>NZ_CP086206.1:0-4800000 GCF_020790195.1 Pseudomonas sp. HN8-3
GTGTCAGTGGAACTTTGGCAGCAGTGCGTGGAGCTTTTGCGCGATGAGCTGCCTGCCCAGCAATTCAACACCTGGATCCGTCCGCTACAGGTCGAAGCCGAAGGCGACGAGTTGCGTGTCTACGCACCCAATCGTTTTGTTCTCGACTGGGTCAATGAGAAGTACCTGAGCCGCGTTCTCGAATTGCTCGATGAACATGGCAATGGCCTCGCGCCCGTGCTCTCCTTATTAATAGGCAGCAAACGTAGCTCAGCACCCCGTGCTGCGCCGAACGCGCCTTTGGCTGCAGCGGCATCGCAAGCCCAGGCGGCAGCGGCACCGGTTGCTGCTTCTACTGCACCTGCTGCAACGTCGTCCAAATCCTCTGCGCAAAAAAATGCGCCAGAGCATGAAGAACCGTCTCGCGACAGCTTCGATCCGATGGCAGGCGCCAGCTCCCAGCAGGCTCCCGTTCGTGCCGAACAGCGCACTGTGCAGGTTGAGGGTGGGCTCAAGCACACCAGTTATCTGAACCGCACCTTCACCTTCGAGAACTTCGTCGAGGGCAAGTCCAACCAACTGGCCCGTGCAGCTGCCTGGCAAGTCGCCGATAACCCCAAGCACGGTTACAACCCGCTCTTCCTTTATGGTGGCGTTGGCTTGGGTAAGACGCACTTGATGCACGCCGTAGGTAACCACCTACTAAAGAAGAACCCGAACGCCAAGGTCGTGTACCTGCATTCGGAGCGCTTCGTGGCTGACATGGTCAAGGCCCTGCAGCTCAATGCGATCAACGAGTTCAAGCGTTTCTACCGCTCCGTTGATGCTTTGCTGATCGATGACATTCAGTTCTTCGCTCGCAAGGAACGTTCCCAGGAAGAGTTTTTCCACACCTTCAACGCCCTGCTCGAAGGTGGCCAGCAGGTCATCTTGACCAGTGACCGTTACCCGAAAGAAATTGAAGGCTTGGAAGAGCGCCTGAAGTCGCGTTTCGGCTGGGGCCTGACCGTTGCGGTGGAACCGCCGGAGCTGGAAACCCGGGTTGCGATCCTGATGAAGAAGGCCGATCAGGCAAAGGTTGATCTGCCTCACGACGCTGCCTTCTTTATTGCCCAACGCATTCGCTCCAACGTGCGTGAGCTGGAGGGCGCGCTCAAGCGGGTCATCGCTCACTCGCACTTCATGGGCCG
Organism: Pseudomonas sp. HN8-3; assembly: GCF_020790195.1. NCBI lineage: Bacteria > Pseudomonadati > Pseudomonadota > Gammaproteobacteria > Pseudomonadales > Pseudomonadaceae > Pseudomonas > Pseudomonas sp. HN8-3. The sequence continues at coordinate 1,170 of NZ_CP086206.1, forward strand.
TGATATCACCATCGAGTTGATTCGCGAATCCCTGAAAGACTTGTTGGCCCTGCAGGACAAGTTGGTGAGTGTGGATAACATCCAGCGCACCGTGGCCGAGTACTACAAGATCAAGATTTCCGACCTGCTGTCCAAGCGCCGTTCGCGCTCGGTTGCACGCCCGCGTCAGGTGGCTATGGCTCTCTCCAAGGAGTTGACCAACCACAGCCTGCCGGAAATCGGCGATGTGTTTGGCGGTCGCGACCACACCACGGTCTTGCACGCCTGCCGCAAAATCAACGAACTTAAGGAATCCGACGCGGATATTCGCGAGGACTACAAGAACCTGCTGCGTACACTGACTACGTGATGACACCAGCGCAGCTTATTAAGGCAAGGGACTAGACCATGCATTTCACCATTCAACGCGAAGCCCTGTTGAAACCCCTGCAACTGGTCGCAGGCGTCGTCGAGCGCCGACAGACCTTGCCGGTGCTCTCCAACGTATTACTGGTGGTCGAAGGCCAGCAGTTGTCCTTGACCGGTACCGACCTGGAAGTCGAGCTGGTTGGTCGTGTGCAGCTTGAAGAGCCCGCCGAACCCGGCGAAATCACTGTGCCGGCGCGCAAGCTGATGGACATCTGCAAAAGCCTGCCCAACGATGCGCTGATTGACATCAAGGTCGATGAGCAAAAATTGGTGGTCAAGGCTGGCCGTAGCCGGTTCACTCTGTCGACCTTGCCGGCCAATGACTTCCCAACCGTGGAAGAAGGGCCAGGCTCGCTGACGTGCAGCCTGGAGCAAAGCAAGCTGCGTCGCTTGATCGAGCGCACCAGCTTCGCCATGGCCCAGCAGGACGTGCGCTACTACCTTAACGGCATGTTGCTGGAAGTATCCGAAGGCATCATTCGTGCGGTTGCCACTGACGGTCACCGTCTGGCGATGTGCTCGATGCGTGCCGATATCGGCCAGCCTGATCGTCACCAAGTGATCGTTCCGCGCAAAGGTATCCTTGAGTTGGCGCGTTTGCTCACCGAGCCGGACGGCAATGTCAGCATCGTGTTGGGTCAGCACCATATCCGCGCGACCACTGGTGAGTTCACCTTCACCTCCAAATTGGTTGACGGCAAGTTCCCGGATTACGAGCGTGTGTTGCCTAAAGGTGGCGACAAGCTGGTGATTGGCGATCGCCAGGCCTTGCGTGAAGCGTTCAGCCGTACTGCGATTCTGTCGAACGAAAAGTACCGTGGTATTCGCCTGCAATTGGCCAACGGCCAATTGAAAATCCAGGCCAACAACCCGGAGCAGGAAGAGGCAGAAGAAGAAGTGGGCGTCGACTACAACGGCGGCTCTCTGGAAATCGGCTTTAACGTGAGCTACCTGTTGGACGTGCTGGGCGTCATGACTACCGAACAGGTTCGCCTGATCCTGTCGGACTCCAACAGCAGCGCTCTGGTGCAAGAATCCGATAACGACGACTCGGCTTACGTTGTCATGCCGATGCGCCTGTAATCATGCTCAGCAGAAGCTAGATGTCCCTTAGTCGCGTCTCTGTCACCGCGGTGCGTAATCTGCACCCGGTGACCTTCTCCCCTTCCCCCCGCATCAATATCCTCCATGGCGCCAACGGCAGTGGCAAAACCAGTGTGCTGGAAGCTATCCACTTGTTGGGGCTGGCCCGTTCCTTCCGCAGTGCCCGCCTGTTGCCGGTGATTCAGTACGAACAGTTGGCGTGTACAGTGTTTGGCCAAGTCGAGTTGGCGGAAGGTGGTCAGAGTGCACTGGGGATATCCCGCGATCGCGGCGGGGAGTTTCAGATTCGTATCGACGGGCAAAATGCGCGCAGTGCCGCACAACTGGCAGAAATTCTGCCGTTGCAGTTGATCAACCCCGACAGCTTCCGTCTGTTGGAAGGTGCACCGAAAATCCGCCGCCAATTTCTGGACTGGGGTGTGTTCCACGTGGAACCCCGCTTCATGGCCACTTGGCAGCGCCTGCAGAAGGCCCTGCGGCAGCGGAACTCATGGCTGCGGCATGGTACACTTGACGCCGCTTCGCAAGCAGCCTGGGACCGAGAGCTATGCCTGGCCAGCGACGAAATAGATGAGTACCGTCGTGCCTATATCAAAGCCTTGAAACCAGTCTTTGAGCAGACCTTGAGCGAGTTGTTGGACCTCGAGGGGCTGACGCTGAGTTACTACCGAGGTTGGGATAAAGACCGTGAGCTCAGTGCTGTGCTTGCGACGTCCCTGCAGCGGGATCAGCAAATCGGACACACCCAGGCCGGCCCCCAACGCGCTGATTTGCGCCTTAGATTAGGTGCACATAATGCTGCGGATATTTTGTCCCGCGGCCAGCAGAAGTTGGTGGTGTGTGCGCTGCGTATTGCGCAAGGGCACTTGGTTAGCCAGGCAAGGCGCGGTCAGTGTATTTATCTGGTGGATGACTTGCCGTCGGAGCTCGACGAGCAGCACCGCCGTTCGCTATGCCGCTTGTTGGAAGACTTACGCTGCCAGGTATTCATTACCTGTGTAGACCACGAATTATTGAGGGAAGGCTGGCAGACGGAAACGCCAGTCGCTTTGTTCCACGTGGAACAAGGCCGTATCACCCAGACCCACGACCATCGGGAGTGAAGGCATGAGCGAAGAAAACACGTACGACTCGACCAGCATTAAAGTGCTGAAAGGTTTGGATGCCGTACGCAAACGTCCCGGTATGTACATTGGCGACACCGATGATGGTAGCGGTCTGCACCACATGGTGTTCGAGGTGGTCGATAACTCCATCGACGAAGCTCTGGCCGGTCACTGCGACGACATCAGCATTATCATCCACCCGGATGAGTCCATTACCGTGCGTGACAACGGTCGTGGCATCCCGGTAGACGTGCACAAAGAAGAAGGCGTTTCGGCGGCAGAGGTCATCATGACCGTGCTCCACGCCGGCGGTAAATTCGACGACAACTCCTATAAAGTATCCGGCGGTTTGCACGGTGTAGGTGTGTCGGTAGTGAATGCTCTGTCCGAAGAGTTGATTCTCACCGTTCGCCGTAGCGGCAAGATCTGGGAACAGACTTACGTCCACGGTGTGCCACAGGAACCGATGAAAATCGTTGGTGACAGTGAAACCACCGGTACCCAGATCCACTTCAAGCCATCGGCTGAGACCTTCAAGAACATCCACTTCAGCTGGGACATCCTGGCCAAGCGGATTCGTGAACTGTCCTTCCTCAACTCCGGTGTTGGCATCGTCCTCAAGGATGAGCGCAGCGGCAAGGAAGAGTTGTTCAAGTACGAAGGCGGCCTGCGTGCGTTTGTTGAATACCTGAACACCAACAAGACTGCGGTCAACCAGGTGTTCCACTTCAATATCCAGCGTGAAGACGGCATCGGCGTGGAAATCGCCCTGCAGTGGAACGACAGCTTCAACGAGAACCTGTTGTGCTTCACCAACAATATTCCCCAGCGCGATGGCGGTACTCACCTGGTGGGTTTCCGTTCTGCGTTGACGCGTAACCTGAACACCTACATTGAAGCGGAAGGTTTGGCGAAGAAGCATAAAGTCGCCACCACCGGTGACGATGCCCGTGAAGGCCTGACGGCTATTATCTCGGTCAAGGTTCCGGATCCGAAGTTCAGCTCCCAGACCAAAGACAAGCTGGTGTCTTCCGAAGTGAAGACCGCGGTTGAACAGGAAATGGGCAAATACTTCTCCGACTTCCTGTTGGAAAACCCCAATGAGGCCAAGCTGGTTGTCGGCAAGATGATCGATGCTGCCCGCGCCCGTGAAGCCGCGCGTAAAGCCCGTGAGATGACCCGTCGTAAAGGCGCGCTGGATATCGCCGGCTTGCCTGGCAAACTGGCTGACTGCCAGGAGAAGGACCCTGCCCTCTCCGAACTGTACCTGGTGGAAGGTGACTCTGCTGGCGGTTCCGCCAAGCAGGGTCGTAACCGTCGCACCCAGGCCATCCTGCCGTTGAAGGGCAAGATCCTCAACGTTGAGAAGGCGCGCTTCGACAAGATGATTTCCTCTCAGGAAGTCGGCACCTTGATCACTGCACTCGGCTGCGGTATTGGCCGTGATGAGTACAACATCGACAAGCTGCGTTACCACAACATCATCATCATGACCGATGCTGACGTCGACGGTTCGCACATTCGTACCCTGCTGCTGACGTTCTTCTTCCGTCAGCTGCCAGAGCTGATCGAGCGTGGCTACATCTACATTGCCCAACCGCCGTTGTACAAGGTGAAAAAAGGCAAGCAAGAGCAATACATCAAAGACGACGACGCCATGGAAGAATACATGACGCAGTCGGCCCTGGAAGATGCCAGCCTGCACCTGAACGACGAAGCCCCGGGCATCTCCGGTGAGGCGCTGGAGCGTCTGGTCAACGACTTCCGTATGGTCATGAAGACGCTCAAGCGTTTGTCGCGCCTGTATCCTCAGGAGCTGACCGAGCACTTCATCTACCTGCCGGCCGTGAGCCTGGAGCAGTTGGGCGATCACGCCGCCATGCAGGATTGGCTGGCCCAGTACGAAGTGCGTCTGCGTACCGTTGAGAAGTCTGGCCTGGTGTACAAAGCCAGCCTGCGCGAAGACCGTGAACGTAACGTGTGGCTGCCGGAGGTCGAACTGATCTCCCACGGTTTGTCCAACTACGTCACCTTCAACCGCGACTTCTTCGGCAGCAACGATTACAAAACGGTCGTTACCCTCGGCGCGCAACTGAGCACCCTGCTGGACGATGGTGCTTACATTCAGCGTGGCGAGCGCAAGAAAGCGGTCAAAGAGTTCAAGGAAGCCCTGGACTGGCTGATGGCTGAAAGCACCAAGCGCCATACCATCCAGCGATACAAAGGTCTTGGCGAGATGAACCCGGATCAGCTGTGGGAAACCACCATGGACCCGGCTCAGCGTCGTATGTTGCGTGTGACCATCGAAGACGCCATTGGCGCAGACCAGATCTTCAACACCCTGATGGGTGATGCGGTCGAGCCTCGTCGTGACTTCATCGAGAGCAACGCCTTGGCGGTGTCTAACCTGGATTTCTGATCAGGTAAACCTGCTTGAACAAAAAGGCCAACGCTTAGCGTTGGCCTTTTTTATTGGGTGATGGTTAAGCGTTTTAAAATGCTCCACGTGGAACATCAAGATTTCAACTTTGCGCCGTTGTCGCCACACTCTCCAAACGATACCCATATCCATAGATCGTCAACAGCTGCCAGCCGCGATCCGCCGTCAGCCCGAGCTTGTTACGCAGACGGTAGATATGGGTATCCAAAGGCCGTGACGAGACCATTTCCTCATGGCTCCAAAACCGCTCATACAGGTACTCGCGAGACAGCGGCCGGGCCAGGTTGGCAAACAGGCAACTGGCCAGGCGGTATTCCCGCTCTGTCAGGTTAATGGGTTTGCCGGCGCGGGTGACGGTCAGTTCGGCATCGTCGAAGGTTAGATCATTAAAGCTCTGTACTTCCTGGGTAGCCGACTTCTGCAAGCCGTGACGTCGCAGGACGGCGCTGACGCGTGCTTTGAGCTCGTTGGGGCGAAAGGGTTTGCTGACGTAATCATCTGCGCCGCTGTTCAATGCGGTGACGATATCGCTTTCGGCATCGCGACTGGTGAGCATGATGACCGCGGGGGGCGATTCCATGTGTTCGCGGGTCCAGCGCAACAAGGCAATGCCTGAGATATCCGGCAGTTGCCAGTCCAGGATCAGCAGGTCAAAGGTTTCCCGCCGCAGTTGGCGCAGCAGGTCTTCGCCGCGCTCAAAGAAATGCAGCGACCATGGCTGTTCCGCAGTGCTGGGAATCTGTCGCAGTGTCTGTTCCACCCGTCGCAACTCGGCGGGCTCGTCATCCAGTATTGCGACTCGCATTGGGGTCCTTCCTACAAAAAATACGACTGCTTTAATGAGTGGCGACTGTGCAAAGCCAGCCTCTGAATCTGAACAATTATGGGCGGATTCTACGATCCTTGTATCTCTCGATACGCTGATAAGATCCCGTGATGCTCAAAGCAAAGATACCGGCTCCTGTCTGTGAGGAAAAGGACTCGCTCATACCCTGCCCTGCAACAAGGTGAGGTATGGTTTGTTGCACGGTTCTGGGTAAAGTCCTCAACTGAGACCGAAATAAGCTTCACTTGTTTCAGAACACTGTTGAACGTCACCACATGGAGAGGGAGCGGGCCTATGGCACCTTTACGCGATGACCATCAATGCCTTCGCATACTTTCGGTGGTAGCCCTGTGAAACTATGGCGCAAAGCCGAGAAACGCCAACCCACCCAGGCACAGCTGTTGTTCCACGGGTTGGTCCGTGAATGGCTGCTGATCGGTCTGGTGTTACTGCCCTTTACCGTTTACCTGTCCTTGAGCCCGGGCCTGGCACTGAATAACCCTCTCTACGACAGCCTGCGCCGCCTGACACCTTTACCGGTGGATCCACGGATTCTGCTGGTCACCATTGATGCGCCCAGCCTGGAAGTACTCGGCCCATGGCCGTGGCCGCGCAGTGTGCATGCAGATCTGATTGAACGCGTTAGCGCCGCCCAGCCGGCAGGCATTCTGTTTGACGTAGTCTTCAGCGAACCTAGCAAGGGGGCCGATGGACGACGGTTGGCTGATGCGGTCTGCAATGCTGGCAATGTACTGCTGCCCATCGTCGGTGATAGCAGTGTAAGGCCCAGCCTGCCAGGAGAGCCGCTGTCACCGTTGCTCAAGTGCGCCAAGGGCGTGGGGCATATCAACGTCGAAGCGGATAGCGACGGCATCGTACGCAGCGTGTATCTGCGTGAAGGCCCACCGGGAAGCACGCTCCCTCAATTGGCATGGCTGGCGTTCGCGCTGAGTGAGCAAGCACCGGTAATGCCGGGCCTTGCCCAGGAGCCCAGCAGCCAGCAGTGGCATCAAGAGCATGAAATCCGCGTGCCTTTCACCTCGGAAGATGACCACTTTCCCAGCGTGTCCTACCTCAGCGTATTACGCGGCGAGGTAGCTCCCGAGACACTGCGCGGCCGGCTGATTCTGATAGGTGCCACGGCGTATGGAATGGCCGATCGTTTTGTGACACCGCTCTCCTCCACCGTCGGCACGACCGCAGGAGTGGAGATCCAGGCCGATATCCTCAATGGTCTATTGCAGGGACGCAGCATTGTCGACCTGCCCGGATGGCTTGCCGCCCTGTTGGCGACATCCCTGGTGACCTTGCTGCTGGGCCTTCTGCTGTATCGCCCTCGCTACGCCCTGTGGATGACCCTGGGTGGCATGACCGCGGCGCTGGTGGCCTCATGGGCATTGCTGCGCCTTGGGCATTGGTGGTCTCCCGCCGCATGTTTGATCGGGCTGTTACTCAGCTATCTCATCTGGAACTGGCGGCGCCTGAGCGTCATCCTGGCCTACTTTGGTTGGGAACTGACGCGGCTGGATAACGAGCCCAAGGTGCTGCCGGAGCGTCGTCGAGCGCCCGCCAGCAAGGGTGATGTGTTGCAGGGGCGGATCTTTGCCCTTGAGCAGGCAGTCAGTCGTACGCGTGATACGCGGCGCTTTATGGCTGACGGGTTGGAGTGCCTGCCGGTGGCTACGCTGATAACCGACCCACAGGGCAATATTCTGTTGGCCAACCGTGTAGCCCGTGATGTGTTTGGTAACGACCTGGTCAATTCAAACCTCATCGAACAACTCGCCGATCTGGGTTATCCCCCGCTGCATAACGGCGTACGCCCTGCCCTGTCAGCACTGGAATTGGTTGAGTTCCGCGATATCCACCAGCGCAGTCTGCGGATGGAGCTTGCGCCCTTGCTTCCGGCCGAAGGTGACTTCGCCCTCGGATGGCTGTTGAGCCTGACGGACCTGAGCAAGGAGCGAGAAGCCCAGCAGCATCGCGAGACCATGCTGCGTTTCCTCTCCCACGACCTACGCGCACCCCATTCGGCGATCCTCGCCCTGCTGGATGTGCATAACGGCGAATCGCCAGTCTTTGCCCAGGTCGAACAACAGGTCCGACGGGCCTTGAGCCTTACCGAATCCTTTGTGCAATTGGCCAAGGCCGAGGCTGACGGTTACCAGTTCCAGCCTACCTTGTTCGCCATGCTGGTGATGGACGCCTTTGATCAGGTTGCGGTGATTGCGCAGCTCAAGGGCATCCATCTGGTCAACGACCTGGATGAGGCGGATGAAGCCATGATCCATGCCGATCAATCATTGCTTACCCGTGCGTTGTTCAACGTGCTGGAGAATGCGATCAAATATTCCCCATCCGGCACTACCGTCAGGTTGAGGCACGGCAGTGCACAGGGTTGGTTGGAATGCCGCATCAGCGATCAGGGGCCGGGGATTGCCCCCGAGGATTTACCGGAACTGTTCAGCCAATACCGGCGTTTCGATTCGGCCCAGGGCAGTGACGGTCTTGGACTGGGGCTGACGATGGTTAAGGCCGTGGTGGAACGGCACGGTGGACGCATCGTTTGTGAAAGTGAGCTGGGCAAGGGCTCGACATTCATCCTGTTATTGCCGCAGTTGGAAGACTAAAAAACCGACTTTTCTGCTGTGCATAAAAAACCGGTCACAAGGACCGGTTTTTTTATGAAGAAAAAACTTATGCACGTTTTTCGAGATTTTATGACCTTCAGAAATATGCAGCTAAATCAGAAGGTTATGAATCAAAAAAGCCAATTCGCCAACAAAGCGTGCACAGGTTATCCACAGATCCTCAAATCGCCGGGGTCTCGACTACCAAGGGCTCAGGAGGCAGGGAACCCATGGCTCGCTGCTGTGCTTCATTCCATGCAGCGGCGCGGTCGTTCAGTGCAGCAATCGCACGCGGCCCCTCGCCTTCTGCGTACATCGGCTCGCCTATAACCACGGTGATGGTGCCAGCGCGTTTGGCCCAGCCGGTCTTCGGCCAGAACTTGCCGGCATTGTGGGCAATGGGTAGCACCGGCAGGTTGGCGTTGACCGCCAATGCCGTACCGCCCCGTGAGAACTTGCCTACGGTGCCGTAGGGCACACGCGTACCTTCGGGGAAGATCAGTACCCAGACGCCGTCCTTGAGCAACTCGTCGCCCTTCTTGGCCACGTGCTTGAGCGCCGCCTTGGGGTTGTCACGGTCAATGGCGATCGGGCGCAACATGGCCATGGCCCAGCCAAAGAACGGCACGTACAACAGTTCACGCTTAAGCACCTGGCTCAGGGGCGAGAAGTACGCGGAAAGAAAGAAGGTTTCCCAAGTGCTTTGGTGGTTCGACAAAATCACGCAGGGTTGGTCCGGGACGTTTTCTGCGCCCTTGACCTCAAAACGGATGTTCAGGAACACCTTGCTCAGCCACAACGCGCAACGGCACCAATAAACGTTGATGAAGCGATAACGCGCCTTGAACGGCAGGAAGGGGGCAATAAAAAAGCTCAGGGTGCACCAGAGAAACGAACTGGTGCCCAGCAGCAGGTAAAAGAAAAAGGTTCTGATGGCCTGCAAGATCGACATGGCGGCATTTACCGTTGCGGGACACGGCCCGCCTGTTAAAAGCGCACTCCCGAACAATCCTTGGTCAGGAAGTCGAGGGCGGCTAGTTGTTAATAAGTTCTGCGGCAACCGCCGCCAGATCGTCAAAAATCAAAGTGCCTACCGGCAGGTTTTTCGCCTGGGTCTTTTCGCCTTTTCCGGTCTTTACCAAAACTGGCTGAGAGTCGACGGCTTTGGCCGCCTCCAGGTCACCGAGGCTGTCCCCGACGAACCATATCCCAGCCAAGGGCACCTTGTAATGTTCTGCAATAGTTTTCAACATGCCAGGCTTGGGCTTGCGGCAATCGCAGCCCTCATCCGGCCCGTGAGGGCAGTAAACCACCAGCCCCACCTCACCTCCCTGTTCGGCCACCAACGTGCGCAAGCGCGCGTGCATGGCGTCCAGGGTGGCGATGTCGTAGTAACCGCGGGCGATGCCGGACTGGTTGGTGGCGATGGCCACCGTCCAGCCGGCTTTGCTCAACTGCGCGATGGCCTCGATCGAGCCGGGCAAGGGGATCCACTCCTGTACCGACTTGATGTAAGCGTCGGAGTCGTAGTTGATCACCCCGTCCCGATCGAGAATCAGCAGTTTCAACATGATCAACCCAATACGGAAATGTCAGCGATATTGATGAACAGGCCACGCAAACGCGCGAGCATGGCGTAACGGTTTTTCCGCACGCCGGCATCGTCGGCATTGATCATCACCGCTTCGAAGAACGCGTCTACCGGCTCACGCAGAGACGCCAGGCGCGCCAACGCTTCAGCGTAGTTACGCTCGGCGATCAGCGGTTTCACAGCGTTCTCGGCCTTGGCGATGGCCGAGTTCAGCGAGAACTCCTTGGCATCGGCAAACAGGCTTGGGTCAACGTCGGCATTGCCGAGGTTGTCGGCCTTGCTCAGCAGGTTCGACACACGCTTGTTCACGGCCGCCAGGGCATCGGCTTCCGGCAGCTTGCGGAACGCTTGTACGGCTTGTACGCGCTGGTCGAAGTCCAGTGCCGAACCCGGTTGCAGGGCACGTACCGACAGGTAGACGGAAACGTCCACGCCTTCGTCTTCGTAACGCGCACGCAGGCGGTCGAACACGAACTCCAGCACTTGCTCGGCCAGGCCGGCTTGCTTGACCTTGGTCCCGAACTGGCCGACCGCGAACACCACGGCCTGGGTCAGGTCGAGATCCAGCTTCTTGTCGATCAGGATCCGCAGCACGCCCAATGCCGCACGGCGCAGGGCATACGGGTCTTTGCTACCGGTGGGCAACATACCGATACCGAAGATACCCACCAGCGTATCGAGCTTGTCGGCGATGGCCACGGCCGCACCCGTCAGGGTGGTCGGCAATTCTGCACCGGCACCGCGTGGCATGTACTGCTCGTTCAGGGCCAGGGCGACGTCGTCCGGCTCGCCGTCGTTGAGGGCGTAGTAGTAACCGGCGACACCTTGCATCTCAGGGAACTCGCCAACCATCTCGGTGGCCAGGTCGCACTTGGACAGCAAGCCGGCACGGGCGGCCCAGGCTGCGTCGCCGCCGATGCGTGGCGCAATGTAGGCCGCCAGCTTGGAAACCCGCACGGCCTTGTCGTAGACACTGCCGAGTTTTTCCTGGAACACCACGTTTTGCAGGCGCAGGTTGAAGTCTTCGAGCTTCTGTTTCTTATCTTGCTTGAAGAAGAACTCGGCATCGGTCAGGCGCGGGCGAACGACTTTCTCGTTACCGGCGATGATCTGCTGCGGGTCCTTGCTTTCGATGTTGGCCACGGTGATAAAGCGCGGGAGCAACTTACCGTCTGCGTCCAGCAGGCAGAAATACTTCTGGTTGTCCTGCATGGTGGTGATCAATGCTTCTTGCGGCACGTCGAGGAAACGCTCTTCGAACGAGCACACCAGCGGCACCGGCCATTCCACCAGGGCGGTCACTTCGTCCAGCAGGCTTGGCGGCACGATGGCGGTGCCTTCCTGCAGGCGGGCCAATTCTTCGGTGCGCTTGCTGATCAGCTCGCGACGCTCATTGGCATCGGCCAATACGTAAGCGGCGCGCAGGTCGTTGAGGTAGTTGGCCGGCGAAGTGATGCGCACGCTTTCGGGATGATGGAAGCGGTGACCACGGGAATCACGACCAGCCTTCTGGGCGAGGATGGTGCAATCGATGACCTGGTCACCGAGCAGCATTACCAGCCATTGGGTCGGACGTACGAACTCTTCCTTGCGCGCACCCCAGCGCATGCGCTTGGGGATAGGCAGGTCGTTCAGGGAGTCTTCAACGATGGTCGGCAGCAGGCTGGCGGTCGGCTTGCCGGTGATGACCTGGCTGAAACGCAGTTTCGGGCCGCTCTGGTCGATCTCGCTCAGCTCTACGCCACATTTCTTGGCAAAGCCAAGGGCGGCTTGTGTCGGGTTGCCGTCGGCATCGAAAGCTGCCTGGCGCGGTGGGCCGTCCAGGTTGATGTTGCGGTCCGGCTGCTGGGTTTCCAGCGCGGTCAGCAGCACAGCCAGGCGGCGCGGCGCGGCGTAGACTTTTTTGGCTTCAAACTTCAGGCCGGCAGTCTGCAGGCCTTTTTCGATACCGGCCAGGAATGCATCGGCCAGGGTATTGAGTGCCTTGGGTGGCAGCTCTTCGGTGCCCAGTTCAACCAGGAAATCTTGAGCACTCATTGTGCAGCCTCCAGCTTAGCCAACACTTCATCACGCAGGTCAGGGGTTGCCATCGGGAAGCCCAGCTTGGCGCGAGCCAGCAAATAGGCTTGGGCGACGGAACGTGCCAGCGTGCGCACACGCAGGATGTATTGCTGGCGCGCAGTTACCGAGATGGCACGGCGGGCGTCCAGCAGGTTGAAGGTATGGGACGCCTTCAACACCATTTCATAGCTTGGCAACGGCAGCGGCTGGTCGAGTTCGATCAGGCGCTTGGCTTCGCTTTCATAGAAGTCGAACAGTTCGAACAGCTTCTCGACGTTGGCGTGTTCGAAGTTGTAGGTGGACTGCTCCACTTCGTTCTGGTGGAACACATCGCCGTAAGTCACCTTGCCGAACGGGCCGTCAGCCCATACCAGGTCGTAGACCGAATCCACGCCTTGCAGGTACATGGCCAGGCGCTCGAGGCCGTAGGTGATCTCCCCGGTCACCGGGTAGCATTCGATGCCGCCGGCTTGCTGGAAGTAAGTGAACTGCGTCACTTCCATGCCATTGAGCCAGACTTCCCAGCCCAGGCCCCAGGCGCCCAGGGTTGGCGATTCCCAGTTGTCTTCGACAAAACGGATGTCGTGCACCAGTGGGTCGAGGCCGACGTGTTTCAGCGAGCCCAGGTACAGCTCCTGGAAATTATCCGGGTTGGGCTTCAATACCACCTGGAACTGGTAGTAGTGCTGCAGACGGTTCGGGTTTTCGCCGTAGCGGCCGTCAGTCGGGCGACGACTGGGCTGCACATAAGCGGCGTTCCAGGTTTCCGGGCCGATGGCCCGCAGGAATGTAGCGGTGTGGAAAGTGCCGGCGCCTACTTCCATATCGTAGGGCTGAAGTACCACACAACCTTGCTCGGCCCAGTATTGCTGGAGGGCGAGGATCAAGTCTTGGAAGGTACGCACGGCTGGCGTAGGCTGGCTCACGAAATTCACCTGTTACTTGGGCTGCGATTTAAAGAGCGGGAGTATACCCGATTCGGCCCCGCCACCACTCCCTGGAGCCTTATGCCACGCTGCTTTTGGTGTTCTGAAGATCCGCTGTACATGGCTTATCACGATCAAGAGTGGGGAACGCCGCTGCGCGATGCGCAGGGTTTGTTCGAGTTGCTTTTGCTCGAAGGGTTCCAGGCGGGCCTGTCCTGGATCACCGTTTTACGCAAACGCGAGCATTATCGAAAGGTCTTGTTCGGCTTTGATGCGCAGCGTCTGGCGCGGTTAAGCGATGAAGAAATCGAGGCGCTGATGCAGGATCCGGGCATCGTGCGCAATCGCTTGAAGCTCAATGCTACCCGGCGCAACGCCGCGGCCTGGCTGGCGCTGGAAGACCCGGTGGGGTTGCTGTGGTCATTTGTCGGCGGTAAACCCAAGGTCAATCACTTCAAGGATCGCAGCGACGTCCCGGCCATTACACCCGAGGCTGAAGCCATGAGCCGCGCCTTGAAGAAAGCCGGTTTCACCTTCGTCGGGCCGACCATCTGCTACGCCTTCATGCAGGCCTCGGGCATGGTCATGGACCACACTCAGGACTGTGACCGTTACGCGGACTTGGTCAACGCCGGTTAGAATGCCGGTTTTGCGCACCACACACGATCAGGAGTGACCTGTGGAAAAGTTTAAAGGCGCCTTGCTGGTAGGCGCTCTCCGGTTGTTTGCCCTGCTGCCCTGGCGCGCCGTACAAGCCGTCGGCACGGGCATCGGCTGGATCATGTGGAAAACCCCCAACCGCTCCCGCGACACCGTGCGGATCAACCTCTCCAAATGCTTCCCGGATATGGACCCGGCCGAGCGCGAGCGCCTGGTGGGCCGCAGCCTGATGGACATCGGCAAGTCCCTGACCGAAAGTGCTTGCGCGTGGATCTGGCCAGCCCAGCGCTCCATCGACCTGGTGCGGGAAGTCGAGGGCCTGGAAGTGTTGCACCAAGCCCTGGCCTCGGGCAAAGGCGTGGTGGGTATCACCAGTCACCTGGGCAACTGGGAAGTGCTGAACCACTTCTATTGCAGCCAGTGCAAACCGATCATTTTCTATCGCCCGCCCAAGCTCAAGGCGGTGGACGAACTGCTGCGCAAACAACGCGTGCAATTGGGCAACCGCGTGGCGGCGTCGACCAAGGAAGGCATTCTCAGCGTGATCAAGGAAGTGCGCAAAGGCGGCCAGGTAGGCATTCCTGCCGACCCGGAACCAGCCGAGTCCGCCGGCATCTTCGTCCCGTTTTTCGCCACCCAGGCCCTCACCAGCAAATTCGTGCCGAACATGCTCGCGGGCCACAAGGCTGTTGGCGTATTCCTGCACGCGTTGCGCCTGCCGGACGGCTCAGGCTACAAAGTGATCCTGGAAGCGGCGCCGGAAGACATGTACAGCACCGACACCGCCACCTCCTGCGCGGCGATGAGCAAAGTGGTGGAGCGCTATGTGGGCGCCTACCCGAGCCAGTACATGTGGAGCATGAAGCGCTTCAAGAAGCGCCCGCCGGGTGAGGCGCGGTGGTACTGATTCACACCTGACTCAAGACCGATATAGAAACAATGTGGGAGGGGGCTTGCTCCCGATAGCGGTGGTTCAGTCAAATATGCATTGGCTGACACACTGCCATCGGGAGCAAGCCCCCTCCCACATTTAGTCCTGTATCAAGCCTGGCGATCGAGTTTCTTCAGGAACACGGTCATCTCTTTTTCGGCCTGCTTGTCGCCGTGGGCCTGGGCCGCTTCAATGCCTTTTTCCCACGCCTGTCGTGCTGAGGCACTGTCACCCTGCGCCTGGTGCGCCTTGCCCAACAGCTTCCACGCCGCCGAATACTTCGGATCGAACTCGACACACTTGCCCAGATGCTCGGCGGCTTTGGCGTTGTCCTTCAAGTCCAGATAACCCTTGCCCAAGCCGAAGCGCAGCAGCGAATTATCCACACCCTTGGCGAGCATTTTTTCCAGGGATTCGAGCATGTCGGTCACTCCGTTTGATCAGAAAAAGCTCAAGCCCACGTGGAACAGCTTCTCTACATCGCGGATATGTTTTTTATCCACAAGGAACAAAATCACATGGTCTCCAGTGGCGATCACCGTGTCGTCGTGGGCGATGATCACTTCTTCATCGCGGATGATTGCACCAATGGTGGTACCCGGCGGCAGGCCGATATCGCGGATGGCCTTGCCAATCACCTTGCTCGACTTCGAATCACCGTGGGCAATCGCCTCGATGGCTTCCGCCGCACCCCGGCGCAGGGAGTGCACGCTGACAATATCGCCACGCCGCACGTGGGCGAGCAAGGTACCGATGGTCGCCAGTTGGGGGCTGATGGCGATGTCGATATCGCCGCCCTGGATCAGGTCCACATAGGCCGGGTTGTTGATGATGGTCATCACCTTCTTCGCCCCCAGCCGCTTGGCCAGCAACGACGACATGATGTTGGCTTCGTCATCGTTGGTCAGGGCGAGGAAGATATCGGCGTCGGCGATGTTTTCTTCCATCAGCAGGTCGCGGTCCGAGGCGCTGCCTTGCAGTACGACAGTGCTGTCGAGGGTGTCGGACAAATGCCTGCAACGCGTCGGGCTCATCTCGATGATCTTCACCTGGTAGCGGCTTTCGATGGCCTCGGCCAACCGCTCGCCGATCTGCCCGCCGCCGGCGATGACGATGCGTTTGTAACTCTCGTCGAGCCTGCGCATTTCGCTCATGACCGCACGAATATTCGCCTTGGCGGCGATGAAAAACACTTCGTCGTCGGCCTCGATCACCGTGTCGCCTTGGGGCAGGATCGGCCGGTCACGACGGAAAATCGCGGCCACGCGGGTTTCCACGTTTGGCATGTGCTCACGCAGCTGGCGCAGTTGTTGGCCAACCAACGGCCCGCCGTAGTACGCCTTTACCGCCACCAGTTGCGCCTTGCCCTCGGCGAAGTCGATCACCTGCAAGGCGCCAGGGATTTCGATCAGGCGCTTGATGTAGTGGGTGACCACCTGTTCCGGGCTGATCAATACGTCCACCGGAATGGCGTCATTATCGAACAGGCCGGCGCGAGTCAGGTAGGCCGCTTCGCGCACCCGGGCGATCTTGGTTGGGGTGTGGAACAACGTATGAGCGACCTGGCACGCGACCATGTTGGTCTCGTCGCTGTTGGTCACCGCCACAAGCATGTCGGCATCGTCGGCACCCGCCTGACGCAGCACCGTTGGAAACGACGCCCGGCCTTGTACCGTGCGGATGTCCAGGCGGTCGCCCAGGTTGCGCAGGCGCTCGGCATCGGTGTCGACCACGGTGATGTCGTTGGCTTCGCCGGCCAAGTGTTCGGCCAGCGTGCCTCCGACCTGCCCTGCCCCAAGGATGATGATTTTCATCCGGTCACTCCCTTAAACCCATTCAGCCGCGTGCGGCGGCGATCTTGATCAGTTTGGCGTAGTAGAAGCCATCGTGCCCGCCTTCCTGCGCGAGCAGTTGGCGGCCGTGGGGCTGCTTGATGCCGGCGCTGGTAGCGAGGTCCAGTTCGCGCGCGCCGCTGGTGCGGGCGAGGAAGGCTTGGATGACCTCAGTATTTTCGGTGGGTAGCGTGGAGCAGGTGGCGTACAGCAGGATGCCGCCGACTTCCAGGGTTGGCCACAGGGCGTCAAGCAATTCGCCTTGCAGCACCGCGAGGGCGGCGATGTCGTCGGGCTGGCGGGTCAGCTTGATGTCCGGGTGCCGACGGATTACGCCGGTGGCAGAGCAAGGTGCGTCCAGCAGGATGCGCTGGAATGGCTTGCCGTCCCACCAGGTCGCTGTGTCGCGGCCGTCGGCGGCGATCAGGTCGGCGCTGAGGCCCAGGCGCGCAAGGTTTTCCCGCACGCGCACCAGGCGTTTGGCTTCAAGATCCACAGCCACTACACCGGCCAGGTCTTTTTCAACCTCAAGGATGTGACAGGTCTTACCGCCTGGCGCGCAGCAGGCGTCGAGTACGCGCTGGCCGGGGGCCAAATCGAGCAGGTCGGCCGCCAATTGCGCGGCCTCGTCCTGCACGCTGATCCAGCCTTCGGCAAAGCCCGGCAGGCTGCGCACATCAGTGGCGGCTTCGAGCACGATGCCGTCGGTGCTGTACACGCACGGGGTGGCGTTGATGGCGGCGTCGGCCAGTAATTGCAGATACGCATCACGACTATGGTGGCGACGGTTGACCCGCAGGATCATCGGCGGGTGCGCATTGTTGGCCGCGCAGATAGCCTCCCATTGCTCGGGCCAGAAGGCTTTCAGGGATTTTTGCAGCCAGCGCGGGTGGGCGGTGCGCACCACCGGATCATGTTCCAGCTCGGCCAGCAGTGCTTCGCTTTCACGCTGGGCCCGGCGCAGTACGGCATTGAGCAGGGCCTTGGCCCAGGGCTTTTTCAGCTTGTCGGCGCAACCGACGGTTTCACCGATGGCGGCGTGGGCCGGTACGCGGGTGTAGAGCAGTTGATAGAGGCCCACCAGCAACAGCGCCTCGACATCAGCGTCTGCCGCCTTGAACGGTTTTTGCAGCAGCTTGGCTGCCAGTGCCGACAACCTTGGCTGCCAGCGGGCGGTGCCAAAGGCCAGGTCCTGGGTGAAACCGCGATCCCGGTCTTCGACCTTGTCCAATTGCGTGGGCAATGAACTGTTCAGCGAAGCCTTGCCGTTGAGCACGGCAGCGAGAGCCTTGGCGGCGGCCAGACGTGGGTTCATTGAGTGGCCACCCCGAGGATCGTGCCCAAGGCAAATTTCTCACGGCGGCTATTGAACAAATCGCTGAAGTTCAGCGCTTTGCCGCCGGGCAATTGCAGACGTGTCAGGCACAGCGCCTGATCACCGCAAGCGACGAACAGCCCGTCTTTGCTGGCGCCGATAATCTCGCCGGGGGCGCCTTTGCCGTCGGCCAGGGTCGCGTTCAACACCTTCAAGGCTTCGCCGTTCAGGGTGCTATGGCAAATTGGCCATGGGTTGAAGGCACGTACCAGGCGCTCCAGCTCCACGGCCGGGCGGCTCCAGTCGATGCGCGCTTCGTCTTTGTTCAATTTGTGCGCGTAGGTGGCCAGGCTGTCGTCCTGTACCTCGCCTTTCAGGGTGCCTGCTGCGAGGCCGGCGATGGCCTGGATTACGGCAGGTGGGCCCATTTCGGCAAGGCGGTCGTGCAGGCTGCCACCGGTGTCTTGCGCGGTGATCGGGGTGGTGACCTTGAGCAGCATCGGTCCGGTGTCCAGGCCCGCCTCCATGCGCATCACGGTCACGCCGCTTTCGCTGTCGCCCGCCTCCACGGCGCGCTGGATCGGCGCCGCACCACGCCAGCGAGGCAGCAGCGAAGCATGGCTGTTGATGCAACCCAGGCGCGGGATATCCAGCACCGCCTGGGGCAGGATCAAACCGTAGGCCACCACCACCAGCAGGTCCGGTTTCAGCGCGGCCAGTTCGGCCTGGGCTTCGGCGTTACGCAGGGTCGGCGGTTGCAGCACCGCTATGTTGTGTTCAAGCGCCAATAGCTTGACCGGGCTCGGCATCAGTTTTTGCCCGCGACCGGCCGGGCGATCCGGCTGGGTGTACACCGCGACGATGTCATAAGGGCTGGCAAGCAGCGCCTTGAGGTGTTCGGCGGCGAATTCAGGGGTGCCGGCAAAAACAATGCGCAATGGCTCGGTCATGGGAGTTCTCGGTTAAAAACAGTCACAAAAGAAAAAGGCTTGCCGCAGCAAGCCTTTGGAAGAAGGGCATCAAGCTTGCTGGCGATGCTTTTTTTCCAGCTTCTTCTTGATCCGGTCCCGCTTGAGCGTGGACAGGTAATCGACAAACAGCTTGCCGTTAAGGTGGTCGCATTCATGTTGGATGCACACTGCCAACAGACCTTCGGCAATCAGCTCAAACGGTTTGCCATCACGGTCCAGGGCCTTGATCTTCACGCGCAACGGGCGTTCGACGTTCTCGTAGAACTCCGGCACCGACAGGCAGCCTTCCTGGTATTCGCCCATCTCATCGGTCAGCGGTTCGAACTCGGGGTTGATGTACACCCGGGGTTCGCTGCGATCTTCCGACAGGTCCATGACCACGACACGCAGATGCACGTTGACCTGGGTAGCGGCGAGGCCAATGCCCGGAGCTTCATACATTGTTTCAAACATGTCATCGACCAACTGACGAACCTTGTCGTCCACTACGGCCACCGGCTTGGCGATCGTGCGCAGGCGCGAGTCGGGAAATTCGAGGATGTTCAAAATAGCCATAAGCGTAATTGCTGCACATGTGAGGTAAAGACCAATCGGCGGTGGGATGGACCCACACGGCCGGTGTGAAACGCTCAGAAGCCACGAGGGCCAAGGCATTTCACGCGAACGCACATAATAAAGGAGATTCACCCCATGAGGAAATCGCTACTCGTCTTGCTGCTGTGGGCCCCCGTCGCCATGGCGTTGATTCCCAAGCCCACTGAACGCCTGGATCACGCGACGCAACAGGCCATCCAGCACTTTTTACTGCATAACCGGATTGTCGATACGCCCCAGGACCTGGACAACGCGCCTTATATCGTCGCAGCGCAAGGCGGTCGCGTGCTGGGGGCCAACGGTGAGCGCGTGCATGCTCGCGGTCAGCTGGACCCGGCCCAGCCAAGCTACGGAATCTTTCGTCGAGGCAAGGTCTACACCGACCCAGGCACCCAGGAGCTACTGGGCATCAATGCCGACGATATCGGCACCGCACGCTTTGTACTCGCCGACGACCTCACCACCCTGGCGGTGCAGCGGGTTACCCAGGAAATCCGTCCAGGTGACCGCTTGCTTGGTGCCCAACGTCCGGTCGCGCTGAACACCCTGGAGTCAGCCAAATCAACGGCTTTCATCGCAGGGCACATCATCGACATCCCCAGGGGCGTCACTCAGATTGGTGTGCTGGACGCCGTGACCCTGAACAAGGGCCGACGCGATGGATTGATCGAAGGCCAGTTACTGACGGTGATCAAGGCGGGTGCCACGGTGCGAGACGTCCTTACCGGCACGCCAACACAACTCCCGGAAGAACGGGCCGGCACCCTTCTGGTGTTTCGCACCTATGAAAAACTCAGTTACGCCTTGGTGCTCAGTGCTTCACGCGCGCTGGCTGTAAAGGATCGTTTCGAGACCCGTCAACAAGCGCAATAAATAGCCTGCTAAATAAGTTACCAACAGAGTTATCCACAGCTTGTTCCGGTCAAGGATGATCAAATGAATCCGATAAACAGTAGCGAAATTTCTCCGGCAGAGCTGGAAGCCCGACTACGCTTGCACAGGCTGCCAGAACTGGGTCCCAAGCGTTTTCACGTATTGATTCAAGCGTTCGGCTGCGCCTCCAAGGCCCTCAGTGCCCCCGCCAGTGCCTGGCGTTCCCTCGGGTTGCCCACCATCAGCGCCGATGCCCGGCGTAGCCCGCAAATCCGTGATGGCGCCAGTGCGGCATTGGCCTGGTTAGAGCGTCCGGCCCAGCATTTGCTGATGTGGGACCAACCTGAGTACCCGGCCTTGCTTGCTCAGATCGACGACGCACCGCCGCTGTTATTCGTTGCGGGCGACCCGGGCATTCTGGAAAAACCACAGTTGGCCATGGTCGGTAGCCGGCGTGCTTCCCGCCCCGGCATGGACACGGCCGCCGCGTTTTCCCGCAGCCTGGCGAGCGCCGGTTTTGTCATCACCAGTGGTTTGGCGCTGGGCATTGACGGCGCAGCACACCAGGCAGCGCTGGAGGTGGGCGGTCGTACAGTCGGGGTGCTTGGCACCGGGCTGGAAAATTTTTATCCACAGCGCCACCGCAAGCTCGCTGCCGCGATGATTGCCCAAGGCAGCGCGGTGGTTTCTGAGTTTCCGTTGGACGCGGGGCCCCAGGCCGGTAATTTTCCACGGCGCAATCGGATTATCAGCGGGCTCTCGCTGGGGGTTCTGGTGGTGGAAGCCAGCATGGCCAGCGGTTCGCTGATCACCGCACGGCTGGCCGCAGAGCAAGGGCGCGAGGTGTATGCGATCCCGGGCTCCATTCACCATCCCGGTGCCAAGGGTTGCCATCAACTGATCCGTGATGGCGCGGTGCTGGTGGAAACCATCGAACACATCCTTGAGGCGCTGCGCGGTTGGCAGGCGTTATCGCGCCCTGCGCCGGTGCCGATCACCCACCCACTGGTGGCACTGCTGCATGCTGCGCCGCATACAAGTGAAGCCCTGGCGATTGCCAGTGGTCGGCCGTTGTCCCAGGTGCTGGCGACTCTTACGGAGCTGGAGCTGGAAGGCCAGGTCATCTGCGAAAGCGGGCGCTGGCTGGCGCGTTGCCAGGTTTAGGTGCTGCCGGTTTTTGGCGCTGGGTTTTGTAACGAAGATCGGTAAACTGCCCAGAGCTTTAGTCCGGAGATTAAATAATGGTCAACAGGTGGCGTGTGCTGCAAGCCGCACGGGAAATTCGCGCAGGCGCGGTGATTGCCTATCCGACCGAGGCGGTCTGGGGCCTGGGTTGCGACCCGTGGAATGAAGAAGCGGTGGATCGGCTATTGGCGATCAAGAACCGCTCGGTGGACAAGGGCCTGATTCTGGTAGCGGACAACATTCGTCAATTCGACTTCCTGTTCGAAGACTTCCCGGACACCTGGATCGATCGCATGGCCAGCACCTGGCCCGGGCCGAATACCTGGCTGGTGCCCCACCAGGACTTGTTGCCCGAATGGGTCACGGGTATGCATGACACCGTGGCGTTGCGGGTCACTGATCACCCGTTGGTGAGGGATTTGTGCGCTCAGGTCGGGCCGTTGATCTCCACGTCGGCCAACCCTCAGGGGCGCCCGGCGGCACGCACGCGTATTCGCGTGGAGCAGTATTTCCGCGGGCAAGTGGACTTGGTGTTGGGTGGCGCGCTGGGTGGGCGCAAGAACCCAAGCCTGATTCGGGACCTGGTGACAGGTGAGGTTGTGCGCCCCTCCTGAGATCGAGGCACGGCCATCGCGGGCAAGCCCGGCTCCCACATTTGATCAGTCATCGCGGTCAAATGTGGGAGCTGGCTTGCCTGCGATGACGCACTCAAGGCAACAGAATGGTTGAGCCAGTCGTGCGTCGCGCCGACAACTCGGTCTGCGCTTTGGCCGCATCCGCCAGCGGGTAGCGCTGGTTGATATCAATGCGCACCTTGCCGCTCTTGATCATCGAAAACAGATCGTCCGCCATCGCCTGCAAGTTCGCCGGATTGTTGGCGTAGGTCGCCAGCGTCGGGCGGGTCACGTATAGCGAGCCCTTGGCCGACAGAATGCCCAGGTTCACCCCGTCCACCGCGCCCGACGCGTTGCCAAAGCTTACGACCAAACCCCGTGGCGCCACGCTGTCCAGAGAGGTCAGCCAGGTGTCCTTGCCGACGCCGTCGTACACCACCGGCACCTTTTTACCGTCAGTCAATTCCAGCACACGTTGTGCGACATTCTCCTTGCTGTAGTCGATGGTTTCCCAGGCGCCGAGGGATTTGGCCAGGGCGGCCTTTTCCGGCGAACTCACGGTGCCGATCAGCTTCACGCCCAGGGCCTTGGCCCATTGGCAGGCCAGGGAGCCGACGCCACCGGCAGCGGCGTGGAACAGGATGGTTTCGCCGCCTTTCAATTCGTAGGTCTGGCGCAGCAGATATTGCACGGTCAGGCCCTTGAGCATGGCCCCGGCGGCCTGCTCGAAACTGATGTCATCCGGCAGGTGCACCAGGTTGGCGGCGGGCAACACATGCAACTCGCTGTAGGCACCCAGCGGGCCGCTGCCGTAGGCCACGCGGTCGCCGACTTTGAACTGGGTGACTTCACTGCCCACGGCATCGACTACACCAGCGCCTTCTGCGCCCAGGCCCGATGGCAGCGCGGGCGGTGCGTAGAGGCCACTGCGAAAATAGGTGTCGATGAAGTTCAGACCGATGGCCTCGTTACGCACCCGCACCTGTTGTGGGCCAGGCTCCGCTGGCGTGTAGTCCACATACTCAAGTACTTCGGGGCCGCCGTGGGCGCTGAACTGGATACGTTTGGCCATCTGCACTTCTCCTTAGGTTCGAATCTGCGTAGCCCCCTATCGGACTCCTAAGCTTGATCTTCGTCAACTGCCGCGCACCTAAGTGCAGTGGCATGTGGGCGCAGTGGTATCCTGTGCGCCCATTTGCCGCCGACGCCCGATGGCCTCGCGTAGCTTTGCCCGATTCAAGGTGATGCCATGACTACCCGCACCGAGGCCGTTAAAGCCTACCTGCTTGACCTGCAAGATCGCATTTGCAACGCCCTGGAAACCTTCGAGACGGATACTCGCTTTATCGAAGACGCCTGGACCCGGCCTGCCGGTGGTGGCGGTCGCACCCGTGTGATCGAGAACGGTTCGGTGATCGAAAAAGGCGGCGTTAACTTTTCCCACGTGTTTGGCAGCGGTTTGCCACCGTCCGCCAGTGCCCATCGGCCTGAGCTGGCTGGTCGGGGGTTTGAAGCCTTGGGCGTGTCACTGGTGATTCATCCGCATAATCCCCATGTGCCGACATCCCACGCCAATGTGCGCTTTTTCATCGCTGAAAAAGAAGGCGAAGAGCCGGTGTGGTGGTTCGGTGGCGGCTTTGACTTGACCCCGTATTACGGCAACGAAGAAGACTGCGTCCACTGGCACCGTGTGGCCGAGCAAGCTTGTGCGCCCTTTGGCCCGTACGTGTACGCACGCTATAAAGCCTGGTGCGACGCCTATTTCCACATCAAGCATCGCAATGAACCTCGCGGTATCGGTGGCCTGTTCTTCGATGACTTGAACGAATGGGGCTTCGACACCTGTTTCGCCTTTATCCGTGCCATCGGCGATGCCTATATCGATGCCTACCTGCCGATTGTGCAACGTCGCAAGGCCATGGCGTATACCGAGCAGCAGCGTCAGTTCCAGGAGTTCCGCCGGGGCCGCTACGTCGAATTCAACCTGGTCTATGACCGTGGCACCCTGTTCGGTTTGCAGTCGGGCGGGCGTACAGAGTCGATCCTGATGTCGCTGCCGCCCCAGGTCCGTTGGAGCTACGACTGGAAGGCCGAGGCCGGTAGCGAAGAGGCGCGCCTCACCGATTATTTCCTGCAAGACCGCGACTGGCTCGGCGTCGTTGCAGCCAAGGCGGCGGTGTGATGGACCGTTATGTCGTGTTCGGCAACCCCATCGGCCACAGTAAATCGCCGCTGATCCACCGTATGTTCGCCGAGCAGACCGGCGAACAACTGGACTACAGCACGTTGCTCGCGCCGTTGGAGGATTTCACCCTCTGCGCCCGTGAGTTTTTTCGCCAGGGCCGTGGCGCCAACGTGACCGTGCCGTTCAAGGAAGACGCCTATCGTTTGGCCGATACCTTGACCGAACGCGCCCAGCGCGCTGGAGCCGTGAACACCCTGAGCAAACTGGCGGACGGTACGTTGTTGGGAGACAACACCGACGGCGCCGGCCTGGTGCGCGACCTGACGGTCAACGCCGGGCTGAACCTGCAAGGCAAACGCATCCTGTTGTTGGGAGCCGGTGGCGCGGTGCGCGGTGCACTTGAGCCGTTGCTGGCACAGCAACCCTCTTCGTTGATCATTGCCAACCGCACCGTGGAAAAGGCCGAGCTGCTGGCTGAGCTGTTCGACGACCTGGGCCCGGTGTCTGCCAGTGGTTTCGACTGGCTACGTGAGCCGGTTGACGTGATCATCAATGCCACGTCCGCCAGCCTGTCAGGCGATGTACCGCCGATTGCCGGCAGCCTGATCGAGCCGGGCAAGACGTTCTGCTACGACATGATGTACGCCAAGGAACCTACCGCGTTCTGCCGCTGGGCTGCGGAACACGGCGCTGTGGTGGCGATGGATGGTTTGGGGATGCTGGTGGAGCAGGCAGCGGAAGCCTTCTTCCTGTGGCGTGGTGTGCGCCCTGATTCAGCGCCGGTGTTAGCCGAACTACGCCGTCAATTGGCCTGATCGTGTTCAATCTTGGAAATGGAGGGGGCAACTCTTGGCCCCTTCCAGTTTTCTTAACTCTTCGATTACTTGCGGCCTGGCCCCACGCAAGGTCAGGCTACGCCCCAACCGCGCCAACCGTCGCGCCTCCTGATGCAGCATCTCCACCCCGGAGTAGTCGATAAAATTGATCTGCTGCGCTTCGATCACCACCCGCGTGCCCTGCAGACTTTGCAGGCGTACTTGCAGGTAATGGCTGGCGCCAAAAAAGATCGAGCCACCCACGCGTAATACATCCTCGTCCCCATCGCGCCATTGCTGAACCCGTGGTTGCGAAGTGCGCTTGAGGTAGAAAAACAGCGATGCCAACACCCCGGCATAAATCGCCGTTTGTAGCTCCAGCAGCAAGGTGGCGACACACGTCAGGCCCATCACCACGAATTCGGCGCGGCTGACACGAAACAAAGCACGAATCCCTCGATGATCCACCAAACCCCAGCAAATCAGCAGGATGCTGGCGGCCATGCTGGGGATGGGAATATGCGCGATCAACGTCGCGCCGAACAACGCAAATAACGCCACCCACAGCGCCGAAAACACCCCAGCCAGGGGCGAACAAGCACCCGCCTCGTAACTGAGGCCCGAACGGGTGAACGAACCCGCTGACAGGTAGCCGGAGAAAAATCCGCCAACGATGTTGGATAAACCCTGGGCGCGCACTTCCTGGTTGGCGTCGAGTAATTGTTGCGAGCGAGCCGACAGTGAGCGCGCAATCGACAGGCTGGTCACCAACCCCAGCATCCCCACCGCCACCGCGCTGGGCAACAGGCGCAGTACCAGGTCCAGGTCCATCGGCAATGGACTGAACGGCGGCAACTGGCCGATAAACGAACTGACCAGCGCCACATGCCCGAACATCGTCGGCCACAGCCATGCCGTCAGGCTACCCAGGACTAAAGCGATCAACAGCGTCGGCCAGCGTGGCACCAGAGACTTGAGCAGCGCGCCCACCAGCAAAGTGCCGAGCCCGAGGATCAGGGACGCACGATCCCACTCACCGCCATGGTCGACCAGCGCCAGCAGGCTGTTGAGGGCGGTGGCCTGGCTCGGCAAGTCCAGCCCCAGCAGGTTCGGCAACTGCCCCAGGGCAATCACCACCGCGGCGCCCAGGGTGAAACCCAGCACCACCGAATGGGAGACAAAATTCACCAGCGCGCCAAAGCGCAGAAGGCCGAGCAACCACTGGAACACCCCGGCGAGGAAGGTCAGCAACAGGATGAGGGTGATGTAGTCCTGGGAACCTGGCACGGCCAATGGGCTGATACTGGCGTAAAGCACGATGGAAATCGCCGCCGTGGGCCCACAGATCAGGTGCCAGGAAGAGCCCCACAGGCAAGCGATCAAGACCGGGATGATCGCCGCGTAGAGCCCGTATTCCGGTGGCAGGCCGGCGATCAGTGCGTAGGCAATCGACTGTGGCAGGGCCAGTACGGCGCCACTGAGGCCGACGATCGCATCCCGGCCGACGCTGGCGCGGGTTTGGCGCGGGAGCCAGCTGAGGAAGGGGAAGAGTGTGTGGCGGTTGGGCCGGGGCATCGCAGGCTCGGGTAGAAGGTTTGGCTTAGAGTATCAGTACACACCGGCTCCCTGTGGGAGGGGGCTTGCTCCCGATAGCGGTGTTTCAGCCAATACATTCATAGCTGATAGGCCGTCATCGGGGGCAAGCCCCCTCCCACATTTGGATCCAGGCGCATCTTAGAGTTGGGCTTTGACCGCGGGCAACGCATCCTGGCCATCCAGGGTTTTCACGCCGTCGAGCCACTTGTCCAGCACCGCGGGGTTGGCCTTGATCCACGCTTTGGCCGCCTCGGCATTGCTGACCTTGTTGTTGGCCACCTGCGCCATGATGCCGTTCTCCATCTCCTGGGTGAAACTCAGGTTGGTCAGCAGTTTGGCGACATTCGGGCAGGCTTGGGCGTAACCCTTGCGGGTCAAGGTATACACGCTACCGGTGGCGCCAAAATACTGCTCGCCGCCCTTGAGGTAATGCATCTTCAACTGCACGTTCATCGGGTGCGGCGTCCAGCCGAGGAAGGTGACGAAGCGCTGTTTCTTCACCGCTCGCGACACCTCGGCGAGCATCGCCTGCTCGCTGGATTCGATCAGCTTCCACTGGCCCAGGTCGAAGTCATTCTTTTTGATGATCTCCTGCAACGAGATATTTGCCGGCGCGCCGGAGCCGATGCCGTAGATCTTCTTGTCGAACTTGTCGGCAAACTTGTTCAGGTCGGCAAAGTCACGTACGCCGGCGTCCCATACGTAGTCCGGCACCGCGAGGGTGAACTCGGTGCCGTCGAGGTTCTTCGCCAGTTGCACCACATCGCCGTTGGCCACGAACTTGTCATAAAAACCTTGTTGCGCCGGCATCCAGTTGCCGAGAAACACATCCACCTGGCCGTCCTTGAGCCCGCCAAAGGTGATCGGCACCGCCAGGGTATCGACCTTGGCTTTGTAGCCCATGCCCGTCAGCAAAAAGCCGGTAATGGCATTGGTGGCGGCAATGTCGCTCCAGCCTGGATCGGCCATCTTTACCGTTTCACAGCGAGCGTCTGCGTACACGTTGGCGCTGCCCAGCGCCAATATGCTCAGTACCACGGTCAACTTTTGCATGGCCTTCCCTCTGTCTGTTTATTGGTTTTGGCAGGGTTGTGGATAACGTGCCTTGCGCTCCAGGTCGTCGAGGTCGATATGGTTGCGCATGTACTGCTGACTGGCATCCACCTGTGGCTGGTGGTCCCAGCTCTTGAGCGTGCCTTGAGTCAGTGCCTCAAACACCAGGCGGCGGCGACGCTGGCTGGCAAGCACTTGCTGATGGATCGCCGGGATGTCCCATTTGGCCCGCGCCTCATGCAAAAAGGCCTCGAACAGCGAGCGATGTTCTGCTGACAGGCTGAGGTTCTCCCGCTCGTGCGGGTCGTTGCGCACATCAAACAGTAGGCAAGGGTCGTCTTCGCTGTAGATAAATTTGTAGGCGCCCCGGCGAATCATCATCAATGGGCTGATGGTGCCTTCGGCCATGTATTCGCCAAACACTTCGTCATGCCCGCCCTGCCCTTGCAGGTGCGGGACCAGAGAGCGACCGTCCAGCGGCAAGTGTGGGTCCAGCTCGCCGCCGGCCAGCTCCACCAGGGTCGGCAGCAGGTCGGCGGTGGACACGGCCTGAGTGACCCGCCCAGCCGCAAATTGGCCCGGCGCACTGATCAGCAGCGGCACGCGGGCGGCCATTTCAAACCAGTGCATTTTGTACCAGAGGCCGCGCTCGCCGAGCATGTCACCGTGGTCGCCGGAGAAGATGATCAGGGTGTCGTCAGCCAGGCCGGTGTCTTCCAGGGTTTGCAGGAGTTTGCCGACATTGCTGTCGATGTAACTGCACGCACCGAAGTAGGCGCGACGGGCATCGCGGATCTTGTCCACAGGCAGCGGTTTATCCCACAAGTCATAGACCTTGAGCAGACGCTGGGAGTGTGGGTCCAGCTCTGCTTGCGCCGGCGTTGCAGGCAAAGGGATGTCGGCGTCGTCGTACAGGTCCCAGAACGGCTTGGGAATGGTGTAAGGGTCGTGGGGATGGGTCATCGATACGGTCAGGCAGAAGGGCCGATCACCGTCCTCGCGGATATGATCGAACAGGTATTGCTGCGCCTTGAACACCACCTCCTCGTCGAAGTCCAGCTGGTTGGTGCGCACGCACGGGCCCGCTTGCAGCACCGAAGACATGTTGTGGTACCAGGTGGGGCGTACGTCGGGCTCATCCCAATTCACCGCCCAGCCATAGTCCGCGGGGTAGATATCGCTGGTCAGGCGTTCTTCATAGCCGTGCAACTGGTCGGGGCCGCAGAAATGCATCTTGCCCGACAACGTGGTGCGGTAGCCGAGGCGACGCAGGTAGTGGGCATAGGTCGGCACATCGGCGGGGAAATCGGCAGCGTTGTCGTAGGCGCCGATCTTGCTCGGCAACTGGCCGCTGACCAGAGTGAAGCGCGAAGGCGCACACAACGGACTGTTGCAATAGGCGGCCTCGAATACCACGCCTTGGGCGGCGAGGCGGCTGAGGTTGGGCAGCTTGATCGAGGAAGGCCCGTAGAACGGCAGCATGGGAGCGGCCATTTGATCGGCCATGATGAAAAGAATGTTCTTGCGCTTCATGGTTTCTCGGCATTCCATAGTAAGTGTTTATGCCAATGAGAATGCGGCCCATGGAAATCAGGGTAAAGCCCATGACAAGCAATGCCTAGGATAACGACAGCTTATGTATGAAGCGCTGGGTAACCTCTCTCTCGATCTGCTGCGAGCCTTCGAAGCGGCGGCGCGCCACCGCAGTTTTACCGCCGCGGCGATGGAGCTTGGCACGACCCAGCCGGCGGTCAGCCAGCAGATCAAGCGTCTTGAAGAACAACTGGCAATCCGCCTGTTTGACCGCATCTATCGCGGTATCGAACTGACCGACGCCGGCGTGCTGTTGTTCGAGCACGTACAGGGCGCCCTGCAAAGCATCAATCAAGGGCTCAGCACCATCACCCAACAGGACCAGCACGAAGTACTGCAAGTGGCTACCGACTTCGCCTTCGCCGCCTATTGGCTGATGCCGCGCCTGCATCGCTTTCACCAGGCCAACCCGCAGGTGGATGTGAGCCTGGTTACCAGTGAGCGCAACCATGCCAGCCTGCGCAGCGATATTGATGTGGCGGTGCTGTTCGGCGATGGCCGTTTCAAGCAGGGCGACAGCCTGTGGTTGTTCAATGAGGAAGTGTTCCCGGTATGCAGCCCGCAGTGGCTCAAGGCTCAGGCCGCGCCGATGACGGTGCAATCCTTGCCCGAGTACCCGTTGCTGCACCTGCGTCAGGAAAACAACAGCCAATGGTTCGACTGGAGCGGGGTGTTCCGCCAATTGGGTATATCCGCTGCGCCAACTCCCGGGCAATTGCGCTTCGACAACTACACCTTGCTGATTCAGGCTGCGATTGCCGGCCAGGGCGTTGCCATCGGCTGGCGCCATTTGGTGGATAACCTGCTGGAACAGAACTGGCTGTGCCGACCGATCAGCCCCACGGTGACCTCGCGTTTCGGTTATTACGTGGTGCAACCCCAGCGCAAACGCCGCGGGCAGTTGGTTGAGCGTTTTGTCCAATGGCTGATGGCGGAACAGGCCAGCAGTGCGCAGTCGTTGACCGGGCTGGCCCTGCCTTCGATTGCGGTCTAGGATCGGCACATCGTGGATCCGGAGTCCGTCATGCAACGTATCAAGGGCTATCACGCCCATATCTACTTCGACGCCAGCACCATCGACCAGGCGCGCACGCTGTGTGAGGACGCCGCCAGGCTGTTCCCGTTGCGCATGGGCCGTGTGCATGAGCGGCCGGTGGGCCCGCATCCGGATTGGAGCTGCCAGCTGGCATTCGAGCCGGAATACATCGGCGTGGTGTTGCCGTGGCTGGCGCTGCACCGCGATGGCCTGGTGGTCTTCCTGCACCCTGAAACCGGCGATGACCTGAAGGACCACACCGACTACGCGATCTGGATGGGTGCGATGCGCGAGCTAGATCTGTCGGTTTTTTAACTTTCCTTATCAGATAACGCCTTGCCTTTCCCTAAGTAAAAACAGGGAACGGTGTAGGATTAATCTTGCTTCGTCTCATTATGTGGGATCGATATTTATATATTGAGATATTCCGGCGCGTAGGTTTATATTCGCCCATCTGCTTTTTTCAGCACCCACTCATTTCAGGTGAAGCGATGCAGGCGCAATTGATCGCGCTCGATTGGGGGACCAGCTCCCTTCGTGCTTACAAACTCGGCTCGGCGGGCGTTGTGCTGGAACAGCGCGCGCAAGCCTGGGGCATCATGCATTTGCCCAGCGAGCCACGGGACATCAACGGTATTCATTGCACTGACGGCTTCGAGTTGGCGTTCGATAGCGCCTGCGGCGATTGGCTCGACGCCCAGCCTGAATTGCCAGTGATTGCCTGCGGTATGGTTGGCAGCGCGCAGGGTTGGAGCGAGGCGGCTTATTGCGCCACGCCTGTGGATGTCGCCAGCCTGGGCTTGGCGTTGCACCGCGTGCGCAGCCTGCGTGGGGTGGATGTGCATATTGTGCCGGGGGTGATTGAGCAAGCGGGTTTGCCCAATGTGATGCGCGGCGAAGAAACCCAGGTGCTCGGCGTGCTGCAGGGGCTTGGGGCCCAAGTGCTGATCGGGTTGCCCGGCAGCCACTCCAAATGGGTCGAGGTGAGTGAAGGCTGCATTACGCATTTCGACACCTTCATGACCGGTGAACTGTTCGCGGTGTTGAGCAAACACAGCATCCTGGGTCGCACTCAACAGCCGAGCGAGCAATTCCAGGCCGAGGCCTTTGACCGTGGCGTGCACGTGGCGTTTTCAAAGGATGGCAGGCGTGGCGTGCTGTCGACCTTGTTCAGTGCCCGTACCCTGGGCCTGACGGCTGAGCTTGCACCCAACCAGCAGCCCGACTACCTGTCCGGCCTGTTGATCGGCCACGAACTCGCCGGTTTGCCAGACAGCGCCAAAACCAAGCCGATCATCCTGGTTGGCGCCGCCCCACTCTGCGCCCGCTATCAACGCGCTCTGGCCCTTTGCGGCTTCGCCCACGTCAGCCTGGCGCAGGAAGCCACCGAGCGCGGCCTGTGGCAATTGGCCGTGGCGGCTGGGCTCACTCAACCTGTAACGGAGGCCTGACATGCTCAAGCAAGCACTCGCGCAAAACGGTTTGATCGCAATCCTGCGTGGCATACGCCCGGACGAAGCCCAGGCCATCGGCCAGGTGTTGTACGACGCGGGTTTTCGTGTGATCGAAGTCCCGCTCAATTCGCCGGAGCCGTACACCAGCATTCGCACCCTGCGCGACAGCCTGCCCGCCGATTGCCTGATCGGCGCCGGCACGGTGTTGACGCCTGAACAGGTCGAGCAGGTGAAGGCGGCTGGTGGCCAAGTGATTGTCATGCCCCATAGCGATGCCAAAGTACTGCGCGCCGCCAAGGCCGCAGGCCTGTACTTGTCGCCTGGCGTGGCGACGCCAACCGAGGCGTTTGCCGCACTGGCCGAAGGCGCCGACGTATTGAAGCTGTTCCCGGCCGAGCAGATCGGTCCTTCGGTGATCAAGGCGTGGCTGGCGGTATTGCCGGCGGGCACGCTGCTGCTGCCGGTAGGCGGTGTTACGCCGGACAACATGCAGGTGTTTATCGACGCCGGCGCGAAAGGGTTCGGGTTGGGCTCCGGCTTGTTCAAGCCGGGAATGACAGTGGATCAGGTCGCGAGCCGTGCCCAGGCTTATGTCGCCGCCTGGAAAGCCCTGAGCTGATAGCAAGTTCCGCGCCCGCAGGCGCTGCATCCATAAGAGAGACAAGAGATGAAAATCACCAAATTGACGACCTTTATCGTCCCGCCGCGCTGGTGCTTCCTCAAGGTCGAAACCGACCAGGGCGTGACTGGCTGGGGTGAGCCCGTGGTCGAAGGCCGCGCTCACACAGTGGCCGCCGCCGTCGAAGAACTGTCCGACTACCTGATCGGCAAAGACCCACGCAATATCGAAGATATCTGGACGGTGCTCTATCGCGGCGGGTTCTATCGCGGCGGTGCCGTGCACATGAGCGCCCTCGCCGGTATCGACCAGGCGTTGTGGGACATCAAGGGCAAGGCGCTGGGCGTCTCGGTCAGCGATCTGCTGGGCGGCCAGGTGCGTGACAAGATTCGCGTGTACTCGTGGATCGGTGGCGACCGCCCCGCCGACACTGCCCGTGCAGCCAAAGAGGCCGTGGCTCGTGGCTTCACTGCGGTGAAAATGAACGGCACCGAAGAACTGCAGTTCCTCGACAGCTTCGACAAAGTCGACCTGGCACTGGCCAATGTCGCTGCCGTGCGCGATGCGGTGGGCCCTAACGTCGGTATCGGCGTCGACTTTCATGGCCGCGTGCACAAGCCCATGGCCAAGGTGCTGATGAAAGAGCTTGATCCTTACAAACTGATGTTCATTGAAGAACCGGTGCTCAGCGAAAACTACGAAGCATTGAAAGAACTGGCGCCGCTGACCAGTACGCCGATTGCCCTGGGCGAGCGCCTGTTTTCGCGTTGGGATTTCAAGCGTGTGCTCAGCGAAGGCTACGTCGACATCATCCAGCCGGACGCCTCCCACGCAGGCGGGATTACCGAAACCCGCAAGATCGCCAACATGGCCGAAGCCTACGACGTGGCCCTGGCCCTGCACTGTCCGCTGGGCCCGATTGCCCTGGCAGCGTGCCTGCAACTGGATGCGGCTTGCTACAACGCATTTATCCAGGAGCAAAGCCTGGGTATCCACTATAACGAAAGCAACGACCTGCTCGACTACGTGCGCGACCCGGGCGTGTTCGACTATGACCAGGGCTTTGTGAAGATCCCCAACGGCCCGGGCCTGGGCATCGAGATCAACGAGGAATACGTGATTGAGCGCGCGGCTATCGGCCATCGCTGGCGCAATCCGATCTGGCGCCACGCCGACGGCAGTTTTGCCGAGTGGTGATTTTTATCTGAAGGAATGCGCTCCCACATTGACCGCGTTCCTTCAGCACGTTTTGTCCTCAACAAACATAAAAAGAGGCACCCCATGCACCCTGAATCCCACACCGGGCAGGCTTCTTTAGTCACGCCTAGCCGAAAGCGCTTCTTCATCATGGTGCTGCTGTTCATCACCGTGGTGATCAACTACCTGGACCGCAGCAACCTGTCGATTGCCGCGCCTGCGCTGACCAGCGAGCTGGGTATCGACCCGGTGCAGGTCGGGCTTATTTTTTCCGCTTTCGGCTGGACTTACGCGGCCATGCAAATCCCCGGCGGCTGGCTGGTAGACCGGGTGCCGCCGCGCATTCTCTACACAGCCGCCCTGCTGCTGTGGTCGATTGCCACCGTGATGCTCGGTTTCGCCGCCAGCTTTATCGCGTTGTTCGTGTTGCGTATGGCCGTTGGCGCGTTGGAGGCGCCGGCCTATCCCATCAACAGCCGTGTGGTCACCACCTGGTTTCCCGAGCGCGAGCGCGCCACGGCTATCGGCGTCTACACCTCCGGGCAATTTGTCGGCCTGGCGTTCCTCACGCCGGTACTGGCTTGGCTGCAACACCAGTACGGCTGGCACATGGTGTTTGTCGTTACCGGTGGCGTCGGCATCCTGTGGGCCGCGATCTGGTACGCGGTGTATCGCGAGCCCAAAGATTTCAAAGGCGCCAACGAAGCCGAAATCCAGTTGATCCGTGACGGTGGTGGGCTGGTGGACATGCAGGCGCAAACGGCCAAGGCACCCTTCAGTTGGGTCGACCTCGGTATCGTGCTGAGCAAGCGCAAACTCTGGGGCATCTACCTGGGGCAGTTTTGCCTGAACTCTACGCTATGGTTCTTCCTGACCTGGTTCCCGACGTACCTGGTGAAATATCGCGGCATGGACTTTATCCAGTCAGGTTTGTTGGCGTCGTTGCCGTTCCTGGCCGCTTTTGTGGGCGTGCTGTGTTCGGGGGTGTTTTCCGATTGGTTGATCCGTCGTGGTGCCTCGGTAGGCTTTGCCCGCAAGTTGCCGATCATCAGTGGGCTGCTGATTTCCACGGCGATCATCGGTGCCAATTACGTGGACTCCACGGCGTGGGTCATCGCGTTTCTGGCGGTGGCATTTTTCGGCAATGGCCTGGCGTCGATCACCTGGTCGCTGGTTTCGACCTTGGCGCCTGCGCGGTTGCTTGGGCTGACCGGAGGCGTGTTCAACTTCATCGGTAACCTGTCGGCAATCGCTACGCCCATCGTGATTGGCTTTCTGGCCAGTGGTTCGTCGTTTGCGCCGGCGATTACTTACATCGCGGTGCTGGCGTTGCTGGGAGCACTTTCCTACATATTGCTTGTAGGTAAAGTCGAGCGGATCGAGCTGTAAAAAAGGGCGACCTTGGAGTCGCCCTTCTTTCGCGATTACGGCACCGACATTTCGTTATGGAAAATGTTGTGTGGGTCCCAGCGCTTTTTGGTACGCCGCAGGCGGCTTTCGATGATCAGGTCGGGAAAGAAGATCTTGTACCACTGTGGGTTTTTGCCATCGGCCGGATTGCCACCGATGTAGGTCATATCGAGGTCGGGGTAATTGATGTAACAACCTTCAAACTCGTCGTTGACCGGTACGCCCTGATCATCGGCGAACGCGTTGAAGTACAACCCTCGGATCCAGTCGGCATGGGCTTGATCCGAGGCGGCGCTATCGCCGCGCCAGTAACATTGCGGTTGCCACTTGAGGTATGACGAGCGCTGAGCGGCTGACGACTCCCTGCGCACTGGCTCGCTGGCGGCATTGATCTGGCCACCGAAAGACTGAATCTGAATGAGGCTTTGTGTCAGGTGGTTATCAGGGTCTGGCCAGGTCAATGTGGTCCAGATGGCGTCCAGCACTTGAGGGCTGAAAGGGCCCTTCTGGTAGGCCGATTTATAGCGCCCACGCTGGTTGTCCCCCGAACCGTTCAATGTCTGTTGGCACACCAGCCAGTCCAAGCGTTGAGAGGCTGCTCGGGCGGATGACACTGAGTCGATGGTGCGCCCGTTGGTAGTGCTGCGCGGCAGATGGATGACGTGAAATGGGACCAGGGACTCTGTAGCGGGCAGGCCAATGGCTGTGAGCATCTTGTCGACGAAGTCATCGAAGGGCGCCCGTTCGTTCAGTTCGCCATCCTTGTCCACATAGTGAATACCCAGGGTCACATTGCCTGTGTGCTGGTGGCGCATCTCCAGCTTGGTCGCCAGGCCCCAAGTGTCCGTGTTGCTTTGATTGCTGGCGAACCATGATTGATAGGCCACCAGCAGGTTATCGAGTGCAGGTTTGGTCAGTACGGACCAGTCCCATTCCAACACCAGCCACAGTACCTCTTTCGGTGCCGGTGGCAGGTCTTTGAAGTAATAGCTGGTGATGATGCCGAACTGTCCGCCACCGGCACCGCAACACGCGGCGAACAGGTCCAGTTCGTCCTGATTGGTGCTGTCGCGAGAAACGTGGCGCGGTTCGAGGCCTTTGCCAAGGCTGTCGGGCACCAGGATATCCACACCGCTGAGCCAGTCACATACCAGTCCATATTTGCGCGACAGCAGCCCATAGCCGCCTCCGCAAATATGTCCGCCAAGGCCCACTGAATAACACGAGCCACCGGGCAGGGTTTTGTTGGCAAGCTTGTATAACGCGACATAGGCATCCCAGTTTTGTCCGCCGGCTTCCAGGCGAAAGCTATAGCGTTCAGCAGCGCTGGGGTCCAGCTCGGAGCCGATTTGCCCGCTGGCGTCGTAGACCACCTGGTTCAACGCACTGATATCCAGAATCGACAGTACCTCAAGTGGACTGTCGGGCATCTTGTTGGCGACAAAGCCTTCGTAGCAATGACCACCACTGCGTACGGTGATGCGCCCCTCGGGAAGGGCCAATGCCTGCGCGGCGGCGTCAATGATGTCTTGTGGGTTGCGGCAGAGGTAGATCAGGTTGGCGCCATTTTGCGAAGACTGACCCTGCACATTGCCCAACGGCCAGCGCAGGTTGAAGCCCTTTTGCAAGGTTGAGTGACGGGAGTCTGAAGAGGTAATGAGATCAAAGGCCATGATGTACTCCTGAGAGCCAGGGATGACTTCTGATGCAACTAACTTAACGACCGGGAAGCAAGAAATGCGGGGGGGCTTGCGAGGGTGGTTAGACGGCAATAGGCATGGAAGTGCGTTGGGGTGACGTGGTGTCACCCCTCAGCGTAGCGCAAAGTATCAAAACGCAGGTGCTTACTTGCGTGCGTTGCGCACACCTGCCGACAGCGCCGCGCAATGACTCAGCACGCCATCGATCGCTTGCTGGTCGCTGCCGGCATTGGCGATGTGATCGATCAGTGCCGAACCCACCACCACACCGTCGGCCAGGCGCGCAATGGCCGCAGCTTGTTCCGGTGTACGAATACCGAAACCGATGCTGATCGGCAGGTCGGTGTGGCGACGCAGACGCGTGACCGCTTCTTCGACGTGTTCCAGCGTGGCGGCGCCGGCACCGGTCACGCCTGCTACCGACACGTAATACACAAACCCGGAACTGCCGTTGAGCACCGTCGGCAGGCGCACGTCATCGGTGGTCGGCGTGGTCAGGCGGATGAAGTCGATGCCCGCGGCCTGAGCCGGGTCGCACAACTCGCCGTTGTGCTCAGGTGGCATGTCGACCACGATCAGGCCGTCGACGCCGGCTGCCTTCGCATCGGCGATAAACTGCGGCACACCGTATTTGTGAATGGGGTTGAAGTAGCCCATCAACACCAGGGGGGTGTCGCTGTCGTCGGTGCGGAACTCGCGGACCATTTGCAGGGTTTTCGCCAGGTTTTGCTTGGCGTCCAGCGCACGGATATTAGCCAGTTGAATCGCCGGGCCGTCTGCCATCGGATCGGTGAAGGGCATGCCCAGCTCGATCACGTCGGCGCCGGCGGCCGGCAAGCCCTTGAGGATCGCCAGCGAGGCGTCATAACCCGGGTCGCCAGCGGTGACGAAGGTCACCAGGGCGGCGCGGTTTTGTTCCTTGAGTTGCGCAAAGCGGGTTTGCAGGCGGCTCATTTAGTGTTTCTCCTGCTTGGACTGTTCCATGTGATGCATCACGGTCTGCATATCTTTGTCGCCACGGCCCGAGAGATTGACCACCATCAGATGATCCTTGGGCAGGGTGGGTGCGCGCTTGAACACTTCAGCCAGGGCGTGGGCGCTTTCCAGCGCAGGAATTATCCCTTCCAGGCGGCAGCATTTGTGGAATGCATCCAGGGCTTCGTCATCAGTTACCGAGGTGTACTGGACGCGGCCGATGTCATGCAACCAGGCGTGCTCAGGGCCGATGCCGGGGTAGTCGAGGCCGGCGGAAATCGAATGGGCGTCGATGATCTGGCCGTCGTCGTCCTGCAGCAGGAAGGTGCGGTTGCCGTGCAGCACGCCGGGTACGCCGCCGTTGAGGCTGGCGGCGTGCTTGCCGGTTTCGATGCCATGGCCCGCTGCTTCGACGCCGATGATTTCGACGCTGGTGTCATCCAGGAACGGGTGGAATAAGCCCATGGCGTTGGAGCCACCGCCGATGCACGCCACCAGGCTGTCCGGCAGGCGGCCTTCCTGGGCTTGCAGTTGGGTGCGGGTTTCCTTGCCGATCACGGCCTGAAAGTCGCGCACCATGGCCGGGTAAGGATGCGGGCCGGCCACGGTGCCGATCAGGTAGAAGGTGCTGTCGACGTTGGTCACCCAGTCACGCAGGGCTTCGTTCATGGCGTCTTTGAGGGTGCCGGTGCCGGCGACCACCGGGATCACTTCGGCACCCAGCAGCTTCATGCGAAACACGTTGGCCTGCTGGCGCTCGATATCGGTGGTGCCCATGTAGATCACGCATTGCAGGCCGAAGCGTGCGGCAACCGTAGCGGTGGCTACGCCGTGCATACCGGCACCGGTCTCGGCGATGATGCGTTTCTTGCCCATGCGCCGTGCCAGCAGGATCTGGCCGATGCAGTTGTTGATCTTGTGCGCGCCGGTGTGGTTCAGCTCTTCGCGCTTGAGATAGATCTTGGCGCCGCCACAGAACTCCGTCAGGCGTTCGGCGAAGTACAGCGGGCTTGGGCGTCCGACGTAATCGCGCTGGAAGTAGGCCAATTCTTCATTGAACGCTGGATCCACTTTGGCCGCTTCGTATTCACGGGCCAGGTCGAGGATCAACGGCATCAGCGTTTCAGCCACGTAGCGGCCGCCGAACGCACCAAACAGGCCGTTGGCGTCAGGGCCGTTGCGTAGATCGGTCTGGGACTGGGTCATGGGGCGCTCCAGGAATGAATGTGTGTTGAGAGGCAATGACGGCCACTCTACCCCTGACGCTTTGGCCTGAAAACCGATAAGATCGCCGTAACCTGTCAGGAAAACTCACAGATGAGCCGCGACCTTCCACCCCTCAATGCCTTGCGTGCTTTTGAAGCCACCGCCCGCTTCAGTAGCGTCAGCCAAGCCGCTGAGCAACTGCACGTGACCCACGGTGCGGTCAGCCGGCAGTTGAAAGTCCTGGAAGAACATTTGGGTGTGAGCCTGTTCGTCAAGGATGGACGTGGCCTTAAACTCACAGATGCAGGCGTTCGGCTTCGGGATGCCAGCGTGGAGGCTTTCGAGCGGTTGCGGGACGCGTGCGCCGAACTTACCCAAAGCAGCGCCGACGCACCCTTTGTGCTCGGCTGTTCGGGTAGCTTGCTGGCGCGCTGGTTTATCCCCCGGCTGGGGCGCTTGAATGCCGACTTGCCCGATTTGCGCCTGCACCTGTCGGCGGGCGAAGGCGATCTGGACCCCCGGCGGCCTGGCCTGGACGCCTTACTGGTATTCGCCGAGCCGCCGTGGCCGGCCGATATGCAAGTGTATGAGCTGGCCAGCGAGCGAATCGGCCCGGTGTTGAGCCCTCGTTTCGCAGGTTTTGAACAGTTGCGTCAGGCTCCAGCAACGGCATTGCTAAGCGAAGCGTTGTTGCACACCACCTCACGACCCCAAGCCTGGCCCAGCTGGGCGCGGCAATACGGCATCGAGCCCGGCGCGTTGAAACTCGGCCAGGGGTTTGAGCACTTGTATTATTTGCTGGAAGCGGCAGTAGCAGGATTGGGAGTGGCGATTGCGCCAGAACCACTGGTGGCAGAGGACCTGCGAGCGGGTCGCCTGGTGGCGCCGTGGGGCTTCAGCGAAACCCCGGCGCACCTGGCGTTGTGGCTACCCAAGCGCGCCGCAGACGGGCGCGCCGGGCAGTTGGCGCAATGGCTCAAGGCTGAGCTGTTGCGTCAACCGGTGTAACCGGTCAATCAGTCACCGCGCTTGCACAGCAGGTAGGCTGCCAGCAAGCCCAGTGCACCTACGGCAACGCCGGCGGTCGTCCATGGGTGCTCTTGTGCGTAGTCACGGGTGGCAGCACTGGTTTCACGAATTTTGACTTTGCTTTCTTCATAGGCGTCGCTGATCAGGTGGCGAGAGTGCTTGAGGGCGTTCTCGGCATTGCTTTTCAGGGCCTTCAGCGTTTTGCGCGACTCATCGGACGCGTCGTCCTTGAGGCTCTCCAAAGATTTGAGCAGGCTCGAAATCTCGGCTTCCATGCTTTCCAGCGACGCTTTGCGTAAAGAAGTGTTGGCCATGTGGACATCTCCTGAAGTGATTGAGTGGCGTGTGTAGATACCGACTGCGCCGGTTTCAGAAAGTGCAGTAATTCTGAACTTTCACCTCCCAGCGGTCGCCAGAAGCAGTAAGCACATTCGCTGCTAGTCTTGATTGACGACCTATAGGAGAAACGCCATGAGTGATCATCACACCTACAAGAAAGTCGAACTGGTGGGCTCTTCCACCACCAGCATCGAAGACGCAATCAACAATGCTCTGGCTGAAGCCAACAAAAGCATCAAGCACCTGGAGTGGTTCGAGGTGACTGAAACCCGTGGTCACATCAAGGATGGCAAGGCCGCGCACTTCCAGGTCACGCTGAAAGTGGGGTTCCGAATTGCGAGTAGTTAATCCGCTCAGTTGAACTTTGCCCGCTGGCCGATTGCCATAACCTGCGCTACAACGAATGCGTGCCGATGCGATGAGCGTTGGCACGCTCTTTTTGATCAGCGCAAGGAAAGTAACGGATGAAGAAGTTTCTGTTGGCGGTGGGTTTGTTGAGCATTGCGGGTACGGCGATGGCAGCCAAGGACTGTGAGGAGCTGAAAAGCGAGATCGCAGCGAAAATCGATGCCAAGGGCGTACCGCATTACTCTTTGGAAATCGTAGATAAAGGTGCCGCAGCGGGTGGTGACGTCGTAGGGACGTGCGGCGGCGACACCAAGGAAATTGTCTACAAGCGCGGTTGATTCCGTGCTCCAGACATAAAAACCGACGCAAGTGCGTCGGTTTTTTTCGCTTGGATTTCAGTCCTTCATCACCTGTGCCAGCAGCTCGTAGGAATGAATCCGGTCGGCGTGCTCATAAAGGTCACTGGTAAAAATCAGCTCATCGGCGCCGGTCTGCTCGATCAACACCTCCAGCTTGGCGCGAATCTTCGCCGGGCTACCCACCATGGCCAGGCCAAGGAAGCTACCCACCGCGTCTTTTTCATGGGGCAGCCACAAGCCGTCCATGGTTTTTACCGGTGGGCGCTGCACCAGGCTCTGGCCGCGCATCAGCGCGAGGATGCGTTGGTACACCGAGGTGGCCAGGTAATCGGCCTGTTCGTCGGTATCGGCTGCCACCAGTGGAATGCCGAGCATCACGTAGGGCTTGTCCAGTACCGCCGAAGGCTTGAAGTGATTGCGGTACACACGAATCGCCTCATGCATCAGGCGCGGTGCGAAGTGGGAGGCGAAGGCGTAGGGCAAGCCACGCTCACCGGCCAATTGCGCGCTGAACAGGCTCGAACCCAACAGC
Source organism: Pseudomonas sp. HN8-3 (assembly GCF_020790195.1). NCBI lineage: Bacteria > Pseudomonadati > Pseudomonadota > Gammaproteobacteria > Pseudomonadales > Pseudomonadaceae > Pseudomonas > Pseudomonas sp. HN8-3. Next base: position 42,683 of record NZ_CP086206.1, read on the forward strand.
CACACTGGCACATTGGTGCCCGTGCCCGGTACGGCGATCACCCGTTGGTCGGGCGTGCGCGGGCCCAGGTAGGCCATGAGTTCGGCTACGTCTTCGGGGAAGTCATCGGCACTGCCGGAACGTTCACGGCGCAGGGCGCGAGCGGTCATCTGGTCAGAACCGGGCGCGCGGCCCAGGCCCAGGTCGATACGGCCGGGGTAGAGGCTTTCCAGAGTTCCGAACTGTTCGGCAATCACCAAGGGCGCGTGGTTAGGCAGCATGACGCCGCCAGAACCGACACGAATGGTCGAGGTGCCGCCAGCCAGATAGCCGAGCAATACTGAAGTGGCAGAACTGGCGATGCCGTCCATATTGTGGTGCTCAGCCACCCAGAAGCGGTTGTAGCCGAACTTTTCCACGTGTTGGGCCAAGTCCAGGGAATTGCGCAGCGATTGTGCCGGGCTGCCATTGGCACGCACGGGCACCAGGTCGAGGGTCGAAAACTTTACGTCGGACAGCGATTTCATCAGCCTGCTTCTCCAATAGGGCGTACAGGCTTTTTTAAACGAGCTAAAACCTGCCGCTGCATGTGCATACTCTATGCAATGAGGGCATATACCCGAGATTCAATAGGTGGCTCCGAAATTTCCTACTGTATTGCTAGGTTTCTCCGACAAGGTGAACTTTGCCCACGGGTCTATCCTCAGAACCCTTACTGACGCAAAACCACCGTTCGAGGAGAAAGCTATGAGTATCGTTAAAAAGGCATCCGCGCATTGGGAAGGTGATCTGAAGACAGGCCTGGGTTCCATATCCACTGAAACCGGCGTGCTGCGCGAAGCGCCCTACGGCTTCAAGGCCCGTTTCGAAGGCGGCAAGGGCACCAACCCTGAAGAGCTTATCGGCGCAGCTCACGCCGGCTGTTTCTCCATGGCGTTTTCCATGATTCTCGGCGATGCCGGGCTCAAGGCTGACAGCATTGATACCCAGGCCGAAGTGACCCTGGACCAGGTCGAGGGCGGATTCGCGATCACTGCCGTGCACCTGATCCTTAAAGCCAAGATCCCGGGCGCGAGCCAGGCGCAGTTCGATGAACTGAGCAAAAAAGCCAAGGAAGGGTGCCCGGTGTCCAAAGTGCTGAATGCAACCATCACCTTGGATGCCACGCTGGTCAACTGACACAGCAGTACTCTTGTGTGGGAGCGGGCTTGCTCGCGAATGCGGTGGATCAGCCGATATCTCGGGGACTGACACTCCGTATTCGCGAGCAAGCCCGCTCCCACATTTTCAGTTGTGCGTTAAATCAGAACTCGTGTTTGTAAAATGTGGTCGAATAGCCCATGCAGCCTAGGCGCACACTCGTGCGCAGCGCATTCAGGGAGCTACACACATGAAACGTTTTGCCTTGGCAATCATCTGCGGTGTATTGGCCACTTCGGCCGTGGCCGCGCCAAAAGATTGTGAAGAGCTCAGGAAAGAAATCGAAGTGAAGATCCAGGCCAAGGCGATTCCGTCCTACACCCTGGAAATCATCACTGCCGAAGAAGCCGAGAACCATGACAGCGCCATGATCGTCGGTTCGTGCGAAAACGGTACCAAGCGCATCATCTATCAGAAAAACAATGACTGACTCAGATGCAGTTGACGCTGCGTTCTTCGGCCAGCAACTGGCGCGCTGAGTCATACAGCCGGATGTTGGGCGTGAACGCGAGCGAGCGACCTTCGAGCACATAGCGTTGGCCGGCCTGGAAATGGTCGTACTGCAGGGTCATGAAACAGGTGCGATACATCATCTGGCTAAGGCCCCCCAAACCGCCGCCGGCGGGCACTTCAAAGTCAAAGCGCACCATCAGCTCGTGAGGGCCGGGAGGCATTTGGAAGAAGCGCCCGTCGTTGAGGTTTTTCCCGTCCAGGCGCTGAGCCATGACCAATTTGGAGCCCGGCGTCGGCGTGGTGAAATCCACCCAGGCCTGTTGCGGGTCGACAGGCGGGATGGGGGCCGAAGTGCAAGCGCTGAGCAGGAGGGCGGCAACGGGCAATGGAAACTGACGCATGGCAGGTACTCAACGCGAGAAGAGCCTTGAGTATAAACATGCCGCGCCATGGAAAAATCCCGTTCAAGCGCGATAGTCTGGCGAATAAATCACCCAGGAGCAGTCGGTGCATGATCAGGTGTTTTCTTCCAGGGTTGATGGTTGTGCTACTCAGCGGTTGTTCCAGCGTCAGTTATTACAGTCAGTTGGCGAGCGGTCAGTGGCAGTTATTGCGGGCCCGGGAGCCGGTTGCCGAAGTTATCGCCGACCAGACTCGCCCTCAACTATTGCGCGAGCATCTCGTGCAATCGCAAAAAGCTCGCACCTTTGCCAGTGAGCACTTGCATCTGCCTGATAATCAAAGCTACCGGTTATACGCCGATATCGGCCGGCCCTATGTGGTCTGGAATGTCTTCGCCACGCAGGAATTTTCTCTGGCTCCTGAAAACCACTGCTTTCCCATCGCCGGTTGCGTTGCCTATCGCGGCTACTACAACCAAGGCGCGGCGCGTGGCGAGGCGGCGCTGTTGCGGCAACAAGGCATGGACGTGTCGATCGGTGGCGTCGAAGCCTATTCCACCCTGGGGTGGTTCAACGACCCGATCATGAGTTCGATGATGAGTTGGGGTGATGAGCGCCTCGCGACTCTGATCTTCCACGAACTGGCCCACCAGCGTTTCTACGTGAAGGATGACACCGAGTTCAACGAGTCATTCGCCACGTTCGTCGAGCAGGAAGGCACCCGTCAGTGGCGGGCGGCACGGGGCCTGGCGCCTGTCGGCGATGCGGCGTTGAAGCAGCGTGATCAGTTCATCCGACTCATTCTCGATACCCGCAAACGCCTGGAGGCGTTGTATGCGCAGCCGTTGGCGGCGCAGGTGATGCGGCAGGCCAAGGCCGCGCAGTTCGAGCGCTTGCGCACTGAATACCGGCAGATGCGTGATAGCCAATGGGGTGGCGAAAAGCCCTATGACGCTTGGATCAACCAGCCGATGAACAATGCGCGACTGTTGCCATTCGGGCTGTATGACCGGTGGGTGCCGGCGTTTGCGGCGTTGTTTGCGCAGGAGGGTGGGGATTGGGTGAGGTTTTATAAGGCGGTGGAGAGGTTGGGCGGGTTGCCGGTGGCGCAGCGTAAAGCAGCGTTGAGGCAGTTGGAAGGGGTTGGCCGTTAGGGCCTCATCGGGGGCAAGCCCCCTCCCACATTTTGATATGTGAACACATTCAAGTGTGGGAGCGGGCTTGCTCGCGAAAGCGGTTTCAAGAGCGCTGCAAAAATGCCTGGTGCATCTGTGCCAACGTCTCGAAGTGCCAGGTCGGCGCTTCGGCACTCAACTCTTCAAAACTGCCGAACCCATACCCTACCGCCGCCGAATCCAACCCATTGCTGCGTGCGCCGATCAGGTCATGCTTGCGATCACCGATCATCAAGGTTGTGGCCGGGTCCAGCCCTTCCTCACGGATCAAGTGGGCGATCAACTCGACCTTGTTGGTACGCGTGCCGTCCAGTTCGCTGCCGTAAATCACCTTGAAGTGCTTGGCAAAGTCGAAATGCCGCGCAATCTCGCGGGCAAATTCCCATGGCTTGGAGGTGGCCACGTACAGTTGGCGCCCTTGGCTGTTGAGTTCCTCCAGCAATGGCATCACGCCGTCGAACACGCGGTTTTCATACAGCCCGGTGACCTTGAAGCGCTCGCGGTAGAAATTCACCGCTTCCCAGGCCTTGGCCTCGTCGAAACCGTAGAAGTGCATGAACGCTTGCAGCAGAGGCGGGCCGATGAAATGTTCAAGCTTGGTCAGGTCAGGTTCGTCGATGCCCAATTTGCCAAGGGCGTACTGGATCGAACGGGTGATGCCCTCACGCGGATCGGTGAGCGTGCCGTCCAGGTCGAAGAGGACCGTTGGGTGGTTGAGGGTCATTGATCGAATCCTTCTGCCAGGTGCAGGTCCTTGAGCTTCACGTAGTTCGCAGCGCTGTAGGTGAAAAAGGCGCGCTCCTTGTCAGTCAGCGCGCGGACCTGTTTAACCGGGCTGCCCACATACAAAAAACCACTGTCGAGTTTCTTGCCGGGTGGCACCAGGCTGCCGGCGCCGATGATCACGTCGTCCTCGACCACGGCGCCGTCCATCACGATGCTGCTCATGCCAATCAAGACGCGGTTGCCCACCGTGCAACCATGCAGCATGACCTTGTGGGCGATGGTCACGTCGTCGCCGATCAGCAGCGGGAAACCATCAGGATTGAACGGCCCTGCATGGGTAATGTGCAACACGCAGCCGTCCTGCACACTGGTGCGTGCGCCGATGCGGATGCGGTGCATGTCGCCGCGAATCACCGTCAGCGGCCAAACCGAGCTGTCGGTGCCGATTTCGACATCGCCGATCACCACCGCCGAAATATCGACAAAAGCCCCGGCGCCCAGGGTTGGCGTGTGGTTCTGATAGGTGCGAAGGGTCACGATAGCCTCTCTCTCTTCTGCTGATAGCTGCGGTGGGTGTTGATTGTAATTAAGATGGCCCCATCTTTGTTCTTACATGTTTCTTCAGCCAAGGTGCCAACCGTGAGCGCGAACAACCCTCTTTTGCAGTCCTACGACCTGCCGCCGTTCTCGGCGATCCGTGCCGAGCACGTCCAGCCGGCCATCGAACAGATCCTCGCCGACAACCGTGTGGCTATCGCAGACATCCTGCAAAGCCAGGGCAAAAATCCGACATGGGCCGGTCTGGTCCTGGCCATGGATGAACTGAACGACCGCCTTGGCGCTGCCTGGAGCCCGGTCAGCCACCTCAATGCAGTGTGCAACAGCGCCGAGTTGCGTGAAGCCTACGAGGCTTGCCTGCCCGCCTTGAGTGCCTACTCCACCGAGATGGGTCAGAACCGTGAACTGTTCCAGGCTTTTGAAGCCCTGGCCAACAGCCCCGAGGCTGCTGGTTTTGATGTGGCGCAAAAAACCATTCTGGAGCATTCCCTGCGCGACTTCCGCCTCTCGGGCATCGACCTGCCGCCCGAGCAGCAAAAGCGCTACGCCGAAGTGCAAAGCAAGCTTTCCGAGCTGGGCAGCAAATTCTCCAACCAGTTGCTGGACGCTACCCAGGCCTGGACCAAGCACGTCACCGATGAAGCCACCCTCGCCGGCCTGACCGACTCGGCCAAGGCGCAAATGGCTGCCGCCGCCCAGGCCAAGGGCCTCGACGGCTGGCTGATCACCCTGGAATTCCCCAGCTATTACGCCGTGATGACCTATGCCCAGGACCGCGCCCTACGTGAAGAGGTCTACGCGGCCTACTGCACCCGTGCGTCGGACCAGGGCCCGAATGCCGGTCAGAACGATAACGGCCCGGTGATGGAACAGATTCTCGACCTGCGTCAGGAACTGGCCCAATTGTTGGGTTACGCGTCCTTCGCCGAGCTGAGCCTGGCGACCAAGATGGCCGACTCCAGCGACCAGGTGCTGAGCTTCCTGCGGGACCTGGCCAAACGCAGCAAGCCGTTCGCCACACAGGATCTGCAACAGCTCAAGGCTTACGCCGCCGAACAAGGCTGCGCCGACCTGCAAAGCTGGGATAGCGGTTTCTATGGCGAAAAATTGCGTGAGCAGCGCTACAGCGTGTCCCAGGAAGCCCTGCGTGCTTACTTCCCGATCGACAAGGTGTTGGGCGGCCTGTTTGCCATTGTGCAACGCCTGTACGGCATCGAGATTGCCGAACAGAAGGGCTTCGACACCTGGCACCCGGACGTTCGCCTGTTTGAAATCAAAGAAAATGGCGAGCACGTCGGGCGCTTCTTCTTCGACCTGTATGCCCGCGCCAACAAGCGTGGCGGTGCCTGGATGGACGGTGCCCGCGATCGTCGTCGCACCGTCGATGGCGTGCTGCAAAGCCCGGTCGCCAACCTGGTGTGCAACTTCACGCCAGCCGACAGCGGCAAGCCTGCGCTGCTCACCCACGATGAAGTCACCACCCTGTTCCACGAATTCGGCCACGGCCTGCATCACCTGCTGACTCGCGTCGAGCACGCCGGTGTATCCGGGATCAACGGCGTGGCGTGGGATGCGGTGGAATTGCCGAGCCAATTCATGGAGAACTGGTGCTGGGAGCCCGAGGGCCTGGCGCTGATCTCCGGCCACTATGAAACCGGCGAGCCCCTGCCCCAGGATCTGCTGGAAAAAATGCTCGCGGCGAAGAATTTCCAGTCCGGCCTGATGATGGTGCGTCAGCTGGAGTTCTCGTTGTTCGACTTTGAGCTGCACGCCACTCATGGCGATGGCCGCAGCGTGGCGCAGGTGCTTGAAGGTGTACGTGATGAAGTCTCGGTGATGCGTCCGCCGGCCTACAACCGCTTCCCCAACAGCTTCGCGCACATCTTCGCCGGTGGTTATGCGGCGGGTTACTACAGCTACAAATGGGCCGAAGTGCTTTCGGCCGATGCCTTCTCCAAGTTCGAAGAAGACGGTGTGCTCAATGCCCAGACCGGGCGTGCGTTTCGCGAAGCGATCCTGGCGCGTGGCGGTTCCCAGGCGCCGATGGTGCTGTTCGTCGACTTCCGCGGACGGGCGCCGTCGATTGACGCACTCTTGCGCCACAGCGGCCTGAGTGAGGACGCGGCAGCATGAGTGAAGCGCCTGTGATTACCAAAAAGCAATTTATCGCCGGGGCGGTCTGCCCGGCGTGCAGTGAGCCGGACAAGTTGAAAATGTGGACCGAAGACAGCGTGCCGCACCGCGAATGCGTGGCCTGCGGGTATACCGATACGTTGAATGATCAGGGGCTTTCGGTGCCCAAGGAGTTGGGCACGCGGGTCAATACATCGGCATTGAAAGCGCCGGCGGATCCAAAAGTGCAGGCGGTGCAGTTCTTCCCCAATCCCAAGCTCAAAAAAGACTAAACCGGACTCACTGTAGGAGCGAGCTTGCTCGCGAAAAACGTTAACGATAACGCGGTTTCCCTAAGTAAACGCGGTGTCATTCAGTTATTCGCAAGTAAGCTCACGCCTACAATTTTTTCTCTTCCTGGCCCGTTGTGGTGATCCAGTCTTTCATTGAGCACAACGCGAACGCGCTGGTGCTGCAATCGCCATTCGCCAAAGCTGTACGCAACTTGTCGACATCGGCTTTCATCATGTAGCGAACCCCGTCCTTGAAGCCATTGCTGCTGCCGAAGCCGCCCAAGGTCATCTCGTTCAGCGCGTCCTCCTTGCTCCATCCCTGAACCACCACCCGATACATCGCTGCCATCAGGCCAGTCCGGTCGGCGCCGTGCTTGCAGTGCATCAACACCGGGCCATCTGCTTCTGCTGTCTGAATCGCTCTGATCGCCGCCAACACGTCGGAATCGTCGACATGGTTGGTGCGATAGCTCAACTGCACCTGTTTGATATCAGATGATTTAAGCCACTGCGCATCAGATTCCGGCAAAAAGTTGATGACGGTAGCGATCTTGAGCTCTTCCAAAATGGGCAGTGCATCACCGTCTGGCAATGCGCTGCGATAGAGCGTGGGCGTCATTTGATGCAGGTTGTACTGGTCACCCACTGGTTGGGCCCATTCCGGCGAGCGGATCGAGATCGCGTCATCGGCCTGGGCTTGAAGCGTGTTGAACAGGGCCATGACCGCCAAGCCGAGGATAGGCAGTAATCGTGTGTTGAACATGGACAGTGTGACCGAATAAGGAAGTGGCTGATGGGCCGTAGATTCGCTTAGGGGCGGTCAATGTCGCGTGAGGTCTTCGTCAAAGAATTGTGATTCATCCGATCTGATCCGGTGTTTTTCTCGCTGAATCGACTCTTCTCAATTCTTAGCCTGCTATCATTTGTAACTATTGTTTGCCAATGTGTTCTATGTTTTTGGATCCCATTGCTTGGCAAGCCTTCACGCTGCTCCCAGAAGCGGCGGATAAACCCGTGACCACATGATGAGGTGTATCCATGTCTGATCAAGATCAAGACAACCCCCGGCGTGACTTTCTACGCAAATCCTTGACCTTGATCCCGGTGGTCACGGTTGCCAGCACCGGCCTGGGTGGTTCGATGCTGATGGCCACGCCGGAGCCTGCCCAAGCGGCGCCGGCCAAACCTGCGACGAGCGATAAAGCCTATGAGCCGAGCTATTTCACGGCCGAGGAATGGGCGTTCATCAACGCCGCCGTCGAGCGCTTGATTCCGGCTGATGCCCAAGGCCCTGGCGCACTGGAAGCTGGCGCGCCGGAATATATCGACCGCCAGATGAACACCCCTTACGCCAGCGGCGCCCTGTGGTTCATGCAAGGTCCCTTCAACGCCGATGCGCCGCCGGAAATGGGCTGGCAGAGCAAATTGGTACCCAAGGAAATCTATCGCCTGGGTATCGCCGCAACGGACGCTTGGTCGAAAGCGTTCAACGGCAAGGCTTTTGCTGCGCAAGACAGCGCTACCCGAGACGATATGCTACGCCGTCTGGAGGCCGGCGGCAGCGAAGTTGCCGCGCACTTCGACGCCGTGCCGCCAAAGATGTTCTTTAACCTGTTGCTGCAAAACACCAAGGAAGGTTTCTTCTGCGACCCGATCCATGGCGGCAATAAAGGCATGGTCGGCTGGACCATGATCGGCTTCCCCGGCGCCCGCGCCGACTTCATGGATTGGGTGGAACGCAACGAGCAATACCCCTTCCCGGCTGTTTCCATTCGCGGCGAGAGGGCATAAACGTGGCGACCATCATGAAGAAAGTGGATGCGGTGATTGTAGGCTTTGGCTGGACCGGCGCGATCATGGCCAAGGAGCTGACGGAAGCAGGCCTCAACGTGGTAGCGCTGGAGCGCGGCCCGATGCAGGACACTTATCCGGACGGCAACTATCCCCAGGTCATCGACGAATTGACCTACAGCGTGCGTAAGAAGCTGTTCCAGGACATTTCCAAAGAGACAGTAACCATTCGCCATAGTGTGAATGATGTGGCCTTGCCCAACCGTCAACTCGGTGCGTTCCTGCCGGGTAATGGCGTGGGCGGCGCGGGGCTGCACTGGTCTGGCGTGCATTTTCGTGTCGATCCGATCGAGTTGCGTATGCGCAGCCATTACGAGGAACGCTACGGGAAGAACTTCATTCCCAAGGACATGACCATCCAGGATTTCGGCGTCAGCTATGAAGAGCTGGAGCCGTTTTTCGACTATGCGGAAAAAGTCTTCGGTACCTCCGGGCAGGCCTGGACGGTCAAAGGTCAGTTGGTAGGCGAAGGCCGTGGGGGCAACCCTTACGCGCCGGATCGCTCCAACCCGTTCCCGTTGGAGGCGCAGAAGAATACGGTCTCCGCACAACTGTTTCAGAAAGCAGCGACGGAGGTGGGTTACAAGCCTTACAACCTGCCGTCGGCCAATACGTCGGGGCCATACACCAACCCCTACGGCGCGCAGATGGGACCGTGCAATTTCTGCGGCTTTTGCAGTGGCTACGTGTGCTACATGTATTCCAAAGCGTCGCCGAACGTGAACATCCTGCCGGCCCTGCGCCAGGTGCCCAACTTCGAGTTGCGGCCCAATTCCCACGTACTTAAGGTCAACCTCGACAGCACCAAGAAAAAAGCCACTGGCGTGACCTATATCGATGCCCAGGGCCGCGAATGCGAACAGCCGGCAGACCTGGTGATTCTGGGCGCGTTCCAGTTCCATAACGTGCGCCTGATGTTGCTGTCGGGCATCGGCAAACCCTACGACCCGATTACCAATGAGGGCGTGGTAGGCCGCAACTTCGCTTACCAGAACATGGGCACCATCAAGGCGTTCTTTGATAAGGACACCCACACCAACAACTTCATCGGCGCGGGCGGCAATGGCGTGGCCATCGACGACTTCAACGCCGACAACTTCGACCACGGCCCCCACGGCTTCGTGGGGGGCTCGCCGATGTGGGTCAACCAGGCGGGCAGCCGGCCGATTGCCGGTACTTCCAACCCGTCGGGCACGCCGGCCTGGGGCAGCGCCTGGAAGCGTGCCACCGCCGATTACTACACCCACCAGGTGTCGATGGATGCTCACGGTGCCCATCAATCCTACCGTAGTAACTATCTGGATCTGGATCCGGTTTACCGCGATGCCTACGGCCTGCCGCTGCTGCGCATGACGTTCGACTGGCAGGAAAACGACATCAAGATGAACCGCTTCATGGTCGAGAAAATGGGCAAGGTCGCACAGGCGATGAACCCCAAGGCCATCGCCGTGTTGGGTAAAAAAGTCGGTGATCACTTCAATACCGCCTCTTACCAGACCACCCACCTCAACGGCGGCGCCATCATGGGCACCGACCCGAAAACCAGTGCGTTGAACCGCTACCTGCAGTGTTGGGATGTGCACAACGTGTTCGTCCCGGGCGCGTCTGCTTTCCCACAGGGCTTGGGCTATAACCCTACCGGCCTGGTGGCAGCTTTGACCTATTGGTCAGCTCGAGCAATCCGCGAGCAGTACCTGAAAAACCCCGGCCCACTGGTTCAGGCATAAGGAGCGATGACCATGAAAGCACTCGTTATCGCCTCCCTGGCGCTCTTCAGCAGCTGCTCGGTGAGCGCTGCGGAATCTGACTTGATCAAGCAGGGTGAATACCTGGCACGTGCCGGCGACTGCGTGGCTTGCCACACCGCCAAAGGCGGCAAACCCTTCGCCGGTGGCCTGCCGATGGAAACGCCCATCGGCGTGATCTATTCCACCAACATCACCCCAGACAAGACCGGCCTGGGCGACTACAGCTTCGAAGACTTCGACAAGGCCGTGCGCCATGGCGTCGCCAAGAACGGCAGTACGCTTTACCCGGCGATGCCCTATCCGTCCTACGCGCGTGTCAGCGACAGCGATATGCAAGCGCTGTATGCGTACTTCATGAAGGGCGTCGAGCCGGTAGTCCAAGAGAACAAGGACAGCGATATCCCCTGGCCTTTGAGTATGCGTTGGCCGTTGGCCGCGTGGCGCTGGATGTTTGCGCCGGCGGTCGAGGTGCAGCCGTCACCAGCCGCAGCGGATCCGGTGATCAGCCGTGGCGCGTATTTGGTGGAAGGCCTGGGACACTGCGGCGCCTGCCATACGCCGCGTGCCCTGACCATGCAGGAAAAAGCCCTGAGCGCCACTGACGGCAACGACTTCCTGTCCGGCAGCGCGCCGTTGGAGGGCTGGATTGCGAAAAGCCTGCGTGGCGACCACAAGGACGGCCTCGGCAGCTGGAGCGAAGAGCAACTGGTGCAGTTTCTCAAGACCGGTCGCAGTGACCGCAGTGCGGTGTTCGGTGGTATGAGCGATGTTGTCGTCCACAGCATGCAGTACATGTCAGTAGATGACTTGACCGCTATCGCCCGTTACCTCAAGAGCCTGCCGGCGGTGGACCCTAAGGATCAGCCGCACCAGTACGACAAGCAGGTGGCCGAGGCGCTTTGGAAAGGTGATGACAGCAAGCCGGGCGCCTCGGTGTATATCGACAACTGCGCGGCCTGCCACCGCACCGATGGTCATGGCTATACGCGGGTGTTCCCGGCGCTGGCGGGTAACCCGGTCGTGCAGACGGCGGACGCCACGTCGTTGATCAACATTGTGTTGAACGGCGGCACCTTGCCGGCGACGCATACCGCGCCGTCCACCTTCACCATGCCGGCATTCGCCTGGCGCCTGTCGGACCAGGAAGTGGCCGATGTGGTCAGTTTTATCCGTGGCAGCTGGGGCAACCAAGGGGCGCCGGTAAACGCCAGCGATGTGGCAGGCCTGCGCAAAAGCGATATGCGCACCACGTCGGGCGATGATCTGGGGCAGGTGACGCAAAAGCACTGATCCCACTCTAGCCGCCCAACGGCACTGGTCAGCAACCCCGCGCCTCGATACTGTATATAAAAACAGTATCGAGGCGTTTTCATGACTACTGCGCTGCCGCCCCGGGGTCGGGGCACGGCCACCAACCTGCACAACCGGTTTGCACCTACGGTCAGCGTGGCCGAGGACGATGGCTGGTACCAGGAGGTGCCGCCCACTCAAGGCACCGAAGTGCGTATCGAAACGGCCAAGACCATCATCACCCGCAACAACTCGCCGGACTTGCCGTTCGATCGCTCGATCAACCCTTACCGCGGCTGTGAGCATGGGTGCATCTATTGTTATGCACGGCCCAGCCATGCCTATTGGGACATGTCCCCGGGGCTCGACTTCGAGACCCGGCTGATTGCCAAGAGCAATGCGGCCGATGTGCTGGAGCAGCAGCTGTCCAAGCCTGGCTATGTGTGCGCGCCGATCAACCTGGGCTCTAACACCGATCCGTACCAGCCTATCGAACGCGAATACAGGATCACGCGGCAAACCCTTGAAGTGCTGCTACGCTACCGTCACCCGGTGACGATCATCACCAAGGGCTCGCTGATCCTGCGTGATCTGGACCTGCTCACCGAGTTGGCCCGTCAGCGCCTGGTGGCGGTGATGATCAGCCTGACCAGCCTGGATGACGAGCTCAAGCGCATCCTGGAGCCACGCACGGCGGCGCCGAAGGCGCGGTTGCGGGCCATTCGGGTGATGCGCGACGCGGGTATTGCGGTGGGTGTGTTGTGCTCGCCGATGATTCCGATGATCAACGACAGTGAGCTGGAAAACCTGCTGACCGAGGCTCATGCGGCCGGTGCGCAAAGCGCGGCGTACATGATGCTGCGCCTGCCGTTGGAAGTGGCGCCGCTGTTCGAGGAGTGGCTGGCGGCACACTACCCGCAGCGTGCGGCTCATGTGATGAGCCTGGTGCGTCAGGTACGCGGTGGTGAGGTGTATGACAGTCGCTTCGGTGTGCGCATGCGGGGTGAAGGGCCCTTTGCCGATTTGCTGGCTCAACGCTTCAGCAAGGCGATCAAGCGTTTGGGGCTGAACCGACGCGAAGGATTCAACCTGGATTGCACCGCATTCTGCCCACCGGGCAGACAGATGACATTGTTGTAAACTGAAGAAGATGGCGGTGAATTTACCGTAGGAATAGTCGCCTTTTGACATCACTGAAACCCGCGATCTAGAGCGTTTCATTCAGTTTGAGTTAAGTTTCAGCGGTTACCTTGTTCAGCGAGTGACTGACGAGTCGGTGCCCTGTTCTGCGGTGGTTTTACAACTATTTCACTGCCCTGGCGTCGAACTGACCTGAACCCTCCCCTGCATTGATCAAGAGGATGAATCATGAGTGACAAGGATAAACAGCCGTTGGCTGCGTCGGCTTCAGCCCCTGTGGCGGAGTCCGCCGATGCAGCGCTGCAACACATCGTTGACGGTTTTTTGCATTTCCATCACGACGTCTTCCCTCAGCAGGAAGAACTCTTCAAGAAACTTGCCACGGCCCAGAGCCCGCGGGCAATGTTCATTACCTGCGCCGACTCGCGCATCGTGCCCGAGCTGATTACCCAAAGCTCCCCGGGCGACCTGTTCGTGACCCGTAACGTCGGTAACGTGGTGCCTCCCTACGGCCAAATGAACGGTGGTGTCTCCACGGCCATCGAGTATGCGGTGCTTGCCCTTGGTGTACAGCACATCATTGTGTGCGGGCACTCCGACTGCGGCGCGATGCGCGCGGTACTCAACCCAGACAGCCTGGAAAAGATGCCGACGGTCAAGGCATGGCTGCGTCACGCCGAGGTCGCCAAGACCATGGTCCATGACAACTGCGACTGCGCCAACGAAGGCGAGAGCATGGCGGTGCTGACCGAAGAAAACGTTATCGCCCAACTGCAACATTTGCGCACCCACCCTTCCGTGGCTTCGCGCATGGCCAATGGTCATTTGTTTATCCATGGCTGGATCTACAACATCGAGACCAGCGAAATTCGGGCCTACGATGCGGACAAAGCGGCGTTCCGACCGCTGAACGGCACCGAGCCGATCCCTTCAGCGACGCCTAAAGCGCGCTTCTAAAACACTTCCCTGCCGGGTAACGCGGTGGCTGCCATGGACGCAGCCAGGCTTTACCGCGCCCGGCGAATGCCTCGGGAGAGTCATCATGCGTGCTGCTCAATTGAAAGCTGTTTTGCCACGAGAGCTGCTCGCCTCGGTGGTTGTTTTTCTGGTTGCCTTGCCGCTGTGCATGGGCATTGCGATCGCATCCGGTATGCCGCCGGCCAAGGGGCTGATCACCGGGATCATCGGTGGCCTGGTGGTGGGCTGGTTGGCGGGGTCGCCGCTGCAAGTCAGCGGCCCGGCGGCGGGTTTGGCGGTACTGGTGTTCGAACTGGTGCGCCAACACGGCATGATGATGCTGGGGCCGATCCTGCTGCTGGCCGGCTTCCTACAACTGGTGGCCGGGCGTTTGCGCCTGGGTTGCTGGTTTCGTGTCACGGCGCCGGCGGTTGTCTACGGCATGTTGGCGGGGATCGGCGTGTTGATTGTGCTTTCGCAGATCCATGTGATGCTTGATGGGGCGCCCAAGCCATCCGGGCTGGATAACCTGGCAGGCTTCCCGGCGGCGGTGGCTGAAGCGCTTCCGACCTTGGGTGGCGGGCTCGGGTGGCAGGCCGGCCTGCTCGGTCTGTCGACCATGTTGGTCATGTACCTGTGGGACAAATTCCGCCCGCGGCAATTGCGTTTTGTGCCGGGCGCCCTGCTGGGGGTGGGGCTGGCGACCGTCACCAGTCTGGTGCTGGCCCTGCAGGTCAAGCGCGTGGAGGTCCCGGAAAATCTCGCGGATGCCATTGACTGGCTGCGCCCCAGCGATCTGCTCAACCTGGCTGACCCACAGCTGTTGATCGCAGCTTTCGCCGTAGCGTTTATCGCCAGCGCCGAAACCCTGCTGTCTGCCGCAGCGGTGGATCGTATGCACAGCGGCCAGCGTTCCGATTTCGATAAGGAATTGTCTGCCCAAGGTGTCGGCAACATGCTCTGCGGCCTGGTGGGTGCCCTGCCGATGACCGGCGTGATCGTGCGCAGCTCGGCCAACGTCCAGGCCGGGGCTACCACTCGCTTGTCGGCGATGTTCCATGGCCTGTGGTTGCTCGGCTTCGTGCTCTTGCTGTCGAGCGTGCTGCAAAGCATTCCGGTCGCGAGCCTGGCGGGTGTGCTGGTGTACACCGGGATCAAGCTGGTGGACGTCAAGGCGTTCAAGGCGCTGGGACGTTACGGGCGAATGCCGATGTTCACCTATGCGGCCACGGCACTGGCGATCATCTTCACCGACTTGCTGACCGGTGTGCTGGTGGGCTTCGGACTTACGCTGCTCAAACTGGCCTTCAAGGCTTCGCGGCTGAAAGTCAGCTTGATCGACCTGCCTCAAGAGGGGGAGATGGAGCTGCGCTTGACGGGTGCGGCGACCTTTCTGAAAGTGCCGGCGCTGACTCAGGTGCTGTCGGCGGTGCCTGCGGGGACCACGTTGCATGTGCCGCTGAGTAACTTGAGTTACATCGACCACTCTTGTCTGGAATTGCTGGAGGAGTGGGGACGGGCCAATGCGGCCAAGGGCTCGACGCTGGTGATCGAGGCACGGGGATTGAAGCGCCGGCTGGAAGGCCGAGTGCGTACGACGGTGGGAATAGGTTCGGCGCCGTCCGTTACCTGACGAAACCCGATCAAAAAATGTGGGAGGGGGCTTGCTCCCGATAGCGGTGGACCAGTCAAAATCTCTTTGGCTGATACACCCCAATCGGGAGCAAGCCCCCTCCCACATTTGATCGCCGTAAAATGGCAGTTTTATGCAGGCTGATCCAGCGTCAGCTCAACCCCAAGCTGGCGCGACAGGCACGGCCAGCGCTTCCATGCCGCTTCGGTGCTCGGGCTCTTCAGGGTCTCGCGGTACGCCTCGACCGACTCCAGCGCAAAACTGTCTTCGTTGAGCATTTCATCCACTGCGTGGTGTACGGCTTCATCCAATTGGTTGGCGAATGTTTCGCCGATCAATTGATGGGCAATCACGTTGGCCACGGTGGTATCCGCCGGAATCAACGGCTGGCCGAAATGCTTGATATACAGATCGTTGACCTCCTCCACCAAGCGATGGGCCAGGTAAGCTTCGTCCAGCAGGCCGTCCAGACCTTCGTGGCCGGCCAGGATCGCGGGGGGTTGCAGGAAGAAGTGTTCGGCGATTTTCAGCACCGGCTTGATCTGGCTTTCAATTCCGGCCTCGCGGGCCACGTCATTGGCAGCGTCCAGCAAATCGGGAACCAGGTCGATGTAAGCGGTGACAAAGCGCGTCATAACGATGTTGCGATCACCGTCAGCCAGGGAAATGGCCGAGTGCAGGTGCGGCAATTGTTGTCCCAACTGAGTGGCAAGTTGGCCGGTGCTGGCTTCGTGTTGATGGGCACGGGAAATCTGCTCGCGCAATGCGGCGGTGTTCATGAAGGCTCCAGTGAAACAGGCGTAGGAAAAGGGAGAGGATAAGGTAGTTCGTTTATACGAGCGCCTAAGACGCATTTGTCATAATTATTTCATGGTTATACGCAGGCGTTATATCGAAATGCCATCGTTCGTCGGATAAACGATTCCGCCGCCCATTTTACGGGGTCCGTCTGTCTGTTTCTATTCATTTGCCCCCACACATTGCGGGGTTGCTAGGGCTGTCTATACTCGATTTTGTACGCAATTAGCTGATGACGCCCAACTGCATGGCGCAGGCAAGGCTTGGCGGTTGTAAGCAGTATGGAAGCCGCTCCCTTGGCCGCAGGTGCAAACCGGCGGGATAACAAGAAACATAAAGGGGAACCCGCAATGACGCGACATCCACACGTATGGATGGGCCTCCTGTTGTGGTCGGTATTCGGCCAGGCGCACGCCGCCTGGACAACGAATATGGCGCCAGGGGCTACTGAAGTCAGTCACGCCGTGTTTGACCTGCACATGACCATTTTCTGGATCTGTGTGGTGATCGGCATCGTCGTGTTTGGCGCGATGTTCTGGTCGATGATTTTGCACCGGCGATCCACGGGCCAGGTCGCAGCCAAGTTCCACGAGAGCACCACGGTGGAAATTCTCTGGACGGTCGTGCCCCTGCTGATCCTGGTGGCCATGGCGATTCCGGCGACCAAGACCCTGATCAACATCTACGACAGCAGTGAGTCGGATATCGATATCCAGGTCACCGGCTACCAGTGGAAGTGGCACTACAAATACCTGGGCCAGGATGTGGAGTTCTTCAGCAACCTGGCCACGCCCGCCGAGCAGATTCATAACCAGGCCACCAAGGGCGAACATTACCTGTTGGAGGTCGACCAGCCGCTGGTGCTGCCGGTGGGTGCCAAGGTGCGCTTTCTGGTGACCGCCGCCGACGTGATCCACTCCTGGTGGGTGCCGGCCTTTGCGGTCAAGCGCGATGCCATCCCGGGCTTCGTCAACGAGGCTTGGACCCGTGTCGAGAAACCCGGCATCTACCGCGGCCAGTGCGCCGAACTTTGCGGCAAAGACCACGGCTTCATGCCCATCGTGGTCGAGGTCAAGTCCCGGGCCGACTACGACACCTGGCTCGGCGAGCGCAAGGAAGAAGCGGCCAAGCTCAAGGAGCTGACCTCCAAAGAGTGGACGCTGGACGAACTGGTGGCCCGTGGCGACAAGGTCTATCACACCACCTGCGTTGCCTGTCACCAGGCTGAGGGCCAAGGTTTGCCGCCGATGTTCCCGGCGCTCAAGGGCTCGAAAATCGCCACCGGCCCCGCCGCCGATCACCTGGGCATCGTCTTCCACGGTAAGCCCGGCACCGCGATGGCAGCCTTCGGCAAACAACTCTCGGAAGTGGATATCGCCGCCGTGGTGACTTACGAGCGTAACGCCTGGGGCAATAACAAAGGCGACATGGTCACGCCCAAAGACGTGCTGGCTTTGAAACAGGCCGAAAGCAAATGACTACTTTCAACGCCAATACCCTGAATCGCCCCGCTCACTCGCTTGCAGGAGAACGGCCATGAGCACTGTGATCGACCACGGTCATGCCGACCATGCCCACGGCCCCGCCAAAGGCTTGATGCGCTGGGTGCTGACCACCAACCACAAAGACATCGGCACGATGTACCTGTGGTTTGCCTTCACCATGTTCCTGCTCGGTGGCTCGTTTGCCATGGTGATCCGCGCCGAGCTGTTTCAGCCAGGCCTGCAGATCGTGCAACCGGCGTTCTTCAACCAGATGACCACCATGCACGGCCTGATCATGGTGTTCGGCGCGGTGATGCCGGCCTTCGTCGGGCTGGCCAACTGGATGATCCCGCTGATGATCGGCGCGCCGGACATGGCCCTGCCGCGCATGAACAATTTCAGCTTCTGGCTGCTGCCGGCGGCGTTCCTGCTGCTGGTCTCCACCTTGTTCAGCCCCGGTGGCGGGCCGAACTTCGGTTGGACTTTCTATGCGC
Source organism: Pseudomonas sp. HN8-3 (assembly GCF_020790195.1). Taxonomy (NCBI): domain Bacteria; kingdom Pseudomonadati; phylum Pseudomonadota; class Gammaproteobacteria; order Pseudomonadales; family Pseudomonadaceae; genus Pseudomonas; species Pseudomonas sp. HN8-3. The sequence continues at coordinate 60,975 of NZ_CP086206.1, forward strand.
CGCTTTCCACCACCTATGCGCCGGAAAGCGTGACGTTCTTTATCTTTGCCATCCACCTGATGGGCATCAGTTCGATCATGGGCGCGATCAACGTGGTCGCCACCATCCTCAATCTGCGTGCCCCCGGCATGACCTTGATGAAGATGCCGCTGTTCGTGTGGACCTGGCTGATTACTGCGTTCCTGCTGATCGCGGTGATGCCGGTGCTGGCGGGCTGCGTGACCATGATGCTGATGGATATCCACTTCGGTACCAGCTTCTTCAGCGCGGCCGGTGGCGGTGATCCGGTGCTGTTCCAGCATGTGTTCTGGTTCTTTGGCCATCCCGAGGTGTACATCATGATCCTGCCGGCGTTTGGCGCCGTCAGCTCGATCATCCCGACCTTCTCGCGCAAGCCGCTGTTTGGCTACACCTCGATGGTCTACGCCACGGCGAGCATCGCGTTCCTGTCGTTCATCGTCTGGGCGCACCACATGTTCGTGGTGGGCATTCCGCTGGTGGGTGAGTTGTTCTTCATGTATGCCACCCTGCTGATCGCCGTGCCCACGGGGGTGAAGGTATTCAACTGGGTCAGCACCATGTGGCAGGGCTCGCTGACGTTCGAGACGCCGATGCTGTTTGCGGTGGCCTTCGTGATCCTGTTCACCATTGGCGGCTTCTCCGGGCTGATGCTGGCGATTGCCCCGGCGGACTTCCAGTACCACGACACCTACTTTGTGGTGGCGCACTTCCATTACGTACTGGTGCCCGGCGCGATCTTCGGGATCTTCGCTTCGGCCTACTACTGGCTGCCGAAATGGACTGGCCACATGTACGACGAAACCCTGGGCAAGTTGCATTTCTGGCTGTCTTTCGTGGGCATGAACATGGCGTTCTTCCCCATGCACTTTGTAGGGCTGGCGGGTATGCCGCGGCGGGTGCCGGACTACAACCTGCAATTCGCCGACTTCAACATGGTTTCGTCCATTGGTGCCTTTATGTTCGGCGCCACACAGATCTTCTTCCTGTTCATTGTCATCAAGTGCATCCGTGGGGGTACGCCGGCACCGGCCAAGCCCTGGGATGGCGCCGAGGGCCTGGAATGGAGCGTGCCCTCGCCTGCGCCGTATCACACCTTCACCACCCCGCCGGAGGTCAAATGAATACCTCTGTGTGTTGCGAACGCGGTCCATGTGGGAGGGGCGCACCAGCCTTGGGTGGGTGTCATGTCTGACTCCGTGCCGATCAAACGCTTGGTCACCCGCCTGCTGATCCTGGTACTGGCGATGTTCGCCTTCGGCTTCGCGCTGGTGCCGATCTACGACGTGATGTGCAAGGCCTTCGGCATCAACGGCAAGACCGCCGGGCAGTACGAGGGCGAGCAAATGGTCGACCCCTCACGTCAGGTTCGGGTGCAGTTTCTGTCCACCAACGCCATCGACATGGTCTGGGAATTTCATTCCAAGGCCGATGAGATTGTGGTCAACCCGGGGGCGGTCAACGAGATGCTGTTCGTGGCCTACAACCCCACCAATAAGCCGATGACCGCCCAGGCGATCCCGAGTATTTCCCCGGCCGAAGCGGCCATGTATTTCCACAAGACCGAATGCTTTTGCTTCACCCAGCAAGTGCTTCAGCCGGGTGAGCGCATCGAGATGCCGGTGCGTTTTATCGTCGACCGCGCGATGCCCAAGGATGTGAAGCATTTGACCCTGGCGTACACGCTGTTCGATATCACTGCGCGCCAACCGCCCGTGGCCGCGAGGACCGGGGGCTAGCTACTGTTTGCCCCCTCAATCAGGAGAGCGAATACATGTCGACTCATGATACGTACTACGTACCAGCGCAAAGCAAATGGCCGATAATTGCCACGATTGGCCTGCTGGTCACCGTGTACGGCCTGGCGGTGTGGTTCAACGACTTGAAGGCTGCGCGCCCCGAATCCCACGGGCCGTGGATCTTTTTCGTCGGCGGCCTGTTGTTGGCCTACATGCTGTTTGGCTGGTTCGGTGCTGTGATCAAGGAAAGTCGCGACGGGCTGTACAGCGCGCAAATGGACCGCTCGTTTCGCTGGGGCATGACCTGGTTCATCTTTTCGGAGGTGATGTTCTTTATCGCGTTCTTCGGTGCGTTGTTTTATGTGCGGCACATGTCGGCGCCATGGCTGGCAGGTGAGGGCTCCAAAGGCGTTGCGCATATGCTGTGGCCGAACTTCGAGTTCGCCTGGCCCTTGCTCAATAACCCTGACCCCAAGCTCTATCCTGCGCCTGAAGGCACCATCAGCCCGTGGGGCCTGCCGTTGGTGAATACCATCCTGCTGGTGAGCTCCAGCGTGACCATCACCATCGCCCACCATGCCCTGCGTAAAGGCCATCGGGGTGCGCTGAAAATCTGGCTGGCGATCACAGTGCTGTTGGGCCTGGCGTTTCTCGGGTTCCAGGCCGAGGAGTACATCCACGCCTATAAAGAACTGGGCCTGACCCTGGGTTCAGGGGTATACGGCGCCACGTTCTTCATGCTGACGGGCTTTCACGGCGCCCACGTAACCATCGGCACCATCATTTTATTCGTGATGCTGATGCGCATCCTGCGTGGGCATTTCAACGCCGAGCACCAGTTCGGCTTCGAGGCGGCCAGTTGGTATTGGCACTTTGTGGACGTGGTGTGGATCGGGTTGTTTTTCTTTGTTTATGTGCTGTGAGGCGGATTACCAAGGCGCATGAGAGACCAGTTGGCCGCTGAAAAAGCCCCAGGCGATCAAGCCCACGGTGATCACGGCCAGTACCACACGCACGGTCAAGGCAGTGACGAGGCGGTTGGAGTTGCCCTCGTCCTTGACCAGGAAGAACAGGCCACTGAACAGGCTCACGACAGTCGCGATCAGCATCAGGGCAATGGCTGCTTTGAGCATGGTCTGGCTCCAGGGCTACAGAGGGAGGGGCGATGAGATCCAGTATAGCCAGTGCCATGCAGCGCTTTCGTCCAGGTATCGCGCCGACGCTGGTGGTGCTGGTGTTGCTGCCGCTCATGGTGAGCCTGGGGTTCTGGCAACTGTCCCGTGGGCATGAAAAACAGCTGCTGGTGGAGCGTTATGCCGAGCGCCGCGCTGCCGAGCCGATCAGCAGTGCGCAGCTCAATGATATGGCCGACCCTGCCTTTCGCCGCGTCCATCTTCGCGGGCAATTGGACGCTGCGCACAGCATATTGCTGGATAACCGTATGCGTGACGGCAAGGCAGGTGTCGAGCTGCTGCAACCCTTTCAGGACCAGGCTAGCGGCCTGTGGCTGTTGCTTAATCGCGGCTGGTTGCCGTGGCCGGACCGGCGCACGCCGCCGGCCTTCTCCACGCCTGAACAGGCATTGAATCTTGACGCCTGGGTGTACGTCGCCCCCGGCGAGACCTTCCAACTGCATGCCGACCCTGCCAGCGCGCAATGGCCACGTTTGCTCACCGCACTGCATCCCGCCGCGCTGTGGGACGAGCTGGGGCGCAGCGGCTTTGCCTACGAACTGCGTGCCGAAGCGGGCCCGGGTACGTACGAAACCACCTGGCCTATCGTTGCCATGGGCCCGGAAAAACACCTGGCCTACGCAGTGCAGTGGTTCGCCATGGCACTGGCACTGCTGGTGCTTTACCTCTACCTCGGATGGCACAACAAAAAGGAGAAGCCCCATGGGAGCGGCCATGAATCCACCCAGCACGTCTGAAACGCCGGACCGGCGCAAAGGGCGCTGGCAGCTGATTTTGATCCTCATGATGGTGATCGGTCCGATGGCGCTGGCCACCTTCATGTACAAGTTGCAGTTCTGGGTGCCGGACAGCCGCAGCTATCACGGTGAACTGATCGGCAACGGCCAGACCCGTGCCGATATCGGCGTGCAGGCCGGCGAAGGTCGGTGGCAACTGTTGGTCACCGCACCCACCGCCTGCGCCGCCGATTGCCAACAACTGGTGTACTTGGCGCGCCAACTGCAAATCAGCCTTGGCCGTGATGCGTCCCGCGCCAACCATGCCCTGGCGGCTGCGCAACCGCTGAGCACCGACTATGAGGCCAAGCTCAAGGCTGAGTACCCGCAACTGCAGCGCTACCCGCTGGATGTGTCGACCTTTGCCAGGAACGCCGCGGCGCCCGGTGAGGCTCAACTGTGGATCGTCGACCCCCACGGCAACCTGGTGCTGCGCTACGACGCCAAGGTCAAGGGCAAGGACTTGCTCAACGACCTGCGCCTGCTGCTGAAACTGTCGAACATCGGATAGGGGCACCGTCATGGCCAAGCCTGGATTTCGCCTCGCGCTGTTTGCCACCTTATTGGCGCTGATCGTCGTGCTGCTCGGTGCCTATACCCGGCTGACCCACGCCGGGCTCGGCTGCCCGGACTGGCCCGGTTGCTACGGCTTTATCAGCGTGCCGCAAAGCGAAGCCCAACTGGCCCATGCCGAACTGCATTTTCCGGATGCGCCGGTAGAGGCTGACAAGGGCTGGGCAGAAATGACCCATCGCTACTTCGCCGGCACCCTGGGGCTGCTGATCGCGCTGCTGGCGGCGCGTGCGTGGAGCCATCGACGCGATCCGGGCCAACCGGTGAAACTGCCATTGTTTGTATTGGTGGTGGTGTTCGCCCAGGCGGCTTTTGGTATGTGGACGGTGACGTTGAAGCTCTGGCCGCAGGTGGTGACGGGGCATCTGCTGGGCGGCTTTGCGACCTTGAGCCTGTTGTTTCTGCTCACTTTGCGCCTGTCCGGTGTGCTGCCTGCGTTGATTGTGCCCAGGCGCCTGCAATATTGGGCAACGGCGGGGCTGGTGCTGATAATCGGGCAGATCGCGCTGGGCGGTTGGGTCAGTTCCAACTACGCCGCCGTGGCCTGCGTCGACCTACCGACCTGTCACGGCCAATGGTGGCCGGCGGCGGATTTTGCCAATGGCTTTCACCTGACCCAGCATATCGGCCCCAATTACCTGGGCGGCCAACTTGATAGCGAGGCGCGCACGGCGATCCACCTGACCCATCGCATCGGCGCGGTACTGGTCACCTTGGTGCTATTGGGGTTGGCCTGGCAACTGCGTGCAGTGGGCATGACGCGGTTGGCGGGCTTGCTGCTGATCGCCCTGGCTGCGCAAATCTGCCTGGGTGTGAGCAATGTGGCGTTCGGCCTGCCGCTGCCGGTGGCGGTGGGTCACAACGCGGGTGGAGCGGCCTTGTTGCTGAGCCTGGTGCTGGTCAATTACCACGCCCGCACGAGCCTGGTCCGGGTTCGCGCCCCGCTGACGCTCGGTTGGCGGTTCATCCCGCGCAAACAGGTCTCAGGCCTGATCACCCTTAAAGGAGAGATGCCATGGCGACCCTGATCGGCGCAGGTCACGATCGGGCAATCTGGCGTGACTATCTGGAGCTGACCAAGCCCAAAGTGGTGGTGCTGATGCTGATCACCTCGCTGGTGGGCATGTTCCTGGCCACCCGCGCTGGCGTGCCGTGGACGGTGCTGGTGTTCGGTAACCTGGGCATTGCCCTGTGTGCAGGCGGCGCGGCGGCGGTGAACCATGTGGTTGATCGGCGGATTGATGCGCTGATGGCGCGCACCCATAAGCGGCCACTGGCTGAGGGCCGTGTATCGCCCGCTGCAGCATTGGCCTTTGCGTTGTTGCTGGCGGTGGCGGGCCTGGCGCTGCTGTTGGCGTTCACCAACCCGCTGGCGGCCTGGCTGACATTGGCGTCGCTGCTCGGGTACGCGGTGATCTACACCGGTTTTCTCAAGCGGGCGACGCCGCAAAATATCGTCATCGGTGGCCTGGCCGGCGCAGCGCCGCCGCTGCTGGGTTGGGTGGCCGTCACCGGGCATGTGAGTGCCGAACCCCTGCTGTTGGTGCTGATTATCTTCGCCTGGACCCCGCCGCACTTCTGGGCGCTGGCCATTCACCGCAAAGAGGAATACGCCAAGGCCGACATCCCCATGTTGCCGGTCACCCATGGTGAGCACTACACCAAGGTGCATATCCTGCTATATACCTTCGCCTTGCTGGCGGTGAGCCTGATGCCCTATGTCATCCATATGAGTGGCGTGCTCTACCTGGCCTGTGCCCTGGTTTTGGGCGCACGCTTTCTGCAATGGGCCTGGGTGCTGTACCGTGGCACCCAGCCGCACGCGGCGATCAACACGTTCAAGTACTCTATCTGGTACTTGCTGTTGCTGTTTATCGCCCTGCTCGTAGACCACTACTTACTGTTGAACCTATGACTCGAACTCAAAAAACCGTCTTCATCCTCGTGGCCCTGGTGGCGTTGATCATGGGCCTGACCGTCAACAAAGTGCTCTCGGGAAAAGGCCAGGGCGACCCGACCGCGCTGATCGACGCGGGCATCATCTTGCTGCCGCAAAGCCGCCAGTTGCCCGCAGTGAGCATGACCAACCAGGACGGTCAGTCGGTGCTGGCCAATGAATTGAAAGGCAAGTGGAGCCTCTTGTTCTTCGGCTACACCTTCTGCCCGGACATCTGCCCGACCACCCTCGCCCAGCTGCGCCAGATCAAGAGCGAGCTGCCCAAAGAGGCTGTGGATAAGTTGCAGGTGATTTTGGTCAGCGTCGATCCGAACCGCGATACTCCGGCCCAGCTCAAGCAGTACCTGGGTTACTTCGACCCGCAATTCCAGGGCCTGACCGGCGCGAATGTTGAGGATGTGCAGAAGGTTTCGAATGCCGTGAGCATCCCCTTCATTCCGGCAGATACCAGCAAGCCGAATTACACCGTGGACCACAGCGGCAACCTGGCGCTGATCGGCCCGGACGGTACCCAGCGTGGGTTTATCCGTGCGCCGTTGAACAACCAGAAGCTGGTAGCGCAGTTGCCAGGCTTGCTACAGCGCAAGTAGCAGGCAACACAAAGCAAATGTGGGAGGGGGCAAGCCCCCTCCCACATTTTGATCTCCGGTGTGTTGGAGATCGGGGCATCAGAACGCCGGCTTGATCGCGCCTTTGTACTTCTCTTCGATGAATTTTTTCACTTCAGGCGTGTGCAAGGCTGCAACCAGCTTCTTCACTGCGTCCGAATCCTTGTTGTCTTCGCGGGTCACCAGGATGTTCACATAAGGCGAGTCGCTGCCTTCGATGACCAGGGCGTCCTTGGATGGATCCAGCTTGGCTTCCAGGGCGTAGTTGGTGTTGATCAGCGCCAGGTCGACCTGGGTCAGCACGCGCGGCAGGGTGGCGGCTTCCAGTTCGCGGAACTTCAGGTTTTTATCGTTGCCGGTGATGTCCTTGATGGTCGACAGGATGTTGGTCGGGTCCTTCAGGGTGATCAGACCGTTCTTGGCCAGCAGCAACAGCGCACGACCGCCGTTGGTGGCGTCGTTAGGGATCACCACGTTGGCGCCGTCAGGCAGGTCGGCCAGTTTCTTGTACTTGCTGGAGTAGGCGCCCAGCGGCTCCAGGTGCACGCCGCCAACGCTCACCAGGTGAGTACCCTTGGCCTTGTTGAACTCATCCAGGTACGGCTGGTGCTGGAAGAAGTTGGCGTCCAGGCGTTTTTCAGCCACCTGCACGTTTGGCTGCACGTAATCGGTGAAAACTTTAACCTGCAAATCCACGCCTTCTTTGGCAAGGGCGGGCTTCACGAATTCGAGGATTTCCGCATGAGGCACCGGCGAGGCAGCGACCTTGATCGTCTCGGCATGGGCGGAAAACGCGGCAACGGCAGCGAAGGCAACCAGTAGTTTTTTCATCCAGCAAGCTCCTTGTTCGGGCATCTGCCGGCTGTGAGCCGGCAATGGCCGTTATTTTCGAGAAAAATGCACCACCAGCCTGTCGCCGACGGTTTGCAGAATTTGCACCAGGATCAACAGCATTACCACGGTGACTACCATCACATCGGTCTGGAAGCGCTGGTAACCAAAACGGATCGCCAGGTCACCCAGGCCACCAGCTCCGACTACACCGGCCATGGCCGTGTAGGAAACCAGTGTAATCGCCGTCACCGTAATCGCCGCAAAAATGCCGGGGCGCGCCTCGGGCAACAAGGCGTTGGTGATGATCTGGCGGGTGCTCGCACCCATGGATTGGGTGGCTTCGATGATGCCGCGGTCGACTTCGCGCAGGGCCGTTTCTACCAGCCGCGCAAAGAATGGCGTAGCACCTACGACCAGCGGCGGGATCGCGCCGGCAACGCCCAGCGATGTACCGGTGATCAGGACGGTGAACGGAATCATCACGATCAACAGAATGATGAACGGCAGCGAGCGCAGGATATTCACGATCAGCGACAGCAGCGCGTACAGGCCTTTTTGTTCGAACAGCTGGCGCGGGCTGGTCAGGAACAGCAGCACACCCAGAGGCAGGCCCAACAGCACGGTGAAGAACAGCGAGCCGAACAGCATGGTCATGGTGTCGCCGGTGGCGAGCCAGATTTCGGACCAGTCGATATTGGCAAAGAAACTCAGGAAAACGTCCATCAGCGCAGGACCTCCATGTGAACGTCGGCGGCGGTGAAGCGCGCAAACGCGGCCTCCATGTCACCGCCGGTGACGGCGAGGGTCAGTTGCCCGTAAGGGATGTCTTTGATGCGGTCGATACGACCGGCCAGGATGCTGTAGTCCACGCCTGTTTCGCGAGCGACGGTACCCAGCAATGGCGCGTAGGTCGCATCGCCCTGGAACGTCAGGCGTACGATGCGGCCCGGCACGTGGGCGAAGTCGTCGCGCTGCTCGCCTTCGTCAACCTGTTCGGCTTCCTGAACGAAACGCTTGGTGGTCGGATGCTTTGGGTGCAGGAACACATCGGCGACCGAACCTTGCTCGACGATCACGCCAGCGTCCATCACTGCAACTTGGTCACACACGCGGCGGATCACATCCATTTCATGGGTGATCAGCACGATGGTCAGGTTCAGTTCGCGGTTGATCTCGGCCAACAGTTGCAGGACTGACGCGGTGGTCTGTGGGTCGAGGGCGCTGGTGGCTTCGTCGCACAGCAGGATCTTTGGCTTGGTCGCCAGGGCGCGGGCAATACCGACGCGCTGTTTCTGACCGCCGGACAGCTGCGCCGGGTACTTCCTGGCGTGGTCCGACAGGCCGACGCGAGCAAGCAGCTCAGCCACGCGCTGGTCGATCTCCTTGCGCGACAATTCACCGGCAAGCGTCAGTGGCAGAGCGACGTTGTCGGCCACGGTCTTGGACGCCAGCAGGTTGAAGTGCTGGAAGATCATCCCGACCTGCTGACGGAAGCGGCGTAGGCCGTTGGCATCCAGGGCGGTGACTTCTTCATCGTCGACCGTGATCTGCCCGCCGCTGGGTTCTTCCAGGCGGTTGATCAGGCGCAGCAGTGTGCTTTTACCCGCACCCGAGTGGCCAATCAGGCCAAACACCTGGCCATTGGCGACGCGCAGACTGGTGGGGTGCAGTGCGGGGATATCCTTACCGGCGACGCGGTAGGTTTTATGGACGTTTTGAAACTCGATCACGTAGCGAACCTTGTGGGGCGCATTGAAAAGGGATCAGCGGTTAGCCGGGCGCGCATTTTAGCCTGTCCATCTAGTGTTTCTTAGCATTTATTTCGTATCCATCCAGCGATTTGGCAATAACGAGACCAAAGGTCATAAAAAAGGAACGGCGCAAAACCCTGTCAGTCACTACTTAAGCAATTCGATCTCCCGGGTGCCGTGCCTGGGGTTTCGCTCAAACGAGCCGGGGAACGCTCTGGCCACTTTGACTAAGGAGTTTTGACTGATGAGTACCAAGAAGCCAGCCACCCCGCCCAAGAGTGAAGTCGCGGGCACTGATACCCTGGACCGAGGCAATACCAACGCCAAATTGCAGGCGTTGGAAGAATTCCGTTCCGATGCGACCGGCCAGGCCCTGCGCACCAACCAGGGCGTGAAGATTTCCGACAACCAGAACAGCCTGAAAGTCGGCGCCCGTGGCCCTTCGCTGCTGGAAGACTTCATCATGCGTGAAAAGATCACGCACTTTGACCATGAGCGTATCCCTGAGCGCATCGTGCATGCCCGTGGTACCGGCGCCCATGGTTATTTCCAGAGCTATGGTGACCATTCGGCACTGACCAAGGCCGGTTTCCTGCGCACGCCTGAGCATAAAACGCCGGTATTCGCGCGTTTTTCCACGGTGCAGGGCCCGCGCGGTTCCGGCGACACCGTGCGCGATGTGCGCGGTTTTGCCGTGAAGTTCTTCACCGACGAAGGCAACTTCGACCTGGTGGGCAACAACATGCCGGTGTTTTTCATTCAGGATGCGATCAAGTTTCCTGACTTTGTACACGCGGTAAAACCTGAGCCGCACAACGAGATACCTACCGGCGGCTCGGCACACGACACCTTCTGGGATTTCGTGTCGTTGCAGCCGGAGTCGGCGCACATGGTGATCTGGGCCATGTCTGACCGGGCGATTCCAAAAAGCCTGCGCGCCATGCAGGGTTTTGGTGTGCACACCTTCCGCTTGATCAATACCGAAGGTAAATCCAGCTTCGTGAAATTTCACTGGCGCCCAAAAGTAGGCACGTGCTCCCTGGTATGGGACGAGGCGCAAAAGCTGGCCGGTAAGGACACGGACTATCACCGCCGTGACCTGTGGGAATCGATTGAGAGCGGCGATTACCCCGAGTGGGAACTGGGTGTGCAGATCGTGGCGGAAGAAGACGAACACAAGTTCGATTTCGACTTGCTCGACCCGACCAAAATTATCCCTGAAGAGCTGGTGCCGATCACACCGCTGGGCAAGATGGTGCTCAACCGTAACCCGGATAACTTCTTCGCTGAAGTCGAGCAGGTCGCGTTTTGCCCTGGCCATATCGTGCCGGGCATCGACTTTACCAACGACCCGCTGCTGCAAGGCCGCTTGTTTTCCTACACGGATACGCAGATCAGTCGGTTGGGCGGCCCCAACTTCCATGAGATTCCGATCAACCGCCCGGTAGTGCCTTTCCATAACGGCCAGCGCGACGCTCAACATCGCACCGTGATCGATAAAGGGCGGGCCTCGTACGAGCCGAACTCGATTGATGGTGGCTGGCCGAAAGAAACGCCTGCCGGTCCTGCCGATGGAGGTTTCGAGTCCTACTACGAGCGCGTCGATGCCAATAAAGTGCGCGAGCGCAGCGAGTCGTTCGGCGACCATTTCTCCCAGGCCACGTTGTTTTACAACAGCATGAGCCACCACGAGAAAGAGCACATCATCGCGGCCTACAGCTTCGAGTTGGGCAAGGTTGAGCGCGAGTTTATCCGGGCGCGCCAAGTCAACGAGATCCTGGCCAACATTGACCTGGAACTGGCCAAACGCGTGGCGCAGAACCTGGGCTTGCCAGCGCCGACCAAGGGCACAGTGCCCGCACGTGAAACATCGCTGAAGGAATCACCGGCATTGAGCCAGGTGAATTTGCTGTCTGGCGATATCAAGACGCGCAAAGTGGCGATTCTGGCGGCTAACGGCGTTGATGGTGCGGCAATTGATGCGCTCAAGGCAGCGCTGGAGGCAGAGGGTGCCCATGCCAAGTTGCTGGGCCCGACTTCGGCGCCTGTGACCACTGCCGATGGCAAGACGCTACCCGTAGATGCTTCGATGGAAGGCATGCCGTCCATTGCCTTCGACGCGGTGTTTATCCCGGGCGGTAAGGAGTCGGTGAAGGCGTTGAGCGGCGATGGCGTGGCGTTGCATTACGTACTGGAAGCGTACAAGCACCTCAAGGCGATTGCGGTGGCCAGTGATGTGAAACCGTTGCTGGACTTGCTGAAGCTGGAAGCGGATGCGGGGTTGATCGTGGGCGCTGATGCCAAGGCCTTCAAGGCGTTCTTTGCTGCGATTGCACAGCATCGGGTTTGGGAGCGGGAGCCGAAATCCAAGGCGATTCCGGCTTAAATTATCGGTTGTTTGTTAGATCGTCATCGCAGGCAAGCCAGCTCCCACACTTGAATGTGTTCACCCTTCAAATGTGGGAGCTGGCTTGCCTGCGATGCTTTTAGTCCGCCTTGCGCGGAATCAGCACAACCTGCGCCGGAATGTGTTTCAGGATCTGCCGGTGAATCTTCAGGTCATACCCCGAATCAATTCGTTTCACCCGTTTGGTCAGCAATGTGGCCAGCCACGGGTAATCCTGGGTGCGTGGCACCTGGATGCTGACATCGCACTGGTAATTCACCACGTCGGTGGCGATGGCATCCAACTGATGACGCATGTCTTCGACATCCGCGAGGTTCAGCGCCACGGTGGTGCTCGGCGCTGCGGGGTCGATGACCTTGGCCGCAGGCTTGGCTTCGGCGGCTTTCAACGCGGCTTCTGCCTGATCCAGTTCGGCCTTGCGCGCATGGCTGATAGCGCTGTTGACGCCACCGGTCAGTGCCGGGGCTTTTGGCATCAGCGCGCGGGCCCGGCTCAGGGCGGTGGCGGCGGCGTTGACATCGCCTTTTTGCAGCACGATCTGGCTGCGCTGCAGGTAGGCTTCGGCCAGTTGACGCTGATAGGCCTCAAGTGCGGGATCGTTGGGGGACTGGGCCTGCAACGCCGCAAGTTGGTCTTCGGCGGTTGCCAGTTCGCTGCTGGCCAGGTTTTGCTCCAGCTGCGCGATGGCCACAGCGCGTGAGTCCGGGGCCTCGGGGGCAGCGGGCGGCGTGCTTTGACAGGCACCCAGCAGCAGGGAAAATGCGGCAAGGAGCAGATAACGGGAGGTGAACGGCTTCATTCCTGCGACTCTCTATTTGCGCAAAAAGCGAGCAAGTCTACACCCCTCGACGGGGCAGGACAAAACTCAGCAGAAACAGGGCGGCCGCCGTAACCACAATCGACGGCCCGGCTGGCGTGTCCTTGAACCAGGACAGCGCCAGGCCCCCGCACACTGCACACATTCCCAAGAGGCTGGCGCCGATTGCCATCTGCTCCGGTGAGCGGGCATGACGCTGGGCGGCGGCGGCGGGAATGATCAGCAGCGACGTGATCAACAATACGCCGACTATCTTCATCGCGACAGCGATCACCACGGCGATGAGCAACATCAGGGCCATGCGCAGCCCTGCGACGGGCAAGCCTTCAACCCGGGCGAGTTCTTCATGCACGGTGATCGCCAGCATCGGGCGCCACAGGGCCACCAACAACACCAGTACGCCAGCGCTGCCGCCGAGGATCCAGGCCAGATCAGTCGGGCTGATCGCCAGCAGGTCGCCGAACAGGTAGGCCATCAGGTCGATGCGCACTTCATGCATGAAGCTCAATACCACCAGGCCCAGGGACAGGGTGCTTGGCGCGAGGATGCCCAGCAGGGTGTCGGAGGCCAGCGGCTGGCGTTGTTGCAAGGTCACCAGCAGTACCGCCAGCAGCAGGCAGCCCACGGTTACGGCGATGGTCGGGCTCACGTCCAGCAGAAAGCCCATGGCCACGCCCAGCAACGCCGCATGGGACAAGGTGTCACCGAAATAGGCCATGCGCCGCCAGACCACAAACGAGCCCAGCGGGCCCGCCACCAGTGCCAGAGCCAAGCCTGCCAGCAGGGCGTAGAGCAGAAAATCAGCCATGCTTGCAGCTATCTCCATGAACGTGGGGAGTATCGACAACGGCACCATGCAGGTCATGGGCGTGGTCGTGATGATGGTGGTAGATCGCCAGGCTCTGGGCGTTTTTGCCGAACAGTTCCACGAACGCCGGGTCGCCACTGACCTGTTCCGGGTGGCCGGAGCAGCACACATGGCGGTTGAGGCAGACCACCTGGTCGGTGGTGCTCATCACTAGGTGCAGATCATGGGAGACCATCAGCACGCCGCAGCCATGGCGGTCGCGCAGGCGGGTGATCAGGCTGTACAGCTCGGCCTGGCCGGCGACGTCGACGCCTTGTACGGGCTCATCGAGCACCAGCAACTCTGGCTCGCGCAACAAGGCGCGGGCCAGCAGCACGCGCTGCATTTCGCCGCCGGAGATGCTTTGCACCGGGCTGTCGATCACCTGCTCGGCGCCGACTTCCTTGAGCGCGGCCTGTGCACGGGCGCGGTCGACACCGGGCACCAGGCGCAGGAAGCGCAATACGGACAGCGGCAGGGTCGGGTCCACGTGCAGTTTTTGCGGCATATAGCCCACGCGCAGTTTGGGCTTGCGCCATACACTGCCGCTGTCGGGCTTGAGCAGGCCAAGCACGGCGCGCACCAAGGTGGTCTTGCCTGCGCCATTGGGGCCGATCAACGTGACGATTTGCCCCGGCTCCACGCTCAGCGCGATGTTTTCCAGCACGTTCTGTCCGGCGAACGTGACGCCGACCTGCTCCAGACGGATCAACGCGTTGCTCATCAAGCCCCCTGGCAGCCCGCGCACAGGCCGACCACTTCAACCGTTTGCCCCTCGACCTTGAAGCCGACGTCGGCAGAGCTTTGGATAATGGCGTCACTGATGCTTTTTTGTTCAAGCTCGATGGCCGCGTGGCACTCGCGACAGATCAGGAACTGGCCCTGATGCGCGTGCTCCGGGTGGTTGCAGCCGACAAACGCGTTGAGCGAGGCGATACGGTGAACCAGGCCATTTTCCAGCAGGAAATCCAGTGCGCGGTACACGGTAGGTGGTGCAGCGCGGCGGCCGTCCTGTTCGCTGAGTACGCCAAGAATGTCGTACGCGCCCAGCGGTTTGTGGCTCTGCCACACCAACTCCAGCACCCGGCGACGCAAGGCGGTCAGGCGCAAGCCCTTTTGTGCGCACAGGGTATCGGCCTCTGACAATGCGGTGTGCACGCAGTGAGAGTGGTCGTGGGGACGGCTGGCAAGCGGTGTTTTAGGCATGAGCGGCGACAGATATTTGATAGAGACGTTATTATGTTACCCGTTCCTACGCCATTGAGTGGTCATCGTGTCCCGACTTTTTCCCGTTTTTGTCGTATTTGTCACCAGTTTGTTCGTTGCGGGTGCCGCTCAGGCCGATGTGAAGGTGCTGACCAGCATCAAGCCGTTGCAGCTGATTGCCGCGGCGGTGCAGGACGGTGTGGCGGTTCCGGAGGTATTGCTGCCGCCGGGTGCGTCGCCGCATAACTTCGCATTGCGCCCATCCGACGTACGGCGCGTGCAGTCGGTGGACCTGTTGTATTGGATCGGACCGGACATGGAAACCTTTTTGCCGCGCGTGTTGAAAGGCCGTACGGCAAATACCGTGGCGGTGCAGGACCTGCCGGGGATGAAATTACGTATTTTCGGCGAAGATAGCCATTCCCACGCCGACGATGCCGACGAGCATGACCATGATCATCGACCTGGCAGCGTCGATGCGCATTTATGGTTGTCAACGGTGAACGCGCGGGTAATCGCCACGCGCATGGCTGCGGACCTCAGTGCGGCTGATCCTGCAAACGCCGAGCGTTATCAGAGCAACGCCAAAGCTTTTGGTGAGCGCCTGGATGCGTTGGATGCGCGCTTGAAAAAGCGACTGGCGAGCGTCGATGGCAAGCCTTACTTCGTATTCCATGAGGCGTTTGACTACTTCGAAGAGGCTTACGGCCTCAAGCACACCGGCGTATTCAGCGTGGCCGCCGAAGTGCAGCCAGGTGCCCAGCATGTAGCGGCGATGCGCACGCGCTTGCAGGAGGTGGGCAAGACCTGCGTGTTCAGCGAGCCGCCGTTGCGGCCGCGATTGGCCGAGACGCTGGTTGCCGGGTTGCCGGTGAAGTTGGCGGAGCTGGATGCGTTGGGTGGCTATACCCCGGCTACCGCTCAGGGTTATGAGCAGGTCCTGGAGAAGCTAGGTAATGATTTGGCTGGCTGCCTGGAGTCGCTTTAACCATCGCCGCATAACCAATGTGGGAGCGGGCTTGCCCGCGATGGCGGCGTGTCAGTCGACACCGCTATCGCAGGCAAGCCAGCTCCCACATTTTTTTGACCGAGTAGGCCTTTTAGAGCGCGAACGGCAGGTGGACACTGACCTGCTGGCGTTGCGCCAGACGGTGCTCGAACTCAGCGGGGTCGTGAATGAGAACATCCTGGCCGGCAAACGACTCCGCGGCGATCAGTCGTGACAACCAGAACCGTACGCACGCCACGCGCAGCATGGTCGGCCATAGCTCGGCTTCCTTCGCAGTAAACGGCCGCAGCCCTGCATAAGCCCCCAGCAGCGCCCGGGCGCGTTGCCCGTCGATCGCGCCATCGGCATCCGAACACCAGTCATTCAAGGCAATCGCCACGTCGTAGAGCATCGGCCCCGAGCAGGCGTTGTAGAAGTCGATCAAGCCCGTAAGGTGTGTGCCTTCGAACATCGCATTGTCGCGAAACAGATCGGCGTGAACGTTGGCCCGTGGCAGGCCGAGGATGTCAGCTTTGTGGGTTTCGATCTCGCTCAATGTGTCCTGCAGCAGGCGCTGCTGTGCGTCGTTGAGGTGTGAAATCAGCTGCGCGCCCTCACTGAGCATCCAGTCCAGCCCGCGGTCGGTCTTGCGCTCCAGCACTTTTTCGCCCTGAGTCGCCAAGTGCAGGTGGCCGAGCAGGTCGCCGACCTGGGCGCAATGTTGGGCGTTGGCGTCCTTGATGTGCTTGCCGGCCAGGCGCGGTTGCAGCAAGGCGGGTTTGCCCTTGAGTTCGCGCAAAGCGATACCGTCGGTGGTACGCAAGGCGTACGGCACCGGCAGGTCGGCGTCGTGGAGCACGTCGAGCAGTTCGATGAAGAACGGCATTTCTGCCACGGGGCCGCGCTCAACCAGGGTCAGGACAAACTCACCCTGCTCCAGGCTGATAAAGAAATTGGTGTTTTCGCTGCCAGCGGCAATCCCCTGGAAATCAAGCAGGCGGCCGAGCCCATAAGGGGCGAGAAAGGTTTCCAGCTCGGGCCGAGCCAGGGGGGTGAACACAGACATGGTTAAAACTGCCGTTACGGGCGCTGGCTTAGCAGCGCCGGTTAAAATTAAGAAATCATTTCCATTCGAAGATCTTCCATGACGGGATCAGCATATCCGGCTGGTCAGAGCGGATGAAGTTCGCATCGGTTCCGTCCGCGCGCACCAGGAAATACGGTGGAAAGCCTTTTTTTGTGATCTTGACTGCGTACAGGAAGCCGTTCTGGCGGTACTCCTGAATAGTCTTGTCGCCTTCCGTGCGAATGGTAACTTCCGGGTCTGCCGAAGGGGCATCGTCTGCCGCCATGGCAGCCATCGGAGCGAGTGCAATCAAACCGGTCAACAGCAGGCGATTGAATGTACGCATGATAACCTTGTCCCTTTGTTTTCATTGGTCCGGCTATTCTAGCGCCTGACCCGCCGAAAAGGTTGATCCTGCTCATGAGCCAAGCGCCCCTCGTCCTGGTGGACGGTTCTTCTTATCTGTACCGCGCCTTCCACGCGCTGCCACCGCTGACCACCTCCAAAGGCCTGCCGACCGGTGCGGTCAAGGGCGTGTTGAACATGCTCAAAAGCCTGCGCAAGCAGTACCCGGACAGCCCGTTCGCGGTGGTGTTCGACGCCAAGGG
This sequence comes from Pseudomonas sp. HN8-3, assembly GCF_020790195.1. Lineage (NCBI taxonomy): Bacteria > Pseudomonadati > Pseudomonadota > Gammaproteobacteria > Pseudomonadales > Pseudomonadaceae > Pseudomonas > Pseudomonas sp. HN8-3. Next base: position 78,363 of record NZ_CP086206.1, read on the forward strand.
TGGGACCTTTCGCGATGAGATGTACGCCGAGTACAAGGCCAACCGCCCGAGTATGCCCGATGACATGCGCCTGCAAATCGAGCCGCTCCATCAAAGCGTGATCGCCCTGGGCTTCCCGTTGCTGTGCGTCGAAGGCGTCGAGGCTGACGACGTGATCGGCACCCTGGCGCGCAGCGGCGCGGCCGCCAGCCGCCCGGTGGTGATTTCGACCGGCGATAAAGACATGGCACAGCTGGTGGACGGGCACATTACCTTGGTCAACACCATGACCGGTAGCTCGATGGACGTTGAGGGCGTAAAGGAGAAATTCGGCGTCGCTCCCGAGCAGATCATCGACTATCTGGCGTTGATGGGCGATTCGTCCGACAACATCCCAGGCGTCCCGGGTATTGGGCCGAAGACCGCCTCGGGCTTGTTGGTGGGAGTGAATGGCGGCCTCAAAGAGCTTTATGAGCAGCTGGATATTGTGCCGACGCTGCCTATCCGCGGGGCCAAAACCCTGCCAGCCAAGCTTGAAGAGCACAAGGAGATGGCATTCCTGTCCTATCAGTTGGCGACGATCAAGATCGATGTGCCACTGGACGTGGGCCTGGATGACCTGCACCTGATCGAGCCGGATCGCGAAAAGCTGCTGGAGCTGTACACGCTGCTTGAGTTCAAGAGCTGGTACGACGAGATCCAGCGCGATGCCAAGCGTGTGGAGCTCAAGTCGGCGAGCGAGGTTGCACCTGCCGCCGAAACGCCGGTCGAGGCCGTTATATCGGTACCGGTAGAGGCGGTTTACACCACCGTCCTGGACCAGGCCACCTTCGACGTGTGGCTGAAAAAACTCAACGATGCGCCGTTGTTTGCCTTTGATACCGAAACCACCGGCATTGACGCTCAACAGGCGCAATTGGTTGGGGTCTCGTTTGCTGTGCAGCCCCATGAAGCCGCCTACATCCCGCTGACCCATTCCTATATCGGCGCGCCGGATCAATTGGATCGGGACACCGTGCTGCTGGCCTTGAAACCGCTGCTGGAAGACCCGACCAAACTCAAGGTTGGCCAGCACGCCAAGTTCGATATGAACATCCTCGCCAACTGCGCCATCGGTGGCGACCCTGCACAGGGCATCACTGTGCGTGGCATCGCCTTCGACACCATGCTCGAATCCTACGTGCTGAACTCCACGGCGACCCGCCATGACATGGACAGCCTGGCGAAGAAGTACCTGGACCACGACACGGTCAGCTTCCAGGACATTGCCGGCAAAGGCGCCAAGCAGCTGACGTTCGACCAGATTGCCCTTGAACAGGCAGGCCCTTACGCAGCCGAAGATGCCGATGTGACCTTGCGCCTGCATCAGGAGCTGCACGCAAAGCTGGCCGCGATCCCGAGCCTGGCCAGTGTGCTGACGGATATCGAGATGCCGTTGGTGCCGGTACTGGCACGTATCGAGCGCCAGGGCGCATTGGTGGACAAGGAGCTGCTGGGCATCCAGAGCATCGAGCTGGGTAACAAGATGGTCGAGCTGGAGCGCCAGGCCTTCGAGATCGCCGGTGAAGAATTCAACCTCGGTTCACCCAAGCAGCTTGGGGCGATTCTCTACGAGAAGCTGGGGATGCCGGTGTTGAAAAAGACCGGCAAGGGGCAGGCTTCCACCGCCGAAGAAGTGCTGGCCAAACTGGCCGAAGATGATTTTCCGTTGCCCAAGGTGCTGATGCAGTACCGCAGCATGAGCAAGCTCAAAAGTACCTACACCGACCGCCTTCCGGAGCAGATCAACCCTCGCACCGGGCGCATTCATACGTCTTACCATCAGGCGGTAGCGGCAACCGGGCGCTTGTCCTCCAGCGACCCGAACCTGCAGAACATCCCGGTGCGCACCGCCGAAGGGCGGCGGATTCGCCAGGCGTTTGTCGCGCCCAAGGGCTACAAGCTGCTGGCGGCGGACTATTCCCAGATTGAGCTGCGGATCATGGCGCACCTGTCCAAGGACGAAGGGCTGATGAACGCCTTCCGAAACGATCTGGACGTGCACACCGCCACGGCTGCCGAGGTATTCAAGGTTGAGCTGGCTGAAGTCACGTCCAACCAGCGCCGCAGTGCCAAGGCGATCAACTTCGGCCTGATCTACGGCATGGGTGCCCAGAAGCTCGGCAAGGACATCGGCGTCGATACCAAGACCGCCAAGGCCTACATCGATGTGTACTTCGCCCGCTATCCAGGTGTTCGCGAATACATGGAGCGCACGCGTGCCCAGGCAGCGGACCAAGGCTATGTGGAAACCTTCTTCGGGCGGCGCCTGTACTTGCCGGATATCAACTCCAACAAGCCTCAGGAGCGCGCTGCGGCAGAGCGCACAGCCATTAACGCGCCCATGCAGGGCACGGCGGCGGACATCATCAAGAAAGCCATGGTGCAGGTGGATAACTGGCTGACCGAGTCGGGCCTGGATGCCAAGGTAATCCTGCAAGTGCACGATGAACTGGTACTGGAGGTGCGTGAGGACCTGGTCCCACAAGTCAGCGAGAAGATTCGCGAACATATGAGTGCTGCAGCCCAGCTGGACGTACCGTTGGTGGTGGATGTGGGCGTGGGCGATAACTGGGACCAAGCGCACTGATTGCAGAGCTGCGCCAACACCGAGGTGCTGGCGCAGTGCTTTAGAGCGCAAATCGCCGTCAGTTATTTCCAATAGTTTTTTGGAGCTGCCGGAACTTAACCTGTGAACTGCCACTCAGAGTTACTGAATGGGTGGTGAAGCCCTTCAATGCTCCTATGTTGTGTTAAGTGTTGGCAGATATCTGGACCCCGCCCTAGCGGTCCGGAACTTGGACCCCGAACTTCCCTCCCCATACGAAGTCCGGGGTTTTTTTTGCCCGCAGAAAAGTTACTCGGTAGCTTCTGCGCCTTTGTCCGCCAATTCCATCCAGCCGGCCAGCACCGTGTAAGCCTCTTCCAGGCCCATGCGCTTCGGCGCCGAGAACAGCTGGATAGTGATCGTATCGCCCCAGCCTTTACGGATGTCGGACTGCACTTTGAGCAGCGTGTTCTTGGCTGCGCCGTAGGTGAGCTTGTCGGCCTTGGTCAGCAGGATGTGCATCGGCATGCCGCTGGCGACGGCCCAGTCGAGCATCAGCAGGTCGAAGTCAGTCATCGGATGGCGGATGTCCATCATCAGAATCAGACCCTTCAAACTCTCCCGGCCACCCAGGTAAGCCTCAAGGTGACGCTGCCAGTGCAGCTTCAGCGGGATAGGTACTTTTGCATAACCGTAGCCCGGCAGGTCGACCAGACGCCGATCATCGTCTAGCTTGAAGAAATTGAGCAGTTGCGTGCGACCCGGGGTTTTCGAGGTGCGCGCCAGGCTGGCGTGGGTCAGGGTGTTCAGTGCGCTGGATTTGCCAGCGTTGGAGCGGCCGGCAAAGGCGACTTCAAAGCCCTCGTCATCGGGGCATTGGTCCACTTTGGCGGCGCTGAGCATGAACGTGGACTGTTGGCACAGGCCGAGGATGGGATTCTTGAGTTGCATGAGATTTCCGATGTGGGCGGTGCCGAAAAAGGGTGCGGCAAGCGGTGTCGTTTCCGTTTCAGTAGCGCCAGTATATAATGCCGCAGATTTTGTGTGTGCTTTGTCCCAGCGAAGGATGAAGTTCACGGGAGCGAAAGACCTTTATTGCGCATTAGAACGCAAAACGCTCTCAAACCCTGAAAAGGTCGATGTATGGCCCCAATGGTTGCCGCTTTTGGTGTCCTGAACCCGCTTTACGGCGCTCAGGCTACACAGGATCCACAAGCGCTGTACAACCGAGTTTGCGTGGTCATGCTGATGCAGCGCGTGACCCAGGGTTTCAAGGCAATGCCGCCGCGTGGTTTGTGCATGGACTGCAGTACTGAGGATTACCAGGCCGTCATTGAGTTGGCGGTGAGTAAACCCGGTAGATAACTCTTAAACCCTTAGCCGTAGTTGGATTAGCTGATGAACAAACTGATCGTGAGTCTGCTGTTGACCTTGGGCATCACAGGCGCTGCCGTCGCTGCAGAGGGCCCCGTCAAAGGTGATGCCACTGCCGGTCAAGCGAAAGCCGCCGTATGTGGTGCCTGCCACGGGCCGGATGGCAACAGCCCGGCGCCGAACTTCCCCAAACTGGCCGGCCAGGGTGAACGTTACCTGAGCAAGCAGATGCACGACATCAAGGACGGCAAGCGCACAGTGCTGGAAATGACCGGCATGCTGACCAATCTCAACGATCAGGACCTGGCGGACCTCGCGGCGTATTTTGCCAGCCAGAAAGGCAGTGTGGGAGCTGCTGATCCTAAGTTGGTCGCTCGCGGAGAAAAGCTGTTCCGTGGCGGTGACCTGGAAAAAGGCTTGCCTGCCTGCACCGGTTGCCACTCGCCAAATGGCGCTGGCATCGCCGCCGCTGGCTTCCCGCACCTGAGTGGCCAGCATGCTACCTATATCGCCAAACAGCTGACCGATTTCCGTAAGGAAGAGGCCGGACGAGCGAATGATGGCGACGCCGCAATCATGCGCACCATCGCTCGCAAGCTGAGTGACGAAGACATTGCAGCCGTCTCCAGTTACATCCAGGGCCTGCATTAAGTTGCACGCAACGTTAACACTCGATTAATCCCGCGATGCAAGCATAAAAGGGTGGCTCAGGCCGCCCTTTTTTGTGGCCGCTGCCGTTACACTAACGAACTCATGCCCGCGTAGACCTGTCACAACAAAGGTCGCGTGAGGCGACTTTATTTGTCCAGGAGTAAAGCATGCGTAATCTGATCCTCAGCGCCGCTCTCGTCACTGCCAGCCTCTTCGGCATGACCGCGCAAGCAGCCGATGTGCCGCTTGAAGCCGGTAAAACCTACGTTGAATTGGCTAACCCTGTACCGGTGTCGGTACCCGGCAAAATCGAAGTGGTGGAGCTGTTCTGGTATGGCTGCCCGCATTGCTACGCTTTTGAGCCGACCATCAACCCATGGGTTGAAAAGCTGCCCAAGGACGTTAACTTCCGTCGCCTTCCCGCCATGTTTGGTGGCCCATGGGATGCCCACGGCCAACTGTTCCTGACGCTCGAAGCCATGGGCGTGGAACACAAAGTACACAACGCTGTTTTCGAAGCGATCCAGAAGCAGGGCAAGCGCCTGACCAAGCCGGAAGAAATGGCTGACTTCGTCGCCACCCAGGGCGTGGACAAGGACAAGTTCATGGCCACTTTCAATTCCTTCGCCATCCAGGGCCAGATCAAGCAGGCCAAGGAGCTCGCGCAGAAGTACGGTGTGCAAGGCGTTCCAACCCTGATCGTCAACGGCAAGTATCGTTTCGACCTGGGCACTGCCGGTGGTCCTGAAGCGGTCCTCAATGTTGCCGACCAACTGATCGCTAAAGAACGCGCAGCCAAGTAAGGGGCCCGCCATGCGCCGTTGGGGTACCGAACGCGTCGTCGGCCTGCACGAGCCGCAGGTCAACGAACACCACCTGCAAGCCACGGGCCTGCCGGCAGACAGCCGCTTGCGCCTGCTCAGCTTCAACATTCAGGTGGGCAACAGTACCGAGAAATACCGGCACTACCTCACCCGTGGCTGGCAGCACGTTCTACCGCACAAGGGGCGTACCGGTAACCTGCAGAAGATCGGCGACCTGCTCAGCGACTTCGACCTGGTCGCCTTGCAGGAGGCTGACGGCGGTAGCCTGCGCTCGGGCTACATCAACCAGGTGGAGCATCTTGCCCAGCTCGGCGCGTTTCCGTACTGGTATCAGCAGCTCAACCGCAACCTGGGGCGCCTGGCACAGCACAGTAATGGTGTGCTCAGCCGCTTGAAGCCGACCGCCATCGAGGATCACCCGCTGCCGGGTCCGAAAGGTCGCGGTGCGATCCTCGTGCGTTTCGGTGAAGGCCCTGACGCCTTGGTGGTGGTGATGATGCACCTGGCACTCGGCGGACGTACCCGCAACCTGCAGCTTGCCTATGTGCGTGACCTGATTGGTAACTACAAGCACCAGGTGTTGATGGGGGACATGAACACCCATGCCAACGACCTGTTGCAGAATTCCCCGCTGCGCGACCTGGGCCTGTTGGCCCCGCAAGTCGAAGCCACATTTCCCAGCTGGCGCCCGCAGCGCTGCCTTGACCACATCCTGCTCAGCCCGAGCCTTACACTGGAAAGTGTGCGAGTGCTGGCGCAGCCCATTTCCGATCACCTGCCCGTCGCGGTAGAGATTCGTCTGCCGGGTTCGCTTACCGCTGATGCATTACCCGCGTTGAGCCCAGGCCCTCGCGGACCTCTTGCATGAGCGACGACGCCCAGCGCTGGAAAGAGAAATACCTCAAGAGCATCGAGCAACAAGACAAGCTCGAACGCCGCTGGGCCGCCCGCCTCGACCTGCTGCGCCGCGGCCTGGTGCGCAGCACGCTGGCGGCTGAAGGGACCGACCGCGCTGTTGATCAATGCATGAAAGAAATGCGTGATGTAGTGCGCACGGACGACATGGACGCAGCCCTCGCCGCGCTGTTGCCGCGCCTGGAAAAGGCTGTGCTGGATTCCGAGCAGCGCCGCGAAACCCGGGTTGACCAGATCAGCACCGCACTCACGGCCCTGGTTTCCCAGTTGCAAAGGCTTGCGTTGCCCCGCGAGGTGGCCCGCCCGCTGAAGGCCTTTGCCAAACAGCTCGATAGCCGCGTCGGCCAGGCGCGGGAGATACCGCTGTTGCTCAGTGAGCTAAGCAGCCTGCAAGGGCAGGCGCTGAATAATCTGGAGCCTGAAAGCGAAGCCTCACGCGCGGGTCCTGGGCTGCTGCAGCGCCTGTTTGGCAGTAAGGAGGCATCGAGTGAAGCGCCGCAGGTTGACGCTGCGCCACTGCCCACCGCGCAGGTGGCGCCGTCAAAGCCCGCTGCGCCGCCACCTTCGCCCGAGCCGCAGGAGCCCGTACAGTCCGAAGAGTTGACCCAGGCCTTGCGTGCCTTTGCACCGCAACCACAAACGCCGCTCGCTCCCGCATCGGAACTGGTAGCGCCGGCCCCGGTGGAAGCGGCTCGCGACACCTTCGCATTCGAGGCACCGCCTTCTGCAGCCCCGATTGCTTCACCTGTGCAGGCCCCTGAGCCGCCGATAGAAGAGCCGGCCCCTGAAAGCGCGCTCGCCGCCTTTATTGAAGCGCCGCAGGTTGAAGTCGACGCGCCGGATCAAACCAGCATAGGTAGCCTGTCTCTCCCGCCGGTGCTGGAAATTCCCGAGCCCGACGAACTGCAGTCCGATGGGATATACGCCCTGCCCGACTCGCCTGAGCCGTCCTACAGCTCGGTGGCCAAGCACATTGAAGATACGTTACTGGGCCTGTTGGAAGATCTGTCCCTGCCTGAACGTCACCGGCCCCAGGCCGAAGCCATGCGCGAGCGGCTTGCCCACGGCTTGAATTGGTACGAGCTGATCCCGATCCTGGATGACCTGGCGGTGCTGATGCTGGCGATCACCGACAGTGGCCAGCATGAGTTCGAGGCTTATCTCAAGCAACTCAACGAGCGCCTTGAGGCATTTCAGGGCCACCTGCAGGTTGCCAGCGAGGGCCACGCCGATAGCAGCCTGGCCGCGCGGGAGCTGGATACGCAGATTCGTGAACAGGTCGACGGGTTGCAAAGCAGCGTGCAGGAAGCCGCCGATCTGAGCAGCCTCAAGCAGGTACTCGAAAGCCATCTCGAAGGCTTGCTCGGGACCATGGACGAGCATCAGCAGCAGCGTGACCAACGTGAGCAGGAAGTGGCGGCGCGCCTCAAAACCCTGGCTGAGCGGGTGGCCAACATGGAGCAGGAAGCCCAGGGCTACCGTGAGCACCTGGAAGTACAGCGCCAGAAGGCCTTGCTCGATCCGCTAACCGGCCTGCCCAACCGGGCAGCGTGGAGCGAACGCCTTGATCACGAGGTCAACGCCTGGCATCAACGCGGCAACAGCCTGTCGCTGGCGATGCTCGACCTGGATCATTTCAAGCGCATCAATGATGGCTACGGTCATCTGGCGGGTGACAAGGTGCTCAAGATCATCGCCAACGTGCTGAGCAAGCGCCTGCGGCCCACCGACTTCATCGCGCGTTTCGGCGGTGAGGAGTTTGTGCTGCTGATGCCCGACTCAGCCTTGGCGGATGCCTTGGCTGTCGCTCAAGTATTGCGCGCGGCCATCGAGGCATGCCCGTTCCACTTCAAGGGCGAGCCGGTGACGATCACGGTGTCCATGGGCGTAGCGCAGTTTCAACCTGGCGAGCGCAGCGACTTGGCCCTCAAGCGAGCCGATGAAGCGCTTTACAGGGCCAAGGCAGCGGGACGCAATCAAGTGCAGGTGGCATAAAAGATGTTCCATTTTGTAATTTGACCGCCGGGCTAATTACGTTACGTTACACTGTTGCATTATCGTCTCTCAGTGTACTGCTCCTGCCATGAAATCCTTGTCTATTGCTTTTGTGTTTCTCCTGCTCGCCGGTTGCGCCAGCGGCCCGCGGCTGAATACCAGCCACCCTTCGGTGAACCACGACAACCGCGTGCAGTTTGTTGTCGTGCATTACACCTCTACCAACCTTGAGCGCTCGCTGGCATTGCTGACCCATGGCCAGGTGAGCAGCCATTACCTGATCGGCGACGACGCCTCAGGCACCATCTACAAGCTGGTGGATGAAAGCCAGCGTGCCTGGCACGCGGGGGAAAGCGAGTGGATGGGGCGCACCTGGCTCAATTCCAGCTCCATCGGCATCGAGATCGTCAACCCTGGGTTCCGTGATACGCCGACAGGGCGTGTGTGGTACCCGTATTCCGAAGCGCAGGTGCAGTCGCTGATCGTGCTGCTCAAGGACATCAGCAAGCGTAACGGTATCGACCCCAAGAACATCATCGGGCATAGCGACATTGCCCCACTGCGCAAGCTGGACCCGGGGCCGCTGTTCCCCTGGAAGCGTCTGGCCGCAGAAGGTCTGGCCGTCTGGCCGGATGCACAGGCCGTGGCACGATTCCAGGTGCAGTACGGCGCTCAGCTGCCGAGCGTCACCTGGTTCCAGGAAGAACTCGCTCGCCTGGGCTATCAGACGCCGCAGACCGGGGAGCTGGATGTGGCCACGCGGCACGTGATCGCCGCCTTCCAGATGCGCTTCCGCCCTTCATTGTTTGATGGCACTCCGGATGCTGAAAGTGCTGCGATCCTGCGGGCCTTGAACCAGCGCTGATTGTGTATAGGTAGGAGCGAGCAAGCTCGCTCCTACAACGGTAATGCCATATAGAACTGCGTACCCTGCCCTGGTCGTGAATACACGCCCATGCGGCCGCCGTGCAACTGCACGATCTCCTTGCACAGGGCCAGCCCCAGGCCCGCGCCGCCTTTCTTGCGACCCACCTGCACAAAGGGTTCGAAGATTCGCCCTTGCTGGCCATAGGCGATACCTTCGCCGTTGTCTTCAACACTGATAATCACCCGTTCGCCATGGCGCCGTGCCTGCAGGCGAATCTGCCCGCCTTCGGCGGTGTGGCGCAACGCGTTGCCGAGCAAATTGTCGAGCACGCGCTCCAGTTGCACCTGGTCGGCATACAGTCGCGGCAACTCCGGCTGGGCTTCCACCAGCAACTCAATGTGCTGCGCATTGGCGGGTTCGGTAAATCGCGCCCGTGCGTGTTCCAGCAGGTCGGTCACATCGCAGGCCCCCAGGGTGAGTTTTTGTAGGCCGTTCTGGTAGCGCGAGAAGTTGAGCAAGTCGTTGATCAACTGCATCAGGCGTTGCATTTCTTCGTTGACCGTATCCAGCAGGTCCGCTTCACGGGAGTCTGCCGGGAACTTCGCTCGCTCGCGAAACAGGCCGAAGGCCATATGCATGCCGGTCACCGGCGTGCGCAGCTCATGAGAGGCGCGCAACACGAACTCGCTACGCACTCGTTCGAAGGCGCGCTGTTCGGTAACGTCATGCAGCACCATCACAGCCCCCAGAATATGACCCTGTGTATGGCTCACAGGGGTCAGGCTGTAGGTCAGCAGGCGCAGTTCGCCCTCGACCTCTACTTCCAGATCATCCGGCGCCCGCTCCAGGTTGCCGCCGCGCAGCACCAGTTGCAGTTGTTCATCCATCTCTGCACGACCCAGGGCTTCGCCCAGGCCCTGACCTAGGCGCTCTTCGTCCCAGCCCAGTTGGCGTTGTGCAACCGGGTTGAGGTGCTCCAGGCAGCCCTGCCGATCAATCATCAGCAGGCCGTCATCAATACTGTCGAGCACGGCTTGCAGGCGCTGTTGGCCGGCCAGCAGTTCATCGACATTGGTGGCCTGATGCTGGCGCAATGCTTCGGCCATGATGCCGAAACGGCGGGTCAGCTGATTCATTTCCGCTGCTGAGGAGATAGGCAGCGTCACTTCAAAATCGCCCTGTCCGATCTTGTCGGCGGCTTTGGCCAGTGCCTCGATCGGTCCGCCAAAACGCCGCGCGATGCCATGGGCCGTGACAAAGCCAATGATCAACACTGCGAGGCCCACCAACCCGAGCAGCCCTGCAATCAATAACGCGCGCTCACGGGACTTGTGCTCGCTGGCGCTGATGTTCTCCAGTGCCTGCTTGTGATCGGCAATCAGTCCGTTGCGCAGTATGTTGAAGGTTTCAGTGATTTTTTCCTTGCTGCCCGGCGGCGGTGTTTCCTGCTGGGATTGGTCGAACGCTTCGAGCAGGTTCTGGTAGTCGGAGCGGGCCTGGCCAAAGCCATGGCTTTTACCGATCGACTGCTCATGGGCAACGCCTTGGTCCAGCAGGTCGAAATAATGCTGCTTGGAGGCCCTCAGGGCCTCAGGGTCGGGTCGTTTCTCCAGCATCATGATCAGCTGGTCGCCCAGGCTCTGACGCAATTTGAGTCCCAGATCCAGGGTGATGAAGTTACTGCGAATCAGCGATTCCTGGGTCTTGGCCATTTGCATGACGCTGACCAGGCCCAGGATCAATCCCAGCAAGGCCACGGTGATCAGCGCTGAAATGCTCAGAAATAACCGAGTGCGCAGTTTCATCGCGAGCTTCATAAGGTCCTGCTCACAGGTTGTACTGTTTGCGTTTGCGGTACAGGGTCGACGCGTCGATGCCGAGGGTGCGGGCTGCTTGATCCAGCGTGTCACTGGTGGCGAGCACGGCGCCGATATGGGCTTTTTCCAGCTCGTCCAGGCTCAACGCCGCGCCGATACGGGGCGCGTTGTTGGTCGGTTGCTCAGCCATCCCCAAATGGCTGATCTCTACCTTCTCCTGAGGGCAGATGATGCTGGCGCGTTCCACTACGTTACGCAGCTCGCGAATGTTGCCGGGCCAGCGATAGTTGAGCAGCGCTTCACGGGCCTGATCACTGAATCCGCGCGCGGGGCGGGCGTATTCCTTGACGAAGCGTGCCAGGAAGCGGTCAGCCAGGGTAAGGATGTCTTCACTGCGTTCGCGCAGCGGCGGCAGGTGCAGGGTGATGACATTGAGGCGGTACAGCAAGTCTTCCCGGAAGCGGCCGTCGCGCACCATGTCTTCCAGGTTCAGGTTGGTGGCGGCGAGGATGCGCACGTCGGCGCGGCGGGTGACTGGGTCGCCCACACGCTCATATTCCTTATCCTGAATGAAGCGCAGCAGCTTTGGTTGCAACGTGAGGGGAAAATCGCCGATCTCGTCGAGAAACAACGTGCCGCCGTCAGCCTGGTTAACGCGTCCCAAGGTGCTTTCACTGGCGCCGGTGAACGCGCCGCGACTATGGCCGAACAGTTCGCTCTCCATCAGCTCGGCGGTCAGTGACGGGCAGTTGATGGTCACGCAAGACTTCTTGGAGCGTTTGCTCCAGCCGTGAATGGCACGGGCCAGCTCACCTTTACCGGTGCCGGACTCGCCGAGGATCAAGATGTTTGCATCGGTCCCGGCCACTTGGCGCGCAGTTTCCAGTACTACCATCATCGACGGGCTGTGAGAGTCGAGGCCATCCTTGGGCTGGCGCACTGCGCCTTCCAGGGCCTCCAGTCGCGCAGAGAGCTGGCGTACTTCCAGTTGCTTGGCGGTGGCCAGGCGCAATTGGTCCGGACTGCAAGGTTTGACCAGATAGTCGGCGGCACCGGCCTGGATTGCGTCCACGGCGGTATCCACGGCGGAGTGGGCCGTGACGATCACCACACGCATCCACGGAGCCTGGATACGCATCTGCGCGAGTACATCCAGGCCGTTGTCCTCGCCCAGGCGCAAGTCCAGAAAGCACAGGTCAAACACCTGGCGCTGCATCAGGGCATCGGCCTGGGCGGCGCTGTTGGCGGTGGCAACGGTGTAGCCCTCGTCTTCCAGGCAATAACGGAACGTGCGGAGGATTGCGGATTCGTCATCCACTAAAAGAATGCGGCCTTGAAGCTCCTTGGCTGAATCCATCTGTCCCGCGCTCCTTAACTATTAAATAAGATGGTGTTTAGTCCCGGAATAATCGGGCAAGTTGCATGGTTTATTCTGATTCATAAAAGGCATCTTCGTGTAGGTATCTACACGCCTTCCTACAAAGCGCCGGCTGATAGCCTTTTTGTGCGTTATCGCGACTTCGGCAACTGAGCGTGCGCTTTCGATCCCCTGACCCGACCACTGGCCATCGTGCATTTCGCACGGCATCTAAAGAGGCATCGTGCAGGATGCTGGGTGCAACATCCTTTCATGTCACATAATCTATTGATTTTATTGTGTTTTATTTTGCAATAAAGCTGGCACGCAGTCTGCAATATCCCTCCCAAGAGTGTCATGAACGAATAATCAGAATGCGGGAGAACAGCAGCATGACTCGCCAAAGCCTCAGCCAATTGCGTGTATCGCCGCTGCGTATGCAGCAGGGCCTGTTTGCCAGCCTGGCCTTGATGGTCACGTTGATTGCCGGCCAGCAGATGCAGCACTGGCAGCAGAGTGAGCAGCCAGCCCCGCAATTTGAGCGTCCGGTGATGACCCAGAACCATTTCCGTTCCATTGGCAGCGCTAGCGCTAATGTAACTGCCCCGCAATTGAGCTTGATCGATCAGGATTCCACCCTGGATGAACTGCCTGCTCAAGAGCGTTGGGTGTTCTAGGCAAGAACAAGTCGCTTGTGTTGAGCGACTGCACGGCACTACCGCTGTTACCCCTATAGAAGCATAAGGAGAATCACCATGTTGAGTTGGGCAATCACATTTCTGATCATCGCCATTGTCGCTGCAGTCCTGGGCTTCGGTGGTATCGCTGGCACCGCCACCGGCATCGCCAAGATCCTGTTTGTCGTCTTCCTGGTGATGTTCATTGCTTCGTTCTTCTTTGGTCGTAAAGGCCGAGGTTGAATATGACCACTCTGCCGTTTAAAGCCTTGGCTGCCGCCCTGCTACTGGGCGGCAGCGGCCTGGCGATGGCCGCCAATGACGGGCAATCCCGGGCGAACGAATTGCTCAATTCGGATCCGCAATACCGTGAAACCTGGCAAGGCGTGGTGAAGAAAGAAGAGCGTCTGCCGGAATGGGTGATGAACCTGTCCGGCACCGCTGAGCAAATGAACGCTGTCGAGGAAGATGGCGACAAGTACTTGGTCGGGCCGCTGTGTGAAACCGCGGATACCTGCCGGAGCAAGCGTTTGATCGTGGCCTTCAGTTTCGATAAGGAAGATGCCTACGCGATGTTGGTGGAAGTCCCAGCCGGTTTGCCGGCCGACAAGTCCCCGACACGGCATGCCGATTACCGTTTCCTCGGTAAGCCGGATGAAGGCATGCAAAAGCTGTTGATGGAACAACTGAAGAAAGATCCGAATTGGTACTAGGTTCCGTCTGAGACGGAGCCAGCGTCCATAGAAAGAAGCCCCTGCGCTTCTTTCTGTTTGCATCACTCGCCAAGGGTGGTGCATGACCAGGGGGCCGGGTTGCTCTGATCGATCAAGATCGGCGTGACCTACGGGCACAGGGAGTGCCTGCGAAAGGGCCGGGTCAGGCGAAAAGCTGCGACGCAAGTTCACAAGTCCTCAAGCTTGCTGAACTTGCGGCGGGCTTATGACTCTCATGCCCGCGCTTGGCTCTCGCTTCATGGCTCTCGCGTTATGCCTCTCATAGTCGCAATTTTGCTTTTTGCCTCTCGCCAACCATTGCCGGGTATGTCGACGCGACCATCTATCGAGAAATTTTCGGACGCGCCATAGGACATTTCTGGTCCTAGGTGGTGGATTTCTCACGCATTTCTGCCAAACGTTGCAAGTCGTTCAGCATCACTGAGCGAGCCTGATTTGGCCGCCTCACGGCATATTCACCCGCCTGAATGGCGTATTCGAACTGACCGTTTGGACAATTATTTTCAAAAAAAGCCATGCCGATTCGGCATAGGGTAGGCGTTTACGGCATTAGACGTCGCTCCCTTGCATGGGAATAGTTGCGCCTTTTTTCGCCTACCAGTAAGCCATTTCGGCCACGCTGCGGTGACCTTCCATGGAGGCTGATGCACACACTTTTTCGCTTTCGAGCGTTGCAGCTGGCGCATTTGCCATAAGTCCACTTGAAGTAAGGGTAATGACATGAAGAAGGCAAAGCTAAGCCTCGCCTGGCAGATCCTCATCGGTTTGGTACTGGGGATCGCAATCGGTGCAGTGCTCAACCATTTCAGTGCTGAAAAGGCCTGGTGGATCAGCAATGTATTGCAGCCGGCAGGCGATATCTTTATCCGCCTGATCAAGATGATCGTGATCCCGATTGTGATTTCCTCGCTGATCGTCGGCATTGCCGGTGTGGGCGACGCGAAAAAGCTCGGTCGCATCGGCGTCAAAACCATCCTTTACTTCGAAGTGGTCACTACCATCGCCATCGTGGTTGGCCTGCTGCTGGCCAACCTGTTCCACCCGGGCGCCGGCATCGACATGAGTACCCTGGGTACCGTCGACATCTCCAAGTACCAGGCCACCGCCGCCGAGGTGCAGCATGAACATGCGTTCATCGAAACCATCCTCAACCTGATCCCATCGAACATCTTCGCGGCGGTTGCCCGTGGTGAAATGCTGCCGATCATCTTCTTCTCGGTGCTGTTCGGCCTGGGCTTGTCGAGCCTCAAGCCTGAGCTGCGCGAGCCGCTGGTGACCATGTTCCAGGGCGTGTCCGAGAGCATGTTCAAAGTCACTCACATGATCATGAAGTACGCCCCTATCGGCGTGTTTGCCCTGATCGCGGTGACCGTCGCCAACTTCGGCTTTGCCTCCTTGCTGCCGCTGGCCAAGCTGGTGATCCTGGTTTACGTCGCCATCCTGTTCTTCGCCTTCGCGGTACTGGGCCTGATCGCCCGTCTGTTTGGCTTCTCGATCCTGAAAGTGATGCGCATCTTCAAGGATGAGCTGGTACTGGCTTACTCCACCGCCAGTTCCGAAACTGTGCTGCCCCGGGTGATCGAGAAGATGGAAGCCTACGGCGCGCCGAAGGCGATCTGCAGCTTCGTGGTGCCGACCGGTTATTCGTTCAACCTCGACGGTTCGACCCTGTACCAGAGCATCGCGGCAATCTTTATTGCCCAGCTGTATGGCATTGACCTGTCGATCGGCCAGCAACTGATGCTGGTTCTGACCCTGATGGTTACCTCCAAAGGTATCGCCGGCGTGCCGGGTGTGTCCTTTGTAGTGTTGCTGGCTACCCTGGGCAGCGTGGGCATCCCGCTGGAAGGCTTGGCGTTTATCGCCGGTGTCGACCGTGTGATGGACATGGCGCGTACCGCACTGAACGTGATCGGCAATGCCTTGGCCGTATTGGTCATCTCCCGTTGGGAAGGCATGTACGATGACGCCAAGGGCGAGCGCTACTGGAACTCCCTGCCGCACTGGCGCAGCAAGGAAGCGTTGCCAGCCGGCGAGACTACTCGCGGCTGATAGCACGATTGCGCTGACACGAACCCCGGATAATTCCGGGGTTTGTCGTTTCTGTCAGCCCCGCTATCATTCGCCCCATCTTTCGGGGGATTCAACTGATGCTAAATGGCCTGTGGCTTGGCTTCTTTGTCGTGGCAATGGTGTCAGCACTGGCGCAATGGCTGGTGGGCGGTAACGCCGGGATTTTTGCGGCGATGGTCGAAAGCATTTTCGCCATGGCCAAATTGTCGGTGGAAGTCATGGTGCTGCTGTTCGGCACCCTGACCTTGTGGCTGGGCTTTTTGCGCATCGCTGAAAAAGCCGGGATCGTCGATTGGCTGGCCAAGGCGCTCGGCCCGTTGTTTCGAAGGCTGATGCCGGAAGTGCCTGCCGGTCACCCTGCCATCGGCCTGATCACCCTCAACTTCGCCGCCAACGGTTTGGGCCTGGACAACGCCGCCACGCCCATCGGCCTGAAAGCCATGAAGGCCTTGCAGGAACTCAACCCCATCCCCAACACGGCGAGCAACGCGCAGATCCTGTTCCTGGTGCTCAATGCGTCCTCGCTGACCCTGTTGCCGGTGACCATCTTCATGTACCGCGCCCAGCAAGGCGCCGCCGACCCGACGCTGGTGTTCCTGCCGATCCTGCTGGCCACCAGCGCATCGACCCTGGTGGGCCTGCTGTCGGTGGCGGTGATGCAACGCCTGCGGTTGTGGGACCCGGTGGTGCTGGCTTATCTGATTCCTGGCGCATTGGTGCTGGGCGGCTTCATGGCGCTGCTGGCGACACTCTCGGCCACGGCGCTGGCCGGTTTATCCTCGATCCTGGGCAACCTCACGTTGTTTGGCCTGATCATGCTGTTTCTGGTGATCGGCGCGTTGCGCAAGGTCAAGGTGTACGAGGCCTTCGTCGAAGGGGCCAAGGAAGGCTTCGACGTGGCCAAGAACCTGTTGCCCTACCTTGTAGCGATGCTGTGTGCGGTGGGCGTGTTGCGGGCCTCGGGCGCGTTGGACTTCGGTCTGGAAGGGATTCGCCATGTGGTGGCCTGGACGGGCATGGATACACGGTTTGTCGATGCGCTACCGACTGCGATGGTCAAGCCTTTCTCCGGCAGTGCGGCACGGGCGATGCTGATCGAGACCATGCAGACCCAGGGTGTGGACAGCTTCCCGGCCTTGGTGGCGGCGACAATACAGGGCAGTACTGAGACCACTTTCTATGTGTTGGCGGTGTACTTTGGTTCGGTGGGCATCCAGCGCGCACGACATGCGGTGGGCTGTGCGTTGCTGGCGGAGTTTGCCGGTGTCGTGGCGGCTATTGCGGTGTGCTACTGGTTCTTCGGTTAAGCCTTAAATTGCCATTGCAGGCAAGCCAGCCCACATTTTGATTTGTGAATACAATCAAAAGTGGGAGCTGGCTTGCCTGCGATGAGGCCCTCAGCGTCTAGGTGCTGTATTGCCCTGCGCCACTACCCAATCCACCACCTGCTTATTCAACTGATCCCCGGCCTGGCCAAAAGCAGCCACCACCGCCGGCACCTTGGTATCACCCACCGGCTGCCTTACCTCAAACCGCCGGCTGGCAATAATCCGCTGATCGCTGCCGCGCACCAAACGCGCATCCAGGCGAATCACCACCTCCACCGCGTCACCCCGGTATTCACTTTGAAACGCCTGCAACTGCCCGCCCAACTCATAGTCGGCTTGCAGGTTGGTCTCGTCAGTACTCAGCAGCGTTACCCGTCCATCGCGTTGGAAGCCGTCCAGCAGGCGGTTGCGTAAGAGTACCGGCGCCGGGTCGCTCCAGCGTGAGTTCGCATAGCTGCTGATCAGGTTGCCGTCAGGCACCACGGCAATGCGTGGACTGTCGAGAAACTCGCTGGTCTGGGGTTTGGCTACGCGCAGCGACCAACTCACCGGCGTGCCTTGGGTGGTTGGTTGGGTGGACACCAGGCGGTACACGTCTGACGGGTCAGGCTTGGGCAGAATCGAGCAGGCGCTGAGCAGTGCCAGGGCCACAGGGGCGATCATCAGGTAAGCACGCTTCATGGCGTGAACTCCTTGTTCTTGTCACTGCCCAGCAGGTAACCGCTGGGGTTGGCTTCCAGGCGACGGGAGATGGCGCGCAGCGAACCGAGGGTTTCACGCAGCTCACGCACCGCTGGCGCCAGTTCGTTGAGGCCCTGCATACCGCTGTTCACCGAGTCCTGGTTGTTGGTCAGCAAGCTGTTGATGGTGGCGGTGCTTTGCTCCAGGGATTTCATCGCCTGCTCGGCGCTGCCGAAGGCTTGCTTGCCTTGCTCGTTGAGCAGGCCATTGGCGCTGCGCATCAACACGGTGGTTTGTTCCAGCGCGGCACCCGCCTGTTTGCTCACCTGCATCAATTGCTGCATTACCACCTTGATGTCGCCGCGTTGCTCGGCGATGGCACCGGTGGTTTGTTGCAGGTTATCCAGGGTGTTGCTCAAGCGTTCGACGTTTTCCCGGGAGAACATGTGGTTGGCGTTGTGCAGCAGCAGGTTGACGCTGGTCATCAGGTCGTTGCTGTTATTGAGCAGGCGAGCGATGGGCGATGGCGAGGCGATGATTTCCGGCAGGTTGCCGTTCTTGCCCTTGAGTTCCGGGCTCTGCGGGGTGCCGCCGCTGAGCTGGATGATCGAGGTGCCGGTGATGCCGGTCAGCGCCAGCTTGGCCTGGGTGTCTTCCTTGATCGGCGTCTGCCCGGCCAGGCGGATGCGGGCGAGGACGCGACGCGGGTCTTTGGGGTCCAGGCGCAGGCTGGTGACGTCGCCTACCTTGATCCCGCTGTACTGCACCGCACTGCCTTGGGACAGGCCGCTGACCGCTTCGTTGAAGATCACTTCGTAATCCTGGAAGGCGCTGTCGACGCTGGATTTGGCCAGCCATAGGCCGAAGAGCATAGCGCCGACCACCACAATTACGCTGAACAGTCCGATCATCACATGATGGGCTCGGGTTTCCATGTCATACCTCGTTGAGCGATTGAGCGGCATCCAATGCCGCGCGGCCCCGGGGGCCGTGGAAATATTCGTGAATCCAGGCGTCGTCCGTTTCCGAGACGACATCGATGGCGTCGGCCACCAGCACTTTCTTCTGCGCCAGCACCGCCACGCGGTCGGTGATGGTGTACAGCGTGTCGAGGTCGTGGGTGACCAGGAACACGCTCAAGCCCAACGCATCGCGCAGGGTCAGGATCAGTTGGTCGAACTGCGCTGCGCCAATCGGATCGAGGCCAGCGGTGGGTTCATCGAGAAACAGGATGTCCGGGTCCAGTGCCAGCGCACGGGCCAGGGCCGCGCGCTTGATCATGCCGCCGGACAACGAAGCCGGGTATTTGTCGGCGGCCGACAGGGGTAGCCCGGCCAGGGCCAGCTTGACTGCCGCCAAGTGCTCGGCGTCGGCGCGGCTGAGGCCGGCATGTTCGATCAATGGCAGGGCAACGTTCTCGGTAACGGTCAGCGAGGAAAACAGCGCGCCCTTCTGGAACAGCACGCCAAAGCGCCGCTCCACCAGCGAGCGTTCGTGCTCAGGCAGGCTGGGCAGATTCTTGCCGAACACCCGCACCTCACCTTCGCTGGGCCGACGCAGGCCGACGATGCTGCGCAGCAGCACCGACTTGCCGCTGCCGGAGCCGCCGACCACTGCCAGAATCTCGCCTTTGTATAAATCCAGGTCGAGGTTTTCATGCACGCTCTGGCTACCAAAGCGGTTGCACAAGCCGCGCACTTCAATCACCGCCTCAGTGGGCGCACGGTGTAGACGACTCACCAGCCCATCTCCATGAAGAACATCGCGGCGACCGCATCCAGCACGATCACCACAAAAATCGATTGCACCACGCTGGAGGTGGTGTGCGCGCCGACTGATTCGGCGCTGCCGCTGACCTTAAAGCCTTCCAGGCAACCAATGGCCGCAATCAGGAAAGCGAAGATCGGCGCCTTCACCATGCCTACCAGAAAGTGCTGCACGCCAATGTCCGATTGCAACAGCGAGAGGAACATCGCCGGTGAAATATCCAGGGCCACCGCACACACCACGCCGCCGCCGACAATCCCCGAGAGCATCGCCAGGAAAGTCAGCATCGGCAGCGCCACCAGCAGCGCCAGAACCCGCGGCAATACCAGCAGCTCCATCGGGTCCAGGCCCAGGGTGCGGATGGCGTCGATTTCTTCGTTGGCCTTCATTGAGCCGATTTGCGCGGTGAACGCACTGGCGGTACGGCCGGCGATCAGGATCGCGGTGAGCAATACGCCGAATTCGCGCAGGAAAGAGAACGCCACCAGGTCCACGGTAAAAATCGTTGCGCCAAAACTCTTGAGCACGGTGGCGCCAAGAAACGCCACCACCGCGCCCACCAGAAAGGTCAGGAGGGCCACGATAGGTGCGGCATCGAGACCGGTCTGTTCGATATGGGCGACCATCGGCGTAAGGCGCCAGCGCTTGGGTCGAAACATCCCGCGGACGAAGGTCTCAAGGATCAGGCCAATAAAACCCAGGAGTTTCTTGGCGTCTTGCCAGACGGTGTCCACCGCGCGGCCGATACGGGCCAGCACCTGGATGCCAGCGCTTTCTTCCGGCTCTTTGAGCGGGACGCAAAAATCATTGAGGGAGCGGTAGACCGTCTTGAGCAGCGCCCGGTCGGCGGCCGACAGGCTGCAATCGGTCTGCTCGGCGCAGTGCTGGATGCGGTCGGGGCCCAGCAGCTCGACCAGCAGTGACGCGCCGGCGGTATCCAGCGCACCGAGGCCGTTAAGATCGATGCGGGCGCCGGTGTCGTATTGGCCGTCGAGTGTGTCCGACAGCTTTTTCAGGTTGGCGTAGTGGGCAAGCGTCCAGTCGCCGGTAATCCGCAGCGAGGGCGGGTTGCTGGACGTATCAAGATGGGCTGCGCCGGCGGTCGTGCGAGTGGTCATAAGCTCCGAGCTTGTTTGGCTATCCACAATGGCTACGTAATAGCACGATCTGACCTACTTTGGGTTGTCCGCTTGTGCTGTGTCGATCACCTTGAAGCGCAAGACGCCGATCACCTGGCCGTCCTCGGTGAGGACCTGCACTTGCCAGCGCCCCGCTGCGTCGCCCGGGAAATTCTGCTTGTGCGTCCAGGCGCGATAGCCCTCCTTGCGCCCACCATGGATATCCAGGGCAATGCGGTCGACTTCCTTGCCGTTGAATTTCCACACATGGTAGATCCGCTCATCCAGCCCGCGTGGGGCGTTGATCGCGGTGTAGGCGTAGAGGCCACCGCTGCGCAACTGGTCGGCGGTGACCTCCTTGAGGTCATCGCCCGGGGTGCGATCCTGCAGTTGGGTGCTGATGGCGACTTCGGTCATCCACAGGGTGGCCGGCGGCACCCAACTGCGCAGGAACCAGCCGGCGCATCCGATCGCCGCCGTGACCCCCAGCAGCATCGCCCAGCCTTTGAGGCTGCGCAGCGGCAGGCTGACCGCCAGGCTCGGGATCGACAGCGCCATGGCCACGCCCAGCGCCAGCTTGTAACTCTGGGCAGTGGTCAGGTGCATGATAATCGGCAGCGCGGTGAGCAATGCGGCAAACAAGGTCAGGGTGTGCAGGGCCAGGAACAGCGAGCGCTTGGGCGCCAGCCACTTGTAGTACAGCGGGTCGATGATCGACACCAGTGCCGCCGCGCCGAGCAGGCCGGTGAACAGCGATTGGCCGCTGTTCCAGGCGGTGGTGACGAAAAAGAACGGCAGCACAAAGAACAGGCTTTCCTGGTGGATCATCTGCGTGGCATAGCGCAGCAGCGGTTCCGGGATCTCGCGCTTGAAGAGCTTGGCAAACAGTTGGGTGAAGCTGTTTTCCAGCATCAGCCACAACCAACTGACCAGCATGATGACGGCGATCCAGCTGGCCATGCCTTGCTGGCGGTCCACCAGGATGAAGCTGCCCACACCCGAGATAAAACCGCCGAGTGCAATTACCCCTGGGTAGCGCTTGATCAGTTCGAGGATGCGCTGGATTAGATGGGTCAGGTTTGGCATTCGGCGGTTCGCAGTCTTTGTAGGAAAAAATCCCAGACAGAATAACGTCTTAGCGCTGGGCTCGGTGCTTCATTCCATGATCCGTTGGCGATAACGCCGAACGCCAATCAACACTATGGCGATGAGCCCAAGAACGCCCGCACCTATCCAGGTCAGGGCGTCATAGCTCAACAACGGCTTTTCGATGCGCCAGTAGCCCGGTTGCTTGAAGACCTCGCGCATCGCCTGGTTGGTTTGCGAAAGGCTCACTGCCTTGATGCGCTTGACCGGGTCGCTGAAGCGGCCGTCAGCGTAGTCGCCGGCGGCACTCCAGTAATAATCGGCCAACGCACTGTTGCCCTGTACCGCCCAGGCTTGGCGGGCAATGGCAGCCTGCTGCAGGCGAGTGAACACCTTCGGGTCGAGGCCGTCCTTGAGCAGTTGTGCCTTGAGGTCTTGCAAGACTTGCTCGGCTTCAGGGAGATTTTCCCGTTCGAGGTCGGCGTTCAGGCTCAGGAAGCCTACGCCGCCCAGCACTTCGCGTTCGCTCCACGGACCGTAGGACAAACCGTGCTTCAGACGCAGTTGTCGATACAGCGCCCAATCGAGATAGTCCTTGAGCAGGTCGTAGGTTTCGTCATGCTGGTCGTCCAGCACCGGCTCGGGGAACAGCCAGTGCAGTTTGGCGCCATCGCCGACCCAGCCATGCACCAGGTCGCGGTGGCGGGCGGCGGTGTGCTGGATCTGCGGCAGCGGGCGATGCTCGCTCGGGTCTACCGGGTCGAGCTGGCCGTAGGTGCGTTCCAGGTAGGCTGGCAGCAGCTTGTCCAGATCGCCGACGACGATCAGGGTCATGTTGTTGGGCGCGTACCAGGCTTTGCGCAGTTTCTCCAACTGATCGCGGGTCAGGTGGCCGACCTGCGCGCGTTCGGCGCATTTGAGCCCCAACTCGACGGCTAATTGGTTGCTGGCGCTGTGGCCCAGGTCCTGGCGATCCAGCAAACGTTGCAGGTGCGAATAATGGCCGCCGTCTTCGCGCTCGACCACCTGCTTGGCGGCGTTGATATTGGCATCGGTCAACTGCGTGCGGGTCAGGATTGCCAGCAGCAGGTCCAGCACCTTGCGTTGGTTGTGCGCGGGGGCCTCGATGACGAATGTGGTGTCGGCGTTGCTGGTGTAGGCGTTCCATTCGCCGCCCAACGCTTGCATGCGGTCTTCGAGGTCGCCTTCGCCACCGCCGTCGATGCCGCTGAACAGCAGGTGTTCGAACAGGTGGGGAAGCTCTTTGTCTTCGCAACCGAAATCATCCAGGCCCACGCCGACCACCAGGCGGATGGCCACGTGCCCGCGTTCGGTGCCCGGTTTGAGCAGCAGCTGCAGGCCGTTGGGCAAGGTGTAGCCCTCGACTTGCTGACGGTCGAAGGCAAAGGTGTGTGCCGATCCTAGAAGCAGGCAGGCGAGTAACAGGCGACGCATAACAAGCTTCCTGGCGAGTGAGGTCCATTGTTAACTGACTTCACTGGCCGTCGTACGTTCAGGGCGAATGGGTGATGTCGGCAATATCTTCGGTGGAGAGTGCGCCATTGTCGGACGTTTCCAAGACTACATAAGCGCTGCTGCAAAACAACGAGTTCAAGCGTTTCATGTCGGCGATCAGCTCCAGGTGCAGGGAGCTGGTTTCCAGGCTCTGTACGATTTTGCGCTGCAGGCGGCTGACATGGGCGTGAGCCAGGCGACGTTCCTGGGCGCGGAAGCGGCGCTTTTCACGCAGCAATTGGCGAGCGCTCTCCGGGTCGCCGCTGAGGAACACCGACAGACCCAGGCGCAGGTTGGCGATCAGCTGGCTGTGCAAACCGCTGAGTTCTTCCAGGCCCACTTCGGAAAATTGCCGCCGCTGCGAGGTTTTCTGCTGCTGGACCTTGCGCAACATGCGTTCGATCAAGTCACCTGCCAACTTCAAGTTGATCGACAGCTCGATGATCTCAGCCCAGCGGCGGTTGTCTTGTTCGCTCAGGTCTTCACGGGGCATTTGCGCCAGGTAGAGTTTGATCGCGCTATAGAGCGCCTCGACATCATCGCTGAGGCTGCGCATTTGCTGGGTGATTGCGGTTTGATTACCGCGCAGCACCTCCTGCATGGAGGTGAGCATATTGTCGATCAGGTCACCCAGGCGCAGGGTTTCGCGGGCGGCGTTGGCTAAGGCCAGGCTCGGCGTGGTGAGCGCGGCCAGGTCGAGGTGGCGTGGTTTGGCCTTGCCATTGGTTTCTTCGCGCTCGGGCAACAGCCAGGCGCACAGCCGCGCCATAGGGCCAATGGTGGGCAGCAGAATCAAGCAGCGCGTGACGTTATAGAGCAGGTGAAAGGTGATGACCATGCCTTGTGCGCTGTAGTCCAGACCGTCCATCCAGCCCACGAGCGGGTCAAGCACAGGAATGATCAGCAACAGGCCGATCAGTTTGTACAACAGGCTGCCCAGGGCCACTTGGCGGCCGGCGGTGTTTTGCATGCTGGTGCTTAGAAATGCCAGCACACCGCTGCCGATATTGGCGCCGATCACCAGGCCGATGGCCACGTGCAAACCGATCACGCCGGCGCCGGCCAGGGTGGCCGTAAGCAGCACGGCGGCGAGGCTGGAGTAGGAAATCATTGCGAACAGCGCGCCGACCAGGGCGTCGAGCAAGATATCGCCGGTCAGCGAGGCGAAGATCACCTTGACGCCTTGGGCATGGGTGATGGGCCCGGCGGCCTCGACGGTCAATTGCAGCGCAAGGATGATCAGCCCAAGGCCGATCCCCACCCGGCCCAACTGCCCTGCCCGCGTCTGTTTGCGCGACAGGAAGAAAATCACCCCAAGGAAGATCAGCAGCGGCGACAGCCAGGACAAGTCGAAGGTCAGCACCCGCGCCATCAGCGCGGTACCGACGTCGGCGCCAAGCATGGTGGCCAAGGCCGGTGTAAGGCTCATCAACCCCTGGCCGACAAAGGAAGTGACCAGCATCGCCGTGGCGTTGCTGCTTTGCACCATGGCGGTCACCAGGATCCCGGCGATAAAGGCCAGCCAGCGCTTGGACATGTTCTGCCCGATGACTTGGCGCAAGTTGGAGCCGTAGACCCGCAGGATGCCGGTACGGACGATGTGCGTGCCCCAGATAAGCAGGGTCACGGCGGAAAGCAGATTGAGCAGGGTCAGCATGCTCGGCCCCCCGTGTGGGTGCGCTCCAGGAGGAGCGAAGGAAAGTTACCGCGTGCCGTTCTACGTCTTGTACTTAAGCTGTAGTTGGCTAATGGGCTCTGCGCCAGCATCGCATAGCTAAACTCCGGATTGAAACAAAACTGTCATGAAATCAACTTTTTGGCAGACGAAAAAATGGGGCGCAAGCGCCCCATTTCAGCCGCGTGTCAGGTTTATTGACCCGGAATGTCTTTACGCAGTTTCACTGGATCCTGCTGCTTCTTCTTTTTGGCGATGGCGGTACGCATCTTGATGTTCACCGCTTCCACTGCCAGCGAGAACGCCATGGCGAAGTAGACATAGCCTTTTGGCACATGCACGTCGAAGGATTCGGCGATCAGCACGGTACCCACCACCAGCAGGAACGACAGCGCCAGCATTTTCAGCGACGGGTGCTTGTCGATGAACTCGCTGATGGTGCCGGCAGCCAGCATCATCACCAGTACGGCCACGACGATTGCAGCTACCATCACCGGCACATGGGAAACCATGCCGACGGCGGTGATCACCGAGTCCAGGGAGAACACGATGTCGATGATGGCGATCTGGATGATGGTGTAGATGAACTTGCCACCGGCGCCTTTGGGCTCGTCGTTGGTTTCGTCTTCCCCTTCCAGGGCGTGGTACATCTCCTGGGAGCTTTTCCACAGCAGGAACAGGCCACCGAAGAACAGGATCAGGTCACGGCCGGAAATGCCCTGGCCAAACACCACGAACAGGTCGGCGGTCAGTTGCATGACCCAGGTGATCGACAGCAGCAACAGGATGCGCGTGACCATGGCCAGTGCCAGGCCGAAGATCCGGGTGCGCGCCTGCATATGCTTGGGCATGCGGCTGACCAGGATCGAAATCATGATGATGTTATCGATGCCCAGGACGATCTCGAGAGCCGTCAGGGTGAAGAAGGCAATCCAGATTTCCGGATTGGTCAGCCATTCCATGTGTATTCCTTTGAGCAAGTGTTAAACCGCGCAAGCTGTAGCGCCGCGCGGTGAGTCAGTACGATTATAGAGTGCTGAACAGCGGAAAAATCCCCATCAGCAATGCGGCGAACATTATGCACAGGCATACCAGCACTGCCCACTTCAAGGTGAAGCGTTGGTGGTCGCCGAACTCAATACCCGCCAGCGCCACCAGCAAGTAAGTCGAAGGTACCAGCGGGCTGAGCAGGTGCACGGGTTGCCCGACGATCGACGCACGGGCCATTTCTACCGCGGTGATGCCGTAGTGACTGGCCGCTTCGGCCAATACTGGCAGTACGCCGTAATAGAACGCATCGTTGGACATGAAGAAGGTGAACGGCATGCTCACCAGCGCAGTGATCACTGCCAGGTACGGGCCCATGGCTTCCGGGATGACCGCCAGCAGGCTTTTTGACATGGCGTCGACCATGCCGGTGCCCGACAGGATGCCTGTGAAGATCCCGGCGGCGAAGATCAATCCGACGACCGCCAAGACGCTGCCGGCGTGGGCCGCGACGCGGTCTTTCTGCTGTTGCAGGCACGGGTAGTTGACGATCATCGCGATACTGAACGCCACCATAAACAGCACCGGCAGCGGCAACAGGCCG
This sequence comes from Pseudomonas sp. HN8-3, assembly GCF_020790195.1. Lineage (NCBI taxonomy): Bacteria > Pseudomonadati > Pseudomonadota > Gammaproteobacteria > Pseudomonadales > Pseudomonadaceae > Pseudomonas > Pseudomonas sp. HN8-3. The sequence goes on from NZ_CP086206.1 coordinate 104,975, forward strand.
GCAATCAGGGTGCACATCAGGGCCAGGGTGAGGGCGCCGTTGAACCAGATCAGTTTCGGGCGGCGGGCGTCGGGGAATTGCGACACGCTGATTTCGCTGTGGTCGATCTCGTCGCCCTGCAGGTGCAGTTCACCCAGGCGTGCGCGCTCACGCTTGCCGTACATGTAGGCAATTACCAGGATCGCCACGACGCCAGCGGCCATGGCCGGAATCATCGGTACGAAGATGTCGGACGGATCAACATGCAACGCACTGGCCGCACGAGCCGTCGGGCCACCCCAGGGTGTCATGTTCATTACACCGCCGGCGAGAATGATCAGACCGGCCATGATCCGCGGGCTCATGCCTATGCGCTGGTACAGCGGCAGCATGGCGGCGACGCAGATCATGTAGGTGGTGGCGCCATCACCGTCCAGGGATACCACCAAAGCCAGCACGGCAGTGCCGACCGAGACTTTCAGCGGGTCGCCCTTGACCATCTTGAGGATCTTGCGCACGGCCGGGTCGAACAGGCCGGAGTCGATCATCAAGGCAAAGTAGAGGATGGCGAACATCAGCATCACGCCAGTTGGCGCGAGCTTGGTGATGCCTTCGAGCATCATTGGGCCGATCTTCGGCGCGAAACCGCCGAACAGTGCAAACAGGATGGGCACGATGATCAAGGCGATCAGCGCAGACAGGCGCTTGGTCATGATCAGGAACATGAACGTGATGACCATGGCAAAGCCAAGGAAAGTCAGCATAGGAATACTCCAGGCGTAGCGCGGCTAGGGAATGGCGAACCGGGTGAGGGTCAGCGCAGAACGAAAGGCACGAGGCGTACGGGTGGAGTGGGTGCGAACAGGCAGGTACGAGCGGACATCGGGAATCACCATTGTTGTTGTTTACAGCCGGTCTGTTGCCGGCAGTTGGGGCGATCCTAGACGGGTAAGCTTTCAGCCAGCTTTCGCTGGAGAAACTGGTGACACACGGTTTTAAGGCTCATGCAGATAAAAATGTGGGAGGGGGCTTGCTCCCGATAGCTGGAGTTCAGTCAATATTTCCAGTGACTGATACACCGCTATCGGGAGCAAGCCCCCTCCCACAATTTGATTGTGTACCGCTATGTTTTTAGGGCAGTTCGAGGCCGCCGGCCGCTTTATGCAGCGCACGCAGATGCTCACCCAACTGCTTGAGGTTGGCCTCACAGGCCGCAATCTCGGCAGCGCGGGCCGGATCGAGCAGCGCCCTCACCTCTTTATCCAGCTCGCCGGTCAATGATTGCAACTGCTTCTGACGTTCGGCGCTCTCCGACTCCAGGCGCTTGGCTTCCGAAGGTTGCGGTAGGCCATAGCCGCCACTGTCGAGCAACTCGGCCGGACGACTGAGAAAGCCACTGTTGGCGAGGATCTGTTGCAGCGTGTTGTTGGCTTTCTCCATGCCGCCATTTTTCAGCTCGCGGGCATTGAGATAGCGCTGTTTGACTTCGTCCTGAGCGAGCATCAGTTGCTTGCGATAGCTGGCTTGTTCAAGCAACAACAATGCAGCGCTGGTACGCAGGTCGGCCTGGCTGAACCACTGGCGGCGCGCTTGCGCATCCAGGGCCAGCCAGTCTTCGACCTGGGTCTGCTTGATCGGCAGGCGCTTGCGCAGTACATCGAACATCGCCTGGTAGCGTTCGCGGAATGAGTCGAAGTGGTACCCCAGGCGCAACGCCTCACGCTTGTCATTCAATACGCTGGTATCGGCCAGGCCACGTGCGCTGAGCACTTGCAGCAAACCGTTGGGGGTGATGTTGTCCAGGCCGGTCAGTTGCGGGTTGGCACTGCCACTGCGTAACAGTTTCAGGCTTTCAACCGCACAGTTGTTGGAGATAAAGAAATAGTTGCCGTCATAGCTCCAGTGCATTTCAGCCGCATGCTCGACGGTGTCGTTGATTTCCTGGCGGTTGAGCTTCAGCGGTACCGACGCCAGGCCTCGTAATTCGGTCTTGGTGTATTCATCGATGACCTGGGCCAGCGGCAATACGAACAATCGCGACGGGTACTTGCCCACCAGGCCATCCCAGCTCGACAGCTGTACGTCACCGACGAAGGCGCGGTAGGACAGCACCAGGTGGCGGTCCAGATCCAGCCGACAGTCAGGGCCACGCGGGCGACCTGGCGCGCAGATCACCAGCCGCAGCATGCTATGGCCCCAGCGGCTCACCAGATTCTGGTTGGCTTCGGCGAGCAGGTAGTCGATTTCATACACCCGCTCCGGGTCTATTTGCCCCAGTGGCGTCTTGGCGAAGTCATTGCCGGCGTTCAGGAACGGGTATGTCTTGGCACAGGGTTGCTGTTCGGGCGGCGCCCAGCCGAAATGTTCCTTGTAATAGCGGAACAGCGCGGGGCGTCGGCAGGCGTAGCTGGGGTCGAGGAGGAAGTACTCCATGTTGACCGCCACGAACTCCAACGGGCTGGTGGTTTCGTAGATGTCCGGGCTGCGCACCACCTGATTGTTATGCTGTTCACGCTCGCCGCGGCGGCCGACATATTGTGGCCAGCCGGCGAGGTCCAGCAGGCGGGGATCATCACTGAGAGTGAAGCGCCGGTCGTTCTGGCCACGGCATTGATCGGGCAGGCCGATCAAGCCGGTAATGTTGTTCTGGCGACTGCAACGCTGGATCAGTGCGCGCTCGTCTTTGGGCCACAGGCGTGCGCGGTCATAGATGTGGGTCAGTTCATGCAGCACCGTGGCGAGCAATTCCTGGCGCACGGTGCCGTGGGGGCGATTGGTTTTGAGGGTGGCGGCGCTGCCGTCGGTCAGGCTGGCGAGCAGGTTTTGATTAAGGTCCAGCTCGGACACCAGGGACGCCTGGCCATAGGCATTTTCAGGCATCTTGTCGGTCCAGCCGACATCAATCCGCCGATCCAATTGCTCGACAAAACGTGGCGGCAAGGCGCGCAGCGCTTCATCGAGCAATGCCTGGCTGGCCTGCTGTTCGGCCGGGCTCAAACCATCGGTTTTGAGCCGCAGTTGCAGGCTGGCCTGGGCTGTACTTGCACACAACAGCACAACCCCGGCCAGGAGCCAGGTTTTGATGCGCCTCACAGAGCGAGGATAGCTTCGGCGAGGGTCTGGTCGCTGGCATCACGGGCTTCTGGCACGCGGGTGCGAAGGGTATCGAACGCAGCTTCAAGCTGGGCACCACGGATCTCTCCATTCGTGGCTACGAAGCTGGCGGCGTCGTCGTGGGCTTCGCGCACGATTTTGGAGTCGCGGATGGACGTGGTGGTGTCTGAGGTGAAATCAATGGTGCGCGCCGACGCACGCACGATGATGTTGCTGGTGGCTTTCAAGGTTTGCGCCTGGGCGACATCGACCAAAAACAGCAGGCCGAGGGCGGCGACGATCAACGGGCTACGCATCGAGTGACTCCGAAATACAAAGATAACTATTGGACGAGAATTGCTTGCGCCAGTTCAAGGTCGCTCGCATGAAGTTTTGGCCGACTGTGGCGCAGATAATCCAGCGCGGACTCCAGGCGTGCGCCCCGCCATTGGCCGTCAGTGGCAATGAAAGCGGCAGCATCATCCTGAGCGGCCATCACCAACTTGTTGTCGAACGGCGCAGAGGTCACCTTGCCGGTGGCATACACGCTGACAACGGTGCTCTGGGTGGACACATCCATGGCCAAAGCCAAGGGTGACCAGCAGGCGCAAAACAGTACGGGAACAATCAACAGGCGGTATGAAAAAGCCATGGGACTCGACAACTGAAAACGAGCGCCAAGGCTAGCGCAATGACCAGGCGAGGGCCAGCGCCGAGGCATTCGGGAGCGGCAGGCGCTCCCGTCTGTTGCCGCAGATCAGATCGCCAGGATTGCCTGTGCCAGCTGTGCATCGGTAGCGATGGCCAGTTGCGGCGCTTGCTGGCGGATGTGGGCCAGGGCGCTTTCCAGTTTCACGCCACGGATAGCGCCTTCGCTGGCGACGAAGCTGGCTGCGTCATCACGGGCGGCCTGTACGACCTTATTGTCGCGCAGGGAGGAGGTCGCATCGGAGGTGGCGTCGGAAGTGGCTTTCAGGGCGCCAACGATCGAGTCGGTGGTCATGATGAAGCTGCTCGCGTTAGCGTTGGCGGCCAGGGTCAGCACAGCGGCGGTGCACAGCAGGCGAAGGCGGGACATGGGGTAACTCCTGTAGACGAAATAAGGTGGCGCGACGCGGCCACAGTGAGACGGACTGGGACTGTTGAGCATCAGACGCTCGCTCTACAGGGTTCGCCACGTGGTGAGTGGATATTAGGCTTGGACCGGTGCAACAGGAAGCCTGTAATTTAACTGTACTGGTTAATAATAATTTTATTAAAACTGTACCTGTAGGTGGAAATCCTACCGATTCAATGCCCTTTCGCAGAAACAACAAAGCCCGCCTCCGGTTACCCGGGGCGGGCTTTGCTTTAACAAATCAGAGTGCTGGCGGTGGACCCGGTGGGTCAGGGCCAGCGGGCGCTGCTTAGCGCCAGAACGGCTTGCTCAGCTCTTCGTAGCGTTGAGCTTCGCTGATACCGGCGTCAGCCAGCAGACGCGAATCCAGGCGAGCCAATTGGTGGCGGCTGGAGATGCGGCGCTGCCACAACATCAGGTTGGCGAGAACGCGCAAAGGCAGGGAAGCGTTAGTGTTTACAGCTTTCTCTTCGAAGAACAGTTCGGAACTGAGTGTACGTTCCATGATGACATCCTTCCGCTTGTGGCGGGATTAGGTAGTGGTTTAACTGATGCCAATGATCCTCCTCCGGCGCAAGACTCTCTAGATACAGTTCACCTGTATTGTGAGGGGCCAGTTAACTGTTTAATACGGCTGTACGGTACGGAAATGGGGCAACTGTACCTGTGCGCACCCAAAAGGTGCGAAATGGGTGTTTTCAAGATGAGTTGTGGGATATTTAAGTAGGAAATGAGCGGTACAGTAGTACAGTTTTTTGCATAGACACTGGCTAGGCTGCCGAGCTGATGAAACTGTAGTTGCATCAGCTCGGATCTGTATTCATCAAGCCTTGAGCATATGCCCGGTTTCTTCCAGGTTGATGTGCCAACTCAGTGCCTGGCGCAGGATATGCGGCGTGTGCCCACCGATGGCGCAGGCGGCTTCGAAGTAAGTATTGAGCGCGTCGCGGTAGGCCGGATGCACACAGTTGTCGATGATCACCCGCGCACGCTCCCGCGGTGCCAGGCCGCGCAGATCGGCCAAGCCCACTTCGGTGACGAGGATGTCCACGTCATGTTCGGTGTGGTCCACATGGCTGACCATCGGCACCACGCTGGAAATCGCGCCCCCCTTGGCAATCGATTTGGTGACAAAGATTGCCAGGTGCGCGTTGCGCGCGAAGTCCCCGGAGCCGCCAATGCCATTCATCATCCGCGTGCCGCAGACGTGGGTGGAGTTGACGTTGCCGTAGATATCGAACTCCAGCGCGGTGTTGATACCGATGATGCCCAGGCGGCGCACCACTTCAGGATGGTTGGAGATTTCCTGTGGGCGCAGTACCAGCTTGTCTTTGTAGTGCTCCAGGTTGCCGAAAACGTCGGCATTGCGGCGCTCCGACAAGGTAATCGAGCTGCCGGATGCGAAGCTCAGCTTACCGGCGTCGATCAGGTCGAAGGTCGAATCCTGCAGCACTTCCGAGTACATCGTCAGATCTTCGAAGGGCGAATCGATCAAGCCACACATCACCGCGTTGGCAATGTTGCCGATCCCGGCTTGCAGCGGGCCGAGTTTGTTGGTCATGCGTCCGGCATCAACTTCCTGCTTGAGGAAGTTGATCAGGTGGTTGGCGATGCCTTGAGTGTCACCGTCAGGCGGCGTCACGGTTGAGGCAGAGTCGGCCTGGTTAGTGACCACGATAGCGACGATTTTCTCTGGCGGGATCGGAATCGCAGTGCTGCCAATGCGGTCGTCGACCTTCACCAGCGGGATAGGCGTGCGCGTCGGCCGGTAGGTCGGGATATAGATGTCATGCAGCCCTTCCAGGTTCGGATTGTGCGCGAGGTTGATCTCGACGATCACGTGCTTGGCAAAAATTGCGAAGCTGGCTGAGTTGCCTACGGACGTGGTGGGCACGATGTGCCCTTGTTCAGTGATGGCGACCGCTTCGATTACCGCAATGTCCGGCAACTTGAGCTGGTTGTTGCGCAGTTGCTCGACGGTTTCCGATAGGTGCTGGTCAATAAACATCACCTCGCCAGCATTGATCGCTTTGCGTAGCGTGCTGTCGACTTGAAACGGCATGCGTCGCGACAGTACGCCAGCTTCAGTCAGTTGCTTGTCCAGGTCGTTGCCCAGGCTGGCGCCGGTCATCAGGGTGATTTTGAGGGGCGAAGTCTTGGCGCGTTCGGCCAGGGCGTGGGGGACGGCCTTGGCTTCACCGGCGCGGGTGAAGCCGCTCATGCCGACGGTCATGCCGTCCTCGATCAGTGCAGCGGCGTCTGCCGCGCTCATGACCTTGTTCAACAACGAAGGCAAGCGGATACGATCACGGTACATGAATTGTTATCTCAGGCTACGGAAGCAAGGTGGGCAGTGTAGTGATTTCAAAAAGTTTCGGCCCGCTACCATGGTCGAATGCCAGGTGGCGATTTAGAGCCTTTGGTCGGGTTTCATCCGCTAATAAAAAACCCCAGCCTACGTGAGGCCAGGGTTTCGGGTATTGCGCTGGCGCAGTGTTATTCGACGGCTTTGACCATATCTTCGATGACCTTCTTGGCATCACCGAAGACCATCATGGTCTTGTCCAGGTAGAACAACTCGTTATCCAGGCCTGCATAGCCGCTGGCCATCGAGCGCTTGTTGACGATGATGGTCTTGGCCTTGAACGCCTCGAGGATCGGCATACCGGCAATCGGTGAGTTCGGATCGTTCTTGGCCGCCGGGTTGACCACATCGTTGGCGCCCAACACCAGCACCACGTCAGCCTGGCCGAACTCAGAGTTGATGTCTTCCATCTCGAACACCTGGTCGTAAGGCACTTCGGCCTCGGCCAGCAGCACGTTCATATGCCCAGGCATACGGCCCGCCACCGGGTGGATCGCGTACTTCACGGTGACGCCGCGATGGGTGAGCTTCTCGGTCAGCTCTTTAAGCGCGTGTTGTGCCCGTGCGACAGCCAAGCCATAGCCCGGCACGATGATGACCGTGTCGGCGTTGGTCAGCAGGAAGGTAGCGTCGTCGGCCGAGCCGGACTTCACCGGCCGAGCTTCTTTCGAGCCAGCTGCTGCACCGGCGTCTGGCGTATTGCCGAAACCGCCCAGCAGTACATTAAAGAAGGAGCGGTTCATCGCCTTGCACATGATGTAAGACAGGATCGCGCCGCTGGAGCCGACCAGGGAGCCGGCGATGATCAGCATCGAGTTGTTCAGCGAGAAACCAATGCCCGCCGCTGCCCAGCCGGAATAACTGTTGAGCATCGATACCACTACCGGCATGTCGGCGCCGCCGATCGGGATGATGATCAGCACGCCCAGCACGAAGGCCAGGGCCAGCATCAGCGCGAACGCAGTGAGGTTGCCGGTGAACATGAACGCCAGGCCCAGGCCCAGGGTTGCCAAGCCGAGCACAAGGTTCAGCTTGTGTTGCCCACCAAACTGTACCGGTGCGCCTTGGAACAGGCGGAACTTGTACTTACCCGACAGCTTACCGAATGCGATCACCGAGCCGGAGAAGGTAATAGCACCGATGGCGGCACCGAGGAACAGCTCCAGGCGGTTACCGGCCGGGATCGAATCGCCCAAGTGTTTGACGATACCCAAGGATTGCGGCTCGACGACCGCTGCAATCGCGATAAACACCGCTGCCAGGCCGATCATGCTATGCATGAACGCCACCAGCTCCGGCATCTTGGTCATCTCTACGCGTTTGGCCATGATCGAGCCGGCCGTGCCGCCGACCAGCAGGCCGACGATGACGTAGCCGATACCGGCGGTGGCCAGCTCCGCGCCGAGCTTATAGATCAGGCCTACGGTGGTCAGCACCGCCAGTGCCATGCCGAGCATGCCGAACAGGTTGCCGCGTCGGGAGGTGGTGGGGTGCGACAGGCCTTTGAGGGCCTGGATGAAGCAGATCGACGCGATCAGGTAGAGCGTCGTCACCAGATTCATGCTCATTACTTCTGCACCTCTTCTTTCACAGCTTTGGGCGCTTTCTTCTTGAACATCTCAAGCATCCTACGCGTAACCAGGAAACCGCCGAACACGTTAACCGCAGCCAAAGCTACCGCCAGGGTGCCCATCGTCTTGCCCAACGGCGTCACGGTGAGGGCGGCGGCCAGCATGGCGCCCACAATCACGATCGCGGAAATCGCGTTTGTCACTGCCATTAATGGCGTATGCAGCGCGGGGGTAACGTTCCAGACCACGTGGTAACCGACATAAATCGCCAGCACAAAGATGATCAGGTTGTAGATACCGGGGGAGATAAGCTCTTCCATCGTCTGAATCCCTGCTTAGGCGTTTTTGCGGATGACTTGGCCGTCGCGGCACATCAGGCACGCGGCGACGATGTCGTCTTCGAGGTTGATTTCAAACTGCCCTTCCTTGGTGAAGACCAGCTTCAGGAAGTCCAGCAGGTTGCGCGCGTACAAGGCCGAGGCATCTGCGGCGACAGCGCCTGCCAGGTTGGTCGGGCCGCAGATGATCACACCGTTTTCCACCACGACTTGGTCAGCGACGGTCAACGGGCAGTTGCCGCCCTGAGCTGCGGCGAGGTCGATGACCACCGAGCCGGGTTTCATCTGCGCGACGGTATCGGCGCTAAGCAGGGTAGGTGCCTTGCGGCCTGGAATCAGTGCGGTGGTGATGACGATGTCGGCCTGCTTCGCGCGTTCGTGCACGGCCAGGGCCTGGCGCTGCATCCAGCTGGTGGGCATCGGGCGCGCGTAGCCGCCGACACCGACGGCGCATTCACGCTCTTCATCGGTTTCGTAGGGCACGTCGACGAACTTGGCGCCCAGGGATTCGATTTGCTCTTTTACCGCCGGACGGACGTCGGACGCTTCGATGACCGCGCCCAGGCGTTTTGCCGTGGCGATAGCTTGCAGGCCCGCGACACCGGCGCCGAGGATCAACACGCGCGCAGCTTTCACAGTGCCGGCGGCGGTCATCAGCATCGGCATGAAGCGCGGGTAGTGATGAGCGGCCAGCAACACAGCCTTGTAACCGGCGATATTGGCTTGCGAAGACAGCACGTCGAGGCTTTGGGCCCGTGAAGTGCGTGGCGCGGCTTCGAGGGCGAAGGCGGTGATGCCGCATTCGGCAAGCTTGGCGATGGTTTCGTTGCTGAACGGATTGAGCATGCCCACCAATACGGTGCCGCTTTTGATCAGCGCCAGTTCGCTGTCGCTGGGGGCAACCACCTTGAGGATCAGCTCGGCGCCGAACGCATCGCTGGCACTGCCAATGGTTGCGCCTGCCGTTTCATAAGCACTGTCGACGATGCTGGCGTTGATGCCTGCACCGCTTTGTACAGTGACCTTATGGCCCTGGCCGATCAGCTTCTTGATGGTTTCCGGGGTGGCAGCCACCCGCGTTTCACCGGTCTGGGTTTCGAGAGGAACACCAATGTGCACGTCAAATCTCCTGCATGATCTTTTTGCTTTTGATCTTTTTGTAAAAAGGCCAGTGCACCGCGAGTGGCGCAACTGGGGCGACCGATCAGCACGATCCCGCTGAAATGACAGCGGGGCGCGGCATTTTGCAGGCGAACTTTACGGCCTTCAAGAGATTATGACGGGTGACGAAAAATTAACTACAAGTCACCCTGTGACTGATTGTCGCAACCGCCTTGAATAACCTCTTTAAATACAAGTCTTTAAAGGGTCAAGGGTATTTATTCGATGTTTTCCAATCGCCGATGTGAATGGTCGCTTATAGGCTGGTATTAGTCGCTACAAGCCATGTAGATCATGGCTTTGAGCCTTGTTTTTGCTCAACCGGTACAGACTGTCTAAATGCGACATATACGTATATCTGTAGGATTCAAATTAACCTGACTACAGGGTCAACAAGGCAGCTTTATCCTTTAAATGCCGGGGTTATAGCGCTTTGATTGTTCAATCAGCCAGTCCTTGAATGCGTGTAGGGAGGCCGATTCGACTTTTTTATCGGGAATCATGAGGTAGTACGCCTTTTCGCTGCTTAGCGTTTCGGTGCTCGCAATCACCAGTCGCTGCTCCTTCAGCTCGCGCTGGATGAGGAAGGGTGGTATCAGTGCGATGCCCATGTCATGCATAGCCGCTTGGGACAACATCGAGAATAGCTCGTATCGAGGGCCTGTCATGTCGCGAGGCAGACTCAGCTGTTGCGCGTTGAACCACTGACGCCAGGCATAGGGGCGTGTTGTCTGCTGTAGCAGCGGTAATTCGGCGATCTCTTGAGGAGTTAAGTGCGCGCGGCCTCCAAGTAAGTGTGGACTGCACACCGGGACAGGGTTTTCTCCCATCAGCCGGTGTGACTCTGTGCCGGACCAATCGGCATCGCCGAAGTAGATCGCGGCGTCGAACGCGGTGTCGGCGAACAGGAACGGGCGTGTCCGATTGGTCAGATTCACGGTCACCTCCGGGTGCCGGTCCTGAAAGTCCTTGAGGCGTGGAATCAGCCATTGCGTGCCGAAGGTCGGTACCACCGCCAACTCGATGGCGTTGGTGCCCTGCTGACCCATGACCGAGAGGGTGTCGCGCTCTACGGCGTCCAGCTGTGTAGCAACTCTGCGGCTGTAAGAGAGCCCTGCCTCTGTCAGCTTCACCCCGCGACGCGAGCGGCGAAACAGTTCGACACTTAAAAACTCCTCAAGGCTGGCGATCTGTCGACAGATGGCGCCTTGGGTGATGGAAAGCTCCTGTGCCGCCTTGGTGAAGCTTTCGTGACGGGCTGCCGCTTCGAAGCTGATAAGCGCGGTGGTGCTAGGTATTTTTCTGCGCATGTACGTTGCCCTCACAGATAAGGCGCATTTATGGGCTTTTCGAGTATTACGGAGTGAGAAATTAGCACAACCCTATGCAGAAACCTCGTTTGCCCTCTGCGCGTGGCCGGCCTAGTCTGAATCACGACTTCAGTTTTTATCCGCGAGGACTTATTCATGGCTGGCAAGGCAAGCTTCAACTGGATCGATCCACTGCTGCTGGATCAACAGCTCACCGAAGAGGAGCGCATGGTGCGTGACAGTGCCGAGCAGTTTGCTCAGGACAAGCTGGCCCCTCGCGTGCTCGAAGCCTTCCGTCATGAAAAGACTGATCCCGCTATTTTCCGTGAGATGGGAGAAACCGGTTTGCTGGGGGCGATGATTCCCGAGCAGTACGGTGGCAGCGGCTTGAACTACGTCAGCTACGGGCTGATTGCGCGTGAGGTGGAGCGTGTCGACTCCGGCTATCGTTCGATGATGAGTGTTCAGTCGTCACTGGTCATGGTGCCGATCAATGAGTTCGGCACCGAGGCGCAAAAACAAAAATACCTGCCGAAATTGGCGTCCGGCGAATGGATTGGCTGTTTCGGGCTCACCGAACCCAACCATGGTTCTGATCCGGGCGCGATGATTACCCGTGCGCGAAAGGTAGATGGCGGCTACAGCCTGACCGGCGCGAAGATGTGGATCACCAACAGCCCGATAGCCGACGTGTTTGTGGTGTGGGGCAAAGATGATGCAGGCGATATCCGTGGTTTCGTCCTGGAAAAAGGTTGGAAGGGCCTTAGCGCCCCGGCGATTCACGGCAAGGTCGGCTTGCGAGCGTCCATTACCGGCGAAATTGTCATGGATAACGTGTTTGTGCCGGACGAGAACATTTTTCCGGATGTGCGTGGCTTGAAGGGGCCTTTTACTTGCCTGAATTCGGCGCGCTACGGTATCTCCTGGGGGGCGTTGGGGGCTGCTGAGTTCTGCTGGCATACCGCGCGCCAGTACACCCTGGATCGTAAGCAGTTTGGTCGGCCATTGGCTGCAACGCAGTTGATCCAGAAGAAGCTGGCCGATATGCAGACCGAGATCACCTTGGCTCTGCAAGGTTGCCTGCGTCTGGGGCGGATGAAAGACGAGGGGACCGCAGCGGTCGAGATTACATCGATCATGAAGCGTAACTCGTGTGGCAAGTCCCTGGACATCGCCCGCATGGCCCGCGATATGTTGGGCGGCAACGGCATCTCCGACGAATTCGGGGTGGCGCGCCACCTGGTCAACCTCGAAGTGGTCAATACCTATGAGGGAACCCACGACGTGCATGCCTTGATTCTTGGGCGCGCACAGACCGGTCTTCAGGCGTTCTATTAATAGGAGCACGGACATGGGCGCGCTTTCCCACCTGCGGGTACTGGATTTATCGCGTGTACTGGCGGGCCCTTGGTCCGGGCAGATTCTTGCGGACCTTGGGGCCGAGGTGATCAAGGTCGAAAGGCCAGGCAGCGGTGATGACACGCGCGCCTGGGGGCCGCCCTTCCTCAAGGACGCATACGGCGAAAATACCAGTGAGGCGGCGTACTATCTGTCCGCCAACCGAAATAAAGAATCGGTGACCATCGACTTCACTAAGCCTGAAGGGCAGAAACTGGTGCGTGATCTGGCGGCCAAGTCAGACATCCTGATCGAGAACTTCAAAGTGGGTGGTCTGGCGGCTTATGGGCTGGATTACGAGTCGCTCAAGGAGATAAATCCTGAGTTGATCTACTGCTCGATCACGGGCTTTGGGCAGACGGGGCCTTATGCCGCGCGTGCCGGCTACGACTTCATGATTCAAGGGCTGGGTGGGTTGATGAGCCTGACCGGCCGGCCTGAAGGTGATGAGGGCGCAGGGCCGGTGAAAGTCGGTGTGGCATTGACCGATATTCTCACGGGACTCTATTCGACCGTCGCGATCCTGGCAGCGTTGGCTCACCGCGATCATGATGGCGGTGGGCAACATATCGATATGGCGCTGCTGGATGTGCAGGTGGCTTGCCTGGCTAATCAGGCGATGAATTACCTGACCACCGGAGTCTCGCCAAAACGCCTGGGCAATGCGCATCCGAACATCGTGCCGTATCAGGACTTTCCTACGGCTGATGGTGATTTCATCCTGACGGTGGGTAATGACGGCCAGTTCCGCAAGTTCGCTGAAGTTGCTGGGCAGCCGCAATGGGGGGATGACCCGCGTTTCGCCACTAACCAGGCGCGAGTGGCCAACCGTGCTGCGCTGATTCCGTTGATCCGCCAGGCGACTGTCTTCAAGACAACGGCTGAGTGGGTGTCGCAATTGGAGCGAGTGGGCGTGCCGTGTGGACCGATCAATGATCTGGCGCAAGTTTTCTCCGATCCTCAGGTCCAGGCGCGCGGCCTGGCGATGGAGCTTCCCCATGCGCTGGCGGGGATGGTGCCTCAGGTTGCCAGCCCGATACGCTTGTCCAAGACGCCAGTGGAATATCGAAATGCACCACCTCTCCTGGGGGAGCACACGCTTCAGGTGCTGCAGGGGATTTTGGGGTTAGGGGCAGCTAATGTGGCTGCGTTGAAGGAGGCGGGCATCGTCTGAATGATTCCTTCTATATAGAGGGCACTCATGGCGTTCCTATAAGTGGTGGTGGTTTTTTAATCAATTCTAACTAATTGATAGAAAAGCAGAATTAAGAGTTGACGGCAGATTCTGGAAGCCTATAATTCGCCCCACTTCCGGCGCAGTCGAAACGGAAAACTCCTTGGTAAACAATGAGTTACGTAGTTTTCGGCAGCAGGTTGCTTCAGTTCATCGAAGCCAAAAGGAAGTTGAAAAAGAGGTGTTGACAGCAGCGTGTAACGCTGTAGAATTCGCCTCCCGCTGACGAGAGATCGGAAGCGCAAGTGGTTGAAGTTGTTGAAGAAATCTTCGAAAGCTTCTGAAAATAATCACTTGACAGCAAATGAGGCTGCTGTAGAATGCGCGCCTCGGTTGAGACGAAAGATCTTAACCAACCGCTCTTTAACAACTGAATCAAGCAATTCGTGTGGGTGCTTGTGGAGTCAGACTGATAGTCAACAAGATTATCAGCATCACAAGTTACTCCGCGAGAAATCAAAGATGTAACCAACGATTGCTGAGCCAAGTTTAGGGTTTCTTAAAAACCCAAAGATGTTTGAACTGAAGAGTTTGATCATGGCTCAGATTGAACGCTGGCGGCAGGCCTAACACATGCAAGTCGAGCGGTAGAGAGAAGCTTGCTTCTCTTGAGAGCGGCGGACGGGTGAGTAATGCCTAGGAATCTGCCTGGTAGTGGGGGATAACGTTCGGAAACGGACGCTAATACCGCATACGTCCTACGGGAGAAAGCAGGGGACCTTCGGGCCTTGCGCTATCAGATGAGCCTAGGTCGGATTAGCTAGTTGGTGGGGTAATGGCTCACCAAGGCGACGATCCGTAACTGGTCTGAGAGGATGATCAGTCACACTGGAACTGAGACACGGTCCAGACTCCTACGGGAGGCAGCAGTGGGGAATATTGGACAATGGGCGAAAGCCTGATCCAGCCATGCCGCGTGTGTGAAGAAGGTCTTCGGATTGTAAAGCACTTTAAGTTGGGAGGAAGGGTTGTAGATTAATACTCTGCAATTTTGACGTTACCGACAGAATAAGCACCGGCTAACTCTGTGCCAGCAGCCGCGGTAATACAGAGGGTGCAAGCGTTAATCGGAATTACTGGGCGTAAAGCGCGCGTAGGTGGTTTGTTAAGTTGGATGTGAAATCCCCGGGCTCAACCTGGGAACTGCATTCAAAACTGACTGACTAGAGTATGGTAGAGGGTGGTGGAATTTCCTGTGTAGCGGTGAAATGCGTAGATATAGGAAGGAACACCAGTGGCGAAGGCGACCACCTGGACTAATACTGACACTGAGGTGCGAAAGCGTGGGGAGCAAACAGGATTAGATACCCTGGTAGTCCACGCCGTAAACGATGTCAACTAGCCGTTGGAAGCCTTGAGCTTTTAGTGGCGCAGCTAACGCATTAAGTTGACCGCCTGGGGAGTACGGCCGCAAGGTTAAAACTCAAATGAATTGACGGGGGCCCGCACAAGCGGTGGAGCATGTGGTTTAATTCGAAGCAACGCGAAGAACCTTACCAGGCCTTGACATCCAATGAACTTTCCAGAGATGGATTGGTGCCTTCGGGAGCATTGAGACAGGTGCTGCATGGCTGTCGTCAGCTCGTGTCGTGAGATGTTGGGTTAAGTCCCGTAACGAGCGCAACCCTTGTCCTTAGTTACCAGCACGTAATGGTGGGCACTCTAAGGAGACTGCCGGTGACAAACCGGAGGAAGGTGGGGATGACGTCAAGTCATCATGGCCCTTACGGCCTGGGCTACACACGTGCTACAATGGTCGGTACAGAGGGTTGCCAAGCCGCGAGGTGGAGCTAATCCCATAAAACCGATCGTAGTCCGGATCGCAGTCTGCAACTCGACTGCGTGAAGTCGGAATCGCTAGTAATCGCGAATCAGAATGTCGCGGTGAATACGTTCCCGGGCCTTGTACACACCGCCCGTCACACCATGGGAGTGGGTTGCACCAGAAGTAGCTAGTCTAACCTTCGGGAGGACGGTTACCACGGTGTGATTCATGACTGGGGTGAAGTCGTAACAAGGTAGCCGTAGGGGAACCTGCGGCTGGATCACCTCCTTAATCGACGACATCAGCTGCTCCATAAGTTCCCACACGAATTGCTTGATTCATTGAAGAAGACGAAAAGAAGCAGCCCGAAATTGGGTCTGTAGCTCAGTTGGTTAGAGCGCACCCCTGATAAGGGTGAGGTCGGCAGTTCGAATCTGCCCAGACCCACCAATTTTGTGTGGGAAACGCCTGTAGAAATACGGGGCCATAGCTCAGCTGGGAGAGCGCCTGCCTTGCACGCAGGAGGTCAACGGTTCGATCCCGTTTGGCTCCACCACTACTGCTTCTGTTTGTATAAAGCTTAGAAATGAGCATTCCATCGTTGTGATGGTGAATGTTGATTTCTAGTCTTTGACTAGTTCGTTCTTTAAAAATTTGGGTATGTGATAGAAAGATAGACTGAACGTTACTTTCACTGGTAACGGATCAGGCTAAGGTAAAATTTGTGAGTTCTCTTAATCGAGAAATTCGAATTTTCGGCGAATGTTGTCTTCATAGTATAACCAGATTGCTTGGGGTTATATGGTCAAGTGAAGAAGCGCATACGGTGGATGCCTTGGCAGTCAGAGGCGATGAAAGACGTGGTAGCCTGCGAAAAGCTTCGGGGAGTCGGCAAACAGACTTTGATCCGGAGATGTCTGAATGGGGGAACCCAGCCATCATAAGATGGTTATCTTGTACTGAATACATAGGTGCAAGAGGCGAACCAGGGGAACTGAAACATCTAAGTACCCTGAGGAAAAGAAATCAACCGAGATTCCCTTAGTAGTGGCGAGCGAACGGGGACTAGCCCTTAAGTGGCTTTGAGATTAGCGGAACGCTCTGGAAAGTGCGGCCATAGTGGGTGATAGCCCTGTACGCGAAAATCTCTTAGTCATGAAATCGAGTAGGACGGAGCACGAGAAACTTTGTCTGAATATGGGGGGACCATCCTCCAAGGCTAAATACTACTGACTGACCGATAGTGAACTAGTACCGTGAGGGAAAGGCGAAAAGAACCCCGGAGAGGGGAGTGAAATAGATCCTGAAACCGTATGCGTACAAGCAGTGGGAGCCCACTTTGTTGGGTGACTGCGTACCTTTTGTATAATGGGTCAGCGACTTATTTTCAGTGGCGAGCTTAACCGAATAGGGGAGGCGTAGCGAAAGCGAGTCTTAATAGGGCGTCTAGTCGCTGGGAATAGACCCGAAACCGGGCGATCTATCCATGGGCAGGTTGAAGGTTGGGTAACACTAACTGGAGGACCGAACCGACTACCGTTGAAAAGTTAGCGGATGACCTGTGGATCGGAGTGAAAGGCTAATCAAGCTCGGAGATAGCTGGTTCTCCTCGAAAGCTATTTAGGTAGCGCCTCATGTATCACTGTAGGGGGTAGAGCACTGTTTCGGCTAGGGGGTCATCCCGACTTACCAAACCGATGCAAACTCCGAATACCTACAAGTGCCGAGCATGGGAGACACACGGCGGGTGCTAACGTCCGTCGTGAAAAGGGAAACAACCCAGACCGTCAGCTAAGGTCCCAAAGTTATGGTTAAGTGGGAAACGATGTGGGAAGGCTTAGACAGCTAGGAGGTTGGCTTAGAAGCAGCCACCCTTTAAAGAAAGCGTAATAGCTCACTAGTCGAGTCGGCCTGCGCGGAAGATGTAACGGGGCTCAAACCATACACCGAAGCTACGGGTATCACGTAAGTGATGCGGTAGAGGAGCGTTCTGTAAGCCTGTGAAGGTGAGTTGAGAAGCTTGCTGGAGGTATCAGAAGTGCGAATGCTGACATGAGTAACGACAATGGGTGTGAAAAACACCCACGCCGAAAGACCAAGGTTTCCTGCGCAACGTTAATCGACGCAGGGTTAGTCGGTCCCTAAGGCGAGGCTGAAAAGCGTAGTCGATGGAAAACAGGTTAATATTCCTGTACTTCTGGTTATTGCGATGGAGGGACGGAGAAGGCTAGGCCAGCTTGGCGTTGGTTGTCCAAGTTTAAGGTGGTAGGCTGGAATCTTAGGTAAATCCGGGATTCTAAGGCCGAGAGCTGATGACGAGTTAACTTTTAGTTAACGAAGTGGTTGATGCCATGCTTCCAAGAAAAGCTTCTAAGCTTCAGGTAACCAGGAACCGTACCCCAAACCGACACAGGTGGTTGGGTAGAGAATACCAAGGCGCTTGAGAGAACTCGGGTGAAGGAACTAGGCAAAATGGCACCGTAACTTCGGGAGAAGGTGCGCCGGTGAGGGTGAAGGACTTGCTCCGTAAGCTCATGCCGGTCGAAGATACCAGGCCGCTGCGACTGTTTATTAAAAACACAGCACTCTGCAAACACGAAAGTGGACGTATAGGGTGTGACGCCTGCCCGGTGCCGGAAGGTTAATTGATGGGGTTAGCTAACGCGAAGCTCTTGATCGAAGCCCCGGTAAACGGCGGCCGTAACTATAACGGTCCTAAGGTAGCGAAATTCCTTGTCGGGTAAGTTCCGACCTGCACGAATGGCGTAACGATGGCGGCGCTGTCTCCACCCGAGACTCAGTGAAATTGAAATCGCTGTGAAGATGCAGTGTATCCGCGGCTAGACGGAAAGACCCCGTGAACCTTTACTATAGCTTTGCACTGGACTTTGAATTTGCTTGTGTAGGATAGGTGGGAGGCTTTGAAGCGTGGACGCCAGTCTGCGTGGAGCCAACCTTGAAATACCACCCTGGCAACTTTGAGGTTCTAACTCAGGTCCGTTATCCGGATCGAGGACAGTGTATGGTGGGTAGTTTGACTGGGGCGGTCTCCTCCTAAAGAGTAACGGAGGAGTACGAAGGTGCGCTCAGACCGGTCGGAAATCGGTCGTAGAGTATAAAGGCAAAAGCGCGCTTGACTGCGAGACAGACACGTCGAGCAGGTACGAAAGTAGGTCTTAGTGATCCGGTGGTTCTGTATGGAAGGGCCATCGCTCAACGGATAAAAGGTACTCCGGGGATAACAGGCTGATACCGCCCAAGAGTTCATATCGACGGCGGTGTTTGGCACCTCGATGTCGGCTCATCACATCCTGGGGCTGAAGCCGGTCCCAAGGGTATGGCTGTTCGCCATTTAAAGTGGTACGCGAGCTGGGTTTAGAACGTCGTGAGACAGTTCGGTCCCTATCTGCCGTGGACGTTTGAGATTTGAGAGGGGCTGCTCCTAGTACGAGAGGACCGGAGTGGACGAACCTCTGGTGTTCCGGTTGTCACGCCAGTGGCATTGCCGGGTAGCTATGTTCGGAATAGATAACCGCTGAAAGCATCTAAGCGGGAAACTAGCCTCAAGATGAGATCTCACTGGAACCTTGAGTTCCCTGAAGGGCCGTCGAAGACTACGACGTTGATAGGTTGGGTGTGTAAGCGCTGTGAGGCGTTGAGCTAACCAATACTAATTGCCCGTGAGGCTTGACCATATAACACCCAAGCAATTTGCATGCTCTGAGCTGAAAAGCGAAAGAGACCAGATTGCGGTGTGTGAAGACGCAATGAACCGAAAGTTCGACGCTCACAAAACACCGAAACCTATCACATACCCAATTTGCTGAAGCGAGACCAACTGGTCGCGACTCAGTACCCGAATTTCTTGACGACCATAGAGCATTGGAACCACCTGATCCCATCCCGAACTCAGCAGTGAAACGATGCATCGCCGATGGTAGTGTGGGGTTTCCCCATGTGAGAGTAGGTCATCGTCAAGATTAAATTCCGAAACCCCTGTTTGCTAACGCAAACAGGGGTTTTGTTTATGTAGAAGCTCATGAATTTCACCGGCACGTTGCCAACGCAACGGTCTGGTACACAGAATTTCTTGACGACCATAGAGCATTGGAACCACCTGATCCCATCCCGAACTCAGCAGTGAAACGATGCATCGCCGATGGTAGTGTGGGGTTTCCCCATGTGAGAGTAGGTCATCGTCAAGATTGAATTCCGAAACCCCTGTCTGCTAACGCAGACAGGGGTTTTGTCGTTTAAGGCTCTATGTCACACCCTCCCGCCTTCACCTACCGCCTGTCGGTTTCCTACGCAAAAAGAAGATGCTTCACACAAATTTCTAAGCTTTGCCGATGTTTGGCCGAAAGCCTGACGAGCCATGCGTGCACCGAAATAGAGCGACCGCAGAGTCCGCCTATCCCGTTACATGGAATGTTCCACTCGGCACGCTCACCCCCCTTTGGCAAAAAGAAGTCGATGAAATGAATCTCAAGTTCAGTCATAAAATTCTGTTGGCCGCGTCAGGCGTCGTGGTTTTAGCCTTCGCGTTATTCACCCTGTACAACGACTACCTGCAACGCAGCACGATCAGGCAAAACCTGGCCTCGTCTATCCAGCAATCCGGCGAGCTTACCGCCAGCAGTGTGCAGAACTGGCTCAGTGGTCGCATCCTGGTCCTCGAGAACCTGGCGCAGAACGTTGCCCATCAAGGCAGTGCCGTCGATCTTCCTGGGTTGGTGGATCAGCCAGCGTTTACCTCCAACTTCCAGTTCACCTACGTGGGCCAAACCAATGGGGTATTCACACAACGCCCTGACGCGAAGATGCCTGAGGACTACGACCCTCGTCAGCGCCCTTGGTACAAGCAGGCGGTGGTAGCGGACAAAACAATGCTTACCCCGCCTTATATGGCGGCTGTAGGCGGTCAGATCGTGACAATTGCCATGCCGGTGAAAAAGAACGGCGAACTGTTGGGTGTTGTTGGGGGTGACCTTAGCCTGCAAACTCTGGTGAAGATCATCAACTCGGTTGACTTCGGCGGCATTGGCCATGCGTTTCTGGTCAGTGGTGATGGTCAGGTCATCGTGAGTCCTGACCAGGACCAGGTGATGAAAAATCTCAAGGACATCTACCCTGGCACCAACGTACGTATCGAGAAGCTTAACCAGGACGTTGTTCTCAATGGCCAGGATCGTATTCTTTCGTTCACGCCTATCAGCGGTTTGCCCGGCGCCGACTGGTACATCGGTCTATCCATTGATAAAGAAAAAGCCTACGCCCCGCTGGGCAAGTTCCGTACCTCGGCTTTGATTGCAATGTTGATCGCCGTTGTGGCCATTGCGGTGCTCTTGAGCCTGTTGATTCAAGTGTTGCTGCGTCCGTTGACCACCATGGGCGTCGCCATGCAGGACATCGCCCAAGGCGAAGGCGATTTGACCCGACGACTCGCAGTGACCAGCAAAGACGAATTCGGCGAAGTCGGCAGTGCATTCAATCAATTCGTCGAACGCATCCACGCCTCGATTTCCGAGGTGTCTTCGGCAACGCGTCAGGTGCATGATTTGTCCCAGCGCGTAATGGCATCGTCCAATGCTTCGATCATCGGTTCCGACGAACAGAGTGCGCGTACCAACAGCGTAGCTGCGGCCATCAACGAACTGGGCGCTGCCACCCAGGAAATCGCCCGCAATGCAGCAGATGCTTCGCAGCACGCCAGCGGTGCCAGCGAACAGGCTGACGATGGCCGCAAAGTGGTTGAGCAAACCATCCTGGCGATGTCGGAGCTGTCGCAGAAGATCAGTCTGTCCTGCACTCAGATCGAAACCCTTAACGCCAGTACCGACAACATCGGGCATATTCTGGATGTGATCAAAGGCATTTCCCAGCAGACCAACTTGCTCGCCCTCAATGCGGCAATTGAAGCCGCCCGTGCTGGCGAAGCCGGGCGTGGGTTCGCCGTAGTGGCAGATGAAGTGCGCAACCTGGCACACCGTACCCAAGAGTCGGCAGAGGAGATCCACAAGATGATCACTTCGTTGCAGGTGGGCTCGCGTGAAGCAGTGACCACCATGAATGCCAGCCAGACTTCCAGCGAAGAAAGCGTTGAAGTGGCCAACCAGGCGGGTGAGCGCCTGATCAGCGTGACGCAGCGTATCGTTGAGATTGATGGAATGAACCAGTCGGTTGCAGCTGCCACCGAAGAGCAGACCGCTGTCGTTGAAACCCTCAACGTCGACATCAACCAGATCAACCTGTTGAACCAGCAGGGTGTGGCTAACCTCAACGAGACGCTCAAAGACTGCGATGCACTGTCCCAGCAGGCCAGTCGATTGAAGCAATTGGTTGATAGCTTCAAGATCTGATCCTGTTTGCATCGGAGCGAGGCCTCTCGCTCCGAATGCTGATTGGCGCAGTAGTGTCGTCGGCAATTTCTGAAGCTGTTCAGAGGAAGCTGATGGCCCTGAGGTAATCACAGCCTTTGCGTAACAGCGCCGGGCTCTTTGACGGATAGTCCATACCCATTCTTTCCAGACCCCATCGGGCATTGTCGTAACGGATCATCGACGTATCGCCGATGTCTTCGTCCAGTTCGTCCAGGTAGAAACCCAGCACACCGAACAACGCGTTATCACGGCCAACCGTTCGCAGCGCCTGCTGCCAGTCTTCAACGCTTACCCGGTCGAAGGCGTGCCCGACCTGGCTGAATGCGTCGAGGTACTTATCCCAGCTCAAGGGCTGTGGGTTGTGCAGGTTGAATACGTTTCGCCCAAAGGCAAATTGGGCGCTGTGGAAGGCTATGAAGCCGGCCAGGAAATCCACCGGCATCAGATCGAAGTTCACCTCCAACCGGGGGACCAGCCCCAATTGCATAGACCCCTTGAGCATCAGCATCAGGCGGTTCTTCTGCGGTTGGCAGACGCCGTTCTGGCTGTTGAAACTAATATTTCCCGGCCGATGAATATTGACCCAGGCCCCTTGTTCGACGGCCCTTCCCAACAATCGCTCAGCTACCCATTTCGAGAGGTTGTAGCCATTTTTCACATACAGTGGCTGCGCGCGCCCGGCGGGCGATTCAAGGACGTGCCCATCGGCGTCCACGCTGCTGCAGGCCGACAGCGTCGAGATGAAATTAAGTACCTTCTTACAGTGGGTTTCGCAGAGGCGCAGGCACTCAAACACCGGCTCGACGTTGTCCCTGGCGAGTGACGCATAGTCCAGTACATGATTGACCTGTGCGGCGTTATGCACCAGCACACCATAATGACGGGCAAGATAGTCATACACATTGCCGGCCAAGCCCAGGCGGGGTTCGCGCATGTCAGCGGCATACACCCGCACTCGGCTCAGGTCCAAATGTTCCAGGCGGTATTCCCGCAGTGCCTGGGTGAATCGCCCCGCCGCTGAATGCCCGGGCAGTTCCCGCACCAGACATGCTACTTCCAGCGCCCCGCCGGCCAGTAGCGCTTGGACGATATGTACCCCGACAAAACTGTTCGCCCCGGTGACGATCGCTTTGCGTGGGTCACCCATGTGGGTATCAGGCAGCACCTCGATCCCCAGCATTCTTGCTGCATCTTTTTCCATCCGGTGGGTAGGGGTATCAGGCAGCGCCCCGCCGTCCATCAGTGCGGCCAACGTGCGGATGGTCGGTGTCTCGAAAAAGGGGCTCAGGCAGAAGCTACGGCCAAACTGCTCACGCAGGCGCAACAATAGGCTCGACAACAGGATGGAGTGGCCGCCGAGGTTGAAGAAACTGTCATCGATCGAAAGTTCGCCTGCGGATAAGGCCAACAACTCTGCCCATAAGTCCACCAACTGTGCCTGCAGAGGTGTTTGTACAGGGCTGCAAGTCGCCCCGGCGAGCGTGGATATTGGCAGGGCCAATAATGCCTTCCGATCGACCTTGCCGTTACTCGTACCGGGCAGACAGGCCAACTCGCTCCAGGCGACCGGCTGCATATGTACAGGCAACCACTGCCGGGCATGTTCCTTCAGGCTCTGCAGCGTAGCGCCGGGTTCGGGCTGGGCGGCAAAACCTATGACTCTGTGCGTCGGATCGATCACCACTGCCACTTGGCGAAACAATCGACTGTTGCGCAGGCATTGCTCAATCTCCTGAGGCTCGACTCTAAAACCACGGATCTTGACTTGATCATCCCGACGCCCGCCGAGCTCGATGCCATCTTGCGTCCATTTCGCCAAATCGCCGCTGCGGTAAGCCTTGAGAACCTGTCCATTCGGCAGCCTCAGCGTAACGAATGGACTGTCGGGTTGCGGCGGTGCATTCCAATAGCCGAGGCTGACGCCTGGACCGGCAATGTACAAATCGCCCGTGACCTGTTCATCCACCGGTTGCAGGTTTTCATCGAGGATTAACACCTGACTGTTGGCGATGGGGTAGCCGATGTTGCGATGGCTATCACCTTGTTGGAATACCCGGTGTGTTGCCAACACCGTGGTCTCGGTGGGCCCATAAAGGTTATGCAACTGACATTGCCCCGCCAGTTGTTCGATCACATAGGGCTCGCAGAAATCGCCGCCGGTAAGCAAGTGAGTAAGGCCCAGTGGCTTATCCAGCGGCAGAATGCTGAGCAGCGCCGGTGGCAGAAATCCATGACTGATGCGTTGCTGGCGAATCAGCTCTACCAGTTGGTGAGGGTCGTGACGTTGATCTGCGCTGGGGACAATCAATTCAGCGCCGGCGATCAAGGCCGAGAAAATATCGATCAATGACGAGTCGAAGCCCAGTGGCGAAAACTGCAGGACGCGACTGTGTTGATCCAACCCCACACAGGTTGTGAGCCACGCGCTGAAATGCGCCAGATTGTAGTGGCTCAGGAGTACACACTTGGGCTGGCCGGTGGTCCCCGACGTGAACAAGGCCATGCAAGGCTCGTCGGCAAGGGGGTGATGGTGCATCAGCGGTTGTGTCGCGTCGACGTCGTGCACAGCGATTTTGCTGACATCAAGGGACGCGAAGCCATCTCGCAAAGGATGCTGACCGTTATCCAGCAGCACACAGGCCTGGAGGCTTTCCAACATGCTGTGCTGACGTTGCACCGGATGATCCGGAGCCAACGGCAAATACACACAGCCGCAACCCAATACCGCAAGAATACTTGCATACAGCTCGGTGGATTTTTCCAGGCACACACCGATCACCGGTGGTGCCTGCACACCTTCGAGCAAAGGAAGCAGGCGTTGCTGGATCGCTATGGCATGGCGATGAAGTTGCTGATAAGTCAGCATGTCCCCCGCGATATTCAACGCTGTTCGATTCGCGAAGGTCTCAAGACTGGCCTGCAGCGCTTCAATCATGGGCATCTGGGCTGCCCGCAGTAAAGCCGGGTCTGTCGTGCGGTTGAACCGGTGCATGAATGCCACTGCTTCCAGCCCTTGCAGGCCCTGTTCGGGCCAGTCGTTAGCGGTAGCGGCTATAGAGAAATAACCTGGATCCCTTGAAAAACCACAGACCAACCAAGCTGCCCACTCCACCAATGCGTTCGTTGCCTGCTGGTGTAATCGCTGGCCGTTGCCGCTGGGTTCCTCGGCGACGCCCTGCACAGCCAACAGGCGGCGCTCGCGGTCATAGCAGCGCAACTGCAGCGAGGGCAGCCCGTGCTCGGATAACGGGCCGATACCCACGCGCAGGCTTATCCATGGCACGTCGGTTGGCAATGGCGGCAGTGGCTGCCCCCCATCTTCAATTATCAGGTCGACGGACCCTGCTCCTGCGATATGCCCGTATTGCTCCAGCACTTGCTTGAGCTCGTCCAGGGCTTTGCTGGAGGCACTCCACGCGATCTTTAAACGCCGCATGCCAACCTCCCTGGTACCGGCAGGTAGGCGCTCAGTGCCTGGGCGACGCTGGGCGTTTGCAGTACACCGCTTTGGCGCAGCAACCCCATGATATTGGCCACCAGTGGATGTTGGTGGGTGATGGGAAAATCCAGCGCATGGATTTCATGACGTAGCGCAAGACGAGTATCGGCACTGATGTCCAGGTGTTCGATCAGTTGCAGGTCGAAGTCTTGTTGTAGATCGTTGGTCAGGTAGCGCGCCAGGAAAACAGGCAGCGCTTGAGCGATGCTGTCGCGATCTTGCGGGGTTGCCGACTGCCAGTAAATACTCACCAACTGAGCCCAGAACCGCGCATGACGGCCCTCATCGAACAGGTGATCGGCCATCAGGCCGCGCACAGACGATTTGACGCTGGCGTCTTTTGAGAAAGCTGCCACATCATGGGTAACGGTGTTTTCAGCAATAGCCACGGCGATTAGTTCAACGGCATCGTGCAAGTGCGCCGGCACCTTTGCCTGCGCTGTCGGTAGCGCGCAGCTCAATTCAATTTGCCCGGGTAGATTGAGCGGTTCGATCCCGGTCATTTCCACGGCTTGCTGAAGAAAATCCAGCGCGACCAACGCGTGGTAATCCTCGTCCACAACGACCGTCATCGCGTCGTAGCGGCAAGCGAGTGGGAAGGGCAGGGAGAAGCGGTTTTTCGCGATGCTGCGAGCGGTCTTGTCGACGATTTCGGTTTCGAAGATCACCACATCATTGACGAATTTATAGAAGCTCTGCGTCAGCACAAAGTCGCGCCACTGCGGGCAGTGTTCAAGGAAAGTTGCACTCAGTACCAGCGGTTGCCGGCACAGGGGAAAGATGAGTTTGCCGTCGTTTTCCAGTACGCGTCGGGGGCGTGTGCGGATGGTAGCGCGACGCTCCCAATCATCGGCAAAGGATTGGTAATTGACGGCGTTCATGGGCGAACCTCTTGCAGCGAGGCCAGTACACTGTCCCAGAACATAATACGGCGCTCCACGGCGCCAAGGGCGGTGCTATCGGCTTGTTTCTGGCGAAGCGGATCTGTGCCGATCAAGCGCTGGAGCAACTGTTCTGCCGCTGGCCCATGGTCGTGGCTGTCCACTTCGATATGGCGGTTGAGGTAGTGGAAGAAGGTAGGTGTTTCACGCTCAATGAACGCGTTGCTGTGCATCAAGCCTTCAAACATCGAGGGAATGACACTCTCGCGTCCATGCAGGAAGGCCGCCGCCACACAGTGGGTGGGCGCACTGAGCGCGATTTGCAATGTGCTGTCGACAAATGACACCACGCTACGGGGCGCATCGATCATCTGCAAAGCCGCGCTGACTTCCACGCCCTGATGCTGCAGATCAATGAGCCGTGTGATGGCGGCGGTGTTGGCGCCTACCTCTGTCATGGCGTCCAGGTAAAGCTCGAAATGACTGCAATGGCCGCCTGTTGGATGCTCATCCGATTCCTCGCCCAGCACAATTTCATTGATCAAGCGGGCAGCGTGGGGGTCTGCGGGAGGGAGCCAAGGGATCTGAGTGCACGTCAGGTCTTGTTGCAGGCGCTTGGTCAGAGTCATGAAGTCCCAAACGGCGAACACATGGTGCTCCATAAAGTGTCGTAACTTGGCGAGTGAGGTTATTTCTATAAATAACGGATGGCCGAAAAGTTTTTGTTTTCTTTGTTCGATAAAATGTTGATGCATGGTTGACGCCTATAAGTTGTTGCGAGTGCTCTAAAAGCAGTGTTGGAGTTTTTTTAGTTGTGTTGGAGATGTAACGTTTAGTCAAGGCCGCGCAGGTAGCGCAACCTTGATAGAGTTGTGCCCAGCGGATGAAGGGGTGCGGTTGGTCGGGCGAAGATAATAAGCTGATTAAACGTTAGGGGAGGATTATAAAAGTATTAGATGTTTTGTCCGCAAGCTGTTGCAGGAGTAACGGGTTGTTGAAGTGTGGGAGAGTTCTTCGGTGTTAGTAGTTTTGTAAATTTTACTGCCTGTCATTATGGTAACTTTCCTGATGGAAAGTTACCCCGCATAGTGTAATGGTCAGCGAATAACGAAGGCCCTATTGCGCGAATTTTTTGTCGGCGCTTTCGAGACCCTTGAGGTAGTTAGCGATCACTTCCATACCCCGCATCAAGTGATTACGCAGCGTCAGAATGCTCTCGTCGATCTTCTTCTGCGCCACCAGGCTCAACAGTTCACGGTGATCCTCCTGAGACGTTTCGCCCAATCCCATCGCTTCAAGATTGAAGCGCAGAAAGCGTTCCTCTTCATTCAGCCCGTGCTCCACCAGATCGAGCAGTCGCTGATTGGGTGCCTTGCCGTACAAGACCATGTGAAACAGGCGATTGAGGCGGCCAATCTCTCTGTAGTCTTTCTCACATTCCAGCGCATTGATACAGGCCTCAGCCTCGGCAAGATCGGCGTCACTGAGCAACGGGATCGACAAGCGCAGGGCTTCAGATTCGAGCAACATGCGCAGTGCATAGGTCTCAGCCGAATTGTCCTCGATCAACGGCGCCACCACGGCCCCCTTGTGGGTCACCACATGCAGCAGGGATTGCGCCTCCAGTTGGCGCAAGGCTTCGCGCACGGGCATACGGCTGACGCCGAACAGACTCGCCAGTTCCTGCTGGCGCATCGCGGTGCCACAGGGTAATCGCCCATCGAGGATGGCGTTGCGCAACGTTTCTTCAATGACGGCGCGAGCAAGATGGGCGGGAATAGGCCCGCTTATTTTGATGCTGCTTAAAGGGTTCGGCTTCTGCGTCACGGTTACGCTATCCTCCTTTCTTGAATAACAGTGTGGTCAATTGGATCCAATGCACACTAAAGACGGCCCAAGCGCTTGTCAAACAGCCAAAGTTTCCGTTTGTAAGGGCTTACACAGCATACTTTGTGTCTCCCACAAGGGGCGGTTATAAACTCGGTCCTCCTATGAATGATTGCACTGTGCCATTGTTTTTTGTAGGGCCAGGCTTCACCATTCCTCGAAATTCCGTCTCTTTCATGGACAGAGCGCCTTGGCGGTAAGTTTTATTCCCTATCGAGTTCTTTGCTGGCTGTTATCAGCAATTCTGTTGGCCGGCTTGATGCTTGGCGGGCTGCGTGCCGATTGGGATTTCTCTCAGATCAGCCGCAAGGCTACCGCCGTGTACGGGCCGCTCGGCGAAGGGCAGCAGCGTATCGACGCCTGGCAGCGGCTATTGGCGAGCCAAAAACAGGTCAGCGAGCCGGAGCAGCTCAAGGTCGTGAATTTGTTCTTCAACAAGCAAATGACCTACGTGGAAGACATCGACCTCTGGCACGCTGTCGATTATTGGGAGACGCCCGTCGAGGCCCTTTGGAAGGGGGCCGGTGACTGTGAAGACTACGCGATCGCAAAGTATTTCAGTTTGCGTCATCTGGGTGTGTCCAGCGACAAATTACGCATTACCTACGTCAAGGCTTTACGGCAGAATCGCGCGCACATGGTTCTGACCTATTATTCGACGCCTGACGCAATCCCGCTGGTGCTCGACAGCCTGATGGACGAAATCCTGCCGGCTACCCGCCGCACCGATTTGGTCCCGGTGTATTCATTCAACGCCGAGGGCTTGTACTTGCCCGGCGCCAAGGGCAACAAGAAAGTCGGTGATACCAAACGCTTGTCGCGCTGGCAGGATGTGTTGAGAAAAATGCGTGCGGAAGGCTTCCCAGCCGAGCCTGCCAACTAGGAGTAACTGATCGGATGTCTCTGTTCAAACAACTATTGATCGCAATCTGTCTGTTCCTGGTGGTCGCCTTCAGCGGCAGTTTCATGGTCAGCCTGGAAAGCTCGCGCACCCAATACGTCAACCAGCTGCGTTCCCATGCCCAGGATGCCGCGACGGCATTGGCGCTGTCGTTGACCCCCAATATCGACGACCCGGCCATGGTGGAGCTGCTGGTCAGCTCGATCTTCGACAGCGGCTACTACGCCAGCATCCGTGTGGTGGACTTGGCGACGGATAAAACCATCGTCGAGCGCAGCGGCATTCCTGATAACAACGGCGTGCCCAACTGGTTCGTAAAGTTGATCGGCCTGGAGCCGGCAGGTGGTGATGCGCTGGTTAGCCGTGGCTGGGAGCAGGCGGCGCGAGTCGAAGTGGTCAGCCATCCAATGTTCGCCCTGGCCAAGCTCTGGCAAAGCGCCTTGGGCAGCCTGGGCTGGCTACTGCTGTGCGGTGCGGTCAGTGTGGTGCTCGGTGGGCTGTTGCTGCGCCGGCAATTGAAGCCGTTGGACTACATGGTCAAACAGTCCCACGCGATTGCCCGCCGAGAATTCCTCAGTCTGCCCGACCTGCCTCGCACGCCGGAACTGCGGCGAGTGGTGCAAGCCATGAACCAGATGGTGGAAAAGCTCAAGGCGTTGTTCCAGGAACAGGCCGAACGCAGCGAAAAACTGCGCACCGAGTCCTATCAGGACAACCTCACCGGCCTCGCTAACCGGCGTTATTTCGAAATGCAGCTCAACGCCCGTGTCAGTAACCCGGAAGACACCAACTCCGGTTACTTGCTGCTGCTGCGGGTCAAGGACCTTGCCGGCCTCAACCAACGCCTGGGCGGCCAGCGCACCGACCAATTGCTGCAAGCGGTCGGCCAACAACTGCTGCGTCAGTGCGAGCCGTACCCGGAAACCCATAACCTCGTTACCCGTATCCGCGGCGGCGAGTTCGCTGTGCTGGCACCGGGATTGATGCGTGAAGAAGCGCTGCAATTGGCGCAGAACCTGGAGAGCACCTTGCTCAGCTTGCAGGCGACCGGCGCCAGCGATGTGATGCCGGTGGCCTATATCGGCCTGGCGCCGTTCAGCCATGGCGATGCACCCCAAGCACTGCTGACCCTCGCCGATCAGGCGCTGGCCCAGGCCGAAGCGCAGGGCGACACAAGTTGGGTGTGCCTGGACAGCAGCGCCGCCGCCAGCGTCGGTGACGATCACCATGCCTGGCACACGTTGTTGGACCGGGCCCTGACCCAGCAGCGCTTCCAGCTGTACTTCCAGCCGGTCGTCGCCAGCCAGGACCCACAATTGGTCTTGCATTACAAAGTACTGTCGCGCCTGCAGGACGAGGAAGGCCACACGATACCGGCCGGGCGCTTTCTGCCGTGGCTCGAGCGCTTCGGCTGGTCGGCCCGCCTGGACCGTTTGATGCTGGAACAAGTCCTCAAGCAGATGGCCAGCCACAACCATAACCTGGCGCTGAACCTCTCGGCCGCAACGTTCCAGGATACCCAGGCCCTGAATCGGATTTATGACCTGCTGCGCCAGCACAGCAACCTGGGCTCACGCCTCACCCTGGAGATTGGTGAAGAGCAACTCCCCGAGCAGCCGGTGCTGGAACAGATGACCCACCGCCTGCGCGAGCTGGGTTTTTCCCTCAGCCTGCAGCGTTTTGGTGGGCGGTTCAGCATGATCGGCAACCTGGCACGCCTGGGCCTGGCCTACCTGAAGATCGATGGCAGCTACATTCGCGACATCGACCAGGAAAGTGACAAGCGTCTGTTTATCGAAGCCATCCAGCGCGCAGCCCACAGCATCGATCTGCCGTTGATTGCCGAACGTGTGGAGACCGAGGGCGAGCTGAAGGTCATTCGCGAGATGGGGATTTTTGGTGTGCAGGGCCAGCTGTTTGGCGAGCCTGCGCCCTGGAAATCACACTGACATCAGGACATTCAAATGTGGGAGGAGCTTGCCCCCTCCCACATTTGAATAAAGGTTCGGCGTCAGGGCTCAGATCAGCCCTTTCTCGTCATCATCAATCAACTGGCTCAACCCACCCAAGGCTTCCCGCGCGTGGTTACGGTCCATCAACTTGGCCTGGGCTGCCGGCGGCAGGTCGGTCACGCTGATGACGCCTTTGCGGGTCAGCACCTGGATCAAGTCATCCAGCACCCGGATCATCTCCAGGTCGCTCTGCTTGAGTTGGGCCAGGCTGGTTTCCACCACTTCGTTGGCGTACCAGGCCTGGATCTCATGGTGATCGGCCGGCAGGGTTTCGGTGGACTCGGTAAAGGCGGCCGCCTCTACGCGAATCAGCGCGCCCAGTGCATCACGTTGCACGTAAAACATAAGAACCCCTCGAATATGAGCCACATGCGTTCAACAGCATAGGTCAACGCTGCGTGTATGGGCGTGAGTATGCGACGCACCGTCCGCCAGGGCCAGCGGCCCATAAGGCAAAAAAATCGGCCGCCTGGGAAGGCGGCCGATCCATTGCAGCTTAGCTATGGTCGATCTTGATGGTAGGGTCGGCGCCAGTGATCAGCGAGTTGATGCTGACATGGGACCAATCATTGCCTTCCAGCTTGATGGTCACATCGGCATTGGCCAGGCCACCGGCAGCGTTGAGCTTGCCTTCGCTGCTGACTTGCAGGGTCGATACGCCATCTACCGTGGTGATCTTCAGGTAGTTGTCGATGGTGCTGTCAGTCTCACCTTTCAACAAATCACGCAGATCAATGCGGTCGCCTTCCGAGGCCTTGAAGTCCTTGATCACATCGTTGCCGATGTCACCCGCCTTCCACACAAAGGTGTCGGCACCTGAACCACCAATCAAGATGTCGTTGCCCTGGCCGCCGATCAGCGTGTCGTTGCCGGTGCCGCCCAACAGGATGTCATTGCCTTTGCCGCCGTCCAGCAGGTCATTGCCGCCCTGGCCGAACAGGATGTCATCGCCAGCGCCGCCCAGCAGCGTGTCGTTGGCGTCCTTGGCGCCGGAGACGTCGAAGTCCACGTAATGCTCGGTAACGTACTGGTGAACGTTAGAGGCGGTTACCGAAGAGACGGTCACGCCGGTCTTCTGCGCCACAAATGCCTGCAGTGCGTTGTAGCCCTCACCGTTGATCCCGCTGAAGCTCACCAGGTCGCCGAAGAGGATGTCGTTGCCATCGCCCCCGATGACAGTGTCTGCGCCAGGCAACGTCGCCTCGGTGTGGCCGAGGATCGCGTTGGCCAGGTCCTTCGGATCGATGTTGGCTTGCGGCTTGCCATCGCTGTCGTACGGAGCCAGTTGGTTCAAGCTGACCCCGCTGTTGAGGCCGATGGCTTCTACGCCACCTGTGGACAGGCCTTTGAGCAGTGCGAACGCGCTGTTGGAGTTGAGGGTGGTGGAGTAGTCGGTATCGTACCCGAGGCCGCCTTGTACCGATATTTCATAGGTGCCATCCCCTTGGGCATGGATTGTTCCCGGGTTGGACTGCGTCCAGCCCCACCAGTTGTTGGTCCACAGGGTCACCTTACCGCCAGAGTCGATATCAATTAAGTGACTCGAGTCGATGTTGATCCGGGTGGCTGTACCTATGGTGTAGTTGTTCATGGTGACGACATCATCGAGCCTGACGTTACCGTACAAGTACGGGTTAGTCTGCTCGGCCGCCTGGTAAAACGTCGGCTGACCATCGGTGATGAAGTACGTTGTGTTGATTGCGTCTGTGTTGCCAGTCGCCTGGGCACTTTTGAAGAAGTTGGAAGCGGCCTTGAACACGTCTTCGTAGTTGGTCCCGCCGGTAGATACCATGGAATCCAGGACTTTCTGCAGCGAATCCAACGCACCTGGGTCTTTCAGGTTGACTGTCACCGTGCGATTGACCTGGTCACTGAAGTCCGCCAGGAAGATGTTCACGGTGCCAGAGGTACTGGAGCCGATACTGCTTTTCAGCGAGTTGAACGTGGTGGTCAGCGAGGCTTTCGCCGCTGCTATCGAGCTCGCGCCCATACTGCCCGACGTATCGATCATGAACGCGATGTTGTAGTTCTTGCCCTGCACCACGTTCAGGCCGGCGACGTCGGCCACGACGATGTCGTTGCCATCGCTGCCATTGATGGTGTCGCTGCCCGAAGTGCCGGTTACCGGGTTGTAGGTTGCCGGGTGCACCGTGACTGGCAATTGCGCGGTGGTAGTTGCCGAACCACCAATGCTTTCGGTGGAGGTCGAGGTGACCGTCAGGTTGAACTGGCCGCTGTAGTAGGTCGGCGGCTTGATGCTCAGCGTGTTCAGGTCCCAGCCGGTGACGTTGACTTCACCCACGGTCTTACTTGCGGTAAAGGTGTGGCCCGACGCGTCGGTGAGTACCGAACCTGCCGGAATGCCACTGACCTTCACGCTCAAGGTTTCCGAGCCGTCGGTATCGGTCAGTGCGGTGGTGACTTTGGACAGTTTGACCGTGCCGTTTTCCTGGCCTTCGTTGAGCTTGTAGCCCACGTAGTAGCCGTCACCGTTGCTGCCATGCAGGTCGGACACGGTGACGCCGGCGTTGGTCAGGTCGGTAAGGCCGGTGTACAACGGCACGGTGCTGGTGCTCAGGTTCTGCACCGCCCCGCCGTTGATCGACACGTTAACGTCAAAGCTGCCAGGCCCCGCTTGGTTGGCCTGGTAGATCTCAAGGCTGTAGTAACCGGTGGTGGTTGGCGTGAACGAGCCGCTGAACTTGCCGCTGTTGGTGCCCCACAAGCCGCTGGCCACGTCTTTACCGCCAACGTTGACCACCACGCTGTCATCGGCGATGCCGCTGAAGGTGTAGCTCTTGCCCGCTTCCATGTAGATCAGGCCGGAAATCTTGGAACCAGAGCCGGCGGTGACGTTGTCGACAGATTCGACGTTGGTCACCACCGAGGTGTTGTTCGGCGTGCCCGCGTTATCGATGGCTTTTTTCAGCACGTCCGGTGCAGCGCCGTTGCCGTTGTTGCCGAGGCCGGCAATGCTGTTCCAGCCCTGTTTGACCAGGCCGGTGGAGGCAACGTTGTTGTCTGCCACGCTCAGGGTCGGCGCGTCGGCTACCGGCGTGATATCGACTTTCACCGTGGCGCTGGTGCCCAGGTCCTTGCCATCGGTTGGCTGGAACTTGAATTGGGCGTAGTCCGCTTGCTTGTTGCCCACACCGGTGCCGCCGTAACCATCGGCGCCGGATTCGTTGGCGTTAGGCATAAAGCGCAACTGGCCACCGTCAATCTGGGCCTTGGTGAAGGTCTGGCCGTTGGCCACGTTGGTCCAGGTGCTGCCATCCGCTGCCAGGAACTGCAATTTGCCGGCGACTGGCAGCTCGGTGATTTTCACCCCCAGGCTGGCTTGCGGCGAGTCCACATCGGTCACGCCGAAGTTGGCCCAGGTCAGGGCCAGCGCGGTGTCTTCAGTGCCTGTTACGGCACCGCCAGTCGCCACCGGCGCATCATTGACCGCCACCACGTTGACGGTGGTGGTGGCAACGTTGGAGTAGTTGCCGCCATCGGTCACGCTCACGGTAATGGTGCGTGGCGTGGTGCTTGGGTCGTGGCTGTTGTTGGTGAACGTGATGTTCTTGATCTGCTGCATGTAGTCGGCCAGCGACGCCGTGCCGGTCAGGGTCAAGGTGATTTTACCGGTCACAGGGTCGGTGGTCGGGGTCACGTTGATGCCTGTCACGCCGCTGAAGTTCAGCGAGTCGCCTGGCTGGCTGTTGGTCAATACCACGGTGGCGCCGGTCAGTTGGGTGCTGTCCGGGTCGGTGATCTTGATGTCAGTGTCAGCAATTGACACACCGGTGCCGCCTTCGGTGAAGGTGGTCTTGAAGTCCGCACCGCTGGCGCCGCTGGAGTTGTTGGCATCCAGGTCGATGACCGGCGGCGCATCATTGTCGATGATGTTGGTGGTAACACTGCCATTGCCGACCACCAGGTTTTCGAAGTTGCCGCCAGTGGTCTTGTCGATGGTGATGACGATATTTTCCGTCGGCTCGGTGATCTTGTCGTCGAGCGTGCGGATATCAAACGGTACGCTGGTGGCACCGGCCGGGATCTTCACGGTGTACACGCCATTGAAGTCTGAACCGTCGGTAGCGGTGCCGCTGTACTTGAGCGTCACGGTCACGTCGGTTTGCGGCGGGTTGCTCAGGGACAGCGTGTAGTGCGCCGTACCGCCTTCAGTCACCGACGCATCGCCGGTAATGCTGATGGTGGTGTTGCTGACCACATCGGTCACTTTGGTGACCACGGTGCTGCCGTCGACGATCAAGTGTTCGTACTTGTCGCCACCGCTGACCACACCCGTGATTTTGGTGGTGACGTCATTGGCGCCAACATACGCATCGTTAGGTGCGGTGGCGGTGGTGAAGCTGGTGGACTTGCCATTACCGATGGTAATGGTCGAGCCGTTATTCAGCTTGACGACCAGGTCTGAGCCAACGTTGTTCACCGCCACGCCGTTCTTGTCGACCAGGGACGCGGTGTACACGATCTGCCCGCCTTCGCTGACAGAACCAGTGGCTTTGAGCACCACAGTCACGTCGTCGATGGTGTCGTTGATGGTAGTCGTGGCGCCGCCCGGTGTGATGCTCACACCCTCGAAATTGCCGCCGGTAGTGCCGGTGATGTTGACGGTCTGGGTGCTCTTGTCGATGAACACATCATCAGTCGGCGCAGGGACGGTCACCGTGCCCACGGTCGCGCCTTGCTTGATGGTGATGCTCGAACCGTTATCGAGCTGGACCACCATGTCGCTGCCGGCCTTGTTGTTCAAGGTAGCGGTGTAAGTGATCTGGCCGCCTTCGTTGACAGCCGTCGGGGCGGTCAGGGTGACGGTGGTCAGGTCGGTGGTGCCCGGCGTGTCGGTGACGGTGGTATTTACTGCGGTAGTGCCAGGGACCAGGTTTTCGAAATGCTCGCCGCCGGCCACGCCTTTGATCGCGGTTGTGACGGTCTGGTCGCCTTTGTAGACATCGTTAGGCGCGGTGGTGGTGATGGAGCCGCTCGACTGATTCACACCGATGGTGATGGTCTTGCCGTTATCGAGGGTAACGGTGAGCGGACTGGTGATGTTAGTCACCGGCGCGCCGTTCTTATCCACAAGGCTGGCGGTGTAGACGATGTTGCCGCCTTCGCCGACGGTGGTGGTGGCCGTCAGAACCACATCGACTTTGTCGATGGTGTCGTTGATCGTAGTGGTGGCGCCGTTGCCCGCAACTTCCAACTTCTCGAAGTTGCCACCCGTGGTCTCGGTGATTTGAACGGTCTGCGTGCTCTTGTCGATGAACACGTCATCGGTAGGAGCAGGCACAGTCACGGTGCCGACGGTTTCGCCGGCCTTGATGATGATCGACGAGCCGTTATCCAGCTTCAGTGTGACGTCGGTACCGGCCTTATTACTCAAGGTCGCGGTGTAGGTGATCTGGCCACCTTCGTTAACGGCACTTGGGGCAGTCAGCGTGACAGTCGTGGTGTTATCGGTACCTGGAGTATCGGTGACAGTGGTATTTACCGCCGTAGTGCCCGGGACCAGGTTCTCGAAATGCTCGCCACCTGTCACACCCTTGATAGCGGTGGTGACGGTCTGATCGCCTTTGTACACATCATCAGGAGCAATAACCGAAACGCTACCGCTCGATTGGTTTACACCGATGGTGATGGTCTTGCCGTTATCGAGGGTAACGGTGAGCGGACTGGTGATGTTAGTCACCGGCGCGCCGTTCTTATCCACAAGGCTGGCGGTGTAGACGATGTTGCCGCCTTCGCCGACGGTGGTGGTGGCCGTCAGAACCACATCGACTTTGTCGATGGTGTCGTTGATCGTAGTGGTGGCGCCGTTGCCCGCAACTTCCAACTTCTCGAAGTTGCCACCCGTGGTCTCGGTGATTTGAACGGTCTGCGTGCTCTTGTCGATGAACACGTCATCGGTAGGAGCAGGCACAGTCACGGTGCCGACGGTTTCGCCGGCCTTGATGATGATCGACGAGCCGTTATCCAGCTTCAGTGTGACGTCGGTACCGGCCTTATTACTCAAGGTCGCGGTGTAGGTGATCTGGCCACCTTCGTTAACGGCACTTGGGGCAGTCAGCGTGACAGTCGTGGTGTTATCGGTACCCGGAGTATCGGTGACAGTGGTATTTACCGCCGTAGTGCCCGGGACCAGGTTCTCGAAATGCTCGCCACCTGTCACACCCTTGATAGCGGTGGTGACGGTCTGATCGCCTTTGTACACATCATCAGGAGCAATAACCGAAACGCTACCGCTCGATTGGTTTACACCGATGGTGATGGTTTTGCCGTTATCCAGGGTGACAGTCAGCGGATTGGTGATGTTAGTCACCGGCGCGCCGTTCTTATCCACAAGGCTGGCGGTGTAGACGATGTTGCCGCCTTCGCCCACGGTGGTGGTGGCCGTCAGAACCACATCGACTTTGTCGATGGTGTCGTTGATCGTAGTGGTGGCGCCGTTGCCCGCAACTTCCAGTTTTTCGAAGTTGCCACCCGTGGTCTCGGTGATTTGAACGGTCTGCGTGCTCTTGTCGATGAACACGTCATCGGTAGGCGCAGGCACAGTCACGGTGCCGACGGTGTCGCCCGCTTTGATGGTGATCGACGAGCCGTTGTCGAGTTTCAACGTGACGTCGGTACCGGCCTTGTTGCTCAAGGTTGCGGTATAGGTGATTTGGCCACCTTCGTTAACGGCACTAGGCGCTGTCAGGGTGACAGTAGTCGTGTTGTCGGTACCCGGTGTGTCCGTCACGGTGGTGTTCACCGCCGTAGTACCCGGCACCAGATTTTCAAAGTGCTCGCCGCCAGTCACGCCTTTGATGGCGGTGGTGACGGTTTGATCGCCCTTGTACACGTCATCAGGAGCAATAACCGAAACACTACCGCCCGACTGATTCACACCGATGGTGATGGTTTCGCCATTGTCCAAAGTGACGGTCAGCGGGTTGGTGATGTTGGTCACCGGGGCGCCGTTTTTATCCACCAGGCTGGCGGTGTAGACGATATTGCCGCCTTCGCCCACGGTAGTCGTGGCGGTCAGTACAACATCGACCTTATCGATGGTGTCGTTGATGGTGGTGGTTGCGCCGTTGCCTGCGACTTCCAACTTCTCGAAGTTGCCGCCAGAAGCGTCGGTGATCTTGACCGTCTGGGTGCTCTTATCGATAAACACGTCATCGGTCGGCGCAGGGACGGTCACAGTGCCGACGGTATCGCCGGCCTTGATAGTGATCGACGAGCCGTTATCCAACTTCAGCGTGACGTCGGTACCGGCCTTATTGCTCAAGGTCGCGGTGTAGGTGATCTGGCCACCTTCATTAACGACACTTGGTGCAGTCAGCGTGACAGTGGTGGTGTTATCGGTGCCCGGAGTGTCAGTGACAGTCGTGGTGACTTTATCGGTACCTGGAATCAGATTTTCAAAGTGCTCGCCGCCGGTCACGCCGCTGATAGCAGTAGTGACGGTTTGATCGCCTTTGTACACATCATCCGGCGCTACGGTGGTAACGGTGCCGCTCGACTGATTCACACCAATGGTGATGGTCTGACCGTTATCCAGGGTGACAGTCAACGGATTGGTGATGTTAGTCACCGGCGCGCCGTTTTTATCCACAAGGCTGGCGGTGTAAACGATATTGCCGCCTTCACCGACGGTGGTGGTAGCGGTCAGGACCACATCAACTTTGTCGATGGTGTCGTTGATCGTGGTGGTCGCACCATTGCCTGCAACTTCCAACTTCTCGAAGTTGCCGCCCGTGGTTTCGGTGATCTGGACCGTCTGGGTACTCTTATCGATGAACACGTCATCGGTAGGCGCCGGCACAGTCACAGTGCCGACAGTGTCCCCAGCCTTGATGGTGATCGACGAACCGTTATCCAGCTTCAACGTGACGTCAGTACCGGCCTTGTTGCTCAAGGTAGCGGTGTAGGTGATCTGGCCACCTTCGTTAACGGCACTCGGCGCAGTCAATGTAACAGTCGTGGGGTTATCGGTACCTGGGGTATCGGTAACGGTGGTGTTCACCGCCGTAGTGCCCGGCACCAGGTTTTCAAAGTGCTCGCCGCCCGTAACGCCGCTGATGGCGGTGGTAACGGTCTGATCGCCTTTGTAGACATCATCCGGCGCTACGGTAGTAACAGTACCGCTGGATTGATTCACACCAATGGTGATGGTCTGACCGTTATCCAGAGTGACAGTCAACGGATTAGTGATGTTAGTCACCGGCGCGCCGTTTTTATCCACAAGGCTGGCGGTGTAAACGATGTTGCCGCCTTCGCCGACGGTGGTGGTGGCGGTCAGAACTACGTCCACCTTGTCGATGGTGTCGTTGATTGTGGTAGTGGCGCCGTTACCCGCAACTTCCAATTTCTCGAAGTTGCCACCCGTGGTCTCGGTGATTTGAACGGTCTGCGTGCTCTTGTCGATGAACACGTCATCAGTCGGCGCCGGGACGGTCACAGTGCCGACAGTGTCCCCAGCCTTGATGGTGATCGACGAGCCGTTATCCAACTTCAACGTAACGTCAGTGCCCGCCTTGTTGGAAAGCGTAGCGGTGTACGTAATCTGCCCGCCCTCATTCGCTTCGGTCGGCGCAGTCAGCGTAACGGTAGTTGTGTCGATCGAATCGGTGATCGTGGTGACTGCCGCAGTTGTGCTCGGTACCAGGCTTTCAAAGTTGCCGCCAGTCGCGCCGGTAATGGTGGTGCTGACCGTGCTGCCGTTGACGTAGACATCATTGGGCGCGGTGTCCACGACCACGCTGCCGACAGACTCGCCAGCCTTGATGGTGATTACCGAGCCATTGCTCAAGGTAACGTTTACCGGGGTTTGCGCCGGGTTGGTCAAGGTGGCGGTGTAGGTGATCTGGCCACCTTCGGTCACGGTCGAGCTTGCGGTCAGGGTGACGGTGGTGGCATCGATCGAATCAGTAATGGTGGTGACCGCAGGCGTAGTGCTCGGTACCAGGTTTTCGAAGTTGCCGCCGGTTGCACCGGTAATGGTGGTGCTGACGGTCGAACCGTTGTTATAGACGTCGTTGGCCGCAGTATCGACCACGACAGTGCCGGTCGACTCACCCGCCTTGATGGTGATCACCGAGCCATTGCTCAAGGTGACATTCACCGGGGTCTGTGCCGGGTTGGTCAGGGTGGCGGTGTAGGTGATCTGGCCGCCTTCGGTCACGTTGCTGTTGGCTGTGAGGGTAACGGTGGTGGTGTCGACCGAATCGGTAATGGTGGTGACCGCAGGCGTAGTGCTCGGTACCAGGTTTTCGAAGTTGCCGCCGGTTGCACCGGTAATGGTGGTGCTGACGGTCGAACCGTTGTTATAGACGTCGTTAGCCGGAGTATCGACCACAACGGTGCCGGTTGACTCGCCAGCCTTGATGGTGATCACCGAGCCATTGCTCAAGGTGACATTCACCGGGGTCTGCGCCGGGTTGGTCAAGGTGGCGGTGTAGGTGATCTGGCCGCCTTCGGTCACGTTGTTGTTGGCTGTGAGGGTAACGGTGGTGGTGTCGACCGAATCAGTAATGGTGGTGACCGCAGGCGTAGTGCTCGGTACCAGGTTTTCGAAGTTGCCGCCGGTTGCACCGGTAATGGTGGTGCTGACGGTCGAACCGTTGTTATAGACGTCGTTAGCCGGAGTATCGACCACAACGGTGCCTGTCGACTCGCCGGCCTTGATGGTGATCACCGAGCCATTGCTCAAGGTAACGTTCACCGGGGTCTGCGCCGGGTTGGTCAGGGTGGCGGTGTAGGTGATCTGGCCGCCTTCGGTCACGGTATTGCTCGCCGTCAGCGTGACGGTGGTGGTGTCGATTGTGTCGGTGATCTGCGTTACGGCCGGGTTAGGGTCGATGGTCAATACCAGGTTGCCGCCGCCGGTGGTACCGGTAACGCCGACGCTGATCTGGCTCGGGTCGATGTACGGGCTGTCGTTAGGGGCCAGAGGCACATTGACGGTGCCGGTCAACTGGCCCGACGGGATGGTAATCACCGCGCCATTGGTCAAAGTGACGGTCAGGTCGCTGGTGGAGGGCCGCGTCACGGTGGCGGTGTAGGTCAGCACGCCGCCCGCTTCGGTGATGGTCGGCGTCGCGCTCAGGGTCAGGGTCGAAGGCTGCAGCACCTGGTTGCCCGAGTCCGCCGAGCCTGGCGCTCCGCTCAGGGCGTTGAGTGCCGAAGTGCCTTGGCCGATAGGTGCAGTCGGGAAGCCGATGGTCGGGTCGACACGGCCGGCGGTCGCGTCCAGCACCACGAAGCTGTGGCCACCCCCGGCGGCACCATTACCGGCAGCGTTGGCGCCTGCGGCGGTGGCTTCCAGTTCGGTGGTCGGGTCGGCGCCGGCGGCGATGGCTTGTTGCAGCTCGGCAACCGATGGCGCGGCTTGTTCGCTGGCCGCGGCCAGATCGGCAGTGGAGTCCGGCATATCGGCGCTCCACTGGGTGTCCCGGCCCAGGTCCAGGATGCGGCCGTCGGCCAGTTCCAGGCTGACTGCGCCCGACATGCCTGTGTCGATCTGGTCGCCTGCAAACAGGCGGTCACCTTCTACAAGGACGCGACGTGTTCCTTCCGGAGAAATAACGAAAACTTGACCAACAATGCTTTTGACGATGGCAACAACACTGCTCATTAAAATTTTCTCCGGCGATCCGTTTCGACAAATTCCATTTCGCAGCGCGCTATTAGCGCTGCCAATTGGGAGGGCGTAGTCTATATATGTATTGACGTCAAATATTTGGCTAGATTTTTTAGCGATCTAGTTTGTGCCAAAGTATTGACCTTATGGTCGCCATCCTAAACAATCGCCTCTGTAATGTCACATTGATATTTATGCGGCGAACCGTCCTACATGTGTGAAGCAGTTCCGCTTTTTGAACTTTCCGACGTACGGTCATTACGGTAGCCATTATCCGACGCAGCGGTACTCATCGCTGTGATTTGAGACAAGAAGTCCTGGGGAATTTTTTAATGCGTCTGCACCTGTTCAAGGCAATACCGTTCGTTCTCGCCGCCAGTTTCGTACAAGCCCAGACACTGCCCCAAGCCATGCAGCAGGCATTGGATGTACACCCGGAAATCCAGGCGGGTGTAAACAGCCGTATCGCCGCCGATTACCAATTGCGCGCCGCCCAAGGTGGTTACCTGCCGCGTGTCGACCTGAACGCCGGTTACGGTCGTCAAGGGACTGACAACGCCACCACCCGCGCCAACAACCCCAGCGGCAACCACTGGGACACGCTCAACCGCGGTGAATCCAGCCTGCGTCTGCAGCAAATGATTTTTGACGGTTTCGCTACCTCCAGCGAAGTCGGGCGTCAACAAGCCAACGTTAATTCCCGTGCCTACTCCTTGCTGGGTACTTCCGAGCGCACAGCGCTGACCGTTGCTCAGGTTTACCTGGAAGTGCTGACCCGTCGTGAGTTTGTGCGCCTGGCCGAAGACAACCTGCGCAACCACGAGCGCATCTACGATCAGATCAAGTTGCGCACCCAGCGTGGCGTCGGCAACGGTGCCGACCAGGACCAGGCCGAAGCGCGTCTGGCCCAGGCCCGCAACAACTTGATCACCGAGCAAACCAACCTGGCCGACGCGCAGGTCAACTACCTCAGCGCCGTAGGCCAGATGCCGGACCAACTCGAGCGCCCGGCCCCGTTCATGGCCATGCTGCCGGCAGACCTGAATGAAGCCCGTCGCCAGATGCTCGACAACAGCCCGGTCCTGCGCTCGGCCGAGTCGGATATCTCCGCCGCCGAGAAGCAGTACGAAGCCGCCAAGTCCACCTTCTACCCGCGCTTTGACGCCGAGCTTGGCACCAACGCCGACAACAACGTCTCCGGTGATCCCAACCACAGCAACGGCTGGGAAGCCATGGTGCGCATGCGCTTCAACCTGTTTGCCGGTGGCAGCAACAAGGCTGACCTGCAATCGAAGTCCTACCAGGCCAACCAGGCTCTGGATATTCGCAACAACGCCTTGCGCCAACTCAACGAAGAGCTAGGCTTGGCCTGGAACGCCTTGAGTAACGCCAACGCGCAATTGCCGGTCGCCCAGCAGTATGTGGATCACAGCACCCGCGTACGCACGTCCTACCAGCAGCAGTTCAGCCTTGGCCAACGTACCCTGTTGGATTTGCTCGACAGCGAGAATGAATTGTTCACCGCTTCCCGCCGCCTGGAAGAAATCAAGAACATTCAGTTATTTACTCAGTACCGAATCAAGGCGACCATGGGCGAATTGCTCAAGAGCCAGGGAGTGGTCGCACCGATGGCCTCCGTCGTGCAGAACGACGTGAAACCTAAAGTCCAACTGCCTGGGATGAATTGAGCCACCCCAATAGCCCCATCTGTTAGTCGAGAGTGCACCGCGTGGAATCTGAAATCGGTCGAGTTCATCTCAGTCATGATCCACGCGCTTTGCACGACGACCCGTTGCTCGACGGGTTGCTGGCGCTCTGCGCACTGCACCAGAAGCCTGCCAGCGCGGCCATGCTCACCACTGGCCTGCCGCTGCCCTCGCAACGCTTGAGTGCTGAACTGCTGCCGCGTGCTGCTGCGCGGGCCGGGCTGCAGGGCCGACTGTTGCAACGCAAGCTGGAACAGATCCCGACGATTGCATTGCCGGCCCTGCTGTTGCTCAAGGACGGGCGCAGTACCGTGCTGGTGGGTTGGCAGGGCGATGATGAGGCGCGGGTGCTGCTCAGCGAAAGCGACGGCGGTGAAGTGCTGATCAAGCGCGAGGCATTGGCCGACGACTACATCGGCAAGGTCTTCTTCGCCCAGCCGCAACACAAATTCGACGTCAACCACGGCAGCCTGATTCCACGGGCGCGTTCGTGGTTCCGTGACACCCTCATGCGTTCGCGCTGGCTCTACACCGACGCCATCGCCGCCAGCTTCCTGATCAACATCATCGCCATGGCCGCGCCGCTGTTCGTGATGAACGTGTACGACCGCGTCGTACCGAACCAGGCCACCGCCACCCTGTGGGTGTTGGCCGTGGGCATCTGTGGTGCATACCTGTTCGACCTGATCCTCAAAAGCCTGCGCAGCCTGTGCCTGGACCTGGCCGGTAAAAAAACCGACCTGATCATCTCGGCCACGCTGTTCGAACGCATCGTCGGCATGTCCATGAAGTACCGCCCGGCGCGGGTCGGCAGCTTCGCCCAGAACATCCATGAGTTTCAAAGCCTGCGCGATTTTCTCGCGTCGCTGACCCTCACCAGCCTGATCGACCTGCCGTTCACGCTGCTGATCTTTATGGTGATCGCCATCCTCGGCGGGCACCTGGTGTGGATCCCGGTGCTGGCGTTTCCGCTTGCCCTGGGCATCGGCTACGCCCTGCAAAAGCCCTTGGTGGCCACCATGGAACGCACCATGGCCCTGGCCGCTGAACGCCAGTCGAGCCTGATCGAAACCCTCGCCGGGCT
Source organism: Pseudomonas sp. HN8-3 (assembly GCF_020790195.1). Taxonomy (NCBI): domain Bacteria; kingdom Pseudomonadati; phylum Pseudomonadota; class Gammaproteobacteria; order Pseudomonadales; family Pseudomonadaceae; genus Pseudomonas; species Pseudomonas sp. HN8-3. The sequence continues at coordinate 149,295 of NZ_CP086206.1, forward strand.
CGATGCGGTCAAGGTCAACAATGCCGAGAGCGAGCGCCAGTATGGCTGGGAACAGACCATCGGCACCCTGAGCCGGCTTGAGCTGCGGGTAAAGTTGCTGTCGGGCCTGTCGATGAACATGACCCTGCTGATCCAGCAATTGGCCGGTGTGATCATGATCGTGTTCGGCGTGTACCAGATCATCGACGGCAACCTGAGCATGGGCGGCCTGATTGCCTGCTACATGCTCAGTGGCCGCGCCTTGAGCCCGCTGGCTTCGCTGTCGGGCCTGCTCACGCGCTACCAGCAGGCCAAGGTCACCATGACCTCGGTGGACCAGATGATGGAGCTGCCTCAAGAGCGCAATTTCGAAGAGCGCCCCATGAGCCGCCGCACCCTGCAAGGCGCCATCGAATGCCGGGGCCTGAACTTCACCTACCCCAACCAGCAGAACCTGGCGCTGAAGAACATCAACCTGGTGATAAAACCAGGGGAAAAAATCGGCATCATCGGTCGTAGCGGCTCGGGCAAAAGCTCCCTGGCCAAACTGATTGTCGGCCTGTATCAACCTGACTCCGGCGCACTGCTGGTGGACGGCGTGGACGTGCGCCAGATCGACGTCAGCGAGTTGCGCCATAACATCGGCTACGTCGCCCAGGACATTCAGTTGCTTGCTGGTACCCTGCGCGACAACCTGGTCAGCGGTGCGCGCTACGTCGAAGACGAAATGGTGCTGCAAGCCGCCGAGCTGGCCGGTGTACACGAATTCGCCCGTCTGCACCCTCAGGGCTACGAGCTGCAAGTGGGCGAGCGTGGTCAGAACCTCTCCGGCGGCCAGCGTCAGAACGTCGCCCTGGCCCGCGCGTTGTTGCTCAACCCGCCCATCCTGCTGCTGGACGAACCCACCAGCGCCATGGACAACACCGGTGAAGAACGCTTGAAACAACGCCTGCAAGCCGTGGTGCAAAACAAGACCGTGGTGCTGGTCACGCACCGAGCCTCACTGCTCTCGCTGGTGGACCGCCTGCTGGTGGTCGACCGTGGGCAGATTCTCGCGGACGGCCCGAAAGCCGTGGTCATGGAAGCGTTGAAGAAGGGGCAGATCAGTGTTGCTTAAGTCCATCAAGAGTGCGGTCGGCCGCTATTTCAAAGGCGCCGACTCGCTGCAGGGCCAGCCCCTGCCCGAGGTCAACAAAGCGCTGATCGAAGATGCCCCGCGCGTTATTCGCCTGACCATCTGGGCGATCATCGGTTTTTTCGTGTTCCTGGTGGTTTGGGCGGGTTTCTCCCAGATCGACGAAGTGACCCGTGGCGACGGCAAGGCGATTCCGTCGTCCAAATTGCAGAAAATCCAGAACTTGGAAGGCGGTATCGTTGCCGAGCTGTACGTCAAGGAAGGCCAGATCGTAGAGGCCGGTGCCCCGTTGATTCGCCTCGACGACACCCGGTTCGTTTCCAACGCCGGAGAAACCGAAGCCTTGCGCCTGGCCATGCAACTGCGCGTCGAGCGCCTGAGTGCGCAGGTGGATGATCGCCCACTGAACATCCCCGACGACGTACTCAAGGCCGCGCCGAGCCAGGCTGCCAACGAGCGCTCATTGTATGAGAGCCGACGCCAGCAACTGAAAGACGAAGTCGGCGGCCTGCAAGAGCAACTGGTACAGCGCCAGCAGGAACTGCGCGAGTTCACCTCCAAACAGGGCCAGTACCGCAGCCAGTTGTCCCTGCAGCGCCAGGAAATCAACATGTCCGAGCCACTGGTGGCGCAAGGCGCGGTATCGCCGGTGGAAGTGCTGCGCCTCAAGCGCGCCGAAATGGAAACCCGCGGCCAACTGGATGCCACCACCCTGGCAATCCCCCGCGCCGAATCGGCGATCAAGGAAGTGCAGCGCAAGATCGACGAAACCCGTGGCAAGTTCCGCAGTGAAGCCCTGACCCAGCTCAACGAGGCTCGCACTGAACTGAACAAGGCCGAGTCCACGGGCCGCGCGTTGGACGACCGGGTCAGCCGTACCCTGGTCACCTCGCCGGTGCGCGGGATCGTCAAGCAATTGTTGGTCAACACGGTCGGCGGCGTGATCCAGCCGGGCAGCGACATGGTCGAAATCGTGCCGCTGGACGACACCCTGCTGGTGGAAGCCAAGATCCGCCCGCAAGACATCGCTTTCCTGCACCCAGGGCAAGAAGCCGTGGTCAAATTCACCGCCTACGACTACACCGTCTACGGTGGGCTGAAGGCCAAGCTCGAACGCATCGGTGCCGACACCATCACCGATGAAGACAAGAAAACCACTTACTACATGATCACCCTGCGTACCGACCGCAGCCACTTGGGCACCGATGAGAAGCCGTTGCTGATCATCCCGGGCATGGTTGCCTCGGTGGACATCATCACCGGCAAGAAAAGCATCCTCAGCTACCTGCTCAAACCGATCATCAAGGCGCGGGCCGAGGCGTTGCACGAGCGTTGATCTTCAGCGCCTGTACCGACCTCATCGCAGGCAAGCCAGCTCCCACATTTGAATGTGTTCACAAATCAAAATGTGGGAGGGGGCTTGCCCCCGATGAGGCCCTCAGCATCCCCCAGCACCTCAAACCAAACGCCATATCGATATGCCCTAACAGTATTTAAACTTCCATTCTTATACCTATAAATTCACTCCCCTGTCCGCCGGGAGTGAAACCAATGTCCGCCACCGCTGCTGCCCCCACCACTGCCCAAACCTTCGATGTCCGGCCCTTCCCCGGCAGTGTAGGCGCCGAGATCATCGGCCTGGACTTATCCCGCCCGGTCAATGACCAGGACTTTGCCCGTATCCACCGCGCACATCTGGACCACCACGTCGTGGTGTTCCGCGACCAACGCATCACCCCCGAACAACAGATCGCTTTCAGCCGCCGTTTCGGTGTGCTGCAGATCCACGTGCTCAAACAATTCCTGCTGGCCAATCACCCGGAAATCCTGATCGTCTCCAACATCATCGAGAACGGCCAATCCATCGGCCTGGGGGACGCGGGCAAGTTCTGGCACTCGGACCTGTCGTACAAGGAACTGCCCAGCCTCGGCTCGATGCTGCACGCTCAGGAACTGCCTGCCGAAGGCGGTGACACCCTGTTCGCCGATATGCACAAAGCCTGGGAGCAACTGCCCGAGCACCTGCGCAAAGCCGTTGCAGGCCGCAGTGCTGCGCACTCCTACACGGCGCGCTACAGCGAGACCAAATTCGAAGGCAACTGGCGCCCGACCCTCACCCCTGAACAACTCGCCCAGGTCGCCGAAGTGGTGCACCCCGTCGTGCGCACCCACCCTGAAAACGGCCGCCAGGCGTTGTTCGTCAGCGAAGGCTTCACCACCCGTATCGTCGGCCTGCCCGATGACGAAAGCCGTGACTTGCTGGCCCAGCTCTATGCCCACAGCGTGCTGCCGGAAAACATCTACCGCCACCAGTGGCAGCCCCACGACCTGGTGTTCTGGGACAACCGCTCGCTGATCCACCTGGCCGCCGGTTGCCCAAGCCACCTGCGCCGCAAGTTGTACCGCACCACCATCCAGGGCGATGCGCCTTTCTGAACCGGTAAAGCCTGCTACGATTGCGCCCAGTTCACTCCCCACAGATCACGAGTGCTTGGCATGCAATTACCAGACATGAACCTGCTGGTCGCCCTCGACGCGTTGCTCGATGAGGGCAGTGTGGTCGGCGCCGCACGGCGGATGAGCCTCAGCCCGGCGGCCATGAGCCGTACCCTCACGCGTATCCGTGAAGCTGTCGGTGACCCGATCCTGGTACGTGCCGGTCGCGGCCTGGTGCCGACGCCCAAGGCGCTTGAGCTGCAAGGCCAGGTACGCAACGTGGTGGAGCAGGCGGCGTTGCTGTTTCGCTCGGCGGATCAAGTCGATTTGAGTACCTTGCGCCGCCGTTTCAGCGTACGCGCCAATGACTTTTTTATTGGCGTATATGGCGGTCGCTTGTTCGACACCATGGAGCGTGTGGCCCCGCTGTGCGAGCTGCGCTTTGTGCCTGAAGGCGACACCGACGACGAAGCTCTGCGCGAAGGGCGCCTGGATCTGCGTGTGAGCAACACCATGCCGGTCAGCCCCGAAGTGAAGGTGCAGAACCTGTTCTCCACCACCTTCGTCGGCCTGGCGCGACAAGATCACCCACTGTTCGACGAAGAGATCACCGCCGCACGCTTTGCCAGCTATTCCCATATCAGCATCTCGCGCCGCGGCATCGCCCGCGGGCCGATCGACACCGCGCTGAACGAGCAGGGCCTGGAGCGCCGCGTGGCGATGATCGCGCCGGGCTTCCACGGTGCCATGTTCATGTTGCCGGAATCCGACCTGATCATGCCGGTGCCCAAGGAAGCGCTCCTGAGCGCCAAACGCCTGAACTTGCCATTGCGTGCATTCCCGCTGCCGATCTCCTTGCCGACCCTGGTATTGGCCCAATCCTGGCACCCGCGCTTCGACAAAGACCCCGCGCACAAATGGCTGCGTGAAACCATGCGCGAGAGTTGCCACGCCACCTGGCTGGAAGCCCAACCCAACTAAAAACCTCAAGCCATGCACAATCAAATGTGGGAGGGGGCTTGCTCCCGATAGAGGTGTATCAGCTTCACATCAGGTGGCTGTCATACCGCCATCGGGAGCAAGCCCCCTCCCACCTATGGATTGCGCCTGGCGCACTTATAAACTTCCGATAAGTAACTTTTTGTCATGCTATAGCCTGATTAAACTGCTCAGGTATTTCTCATTCCGAGTTACCTGTTCATGACATCCCTCGCTGCCCCCGCTTTTCAGGCCGCAGCCAAACCTGTTGCCCCGGCCCCGCCCGTGTTCGGCCCGCGCATCATCATCGGCCTGGTCGGCGTGTTGTTGGCGGTGCTGGTGTCCGGTCTCAACGAGATGGTCACCAAGGTGGCGCTTGCCGATATCCGCGGTGCGCTGTACATCGGCTTTGATGAAGGCACCTGGCTGGTCGCCGCCTACACGGCCACTTCCGTGGCGGCCATGGCCTTTGCGCCGTGGTGTTCGGTGACGTTTTCCCTGCGCCGTTTCACGCTGTGCGCCATCGGCTTGTTCACCGTGTTGGGCATTCTCTGCCCGTTCGCACCCAACTACGAAAGCCTGCTGCTGCTGCGTACCGTGCAAGGCCTGGCCGGTGGCGCGCTGCCCCCGATGCTGATGACCGTGGCACTGCGTTTTCTGCCGGCCAACGTCAAGCTGTATGGCCTGGCCGGCTACGCCCTGACCGCCACCTTCGGCCCGAGCCTGGGTACTCCGCTGGCGGCGTTGTGGACCGAATACGTCGGCTGGCAGTGGGCGTTCTGGCAAATCGTCGGGCCGTGCCTGCTGGCGATGGTCGCCGTGGCCTATGGCATACCGCAGGACCCGCTGCGCCTGGAGCGTTTCAAACAGTTCAACTGGCGCGGCCTGCTGCTGGGCTTTCCGGCGATCTGCATGTTGGTGATCGGGCTGTTGCAGGGCAATCGCCTGGATTGGTTCGAGTCGGGCCTGATCACCTTTCTGCTGAGTGGTGGCACCGTGTTGCTGGTGTTGTTCATGCTCAACGAATGGTCGCAGCCAATACCCTTCTTCAAATTGCAGATGCTCGGCCTGCGCAACCTGGCCTTCGCCCTGATCGTGCTGGCAGGCGTGCTGATGGTGCTGACCTCGGTGATCATCATCCCCTCCAGTTTCCTTGCCCAGGTCCAGGGGTACCGGCCGTTGCAAACTGCGCCGGTGATGCTGCTGATGGCGTTGCCGCAATTGATCGCGTTGCCGTTGGTGGCGGCGCTGTGCAACCTGCGCTGGGTCGATTGCCGCTGGGTGCTGGGGATTGGCCTTGGCATGTTGGTGCTGTGCTGCATCGGCAGTTCGCACCTGACTTCGGCGTGGATCCGCGACGATTTTTATGGCTGGTACCTGTTGCAGATTTTCGGCCAGCCGATGGCCGTGTTGCCACTGCTGATGTTGTCCACCGGCAGTATTCAACCCATCGAAGGGCCGTTCGCTTCGGCCTGGTTCAATACCGTCAAGGGCCTGGCCGCTGTGATCGCCACTGCGGTGCTGGATACATTGACCACCCAGCGCGGGCATTTCCATTCAACCATGTTGGTGGACCGCCTGGGCAATTCGCCCCTGGCCGACACTGAGGCTCCGGGCCTCGCCCACCGCTTGCACGAGCAGACCGTGGTGCTGACCTCTTCGGATCTTTACGTCGTCATGGCCGGTGTCGCGGTGGCGTTGATCCTGCTGATTTTCTGGATGCCCACGCGGATCTATCCGCCTCGCGCTCCGGCCTGACCACAAGGACTTTCCATGAAACGCAAAGACAAAATTGCCGTCTCCGTTATTGCTGTATTTGCCGTTGGCGTACTGGTTTATCTGGTTGCGCCGGGCGTACTGGGCAGCAAGCACCAGACCACCAACGACGCCTTCGTCGCCGCCGACTTCACCCTGGTGGCGCCGCGGGTGGCGGGCTTCATCAAGGAAGTGCTGGTAGAAGACAACCAGCGCGTCAAGGCCGGCCAACTGTTGGCTTTGATCGACGACCGCGACTTTCGCGCCGCCGCCCAGGCCGCCGATGCCGACACCTTGGTCGCCCAGGCCCAGTTGAAAAACGCCAGCGCGACCCTGGAGCGCCAGAGCTCGGTGATCGCCCAGGCCCAGGCCACTGTCGCGGCGGATCGCGCCGAAGTCGCCTTCGCCGAACACGAACTGAACCGCTACAACCACCTCGCTGGCGTCGGCGCAGGTACCGTGCAGAACGCCCAACAAGCCAAGACCCGTATCGACCAGGCCACCGCACGCCTGGCCAAATCCACCGCAGTGCTGGCCGCCGAACGCAAGCAGGTGGAAATCCTCACCGCCCAGCGTGACGCCGCCGAAGGTGGGCTCAAGCGCGCCCAGGCGGCGTTGGAAATGGCCAGTTATCAGTTGTCCTACACGCGCATTGTCGCGCCGGTCGATGGCATGGTCGGCGAGCGAGCGGTGCGGGTCGGCGCCTATGTGACCCCGGGCAGCAAGATCCTCGCGGTCGTGCCGCTGGCCGAGGCCTATGTGGTAGCCAACTTCCAGGAGACGCAACTGTCGCATATGCACGCGGGGCAAGCGGTGCAGGTCAGCGTCGACAGCCTTGACGGCGAACTGCTCAAAGGCCATCTGGAAAGCCTGGCGCCGGCCACGGGGGTGACCTTTGCCTCGGTCAAACCGGACAACGCCACCGGCAACTTCACCAAGGTGGTGCAGCGTATTCCGGTGAAGATCGTGCTTGAGCCGAACCAGCCATTGACCGAGCGCCTGCGCGTCGGCATGTCGGTGGAAGCCAGCGTCGATACGCGGCCGGTCGCGCAACAGCGTGAGGTGGCCCAGCAATGAAACACGTCGCCTGGCTCACCTTAAGCCTGATCAGCCTGAGTGCCTGCACGGTCGGTCCCGACTTCCAGCGGCCCGAGAGCCCGCAGATCAATCAGTGGAGCGAACCCCAGGGCCGACAAGCTGCCAGCCGTGCCGTTAGCGATCCCTTGCAGGAGCGCTGGTGGGACGTGTTCCACGACGCGCAGCTTTCCGCCCTGACACGCCGGGCCCTCAGCGATAACCTCGACTTGAAACTGGCCAGCAGCCGCCTGCAACAGAGCCGCGCCGTACGCCAGGTGACCACCGCCGAGCGTTACCCCAATGTCGATGCGGGTGGCGGCTACCAGCGCAAACGTAACAGTGGCAAAGGCTTGAACGACCCTTCCGGCGAGAACGGCCGTTCGGCCTTCAACCAATGGGACATGGGCTTCTCGGCCTCTTGGGAGCTGGATTTCTGGGGCCGGGTCAAGCGTGAAACCGAAGCAGCCGACGCCACGCTGGAAGTCGCCGAAAACGACCGTCGTGCCGTGCTGTTGTCGGTGTTGGCCGAGACCGCCCAGGACTATATCCAACTGCGCGGCGTACAAAATACCCGCGCCGTCACCGAGCAAAACCTCGACGTCGCCCGCCAAAGCCTCAAGTTCTCGCAACTGCGTCTGGCTGATGGCGTAGCGACCGACCTCGACGTGGCCGAAGCCGCCGCCCAGGTCGCGGCCATCGAAGCGCGTCTGCCGGATTTGCAGCAACGCCAGGACCAACTGATCAACGCCCTGAGCCTGCTGATGGGCGAACCGCCCCAGGCCTTGCACGCGCAGCTGTCCAAGGACGCCGCCGTGCCGCAAACCCAGCGTCAGGTCGCCATTGGCCTGCCCTCGGAGCTGGCCGAACGCCGTCCCGACATCCGCCAGGCAGAAGCGCGCTTGCACGCCGCCACTGCCAGCATCGGCGTGGCCAAGGGCGACTTTTACCCGCGCATCACCCTGTCCGGCAGCCTCGGCTCCCAAGCCATGCAACTGTCGGACTTCGGCTCCTGGGGCTCCCGCGCATTTGCCCTCGGCCCGCGATTAAGCCTGCCACTGTTCAACGGTGGGCGCCTGCAAGGCATGGTGGATTTGCGCGAAGCCCAGCAACAGGAAGCGGCCCTTGCCTACCAGCAAACCGTGCTGCGCGCCTGGCATGAAATCGACGACCAACTGACCCGCTACAACGCCAGCCAATTGCGTCGCGACAGCCTGGCCGAAGCGGTGCGCCAGAACCAGATCGCGCTGACCACCGCGCAACACCAGTACGTCGAAGGTGTGGCGGATTTCGTCAATGTACTCACCGTGCAAAGCGCATTGCTCGCAACTCAAGAGCAGTGGGTGGAAAGCTCCACCGGCGTGTCATTGGCCATGGTCGGGTTGTACAAGGCGCTGGGAGGAGGGTGGGAGTCGGTGTATCCGTTGCCAGTCGCTCAGTAATGAGGGTGCGCTTTGTTGCAGCCCGAGATCCTTGATCCTAAGCGAGGTCTGCTGCAAACCGGGTACACACATTGGAAAGCATGCGCACATCGGCACCGCTACAGCCTGCCGCTTCGAAAAAGCCGGAGGCTTCTCGCACGACGGCATACATATCCGTGACGATGGACCTTGCTTCATCCGCCCCCAACCCAAAGCGTTCAGGCGTACTCAGCAAATTGCTGACAGACGATACCCTGCCCTCATTCCCGATGATCAACGCCTGCAAGCCTAGTTGCGTGGGGTGGGGCAACACGTCAAATACTGGCGCAAGGGAATAGCCCGAGGCGCTGGTCAGCAGAAGCCCGGTTTGTTTCAGGTGGTCGTCGCTATTGCCGATCAGCACATTGAAGGCCATACGCTTGTAAAGCTCACGCATGTCAAAGGTGGCATCGTCGCAGACCTTCTTCAACACGTCGGCGATCCTGGAATAGGAAACGGCACTCTCAACCGCGTCAACGCGCATTCGCGGCTTCTCAGTGCTGATCAACGAATTGCAGCTGACATAGTGCTCGCGCCCAGCCCCCTCATGCCGGTCAAAACGTTCGACCATCAAAACCGGTTTGCCGGCGACCTCTACCAACTTGTGCCCGGCTGCGGGTAGACCTGCCGCATCCGCCATTTGAAGGCTGGCGAATTCAGCACGTGATTGATCGAAAACATCGTCGCTACGGCCGAATTTAGCAATCCATTCCTTACCTTCGTGAGTCACGGTGACCTTCGGCCTGGCGCCGCCCATGGAACTGCCGAATTCGAATAGTCGTGCGATTTCCGCAGGCAGGTCGACATTACCTTTTTCGACCTGATCAAGGCCCACCATGATTTTCTCAAGGTCTTCAAATCGCGGAGGTTGGTGCAGAGTCGGCAGCAGATTTCTTGACGCACTGAACAGCAGGCAGCCCACTCCCGCACCCCGCGAAGCAAGGAGCCATTCAACTTCGTTTTGTGGATGCTGTTTGTGGGTCGCCAGTAGAACACGCCGACCCCAATTGTCGGGCGTTGCGTCGTCGAGCACACCAAACATGCGTGTCGAGGAATACTGGTTAGGGGTCAGTGGCAGGCTAAGCGGGTCAATCGCAAATGCGTTGGGGCGCGCAAGCCAGCTGTTGGCGTAGCGAAAAACGAATCCGCTTGCGTGCATGGCCACCTCACCAACAGGGACCGGATCACCGACTGAGTGAGCTGAAAAAACGAATGCGTTACCAATCGGCTTCCAAGACATCAGGTTCCCCTTCTGTGCGAATTCGGTCGGGCTCACGGGCGAGGCTCATGGTAATCCCAACCTGGTCAAGTTCTGGTGACGCAATGCTCGCCATACCTTCTTCCAGGTCCATCGCGCTAAGCACATTCATCAGCACGCCGAGGGATACGCCTGCTTCTCCCTGTCTCAGCCGCTGATACGTCTGTCGTGTAATGCCCGCCCGGCTGCATATGGTCGAGATTTTCAAACGGCGACGAATACGGGCTATTTCGATACCGTTCCCGATACCTCTCATCAGTTCAGCGCTTCTCTCTGAGATATACCCTTTGTGGGGGTATGGCTTGCCTGTTTCATGCATGATATATCACCCCTTAAGGCAGTAAGGGCAACTTATATCATTCAAGTTGCTAAGGCCACACGCAAAAAAACCGGTTTGATAGACGGTTTTTTTCCATGTTTGGAAGATTCAAGGGTTCTGCAAAAACACCACATACCCCCGAAACCACTCATTCCCTTGCAAATACCCTGGCGCCTCCCACTCGCCGCCTTGAATCAAACCGATCTTGAACGGAACTCCCATTCGGTTCATCCGTGGCAGGTACGCCGCGTAATCCGGGATGCTGTGCCGCCCTTGATACGTCTGCACCACCACTTCGTCCACCACGCCTTTGAGCTGGGCGATGGCGGCCGGGTTGGCGTTGCTGCTCCAGTCCATCAGGCCGGTGATGCTTAACCGCAGGTCGGCAGGCAGACGCCGGCGCAGGTCGCGCAGAAAATCAGCGTATTCGTGCAGGTACTGGGTGCGGGCGTCGAAGTCGATCTGGATGCCGATCACAGGGTTACCCGCGTCGCGCCAGCGTTGCACCTGGCCGAGCAGTTGGGTGTAGACCTGTTCCGGCCAGTGCAAGGTGTGGGCGCGATAGACCACCCAGATTTCGCCTTGGCTAATGCGTGGCACGCTGATGCCTTGGGCGATCAATTGCACGCCGCGCTGGGGGGCGCGGCGGGTGGAGTTGATCTGGCCTTGCAGGATGTACAGGGTTTTTGCCTGCTTGATCACAGGCTGCGGCGTGACACCACTCCACAGCCAGAAAGCGTCATAGTCGCGGGCGTCGACGGCGCCAAAAGCCGGGCTTGCCAGCAACAACAAGCCCAGCCACAGCGACTTCACCAGTAGTACTGCAGCGACTTGCCCCACTGGGTATCGGCAAAACCGGTCTTGAGTTGGCGGAACCAGGCTTTGCGCACCGCTGGCGCAACGTCTTCACCCCCGCAGCTGTTGTAACCGGCCGGCGCGTAGCAGTTGATGGCGCGGAACAACGCGTACGCCTTGTCGGTTTTCGGTGCTTTGGCGTTGGCGATCACCTGTTTGTAGCCGTCCAGCCGCGAGAAGGTTTCACCTTTGAACTGCGAGGCGGTGCTGCCCAGGCTGCCGGCGGCGCGGGGTTGTTCCAGTGGCATGCCGTCCAGGCCGTTGCGCAGGATGAACTCACCGAAGCAGTTCAAGGCGTGGGGGTTTTTGGCCTCATCCTGCAAGGTCGCGGCGGTTTGCGCGATGCTTGGGCAAGCGTAGCCCGATTCGGCTTTGTCACCGTTCCACTGGAACAGCTTCAAGGTCTGGCCGCTGGTGTAGGTGTAGCCCAGGCTGGTGCCGAGCTTGTCATCAGAGAGCGAGGCCTGCTTGAGGTCATCGGCAAAGGTCGCGAACTGGCGGTGCAGCAGGTCTTTGTAGAGCAGCACGAATTGCGCGCTCTGGCGTTCGGTCGGGTCGCTGGCGTTGGCGATCTGCTGGCGCAGCAGGTCGGGCCCGGCGACGTTGCGCAGCAGGATGTAGCGCACTTGCTTGGCGCTGATCGGCGAATCGGTTGCGAACACCTTGGCCAGTTGGCCGCTGCGTTCATAGTTCATCGCCAGGGCCAGCTCCAGTTGATCGCGTTGCAGCGGTTGCTTGGCCAGCGGTAGCATTTGCAGCCACAGGCTCTCGGCGCCCTTCCAATCTTGCTTGGCCTCCAGTGCCAAGGCGCGCAAGGTCTGCTGGCTGAAGGCAAAGTAGTCGAGGTTCGACGGCATATCCGCAGGCAGATGCTTGAGGGCAGCATCAGGTTGATGCTCAACGTACAGGGCATACGCCGCTTGCAGGTAGTCGAACAACGCCGGTTCGTTGGCGAATGTGCTCTTTTGCTTGTCGAGGTTTTCGCGGCTCAACAGCGGCGGCGTATGGGCGCGCATCGCCATCAGGTCGATGACCACTTGCAGCATCGGGCTGTTTGCCGAGTTGTTGCCGACCATGAGCAACTTGAGGTCGGCTTCTTCGACCAACTCGTCGACGCTCACGTTACGCTGGGCGTCAGTGGCCTCGGTGAATTGCCAGGTGAAGTCTTCGGCGAGCTTGGCGTCGTCGTTCGCCAGCCAATGCACGCGGCGCAACAGGCCACGGGCGGACGCAACGTAATCGCCTTGTGGATAATGTTTCAGGTAACCGAGAAAGCCTTCTTCAGCGTCGCTCAAGGCAGACTTATCCACATGCTCGCGTTGCGGCATACCGTACTCATCGAAGGCCTCGGCCTGGGCCCGGTTCAACGAGGTACGTGCGGTCATGTACAGCGCGGTCTCTTTCAGCCAAGGCAGATCGCTGGTCGCGGCGGCGGCGAAACCGCGCTCGGCGTAAACGAAGCGACCGCCGTAGAAATCGGCGGCGGCCTGCAGGTAGGTGCGAAACAGCTGGGCATTGGCCGAGGGCGTCAACTGCGCGTCCACCACCTGGCCTGTGAAGTCACAGGTGGTCAGCAACTGCAACCGCGCTTTCACCAGCATGTCGCGCTCGGCTGGCGGCATATCGGCTTTGATCACCTGACTGATAAACGCCGTGGCGCTGTCATCGCTGTTGCTGCGGCAGCGGCTGCCTTCGCCATTCAGGAACGCTTCACCGGCAGTCTTGTATTCCTCGCGCTTGATGCCCAGCGGTTGGAGCAGGGTGTCGAGTTCGGCCGTGCGTGAATCGTCCGCTTTGTTATCGGGCTCATCATTCGCGGCCGGCACCGGCACCAGGCGATACACCGGAAACGGCACCGGGCCGAAACCCTGGGCCAAATCGTCTTCGCCCAAGGCATTGGGCGTCAGCGGCGCGGCTTTTTTGTCGGCCAGCAACAGGCGCAGGTTGACCCGGCTGTCGTTGCCCGGGCTGAGAAAGGGCTGGTTGCTGCAAGGTTCGAGGCTGTCACGCGAGACACGCCAGTCGGGGTAGCATGAATCGTCGGAGCTGGCCTGAGCCTGTAGGGAAATACCGGCCAGCAGAGCCAGTGCCAGAGGTGACAAAAAACCGATGCGCATGACGTGTCCTTGATCCTGAGTCCTTGGAGGGCTCCAATAATAGCCTGTTCTGAGCTGTGCTTCGGTGAGGTCCTACGCAAAATACCGATTTGTCCGATTCCAGCGGCGAAGCCTGGGCTTTTGTCCTAGAGTGGCGGTGTTTGCGCTCAGGCAAGCGAGCTAATGCCAGGGGTATTGAAGTGCGTCGGTCTGTGGTTGAGCAAAACGAAAAAGCCGGAGCGCTGCCAGCCTTGCAGCGCCTGACCTGGCAAGGTGCTGGTCGACTCAGCCGTCTCTGGTGGGTACCGATCCTGGCGCTGGCCATGGCCCTGCGGTTTTACCACCTCACCTCGGCGGCAATCTGGGGCGATGAAGGGTCGAGCCTGTTGCTCAGTGAATACGCCGTGGCCGACCTGTGGTTTCACGCGGCTCATGATGTGCATCCGCCGCTGTATTTCTTCCTGCTGCGCGGCTGGATCGAAGTGTTCGGCGACAGCATCGGGTCCATTCGCAGCATGAGCGCGCTGCCGGGCGTAGCCGTGGTTGGCTTGGGCATCTGGCTGACGCGGCAACTGTCTACTCGGCGCGCGGCGGTGCTGGCGGGCATCCTGCTGGCGCTGTTGCCGACGGCGGTGCGCTACAGCCAGGAAGTGCGCATGTATTCGCTGCTGGGCGTGTGGCTGCTGGGCGCCACGCTGGCGCTGGTGTACTGGATGCGTCAGCCCGAACGCACGCGCTATTTGGCCGCGTATGTGCTGTTGATGAGTGCCGGTTTCTACACGCATTACTTCACCGCGCTGTGCGTGCTGGTGCATTGGGCTTATCTGGGGATGCAGGCGCCAGACCAACGTTTGATAACGCGGCCTGCATGGTGGGCGGCCAACGTGGTGATCGTGTTGTTGTACCTGCCTTGGCTGCCGAACCTGTTGGACCTGGTGCAGCATGTCGACCAGCTCAAGGTGGGCGGCGACATCGGCTGGGAAGAGCCGGTCAACCTGCTGTCTGTGCCCTCGATGATCTGGCAGTTCGTGTTGCAGGATGCCGGCGATGATTTGTGGACGCCGCTGTTCTGGATATTTCCGCTGCTGCTGATTGCGGTGGTGTGGATGACGGCCTGGCGCCACCCGGGAGCTCGTTTGCCGGCGTTGTTTTTCTTGTTGCCGTTGCTGTTGGTGTATGGCGTGTCGTTTATCTCGCCGGTCTTTATCGAGCGCTACCTTACGGTGTATGCCCTGGGTTTGCCGATCGTCCTGGCGCTTGCCATCGACCGCTTGCCGTCACGCTTGTCATGGCTGGGCGCAGCGCTGTGGGTGCTGTTTGTGGGCATGGAACTGCTGGGCCTGAAGAACAACTTCGAGGTGGATGAGCACGACCAATTCAACGTGCCGGTGGAGTTCGTCAATCGCAATTACCAGGAAGACGACCGCATCGTCCTCAGCGACATGCTGTGGTATCTGAGCTACGGGTACTACGACGAAACTGACGCCCAGTTGCAGCTCTACACCCCGCCCAAACCCGACGGCACGTCGACCCGGCCAAATGCCTACGGCTTCGGCACCCTGGTAGATCAGGATGGCGGGCGCATCTATCTGGATTCTTTATCGGCATTACCGGCCAATACCCGGCGCGTATGGCTGATCAGCAGCAATGAAGCACCGGACGACTTCGCCCCGCTCCCCGAAGGTTGGCGCGAGCTCAGTCGCCAGGACGGCGGTGGCGCACGGGCGCGTCTGTTCGTGCTGTGCAAGGTGCCGGCGCCGCAACCTGAGGGTTGCCGCTAGACTCGATTAACCCTTCTCTATCAGGAGCTCATCATGGAATCGCCAGTGCATAGCTTGCCGTCGTTGTTCAAACAGCTTGGGCTGGACGATGACCCGGTCAGTATTGAAAAATTTGTAGCCACTCATTCGCCGCTCAAGCCCGAATTGGAACTGGCGGATGCGTTTTTCTGGACGGCCAGCCAAAAAGCGTTTTTGCGTGAGGAGATTCTCGAAGATGCGGATTGGGCGGAGGTGGTGGATGAACTGAACTTGATGTTGCGCGGTGGGCGAGGGGTGTAAAAAACTTAGCCGTTACGCTGAAACTTGAAAAAATCTGGTGAGGCTTGAAAAAATCTGGGCTTTAATCGCTTCAGTGAGCTTTTTCTGAGGTTACGCATGTCTTTGGTCGGTTATGCCCATCTCCATCAGACCCTCGGGCTGAAAGCCATTGCGCCTGCCCGTACCGCAATGATCAAGCCTGTCACGCGGATCTCGATGATTGGCGATTGCCTGGCCGTTCCCCATGGAGTGGCGCCTGCTGCTGATTCAGTGCTCGACCATATTCTCTTTGCCCTCAAACACGAAGGCATCAACCTCGGCATCCTTGCCCAGGCACTTGAAGCGGTCAGCGCGGACCAACTGCTGCAAGAGCTGGATAAAGCACCCAACGGCGTATTCATCCGCAAAGCCTGTTATTTATGGGAGGGCCTGACCCTCCAACGGTTGGACTACAGCAAGCCAATCAACAGCCGCGTTTCCCCTCTGTTTGATCCGCAACGCTACGTAACCGGGCCTTCTACGCGAAATTCCCGCTGGCGGATCGACTTCAACGGTTTGGGTTCTTTGGCCTACTGTGCGACTGTTGAGCGTACGCAGGAAATTGATGCCTTGATGAGCCTCGATGTCCTGGGCCGTGCCAAATCCTTCATGGCCAGCCTCCCACCCGAAATGATGGACCGCGCCATCCAGTGGGCGTACCTGCACGAAACCCGCGATTCATTTGCCATCGAAAAAGAACAACCCAGCGAAGAAAAATCCCGCCGTTTCGTCCAACTACTGCGCCAGTCCCATGAAGGCCGTTTGCTCACCGAAGACTACTTGGTCGAACTGCAAAACAGCACCGTCTCCAATCCCTTCGACAAAGCCGTTGCGTTTCGCCACGAACAAAATCATCTGCACAACGGCCTGCGCGGCGGCGCCGGTGTGAGCTACGTGCCGCCAGCACCAGAGCTTTGCCAGGAACTGATGGAAGAGCTGATGGCCTTCGCCAACCAGCCCGTGCGCGACGTCGATCCCTTGGTCGCGGCGGCCGTCACCGCCTTCGGCTTCGTGTTCCTGCACCCGTTCATGGACGGTAATGGCCGCCTGTCTCGCTTCCTGATCCACCAGACGCTTTGTCATTACGGCGCACTGGGAAATGGCTTGTTGCTACCAGTCTCCGTCGCCATGAAGCACGAGGAACAAGCCTATCTGGAGGCGCTCAAGACCTTCTCCCAGCCGACGCGGGAATTCTGGAACGTTACTTGGCTGGACGGCGACCACATGGCGTTCGACTTCATCGGCCACCCCTCGATCTACCGCTA
Source organism: Pseudomonas sp. HN8-3 (assembly GCF_020790195.1). Lineage (NCBI taxonomy): Bacteria > Pseudomonadati > Pseudomonadota > Gammaproteobacteria > Pseudomonadales > Pseudomonadaceae > Pseudomonas > Pseudomonas sp. HN8-3. Next base: position 165,983 of record NZ_CP086206.1, read on the forward strand.
CTGGGACGCCACCCGCTGCGTCGAATTCACCCTGCAAATGGCCCGCCGCGCACTGGAAGTCGAACTGCGCGAAGAAACCGAATTCCTCGACCGCTACGACCGCGTGATCAAGGCCGTGAATCAACGCTACGACGTGCGTGGCAGTGATTTGTCGAAGCTGGTGATGATGTGCCTGGATAACGAGGGCAAGCTTTCCAAGCATCGGCGCAAACAGTTTCAGTACAGCGTGGCGGAGGAGGTGTTTGGGTTTATTGAGGAGGAGGTGGGGCGGGTGATTGAGGAATGTGGCAATCAGCCCTCGCCGATCTGAGGCATCAATGTGGGATGTAACTTTCTGGTGGCCAGTGGCGAGCTGTATGCACCAGAGCCACAATCCTCACTACTTCGGGCTCAACTTGATAAACAAGGCGGTAGCTCGGGTGCGGAATGATTTCGCGTGTTCCCGCAATCCGGCCTATTGGGCCAATTTCGGGGTTATGTGCTAATCCAAGTGCTGCCATGCTGAAGCGCCGGTCCATGTCGGCTGCGGCTTGTGGATTTTTCTCAAACAGAAAATCCCAGATATCTCTACGATCCTGCCCTGTCTCGGGCGTCCACGCGACCCTCATCCCTGACTATCTACTTGAGCGCGCCTGGCTGCGAATTCAGCTTCCAAATCTTCATTGGAAACCTCTCGGCCTGCGCGAATGGATGCACGAGAAGCATCAACTTTGCGTTGCAAAAACTCATCGTACTCTCGCGAGTGCTGCTGGGCCTGAACGAATTCACGCATCATTTCGCGTACGATTTGCGATGCAGGACGATGGGAGGCTTCGCATTCAGCCATGAACTGGTCGCGAAGCTCTGGTTCAAGCTTCATTGTAAAAACGGCTAATTTGGACATCAGCGATTCCTCCGCAATGGTATGCACAAAGTATATACATCGTCATTACCGAATGGCGTTTGGAAAAAGCTGAGATGACTGACGGTAGAGATCAATATGTTGGTTGCACAGCCTCAACCATCCCCCCTATAGCTCGCCCCGTCGCCGCACATCGGCGATCGGATTTGGCGATCCGAAATTCTGTGACGCGTTACAGCGTTCCTACCCCGTGCGTTTTTCCTTGGATGAAGGCATTGGGTTCTATGGCGGCTGTGCGCGGGAGATCTTCGGATCTGCCGGGTTTCACAGATAACCGGTTCGCCAACCTGCGTACAGCTGCCACCCTTATTCGTTTGGCGACGGGAGAAGGTGGTTCAAATCCTTATCTGTGAGGTTTATCGATGGACCAATACAAGCCGCTTCAAACCAACCCCACCGGCGTTCCCGTCCTGGCTTTCAACACCTTTGCCCCATCGCACCTGCTCCACGAAACGGCGCGAAGCCGCATACGTATCGGCACTGAGCTTTTGGAGACCCTCGTCTCAACAAGCGACAACCCAAACCTCCATCACTTGGTCACTGCCGCATTGGTTTCACTGCGCGATGGCCTGGACATGCTGGGCGAGATCCAGCGTCGCCTCGATGGTCAGGCTGAAAAATAGCCCGGGCATTCGACGCTGATCCAAATGTGGGAGGGGGCTTGCTCCCGATGAGGGCGTGTCAGTAAATGCATCAGTGGCTGACCCCTCGCCATCGGGAGCAAGCCCCCTCCCACATTCGCCCGGCGGTGTGGCCGCTGAATCGCTCCATCCATCGAGAAATTGTTTCAAAACTTGACGGCTCTTCCTCCCTCCACCATATTAATAGTTAGCAAACTAACTGTATGCGAACTATCCAGTGTCCCAATCCCTCGAACAACTTCAGATGAACCTGAGCAGCAGCATGGTGGTGGGCGCCCGTAACTGGCGCAAAATCTGCCAGACCACGCTGGTCAGCTATGGCATCTCCGAAGCCTGCGCCGTGCCGTTGTTGATGATCGGTCGCTTGGGTGACGGTGTGCACCAGGTCAAAGTAGCCCAGGCCTCCGGTATGGAAAGCCCGTCATTGGTGCGCCTGCTCGATCGGCTGTGCGGCGACGGCTACGTATGCCGCACCGAAGACATCCACGACCGCCGCGCCAAGGCCCTGAGCCTCACCGAGCGCGGCCGTGAACTGGTGCACGCGGTAGAAGCCCAACTGGTTCGCCTGCGCAAGGAAGTCCTTGTGGATATCGCGCCCACCGACCTGGAAGCCGCACTGCGCGTGCTGCGCGCCTTCGAAGCGGCCGAGGCTGTGGCGCCTTGAACGGATTTTTTACCGGCTTCCCGCCCGCCCGCGACTGGTTCTACGGGGTCCGCACGTTCGCCGCGTCGATGATTGCGCTGTACATCGCCATGCTGATGCAAATGCCGCGTCCGTACTGGGCGATGGCTACCGTGTATATCGTCTCCAGCCCGTTTGTCGGGCCCACCAGTTCCAAGGCTTTGTACCGCGCCATTGGCACCTTTATGGGGGCAGCGGCGGCGGTGCTGTTTGTGCCGATGTTCGTGCAGTCGCCTTACCTGTTGGTGGTGGTGATCGCGTTATGGACGGGCACCTTGCTGTTCCTCTCCATGCACCTGCGCACGGCCAATAATTACGCCCTGATGCTGGCCGGCTATACCTTGCCGCTGATCGCCCTGCCAGTGGTGGATAACCCCCTGGCGGTGTGGGACGTGGCTGAAGCGCGTACCGAAGAAATCTTCCTTGGCATCGCGGTCGCAGCGGTGGTGGGCGCAATGTTCTGGCCACGGCGCCTGATGCCGGTGTTCGATGGCTCGGTGGCCAAGTGGTTCAGCGATGCTCAGGTCTATAGCCAACGCTTCCTCACCCGCCAGATTGACCCTGAAGCGGTCAGCAACCTGCGCGGCGGCATGGTTGCCACCTTCAACACCCTTGAGTTGATGATCGGCCAGTTGCCCCACGAAGGCGCGCGGCCGCAAACGGTGCGCAACACCAAAGAACTGCGCGGGCGCATGATTCATCTGCTGCCGGTAATCGACGCGCTGGATGACGCGGTGTACGCCATCGAGCATCGCGCACCGGAGTTTCTCGACCGGCTCAAACCGTTGCTGGAGGAAGCCAACGCCTGGCTGCAAAGCACCACTGAACAAGCGCCCCTGGAACGCTGGCGTGTGCTGCGTGACCAGATCGACGCCGCCCAACCCCAGGGCGAAGCGCTGGATGACCGCCACACGTTGCTGTTCTCCAACGCCCTGTACCGCCTCGGCGAATGGGTCGACCTGTGGCAAGACTGTCGCAGCCTGCAAGCCGCCATTCAGTGCGAAAGCCAGGACACCTGGCGCGCCGTCTACCGCCACTGGCGCCTGGGCCGGCTCACGCCATTTCTCGACCGTGGGCTGATGTTCTACTCGGCGTTTTCCACCGTGACCGCGATCATCGTCGCCTCGGTGCTGTGGATCCTGCTGGGCTGGACCGATGGCGGCAGCGCCGTGATCCTGGCCGCCGTCGCCTGCAGCTTCTTCGCTTCGATGGACGACCCGGCGCCGCAGATCTACCGGTTCTTTTTCTGGACCGCCATGTCGGTGCTGTTCGCCAGCCTGTATCTGTTTCTGGTGCTGCCCAATCTGCACGATTTCCCCATGCTGGTGCTGGCTTTTGCCGTGCCGTTTATCTGTATCGGCACCCTCACGGTACAGCCACGATTCTACCTGGGCATGTTGCTGACGCTGGTCAACACCTCGTCGTTCATCAGCATCCAGGGCGCCTATGACGCGGATTTTCTCAACTTCGCCAACGTCAACCTGGCTGGGCCCGTGGGCCTGCTGTTCGCATTTGTGTGGACCTTGATCGCCCGGCCCTTCGGCGCCGAACTGGCGGCCAAGCGCCTGACCCGTTTCAGCTGGCGTGACATCGTTGGCCTGACCGAGCCCGCAACCCTGAACGAACACCGGCACATGGCCGCACAAATGCTCGACCGCCTGATGCAACACCTGCCGCGCCTGGCCCTTACCGGCCAAGACACCGGCAGCGCCCTGCGCGACCTGCGCGTAGCGCTGAACCTGCTCGACCTGCTGGCCTACTCGCCGCGCATCCTCGGTGTGCCACGGGTGTTGCTCAACCAGGTGGTGGAAGGGGTGGGCGGTTACTTCAAAGCGTGCCTCAAGGCCGGTGAACGCTTGCCCGCACCCAGCGGTCTGCTGATGACCCTGGACCGTACGCGCCGCGCCCTCAACGGCCAGGGCCTGCAAGACGAAGGCGACACCCGCCTGCACCTGCTGCACGCCTTGGCCGGCCTGCGCCTGGCGTTGTTGCCCGGTGTGGAATTCATTGGCGGCACGGAAATGGAAGCGCCGCTACCCGATGGAGCGCCTTTATGATCGGTGATCTGGATATCAGCGGGGTGTTCCTGCCCACGCTGCTGGTGCTGATGGGCATTACCTATGTGTTGTTTCTGGTGGTGCACGGGTTGTTGACGCGCATGCACTTCTATCGCCTGGTCTGGCACCGGGCATTGTTCAATGTGGGGCTGTACGCGCTGTTGCTGGGCGCGGTGGACTCACTCAGTCGATATTTGATGACATGAAAAAACCTTTTTTGACTATCGGCCGTGTCGTCCTGACGTTGTTGATCGTGAGTTTCGCGGTCGTCGTTGTGTGGCGCATGGTCATGTACTACATGTTTGCCCCCTGGACTCGTGACGGCCACATCCGCGCCGACATCGTGCAGATCGCCCCGGACGTGTCCGGGCTGATCCAACGCGTCGACGTGCGTGACAACCAATTGGTGACCAAGGGCCAGGTGCTCTTTGCCGTCGACCAGGACCGCTTCAAGCTGGCCCTGCGCCAAGCCCAGGCCGCCGTGGCCGACCGCCAGGAAACCCTGGCCCAGGCCCAGCGCGAGTACAAGCGTAACCGTGGCCTCGGCAACCTGGTGCCCAGCGAGCAGTTGGAAGAAAGCCAGTCCCGCGTGGCCCGCGCCCAATCGGCCCTGGCCGAAGCCCAGGTGACGGTGGACTCTGCCCAACTCAACCTCGACCGCTCGGTGATCCGCAGCCCCGTGGACGGCTACGTCAACGACCGCGCACCGCGCACCCAGGAGTTCGTCACTGCCGGGCGCCCGGTGCTGTCGGTGGTGGACAGCAATTCCTTCCATATCGACGGCTACTTCGAAGAAACCAAGCTCGACGGCATCCACGTCGGTATGGGCGTGGACATCCGCGTGATCGGCGACAACGCTCGACTGCACGGGCATGTGCAGAGCATCGTCGCCGGTATCGAAGACCGCGACCGCAGCAGCGGCTCCAACCTGCTGCCCAACGTCAACCCGGCGTTCAGCTGGGTGCGCCTGGCCCAGCGGATCCCCGTGCGCATTGCCTTTGACGATGTGCCGGCGGACTTTCGCATGATCGCCGGGCGCACGGCGACGGTGTCGATCATCGACGACAAGGTTAAAGACGGGGACAAACCATGAAGCGGCTTCTGGCAACCGCTTCCCTGGGGTTGTTGCTGTCGGCCTGCCAAGTAGTGGGCCCGGATTACAAACTGCCGGAGCAGGCCGCAGTCAACCGTGGCGACCTGCAAGGACCGATCATGGGCGAGGGCAGCAACGTGGTCTCGGCGCCGGTTCCGGCCGATTGGTGGAAGCTGTATAACGACCCGCGCCTGGACCAGCTGGTGCAGCAGGCCATGGCCTCCAACACCGACCTGCGCGTGGCCGCCGCCAACTTGCAGCGTTCGCGTTACCAGGTGCAGCAGGCTGAATCCGCCGGCGGCTGGAGTGCCGGCGCCAAGGCCGAGGCCCAGCGCTTGCAGGAATCTGGCGAAGCATTTTTGCTGCCGGACAAAGTCCCGGTCGGCAACATCGGCAGCGTCGGCATCACCACGTCCTATCAGTTCGACCTGTTCGGCACCTTGCAGCGCGGCATCGAAAGCGCCAAGGCCAGCGCCGATGCAACCCAGGCGGCGGCGGATATCGCTCGCATCACCCTGGTGGCCGATGTGGTGCGTTCCTACACCCAGGTGTGCGCGGCCAACGAGGAGCTGGCGATTGCCAACGAATCCCTCGACCTGCAAGCGCAGAGCACCAAGCTGACTCAGCGCCTGCGGGATGCCGGGCGCGGCGACGAAACCCAGGTGACCCGCTCGCAAACCCAATACAAATCCCTGCGCGCCGACATTCCGCGCTATGAAGCCTCGCGCCAGGCCGCACTGTTCCGCCTGTCGATGCTGCTGGCCAAGCCCGTAGACCAACTGCCGGCCGGCACTGGCACCTGCGCCGAGCTGCCACACATCGCCCAGTTGCTGCCGGTGGGCGACGGTGCCACGCTGCTCAAACGTCGCCCTGATGTGCGCCAGGCTGAGCGCCAGTTGGCTGCCGCGACCGCACGTATCGGCGTGGCCACCGGCGCGCTGTATCCGGATATCAGCATCGGAGCCACGGTAGGCACCGTGGGCCTGCTGGAAAACCTCGGCACACCGGCCACCAACCGCTGGGGCTTTGGCCCGATGATCAGTTGGACCGTGCCGACCAACGGCGCCCGTGCGCGTATCCATGAAGCCGAAGCCGCGACCCAGGGCGCTTTGGCGCACTTCGACGGCGTGGTGCTCAATGCCATCCGCGAAACCCAGACCGGCCTGGCGCAATACACTGCGGTGTTGCAGCGCCGCGACGCCCTGGCCGAAGCCGAACAGTCGGCGCGAGAAGCCGCAGGCCAGACCCATCGCTTCTTCCAGGCCGGCCGCGAATCGTTCCTGGCCGACCTGCAAGCCACGCGCACCTACACCGATATGCGCGCGCAATTGGCGACGGCCAACACCCAGGTTGCCATGAGCCAGATCGATCTGTTCCTGGCCCTGGGCGGCGGCTGGGAAAGCGGACGAACGCAAGGGGTAAAACCCGGCAAACCGTGAGGTGATTGCTATGCTTTGTCAGGTGAGGCGCCGTGACGTCTCACCCGACAAAGCTCGCGTTTGCTCATGGGGATTCCAATAATGAAAAACCCTTATGCTCCCGCTTTCTGGTGCGTGCTCTTCGCACTGGTATTGTTATCGGCCGCGTATTTCTACGGTGTCATGCTCGCCCATCAACTCGACAAGGCCATGGTGTTCCTGGACAGCGCCTGCCTGGTGATCGGCACCTTGTCCATCGGCGTGGTGGCCTGGGCGTCTTATCAAAACCAGCGAGTGAAGAAAAAGCTCCTCGAGCAAGGCAAGACCCGCGTCGCGATCTGGGACACCAAGGTTGCCCTGCGCCGCGTCGAAACCGTATTCGACCGCTATTTCTGGGGCAGCTACTGGCAGCCCGGGCGCACCTTCCAGGAGGTCATGGGCGACCTCACCGGCACGCCGCTGGAAAAAAGCCTCGAAGTCCTGAAAAAGCAGTGCGTGTTGCTGGATCGGCAGGTTGCTGACGGTAGGCACTGGCTGGATAACGCGCGGGAATTGTCCGACGTGGCCACGCAAATGGCCCGCGAGCGCTACCAGTTGGATTTTTGCGACCCCAAGGCCGACACCCCCGGCAATGCCGTGATCCACCGCGAGTTTGAGGTGTTGGTGTACACCTGGACCGCCCGCTTGAAGAGTTTTGATCACCAGTTGGACGAAATCGAGCTGGAGTACTCCTGAACTCCTACGGAACTGATCCCTCTGAAAGGCTGGGCCGTTTGCGCTCGCCAGTGCTAATCTTCCCCCGTTTTCGGCGGGCTTGAGCCAACCCCTTCGGGGTTCAAGGAAGACAGCCCACTTCTCACAGGATTTGATCAGGTCACTTCATGAATAAGCCAGCAGTTGTTTTCTTGGGTTTTGTTGTCGCCATCGGCGCCGTCAGTGCGGGCGGCGCCTGGTACACCGGTAAACAACTGGAGCCGGTCCTGCAAACCGCCATCCAGAACGCCAACAAAGAGTTGCAGACCTCCATGGCCGGCGTCGACGGCAGCGTGGCTCTGGAGCTGGTGTCTCTGGACCGTGGCGTGTTCAGCAGCACGGCGCACTATCGCCTCAAGGGCCAGGGCAGCGTGTTCGGTGAAGACAACCCGAACCCTGAGTTGCTGTTCGTCGACCATATCGAGCACGGCCCGCTGCCGTTCTCGCGCCTGGTGACCCTCAAGTGGTTGCCGGTCATGGCCACCAGTCACTACGAACTGGAAAAGAACCCCACCACTGAAAAATGGTTCGCCGCCAGCAAAGACGTGTCGCCGCTCAAAGGCGTGGCGAACATCGGCTACAGCCGTTCGGTCAGCGGCAACATCGAATTGCTGCCGCTTGAGTTCAAGGACGACACCTCCTCGGTGAGCTTCTCCGGCGCCAACCTGGAATTCGACAGCAGCGCTGAAGGCCAGAAGGTCAAGGCTGATGGCTTCATGAACAGCCTCAAGGTCGCGGCGATCGATGCCAATGGCGCACCGTTCGAAGCGGAACTGGCTGGCCTGACTGTTGCCAGCAACCTGGAGAAATCCACCTTTGGCTTCTACACCGGCCAGAACACCGTGGAACTGACCGATACCAAGGTCACCTTCGGCCCGCAGAAAGCCGTGCTGACCCTCAAGGGCTTCGAGCAGAAAGACTCCACCCAAGCCAAGGACAACAACCTGGCCGGCCGCGTCGATTACAAGATCGACGAGATCGGTTATCAGGGCAAACCGGTCGGCTCGGCCGCCATGGCCGTGAGCATGAAGAATGTCGATATCCCGGCGATGCTGGTGCTGACCAAGCTCTACCAGGACAAGATGCAGCCGGTGCAAGCCGCGGCCGCCGCTGGCCAACCCGTGCCGGAACTGCAATTGACCGAAGCCGAGCAGGCCCTGGCCGAAGCCAACGTCAACCAGGTACTGGCTGCCAAGCCGCAACTGGCGGTGGAAAACCTGTCGCTTAAAACCACCCACGGCGAAAGCAAGTTCAACCTGGTTGTGGACCTGGCCAAGCCAACGTCCATGGAGCTGCCGCCGGTTGAACTGGGCAAGCAGATGATTGCGCTGCTGGATGCCAACCTGACCCTGTCCAAGCCAATGATCAGCGACGTAGCCGCCCTGCAAGCCCAGGTCGGTGGAGTGACTGACCCCAAAGCCATCGAGCAGCAATCGCAGATGGCGGCCGAGATGGTCAGCGGCATGGCAGTCGGCACGCAACTGGCAACCCTGGTGGGTACCGATGTGGTCTCCAAGCTGCACTACGCCAACAACGAAGTGACTTTCAACGGCCAGAAGATGACCGTTGAGCAGTTCATTGGCTTTGTGATGTCGAAAGTCGGTGCGGTGAGCGGCGCCCAGTAAGCGCTGAAAATGCAGTAAAAAAATGTGGGGGCAGGCTTGTGTGGGAGCTGGTTTGCCTGCGATAGCATCGCCCCGGTCTGGCTGAAAGACCGCGGTGCCTGCATCGCGGGCAAGCCCGGCTCCCACACAAACCCGGCTCCCACATTCGTTTTGTGTGAGGGCAAAAATTCGCGATTGCACAATTCTGAACAATTGTTCTGAATTGTACTTCCCCCTACTTCGCTAAGAGATAGTTCTTACAGGAAAGCTAGGTCGGGTCCCGAGACGCCGACACCCTGATGCGTTTTGCTCAGGACCATCTATCGTTAGGGCTTTCCGTGTGTAAGGAAGCTCACGATATGCTGCGAAACCTCCCCTACAGTGCTTCAGGCCGGTTGCGTCTGCTTATCGGGGCCGCCCTGTGCAGCCAATTGCTGGTTCCTGGCCTCGCGTTTGCCGATCCCGCCTACGATGCCCTGATCATCCAGGCCCGCAACGGTCACTTCACGCCGGCGTTGACGCAACTGCGCCAACTGTCTGCCGAACGCCAAACCCCAGGCCAGGTCAGTGACCACCTGGTGATTGCCGGTTGGGCCGGGCAAGACGACGAAGTGCTCAAGGTGTACGAAGCACAAGGCAAGCACCGCAACCTCACCACCCAGGCACTTGCCACGGTGGCGCGCACCTATCGCAATCAAAAACAATGGGCTCAGGCCGAAGCGGTCTATCGCCAGGCTCTGCTGCGTGAACCGAATAACGTCGACTTGCAACTGGGCCAGGCCCTGACCCAGGCCGATGGCGGCAAGGCCAACGAAGCGGTGCAACGCCTGCGCACGATGGTGGCGGCGCAACCCAATGACCCGAACCGCCGCATGGCCCTGGGTTATGCGCTGACACGCGCCAGCTTGAATTACGACGCCTTGTTCGAGTTCGACCAAGCCTTTATCCGTGCCGGCGACAAACCGGAAGTGGCCCGTGAATACATCGTCGCCCTGCAAAAGGCTCGCTTGCCCGAAGCCGCCCTGCGCCTGTCGGCCAAGCGCCCGGGCCTGGTGGACGCGGTCACCCAGCGCCGCCTGGAAGGCGACCTTGCCGCCGAGCGTGTGCGCATGGCCGAGTTCGCTACGCGTACCGAAAAAGAACGCTACGTCATCGCCGATCGCGCCCTGCAGGATTACGACAAGCTGATCAGCCGCTGGGCTCCGGACGCCACTGCCCACGACGACGTCGTGCGCTGGCGTATCGACCGGCTTGGGGCACTCAAGGCCCGTGCACGCACCGCTGAGGTGATTCGCGAATACGAAGTGCTCACCGCCCAAGGCGTGCAGTTGCCGACCTACGCCGTGCGCTGGGTCGCCGCATCCTACCTCGACCAGCGCCTGCCGGAAAAAGCCGCGCCGCTGTATCGCCAGGCGCTGACTGCAGCGGATGCCGACGTCGGTGATCATGTCAAAGACAGCACCGCCCTGTTCTACGCCTTGTTGGAAAACGATCAGGTGGATGAGGCGCGTGCGGTCGCCACGCAGCTGGCCAGCACCGAGAAACCTCGGGTTGAACTCAAGGGTTTGCCTATCGGCAACCCTAACGACGAATGGATGGACGCCCAGCAATTGGCGGCCCAGGCCGGTACCTATGGCGCCGACCTGAATGCCAGCGAACAAGCGCTGGAAGACCTGGGGAGCAAAGCTCCCGGCAGCATCGGTGTACGTTTGGCACAGGCAGAAATGTACCGTGCCCGTGAATGGCCCAGACGCGCTGAAGACTCCCTCAAGGAGACCGAAAACCAGAGCCCTCGTGACATCGGGGTGGAAATGTCCCAAGGCTTCACCGCGTTGGACCTGCAGGAATGGCGGCAACTGGACCTGCTTACCGATGACGTCGTTGCCCGCGCCCCGGACAACCGCCAGGTACAGCGCCTCAAACGCTTGCGCGACGTGCACGACATGGCCGAAGTGCGGGTGGAAGCCTACACCGGCAAAAGCTTCGGTGGCGGCAACAACCAAGAGGCCGGCGCGGTGTCGGGTAGCCGTGACTGGGGCATAGAAAGCGTGATCTACACCCCGCCCATCGACGAGGACTGGCGCCTGTTCGCCGGTGTCGGTTATGGCACTGCCGATTTCGCCGAAGGTACCGGCCATCACCGTTGGCAGCGTGTGGGCGTGGAGCGGCGCACCCGCGATATGACCATCGAAGCCGAAGTGTCCAACCATTCCTATGGCGATGGCGCCAAACAAGGCGCGAGCGTGTCGATCGCCCGCGACATCAACGACCACTGGCAGTACGGCGGCAGCCTTGGCTACCTACTTAACACCACACCGTTACGGGCGTTGAATGAAGGTGTCACGGCCAACGGCGGCAGCGGTTTTATCCGCTGGCGCGCCAACGAAAGCCGCGAGTGGAAACTGGCCGTCAGCCCGTCGCATTTCAGCGATGGCAACGACCGCGTCGAAGCCTTACTCACCGGTCGCGAAGGCATCTACAGCTCGCCCAAAGTGCAAGTAGAGCTGGGCCTGGAAGTCGGTGCCAGCCGCAACAGCAAGGAAGACACGATCTACTTCAACCCCAAGTCTGACTTCAGCGTGTTGCCCACCGTCAACGTCAACCATGTGCTCTATCACCGCTACGAAACCCAGTGGAGTCAGCAGTTCCAGCTCGGTGCGGGTACCTATAGCCAAAAGGATTACTCCACCGGCGGCGTCGGCTTGATCGGGTACGGCCAACGCTTTCGCTGGAATGACGTGCTGGAAGCCGGCGCCAACCTGAGCCTGGTCAGCCGACCTTACGACGGCGAGCGCGAACGCGATTTGCGCCTGCTCCTGGACCTCACTTACCGTTTCTAGAAGAGCCTGACCATGACCCTCCTCAGTCGTTTTTTTCTGGTCCTGGGTGTAATGCTGGCCGCCGCATGCGCCCAGCAACCCGCGCCATTCGTTCCACCTGCCGAGCGCCCGACACTGGCCAGCGAAGCGCCGTGGCCGAAGAACCATTTCCTGGGCATTGCCTACCACGACGTCTCGGACAACGACCCTGACCAGGCCGTGGTGGCGGTGCGTACCGAGCGCTTGATCGAGCAATTGGCCTGGCTGCGCGAGAACGGTTACCAGGCGGTCAGCGTGGATCAAGTCCTTGCTGCGCGCCGGGGCGGGCCGACACTGCCGCCCAAGGCCGTGATGCTCAGCTTCGATGACGGCTATTCCAGCTTCTACACCCGCGTGATGCCGATCTTGCGGGCCTACAATTGGCCGGCCGTGCTGGCGCCGGTGGGCAGTTGGATCGACACGCCGCTGAACCAGCCGGTGGACTTCGCCGGTACACCGCGCCCACGGGGCGACTTCCTGACCTGGCAGCAGATTCGCGAAGTGTCCCGATCGGGCCTGGTGGAAATCGCCGCCCATACCGACGCCAATCACAAAGGCATACTCGCCAATCCCCAGGGCAACCTTGAACCCGCGGCCACCACGCGCCGCTATGACCCGGCGACCGGTCGCTATGAAACCGAAGCGCAGTTCCAGGCGCGGATGCGTACTGACGTAGCAGCCATTTCCAATAAAATTCGTACCGTCACTGGCAAGGCTCCACGGGTATGGGTATGGCCGTATGGCGCGGCCGATGGCACCACCCTGGCGGTGGTCGGTGAACACGGCTATGAGATGGCGCTTACGCTGGACGACGGGTTGGATGATTCCAACAAGCTGATGAACAGCCCGCGCTTTTTGGTGGCCTCCGACCCGGATGGGGAACACTTCGCCAGCAGCATGGTTTCGGTTCAGGCCAAGGCTCCGTTGCGCGTCGTGCATGTGGACCTGGATCACGTCTATGACCCCGACCCGGTTCAACAGGCGCACAACCTCGATGTGCTGGTGCAGCGCGTGGTGGACATGGGCGCCGTCACGGTGTTTCTGCAAGCCTACGCCGACCCCAAGGGTGATGGCCTGGTGCATTCGGTGTACTTCCCCAACCGCCACCTGCCGATGCGCGCCGACCTGTTCAACCGCGTTTCCTGGCAGTTGCATACCCGTGCCCACGCCAGCGTGTTTGCGTGGATGCCGGTGCTCAGTTTTGCCCTCGACGCCAAGCTGCCACGCGTGACCCGCTGGGACCCGCAGACCGGCAAGGTTGCTACCGATCCGGATCAATACAAGCGCCTGTCGCCCTTTGATCCGAAAGTGCGGCAGCTCATCGGTGAGATCTACGAAGACCTGGCGCGTACCAGCAACAGTGCCATCGACGGCGTGCTGTATCACGACGATGCGCTGCTAAGCGACTTTGAAGACGCCAGCCCCGCCGCACTCAAGGCCTATGCTGCCCAGGGCTTGCCGGACAATATCGCTGCGCTGCGTGCCGACCCTGCGGTGATGCAGCGTTGGACTCGCTTCAAGAGCCGCTACCTGACTGATTTCACCAACGAGCTGACCGTGAAGGTGCGCGCCATTCGCGGCCCGCAGATCCTCACCGCTCGCAATATCTTCGCCGAGCCGATGCTCAACCCCGGCAGCGAAGCCTGGTTTGCGCAGAACCTCGATGACTTCCTCAAGACCTACGACTGGACGGCGCCCATGGCCATGCCGCTGATGGAAGGCCAGTCGCTGAAAGACTCCAATGCCTGGCTGGAAAAGCTGGTGGCCACGGTCAAGGCACGCCCCGGCGCACTGGAAAAGACCGTCTTCGAACTGCAAGCCAAAGACTGGCGCACCCAAGCCGCGCCGGATATCAGCGCTGAGCAATTGGCAGAGTGGATGGGTGTACTCAAACGCCAGGGCGTCACCAGTTTCGGCTACTACCCGGACAACTTCCTGGAAAACTCCCCGGACTTGAAGACGATACGTCCGGCCCTCTCCAACCAATGGAATCCTTGATCATGTTCGACAGAATCCTGGCTCTATTCGTGTTGGCGCTGGTATTGGGCTTGCCTCTGGGCCTGATCTTCCTGATCACCGGGCAGTTCCTGATGGACTTCGTGTTCTTCTACCCGCTGTTCATGTCGGCGCTGTGGATCGCCGGCGGCCTGTACTTCTGGCTGCACTGGGAGCGCCATTGGCCGTGGGAGGAAGACACCCCGGCGCCGACCCTGGCCGGTAACCCGCTGATTTCGATCATCATCCCTTGCTACAACGAAGGCGATAACGTCGCTGACACCATGGCGGCCGCGTTGGCCCAGGTGTACCCAAACATCGAAGTGATCGCGGTCAACGACGGCTCCAGCGACAACACCGCTGCGGTACTCGATGCCCTGGCACTGCAACACCCACGCCTGCGCGTGCTGCACCTGGCGCAGAACCAGGGCAAGGCCGTGGCCCTGCGCATGGGCGCCGTGGCCGCCCGCAGCGAATACCTGGTGTGCATCGACGGCGATGCGTTGCTCGACAAGAACGCGGCGGCCTACATGGTGGCACCGATGCTCGACAACCCGCGCCTGGGCGCCGTCACCGGCAACCCGCGCATTCGTACGCGTTCGACCCTGATCGGCCGCGTGCAGGTCGGCGAGTTCTCCTCGATCATCGGCTTGATCAAGCGCACCCAGCGGGTGTTCGGACGGATCTTCACGGTCTCGGGTGTGGTGGTGGCGTTTCGCAAGAAGGCGCTGGACCGCATCGACTACTGGAGCACCGACATGATCACCGAAGACATCGATGTCAGTTGGAAGCTGCAACTGGATCATTGGTCGATCTTCTACGAGCCGCGTGCCCTGTGCTGGATTCTCATGCCCGAGACCGTCGGCGGCCTGTGGAAACAGCGCCTGCGCTGGGCCCAGGGCGGCGCCGAAGTGCTGTTCAAGAATATTCGCGGCATTTGGCAATGGCGCCATCGCTACCTGTGGCCGCTGCTGTTCGAATACTGCCTGTCCACCGGTTGGGCTTTCACCTTCCTGCTGTCGGTGATCTTCTGGGCCGTGGGTAAATTCGTCACGCTGCCGGCGGCGATTACCGTGGACTCGTTGGTGCCACCCGCGTTTACCGGCCTGGTGCTGGCGATGGTGTGCCTGCTGCAGTTTGCGGTCAGCATCCTGATCGACCGGCGCTACGAAAAAGACCTGTGGAAAACCCTGTTCTGGACCGTGTGGTACCCGATGGTGTTCTGGCTGGTGAGCCTGTTTACCACCCTGGTCAGCTTTCCCAAGGTGTTGTTCAACCAGCATCAAAAACGCGCACGCTGGGTCAGCCCGGACCGTGGTATCAAACCTGCCCAAGAGGAGGCGTGACTATGAAACTGGTCAGAACTCGCCAAAGCCCTGTGATGTGGATCATCGATGTGTTGCTGACCCTGCTGGCCTGGGGCGGGCTAGTCTGGCTGCTGGCGCGTGGCATCGGCGCCATGCTCGAAACCCATGGCGGCCCACGCATCGAGGCGCCGATCTTTGCCGCGCTCAACACCTTGCAGATCTACCTGTGGATCGCCTTGTTCAACGCGTTGATCCTGATCGGCTGGGCGCGCTATCAACAGCGCCGCGGCCGCCAGTTTGCCCAGCGCCGCGCAGAGGCCAATGCCCTGAGCGACAAGCACCTGAGTGAAAGCTTCAACCTGGGCGATGGCCACCTGGAGCAGTTTCGCAAACCCGGCGTGCTGGTGATCCACAACGACGAGGAGGGCGGAGTGGAAGACGTGAAGTCCCATGTCTCCCGCGACGTCGAGCGCCCCGGTCTGACCCTGGTGCCCGGGGCCGACAAAGACAAGGGCATTGGCTGACATCCTCAATGCTGCGAGTACACAATGTGGGAGGGGGCTTGCTCCCGATAGCAGAGTGTCAGTCACCAGATATATGACTGACACACCGCTATCGGGAGCAAGCCCCCTCCCACATTGGTTATTTCCCACCCTTTAGATTGCAGTGGTTCAACCCTCTCCTTGGAATTCCGATAAATGGGATCCAATTCACAAAACCCCCGCGAACTTTTCTCCTTTCCTCGGTACTAACCTAACTCGACGAAACTTGATGGCTAAATAATGGCAATCAAAAAAACCTTCGTCGAATTGCCATCAAAATCGCTGCCACTTGTCGGAATAATCACTTCCGGTGAAAAGGCTTGGCCCTTTTGATGAAAATTTATCTTTATTAATCAATAGCTTGAAGACTATTTCAGCGAACGGCCCAACTTCGCCCGTTTCTAGGCTAGCTGGAAGTTCGATGTTAGTTTCGCGGCCCTTGATTTTCGATGGATCGAACATGTCTTCGTTATTGCCACGGACTCGGTTTCTTCTCTGCACGTTCCTGCTCACCTGCCTGAGCCTGAACAGTGCATTCGCCGCCCCCACGCCTGGCGATCAGGACTTGATCCGCGACCGGCAGAATCGCCTGCTCGAAGAGCAACAGCGGCGTCTGCAGGAACTCCAGGACCTGCCCGGCAAAGCGGAAAAGCCCCAAGCCCCGGCAAGCCCTGCCGACACTCGGTGCTTCCCGATCAAAACCATCGAACTCAAAGGTGCTGACAGCCTGCCGGCGCCCGAGCGCGAGCGCCTGCTCAAGCCCTACATCGGCCAATGCCTGGGCGTGTCGCAGCTTAACGATTTGCTCAAAACCATCACCGACTACTACCTCGGCAAAGGCCGCGTTACCAGCCGTGCCTACCTGCCGCAACAGGACCTTTCCACCGGCCACCTGCAAGTGCTGGTGGTGGAAGGCAAACTCGAAGCCTTGCGCAGCGCCGAAGGCAGCACAGTGACCGACCGCGAACTGGCCATGGCCTTTCCCGGCAAGGTCGGTGAAGCGCTGAACCTGCGTGAAATCGAGCAATTGGTGGACCAGCTCAATCGCCTGCCGTCCAAACAAGCACAGATGGAGCTCACCCCCGGCAAGCAGATCGGCGGTAGCGACGTGGTGGTCAAGAACACCGCGCAAAAGCCCTGGCGCGCCAGCCTGTCGCGCAACAACGACGGGCAGAAAAGCACCGGCGAACAGCAATGGGGCGCCGGCCTGGAGTGGGACAGCCCACTCGGCCTGGGCGACCAACTGATGCTGCGCGGCGGCCACGACGCCATCAGCGACCACCAGAAAACCTCGAAAAACACCATGCTCTACTACAACGTGCCCTGGGGCTGGTGGAACTTCAGCTACACCTACAGCGAGAGCGACTACCGCACCTACGGCATCGCCGACGGCTTCAAATACAAGCAGGACGGCGACAACCAGAACCACCAACTGCGCGCCGAGCGTGTGATCCACCGCGATGACGTCAGCAAGACCTCGGTCAACGTCGGCCTGGCGCACCTGCGCACCAACAACTACATCCTCGACGTGCGCACCGCGCCCAGCAGCAACCGCCTCAGCGAACTGCAACTGGGCGTCAACCACGGGCGGCGCATTGGCAGTGCCTTCGTCAACCTGGACCTGGGCATGCAAAGCGGCATCGGCCTGCTCGACGCCCAGGCCCAAGACGAGCGTGACCCTGCGGGCCGTCGCCAACCGAACTCGCGCTACCGCAAATACACCGCCACGGTCAGCTACCTGCAACCGTTCAGCCTGTGGGGCGAGTCGTTCAGCTTCAGCAGCCTGGCCACCGGGCAGCGCAGTGAAGACCCGCTGTTTTCGCCGCAGCGTATGAGCCTCGGCGGCTCGGCCTCGGTGCGCGGTTTCAAGGACCAATTGCTGACCGGCGACAGCGGCGGCTACTGGCGCAACGAAGTGCGCTGGGCACGCCCGGTGACCCTCGACTGGATGCGCCCGGCCTTCTTCGAATACGGCGCCAGCATCGGTTACGACCAGGGCGTGATCCGCAACGACCGCTATAACGACAACGTTCATGGCCGGGTGTCCAGCAACTCCCTGGAGCTGTTCGCCCGTGGCAAACACGTGAGCACCAGCGTGACCTTTGCTCATTCGTTAGAAAGACCCGGTGTAGTCACCGAGCGCGAAGCGCCGATCTACTTCCGCATGGATTTTTTCCTGTAATTCAACGCCCCGCTGCATGAGAGCCTGACAATGGATGTTCGCCAATTCGCCTTCCTGGCCCGCCAACCTTCTGCCGCCCTGAAGCGCCGGGACGCGTTCTTCGGCCTGCCCAAGCGCGGGCTGGCGTTGATCCTTGCCAACGCATTGTTCTGGCAGCCGCTGCTGGCCCAGGCCGAGGGCATTGTGGTCAGTGCGCCGGGCACCACCGTAGGCGCGGCGGGCAATGGCGTGCCGGTGGTGAACATCGCCACCCCCAATGGCGCGGGCTTGTCCCATAACCAGTTCAAGGACTACAACGTCGGCCCCAACGGCGTGATTCTCAACAATGGCAACGGCGCGATGGTCAACACCCAACTGGGCGGGATCATTGTCGGCAACCCCAACCTCAAGGGCGGCGCGGCGAACGTCATCCTCAACGAAGTCAACGGCGGCAGCCCCAGCCAGTTGCGCGGCTACACCGAAGTGGCGGGGCAGTCGGCCAAGGTCATCGTGGCCAACCCGTACGGCGTGACGTGCAGCGGTTGCGGCTTTATCAACACCCCCAACGTCACCCTCACCACCGGCAAACCGGTGCTCGACGCAAGCGGCCAGTTGCAGCGCTATGAAGTGGACGGCGGCGCCGTGACCATCGACGGCCAGGGCTTGAACGCCAGCAACGTCGAACGCTTCGACATCATTACCCGCTCGGCCAAGATCAACGCACAAATCAACGCCCGCGAACTCAACGTGATTGCCGGGCGCAACGACGTCGATGCGCAAAGCCTGAAAACCACCGCCCGTGCCGACGACGGCAGCGCCAAGCCCGAGCTGGCGATCGACTCCTCGGCCCTGGGCGGCATGTATGCCGGCGCGATCAAACTGGTGGGCACCGAGGCCGGTGTGGGCGTGAAGCTCGACGGAACCCTGGCCGCCAGTGGTGGCGATATTCAGCTCGACGCCAACGGGCGCCTGAGCATGGCGCAGGCGGCGGCCACCGGTAACGTCAAAGTCACCGCGCAAAACGTCGACCTCACCGACAAGGTCTACGCCAACGGCAATGTGCAGGTCACCAGCGCCCAAGCCTTGGTCAACCGCAAGAGCATCGCCGCCGGCCAGCGCATCGATATCAACGCGGCCAGCGTGAACAACCCCGGCATCATCGAAGCCGGCGTTGCCGCCGATAACAGCCGCAACACCACGGGCGACCTGGTGGTGAACGCGCAAACCGTCACCACCAGCGGTAACCTGCTGGCCAGCCGCGCCCTGGCGATTACCGCCGCGCAAGCGCTGACCAACCAGGGCGCGATCATCCAGGCCAAGACCGTCGAGGTCAGCAGCGCCAAACTCACCAACCAGGGCGCCAGCGCTCGCCTGTTCGGCGAGCAGAGCCTGGCGATCAACTCGCCGGCCATCGTCAACCTCGGCGGGCTGATCCGCTTCGGCGAAGGCCAGGCCGCCACGCTCAACAGCACCTCCCTAGACAACCGCCAGGGCCGTATCGAAATGGCTGGCGGCAGCCTGGTGCTCACCAGTGCCGAATTGAACAACAGCGGCGGGCAAGTTATCGCCAACGACCTGACCGTCAACACCGGTAACCTGAACAACCAGAACGGTGTGCTGGTGGGCAAAACCGCGACCGTCAATGCCAGCGATCTCGACAACAGCCTCAAGGGCTTGATCCAGGCCGACGGCGGCGCGCTCAACCTCGCCGTTTCCAACACTTTCAACAACAACCAGGGTTTCGCCCAGGCCAGCACCGATCTTAACGTTACTGCCGGCACCCTCAGCAGCAACGCAGGCGGCGTACTGAGCGCCGACACCGGCAAGCTCACCCTCACCGCCGCGCAACAGCTCAACAACGCCCAGGGCCGCTTGCAGGCCGGGCAGGGCGATATCGAGTTGCACGCCGCGAACCTGGATAACCAGAGCGGCACGATCGTCGGCAAGCAACTGCTGCTCGACGTGGCTGGCGGCGATATCGACAACCGCGCCGGGCGCGTGTTGGGCGACCACCTCGACGTGCGCGCTTCCGGCCTCGACAACCGCAACGCCGGCCTGCTGGCCGGTGGCGCCCAGGGCGTAAGCCTGCTGCTCAAGGGCCCGGGTCAGTTGCTCAACGCCCAGGGCCGCATCCAGAGCGAGGGCCTGCTGCAATTGCAAGGCGAGCGCTTCGACAACAGCGCCGGCATCCTGCTGGGGCAGACCGTCGACGTCACCGCGCAGACCTTCACCAACAGCAACAAAGGCGCGCTGGTCAGCGATGGCGGCGACGTGGTGCTCAAGGTCAGCGACCTGCTGACCAACGTCGGTGGCCAGATCGACGCGGGCGAACGCAGCGTGCTGGTCAAGCAACTCACCACCCTTAACAACGACGGCGGCACCCTGCGCGGCAAGCGCCTGGACATCGCCGCCCAGCACCTGAACAATGACAACGGCCAACTGCTGGCCGGCGCCGAAGGCCTGAGCTACAGCGGCCAGGATGTGAGCAACCGCAAGGGCCTGATCCTCAGCGGCGGCGCCCTCACCGAACTGAACACCACCCGCCTGGATAACCAGGGCGGCACCGTGCAGGGCGACAGCCTGACCGTCACCGCGAACAACGTCGACAACGCCAGCGGCGGCCTGATGGCAAGCCTGGTCGGCAACCTGCAACTCACCGTCGAAGCCCTGGCCAACCGTGGCGGCAAACTGTTCGGCAAAGAACAAGTGACCGTCAGCGGCGCCACCCTCGACAACAGCGCGGGCCAGATCAGCGGCAATCAGATCAACCTGACCTCACGCGACACCCTCACCAACCAGGGCGGTTTGGTCGAAGCCAACCAGGGCCTGGCCCTCACTGGCGGCAACCTCGATAACAGCGCCAACGGCCAACTGCGTGCCCTGGGCGGCGCCAGCAGCCGCGTCAACCTCAGCGGTGCGTTGAACAACCAGAACGGCACCCTCGAATTCGGCAGCCAGGCGTTCAGCCTTGACGCCGCCAGCGTCAACAACCAGAACGGCATGCTGCAACACGCCGGCACCGGCCTGTTCCACCTCAACACCGCCAGCCTCTCCGGCAGCCAGGGCAATATCCAGGGCATGGGCAGCGCCGACTGGGCCTTCGGCAACGTCGACGGCCTGGGCCGCGTGCAACTCAACGACGTGCTCACCTACAAGAGCGACCAGGGGCTGGCCCTCAAGGCCGGCGACCGCATGGCCAGCGCCAAGGGCTTGATCCTCAACGTGGCCAGCCTGGACAACGGCGGTGAACTGCTCAGCGACGGTGACATCAGCATCACCACCGGCGATATCACCAACAGCGGCCGCGTCTCGGCCCTGCAAACACTCACCGTCGCCGCCAACAACCTCAGCCAGAACGGCGGCCGCCTGGCCGCAACCAATGCCCGCCTGACCCTGGGCGGCACCCTGGACAACCTCGGCTTCCTCACCGCCCGCCAGCAACTGGACATCGCCGCCGCGCAAATCAACAACCGTGGCACCCTCGGTGCCCAGGGCGCGGTGAACCTCACGGCGGTCAACGGCATTACCAATGCTGCCGATACGCTGCTGTTCAGCGGCGGCGACATGACCTTGCGCAGCAATGGCTTCAGCAACAGCTATGGCGATGTCTACAGCAAAGGCAACCTGAGCTTCGCCGCCCGCGATGGCGGGCGTGCCGTGCTGTTCAGCAACCGTTCCGGCACCGTGGAAAGCGAAGGCTCGATCGGCATCAATGCAGGCTTTATCGAAAACGCCAAAGACGCATTCGAACTCGGGCAAACGCTGACCACCGGCAGCTTGAGTTGGATCTGTGGCCAGCACTGCGGCGAGAGCGACAACTGGGAACGCGGCGAGATCACCATCTACGAAACGTACCTTGAGGCGGCGACCAAGGACTCGGTAGCGGCACGCCTGGTGGCGGGCAAAAACATGCTGCTGCAAGGCGATAATGTGCAGAACCGCTACAGCCTGATGGCCGCCAATGGCGACCTGAGCATCACTGCCGGTGACCTGCTCAACCAGGGCGCCGCCACGCGCACGGGCCAGCGCAAGCTTGTCATCGGCACGCCAGGTCACGTCTCCGACGATTTGTTTGAACGCATGCAATATGTCGACGTGCCCGCGTTCAATGCGGCCACGGCGGCCGGGAATTTCGATAAGGCGCGCTTCGAAGAACTCAAAAGCCGCTCACCCAATAGCCTGCCGTTCGCCTACGCAAGTGACGTCACCACCTGGACCAACAACAGCGGCCCCGGCTACGACGCCACCCTGCAAGCCGGCGGCACGGTCAACCTCAACGTCGCCCGCACCCTGCAAAACGGCACGCTGCACAACAACACCCTGGCGCAGTTGACCGGCACCCTCGGCGACGACCAGACCGGCATCCCCGTCGGCGGTATCAACATCAACCTGAGCAAACACGCCAACGACCCGAGCGCCCAGGCGCCCGGCAGCGTATTGCCCGTAGTCGGTGTGGCCCCTGGCGGCGGCTTCGTGCCCGTGGACTACACCGGCACCGCCTTCGCGCCGGTCGACCCCACCAGCTCGCCGACCTTCCAACTGCCCAAGGGCGAGTACGGCCTGTTCGTCAAAAACGCCGACCCCACCAGCCACTACCTGATCGAAACCAACCCCGAGTTCACCTCGGTGTCGGGCTTCTTCAGCTCCGACTACATGCTCGGCAAACTCGGTTTCACTGCCGACAATGCCTGGCGCCGCCTCGGTGACGGCCAGTACGAAACCCGCCTGATCCGCGACGCCGTCCTCGCGCAAACCGGCCAACGCTTCCTCGCCGGCGGCCTGTACAGCGACGCCGACCAGTTCCGCTACCTGATGGACAACGGCCTTGCCAGCAAAGACGCGCTGCGCCTGAGCCTGGGCGTGGCCCTCACCGACCAGCAAGTCGGCGCCCTGACCCACGACATCGTGTGGATGGAAAACCGCGTCATCGACGGCCAGACCGTGCTCGTACCGGTGCTGTACCTGGCCCAGGCCGACTCGCGCAACGTGCGCGGCAACAGCCTTATCCAGGGCCGCGACCTCAACCTGGTCACCGGCGGCGACCTGATCAACGTCGGCACCCTGCGCGCCAGCAACAACCTCTCCGCCATCAGTAGCGGCAGCATTTATACCGGCGGCCTGGTCGAAGCCGGCAACAATCTCAGCCTGCTGGCCCAGGACAGCATCCGCAACGCCATGGCCGGCGAAATCCGCGGCAAACAAGTCAGCCTCACGGCGCTCAAAGGCGATATCACCAACGAAACCACCGCCATCCAGGTGCGTGACGGCGCCGGTATGCGCACCCTCACCGACACCAGCGCTGGCACCATCGTCGCCCGCGAAAACCTCGCCATCGACGCCGGACGCGACCTCACCAACCGCGGCGCACTCACCGCTGGCAACGACGCTAATTTAACCGCCGGCCGCGACCTCAACTTCATCGCCGCCAGCGACACCAGCGTCAAACACGAGAGCCGCGACGGCGGCGAGAAATCCAGCATCACCACCGACGTCAAAAACCTCGCCGCCAGCGTCACGGCGGGCGGCAACCTCAACATGCAGGCCGGGCAAGACGTCAACATCATCGGCAGCAATGCCACCGCCGGCAAAGACCTCAACATCGCCGCCGGCCGCGACCTCAACGTCGCCTCGGTCAGCGACATGCACAACGTCGAGGGCAAGGAAAAGGACGGCAAAAAACGCATCAAGACCTCGGACGACCAGACTACTCAAGTGGCGAGCGTACTGACGGCGGGTGGGGATTTTGTCAGCCAGGCGGGGCGTGATACCACGATTGTGGCGAGCAGGATCAGCGCGGGGAATGAGGCTTATCTGTATAGCGGGGATAAGTTGAGTTTGTTGGCGGCGCAGAACAGCACCTACAGCCTTTACGACATGAAGGAGAAGGGGGGCTGGGGCGCGAAGAAGACCAAACGTGATGAGGTGACCCACGTCACGAATGTGGGGACTGAGATCAAGACTGGTGGTGATCTGTCGCTGGTTAGTGGCGGTGATCAGTTGTATCAGCGGGCCAAGCTTGAGAGTGGTAACGACCTGGCCATCACCAGTGGCGGCGCAGTCACCTTCGAGGCGGTCAAAGACCTGCACCAGGAGAGCCACGAGAAGAGCAAGGGTGACCTGGCGTGGACCAGCGCCAAGGGTAAGGGGAATACCGACGAGACATTGCGTCAGAGTGAGTTGGTGGCGCAGGGCGAGCTGGCGATCAAGGCCGTGGACGGCTTGAAGATTGATGTAAGGCAGGTTAACCAGAACACGGTAAGCCAGACCATCGACGCGATGGTCCAGGCGGACCCAAGCCTCGCCTGGATCAAGCAAATGGAGCAGCGTGGCGATGTTGACTGGCGCGAGGTCAAAGAGCTGCACGACAGCTTCAAATACAGTAATTCCGGCCTGGGCGCCGGCGCGCAAATTGTCATAGCGATCATTGTTACCTACTTCACGATGGGGGCAGCAAGCGGCGCAATTGCCGCCGCTGGGACGGGTACCTCGATGGCTGGGGCGACGGCTGCTGCCACAGCCACATCTGCCGCAGGCTGGGCCAATGCTGCGGGCAGCGTTGTGCTTGCCGGCATGGCCAGCAATGGTGCTATCAGCACAATCAATAACCGTGGCAATTTAGGCGCAGTGGTCAAGGACGTAACCTCCAGCGATGCGATGCGAGGCTATGTTGTCTCGGGTGTTACCGCGGGGCTGACCGCAGGGTTCTATGACGACTGGACCAGCACGCAGACAGGCACTACTACTGCGCTGCCTAACTCGGGAGCAGTGACATCTGCGAGCCCATTGAGTACCTGGCAAGGTGTTGGTCAATTTACTGCGAATCAGGTTCTGCAAAACGGCACATCGGCCATCCTGACTAAAGCGCTGGGAGGAGAAGCCAGCTTCGGGGATGCATTGCAAAGCAGCCTTGCCAATGCATTTGCTGCCTATGGCTTCAACATGATTGGTGATGTCTCCAAGAATCGGTTCGCCGACGGCGGTATCACCAAGATTGGGCTGCATGCGTTGATGGGCGGGCTGGCAGCTGAAGCTGCTGGCGGCGATTTCCGTACTGGTGCGTTGGCAGCAGGTGTGAACGAAGCCCTGGTAGACAGCCTCGCCAAACAGTACGCCAGCATGCCGGAGGATAAGAGAAAGAGCTTGCTGGTGATGAGCTCGCAGTTGATTGGTGTGCTTGCGGCGTCGGTGGACAGTGATGCTGACGGTGAGAGTTTGCAAACTGGAGCATGGGTGGCGGGCAACGCTACTCAGTACAACTGGCTATTGCATGGGGAGATAGAAGCGGCGGACAAAGCGCGTGAAGGATGTAATGCACGTGGAGGAGACGTCGCCGGTTGTAAGCGAAGTATCACGCAAGCGATGGACAGTCTTGATAAAGCTCGAGATATGGAGCGAGCTGATCAAATTCGTCAGGTGGAATTAGCCAACTATCAAGAAGGAATGACGCCTGGAGAGTACAAGGATGCCTTGGATTCTTATTGGAATGGAATCGATAGAAGCGAGCTAGTCTGGACTGGCTATGAACCCGCTCACGAGTTGGGATATATCGCTGGCGAGATGGGGTCTGGGTTTGTTGATAGGGCTGTAGATTGGCCAAGTAAGGTCTATGACACGATCACTCATCTGACAGACATCCCGGCAAATCTACTTCAGGCTGGTAAGGATGGCGTCAATTGGATCAATAGCCCCATACCAGCACAGAGCCTCGAGCGGGCCGGCGACGAGCTGATTTTTGCAACCCCGGATAAGCTTGGCGGAATTGTGTTTGATGCAGCCACGGGGGCAATTACCGCGGGCGTGGGCGGCAAGGCAGTTGAGTGGATTGGTGGGCGTTGGGTAAGTAGGACCGCGGGCAATATTGAACCGCCAAATCTAAAGCCAACCCAGCTTAACGGTGATAATCCTTTACGTCCTGATAATACAGCGGCACAAGGATTTACGGATCTTTCGAGTCAGGCTCGGCGTTATTTGAAAGATCTCGAGGCGCAAACGGGTTTCAAAGTTACAGATGAGCAGAGAGCAAATTTAGCAAACACGCTGCGTCAGCAGGAATTCTCCAAGCTTTCTCCAGAGTTATCTGACATCAATAGGAAGGAATTTAACAAGGTAAAAAATGATCTGATAAATCAATGGGAGGTAAATACTGGGCAAGTGTGGCCGCGCTACACGGAGGATGTTGTCGCAAAAAACGGGGTGACAATTTCGCGAAAAGCCGGACAGCCGTTTGACGCACATCATATTATTGAAAATAGCTTTGGCGGACCTAACGAATGGTGGAATATGCATCCTGCCAGATTTCCGGATCAGCATCAGGGTGGAATACACCGTGCCGGAGGTGTGGCCAGAGAGATTTTTTCCGACAAAAAGTAGGGGGTGAAGATGGATATTAAAGCTTTTTTAAAGAGTAAGAAAGAAGAGCATTTGCTCGATGGCTTGGCTGCTGTAGATGATGCGAGTCTTAATGCAATAAGGGCAGGGCAGAAAAATGCTCCTGATGATTACTTAGAGTTTTTGCAGGAGTTCGGAAGTGGGGAAATTGAAACAGTCGGATTCATGCTCTACAACGGCCTTATAGAGGCAAGTGATATTTTTGATGAGGAGACTGCGGCGCAATTTGAAGGTGTCATGATTTTTGGCGATGATATGCAGGGACGATGTGTCGGTTTTGATAAAAATGATAAATGGGCTGTAGTGGAAATAGACTCTGCAGATATGAGTGTTAAAAAGTTATGTGATACATTTTATTTGTTTGTTTATAATTTGTTGGAATGAATTTGGAACAGAAAAGGGGGCTGAAAATGGTACGAATTTATTTTAGGTGGCAGTAAAAAACCTATTAAATAAATCTGTCCCGAATGGCACTTACTTAACCTTCTTCGGGTGTCCATTTCTCCTGACCTCGGCCCTAGCCGTCGAGCGCGTCTGCATCAGCATCGGGTAAGGCTTGGGCCTTCGTTTTATGGCGCGAGGCTCAATCCGTCCCGGCCGGTTTCCGACACGTTTCCTGGCGATCAACCTGAGCAAATTCGGTACCCCATCGTCTTGTTCGTCGGCACCGTACTGCTGCATCGCAAGGCATAATTGGAGGCTATGTTTAAAGCTAAGCTCGCGTGGCAAACAATCCGCTAACAGCGCTGATTGGGCCATGATCATCCGAATCAAATTATGCGCTAGCAGATACACCCATAATTCTTTTACAGCCATGCCAGGCGTCTTGCAGCTCAGCGTTTCAAGACCCAGCGTTGTCTTGATATTGCGCAGATCCAATTCAACATGCCAACGGTCTTTGTACAATGATTTTAGCCCGGCTTTAGGCACTTGTTGCGGGCAGTTCAAAGTGGTTACCAGGATTTTTCCATCGGTTTTCAGTTCACGTACTGTCAGTGTTTCAGGCGCTTCTTCGTAAGAAGCCTGGCTCATCCAAGAAGGTCGCTTCTTGGGCTTTTTCAGCTCAACCAAATGATCCTCCGACCCAAGCGATTGCCCGAGCCGAAAGTCCGTACTGCGCCGTCTGGCGCCGTATTGTTCAAACACGCCGTCAATCCCGCGACGTCGCAGTTCGCACAGCAAAAAGTATGTCGCGTAGTAGGCATCGCCCAGCACAATATCGCCTCGATTCAGTGTATCGAGCATCGTTCTGAGTAACGTCTGCTCATCGCCACCTTTGCCTCGAAAGCGCCCCAGTGAGGCGTCTAAAACGGCACCACTGGACAGGCAAATGATTCCTACCAAACGACAAATGGGAAAGCCCAACCCTGCTTTCTGGCCACGAGATTTGATTGGCCGCAGTGTCTGGCATGGTCACTGTGGTGCCATCCACGAGACGTACCGGGCGGCCCATCCAGCGCCATGACGGTGGCACGTTGTTACTCATCGAGGATCCCGTGGAGCGCAACAATGTTGAAACCATCTCTACCGGTAACCGCGCCCGTGCTTTGCAATAAGCGCCGGTGTAGACACTGCTGGGGCTTAGCCCATCGCAGCAACGTTTGATCGAAAAATCATTCACGGCCTTCTGACAAGAACGGTCGGCATTCATGGCCTGAGCCAGAAACATCGACAGTGTTTCAGTCGGCGGGAATAAGCGTTGACGATGCTTGGGAATCACTGACTCGGCACGCTGTAGCAGCGCCGGATCGGCTAGCAGCTTAAAGAATGCATGGGCGTTGCTGTTTTTGGCGTGCTGCTGAATGCGCTGCTGTTGATACCTGACGATTTGACGTCTACGATTCACGCGGGCTGTCCTTGTTCGAGTGGTGTGTGTTCGCAACTATCACCGTAGACCAAGGACGGCCTTTTTTCATTTTTCTGTAGTCATATCAGCTGGTTAGCTGTTAAGGAAGTGCCATTCGGAGCAGATTTATTTGAATTAGGGTTGAAAAATCTATTAAACAAATCTGTCCCCTTTTGTTCGTGCCGCCTGCTCTGCTTGCAAATTATGGAGCACTGTACGATAAGTACCGCCCAGCAATTGAGTTGGAGAAAAAGCGTGAAAATTAATAAATGGCTTTTGGTAGTATTATTGTCGGCCTTGGCTGGCTGCGCACCTTCCCATTCCAATTGGGAAAATGGAATGAATCTATGGGTAGGTACTCATTTCGATTCCCACCTTTACAAAGACTGCACTCGAGGATGTGGCGACTCATATTGGTCGCCTGTAAATAAAAATAAGACCTTTGATAAGGTTGTTGATGAAAACGGAGGCAGGCGGTATTACATAACTTGGATTAGAGATTGCCGATATTCGGTTTTTGTCGCTGCGGATCGGCTAATAAAGTCATGGAGATACGAAACTTCTAACGTAAAAGGATGTTATGTCTTTTAACTGCTGTTTTAAGGGAAAAAAGAGAGAAAAGGGGACGAGAGAGAAAAAGGAAGAGAAAAGGGGGCGGATTTGAATGGCACTTACTTAACCTTCTTCGGGTGTCCATTTCTCCTGATCTCGGCCCTTGCCGCGAGAAAAGGGGACTGCTCGTCCCGTGGCGAAATCATATCAAAGGAAAAAGTTGAGCTGGTGCAAAGAGAAGAAAAGGGCATAGATTTATTTTGATTCGAGATCGCAGAAAAACCAATTAATGGTTGAAGGGAGCCATACATAATGACTGATGAAACAAAAAAAAGGATTTTGGCGCTGGGGTTTTGTGCTGTTGCTTGTTGGTATAGCAGCGGTCTTGATAAAACAAGCAACAGAAGAAACGCCTGAGCCTAGCAAACCAACCTTCCTTAGTGACTTGATAATCGTCACCGCGCGAACGCACGCGCGTAATCGGAAGGTTGACGAAAATACAGAGCTTGTTCGTATGGATGCGACTAATAGTCATACTATAACGGTTTATTATTCTTTATTGAATTATGATTCTGATGTTTCTAGTTTTAACTTGGAAGCTACCAAGTCAGCAGTTGTAAATATTTTTTGTGATCCCCAAAATTTTGAAAAACAATCCATTTTTTCGCTGGGCGGGACTTACGTTTATGTTTTTGGTAGCAAAAATGTAAAAGAAATTGGCCGATTTGAATTTAACAAAAAGAATTGTGAAGGTTCTTTGTAAACGCTTGGTCATCGAGGCGGAGCAGTGCGAAAGGGCAGGTTTATTTAGCCTTTACCCTCCCCGCACGAGGCCAAAGCGGGCGACACGAAGGCCGCCCGATTTTCACTCAAGACGGATCGGCATTAAGCCTGCGACTGATGACATCCAGCAAATCACACCCATCGCGCAGCGGAATGGCCAGCAAATGGGCGAAGTCTGAAAGTACTACGGCATCGCTGCTGAGTTGTTCGCGAAAGGCCAGGTTTTCCAGCAGTTGGGTGACGGCCCGAATGCGGTGCACGGCGGCGTCGTGAAGGACGTCGAGAGGTGCCTGGGTGTCGATGATCAGGGCTGGGACGGTGCAGTCGTGGCCGGTTAGGGGAATGTATCGATTCATCATTAAGCTCTCTGGATTATTGAGGGCTCGTTCTTCGGGTCGCCAAACCCGGTCACCTTTTGAGTGACGGCCGGACTATAAGCCGCACCACCAAGCCCGCGCAAGGCATCAAAATGCCGCCGCTTCGGAGCGTGTACGCAGCTACTAACGTCTTGCCACCCATTGCCGACATACTGCTCACGAACAAACGCACTACGACTATGCAAATCTGAAAGCTTCACCCCAAACATTAAAGGACCAATGTGAAAAACCTCCTCCTCATTCTCTTCGCCACCCTCATCCTCGGCGGTTGCGTCAGCCACCCCCTCACCCCCGAAAACCGCGCTCAGATCAAGACCGTCAAAGTCCTGCCCGTGAAGTGGGAAAAAAACATGGTGTACTTCGGCCGCGAACAGGCCTGGGGCGCGGCCCTGGGTGCCGGGGTTGGCGCCGGTGTTGGCATGGCCAGCGGGGCGTCCAAGCTGGGTACGGCGGCGTTGAGTGGCGCCGGGTTTGCCGCGGGCATGAAGCTTGGGCAGTTGGCCGAGATGCCGACGCCGGTGGCCATCCTGACGGTGATGGAGGCGGAAAAACTCGATGTAGGCGTGTTGCTCAAGCAGGGCTTTGTCGATGAGTTGGGTAAGACTTCGACGCTCAAGGTGGTCGGCGACGATGAGCCCGCCGATGCGCAGATTCAGCTGACCGTGTCCGAGTGGGGCTTTCGCCTGACCCAGGGTTTCAGCAGTGTGATTTATCCGACCCTTAACGTGATGGCGCAGATGGATCGCGGCGATGAGATGATCTGGCGCACCTTTGAGGCGGTCACGCCGTTTAATGGCCAGAACGTCTATGGCTACACGCCGCTCACTTACCGCACTGACCCTGAAGCCTTGCGCCGGGCGTTGACCGGGATTACGCAGATTTCTGCGCAGTATCTGGTGAAGGAGCTCAAGTAGGTCTGTGCGAAGGCTGGCGGCTGTTGGTGGGCGGGCTTGGACTAATGCCAGTCAGGGTTAAGCGCAGTTCCCCTGTGGGAGCGGGCTTGCCCGCGAAGGCGGTGTGTCAGTCGCTGCATCTGTTGCTGCACTACCGCTTTCGCAGGCAAGCCAGCTCCCACATTTGATCTTCGTTGCTTTGGGCATTGCGTTCGTTTAATTGATCGGCATTGGGCTTGCCCGCGAAGGCGGTGGGTTAGTCGCTGCATCTGTTGCTGCACTACCGCTTTCGCAGGCAAGCCAGCTCCCACATTTGATCTTCGTTGCTTTGAGTATTGCGGTCGGCAGTAGGGTAAGCCCCCCACCTATGGCCGAAACAACTTGAGAACCGCTCTCAACCCCGTAAAATGCCGCAGCCGTTGCATCACCGTCTTTCAGGGAAGAATCCAGGCCAGCGCGCTTTCAGGCTGCCTATCTCCTTGGAAAACCCGGCAACGCTGTTTTCCTCACCCAAGGAGCACCCTGTGAAGACACTGTCCAAAATCCTGCTGTCGGGCCTCACCGCCGCGGCGTTGTTGACCGTGGCCGGTTGCGCCACCGAGAGCAACCGCGCGATGCCGGTGGAGCAAGTCGCCAGCGCCCACGTAGCCTATTCCGGCGTGCGTGTGCCGATTGCCGTGGGCAAGTTCGACAACCGCTCCAGCTACATGCGCGGCATCTTCTCCGATGGTGTCGACCGTCTCGGCGGCCAGGCCAAGACCATCCTCATCACCCATTTGCAGCAGACCAACCGCTTCAGCGTGCTGGACCGCGACAACATGGGCGAGATCTCCCAGGAAGCCAAAATCAAAGGCACCGTGCAGAAGCTCAAGGGCGCTGACTACGTGGTGACCGGCGATGTGACCGAGTTCGGCCGCAAAGAAACCGGCGACCGCCAGCTGTTCGGCATCCTCGGCCGTGGCAAGACCCAAGTGGCCTACGCCAAAGTTGCGTTGAATATCGTCAACATCAATACCTCCGAAGTGGTGTATTCCACCCAGGGCGCCGGTGAGTACGCGCTGTCCAACCGTGAAGTGATCGGCTTCGGCGGCACCGCCAGCTATGACTCCACCCTCAATGGCAAGGTGCTGGACCTGGCCATGCGCGAAGCGATCAACCGCCTGGTCGACGGCATCAACGCCGGCGCCTGGAACCCGCGTAACTGATCAGCCACACCACAAGGAGCAGTACACGGATGAGCAAGGCAGTGAGGTTAGCGCTGACGCTGGCGGCAATCGCAACGGTAACCGGGTGCCAGACGGCGCCCCAGCCCCTGTATCAATGGGAAAGCTACCAGCCTCAGGTTTACGAGTACTTCAAGGGCGAACCCAAGGAAGCGCAGGTGGAAGCACTGGAGCGCGATCTGCAGAAGATCAACGCCAGTGGCCGCAAGGCCCCGCCGGGTTACCACGCGCACCTGGGCATGCTGTACATGAACATGGGCAAGGATGACCAGATGGTGCAGGAGTTTCGCACCGAGAAGGCGCTGTTCCCTGAGTCCGCTGCGTACATGGACTTTCTGTTGAAAAACGCCAAAGCCGGAGTCGCCACCAAATGAGCCTGTTAAAACTCACCGGCGCCTTGCTGGCCCTGGCGTTGCTCGGCGGTTGCGCCGCGCCCAAGACAGTTGATTATTCGGCGTACAAACAGGCGCGGCCCAAGTCGATCCTGGTACTGCCGCCAATCAATGAATCGCCGGAAGTGCAGGCGTCTTACAGCCTGGTGTCGCAAGTCACCTACCCACTGGCCGAAGCCGGCTACTACGTGTTGCCGATTGCCCTGGTGGACGAGACCTTCCGCCAGAACGGCCTGACCACCGCCAACGATATCCAGGCCGTACAACCGGCCAAGCTGCATGACATCTTTGGTGCGGACGCGGCGCTGTACATCACCATCAGCGAGTACGGCACCCAGTACATGCTGATCTCCAGCGACACCTCGGTGACGGCCTCGGCCAAACTGGTGGACCTGCGCACCGGCACCACCTTGTGGACCGGTTCGGCGCGGGCGTCGAGCGAGGAGGGCAATAACAACGGTGGCGGCCTGGTGGGCATGTTGATCACGGCCGCGGTCAAGCAGGTGATCAACAGCTCCACCGATGCGGCGCATCCGATTGCCGGTATCACCAGTGCGCGCCTGCTGTCGGCGGGGCAACGCACCGGGCTTCTGTACGGTCCGCGTAATCCCAAGTACGGCACGGACTGAACCGCGTCACCTCTGACGACGGTGCTGTTGGATCAAGTCGATGGGGGTGGCCGTGCCCATGGAGTCGCGCTGCCCGTTTACGCTGGCGCCGATGGAACCGTTGTGCAAGGCAACGATCTCGGCCGTATCAACGCTGATCAGCGGTGAGCCGGAGGTGCCGGGCTTCTTGAAGGCATCATGGTAGACCGTGCCCTGATTACGGCTGTGCTGGTCGTATCCCTTGAGTGTGGTGGGTTGGCCCTTGGTATTTAGAAATGAAATGCCGAGGGCCTCTTGCCCATGGTTGGGCATAAAGACTTTCTGCCCAGGCGATGCTTGGGGGCCGGAGGCCAACTTGAGCGGCCGGAACTGCTCGGCCAAGGCTTTTTTCTCGCCGACGGGCAAGTCGACACGCAGCTCGGCATAGTCCAACCGGGCGTCGCCACTGAGCGGGTTGGGGTCCAGCGGCACTTTGCGCTCTACCTTCATTCGGCCGGTGCTGTCTTGTTCATACCCCAGCCACAGTTCGAGCTTGCTGCCTTTGGCCAGCGCGTCGCGCACATGTTGGTTGGTCAGTACGCTGTTGCCATCGTTGATCAGCGAGCCGGTACCCAACGAACGGGTATGCACGCGTTCGTAGCCCCATGAGTCCCGCGTGACGCTCACTTCGCGAATAGTGCCCACGGCCCTGGCCGCGGTATGCATCGGCGTGCCCTTAAGGGATGCGTTGGCGTAGTTCTGCAAGGAGAACGGCGCTTGTTGTGGGGCGAGCATTGGCTCGGGGCGGGGCTTGTACGGTGCTGTCTGCGCTGGCGTCGGCGGTTGCGGCGTAACTCGGGCGGGTGGGGTTGGCACACGGTTCGGCTGGGAAGCTCGGCTGATCACGTCGTCTGGCTTGATTGGCCCTTGGCTCTTGATATACAGGTCGGCTTGGCCCGAGCCGTCCAGGTCAATCGCCAGGCTGTGCTGGCGCGTGTTCGGCTCATAACCAAGCAACGCCTCGCCCGGCCGGCCACTGAAGCGGCGCACAAACTGCAGGTCCTTGATACCCGCGGCCTGCAGCGCGGCAGCCACATCGATCTTGTCCTGCCCGCTGGTGAAATCGGTGATCAGGTCGGGGCGTTGCGCGGTCGACTCGCTGGCGTTGTTATACACAAAGGTATCCTTGCCCGGCCCGCCGGTAAGGGTGTCCTGGCCCAGGCCACCGGTCAGGCGGTTATCGGCATGGTTGCCGATGAGTCGATCAGCACCCGTGCCGCCGATGGCATTTTCCAGCGTCACCCCTTTGGCAATGGAGACGTTGCCTTTCATGCCGCCCACATCGGAGAAGTGTTCAGCCTTCAGGTTGATGGTCTGGTCCTGATGAAACCGCGAGAAATCCAGGGTGTCGTTGCCGCCCCCATCCCACACGCTGAACACGGGTGCGTCGTCCGCTGAGTTGAGGTTGAGAAAGTCGCGCCCGGTATTGGAGTTGAAGCCGTAGACCGTGTCGGTGTCGCGGGTTTTGTAATTGGCACCGTAGAGCTTTTGGATGGCGGTGATGTCGTCCATCAGCGGCGCGCCGGCATAGTGGGTTTGGCGGTTTTTGTTGTGATCATGGCCCAGATGACCTGCCCACCAGTAACTCATCAGGCTGTAGGCGCGGTTGTCCTCGGCGTAGCGGGCGTTTTCAGCGTAACTGCCGCCATTGTTGTATTTGCCGGGATGCATGAGGCCCAGGGTGTGGCCGATCTCATGGGCCAGCAGGTACCGGCTGAAACTACCGTGAGTGAAGGGTCGATTCATGCCGTCTGACGCGAACCAGGCTTGGTTGCCATCGCTGTAGATGCCCGGATAAGACGCATGGCCCGACAGGCCGGTCTGGTTCGGGTCATTACCCAGTAACAGCTGCCCATTGGCCTCGGGTGCATTCTCAGTGAAGGAGATATTGGCGACATCCGCCCAAGACTGCATGGCGCGCCTGGCCTGCTCTTTTTGCGACGGGGAGAACTCGTTAGCGCCGGTGGGTGTGCTGTAGGTGGCTTGTGAAGGTGTGAAAAAACGATAGTCGATAGGTGTGGTGCCGTCTGGGTTCTGCACTTTCCAACGATAGCCCGTTCGAGTGATTTGCTCTGCCGCTTGCTCGGTGGTGTAGGACGGCTTGTCTGAAGCGGCCCCCGCATAGCTCGGGCGTTCTGCGAATGAGGGCGGCTCATAGCGGTGTGTTAGGTTATTTTTTACGGAGTTCATCGCGATTTCTCTGATGTAAAAAGGCTCCAAAGACGTCAAGAAACAGGCTGTTCTGACAGGGAGGCGAACTCTCGATATGTGGCTGGTGGTAATGGCAGGTTCACCCGGTTGTGTCTCGAAGTGTGACGCAGCAATTGGGCGAAGAAATATCCGTGGTTAACCCGTACCGGTGCAGCCTCACGTCTGATCTGTTGAACGGCTCATTCACTCACGAGGTTCAGCCCATGTCCCGCTCTGTGCTCTTGCTGCGTCCTGCTGCCCAAGGCTTTGCCGTCACCCTGCTGGTGGCGCTGGCTGGGTGTGGGCTGTCATCGTCCCCCGACGTCGCCAAGCCGATTGAACCCGCGCCTCTCGCCGAACTTCACAGCGCGCCGATCCAGAATGCAGTGATCAAGCGTATGGCGATGCCGGCACCTATGGCGGTGCGAGAAATGGCGACGATGGATTACCGCAGCGAACCCCGCGAGCAATACGCCAACCTGCCGGATAACCCGGTGCATCGCGTCGCCGAAACCCCGGTCTCCACCTTCAGCATCGACGTCGATACCGGCAGCTACGCCAACGTAAGACGCTTCCTCAACCAAGGTCGCCTGCCACCCGAAGGTGCGGTACGACTGGAGGAAATGGTCAACTACTTCCCGTACAACTATGCATTGCCCACTGATGGCTCCCCATTTGGCGTGACTACCGAGCTGGCCGCCACGCCCTGGAACCCGCGTACAAAACTGCTGCGCATCGGTATCAAGGCCTCCGATAAAGCCGTGGCAGAATTGGCGCCCGCCAACCTGGTCTTCCTGGTGGACGTGTCCGGCTCCATGGACCGCCGCGAAGGCTTACCGTTGGTCAAAAGCACGCTGAAATTACTGGTGGACCAACTGCGCGATCAGGACCGCGTGTCACTGGTGGTGTACGCCGGTGAATCCCGCGTGGTGCTCAAGCCCACCTCGGGCGCTGAAAAAGCCAAGATCCGCAACGCCATCGACCAACTCACCGCCGGTGGCTCCACCGCAGGCGCGTCCGGCATCGAACTGGCCTACCAGATGGCCCGCGAAGGTTTTATCGACAAGGGTATCAACCGCATCCTGCTGGCCACCGATGGCGACTTCAACGTGGGCATCAGCGACTTTGACAGCCTCAAGCAAATGGCGGTGACCCAGCGCAAAAGCGTATCCCTGACCACCCTCGGCTTCGGTGTGGATAACTACAACGAACACCTGATGGAACAACTGGCCGACGCGGGCGACGGTAATTACGCCTACATCGACAACCTGCGTGAAGCGCGCAAGGTGCTGGTGGAGCAACTCAGCTCGACCCTGGCCGTGATCGCACGGGATGTGAAATTGCAGATGGAATTCAACCCCGCCCAAGTCAGCGAATACCGCCTGCTGGGCTATGAAAACCGCGCCTTGAAGCGTGAGGATTTCAATAACGACAAAGTCGATGCCGGCGAAATCGGCGCAGGCCATACAGTGACCGCGCTGTACGAAATCGTGCCCAAGGGCGAGAAGGGTTGGTTGGAGCCGTTGCGATATGCCAATGCACCGACGGCCGAAAGCAAATCCGCCGAGCTGGCGATGCTACGGGTGCGCTACAAGCCCGCTGCGGGCGGCAACAGCCAATTGATCGAGCGCCCTATCGCCAACCAGGCCACCCCGGCCAGCGACGACCTGCGCTTCTCCTCAGCCGTTGCCGCGTTCGCCCAACAGCTCAAGGGTGATGGCCGCTACACTGGCAACATGAGTTTGCAAGACACCGCCAAACTTGCCCGCTCGGCCCGCGGCGATGACCCGTTCGGCCTGCGCAACGAATTCGTGCAACTGGTGGAACTGGCCCAAAGCCTCAAACCCTGATCTCGTTCACAACCGAGATCAAATGTGGGAGGGGGCTTGCTCCCGATGGCGGTGTGTCAGTATCCGATGTGCTGTATGACCCACTGCTATCGGGAGCAAGCCCCCTCCCACAGTAATCCTGCTTCGGCTGACAAAAAGGAGTTCGCCCATTACATGGCCGTCCCAGACGATCCACCCAGCGACGAATCGCTGCTGGCCCGCTACCGAACCGGCGACGCTGGCGCATTTGAAGCCCTCTACACGCGCCACCGTCAGGGCCTGTACCGCTTCCTCGTGTCCCTGTGCAACAAAGCCGAACTGGCCGAAGAAATCTACCAGGACACCTGGCTCAGTCTGATCCGCAGCACCACCCAGCCACAAGGCCG
This sequence comes from Pseudomonas sp. HN8-3, assembly GCF_020790195.1. Taxonomy (NCBI): domain Bacteria; kingdom Pseudomonadati; phylum Pseudomonadota; class Gammaproteobacteria; order Pseudomonadales; family Pseudomonadaceae; genus Pseudomonas; species Pseudomonas sp. HN8-3. The sequence goes on from NZ_CP086206.1 coordinate 203,501, forward strand.
GGCGAGTTTTCGTACCTGGCTGTTCCAGATCGCCCGCAACCGCCTGATCGACCACTGGCGCAAGCACGGCATCCACAACCCCCTGCACGACAGCTACGACGAACAGCTGCACGCCCAACCCGACGACAGCGCCGGCCCCGAGCAACAACTGAGCCTGAGCCGCGACCAGGCGCGCCTCGACGCCGCCCTGCAAGAACTGCCCGAAGACCAGCGCGAGGTGTTTTTGTTACGCCTGCATGGCGACCTCGAAGTGCCGCAAATCGCCACCCTCACCGGCGCCCCGCTGGAAACCGTAAAAAGCCGCTTGCGCTACGCCCTACAAAAATTGCGGCGCCTGCTGGCCGAGGAGGTACCTGTATGACTGACCCCCGACACACCCCGGACGACGCGCTGCTCCAGCACTACCGTCAACACAGCACCGGCGAACCGCCCGCGTCCCTCGACGCCTTCATCCTCAACGCCGCCCTCCGCGAAGCCCCGCAGCCGCAACCCAGCCTGTGGCAACGCTGGCTGCAAGCCTGCCAACGCCCGCGCTGGCAAATGGCATTCGCCACCGTCGCCGGGTTGGCGCTGATGATCGGCGTGGTCATGCGCTCCCCCGTGCCGCAACCCGAAATCTCTACGGCGACGTTCTCCGCGCTGCGCCACGAAGAAGCCGCCCACCCAGCGCCGCAAGCGTTTTCCGCCCCCGCGCCAATGGCCCGCATGGCGATGGCGCCACGGGTTGAAAGTGCTCCAGCCCAGGCTGAAATCGCTGACGTAATGGCGGCCCCGCCAGCGGAAAGACTCAGCAAGGCGGCGCCGAATGCATTGCCATCGTTGGAGCAGGAGTTGCAGGCCATCGTGAGGCTGCGTGAGGCAGGGGAGAGCAAGGCGGCTGATGAAAAGCTGTTGGCGCTGCATAAGCGCTTTCCGAAGGAGGATCTGCCGGCGCGGTTGGAGGTGTTGCGGAAGCGTTGAATCAGCACACACAAAAAAGCCCCAGATCTCCCGGCCTGAGGCTTTTTCATTCATATCTGGTGCCCCGGCGTCGTTTGAACTGAGCAGTAATAGGCTAGTATTCATTGGGTATATTTGGTGGTGTTTCAGTTAGGCATACACGTGGGCATACACGGCGCTTCCTTCTGGCTACTTTTTTCGAGGTATCCCGGTAGGGTAAAGCGACACCGAATGGTTGCTGATGTGTTGTCATCCAGCTGAGTAGTTACTTCTTCGTTCGACCTTCAGCCGCCAGTGAGGCGAGCGCAAGGGTGATGAATCCTGCATTTCCATCCAGAGTATCCAGTGCCCCTCGAATGTTCTGTGCCACTTCTGTAGATCCTCTTTGCTCAACCCAGTTTGACAGCTCCTCGATAGCTGCCCCCAGGGCCAGTTGGTTTTCATTCATGCGCTTCAGTAGTGACGAAAGCAAAGGGGTGTCTTCCATGATGTTCTCCCGCTGTGTTGTCAGGTAGTCAATCTACCTCGAGCCAGTGACATTGCATATCAGCTGTCCTCACCACCTGTTGATCAAAAATCACGCCGATCATCTTGATTCACTAGAGGCCAACAATGTGGTGCAGGACCAATTTGGATAGGCAGCATGAGAGCACGCACCCAGCCCCCCTCAAAAACTGGTGTAACCGGTGTTACGAGTGTAACGCCCTTAACCAAACGCCCGGTTTCATTGACTTTCACGCCTGTTACACAGTTGAGCGGCATCGCGTACATCGGATGTAACGCCGTCCGTGCGTGTAACGCTAAAGTCAGCATCCAGGTGTTGTGGCAGGCGCTTTGCACTCGAGCCTACCAAGCGAATTTCGCTTGCTCCGCCTCTTGATGAGAGGAAATCATGCAAGCAGCGGGACACACAACCACACTGAACCCGGCCATTGCGCCGGGTTTTTGCTTTTATGGGGCTAAGGCGTTACCAGCTTCTGGGCTTGTTTCTTGTCCTCAAGCTGAAACATGACGATTACGGCTAGCGAGGCTACGGTAAAGACTCCCAGGCTCATAAAATTCATCAGGAGCAGAAAAACATCGAGTCGAGTCATCGGCTCGCTGCTGATGACGAACGCCACCATTTTCCAGATGCCAGTCGCGACAAGCACAAAGCAGGAAAAATATACCCACCCTCTGTAGACCTTGCGCCGTATCCAAGTCCAGACGCTTCGGAATTTTTCTTTTGCTTCATCAGATGCCTGTACCCATGCCAATACGAAAGCTGGCACGCCAATGACGGTAATCAACAAACTTATAGCGCCGATGACAACGCTGAGTAGGTCAAGTGGGTTCATGTGAACTCTCCAAAAAATCAGCAATTACATGTGATGAACGTTCGATTAATGCGAGGGCGCGAAAACAGATTCGCCCAATATCACCGATATCAAACGGGAAATGGTATGACAAACGACCAGCAAGCGCTTACTGAGATGCCGGTCTGGATGGTGATCCTACTGTCCCAGGTCGGCGGGATTTCCGGCGCAGCATGGCGGGCCGACATAGCGGGGGTAAGTGGCTGGTCCTTGATTCGCCGCTTGCTCCTTCGATCCGGGGCCTGCGTGGTCTGTGGGCTTTCCACCATGATGTTGCTGCACGCTTCGGGAATGTCGGTCCTGGCGGCGGGAAGCATTGGATGCCTGACGGCGATGGCCGGTGCCGATGTTGCCATCGGGCTTTATCAACGCTGGGCTGCCAAGCGGTTGGGCGTGTGCGATGTGCCGCCCTCGGGCAGCGGTCAGGCATGATGCTCTGGAGGCTACGGAATACGTGGCCTGTAGATGGTCACACCAAAATGAAGCGCCGAAAAGTCGCCGGGGACCCTGGGGGCATTCGAGGGACACGGGGCATGAAACCCGCGGGATCGAGTTAGCGAGAGGCGTGGGAAGTTACTGAAATTTCAATCGTTGAAATTGAAAGGATTTTGAAGAAAAGAGGGCATCGTTACCGTACTGGTAACGATGCCCTCAGATCGCCCAAACCGTAGGGCAAATGCACAGGTGAACTGGAGTTCACCAGGTTCACCTGTTCACTAAGCTGGGAGGCTTCCCGTTAACACGATTCCGCGGGTTTCCTACCCCGTACCAATCAAAATTAGTCAGGGACCCTCTTTGCGGGCCTACGCTGCAAAGCCCATTCAGTTGCGCTGGAGGCTTCAATGCCGCGGGGCCAGGGGATATAGCTCAAATCGAGTGTCACGAATGTAAGCCATAACCATTAACGGTTTGATTTTAATGGAAATTATTGACTTCTAACCTAGTCCCATTCCTTACGCCTTGGCAGTGTTACAACAAAACTCAGCGTTACAAACGGCTGGCTGATCTTAAGAGTTATGTCTTTATAGTGCCAGCGAGGAATTTTCTGGAATTTCGCCAACCGCAAGGATCAATAAGCTATAAGAATCGAATTTTTTATAGCCTTTTTTCGTGAGCAATTCGCGTGGAATTGCTGCTTTGCAGGGCGCTTGATGTTAGATTCCTCGGCTACGGATCCAGGGGGGTTGAATGCCGCTGAGACGAACGCTGGGCACGTGTTTTAAGCCTTTAGCGGCCTTGCATCTATCAGGGCTTCATCGCTCGTACACCGCCCAAACGGACAGGAGTGTCACGCTTGAATTTTTTTGCTAAAGCCATCGGTCCTTTTATTTTCCCCATTTTTTTCATGAGAGGTTTGTTTTCTTTAGTGCAAGAGAACTTGCCTCAGAGTGTTTTTTTTGCAAAAGCATGTGGCGATGAATAGTAAGTCAATATTAAATGTAAGCGAGACGCTAGAGGTGCACGATAAAAACGTGTCCTTTTCTAAGTTAAAATGCGTTGATCTCTTTGCGGGTGCTGGAGGTTTTTCTTTAGCCGCACAGCATGCAAATATACAAGTAGTAGCTGCTGTTGAGTTGAATAAGTATGCTTGTGACACATATCGGGCAAATTTGATTGAACGCTGCGAAGTCGAAGCTGAGCGTCCGGTTCTATACTCAAAGAATATTTTGGACTTGCCACCTGAGTTGTTAAATGACACTCATTTTTCCGAAGGCAATACTTGCGACATCGTTCTAGGGGGGCCCCCCTGTCAAGGGTTCTCTGTGCATAGAATCAATGGCGCAGGTGTTGATGATCCTCGGAATGAGCTTATTCTGCGTTACTTTGAATATGTGCGAGTGCTTCAGCCTAAAGTTTTTTTAATGGAAAATGTTCCTGGGATTTTGTGGCCCCGACATAAAAAGTTTTTAGACGCTTTTATGGCGGAAAGCGACGATTCTGGATACAGAATTATCGGTCCTCTGCGAATTGATGCAAGGAATTATGGAGTCCCTCAACGCCGGGTACGGGTTTTTATTCTTGGTGTTCGAAAAGACGTATCTTTCGATGACGCTGTTTGGCCGCCGCGTCAGACACATGGAGATGCAAAAGCCGCGATTGCTGACCCGTCTTTAGTTCTGTGGACGAATGCCTCCAGCGTGTTCGCAAAGGCTCATATACCAGGTGATGAAAACGACTGTCATATGAATCATTCTGAAAAAATGATCGAGGTTTTTCGTGCAACACCAATCAATGGAAGCCGGAAAGATTCCAATAGGGTTCTGCCTTGCCATAAAAATCATTCTGGTCACAATGATGTGTATGGACGCATTAATCTTAATGAGCCTGGCCCAACCATGACTACCGCATGTATAAATCCATCCAAAGGACGCTTTGTACACCCAACGGATCACCATGGAATAACGGTGAGGCAAGCAGCACGATTTCAAACCTTCCCAGATAGTTTTATATTTAAAGGTGGGTTAACTGCCGCTGGCACTCAAATAGGAAATGCCGTGCCAGTTGATCTTGGAGAGGTATTACTCAGGGCAGTCTCAAAGGGGCTGAAAAATGGACTTAATGAATAGAAATCGAGGCTAGCACGATGGTTGACGCCGTATCTTTCAAGACCAGGGCGCGCACGATTGACCATTTAGGGCGCGAGCAGATTGCGGACTGTCCTACTGCGGTATCTGAGCTATGGAAGAATGCTTATGATGCCTATGCCACTACCATCGGCCTGCATATTTATGATGGTGAGTTACCTATCGTCTCGCTTGTAGATGACGGGCATGGTATGAGTCGTCAGGAATTCATAGATAAGTGGTTGGTGATTGGAACAGAATCTAAAGCCACAGGAAATATTGTAGATGAGGCAGACAGGAACGGTCTGCCGATTCGTCCTAAACAAGGCCAGAAAGGTATCGGTCGACTTTCATCCGCATTCTTGGGTCCGCTTCTCCTTGTGGTATCTAAGCGGCGAAATGACCTATTTACAGCGGCGCTCATTGATTGGCGCCTATTTGAGAACCCATTTCTATACTTACAAGATATTGAGATTCCAGTTGTGGAGTTTCATCAAAAGGAAGAAATATTTGGCTTCCTGCCATCTATGTTTGATTCGTTACGTGGAAATTTAAAAGGCGATGGCAAAGACAGCGCACGCGCTGTTCGAATAACTGATGCGTGGGATGAATTCGATAAGCTAGAAGCTTCAGAAGGCAAACCATCCACGAGAGGTGCAATGGAACATGTGGTGTCGACAGCGACATTCGATGTTAACCATTTTGAGCAATGGCCTTTATGGCAAGGGGAGAGTGATCATGGGACGATATTGCTTATCGCTGATATTGTTTTTGACCTTGAAGCTCAACTTGATTCAAGAGTGAAAGCTGAAGATCTCGATGCTGCTGCGCAGGCCAAAGAGCGCCTTTTCCAGACGCTATCTAATTTTACAGATCCTTACTCTGATGAAGATAACTTCTCCAACGGATATGGCGCCCAGGCGTTCAACTACTCTGTAACAGCCTGGGATGGAGCTTTACGACGAGCAGTGATTTCCAATCAGCGTGAGTTTGATGTAAGAAATCTCGAAGAGCTAGAACATGTTGTTGAGGGAACGGTAAGCGATTTAGGAGTTTTCACAGGGCGCGTGAAAGCTTTCGGTCGCTGGTTGGAAGGGGATGTAGTCATCTCCCCCAAGAGTGATGTTTCCAATCGGAGTAATTCTAAAGTAGGGGAGTTTCACCTTCGCCTCGGAACGTTCCAGCAAATAGCAGGTTCATCATCCCATCCTCCTGAGGTGCATCGTAAGCTTTTGGAGCAGTCTCTAAAGTACGGTGGTGTGATGGTCTACCGAAATGGCCTGAGGGTGATGCCATATGGTCGTGAAGATAGCGATTTTTTTGAAATAGAGAAGCGAAGGTCACTGCATGCAGGTCGCCATTTTTGGTCTAACCGCAGAACATTTGGTCGAGTAGCTTTAACTCGGGAAGGAAATCCAAATCTAAAAGATAAGGCAGGCCGAGAGGGGCTGATTGATAATAAATCAGTTAAGGTTTTCAGGGATTTGGTTGAAAATATTCTCATGAAAACTGCCTATAATTATTTTGGCACTGATTCTGAGTTGCAACGGAAGTATCTTCCTGCAATTAAGGAGTCGCGTGCAAAAGAAAAAGCTGAAGAGGAACGGAATAAAGCTAGAGCGTCTCGAAGAAAACGTTTTCGAGGTAATCTTAAAAAGTACGCACCAGCTTTGCAAGCTTATTGCAGCGAGTTGAATGCGCTCATTATAAGAGTTCGTGATGCTTCACTTGACTCGGAAGATGAAGTGGTCTCTTTGCGAGATAGATTGCTCCTGTTGAAGGATCAATCTAAAGATTTTTCATTGGGCGAGGCTCCGAGAAACTTGGGGACGCTTGAGAAAGAGTATGAGGATTACCGCTATAACCAGCGTCAAGCTGGTGAGATGCTTTTTACACTAGATCAATCTCTAACATCTGCGCTTGCAGTATTAAAACCAAAATCTCCGCGTGATGTAATATTCTCGGATATCAACAGCAATGCCGCCTTTCTTCAGGCACGTTTGCGAAAGTGGAATAAAGAGGCTCGCGATATACTAGATTCAGAGCAAGTTCGTATAGCAACATTGTATGAGGAAAGTAGTAAACGTTATCATGCGTTGACTTTGCCACTTCTGGATGATGTGGAATATGAACGAATTTCATTGGCTGATGCATTGGACCGTCTGGCAATTGAAAGGGATAAAGTCGACTCTGATAATTCTGAGATTTTTGAGCCTTATATTTCTGCAATGCGTAGTCTTCAAGAAAATATCGACCTTGAAACGCTGGCAGCTTACGGAATGGATACCGTGGATGAGATGAGAGAGGAATTGGATCGACTCCATTCGCTTGCTCAGTTGGGCATAACGGTGGAGATAATAGGGCACGAAATCGAGGGTCTTGAGTTAGCAATTAGTGAGGGATTGGATGAACTTCCAGAGCTTGCAAAAAGCACGAAGCCCTTTTCTGATGTGAAAGTTGCTCACGAAATGCTAGCTGATCGTTTGAGATTTTTGTCACCATTAAAGTTGTCTGGTCCAACATTTAAGGTTTCCATTTCCGGCCAAGAAATAATGCAGTATGTGAATAAGTTCTTTGGCATGGGGTTACTTAGTAAGGATACAACAATAGCGTCATCAGAAAAATTTAATCGTTTTTCGGTTTTTGAGCAGCCGGCTCGAATATTCCCAGTTTTTATAAATTTGATTAATAATGCCGCGTACTGGGTTGGTCAAAGAAGTAGTGGGGGGCAGCGCATTTTATTGGATGTCGTTGAGGGGAGAGTTGTTGTCGGGGATAGTGGAGCTGGTGTAGACCTAGCTGACCAAAATCACCTTTTTTCGCTATTTTTTACGCGTAAGGTACGCGGCGGGAGGGGCGTTGGTTTATATCTCTGCCGGGCAAATCTGGCGGCTGGTGGACACACTATCGAATATGCAAAGGAAGATAAGTTTAAAGTTCTTCCTGGTGCCAATTTTGTAATGGATTTCAAAGGTGCCGTATATGATTGAGGCAGAAATTAGAGCAGGTGATCCTTATGGCTTACTCATCGAAGAGGTTTTCATAAAACCGATACGTACAGTAATGGTGGTTGACGATGAATTTCCTACTGTAGATGCTCTCTTACAAAAAGAACTCGATGGATCTGGTAAATGGGTTGACGTAAATGTCAGCAGGGCTCGTAAGATTATTCAATCCTGCAGAGCTGATTCTCGTCGATGGGTAGTAGATATTCATGATGGGCAAAATTTAAGTTCTATTGAAGATCAAGGGCTGGAGGCCTCTCACTTTCATCACTCCGATCTTATGATTCTTGACTATCATCTGAATAAGGAAAAACCTGATGATGGCGGTAATGCCGTATCTATACTTCGGCGACTAGCCAGTAATGATCATTTCAATCTTGTGATTGTTTATACAAAAGGCTATTCGGATACTGGTGGCCAGATTCCGCGTGTTGTTCGAGAGGTTGCACTGGGTCTTTGCTCCTTTGATGAGCGACTTGTCCAAGGTCAAAGAGCCGGAGAAATAGTTAAAGAGCTAATTGAGGAGTGGGAGGACACCGACGAAGATATTGAGAAAACAATTTTCGATGCAGTTGATGATAGCCTTTTCCTTATGATTAAGGCGCAAAAATCTGAAAAAATTGATTGGCCTGCTATTTGTGCTTGGCCACAGTTTGAAGCGCTGAAGTCACGGGTTGAAGGTGCTCCAGGAAAAAAAATCCCTAAAAGTTTTCGGCTATTCTTACAATATTCCGTGCATCATCGTCAGGAATCATTGAGGCCTAAGTTGGCTGAGCAAGATTTCGGACGGATTAACTGGGACCTCGGAGGGCAGTCAGAGACTAATTGGATAAGAACTGATCGGCTATTCGTGACTGTTGTTAGTAAAACTGAGGAACCATCAACCTTACCGGATAAATTGCTTTCGGCGTTGACACGTTGGAATCCTGAACCTCACAGGCTGTTAATGTCCAAAATGAGGGCGGAGTTAGATGAGCGTGGTGTGTTAGCAGAAGGTACCGTTCTTGATAATCACCATCTTCAGGTTGGATGGTTACAAGAGTATTTGACAGAAGATATGTACGAGCGTCAATGGAAAGTGCATAGTACGATTAATCGTCATTGGGAGGGGCTCGGAGACTCTATACGGTTTGGAGTTACAGAGTTTGCAGAGCGCCTTGCAAGTTATTTACTTCAGACAGGAGGCCCGCAGATAGTTGATCAGTGGTATCCGAATTCGGTTACTTCTGAGGTTAAAGGTTATTTGAATAGCTATGTGAGTAGTAAAGTTGGAGTTGAAGGTGCTTATTTAACAACAGGGCACGTTATTCAGCTTGAGGGTGGCGCCAAGGACAGTTGTTTTTGGCTTTGCCTTTCTCCCGCGTGTGATTTAGTTCCCGGCCAAAAGAGCTCTGGTTGGTCAAAGAGGCTTGGAGATCATACGCCGTTTATGGCTGTTGAGTTGTTTTCCGTAAAGAATGAAGAAGCTTTGAAAAATGCTTTTGCTGGAAATCATCTTTTTCTGAAGATTGATAAAGATTTAAGGTGCTTTAGTTTTACTCCGCCTTTTAGTTCGAAAGATGATCCTGATGGAGAAAAAACTTCAAATCCCAAATGGGAGCAAATGTTCGTAGGGGATCAAGGTCGGTTTGAAAGTGGGACTACAAATATCACTGTGGCAAGAGCTTCTGGGCATAAAGGTGTCCTCGCATTCAATAGCAGCGCCGCTAGAGTTGTCGCTCATCTTCGTTACGAATATGCCTTAAATTTGCTCGGTCGCTTGGGGGCGAATTTATCACGAGTCGGATTGGATTTTGTAGGTTTTAGCGGGACTTCTATTAGTGTAGCTCAATCTGACTATGTGGCTAACGTAATAGACCGAGATCCTGCTAATGAGACGGATTTTGATGGCGAGGACGATTGGTAGGTCAGAGGCTGAGAAAGGAATAATTGTTTTTATTTTCACCGTCCAGGAAGCAATTAGAAATTTCTTGTCGAATGTAAAATTAAAAAAACGGAAGGCTTTAGTGCTTCCGTTTTAATATCATCTTTAATCTTAATGTTGATGTTCAATAAAAGCTATCTCCGCTTTTATTGCGCTGATGAAGAAGTTCTGTAGAGCTGTAAGCTTTCCTTATATAGATTCACAGCGTTGAGCATACTTTCTAAGTGCTCTCTTCTGGTATTCAGCGTGTCGGGGGAAGTTAGCCTATCTGTTCTGAACTTTCCTTTTTATACTTTAGTTATTATAAACAGCCTGCGAAGACAGACTGTTTTGGTTTGCGCAGTCGTTAGATAGCCACTACGTCTTGCACATTGTGTCGGCGCGCGCGCTCTGACAGCTCCTGCCATTTCCAGCTGTAAAAGTTCTCCCCTTGCTCTGGAATGACGAGCTTCATGAGACCAATCGGATCATGATCAAGCAGGTTGTAAGTAGCCCAAAGTTTGCCTCCAACATCGAGCAGAGCCTCGGTCGCTTCGTTCCACTGCTCTTCCAGAACCATATGTGCTAAACGGATGGATTCCCATTCGATCTTTTTATGTTCCTGTTGAGCTTCTGCGATGTGTTTGTCCACTACAACTATCTCCTGCTCTAGCGCGGTAATAATCAATAGTTGTCGGCGGTGGTGCTCGGTTGCCAATATAAGACTCTTCGCGGCCTTCTGCGCATTGGCATTGGCGCTAATTTCGCCTTCTGTGTCGCCCCAGGCGACCGCCTGTGCGTAGGCCGTCGCCGCGTTTGTCTCTGCCTCTCGCGCTTTTGCCAAGTCCTCTTGAGCCTGCTGACGGACCTGATTTAGCCGGGTGCTCAGAGTTAGACGCTTTTCATTGAGTTCCTGTTCGTCGGCTTTCCAGTTCGCCATGGAGTCCATATAGCTCTTCATTAGGGGTTTTTGGTTGGTAAGGCTCTCTCGACGGTGAATCTTCCGGTTCAGCGTCTGGATCTCCAGGTTCAATGAATCAAACTTACTCTTTCGCTCGTTGTACTGATACCGCACTTCGCGTTCCCGGTCCTGTTCAATGACTTCCGGGCTTTCCAGTACGGTTTCAAGGGGAAGCATTTCAGTTTGGACGCTTTCCATCTCGACGTTCAGTCGTTCGCGGAGCTCTTTCAGTTCATGGATTTCGTTCATTAGCTTTGTCTCAGTGCAATTCAATTGTTCGCTTGTCTCACGGTTTCCCCGTTCTGCTTCATAAGGGAGTAGTGCTGATTGAAGATTTTCAGTCCCAATGATCAAAGTTTCTTGGCGTTCTTTCAGATCTTGAATTACGTTCATTTGTATTGTCTCTATGCAACTCGATTTAGGGTCAGTTGAGCGGCTGGCGAGGCCGGGAATGAGCCAGCTCTACCTCGATCAATAAGAGGCCATCAGGCAGATCCAGCCTCGCTCTCATCCGTCCCCGGAATCGTCTTTACGATGTAACAGCGTTGCGGACCTAGGCCGGGCAAGCGAACTAAGCTCGACGCTTTGCCATCTGTTCCCGGGTCCAGCACGCCACGACGAAGCAACTCTTTGTTCACCGCATTGATGTTCATGCCTTTAAAAACTTCGGAGCGCCATGCCTCAGGCAGCACGTAGTAGGTGTTAGTCGTGTGCAACGCATCGCCTAAGCCGTGCTCCAGCGTCTTGCGAAATCCGAGGCGGTCAATCGTACGTGGACCGTGCTCATCAATCTTCGCCGCGGCTGACTCCCAGCGGGTAAAACGGCTTTCACCGAAGCGCTCAATGACCTGCCGCAACCTCGCCATGATTGCGTCCCCTTCGAAGTTGCCGGCGCCGCCGCGCTCATTCATCCAGGCACAGAGGCACACCCGAGCGGCGGTGGTGGCTGTACCATCCGGCCAGCCGGTAATCCCCATCGCTGTGGCCAGTTCGCCGGCTGCTGCAGCCAGGCCAAATCGGGCTGCGGCACGATGCGCCTGGCCGCTCGCCGAAGCCGGGAGTGCTTTAGCGATAAAGCCCTCCAAGGTATGGCGCAGGATCGCCGACCATCCATGCCGGTTATCGGGCTCACAGAGGGCCGTCAGGAAGGCTGTGAGTGGGGTGCCGTAGTACTTGGCCACCCGTACCTTGAGTGCATCGGAGAGGGCCGCCGCATCATCAAAGCCGTTCAGCACATCGAACATGCCGAGGCCCTTGCCGGCATCTGCCGGCACCGCGAGCATTCGCACTTCCATGCCAGCTTTCAGTTCCTTGTTGGCTTCGGCCATGTGCTGCGCCAACGTCTTTTCGCCGGTTGAAAGAAACAGCAAACGCCACTCTTGTACCTGGCGGCCCGCTTGTCCGCGATCATTGGCGCGTGCCTTACCAGTGCCGTTGCCGAGCATGTACACCGTTTCACCGATGATGCGAGGGTCGCACATACCGATTTCATCCAGCACTAGGAGCCCGTCCGAATGCGCTGCGGCGATGGACTCCAAGGCGTTATCGGTCGAGCGCCAGGAGCGCACCAGGCGTGGTCCGCCGTAGATCGAGGCGGCCACTTGCAGGTGGGTAGTCTTGCCGCCGGAGCTGTCACCGTAAAGGTGAAAACCGCCCGACTCATGGCCAAGTATGTGCAGTAGTGGACCGGCAAATGCCACGCTGGCCACAAATGCCAAGCGGTGATTACCAATGCACAAGGCGCCGATCTGCTCTTGCCACTGGTCCAGAGTGCCGGCTACGCTGATCGGCGGCAATTGGGCCCCGGCTTCATAGAAATGAAGGTGTTCGGAGTGCGAACCGATCTGTTGTTCGGGCAGCAGAAACGCATTTTCGTGCCAGCCCAAGCGAGTTACCAAACGTGCGCGCTCGGCGCTATCGAATCCGCCAAGATAACTTTGCAGGTCATTGCGAGCGTTACGTCCAGATCGACTTCCCGCAAGGCGCAGCCCCATGTCTACCAGCGGGCCGAGTACGTCTTTGCCAAAGTCGCCGGTCATCGTCCTCGCTGGAATGTTCCAGCGTTTTTTGGCTCCGTCCGGGTCGTTGAACTCGACCAGTAAGCCCCAGTTGTGGCCCTTGTCGTCGCGAGTGCGAGCGATGATTTCGAGAGGCGAACATACGGGGCGTGCCTCGCCATCATCGCCTGAATAAAACACCCCTTCAGGCGTCAGGCGAAAGCCGCCGGGCAACAGGTCATTTTTCAATTTCGCAGGGCGTTTGGCGGGCGCCTTGGCCTTCGATTGTTGAGGTTCAGTGGTCTCAGCAACACTGCCGAAAAGATCGCCGTTGCGCACCAGCTCGGCGACGTGGCCATCAGTCCAACCTTTGGCTAACGCATCCGCAGCATCATCGCCATCCGCCCATTTACCACCCTTGATCAATGTCGGCTTGCCACCTTTGCTGCTGGGCTTGAGCTTAAACACGTCGAGCGCAATTAGTTGTACTGACGCGGCTCCCAGCTCAATCAACTTGAGTTCGATGGCGTCCATGCAGGCCTTGCCGCTGGCATCGTTATCCGGCCACAGCACCACCGTGCGCCCTTTGAGTGGCGTCAGATCGGCCTTGTGCCAAGAGTTGGAGCCGTTCGGCCAGCAGGTGGCTACATACTCCGGCATCAGTTCAGCAGCGGCGTCAGCAGCCTTTTCGCCTTCACACAGCACCACAGGCACGTCGGTACGCTGTGCCAGCTCATCTAGGCGCAGCAATGGCCGAGGTTCCGGCAACCCTTGCCAGCGCCATTGTGTGGTTTGCCCATCGGAGCGCTTGCACCAGGTCAGCGGTGCAAAGACCTTCCTCGGTTTGCCGTCTTCATCTGGGCCCAGGTCGAAGCGATACAGCGCCATGACTGGCTGGCCCTGAGCATCGCGATAGATCCACACCTTGGACGGAACACCGTGTTGACGGTGCTTGGCAGGACACTTGTTCATGGCGTCGACCGGGATCGGCTGGATCGCGATCCATTCCGGCGTTGCGTTCTTGGTCGGTGCGCTTTTGGTTGTCGCTGAACCTGCGGAAACGCTGAGTAGATCCGCCAGTTTTTTGCAGGCCTCAACGTCAGTGCCGCCATCGATATAACGCACCAGGTCGATCAGGTCGCCGCCCTTATCGCCGGTGGCAAAATCCGCCCAGGTGCCTTTGCTCAAATTGACCTTGAGCGAGCCTGCACGTTTGTCCGTGCGCGTCGGGTTTGGTGCTGTGTATTCCTTGCCGCCGTCGACGCGTTTGCCATTCGGCAGCCAATGAGTAAGTACGCGGTCGATGTTCTTCAGGGCAGCGCTTTTTACGTCGGCAAAACTGGGGCGTTTTGGGGTGTTGCCAGTGCGTTGAGTCATGGTGCGGTCCTCGACTCAAGCAACGCCTCGTTCACATCGTCGATCAGCGCCTTGGCCATCTCGCCGAGGTAGAACGCAGGCCAACTAAAACGCTCGCCCGCATCGCTGATGGCCGCGTCTAGGATCAGTTGGTTGGCGTGGTGCAGAATCTGGGAGACGGCTTCAAGTGCGTCTTCCAACGGGATACCGGCGTTCACTCGAAATAGGTTTTGGCCGTTACCGTTGGCAGGGGAAAACTCGGAGCGTCCAAGCGTGCTGGAGTGGGTCACAGCGCACCGCCTTTCTGGCCCATCGGCGCAGAGGAGGCATCACCGTACATGGTGAGTGTTTTGATCAAGCCCAAGGTACCGCGCACGTCCCAAATGACGGATGACAGCACACGGTTGGAAAGCAGGGGTTTATCGCCGTCTAAATGATCTTCCAGCAGCATGAGAACTGAATCGGCACGGTCTAGAGCGCAAGTGATGGCATCGATAGGCAGGCCAGCTTCGGCGTCCTGGCTGACACATAGTAGATCTTCGGGGAGTGCAAAGCCTGGGAGCATGCTCATTGGGCACCCCCTGCGGCTTCCAGGGCGCGAGCCTTGGACATATGGGCGTTGTAACGGGAGAGGCGTGTAGCGAGGCTGGAGTTGGCATGTAAAGCGGCGAGAGCCATTGCTCGGTGAGCGGCGGCGCGAATTTTGGACGGATTGAGGGCGTGCATGTGGCGTTACTCCTGTATGTGAGGAGCTGCCACGGTTCGCCGCTAAACGAATTAAGGTGGCAGCTGTGCGCGGGTTAGCGGACCGGGCATACAGGACCCCGGCAGACCCGAAGGTCTCCCACGCACAGCCACCATAAACGAGAGTCGCAGGCACAAAAAAAGCGCATGCAATCGAGTCGGAAGCGCTTGTGCGCCTGTATGTGCTCGGGCCGCTAAACCCGGTCGCTGAATTTGCAGCGACCGTGAGAGAGTAACGTCCGTCTTTTGAAAGCGCAACCGTGCGGATCACTTGCGGATTTTTTCGATGCGGCATAAATTGATTAGGCATATAGATTTACCTCTACGCCTCCGGTTGCCGCCGGGGGCGTTTTCATTTCAGGCATGGACTTCCCAGCTCAGGGAAACAAAGGGCAAGAAGTCGCCTTCGAGGCAGGCGCGTGCATCCTCGTAGGCGTCGATTTGTTGGCCTTCGTCGACGATAATTGCTCGGGGTGCTTGGCAGGGAACTGACAATGCGCACCAGGTGCCATCTGCCCATCGCATAACCATCACGTCCCGGTTAAGGCTTTTTTGCTCTGTGCGGTGACGCTCAAAACGCTGCATACCTCGTGATGAGAAACCTACTTTTCTGAGTACAGAAAAGGGCTGCAAAAAGGCCTTGTTGGCGACTCGATTTTTCATGCCGCCACCTGGTCGCGAGCCTCTATGCGGCTTCGTGCCCATGTTTGGATTTCAGATAAAACCCAAGCTACGGGCGCACCGCGGGCGTTGCTGTTGCTCAATTTGACGGGCAGGGGAAAGCCGCTATCTGTGCGCTGCATGAGTTTGTAGATGGTGGAACGCTTCATGCCCACGATCCGCTCGACCTCGGGCATACGGATCAATGTCGACGATGCGTCAAAGATGGGATTTGGAGTGGTTGGGTTAAAGCGGGGAAGTTTGGTGATAGGCGCTTTCATAGGTCTTGCTCTCGACTGGTTAGGACTGAGAGCAATGATCTAGGTGCAGGTCGGAGGTGAGCAGTTCACTTCCAATTGAAATTTGATTGAAATTTCTGGCTTACAGCACGAAATAGCGTTTGAGAATGGCTTCAACTCTTTTGCGGGTGAGGGCTTTTTCGGTCTCAAGCGCAATCCACTCAGGTCGTTGTTTTGGAGGTTTTGCTATCTCGGCTTGTAGCCAGGCATGCACCTTCGTTGCAACGTTGCGTTTGGACATCCCCGCTGCACGGTAGTGGAGCCCCTTTTTAACTATCGCGGCGTCTCGAAAGCTAATTTCCTCGTTCCGCTCCATGCCGCTGATGAGACCGCCTTTTTTGCGGATGGCATTTTTGATCGCTCGTTCGGCGATGGGTCTTAGTTCATCGTCGACCAGGCAGGGTAGGGATGTGATCGGTTTTAGATAGAGGGCGTAATCATCAAGTGTCTGAATGCGCTCATCCGGATCGACCTGCATCTCTACGAGCTCGCAGTAGAGGTCCCGCGGCAAATCGATAGGAGGTTCAGGCACATGCGACCAAGCGTCTTGATCGGCTGCTTGCATCCAGTTGACTAATGTCTCCAGCGCTTTTACGGCACAAGCGATGATGTAGCCCGCATGAGCATCACGCTCCGACACCGAGTAGTAACCGCTGTACATTCGTACCCAATGCGCCAGGCGTGCACTGGTGTCGGTGGAGGCATATTGAAAAATGCTCTCCTCATGAATCATCGTTTGAATGCACATGCTGCCGAGATCTTTCATGTCGGCGAGATCTTTATTGATGTCTTCGCGATGAATGCGCAGCCAGCACTGGTCGATCAGGTGGCAGGCGTCAGCGACCTGTTCACGGCAGAGGTCATAGAGAGGTTGCGCTGAGAGAGATTTGAGCAGGCCGCTGCTTAACGCCGAATGCAATATGGTTTGGCGATCAGTCATCGCCAAGTGTCTCAGGCCCCGTGTAACCCAGAGTCCCACGCCCTGCGCTTGAAAGGCGGAGCCAGCGAAGGTCGCTTGGTAGGCTCGGGCGAAAAGCGTCTGCCCGCAGCGCCTGAGCGCTGACTTTTGCGTTACACGCCTGAGCAGCGTTACATCGGGTATACGCTATGTCTCTCAACTGTGTAACAGGCGTGGAGGCCAATGAAACCGTGCGTTTGGCGATGGGCGTTACACGAGTAACACCCGTTACACCGATTTTCGAGGGGGGCTGGGTATGTGCTCTCATACTGCCTTTCCAAATTGGCCCTGCACCACATTTCCACTCATTAGGGCATCAAGGTGATCGGCGTACCACTGCATCATCACTCTACGCTGAGGCAGGTACACCGCTTTGTTATAGACCCCGGCAATCCCCTCCTTTGCATGAGAGAGCTGGGCCTCAATGTGATTCTCATCGAAACCCTGCTCATTGAGTATGGTGCTCGCGATGTGACGAAAGCCGTGGCCAGTTTGCCGACCGGCATATCCCAGTCTGCGGAGCGCCATTAGAAAGACGGTGTTGCTACGGGGGATTGTCCTGTCCTTCCTGCCTGGAAATAGGAGAGGGTACCCACCTGTCAGTGTTCGTAACTCAGTGAGCGCCTCGACTGCCTGTCGAGAGAGAGGCACTACATGTTCGCGACGACGTTTCATTCGCTCGGCTGGGATCGTCCATAGCTTTTTGGAAAGATCGATTTCTGACCAGCGTGCTTCTCGGATCTCGCTAGGGCGCGATGCTAATAAGGAAAGCAAGCGAAGCCCTATACGAACGTCCTTTGCGTGAGGGTAGGAGTTGATCGCTCGAAGTAGCGCAGGCAGTTCTTCAATCGAAACGTGTGCATAGTTTTCAGCGCTACGTGATTGCAGGAATTTGCTGAGACCTTCAAGGGGGTTGTGGACGGCTCGTCCTGTTACGCGGGCCAGGTCATAGATCTCTTTGCAAAAGGCACGAACTCGGCCCATTTGTTCAATGATCCCCTTCTGCTCCATGCCGCGTAGAAACTCCATCCATTCCAGAGGCAATATTTCTGTGTACGCGCGTTTGCCGAAGACGGGGAACACGTGAAGCTCAAGTGCGCCAAGTACTCGTCGAGACGTACCTGATTCCCAGCTTGTGCGTCTGGCCTCAAACCATTCGCGGCCTAACGCTTCAAAGGTGTTGTTGGCAGCAACCTGGTCTGCAACCTTGCGAGCTTGTTTGCTCACCAAAGGATTTTTGCCAGTCGAAGCATCATCCCGCAGCTGAGCTGCTTTCTGCCTCGCCAATGAGCCACTGATTTCCGGATAGCCGCCGAGGCCCAGCCAAGACCATTTGCCGTCCGGCTTTTTGTAGCGCAGCTCCCACGATTTTTGCCCGTTAGGTTTTACCCGGAAGTAGAGACCATTCCCGTCCTGCTCCCGATATGTAGCGTGCTCAGCCTCTAGGCCTGCGAGCGTGGTGTCTGCTAAGGGGCGACGTTTGATTTCAGAGCGCTTCACTTCCTGTATGCCTCCAGTTATAGGAATCTCAAAGCATACACGTGGGCATACACGGCGGGAAGTTATAGGGGTGGACAGGGACGGATAGCCAGAAACAAGAAAGCCCGCACAGGGCGGGCTTCTTGGGGTGTTTCGTAGACTGTCTGAGACAGCCCGAGACTGCTATATGGTGCACCCGGCGGGATTCGAACCCACGACCCCTGCCTTCGGAGGGCAGTACTCTATCCAGCTGAGCTACGGATGCTTGTGCGGGCGACATCATACCCATGTCGACCTGATGCGTCCATTCCGGCATTTCCCCCGCCCCCTGTCGTCCATTTCCGACAAAAAATGGCTAATCGCCACCCTCATTCACAACTCCCCGCGCCGCACGTCCCTTTGTTTGCTTTGCTCTTGTGGCTTTAACCCGCTTCCACGCCGCAATTCCCCAGGTGAACGCATGCATTCCAAAGGAACCGTGATGCTCGATCTCCCGCTCAGACAAACCCTGCTGGCTCGCTCCGATTTGTTTCGAGGTATGCCGGAGCATCTCTTGCGCTACGTTGCCACCCATATGGTGGAGCGCACGCTGGATGATCGTGAGCTGTTGTATTTCAAGGACGACACCCTCGAATTCATTGCGCTGGTGGTGGAGGGCCGGATTTATTCGGTGGTGCATGGGCCCGATGGTCGGGAGCAGATCATTGGCAGTACCGGGGCCGGGCAGGTGGTGGGGGAGACGGCGTTGATCAAGGATCATGGGCGCGAGTCTTCCACCTTTGCCAGTGGCCCCACGCGCTTGTTGCAGTTGGGCAGTCGGCATTTTGCTGTGTTGTTTGAGGAGCCGGTGTTTCTGCGGCGTTTGTTGATGTTGATGATGCTGCGTTTGCTGCACACCATCGAGTTGCTGGAGTTGGTGTGCCTGCATCGGCTGGAGTCGCGGTTGGCGCGGTTTCTGTTGGCCAACCTGGGCGAGATCGACCTGGCGCTGGCTTTGCCCAGTGTGTCGCTGCCCGCCAGCCAGGGGGTGTTGGCGTCGATGCTGAATACCAGCCGCCCCAAGCTTAATGTGCAGCTGCAAGTGTGGCGCCGCAATGGCGTGATCAGCGGCAATCTGGAGCGCATGGTGATCAACGATCTTGAGCATTTGCGGCGCAAGGCGTTTGCCTTGAATTAGTTGCCGCAGTGTTCCCCAGGTAACAGCGTACCCCTGTCGAGCCCTCGCAGACTGGCCCTTCATCAAGGATGCACAGGAGTGCTGGCGATGGGGATGACTGTTGAGTTCAAGGATCAATGGGCCGCCGATGACCGTTTGTTCGAAGCGAGTTGGCGTGCCGTGCAGGGCGAGCTGAAGCGCCGGGCGTTGCGGCGGGCCAAGGGCAATCTGGATCAGGGCCAGGAGTGGTTGTCGGCCACGGCGATCAAGGCCCTGTTGTTTTTTCGGCGTTCGCCGGAGCGCATTCGTGACCCTGAGGGGTTTCTGTTTCTGGTGCTCGATCATGTGTTTCTCGACAGCTTGCGGCGCAGCAAGCGCGAGGGGCGGCTGTTCGATGATTCGGTGGATCTTGAACACGATCACTTGGCCGCGCTCGCCGCGCCCTGCGCTTCGGTGCTGGAGCGGGTGGAATGTTATGAGCGCCTGGAGCAGATCGAGGCGCACGTCGCACGGTTACCGCTGTTGCAGCAGCGCTTGTTCGAGATGCGTTTTGTCGACGACCTGCCTTACCCGCAAATCGCCGCCGAGTTGCACGTGAAGCTGCCGCTGGTGCGCAAGCGTGTGCAACTGCTGCGCAGTGCTTTGCGCTGAAGGTGATTCACAGACGTTGGCGTGGGGCGTTCTAGTGATATGAGCGCAGCACGCCGCCGCTATCCACACCCAAACCTGGGTGAATGCCATCAAGGAGAGATGTATGACAGAGGTCAACAGCCAGATCACCGACGCGGTCACTCAAACCAACGTCAAGGTGGTGGCCGAGGCGCCGGCCCAGGCCATCGCGTCGCTGTACCAGGTGGCCAGCAGCGCGGCGGGCCTGTCGTTGCAGAACGCGGTCAACAGCCAGCAGGCGATGAATCAGATTTCCAACGCGGTGATCTCCAAGGCCGTGGCGCTGATCATGCAGATTGGCGAGAAGGGCTGAGGCCTCGGGAGATTGATTATGTCGTGGTTCAGCAGAAAGAAACCCGCCGCCTCCCAAGCAACGCCCGCCGCCGATTCACCTGCGCCAGCGCCCGCTGCACCGGCCTCGCGCTCGATCATGGCGCGCATGAACGAGCACCTGCTCAACCAGGTAAGCACGCCGTCGCCCGATAGCACGGCGGCGCTCAATAGCCAGATCGTGCAGGCGGTGCAGTTCACCAACGCGCAGAACTTTGCCTATGCCCCGGCGCAGATCGCGGTGCCGGCCGACATGATGATCAGCCAGGCGGCCGGGCTGGTAGCGCAGGCGGCGGGGTACTTCGACGGGGTCAGCAAGATCGCCCTGGCGGCCCAGGCCGTGCTGCTCCAGCAAATGACCGAGAACATCGTCAACGACAACCTGCCAGGCGCTGCCGAAGACGCCTTGGGCGCCTTGGCCACCGACCTGCTGGTGGGCGCCGCTGCCGCCGTGGCCGCCGCCGCCGGAGCCATGGAAGCCGAAGCCGCCAGCGTGGCCATCGACAAGATCGACCAGAGCATCGCCAAGTACGCGAGCACCCTGGCCAACCGGGCCGCGCCAGCGGCCTGAACCCAGCACAGCGCTCCAGCGTTCGGCTGGAGCGGTGCAACAGCAACTTGAAAGCAACTTTTCTTGAGTGAGGAGCGACATCATGCAGCCTGGAGATATTATTTTTTCTGTCAAACAAGATGACGACAGCGCTACGCGGGCGTTTATCAAAGCCGGTCAACTGGTCAAGGCCAAGGTGTTCTCGCAGGACACGACCTACCTGAATGTGGTTCACCCGGCGATTGCGGTAAGCGACACGATGGTGATCGAAAGTGTGGGCAGTGGCCTGGCCCTGACCGACCTGAGCCTGGAAAAACCGCCGCGCTCGGCGATGGTGTTTTCCTGCGTGGATACCGAACTGGGCGAGGCGGCGACGGTAGCTGCCAAGCAGTTCTACTTCGACAAGATCGGCGGTGATATTCGGGGCCGCTACAGCGTGTGGAACGCGATGATTTCAGCGTTCCGGCGCTGGACTTCCGATACCAGCCTGGTGACGCGGATCAACGAGTCCATCGACATCGGCAGCGGGTCCTTTTGTTCGCAATTCGCGGCCAACTGCTATGAAGTCGGCAACCTCTACAACGAGGCCAATCTGCTGCCGCCTCCGCCTGCCATTTTCCCCAACCAGCCTAGCGCCATAACGCCTGCGGAGTTGGCGACCTTCTGTGATTCCTCGCCGCACTTTTACTTTGCAGGGTTCTGGCAGGACAACGTTGAGGTGCGGCTTTAGCGGCGCTGTTGCCGCCCAGCCAGTGCCGCAGGAGGTTCACATGCAGCCACCGGTTCTATCCAGCGCTGATCGCCAGCGGCTTGAGGCGATGCTGCGCAGCCCGCAGATGTTCGACGGTGCGCCGCGAGCCATCGTTGACGAAAGCCTCAAGCGCGCGGTGCAGGTGCTTGAACAATCGAAGACCAACGAGCAGGCCATTCGCCAGGCCGCCCAGCAGAGCGAGGCGGCGGTACGCCAAGCGCTGAATGGCGCGCCCGATCAAAGCGTCGAGCAGTTGGATCTCAAGCGTGAGGTGAACAAGGAGATCCAGCAGTTGATCGCACGGATCGAGGCCGCCCTGGCCGGACCTGCGAAATCCTGAAGCCACAGGTTTCACAGCCCTTGTTTGGCAACGTTCATTGATGAACACGGAATGCACCGTGTACTAAATAAGGAAATTGATCATGGCATTTGTTAACGAGCAAATTACCGACGCGGTCACCCAGACCAACGTCAAAGTGGTGGCCGAATCGCCAGCGATGGCGATGAGCACCATCTATCAATCCATGGCGCAGGCCACGGCGATTCTGTTCCAGAACGCCGTGTCGGCCCAACAGCAGCAAAACACCCTGGCCCAGGCGGCCACCAACCAGGGCGTGATGCAGATCTACAGCGTCGATACCACCGCAGGTGCGGCGGCCACCGAGAAAGTCGCCCAAGGCGGCGTGTCGGATAACCTCACCAGCCTGTTGACCGTGCTCAAGTCTTTCCAGCCTTAAGCACTGAGCGATAACGGATGTTGTTCTTTCTCAACCCAGGAGTTTCAACCATGAGTACAGTCAGCCCGCAAATCACCGATGCCGTCACCCAGACCAACGTCAAGGTGGTTGCCGAATCACCCGCGATGGCCATGAGCACCATCTACCAATCCATGGGCCAGGCCACGGCGATCCTGTTCCAGAACTCGGTCTCGGCCCAACAGCAACAAAACACCCTGGCCCAGGCGGCCACCAACCAGGGCGTGATGCAGATCTACAGTGTCGACACCACCGCTGGCGCCGCGGCCACCGAAAAAGTCGCCCAGGGCGGCGTGGCCGACAACTTGACCAGCCTGCTGGCCGTGCTCAAGTCGTTCCAACCTTAAGCTGCGAGGTCCCCAACGGCCCCGGCGCCCACAAGGCTCCGGGGCTGTTGTCGTGTGTGCGCTTGATCTGAAAGATGAGCCGGATGCGCCATATTCGTTCTTTTTTTCGAACATCCTATTGCCCTGTACCCCCATTGATCCTAGGATTCGTTTGAGATTTCAAACGCTCTGTCTCCCGTGCGCACTTTTATTTCTTCCGCGCGCTGGGGCTGATTTCCCTGACGGCAGCCCACAAGGCGCCTTTCAACAACTCTAATTCGCTCCGCGTGCGCGCGGTGCTGTTAAGGAAAGCCGACATGCAGCTCAAAGATACCCAATTGTTCCGCCAGCAAGCCTTTATCGATGGCGCTTGGGTCGATGCGGACAACGGTCAGACCATCAAGGTCAACAACCCGGCCACGGGCGAGATTCTCGGCACCGTGCCTAAGATGGGCGCCGCGGAAACCCGCCGCGCCATCGAAGCCGCCGACAAGGCGCTGCCGGCCTGGCGTGCACTCACCGCCAAGGAGCGCGCCAACAAGCTGCGCCGCTGGTTCGAACTGTTGATCGAAAACCAGGACGACCTCGGCCGCCTGATGACCCTCGAACAAGGCAAGCCACTGGCCGAAGCCAAGGGCGAAATCGTCTACGCCGCGTCCTTTATCGAGTGGTTCGCCGAAGAAGCCAAGCGCATCTACGGTGACGTGATCCCCGGCCACCAGCCCGACAAGCGCCTGATCGTGATCAAGCAGCCAATCGGCGTGACCGCAGCCATCACTCCGTGGAACTTCCCTGCGGCGATGATCACCCGCAAAGCCGGCCCGGCCCTGGCCGCCGGTTGCACCATGGTGATCAAGCCGGCCTCGCAAACGCCTTTCTCGGCCCTGGCCCTGGTTGAGCTGGCGCACCGCGCCGGTATCCCCAAAGGCGTGCTCAGCGTGGTCACCGGCAGCGCCGGCGACATCGGCGGCGAACTGACCAGCAACCCGATCGTACGTAAATTGTCCTTCACCGGCTCGACCGAAATTGGTCGCCAGTTGATGGCCGAATGCGCCAAGGACATCAAGAAAGTCTCCCTGGAGCTGGGCGGTAACGCGCCGTTCATCGTGTTCGACGACGCCGACCTGGATAAGGCCGTCGAAGGCGCGATCATCTCCAAGTACCGCAACAACGGCCAGACCTGCGTGTGCGCCAACCGCCTGTACATTCAGGATTCGGTGTACGACGCCTTCGCTGAAAAGCTCAAGGTGGCGGTGACCAAATTGAAGATCGGTAACGGTCTGGAAGAAGGCACCACCACGGGCCCGCTGATCGACGAAAAAGCCGTGGCCAAGGTTCAGGAACATATCGCTGATGCCCTGAGCAAAGGCGCCACGCTGCTGGCCGGTGGCAAGGCGATGGAAGGCAACTTCTTTGAGCCGACCATCCTCACCAACGTCTCCAAAGACGCCGCCGTGGCCAAGGAAGAAACCTTCGGCCCGCTGGCGCCGCTGTTCCGCTTCAAAGATGAAGCCGACGTGATCGCGATGGCCAACGACACCGAGTTCGGCCTGGCCTCCTACTTCTACGCCCGTGACCTGGGCCGTGTGTTCCGTGTGGCCGAGGCCTTGGAGTACGGCATGGTCGGCGTCAACACTGGGTTGATCTCCAACGAAGTGGCACCGTTCGGCGGCATCAAGGCCTCGGGCCTGGGCCGTGAAGGCTCCAAGTACGGGATCGAGGATTACCTGGAAATCAAATACCTCTGCCTGGGTATCTAAGGCGCGGGATTGCAGTAAACGCAGAGGGCACGAGAGCGCTGTCCCTTTGCGTGTTTCACATCGTTATTCGTAGTGGCCGGGAAAGCTGGGGCAGTCGATCATCGAATGCTGCCGTAGTTGCCTCCCCGCCACGTATGCCTTGGACCACGCCACCCGATGAGTGGCGAATGAGGACTTTATGAGCAAGACCAACGCTTCCCTGATGAAACGCCGCGAAGCCGCTGTACCGCGCGGTGTTGGCCAGATTCACCCGATCTTCGCCGACTCGGCGAAGAACGCCACCGTGACCGACGTTGAAGGTCGCGAGTTCATCGACTTCGCCGGCGGTATCGCCGTGCTGAACACCGGCCACGTGCACCCCAAAATCATCGCGGCCGTGACCGAGCAGTTGAACAAGCTGACCCACACCTGCTTCCAGGTATTGGCCTACGAGCCCTACGTCGAAGTGTGCGAAAAAGTCGCCGCCAAGGTGCCGGGTGATTTCGCCAAGAAAACCCTGTTGGTCACCACCGGTTCCGAAGCGGTGGAAAACGCGGTGAAGATCGCCCGCGCCGCCACGGGCCGCGCTGGTGTGATCGCCTTCACTGGCGCTTACCACGGCCGCACCATGATGACCCTCGGCCTGACCGGCAAGGTCGTGCCTTACTCGGCCGGCATGGGCCTGATGCCAGGTGGCGTGTTCCGTGCGCTGTATCCGAACGAACTGCACGGTGTGAGCGTCGATGACTCGATCGCCAGCATCGAACGCATCTTCAAGAACGATGCCGAGCCACGTGATATCGCTGCAATCATCATCGAACCGGTACAGGGCGAAGGCGGTTTCTACGTCGCGCCGAAAGCCTTCATGCAGCGCCTGCGCGAACTGTGCGACAAGCACGGCATCCTGCTGATCGCCGACGAAGTGCAAACCGGTGCCGGCCGTACCGGTACGTTCTTCGCCATGGAACAGATGGGCGTTGCCGCCGACCTGACCACCTTCGCCAAATCCATCGCTGGCGGCTTCCCGCTGGCCGGTGTGTGCGGCAAGGCCGAATACATGGACGCCATCGCCCCAGGCGGCCTGGGCGGTACCTATGCCGGTAGCCCGATCGCCTGTGCGGCAGCCCTGGCGGTGATGGAAGTGTTCGAAGAAGAGCACCTGCTGGACCGCTGCAAGGCTGTCGGCGAGCGCCTGGTGACCGGCCTCAAGGCCATCCAGGCCAAGTACCCGGTGATCGGCGAAGTGCGTGCCCTGGGCGCGATGATCGCGGTCGAGCTGTTCGAAGACGGCGACACCCACAAGCCAAACGCTGCCGCCGTTGCCTCCGTGGTGGCCAAGGCACGTGACAAGGGCCTGATCCTGCTGTCCTGTGGTACTTACGGCAACGTGTTGCGCGTACTGGTGCCGCTGACCTCGCCGGACGAGCAGTTGGACAAGGGCCTGGCGATTATCGAAGAGTGCTTCGCAGAGCTGTAACACTGTCACTGTGGCGAGGGAGCAAGCTCCCTCGCCACAGGTTATAGCCCGTACACAAAAAACCGCTTCGGCGGTTTTTTTGTGCCTGCTTCATTGTACGCACGCGGCGGCATTGTCTAAGGTGCAAGCATTGCCGATGGAGCGTGCTGGATGACTGCTGTTGATTTACCTGCTGTACCCCGAGTGTTGATTGCCGAGGCGGACCCCTGGTCGCGGGACCTGCTCAAGCAAGTGTTGTTGAATGTGCGTTGTGACGCGCGGCTGGATGTGTGCGCAGATGGTGACTACGCTGCTGCGCTGTTACGTGAGAAAAGCTATGACCTGATCCTGGCGGATTGGGAGCTTGCAGGCGTCGATGGTCTGAGCCTGCTGCGCAGTGTGCGCCAGCAGCGCCGCTCCCCTGCATTGCCATTTATTCTGCTGAGCAGTCGCAACGACAGCGCCAGCGTACGCGAAGCCTTGCCCCTGGCGCCCACGGCCTACTTGACCCGCCCGCTGAACATGGAGAGCCTGACCCAGCGCCTGCAAGACCTGCTGCTTAACGAGGGCGAAAGCGTGTATTGCGAGATCCCGGCGCTGGCACCGGGAATGACCTTGCCAGCATTCCTGGAGCAGCGCCGAGAGGTCTGCGATGGCGCACCGTTGCGTGTGGACGTGAAAGCGGCGGTGCATCGCAGCCTGGGCCCCGAGGGCGTGGACCTGCAGCAGCTTGAAGATCAGGTGCGCATGGACCCGCAAATCACCGCTGTGCTGATCGCTGCCGCCAACAGTGCCGGGTATCACGGCACGCCGGTGCAGACTCTGCACGCGGCCCTGAACAAGCTGGTCCCTGGGCAAAGCATGAACCTCATCCTGGGCCTTGCGCTCAAGCACAACGTGGTGCTGGGTGACTCTGGGCTGGTGGCCTACGCCGAGCGGCACTGGCAGTTGTCCGAGGACAGCGCCGAGTACGCCCGGCGCCTGGCACGCATGTTGGAACTGGATCACCAGCGCTGCTACAGCGCCTGCATCCTGCATCGGTTGGGCGACCTGGCCTTGTTGCGCTGCCTGGAGGACTGGCGCCAGGGCGGCGGCGCCCTGGATGACGAAGCCATAGGCGAATCCCTCGACGCCTTTGGCGCCGCCTACGGTTCGGCGTTGCGCACGCGTTGGCGCTTGCCGCTGGAGTTGCGCCAATTGATCGCGGCCACCTATTCACTGGAAGGCGGTGTGTATTCACGCGAAGCCTTGGTGGTGAACCTGGCGACGCAGATGGCGCGGTTGACCGAGCACGAAGGGCTGCAAGAGCTGGCCGGCAGCAAGACGGCGCGGTTGCTCAAGGTGGGCTTGTCCGAACTGACGCGAGTACGCAAAACCTGAAACACACACCGATCAATTGTGGGAGCTGGCTTGCCTGCGATAGCGGTGGGTCAGCCAAGACGCCATCGCAGGCAAGCCAGCTCCCACAGTTGATCGGTATCAACCGGCTATAACGCGGTTCTTGCCTTGGCGTTTTGCCTCATACATCGCTGCATCCGCCCGGGCGAACAGGCTGTCGAGGGTGGAGTCATCTTCACGCAAGCTGGCCAGGCCCTGGCTGACGGTCACGCTGAACTCGCGCCCTTCATAACTGAACAACAAGGCCTGGATCTCCTTGCCCAGCCGTTCGGCTACTTGCAGGGCCATTTCTGGCGCGCAACCGGGCAGCACAGCGGCGAATTCTTCGCCGCCAATGCGCCCGAACAGGTCGCCACGGCGCAATACCCCCCGACCACTCTCAGCGATGCGCCGCAGCACCTGATCGCCCTCCAGGTGGCCGTAGGTGTCGTTGACGTCCTTGAAGTCATCGATGTCCAGCAACAGGAACGCCAGCGGTGTGCCCTGAACGCAGGCGTTGTCGAACGCCTGGTTGGCGCATTCGAAAAAATACCGGCGGTTGCTGCTTTGGGTCAGCACGTCGGTGGTGGCCAGACGTTGCAGTTCCAGCTCCAGCAGCTTCTTTTCGGTGATGTCTTCGGCCATGCCAACCACAATCAGCGGTTCACCGGGCACCACCTGCTGGTTGATGTAGCACTTGTCACTCAGCCAGCGGATTTGCCCGTCGGCGGTGATGATGCGGTACTCGCGGTCTTCCACGGCGCCTTGTTCCAGCACGCGGGCCAGGCTGTGTTCGGCGTAATCGAGGTCTTCGGGGTGAACACTGTTGCGCCATTCGCGGTGGTCGGCCAACAGCAAACCGGCCGAACGACCGAATATGCGCTCGTAGGCTGGGCTCACATACAGCACGCGACGGGTTGCCCAATCGATGGCCCAGAGCACGGCGTTCACGCTGACCAACAGCGAACTGAGCAATTGCTCGCGCTCACTCAGCCGCTCCACTTCGCCCTGGGCATGCATCAGCGCCAACAGGGTCGCCGCCGCAGCTGGACGCGGCGGCTCGGCAGTGGGCACATCGGGCAGGCAGGGCTTTTCGTGAACCATCGGTACAACTCTCTCTGGGCGCGCCGCAGGATGGAGCAGCGGTCACTACAAGGGGTCACCATGATGGCGAAGTGTTCTTTGAGAGAGGGGATTTGCAGTGAAGTTCCGTGATCGGCATGGATTGACGGCGCCCGGAAAATGGCGCCAAAAAGCCAGTGTGTGGGAGGGCAAGCCCTCCCAAAGTACCGTCAGACCGCCGCAGGGCGCAGCGAGTAGGTCTTCAACTGGTGGGCAAAGTCGCGCAGGGATTGAATGCCGCTGGCCTCGGCTTCGTGCACCCATTCCTTGATCGCGGCCAGCATATCGTGGCCATTGGTGCTGGTCTTGAGCCAGATCTGCTGGAGCGCCAGACGCTTCTCATAGATTACGGTCAGCGCATGGCTGTGCTCCAACATGCTTTGGATACGCAAGTGGTGACGGTCATCCAGCAAGCTGGTTTCCCGTGACAACAGGCGCTTGGCACGGTGGAACTGGTGACGTACCGAGTGATCGACCTTCTCCAGCTCCTGCTTGACCAGCGGGCCGATCACCAACTTGCGGTATTGGGCCATGATCTGGAAGCGGTTGTTGAGGATCGCCATGGCGGTGTCCATATCCAGGCTGCCCTTGCCTTCGACGCGGTGGGCGATGGGGGCAACACGCTGCACCTTGGCCAGGCGCAGGAAGCTGAACACCTTGATCCAGGCCCAGCCCAGGTCGAACTCCCACTTCTTCACCGACAGCTTGGCCGAGTTGGGGTAGGTGTGGTGGTTGTTATGCAGCTCTTCGCCGCCGACGATGATGCCCCACGGCACCAGGTTGGTGGCGGCGTCACGGCATTCGAAGTTGCGATAGCCCACGGCATGGCCCAGGCCATTGATCACGCCGGCGGCCCAGAACGGAATCCACATCATCTGGATCGCCCAGATGGTGATACCGATGGTGCCGAACAGCAGCAGGTCGATCACGCCCATGAGCGCCACGCCCAACAGCGGGTAACGCGTGTAGAGCTTGCGTTCGATCCAGTCGTCCGGGCAGTTCTTGCCGTAGATGCGCAGGGTCTCGGGGTTTTCCGCCTCGGCACGGTACAGCTCGGCGCCTTTGCGCAGCACCGTGGACAGGCCCTTGATCACCGGGCTGTGCGGGTCATCGACGGTTTCGCATTTGGCGTGGTGCTTGCGGTGGATGGCGGTCCACTCGCGGGTGTTCTGCGCCGTGGTCAGCCACAGCCAGAAGCGGAAGAAGTGTTTCAGGCCGGCATTGAGCTCAAGGGAGCGATGGGCCGAATAACGGTGCAGATAGACAGTGACCCCAATAATGGTCACGTGGGTCATCAACAGCGTGACTGCCACCAGTTGCCAGGCTGACAGGTCAAGAAAACCGTTGTACCACATAGGCTGTATGGCCCTCAGATAAAGAAAAGAACAGCTCACGCATTATCACTAAGCCTACAGAGAAAACCAGCCGCTCTTTCAGATAGGAGTGACTGGATGTTTCTTATTCTATAATCCCCAGCCTTCGTAGGGCGATTCTGTTTTTTTTGGTAAGGATTACTGACCATATGCTGTTTTCATACCGAGGAGCCCTACGTGCGGGGCTGGTATACCTGTTGATTTCCGTCGTATGGCTCAGACTCAGCCACCAATTATTGATCAACTTTATCGATGAACCGGGGGCGCTGGCGCATTGGCTGCAACTTCGCGGCTACGTCTGGGTAGCCCTGAGTGCGCTGGCTATATACCTGATGGGCGTACGTTTCGCCCGCGCCCACCAACTACAGCTGCCCCTGCAAGAAAACCGCGTACGTCTGCAACAGGCGGCCGCCGTGTTCGATTGCACCCGCGAAGGTGTATTGGTCACCGATGCCCAGGGCCTGATCGTGCACGTCAATCGCGCATTCATGGAGATTACCGGCTACCGCCGCGAAGACGTCATGGGCCAGCCGCCCAGCCTGTTCAAGTCCGGGCGCCATTCGTCGGCTTTCTATCAACAGATGTTTCAGACCCTGGAACGTGAAGGTGAATGGAGCGGCGAAATCTGGAACCGCCGCAAAAGCGGCGAGGTGTATCCACAGTGGCAAACCATCCGTGTGATTCGCGATGAGCGGGGCCATATCAGCCATTACGTCGCGGTGTTCTCGGACATCAGCGCCATCAAGGACTCCGAACACGAACTGGCGCACCTGGCCCATCACGACCCGCTCACCGACCTGCCCAACCGCCTTTTATTCACCGATCGTACCGAGCAGGCCCTGGCCTCGGCGCAAGTGCACAAGCGTGGCTGTGCCCTGCTGTTAATGGACCTGGACCACTTCAAGATCATCAATGACAGCCTGGGCCACAATGTTGGAGACCAGTTGCTCAAGCTGGTGGCTGACCGTCTCAAGGGCCTGTTCGGGCCTGGGGTCACACTCGCGCGGCTGGGCGGCGACGAGTTCGCTGTGCTGGCGGAAAGTTGTCCACAGGTGATCCAGGCCGCTGCCTTGGCGCAGCGCATGCTCAATGCCATGAAAGACCCGTTTGTTTTTGACGGTAATCAATTGTTTATCAGCGCCAGTATTGGCATCAGCCTGTTCCCCAGCGATGCCTTGAGCGCCGAGCAATTACTGCGCAACGCCGACTCCGCGTTGTTCAAGGCCAAAAGCGTCGGCCGCGAGGGCTATGCCCTGTACACCGAAGAGCTGACCGCTCACGCGCAAAATCGCGTGGAGATCGCCAGCGAACTGCGCCGTGCCCTCGACCAGCAGGAACTGCGCGTCTACTACCAGCCGGTGCATAACCTGCCCGACAGCCGTTTGGTGGGCGTTGAAGCGCTGGTGCGCTGGCA
The DNA here is from genome assembly GCF_020790195.1 of Pseudomonas sp. HN8-3. Classification (NCBI taxonomy): domain Bacteria; kingdom Pseudomonadati; phylum Pseudomonadota; class Gammaproteobacteria; order Pseudomonadales; family Pseudomonadaceae; genus Pseudomonas; species Pseudomonas sp. HN8-3. The sequence goes on from NZ_CP086206.1 coordinate 234,739, forward strand.
GCATCCGGAGCGCGGCCTGGTGCCCCCTGGCGAATTCATCCCCATCGCCGAACGCACCGGGTTGATTGCCGATATCGACGCGTGGGTGATGGACCAGGCGTGCCGGCAGATGTGCCAATGGCTGGCGGACGGCGCGCCGTTGGGCTTTATCGCCGTCAACGTCTCCAGCCGCCTGTTTGCCCGGCGTGAACTCTATGAACAAGTGGCTCAGGTGCTGCACGACACGGGCCTGGACCCGGCGTTTCTTGAGCTGGAAGTCACCGAAAGCGCAGTGATGGACGACCCCGAAGTGGCTCTGGAGCAACTGCACCGTCTGCGCGAACTGGGCTTGCGCCTGGCCATCGACGATTTCGGCACCGGCTACTCTTCGCTGTTGCGCCTCAAGCGCCTGCCGGTGCAGAAGCTGAAGATCGACCAAGGCTTCGTCGCCGGTCTGCCGTGGGACGAAGACGACGCCGCGATCGTGCGCGTGGTCATCGCCCTGGCCAAAAGCATGGGGATGCAGGTACATGCCGAAGGAATCGAGCAGGTGGAACAGGCGCGGTTCCTGTTGGGTCAGGAGTGCGATATGGGCCAGGGGTATTGGTTTGGACGACCGATGCCGGCCCAGGAGATTGATTGGTCACGAGCCCCCGCCATCCGACCTTGAAACACGGTCAAACTGTGGGAGGGGCGGTGCGACCGCCCCGACCCTCCCACATTTTGATCACATCAGGCCTTAACTTCAGCATCTGAGCAGAAAATCCACCCGCAACCCCGCGCCCTATCAGAAAATTCTTTCTGGTTATATAAACATTCTTAAATAGTATTTTTAAGAATATCCACGCTTATCTACTATCGCCCTCACGCCGCAAGCAGTGTCGTCACTGCCAGGCACTATTCATTTCAGGAGCGAGACCATGAGCGCATCTCTACGTAGCGTCGACGGCCAGGACGAAGCAGCCATTTTGCGTGAGATCCAGAGCGCCTTGCGTGATCTGCGCTTTGGCGCGGTGGAAATCACTGTGCACAACGCCCAAGTGGTACAGATCGAGCGCAAGGAAAAATTCCGCCTGCAGAACCCGGGTAACAAACCGAGCTGAGCAAGAACGGCGATAGACCCGCAACTAATAAGAAAAGCCAACACTCAAGAATTTCAGGAGCTTCTATGTCGTCGATTCGCCGTTATGCCTTGGCCGCGCTGGCCAGTGCCGTGTTTGCCGGTTCCGCTGTTGCCAAGGACTACGAGTTGCTCAATGTCTCGTACGACCCGACCCGTGAGCTGTACCAGGACTATAACGCAGAGTTCACCAACTTCTGGAAGCAGTCTCACCCCGGCGACAACGTCAAGATCCAGCAGTCCCACGGCGGCTCGGGCAAGCAGGCACGAGCAGTGATCGACGGCCTGCGCGCCGACGTGGTGACCCTGGCCCTGGCCGGTGACATCGATGAAGTCGCCAAGCTGGGCAAGACCCTGCCGGAAAACTGGCAGACGCGTCTGCCGGACGCCAGCACCCCGTACACCTCGACCATCGTGTTCCTGGTGCGCAAGGGCAACCCTAAAGGCATCAAGGATTGGGGCGACCTGATCAAGAAAGACGTGTCGGTGATCACGCCCAACCCGAAAACCTCCGGCGGGGCGCGCTGGAACTTCCTTGCTGCGTGGGCCTATGGCCTCAAGGCCGGAGGCAGCGAAGCCAAGGCTCAGGAATACGTGAAAGAGCTGTTCAAGCACGTCCCGGTACTGGACACCGGCGCCCGGGGTTCTACCATTACCTTCGTCAACAACGGTCAGGGTGACGTATTGCTGGCCTGGGAAAACGAGGCGTTCCTGGCCTTGAAAGAAGACGGCGGCGCCGACAAGTTCGACATTGTCGTGCCGTCCCTGTCGATCCTGGCGGAGCCGCCGGTGGCTGTGGTCGACAAGAACGCCGAGAAAAAAGGCAATACCGAGATCGCCACCGAATACCTCAAACACCTGTACAGCCCGGCCGGCCAGGAGATTGCGGCGAAAAACTTCTACCGCCCACGCGATGCAAAAGTAGCCGCCAAATACGCCCAGCAGTTCCCGAAACTGGACCTGGTGACTATCGACAAAGATTTCGGCGGCTGGAGAACTGCCCAACCGAAATTCTTTAACGACGGTGGCGTGTTCGACCAGATCTACACGGCGCAGTAAGCCAAAGTAACTGTAGGGGCCTGACTTTCTGTAGGAACTGGGCTTGTGTGGGAGCTGGCTTGCCTGCGATAGCATCACCGTGGTGTGGCTGATACACCGAGGTGCCTGCATCGCGGGCAAGCCCGGCTCCCACAGAAAAGCCAGCTGCCACAAAAAGCGCGCTCCTACAGTGGTGTCTACCCTTTAACCAAGGACTCTTATGTCGCGTCGTATTTCCCCCGTCATACCCGGCTTCGGGCTGACGCTGGGCTACACCGTCGTGTACCTCAGCCTGATCGTGCTCATCCCGCTGGCGGCGATGTTTGTACACGCCGCCCAACTCACCTGGGATCAGTTCTGGAACATCATCTCCGCACCTCGCGTGCTGGCGGCGTTAAAGCTGAGCTTCAGCACCGCGCTGTACGCCGCGCTGATCAACGGCGTGATCGGCACGCTGCTGGCCTGGGTGTTGGTGCGTTACACCTTCCCCGGCCGCAAGATCATCGATGCGATGATCGACCTGCCGTTCGCCTTGCCCACCGCCGTCGCCGGTATTGCCTTGACCGCGCTGTATGCGCCTAACGGCCTGGTCGGCCAGTTCGCAACCGACCTGGGCTTCAAGATCGCCTATACCCCCTTGGGCATCACCCTGGCGCTGACCTTCGTGACCTTGCCCTTCGTGGTGCGCACGGTGCAGCCGGTACTGGCCGATATCCCCCGGGAAGTCGAAGAGGCCGCCGCTTGCCTGGGTGCCAAGCCACTGCAGGTGTTCCGCCATATCCTCGTGCCGGCATTGTTGCCTGCCTGGCTGACCGGGTTCGCGTTGGCCTTCGCCCGTGGCGTGGGTGAGTACGGTTCGGTGATCTTCATCGCCGGCAACATGCCGATGAAAACCGAAATCCTGCCGTTGCTGATCATGGTCAAGCTGGACCAATACGACTACCGCGGCGCCACCTCCATTGGTGTGCTGATGCTGGTGGTTTCCTTTGTCTTGCTGCTGCTGATCAACTTGTTGCAGCGGCGCATCGAACGTCCATAAGGAGGCGCGGAACATGTCCCAATCGTCTATTTCCGCCGCGTCCTCGGCCAACGCTGCCCGCCGTGGCAGCGCGACGTCGCGACGTATCCTGATCGGCCTTGGCTGGCTGGTGTTCGCCCTGTTCCTGCTGTTGCCGCTGGTGATCGTGGTGTCCCAGGGCCTGAAGAATGGCCTGGGTTCGTTCTTCACCGCGATCCTTGAGCCGGACGCGCTGTCGGCGCTGAAACTCACGGTGATCGCCGTGTTGATTTCGGTGCCGCTCAACCTGGTGTTCGGGGTCAGCGCGGCCTGGTGCGTAAGCAAGTATTCGTTCCGTGGCAAAAGCATCCTGGTCACGTTGATCGACCTGCCGTTCTCGGTTTCACCGGTGATTGCGGGCCTGGTCTACGTGCTGATGTTCGGCGCCCAGGGCTTCTTCGGCCCATGGTTGCAGGACCATGACATCCAGATCGTGTTCGCCTTGCCCGGCATCGTGCTGGCGACCATCTTCGTTACTGTGCCGTTCGTGGCCCGTGAGCTGATCCCGCTGATGCAGGAGCAAGGCACTCAGGAAGAAGAGGCCGCGCGCCTGCTGGGCGCCAATGGCTGGCAGATGTTCTGGCATGTCACCGTGCCGAACATCAAATGGGGCCTGATCTACGGCGTGGTGCTGTGCACGGCGCGGGCCATGGGCGAGTTCGGCGCGGTGTCGGTGGTGTCCGGGCACATTCGCGGCGTCACCAACACCCTGCCGCTGCACGTCGAGATCCTCTACAACGAATACAACCATGTTGCCGCGTTTGCGGTGGCCAGCCTGTTGCTGATCCTGGCGCTCTTCATCCTGCTGCTCAAGCAGTGGAGCGAGAACCGAATCAACCGCCTGCGCAACAGCGCCGGTGAGGAATAAGTCATGTCGATCGAAGTCCGTAATGTCAGCAAGAACTTCAACGCCTTCAAGGCCCTGGACAGCATCAACCTGGATATCCAGAGTGGCGAGCTGGTGGCGTTGCTGGGCCCGTCCGGCTGCGGCAAGACCACCTTGCTGCGCATCATCGCCGGCCTGGAAACCCCGGATGCCGGCAGCATCGTGTTCCACGGCGAAGACGTCTCCGGCCACGATGTGCGGGATCGCAATGTCGGCTTTGTGTTCCAGCACTACGCCTTGTTCCGCCATATGACCGTGTTCGACAACGTCGCCTTCGGCCTGCGCATGAAGCCGAAAAACCAGCGCCCGAATGAAAGCCAGATCGCGGCCAAGGTCCATGAGCTGCTCAACATGGTGCAACTCGATTGGTTGTCCGACCGCTACCCGGAACAACTCTCCGGTGGCCAGCGCCAGCGTATCGCCCTGGCCCGCGCGCTGGCGGTGGAGCCTAAAGTGCTGCTGCTGGACGAGCCCTTCGGCGCCCTTGATGCCAAGGTGCGTAAAGAGCTGCGCCGCTGGCTGGCGCGCCTGCACGAAGACATCAACCTGACCTCAGTGTTTGTGACCCACGATCAGGAAGAGGCCATGGAAGTCGCCGACCGCATCGTGGTGATGAACAAGGGCGTGATCGAGCAGATCGGCTCACCGGGGGATGTCTACGAAAACCCGGCAAGCGATTTTGTTTATCACTTCCTGGGTGATTCGAACCGCCTGCATTTGGGCGAAGACAAGCACCTGCTGTTCCGCCCCCACGAAGTGTCGTTGTCGCGGCATGAACTGGAAGATCACCATGCGGCCGAGGTACGCGATATTCGTCCGCTGGGCGCAACGACTCGCGTGACCTTGAAGGTGGAAGGGCAAAGCGAGCTGATCGAGGCTGAGGTGGTGAAAGACCACGACAGCCTCACCGGGCTGGCCCGTGGCGAGACCCTGTTCTTCAAACCCAAGGTCTGGCAAAAAGCCTAAACTCAATACAGAACCCAATGTGGGAGGGAGCAAGCCCCCTCCCACATTTAGACTTCACTTGGCTTGAGATCGCGGCGTCCCACCGGGCCTGAACGTTGTTCAATCTGCTTTTGCAGGTCCTGCCGCAACCCCAGCAAAAACGCCAACTCCGCCACCACAAACAACGGCCCCACGATCAGCCCCGACACATCGTCCACAAACGCGGGTTTCTTGCCTTCGTAGTAATGCCCGACAAACTGAATCACCCAGCCCACCACAAACATACCCACGCCACTGCTCAGCCATACCATCGTGCTCTGTGCCGCCAATACATGCCCAGCCCATACCGACAGACCCATCAACACCGTCATCAGCGCGCCCAGGGCCAGTTCCAGGCGCAGGTAGAACCACGCCGAGAACAACGCCAGGAGCACCGCTGGCGAGACCCAAAGGCCACCCACCGTCCACTCGGGGCGTGACAGCAGCACGGCCACGGCAACCACTATCAATGGGATACCGATAAAGTGACTGACAATATTGCGCGGGTCGCGGTGGTAGGCGGCGTATTGACTGAGGTGGTCGACGAGGCTTTTCATTGTTGTTCCTCCTGTAGGATGTTTGATCATGCCCTGTCAGTCGGTGCCTAACTGTCAATTGGGCGACAATCTTCGGAGTTCCCATGGACACAGGCAAATGGCACGCGCAATTGGTTCGCGGTCAGTGGTTCAGCCACTTGCCGCCAGACTTTCAGCGTAGCCTGCTGGGGGCGGCGCGGTTGCGCGTACTTGCAACGGGGCAGTTCCTGTTCAAACGCGGCGACCCGCCGTGTGGCCTGTATGCGGTGCTGGAAGGGGCGGTGCGCATCAGTGCCGTCAGCGCCCAAGGCAAGGAAGCGGTATTGAGCCTGGTGGAAACCCCTCACTGGTTCGGCGAGATCTGCCTGTTCGACAACCTGCCACGCACCCACGATGCCCTCGCCACGGGAGCCTGCACGCTGTTGCAGGTACCGCAGGCGGCCATCCTCGCCATTCTCGAACAGCATCCGGTGTTCTGGCGCGATATGGCGCTGTTGATGAGCCATAAACTGCGCCTGTCTTTGATCAACATTGAGCAGATAAGCCTGATGCCCGCGTCGGCACGTCTGGCCCATCGGTTGCTGATGATCGCCCAGGGTTACGGCGAAATAGAGCAGGCGCGCCGCATGTTGCAACTGCCTCAGGAGGATCTGGCGGCGATGCTGGGCCTGTCGCGCCAGACCATCAACAGTCTGCTCAAGGCGCTGGAGCAACAGGGCATCATTGGTTTGAGCTACGGCGCCATCGAGATACTGGACCTCGCCGGGCTGCGCCTTGCCGCGGGCCTATGAACCACGATAGGTGGAGAAGCCGTAAGGGCTGAGCAACAGCGGGATGTGGTAGTGCTGGTCGACCTGCTTGACCTGGAAAATCACCGGCACCTCGGGGAAGAACGTCTCGCGGTTGGCCTTCTTGTAGTAATCGCCGGTCTTGAACACCACACGGTACTCGCCCGGCTTCATGCTCTGGTCGGCGGGGAACAGTTCGGCGATGCGTCCCTGTTGATTGGTCACGCCCTGGGACAGTGATTGCCACTGATCGCCCACATGCTGTTCCAGGGTGACGCTGACACCGGCCGATGGCAGGCCGTTTTCCAGGTTGAGCACGTGTACGCTCAGCGGGTTGCCGGCGGCCAGGGCCAGGTTGCACAGGCCGCTCAGGCTGAGGGCGGCAAGGGTCATGCTAAGGTTTTTCATCGAGAAGTCCTTGTGACAGTGGGTGGAATCAAGGGGTGGTTTTCAAGCCCAGTTGCTCGGCAGCCTGTACGGCGCAGGCTTCGTCCTGCGCAGCGCCGCCGGCACCGGCGATGCCCAGCGCGCCGACCAGCTCAGCCTCGGCAAACAGCGGCACGCCGCCGCCGAGCAACAGCAACTCGGGCAAGCTGTTAAGGTTGGCGGCTTCAGGGTTGTTACGCGCACGCTCGGCAAACAGCCGGGTTGGGGTTTTGGTCGACAGCGCCGTGTATGCCTTGCGTTGGCTGGCGAAGCTGTTGTGCGGGCCGACACCGTCCGCCCGCAGGGCTACCAGCAAATTGCCACCGCGGTCCAGTACCGTCAGCGCGGCCGTGCAGTGGGCCAGGCTGGCGTCGGCCAGTTGGCGCGCAGTGTGCAAATCCAGCTCGGCATGGCGTGGCAGTGGTGGCGTTGCCTGTGCAGCGGTGGTCACAGCGAGGCTCAAGAACAAAGCGGTGCGATACATGTTTGTGGCTCCAGGAGGCAGGTGCTCACGGTAGCCAGTGGACGCGGACAAAAGCCGCACAATTGGATGACAGGTTTGTAATCAAACCCAGAGGTAAGACATGCAGGTGTTGTTAGTGGAAGACCAGCCGCAACTGGCGCAGCTTATGGCCCAGGGTCTGAGCGAGGCCGGCTTCTCCGTGGAAGTTGCGGCCAACGGCATGGCGGCGCAGCGGTTTGTGGAAAGCTCTGTGTACGAGCTGGTGATTCTGGATGTGATGCTGCCGGGCTTGAACGCCTGGAAATTGCAGCAGGCGATTCGCCAACGCGGCAAAACGCCGATTTTGTTTTTGACCACGCCGGGCGGCATTGAAGACCGATTGCGGGGGTTGGAGCTGCACGAGGATGATTACCTGCTAAAGCCGTTTGACGCCAAGGTGTTAGTGGCGCGGGTGAGGAAAGTATTGCGCCGGGATCGTGGGCGTTGATTGCCTGGGCGACCGCTATCGGGAGCAAGCTCCCTCCCACATTTGACCGCGTTCACAGTTCAGCGTGGGAGGGGGCTTGCCCCCGATGAGGCCATCACAGCCACTGAAAATTCTCCTACCGCAATCCCTCCCGAAATTGCCCGGGCGTCATCCCCGTCCAGCGCTTGAACGCCCGGTTGAAACTGCTGGTATCGGCAAACCCCAGCAAATGGCTGATCTCGGCCAACGAACACTGCGGATCCCTCAGGTGCAGCAACGCCAGGTTCTGCCTGCACTCATTGAGTAGCGCATCAAACCGACAGCCTTCATCCGCCAAGTGGCGCTGCAAGCTGCGCAAGCTCAGGTGCAAGGCCTGGGCAACGCGTTCGGCACTCGGCTCGCCATCGGGCAATTGCGCCTCGATCACGGAGCGCACCTTGCGCTCCCAGGTCAGCGGTTGCAGGTGGGCGAGGGTGCGCTTGAGCACGGTTTCATTGTGTTCGGCCAATTCCGGGTTGGCGTCGTCGAGATGGCTGTCGAAGTCGTGGGCAGCGAACTCCAGGCGGTCTTCGCTGGCGGCAAAAAACACCGGCGAGCGCAATACGGTATGCCACGGCGTGGGGTCGGCGGGTTCCGGGCGCATTAGATAAACGGCCAACGGCGCGTAGTCACGCCCCAGGCGGTTGCGGCAAGTGCGCACATAGATCGCCACGAAGGCGTCGATGGCCTCCGGCGCCGGCGCGGGGCTGCCTTGGGGTTGGAGCAGGCGAAAGTGGTACGCGTCGCCATGGCGGGTCAACTCCAGGCTCAGGGCGTCACTGACCACCTGGTGATAGCGCACGATGCGCTCGAACACCTCGCGCAAGCTGCCGCTGGCCACCAGGGCATAACCGAGGGCGTGAAAGGTGGTGGGGCTGACGAACCGCGACACCCGCAAGCCAATCGCCGGATCACCGCTGGCCTGCACCGCCAGTTGCCAGAGGCGCGTGGTGGCCGACAACGGATAGCGTGCGTTGGGGTCGTCCATCTGCTGCGGGTCGAGCCCGGCCTCGGCGCACAGCGTGGCGCTGTTCAGGCCCAGGGCGTCGAGCTGCTTGCGCAGGGCGCGGGTCCAACTGGCGAGGGAAGTGGGTTCGGTCATGGCGATTGGCGCTTGCGGTCAACAGGTTGGCGTCCGGGGCTAGCGTCCTGCCCGATCGCTTAGGGCAGGATGGACACATCAATGTACAAGAGGATGGAAGCATGGACGGTACTTCTGCAAGTCCCCAACAGATGAACGCACAACAACGTTCAGCGCATATCCGTGAGGTGGTGCTGGCCGAGGGCGCCCGATTGCGCCAGCGCCATCCCTGGCTGCTGCATCAGGACGCCCTGGGCGCGGGCATCCTGGCGTTTGCCTTGTTGGGCATGCTCGGCTCGGCGGCGCTCTATATCAGCGGTCACCTGGCCTGGTGGGCGTGCCTGCTGCTCAATGCGTTCTTTGCTTCACTGACCCACGAGTTGGAGCACGACCTGATCCACAGCATGTACTTTCGCAAGCAGCGCCTGCCCCACAACCTGATGATGGGCCTGGTGTGGCTGGCACGGCCCAGCACGATCAACCCGTGGATACGCCGGCATTTGCACCTCAACCATCACAAGGTCTCCGGCACGGAGGCCGATATGGAAGAGCGCGCCATTACCAACGGCGAGCCCTGGGGGCTTGCGCGCTTGCTGATGGTGGGCGACAACATGATGTCGGCCTTGATCCGAATGCTGCGGGCCAAGACCTGGGCACACAAGTTCAGCATCCTCAAGCGCGTGGTGCTGGTGTATGCCCCGCTGGCACTGCTGCATTGGGGCGCCTGGTACGTCTTCCTCGGTTTTCATGCCGCCAACGGCATCGCCAGCCTGTTGGGCGCGCCGATCATGTGGTCGGCCGGCACCTTGCAGATGATGCAGGTGATCGACATCGCTGCAGTGGTGATCATCGGCCCCAACGTATTGCGTACGTTCTGCCTGCACTTTGTCAGCTCCAACATGCACTACTACGGCGATGTGGAACTGGGCAACGTGATCCAGCAGACCCAGGTATTGAACCCCTGGTGGCTGTGGCCGTTGCAGGCGTTCTGCTTCAACTTCGGCAGCACCCATGGCATCCATCACTTTGTGGTGAAGGAGCCGTTCTACATTCGCCAGATGACCGTCAAGGTGGCGCATAAGGTCATGGCCGAGATGGGTGTGCGCTTCAATGATTTCGGCACCTTCGCCCGGGCCAATCGGTTTGAGCGCCAGGAGCAGCCGGGCGTCAAACTCGCTTTCAGCAAGCAATGAACGCCAGGGGCAAATCGCGGATCTGTTCGCGCACCGGCGGCTGGTAGTGGTCGTCACTGATCAGTTCATGCAGCAATTGTTCGCGCAGTTGGTGGAATTCAAAGCTGCTGCGCTGGCGCGGATGGGGCAGGGCGATGTCCACCATCTGCTTAATGCGCCCCGGCCGGGGCTCCATCACCACCACGCGGTCGGCGAGGAAAATCGCCTCTTCCACATCATGGGTGACCAGTACCGTGGTGATCCTGGCGCGGGCGCGAATTGCCAGGAGCTCGTCCTGCATCTGCTGGCGGGTCAGTGCGTCGAGGGCGCCGAAGGGTTCGTCCAGCAACAGGATGCGTGGGCTGGCTACCAGGCCACGAGCGATCGCCACCCGTTGCGCCATGCCGCCGGAGAGTTGATGCGGGTAGGCACGCGTGAAATCGGTGAGGCCCACCAGCTCGATAAAGTCACGGATGCGCCGGTTGCGCTCGGCCTCGTTCAGCGGCTCGTTGACCAGGCCCAGGCCGATGTTCTGCGCCACGGTCAGCCAGGGAAACAGGCGGTGCTCCTGGAACACGATACCGCGCTCGCCACCGATACCGCTGACGGCCTTGCCATCAACCTGGATCTCACCGCGATATTGTGTGTCGAGCCCCACCAGCAGACGCAGCAGGGTGGACTTGCCGCAACCGCTGGCGCCGACAATCGCGACAAATTCCCCTTCGGCAATCTGCAGGTTGAATTCGCGGATGGCTTCCAGTTCGAAGCCGTCGACATCGAAGCTTTTGCCCACATGGTTGAAGCTGACAATCGGTGCGTTCATGCGTGTCTCCAGCGGGTGGCACGGGTTTCGATGCGTTGGCCGATCAGGTTGAGGGCGGCGCCGGTGAGGCCGACCAGGAGCATGCCGCTCATGATCAGGTCCATGCGCAGCAACTGTTGGGCGCCGATCATCAGGCTGCCGATGCCGCCGTCCGAGGGCATGAAATATTCCGCGCCGATGGTGCCCATCCAGGCGTAGATCAGGCTCAGGCGCAGGCCGGCGAAAATCCCCGCCGCGGCCCCCGGCAGTACCAGGCGACGCAGACGTTGCCACAGGCTCAGGCGCAGCACTTGCGCGGCTTCGCGCAGTTGCGGCGACAGGTTGAGCACGCTGCGCTGAGTGGCGATGAATAACGGGAAGAACGCGGCGAGGGCGATAAACACCCACTTGGCCAGTTCACCCAGGCCGAACCAGGCAGTGAGCAGCGGCACCCAGGCGAAAATCGCGATCTGGCGCAGCGCGGCCAGGGTCGGGCCGAGTACCCGCTCACTGCGCCGCGACAGCCCCAGCCACAAGCCCACGGCAAAGCCCAGGCTGCCGCCGAGCAGCAAGCCACCCACGGCCCGGCCGAGGCTTTTGCCTAAAGCCGCGCTCAGGCTGCCATCCAGCACACCCGCCACGGTGGTTTGCAGCACCGCTTGGGGGCTGACCAGAATGTTCGGGTCGACCCAACCCTGTTGCGTTGCCACTTGCCACAACGTCAGCAATAGCAGCGGCAACAGCCACGGTTGCAAGCGTTGCCAGCCTTCATAGCGTGGCCCGCGGCGGATCTGCGCTGTAGCCGGATGGGGCCAGTGCACCCACTTGCGATCCAGCCAACCAATGCCGCGGTCCATCACTACGCCCAGCACACCGATGACCACGATGCACACAAAGACAATATCGAGCATGAACAACTGGCGCGCCCACACCATCAGGTAGCCGATACCTTCGCTGGAGGCCAGCAACTCCACGGCCAGTAACGACGTCCAGCCCGCCGCCAGGGCCAGGCGTACCCCGGCCATGAACGCCGGTAGCGCAGCGGGCAGGATCAGGCGGCGGATCAGCAAGTGGGTGGGCAGGCGCAACACGCGGGCGGCTTCGCGCAGGTTGGGTTGGGCGTCGCGCACGCCCACCAGGGTGTGCAGGGTTACGGGCACCACAATGGCCTTGACCAGCACCACCAGTTTCAAGGTTTCGCCAATGCCGAAAAACACCATGAACAGCGGAATCCACGCCAAGGTCGGTACCTGCGACAGCGCGCTGAACGTGGGGAATACCAAACGCTCGGCGCGGGCGCTGAAACCCAGGACTGCGCCGAGTATCGCGCCCACGCCGATACCGGCCAGCAGGCCCCAGAACAGGCGCTGCAAGCTGATCGCAAGATGGCTCCATAACTCGCCACCGGCCAACTCCACTGCGCTGCTCCACACCAGGGTGGGGGCGGGCAGAATCTGTTCGCTCATCCAGTGATTGCGACTGGCCAACCACCATAGGGCAAACAACGTGAACGGCAGCAGCCACGCCAACAGGCGCTGACACAGCTGCGGCCAACGCGGCACTCTACCGTTGGACGGGGCCACCAGAGGTAGGCTCAAAAGTGAAATCCGGGCCATGGAAGACCTCCGTGTCGCCAAATGCATTATGTGATTTCGATCTTATAAAAACGTAATCAAGATGATTGCGAGATAAGAGAAATCATTTAAAGCCTCAGCTCTCCACGCATCCAATGCATTCGAAGAATATTTTCGATGCTGTTCATGCATACCGCTCTGGAGCCTGTGTATTCGCTCGCATAGTCCAAAAAGCTATTAAATTGTGCATTTATAGTATTTAAAGTTTTGTTCGTGCTGTGCCTATTTTTTGCTCCCCAGGCGACCGTCGCCCACCAGGAGCTGCGCTTATGAAACTGCCCTTCAAACGTCTGATCAGCCTGTTCGCCGGTACCGCCCTGGCCGGGCTGGTGCATGCCGCTGACCTCAAGGAAATTCGCATCGCCGTGCCCGACCTCAGTGCCGGCAGCCAGCACAGTGGCGGCGGCATCACCGACGTTTTGCGTGAACAGCAAATCTATGAAAAAGCCTTTGCCGACCAAGGCATCAAGATCCAGTGGAATTACTTCAAGGGCGCGGGCCCTGTGATCAATGAAGCCTTCGCCAACGGCCAGGTGGACCTCGCCTATCTGGGCGACCTGGCGGCAATCATCGGCCGTTCCAATGGCCTGGATACGCGGCTGCTCAGCGCCACCGCACGTGGGGTCAAGCACTACCTCGGTGTGGTGCCGGGTTCAGGCATCAAGACCCTGCAAGACCTCAAGGGTAGGCGCGTGGCGGTGTTTCGCGGCACGGCCAGCCAGTTGTCGTTCGACAGCGCATTGGCCAGCCAGGGCTTGAGTGAGAAGGACCTGAAGGTCATCAACCTGGACTTCAATGCCGCCAGCGCTGCGCTGGCCGCCAAGCAGATTGACGCAACCTGGGGCGGTTCCACTCTCACGGCGTTGCAGGCCAAAGGCTTGGCAGAAATACCGCTGACCACGAAGGACCTGGGCGATGCCGGCAGCATCCAGGCCGTGCTGGTGGGCAGCGCCAAGTTTGTCGACGAACACCCAGATGCTGTGGCCAAGCTGCTCAAGGCCCAGCAGCAAGCAGTGCAGTGGTTGACCGATGACAACAATAAGCAGGCTTACATCGCGCTGGTGTCGGGGTTGGCCAGTTACCCGCCGGTGATCCTGACCAATGATTTGAAAGACCAGAAACTCAGTGAGATTTTCCCCTCGACCCTGGACCCGGTGTTCCTGGGCAAATTGCAGGATGCGGTGGATTTGGCCTCGAAGGAGAAGCTGATTCGCAAGTCGTTTCAGGTGAGCGATTGGGTGGCGCCTGGGTTGGCGGCGGCTGGGCTTTGAGCTTATCGGTGCCTGGGCTATCGCTATCGCAGGCAAGCCAGCTCCCACACTTGAATGTGTTCACCGCTCAATGTGGGAGCTGGCTTGCCCGCGATGAGGCCCTTCAAACCGCCACACTTACCTGCTGACTATCCACCTCCACCAACGTCTCGATCATCGCCTTCGCCGCTGGCGACAACCGCGACCCCGTGCGACTGACAATCCCGCAACGCGCACTCATGGTCTCCATATTCTGCGGCAGGTTGCGCCAGTGCAGCAGCACCAGCGAGCCGCTGGCGATGTCTTCGGCAAAGGCTTCTTCGGTGCCGACGCCGATGGCGTTGGATTGCAGCACAATCTTCACCAGCGCCGGGAAGTGCTCGGTCTGGATGCTCGGGGAAAAATCCATGCGCCCACTCAGGTTCGCCAGCAGTTTGCGAATACCCTGGGAGATCAGCGGCGCGGCCAGCGGATAGTCGAACATATCGTTGGTCGACAGGCTGTCCTTGGCCAGCAATGGGTGCCCGGGGCGGCAGAAAAAGACGCCGCGCTTGGGTGTCAGTGCGCGGGTCTGGAAATTCGGGTCGGCTTCGAACTGGCGGATGTCGGCGATAAAGAATTCAATCTCTTCGCGGCTCAGGCTGCGGCTGAGGGTTTCCCAGTTGTCCACCTGGAAACTTGTGCGGATTTTCGGGTGGGCGTTGATAAATCGCGCCACCGCATCCGGCACCAGTTTCACGGCGGGCGCGGGGCCGCAGCCGAAGCGCAGGTCGCCGGCGTCGAGCTTGGTCATGCGCGTCACTTCACTGCTCAGCAGCGCTGCGCCATGCACCAGGCTCAGGGCATGTTGCAACACCACCTGGCCTTCCGGTGTAGGGCGCAGGTCCTTGTGGCCACGGTCCACCAGCACGCAGCCAAACTCCTGTTCCAGCCCCTGGATGCTGCGGCTGAACGCCGGTTGGGTGATGCCCATGGCGTCCGCCGCACGCACGAAACTGCGGTGTTCGTTGAGGGCGATGAAGTAGCGCAGTTGGCGAAGATCCATATGCTTTCCCGGCATTTTAAAAATAGGTCGAAGGCATTTGCGACCGAGCAAGCTGAGGTTTTAAATGCAAGCTCTTATTCCGTCAACGAAGCATTGATTCATTTGCTAGATCTAAAATGCATATGGATAGAGCGTTGCTGGAAAGCATCTCCACCATCAGCAGGCACATGAGGGTCATCACAATGAGCAACGCCGCATTAGCTGTTCAACCCATCGCCCACGCGCTCGACATCCACCCGGTGGCCGGTCGTATCGGCGCCGAGATCCGTGGCATCAAACTGTCTGGTGACCTGGATGCCGCCACCGTTGAGGCCATCCAGCAGGCACTGGTGCAGTACAAGGTCATCTTCTTCCGCGAACAAACCCATCTCGATGACCAGAGCCAGGAAGCCTTCGCCCACCTGCTTGGTGAGCCGATTGCACACCCTACGGTGCCGGTGCGCGACGGCACGCGCTTTCTGATGGAATTGGATGGCACCCGTGGTCAGCGCGCCAACTCCTGGCACACCGACGTGACTTTCGTCGATGCCTACCCGAAAGCTTCGATCCTGCGTTCGGTGCTGGCGCCAGCGTCCGGCGGCGACACCGTCTGGGCCAATACCGCCGCCGCTTACAACGACCTCAGCGTCGAGCTGCGTGCGTTGGCTGACCACCTATGGGCGGTGCACAGCAACGAATACGACTACGCCGCACGCAAGCCGGATGTGGCGGTGGAGAAGCTGGAGGAATACCGCAAGGTCTTCACTTCGACAGTGTACGAAACCGAACACCCGGTGGTGCGTGTGCACCCGGTCAGCGGTGAGAAAACCCTGCTGCTGGGGCACTTCGTCAAGCGCCTGAAAGGCTATTCCCAGGCGGAGTCGACCCAGCTGTTCAACCTGCTGCAAGGCCACGTCACGCGTCTGGAAAACACCGTACGCTGGCGCTGGAATACCGGTGACGTGGCGATCTGGGATAACCGTGCCACCCAGCATTACGCGGTGGACGACTATGGCACCCAAGAGCGCATCGTGCGCCGGGTCACGCTCAAGGGTGATGTGCCGGTGGGTGTGCAGGGGCAGCGCAGCCAGACCACCAAAGGTCTCTAAACCAGTTGGAGATCAAAATGTGGGAGGGGGCTTGCTCCCGATAGCAGTGGGCCAGTCAAAAATGCTGTGACTGACACTCCGCTATCGGGAGCAAGCCCCCTCCCACATTGGATTTGTGGCGTTTACCAGACCCCAATTTGCACCACTTTTTCCGCCTCCGGCTCACCATAGCGAAACCATTGCCCGCGCACTTCGATCTCGGTGTGGCTGATGGTGGTACGCCGCTTCAACCCACGCAGCCATTCGAACAGATAACCCAAGTGAGTCTCGCGCACCTGGGCATAGGCGGGATCGCTGCCCAGGTCGTGGATTTCCTGCGGGTCGTTTTCCAGGTCGAACAGCTGCGGGCGAAAGCCGTCATAGGCCAGGTACTTCCAGCGTTCGCTGCGCACCATGGTCATGCGGCAACGGTCGATGGGCTGCGCCAGGCGTTCCCGAGCCGGGGCCTGGAAGGCGTAGTCGTATTCGGCAATGGCGTAGTGGCGCCAGGTGGGTTGCTCGCCGTGCAACAGCGGGATCAGCGAGCGGCCTTCGAGGCGATGGTCGGCGGCGGGCAGGCCCAGAGCGTCGAGGAAAGTGGGCAGGGCGTCGATGGTTTCCACCAGGCGTGCGTCCACGCTGTCACGGCTGACATCGGCACTGGCCCGTGGGTCGCGCACGATCAAGGGAACACCCACCGCAGGCTCCAGCAAAAACTCTTTTTCACCGAGGTAATGATCGCCGAGGAAGTCACCATGGTCGCTGGTAAACACGATCAGCGTGTCGTCCCAGCGGCCAGTGCTTTGCATGAAATCAAACAGCCGCCCGAGTTGATCGTCGATCTGTTTGATCAGGCCCATGTACGTGGGAATCACCGTCAGGCGCACTTCATCCCTGGAAAAATTCAGGCTCTCCTGGTGTTGGCGAAACGCCTGGTACACCGGGTGATCGCTGGTGTGTTCAGGTTGAATCGGCGCCTGGATATGCTCGGCGCCATACAGCGCGTGGTACGGCGCCGGGGCAATGTAGGGCCAGTGCGGCTTGATGTACGACAGGTGCAGGCACCATGGCTGCTGCCCCTGCTCGCCGATAAAGTCGATGGCGCGGTCGGTGGTGTAGACGGTCTCCGAATGTTGTTCGGCCACCCGCGCAGGTTTGCCGGCATTGCGCATGTGCCAGCCGCTGAGCACTTCACCGTCTTCACCTTGGGCCGCATTGGCCCAGTCATGCCAGGGGTTGCGACCACCGTAGCCCTGCTCGCGCAGGTAATGGGTGTAAGGCGCGGACTCGCGTTTGTCGTCGAACAGCGGGCTGTCGGGGTAGATGCCGTCGTGGCGCAGGTACGCGTCAAAGCCCACCTCATTCAGCGGCTCGGCCTGGGCGCTGTCGGGGTCGATATGCAGGCGTTGTAACGCCTCCACGTTCGGCGTGGCGTGGGTCTTGCCCACCAGCGCGGTGCGGATGCCGTGGGGGCGCAGGTAGTCGCCAATCGTCAGTTCTTCCAGCGGCAGCGGTACGGCGTTCCACGCCACCTGATGGCTGCTGACGTAACGCCCGGTATAGGCCGACATGCGCGACGGCCCGCAGATCGTGCCCTGGGTGTAAGCACGGCTGAAACGCACACCCGCAGCGGCCAGGCGGTCGATATTCGGCGTGTGCAGATGGGCATGGCCGTAGCACGACAGGTAATCGCGGCGCAGTTGGTCGCACATGATGTAGAGCACGTTGCGCACGGGTTGGGGTTTGGACATGGAGGTTCACCGGACGAAGGACAGGAGCGTTTTTTCGCCGTTCGCAGGGTGTGCTGGCAAGTGCATTTGAGGTCTGGATTTTATGCAGGGAATGCATGGGTGTGGCTGCTGGCGCCATCGCAGGCAAGCCAGCTCCCACAGGGGAATGCATTTCAAATGGGGAAGCCGGCCGCCAGCCGACGCTCATCTACCTGACACTCCGCGATCAAATTGTGGGAGCTGGCTTGCCTGCGATGGCGGCTAGCCAGCCGACACTCATCTACCTGACGCCCCACGATCAGCCTGTGGGAGCGGGCTTACTCGGCGAAGGACCTGATGTGAGCAGCCAGCTCTGCCAGCTCTTTATCGTCTTCCCCGGTCCCGTGCATCGGGAATAATTTGGCGTGCAGATGATCGACGCCGTAACCCTCCAGAATCATGCCCGTTCTAGCCACACCTTTTAGCGCTTCGTCCAAAAGCTGCGCCGTCTTCTTGGCTGCGATGACCAAGTCACACAGCGCGGTGTCCGGTTCGGCAAACGCGTAGCTGCCGTGATGGGTTTTGGGGATAACGACACTGAACCCCGGCGTGTTGGGAAATATGGAGAGAAAGGCTATGTGGGTCTGGTCTTCCCATAGGAGGTGGCGGGCCTCCGTTCACCACTGACTCAGACCGCAATATTTTCCAACGCATAAGCATCCTCGTCCCTCTCATCAATCTCCTTGATCTGCTCAATCATCGCCTCCGCCAACGGCGACAATCGATACCCCGCACGGCTGACAATCCCGTAGCGGGTGTAACGCTCCTCCAGGTTTTCATCCAGGCCATCGATCTTCAAACACACCAGCTCGCCCCGCGCCATGTGCAGCACATCGCTGTTGGCGCTGACGATGCCGATGGCATCCGAGCGCAGCACCACGCCCATCAGGCTATAGCCGTTTTCGCACTCCACATTGGGTTGGTAATCGGGCCGGCCGCTGAGGTCGGCGATGACCTTGCGCAGGTTCGGCGGGCGAATGGTGACCGCCAGCGGATAACTCATCAGTTCATCGGCGCGGATGCTTTCGCGGCCGGCCAGGGGGTGGCCGGCGCGGCAGCAGAAATACCAGCGACGGGCGCGCAGGCGGTGGGTGTGGTAGTCGGGGTTGGCTTCGAAGTGGCGAGTGTCGGCGACGAAGAATTCGAACTCTTCGCTGAGCAGGCGTTTGCCCAGGCTTTGCCAGTCATCCACCTGGAACTGCACGCGGGCCTTGGGGTAGCGCCCGATAAAACTGCCGATGGCGCGCGGGATCAACCCACCTGCCGGGGCCGGGCCGCAGCCGAAGCGCAGCTCGCCGGCTTCCAGGCCGTTGAACTGGCTGATCTCGTTGGCCAATTGCTGGGCGCCGCTGACCAGGCGCCGGGCATGTTCGAGCAGTACCTGACCTTGCTTGGTGGGCGCCAGGTCCTTGCGGCCACGGTCTACCAGCTGGCAGCCGGCGCTGTGTTCAAGGGCCTGGATGCTGCGACTGAACGCCGACTGCGACAGGTTCACGGCCAAGGCTGCCGCGACAAAACTGCGTTGCTCGGCGAGGGCGATGAAGTGGCGAAGCTGGCGCAAATCGATATGCATTTTTCACATCAAAAATATCCGGGAAATGCATTGGCTATGCATTAGGTCGACTCCTTATAAAGGCTATCTCTTATGCAGTAAATGTTCGTAAAAACATAAATAAATAACCTTTAGGAATATCTGGCGACGGATATCTCCGGGTTCTGGAGCCGCTTATGAGTCTGTTCAAGTCCTTGCCGCTGGCGATGCTGGTGGCCGGTAGCAGCAGTTGGTCGCCTTCCCAGGCCGCTGAAACACCCGCGCCTGCCGGCAAGGGCGAAAGCGCCAGTGGCCAACTGGAAACCGTCACCGTGACGGCCCGGCGGCGTACCGAAAGTGCCCAGGCCGTGCCAACGCCCATGAGCGTGGTCGGCGGCCAGGCGCTGGAAACCCAGCGGGTGTACCGCATCCAGGATTTGCAGCAACTGGTGCCCAGCGTCAACGTCGCCTACATGCACGCGCGCCAGTCCAGCGTGTCGATTCGCGGCCTGGGCAACAACCCGGCCAGCGATGGCCTGGAAGGCAGCGTGGGGTTGTACATCGACAACGTCTATCTCGGGCGCCCGGGCATGGCGGTGTTCGACCTGATGGACATCGAGCAGCTTGAAGTACTGCGTGGCCCGCAAGGGACGTTGTTCGGCAAGAACACCACCGCCGGGGTCATCAACATCAGCACCCGCGCACCGAGCTTTACCCCGGAGCGCAGCATCGAAACCTCTCTGGGCGAGGACGGTTACTTCCAGACCAAGGGCACGATTTCCGGCCCGCTCAGCGAGGACCTGGCGGGACGTTTCTCGGCCTATCGCACGCGCAGCGACGGCGACATCAAGAACGAGCACGACGGCCATGAGCTTAACGGCGGTTCGCGCCAGGGCTTTCGCGGGCAACTGTTGTACAAGCCCAACGAGGCGTTCAACCTGCGCTGGATCGGTGATTACAACGAAGAAGATTCCAGCGCCGGCACCCGCGTGTTGTACAGCACCGGGCCGACCATCAATGGCACCAACCTGTATCAATCCCGGGCCAACGCAGCGGGGGCGACCCTGGTGGATGGCACCCATCGCAAGGTCAACCTGGACAACGACCAGCATGTCACCGTGTTCCAGGGTGGTACCTCGCTGGAGGCCAACTGGACGCTGCCAAACGACTTCACCCTGACGTCGGTGAGTGCCTATCGCTGGTGGAATTTCACCCCACGCAATGATGACGGCCTCAACGTACCGGCGTCGTATAACGCCGGGGTTTCGGTGGAAGATAAGCAGTGGTCCCAGGAGTTTCGCTTGGCATCGCCTACCGGCGGCTTCTTCGATTACGTGCTCGGTGCCTATTACTTCGGCTCCGACCTGGACAACAAATCCTTCGCCTATTACGGCCCCAAGGCCGATATCTGGAACGGCACGCCGAACGGCGCTTTGAGCAATGTGAGCAGCGTCGGCAACGGGCATATCCGCACCGACAGTTTTGCCCTGTTCGCCCAAGGCACCTGGCACCTCACCGAGCGCCTGGATTTCACCGCCGGCCTGCGCGGCACCTACGAAGAAAAAAGCGCCTGGGTCACGCGCAATGCGCCGCTGGGCGGTGCTGCGGTGAGCGGTGCGGCGGCCACTGCACGGCGGGGGCGCACCGGGGCGTATGACTCGGGCGACCTGACGCAGTACAGCGCCACCCCTTCGGGGCTGCTCAACCTCAGTTATCACTTCAATGACAACCTGCTGGGCTACGCGACGCTGTCCCATGGCGAGAAGTCTGGTGGGGTCAACCTGGCGGTAGGGTCTGCGCCCACGGCCGGGGCCGACTCGTTACTGATCGGCACCGAGCGCGCCAACAACGCCGAGTTGGGTTTCAAGAGCACGTTGTGGGACCGCCGCCTGCAACTCAACGCCAACCTGTTCTGGACCCAGGTCAACGGCTACCAGACCAACGCCTACGACCAGGACAACCGTGTGCAGTACCTGACCAACGCCGGTTCCGTGCGCTCGCGAGGCGTTGAAGTGGAAAGCACCCTGGTGCCAATCAAGGGCCTGACCCTGAATATCAACGGCTCGTACAACGACGTGAGCTACCTGTCGTACAAAGATGCGCCGTGCCCACCCGAAACCAGCTTGCGCCCTGGTGCTCCGGCGTCCTGCGACCTCACCGGCCATCAAGTGGTGGGCGCGTCCAAATGGATCGCCAACGCCAACGGCGAGTACAAGTGGAACCTGGCCAACGGTTTCGAACCCTATGTCACCGCCAGCTACGCGTTCCGTTCCAAGGCGGTAGGCACGGTGGAAGACTCCGACTATGGGCAGATCCCGGCCTATGCGGTGGTCAACCTGTCCACCGGCCTGCGCGGTGACTATGAGCAGGGGCAGTGGGACGTGTCGCTGTGGCTGAAAAATGCCTTCGACAAAACCTATTACACCACCCTGTGGACCGGCGGTAACGGCGGCTATGAAGGTTTGCTGGGCACGCCGCGCACCCTAGGCGTGACTGGGCGCTACGACTTCTAGGTCGGTGCGATAGGTGGCCGGACTGAACACCCGAGTCACCAGCAGCATCGCCACCACCGTCACGGTCAGCACCACCCAGGCGCTGACAAAAGTGCCGGTGAGTTCGCGCAGCCAACCGGTCAGCCACGGCGAAATCGCATTGATCAAAAAGCCCACGCCTTGCACGAACGCCGCCAGTTGCCCGGCTTGGCGTGGGTCGCGGTGGTGGTCGAGGGTCAGCAGCAGGCTCAGGGCGAAACATGCGCCCAGGCCGAAGCCGATCAGCGCTACCCACAGGTGCGGGAATTGCTGTGGCGCCATCAGCAGGCCGAGGTAGCCGACCGTTTGCGCCAGCAGGCTGATGCTCAGCAACGGGCGCCGATCAATCCCTCGTTGCGCCAGCACCGGCATCAACAGTGCGGCGATCACCTGGAAGATGGTCATGAACGCCAGCAACGAGCCGCTGGGCAACACGCCCCAGCCCAGTTGCTGATAGTAGGCGGGCAGCCACGCGACCATGCTCATGTAGCCACAATTGACCAGGCCGAAATACAGCGCCAGCAGCCAGGCACGCCGGTTGCGCAACCCTTTGAACGCAGGTGCCTGTTGTGGGTTTCGCGCGGCACCCAGCGGCAGCCAGGCCCATAGCAGCAATGCCCCCAGCGCCGGCAATAACCACACCCCCAGGCCTGCCTGCCATTGCTGGAAATGCAGGGCCACCACAGGGCTAAGCAGCGCCGCCAGCCCACCCCCGGCCATCAGCGAGGCCGAATACACGCCCATCGCCACCGGCACGCGGTGATGAAATTCGCGCTTGATCATCGCGGGCACCAGCGCCTGGATCAGCGCCACGCCCGCGCCGCCGAGCAGTGCGGTAACCAACAGCGCCGAAGCCTGGCCCATCAACCAGCGCGCCAGGCACGCCAGCAAAATCATCAACAAGCCCAGGGCGATGCCGCGACGTTCGCCCAAGCGAGCCTCCACGCGCACGCCGACCAGTGCCACCAACCCCATGCAGATCACCGGCAGGCTGGTGAGCAGGGCGCTGCTCTGGAAGCTCAGCCCGGTGGCCTGGCGAATCTCGCCGAGCAACGGGCTGATGGAGCTGAGGATGGGGCGCAGGTTCAGGCCGAGCACCACCAGCAGGCCCCAGCCGGCAAGGGATTTATTCAGGGTCATGCAGAGCTTTCCACTGGTGATACAGCGCAGTCATTGCGCTGTCGGGCAGGTGCTGGATGGGCAGGCGTTGCGCGCCGATGGGCAAGCCGACCTGTTGGCTAATGGCTGCGGTCGAGAGGCCGAACGGCTCGGCCATTTCGTTGCTGGCGGCAAACACCACCCGTTCTACACCGCACAGGTACATGGCGCTCAGGCACATCGGGCAAGGCTGGCCGCTGGCGTAGATTACGCAGCCGTCCAGGCGTGCACCCAGCAGCCGGCTCGCTGCGCGGATCGCCAGCAGCTCGGCGTGGGCGGTAGGGTCCTGGGTCAGGTGGATCTCATTCACGGCTTCCACCAGCACTTCACCGTTGCGCGTCAGCACCGCGCCGAAGGGTCGGCCGCCTTGGGCAACGTTGGCGCGGGCCAAGCCGATAGCGCGTTGCAGGTGTGGTTGATCGTTGGTCATACAAGGCCCCCGGGCGCGATGAAAGGTGAAGTATGGTCAGCCACCGGGGTATGCTGAAATTAAATATAAACATGCCAATCAGTGGCAAACGCAATGGTGATGACGTTGTTCGATCCCGTGTTGTTGCGCAGTTTTGTCGCCGTGGTGGACTGCGGCAATTTCACCCGCGCTGCCGAGCGCCTGCATTTGACCCAGTCCACTGTCAGCCAGCAGATCCGCCGGCTGGAAGACGCAGTGGCTTGTCAGTTACTGGACCGCGACCAGCGCCGCGTGGTGGCTACCGCCGAGGGTGAGCGTCTGCTCGCGTATGCGCGCCGCATTCTCGCACTGCACGAAGAAGCCGCTGACGTGCTGATCAACCAGCAGAGCGACGGTGTGTTGCGCCTTGGCGTGCCGGAGGACTTTGCCGCCGAGCGCCTGATGCCGCTGCTTTCAGCGTTTGTCGTGGCCTATCCACGGGTGCGGCTGGAAGTCACCAGCGGTCTGGGCC
Organism: Pseudomonas sp. HN8-3; assembly: GCF_020790195.1. Lineage (NCBI taxonomy): Bacteria > Pseudomonadati > Pseudomonadota > Gammaproteobacteria > Pseudomonadales > Pseudomonadaceae > Pseudomonas > Pseudomonas sp. HN8-3. Next base: position 258,481 of record NZ_CP086206.1, read on the forward strand.
CTGAATTGCAGCGCCAGTACCGGGGTGGTGAGTTCGATGTGCTGCTGGTCAAGCAGATGGGCGACAGCGACGACTGTGTGGCGTCGTGGCCGGAGCCCTTGTATTGGGTCGACAGCCTGAGCACCCCAGCGCTGGGCCGCGATCCGCTGCCGCTGGTGGCTTTCCCGGTGGGCGGCTTGTACCGCAACGACATGCTTCACCATCTTGAGCGGGCCGGCTGGCGTTGGCGCATCGGCTACTCCAGCGCCAGCCTGGCCAGCGTGTGTTCAGCGGTGGCGGCAGGCTTGGGCATCAGCCTGTTGCCGGAGCGGGTGTTGCAACCGTGCCATTGCATACTCGGCCCAGAGAGTGGCCTGCCGCCTGTCCATGGTGTGCGATTGGCCCTGTATGGCCGCAGTGGTTTGGGCGCAGCGGGCCAGAGTTTGCTGGGAGAATTGCTGGCGTTGTGCAGTGGAAATCCGCACTGAGCCATACCTTTGCTGAATATTTTGTATGCCTTTAAAGCATTGAAAAACAAGAGTTTGGCGCCAGGCCCCGAGCCACGTGGCTTTGACGACAGCGGCTGTTTCATTTATGCATTTTTGTTCTATATATAACTTTAAAGATTACTTTAAGAGATAAGTGTCTGGCCCCGATGATTCAGCCCTCGACGGGGCTGCACGCTGGCCCGTCGGTTTTTCAAAACCGTAGGGAGTGAATCAATGGGCAATGTCCAGACCGCCGCCAGTGCACCCGAGGCGCAATGGCGCCAGGCACCGAGTGGTGAGTTGGTCGACCTTGGCCGGCCGCATCGCGCGCCGTTGGGGCAATTGCGCCTGCAGAAGACCCCGAAGCGTTTTTCCAGCCGCCGCGAAGGGATTTTGCTCGGGTTGCTGGTGTTGGCGCTGCACGGCGCAGTGATCTATTGGGTGAGCCAGAAACCCACGCCGGTGCTGCCGATTGTGCCGCCGGAAATTCCGCCGATGACCATCGAATTTTCCCAGCCGGCGCCGCCGGTGGTTGAAACGCCACCACCTGTACCGCCACCACCGCCGCCCCCTGTAGTCGAGCCACCGCCGCCGGTGGTGGATGAGTTGGCGGCCAAGCCGGCGCCGCCCAAACCTATTGTGAAACCCAAGCCCAAGCCCGCGCCGAAACCTGAGCCCAAGCCGGCCCCCAAACCCGTCGAGCAGCCGCCTGCGCCACCGACGCCAGCCCCACCTGCTCCGCCCGCGCCCGCGCCGGTGACGCCGGCTTCGGCCAATGCCGCGTACCTGAAAAACCCGGCACCGGAGTACCCGTCACTGGCTCAGCGACGCGGTTGGGAAGGCACGGTGTTGTTAAGGGTGCATGTGCTGGCCAGCGGTAAACCGGGCGAGATTCAGGTGCAGAAAAGCAGCGGGCGCCAGCAGCTCGATGATGCCGCACTGGCCGCCGTAAAGCGCTGGAGCTTCGTACCGGCCAAGCAGGGGGATGTGGCCCAGGACGGCTGGGTCAGCGTACCGATCGACTTCAAGATTCATTAATTATTCGGCCGCGGTGTGCACACGCCGCGACCTGCACAAGAGGGAAAACATCATGGCATTAGCGTCTCCACTTGAATCCATCGAAAGCGCGGTGATCTGGCTGCTGGTGATCTTTTCGGTCGCCACCTGGGGACTGGCGTTGCTCAAGGGCGTGCAGTTCGGTCGCCTCAAGGCTCAGGATCGCAAGTTTCACAAACAGTTCTGGGCGGCATCGAGCCTCGATTCAGCCGCCGAACTCGCCGAAACCCAGCCCGGCGCCGCCGCGCGCGTGGCCCAGGCCGGCTATGCCGCAATCCAGGTGGGCGATACCCCTCACGCTGCGGATCTAAGCCAGGCGATCAATCATCAGGACCGCCTCGAACGCGCCCTGCGCCAGCAAATCGTGCGCGAGCGCCGCTCCCTGGAGACCGGCCTGGCTGTGGTCGCCAGTATCGGCAGCACCTCGCCGTTCATCGGCCTGTTTGGCACCGTGTGGGGCATCATGGAAGCGCTGAAGGGGATCAGCGCCGCCGGGTCCGCCAGCCTGGAAACCGTGGCGGGGCCGATTGGTGCGGCGTTGGTCGCGACCGGTGTGGGGATCGCCGTCGCGGTGCCTGCGGTGCTTGTCTACAACTATTTCCTGCGCCGCCTGAAGCTGACAGCGGCAGACCTGGATGACTTTGCCCACGACTTCTACAGCCTGGCGCAGAAGAACTCATTCCGCGTGCTGTTGCACCCGACACTGACCAAAGCCAGCGCCGCCAGCCCGCAAAAAGTGAAGGAGGCGTCCTGACATGGCCTTCTCCACGCAAGACAGTGATGAGGTGCTGAGCGAGATCAACGTCACGCCGCTGGTGGACGTGATGCTGGTGCTGCTGGTGGTGTTTATCGTCACCGCGCCGTTGTTGACCAACTCGATCCCGATCAACCTGCCCAAGACCCAGGCCGTGGCGCCTGTCGAGCAGAAAGACCCGCTGGTGGTGAGCATCGACGGCGCGGGAAAACTGTTTATCAACAAGGACGAAATCCAGCCGGACCTGCTGGAATTCAACCTGCAGGCGGCCAAGGCCAAGGACCCCGATGTGCGGGTGCAATTGCAGGCTGACGATGGAGTGAACTACGGCGAAGTGGCACGCGCCATGGCGTCGATTGAACGTGCGGGGATTACCAAATTGTCGGTGATTACCGCACGTTAGTTTCATCCGCCGCGACACGTTTTTTAGGCCGTTTCCTTGGCAGGGTGCGGCCTTTTTTTATTTTGTGGTTACAGTGTTTATAGAGGAAAAGAATTTTCACGTATTTGAATATTTCTGGGCGTGCAATTCACAACAGTATGATTACTCTAGTCGGCGCATGGAGAAATTTAACTAATGGAGAAGTTGCATGAACGTACGCTTTCCTATTCATTCGGTAAGTGCATTTGTTAACCCACAATCAACTCCCCCTCAGCTCGAAGAAACCCCCACTGCAAGGATTTATTCGCGGCCTGATAGGCCGGGTGTGCAGCATCCGCTTCCCAAAAAATCATTAAGTCGCGCTGATTATCGAGAGAGTAAAGCGCCAAAGGCCGGGGCGCCGGTGTTGAAACCAAACCCTGAAATAGATGCTTATATCAGCACACACTCTTTTGACTACATTTCTCCCGAGAAAGAAATTTCGACGATACTCTCGGCGAAAATAAAACAACATTGGGGCGTCGACGTTGATCCTGATAAAACGTATCTGGTTACGTTTAAAGATAATGGTAAAGATGATAAAGATGTTGTGGAAAAAATAACGCTGACACAAGCGGCGTTGAAAAACAGACAAGATGTAACGATTGAGGATAATGAGGGCTGGTTTGTAAAGATTGCCAAGTATTTTTCGCCGGCAGTTTATATTTACAATAAAGTTGACGGTTGGGTGCAGGAAGCACACAGTCGACAAGCTATTTACCGAGAGCCGAGTTCCCCAGGTTCTGCGCTGTATAGTGCAGACACTCAAGTGTCCATTCCTGTTGAAGACTTCAAAGCCTTGGTCTGGGATACAGACCGAACCAAACTTTACAAGAACACCCTTGACGGGTTTTGGGACAAGCACAGTAGTTCCTATGCTTCATTGAGTAAAATATCCTTTGTTAAAGCGATCAACCTACAGCGCTTGGAAGGCACGCTTGGCCCAGTCGAGGCGGCACTCGCCCAGAGGGCGTTGGGGCCTGTTGCGCAAAAGCAATGGTCCGAGCTGACGGTTCAGGACTTTTCAGCACCTGCCGTCAAGGATCCGAACCTGGATATCGGGTTGCTGAGCATCAATGGCCTGCAGTCAACCGACTTGATGTGTGTGACCGATCGCAAAACCCAGCTGACCTTGCTTTACATCCCTGGTAACTCCTCGCCGATACATCGTTTCGATAACCCACAGCAAATGAATATCTGGCTGGCCAAGCAAGCCACTGATCCTGTGAAACTTGAATCACTGCTGACGCATTTTTCCCTCAAGGACCAAGCCCAAAAGCTGTTGGCAGACGGTGTGCGTCAATCCTTGGACGGGATGGCACATTGGTCCAATGCGCAAGTATCTGGCAACGGCTTCCTTGCAAGGATCAACGGCTGGGTGCCCGATCGCTTTATCTCGGTTGAGCCTTTGCGCAGAGATCCTTTTGAAGCGGTCAAGGTCCGGCAAAAGGCGCGGTCTTATTCGGATGCAGAAAACGCGATCGTCAGCGATGGTGACTACACCAAGAACAAAGTCTTGCAAGGTGTGGAAGAGGCCACGAAGGTTGCCATGTTCATGACGCCTCTGGCATTGGTCATGCCGGAAGTAGCGATAGGCTTGGATGTTTTTTTCATGGCAGCCGGAGCCACTCAAACAGGTATCGGTATTGATGATGCCGTCAAAGGAAAGGCCACTGGTTCTGACCGGATTGTATTTGGAGTACTGAACGCGATACCGCCCTTGGTCACCCATGCGGGGGCGCCGCTGGCGAAAGCGATGACAGAGAGAATGGCCAACGGGGGCGTTACAGCAGGGGTTGACGCGGCAGCCCAGGCGCCCACTCAAGTGGCTGAACAGGAGCGTCCATTCTTCAATCCCCCACGACGAGTCAATGGGCATATCGGCTACCCAATGGGGCCTACTACGCCTCCCGTTATCCTCGATGAGTTCACGGTCCCCATGGACGACGTGCAGCGAATGTTTTCTCAGGACTACATGGTTTTTGTCGGGCAGTACGGTACTAAAGTCACTTATGACGTTGAGGCACGCCTCTGGCGTGGGCTCAACGAAGATGGTCAAGTGAATGATATATTCTATTGGCGTAATGGCCGAGGAAGATGGTTAGGTGGTACTAAAACCGAAGCGATCGAAGGGAATAAGAACGTACCTCCATCAGTTATAAATAAAACGCTTAAGTTACCACGGTTGCCGTCGCTGCCGTCCGGTACGACAGAAGTGCCCAAAGTCATTCATTATTTTTGGGCTGGCAATGAAATGCCGGAGCATTTAATCCAGAACATTATTGAGAACGCCAGGAAAAGCCCGGGTTACAAGTCTGTCGTTCACGTGGATGCAAACAGCGGGAGTGCGTTTCAGAAAATAAAATCTGCTCTGGATCACAAAGTGGGTGGGCTGGAGGTGCATGATCTGAAAGAGGATGAAGCTTTTCGAGAGCTAACGGCAAGTAAATATGGAGAGATGTATCAGTATTTTAGATCAGGTCAAGGGCAAAATTTAGCGGCTTCATCGGATGTGATGCGCGTTGCACTGATAAAGAAGCACGGTGGAATATACCTGGATACGGATGACACGCTGACCTTCAACGTGGGGGATGTCACGCTGAAAGCCACACCAAGTGATCTATTGATGAACTCGCCCATTACTTATGAGGGAGCGGATTTCAATGGTTTCAATACAAGTAATTTCGCAAGCCATGCGGACAATCCATTATTTGACAAGATTCTGGAGGAGTCATATCAGCGGTTCAAAGCCAACGAGTCGTGGTTTAACAATAATCGTCCGTTTTTAAGAGAAGGTTCGACAGACATAGAACGGCAAGCCTATAAAGAGTACGAGACGAAAATCTTCGAGGTTACCGGGCCGAGAATGTTTGGTGATGTAGAGGCGCAAGAGGAATATGGTTTTTTCCCGTTTGTTGATGACATGACTGAACTTTTGAATGCGCGTCTTCTTTTGCCCGAAGATTTCGGAAAAAAGTACATGGAAGTACGCGATTTCTATATGCCCATGAATCGTAAATTTGGGGTCGATATCGGCTCGGAGCACTCTATGCATCATTCTCGTTGAGTCGGTATAGCGGTAGCGGTCGTTGAGCATTGGGTTATCCAACTCAACATTACCGGCCCCCGATGCCATGGCGTCGGGGGGCACAATGGTTGGGTTTCCAGGAATGTGGAAGGGAGTGGGATTCGAATAAATGATGTGATGAGTTTTTGGTTATTAATAAATTCCTTTTTATTCCTTATTTGATTGTTGGGGCGCCCCTATACTGGTCAGCAACGTTAAAAGCTGCAGGAGGGCACACCCATGCACAGCGAGTCGATTCGTTATCTGATCGTGCCGGGCTGGCAAGGATCGCCAGAAGATCATTGGCAAACCCATTGGCAGCACAGCCTGCCCAACAGCGCTCGCGTGGAGCAGGCCGATTGGCTGACGCCGCGTCGAGAGGATTGGGTAGCTGCACTGGCTGAGGCGATTGCCGCCGACAGCACGCCGGTAATCCTGATTGCCCATAGCCTGGGATGCATCACCGTGGCTCATTGGGCGGCCACTGCCCCCGTGCATTTCTTGCGTCAGGTTCGCGGCGCCTTGCTGGTAGCCCCAGCCGATGTCGAGCGCGCAGCCTGTGCCCCCGCCCTGCGTAACTTCGCACCAATTCCCACCGACCTGCTGCCGTTTCCCAGCCAGGTGGTCAGCTCCGACAACGATAGCGCCGTCAGCGCGCCCCGGGCTCTGGAGTTGGCGCGTCAATGGGGGGCCGAAGCCGGCATTTTGTCCGGCGCCGGGCATATCAATGTGAAGTCCGGCCACCGCCGCTGGGAGCAGGGTTTCGCCTATCTCTATCGCCTGCAGAGCCGCCTCGAGCACCATGCTCGGCGTAGTGCCTGATATTTTTTCAACGCCCCGTCCCTGAGTGGATTGGGGCGGGAGCCTGCCATGAGTTTGCATGAAACCTACGGCCAGCCTTTGCTGACCTTTCCCGATGCCGAAAAGAGCCCACTGAGCATCCGCGCCAAGGCGTTGGTGTTCGTCGACCCACGCTCACGCCAACTGCGTGAAGAATTGGAAAGCCTTGCGCCGCGCGCCTTACCCGTATTGATCCGCGGTGAAACCGGCAGTGGTAAAGAACTGCTGGCGCGACACATCCACCGTGGCAGTGACCGTACTGGCCTGTTTGTCTCGGTCAACTGTGGCGCCATCAGTCCTACCTATGCGGATGCCGAGTTGTTTGGCTATGCCGCCGGCAGCCACAGCGGCGCAGCGAGCAGTCGGGCTGGCTGGTTTGGCTCTGCCAACGGCGGCACCTTGTACCTGGATGAGATTGGTGACTTGCCGTTGCCGATCCAGGTGAAATTGCTCGCGGCCCTGGAAAATCATGAGGTCACCCGCGTCGGTGCCCATCAACCCAGCCCGGTAGACGTACGTCTGGTGGCCGCTACCAGCATCGACCTGGCCCAGGCTGTGGCCGTTGGCAAGTTTCACGAGCGCCTGTTTCATTACTTGAGCGAAGGCCGGCTGGACCTGCCGGCGTTGCGCGAGCGGGTGGGGGATATTTTGTCTCTGGCCGAGTATTTCCTCGGCATCTACAGCCAGCGCCTGGACCTGCCGGTGCCGCTTATCAGCGACGCCGCTCAACAGGTACTGGAGCGTCACACCTGGCCGGGCAATACCCGCGAACTGGAAAACGTCATTCACTTTGCCTTGCTGGTGAGCAGTGGCGATGAAATCTTGCCCGAGCATTTGAACCTGCCGGTGGCAGGTTCGCCGCTGGAGCAAGTGCGACGAATTTTTGCCAGCGCCAGTGCGACCGAGCGCGAATCGCTGCGTACCTTCCTGTATGAACAAAATGGAATATCAACGTGAATAAAAGATATTGTTCGGGAATAAAAAATCTAGGTATTGTCCTTCCTACGCCGCGATAGCATTTCGCTGGCACCTCACATAAAAAATGGTCGTTAGAAAAGGACACTGCATGAAAAAGGTTCTGTTGTTTACCGCCCTGGCGGCTGCCCTGACTGCCGGCTTCGCCCAGGCCAACGAAAAGCTGGTGGTAGCGGCCACGCCGATTCCGCACGCTGAGATCCTGGAGTTGATCAAGCCGACCCTGGCCAAGGAAGGCGTGGACCTGCAGATCAAAGTCTTCACCGATTACGTGCAGCCAAACGTGCAAGTCGCTGAGAAGCGCTTGGACGCCAACTACTTCCAGACCCTGCCGTACCTGGAAAACTTCAACAAGGGCAAGGGCACCAACCTGGTCACGGTAGTCGGTGTGCATGTTGAACCCATCGGCGGCTACTCGAAAAAGATCAAGAAAATTGAAGATCTGAAAGACGGCGCGACCGTGGCCATCCCGAACGAAGGCTCCAACAGTGGACGCGCCCTGTTGCTACTGCAGAAGAACGGGCTGATCACCCTGAAAGACCCGACCAACGCGTTGTCCACGCCAAAAGACATCAAGGACAACCCGAAAAACCTCAAATTCAAAGAGCTGGAATCGGCCCTGCTGCCACGCGTGCTGGATCAGGTTGATCTGGATGTGATCAACACCAACTACGCCCTGGAAGCCGGTTTGAACCCGGCCAAGGACGCGTTGATCATCGAAGATGCCAAATCCCCTTACGTGAACTTCCTGGTAGCACGTCCGGACAACAAGGACAGCGACGCTATCCAGAAACTGTCCAAGGCCCTGACCAGCCCGGAAGTCAAAGCTTTCATCGAGAAGAAGTACAACGGCGCAGTCGTGCCGGCGTTCTGATGTAACTCAAAACCCCCTTCAAGGTTTCAACGCCGACGGCTACTACAGCGTCGGCGTTTTTTTTGTGGGAGGGGGCTTGCCCCTCCCACATTGATCGCCCTGGTGAAGGTTAGTTTTTTGGGTGATATCAATATGCTATTTCGGTATTTAAATTTTGCTTTTTATACCTTTAAAGTTCGCGCTACCCGACGTTATCCACGCCGGAACGGATTGCGCTCGCAGCATTACCCATGCGGCGATATGGACTGCACATGACCTTCGATTTCGCTTTTATCCTCAGCACCTTGCCGGCGTTCCTGCAAGCGGTGGGCGTAACCCTGCAAGTGGGCCTGATCGCCATCGGCACCTCCTTGCTGGTGGCGCTGATCAATGCAGCCTTGTTGGTGTTTCGCACGCCGTACCTGTCACGGCTGGTAGCGCTGTATGTGGAGCTGGCGCGGAACACGCCGCTGTTGATCCAACTGTTTTTCGTCTACTTCGCACTGCCGGCCCTGGGTTTGAATATCTCCGGGTTCTGGGCGGCAATCATCACCATGACCTTTCTCGGCGGCGCCTACCTCACTGAAGTGTTGCGCGCCGGTGTGGAAGCGGTGCCGCTGGCGCAGATCGAGTCGGGCAAGTCCATTGGCCTGTCCGACTGGCAGCTGTTGCGCCATGTGATTCTGCCCCAGGCCGGCATCCTCAGCCTGCCGGCGTTGTTCGCCAATTTCATCTTTCTGCTCAAGGAAACCACGGTGGTTTCCGCGGTGGCGGTGCCGGAGATTCTCTACACCACCAAGAGCTACATCGCCCTCTACTACAAGACCTACGAGATGCTCGCCGTGCTGACGCTGATTTGCGTGCTGCTGTTTTTGCCGTTGTCGTTGCTGCTCAGCCGTTTGGAAAGGAGGCTCCAGCATGGCCAGTTCGGGTCTTGAGTTGCTGTGGGTGTCGTTGCCACAACTGGGCAAAGGCGCTGCGCAAACCCTGTCGATTTCGTTTTTGAGCATCGCTTTCAGTACGGTCGGCGGCGTGCTGTATGGCGTGCTGCGCACCTTGAATAACAAGGTGATCAACGGTGTGCTGCGCATCTACCTGGAGCTGTTCCGGGCGATTCCGGTGCTGGTGTGGTTGTACCTGCTGTTTTTCGGCCTGCCGATTTTCTTTGGTGTGAGCCTGCCGAGCTTCTGGTGCGCGGTGCTGGTGTTGTCGCTATGGGGCGCCAGCGAAGTCGGCGAGGTGGTGCGCGGTGCATTGCATTCGCTGCCGCGTGGCCAGCGTGAAGCGGGCTTGTCGATTGGCCTGTCCGACCCGCAGTTGTACGGCTACGTGCTGCTGCCCCAGGCCCTTAAACGCATGACGCCGCCGACCATCAACGTCTACACGCGCATCATCAAGACCAGTTCCCTTGCGGTGCTGATTGGCGTGGTGGATGTGATCAAGGTCGGCCAGCAAATCATCGAGCGTACCTACGAGTCGGTATTGATCTACGGCGCGCTGTTCCTGTTTTTCTTCTTTATCTGCTACCCGTTGTCGGCCGCCTCCAAGGTGCTGGAACGGCGCTGGGCCCACGCATGAGCGCATTGATCGAGTTCCAGGGTTTCAACAAATTCTTTGGCCAGGCACAGGTGCTCAAGGGCATCGACTTGAGCGTGCAAAGCGGCGAGGTGGTGGTGATCCTCGGCCCCAGCGGCTGTGGCAAAAGCACCTTGCTGCGCTGCCTCAATGGGCTGGAAGTCGCGCACAGCGGCAGCCTGCGGTTTGCAGGCGTTGAGCTGCTGGATAAAAACACCGACTGGCGCCAGGTGCGCCAGGACATCGGCATGGTGTTCCAGAGCTACCACCTGTTCCCGCACATGAGCGTGCTCGACAACATCCTGCTCGGCCCGCTGAAAGTGCAAAGGCGTGACCCCCGCGAGGCTCGTGAGCAGGCGCAAAAACTGCTGGAGCGCGTGGGCCTGGCCGACAAGCGCGACGCGTTCCCGCGCCAGCTCTCCGGCGGCCAGCAGCAACGCATCGCCATCGTGCGTTCGTTGTGCATGAACCCCCAGGTCATGCTCTTTGATGAGGTCACGGCGGCCCTTGACCCGGAGATGGTCAAGGAAGTGCTGGAAGTGATCCAGGGCCTGGCCCGCGATGGCATGACCCTGCTGATCGTCACCCACGAAATGGCCTTCGCCCGCGCCGTCGCTGACCGCGTGGTGTTCATGGAGGCCGGTCGCATCCTCGAACACAACACCCCCGAGGCATTCTTTACGAACCCGCAGACCGCACGCGCGCAGCAGTTCCTGGAGAAGTTCTCCTTCGTTTCAACACTGCCCAAAAAGATCAAGGAACTGGAGCTGATATGAAAAAGTTACTGCTGCCACTGTTTGCCGTCGCCTTGCTGGCCGGCTGCGATAAAAAGGCCGAAGAGCCGGTAAAACCCGCGGCTGTCAGCTACATCGACAAAATAAAAGCGCGGGACAAGCTGATCGTTGGCGTCTTCACGGACAAGCCACCGTTTGGCTTTGTCGACGAGGCTGGCCGCTACGTCGGCTTCGATACTGACATTGGCCGTCAATTCGCCAAGGACCTGTTGGGCGACGAAAACAAGGTGGAGTTTGTCGCCGTTGAGCCCGCCAGCCGCATTCCATTTTTGCAAAGCGACAAGGTCGACTTGATCCTCGCCAACATGACCGTGACGCCTGAACGCAAGGAAGCGGTGGACTTCACCAACCCCAACCTGAAAGTCGCGGTCCAGGCCCTGGTGCCCAACGACAGTGCGGTGAAAAGCCTGGATGACCTGGCGACTCGCACCATTATCGTGACCACCGGCACCACCGCCGACATCTGGCTGACCAAAAACCACCCGGACTGGAAGCTGCTCAAGTTCGAAAAAAATTCCGAGTCGCTGCAAGCGCTGTCGGCAGGGCGTGGTGATGCCTATGCGCAAGACAACCTGGTGCTGTTCAGCTGGGCCAAGCAAAACCCGGGCTACCGTGTGCTGGAAGAAAAGCTGGGTGATGAAGCACCGATTGCTCCGGCGGTGAAGAAGGGCAATACCGAACTGCGCGACTGGGTGAATGCCGAGCTGGCGAAGCTGGGCGAGGAGAAGTTTCTGCTCAAGCTCTATGACCAATATGTGCGCAAAGAACTGAGCGATGACACCAAGCCTGAAAGTGTGATTGTTGAAGGTGGGAAGTGGCAGGGCTGAAACCTGACTTTTTGTGTTGGCTGCACCGGCCTCATCGGGAGCAAGCCCCCTCCCACACTGGATCGGGTTCACACATTCCGATGTGTGAATACAGGTCAAAATGTGGGACGGGGCTTGCTCCCGATGAGGCCGGTACAGTCACCACCTACTCCGGCCAATGCCAGGCCGGCCCATCCAGAATCCCTTGCCCCACGATCCGCGTTTCCCCCAACACCTTCTCCAGCACAATCGAATTGCACCCCTCATCCTGCTGCAACGCCGCAATCAAGCGGCTGGCATGGGACACCACCCACACCTGGCACTGCTTCGACGCCTGGATAATCAAGCGCGCCAATGCCGGCAACAGGTCCGGGTGCAGGCTGGTCTCCGGCTCGTTCAGCACCATCATGGTCGGTGGCCGTGGCGTCAGCAGTGCGGCGATCAGCAACAAGTAGCGCAGGGTGCCGTCTGACAGTTCCGCCGCCGACAACGGCCGCAGCAAGCCTTCCTGATAGAACTCAATGGCAAAGCGTCCGCCTTGCAACGGTTCAATGTTCAGGCGCGCCCCCGGGAATGCATCGCTTACGGCACGTTGCAGCGCCTCGGGGTCGCCGATCTCGCGGATAGTCTGCAACGCGGCCGCCAAATCGCGGCCATCCTGGTGCAACACCGGCGTACGCGTACCCAACTGGGGCTGGCGCACTGGTGCGTCCACGTCGCTGCGAAAGTGATCATAAAAGCGCCAGCCACGAATGCTTTCACGCAACAGCAGTACCTCCGGCGAGCCGCGCAGGCTGCCGACCTGATCGAACAGGCTGTGGTAGTTCGGTGTGTGCTGCGCCAGTACATCCCAGGCACGGCCTTCGCGGGCACGCACCATGGCACCTGAGCGCTGCACCAACAGGCTGGCCGGGCGGTAGATGTGGCCGGCCCAGATGCATTCCTTCTTCACTTCGGGGTCGAGGCTGAAGAACGACGAGGTTTTTTCCGGCAATCCCAGAGAGATTGCGTAGCTGAAATCTTCGGCGGCAAACCCCAGGCGCAGGCGTTTGACGCCTTGGCGCACATTGGATTCGATCGGTACTTCACCAGTGCGCATACGCCGGCTGATAGTTTCCGGCCCGGCCCAGAAGGTCGAATCCAGCCCGCCTTCACGGGCCAGGGCATTGATCACCCCGCCTTGGGCAGTTTCGGCCAGCAGGCGCAACGCGCGGTACAAGTTGGATTTGCCGCTGCCATTGGGCCCGGTGATCAGGTTCAAGCGGTCCAACGGGACTACCAATTTATTGATCGAGCGGTAATTGGCCACCGCGAGGGTTTTCAGCATATGCATTTAATCGGCTGGGGAACCATTGGAGTATGGGATCCTCCATGCAGATAAGGAACCCTGTTCTAAGCTCACAGTCGCATACACACTTGTACGTGAGCATCACGCAAAAGGAGCCTGCATGGGCGGTCGCGCTTCGACATTAATTTTCAGCCTTGGCCTCCTGGCGCTGCTGAGCGGCTGTGGCCAAGACAAAGCCGAGCCCAAGCAGCATTCACGGGTATTTGTGCAAACCGTGCAGCCGGCGGATTTTGCCGCGGCGGTCACGCTGACGGGCGATATCCAGGCGCGGGTGCAGACCGATTTGTCCTTTCGCGTGGGTGGCAAGATCATTCAGCGTATGGTGGACGTGGGCGACCGAGTAACGGCCAAGCAAGTACTGGCCAAGCTTGACCCCAAGGACCTGCAAACCAACGTCGATTCCGCCCAGGCCCAGGTTGTGGCCGAACAGGCGCGGGTCAAGCAGACCGCCGCCGCCTTCGTGCGCCAGGAAAAACTCTTGCCCAAGGGCTACACCAGTCGCAGCGAATACGACGCCGCTCAGGCCGCGTTGCGCAGCAGCCAAAGTGCCCTTGCCGCCGCGCAGGCGCAATTGGCCAACGCCCGTGAGCAACTTGGCTACACGGCGCTGGTCGCCGATGCACCGGGGATCATCACGGCGCGCCAGGCCGAAGTCGGCCAAGTGGTACAAGCCACCGTACCGATCTTCAGCCTGGCCAGTGATGGCGAACGTGACGCGGTGTTCAACGTGTATGAATCCCTGCTGGTGGAGCCGCCGCCGGATGCGCCGATTACCGTCAGCCTGCTGGACAACCCGAGCATCAAAGCCGTGGGCAAGGTGCGGGAAGTGACCCCGGCAGTGGCGGCCAATACCGGCACCATACAAGTGAAGATCGCCCTGCAAAACCTGCCTAAAGGCATGGAGCTGGGTTCGGTGGTGAGCGCCACCGCCAACGGCCCGGCCAAGGCCAGCATCGAATTACCCTGGGCGGCCTTGACCAAAGACCTCAGCGAGCCTGCCGTATGGCTGGTGGATGCCGACGGCAAGGCGCAGCTGCACAAGGTCAAGGTGGCCCGTTACCTCACCGGCAAGGTGATTATTGGCGAGGGCCTTAAAGGCGGCGAAAAAGTCGTAGTGGCCGGTGGGCAATTGCTGCACCCCGGCATGGTGGTCGAGATCGCCCAGCAAGGAGCCCAGCCATGAAGCAACTGACGGTTATCGTCGCCGCCAGCCTGTTGCTGATGGCTTGCTCCAAGGAAGAGGCGCCGCCTGAACCTGTGCGCCCGGTGTTGTCCATGCAAGTGAAGGCTGAAGATCAGGAAAACCTCGGCCGCTTCGCCGGCACTATCCAGGCCCGCTACGAAAGCAACCTGGGTTTCCGGGTGTCGGGCCGCATCGCCCGTCGCGCCGTCGACGTGGGCGCCGAGGTGGAGAAGGGGGCCTTGCTTGCCGTGCTCGACCCCACCGACCAGCAGAACCAACTGCGTGCTGCCCAGGGCGACCTCGCCCGCGTGCAGGCACAGTTCATCAATGCCCAGGCCAATGCCCGTCGCCAGCAGGAACTGTTCAACCGGGGCGTCGGCGCCCAGGCTCAGTTGGATGTGGCGCAGACTGACCTGAAAACCACCCAGGCCACCCTTGATCAGGCCCGCGCCTCGGTCAATCAAGCCAAGGACCAGCTCAATTACGCCGAACTGCACACCGACCACGCCGGTATCGTCACCGCCTGGAATGCCGAGGCTGGCCAGGTAGTCAGCGCGGGGCAGCAGGTGGTGACCCTGGCTCGCCCGGACATCAAGGAGGCGGTGATCGACCTGCCTGCCGGCCTGGCCGAGCGCCTGCCGACGGATGTGGTGTTTCTGGTCGCCGGGCAACTGGACCCCAGCGTGCATACCACCGCCATCGTGCGCGAGATCGAACCCCAGGCCCAAAGTGCCACGCGCACCCGCCGCGCACGTCTGAGCCTGACCGACACTCCCGCCGCGTTCCGCCTGGGCACCGCCATCAGCGTGACCTTGAGCAGCGCCATTACGCCGCGTATCGAATTGCCCTTGAGCGCCTTGCAGGACGTCGACGGCAAGACGCGCATCTGGCTGCTTGATACCCAGAGCCAGACCGTGCAGCCACGCGACGTCAGTGTGGTCAGCCGGGATGCTGACAGCGCCTTGGTCAATGGCGGCATCAAAGCCGGTGAACGCATCGTCACCGCCGGCGTGAACAGCCTGAAACCCGGGCAAAAAGTCAAAATCGACGAGGACAGCCCGCGATGAAAGGGAGCTTCAACTTATCCGACTGGGCACTCAAGCATCAGTCCTTCGTCTGGTACCTGATGTTCGTCGCGCTGCTGATGGGCGTGTTCTCGTATATGAACCTGGGCCGCGAGGAAGACCCCTCATTCACCATCAAGACCATGGTGATCCAGACCCGCTGGCCGGGCGCTACCCAGGAGGAAACCCTCAAGCAGGTCACCGATCGCATCGAGAAAAAACTCGAAGAGCTCGACTCCCTAGACTACGTGAAAAGTTATACGCGACCGGGTGAGTCCACGGTGTTCGTGTTCCTCAAGGACACCACCAGCGCCAAGGCCATTCCGGAGATCTGGTACCAGGTTCGCAAGAAGATCGATGATATTCGCGGCACCTTCCCCCAGGGCCTGCAGGGGCCGTCGTTCAACGATGAGTTCGGTGATGTGTTCGGCTCGGTGTACGCCTTTACTGGCGACGGCTTGTCGATGCGCCAGTTGCGCGACTACGTGGAGCAGGTGCGCGCCGAAATCCGCTCGGTGCCGGGGCTGGGCAAGGTCGAGATGATCGGCCAGCAGGACGAAGTGATCTACCTGAACTTCTCCACGCGCAAACTGGCGGCGTTGGGCATTGATCAGCGCCAGGTCGTGCAAAGCCTGCAATCGCAGAATGCGGTAACGCCCGCCGGGGTGATCGAGGCCGGGCCGGAGCGGATTTCGGTGCGCACCTCCGGGCAGTTCGCTTCGGAGAAAGACCTGGCCAACGTCAACCTGCGCCTCAATGACCGCTTCTATCGGCTGGCGGATATCGCTGACATCAGTCGCGGTTACGTCGACCCGGCAAGGCCGATGTTCCGTTTCAATGGCAAGCCGGCGATTGGCTTGGCGATCGCCATGCAAAAGGGCGGCAATATCCAGTCGTTCGGCAAGGCGCTGCACGGGCGCATGGATGAGCTGACTGCCGACCTGCCGGTGGGCGTCGGTGTGCACAAGGTGTCTGACCAGGCCGAAGTGGTGGAAGAGGCCGTCGGCGGCTTTACCAGCGCGTTGTTCGAAGCCGTGATTATCGTGCTGGTGGTGAGCTTTATCAGCCTCGGTATGCGCGCTGGGCTGGTGGTGGCGTGCTCGATTCCGTTGGTGCTGGCGCTGGTGTTCGTGTTTATGGAATACAGCGGCATCACCATGCAGCGGGTATCGTTGGGTGCGTTGATCATTGCACTCGGCTTGTTGGTGGACGATGCGATGATCACCGTGGAGATGATGATCACGCGCCTGGAAAAAGGCGAAACCAAGGAGCAGGCCGCCACCTACGCCTACACCTCAACAGCGTTCCCGATGCTCACCGGTACGCTGGTGACCGTGGCCGGTTTCGTGCCGATTGGCCTCAATGCCAGTTCGGCGGGCGAGTACACCTTTACTCTGTTCGCGGTGATTGCCGTGGCGATGTTGGTGTCGTGGGTGGTGGCGGTACTGTTTGCGCCGGTGATCGGCGTGCATATTCTCAGCGCCAATGTGAAGCCGCATAACGCCGAGCCTGGGCGCATCGGCCGCGCGTTCAATGGCGGTATGCTCTGGGCCATGCGCAACCGCTGGTGGGCCATCGGTATCACTGTGGCGCTGTTTGCGGCCTCGGTGTTTTCCATGCAGTTTGTGCAGAACCAGTTTTTCCCGTCATCGGATCGCCCGGAAATCCTGGTTGATCTGAACCTGCCGCAAAACGCCTCGATCAACGAGACGCGCAAGGCGGTTGACCGCCTCGAAGCGATCATCAAGGACGACCCGGACATTTCTCGCTGGAGCACCTACATCGGCCAGGGCGCGATCCGTTTCTACCTGCCGCTGGACCAACAACTGGAGAACCCGTACTACGCGCAGTTGGTGATCGTCAGCAAGGGCCTGGAAGAGCGCAGCGCCTTGATTGCGCGATTGCAGAAACGCCTGCGCGATGATTTTGTCGGTATCGGCAGCTATGTGCAGCCGCTGGAAATGGGCCCGCCGGTCGGGCGGCCGATCCAGTACCGCGTCTCCGGTAAAGACACCGACCAGGTGCGCAAGCACGCCATCGAACTGGCGACCTTGCTGGACCAGAACACCCACTTGGGCGAGATCATCTACGACTGGAACGAGCCGGGCAAAGTGCTACGCGTCGACATCGCCCAGGACAAGGCGCGGCAACTGGGGCTGTCGTCGGAAGACGTGGCGCAGTTGATGAACAGCGTGGTCAGCGGCGCGGCGGTGACTCAGGTGCACGACGATATCTACCTGATCAACGTGGTCGGTCGCGCCGAAGATGCCGAGCGCGGCACGCCGGAAACCTTGCAGAACCTGCAGATCGTTACGCCCAACGGTACCTCGATCCCGTTGCTCGCGTTTGCCACGGTGCGTTACGAGTTGGAGCAGCCGCTGGTGTGGCGTCGTGACCGCAAGCCGACGATTACCATCAAGGCCGCGGTGCGCGATGAGATGCAGCCGACCGACCTGGTCAAGCAACTGGCGCCGACCATCCAGAAATTCAGTGACGGCCTGCCGGTGGGCTACAAAGTCGCCACCGGCGGCACCGTGGAAGAAAGCGGCAAGGCCCAGGGCCCGATTGCCAGTGTGGTGCCGTTGATGCTGTTCCTGATGGCCACGTTCCTGATGATCCAGTTGCACAGCGTGCAGAAAATGTTCCTGGTGGCCAGCGTTGCACCGCTGGGGCTGATCGGCGTGGTGCTGGCGTTGATCCCCACCGGTACGCCGATGGGGTTTGTGGCGATCCTGGGGATCCTGGCGCTGATCGGTATCATCATCCGCAACTCGGTGATCCTGGTCACACAGATTCATGAGTATGAAGTGGCGGGCTATACGCCGTGGGATGCGGTGGTGGAAGCGACCGAACACCGGCGTCGGCCGATTCTGCTTACGGCGGCAGCGGCGAGCCTGGGCATGATCCCGATTGCCCGGGAAGTGTTCTGGGGGCCGATGGCCTACGCGATGATTGGCGGGATTATCATCGCCACGTTGCTGACGCTGCTGTTTTTGCCGGCGCTGTATGTGGCCTGGTACAAAATCCGCGAACCCAAACAAGAGCATCAGGAACAGCGCGGTTAAAAATGTGGGAGGGGGCAAGTCGAATCGTCGCACCGCCCCTCCCACATTTGGATCTTCATCTCGCTTGAGGCTGTGGGAAGCTTCCGAAAGATCCACTTGTTGCCCCGGCCACTGTCTGCATGTTTTACCCTCTCGACCTAACTTCTCCGTCCAGGTCGATTCCCATGCAGTGCCTGCGCCTCATCTTTGTGCTCTGTGCGCTTGTTCTTGCGCCCTCAGTCTTTGCCTCCACCGTGCTGGAAAACGCCCTGTGGCGCGTTGACCTCGACCCTGCAACCCTGGCGCTGCGTGTCACGCCAGCGGGGGAGGCCCCGGTACAAGCCTCCAGCGGTGTCGCCGCGCACGCTGTCAGTGCGTTGCAAGCTGATGCCGCACAGGTCTCCTGGCAATGGGATAGCGGCGCCTACCGCCTGACGGCCCGGCTTGAGCAGCGCGAACTGTCCCTGTCTATCAGTGCTCGCGAGCCGGGTGAATTGGCCCTGCTGCGCCAGCCGGCCACGGCCATGGGCCAGGCGCTGATCTGGCCGTTGGCTGAAGGGCATTATGTGCCCTTTGATAACCCCGTGTGGAAGGCGTTCCTGCTTGAGCACGGCGAAGTCAATACCACCCAGGACCTGAGCTTGCCCTTGTGGGGCCTGGATCACGGGCGCTTCACGCTTAACTGGCTGCTGACCAACCCCTACAACAATCGCCTAGAATGGCAAGCGGACGGCCAGGGCCTGGCGTTGTCAGCGGCCCATGAATTCACCACCCTTGCCCCCGACGCACCGATGACGCTGCGCCTGCATCTGGGCGACGCCGACCCGTTGGCCGGCGCCAAGCGTTATCGCCAATGGTTGGTGGAGCAGGGCCGTTACGAGCCGCTGGCGGACAAGCTGCGGCAAACCCCCGAGGCGGTGAAATTGCTCGGCGCCAGTCACGTTTACCTCTGGGGCAACGGCTTGCTGACGCTGGATGATGTCCGTGATTGGCCAACGTTGATCAAACGGCTGCGCACCCATGAGCTTGGCAGGCTGCTGGACAAAGAGTCTGCGAAGGTGCTCGCACAGACAACCGCATTGAATCGTTATGAGCAAACCGTGCTGCTGCGCGGCCTCAATGCGGCCATCAACCAGAAGGCCCGGCAAGCCTGGCAAGTGGAAGAGCCCGACATGAGTCGCCTTGCCACTCGCTACGGCGAGTTGCGTAGCGAGCTGGCCGTGGATTTCGCCTCAGCCTTGAGTGATCGCCCCGAAATCTGGGGGCATTCGACTATCCAAGCCTTGCGTGACGCGGGGCTCTCGCATCTGCTATTGGCCCTGGGGGATGGCTGGGAAGGCGGGCTCTGGCATCCCGAAGCGATTCGCGCAGGCGTGGATGCCGGGTACTTGATGGCGCCTTACGATTCGTATGAAACGGCGCTGTCGGCCAGCGAAAATCCGGATTGGGCCACTGCCCACCTGGGCGGCAAGGCGTACCGTGACTGCGCAATCATATTGAAGAACGGCCAGCCGAAAGCCGGTTTCCAACAATCCGGCCACTACACGGACCCGCGCTGTGTGCGACCGTTGCTGGAAGCACGGGTAAAGGCGGTGCAGGCCGCAGCCGGATTCAATGCCTGGTTCCTCGATGCGTACGCCACCAGCATGATCTTTGACAGCTACCGCGACGGCGCCTCCATGAGTCAGGTGCAGAATGCCCAGGGCAATATCGACGCCTCGCGCTGGATCAACACTTCGCTAAAACTGCCCGCAGGTTCCGAAGACGGCAACGCCGTCACCGCTCAGGGCATTATGTTTGCCCATGGTATGCAAACTCCGGTGATTGGCTGGGGTGACCGGGACATGACCCGCGACCGGCAGTCGCCCTATTACGTCGGCAACTGGTACCCGGCGGAACAGCCGGCGGTGTTCTTCAAGCCTGTGCCGTTGAAAGCGTCGCTGCGCACGGTGTATTTCGACCCGACGATGCGGCTGCCGTTGTATCAGGCGGTGTTCCATGGCTCGGTGATCACCACTCATCACTGGCTGTTCGACAACCTCAAGCTGAGCAATGTACGGGCTGAAAATGAACTGGCCCAACTGCTCTACAACGTACCGCCGCTGTATCACCTGAGCGCGACGACACTCAAGGACAGGCTGCCGGTGATTCAGCGCCAGGACCGGTTCTTTCGGCCGCTGCATCAACGGTTGGGGACTCAGGCAATGACTGAGTTTCGCTGGCTGACAGCGGACAAACTGTTGCAGCAAACCACCTTCGCCGATGGGACGCGGTTGGTGGCGAATTTTTCGGACGCGCAGAAAGATGGGTATGCCGGGCGCAGTGTGACGGCGCTGGTGGAGGGGGAGAAGCCGGTGGTGTATCAGGTGAAATAACGCTGCCCGTTACGGCGCCATCGCGGGCAAGCCCGGCTCCCACAGTGAAATGCATTCCGAATGTGGGAGCTGGCTTGCCTGCGATGAGGTCGGTACAGGCGATGCGGCACTAAATTTTACGCCACACACTCGCCAACCAAGGCTGCTGTTCCCGCGGCAACCCGGCCGGCCGGTAGTAGTGCTCCAGCTCTTCAAATCCGGCCTCGGTCAGCAAGCCCCGCCACGCCTCCAGGTCGTGATAAGAGCCATACCGCGGCCCATTCCAACCCTCCTGGTTCTCACCCCGTGGGTTGGAGCTGAACAGCACGCCTCCAGGCTTCAACGTGCCATGCAGCTGCTTGAGAACCCGCGGCAATTCCTGCTTGGGAATATGAAACAGCACCGCATTGGCAAACACGCCATCGAAGCGCTCGGGTGGCAGGTCCAGCTTGAGAAAATCCTGTTGCAACACCTCACAGCCGCTGTCGTCCCGCGCCATCTGCGCAAACCGCTCGGAGCCATCCAGCCCCACGGCGATATGCCCCATGCGCGTAAAAGTCTGCAAATCCCGCCCCGGCCCGCAGCCGAAATCCAGCACGGTAAACGGCGCCGAGCCCTGGATATGTCGCAACAGCGCGTCGATGTTCTGGCTCACATCGTGATCACGGGTGCCTTCACGGAAGTCTTCGGCGACTTTGTTGTAATGGCCGAGGGTGGTGGAGGTGATCTGGTTGAGGTCGTCGGGGGCGAGTTTCATGGTGTGGCGCACCGCTGCGGTTGAGGTGGTCGGACTATACCTCAGGCTCACCCTTGAGTTGAAAGACGTGTATCTGGTGTAGGGCGGTTCATTGTGTGCGTGTTGGGAGAATCCGACAGACCGCCCCGCAGGATTCTGGGTAAGATTCGGCCCTCATTCAAAGAGGGTTGTACATTCATGGAAGAAGAAAAACGTTCACGTGAGGGTCAGAAATTCACTGCAAACAAGGTGGACCAATACGCCACGAAACTCAGCAGCGGCCTCTTCTGGCTCAATGAACGCGCCTGGCCGCTGACGGTGGGGATCCTGTCGGTGGCAGGCTTGTATTTGTACCAGTACATCCAGGTGGAAAAAGTACCCCTGAGTATTTTGTCGGCCGCGGCGTTCACCGCATTGCCGGCCATGTTCGCCATGTTGGTATTCGTCATCGGCATGATGGGCGCGTCGATCCTGATCCCTACATTCATCTTGTTCAAACGCCTTAACGACACGGGCGTGCGCCTCAGTGATCAGCTGAATCTCAGTCCGCTTTCCCCTCAGTTGACGGCCCAGCACCGGCGTTTATTGTTGCACTGGGCTGCCAGCCTGGTCGTCATGGCCATCTTCTGGATGTGCGCCGTGTACCTGTCGGTGAACGCCGAAAGTGGACCTTTGCTGACTGTCAGTTGGATTGTGGCGATCGTGGTGGCGGTACTCGCCTATGTCGGCATCATCATGCGCGCACGCCCTGCTCAGGTTGCATTGCGTGACATATCCGGCGAGTTCTGGCTGGCCAGTGTGGGTGCTGGCGCGGTTCAAATGCTGGTAATCCTGATGGTAACCGTGCCGGTCTCCCGCGCCTTCCTTGAGTATTCCGACAGCGCTGTGCTCTTTGCACCGTTCATGTTTGCCGAGGTGGTCGTGCTGTTCCTGGTCCAGGGCTGTGGGGCCTGCCTTGTGGTGTACATGCGCGATCACAAGAACCCGGTTGCCTTCGCATCACTGGCAGCCTTTGTACTCATCGTCTTCCTCGGGCTGATCCCGGCAAGCGGGTCGAAGCTGGGTGGGTTGCCATTGCAAGGCTCCGCCTCCGGAGGGCGCGTGTGTACGCTGATGACCTGGTCGGACGACGCCAAGGTTCTTCGCGTGCTGGTAGACGCCGACAACCCGCAGCGCAGTGTAAAACTGCGGGTAATGGCAGACTCGGACGGCAGCTACATCGTGCGCCCCTGGCAGGCCAAGGAAAAAACCGTCAGCTTCGTACCCCATGCCAGCGTCGCGCAGTTGGACGAATGCCCGTGAGTTCAGCGCTTGTTCAATACCCGCGCCAAGCGATCCCCACTCAGTTGAATTACCGCCACCAGCACCACCAACAACACAATCACCGTGAGCATGATCTGCGAATCAAACCGCTGATAGCCATAGCGGTAGGCAATGTCGCCCAGGCCACCGGCACCGATCGCACCGGCCATGGCCGATGAGTTGATCATGGTGACCAGGGTGATGGTGAACCCGCCGACGATCCCCGGCAGGGCTTCCGGCAGCAGCACATGCCAGATGATGTGCCAGCGCCGGCAACCCATGGCCTGAGCCGCTTCGATCAGGCCGTGGTCGACCTCGCGCAGGCTGACTTCGGCAATGCGCGCAAAGAACGGTGTGGCGGCGATGGTCAGCGGTACCACGGCGGCCCATACACCGTAGGTGGTGCCGACGATCAGCCGAGTGAACGGGATCAGCGCCACCATCAGGATCAGGAACGGAATGGAGCGGAACAGATTGACGAACGCCCCCAGCACGCGGTTAAGCGCCGGCGCCTGGTAGATACCGCCCTTGTCGCTGGTAACCAGCAATACCGCCAGCGGGATACCGACCAGCAAGGCAATCAGCGACGACACACCGACCATCAACAACGTGTCGATAGCGCCCTGTACTAAACGATCAAACCACATAGCCCAGCACCTCTACCCGTTGTGCCCAATTGCCGGCGCGGTTACGCAGCTCTTCGGCATTGTGCGGCGACCCATTCACCGCCAGCAGTAATTGCCCCAGAGCGTGCCCCTGGATACGTTCCACACCGCCTTGCAGCAAACGCACGCGGCCGCCGAGGGCGCTGAACAGTGCGGCCAGGTCCGGCTCATCGGTATCGCTGCCGGTGAACTGCAAGCGCAGCACCAGCGCCGCATCAGCCGAGGTTTGTGTCGGTTGCAGGCGGTTTTGCAATTCGGGCGGCAGGCCGTGTTGCAGCGGTGCGAGCAGGGTCTTGCTGACCTCATGCTGCGGGTTGCCGAACACTTGCCACACCGGGCCTTGCTCGACGATGCGCCCGTGTTCCAGCACCACCACGCGGTCGCAGATTTCGCGGATCACCGCCATCTCATGGGTGATCAATACGATGGTCAGGCCCAGGCGTTGGTTGATCTCACGCAGCAGGCCGAGGATCGACTGGGTAGTCTCCGGATCGAGGGCCGAGGTGGCCTCGTCGCACAGCAGAATCTCGGGGTCGTGCACCAGCGCGCGGGCGATGCCGACGCGCTGTTTCTGCCCTCCGGAAAGCTGCGCCGGATACGCCTTGTGCTTGTCTTGCAGACCTACCAGCTCCAGCAGTTCATGCACCTTACGCACGCGTTGTGCCTGGGTCACGCCGGCGACCTTGAGAGGCAGTTCGACGTTCTGCCACACAGTCTTGGCCGACATCAGGTTGAAGTGCTGGAAGATCATGCCGATGCGCCGGCGCAGTGCGACCAGATGGTCTTCATCGAAGCCGCCGATGTCCACCTGATCGATCAGCACGCGCCCGCTGCTGGGTTGTTCCAGGCGGTTGATGGTGCGGATCAGCGACGACTTGCCGGCGCCGCTGCGGCCGATGATGCCGAACACTTCGCCACGCTGGATCGCCAGGTCGATGCCTTGCAGGGCGTGTACGGTGCCGCCATAGGTTTTGCCCAGGTTGATAAAACGCACGTGGGCGCGATTGAGGTCCGGGTGCAGTTCAGTCTGCTCGGCGTCCCTGGGCGCATGGCCCAGGTCGCGCAGTTGGGCGTTGGCGGCGGTCATTTTTTATCTTCCCAGCCGACTTGGTAGAGCTTGCCCAGGGATTTATCCAATGCGGCACGTACCACCGGCGAGTGCTGGTAGATGTCGACGAACTTGATCACTCGTGGGTCGGTCTTGCTCTTGGGCTGAATCACGAACTGAATCACGTACTCCGGGTGGTCGAGGCCATCGAACAGCAGCGCCGATTGCGCATCGAAGGTCTTGGACAGGCGGATATACGCCGGGTAGCCCTGCACCAGGTCGGCGTCGTCGTAGGCGCGTACCAGTTGCACGGCTTCCACCTGCAGGATCTTGAGCTTTTTGGGGTTGCTGACGATGTCTTCTTCGGTGGCCTTGTAGCCCACGCCCGGCTTGAGGGTAATCAACCCGGCCTTGGCCAGCAGTTGCAGGCCGCGCCCGCTGTTGATCGGGTCGTTGGCAATGGCCACGCTGGCGCCTTCGGGCAGGTCGTTGAAGCTTTTGTATTGCTTCGAATACAGGCCGACGTTGTTGATGATGCCTGGTGCGTAAGACACCAGGTCAAACCCGGCGGCGGCCTTGGCGTTTTCCAGGAAGGGAATGTGCTGGAAGTAGTTCACGTCGATATCGCCGGCGGCGAGGCTGACGTTGGGGGCGATCCAGTCGCTGAACTCGACCAGTTCGACTTTCAGGCCCTGTTTGCCGGCCTCTTCAACGGCCGCTTCCAGCGGAATGGCGAAGGCGGCGGTGGTGCCGATTTTCAGGGGAGGGTCGGCGGCGAAGACCGCTGTGCTGAATAACCCGAAGGCCAGGGCCAGTGCTTTGACTGGGTGGGTGAGCAGTGTTTTTTTCATAATCAATTTCCAGTCATAAGGTATAGGCACAAACAATGGAGATCCAATGTGGGAGGGAGCAAGCCCCCTCCCACATTTTTTGATCAGTGACGGTAGGTGGCGCCGGTGTGTTGTTCGGGTAGCCGAGCGGTGCCGTGGAAAACTTTTTCCCGCAGGGTGCCCTGCTCATAGGCGGTCTTGTACGACCCACGTCGTTGTAGTTCCGGTATCACTAGGTCAATGAAATCCACATAGCTCTCCGGCGTCACAACGCGCGTCAGGTTGAAACCATCCAGCCCGGTTTCGCTGATCCAGGATTCCAACTCATCGGCAACCTGTTCAGGCGAGCCCACCAAGGTGATATAGCGCCCACCCAGGGCGTGCTGTTCGAGCAATTTGCGCCGGGTCCAGTCGTTGTTTTGCAGGTTCTTGGTGGCCGACTGGATCGCGTTGCTCTTCACGTACTGGATCGGTTCGTCCAGTTCGTAGGTAGAAAAATCAATCGCCGTGGACGCCGAAAAGTGCGCCACACCGGCTTCCGCACTGGCATAGCTCAGGTACTCGGCGTGCTTGGCCCATGCAAGCTCCTCGGTGGCGCCCACGATCACGTTGAGGCCCATGAACACCTTGATGTCATCCGGGTTGCGCCCAGCCTCCACTGCGCTGGCGCGCACCTTGTCCACCTGTAGCCTGGTCGCGGCCTTGTTCTGCCCGCTGATGAACACGCACTCGGCGTGGCGCCCGGCGAACAGCAGCCCGCGCTCGGAACTGCCGGCCTGGAACAACACTGGCGTACGCTGCGGCGATGGCTCGCACAGGTGATAACCCTCTACCTGATAAAACTCACCGTGGTGCTCCACCTTGTGCACCTTGCCCGGTTGCGCATACACCCGCGTTTGCGGGTCGTTGAGCACCGCGTCGTCTTCCCAGCTGCCTTCCCAGAGTTTGTACAACACCTCCAGGTATTCATCGGCCTGGTCGTAGCGCCGGTCATGTTCGACCTGTTCGGTGAGGCCCATGGCTTTGGCGGCGCTATCGAGATAGCCGGTGACGATGTTCCAGCCGACGCGGCCACGGCTCAGGTGATCGAGCGTGGACATGCGCCGGGCGAACAGATAGGGCGGCTCGTAGGTCAGGTTGGCGGTAAGGCCGAAGCCAAGGTGCCGGGTGACGGCGGCCATGGCCGAGACCAGCAGCAACGGGTCGTTGACCGGTAGTTGGATGGACTCCTTGAGCGGCACGTCAATCGAGTTCTGGTACACGTCATAGACGCCGACGATATCGGCGATAAACAAACCATCGAACAACCCGCGCTCAAGGATCTGCGCCAATTCGGTCCAGTATTCGAGGCTCTTGTACTCGGTCGAGTTGTCCCGTGGGTGAGTCCACAAACCGTGGTTGATATGCCCGATGCAGTTCATGTTGAAGGCATTGAGCAGGATCTTTTTCTTGCTCATCAGATGGTCCCCCGCAGCGGCGGGTTTTCATCGTTGAGGTAATAGTTGCCTACCGCATGATATTTCCAGCGCACCGGATCATGCAGGGTGTGCACCCGGGCGTTGCGCCAATGGCGGTCCAGGCCATGCTCGGCCAAAGTCGCCTGGCTGCCGGCCAGTTCAAACAAGGTGCTGCCCGCTGCGAGGGAAATCTCGGTGCTCAGGGCGCGCACTTCGGCCACGGCGATGGACGCGGCGGCAACGGTCTGGGCATTGCTGTCGGCCTGGGCGCGGTCGAGGAATTCGCCGGAGCGCTCCAGCAACGCCTCGGCGGCGTGCAAGCGAATGCTCAGGTGGCCGAAGCTCTTTAGAGTCAGCGGGTCTTCGGTGGCCTTGTCGTTGCCGGAATCGATCCACGGGCGGGTCTTGGTGCGCACAAAATGCAACGCATCTTCAAACGCTGCGCGGGCGATGCCGGTGTCGATGGCGGCGTGAAGGATCTGCGCCAAGGGGCCCACGGTGGTCGGGCGTTCGAAGGCGCTCTGAAATGGGATCACGTCCTGCGCTGCGACCCACACGTTATCGAATACCACTGAGCCGCTGCCAGTGGTGCGCTGGCCGAAGCCGCTCCAGTCGTCGATGACCGTCAGGCCCTCGCTGTCACGGGGTACGAACGCCAGTTGCTGGATGCCGTTTTCATCCACCACCGAGGTGGGAATGCGTTGGGCATAGATCGCGCCGGTGGCGTAGAACTTGCGCCCGTTGATGCGAAAACCGTCGCCGTCGCGGGTGAGGCTGGTCACGCGGTCATGGGCGGTCTTGGTGCCCAGTTCCGCCAAGGCGTTACCAAAGCGCTGACCGGCCAGCACCTCGGCGTACAGGCGCTTTTGCTGCTCGGGGTTGCCGTTTACGCGCAGCACTTCAAGGGCATAAAAATGATTTTGCGGGATCTGGCCCAAGGAACCATCGGCCTGGGAAATCAGTGCAATCACCTTGGCCAGGGTGACATTGGATACGCCCGCGCCGCCGAATGCCTTGGGCACCGTGATACCCCACAGGCCGGAGCGCGAAAACACGTCCAGCTCGGGCCACGGCAGGCGGCGTTCGCGGTCGCGCTGGGCGCTGTCGCGGCGCAAATCTTCAGCGAGGTCGCTGGCGACGATAAGGGCTTGCTCATCGCTGGTGATAACCGCGACGTGGTGAGAAAGGGTCATGAGTTTCTCCAGAAGCTCGTGGAAAAAGTGTTCTGGTCGGTTAAATCCAGGAATGACGAGCAGGTAAGGTGCCGTTCAGTCGATACGCGCCGATGGCGTGATACTTCCAGCGCACCGGATCGTGCAGGGTATGCACCCGCGCGTTGCGCCAGTGACGATCAAGGTTGAATTCGGCGAGGGTGGCGCGGCTGCCGGCCAGTTCGAAGAGCTTTTCGGTAACCTGCAATGCCACTTCGGTGGTGAGCACCTTGGCCTCGGCTACGGCAATCGAGGCGCGCGCGGCGGACTGCGCGGTGATCGGCGCCGCGCTGACCTGGTCCAGCACCTGGCCGGCCTTGCGCAACAGTGCTTCGGCAGCGTGCAGTTCGATCTTCATCTTGCCGATATCGGCGATCACATACAGGTCATCGCTGGCCCGCTCGACCTTGGCGTCGATCCAGGGGCGTGAACGCTCGCGTACAAAGGCGATAGTGTCGTCGAGGGCACCACGGGCGATGCCGGCGTCAATGGCTGCCTGGATCAGTTGCGACACGGCACCCTGGATATTCGGGCTTTCGCCCAGGCGCCAGTTGTCGATGACCAACTCCGGGTCTACCGCCACCCGGTCGAGCAGTACCGTGCCGCTGGCAGTGGTGCGTTGGCCAAAACCGGACCAGTCATCGACGATGCGCAACCCCTCGCTGCCGCGCCGCACGAAGGCCATGACTTGCTTGCCGTCATCGTTCAATGCCTTTATCGCGACCCAGTGGGCAAATAGTGCGCCGGTGGAGTAGAACTTCTGGCCGCTGACCACGAACCCATCGCCTTCGGCCGTGAGGCGTGCCTTGAGCTCCAGCGTGTTTTTGGTACCGCGTTCCGGGCCGCCGTTGCCGATGCGCCACCCGTCGAGCACGCTCTGGAACAGCTGCTTTTTCTGGCGCTCGGTCGCGGTGCCCTGCAACACGTGCAGGATGCCGAAATGGTTCTGCGGGATCTGCCCGAGGGCCGGGTCGGCTGCGCTGATGATCGCGAAGACTTCGGCCAGGGTCACAAACGACACCTGTGGGCCGCCGTATTCGCGGGGAATGGAAATACTGCCCAGGCCGCTGCGGGTGAATTGTTCGAGTTGCGCCCACGGCAGTTTGCGCTGCTGGTCGCGCGTAGCGGCCTGCAGGCGCGCAGCCTGGGCCAGCTCATGAGCCGCGCTCAGTGCCTGCGCGTCGTTGCGCAGCACCGTTGCGGGCAACAACAGGGGGGCTACGTCCAGATCACTCTGGGGGGGTGTTAGAGCCAAGTTAGACATCAGCGCCGCTCCTTGGCTGCACGCAATGCCCTGGCGTTATGCACCGGGGTAATTCTGACCATACCGACCTCGCATTCAATGAAATAAAAACAGAAAAATCAGGAATGTCCGGTGGTCCGGTGCATATACCCTAAGCGTGTTAATTCTTTAAATAAACTAACTTTTAGGAATATGCATAGAAGGGCTGTCACCCCGGTTCACAGGGTGAGCCGAAGCGACGCGGTTGATAGCCCGGCGCGGGCGAGGCAGGTGGGGTTGGCACGACTGGCGTGCAAGCGGCGATACGTAGCGTGCGGGCCGGTGCCCAGCGTGAATTATTGCCCACGCGATCGAGAATGCAGTACGTGACTTCCAATCGGCAGTCGTCGCCCGCTTCGACAATGATCTGGGACGGTACCCACACCTGCACTGCCAGGCCAACGTTTTTGTCCTGGATTTTCGGCAGGTCCAGGCGCACATCACCCCAGCGCAGTGTGATGGCATCGCCGGCACTCATGTTCAAGTAAGGTTCGATGGTCAGCGGAATGCCGCGCCGAACCTGGTTGCGATTGACGCCATGGCGGCGGATCGTCTCGGGCAAACCCACGGGGGCGAGATTCTGGTTTTCATCACTTTCGTGGTTGAGGCATGGCGCAGGCTGGCCTCCGGGGTAGTTGGTCTTGACCCGCACCAGGGCGACGGCCGAGCGCATCGGGCCATGGCCGATTTGCAGGACCTGGTAGTGGACGCGTGCCGGCCCGTCCTGCACGAAGCTTTCCGGTACCCACAGATGAGTGAACGTGCCGATCTTGCACGCCGTCACCTTGCGCGAGGCGGCAAAGCAGTTGTTCCAGAACAGTTCGATCAGGTCGCCTTCCTCCATGCCCGAGTAGGGGGATATGTCGACCTGCAGATGGGTGGAGGCCAGGGCGCTGATGCCGTTTCCTACCGCCTGGGGCAGCTTCGGGGCAGGCAGCATGGCCAGGGTTTGGGTGTGTGTCATAAGTAATCTCCTTGTTGCAGCCAGCAGTCATCGTTCCGAACCTTCGGCGCATAGGCACAGGGCGATTCGAAAGGAACGATTCAGTCAGTAGCCGGGATGGGATCCAATCCTCAAGGCGCTAGATAAGAGGGTTGGCCGGGGAGCGTCAATGGAGGCAAAAGGCTAAACGGCGGGTTTGAGGATATTCAGAAGGGTCTGACGGGGAGGGGGATTTTAAGGGGGGGACGGCGGGGGTATTTTATGCGCTGAAATGGTAACCCGTTGTAGGAGTGAGCTTGCTCGCGAAGAACGTAAACGGTAACGCGGTGATTCAGATCGACCGAGTTGCCTGGGCGTTTTTCGCGAGCAAGCTCGCTCCTACAGAGGGTGGGTCAGTGGGCGAGGAATTTGCTCAGAAACTGCCGGGTGCGTTCTTCCCTGGGGTTGGCGAACAACGCTTTGGCTTCACCCTGTTCAACGATCACGCCCTTGTCGAAAAAGATCACGCGGTTGGCCACGTCCCGCGCAAAGCTCATTTCGTGGGTCACGATGACCATGGTGCGGTTTTCTTCGGCCAGGCTGCGAATGGTTGCCAGCACTTCGCCCACCAGTTCCGGGTCGAGAGCCGAGGTGGGTTCGTCGAACAGAATCACCTCCGGCTCCATGGCCAACGCACGGGCAATCGCCACACGCTGTTGCTGGCCGCCGGACAGCCGCCTTGGGTAGGACGCCTCCTTGCCCGCCAGGCCGACCCTGGCCAACAGCTTGCGCCCCAGTTCGGTGGCCGCTTCCCGTGGCATCTTCTTGACCACAATCGGGCCTTCGATGACGTTTTCCAGCGCAGTGCGGTGGGGGAACAGGTTGAAGTTCTGGAACACAAAGCCCACGTGCTGGCGCAGACGACGCACCAGCCCCTGTTGCTGGTTGAGCGGCTTGCTGCCGTCGATCTGGATATCCCCCACCTTGATGCGGCCGCTGGTGGGTTCTTCGAGGAAATTCAGGCAGCGCAGGAAGGTGGTCTTGCCGGAACCGCTGGGGCCGATGATGGCGACCACTTCGCCTTCCTTGACCTCAAGGTCGATGCCGTCAAGCACCACTTGACCGTTGAATTGTTTGGTCAGTTTTTCAACCACGATCATGCTTCAGGACTCCAGGTCATGCCGGTTGACCCGGTCTTCCAGACGATTTTGCAGATGCGCCAGGATGCTCGCCAGGATCCAGTAGATCAGGGCTGCGGACAGATACATGGTGAAAATTTCGAAGGTCCGCGCCGATACCAGTTGGGCCTGACGGAACAGCTCGGGCACCTGGATGGTGGCGGCCAGCGCAGTGTCCTTGACCAGCGAAATGAAGCTGTTGCCCAGGGGCGGCAATGCCGTGCGCATCGCTTGCGGCAGAATGGCCCGGCGCAGGGTTTGCGCGCGGGTCATGCCAATACTGGCGGCGGCTTCCCACTGGCCACGCTCGATGGAGGCGATGGCGGCCCGCAGGATTTCACACGCATAAGCGGCCATGTTCAGCGAAAAGCCGATCATGGCCGCCGGGATCGGATCCAGCTCGATGCCCACTTGCGGCAAGCCGTAGTAGATCAGGAACAGCTGCACCAGCAACGGCGTACCGCGAAAGAACGACACGTAGACTCGGGCCGTCCAGCTCAGCAACTTGAAGCGCGACAGGCGCATCAAGGCCAGGCCGAAGCCCAGCAGCAAGCCGAAAAACATCCCGCCCAGGCTGAGGATTACCGTGTAGTACGCGCCCTTGAGCAGAAAGGGCGCGGAGTCCAGCGCGAGTTGAAGACCTGCTTCCATTATTGAGTGACGTCAGCGTTGAAGTACTTCTCGGACAGCTTCTTCAAGGTGCCGTCGGCGCGCAGTTTGTCGAGGGCCGTGTTGACCGCATCGAGCAACTCAGGCTCGCCTTTGCGCAGGGCGATACCGGACTCCTGACGGGAGAAGGCGTCGCCGGCAGCGGCAGTGTCGGGGGCTTTCTTGGCGTATTCGAGGGCGGCCAGGCGGTCGATCAGGATCGCGTCGATACGGCCGATGCGCAGGTCCTGGAACTTGGTTGGGTCGTCGTTGTAGGTCTTGATAGTGGCTTTGGGTTGATTGTCCTTGAGCCATTGTTCGTAGTTGGTGCCCAGGCCCACGCCGACCTTTTTACCGGCCAGGTCGTCGGCTTTCGTGATCGAGTCGACGTTCTTTTTCAGCACCAGTGCCTGGATGCCGGACACGGTGTATGGCTTGGAGAAATCGTACTTTTTCTTACGCTCTTCAGAGATGGTCACCTGGTTGACCACTGCGTCCAGGCGCTTGGATTCCAGTGCGGCGAGAATGCCGTCCCACGGTGTAGCTTGCAGCTTGACCTTGACGCCCAGCTCCTTGGCCAGTGCTTCGGACAGTTCCACTTCGAAACCGCTGAGCTTGCCGCTTTCGTCGACGAAACTGAACGGTGGGTAGGTGCCTTCCAGACCGATCTTGATCTCGCCGGCCTTCTTGATGGTGTTCAACTGCTCGCCGGCAACCGCCTGGCCCAACCAACCGGCGCCAAGCGCCAGGCCCAAAGTGCTGACCAGCAGCGTGCGACGCAATACAGAAATAGTCATGAAGAGCCCCTGTGTTTTTATGGTGAGCGAAGCAGGTGACGCAGTAGTCGTATCCTGCCTTAAAGCGCGAAGCGCGTCTTCGCCTTCGGCGCGATGATAAAGCGGGTTTTTAAGACTTGAAAATAATAAAAAAACAATTTCATATTTCTTTTGAGAATATATGCCATTCAATCAATTGAATACTGAGTCATAGGCAAACAATGCCGGCGCCCCACCGGTATGCAGGAAAATGATCGGCCCCTCTTCAAACCGCTGGCGCCCGATGCCGTCCAGCAAACCGGCCATGGCCTTGCCGGTATAGACCGGGTCCAGCAGCAGACCTTCCTGGCTGGCCAAAAGTTTGATCGCGGAAAGTGTGCCGGCATTCGGTTCGCCATAACGGGGGCCGAAATACTCGTCCCACAGGATCACTTTGAAGGCGTCGGGAATAGCCACTCCGAGCAACTCGGCAGTGCGTTCTGCCAGGCTTTGCACTTTGGGCAACTGCGCTTGCTCGGTGCGCGACACGGTGATGCCGATCACCGGCAACTGCGGCAGTGCTTCGCTCAAGGCCAGGGCCAGGCCGCTGTGCGTGCCGGCACTGCCTGAGGCGAGCACCACGGCGGCGAACTCAATCCCGCTGTCTTCAATCTGCGCGGCCAGTTCCAGCCCTGCGCGCACGTAACCCAAAGCGCCGAGTGCATTGGAGCCACCGATAGGCACCAGGTAGGGCTTCTTGCCATTGCTGCGCAGGCGGTCGGCGAGGGCGGCGAGTTGGGCGTCGGCGTTGTCGAGGTTTTCCACCAGTTCCACTTTGGCGTCAAACAGCTCCAGCAGCAGGCGGTTGCCATTGGCCAGGTAGTTGGCGTCTTCGGTGCCAGTAGGGTTTTCCAGCAGAGCAACGCAGCCCAGGCCGAGTTTGGCGGCCAGTGCGGCGGTCTGGCGGACGTGGTTGGACTGGATCGCGCCGGCGGTGACCAAGGTGTCGGCGCCCTGGGCAATGGCGTCGGCCGCCAGGTATTCGAGTTTGCGCAGCTTGTTGCCACCCATGGCCAGGGGCGTGGTGTCATCGCGCTTGACGTAAATGTCCCTGCCCAGCCAGGCCGACAGCCGTTCAAGTTTTTCCAGAGCGGTGGCACCGCCCAGTAGTTCCAGACGGTTAAAGCGCTCGAGCTGTTGTTTGATCATGGCTACGCACGGTGACTGAATGATGGGGAGGACTATAGGCAGGCACTTTTCATCGGGCAACCGTCAATCGCTTATGAACAATAGTTCTTACGATCACACCATTGGTTCTTAAGAGCTGCCAGGGTGCATACCGTAAAGTGATGGCCATTTCGTCAGGAGTGAATACCGTGAGTGAGCGTTCCAGTCATTGGCAATTGCAGACCATCGTCAGCCAGCTGCGCGGCGCGCGGGACCAGTGGCGAACGCGCAACGGTCGCTTGAGCGGCGAGCACGGTGGCCGTGAATTGCCGTCCCGCGAGGCGGTGGCGCAAATCCTCGAAGCCTTGTGCGGCGCACTATTTCCCATGCGCCTGGGCCCGGTGGACCTGCGTGAAGAAAGCGAAGACTTCTACGTGGGGCATACCCTCGACGTGGCGCTCAACGCCTTGCTCGCCCAGGCGCGCCTGGAGTTGCGCTACGCCGCACGCCAGGGCGGCGGCGACGACAGCGGTGTGGATGCCCATGCCATTCGGCTGATCCAGGATTTTGCCCTGGCATTGCCGGCTCTGCGCAGCCTGTTGGATACCGACGTACTGGCCGCCTACCACGGCGACCCGGCTGCACGCAGTGTGGATGAAGTGCTGCTGTGCTACCCGGGCATCCTGGCGGTGATTCACCATCGCCTGGCCCACCACCTGTACCGCGCAGGTTTGCCGCTGCTGGCGCGCATCAGTGCAGAAATCGCCCACTCGGCCACTGGCATTGATATCCACCCCGGCGCGCAGATTGGCCCGAGTTTCTTCATCGATCACGGGACTGGCGTAGTGATTGGCGAAACGGCGATCATCGGCGATCGCGTGCGTATCTACCAGGCGGTGACACTGGGCGCCAAGCGCTTCCCAGCCGATGAGGATGGGCAGCTGCAAAAAGGCCATCCGCGGCACCCCATTGTCGAGAATGATGTGGTGATCTACGCCGGGGCGACGATTTTGGGGCGGATCACCATCGGCCAGGGTTCGACCATTGGCGGCAATGTGTGGCTGACCCGCAACGTGCCGGCAGGGGCGAATATCACTCAGGCGAACTTGCAGCATGACGATGGGGCGCAGAAGTAATACCTGAGCCAACCGCCGACCCGTGTGGGAGCAGGCAAGCCAGCTCCCACATTTCGTATGTATTTCAACGTGGGGTCGCTGAACGATTTGCCTTCTTCATCCGTCATACCAATCCTTGAGCTAGTGTAGGAATCATCTACCACTCAGCCCTGCGATTAGTCCCAGACCGCCTATTCATGTTTAACTTGAATGTTCGTTCAAGTTAAACCCGGTGGTTCGCTGCCCGCTCACAACAGGAGGCTTACCTTTGCTGAGTCCGTTATTTACAGCCATATCCCGCAACCTTGAGGTGCATCGTTCATGAGTGCATCGTCCACCCCTTCCAGCGGCATGGTGCGCATGAATGCGCCCGTTTTCTACTTTGCCGCCACCTTCATCCTGCTGTTTGGCATCACGGTTATCGCTATCCCGCAACAGGCCGGAGCCTGGCTGCTGGCGGCGCAAAACTGGGCGGCCAATACGGTCGGCTGGTACTACATGCTGGCGATGACCCTGTATCTGGTCTTCGTGGTGGTCACCGCGCTATCGGGCTACGGCAAGATAAAACTCGGTGCCGACCACGACGAGCCCGAATTCAGCTACCTGTCCTGGGCCGGCATGTTGTTCGCCGCCGGGATCAGCATCACGCTGTTCTTCTTCTGCGTCTCGGAGCCGTTGACGCACCTGGTGCAGCCGCCCCAGGGCGAAGCGATGAACGCTGATGCAGCGCGCCAGGCCATGCAGGTGCTGTTCCTGCACTGGGGCCTGCATGGCTGGGGTGTGTTCGCGTTCGTGGGCATGGCCCTGGCGTATTTCGCCTACCGGCATAACCTGCCGCTGGCATTGCGTTCGGCGCTGTACCCGCTGATCGGCAAGCGCATCAATGGCCCTATCGGTTATGCGGTGGATGGCTTCGGTATCATCGCGACGGTGTTCGGCCTGGGCGCTGACATGGGTTTTGGCGTGTTGCACCTCAATTCCGGCCTGGACTACCTGTTTGGCATTGCTCACACCCAGTGGATCCAGGTGGGCCTGATCACGTTGATGATGGGCGCGGCGATCATTGTTGCGGTAGCCGGCGTCGACAAGGGCGTGCGGGTGATGTCCGACATCAACATGCTGCTGGCCTGTGCGTTGCTGCTGTTTGTGTTGTTCGCCGGGCCTACCCAGCACCTGCTCAACACCTTGATCCAGAACATCGGTGACTACCTGGGCGCGCTGCCGACCAAGAGTTTCGATGTGTACGCCTACGATAAGCCAAGCGACTGGCTGGGCGGCTGGACAGTGTTCTACTGGGCCTGGTGGATCGCATGGTCGCCGTTCGTAG
The DNA here is from genome assembly GCF_020790195.1 of Pseudomonas sp. HN8-3. Taxonomy (NCBI): domain Bacteria; kingdom Pseudomonadati; phylum Pseudomonadota; class Gammaproteobacteria; order Pseudomonadales; family Pseudomonadaceae; genus Pseudomonas; species Pseudomonas sp. HN8-3. Next base: position 294,725 of record NZ_CP086206.1, read on the forward strand.
GTCTGTTTATTGCGCGTATCTCCCGTGGCCGCACCATCCGCGAATTCGTGTTTGGCGTGCTGCTGATTCCGCTGGGCTTTACCCTGGCGTGGATGTCGATCTTCGGTAACAGCGCCATCGACCAAGTGCTCAACCATGGTATGGCCGCGCTGGGCCAGTCGGCCATCGATGACCCGTCGATGAGCCTCTACCTGCTGCTGGAAACCTACCCGTGGAGCAAGACGGTGATTGCGGTCACGGTGTTTATCAGCTTTGTGTTCTTTGTGACCTCGGCGGACTCAGGCACGGTGGTGCTGTCCACCCTGTCGTCCAAAGGCGGCAACGCTGATGAAGACGGGCCGAAGTGGCTGCGGGTGTTCTGGGGTGCGATGACAGCGCTGGTGACCAGTGCCCTGCTGTTCGCCGGCAGTATCGATTCGTTGAAATCTGCGGTGGTCCTGACCTCGCTGCCGTTCTCGCTGATTCTGCTGCTGATGATGTGGGGGCTGCACAAGGCGTTTTACCTGGAGTCGCAAAAGCAGATCGCGCAGTTGCATTCCCTGGCGCCAATATCTGCTTCACGCAAAGGCCGTGGCGGCTGGCGCCAGCGCTTGAGCCAGGCCGTGCATTTCCCGTCACGTGATGAGGTGTATCGCTTCCTTGAATCGACGGTGCGCCCGGCGATCGAAGAAGTGACGGCGGTGTTTGTCGAGAAGGGCCTGAATGTAGTCACTCAGCCGGACCCGTCCAACGACAGCGTCAGCCTGGAAATCGGCCATGGCGAGGAGCATCCGTTCATCTACCAGGTGCAGATGCGCGGCTATTTCACGCCGTCGTTTGCCCGCGGTGGCATGGGTTCCAAAGAGATCAACAACCGCCGTTACTATCGTGCGGAGGTGCACTTGAGTGAGGGTAGCCAGGACTATGACCTGGTGGGCTATACCAAGGAGCAGATCATCAACGACATCCTCGACCAGTACGAGCGCCATCTGCAGTTCCTGCATTTGGTGCGCTGATACCGTTCCTCTCAAGTAGGTCTTTGCTGTAAAAGGAAGAGGCAGACTTAAGCGATTCAGCGGGTTAAAAGGCTTGGGAATAACCTTATTCCCGGGCCTTTCAACCCTCAGTCCAGAGAGGATTCGATGACGTACATTGCTGCCGAAAACCGCTATGAATCTATTCCCTATCGCCGCGTAGGCCGCAGTGGGTTGGTGCTGCCGGCACTGTCCCTGGGGCTGTGGCACAACTTTGGCGACAGCACCCCGATCGACACCCAGCGCGCTTTGCTGCGCACGGCGTTCGACCTGGGTATCAACCACTTCGACCTGGCCAACAACTACGGCCCGCCCTATGGCAGCGCCGAGATCAACTTCGGCCGTTTGCTGCGTGAAGACTTCAAGCACTACCGCGACGAATTGATCATCTCCAGCAAAGCCGGTTGGGACATGTGGCCCGGCCCCTACGGCCAGGGCGGTGGCTCGCGCAAATACATCCTGGCGAGCCTGGACCAGAGCCTGCAACGCCTGGGCGTCGACTACGTGGATATTTTCTACTCCCACCGTTTTGACCCCGACACGCCCCTGGAAGAAACCGCCAGCGCCCTCGCCACCGCTGTGCAACAAGGCAAGGCGTTGTACATCGGTATCTCGTCCTATTCCGGGGTGAAAACCCGCGAAATCGCAGCCTTGCTCAAAGAGTGGAAAGTGCCGCTGTTGATTCACCAACCGGCTTACAACCTGCTCAACCGCTGGGTGGAAAAGGACCTGCTCGACACCACCGAAGAACTTGGCGCTGGGGTGATCGCCTTCACGCCCCTGGCCCAGGGTTTGCTCACCGACAAGTACCTCAATGGCATACCGGCCGATGCACGGGTCAATCGTCCGGGTGGTGGTTCGTTGCAGGCCCAGCACCTGTCCGAGGCCAACATTGCCCATGTACGCGGCCTGAATGAAATCGCCCAGCGTCGCGGCCAGAGCCTCGCGCAATTGGCGCTGGCCTGGACCCTGCGTGATCCACGGGTGACCAGCGCGCTGATCGGCGCGAGCCGGCCGGAGCAGATCATCGAGAACGTCGGGGCGTTGCAGAACTTGAGCTTCAGTGCTGAGGAACTGGCGCAGATTGATCGGTTTGCGCAGGAAGGCGGGATCAACTTGTGGGAAAAGCCATCCACTGCTGAATAACTGACACAACTGGGTCAAAAATGTGGGAGGGGCGGTGCGACGATTCGACTTGCTCCCGATAGCAGTGGGTCAGCTACGGATGAGCTGACTGAACCACCGCCATCGGGAGCAAGTCGAATCGTCGCACCGCCCCTCCCACATTTGGTTTTCGGTGTGGCGACTAGAACGGCACATCCCCAAGAATCGTAGCCCGGTGCATCACCCGCCGCTGTGGCCGGTAGTCATCCACGGCGTAATGCTGGGTCACGCGGTTATCCCAGAACGCCACGTCATTTTCCTGCCAGCGCCAGCGGATGGTGAATTCCGGGCGGGTGGCGTGGGCGAACAGCAGCTTGAGAATGGCCTCGCTTTCGGCCGCTTCCAGTTCATTGATTCGGGTGGTGAAACCGTCGCTGACGAACAGCGATTTGCGCCCACTTACCGGATGCGTGCGCACGACTGGGTGCGATAGCGGCGGGTTTTTCTTGCGAGTTGCCTCCCAGCGCACCAGGTCCTCGGCGGTGTTGCCAAAGCGCTCCAGCGGGAACGACTTGGTGAAGTCGTGTGTGGCGGTGAGGCCATCGAGCAAGCGCTTTAGCGGTCCAGACAGTGCTTCATAAGCCGCAATCCCACTGGCCCACAAGGTATCGCCGCCAAACGCCGGCAGCAGCTTGGCGCTGAGCACAGCGCCCAGGGCAGGCGTGGGCAGAAAGGTCACGTCGGTGTGCCAAACGGCGTTGTCACGCACGTCGGTGACCGCGGTGTCGAGGATCAGCACTTCGGGCTGTTCCGGCACGTTGGGGTAGATCGGGTGGATGTGCAGGTCGCCAAAATTGGCCGCGAACCGTGCCTGTTGTTGCGGGGTGATTGGCTGATCACGGAAGAACAGCACCGAATAGTCGAGCAACGCCTGTTCAATGGCGTCGCGCTGTTCAGGGGCCAGCGGCTGAGTGATGTCGACGCCACTGATCTGGGCGCCCAGGGCGGTACTTAATGGGGTAACGGTCAGGCTGCTCATTGTAGATTCTTCACTCAGTGTGCCTGGCCATGCCAGGGCACTAATTTACGCTGCAAGGCGCGCAGGCCCATTTCCATGGCGAAGGCGATCAGGGCGATCACCAGGATCCCCAGCACCACCACATCGGTGACCAGAAACTGCGCCGCCGACTGCACCATGAAACCCAGGCCGCTGGTGGCGGCAATCAACTCGGCGGCGACCAGGGTCGACCAGCCCACACCCAGGCCGATACGCACACCGGTGAGGATATCGGGCAGGGCGCTGGGTAGGATCACATGGCGAATCAGTTGCGCACGGGTGGCGCCCAACGACTGCGCAGCCCGCAGCTTGGCCGGGTCGACGGTGCGCACCCCGGTTGCGGTGGCGATGGCGATCGGGGCGAAAATCGCCAAGTAAATCAGCAGCACCTTGGACAGCTCGCCAATGCCGCACCAGATCACGATCAGCGGCAGGTAGGCCAGCGGCGGAATCGGCCGGTAGAACTCGATCAACGGATCGAAAATGCCTCGGGCAATGCGGTTGGCACCGATGGCAATCCCCACCGGCACGGCAGTCAGCACTGCAAAACCCAGGCCCAGGCCGATGCGGCTCAGGCTCGCGCCCAGGTGCTGCCACAAGGTGGAATCCATGTAGCCGGTGGTCGCCAGCAGCCAGCCTTTTTGCAACACGGCGGACGGGGGCGGCAGGAACAAAGGTTCGATCAAACCGGTGGCGGTCACCCCCCACCACAGGGCAAGCAAAGCGACCAGGGTCAGTGCGCTGATCCAGCGTGTGCTCAGGCTGCGGCGTAACGGGATAACGGCGGGTGCCACCGGCTTGCTGGCGGTGGCGGGAAGTTCGTAGCTGCTCATGCGTACACCTGCCGTTGGGAGAACACTTTGCCCAGCACGTGCTCGCGGGTTTCGATAAAGCGCGGGTCGGACTTGATTGCGCGGGCTGATTCACCGGCAGCGTAACGTTGGCCGAAATCCAGCTGCAGGCGTTCGACGATCTGGCCGGGGTTGGGCGCCAGCAGGATCAAATCCGTGGCCAGGAACACCGCTTCTTCGATGTCATGGGTAATCAGGAACACCGGCTTGGCTGTGCGCCGCCACACTTGCAGCAGCAACTCCTGCATTTGTTCGCGGGTGAAGGCATCCAGCGCACCGAAGGGTTCGTCCATCAGTAATACGCGAGGGTCGGCCGCCAGGGCGCGGGCGAGGCCAACGCGTTGCTTCTGGCCGCCGGAGAGTTGCCAGATGCGCCGGCTGTCGAAACCGGCCAGGTCCACCAGAGCGAGCATTTCGCGGGCGCGTAATTCGCGCTGCGCCTTGGGCACGCCGGCCAGTTCCAGCCCGAAGGCGACGTTGGCCAGCACGTCCTGCCAGGGCAGCAGGGCGTCGTCCTGGAACACCACACCGCGTTCGGCGCTGGGCCCTTTGACCGGCACACCGTCGAGGGTAATCCGCCCGGCAGAAGGCTCGACGAAACCGGCAATCAGGTTCAACAGCGATGTCTTGCCACTGCCGGAGGGGCCCAGGGCGACCAGCAATTGCTGGGGCCCAAGGTCCAGGGAAATATCGGACAGTACCGGTCCCGGGGCGCCTGGGTACTGTGCGCTGATGCGCTCCAGCTGTAGCAAGGCCATCGCGATGAACTCCTTGGATCAGTTAGAAATGAACTTGGCGCTGACGTAAGGGGCGTAGTCGGGCAGTACGGCATCGACCTTGCCTTGTTCCTTGAGGAACACAGCAGTGTCGGTGACTGCCTTGGTGGTCGGCGCGCCCAGCAGGGTCACCTGGTCAGCGGCCAGCGGGTAGACGTTGCCTTGCAGCAGCAAGGGAATATCGCTGGCCTTGGCGCCGGAGAGTTTCACCAGCTTATCGACGTTGCCGGTGTCGGCCAGCCAGGCTTGTGGGTCTTTGCGGTAGGCTGCGTAGGCATCCAGGGTGACCTTGGCGAAGGCGGTGACGATGTCCGGGTGCTTCTCGGCAAAATCCTTGCGCACGATCCAGGCATCGAATGTTGGCGCGCCGAACTTGGCCAGTTCGCCGGAGGTGATCAGCACCTTGCCGTTTTCCTTGGCTACGCCCAGAGCCGGGTCCCACACGTAGGTGGCATCGATATCACCGCGCTTCCACGCGGCGATGATGGCCGGAGGCGCCAGGTTGAGAATGGTGACTTTGGCCGGGTCGATGTTCCAGTGTTTCAGCGCGGCAAGCAGGCTGTAGTGGCCGGTGGAGACGAAGGGCACGGCGATCTTTTTGCCGATCAGGTCCTGCGGGCTGTTGATCCCCGATCCGTTGCGCGCCACCAGGGCTTCGGCCCCGCCGATCTGGGTGGCGACGAGGAAGGTTTCTACTGGGACTTTGCGGGTTACCGCGGCAGTCAGCGGGCTGGAACCGAGGTAGCCGATCTGCACGTCGCCGGAGGCAATGGCGGCGATGATGTCGGCGCCATTGTCGAATTTGCGCCAGTCGATTTTGGCGTTGGTAGCTTTTTCATAGGCCCCGTCAGCCTGGGCGACTTTGGCCGGGTCGACGGTGGTCTGGTAAGCGATAGTCACGTCCGCCGCCTGGGCAAACAGACTGGCACCGGCCAGGGACAACGCGGCCAGCAAGCGCAGAGGGGTCAGCAGTTTCAAGGGGAAGCTCCTCAATCAGGCGGCCGAGAGTCGGCGTGTGAGGAGACTAAATGATCTAAGAACTCGAAAATAAATAACCTTTTCGAATTAGCTTATGAGTAGAAAGGTTGAAGCAAATGTTTGTACCGGTGATGACCAAATGTGGGAGGGGGCAAGCCCCCTCCCACATTGGAACTGAGTAGAGCTCCGGTTAGTTGCTGATGGCGAGGATGCTGGCCTGGTACGACCCGACAAACACATCGAAATCGCCCACTTCGTTCTGCTCAAGCTCCGCCTGTTGCGCCAGCGACGCACGGGCCAATTCTTCAAAGTGCGCTTGTTCCTCAGGCGCCAAAGGCTCCTTGCGGAAGTATTCGGCATGTACTTCGCTTTGATGCAGAGAGAACTGCGCAAAGCTTTCCTTGCGTTCAGCCATGGCCGCCAACACCTGGGCCGACGGCGTCAGGGACGGGTCCTTGACCTTGGCCAGTTGGGCATCCAGCGCTTCGCTGTGTTCGGTCATGCCCTGGCTCTCGTCGAGCAAGGCAGCCAACGGTGCAATCTTCTCCAGCAACTGCGCAGCCCATTCCTTCATGTCCACCGGCTGGCCGTCACGTTGCAATTGCAGGCCCGGACGCCGACCTTCCTTGACCACGCTGAGGAAGTTGGAGGTGGCGTTGCCGCACTCGTTGTTGGCGAACAGCGGGCTGTCGTTCAGCGCGCAATACAGCAGGAATGCGTCGAGGAATCGCGACTCCGGCAAGTCGATCCCCATCGGCAGGAACGGGTTGATGTCCAGGCAACGCACTTCGATGTACTGGATGCCACGGGCCATCAGCGCCTGGATAGGCCGCTCGCCGGTGTAGGTCACACGCTTGGGGCGGATATTGGAGTAGTACTCGTTTTCGATCTGCAGGATGTTGGTGTTGAGCTGCACCCACTCACCATCCTTGTGCGTGCCGACTTCAACATACGGCGCGTAGGGCGTTGCCACCGCTTCGCGCAGGCTGTCGGTGTAGCTGGCCAGGTCGTTGTAGCAAGGCGTCAGGCCGGCCTGGGCGTTGCTCTGGTAACCCAGGTCGCTCATGCGCAGGCTGGTGGCGTAGGGCAGGTACAGGGTGTCGGCATCCAGGACTTCAAGCTGGTGCGAGCGGCCGCGCAGGAAACCGGCGTCCAGGGCTGGCGAGGCACCAAAGAGGTACATCAACAGCCAGCTGTAGCGACGGAAATTACGGATCAGCGCGATATAGGCCGTGGACTGATAGTCACGGTCGGTACCGACAAAGCCTTCGGCTTCCTTGAGCAACGGCCACAGCTGTTCCGGCAGCGAAAAGTTGTAATGGATGCCGGCAATGCACTGCATGGTCTTGCCGTAGCGCAGGGCCAGGCCCTTGCGGTACACGTACTTGAGCTGGCCGATATTGGAGGTGCCGTAGTAGGCGATCGGAATATCTTCCTCGGCCGGTAACGGGCACGGCATCGAGGGGCTCCACAGGTATTCGCTGCCCAGCTTGGAGTAGGCAAAGCGATGGATCTTGTCCAGGCTGCCCAGGGTCTCGGCCGGGTTGGGCAGGGCTGGGGTGATGAACTCCAGCAGCGATTCCGAATAGTCAGTGGTGATCTGTTCGTTGGTCAACGCAGCGCCCAGGGCTTCAGGGTGCGGCGTTTGCGCCAGGCGACCCTCGCTGGTGACGCGCAGGCATTCGCGCTCGATGCCGTGCAAGCACTGCTCTAGCAGGGAGAGGTGTTCGCGCTTGCCGAGCAGGGCCAGGCGGCGGTTGAGAAGTTCGCTCAAGTTGGATTCCTTCACGCGTCAGTCGCCCCAATATGGGGGTGGGCAGGACGGTCTACAAGGGTGAAGTGGAAACTGGCGTGATCGCCTGGTTCTGAGTCGATTTGACCCGCTCTGAAAATGCCGACTTCACTCCATGAATTGGGCTACAGCGCAGCGAGAAAATTCCGACGCTGTTATCGCAGCGCCGAAATTAACTCAAATCGAGGGTAGGGAGCTATAGGACAGCGAACGTGCCCTGCGCTTTTGCGACAAGTCTTTCGCCCTGGTACACGTCGGCTTCGACCACCAACGTGCGCCGGCCGGCGTGAATTACCCGGCTGGTGCACAGCACGTCACCGTCTTCGACGGCGCGAATATAATTGATCTTGCATTCGATGGTGGCGCTCTGCTGGTCGAAACCATGGGCGCTGGAACAGGCCAGGCCCATCGTGATGTCCACCAGGCTGAAAATCGCCCCGCCATGGAGCTTGCCTGCACGGTTGCGCAGGTGCGGCTCCAGGGTCAGGGCCACCTCGGCAACGCCTTCATCCAGGCGTTGCAGGCGGCAGCCGATCAGCTCGCTGAACGCGCTCTGGGTCAAACCCGCCGGGATTTCCATCAACGCTTCTTCAACTGTTTGGCATTGGCGAACAGCGATGCCATGGCGTTGTTGCTCGGCGCGGCAGTCGTAGCGTCCTTGCGCGGCGCGTTGTTCTGCGACTGGCGCGGTGCCGAACCTGGGCGAGCGCCACGAGCACCGTCGATCTTCTCGCCCGGGGTATCGCTCATGCGCATCGACAGGCCCACGCGTTTACGCGGGATATCGACTTCCATGACCTTGACCTTGACCACGTCACCGGCTTTGACCGCTTCACGCGGGTCCTTGATGAACTTCTCCGAAAGCGCGGAGATATGCACCAAACCGTCCTGATGCACGCCAATATCCACAAAGGCGCCAAAGTTGGTCACGTTGGTCACTACACCTTCGAGGATCATGCCCGGTTGCAGGTCCTTGAGGTCTTCGACGCCGTCCTGGAACTCGGCGGTCTTGAACTCGGGACGTGGGTCGCGGCCAGGTTTTTCCAGCTCTTGCAGGATGTCGGTGATGGTCGGTACACCGAAGGTTTCGTCGGTGTACTTCTTTGGATCCAGACGCTTGAGGAAGGCGGCGTCGCCGATCAGCGAGCGGATATCACGGTCGGTCTCGGCGGCAATGCGTTGCACCAGCGGGTAGGCTTCCGGGTGAACCGCCGAGGCGTCGAGCGGGTTATCGCCATTCATCACGCGTAGGAAGCCGGCCGCTTGTTCAAAGGTTTTTTCACCCAGGCGTGCGACTTTTTTCAGCGCAGCACGGGTTTTGAACGCACCATTTTCGTCGCGATGGCTGACGATGTTCTGCGCCAGGGTCGCGTTGAGGCCCGAGATTCGCGCCAGCAGCGCTACTGAAGCGGTGTTCACGTCTACGCCCACGGCGTTTACGCAGTCTTCCACCACCGCATCCAGGCCGCGTGCCAGTTTAAGCTGCGACACGTCGTGCTGGTACTGGCCGACGCCGATGGATTTGGGGTCGATCTTCACCAACTCGGCCAGCGGGTCTTGCAGGCGACGGGCGATGGAGACGGCGCCACGGATCGACACGTCGAGGTCCGGGAACTCCTTGGACGCCAGCTCCGAAGCCGAGTACACCGAAGCACCCGCCTCGGAGACCATGACCTTGGTCATCTTCATGGCCGGGTATTTTTTGATCAGCTCGGCGGCCAGCTTATCGGTTTCGCGGCTGGCAGTGCCGTTGCCGATGGCGATCAGGTCTACCGCGTGCTTGGCGCACAGGGCGGCAAGGATCGCCAGGGTCTGGTCCCACTTGTTGTGCGGTACGTGTGGGTACACGGTGGCGTGGTCCAGCAGCTTGCCGGTGGCATCGACCACAGCGACCTTGCAACCGGTGCGCAGGCCCGGGTCGAGGCCCAGGGTGGCACGCGGGCCGGCCGGTGCGGCCAGCAGCAGGTCGTGCAGGTTGTGGGCGAACACGTTGATCGCTTCGGTTTCGGCGCCGTCGCGCAACTCGCCCAGCAGGTCGGTTTCCAGGTGGGTGTAGAGCTTGACCTTCCAGGTCCAGCGCACGACTTCACCGAGCCACTTGTCCGCAGGGCGATTCTGGTTCTGGATGCCGAATTGTTGACCGATCATGCCTTCGCACGGGTGCATGGTGCCTGGCAGTTCGTCACCGACTTTCAGCGCGGAGCTGAGAATGCCTTCGTTGCGGCCGCGGAAAATCGCCAGGGCGCGGTGGGACGGCATGCTTTTGAGCGGCTCGTCGTGTTCGAAGTAGTCGCGGAATTTGGCGCCTTCCTCCTCTTTGCCGGCGATGACGCGGGCGCTGAGGATGGCTTCCTGCTTCAAGTAGGTACGCAGTTTTTCCAGGAGGCTGGCGTTTTCGGCGAAGCGCTCCATCAGGATGTACTTGGCGCCTTCGAGGGCAGCCTTGACGTCGGCGACGCCTTTTTCCGCGTCGATGAAGCGAGCGGCTTCGGTTTCCGGCGTCAACGATGGGTCGTTGAACAGGCCATCGGCCAAGTCGCCCAGGCCGGCTTCCAGGGCGATCTGGCCCTTTGTACGACGTTTCTGTTTGTATGGCAGGTAAAGGTCTTCGAGGCGGGTCTTGGTGTCCGCGAGTTTGATGTCGCGCTCCAGTTGAGGGGTCAACTTGCCCTGTTCCTCGATGCTGGCGAGGATGCTGATACGCCGTTCGTCGAGTTCTCGCAGGTAGCGCAGGCGCTCTTCCAGGTGACGCAGTTGAGTGTCGTCGAGGCTGCCGGTCACTTCTTTTCGGTAACGGGCGATGAAAGGCACCGTGGAGCCTTCATCCAGTAGAGCGACGGCCGCTTCGACCTGTTGTGGGCGTACACCGAGTTCCTCGGCGATGCGGCTGTTGATGCTGTCCATAAAACCACCTGAAATTCTTAAAATCAGCGCGCCGGCCCGTAAAAACAAGGCCCGGCGAGGCTGGTTGAGCGGCCCGACTGGCGCCGCTGCCTGGGTCAAGAGGCTGCCTATTGACCCTCGAAATCGAAAAATTCACGACAAGCGGGTATAAAAAGCCCGGCAGCAAACGGTAACGATCTGACGTTGCCCTGCACGGAGGCGCCGCATTATAACCAGCGTTCTGCTATTGGGGGGTACTGCGCCGGAGGTTGTAGGGCGTGGGTTCGCTGGCAGTAGATGAAAAATCTGCTAACAATGCACACGGTGCGTATAACGGCAGCTACGCCATAATGCGCGCCGAGATAAGAGGAGCATCCAATGAGCAGCACCGCACAAACTGCTGAAGGCGAAAAAATTCTCATCGTTGATGACGATCCGGGGCTGAGCAGCCTGCTGGAGCGTTTTTTCAACTCCAAGGGCTACCGTGCCCGCGCGGTGCCGAACACCGAGCAAATGGACCGCCTGTTGGGGCGTGAAGTGTTCAACCTGGTCGTGCTCGATCTGATGCTGCCCGGCGAAGACGGCCTTACCGCCTGCAAGCGCCTGCGTGGTGCCAACAACCAGATTCCAATCATCATGCTCACCGCCAAGGGCGATGAGTTGAGCCGCATCAAGGGCCTTGAACTGGGCGCTGATGACTACCTGGCCAAGCCGTTCAACCCTGATGAGCTGATGGCGCGGGTCAAGGCCGTATTGCGTCGCCAGGCACCGGCCGTGCCGGGCGCACCGGGCAGCGAAGACGAAAGCGTCACCTTTGGCGACTACGAACTGTCGTTGGCCACCCGTGAGCTCAAGCGTGGCGAAGAAGTGCACATGCTTACCACCGGCGAATTTGCGGTGCTCAAGGCTCTGGTGATGAACGCCCGTCAGCCGCTGACCCGTGACAAGCTGATGAACCTGGCCCGTGGCCGTGAATGGGACGCCCTGGAGCGCTCCATCGACGTGCAGATTTCCCGACTGCGCCGGATGATTGAGCCGGACCCCTCCAAGCCGCGGTATATCCAGACGGTGTGGGGCGTGGGTTATGTGTTTGTGCCGGATGGTACCGCAACCAAGTGACCGATGATTTGCAGGGGCGGGTATCCGGCGTTTGACTCCATAAGAGTCGACGGGATGCCCGGCGTCTGCAATTCTGCGAGCACCGCTCGTTCCTGCAAGGTGTGCAGCTTTCATCTATGAAAACCCCGCTGTGGTTCCCACAAAGTTTCTTCTCTCGCACCCTTTGGCTGGTGCTTATTGTCGTTCTGTTTTCCAAGGCGCTCACGCTGGTTTATCTGTTGATGAACGAAGACGTGCTGGTGGATCGGCAGTACAGCCACGGTGTGGCCCTGACGTTGCGGGGCTATTGGGCCGTAGACCCTGAGAACCGAGAAAAGGTGGCCAAGGCGTCGACCTTGACTCGGGTTGATGGGGCCGGCGTGCCTGAAGGCGAGCAGCATTGGCCTTACAGCGAGATCTATCAGCGCCAGATGCAGGCCGAACTGGGCGCCGACACCGAGGTGAGGCTGCGCATGCATGTTTCACCGGCGTTATGGGTGCGGGCACCTAGCCTGGGCGATGCCTGGATCAAGGTGCCGCTTTATCCGCACCCGCTGCGCGGGCAGAAAATCTGGAACGTGCTGGGCTGGTTCCTGGCCATCGGCTTGCTTTCAACGGCCTCCGCGTGGATCTTCGTCCGTCAGCTCAACCAACCACTCAAGCGCCTGGTATTTGCCGCTCGCCAATTGGGCCAGGGGCGCAGTGTGCGCCTGCCGGTCAGCGACACGCCCAGTGAGATGACCGAGGTGTACGGCGCGTTCAACCAGATGGCGGAAGACGTCGAGCAGGCCGGGCGCGAGCGCGAGCTGATGCTGGCAGGTGTGTCCCATGACTTGCGCACACCGTTGACGCGATTGCGCCTGTCCCTGGAGCTGATGGGGGACCATACCGACCTCACCGATGACATGGTGCGCGATATCGAGGACATGGACGCTATCCTGGACCAGTTCCTGGCCTTCATCCGCGACGGGCGTGATGAAGTGGTTGAGGAGGTGGACCTCACGGACCTCGTGCGTGAGGTGGTTGCGCCCTATAACCAGAACGGTGAGCAGGTGCGCATGCGCCTGGAGCCGATCCAGCCGTTTGCATTGCGCCGGGTCTCGATGAAGCGCCTGCTGAACAACCTGATCGGCAACGCCTTGCATCATGCCGGTTCCGATGTGGAGGTGGCGGCGTATGTCTCCGGTGACAGTGCCGCGCCTTACGTGGTGCTGAGCGTGATGGACCGTGGCACGGGGATCGACCCTGCCGAGCTTGAGGGTATCTTCAACCCGTTCACCCGTGGCGACCGAGCCCGAGGTGGCAAGGGCACCGGGTTGGGGTTGGCGATCGTGCGACGAATCGCCTCGATGCATGGCGGCAATGTCGAGTTGCGTAACCGGGAAGAAGGCGGGTTGGAGGCGCGGGTGCGCTTGCCGCTTGGGCTGATGCTGCCTAGAGATGCGGTCTGACAAACAACAAATATCAAAAATGTGGGAGAGGGCTTGCTCCCGATGGCGGTCTTTCAGTCAAGAAGTTCAGTGACTGTGACACCGCTATCGGGAGCAAGCCCCCTCCCACATTGGTTTCATGTCGGGATTAAAATAGGCTTTTAGCCTTTGCCCTTGGTCCGAGTCATATTCGGTCCACCATTCTTCTCCAAGTGCTGAATGATGATCCCCGCCACGTCCTTGCCGGTGGTGGTCTCGATCCCTTCCAGGCCCGGCGATGAGTTCACCTCCATCACCAGCGGCCCATGATTGGAGCGCAGGATATCCACACCTGCCACGCTCAAGCCCATCACCTTGGCTGCCCGCAGTGCGGTCATGCGCTCTTCCGGTGTGATCTTGATCAGGCTGGCGCTGCCGCCACGGTGCAGGTTGGAGCGGAACTCACCGGGCTTGGCCTGGCGCTTCATCGCCGCGATCACTTTGTCGCCCACCACGAAGCAGCGAATATCTGCGCCGCCGGCTTCCTTGATGTACTCCTGCACCATGATGTTCTGCTTGAGGCCCATGAACGCCTCGATCACCGATTCAGCTGCCGTCGCCGTTTCACACAGCACCACACCGATGCCTTGGGTGCCTTCCAGTACCTTGATCACCAGCGGTGCACCATTGACCATCTCGATCAGGTCAGGGATGTCATCCGGGGAGTGGGCAAAGCCGGTGACCGGCAAGCCGATACCCCGGCGTGACAGCAACTGCAGCGAACGCAGTTTGTCCCGCGAGCGGGCAATGGCCACGGACTCGTTGAGAGGAAACACCCCCATCATTTCAAACTGACGCAACACCGCGCAGCCATAAAACGTCACCGAAGCGCCGATACGCGGGATCACCGCATCAAAGCCTTCCAGGGGTTTGCCCCGGTAGTGGATCTGCGGCTTGTGGCTGGCAATGTTCATGTAGGCACGCAACGTGTCGATCACCACCATTTCATGGCCACGTTCAGTGCCGGCCTCGACCAGGCGGCGGGTGGAATACAGACGCGGGTTTCGCGACAGCACAGCAATCTTCATGCAGCACCTGGGGCAGAAATAGTGGAGACCGGGAACACCGGCTTGTCTTGAACGTACTTGACGCCTGGATTGACGATCAACTGGCCGTCAATCAACGCCTTGGAGCCCAGTAACAGGCGATAACGCATGGCTTTGCGACAGGCGAGGGTGAATTCCACCCGCCATACCCGGTCACCCAGCGCCAGGGTGGTGCTGATCACGTAGCGCACCTGCGCATGGCCGTTGGAGCTCTTGATGGTTTTCATCGTCACCAGGGGCGCTTCGCAGCGACGGTGGCGCAGTTGCACCACGCTGCCCAGGTGCGCGGTAAAGCGCACCCACTTTTCACCGTCGCGCTCAAACGGCTCGATATCGGTGGCATGCAGGCTTGAGGTGCTGGCACCGGTGTCGATCTTCGCGCGCAGGCCCGCCACTCCCAGGTCGGGAAGTGCCACCCATTCACGCAGACCCACAACGGTCAAATGGTCAAATGTCTTCAATATGGGTACCGATCAATTTGCCCAGGCTTGAGGAGAAACCTTGGCCAGGGCATTGAATGCAGGTTTGGCGAACCAAAAACCCTGCATCAGAAATATTCCACAGTCGGAGAGGAAATCCCGCTCGCCAGCACTTTCGATGCCTTCGGCGATGACAGTAACTCCCAACTGCTCACAAATTGTGACAATCCCCCGGACGATCACCTGACGGACACGGTCTTGATCGACATCGCGAATCAACGCCATGTCGAGTTTGATCAGGTCGGGTTGGAAATCGGCCAGCAGGTTCAGCCCCGAATAGCCCGCACCGAAGTCGTCGATGGCGGTCTTGAAGCCGAATTCGCGATATTCACGCAGAATATTCGTCAAATGGCGATAGTTATCTACATGCTCGCTTTCCAGTGTCTCGAAAATCAGCCGGTCCAGCGGGAAATTGTGCGCCCGGGCGGCCTCCAGGGTGCTGCGAATACACAGTTCCGGACGGTATACGGCATTGGGCATGAAATTGATGGAAAGGTGAGTCTGCATGCCCAGCGCTGCGGCACCGGCAATGGCCTTGGTTCGGCAGCGCTGGTCGAAGCGGTAGCGATTGGTTTCGTTGACCTGGGCCAGCACCGAGAGCGCGCCTTCTCCCTGGGTACCGCGCACCAAGGCTTCGTTGGCGAATATCGAGTGGTCACGCAGGTCTACGATAGGTTGGTAGGCGAACGCAAAGTCGAACCCCAGAGGCTCGCTTTGCTGGCAACCCACGCACCGCTGGTTGGGCGAGGTGAGTGAAAGGGGGAAGTCGGTCACAGCGTATCCTCGCGAAAACAGGGTGCTACCTGGCGTATCTTAGGTGAGCCTTGGGGTTTATGCGTCGAAGGGTTTCAACGGTAAGGTTGCGACATTTTTCAGAGCGAGGAATTCAAGTGGGTCAAAAACAGGAAGAGGAAGAAAAGGTCCGACTGGACAAGTGGTTGTGGGCCGCGCGGTTCTACAAAACCCGTGCCTTGGCCAAGGCCGCAATCGAAAGCGGGAAGGTTCATCATCGCGGCGAGCGCTGCAAGCCGGGCAAAGAGCCACGTATCGGCGATGAGTTTCAGATTCGTACAGGGTTTGATGAAAAGACCGTCGTGGTGCAGGCGCTATCTGTCGTGCGCCGTGGGGCACCCGAAGCGCAGGCGCTGTACACCGAGACCGAAGCGAGTATCGCCAAGCGCGAAAATGCAGCGGCCATGCGCAAGGCTGGAGCGACTGGAATGACCACCGATGGCAAGCCAAGCAAGAAGCAGCGCCGCGATCTATTCAAGTTCCGCGGCAGCGGCAACGACGATTGATTACGAATCTCCTGCCGGCAGCAGATCAAAATGTGGGAGGGGGCTTGCTACCGATAGCAGAGTGTCAGCCAATACACTTGTGACTGAGCCACTGCAAATCGGGAGCAAGCCCCCTCCCACATTTAACCCGCGTATTTAAGGAGCGGTGCGTATGACGCTCAATCGCCCGATCACCGGCAGTTTTCCAAGCAACCCGAACACCGGCGCGGTTACCCGCAACAGGAACCCCGACACCTTCGCCGCAAACGGCGTGTAATACCCCCACCCCAGCGCCAACAGCGCCAGCAGTACGCCACCTATGTAATCGTCCTGACCCCAGTGCGCGCCCGCAACCAGGCGCGGCATCATGAACAGCAGCGCCAGGCCCCAGATCACCAGCACCTGGCCGATACGCTTGGCAAATACGGTCATGAACATCCCCCAGATCAACAGCACCGAGGCATGGTCGCCCGGGAAGCTCTGGCTGGAACGGTCCTTCAACTCCCAGGTTTTCTCCAGTCCCGGGAAAAAATCACTCATCTGAATCGCGCCGCCGATCACCATGGACGGGCTGCTGTGCTGCCAGCCCATATGCGCCGCAAGTTTGGAGAACAACATGCGAATAAACAGCAACAGCAGCAGAATGCCGAGGAAACCAAAGAACGCCTGGCGCACCTGCACGGCCTTGAACACCCAGTCGCCGCGGATCAGCAGCGTCAGCAAAATAACGCCGACCACTGCATCAAACGGCCGCAGACTGGCCACGGCCCACACATGCAGCCAGGTCGAATTGGTGGCTAGCGGGCCATTGAGCAGATGAAACAGCCACTCGTCGAAAATCACACACAGCATCTGGCCCGTGGGCCACAGCCAAAAACATAGCAGTCCGATAGCGAGTAGATTGCAAAGAGCCCATCGCCGGAGGTTCCAGTTGGCTTGGAACAAACCCGGATTGTTCATAAACTGTCCCTCATCGCTCTATTCAGCTCCTTGAATTCAGGAGAAGTCGCACCAAGATGGTGCTAAAGCGTTTAATTTTATAAACCTTGTAATCATTTTGTCATCACTTCAGATACCCAGACCTATGACTGATCTACCGGATACCGACTTCACCCAACGCTTCATCTTCGATGAGAGCGATGCCCGCGGCGAGATGGTGTCGTTGGAGCTCAGCTATGCCGAAGTCCTTGCCAAGCACGCCTATCCGGAGCCGGTCGCGCAATTGCTCGGCGAGCTGATGGCCGCCGCGGCGCTGCTGGTTGGCACCATGAAGTTCGACGGGTTGCTGATCTTGCAGGCCCGTTCCGAAGGGCCGGTGCCCATGTTGATGATCGAGTGCTCCAGCGAGCGCGAAATCCGTGGCCTGGCCCGTTATGAAGCCGACCAGATCGCCGCGGACGCCACCTTGGCCGACCTGATGCCCAATGGCGTCCTGGCACTCACCGTCGACCCGACCGAAGGCCAACGCTACCAGGGCATTGTCGACCTCGATGGCCAAACCCTGTCGGAGTGCTTCACCAACTACTTCGTAATGTCCCAGCAGGTGGGCACCAAGTTCTGGCTTAACGCCGACGGCAAACGTGCCCGTGGTTTGCTGGTGCAACAATTGCCGGCCGACCGCATCAAGGATGAGGATGATCGTGCCGAAAGCTGGCGGCATATCATCGCCTTGGCTGATACGTTGAAGGCCGAAGAACTGCTGGGCCTGGACAACGAAACCATCCTGCACCGCCTTTACCATGAAGAGGCTGTGCGGTTGTTTGACTCGCAAGCCTTGCACTTTCATTGCAGCTGTTCGCGCGAGCGTTCAGGCAACGCCTTGGTCAGCCTGGGCCTGGAAGATGCGCAAAATCTGGTGGTGGAACACGGCGGCCATATCGAGATCGATTGCCAGTTCTGCAACCAGCGCTACCTGTTCGATGCCGCTGATGTAGCCCAATTGTTCGCCGGAGCGGGCATCGACACCCCTTCCGACACCCGCCACTAAAACGTTTAAGCACAGGTAAATCACCTGACAAACGCGGGATTAGAGGTGTTCTGACGGGAGGGCCCTACTCTTTTTGGGCTTTTCTGGCATAATCCGGCCCACTTTTTTCGCGGTAGTAGTGCGCAACTTTCTACTACAAAACGTTTGGAGCACTCGGCCATAGGCCGACGGGGAACCTCATGACGCAAGCCAATAACGCCGTATACACCGATCTGAGTGTTGACGATCTGGTCAAAGAAGCCCTGCAGCGCGGTGAAGGCGTGCTTGCCGATACTGGTGCGCTGGTTGTCGAAACCGGTCACCGCACCGGTCGTTCGCCGGTCGACCGTTTTATCGTTGAAGAGCCTTCCACCCAGGACGCCATTGCCTGGGGCCCGATCAACCGCAAGTTCCCGGCCGACAAGTTCGATGCCCTGTGGGCTCGCGTCGAGGCGTTCAACAACGCGCAAGAGCATTTCGTTTCCCATGTTCACGTAGGGGCCGCAGAAGACCACTACCTGGCCGTGAAAATGACCACCCAGACTGCCTGGCAGAACCTGTTCGGTCGTTGCCTGTTCATCAACCCGGCCCAGTACAACCCGGCCGGTCGTGAAGAGTGGCAGGTGCTCAACGTGGCCAACTTCGAGTGCGTGCCAGAGCGTGACGGCACCAACTCCGACGGTTGCGTGATCCTCAACTTCGCGCAGAAAAAAGTGCTGATCGCCGGTATGCGTTACGCCGGTGAAATGAAAAAAGCCATGTTCTCGGTGCAGAACTTCCTGCTGCCGGCCGCCGACGTACTGCCGATGCACTGCGCCGCCAACATTGGCGAAGCAGGCGACGTGACCCTGTTCTTCGGCCTGTCCGGCACCGGCAAGACCACCCTGTCCGCCGACGAAAGCCGTTACCTGATCGGTGACGACGAACACGGCTGGGGCGAAGGCGTAGTGTTCAACATCGAAGGCGGTTGCTATGCCAAGTGCATCGACCTGTCCGAGAAGAACGAGCCGGTTATCTGGAAAGCCATCAAGCACGGCGCCGTGCTGGAAAACGTCGTGATCGACGAGGCCAAGCACGCCGACTACGCTGATGTCAGCCTGACCCAGAACAGCCGTGCCGCCTACCCGCTGGAGCACGTTGCCAAGCGTTCCGAGAAGAACCTGGGCGGCGAGCCAAACGCAGTGATCTTCCTGACCTGCGACCTGACCGGCGTACTGCCGCCAGTGTCGATCCTCAGCGAAGAACAAGCGGCCTACCACTTCCTGTCCGGCTACACCGCGTTGGTGGGTTCGACTGAAATGGGTTCGGGCAGCGGCATCAAGTCGACTTTCTCCACCTGCTTCGGCGCGCCGTTCTTCCCACGCCCGGCTGGCGAATACGCAGAGCTTCTGATCAAGCGCATCCGTGGTTTCGGCTCCAAGGTCTACCTGGTCAACACCGGCTGGACCGGTGGCGGCTACGGCGTTGGCAAGCGCTTCAACATCCCGACTACTCGCGGCGTGATTGCAGCGATCCAGAGCGGCGCGTTGATCGGTGCGCAAACTGAACACCTGGACACCATCAACCTTGACGTGCCATTGGCCGTACCGGGCGTTGAAACCGGCCTGTTGAACCCACGTAACACCTGGGCTGACAAAGCTGCCTACGACGAAGCCGCGAAGGCGCTGGCTGGTCTGTTTATCGAGAACTTCAAGAAGTTTGAAGTGAGCGATGCGATCAAGGCGGCGGGTCCTAAGTTGTAAGACTTAGCTGTTGTGAAAAAGCCGCCTCTTGTAGGCGGCTTTTTTGTGCGCGCAGGGTTAGTGGGCGATGTGCAGCAGCACCGCGCCGACCAGCACCAGCACAACCCCGAGCACCTGTACCGCCGACAAGCGCTCCTTGAAAAACACAAACCCCAGGATCGCCGCGATACCGCCTGACAGCGTACTGATCACGGTCACCACCGAAACCGAGCCGGCCATCGCCCCCCACGAAAACGCCGAGAACCCGCCGAGGTTCATCAGGCTCGCACCGGTCAACGTCGCGCAATTTTTCAGTGGTGGGATCTTCAGGCCGTCCTTGATCTTAAGCACCATCACCACCAGCACGCACAGGCCCACCAGGTAACCCAGCCACAACATCGTTATCGGCCCCAGCGCCGGCAGCGTGTAGCGCCCTTGCAACCAGAAACTGGTGCCGTACAGCGTTGCTGCGAGCATGGCGTAGGCGATGGACAGGCGCGGGTTGTTGTGGGGCGTACCGTTGTCCTTGTGGATGCTGGAGAGGATCACTCCGAGTACGCACAGCGCGATGCAGCCGAGTTGGACCAGGCTGATATGTTCACCGCTGGCCCAGGACAACAGGGTGGTTACTACACCATAAGAAGTGACCAATGGCGCGACGATGGCGGCTTTGCCCAGGGCGAAAGCCTTGGACAGCGCGAGGGCTCCAGAGACGGTCACCAGGGCCGCTGCGATGCCCAGGAGCCAGACGCTCAACGGCGCATCGAGGGATTTGAACAGGAAGGCCGGGAAAATGACCAGCAGCAGAGTCATGATCAGAAAGCCAAGGGCTTGGCCAAAATACACCGCGCGTTTAACGCCAACGGCGCGGGCATTGAGGCCCACGAGAAAGTCCGTGCCACCCCAGAGCAGGGCGGCCAGCAGGCCCATTAGTACGTCCATGTAAGGTCCTTGTTATGCATACCGCTCGCCAGATTAACGCAGAACCAATGTGGGAGGGGGCTTGCTCCCGATGGCGGTGAATCAGTCAGCTTATCTATAGCTGACCCACCGCAATCGGGGGCAAGCCCCCTCCCACATTTGGATCTCAGTGCTCTTGGGATCAGCTCAGGTTTTCCAAGGTCTGCGTGTCCCACCTTTGGGTCTTGATCGCCAGGTAGAGCATACCGATGGTCAGCGGTATTTTGTCGCCACGGCCTTTGGCGCGCCGCTTCAAGAATACGTCGAACATCGGCGGCTGAAAGTAACGATAAGCGTCGTAGTCGCTTAGGTCGACCCCAAAATCCTGTTCCAGCGCCTCCATGAATTGCTTGGCTTCAACACCATCGCAAGCAAGGTCGAAGTTGAGCGAGGTTTGCAGGCTAATGGTCTTGTGTTTCGGCAAGCCGATTTCTTCATGCAGCAATTGCAGGAGCTGCTGCATGACGGGGTCTTCGGGGAAGTGGGGGGCCAGGTTCATGGTGGGGGTGCGTAGGAGTGGGTGAGGGGGCCTTTTACGGTGCAGGCGGTATTTGTTTCGCGTGATGAAGAGAGCCAAGCCTATCAAGAACAAGGCCAGGGGAAGAAGTTGAATGTTCAGGACAATGGCGATGTAGGGTAGCCAGAACAACAGAAGCAGTCCCGTTACGATGAAGGTAACGGCGAAGCGCGTTCTTAACGTGCAGTCAGTGATTTTGTAATACAGCAGTAGATGGAGAGCGAATAATAGCGCTGTTTGTAGGTAAAGCCATTGACTAAAGTTCATCTGGAGTACACATGCATTGAGACGCTTGAGCGCTGCGGGCCTATGCCACCGCTGACCTGAGCATCCAGGCCAATGACGATGTCTGCGCTGTGGAAGTTGCGGATCCTGTGAGAAATCAAATCGCTGATAGCGTTCTCGATTATCGATTCTGCTTTGCTGGATATGATCCCGACAGGGGCTGCAACTGCGCCAGAAATGATTTCTTTTATGAGGTTGTTCCGATTGTTCAAGCTATCTGCCTGCTTCCTGGTCAGTGGCTTTGAGACGGCCACTGTCATGACGCAGGGTAGATCTCGGGCGAGCATCTTTTCGTACAACTTCTGAAGCCGCAAGCGGACCTCTATCGCTGAAGCTTTTGCTTCCAGCAAGCAAAGTGTGGCTAGCTCTTGTCGATTGTTTGGCATCACGGTGAGTCGAATTACCGTGAAAGTGATGCCATAGTAACCGACATATTGAGTCCTTTCGATGTTCACAAATTGATGCCGACAGAGCTTGGAGAGGGCGCTAGTTTCGCTCAGGCGAAAGGTATTTCCGTAGAGGGCGAGCGATTGTTTGAAGCAGTTTGGGAAGCGGACGTCGCGCCATTTGGTGGTTTCTTACAGTGGTTTCCTGGGTTTACGGCTTGATACCGATTTGGCAGGCTGAACTGGCAAAAAGTGGGAGCCGGGCTTGCCCGCGATGGCGGTGCGTCAGGTTTAAAAAATATAGCCCGATACGCCGCCATCGCAGGCAAGCCAGCTCCCACACGTTTAGCTGTGTAGCGGATCGCTTTGTGTTGGTTGGTCGGCCGCTGGTCGCATTTGCACGTGTTGAGTAGCTTCGAGCAAATCACAGCCGTCCTGAACGAGCAGGTACAGCGCATTGATGATGTGAGAAATGTCTTTGAGGTCGGCGTGTTCGAAGGTCAGGCAAGAGAAGGTTTCCACTAAATCGCTGGCGGCGCGGATACGCTGGTGGGCGGCGGATTGGATATCATCACAGTGTTCCAATACAGATTCAAAGAAATACGCCAGAGGAGCTGGCACGTTTGTCTCTGCTGTTTTTCGGGTGACCAAACCCGGTCGCTGAATTGGCAGCGACGAGCTGAACCTTAGAAGTGAGGTTGTTCTCGAGCAATAAACATATGGTTTAGTCGTTCGCGGTTCGATCAGGCTCTGGGAGGCTTACTGATACACCGCTCAAAAATCGCCTCCAGTCCTCGATAGTCACACGCCACCGCATCAATATTCGCCGGTATCCATGCCGCGTGTTTCACCAGCCACCAGTTCACCGAAAATCCCGCATTCACGATGATCTGTTCAAACAGGATCCGCTGAGCCCGTCCATTGCCTTCACGGAAGGATCGCCATAAGCTTCAGCGATGTGGTGAACGAGATCGGCCTGGGACGCGCCGACATACCAATTGGCTTCCAGCATGCGTTGAATGATTTTTGCAGCTTCCGGCGGGATGCGCTCCGGGGTGCAGAATAGCGTCTCACCTTTCTGGATGTTGACGCTGCGCAGTTCACCGGCCCAATCGTAGATGTCACCGAACAGGACGCGGTGGATGTGTTGCAGACGATCAAGGTCGTAGGGCGGCGGAAAGAGCGGAAGGTTGCCTACTGCAATCTCGGATAACTCCCGCTCTGCCTCGTGCAGGCGGTGTTCATCGAGCAAATCGAGGCGGTTGCGCAGGACGCTGCTACCGGGGTAGCAGTACGGGTCCTGGCCCACCCCGTATTTGTCGAGCATCAGCGTGAGGTATTGCGGTATTTGGCCAGGACGGCTTCGCGGGTCGGCAGGGGCTTGTCGACATCGGCCGGTTGGGTATCGAACCCTTCCAGGCGCAGGCTGGCCAGATAATTGGAACGGCGGATCTTGTGATAGTGATCCTGTTTTTGCTCAAACGTCAGTTCGCTCATTGCAGCGTACTCCTGGTTAGCAAGGCTTTGATTGTAGCGCAATGCATCAGGGGGAAGGCAGGATAAAAACCAAGTCGTAACCTGTATCAAAAACCCGCCGAAGATCTTAATTCAATGTGAGCTTTCGCAATATTCCCCTTCGGCCCTGGGCCATCCTCTGCCTGTGTATCATCCTGTCTCTTATTTCCTTGCGACCTTTCTCGATTCGCCGAACTTACTGGGCTACGTTTTTAAGCCACGTTCAGCGGTCAATGGAGTGACAGCCTTATGCACGACACCCTCCAGCAGGTCTTTGGTTATCCACAGTTTCGCCTGGGCCAGGAAGAGACGGTCAGCGCCGTTCTGGCCGGGCGTTCGGCAGCAACAATCTTCCCTACGGGGTCGGGTAAATCTTTGTGCTACCAGCTGTCGGCTGTGTTGCTGCCGCACCTGACGCTGGTGGTGTCGCCTTTACTGGCGTTGATGCAGGATCAATTGGGGTTTCTGCAGCGCCATGGCATTTCGGCAGGCAGTATCGATTCGGCCCAGAGCCGTGATGAGGCCAACGATGTGATGGCCCGTGCGCGTTCGGGCGAGCTGAAAATCCTGATGATTTCCGTGGAGCGCTTGAAGAGCGAGCGCTTTCGTAACTTTTTGCACAGCGTGCAGATCTCGCTGCTGGTGGTGGACGAGGCGCACTGCATCTCCGAGTGGGGCCACAACTTCCGCCCGGACTATTTGAAGCTGCCGGACTACCAGCGCCAGTTCAATATCCCACAAGCGTTGCTGCTGACGGCCACGGCGACGCCCAAGGTAATCGCCGACATGCAGGCCAAGTTCGCGATTGCCCCCGGGGATGTGGTGACCACCGGCTTCTATCGGCCCAACCTCAACCTGCTGGTGGAACCGGTCAGCGGTCAGCACAAGCGCCGCAGGTTGGTTGAATGGATGCAGGAGCGGGCCAACCAACCGAGCATCGTCTATGTCACTTTGCAAAAAACCGCCGAGCAGATTGCCGAGCATCTGAACCGCCACGGCATTCAGGCCGAGGCTTACCACGCGGGGCTGCCCCACGATAAACGCGAGGGCATCCAGCAGCGGTTCATGGGTGGGCGCTCCAATTGCATTGTCGCGACGATCGCGTTCGGCATGGGCATCGATAAAAGCGATATCCGCAATGTGGTGCACTTCGACCTGCCAAAGTCTATCGAGAACTACAGCCAGGAAATCGGCCGTGCAGGGCGTGACGGGCAGCCGTCGGATTGCCTGGTGTTGGCCAATCGCGACAGCCTCAATGTGCTGGAAAATTTCGTCTACGGCGACACGCCGGAGCAAGAGGGCATTGGCCGTGTCCTCGAGGAGTTGCAGGCCGCACGCAGTGAAGGGCAGTGGGAGTTCCTGCTCAGGTCGTTGTCCGATCACAGCAATATTCGCGAGCTGCCACTCAAGACGCTGCTGGTGCAGTTGGAACTCAAGGGTGT
This sequence comes from Pseudomonas sp. HN8-3, assembly GCF_020790195.1. Taxonomy (NCBI): domain Bacteria; kingdom Pseudomonadati; phylum Pseudomonadota; class Gammaproteobacteria; order Pseudomonadales; family Pseudomonadaceae; genus Pseudomonas; species Pseudomonas sp. HN8-3. Next base: position 319,340 of record NZ_CP086206.1, read on the forward strand.
GATCGCGCCGCGCTACGCGTTTTATGCCGAATACCGTTTCAAGTACCTGGTCGAGCCCGACGCTTTGCTCGCACGTTTTTCCGGCGAGCGGCAGCAGTTCGTCGCGGTGATCATCCAGGTGTGCAAGCGTGCGAAAACCTGGGCAACGGTGGATTTCGACGCGCTGTATCAACAGCACAATGCCGAGCGCAGCCGGGTGGTAAAGGCGCTGGATTACTTCCAGGAGCAGGGCCTGATCGAGCTGGAAAGCAAACAGATGACCGAGGTCTACAGTTTGCTCGACACCGATTTCGAACCACAAACCTTGAGCGCTGAGTTATACACAGGCTTCAAGCAACACGAGGTGACGGAGGTGGCGCGGATTCACGCCATGCTCGACCTGTTCGCCACCGAGCACTGCCTGGGGCAGCGCTTGGCGCAGTACTTTGGTGATGAAAACGCTCCCCAGCGTTGTGGACATTGTTCGGTGTGCCACGGCCATGTCGCGTATCTGCCGCCTCCGCCAAGCCTGCCGCCGCTTGTGGATAAAAGCTTCATGGGGCTGTGCGGCGATTTTATCCACAGGCATCATGAGCACACTGGCGAGCTACCCAGTGCCGAGCGGCTGACGCGGTTTCTTGGCGGTATCAGCGTGCCGTTGTTTACCAAGTTGAAGGCGCGGGGCATTCCCGGTTTCGCCGCGCTGGAGGACTACCCCTACGCCGAAGTGCGCGAATGGGCCCGCGCTCAATTAGACCTACTCTGAAGAGACTTGCCGATGCCTGACTCAACGCCCCTGCGCGCCGATTACCGCTACTTCCAGCCGATCACCACGCGTTGGCACGACAACGATGCCTACGGCCATGTGAACAACGTCACCTACTACAGCTTTTTCGATACGGCGGTGAATACCTACCTGATTGAACAGGGCGGGCTGGATATTCACGACGGTGAGGTGGTGGGATTCGTGGTGAGTTCGGCGTGCGATTATTTTGCGTCGATTGCCTTTCCCGAGCGCATTGAAATCGGCCTGCGAGTGGGCAAGTTGGGCAACAGTTCGGTGCAGTATGAGCTGGCGGTGTTCAAGGCAGGCGAAGAAGAAGCCTGTGCGGCGGGGCGCTTTGTGCATGTGTTTGTGGATCGGGCCTCGAACCAGCCTGTGCCGATACCGGGGATGTTGCGCGAGGCGTTGCAGCGACTGGTGGTCTGACCGTGCGGCACCCCATGTGGGAGGGGGCTTGCTCCTCCCACATTAGTACTGCGGTGCTCTTCAGAGCTTACCGATGACGGTAGTGGTGCTTGTTCTTGCGATGCCCATAGGCATGGCCGCGGCCTGGATGGCCATCGCGGTAGTAGCGACGGTCGTCACGGTCGCGGTCGCGATAACGGCGGTCGTCGCGGTCACTTTCGTTACCCATGTAGTTGCCCAGTGCACCGCCCGCGCCACCGCCGGCCGCCGAGCCGATCAGTGCGCCGGTACTGCCGCCGACACTGCGGCCCACGACGTTGCCGCCAGCTGCGCCCAGTGCGCCGCCAATGGCGGCTTCGCCACGGCTGCGCTTGTCGGCGCCGACCGCACTACCACCCGCGCCGCCCAGGGCCGCGCCGATGGTCGAACCGGTATTGCCGCCCAGCTGCTGGCCGACAACAGAACCTAGAACCCCGCCCAATGCGCCGCCTACACCGGCTTCGGTGGTGCCACCGGCCATGGCTGCGCCACTGACCAGGCCAAGGGACAACAAGAGAATCGAGGAGAACTTCATTCAGGGAAACCTCAAGGGGATGACGGCGCGATCCTGAGGTTGTATCGAGCCGCTGACAATCGAAATCCGACCGGCGGCAGAGGTTGTATACAATTTGCTAAGTTGCTGTTTTGTATGGGGAACTTAAGTTGTTTTTACAGGTCTTTAGTTACTTCGGAACGGCCGCTTTTATGCAAAAGCGGCCTTTTTTGTGCCCGTAGAATATGTAGAGATTGTGCGGGCCTCGAAAGCGGTCGTTCAAACAACAAAGATCCCGGGTCAGGCCGAGCGCGCCATGATCAACCCAGTATCACTCGCCGCCTCCAGACGAATCGCGACGAACTTCGACGTTGGCGTATGGCTGCCGTCGCCAGTGCTTTCCAACGGCACCAGTGGGTTCACTTCCGGGTAGTACGCCGCCGCCTGTCCGGCCGGTATATCAAACGCCAGTAAGGTAAAGCCCTTCACCCGGCGCTCACGGCCGTCCTCCCACAGCGACACAATGTCGGCCTTCTGCCCTGGCTTGAAGCCCAGGCGGATGATGTCGGCTTCGTTGACGAACAGCACGTCACGCTGGCCCTTGACGCCACGGTAACGGTCGTCCAGGCCGTAAATAGTGGTGTTGTACTGATCGTGGGAGCGCATCGACTGCATGATCAGGTCTGGTACCCGGCCCGTGGCGTGGGTGCGTTCGTGGATCAGGTCTTTGGGCAGGATGTTAGGGCGGAAATTGGCGCGGCCCGACGGCGTGTTCCAGCGACGTGCACCGGCCGAGTTGCCAAGGTAAAAACCACCTGGGTGCTTGATGCGTTCGTTGAAATCCTTGAAGCCCGGGATGGTGTCGGCGATCAGGTCGCGGATGCGCCCGTAGTCGGCTACCAGCCAGTTCCAGTCCACCGGTGTGCTGCCCAGGGTGGCGGCGGCAATTCCGGCCAGGATCGCGGGCTCGGATTTCATCAGCGCCGACAGCGGTTGCAGTTGGCCATTGGAGCCATGGACCATGCTGAACGAATCTTCCACCGTCACCGCTTGCGGGCCGTCGGCCTGGATGTCGATATCAGTACGGCCCAGGCACGGCAGGATCAGTGCGTCTTTACCGTGCATCAGGTGGCTGCGGTTGAGCTTGGTGCTGATTTGCACGGTGAGGTCGCAATTGCGCAGGGCTTCGAAGGTACGCGGGCTGTCAGGCGTGGCTTGGGCGAAGTTGCCGCCCAGGCCGATAAACACCTTGGAGCGGCCTTCGAGCATGGCGTGAATCGCTTCCACCACGTTGTGACCATTGTTTCGCGGCACCTGAAACTGGAAACGACGCTCCAGCGCGTCAAGGAACGCCACCGGTGGGCGCTCGTTGATGCCCATGGTTCGATCGCCCTGCACGTTGCTGTGACCGCGCACGGGGCACAGGCCGGCACCAGGGCGGCCGATATTGCCACGCAGTAGCATCAGGTTGGCGATTTCCTGGATGGTCGGCACCGAGTGACGGTGCTGGGTAATCCCCATTGCCCAGCACATGATCACGTTCTTGCCTTTGGCGTACATGCGCGCCGCTTGCTCGATCTCGACCAGGGTCAGGCCGGATTGCTCGACGATTTCTTCCCATGAGGTGTCGTCGATCTGGCCCAGATACTCCAGTACGTTGGCGGTGTGCTCATTGAGAAAGTCATGGTCGAATACCGCTTCCTTGCCTTCGGCAAGTGCTTGGCGTTCCCACAGCAGCAGGAACTTGGCCATGCCGCGCAGGATCGCCATGTCGCCGCCCAGGGCCGGGCGGAAGTAGGCAGTGTTGGTCGGCTTGTCGCCGTTAGTGAGCATTTCGAGCGGATGTTGCGGGTGCTGGAAGCGCTCCAGGCCGCGCTCTTTCAGGGGGTTGATGCACACCACCTGGGCGCCGCGCTTCACCGCTTCGCGCAACGGTTCAAGCATGCGCGGGTGGTTGGTGCCGGGGTTCTGGCCCCAGACGAAAATAGCGTCGGCATGTTCGAAGTCGTCAAAGGTCACGGTGCCTTTGCCCACGCCCACACTTTGTGCCAGGGCTACGCCGCTGGCTTCGTGGCACATGTTCGAGCAGTCCGGGAAATTGTTGGTGCCGTAGGCGCGCACAAACAACTGATACAGGTAGGCGGCTTCGTTGCTGGCGCGACCCGAGGTGTAGAACTCGGCCATGTTCGGGCTGGGCAAGGCGTTGAGGTGCTTGCCGACCAGGTCAAATGCCGCATTCCAGCTGATGGGGGTGTAGCGGTCGGTTTGTGCGTCATAGCGCATCGGCTCGGTCAGGCGGCCCTGGTATTCCAGCCAATAGTCGCTTTGCTCCAGCAATGCCGTGACGCTGTGCTTGGCGAAGAAGGCTGCATCGACGCGGCGCTTGGTGGCTTCCCAGTTGACCGCCTTGGCGCCGTTTTCGCAGAACTTGACCATGCCGCTTTCCGGCGAGTCGCCCCAGGCGCAGCCCGGGCAGTCGAAGCCGCCGTTCTGGTTGGTCTTGAGCATCATGCGCAGGTTTTTAAGCGCGTTATCGCTGGTCAGCCAGGCTTGTGCCACGCTGATCAGGGCGCCCCAGCCGCCGGCCGGGCCTTTATAAGGCTTGTAGCGCGGAGTTGGGGTTTGGTCGGCTTGGTGGTGAAGGCTCATGGCTGGTGCTCCATCGCTGGGCTGTAGACCCGTGGCGCGCTTTTCTGCGGCAGGTGGATGAGATTGAGGTTGTGCCGGCGTGCCCATTGCAAGGCCAGGCCGGTGGGCGACGACAGGCTGACCAGGGTCTGGATGCCTGCACGCAAGACTTTCTGGATCAATTCAAGGCTGCAGCGGCTGGTAACAATCGCCAGGCCGCCGTCGGTCTGAATCTTTTGGCGGATCAACGCGCCGATCAATTTATCCAAGGCGTTATGCCGGCCGATGTCTTCACGGCCCAACAGCAATTCGCCTTGATCGTTCATAAACACCGCCGCGTGCACTGCTCCGCTGTACTGGCCCAACGGTTGGAACGCACTGATGCGCTGGCGCAGGCCGTCGAGCCATTGCGCTGGCGGCAAGGGCGCGCCGGGCAGCACTTGAAGGTCGGGCAGGGCCTGTTCAACCGCTTCTACACCGCACAGGCCGCAGCCGCTGGTGCCCGCCAATTGGCGGCGCTGCTGCTTGAGGTTCCAGAAGGCCCGGCTGGAAATCTGTACCTGAGCATACTGAGCGGAGCCCGCGCCGCTGATTTTTAGATCATAAATGTCGCTAACGTCGGCAATAATGCCGCTGCCGAGGCTGAAGCCGACGATAAAATCTTCCAGGTCGGTTGGTGTGACCAGCATGACTGCCTGGCTGATGTCGTTATAGGCAATGGCCAACGCCACCTCTTCGGCCAACGCAGTGCTGCCGACTTCAGTGTGTTCAAGATTGCAGTATTGGTAGCTCTGGCTGGCGGCGGGCGCGGGCGTTTCAAGGGCGGGCGCCGCGCAGGTTGGGCGCTTGGCGTTCATGGGGCAGTACCACCGACGGATTGATCAGTGTTCAGACTAGGCGCGACAAAGGGTCGCGTCTAATTGCCAGTATTGATGTATTGATAGATGGCGTCGATCAAGGTTCCCGCCCATTTCGCCGGGGGCTTATTCCAGGGACGGCGGATCTGGATACTTTTGAGTCTTTAGCCGGTTTGGAACCCAAGTCTGCTGGACTGGTCTAGTCTTGGGCATCTGGAAATTAAATCCCAAGGAGAGCGCACCATGAGTATTTTTAGCTTTATCAAAGAAGCCGGCGAAAAGATTGTCGACCTGTTGACGCCGGGTAATGCGAATGCGAGTGAGCAGCTGAAGGAGCATGTGAGCAAGGTGGGCCTGGGTAATCCAAACGTGCAGACTACGGTGGATGGCGACAAGGTCACTGTGACTGGTGAAGTGGCGAGCCAGGAAGAGAAAGAAAAGATCCTTTTGGCGCTGGGTAACATTGCTGGCGTGGCAAGCGTAGACGACCAGATCACTGTAACTGGTCCAGTAGTCGTGGCTTCACGCTTTGTTGTTGTGAAAAGCGGTGACACTCTCAGCGCAATCTCTAAAACGGTTTATGGCGACGCGAATAAGTACGACAAGATTTTCCAGGCTAACAAGCCGCTGCTGTCGCACCCGGACAAAATCTATCCAGGCCAGACACTGCGTATCCCTGAGTAATACGCAGGACAAAATGTGGGAGGGGGCTTGCTCCCGATGGCGGTGGTTCAGCACCTGATACTTGGCTGATACACCGCCATCGGGAGCAAGCCCCCTCCCACATGGGTTCAGAGCCCGACAATGAGATCGCGGTAATCCTCTACTGCCGCAAACTCTGCGGTGTCCTTCGGGCCTTTCTTGCTATCAGGCTCTTTGACTGCCAGCAAATGCCCCACGCCGAAATCCCGGGCACTGCGCAGGATCGGCAAGGTGTCATCGATAAACAGACTACGGGCCGGGTCAAAGTGGATATCGGCTTGCAACGCTTCCCAGAACTGTGGGTTTTCCTTGGGAAAACCGTAGTCATGGGAGCTGATCAATCGCTCGAAATACGGCGCCAGTTCAATGCGTTCCAACTTCAATGACAGCGAATCACGATGAGCGTTGGTGATCATGATCACGCGCTTGCCGGCCTGTTTGATCGCCTTCAGAAAGGTATCGGCATCCGGGCGCAGGGCGATCAGGTGGGCGGTTTCCAACTTGAGTTCGCGCACCGGGATCGCCAGTTCAGTGCTCCAGAAATCCAGGCAATACCATTGCAACTGTCCGGCGTTACGCTCAAACAACGGCTGCAACTCCATTTCGGCCATGGCCCGGCTCACGCCGTGCAGTTCGGCGTAGCGGTGGGGCAGGTGTTCCATCCAGAAATGGTTGTCGTAATGCAGGTCGAGCAGGGTGCCGTCCATGTCCAGCAGGACGGTGTCGATGGCGTGCCAGGGCAAAGAGGGCATGGTGCGTTCTCATGTAAGTAAAGATATCCGACACAGACAATCGGAAAAGCCACGGTATAGTAACCCGATCACGCCAAGGAGCCGCTTATGCGCCAGAAACCCACCGTCCTCGCCCGCGAAATAGTCGCCAGTAGCCGTTTGTTCCGCGTGGAGGAAGTGCAGTTGCGCTTTTCCAATGGCGTTGAACGGACCTACGAGCGCCTGGTGGGGCGCGGCGCGGGCTACGGCGCGGTGATGATTGTGGCGATGATCGACGAGGATCATGCATTGCTGGTCGAAGAATACTGCGGTGGCACTGACGAATATGAATTGTCCTTGCCCAAAGGTTTGATCGAGCCCGGCGAGGACGTGCTGGCGGCGGCGGACCGCGAGCTCAAGGAAGAAGCTGGCTATGGCGCACGGCAGTTGGAGCACATCACCGAGCTGTCGTTATCGCCGGGCTATATGAGCCAGAAAATTCAGGTAGTACTGGCCACCGACCTTTACGAAGAGCGCCTGGAGGGCGATGAGCCTGAGCCGATGCGCGTGGACAGGGTCAACCTGCGGGAGCTTTCTGCGCTTGCGCAAAACGAGCAATTCAGCGAGGGCCGAGCACTTGCCGCGCTGTACCTGGTACGCGATCTGTTGACCCAGCGTGGAGCGTTCAACGCATGAGCGAACTGTTTTTAGGCCACCCGTTTATCGCCCCCGTGATTGAGCTGGCCCGCCAGGCCGGCGAAGCTATCCTGCCCTACTGGCGCGCCAATGTAGCCGTGACCTCCAAAGCGGATGATTCGCCGGTGACGGCTGCCGATCTGGCCGCTCACCATCTGATTCTCGCGGGCCTGACCGCGCTCGATCCGAGTATTCCGGTACTCTCCGAAGAAGACGCCGATATCGATCTGAGCGTGCGTGCCCAGTGGCAGCGCTGGTGGCTGGTGGACCCATTGGATGGCACCAAGGAATTCATTTCCGGCAGCGAAGAATTCACTGTCAATATTGCCTTGATCGAACAGGGCCGCGTGGTGTTCGGCGTAGTGTCGATGCCGACCACTGGCCGTTGCTACTTCGGTGGCGCGGGCCTTGGGGCATGGCGTTCAGATGTGAAGGCCGCACCCAAGCAGATCCAGGTACGCCAGACCCCGGCCGTGGGCGAAGCCTTTACTGTGGTCGCCAGTCGTCGGCATACCAGCCCTGAGCAGGAACGCCTGCTGGATGGCTTGAGCGAAGGTTTGGGCGCGCTGAAGCTGGCGAATATCGGCAGCTCGTTGAAGTTTTGCCTGCTGGCCGAAGGCAGTGCTGACTGCTATCCGCGCCTGGCACCGACCTCACAGTGGGATACCGCTGCGGCACAGGGCGTACTGGAAGGCGCAGGAGGTGAAGTATTGGAGTTGAACGGTCAGCCGTTCAGCTACCCGGCGCGGGAATCGCTATTGAACCCGTTCTTTCTGGCGCTGCCAGCCAAGGCCGCATGGCGTGAGCGCCTGTTGACCCTGGCCAGATCTTAAGATCACTGCAGAGCAAAATGTGGGAGCATCGCTTGCCCGCGATGACGGAGTGTCAGTCATACAGGTATTGGCTGATCCACCGCTATCGCAGGCAAGCCAGCTCCCACTTTTATTTTATGTAATGGCTGCTAGCGGTGCAGGACGTACTGGCCGGTAAAGGCCACTGCACGCTCCTCACTGCCTTCATTCACAATCCATGTCTGCAGCGCCAACCGCGCCCGTCCATAACGCTTGTACGTCGCCAAGAAACGCTTCCACACTTTTTCTTCCGGCGCCGCGCAAATCGCCGTTGCATCCTGCGTCACCGGCAGCGGATAGCTGATCTGCCCTTCCTGAATCACGATATGACCGTCTTCTATCCCCGCTTCGCGCAGCTTCAGGTGCAGCCAACCCCAGCCTGCCAGTACGGCGCCACAGTAGAGGCTGCCACCGAACATGGTGCTTTTGTGGTTGATATTGGCTTGCAAGGGCAGGTGCAACTGCAGTTGGTCGTGTCGCCAGCCGAGCACCTTGAGACCCATCTCCCGGGTGAGGGGAATGTCGTGGTGAAGGACGGCTTCCAGGTAACGGCTGTCGCGGCTCATAGCGGTCTCTTGGTGGTAGGCGGATTCATTCGTCGTCGGCGCTTTGGCTGGTGCTGTCGGCGAAGTTCAGACCGTGTTTGCGTAACTTGTCGTGCAAGGTCTTGCGCGGCACGCCCAACGCTTCGGCGAGGCTGCGCACGGAGCTGTGAGGGCGGGTGAGTTCGGCGGCGATCAAGCTTTTTTCGAACTGCTCGACTTGCTCGCTCAAGCCGCCGGGCGTGGACGTCAGCACGCCCGCGGCGGGATTGTCTTGGGCGCTATCGAGCGCCAACTCCAGGCCCAGGGCGAAACGCTCAGCGGCGTTTTGCAGTTCCCGCACATTGCCCGGCCAGCTGTGGCGCAATAACAGCGCGCGTTGGCCCGGTTGCAGCTCATGCAGGGGCAGGCCGTGGCGGCTGCTGGCCTCGTCGGCGAAGTGCTGGAACAGCATCAATGCATCTTCACCACGCTCGCGCAGAGGCGGGATGCGTAGCGGTGCGACGTTGAGGCGGTAATACAAGTCGGCACGGAAACGGCCCTGGTCGGCGGCTTGGCGCAGGTCTTCCTTGGTGGCGGCGATAATGCGGATATCCAGCGGAATCAGCTGATTGCCGCCCAAGCGCTCCACCACGCGCTCCTGCAACAGGCGCAGCAACTTGACCTGCACATCCAGGCTCATGCTTTCGATTTCATCGAGAAACAGCGTGCCGCCATTGGCGAACTCGAACTTGCCGATGCGGCGTTTCTGCGCGCCGGTGAACGCCCCCGGCTCATGGCCGAACAGTTCGCTTTCTACCACCGATTCGGCCAGCGCCCCGGCGTTGATCGCCACAAATGGGCCACTGCGGCGGCTTGAAAGGTCATGCAGGGCGCGGGCGACGACTTCTTTGCCAGCACCGGTTTCGCCCAGGATCAGCACATCGGCCTTGGTCGCGGCCAAGGCGCCAATTTGCTCGCGCAGGCGCAACATTTGCGGGGAGTGCCCCACCAGGCGCGTGCTCAGTTGCTGACGATCGCTGAGAGCCAGGCGCAGGCTGCGGTTGTCCAGCACCAGGCGACGCAAGGCCAGGGCGCGGCGCACGCTGTCGAGCAGTGCGTCGCTGGCGAAGGGTTTTTCGAGGAAGTCATACGCGCCGGCACGCATCGCCTGCACCGCCAACGGTACGTCGCCGTGGCCGGTGATCAGCAGCACCGGCAGGTCCGGGTCCTGGCCATGCAGTTCGGCCAGCAGCTCCAGGCCGTCCATGCCGGGCATACGGATGTCGCTGACCACCACGCCAGGCCAGTCGCGGGACAGGCGTGCGGTGAGGCCGGTGGCTTCGCCCAGGGGCAGGACTTTGAGTCCGGCCAGGTCCAGGGTTTGGCACAGGGCTTGACGCAGGTGTGGATCGTCGTCGATCAACACCACCTGAATCTGGTTGTCGATGCTCATACACTGCGGTCCTCGGACGGTTGCAGACTGACGCCCGGCGAGCCGGCACGCAATTTCAAGGTTAACAGCGCGCCGCCTTCCTTGTGGTTGGCGAACAGCAGTTCGCCACCAAAGGCGCGCATCAGGGTGTCGCAGATTGCCAGGCCCAAGCCCAGGCCCTGGGTGCGCGTCTTGGTGGTGTAGAACGGCTCGCTGGCGCGGCCCAGGGCTTCCATGCAAAAGCCTGGGCCGTTGTCGCGAATGTACAGGTTGACGCCCTGGGGCGTGGTTTCGGCACTCAGCCAGAGTTTGCGCGGCGGGCCTTTTTCAGTGAGGGCGTCCAGGGCGTTGGCCAGCAAGTTACCCAGTACCTGGCGCAGGCGGGTTTCACCGGCCTGCACCCACAGAGTTGCCTCCGGCAGGTCGCGGATCAATTCCACTTCCATCGAGCGCCGCCGCTTGGCCAGCAACGCCAGGGCGTCGTCCAGGGCCGGTTGCAAGGCTACGCTCTCCGGTGCGTGACGATCACGGCGAGCGAATGCACGCAAATGGGCGATGATCGAGGCCATGCGCCCGGTCAGCTCGCTGATCAGTTTGAGGTTGCCGCGGGCATCGCTGGTGCGCTCATGGTCGAGGAGGATTTCGGCGTTTTCTGCATAGCTGCGAATCGCCGCCAGCGGTTGGTTCAGCTCATGGCTGATACTCGCCGACATGGTGCCCAGGGCCGAGAGTTTACCGGCCTGGACCAGGTCGTCCTGGGCGCGCACCAGTTCCTGCTGGGCGTGTTCGCGTTCCAGCACTTCCTGTTTCAGGCGCCGGTTCAGGCCCTCCAGGTCGCTGGTACGCTCGGCCACGCGCATTTCCAGCTCACGGCGGGCCTTGGCTTCGAAAGCGATGCGTTCCAGGTAGTGCCGACGGCGCTGCATCAGCAATCCCAGCAACAGCATCAGCACCAACAACGTGGCACCGCCCACGGCGACAACCGTGCGCACCGGACGGTTGATCAGCGAGCGTGGCGCCAGGATTTCCACATTCCAGCCGGTTTCGGCGATGGCCGTGGATTGGCGCAGCCAGGCGCTGCTGCTCAGGCTCAGCGGCTGCGGGTCACGGGTGGGGTAGGGCTGTATGGCGATGATGGCCTGGCGCTCTTCGGCGGTCAGTGGCCGCGTGGCGCGGAATCGCCATTGCGGGCGCGAGGTGAGGATCACCACGCCGTTGTGGTCGGTGACCAGCAGTTGTTCCGGGGTATTGCCCCACAGGCTTTCGGTGTGATCAAGGTCGACCTTGACCACCAGCACGCCGATGATGGTGTCGCCGTCACGCACCGCGGCGGCGAAGAAGTAGCCGCGCTTGGCTGAGGTGGTGCCCAGGCCGAAAAACCGACCCAGGCGCCCGGCCATGGCTTCGCTGAAATAGGGCCGAAAGGAGAAATTGCGCCCGACGAAGCTGTCTTGTTTGTCCCAGTTGGAAGCGGCAAGGGTCTTGCCGGTGGTGTCCATCAGGTACATCACTTCCACACCCGCCTGGGCGGCGACATCCTTGAGCAACAGGTTGGCATTGGCCAGGTTGGTACTGACGTGAGGTGCGTCCAGGGCGACGCGCAGGGCCGGCAAATCGCCGAGGATTTGCGGCAATACTTCGTAGCGATGCAAGGTGCCCAACAGGTTGGCGACATACAGGTCGAGAGTCTGGCGGTTTTGCCCGGCCAATTCGCTGCGGTAGTAGCGCTCGGCCAAATGCTCCAGCGGCCACAGCAGCGGTGCCAAGCACAATGCCAGCAGGGCGAGGCTGCGCCAGCGGGGTCTTCGCGGAAGGGGTGGAGTCATGGGGAGTGTGCGCCTGTGGGTACAGGCGCATTATGCCTAGTGCTGCTTGGCAAGACACTCGTGCAATGCATCTTGCCAATGGGGCTGGCTGACGTGCCATTGCTGTTGCAGACGCGAGCAATCCAGGCGCGAGTTCAGCGGGCGCTTGGCGGGGGTGGGGTAGGCACTGGAAGGGATCGGCTCCAGTTCGGCGCAGGCTTTGCCTTCGATCCGCAATTGCTCGCCAATGGCTTGGGCAAAGCCGAACCACGAGGTCTCACCTTGTGCGGTGAGGTGGTAAACCCCCCAGTCCCCGGCCTTGCCAGCCTGCCACTGCTGAATCAGCGCGCGGGTGCTGCTGGCGATGGTCCCGGCCCAGGTCGGCGCACCGATCTGGTCGGCGACGATGCGCATCTGCGCTTTTTCCTGCAGCAGGCGCTGCATGGTCAGCAGGAAATTCTTGCCATGGCCCGAATAGACCCAGCTGGTACGCAAGATCAGGTACTCGCCACCTGCTGCCGCAATCGCCTGCTCACCCGCCAGCTTGCTCTGGCCGTAGACACCCAATGGGTTCGGCGTGTCGCTTTCGGTGTACGGGGCAGGTTTGCTGCCGTCGAACACGTAGTCGGTCGAGTAGTGAATCAGCGGGATACTCAGGGCCTTGGCTTCCTCGGCGAGGATGCCGGGGGCGATGGTGTTGATCGCAAAGGCTGCGTCCGGTTCGCTCTCGGCCAGATCCACGGCCGTGTGAGCTGCCGCGTTGATGATCAGGCCAGGGCGGTGGGCGCGTACCTGTTGGCGGATGAGGTCAGCGTCGGCCAGGTCAAGCTGGTCGCGGCCCAGGATGACGAGTTCGCCAAGACCCTGGAGCCGCTGTTGCAGCTCCAGGGAGACTTGGCCGTGTTGGCCGGTGATTAATATTTTCATGGGAACAGGTCGGCTTCCATCAGCAGTTTTCCGACCTGGTCTTTGGCAGACAATTGCGGCGGCTCGACCAGCTCCCAGTCGATAGCCAGCGTCGGGTCATTCCAGAGAATGCTGCGCTCGGCGCTTGGCTGGTAGTAATCGGTGGTTTTGTACAGGAACTCTGCGTGGTCGCTCAACACCACGAAACCATGCGCAAAACCTTCCGGCACCCACAATTGACGATGGTTCTGTGCCGACAGGCGTACACCCACCCAGTGTCCGAAGTTTGGGGAGCTGCGACGGATGTCGACGGCTACATCCAGCACTTCGCCGTGAGTGACACGCACCAGCTTGCCTTGAGTGTGCTCAAGCTGATAGTGCAAGCCCCGCAGTACGCCTTTTTGCGAGCGCGAGTGGTTGTCCTGCACAAAATCACGCTTGAGCCCGGTAGCTGCTTCAAAAGCGCGGGCGTTGAAGCTTTCGTAGAAGAAACCGCGCTCGTCACCGAATACCTTTGGCTCAAGGATCAGCACGCCGGGTAGTGTGGTTTCAACTACGTTCACTGGGTCTCTCCGGCGAGGGAATACAGGTACTGGCCATAGCCGGTCTTGCCGAAGTATTTGGCGCGTTCCAGCAGATAGTCGCGGTCGATCCAGCCGTTTTCGTAGGCGATCTCTTCCAGGCAAGCCACTTTCAAGCCCTGGCGGTGCTCGATGGTCTGCACGTAAGTCGAGGCCTCCAGTAGGCTGTCATGGGTGCCGGTGTCGAGCCAGGCAAAACCGCGACCGAAGCGTTCTACATGCAGGTCGCCGCGCTGAAGATAGGCGTTGTTGACGTCGGTGATTTCCAACTCGCCGCGCGGCGAAGGCTTGACGGCCTTGGCGATCTTGATCACGTCGTTATCGTAGAAATACAGGCCGGTGACGGCATAGGGTGACTTGGGCTTCGCCGGTTTTTCTTCGATGGACAGGGCGCGGCCCTCTTTATCGAAATCAATCACACCGAAGCGCTCCGGGTCTTTTACCCAGTAGCCGAATACCGTAGCGCCCGATGAACGCTCGGCTGCAGTGCGTAATTGATCACTAAAATGTTGGCCGTGGAAGATGTTGTCCCCCAGAATCAGGCACACGGCGTCATCACCGATGAACTCTTCGCCAATGATAAATGCTTGAGCCAACCCGTCTGGAGACGGCTGTTCGGCATAGGTGAAATGCACGCCAAACTGGCTGCCATCTCCCAGCAGGTTTCGGTACTGTGGCAAGTCTACCGGCGTGGAGATCACCAGGATGTCCTTGATCCCGGCAAGCATCAGCACGGATATCGGGTAGTAGATCATGGGTTTGTCGTACACCGGCAACAGCTGTTTGGACACTCCCAGAGTAATGGGGTGCAAGCGGGTGCCGGAGCCGCCAGCCAATACGATGCCCTTCATCATGCGATTAGATCCTTCAAGTCGGTGTTGCCCAATCGTTCGCCCTGATAACTACCGTCCTGGACCCTGCGGCACCATTCCAGGTTATCGAGGTACCACTGCACGGTTTTGCGCAGTCCTGTCTCAAAGGTTTCTTCCGGGACCCAGCCCAGTTCGCGTTCGATCTTGCTGGCGTCGATGGCGTAGCGCTGGTCGTGGCCAGGGCGATCCTTGACGAAGGTGATCAGGTCAGTGAATTTTTCCACGCCGGCGGGGCGCTGCGGCGCCAGCTCTTCCAGCAGGCCGCAAATGCCACGTACCACGTCGATGTTCTTCTGCTCGTTATGACCACCGATGTTGTAGGTCTCGCCCACCACCCCAGTGGTGACCACTTTGAGCAGTGCACGGGCATGATCCTCGACGAACAGCCAGTCACGTACCTGCAAACCGTCGCCGTAGACAGGCAGTGGCTTGCCCGCCAAGGCGTTGAGAATAACCAGCGGGATCAATTTTTCGGGGAAGTGGAATGGCCCGTAGTTGTTCGAGCAATTGGTCAGCAGTATCGGCAGGCCGTATGTACGCTGCCAGGCGCGTACCAGGTGGTCGGATGCCGCCTTGCTCGCGGAGTAGGGAGAGCTGGGCGCGTAAGGCGTGGTTTCGGTGAAGAGGTCGTCTACGCCGTGCAGGTCGCCATACACTTCGTCAGTGGAAATGTGGTGGAAGCGGAACGCGCTTTTGGCCGGTTCTGCCAGCTTCTGCCAGTAAGCCCGTGTGGCTTCCAGCAGGCTGTAGGTGCCAACGATGTTGGTCTGGATAAAATCCGACGGACCGTCAATGGAGCGGTCAACGTGGGACTCGGCCGCCAAGTGCATGATCGCATCAGGTTCAAAGCGTGCGAGTACGGCGCTGACGGCGGCCTGGTCGATGATATCGGCCTGGACAAACTCATAGCGGCTGTTGGACGCGATGCTGGTCAGCGATTCAAGGTTGCCGGCATAGGTGAGCTTGTCCAGATTGAGCACTTCATGTTCGGTATCTTGAATCAAATAGCGGATCAGGGCTGAGCCGATAAAGCCAGCGCCGCCAGTAACGAGAATGCGCATATCGGAGGGCCCTTTCCTTAGATGGACATTAAGCGAATGAAGCATAGCTTGAGTTGTGTGGGCCGGGTGGTGCAAGTCCGGCGTTTACTGGGGGTTGCCTTGTGACCCGGAACAATGGCGATATAGACGTCTGAAAAAACAAAGGTCGTCACAATGTCGTTAGCCACATTGACCCACCGCGCCAGTTTACCTTGCCCACAAGTAAGCCCCGACCAGGCGGCAAGCCTGCTCGAGCGGCATTATGGGATGAGCGGTGTGCTGCAAGCGTTGGGCAGTCAACAAGACCTCAACTACAAGATTGACAACGCCCAGGGCCGTTTTGTTCTCAAAATCTGCCGCGGTGACTACGCCGCCGTTGAACTCGAGGCCCAGCACGCGGCCCTCAATAGTCTGCAAGCACATGTCCATCTGCGCGTGCCCAAGGTGATTCAAGCGTTGGATGGTAGTGAGCTGCTGACGGTAGACGTGGACGGGCACACCCTGCACCTGCGGCTACTGGAGTACATCGACGGCCAGCCCCTCACGCATTTACCGCACCTGGGCCGCGATGTGATCGCAGGCTTCGGTGAGCTGTGCGCGCAGATGAGTCTCGCGCTGCAAGGTTTCAAACATCCGGGCCTTGCGCGCACCCTGCAGTGGGATCCGCGCCATGCGCAGGCGTTGATCACTCATCTGCTGGCAACCTTGCCTGACCTGCCGCAACGCGCCGTATTGGAGCACGTAGCCACGCAGGTCGAGGCGTATGTCCAACCGTTGGCACCACGCCTGCCGTGGCAAGCGGTACATCTGGACATCACCGATGACAATGTGGTGTGCCAGCGTGATGCCCAGCGGCGCTGGCGTATCCACGGCGTGATTGATTTCGGCGATCTGGTGCACACCTGGCGGATTGCTGACCTGTCGGTAACCTGCGCGTCCCTGTTGCACCACGCTCACGGTGACCCGTTTGCGATTCTGCCGGCAATCCAGGCCTGTCACGCGGTGATGCCGTTACAGCGCGAAGAGCTGGAAGTGTTGTGGCCGCTGATCGTCGCACGCGCGGCGGTGCTGGTGCTCAGCAGTGAACAGCAGCAACGCCTGGACCCGGATAACACGTATTTAAAGAAAAACGCTGAGCACGAGTGGGAAATTTTCCATGTTGCGACGGCGGTGCCGTTTGCGCTGATGCAAGCGGCGATTCTCACTGGCGTTGGCGAGACGTTGCCACCGGTTGCCAGCCATGACTTTGCACCCTTGTTGCCGGGCCTGGTGGGCCGCGAGTTCGCGCTGATCGACCTGGGCGTACTCAGCCCGCATTGGGAGGCCGGTAATTGGGAAACCCCGGGAATAGATCGGCGGTTGCTGGCTGAAGCAGCGGCAGTACATGGGCTGGCGGCCAGCCGGTATGGGCAATACCGCTTGTCGCGTACCTGTGCCGACAGCGCGGTAGAGCCGCAGACCTTGCCCCTCCATGTCGAACTGCACCTGCCCCACGGCAGCGTGCTGCAAGCCCCCTTTGCAGGCACGCTGCGTGAAGGCGCCGATGGCTTGCTGTGCTTGCACGACCCTAGGCTGAGCCTGCGTGTGTGGGGCTTAAAAACGTCACTCACGCCTGGAGCGTTGGTGGTGAAAGGGCAAGTAATGGGGGAGGTTCACGCGCCGTTGACTGTGCAGTTATGCAGCGCCGACCTTGAACCGCCACTGTTCTGTACGCCCTCCCGAGCCTCGGCCTGGCAGGCGTTGTGCCCGTCACCGGCGGCGCTGTTGGGGCTGGCCTGCGATGCCGAGCCGGAACTGGACCCGCAGGCTCTGCTGGCCCGGCGTGATGCCAGCTTCGCCCGCTCCCAGAAGCATTACTACGTGGACCCGCCACGTATCGAGCGGGGCTGGCGCAACCACCTGATCGACATGCAGGGCCGATCCTACCTGGACATGCTCAACAACGTAGCCGTGCTGGGCCATGGTCACCCGCGCATGGCCGCGGTGGCAGCGCGGCAGTGGTCGCTGCTCAACACCAACTCGCGGTTTCACTATGCTGCGATTGCCGAGTTTTCCGAACGGTTGCTGGCGCTGGCGCCCAAGGGCATGGACCGCGTGTTCCTGGTCAACAGCGGCACCGAAGCCAATGACCTGGCGATTCGCCTGGCCTGGGCCTACAGCGGTGGGCGCGACATGCTCAGCGTGCTGGAGGCGTACCACGGTTGGTCAGTGGCGGCAGACGCCGTGTCCACATCAATTGCCGATAACCCCCAGGCATTGAGCAGCCGCCCGGACTGGGTGCACCCGGTGACAGCACCCAATACCTACCGCGGCGAATTCCGCGGGCCGGACAGCGCACCGGACTACGTGCGAAGCGTGGAACACAACCTGGCGAAAATTGCCGCAAGCCAGCGCCAATTGGCCGGATTTATCTGTGAACCGGTATACGGCAATGCCGGGGGCATCTCTCTACCGCCGGGTTATTTACAGCAGGTGTATGGCTTGGTCCGTGCCCAGGGGGGCGTGTGCATCGCCGATGAGGTGCAGGTAGGTTACGGCCGCATGGGCCACTTCTTCTGGGGCTTTGAAGAGCAGGGTGTGGTGCCCGACATCATCACCATGGCCAAAGGCATGGGCAACGGCCAGCCTTTGGGGGCGGTGATCACCCGTCGAGAAATTGCCGAGGCGCTGGAGGCCGAAGGTTATTTCTTCTCGTCATCGGGGGGCAGCCCGGTCAGTTGTCAAATCGGCATGGCGGTGCTGGACGTGATGGAAGAAGAGAAACTCTGGGAAAACGCCCAGGTGGTTGGCGGGCATTTCAAGGCTCGGCTGCAAGCGCTGATCGACCGCCATCCGCTGGTCGGAGCGGTACACGGTTCGGGCTTCTATCTGGGCCTGGAACTGGTGCGTGACCGACACACCCTGGAACCAGCGACGCAAGAGACGGCGCTGTTATGTGATCGTCTTCGGGAATTGGGGATTTTCATGCAGCCTACGGGTGACTACCTGAATATTCTCAAGATCAAACCGCCGATGGTGACCACCCGGCAAAGCGTGGACTTCTTTGTCGACATGTTGTCGAAAGTACTGGATGAGCAGCTGTGATAGATCGATTGTTATCGGCTATTTTGTGTAATATTCGGGATCTATAATCGTTAAGTGCTTCCAAAGCCGATTTTTATCCATATCAAGTCGGTCTTCACCCCATTCGGAGTTTTGAACGCCATGACCACCCTGCACAGCACACCTCGCGCCGATGGCTTCCATATGCCTGCCGAATGGGCGCCACAGACCCAAACCTGGATGATCTGGCCCGAGCGCCCCGACAACTGGCGTCTGGGCGGCAAGCCTGCGCAGGCCGCCCACGTGGCTGTGGCCAAGGCCATCGCCCGCTTCGAGCCCGTGACCGTTGCGGTTTCCGCCGGCCAGTACGAGAACGCCCGTGCGCGCCTGGATGTACCCAATATTCGCTTGGTGGAAATGTCTTCCGACGATGCCTGGGTCCGCGATACGGGCCCCACGTTCGTGATCAACGACAGCGGCGAAGTGCGGGGCGTGAATTGGGATTTCAATGCCTGGGGTGGTTTTGACGGCGGCCTGTATGCACCGTGGAACCGTGACTCCCAGGTAGGCGGCAAGATCCTCGAGATCGAGCGCGCGCCGCGCTATCGCACCCAAGGCTTCGTGCTTGAAGGGGGTTCGATCCATGTGGATGGCGAAGGCACCCTGATCACCACCGAAGAGTGCCTGTTGAACCGCAATCGCAACCCGCACCTGGATCGTGCCGCCATTGAAGCTGTACTGGCTGATCACCTCGCGGTGGATAAGATCATCTGGTTGCCGGATGGCCTGTTCAACGACGAAACCGATGGCCATGTGGATAACTTCTGCTGCTATGTGCGCCCGGGCGAAGTGTTGCTGGCCTGGACCGATGACCCGCAAGATCCGAACTACTCGCGCTGCCACGCAGCCATGGATGTGCTGCAAAACAGCACCGACGCCAAGGGGCGCGCGTTCATCGTGCATAAAATGCCGATCCCGGGACCGCTGTATGCCACCGAGGAAGAATGCGCCGGTGTCGACCCGGTGGACGGCAGCCAGGAACGTAACCCGAGCGTGCGGTTGGCCGGGTCCTACGTCAACTTCCTGATCGTCAACGGCGGCATCATCGCGCCGAGTTTCGATGACCCGCTGGACCACCAGGCCAAACAAATCCTGCAGAGCCTATTCCCGCAGCATGAAGTGGTGATGGTGCCGGGTCGCGAACTGTTACTGGGGGGAGGCAATATTCATTGCCTGACCCAACAGCAGCCCGCACCGCACAGAAATTGAGTGCAGTTGTAACGGTGCTTTGAGGGCGCGTGTGCGCTGCGCAACCGCAGTGTTCCAGCCAAGCCCGCGACCCAGCCAGGTCGCGGGCTTTTTTGTATCTGAATGCCAAGGCGAACGGCACATTGGCATAGCTCTTGTATCGCTGTCGGCACAGTGAATCTGTGCGATGACTGCGCAGTTCTGTCACAAACCTTGAGTAAGTTAGCCGCTCACGCAGCAGGAGAGAGCGCTGAAATGAATGCCGATATCGACCTGATGAACATGCGCACGTTTCACCCCTTGCGAGTCAACGGCGATGCGATCCATGCGTTGGCGCTGTGGTTGAAGGCAAACCGCTCGCGCCAGGTCAGGCAGGTGCCTGACTTGCGCAGGGTGATGAGAGAACGCTACCCGGTGGGGTTGTTCACGGAGGATGAAGTGCAGGCGTTATGCGAGTTGATGAGTAAGTGAAGGCACACTGCAGTCAGTGTGCCAGATGAAATATTAGAAACTGTAGGTACCGGTGACCACCAGGCTACGCGGCTCCCCTGGTTGAATCTGCGCCGCACTGGTCGCCGAGGCGTAGTAATTTTTGTCGGCAATATTGTTCAGCGCCGCCCTCACGTCCCACTCTTTCTGACGGAACCCGGCCAGCGCGTCCCAGCGCCCGTATCCCGGCAGTACCACGGTGTTGAGGCTGTCGGCGTAGCGATCACCCACCAGGGTCAAACCGGTTTCGGCGTACCAGCCCATTTCCGGTTTCCAGGTGATGAACACGCTGGCATTGCGCTTGGCCACGTCGCTGATACGTTTGCCTTCAAAGCCGTTGTTGTCCTTCTCCACCTTGGCGTCCTGCAGGCCTACACCACCGCGTACGTACCAGTTGTCGATGATCTTGCCGGTAGCCGTCAGCTCCACGCCGCGTGAGCGTTGCTCGCCGGTGAGCAGGGTAATGGTGCGGTCCAGCGGGTCGCTGGTGCGGCGGTTGTAGAGTTCCAGCTCGTACACGGCGAGGGTGGTGCTCAGGCGGTCGTCGAACCAGTCGCTCTTCACGCCGATTTCCTTCTGCTTGGTCAGCTCCGGGCTAAGGTCGTTGACGTTCCCGGCGGCGTTCGGCGTGATACCGATCAGGCCGCCGCCCGCTGGCGAGAAGGTCTTGCTCCACGAGGCATAGAACGAATGATGCTCCAGCGGCGTCCACACCAGGCCGACGCGCGGGCTGGTGCTGTGGCTCTTCACGTTCTCCTGGGTGTTGAGCACCTTGCTGGTGGTGTCCACTTCAAAGCGGTCGTAACGCAGCCCGCCCAAAAGTTGCCACTGGTCGTTCAGGCGCAGTTGATCCTGCACGTACAGCGCGCTGCTTTCGACTTCAGTGTGGTTGTAACTCGACAGTCGCATGCTCCCTGTGTGGCTCAGGCGGCGATTGGGTTGGTTGAGGTCCAGGCTGGGGACCGTCCTGGCATCCCGAGCCGAGTACAGCTTCGGGTCGCGCCGCTGGCTGCCCAGCTCGATGCCGGTGAGCAGGCGATGCTCCAGGCCAAACGTGTCGAAACCACCCTCCAGCTCAAGGTTGTTGAACACATTGCGGGTGGTCAGGTCCTGCTGCCAGTGTTGGCGGCTGACGCTGTTGGTTTTCGCGTCGTAGCCGGTCTGGTAGGTGTTGTCGAAATCGCTGTCGAGCTTGAACACACCGAGGGTGTGGCGCAGTTGCCAGTTGGCGTTGAGCTCGTAGGCGAGCTTGGAACGCAGTGACTGGGATTTATCGTCGATGTAGTCGCCGTGATTGAAATAAGTGGTGCTGCGGCTCACATCCGCCGGGCGCCCGTTGACCCCGGGAATGCCACGGTCCGGCGTGCGGTTGTAGCGGCTGTATTCGTATTGCACCAGCCAGTTCAGGTCGGGGGTGAGCTGCCAGCTCATCGACGGCGCAAACAACTGGCGGTTGCCGCTGACGCCATCGCGAAAGCTGTTGTTGTCCTGGTTGCCCATGTTCAGACGCAGGCTGATGGTGTCGCTCGGGTCAGCGCTCAGGTCGGCATACAGGCTGCGCAAATCGTTGCTGCCACCTTGGGCTTCGATACTCGACTTATGGCCCGGCGTGGGCAATTTGCTTACGCGGTTGACGATACCGCCCTGGCCACCTCGCCCGTACAGCACGGCGGCCGGGCCCTTGAGCACTTCGATACGCTCGATGTTGTGCAGGTCGCGCACGTACTGGCTGTCGTCGCGAATGCCGTCCAGATAGAAGTCATTGCTGGCGTCGAAACCGCGTATGCGCAGGCTGTCGAAGCGTGTGTCGGCGCCGCTGCTGACGTTGGGAATACCGCTTAACGCCTGGCCCAGGTCGTTGGTGCCGTAGGACCGCAGATTGTCGGTTTTTACCGAGTCGATCGCCTGGGGCACATAGCGTACGGAGGTCGCGGTGCGCGTGGCGGTGTTGGTCTCTTTGACCCGTGGGTCGTCTTCATCCGCTTCGGCATTGATCGAGGTCTCGGGCAATACCGTAGTCGCGCAGGCAAAACCGGCAGACAGCAGCATGGAGAGCCCAAGGGCGATGGGCGTCAGGCAAGGGGTGGGCATGGGGGTGTATCCAACAAGTTGGGCAGGAAATTTGCGCGAATGGTAATGCTTTGCATTTGCGCGTGTTATCTATTCCCTGTCGTGTCGCTGGCAGATTTGTTACTTGATGTGTTTTTTATCGGTGCCGTAGGTCATTCAATCGTTTTCAGCGTAGTGCTTTAGCTCGCCCCTTAGACGAATATCGCCTAAATACAGACGATTCACGAAATTGACACATAGTTCAACGCCCGCATAGGATTGCGCCCAACGCCTGTGGCTCACCGCCATGACTTACTCCAATAAAAAAAGGCCCGCGGCAGTTCAGTCGTCCGCGGGCTTTCTTTTTGCGGCAAAGGTCGACACCAGAAATAGCAACATGGAGCCTGGTGTCACAGCGCGTACTCAACCCGTAATAAGGAATATAAGAATATGTTGAAGCAACGGATGAGTCTGATCGCTCTGGGGATTTTGAGCGCATCGACAGCAATGGCAAACGACCAGGAGCAATCCAAGGGGTTTGTTGAAGATAGCCACCTGAACATCGCCGCACGTAACGCCTACATCAGCCGTGACTACAAAAACGGCAAGCAGGACAAAGCTGAATGGGGCCAAGGCTTCATCGGCAAGTTCGAGTCCGGCTTCACCCAAGGCACCGTGGGTGTGGGTGTGGACGTGATTGGCCAATACGCTATCCGCCTGGACGGTGGTAAAGGCCGCAGCGGCGCTGGCGGTATCGACTTCTTCAAGCAAGGTGACAGCGGTGAAGCCGCCAACGACCTGGCCAAAGGCGGCGCGGCCGTGAAGGCGCGTATCTCCAACACCGTGATCAAATACGGTCAGCAAATGCCGGCCGTACCGGTCCTGCAGTACGATAACTCGCGCTTGCTCTCGGAAACCTATGAGGGCACCTCGATTGTTTCCAAAGAGATCGCCGGCCTGCAACTGGACGCCGGTCACTTCACCAAGGAAGCTCGCAAGAGCGCCGAGGGCAGCGACAGTGGCCGCTTGAAGAGCATCAACTACATCGGCGGTAGCTACAAATTCACCGAAAGCCTGTCGGCTGCCCTGTATGCCTCCGACATGCAAGACGTGCTGAAAAAGCAATACGTCAACGTCAACTACGTGCTGGCCCTGCCAGAGAAGCAATCGCTGACGTTTGACTTCAACGGCTACAAAACCAAGCTTGATCGCAGTTTCGCCCTGGAAAACCAAGGTGATGCGGACGCGCGCGACAACAAGATCTGGAGCCTGGGCGCGACCTGGGCCGTTGGTGCGCACAGCTTCACCCTCGCTCACCAGCGCAGCACCGGCGACACTGGCTACCTGTACGGCGGCTACCGCAACGCTGGCGGCATCGGCGACGGCGGCAATACCATCTTGCTGGCCAACTCCTACTGGTCTGACTTCAACGGCAAGGACGAGCGTTCCTGGCAAGCAGGTTACGGCATCGATTTCGCCACCTTCGGCGTACCGGGCCTGACCTACAACATTGCCTACGTGCGTGGCACCAACATCGACGACGGCACCGGCCGTGGCGATGGCACCGAGCGTGAAATCTGGAACCAGTTCAAGTACGTCGTACAGAGCGGCCCAGCCAAAGACCTGAGCCTGCGTGCTCGCGCCTCGTGGCTGCGCGTTTCCAACAACGCCAGCAACTACAACGTAGGCGGTAACGAAATCCGTCTGTTCGCCGACTACCCGATCAACGTTTTCTAATTGATCGAGCGTCGTGCCTGATGCCAGGCAATAAAAAACCCCGACTGGTTCGGGGTTTTTTTATGCCAGGTGCGAATGTTGCCGCCTAGGCCTTGGCCGGTGCGAGCTTCTTGCAGTTTTCCTTGCGTGTCGGGTACTGCTCGCACTTGCGCAACACCGTTTGCACCTGCTGCACATTCTGCAGTTGCTGGTTGGCCAACAGCTTTTCGGTGATGAACAGCTCCTCCGAGCCCAGATTGCGTTCAGCCTTGTCGATCATCGCCAGGGCCGATTGCCCATCACCCCGCTTGAGGTGGTAGCTGATCATCAAGTCATAGGTGGAGGGGCCGGCCAGGGACCAGTCCTTGATCGCCTGCAACTCTTTCACCGCTTCGCTGTTTTTGCCCTGGGCCAGGCGCACGGTATAGGCCGTGCGCCGAATGCTCGGCTGGTCCTTGACCGGTGATGCCAGGGCCTTGCGGATAAACCCTTCAGCATCCGGCACTTTGTTTTTCTCCAGGGCATCGATGGCGAAGTACGCGTCTTTATAACCCTGTAAGGCCTTCGCCACTTGCGGCGTAGTCTTCATCTTCGACCAGCTTTGTGGGTTGACCCGAGCGCGGCGTTCCTGGCGATATTCGCGTTGCAAGTACTGGCGCAGCTCGGTGTCACGGTCCATCGCCGACATGTGCGAGCGGTTGAAGTATTGCGTGGTTGCGGTGATGCCGGTGGTCAAGCCGTCCTTGACCAGCACGTCCAGCTCTTTGGTGAACTGGTTGAGATTGAACTGCTGCAACGAATCCTGCATGGCATTCTTGCGCGCCGTGAGGAAGCCCGTGAGCAAGGGTTTCTGCTTGCCCTGGAAGTCGTTGAGGCGCTCCAGACTATGGGTGGCGGCACGCGGGGCGTAACCGGCGCGGATCATCAAGTCAGTGCCCAGCAAGTCGGCCTGGTCTTCCTGGCCGCGGCCCCAGGCGGTGCTCCATACCTGATCGGAAAAGGTATTGGCCAGTGCGGTGTACAGCACGGTGTTACCGATGGTCTTTTGCGTGCCGGCCGGGTCTTTACTGAACAGTTTCATCGTCCCGGAGCTGCGGTCGACGCCCGTATCGGCAGCCATGGTGGCCAAGGCGACCGTGGAGGCGACGGTGGTGAACATGTCTTTCTGCTGCTGGAAGGCAGCCATGCGGTCATGGTGATGCAGCAACACGTGGCTCATTTCATGGCCAAGCATCGCCGCGATTTCGTCTTCGCTGGCGACGTTGTCCAGCATACCCAGCGGCACGAACAGGTTGCCGTAAGGGTCTGCCGATGGCCCGAACCCATAGCTGTCAGTGATCTTCACCTGCAGCGGCGGCAACTCCCCCGGCCAGCCCTTGGACAAGCGCATGACAATGCCCTGCAAGTAGCCTTGCAGCATCGGGATATCCACCAGATTCTGCTGACGCGCTTCGGCAGCCGGCACCGCCCGCCCGTCGTAGCTCAGGCGCTGTTGGCTCTGGCGCTGTGGGTCGAGCTTGTAATACTGGCGTACGTCAGTGTTGTCCACGTAGTGGCCCTGGACCCGGGATTGGGTCGAAGGCCCCACCAGGTTCAGGAACGCCTGGTCCGCGCCCTTCAAGGTGGCGCAACCGCTGAGCACCGAACTGGCCAATAGGCTGGCCGCGACTAGATATCCCTTCACCGCACCTCTCCTTTTATTGATTGCAACCGGCACCAAAACCAATGGTGGAGTTATTGCGGCTGTCTTTGGCCTGGCTTTTGGTCAGGCCCTGGCAGGGCAGGTCGACGACGTTCAGCGGCGGCTCGATGCGCAGGTCCATGGTGTCCAGCCAGACCTTCTGGCCCGCCAGCTCGACCTGCACCAGGTCCAGCGCCTGGTTGTACTGCAACACCGGTACGGGCTGGGTGGGCGCATCCTTTTTCGCCAACTCACGTTGTTGCTTGCCTTGCTCGTCCAGTACGGTCACTGGGTCGGCCAGGAACGCTTTGATACTGTGAGTTTCCGCCCAGGCACCCTGGGTGAAGAGGGCGGTGAGCAAAACGATGAGACTTCTGTTCATCCTTGAATTCCTTGAGTCAAATGACAAAACGGCACACTCAGCGGTCGCGGTCGAAGAAGGCTTCGATCCGCTCGCTGAACAACACCAACGACAGCAATACAATGCCCAGCACGTTGACCGGAGTGATGTCATTGAGGCTCAGCAACACACTGACCGCCGCCAACATCGACATCACCAACAGCCACGATGGGCACGGCGAGGTAAAAAACCAGATTTCCTGGCGCCGCCAGCGGCTCCAGGTGCGATGGCCCGCCAGGCGCCGTGCGTGCAGCGCCTTGAGCACGGCAATCAACGCCAGCAGCCCGAGCTCGAGCAGGTCCAGCCAATTGAAGGGCAAGCGGGGGAAGTCGGCCGGTTCATGGTCGTAGTCCATGCCTGAATTGATCAGGTTATCCAGGGCCATGGCGTGCAAGTACACGCCGGGGAGTTGGCCATGTACCGGCGACTCAACCAGATCCCCCGTGGACGCGATATTGGCGCCCACCAGCACCAGGCGGTCGCGCAGCAACTCTGCAATCAATGCCTGGTCGTCGGGGTCGCTGACCTCCAGGTCACTGGCCGACAACGTCAGCGTATAAGGGCACCGTGCCTGGGCCGAGTCATCAAGCTTCCAGAACACGGCCTGAAAGAACTGCGCCACCCCATCCAGCAAAAAATGTCGCGCGGGCGCGCAGTGGCTGATATCGGCAATCCGCGCCTGTTCCGCCGCCAACTTCAGCCCCCACTGCACCGCAATGGGCTGGCGCTGCGCAGCGGTTTGCGCATCCACCGGCGGCTGTTTGCAATGTTGCGTGGCACAAAACTCGCGGTACAGCGCCATCGCTGGGGTTTCCAAAAGCCCTGCCTGTGTGTGCATGGCCAGCGGGTACTTGTCGTCCACCCCTTCCCACACCACCAGCGCTGGCCGGCTCACCTGCATGAACGGCGCCAGCGTATTGGCCTGGCCCGCCTCCGCGCGCGTCAACCCGGTATTGGCCAACCACAGCGGGATGCCCTGGCGCTGATAACGCTCAAACACATTCGCCAGCAACTGACTGCCCCGCGCCGGGTCGCCCAACGAGTGGTCGTGGCTGTACAACAGATCCACAAACACCGCCCGAGGCTTGTACGCCAGCAAGCGCTTGAACAACTTGCTCTGCTCGCCATACGGCATGGGCCACGAACTGTTATTGCGCATCAGGTAGGCATCATCAATCAACACCACCGCCACCCGCTGCTGCCCAAGGCTCGGGTAGTGACTGGCGAACATACGATTGAGCCACTGCGCCGACGCCTTGTCGCTGGAACTGGCCAGGCCGAAAGGATCAAGAATCGCCAGCAACACGATGATGGCCGCCAGCCAATAGCGGCGGTATTTGAACAGCGGGGGGTTGGACAACATCCATGTCTCGATAAAAGCGCAAGCAAGGCGGGGTTTTTAAAGGAGTGGGGAGGGGGTGTCAATCGAATAAGTGGCTAAGTGCCATATTGCCTTTGGCTCGTCTTTCGCAAAAAGCCCCGACCTATTCAGGCCAGGGCTTTCCTCTGTGGGAGCCGGGCTTGCCCGCGATGACGTCAGCCCGCGCACCACGCGACTTCTTTATTGCTCAACATTCCCTGGCGACTCCAACACCTTCACCACATCATCAATCACCGCCTTGCTCATCTCCTGCAAATAATGCGACGCCCAGGCATAACGGTCCGTGTCCTGCGTCATCGCCGCATCTTCCGCGAGCAGCTTGGCGAGGTGGAGCAGGTCAGAAACGTGATGCAAGGCTTCATGCAGGGAAACACCGCTGTTGACGCGGAACAGAGGTTGGTCGGAGTGAAAGGAAAAGGGGGTGACGCCGAGGGTGGTTAACGCGGATGGATTTGGAGCGGTCATTGGTAGAACTCCCGTATCTAGTGAGAGCTACCACGTTCGTTCTCAGGCGAATGGGTGGCAGCTGTGCGCAGGCTGAGAAACCGGAGATACAGGAACCCGGCAGACCCGAAGGTCTCCCACGCACAGCCGCCATTGCACGAATTGTAGGACGAAAAAAACGCCTGCAAATCGGGTTTGGGGGCGCTTGGTGCGCCTGCATCTTGCCGGGTTCTCAGGCCCGGTCGCTGAATTGGCAGCGACAGGAGGGAGGGTAGCGTGGTGGGGCTTGGGGAGCAATCGGGAAAATGGATTGGTTGTGTGCCCTCTGTGTTGAGAGATGAGATTGAAGGGCCGGTTATGAATTTTATAGATTAGGCATTCCGCTTAGGCGCACCGATAGAAAACGTTTCTACACAGCCTCGGCCAGAAGCTGATACTTAAAGAGTCGCAGAGTAGCGGCGCCTATCTCTTGGGATAAGTCCGAGCGGTCAACGAGTGGGGCCCAAGCAACTAGCTGCCTTTCCTGATGAGCCGAAAGCAAACGCTGGAACGGAATCGGGAGCATAGCATCGCAGATTAGGTAGTGGCTTTTGTGCGGGTTTATGAAGCGCTTACTGATGGTTAAGCGCTCGGCAACGGTCTCGGGAGATATATTTTATATGCTATTCATTAAGCACTATCGTTTGATAAGCCGCTTGACTGCTATGATGGTTTGCCAAATAAGAATACCGAACATTATGTAAAATATTAGACTAATAAATTCCATGTCTGTGCGTAGGAATTGTTTGAATGGTAGAAAGCCAGATGCAAAGCCGTTAAATAAGCTTGAGATGAAACGGATAATGTCATTCGCAGGAGGATAAATTTTGTACAGGATGTTATTTTCTTGGCCTAGGCTCAATAAACTGAAGGTGATAGAAAGAATAATAATGCACGAAGTTGCACGTAGATAGCTTTGGCCAAAATCTGACGTGAGCCCGTTTATTTTGTAGATTAAGCTGTCCCAAAAATTTGTGCTTAACTCTTTTTGAAATTTCTTCATTTCTAAAGCGAAGTATTTGTTTGCTTCTATATGAGAGCCATGAGCATCCAGTGCATGCTTTATTATTCTGAATGTCTCCCTGTTTGTGTGTTCGAAGGAGACTTGGGTGTTGTGAAAGTTTGGCGGCTCAATTGTATTTATTTTTTCTATATTTAATCCCGTTACAAAAACAGCATTTCGAAAGCTTGAGTGCTCAAGAAATGTTACATAGCTGAAGTCTGCGACTATTCGCGAGGCTCGCGCTAGTTTTGTTGCCTTTTTTTCTTCAAGCGGCGTTTGACCAAAGATACAGTTTTCAAATCCTGCAAATGTGCTGAAGATACTTTTGTTTATTTTGAAACGTAGAAATAGACTTCCATGGAAGTCGGCAACTTTTTCGAAGTTGCAGTTGTTAATTATCAATGCTCCGATACGGTTCCGTTTGAATTCAAATTTCCCTTTGAATATGCATGAGCGAAAAACTGCTGCGTCCATTAAATTTTTAATGTTGAGATATGTGCCAGATTGAAAAATGCAGTTTGTTGCAGTAATGCTGTGAAGTGTTGTGGGGTACCGTTGGTCTGGGTCAAATAAATAACCCTCAAGTTCTACATTTCTTAATTTTAAATTTTTTGAGAACGTGCATTTTGAAAATAGAGGGTGTTGAATTATAGTTCTTTCTTTCTCGTCATCAATCCCGCAATGCAGATCTCCATCGAATATGCAGTTTTGATAAATGCAGTCATCATAGCTATGGTCTTTGCGTAGTCTTACATTGAGAACCTCGTGCGTGGCACTAAATCGACATTCGAAAAATGAGATTCTGGGCGACCGTAAATCTATTTTTTTTAGGTAAAATTGGCATTGGGTGAAGCGTATGCTACCGAAGTGTTCTAGGATTTTTATTATTTCCTCACCCTCCCAGTCTCCGGGAAAACCTACGTGATTGATGTGAAGTTCTTTGGTTTTTAAAATACCAAATACCTCCGCTGTCGATTTTAAACGACCGTTCCTGTCGAGCCTGACAGGGCTTGGTAAGTTACTGAAGGACGTGTTGATCAGAAGAACGAGCAGATCTCTGAACTCTGTAAAAAAATAGAAATTTTCGTCTTTGTCCCCTGACAAAATCCTATCGGGGTCTAAATAGCGTTCCATAGCTCACCTACCAGCCTCAGTAGCTGGTTTTCGTCGACCTGGCAAAAGGCCAGTCGTTAATGTTTGCAAAGATGCCGATGCTCATCCACTAAATCAAGTAGTGGGTTAGGGGGGGGCTCGATGAGCGGGATGATTTCAAGGTGAACTGCCGTTCATTTTCCGTGTGAATACGGTGTGCTTGTGCCTCTGGCGAATACGACCATTTTCAAGACTCTATTTGCTTCCGCTTGGCAATCGACACCCGCAGACAAACGCCTGCCACCCATCACTGTGCGCATTGACCATGCCGAAGGAAAAAGGTGACGAAAAAGGTGACAGATTTATTTTGAGTGCTCCCTAACTCCCCTCTATCAACGCCCGCTCCTCCAACCAAATCTCCTGAACAAACTGATCCGTAATCGCGTAAATTCCATGCCCGCGCCGCATGATGATGTTCTCCGCCACCAGTGCAATTACTACCGGTTGAATCTCTTCAACCCGCACCTCGCGGCCGACCATTTTTGAATACTCAGCGGCTGCATCAATAGAGAATATCCCGCGGGCATCCCCTTCGGTTGCGGCGATTTTGTTGAAAATCGCCTGAGCGAGGCTGCCCAGTTGCTCGACTTTTTCAAGCTCAATATTCGCTGCCGCCGAGCGTAATGTGCTTGCAATCACGGGGAGGAAAAGGTCGGGATCACCCTCCTGCTGCAAGAGTTGGCGCAGGGCCTTTAGCATTTCCTCAGGTCTATTCCCCAAGGTGTTGAATGCCTCGATGGCAACTTCGAGAGAGGGGAGCTTTTCTTTCTTTACCGTCATCGCAAGACGATTGAGCAGAAACTCGACGTAATCACCTTTTAGCAGCGGATACGCAGCTGACGTGGCGCCGGAAAATGCCTGATTGCGTTTGGCGGTTAGCTCACTTACTTGCGCCCTATGAGAGCCAGTACCAATAAAGAGGAAATATCCTGGCGTATCAGGGCGTGGATTGATCGCATCACGTGCAGCCTTGAGTGCCAGTAGCAGCTGATTCCCGTCATCAGAGGAAATGGCGTGTTGCACTTCGTCGATGATCAGCACCAGATCAGTCTTCGCTTGGTCGACCACCTCTGTCAGGGCTTGAGCCAATGTCGGGCCGTCTGGGTTACCGACGCTGTCGAGCTTGAAACCGAACTTGAATCCTGCTGCGCCGAGGTCGACGTTGCTGACGCGCTTGAGCATCTCCAGTGCCGACGAGCCTGGGGTTTGTAGTTCTTTCAAGGTTTTGTAGATCGCGTTGTGTACGAGCGTTGCCGGGTTGGCCAGCGTGTCACTCCAGAGGTCGACGTAGATCACCAGGGCGCCTGCTGCTTCCAGGGCTGGGATCAGGTCATTTCTCAGAAAAGTCGTTTTACCCGTGCGGCGCAGGCCAGACAGAAAAAGGCCTGAGCGCAAGCCTTCATCAAGCACGCCTGGGTTCAGAAGCTGGTTCGCCATCGATTCAGCCAATTCGGGGCGCTGAAATATGCTGCTCATGCAATTATCCCTTTTTATGGATACGCCATAATTATTGCCAGTTCATAATTTAGCATAAAGCTCAAAAAATGGACTTCTGGTACAGCACATCGCAATTTCAGAGGCTTTGAAAGGGTGGCGTCAGAGGTGAGGAATATAGATCCCCAGAAACAACAAAGCCCCCACATTTCTGTGGAGGCTTCGTTTTGTATGGTGCCGGCACCAGGAGTCGAACCCGGGACCTACTGATTACAAGTCAGTTGCTCTACCAACTGAGCTATACCGGCGTGTTAGGGCGACGATTATAGCGATTGGAAAGGTTCTGTAAACCCCTGAATTCTGACTATTTTTGCAAAAACCAAGGTTTCTTGCGATTAGCGTGTTTTCCACACGGCGTGGCAGCGTAAAAAGCCGTCACTTCGGCGTCAGGCCAGGTACCCCGCGCATCTGAGCGATCCGACGCCCAACAAGGTTCTCCGCACGCTGAAACCGCCAGAAACCACCCTGCAAAGTCCGCTTTATACGTTTAACGTCTGATGCTTATGCACAATCGGTTGGTAACAGCTGTCACGAAACAGCCATTTTGTGCAGCCGTTCTCAACACGCTGCAACTGCCTGTTTTGTGTGCGTTTTATTTTATGAACAAAAAATGACCAGCCTCGCTTTTGGCGTTCAACGCCGATTGCTACAGCTTCCGCAAAGATTCCATCAACAGAGTTATCCACAGGGCGCGTGGAGGGAATTTTGCACCTCATTCGCGCTGGGCCAGCACCATCAGGTTGCGTGGGGTGAGCGTTGGTTCGCAGAAGGTGCCGACCTCGACGTTGTAGCCCTTTTCGCTCAAAAAAAGTGCGCGGTCCAGCACCAGCCACATTTCCAGTGGGCGTCGAAACAAACCCCTTACCAACTCCAGGTTTCGCACTTCGGCCAGGCGCTGCCAGCCGTGGGCTTCGAGCGCCGGCCAGTCTTGTTCACCTGTGGATAAATTCTTGAGGTTTGCCAGCTCGCGGCAGTAGTCGGCGAAGGATTTATCCAGCCAACTGGTGGGCAGGGAGGGCGTCGGCAGGTAGTCGTCGCAGCCGCGCAGTTGCCGCTGTAGTCGATCAAAGCCCAGGCGCCGCGCCATGGAGGTGTCCCGTTGCTGGCGCACGCGGTTGCCGGCGGTGACGGTTTCGCTCAGGGGTAATCCCAGATCGTCGATCGACAGGGTTAGCAGGGATGCGAGCCCGGCGCCGGACAGTGCCTGGTAGCCCTCGGCATTGATGCGGTTGTAGCAGCAGGGCGCCAGCGCCAATTGTTTGCAGCCAGCGGCGCTGGCCAGTTGCAGCAGGCGCACGTGCAGGTCGCCGCAGGCGTGCAGGGCCACAGGTGTGTGTTCGGGGTCGATCGCTACATCGGCCATCACGTCTTGCAGGCAATGGGCAGCGGGCAAGCCGTGGTGATCGCTCAGGGCTTGGCCG
The DNA here is from genome assembly GCF_020790195.1 of Pseudomonas sp. HN8-3. Lineage (NCBI taxonomy): Bacteria > Pseudomonadati > Pseudomonadota > Gammaproteobacteria > Pseudomonadales > Pseudomonadaceae > Pseudomonas > Pseudomonas sp. HN8-3. Next base: position 352,203 of record NZ_CP086206.1, read on the forward strand.
GACGCAATCAGGGCCGGGTCATATTCCAGGCAGGTCAACCGTTGGCCGGGTTGCAGCAGGCGGCGGCCAAGATGGCCTTTGCCGGCGCACCAGTCCAGCCAGTGGGCAGGCGTCTGGGCAAAAGTCAGTGCGGCGCCGAAGGCTTCGATCTGTTGCCACTTGCGCCCGGGCACGTCCACATTCAAACGGTGGCGAGCGGGGTCCAGTGAGTGGGCGGGTAACTTATCCACAGCACTCAGGCGCAGTGCTTGAGCGGCCAGCTGTGGAAACGGTGCAGGCGCAGGCAGGTCGTGGGGGTGGTTGTGACTGGCTTCAGCTTCGGCCAACGAACGCCGACGCAGCCACTGGGATAACTCGAGATGCTCGGTTTCCCAGGGCAACTGCAACTGAGTAAAGGGCCGTGGTCGCCACAGCCCTTGGTACTCGATCAGGAATGCATCCAGTGCCTGGAAGCGTGCCTCAACGTCCTTGGCACGCATCGACGCGCAGCCACTTTTCCAGCAGTTTGAAACCGCGCACCAGCACGTAAGCCATCAGCAGGTAGAACAACCCCGCGGCGAAGAAAATCTCCACCGGCAGGTAAGTGCGGGCAATGATGGTGCGCGCCATGCCGGTCAGTTCCAGCAGGGTCACGGTACTCGCCAGGGCACTGGCCTTGAGCATCAGGATCACTTCGTTGCTGTAGGCCGGCAGGCCGATGCGCGAGGCGCGTGGCAGGATGATGTAGAACAGCGTTTTCGGTTTGGACATGCCCAACGCCCGCGCTGCTTCGATCTCGCCCGGCGGAATGGCCTGGATTGCACCGCGCAGGATCTCGGCGATATAGGCCGCGGTGTGCAAGGTCATGGTGGCCGTGGCGCACCAGAACGGATCGCGCAGGTACGGCCACATGAAGCTGTTGCGCACGGCATCGAACTGCGCCAGGCCGTAATACACTAGGAACAACTGCACCAGCAACGGCGTGCCACGGAAGAAGAAGATGTAGCCATAGGGCAGGGCGCTCACGTACCAGCGGCGCGAAGAGCGCGCGATACCCAGTGGAATCGCCAGCAGCAGGCCGGCGATCACGGCGATTGCCACCAGCTCCAGGGTCAGGGTGGCGCCCTGGGCCAACTTCGGCAGCCACTTGATGATCACGGCCCAGTTCAGGCCCAGGTCAAAGTGCGATAGCCAGCTGTAGTCGCCGCTCATTGGGTGCTCCTTGCAAAGCCGCGGGCGGCGCGTTTTTCCAGGAAGTGCATGCTGGTCATCGCCAGTACGGTCAGGCCCAGGTACATGAACGCCGCGACCATGAAGAAGGTGAATGGCTGCTTGGTCACGGTCACGCCGATCTGCGCGTGGCGCATGATCTCTTCAAGGCCGATCACCGACACCAGTGCGGTGTCTTTCATCAGGATCATGAACAGGTTGCCCAGGCCCGGCAGGGCGATACGCCACATCTGCGGCATGATCAACCGGGTGAAAATCCGAAATTTCGACAGCCCCAATGCCACACCGGCTTCGCGGTGACCCTTGGGAATGGCGAGGATCGCGCCGCGAAACACTTCGGTGGCGTAGGCGCCGAAGCACAGGCCCAGGGCGATGACGCCGGCGGCGAAGGCACTCAGCGACAGGTCGGGGTTGCCAAAAAACTCACCCAGGGCGCGCATCAGGTTGACGGTGCCGAAGTAAATCAGCAGCACCCACAGTAATTCGGGAATACCGCGAACGATGGTCGAATACGCACCGCCCAGCCATTGCAGCGGCTTGTACGGCGAAGTCTTGGCCAAGGCGCCGGCAAGGCCGAGCACCAGCCCCAGGCACAGGGCCGTGAGCGCCAGTTTGACGGTCATCAGCGCGCCGGCGGCGAGGGCCGGGCCGAATCCGTAGAGATCGAAATTCATGGTGTTTTCATATCGCGGCAGGCATTGCTAAAAGCCGACGCGCTCCCAGGAGCGCGCCGGGCAGGTCGTTCAGATCATTCGATGCTGAACGGGAAGTACTTGTCGTTGATCTTTTTGTAGGTGCCGTCTGCCTTGATCTCTGCCAGGGCTTTGTTCAGGCGCTCGCGCAATGGGTCGCCTTTGCGCACGGCGATACCGATCTTGTCGCTTTCTACCACCGGGTCGCCTTTGAATTCATAGGCCGAACCGTCTTTGCTCTTGAGCCATTCGTACTGCACGTATTTGTCAGCCAGGATGCCGTCGAGGCGACCGGAGGTCAGGTCGAGGTAGGCGTTTTCCTGGGTGTCGTAGAGCTTGGCTTCGGTGTCTGGCAGCTTGTCTTCCAGGTAGGTACCGGCCAGCGTTGCGCGCTGTGCACCGATCACCTTGCCTTTCAGGTAAGCGGCGTCGGTCTTGAAGTCGGCCGTGGCTTTGGGCGCAATGAACTGCAGCTTGTTCGAGTAGTACGGGTCGGTGAAGTCAACCGCTTGCTTGCGCTCATCGGTGATCGACAGCGAAGACACCAGGAAGTCGAACTTCTTGGCGTTCAAGGCCGGGATGATGCCGTCCCAGTCGGACACATACACTTCGCACTTCTCGACTTTCATCTTGGCGCACAGGGCGTCGCCGATGTCCTTGTCGAAGCCCACTACGTTGCCGCTGGCGTCTTTATTGTTGAAGGGCGGGTAAGCCGCTTCGATCCCCATTTTCAAGGTTTCTGCCATGGCCGTGGCGCTGAACGCCATCGAGACGGCCGCGGCTAGAAGGAATTTCTTATAGGTCTGCATGCATGTTGCTCCGTTAGCGGTTGCTGGACATGAATTGTTTGCAGCGCGCCGAAAGCGGGTTTTCAAACACCTGCTGTGGCGATCCTTGCTCTTCGACCAGGCCCTGGTGCAAAAACACCACTTCGCTGGATACCTGGCGGGCGAAGCCCATTTCGTGGGTGACCAGCAGCATGGTGCGGCCTTCTTCGGCCAGTGCGCGGATCACATTAAGTACTTCCTGAACCATTTCCGGGTCAAGCGCCGACGTGGGTTCATCGAACAGGATGACTTTAGGTTGCATCGCCAGGGTGCGCGCGATCGCCGCCCGTTGTTGCTGGCCGCCGGAGAGTTGTGCAGGGTAGGCGTGACGCTTGTCGGCAATACCGACCTTGGCCAGCAAGGCCTCGGCCACTTCTATTGCTTCAGCCTTGCTTTGGCCGAGCACGCGACGAGGGGCCTCGATGATGTTGTCGAGGATGCTCATGTGCGGCCACAGGTTAAAGTTTTGAAACACAAAACCAATTTCGCTGCGCAGGCGGTTGATCTGCTTGCCGTCGGCGGCCATCAGCTCGCCGTTTTTTGCGGCCTTGAGCTTGAGCTCTTCGCCGGCTACCAGGATCTGGCCCTGATGCGGGTTTTCCAGCAGGTTGATGCAACGCAGGAAGGTGGACTTGCCGGAACCGGAGGAACCCAGGATCGAGATCACATCGCCGTCGCGAGCGGTCAGCGAGATACCCTTGAGTACCTCAAGCTCACCATAGCGTTTGTGCAAGTTGCGGATTTCAAGCGCGGGCGTGGCCTGGGCCATGTGCGGTCCTCATTGTGTTCGTTGCGATCTTCGCTGTTGGGCCGCCTTCCTGGCGAGGCGCCAAGCTAGCATAGCGTTTGGATGACAGCCAACAGCGCTGCGGACGGTTAACTGGTGGTCTGCGGCAGTGTGTCGCATCGGCGCAGTAGCGTGTCGCGCCATCAACAACCTACAGACGTTTGAACCCGAAAGATCCACAGGCTTCGCGTAAAAAAGGGCGCGATGGTGCCAGCTTTGGCCGGGTGTTGGAAGGGTTAACCGGGCAAACGGTCCATATCAGCCCGTTTATGGGGCGTCACGTACTTTTTATGTGTGTTTTTGGTGCGCCTGATTGGCTTGAAGGTGAGTCGCACGGTAACGCTATAGCGGAATGCCATGATTCTCAAAGACTTGCGAGCGCTGATGAATTGTCCTACAGCCCGCGTCAATGGCGGCTCTGTTACATTTTGGCGCAAATCTTGCGTAAAAAATAAAGAACGCCCTGTTGGATTCTTTTCACGAGAAAGGCTGCAGGCCGGGCGAACCCGTTTTCGCAATTCCTCGCAAAGGTGTGTCAATGAGTAGTACTCAAAGCTCCAATGACCTCGAACAGGGGCTCAAGCCGCGGCATGTCACCATGCTGTCGATTGCCGGCGTAATCGGCGCAGGTTTGTTTGTCGGCTCTGGCCATGCGATTGCTGCCGCCGGCCCCGCCGTGCTGCTGGCCTACGCGGCCGCCGGTACGTTGGTGGTGCTGGTGATGCGGATGCTGGCCGAGATGGCTGTTGCGTCACCCGATACCGGTTCGTTCTCTACCTATGCCGACCGCGCAATTGGTCACTGGGCTGGGTTTACCATTGGTTGGTTGTACTGGTGGTTCTGGGTGCTGGTGATTCCGTTGGAAGCCAACGCGGCGGCGACTATCCTGCACGCCTGGTTCCCCGACGTGGCGATTTGGGTGTTTACCCTGGTCATTACGTTGTTGCTGACTGCAACCAACCTGTTCAGCGTGAAGAACTACGGTGAGTTCGAGTTCTGGTTTGCATTGATTAAAGTCGTGGCCATCGTCGGCTTTGTAATCCTCGGCCTGGCCGCGATTTTCGGCTTTTTGCCCACCAGCCAGGTCAGCGGTGTTTCGCACCTGTTCGATACCCAGGGCTTTATGCCTAATGGGATGGGCGCGGTTCTGGCAGCGATCCTGACCACCATGTTCTCGTTCATGGGCACTGAGATCGTGACCATCGCTGCAGCGGAATCCAAGAACCCCGGCCAGCAAATCACCAAGGCCACCAACTCGGTCATCTGGCGGATTGGTTTGTTCTACCTGCTGTCGATCTTCATTGTCGTGTCGCTGGTGCCTTGGAACGATCCGACCCTGGCCGCCGTAGGTTCCTACCAGACGGTACTTGAGCGCATGGGCATCCCGAATGCCAAGCTGATCGTCGACCTGGTGGTGCTGGTGGCTGTTACCAGTTGCCTCAACTCGGCGCTCTACACCGCCTCGCGTATGTTGTTCTCCCTCGGGCGTCGCGGTGATGCACCAGCGGTGGCCAAGCGCACCAACAAAAGTGGTACGCCTTATTGGGCGGTGTTGCTGTCCACCGGTGCGGCGTTCCTCGCGGTATTTGCCAACTACGTGGCCCCGGCGGCCGTGTTCGAATTCCTGCTGGCCAGCTCCGGCGCCATCGCCTTGCTGGTGTACTTGGTGATCGCTGTGTCGCAACTGCGCATGCGTCAAAAACGTGCGGCGGCGGGCGAGAAGATCGTGTTCAAAATGTGGCTGTTCCCTGGACTGACCTACGCGGTGATGGTGTTTATCGTCGGCACCTTGACCATCATGCTGTTCCAAGAAGCGCACCGGGTCGAGATCATCGCCACCGGGATCCTGAGCTTGCTGGTAGTGCTGGCGGGGTTGTTCGTGGCGAGCCGCCGCAAGGCCCAGAAGGTAGGCGCAGCAGTGCTCAACTGACGGAATGTGGTGCAAATGTGGGAGGGGGCTTGCTCCCGATGGCGGTGTGTCAGTCACTGAGATGTCGAGTGAGACTCTGCCATCGGGAGCAAGCCCCCTCCCACATTTTGATACGCGTCAGTCTGCTGAGGTTGTCAGCGACTGAGATGCTGAGCTTGCAGGAGGTATTGGTAGTGGCGAGCTGCGGCAAGGCCCAGAAATCAGGTGCAGCAGTGCTCAACTGACGGAATGTGATGCAAGTGTGGGAGGGGGCTTGCCCCCGATGCAGTGTGTCAGTCACTGAGATGTCGACTGAGACTCTGCCATCGGGAGCAAGCCCCCTCCCACATTTTGATACGCGTCAGTCTGCTGAGGTTGTCAGCGACTGAGATGCTGAGCTTGCAGGTGGTATTGGTAGTGGCGAGCTGCGGCAAGGCCCAGAAATCAGGCGCAGCAGTGCTCAACTGACGGAATGTGACGCAAATGTGGGAGGGAGCAAGCCCCCTCCCACATTTTGATACGCGTCAGTCTGCTGAGGTTGTCAGCGACTGAGATGCTGAGCTTGCAGGAGGTATTGGTAGTGGCGAGCTGCGGCAAGGCCCGGAAATCAGGCGCAGCAGTGCTCAACTGACGGAATGTGACGCAAATGTGGGAGGGGGCTTGCTCTCGATGCAGTGTGTCAGTCACTGAGATGTCGACTGAGACTCTGCCATCGGGAGCAAGCCCCCTCCCACATTTTGATACGCGTCAGTCTGCTGAGGTTGTCAGCGACTGAGATGCTGAGCTTGCAGGTGGTATTGGTAGTGGCGAGCTGCGACAAGGCCCAGAAATCAGGTGCAGCAGTGCTCAACTGACGGAATGTGGTGCAAATGTGGGAGGGAGCAAGTCCCCTCCCACATTTTGATATGTGTCAGTCTGTTGAGGCTGTCAGCGCCTGGGATGCTGCTACATAGTCCGCCTGGAACTGCGGCGATTCGATCCACGCCAACGCAGCGGCCTCGTCATCGCTGTCAGTGGCCCACTGCCGATATTCAATCAGCGCCGCCAGGATAAAGTCGGTCGCTTCCTCTTCGCCTTCCTGCTCCAGCACCAGCGCCAACAGCGGGTGTGCGAGGAATACCGCGCACAGTGCCTGCTGGCTGATCTCGCCTGCGGTGCGCATCTCGACGAACAGTTCGGTCAAGTCCACCGATTCAAGATCGATGCGGCTGTCGTCGCCGGCGAACGCATCCGGCTTGGCCGCGACGGCGCGCTGGGTGCGGTTTTGCTTGGCCTTGGTCTTTGCCCGCTGGGCGCGTTTTTGCTGCTTGTTCGGCGAAGCCATGGGCTCAACATCCTTGGGTTCTGGATCGGGGTGGAGTATTGAAGCGCAGGTTGGGGCAAATCCCAAGGAAATCCGGGCGGGGTTTGGTCGCTTATCGCGCTCGACCGCCAGGCCATAGATCAATAGGCTATGCCTTTGTCATCTGCCAGAGCGTCTTCATGACCCGCGATGCCCTTGAGCATAACCAGATCCCCTTCTATTTTGTCGCCATCCTGCTGGCCGCTGCCTGTGGTGTGTTCGCGCCTCTAGTGGCTCACGGTTTGAGCGTATTGATCACGCCTGCCATCGCGGTATTGATGTACGCGATGTTCCTGCAGATTCCTTTCCTCGATCTGCGCCAGGGTTTGGGCAATATCCGCTTTGTCTCGGCGTTGTTGCTGGCCAACTTTGTTCTGGTGCCATTGCTGGTGTGGGCGCTGACCCGTGGCCTGCTGGGGCATCCCGCGCTGTTGGTGGGGGCATTACTGGTGTTGTTGACGCCCTGTATTGATTACGTGGTGGTGTTCACCCACATCGGCAAGGGCGATTCGCGGTTGATGCTGGCGGCCACACCGTTGCTGTTGCTGCTGCAGTTGGCACTGCTGCCGGTGTACCTGGGTTTTATGCTGGGCGCACACTCGGGTGTGGTGGTTGAGATCGGCCCGTTTATCGAGGCATTCCTGTTGTTGATCGTGGTGCCGTTGCTGCTGGCTGTGCTGACGGCCTACCTGGCGCGACGATCAAGGCTGGTCGACAAATGGAGCAGTGCGTGGGCTTGGTTGCCGGTGCCGGCGATGGCCCTGGTGCTGTTCGTGGTGATCGGGTCGCAAATCACATCGGTGATGCGCGACTTCGACCTGTTGCTGCCAGTGCTTGCGATCTACCTGGGCTTCGTACTGCTGGCGCCGCTGATGGGGATCCTGGCTGCGCGACTGTTTGCGCTGCCTGCGCCAAGCGCACGGGCGGTGACGTTCAGTGCTTCGACGCGCAACTCGCTGGTGGTATTGCCATTGGCGCTGGCCTTGCCGGAGGACATGCGCGGGTTGGCTGCGGCGGCGGTGATCCTGCAAACCCTCGTCGAGTTGGTGGCCGAGTTAGTCTACGTTCGCCTGATCCCGGCAGTGGTGTGGCCCGCAAGTCTATAAAAGCGTGAATGTTCAGGTTCGTTCAGGCGCTATTCAGGGCAGTGCTCGGCACCATACGCCAGCGCTTCCCACCTGACAGGTCACCCGATGGATCATCGCAACCGTTTTCGCCTGGAGTCCTTGGGCCTCTTTCTGATCGCCCTGTTGTTGTTCACGTTGGGGATCTGGGATCAGCAGCCCCAGGGCTTTGATGGGCGTTGGGCGTTGTTCATGCAGGAAATGTTTCGCCACGGCGCCAGTTTTTTCCCCACCACTTACGGTCAGCCTTACGCGGACTACCCAGGCACTGCGACCTTCTTCAGTTTTGTATTCGCCCGCTGGTTTGATGCGCCGAACCACCTGGCGAATGTGCTGCCCACCGCGCTTGCATCGGCCGGTGTGATCGCACTGATGTACCGCCTGCTGGCGCCGTTCAGTCGCCCATGGGCATTTTTGACGGTGCTGCTGACGCTGCTCACCACCCAGTTGCTCGAAAAATCGCGCTCGGTCTGCCTGGACCAGATGATCGCGCTGCTGTGTGTCGGCAGCTTCTATCTGCTGCACAGTGGCGAGCGCCTGGGGTCGCGGCTGCGGCAATTGGCGGTGTTCCCGTTGTTCGTCCTGGCCTTTGCCATTCGTGGCCCGCTGGGGTTGATCGAGGTGTGTGGGGTGGTGTGCGTGTATTGGGCGCTGGGCAGGCCGGGCGAGCGCGTCCGGCAAGTCCTGATCCACGGCGTTATCGGCCTGGTGCTGCTAGCAGTGTGCTGGTGGCTGCTGATGAAGCTTGCGCGGTTGAGTGGCGGTGATGCCTTTGCTGATGAAGTGTTCAAGATGCAGGTCGGCGGGCGCCTGGATGAGTCCGGTGAGCCGTTCTATTTCTATTTCCAGCTGAGTTTGTACCGTTACTTCCCGGTGGTGCCGCTGGCGTTGGCCACTCTGGTCGCGCTACGCCATCGCTGGCCGGAGCGCTGGGTCGACGGGCAGCTGCAACTGCTGGTGCGCCTCGGGGCGTGTGGCTTGATGATTCTGCTCGGGTTATCGGTGCCGCACTTCAAGCGCGCTTATTACATCTTGCCGATGGTGCCGATGTTTGCGGCTGTTGCGGCCTATGGGCTGCTCCAGGCGCAAGGTTGGCTGTTGGGCGTGCGCCGTTGTTACGAAGGGCTTGTCGCAGCGTTACCGGCGTTGTGCGTGGTTGTGTTGTTTGTGTGTCGGAACGCCTGGCACAAGCAGGGCTATTGGCCGGATATTTCCCTGCCGCTGATGATTGGTGCGTTGGTGGTGTTGCAACTCGCGGCGTTGATTGCCTGGCGCCGGCCGTTGCGTCTGGTATGGCTCAGCGTGATCGCACTGGCGGCGCAATGGTTGCTGCTGGTAGCGGTGATAGAACCGGCCAAGGACCTGCAATTCGACACCCGACGGTTTGTCAGCCAGGTGGAGGCGCTGCGTGAGTCGCAGCCTGGCCCTTTGGTGTTTGTCGACCTGGCCCGGGACACCTGGGCGGTGCGCTACATGATGAACCTGGATCACGATGAGCAGCCACTGTTTGTCGGGCGTCACCAGCTTGAGAAACTGAGTGAGCTGCCCCGGCCATCCTGGGTGATTGTGTCGCGCAAGGAGACTGCGCTGTTGAAGGGCTCGCCGGTGGAGCAATTGGCGCCAAGCTTTGCGGGGCGGTTGAATGACAATCCGTTGATGGTGTTTTTGCTGAAGTGAGGGGGCAACTTGGCGGGCCTCCTCATGGATAAGGTTTGTCCAGCTGCTCAGGGATAAAGCCTTCTTCGCGCAGGGATTTGATAACCCCTCTGATCAAATAATTATTTGAGAACCCGATTGTGTACTGCCGAGCGCCTGGACTGATGGGAAGCAGCATCCCTTGGTCGACCAGTTTTTTTATTTGATAGGTTCTTTGGGCGGCGGACAGTGTCGGTAGAGCGTCAGCGATATCGCCCGACTTGACCACCTTCAGTTGGATCGCCGTGCTCAGAATTTTCTCTTCAAGAGGCGTTATCCATGCGCGGTCTTTCGCCAATGCAATGGTGGGGGCAAGAATGTGCCTGGTCAGGTAGCGGTAGTCCGTCAGCCTGCTGACTTTCTCTAATTCATCTCTAATGCCTGCCAGCACATACGTACACCAAGCCTCAAGGCCTTCCTTGGTGCCTGTGTCAGCGGTGGAAAGCATCGAGTAATACTTTTCGCGGTCGATACAGAAGACTGCCGTCGGATTCAGGACTCGGCCGCCAGCGCTCACGTTGAAGCCGTACTTCATCAACATTGCGTACGTCAGAAGGCGCACGACGCGGCCATTGCCGTTGCCAAATGGGTGGATCCAGCCAAACCGGTGGTGGGCCAGCGCGACTTTCATCAGATCGTACTTGGGGGCATCCTGCTTATTCACAAAGGCGACGAGTTCTTGCATGTAGCCTGGCACCATCACCGCCTCGGGCGGGAGGTGATCGGACTGGGCAATGCTGACCCCGGACTCGCGGTAAGCACCTGGCGTACGATCACCTTCGCGTTGCAGTCCCTGGACGGTGATTGAGTGAAGCTCTCGAATCGCAAACTCCGTGAGATCAGCGCCGGTCTGCATGATGCTTTCGACGTAGTCCATGGCCTTTTCGATATTCGCAATTTCCCGCAACGGATCTGAAGCCTCGGCTGCCCCTTCGACTTTGCTTTCGATGTAGTCGGCCAGTGTCGTGTGGTTGCCCTCGATACGTGCAGAGCCCAGGCTTTCCAGCGTATGAAACAGGGCTTTCAACTGGAAAAAAACAGCAGGCGGTGTATCGCCACCCAGTTGCAGGCGGCGCAGGTGTTCCAGCTCGCTCAGAACATCAACCAGGCCCGAGTCGAACGAGGGGTTCAATAGCTCCAGATCGTGATGAGCAAACTCGGGCATATGGAAAGTATCTCCAATTGATATTTTGATTATCTCGAAAGCAGGCTGATTTGATGCCCGTAGGGAAGGCGTTAGGGGCCTGATGAGGCCCTACACTATCTCAAAAAAACAGTTCGGATAAGTGAAAAATATCCCAAATGAAACTAGGTCCGGTTGGCTTTGGTCAGGGTGCCCAAGCTGTATCCGGACGGGAGCAAGCTATTTGCAGCGATACCCCTCAGGCATCGTCACCGTGTAATTGCGCTGCACGCGGTCCTGGAAGTTCAGGTTCTGCAGGCCCTGCTGCACCAGGAAGGCTTCGACCTTGGCCGCCTGGCAATCGTCGTTATAGGACGATACTCGAAGCACGTACACGGCGCGCCTGCTCGCCTCGTCCCGAGCGGTAGCCCGGAAGGTGGTGAGGGTGGTGTAGCCGGTGCGTTCCGATGTGCCTACCGGGCCATAGGAGGTGTTCGGGGTGCTGGTGCAGGTCAGTTGATCGGTCTTTTTCTTGTTCTTCTTGCACTGTGTGGTGGTGCTGTTTGCTACCTGGCCATACTCGGTAGCGGTGTAGCGGTAAGTGACCTGCTTGCTTTCGACATCAAGGGTGATGGTCATTTTGATCGGTGCATGGTTCTTGGGCAGCGTGGTGTCGGTAAAGACATTGCGAAAGCCCTGGTCCTTCATGGCGCTGACCATGTCGCGCAGGTAGTACCGGGCATTGAGTGCGTTTTCGTCGCTGCCCCCGACAGACGTCACCAGTACGGTTGCCTGGCGGTCGAAGTGATAGTCCGGATCGGGTGTCGCGTTGATCGCTACGTCCATTTGCGTGGCGCATCCACTGAGTAGTGCAGTCAGCAGTAATAGCGAGCAGAGCAAGAGGCGTGTCATGAAAGAAACCTTACAGCTGTGAATTGGGTAAAGGGTGAACGATTGAAGCCAGTGAAAAACAAGCCTCAATCGCTCTGGGGCTTAGCTTAGCCCGCGCAGGATGGGGTCAGGCAAAACACAAAGGGTGCGCGCACCTCGACTTCACCATCCTTGAGAACTGACGGAGGCGGAGCAGGCATTGGCGATGCTGCTGGAAGAGATACCTGCACGGCAGCAACAAAAAGCTCAGAGCCTGAGTGACTGATGACGCGCTGACGCAACAAGTTGCCGTGGGCATCGATGATGAATTCAATATTGACCTGGCCTTCCAGCCCCTGCGCCTGGGCGTTTGCCGGGTAAAATTTGAACAGTTGTATATGGCTTATCAACTGTTGTTCCCATAGCTGCTGTTCTGCCAGTTGCTCTGGGGAAGGGGTTCTTGCGCAGGCGCCAAGCAGCAGGGCAAGTGCGATCCAGCAATACTTCATACATATTTCCTTGAGCATTTTTTGCATCCGTACTATCTGGCGCCACAGAGTATTTCAAATCCAGGCGCTTGGAAGGCTCACTCCCTCGACGGCTTTGCCGATTGACTTGGTCGGTGCCGGTATCCTGATTGCCTGAGTCAAAGCGCTCCTGCTCGGCATCCGGGTCCAGGGTGATCCAGAGCCCATTAAATCGCAGGCAATAAAAAACCCCAAGAAACATTGTTCCTTGGGGTTTTTCGGTATTTTGGTGCCCAGAGACGGAATCGAACCGCCGACACGGGGATTTTCAATCCCCTGCTCTACCGACTGAGCTATCTGGGCAACGGGGCGCATTAAACGGGTTTTTCAGGGGGTCGTCAAGCAAGTTTTCAAAAAATATTTAATTATTACCGTCGCTTACGTGTCGACCCCGGTTTTTGATCAATTATTGAGCAGGTGGCACGTAGCCTTCGGCTTGGGCGTATTCCTCGCCGGAAAAGAACTTGTCCATTTCACCGGCCAGGTATTTGCGGTCTTCGGCGTTCATCATGTTCAGGCGTTTTTCGTTGATCAGCAGGGTCTGGTGTTTCAGCCAGTCACCCCAGGCTTTGGCGGAGACATGGTCGTAGATGTCCTGGCCCTTGGCACCTGGGTACGGAGGGCGTTCCAGGGCTGGCAGTTCTTCTTTGTACTTGCGGCAGATAACGGTGCGGGTCATGACGAAACTCCTGCGTTCAATACGTCGGCCGCGCGCTTCAGCAGTTTTTTCACCGGGGCGGCAAGGCCCAGGCGCGGCGGGGTGGCGAGGTTATACCAAAGCCAGTCGGCCTCGGCCACGTGATGGGCGGATTCCTCGACCTGGACCAGCCAGGGTTCGATGGACAGTTGGAAGTGGCTGAAGGTGTGGATCAGCCCCGGCAGTTCCTGATGCTTGCCCAGCGCGAGTGCGTGCTGGTTGGCGAGGTGGTCGAGGTCGCTCAGGTCATCCAGCTCGGGCAAGCTCCACAAACCGCCCCACAGGCCCGTGGAAGGGCGACGGTAAAGCAGGATCGCGCCCTCGGCGTTCGCCAGCATGGGCATCAGCGTGCGCTTTTGCGGGATGGTCTTGCGTGGCTTGGGGATCGGGTAACGCGTCTCCAGGCCGAGCATGTGGGCTTCGCAGCCTTTTTCCAGCGGGCACAGCAAGCAACTGGGCTTGCTGCGGGTGCAGAGCGTGGCGCCCATGTCCATCATCGCCTGGGTGTAGGCGTTGACGCGCTCAAAGGGTGTAAAGCGCTCTGCGGTGGCCCACAGTTGTTTGGCCACCTTTGGCTCGCCCGGGTAGCCCTCCTGCGCGGTAAAGCGTGCCAGCACGCGCTTGACGTTGCCATCGAGGATCGGCGCGCGCAGGCCCATGCTCAGGCTGGCTATCGCACCGGCAGTCGATAGGCCGATGCCCGGCAGTTCGGTGAGCTTTTCGACGTCGCGGGGGAATTCGCCGCCGTATTCGGCCACCACGATCCTGGCGGTCTTCTGCAGGTTGCGCGCCCGGGTGTAGTAGCCCAGGCCGGTCCACAGGTGCAGCACTTCGTCTTCCGGTGCGGCGGCCAGGGCTTCGACCGTCGGCAGGGATGCCATGAACCGGTCGAAGTAATTGAGCACAGTGCTCACCTGGGTCTGTTGCAGCATGATCTCCGACACCCACACCCGGTACGGGGTGATGCCCTGTTGCCAGGGCAGGTCATGGCGGCCGTGGCGGTCGTACCAATCCAGCACCGCCTCTGAAAACTGCTCGTTTCTCATCGGTTGAACAGGCCTTTCAGTGCGTCTTTGAGCTTGGGATTAACCTTGTCGAGCTTCTCTTCCAGCTTCTCGTTCAGGCGATTGCCGGCAGCCTTGAGGGCGACCTGGCCCAGGCCGTCCTTGTCCAGGCGGCAGGCCTTGGCGCCAAGCTCCAGCGGGCCACGGCAGCGCAATGGCACCTCAATACCCTGGAAATTGGCGCCGACCTGGCAGGCCGGGTCCGGCACCTCGCGCTTGTCGCCTTCGACAATGATGCCGACGCGGTAGTCCATGCCCAGCACGCGCAAGTCGACATCGCCGTTGCCATTGACCGTCAGCCCTGGGATACGCACTTTCAGGTCGGGGTTGCTGGCCACGCCGTTACGCAACGTCAGGTTGCCGCGCAGTTCCTGGAAGGGGGTGTCCTTACCCGGTGGCGTGCTGGCCAGGGTCTTGCGGTTGAGCAGGGCGATACCGGTGCAGACTTGTTGCTCGATATTGGCGTTGAGCAACACACCGTTATTGATCACAAAGCTGGCGGTGCCGTTGAGGCTGTCGATCAACGCCTTCTGGCTGTTGCCACGCCCGGTCAGGTTGCTGTCCAGGGTGACCTGGCCTTTGACCGGCGGGTTTTTCCCTTGGGCCTGCAGGATTTTCTCAACCGGTACTTGCTTGATATGGGTTTGCATGGCCAGAAGCGGGAGATCCTGGCGCACATCGAGCGTGCCATTGGCCTGGAAGGTACCGTTGTAGAGACCGCCGCTCAGGGTGTCGAGCTTGAGCTGGCCGTCGATGCCGGAGGCTTTCAGCGCCGCGTTCTGGATCGGCAGCTGGCTCAGGGTCAATTGGCCGAACGCAAGGTCGGCGTCGATATCCAGGCTGCGCAGGCGGGTCAGCGGCAGCAGCTTGTCGGTGCTCCAGGCGCCTTTGGTCGGGGCGTCCGGCAGTGGCGTGTTGCCGCCGGCTGCCATCGCACCGGCCTCGCTGTTCTGCACTTCGGCCTGGCGAGCGGCGGTTGCGCCTTTGGCGGCTTCTGATTTGGCCGGCAAGTAGTTGTCGGCATTGAAGGTATCGGCCTTGAGCTGTACGCGCAGGGACTGCTTGGCGAAATCATCGACAGCGACACGGCCGCTGAAGGTGCTTTCGTCGAGTTTCAGGTTCAGGTTTTCCAGGGCGACGCTGGTGGGCGTGCCCTTGAGGCGACTCACCAGCTCGACCTTGCTCAGGCTGCCTGGGGCCATGGCCGGCAGCGGGTGGCCGACGCTCTCAAGGAACTTGGCCAGATCGAACTGGGCCACAGACAACGCACCACTGACCTGCGGGGTCTTGTCCAGGTCGTTGACCTTCAGTTCGCCCAAGGCGCGCAACTGGTTGGCCGACAGTTTCAGGTTGGTCCATTCGGCGACGTTGGCCGCCAGATCCACCAACAATTGGCCCTGGGTGGAGAAACTCACGGTCTTGCCTTGCAGCGGCTCGCCGGTGGCTTCGCCGCTCAGGCGCATGTCTTCGAACTGGTAGCGCTTGAGGGCACGCTGGATGCGCAAGTTGCCGTTCAGCTCGGTCTTGACGCGCATCAGTGGCTGGTTGCTGCCCAGGAACGCGGTGAGTTTGAGCGGAATGCTGGCGCCCTCGTGGATGGCCCCGGCGCTCAACTGGATGCTCTCGGCACTCAATTGCTTGCCGGTCTGTTCATCGGTGTATTCCACGCGAGCGTTGTTGATGGTCAGGCTGTCGATGTCCAGGCGGATCGGTTGTGGCGGTTTCTCCGGCTTGGTTTCAGCCACCGGTTCCACTGGCGCAGGCGCGGCTGCGGGGGCCTCGGCAGTCGCATCGGGTACGTTCTTGCCGATGTCTTCCCAGTTGCCATGGCCCTGCTTGTCGCGGTTCAGGCGCAGGTTCAGGCCCTCCACACGCACATCGCTCATCTGCACTTCGCGGCGCAGCAGCGGCAGTACGCGTACCGACAGGCCCAGCATCTGCAAATCGGCGAAAGGTTGAGTCGGTGCGGTCAGGGTCGCGACGCTGGCCTCGTGCAACTCCAGGCCCAGCCAGGGGAACAGGCTCCAGCCGATATCGCCATTGAGCGTCAGCTCGATGTGGGCCTTGTCGCGGGCTATCTGGCGAATTTCTTCTTTGTAGTCGTTGGGATCGAAGAGGTGGGTCAGGGCAAAGCCGAGCGCCACAATGATCAGCAACAGCCCGAGAAGTACCAGACCCAGGATTTTGCCGAACGCTTTCATGGGCGAGTCCTTGTATGTCGATTTCAAAATTTAGCCGAAGAGTATAACGCCCGACGGCCTGCGTCAGTTCACGGATCGTTACATTGTATCCAGGGGCTCGGAAATGGGATTTTGACGTCAGAAAAGTACAGATAATCCAAAAAAGGTAGTGGCAGTTTGATTTTTCTGTCATCCACTGATGCTAATCTCTGCACGTTCGTCCGCCTTCTGCGACGTATCGTCGCGCTTTAAATGGAGCTTCACTCAAAAAAACGGCCACGCTTTGCGTGCAAGGCCGAGGAGGAGAGCGCCTGACGGACGCATACCAATAACTGGGGGAAACACCAATGAGCACTAGCACTGTGGCCGGCACCGCCGCCGCACAGCCTGCGTTCCTGTCCAAGGAGCGCATCATCGCCAAGCCGGGGTTCAACCGCTGGCTGGTTCCACCGGCCGCCCTGGCCATCCACCTGTGCATCGGCATGGCCTACGGCTTCTCGGTGTTTTGGCTGCCGTTGTCCAAAGCGCTGGGTATCACCGCACCGGTCGCCTGCGCGCCAGACATGAGCTTTATCGCCCAGGTCTTCTCGTCCCAATGCGACTGGCCCATCTCCATGCTGGGCTGGATCTACACCTTGTTCTTCATCTTTCTGGGCTGCTCGGCCGCGATCTGGGGCGGCTGGCTCGAACATGCCGGGCCACGCAAGGCCGGTGTGGTCTCGGCGTTGTGCTGGTGCGGTGGCCTGCTGATCTCGGCGCTGGGCATCTATACCCACCAGATCTGGCTGATGTGGATCGGCTCCGGTGTCATTGGCGGTATCGGCCTGGGCCTGGGCTATATCTCGCCCGTTTCGACCTTGATCAAGTGGTTCCCGGACAAGCGCGGCATGGCTACCGGCATGGCGATCATGGGCTTTGGCGGCGGCGCGATGGTGGGTGCGCCCCTGGCTGCGGCACTGATGGGCCATTTCTCTTCGCCGACCAGCGTAGGTGTATGGCAGAGCTTTGTGGTCATGGCGGCGATTTACTTCGTGTTCATGATCGGTGGCGCACTGCTGTATCGCGTTCCGCCGACCGGCTGGAAGCCTGAGGGCTGGACCGCGCCGGCGAAAAAAGCCAGCAATGCGATGATCACTCATCGCCACGTGCATGTGAATGTCGCCTGGAAAACCCCGCAATTCCGCCTGGTATGGCTGGTGTTGTGCCTGAACGTATCGGCCGGTATCGGTATCCTCGGCATGGCCTCGCCACTGTTGCAGGAAGTGTTCGGCGGCAAGTTGCTGGGTGTCGATGTGCCATTTGGCCAGCTGGATGCCGGTCAGCTTGCCTCCATTGCAGCCATTGCCGCTGGTTTTACCGGCCTGTTGAGCCTGTTCAACATCGGTGGCCGGTTCTTCTGGGCGTCGTTCTCCGACTACCTGGGACGTAAGAATACCTACTTTGTGTTCTTCGCCCTGGGCTTTGCCCTGTACGCGCTGATCCCGAACCTGGGGCATCTGGGCAACGTGGCGCTGTTCGTGGCGGCGTTCTGCATCATCCTGTCGATGTACGGCGGTGGTTTTGCGACGGTCCCGGCTTACCTGGCCGACTTGTTCGGTACCCAGATGGTCGGTGCTATTCACGGTCGCCTGTTGACCGCCTGGGCTGCTGCGGGCGTGTTGGGGCCGGTACTGGTGAACTACCTGCGTGAATATCAGCTGAGCATCGGCGTTGAACGCGCCGCGGCGTATGACATCACCTTGTACATCCTTGCCGGTCTGCTGGTGCTGGGTTTCATCTGCAACCTGCTGGTACGCCCGGTGGCCGACAAGTACTTCATGACCGATGCCGAACTGGCCGCCGAACAGGCGCTCGGGCATGACAAGGGTGCCGATGCGTCCACCGTGCTGGAGTGGAAGGCCTCCGCCGCCAGCAAGCCGTTGGCGATCGCCGCCTGGCTGGTGGTGGGTATTCCGTTGGCGTGGGGTGTGTGGGTGACCCTGCAGAAGACCGCAGTACTGTTCCACTAACACTGCAAAACCCTTGTGGGAGGGGGCTTGCTCCCGATGGCGGCGCATCAGTCAGTGCATTGTTGACTGATCTACCGCTATCGGGAGCAAGCCCCCTCCCACATTGGTTATGCATGTATGCACATGTCTAACCCCGACACGCCGTCAGTCTTATCCCCTTCGATGTTTCTGTTTGGCGCCCGCGCCCCTATAATGGCTGCCTTTTTCGCCCAATGATTTTGCGGAGCTGGTGATGGCCGAACGTAAGGCGTCTGTCGAGCGCGACACTCTGGAAACCCAGATCAAAGCCTCGATCAACCTGGATGGCACCGGAAAGGCCCGATTTGATATCGGTGTCCCTTTTCTTGAGCACATGCTGGACCAGATCGCCCGTCATGGGCTGATCGACCTGGATATCGTCGGCAAGGGCGACCTGCACATCGACGACCACCACATGGTGGAAGACGTGGGCATAACCCTCGGCCAGGCATTTGCCAAGGCCATCGGCGACAAGAAAGGCATCCGTCGCTACGGTCATGCCTATGTTCCGCTGGATGAAGCGCTGTCGCGTGTGGTGATCGACTTCTCCGGCCGCCCAGGCCTGCAGATGCACGTGCCCTACACCCGCGCCAACGTGGGCCGTGGCTTTGATGTGGACCTGTTCCAGGAATTCTTCCAGGGCTTCGTCAACCACGCACTGGTCAGCCTGCATATCGACAACCTGCGCGGCACCAACACCCACCACCAGATCGAAACCGTATTCAAGGCTTTCGGCCGCGCGTTGCGCATGGCTGTGGAAGTCGATGAGCGCATGGGCGGGCAAATGCCGTCGACCAAGGGCGTCCTGTAATGCAGACGGTCGCGGTTATCGACTACGGCATGGGCAACCTGCACTCGGTGGCCAAGGCCCTCGAGCACGTAGGCGCCGGCAAGGTGCTGATCACCAGCGATGCCAACGTGATTCGCGAAGCCGACAGAGTGGTGTTCCCAGGCGTCGGTGCGATTCGTGATTGCATGGCCGAAATCCGCCGCCTGGGCTTTGACAGCCTGGTGCGCGAGGTCAGCCAGGATCGTCCATTCCTCGGTATCTGCGTCGGCATGCAAGCCTTGCTCGACAGCAGTGAGGAGAACGGCGGCGTCGATTGCATCGGTATGTTTCCCGGCCAGGTGAAGTTCTTCGGCAAAGACTTGCATGAAGACGGTGAGCATTTGAAGGTCCCGCACATGGGCTGGAACGAGGTGCGCCGCACCGTCGACCACCCGCTGTGGCACGAAATCCCGGACATGGCGCGTTTCTACTTCGTGCACAGCTACTACATCGCTGCCGGTAACCCGCGCCAGGTGGTGGGTGGCGGGCACTATGGTGTCGACTTCGCCGCAGCGCTGGCCGAAGGTTCGCGTTTTGCCGTGCAATTCCACCCGGAAAAGAGCCATACCCATGGCCTGCAATTGCTGCAGAACTTCGCCGCGTGGGATGGTCGCTGGTAAATGGCCAGGAAACCGAAGCCGCCGATCTTGAACCTCACGCCCGAGCAGGAGCGTGAGGCAACCGACAAGATCAAGCGTTTCATGGAAGACCGCTTCGAGCTCAAGCTGGGCTCGTTCGAGGTCGCCGAGATTCTTGAGCTGTTCACCACCGAAGTGGCACCGCACTATTACAACAGGGCGATTTTCGACACGCAGACGCTCCTTAAGGAAAGGTTCGAAAGCATCGAAAGCGACTTGTGGTCGCTTGAGAAGCCCTGATTTCCCAAGCATTGCTGAATATCGAATAAGGTTTGCCAGATGCTGATTATCCCCGCTATCGATCTCAAGGACGGCGCTTGTGTACGCCTGCGCCAGGGCCGCATGGAAGATTCCACGGTGTTCTCCGACGACCCGGTGAGCATGGCCGCCAAATGGGTGGAAGGTGGCTGCCGTCGTTTGCATCTGGTGGACTTGAACGGTGCCTTCGAAGGCCAGCCGGTCAATGGTGAGGTGGTCACCGCGATTGCCAAGCGCTACCCGAACCTGCCGATCCAGATCGGCGGCGGCATTCGCTCCCTGGAAACCATCGAGCACTACGTTAAAGCGGGCGTGAGCTACGTGATCATCGGCACCAAGGCCGTGAAAGACCCGGCCTTCGTCGCCGAAGCCTGCCGTGCGTTCCCTGGCAAGGTCATCGTTGGTCTGGATGCCAAAGACGGCTTCGTGGCTACCGACGGCTGGGCTGAGATCAGCACCGTGCAGGTGATCGACCTGGCCAAGCAGTTCGAAGCCGACGGCGTGTCCGCCATTGTTTATACCGATATCGCCAAAGACGGCATGATGCAGGGCTGCAATGTGCCGTTCACCGCAGCCCTGGCAGCGGCCACGAAGATTCCGGTGATCGCTTCCGGCGGCATTCACAACCTGGGTGACATCAAGTCGCTGCTGGACGCCAAGGCGCCTGGCATCATCGGCGCCATCACTGGCCGTGCGATTTACGAAGGCACCCTGGACGTTGCGCAAGCCCAGGCTTACTGCGACGCCTACAACGGCTGAGGACTGACCATGGCGCTGGCCAAACGCATCATCCCTTGCCTGGACGTCGACAACGGTCGCGTGGTCAAGGGCGTCAAGTTCGAGAATATCCGCGATGCCGGCGACCCGGTGGAAATCGCCCGTCGCTACGATGAGCAAGGTGCCGACGAGATTACCTTTCTCGACATTACCGCCAGCGTCGATGGCCGCGACACCACATTGCATACCGTCGAGCGCATGGCCAGCCAGGTGTTTATTCCGCTGACCGTGGGCGGTGGCGTGCGCACTGTGCAAGACATCCGCAACCTGCTCAATGCCGGCGCGGACAAGGTCTCGATCAATACTGCCGCGGTATTCAACCCCGAGTTCGTTGGTGAAGCCGCGCAACACTTTGGCTCGCAGTGCATCGTGGTTGCCATCGACGCCAAGAAGGTCTCCGGCCCGGGCGAAACCCCGCGCTGGGAGATCTTCACCCACGGCGGGCGCAAACCTACCGGGCTGGACGCGGTGGAGTGGGCGATGAAGATGGAAGGCCTGGGCGCCGGTGAAATCCTGCTGACCAGCATGGACCAGGACGGCATGAAAAACGGCTTCGACCTGGGCGTGACGCGCGCCATCAGCGATGCACTGGGTATTCCGGTGATCGCTTCCGGTGGCGTCGGTAACCTGCAGCATTTGGCCGACGGTGTTATCGAAGGCCATGCCAGCGCAGTGCTGGCGGCGAGTATTTTCCACTTTGGTGAATACACCGTACCCGAGGCCAAGGCCTACATGGCAGCGCGCGGTATCGTCGTTCGCTAAACGCTGCTGGACACCATGGCAGGCTCGCGGCACTCTCTGCGCTTGCCATGGATTCCGGTAGCCTTCATGTTCAAACACCTGCTGCTCGCCCTTGCCAGTACCTCGCTGCTCATGGCTGGTACGGCCCAAGCCGAAGAGCCGTCTGACGCCTCTCTGGTGCTGCTGACGGAAAATTTCCCGCCCTACAACATGGCGAAAAACGGCAAGAACTTCGCCAAGGACGAGAACATCGAAGGCATCGCCGTGGACATTGTGCGCGAAACCTTCCAGCGCGCCGGCATTTCCTACAACCTTACGTTGCGTTTTCCTTGGGAGCGAATCTACAAACTCGCCCTGGAAAAGCCTGGTTACGGTGTATTTGTGATGGCGCGGCTGCCGGACCGTGAAGCCTTGTTCAAATGGGTCGGCCCCATCGGGCCGGACGATTGGGTATTACTGGCCAAGGCCGACAGCACAATCCAGTTCAACGATCTTGAGCACGCCCGCCGCTACAAGATCGGTGCTTACAAGGGCGATGCGATTGCGGAAACCTTGGGGAAACAGGGGCTTAACCCGGTTGTCGCTCTGCGCGATCAGGACAATGCGCAAAAGCTCATGGACGGCCAGATCGACCTGTGGGCCACCGGCGATCCCGCCGGGCGTTACCTGGCGCGCCAGGTTGGTGTGAGCGGGCTCAAGACGGTGTTGCGGTTCAACAGTGCGCAGCTTTATTTGGCGTTGAACAGGGAAGTGCCTGATGAGGTGGTCGCCAAGCTCCAGGCGGCGCTGGATGAGTTACGCAAGAGCGGTCGTGTAGACGAAATCATGGCGCGTTACCTCTGAAGTTGGCAGTTGCGCAGAATAAACGCGGTCAAAATGTGGAAGGGGGCTTGCCCCCGCTAGCAGTAGATCAGCCAGTACATTTTCAGCTGACACACCGCCATCGGGGGCAAGCCCCCTCCCACATTGGATCTTCGCTGCCTTCATTTAGCGGTAAATGCCGTTTTTGCCGTGGGCACTCATGGCCCGATTACTGCGCACGCTGATCATCAGCTTGATATCGATCCAGTCGATACCCTGGGCCTTGAGCTTGGGCAGCTCGCGCTCCAGCACCGCCAGGGTCTGTGGGTAAGGGTGCCCGATCATCACCGCCGAACCCTGCTTATGCGCCAGCTTGATTGCGGTTTGCAGTTGGGTGGTAATTGCTGCCTCGGTGCGTTCGTCATCGAGGAACACATCCCGCGAAACATGCGCCAAGCCGATTTTCTGCGCCTCGGCGGCTGCGACGGTCTGCGCGCTGGTGCGGCTGTCCACGAAGAACTTGTGGCGCCGTTGTAGCTCGGCCATCAACCACGCCATGGCCTGCGGCTGCGCGGTCATGCGGCTGCCCATGTGGTTGTTGATGCCGGCGGTATAGGGCACAGCCTGGAACGCGGCGTCCAGGCGCTTGCCGAGTTCCTCCACCGGTAACTCGGGGTGCCAGGCGAAGGGGCCGGTGGCCGGGTCCATGGGCATGTGCAGGATCACGATCTTGCCGGCCTTGTGCGCCTCGCGGGCGAATTCGGCGGCATGGGGCGTGTCGGGCATGATCGCGGTGGTCACCGGGCCGGGCAGCGCAAGTACACGGCGATCGCGCGGCAGGTTTTGCCCCAGGTCGTCGATGATGAGAGTCAGGTAGGCTTTGTGGGGTTCGCCGGCAGGGGCCGCGTGAGCGACCCCTGCCAGGCTGCACAGCACAGCGATGATCAGGGCAAAACGCATGATCAACGGCTGCGAGTGATGCTCAGGCCCTTGAGCAGGCTCAGTGCCTGGGCCAGTTGGTAGTCATCGTCCTGCGGCATCGGCTTGGCCTTGGCGCCACTGCCGGTAGGCTGGTCGGCGCCGCCGTTGCCATTGCCCAGGTGACCCTGCAGGTCGGCCTCCTTGTAGTACTCGCCGTCGATCTCGTTGGTGATCTTGGCCCTGCGCACTTCGATGTCCGGCACGATGCCTTGGGCCTGGATCGAGCGGCCGTTCGGTGTGTAATACAGCGCTGTGGTGATTTTCAATGCGCGTTCGTTGTTCAACGGCAACACCGTCTGCACCGAACCTTTGCCAAAACTGGTGGTGCCCATCAGCACGCCGCGCTTGAGGTCTTGCAGCGCGCCGGCGACGATTTCCGACGCTGAGGCACTGCCGCCGTTGATCAGCACCGCCAGTGGCACGTTTTCGCTCAGGTCGTTGCCGGTGGCCGAGAAGCGCAGTTCGGAATTGGCGATACGGCCTTTGGTATAAACGATCAGGCCCTTGGTGACAAAGTGGTCGACCACCTCAACTGCCGACTGCAATACGCCGCCGGGGTTGTTGCGCAGGTCGAGCACGATGCCGTTGAGTTTCTTGCCATTGTCTTTGCGCAGCTTGGCCAGGGCCTTGGCCACTTCGTCGCCGGTCTTGACCTGGAACTGGGTGATACGGATGTAGCCGTAACCCGACTCCAGCAACTGGCTCTTCACGCTCTTGACCGTGATGGTCGCGCGGGCCAGGGTCACGTCAAACGGGTTGCCGCCGTCGCGTACCAGGGTCAGGGTGATTTTCTGGCCGAGCTTGCCGCGCATCTTGTCGACGGCCTCGGTCATGCTCTGGCCACGGGTCGGCTGGCCGTTGATCTTCACGATCAGGTCGCCGGCCTGGATACCGGCCTTGGACGCAGGGGTATCGTCGATGGGCGAGACCACTTTGATCTGGCCGTCTTCGGAGCCCACTTCGATGCCCAGGCCACCGAACTCGCCGCTGGTGCTTTCCTGCAGCTCGGCGAAATCTTCAGGGCCCAGATAGGCGGAGTGCGGGTCGAGGTTGCTGAGCATGCCCTTGATGGCATTTTCCAGCAGGGCCTTGTCGTCTACGGGTTCGACATACGCTGCCTTGATCCGGTCCATGACCTCGGCAAAGGTGCGCAGCTCATCCAGCGGCAACGGCGCCTTGGTGGTCGCGGCCATTGCAGCGGGTGCAGCCTGGTCGGCAAAAGCCAGAGGCGCGCCGATCACCAGGGCGATCGTCAGGGCCAGCGAAGTGAGGCGGGACAAATGCAGCATGTCGAACGAACTCCTAATGTAGATGCGGCCCTATCCTTGGGAACGGCACCATTGTGCGGGATCGCTCGGGCGACCCTGCTGACGAATAGCGAAGTACAGCGCCGGGGTGTCCTGGCCGCCACTGTTACCGACAGTGGAGATGGATTCACCGGCTTTTACAACATCACCTGCCGACTTGAGTAATGTCTGATTGTGGCCGTAAAGGCTCAAATAGCCATTTCCATGGTCGAGAATCACCAGTAAACCGGCGCCCCGCAGCCAATCGGCAAACACCACGCGCCCACCGTGAACGGCATGGACCTGGCTGCCGGCTGAGGCGCTGATCATCACCCCATCCCACTTGGCGCGGGTGTCATCGCCACGGGTTTCCCCAAAGCGTGCCAATAGTCGACCATCAACCGGCCATGGAAGTTTGCCCCGCGCTGAAGCAAAAGGGCCGCCGAATGACTCGCCGCTGCTGGAAACCAGCGGGCCGGGGCTGGCGCGCGCGGGTTTGCGCGGTGCCGGCGCGTCGCTGGTGGCAGCCAGTTCGGCCTCACGCTGACGCTTTTTTTCCGCTTCCTGCTGGGCGATCAGCGCTTTTTGCCGCGCTTCTTCGGCCTCGCGTGCCTGGCGGGCCAGGGTTTCTTCGATGGTCTTGAGCACTTTGGCCAGGTCGGCCTGATCCTGCTCGCGGGCCTGGAGCTTGGCGTCGCGGGCTTTTACATCGCTGTTGAGCTTGGCCAGGGCCTGCTGGCGCTCCTTGCGCACCTTGTCCAACTGGTCGCGCTGAACGTCGAGGGCGCTTTTCTGGTCGAGCAGTTGCGATTGCTGGTCGGCAATTTCCTGCTCGACATTGGCCAATTGGCGCAGGGTTTCATTGAAACCCTTCAATTGCGCCAGGCGCGCCTGGCTCAGGTAATCGTAATAGGTGAGGGTGCGGGCGAATTTTTCCGGGTTCTGCTGGTTGAGCAGCAGCTTGAGGTATTCCTGGCGACCGCTCTGGTAGGCGGCACGGGCCTGGATCGCGATCAGGCGTTGCTGTTCAACGCGTGCGCTCTGGAGTTTTTTTTTCTCAGCGTCGAGTCGCTCCAGTTCCGACTCGCTCTTCTTTAGTTCTTTTTGCAGCTCCTGGACCTGCTTCTCAAGCTTGCCCATTTCGGTTTCGGTGCCGCGCAGGTCTTTTTGCACCCCGGATTTTTCTTCCTGGAGCTTGCCGAGCAGCTTTTTCAGCTCGGTAATGTCCTGACGCGTAGCGTCCAACTGTTGTTGGGTTTGTGCGCGCTCATCGGCAAACGCCGGTTGGAGCAGGCAGACAAGAGCAAGGGTTATCAAGGCGCGAAGCATAGAGGCGGGCGACACCAGGGGAAAAGGACGGCCTAGTATGCCCGCCAAGCGCTGCAAAAAAAACGCCCAATTGGGGAGTTACGGCAAGATAGGTGCCGAGTGGCGGTGGTATGGCAAAAAGACATCTATCAAACACCACAAAACCAATGTGGGAGCGGGCTTGCCCGCGATTGCGGTGGGTCAGCGACATAGATGTCGACTGATTAGCCGCTATCGCGGGCAAGCCCGCTCCCACACTGTTTTGTGGCGTACTTTGGATCAGACCAGGATCGAGGTCCCAGTCATCTCTTCAGGCTTCTCCAGCCCCATCAGCATCAGCATGGTCGGCGCCACATCCGCCAGCACGCCACCTTCACGCACTTTCAGGTCACGTTTGCCGACATAGATGAACGGCACCGGCTCGGTGGTGTGGGCGGTGTGTGCCTGGCCGGTGGATTCGTCGGACATCTGCTCGCAGTTGCCATGGTCTGCGGTGATCAGCGCTTCGCCGCCGACTTTTTCCAGGGCGTCGACAATGCGGCCAACGCACAGGTCCAGGCATTCAACGGCCTTGACCGCCGCTTCCAGGTTGCCGCTGTGGCCAACCATGTCGCCGTTGGCGTAGTTGACCACGATCACGTCATAACGCTGGTTATCAATGGCATCGACGATCTTGTCGGTGACTTCCGGCGCACTCATTTCCGGCTGCAGGTCGTAGGTGGCGACTTTTGGCGATGGGATCAGGATGCGCTCTTCGCCCGGGAACGGTTCTTCACGGCCACCGGAGAAGAAGAACGTCACGTGGGCGTACTTCTCGGTCTCGGCGATGCGCAGCTGGGTCTTGCCGTTTTTCGCCAGGTAATCACCCAGCACGTTTTCCAGGCTGCCCGGGGCGAACGCCGACGGGGCCGGGATGTTGGCGGCGTACTGGGTGAGCATGACGAACTCGACTTTCGGCTGGCGTGCGCGCTCGAAGTCCTTGAAACCTTCATCGACGAACACATGGCTTAGCTCGCGGGCACGGTCGGCACGGAAGTTCATGAATACTACGGCATCGCCATCTTCGACCTTCACCGGTTCGCCGATGGTAGTGGCCTTGACGAACTCGTCGCTTTCGCCACGGGCGTAAGCGGCTTCCAGGCCTTCCTGGGCAGTGGCGGCATTGAATTCGGCCTGGCCGTCGACGATCAGGTTGTAGGCCTGGGACACGCGGTCCCAGCGGTTGTCGCGGTCCATGGCGAAGTAACGGCCCACCAGGCTGGCGATGCGGCCCTTGCCGAGGGCGGCGAAGGTGGTGTCGAGCAGTTCGATGGACGATTGCGCGCTTTTCGGCGGGGTGTCGCGACCGTCGAGGAAGGCGTGCAGGTAGATCTTGTCGGCGCCGCGCTTGAAGGCCAGTTCGGCCATTGCCACCAGATGATCCTGATGGCTGTGTACGCCGCCGTCCGACAGCAGACCCATGAAATGCACGGCCTTGCCGGCGGCCACGGCTTTATCCACCGCGGCGCAGATGGTCGGGTTCTCGAAAAACTCGCCATCGCGGATCGCTTTGGTGACGCGGGTGAAGTCCTGGTATACCACTCGTCCGGCGCCGAGGTTCATGTGGCCGACTTCCGAGTTGCCCATCTGGCCGTCCGGCAGGCCCACGTCCATGCCGGAACCGGAGATCAATCCGTTGGGGACGGTAGCGCTCAGGCGGTCCAGCACGGGCTTGTTGGCCGAGTACACGGCGTTGTCGTGGTGGCTTTCACTGTGTCCGAAGCCATCGAGAATTATCAGGACCAAAGGTTTAGGCGTGGTAGTCATAGATCCTCTCGCGGCGGTAATAAAGGAAGACAATGGAAAAGGGAGTGGCAGTTTAAAGCGAAGTTCCGAGCGCGTCACCGCTTTACGGGGGTTGGCCCTCCTTGGCGGCTGTGTATACTTACCGCCATTTTAACGCCCTGGAACCTCCTTGATGGTTGATCACCTGATTGCATTTGCCACTGCCCACTACCTGCTCGTGGGTGCCTTCGTCATCCTGCTGGCGTTGCTGATCGCACATGAACTGAGCCGCGGTGGTCGCAGCCTGAGCACGTCGGAGCTGACCGCGCTGGTCAACAAGGATGAGGCCGTTGTCGTCGATATTCGCCCGGCCAAGGATTATGCCGCCGGCCATATCGTTGGCGCCCTGAACATTCCCCAGGACAAGCTGATCGCACGCTTGGCCGAGCTGGAAAAATACAAGGCCAAGACCATCATTCTGGTCGACGCCCAAGGCCAGCACTCCGGCACCCACGCCCGCGAGATGCTCAAGACCGGCTTCACCGCCGCCAAGCTGTCGGGTGGTATCAGCAGCTGGCGTGGCGATAACCTGCCGTTGGTGAAGTGACATGAATAAGGTTGTCGTGTATTCCAGCGATTGGTGCCCTTACTGCATGCGGGCCAAGGCCCTGCTTGAGAAAAAGGGTGTTGCCTTCGAAGAGATCAAGGTCGATGGCAAGCCCCAGGTGCGTGCTGAAATGGCCCAGAAGGCCGGCCGCACGTCGGTCCCGCAGATCTGGATCGGCGCCAAGCACATCGGTGGTTGCGATGACCTGTTCGCCCTGGAGCGCGCCGGTAAACTTGATGCGCTGCTGTCCGTCTGACTGCTAACCCCTTAAGAACCCCAAGATAAAGAAGGATCTGCGATGACTGATCAACAGAACACCGAAGCAGCGCAAGACCAAGGCCCACAGTTTTCGCTGCAGCGCATCTACGTGCGCGACCTGTCGTTCGAGGCGCCGAAAAGCCCGGCGATCTTCCGTCAGGAATGGACCCCAAGCGTTGCCTTGGACTTGAACACCCGTCAGAAAGCCCTGGAAGGCGACTTCCACGAAGTGGTGCTGACCCTGTCGGTCACCGTCAAGAACGGCGAAGAAGTGGCCTTCATCGCTGAAGTGCAACAGGCCGGTATCTTCCTGATCCAGGGCCTGGACGAAGCGTCCATGAGCCACACCCTGGGCGCGTTCTGCCCGAACATCCTGTTTCCGTACGCCCGTGAGACCCTGGACAGCCTGGTCACCCGTGGCTCGTTCCCGGCACTGATGCTGGCTCCGGTGAACTTCGATGCCCTGTACGCCCAAGAGCTGCAGCGCATGCAACAGGAAGGCGCGCCGACGGTTCAGTAATCTCGAACCCGACGCAGCACTCAATGTGGGAGGGGGCTTGCTCCCGATAGCGGTGGAACAGTCACTTAGATGTCGACTGACACTCCGCCATCGGGAGCAAGCCCCCTCCCACATTTGTTATGCGGTGTTATTTAAAGCCAAGCTGGCGCCAGCCTTCATAGACGGCGACGGCTACGGTGTTGGACAGGTTCAGGCTGCGGCAGCCCTCACGCATCGGCAAACGCAGGCGATGGCCATCGGGCAGGGCGTCGAGCACCTCGGCCGGCAGGCCACGGCTTTCCGGGCCGAACAGGAAGGCATCGCCCTCGGCAAAGCTGGCATCGTGAAATGGTCGCGAACCCTTGGTGGTGAATGCGAACAGGCGCGGATGGCCCAGGCTTTCCAGGCAACTGGCCAGGTCGGCGTGACGCTTGAGGGTGGCGTACTCGTGGTAGTCCAGCCCGGCGCGGCGCAGGCGCTTGTCGTCCATGTCGAAGCCCAGCGGCTCGATCAAATGCAGGTGGCAGCCACTGTTGGCGCACAGCCTGATAACGTTGCCGGTATTCGGCGGAATTTCTGGTTGAAAAAGGATGACGTGAAACATGCACGGCTCCGAAGGCAAAGATGCGCTGCATTCTACCCCTGAAGAAGACCCGAGGCCGAAGCTATTGCCGAGGGTTTTGGGCTCGTTGGCGATTGTCGGCTTGATGGTGGGTTTGATGATCGGTCGCCTGACCACGCCAGACCCAGTCCAGTTACTGGAGGTGGTGCCTGCTGTCGACGGTGTAGCGGTGTGGTTCAACCGTGAGCCCAAGCTGCACGGTGAGCATATCGACGGCACCGTGGCGCTGCTGTTTGACGCCCAGGGCAAGGCGGCCAGCGGGCAGCTCAAGGTCAATGACAAGGACGTGAACTGGCGTGTGCGCAAGACCGATGGCGGTTTGCTGCTGAACCTGGTGGCGGCGCGACCGTTGCGTGGGGAGTGGAAAGGCGAGCAGGTCGATGACCGCTGGCGGCTGGAGGTCCATCTCCAGGAGCAATAAAAGAGGGAGTTCCCGGCCTGCCTGTACCAGGGCTCCCAAAACGGGGTGAAGCCTAAGGCTTCGGTGTTAAAGAGGGGATTCTCGGCCTGCCTGTACCAAGGTCCCCGAAACTGGGTTGTACGAGGGTTATTGCAGGGCGCGTGCCAGAGTTTGCAATTTCACCCATAAAATTTTTCCAAAAAGCGCAAAGCCCCGTAATCCGGGGCTTTGGTGGTTTCAGCTTGCGAGAGTTGTCCCGCGATAACGGTCTTCCACGTATCCAGCCCGTGCCCGATGCCGGTTCATGGTGCATTGAAGCGGTGCACAGTCGTGGAATTGCAGAGATCCAAATGTGGGAGGGGGCTTGCTCCCGATAGCGGTGGGTCAGACACAGATGTGGTGACTGAACTACTGCTATCGGGAGCAAGCCCCCTCCCACATTAGACTTTCAGTGGAACTGGGATGTGTGATCAGGCCTCATCACCCTCATCATCATCCCCACCATCTACCTTCATCCCCAATTCCTTGATCTTGCGCGTCAGGGTATTGCGCCCCCAACCCAGTAGCACGGCCGCATCGCGACGACGGCCGGCGGTATGCTTCAACGCGGTCTCAATCATGATCCGCTCGAACGCTGGCACGGCGCTGTCCAGCAGGTTCGACTGGCCGCGCGCCAACGCCTGGTCGGCCCATTGGCGCAGCGCTTGTTCCCAGTTGGTTACCGGTGCCGAATCCTGCGGCAGGCTCAGCAGCTCAGGCGGCAGGTCGCTGATATGCACTTCACGCCCGGAGGCCATTACGGTGATCCAGCGGCAGGTGTTCTCCAGCTGGCGCACGTTGCCGGGCCACGGCAGGTTCTTGAGGTATTCCTCGGTCTCGCTTTTCAGCAGCTTCGGCTCTACGGCCAGCTCCAGGGCGGCGCGGCTGAGGAAGTGGCGGGCGAGGGTGGGGATATCTTCGCGGCGGTCCGACATGCGCGGGATATGGATGCGGATCACATTGAGGCGGTGGAACAAGTCCTCACGGAACTTGCCCGCGTGTACCAGGGTTTCGAGGTTCTGGTGGGTGGCCGCAATGATGCGCACATCAACCTTGACCGGTGTGTGCCCGCCGACACGATAGAACTCACCGTCCGCCAACACCCGTAGCAAGCGGGTCTGGGTATCGGCCGGCATGTCGCCGATCTCATCGAGAAACAGCGTGCCGCCGTCGGCCTGTTCAAAGCGCCCGCGCCGCAGGTTGGCCGCGCCGGTGAACGCGCCTTTCTCATGGCCGAACAGCTCGGACTCCATCAGGTCCTTGGGGATCGCCGCCATGTTCAGCGCGATAAACGGCGAGGCCGCACGCGGGCTGTGACGGTGCAGGGCATGGGCCACCAGCTCTTTACCGGTGCCCGACTCGCCATTGATCAGCACAGTGATGTTGGAGTGGCTCAAGCGCCCGATGGCGCGAAACACTTCCTGCATCGCCGGCGCTTCACCGATGATTTCCGGGGTGCGGGTCAGGGTTGGCGGGGCTTCTTGGTTCTGTTGTTCCTGGGCGTGCTGGTTGGCGCGCTTGACCAGCGCCACCGCCTCATCCACGTCGAATGGCTTGGGCAGGTATTCAAAGGCGCCGCCCTGGTAGGACGCGACAGCGCTGTCCAGGTCCGAGTGCGCAGTCATGATGATCACCGGCAAGCGCGGGTGCTGCTCGCGGATGCGCGCCAGCAAGTCCAGGCCGCTTGCGCCGGGCATACGAATGTCGGAGATGATCACGTCCGGCTGCTGGCGTGCCAGGCGGCTCATCACTCCGTCGGCGCTGTCGAAGCTCTGGGTGGTCATGCCTTCCTGTTGCAAGGCTTTTTCCAGGACCCAACGGATAGAACGGTCGTCATCGACGATCCAGACAGTTTCACTACGGCTCATGTCGTGGGGGCTCCTTGTTCCAATGGCAGGAAGATCGAGAACGTGGTGTGGCCGGGATGGCTCTCACATTCGATCAGGCCCTGGTGCTGGCTGATGATGTTCTGGGTAATGGCCAGGCCCAGCCCGGTACCGTCCGGGCGGCCACTGACCATGGGGAAGAAGATGGTTTCCTGCAGTTCGGCGGGAATGCCGGGGCCGTTGTCGATGATCTCGACCTTGGTCACCAGGCGATGGCGCACATGGCCGATGGTGAACTGGCGCAGGGCGCGGGTGCGCAAACTGATGCGGCCCAGGCGCAGCTCGTTTTGGCTGCTGATGGCCTGCATGGCGTTGCGCACGATATTGAGCACCGCCTGGATCATCTGCTCGCGGTCGATCAATACATCGGGAATGCTTGGGTCATAGTCGCGTACCAGGGTGATACAGCCCTGGCTTTCGGCCTCGACCAGTTGGCAGACGCGCTCCAGCACCTCATGCACGTTGGTCATCGCCAATGACGGCAACTTGTTGGAGCCGAGCATCCGGTCCACCAGGTTACGCAGGCGGTCGGCTTCTTCGATGATGACGTTGGTGTAGTCCTTGAGATGCTCCTCGGGCAGCTCGCGGGCCAGCAGCTGCGCGGCGCCGCGAATCCCGCCGAGCGGGTTCTTGATCTCGTGAGCCAGGCCGCGCACCAGCATCTTGCTGGTTTCCTGCTTGGACAGCTGCGCCTCTTCCTTGGTGATGCGCAGCAGGCGGTCGCGGGGGTGTACTTCGAGCAATAGCAGCGTGGCGCCATTGCTCAGAATGGGGGTTACGGCGTAATCGACCGTCAGGGTCTGGCCGGTGAGGGCGGTGAGCATCGCTTCGCGCTTGGTGAACGGATGTGCCTGCTCCACGGCCTGGCGCAACGAGCTCAAGGCTTCGGCCGACTCGGTGAACAGCTCGCTGATGAACTGCCCATGGCTGCGCTGGCCGCTGATGGCCAGGAGCATCTCCGCCGCCGGGTTCATGTACTCAAGGCGCAGATCGGCATTGAGCAGGATGGTCGCGGTGGTCAGGTTGTCGAGTAACAAACGGTGCAGTGCATCGCTGATGGTCATCGGGACCTCTTTTGGAGCAAGGCGCAGGCTTGAGGCACACGCTGATACAAGGAAAATGCAAAAACCAAACCAAGGCTCCGAAAAGAAGCGTTAAAGCCCTGAAATAGGGGTTTGTGGCGCGAAACTGTGGCGTTCTGCCAGCTTTGTCGGGAAGATTCGAACCAAAATGGGCTGTGGCTGGAGTAAGGGTGCAACCTATCGCACCAATATAGTGCGGTTTTGTGAAGGTTGTTCAGGAAGCTGCCAGAGATGGCCCTGAATGCATACAGTCCAAATGTGGGAGGGGGCTTGCTCCCACATTTTTACCTTGTTTGCAGTCATTAACCTTTGTAGATGCAGAGTTCGGCGGTGGCGCGGATCATTGCCAGTTGGCGCAGCGGATCATTCAGCGGCTCATGCACGGCGGTGGCCAGCCATTGGGGGCACTGTGGATCGGCACGGTGCGGGGTGAAGTCGGCCAGTTGTTGCAGCAGGCGTTTTTGCAGCTCATCCAGCTGCGGGCGAATCTGCTTGATCAGGTCCGGGCGCGGCTCGTCTGGGGCTTTGCCCTGGAACTGCCAGTCGGACAGGTGGGTGTATTGCACCAGTTTGTTCGCTTCGATCTGTGCCGAGAAAAACTGCTCGGCGGCGGCCGGGTCAAGCTTGTAGCTCGGGGCTTGGGCGACGACGCTGGCGATCACTTCCTGCTCGCGGTTTTTGTCTTCGACGGGTTTGTGGCTGTCCCATTTGCTCAAGGCCACCTGATCGGCAATCTCCAGGCGTTCGGCAATGCTGTTGAGCAGGGGTTCGAGCGTAGGCGGCGCAGCGCTCGCACTGGCACTGATGAACAGCAGGGCAAATACAAGTCGATGTCTCAAAGGCGATCTCCTGTGGGAGCGGGCTTGCCCGCGATGGCGGTGTGTCAGTGATACAGCAGGTGGCCGGTAATGCGCTATCGCAGGCAAGCCAGCTCCCACACTTTGATTGGGTTTGCAGAGCTGGCGTAGCGTAACGCCCAGGCAAAAAAAAGACCTCCCGGGGGAGGTCTTTTTCGTCACGCCGCTCTTAAGAAGCAGCGCTACCGGATCAGCAGCTGTAGTACAGCTCGTATTCCAGTGGGTGTACGAAGGTGCGCACCTTGATTTCTTCTTCGCTTTTCAGAGCGATGTAAGCGTCGATGAAGTCGTCGCTGAACACGCCGCCTTTGGTCAGGAACGCACGGCCCTTGTCCAGCTCTTCCAGGGCTTCTTTCAGGCTGCCGCACACTTGTGGGATCTCTTTGGCCTCTTCAGGCGGCAGGTCGTACAAGTTCTTGTCGGCGGCGTCGCCAGGGTGGATCTTGTTCTGGATACCGTCCAGGCCGGCCATGACCAGTGCAGCGAAGGCCAGGTATGGGTTGGCAGCCGGGTCCGGGAAGCGAGCTTCGATACGGCGAGCGCGCGGGCTGGACACGTAAGGAATACGGATCGAGGCAGAGCGGTTACGCGCCGAGTAGGCCAGCATTACCGGAGCTTCGAAACCTGGGACCAGACGCTTGTAGGAGTTGGTCGACGGGTTGGTGAAGCCGTTCAGGGCCTTACCGTGCTTGATGATGCCGCCGATGAAGTACAGGGCGGTGTCGGACAGGCCGGCATAACCTTCACCTGCGAAGGTGTTCTTGCCTTCTTTGGCGATGGACAGGTGAACGTGCATACCCGAACCGTTATCGCCGTACAGAGGCTTGGGCATGAAGGTAGCGGTACGGCCGTAAGCGACGGCAGTGTTGTGTACGCAGTACTTCAGGGTCTGAACTTCGTCAGCCTTGGCCACCAGGGTGTTGAACTTCACACCGATTTCGTTCTGGCCGGCAGTCGCCACTTCGTGGTGATGCACTTCGATGACCAGGCCCATGTCTTCCATGGCGTTGCACATGGAGGTACGGATTTCGTGGTCGTGGTCGAACGGTGGAACCGGGAAGTAGCCGCCTTTGATGCCTGGACGGTGGCCATGGTTGCCGCCTTCCACGTCCTGGTCGGACATCCACGAACCTTGTTCGGAGTAGATCTTGAACATGGAGCCGGAGATGTCGGACTTGAACTTCACTTGGTCGAAGATGAAGAACTCTGGCTCCGGGCCCACGAATACAGTGTCACCAATACCGGTGGACTTCAGGTATTCCTCGGCACGCTTGGCGATCGCACGTGGGTCGCGGTCGTAGCCTTGCATGGTCGACGGCTCGATCACGTCGCAGACCAGGATCAGGGTCGGCTCTTCGGTGAACGGGTCCAGCACGGCAGTGCTGTCGTCCGGCATCAGGATCATGTCGGAAGCTTCAATGCCTTTCCAGCCGGCGATGGAGGAGCCGTCGAACATTTTGCCTTCTTCGAAGAAAGCATCATCCAGCGCGTCGCGAGCCGGCATGGTCACGTGGTGCTGAGTGCCTTTTGTGTCCGTGAAGCGCAGATCAATCCATTTAACGTCATGATCTTTGATGAGTTGAACCGACTTCGACATGGTGTCCTCCGGGTGGCTTCGGGCTTGGGTAGTGGAGTTAGCCCTTAGAATGTGGGTGATGCCGGCGCGGATACTCCGCCAAGGCAACCTGCCTCACAAGAGAGCAAATTACATGCCAGTGCGCCAACATGGTCTTTTTGCCTCAAAATGGCCCCTATAGCGGTGCAATAGGCCAAAGCGCGAGAAATAGCGCACTGCAATGTAGCGTTTATTTGTGTAAATGACCCGTTTTGGTGCGTTGCACGTTCGATGCATATTAACTGGTTAAACCTTGAGCGATTTCCGCTATAATCCGCGCCCCCCTTTTTCAGCAGGCCCGGCGCGCGCTGTTTCCATGAAATTAATCGTTAAAGTCTTCCCCGAGATCACCATCAAAAGCCGACCGGTACGGACGCGTTTCATCCGTCAGTTGGCCAAGAACATCCGTGCCGTGCTCCGTGACCTGGACCCGGCTGTGGTGGTGAACGGCGTGTGGGACAACCTCGAGCTGGAAACCCGCATTACCGACGCCAAAGCCTTGAAGGACATGACCGAGCGCCTGAGCTGCATGCCGGGCATCGCGCATTTCCTGCAGGTGGATGAGTACCCGCTGGGCGACTTCGACGACATCACCGAAAAGTGCAAGCAGCACTACGGCAGTGCACTTGAAGGGAAGATTTTTTCGGTGCGCTGCAAGCGTGCCGGCAAGCACACCTTCAGCTCCATGGATGTCGAGAAATACGTCGGCAGCAAGCTGCGTCGCGAGTGCGGCGCCGCTGGAATTTCCCTTAAAGCGCCGCAAATTGAAGTGCGCATGGAAATTCGCGACCAACGGTTGTTTGTGATCCACAGCCAGCACAACAGCATCGGCGGCTACCCGCTGGGCGCCCTGGAACAGACCCTGGTATTGATGTCCGGCGGTTTCGATTCCACGGTGGCGGCCTACCAGATCATGCGCCGCGGCCTGATGAGCCACTTCTGCTTCTTTAACCTGGGCGGGCGTGCCCATGAATTGGGCGTGATGGAAGTTGCGCACTTTATCTGGAAGAAGTACGGCAGCTCCCAGCGCGTGCTATTTGTAAGCGTGCCGTTCGAGGAAGTGCTGGGCGAAATTCTCGGCAAAGTCGATAACAGTCATATGGGCGTGGTATTGAAGCGTATGATGTTGCGCGCCGCGTCCCGAATCGCCGATCAATTGCAGATCGACGCGCTGGTGACCGGCGAGGCGATTTCCCAGGTGTCCAGCCAGACGCTGCCAAACCTGTCGATCATCGACTGCGTCACCGAGAAGCTGGTGTTGCGCCCGCTGATCGCCAGCCACAAGCAGGACATCATCGACCTGGCAGAGCAAATCGGCACCGCCGACTTTGCCAAGCACATGCCCGAGTACTGTGGGGTCATCTCGGTGAACCCCAAGACCCACGCCAAGCGTCACCGCGTGGAGCATGAAGAGAAAGAATTCGACATGGCGATTCTGGAGCGTGCGCTCGAGAACGCCAAGCTGGTCCCAATCGATCGGGTGATCGACGAGTTGGGCCAGGATGTAAAAATCGAAGAAGTCAGCGAAGCCCTGGCCGGCCAGATCGTCATCGACATCCGTCACCCGGATGCCGCTGAGGATGAGCCGCTGGAAATCGCCGGCATCGACGTGCAAACGCTGCCGTTCTACGCACTGAACGCGCGTTTCAAGGAACTGGATAACAGCCGTCAGTACCTGTTGTATTGCGACAAAGGCGTGATGAGTCGCCTGCATGCCCACCATTTGCTCAGTGAGGGGCATGCCAATGTGCGCGTTTATCGACCGAGCTAAGAGCCCGGGGCTGTTTGCCTGTGGCCTGCGTCACCGGCCCCCCGACTCTGCCGTCAAGCTGTAACGGCAAGGCCTGACTCTACTGTTAATCGCTGCCACGACCTGTCAGCACACCGAATCCTCTGATCGAGATACACAAGTGATCGAAAATCTACGTAACATCGCCATCATTGCTCACGTTGACCATGGTAAAACCACCCTGGTAGACAAACTCCTGCGTCAATCCGGCACCCTGGAGCGCAACGAGCTCAACGACGAGCGCGTGATGGACTCCAACGACCAGGAAAAAGAGCGCGGTATTACCATCCTGGCAAAAAACACCGCCATCAACTGGAACGGCTACCACATCAACATCGTGGATACCCCGGGCCACGCCGACTTCGGCGGCGAAGTAGAACGCGTAATGTCGATGGTTGACTCCGTTCTGCTGCTGGTTGACGCTCAAGACGGCCCTATGCCGCAAACCCGTTTCGTGACCAAGAAGGCTTTCGAAGCCGGCCTGCGTCCGATCGTGTGCATCAACAAGGTTGACCGTCCAGGCGCGCGTCCGGACTGGGTTCTGGACCAGATCTTCGACCTGTTCGACAACCTGGGTGCCACCGAAGAACAGCTGGACTTCCAGGTCATCTACGCCTCGGCCCTGAACGGTATTGCTGGTCTTGACCACACCGACATGGCTGAAGACATGACCCCGCTGTACCAGTCGATCGTCGACAACGTACCCGCGCCGAAAGTTGACCGTGACGGCCCGTTCCAGATGCAAATCTCGGCACTGGACTACAACAGCTTCCTGGGTGTTATCGGCGTTGGCCGTATCGCTCGTGGTAGCGTCAAGCCGAACACCCCGGTTGTGGCTATCGGCGCCGACGGCAAGAAGCGTAACGGTCGTATCCTGAAGCTGATGGGTCACCACGGTCTGCACCGTATCGACGTTGAAGAAGCTTTCGCTGGCGACATCGTATGCGTAAGCGGCATGGACTCGCTGTTCATCTCCGACACCCTGTGCCAGCCGGACAACGTTGAGGCGATGAAGCCTCTGACCGTTGACGAGCCAACCGTTTCCATGACCTTCCAGGTAAACGACTCGCCGTTCTGCGGTAAAGAAGGCAAGTTCGTGACCTCCCGTAACATCAAGGAGCGTCTGGACAAGGAGCTGCTGTACAACGTTGCTCTGCGCGTTGAAGAAGGCGACTCGGCTGACAAGTTCAAGGTCTCCGGCCGTGGTGAGCTGCACCTCTCGGTACTGATCGAAACCATGCGTCGCGAAGGTTTCGAAATGGGTGTTGGTCGTCCGGAAGTGATCATCCGTACTGTTGACGGCGTGAAGCAGGAACCGTTCGAAAACGTCACCATCGACACCCCTGAAGAATCCCAGGGCAAGGTCATGGAAGAGATGGGCCTGCGTAAGGGCGACCTGACCAACATGGTGCCGGATGGCAAAGGCCGTGTACGTCTGGAATACAACATCCCTGCTCGTGGTCTGATCGGTTTCCGTAACCAGTTCCTGACCCTGACCAACGGTGCTGGCATCCTGACCTCGATCTTCGATCGCTACGACACCATGAAGTCCGGCGACATGTCCGGCCGTCAGAACGGTGTTCTGGTATCGGTAGAAACCGGCAAGGCGCTGACCTACTCCCTGGAAACCCTCCAGGCGCGTGGCAAGCTGTTCGTTGAACACGGTCAAGAGATCTACAACGGCCAGATCGTTGGTCTGAACAGCCGTGACAACGACATGGGCGTCAACCCAACCAAAGGCAAGAAGCTCGACAACATGCGTGCTTCGGGCAAAGACGAAACCATCGCTCTGGTTCCACCTGTTCGCTTCACCCTGGAACAGGCCCTGGAATTCATCCAGGACGACGAGCTGTGCGAAGTCACGCCTAAGTCGATCCGCCTGCGTAAGAAGATCCTGGACGAAGGCGAGCGTACCCGCGCTGCCAAGAAAGCCAAGAACTGAGTTAACTCAGGCTGAATGAAAAACGCCCCCGGTCGAAAGGCCGGGGGCGTTTTTTTGTGCCCGCAGTTTGTGTGTTGTCTTTACTGGCCCCATCGCAGGCAAGCCAGCTCCCACAGTTGAATGTGTTCCCAAATCAAAATGTGGGAGGGGGCTTGCCCCCGATGAGGCCCTTCAGAACACTACAAAACCCGAGTCAGAATTTATCGAGAGTCTTGAAGTTGGTCTCGCGTACCACTTCCTTGGGCTTGTAAGCGCAGTACCCCGGCCGCGGCCCGATTTTCGGGTGGTTGCGGCAAGTATCCGGGCGCTTGTCATAAATAGTGCAGAAGCGCGTCTTACGATCCAGATACAGGCAGTCGTTGTTGCTCATGCGCTGCAGGGTAAAAATCTCGGATTTGTTGTTGTAGCGCTCGACGATGCCTTCTTTCTGCAAACGCTTGGCGATGTTCTTCGGCGGGTCGCCGCGCTCGAACTCGTCGACGATGCCAATGCGGATCAGGTCCTTGATCTTCACCTCAACCGGCAGGGTGCAACAGCTGGACACGCAGCCGCCGCACATGTGGGCGGAATATTTCTGCCACGTTTCGAGACGGTCGAGTTCCGCGGCGGCGATCAGTTGAGGCTTCATCAGGGTTCCAGGGTGGGGCGGTATACGGGCGCGGGATCATACCGGGATTGGTGGTTTTTTGAACAATATTTTGCAGGTTTCAGCTCAAAGGCTTCGCCGCGGCCTGATCGGGCACGACCCCTGCATCAAATTCAGCCAATGGTGAATGAGTTAAAAAACTGCCGAACCAGCACGTCTACCGTCTGTCAGACCGACTAGGCTCTAGCAACTCCTTCAATCTCGCCCGAGGTCGCACCGATGTCTCAGGAACCGCTTGCACGAGAAGCAGAGGTAGCCGCATTCCGCGATGCTGTCTTGACCAAACTCACCTACGCGGTGGGCAAAGACCCGGATCACGCCTTTGACCATGACTGGTTCGAAGCCATTGCCCTGGCCGCCCGCGACCAGATGGTCGATCACTGGATGGACCACACGCGGCGTATTTATCGCAAAGGCCAGAA
This sequence comes from Pseudomonas sp. HN8-3, assembly GCF_020790195.1. Lineage (NCBI taxonomy): Bacteria > Pseudomonadati > Pseudomonadota > Gammaproteobacteria > Pseudomonadales > Pseudomonadaceae > Pseudomonas > Pseudomonas sp. HN8-3. The sequence continues at coordinate 392,323 of NZ_CP086206.1, forward strand.
GCGCGTTTATTACCTCTCGCTGGAATTTCTCATTGGCCGTCTGTTGTACGACAGCCTGAGCAATCTGGGCGTGTTGGAGATCGCCCGTGAAGCGCTGTCGGAGTTGGGCGTCGATCTGGAGCGCATCCGCCTGCTTGAGCCCGACGCGGCGCTCGGCAATGGTGGCCTGGGCCGTCTGGCGGCGTGCTTTATGGAAAGCATGTCGACCTTGGGGATTGCCGGCCATGGCTATGGTATTCGCTATGAACACGGCTTGTTCCGCCAGGCCATCGTTGATGGCTGGCAGCAGGAGCAGACCGAACGCTGGCTGGATTTTGGTAACCCTTGGGAGTTCGAACGCGCCGAAGTGATTTACCCGATCGGCTTTGGCGGCAGCGTCGAAACCCTTGCGGACGCCTCCGGCAAGATGATCCAGGTGTGGTCGCCCAACGAAACTGTCAGGGCTGTTGCCTATGACACCCCGGTAGTCGGCTGGCGTGGCGCCAGCGTCAACACCCTGCGCCTTTGGCGTGCACGGGCTGTGGAAGACTTGCACCTGGAGCGCTTCAATGCCGGTGACCACTTGGGCGCCGTCGCCGAGGTGGCCCGTGCCGAAAGCATCTCTCGCGTGCTTTACCCGGCCGACAGCACTGAAGCGGGGCAGGAACTGCGCCTGCGCCAGGAGTACTTCTTCGTTTCGGCGTCCTTGCAGGATTTGCTGCGCCGCCACAAGAACATGCACGGTTCGGTGCTGAGCCTGGGCGAACACGCCGCGATCCAGCTCAACGACACCCATCCGTCCATCGCCGTGGCCGAGCTGATGCGCCAACTGGTCGACCTGCATGACGTGCCGTGGGAAGCCGCGTGGGATGTCACCGTCGAAACCCTGTCGTACACCAACCACACCTTGCTGCCTGAAGCGCTGGAAACCTGGCCCGTAGGTCTGATGGAGCGCATGTTGCCCCGGCACATGCAGATCATCTACCTGATCAACGCCCAACACATCGACTCGCTGCGCGCCAAGGGCATCCACGACTTCGACGTACTGCGCGCCGTCTCGCTGATCGAAGAGGACAACGGCCGCCGCGTGCGCATGGGCAACCTGGCATTCCTCGGCTCCCATAGCGTCAACGGTGTATCGGGCCTGCATACCCAGTTGATGCGCAGCACGGTGTTCTCCGAGCTGCACAAGCTGTATCCCGAGCGCATCAACAACAAAACCAACGGCATCACCTTCCGCCGCTGGTTGTACCAGGCCAACCCCAAGCTGACCGATATGCTGGTGGAAGCCCTGGGGCCGGATATTCTCGACCAGCCTGAGCAGCGCTTGATCGAATTGGAGCCGTTCGCCGAGAAGCAGGCTTTCCGCAAGTCCTTCGCTGAACAGCGCCTGCACAGCAAGCGTGCACTGGCCCAGATCATCCATGAGCGCCTGGGTATCGCGATCAACCCGGCGGCGATGTTCGATGTGCAGGTCAAGCGCATCCACGAATACAAGCGCCAACTGCTCAACCTGCTGCACACCGTGGCGCTGTACCAGGCGATCCGCGCCGAGCCGGGCACCGACTGGGTGCCACGGGTGAAAATCTTCGCCGGCAAGGCTGCAGCCAGCTACCACCAGGCCAAGCTGATCATCAAGCTGACCAACGACATCGCCCGTACCGTCAACAACGACCCGACCGTGCGCGGTCTGCTCAAAGTGGTGTTCCTGCCCAACTACAACGTCAGCCTGGCGGAGAGCATTATTCCGGCGGCGGACTTGTCGGAGCAGATTTCCACTGCCGGCTTCGAGGCCTCGGGTACCAGCAACATGAAGTTCGGCCTCAACGGCGCGCTGACCATCGGCACCATGGACGGCGCCAACGTGGAGATGCACGAGCGGGTCGGCGCCGAGCACATGTTTATCTTCGGCCTCAGTGCCCAGCAGGTGGAAGCCCGCAAGCACGCCGGTGAGTTCAACGCCGGGCCGGACATCGCCGCGTCCCATCGCTTGAACGACGTGTTGCAAGCGATCCGTGGCGGGGTGTTCTCGCCGGATGATCCGGGGCGCTATGTGGGCCTGATCGATGGGCTGATCGACTACGACCGTTTCCTGGTGTGTGCCGACTTTGATTCCTACTGGGACGCCCAGGCGCGGGTCGAAGCCCACTGGCACGATTCCAAGGAATGGTGGCGTTCGGCGGTGCTCAATACCGCGCGCATGGGCTGGTTCAGCTCGGACCGGACCATCCGCGAGTACGCCACCGAGATCTGGAAAGCCCTCGACTGACCACTGCGGTTAAAAAATGTGGGAGGGGGCAAGCCCCTTCCCACATGGGTTCTGCGATGTTGGAGAGGGTCGTGGCGCCAGGTCGTGAACTCTATTGGCGTTAAATCCTCTGATTAGAGGAAATAACCCTCGACTCGCGTTAAACTGCGCGGGTTTTCAGCCCCCCATTCTCCGGAGCCTTCCATGTCCCGCGTTACCCTGAGTCGCTATTTGATCGAGCAGACCCGCAGCAACAACACGCCTGCCGATCTGCGCTTCCTTATCGAAGTGGTGGCGCGTGCTTGCAAGGAAATCAGCCACGCCGTTTCCAAAGGCGCACTGGGCGGCGTCCTGGGCAGCATGGGCACTGAAAACGTCCAAGGTGAAGTGCAGAAGAAGCTCGACGTACTCTCCAACGAAATCCTGCTCGAAGCCAACGAATGGGGCGGTCACCTGGCCGGCATGGCGTCCGAAGAAATGGACAATGCCTACCAGATCCCTGGCAAGTACCCGAAAGGCGCTTACCTGCTGGTATTCGACCCACTGGACGGTTCTTCCAACATCGACATCAATGCACCGGTCGGCACCATCTTCTCGGTACTGCGTTGCCCGAATGAATACCTGAGCCAGAACGAAGCCCTGAACGAAAAGGCCTTCCTGCAGCCGGGCACTGAGCAGGTCGCTGCCGGTTATGCCATCTACGGCCCGCAGACAATGCTGGTGCTGACCCTGGGTGATGGCGTCAAAGGCTTCACGCTGGACCGCGAAATGGGCAGCTTCGTGCTGACCCACGAAGACATTTCGATTCCTGCTTCTACCCAGGAATTCGCCATCAACATGTCTAACCAGCGTCACTGGGAGGAACCGGTGAAACGCTACGTCAACGAGTTGATGGAAGGCGAAGAAGGCCCGTTGAAGAAGAACTTCAATATGCGCTGGGTCGCTGCGATGGTTGCCGATGTGCACCGCATCCTGACCCGTGGTGGCCTGTTCATGTACCCACGAGACAGCCGCGAGCCGTCCAAGCCGGGCAAACTGCGCCTGATGTACGAAGCCAACCCGATGTCGTTCCTGGTTGAGCAGGCAGGCGGTGCGTCCACCGATGGCCACCAGCGCATCCTCGACATCCAGCCTGAAGGTTTGCACCAGCGTGTGGCGGTGTTCCTGGGTTCCAAGGAAGAAGTTGAGCGTGTGACCAGCTACCACAAGAAGTAATACACGGCGATAAGTTATCCACTGTGTTGTGAGGCCGTTCACCCTTGAAGAAGCCCCGAAACGTTTCAGCGTTTTCGGGGCTTTTTTGTTTTCGCTCGTCGGGAACCAGACACCCCTTTTCCCTTCTAAGCTTCTGGCAGATACCCCAGCTGCTTTGTCTCTCCAGGAGCTTTTCCATGTCTTTACGCCGTCTCGCCCTGCTGACTTTTTGCGTGCTGTTAGCCGCTTGCAGCAAGGTCACTCAAGAAAACTACCAGAAACTGTCGGCTGGCATGGCCAAGGCCGAGGTGGAGTCGTTGCTGGGTAAGCCGACCGATTGTTCCGGTGCGCTGGGCATGTCCAGCTGCACCTGGGGCGATAAAAACAGCTTTATCAGCGTGCAGTACGCCGGTGACAAAGTTCTGATGTTTTCCGGGCAAGGCCTGAAGTAAACCGGGGCGCGAGCCTGCGGGAGAAGAAGAATGATGCGTTTTGTTTTGTTCCTTTGCGCCAGCCTGTTTTTGGCGGGCTGCGCCAGCCATTCTGGCGATGATCTGCAACCCAAGACGGCAACCAACGTCAACCTCAAGCGTTATCAGGGCACCTGGTATGAGTTGGCCCGATTGCCGATGTACTTCCAGCGCAACTGCGCGCAGTCCGAGGCGCGTTACACCTTGCTGCCGGATGGCGACATGTCGGTGTTCAACCGCTGCCTGACGCCTGAATGGAAGTGGCAAGAAGCCAAAGGCACGGCCACGCCGCAGGTGCCTGGCAAAACCGACAAGCTCTGGGTGGAATTCAATAACTGGTTTACGTCACTGTTGCCGGGCGTTGCCAAGGGCGATTACTGGGTGCTGTATGTCAGCGATGACTACAAGACCGCCATCGTCGGCAGCCCGAGCCGGCGCTATATGTGGATCCTGTCGCGCACGCCGACGGTGAGTGCCGAGACGCGTGAAGACCTGTTGAGCAGGGCGCGACAGCAGGGGTATGACACTACGCGGTTGATCTGGCGTACTTCAGATAAACAAATGGCCAAGAGTTCGCAGTAATCAAATGTGGGAGGGGGCTTGCTCCCGATGCAGTGTGTCAGCCAGTACATCTGATACTGACACACCGCTATCGGGAGCAAGCCCCCTCCCACATTTGTTAGGTGTTGGCCGTTAGCCCAACAAAGCCTTCAAGACCTGGGTGAATGCCAGGCTGCTGTCTTCTTCGCCGGCATGATGCCCATCCCGCACCACCCATTTGCCATTGACCAGCACGTCGCGCACTTGGCGATCGCCACCTGCAAACAGCCAGCGATTGAGAATCCCATCCTCACTGGCGGTCGCCAGGTACGGGTCGCTACCGTCCAGCACAATCCAATCCGCCCGCTTGCCGACTTCCAGCCGCCCGATCGGCTGGCCAAGCGCCTGTGCGCCACCATCCAGCGCAGCATCGAACAGCGTGCGGCCAACCATTGGCTGATCACTGCGATACAGGCGATTACGCCGTTGATCGCGAAGACGCTGGCCGTATTCCAGCCAACGTAATTCCTCCACCACGCTCAGTGAAACATGGCTGTCGGAGCCGATACCCATGCGTCCGCCCTGGGCAAGGAAATCCACCGCCGGGAAAATCCCATCGCCCAGGTTGGCTTCGGTGGTCAGGCACAAACCGGCAATCGCTCGGCTGTTGGCCATGCGCGTCACTTCGTCAGCATCGGCATGAGTGGCGTGCACCAGGCACCAGCGCTCGTCCACTTCAACGTTGTCATACAGCCATTGCAGCGGGCGCTTGCCGCTCCAGGCCAGGCAATCGTCGACTTCTTTTTGCTGCTCGGCGATATGGATATGCACCGGGCAGGTCTTGTCACTGGCCGCCAGCACTTGCTGGATCTGTTCGGGGGTGACCGCACGCAGGGAGTGGAAACACAGGCCCAGTTGCTGCGCAGGTTGTGCCGCCAGGATCGGCTGCAAACGCGCTTGCAGGTCCAGGTAGTGCTCGGTGCTATTGATAAACCGGCGCTGCCCCTCATTCGGCGCCTGGCCACCGAAACCTGCGTGGGTATAGAGCACCGGCAGCAAGGTCAGGCCGATCCCGCTGCTGGCGGCTGCCAGGCTGATCTGGCGTGACAGTTCCGTACGGTCGGCATATGGCTGGCCGTTGGTATCGTGATGCACATAATGAAACTCGGCCACCGAGGTGTACCCAGCCTTGAGCATTTCGATATACAGCTGGCGGGCGATGACCTGTAACTGCTCGGGGTTGATCTTGCCGACCATGCGGTACATCAGGTCGCGCCAAGTCCAGAAACTGTCATTGGGGTTGCCGGCCACTTCGGCCAGACCTGCCATTGCGCGCTGGAAGGCATGGGAATGCAGGTTTGGCATGCCCGCCAATACTGGGCCTCTGAGCCGTTCGGCAGCGTCTGCACTGGCATTGGGCTCAACATGGGTCAGCAGGCCATCGGCGCTGACTTCAAGACGTACATCGTTGGCCCATCCATTAGGCAGCAGCGCGCGTTCGGCAAAGAAAGCGGACATGATCAAGGCACCCCGGTCGTGTGTTTATTTGTATATACATATACAGACGTTTGCCTGCTCGGTAAACTCCGGCAATCTATGCATCTTTTTCCCCTGCAAGGATTCCTCGTGCCGACTCCGCCTGCCAAGTCTTCGCTGGCTGCCCACATGGACGAAAGTCCGGCGCCCTTGTATGCCCGCGTCAAACAGATGATCAGCCAGCAGATCCTCAACGGCAACTGGCCGCCCCATTACCGCGTGCCGTCGGAAAGCGAACTGGTCAGCCAGCTGGGTTTCAGCCGCATGACCATTAACCGCGCCCTGCGTGAGCTCACCGCCGAAGGGCTGCTGGTGCGCATGCAAGGCGTGGGTACGTTCGTGGCCGAGCCGAAGAGCCAGTCGGCGCTGTTTGAAGTGCACAACATTGCCGATGAAATCGCTTCCCGCGGGCATCGGCACACGTGCCAGGTCATCACCCTGGGCGAAGAGGCCGCGGGTTCCGAACGCGCCGTCGCCCTGGAAATGCGTGAAGGTGGGCGAGTGTTCCACTCGTTGATCGTGCATTACGAGAACGATATTCCCGTGCAAATCGAAGATCGTTTCGTCAACGCCCTGGTTGCGCCGCAATATTTGCAGCAGGACTTCACCCAGCAAACCCCCTATGCCTATCTGAACCAGGTCGCGCCGTTGACCGAGGGTGAGCATGTGGTCGAAGCGATCCTTGCCGACGCAGCCGAGTGCAAGCTGTTGCAGATCGAGCCGAGCGAGCCGTGCCTGTTGATTCGCCGTCGCACCTGGTCGGGTCGCCAGCCGGTAACCGCTGCGCGATTGATCCACCCCGGTTCCCGTCACAGCCTGGAAGGACGTTTCAGCAAATGAGTACAGTGAAGGTCTGGCGCGCCGCCGACTACGTGCGCATGCCGTGGAAAAACGGTGGCGGCAGCACCGAAGAAATCAGCCGCGACGCCGGCACCGGCCTGGATGGATTTGGCTGGCGTGTGTCGATTGCCGATATCGCTGACTCGGGTGGTTTTTCCACCTTCGCCGGTTACCAGCGCGTGATCACGGTGATCAAGGGCGCGGGCATGGTGTTGACCGTGGACGGCGAGGAGCAGCGCGGCTTGTTACCGTTGCAGCCGTTCGCGTTCCAGGGTGAAAGCCAGGTTTCCTGCCGCTTGATCACTGGGCCGATCCGCGACTTCAACCTGATCTACTCGCCCGAGCGTTACCATGCACGCTTGCAGTGGGTGGATGGCGTGCAGCAGTTTTTCACCACGGCGCAGACGGTGTTGGTGTTCAGCGTGGCGGATGAGGTGAAGGTGTTGGGCGAGAAGCTCGGCCATCACGATTGCCTGCAAGTGGACGGTAACACTGGCTTGCTGGATATCTCGGTCAGCGGCCGCAGCTGCGTAATCGAATTGACCGCACTCGGTTAAAAACTGTGGGAGCTGGCTTGCCTGCGATAGCGGTGTATCAGCCTAGGATGTGCTGACTGACACACTGTTATCGCAGGCAAGCCAGCTCCCACATTTGTTTTTGCATTGTTCACAAAATCTGTTTCCAGCCCGCGCACCAATTTGTTACCGAATGCCCCAGCGTGATGCAAAGCTTCGCTGCCGTGACAAATTTCCCTTGCTGCAAAAAACCTCCGTAAGAAATTTCATCAAGCGTTGAAGCCTTGATTTACAAGGCTCGCACGCCCCGTGCAAAAAAATCCCAACCACTCCCGGCTAAAGTTGGCCGCTCGATTGCATATGCTTGTACATACAAGTAAAGATGTGTGCGTAAGAGCTTCCTTCGCACCATCCATGTTCGCGCATCGATCGCCGAGGAGTCCTAGCAGTGACCAAGTCTACAAAATACCGTGACGTCGAAATCCGCGCCGCCCGCGGTAACAAGCTCACCGCCAAAAGCTGGCTGACCGAAGCGCCGCTGCGCATGTTGATGAACAACCTCGACCCACAAGTGGCCGAGAACCCCAAGGAACTCGTGGTTTACGGCGGTATTGGCCGTGCGGCGCGCAACTGGGAATGTTACGACCAGATTGTCGAGAGCCTCACCCATTTGAACGATGACGAAACCCTGCTGGTGCAGTCCGGCAAGCCGGTCGGCGTGTTCAAGACCCACAGTAACGCCCCGCGCGTACTGATCGCCAACTCCAACCTGGTACCACACTGGGCCAGTTGGGAGCACTTCAACGAACTGGATGCCAAGGGCCTGGCCATGTACGGCCAGATGACCGCCGGCAGCTGGATCTACATCGGTAGCCAAGGCATCGTCCAGGGCACCTATGAAACCTTCGTCGAAGCTGGCCGTCAGCACTACGATTCAAACCTTCAGGGCCGTTGGGTCCTCACCGCTGGCCTCGGCGGCATGGGCGGCGCGCAACCGTTGGCCGCGACCCTGGCCGGCGCCTGCTCGCTGAATATCGAGTGCCAACAGGTCAGCATCGACTTCCGTCTGGCCAGCCGCTATGTCGACGAACAAGCCACCGACCTCGATGACGCCCTGGCGCGCATCGCCAAGTACACCAAGGAAGGCAAGGCCATTTCCATCGCCCTGCTGGGCAACGCTGCCGAAATTCTGCCAGAGCTGGTCAAGCGTGGCGTGCGCCCGGACATGGTCACCGACCAGACCAGCGCCCACGACCCGCTCAACGGCTACCTGCCGGCCGGCTGGACCTGGGACGAATACCGCGCCCGCGCCAAAACCGAGCCGGCTGCCGTGATCAAGGCCGCCAAGCAGTCCATGGCCGTGCACGTCAAGGCCATGCTGGAATTCCAGAAGCAAGGCATCCCAACCTTCGACTACGGCAATAACATCCGCCAGATGGCCCAGGAAGAGGGCGTGGAAAATGCCTTCGACTTCCCGGGTTTCGTACCGGCTTACATCCGCCCGCTGTTCTGCCGTGGCATTGGCCCGTTCCGCTGGGCGGCGCTGTCTGGCGACCCGCAAGACATCTACAAGACCGACGCCAAAGTCAAAGAGTTGATCCCGGACGACGCCCACCTGCACAACTGGCTGGACATGGCCCGCGAGCGCATCAGCTTCCAGGGCCTGCCGGCACGTATCTGCTGGGTCGGCCTGGGCCAGCGCGCCAAGCTCGGCCTGGCCTTCAACGAAATGGTACGCAGCGGTGAGCTGTCCGCCCCTGTGGTGATCGGTCGTGACCACCTGGACTCCGGTTCCGTATCCAGCCCGAACCGCGAAACCGAGGCCATGCAGGACGGTTCCGATGCCGTGTCCGACTGGCCACTGCTCAACGCCTTGCTCAACACCGCCAGCGGCGCGACCTGGGTCTCGCTGCACCACGGTGGTGGCGTGGGCATGGGCTTCTCTCAGCACTCAGGCATGGTGATCGTCTGCGACGGTACCGATGAAGCGGCCGAGCGGATTGCGCGGGTGCTGCATAACGACCCGGCGACCGGGGTGATGCGTCATGCCGATGCCGGTTATCAGATTGCTATCGATTGCGCCAAAGAGCAGGGCCTCAACCTGCCGATGATCAAGTGACCCATGTGGGAGGGGGCAAGCCCCCTCCCACATTGGATCGGCGGCAACCCCAAGACAATCCATCAGAGGTTGAACAACATGGCTGCAAACGACACCACCCCGTTGATCGAAAGGCGTTCGATCGACTACATCCCGGAAGCGGAAAGACACGGTCGTCTATTGAGCCAGTTCACCCTATGGATGGGTGCCAACCTGCAGATCACCGCGATTGTCACCGGGGCCCTGGCCGTGGTGCTGGGTGGTGATGTGTTCTGGTCGTTGATCGGCCTGCTGGTCGGTCAACTGATCGGTGGCGGGGTCATGGCGCTGCATGCGGCGCAAGGCCCCAAGCTTGGTTTGCCGCAGATGATCTCCAGCCGGGTGCAGTTCGGTGTGTATGGTGCGGCTATCCCGATCGTACTGGTGTGCTTGATGTACCTGGGTTTTACCGCCACCGGCACCGTGTTGTCGGGGCAGGCGCTGGGCCAGTTGTTCGGGGTCAGCGACAGCGTCGGTATCCTGATTTTCGCCAGTGTCATTGTGCTGGTCACCGTGCTGGGTTATCGGGTGATCCATTTCATTGGCCGTGTCGCCAGCGTCATTGGCGTGATTGCCTTTGTGTATCTGTTCAGCCGCCTGATGAGCCAGACCGACGTGGGCGCGCTCCTGCAAATCCGACATTTCAGCTGGAGCAGTTTTCTTTTGGCCGTGTCGCTTGCGGCCTCCTGGCAGATCGCTTTCGGCCCCTATGTGGCGGACTATTCTCGTTACCTGCCGAGCAACACGTCGTCGGTGAAAACCTTTCTCGCCGCTGGCGCGGGTTCGGTCATCGGCGCGCAGGTGGCAATGGTACTCGGCGTGTTCGCTGCGGCCATGTCCAATGGCCAATTTGCCGGGCATGAAGTGGCCTACATCGTTGGCTTGAGCGGCACGGGGGCCACCGCTGCATTGCTGTACTTCAGCATCGCGTTCGGCAAGGTCACCATCTCCACGCTCAACTCCTACGGCAGCTTCATGTGCATTGCGACCATCATCAGCGGCTTTCGTGGTCGCCTGGAGGTCACGCGTGTGCAACGCCTGGTGTTCGTGCTCGCCATCGTCGGTACGGCAACCCTGATCGCCTTGCTTGGCCAGCACTCGTTCCTCGGTGCGTTCAAGTCGTTCATCCTGTTCCTGCTGGCGTTTTTCACGCCCTGGAGCGCGATCAACCTGGTGGATTACTACTGCATCACCCGCGAGCGCTATGACGTGCCGGCACTGGCCGACCCGAACGGTCGCTATGGCCGCTGGAACCTCTTGGGTATCAGTGTCTATGTCTTCGGCGTGCTGGTGCAGTTGCCGTTCATCTCGACCAAGTTCTACACCGGCCCTTTGGTGGCCGCGCTGGGTAACGTGGACATCTCCTGGATCATCGGCCTGGTACTGCCGGCGGCCCTGTATTACGTGTGTGCGAAAAAATGGCACGGCACGGTACCCGATCACCTGATCCTGCCGACAGAGCAGGGCGCTTTACCCACAACAAACGGGCTGGCTGCACAAGCCTGATGGGACGTGGACAGGGCAGGACGCCTACTGACTGCCGTAATCCATTTCATGATTGGGAGCGTCACAACAATGACTATGAATAAGACCTTGCTGGCTACCTTGTTCTCAGCGGGCTTGCTGGCAAGCGCCGGCGCCCAGGCGGCCGGCTGGTGCGAATCCGGCAAGCCGGTGAAATTCGCCGGCCTGAATTGGGAAAGTGGCATGTTGCTCACCGACATCCTGCAAACCGTGCTGGAAAAAGGCTACGACTGCAAAACCGACAGCCTGCCAGGCAACTCCATCACCATGGAAAACGCCTTGGGTAGCAACGACATCCAGGTCTTCGCCGAAGAGTGGGTAGGCCGCAGCGAAGTCTGGAACAAGGCCGAGAAGGCCGGCAAAGTCGTCGGTGTAGGTGCCCCGGTGGTCGGCGCGGTGGAAGGCTGGTACGTGCCGCGTTATGTGATCGAGGGCGACGCCAAGCGCAAGCTGGAAGCCAAGGCCCCGGACCTGAAAAACATCGCCGACCTGGCCAAATACGCCTCGGTGTTCAAGGACCAGGAAGAGCCCTCCAAGGGCCGTTTCTACAACTGCCCGGCCGGCTGGACCTGTGAGCTGGACAACAGCGAAATGCTCAAGAGCTACGGCCTGGAAAGCACCTACACCAACTTCCGCCCAGGCACCGGCCCGGCGCTGGATGCGGCGGTGCTGTCGAGCTACAAGCGCGGCGAGCCGATCCTGTTCTACTACTGGTCGCCGACACCGCTGATGGGCCAGGTCGACCTGGTCAAACTGGAAGAAAAGCCCGGTGTGGATAAAAGCGTAAGCATCAAGGTCGGTCTGTCCAAGACCTTCCACGAACAAGCGCCAGAACTGGTGGCCGTGCTGGAAAAGGTCAACCTGCCCATCGACCTGCTCAACCAGAACCTCGGCCGCATGGCCAAGGAGCGAATCGAGTCGCCGAAACTGGCGAAAATTTTCCTCAAGGAACATCCTGAAGTCTGGCACGCCTGGGTGAGCGACGACGCAGCCAAGAAAATCGAAGCGGCCTTGTAGGTCAAGTGTGCACGGCTACCCTCAGGGGTGGCCGAGCGGCTGGCCACAACCCACTGGATCGAGAGCACGATATGTTTCCTGAGAGTTTTACGTTTTCCATCGCCGACTGGGTCAACGGTTGGGTGGACTCGCTGGTCACCAACTACGGCGATGTGTTCCGGCACATCTCCGACACCCTGCTATGGGCCATCGTCAACCTGGAAGGCCTGCTCCGCATGGCGCCCTGGTGGCTGATGCTGGCCATTGTCGGGGGCATCGCCTGGCACGCCACGCGCAAGCTGGTGACCACAGCGGTGATCGTCGGTTTGCTGTTCCTGGTGGGCGCGGTTGGCCTGTGGGACAAGCTGATGCAAACCCTGGCACTGATGATGGTCGCCACGGTGATCTCGGTGCTGATCGGCATTCCCCTGGGCATCCTGTCGGCGCGCAGCAATCGCCTGCGTTCGGTGCTGATGCCGCTGCTGGACATCATGCAGACCATGCCCAGCTTCGTGTACCTGATCCCGGTGCTGATGTTGTTCGGCCTGGGCAAGGTGCCGGCGATTTTCGCCACGGTGATCTACGCCGCGCCGCCGCTGATTCGCCTGACGGACCTGGGCATTCGCCAGGTCGATGGCGAGGTCATGGAAGCCATCAACGCCTTTGGCGCCAACCGCTGGCAGCAACTGTTCGGCGTGCAACTGCCGCTGGCGCTGCCGAGCATCATGGCCGGGATCAACCAGACCACCATGATGGCGCTGTCGATGGTGGTAATCGCCTCGATGATCGGCGCCCGCGGCTTGGGTGAAGACGTGCTCGTCGGCATCCAGACCCTCAACGTCGGCCGTGGCCTGGAAGCCGGGCTGGCGATCGTGATTCTCGCAGTGGTCATCGACCGCATTACCCAGGCTTATGGCCGCCCACGGCATGAGGCGAGCAAATGACGACTGTCAGCAAAATCGAAGTAAAGAACGTCTTCAAGATCTTCGGCGCCCGTTCCAAGGACGCCCTGGCGATGGTCGGCCAGGGCAAGACCAAGGACCAGGTACTGGCCGAGACCGGTTGCGTGGTCGGCGTGAACGATCTGTCCCTGAGCATCGGCACGGGTGAGATCTTCGTGATCATGGGCCTGTCAGGTTCCGGCAAGTCCACCCTGGTGCGCCACTTCAACCGCCTGATCGATCCCACCAGCGGCGCGATCCTGGTGGACGGCGAAGACATTCTGCAACTGGACATGGAAGCCCTGCGCCAATTCCGTCGCCACAAGATCAGCATGGTGTTCCAGAGCTTCGGCCTGTTGCCCCACAAGAGCGTGCTCGACAACGTCGCCTACGGCCTCAAAGTGCGCGGTGAAACCAAGCAGGTATGCGCTGAGCGCGCCCTGCACTGGATTGAAACCGTGGGGCTCAAGGGCTACGAAAGCAAATACCCACACCAGCTTTCCGGCGGTATGCGCCAGCGTGTGGGCCTGGCCCGCGCCTTGGCCGCAGACACCGACATCATCCTGATGGACGAGGCCTTCAGCGCCCTCGACCCGCTGATCCGCGCCGAAATGCAGGACCAGTTGCTCGAGCTGCAAAAGACCCTGCACAAGACCATCGTGTTTATCACCCATGACCTCGACGAAGCCGTGCGCATTGGTAATCGCATTGCGATCCTCAAGGACGGCAAGTTGATCCAGGTCGGCACGCCGCGGGAGATTTTGCATTCGCCGGCGGACGAGTATGTGGACCGGTTTGTTCAGCGGCGGGCGGCGGTGGTCTGACGGACGCCATCGCAGGCAAGCCAGCTCCCACATTTGATTGGGTTCACACAGTTCAAATGTGGGAGCCGGGCTTGCCCGCGATGAGGCCGCCAAAGGTTTAGAGAATATGAAGAGGTCAACGATGTCCCAGGCAACCAAAATCATCATCGCCGACGCCCCGATGCGCTGGCAGGACGTCGCCGCCGTTGCTCGCCACGGCGCAGTGCTCGAACTCTCGGGCCACGCCTGGGCGCGCATCGACAATGCCCAGGCCATCGTGCAGCGCATCGTCGCCAGCGGCGAGCGCGCCTATGGCGTGAACACCGGCCTGGGCGCGTTGTGCAATGTGTCGCTTGAGGGCGGGCAACTGAGCCAACTGTCGCGCAATACGCTGCTCAGCCATGCCTGCGGCGTCGGCCCGGTGCTCAGCGACGAGCAGACCCGCGCGATCATGTGCGCGGCAATCATCAACTACAGCCACGGTAAATCCGGCCTGCACCCGCAGGTGGTGCACGCGTTGCTGGCGCTGCTCAATCACGGCATCACGCCGCAAGTGCCATCCCAGGGTTCGGTGGGGTATTTGACCCACATGGCCCATGTCGGTGTGGCCTTGCTCGGCATCGGCAATGTGAGTTACCGCGGCCGGATCGTCACGGCGCAATACGCGTTGCAGGCTGAAGGCTTGCAGCCCGTGGTACTCGGTGCCAAGGATGGCCTGTGCCTGGTCAACGGCACGCCGTGCATGACCGGCCTGAGTTGCCTGGCCCTGGCCGACGCGCACCACCTGTTGCAATGGGCCGACGTGATCGGCGCCATGAGTTTCGAAGCCCAGCGCGGCCAGATCGATGCCTTCGACGAAGAAATCATCGCCCTCAAGCCGCACCCGGGTATGCAGCAAGTGGGCAGCAACCTGCGTGCGTTGCTCGACGGCAGTGAGGTGATCGCCAGCAGCAAAGGTATCCGCACCCAGGACGCCTTGAGCATTCGCTCGATCCCGCAGATCCACGGCGCGGCCCGCGATCAGGTGGAGCACGCCACGCGCCAGATCGAGACCGAACTCAACAGCGCCACCGACAACCCTTTGGTGCTCGGCACGCCGGTCAGCTACCGCGTGGTGTCCCAGGCCAACCCCCACGGCCAGTCCGTGGCGCTGGCGGCCGACATGCTCGCCATCGCCATGGCCGAAATCGGCTCGGTGGCCGAGCGCCGCCTGGATCGCCTGATCAATCCGCACGTCAGCGGCTTGCCGGCCTTTCTGGTCAGCAACCCCGGGGTCAACTCCGGGATGATGATCGTGCAGTACGTCGCCGCGTCCTTGTGCGGGCAAAACCGCCAGTTGGCGCAACCGGCGGTGCTCGACAACTTCGTCACCTCGGGCCTGCAGGAAGACCACCTGAGCATGGGCACCAACGCCGCGCTCAAGCTGCACCAGGTATTGGCCAACGTCACCCAGATTCTTGCCATCGAATACTTGCTGGCGGCCCAGGCGTTCGAGTTCCTCAAGGACCAGCGCTTGGGCGCCGGTACCGACCACGCCTGGCGCTTGCTGCGCGAAGTGGTCCCCGCTTACGAGCAGGACCGCTGGCTGGCGCCGGATATTGCCGCCGCTGCCCAGTTGCTTAAAGACACTGCGTTACCGAATTTGCACTGAACACTTAAGAATAATTCACAAGGAGAACGAATGTGACTGCGCTAAACCTGATTCCAGGCCAACTGAGCCTCGCCCAACTGCGTGCCATCTACCAGCAGCCGGTAACCCTCAGCCTGGATGACAGCGCCTCGGCCCAGATCGAAGCCAGCGTTGCCTGCGTGGAGCAGATCCTCGCCGAGAACCGCACCGCCTATGGCATCAACACCGGTTTTGGCCTGCTGGCCTCGACCCGTATCGCCAGCGAAGACCTGGAAAACCTCCAGCGTTCACTGGTGCTGTCCCATGCTGCCGGCGTCGGTGAGCCGATCAGCGATGCGCTGGTGCGGCTGGTCATGGTGCTCAAGGTCAACAGCCTGAGCCGTGGTTTCTCCGGGATCCGTCGCCAGGTGATCGACGCGCTGATTGCGCTGATCAACGCCCAGGTGTACCCGCACATTCCGCTCAAGGGTTCGGTCGGTGCATCCGGTGACCTGGCGCCATTGGCGCATATGTCCCTGGTGCTGCTCGGCGAAGGCAAGGCGCGCTACAAAGGCGAATGGCTGGACGCGACCGCAGCGCTGAAAGTGGCTGGCCTCACACCGCTGACCCTGGCCGCCAAAGAGGGCCTGGCCCTGCTCAACGGTACCCAGGTGTCCACCGCTTATGCATTGCGCGGCCTGTTCGAAGGTGAAGACCTGTTCGCCGGCGCCCTTGCCTGCGGCGGCCTCACCGTAGAAGCCGTACTGGGTTCGCGCTCGCCGTTCGATGCGCGTATTCATGCGGCGCGTGGCCAGCGTGGGCAGGTCGATGCGGCTGCGGCCTATCGTGACCTGCTGGGCGAAAGCAGCCAGGTCTCGCAGTCGCACCAGAACTGCGACAAAGTGCAAGACCCTTACTCCCTGCGTTGCCAGCCACAGGTCATGGGCGCCTGCCTGACCCAGTTCCGCCAGGCTGCCGAAGTGCTGGTGGTGGAAGCCAACGCGGTGTCGGATAACCCACTGGTATTTGCCGCCGAAGGCGATGTGATTTCCGGTGGCAACTTCCACGCCGAACCGGTGGCCATGGCCGCCGATAACATGGCCCTGGCGATTGCCGAAATCGGCTCCCTGAGCGAGCGACGCATCTCGTTGATGATGGACAAGCACATGTCGCAACTGCCACCGTTTTTGGTGGGCAATGGCGGGGTGAACTCCGGTTTCATGATCGCCCAGGTCACTGCCGCTGCGCTTGCCAGCGAGAACAAGGCACTGGCCCATCCCCATAGCGTCGACAGCCTGCCGACCTCGGCGAACCAGGAAGACCACGTGTCCATGGCCCCGGCTGCGGGCAAGCGCCTGTGGGAAATGGCCGAGAACACCCGTGGCATCCTCGCGGTGGAATGGCTGGCAGCGTGCCAGGGCCTGGATTTGCGCGACGGCCTGAAGACCTCGCCGAAACTTGAAAAAGCCCGCGGCATCCTGCGCGATAAGGTGGCGTTCTATGACAAGGATCGCTTCTTCGCCCCAGACATCAACGCCGCCAGCGAACTGCTCGCCACCCGCTGCCTGAATGAGCTGGTACCGGCCAAGTTGCTGCCGAGCCTTTAAGCACCCCGGTACCCAATGTGGGAGCTGGCTTGCCTGCGATAGCGGTGTGTCTGCGCCAGATGGGCTGTCTGGAAGTCCGCCATCGCAGGCAAGCCAGCTCCCACATTGATTTTCGCCAGATTCAGATTTTCTCGGGATAAGAATAATAGGGAAGAGAAATGCACCAGCCAGAAAAAGGTTTGAAACGCGGGCTCAACGCCCGACATATTCGCTTCATGGCACTCGGTTCCGCGATCGGCACCGGGCTGTTCTATGGTTCTGCCTCCGCTATCCAGATGGCCGGCCCCGCCGTACTGCTGGCTTACCTCATCGGCGGCGCCGCCGTGTTCATGGTGATGCGCGCCCTCGGTGAAATGGCCGTGCACAACCCGGTGTCCGGCTCGTTCGGCCACTACGCCAGCACTTACCTGGGGCCCATGGCGGGGTTTATCCTCGGCTGGACCTACGCCTTTGAAATGATCATCGTCTGCCTGGCCGACGTCACCGCGTTCGGTATCTACATGGGCTTCTGGTTTCCCGAGGTGGCCCGTTGGGTCTGGGTGCTGGGCATCGTGTTTTTGATCGGCGGCCTGAACCTGTGCAACGTCAAGGTCTTTGGCGAAATGGAGTTCTGGCTGTCGTTGCTCAAGGTCGGTGCCATCGTGGCGATGATCCTCGGCGGTTTCGGCATCATGCTGTTCGGCATTCACTCGGCGGGTGAAACGCAGGCTAGCGGCCTGAGCAACCTGTGGGCGCACGGCGGCTTCATGCCCAACGGCATTGGTGGCTTGATCGCCTCGTTTGCGGTGGTGATGTTTGCGTTCGGCGGTATCGAAATCATCGGCATCACTGCCGGTGAAGCCAAGGACCCGCAGCGAGTGATCCCCAAGGCGATCAACGCGGTACCGCTGCGTATCCTGTTGTTCTACGTGCTGACCCTGTTCGTGCTGATGGCGATCTACCCGTGGCCGCAAATTGGCAGCCAGGGCAGCCCGTTCGTGCAGATCTTCAGTAACCTGGGGATAGGCTCGGCGGCGACCATTCTCAATATCGTGGTGATCTCGGCGGCGGTCTCGGCCATCAACAGCGACATCTTCGGCGCCGGTCGCATGATGTACGGCCTGGCCCAGCAAGGTCAGGCGCCCAAGGGCTTTGCGCAGTTGTCCAAACAAGGCGTGCCGTGGATGACCGTGGTGGTGATGGGCGCCGCGTTGCTCGGCGGCGTGGTGCTCAACTACCTGATCCCGGAAAACGTCTTCCTGCTGATCGCTTCGATCGCCACCTTTGCCACCGTGTGGGTCTGGCTGATGATCCTGTTTACCCAGGTCGCCATGCGTCGCTCGATGACCAGGGAGCAGGTCGCCGAACTGAAATTCCCGGTGCCGTTCTGGCCCTATGCGCCGGCAGCGGCCATTGTGTTCATGCTGTTTGTGTTTGGTGTGCTCGGTTACTTCCCGGACACCCAGGCGGCCTTGATGGTCGGCGCTGTGTGGATCGTGCTGCTGATCGTCGCGTACCTGCTGTGGGTCAAGCCCGCTGCCGGGCAAGCGGCCAAGGTCCATTACGAACAGGCTTTGTCTCATCGATAACTTAGGGAGGCGTTGATGAAAACCCTTTGGCAACACTGCCACGTCGCAACCATGGCCCAAGGCAAATACTCGATTATCGAGGATGCCGCCATGGTGACAGCGGGCTCGCTGATCGAGTGGATCGGCCCGCGCAGCCAGGCACCTACGGCCGATTACGCCCAGGTGCATGACCTGCAAGGCGCGTGGGTCACCCCCGGGCTGATCGACTGCCACACCCATACCGTGTTTGGTGGCAATCGCAGCGGCGAATTCGAGCAGCGCCTCGAAGGCGTCAGCTACGCCGAGATCGCGGCCAAGGGCGGCGGGATTGCCAGTACCGTGCGTGCCACGCGTGCAGCCACGGAAGATCAATTGTTCCTGAGCGCTGAAAAACGTCTGCGCAGCCTTTTGCGTGACGGCGTGACTACCGTGGAGATCAAGTCCGGCTACGGCCTGGATCTGCCCAACGAGCGCAAGATGCTGCGCGTGGCCCGGCGCCTGGGTGAAGCGCTGCCGGTCAGCGTGCGCGCCACGTGCCTGGCCGCTCACGCGCTGCCGCCGGAGTACAAGGACCGCGCCGATGACTACATTGAGCACATCTGCAATGAGATGCTGCCGGCGCTGGCCGCAGAGGGCCTGGTGGATGCGGTGGATGCCTTCTGTGAATACCTGGCGTTTTCCCCCGAACAGGTCGAGCGCGTGTTCAAGGTTGCCCACCAGCTTGGCTTGCCGGTAAAGCTGCACGCCGAGCAACTCTCATCGCTGCACGGTTCCAGCCTGGCGGCGCGCTATCACGCGTTGTCGGCCGACCATCTTGAGTTCATGACTGAAGAAGATGCCATCGCCATGGCCGCTGCCGGCACGGTCGCCGTGTTGCTGCCGGGCGCTTTTTACTTCCTGCGCGAAACCCAGTTGCCGCCCATGGAGGCCCTGCGCAAGCACGGCGTGAAGATCGCCATCGCCAGCGACCTCAACCCCGGCACTTCCCCGGCGTTGTCGGTGCGCCTGATGCTGAACATGGCCTGCACCCTGTTCCGCATGACTCCCGAAGAAGCCTTGGCCGGTGCCACGCAACACGCCGCCACCGCGTTGGGCATGGGCGACACCCATGGCTCCCTGGAAGCGGGCAAGGTCGCTGACTTTGTCGCCTGGCAGATTGATCGCCCCGCTGACCTGGCCTACTGGCTGGGCGGCGAGCTGGATAAACGCGTTGTGCGCCACGGCGCCGACGTCACTGTGTAAGGAGTGGTGTTGTGGATAAGGTTCTGACATTCAAACAAGGCCGCGTACCGCTGCTGATCAGCATGCCCCACGCCGGCGTGCGCCTGACGCCTGCGGTCGAGGCCGGGTTGATTCCCCAAGCGCAAAGCCTGCCGGACACCGACTGGCATATTCCGCTGCTGTATGACTTTGCCGCAGAACTGGGCGCCAGCACCCTGGCGGCGGAGTACTCGCGGTTTGTCATCGACTTGAACCGGCCTTCCGACAACAAGCCGCTCTATGCCGGCGCTACCACTGGCCTGTACCCGGAGACGCTGTTCGATGGTGTGCCCTTGTTCCGCGAGGGGCTGGAGCCGAACGAGACCGAGCGCGCCAGTTACTTGCAGAAGATTTGGGGCCCGTATCACCGCACGCTGCAGGAGGAACTGGCACGGCTCAAGGCCGAATTCGGCTACGCGTTGCTGTTCGATGCGCACTCGATCCGCTCGGTGATCCCGCACCTGTTCGACGGCAAGCTGCCGGACTTCAACCTCGGCACCTTCAACGGCGCTGCCTGTGATCCCGAGTTGGCCAGCCAACTGGAAGCCATCTGCGCCGGGCATCCGCAGTACAGCCATGTGTTGAACGGGCGCTTCAAGGGCGGGCATATCACCCGTCACTACGGCAACCCCGCGCAGGATATTCATGCGGTGCAGTTGGAGTTGGGGCAATGCACGTATATGGAAGAGGTTGAGCCGTTTCAGTATCGGGCGGATTTGGCTGAGCCGACGCGGGAGGTATTGAAGCAGTTGTTGCAAGGTTGTTTGGCCTGGGGGAAAAAGCAGTACGGCTGAAATCGCCACCGCAAGCCAGTCGCGCCTGCTGATCGTTGCCGGCCTGTGGATGACCGCTGTGATCGGTGGCTCGGCCAGGAATCGACAGCAGCGCTGAGGAGGCGGGCGGTGTTGCTAAGAGTTGCACGCGCGTTTGACCGTCACTGGACAATATCGCTTTGTTTCAGGTCGCCGTGCACCTTCACCTCCAGTGGCTGACCTTGGCCATCGAAGACCCGCAGTGTGCTGATGTTCTTGTGTGGGTCGTAGGATATGGAGGCGTCGCCTTTTTGCATCTGCGCCGATTTGCCATCGACAAATCGCAATGGGGCGTCTCCGATTTTACTGCGTATGCCCGACACATCGACCTTGTCCTTGCTGCTTTCAAAATCCATGATTTCGTCGGTTCCATCCACGCTGTTCGATTCAGTCCAACTACCATAAACATAGGTGTCGGCACCTTTTCCGCCCCACAGCTTATCCGCGCCTCTGCCACCATCAATAATGTCGTCGCCATCACCACCCTTGAGTATGTTGTCGGCGTCGTTACCGATTATCAGGTCATTGCCTTTGCCACCAATCGCGTTTTCGATGATGACGCCCCGGGCAATAGAGAGGTTTCGATCGCGGCCATTGGCATTGGTGAAGGTGCCAGGCGTCAGGTTGATCTTTTGGTTTTTCTGATAGCCGGATAAATCCAGTGTGTCGTTGCCGCCGCTATCCCAAAGGGTACCTCTGAGCTCATCCTTGTCGGACTTGAGCTTGAGGAAGTTTCGGTTGGCGTTGGAGTTGAAGCCGTAGACGGTGTCCTCTTTGCGAGTATTGTGGTTCACACCGTACCGGGTCTGTATGGCGGTGATGTCATCCTGTAGGGGGGACTTCGCAACCGAGCCATGCTGGTATTTGCTCATAATGGTGTGGGAACGGGAATCTTCCACATAACCGAGTTTTTGCTGTTCATATTTTGTTCCGTAGTTGCCTCCTGGATGCTTCAAGCCAAGCGTGTGGCCGACTTCATGGATCAGAGTCGTCATGCCGCTCGGGCCTGCACTTTCTTTTTCTGTGGTCCAGACATGCGCCGTTAGCCTGTCTTTCGTCGGCGGCAAGGCGTGGGGGTTGAAAGGGGTGTACTGACCTTTGTCATTCAGTCTGGTTTTGAAGTTGCCGAAGTTGATATGACCTTCGCTTTGTTCATTTCTCGGCCCTTCTACAAATTTCACGTTTGTCACATCTTCCCAGAGCTTGAGTGCCTCGCGGGTTTTGGCTTTGTTTGCTTCGGACACATCAGTCACGCCTTGGTAACTGTCATGTTGCCCTTCAGGTTTATCGGAGCCGGGGGTAAATGAATAGGTGATGGTGATGACGCCATCGCCGTTCTTATCCTTCCAGATCGGATTCGGGCTTATCAGTCGCGCAGTGGCTTCCTCTGCGGTCTTGGACTTCAGGCCGTTGATTTCGATGTGCCCGCCACGATCATCACGACGCCTGAACTGTTCAACTTGTTGATATGTGGCACTTCCTTGCGGGGGAAGTCTGCTGATCGACATGGGATTCTCTATTCAAAGTTGGCGAGCTCTGAGCTTGGCGATGTCGAATCCAGTCGCAATTAAGAGTTTTCCGCAGTAGTGAGATGTCTTGCTCGCTGATTTGTAGGAAAGGGCAGTGACGCAATTGCAGCAACTCGACGATAACGTGCTGCATTACCTGAGCAGCGAAGGGCTGACACAGGTCTAAGCGCTCAATGACATGCTCATTGCACAATTCGGGTTTATGATGCGAGACGGCAAAATAATAGACGTCCCCCCAGGGATGAACCCGACACCCTACGGAGCGCGCAATGCAGACTTGGTACCCGCAGATCAAACCCTACGCCCGGCATGATCTGGCAGTCGATGACACCCACACGCTGTATGTCGATGAAAGTGGCTCTCCCGAGGGCTTGCCCGTCGTGTTCATCCACGGGGGGCCAGGTGCCGGTTGCGACGCCCAGAGCCGCTGCTATTTCGATCCGAACCTCTACCACATCGTCACCTTCGACCAGCGTGGCTGCGGGCGCTCCACCCCCCGCGCCAACCTTGAGAACAACACCACCTGGGATCTGGTCGCCGACCTTGAGCGCATCCGCGAGCACCTGGGCATCGACAAATGGGTGCTGTTCGGCGGCTCCTGGGGTTCAACCCTGGCCCTGGCCTACGCACAAACCCATCCAGAGCGTGTGCTTGGCCTGATTGTGCGCGGCATCTTCCTGGCCCGCCCGCAGGATATTCACTGGTTCTACCAAGAGGGCGCGAGCCGTCTTTTCCCGGACTACTGGCAGGACTACCTGGCGCCAATCCCGGTGGAAGAACGCCACGACATGATTGCCGCCTACCACAAGCGCCTCACCGGCAACGACCAGATCGCCCAGATGCATGCGGCCAAAGCCTGGTCGGGTTGGGAAGGGCGCATGCTCGGCCTGTGCCCGAGCCCGCAGCATGTGGAGCGTTTTTCCGAACCGCAACGCGCGCTATCCATTGCGCGTATCGAGTGCCATTACTTCACCAACAACTCCTTCCTGGAGCCCAACCAGCTGATTCGCGATATGCACAAGATCGCCCATCTGCCGGGCATCATCATCCATGGTCGCTACGACATGATCTGCCCGCTGGATAACGCCTGGGAGCTGCATCAGGCCTGGCCCAACAGTGAATTGCAGGTGATTCGCGAGGCTGGCCATGCCGCGTCTGAGCCGGGCATCACCGACGCGCTGGTGCGCGCCACCGGCGAGATGGCACGGCGCCTGCTTGATCTGCCGCCTGAAGAAGCATGAAGGGCCTGTTGCAGCGGGTGCGTGGCGCCCGCGTCGAAGTAGCCGGTGAGGTCGTGGGGGCGATTGACCAAGGTTTGCTGGTGCTGGTCGCCGTCGAACCTACAGATACGCCCGAGAGCGCCGACAAACTGCTGCACAAGCTGCTTAACTACCGGGTGTTCAGTGACGCCGAGGGCAAGATGAACCTCTCGCTCAAGGATATCGGCGGCGGGTTGCTGCTGGTGTCGCAGTTCACCCTGGCGGCGGACACGAAGAGCGGGCTGCGGCCAAGCTTCTCCACCGCTGCCCCTCCGGCCTTGGGAGCGGCGCTTTTTGAGCACTTGTTGTTACAAGCGCAACAATTGCATGGCAAGGTGGCGTCAGGGCGTTTTGGCGCTGATATGCAGGTGCATTTGGTCAATGATGGCCCTGTGACCTTTCTCTTACAGACATGAATGTATGAAAAACGACTTTAATGCCTAAAAACGCAGGTTTTCGCTACAAATACTTCGCTGTCCCTGATGCGTTGTCTCGCGGGCTACTAGATAATCGCGCGCTACGGGGATCAGCGTTGTTTGGTCCATTTTTGACTTAGGTAGAGCCTTGTCCGATAGCCTTTGGGGAATCATTTTGCCTTGGGGGAGTCGGAACATTGCTCGCCAACCTGGCATATAGATAGCTGGCCGTTGGTTTTTTGATCTGTTTTCGGCGAGGGTTGCTCGTGATTGTTAGTCCCTGTAATGCACCAAAATTGTCTGCCAAACGGTTACGAAACGCACTGGTAACGGGCTCTGCCCTGTTTTGCCTGTTCGGCGCGGGTCAACTGTGGGCATTCAGTCTGGATGATGTGTCGGCCAAGGCAAAAGAGCTGGCCGGGCAGAAATACGAAGCTCCGCGCAGCAATCTGCCGAACGAATTCCGCGAAATGAAATTCGCTGACTACCAGAAGATTCGTTTCCGCAACGAAAAAGCCGAGTGGGCCGATCAGAACACCCCGTTCAAGCTGTCCTTCTATCACCAGGGTATGCATTTCGATACGCCGGTGAAAATCAATGAAGTCACCGCCGACAGCGTGCATGAAATCAAGTACGACCCGACTCGCTTCGATTTCGGTGACGTGAAATTTGATCCCAAAGCCACCGAACAGCTGGGCTATGCCGGTTTCCGTGTGCTTTTCCCGATCAACAAGGCCGACAAGCAAGACGAAATCATGACCATGCTCGGCGCGAGCTATTTCCGCGTCGTCGGCAAGGACCAGGTGTATGGCCTGTCTGCCCGTGGCATGGCGATCGATACCGCGCTGCCGTCCGGTGAAGAGTTCCCGCGGTTTACCGAGTTCTGGATCGAGCGTCCAAAGCCGGGCGACAAGCACCTGGTGATCTTCGCCCTGCTGGACTCGCCGCGCGCTACCGGTGCCTATCGCCTGATCCTGCGCCCCGGCACTGACACCGTGGTCGATGTGAAATCCCAGATGTTCCTGCGCGACAAGGTCAGCAAGCTGGGGGTTGCCCCGTTGACCTCGATGTTCCTGTTCGGCGCCAACCAGCCTTCCAAGGTGCTTAACTACCGTCGC
Organism: Pseudomonas sp. HN8-3; assembly: GCF_020790195.1. Classification (NCBI taxonomy): domain Bacteria; kingdom Pseudomonadati; phylum Pseudomonadota; class Gammaproteobacteria; order Pseudomonadales; family Pseudomonadaceae; genus Pseudomonas; species Pseudomonas sp. HN8-3. The sequence continues at coordinate 417,203 of NZ_CP086206.1, forward strand.
GAGCTCCACGATTCCAGCGGCCTGTCGATCCACGCCGGCAATGGCGAGTGGATCTGGCGCCCGTTGAACAACCCTAAACACCTGTCGGTCAGCAACTTCAGCGTCGAGAACCCGCGTGGCTTCGGCCTGCTGCAACGTGGCCGCAACTTCAGCCACTACGAAGACCTGGACGACAACTACGACAAGCGCCCAAGCGCCTGGATCGAACCTGAAGGCGATTGGGGCAAGGGCTCCGTTGACCTGGTAGAGATCCCGACAGCCGATGAAACCAACGACAACATCGTGGCGTTCTGGAGCCCGGCCGAACTGCCGGAAGTCGGCAAGCCGCTGGACATCGCCTACCGTCTGCACTGGACCCTGGACGACGCTGCATTCCATTCGCCGGACAGCGCTTGGGTCAAGCAGACCCTGCGTTCTACCGGTGACGTGAAGCAATCCAACCTGATCCGTCAGCCCGATGGCAGCGTGGCCTACCTGGTGGACTTCGAGGGCCCAGCCCTGAAGAAACTGCTGCCGGACGCCCCGGTGCGCAGCCAGGTGAGCGTGGGCGACAACGCCGAACTGGTTGAAAACAGTGTGCGCTACAACGAACACACCAAAGGCTGGCGCTTGACTCTGCGTATGAAGATCAAGGACGCAGGCAAACCAACCGAAATGCGTGCGGCACTGGTGCAGGATGTGGTTCAACCAGCGCCTGAGCCGGTTTCCAATCACGTGTTGAAGGCTGACAAAGTCCTGGCCAAGCAGCACGAGAAACAGGCCAAGAAAGACGCAAAAGACAAGCAAGACCCGCAGCCAGAAGCTGCCCCAGCCACACCGGAGCCGGCCAAGACCGAACAAGTCCTGACCGAAACCTGGAGCTATCAGTTGCCTGCCGATGAGTAATTCAAATGTCCGGCCAGAGACTCTGAGCGAGTATCTGGCGCACCTCCCGTTGACCGCTGAGCAGCGCGCCGAGCTGGCGGGCTGCAACTCGTTCAGCGAATTGCACGAACGCTTGTCGTCGTCGACTTTCGACGCACCGACTGAGGCCGCCCAGGCTTCGGTCGGCCGTCGCTTGACCCTCAACAGCGCCGAAGAGCTGCAAGACGCCGAGATGCTGGCGCTCGACGCCAGCGGTCGCGTGTGTCTTAAAGCCACGCCGCCGATCCGCCGGACCAAAGTGGTGCCCGAGCCCTGGCGCACCAACATCCTGGTGCGCGGCTGGCGCCGGATGACGGGTCGCACCAATCCGCCCAAGCCACCCAAGGATGAGCGCGTACTGCCCGCTGCCCGCTGGCGTACCGTGGGCTCGATCCGTCGCTATATCCTGCTGGTGTTGATGCTGGGCCAGACCATTGTCGCCGGCTGGTACATGAAAGGCATCATGCCGTACCAGGGCTGGTCGCTGGTCGACTTCGATGAAATCCGCAACCAGACCCTGCTGCAAACCGCCACTCAGGTAATGCCTTACGCGCTGCAAACCAGCATCCTGATCATGTTCGGGATTCTGTTCTGCTGGGTCTCGGCCGGTTTCTGGACCGCACTCATGGGCTTCCTGGAGCTGCTGACCGGTCACGATAAATACCGCATCTCCGGTAAAAGTGCCGGTAACGAGCCAATTCCGAAGGATGCGCGCACCGCACTGGTAATGCCGATCTGCAACGAAGACGTGCCGCGGGTATTCGCAGGTTTGCGTGCCACGTTCGAATCGGTAGCCGCCACCGGTGACCTGGATCGCTTCGATTTCTTTGTGCTCAGCGACAGTAACGACGCCGACATCTGCATCGCCGAACAGCAAGCCTGGCTCGACGTGTGCCGCGAAGCTGGCGGCTTTGGCAAGATCTTCTATCGCCGCCGCCGCCGTCGTGTAAAGCGCAAGAGCGGCAACCTCGACGACTTCTGCCGTCGCTGGGGTGGCGACTACAAATACATGGTCGTTCTCGACGCTGACTCCGTGATGAGCGGCGAATGCCTGACCAGCCTGGTACGCCTGATGGAAGCCACGCCGGATGCGGGGATTATCCAGACCGCGCCGCGGGCGTCGGGCATGGACACCCTGTATGCGCGTATGCAGCAGTTCGCTACCCGCGTATACGGCCCATTGTTTACCGCCGGCCTGCACTTCTGGCAGTTGGGTGAATCCCACTACTGGGGTCACAACGCCATTATCCGCATGAAGCCGTTTATCGAGCACTGCGCCCTGGCGCCGTTGCCAGGTAAGGGCGCATTCGCCGGTGCAATCCTTTCCCACGACTTCGTTGAAGCCGCGCTGATGCGCCGTGCCGGCTGGGGCGTGTGGATTGCCTACGACTTGCCGGGCAGTTACGAAGAACTGCCGCCGAACCTGCTGGACGAACTCAAGCGTGACCGTCGCTGGTGCCACGGTAACCTGATGAACTTCCGCCTGTTCCTGGTTAAAGGCATGCACCCGGTGCACCGTGCGGTGTTCCTGACCGGCGTGATGTCCTACCTGTCGGCGCCGTTGTGGTTCTTCTTCCTGGTGTTGTCCACGGCGTTGCTGGCGGTGAACACCCTGATGGAGCCGCAGTACTTCATGGCGCCGCGCCAGTTGTACCCACTATGGCCACAATGGCACCCGGACAAGGCGGTGGCGCTGTTCTCCACCACCATCGTGCTGTTGTTCCTGCCCAAGCTGCTCAGCATCATCCTGATCTGGGCCAAGGGTGCCAAGGAGTTCGGCGGCAAGTTCAAGGTGACCTTGTCGATGCTGCTGGAGATGCTGTTCTCCATGCTGCTGGCGCCGGTGCGGATGATTTTCCACACCCGTTTCGTCCTCGCCGCTTTCCTCGGTTGGGCTGCCACCTGGAACTCGCCGCAGCGTGACGACGACTCCACGCCTTGGAGTGAAGCGGTCAAGCGTCACGGCCCGCAAACTATCCTCGGCTTCCTGTGGGCACTGTTGGTGGTGTGGTTGAACCCAAGTTTCCTGTGGTGGCTGGTGCCGATTGTCGGCTCGCTGATGCTGTCGATTCCGGTGTCGGTGATTTCCAGCCGGGTCAAGCTGGGCCTCAAGTCCCGTGACGAGAGCCTGTTCCTGATCCCCGAGGAGTACAATCCGCCGCAAGCGCTGCTGTCGACCGAGAAGTACACCCACGAAAACCGTTGGCACGCCCTCAATGACGGTTTCGTGCGTTCGGTGGTCGACCCGCAGCAGAACGCCCTGGCCTGTGCCTTGGCGACCTCGCGTCACCGTGAGGCCGAGCCGATCGAGTACCTGCGCATGGAGCGCGTTCGCCATGCGTTGAAAGTCGGGCCTGCCGGCCTCAACAACAGCGAACGCCTGGCCCTGCTCAGCGACCCGGTAGCCCTGGCTCGCCTGCATGAGCAGGTCTGGAACGAAGGTCATGCCGAGTGGCTCGGTGCCTGGCGTGCTTCGATCAAGGCAGATCCGCACGCGCCATTGCTGCCTCTGCAACCGCAGTCGCCGCAGGCCCAACCGGCCTGATTCAGACGCCCCCGAGGGCTCGCCTCGGGGGCGCTGTAGACGCTGGTCCTACAGCGTTTACAGTCGCTTCCTTTTATCCCTAACTCCTTGTTATTTCGAAACAAAAGACCTTTGATCGAGGCGTATTGTCGTGCCTGTCGCTGGGTTAGCATCGCCCCCCAAAATTTGACTCGCCACGGGGGCATTCATGATCAAAAGGTATTGTTCGGTATTGCTGGTTAGCGTTTTCCTATGGGCTTACGCGGGTCTGCTGAGTGCGGGCGCCCTGGACGATGCTGTTCGTCGCGGCGTGTTGAAGGTGGGGACCACGCCCAATTACGTGCCCTTCGAGATGCTCGATAAGCAGGGGCGCATCGTCGGTTTTGAAATTGACTTGCTCCGCGCCATGAGCCGTGCACTGGGCGTGGAACTTGAGCTGATTGCGGTGCCGTATACGGATTTGGTACCGGGGTTGATGGCGAAGAAATTCGACCTGATTGGCAGTGGCATGACCGTCACCCAAGAGCGCAACCTGAAGCTCAACTTCAGCGACTCTTTCATTGTGGTGGGTCAGACCGTGCTGCTGCACCCCCGCCTGGCCGGCATCGTTTCCAGCATCGAAGAGCTGGACGACGCCAGCTACCGGGTGGTGACTATCCAGGGCACGACCGGAGAGGCAGCAGCCCAGCGTTTTCTGGGGGCTGCTCAACTGAGCACGGTGACGACCCCGGAAGACGGTGTGCGGCAGGTCGTGGAAGGCAAGTTCGATGCGTTTATCCATGATGCGCCCTACAACCTGATCGCGATGAGCCGGCCGCAGAACAGCGCCTTGTTGACACTGGAACAACCCTTCACCTTTGAGCCCCTGGCGTTTGGTTTGAAAAAGGGTGATTACGACAGCCTCAACTGGATCAATCACTTTCTCAACCAGATCGCTCAGGATGGCTCCTACGATCACCTGCATGACAAGTGGTTCAGGGACACGGCCTGGATGGCAGAGATTGAGTGATCGTCATAACTACTTACACATCAATCAATTGTCGAGGGGCTGCGCAGACGCGTCTACCCCTGCGCTTGACTGCACCGCCGTAGGACTTTTACGACATACGCCGATAACATTTACCGCTGAAACCTTTGTGACGGACAACGAGTGGGTTAGGATCGCATCCCGAAATGGCGCAGCCCTTTTGTGCGCCGACCTTATAAGAATCGTTCAGGGGTCTTGAAGATGAAAAAGTATCTTTCGATGCTGATGCTCGGCGTCACCGCGATGGTCGCTGCCACTGCGGCCCAGGCCGGTGCCATCGACGATGCGGTCAAGCGCGGCACGTTGAAAGTCGGCATGGACCCGACCTACATGCCGTTCGAAATGACTGACAAGCGCGGTGAAATCATCGGCTTCGAAGTCGACATCCTCAAGGCCATGGCCAAGTCCATGGGGGTCAAGCTGGAGCTGGTGTCCACCGGTTATGACGGCATCATCCCGGCCTTCCTGACCGGCAAGTTCGACATGATCGGCAGCGGCATGACCCTGACCCAGGAGCGCAACCTGCGCCTGAACTTCAGCGAACCCTTCATCGTGGTCGGCCAGACCCTGCTGATCCGCAAGGACCTGGAAGGCACCATCAAGTCCTACAAAGACCTGAACGATGAGAAATACCGTCTGACCTCCAAGCTCGGCACCACCGGTGAGATGGTCGCCAAAAAGCTGATTTCCAAGGCCAAGTACCACGGCTACGACAACGAGCAGGAAGGCGTGCTGGATGTGGTCAACGGCAAGGCTGACGCCTTCGTCTATGACGCACCGTATAACGTAGTAGCCGAGAAGAAAGTCGGCAACGGCAAGCTGGTGTTCCTGGAAGAACCCTTCACCTTTGAACCCCTGGCGTTCGGTTTGAAGAAAGGCGATTACGACAGCATCAACTTCATCAATAACTTCCTGCACCAGATCCGTAACGACGGCACCTACGATCGTATCCATGACAAGTGGTTCAAGAGCTCCGAGTGGCTCAAGGACATGGAATAAGGCCTGACACCGAGTTGCCTGCATCGCAGGCAAGCCAGCTCCCACATTTGACTGTATTTACACATCAAATGTGGGAGGGGGCTTGCCCTCGATGGCGGCCTATCAGGCAACACATATCCGGAAAGTGAAATGAAACAGAAAAAAGCCCAATGGCCCTGGCACCTGCTGACGGTGGTCGTGCTGGTCGGCCTGGCTGGCGCCTTGTACTACGCCACCTCGTTGATGTCCTACGAGTGGCGCTGGAACCGCGTGCCGCAATACTTCGCCTATCAAGCCGAAACCTCCCAGCGCGCCGCGGATATTTCCACCGTGGTCGAGTTGGTGCGCAAAGGCGATGTGGCCGAAGTCACCCTGCGCAACGACGCGGGGGCCGAGCAAAAGCTCACGGTTGCCGACAACAGCCTGCAAGTGGCGCGCGGTGATGATGTGGCTGAGGGCGATGTGGTCGGCGTGACCCGCCAGTGGGCGTTGGGGCCGCTGATGTGGGGCTTGTGGACCACGCTGTGGCTGTCGGTGGTGTCCGGCATCCTGGGCTTGGCGATAGGTTTGGCGACCGGTTTATGCCGGCTCTCCAAAAACCCGACCCTGCGGGATTTGTCGACGATCTACGTCGAACTGGTGCGCGGTACGCCGCTGCTGGTGCAGATTTTCATTTTCTACTTCTTCATCGGCACGGTGCTCAACCTCTCCCGGGAGTTTGCTGGGATCGCCGCGCTGTCGTTGTTCACCGGCGCCTACGTGGCCGAAATCGTCCGCGCCGGCGTGCAGTCCATCACCCGTGGCCAGGATGAAGCGGCGCGTTCCTTGGGCTTGAGCGCCAGCCAGTCGATGCGCCATGTGGTGTTACCGCAAGCCTTCAAGCGCGTGCTACCACCCCTGGCCGGGCAATTTATCAGCCTGGTCAAGGACACGTCCCTGGTGTCGGTGATCGCGATTACCGAATTGCTCAAGAGTGGCCGCGAAGTGATCACCACCTCGTTTTCGCCATTCGAGATCCTGTTCTGTGTGGCAGGCCTGTACCTGCTGATCAACCTGCCGCTGTCGAAAATGGCCAGCCGGCTTGAGCGGAGGCTCGCCCAAAGTGATTGAAGTGCGCGATCTGGTAAAAGTCTTCGACACCCGTGGGCATGTGGTACGCGCGGTTGATCACGTCACCACCCAGGTGGCCAAGGGCGAAGTGCTGGTGGTCATTGGCCCGTCCGGTTCCGGCAAGTCCACCTTCCTGCGCTGCCTCAATGGGTTGGAGGAGTTCGACTCGGGCTCGGTGAGCATTGATGGCCTGCAATTGGCCGATCCTAAAACCGATGTGAACGCCTATCGCCGTGAAGTCGGCATGGTGTTTCAGCATTTCAACCTGTTCCCCCACATGACCGTGCTGGAAAACCTGTGCCTGGCGCAAAAGGTCGTGCGCAAGCGCGGCAAGCAAGAGCGCGAGGCCAAGGCCCTGGCTCTGTTGGAAAAGGTGGGTATCGCGCAGAAGGCCCATGAGTTTCCATCGCGCCTGTCTGGCGGCCAACAGCAGCGGGTCGCGATTGCCCGAGCGCTGGCCATGGAGCCCAAGGTGATGCTGTTTGACGAGCCCACCTCGGCGCTCGACCCGGAAATGGTTGGCGAAGTCCTCGACGTCATGAAGACCCTGGCCCTGGAAGGCATGACCATGGTCTGCGTGACCCACGAGATGGGCTTTGCTCGCGAAGTGGCGGACCGGGTGCTGTTCTTCGACCATGGCAAACTGCTCGAAGATGCCGCTCCCGCAGCCTTCTTTGCAGCCCCCCAGGACCCGCGGGCTCAAGCCTTCCTACGCCAGGTGTTGTAACTGCTCAGACCTTGAACCGGCCTACCGAGCGCGCCAGGTCTGTGCCCAGGCGCGCCAGCTCAACGCTGGCCGCCGCCGTCTGCTCACTGGCGGTCGAGGTTTGTTCCGACGCATCCTTGACCTTCAGTACGCTGCGGTTGATCTCTTCGGCCACCGCGCTTTGCTCCTCGGCTGCTGCGGCAATCTGTGGGTTCATCTCCTGAATCACCGATACCGTACGGGTGATGTTGGCAAGGGCTGCGCCTGCGCGGCGCGTCAGCTCCACGCTGTTGTCGGTCAGGCTGAGACTGTTGTCCAGGATATCGGCGGTGTGTTGCGTGCCACGCTGCAAACCCTCGATCAACATCTCGATTTCCTCGGCTGATTGCTGGGTGCGCTGGGCCAGGGTGCGTACTTCGTCGGCCACTACAGCGAAACCGCGACCGGCTTCACCCGCGCGTGCCGCTTCGATAGCGGCGTTAAGGGCCAGCAGGTTGGTTTGCTCGGACACCGATTTGATCACCTCCAGCACGCTGCCGATCTTCTGGCTTTCCTGTTGCAAGCCTTGCATCGCCAGGCTCGAGCGGTTCATCTGCTCGGCCAGATGTTCGATATGGGTAATTGCTTCGGCCACCACCTGGTCGCCCACACCTGCTTGTTGATCAGCCTCAGTGGCGGCAATCGAGGCTTGCTCTGCATGACGAGCGACCTCTTGGGAGGTAGCGAGCATTTCGTTCATGGCGGTGGCGACTTGCTCGGTTTCCAGTTTCTGGCCATTGACCCCGGCGCGGGTTTGCTCGGTGACGGCGGACAGTTGCTCGGCGGCGCTTGCGATCTGGCGGGCGCTGTCGTTGATACCGCCGATCAGGGCGCGCAGGTTGAGCGTCATCTGGCCGATGCTGCGTTGCAATTGGCCCAGTTCGTCGCGCCGCGAGGTAGTGATATCGTGGCTCAGGTCGCCCTCGGCGATGCGGTTGGCTGTCAGCAGCGCCTGGCGCAACGGCCGCACGATCTGGCCGGCGATCAGCCAGGCAGCGAGGGCCCCGAGCAGCAGCGCTGCGCCTGTCACGTAGAGCAACATCAGGCGAGCCAAGTCTGCTTCTTTGTCGCGTTGCAGGGTCTGTTCCTCGCTCAGGCGGTCGCTTTGCGAGAGTAACTGGTCCAGCCACTGCTCCAGTTGATTCTGGGTGTTTTCAACAGTGACCTGCGCGTCCTTGACGCGGTTGAGTTGGGCGCGATAGTCGAGCAGGGCGCTGTTCAGAGCGGTGCTGTCGACCGGTAAAGCCGTCACGGCAGACTGAGCACCGTCGAGGGCCTTGAGCGCGTCGTCCACGCCTTGGGTGTAAATCTGCAGTGTGTCTGCGGCCCATGCCGGTGCCTTGGCGCGGTCTTCGGCTTTTTCCAAGGCCAGGCGCAGGTTTTCCACGCTATCCAAGGCTTTCTCATCGTTCTGGTCGGGCAAGTCACTGGAAAATTGTCCAAGGGTGTCGCTGGCCGCCACAGAACTGCTGGTGAGCCCCTTCTGCGCTTGCTCACGTTGTTGCATCAAGGTGGGTAGCCCGCCCAGTGCGGTCTTGAAGCGCGCGCTGAGGCGACTGGAGTCTTGGACTTGCTGCAGATGTGCCTGGATTTTCAGGCGATCCGCCAACTCGACCAGGTAACCGTCGATTTTTTCCATGTGCCGGCCGATCTTGTCGAAGTTCGTCGGTTCATTGAGGGTGCGGTACAAAATCCGTTCGGCGCGTAGTTCTTCACCGGTCACGGCCAATCGAGAAAGAGTGGTCAAGGTTTGTGCACGAAAGAGCGAGTCGTTCAGTGCCTGCCATCCCGTCAGGGCGACAGCAATGCACAGTGCCAGCACCAGGCCGAAGCCAAGGATAAGCTTGAGGGTGACGCTGGTATTGCCCAATACGCGGGTCAGTGGTCGAAACATGATGCACCTCCATCAGCAAAGAGAAAGCGTCTCGCAGTCCGACTGACGCAGGTCAGGAGGAGTGGGAACGCTAAATCTTTTCGGCAAGGGGCGCGTAAGTGTTGACCTGAAAGACGTGTAGGAAATTTCACAAGTTGCAGGGAGGACCCCGCACGGGCCACTCCCTGGTGTGAGCGTGTCAGACCCTGAAGCGGCCGACCAATGCTTGCAGATGAATGCCCAGGCGCGCCAGTTCTGCACTCGACGCAGCGGTTTCTTCGCTGGCCGAGGACGTCTGTTCGGATACGTCACGCACATTCAACACGCTGCGGTTGATCTCTTCGGCTACGGCGCTCTGTTGCTCGGCGGCGGTGGCGATTTGTGAGTTCATCGCCTGGATGGTTGAAACCGTGCGGGTGATATTCGCCAATGCGCTGCCGGCGCGACGCGTCAGTTCAACGCTGCTGTCGGTCAGCCCGCGGCTGTTGTCCATGATGGAGGCCACCTGCTGGGTACCGTTTTGCAAGCCGACGATCAGCTCTTCAATCTCTTCGGTGGACTTCTGTGTGCGCTGGGCCAGGCTGCGCACTTCATCGGCCACCACCGCGAAGCCACGCCCGGCCTCCCCGGCACGCGCCGCTTCAATGGCCGCATTCAGCGCCAGCAGGTTGGTTTGCTGGGCGACGGATTTGATCACGTCAAGCACGCTGCCGATCTTGTCGCTTTCGCGCTTCAGGTCGCCCATGGCGAGGGTGGAGTTGCCGACTTCGGTCGCCAGGCGTTCGATCTGGGCGATGGCTTCGCCGACCACCTTGTCACCTTCACGGGCCTGTTGGTCTGCGGCTACAGCAGCTTCCGAGGCTTGCTCGGCATTGCGTGCAACTTCCTGCACGGTGGCGGCCATTTCGTTCATGGCGGTGGCGACCTGATCGGTCTCGACCTTTTGGCTGTTGACCCCCGCGCTGGTCTGTTCAGTCACGGCCGACAATTGCTCGGCCGCGCTGGCGATCTGGGTGACGCCGTCGCTGATACCACCGATCAACGCGCGCAGGCCCACGGTCATGCTCTGCATGGCGCGTTGCAACTGGCCCAGTTCGTCCTGGCGGCCAGAGTCCAGGTTGTGGCTCAGGTCGCCGGAGGCCACGCGCTCGGCGACCTTGAGGGTCTGGTTTAGCGGGATGACGATCTGGCGGGTGATGGCCCAGGCTGCGAACAGGCCGAAGACCATCGCCAGTACGGTGGCGAGCAGCAACAGATACTTGGCCTGGGCCACATCGTGGTCGCGCACTGCGGTTTGCGACGTGGTGAGTTTCTCGCTATGGCCCAGCAGAATATCGCCCTGGGCGCTCATGATTTTAAGGGCGGCGGCACTGGCCACTTGGGAGTCGCGATATTGGCTGACGGCGGCGCGATAGGCTTGCAGTGAGACACCAGCCTCTTGCAGGTTGGCCTGGTAGGGCGCTGGCAGTTGGCTTTGCAGTTCGGTGATTTTTTTCAGGGCATTGTCGATGGCATCAAGGGCCGGTTGCTCGGCCTCGACTTTGCCGCTGTAGGTGTAGCCGCGTACCTGGAAGCGCGCTTGCTGGATCAGCTTGCTCAGGTCAACCACGCTGTTGAACTGGGTGACGCTGTCGCCTTGCAGGAGGCTTTTTTCAATCTCGTTGGTTTTGGCCACGGCATTGTCGGCGGTGTCGCCGAGCTTGCTGCGCGCGCCCTCACGCTTGAGGCCCGCCTGGACCATGGCCGCGAAGGCTTTTTTGTATTGGCTCAACGCTTCCTGTTGTTGCTCGACTAGGGCCTTGTCATTGGGCTGTTCGATTAACTGCGCGGCGGTTTCAAGGCCATTGTCCAACTGAGTAATCAGGCCGGTGACCGCGTCAGTGCCTTGTTCGCCGCGGCGCATATCAAAGTCCAGGCGCGCCAGGCGCAGGTCTTTGGTCAGGCCATTGAGGCTGGAGATAAAACCCAGCTTATCGCCGCGATTGATTACGTCGCCCAGGCCGGTCCAGCCGGTAAAGGTGATCAACAGCGTCAGGATCAACACCAGGCCAAAGCCGACGCTCAGCTTGCGGTTGACGCTTACATTCCCCAGTTTCTCGGCTAACCAACGATACATGCTGCGAACTCCCCTGGAACAAGGCTTGGACTTATTCAGAGGCTATCGGCATGGGCATAGGATTCTGTAGCGCCAGAGATCCAATGTGGGAGGGGGCTGTAGTGTTTTTGGATTTGATATCAGAACAGTCGGGCGAGCAGGGCCGTCACGGCGGTTTCAACCCGCAGGATGCGCGCACCTAGCTGCACCGGCTGTAGACCGGCCTTGGTCAGCAGGTCCACCTCATAGGGAATCCAACCACCTTCTGGGCCAATCGCCAGCGTCACCGGCTCATCCAGCCCCCGGGGGCACGCAGGGTAATCACCGGGATGGCCGATCAGGCCCAGGGTGCCTTCAACCATGGCCGGCAGGCGATCTTCGACAAACGGTTTGAAGCGCTTTTCGATAATGATCTCGGGCAGCACCGTGTCCCGCGCCTGTTCCAGACCGAGGATCAGTTGCTCGCGAACCGCTGCAGGTTCCAGGAATGGGGTCTGCCAGAAGCTTTTTTCCACGCGGTAGCTGTTGACCAGCACGACCTTGGGCACGCCCATGGCCGCCACGGTTTGCAGCACCCGGCGCAGCATCTTCGGGCGGGGCAGGGCCAGCAGCAGTGTCAGGGGCAGCTTTGGCGGCGGCGGTTGGTCGAAGCTGACTTGCAGCTCGGCTTCGCCTGCGTCCAGGCGCAGCAGTTGGGCATTGCCCATCAGCCCACCAATGCGGCCCACACGCAGGTTGTCGCCTACGGCGGCGCGGTGGACTTCCTGCATATGCACCAGGCGCCGATCACGCAGCACCACGCGGTCGGCCGCGATGAAGTCGGCGTCTTCCAGCAGCAGCAGGTTCACGGCTGGGTCGCTGGCGGCTGGTCGTCGTCGGCAGGCTGGTCGTCCGGGTGTTCGCCGCGCTTGCTGATCAAGCCGCTGAACAGGATGCCCACTTCGAACAGCATCCACATCGGCACGGCCAGCAAGGTCTGGGAGAAGATGTCCGGCGGCGTGAGGATCATGCCGACCACAAAGCAGCCGATGATCACGTACGGGCGGATCTTCTTCAGATATTTGACGTCGACCACTCCGATCCACACCAGCAACACCACCGCCACCGGGATTTCGAAGGCCACGCCAAAGGCGAAGAACAGCGTCATCACGAAGTCGAGGTAGCTGGTGATATCGGTCATCATCTCCACGCCGGCCGGGGTGGCGGCGGCGAAGAACTTGAAGATCAGCGGGAACACCAGGAAGTAGGCGAAGGCCATGCCGGTATAGAACAGCAGGATGCTCGACACCAGCAACGGCACTGCGATGCGCTTCTCGTGCTTGTACAGGCCCGGCGCAATAAAGCCCCAGATCTGATGCAGGATCACCGGGATCGCCAGGAACAGCGAAACCATCATGGTCAGCTTCAATGGCGTCAGGAACGGCGACGACACGTCGGTGGCAATCATCGTCGCACCGACAGGCAGGTACTGGCGCAACGGTGTGGAAACGAAGGTGTAGATCTGCTGGGTGAAGGCAAACAGCCCGGCAAAGATGATGAAGATGGCCGCTACGCAACGCAGCAGGCGGGTACGCAACTCGGTGAGGTGCGAGACCAGCGGCATGTGCTGGTCGTTTTCCGGTTTATCAGCGCTCATGGGGCTCGCGGCGGCAGTGTAGGGTCATTGGGCGCGGGCGACGCGACGGGCGTCGGCGCAGGCGTTATCGGGGCGGGAACGGCTTCGGCAGGGGACACCGGCGCGATGCTCTGCTCGGCCACCGGAGTGACCGGCTTGGCCGGCTCCTGCACCGGGGAAAGAATCTTGCGCGCCTCCTGCTCCAACGACAGGATATGTTCGTTGTGCAATTGCCGGCGGATCTCGTCGGCACCGATTTCACGTTCAACTTCCTGTTTGATCGCGTTGAAACTGCGTTTCAGGCGCCCGATCCACAGGCCGGCGGTGCGTGCGGCACCGGGCAGGCGTTCCGGCCCCAGTACCAGCAGGGCTACCAGGCCGACGAGCAGCAGTTCAGAGAAGCTGATACCAAACATTAGTCAGTGCTCACGAGTCTTTGCGGGTCGGCTCTTGGACTTTTTCAGCCTGCACGTCGAAGGTACGACGCTCGGTGATCGGCTGAGCGGCCTGCGGGTGCACAGGCTGTGCCGGTGGCACCGGGTTTGCGCTTGGCTCGGCGGGTTTCTCGTCGTCGTTCATGGCTTTACGAAAGCCCTTGATCGACTCGCCGACGTCGGTGCCGAGGTTTTTCAGTTTTTTGGTGCCGAACACCAGAACAACCACCACCAGAATGACGATCCAGTGTTTCCAGTCAAAAATGCCCATGCTGCAAATCCTCAAGTCTTGGTTAATCAGGCGGACGGGCGCGAGGCCTTTTCGGCGTGCCCGGACAAGCCGAAGCGACGGTCCAGTTCATCCAGCACGGCCTGTGGATGCTGCCCCAGTTGGGCAAGCATGACCAGGCTATGGAACCACAAGTCGGCGGTCTCATAGATTACATCGCTGTAATCACCGCTGATTTGCGCGTCCTTGGCCGCAATGATGGTCTCGACGGATTCTTCGCCGAGTTTTTCCAGAATCTTGTTCAGACCCTTGTGGTAAAGGCTAGCGACATAGGAGCTGTCGGCATCCGCGCCTTTGCGGTCTTCCAGCACCTGGGCCACACGGTTCAGGGTATCGCTCATGTTCAGTGTCCTGCCGAATAAATGGCGTGCGGGTCTTTAAGCACTGGGTCCACTGTCTTCCATTCGCCGTCTTCGAAGACGCGATAGAAACAGCTGTGGCGCCCGGTATGGCAGGCGATGTCGCCGATCTGATCGACCATCAGGATCACCACGTCAGCGTCGCAGTCCAGGCGCATTTCATGCAGAACCTGCACGTGTCCGGATTCTTCGCCCTTGCGCCACAGTCTGCCACGCGAACGTGACCAGTAGATGGCGCGCTGCTCAGTGGCGGTGAGGCTCAGCGCCTCGCGGTTCATCCAGGCCATCATCAATACGCGCCCGGTCTTGTAGTCCTGGGCAATGGCCGGCACCAGGCCGTCACTGTCCCACTTGATCTCGTCCAGCCAGTTTTTCATGTTCGGCTCCGGCAATTTGCGACAGTGTATAACCGGATTGGCTATCGACGCACGATCAGATAAACACCCACCGCCACCATGATTCCGGCTGGCCAGTGACCCAGTTGATTCAGCGGCCCGCCGATCACTAGCATCACACCGCCCACCAGGTGCGCGGCGCCGAGCAGGCGCAGGAACCAGTCGTCCTTGCGCTTGCGCCAAGGCGGCTCGGGGTCTTTGGCGTGGGGCTGGGACATGCGCTCCAGTAGATCGCGGGTCATGTTGGCCAGGTGCGGCAGTTGTTCGAACTGGCTGTGCAGGTTGCCCAACATGGTCTTCGGGCTCATCCGCTCACGCATCCAGCGCTCCAGGAACGGTTGCGCGGTGTTCCACAGATCGAGGTCCGGATACAACTGGCGGCCCAGGCCTTCGATGTTGAGCAGGGTTTTTTGCAGCAGCACCAACTGCGGTTGTACTTCCATATTGAAGCGCCGCGCAGTCTGGAACAGGCGCATCAGCACCTGACCGAAGGAAATATCTTTTAACGGTTTTTCAAAGATCGGTTCGCATACGGTACGGATCGCCGCTTCGAATTCGTTGAGCTTGGTTTCCGCCGGCACCCAACCTGAATCGATGTGCAACTGCGCCACGCGGCGGTAGTCGCGCTTGAAGAAAGCAAACAGGTTGCGCGCCAGGTAGTCCTGGTCTTCCGGGGTCAGGCTGCCGACGATGCCACAGTCGATCGCGATGTACTGCGGGCTCCACGGATTGACGGTGCTGACGAAGATGTTGCCGGGGTGCATGTCGGCGTGGAAGAAACTGTCGCGAAATACTTGGGTAAAGAAGATCTCCACCCCGCGTTCGGCGAGCATCTTCATGTCGGTGCGCTGGTCGGCGAGGGTGGCCAGGTCGGTGACCTGCACGCCGTAGATGCGCTCCATCACCAGCACTTTCGGCCGGCACCAGTCCCAATACACTTGTGGCACGTACAGCAGTTGCGAGCCTTCGAAGTTGCGTCGCAATTGGCTGGCGTTGGCCGCTTCGCGCAGCAGGTCGAGCTCGTCGTAGATGGTTTTTTCGTAGTCGGCGACCACATCCACCGGGTGCAGCAGACGCGCGTCGGCAGAAAAACGTTCGGCCGCCCGAGCCAGGATAAACAGCCACGCCAGGTCCTGGCCGATGATCGGCTTGAGGCCCGGGCGAATGACTTTTACCACCACCTCTTCGCCGGTCTTGAGCTGTGCGGCGTGGACCTGCGCGACCGAGGCCGAGGCCAGGGGCTCGACATCGAAGCGGCTGAACACCTCGCTGATCTTCTGGCCCAGTTGTTCTTCGATCAACGCCATCGACTGCTGTGAATCGAAAGGCGGCACACGGTCCTGCAACAGCATCAGTTCGTCGGCGATGTCTTCAGGCAGCAAGTCGCGGCGGGTGGAGAGGATCTGCCCGAACTTGATAAAGATCGGCCCCAGATCCTGCAACGCCAGGCGCAGGCACGCGCCTCGGCTGAGCTCCAGCTGTTTGCGCGGGAACCAGCGCCACGGCAGCACATAACGCACCGCCAGCAGGAACCAGGGCAGGGGCAGGGCAAACAGCAGGTCATCGAGGCGGTAACGGATTACGACGCGCTGGATACGAAACAAACGGCGGACGGCGAGCAGCTTCATGCGTTATCGCTTGGATCAAGGGAGCGGCTCAGGCGTTCGAAGCGGGCCTCGAGGCGTTCCAGGTCGATTTTGGCCTTGTCGAGCTCACGAAAGCGCGCTTGCGCTTCCCGTTGCCCGACCAGGGTGCGCGATTCTTCGCTCAGGTATTCGGCGAGGTTCTGGTTCAGGCTGGCGAACCCTTGCTGGTACCAGCGCGAGCGGCTGCGCAGGTGCCCGCTGAGCAACTGGGTGGCGACCGGGCCGATCCAGCGCGAGAGTTCGTATTCCCAATCCAGCTCCAGGTCCTGCAGCACGGCGGCCAGGTCCATCAGCACCGCACTGTCGCCTTCCAGCTCCACCTCGGGGCTGTGGAGGATGGCGGTCTTGTTGCGGCTCAGCGCCAGGTGCAACAGGCTGGAGGCCGGCGCACGCAAGGTGCAGTCGGCGTCGGCGGCCCATTGAGTGGCGAGCAGCAAGCCTTCATCGCTGGGCAGGATAAACAGCTGCACAGCGGGGCTGCGGCAGTCGACGGCAATGACTTTGCCGTTCAAGTGCGCGAGCCGTGCCAGGGCGGTGCTGTCCAGGCGCAGAACACGGTTGAGGCCATGTTCGACGCTTGCGAGAAGGCCTGCGAGCAGCATCAGGGTTTGATACCTCGGTGCAATGCAACGATGCCGGAGGTCATGTTGTGATAGGTCACGCGGTCGAAACCGGCCTCCACCATCATTGACTTCAGGGTTTCCTGGTCGGGGTGCATGCGGATGGATTCGGCCAGGTAGCGGTAGCTCTCGGCGTCATTGGTGATCAACTTGCCCATCAGCGGCATGAAGGCGAACGAGTAAGTGTCGTAGACCTTGGACATCAGCGCGTTGGTCGGCTTGGAGAATTCCAGCACCAGCAGGCGGCCACCTGGCTTGAGGACACGCAGCATCGAGCGGATCGCGTCCTCCTTGTGAGTGACGTTGCGCAGGCCGAAGGCGATGGTCACGCAGTCGAAATGGTTGTCGGGGAACGGCAGCTTCTCAGCGTCGGCCTGGACGAACTCGATATTGCCGGCCACACCTTTGTCGAGCAGGCGATCGCGGCCGACCTTGAGCATCGAACCGTTGATATCGGCCAAAACCACCTGACCGGTGGGGCCGACCAGTTTGGAGAACTTGGCGGCCAGGTCGCCCGTGCCGCCGGCGATATCCAGTACCCGGTTGCCGGTGCGTACGCCCGACAACTCGATGGTGAAGCGCTTCCACAGACGGTGCATGCCGCCGGAAAGCACGTCATTCATCAGGTCGTACTTGGCCGCCACGGAGTGAAACACCTCAGCGACTTTTTCCGCTTTCTGGCTTTCCGGGACGTTCTTGAAACCGAAGTGAGTGGTGGGTTCGGCATCGCTGCCTTTGCGCTGATCAGTCATATCGCTGTCACCAAAAGAGAATGCGGGACATGATAATCCCCAAGGCCTACTTTGTCTTGGCAAGGCTGCAGGTAAGATAGATGCTCACCGAGGCCATTTGCCGCATGGCGGGTGTTCCGAGTCGTTATAAAGAGGAGTCATTGCAATGGCCCGTATTACCGTTGAGCGTGAACATACCCTGGGGAAAGAACAGGCGCGGGCCAAGGCTGAGCAATTGGCGCGCAAACTCGAGGATAAATATGGTGTGGAGTCTTCATGGGCCGGCGATACCCTGAAGCTGAAACGTTCCGGGGTTAAGGGCACGGTCGCGGTGGCCGATGACTCGCTGCGCATCGAGGTAGAACTCGGCCTGTTGATGTCGGCCATGAGTGGCACGATCAAGTCCGAAATCGAAAAAGCCTTGGATAAGGCGTTGGCCTGACTTAGGGTGCCGATTCTAATTTTAACCCCTACTTTGTGCCCAAGCCCTCAACTCCTGCGGGCCGTCCTCCACCCTTTTTGCGTGAGGTGCACCATGGCCAAAGTTATTTTGAAGAAAAAAATCGACGTTCAAACCACCCCCCTGAGTGAGGTTAAAAGCTATGCCCGCAAGATCTGGCTGGCGGGCCTTGGTGCCTATGCAAAGGTCGGCAGCGAGGGCGGCGAATACTTCAAAGAGCTGGTCAAGAGCGGCCAACGCGTTGAAAGTAAAGGTAAAAAAGTTGTAGTTGAACAACTTGATGCCGCCAACAGTCAGATTGATCAAGTAAAGAGTAACGTCTCCGGCGTCAGGGGCTTGGTTGAAGTTCAGCTGGATAAAGTTGAAAAAGCTTTTGACACGCGTGTTGCAAGTGCCTTGAATCGAATCGGCATTGCGTCTAAACATGACGTGGAGACACTCTCTGCTAAGCTCGAAGAGCTGACGGCATTGCTCGAACGTGTCGCGCGTAAACACTAAGGAGACATCGGGATGGCTGTTAAAAAGACTACTCAGAAAGAAGGCAGCTCGTGGGTCGGGGAAGTTGAAAAATATTCCCGCAAAATCTGGCTTGCTGGTTTAGGCGTGTACTCGAAGGTTAGCAGTGACGGCGGTAAATACTTCGAGACTCTGGTCAAGGACGGCGAGAAGGCCGAGAAGTTGACCAAGAGCACAGTCGGTAAAAAAGTGGACGCGGCCAAGGCAACTGCCGGTTCTGCCAAGTCGAGCATTTCTGACACTTGGGGCAAGTTGGAAGAAACCTTCGACAAGCGCCTCAATAGTGCAATTTCGCGACTGGGCGTACCCAGCAAGGCTGAATTGAAGACGCTGCACAGCAAGGTCGATACCTTGACCAAGCAAATTGAAAAACTGACCGGCGCCAAAGCGGCTCCTGCCAAGACCGCCGCGGCCAAGCCTGCAGCAAAACCGGCTGCCAAACCTGCGGCTAAAACAGCCGCTGCAAAACCCGCCGCGAAAACTGCCGCCAAGCCTCTTGTTAAAGCCGCCGCCAAGCCGGCTGCAAAACCCGCTGCCAAAGCACCAGCCAAAGCCGCTGCGAAACCTGCGGCCAAGCCCGCGGCTAAAACCGCTGCCGCCAAACCGGCCACCAAGCCTGCCGCTAAGCCAGTGGCCGCTAAAGCCGCCGCGAAACCTGCGGCTAAACCGGCTGCCAAACCTGCGGCTAAAACCGCTGCTGCCAAACCTGCTGCCAAGCCCGCTGCTGCGAAACCAGCAGCCAAGCCTGCGGCCAAACCTGCAGCGGCCAAAAAGCCTGCGGTAGCGAAAAAACCGGCAGCAGCAAAGCCTGCCGCAGCGGCCAAGCCGGCAGCGGCGCCAGCACCGGCCGCTTCTACCGCCAACTCGGTGTCCGCACCGACGCATACGGCTGCTACCCCGACTGCAACGCCGGTCACCCCGACGCCATCCAGTCAGTCCTGATTTTTCCGGGACACAAAAAAACGCCCGGTCTGCGAAGACCGGGCGTTTTTTTATGCAAGCCTAAAAAACGCTGCATTTCCAATGTGGGAGCGGGCTTGCCCGCGATGGCGGAGTGTCAGTCATACAGGCATTGGCTGATCCAACGCTATCGCGGGCAAGCCCGCTCCCACATGTTTAATCAGTGTCATCCAGATATTTCAAGGCGAACTTCTCAGTCGCCTTCCGCGCCGTCGGTAACAGATGGGGGGCCACCAGCATCATGATCTGGTACACCACCACTCGCACCTCACCCTCACGGTCCAGAATCCGTTGGTAATCCAGGGAAAACAGCAGGGTCAGGGTGATCTGTTCCACCAGCTGTCCCAGTGCCTGGGTGTCACTGACCAGCTGCCCCGCGGCTTTCAACCGCGCTAACAATGAGGCCAGGGTGCGCTTGAGCGCCGTGAGCAGGTTGCGAATGCCCTTGGCCAGCTTCGGCAGGCGCCCGGCCAAGTTCGACAGGTCCTGGAACAGGAAGCGGTAGTGGGCCATGCGCTCGACAATCAGGTGCAGGAACAGCCAGTAATCCTCGGCCTCCAGTTGCGCATTGGCGGGAGGATCGAGCAATGGCGCCAACTCGCATTGAAAGCGCTCGAACAGCCCCAGCACCAACGGCTCCTTGCCGTGGAAGTGGTAGTAGAGGTTGCCGGGGCTGATCCCCATTTCATTGGCCACCTCCATGGTCGATACGTTCGGTTCGCCCTTGTGGTTGAACAACTGCAAGGCACATTCAAGGATACGGTCGCGGGTCTTCATCCAGTCTTCTTAATGTGATCGTTGAGCTCAACGCACCCGCACATAAGTGCCTGGCGCTGCTTCCATCGGTGGGTAGTTCTGGTTGCCCAGGACGGTAAGCGTTTCGCGTTGTACCCCGGAGCGTTGTTGTACCCATTCCAGCCACTGCGGCCACCAGCTGCCTTCGACATGCCGGGCGTCGTAGTACCAGGCACGCGGGTCACTGCTCAGCTTGAGGTTCTCGACGTAGTTGGCCTTGGGGTTGCCCGGCGGGTTGAGGATGCTCTGGATATGCCCGCTGTTGGACAGCACAAAGCGCCGCTCGCCGCCCAGC
The DNA here is from genome assembly GCF_020790195.1 of Pseudomonas sp. HN8-3. Classification (NCBI taxonomy): domain Bacteria; kingdom Pseudomonadati; phylum Pseudomonadota; class Gammaproteobacteria; order Pseudomonadales; family Pseudomonadaceae; genus Pseudomonas; species Pseudomonas sp. HN8-3. The sequence continues at coordinate 437,573 of NZ_CP086206.1, forward strand.
AGTTGGGTGGAGCGATACACCGCGTCCCACGGTGTGATGTGGTCGTTGATCCCGGCCACGCTGAAGCTGTCCACCGTGACCTTGCGCAAGTCGATGGGCGTTCCGCACACCTCCAGGCCGCCGGGATGGCTCAGGGGGTTGTGCTTGAAGAAGTCCAGCAGGTCACCGTGCAAGGCGGCGGGCAGGCGCGTGTTGTCGTTGTTCCAGTACAGGATGTCGAAGGCCGGCGGCTCCTTGCCCAGCAGGTAATTGTTGATCCAGTAGTTCCAGATCAGGTCGTTGGGGCGCATCCAGGCAAACACCTTGGCCATGTCACGGCCGTCCAGCACGCCCTCCTGGTAGGAGCGGCGCTTGGCGGCTTCGAGGGTTTGTTCGTCAGCGAACAGGGTTGCGGGGCTGTCGATCTGGCTGTCGAGCAGGCTCACCAGGTAACTGGCGCTGGAGATGCGCCGCAGCTGGCGCTTGGCTTGCAGGTGGCCTTGCAGGGCGGCGATGGTCAGGCCACCGGCGCAGGCGCCCATCAGGTTGACCTCGCGGGCGCCGGTGATGGCCCGGCAGACATTCAGTGCCTCCTCCAACGCCGCCACGTAGGTGGACAGGCCCCATTCGCGATGCCGCACGTCCGGGTTGCGCCAACTGATCATGAAGGTTTGCAGGCCATTTTTAAGGGCATATTGCACAAAGCTGTTGGCCGGGCTGAGGTCGAAGATGTAGTACTTGTTGATCTGCGGCGGCACCACCAGCAGCGGCTTGGCGTACTGTTTTTCGCTCATGGGCTTGTACTGGATCAGCTCCAGCAGTTCGTTGCGAAACACTACCGAACCGGGCGTGGTCGCCACCGTCTTGCCGACTTCGAAGGCGTGTTTGCTGACCTGGCGGGGCAAACCGTTGTTGTGCAGCAGGTCTTCGAACAGGTTACTCACGCCGCGCACCACGCTGTTGCCGCCGGAGTTGAGCAACTCCTTGATCGCCAGCGGGTTGAGCAGGGTGTTGGAAGGGGAGACGGCGTCGTTGAGCAGGGCGAAGGCGAACTGCGCACGCGCGCGATCATCGTCACTGAGGGTGCTGTCATCGATCCACTGCCGCGTCTGTTTCTGCCAGCTCAGATAGGCTTGCAAGCTGCGCCGGTACAGCGGGTTGAGCTTCCAGGTGGGGTCGCTGAAGCGATTGTCCCTGGGGTTGGGCTCGTGCACGGTCTCACCCAGCAGCACACGGCCCAGTTGGCCGCCCAGGGCCAGGGCGTGGCGGGCGGTGTGCACCGGGTTGCGCAGCCCGTGCGCGGCGACGGTGCGCAGGGTTGACAGCAGGTCGCGGCCGCGCAGGCCGGTGATCGCATTTTGTGCGTTGATGAACGCAGCGGGGGTGGGCGCCGGGTTCGTCACGGGTCTTTCTCGCATGAGCCAACACTCCTTCGTCAAGACATCAAGCAGGCACGCCAATCCAGAACCATAGTCGGTTCCTGGCAACTTGCGCGGTGGTGTGGTCCTTCACACCGCCGGTCGCGGATGTATCACTGCGCGCAAGCGCTCCTCTTCGAGAAACTTCATGATGATCGGCGCCACGGCTTCAGCCCGGGTGATCAGGAACAGGTGCCCGTCATCGATGATGTGCAACTGCGCATTGGGGATGCGCCAGGCGAGCATGCGCATGTTGACCAGCGGGATCAGCGGGTCATCGTCCCCGGCCAATACCAGGGTGGGCTGGCGAATCTTGTGCAGCCAATGAATGCTGGTCCAGCCCAGCCCGGCGAACAATTGCCAGTAGTAACCCAGCTTGCCAGCCGAGCGCACTTTGCTCGCATGTTCGGCGGCCAGGTTCGAATCGCGGCGGAACGAGCCGCCATAAATCATCGGCGCGATGCGCACCACATGGGAGGGTTGGATATAACGCCGGGGGCTGGCCATCAGCCACAGCACTTTGGGTTTGCCCGGCACCATAAAGGCCCCGGCAGCTGTGGCCGCCAGGATCAGCTTCTTGCAGCGTTCCGGGTAGTCATAGGCGAACTGCTGCGCCAGTGCCCCGCCCCAGGACACACCCACGGCGTTCACCTGGCCGTAGTCGAGGTAATCGAGCATACGCGCGGTGAGCCTGGCCAGGCCGGGGAAGCGATAGGGCCGCTTCGGCGTCGAGGAACCGCCAACGCCGGGCACGTCGAACGCAATCACTTCCAGGTCCGGGTCCAGGGCCTGGACGAACGGGAACACCAGCTCAAGGTTGGCGCCGATGCCGTTGAAGATCAGCAGCGGGGTCAAGTGCGGCTTGCCCGGGCGTACCGCCGTGCGGATGGTCTGGCCATCCAGGTCGATGGTACGGAAGATGAACGGTTGCGCCATGCTCAAGCCCTGTGAAGTGTTACAGGAGGAATACAGTCAAAATGTGGGAGGGGCGGTGCGACGATTCGACTTGCTCCCGATGGCGGTGTGTCATTGAGCACACCTGACACTGATCCATCCCTATCGGGAGCAAGTCGAATCGTCGCACCGCCCCTCCCACATTTGGATCTCATTCCAATCTACCGCTCATGTACATAGGTACCTGGCGCCGCTTCGGCGGCGGCATAGGTTTTACTGCCTAATGTCGCCGGGGCTTTTTTCAACTTCCCCGCCCGCTCCGCCTGCCACACCTGCCAGTGCAGCCACCACGAATCGGTGTGCTTGGTGGCGTTCTCCTGCCACTGCAACGCACTGCCCGACAAGCCCTCGCTGGTCTGGTAGCGCGCCTTGGGGTTGCCTGGCGGGTTGAGGATGCTCTGGATGTGCCCACTGCTGGACAGCACGAACTCGACCTTGCCGCCAAACAACTGCGCCGACTTGTAGCACGACTGCCACGGCGTGATGTGGTCGTTGGTGCCGGCCAGGGAGTAGATGTCGGCAGTGACCTGCTTGAGGTCGATGGGCGTGCCGCACACTTCCAGGGCGTTGGCGCGTACCAGTGGGTTGTTCTTGAACAGTTCGATCAGGTCGCCATGGAAAGCGGCCGGCAAGCGTGTGGTGTCGTTGTTCCAGAACAGGATATCGAACACTGGCGGTTCGTTGCCCAGCAGGTAGTTGTTGACCCAATAGTTCCAGATCAGGTCGTTGGGGCGCATCCAGGCAAAGACCTTGGCCATGTCGCGGCCTTCCAGCACGCCGGCCTGATAGGAATGGCGCTTGGCCGCTTCCAGGGTCTGCTCGTCGACAAACAGTGCCACTTGGGTGTCCAGGGTGGTGTCCAGCACGCTCACCAACAGGGTCAGGGCGTTGACCTTCTTCTCGCCCAGCGCCGCGTAGTGGCCCAGCAGTGCGGTGCAGGTGATGCCACCGGAGCAGGCGCCGAGCATATTCACGTCCTTGCTGCCGGTAATTGCTGTGACCACATCGACCGCTTCCTTGAGCGCCTCGATATAAGTAGAGAGCCCCCACTCGCGCTGGGCCTTGGTGGGGTTGCGCCAACTGACGATAAAGGTCTGTTGCCCATTGCGCAGGCAGAAACGCGCCAGGCTCTTTTCCGGGCACAGGTCGAATACGTAGAATTTGTTGATCTGCGGCGGCACCACCAGCAGTGGGCGCTCGTGTACCTGCTCGGTGATGGGCTTGTACTGGATCAGCTCCAGCACATCGTTGCGAAACACCACCGCGCCTTCGCTGGTGCCCAGGGTCTTGCCGACCTCAAAGGCGCCCATGTTGACCTGGCTCGGCATACCGCCGTTGTGCACCATGTCCTTGGCCAAGTGGGACAAACCGTCGAGCAGGCTTTTGCCGCCGGTTTCAAAGAAGCGCTTGACCGCCGCCGGGTTGGCCGCACTGTTGGTGGGGGCCATGGCTTCGGTCATCAGGTTGATCACGAAGTGGCCACGGCTGATGTCTTGTGCCGGCAGGTTGCTGTCGTCGATCCAGTCGTGGAGTTCCTTGCGCCACGCCAGGTAAGTCTGCAAATAACGTTTGTAGAGCGGGTTCTGGCTCCAGGCCGGGTCGTTGAAGCGACGGTCATCGCCTTCAGGCACCAGTTGGGATTTGCCGAACATCACATTCTTCAACTCGACGCCAAAGTGGGCGACGTGCTTGACGCTGTGCAACGGCTGCTTGATGGCTTGGGTCAGCACCATCTTGGCCGAGGCCAATAAATCCTTTTTGCGTAACGCGATGATCGGGTTCAGCCCCAGGGTGTTTTCCGAGGCCTGGCGTTTCAAGTCATCGTTATTCTTGTTACTCATCTACGACGCTCCATTGTCCGAAAGACGAGTACCGGCGATTGCTGCGCACCCAATTTCGATACACGACACCAGCCTGGTACTGCGACCCGGGTGACCGTTGATACCGCATCGTCAAATGCAGGGAACTTGCCAGCTCCATTGGTTACCCGAGTTTATTTTTTTTCGCAAGCGGGCCGATCATTGGCCACGCGACAGGGCATTCAAGCAGATGAAATTAGAAAATGCGCTCTAAAGAGCAAGAGGCCTGTGCTAGAGCATCAGCCGCACGACCGACTCACTCGGGTCGCGGGTTTTTCCGGCCGCTTTGAGCTCGGCCAGGTAGTCGGCCCATAGCGCGTCCTGACGTACGGCCAACTGGTAGAGGTAGTCCCAAGTGAACAGTCCGCTGTCATGGCCGTCATCGAAGGTCAATTTCAGTGCGTACTGGCCGGCCGGTTCGACTTGGGTCAACCTGACATTGAGCTTGCCGAATTGCAGGATGGGCTTGCCGTGGCCCTGGACCTCGGCCGAAGGCGAGTGAACCCGCAGGAATTCGGCGGGCAGTTGGTAGGTTTCATCCGGCCCGTAAGTCAGGCCAAGGGTATTGGAGGTTTTGTGCAGGTTTACTGCAGTAGGAAACTTGACCATATGGGATGCTCCTGAATAAACCGGCTTGAAAATGTGGGAGGGGGCTTGCTCCCGATGGTGGTGTGTCAGTCAGCTCATCTGATACTGATACACCGCCATCGGGAGCAAGCCCCCTCCCACATTTGAAGCAAAGCAGTTCTGTGTGAGGCTTACAGGATATAACGAGACAGATCTTCGTTCTGTGCCAATTCGCCCAAGTGGCTGTTGACGTAGTCAGCATCGATCTTGATCGCTTCGCCATTCTGCGCACCCGCCATGTCGCCGGCACTGAACGACACTTCCTCAAGCAGGCGCTCAAGCAAGGTATGCAGGCGTCGGGCACCGATGTTCTCGGTCTTCTCGTTGACCTGCCAGGCGATTTCCGCCAAACGCTTGATACCGTCCGCCTGGAACTCGATACCCAGGCCCTCGGTTTTCAGCAACTCACGGTACTGCTCGGTGAGCGAGGCGTGGGGTTCGCTGAGGATGCGCTCGAAGTCGCCAGGGGTCAGCGCCTTGAGTTCCACGCGAATCGGCAGGCGGCCTTGCAGCTCGGGTACCAGGTCGCTTGGCTTGCTCAGGTGGAACGCACCGGAAGCGATAAACAGAATGTGGTCAGTCTTGACCATGCCCAGCTTGGTGTTGACTGTGCAGCCTTCGATCAGCGGCAACAGGTCACGCTGCACACCTTCGCGGGATACATCGACGCCACCGGAGTTGCCACGCTTGGCCACTTTGTCGATCTCATCGATAAACACGATGCCGTGCTGCTCGACCGCTTCCAGGGCCTTGGCCTTGAGTTCTTCCTCATTGACCAGGCGGCCGGCTTCTTCGTCGCGCACCAGCTTCAGCGCTTCTTTCACTTTGAGCTTGCGGCTTTTCTTCTTGCCCTTGCCCATGTTGGCGAACAGGTTCTGCAACTGGCTGGTCATTTCTTCCATGCCAGGCGGGGCAGAAATATCCACGCCGGACACTTCAGCCACTTCGATCTCGATTTCCTTGTCATCCAGCTGGCCTTCACGCAGGCGCTTGCGGAACAGCTGGCGAGTATTGGAATCCGACGACGGTGCGGCGTCTTCGTTGAAACCCATGCGGGCCGGTGGCAGCAGGGCGTCGAGGATGCGCTCTTCCGCTGCGTCTTCGGCACGGTGGCTGACCTTGGTCACTTCCTGTTCGCGCAGCATCTTCAGGGCGGCATCGGCCAGGTCACGGATGATCGACTCGACATCACGGCCCACGTAGCCGACTTCGGTGAACTTGGTCGCTTCGACCTTGATGAACGGGGCGTTCGCCAATTTGGCCAGGCGCCGGGCGATTTCGGTTTTACCGACACCGGTCGGGCCGATCATCAGGATGTTCTTGGGGGTTACTTCAACGCGCAGTTCTTCGGGCAGTTGCATCCGGCGCCAGCGGTTACGCAGCGCAATGGCAACGGCGCGCTTGGCATCGTCCTGGCCGATGATATGGCGATTGAGTTCATGGACGATTTCGCGGGGGGTCATGGACATAGTGTCTGGCGGCCTCAAGCGGGAATAAGCCTACGGCTTACTCGGCGAGGTCCTGCTCCTCAATGGTCTGGTTGTGGTTGGTGAACACGCAGATATCGCCGGCGATACCCAGGGCGGTCTCGACGATTTCACGGGCCGACAGGTCGGTTTTCTTCAGCAGCGCACTGGCTGCCGCTTGGGCATAGCCACCGCCGGAACCCATGGCGATCAGGCCATGCTCGGGCTCTACCACATCGCCGTTACCGGTGATGATCAGGGAAGCGTCTTTGTTCGCGACGGCGAGCATGGCCTCCAGGCGGCTGAGGGAACGGTCGGTGCGCCATTCTTTGGCAAGTTCGACAGCGGCGCGCACCAGGTGGCCCTGATGTTTCTCAAGCTGGCCTTCGAAACGTTCGAAGAGGGTAAAGGCGTCGGCGGTAGCGCCTGCGAAACCGGCAAGTACCTGGCCGTGGTACAGGCGACGCACTTTTTTCGCGTTGCCTTTCATCACGGTGTTGCCCAGGGAAACCTGGCCGTCGCCGCCCATGACGACTTTGCCGTGGCGACGTACTGAAACGATGGTGGTCAAGGGGAGAGTCTCCACGCAGCGGGGCGAAAATGCCCTGATGAGAACTCATATGGGGGTGGCGGGGGGGATTTCAACCGTAGGACGGGTGCGCGGACGAGTGGTGTTTATTGATCCGACACCTATTCAAGAACACCGCAAAACCAAATGTGGGAGGGGGCTTGCTCCCGATCGCGGTGTGTCAGTCGCTGAATATATTGACTGATATACCGCCATCGGGGGCAAGCCCCCTCCCACATTAGCCCTGCTATGTCTTCGAAATCAGCGGCTCTGGCGCTGTTGTAACAACAGATTGCTAAACCCGGCCCCGGCCAATTGTTTCTGCGCCACGGTCAGTTGCTCACGGTTGCTGAACGGTCCCACCAATACGCGATACCAGGTCGCGTCCTTCACCGTGCCGGACTCAACCGAGACCGATTGGCCCAACAGAATGATCTGTGCACGCACACGATCGGCATCCGCCTGTTTCGGGAACGAGCCGGCTTGCAGGAAGAACTTGGTCACAGGCGCGGCCTTGGTCGCTGCCACTGGCGGTGCTGGCGGCGGAGTGATGCCGGCCAGTGCAGCCTGGGCGCGAGCCGTATCGATTTTCGCCGCTTCCGCTGGGGTTACGGGCGTGGTCGGCACTTGCGGGGTCGGCAGGGTTTTCTCCGGCACGGCGTCGGGCGGCACGATCACTTCCGATTCCGGCAGCAGTGTGTAGAAGTCGTATTTCGGCTTCACCGGTGCGGTCGGGCTTGGCGCAGTCTTGTTGGCCTCGGCAATTTTCGTGGCCTTCTGCTGCTCCTGTTTGACGCGCTTGACGTCATCGCCCTGGCCAGGCTCCAGCTTCATCAGAAACACAACGAAGGCACCGACCGTCAGGCCGATGGCCATCCACAGCCAGCCCGGGATCGGCTGCTTCGCCGGGGCCTGATAACGGCTGGCGCCGCGTTTGGGTGCAGGTTTTTTCTTGGCAGCCAACTTACATACGCTCCAGAGTTTCCAGGCCCAAGAGTTCCAGGCCTTGCTTGAGGGTGCGTCCAGCCAATGCGGCAAGGCGCAGGCGACTTTGTTTCTGGGCTTCGTCGTCGGCGGTCAGGATCGGGCAGTTTTCGTAGAAACTGGAGAACAGGCCGGCCACTTCGTACAAATAGGTGCACAGGATGTGCGGCGTGCCTTTTTCGCCAACGCTGTTGAGCACTTCGCCAAATTGCGCGAGCTTGGCCGCCAGTTCCTGTTCGTGGGCGGCGTCCAGCGCGATCTGGCCTTCGACTTCGCTGAAGTCCTTGCCCAGCTTGCGGAATACGCCGGCCACGCGGGTGTAGGCGTACAGCAGGTACGGCGCGGTGTTGCCTTCGAAGTTGAGCATCAGGTCGAAGTTGAAGCTGTAGTCGCTGGTGCGGTGCTTGGACAGGTCGGCGTATTTCACCGCACCAATGCCCACCACGCGGGCAATATTACGCAGGTCGGCCTCGGCCAGCTCCGGGTTCTTCTCCTTCACCAGGTTGTAGGCACGTTCCTGGGCTTCGGTCAGCAGGTCGATCAGCTTCACGGTGCCGCCGTCACGGGTCTTGAACGGGCGGCCATCGGCGCCGTTCATGGTGCCGAAACCCATGTGTTCCATGTGCATCGGGTGGGTGACGAAGCCGGCACGACGGGCCACTTCGAACACTTGCTGGAAGTGCAGGGCCTGGCGCTGGTCGACGAAGTACAGCGCACGGTCGGCCTTGAGCACACCGCTGCGATAGCGCACAGCAGCCAGGTCGGTGGTGGCGTAGAGATAGCCGCCATCGGCCTTGACGATGATCACCGGCAGCGGCTCGCCGTCGGCGGTCTTGAATTCTTCGAGGAACACGCACTGCGCGCCGTTGCTCTCGACCAGCAGGCCCTTGGCCTTGAGGTCGTTGACCACGTTGATCAGGTCGTCGTTGTAGGCGCTTTCGCCCATCACGTCGGCCATGGTCAGTTTCACGTTGAGCAGTTCGTAGATTTCCTGGCAGTGGGACAGGGAAATCTCACGGAAGCGGTTCCACAGCGCCAGGCATTCCTGGTCGCCGGCTTGCAGTTTGACCACCAGGCCACGGGCGCGGTCGGCAAACTCTTCGGATTCGTCGAAGCGCTTCTTGGCGGCGCGGTAGAAGTTCTCCAGGTCGGCCAGCTCGTTGCTGGTGATCGGGTTTTCCTGCAGGTAGGCCATCAACATACCGAACTGGGTACCCCAGTCGCCGACGTGGTTCTGGCGGATCACGGTGTCGCCGAGGAACTCCAGCACCCGCGCCACACCGTCGCCGATGATGGTGGAGCGCAGGTGACCGACATGCATCTCTTTGGCCAGGTTCGGCGCCGACAGGTCGATGACCACGCGTTGGGTGTCGCCAGCCTTGTGTGCGCCGATTTTGGCATCGGCCAGGGCTGCGTCCAGGCGCGAAGCCAAGGCCTGGGTGTTCTGGAAGAAGTTGATAAAGCCCGGGCCGGCGATTTCGGCTTTGGTGACACTGGCGTCAGCCGGCAGCGCGGCAATGATTTTTTCCGCCAGGTCGCGGGGTTTCATACCGGCCGGCTTGGACAGCATCATCGCGATGTTGCTGGCGAAGTCGCCGTGGGTCTTGTCGCGGGTGTTCTCCACCTGGATCGCCGGCGACAGGCCTTCAGGCAACACACCTTCGTTGACGAGTTGGGTGAGGGCTTGTTGGATCAGCTGGCGAATGGTGTCTTTCATGGTGTTCTCTTTCGACCGCAAGCGGCGGCGCGCGATGCGCAGGTGGAAAAACTGGGCATTATCCGTGGCGAGGGCGAGCTTGCCAACCGTTCAGACTAGATGGCGGACCTGCGGGCCTCTTCGCGGGCAAGCCCGCTCCCACATTTAAGGGGGGGGCACATTTCATAATGTGGGAGCTGGCTTGCCTGCGATGACGTAATTACCCTCAATATAAATCTACCGGGTCTACATCTAACGACCATCGCACCTGCCGGCCGCTGGGCATTTGCTCCAGCTCAAGCATCCAGCTACTTAGCAGTCGATGCAGCGGCGCACGGGAGGTTGCCTGCAAGAGTAGCTGAGCCCGATAACGCCCGGCACGCCGCTCCATGGGCGCAGGCACAGGGCCGAGCAGTTCGATACCGGTCAGGCCCAACTCGCCCAGCAAGCGTTCAGCAACGCTGCAGGCTTGATCGAGGAAACCTTCGGCCTGGCCGGGTTTGTGGGCTTCGGCACGCAGCAACGCCAAGTGCGCAAAGGGTGGCAAGCCGGCAGCGCGGCGTTCACTCAAGGCCTGCTCGGCGAAGGCAAAATAGCCTTGTTCCGTCAGTTGAATCAGCAGCGGGTGGTCGGCCAGGTGCGTCTGGATAATCACCTTGCCCGGCTCTTCGGCGCGTCCGGCGCGCCCTGCCACCTGCACGATCAACTGCGCCATGCGTTCGCTGGCGCGGAAATCCCCGGAGAACAACCCGCCGTCGGCATCCAGGATCGACACCAGGGTCACCCGTGGGAAGTGGTGCCCTTTGGCGAGCATCTGCGTGCCGATCAGAATGCACGGTTGACCTTTCTGAATGGTGGCAAACAACTGGTTCATTGCATCTTTGCGCGACGTGCTGTCGCGGTCGACCCGTAGCACCGGGTAATCCGGGAACAGAATGCCCAGACGCTCTTCGGCGCGCTCGGTGCCGGCTCCTACCGGGCGCAGGTCGACCTTGCCGCACTGCGGGCAATGGCGTGGCACCCGCTCTACATGGCCGCAGTGATGGCAGCGCAATTCGCCGTGGCGCTGGTGCACGGTCATGCGCGCATCGCAGCGCTCGCACTCGGACATCCAGCCGCAGTCATGGCACAGCAGTGTCGGGGCAAAGCCGCGACGGTTGAGAAACACCAATACTTGCTGGCCCGCGGCGAGGGTCTGGCCGATGGCCTGTTGCATCGGACCGGAAATACCGCTGTCCAGCGGGCGGCTTTTCACGTCCAGGCGCAGGAAGCGCGGTTGTTTGGCGCCGCCGGCGCGCTCGTTCATGCGTAGCAGGCCATAGCGGCCGGTGTAGGCGTTATGCAGGCTTTCCAGGGACGGCGTGGCCGAACCCAGCACAATCGGGATGTCTTCCTGACGTGCGCGTACCAGCGCCAGGTCGCGGGCGTGGTAACGCAGGCCTTCCTGCTGTTTATAGGAGCCGTCGTGCTCCTCGTCGATGATGATCAGCCCGGGGTTTTTCATTGGGGTGAACAGCGCCGAACGGGTGCCGATAATGATGTCTGCCTCGCCGTCCCGCGCTGCCAGCCACGACTCCAGGCGCTCACGGTCATTGACCGCTGAGTGCACCAGGGCGATGCGCGCGTTGAAGCGCTGCTCGAAACGCGCCAGGGTCTGTGGGCCCAGGTTGATCTCCGGGATCAGCACCAGTGCCTGCTTGCCGGCCTGCAGGGTTTCGCGGATCAGTTGCAAATACACTTCGGTCTTGCCGCTGCCGGTGACGCCAGCCAGAAGGAAGGCGTGGAAGCTGTCGAAACCGGCGCGAATCGCCTCATAGGCAGCGCGTTGCTCGGGGTTCAGCGGCAGCTCCGGCTGTGCCAGCCAATGTTCGTGGCGTGGGTCTGGGGCGTGCTTGCGGATTTCCACCTGCACCAGTCCCTTGGCCAGCAGCAGGTCGAGGCTGTCCTTGCTCAGCATCAGCTTGCTCAACAACTGGTGGGCCACGCCATGGGGGTGCTGGGCCAATGTGGCCAGGGCTTCGCGCTGGCGCGGGGCGCGGGCGATGCGCGGGTCGTCGAGGCGCGCGCCGGGCACCATCGACCAGAAACGCTCCTGGCGCGCTTCGGCCAGTTCGCCCTGGCGCAGCAGCACCGGCAGCGCCCAGCTCAAGGTATCGCCCAAGCTGTGCTGGTAATACTGCGCAGTCCACAGGCACAGCTTGAACAGTGCCGGCGGCAGTGGCGGTGTGGTGTCGAGGATGGCCAGGGCCGGCTTGAGCTTTTCCGCCGGGACCTCGCTGTGGTCCGTGACCTCCACCAGAATGCCGATCATTTCCCTGCGCCCAAACGGCACACGCACGCGCATCCCCGGCTGCAACTGCGTCCGCAGCACTCCAGCCGGGGCCCGGTAATCGAACAGGCGGCGCAGGGGGGAGGGCAGGGCTAGGCGCAAAATGGCGTCGGGCACGCGGGGCATCTCATATAAAGGCAGGCAGTGGTGCAGGGGCGCGAGCCTAGCAGAGCGGGGAGGGCTTGGGTATGCCATGGTTTTCTGATGAAAGGAGGTTTTTGGTCAGTAGCGCCGCTTGCGCGTTTAAAAAGGTCTGGTAGAATCCGCGGCCTAATTACGTGCGGTATTCGACAATAGTGTCGAGTGGCGGCACGCTAGCCCGAGGAAGTGCCATGAAAGCCGATATCCATCCAGCGTACGAAACCATCGAAGTTACCTGCAGCTGCGGCAACAAGTTCGAAACTCGTTCGAACCTGTGCAAGCCACTGGGTACTGACGTATGCAACGAGTGCCACCCGTTCTACACCGGTAAGCAGAAAACTCTGGACACCGGCGGCCGTGTACAGCGCTTCGCAGATCGCTTTGGTGCTTTCGGCAAGAAGCCTGCTGCTACTCCAGCAGAGTAAGGCTCAAAAGCCTTATGGGCTTTTGCCAGCTGTTGAAAAAGGCGTCCCTTGTGGGCGCCTTTTTTGTGCCCGGGATTTGGCTGGCAACCGCCCAGGCCGCGGTATTCTGCCCGGCACCCGCTTCCGTGGCGCGAGTAGAAGTGCAGCGCGTGGTGGACGGCGACACCGTACGCCTCAAGGATGGCCGCAGCGTGCGGATGATCGGCCTCAATGCGCCGGAAACCGGCAAGAAGGGTCGTACTGACGAGCCGTTTGCCGTCGCCGCCCGCCAGCGTCTACAAGCGTTGGTGCAGGCCAGTGATGGGCGTGTCGGTTTGGTGCCTGGCCGCGAGGGCAAGGATCATTACGGCCGCACCCTGGCCCACCTCTATGGCGCCAATGGCGAGAACCTGGAAGCGCAATTGCTCGCCGAGGGCTTGGGCTTCCAGGTGGGGGTGGCGCCGAATGTAGACCTCGCCACCTGCCAGCAGGCGGCGGAAAACAGCGCCCGCCAGGCGCGCCTGGGGCTGTGGCGCCAATCGCCGGTGCAAACGGTGGCACAACTCAAGCGCTCCGGGTTTGCGCTGGTAACTGGCCGGGTCAGCAAGATCGAGCGCAATCGCGGTGGCATCTGGATTGAAATCCAGGGTTCACTGGTATTACGTATTGCCCCCGAACTGATCAGTCAGTTCGATCCGGCCATGCTCAATGGTCTGCAAGGTCGCACTATTGAAGCGCGCGGCTGGGTGCAGGATCGCTCCCGCCGTGGTGGTTTGAAAAGAGGTCAATCACGCTGGCTCCTGCCAATAACCGATCCCGGCATGCTGAAATCGACGCTTTGAATAAAAAATTGTAGACATTTTTTATTCCGATTGTGAACAGTTGAGCCCTTGTATCCCGTGGCTCTTGGCCAAAAGTCGTAGCCCAGGGCCCTTGACACCTGTGACTGCCCAGTCTTGTAGGGACTTTGCGACACGCGTATCCTCGGCGGTCCGTCGACCAACAGTAAAAGCGGAATGCCGATATGTCTGATTTGAAAACTGCCGCTCTCGAATACCATGCCCATCCTCGTCCAGGAAAGCTGAGTGTAGAGCTCACCAAAGCCACTGCCACTGCTCGCGACCTGTCGCTGGCCTACAGCCCTGGTGTTGCCGAGCCCGTACGTGAAATCGCCCGTGACCCAGAACTGGCGTACAAGTACACCGGCAAGGGCAACCTGGTTGCAGTGATTTCCGATGGCACCGCGATCCTTGGCCTGGGTAACCTCGGCCCATTGGCTTCCAAGCCAGTCATGGAAGGTAAAGGCGTGCTGTTCAAGCGCTTTGCCGGCATCGACGTTTTCGACATCGAAGTCGATTCCGAGAGCCCGCAGGCTTTCATCGACACGGTCAAGCGCATTTCCATCACCTTCGGTGGCATCAACCTGGAAGACATCAAGGCACCTGAGTGCTTCGAGATCGAAAAGGCCCTGATCGAACAGTGCGACATCCCGGTATTCCACGATGACCAGCACGGCACCGCGATCGTTACCGCGGCCGGCATGATCAACGCCCTGGAAATCGCCGGCAAAACCCTGGGTGAGGCGAAGATCGTCTGCCTGGGCGCCGGTGCTGCGGCCATTTCCTGCATGAAGCTGATCATCAGCATGGGCGCCAAGCTGGAAAACATCTACATGGTCGACAGCAAGGGCGTGATCCAGTCCGAGCGTACCGACCTGAACCAGTACAAGGCGATGTTCGCCCACCCGTCCTCCAAGCGCACCCTGGCTGATGCCCTCGACGGTGCCGACGTGTTTGTCGGCCTGTCCGGCCCGAACCTGCTGAGCGCCGAAGGCCTGAAATCCATGGCGCCGAACCCGATCGTGTTCGCCTGCTCCAACCCGGATCCGGAAATCTCGCCTGAGCTGGCTCACGCCACCCGTAGCGACGTGATCATGGCTACCGGACGTTCCGACTACCCGAACCAGGTCAACAACGTACTGGGCTTCCCGTTCATCTTCCGTGGTGCCCTGGACGTTCGCGCCAAGCGCATCAACGAAGAAATGAAAGTAGCGGCTGCCAACGCTCTGCGTGAACTGGCCAAGCTGCCGGTGCCTCAGGATGTGTGCGACGCCTACGGTGGTGCCAAGCTGGAATTCGGTCGTGAGTACATCATTCCAAAACCAATGGATAAGCGCCTGATCACCCTGATCTCCGATGCCGTGGCCAAGGCCGCGATCGAGACCGGTGTAGCAACCCTGCCGTATCCAAAGAACTACCCGCTGCAAAGCGTGGATGATGTGTTCAACGGCTAAGCCGTTGTAGCGCACCAACAAAAAGCCCCGGCTCGAATGAGTCGGGGCTTTTTTTATGGCAATTCTCCTGAAGCCTATAGAGGTCAAATGTGGGAGGGGGCTTGCTCCCGATGGCGGTGTATCAGTCGCCATATTCATTGACTGACAGTCCGCCATCGGGAGCAAGCCCCCTCCCACATTTGGATCTATGTTGCGTCTTGGATCGGGTCAGAACAAATCGATCGGCGCGCCTTCATCCGCCGGCAGCGGGCTGCCCGGTGCCACGCCATTGCCCAGCTCGTTGACCGACGGCGGCGTGTCCTCGCTCTTGAACAGCTCGAAGTAAGCATTCGGCGTACTCGGCGACGCCGCACGTCCACTCACCGGGTCGATGCGCAGGCTCAGGATGCCTTCCGGTTCAGGCTGGGTGTGCAGCGGCTTGTCCTTGAGCGCGGCGCCCATGTAGCTCATCCAGATCGGCAGTGCGACGGTGCCGCCAAACTCACGGCGGCCCAGGCTTTCCGGCTGGTCGTAGCCAGTCCATACCGTGGTCACGTAGTCGCCGTTGTAGCCGGAGAACCAGGCATCCTTGGACTCGTTGGTGGTACCGGTTTTACCCGCGATATCCGCACGGCCCAGGGCCAGTGCGCGGCGGCCGGTGCCCTTCTTGATCACGTCCTGCAGGATGCTGTTGAGGATATAGGTGGTGCGGCCATCCACGATGCGCTCGGCAACCGCTGGCGCTTGCGGCTCGGTCGTTGCGGGAGCGTTTGCGGCCGGCGCTGTGCCTGGCGTGGGCTCGATGGTAATGCCGCCGTTACCCGGTGCTGCGAGACCATCGGTTGCCGCCACACCATTGACCACATCACCGGGCACCCGTGGTGGGTTGGCGGTGAACAGGGTGTCGCCATTGCGGCTTTCGATCTTGTCGATCAGGTACGGCGCAATCTTGTAGCCGCCGTTGGCAAAGGTGCTCCAGCCAGTGGCGATTTCCATCGGCGTAAGGGTTGCGGTACCCAGCGCCAGGGACAGGTTGGGCGGCAAGTCCGACTTGGCGAAGCCGAAGCGCGTCATGTAGTCGATGGTCTTGCCCACGCCCATGGCCTGCAGCAGGCGGATCGACACCAGGTTGCGAGACTTGTACAGCGCCTCGCGAATGCGGATCGGGCCGAGGAAGGTGTTGGTGTCGTTCTTCGGCCGCCAGACCTTGTCCAGGTATTCATCGACAAACACGATCGGTGCGTCGTTGACCAGGCTGGCGGCGGTGTAGCCGTTGTCCAGTGCGGCGCTGTAGACGAACGGCTTGAAACTTGAACCCGGCTGGCGCTTGGCCTGTATCGCACGGTTGTAGTTGCTCTGCTCAAAGGCGAAACCGCCGACCAGTGCGCGGATTGCGCCGTTCTGCGGATCGAGGGATACCAGGGCGCCTTGGGCGACCGGCACCTGGCTGAACTTGAGGCTGTCATCCTTCTGGCGTTGCACGCGGATCAAATCACCCACCTTGGCCACGTCGGACGGCTGCTTGGGCATCGGCCCCATGCTGTTGGTGTTCAGGAACGGGCGCGCCCATTTCATGCTGTCCCACGCCACGTGGGCTTCACCGGCGCGGGTCAGCACTTGAATGCCGTCTTTGGTCACCTCGGTGACGATGGCCGGCTCCAGGCCGCTGATCGAGCGCTGTTTGCCCAGTTCGGTGGTCCAGGCACTCAGGGTCTTGCCCGGCAGGCGCGACTCGGGGCCGCGGTAGCCGTGACGTTGATCATAGGTGATCAAGCCTTCGTGTACGGAGTGGTTGGCGATTTCCTGCAAGTTGCTCGGAACCGTCGTGGTCACGCGAAAGCCTTCGGTGTAGGCATCGCTGCCATAACGGCCAACCATTTCGGCGCGGGCCATTTCGGCGATGTACGGTGCATTCACTTCCGGCGTCGGCACGTGATAGCTGGCGTTCAGCGGCTCGGCCACGGCGCTTTCATAAGCGGCCTGATCGATCTTGCCCAGCTTGTACATGCGCCCCAGGATCCAGTCGCGACGTTCTTTACTGCGCGCCGGGTTGGCCAGCGGGTTGAAGCGCGACGGCGCCTTGGGCAGGCCGGCGATCATGGCCATCTGCGCCAGGCTGGCGTCACGAATCGATTTGCCATAGTAGACCTGGGAGGCGGCCTCAATGCCGTAGGCGCGATTGCCCAGGTAGATCTTGTTGACGTACAGCTCGAGGATTTCGTCCTTGGTCAGTTGGCGTTCAATCTGTAGCGCCAGCAGGATCTCGGTGGCTTTACGCGAAAAACTGCGCTCGCTGGTGAGGAAGAAGTTCTTCGCCACCTGCATGGTGATGGTGCTGCCGCCGGATTGAATGTGTCCGCTCTTTACCAACTGCGTGGCCGCACGCACCAGGCTGCTGGGGTCGACGCCGTAGTGGTTGGCAAAATTGTCGTCTTCTGCCGACAGCAATGCACTGATGAAATTGGGTGGAATGTCGGCGAAACGGATCGGTGTGCGGCGCATTTCGCCGAACTCCGCGATCAGTTTTTCGTCGCTGCTGTAGACCCGCAAAGGAATCTGCAACTGGATACTTCTGAGGGCCTCTACGGAGGGCAAACCCGGACTAAGGTAGAGGTAGGCCCCGCTGAGTACGAGCAGCAGCCCGCAGACGATCGCGACAATGGAGTACCCGAAAAACTTCAGCAGACGAATCAAGGCTTTTGGATTTCCAGAGAAAAGAATGAGTTACGCGTCGGGGATGCATGGCAAACGATGGATCGACCCGGGCAGCAGATAAAAAAGCGGGAAAAAACGCTGGGCATTAAAGCATTTTTCAGCTTGGGGCGTCATTCGCGTGCCTCGAACAAGCCGACCGAATGCAGGGTGCCTGGCAGCAATCAAGCGAGATGACAGCCGGTATGACAGGGAAAGTTTTGGGGAGTTTTATGGGAAAGGGATTTTTCAGGCGAAAAGCCGACATCGTCTTGGGTGTCGACATCAATGACAGCGGTATCAAGCTGATCGAGCTGAGCCGTTCATCGGGTGGTTTCAGTGTCCAGGGCTATGCCACCCAGGCGCTGCCCGCCCATGCGGTCGTCGATGGCGCCTTGCTGGACGTCGAGGGCGTGGGGCGAGCCTTGCAACAAGCGTTATCCTGCCTGCGAACTTCGGCTCGACACGCCGCTGTTGCAGTGGCGGGCCCTTCGGTGATCACGCGGTTGATCGAGATGGATGCGGGCCTGCGCGACGAAGAAATGGCCTGGAAGATCCACATGGAAGCCGACCAGTTCATTCCTTATCCATTGGATGAGGTGGCGATCGACTTTCAGGTCCAGGGTCCATCGGCCCAAGGGCCGCAGTGGGTTGACGTCATGTTGGCGGCCTGTCTGCGCGAGCAGGTCCAGGCGCGAGTGGCGGTTTTAGCCCGGGCGGGGCTGGTGCCGCGGGTGGTCGATGTCGAAGGGTTTGCATTGGAGCGCGCTTGCCGTCAGGATTTTGCCAGCTTCACGCCGGGTCATCGAGTCGATGGTGCACAATGGGCCGTGGATGCCCAAGGGATGGGAGTGGCTTGCGGGTTGGCCCTGAGGAGTTTCGCTGGATGACACGAATCAATCTTTTGCCTTGGCGTCAGGCGCTGGCAGAGCGCAAGCGCAGGTATTTCATGGTGCTATTGCTGGCATTTGCCTGCCTGGCGCTGGCGGCCGTGTGGCTGGCTGACCAGGTGATCGACCAGGCGATAGATCGGCAAGTGAGCCGCAATAGCCGCTTGGGTGAGGAGGTGGCTACCCAGGATTCGCGGATCAGGACCATCGACGACCTGCAGGAACGAAGCCAGCAACTGGCCGAACGCATGAAGGTGGTGCAGGACCTGCACGATGCCCGCTCTTCCGGCGCTCGATTGTTCGAGCAATTGGCTCGTGCAATGCCTGAAGGTGTCCATCTGCATGAGGTGGTCGCAAACGGTGACACCATCAGCATTCGCGGCACGGCTGAAAGCAACCAGGACATTGCCCGGTTGATGCAGCAGCTCAAGCAGTCATCCCAGGGCTCCAGCTCGACTCGTCTGCAGCGCGTGCAGGCTGATGGAGCGCGCGGCGAAAGTGAGTTTCAACTGATGGTGCGCCAGGGGGAATCCAGCGAGGCGCAACCATGAGCCTGCCCAGGCTCGATTTTCCCACGCTCTTCTACAACGCTGCTAAATGGCCCTTGCCTGGCAAGGTCCTGCTTGGCTGTGGGCTGGCCGGCCTGGTGCTGCTGATAGGAGAGGTTACCTACCTGAGCTCGTCACGTGAGCGATTGCACGGGTTTGAGGCGCGGGAGCAAACGCTACAGCAGCAGTTGGCGGAAAAAGCTGAACTGGCCTCCAGCCTTGAGGCGCGCACCGATCAGTTCAGGGCAATGGAGGACAAGGTCACAGGCCTTCTACGTCAATTGCCCGGCCAGTCAGAGGTGCCGGCCTTGCTTGAAGATATCGCCCGATTGGCGATTGCCAATGGAGTATGGGTCGAGGGCATCACGGTGTTGGATGAAGAGCCTCGTCAGCTCTATATCGAGCAACCCATGCAAATCGGCGTCACCGGGGGCTACCACGACTTGGCAGCATTCGTCGGCGCCCTGGGTGGGTTACCGCGCGTCGTCACCGTGCAGGATGTTGCACTGGGGCATGACGGCGCCTTGCTGCGTCTGAACATGCTGGCAAAGACCTATCGGCGTACCACGCAAAGCGCCAAGGCCCGCGAAGCGTTCGACCCGGCCCAGCCATTGGTCTACACCCCATCGTTTGTGCGCGACCCGTTTCAGCCGCCCGGTTTGCAAGTAACTCGCGTGCCGGGGCGACCGGCCCTTGCGCCGGATCTCGCTCGGCCACGGGGGCTGCTGGAAGGCATGAACATCGATCAGTTCAAAATGGTCGGCACGCTGTCGTTGGGGGCGCAGGCTTTTGCCCTGCTGCGTGCCGGAGCCAGGGTGCACCGGCTGACGATTGGTGATTACCTGGGGCCGGATCATGGCCAGGTCACGGCCATTCAAGAGGGGTCTATCCACTTGGTCGAACGGTTTCCCGATGAACAGGGCGGCTGGCTCGAACGCCCGCGAACCCTTGTGTTGAACGTCAACTCATAACGGAATCAAACAATGAAAAGGACTTTCTCGTCCTTCGGTGTGGCGCTATGGATAGCGTTCACGGCACCGATGGCTGCTGCTGTGCCCAATCGCCTGGACCTGATCCACCTGCCGCCGCCCGACAGTGCAGCGTCGGTCAGCTATACAGGCACCCGGCTGAACCTGAATTTCCAGGACATCGACCTGCGGGCGGTCTTGCAGCAAATCGCCGATGTCGCCGGGCTCAACCTGGTGACCAGTGATGAAGTGCAGGGCTCAATTACCCTGCGGCTCAAGGATGTGCCTTGGGATCAGGCGCTGGATCTGGTGCTGCAAACCAAAGGTCTGGATAAGCGCGTGAAAGCCGGTGTGTTGCTGGTGGCACCTGCGGATGAGTTGGCCGCTCGCGAACTGCTGGCGCTGGAGTCGCGCAAGCAGATGGCGGAACTGGCACCGCTGCGTCGGGAGCTGCTGCAGGTCAACTATGCCAAGGCGGCGGACCTGGCCAAGCTGTTTCAGTCGGTCACAGGTTTTGAAGGCGCCACGGATGAGCGCGGCTCGGTGGCGGTGGATGATCGCACCAACAACATCATCGCCTACCAGACCGGCGAACGGCTCGAAGAGCTGCGGCGTATCGTGGCGCAACTGGATATTCCCGTCCGCCAAGTGATGATCGAGGCGCGAATTGTCGAGGCCAATGTCGACTACGACAAAAGCCTGGGCGTGCGCTGGGGTGGGCGGCTCAGTCATGGCAGGGGAAGTGTCGGAGGTATTTCCAAGCCCGTGGCAGACGGCGCCGAACCGCCGCAAAACCCGCCCAGCTCCCCGTTTGTCGACTTGGGTTCGCTGACCGGCACCTCGGGTCTGGGCGTGGCCTACATCACCGACAATCTACTGCTGGACCTTGAGCTGACAGCCATGGAGAAAACCGGCAACGGCGAAATCGTCTCGCAGCCCAAGGTGGTCACGTCCGACAAGGAGACGGCACGCATCCTCAAGGGCACCGAAATTCCCTATCAAGAGTCCACCTCCCAGGGCGCTACCTCGGTGTCGTTCAAGGAGGCTTCGCTTTCGCTGGAGGTCACGCCGCAAATCACCCCCGACGACCACGTGATCATGGCGGTCAAGGTCACCAAGGATGAGCCCGATTACTTGAACAGGCTCAATGATGTACCGCCGATCAAGAAAAACGAGGTCAACGCCAAGGTGCTGGTCAGGGATGGCGAGACCATCGTCATCGGTGGGGTTTTCTCCAATACCCAAAGCAAAGTGGTAGATAAAGTGCCATTTTTGGGCGATGTGCCGTATCTTGGCCGCCTTTTCCGGCGCGATGTGCTGGCGGAGAAAAAATCCGAGCTGCTGGTATTCCTGACTCCGCGTATCATGAATAACCAGGCGATTGCTGTGAGTCGTTGATTCTGTGCGAAATTTGATTCTTGTAGGGCCGATGGGGGCTGGAAAGAGCACCATCGGCCGTTTGCTGGCCAAAGAGCTGCGCCTGCCGTTCAAAGATTCCGACAAGGAAATTGAATTGCGCACGGGTGCCAATATCCCATGGATCTTCGATAAAGAAGGCGAGCTGGGCTTTCGTGACCGCGAGCAGGCGATGATTGCCGAGCTGTGTGGCTGCGATGGCGTGGTATTGGCGACCGGCGGTGGCGCCGTCATGCGCGACGAAAACCGTCGAGCGCTGTATGCCGGTGGTCGGGTAGTGTATTTGCATGCCTCGGTCGAGCAGCAGGTGGGCCGCACCGCCCGCGATCGCAATCGCCCGTTGCTGCGCACCGCCAACCCGGAAAAAACCCTGCGGGACCTGCTGGCGCTGCGCGATCCGCTGTATCGGGAAATCGCCGATCTGGTGGTGGAAACCGATGAGCGACCCCCTCGGATGGTAGTGCTCGATATTCTGGAGCGCCTGCAGCGGTTGCCACCCCGTTAAAGCCTGGCCCGAAATGCGCTATTCTCGGCGGCGCGCCATAACCTTGTGAGGTGTGGCGTAGAGCCATCAGGTGATGTCGGATTGCGACATTGCCGGTCGTCAATACATCTTCAACGCGGGGAAACATGCAGACACTTAAGGTCGATCTAGGCGAGCGCAGCTACCCGATCCACATTGGCGAAGGTCTGTTGGACCAGCCCGAACTGCTCGCGCCGCATATTGCCGGTCGGCAGGTGGCGATCATCTCCAACGAAACGGTTGCGCCCCTGTATCTTGAGCGTTTGAGCCGCAGCCTTGCGGCGTATTCGGTGATTTCCGTGGTGTTGCCCGACGGCGAAGCCCACAAGAACTGGGAAACCCTGCAACTGATCTTTGATGGCCTGCTGACTGCGCGCCATGACCGTCGAACCACCGTGGTTGCCCTGGGCGGCGGTGTGATCGGCGACATGGCCGGTTTTGCTGCAGCCTGCTACCAGCGTGGCGTGGATTTTATCCAGGTGCCGACCACCCTGTTGTCCCAGGTCGATTCTTCGGTGGGCGGCAAAACCGGTATCAATCACCCGCTGGGCAAGAACATGGTCGGTGCGTTCTACCAGCCACAGGCCGTGCTGATCGACACCGCTACCCTCAACACACTGCCACCTCGCGAGTTGTCGGCGGGCCTGGCGGAAGTCATCAAGTACGGGCTGATCTGTGACGAGCCCTTCCTGAGCTGGCTTGAAGAACATGTAGATGCCTTGCGCGCACTCGACCAGGTGGCCTTGACCGAAGCGATTTCCCGCTCCTGCGCCGCCAAGGCGCTGGTGGTCAATGCCGACGAACGGGAGTCCGGCGTGCGCGCTACCCTGAACCTGGGCCACACCTTCGGCCATGCGATCGAAACGCACATGGGCTATGGTGTGTGGCTGCATGGGGAAGCCGTAGCGGCTGGCACGGTGATGGCGTTGGAGATGTCGCAACGCCTGGGCTGGATCAGCGCCCAGGAGCGTGATCGCGGTATCCGCCTGTTCCAGCGCGCCGGCTTACCGGTCATCCCTCCCACAGAGATGACCGAGGCAGATTTTCTCGAACATATGGCAATAGACAAGAAAGTGATCGACGGTCGACTGCGACTGGTACTGCTGCGCCACATGGGCGAGGCGGTGGTGACCGACGATTATCCGAAAGAGATTTTACAGGCCACGCTGGGAGCGGATTACCGCGCCCTGGCCCAGCTTAAAGGTTAATAAGATCCCGATGACTAGTTTGCATGCCGACGAGGCGTTCCTCGGCCATTATCACTTGAGCCATGACCCTTTTGCTCCACGGGTGCCTGGTTTCAAATTCTTCCCTGCGCAGCGTAAGCCGGTATTGGGGCAACTGCATCATCTGGCGCGCTACAGCCAGTTGCTGCTGGTGGTCACGGGACCGTTGGGCAGTGGCAAGACCTTGCTGCGCCAGGCGCTGGTCGCCAGCACCAACAAGCAATCGGTGCAGAGCGTGGTGGTATCGGCCCGTGGCGCCGGTGACGCAGCGGGTGTACTGCGCCAGGTTGCGCAGGCCCTGGACGTATCCAACGCCGAGCCGAACGCGATTCTCAAACAGGTGGTGCAACTGGGCCTGACCGGCCAGGAAGTCTACCTGCTGGTCGACGACGCCGAGCAGCTTGACGAATCCGCGCTGGAAGCGCTGTTGGCGCTGGCCGCGGGCACGCCGGAAGGCCGCCCGCATGTGTTCCTGTTTGGCGAGTCGTCGTTGATCGCCGATCTGGAGCAGATCAGCGGTGAGCAAGAGCTGTTCCACGTCATCGAATTGCAGCCGTACGAAGAGGAAGAAACCCGCGAATACCTGGCTCAGCGCCTCGAGGGTGCAGGGGCCGGTATCGAACTTTTCTCCGCTGCGCAGATCTCTGATATTCACGAAAGCTCCGATGGCTGGCCTGGAAACATCAACCAGGTTGCCCGCGATGCAATGATCGAAGCCATGATTGCCAGCCGCTCTGCGGTCAAGCGTCCAAAGATGGGGTTCACTATGCCTAAGAAGCACGTATTGGCTATTTCCGCCGTTGTCGTGGTCGCTGTAGCCGCCGCCTGGTTGATCCCGGGTCGCAATAAGGCACCGACAACAACCGGCGCGCCAACTGAGCAGGCGCAGTTGCCACTGGGCAAGCCCACGCCAAATGTCGAATTCGCCAACTCCGGCCAACCAACCAATCTGCCTATGGTCGGCCAGCCTGTAATGCGCGGCCCGCTGGCTGAAGAAGCCGGTGGCATCTCCGAAGGCGACGACGGCGTGCCGGTGGAAGGCTCCAGCGCCACGCCGCCGACCGTGACCACCACCGCGCCACCAGCGGGCGTACCGGCCGGCACGCCAGCAACCCCAGTAGCGCCTGCCGCACCGGTTGCGCCAGTTGCCAAGCCGACCCCGGCGCCGACAGTAGCGACAGCCAAGCCCGCAGCACCAGTTGCCAAGCCGGCACCGGCACCCGCGGCCAAGCCTGCTGAAAAACCTGCCGCTACCGTGGCCAAGACCGGCGCCGCTGGCAGCAGCTGGTACAGCAGCCAGCCTACCGGCAATTTCGTGGTGCAGATCCTCGGCACCAGCTCTGAGGCCAACGCCCAGGCGTTCGTCAAGGAGCAAGGCGGCCAGTACCGTTATTTCAAGAAAGTGCTCAACGGCAAGCCTCTCTACGTGATCACCTACGGCAGCTTCCCAAGCCGCGCCGCAGCCGATTCTGCCATCAAGGCCTTGCCAGCGAAGGTTCAGGCTGGTAAACCTTGGCCTCGCACTGTTGCCAGCGTTCAACAAGAACTGGCAGCAACTCGCTGAAGATCCGGCGGCCTTACCCAGGCCGCCCTCCCGGCACCTCAAAAAACAATCGCAAGGCGTGCAGTCCCCCGCAAGGACCGCGCGCTTTGTGGTGTCTGCGCCACAGTAGCTTTTGAGTCGTAGCGGTCAGAATTAAAAAAGTTTTGACTAGCACAGCATATCGCTTTAAACCTTTCATAAATGCGACATAGATTTGCGACATTTCGTCGCTAAATTTGTGAGCGTCTGTGTCGGTGTGTACAATGACCTCCCTTTTGCCCCCGCTAAGCCGGCGTACGTTCGGCGTGGAAGGTAACCGGTTGAATTGAAAAGAAATTTGCCTCGATATAAGAGGCAGCCTGGTGAGAAAGTGTCTATGAAAGCAGGTCTGTACCAACCCGATGAATTCAAGGATAACTGCGGTTTCGGCCTGATAGCCCACATGCAGGGCGAGCCCAGTCATACCCTTTTGCAAACGGCCATCGAGGCCCTGACCTGCATGACCCACCGCGGTGGGATCAACGCCGACGGCAAGACCGGTGACGGTTGCGGCTTGCTGATTCAAAAGCCCGACCAGTTCCTGCGCGCTGTCGCCAAAGAGCATTTTGCGGCCGACCTGCCCAAGCAGTACGCCGTGGGGATGGTGTTTTTCAACCAGGACCCGGTAAAAGCCGAAGCCGCTCGCGAGAACATGAACCGCGAGATCGTTGCTGCCGGCCTGCAACTGGTCGGCTGGCGCAAAGTGCCAATCGACACCAGCGTGCTCGGCCGCCTGGCCCTGGAGCGCCTGCCGCAGATCGAACAAGTGTTCATCGCGGGTGACGGCCTGAGTGACCAGGACATGGCGATCAAGCTGTTCACGTCCCGTCGTCGTTCGTCGGTGCTCAACGCCGCCGACACTGACCATTACATCTGCAGCTTTTCCCACAAGACCATCATTTATAAAGGTCTGATGATGCCGGCGGATCTCACCGCCTTTTATCCAGACCTGAGCGACGAGCGCCTGCAAACCGCGATATGCGTGTTCCACCAGCGCTTCTCCACCAACACCCTGCCGAAATGGCCGCTGGCCCAGCCATTCCGCTTCCTCGCCCACAACGGCGAGATCAATACCATCACCGGCAACCGCAACTGGGCCGTGGCCCGTCGCACCAAGTTCGCCAACGATTTGATGGACCTCGAAGAGCTCGGCCCGCTGGTCAACCGCGTGGGTTCCGACTCCTCCAGCATGGACAACATGCTTGAGCTGATGGTCACCGGTGGCATCGACCTGTTCCGTGGCGTGCGCATGATCATTCCGCCTGCGTGGCAGAACGTCGAGACCATGGACCCGGACCTGCGGGCGTTCTACGAATACAACTCGATGCACATGGAACCGTGGGACGGCCCGGCCGGCGTGGTCATGACCGACGGCCGCTACGCGGTGTGCCTGCTCGACCGTAACGGCTTGCGCCCGGCGCGCTGGGTCACCACCACCAACGGCTTTATCACCCTGGCGTCGGAAATCGGCGTGTGGGACTACAAGCCTGAAGACGTGATCGCCAAAGGCCGTGTCGGTCCTGGCCAGATCCTGGCCGTGGACACCGAAACCGGGCAGATCCTCGACACCGACGCCATCGACAACCGTCTGAAGTCGCGTCACCCGTACAAGCAATGGCTGCGCAAGAACGCCCTGCGCATCCAGGCGACCATGGAAGACAATGACCACGGTTCGGCTTTCTACGACATCGACCAGCTCAAGCAATACATGAAGATGTATCAGGTCACGTTCGAAGAACGTGATCAGGTGCTGCGCCCGCTCGGCGAGCAAGGCTACGAAGCCGTAGGCTCCATGGGCGACGATACGCCGATGGCTGTGCTGTCCCAGCGTGTGCGCACGCCGTACGACTACTTCCGCCAGCAGTTCGCCCAGGTGACCAACCCACCGATCGACCCGCTGCGCGAAGCCATCGTGATGTCGCTGGAAGTGTGCCTCGGTGCCGAGCGCAATATCTTCCAGGAATCGCCTGAGCACGCCTCCCGTGTGATCCTCAGCTCGCCGGTCGTTTCCCCGGCCAAGTGGCGCTCGCTGATGACCCTGGAGCGTCCAGGCTTCGACCGCCAGATCATCGACCTGAACTACGACGAGAGCCTCGGCCTTGAAGCCGCTGTGCGCAACGTCGCCGACCAGGCTGAAGAAGCTGTGCGCGCCGGCCGCACTCAGATCGTACTGACCGACCGCCATATCGCGCCGGGCAAGTTGCCGATCCACGCGTCCCTGGCGACCGGCGCGGTGCACCACCGCCTGACCGAAAAAGGCCTGCGCTGCGACTCCAACATTCTGGTGGAAACCGCCACTGCCCGTGACCCGCACCACTTCGCGGTGCTGATCGGCTTCGGCGCCTCGGCGGTGTACCCGTTCCTGGCGTATGAAGTACTCGGCGACCTGATCCGTACCGGTGAAGTGTTGGGCGACCTCTACGAGGTGTTCAAGAACTACCGCAAGGGCATCACCAAGGGCCTGCTGAAGATCCTGTCGAAGATGGGCATCTCCACCGTCACCTCCTACCGCGGTGCGCAATTGTTCGAAGCCATCGGCCTGTCCGAAGAAGTCTGCGAGCTGAGCTTCCGTGGCGTGCCGAGCCGTATCAAGGGCGCACGTTTCGTCGATATCGAAGCCGAGCAGAAAGCCCTGGCAGCCGAAGCCTGGAGCGCGCGCAAGCCGATCCAGCAAGGCGGCCTGCTCAAGTTCGTGCACGGTGGCGAATACCACGCCTACAACCCGGACGTGGTCAGTACCCTGCAAGCCGCCGTGCAGCAGGGCGACTACGCCAAGTTCAAGGAATACACGAGCCTGGTGGATAACCGCCCGGTGTCGATGATCCGCGATCTGTTCAAGGTGAAGACCCTGGACACGCCGATGGATATCGCCGAAGTCGAGCCACTGGAATCGATCCTCAAGCGCTTCGACTCCGCCGGTATTTCCCTGGGCGCCTTGTCGCCTGAGGCTCACGAAGCCCTGGCCGAAGCCATGAACCGCCTGGGTGCGCGTTCCAACTCCGGCGAAGGCGGCGAAGACCCGGCGCGTTATGGCACGCTCAAAAGCTCGAAAATCAAGCAGGTGGCAACCGGCCGTTTCGGTGTGACCCCGGAGTACCTGGTCAACGCCGAAGTGCTGCAGATCAAGGTTGCCCAAGGCGCCAAACCGGGTGAGGGCGGGCAATTGCCAGGCGGCAAGGTCAACGGCCTGATCGCCAAGCTGCGTTATGCAGTGCCGGGCGTGACCCTGATCTCGCCGCCGCCGCACCACGACATCTACTCGATTGAAGATTTGTCGCAGCTGATTTTCGACCTCAAACAAGTCAACCCGCAGGCCCTGGTCTCGGTAAAACTGGTCGCAGAAGCGGGCGTCGGCACCATCGCCGCTGGCGTGGCCAAGGCCTATGCCGACCTGATCACCATCTCCGGCTACGACGGCGGCACCGGTGCTTCGCCGCTGACCTCGATCAAGTACGCCGGTGCGCCGTGGGAGCTCGGCCTGGCCGAAACCCACCAGACCCTGCGCGGCAACGACCTGCGCGGCAAGGTGCGGGTACAGACCGACGGTGGCCTGAAAACCGGCCTCGACGTGATCAAGGCCGCGATCCTCGGCGCCGAGAGTTTCGGCTTCGGCACTGCGCCCATGATCGCGCTGGGCTGCAAATACCTGCGTATCTGCCACCTGAACAACTGCGCTACTGGCGTGGCGACTCAGAACGAAAAACTGCGCAAGGACCACTACATCGGCACCGTCGACATGGTGGTGAATTTCTTCACCTACGTCGCCGAAGAAACCCGTGAGTGGCTGGCCAAGCTGGGCGTGCGTTCGCTGGAAGAGCTGATCGGTCGCACCGACCTGTTGGACATCCTCGAAGGCCAGACCGCCAAGCAACAGCATTTGGACCTGACACCGCTGTTGGGCAGCGATCACATCCCCGCAGACAAGCCACAATTCTGCCAAGTGGACCGCAACCCGCCGTTCGACAAAGGCCTGCTGGCCGAGAAAATGGTCGAAATGGCCGGCTCCTCGATCAGCGATGCCAGCGGTGGCGAATTCGCCCTGGATATCTGCAACTGCGACCGTTCCATCGGTGCTCGCATCTCCGGTGAAATCGCGCGCAAGCACGGCAACCAGGGCATGGCGAAAGCGCCGATCACCTTCCGCTTCAAGGGCACTGCGGGCCAGAGTTTCGGTGTGTGGAACGCCGGTGGCCTGCACATGTATCTGGAAGGCGATGCCAACGACTACGTGGGCAAAGGCATGACCGGCGGCAAGCTGGTTATCGTCCCGCCAGCCGGTAGCGTGTACAAGACCCAGGACAGTGCCATCATCGGCAACACCTGCTTGTACGGCGCCACGGGTGGCAAGCTGTTTGCCGCGGGTACTGCCGGTGAGCGCTTCGCCGTGCGTAACTCCGGTGCCCACACCGTGGTGGAAGGCACTGGCGATCACTGCTGCGAGTACATGACCGGGGGCTTTGTCGCGGTACTGGGCAAGACCGGTTACAACTTCGGTTCGGGCATGACCGGCGGTTTCGCCTACGTGCTCGACCAGGACAACACCTTCGTCGACAAGGTCAACCACGAGTTGGTCGAGATCCAGCGGATCAGCGGTGAAGCCATGGAATCCTACCGGAACCACTTGCAGCACGTGCTGGACGAGTATGTCGAGGAGACCGGCAGTGAATGGGGTCGCAACCTCGCCGAAAACCTCGATGATTACCTGCGTCGTTTCTGGCTGGTCAAGCCCAAGGCTGCCAACCTGAAATCGTTGCTTTCCAGCATCCGTGCCAACCCGCAGTGATATGCGCCTGAACAGTTTGATGAGGTTTTAACATGGCTGAACGTCTGAATAACGACTTCCAGTTCATCGATGTCGGGCGCAAAGATCCGAAGAAGAAACTGTTGCGTCAACGCAAGAAAGAGTTCGTGGAAATCTACGAACCCTTCAAGCCCCAGCACTCGGCCGATCAGGCCCACCGCTGCCTGGGGTGCGGTAACCCGTATTGCGAATGGAAGTGCCCGGTGCACAACTTCATTCCCAACTGGCTCAAACTGGTGGCCGAGGGCAACATTCTCGCCGCCGCCGAGCTGTCGCACCAGACCAACACCTTGCCGGAAGTCTGCGGCCGGGTGTGCCCGCAAGACCGTCTATGTGAAGGTGCCTGCACCCTCAACGACGGCTTCGGCGCAGTGACCATCGGTTCGGTGGAGAAGTACATCACCGACACCGCGTTCGCCATGGGCTGGCGCCCGGATATGTCCAAGGTCAAACCGACCGGCAAGCGCGTCGCGATCATCGGCGCGGGCCCGGCGGGCCTGGGGTGTGCCGACGTGTTGGTGCGTGGTGGCGTGACCCCGGTGGTGTTCGACAAGAACCCGGAGATCGGTGGTCTGCTGACTTTCGGTATTCCCGAGTTCAAGCTGGAAAAAACCGTACTGAGTCACCGTCGTGAAGTGTTCACCGGCATGGGTATCGAGTTCCGCCTCAATACCGAGATCGGCAAAGACATCACCATGGAGCAACTGCTCGCCGAATACGATGCGGTGTTCATGGGCATGGGCACCTACACCTATATGAAGGGCGGCTTTGCCGGTGAGGACTTGCCGGGCGTGTATGACGCGCTCGACTTCCTGATCGCCAACGTCAACCGTAACCTGGGCTTTGAAAAGTCGCCGGAAGATTTCGTCGACATGAAAGGCAAGAAGGTCGTGGTGCTGGGCGGTGGCGACACCGCGATGGACTGCAACCGTACCTCGATCCGCCAGGGCGCCAAGTCGGTCACCTGTGCGTATCGTCGCGACGAAGCCAACATGCCCGGCTCGCGCAAAGAGGTGAAGAACGCCAAGGAAGAAGGCGTGAAATTCCTCTACAACCGCCAGCCGATTGCGATCGTCGGTGAAGACCGCGTCGAAGGCGTGAAGGTGGTCGAGACCCGTCTCGGCGAACCGGATGCCCGAGGCCGTCGCAGCCCCGAGCCGATCCCGGGTTCCGAAGAAATCATCCCGGCTGACGCCGTGGTCATCGCTTTCGGTTTCCGTCCAAGCCCGGCGCCCTGGTTCGAGCAGTTCGAAATCCAGACCGACAGCCAGGGCCGCGTGGTAGCCCCGGAACAAGGCCAGTACAAGCACCAGACCAGCAACCCGAAAATCTTCGCCGGTGGCGATATGGTGCGCGGCTCTGACCTGGTAGTGACGGCGATCTTCGAAGGCCGCAATGCCGCCGAAGGGATCCTGGAATACCTGCAGGTCTGATCAAATTTCAGTCTGAAATGCGATCAAATGTGGGAGCTGGCTTGCCTGCGATGCAGGCAACTCGGTCTGTCAGCCAGACCCAGTTGATGCTATCGCAGGCAAGCCAGCTCCCACACAAACCTCATTTCACATTGAGGTTTGTGTTGCCAGTCATTGCGACAAATTGACCCGATAGACAAAAGGCTCCGCTCTTGCCGTGCCTTTTGCGTCGCGCTCTGAGAAAATGCCCGCACTTTTTTTGCGGATGCCGACATGACTGCCCTCAAGAACGACCGTTTCCTTCGTGCCCTGCTCAAGCAACCTGTAGACGTCACCCCCGTGTGGATGATGCGTCAAGCCGGTCGCTACCTGCCGGAATACCGCGCCAGTCGCGCCCACGCCGGCGACTTCATGAGCCTGTGCATGAATCCTGCGTTCGCCTGCGAAGTCACGATGCAGCCGCTGGACCGCTACCCACAACTGGACGCGGCCATCCTCTTTTCCGACATCCTTACCATTCCCGACGCCATGGGCCAGGGCCTGTACTTCGAGACCGGCGAAGGCCCGCGTTTCAGGAAGGTCGTCAGCACCCTGGCCGATATCGAAGCCCTGCCGATTCCTGATCCGCACAAAGACCTCGGCTATGTGATGGACGCGGTCAGCACCATCCGCCGCGAGCTCAACGGTCGCGTGCCGCTGATTGGCTTCTCTGGCAGCCCGTGGACGCTGGCCACCTATATGGTCGAAGGCGGTTCGTCGAAAGACTTCCGCAAGACCAAGGCCATGCTCTACGACAACCCGCAAGCCATGCACCTGTTGCTGGACAAGCTGGCACAGTCGGTGACCTCCTACCTCAACGGCCAGATCATGGCCGGTGCGCAAGCGGTGCAGATCTTCGATACCTGGGGCGGCAACCTGTCGGCGGCGGCGTACCAGGAATTCTCCCTGGCCTACATGCGCAAGATCGTCAGCGGGCTGATCCGCGAACACGAAGGTCGCAAGGTTCCGGTCATCCTGTTCACCAAAGGCGGCGGCCTGTGGCTGGAAAGTATCGCCGATGCTGGCGCCGATGCATTGGGCCTGGACTGGACCTGCGATATCGGCGAAGCCCGCCGTCGCGTTGGCAACCAGGTTGCGCTGCAAGGCAACATGGACCCCACTGTGCTGTACGCCAAGCCGGAAGCGATCCGCACGGAAGTCGGGCGCATCCTCGCTAGCTACGGCAAAGGCAGTGGCCACGTGTTCAACCTCGGCCACGGCATCACCCCGGAAGTGAACCCGGAGCATGCCGGCGCGTTCCTGCGTGCAGTGCACGAACTGTCGGCGCAATACCACGAGTAAAACGCAGAACAAAATGTGGGAGCTGGCTTGCCTGCGATGGCGGTGTTGAATTCACCGCCGCCATCGCAGGCAAGCCAGCTCCCACATAAAGCAAGTAGCCTCAGGTTTCCACATGCCCCAACGGCGGCAACTTCGCCAGCTTCAACGCCACCAGCAACGCGCCGATCAGTAGCGCGATAATGAATCCGCCAATCCCGTTCCACCCGGCAAAATGCCAGAAGAACCCGCCTGCCGTCCCGGCAATACTCGATCCCACGTAATAGCAGAACAGGTAAAGCGACGACGCCTGCCCCTTGGCTTTCACCGCACGGCGGCCGATCCAGCTGCTGGCCACCGAGTGGGCGCCGAAGAAGCCGAAAGTGAAGATCAACATGCCCGGCACCACCAGCCACAGCGGGGTGAACAGCGTCAGGGCCATGCCGGCGAGCATCAGCACGATGGTGCCCCACAGCACTCGGCGGCGGCCGAGGCGGTCGGCCAGGGAGCCGATCTTGGCCGAGCTGTAGATGCCCGACAGGTACACCACTGACAACAGGCCAACCACCGCCTGGCTCAGCTCATAGGGTGAGGCCAGCAGGCGATAGCCGATGTAGTTGAACATCGTCACGAAGGCGCCCATCAGCAGGAAGGCTTCAAGGAACAGCCATGGCAGGCCGGCGTCCTTGAAGTGCATGACGAAGCCGTCCACCAGGCTGCGCGGCTTGAGGCTGCTGGCGCGGAAGTTGCGCGATTCGGGGAGGATCTTCCAGAACACCGTGGCGGCGATCAACGCCAGGGCGCCGA
The DNA here is from genome assembly GCF_020790195.1 of Pseudomonas sp. HN8-3. Taxonomy (NCBI): domain Bacteria; kingdom Pseudomonadati; phylum Pseudomonadota; class Gammaproteobacteria; order Pseudomonadales; family Pseudomonadaceae; genus Pseudomonas; species Pseudomonas sp. HN8-3. The sequence goes on from NZ_CP086206.1 coordinate 470,451, forward strand.
TGATCAGCATTGCGGTGTGCCAGCTGACGAAGTCGATCAACACGCCGATGATCAGGCGCCCGCTCATGCCGCCAATCGCATTGCCGCCGATGTACAGGCCCATGGCCAGGCCTATGTGCTGGGGATGAATCTCTTCGCTGAGGTAGGTCATCGCCACGGCAGCCAGGCCGCTCAGGGACAGGCCCACCAGCGCCCGCATCAGCAGAATCCCCTCCCAGGTCGGCATCAGACCGCTGGCGATGGTAGCCAGCGCCGCACAGAACAACGCGGCGACCATCACCGGCTTGCGCCCCAGCCGGTCGGAAATCGGCCCGGTGATTAGCAGGCCGCAGGCAAGCATCGCGGTCGCGACCGAAAGAATCAGGCTGCTTTGCGCCGCATTGATGGAAAATTCATGGGACAGCGCCGGCATCATCGGCTGTACGCAATACAGCAGGGCGAAGGTGGCAAACCCGCCGGAGAACAGCGCCAACACCGTGCGCATGAACATCGGCGTGCCTTTTTCGATGTACTCGTCATTAAGCTGCGCCACCACGTCATCAAGGGCTGAGGGCGGGGTGTGTTGGGCAAGTGGAGCAACAGCAGGATTCACGGGGGACCTCGGGGAGGAAAGTCTGCCAGGACTGACAATACGAAAAAGAATATAGCTGGCTAATGATTCTTTCCAATATATTGTTCGACCTGTTTGATAGGTTCTACGACCTAATGAGGTGTGCATGGAATTACGTCACCTGCGGTACTTCATCGCCGTCGCTGAAGAACTGCACTTTGGCCGCGCCGCGCAGGTGCTGGGCATATCGCAACCGCCCTTGAGCCAGCAGATCCAGGCACTGGAGCAAGAGGTGGGGGCGCGGTTATTTGAGCGTACCAATCGTCGGGTCGAGCTGAGCGAGGCCGGGCGCCTGTTCCTGCAAGAGGCGCGGCTGGTGCTGGCCCAGGTCGACAAGGCGGCAGACGTGGCGCGCAGAGCGCAATTAGGAGAGCTCGGGGAGTTGAAGATCGGCTTCACATCTTCCGCGCCGTTCAATTCCAGTATTCCCCAGGCGATCTTTGCGTTTCGCCAGGCTTTCCCGGCAGTGCACCTCAATCTGCAGGAGATGAGCAGCACGGAGGTGGCCGAGTCATTGGTGGATGAGTCGATCCAGGTCGGGCTGATGCGGCCTTTGCCGTTGCCTGATTCGCTGAGCGTGATCGAGCTGATGCGCGAGCCGCTGGTTGCCGTATTGAGCGCCGGCCATCCGTTGGTGGAAGGCAGCGAGCGCGGCCTGCACTTGGCGCAGTTGGCGCAGGAACCCTTTGTATTTTTCCCACGCACCTACGGCAGCGGCCTGTATGCCCAACTGCTCAACCTGGCCCGCGACGCCGGGTTCAGCCCGCATTTTGCCCAGGAAGCGGGGGAGGCGATGACCATCATCGGCCTGGTGGCGGCGGGGTTGGGCGTGTCGGTGTTGCCGGCGTCTTACCAGCGTATCCGCATTGATGGCGTGGTCTACCGCACACTGCTCGACCCGGAGGCGATGACGGCGGTGTGGCTGGTGCAGCGCAAGGGCGTGCAAACGCCGATGGCTAAGGGGTTTGTGGAGTTGTTGACGCGTCAGGTATTGGTGTAGGCGGGGTCACATATCAGGTAACGCAACCGGCTTAGTTATTCGCCAGAAACTTGCGCAAAATCACTCTTTTTCAGGCGAGTGGATATGGATGGCACTTCTCTATCAGCCCAAGGAGGGCAGCGTGTTGATTTGTGATTTTCGTGGCTATGAGGTTCCGGAAATCATCAAGATTCGACCTGTTATTGTGATACGCAAACACCGGACGAATAAGCTGCTCGTAACGGTGGTACCTCTGAGTACTACCGCTCCACAGCAGGTGTTGGAACACCATTTGCGGCTTGATAGCCATCTTCAGGGAGCGAGCCCGGTCTGCTGGGCTAAATGCGACATCGTCGCGACAGTCAGCTTGGGTCGACTGGACCGAATCAAAAGTAAAGATCGTCATGGCAAACGAACTTACAAAATCGCCGAACTCACCAATGACCAATTTTTGGCGATAAAAGCGGCGGTGCGCAGTGCGCTTGGGTTGCGATAAAGTGGGATATAGATGGACGGCGTTTTGCCACCGATTGCAGGTAATCTGCTTTCAGGCATACTGGCCGAGTTCCCGAAAGGGGCTTGTGAGACTCTGAGGATCCTGGGCAACCAGCCATCGCAGAGCCAGGCAGGAAGCGGCGATGACAAGCCAACCTGTTTGTGAAGAGGGCGCCGAAAGGCGCCCTTTGTCGTTTCTGGCCTTACTGCATCCCGGTCGAGCGCAACCCTGCCAGGATGTCCCTATCCAGCATGCTCACCCAACGGTTGTAATTGCGATGGATCTTGCCGTCCTTGTAGCCCAGGTCGCGGCTGTCGCGGTAGGTGATGGCGTAGCTGTTGCGGGTGTAGCGGATATCGATTGCTGCATAGAACTGGCCGCGCACGGTGATCTCGGCCTGCACCAGTTGCGGGCTCAGGCGTTGTACTGTCCACTCACGTTTTTGCAGGGCAGCGACGATCACCTGTTTCATTTTTTCTTCGCTGACCTGGGTCGTGGCCGGCAGTTCGTGCTGGGTGTTGAGCACTGGTTTGCTGGTGCAGCCGGCAGTGGTCAACAGGGCCAGGGTGATCAGGGTAGCGCGTAGCAGGGAAGACATTCCGTTTTCTCCAATCGATTAAAAAGTCAGGCCCAGCGGCGGAAGATCAGCGAGGTGTTGACGCCGCCGAAGGCAAAATTGTTGTTCATCACGTAGTCGTTGTGCATCTGGCGAAAGCCCCCTTGCAGGTAATCGAGCTCGCCGCATTGCGGGTCGACCGAATCCAGGTTGAAGGTGTGCACGTAGTGGTCGCGGTTCATCATCTCGATGCTGAACCACGACTCCAGCGCGCCGCAGGCACCCAGGGTGTGGCCGAGGAAACTCTTCTGCGAGCTGATCGGCATACGGCTGCCGAACAGGCTGCTGGTGGCCAGGGTTTCGGCGATGTCACCTTGGTCGGTGGCGGTGCCGTGGCCGTTCACATAGCCGATGGCAGAAGGTGCAAGCCCAGCGTCTTCCAGTGCCAGTTCCATGGCACGGCGCATGGTTTTCTGTTCCGGGCGGGTGGTGTGCTGGCCGTCGGCATTGCTGCCAAAGCCAACCAGCTCAGCGTGAATATGCGCGCCCCGCGCCAACGCGTGTTCCAACTCTTCCAGTACCAGGATGCCGGCGCCTTCACCAATCACCAGGCCATCACGGCCGCTGTCGTAGGGGCGCGGACTGGTTTGCGGCGCATCGTTTTTCAGGCTGGTGGCGTAGAGTGCATCGAACACCATGGCTTCGGTGGGGCACAGTTCTTCGGCGCCACCGGCGAGCATCAAGGGCAGGCGCCCGAACTTGATCGCTTCATAGGCATAGCCGATGCCCTGGCTACCGCTGGTGCAGGCGCTGGACGTGGGGATCAAGCGCCCGGTGAGGCCAAAGAAAATGCTGATATTCGCCGCGGTGGTGTGCGGCATCATCCGCACATAGGAGTTGGCGTTTAGCCCCTCGGCCACGGAATTGAGCAGCATATTGCCGAACGCCTTGATCTCATCGGTGCTGCCGGTGGACGAGCCACAGGCCACGCCCATGCGCCCGTCCTTGATCGACGGGTCACCGAGCAAGCCGGCATCCTGCAGTGCCTGCTCCGCTGCCCACACCGCCAGGCGCGAGACGCGCCCCATGCTGCGCAATTGCTTGCGGGTCCAGTGCGCAGGCACCACAAATTCATCAATCGGCCCGGCCAGGCGCGTGTTCAATTCGGTAAAGCGGTCCCATTCATCCATGCGCCGGATACCGCTGCGGTTGGCGCGAAAGTTGGCGGCGATGGTGTCCCAATCGCTGCCCAGGGAGGTCATGCCGGCCATGCCGGTGACGACGACGCGCTTCATCAGCACAAGCCTCCGTTCACGGCCAGCACCTGGCGTGTGATATAGCCCGCTTCGGCCGACATCAGGAAATTCACCGCGCCGGCGACTTCTTCCGGGGTGCCCATGCGTTGCGCAGGGATCATTTTCATCAGCTCTTCGACGGGGACGTTTTCATCCAGCATCGCCGTGTCGATCAACCCCGGCGCCACGCAGTTGACGGTGATCTTGCGTTTGCCCAGTTCGATCGCCAGCGCCTTGGCTGCGCCGATCAGGCCGGCTTTTGAAGCACTGTAGTTGACCTGGCCGCGGTTGCCGATCAACCCGGACACCGAGGTGATGCACACGATACGCCCAGCGGCGCGACGTCGAATCATCGGCATCATCACTGGGTGCAGCACGTTGTAGAAACCATCGAGATTGGTGCGCATCACCACGTCCCAGTCGTCTTCCGACAGGGCAGGGAAGGCGCCGTCGCGGGTCAGGCCGGCATTGAGCACCACGCCGTAGTAGGCGCCATGTTGCTCCACGTCGGCTTCAAGGATGGCCTTGCAACTGGCGCGGTCGGACACGTCGAATTGCAGCACCCGCGCCTTGCGACCCAGGGCCTCGATCTCGACCTGCACGGTGTCGGCTTCGGCGCGGCCACTGCGGCAATGCAGCACGATGTCATGGCCGGCCTGGGCCAGGCGCAGGGCAATGGCGCGGCCGATGCCACGGCTTGAGCCGGTGACCAGTACGGATTCAGTCATGACGTTGGGTCCTTCGATTCATCTAAATAGTTGGCCGCCTGGGGCGGTCGAAATACGTTCAGGCGCGCACTGGCCTGGATACCCTTACCGGTGAGGTGGCATTCGAACACACCCATGCCGTTGTCGTCTTCCAGGGAGCGCAGGCCGTGGATATTCAGCTCGGCGCCTGCCGGGAAGTACTCGACATTGCACTCGAACTTGCGTGTACCCAACAGGAAGCCCAGTTCCACCGCGCGGCCTTGCTGGCGTGCATGGCAGCCGGCATAAGCGGCGACGCTTTGCGCCATCAATTCCAGGCCGACCCAGGCCGGCAGGCTACCGTCAGGGCGGTTGAACAGGCCGTCGGGCTTGACGGTGACGCGGGTGCGGATCTGCTCATCATCGAACGACAGCACCTGGTCGATCAGGATCATGTCGCCCGCGTGGGGTAGCAGCTCGGCAAGTGGCCAATCGATCATGGGGCCTCTGCGATTATCAGGCTGACGTTATTACCGCCGAAGGCAAACGAGTTGCTCATCAGGCAGGTTTTTTTCAAGGTGTCGCCGCTGTGCGTCCATTGCAAGGGCGGCAGCGCCGGGTCGGCGTGGCCATCCCACACGTGAGGCGGCAGCTGGCCCTGAGCCAGGCTCAGCCAGCAGAACGCCGCTTCCAGCGCTCCGGCGGCGCCAAGGGTGTGGCCGGTCATGGGCTTGGTCGACGAACAGGCCACACCGCCGGGGAACAGGCTGGCGACCGCCAGGCTTTCCATGGCGTCGTTGTGTTGAGTGGCGGTGCCGTGCAGGTTCAGGTAGCCGATCTGCTCGGGAGCCAGCTTTGCGCTGGCCAGGGCCTTGCGCATCGCCTGCAATGCACCCTTGCCGCTGGGCTCGGGCGCGGAGATATGATGTGCGTCGCAACTGGCACCGCTGCCCAGCAAGGCGATCGGTGCCGGCTCGCGGCTCATCAGGAACAGTACCGCCGCCTCACCGATATTGATGCCGTTGCGGTTCACCGAGAACGGGTTGCAGCGCTCGCTGGATACCGCCTCCAGCGAGGTAAATCCGTTCAGGGTCAGCTTGCACAGGCTGTCCACGCCGCCACAGATCACCGCATCGCACACCCCCAGGTTCAGGAGGCGCTGGGCGCTCATCAAGGCACGGGCGCTGGAGGTGCAGGCGGTGGAAATCACATAGGCCGGGCCGCTTAATTGCAGCCAGTCGGCGAGGAAGTTTGCCGGGGCGCTGAGTTCCTGTTGCTGGTAGTCGTAGTCGGCAGGGAACTGCTTGTCGCGCAGGTAATGGGCAATGCCACGGCTGGCTTCGTCGATGCCCGAGGTGCTGGTGCCAAGCACCACGCCGACTCTCCCTCGGCCATAGGTTTGAATGGCCTGACGGATCTCATCTTCAATCTGCAACGCCGCTTCCAGCAACAACTGGTTATTGCGGCTGCTTTGTTGAGCCAGTTCCACCGGCAAAGGCACCAGTTCGCCCTGGACGGCAGCCACCGGCACCACGCGCTCCGGCACCCAGCCGCTTTCGGCGCGCATGCCTGAGCAGTCACCGGCAAACAGGTTGCGGCTGACTTCGGCCTGGCCTCGGCCAAGGGCGCAGATCACACCGAGGGCATTGAGGTAAGCGGTCATCGGCTGATACCCAGCGGGGTGATGCGATAACTCAACGGCTGGCCGGCCATGTTCACGCTGAACACCTCGGAAGACTGATAGATGATTTGCCAATGGCCCGGCAGCGTGCGCGTCAGGTCCATGGCCTGGGCGCGTGGATACAACGCCGGCACGTCACCGGCCGGGGTCAGGGCAAACAGCAGCGCGGCAAACAGCTCCCGCGCCTGGGGATTGGGTGGCAGCAAGCCGTCGGCCTGCCACTGCCCATCGAGCAGTTTTTGCCGGGCCAGGGGAATGCCCAAGGGGTCCATCATCGACCAGCGAATCGCGTGGCCTTCGCGCTGGATCACCAGCAGCCAGTCCTGGCGCTGCCCGTCCGCCAGGCGCTGCACATGCAGTTGCATCGGCAAGGCCAGCGCCGGGATTTTTTCCGGCAGCGGTGCCTGGCTGGCGCAGGCACTGAGCAGCAACAGGCAACCCATTAACAGCAGGCGCATCATGAGGCGGCGTTCTCCAAAGGTTTGCGCGCTACGCAGTTGACCAGGGTTTCCTCGCGCTGGCCCACCGGCGGCGCCTTGCGCAGGCCCCAGCGCTCCAGCAGGCCGAAGTCGCTGGAGCGGCTCCACCACAGGTAGGGGTACGAGACATTCTGCGAGTCGAATTCAAAGCCTTGCTCGCGCAGCATCTCCAAGTACTCTTCGGCGCTTTTTTGCACATGCATCGGGTGGCGGAACAACCAGCGAATCACCCAGGTGTCGATATAGGCTTCGGTGGATTCGGCAAACAGCAGATAGCCGCCCGGTTTGAGTACCCGGTAGAACTCCTTGAGCGCGCGATGTTGCTCGACCAAATGGTGAAAGGTCTGGTGGCAAAACACGATATCGACGCTGGCGTCCGGTACATCGAGGGTGGCGCAGTCACTGCCGATCAGCTCGACAGCCAGGCCCTGGCGCGCAGCCTCTTCACGGCTCAGCTCCAGACTGTGGGGGTCGGCATCCAGGCCGATCAGGCGTGAAGGCGCAAACACCTGCTGCAGCAACCGGAAGGACTTACCCTGGCCACAACCGGCGTCCAGCAACACCGGGGCCACCGGCAGCGGCTCGCTGAACAGGCTGCGCAGGTCGTTGATCGCCACACGCAATACGTGATGCTGCCAGGTGTGGCTGCGCAGGAACCAGAAGCCGAACCTGGTTTCCTCGACATAATTTTTGCTCAGGTAGTTTTTTTCAACGGCAGGACTGTTCATACCGCTTCACTCGCACAAATATCCGACAACATCCGCAATCGCCGTTTAGGCTCGCTGACAAACGGGTTGCGCTCATCCCAGGCGTAACCGGCCAGGATCGAACTGATCATGCGGCGAATCTCCGGTGAGCTGCCTGGATGGAAAATCACATCCTGGAACGTACCGGCATACCAGCCTTCGACGTAGCAGCGGAAGGTATCGACACCGCGCTTCAAGGGTTCGGCGAATTCGCTTTGCCAGTCCACGGTCTCGCCGTTGAGCTGACGGTGCAGCACAGCGGCGGCCATGCTGGCCGACCGCATGGCGATGGTCACGCCGGACGAGAACACCGGGTCGAGAAATTCCGCTGCATTGCCCAGCAGCGCAAAGCCTGGGCCGTGCAGGCTTTTGACGTTGGCCGAATAGCCGCCGATGCTGCGCGCCGGGGTGTCCCATACGGCATTGCTGAGCACGGCGGCCAGGCTTGGCGTTTCATCGACAAAGCTGCGCAGGCAGGCGTCAAGGTCGCTGTCGCGGCCATCGAAATGCTCTTTGGCCGCAACCACGCCCACCGAGCAACGGCCGTTGCTGAACGGGATGGTCCAGAACCAGATGTCGCGCTGGGTCGGGTGGGTGGTGACCAGAATTTTGCTGCGATCAAAGCCTGGGTGTTCGATGCGGTCTTCGATGTGAGTGAACACGGCCTGGCGCAGCGGGAAGTTCGAGGGCGCCTCAAGGTCCAGCAGGCGCGGCAGCACGCGGCCATAGCCGCTGGCGTCGAGCACGAACTTGGCTTTGATGTGGTACTCGCTGCCGTTCTGTCGGCGCACATGCAGGTAGCGGCACTCGCCGGAGAAATCCACACCGACAATGCTTTGGCCATAGCGGATTTCCACACCTTGCAGCGCCGCCTGATCGGCCAGCAACTTGTCGAACTCGCCGCGCTGCACCTGGAAGGTGGTGGGCTTGCCGTTGCTGAAGGTGTCGCCAAAGTCAAACGCACTGTAGCGCTCGCCCCAGGCGAACGCGGCGCCGGTTTTTACCTGGAAGCCCGCCGCTTGCACAGCGTCGAGCATCCCGGCTTCTTCGATGAAGTCGATGCAGTGCGACAGCAGGCTTTCGCCAATCGAAAAACGCGGGAAATGCTCGCGTTCGATGATCAATACATCATGCCCTTTGCGCTTTAGCAGCGCGGCCGCAATGGCACCGGATGGCCCGGCACCGATCACCACCACCTGGCGACGTTCCATTTCAACTGTGGGCACGAGGGCTCCTTGCCGCATGGGCGATAATCGCATTCATAAGGTGTGTTTCTGCTGGGCTGCCCAGGGCGCCAGCATAAAGCTGAATGCCAGGCCCAGGCTGACCGATAAACCGAAATTACTCACGGCCGGTGTGCTCGACACCGCCAGCAGGCCGAACGACAACCAGGTTGTCAACGCCGCCAGCAGTGTTCCCAAGAGGCTGACGGCCGGGCCGCCGATCTGCTCGCGCATCAAGATCGCGTAGTCAACGCTGATGGCCGTGACCAGCAACAGGCCAAACAGGCTGAACAAGGTCAGCGGCTGGCCCAGCCAGCCGAGGCTGGCCAGGCTGCACAGCGCGGCCAGCAGGGGCAGGGCGACGATACGCAAGGCGCCGCCAAAACCGAAGGGCGCAATCAGCAACAGCACGATCAGCACGCACGACAGCAACTTCAATTCGGCTGCGCTGATTTGCGTGTCGGCAAACACGCGGTTCAAGTCGCCCAAGCGATCGACCAGTTGCACGCCGGGCAAATCCAGCGCCTGCACCCGCAGCAACGCCGGGTTGTTCAAGCCTTGCAGGCTGACCATGGCCGCCACGCCGCCGTCGACCGGGCCGAGCCAGAGCGTGCGCCAGGGTTCGGCCAGCGGGCCTTGCAGCGCTGCGTCAATGTCTTGAGTGGGTAGCGCCTGCAACTGCGCGACTTCAGCCTGCAGGGCACTGACGGGCACGCCGAGGTCCAGCAGCGGTTGCCAGTGTTGCGCCAGAGTGTTCAGCGCATCGCGCAGTTGTTGCTGCTCCTCGGGCAGGTTCACCAGTTGACTGAGCGCCAGGTAACCCTGGAGCTTGTCCATGTTCACCAACTGATCCAGGCGTTTGCCCAAGGCGGCCTGGCGTTCCAGCAACTGCTGCTGATTATCTGCGCGCACCAGGAAAAACTGGCTGGTGGGCTGGAACCCGGTGATGCGCGCTACGGCCTGTGCTTCCTGGAGCAATTGCGGCGGCGCGCCGATCCATTGGCGAATATCGTTCTTGCTGTTGAGCTGCCACAGGCCGGCGGCGCAGAACACCAGCACCGCCACCAGCAGCACTGAACCGGGCACGCGTTTGATCAAGGCGGTACGCAGTTGCCATAGGGCCTGGGCGACACGCAGCGGCCATTGCGCCGGGCGCAGCTCCACACCCTTGAGCAGCGCAGGCAGCAGGCACACCGCACACAAATAAGCCCCCACCAGCCCGGCGGCGGAGAACACCGCGATTTGCGTCAGCGCCGGGAAGGGTGTCCAGGCCAGCGCCAGGTAGCCGATGCAACTGGTGGCCAGGCTCAGGCTCAGCCCCGGCAGGGTCAGGCGCAACGCCGGCCAACTGCGCCAGGGTTGCAGGCTCCAGCTTTTGGACAGGTAGTGCAGTGGGTAATCCACCGCCACGCCGATCAGGCTGGAGCCCAGCACCAGGGTCATCACATGCATATGCCCAAACAGTGCCACACAAGCGACTGCGCCAAACAGCATGCCCACCAGCACCGGCACAAATGCCAGCAACACCCTCCAGCGTCGGAAAGCCAGCAACAGCAACAACAGGATGCCGATGGTTGCGCCACCGCCGACCCAGGTGATTTCCCGCGTGGCTTGCTGCTGCCCATTGGCCGCGTAGAGCAAGCCGCTGGCGGCGAGCAGTTGCGCGCCGTGCTCACCAGCCTGCTCGCGGCTGGCCTGGAGTAAATCCGCCACTTGCAACGGCAATTTCATATCGAAGGCATTGCCGTTGGTGCGTGCCCGCACCAGCACCCAGCTTTGGCCGTCGGCTTCGGCGATCAAGGCGCCGCTGCCGATGTCCAGCTGAACCGCGCCGTGTTGTGGCTGGCTGTTCTGGATACGCCCGGTTAGGCCGAGCCAGTCGTCCTGGCTCGGCACCAGGCTGAAGCCGGTGAACGGGTCGAACAGTGCTTGTACCCGCTGCTGGATAAAAGCGCCGGGGCGTTCGATCAGTTGCTCACGGTCGTTGGCCGAGAGCATCGACAAACGCCCGCGCAGCAGTTGCTTACGCAACGCCGGCAAGTCGGCTTGCAGGTTCCATTGCACCTGTTCAAACAGACCGCTGGCCTGCCAACGCTCGCCCATTTGCTGCGCCGCGGCCAGTGCTTGCTGGCGGTCGGCATGGCCCACCAGTACCAGCATCTCGCGGTTCAGCGGTTCTTGCATACGCTGTTCGGCCTGCTGTTCCAGGGCGTCCGGCGTACTGCCCGGCACCAGTTCCATCAGGTTGGCCGACAACGGCGCGCCATCGCGCCACTGCCAGCCGGCCAGGGCCAGCACGGCCACCAGCAGGATCAGGAACAGGCGCGGCAGCAGGCGCTCACTGGGCAAAGTCGTGTTGCTCCGCATCGCTCAAGGGTTGGTCGGCCGTGCTGTCCTGCATACGCAGTACAGTGCTGTCGCCCTGGGTTTCCAGCAGCTCGATGGTTTGCACCAGTTCGCCGCCGTCGATATTGATCCGGGTGAACACTTGCTTGAGCAGCAATGAGCGCGGGGTCAGCGTGAGCTTCCAGTTGTAGGGCTGGCCTTGCAGTTGCAGTTCGAAGTCACGCTGCAAGCCGCTGCTGTCGCCCTGGAGTACGGCGAGAAACAGGCGATTCTGTTCGGCCCCGGCGCTCTTGTTCGGCAGCGGTTGCCAGCCGTTGGCGTCACGCCGGGCGATGCCTTGGCCTGTGATGCGGTAGTCCTGTTGCAGCGGGGTCTTGAGCAGCCATAACAGGCCGTCGTCCTTGGCGAGCACGAAGGTGCCTTTGCTGACCAGCGGCTGGGGCAGGGCGCGCAGGTGTTTTTCCTGAGTGAAGCTGCCGTGGATGACAGAGGGTTTTGCAAGCTGATCGCTCAACTGCTGCAAGTCGAACGCCTGGGCCAAGCCTGGAACGCCCAACAGCAGGATAAGCACAATCCCTGTGGGAGCGGGCTTGCCCGCGAAGAACCTGAGGACGCTGCGTAGTGTCAGGCGTCGTGCGTTATCGTTAACGACCATCGCGGGCAAGCCCGCTCCCACAGGGGTCAGCATTTCAGGGCCCTTTCTACGGCATCGGTGAATATCTTGGGCGAGGCAAGTTGCATCTCGCGGTTGGCGATTTGCACCGCCACTTGCACGGTGCTGGCGCGGGTCAAGCGCTCGCCGCTCGCCAGGTCAGTGATCAGGTAGTTGACCTTCAAACGGTTCTCCCACTCCACCAGGCTGGCACGCACATTGAGCGTCTGGCCGAAGGTCGCGCCACGTACATAGCGTAGCTGCATGTCGATCACCGGCCAGGCGTAGCCGGACTCGAGCATCGCCGTGTAGTTATGGCCGATCTTGTCCAGCAGCGCACAGCGCGCCACTTCCAGGTACTTCACGTAGTGCCCGTGCCACACCACGTTCATGGTGTCGATATCGAAAAACGGCACGAGGATTTGCGTGTCGCAGTGCAATACGCCGGGGCTACGCATGCAGCCTCCAGTGTTGCGCGGCGATGCGTTGCAGGCACAGGCGCAGTTCGCCTTCCAGGGCACGGTCTTCGATGACTGGCGGGAAGTCCAGGGCCAATTCTGCGTGCATTGCGGCCAGTGCCGGTGGCAGCGCTCGGGCATCTTCTGCTTGGGCGCGCAGCCACACGCCCTGGTTGGCGGCGAGCAGGGTGGCGGCGGCTACTTGTTCGGTCAGCTCCAGTACGCGGATTGCATCGCGGGCAGCGATGGTGCCCATGCTCACCTTGTCCTGGTTGTGGCACTCGGTGGAGCGTGAGAACACACTGGCCGGCATGGTGTTCTTCAATGCTTCGGCGGTCCAGGCGCTGGTGCCGATCTGCACGGCCTTGAAACCGTGATTGATCATCGCGCGGTCGGCGGGGGCGCCCGAGAGGTTGCTTGGCAGGCCATGGTTGTAACGCACGTCCACCAGCAGCGCGAGCTGGCGGTCGAGCAGGTCGGCGACGTTGGCCACCAGGGTCTTGAGGCTGTCCATGGCGAAGGCGATATGCCCGCCGTAGAAGTGCCCGCCGTGCAGTACGCGTTCTTCTTCAGCGTCGATGATCGGATTGTCGTTGGCGCTGTTGAGTTCGATCTCGATGAACGAGCGCAACCAGCTCAGGCTGTCGGCCAACACGCCGAGCACATGGGGGGCGCAGCGCAGCGAGTAGCGATCCTGCAAGCGATGCAGCGGCGCGGTCGGTGCATCGATCGCCAGGTCATTGCGCAGCCACGCGGCCACTTGCATCTGCCCAGGGTGAGGCTTGGCGGCGAACAGGCGCTCGTCGAAGTGTTCCGGGTTGCCTTGCAGCGCCACCACATTGAGCGCGGTGATGCGCGTCGCCAGGTGGAGCAGGTAGTCGGCGCGGGCGAAAGCCAGGCAGGCCAGGCCAGTCATCACGGCGGTGCCGTTCATCAAGGCCAGGGCTTCCTTGGGGCGCAGCACCAAAGGCTCCCAGCCCAGTTCGCGGTGCACGTCGACCGCCGGGCGGCGTTCGCCACGAAACAGCACTTCACGTTCGCCGGACAAGGTCGCTGCCACGTAGGACAGCGGCGTCAGATCACCGCTGGCGCCCACCGAGCCTTCTTCCGGGATCAGTGGCAGCACATCGTGTTCGAGGAAGGCGTGCAGGCGTTCCAGCAGCTCCACGCGTACGCCCGACACGCCATGGCACAGCGACTGCAAACGCGCCGCCAACACGGCGCGGGTGGCTTGGGCGTCGAGCAGCTTGCCCAGGCCGCAACCGTGAAAGGTGTACAGGTGACGCGGCAAGGCTTCGACGTGTTCCAGCGGTACCGCCACCACGCAGGAGTCGCCGTAGCCGGTGGTGACGCCGTAGATCACGCCTTCCTTGTCCAGCAGCGAGTCGAGAAACTGCGCGCCCTTGGCGATGCGCTGACGATAGGCAGCATCACCCTGTAATTGCGTGGGCGCCTGACGGTTGGCCAGGGCCAGCACGTCTTCGATGCGCAAGGGGCGTTCGCCAAAGGTTACCGGCTCAAGATGCGTCGTCATCGGTCTTCCAGAAAGGGTAAAAGTTGAACCATTGTTGGGGCGCTTGCAGGCAGAACTGGCCCAGGCGTGCGGCGTAGCGGGCGGTCCACTCGGCAATCACCTGCTCGCGGGTGCTGCGCTTCCATTCGATCAACGGTGCGAAAGGCTCGATGGTCAGGCGATAGCGGCCTTGGTGTTTGAGGCACATCAGCAGGTTCACCGGGCATTTGAGCAGCCCGGCCAGCAGCCACGGGCCTTGGGGGAGCGCAGCCGGGTGGCCGAGGAAATCCACGCGCACCGTGCGCCCACCGTGCAACGGTATGCGGTCACCGGCAATCGCCAGCCATTCGCCGTCGTCCAGGCGCTGGCTGAGCAGCAGCATGGTGGCCGGGTCCAGCTCGCTGACCTGGATCAGGCGCAAATGGCTGGCCCCGGCTTCACCCAACAGGCGGTTGAAACGCTCGGCGTGCTTGGTGTGCACCAACACGTTCATGGTGACCTGTTCACCGATCTCCGCCAGTGCACGGCACACTTCCAGGTTGCCCAGGTGCGCGCCCACCAGCATCTGCCCGCGCTCGCCACGCAGTTGCCCGCGCAATTGCGCCGGGTCGTTGATTTCGATCTGTTCCAGGCCGAGATTGCCGTTCCATACGTCGAGCTTGTCGAGCAGGGAATCGGCGAAGGCCATGAACTGGCCGAAGACTTTCCGGTGGCTGGGCAGCAGTTCATCGCACCCACTCCATTGGGCCAGGCGCTGTTGATATTGCCAGGCGCTGCGGCGCGCCGTGCGGCCAAACAGAAAGAAGTAGAAAACGATGCTGTAGAGCAAAGGGCTCAACAGGCGACGACCCAGGACTTTTGCGGCGAGCGCCGTGAGCTTCATCAGCCAGAAGCTGCCGCGTTCCTCGCGGTCGGCCCAGTGCTTGGTGCTGTCGCTCATGCCTGCCACCGTCGCCACAGGATCATCGGCGCACGCACCAACATGCCGAAAAACAGCCGCGTGTGCATGGCGCTGATGCGAACGTTGTCGCGGAACAAGCGAAAGTGCGACAGGCCGTCGGCCGGGTAGTGCACCTGGGTCGGCAGCCAGCGCATCGGTTGGTTGCGCCAGGCCAGGCGCACCAGGATGTCCGAGTCGAAATCCATGTGCGTGCCGATGTAGGCCGAGTCCATCAAGGCCAGGGTTGGCGCCAGCGGGTACACGCGAAAACCGCACATCGAGTCGCGAATCTGCAACGACAGGGTGTTGATCCACACCCATACGTGGGTCAGGTAACGCGCATACAAACGGCCTTTGGGCACGCTGTCGTCGTATTCGGGGTAGCCGCAGATGACGGCGTCAGGGTGCCGGCGCGAGGTGTCGATAAAGGTCTCGACTTCACGCAGGTCGTGCTGGCCGTCGGCGTCCACTTGCAGGGCGTGGGTGTAGCCCTGGCGCGCCGCTTCGCGAAAGCCGGCCATCACGGCGCCACCCTTGCCCTGGTTGCTGGGCAGGGTCAACAGGGTGACGTTGTCGAGGGTGGCCAATTGTGCCAACACCGCTGCGCAGGCCGGGCTGCTGCCGTCGTCGACCAGCAGGCACGGCAAGCCGCTGCCCAGCAGGCTGCGGACCACGGCGGGTACGGCAGTTTCGTGGTTGTACACCGGAATCAGGGCGCAGGGGTTATGCATTCGCAGTCACCAACTGTATGCGACCGCTGGAACAGGCGGCAACGCCGTTGCGGTAGGTGAAATAAAGCTTGCTGCGTTCCGGGTCAAAGCGCAGGTGCAGTTCAATCTGATCGCCCGGGCGCACCAGTTGCTGGAACTTGAGCACTTCCATGCCGGCGAAGGTGCTCGGCAAGTCGAGCAGTTGCTGGCCCAGGTTGAACGCCCATTCCACTTGCACCACGCCCGGCAGCACGGGCGTTACCGGGAAGTGTCCGCTGAAATAGGCCAGGTCCGGCGGAACGCTCAGTTGCACGGTCCATTCGCCATCGGCTTCGACCTGCTCCAGCACTTCGGGGGCTTTTGGCCGGGGAGCCAGCAGAAGTGCTTCGATATCGGCCTGGGGCAGCTTGCCCTGGCTGTTGAGCGGCAATTGGCGCAGCAACCGCCAGCGACGGGGCAGGGCCAGGGCTTCGCAATGTTGGCCCAGGTGCTGGCGCAGGGTTTGGGTGAGCGTGCGCCGGCCCTGGTTGCGCAGGGCATGCAGGCCATCGCTGTTGAGCACCACCAGCGCGCCAAGGGAGGCGCGGTTTTCCTGCACTACACCCAAGCGGGTTTCGGCGACCCAGGGATGGGTCATCAATGCCTGTTCGAGCATCGGCAGGGAGATGCGTTTTTCTTCCAGCTTGACGATGCGGTCCAGGCGGCCCAGCAATTCGAAGCGGCCATCGGCATGGATGCGTGCAGCGTCGGCGGTCTGTTCGATGTGCCCTTCGGGCAGGTACTTTGATGCGATGCGCAGCGCGCCGTCGGCATCCTGGCTCAGTTGCACATCGGCAAACGGCTGCCAGGGTTGCGCGCCCTGGCGCCAGGCGATGCCGCCGGTTTCCGAGCTGCCGAGAATTTCCGTCGGCCATTGCTGCAAGCGGTCATACAGACTGCCGGCGGCTTCAACGGGCAGCGCGCCACCGGAGGAAAACACCCGCGCAACCTGGCTCAGTGCCGGCCAGTCGAGGTTGTCGCCCATGCGTTTGAGCAGCGCCGGGCTGGCGACCCAGGCGAATTGTGGGTGCTCGCGGCTGGCGCGCTGCATGTCTTCGGGGAACGCCAGTTGCTTGCGCACAAAGGTGCGACCTGCGCACAGCGGCCACAGCACGCGAAACAGCAAGCCGTAGATGTGCTGGGTGGCGACGCTGCCGATGATGCAGGCGTCTTTGAGGTCCGCCCCCCACAGGGCTTCCAGCGCCTCGACTTCATTGGCCAGTTGGCGCAGGGACTTGTCGATGCGCTTGGGCTCGCCGCTGGAACCGGAGGTGCACAGGCTCAGTTGGCAGGTGTCCAGGTCGAGAACCGCAGGGCTCAGTGGCGCCTGGTACAGCGCCTCGAGATCAGCGGCTTCGATCAACCAGGCGTCGACGGCAGGATCCCAGCGATGGCGGGTCTGGGGCTGCAGGTCGGCCGGCAGCAGTACGCTGGCACCGGCGCGCCAGGCGCCCAGCAAGGCAATCGCCAGGACGCCCGCGTCTTCCAGGTACACGGCCAGGCGCTGGATGCCTCGCGCCTGCAAGCCGGCCGCCAGGCGCAGGGATGCTTCCCACAGCTGGGCGTGATTCATGTCAGGCTCGGTGGTGACCCAGCGCTGTTGCAGCGGCTCAAGCAACAAGTGCTCAAGTTTCAACCCATTCATACGCGGCCTCGAACCCTTTGTCGTACCAGCCATTCCACGGCAAACAACAGCGCCATCAGCCCGTAGGCGATCAAGCCGTTGTACAACGTCCACCAGCTCAGCGGCGCCCACAGCGTGAGCGCGGCGGCGAGCAAGCCGTTACACAGAAAAAATGCACTCCACACCACGGTGACCTGGCGGGTATACACGATTGCCTTCGGCGGCAGTTGCGGGTCAGTCATGCGTGCCAGGCGCTCGACCATCGGCGGGCCGTATTTCAGGCTCAGGCCGAACAGCGCCAACATGAACGCGCTGACCAGGCTGGGGTACCAACGCAGCCACTGCGGGTTATCGAACCAGGCCAGCAGCACGCAGAACACGATCACCGTCACCGCCATCCAGCGGCTGCCCGGGCGCCGCCCAGCGGTCAGGGCGCGCAACAGCCACAGGCTGCCCAGCAACAGGCCGAATTGCCACGGTGCAAAATGCTCGGTGCCGTAATACACCGCAAAGGGGTACAGCAGCCCCGCCAACAACAGGCCAAGGCCGATCAGCCGGCTCATGCGGCGGGCTGGACCAGACGGTATACCGCCTCAACCACGTCGTTCACGGTGCGCACCGCCTTGAATTCTTCGGCGGCGATCTTCTTACCGGTCTGGCGCTTGATGTGGTCGATCAGGTCCACGGCGTCGATGCTGTCGATTTCCAGGTCTTGATACAGGTTGGCGTCGAGGGTGACGCGCTCCGGGGGCAGCTCAAACAGTTCCACCAAGGCATCGCGCAGGGTGTTGAAAATATCATCACGAGTTTGCATGGTACGGTCTCAAGCTGCCTGTCGGGCCGTGACGAACGCCGCAAGGCTGGCCACGTTGGTGAAATGATTGCGGGTGTCCTTGGCGTCGGCATCGATCTTGATGCCGTAGGTTTTCTGGATCGCCAGGCCCAATTCCAGGGCATCGACCGAGTCCAGGCCCAGGCCTTCGCCAAACAGAGTCTGTTCGCTGCCAATGTCGTCGGCGCTGATGTCTTCCAGGCCCAGGGCCTCGATGATCAGCTCTTTTATCTCGTGCTCAAGGCTTTTTTGGTCGCTCATCTTCGGCGAGCTCCTTAATGAAATAGTGATGCAGGTAATCGTTGAGCTTGCGTGAAGCCTGGGGCGCGGCGCCGAGCGCGGCAAACGCTTGTGGCTCTATATCGGCCCCCACGCGCAAACTGAAGTGAAATCGACGTTTGGGGATGCGATACCAGGGTTCGGCCTTGGTCAGGGTGGTGGGGCTGACCTTGATCACCACCGGGGTGATGATTGTCGCACCCCGCAGGGCAATGGCCGCGCCGCCGCGATGAAAGGCGGGGGCCGCGCCGGGTGTGGTGCGGGTGCCTTCGGGAAAGATGATCAGGGTCTGGCCGGCGCGCAGGGCATCGGCAGCCGCATCGAGCATATCGGCGCTGCCGTCGTTGCTGATGTAGCCGGCATCACGCACCGGCCCGCGGGTGAAGGGGTTCTGGAACAGGCTCTGCTTGACCACGCAGTTGGTCTGGCGCATCAGGCCGATCAGGAACACCACATCGATCAGCGACGGGTGGTTGGCAACGATCATCTGCCCTGGGCGCCCGAGCTTCTCGGCGCCTTCCACGCTGTAGGTCAGCACGCCGACACGCTGCATCAACCGCACAAAGAACCAGAACAGCCGGCTGATGGTGTGACGTGCACGGCGCTGGTGCTGTTCGGCACTGCCCGGCAAGCAACTGAGCAATGGAAACACCAGCAAACGCAGGCACAACCCGCCCACGCCGAACAGGAAAAAGCTCGCGGCGGTAGCGAACAGGCGCCAGTAATAGGCGTCCCGAGGCTTGTCGGTCAGGGCTTGCGTTGCCAGTTCCATACTCGGTTCTTCCAGGCATGTTGGCAGGCGCCCTGTTCGGTCAGCAGGGTGCGCAGCAGGTTCAGGGCGTGGGGCCACTGGGCGATGGTGGAGGGTTGGACAGTGCCGGTGGTAAGTTCCAGCTGCCACTCGTCGCCCGGTGTGAGCAACAGGCCGAGGGCATAGGGGAAGGGTACGTCATGGATCCAGCCGGCGTAGGCTTCGGGCGGCTGTTCTTCAGTGATCACCAGCAGCACCGCCGGGGCGCCTTCGTTGAGCAATGCGGCGGCTTCGAGGAGGCCGTGCTCCAGGCCATCGCCAACGGCGGCGAGGGCAGTCATCTCGGCGGTTTCATTGCGCAGGATCGACCACAGGCCGATCACCGCGTTGTGCACCGACAGGCTGAACTGGGTGGGCGACAGCGGCTGCTCGTTGGCCAGATCACTGAGGATATCCAGGGTGCGCGGGGTTTCGCCGTGGCGGGAAATGAACACCAGCGGCAGCTCTGCAAGGCCCTCGGCCAGCGGCCAGCCGACGCTGAATGCCATGCGCGCCAGCCGGCTCAAGCGGCGGCGCTGCATAGCTGGCAGAAATGACACATCCGGGCAGGCTTCGCTGACGGGCAGCAACACCGGGTCCCGGCACCAGGCGTGCCAGTCGTGCGCACTCTCAAGGCCAGGAGCCCAGGCGCGCCATTGGGCGATGTTGAAGTTGATCACTGAGAAGTTATCCCGCCCCTGCGGGCTTCCATGTGCGGCCAATGGCCCCGGATTCCGGGACAGAGAGCAATAGCCGAATGGCGCGCATTATCCCGGTGCCGCGGGGTTCTAGCAAATAGTGGTGAAAATTTGTTCACTATTGATCACAAATAAGTTGGAAGAATTTACAGATTGTCGGCGATCACAGGCCAGGCTGGGTCGTCGGAGATTTCCCATTCATTTGTGAGCCAGGCACAGCGTATGGATGAACGAGGTAGCTAACTGGCGCTTTTGCGCTCTACACTCGGTCATTCATTGATACACGGAGGTTTTTCCATGCGGCGCGTGGTGTTCAATCAAAAAGGCGGCGTGGGCAAGTCCAGCATCGCCTGCAACCTGGCGGCGGTCAGCGCCAGCGAAGGTTATCGAACCCTGTTGGTGGACCTCGATGCGCAAGCCAACTCGACCCAGTACCTCACCGGGTTGACGGGCGAAGACATCCCCATGGGGATCGCGGACTTTTTCAAGCAAACGTTGTCTTCCGGGCCGTTTTCGAAGAAGAACAAGGTTGATATCTACGAAACGCCGTTCGACAACCTGCACGTCATCACCGCCACCGCCGAGCTGGCAGACCTGCAGCCCAAGCTCGAAGCCAAGCACAAGATCAACAAGCTGCGAAAGCTGCTGGATGAGTTGAGCGAGGATTACGACCGGATTTACCTCGATACTCCACCCGCGTTGAACTTCTATGCGGTTTCTGCGCTGATTGCGGCTGATCGTGTGCTGATCCCCTTCGATTGCGACAGCTTTTCGCGCCAGGCCCTGTATGGCCTGCTGGCGGAAATCGAAGAACTGAAGGAAGACCATAATGAAGGCCTGGAAGTGGAAGGTATCGTGGTCAACCAGTTTCAGGCCCGGGCCAGCCTGCCGCAGCAGATTCTGGATGAACTGATTGCCGAAGGGCTGCCGGTGCTGCCGTTGTACCTGGCCAGCTCTGTGCGAATGCGCGAGTCGCACCAGGAGAGCAAGCCGCTGATCCACCTCGACCCACGGCATAAACTGACGCAGCAGTTTGTGGAGCTGCATAATCTGCTGGAAAATGCCTGACCCCACAGGCAGCGCAGAACACTGTGGGAGCTGGCTTGCCTGCGATGGCATCACCTCGGTGTACCAGGCAGACCGAGTCGCCTGCATCGCAGGCAAGCCAGCTCCCACAGTTTGGATTGCATTTCGGCAGGTGGGTTGGATTTGTCCCACGGGGTCTGTAGGAAGGGTCTGGCAATTGGGCTTGTGCCTTGTAACCTTGCCTACAGCTACGCCAGAATCCGCCGGCTTGTGCGTCTGGATGGGCGTCTCTAAGGTTTGCCGGTCGCTGAATGTTCAGTGTTCGGGTTTAGTAGCCCGACCGACCAAAGCATGTGCACCTGCTCCAAAAGCATGGCGTTATCGCCTATCTGATGGTGGCTGTGCGCAGGGCACCTTCGGGTGCGCCGGTCTTTGCTTTGTTCCCCGGTCTACTAACCTGCGTACAGCTGCCACCCTTCGTTTAGTAGCGAAACGGTAGTGGCCCTATCAGGGAACAAATGCATGTCTATCCGTCTTTTCAATGTTTCACCCAACCTCCCCACCGAAGCCCTCGTGCTCAACAGCTACGAAACCTTCTCCTCTGTGCGCACGCTATTACTCAACTTGTCCAACGACCTCACAGGCGAACATCGCGATGTGGCCCTGGCGATTCACCAATTAAGAGAACTGGGCGTCATGCTGGTCGGCCAGATGATGGACCGCGAAGCCCCCCTGACCTAAAGCTGAAATGCATTCAATGTGGGAGCTGGCTTGCCTGCGATAGCATCGCCTCGGTGTACCAGGCAGACCGAGTCGCCTGCATCGCAGGCAAGCCAGCTCCCACATTGACCGAGTTGATGGCGGGGGATGTTTATACGCCCTGGCTACGCAACCAGCTCATCAGCTGCGGCAACGGAAACGCCCCGCTCTGGCGCGCCACTTCGCGACCGTTCTTGAACAGAATCAAACTGGGAATAGAACGAATCCCCAACTGCGCCGACAGCTGCTGATTAGCCTCACTGTCCAGCTTCGCCAGCCGGCACTTGCCTTCAAGCTGCCCGGCGGCCTGCTCGAATACCGGCGCAAACGACTTGCACGGCCCGCACCATTCGGCCCACACATCGACCAGGAGCGGCAGGTCGCCCTTGATCTGGCTGGCATAGTCGCCCTGTTTCAAATCAAAGGGTTTGCTCAGCAACACCGACTGCTTGCAACGCCCGCACTTGGGCGCATCACCCAGGCGTTCGCCGGGGATGCGGTTGAGGCCGTTGCAATGTGGGCAGGGGATGACAAGAGATTCGGACATCGGGGGCTCCTTGGGGGTGGCTATGGGTTTCAGGACTTACGACGAACAACTAATCTCCAAATGCTTACCCCAATCCGGCGGCCGTTGCGCGTACTGCTCCATCCCCGCTTGCTCTTCAAACGGCCTGGTTAGCACTTCATGCAGCCGTCGCACTTCGCTGTAGTCGCCTGATTCGGCGGCGGCGATGGCGTTTTGGGCCAGGTAGTTACGCAGGATGTAGAGCGGGTTCACCGCATGCATCCGCTCACGGCGCTGTTCCTGGGTGAAATCCCCGTCCCGCGCAACGCGGGCCTTGTACCGCTCGGCCCAGGTATCAAACCCGGCCAGGTCGACAAAGTCGTCACGTAGCCGCGTCACGGCCAGCGCCGCGGATTCATCGCCCAGGCGTCGGAAGAACAGTGTGTAGTCCACGCCGCTGTTCTGCATCAGCTTGAGCAAGTCTTCCACCAGTTTCTGGTCATCCTCTTCAGCGCTCGTGAGCCCCAGCCGGCGGCGCATCAGGTCCAGGTAGTGGGCCTGGTAGAACGGCAGGTACAGGCCAAGTGCCTCCTTCAAGGCATCAACGCTGATGAACGGCGTAAGCGCCTGGGCCAAGGCGCTGAGGTTCCACTGCCCGATAGGCACCTGGTTGCTGAAGGAGTAGCGCCCTTCATGGTCGGAGTGGTTGCAGATGAAGTGCGCGTCAAAATCATCGAGAAACGCGAAGGGCCCGAAGTCGAAGGTGATGCCCAGAATCGACATGTTGTCGGTGTTCATCACCCCGTGGCAAAAGCCATAGGCCTGCCACTTGGCGATCATTTCGGCATTGCGCTCGACGATTTCGCGGAACATCGCCAGGTACGGCTCAGGCTGCTCGCGGCACTCGGGGTAATGCAGGTTCAGCACGTGTTCGGCCAACTCGGCCTGCTGTTCGGGCTTCTTGGTGTAGTAGAAGTATTCGAAATGCCCGAAGCGGATATGGCTATGGGCCAGGCGCAACACCATGGCGCCACGTTCCTGTTTCTCACGCCAGACCGGGGTGCTGGAGCCGATCACGCATAGAGCGCGGCTGCTGGGGATGCCCAGCGCGTGTAACGCTTCGGAGGCGAGGAATTCGCGGATCGAAGAGCGCAATACCGCACGCCCGTCGCCCATGCGCGAGTAAGGTGTCATCCCCGCGCCCTTGAGGTGCAAATCCCAATGCTCGCCGGCCTCGTTGTAGACCTCGCCCAGCAACAACCCGCGGCCATCGCCCAATTGCGGGGTGTAGCCGCCAAACTGATGCCCCGAATAGACCATCGCCCTTGGTTCGGCTTCGGCCCACAGCTTGTGGCCGCCAAACAGTTCGGCAAACACGGGCGTTTCAGCCACCGCCGGGTCGAGGTCGAGCAGCGTCATGGCGGCCTTGCTGGCCACCACCAGGCGCGGTTCGTCCAGGGGCTCTGGCAATACGTGGGTTGAGAACGCGTCGCCCAGGCGTGCGAAGCGGTTGTCGAAGGTCAGTTCGTCGAGGGCTTTCACCGGCCATCTCCAGCAGAATGTCCGAGCATTCTGCTGGGGACAGGGCGTTTAGTCGAGTTTGCTCGGTGGCGGCTCCGGCGCATCCACCACTTTGCCGGCGGGTGGCTCTGGTGCGTCGGGCTTGTCGACGGGCTCGACGATGGTCTTGCGCTCATCCTCGGCCGGCACCAGCTTGTATTCCTGGCCGTGGAGGTTTTTCAGGTAGATCTCCATCTGCCGGAACGAGATGTTGATGTGCTGTTTCTTGAACTCACGGTTGATAAAGCGGTTGACCTCGTCGAGCACCGGGTTGCGGTCGCCGAGGTCGCGCACATGCATGCGCAGCTCGTGGTCCAGGGTGCTTTCGCCGAAGTTGAGGAAGTACACGTGGGGTTCGGGTTCTTTCAGTACCCGCGGGTTTTCCCGTGCGGCTTTCAGTAATAATTCCTTCACCAGGTCCAGGTCCGAGCCGTAGTCCACCCCGAGTTTGAGGGTCACGCGAGTGATGGTGTCGGTCAGCGACCAGTTGATCAGTTGCCCGGTAATAAAGGTCTTGTTCGGGACAATGATGTCCTTGTTGTCGAAGTCGGTGATGGTGGTGGCGCGAATGCGGATCTTGCTCACTGTGCCCGATAGGTTGCCGATGGTGATGGTGTCGCCAATGCGCACCGGGCGTTCGAACAGGATCATGATGCCGGAGATGAAGTTGGCGAAGATCTCCTGCATACCGAAGCCCAGGCCCACCGACAGCGCCGCAACCAGCCATTGCAGCTTGTCCCAGCTCACGCCGAGGGTGGACAGGGTGGTGACAAACCCTACGCCGGCAATGATGTAGGACAGCAAGGTGGTGGTGGCATAGGCGCTGCCTTGGGCCAGGTCCAGCTTGGACAGCACCAGCACTTCCAGCAGGCCGGGCAGGTTGCGCGCCAGGGCGAAGGTGATGCCGATGATGATCGACGCGCCGAGCAGGTCGCCGATACTGATGGGTACCATGCTGATATTGGTACCCGTACCGCTGGTGTATTCGTACAGGGTGACGTTATCCAGGTACGAAAACACCGAGATCAGGTCCGACCACACCCAGTACAGCGCCGCGATAAAGCCGCCGAGCAAGGCCAGGCGGATCAGGCGCATGGACTGTTCGTTGACCTGTTCGATGTCCAGGGTCGGCTCCTCGATCACCGTTTCGCCATCACCGGCTTCCTTGGCGGCCTGGCGTTTGGCCAGGGCGCGGGCATAGGCCAGGCGCCGGGCGGCCACGCCGAGGCCGCGCACGAAGGTGGCTTCGATCACCAGCCAGAACATCAACAGGTACAGGGTGTTGATCAGCCGGTCGCTGAGTTTCAGGGCGGTGTAGTAGTAGCCAAAGCACACGGCGATGAACAGCGCGATCGGCAGGGCGGTGAACACCAGCCCGATGGCCTTGCGAAACAGCGAGGCCTTTTCATGGGTGGGGCTGTTGAGCAGCAGGCGACTCAGCAGCCACGCCATCAAGCCATAGCAGGTGAGCACCACGGCAATGCCCAGCACGTCTTCGGCCAGTGCCGCCGGTTGGTGTTCGGCAATCGCCACCACCGCCACCAGGGCCAGTACCACCAGCCCGAGCTTGCGTATCCAGCCCTGGAGGAACTGGACCTGAGGTTTCTCCCAGCGAAAGTGCAGTTCGGCCACGCCGCCCGGCGCAAGGATGCGGTAGGCGGTGTAGAACACCAGCCACGCCTGGGCGATCTGCAGCAGGGCCGAGCCCAGGTTGGCGTTTTGCCCGCGGGCGTCGATCTGCAAGGCATAGCCGCACAGCGCCAGGCCCAGTGACACCGGCATTGCCAGCAGGATATTGATCAGGATCGCCTGCGGCGTATGCCACTGGCTGTCGCGCTTGAAGTGACCGATGTCCAGGTGGACCTTGTTCAGGCGCTGATACAACGCCTTGCGCCGCCACAACAGCGCGCCGAGCAACAGCAGCAGCGGCAGGAACAGCAACGGGCGCTGGGTCAGGCCGTCATACAGTTCGCTGACACTGGACGCCCAGGGCAGGGTGGCGACTTGCTTGCTCAGGTGCGCCGGCACGGTTTCCAGCCATTCGGTGTCCAGCGGCTTGTTGCTCGGGATCCAGAACATCTGCTCATCAAGCGTCGCGCGCAGTGTAGTGGCGGTGCTCAACAGTTGCTTCTGGTTCAGTTGCAGGGTGATCGATTCGTTCAGTAGCGCACTCAGCTCGCGGCTCAGGCGCTCCAGAAGGTCGCTGCGGGTGATCGCCAGTTCCAGCAAGGTGCGACGCAGTTGCGGCGTGACTTCGTCCGGTGGCTGGTTGGCCAGCAGGTTATCCACATAGGCGCTGGGGGAACTGATCAGCTCACGCTGCTGGTTGACCTCGAACTGGTACAGGCGAATGTTGGCGATATCGTCGGCCAGGTCGCGGTCGACGGTAAGGCGCGGCAGGGCCTGTTTTTGCTTATACAGAATCTTGGAAAGCAGCAGGCTGCCCTTGAGCACGTTGATCTGCTCGTCCAGGGCCGAATCGCTCTGGTTGACCGTGTCCAGTTGCTGCTTGGTCTGCAGGTTCTTCTGGGTCAGGTCATTGAGACGGTCAGTGCTCTTGAGCAGGTAGTCGGACAGCTTCAGGTTGTCGGCGCTTTCCTTGGCAAGGATGCTGCTGCCCCCGGCTTTCTGGGCTTCGATGGACTGTTGCGTCACCGTCTGCTGGGACTGGGCCAGGCGTTTCTGGTTGATCAGGGTTTGCAGGTCCTGGATTTCCTGCTCCAGGCGCGCGGTTTTTTCCTGGATCAGGTCGTGCTGGCTGTTGCCCAGGTCTTGCAACTGGCTGTTGCCGGCCAACTCCTGGCGACGCAGCGGGATCAGCGCATTCAGGGCCGCCAGTTCAGCGTTCAACTGGTTGCGCTGGTCGCCGCTGAGGGCTTTGCCGTTGTCTTTGCCCAGCTTGAGCGTGGCGTTGATCTGCTGGATGCGCGTCTGGCTGCTGCTGATTTCGGTTTGGGCGCGCTCGGGTCGGGTCTGGGCGGCGATGGTCAGGCTGTTGGCGTCGGCCAGCTCTTTTTGCAGGTCGCCTTGCTGGGTGCTGCGTTGCACCAGCAATTGCTCAAGCTGCGGCACGGGCAGCGAGGCGTAGCGTTGGGCTACCGGGATGATTTTGGTGGCCTTGAGCCGGGCCAGCTCGCGCTGGTTGTCGGCGGTCTGGCGTGGGGCCTCTTCCAGCTGGCGCTTGAGATCGGCCAGGCGCTGCTCGTAATCCTGCTGGTTCGCCAGGTACGTCAGGGTCTGCTGCAGGATGCCCTGCAACGCCTTCATGTCAGCGTCGGGCAGCTTGCGGTCGGGCAGTTTATCCAGGGTTTGCTGGATGGCGTCGGCGCTGGGCGGGTCGGCAGCGTGAACGGCGCCGACGCAAAGGGTCAGGCCCAGCAGGGCAGTGGCGATAAAAGTGCGCAGGGTTGGCATAGAGACCGGTCTTGCAAGGTGAAGAATCGGGGCGTTGTTGCCCCGCAGTTTAGAGGAAGAGTCCGGGGCCGGGGCGACTTCCTTCGGGGAATCTGACGCCGACTTTGCCAATCTTGTTCCCGTCCATGACCGCGACAGTCCAGATGGTGTTGTTCCATTCCACCTGGTCGCCCACCACCGGTGCACCGCCGACCTTCTGGGTGATGAAGCGACTCAGCGGCATGTCCGGGTCGATACCCTCGAGCTTGAGCCCGTACAAGGCCGAAACCGCGCCCAGCTGGGCGTCGCCTTCGAGCACGAAGTCGCCGAAGAAGCGCAAATCGAGGCCCCGTTGCGGTGCCTGGCTGAACAGTTTGCCCAGGGCCGGCAGGTTGTGTTCATGGCCGATCACACAGAGCAAATCATCGACTTCCAGCACGGTACTACCCGACGGATGGAGCAGTTGCTGGCCGCGAAACAGTGCAGCGATGCGCGTGCCTTCGGGCATTTTCAGCTCGCGCAGGGCCGCGCCGATGCACCATTTCTCGGCGCCGAGGCGGTAGACGAACAGCTCCCACTCGCTGGTGACGTGCACTTCCAGGGCTGCGCGTGAAATCGGTGCCGGGTCCGGTGGTACGGTGACTTTGAGCAACTTGGCCACCCACGGCAGGCTTGTGCCCTGCACCAGCAGCGACACCAGCACGATAAAGAACGCCAGGTTGAAGTACAGCTGCGCATGGGGCAGGCCGGCCATCAGCGGGAACACCGCGAGGATGATCGGCACCGCGCCGCGCAGGCCGACCCAGGCGATAAAGGCCTTTTCGCGACCGTGGAAGGCCTTGAACGGCAGCAGGCCAACCATCACCGAAAGAGGCCGCGCAAACAGGATCATCCACAGCGCCAGGCCCAGCGCGGGCAGGGCGATGGGCAGCAGGTCATGGGGCGTGACCAACAGGCCCAGCACCAGGAACATGCCGATCTGCGCCAGCCAGGCCATGCCATCGAGCATATGCAAAATGCCATGGCGGCTGCGCACCGGGCGGTTGCCAATCACCAGGCCGCACAGGTACACGGCCAGGAAGCCGCTGCCGTGCAGGGCGTTGGTCAGGGCGAAAACGAACAGGCCGCCGGCGATTACCAGAATCGGGTACAGGCCGTTGGCCAGGTTGATGCGGTTGACCAGCTGCAGCATCAGCCAGCCGCCGCCCAGGCCCACCAGGCCACCGATGCCGAATTCACGAATCAGATGAGTCAACAGGCTCCAGTGCAGGCCGGTCTGGCCGCTGGCGAGCATGTCGATCAGGGTGACGGTAAGGAACACCGCCATCGGGTCGTTGCTGCCGGATTCGATTTCCAGGCTGGCGCTGACCCGTTCGTTGAGGCCCTTGCCGCCCAGCAGCGAGAACACTGCCGCGGCGTCCGTTGAGCCAACGATGGCGCCAATCAGCAAGCCCTGGATGATATTGAGGTCGAACAGCCAGGCCGCCGCCATGCCGGTGAGGCCGGTGGTAATCAACACCCCCACCGTGGCCAGGGACAAGGCCGGCCACAGCGCCACGCGGAAACTCGCCACCCGTGTGCGCAAGCCGCCGTCTAGCAGGATCACGGCCAGGGCGAGGTTGCCCACCAGGTAGGCAGTCGGGTAGTTATCGAAAATGATACCGCCGCCATCGACACCGGCGGTCATGCCCACGGCCAGGATGATCACCAGGATCGGGATGCCCAGGCGGGACGAAAGGGAACTCACCAGAATGCTCGCACTTACCAGCAACGCGCCGATCAAGAACAGGCTGTTGATGGTCGTCGCATTCAAAGGCAGTACTCCAGAGCAGGGAAGGCGGGGCGCAAACTGACCATGCAGTCTGCGTGCCAGCGATTCTAACCTGTTGAATTGCTGCGCTGTCAAAAAGCTTTTTCTGAATTTTTGCAGAAGCAAATGTGGGAGGGGGCTTGCCCCCGATAGCGGTGGGTCAGCCGCAGATAAGTTGACTGATATACCGCAATCGGGAGCAAGCCCCCTCCCACATTTTCAAGTGCCGTCAGTTAGAGACGGAAGCGGCCTACCATCCCATTCAGATCCACTGCCAGGCGCGACAATTCGCTGCTCGCGGCGCTGGTCTGGCTGGCGCCCGTAGCGGATTGCACTGACAGGTCGCGAATATTCACCAGATTACGGTCCACTTCCCGCGCCACCTGGGCCTGTTCTTCCGCCGCGCTGGCGATCACCAGGTTGCGCTCGTTGATCTCGACAATTGCGGTGTTGATGGTGTCCAGCGACATGCCCGCGCCCTTGGCGATGTTCAGCGTCGATTCGGCCCGCTCGGTGCTGTTTCGCATCGAATCCACTGCGTGCTCAGTACCCGTCTGGATACTGCCGATCATGCGCTCGATCTCGCTGGTGGATTGTTGCGTGCGATGGGCCAGCGCTCGCACCTCGTCGGCCACTACGGCGAAACCACGTCCGGCTTCCCCGGCGCGTGCGGCTTCAATCGCCGCGTTCAGGGCCAGCAGGTTGGTCTGGTCGGCCAGGCCGCGAATCACGTCCAGCACTTTGCCGATATCCCGCGATTCATTGGCCAGGTCGCCAATCAGGGAGGCGGTGGCCTGCACGTCAGCGCTCATGCGTTCGATGGCGCTGACGGTTTCCTGCACCAGGTCCCGACCATCACCGGCAGAGGTGGTGGCGTTGCGCGAAGCTTCGGAAGTGCTCACGGCGTTGCGTGCGACTTCTTCAACGGCGCTGGTCATCTCGTTGACGGCGGTGGCGGCTTGTTCGATTTCGTTGTTTTGCTGGGTCAGGCCACGGGCGCTTTCGTCGGTGACGGCGTTCAGCTCTTCGGCGGCAGACGCCAACTGAGTGGCGGAGCCGGCGATGCGTTGCAGGGTATCGCGCAGTTTGTTTTGCATCTTGGCCATGGCGGCGAGCAGGCGGCCGGCTTCGTCGTTGCCGTCTACGGTGATCGGGCGCGTCAGGTTACCTTCGGCCACTTCTTCGGCGGCTTCAAGGGCACGGGCGATGGGCAGGGTGATGCTGCGGGTCAGCAACCAGGCGAACAACACGGTCAGCGCCGTGGCAACCACCAGCAGGCCCACCACCAGGTCGAAGGCCATGTCGTATTGGTCTTTGGCTTGCTGGTTGGTGGCGTTGGCGTCGTCGTTATTGATATCCAGCAAGCGGGTCAATACGGCGTTGACTTGCTCGGAGTTGCTCAGCAACTCGGTGTTCAGCAGGCTGCGCAGCTCGTCAATCTGATTGGCGCGCGACAGGCTCTTCATGCGCTCTTCAATCTGGCGGTACTGGCCCAGCAGGCGCACGTATTCGTCGTAGGCGTTGCGCTCTTGAGTGCTGGTGATCAATTTTTCGTAGATGCCCTGGGCCGTGCGAATCTGCTGATTGCGCAACTCGAAGGCTTCCAGAGTCTTTTGCTGTACATCCGGCTCGCGGTTGGTCAGCAAGCGGTACGACAGCACGCGCAGGCGCAGGGTCAGTTGGGTGAATTCGTCGAGGGCACGAATGCTTGGCACGCTGGCTGAGGTGATGTCTTCGGTGGCTGCGCGAATCTTGCTCATCTGGTTCAGGGCGAACACACCCAGCAACAACATCAGGGCGCCAATAAACGCGAAGCCGAGGAAGGCCCTCGGGGCGATATTCATATTACGAAGAGACATGCTGGAATCCTGGGGGGAAGCGCGATCCGTGCGGCCATGAGACGAGGTGTGCCTGCGTTATCGGCCCTGCGACTAAAGTCTTAAGGGGCTGCGCGCTTTTGTCGCATCTGACGAAGGGTTGGGGGCATTGGAGGAACCAGATCGGGTAATTGCAGTCACTAAGGCTCGAAAGTGCGGCCCGGCCCCGATAAATCGGGCTGCACGCCGGGGATATCCCTGGCATCCGAGGTGAATTTTCTTTATCGTCACCGCCCTTTTAAAAGCCCGGGAAATCAAAATGTTAGAAGCATCTCTCAGCCAATTGGAACAACTGGTCAGCGACCTGGTACAGCAGAATCAAGAGCTGCTGGGCAGCAACGAATCCCTCAAGGCCGAACTGGCTCGCGCCAAGGATGAAAACGACAGCCTGCAACTGAACCTGATGGAGCAGGAAGAAAAGCACGGCGCCACCGCCGCCCGCATCCAGGCCCTGGTTGAGCGTGTGAGTGCAGGGCCTGTCAGCGCATGAATGAGGGGATAAAGGTCGTTTCGATTCTCGGAGAGGATTACTCGATCAAGGCACCGGCCGGCGAAGATCAGACCCTGATGCATGCCGTGACCATGCTCAAGGCTTCCCTGGCGGTTACCAAGAAAAAGTACCCGACCCTGATCGGTGACAAATTATTGGTACTGGCCGCGCTGAACCTGTGCGCCGAGCAGATCGAAATGCAACAGGCTCACCAGCAGGAACTCGACCGTTACCAAGAGCAAGTCAGCGCCACGGTCGAGGTGATTGCCAAGGCGATCCAGCCTTAGAACCACTCATCCTGCATCCCCAGGCACGTATCGTCGCGTGCCTCCAGAATTGCCAGTTCGTGATGGCAGCTCGGTACTTCCCAGGTCAGGAAGTACCGGGCGGCCTGGAGCTTGCCCTTGTAGAAGGCCGCATCGGCCGCCTCACCCTTGGCCAGCCCTTCTTCAGCGCGGATCGCCTGTTCCAGCCAGCGCCAGCCGATCACCGTATGCCCGAATACTTTCAAGTACAGCGCCGAGTTCGCCAGGCTGCTGTTGACCTTGCCCTGGGCGAGATCCGTCAGCAGGCCAATGGTGACGCCTTGCAGTCGATTGACCAGTTGCTCCAGCGGCTCTCGCAGTGCCGTAAGTGACGGGTACTTCTGCGCACGGGCCCCGGTCTCGGCGATCAGGCGAATCAATTGCTTCAAGCCGGCGCCGCCGTTCTGCGCCAATTTGCGCCCAAGCAAGTCCAGGGACTGGATGCCGTGGGTGCCTTCATGGATCGGGTTCAAGCGGTTGTCGCGGTAGTACTGCTCCACCGGGTATTCGCGGGTGTAGCCGTGGCCGCCGAGAATCTGGATCGCCAGTTCGTTGGCCTTGAGGCAAAACTCCGACGGCCAGGATTTGACGATGGGGGTGAGCAGGTCCAGCAGTTCGTGGGCGTGCTTGCGCTCGGTGTCGGTTGCCAGGGTGGTGGTGTCGTCAAACAGTCGGGCTGAGTAAAGGCCCAGGTCAAAGGCGCCTTCCACATAGGCTTTCTGGGTCAGCAACATGCGCTTGATGTCGGCGTGCTGAATGATCGCCACTGGCGCGGTGCCTGGGTCTTTGCTATCGGGCAGGCGACCCTGGGGCCGTTCGCGGGCGTAGTCCAGCGAGTAGAGGTAGCCGGCGTAACCAAGCATCACCGCGCCCATGCCCACGCCAATGCGTGCTTCATTCATCATCTGGAACATGCAGCTCAGGCCCTGGTGCGGTTTGCCCACCAAGTAGCCGACGCAGTTGCCGTTATCGCCGAAGTTGAGCGCCGTGGACGTGGTGCCGCGCCAGCCCATCTTGTGAAACAGCCCGGCCAGCAGCACATCGTTGCGTTCGCCCAGGCTGCCGTCATCGTTGACCAGGAACTTGGGCACGATAAACAGCGAAATGCCCTTCACGCCCGCGGGTGCGTCCGGCAATTTGGCCAGCACCATATGCACGATGTTTTCCGACAGCGAGTGGTCGCCACCGGAGATGAAGATCTTGTTGCCTTTGAGGCGATAACTGCCGTCAGCCGCCGGTTCTGCGCGGGTACGAATATCTGACAGCGAGGAGCCGGCGTGGGGCTCGGTCAGGGCCATTGTGCCGAAGAAGCGCCCGTCGATCATCGGTTGCAGGAAGCGCTGTTTCTGCTCCTCGGTGCCGAAGCTTTCGATCAGATTGGCGGCGCCCATGGTCAGGAACGGGTAGGAGGTCGATGCGGCGTTGGCCGCTTGAAAGTGGGCGAAGCAGGCTTGGGACAGCAAGGTCGGCAGTTGCATGCCGCCTGCTTCGAAACTGCGGGCTGCGTTGAGGAAACCGGCCTCCAGGAAGGCGTCTACGGCGGGTTTGACTTCCGGGATCAGGATCGCTTGGCCGTTCTCATAACGCGGTTCGTTTTCGTCGTTCTTGCGGTTGTGGGGGGCGAAGTACTTTTCGG
Organism: Pseudomonas sp. HN8-3; assembly: GCF_020790195.1. NCBI lineage: Bacteria > Pseudomonadati > Pseudomonadota > Gammaproteobacteria > Pseudomonadales > Pseudomonadaceae > Pseudomonas > Pseudomonas sp. HN8-3. The sequence continues at coordinate 503,444 of NZ_CP086206.1, forward strand.
CGATGCTGCGCGCCGTGCTGATCGCAGCGTCGAAGGTTTCGCGGTTGTGTTCGGCAAACCGCTCACGCTGGGTCAGGCCCTCGGCATCGAGGACTTCGTACAGCTCGAAAGCCAGATTGCGGGAACTGAGCAGCGTCTCGGACATGGCGGACTACCTTTGAAGGAATTGGCCTGAGTCTAAGCGCGTGAATAGAGGCTGGATAGCAAGATTGATCTGGGTGATGGAAGGGCAAAACGCAGGCAGGGAATTGAAATGCAGTCAATGTGGGAGGGGGCTTGCTCCCGATAGCAGTGTGTCAGTGTCCAATGTGCTGACTGACACTCCGCTATCGGGAGCAAGCCCCCTCCCACAGGTTTTAACCGATAGTCATCAGGCTGGCGTTACCGCCTGCCGCTGCGGTGTTGACGCTCAACGCCCGCTCGATCACCAATCGCTCCAAGGCAATGGCCGTCTCACCCTGAGACATACCATGCACCCCAACAATCGCCCCACCGCGCTGCGCCACTTGCTGGCACACCGCACGCAATTGGTCGGAATCACCGTGATGCAGCACGGCGTCAAACACTACGTCGTCCTTGGTCCAGTCGGCCACGCGCTTGATCTTCGCCTGAATGTCTCGCGGCAGGCGTGGGAACAGGGCCTTGGTCAGCTCAGTTTCCGGCCATACCGCCGAACCGCCGACGGCCAGCACTGCCGCCAGTTGGGTCAGCAGATCGCCTTCCACTTCAGCCAGGCACAGCACGTGTTCACGCGGCAGGATCGCGTAGCTGTTGCGCTCACCGGTCGGGCCGGCCAGTTGGCGGGTGATACCGCTTTGCGACTGCGCTGCGAACTGCGTGCACAGTGCGCTCAGTTCGCTGAACTTGTGGCTGTCGGCCCAGGTTTTCAGGGCGGTCAGCGGTTGGCTCATGGCGTCGCGCAGACGTACGTCCGGTGCAGTCAATGCGTCGCCACGTACGAAGGATTGCTCGATCGCGTCGGTAGGACGAGTCGACAGCAGGCGGTACAGGTACAACGGGCCGCCGGCTTTCGGGCCAGTGCCCGACAGCCCTTCGCCGCCGAACGGCTGCACGCCGACCACGGCACCCACGATGTTGCGGTTGACGTAGACGTTACCGGCGTTGACGTTGTCGATCACCTTGGCGATGGTCTCGTCGATGCGGGTATGCACGCCCAGGGTCAGACCGTAGCCCGACGCATTGATCTGGCCGATCAACTGGTCGATCTCTTTACGCTTGTAGCGCACCACGTGCAGCACCGGGCCGAAGATCTCGCGTTGCAGCTCGTCGAAGCTTTCCAGCTCGATCAGGGTTGGCATCACAAAGGTGCCGCGCTTTATCTCTTCGCCATCGGCAATTGCAACCTGATAAACGTTGCGGCCTTTGTCGCGCATGGCCTGGATGTGTTTCTCGATGCCGGCCTTGGCTTCGGCGTCGATCACCGGGCCGATATCCACCGACAGGCGTTCCGGGTTGCCCAGACGGCATTCAGCCATGGCGCCCTTGAGCATTTCGATCACGCGGTCTGCCGAATCTTCCTGCAGGCACAGTACACGCAGGGCCGAGCAGCGTTGGCCGGCGCTGTCGAAGGCCGACGACACCACGTCGATCACCACCTGTTCGGTGAGCGCCGACGAATCAACGATCATCGCGTTCTGGCCACCGGTTTCGGCGATCAGCGGGATCGGGCGACCCTGGGCATCCAGGCGCCCGGCGACATTGCGTTGCAACAAGCGAGCAACTTCGGTGGAACCAGTGAACATCACGCCTTTGACGCGATCATCACCCACCAGTCGGGCACCGACGCTTTCGCCTTGGCCGGGTAGCAGTTGCAGCACGCCCTCGGGAATGCCGGCTTCGAGCAGGATGCGCACGGCTTGGGCGGCGACCAGCGGGGTCTGTTCGGCAGGCTTGGCCAGTACCGGGTTACCGGCGGCCAATGCCGCAGCCACCTGGCCGCTGAAGATGGCGAGCGGGAAGTTCCACGGGCTGATGCAGACCACCGGGCCCAGTGGGCGATGGGCATCGTTGGTGAAGTCGTTGCGCGCCTGCACCGCGTAGTAACGCAGGAAGTCCACGGCTTCACGCACTTCGGCGATGGCGTTGGCGAAGGTCTTGCCGGCTTCACGGGCCAGCAGGCCCATCAGCGGCTGGATCTCGCCTTCCATCAGGTCGGCGGCACGCTCCAGAATCGCGGCGCGTTCGGCGGGCGGGGTGGCCTGCCAGATCGGCGCGGCGCTGATCGCGCACTGGATCGCGTTGTCGACGTCTTCGACGGTAGCTTCCTGTACGTGGCCGACCACATCCCGCAGGTCGGACGGGTTCAGCACCGGTTGGGCCGCTTCCTGGCTGGAGGCGCAACCGAGCATCGGCGCGGCTTTCCAGTTGTTGTGCGCGGTAGCCAGCAGGGCGCAGGACAGCGACGCCAGACGGTGTTCGTTGGCCAGGTCGATACCGGCCGAGTTGGCGCGGTCGCTGCCATACAGGTCACGCGGCAGCGGAATACGTGGGTGCGGCAAGCCGAAGCCACCTTCCAGCGTAGCCATCTGCTCGATGCTGGCCACTGGATCGGCCACCAGCTCCTGAATCGAGATCGATTGGTCGGCGATGCGGTTGACGAACGAGGTGTTGGCGCCGTTTTCCAACAGGCGGCGTACCAGGTAGGCCAGCAGTGTTTCGTGGGTACCGACCGGCGCGTACACACGGCACGGACGGTTCAGCTTGCCTTCGGAAACCTTGCCCACCACTTGTTCGTACAGCGGTTCACCCATGCCGTGCAGGCATTGGAACTCGTACTGGCCGGGGTAATAGTTCTGACCGGCGATATGGTAGATGGCCGACAAGGTGTGGGCGTTGTGCGTGGCGAACTGCGGGTAGATGGCTTCCGGCACCGACAGCAGTTTGCGTGCGCAGGCAATGTAGGAAACGTCGGTGTACACCTTGCGGGTGTACACCGGGTAGCCTTCCAGGCCCTCGACCTGGGCGCGTTTGATTTCGCTGTCCCAGTACGCGCCTTTTACCAGGCGGATCATCAGACGATGGCGGCTGCGGCGGGCCAGGTCGATGACGTAGTCGATCACATACGGGCAACGCTTCTGGTAAGCCTGGATCACAAAACCGATACCGTTCCAGCCGGTCAGTTGCGGCTCGAAGCACAGACGCTCCAGCAGGTCCAGGGACAGTTCCAGGCGGTCGGCTTCTTCGGCGTCGATGTTCAGGCCGATGTCGTATTGCTTGGCCAGCAAGGTCAGCGACAGCAGGCGCGGGTACAGTTCGTCCATCACGCGCTCGTACTGCGCACGGCTGTAGCGCGGGTGCAGGGCGGAGAGCTTGATGGAGATGCCAGGGCCTTCATAGATCCCACGGCCATGGGAGGCTTTGCCGATGGAGTGAATGGCTTGTTCATACGATGCCAGGTACTTCTGGGCATCGTGTTCGGTGAGGGCGGCCTCACCGAGCATGTCGTAGGAGTAGCGGAAGCCCTTGGCTTCGAACTTGCTCGCATTGGCCAGGGCTTCGGCGATGGTTTCGCCGGTGACGAACTGTTCGCCCATCAGGCGCATGGCCATGTCGACGCCCTTGCGGATCATCGGCTCGCCGCTTTTGCCGATGATGCGGCTCAGGGAGGAGGTCAGGCCCGCTTCGTTGTGGGTGGCGACCAGTTTGCCGGTCAGCAACAGGCCCCAGGTGGCGGCGTTAACGAACAGCGACGGGCTGTTGCCCAGGTGCGGCTGCCAGTTGCCGGTGCTGATCTTGTCGCGGATCAGCGCGTCACGGGTGCCTTTGTCCGGGATGCGCAGCAGCGCTTCGGCCAGGCACATCAGCGCCACGCCTTCCTGGGACGACAGGGAGAATTCTTGCAGCAGGCCCTGGACGATACCGGCACGGCCGCCGGCGCTCTTCTGGTTACGCAGTTTCTCGGCAATGGTGGCAGCCAGCTTGTTGGTGGCTTCGGCCATGTCTGCCGGCAGGCGTGCCTGCTCGATCAGCATCGGTACCACTTCCGGTTCCGGGCGACGGTAAGCGGCGGTGATCGATGCGCGCAGTACCGATTGCGGCAGGATGCTTTCAGCGAACTCAAGGAAGCACTGGTGGGCGTGGTCAGCCTGGATCTCGCCCGCGTCTTCGGCGTCCTTGCTGCTCAAGCCATTGAGCTCGGACAGGGTTGCACCACCCTCGAGTTTCTCCAGGTAATTGAAAATTGCCTGCTTGATCAGCCAGTGCGGCGTGCGATCAATGGAGGTCGCGGCGGCTTTCAGGCGCTCGCGGGTTGGGTCGTCGAGTTTGACCCCAAGGGTGGTCGTTGCCATTTTCTTATCCTCATGGGTGCCACTACCGAGTGGCATCTGCTGGCGGCAAGATTAGCTTTGCCCATGCAGAGGTGCAACCGGGTGCAACCCTTTTGTTCAGGAAATTTTCGACGGTTGATCGGAAAAAAATTGGCCTTCGACAAAATCCGCTCGGCATTGGTGCGTTTGCTTCTGAGATCGGCTGTTCTTGCTCCGAAAAGGAGCAAAAACACGGCGTTTGTCCTAAATCACACCTGGGTGCAACTTATTCGCAAGAAACTGGTTGCACCTTATTTGCTTTGTTGAATAGCATTCGCGCACCAAGGTGCAACCACCTCTAAGGTTTGGTTCATCGGCTGGCGGCTTTCCTGGGGAAACGCCAGTCATAAATGCGCGGCTAGCAGGCTCGTCTACTCGGTTATCCACCAGTGGCGATCTGACAGACCGTCGCTACATAAAAACAAAGCCAGGGCGTCACTCATATGAGCGTTAGCAATCCAACCCTGATCACGTTCGTGATCTACATCGCAGCAATGGTGCTGATCGGCTTGATGGCCTATCGCTCCACCAACAACCTTTCCGATTACATCCTCGGCGGTCGCAGCCTCGGTAGCGTGGTGACAGCTTTGTCGGCCGGTGCTTCCGACATGAGCGGCTGGTTGTTGATGGGCCTGCCGGGCGCCATCTACATGTCCGGCTTGTCGGAAAGCTGGATTGCCATCGGCCTGATCGCCGGTGCTTACCTCAACTGGTTGTTCGTGGCTGGCCGCCTGCGGGTGCAGACCGAACACAACGGCGACGCCCTGACCCTGCCGGATTACTTCTCCAGCCGCTTCGAAGATAAAAGCGGCCTGCTGCGGATCATCTCGGCAGTGGTGATCCTGGTGTTCTTCACCATCTATTGCGCCTCCGGCATTGTCGCCGGTGCCCGCCTGTTCGAAAGCACCTTCGGTATGTCCTACGAGACCGCGCTGTGGGCCGGTGCTGCGGCAACGATTGCCTACACCTTTATCGGTGGTTTCCTGGCGGTCAGCTGGACCGACACCGTACAAGCCACGCTGATGATCTTCGCGCTGATCCTGACGCCGATCATCGTGCTGCTGGCCACCGGCGGTGTGGACACCACGTTCCTGGCCATCGAAGCCAAAGACCCGACCAACTTCGACATGCTGAAAAACACCACCTTCATCGGCATCATCTCGCTGATGGGCTGGGGCCTGGGCTACTTCGGCCAGCCGCACATCCTGGCGCGTTTCATGGCGGCCGACTCGGTGAAGTCGATTGCCAACGCACGTCGCATCTCCATGACCTGGATGATCCTGTGCCTGGGCGGCACCGTGGCGGTGGGCTTCTTCGGTATCGCTTACTTCTCGGCGCATCCGGAAGTGGCTGGCCCGGTCACTGAAAACCCTGAGCGAGTGTTTATCGAACTGGCCAAAATCCTGTTCAACCCATGGGTTGCCGGTGTATTGCTGTCGGCGATCCTCGCGGCGGTGATGAGTACCTTGAGCTGCCAGTTGCTGGTGTGCTCCAGCGCCCTGACCGAAGACTTCTACAAGGCGTTCCTGCGTAAAGGCGCTTCCCAGCTTGAGCTGGTTTGGGTCGGTCGGATCATGGTGCTGGTAGTGGCCTTGATCGCCATCGCCATGGCCGCCAACCCGGAAAACCGCGTCCTGGGCCTGGTCAGCTACGCCTGGGCCGGTTTCGGCGCTGCGTTCGGCCCTGTGGTGCTGATCTCGGTGATCTGGAAAAACATGACCCGCAACGGCGCACTGGCCGGCATCCTGGTCGGCGCGATCACCGTGATCGTGTGGAAGCACTTTGAACTGCTGGGTCTGTACGAAATCATCCCAGGCTTCATCTTCGCCAGCCTGGCGATCTACTTCGTGAGCAAGATGGGCGCACCGACGGTTGGTATGGTCGAGCGTTTTGATGCTGCGGAAAAAGACTACAACCTCAACAAATAACTGCGCCGGGCGTTGAGCGCCTGTCCAGTTGAAACAAAAACGGCCCGCGTCCTTTGGATGGCGGGCCGTTTTTGTTTCGGCCAGTTCGCCTGGTTGCCTTCGAGGGTGGCTGGATGAAGGCACAGGTAGGACCTTACTGATTTGCCGGCGATACGCCCGGCCGGGCAAAAAGCTGGTGCAGAATCGGCTGCCACCCTTCGCAGAGAAACACCGGATGTTCGCTCCTGCCAACCAAAGTGCATTTACCCTGGCCCTGGATGGGGCGCCCAGTGACCTTAAGGTGTATGAGTTCAGTGGCTCCGAGGCCATCAACCAGCCTTACCGTTTCGAACTTGAGCTGGTCAGCGAGCAGCCGGATATCGACCTGGAGAGCTTGCTGCATCGTCAGGTATACCTGGGTTTCGATGACCGCGGCCATGGTGTGCATGGCCTGGTGTACCGGGTCGCCCAAGGCGATTCCGGACGGCGCCTGACACGCTACCAGCTCAGCCTGGCGCCGCACCTGGCGTATCTGGCGCACAGCAGTCATCAGCGGATTTTCCAGCATCAGACGGTGCCGCAGATCGTTGCGCAGGTGTTGGCGGGGCAGGGCATCCACAGTGACAGCTTTGAGTTCCGGCTGAGCGGTCAATACCCTGAGCGTGAGTATTGCGTGCAATTCGGTGAGACGGATCTGGCGTTCATCCAACGTCTGTGTGCCGAAGTCGGCATTCACTATCACTTTCAGCATTGCCCCGATGCTCATTTGCTGGTGTTTGGAGATGACCAGACGGTATTTGCCCAGGTCGATCAGCCCACGCCGTACCGGCCTGGGTCGGGCATGGTTGCCCAGGCGCCGGCGATCAAGCGTTTCACACTGCAATTGGCAGCCCGCACCACGGCGGTCAATCTGCGCGATTACGATTTTTGCAAACCGCACCTCGAGCTGCAAAGCACGGCGGCCGACGCGCAGTTGCCCAAGCTTGAGGCGCAGCAGTTCCCCGGCTATTTTTCCGACCGGGCCCATGGCAAATACCTCGCCCAGCGTAGCCTGGAGCGGCACCGCAGCGACTACCGCATCGCCCAGGGGCAAAGCGACGAGCCGGCCTTGGCCGGCGGCAGGTTCCTGCAATTGAGGGAGCACCCGCGCGAGGAGTGGAATGACTTATGGTTGGTCACCCAAGTCACCCACGAAGGCAAACAGCCCCAGGTGCTGGAGGAAGCGGTCACCGAGGTGGTTGGCGGGGCGTTTCGTCAGGGGTATGGCAACACCTTTGTTGCCACGCCGTGGGATGCAATCTTTCGCCCGCCCTTGCCTGAGCAGCCGCGCCCGACGATATCGGGTTACCAAAGCGCAGTGGTCACTGGCCCGGTTGGCAGTGAGATCCATTGCGACGAATACGGACGGGTAAAGGTGCAGATGGCGTGGGATCGCATCGGCGAGCACAACGATCATTCCAGTTGCTGGCTGCGGGTGGCCAGCGGCTGGGCCCATGACCGCTATGGTGTGGTGCTGATCCCCAGGGTCGGCATGGAGGTGCTGGTGGGCTTCGTCAATGGTGATTTGGACATGCCGCTGGTGGTGGGCTGCCTGCCCAATGCCGCCAGGCCAATGCCCCTCGACCTGCCGGCGGACAAGACCCGCAGTATCCTGCGTAGCCAGAGCAGCCCGGGCGGTGGAGGCTACAACGAACTGCGCATCGAAGACCGTAAGGGGGCCGAGGAAATCTACCTGCGCGCCCAGCGGGACTGGACCCAGCATGTGCTCAATGACCAACAGGTGCAGGTCGATAACCAGCGTCGTGTGCGGGTGGGCGGCGAGTCGCACCATGAGTTGCAAGGTGAAGAGCGGCGCATCACCCATGGCAACCGCCTCACTGAACTCAAGCAGGATGATCATCTGGCGGTCGGCGGTTCGCAGTACATGCGTGCCGGGCAGACCATTCAATTGGGCGCTGGGCAAAGCATCGTCATTGATGCGGGGGCCAGCGTGACGATTCAAGCGGGCGGGCAGTCGATCACGCTGTCGGCGGGCGGGATATTCAGCAGTGTGCCAATCCAGCCAGGCGGCGCGCCTGTTCCGGCGGCGCCGCCGTTAATGCCGGGGGTGAAGGAAACATTGTTGGCCGTTATTCCCGCGCCGCTAAGCCCTGCGCAAGTGGCCAGCCTCAAGCGCAGTGCGCCGTTTTGCGAAGAGTGTGAGCGCTGCAAAAACGGGCAGTGCGATATCAGCGCCCACGCACGGAGTTTCCCCTGATGGCCTCACCCTTGACGCCCCGCGCCTGGCTGGCCCAAAAACCGTTGCAGCCTGATGAGCAGCTATACGTCGTCATGGGCAACACCAGCGAGGCCAAGCCGTTTGCAGCCTGGCAAACCATAGCGGTCGCACCACCGCCGCAACCGGTGTGGGCGGGCACGCCCTATGCCGATTGGAATGAGGTGATGCCTTATGTTGGCGTTGTCGAGCCTGGCAGTGCTTTTCTCGACTGGGTAGCCACCACCCAGGCCTTGGACTGGGGCTGGCTGGCGGTGTCTTCGTGCCCGTTGGAGGTTGTGATCGATCACTTGAAGGGTTTGACCCAGGTGTACCTGCCTGAAGATCAGCCGGTATTTTTGCGCTTCTGGGATGGCGCGCAGTTTTTGCCGATGTTGCAGCAGTTGGGTGACGATGCCGCCACTGTGCTGCCCGTATTCCAGCGTTACTTAATCAATGGACAGTCGTTGGCAGTCTCGCCCCGCCAGGTGGCTGCGGCCAAACCCAGCCCTTGGTGGCGAGTGCCGGCGCCATTGTTGGCAAGCCTGGCGCAACACTCGCCCCAGGTGCTGATCTACAACCTGTTGCAATGGCTCCAGGAGCAGCGTCCCGACTTATACACTGCGTTTACACCCACGATCCTGCAGCACAAGGTCGCCTACTTCGCACGCAGGCCGGATATCGGCCATGCCGAGGTGGCGGACTACCTTGGCGTACAACTGAGTTAAACCCATGAGGCTCGCGTGATATCCGTACCGCCCGCCATGCGGCCCTGCACCTTTGCACCGGTAGAAGGTAAACTTCGCCCCCTGCGCAGGAGCAACCATGAATTATCGTCACGCCTTTCACGCCGGCAACCATGCCGATGTCTTCAAACACCTGACCTTGACCCGCCTCATCGCCCTGATGTCGCGCAAGGAGCAGCCGTTCGCCTACCTCGACACCCATGCCGGCATTGGCCTGTACGACTTGCAGGGCGACCAGGCCAACCGCACCGGTGAATACCTGGAAGGCATCGCTCGCCTGTGGGGCGCAAGCGACCTGCCGCCGCTCACCGCGGACTACATGCGCGTGCTGCACGAGATGAACCCGGACGGCCAGTTGCGCTACTACCCGGGCTCGCCGGAGCTGGCGCGACGCCTCACGCGTCCCCAGGACCGTGTGCTGCTCAACGAGAAGCACCCCGAAGATGGCGTGCTGCTCAAGGACAATATGAAGGGTGATCGCCGGGTCAAAGTGCATCTGGGCGAAGGCTGGCATGTGCCGCGTGCCCTGTTGCCGGTGCCGGAAAAACGCGCGTTGATGCTGATCGATCCGCCGTTCGAGAAGCTCGACGAAATGCAGCGTTGTGCGGCGTCCCTCAAGGAAGCCGTCAGCCGCATGCGCCAGACGGTCGCGGCGATCTGGTACCCGGTGAAGGACCAGCGCATGTTGCGCCGCTTCTACCAGGACCTGGCCGGTACCGGTGCGCCGAAGTTGCTGCGGGTGGAACTGCTGGTGCATCCACTGGACACGCCCAACACCCTGACCGGCTCGGGCCTGGCGATTGCCAACCCGCCGTGGGGTCTGGAAGAGGAGTTGCGTGAGTTGCTGCCGTGGGTGTCCAAGAAACTTGGGCAGACCCAGGGTGGGTGGCAGATGGATTGGCTTATCGCTGAATAGTCAGCGCTCAGGCCACACACAAAACTAAATGTGGGAGGGGGCTTGCTCCCGATTGCTGAGTGTCAGTCAGTACTTCTGTAACTGACACACCGCAATCGGGAGCAAGCCCCCTCCCACATTTGGTTCTATGTTGACCTTAGATCGGGCAGGTCACGCCTGTGCCGCCGATCCCGCAATACCCCTGCGGATTCTTCGCCAGGTACTGCTGGTGATACGCCTCGGCAAAGTACACCGTCGGTGCTTCTTCGATTTCCGTGGTGATCTCACCCAGGCCGGCCTTGTTCAGCTCTTGCTGATAAGCCTCGGCACTGGTTTTGGCCGCCGCCAATTGTTCAGGCGTGGTGGCATAAATCACCGAGCGGTACTGGCTGCCAATATCGTTGCCCTGGCGCATGCCCTGGGTCGGGTTGTGCAATTCCCAGAACATCTTCAGCAAGTCTTCGTACTTGAGCTTGGCCTGGTCATACACCACCAGTACCACTTCGCTATGGCCGGTCAGGCCTGAGCAGACTTCTTCGTAGGTCGGGTTCGGCGTGTAGCCGCCGGCGTAGCCGACCACCGTGCTGACCACGCCGTCGCGTTCCCAGAATTTACGTTCAGCGCCCCAGAAACAACCCAGGCCGAAGATCGCAAAACCGACGTCATCAATAAACGGACCCAGCAGCGGGTTGCCGTTGACGAAGTGCGTTTCCGGCAGCTTCATCGGGGTTTCACGGCCAGGCAAAGCTTGTTCTTGAGTAGGCAGCACGTTTTTGTTCACCAGAATTTCCGAGCGCAAGACCATGATCAGTCCTCTCGTCAGGTTGAGTAACAGTAAATTGTCAGACAGTCAGTGTGCCCGAGTGTTACAGCGCTGTCAGGCGATTGGCCCGCGCGGGTAGCGTTTAAGCATTGTCAGCAGCTCTGCACCGGGGATCGGTCGGTCGAACAGGTAGCCCTGGCCGACATCGCAGCGGTGTCTGCGCAGGAACGCCAACTGTTCGGCTGTCTCGATGCCTTCGGCCACCACCTTGAGCTTGAGGTTGTGAGCCATGGCGATCACTGCCGAGGTGATTTCCATGTCGTCCTGGTTATCCGGGATCTCGTGGATAAAGCTGCGATCAATCTTAATGATGTCGATGGGGAATTTTTTCAAGTAGCTCAGCGACGAGTAACCGGTGCCGAAATCGTCCATGGCCAGGGTCAGGCCAAAGCTTTTCAACTGGTCCAGTTGCAGGCGCGTGTCTTCGGTGGCTTCCAGCAGCAAACCCTCGGTCAGCTCCAGCTCCAGCAGGTTGGCCGGTAGCTGTTCTTCCTTGAGGATGGTGGCAATCGAGGTCACCAGGTCCGGATCGGAAAATTGCTTGGGCGACAGGTTGATCGCCACCTGCAAATTGCCCATGCCGGCGGCGCTCAACTGCCTGCTCATGCGGCACGCCTGGCGGGCGATCCATTTGCCGATCGGAATGATCAACCCGGTCTCTTCGGCCACGCTGATGAACTGGTCGGGGCGGATCATGCCCTTTTCCGGGTGGTTCCAGCGCAACAGCGCTTCCATGCCCAGCAGACGGCCGCTGCGCAGGCACAGTTTGGGCTGGTAGAACACGTCCAGCTCGTTCTGGGTCAGGGCGCGACGCAGGTTGTTTTCCACGAACAGCTTGTAGCTGGCTTCGGCATTCAACGCTTCGGTAAACACTTGCACCTGGTGTTTGCCGTTGGCCTTGGCCTTGTGCAGCGCCAGCCCTGCGTTACGCATCAGCGTCTGCGGGTCGCGGCCATGCAGCGGCGCGCAGGCCAGGCCCACGGAGCCGGTGACGCTGATCAACTGGTTGTCGACGAACATCGGCTTGTCGAGCGTGGCCAGCAACTGGCTGGCGACCTGCTGGCCGGTCTCCAGGTCGGAATCATCCAACAGCACTGCGAACTCGTTACTGGCAAAGCGTGCCAGGCTGCCACCGCTGCTCAAGCTATTGCGCAAACGGCGGGCCAGGCTGATCAGCAACTTGTCGCCGGTCTGGTGGCCGAGGCTGTCGTTGATGCGCTTGAAGTTGTCGATGTCCACCAGCAGCAGGCTGATCGGGCTGTCGCTGTCGCGGGCAAAGCGTTCGTCGAGGTTACGGATGAACGCCGGTCGGTTGCCCAGGTTGGTCAGGTTGTCGGTGTAGGCCAGGCGCTCGATGCGCTGTTGCGCCAGCTTGGTCTGGGTGATGTCTTCGTAGATGCCGATGTAGTGGGTCAGCTCGCGGTTATCGCCATACACCTTGGAAATCGACAACTGGCCCCAGTAGGGCTCCAGGTTCTTGCGCCGGCTTTTGAACTCGCCTTGCCAGCTGTTGCTTTTGGCCAGGGCCGACGGCGCGTCGAACAGCAACTCACTGAGATTTTCCAGGGCCGGCAGTTGCGCCAGGCGATGGCCGTGGACTTCTTCCGCGCTGTATTGGGTAATTGCGGTGAAGCTGGGGTTGACGTACTCCACCACGCCGTCGCAATTGACCAGCAGAAAGGCATTGGCGCTTTGCTCCACAGCACGCTGGAACAGGTGCAGGGCGCTGGTGGCGGTACGGCGGTTGTGGTTGTTGATGACTTGCGCGAACTGGTCTGCCAGCTCGCCGGCAAACGCGATTTCATCGGACTGCCAGGCACGTGAACTGCCGCTTTGTTCCAGGCACAGCACGCCGACGACCTGGCCGTCGACACGAATACTGGCGTCGAGCATCGCGTGGATATCGTTGGCGCGCAGGCTTTCGGCCATTTCCCGGGTGCGCGGGTCACGTTGGGCATGAGTGGCGTCGATGGCGCGGCTGGAGTGCAGGGCTTCCAGATAATCCGGGAAACCGCTGGCGTCGATGGCTTGGGGCAGGCGGTGCTGTTGGTCGGCGCGGTGGTACGCCGAGATAGGCACCAGATGTTGGCCTTCGAGGTGCCAGATGCTGGCGCAGTCGATCTGGTAAATGTCGCACGCGCTACGGGTGATCAGCTCAGCGGCTTCTTGCAGCGAATTGGGCGTGGTGTAGCGCTGTCGGGCCAGCAGCAGGATCAGCTCCTGCTGGGCGCGCACCCGTTCCAGGTGTTGCAACTGTTCCTGCTGCGCACGCTGGTTGAGCTCCAGGGCGATCTGCAGGCGGCTGTTCTGGTTTTCCAGGTCAGCGGTCGGGGCGGGCGCGGTGGTATCGCTGAACAGCCCGTCGACCACCATCAGGTAGCCGCGCAGCAGATGGCGGTTGTGTTGTTTGTAGGCCTCGCCCATTTCCAGCAGGCTCATCGGGCCGTCATGGGTGTGTAGGGTATAGCGCACCAGGTAATGGGGGCTGTGGGTCAGTTGCTGCTGGATTGCGTCGTGCAGCTGATAGCGGGCCTGGGGCTCCATCAGGCTGGCGTAGGGCGTGCCGATCAGCGCACAGAGTTCCACCGCTGGCAGGCCGAACTGGCGCTCGCAATTGGGATCGAGGTACAGCAGGGCCCAGCTTGCCTCATTAAGCCGCTCGAAACGCAGCATACCGAGGCGCGAAGGCACCGGTAATTGCGTCACTACCTCGGCCGCCATACGGGCGACATCGGGTTGGCTTTTCATGGGGAAACTCGCTTGGGAAAATGCGCGTGGCGCCCGGCTCACGCCCTCTTTACTGTCGCCTACGGCAAGGTTGCATCATGCGGCACGCACTGACAAGAGAGGATGAAGGCTAAGTGCTATAAGGCAGTTATCGGCCGTGCGGGGGATTTCTGCAATCGAAGTGACAGAAGGTGTACAAACCTGTTCTGTGCGTACACCGAGCGCACAAAAAAAGCCCCGCCAAGTGGCGGGGTTGAGGTACGAGCGTGGCGCTCGGAAATCGGTGCGGCAAGGGCCTTCCCCGTAAAGGGAAGGCTCTGCGGCTTACAGCAGGATGGTGCGGATGTCGTTCAGCAACTGGCTCAGGCGCTGGGTGAAGCGTGCAGCGGCGGCGCCGTTGATCACACGGTGATCGTAGGACAGCGACAGTGGCAGCATCAGCTTGGGCTGGAACGCTTTACCGTCCCACACAGGCTGGATGGTGGCCTTGGAAACACCCAGGATCGCCACTTCCGGCGCGTTGACGATTGGCGTGAAGCCAGTGCCGCCAATGTGCCCGAGGCTGGAGATAGTGAAGCAGGCGCCCTGCATGTCATCCGGGGTGAGCTTCTTGTCGCGGGCCTTGGCAGCCAGCGCAGCCGCTTCGCCAGCGAGTTGCAGCAGGCTCTTCTGGTCGACGTTCTTGATGACCGGTACCAGCAGGCCATCCGGAGTGTCGACGGCAAAGCCGATGTTGACGTACTTCTTGCGAATGATCGCCTTGCCGCTTGGCGCCAGCGAGCTGTTGAAGTCCGGCAGTTCCTTGAGCAGGTGCGCGCAGGCCTTGAGCAGCAGTGGCAGCACGGTCAGCTTCACGCCGGCCTTCTCGGCCACGGCTTTCTGCGCAACGCGGAAAGCTTCCAGGTCGGTGATGTCGGCCTGGTCGAACTGAGTCACATGCGGGATGTTCAGCCAGCTGGCATGCAGGCCGGCCGCGCCGATTTGCATCAGGCGGGTCATCGGCACTTCTTCGGTTTCGCCGAAGCGGCTGAAATCCACGGTACGGATCGGCGGAATGCCCGAGCCGCCCGTCGCGCCGGCAGCCGGTGCTTCCTTGGCCTTTTGCATCATGGCTTTGACGTAAGCCTGCACGTCTTCCTTCAGCACACGACCGTGCGGGCCGCTGGCCGAGACGGCGCTCAGCTCGACGCCGAACTCGCGGGCCAACTGACGCACGGCAGGGCCGGCGTGCACCTTGGCACCGCTTGGCGCAGGTGCGGCAGCCGCAGGGGCCGGTGTGGCCTCGGCTTTTGCAGCAGGTGCCGGGGCAGCAGCGGCCGGAGCGGCTTCAGGCTTGGCAGCCGGAGCAGCCGCCGGTGCTGGAGCGGCGGCCGGGGCAGCGCCTTGTACTTTCAGCTTGAGGATGAAGTCACCGGTGCCGACTTCGTCTTCCAGCTTGACCGCGATGCTTTCCACTACGCCGGCAGCCGGCGAAGGGATTTCCATGGAGGCCTTGTCGGACTCCAGGGTGATCAGCGACTGATCGGCTTCGACGGTGTCGCCGACCTTGACCAGCAGCTCGATGATCTTGGCCTTGCCCGACGAGCCGATGTCCGGGACGTGAATGTCCTGGACGGTGGCGGCGGCAGGTGCAGCAGCCGGGGCCGCTGGGGCCTCGGCAGCAGGTTTTTCAGCGGCAGGCGCAGGTTCAGCAGCGGCAGCCGGAGCCGCCGCAGGGGCTGCATCAGCGGCGCCTTCGATTTCCAGTTCCAGCAGTTCGTCGCCTTCTTTCAGGCGGTCGCCCAGCTTGACCTTCAGGCTCTTGACCACGCCGGCCTTGGGAGCAGGAATTTCCATGCTCGCCTTGTCCGACTCCAGGGTCAGGATGCTCTGGTCGGCTTCGACGGTGTCGCCGACCTTCACAAACAGCTCGATTACTTCACCTTCACCGCTGCCGATGTCAGGTACGCGAATGAGTTCGCTCACAAAAAATCTCCTCAGCAGTCCAGTGGGTTGCGTTTTTCCGGGTTGATCCCGAACTTGACGATGGCGTCAGCCACCACCTTGGGTTCGATCTCACCACGGTCAGCCAAGGCTTCCAGGGCTGCCAACACCACGAAGTGACGGTCGACTTCGAAGAAGTGACGCAGCTTCTTGCGGCTGTCACTGCGGCCGAAACCATCGGTGCCCAGGACTTTGAATTCCTTGGACGGGACCCACTGGCGAATTTGTTCAGCAAACAGTTTCATGTAGTCGGTAGAGGCAATGACTGGACCTTTACGGCCGGCCAGGCACTCTTCGACGTAGCTCTTGGCTGGCTTCTGGCCAGGGTGCAGACGGTTGCTGCGCTCTACGGCCAGGCCGTCGCGACGCAGTTCGTTGAAGCTGGTCACGCTCCACACGTCGGCGCCGACGTTGAATTCGTCACGCAGGATCTTCGCCGCTTCACGCACTTCGCGCAGGATGGTGCCGGAGCCCATCAGCTGTACGTGGTGCGCCGCTTCCTTGGTGTCTTCTTCGAGCAGGTACATGCCCTTGATGATGCCTTCTTCCACACCGGCCGGCATGGCTGGCTGCTGGTAGGACTCGTTCATCACGGTGATGTAGTAGAAAACGTCCTGCTGCTCTTCGGTCATCTTCTTCATGCCGTCCTGGATGATCACCGCCAGCTCATAGCCGTAGGTTGGATCAAAGGTGCGGCAGTTCGGGATGGTGGCAGCCAGGATGTGGCTGTGACCGTCTTCGTGTTGCAGGCCTTCGCCGTTCAGCGTGGTGCGCCCGGCGGTACCGCCGATCAGGAAGCCACGGGTACGGCTGTCGCCTGCTGCCCAAGCCAGGTCGCCAATACGCTGGAAGCCGAACATCGAATAGAAGATGTAGAACGGCAGCATCGGCTGGTTGTGGCTGGAGTACGAAGTACCGGCAGCGATGAAGGAGCTCATGGCACCCGCTTCGTTGATGCCTTCTTCGAGGATCTGGCCCTTCTTGTCTTCCTTGTAGAACATCACCTGGTCTTTATCGACTGGCTCGTAGAGCTGGCCGACGGAGGAGTAGATGCCCAACTGGCGGAACATGCCTTCCATACCAAAGGTACGGGCTTCGTCCGGGATGATCGGGACGATGCGCGGGCCGATGTCCTTGTCCTTGACCAATTGCGCGAGGATGCGCACGAAGGCCATGGTGGTGGAGATTTCACGGTCGCCCGAGCCGTCAAGGATGGCCTTGAGGGTGCTCAGGTCCGGCGTCGGTACGCTGAAGCTGTTGGCGCGGCGCTGTGGCACGAAGCCACCCAGTGCGCTGCGGCGCTCGCTCAGGTAGCGGGCCTCGGCGCTGTTTGGCTCAGGCTTGAAGAACGGCAGGTTCTCCAGCTCTTCGTCCTTGACCGGAATGTCGAAGCGGTCGCGGAACAACTTCAGGCTGTCGACATCGACTTTCTTGGTGTTGTGCGCGGTGTTCTTCGCTTCGCCGGCACCGGTGCCATAACCCTTGATGGTCTTGGCCAGGATGACGGTCGGTTGTTCTTTGTGGTTGACCGCTTCGTGGTACGCCGCGTAGACCTTGTACGGGTCGTGGCCGCCACGGTTGAGCTTCCAGATTTCGTCGTCGGACAGGTCGGCAACCATCGCCTTGAGTTCAGGCGTGTTGAAGAAGTGTTCGCGAACGAACGCGCCGTCTTTGGCCTTGTAGTTCTGGTACTCGCCGTCGATGACTTCGTCCATGCGACGTTGCAGGATGCCGTCGACGTCCTTGGCCAGCAGTGGGTCCCAGAAACGGCCCCAGATGACCTTGGTCACGTTCCACTGAGCACCACGGAACACGCCTTCGAGTTCCTGGATTATCTTGCCGTTGCCGCGAACCGGGCCGTCGAGGCGCTGCAGGTTGCAGTTGATGACGAAGATCAGGTTGTCGAGCTTCTCGCGGCCGGCCAGGGAAATGGCCCCCAGGGATTCCGGCTCGTCGCACTCGCCGTCGCCCAGGAAGCACCAGACTTTCTGCTTGCCTTCCGGGATGAAGCCACGGGCTTCCAGGTACTTCATGAAGCGTGCCTGGTAGATCGCCTGGATCGGGCCCAGACCCATGGAAACGGTCGGGAACTGCCAGAAATCAGGCATCAGCCAAGGGTGCGGGTAGGACGACAGGCCCTGACCGTCGACTTCCTGGCGGAAGTTGTTCATTTGTTCTTCGCTGATGCGACCTTCCATGAACGCACGGGCGTAGACGCCTGGCGAGGTGTGGCCCTGGAAGTAGATCAGGTCGCCGCCGTGTTCGTCGGTCGGGGCCTGGAAGAAGTAGTTGAAGCCGATGTCATACAGGGTGGCGCTGGAAGCGAAGCTGGAAATGTGACCGCCCAGGTCCGAATCTTTCAAGTTCGTGCGCATTACCATCGCCATGGCGTTCCAACGTACCAGCGAGCGAATGCGGCGTTCCATGAACAGGTCGCCAGGCATGCGTGCTTCGTGGGTAACGGGGATGGTGTTGCGGTATGGCGTAGTGATGGCGTAAGGCAGTTGCGAGCCGCTGCGGGTCGCGAGTTCGCCCATACGGGTCATCAGGTAGTGAGCACGGTCTTCGCCTTCTTTGTCGAGAACCGATTCCAGGGCGTCCAGCCATTCCTGGGTTTCGACGGGATCGAGGTCTTGCATGGCTTGCTCCAGGGCGGAAAGGCTACCAGAATCGGTTGCCTGAAGTTTGCGACTGGCCTTGTGGGCAGACGACATAAATTCTTGGATGGCCGAAGGTTGCTTCGGCGTCCTGTAGTTTTACTACAAATCGTCGGCCATTTCAGCCTTTCGAATGTATATACGAGTAGTAAAACTACACAAGACTGAGCGTATGGCTCGGTCTTGCTGGTGAGCATAATCGTTATTGTTGGTCTATTGCGAACAAGAAAAGGTGAAAGTTTGATGTTGCCTGCCAAGATTAATTTAATTTCAGCTATTTCTAACTTTTGTTCGACAGTCCTTCATCGAGCATGGCTCTTGCGTTCACAACTACACGCCAATTACACGCCGATCAAGGATAGACCATGAGCCTTCCAACGCTGGCCGAACTGCCGGCCATTCTCTTGCCTTATGCCCAGCGGGCCGAGCAGTCATTTCGTGACGCGGTGGCCGCGCTGGACGACGATCATGGCCTTTCTGCGTGGACGCCGCAACGGTGGGCCGACTTCGCCCGCGTGTGCGCTGCCAGTGATTTTGTCATTGAACAGAGTGTTCGTGACCCTTTGATGTTGCTCGAACTGGTGGCCTGGGGTGAGCTGGACCGCAGCTTTGCGCCCGGTGAGCTGTGCAGCCAGATTGCCGGCGCCGTGCAACAGGCCGAAACAGAAGATGAGTTGGGCCGCGTGCTGCGCCGCCAGCGCACGCGCCAGCAGGTGCGCATCATCTGGCGCGACCTGACGCGCCAGGCCGACCTGGTGCAAACCTGTCGCGACCTTTCCGACATGGCCGACGCCAGCATCGACCAGGCCTACCAATGGCTGTACCAGCGCCACTGCGCGCAGTTCGGCACGCCGACCGGGCGGCGCAGCGGTGAGGCGCAGCATATGGTCATCCTCGGCATGGGCAAGCTCGGTGCGGTGGAGCTGAATCTCTCGTCGGATATCGACCTGATTTTTGCCTACCCCGAAGGCGGCGAGACGGTGGGGGTAAAGCGCTCCCTGGACAATCAGGAATTCTTTATTCGTCTTGGTCAAAAATTGATCAAGGCCCTTGATCCTATGACGGTCGACGGTTTTGTCTTCCGTGTGGATATGCGCCTGCGTCCCTACGGCTCGGCCGGTGCGCTGGTGCTCAGCTTCAACGCGTTGGAGCAGTACTACCAGGATCAGGGCCGGGATTGGGAACGCTACGCCATGATCAAGGCGCGCGTAGTGGCCGGTGATCAAGTGGCCGGCGCGCAGTTGCTCGATATGCTGCGCCCGTTCGTCTACCGCCGCTACCTGGACTTTTCCGCCATCGAAGCGCTGCGCACCATGAAGCAGTTGATCCAGCAGGAAGTACGGCGCAAGGGTATGGCCGAGAACATCAAGCTGGGCTCAGGCGGCATTCGGGAGGTGGAGTTTATTGCCCAGGCGTTCCAGCTGATTCATGGCGGCCGCGACCTCAGCCTGCAACAACGCCCACTGCTGAACGTGCTGGGTACGCTTGAGGGGCAGGGTTACCTGCCGGCTGCGGTGATCACCGAACTGCGCAATGGCTACGAATTCCTGCGCTACACCGAGCACGCCATCCAGGCGATTGCCGACCGCCAGACCCAAATGCTGCCGCACAATCCCGAAGATCAGGCGCGTATCGCCTTCATGCTGGGCTTCAGCGACTGGGCTGCGTTCCACGAACGCCTGATGTACTGGCGTGGCCGCGTGGACTGGCACTTTCGTCAAGTGATTGCCGACCCTGATGAAGAAGAAGGCGAAGAAAGTGAATTGGTCGTCGGTGGTGAGTGGTTGCCGCTGTGGGAGGAATCCCAGGATGACGACGCCGCATGCCGTCAATTGGCCGAGGGCGGTTTCACCGATGCACCCAAAGCCCTCAAGGCCTTGGCCGGCCTGCGTGGCAGCCCGCAGTTGCGTGCCATGCAGCGGCTGGGGCGCGAGCGTCTGGATGCATTCATTCCGCGCCTGCTGGCCCAGGCGGTCGAGCACGCCAACCCGGACCTGGTGCTGGAGCGCGTGTTGCCGTTGGTGGAGGCCGTCGCCCGGCGTTCGGCCTATCTGGTGTTGCTCACCGAGAACCCGGATGCGCTGCGTCGCCTGCTGACCCTGTGCGCCGCCAGCCCGTGGATCGCCGAACAGATCACCCGTTTCCCGTTGTTGCTCGATGAGCTGCTCAACGAGGGCCGCCTGTTCAAGCCGCCGCTGGCGCCGGAGCTGGCTGCCGAGCTGCGCGAGCGCCTCACCCGCATTCCCGAGGACGACCTTGAACAGCAAATGGAGGCCCTGCGTCACTTTAAATTGGCGCACCGCCTGCGAGTCGCGGCCTCGGAAATCGCTGGCAGCCTGCCGCTGATGAAAGTCAGCGACTACCTCACCTGGCTGGCCGAAGCCATTCTTGAGCAAGTGCTGGCCCTGGCCTGGCGCCAGACTGTCGCCCGCCACGGCGCGCCGCAGCGCCTGGACGGTACCCTGTGCGATCCTGGGTTCATCATTGTCGGTTATGGGAAAGTCGGCGGCATCGAACTGGGGCATGGTTCGGATCTGGATCTGGTGTTTATCCACGATGGCGACCCCCAGGCCGAGACCGATGGCGCCAAGCCGATTGACGGCGCGCAGTTCTTCACGCGTCTGGGCCAGCGCATCATTCACCTGCTGACCACCCAGACCAACTCCGGCCAGCTGTATGAAGTGGACATGCGCCTGCGACCTTCCGGCGCATCCGGCTTGCTGGTGAGCTCCCTGGGCGCCTTCGATCGCTATCAACAAAATGAAGCCTGGACCTGGGAACATCAGGCGCTCATCCGCGCACGGGTGCTGGTGGGCAGCCAGGATGTGGGCCATGCATTCGAGCAGGTACGTGCCAACGTATTGGGGCGTGAACGGGACTTGGCGAAGCTGCGCCAGGAGGTCAGCGAGATGCGCACCAAGATGCGCGATAACCTGGGTACCAAGGCCACGGCGGCCGGCAGGGGCGCCAATGCCTTCGAGGCCACGGCGGTGTTCGACCTCAAGCAGGACGCCGGAGGTATCGTCGATATTGAATTTATGGTGCAATACGCGGCTTTGGCGTGGTCTGCGCAACATCCATCGTTGCTGCGCTACACCGACAATATTCGCATTCTGGAGGGCCTTGAGCAGGTCGGGCTGATGCCCGCCGCCGATGCCCATTTGCTGCGTGAGGTATATAAGGCCTACCGCTCCGCCGCCCACCGCCAGGCCTTGCAGAACGAGGCCGGCACGGTCGCCGGGGACCAGTTTGCCGACGAACGGCGACAGGTGATGCGAATCTGGCAAGCGCTGGGCTTAAATTGAAACTCGACTGATTGGGCGACGCCAATTTTTATATGGGATGCGGATTAATGTGGGAGCCGGGCTTGCCCGCGATGCAGGCGCCTCGGTTTATCAGTGATACCGAGGTGATGCAATCGCAGGCAAGCCAGCTCCCACATAAAGATGCTCCCTGGCGCGCCGCGATCTACAGTCATTATCGAGGCGGGGAGGCATAAGCCTCCCCGCATCGTTTGTGGAAACTACATGAATATTCTGATCGTTGGGCCCAGTTGGGTCGGTGACATGGTGATGGCACAGACACTTTTCCAGTGCCTGCGCCAGCGCTATCCAGACTGCCAGATCGACGTGCTCGCCCCTGAGTGGAGCCGGCCGATCCTGGAGCGCATGCCCGAGGTGCGCAAGGCCTTGAGCTTTCCGCTCGGCCACGGTGCCCTGGAACTGGCGACCCGCCGACGCATCGGCAAATCCATGGCCGGCCAGTACGACCAGGCGATCCTGTTGCCCAACTCGCTCAAGTCGGCGCTGGTGCCTTTTTTTGCCGGCATCCCCAAGCGCACCGGCTGGCGCGGTGAGTTTCGCTATGTGCTGCTCAATGACGTACGCACCCTGGATAAAGCCCGCTACCCGCTGATGATCGAGCGCTTCATGGCCCTGGCCTACGAGCCCGGCACGCAATTGCCCACGCCGTACCCGCGGCCCAGCTTGCAGATCGACCCGGTGACCCGCGATGCGGCGCTGGCCAAGTTCGGCCTCACCCTTGATCGGCCGGTTCTGGCCTTGTGCCCTGGCGCCGAGTTTGGCGAGTCCAAGCGCTGGCCGTCGGAGCATTACGCCAAGGTCGCCGAGACCAAGATCCGCGAAGGCTGGCAGGTGTGGCTGTTCGGTTCGAAGAACGATCATTCGGTAGGTGAAGATATTCGTCAGCGCCTGATTCCCGGCCTGCGCGAAGAGGCGGTGAACCTCAGTGGCGACACGTCCCTGGCCGAGGCTATCGACTTGTTGTCCTGCGCCGACTCGGTGGTGTCCAACGACTCCGGCCTGATGCATGTGGCGGCGGCGCTGAACCGCCCGCTGGTAGCGGTGTACGGCTCCACGTCCCCAGGCTTCACCCCGCCCTTGGCCGACAAGGTCGAAGTGGTGCGCCTGGGCCTGGATTGCAGCCCGTGTTTTGATCGCACCTGCCGCTTCGGCCACTACAACTGCCTGCGCCAATTGCTGCCGCAGCCGGTAACCGATGCCTTGCAGCGGTTGCAGGGCGATGTGGTCGAGGTTCACTGAGTTGCGGGTACTGGTAGTCAAGACCTCATCCCTGGGCGATGTGATCCATGCCTTGCCGGCGTTGACCGATGCAGCACGGGCGATTCCCGGCATTCGCTTTGATTGGGTGGTGGAAGAAGGCTTTGCCGAAATCCCGACCTGGCACCCGGCGGTGGACAAGGTGATCCCGGTGGCGATTCGCCGCTGGCGCAAGAACCTTTGGCAAACCATCAAGAGCGGCGAGTGGCGCCGTTTCAAGCAGGCCGTGCAGTCGACCAAGTATGACTTGGTGATCGACGCCCAGGGCCTGCTGAAAAGCGCCTGGCTGACCCGCTATGTGCGTGCTCCAGTGGCCGGCTTTGATAAAAACTCGGCCCGTGAGCCGATCGCTGCGCGTTTTTATTCACGACGCCTGGCCGTGGCCCGCGGGCAACACGCGGTAGAGCGCTTGCGCCAACTGTTCGCCGTGGCCCTGGGCTACGACCTGCCCAAAGGCTTGGGCGACTATGGCCTGAGCGTTGAAAAGCTGCTGGGCCTGCCGCCGAAAAAACCCTTTGTGTTGCTGCTGCACGGCACTACCTGGGACACCAAGCACTGGCCCGAAGCCTATTGGCGTGAGCTGGCCGAACGCATGGGGCGCCTGGGCGTGGACGTGAAATTGCCGTGGGGTAACGCCGCCGAAAAGGCTCGGGCCGAGCGCCTGGCCCAAGGCCTGCCCAACGCCGAAGTGCTGCCCAAACTCAACCTGGCGGGCGTGGCCGGCGTGTTGGCGGGCGCCCGCGCCTGTGTGGCGGTGGACACCGGCCTCGGTCACCTGGCGGCAGCGCTGGATGTGCCGACCATTTCCCTGTTCGGCCCCACCAATCCGGGCCTTACTGGCGCTTACGGCAAGGGCCAGATCCATTTGGCCAGCGACTGGCCGTGTGCGCGGTGCCTGCAAAAGCAGTGTACCTATCAACCTACCGCCGACGACCTGCGGCG
This sequence comes from Pseudomonas sp. HN8-3, assembly GCF_020790195.1. Lineage (NCBI taxonomy): Bacteria > Pseudomonadati > Pseudomonadota > Gammaproteobacteria > Pseudomonadales > Pseudomonadaceae > Pseudomonas > Pseudomonas sp. HN8-3. The sequence continues at coordinate 527,286 of NZ_CP086206.1, forward strand.
GTTCGACATCAAGCGTGAGTCGCCCCTGTGCTTCACGCGCTTGAATCCTGAGCGTGTAGCAAGCCGGCTGAGCACGTTGTTACTGGCTGAGGAGCAGCACTGATGCAACTGGCTTTTGTTCTGTACAAGTACTTTCCCTTCGGTGGCTTGCAGCGCGACTTCATGCGCATCGCCCTGGAGTGCCAGCAGCGCGGCCACAAGATTCGTGTCTATACGCTGATCTGGGAAGGCGACATCCCACCCGGCTTCGAAGTACTGGTGGCGCCGGTCAAGGCGCTGGTCAATCACCGTCGCAATGAAAAGCTGTATGCCTGGATCCAGGCCGACCTGGCCAAGCGGCCGGTGGATCGCGTGGTGGGCTTCAACAAGATGCCGGGGCTGGATGTGTATTTTGCCGCCGACGGGGTGTTCGAAGACAAGGCTCAAAACCTGCGCAATCCCATGTACCGCTGGTTCGGGCGCTACCGGCACTTCGCCGAATACGAGCGCGCGGTGTTCGATAAGGACGCCAAGACCCAAATCATGGTGCTGTCCGAACATCAGCAGAAGTTGTTCACCCAGTATTACGGCACCCAGGCCGAGCGTTTCCACTTGCTGCCGCCGGGCATTGCCCGCGACCGGCGCGCTCCGCCTGACGCGGCCGAAATCCGCGCTGAGTTTCGTCGTGAGTTCGGCCTGGCCGAGGACGACCTGTTGCTGGTGCAGATCGGTTCGGGCTTCAAGACCAAGGGCGTCGACCGCAGCCTCAAGGCCGTGGCCGCCTTGCCTTCCAAGCTGAAGAAGCGCACCCGACTGTTTGTAATCGGTCAGGACGACCCCAAGGTATTCCAATTGCAGAGTGCGGCATTGGGCCTGGGCGATCAGGTGCAGTTCTTCAAGGGCCGCAGTGATATCCCGCGTTTCCTGCTGGGCGCCGACCTGCTGATTCACCCTGCGTACAACGAGGCGGCCGGCATGGTGCTGGTCGAAGCGGTGGTCGCCGGCCTCCCGGTACTGGTGAGCCGGGTGTGTGGCTACGCGTTCTACATCGACAAGGCCCAGAGCGGCCGGGTGTTGGACGAGCCGTTCGAGCAAGCCCAGCTCAACCAGTACCTGGTGGATATGCTCGACGATCCACACGCGCGTGCGACCTGGAGTCGCAATGGTCTGGCCTTCGCCGAGACGGCCGACCTCTATAGCATGCCGCAGTACGCTGCGGACCTGATTCTGGCGGAGCCAAACCGATGAAGTTGATTCTAGCCGAACCCTTCAAGACCCTCTGGGCCGGACGCGATGCGTTCGCCGAGGTCGAGAAGCTGCAAGGCCAGGTGTTCCGCGAGCTGGCCGCTCGCCGTACGTTGCGTACGGTGGTCGAAGGCCAGCCTTACTTTGTGAAGATTCACCGTGGCATTGGCTGGGGCGAAATCCTCAAGAACCTGGTCACGGCCAAGTTGCCGGTACTGGGCGCAGGCCTGGAGTGGCTGGCGATCCAGCGCCTGCAAGCGCTGGGCGTGCCGACCATGACCGCCGTGGCCTTTGGCGAAAAAGGCAGCAACCCGGCCGACCAGCATTCGTTCATCATTACCCAGGAACTGACGCCGATTATCAGCCTGGAAGACTTGACCCTCGATTGGGTCAAGCAACCGCCCGTGCCGGCCATCAAACACGCCTTGACCCGTGAGCTGGCGCGCACCGTCGGCGCGATGCACCGCGGTGGCGTGAACCATCGCGACTGCTACCTCTGCCATTTCCTGTTGCACACGGACCAGCCCATTACCGTCGACAATCTGAAATTGTCGGTGATCGACCTGCACCGTGCGCAGGTGCGTCCGACGACTCCACTGCGCTGGCGTAACAAGGACCTGGCCGGCCTGTATTACTCCGCATTGGAGATCGGCCTGACCCAGCGCGACAAGCTGCGCTTTCTCAAGACGTACTTCCAGCAGCCGTTGCGCCAGATCCTGGCGGAGCAAGCTGCGCTGCTGTCTGAGCTTGAGCGCATGGCCGCCAAGCTTTACGCGCGCAAGCAACGATACGGGGATGCGCTCTGATGGCGGGTTGGAACCTGGAACCTGCCTATGCCGCCCTGGCGGATGACTTTGGAAGCCTGGAGGCGGTATTTGCCTTGCAAGGCGAGCGATTGACCCGCGACCCGCTGTCGGAAGTCATCCGGGTCGAGCGCGGCGGGGTCAATTATTACGTCAAGCGCTACGTGGGCGCCGGCAAAGGCTTGCGCCGTTACCTGGGCAGGCCGCGGGTGAAATCCGAATGGCAGAACCTCAAGCGTTTCGCCAAGTGGGGCATCCCGACGGCTGATGTCGTCGCCTGGGGCCTGGACCGCAAGGGCCTGGCTTATAACCGGGGCGCGATGATTACCCGCGAGCTGCCCAAGACGGAAGACTTGTCAGTGCTGGCCGAGCGCAATGACGAACGCCTGAAAGACCCCCGGTGGGTCGATGGCATCAGCCGCCAGCTCGCCGAATACACGCGCACCATGCATGAGCACCGCTTCACTCATAACGACTTGAAGTGGCGCAACCTGCTGGTGGACGACCAACGAACCCTGTACCTGATCGATTGCCCCAACGGTGATTTCTGGCGTGGTTTCTGGCTCAAGTACCGCATCACCAAGGACTTGGCTTGCCTGGATAAGGTCGCCAAATATCACCTGTCGGCCACCCAGCGCCTGCGTTTCTACCTGCAATACCGCCAGCGCACGCACTTGTCGGCGTCGGACAAACGGCGAATTCGTCACGTGGTGAAGTTTTTTGAGGGACGCGAATGAGTGACTTCCTGGCGGCCGAAGACCGAGCCTTGCTTGAGCGCAACGGTCTGGCGACGTTTGACGCCCTGTGGGCCAAGCAACTGGACGCAGTGGACGAGCCCAATACCAGTCACGGCGGCTGGAGCAGTGTGTATCGCCTGGAGCTTGAAGGGCAGGGCTATTACCTCAAGCGCCAGAGCAACTACCTGACGCGCACCTTGCACCGGCCGCTTGGCGAGCCGAGTTTTGCGCGCGAGTTCCGTAATATCAGCCTGTATCGAAAGCTCGGAATCCCTGCTCTGCAGGCGGCGTTCTTCGGTGAGCGCAAGGTCGAGGGCGAGCGCCGGGCAATGCTGCTTACCCGTGCTCTGGATGGTTGGAACGACCTGGATTCGTTGCTGGAGCAGTGGCAGCAATTGAGCGTCGCCCAGCACAGTGCGATCCTGTCGGCGTGCGGCAAGCTGGCGCGTCATCTGCACAGCGTCGGGCAGGTGCATGGCTGTTTTTACCCCAAGCATATTTTCCTGCAGGCCACCGCTGAGGGTTATGCCGCGCAGCTGATCGACCTGGAAAAAACCCGTCCGTTGCTGTTTGGCTGGCGTGACCGGGTCAAGGACCTGGAACCGCTGCTGCGTCGCGCGCCCCAATGGTCGGACGCGCAGGTGCGCCAGCTGCTGGCGGCGTATCTTGAGCAGCCCGAGGACAGCGACCTGGTCTCCACTTGGCACCAGCGCCTGACCGCACGCCGCAGCCACAAGGAGAACCGCTGATGCGTTTATCCGAGCTGAAAAATGCCGGCCGTAGCCCCAGCCTGCCGTTGACCATCGATCTGGCGGATGCGGCAGGTTCGGGGCAGTTGCAACTGCTGAGCCTGCTGCGGGTGTTGCCCGGGCAGCGCTACGTGGGCGCGGCAGTGTGGCGTGGTCGCCCGGTATTGGCCAAATTGTTGGTTGGCAGCAAGGCGGCGCGGCATTTTCAGCGTGAACTCAAGGGTGTGCGTTTGTTGGCTGAGCAAGGCCTGACCACACCGTTGTTGTTGGCCGATGGCTTGCAGGACGGCGAGGGCGGCTGGCTGCTGTTTGAGTTTATCGAGGGCGCCCAAAGCCTGGCCGATGCGTGGCACGCCGTCGAACATCTGCCGCCGTTGGCGGACGAACAAACCGCCGTGCTCGCCGAAGCATTGGGCGCGATTGCGCAAATGCATGCCAAAGGCCTGTGGCAGGAAGACCTGCACCTGGACAACCTGCTGCGCCAGGACGGCAAGCTGTACTTGATCGATGGTGCAGGCATTTGTGTCGAGGAGGCGGGTAAGCCGTTGTCGCGCAATCGCGTGCTGGAAAACCTCGGCGTGTTTTTCGCCCAGCTGCCGAAAAACCTTGAGCCGTTTACCGAAGAATTATTGGTGTACTACCTGCTGGGTAATGGTGAGCACGCCTTGCCGCTGCAAGCCCTGGAAAAGCAGGTGCGCAAAGTCAGCGCCTGGCGCTTGAAGGACTTTCTGGACAAGACTGGCCGCGAATGCACGCTGTTCAGCGTGGTGCGTGGCGCCTTTGGCTTGCGTGCGATTCGTCGCGAAGAAGAAACGGCCATGTTACCGGTGCTGGAACAGGCAGACGCCTTGCTCGACCAGGGCCACCTGTACAAGACCGGCGGCGCGGCCAGTGTGGCCAAGGTCGAAGTGGCTGGTCGGCCGTTGGTGATCAAGCGCTACAACATCAAAGGCTTTGCCCACTGGCTCAAGCGCTTCTGGCGCCCGAGCCGAGCCTGGCATTCCTGGCGCGAGGGTAACCGCCTGGCGTTTCTCGGCTTTGCTACGCCCAAGCCACTGGCGGTGCTGGAGAAGCGCTTTTTATGGCTGCGCAGCCGTGCGTATCTGGTCACCGAGTTTCTGCCGGGGCCGGACATCATCGAGCGCTTTGCGCCGTATGTTGAAAACGGCGATGCGCCTGAGAGCGAGCTGCTCGCACTGGAACAGTTGTTTACCCAGTTGATTGGCGAGCGCATCAGTCATGGCGATTTCAAAGGCCATAACCTGTTCTGGAATGACGGGCGTTGGGCGATGATTGATCTGGATGCCATGTGTCAGCACGGCTCTGTTGCCAGTTTTGCGCCGGCATACGCTAAAGACCGGGCGCGGTTTATGCGCAATTGGCCGCAGGGCAGTGCGTTGTATCAGTTGATCGATCAGCGGTTGCCTAAAACCATCGTGGTTTAAGCGGGCGCCTGATACCCAAATGTGGAAGGGGGCAAGCCCCCTCCCACATCAGAATTGATATTCAGCCCCTGCTCCCGCATACCACGAGCGCCCCGGTGCTGCTTCGTAGTAGCGCCCGTTGCCGTCACCCACAATCACCGACCCCACATATTGACGATCCAGCAGGTTATCCAGGCGCAAGGTCTGGTGAAAGGTCCAGTGTTCCACCTTCTGCTCAAACCGTGCCCGCCAGTTGAAGACGCTGTAGCCCGGTGCGGCATGTTGGCTATTGGTGTCTTCGACATAGACTTTGCTGCGGTACATACCTTCGATGGCCGTGCTGACCCAGTCCCGTGGCTTCCAGTTCAGTTCGGCGAACAGGGTGGTTTGGGGGACGCCGGGGAGGTAGTTGCCCTTGTCGATGGTGTTGGCGCCGCTGGCGAAGTCGCTGTCGTAGGTGGCTTGGAGGCGGGTATAGGCGAGGCTGGTGCTCCAGTGCTCGTTCAGTTGGCTTTCAACACCCAGTTCGAAGCCGCGACGTAGTGTGCGACCGGCGTTCTGGTAGCTGGTACGGCCACCGATGGATTGCTGCACCACCAGTTCGTCCTCGGTAGTGATTTGAAAAACGGCGGCGTTGATCCGCGTGTTGTTCAGTTGCGCCTTCACACCTATTTCATACTGAGTGCTTTCAGACGGCTTCAAGCCGAAGTTGAAGCCCTCGACGTTGCCCGGGGCATAGGCCAGCTCGGCCTGGGTCGGGGTTTCAAAGCCCTTGCCTGCACTGATATAGCCGTGCAGGTCGGGCGTGAATGCATACATCACGCTCATCGAAGGCGTGTTTTTCTGGTAGGTCTTGTTACCACTGGCATCGCCATTGCTCAGGAATTGATCATCGACGTCCATCTGCATGGTGCTGTGCCGGACACCGGCTTGCAGGGTCCAGCGGTCGAGGGCCCAGTTGGCCTGGATATACGGATCGAGGCTACGAGCCGTGTCGATTTCGTCGCGGCGTAGTTGGCCTTTCACGCCGAGGGTGTTGCCCCTGTAGTTCTGATAACCGTGGCGGCTGTCTTCGCTTTGGTCGAAGTCCAGGCCAGTGATGATCATCAAGTCGCCGGGCGCACTGTCGATGGGCTGCATCCAGCGCACGCTGCCACCGTAGAACTTGCGGTCGAATTGCACCACGCCGCCGCCACGTTCGTTGGCGGGTGTGCCTTTTGGGATCGACAGGTACTGAATCACACTGCGGCGCCCGGTATACGCATTGACCTGCAACGTCGCATTGCCGATGTAGCGCTCGTAGTTCATTCCCAATTGCTGGTGATCGATGCTTTTACGCGTGTTATAGGTTAGCGCGTTGGCGCTTACCGAACGCGGATCGGCCTTGTACGCTGTCCAGGTCTGCCCCAGCGGATCCTGCGTACCGTTCTGCTCCAGGCTGCTGTAGATCAATGCCAGCTTGCTGTCGTCATCCGGCTGGAAGTTGAGCTTGGCGAAGGTCTGGTCGCGCCGGGCGCTGCTGTGGTCGCGGTAGCCGTTGGTGTCCATGCGTGAGGCATCGAGCACGAACCCGGCACCATTCGCCGCGCCTTCCGCGCTAAGGTGGTTCTTGTTCAGCCCGTCGCTGCCCACCAGCGTTTCTGCGCCGATGCGCGGTGGGCCTTCGCCGTCGCGGGAGAACATTTGGATCACACCGCCGGCGTTACTGCCATACAGAGTCGCCGCCGGGCCGCGCAGCACTTCGATGCGCTCGGCAGTGTCGAGGTTGAACGTTGCGGCCTGGCCCTGGCCGTCGGGGGTGCTGGCGGGGATGCCATCGGCGATCAGCTTGATGCCTCGTACGCCAAACGCCGAACGGGCGCCGAAGCCGCGGGACGAGATCTGCAAGTCCTGTGCATAGTTCTGGCGGTTCTGCACCACCAGGCCGGGCACGCGGGACAGGGCTTCGGAGGCGTTGATGCCCAGTTGGCCGTTGCTGATTTGTTCACGATTAATGCCGTCTACCGAATACGGCAGGTCGAACGTCGGGCTGGCGCTGCGCGAGCCGGTGACCACGCTGGGATCCAGGATCAGGGGCGCATTGTCGGCTTGGGCGGTGTTGCACAGGCCCAGCAGTAAGGCAAGGCAGGTTGGAGCAGAAGGAGTCATGAAAAGGCCGAGTGGGTAGCGCACGCAAGTAAGGGTGTAAGTGCAAATGTGACAAGTTTAACGACTCGTCCTCTGATTTGCCGAACTCCTTACCGCCTGGCGCATTGGGACGCTTCCTACGCTTAGCGTCGACTGCGCAAGCCTGAAGTCTTGGTTTTGTGGTGCTAGGTTTTCGATCTTTATCAAACGAAAAGAAGAATCAACTATGTGGACTCCTATCCTGCGCTTGCTGATGTTGCTGGGAATGTCGTTGATCGTTGCAGGCTGCGGCACGGCGACCACCGTGCTGCGTGGCGATGACGTTACTGTTCGTGACCTCAAGGGCAAGAAAACCTACTGTCAGTCCGTTTCGCGAATCTACAGTGGCGTAGCTTATGACCTCTGCGTCTTGCATGGGCCTCCCAACTCTGCGGGTGGGCTCTCGTTGAACGGGATTCCATGGGTCATTCTGGATGCGCCGGTTTCCGCGGTGCTGGACACGCTCGTCTTGCCCTACACCATCTACCGCCAAAGCGCCGACGGTAGCATCGAGCTGCGCTAACAGCTTCCTACTGCTTTTAAGCTATAATCCCGCCCTTTAGCTGTTTCCCGCCCGGGCGGGAAGCACACTTTTTTCAGGCGCGATGCGCCTGCATGCAGACTAAAAGAGGCTAGACCCCAGTGGCATTGACGATTCTTGGCCTGTCCGGCGCCCTTAGCCATGATCCTTCCGCAGCCCTGTATATCGACGGCAAGCTGATTGCGGCCGCCGAAGAAGAGCGCTTCGTACGCGACAAACATGCAAAGAACCGCATGCCCTACGAGTCGGCGAAGTTCTGCCTGGAACAGGCTGGCATCAAGCCTTCGGACGTTGACGTGGTGGCGATCCCATTCGCCCCGATCAGCCTGTTCGGCGAGGCACGCTGGCACTACGCCAAGCGCTACTGGTACGCCCCGGACCGCGCCCTCGACGCGATCCTGATGGGTAACCGTCGCTACAAGCGCTATCGCAACAAGATTGTCTGGTGCCTGGAACAACTGGGCTTCGATCCGAAGAAAATCAAGATCGAACCGGTTGAACACCACCTGGCCCACGCTTCCAGCGCCTACCACTGCTCGGGTTTCCAGGAAAAAACCGCGATCCTGGGCATCGACGGCAAGGGTGAGTACGCCACCACGTTCTTCGGCTATGGCGAAAACGGCAAGATCCACAAGATCAAGGAATTCTACGACCCGGATTCTCTCGGCGGCCTGTACGGTGCGATCACCGAGTTCCTCGGTTTCGAGATGCTCGACGGTGAGTTCAAGGTCATGGGCATGGCGCCGTACGGTGATGCCAGCAAGTACGATTTCTCGCGTTTGGCGTCCTTTGAAAACGGCGAGCTGGTGATCAACACCGACTACGCCAACGTCATCGGCCTGCGTCGCTACAAAGAGAAGGGCAAGGGTTTCTACTTCTCGCCAAAACTGATTGAGTGGCTGGGCCCCAAGCGCGAAGGCGACATTGCCGACGAGCCGTACATCCACTACGCCGCCAGTATGCAGGCGTTGTTCGAGAAGCTGGCCTTGCAGATGATCGACCATTACCTGGGCGACATCCTCAAGGACACCGGCAAGCTGGCCTTCGCCGGCGGCTGTGCGCTGAACGTCAAGCTGAACCAGAAGATCATTGCCCGCGACGACGTGAAAGAGTTGTTCGTGCAGCCGGCGTCCGGTGATGCCGGCACGGCTGTCGGCGCGGCCGCCTATGTATCCCACGCTCGTGGTGTACCGGTGGAGAAGATGGAGCACGTGTACCTCGGCCCGTCCTATAGCAACGAAGACGTGATCGCCGCTTGCGCCAAGCACGAGAGCAAGCCGAACTGGCGCAAGATCGAAAACATGCCCAAGCGCATCGCCAAGATCATGGTCGACGGTAACCCGGTGGCCTGGTTTCAGGGCCGCATGGAGTTTGGCCCGCGTGCCTTGGGTGGGCGTTCGATTATCGGCTGCCCAAGCGCCACCGGCGTGGCTGACCGCATCAACCACCAGATCAAGTTCCGCGAGCGCTGGAGGCCTTTCTGCCCGTCGATGCTCGACACCGTGGCCCCGCAGATGATCAAGGTCGATCACCCGGCGCCGTTCATGACCTTCACCTTTGAAGTGTCGGAAGAGTGGAAGACCCGCGTGCCTGAAGTGGTGCATGAAGATGGCACGTCCCGCGCCCAGGTGCTCAAGCGCGAATACAACCCGCGCTACTACGACATGATGAAAGAGCTGGAAGTGCTGACCGGTAACGGTGTGTCCCTGAACACCTCGCTCAACCGTCGTGGCGAGGCGATGATCTGCTCGCCGACCGACGCGCTGAACATGTTCTTCGGCTCGGACCTGCAGTACCTGATCATGGAAGACATCCTGGTCGTGAAAGACGGCGTGGACCCTTATGACGCCGTGGTTTAAATGCTGAACCGCTTCCAGGGCTGGCGTGAACGTGGCTGGGCGCCTGTCGAGGCCGAGGTTTACGCCCAGGCCTGGCAGCGTTACGGCGGCAGCGTGGCGACCCACCCGCAGGTTATCGAGCGGTTGGCTGGCCTGGCGCAGATTCCGGTACGCTACCTGGGCTGGGAACAAGGTGGCGAACTCAAGGGGGCGATAGCCACCTGGGGGCGCGATCTGGCTCTCTCCAAGGACGTGCTCAAGCGCACCGGCAAGAAAGGCCTGTTTGACCTGGGCAATGCCGAGGTCATCCTGCCCATTGCCGCCGATGCTCAGTTGCCGCTGCGCCACCGGGCGCGCTACCTGTCGGCTCTTAACGAAGGGCGCGTCAGTACCCTCAAGCCCCAGGCCGAGCAATTGGCCATGGCGCGCACGCCCGAAGAGCTGTCGAAGAAGTTTCGCTACAACCAACGACGTGAATTGCGTTTGCTGGAAGAAGCGGGCGGCGTGGTGCGGGCGGTCAGTGAGTTCTCCAGCGTGGAGCTGGCGGCGATTTATTGCGATCTGTTCCAGCGTCGCTGGGGGTTCCCGGCGGCTGGTGCGGCGCGTTTGGCCGAGGTGCTGGAGCTGCTCAAGGAGTTTGTGTTCGGCTCGGTGCTGTTTCTCAATGACGCCGCGATTGCGGTGCAATTGGTGTATCAGGTGCAGTCCAATGAATGGTTCAGCGCCGAGTACGTCAACGGCGGCGTCGACCCGCAAACCCGCGCGTTCAGCCCTGGCAGCGTGTTGAGTTTCCTCAATACCCAAAGCGCCTGGGAGCAGGCGCGGGCGGCGAACAAGTCGCTGCGCTTTTCCTTCGGTCGTTCCGACCGTGAGTATAAGGAGCGCTGGTGCAACCCGGTGCCGGTGTTCAGCGTATGAGTCGCAAACAGCAACTGCTCAAGCGCCATCGGCGCAACAAGCGCATTGCGCTGTTGATCGGCTTGGTGGTGCTGGTTGCCACCGGTGTAATGGTGGCCTGGTGGCTGCCGCCGATGTTGGCGGTATTGCTATGGGCGGCCCATGAAGCGTGGTTTGCCGATCACCTGTTCTACTCGCCCAGCGACCACTATGAGTACGCATTCCCAGCCGGCAGCGAGCAGCCCGGTTTGCGCCTGGAGTCGGGGCGGCTGTTGCTGGATGCGCCGCTGGCGAACGATGAAACCCTGATTATTGGCGTTGAGTTGAAAAGTTCGTGGCTGGGGCGCTTCCTAGACCCGGCGGTGGACCTGTTGGGCCTTGACTCAGCGGACCGCCAAACCTTTGAACGTGGCGTCAACGGGCGTCGCTATCTCAACCTGACCGGCGCTGCACAAGCACTGGCGGCGGGCAACATCAGCTTGCGCGGGCGCTTTTGCCGGATCAAGGGGCAGCCGATTCTGTGGCGTTTCCACCAACCGGACTATCGCCAGCAACGTGTGATGGTGATCGCTCCTCACGCCGACGATGCCGAGCTGGCCGCGTTCAGCCTTTACAGTCAAGCGGCTGAAAGCTGGATCGTGACCCTGACCGCCGGGGAGATTGAAGCCGAGCACTATCAGCAGATGGGTTTGCCCAAGGCCCAAGCATCACGCCTCAAGGGCCGCTTGCGTGCCTGGGACAGCGTTGCCGTGCCGCGTTGGGCCGGGGTGCCCGAAGCACAATGCGTGCAGTTGGGTTACTTCTGCATGCAATTGCAGGCTATGCAGGCTGCGCCGGACCAGCCTCAGGCGTCGCGCGAAGCGGATTTGGCCGACACGCGGCTATTTCGCCAGTTCAACGGCTTTGCCCTGCCGGGTGATGCAGATGGCGCACCGACCTGGCACAACCTGATCGCCGACCTGCGCGCACTGCTGCTCAAGGCGCGCCCTCAGGTGATCGTGTTGCCCACGCCATTGCTGGACCCCCACGCTGACCACATCTGCGCCCATGCGGCGGTGCTTGAAGCTCTGCAGGGCCTGGAGTGGCAGCCCGACACGTTGCTCGGTTATGCCAACCACCTGCATGATAATGACCGCTGGCCCATGGGTGACTCCGGTGCTGGGATGGCGCTGCCGCCACGTTTCGATTCATCGCCCGAGATGGTGCCGTGCAGCTTTGCACTCACCTTGAGCCAGCAGCAGGACAAGGCCATGGCCCTGGGCATGATGCACGACTTGCAGCCGCGCGCGCCGCTCAAGCGCCGGGTGCGCAAGTGGTTGCAGCAAGTGCTGGCCGGACGTAGTCCATCGCCTTACGGCGAGAACGAATTCTTTCGCAAAGCCGTGCGTCGTCACGAGCTGTTGTGGGTCCTTAAGCAGGACTGAAACCCTCTCGAAGGCAGGCCAGCGTGGGTCTGCCGCCCATTTTACCGGGCCGTGCGCCCGTAGCCAGATCGCTGCATGGAGAGTTATGAAGCCGCGTTTCAAGGTTTTGCAGTTACAGCCGGACTACAACGTCAAGACCCATGACTTCGCCGACCTGGGTGAGCAAATCGTCAAATCCCTGCCGCCTGAACGTTTCGAGGTGACCTCCGGGTTTCTAAGCGGTCGTCCGCTGCCCGGCCAGCCCCTGAGCGTGGCTGAGCATTCCCACTATTTCGAGCTGCCGGAGAAGTCTCTCAAGGGCATTCGTTTTGGCGCCATGTGGCAGATCTACAAGTATTGCCGCGAGCAGAAGTTCGATGTGGTCATTTGTAACCGCTTCAAATCGGTGAACATGATGCTGTCGCTCAATCGCTGGTTGAAAATCCCTCTGTGCATCGGTATCTCCCACGGTTTTGGCGAATATGCCCGTGGTTACCGTCGGCGTCAGACCCAGCGCTGGGTCAGCCCGGCCTGGCGTTTTGTCGGCGTGTCGGAAGCGGTGAAGGACTACCTGGTGGACCTCAACTGTGGGTTCACCCGTGAAAACACCAGCTACGTCACCAACGCCATCGACATTCCCCAGGCAGAAGCCTTGCAACTGTCCCGTGAGGACGCACGCAAGGCCCTGGGCCTGCCAATGGAAGCACGGATGATCGGCGCTCTGGGCCGCCTGGTGCCGATCAAGGGCCATACTCATCTGCTGCAGGCCTTCGCCACGCTCAAGGATAAATACCCTGAGGCGCAGGTGGGCATCATTGGTTCCGGGCGCGCCGAAGCCGATTTGCGTGCCGATATCGAACGCCTGGGCCTGAACGGTCGTGCGCACTTACTGGGCTTTCGCGAAGACGGCATGAAGTACGTGCGCGGCTTCGACATCTGGACCATGCCGTCGCTATTCGAGGGCCTGGGCCTGGCGCTGCTGGAAGGCATGAGCGGCCATCTGCCGGTGATTGCCTCCAACGGACCGGCAATGCTGCCCCTGGTGCAGGGCGCGGGTGGGTTGTCCCATGACCCGGGCAACGTCGAGCAGTTGGCTGCAGCCCTGGATACTTATCTGGCACTGAGCGATGAACAGCTGCGCGAAAAGGGTGAAGAGGTGTTCCGCTATCTGGAGGCCAACCACACCCTTGACGAGTTCAAGCACAAGTACCTGACCCTGATTGAAACCGGTTTGCGTGAAGTAGGTAGAGCATGAATCAGCAACAGCCCCTGGTCTCGGTGATCATCGCCTCCTATAACCATGGCCAGTACATCGAACAGAGCATCCTCAGCGTGCTGGGGCAGACCTACCCCAATATCGAACTGTTGGTGGTGGATGACGGTTCCAAGGATGACAGCGTCGAACGCATCCAGCGCTTGCAGGCCGAGCACGGCTTTGATTTCCAGGTGCAGCAGAACCAAGGCCTCAGCGCCACCTTGAACGGTGCGATCGCTCGTGCCAAGGGTAGCCTGATCGCGCCGTTCGGTTCGGATGACATCATGTTGCCAGACCGTCTCGCCACTCAGGTTGCGTACATGGAGGGCAAGCCGAAGGTGGGCATGTGCGCCGGCAATATCGAGCTGATCGACGGTGACGGCAACCTGCACCCGGAGAAGAAGCAACGTCGCGACGTGCCGTTTCGCAGCCTCGACTTCGACGATATATTCCTGGACCGCAAGCCCTTTCCGCCGGCGCCGACCATGCTGATTCGTCGCGACGTACTGGAGGAGGTCGGCGGGTTCGACCCGCAGATTCCCCTGGAGGACTTGCTGATCCAGCTGAAGATCACGGCGGCGGGCTATACCATCGACGCTTTGGGTGTGGTGATGGCCAAATATCGCCAGCACGCTACCAACACGTACAAGAACCACCGTTACATGATCCAGAACATTCTCAAGACTTACGCATTGTTCAGCGATCACCCGGCCTATGATCAGGTGCGCTACAACTTCCTGAACTCAATGTTCCTCAAGACCGCCGACCGCGACCGCCCGTTGGCGCGCGAGATTCTCAAGCAGATCCCGTTGAAGTTCTGGGGGCGCAAGACCTTGCGTGGGTTGGTGAGGTTGTATCTGGCGCCGCTCAGGAACTGAAACGGCGCCATCCCTCCTGCTACAGGCCCTGTACCTGCTCGCGGATTTTCGCAGTGGCGGCCGGGCTTGCCACCGAGGCATACCCTTTGACCAGTTGTTCGAAATGCGTTTCGAATAGCCAGTTGCGGTCTTGTGGGTAGCGCTGCATGTGACGCAGGTTACGTTGGCGCAGCGCATAACGCAGTGAAGAGGGGTAGATGCGCAGGTCAGCGATGTCGATCAGGCCGAACTCGCCATCGTCCATCAACAACACATTGCCCAGGTGCAACGAGCGAAAGTACACCCCTCGCTCGTGCAACTGCGCCATGAACCGGCCAAAACGCTCCACCAGTGATTCGCGCAGGCTGCTGTCTAGGCTTTGCAACGCCTGGCGCAGAGTCAAGCCGGGCAGTGGGGTGTAGGTCACGGCGCTGCTGGCATCGCTCAGGCGATAGAGCCCGAGGATTTGTGGCGTTGGAATGCCCAGGGTACGCAGTTGCTCGCTGTTGCTGGCAAAGCGCTCGGAGTAAGGGTTGAAGCTGCCTGAGGTGTACCAGCGGCGGGGGCGGAACACCTTGAGGAAATTACCGTCTTGCAGGCGCAGTACTTTGGGGCCCAGGCCATCGGCTTCAATGACATGGGCGTTGCTGCACAGCTGCTCGAAAGCCGGGGCCTTGATGTTCTGTACCGGCATGCGCAGCAGGCTGCGGTGGCGCTGGGCGAGGCTCAGACCTGTGATAATTGCCAACGGAATCCAGAGTACGAACCAATGTTCCTTGGGCCGCGACAGAATGCCGCCGCCTTCGGTCAGGCCAGCGCCGATGCCATAGGCCAGCAGCGACGATGCCAGGATGAACAACGGCTGCGCGCGCTCCTTCAGGCCCTTATACAGGCCCCACCCGAGCATGAAGATCCACGGAATAAAGCCGATGATACCGACGTAGTAGAGCACCCCGAGCGCAAAGCTGTGGGGTTCGCGCAGTTGGTCGCCATCTGCCAGGGTCAGGAACAGTTCGGAGTCGTAACTGTGACCGATCCACGGGTGTTCGGCGATAAGCCGCAACGACATGCTCCACAGTTCAAGGCGGAATGAGCTGCCTCGTTCAGTGATCGATTCGGGGTAGAGCACCAGGAGCGCGACGGCACCCAGGACCATACCGCCGAGAAGCAATGCCGAGCGGCGGTTGCGGCTGACAAAGCTCATCCACAGGATCGCCAGCGTCAACGCCACCAGCGGCGTGCGTGAGCCGGTCGCCAGCACCGCCGCCGTCATGATCGCCAGGGCCGGTACGCTGAACCACAATACCTTCAAGCGCTGGGTGGTCATGCAGGCGTACAGCCAATACACAGTGAAAAAACCAAAAAGGTGCGAACTGAGCAACGGGTTGTCGAGGGCGCCAAGGCCGCCGATCATGCGCATGCCGGGCTGGAATGATTTGACGAACACCACCAGGTTGCACAGGCTTACCACCAGCGCAATGACGGCGGCACCAAAGAAGATCGGCTTGAACAGTTCATTACGGTAATGCAGCAGGAGCCCGCAGCCGCCAAACAGCATGAAGGTATTGAGCGGCCGCTTGAAAAGGTCGGTATCGGAACTGGGCTCAGGGCTCCAGAGCAGGCTGGCCAAGGCCCAGGCGGAAAAGGCTAGAAAGGCGATAGCCAGGGGCTCTCGTAGCAGATCCCTGAGCTCCCGGGGGCGCATGCACAGTAAAAACAAGGTCGGTACGCTGAACAGGATGTAGACGATCCGGTGCAGGACATTACGATTGCCGACGAAGAAAAGTGCACTCAGGAGCAGCAGCAAGCCAACAGGTAAAATCCAAAGGACCAGGAAGTCGAAAACGCGGTTTGAGCCATAGATAAGGCGCTTGGAGTGCATACAGTAGAGCCATTCCACAAATAGAAAGCCAACCATCTTAAGCTAGTGGCTATGTAATGTCGCCGGTCAGATCCAACCGGGCCGCGGGTATACCGGGTGCAAGTACAACAGAGAAGCTGTGCTAAAGTCAGCCTCCTTTTTCAAAACGCCGCGTGATATGACCGACTCCAGTCCGAGCGCAAGCCCTTCGAGCTTGAAAATATACTTCCGCCTGCTCAGTTACGTTAAGCCCTACATGGGCTTGTTCGCGTTGAGTATCCTTGGATTTCTGATTTTCGCGTCGACCCAACCGATGCTGGGTTACATCCTCAAGTACTTTGTAGACGGCCTTTCCAATCCGGAAGCCGTGTTGTTCCCCACCGTACCCTTCCTGCGCGATCTGCAACTGCTGCAGGCGGTGCCGCTGCTGATCATCCTGATCGCGGCCTGGCAGGGCCTGGGTTCGTTCCTGGGCAACTATCTGTTGGCCAAGGTCTCCCTGGGGCTGGTCCATGACCTGCGGGTGCAGTTGTTCAACAACTTGTTGACGCTGCCCAACCGTTACTTCGATAACCACAACTCCGGGCACCTGATTTCCCGCATCACCTTCAACGTGACCATGGTCACGGGTGCGGCAACCGATGCCATCAAGGTGGTAATTCGCGAAGGCATGACGGTGATCTTCCTGTTCGCCTCCCTGCTGTACATGAACTGGCGCCTGACGCTGGTCATGATCGCGATCCTGCCGTTGATTGCGGTAATGGTCAGCACCGCCAGCAAGAAATTCCGCAAGCAGAGCAAGAAGATCCAGGTGGCCATGGGCGACGTGACCCACGTGGCCTCGGAAACCATCCAGGGCTACCGCGTAGTGCGCAGCTTTGGTGGCGAAGTCTACGAAGAGAAGCGCTTTTTCAAGGCCAGCCAGAGCAACACCAACAAGCAACTGCGCATGACTCGCACCGGGGCGATCTACACCCCGGCGCTGCAGTTGGTGATCTACTCCGCCATGGCCGTGCTGATGTTCCTGGTCCTGTATCTGCGTGGCGATGCCTCGGCGGGTGACATGGTGGCCTACATCACCCTGGCTGGCTTGTTGCCCAAGCCGATCCGTCAGCTCTCGGAGGTCAGTTCGACCATCCAGAAAGGTGTTGCGGGCGCCGAGAGCATCTTTGAACAGCTGGACGAAGACGTTGAGGTCGACCACGGCACCATCGAGCGCGACAAGGTCAATGGCCGCCTGGAAGTGCGCAATCTGAACTTCACCTACCCAGGCACCGAACGCCATGTGCTCAAAGACATCAGCTTCACCGCCGAGCCTGGGCAGATGATCGCTCTGGTGGGCCGTTCAGGCAGCGGCAAGTCGACCCTGGCCAGCCTGATCCCGCGTTTCTACCACCATGAAAGCGGTGAGATCCTGCTCGATGGCGTAGAGATCGAAGACTACAAGCTGCTCAACCTGCGCAAGCATATTGCTCAGGTCACCCAGCACGTGACCCTGTTCAGCGACACCGTAACCAACAACATCGCCTACGGCGACCTGGCCGGTGCGCCCCGCGCCGACGTTGAAGCGGCGGCGGCGGATGCCAATGCCAAGGACTTCATCGACCAGTTGCCCAAAGGCTTCGATACCCAGGTCGGTGAGAACGGCGTGCTGTTGTCCGGCGGCCAGCGTCAGCGCCTGGCGATTGCGCGCGCCTTGCTCAAGAACGCGCCGCTGCTGATTCTCGACGAGGCCACTTCGGCCCTTGATACCGAGTCCGAGCGGCATATCCAGGCGGCACTGGACAAAGTCATGCAAGGCCGTACGACCTTGGTGATCGCGCACCGATTGTCGACTATCGAGAAAGCCGACCTGATTCTGGTTATGGATGACGGGCGGATTGTCGAGCGCGGCACCCACGGCGAGTTGCTGGCGCAGAACGGCTATTACGCTCGCCTGCATGCCATGGGGCTGGATGCGCCAGTAGCGGCTGACATCACCTGATCCAGCAGCGACACAGAGCTAATGTAGGGGGCTTGCCTCCGATAGCGGTGGATCAGCCGGCATTTGTGCAAGCTGATACACCGCCATCGGGCGCAAGCCCCCTTCCACATTTGGCCTGCAGTGCGCGCAAGCGACCGCAAACCCTGTGCTAATATCGCGCCCCTGTTCATTTTGTATGTGGGTTGCTCCATGAAGTTGTCCATGCCGCGATTCAATCAAGCCGCTGTCTTGGTGGTCGGCGATGTCATGCTCGACCGTTACTGGCATGGTGGTACCTCACGGATTTCCCCTGAGGCTCCGGTACCGGTCGTCAAGGTCGAGCAAATCGAAGACCGCCCGGGTGGCGCTGCCAACGTCGCTCTCAATATTGCCGCCCTCGGTGCCCCGGCTTCCCTGGTGGGTGTGACCGGCGACGACGAAGCTGCCGAAAGCCTGGCCAACAGCCTGCAGGGGGCCGGCGTGCGTGCACTGTTCCAGCGCATCGCCCATCAGCCGACGATCGTCAAGCTGCGGGTCATGAGCCGTCACCAGCAATTGCTGCGTATCGATTTTGAAGAGCCCTTCGCCACCGACGCCCTGGCCCTCGGCGACCAGGTCGAGGCGCTGCTCGAAGGTATCAAGGTGCTGGTATTGTCCGACTACGGCAAAGGCGCCTTGCAGAATCACCAGGTGCTGATCCAGGCCGCCAAGGCTCGCAACATTCCGGTACTCGCCGATCCCAAGGGCAAGGATTTCTCGGTGTATCGAGGCGCCAGCCTGCTGACGCCTAACCTCAGTGAGTTCGAAACCATCGTCGGCGGTTGTGCCGATGAGCACGAACTGGTGAGCAAGGGCGCGGCGCTGATGGCCGAGCTTGATCTGGGCGCCTTGCTGGTGACCCGTGGCGAACACGGTATGACCCTGCTGCGACCTGACCATCCGGCCATGCACCTGCCGGCGCGGGCCCGTGAAGTGTTCGACGTTACCGGTGCCGGTGACACCGTGATTTCCACCCTGGCGGCGTCTATCGCGGCCGGTGAGGAACTGCCCCACGCCGTGGCCCTGGCCAACCTGGCGGCGGGCATTGTGGTGGGCAAGCTGGGTACCGCGGCCATCAGCGCACCGGAGTTGCGCCGTGCGATTCAGCGCTCCGAAGGCTCGGAGCGCGGCGTGCTGGGCCTGGAGCAGTTGCTGCTGGCGATTGACGATGCACGTGCCCATAACGAAAGCATTGTGTTCACCAACGGTTGCTTTGACATCCTGCACGCCGGGCATGTGACCTACCTGGAGCAGGCGAGTGCCCAAGGCGATCGCTTGATCGTCGCGGTCAACGATGATGCTTCGGTTAGCCGCCTGAAGGGGCCGGGCCGTCCGATCAACAGTGTTGACCGGCGCATGGCGGTGCTGGCGGGCCTGGGCGCGGTGGACTGGGTGATCAGCTTCTCCGAGGATACTCCGCAAAATCTGCTGGCCCAGGTCAAGCCTGACGTGCTGGTAAAGGGTGGTGACTATACCGTCGACCAGGTCGTGGGGGCGGATATCGTCAGCGCCTACGGCGGTAAGGTCAAAGTGCTGGGCCTAGTTGAAAACAGCTCAACCACCGCTATCGTCGAGAAGATCCGTAATAATGATTGATACTAAAAAGTGGGTTCTGATCACTGGCGGCGCTGGCTTCATCGGCTCACATTTGGTTGATGCGCTGCTTGCTGGAGGCTATTGGGTCCGCGTGCTGGATAACCTGTCCACTGGCAAGCGAAGCAATTTGCCGCTCGATAACGAGCGAGTCGAACTGCTTGAAGGTGACGTCGCCAATGCCGAAGAGGTGGCGCGGGCCCTTGTTGGTGTGACGGCGGTGGTGCACTTGGCGGCTGTAGCTTCGGTACAAGCATCGGTGGATGATCCCGTCAGCACCCATCAGAGCAATTTCGTCGGCACCTTGAATGTCTGCGAAGGTATGCGCAAGGCCGGTGTGAAGCGTGTGGTATTTGCCTCCAGCGCAGCTGTGTATGGCAACAATGGTGAAGGTGCTTCGATTGACGAGCAGACAGCTAAAGCCCCATTGACGCCCTATGCTTCGGACAAGTTGGCTGGCGAGTACTATTTTGATTTTTACCGCCGCCAGCATGGGCTGGAGCCGGTGATTTTTCGTTTCTTCAATATTTTCGGACCCCGCCAGGATCCGTCATCGCCGTACTCCGGCGTGATCAGCATCTTTAGCGAGCGTGCCCAGCGTGGCTTGCCTATCACCGTGTACGGCGATGGTGAGCAGACCCGCGATTTCATGTATGTGGAAGATCTAGTCAATGTGCTGGTGCAGGCCGTTGAAGTGCCAGACGCTCCCTTGGGGGCCATTAACGTCGGCTGGAGCCGCACCACCACCCTCAGGCAGGTTCTGCAGGCGCTGGAAGAGGCCTTGGGCTCGTTGCCTGCTGTGACATATGAAGCGGCGCGCTCGGGCGATATTCGGCATTCAAGGGCGAATAACCAACGGTTGTTGGCCAGTTTCACGCCGCCCGAGCCTACCCCGTTGAAAGTGGGGCTGGAGCGCCTGTTGAACAGCTGACGGTTTTACCTGCATGAGCCGAGGTGGACAGAACCGTCCTCCTCGCGCCTCAATGAAAGGTTAGCGCATCAGCTCCTGATGTTTTTCTTCGGCACGATCTTGCGCAGCATCTGCCGCGCCTTGCCGGTCAGGCGCTTGAGTTTCGAGTCCTTTTCCGGCTCTGCCAGGCCTTGCTGGCGCAGCCAATCCTTCCAGCGAATCCGCTCATCGCGCACCAGCCAGCCCTCTTGCTGGGCAAAGCTTTCCGCCAGGTACAAACCGCGTGTGCTGGCCGGGTACAGCTGATCTTTCTTGACGGTATACAGTTCGGCCAACGGCTCGCCGTCTTTCAATGGCATCAGGTACAGATCCGGACGCTGACGATCCAGGCGCGCCACCAGTTGGTCACCTTCCAGGCGTTCATCCACATGGAACAAACTGAGGGACTTGGCTTCCTTTGGCACTTCCAGGCGCAGGTCATAAATCAATTGCAGCGATGCCGTCGGCAGGTGCACATAGGCCCGTGGGCGCTCGATCAGTTGCGTGGTGGCGCAGCGTACCGGGCGTGCGGCGCCGGACAGGGGGCTCAGGCGAAACGGTAGGGCTTCGCGGTAATGCAGGGCGGCGGAGTAGGGCGCCGGTAGCCAGGTGTCATTGAAGCGCCCGCCGAGCCAGCCTTCAGGCGTCTCCAGCAGGCACTCTTCGGCAATTTCCTGGATCGCGGTGTGCAGCGGCAGGTTCAGTTCATGGGCCGGTACGTAGCCGGAGATCAGCTTGAGCACCACATCGCCGCGGTCCTGACGACGCTGGCGCACCAGCACCCAGTAATCCTTGTTTTGCCAGTGCAGTGTCAGGCGCACCGAGACGCCGAGGTTCGCCAGTTCCAGGGCGAAGCGTTCGGCATCCGGCACCTCCACCGGCTTGCGCCGTTGCAGGGTCTGGGCAAAGTTGAGCGGCATGCCGACGCTCTGGTAGCTCAGGCCTTCGGGGGTGGCCTCTACGTGCAGCGGCAGTGTCTTGAAGTTACTGGGGTTCTTTCTTATGAGCGTACGCGGCATGTCGGCTCCTTTGTGCGACGGGGTCGGCCGCGTGGGCGGCATCAGAGTTGACGGATGACTCGGGCAGCGGTTGCCACGTTATGGGCCAGGTGCAGCGGATTAATGGTCCCGACAATAGCACTGGCGACGCCCGTTTGCGCAAACAACAGCTGGAAACTGGCATGAATTGGATCCATTCCTGGCTCCAGGCACACGTGACCGCTGGCCAGGGCTTTTTTTACCAGTATGCCCTTGCCATGGGTGGTCGCGTAATCGATCACGGCTTTCTCGGCCTGTTCATTGAGGTTGTAGGTGACCATCGCGCAATCGCCCTGTTCCAGGGCCTTTATGCCGCCTTCGACGGTTTTGCCGGAGAAGCCGAAACCGCCGATCTTGCCGTCCTTCTTCAGTTGGGCCAGGGTCTGGTAAACCTCGCAGTCGTTGAGGATGTGCAAGTCGTTACCGTCGGAGTGCACCAGCACCAAATCGATAAAATCCGTTTCAAGGCGTTTCAGGCTGCGTTCGATCGACATTCGCGTATGGGCCGCGCTGAAGTCGTGACGGGACACGCCATCGGCAAACTCTTCGCCGACCTTGCTGACAATCACCCACTCGTTGCGCTGGCCACGCAGCAACGGGCCCAGGCGTTCCTCACTCATGCCGTAGGCGGGGGCGGTGTCGATCAGGTTGATGCCCAGCTCGCGAGCCTGGCGCAGCAGCATTCGCGCCTCGTCGTCGCCGGGAATCTGAAAGCCGCTGGGGTATTTGACCCCCTGGTCGCGGCCCAGCTTGACGGTGCCCAGTCCCAATGGCGACACCAGCAGGCCGGTGCTGCCCAACGGGCGATGCAGGTCGTGCAGGGTTGGCAGGCTCATGGCAACAGTTGCTCCCAGGCGGGTTGGCCGATAGCCGGTTTTGGCAGTTCGGGCAGTGGGGTGCTGGCGCCGGGGCGAATGCCGTCTCGCTCCAGAGCGTGGAGGACGCGGTCGGCGAAGTCCGGTGCCAGGGCCAGTTTGGTCGGCCAACCGACCAGCAGGCGGCCGTCTTCGGCCAGAAAGGCGTTGTCGGGCCGGCTCAGCCCCGATTGCAGCGGCTCGGCGCGCTCCACCCGCAGGGTCGCCCACCGGGTCTGGCTCATGTCGATCCAGGGCAGCAGGTGCGCCAGCTCTTTCTGGGCGGTGGCAATTTGTTCGTCAGGCGTACGCGCCACGCCATCGGCCTCGGCGATATCCCCGCCCAGGTACCACACCCAGTTGCCATCGGCGGCCGGGTGGGTGGTTACGGTGATGCGTGGCTTGGTACCGCCGCCCAGGCAATGGGCATACAGCGGCTTCAGGCCCGGGCCTTTGGCGATGATCATATGCAACGGGCGCTTTTGCATGGCCGGCTGGCTCAGGCCCAGGGCCGCGAGCAGGTCAGCGGTGCCGGCGCCGGCGCTCAGCACGATGCGCTGGGCACGGATCTCGCGGCCATCGACCTTCAAGCCCACCAGCGTATTACCGTCCAGCAACGGCTCGATGTGCTGGCCTGCGAGCAAGCCGTCACCCGCCAGTTGCGCCAGGCGTTCGATCAGGCTCGGTACGTCCACTACCAACTCCGCCAGACGATAGACCTTGCCCTTGAAGCGGCGGTCTTGCAGGGCAGCAGGCAGCTCTTCGCCCTTGACCTGATCAACGCGGCCGCGCACGGCCTTGCTGGCAAAAAAGCTGGTGAGGTTGCCGGCGAGGGTGCCCGGGGACCACAAATAATGCGCTTGGGACAACACGCGCACACCAGACAGATCCAGCTCACCGTCACCCGCAAGGGCTTCACGCCAGCGCCGCGGCATGTCGGCAATGGCTTCGGAGGCGCCGGTGAGGGCGCCATGCAGGGCGTATTTCGCACCGCCGTGAATGATCCCCTGGGACTTCACGCTTTGCCCGCCGCCCAGGCTGGCGCTTTCTACCAGTACCGTGGAAAACCCCTGGCGGCGCAGGCGCGCATTGAGCCAGAGCCCGGCAACCCCGGCGCCGACAATCAGAACGTCGGTGGAAATAACGGATGGCATCGGCGACCTCAGTGTTCAAGACAAGAGGCGCAGTATACAGGCTGTTGAGTGACGGTCAGTGCCCGGCGGTTTTCGAGAACAGCTGAATCACCACCACGCCCAGCACGATCAGGCCCATGCCCAGCATCGCCGGCACATCCAGCTTCTGCCCGTAGATGAACAGCGCCGCGACACTGACCATCACAATCCCCAGCCCTGCCCAGACCGCGTAAGCCACGCCCACGGGCACGGTGCGCACCACCAGGGTGAGCATCCAGAACGCTACGCCATAACCCGCGATCATCAGCAGCAGCGGGATCGGTGTGCTCAAGCCTTTGACCGCTTTCATGGAGACGGTGGCGATCACTTCCGAGCAAATGGCAATGGCCAGGTAGCAGTAGGCGGCGTTCATGGGGCAATCCTCAAGGTGAAGCTGGTTTGATAAGGTCGGCATTCTAGAGGTTCAACAGATGCGGTAAAGTCATTACCTATCCGAATTCAAGATAGGTTCAACCATGAGCGTGCAGTGGGATCTGGAACAGATGCGCCTGTTTGTCAGCGTTGCCGAGCAGCGTTCGTTCTCTGCCGTAGCGCGCGGGCAACGCAAGGCGCAATCGGCGGTCAGCAATGGCATCGCCCTGCTGGAGGCGGACCTGGGCGTCAGCCTGTTTGAACGTAGTAGCGGCCGCCAGCCACGCCTGACCGAAGCCGGCAGCGTGTTGCTGGAAGAAGCACGTGAAGTGCTGCGCCAATGCGAGCGGCTTAACGGCCGGGCGCTGTCCCTCACCCGCGGCGAGGAAGCCTGCCTGCGGCTGGCCCAGGATGAGGCGATGTTGTTTCAGCCAGTGCTCGACAGCCTGGAGGCGCTGGCGGTGCAGTACCCGCTCCTGGAAGTGCAGCTGTCCAGCGCCGCCCAGGGCGATGTGGCGCGCAAGCTGGTGGAGCGCCAGGCGGACCTTGGGTTGTTGTTCTATCACGACCAAATCCCGGAGGCCCTTGAGCGGCGGGTAGTGGGCAGTGTGGAAATGGTCACGGTATGCGGGGTGAATCATGCGCTGGCCAAGGAAACTTACGTGACTTGCCAGCATTTGGCCCAGCATCGGCAGTTGCTGATGTCGACCCAGACCAGCGTCTATCCCGGCAGCGAAGCGGCCAGCCCTCTGGTGTGGCGCGCCGACAGCTTCTACGTATTGGCCGAATGGCTGATGAGCGGCCTGGGCTGGGCCTGGCTGCCTCGGCACATCGTGCAATACCCGACCTACCAACAACAGATGGTCGAGTTAGCCAGCGAATGGACACCGCCGGCGCTGGTCGTGGAACTGGTATGGAGGCGCGATGAGCATCTGGGGCCCGCCGCTCGCTTCCTGGCCAAACGATTTGCCGAGTGCTTGCAGGCGATCGACTGAAAAAGCCGATAAACTCCGCCGCCATGAATAGAACTCTCTACAGCTGTCTGTTTTACCTGGCGCTGCCGTTGGTGGCCTTACGTTTATGGCTGCGCGCGCGCAAGGCACCGGCCTATGCCAAGCGTGTGGGCGAACGGTTTTCCTATGGCTTGCCGGTGATGCGCCCCGGCGGCATCTGGGTGCACGCCGTTTCGGTGGGCGAAAGCATTGCCGCCGCGCCGATGATTCGCGCTTTGCTGGCGCGGTATCCGCAACTGCCGATCACTGTCACCTGCATGACGCCTACCGGTTCCGAGCGTATCCAGGCGTTGTTCGCCAATGAGCCGCGCATCCAGCATTGCTACTTGCCCTACGACTTGCCTTGCGCCGCCAAGCGTTTTCTCGACCGTGTGCAGCCCAAGCTGGCGGTGATCATGGAAACCGAGCTATGGCCCAACCATATCCATGCCTGCGCTCAACGCGGTATCCCGGTCGCGCTGGCCAATGCACGTTTGTCGGCGCGTTCGGCAAAGGGCTACGCCCGGTTTGCCAAGCTGACGGCGCCGATGCTGGCGCAAATGAGCCTGTTCGCCGTGCAGACGCAAACCGAGGCGGAGCGCTTTCGCAGTCTGGGCGCACGGCCTGAAACGGTGGAGGTGACTGGCTCGATCAAATTCGACCTGACCATCGACCCCCAATTGACGGCCCGCGCCGCTGACCTGCGTGAACAGTGGGGCGCCAGCGACCGGCCAGTGTGGATCGCCTCCAGTACCCATGAAGGTGAAGACGAAGTGGTGTTGGCTGCCCATCGCCAATTGCTGGCGAGCTATCCCAACGCGTTGCTGATTCTGGTGCCGCGTCACCAGGAGCGCTTCGACCCGATGTTCGAGCTTAGCGTGCAACAAGGGTTTGCCACGGTGCGTCGCTCCAGCGGTGAGCCGGTCACCGAGCAAACCTCGGTGCTGCTCGGCGATACCATGGGTGAGCTGCTGTTTCTCTACGCCCTGGCCGACAGTGCCTTTGTGGGCGGCAGCCTGGTGCCGACCGGCGGGCACAACCCGCTGGAGCCGGCGGCTTTGGGTAAGCCTGTGATCATGGGGCCGCACCTGTTCAACTTCCTCGAAATCAGCACGATGATGCGCGACGCCGGGGCGTTGCGAGAGGTGGATGATGCAGACGGTTTGGCCGAAGCGGTGCGCCAATTGTTCGAACTGCCGCAGGATGCGCGCAGGATGGCGCAGGCGGGGTTGAAAGTGATGCAGGCCAACCAGGGTGCGTTAAAACGCCTTTTGGACGGTTTGGAAAGATTGATCGCTCACTGACCCAGCGCCCATCAAATGTGGGAGGGGGCTTGCTCCCGATGGCAGTGGGTCAGCCAACCTATTGGGCGACTGACACAGCGCTATCGGGAGCAAGCCCCCTCCCACATTGGTTATGCGGTGAGCTTAATAGCCCGGGCGGGCCTTGAGCTGTTCGGCAGCGGCCTTGGCCAGGTCCGGCGGCAGGAAGTCCTTGTCCGGGTTGTAGTCGGCCTTGAGGTAGCGCGCCAGGTCTTGCAGGTCCCCTGGGTTCAGGGTGCCCGCGGCCTGTTTCAAGCGCAGGTTGTCGAGGATGTAGTCGTAGCGGCTGTTGTTGTAGTTACGCACTGACGCATACAACTGGCGCTGTGAGTCCAGCACATCGACGATGTTGCGCGTGCCCACCTGATAACCGATTTCCGTGGCTTCTACCGCGCTCTGGTTGGAAATGATCGACTGGCGGCGTGCCTGCACCTGCTCCACGTCGGTGTTCACTGCACGGTGCAGGTTGCGGGTGTTTTCCACCACCTGGCGGCGCAGGCCCTCGCGCTGTTGCTCGGACTGGTCGAGGCGTGAATAGGATTCGCGCACTTGCGAACTGGTGAGGCCGCCGCTGTAGATCGGGATGTTCAAACGCAGGCCGATGGTGCGTTGCGACACATCGCCACCGTACGGGATAGGCAACTGATTCGGGTTGCTGAACCCCAGGGCGTCGTTGTCGCCTTTTTCGTATTGCGCGACCGCATCGAGTGTCGGCAAGTGGCCGGCCTTGCGCTGCCTGAGGGTTTCTTCGGCGGCGGTCACGGCGTAATTGCTGGCCAGCAGATTGAGGTTCTGACGCCCGGCGGTTTCGACCCAGGCCTTGGCGTCGTTCGGCGCCGGCGGCAGCACCGGCAGCGTATGGACGATGCCCTGGATCGAGTTGTATTGGCGGTTGGTCAGGGTAATCAGCGCTTCGAAAGCGTCGTCTACCTGGCGCTGGGCCACGATGCGGTTGGCCCGGGCGGTGTCGTAGCTGGCCTGGGATTGCAGCACGTCGGTCTTGTCCGACAGGCCCACATCGAAGCGCTCATTGGACTGGTCGAGCTGACGCTTGAAGGCATTTTCTTCGGCCTTGGTCGACGCCAGGTTGTCCTGGGCACGGAGCACGGCGAAGTAGCTCTCGGCACTTTGCAAAATCAGGTTCTGCTCACTGGCCGACAGTTGCAGCGAGGCTTGCTCGTTGACGGCTTCGGCAGCTTGCAGCTGGAACCAGCGATCGGCGCGGAACAGCGGCTGGCTCAGGGTAGCGCGCCAGGAGTGGGCGTCACGGTTGGCCGTGGCGGCGGGCTGGTCGATCTGGGTGCGCACATTGTTACTGTCGGCGCCGGCCGACAGGTTCGGCAGCAAGCCTGCGCGCGCCTGGGGCACCACCTCTTTTTGCGCGCCATATTGAGCGCGGGCAGCGGCCAGGTCGGCGTTGTTGCTCGCCGCTTCCTGATAAACGCTGACCAGATCGGTGTTGGTGGACAAGGGCGCTTCAGCTGCCCAGACCAGTCCGTTGGTCGCACAAGACACGGCAAGAGCCAGTGAAAGTTTGCGCAGCATGAGGCGATCCCTAATTTAAATATTACGGCAATAATTTAGCGCTCAAGGCTAAGGCTGGCCATTCCTGGCGTCAAGCCTTGAAGCAGTGCCCGAGTGTAGTTGCCGGACCTGCGCACAACAATCCCACGATCACGCCATTCATCACGCTGAATGCACCGCTATTGGCAATTTGCCCACGCCATGGTCTAGACTGGCCGCGTTCTTGTCGGGGTGCCTTGTTGGAAGGCTGAGATCGGTAAATACCGGATCCCGTTGAACCTGATCAGGTTAGCGCCTGCGTAGGGAACAAGATTTCTCGTCACCCGGCGAGTCCTCTTGTGCTTCGTCCGGGATGTTGTTCGACAATCGAACAGCCCTCGTGCGCCAAGCACAGCACTGATTCCAGTGCGTCCATCCGTCACAGGTTCGCTCCGACAAAAATCCACCGCCTGGATCAGTTGGAGAGCCCGTGATGAGCACTGAGATAAAAAGTACAAAACCAAAAAATACTGTGCACCTGAGTGAATCGGCCAAGGTCGACTCCGGCTCCGTGCAGCCGTTTACCCGCTCGCAGAAAATCTACGTGCAGGGCTCGCGCCCCGACATCCGCGTACCGATGCGGGAAATCAGCCTGGATGTGACCCCCACCGAGTTTGGCGGCGAAATCAACGCCCCTGTGGTGGTTTACGACACCTCCGGCCCCTATACCGACCCCAACGTCATCATCGATGTGCGCAAAGGCCTGGCTGATGTGCGCTCGCCGTGGATCGAAGAGCGGGGCGATACCGAGCGGTTGTCCTGCCTGAGTTCCAAATACGGCCAGGAACGCCTGGATAACCCGGACCTGGCCTACCTGCGCTTTGCCCACCTGCAAAACCCGCGTCGGGCGAAGGCCGGGGCCAACGTCAGCCAGATGCACTACGCACGAAAAGGCATCATTACGCCCGAGATGGAATACGTGGCCATCCGCGAAAACATGAAACTCGAAGAAGCCCGTGCAGCCGGCCTGCTCAGGCAACAACATGCCGGGCACAGCTTTGGTGCCAGCATTCCGAAAATCATCACGCCTGAATTCGTGCGCGAAGAAATCGCCCGCGGCCGCGCAATTATCCCGGCCAACATCAACCACACCGAGCTGGAACCGATGATCATCGGCCGTAACTTCCTGGTGAAGATCAACGGCAATATCGGCAACAGCGCCTTGGGTTCGTCCATTGAAGAAGAAGTGGCGAAAATGACCTGGGGTATCCGCTGGGGTTCGGACAACATCATGGACTTGTCCACCGGCAAACATATTCACGAAACCCGCGAATGGATCATCCGTAACTCGCCCGTACCAATTGGCACCGTGCCGATCTACCAGGCCCTGGAAAAAGTCGACGGCGTGGCCGAGGATCTGACCTGGGAGTTGTTCCGCGACACCCTGATCGAGCAAGCCGAGCAGGGTGTGGACTATTTCACCATCCACGCCGGCGTGTTGCTGCGTTACGTACCGCTGACTGCCAACCGCGTGACCGGCATTGTCAGCCGTGGCGGCGCGATCATGGCCAAGTGGTGCCTGGCCCACCACAAGGAAAACTTCGCCTACACGCATTTCGAAGAAATCTGCGAAATCATGAAGGCCTATGACGTCAGCTTCTCCCTGGGGGACGGCCTGCGCCCGGGTTCGGTGGCCGATGCCAACGACGCTGCGCAATTCGGCGAGCTGGAAACCCTGGGCGAGTTGACCAAGATCGCCTGGAAGCACGACGTGCAGACCATGATCGAAGGCCCCGGCCATGTGCCGATGCAGTTGATCAAGGAGAACATGGACAAGCAACTGGAGTGCTGCGACGAGGCGCCGTTCTACACCCTCGGCCCGCTGACCACCGACATCGCGCCGGGCTACGATCACATCACTTCAGGTATCGGCGCGGCGATGATCGGCTGGTTCGGATGCGCCATGCTCTGCTACGTCACGCCCAAGGAACACCTGGGTTTGCCGAACAAGGATGATGTGAAGACCGGGATCATCACCTACAAGATCGCCGCACACGCCGCAGACCTTGCCAAGGGCCATCCGGGTGCGCAGATTCGCGATAACGCCTTGAGCAAGGCGCGCTTCGAATTCCGTTGGGAAGACCAGTTCAATCTCGGCCTGGACCCGGACACCGCACGGGCGTTTCACGACGAAACGCTGCCGAAGGAGTCGGCCAAGGTGGCGCATTTCTGCTCCATGTGCGGGCCGAAATTCTGTTCGATGAAGGTGACTCACGAAGTGCGTGAGTATGCGGCCAACCAGCGTATTGAAGCGGTGGATGTGGACGTGGCCAAGGGGTTGGCCGAGCAGGCGGAGCGGTTCAAGCGCGAAGGCAGTCAGCTCTACAAGAAGGTCTGATCCCGAGTCGGCGGTGCCTGCACGGCCGTCATCGCGGGCAAGCCCGGCTCCCACAGTTGATCGAGTTGTAGACAATTTTTGTGTCCACAGCCGGTCCCCTGTGGGAGCGGGCTTGCCCGCGATAGCGATCTCCCAAACAACAAGTGCCCCTTAGAGATCACACCCTTGGGCGGTCAGTGGCCCGCTGACGTTTGTACGGCAAATCCTGCGCAAATGGGGGATTTGGCTGCTGGCACTGGCGGGCGCCGGGCTCGGCATTCCGCTGCTGTTGATTCTGCTCGATGAGTCGGAAAACGCCTTTGCCGATATTCACTCGGCGGCGGTGTCCAGTGGGATGCTGTTGCGTATGAAAGTCGAGCACCTGGCGTTGGCCATTGGCCTGGTCTGTACCTTGATTGCCTGTTTTGCACCCTTGGCGCAATACCAGAACTTCCTGCTGCTGATCGGCTCAGTGTTTGCGCCGCTGTTCGGCGTGGTCGGTGCGACCCTGCCGGCATTGCTGCTGGCAGGGCTGTTGCAGTTGATTCTGGGCCGGGTTAGTGGCGTGCAGGCATCAGTTCAGGCTTGATCACACCCGTGAGGCGCGTATAGGGGATGGTAATTTCGATCAGCCCCTGTGCGTAAGGGGCGATGGTGGCAACGTTGTACTTGAGTACTACGCCACCACTGGTCAAGGCCACGTTCGGGGTTTTCTGGAACGGCCAGTTCTTCAGGAACTCCGGATCGCGGTCCATCTTGGTGTTGATCAACCAACTGTTATGCGCAACTTTCGCGGTGTTCCAGAATGCCTGCTCCTGGCCCGGCAGCAACATGTCGGCCAGGCTCAACTCCTTGTGCAGCAGGCGTGAATAGTTGATGAAACCACGGCCCGGCTCACCATGAGCGACGCCGGTGTCGAGGTAGCTGGACACTTCAACGATCACCAGTGCGTCATGTTGCTCGCGTACCTTGGCTTGCAGATACATGCTGTGGCGGTCCGCGGATTCGCGCAGGAACTTGTCTCGATAGGCATTGAGCGTGGCAGGCACACTGGCGCCAGGCGTAGTGCGGGTCATCTGCAGCAGGCGCTGTTCCACCAGGCTGTCGAGTTGCGGGTCGGCGGGGAAGTGCACGGTATCGATGTTCACCAGTGGGCAGTCCGGGCTATCACAGCCAGGCTTGATCTGTTCCGACTTGTCGGTCGTGACGTCCAGCGGCTTGAGCTGGCCGGGTTGGAACAGGCTCTGGCAAGCACCCAGGGTCAAGGCAATACAGGCCATGGAGGCGATTTTGAAAAGCGACATGTGTGTCCTTCGTAAATCGATGGAAAGCGAAAAGAGTAGCGCTTGGACTGCCAACAAGGCAGTCAGTTCGCCACTAGACTGATGGGGGAGAGTTTGACGTCCGCCGCCGGTCCCGGCAACCGGAAAGGGGCTGCATCAACGGGCAACGGCGCGTTAGGATGGCGCCAATTGCACAAGCACACTCCTTGTCAAAGAGAGGAAACACATGACGGACACCGCGAAGTCCACGCCGAACAAGATCGAGATCGTTCAGCGCGACAATAGCTACCAGGGCTTCTACAAGCTCGATCACGTGCAACTGCGCCACGAGAAATTCGACGGTGGCATGAGCCGCGTGATCAGCCGCGAAGTCTTCGTTCGCCATGACGCTGTGTGCGTGCTGCCCTACGACCCGCAACGTGACGAGGTGGTGCTGATCGAACAGTTCCGCGTGGGCGCCATGGGCCGCGCCGGCAACCCGTGGTTGGTAGAGATGGTCGCCGGCCTGATTGACAAGGATGAGCAACCGGAGGAGGTTGCTCACCGCGAGGCCGAGGAGGAAGCTGGGTTGACGTTCTCCGCGCTGTGGCCGATCACCAAGTACTTCCCGTCGCCCGGCGGCAGTACCGAATTTGTCCACCTGTACCTGGGCCGTTGCGACGGCACGGGTGCTGGTGGTATCCATGGATTGGAAGAAGAGGCAGAAGATATCCGCGTCACCGTCTGGGCATTCGAAGACGCCCTGCAAGCGGTGCGCGACGGCAAAATTTCCAATGCAGCCAGCATCATCGCCCTGCAATGGCTTGCGCTTAACCGCGCGGAAGTGAGGGGGCTATGGCAGTAAAGGCACGGGAACGTTATCGAGTTGACCTGATCGGGCTGCAAGCCGCCTGCGAGGCCAATTATGCGCGGCTGATGCGCCTGCTTCCCGACATGCGTCACACTCCTGAGGCGCGGCGTATCGCCGTGACCCATGGCGACCAGATGCTTGGTGTGCTGACCCTGGAAGTCATCGTCAATTGCCCGTACACCACCACCCTGCGCGTACGCCAGGAACACAGCCTGCCCTGGCTGCCGGTGCCGCAACTTGAAGTGCAGGTGTACCACGACGCGCGTATGGCCGAAGTGATCAGCGCCGAACATGCGCGACGCTTTCGCAGCATCTATCCTTACCCGAATGTGTTCATGCACCAACCCGATGAGAAAGCACAGCTCAATGTGTTCCTCGGTGAATGGCTGAGCCACTGCCTGGCCCTGGGCCATGAGTTCGAAGTGGTGCGCTAGATGTGAATTGAGCCTGTTTCTCAGGTTTCCTCTTTGAGTCCTGCCCTAGCATAATCGTCAAATTATCCATGCCTGTGATTGCCAGGGAGAGCGCCTTGCCTCGCGTACCCACCATGAACCCTGATGCTGCGTTGTTGGTGCAATTGTCCGACAGCCATCTGTTTGCCGAAGCGGGCGGTACGCTGCTGGGCATGAACACCCGTGCAAGCTTGCAAAGCGTGATCGACTTGGTGCACGAGCAACAGCCGCGTATTGACCTGGTGCTGGCGACGGGCGACTTGTCCCAGGACGGCACACTGGCGTCGTACCAGCTATTTCGGAACATGACCGCGCCCATCGGTGCGCCGGCGCGCTGGATCCCGGGTAATCATGACGAGCCGCAGGTCATGGCCGAGGCCGCTGTGCAAAGCGACTTGCTCGAGCCCGTGGTGGACGTGGGCAACTGGCGCATAACCCTGCTGGACTCCGCGGTACCGGGTTCGGTGCCCGGTTACCTGCAGGATTCGCAACTGCAATTGCTTGCCCAGGCCCTGAGCGAGGCGCCCAGCCGCCATCATCTTGTGTGCTTGCACCATCATCCAGTGTCCATCGGCTGTGCGTGGATGGAGCCGATCGGCCTGCGCAATCCCGAGGCGCTGTTTGCCGTGCTTGACCGCTTCCCGCAGGTCAAGGCGCTGCTCTGGGGGCATGTGCATCAGGAAATCGACCGCGAGCGCAACGGCGTGCGGTTGCTGGCCTCACCGTCTACCTGCATCCAGTTCGCGCCGGGCAGCGAGGATTTCCAGGTCAGCGAGCAAGCGCCGGGGTATCGCTGGCTGCGCCTGTATGCCGACGGGCGGTTGGAGACGGGGGTAGAGCGGCTTCGGGACTTCGCGTTTACCGTCGACTACGGCAGCAACGGCTATTAAGACCTGCAAACACTGATCAAATGTGGGAGGGAGCAAGCCCCCTCCCACATGGGTTCTGCGGTGTCTGGAAGATCGGGTGCTCACACCTCACTCCGATCCCTGTAAACTGCGCCTCTTTGGCCCAAGCACGGAGAGCCCGGCATGTCCGCTTCGATCCTGTATATCCACGGCTTCAACAGTGCGCCAGCCTCCAACAAGGCCAGCCAGTTGATCACCGTAATGGGCAAGCTTGGCCTGTCCGACCGTTTGCGTGTGCCGGCCCTGCATCACCACCCGCGTCAGGCGATTCTGCAATTGGAGCAGGCCATTGACCAACTGGGGCGGCCGCTGCTGGTCGGCAGCTCACTCGGCGGCTACTATGCAACCCATCTTGCCGAACGCCATGGCCTGAAGGCGCTGCTGGTCAACCCGGCGGTCAGCCCCCATCGGATGTTCGACGGTTACCTGGGCACCCAGAAGAACCTCTACACCGATGAGACCTGGGAGTTGACCCATGATCACGTCGCAGCGCTGGCCGAGCTGGAAGTACCGGCGCCGCAGGATGCAGGGCGGTATCAGGTGTGGTTGCAGACCGGGGACGAAACCCTGGATTATCGCCTCGCCCAAGCGTATTACCGAGCCTGTGCCTTGCGCATCCAGGCCGGTGGCGATCATGGTTACCAAGGGTTCGCCGAGCAACTGCCGGCCTTGTTGAGTTTTGCCGGCATTGGCGCAGATCAGTATCAATCCTTCGATTTTTCGTCACTGTAAAAAATCGCAGGTCACTTTTTAATCGAACGACTCACGACGAGACCCCATGGCCACTCCCAGCGCTAGCTCTTATAACGCCGACGCCATCGAAGTCCTCTCGGGCCTCGACCCGGTGCGCAAACGCCCCGGCATGTACACCGACACCAGCCGGCCGAACCACCTTGCCCAGGAAGTCATCGACAACAGCGTCGACGAAGCCTTGGCCGGGCACGCGAAGTCGGTACAAGTCATCCTCCATGCCGATCACTCCCTTGAAGTGTCCGACGATGGTCGCGGCATGCCGGTGGACATTCACCCGGAAGAGGGCGTGTCGGGCGTCGAGCTGATCCTCACCAAACTGCACGCCGGCGGCAAGTTCTCCAACAAGAACTACCAGTTCTC
Source organism: Pseudomonas sp. HN8-3 (assembly GCF_020790195.1). Classification (NCBI taxonomy): domain Bacteria; kingdom Pseudomonadati; phylum Pseudomonadota; class Gammaproteobacteria; order Pseudomonadales; family Pseudomonadaceae; genus Pseudomonas; species Pseudomonas sp. HN8-3. Next base: position 561,820 of record NZ_CP086206.1, read on the forward strand.
CGGTGGTTTGCACGGCGTGGGTATTTCGGTGGTCAACGCCCTGTCGACGCAAGTGCGGGTCAAGGTCAAGCGCGACGGTAACGAGTACCAGATGACCTTCGCCGATGGCTATAAAGCCACCGACCTGGAAGTGGTTGGCACCGTTGGCAAGCGCAACACCGGTACCAGCGTGTACTTCGCCCCGGACCCGAAATACTTCGATTCGCCGAAATTCTCCATCAGCCGGCTCAAGCATGTGCTCAAGGCCAAGGCCGTATTGTGCCCCGGCCTGCTGGTCAGCTTTGAAGACAAAGGCACCGGCGAGAAGGTCGAATGGCATTACGAAGATGGCCTGCGCTCCTACCTGGAAGACTCCGTCAGCGACTTCGAACGCCTGCCCAACGAGCCGTTCTGCGGCAGCCTGGCCGGTAATAAGGAAGCCGTCGACTGGGCGTTGCTGTGGTTGCCCGAAGGTGGCGACAGTGTGCAGGAAAGCTACGTCAACCTGATCCCCACCGCCCAGGGCGGCACCCATGTCAACGGTTTGCGCCAGGGCTTGCTGGATGCCATGCGCGAATTCTGCGAATACCGCAGCCTGTTGCCGCGCGGCGTGAAGCTGGCGCCGGAAGACGTGTGGGAGCGCATCGCGTTCGTGCTGTCGATGAAGATGCAGGAGCCGCAATTCTCCGGCCAGACCAAAGAGCGCCTGTCGTCCCGTGAGGCGGCGGCATTTGTCTCCGGTGTGGTCAAGGATGCCTTCAGCCTGTGGCTCAACGAGCACCCGGAACTGGGCCTGGCCCTGGCGGAGCTGGCGATCAACAACGCCGGTCGTCGCCTGAAGGCCAGCAAGAAAGTCGAGCGCAAGCGCATCACCCAGGGCCCGGCATTGCCCGGCAAACTGGCCGACTGCGCCGGGCAGGACCCGATGCGTTCCGAGCTGTTCCTGGTGGAAGGTGACTCTGCCGGCGGTTCCGCCAAACAAGCGCGGGACAAAGAGTTCCAGGCGATCCTGCCGTTGCGCGGCAAGATCCTCAACACCTGGGAAGTCGACGGCAGTGAAGTGCTCGCCAGCCAGGAAGTGCACAATATCGCTGTCGCTATCGGTGTCGACCCTGGCGCGGCGGACATGAGCCAGCTGCGCTACGGCAAGATCTGCATCCTCGCCGACGCCGACTCCGACGGCCTGCACATTGCTACGTTGTTGTGCGCGTTGTTCGTGCAGCATTTCCGCCCATTGGTGGATGCCGGTCACGTCTACGTCGCCATGCCGCCGCTGTACCGCATCGATTTGGGCAAGGAGATTTTCTACGCCCTGGACGAAGCCGAGCGCGATGGCATCCTCGATCGCCTGGTGGCCGAGAAAAAACGCGGCAAGCCACAGGTCACGCGATTCAAGGGCCTGGGTGAAATGAACCCACCGCAGTTGCGCGAAACCACCATGGACCCCAATACCCGGCGCCTGGTGCAACTGACCCTGGAAGACTTCGCCGGCACCTCGGAAATGATGGACATGCTGCTGGCGAAGAAGCGTGCGCCGGATCGCAAAGCCTGGCTGGAATCCAAGGGCAACCTGGCCGAGGTTCTGGGCTGATGCGTACAGGCTTCGCCCTGGCGATGCTGATGTTGAGCGCACTGGCAACTCCCCACGTGGTTGCAGCCGGCGTGGCAGAGCTGAAGCTGGTATCCGAGCACCCGGTGGACGGCATGCGCGGCGGTAACCTATCGGGCCTGGCGTTGTGTGGCGCAGAACTGTGGACGGTTTCCGACCGCGATGATGATCAGATCTACCGCCTGGATACCCGCGCACCGACCTGGAACGCCGAAGCTCTGAAGATTGACGTGCCGCCCGTGCCCGAGTCGGGTTTGCCCTGGGGGCTGCGTTCACGCACCAAGGCCGCGTCGTTCATTCGCGGTGGTGACCTGGATTTCGAGGGCATCAGCTGTGATGCCGCAGGTAACCGCTACATTGTCAGCGAAGCCCATGCTGCAGTGCTGCAGGTACCTGCGACGGGCGCGCCCGAGTGGTTGAAAATCGCCCCGGGCATGGTGCGTGAGGCGCGGGCCAGTGGCATGTTGCTGCACTTCAATGCCTTGTTCGAGGGACTGGCGGTGAACCCCGAAGGCAACCAGATCTGGCTGGCCGCCGAGCGTGAGCGTCGCGGCCTGATCTCGATCAAGCGCGGGCAGAGCGTATGGGATTGCGATGGCCGGTGCGTGTTGTTGAGTGAGGCCGGGCAGGAAGTGCAACCGGCGCAGTTTACCAACGCCAAGGCAGTGTCCAATGACTTTGCCGACCTGGCGCTGTTCAATGGCAAGCTGTTTACCCTGGAGCGCAATGCGTTCCAGATTTGCCGACGCGACACAGTCACGGCCAGGGTTGAGCTGTGTTGGTCGTTTGCTGAAGAGACCCTGACGCCGCAGCGGCGTTATCCACAGCCTTACGGCCTGGCCGAAGCCCTGCTGTTGGACGCCGACGGTGCATGGATCGGTATAGACAACAATTTCGGCCCCCGCGCCGATGGTGAAAAACGCCCCGTGGTCTATCGTTTCGCCGCCCCTGCCGGTGGCTGGAGCGCCCAGCCATGAGCCAGCCGTTTTTTCAATTGACCCGGCGCAGCGGCAGTTCCGCTGCGCGTTACCCAACAATGATGAGGCCCGCATGAGTGACATCCTCGCAGACAGCTTAGATGGCGTAGAACGCCGGTCGCTGGCTGACTTCACCGAAAATGCCTACCTCAACTACTCCATGTACGTGATCATGGACCGTGCCCTGCCGCATATCGGCGACGGCCTCAAGCCCGTGCAACGGCGCATTATCTACGCCATGAGTGAGCTGGGCCTGGACGCTGATTCCAAGCACAAGAAGTCGGCGCGTACCGTCGGTGACGTACTCGGTAAGTTCCACCCCCACGGCGATTCGGCGTGTTATGAAGCCATGGTGCTGATGGCCCAGCCATTCAGCTATCGCTATACGCTGGTGGACGGGCAGGGCAACTGGGGTGCGCCGGATGATCCCAAGTCCTTCGCCGCCATGCGTTACACCGAAGCGCGGCTGTCGCGTTATTCCGAAGTGCTGCTCAGCGAGCTGGGCCAGGGCACGGCGAACTGGGGGCCGAACTTTGACGGCACCCTCGACGAACCCCTGGTATTGCCAGCGCGTTTGCCGAATATCCTGCTCAATGGCACCACCGGTATCGCCGTTGGCATGGCCACCGACGTGCCGCCGCATAACCTGCGCGAAGTCGCCACTGCCTGCGTGCGCCTGCTGGACGAGCCCAAGGCCACGGTCGAGCAATTGTGTGAACATATCCAGGGCCCGGATTACCCGACCGAAGCGGAAATCATCACGCCGCGCGCCGACCTGCTGAAGATGTACGAAACCGGTAAGGGCTCGGTGCGTATGCGCGCCGTTTACCATATCGAAGACGGCGACATTATTGTCACCGCGCTGCCGCACCAGGTGTCCGGTGCCAAGGTGCTGGAGCAGATTGCCGCGTTGATGCAGGCCAAACCGTCGAAACTGCCACAGGTCGCCGACCTGCGTGACGAGTCCGACCACGAGAACCCGTGCCGTATCGTGATCATCCCGACCAACAGCCGGGTCGATCATGAAGTGCTGATGCAGCATCTGTTCGCCAGCACTGACCTGGAGTCGAGCTACCGGGTCAACGTCAATATCATCGGTCTGGACGGCAAGCCGCAGTTGAAGAACCTGCGCAACCTGCTGGTGGAGTGGCTGGAATTTCGCGTACAGACCGTGCGCCGCCGCCTGCAGTTTCGCCTCGACAAGGTCGAGCGCCGCCTGCATCTGTTGGACGGCTTGCTGATTGCCTACCTCAACCTGGATGAAGTGATCCATATCATTCGTACCGCCGAGCACCCGAAAGCCGAGTTGATCGCGCGTTTCGAGCTGAGCGAAATCCAGGCTGACTACATCCTCGATACGCGCTTGCGCCAATTGGCACGCCTGGAAGAAATGAAGCTGCGTGACGAGCAAGACGCGTTGCTCAAGGAACAAGCCAAGCTGCAAGCGCTGCTGGGCAGCGAAGCCAAGCTCAAGAAGCTGGTACGCAGTGAGCTGATCAAAGACGCCGAAACCTATGGCGACGACCGTCGTTCGCCGATCGTCGAGCGTGCTGAAGCCAAGGCTCTGACAGAAACCGAGTTGTTGCCTAACGAGAAAATTACCGTCGTTTTGTCGGAAAAGGGTTGGGTTCGTTCCGCCAAAGGGCATGATATTGACGCCACCGGCCTTTCGTACAAAGCCGGTGATGGCTTCAAGACCGCCGCCGCCGGGCGCTCCAATCAGTTCGCGGTGTTTATCGACTCGACCGGGCGCAGTTATTCGGTGCCGGCCCATACCCTGCCGTCCGCACGGGGGCAGGGCGAGCCGTTGACCGGACGCCTCACGCCGCCACCTGGGGCGAATTTCGAGTGCGTGCTGCTGCCGGACGATGATTCGCTGTACGTCATCGCCTCTGACGCTGGTTACGGTTTCGTGGTCAAGGGTGAAGACCTGCAAGCCAAGAACAAGGCGGGCAAGGCGCTGTTGAGCCTGCCGAACAACGCCAAGGTGATCCTGCCAAGGCCGGTGGATGATCGTGAAAGCAACTGGTTGGCTTCGGTGACCACCGAAGGGCGTTTGCTGGTGTTCAAGATCAGCGATTTGCCGCAACTGGGCAAAGGCAAGGGCAACAAGATTATCGGGATCCCCGGTGACCGGGTGGCCAGTCGCGAAGAGTACGTAACAGACATCGCCGTGGTCCTGGAAGGCTCTACCCTGGTGCTCCAGGCCGGCAAGCGCACGTTGTCATTGCGCCCAGACGACCTTGAACACTACAAGGGCGAGCGTGGTCGACGCGGTAACAAACTGCCTAGAGGTTTCCAGCGAGTGGATGCCTTGTTGGTAGAAACGCCGGTTTAAGGCGTACTAGAGCACTCGATCTACGATTTAACCTGTAGATCGATGCTTTCGCGCTGGAGTCATGGCGCATATTCACGGATGATATGGCCTTTCCAGCGCCGGCGTGGCCGAGCGTGTTCAGGTTATTTTTAGTATTACATTGTGGTTCGCCTTGTGGCAGCCACTTGGATGGGATGATGACTGCTCCACGCCTTCCTCTATTTTTGATGCTCGCTGGCCTTTTGGGGCTGGCGGGTTGCAGCACGCACCAACCGGTGTCGCTGTACCAGCTGGACAGCGGTAGCCCGGCTCAGCCAGCCCAAACGGCTGGCATGGCGGTATTGCTCGGTCCGGTAGTCGTTGCCGATTACCTGCAACGCGAAACCCTGCTGCAACGTCAGAACGACGGCAGCCTGCAAGGTTCCACTGATGGTCGTTGGGCGGGCAGCTTGTCGTCCGATATCAATCAACTGATGTTGCGTCAGGTTGCAGGGCAGTTGGATAGCCAGCGTGTGGTCCTGGCACCAGGGCCATCGGGATTCACTCCGGATGTGCAGGTGCTGCTGACGATTACGCGGCTCGACTCCGGCAAATCGCAACCGGCGATTCTGGATGCACAGTGGCGCCTGATCGACCGTCGCGGGCAAGTACGGGATAACCGCATCGTGCACCTGCAGGAAGAACATACCGGCACCACCGCTTCTCAGGTCCAGGCCCAGGGTGTGCTGTTGCAGCACTTGGCGCAGCAGTTGTCGGTGGCGCTCAAGCCATTGGCGAACCAGCCGCCGATTGCCGAGGTGCAGCCGCGTAAACAGGCCCCAGCCCAGGCCAAACCGGCAGCCCCGGAAAAGCCGAAGATGCCGATGGCTACGCCGATTCGTACCGATCTGGAAGTGTTCAGGTTCTGATCTGAATCGCAGCCAAACAAAAGGCCCGCTGAATAAGCGGGCCTTTTTGTTTGCGCAGGATTTGAGTCATGTTGAAGATCAACTGTGGGAGCGGGACCCACTCCACAGTAGGTATTTCAGGGCTTGCGGCTCTCATGCATCCGCGCCAGCTGGCGTTCGAGCATCGAGGGGTACGGTTCCATCAGCCGCTCTACGCAACTGGCCCCTTCAGGGCTGGCAATCGGACGGATACGTGCGCGTTGGCGGATCAGCGTGTCTTCACTGATCTTGCGTTCCACCAGCAGCAGGTTGCGGCTGTGTTGGGACAGGGCCAGGGCATCCTGGGCGATTTCGGTGAGCAGCAGGTCGATCTGGCTCATGCCGAACAGGTCATCACCCACGGTCAAGCCAAGCTGCAATTGCAGGGTAATGCCGCTGTCGGCCACTTCGATCTGCAGGGCATGGCCCAGCGCGCGCAGCAATTCGCCGCAGCAAATTGCATTGGTCAGGTAGTCTTCGCCGCTGTCTTCGCTGTGGAACAGCATCAGGGTGCTGCCATCGTTCAACGTGTGCAGCTCGCTCTGGTACAGCGAGGCGGCCTGGTCGAGACAGTCGCGGTAGCGTTCGAGCAGTTCGGTCAGCCGGGCACGAGGCAGGCGGCGCAGCTGCTCCTGGGAGCCCAGTTGCACGGCGAGTACTGCACTGTGCTGCGGCTCGGTGTTCCTGACCACCGCAACGGGTTTTGTCGCAGCGGCCGGGGCCACGGCCGAGGTATCGCGCAGGTCGGCGAAGGGGTCTTCCTCGTCGAGTTCGTCTTCCTCGGCCTTGACCACATGGCGCGGTGCAGGCTTGAGGCCGGCCACCGGAGCGCTTTCGTCAAAGCCCGGGTCGCGCAGGTCACGTACTTCAAACTCAGGCTCATCGCTGTAGTCGTCGGTATCGTCGTATTCGGGTTCCGGTTCGACTTCAGGCGCTTTCGGCTCCGGAGCGAAGCTGGTATGGAGCTGGCGCGCGAGGTCGCCGATTTCATCCTGGCGATCAGTGGCCGGGGTGTGTTCGTCGATATCCCGCAGCCAGATACGCAGTTGCATCAGCGGTGTGGAGATATGCCTCCCCAGGCGCAGGCTCAAGGCCAGGGCCAGGGCCAGCAGGATCGCGCTCAAGATACCCATGCTTTGCAGGCTGATGGTCATCGGCTGCTGGAACTGCTGCATGTCGAGGCTGATACGCAGTTGGCCGGCTTTCACATCCTGAAAGGTGATATTGCTCTGGTAGAGGCCCTCGGCTTCACCCAGCAAGCCGTTCTTCGGGCGCTGCCCGGCTTCGGCCATGATCCGGTTGTCCACGCTATAAATGGCGGCGTGAGCTACCAGCGGGTTCTTGGTCAGGTTGTTGAGCAGCACGTTGAGGCTGAGGATGTCGTTGGACACCAGCAACTCAGTCGCCGAGGTGGCCGTCTGGGTCGTCAGGCTCGCACCCAGGGCGTCGGCTTGCTCATGCATGGCCTGCTTGAACTGCAAACCCATCACGCAGGCGTAGATTACCAGGGCCAAGGCGACCAGGATCACGTTATGGCTGGCGATGCGTAATGCGATCGGTACACGGCGGTGGCGCAGTGCCCGGAAGATCAGCAGGAAGAAGTTATCGGTTTTTACTGGCGTGGGCCGGTTCACTTGCGCTCGGCTCTTGGTCCGTGAAGTTGACGCGCAGTATAGCGACAGGCCCATGACCGGCAAAGCACTGGCTGTGCCCGATGGTCACTGAAAGTGGGTAGAATGCGGTTTTTTTCCAGCCTGGGGGTGCGCTTTGCGCGAAATTGTCCTGATCAACATCACGGGTGAAGACCGACCGGGTCTCACCGCGGCCATTACCGGCGTCCTGGCCCAGGGTGGTGTGAACATCCTCGACATCGGTCAGGCGGTGATCCACGACACCCTGTCGTTCGGCATTCTGGTGGAGATCCCCAGCACCGAACAGGCTTCGTCGGTACTCAAGGACATCCTGTTTACGGCCTATAAGCTGGATCAACAGGTGCGTTTCACCCCCGTGTCCGAAGCCGATTACCAACACTGGGTAGAAGGCCAGGGCAAAAAACGCCATATCGTGACGCTGCTTACTCGCAAGGTAACGGCTGAACAATTGCAGCGTGTCAGCTCGATCACGGCCCACTACGGGTTGAATATCGACCATATCGACCGTCTGTCGGGTCGTATGCCCTTGGACACCCCGGCCGACAAAGGCAAGGGCTGCATCGAGTTTTCTGTACGCGGTGAACCGGCTGACGCGCAAGCGCTGCGGGCCGAATTCCTGAGCGTGGCCCAGGAGTTGAATGTCGATATCGCCTTCCAGGAAGATTCGCTGTTCCGTCGCAACCGTCGTTTGGCGGTGTTCGACATGGACTCCACCCTGATCGAAGCCGAAGTCATCGACGAACTGGCCAAGGCAGCGGGAGTCGGCGAGCAAGTCAGCGAGATTACCGAGCGGGCGATGGCCGGTGAGCTGGATTTCCGTGCCAGCTTCAAGGAGCGCCTGGCGTTGCTCAAGGGCCTGGACGTGAGCGTGCTGGACTCCATCGGCGCATCCCTGCGCCTGACGGAAGGCGCCGAAACCCTGTTCGCCGAACTCAAGCGCCTGGGCTACAAGACCGCCATCCTGTCGGGCGGCTTCACCTACTTCGCCAAGCAGTTGCAGGCGAAGTTGGGCATTGACTACGTGTTCGCCAACGAGCTGGAAGTGGTGGACGGCAAAGTGACCGGCGTGGCCGTCGAGCCGATTGTCGATGCGCAGCGCAAGGCCGACCTGCTCAAGGAATTGGCGCACAAGGAAGGCTTGCGTCTGGAGCAGACCATTGCGGTCGGCGACGGCGCCAATGACTTGCCGATGCTGGCGATTGCAGGATTGGGTGTGGCGTTTCGCGCCAAGCCGTTGGTCAAGCAGTCGGCCAAACAGGCGATTTCAACGCTGGGGCTCGATGGCGTGTTGTATCTGCTGGGCTTGCGCGACCGCGACGGTCAGTTATAAGCCGATCTCACTGTAGAAATACAGTCAAAAATGTGGGAGCCGGGCTTGCCCGCGATAGCGGCAGTTCAGTCAATGATGTGTTGACTGACACTCCGCTATCGCGGGCAAGCCCGGCTCCCACATAGGATGTCACCAGCAATATCAGGCTTTCGGCAATGCGATACCCTGGCCCATCTGCACTGGCGTACCCGCTGCCAGTTCTTCAGCCCACTTCACCTGATCCGGCCCGAACAGCACGATGGCGGTCGAGCCCAGCTTGAAACGGCCCAGCTCCGCACCTTTTTCCAAATGAATCGGCGCACGTGCGGCTTCGTCGTAGCGGAAGGTTTTCAGCTCGCGCTTGGGCGGGGTTACCAACCCGGCCCACACCGTCTCAATCGACGCGACGATCATCGCACCCACCAACACCACGGCCATCGGGCCGCGCTCGGTGTCAAACAGGCATACAACCCGCTCGTTGCGCGCAAACAGCTCCGGTACGTTTTCGGCGGTGGTCTGGTTGACCGAGAAAATCCGACCTGGCACATAGACCATCTCACGCAAGGTGCCGGCCAGTGGCATGTGCACCCGGTGGTAGTCTTTGGGTGACAGGTAAATAGTCGCAAAATCGCCTCCCATGAACGGTGCAGCCAGCGCCGCGTCGCCACCGAGCAATTCCAGCACGCTGAAGCTGTGGCCCTTGGCCTGGAACACACGGCCATGTTCGATAGGGCCTAGCTGGCTGACGGCGCCATCGGCCGGGCTCAGCACGGCACCGGGAGTCTGGTCGAGCGGGCGGGCGCCGTCTTTCAAGGCGCGGGTGAAGAACGCGTTGAAATGCTCATAGGCGCTCAGGTCTTCAACCAGGGCCTGGGACATGTCCACTTGATAGCGCTTGGCGAACCAGGCGGTGAAGGCGTTCTTGAACCAGCGCACGCGGCACTCGGCAATGCAGCCGGCCAGGCGCGAGAGCAAGTGGTGTGGCAGCAAGTACTGGCTGAGGATAAACAACTGCTTTTTCATAACTGTCCTTAAACCTTAAATCTCAACGGGGGTGTCGGGGTGGTTGCCCCATTCGCCCCAGGAACCGGCATAGCCTTTGACTCGTGGATAACCGAGCGCCTTGGCCACCAGGTAGGTGAAGCCAGAGCGGTGGTGAGTCTGGCAGTGGGTAATGATTTCTTTATCGCGGGTCAGCCCGAGCTCTTCGAGGACCTGTGGCATGTCGCGACGGATGCGCAGGTTGCGCGCCTTGTCCATGCCGGCGGTCCATTCGAAATTCACCGCGCCGGGAATATGGCCCCCCTTGGCGGCGAGCACTTTTTCGCCGGAATATTCCAGCGGGCCGCGGGCATCCCAGACGCCCAGGTCGGCCGCGCCGAGGCGGCTTTGCAGGTACTCACGGGTAGCCGTGGGGCCATCGTGCAACGTGAGGCTGACGGGGCCGCCTGCCGGCGCGGGCACTTCGATGGAGAGTGGGTACTTTTCCTCCAGCCATGCCAGCAGGCCGCCGTCGAGGTAGTGATATTTCTGGTGACCGATCACGTCGAGCATCCAGATAAAGCGTCCGGCCCAGCCGCCGCCTTCGTCGTCATAGACCACGTAGGTCGCGTCCGGGGTGTGGCCCAGTTCGCCGAACAGTTTTTCCAGGTCGGCCTTGCTCGGCAGCAAGCCGGGTGCCGGTGGCTGGCCCAGTTGGGTGCGCTTGGGGTCAACAAAATGCGCGCCGGGGATATGCCCTTCGGCGTAGCGGGCGGCACTGGTGAGGTCCACCAGAATCAAGTGCTCGGCATCCAGTTGAGCGAGCAGGTCACTGGATTCGATCACCAGCGGCAAGCCAGAGAAGTCAGGCATGTGAGGTCTCCTGGGCACAAATGTTGGTGATAAAGGCCGCTGATTGTAGCGCAAGCATCAGGCGCTGCGGTTGGTAAAGCTGTGCAGGGCTTTTTCGATGCATTGGGCGGTTTTGCCGAACGCCTGCACGGTGGTTTCCGAGAATGGTCCGCCGCCTTGGTCCGCCACTACCAGCATCACCACGCGGCCATTGCAGCTCAGCGAACGCAGCAGCAAGTGCTCGCCCGTAAACAGGCGACGCAGGATAGGCGGCAGCAGGGCGGAAAACTGCGCATGGTTGTCGGGGGTCAGACGCACCTGAGCGGACTTTTCCAGAAGGCGTTGCAGCAATGTGCTGTTGACCACATCCAGGCTCAGGTGCGCGGCGTCCCTGGGCAAACCGTCGGCCTGATGCACGCGCAGGGTGCTCAGGGCGCGATCGGCCATGAACAACAACACCCGCTGCATGCCACTGGCAACCAAGGCGTGCTTGGCGCAGGTGGTCAGGTGCATGGCGTTGGCAAAGCGGCTCGGCTCGACCAGCAACTCGGTGCAATGAGTGCGCCATACGGCCAGGGCTTCAGCCGTGGGCGGCGGCGCGGGCAACAAGCCGCGATGGACTTTTTGCACATGCCACGGCCAGATCAGCGACAGCGCCGGGTGCCAGAGGTCGGGCATCAAGGTGGTGCGGGCGCTCGTGACTGCCTGCTGGTGCGCCTGTTGTTGCACATCACTCAAGGGCACTTGCAGGTATAGCGCGGTGAGGTATTGCCAGCGTTCGGTGTGCGGGCAGGTCCAGGATTCCTGGGCGGACATCGCCAGGCCGTTGGCCAGCAACACGGTATTGGCTGGCTGGTTCAGCCAGCGGCGCAGGTTGGGGTCGGCGTCGAGCAATTGCTGGTGGCGCAAGGCGTCGTCTTCGCGGGCAATGTGCAGCGCCTTGACCAGCAGGCGTTGCTCGGCCAGCAGCAGCTTGTAGCCCTGCGAAACCCAGATCGGCAGGTGCCAGGCTTCGGTCAGGCCCAGGCACAGGTCCAGCAAGCGCACACCGAACAGTTCCTGCTCGACCTGGCGCGCCGACTGGCCCTTGTGAATCACCCGCAGCTCCCATTCCTCCAAAAGCTTGGGGTAGGCGACGGCCATCGGCCACAGTGGCGACAGAAACAGCAGGCTGCCCCAGTGGATGTCCTGCCATAGCCGCGCCAGGCGACTGCCGAACAAGCCGTTGGCTTGCTGGGACGCGTGCTGGCTGACCAGCAGCAGTTGGCGCAATGCGGCTGGGATTTCTCCAGCCGGCACCGAAGGTAGGCGTGCCAGCAACTCCTCGGCACGTTTGAGGCCGAGACGGTTAAGCGCTACTTCGAGGTTTTCGGCGGGCTCGGCCAGGCTCCCATGGGCTTGGCTGTTGGCCTCGCGCATCACGCTCAGCACCAGCGCCGGGCTGTTTTGCATCAGCTCGGCAATATCTCGCAATGAACTGCGACTGTCGCGGATGGCTTTGCACACGCGCTCATGGTTGGCCTGGGGAACGGGCAGCAGCACGTCGTCCAGGCGCTTGATCCAAGCGGCGAGGGTGGTGGGGCGGTTCGTTGGGACTGTCGTTTCGATTGCCATGATTGGGGCGCGATCATCACTTGTGTTCAACACACCCGGAACGGGCCGAATTGGCTTTTCGCCTTAACGGGCTATAGTCTGGCGCAGTTTTGCCGATAAGTAGAACAAGAGTTTTCTGCTGCACCCACTATGTCCATGAACCCGACGGCGCAAGTACCCATCTCCTATGGCTAAAATTATCGGCATCATTGTCGTCATCGCAAGTGTGCTCGGAGGGTACGTCCTCTCCCACGGTAAAATCGCCGCATTGATCCAACCTTTCGAAGTGCTGATCATCGGCGGCGCCGCGTTTGGCGCATTCTTGCAGGCCAACCCCGGCTACATGACCATGCACGTGATCAAGAAATCGCTGGGCATGTTCAGTTCGCGTTTTTCCCACACCTTCTATCTGGAAGTGCTGGGGCTGATCTACGAGATCCTCAACAAGAGCCGCCGCGAAGGCATGATGGCGATCGAAGGCGACATCGAAGACGCCGCCGCCAGCCCGATTTTCGCCAAGTACCCGGCCGTGCTCAAAGATGAGCGCATGACCGCTTATATCTGTGACTACCTGCGCATCATGTCCTCCGGCAACATGGCTCCCCACGAGCTGGAAGGCCTGTTCGACATGGAGTTGTTCAGCCTCAAGGAAGAGCTGGAGCATCCTTCCCATGCCGTGACCGGCATCGCCGATGGCATGCCCGGTTTCGGCATTGTCGCGGCGGTGCTGGGTATCGTGGTGACCATGGCATCCTTGGGCGAGGGCGATCAAGCGGCCATCGGCATGCACGTGGGTGCGGCGCTGGTGGGTACCTTCTTCGGTATTCTCGCGGCCTATGGCTTCTTCGGCCCGCTCGCTACTTCCCTGGCCCACGATGCCAAGGAAGAGGTCAACCTCTACGAAGCGATCAAGGCGTGCCTGGTGGCATCAGCATCGGGGATGCCGCCATCGCTGGCCGTGGAGTTCGGGCGCAAGGTGCTGTACCCCAAGCATCGCCCAAGTTTCTCCGAGCTGGAACAAGCGGTTCGCGGTCGCTAAGCCATGGAAAACAACCAGCCGATCATCATCAAGCGCGTCAAGCGCTTCGCTGCGGGGCACCATGGTGGTGCCTGGAAAATCGCGTTTGCCGACTTTGCCACGGCGATGATGGCGTTCTTCCTGGTGCTGTGGCTGATGTCCACCGCCACACCGGAACAGAAGATCGCCATCGCCGGTTACTTCAAAGACCCGATTGGCTTTTCGGAAAGCGGTACGCCATTTGTCATCGATCTGGGCGGTTCACCGCAACTGGCGCCAGAGCGCACCATCAACCCGGAAGTGCAAACTGAGTCGCCCCAGGAAAAAATCCCGATTGAGCGCGATACCGTCGAAACCATGGCCGAGCAGGTCGAACAGGAACGCCTGGAGCTGTTGCTGCAGGAATTGCAGAACAAGGTCGAAGAAAACCCGCAACTGCTGAAGTTCAAGGACCAGATTTCGTTCGAGATCACGCCCGAAGGGCTGCGCATCCAGATCACGGACGCCGCCAACCGGCCGATGTTCGATTCCGGCAGTGCGCGCTTGAAGCCGTACTTTGAAGACATCCTGCTGGCCATGGCCGACACCATCAAGGCGGTACCTAACAAGATCAGCATCAGCGGCCATACCGACGCCAAGCCCTACGCGGGCCAGGGCGACTTCGGCAACTGGGAACTCTCGGCCAACCGCGCCAACGCCGCCCGCCGTGCGCTGGTGGCCGGCAGCTATCCGGACCCACAAGTGGCACGGGTGGTGGGCTTTGCCTCATCGCAGTTATTTGATCCCAAAGACCCGTTCAACCCGGTCAACCGCCGTATCGATATCGTGGTGCTGACCAAAAAGGCCCAGCGTGCGATTGAAGGCGACCAGCCACCGCCACCGGTACCGACTCAGGGCGATGGTGCCCCTGGCGAAGTGCCGGCCGACCCCAACGCACTGCCGCCTGAGCAGGAACCACTGCCGGCCCATGAGTTGCGGCAGAAGCTGAACCTGTTTGATGACGGTGGGATGAAGGATCCTACGGTGCCTGCGCCGGCCTCGTAACTTATCTCTCTACAGCAGAAACCAAAACGCCCCGAATCATTCGGGGCGTTTTCATTGGCGGTCAGAGTGGCAGGTAGGCTTTGACACCATTAACTACGCCTCGCATGTCGTCGGCGCACAGGCGTGGGACAACCTTGCGGATTTTCAGCATTTCCGGTGCAACAAAACCTCGTGTGAAGTCACACAGCAGCACGTCGCCTTGTTTGGGGTGATAGTAGAGAGCCAATGTTAATTCCCCACAAAAAGCAAAGCCGCCCGAAGGCGGCTTCATTCGACACGCAGCGGAGCTTGCTTCGCCCCTTCTGCGCCGCTGGATCAACCCCGAAAAGGATCCAGACTCCTGCCAGCTTTCGCTGGTGACGGAGCAATTATGGGCATCAGGAAATCTGAATACAAGCTGGCTTGTGTGTATGAGCCACCCAGTTGATCCGGATTCTTGATTCCCGCTCCTGTTAAATCAATGGGCTAGGGCGTTCAGCGCCGTGGTTTATGTGTATCAAGAAATTGACCGTCAATAACTGCTCTCAGGCAAGCTCGCAATAATCGACCGATAGCTGTTCATCCGCTGCTGTTGCACGCGGCCATCTTCCAGGGCCTTGAGCAATGCACAGCCCGGTTCGCGGTCGTGTTTGCAGTCGCGGAAGCGGCAGGTGCCGATCAGGTCGTTGAACTCGATAAAGCCCGCTTCCACATCGCTGCGGCTGACGTGGCCCAAGCCGAATTCACGAATACCCGGGGAGTCGATAAGCTCGCCGCCACCGGGGAAGTGGAACAGCCTCGCAGTGGTGGTGGTGTGGGTGCCTTGGCCGGAAAGCTCCGACAGCGGCCCCACGCGGGTATCGACTTCCGGCAACAGGCTGTTGACCAGCGATGACTTGCCCACGCCAGACTGGCCGACAAACACGCTGATGCGCCCGTCCAGCTGCTGTTGCAGCTGTTCCATGCCGTTGCCGTGATGGGCCGACACTTCCAGCACCGGGTAGCCCAGGGTGCGATAGACCGCCAGCAACGCATTGAGCGCCGGGGCGTTTTGCTCGTCGATCAGGTCGAATTTGTTCAACAGCAACAGCGGGCGGATGCCGGCGTGTTCGGCCGCGACCAGGTAGCGGTCGATCAGGTTGGCATGGGGCTCGGGCAACGGTGCGAACACGATCACAATCATGTCGACGTTGGCTGCCACCGGCTTGAGCTGGCCACGGCTGTCGGGGCGACGCAGTTCGGTGCTACGCGGCAACTGGGCGACGATCACGCCGATGCCCTGGTTGCCGGCGCGCCACACGACTTTGTCGCCGGTCACCAGCGCAGGCAGGTTGGCGCGCAGGTGGCAACGGGACACCGAGCCTGCGAGTTCGCCTTCCAGCGCCTCGACTTCGACTTGCACACCAAAGTGCGCGATCACCAGGCCCGTTTGTTCGGGGCCCAAGTCGCCGCCCTCGAGCGCTTCCACGGCGGAGGATTCACGTTTGGCGGCACGCGCTGCGCGTTCACCTTGAATCTTTTCGATGCGCCAGTTTTGGCGACGGTTGAGCTGGCGTTTGGCCATTGGTGTTCCGTGTCGATAATGCAAAAGTTGGGTAAAACGGTCGCGAGTCTAGCACGGCCCCGCCTGCTAAACTGCGCAGCTACGCCAAGGTGCCAAGAGAATCAAGCCATGCAAAACCCACAGAACCTGATTTGGATCGATCTGGAAATGACCGGTCTGAACCCCGACAGCGACGTCATCATCGAGATGGCGACGATTGTCACCGACAGCAACCTCAACACCTTGGCCGAAGGTCCGGTGATCGCCATCCACCACAGCGACGCCGTGCTCGCCACCATGGACGAGTGGAACACCCGCACCCACGGTAACTCCGGGCTGACCCAGCGTGTGCGCGACAGCCGCATCAGCATGGCCGAAGCCGAAGCCGAAACCATCGCATTCCTGGAAAAATGGGTGCCCAAGGGCAAGTCGCCGATCTGCGGCAACAGCATCTGCCAGGACCGTCGCTTCCTTTATACGCATATGAAGGCGCTGGAGAGCTACTTCCACTATCGCAACCTGGACGTATCGACGCTTAAAGAGCTGGCTGCGCGTTGGGCGCCGGAAGTCAAAGACAGCTTCCATAAAGGCAGCACGCACCTGGCGCTGGATGATATTCGTGAGTCGATCGCCGAGTTGCAGCATTACCGCAAGCATTTCATCAAGGCTTGAAAACGGGCGACTGCTGAACATGTGGGAGGGGGCTTGCTCCCGATGGCGTTGTGTCAGCCCCAGATGCATTGACTGACACTCCCTCATCGGGAGCAAGCCCCCTCCCACACTTGAATGGGTTTGCAAATCCAAGTGTTGGAGAGCGTTTGCCCCCTTTTGGTGCCATCAGCAAATGATTAGACTGCCGGCCTCCCTGCAAGGATCGCCATCATGCTGTTGATGCTCTACCTCATCGCCATCACCGCCGAAGCCATGACCGGCGCCTTGTCCGCCGGTCGGCGCGGCATGGACTGGTTTGGCGTGGTGCTCATCGCCTGCGTGACGGCCCTGGGCGGTGGTTCGGTGCGCGATGTGCTGCTCGGCCACTACCCGCTGACCTGGGTCAAGCACCCGGAGTACCTGGTGCTGACCTCCGTCGCGGCGCTGGTGACGATCTTTATCGCGCCGCTGATGCGCCGCCTGCGCTCACTGTTTTTGGCGCTGGACGCCTTGGGGTTGGTGGCATTCACCCTGATCGGCTGCATGACCGCCCTGGAAATGGGTCACGGCATGTTGGTGGCGTCCGTCAGCGGGGTCATCACCGGCGTATTCGGGGGCATCCTGCGGGATATCTTCTGTAACGACATTCCGCTGATC
Source organism: Pseudomonas sp. HN8-3 (assembly GCF_020790195.1). Lineage (NCBI taxonomy): Bacteria > Pseudomonadati > Pseudomonadota > Gammaproteobacteria > Pseudomonadales > Pseudomonadaceae > Pseudomonas > Pseudomonas sp. HN8-3. Next base: position 578,907 of record NZ_CP086206.1, read on the forward strand.
TTCCGCCGCGAGTTGTACGCCAGCGTGTCGTTCCTGGCCGCCTGGTTCTACTTGCTGTGCCTGTATCTGGAACTGCCGAGCGAACAGGCGATTCTGTTGACGCTGTTCAGCGGCTTTCTATTGCGCCTGCTGGCGATCCGTTTTCACTGGGAAATGCCCAAGTTCGTCTACAACGACGACGTACACTAGCGGGCCGCGTGCTGGTTCAGCGCCCATTCCACATGCTCGCGAACCAGCTCTGAGGGGTAGTCCCGCCGCGCCTTCAAGGCTTCCAATACCGGAATGCTTGACGGCGCATTGCCCAGGCCCACCGCCAGATTGCGTAACCAGCGCTCGTAACCGGCGCGGCGCAGGGGGGAGCCCTCGGTGCTGCTGAGGAATTTATCCTCGTCCCACATAAATAGTTCGGCTAACTCGGCGTTATCCAGGTTGTGCCTGGGCTTGAAATCGCTTTCGGCAGTGGGTCGAGCGAAACGATTCCATGGACAAACGATCTGACAGTCATCGCAGCCAAAGACGCGGTTGCCGATCAGTGGGCGCAGGTCCTCGGGAATGGCGCTCTTGAGTTCGATGGTCAGGTAGGAGATGCAGCGCCGGGCGTCCAGCACGTAAGGACCGACGAAGGCGTTGGTGGGGCAGATGTCCAGGCACGCCGTGCAACGGCCGCAGTGCTCGGTAGTGTGGGGTGGGTCCACCGGCAACGGTAAATCGACAAACAGTTCGCTCAAGAAGAAATAACTGCCGGCCTTGCGGTTGAGCACAAGGGTGTTTTTACCGATCCAGCCCAATCCGGCTTGTTCGGCGATGGCTTTTTCCAGGACCGGCGCGCTGTCGACAAAGGCGCGAAAGCCGAACGGCCCGATCTGCGCCTGGATGCGGTCGGCCAGCTGCTGCACGCGCTTGCGGATCAGCTTGTGGTAGTCGCGGCCCAGGGCGTAGCGCGAGATATAGGCTTTTTCCGGCTGGCCCAGCAGTTGCGCCATCTGGGTGTCGCCGGGCAGGTAGTCCATGCGCAGTGACACCACGCGCAAGGTGCCGGGTACCAGTTCATCGGGATGGGAGCGTTTGCTGCCGTGGGCGCCCATGTAGTCCATCTCGCCGTGGTAGCCCGCGTCGAGCCAGCGTTGCAGGTGCTGTTCATGCTCAGCCAGGTCCAGGCCACTGATGCCGACTTGTTGAAAGCCCAGCTCGCGGCCCCAGTCTTTGATCGATTGGGCGAGGGCGGGCAGATCGGAGGTAATAGCAGGCATGAGACACGGGAAACCACAGGTTAGATGCGTATAATTCTGCCAGACATCGGAGCTTGAAGACGCATGCCTCAGACAAAACACCCAATTACCGACGTTCAGCTGTTGTTGCCCGGCCATTTGCCGCAACTGGCTGCGCGTTCTCCGGACGCCCATAAGGGCCAGTTCGGCCACCTGCTGGTCATCGGTGGTGACCGTGGCTTTGGCGGTGCGGCGCTGCTGAGCACCGAAAGTGCCCTGCGCGGTGGCGCCGGCATGGTCTCGCTGGCAACTCGACCGGAACATGTGCCAGCCGCTCTGGCCCGGCTGCCGGAAGTCATGGCTGTCGGCGTGAGCTCGGCCAACCAGTTGATGGGCCTGCTGGAAAAAATCTCGGTGATCGTCATTGGCCCAGGCCTGGGCGATGCCGCTTGGGGCAAAAGCCTGTTGTCGGTCGCGGCCAATGCCCGCCAGCCGCAGGTGTGGGACGCCGACGCGCTCAATCAACTGGCCACTGGCAGCGTCGAGCTGCCGGCCAACTGTGTGATTACTCCTCATCCGGGCGAAGCTGCGCGTTTGTTGGGGCTATCGACAGCCGAGGTTCAGGCCGATCGCCTTAATGTGGCGCGCGCGTTGAGCCAAAAATTCAATGCAGTGGCTATCCTCAAGGGTGCTGGCAGTTTGATTGCCAGCCCGGATGGACGGCTTGCCCGTTGTGATCAAGGCCACCCGGCGATGGCGACGGCGGGGCTTGGGGATGTCTTGGCTGGTCTGGTCGGCGCGCTATTGGCTCAGGGTATGCCCGCGTACGAGGCAAGCTGCCTGGCCGTGTGGTTGCACGCTACCGCTGGCGACCGCCAGGGCAGTTTTGGTCGGGGGCTGGCTGCCAGCGACCTGATCCCTGCCATTCGTCAATTGCTGGAGGAGCAGTCGCCGTGCCTGAAGTAATTCTTTTCCTGGCAGATGAAGAGGCCATGGTCGCGTTGGGGCAGCGTCTTTCGCAGGTCACGCAAGGGGCAGGGTTGATCTTTCTCGAAGGCGATCTCGGCGCAGGCAAAACCACATTGTCCCGGGGGATTATTCGCGGCCTGGGCCATACCGGCGCGGTAAAAAGCCCGACCTTTACGTTGGTCGAGCCCTACGAGATCGGCGACGTGCGTGCTTTCCACTTCGATCTTTATCGCCTGGTAGATCCAGAGGAACTGGAGTACATGGGCATCCGTGATTACTTCGATGAAGATGCGCTGTGCCTGATCGAATGGCCAGATAAAGGCACAGGCTTTTTGCCAAAGCCAGACATGACCATTACCATTACGCCGCATGAGCACGGACGTCAGCTGAAGTTGTTGCCCCAGAGCGTGCGCGCTGAAGCGTGGTGCACCGCTCTGGCATTGGAATTCAAATAAAATTGGTGGGGTTAGGTATGCGCTTTCGCGCGTTGGTTGCTGTCGTGGGGGTGTTGCTTGCGGCAATGACTGTCAATGCTCTGGCTGCTTCACAGGTAAAGAGCGTTCGCCTGTGGCGAGCGCCGGATAACACGCGACTGGTGTTCGACCTGTCTGGCCCGGTCCAGCACAGCGTCTTTACCCTGACGGCGCCTGATCGCCTGGTGATCGACATCAACGGTGCGAGCCTGGCCGCGCCGCTGAAGGTGTCTACCGCCAATACCCCGATTACCGCCATGCGCTCGGCCCAGCGTACGCCGACCGACTTGCGCGTGGTCATCGACCTGAAAAAGGCCGTGACGCCAAAGAGCTTCTCCCTGGCGCCCAACGCCCAATACGGTAACCGACTGGTGGTCGACCTGTTCGACAACCCCGCCGACGCGGCACCACCGCCTGCGCCGACGCCAAGCGTGGCTACCGTGCCTGCGGTGCCGGTCAACCCGTCGCAACCCCAGGTCAAATTGCCACCGCCGCCGCCCGCGCCGGCAGGCAAGCGCGACATTATCGTGGTGATCGACGCCGGCCACGGTGGCGAAGATCCGGGGGCTTCCGGCTCACGCGGCCAGCATGAGAAAGACGTGGTACTGGCCATCGCTCGCGAGCTGCAACGCCAGGTCAACGGCATGAAAGGCTACCGCGCCGAGCTGACCCGCACCGGTGACTACTTCATTCCGTTGCGTGGCCGTACCGAAATTGCGCGCAAGAAGGGTGCAGACCTGTTCGTGTCCATTCACGCCGACGCCGCGCCTTCAACTGCTGCATTTGGTGCCTCGGTATTTGCCCTGTCGGATCGCGGTGCCACGTCCGAGACCGCCCGCTGGCTGGCCGACAGTGAAAACCGCTCCGACTTGATCGGCGGGGCCGGCAACGTGTCCCTCGATGACAAGGACAAGATGCTCGCCGGTGTGCTGCTCGACCTGTCGATGACCGCCTCGCTGACCTCCAGCCTTAACGTTGGCCAGAAAGTCCTGAGCAATATCGGTCGTGTGACGTCGCTGCATAAACAGCGGGTGGAACAAGCCGGGTTCATGGTGTTGAAGTCGCCGGACATCCCGTCGATCCTGGTGGAAACCGGGTTTATCTCCAACGCCAACGAGGCCTCCAAGCTGGCCAGCGCCAGCCACCAGCAAGCGCTGGCGCGCTCCATCAGTGCGGGCGTGCGCCAGTTCTTCCAGCAGAACCCACCACCGGGCACTTATATCGCCTGGCTACGCGATTCCGGCAAAATCGCCCAGGGCCCGCGTGACCATCGTGTGCAGCCCGGCGACACCGTTGCCATGCTGGCGGTACGTTTCCAGGTCACGCCTGCGGCCCTGCGCAGCGCCAATAACCTGAAAACCGATGAGTTGAAGATCGGCCAGGTGTTGACCATTCCCGGCACTGAATTGGCGGCACAGTAATGAGCGAATCCTTGTTGAACAGCGGCTCGCGCATCGAATTGCTCAGCCCGCGCCTGGCTAACCAGATTGCTGCGGGTGAGGTCGTCGAGCGCCCTGCGTCGGTGATCAAGGAGCTGCTGGAAAACAGCATCGACTCTGGTGCCAGGCGCATCGATGTCGACGTGGAGCAGGGCGGCGTCAAGTTGCTGCGGGTACGTGATGACGGCAGCGGCATCTCCTCCGATGATCTGCCGCTGGCTCTGGCCCGTCACGCCACCAGCAAGATCCGTGATCTGGAAGACCTTGAGCGGGTCATGAGCCTGGGTTTTCGCGGTGAAGCACTGGCCTCCATCAGTTCCGTGGCGCGCCTGACCCTGACCTCCCGCACCCGCGACGCCGAGCAAGCCTGGCAAGTTGAAACTGAAGGCCGCGACATGGCGCCTCGGGTCCAGCCGGCTGCACACCCGGTGGGCACTTCGGTGGAGGTGCGCGACCTGTTCTTCAACACCCCGGCGCGGCGCAAATTCCTCAAGGCCGAGAAAACCGAATTCGATCACCTGCAAGAAGTCATCAAGCGCCTGGCCCTGGCCCGTTTCGATGTGGCGTTTCACCTGCGCCACAACGGCAAGACCATCCTCAGTCTGCACGAAGCCAACGACGACGCCGCCCGCGCACGACGTGTGGCAGCCGTGTGCGGCAGCGGTTTCCTGGAGCAGGCGCTGCCGATTGAAATCGAGCGCAATGGCCTGAGGTTGTGGGGTTGGGTGGGGTTGCCGACGTTCTCCCGTAGCCAGGCCGACTTGCAGTACTTCTTTGTGAATGGCCGTGCGGTTCGCGACAAGCTGGTAGCCCACGCGGTGCGCCAGGCTTATCGCGACGTGCTGTTCAACGGCCGGCACCCCACGTTTGTGCTGTTCTTCGAGGTCGACCCGTCGGTGGTCGACGTCAACGTGCACCCGACCAAGCACGAAGTACGCTTCCGGGACGGGCGCATGGTGCATGACTTCCTGTATGGCACGCTGCACCGCGCCTTGGGCGATGTGCGCCCGGATGATCAACTGTCAGCGCCGATTGTCACGGCGGTGGTGCGCCCGAGCGGTCCTGAGGCCGGTGAGTTCGGTCCGCAAGGTGAAATGAGCCTGGCGGCCAACCTGCTGCAATCGACGCCGTCGCAGCCAGCCTACACGGCGCCAAACTCGGGTGCCGGTGCGGGTTACCAGTACCAATACACACCGCGTCCGCAGTCGACGGTGCCGGTGGCTGAGGCCCAGGCGGCGTACCGTGAGTTTTTCGCGCCGCTGCCGAGCGCCGAGCCGGGTATTGCCCCTTCATTGCCGGAAGGCGGCGGTGATATCCCGCCGCTGGGCTATGCCCTGGCGCAACTCAAGGGCATCTACATCCTTGCGGAAAACGCCCATGGCCTGGTGCTGGTGGACATGCATGCCGCCCATGAGCGGATCATGTACGAACGCCTGAAGATCGCCATGGCCAGCGAAGGCCTCAGCGGTCAGCCGCTGCTGGTGCCGGAGTCCCTGGCCGTGAGCCAGCGCGAGGCCGATTGCGCCGAAGAACACCACAGCGTGTTCCAGAAGCTGGGTTTTGAGCTACAACGCCTGGGCCCGGAAACCCTGGCGATCCGTCAGATTCCCGCGCTGCTCAAGCAGGCCGAAGCCAACCGCCTGGTGGCCGACGTGCTGGCAGACCTGATGGAATACGGCACCAGCGACCGTATCCAGGCGCATATCAACGAATTGCTCGGCACCATGGCCTGCCACGGCGCCATCCGCGCCAATCGCCGCCTGGCCCTGCCGGAAATGAACGGCCTGCTGCGTGACATGGAAAACACCGAGCGCAGCGGCCAATGCAACCATGGCCGACCGACCTGGACCCAAATGGGCCTGGACGATCTGGACAAACTGTTCTTGCGCGGCCGTTGATGAGCGCCTTGCCCCCCGCGATCTTCCTGATGGGCCCCACGGCCGCCGGCAAGACGGACCTGGCCATCGAGCTGACCAAGGTGTTGCCCTGCGAGTTGATCAGTGTCGACTCTGCCCTGGTTTACCGGGACATGGATATCGGCACGGCCAAGCCGTCCAAAGCGCTATTGGCCCAATATCCGCATAAATTGATCGACATCATCGACCCGGCGCAGAGCTATTCGGCTGCGGATTTTCGCACCGATGCCCTGGCGGCCATGGCCGAGATCACCGCGCGCGGTAATATCCCGCTGCTGGTGGGTGGCACCATGCTCTACTACAAGGCATTGCAGGAGGGGCTGGCCGATATGCCGCCTGCCGATGCCCAGGTGCGCGCCGAACTCGAAGAAGAGGCTGTACGCCTTGGCTGGCAAGCCCTGCACGACCAGTTGGCAGCGGTGGACCCCGTGTCCGCAGCGCGCATCCACCCCAATGATCCCCAGCGCCTTACCCGTGCCCTGGAAGTTTGGCGTGTCAGCGGCCAGACCATGACTGAACATCGGCTGAAACAAAGTGCGCAAAGTGCTGATGCAGGCGCATCTGGACAGTCACAATTGCCCTATACTGTGGCGAATCTGGCCATCGCTCCGGCAAATCGCCAGGTGCTGCATGAACGAATTGCACAAAGATTCACAATTATGTTGGAACAGGGGTTTGTGGACGAGGTCGTAGCACTGCGTTCAAGAGGTGACCTGCATGCCGGGCTGCCTTCGATACGTGCTGTAGGCTACCGCCAAGTCTGGGATCATCTGGATGGCAAGCTGACGTCAGCCGAAATGCAGGAGCGCGGCATCATCGCCACGCGCCAATTGGCGAAGCGCCAGTTCACCTGGCTGCGCAGCTGGAGCGATTTGCACTGGTTGGACAGCCTGGACAGCGACAATCTGTCACGCGCCTTGAAATACTTGGGAACGGTCTCCATATTGAGCTGAGTCCTTGCAATTGCCGTCTATCCTTGGGGGTGTGACGGCCATAAGCTATCTATTTTCCGATTTTTTATTATTGATCCTTAAAGGAGTGCGGCACATGTCAAAAGGGCATTCGCTACAAGACCCTTACTTGAACACTTTACGTAAAGAGAAAGTTGGGGTTTCCATCTATCTGGTCAACGGTATCAAGTTGCAAGGCACGATCGAGTCGTTCGACCAGTTCGTGATCCTGCTGAAAAACACCGTCAGCCAGATGGTCTACAAACACGCTATCTCGACAGTCGTTCCAGTTCGTCCAATCCGTCTGCCTAGCGCAGCAGGTGATGAACAGGGTGACGCTGAGCCAGGTAACGCCTGATAGGAGTCTCCTTTGTTCTTTGAGCGCCACGGTGGTGGTGAGCGAGTAATCCTCGTTCACTTGGATGGACAGGACCCTGAGGCGCGCGAAGATCCGCAGGAGTTTCAGGAGTTGGCAAATTCGGCCGGCGCCGAGACCGTTGCGTTTTTTAACGTGCCGCGTCATCGGCCAACCGCCAAATACCTGATCGGCAGCGGCAAGGTCGAGGAACTGCGCGACCTGGTTCACGCTGAAGAAGCCGATCTGGTGATCTTCAATCACACCCTCACGCCCAGTCAGGAACGTAACCTCGAACGTGTTTTCGAGTGTCGCGTGATCGACCGTACCGGCCTGATTCTCGATATTTTCGCCCAGCGCGCCCGTACCCATGAAGGCAAGCTCCAGGTCGAACTGGCCCAGCTTGATCACATGAGCACCCGCCTGGTTCGCGGCTGGACTCACCTTGAGCGTCAAGGTGGCGGCATCGGTATGCGCGGTCCGGGTGAAACCCAGCTGGAAACCGACCGGCGTCTGCTGCGGGTTCGCCTGCGCCAGATCAAGGGCCGCCTGGAAAAAGTCCGCAGCCAGCGCGAACAATCGCGCCGTGGCCGTTCCCGTGCGGATATCCCTACCGTGTCCCTGGTGGGCTATACCAACGCCGGCAAGTCCACGCTGTTCAACAACGTGACGAAATCGGACGTGTACGCGGCCGACCAACTGTTCGCCACCCTCGACCCGACCTTGCGCCGTCTGGACATAGACGACCTGGGGCCGATTGTCCTGGCCGATACCGTGGGTTTCATTCGTCACTTGCCGCACAAGCTGGTCGAGGCATTTCGGTCTACGCTCGAAGAGTCGAGCAATTCCGACCTGCTGCTGCACGTGATCGATGCGGCCGAACCGGATCGCATGTTGCAGATTGAACAGGTCATGGTGGTGCTGGGCGAGATTGGTGCCCAGGACTTGCCGATCCTCGAGGTCTATAACAAACTCGATTTGCTTGAAGGTGTTGAGCCACAAATCCAGCGTGACGAAAACGGCAAGCCCCAGCGGGTCTGGCTGTCGGCGCGTGATGGCAGTGGTTTGGACCTGCTTGAGCAAGCAATTGCCGAACTGCTGGGCAGCGATTTGTTTGTCGGCACCTTGCGCTTGCCGCAGCGTTTTGCTCGACTGCGGGCACAGTTTTTCGAACTGGGTGCGGTACAGAAAGAAGAACACGACGAAGAAGGTGTCAGCTTGCTGGCCGTTCGATTGCCACGCTCGGAGCTCAATCGACTGGTCAGTCGCGAGGGTGTTGTGCCGGCGGAGTTCATTGAACAACACACTTTGCAATAAAAGCCTGAGAAAGCGGTTGTGCCGCAGTAGCAGGCATTCTGTAGCATTGGTCGGCGCGCCGTGGGTGCGTCTTTGCTTTATCAGATGGAGAGCGCTATGGCTTGGAATGAGCCGGGTGGCAACTCGAATAATCAGGATCCTTGGGGTGGTAAGCGCCGCAATAATGGCGACCGCAAGGGGCCACCGGATCTCGACGAGGCCTTCCGAAAGCTGCAGGAAAGCCTGAATGGGTTGTTCGGTGGTGGAAAAAAACGTGGCGGTGACGACGGCGGTCGCACCAGCAAGGGCGGCGGCTACGGCCTGCTGGGCCTGGGTCTTGTCGTGCTCGCGGCCGTATGGCTGTACAGCGCGGTCTACGTGGTGGACGAGCAGGAGCAAGCCGTGGTGCTGCGCTTCGGCAAGTACTACGAGACTGTCGGGCCGGGCCTGAACATCTATTTCCCGCCGATCGACAAGAAGTACATGGAAAACGTCACGCGTGAGCGTGCGTACACCAAGCAGGGCCAGATGCTGACCGAAGACGAGAACATCGTCGAAGTGCCGCTGACCGTGCAGTACAAGATCAGCAACCTGCAGGATTTCGTGCTGAACGTTGATCAGCCGGAGATCAGCCTGCAACACGCAACCGAAAGTGCCCTGCGCCATGTGGTGGGTTCCACCGCCATGGACCAGGTGCTGACCGAAGGTCGTGAATTGATGGCCAGTGAAATCAAGGAGCGCCTGCAACGGTTCCTCGATACCTACCGCACCGGTATCACTGTCACTCAGGTGAACGTACAGAGCGCCGCGGCACCGCGTGAAGTGCAGGAAGCGTTTGACGATGTGATCCGCGCCCGTGAAGACGAGCAGCGTTCGCGCAACCAGGCTGAAACCTATGCCAACGGCGTTGTGCCGGAAGCCCGTGGTCAGGCCCAGCGCATCCTTGAAGATGCCAACGGTTATCGCGACGAAGTGGTCTCGCGCGCCAAGGGTGAGGCAGATCGCTTTACCAAGCTGGTTGCCGAGTACCGCAAGGCGCCGGAAGTCACGCGTGAGCGTCTGTACCTGGACACCATGCAGGAAGTTTTCAGCAACACCAGCAAGGTTCTCGTGACCGGCAACAAGGGTGGGCAGAACAACCTGCTGTACCTGCCGCTGGACAAGATGATCGAAAGTGGTCGTAGCGGCACCAGCGCACCGTCCACCGGTTCGAATGCCGCTGCCAACGAAGCGAGCGCCCGTGCGGCCGCTGACTTGCTGCAACAGCAAACACGTACCAGGGAGAGTCGTTGATGAGCAATAAATCGCTGACCGCCCTGATTGTGGGCGTCGTCGTGGTCATCGCTGCCTGGAACTGCTTCTACATCGTGGCTCAGACCGAGCGTGCGGTGCTGCTGCAATTCGGTCGCGTGGTCCAGGCGGATGTCCAGCCAGGCCTGCATGTGAAAGTCCCCTACGTCAACCAGGTGCGCAAGTTCGACGCCCGCCTGATGACCCTGGATGCACCGACACAGCGCTTCCTGACCCTGGAAAAGAAAGCCGTGATGGTTGACGCCTACGCCAAGTGGCGCGTCAAGGATGCCGAGCGCTTCTACACCGCGACCTCCGGCCTCAAGCAGATTGCCGACGAGCGTTTGTCCCGTCGTCTGGAATCGGGCCTGCGTGACCAGTTTGGTAAGCGCACCCTGCATGAGGTGGTTTCTGGTGAACGTGATGCGCTGATGGCGGATATCACCCGTTCGCTGAACACCATGGCGGAAAAAGAGCTGGGTATCGAAGTCGTCGATGTCCGGGTCAAGGCCATTGACCTGCCCAAGGAAGTGAACCGCAGCGTGTTCGAACGTATGAGCACCGAGCGTGAGCGTGAAGCTCGTGAGCACCGTGCCAAGGGTAACGAGCTGGCTGAAGGTATCCGCGCCGATGCTGACCGTCAGCGCCGAGTCCTGCTGGCAGAGGCCTATCGTGAGTCTGAAGAGGCCCGCGGTGATGGTGATGCTCAAGCGGCGGCGATCTACGCCAAGGCTTACGGCCAGGACCAGGAGTTCTACGCGTTCTACCGTAGCCTGCGTGCCTACCGTGAAAGCTTCGCGAACAAAACCGACGTACTGGTGCTGGACCCAAGCAGCGACTTCTTCCGCTACCTGGAAAAGTCCAAGTAACAGGCCTGTGATTCTGTAGGGGGTACTCCGTCGGGCGGCTAAAATGCCTGGCGGGGTGATCCTTTCAGAAAACGGGTGTATGATGCGGCAGCCGGGAAATTCCCGGCTTTTTTGCGTCTGCATGTTTGATTCGGCAGGCGTGACAGGTTTTTCGAGGAAAGTGCCCGACGAGGCCGTTTGCAGGCCGTTCGTCACGTCGCTCTTGCGCGTGGTTTATGCAGGAGGCGGGTATTTTCTGCTTCACTCAAGGCTCGGCCGAGGGCTGGCCGCCCGGATCAAAGGGGAATGGCGTAATGGCAACGGTAGACCGCTGGCTGCTGCCAGATGGCATCGAAGAAGTACTGCCACCAGAAGCTGCGCGCATTGAAGTAGCGCGTCGCCAGGTGTTGGATCTGTTCCAGAGCTGGGGTTACGAGTTTGTCGTGACTCCCCATATCGAGTACCTGGAATCCCTGCTGACCGGCGCGGGCCAGGACCTGGATCTGCGCACCTTCAAGGTGATCGACCCGCAATCGGGCCGGCAAATGGGGTTCCGTGCCGACATCACGCCGCAAGTGGCGCGCATCGACGCGCACACCCTGCGCCGCGAAGGTCCGAGCCGCCTGTGCTACGCCGGCAGCGTGTTGCATGCCCAACCGCGAGCCTTGTCGTCTTCGCGCAGCCCGATCCAGTTGGGTGCCGAGTTGTACGGCGATGCCAGCCCGAGCAGCGACGTTGAAGTGATCAGCCTGATGCTGGCCATGCTGCAACTGGCTGACGTGCCGGATGTCCACATGGACCTGGGCCACGTCGGTATCTATCGTGGCCTGGCCCGTGCGGCCGGCTTGTCCGGTGAGGTGGAGCAACAGTTGTTCGATGCCCTGCAGCGCAAGGCGATCGACGAAGTGATCGCCCTGACCGAGGGTGTGCCGGCTGAACTGGCCGGTATGCTGCGTGCGCTGGTGGACCTGTGCGGTGGTCGTGAAGTGCTGGTGGCTGCGCGTGAGCGCCTGGCCAATGCGCCGGCGCCGGTATTGGCGGCACTGGATGACGTGCTGGCGATTGCCGAACGCTTGTCGGCGCGGTTCCCGCAGCTGCCGCTGTATTTTGATCTGGGCGAGTTGCGCGGCTACCACTACCACACCGGTGTGGTGTTCGCGGTATTTGTCCCGGGTGTTGGCCAGGCCATCGCCCAAGGTGGTCGTTACGACGATATCGGCGCCGACTTCGGTCGCGCGCGTCCGGCCACTGGTTTTTCCACCGATTTGAAAACCCTGGTGACCCTGGGGCGTGCTGAGGTCGAGCTGCCGTCTGGTGGCATCTGGATGCCCGACAGTACGGACGCGGCGCTCTGGCAGCAGGTTTGCCAGTTACGCAGTGAGGGTCAGCGTGTGGTCCAGGCCTTGCCTGGGCAGCCATTGGCCGCCGCCCGTGAAGCGGACTGCGACCGGCAATTGATTCAGCAGAACGGGCTTTGGCAAGTATCGCCACTGGCTTCTTGAGTTTTCCTGCCGGCCATCGCCGGCACCAAGTTTGCGCGAATGAGGACAAGTGTTATGGGTAAGAATGTCGTAGTCCTGGGCACCCAATGGGGTGATGAGGGCAAAGGCAAGATCGTTGATCTGCTGACCGAACATGCTGCCGCCGTAGTGCGCTACCAGGGTGGCCACAACGCTGGCCACACCCTGGTCATCGATGGCGAAAAAACCGTCTTGCACCTGATTCCGTCGGGCGTACTGCGCGAAGGCGTGCAGTGCCTGATCGGCAACGGCGTGGTAGTTGCACCTGACGCCTTGCTGCGCGAGATCACCAAGCTGGAAGAGAAAGGCGTACCGGTGCGCGAGCGCCTGCGCATCAGCCCGTCCTGCCCGCTGATCCTGTCCTTCCACGTTGCACTGGACCAGGCCCGTGAAAAGGCCCGTGGCGAGCTGAAGATCGGCACTACCGGTCGCGGCATCGGCCCGGCCTATGAAGACAAGGTTGCGCGTCGTGGCCTGCGTGTGGGCGACCTGCTCAACATGCCGCGCTTTGAAGACAAGCTGCGTGAACTGGTGGATTACCACAACTTCATGCTGGTGGGTTACTACAAAGAGCCTGCCATCGAGTTCGACAAGACCCTGGCCGAGTGCAAGGAATACGCAGAGCTGCTCAAGCCGCTGATGCTGGACGTGACCGCCGAGCTGCACGACCTGCGTCGCGCCGGCAAAGACATCATGTTCGAAGGCGCCCAGGGCTCGTTGCTGGACATCGACCACGGCACCTACCCGTACGTGACCAGCTCCAACACCACTGCTGGCGGCGTTGCCACAGGTTCAGGCGTTGGTCCGATGTTCCTGGACTACATCCTGGGCATCACCAAGGCTTACACCACCCGTGTAGGCTCGGGTCCGTTCCCGACTGAGCTGTTCGACGACGTTGGCGCGCACCTGGCCAAGCAAGGTCACGAATTCGGCGCCACCACTGGCCGTGCTCGTCGTTGCGGTTGGTTCGACGCCGTTATCCTGCGTCGCGCTATCGATGTGAACAGCATTTCGGGCATTTGCCTGACCAAGCTGGACGTACTCGACGGCCTGGAAGCCATCAACATCTGCGTCGGCTACAAAGACGCGCAAGGCAACGACGTTGCCCCGACCGACGCTGACAGCTACGTGGGCCTGCAGCCTGTGTACGAAGAAGTGCCAGGTTGGACCGAATCGACCGTGGGCGCCAAGACCCTGGAAGAACTGCCAGCCAACGCCCGCGCTTACATCAAGCGTGTGGAAGAGCTGATCGGTGCACCGATCGACATTATTTCGACCGGCCCGGACCGCAACGAGACCATCGTTCTGCGTCACCCGTTCGCTTAATAAATTGTTGATGTAAAAAGCAAAGGGCTCCTTCGGGAGCCCTTTGTCGTTTCTGCCTGGCAAACGGCACGACCCTTGCTGTGTTTCCCTCTTTCGAGGTGCTATCAAATTAGTGGCACCCGTGGTGGAGGGGTTTCCAGTGTCTGCCGTTCTCTCGTTGTTACAAAGCCGTCTGTTGCGGCCGGTGTTCGTTACCCTTGGTATCGCCCTTTTGGTGCAAGTGCTGGTTGCCGTCGCGCTGACGCGGAGCACCGTGACCGCGCTGGAAGCTGATTTGGGTAATCGTCTGGGCATCGATAGTCAGAAACTGTCTGGCGAATTGGCCCAGGCCGGCAAGGAGGTCACGTCCAGCCTCGACAGCTTGTCCTCCAGCACGCGCCAGCGCCTGACAGCCGGGCTTTCCACGCGTCTGCAGGAAGAGCAGAAGCAACTGCGTGCGACCCTGGAAAAAGACCTGAAGGACTCCGCCAATGACATGGCGCAGTTGCTGGCCTCGGTCGCGCCCCGCGCCATGTGGGACAGCGATGTGCCAACACTCTCGGAATTTGCCCGGCGTGCCCAACGCAATCCCAACGTGTTGTTCGTCGTGTATGACGACGCCGCGGGTGAGCACCTGACGCGTTATCTGAACCGTGATAACCCGATCAACCAGGCGTTGCTGGCAAAGGGTGCGGGTGAGCGTGCCCTCGATAAAGTGCTGAACGCGGCCAAGACAGACCCGTCGGTGTACTACGTCGAAGCCTCCATCAGCCCAAATGGTGTGGAAATCGGCAAGGTGCGCATGGGCGTGTCGACCGCTGCGGTTGAGGCCGACCTGCAAGCGTTGGATAAGCGCTTTGCCGCGCTGATCGCCAGCGGTGATCAACTGGTGGGCGATAGCCTCCAGGGGGCGGCGGCTGATAGTGCCAGCGCCATGGGCGCCAGGCTGCAGTCGGCACAGGCAACTGCCACCCAAATGACTGCAAACACCTCCAGCGCCGTGCAAGAAGCGGCGGGCGCCCTGCGTTGGCGTATCGGCATGGGCCTGGCATTGGTGGGGCTTGGCGTATTGCTGTTGCTCGCTGTTGTGTTGGGCCGGCGCGTGGTCAATCGTCTCAAGCTGCTTATTGCCGCCATGGACGACTTGGCGGCAGGCGAGGGCGACCTCACCAAGCGTGTGCAGATCAACAGCAAGGACGAAATCGGTGATATGGCTTCGGCGGTCAATCGCTTTGTGGATAAGTTGCAGCCCATCGTGCGTGAGGCGGGCGATGTGGCCCAGCGTACCGGTGTGGAAATCGGCGCCATGACATTGCGTAACGCGGGCGCCGACGCGGCAGCGGGTTTGCAGCGCGACGAGGTTGCAGAGAGCTTGCGCGCACTTTCGCAAATGGCTGACGAGGCCCAGGCCGAAAGTCACGCCATGCAAGCGGCCTTGCAGCAGGTGGTGGATATTCGCCAGGCCACGGATGAGAACTCGCGCACCTCGGCTGAGGTCGGCAGCTTGATCGAGGCGTTGGCGGGGCAGGTGCAGGCTGGCTCCCAGGTGATTGAGCGGCTGGCGCAGCAAAGCGAGCAGATCGAAGTCGTGCTAACCGTGATCCACGGTATCGCCGAGCAAACCAATTTGCTTGCCCTGAATGCGGCTATCGAAGCGGCGCGGGCGGGCGAGACTGGACGTGGCTTTGCGGTGGTGGCGGACGAAGTGCGTGCGCTGGCCAGCAAGACCCAAAGCTCTACCGGCGACATCCAGGCGCATATCGTGGCGTTGCAACAGGGCGCGCGTGAGGCGGTGGAAACAATCGGCAAGGCTGGCCGCCAGGCCAATGAGGGCTTGCTGGTGTTGCGCGACAGTGTGCGTTTGCAGCAGACAGTACAAGCGTCGGTGGAGCAGGTGCACGCCGCGATTGGTCTGGCGACGCGTGCGGCTGAGCACCAGGCTCAGGGCGCCCATGCGGTGCGTGGGCGGGTGGAAGTGATCCATGCCCAGGCCGAGCGTGCGGCGCAGGCTGTGGTGGAGACGACGGCCAGTGGCAAGGTGCTGGATGGGTTGGCGGCGCAGTTGAAGGCGAGCCTGGGGCAGTTCCGGGCTTAGTGGTGTCCATACCGGCCTCATCGGGAGCAAGCCCCCTCCCACACTTGATTTGCGAACACATTCAAATGTGGGAGGGGCGGTGCGACGATTCGACTTGCCCCCGATAGCGGTCTCAGCGACTCAGATACATCCGAGTCGTAAGTAGATACACCGGCAACCCCGACACCAATATCAACAACGCTGCATACGGTGCCGCCGCCGCAAACTCCACATTCGAAGTATGCGCCCACACGGCCGTCGCCAAGGTATTCAACCCGGTCGGGCTCAGAAGCAAAGTCGCCGTCAATTCCTTCATCGCATCCAGAAACACCAGCGCAAATGCCGCCCCTAACGCCGGGAAGATAATCGGCAACGTCACTCGGCAAAACGCACTGAACGACGAAGCGCCCAACGTGCGCGCCGCCTCTTCCAGTTGTGGTGCCGCTTTGTTCAAGGCCGTACGAATCGGCGCCTGGGCCAATGGCAAAAACAGCAACGCATAAGCGATCAGCAGCAACGCCGAGGTCTGGTACAGCGCGGGCACGTAATGCAGCGCGAAATACACCAGTGTCAGTGCAATCACCAGGCCGGGCAGGGCGTGTAGCAGGTAAGGCAGGCCTTCGGCCCACAGTGCCAACTGGCCTTTGTAGCGCACCACCAGCAAACCTACGGGCACCGCCAGTACCAGGCACAACGCCGCGCCTCCCAGCGACAAGGCAAGTGAGGAGAGCAACGCCTCGCCAATTTCAGCCAGTGGAAACGCGGCGGAAGATCCGACGGCCAACCAATAACCGAGCATCCCCAGTGGAATGCCGCTGCCAATGATCGCCAGCGCCAGGCAATACACCTGCCCCAATGGTGCCCACTTGCCCAGCCGGACCTGCTCGGCATGTCGCGCCGCGCCCTGGCCAATGCGCACGTGTCGGCCTTTGCCACGCACGCGCAACTCCAGCCACAGCAAGGTCAGGCACATCACCAGCAACACCGCCGAGAGCATCGCGGCATTGGCGTTGCTGAATTCCAGTTCGAATTGCTGGTAGATCGCGGTGGTAAAGGTTTGCAGGCCGATGATCGACAAGGCCCCGAACTCCACCAGCATGTGCAGGGCTATCAGGAGTGCCCCGGCCAATAGCGACGGCCATAGCAGCGGTAAGGTGACGCGAAAGAACACGCCCCAGCGATTCAGTCCCAGGGTGCGCGCGGACTCTTCCAGGGACGGGTCAAGGTTGCGCAAGGTTGCTGCCACCGGTAGAAATACCAGCGGGTACTTGGACAGACTCATCACCAGAATCGCGCCACCGAGCCCTTCGAAGCTCGCGCTCAGGGACACCCAGGTAAAGCTGCTGACAAACGCAGGTACCGCAAACGGCAGGCACAGGATTACGCCCCAGATCCTTCGTCCCGGCAGGTTGCTGCGTTCCAGCAGCCAAGCCAGGGACAGGCCGATCACACCACAGGTCACGGTCACGCCGACCATCAGCGCGAGGGTGTTGCGCAGCAGGCCAAACACATAAGGCCGCCACAGCAGATGCACCGCCTCTGCCCAGCCCGCTTGCCAGGCCTTGAGCCCGACATACGCCAGCGGCAGCAGGCTCAGGCCCACTAGCAGCAGTACTGGCAGCAACAGCCAGATCGACGGGCGTTTGCGCCGTGGG
This sequence comes from Pseudomonas sp. HN8-3, assembly GCF_020790195.1. Lineage (NCBI taxonomy): Bacteria > Pseudomonadati > Pseudomonadota > Gammaproteobacteria > Pseudomonadales > Pseudomonadaceae > Pseudomonas > Pseudomonas sp. HN8-3. Next base: position 596,205 of record NZ_CP086206.1, read on the forward strand.
CTGAATGCCCCGGCCGTTAGCGATGCGGTCATCAGTTCAAGCCAACGTCACGTTCCAGTTCCAGGGCTTCTTCGGCGTTGCCAAGGTCGGCTGGGGTGACTTTCGGCGGCTGCAGCTCGCTGAAGGGCTTGAGGCCACGGTTGGATTGCATGCCCTTGCGCAGCGGGTACTCGGCCGAGGTGTTGGTGATCACGCGCTGGCCTTCTTCACTGGCCATGAATGCCAGCAGTTGCTGAGCTTCTTTGGGGTGTTTGCTGGATTTCAGTGCGGCAGCGGAGGATACGGTGATCAGGCCGCCAGCATCGCCATCGGTGAAGTAGTGCAGTTGGGAGTCCAGGTTGGTTTTTTCCTTTTTCAGGGCAAACCAGTAATAGTTGTTCACCAGCACGGTGGCCACTTCGCCATTTTCAACGGCCTTGAGGGCGACCATATTGTTGCTGTACACCTTGCCGAAGGCGCGCAGGCCGGTCAGCCACTCTTCGGCGGCTTCGCGACCGTGCAGTTTGATGATCGCCACGGCTTGTTCCTGGAAGGCACCGCTGGTGGGCACGAAGCCAACCTTGCCTTGCCACTCGGGGCCGGCGAAATCCAGGACGGATTTGGGCAGGTCCTTTTCAGCAATCAGTTTTGGATTGAACGCCACCACGCGGGTGCGTGCAGTCACGCCCATCCAATCACCATTACGACCGACGTAATCCTTGGGCAGCACGTCGAGGGTGCTGGCATCGATCTTCGCCAGCAAGCCTTGCTCGCCGAGTTTGTTCAGCGGCGGCGATTCTTCGGTATAGATCACGTCGGCGGGGGAGCGGTCACCTTCTTCGACGACCTGGCTGGCCAACTGATTGCTGCTGCCTTTGCGCACGTTGACGTGAATGCCGGTCTTGGCTTCAAAGGCTTTGGCGAGTTCATCGCCGACTTCCTTGTGTTGGCCGTTGTACAAGGTCAGGGCGATCTTGTCGGCAGAATAGGCGGCGGGCGAGAGCAGGGTCAGGCTGAGCAGGGTGAGGCTCAGGCCGCGCAGAAGGGATGTTTTGAGACGGTTATCGCGGATCATCATCCGAAGTGTTCCTCGCTATATGCAACAAATCATTGCAAGGATAAACGATAAAACTTCTCAAGTGCGGACGAGGGGGGGAAATCGCTGGGGAGTTTTTCGAGCGTCAGAAACGAAAAAACCCGCTTTCGCGGGTTTGATCTGAATTTGGTGCCCAGGAGAAGACTCGAACTTCCACGACCTTGCGATCACCAGCACCTGAAGCTGGCGTGTCTACCAATTTCACCACCTGGGCATTATCTAACAACGTTGCCGCTGTTGATGGGGCGAACTATACGGCGGGCTTTTTGATCTGTAAACCCCTGATTCGAAAATATAAATCAATTTTTCCGTTAAAAATCAAAGGTCTGAAACGAAAAAACCCGCTTTCGCGGGTTTGATCTGAATTTGGTGCCCAGGAGAAGACTCGAACTTCCACGACCTTGCGATCACCAGCACCTGAAGCTGGCGTGTCTACCAATTTCACCACCTGGGCATTATCTGACAACGTTGCCGTCGTCGATGGCGCGCACTATACGGAGCGATATTTGAGCTGTAAACCCCTGCCATGAAAAAACCCTGGAAAATTTCGCCAGTGGTCGTGCAAGGTGCGCGGTGGGGGGGCGTAAAGGTCTTTTAAACGCTTGTTGATACCTGAAATTTCCCGTTTCAATACGCGTATGCCAAACTAACCCACATATAGACAAGGTGAAAACTCTCTAATGGCCGATTGGCAGTCCCTCGATCCCGAGGCCGCTCGTGAAGCGGAAAAATATGAAAACCCTATTCCTAGCCGCGAACTGATCCTGGCGCACCTCGCCGATCGTGGTTCGCCTGCTAGCCGCGAGCAGTTGGTCGAAGAATTCGGTCTGACCACCGAAGACCAGCTCGAAGCCCTGCGCCGCCGTCTGCGTGCGATGGAGCGCGATGCTCAATTGATCTACACCCGTCGTGGCACTTACGCGCCGGTAGACAAGCTCGACCTGATCCTGGGCCGCATTGCCGGCCATCGTGACGGTTTCGGCTTCCTGATCCCGGATGACGGCAGTGACGATCTGTTCATGAGCCCGGCGCAAATGCGCCTGGTGTTCGATGGCGACCGCGCCCTGGCGCGGGTTTCCGGTCTGGACCGTCGCGGTCGTCGCGAAGGCGTGATCGTCGAAGTGGTGTCCCGTGCCCACGAGTCCATCGTCGGCCGTTACTTCGAAGAAGGCGGCATCGGCTTTGTGGTTCCGGATAACCCGAAGGTCCAGCAGGAAGTGCTGATCACCCCCGGCCGCAACGGTGCCGCCAAGGTCGGCCAGTTCGTCGAGGTGAAAATCACCCATTGGCCAACGGCGCGCTTCCAGCCCCAGGGCGATATCGTTGAAGTGGTCGGCAACTACATGGCGCCCGGCATGGAAATCGACGTTGCGCTGCGCACCTACGATATTCCTCACGTCTGGCCTGATGCCGTGCTCAAGGAAGCCGCCAAGCTCAAGCCGGAAGTCGAAGAGAAAGACAAAGAAAAACGCATCGACCTGCGTCATCTGCCGTTCGTCACCATTGACGGCGAAGATGCCCGCGACTTCGACGATGCGGTCTACTGCGAAGCCAAGCCTGGCAAGCTGCGCCTGTTCTCCGGCGGCTGGAAGCTGTACGTCGCGATTGCCGACGTGTCCAGCTACGTGAAGATCGGTTCGGCCCTGGATAACGAAGCCCAGGTGCGCGGCAACTCCGTGTACTTCCCTGAGCGCGTGATCCCGATGCTGCCTGAGCAGCTGTCCAACGGCCTGTGCTCCCTGAACCCGAAAGTCGACCGTTTGGCCATGGTGTGCGAGATGACCATCTCCAAAACCGGCGAAATGACCGACTACCAGTTCTACGAAGCGGTGATTCACTCCCAGGCACGCCTGACCTACAACAAGGTCAGCACCATTCTGGAAACACCGAAGACCAGCGAAGCCAAGGCCCTGCGTACCGAGTACGCTGGCGTGGTCCCACACCTCAAGCAATTGTACTCGCTGTACAAGGTGCTGCTGGGCGCCCGTCATACCCGTGGCGCGATCGATTTTGAAACCCAGGAAACCCGGATTGTTTTCGGTTCCGAGCGCAAGATCGCCGCTATCACCCCGACCACCCGTAACGACGCGCACAAGTTGATTGAGGAATGCATGCTGGCGGCCAACGTGGCCACTGCCGAGTTCCTGAAGAAGCACGAAATTCCTGCGCTGTACCGCGTCCACGACGGCCCGCCGCCGGAACGTCTGGAAAAACTGCGCGCCTTCCTTGGTGAGCTTGGCCTGTCCCTGCATAAAGGCAAGGACGGCCCGACGCCCAAGGATTACCAGGCTCTGCTGGCCAGCATCAAGGATCGTCCGGATTACCACGTGATTCAGACCGTGATGCTGCGCTCCCTGAGCCAGGCGGTGTACAGCGCCGATAACCAGGGCCACTTTGGCCTCAACTACGAGGCGTACACCCACTTCACGTCGCCGATCCGTCGTTACCCGGATTTGCTCACGCACCGGGCGATCCGCAGCGTGATCCACTCCAGGCAGAACACCCCGCACGTCAAGCGCGCCGGTGCCATGACCATTCCGAAGGCGCGGATCTATCCGTACGACGAGGCGGCCCTGGAACAGTTGGGCGAGCAGTGCTCCATGAGTGAGCGCCGCGCCGACGAAGCCACCCGCGACGTAGTGAACTGGCTCAAGTGCGAGTTCATGAAGGATCGCGTGGGCGAATCGTTCCCGGGCGTGATCACTGCTGTGACTGGCTTTGGTCTGTTCGTGGAACTGACCGACATCTACGTCGAGGGCCTGGTGCATGTCACCGCCTTGCCGGGTGACTACTACCACTTCGATCCTGTGCACCACCGTCTGGCGGGCGAGCGCACCGGTCGCAGCTTCCGCTTGGGCGATACCGTCGAAGTGCAGGTCATGCGCGTCGATCTGGACGAACGCAAGATCGACTTCGGTATGCCTGACAAGCCCGCTGAGCCGGCTGGCCGCAAAAAGCGTGGCAGCGAAACCGCAGCGCCGGCTTCCAAAGGCAAGGCCACTGGCGCGAAGACGGCTGCCGAGCCTGCACCTGCCAAGTCGGGGCGTCGCTCTTCCGCCAAGGACAAGGCTCCTGAAGCCTACCGCCCAAGCGATGCTGCGGCGAAAAACGCCGAGCTGCGCAAGAGCCGCGAGTTGAAGCAGCAGCTGCTCAACGAAGCCAAAAGTGGTGGTAAAGCGGCGTCTGGGGGAAAGTACCAAGGGGCGGAAAAACCGTCGAGCAAGCCAAGTAAACATCGTAAAGGCCCGCCCAAAGCGGGCTCTGCCCCCGCGAAAAGCGGCGGGTCGCGCAAACCTAAGGCCAAGTCATGAGTCTGGAAAAAATCTACGGCGTGCACGCCGTAGAAGCACTGCTGCGTCATCACCCCAAGCGGGTCAAGCAGGTTTGGTTGGCCGAAGGCCGCAGTGAGCCGCGTGTGCAGGCGCTGGTCGAACTGGCCACCCAAAACAAGGTTGCCATCGGCCAGGCCGAGCGTCGTGAAATGGACGTGTGGGTTGAAGGTGTACACCAGGGCGTGGTCGCGGACGTCAGCCCGAGCCAGGTATGGGGCGAGGCGATGCTCGACGAGCTGCTCGACCGTACCGAAGGCGCGCCTCTGTTGCTGGTACTGGACGGCGTGACCGACCCGCACAACCTCGGCGCCTGCCTGCGTTCGGCAGATGCTGCCGGCGCGCTTGCAGTGATCGTGCCTAAAGACAAGTCTGCAACCTTGACGCCGGTGGTGCGCAAAGTGGCTTGCGGCGCGGCAGAAGTGATTCCGCTGGTGGCCGTGACCAACCTGGCGCGCAGCCTGGAGAAACTCCAGCAGCGCGGCCTGTGGGTCGTGGGTACGGCAGGCGAGGCCGAGGTCAGCATTTATGACCAGGACTTGACCGGCCCGACCATCCTGATCATGGGCGCCGAAGGCAAAGGCATGCGTCGTTTGACCCGTGAGCATTGCGATTATCTGGTGCACTTGCCGATGGCCGGTAGCGTCAGCAGCCTGAACGTATCGGTGGCGACGGGCGTGTGCCTGTTTGAAGCCCAGCGTCAGCGTGGTGCCAAGGTCAAAGCCAAGAAGTAATCCCGAGCCTGGCACAGAACCAAAATGTGGGAGGGGGCTTGCTCCCGATAGCGGTGGGTCAGTTACAGATGATGTGACTGAACTCTCGCAATCGGGAGCAAGCCCCCTCCCACATTTAATTTTGTGGTGTTTGGAAAGTTGTTCAAATAATCACCAATCACCTTGCGCCGCTTCTCCCCCTTCTCTACAATTGCGCCCCTTGCCTTCCTGGCAGGCACCGATGTGCCTCCCCTACGGCAAGATCCATAAGTGTCATTCACTCCTTGTCTGACCGTTTTTGAGCGGCAGGCTACAACCCGTAAGGAGCATTCATGCGTCATTACGAAATCATCTTTTTGGTCCACCCGGATCAAAGCGAGCAAGTCGGCGGCATGGTTGAGCGTTACACCAAGCTGATCGAAGAAGACGGCGGCAAAATCCACCGTCTGGAAGATTGGGGCCGTCGTCAACTGGCCTACGCAATCAACAATGTTCACAAGGCTCACTACGTGATGCTGAACGTTGAGTGCACTGGCAAGGCCCTGGCCGAGCTGGAAGACAACTTCCGCTACAACGATGCAGTGATCCGTAACCTGGTCATCCGTCGCGAAGAAGCCGTTACCGGCCAATCCGAGATGCTCAAGGCTGAAGAAAACCGCAGTGAGCGCCGTGAGCGTCGCGACCGTCCTGAAGAAGGCGCTGATGATAGCGCTGATGACAGTGACAACAGCGATAACGCTGACGAGTAATCCACGGACCTTATTAAGGAGCCTATCAAATGGCACGTTTCTTCCGTCGTCGTAAATTCTGCCGCTTCACCGCTGAAGACGTGAAAGAGATCGATTACAAAGATCTCAACACTCTGAAAGCTTACGTATCCGAGACCGGCAAAATCGTTCCAAGCCGTATCACCGGTACCAAAGCACGTTATCAGCGTCAGCTGGCCACCGCTATCAAGCGCGCCCGCTTCCTGGCCCTGCTGGCCTACACCGACAGCCACGGCCGCTGAGACCGGGCAGTCGACAAGTAGTAAGGGATTGAATGCATGCGCGCCTTAGCTGAGTTCATCATGCGCGGTCGCGTGCAGGCCACTCTGGTAGTGGCTGGCTGTGCGGCATTGCCGTTGCTTTATTGGTTGGGTGCTGCCGCAGGTTGCCTTGTGCTGCTGCGGCGCGGTTTGAAGGACGCCCTTGGCGTTCTTGCCCTGGGTTTGTTGCCGGCCTTGATCTGGTGGCTGCAAATGGGTGATCCACGGGTACTTCTGGTACTGCTGGGGTCATCGAGCCTTGCGTTGGTTCTGCGCGCAAGTGAGTCCTGGGTCCGTACGCTGCTGGTCAGCGTGGCATTGGGGTTGGTGTACTCAGTGATGCTTGGCGCGGCTTTCCGCCCGCAAATCGAGGCGCTGTCGCAGGAGATCGTCAAGATCCTGCCACTGGCTCTCGGGGATCTCTACCAGCAGTTGTCGGTAGATGAGCGAGCGCGGTTTGCGTCACTGATTGCCCCGGTCCTGACCGGCCTGATTGCGGCATTGTTGCAGGTCGTCAGCGTGCTGAGCCTGATTCTTGGGCGTTATTGGCAGGCGTTGTTGTACAACCCGGGTGGTTTTGGTCGCGAGTTTCGCAGTATCAGAATCCCTGCGGGGCCGGCCATGTTGCTGCTGGCGTGCATGGTTGTCGGACCGAACTTCGGTCCACAGATGGCCTTGCTGGCGCCGATTTGCAGCGTACCGCTGGTGTTTGCCGGGCTGGCCCTGATTCACGGGCTGGTTGCGCGAAAGCGCCTGGCCAGGTTCTGGCTGGTGGGGTTGTACGTCACGCTGTTGCTGTTCATGCAGCTGATCTATCCGTTACTCGTGGTTCTGGCCATTGTCGACGGCCTGATTGATTTTCGCGGACGTCTGGCGTCGAAAGATGCCGATAGCGCGAACGGTGAAGGTTAAAAGTTAGAGGATTTTCACATGCAACTGATCCTTCTGGAAAAAGTCGCCAACCTGGGCAACCTGGGCGACAAAGTGAACGTTAAGGCCGGCTACGGTCGTAACTACCTGCTGCCATACGGCAAAGCCACCGCTGCAACCGCTGCCAACCTGGCTGCGTTTGAAGAGCGTCGTGCTGAGCTGGAAAAAGCCGCAGCAGACAAAAAAGCTTCGGCCGAAACTCGCGCTGCCCAACTGGCTGAGCTGGAAGTGACTATCACTGCCACCGCCGGTGACGAAGGCAAGCTGTTCGGTTCGATCGGCACCCACGACATCGCTGATGCACTGACCGCCTCCGGCGTTGAAGTGCAGAAGAGCGAAGTTCGTCTGCCGAACGGCACCATCCGCAACGTAGGCGAATTCGACGTAGCCGTGCACCTGCACGCCGAAGTTGAAGCCACCGTACGCGTTGTCGTGGTAGCAGCTTAAGTCGCACCTAACTGACTGGCACCTCGCGTGTCAGCCGGTTAACATCGGGCACGATCCTGTTTACAGGTCGTGCCTTTTGTTTTTCTACACACCCTTAAATTCCAAGTGGCCATGAACGAAATCTCCGCTCCTGAGCAATACGATCTGCAAACCGCTGCCCTGAAGGTGCCGCCGCATTCCATCGAGGCCGAACAGGCCGTGCTCGGTGGCTTGATGCTGGACAACAACGCCTGGGAACGCGTGCTGGATCAAGTCTCGGACGGTGACTTCTATCGCCATGACCACCGCCTGATCTTCCGCGCCATCGCCAAGCTGGCCGACCAGAACTCACCGATCGACGTGGTGACCCTGGCCGAGCAGCTGGACAAGGAAGGCCAGACCTCCCAGGTTGGCGGGCTGGGCTACCTCGGTGAACTGGCGAAAAACACGCCGTCCGTCGCCAACATCAAGGCCTATGCGCAGATCGTCCGCGAGCGCGCCACCCTGCGCCAGTTGATCGGCATCAGCACCGAAATCGCCGACAGCGCCTTCAACCCGGAAGGCCGTACCGCCGCCGAGATCCTTGATGAAGCCGAACGCCAGATCTTCCAGATCGCCGAAGCACGGCCCAAGACCGGTGGCCCGGTCAGTGTCAACGACCTGCTGACCAAGGCTATCGACCGTATCGATACCTTGTTCAACACCGACGCGGCCATTACCGGTATTTCCACCGGCTACACCGACCTCGACGAAAAGACCAGCGGCCTGCAGCCGTCCGACCTGATCATCGTCGCCGGCCGTCCGTCCATGGGTAAGACCACCTTTGCGATGAACCTGGTGGAAAACGCCGTACTGCGCAGCGACAAGGCGGTATTGGTGTACTCCCTCGAAATGCCAGGCGAATCGCTGATCATGCGTATGCTTTCGTCCCTGGGTCGTATCGACCAGACCAAAGTGCGTTCCGGCCAGTTGGAAGACGACGATTGGCCGCGTTTGACCTCGGCTGTCAACCTGCTCAATGACCGCAAGCTGTTCATCGACGACACGGCCGGTATCAGCCCGTCCGAGATGCGTGCGCGTACCCGCCGCCTGGTACGTGAACACGGCGATATCGCCCTGATCATGATCGACTACCTGCAGTTGATGCAGATTCCCGGTTCCAGCGGCGATAACCGTACCAACGAGATTTCCGAAATCTCCCGGTCCCTCAAAGCCCTGGCCAAGGAATTCAACTGCCCGGTGGTGGCGCTGTCCCAGCTCAACCGCTCCCTGGAACAACGCCCCAACAAGCGTCCGGTGAACTCCGACTTGCGTGAATCCGGAGCGATCGAGCAGGACGCCGACGTGATCATGTTCGTGTACCGCGACGAGGTGTACCACCCCGAAACGGAACACAAAGGCATTGCCGAGATCATTATCGGCAAGCAGCGTAACGGCCCGATCGGCTTTATTCGCCTGGCGTTCATCGGTAAGTACACGCGCTTCGAGAACCTGGCGCCGGGCAGTTACAACTTCGACGACGACGAGTAACCGTTGGCCGAGTCACTCGGCCAGGATTTGTCGAGTCAGTGTCTGGATCAGCTCGGCTTCTTCAATCGCAAGCAGGGCCTGCTGGCTATCGGTTTGCTCCTTGTAGGCCGCTTTCGACAGTAAACCGGCGGTAAGACTATCGCGTAGTGCCTCAAGTCGTTCCTGAAAGGGCTGACGCTGCGCTTCGAATTGCGCCTGGTATTTGTTGGTTATATAGACTTGCCAGAACTCTCTGGAAAGCAACGCCTGGAATTCCTCGGGTGAATTATCCAGCGCCACTATTTTTTCATAGGCGCTGTCTAGCATGCCCTGTGTGACTCCACCCATATGGGTGTATGCCGTCCGCTGAGGCTGCCCAGGCAGTTGGAGGCGGTCTTTAAGGCCGTAGCGATAAGCCAGTCTGATCTCGACCTCCTCGCCCAGGCGCAGGCGATGCGGGCGCTTCGCTTCTTCCGATACCGTCGGATCGTTGACAATCGTTTCGCTGCGCAGGATGTCGGCTGAGGCGATTTTGTCCACTTCATGCAATCGGAACAGGCTTCTGGACAATGCCGATAACGGCTTGCCTTGTGACTGATCCATCGCCTGACTTTGGGCCCTGTATACCAGGACTGCGGTTTCCAGGTTGCCGAACGAGAAGGCCGCTCGGTCGCAGCACGCAGGTTCGCCGGCTCGATCGAAGATTTCTTTGCGCAACTGTTCGGACTCCGAACTGTTTTCGGTAATAGCGTCGATCAACTCCCAGACTCTTCGCCGATGATCCTCCTGGCCCGTACCCAGTTGCTCTAGACGCTTGAGCAGGTCGAAGAAGGGATCCGCCCCCTGCTGTTCGCGTAGCGTAGTCCATTGCGATCGCCTGGCCGAAACCTGAGCTGAGTCCAATCCCTTGGTCAAGCGTCGAAACGACTCGTCGCCCCGATTTCTAAAGGGTGCTGGCGGTCTGTTTAGCGTGGATGTGACCACTAAACGGTTTGGCTGCCCCACTTCGGCGAGTCCGGCTGTGATCAACCGGGCTGCGTAACGCCTGACCCGTGCCAACGTTTGATCGGACAACGGATTACCGGTGACAGAGGTCAAGTTATTGAGCCGTGCCGAACGGGGCAGGAGCGCGTCTGTAGGCGCGATGACGGAGTCAGGAATCTCTGTTATCTGATTGGCACTCAGGTCGATCGTGTCCAGTAGCGGTTGCTCTGCCAGGCCGGTCGGCCATGTCTCAATGCCTGTACCCGACAGATTAATCGAGCGGATGTCGGGCATCTGGCTGAAGTCGGGTGTCACGCCTAGTTGTTGGTTTCCCTGTAATACGAGGCCTCTGAGCGTGACGCGTTCCGCCAGGATGCGGGCGGTGTCCGGGGTCAGGCGAATCCGGTTGTTCTGCAGATATAAACGGGTGAGCCCATGCATTTCGCCCAAGGCTGGAGGAAGGTCCCTGAGCTGATTGTCTGCCAGGTCGAGCCAGCGTACGTGTCGGTATCGTGTCAGGAAGCTTTCTGGAGAAACGCTTAGGTACATGTTGTTCAGTTTGAGTGAGCCTACGTGACTGAAGTCCACGTCCAGGTCCGGCAGACTCGGCAGCCTCAGGCCACTGAGATCGAGTTCCAGGCCAATCGGTGTGCCATCCTTGGCCAGCATCTGCGGTGTTTCCTGTCTCCAGCAACTCAAAATGCGTTCCAGGGCGATGTTACGATCGTCCCAAGTCACTGCATTGGTTGCGAGTTGGCCAGAGCGAACATAACCCTGGCGGCGAACACCGCCTGAAAACGCCCAGGCGTCCAGTTGGGTTTGGAGCTTATGGAACTCAAGTTCGAGTCTGTCCAACTCTGCCGCCACTGTTCCTTTGGGCAAGCTCCAAAGAAACTCCCTAGCCTGCTTGAGGGTCTTGCCCGGATATAGCCGCTGATACCTTTCTATCCTGGGGTTACCCGAGTCAAACGCGCTGTCAATTGCGTCTTTGATCAGGTCCGGATGGTTTTCATGCAGATTGCGCCAGTAGCTTTCGAATTTTCTCCAGTATTGAGAGGGAAAGTCATTGCCTTGTAGCTGGGTGACGTTATTGATCCGGACGATGGTTTCCAACTGGTCGGCCGGCGGTTTCAGGTAGGTTTCGGGAACTGCACGCAGTTTGTTATTGAGCAAGTTGAGGCTTTTCAGGTTGGTCTGACTCAGTAGGCCGGTGGGCCACTGATCGATCTTTGTATTGCTGAGGTCCAGTGTTTGCAGTTTCGACATACCGCTGAAGTCGGGCGTTATCCCCAGCGGGTTTTCCGATAGATCGATATGTTCAAGCTGGGTAAGGCCGGCCAATTTTTCAGCACTGGGTACATCCAGCCTGATCTGGTTCGAACTCAAGTTCAGCGTGGTCAATTGACTCATGTTGCCGATCGCGGTGGGGAGTTTGTCGAGCTTGGAGTGTGTGATGCTCAGTCGCTCCAGGTTGGAGAAATTGCCCATGAACGTATCCGTCGCATCCGACCAGTTAATCGACACAAGATCCAACTCCCGCACATGGCTGAAGTCGGCTTTCAACCCGGGAAGCGCGGAGGTGCCCGACGGCATTGTGAATGATGTCCCGGTCTCACGACGCCAGCAGCGCTTGATCTCATCGGTAGCAAGCTTGGCCCAGCTTGTAGATTCGGAAGCGTTTGCATGTCGCCATGCCTTCAACTTCCTGCTGAGGTTTCTGTACTCGGCTTCTCGTCTATCCAGCCCGCCAGCAATGTCATTGCCAAGAGACTGGATAAACGCGTTGATCTGTCCTTCGTCAAATGACGGGAACAAGCTGTGTACCCGACGCTGCGGGCTGCGCAGTTGATTTAAGGCTGCGCTGGCACTGTCGGCCACTTGCCGGAAGAACGACCAGTCATGTCTCTCGCCTCGTACGCCCCCCGGTGCGCCGACGATGGCGCTGACCCAGACATTGGCGGCGTTGCGCCTGATGGCGTGGCTTGCACCGAGGCGACTGCTGTTGTAGACGTTAGCCGCGTCCATCGCCACGGGATCGCCAGGTTTGACGATGCGCCAGACTTTGCCTGCCGCCGAGGAAGCATCGCGGTCGAGCATGACTTGATAGGTGCCGCCGTCGATGGTCACGTATTGACGCCCGCTCAGGGCATGGACGCCGTCTGCATCGGCATTGTCCGGCACCTGCTTGTGGGGTATCCGCAAACCACTGATGCTCTGGTTCGATAGCGGCGACTCCCGCGATTGTGTGAGGAATTCTGGCAGGTGCGCCTGCTGTACGCGCGCTTGCTCAAGCACGTCCTGAGCCAGCACGGCGGTGTCGTGGCGCCCAAGGCCCAGCTCATTGCGTTGGGTTTCGGTGAGAGTGCGCAAGGTGGCACCGAGTAAGCTGTTTTCCCCGACGGCCGCCGTTTTCAGATCGCCACTGTCCGGTCGGTAGCCAGCATATTCAGTGCCGGACTTGACCAACATGACGAAGCTGTCTGCGTCTTCGCTCCCATAGGTGTCCAGCAGGGATCCTCGGCGGATGGTCCGCCCGGTCTGATCGGTAGAGCCTTGATACACCTGCACGCCGACATCGCTTGGCCAACCTGGCAAGAGCGTCAGCAGGTTGCAGAACAGGGCTTCACTGTGCGCGTTGAGGCCGAGGCCGCTTGGGTCCGAAAGTGCGTTGAGCGCCTCAGTGATGATGCTTTGTTGAAGACTTTTGTGAATGGCCTCGCGTACCGGAGCTTCCAGGAAGGAGTACAGGCCGACGTCGCGTAATGAGGGATGACGACGCAGCAAGTCTGCAGCCATTGCCCGTGAAAGGTCCGGAAAGCGACGCCGCAACAGGCCGATTGCCAGGTCATCACTGGTGGGCTGGCCGGACAGCGCCGTGGGTGCAAACCGAGCTGCTGAATTTTTTGCATTCAGGTGGTCGCGCGGTTGGCCGTCGCGTAACGCCTCATACACAGCGGCTTGATGTGCTTGAAGGTGTGTCGCTATTTTTTTTCTCAGCTCAATCAATCGGCTCGCCAGGTGTTGATCTTCACTGCTGTGACCTGTCTTACCCAACCTGCTATTGGGGACGAGCCGTTCATGTTCCTGCAATACCTGTTGCATGAGCGAGCCCACCGGCGAGCCAAATGCCAGTGCCAGGTAACGATCGCGGCCGTCCTGGCGTAGTTCGATTGTGGCCAAGGGCTGTGTGTTGCCCGCGAGCACCGGTGCGTGGCTGGACAGCAAGGTTTTGCCGTCAGGGGCATACAGTTTGATCGTGCAGGTGCCCAGGTCGGCCAGTAGCGCAGGCATGACCTGATCGGCAATGGGCGGCAGCGGGCCATCGCTCTGCCTGAGCGCCGCTTGTAACTGGGTGAGCCCTTCGCGCAGTTGCTGATTCTCTATGGCCTGCGTCAGTGCGACGGGCGCGCGCCGGCGATCGAACCAGATATCCAGCAGATCCTGGCGATCCACCCGCGCGACATCCAGCGAGCGCTTACAAGCTGTCGGGCTCAGCGGCAGCTCGCTGGGCGAGATCATGTGCTGCAACAGTTGGGCTTCGTTCAGCGCACGGGTATCGATCGGGTCGAGTGTCCAGCGGTCATGCTTGGCTGAATAGGTAACGTAGGGCTGAATGCTTGAAGAACCGTGCATGTCCAGTTGATAGCGCCCGGAGATTTTTTCGAGGGTGACCTGGGCGAATCTGGTTTGGTTGTCGACCTGTAGCTTGATGTAGCTTCGGTTGTCCTTTTCAAACAGGCCTTGAGGGTTTTGTTCAACTCCCGACAGGTAGTTGGGGTCGATTTGTGTGTAGTCGTTGATGAACCACAACCCAGGCTTGCCGTTAGTGCCAAGAGCATAGTTGGGGTTACCCAGCGCGTTCATCAACTGACGGGTGCGGCGTGCAGACAACTTGGCTGCCGCCCCCTGCAAGCGCAGCCCCACCAGCAGGTCAAGGATGTCGCCGACAGCTTGCACCAGCTCGGCCTGCTGGCCTCGGCGCAGCGCCGCAATGGCAGACCAGGTCTGATAGACGAGGGCGCCCAGCATTGCGACCAACATGATTTTGCCCAAGCCCGTCACACCGCCGGGGAGGGGGATCAGCAGCATCGACAAGGTTTCGCTGACCAGATAGGTGGCCAACGCAACGGCGGCCTCCTGGTCGGCGAGTTTATTGGTGCGGGCCAGTCGGATAAGGTCCGATTGTATCGGCCACGCCTGGTGGATCGGCAAGGTGTGGGCGAGGCAACGGATGTCCGTGCCGATTTTTTCCACCGCCAGTTTTTGTCTGTTTGGGGTCTTGCTGGCGAACAGGTCATACAGGATTTTGGCATGCCAGGCGAGCTCGTCCCGGTTGACCTTCAGCGGTTTGATAAAGGCTCGCAGCTTTTCCTGATTGTTCAGGGAGATGGCCTTCATGAACCAACTGAAGTGTGCCAGCCCCACGTCGTTGCGGATCTGGTCCTGCAGCGAGTCCACGGCGTCTTGCCTGGAGGCATGTCGGCGTAACGCGCCATTGGGGCGGTCCGGGAAGTAGCTGTAGACGCAAGAGCCGTCGGGCGTGTCAAAGCGACGAGTAAAGAACGGCAGGGCAATCTTTTCGCCGCCGGCGTCCAGTTGGTAGAGGTCCCAATACACGCTGGTGTCGAACAGCCAGTCTTTAAGTTCATTGAATTCCCATTCGCTGATACTCCAGGACTCATTGGTGCGGTAGGCGTCCCTCAATGCGACCAGCAGCTTGGTGCTTTGCAGGCCGAATAGCGGATTGGACAGACGCTTCTTGAACTCTTTTTCGATGTAGTCGCTGATGCGCGTGCCGATGTCCACGCTCCTTGCGACGGCCACGAACGCTTTGACGCTGATGACGTTGCCGCTGATAGAGCTGGCGCGTTGTTCTTCGGTGGAGAAATACGCAGTAAACCCGAAGTTGCGATACGCCGCCTCCAGCAAGGTGATCGAGCGTTCGTACTCACGTATGCCCAGGTCCTCTTTGTAGATGCGCACGTTGTTGCCCAGGCGGTCGTTGGCGGGGAGGTCATCCTGGGAGGCCGGTAGCTGCCGGATCCGCGTCTTCAGGTAAGTGGTACGCGAGTTGATGACCGTGCCGGTTTTGCTCTTCAGCGCGCTGTCCAGAGCGTCGACCATTTGCTGGCTCAAGTCGTTGTAAAGATCTGTGAGGGCGTTGCCGAGGGTTTGCTCGCGCTCCACCAGATCCTTGCTCAGACGCAGGTATTCTTTTTGCTCGTCCACGCCCATTTTGCCCATGAAGGCATTTACGTTTTCCTGTATCAGTTGAAAGATCTGTTGTTCGGCCCAGCTTTCGTGGGTGAGTAATGCAGGTTGCTCTGCATCAAAGGTGACTGAGTTGGTCATGGTGTGTGCTCGGGAAGAGAGCGCTTGGCACAGCAGCGTGGCAGGCGCTCTGTTGGAAAGATTGAGCGACATTAGGGCCGGCAGTACCAGAAGAAGAGGTGCATAAAGCTGTGCGCTGAAAACGCCTGGTAGTTGCACCCTCAATGACGACGCGTGATCAGCGCGCCTATGTGGGCCTCGCCCCCCCAGCAAAACCGGGCTATAAGCACCGTCGGGCGCGGTGTGGCTAAAAGCCGACCATTGCCGTCGGAATTGGTCAAAATTTGTGCTATATTCCGCGCCCGCGATTTTTCATCTCAACACCGGTCACCGTCATGCAAACAGCCAAGCCGTTATTTGACTATCCCAAGTACTGGGCCGAATGTTTCGGTCCTGCGCCATTCCTGCCAATGAGCAGGGAGGAGATGGATCAGCTTGGCTGGGATTCCTGCGACATCATCATCGTCACCGGTGATGCGTATGTGGATCACCCATCGTTCGGCATGGCGATCATCGGCCGGCTGCTGGAGTCCCAGGGCTTTCGCGTCGGGATCATCGCCCAGCCGAACTGGCAGTCCAAAGACGACTTCATGAAGCTCGGCGAGCCGAACCTGTTCTTCGGCGTCGCGGCCGGCAACATGGACTCGATGATCAACCGCTACACCGCCGACAAGAAAATCCGCTCCGACGACGCCTACACCCCAGGCGGCATGGCCGGCAAACGCCCGGACCGCGCCAGCCTGGTGTACAGCCAGCGCTGCAAGGAAGCCTACAAGAACGTGCCGATCGTGCTTGGCGGCATCGAAGCTTCCCTGCGCCGCATCGCCCACTACGACTACTGGCAGGACCGGGTGCGCAACTCGATCCTGATCGACGCTACCGCCGATATCCTGCTGTACGGCAACGCCGAGCGCGCCATTGTCGAAGTCGCCCAGCGCCTGTCGTGGGGCCACAAGATCGAAGACATCACCGACGTGCGCGGCACCGCGTTCATTCGCCGTGATACACCCGCGGGCTGGTACGAAGTGGACTCCACGCGTATCGACCGCCCGGGCAAGGTCGACAAGATCATCAACCCGTACGTGAACACCCAGGACACCCAGGCCTGCGCCATCGAGCAAGAGAAAGGTCCGGTGGATGACCCGGAAGAAGCCAAGGTCGTGCAGATCCTGGCCAGCCCGCGCATGACCCGCGACAAGACTGTGATCCGCCTGCCGTCGGTGGAAAAAGTCCGCGGTGACGCGGTGCTCTACGCCCACGCCAACCGCGTGCTGCACCTGGAAACCAACCCAGGCAACGCCCGCGCCCTGGTGCAGAAGCATGGTGACGTGGACGTTTGGTTCAACCCGCCGCCCATCCCGATGACCACCGAAGAAATGGACTACGTGTTCGGTATGCCTTATGCCCGCGTGCCGCACCCTGCGTATGGCAACGAGAAAATCCCGGCCTACGACATGATCCGCTTCTCGGTAAACATCATGCGTGGCTGCTTCGGCGGCTGCACCTTCTGCTCGATCACCGAGCACGAAGGCCGCATCATCCAGAACCGTTCCGAAGAGTCGATCATTCGCGAAATCGAAGAAATCCGTGACAAGGTGCCGGGCTTCACCGGGGTGATCTCCGATCTCGGCGGGCCTACCGCGAACATGTACCGCATTGCCTGCAAGAGCCCGGAAATCGAATCCGCGTGCCGCAAGCCGTCGTGCGTGTTCCCCGGCATTTGCCCGAACCTGAATACCGACCACTCCTCCTTGATCCAGCTGTACCGCAGCGCCCGTGCATTGCCGGGTGTGAAGAAGATTTTGATTGCTTCCGGCCTGCGCTACGACCTGGCCGTCGAGTCGCCTGAGTACGTGAAAGAGCTGGTGACCCATCACGTGGGTGGCTACCTGAAGATCGCCCCGGAACACACCGAGGAAGGCCCGCTCAACCAGATGATGAAACCGGGCATCGGCAGCTATGACAAGTTCAAGCGCATGTTCGAGAAGTACACCAAGGAAGCGGGCAAGGAGCAGTACCTGATCCCGTACTTCATCGCCGCCCACCCGGGTACCACCGATGAAGACATGATGAACCTGGCCCTGTGGCTCAAGGGCAACGGCTTCCGTGCCGATCAGGTGCAGGCGTTCTACCCGTCGCCGATGGCCACCGCCACCGCGATGTACCACTCGGGCAAGAACCCGCTGCGCAAGGTCACCTACAAGAGCGACGCGGTGACCATCGTCAAGAGCGAAGAGCAGCGCCGTCTGCACAAGGCGTTCCTGCGTTATCACGACCCGAAAGGCTGGCCAATGCTGCGTGAAGCACTGACGCGCATGGGCCGCGCCGATCTGATCGGGCCGGGTAAAGACCAGTTGATCCCGCTGCACCAGCCGGCCACCGACAGCTACCAGAGCGCCCGTCGCAAGAACTCGACGCCGGCCGGCAGCCACAAGGTCGCCAAGGAAACTACCACCAGGATCCTTACCCAGCACACCGGCCTGCCGCCCCGTGGCAGCGACGGCAGCAACCCGTGGGACAAGCGTGAGCAAGCCAAGGCGGCTGCTCAGGCGCGTAACAAGCAGGCCGCCAAAGAGCGTGCCGATGCGGCCAAGGGCAAGGGCGGCAAGCCTGCGCGCAAGCCGGTAGTGCCGCGTTGATCATCGCTTGAATATGCAGAACGCCAGCCTCGTGCTGGCGTTTTGCTTTCTGGTCGGTGGTGAGTCTGTTTGGTAAGGTGGCGCCCATTAGATCGCTATCGGGAGCAAGCCCCCCTCCCACACTTTAATGTGTGAATACATTCAAAATGTGGGAGGGGGCTTGCTCCCGATAGCGTCAGTCCAGTCTCCACCCTTTCAAGGAAGAACACCCCATGGGCAACCCCCTGCTCGGCATCGGCATGGACTCCAACCGCTCCCAGTTCATGGCGCGCCAGCGCATCGAAAGCCAGATCAACCTGCCGCGCCTGTTTGCGGCCATCGACGCCGATCCAGGTATCGTTGGCGCAGGCGTCGTATACATCGACGCCGACTTCAACGTCATTACCCTGCGCGAATTCAGGCCCATCTGCAGCATCAAGCCCAAGCGCATCATTTTGCGTGAAGCGCAGAAGTACATTGCGCCAACGCAGTTTGCTCAACATGTCGTGAGCAATCCTCGAGAATCGCGACTGATTGGCGAAGCCGTGAATACCGGAGTCTCCTGCTTTGGGGCTGTCATCAGTTGGGCTGCGATCGCCAGTGGAACAATTCTGGTGCCTTTCAGTGCCGGCGCCAGTTCCGTCATCGTTGTGGTGGGGTATGCGGCTGCCGGCGCAAGTTCGCTTCAGTGTTTCAACGGCATTGCCCGGACAGCGCTGGAAGTCGCTAAACCTGAGGTTAAAGACCGGCTCGACAGTGAAGGCTGGTACCAGAATGCTTCCATTGTGCTGGACGCAGTATCCCTGGCAGGCGTGGGCGCCTCGGCCCTGACGACGGTCAAGCTGGTTAGGGCCGCCACTGCATCGACGGGCAAGAGTCTGCGTGAAGTGCTTCGCGGTTTGAATCGCCAGGAAAGAGCCAAGCTGACGAAAGAGCTGCTGAGCATCAACCATCCCAGCTTGACCGCGAAGATGCTCAAATTGAGACAGGCATCGGGCGAACTCACCAAGCGTTTCACCCCTACGCAGCTCAAGCACAGCACAACTACCCAGATCAAAGACGTCCTGGGCGCAAGTGTTGGGTTCGGCGGGAGTGCGTACTCCGGGAACGTCAATACCATCGCGATAGGGTTGTATGAGGAAATAAACGAATGAGCGAGTTAATGACGCTGCGAGACTTTTTCAGGCATTACTTTCTGACGTTTATTGGCGGCGTATTCGCTGCGTACTTTTCGTTGGCGTTGGCTGTGGCGCTGGCGTTCGTCACCTATTTTCGTGATGCGCCGATGGCTCAAGTGGGGCTCAAGATCATGTCTGTCGGGGCGCTGCTCATTCTGTTGACGGTCCATAGTAACTTTATGATTTTGCGGGGCAGACCCTCCTGGGTGTGGGTAATGGTCGGTATCTACGTCGCCTGTCTACTGTTTGTCGTTCCGATGGCTCAATTCCGGCCTCACAAAGTTCTTTATGGGTTGGCGCTGTTATTCCCATTGCTCGGATTATTGACACTTAATAGCAAGGTTCAACGAGAGATGCGCACGAAACTCGTGGAAATCCGTCGCATTCGGCAGTCTGTCAAATCAACCGTCAGATCGAGTAGTCGCATGTGAAGGAGCCGCCTTCGATAAACAGATTCCTGGCGCGCTATTTCCCCGTATTCATGGGGACGATTTTCATGGCGATCTTCTCCGGCTCGGCTGCGGTTTCCATGGCTGGCGTGACCTATTTGCGCGGTGTTGATCCTGCGCTCAAGGCCAACTATTCAGTAGGCGCGATCCTGGTGCTAGTGGCAGTGCTTGTCTTTGGCAACGTCATGATCGCACGCGGCTATCCCTGGGCTACACGGCTGGTAGCGGCGTACTTGGGCGCTTGTCTGTTGTTCGCACTGCCAATGATTCAATACGATCTCAACAAGCTGGTCTATGGCTCGGCTGTACTCTTTCCACTGTTGGGGTTACTGCTGCTCAACAGCAAACGCCACCGCGAAATGCGCAAAAAACTGTCCGGGATACGCCATCTGCGCCAAGCCGCAATCGCAAAGCGCAAAGCCCGTTGATTGGGTAGATTCACCATCCACCCTCACACTAACGCCACAAATGTGTGCAGCTCTTGCACCGTGGTACGTACGTTGGCGCTATTTTGGTGCTGTACTGCACCGGGCTCCACGATAAAGCGCAATGAGGGCCGCTGTGGCATAAGTCTTGCGCGCGTTGTACTCATGCCCAGGCTCGCAGGAGGCCGCCGTGTCGATACATGTCGCGTTGCACCACGTTACGCATTACCGCTACGACCGTGCTGTCGAACTCGGCCCACAAATTGTGCGCTTGCGCCCGGCAGCCCATAGCCGCACGCGGATCCTGTCTTACGCGCTGAAAGTGCTGCCCGAGCAGCATTTCATCAATTGGCAGCAAGACCCCCAGGGCAATTACCTGGCGCGCCTGGTGTTCCCGGAAAAAACCGACCAACTGCGCATCGAAGTCGATCTGGTCGCCGAGATGGCGGTGTTCAATCCGTTCGACTTTTTCCTGGAACCCTACGCCGAAAAAATCCCCTTCAGCTACGCCGCCGATGAGCAGCGCGAGCTGGCGCCGTACCTGGAAACCTTGCCGCTGACGCCAAGGTTTGCCGCCTACCTGGCCGGTATTGACCGCACACCCTTGCCTGCGGTGGATTTCCTGGTTGGGCTGAACCAGCGCCTGGCCGCCGATATCGGCTACCTGATCCGCATGGAACCGGGCGTGCAAACCCCGGAATTCACCCTGGAAAACGCTTCCGGCTCCTGCCGCGACTCGGCCTGGCTGTTGGTGCAATTGCTGCGCAATCTTGGCTTGGCGGCGCGATTTGTCTCTGGTTATCTGATTCAGCTCACCGCTGACGTCAAAGCCCTCGACGGCCCCTCCGGCACCGAAGTGGACTTCACCGACCTGCACGCCTGGTGTGAAGTGTATTTGCCCGGCGCCGGCTGGATCGGCCTGGATGCCACCTCCGGTTTATTTGCCGGTGAAGGGCATATCCCATTGGCCTGCAGCCCCGATCCATCGTCTGCCGCACCCATCAGTGGGTTGGTGGAACCGTGCGAATGCGAATTTACTCATGAGATGTCGGTGGAGCGTATATGGGAAGCCCCTCGGGTAACCAAGCCCTACACCGAAGAACAATGGCTGGCGATCCAGGCCCTGGGCCGACAGATTGACGGCGACCTGCTCAAGCATGACGTGCGCCTGACCATGGGCGGCGAGCCAACTTTCGTGTCCATCGACGACCCCGACGGCGCCGAATGGAACACCGCCGCCCTGGGGCCGGACAAGCGTCGCCTGTCCGCCGAGCTGTTCCAGCGCCTGCGCCGGCACTATGCACCCCAGGGCCTGGTGCATTTCGGCCAGGGCAAGTGGTACCCCGGCGAGCAACTGCCGCGTTGGTCGCTCAATTGCTACTGGCGCCGCGATGGGGTGCCGATCTGGCACAACAGTGCGCTGATCGCCGATGAGCAAGAGGACTATGGGGCTGACGGCGCGATGGCCGGACGTTTCCTGGCCAGCGTCGCCGAGCGTCTGAAGTTGCCGGCGCGCTTTGTGTTCCCTGCCTTTGAGGACAACTTCTACTACCTGTGGCGCGAAGGCACACTGCCGCAAAACGTTAGCGCCCAGGACCCGCGCTTAAGCGACGAACTGGAGCGCGAACGCCTGCGCAAAGTCTTCGTCCAGGGCCTGGACAAGGTCATCGGCCAAGTGCTGCCGTTGGCGCGCACCGCCGCCAATGATCGCTGGCAGAGTGGGCGCTGGTACTTGCGCGATGACCACTGCCGCCTGGTGCCGGGCGATTCGCCGTTGGGTTATCGGCTGCCGTTGGCTTCGCAGCCGTGGGTGACAGCGGCGGAGTATCCGTTCATACACCCGACCGACCCGAACCAGGATCAGCCGCAGCTGCCTACGACCGCGCAGTTGCACAGCCACGACGAGCCGGCCCCAAGTGATGAGCGTGTGCCAAAGGTCGACGAATCCGCCGATTGGCTGACCCGCACTGCGCTGTGCGCTGAAGCGCGGGAAGGACGCCTGTACCTGTTCATGCCGCCGCTGGAACGCGTGGAGGATTATCTGGAGCTGGTGACGGCCATCGAGGCCACCGCCCAGGAACTGCATTGCCCCGTGTTGCTGGAAGGCTACGAGCCACCCGCCGACACACGCCTGAGCAATTTTCGCGTGACGCCGGACCCGGGTGTGATCGAGGTCAACGTGCAGCCATCCGCCACCTGGGATGAGTTGGTGGAACGCACCGAATTTCTTTACGAAGAAGCCCGGCAAACCCGCCTGACCACCGAGAAATTCATGATCGACGGGCGCCACACCGGCACCGGCGGTGGTAACCACTTCGTCCTCGGCGGTGCGACGCCCAAGGACTCACCATTCCTGCGTCGCCCCGATTTGCTGCGCAGTCTGATCAGCTACTGGCATAACCATCCGTCGCTGTCCTACCTGTTCTCCGGCCTGTTTATCGGCCCGACCTCCCAGGCGCCACGGGTGGATGAGGCGCGCAACGATGCGCTGTATGAACTGGAAATCGCCTTCGCGCAGATGCCGGCACCGGGCGAGGAATGCCCGCCGTGGTTGGTGGACCGCCTGTTGCGCAACTTGCTGATCGACGTGACCGGCAACACCCATCGCGCCGAATTTTGTATCGACAAACTCTACTCGCCGGAGGGTGCCACCGGCCGCCTGGGGCTGCTGGAGTTGCGCGCTTTCGAAATGCCACCCCATGCGCGCATGAGCCTGACTCAGCAATTGCTGCTGCGCGCGCTGGTCGCACGGTTCTGGCGCGAACCTTATGCGCCGCCGAAGCTGGCGCGTTGGGGCACCGAACTGCATGACCGCTTTTTGTTGCCGCATTTTATCGAACAGGACTTTGCCGACGTCATTGTCGAGCTCAACGCTGCCGGTTATCCGCTGCGGGCCGAGTGGTTTGCCGCGCATCTGGAGTTCCGCTTTCCCAAAGTGGGTGATTACGCCGTCAGCGGTATCGAACTGGAACTGCGCCAGGCCCTGGAGCCTTGGCATGTGCTGGGTGAGGAGGGCGCGGTAGGCGGCACGGTACGTTATGTGGATTCGTCCCTGGAGCGCCTGCAAGTCAAGTTGACTGGCCTGCCGGCGCAGCGCTATCTGCTGACCTGCAACGGCATACCCGTGCCGCTGCAACCGACCGGTCGGGTGGGAGAGTTTGTTGCCGGTGTGCGTTACCGCGCCTGGCAACCGGCCAACTGCCTGCAACCGACCATTGCAGTCCATGCGCCGTTGGTGTTCGACCTGCTCGACACCTGGATGCAGCGCTCGCTGGGTGGCTGCCAATACCATGTGGCGCATCCGGGCGGGCGCAATTACGACAGCTTGCCGGTCAATGCCAATGAGGCAGAGAGCCGGCGAATGGCGCGGTTTTTCCGGTTGGGGCATAGCCCGGGCAAGCTTGTGGTGCCGACTGTAGTGGTGAACGGTGAATTGCCAATGACCCTGGATTTGCGGCGTTTTACAAAAAATAAGGAATGAACATGATCCAAGTGTGGGAGCTGGCTTGCCTGCGATAGCGGTGGTTCAGTCGACAGTTCTGGTGACTGACACACCGCTATCGCAGGCAAGCCAGCTCCCACATTGGATCGTAGTGAATTTGAGTTAACCTGACTTCCCTTGCCTCTGCCGAGCGTTCCATGTCCGACTTGCTCGACCGTTACCCGCTGACCGCGGGCACCTATCACGAACTGCTGGACGCCGGCGGCGCGGTGCGTGCCCATTGGCAGCGCCTGCTCGACCATCTGCAACGCAGTACGCCCGCACAATTGGCCCAGCGCCAGGCGCTGCTGACGCGGCAGATCCAGGAAAACGGCGTGACCTATAACGTCTACGCCGACCCCAAGGGCGCTGATCGCCCGTGGGAGCTGGACCTGCTGCCCCATGTGCTGGCCGCTGATGAGTGGCGGCAGTTGTCGGCCGGTATCGCCCAGCGCGCGCGTCTGCTCAATGCGGTACTCGCCGACCTCTATGGTCCGCAACGCCTGATCAAAGAGGGGCTGTTGCCTGCCGAGCTGGTATTTGGGCATAACAACTTTTTATGGCCGTGCCAGGGTATCCAGCCGCCGGACGGTGCTTTTCTGCACCTGTACGCCGTGGATCTGGCGCGTACTCCCGATGGCCGTTGGTGGGTCACCGCCGACCGTACCCAGGCGCCGTCGGGCGCCGGCTACGCCTTGGAAAACCGCACCATTGTGTCTCGCGCCTTCCCGGATCTGTACCGTGATTTGCAGGTGCAGCACCTCACCGGTTTTTTTCGCACCTTGCAGGAAACCCTGGCCCGCCAGGCGCCCGGCGATGACCAGCCGCCACTGATCGTGCTGCTCACGCCGGGGCGTTTCAACGAAAGCTATTTCGAACATCTGTATCTCGCCCGCCAGCTCGGCTACCCACTGGTAGAAGGCGGCGACCTTACCGTGCGCGACAGCACGGTGTTCCTGAAAACCCTCAGCGGTCTGCGCCGGGTCCACGCGATCATGCGCCGCCTGGATGACGATTTCTGCGACCCTCTGGAGCTGCGTACCGACTCGGCCCTGGGCGTGCCCGGCCTGCTTGACGCCGTGCGCCAAGGCAATGTGCTGGTGGCCAATGCCTTGGGCAGCGGCGTGCTGGAGTCGCCGGGCTTGTTGGGGTTCCTGCCGAAGATCAACGAGTTCCTGTTCGGTGAAGCGCTGATCCTGCCGTCGATTGCCACCTGGTGGTGCGGCGAGGCACCGGTGCTGGCCGAGGCACTGGAGAAGCTCCCGGAACTGTTGATCAAGCCGGCGTTTCCTTCGCAAAGTTTCGCCCCGGTGTTCGGTCGTGATTTGAATGAACAACAACGCCAGGCCCTGGCCGAGCGGATGCGCGCGCGGCCTTACGCCTATGTCGCCCAGGAGCTGGCGCAGTTGTCCCAGGCGCCGGTGTGGCATACCGAAGAAGATCATCTGCAACACCGCGCCATCGGGATGCGTGTGTACGCGGTAGCCAGCGATGAGGGGTATCGCGTGCTGCCCGGTGGCCTGACCCGTGTGGCCGCCGACGCCGATGCCGAAGTGGTGTCGATGCAACGCGGCGGTGCGAGCAAGGACACATGGGTGCTCGGCGAGCGCGCCAGCGCTGGTGAACAGTGGCGTGCCCAGCGCGCCATTGGCGTGCATGATCTGGTGCGCCGCGACCCGTATCTGCCGTCGCGGGTGGTGGAAAACCTGTTCTGGTTTGGCCGTTATTGCGAACGCTGCGATGACAGTGCGCGCTGGCTGCGCATTGTGCTGGCGCGTTATGTCGACGGCGACGATCCGTTGGCATTGCAGGCGGCGGTCGAACTTGGAGAAAGCCTGCGCCTGTTGCCGGAGGAGGGCGAGCTACCGGAGCGTCTGCTCGCGGCCTTGCTCGGTGATGACTGGCCCTCAAGCCTGCGCGCCAATTTGCAGCGCTTGCAGTGGGCAGCGTCCCAGGTGCGCGGCAAGCTGTCGCGGGAAAACTGGCAGGCCCTGGTGGAGCTGCAACGCGAAGCCATGGAGCTGGAAAGCCAGGCCCCGGACTTCGGCGAGCTGCTGGATTTTCTCAACCGTTTGGTGATGTCTTTGGCGGCGCTGTCCGGGTTTGCCCTGGATGATATGACCCGCGATGAAGGCTGGCGCTTTTTGATGATGGGCCGGCGCATTGAGCGTCTGCAATTTCTGAGTACCAGCCTGGCAGCGTTCCTGCGCGGTGTGGCGGTGTTCGATCAGGCGGGGCTGGAGTGGTTGCTGGAGCTGGGCAACAGCAGCATCACCTATCGCTCGCGCTACCTGGCGGTGCCGCAGCTGATCCCGGTGCTCGACCTGTTGTTACTCGATGAGCAGAATCCCCATGCGGTGCTGTTCCAGCTCAAACTGGTGAGCCGTACCGTGCGTCGCCTCAATGATGATTTTGGGGTGCCCAGGGAAACCGGCCTCGCGCCGTTGGTGGAGCGCCTGGGGCGCTTTGACCTGGGGTGCCTGGAGAACCCGTTGTTTGGCGAGCCCAGCGTGCGTGCCGCGCTGGATGGCCTGGCCGACCTGCTGCAAGCGGTCGCCGATGAGAGCGGGCAAGTGTCGGATCGCCTGGCGCTGCGCCATTTTGCCCATGTGGATGATGTCAGCCAGCAAACGGTGTCGGTGTGATGAGTGCGCGCTATCAGATTTTTCACGATACCCATTACCACTACGACAGCCCGGTGTCCCTGGCCCAGCAGCTGGCGCATTTGTGGCCACGGCCGTGTGCGTGGCAGCGTTGCACCTGGCAAACCCTGGACATCAGCCCGCCGCCCTCTTCACGCCGTGATGAGCTGGACGTGTTTGGCAACCCGATCACGCGCCTGGCGTTCGAGCGTCCTCATGATGAGCTGCTGGTCAATGCCGGGTTGACCGTGGAAGTGCTGGCGCGACCCGCGCTGGATCTGGGGCAATCGCCGGCGTGGGACCGCACCCGTGACAGTTTTACCTACAGCAGCCAGGCGCTGTCGATGGAGGTGATTGAAGCCTGCCGCTATCGCTTCGAATCGCCTTACGTGCATCTGAAAAAAACCTTCGTCGAGTTCTCTGAAAGCTGCTTCCCGCCTGGCGAGCCGTTGTTGGTCGGCGCGCAGGCGTTGATGCAAAAGATTTTCAGCGAATTCACTTTTGATGCCGAAGCCACTCAGGTCGCCACGCCGCTGGTGGAGGTGCTGGAGCGCCGTCGCGGTGTGTGCCAGGACTTCGCCCACCTGATGCTCGCCTGCCTGCGCTCACGGGGCCTGGCGGCGCGCTACATCAGCGGCTACCTGCTGACCCAGCCACCGCCCGGCCAGCCACGGCTGATCGGCGCCGATGCGTCCCATGCGTGGGTCTCGGTGTTCTGCCCGCGGTCGGGCTGGGTGGATTTCGATCCGACCAACAATGTGCAGCCGGCACTGGAGCACATCACTCTGGCCTGGGGCCGGGATTTCTCCGATGTGTCGCCGTTGCGTGGGGTGATTCTGGGAGGCGGGAGCCATGACCCGGAGGTGCGGGTGACGGTGATGCCGCTGGAGTAGCGGTGGGTTGGGGTGAACAGGGAGGGCCTGCTCACCCCAACAAAATTTATTCAGCCGGGTCTTTCGGGGTTTCGGTCTCGTCAGTTGCTGCTTCACCTTCCGCATCCGGGTTCAGCGCGCCGGCTTCTTCGTCTGCAGCGGCTTTCTTGCGTTGCAGCTTTTCCTCTTTCTTCTGTTCCTTTGCCAAGTCTCTCTGACGTTTGGCGAAGGAGTAATTAGGTTTGGCCATGGGCGATCCTCTAGGGTCGAAGGTGAGGGTAGGCGGCGCGCAGCTGCCTTGGGTCGTCATGGTAGCAGCTTCAGGGGGCCCTTTGCTTTCACTTACCGCAGGCGTAGGCGGCCAGCAGGCCGTTGAACAGGTGATTGAGGTGCATGGCATGAACTCCCGTGAGTGATGGGGCGATCATAGGCAGGGTGCGGCAGTTTGGCTGGTTGATTGTGTTGATCAACCTGATAGCCTAAAGTTGTATACAATCTGTTGATGCAGATCATAAGAAACTAAGCCTGCTTGAGGCACCCTTGTCGCAATACGCGTTTTCTAACCCTGCCCTGGAGATTCACATGTTCGCCAAACTCGTTGCTGTTTCCCTGCTGACTCTGGCTAGCGGCCAGTTGCTTGCTGCAGAGTGCAAGGTCACTGTCGACTCCACCGACCAGATGTCTTTCAATACCAAAGAAATCACCATCGACAAGAGCTGCAAGCAGTTCACCGTTGAGCTGACTCACTCGGGCAACCTGCCCAAGAACGTGATGGGGCATAACTGGGTGCTGACCACTGAAGCCCACATGCAGCCTGTAGCTACTGACGGTATGGCTGCAGGTATCGATAAGGATTATCTGAAAGCCGGTGATGACCGCATCATCGCCCACACCAAGATCATTGGTGCTGGCGAGAAAGACTCGGTGACCTTCGACGTCTCCAAGCTTAAAGCCGATGAGAAGTACAGCTTCTTCTGCTCGTTCCCTGGCCACATCTCGATGATGAAAGGCACTGTGGTTCTGAAGTAAGACCGCGTTATCGTTCATCGCAGGCAAGCCAGCTCCCACATTCGACCGCATTCTCATGTTGGAACTCGGTCAAGTGTGGGAGCTGGCTTGCCTGCGATGGCGGTCTACCTCACGGCGCAAACGGCATCACCCGCTTGTGCTCAGTCTTGCGATACGTCTCGCAGATAATCCTGAACGCTTCCTCACGCACCGGCTCACCGTGCAGGAACGCATCAATCTCTGCATAGGTCACGCCATGTGACGCTTCGTCCGGCTTGCCCGGCGACAAGTCTTCCAGGTCCGCCGTCGGGATCTTTTCTACCAGTGACTCGGGCGCACCAAAATGCCGGGCAATCGCTCGCACCTGGTTTTTCACCAGCCCGCTCAATGGCGCCAGATCGCAGGCACCATCACCGAACTTGGTGAAAAAGCCCATCACCGCTTCCGCCGCATGGTCGGTACCAATGACCAGGCCACTGGCCGCGCCGGCGATGGTGTACTGCGCCACCATGCGCATACGCGCCTTGGTGTTGCCCAGTACGAAGTCGCGGGACACCGCCGCCTTGCCTTCAAACGCTGCGACTTCATTGGCCAGGGCTTTGACCGCCGGGCCGATGTTGACGGTGTGGCGCTCGTCTGGCTCGATGAAGTCCACCGAAGCTTGGGCTTCGTGTTCGTCGAACTGGGTTTCATAGGGCAGGCGCACGGCGATAAAGCGATAAGCCTCATCGCCAGTGCTGGCGCGCAGTTCCTGCACGGCACGTTGGGCCAACAGGCCTGCGGTCAGGGAGTCGACGCCGCCGCTGATGCCCAGCACCAGGGCCTTGAGCCCGGAATTGCGCAGGCAGTCCTGGATAAAGGCTACGCGCCTGGCGACTTCTGCCTCCAGTGCGGCCTGGTCTTTGAACGGCGCTTGCACCTTGAGCTGCTGCGCAATCTCACGCTGTACGGCTTGCATGCTTCACTCCTTGCTGGATAGGGCAGGTACTTTGAAAACGTGACGCAAATAGGCGACAAAATTCGGGTCGGTGCAATGGGTCTTGCCCGCTTCATCGGAAATCTTGGCGACGGGCTGGCCATTGCAGGCGGTCATTTTAAGCACGATGCTCATCGGTTCCACCCCCGGAATGTCGCAGGTGAGGTTGGTGCCGATACCAAAGCTCACATTGATCCGACCCCGCAATGCGCGGAATATTTCCAACGCCTTGGGCAGCGTCAGACTGTCGGAGAACACCAGGGTCTTGCTCATCGGCTCGATGCCCAGCTTGTGATAGTGAGCGATGGCTTTTTCCGCCCACTGAATCGGATCACCGGAGTCGTGGCGCAGGCCGTCGAACAGCTTGGCGAAGTACAAGTCGAAGTCGCCGAGGAAGGCGTCAGTGGTGATGCAATCGGTCAGGGCAATGCCCAGCAGGCCACGGTACTCACGCACCCAGCAATCCAGGGCGGCGATCTGGCTGTCGATCAGGCGTGGGCCGAGTTGCTGGTGGGCCATGATCCATTCATGGGCCATGGTACCCAGCGGTTTCATATCGAATTCGCGAGCCAGGTGCACGTTGCTGGTGCCGACAAAGCGCCCTGGGAAGTCGTGTTTGAGCACGCTTACCACTTCTTCCTGCACGCGGTACGAGAAGCGGCGGCGCGTGCCGAAGTCGGCCACTTGCAGTTCCGAGAGTTCATCGCTGGCGGCATTGGCCGTCAGCCAATCGAACTTGCGGTACAGCTGTTCGCGGGCCTGTTCGAGGATCACGGTCTGGTAGCGATAGCGGTTACGCACTTCGCTGACGATGGCCAGCATCGGCACTTCAAACAGGATCACATGCAGCCACGGTCCGCGCAGGCGGATAAACAACTCACCGTTCTCGATACCGGTCTGCACATACCGCAGATTGAAGCGGAACAGCCCGAGGAAGCGCAAAAAATCCGGCTTCATAAAGCTGATGCGTTCCAGAAAACCCAATTGATCGGGGCTCAGGCTCAACTCGGCGAGGCGTTCGATCTGGTAACGGATCTCCGCCAGGTACGGGCGCAGGTCTTCGCTGTTGCGGCAACGGAACTCCCATTCAACTTCCACATTGGGGTAGTTGTGCAGCACCGCCTGCATCATGGTCAGCTTGTAGAAGTCGGTGTCGAGCAGGTTCTGCACGATGCGATCGGCAAACACACTCTCGCTCATAACGGGAATCTCCAGACGGCTCGGCGATGGGCGCCGGCCTTTACGCACAATTAAGGAAGGGGGCTAGTGGCGCATAGACGTGGGTCGGTTTGCCAGTGATTTTTTTGCCACGGCCACTGGCGCTATCGGGAGCAAGCCCCCTCCCACAGGTTGAAATGCGTTCCAAATGTGGGAGGGGGTTTGCTCCCGATAGCGGTATTCCAGGCACTAAATAACCTGCTCAAGCATCCACTTCACAAATTCCCTGACCTTCGGCACCTCCGCCGAATGCTCCGGATAAGCCAGGTAATACGCATCCTGGCTCGGCATCGCATGTTGCCAGGGAATCACCAGCTTGCCCTCGGTCAACTCCTCTTCCACCAGAAAGCGCGGCAACAGCGCCACGCCACAACCCACTTGCGCGGCCCGAATGCACATATAGAAGGTGTCGAACCGCGGCCCGTGGTAGCTGTGCTCGGTGTGGAAGCCCTGGCTGGCGAACCAGTCATGCCAGCCCTGGGGCCGCGAGGCGTTTTGCAGCAACACCAGGTCGCTCAGTTGCGTGGGGTCGGTGAAAGGCTGCGTCGGCAGGCTCTCCGGCGCGCATACCGGCACCAGCTCTTCACTGAACAGCTTCAGGCTCTCGGTACCAGGGCGTGCGCCCTGGCCGAAATAGAACGCCATGTCAGCCTTGCCTTGCAGCAGCTCGTCCGGCTGCTGTTCGTTGCACAGGTCCAGGTGGATCTGCGGGTGACGCAGGCGCCAACCCTTGAGGCGCGGCACCAGCCAGCGCGCGCCGAAGGTATAGGGCGTGGACACGCGCAGCACCTCGGTCTCGCCTCCGTAGGAGCGCAGGTAATGGGTAGACATCTCCACCTGGGTGAGGATCTTGCGCACTTCCACCAGGTACAGATCGCCCGCCGGGGTCATCTGCAAGCGGCGGCGTACCCGGCGAAACAGCAGGTGCTGCAACAACTCTTCCAACTGCGCCACCTGTTTGCTCACGGCGCTTTGTGTGAGGTTCAGCTCTTCGGCGGCGCGGGTGAAGCTCAGGTGGCGGGTGGCGGCTTCGAAGCACTGCAGAGCGGTGATCGACGGCAAATGTCTTTTGTTCAGCACGGCTTGCCTCTTTTTATTCTTTGCATGAATAAACGGAATGATATCTCGCCTAATCGTCGTTTGTTGGCAAGTCTTGGGCCAGCTACAAATAGGGCCAGGATCGCCGTGCGTATTGCGGCGCGAATTTTTGTATGCAGATTGAAGGAGTGACCCATGGTTGCCGCATTGCTTGATCGTCTCGGGGTAAACCCGGCGCTGTACCAGGCGGGCAAACAGCCCGTGCATTCGCCGATTGATGGCAGCCGTATCGGCAGTGTGCACTGGGAAGGCGCCGCCGAGGTGGAGCAACAGGTCAGTCGTGCCGAGCATGCATTTGAGGCTTGGCGCAAAGTGCCGGCGCCGCGGCGTGGCGAGCTGGTGCGCCAGTTTGGCGACGTACTGCGCCAATACAAGGCCGAACTGGGCGAACTGGTCTCCTGGGAAGCCGGCAAGATCACCCAGGAAGGCTTGGGTGAAGTCCAGGAAATGATCGACATCTGCGACTTCGCCGTGGGCCTGTCCCGACAGTTGTACGGCTTGACCATCGCCTCCGAGCGCCCAGGCCACCATATGCGTGAAACCTGGCACCCGCTGGGCGTGGTCGGGGTGATCAGCGCCTTCAACTTCCCGGTGGCCGTATGGGCCTGGAACACCGCGCTGGCATTGGTGTGCGGCAACGCGGTGATCTGGAAACCCTCTGAAAAGACCCCGCTCACTGCCCTGGCGTGCCAGGCGCTGTTCGAGCGCGTATTGAGCAAGTTTGATGATGCTCCCGAGTACCTGAGCCAGGTGATCATCGGCGGCCGCGACGCCGGCGCCGCGCTGGTGGACGATCCGCGTGTGGCCCTGATCAGTGCCACCGGCAGTACGCGCATGGGCCGCGAAGTGGCGCCGAAAGTCGCGGCGCGCTTCGCCCGTAGCATTCTTGAACTGGGTGGCAACAACGCGATGATCCTCGGCCCAAGCGCCGACCTGGACATGGCCGTGCGCGCCATCCTGTTCAGCGCCGTCGGCACTGCCGGCCAACGCTGCACCACCTTGCGCCGGCTGATCGCCCATGAATCGGTCAAGGAGGACATCGTCACCCGCCTCAAGGCTGCCTACTCCAAGGTGCGCATCGGTCACCCGCTGGAAGGCAACCTGATCGGCCCGCTGATCGACAAGCAGGGTTTTGACAACATGCAGGACGCCCTGGAGCAAGCCTTGAGCGAAGGCGGCAAGGTGTTCGGCGGCAAGCGCCAACTGCAAGACACATTCCCCAACGCTTACTACGTCTCGCCGGCAATTGTGGAAATGCCCGAGCAAAGCGACGTGGTGTGTACGGAAACCTTCGCGCCGATTCTCTACGTGGTCGGCTACACCGACTTCGCCGAAGCCCTGCGCTTGAACAACGCGGTGCCACAGGGGCTGTCGTCATGCATCTTCACCACGGATGTGCGTGAAGCCGAGCAATTCATGTCGGCGGTGGGCAGTGATTGCGGGATTGCCAACGTCAATATCGGCCCGAGCGGCGCGGAGATCGGGGGGGCCTTTGGTGGTGAAAAAGAGACTGGCGGCGGGCGAGAGTCGGGTTCGGATGCGTGGCGCGGGTATATGCGCCGCCAGACCAATACCGTGAACTACTCGCTGGAATTGCCTCTGGCCCAAGGCATTACCTTCGACTGAGCCCTCGCGTCGAAGTGAGATCAAAATGTGGGGGGGCTTGCTCCCGATAGCAGTGTTTCAGTCAGCAAATCTGTAGCTGACCCACCGCTATCGGGAGCAAGCCCCCTCCCACATTTGATCAGATTTTCAATTCTGAAAAGTTGTTTGTTAGGTCTCATCGGAGTCTGGCAATGGCACTACGCGAAACATGTTTATGGGAACACCTCACCCCCGGCCGGCCGGATCGTGCCGCGCTCAGGGGCGCGCTCAAGGTGGATGTCTGCGTGATCGGTGCCGGTATCACCGGTTTGTCGGCGGCCATTCATTTGCTGGAGCAGGGTAAAAGCGTTGCCGTGCTGGAGGCCCATCGTACCGGCCATGGCGGTTCGGGGCGTAACGTCGGGTTGGTCAATGCCGGCATGTGGATCCCGCCAGACGAGATCGAAGCCGGGTTCGGCACGGCGGTTGGCAGCCAGCTCAACCGCATGTTGGGCGCAGCGCCGGCCCTGGTATTCAGCCTGATCGACAAATACAAGATCGATTGCCAATTGCGCCGCGAGGGCACCTTACACATGGCCCACAACGCCCGTGGCGAGGCGGATTTGCGCAGTCGTGAAGAGCAATGGAAGCGCCGTGGCGCGCCGGTCGAATTGCTCACCGGGCAGGCGTGTGAGCAAGCTACCGGCACCCAAAAAATCTCCGCCGCCTTGCTCGATCGACGGGCCGGCACCCTGAACCCCATGGCCTACACCACGGGCTTGGCGAATGCCGCCGCAGCGCTGGGCGGGCAGTTGTTTGACCATTCCCCGGTCACCCAGCTTGAGCGCCAAGGTGCCGATTGGTCGGTGCAGACCGCCGAGGGCGCGGTGCAGGCCGCTCAGGTGGTGATCGCCTCTAACGCCTACACCGAAGGCGAATGGACCGAGTTGCGGCGCAATTTTTTCCCCGGCTATTACTATCAGGTGGCGTCAGCGCCGCTGACCGATGATGCCGCCCGGCAAATCCTCCCCGGTGGCCAGGGCTCGTGGGATACGCGCCAGGTACTGAGCAGCATCCGTCGCGATGCCGATGGCCGTCTGTTGCTTGGCAGCCT
Source organism: Pseudomonas sp. HN8-3 (assembly GCF_020790195.1). Taxonomy (NCBI): domain Bacteria; kingdom Pseudomonadati; phylum Pseudomonadota; class Gammaproteobacteria; order Pseudomonadales; family Pseudomonadaceae; genus Pseudomonas; species Pseudomonas sp. HN8-3. The sequence goes on from NZ_CP086206.1 coordinate 630,192, forward strand.
GGGCAATGGCAACCAGAAACCTGCCTGGTTCCTCAAGGCGTGGGCCGATCGGGTGCAGCAGCACTACTTCCCGTATCTCAAATCGGTGCAGTGGGAATACACCTGGACCGGCTGCATCGCGTTTACCCCAGACCATCTGATGCGCCTGTTCGAACCCGCCCCTGGCCTGGTCGCAGTCACCGGCTATAACGGGCGCGGTGTGACCACCGGCAGTGTGGTCGGCAAGGCGTTTGCCGACTATCTGTGTCACCAGAATCCCCAGGCCTTGCCGATCCCCTTTGCACCGATGCAGCCACTGGCGGGTGCAGGTCTGCGCAGTTGCCTGTATGAAGCAGGATTCTCGCTGTATCACGCCGGGCAATGTCTGAGGATCGTGATCTGATCAGCGAAATACCGCTCAAAAGCCTGCTTTTTCTTAGCAGGCTACCCATCTGTATTGGTGCAAGGCGTAGCAATCACGCACTGTAAATGTGCAGTTCCGTTACGCACGTTGTTACAGGTGTAGGAACTGTCGTTTATCCCTCTGGTTGCAGCTGCGACCTGGCGGGGTTGTACTTTTTTGGTTCGTTGGTTGCACCTATCGGGGCTAGACGGTTGCACGTCCTGGCAAAAGGCGTCGAAACGCCTGTAATAACAATGACACCGTGTCTTTTTGAAGAATAAAAAAGTAATGGCACGCGGCTTGCTCTGAGCTTTCAGTGAAAAGTTTGAATGCAAGTTGTCGTGCCAAAAATCAAAAATATCGGAGCACCACTCATGTCCCAGACGTTTTACAAGAAAGGTTTTCTGGCCCTCGCCGTTGCAGCGGCGCTGGGTGTTTCTACGTTTGTTCAAGCTGATGTGAAAATTGGTGTGGCGGGCCCGATGACGGGTGCCAACGCCGCTTTCGGTGAGCAGTACATGAAGGGTGCCCAGGCGGCAGCCGACGTTATCAACAAGGCCGGCGGCATCAACGGCGAGCAGATCAAGCTGATTGCCGGCGATGACGCCTGCGAACCCAAGCAAGCCGTGGCCGTGGCCAACCGCCTGGCGGACCAGGACAAGGTGATCGGCGTGGTCGGGCACTTCTGCTCGTCCAACACCATCCCGGCGTCTGAGGTCTACGACGAAGCCGGCATCATCGCCATCACCCCAGGCTCCACCAATCCACAGGTCACCGAGCGCGGCCTGGCCGCGATGTTCCGTATGTGCGGGCGTGACGACCAGCAAGGCATCGTCGCCGGCGACTACATCGTCGATGTGCTCAAGGGCAAGAAAGTCGCGGTGATCAACGACAAGGACACCTACGGCAAAGGCCTGGCCGACGCCACCGCTGCGCAGTTGACCAAGCGTGGCGTCAAGCCGGTGCTGGAAGAGGGCCTGACCCGTGGCGAGAAAGACTTCAGCGCCCTGGTCACCAAGATCCGCTCCCTGGGCGCCGACGTCGTGTACTTCGGCGGCTTGCATCCAGAGGCCGGCCCATTGGTGCGCCAGATCCGTGAAGCGGGCCTCAAAGACGTCAAGTTCATGTCCGATGACGGCGTAGTGACCGACGAACTGGTGGCGACCGCCGGTGGTGCGCAGTACGTCGATGGCGTCTACATGACCTTCGGCGCCGATCCGCGCCTGTTGCCGGACAGCAAGACCGTGGTTGAAGAGTTCCGCAAAAACGGCACCGAGCCTGAAGGCTACACCCTGTATGCCTACGCCTCGATCCAGGCCCTGGCCGCCGGCTTCAACGGTGCCAAGTCCAACAAGGGCGAAGACGCGGCCAAGTGGCTCAAGGCCAACCCCGTGCAGACGGTAATGGGCAAGAAGGAATGGGACGGCAAAGGTGACCTGAAAGTCTCTGACTATGTGGTTTACCAGTGGGACAAGGACGGTAAGTACCATCAGCTGGAAAAACAGAAGTAAGGCTGAGCACCACAGTTCCAATGTGGGAGGGGGCTTGCTCCCGATAGCGCAGTGTCAGCCAACACATGCATGACTGACCCACCGAAATCGGGAGCATGCCCCCTCCCACAGGGGAACGGTGTTGTTATTGAGATCTGTTTTTTCCTCCAGAAGCGCCGCACACCCACCGGTGTGCAGGTGCTCACCGCGTGAGATTGCGTTATGGATGGTATTTTCCTGCAGCAACTGGTCAACGGCCTGACCCTCGGGTCGGTCTATGGCCTGATCGCCATCGGCTACACAATGGTCTATGGCATCATTGGCATGATCAACTTCGCCCACGGCGAGGTTTATATGATTTCCGCTTACCTCGCGGCGATCAGTCTGGCACTGCTGGCTTACTTCGGCATCGAATCCTTCCCGCTGCTCATTCTCGGCACCTTGATCTTCACCGTGGTCGTCACCGGCGTGTACGGTTGGGTCATTGAACGGGTCGCCTATAAACCGTTGCGCAACTCCACCCGACTGGCTCCGCTGATCAGCGCCATCGGCATCTCGCTGATCCTGCAGAACTACGCACAGATCGCCCAGGGCGCCAAGCAACAAGGTATCCCGACCCTGCTGGCCGGCGCCTGGCGCGTCGATATCGGCACTGGCTTCGTGCAACTGACCTACACCAAAGTGTTCATCCTAGTGGCGGCATTCGCCGGCATGGCGTTGCTCACCTACATCATCAAGTACACCAAGCTGGGTCGCATGTGCCGCGCCACCCAGCAAGACCGCAAGATGGCCTCGATCCTGGGCATCAACACCGACCGGGTGATCTCCTACGTGTTCGTCATCGGCGCGGCCATGGCTGCCCTGGCCGGCGTGCTTATCACCCTCAACTACGGCACCTTCGACTTCTATGCCGGCTTCATCATCGGCATCAAGGCGTTTACCGCGGCGGTACTCGGCGGCATCGGCTCCCTGCCTGGGGCGATGCTGGGCGGGATCATCCTTGGTATCTCCGAGTCGCTGTTCTCGGGGTTGATCAACTCTGACTACAAAGATGTGTTCAGTTTCTCCCTGCTGGTGGTGATTCTGATTTTCCGTCCCCAGGGCCTGCTTGGTCGCCCACTCGTGGCGAAGGTGTAAACATGTCTGCTGCCAAATCTATCGATATCAAGAAAAGTGTGGTCGATACGGTCCTCGCCGGGCTGATTTCGCTGATCGTGTTCGGGCCCATCGTCGGCGTAGTGCTCGACGGCTACAGCTTCAACCTGGAGCCGCTGCGCGTTGCCACGTTGGTCGCCATCGTCATGGCTGGCCGTTTTGCCCTCAGCCTGTTCCTGCAAACCCCCAAGGGCGTGAAGATTCTGCAGGGTTTTGAAAGCAGCGGCTCGGGTGTGCACGTGCTGCCACCGGACTACAAATCGCGGTTGCGCTGGATCATCCCGGCGTTGATCGTGATCGCCATCGTGTTCCCGATCTTCGCCAACAAATACCTGCTGACCGTGGTGATTCTCGGGCTGATCTACGTGTTGCTTGGCCTTGGCCTGAACATCGTGGTGGGCCTGGCCGGCCTGCTCGACCTGGGTTACGTGGCGTTCTATGCCATCGGTGCCTACGGCCTGGCGCTGGGTTATCAATACCTCGGCCTGGGGTTCTGGACGGTGCTGCCGCTGGCGGCAATCGCGGCGGCACTGGCGGGGTGCATACTCGGCTTCCCGGTGCTGCGAATGCACGGTGACTACCTGGCCATCGTGACCCTGGGCTTTGGTGAAATCATCCGCCTGGTGCTCAACAACTGGCTGTCATTCACCGGCGGCCCCAACGGTATGCCGGTGCCTTCGCCAACCTTCCTGGGCCTGGAGTTCGGCAAGCGTGCAAAGGATGGCGGCATCCCGTTTCACGAGTTCTTCGGCATCGATTACAACCCCAACATCAAGTTCATGTTCATCTATATCGTGCTGTTTCTGGTGGTGCTGGCCGTGCTGTACATCAAGCATCGCCTCACGCGTATGCCGGTCGGTCGCGCCTGGGAAGCCTTGCGTGAAGATGAAATCGCCTGTCGTTCCATGGGCCTGAATCACGTATTGGTCAAGCTCTCGGCGTTCACCATTGGGGCTTCCACTGCCGGATTGGCGGGTGTGTTTTTTGCCAGTTACCAGGGCTTCGTCAACCCGTCGTCGTTTACCTTCTTCGAGTCGGCTTTGATCCTCGCCATCGTGGTGTTGGGCGGCATGGGCTCGACAGTCGGCGTGGTGATTGCGGCATTCGTGCTGACCGTGGCGCCTGAATTGCTGCGCAGCTTCTCCGAATACCGTGTGCTGCTGTTTGGCGTGTTGATGGTGGTGATGATGATCTGGAGACCGCGTGGCTTGATTCGGATCAGCCGCACCGGTGTGACGCCACGCAAGGGGGTAGCGCCATGAGCAAGGAAGTCGTGCTATCTGTCGAACACCTGATGATGCACTTCGGTGGCATCAAGGCCCTGAGCGATGTCAGCCTCAAGGTCGAACGCAACTCGATATTTGCCCTGATCGGCCCCAACGGCGCCGGCAAAACCACGGTGTTCAACTGCCTCACCGGCTTTTACAAAGCCAGCGGCGGCAAGATCGAACTCAACGTGCGCGGCAAGCAAACCAACGTCATCCAGTTGTTGGGTGAGCGCTTTGAGGCCACCGACTTCGTGTCGCCCAAAAGCTTCCTCAGCCGCGTGTACTACAAGATGTTCGGCGGCACCCACCTGGTAAACCGCGCCGGCCTGGCACGGACCTTCCAGAACATTCGCCTGTTCAAGGAAATGTCGGTGCTGGAAAACCTGCTGGTGGCCCAGCACATGTGGGTCAACCGCAACATGCTCGCGGGCATCCTCAATACCAAGGGCTACCGCAAGGCTGAAAGTGATGCACTGGACTGTGCGTTCTACTGGCTGGAGGTTGTGGACCTGGTGGACTGCGCCAACCGCCTGGCTGGCGAGCTCTCCTACGGCCAGCAGCGCCGCCTGGAGATCGCCCGCGCCATGTGCACGCGGCCGCAGATCATCTGCCTGGACGAACCGGCAGCGGGCCTCAACCCTCAGGAAACCGAAGCCCTCAGCGCGATGATTCGCCTGCTGCGCGACGAACACGACCTCACGGTGGTGCTGATCGAACACGACATGGGCATGGTGATGAGTATTTCCGACCACATTGTGGTGCTGGACCACGGCAACGTGATCGCCGAAGGCGGCCCCGACGCGATCCGCAACGACCCGAAAGTGATCGCCGCCTACCTGGGCGCGGACGAAGAGGAGTTGGTATGAGCGCACCTATCCTCGAAATGAAGGACCTGGACGTGTTCTACGGCCCGATCCAGGCGTTGAAGAAAGTCTCGCTGCACATCAACGAAGGCGAAACCGTCAGCCTGATCGGCTCCAACGGCGCGGGAAAGTCCACGCTGCTGATGTCGATCTTCGGCCAGCCTCGGGCCGAGTCGGGGCAGATTCTGTACAACGGCGTCGACATTACCCACAAGTCGTCCCACTACATCGCCTCCAACGGCATTGCGCAGTCGCCGGAAGGGCGGCGGGTGTTCCCCGACATGACCGTCGAGGAAAACCTGCTGATGGGCACCATCCCCATTGGCGACAAGTTTGCCAGCGAGGATATGCAACGCATGTTCGAGCTGTTCCCCAGGCTCAAGGAGCGGCGTAACCAGCGCGCCATGACCATGTCCGGCGGCGAGCAGCAAATGCTCGCCATCGCTCGTGCGCTGATGAGCCGGCCCAAACTGTTGCTGCTCGACGAGCCAAGCCTGGGACTGGCGCCGATTGTGGTGAAGCAGATCTTTTCTACCCTGCGCGAGCTGGCGTCTACCGGGATGACCATCTTCCTGGTGGAGCAGAACGCCAACCATGCGCTGCGCTTGTCGGATCGGGCGTATGTGATGGTCAATGGCGAGATTCGCCTGACGGGCACCGGTAAAGAGCTGCTGGTGAACGAGGAAGTGCGCAACGCCTACCTGGGCGGTCACTGACCTCAAGTCCAGACACATCACCCCTGTGGGAACCTGGCCTTATGTGGGAGCCGGGCTTGCCCGCGATAGCATCACCTCGGTTTAGCTGGCATACCGAGGTGGCTGCATCGCAGGCAAGCCAGCTCCCACCCAAGGCCCGGTTCCCACATTTGTTTTTGCGGTGTCAACAAGCCCTCCACCAAATTGTGGAAAACAAATCCAGCCCACCTCCAAAGCGCGACATATAGCCGCCGCAAATTCCTGTTTTGTCACAGTTTTGACTTGTCCCCATCCACTGTGGAACCGGCTGTGGGTAACGTGGGTGTACTTGGCTGAAAGCCTTTGAATACGGGGCCTGTAGCGTTGTGGTTGTTTTTTGATCGGTGGTTTTTTCTCGACCCTCTACCGGCTTTGTCAACCTGTTTAAAGACACAGGTATATGACCGGAATATGTCCATCCAGCCTGTGGATAAGTCTGTGACTAAACTCTGGAAAGACGCCCGCAGGGGCCGGAATGACTGGCCTGAAGCCATCGTTGCGTTTTTCCGAATTTTTCAGGGGCTACATACGCCCCAGCCAAGGTCAAGCAAAAAACTTTCTAAAAACGCCTGCAAGCCTTGTACACAGTGGCTTCGAGCGATTTGCACTTGCCCCCAAAGACTGTGGGCGCAGTTGTGGATAACCTGCGCGCATATGGCTGCAGGCCACGGTTTATAAGGCTTTGCTTGGGGTGGTTAAAAAACGCACAGTTGCGTGTGAAGTTACGTGCGTAGCGGTTGCCGCAGCCGCGGCGGAAGGGCATTCTGCTGGCAACTTTTTTCCCCGATGCACTCAAGGAGAACACCATGTCCGACACGCTATTCATTACTGGCGCTACTTCAGGTTTCGGCGAGGCCTGTGCCCGTCGTTTTGCCGAAGCCGGCTGGAAACTGGTGCTCACCGGTCGTCGTGCCGAGCGCTTGAATGCCTTGGTCGAAGAACTTTCCAGGCAGACCGAAGTGCATGGCCTGGTGGTGGATGTGCGCGATCGCAAAGGCATGGAGGAGGCCATCGCCAACTTGCCGCCGTCGTTCGCCAAACTGCGTGGCCTGATCAACAACGCTGGCCTGGCCGTGGGCACTGATCCGGCCCCCAAGTGCGACCTCGACGACTGGGAAACCATGGTCGACACCAATATCAAGGGCCTGCTGACCACTACCAACCTGCTGCTGCCGCGCCTGATTGCTCATGGCCGTGGTGCGGGGATCATCAACCTGGGTTCCATCGCCGGTAACTACCCGTACCCCGGCAGCCATGTGTATGGCGGCTCCAAGGCGTTCGTGAAGCAGTTCTCGTTGAACCTGCGCTGCGACCTGCAAGGCACTGGCGTGCGTGTGACCAACATCGAGCCGGGCCTGTGCGAGAGCGAGTTCTCGCTGGTGCGCTTTGGCGGTGACCAGGCGCGTTATGACGCCACCTACGCAGGTGCCGAGCCGATCCAGCCGCAGGATATTGCCGATACGATTTTCTGGGTGATGAATACGCCGGCGCACGTGAATATCAACCGGTTGGAGCTGATGCCTGTGAGCCAGACCTGGGCTGGGTTTGCGATTGAGCGGGGGGCCAAATAGGGCCTTAGACCGCGTCGCCTGCATCGGGGGCAAGCCCCCTCCCACATTGATCGGGTTCGCAGATCAAGTGTGGGAGGGGGCTTGCCCCGATAGCGGTAAATCGGCCAAAAACAGGCCATAAGGTACACTCCGCTCCTGAAAACCCTCCGCACTGTGCGGTTTAAAGGTTTTGACAGGAGGAAATGTGAGTAACCGAGGTGAGCAGGCACTGCTCAAACAATCGACCATCCTGATGTTCGCCGTGGCGATCGCCGGGATTGTCACGGGTGTCATATCCGGCGCCCAATCCATTTTATTCGACGGCTTTTTCTCGCTGATCGCCACCGCCATCAAGGTGCTGATGCTGATCACGGCCAAGCTGATCGCCAAGAAAAGCAACGAGCGCTTCCAGTTCGGCTATTGGCACCTGGAACCGATGGTGCTGTTGATCGAAGGCAGTTTCCTGCTGCTGATCGCCATCTACGCGTTCCTCAATGGTGTGTTCGGCATCATCAACGGCGGGCGCGAGATCGAGTTGGGGCTGGTGATCATTTATGCGGCGGTGTTTACCGTCGTGGAGTTCGCCTACTTCTTTTATGTGCGCTACCGCAACCGCACGCTTAAATCGTCGCTGATCCAGTTCGACAACATCAGTTGGCTGGTGGACGCAATGCTGTCGGTGGGCTTGCTGATCAGCTTCCTTGCCGCACTGCTGCTCAAGTCCCAGGGCTATGGCGAATGGGCGGTGTACGTCGACCCGCTGATTTTGATCCTGTTGGCCCTGAGTATGCTGGCGCCAGCGTTCAAGATCCTGCGCCCGGCGTTGCGTGAAGTGCTGGGGATCGCGCCGGATCACCTGGACGATAAAGTACGCGAAGTGATGGATGCGGCGCAGGCCAGGCATGGTTTCGATGACTACGTGTCCTATGTGCAGAAGCACGGGCGGGCGCGGTTTATCGAGATTCATGTAGTGCTGCCGGCCGATTACCCAGTGGATAAGGTCGCGACCCTCGACAGGTTGCGCGAAGAGATATCCACAGGGCTGGGCACGCCGGATGCGGCGCGTTGGTTGACGATCAGTTTTACGGGCGATCGCAAGTGGATTGCATAACGTCTGTTAGACCGAGGTGAGGCTATCGCAGGCAAGCCAGCTCCCACATTGATTGGGTTCGCACATTAAGGTGTGGGAGCTGGCTTGCCTGCGATGGGGCCTTGCAGGTCAGCCCAGATGCTGGACCAGACCCTGATAGCAAGTCGCCAAATGATAAGGGGTGGTAGAAGGCATATCCCGCCGGCTCACCTTACCGTCGGCATCCAGGCATTCATGCCAGCCCTTTGCATGCAGAAAACGCTGTTGCAGCGCCAGCAATTGACGTTGCAGCACCGTCTCGCTGCCGGGACGCAAGGTCAGTGCTCGCAGGTATTCCGCCTGGGCCCAGATGCGCTGAGTGCCGTCGCGCACCGTGCCATCGAGTGCCAACATGCCACTGACCGCACCGCTTAACTTATCCACACCCTTTTGCTCGGCATAGGCAAACGCCCGTGTCAGTGATGCATGCAGCGGCGTGCCGCGCAGCACCTCTGAGGATTCCAGCAAAAAGAACCATTCGAACTGGTGCCCTGGCTCAAACCAGTTATCCACAGCGCCCAGCGGTTTCTCCAGCATCACGCCGTGCTCGCGGTCGATGAAGCGTTGCTGCATGGCCGTCGCCAGTGCCAGCAGTGCCGCTTGTACCTGCGCGTCCTCGCGTACCGCGAGGGTGGCGAGGAAGCCCTCGGCCAAGTGCATCAGCGGGTTTTGCAACGGGCCGGATTTCAGCGAGGCCCAGTTGCGCTCAAGTACGGCCTCATACAAGCCATCGCCTGTGGCAAAGCGTTGAGCCACAACTTCCAGTGCGGCGTTGAGCACTGACTCCACCAAGGGTTCACGCACCTTGGCCCAGTAATGGGCACAGGCAAAGATGATGAACGCGTGGGTGTAGAGGTCCTTGCGCTTGTCCAGCGGTTGGCCGGCCGGGTCGATGCTGTAGAACCAGCCGCCGTGCTCGGCATCATGGAAGTGCCGCTGCAGGGAGCGGAACAGCGCCGCCGCCCGTTCATCGGCAAAGGCCGCACCTGGCTCGCCGATCAGGCTGGCGAACAGGTACAGCTGCCGGGCGCACGCCATGGCGCGATAGCGTTGTGGGGGCAATGGTTGATGATCGGCATCCAGTGCCTCAAAGGGCAGTGCGAGGTCGGCATTCCAACCCGGACCTTGCCAGAGGGGCACGATCAGGTCATGGAAGTGCGTGAGCACAGGCGTCAGGGAAGAGGGGGAAGCGATGGGCATTGGCTGGCGTCGTCACGGCAGGGGTGTTTGCCGCGCATGGTAGCAGGCTTGGGATCGGTGGTGTTTGTACTGGCACTATCGCGGGCAAGCCCGCTCCCACATTTTTGAAGTGTGAACCCTCTCAAATGTGGGAGCTGGCTTGCCTGCGATGAGGTCCTTGCAGTCGCTGACGATCAGCCCGCCAACCACCACACCCCAGTCGCTGCCGAAGCCGCCCCGGCCACCCGCACCAAGGGTGCTGCAGCCGCTGGCAAAAAGCGCACCACTGCATAACCGGCGGCATGCAACGCCGCGGTCGCACCCACAAACCCAATGGCATACGCCCAAGGGCTGGTCATGTCCGGCAGTTCAAGGCCATGGGCCACGCCGTGAAACAACGCAAACAACGCCGTGGCGCCCACCGCCATGAACAGCGGCGGCCGCACTGCCAGTGCCACGGCCAGGCCCAGGGCAAGCACCGAAGCGGCAATCCCGCTTTCCAGCGCCGGCAATTGCAGCCCTTCAAAACCCAACACCCCGCCGATCAGCATGGTGCCCACGAAGGTGCATGGCAGTGCCCAGCGCGCGACGCCTTTCTGTTGGGCCGCCCACAGGCCGACCGCAACCATGGCCAGCAAGTGATCGAGGCCGCCCAAGGGATGGCTGATGCCGGCCACCAGGCCATTGTCGCCGTGGCCAGGGTGCGCGAAGGCCAGGGCAGGGGCCAGCAGCAGCGCGGCAGCGGCGAAGAGTTTGTTGAGGCTCATGGACAGGTTCCTTATGGGTTGATCAGGCGGCGGTCAGCAAGCCCTGGCGTTCGATGAAGGCGACGATGTCGTCCAGGCCGACTCCGGTTTTCTGGTTGCTGAACACAAAGGGTTTGCCGTTGCGCATCCGCTGGGTGTCGCTGTTCATCAACTCCAGCGAGGCGCCCACCAGCGGGGCCAGGTCGATCTTGTTGATCACCAGCAAGTCGGATTTGCAAATACCGGGCCCGCCTTTGCGTGGCAGCTTGTCACCAGCGGACACATCGATCACATAAATGGTCAGGTCTGAGAGTTCCGGGCTGAAGGTGGCTGACAGGTTGTCGCCGCCGGACTCCACCAGGATCAGGTCCAGGCCGGGAAAGCGGCGGTTGAGCTGGTCCACGGCCTCAAGGTTGATCGAAGCATCTTCGCGAATCGCCGTGTGCGGGCAGCCGCCGGTCTCCACGCCGATGATGCGCTCCGGCGCCAGTGCCTTGTTACGTACCAGAAAGTCGGCGTCTTCGCGGGTATAGATGTCGTTGGTGACCACCGCCAGGTTATAGCGATCACGCAGCGCCAGGCACAGGGCCAGGGTCAGGGCGGTCTTGCCGGAGCCCACCGGGCCGCCGATTCCGACGCGCAGGGGTTGTGTGTTCATGTGCTTCTCCACAATAAAAAACGTTCAGGAACGAAACAGGCGGCTGTACTGGCGTTCGTGGGCCATGCACGCCAGGGACAGGCCAAAGGCGGCGCTGCCCAACCGCGCAGGGTCAATGCGCTCGGCGTCCTGCTGGGCTTGCTGTAGCAAGGGCAGCAGTTCGCTGGTCAGGCGTTGCGCGGCTTGCTGGCCCAGTGGCAGGGTTTTCATCAGCACGGCCAATTGGTTCTCCAGCCAGCTCCACAGCCACGCGGCGAGGGCATCGTTGGGGCTGATGTGCCAGGCGCGGGCGGCCAGGGCCCAGCCAAGAGCCAGGTGCGGTTCGCCGCGTTGTGCAAGGAACTCACGGGCGGTGCTGTCCAGTTCCGGTAAGCCATTGAGCAGTTGCTGCAGGGAGTAACCCATTTGCCGGCTCTCCTGATACAGCTCGCGGGTCTCACGGCTGGCGCGGTGTTCTTCGCACAATTGCGCCAGCCCAGGCCAGTCATGTTCAGCGGCCGCGCGGCAATGGCCGAGCAACAGCGGCGCTTCGAAGCGCGCAAGGTTGAGCAGCAACTGATCGCTGATCCAGCGCCCTGCGCTCGCGGCATCCTGTACGCGGCCGTTGTCCACAGCCATTTCCAGGCCCTGGGAATAGCTGTAGCCGCCAATCGGCAACTGCGGACTGGCCAGGCGCAACAGCGCCCAGGCTGGGTTCATAGACGTACGCCGAACTGGTGCAGCTTGGGCGGGTAGTTGAAGTCTTCGTCGCCATGGCGCGAATGATGATGGCCGCCGCCGTAGGCGCCATGTTCCGGCTGGAACGGCGCCTCGATGGTTTGCGTGTCGGCGCCCAACTGTTCCAGCATCGCCTTGAGCACGTAGTCGTCGAGCAGGCGCAGCCAGCCGTCGCCGACTTGCAGGGCCACATGGCGGTTACCCAGGTGATAGGCAGCGCGGGTCAGTTCAAAGGCGTTGCGGCAAGTGACGTGCAGCAGTTGTTCAGGGCGGGCGCAAACGCGTACGACACGTCCGTCTTCAGCTTGTAGGAACTCGCCATCGTGCAAGGGCGGCTGTCCACGCTCCAAAAACAGGCCGACGTCTTCACCGTCGGCACTGAAACAGCGCAGGCGGCTTTTGCTGCGGGCTTCGAAGTTCAGCAGCAACTCAGCGGCCCAGAGGGCTTGGGGGGCGATTCGGCGGTGGATCACCAGCATCGGTAGGCTTCCAGCTATGAGCGATAGCAGTGCTAGAGCAAGGGGCTTGCCAACCTGCTATTGGCGTAGGAGTTTCCTGTCAGTGCAGGTGGTTGCGCATGGATAGGGCATCCACGGGTTGTATAGAGCGTTCAAATTTGGTGCACATGAGCGGTTATAGCACTGGAAAAGGGCGTTTTCCCTGAAAGAAGCCTGGTGCTGCATGAAATTTCTTTCATCCAATTATCCGTTGCGTTTTTAAGGATTTATCCTACAAAGACCCGAGAATCGGCCTTCGTGGGCTTACGTGATGGTTCTTTAAGATTCGCGCCGTGTTTAATTCACCGCGATGTTCATCATGTTCAAGTCATTTATTTGTTCAGTCATTGTCGGCCTGTCGTGTGTTATCTCGTCAGCCTCGGCCAATCTTCAACAGCCGCCGACTTTCGCTTCAAGCCATGCGGCGTCTTCGGTCGACGATGTGATCGACCGCGCCCATCAACTGCTCGGCACTCCCTACAAGTGGGGCGGTACGTCTGCCGAGCAGGGGTTTGATTGCAGCAGTTTCCTGGTCAATCTGTTCAAGACCGAAGCCAACATTCAGCTGCCGCGCACCACTGCGGCGATGCACCGTTCAACCGCTGCAACCATCAAGCGAAAAGCGTTAAAACCGGGCGATGCCGTATTTTTCAAAGGCAACGGGCGAGGGCAGGTGAGTCACGTCGGGCTGTATATCGGCGAAGGCAAGTTCATCCATTCACCGCGTACCGGCAAGCATGTGCGTATCGATTCGTTGAGCAATAAGTACTGGAGCAAGAACTACACAACGGCCAAGCGTTTTCACAAGGCTGGCTGAGGGATTACTCGGTACTGCCCAGCCCTTGCCAGTGCTTGAGGCCGATAAAGATAAAGCGCAGTTGCTGGGTGATTTTCGCCTGGGGCGTGAGGTGGGCCGGCAGGGCATGGGCCGGTGGGTCGATGATATCGGGCAGGGTGGCAAACACGCTTTTGACGATCAGGTCGGCCATCACATGTAAACCTTCTGCATCCAGATGCTGCAATTTTGGCATCAACGTCAGGTCGGCGGCCAGGTCGCGGGTGATGTCCTCGCGCAGGGCGCCGATGGCTTGGCGCACGGCCAGGCAGCCGCCGTACTGTTCGCGGGCCAAAAACAGGAATTGCGAACGGTTGGCCGAAACTACGTCGAGAAAGATCCGCACAGAGGCATCGATAATGCCCCCCATCACGAATTCGTTGTGGCGCACCAGGCGGATCGTGGCGCGGAAGGTCTGGCCGACTTCGCTGACCAATACCAGCCCAAGCTGGTCCATGTCGGCAAAATGGCGATAGAAACCAGTTGGCACTATACCCGCTGTCTTGGCCACTTCGCGCAGGCTCAGGCTGCCAAACCCACGGCCACACTCCATCAGATGGCGGGCTGCGTCCATCAAGGCAAGGCGTGTCTGTTGCTTCTGTTCGGCGCGGGGCAGCATGAGCGGATGGGCTTTGTCGGCAAGTACAGCGACGCACTCTAGCAAAAGCGCTTTGCCGGCGTCGAACTTGGCGGGGGCGAGGCGTGACGCGGTCTATATAAAAGCAAAAGCCCGATCGGCTGATCGGGCTTTTTTCTGGGCCACCACGGGCTTAGCTCTGTGCTTGATGCAGTTCTTGCAGACGGTCGGCACCACCTTCAGCAACGCCTTCGGTGTAGGCGCGTTTGTTGGCTTGTTCAGCACCGCCTTCTACCAGACCTTTCTCTTGCAGGCGATTGTAGCCATTTTCAGCGACAGCACCTTTGGCGTAGTCACGGTTTTCGTCTTCTTGCGAACCGCTACGCGCCACGGTTTGGCTAGTCTGCATGGCTTGAGCTTTGTTCTGTGGAGTGGCCTGTTCGGCGGCTGGCAGGGCGAAAGCGCTGGAAGCCAGGACAGATAACAGGACGGTAGCGAGTAATTGGCGTTTCATGATGGTTGCTCCTTGGGAGGGCGATAAAGTGGGTACAGGGCTAATGCTACTCTTGATAAGTCGATATAAAAGTTCATAAACACAATGGTAATAATCAACAGAATTGATTGTTCCCTGCAAAGGCTCTAGATCGAGCCTCTCAAGCACGCGGTTTTGCACCGCAGTGGGTATTTTCGACACGAACCTGGGTAACAATGGTGCGCTGTCGATGATGAAATCTGTCTGCTTGATCAGGAAAATCGTTTTTTTCGGCTAAATCCGCCGTTGGGTTAAACCCTCCGGCACTTTGCCAGTCGTAGTTCTATAAGCTGTGTCAAAGGCTGTTGCCCAGCCAGTCGTATTCAGGAGCCCTGTGCAATGACGCGCACTCGTAAAATCGTCGCTTGGAGCTGCGCCAGCTTCGTTCTGTTAATTGCCATAGCGGTACTTGTGCTGGTGTTCTTCGACTGGAACCGCATCAAGCCGCCGCTCAACGCCAAGGTATCCGAAGAACTGCATCGCCCGTTCGCGATCAACGGCAACCTCGCGGTGGTGTGGCAGCGCGAGCCCGATGAGGGCGGCTGGCGTGCCTGGGTGCCGTGGCCCCATGTGATCGCCGAAGACCTGACCCTGGGCAACCCGGATTGGTCGAAACAACCGCAGATGGTCACGCTCAAGAAGGTCGAGCTGCGTATTTCACCCCTGGCTTTGCTGGTGCAGCGCGTGGTGATCCCGCGCATTGACCTCACCGAACCCAGTGCCCAGTTGCAGCGCCTGGCCGACGGCCGCGCCAACTGGACGTTCAAGTTCGATCCCAAGGACCCCGACGCCGAGCCCTCCAACTGGGTGGTGGATATCGGCGCCATCGGCTTTGACAAGGGCCATGTGACCCTCGACGATCAAACCCTCAAGACTCAGTTGGATGTGATCATCGACCCCTTGGGCAAACCCATCCCGTTTGGTGAAATTGTCGGGGACGCCGATGCCAAGAAGGCGCTGGAAAAAGGCTCGGCGCCTCAGGACTACGCGTTCGGCCTCAAGGTCAAAGGCCAATATCACGGCCAGAAGCTCGCCGGCACCGGCAAGATCGGCGGTCTGCTGGCCTTGCAGGACGCGGCCAAGCCGTTCCCGCTGCAAGCCCAGGTGAAAGTCGCCGACACCAGCATCGCCCTGGCCGGCACCTTGACCGACCCGCTTAACCTCGGTGCCCTGGACCTGCGCCTGAAACTCTCGGGCAGCAGCCTGGGTAACCTTTACCCGTTGACTGGTGTGACCTTGCCGGATTCGCCGGCCTATTCAACCGACGGCCATTTGATCGCCAAGCTGCATGAAACCAGCGGCGCCTCATTCCGCTACGAGAACTTCAACGGCAAGATCGGCAACAGCGACATCCATGGCGACCTGGCCTATGTCGCCAGCCAGCCACGGCCCAAGCTCAGCGGCGCGCTGGTGTCCAACCAACTGCTGATGGATGACCTGGCGCCTCTGATTGGCGCGGATTCCAACGCCGAGCAAAAAGCTCGTGGCGGTGAAAGCAAACAACCGGCGACCAAAGTGCTGCCGGTTGAAGAGTTCCGCACCGAGCGCTGGCGCGAGATGGATGCCGACGTGGAATTCACCGGCAAGCGTATCGTGCACAGCGCCGACTTGCCCTTCACCGATCTCTACACGCACCTGGTGCTCAACGACGGCCAACTGAGCCTCGAACCCCTGCGTTTCGGCGTGGCCGGCGGCAAGCTCGATGCGCAGATTCGCTTGAATGGCCGCATTACGCCGATGGAAGGCAGCGCCAAGCTGACGGCACGCAACTTCAAGCTCAAGCAACTGTTCCCGACCTTTGAGCCGATGAAAACCAGCTTCGGCGAACTCAACGGCGATGCCGATATTTCCGGGCGCGGCAACTCGGTGGCGGCACTGCTGGGAACCTCCAACGGCGACCTGAAGATGCTGATCAACGATGGCGCCATCAGCCGCAGCCTGATGGAAATCGCCGGGCTCAACGTGGGCAACTACGTCGTGGGGCGCCTGTTCGGCGACGAGGAAGTGAAGATCAACTGCGCAGCGGCGGACTTCGGCATCAAGACGGGCCTGGCGACCACGCGGTTGTTTGTGTTCGATACCGAGAACGCCATCATCTACATCGACGGCACCGCGAACATGGCCACGGAGCAGTTGGACCTGACCATCACGCCGGAGTCCAAGGGCTTTCGCTTGTTTTCGCTGCGCTCGCCGCTGTACGTCAATGGGCCGTTTATCAAGCCCAATGCTGGCGTGAAAGCCATTCCGCTGGCGCTACGTGGTGCAGGCATGGTCGCCCTGGGCGTTATCGCCGGGCCAGCCGCCGGCTTGCTCGCCTTGGTCGCTCCAAGTGGCGGAGAGCCCAATGAGTGCGCACCGTTGCTGCAGCAGATGAAGGAAGGCAAGGCACCCAAGACGGTGAAAGGTTAACTGCCACTGGGGATAAGCGTTTCCCCGGGCGCGCAGGGAATACCGATCTGGAGGGACGGATCGCCTTTATAGGGGGTGCCGTCCGGATAGATCGAGTAGAACACTTCATGCAAGTACTGCTTACCGTCCAGGGTAAAACAGCGGAAAGATGCATGGGTCGGGAATGCATTTTTGAGTTGATCGAACTTCACGCTACGACCTATCCAGGTATTAAACATTGGCTCGAGGTACATCACTGCTTTTCGCAGTCTGACAATGTCATTGAAATAGTCCGTCTCAGTTTGATTGGAGCAGGTCCCGTGTTTCTTCCACTCGTATCTGAACATTTCTTGCGGGGAGGCGGTTACTAGCCCGGCAATTGCGCGGGTGTCGGAAATTTGGTTGAGTTTGTCCTCGCTGATATCGCACTCTGTGGATGATTTACAGCTGGGCGCGGTATTGCAATTGGCCGGATGACGATTGGTTTTTTGCCCGATGCTGTTGTTATAGGGCCAGATGCCATGGGTCAGAAACTTTTGCGGCGGTTTATCGCAGCCCGACGTTTTCGGCTTGAGCTTGCAGAAACTGGGCTGCCAGGTCACCGCGTAGACTAAATATTGGTAACCCTTGCTGCTGGGGGTTATCTCCTCGTTCGCATCCAGGCCCAAGGCGCCATGACTGATCAGCAGCGTGGCCATCGCCGTTGCAAAGAGGTAAGTATTTTTCATGGGCGGTTACTCCCTTTTCATTCGGCTGACAGTGTTGTCAGCGAACGTTGGAAGTATTAATTAGCGCTGGTGCGCTGGAAAATCTACTGTCAAACCTGACAGGTCGGTGGTGGGCATATAGACAGAATAAAACCCCAGGTGGAAGCGCTCGGCTTGCACCTGGGGTTTGAACTGCGACCTGTCAGAGGTCCTGCAGAATATCCGCCATATCATCGGCGTGCTCTTCTTCCTGGGCCAGGATGTCTTCGAAGATGCGACGGGTAGTCGGGTCTTTATCGCCGATGTACTGGATGATTTCACGGTAGCTGTCCACCGCGATGCGCTCGGCTACCAGGTCTTCGTAGACCATCTCTTTGAGCGAGTTGCCTGCCACATATTGAGCGTGGGAGTTCTTCGACAGCAGGTCGGGGTTGAACTCCGGCTCGCCGCCCAGTTGCACGATACGCTCGGCCAGTTTGTCGGCGTGCTCGGCTTCCTGGGTGGCGTGTTCAAGGAACTCATCGGCAGCCACGCTGGCTTTCAGGCCGTTGGCCATGAAGTAGTGACGCTTGTAGCGCAACACGCAAACCAGCTCAGTGGCCAGCGACTCGTTGAGCAGGCGGATGATTTCCTGACGGTCGGCGTCGTAGCCTTCGGTCACGGCTCCGTTTTCGACATTCTGGCGGGCGCGGCTGCGCAGGGTCGCAATGTCAGTCAAGTGTGCTTCAGTCATTTCAATCTCCTGGGGCTAATCCGGTTGTACGCCACGCTCTGCCGGCGTGATCGCTATAGGTTGTGAGTCCCGGGCCAGGCGAAAAGTTTTATCGGATTTAACAGGATGTGTCATGAGCACGTCTGACCGGTGTGGTCCAGCGCTCCGACAGGATCACTCCACCCAGGGTCAGCAAGCCACCCACCAGGTGATACAGCGCCAACTCTTCCTTCAACACCACTGCTGCGATCAGTGCGGTAATCAACGGCAGCAGGTTGAAAAACAGCGTGGTACGGCTTGGCCCCAGGGTCTTCACCGAGTGCATCCACGCCAGCGGCGCCAGCATTGAAGCCAGCAGGCAGGCGTACAGCACCAGCGGAATATTCGTCCACCCCAAACCGGCCTTGGCCGAGAACAGGTACAGCGGCAGCAGCACCACCACCGCCACCAGCACCTGCAAATACAGCAGCACCAACGGCGGCAGGCGCAGTTGCCATTTTTTCAGCAGGGTGCTGTAGACCGCATAAGCCAGCGTCGCCACCAGCATCATGCCGTCACCCAGGTTGACCCCGTGTTGCAACAGCGCACCCAGGCTGCCGGACGATACCACCACCACAACACCGGCGAACGACAGCACCGCGCCGGTCAGCGCGCCTAAGGTCAGGCGTTGCCCCAGGCTGATAATCGCGGCGGTCAACGCCATCAGCGGCATCAGCGAGAGGATGATGCCCATGTTGGTGGCGCTGGTCAGCGTGGCGGCGTAATAGGCCAGGCTTTGATACACCGCCATGCCCAGCACGCCGAGGATGAAGATCTTGCCCAGGTTGGGACGGATAAGCGCCCAGTTGGCAACGACCGGCTTGAGCATGAACGGGGTGAACAGCAGTGCTGCGAACAGCCAGCGGTAAAAGCCGATTTCAGCCGGGAAAATCGAGCCCACGGCCAATTTGTTGACCACGGTGTTGCCGGCCCAGATAAAGATGGCCAGCAGCGGATACGCGTATTGCATCGAAAGAAACCCAGTGTATTGACGAGGCGCGATTATCCCCTGTCTGGATCGAAGCCTATACTGCGATCCAGACAACCGACCTCTGAATCCAGACAACATGCCCCGACATACCGTACGCCTGGCGGATTTCCCCCGCCTGCCGAGCCCTGTGTACTTTCGCTATTCCGATTTCGCACCCGATACCGAGTGCACACCGCACCGGCACAGCTGGGGGTCGTTGGACTATTCAGCCAACGGCGTGATGCGCATGGAGGTGGCTGGCAGCCGTTTTATGTCGCCGCCGCAGTACGCGGTGTGGATCCCGCCCAACACCGAACACAGCTCCTACAACGCCCAGGCGATTGTCTATCGTTCGGTGGGCTTGGCGCCGACGCTCTGCGAGCAGCTGCCGCAAGCGCCGTGCACGCTGACGATCAGCGATATTCTCAAGGCCATCCTCAGCGATTTCGCCCAGCGCGACGTGAATATCCCGCAATCGGACGCGGATATCCGCCTGGCCCAGGTGCTGGTGGACCAACTCAAGCAGGCGCCGATCCATGATGGCTTCCTGCCCTACGCCCGCCACCCCGGGCTGCTGGGGGTGCTGGAAGGTATGCAGGCGCAGCCCGCCGACAATCGCCCGCTCGGGCAATGGGCTGAGCAGGTACATGTGAGCGAACGCACCCTGGCGCGTCAGTTTGTGCGCGAGCTGGGTATGAGTTTTGGTGAATGGCGCCAGCGCCTGCGCTACCTGGCGGCCATCGAAGCCCTGGACAGTGATCGCAGCGTGCAGCACGTGGCGTTTGATTTGGGCTACAGCACCGCCTCGGCATTTATCGCCATGTTCCAACGCCATGCTGGCTGCACCCCGGAGCACTACCGACGGACGAATATTCGTGGCCGGTGAAGTTGTAACAGCTTTTGACTACACTGCGCTGTAGGCCGTGCCCGTCGGCACGGTAACAGGGAGAAAACTCCATGAAGATGCTGCGTATTCCGTTGTTGATGATGGGCCTGCTGTTGTGTTCACAAGGTTTTGCCGCCACTGCCCAGCAGAACAAAATGACCACCTGCAATGCCGAAGCCACCACCAAGACCCTCAAGGGCGATGACCGCAAGGCCTTCATGAAGACCTGCCTGTCGGCGCCTGCCGCCAACGATGCCAAGACCCTGACGCCGCAGCAGCAGAAGATGAAGGACTGCAATGCGTCGGCTAAAACCAAAGCGTTGACCGGCGATGCGCGTAAAACATTCATGAGCACCTGCCTCAAAGGTTAATCACGATTTCGCAGGCGCTGCAGATCAAATGTGGGAGGGGGCTTGCTCCCGATAGCGCCGTGTCAGTCAATCGATTCATTGGCTGATCCTCCGTAATCGGGAGCAAGCCCCCTCCCGCACTTGATCGCATTCACAGTCGTCCCCCCTCGCTTGATGCCTGCAACGCTGGCAGACTGCCCATCCTTTAACGCCGTTCGTTTTGAGGCTGTATGCCAACGTTTTCTCAGCGTCATGTGTTGTTGCTGGCCAGTTACATCATCATTTTCGGCGGGTTGCTGCTGGTGCTGCCGCTGAAGTTGCTGCCCAGCCTGCTGGCCGGCCTGTTGGTCTATGAACTGGTCAACATGCTCACCCCCCAACTGCAACGACTGATCGAAGGCCGGCGCGCCCGTTGGCTGGCGGTGGCCTTGCTGGGCACCCTGATCGTCAGCGTACTCACCTTGATCTTCGCCGGCGCCATCAGCTTCCTGCTCCACGAAGCTGAAAACCCCGGGGCTTCCCTGGATAAATTCATGGGCGTGGTCGACCGCGCACGCGGCCAGTTACCGCCGTTCATCGACGCCTACCTGCCCGCCAGCGCCGCCGAGTTTCGCGTGGCCATCGGCGACTGGATGAGCAAGCACTTGAGCGAACTGCAACTGGTCGGCAAAGACGCCGCCCATATGTTCGTCACCTTGCTGATCGGCATGGTGCTCGGCGCCATCATCGCCCTGCAACGGGTGCCCGACCTGACCAAACGCAAACCCCTGGCCGCCGCGCTGTTCGACCGTTTGCACCTGCTGGTTCAGGCGTTTCGCAACATCGTCTTCGCCCAGATCAAAATCGCCGCGCTCAACACGGCTTTCACCGCCGTGTTTCTCGCCGTGGTGCTGCCGCTGTGCGGCATCCACCTGCCGCTGACCAAAACCCTGATCGTGCTGACCTTCCTGCTTGGCTTGCTGCCGGTGATCGGCAATCTGATGTCCAACACCCTGATCACCATCGTCGCGCTGTCGCTGTCGATCTGGGTGGCGGTGGCGGCGCTGGGGTATTTGATCGTGATCCACAAGGTCGAGTACTTCCTCAACGCGCGCATCGTCGGCGGGCAGATCAGTGCCAAGTCGTGGGAGTTACTGCTGGCGATGCTGGTGTTTGAAGCCGCGTTCGGTTTGCCGGGGGTGGTGGCGGGGCCGATTTATTATGCGTATCTGAAGAGTGAGCTGAAGTTGGGTGGGATGGTTTAGGCGCAGATGCGAGTTACAAGCTGCAAGCTGCAAGCGGAAGCAGATTGGCTTTTACTTGCCGCTTGCAGCTGAAAACTTACCGCTTAAGACCCATAACGCTTGCTGGCCTCAATCGCCAAACCGCTGCCGATACTGCCGAAGATATTGCCTTCCACATGCCGCGCATTCGGCAGCATCGCCGAGATACTGTGGCGCAACGCGGGGATGCCGCTGGAACCACCGGTGAAGAACACCGTGTCTACCTGGGCCACGCTCACCGAGGCGTCATTGAGCAACTGCGTGACACTGCCGCGCACGCGTTCAAGCAGGTTGTCGATGGAGGACTCGAACAGCGCCCGGCTCAGGTCCACGCTCAGGCCGGCTTCGATACGGTCCAGTGGCACATGGCGGCTGTCTGCCTGCGTCAGCTGGATCTTGGTTTCTTCCACTTCCATCGCCAGCCAGTGCCCGGCGCGCTGTTCGATCAGCTTGAACAGGCGGTCGATGCCGCCGGTGTCTTCGATGTCGTAGCGCATGCTGCCCAGGGCCAGCTGGGACTTTTGCGAGTACACCGAGTTGATGGTGTGCCAGGTCGCCAGGTTCATGTGATGGCTGGTAGGCATGTAGGCGCCGCTCTTCATGCGGCTGCCGTAGCCGAACAGCGGCATCATGCCGGCCAGGGACAGCTGCTTGTCGAAGTCGGTACCGCCGATGTGCACGCCACCGGTGGCGAGGATGTCGCTCTGGCGGTTGTCGTTGTGACGGCGGTCCGGCGACAGGCGCACCAGGGAGAAGTCGGAGGTACCACCGCCGATGTCGACGATCAGCACCAGCTCCTCTTTTTCAATGGTGGACTCGTAGTCGAACGCCGCCGCAATCGGTTCGTACTGGAACGAGATGTCCTTGAAGCCGATCTTGCGCGCCACGTCCACCAGGGTGTTCTCGGCTTCCTGGTCGGCCATCGGGTCGTCATCGACGAAGAATACCGGGCGGCCCAATACCACTTCTTCGAACTCACGCCCCGCGTTGGCTTCGGCGCGGCTCTTGAGTTGGCCGATAAACAGCGCCAGCAGGTCGGTAAAAGGCATTGCAGTGCCAAGCACGCTGGTGTCGTGCTTGATCAGCTTGGAACCCAGCAGGCTCTTGAGCGAGCGCATCAAGCGGCCTTCGTAGTTCTCCAGGTATTCGTGCAGCGCCAGGCGACCGTACACCGGGCGGCGCTCCTCAAAGTTGAAGAAGACCACCGACGGCAGGGTGATTTTGTCGTCCTCCAGCGCGATCAGCGTTTCCATGCCGGGGCGGATCCAGCCGACGGTGGAGTTGGACGTGCCGAAGTCAATGCCGCAGGCACGGGCTGGGGATGGGTTTTTCATGTCTATCGGGTTCCGGTTGAAAAACGGCCGCGCAGTGTATGCCAGTCGCAAGCGCTTGCGTAGGCCAACCATCCGTTAAATCGTGCTTGAAAGTACGGGATTTGCCCCCACATCTGTTACATACGGCTGATGCCGATAACACTTTGACGTACCCCCAGGCCGCAACCCTCACCAGGTGCAAACCAGCGCACGTTGCGCCCCGGGCAGTGCGATCTCGATAAAGGATGGTGAACCGTCGATGGATTTCAAAGATTACTACAAGATTCTGGGTGTCGAGCCGACGGCCGATGACAAGGAAATCAAGGCTGCCTATCGCAAGCTCGCGCGCAAATATCACCCCGATGTGAGCAAGGAAAAAGACGCCGAAGAGAAATTCAAGGACGCGTCCGAAGCCTATGAAGCGCTTAAAAGCGCCGATAAGCGAGCCGAGTACGACGAATTGCGCAAATACGGCCAGCATGGCCAGCCGTTCCAGGGCCCGCCGGGCTGGCAGAGCCGTGGCGGCTTTGGCGGTGGCCAGGACGCGGGCGATTTCTCGGACTTTTTCAGCTCGATCTTTGGCTCGCGCGGCGATGCTTTCGGTGGTGGCCAACGTCGTCCTACCGGGCGCAAGGGCCAGGATGTGGAGATGCAGCTGTCGGTCTCCCTTGAGGAAACCCTGTCGGCCGAGTCCAAGCAGATCAGCTTTCAGGTGCCGCAATACGACGCCTCTGGCCGGCATGTCAGCAATAGCGTCAAGAGCCTGAATGTGAAGATCCCCGCCGGTGTAGCCGACGGCGAGCGCATCCGTCTCAAGGCCCAGGGCGCGCCAGGCATTGGCGGTGGCGCCAATGGCGACCTGTACCTGATCATCAAGTTTGCGCCGCACCCCAAGTTCGAGGTCGATGGCGAGAACCTGGTCATCAACCTGCCGCTGGCCCCGTGGGAGTTGGCCTTGGGTGCGGAAGTGGCAGTGCCGACCCTGACCGGCAAGATCAACCTCAAGGTGCCTGCCGGCAGCCAGAATGGCCAGCGTATGCGCGCCAAGGGCCATGGCTTGCTGAACAAGGCCGGGCAACGTGGCTACCTGTTCATCCAGTTGAAGGCGGTCATGCCCCCTGCGGGCAATGAGGATGTGAAAGCGTTGTGGCAGGAGCTGGCGCAAAAAGCCGCTTTTAACCCACGCGAGCAGTTCTAAGGTCCTGTGGCGAGAGAGCAAGCTCCCTCGCCACATGTGTTTGAGCTAGAACAGGAAATATCGCTGCGCCATCGGCAGGACTTCAGCCGGTTCACACCACAGCAGTACGCCATCGGCCTTGACCTGATAGGTCTGCGGATCAACCTCGATATCCGGCAGGTAATCGTTGTGGATCAGGTCGCTTTTCTGCACATCGCGGCAGCCCTTGACCACTGCAATCTGCTTCTTCAATCCCAGGGCTTCGGGCAGGCCGGCGTCCTGTGCCGCCTGGCTGATAAACGTCAGGCTGGTGGCGTGCAGTGAGCTGCCGAAGCTGGCGAACATCGGGCGGTAATGCACCGGTTGCGGTGTGGGAATCGAGGCGTTGGCATCGCCCATCAGGCTCGACGCAATCGCGCCGCCCTTGAGGATAAGGGTCGGCTTGATACCGAAAAACGCCGGGCGCCACAACACCAGGTCCGCCCATTTGCCGACTTCGACGGAACCGACGATATGGCTCACGCCGTGGGTGATCGCCGGGTTGATGGTGTACTTGGCGATGTAGCGCTTGGCGCGGAAGTTGTCGTTGCCGGGGCCGTCACCTGGCAGTGGGCCGCGCTGTTTTTTCATCTTGTCGGCGGTCTGCCAGGTGCGCGTGATCACCTCGCCGACACGGCCCATGGCCTGGCTGTCTGAACTGATCATCGAGAACGCGCCGAGGTCATGCAGGATGTCTTCGGCGGCGATGGTCTCGCGGCGGATGCGGCTCTCGGCGAAGGCCACGTCTTCGGCGATGCTCGGGTCCAGGTGATGGCAGACCATCAGCATGTCCAAGTGCTCGTCGATGGTGTTGCGGGTGAATGGCCGCGTCGGGTTGGTAGAACTGGGCAGCACGTTCGGGTAACCGCACGCCTTGATGATGTCAGGTGCGTGGCCGCCACCGGCACCTTCAGTGTGGTAAGTGTGAATGGTGCGGCCCTTGAGCGCGGCGAGGGTGGTTTCGACGAAGCCCGACTCGTTGAGCGTGTCACTGTGGATCGCCACCTGCACATCGTACTGGTCGGCGACGCTCAGGCAGTTATCAATGCTGGCGGGCGTGGTGCCCCAGTCTTCATGCAGCTTTAAACCAATGGCACCGGCCTTGACCTGCTCGATCAACGGCTCGGGCAAACTGGCGTTGCCCTTGCCGGTGAACCCGATGTTCATCGGGAACGAATCACTGGCCTGCAGCATCCGTGCAAGGTGCCACGGCCCCGACGTGCAGGTGGTGGCATTGGTACCGGTGGCCGGCCCGGTGCCGCCACCGATCATGGTGGTGACGCCGCTGGTCAGTGCTTCTTCGATCTGCTGCGGGCAGATGAAGTGCACATGGGAGTCGATGCCGCCGGCGGTGAGGATCATGCCTTCACCGGCGATCACTTCGGTGCTGGCGCCAATGGCCATGGTCACGCCGGGCTGGATATCCGGGTTGCCGGCCTTGCCGATGGCATGGATGCGACCGTTCTTCAAGCCAACGTCAGCCTTGACGATGCCCCAGTGGTCAATGATCAGCGCATTGGTGATCAGGGTGTCCACTACCTCATGGGCGAGCAACTGGCTCTGGCCCTGGCCGTCACGGATCACCTTGCCGCCGCCGAATTTGACTTCTTCGCCATAGACGGTGAAGTCCTGTTCGACTTCGACAAACAGCTCGGTGTCGGCTAGGCGGACTTTGTCGCCGACGGTTGGGCCATACATGTCGGCGTAGGCTTGGCGGCTGATTTTCATGTGGTTGCCCTGATTAATTGTGTTGAATGTGAGATCGCTATCGCGGGCAAGCCCGCTCCCACATTTTGATTTGTGAACACTGTCAAAAGGTGGGAGCCGGCTTGCCTGCGATGAGGCCCTAGAGGTCGCCCATAATTCGACCGGCAAACCCGAACACCCGGCGCCCGCCGCTCAAATCGACTAACTCCACCTCCCGACGCTGCCCCGGCTCAAACCGAACCGCCGTGCCTGCCGGAATATTCAGGCGCATACCGCGGCTCGCTGAACGTTCAAATTCCAGCGCGTCATTGGTCTCGAAAAAATGGTAATGCGAGCCCACCTGAATCGGCCGGTCGCCGCTATTGGCCACGCTCAAGGTGACGGTGCGGCGGCCGACATTCAGTTCGATCTCGCCAGGCTGGATCTGATATTCACCAGGAATCATGCCGGTTGCCCCAGGGTCTTGTAGTAGATGGCGGTCGGGCTGTAGCGCCCGTCCGGGCTTTGGCAGTAATCGGGCAGCTCACCGATCTTGATGTAGCGCAGCGACTGATAGAAGGCTTCGGCGCCGGAGCCGGCCTCGGTGTCCAGATACAGCAGGCCGCGCTTGTGCTGGCGTGCGGCGAGCTCCAGGCTGTGCATCAATTGCTGGCCCAGGCCATGGCGGCGGGCGCTGCTGTGCACCAGCAACTTTTGCACTTCGGCGCGGTTGAGGCCATTGGCCTTTTGGCACAGCGCCAGTTGTACACTGGCGACTACCCGTTCTTCACGTACCACCACCCACAACAGCAGGCTGGCGTCTTCGATACCGGCTTGCACGCCGGTCAGATACTCGCGGGCCTGGGCCTCATCGAAGTCGGCCATAAAGCCCACCGACGCGCCATGCTGCACCGCGTCCAGCAACAACTCGATCAAGCCCAGGCGGTAATGGGCAAAACTTTCAGCATTGACTCGACGCAGTTGTGCAGCGTTCATCGATCTCACTCCTTGGGCGGTTCGGCGCCCGGGTTCAAGGTCAGTTGCATAAAGGTCAGGTCCAGCCAGCGGCCGAACTTGATGCCCACTTGCGGCATATGCCCGGTGGTGATGAAACCCAGGCGTTCATGCAGGTGGACCGAGGCCAGGTTGCCGCTTTCGATGGCGGCGACCATGACGTGCTTGCCGCAGCTGCGGGCGCGCTCGATCAGGGCCTGCATCAGGCGTGGACCGAGGCCTTTGCCGCGCTGGTCATTGCGCACGTACACCGAGTGTTCGACGCTGTAGCGGAAGCCTTCGAAAGGTCGCCAGTCGCCGAATGAGGCGTAGCCGGTGACTTCGTCGTTTTCCACCGCGACCAGGATCGGGTACTGCTGCGCCTGGCGTGCGCTGAACCAGGCTTGGCGGTTGGCCAGGTCCACCGGTTGTTCGTTCCAGATCGCTGTGGTGTTGAGCACCGCGTCGTTGTAGATGTCGCGGATCGCCGGCAGGTCTTGCTCGGTAGCATCACGAATCATGGCCGGGCCTCACGCGATTGGCTGGTGGACAGTCACCAGCTTGGTGCCATCGGGGAAGGTGGCTTCCACCTGGATATCCGGGATCATTTCCGGGATGCCTTCCATCACTTGCTCGCGGCTGAGCAAGGTGGTGCCGAAGTGCATCAACTCGGCCACGGTGCGGCCATCGCGAGCGCCTTCCATCAGCGCGGCCGAGATATAGGCGATGGTTTCCGGGTAGTTGAGCTTCACGCCGCGCGCCAAGCGGCGCTCGGCCACCAGGCCGGCGGTGAAGATCAGCAGTTTGTCTTTTTCCCGTGGGGTCAAATCCATGGTTCAAGGTCCTTCAAACAGCATTCATAAAAACACCGCAGATCCCCTGTGGAAACAGGCCGGTGTGGGAGCTGGCTTGCCTGCGATAGCGGTGTATCAGGCACACCGCCATCGCAGGCAAGCCAGCTCCCACATAAACTCAGTTTCACTTGTTGATCTTCATGTGCTCCAGATTCGTGGTGCGACGGCTTCTCGCCCCAGCACTGCCGGGCGCAACAGCCGCCATAAATCAATCAACCACCCCCGCGCCAACAGCGCTTCCTCGGCCAGACAACGCGCCACCAGCAACCCAGGCAGTTGGGTCAAATCTCCGCGCACCGCGTGGGGCAGCGAGCGGCAACGCTCAAGCAATTCAGGATCGACCTCACCCGTCACCAGCAACGTGGCAAACACCGGCTGCCCATCCAGCCCGATGGGCGAATCCAGCAACCCATCGGCGCCCACAATGCGCTGGCGCTCATGCCAGAGCAACTGGCCGTCGCGGCGAATATCCAGGTGTGATTGAAAGTGGCCGAGGTCGAACCGCTCGCCGCTGGCCGGGCGCCCCAGGGCGACCACGTCCCAGTAGAACAACCGCGCATCGCCCGAGAGCTCGATGCGCGTAGTGAGTTCGGCCTGGGCGGCGCTGAACACGATGGTTTCCTGGGGCAGCCATTCCAGCGTCGCGCCGGCCTCGACGGTCAACTCAAGTTGCTGAAATGCCGGGCCGCTGGCGCGGTACCACTTGGCGGCGCCGGGGCTGGTCAACTGCGCCCATGCACCGGCGCTGACGTGGGCGCTGATGTCCAGGCGATCGCCGCCGGCAATTCCGCCGGGCGGGTGCACGATGATGTGCTGGCACACCTGGGGGCCTTCGGCGTACAGGTGCTTTTGCACGCGCAGCGGGCCCAGGTGGCGGCGCAATACCGGGCGCGTGGTGTCGCCGAAACGCGCGTAGCCGAGTTCCAGCGCGGCGTGCCAGCTGGGGGTGAACAGGGCAGTGGAAACGGGCAGGTTCATGGTTTTTGGCTTAATGTCGTGACCCCACAGATTAGATGGTTACGAGGCCGCGTACACCTTCGCTCTCCATATTTTCACCGCGGCCCTGCTGCACGATTTCACCGCGTGACATCACCAGGTAGTGGTCGGCCAGTTCGGCAGCGAAGTCGTAGAACTGCTCCACCAGCAGGATCGCCATGTCGCCACGCTCGGCAAGCTTCTTGATCACCGCACCGATCTCCTTGATCACCGACGGCTGGATACCTTCGGTGGGCTCATCGAGGATCAGCAGGCGCGGGCGGCTGGCCAGGGCGCGGCCAATCGCCAACTGTTGCTGCTGGCCCCCGGACAAATCGCCGCCGCGTCGATGCTTCATCTGCAGCAACACCGGAAACAGCTCGTAGATGAACGCGGGCACTTCCCTGGCTTCGGAACCGGGGAAGCGCGACAGCCCCATCAGCAGATTTTCTTCCACCGTCAGCCGGCCAAAAATCTCCCGGCCCTGAGGCACATAAGCGATCCCGGCATGGACACGCTGGTGCGGCTTGAAGCCGGTGATGGCCTTGCCTTCCCAATTTACCGCGCCCTCCTTGGCCGGCAGCAAGCCCATCAGGCACTTGAGCAGGGTGGTCTTGCCCACGCCGTTGCGGCCGAGCAGGCAGGTGACTTCGCCGATTTTCACGTCGAAGGACAGCCCGCGCAGGATGTGGCTACCGCCGTAGTACTGGTGCAGTTTGTCGACTTGCAGCATTCTCAATACCTCTTCAATCCCCCTGCGGGAACCGGATCAAATGTGGGAGCTGGCTTGCCTGCGATGCAGGCGACTCGGTGTTTGTGTGACACTGAGGTGACGCCATCGCAGGCAAGCCAGCTCCCACATAAAGCAGTTCGTGTCAGCGTTAGCGACCGAGGTAAACCTCGATCACCCGCTCATTTTCCTGCACCTGTTCCAGCGACCCTTCGGCCAATACGCTGCCCTGGTGCAACACGGTGACGTGATCAGCGATGGAGCCGACAAAGCCCATGTCGTGCTCCACCACCATCAACGAATGCTTGCCGGCCAGGCGCTTGAACAGTTCGGCGGTGAATTCGGTTTCGGCGTCGGTCATGCCGGCCACCGGTTCGTCGAGCAGCAACAGTTGCGGGTCTTGCATCAGCAACATGCCGATTTCCAGGAACTGCTTCTGACCGTGGGACAGCAAGCCGGCGGGCCGATGCACCGAGGCGGTCAGGCGGATGGTGTCGAGTACTTCATCGATGCGGTCTTTTTGCTCGCCACTCAGGCGCGCCCGCATGCTGGCCCACACCGACTTGTCGGTCTTCTGCGCCAGCTCAAGGTTTTCGAACACGCTGAGGGCTTCGAACACCGTAGGCTTCTGGAACTTGCGGCCGATACCGGCCTGGGCGATTTGCACTTCGCTCATGCTGGTCAGATCCAGGGTTTCGCCGAACCAGGCCCTGCCGTGGCTGGGCCGGGTCTTGCCGGTGATCACGTCCATCAACGTGGTCTTGCCTGCGCCGTTGGGGCCGATGATGCAGCGTAATTCGCCGACGCCGATATACAGGTTCAGGTCATTCAGCGCTTTGAAGCCGTCGAAGCTGACGCTGATATCTTCCAGGGTCAGGATGGTGCCGTGGCGGGTGTTGAGCCCTTTGCCTGCGGCCTGGCCGATACCGATCGCATCGCGGCCGCTGCCCGCATCGAAAATAGGTTCAAGCATGACGTTCCTCATTTCTTCAGCAGGCCGATAACGCCCTTGGGCAGGTACAGGGTGACGATGATGAACAGCGCCCCCAGGAAGAACAGCCAGTACTCGGGAAACGCCACCGTGAACCAGCTCTTCATGCCGTTGACCACCCCAGCGCCGAGCAATGGCCCGATCAGTGTGCCCCGCCCGCCGAGGGCGACCCATACGGCGGCCTCGATGGAGTTGGTCGGCGACATTTCGCTGGGGTTGATAATGCCCACCTGCGGCACATACAGCGCCCCCGCCAACCCGCACAACACTGCGCTCAACACCCACACGAACAACTTGAAGCCACGCGGGTCGTAACCACAGAACATCAGGCGGTTCTCGGCATCGCGCAAGGCGGTCAGCACGCGGCCGAACTTGCTCTGCGCCAGGCGCCAGCCGATGTACAGGCTGGCTACCAGCAACAGCACCGTGGCCACAAATAACACCGCCCGTGTGCCAGGTTCTGTAATGCCAAAGCCTAAGATGCTGCGAAAATTGGTAAAGCCGTTATTGCCGCCAAAGCCGGTCTCGTTGCGAAAGAACAGCAGCATTCCGGCAAAGGTCAGGGCCTGGGTCATGATCGAGAAATACACGCCTTTGATCCGTGAGCGGAAGGCGAAGAAGCCGAACACCAGCGCGAGCACTCCCGGGGCCAGCACCACCAGGCACAGCGCCCAGAGAAAGTTGTCGGTGCCCGCCCAGTACCAGGGCAATTCGGTCCAGGACAAAAAGGTCATGAACGCCGGCAACCCGTCGCCCGACGCCTGGCGCATCAGGTACATGCCCATGGCATAACCGCCCAGGGCGAAGAACAGACCGTGGCCCAGGGACAACATCCCGGCATAGCCCCACACCAGGTCCAGCGCGAGCGCGACGATGGCGTAGCAGAGGATCTTGCCCACCAGCGTCAGGGTGTAGGCCGATACATGCAGTGGATTGTCCGGCGCCAGCAGCGAACACAGTGGCAGCGCCAGCAGCAGGAACAGGATCACCACGCCGACGGCGATCGTCACCTTGGGGCCGGCCTTTTGCGTGGCCGTAAGCATCAATGGCTGGTTCATCAGTCGATCACCCGTCCTTTCAGTGCGAAGAGTCCTTGCGGGCGTTTCTGGATAAACAGAATAATCAGCGCGAGGATCAGGATCTTGCCGAGCACGGCACCGATTTGCGGTTCAAGAATCTTGTTGGCGATACCCAGGCCGAAGGCTGCCATTACGCTACCGGCCAACTGGCCGACGCCACCGAGTACCACCACCAGGAACGAGTCGATGATGTAGCTCTGGCCC
The DNA here is from genome assembly GCF_020790195.1 of Pseudomonas sp. HN8-3. Taxonomy (NCBI): domain Bacteria; kingdom Pseudomonadati; phylum Pseudomonadota; class Gammaproteobacteria; order Pseudomonadales; family Pseudomonadaceae; genus Pseudomonas; species Pseudomonas sp. HN8-3. The sequence goes on from NZ_CP086206.1 coordinate 661,859, forward strand.
AGGTCCGGGCCGACGTTGCCGATCTGGCTCAGGGCCACGCCACCAAGGCCTGCGATGCCGGAGCCCAGACCAAAGGCGAGCATGTCCACGCGCCCGGTGGGCACGCCGCAGCAGGCGGCCATGTTGCGGTTCTGGGTGACGGCGCGCACGTTAAGACCCAGGCGTGTCTTGTTCAGCAACAACCAGGTGAGCACCACCACGAACAGCGCGAAGGCAATGATGACGATGCGGTTGTACGGCAGCACCAGGTTGGGCAGTACTTGAATACCGCCGGACAGCCAGGCGGGGTTGGACACTTCGACGTTCTGCGCGCCGAACACCAGGCGTACCAGTTGGATCAGCATCAGGCTGATGCCCCAGGTGGCGAGCAGGGTTTCCAGTGGTCGGCCATAGAGGTGACGAATCACCGTGCGTTCCAGGGCCATGCCGATGGCGGCGGTGACGAAGAACGCCACCGGTAGCGCGATCAGCGGGTAGAACTCGATGGCCTGGGGCACATAGCGCTGCATCATCAGCTGCACCACATAGGTGGAGTAGGCGCCGAGCATCAGCATCTCGCCATGGGCCATGTTGATCACGCCGAGCAGGCCGAAGGTGATCGCCAGACCCAGTGCCGCCAGCAATAGAATCGAGCCCAGCGACATGCCGCTGAACGCCTGCCCGAGGATCTCGCCGACCATCAGTTTGCGTTTGACCTGGGCCAGGCTGGTTTCGGCGGCGGTGTGCACGGCGGCATCGGTTTCCACGCCCGGCGCGAGCAGCGCTTCGAGGCGCGTGCGTGCCAGCGGGTCGCCGGTGCTGCCGAGCAGACGCACGGCGGCCAGTCGCACCGCAGGGTCGGTGTCCACCAGTTGCAGGTTGGCCAGGGCCAGGCTGAGGGCGCTGTGCACATCCTCGTCGGTTTCGGCGGCGACCTGCTGGTCGAGGAATTTCAACTGCGCAGGCACAGCGCTTTTTTGCAGGGTTCGAGCTGCCGCCAGGCGAACCTTGGGATCGGCGGCGAGCAGTTGCTGGCTGGCTTGGACGTTGTCGATCAGGCCGCGCAGACGGTTGTTCAGGCGTACGGTCTTGGTTTCGCCGTTGACGTTAAGTTGGCCTTGTTGCAGGGCATCCACCAGCTCGATGCGCGCCGGGTCAGGCTGGGCGGCCCAGTCCTGGAGCAGCTTGGCTTGTTGCATCGGGTTGGCGTTGATGAAGTCTTCGGCGTCGCTGGCGTGTGCGGCCAAAGGCAGCAACAACAGCACGGCGAGGATGAAGCGGTGGAGGGCAGTGGGCATACAAAAATGTCCTGATCATGCGGGGACAGTGTGGGCGCTGGTTGTCTGTGGGAGCTGGCTTGCCTGCGATGGCATCGCTGCGGTGTGTCAGGCACACCGAGTTGTTTGCATCGCAGGCAAGCCAGCTCCCACATTGACCATGCCCTACATTAGAGTCGTGGGGCTTTAGTTGCTCTTCACCGCGTAATCCGGCTTCTTGTCATTGCCCGGGATGTAAGGGCTCCATGGCTGTGCCCGAATCGGTGCTTCGGTCTGCCACACCACCGAGAACTGCCCATCAGCCTGGATCTCGCCGATCATCACCGGCTTGTGCAGGTGGTGGTTGGTCTTGTCCATGGTCAGGGTAAAGCCCGACGGTGCGGCGAAGGTCTGGCCGCCCAGGGCTTCGCGCACTTTGTCGACGTCGGTGGACTTGGCTTTCTCTGCCGCCTGGGCCCACATATGGATGCCCACATAGGTGGCTTCCATCGGGTCGTTGGTCACCGCTTTGTCTGCGCCCGGCAGGTTGTGCTTCTTGGCGTAGGCTTTCCAGTCGGCGACGAATTTCTGGTTGACCGGGTTCTCCACCGACTGGAAGTAATTCCACGCCGCCAGGTTGCCCACCAGTGGTTTGGTGTCGATGCCGCGCAGTTCTTCTTCGCCCACCGAGAACGCCACCACCGGTACTTCGGTGGCTTTCAAGCCCTGGTTGGCCAGCTCTTTGTAGAACGGCACGTTGGAGTCGCCATTGACGGTGGAGACCACCGCGGTCTTGCCGCCGGCGGAGAATTTCTTGATGTTGGCGACGATGGTCTGGTAATCGGCATGGCCGAACGGGGTGTAGACCTCTTCGATATCCTTATCCGCCACGCCTTTGGAATGCAGGAACGAGCGCAGGATCTTGTTGGTGGTGCGCGGGTACACGTAGTCGGTGCCCAGCAGGAAGAAGCGCTTGGCACTGCCGCCTTCTTCGCTCATCAGGTATTCCACTGCCGGAATCGCCTGCTGGTTCGGCGCCGCACCGGTGTAGAACACGTTCGGTGACATCTCTTCGCCTTCGTACTGCACCGGGTAGAACAGCAAACCGTTGAGTTCTTCGAACACCGGCAATACGGATTTGCGCGACACCGAGGTCCAGCAGCCAAACACCACGGCAACCTTGTCCTGGGTCAACAGTTGCCGGCCTTTTTCTGCGAACAGCGGCCAGTTGGACGCCGGGTCCACCACCACTGGTTCGAGCATCTTGCCGTTCACGCCGCCCTTGGCGTTGATCTCGTCGATGGTCATCAGCGCCATGTCTTTAAGCGAGGTTTCGGAGATCGCCATGGTCCCGGACAACGAGTGCAGGATGCCGACCTTGATGGTCTCGGCGGCCTGGACGGTCCAGGTCAAACCCATGGCGACAATGGATGCCGACAAAGTGAAAGCCTTGATCAAGCTGCGACGCTGCATGGTGCGATCTCCGTGGACTCAACACTGTTATGAGGGGAAAGTTGAGCAGGTGATTGCAAGCGCTGTGCCGAGTCGGAAAAAGGCATGAAATGGTCGCTTCGCCCAGGTCAGCGCATGGGAAATGCACCATGAAATGGCGGGACGGTCTGCCAGGTGCGTGGCTGTGCGCTACAACGGGGCGCGCTCAACGCTTGCGCATCAAACCGATAAAAAACAGCCCGCCAATCGCCGCCGTCGCCACGCCAATCGGCAAGTCTTCGGGCGCTATCAGTGTGCGTGCGGCGACATCGACCCACACCAGGAACACACTGCCCAGCAGCACGCACACTGGCAGTAAACGCCGGTGTTCGGCACCTATCAGGCGCCGGGCGATGTGCGGCACCATCAGCCCGACAAAGCCGATAGAGCCGCTGATGGACACCAGCACGCCGGTCATCAGCGAGGCGACCAGGAAGACTTTCAAGCGTACATTGCGTGCGTTCAAACCGAGGGTCACGGCGGTCTGCTCACCGGCCATCAATGCGTTGAGCGGGCGGGCCATGCCGAGCAGCAACAGCAACCCCAGCAGCACCGTGGTGGCGGGAATTGCCAGCAGTTCCCAGCGGGCCAGTCCCAGGCCGCCGAGCATCCAGAACATCACCGCCGAGGCGGCGCGGTGGTCACCCATGAACAGCAACAGGTTGGCCACCGCCATCATCACGAACGACACCGCTACACCGCACAGCAGCAGGCGATCACTTTCCAGGCGACCGTTGCGACTGGCTACGGCCAGCACCACCAACATACTCAGCAGCGCACCGATAAAGGCGGCGAGGGGCAAGGTCAGCAGGCCGATGATTTCACCCACATGCAGCACCACGATCACCGCGCCGAGGGTGGCGCCGGAGGTCACACCGAGCAGGTGCGGGTCGGCCAGCGAGTTACGCGTGACCGCCTGCAGCACTGCGCCAATCAGTGCCAGCCCGGCGCCTACCAGCGCCCCCAGTAGCATACGCGGCACACGGATCAGCCAGACGATATGTTCCTGGCCCACACTCCAGTCCACCACACCCAAGCCGAACACCTTGTTCAGCAAAATTCGCCACACCACGTCCACTGGCACCTGCGCCGAACCGAACCCCAGGGAGATCACGCAGGAGACCAGCAACAAGGCACCCAGGGCGCTTAATAACAGGACGTAGTGACGGGTGATCATTCGCCGTGAAACCCCTTGGCCAGGGTTTCAACCGCCAGCACGTTGTCGATGCTTGGTGTGGCTTGCATATAGGGGATCACGATGAAGTGCTGGTGCTTGATGGCCTCCACCGATTGCAGTGCAGGGTGGTCAAGCAGGAACTGTTTCTTCTGTTCGGCGGTGACCTCGCTGTAGTCAACGATCACGATGACTTGTGGGTTGCGCTCAACGACGGTTTCCCAGTTGACCCGGGTCCAGCTGGCGTCGATGTCATTGAGGATGTTGCGCCCGCCGGCGGCGTCGATCAGCGCCTGGGGCATGCCCAGGCGGCCCGAGGTCATGGCGCGGTCTTCGCCGCTGTCGTAAAGGAACACCCGTGGCTTGTCGGCGGGCAGGTCTTTTTGCACCTCGGCCACTTGCGCCTGCATCTGGGCGATAAGGGTATTGGCGCGATCCTGCACGTCGAAGATCCTGCCCAGGTTGCGCAGGTCGTTATAGGTATCGTCGAGGCTTGCGGCTGGGCGCTTCATCACGAACGCACATGACTCGGTCAACTCATACACATTGATGCCCAAGGGTTGCAGGGTGTACGGCGTGAGGTCGCCGCCCACGCGCATACCGTAATCCCAGCCGGCGAAGAAGAAATCCACGTTGGCGTTGAGCAGGGTTTCCACCGACGGGTACTTGCTCGCCAGTTCCGGCAGGCCGTCGAGGAGCGTGGCCATTTGCGGCGGTACTGACTTCCAGCCGGTCACGCCGCTGTAGCCGGCCATGCGTGGCTTGAGGCCCAGGGCGAGCATCATCTGGGTCATGTTGATGTCGTGGCTGACCGCGTGTTGTGGGGCTTGCTGGAAGGTTACGTCGCGGTTGCAACTTTTGATGGTCAGCGGGTATCGGGTGCTTTCGGCGAGTGCTTGAGCCGCGCCGAGCAACAGAGGCAGAGACAGCAGGATGCGCAGGATCATGGCTGGGTTATCCAAGTGATTCGTGGGTAGCCGTCCAAGGGGTGAGTGTCGATCAAGGCCTCGACGCCAAACACGTCGCGCAGCAACGCGGCGGTCAGCACTTCGTGGGGCGTGCCGCTGGCGACGATGCGCCCGTGGTGGATCACGTACAGGCGATCACAGAAGGCGGCGGCCAGGTTGAGGTCATGGATACTCGCCAGGGTGCCGATGTTCAAACGCCTGACCAGCCTGAGCAACTCAAGTTGATAACGCGGGTCGAGGTGGTTGGTCGGCTCGTCAAGGATCAACAGTTGCGGTTGCTGGGCCAGGGCGCGGGCAAGGATGACGCGCTGTTTTTCACCGCCGGACAGGGTCGCGAAGGCATGGTCCTCGAAGCCTTGCATGCCCACCGATTCCAGCGCGTGAAGGATCAGTTGCTGGTCGTGCAGTGTGTCGCTGTCGAACAAACCCTTGTGGGGTGTGCGCCCCATGGCGACCACCTCATCCACGCGTAAGCCGAAGGTATCGGGAAACTCCTGCAGCACCACGGCGATGCGTTGCGCGCACCACTTTGCGCTTTGCTTCCAGACATTCTGGTGCGCAAGCGATACATCACCCTGTTCTGGCCGGGTGAACCGATAGGCGCAGCGCAACAGGCTGGTCTTGCCACTGCCGTTAGGTCCGATCAGCCCGACAAACTCCCCGGCACCGACGCGCAGGCTGGCGTCACGCAGTTGGAACTGGTGATGGCAGTGGTTGTGGCCGGGTGGAGTCCAAGCCAGGTCGGTGAGGGTGAGTGAGGTCATTAGAAGGTGTAGTCCGCGGTAATGAACATGGAGCGAGGTACACCTAGAATCCACTGCTGCCCATCGTTGTATTGGCTGACCGCATAAGTGCGATCGAACAGGTTATTGAGTTGCAGGCCCAGCGTGGTGTCGCGCATGGCTTTCCACGACAACGTGGCATCGACCACGGTATAGCTCGGCAGCTCGCTCTGGTTGGCCATATCGGCATAGCGTGCGTCGACGTAACGCACACCGGCAGCGGCACGCACGTTGTCGGTCACGGCCTTGCTCAGCCACAGGTTGGCGGTGCGGCGCGGAACGTCCACCGGGCGGTTGCCGTCGCGGGAGACCTGTACGCCGTTGACGTCTTGTTTGAAATCGTCGTACTGCGCCCGCACGACGGCGGCGTTGGCTTGCAACTGCCAGGCGTGGGGCAGTTGCAAGTCGAGGCTGGCTTCCAGGCCGTTGGAGGATTGTTGGCCGACTTGCTGTTTGAAGTCCGGCTCACCCGGCACATCCGTCAGCAGTTTCTTTTTGACGATGTGGTAGGCGGCGAGGGTCCATTCTCCGCGGGCACCCCAGAACGCTTGTTTGATGCCGACCTCGGTCTGCTTGGCGGTAGACAGGTCGAACTGTTGCTGGCTCGGGCTCAGGGAGATCAGCCCGCCGACGCCGTCGGTGCTGGTGGCGTACTGGCCGTAGACCGAGGTGTCCGGGGTGATCGCGTAGACCAGACCGGCTTTCCAGTTATTGCCGGTGAGGGTTTTGTCGGATTGGCCGCCAGTGCGCAGGTCGTCGCGGTCGATGTGCGCGTAGTCGCGGCGGATACCGGTGATCAGCGTGAGTTGGTCGGTCAACTGCAAGCGGTTTTCAGCAAAACCTGCGAAGGTTTTGGTCGTAGTGGAAAACACCGGTTTGAACGGGTCTTTACTGGCAAACGGCGCGGGCGCCGGGTGATACAGGTCGATGGGTTGGCCGGTTCCCGACACATCATTAAATGGAGTGTTGCTCGCCAGGCGGAAACGGATGCGGTTGTATTCCACGCCCGCTACGGTCTGGCTATCGAGGCCGAACAGGGTGTGCTTGAAGGTGAAGGTCTGGCGGTCGCCCACCTGTTCCTGATCGTGCTTGATACCGAAGTTGCCGCTGCGGGTCAGTTGGCCGTTGGTGAAATTGTAGTTCTCGGCGTTTTGCCAGCGGCGTTGGTTTTTCAGGTAATACAACTCGTTGGTGGCGCTGACGTTGTCGTTGAGTTGCCACTCGCTGGTCAGGCGCGTCCACTGGTCGTTGTAGTGCTGGGTGTCGTTGCTGACGTTGTAGTTCTTGTCGCGCAGGCCCTTGTGCAACTGGCCGTTGACCAGGGGCGTGCCGAAGTAGTTTTGTGGGCGCTGATCACCGTAGTCGCTGGCCAGGGTGAAACTCAGGTTGTCGGCTGGTTGCCAGCGCAGGGCGCCGCTGACGAAATCGCTGCTGGAATCGCCACGGTCGATGAAGCCGTTGCTGCGCAGGCGGTTGAGGTTCAAGCGGTAGCTCAAGGTGTCGGTCAGCGAGCCGCCGCTGTCGAGGGCTTGCTGCTGGCGGTCGTAGGAGCCGTAGCCAAGGCGGATATGGTTTTCGATCTCGCCCGCAAAGGGTTTTTTCGAGATCGTGTTGATCACCGCGCCGGTGGCGCCTTCGCCGTACAGCACCGAGGCCGGGCCGCGCAGCACGTCCACCCGCTCCACTGCCCAGCTGTCCACCGGGAAGGTCGAGGTGCCCATGCCGGTGTACATGCGGTTGCCGTCGTACAGCTGCATAACCGAGCTTTGGCCGGTAAAACCACGGGCCTGCAACGAGGTGCCGCCGTCGCCCGGCGTGCCGGTGCGGCTGATGCCGGTGGCGCGGGAGATGGCGTCCTGCACGCTGGCGTCGCCACGTTCGCGGATCTGGGCGCCGGTCTGGCTTTCAACGCTGCCGGGGGTTTGCAGCGCTGTGAGATTCAGGCGCGAACCGGCGGTGGTCGGGGTGTTGAGGTCAACGCGCTCACTATCCACTGCCGGTGCGGTAATGGGGCTGGCGGGCAGGGTCAGGGCCTGGGCGTTGGTATGCAGGGCGAGCAGGCACAGGCCGCTCGCAAGGTAGTTGTTCATCGGTCGATCAGTCGCTTCTTGAGAGGTACTCGCCGCAGGGCGCGGCGAGCAACGATAGCGCAGAAAGTGTTATAAGTTAACACTTATCGGCTGCGGGGCAAAAGTCTGCGCAAGGCTACACAAGCCCCCTGGATTGGGCATCTCGCCTGTTTCATGCGGAACCTGAAGCGGATTCACCTTGGCCAAAAAAGCGCGACAGCACCAGACGATCCAGTACCCACACCACGATCAGCGACGCCCCCACCAGCGGGAAAACAAGTGCCAGGCCCAGCATGATCACCATCGCGGTTTTCCACTTTGGCAGGTCATGACGCAACGGCGGAACACCCACGCCACCGGCAGGGCGACGCTTCCACCAGATCACCACGCCGCTGACCGCACTGAGCAGGATCATCAGGCAGATCACCAGCACGATCAGTTGGTTGACCCAGCCGAACATCTTGCCTTCATGCAGCATCACGCCGGTCTCGGTGGCGCGGGCGACCAGGTTGTAATGTTCCCAACGCACATCGGCCAGGACCTTGCCGGTGTACTGGTCCACATGCAGGGTGGCGTCATTGCGCGGGTCGTTGGCGAACACCGCGACGGTGAATACCCCCGTGGCGGTGGGGGGGAAGGCGATGCTGTAGCCGGGCTCCACGCCGCGCGCATTGGCCAGGTCGACCACTTGTTGCAGGCGCACGCTTGGCGCGGCAGGGCCTGAGTGCATGGCGCCATGCTTCATGTGTTCGGCGTGGTCGCCGGACATCGGCATCGGCGTGTTTTCCATGGCCCAGGGCACGGTCTGTTGGGTGGCCGTGTTGAGCACGCGTGCCTGCTGGTCGGACTGCGGCACGTTGTTCCACATCGCCGCCGGAAAGGTGTTCCACAGGTCGGCGTATTGCTTGCCCCAGAAACCGGTCCAGGTCATGCCGCTGAGCAGCATGACCAGCAGAAATGCCGCGCCCCAGAAGCCGGCGACAGCGTGCAGGTCACGCCAGAACAAGCGGCCACGGCTGTTGAGGCGCGGCCACAATACGCCAGCCGATGACTTGCCACGCGGCCACCACAGGTACAGGCCGGACACCACCAGCATGACGCCCCAGCCGGCGGCGAGTTCTATCAGGCGGTCGCCGGTGGTGCCGATCATCAGCTCGCCGTGCAGGGCGCGGGCAATGGCCTGCAGGTTGTTTTTGGCGTCCTGCTCACCCAGGACTGTGCCGCGATACGGGTCGACGAATACGCTGATCTCGCGGCCCTGGTTGTGCATCACGAACTGCGCGCTGTTGGTGGCGTCGGCAGGCGGCAGGTATTTGCTGATCGCGGCCTGGGGGTAGGCGTCTTTGGCGCGTTGCAGCAGTTCGTCCGCGCTCAGAGCGTGCTCGGCTGTGGGTACGGTGAGCAGGTGGCCGTACATCAGCGGGTCGAGCTGGGGTTTGAACAGGTAGATGATGCCGGTCAGGGCCAGCAGCACCATGAAAGGGGCGACAAAGAGACCGGCGTAGAAGTGCCAGCGCCAGGCCAGGTTGTAGAAGGAGATCTTCGGTGTGCTCATCAGGGGCTCCGCAAGGCTTTTGATTTTTTTGTGTCGGTTACACCGCCATCGGGGGCAAGCCCCCTCCCACATTTGAAATGCGTTTCAAGTGTGGGAGGGGGCTTGCTCCCGATGCTGTTAGAAGCTCATGTCCACCTTGGTCCAGAGCGTACGCCCCGGCTCCTTGATGGCTTGCGGGTCATTCGCCGGGTAACCGAAGCCTGCGTTACCCGCCAGGTTCAAATGCTCGGCATAAGCCTTGCCGAACAGGTTGTCGACTCCGGTACTGACCTTGAAGTTCTTATTGATGCGGTACGCAGCGTTGAGCGAGAACACGCCGAAACCGCCGCTCTTGTCGTAGTCCTTGCCGACCACGTTGCCCTTGTTCTGGTCGATGCGGTTTTGCGCCGCGACCACGCGCCACAAGGCGCCGGCACTCCAGTCGTCTTCGCTGTAGGTCAGGCCCAGGCGTGCATCCAGCGGCGGCATCTGCGGCAGGGCTTTGCCATCGCTGCTGTTCTTGCCCCAGGCGTAGGCGAGGCTGGCGTCGGCTTTCCAGTTGCGGCTCAGCTTGTAGGCCGCACCCAACTCGCCACCCATGATGCGCGCGTCGACATTGCGCGCCTGGGAAGTGGTGCCCATCATGCCGGGCCGGTAGTCGAACAGGATGAAGTCGCGCACCTGGCCGACGTAACCCGAGGCCCAGGCTTCGAGGTCAGCGGTTTTGTATTGCGCGCCGAAATCCAGCTGCGTGGTCTTCTCGGGCTTCACGCCATCAAAGGCATTCACCGAGCCGACCGCGCCGGTGTTGGGGGAGAACAGTTCCCAGTAATCCGGAAAGCGTTCAGCGTGACCCAGGCCCGCATAGACGGTCGTGGGCGTGTCCGCCAGGTCGTGCTCGTAGCGCACAAAGCCCGATGGCAAGGTGTCTGCGCGGGTGTCGTCGGCGGTGGGGTTGGGGCGGCTCATCATTGCCGAGCCGGTGCGTTGCCGGAAATCCTTGGCTGAGGCACGGTCCAGGCGGGCGCCGGTGATCAGGCGGTCGTTGTCGGCGGCGTACCAGGTCAGCTCGCCGAATACCCCGTAGTTGTGGAAGTTGGCGTCCTTGTTGCGCGGCAGGTCCTTGTAGGTGTCGATGCCCATGCTGCTGCGCGCGCGGTGTTCGTTGGTCTGCGCGTCCAGACCGCCGATCAGTTGCACATCGGCCCAGCGCCAGGTTGCCTTGATGCGACCGCCCAGGGTGCGACGGTCGACGTTGGAGGCCATGGGCCCGGCCGTCATGCCGGTGCCCGAAGGGACGCGCAGGCTGTAGTTGTCCATGACGTGGTCGGCGTAGTTGTAGTAGACCTGGGCCTCGACCTTGTCCAGCACCTCGCCGAGGTTGGATTTTTCGAAGCGCAGCCCGAGGCTTTCGCGCAGGAATTGCGAGCCGTCCATACCGCGTCCGGCGTAGCGCGCTTCACCGTCGCCACGGCCGGCGGTGAGTTCCAGCAGCGTGTCGGCGTCGGGGGTGAAACCCACCGCCACATCGCCATTCCACTTGTCATAGCGCGAGGCGACAGTGTCGTTGTTGCCGTCCTTGTAATCGTCGGCATGGGCCTGGTTGCCGATCACCCGCACATAGCCCAACGGGCCTCCTGCAGCAGCATCGATAACCTTGTCGAAGCGCCCGTTGGAACCGGCCAGCACACTGGCATTGACCCGCGTGCCCAGCTCGCCGAACTGCTCGGGCTCACGCTCGAACAGGATCGTACCGGCCGACGCGCCCGGGCCCCAGAGTACGGTTTGCGGGCCTTTGATCACGGTGAGCTTGTCGTAGGTTTCCGGCGAAATATACGAAGTCGGCGCATCCATGCGGCCTGGGCAGGCGCCGAGCATCATGCCGCCGTTGGTAAGGATGTTCAGGCGCGAGCCGAACATGCCGCGCAGCACCGGGTCGCCGTTGGTGCCGCCGTTGCGCACCAGGGCGAAGCCGGGGATGGTCTTGAGGTAGTCGCCGCCATCGCTCGCGGGCACCGGCTGGCGTGGATCCTTGGGGTTGGTGACAACGGTGAGGGGCGAGCTGGGAGCGATCGCGGTGATCACCGTGGGGCTCAGCTCGTGTTCGTGCGCATGGGCGTAGGGGGCAAGCAGTGCGCCGCACAGAGCGGCGAAAACAGGGGCAGCGCCCAAACGGGTGTCAGCAGAAAACCTGGACATGACAAATTCCATCAATCAATCGTAAACAACACGGCCAGCAGCCTGCGGCTGTCTAATTGAAGTCGGCCGGGGTGAAGTAACGCGGTGAAGGGCTTACGACACGATGGGCGGCGCACGACTGCGGGCGCCAGGGAAGATGCTCTGCCGAGCATGGCCCAGGTGGGGGGCGGGGATGAGCGCGTTGGCTGGCGGCGGGGTGCCGAGCGTTACGTAAGAGACGCTGCCGGGCAGGGCAGGGCAACTGAACAGCAGGCTGCAATAGCCGCATTTCTCCCAGAGGACATGATGTTCGTCGGGGGTTTTGGTCGGCTTGGGCTCGCCGTGGCACGCGGGCATGTCCATGGACATACCAGCGTGATGATCCATCGGCATCGCTTGGGAAATCAGCGGACCGATAAAGATCATCAGCATGGCGAACAGGCTGATCCAACTGCCGCGCATCAGACGGCGGTGCGGAGACAACCTGGCGCGGGGGGCGCCCATCGGGTAGGTCTAGTGAGTGTGCTTATGCTCGTGCGTGGCCATCGGCGGGACCTTCTGCACCGACACTTGCACCTGAACCTTGCCTGCTTTCTCGAAGGTCAGGGTCAGTGGGAATTGCTTGCCATCGGCCAACAGGCTGCGGTCTTTGAGGCCCAGCAGCATCACGTGATAAGCCATCGGCGCGAAGGTCAGCTCACCCTTGGCCGGTACGGCAACGCTGGGCACTTGCTGCATCTTCATCAAGTCGCCTTGCATCACATGCTCGTGCAGCTCGGCTTTCTCCGCGACGCTGGTTTCAACGCTGAGCAGGCGATCCGGAGCAGCCCCGGTGTTATGAATCACAAAGTAGGCCGCCACGGTCGGCGCATTCGGTGGCAGCTCCTGGGACCAGGGATCGCTCACCAACAGGTCGCCGGCCTTGTAGTCATCGGCATTGGCAGCACTGAACACCGGCAACAGCAACGCAGCCAGAAGCAGGGAAGATTTAAGCATGGCAGTTCTCCAGAACGGTTCTAAACGCAGTTCACTTGCGAAGAAGATCAGACCGTTGGGGAGGCGCGAGGGTTAAGGCTTGGCCATTGCTGGCGCGGGGTGGGATTGCGCAATAAGCGTGGCGGCAGGCTCTGCACCGCCTCGAAGCGCGTCACATACAGCTGCGGCACATGCCCCGGCAACGCCACCAACGGCGCCGAGCCCGAGCAACACCAGCAATGCTGCATGGCAGAGTGATCGTCCGGCGCTGCCGGGATTTCCAGCTTGCCCAGGGCAATCGCCTTCAGGCTGGCACCATTGGACGAACAGAACCCACCCCACATCAGACGCTTGACCGGATCATCAGTCTGCTGCATCGCACTGGCCAACGGCATGGCAAACGCATTGAACAGCACTGCAAGGCAGGCGATCCAGGCAATTGCAAAGCGTTGACGGGCCATGGCGGATAATCCGTAGGGTTAAACGATCAGGGGGTATTTAGCCTGATCGGGGGGGATAAGTAAAAAGGGGCGGTGTGGTTTGGTGTCGCAGTGCTGGATTTGAGCGTAGACGGGAATTGAGTGGATGAGGATCTTCAGGGCTGCGCAGGTCAAATGTGGGAGGGGGCTTGCTCCCGATCGCGGTGTGTCAGTTACTGATTTGTGGCTGATCCGCCGCCATCGGGAGCAAGCCCCCTCCCACATTAGGTCGGTGTTGCTCAGAAGGGGTGTATTGCCTGTAGCACCGCAGCTACGGTGGTGAACTCTCGATCCACCGCCGCCAGCACCGGCCGCTTCAGCACCAATACCGGCACGCCACGCTCACGCGCCACTTCCAGCTTCGGTTCGGTGGCGGTGCTGCCGCTGTTCTTGCTGATCAGTACATCGATCCTGCGCCGTTCGAATAAAACCCGCTCATCCTCGATCAGAAACGGTCCGCGCGCGCCGATCACTTCACACCGCGCATTCCCCGGATAAACGTCCAGTGCGCGCAGCGTCCAGAACTGGTCGGCGGGGATTTCCTCCAGATGCTGCAAGGGTTCGCGACCCAAGGTGAACAATGGACGCTTGAAGGGCTTCAACGCGGCTATCAGTGCGGCCCAGTCAGGCACTTCCCGCCAGTCATCCCCCACCTGCGGCTGCCACGCTGGACGTCGCAACGCCCAGCAAGGCACATCGCTCAATCGCGCCGCCTGGGCCGCGTTGTGGCTGATCTGCGCCGCATACGGATGCGTGGCATCGAGAATCAGGCTGATACGCTCGTCACGAACAAACTGCGCGAGCCCTTCAGCGCCTCCATAACCCCCGACTCGAACCTGGCAGCTCAGGTCGGTCGGCACACGGCCCACGCCCGCCAGGCTGTAGATATGCTCAGGCCCCAGGGTGCGGGCAATGGCCAGCGCCTCCGTAACGCCGCCCAGCAACAGAATTCTTTTCATAGGGGCTTGATCACTTCCAATAGCGTGATCGGCAATGCCTGGCGCCAGGTATCGAACTCGCCCAATGGCTGCGCCTGGGCCACGTGGATGCGGGTCAGTTCGCCGCCGTGCTCGGCGCGCCAGTTCATCAAGGTCATTTCACTTTGCAGGGTCACGGCATTGGCCACCAACCGCCCGCCGGGGCGCAGGTGTTGCCAGCAGGTGTCGAGCACGCCTTCGCGGGTGACGCCGCCGCCGATGAAGATGGCGTTCGGTGCTTCCAGACCGCTTAACGCATCCGGCGCCTTGCCGCGAATCAGTTGCAGGCCGGGCACGCCGAGGGCGTCGCGGTTATGTTCGATCAGGCTTTGGCGGCCTGCGTCGGCCTCGATTGCCACGGCGCGGCAGCTTGGATGCGTGCGCATCCATTCAATGCCGATGGAGCCGCTGCCCGCGCCCACGTCCCACAGCAGTTCGCCGGGCATGGGGGCGAGGCGGGCGAGGGTCATGGCGCGCACGTCGCGTTTGGTCAGTTGGCCATCGTGCTTGAAGGCCGCGTCGGGCAAACCTGCAAGGCGTGACAGACGTGGTGCGTTCGCATCCGCCAGGCAGTCGATGGCGACCAGGTTCAAAGCGGCAACCTCGGCGTGTTCCCACGATTGCGCGTGCCCGTCGATGCGCCCCTCAGCCGGGCCGCCCAGGTGTTCAAACACAGTAATCCGGCTGGGGCCGAAACCGCGTTCGGCCAACAACGCAGCCATCAAAGCGGGGCTGCTGCCGTCATTGCTCAAGACCAACAAGCGCACGCCAGCGGTCAGATGCGCATTAAGTGCCGCCAACGGACGAGCGACCACCGATAGCGTCACCACCTCCTGCAACGGCCAGCCCAGGCGCGCTGCCGCCAGGGACACCGACGATGGTGCGGGCAAAATCAACAACTCTTCAGCTGCCACTTGCCGGGCCAGGCTGGCGCCGACGCCATAGAACATCGGGTCGCCACTGGCCAAGACGCACACAGGCTCCCCGCGCCGCGACAACACCGGCTCCAGGGAAAACGGGCTCGGCCACACCTGGCGTTCGCCACGAATACACACCGGCAAAAGGTCCAACTGGCGTTGGCCGCCTATAATCCGCGTGGCGCGCAACAGGGCGTGCCGGGCATTCTTGCCCAGGCCCTTGAAGCCGTCTTCACCGATGCCTACAACCGTCAGCCAGGGCGACATATCAATTCCTTGAACGACATCCGACGGGCAGGCTTTTCATGCCGCCGGACAAAGCAGGCATAATACCGCGCCTTTACCCGTCAACCGGTAGCCCCGTGAACCCAACGCCCGCTGTGAATACCATGCGCCCCTCGGCTTGTCCGGGGTTGCTGCGTATTGTCCAGGCGTTGGACGGCGGCATTTGCCGGATCAAACTGGCCGGTGGTTCGATCACCGCAGCCCAGGCCAGCGCCGTGGCCGACGCGGCCCGTACGTACGCGGGGGGGATAATCGAGGCGACCAACCGCGCCAACTTGCAGATCCGCGGCATTGGCGCCGAGCAGGACGCCTTGATCGCCAGGTTGCTTGCCGCCGGTCTGGGCCCCAATAACGCTGCCGGTGACGACGTGCGCAACCTGATGCTCAGCCCCGCTGCTGGTATCGACCCGCAGATGCTGTTCGACACCCGCCCGCTGGCCACGCAGATTCTTGCCACCTTGCAAAACCATGCGCGGTTCCACCAGCTGTCGGCCAAGTTCGCGATACAACTCGATGGCGGTGAAGCCCTGGCGATGATGGAGCATCACCATGACCTGTGGCTGTCGGCGTTTGTGCGCGATGGTCAGACGCTGTTGGCGTTCGGCCTGGCCGGTTGTCCGGGGTTGGATGCGCCCGTGGCGGCAGTGCCGCTGGACCAGGGGCATGCGCTGGTGGTGGCGGTGCTGGAGGCCTTTCTCGACCTGGCGACGCCCGAGCAAACACGTATGCGTCATCTGCCTGTGGATAACTTGTTGGGCCGCCTGAGGCTGCCGCTGTTGTCGGCGCAGGGCTTCAAGCGCCCGGCCAGTGGTGCGTTGTTGCACATCGGCAGTTATCCACAGGCCCAAAAGAATCAGTTTTACGTCGCGGCAGTCGCGCCATTGGGCCGCCTGGATTCGCTGATGCTCCAGGGCGCCGCGCAACTGGCCAGCGAGTACGGCGATGGCACGTTGCGCTTCACGCCCTGGCAGGGCGTGCTACTGCCCAACATTGAACGCGTTGGCGCCGTGACCGAACGCCTGGCGCAACTGGGCTTTGTGTGTTCAATCGACCAACCCCTGGCGCGCATGATTGCCTGCACCGGTTCCAGCGGTTGCGGCAAGGGCCTGGCCGATACCAAGGCCGACGCGGTGCAACTGGCCGCCCTGCAACCCGGCGTCGAAGCGCACCTGTCCGGCTGCCCGCGCTCATGCGCCGCCGCGCACACCGCGCCGGTCACGTTGCTTGCGGTGAGCCCTGGCCATTACGACCTCTATTTTCGCGATGCAGCCCACTCGGGTTTCGGTCGGCTGCACGCGCGCACTCTTTCCATTGAAGCGGCGGGCGCCCTGTTACGCGCTCGCCCACGGAGCAACACCGATGATTGATTACATCCGCGACGGTCAGGAGATCTATCGCAACTCCTTTGCCATTATTCGCGCGGAAGCCAACCTGGACCGCATCCCGGCCGATCTGGAAAAACTCGCGGTGCGGGTGATTCATGCTTGCGGCATGGTCGAGGCCATCGACGGTCTGCAATTTTCCGAAGGGGCCGGCAAGGCCGGGCGCGATGCGCTGGCTGCTGGCGCGCCGATCCTGTGTGATGCGCGGATGGTCTCCGAGGGCGTGACTCGTGCTCGTTTGCCGGCCAATAACGAAGTGATCTGCACCCTGCGCGACGACAGCGTGCCGCAGCTGGCGCGGGAGCTGGGCAACACCCGTTCCGCCGCCGCCCTGGAGCTGTGGCGCCCGTACCTGGAAGGCAGCGTGGTGGTGATCGGCAACGCGCCGACCGCCTTGTTCTACCTGCTGGAAATGCTCGACGCCGGCGCGCCGAAACCGGCGCTGATCCTGGGGTTCCCGGTCGGTTTCGTCGGCGCCGCCGAATCCAAGGCCATGCTTGCCGCCGACAGCCGTGGCGTACCCTTCGTGATCATGCAAGGCCGCCTGGGCGGTAGCGCAATGGCTGCCGCCGCCGTCAACGCCCTGGCCACGGAGGTCGAATAATGCAGGTGCGCGGACGTTTGATCGGGCTGGGCGTAGGCCCCGGTGACCCGGAACTGATCACCCTCAAGGCCCTGCGCCTGCTGCGTGAATCGCCGGTGGTGGCGTATTTCGTGGCCAAGGGCAAGAAGGGCAACGCTTTCGGCATCATCGAAGGCCACCTGGTGCCACAGCAGACCCTGATGCCGCTGGTGTACCCGGTCACCACTGAAGCGCTGCCGGCGCCGCTGTCCTATGAACAAGTGATCAGCGACTTCTACGACAACGCCAGCCTCGACGTGGCCGCGCACCTGGACGCGGGCCGCGATGTGGCGGTGATCTGCGAAGGTGATCCGTTCTTCTACGGCTCCTACATGTACCTGCATGACCGCCTTGCCGAGCGCTACGAAGCCCAGGTAATTCCGGGCGTGTGTTCGATGCTCGGTGGCGCTTCGGTGCTCGGCGCGCCGTTGGTGTATCGCAACCAGAGCTTGTCGGTGCTCTCGGGCGTGTTGCCCCATGATGACCTCAAGCGCCGCCTGGCGGATGCCGATGCCGCAGTGATCATGAAGCTGGGGCGCAACTTCCCGAAGGTGCGCCAGGTGTTGGAAGAGCTGGGCCTGGCCGAACGTGCGTTGTACGTGGAGCGCGCCACCATGGCCAACCAGAAGATCGTGCCGCTGGACCAGGTGGAGCCGATGTCGTCGCCGTATTTCTCGCTGATCATCGTGCCCGGTGAAAGGTGGCAAGGTTGATGACTCCGGCGATTGTGATTCTGGGCCAAGGCAGTTTGGCCACGGCGCGCAAGATCCAGCAGGTTTACCCTGGCGCGTTGATTCACGGCCTGGCCGCTCGGGTTGAAGGGGCGGACCAGAGCTACAGCGAGTTCGGCGCGACGCTGCGCCAGCTCTACCAGCAAGGCACGCCGCTGATTGCCCTGTGCGCGGCCGGCATTGTGATTCGCACCTTGGCGCCGCTGCTGCTGGAAAAGGGCGAGGAACCCGCCGTGCTGGCCGTGGCAGAAGACGGCAGCGCCGTGGTGCCGCTGCTGGGTGGCCTGGGCGGGGTGAATGTGATGGCGCGGGACATCGCCGCGGCATTGGGCGTATCCGCGGCAATCACCACCAGTGGCGAACTGCGTTTTGGCACCTGCCTGCTCAACCCGCCGACGGGTTATCAACTGGCGGACATTGAACTGGGCAAGCGCTTTGTCTCGGACCTTTTGGCCGGTGAGTCGGTACGCGTCGAAGGCGTGGCGCCGTGGCTGGATCAAGCCAATCTGGCCCAGGACCCACAGGCGCGCCTGGCGATTCATGTGGGCAGTGCCGAGCGCCCACCGGCAGCGAACGAGCTGCTGATTTATCCGCAAAACGTCTGCATTACCTGCAAGCCTGGTGCGCGGTTGGCCGAGCGCGTGCGCACTGCGCTGCATGAGGCGGGGATCGCGGTGCAAGCCGTGGCCTGCCTGTTGGCCAGCGACCTGCAGATGGCCGACGCCTCATTGCATGAAGCTGCGCTGGCGTTGGGTGTGCCGCTGCGTTTTGCCCCGGTGACGCCCATTGCGGACATCAGCATTACCGTGGCCGAACAGCCCTTGGACGTGTCGCAGGTGGGACGCCCCCGTGGCCGTCTCGCAGTGATCGGCCTGGGTCCCGGCGCGGCCGAGTTGATGGTGCCGGCGGTCAAGGCGGAACTGGCGCGTTGCACCGATGTGCTGGGGTATGAAACCTATGTGCGCATGGCCGGGCCGTTCCGTGACGATCAAGTGCAACACTGCACCGACAACCGCGAAGAAATGCAGCGCGCTCGCCATGCTTTCGAGCTGGCTGCGCAGGGGCGTTCGGTGGTGGTGGTGTCGTCCGGCGACCCGGGTGTATTCGCCATGGCCGCCGCGGTGATCGAGGCGCTGCACGACTCCACGGACCCGGCCTGGCATCAGGTCGACCTGGAAATCCTGCCGGGGGTTTCTGCCTCCCTGGCCACCGCCGCCCAGGCCGGTGCACCCTTGGGGCATGACTTCTGCGTCATGTCGCTGTCGGATAACCTCAAGCCCTGGTCGATCATTGAAAAGCGCCTGGACCTGGCTTCCCAGGCCGATCTGGCCCTGGCGTTCTACAACCCGATCTCGCGTTCGCGGCCCTGGCAACTGGGGCGTGCCCTGGAGATCGTCGGCCTGCACCGCACGCCCGATACGCCGGTGGTGCTGGGCCGCGACATCGGCCGCCCGGGCCAGACGCTACGCGTCACCACCCTGGGCCAATTGACGCCCGAGCAGGTGGACATGCGCACCATGGTGCTGATCGGCTCGTCCACCACCTGCGTGTTCCCGCGTGCCGGTGGCGGGGCGTGGGTGTACACGCCGCGTTGGTACGGCGACAAACCCGCCTCCTGAAAACGGCCCGCTGGCCGCCGGAAAGCTCCGAATGACCCTGGGATTCTCCTGAGGTTGTTCGGGGCTTTTTCTTTTTTTTACGGTGAAAACCGCAAGCCTGCCGGCTGTGCCTTGTGATTGCTGGGCACTGGGTTTTGACCGGTGCCACCAAGGCATGTTTGTCGCATGGAAAGCCCTCCGCCCGCTGGACTAGTGTGAAGGAAAGCCCCATGTCGGGTGCTTGTGGAGAACTGAAAAATGGAGCGACGTCACAGAAGGATCAACACTATCAAACGGCGCAAGCTGATTGCCGCCTACAAGTTGCCGGGGGCACCAGGAGTGCACGCGGCGTTACCCCTGGACACTGACGACGACTGCAATGCGGCGGTGGTCAACAACGGGGTGATTTCCTTCGCCGAGGGGCTGTCTGGGCTGAACCGCGAATACATTCGCAAGAGTTACCTGCTGGCCAGCAGTTACGTGAGCGATGTATTGAAAGTACATCGGGGCACCGAGGCGTGGTACGACGAATTTATCAAGGTCATGGTCAGTCTTGGCTGGCTGCCGGTGCGCAGCAGTTTCGAGCGTGTCTCGCGCTCCGGCAAGGGACTGACGGTGCAATTGGCGGCGCTGAATATTATCGGCGCGCTGCTGGCGTCGATGTCACTGTCGGGGCCACTGGTTACCGCGCTGCCAAAACTGGCCGCCGATGCGCTGGAGGCATTGAAGCGGCAGCCGGCGTCTTTTGATTTGTTCAAGCGCAATAGCGCGGTGCATGAGGGCGGTGACTTCGGCGTGGCGTCCTGCGCCGAAACCAATGGTGAAGTGATGATGGTGCTGGTGACCTTCAGCAGCCACGGCGTGAACAAACAGGTGGGAGTGCCGTTCCTTGAATGGGACAGCTCATCGTTCGAGGCTTTCAGCGGGCAAACCTGCCTGGTGCTGAACACCTCGGTGGTCAACGAAAAAACCATCCAGCTGATGCGCGAAAGCGCCGGTGACAAGGTGCAGCTGGCGATTGCCAAATACCGGATCTAAGGCACCAGGTAGCCGCGAACCCCGGTAAAAATGATTTGCGCGGCCAGGGCGCATACGAACAGGCCCATCAACCGGCTGACAATCTGCAAGCCCTGGTCGCCGAGAATCCGTTCGATACGGTTGGACAGGTACAGCACCACACCCACTGTGAGGCTGGCCAAGGCGATGCTGAGGATGGCGGTGAGCTTGTCGTCCCAGTGGGGCTGGCTCACGCCCATCACCAGCAGCGCACCGATGGTGCCTGGGCCGACAGTGAGCGGGATGGTCAGCGGCACGATGGTCACGTCCTGCTGCACGTTGTCGGTCTGCACCGCCGACTTGCCCTGAGCCATGCCCAGGGCCGAGATAAACAACACGCTGCCGGCGCCGATACGGAACGCGTCCACGGTAATGCCGAACACGCTGAAAATCACCCTGCCGAACAGGTAGAGCAACACGCTCGATACCAGGGTCGCCAGTGCGACTTTCCAGGCCAGGCGCCGACGTTCCTTGCTGGAATAGCCACGGGTCAGGCTGATAAAGCAGGACAGCACAAAAAACGGGCTGTAGAGCACCAGCATCTTCAGGTAAACGCTGAATAACACATGGAGCATGGGGGCGGCTCGCGGGCGGGGGAAGTGTGGAGGAGTCTATCCGACAGAGATCAAATGTGGGAGCTGGCTTGAACTGCGATAGCCATAGGTATCTACACAATTTTGTAGGTTGTAGCAGCCGACGGTAACCACGATGCGAAGCGAGTCGCTTTTGATCTTAGGCGCCCCGTTAAACCACGCTGGCCGGAATTCGACAGGGATTTGGGGGGTAAACCGGCAGGGATGCCGGTTTAGCCGCCCCGCGCCATGGATGGCGCGTGGCGGCGGCCCCCCAAATCCATGGCGGATTACGGGCACACCGAGCCTAAGCGAGGTGCCGAGTGGTGGGGCAAGAGCGTTTGGGTTACTTCTGCGCTTTTCAAAAGTGACCCGCTGTAAAAGCGGAACCCTAAGTGGCCGTTACCGCAGGAATGGATATGTACTCGGTATAACTGTGTCGGCTGTCAGGCCGCCTTCGCGAGCAAGCCCGCTCCCACAGGGGATGGTATTTCAAATCAGGAAATGGTGCTGCGCTCAGGAAGCTTTTGGCGCTGCACTACCCAGTAATCCACCAGCTCGCGCAACTGTGATAGCTCCACCGGCTTGGCCATATGCCCGTCCATGCCGGCCTGGCGTGCGCGTTCTTTATGTTCCGAAAGAATATGCGCCGTGAGCGCTACCACCGGCGTGCGTACGCGTTGGTGGCTGACTTCCCACGCGCGCAGCTGCTGCGTGGCAGAGAATCCATCGAGGACTGGCATTTCACAATCCATCAACACCAGGTCATAGCGCTGGGCCTTCATCGCTTGCAGGGCTTCTTCGCCGTTGCTGGCGGTGTCCGGGTTGAGGTTGAGTTTGCCGAGCATGCCGCGAATCACTTTGGTGGAGATGCTGTTGTCTTCGGCTACCAGGATGCGGAAATCGCTCGGCACGGTCACCGCCACCGGCGCGCTGGGGGCGGGGCGTGGAATGGCTGCGCCTTTGCTGCGTTGAGCCAGTTCGTCGGCCAGGGTCGTCTTGAGCGTATAACCGGCCACGGGTTTGGCGAGGATGCGCTTGATCCCGCAGTTGCGCGCGATGATCTTGCTCGGCGCATTGCTGATACCGGTGAGCATGATCAGCAGGATGTCGTGGTTCAGGCTCGGGTCTTCCTTGATCTTCGCCGCCAGTTGCATGCCGGTCATGCCCGGCATGTTCTGGTCCAGCAGCACCACGTCGAAGTAATCGCGCAGGTGTGCCTTGGTGCGCAGCAGCGCCAGGGCCTCCTTGCCGGACGGCACGGCGCTGACATTAAGGCCCCAGGCCGAACATTGCTGCACCAGTACTTTGCGGCAGGTGTCGTTGTCGTCCACCACCAGCACGCGGGCGTCCTTGAGCGGGCCGTCGAGATCCGACGTCGGGTGCTCCAGGCGCTCCGGGTCCAGCGGCAGGGTCAGCCACAAGGTACTGCCCTGATGGCTGCCACTCTTGATACCGAATTCGCCGTTCATCAGCAGGATCAACTGGCGGGCAATGACCAGGCCCAGGTGACCGCTCAGGCGTGTCGCCGAGAGGAAGTTCTTGCTGTGCAGTTCGCTGTGCAGCAGCGCGTCGCGTTCGGCGGCTTCCATCGGCACGCCGCTGTCCTGCACGGCAATGCGCAAACGGGGCTTGGTGCTGCGCTCGTCGAGGGCCACGACGATCAGCACTTCGCCTTCATCGGTCTTGTGCAGGGCGTTCTCCAGCAGGCTCAACAACGCCTGGCGCAGGCGCGTCGGGTCGCCGCTGATCACGCGTGGCACCTGGGGCTGGATAAAGCTGATCAGCTCGACATTCTGCTGCTCGGCCTTGGCGCGAAAGATACTCAGGCAGTCGTCGATCAACGCGTTGAGGTCGAACTGCACATCATCGAGTTCGATCTGCCCGGACTCCAGCTTGGAAATGTCGAGAATCTCGTTGATCAGGGTGAGCAGCTCGTTACCGGCGCTGTGGATGGTCTGCACGTAGTCGCGCTGCTTCACCGACAGCGGCGTACCCAATAGCAGTTCGGTCATGCCCAGCACGCCGTTCATGGGCGTGCGGATTTCATGGCTGATCTTCGCCAGGAACTCGGCCTTGGCGGCGATTTCGGCATTGCTGGCGGCCAGGTCGCGGCTCAGGCTGAAGCGCGTTTCGACAATCGCGCGCTGGCGTTCGCCCAGGGCCAGGCTCATCAACAGGCCGCTGAGACAGATGAAACCCAGCAGGGTGACGATCAGGCCCTGCGGCGCCACCAGGGTGAGGCCGAGCAGGGCGGGAAGAATGATCAGTGTGCCAATGTTGAACACCACCATCGCCGCCACGAAAAGACGCGCCGGGCGGTAGCCTTTTTGCCAATGGTAGGCCGAGACAAACAACATGCTCAGGCCGGCCAGCGCCACCAGGGCATAGGTGATGATGTTCAGTGGCAGGGTATTGACGAACAACAACAGCAGACCGCACAGCACGATCAGCAGGATATCGGCCATCAACACCTTGTTCAGCGGGTGCGGGCCCAGGGGCATGAAGAAGCGGTAGGCGAACATCAACCCGCAAGGTGCGGTCAGCAACAGGGCGAGGTAGGCGCCAGGGGTCTGGATCGCGTGCCAGTTCGGCAGCCATGGCCCCACCAGGTTGAGCAGCAGCGCCAGGCTGAGCATCAACAGCAATTCGCAGGCGGCCAGCCACAGGCTGCTGCGCGAGCGGTGGTAGGCGAAGCGCGTGAGGTTGTGCAGGATCAGCATCAGCAGCACGCCGAACAGCAGGCCGTAGATCAGCGTCTGGTTCTGGTTGGCGGCGGCCAGTACTGCAGGTTCCAGGGTGATGTAGGGGCGCAGTTCGTGTTCCGAGACCAGGCGCAGGTACACCTCAAGAGGTCGTGGGCTCTGGGGCATCGGCAGCATGAAATCGCTGCTGGGCAGCGGGCGTTCAACCTGGGGTTGGCGCGTGCCGGTGGTTTGTTGCTCCACCAGGGTATCGCCGTCCAGTACATACAGGCTCAGGCTGGAAAGATCCGGGGCAAAGACCCGCAGCACTTGTTCGTGCTTGCCGGGCTGCAGCCTGAAGCGCACCCACAACGCACCGTCCGGCTGCGCGGCAGTGATCCGGTCCAGTTCGATGGGGCTGAATTGATTGGTGTAGCGGGCGGAACGGATGTCGCTCAGTTGCAGGTCGGCCTGTTCATCAAGCAATACCGCCCAACCACTGCCTTGTGCGGCGGCCTGGGCCGGGAGCAGGCAGAGCAGGGTCAGCAAGCTGACTGTGAAACCTATGGCGATCCTGAGCCAGCGCACGGCGAAATCCCTTCGTAGGTTGATGCACGGGTTAACTATGCGCGGGGCGACATGTGTACGGCAAGGGCCAAAGGCCCTTACCTAACCGAACGGATAGCTACTGCAAGTGTAGCTCTCAGCTGTTCTCGCCGCGTTCACGGGCAATGGCACGGTAGCCGATGTCGGTGCGGTAGAAACAACCTTTCCAGTCGATTTTCGCAGCCAGCTTGTACGCCTGCTGTTGTGCTGCATCGACACTGGCACCCATTGCGGTGGCGCACAACACACGGCCACCTGCGGTTACAACTTTGCCGTCCTTGAGCGCGGTGCCTGCGTGGAACACCTTGCCTTCCAGCGCAGCGGCGGCATCCAGACCTTCAATCACATCGCCCTTGGCGTAATCGGCAGGGTAACCACCGGCCGCCAGCACGATGCCGACGCTCGGGCGTGGGTCCCACTGTGCTTCGACCTTATCCAGCGCTTGGGCCAGCGCCGCTTCCACCAGCAGCACCAGGCTAGATTGCAGGCGCAGCATCACCGGTTGTGTTTCCGGATCGCCGAAACGGCAGTTGAACTCGATGACTTTCGGGTTACCGGCTTTGTCGATCATCAGGCCGGCGTAGAGGAAACCGGTGTAGACGTTGCCCTCGTCGGCCATGCCGCGCACGGTCGGCCAGATCACCAGGTCCATGACGCGCTGATGCACATCGCTGGTGACCACTGGCGCCGGGGAGTAAGCACCCATGCCGCCAGTGTTCGGGCCGCTGTCGCCATTGCCGACGCGCTTGTGGTCCTGGCTGGTGGCCATGGGCAGTACGTTCTTGCCGTCGACCATTACGATGAAACTGGCTTCTTCGCCGTCGAGGAATTCCTCGATCACCACGCGCGAACCTGCATCACCAAAGGCATTGCCGGCGAGCATGTCGCGCACGGCGTCTTCGGCTTCCTGCAGGGTCATGGCGACGATCACGCCTTTACCGGCAGCCAGGCCATCGGCCTTGATCACGATCGGTGCGCCTTTTTCGCGCAGGTAGGCGAGGGCCGGCTCGATCTCGGTGAAGTTCTGGTAGTCGGCGGTGGGGATCTTGTGGCGTGCCAGGAAATCCTTGGTGAAGGCTTTCGAGCCTTCCAACTGGGCGGCGCCAGCGGTCGGGCCGAAGCAATCCAGGCCACGGCTGCGGAACAGATCGACGACGCCGGCAACCAGTGGCACTTCCGGGCCGACGATGGTCAGGGAAACATTCTTCTCGGCAAAATCTGCCAGTTGCTCAAGGGCCAGTACGTCGATGGCGACGTTTTCGCACTTGGCCTCAATGGCGGTACCGGCGTTGCCGGGGGCGACGAAGACTTTCTGGACACGTGGGTCCTGGGCAACTTTCCAGGCCAGGGCGTGTTCACGGCCACCGCTGCCAATGATCAAAACATTCATTTCAAAAACCTCGGATGAAGCAAATTCTGTGAGGCGCCGCAAGTGCGCTTTATGTGGGAGGGGGCTTGCTCCCGATTGCGGTGTATCAGTCAAATAATCAACCTGCTGAAATACCGCTATCGGGAGCAAGCCCCCTCCCACATTTCGATCGAGTGGGATCAGTGGCGGAAGTGGCGCATACCGGTGAAGACCATGGCGATGCCGGCTTCATCAGCAGCGGCAATCACTTCTGCATCACGCATCGAGCCGCCCGGTTGGATCACGGCAGTAACACCGGCTTTCGCGGCGTTATCCAGGCCATCACGGAACGGGAAGAATGCATCGGAAGCCATTACCGAACCCACCACCTGCAAACCGGCGTGTTCTGCCTTGATCGCGGCGATACGCGCCGAGTTCACACGGCTCATCTGGCCGGCGCCGACACCGATGGTCTGGCGGTTCTTGGCGTAGACGATGGCGTTGGATTTAACGTACTTGGCGACTTTCCAGGCAAAGATCAAATCGTTGATCTCTTGCTCGGTCGGGGCGCGTTTGGTCACCACTTTCAAGTCTTGGCTGCCGATCATGCCGATGTCGCGGCTCTGTACCAGCAAGCCGCCATTGACGCGCTTGTAGTCCCAGGCAGCGGCGCGGTCGGCCGACCACTCGCCGCAGGCCAGCAGGCGCACGTTGGCTTTGGCGGCGACAATGGCGCGGG
This sequence comes from Pseudomonas sp. HN8-3, assembly GCF_020790195.1. Classification (NCBI taxonomy): domain Bacteria; kingdom Pseudomonadati; phylum Pseudomonadota; class Gammaproteobacteria; order Pseudomonadales; family Pseudomonadaceae; genus Pseudomonas; species Pseudomonas sp. HN8-3. The sequence goes on from NZ_CP086206.1 coordinate 688,261, forward strand.
CTTCTTCGCTGACGCTTGGCGCGATGATCACCTCGACGAACTGGCGCTCGACGATCGCCTTGGCGGTCTCGGCATCCAGCTCGCGGTTGAAGGCAATGATGCCGCCGAACGCAGATTCGGTATCGGTGGCGTAGGCCAGTTCGTACGCCTGGCGGATACCGCCTTCAGCGTCCGGGCTCACGGCCACGCCGCACGGGTTGGCGTGCTTGACGATCACGCAGGCCGGTTTGACGAAGCTCTTCACGCATTCCAGCGCGGCGTCGGTATCGGCCACGTTGTTGTAGGAAAGTTCTTTGCCTTGCAGCTGGGTCGCGGTGGCAATGCCCACTTCGGCAGGCTTGGCTTCCACGTAGAACGCCGCGCTCTGGTGCGGGTTCTCGCCGTAGCGCATTTCCTGGGCCTTGATGAACTGGCTGTTGAAGGTGCGCGGGAATTGGCTGCGACCTTCTGTGCTCAAGGTGTCAGCCGCTTGGTTCACGGTGCCCATGTAGTTGGCGATCATGCCGTCATAGGCTGCGGTGTGTTCGAACGCCTTGAGCATCAGGTCGAAACGCTGGGCGTAGGTCAGGCCACCGGCTTTCAGGTTTGCCAGCACGTTGGCGTAGTCGCTGGCGTTGACCACGATGGCCACGTCTTTGTGGTTCTTGGCCGCCGAGCGCACCATGGTCGGGCCGCCGATATCGATGTTCTCGATGGCGGTGGGAAGGTCGCAGCCTGGCTTGTTGATGGTGGCTTCGAATGGGTAGAGGTTAACGGCCACCAGGTCGATCGGCTTGATGCCGTGCTCGGTCATGATGGCGTCGTCGATGCCGCGACGGCCGAGGATGCCGCCATGGATTTTCGGGTGCAGGGTCTTGACGCGACCGTCCATCATTTCTGCGAAACCGGTGTAGTCCGCGACTTCTACTGCGGCCACGCCGTTGTCCTGCAGCAGTTTGAAGGTCCCGCCCGTGGAGAGGATTTCCACACCCAGGGCTTCCAGCTCCCGGGCAAATTCGAGGATCCCGGTCTTGTCGGAAACACTGATCAAGGCGCGGCGGATCGGCAGGCGGGTAGTCTGGTCGGTCATTTCAATTTCCATCAAAAGCAAAGGAGTCAGCAAAAAAGGCGACCGGTTTTACGCGGGCGCCTTTCTGGTTTGATTGAATGCTTACAGCAAATCGTACTGCTTGAGCTTTTTGCGCAAGGTGCCACGGTTGAGGCCCAGCAGCTCACTGGCTTTGGTCTGGTTGCCCTTGACGTAGTTCATCACGCTTTCGAGCAAGGGCGCCTCGACTTCGGAGAGCACCAGGTTGTACACGTCCGTGACGGAAGCACCCTCAAGGTGGGCGAAATAATTGTGCAGCGCTTTCTCGACACTCCCGCGAAGGGTCTGGCCTTCTTCGCTGGGCGTGTTGAGGTGCTGTTTCAAATTGACGTTGTCGCTCACGGGTGTTGTTCCACTCACTAAAGTCTCGGTCATCATCGTCATGCGGCCACCCCTTTTCCATCCCCTGTTCCCAGGCTCTTGTCACGTTCGGCGAAGAACTCACGAACGGTGGCGACCTGTGCCTGCGTTTCATCCAAACGATTGAACTGAGCGCGAAATTCCTTGGCGCCCGGCAAGGTGGCGAGATACCAGCCGACATGCTTGCGAGCAATGCGTACGCCCATCACATCCCCATAGAAGGCGTGCAGGGCGGCCAGATGCTCCAGCAGAATACGTTCCACTTCGACCAACTCCGGCGCCGGCAAGACTTCACCAGTGCGCAGGAAATGCTCGATCTCGCGAAAAATCCACGGTCGCCCCTGGGCGGCCCGGCCAATCAACAATCCGTCGGCACCGGTTGCGTGCAGCACACGCCGGGCTTTCTCGGCGCAGTCGATGTCGCCATTGGCAAATACCGGCATCGACACGGCCTGCTTGATCGCGGCAATGGTGTCGTACTCGGCTTCACCGGTATAAAGGTCGGCGCGGGTACGGCCATGCACCGCCAGCGCTGTAATCCCGGCCTGTTCAGCGATCTTTGCCACTGTGAGGCCATTTTTGTTGTCCCGGTCCCAACCGGTACGAATCTTCAGGGTCACCGGCACATCGACCGCGCCAACGACGGCCTGCAGGATCTCGGCGACCAACTGCTCATCTTTCAACAGGGCGGAACCGGCGGCCTTGTTGCAGACCTTCTTGGCCGGGCAGCCCATGTTGATATCAATGATCTGTGCACCCAGCTCCACATTGGCCCGGGCCGCATCCGCCAGCATCTGCGCATCACCCCCGGCGATCTGTACCGAGCGTGGCTCGGGATCACCTTCGTGGATCATGCGCATCCGCGATTTGCGGGTGTTCCACAAACTCATGTCGCTGGTAACCATTTCAGAGACTACTAGACCCGCGCCCAAACGCTTGCACAGCTGACGAAAGGGCTGATCGGTGACACCCGCCATCGGGGCGAGGATCAAGCCGTTCTGCAATGTATATGGGCCGATGCGTACCGCCGACATAGGACTTCCCTGTTGTGGGGCCGGATCATTAGAGTTCGAAAAAGGGTTGGCATGATACCCGCTCTCGATGACGGGTTAAAGGCTGAATTGGATAAAATCTGAACAGTTATTTTTTTATCGCCACCGGTTTGGTTGACGTCGGTCAAGTCAATAATCCGCCGTCAAACCTCTTCGGGCGTGGCGTTTCACTCGGGCGAGTGGAAGCTCAGGCTGTAGTTCACGGCTTTGTTGCCGGGATCAAGGATGTCCAGGGAAATGTGGATCGGTGTCTGCGAAGGCATTTCGCTGACGCCAGCCAACTCGCCGCTCAGATATTCGGCGGGTTTGAAGCGACGACTGGCGATCAGGCTGCCGTTCAAATCTGCAAAACGCAGTTCCAGCAGCGGGAACGGCTGGGAAAAGGTTGCGCGGTTATAGAGGATCGCATCCACCACCAGCGCACCGGCGAACTCCGGGTGGCTGCGTACCACCAGGTTGCTGCTCTTGATATGGGCGATATCGACCCGCGATGGCACGGTGCAACCCAATTTCGGGCACAGCTGCTGGAACCACGGACGGTAGGCGTCCTGACGGGCCAGTTCGTCGAATTGGTAGGCGATGTACTGGCCTGCCAGGCCGGCGGCGGCGATCAGCACCAGCAGGATCCAGATCAGGCGGCGGCCCCAGCCCGACGGACGTTTCTGCGCATAGAGGTGCAGCGGGTCGTCTTCAAGGTCCTGGAGCACGGCGTCGTGCACGCTGGCCTCGGTGCGTGGGCGTTTACGCCGTGATTGCGGGCGTTCATCGGCTTCTTCTGCCGCTGGGGTCAGGGGCGTGAAGGGCGGGTCGGGCTCGTCGTCATGCAGGGGCGAGAGCAGGGTTGGCTCGTCGTCGATGGTTTCGCTGTGCAGCGACATGGACGGTTCGGTGCGCTGCCGGGTATTGCTTGGTTCAGGCTCGTCTTCGTCGCTGTCTGCGCGCTCTTGCGCGGGCTCGCTGAACAGGCTGGCGGCCCATTGTTCTTCCTCGGCCTTGACCGTGTCGCGGCTGGCGCTGAGGGTGTCTTCCTTGTGCCGACGATCGGTGCCGGGTTGCCGACGCTCCGCGCCCTGGGGTTGAGTGTGCTGAATCTCGCGGCGCTCGAGCTTGGCCAGTTCTTCGTCCAGGTCCAGGTTGTCCAGGTCAAGCTCCTGGGCTGTCCACTGTTTCTGGCTGATGGCTCGCGGGGGTTCAGGCGTTGGCTCAACCGCAGCGGGCAGTTCAGGTTCGGCTGCCGACACTTGGGCGCGCTGCTCCAGCAACTGGCGAGCGGCGTTGAACACTTGCAGGCACGAGCCGCAGCGCACAACGCCACGGGCCACGCTCAACTGAGCGTGGTTGACGCGGAAACGGGCTTGGCAATGCGGGCACTGGGTGACGAAACTGTCGGTCATGCGGCCATCCGATTCAGACAAGCGCTCATTCTAGCGCCGACGACCGCTGATGCGTACCCAGCCATCACGGTTGGCGATCGGGTCCAGCTCGAAATCCCTGGCGTAGGCCGCAGCCACTTCTTCACCTTGCTCGGCGAGGATACCCGACAGCGCCAGGCGCCCACCCGGCTTGACCAGGCTCGACAGTTGCGGTGCCAGCGACACCAGCGGCCCGGCGAGGATATTGGCGACCAGTACATCGGCCTGTACCTGGGGCAGATCTTCAGGCAGATAGAGTGGGAATTTGCCTTCAGCGATGTTATTACGCCCGGCGTTATCGCGGGAGGCTTCCAGGGCCTGCACGTCGATATCGGTGCCCACGGCCTCCTTGGCGCCCAGCAGCAGCGCGGCAATCGCCAGGATTCCGGAGCCGCAGCCGAAGTCCAGTACGTTGCTGTCGGTCAGGTCCTGGCCGTCCAGCCATTCCAGGCACAGGGCGGTGGTGGGGTGGGTGCCGGTGCCGAACGCCAGGCCCGGGTCCAGCAGCAGGTTGACGGCGTCTGGCTCGGGAGCAGCGTGCCAGCTTGGCACGATCCACAGGCGCTGGCCGAAGCGCATGGGCTGGAAGTTATCCATCCAGCTGCGTTCCCAGTCCTGGTCTTCGATGACTTCGCTGTGATGCTCGGGCAGCGGGCCGCCGGTGAGCAGTTCCATATGGGCCAGTACGGCGGCGGCATCGGTGCCGTCTTCGAACAGGGCCAGCAGGTGGGTGTGGGACCACAGCGGCGTGGTGTTGAGTTCCGGCTCGAAGATCGGCTGGTCTTCGGCGTCCATGAAGGTCACCGACACAGCGCCCACTTCGAGGAAAGCGTCTTCGTAGGTTTCGGCTTGTTCTGGGCTGATGGCGAGACGGACTTGCAGCCAAGGCATGGCGGGCACCTTTGAAAAAATGAATGTGCAGCGAGTAGGCCGCGAAAGCGCGCAAGTTTACGCGAGCGGGCAGCATAAGACGACATTACTGAATGAATGCGGACCAAATGTGGGAGGGGGCTTGCCCCCGATAGCGGTGGATCAGTTACAGATACTGAGGCTGACACACTGCAATCGGGGGCAAGCCCCCTCCCACATTTGTACTGTGTATGGCCTGAAAGCTGGGGGGCAGAAACAACAAAGCCGCCCGAAGGCGGCTTTGTTGGGTGGAGCACTTACTGGTTGGCCAGCTTGTGTTCCAGGTAGTGAATGTTCACACCACCCTCGCAGAAGCCCTCATCGCGAACCAGGTCCCGATGCAGCGGGATGTTGGTCTTGATGCCGTCGACCACGATTTCGTCCAGGGCGTTGCGCATACGGGCCATGGCCTCGTCGCGGGTCGCGCCCCAGGTTATCAGCTTGCCGATCAGCGAGTCGTAGTTGGACGGAACCTTGTAGCCGCTGTACAGGTGCGAATCCACACGTACGCCGTTGCCGCCGGGCGCGTGGAAATGCTTGACCAGGCCAGGGCTTGGGATAAAGGTTTTCGGGTCTTCGGCGTTGATGCGGCACTCCAGGGAGTGGCCGTGCATCTTCACGTCGTCCTGGGTGAAGGACAGCACGTTACCCGCGGCGATGCTCAGCATCTCCTTGACGATGTCGATACCGGTGACCATCTCCGAAACCGGATGCTCTACCTGCACACGAGTGTTCATCTCGATGAAGTAGAAGCGACCGTTCTCGTAGAGGAACTCGAAGGTACCGGCGCCACGGTAGTTGATGTCGATGCACGCCTTGACGCAGCGTGCCAGGACTTCCTGGCGGGCTTTTTCGTCGAGGCCCGGTGCCGGGGCTTCTTCCAACACTTTCTGGTGACGACGTTGCAGCGAGCAATCGCGGTCACCCAGGTGGATGGCGTGGCCCTGGCCGTCGGACAGCACCTGGACTTCCACGTGACGTGGGTTGGTCAGGTATTTTTCCAGGTAGACCATCGGGTTGCCGAACCAGGCGCCCGCTTCGGAGCGGGTCTGCTTGGCGGCTTCGATCAGGTCTTCTTCCTTGTGCACCACGCGCATACCGCGACCACCACCGCCACCGGCGGCCTTGATGATCACCGGGTAACCGACTTCGCGACCAATGCGCAGAGCGGTTTCCTCGTCTTCAGGCAGTGGGCCGTCGGAGCCTGGAACGGTCGGCACGCCCGCTGCAATCATGGCGTCCTTGGCCGAGACCTTGTCGCCCATCAGGCGAATGGTTTCGGCTTTGGGGCCGATGAAGGCAAACCCGGATTTTTCCACCTGTTCGGCGAAGTCGGCGTTTTCCGCGAGGAAGCCGTAGCCCGGGTGGATGCCATCAGCGCCGGTCACTTCTGCGGCAGCGATGATGTTCGAGACTTTCAGGTACGAGTTCGTGGCCAGTGGCGGGCCGATGCAGATGCTTTCGTCCGCCAGTTTCACGTGCATCAATTCGGTATCGGCCGTCGAGTAAACAGCGACGGTCTTGATGCCCTCTTCCTTACAGGCGCGCAGGATACGCAGCGCGATCTCGCCGCGGTTGGCGATCAGGACTTTTTGCAGTTTCTTCGCAGGTTTCAACATCGAAGGCGCTCCGCGGTTCAAACGATGGTGAACAGCGGCTGGTCGTACTCAACCGGCTGACCGTTTTCTACCAGGATGGATTCAATGACGCCGGCTTTTTCAGCGGTGATGTGGTTCATCATCTTCATCGCTTCAACGATGCAGATGGTGTCGCCCACTTTCACGGTCTTGCCTACTTCAACGAAGGCTGGCGAGGTCGGTGCCGGGGTGCGGTAGAAAGTACCGACCATTGGCGACTTGACCACGAAGCCGTTCAACGCTGGTGCGGCTGGGGCAGCAGGGGCTGCGGCAGCGGCTGGAGCGGCGGCAGGGGCGGCAGCGGCAGGAGCCGGTGCTTGCATCTGCGGTGCGTAGAACTGTTGGGCCGGGGTCTTGCTGTGACGGCTGATCCGTACGGACTCTTCGCCTTCCTTGATTTCCAGCTCGTCGATACCGGATTCTTCCAGCAGTTCGATCAGTTTCTTAACTTTACGGATATCCATGAATCATCAACTCCCAAGGGTCGGTCAGGGGCGTTTAGCCTGTTCTTCAACGTGTTCCAGGGCGGCCTCCAGGGCCAGTCGGTAACCGCTGGCGCCAAGGCCGCAGATCACTCCTACCGCTACATCGGAGAAGTAAGAGTGATGGCGGAAAGCTTCGCGTTTGTGCACGTTCGATAAATGCACTTCGATGAATGGGATGCTCACTGCCAGCAGCGCGTCACGTAATGCAACGCTTGTATGCGTAAAAGCGGCGGGATTGATCAGGATAAAGTCCACGCCTTCGTTACGCGCGGCGTGGATGCGATCAATCAATTCATACTCGGCATTGCTTTGCAGGTAGAGCAGATGGTGGCCGGCTTCACGGGCCCGTCTTTCCAGGTCGAGGTTGATCTGGTCGAGGGTCACTGCCCCGTAGACGCCCGGTTCGCGGGTGCCAAGCAGGTTCAGGTTGGGTCCATGAAGAACCAGTAAGGTCGCCATCGGCTGTTCCTTGTTATTGGTAGGGGTGCGGCAGAACCCGGCGACTATGCCGCAAAGCCTTTGTGACTGTCCAGTTCTATGCAGTAGCCAGCACGATTAGCGAGGATTGCGCGAAATTTGTGACTGTGGCCCGGAATCCGGTCATGCTGAACACGGTCTTGAATTCACTGAAGATCAAATGTGGGAGGGGGCTTGCTCCCGATAGCGGTGGATCAGCTACAGGTATTGAGACTGACACACTGTAATCGGGAGCAAGCCCCCTCCCACATTTGATCTCCATAGGGCGGGAGAGCGGGTCAGACGCGGAAGGCTTGTACGGCAGTGTTGAGTTGCCCTCCGAGCACCAACAGGTGCTCACCCTGGCTACGCCCCTGGCCGATACGCAGCAGGTTGTCCTCACCCAGCTGGTGAATCCGCTCACTGTTATCGCGAATCTCACTCACGGCCCCACTCTGCTGCGCAGTCACATCGGCAATGCGTACCGCCGTCTCGGAAATCGTCTGGATCGCGCCGACGATTTCATCCAGCGCACCATCTGCTGCCTGGGCTTGCTGGGCGGTGGCTTCGGCGTGTTCAACCTGGGCGCGCATGCCTTGTACCGATTGATGGGCGGCGGTTTGCAGGCCGGCGATCAGGCCCTGGATTTCGGCAGTAGCGCCAGCGGTGCGCTGGGCCAGGGAACGGACTTCGTCGGCCACCACCGCGAAGCCGCGTCCGGCTTCACCGGCGCGAGCCGCCTCGATAGCGGCATTGAGCGCCAGCAAGTTGGTCTGCTCGGCAATCGAGCGAATCACGGTCAGCACGCCGCCGATGGTGGCGGATTCTTCCGCGAGTTTCTCGATCATCTGCGCATTTTGCTGCACTTCGCCCACCAAGGCGTGCAACCCGGTCAGGCTCAGGCCGATTACGCGCTGGCCTTGCTCCACAGCAAAGCCTGCACTGCGACTGGCGCCGGCAGCCTGGCTGGCATCCCCGGCCACTTGCTGGATGGTGGCTTCCAGTTCACCCAGGGAGTCACGGATTTGCGCGGTGTCGCCGGCCTGACGCTCGGCGCCGTCGTGCAGGCCGCTGCTCAGTTCGGCGAGGGCGCGGCTGCTGCCGGCCACTGCTTCGGCATTCCCGCGAATAGTGCCTACCAGGCCCACCAGATAGGCGCGCAGGCGGTTCAGGGAGGCTTCGATAGCGTGCAGTTCATGGTTGGTCTTGCCCAGGGCTATCGGCTGGCTGAAATTACCTTCGGCCCAGGTCGACAAGGCCGGTGCCAGATTGGTCAGCACCCGTGCCAGGCGCCGTTGCAGCGTGTCGATCAGCAGTGCGATCAACAGGATCAGGCCGATCATCACGCCTTGCAGCACACGCACCTCGCCCTGGATTCTGGCGTGCTGTGCACGCACTACCGGCTCCAGGCCGGCGATGGCCTGTTGCACGTTGGCGATCTTCAGGTGGGTGGCAGCGGCGAGGTCGGCGCGCTGCTGGATCTGCTCGCGGGTGCGCTTGAGTTCGGCGGGGTAGCGGGTCAACAGGCTGTTGAGCTCGCGCTTGAGGTCGACGCCGGTGTCCTGGGCTGCGGTTTTTTCGGTGTTTTCCAAGCCCATCAACGCGGAGAAATCGTCAGCGTTGGATTCGGCGCTGGCCTTTACCCCAAGCAATGGCAACTGCGCCAACAGGTCGGCCTGGGTGCGCATGGTGGCAATCTCGCGCTCCACCTCGTCGGCCAGCTCGGCGCGGCCGCTGCTCACCAGCTTGTCGCGGGCCAGGGACAGTTTGCCCAGATGCTGCGAGGCGGTCAGCAGGGGAGGCAGGTAGCGTGCTGCGTCTGTGGAGTTGACGCCGCTGGCGTACTGGCTCAGTTGCTCCAGGTTTGCGCCCAGTTCGCGCTCGGCCTGAACCAACAGTGCTTGCGGGTCGCCGGCCAGCTTGCCTGCCGCCAGCAGGTCGGTCTTACTGAAGGTTTCCAGGTCCGCAAGGCTGGGGTGCAGGGTTTGCGCTAACTCGGCCGGCAATTGCGCGAGTTGCTGCAACAGGCTCTCCAGGCTTTGACTGGCGCTGCTCAGGCGCAGGGCATCGCCGCTGGCCAGGTAGTCGTCGATATTGCGCGCTGCCTGGTTTTGAAAGCCCTGGGACAGGCCCAGGTAGCGCTCCATCAATAAATAAGGCCGCTCCAGCGCCCGTTGCGACCACCACAGCGTCGCCCCGAGGGCCAGGCATACGGCCACCAGCAGAAGGGTATTGAGATTGGTCAGCAGCTTGAGGCGCATGCGGGGTTTCAACCGACGGCAAAAGATAAGTGCCTGAAGTTATTGCGCTTGCGTTACAGAGTTATGACCGATTCGGTGGATTCCGGTGAAAAGATGGCACTTTGCTTTGATGCGCGCGCGGCTTGCACGCGGTTGCGTCCGGCGTCCTTGGCAAGATATAGCGCTTCGTCAGCCTGGGCAGCCATCGTCAGGCTGTCGCAACCGTCACACAGCTCCACCAGGCCGGCGCTGAAGGTGCACCACAAATCCTGCGGTTGGGCGGGGTAGTGGATTTCTGCAAAGCGCCGCCGAATGTCGTCCAGTACCTTGCAGGCCGATTCCACGTCGGTGTCGGGCATCACGATGGCAAACTCTTCACCGCCATAACGGCCGATGTAGTCGGTCTTGCGCAGGCGCTGCTTGAGAAACAGCGCCAGGCTCTTGATCACCCGGTCGCCCATGGGGTGGCCGTGGCTGTCATTGACTCGTTTGAAGTGGTCGATATCCAGCATCGCAAAGCTCAATGGCTTGTTCTCGCGGCGGGCGCGAAAGCTGCAGTCTTCGAGCAATTGCAGGATATGCGTATGGTTGTACAGCCCGGTCAGGCTGTCGCGCACCATCCGCGCCTTCAAGTTGCGCGCACGCGCTGCGCGGTTGCGCACGGTGGTGATCAGGTGGCGCGGCTTGATCGGTTTGGTCAGGAAGTCATCGCCGCCTTCGCTCATCGCGTCCAGCTGTTTGTCCAGGTCGTCTTCGGCCGACAGGTAGATGATCGGCACGCTGACGTAACGGTCGTTGTGGCGAATCACCTTGGCCAGTTCGGTGCCGGTACAGGCGGGCATATACATGTCGAGGATGATCAGGTCGGGCTGGAAATCCGCCAGTTCGGCCATGGCCTGGATCGGTTCGATCAAGGTGCGCGTGACAATCCCGGCGCTGTTGAGCAGGCGCTCGGTGTGCAGCGCCTGGGCCCGCGAGTCGTCAATGATCAGCACTTTGTACGGTTCGTACTGGGCAACGCAGGTCAGCACTTCGATCTTTTCCAGCAGGCTCGAAGCCTCCAGCGTGCCGGTCAGGAACTCCTCGCCTCCGGCGCGCACGGCGGCCAGGCGCGTCGGCGTGTCGGTTTCGTGCAGGCTGAAAAACAACAGCGGCAGCTTTTGCTCCAGGCCCTCCTGGGCTTGCGCGGCGAGGGTGAGGCCCAGGCCGGGGCCGCAAAAGTCCACGTCCATGACGATGGCTGACGGCAGGCGCTCAGCCATGGCCGTGTGAAAAGCCGAGACGCTGTCCAGGGATTGGGCACTCAGGCCAAAGAATTCCAGCTGCTTGGCCAGGCGCTCGGCGCGGTCGTGGTCGGCCAGCATCACGTAGATCGGTTTGCGCATCGGTGGCAGCAGGGTTTGCTCAAGCTGGTCACCCTGACGCAGGCCGGTGCGCGACAGGCGCTGCATCAAGCGGTTGAGTTCGGTGATCAGTTGGCTGCTCAAACGGCCACGGTTTTCGTCCACCGCCTGGAGAGTTTGGCCAATATGCTGGGCCAGTTGGCGGTGTTCGGGCTGTTCAAAACGCTCGGCGAAGCGCTGCAGGCGCAGGTTGGCTTCGCTGAGTTCGGAAAAGTCGGCGTTCGACCATTCGCCGCGTTGCAGGCGCTGCCAGATCTCAAGAATTTGACGTGCCTGATGAATTACCCGCTGGGCAAAATGCTGCTTGAGACGCTCGCGGCTAGGGTCTTCTGACTCGGTCATATCCTGACTACTGTGAGGGTGCATGCTGAGGTCGACTGATGGCTCTATGCTAGCACCTCTTTTCTGTTGCATGAGTGTCATACGTCAATTAAGTCTGCGTGCCGGATATTCAGTTATTGACTCGCGGGTCGCGCAGCGTAAAAAGCGTGCATCCTTTATAGTCCAACCTTGCTTGTGCGCCACTTTCGCGTAAAAGCCCCGCAACGATGGGCACGATGGGGTAGGGTTGTGGTCGGAGTGTCTGAACGCACCCGGACAATTGACGTGCATGAACTCAAGTGATTGAAAGGATATCGCCATGCTGGACTGGAAAAACCGTGAAGGCAGTGCCAAAGGCCCCGCCCCTGAGCCCAAGTCGGCCAACCGCAGCTATTTTCGCAACTTGCTGATGAGCCGGGCTTTGCTCAGCATTATCGGCCTGTACCTGCTGGTCACCGGTGGCCTGGGTTGGTACTGGAGCCAGGAGCCGGCGCTGTTTCCGGTCCAGCAGAACGCCCAGCTTGCCGCCGAGAAGGAAGGCAAGCAGATGGTCGTGGGCTACACCACGGTCGAAACCCTCAAGACCGTGGTCGGCACCTTGCTGAACAAGCCTGGCGGCTACATCTCCAACGACCGTTTCCCGCCGGGCTTGTGGATGGACAACATGCCGAGCTGGGAATATGGCGTGCTGGTGCAGGTGCGTGACCTGACCCGCGCACTGCGCAAAGACTTCGCTCGCTCCCAGTCGCAGTCGGCTGAAGACGCGGACCTGGCCAAGGCCGAACCGCGGTTTAACTTCGATAACAAGAGCTGGGTGCTGCCTTCGAGCGAGTCGGAATACCAAGAAGGCATCAACTCCCTGAGCCGCTACGAAGCGCGCCTGTCTGACCCGAACCAGCGCGGCGCACTGTTTTACGCGCGTGCCGACAACCTGAACAACTGGCTGGGCGATGTGGCGACCCGTCTGGGCTCGCTGTCCCAGCGCCTGTCGGCCAGCGTCGGCCGCGTCAAACTGAACACCGCGCTTAAAACCGAGGCGCTGGCGCCGGGCGAAGTGCCGCAAGTCGATGAAGAAGTGGTGGAAACCCCATGGATGCAGATCGATAACGTGTTCTACGAAGCCCGTGGCCAGGCATGGGCCTTGTCCCATCTGCTGCGCGCCATCGAAGTCGACTTTGCCGACGTGCTGGCCAAGAAAAACGCCACCGTCAGCGTGCGCCAGATCATTCGTGAGCTGGAGGCCTCGCAGGAGCCGGTGTGGAGTCCTATGATTCTTAACGGCAGTGGCTTCGGGGTACTGGCGAACCATTCGTTGGTGATGGCCAACTATATTTCCCGGGCAAACGCTGCAGTGATCGACTTGCGTCAGCTCCTCAACCAGGGTTGATGATGGACGCTACTCAAAAGGAGGCCGAACACCGTGCGGCCTCCGATGCTGAACTGATCTGCTGGGTCGACGAGCAGGACAAGCTGCTCGGCCACCTGGTCAGGTCCGACCTGCGCCAGCGCGGCCTGATTGGCCGTTGCACCTTTATCTTTCTGTTCAATTCCAAGGGCGAGCTGTGTGTGCATCGGCGCACCTTGAGCAAGGCCCTGTATCCGGGGTTTTGGGATACGGCGGCTGGCGGTATGGTGGCGGCGGGGGAAAGCTATGCCCTGTCGGCACAGCGAGAATTGGCCGAAGAGCTGGGCGTAAGTGGAGTGGAGTTGGTCGAGCACGATCATTTTTACTTTGAAGATGGTGACAGCCGCCTGTGGTGCACTTCCTACTCTGCCGTATGGGACGGCCCGTTGTGTTTGCAGCCTGAAGAGGTCATGGAGGCACGCTTTCTGCCCCTCGAAACGGTGCTTGCCGAGGCCGAGCAAAAGCCCTATTGCCCGGATGCTCAGGAAGGTCTGCGGCGCTATCTCGCCTCACGTCGCTAAAGTTGCATAAATTGGCGCCATTTGGCTCTTAGCAACTTCGCTTTTTGCCGTTACACTGCGCGCCTTTTCACCCGAACCACATTAGCGGTTCGGTAGCGCTGCCCCTGCCTGAGTGGGGCTTCGCGGTCGGTCACCGCCCTTTGCGGCGCCGATCAGTCTTCATCCTCCCAAGAGGATTGCCGGTGGCCAAAAAAGCCGCATCCTTCGCCGCCCTTGGTGGCCTGGTATTTTCCACCGACGCAGGTCGACACTGCCCGGACTGTCGTCAGCCCGTGGATTCGTGTACCTGCAAACAGACCCTGATCCCCGAAGGTGATGGCATTGCCCGCGTACGCCGCGAGAGCAAAGGCCGTGGCGGCAAAACGGTGACCACCATCACCGGCGTGCCCCTGGCCGAAGATGCCCTCAAGGAGCTGGCCACCACGCTGAAAAAGCGCTGCGGCACCGGTGGTGCGTTGAAAGACGGGGTCATCGAGATTCAGGGTGATCACGTCGAACTGCTGTTGGCCGAGTTGATCAAGCTCGGTTACAAGGCCAAGAAGTCCGGTGGCTGAAAGCCTCTTCCCAACCTGTGGCTAAACTCTGTCCTGCGAGTGGGGTCTGACCTTCTTGCAGGCAAATCGTCATTTTCATTCTTTAGACTGCGCCAGCCTCCGCTTGAGGTGGCGCCTTCGCCTTCATTTATAGGGGACTTCGATGTCCGTACGACGCACACGCAAAGACGATGGCAGCCAATGGACAGTTGCGGACAGCCGCAGTGTTTACGGGATCCGCCATTGGGGGGCCGGTTATTTCGCGATCAATGAAGCCGGTCGCGTAGAAGTCCGCCCCAACGGTCCGAACAGCACGCCGGTCGATTTGTACGAGCAGGTCGATCAACTGCGTAAAAGCGGCCTGTCGTTGCCGCTGCTGGTGCGTTTCCCCGACATTCTGCAAGACCGTGTACGCCAACTCACCGGCGCCTTCGATTCGAATATCGAACGCCTGGAATACCAGAGCAAGTACACCGCGTTGTACCCGATCAAGGTGAACCAGCAGGAAGCGGTGATCGAGAACATCATCGCCACCCAGAACGTTTCCATCGGCCTGGAAGCGGGCTCCAAGCCCGAGCTGCTGGCCGTGTTGGCCCTGGCGCCGAAGGGTGGCACGATCGTCTGCAACGGTTACAAGGACCGCGAGTTCATCCGCCTGGCGTTGATGGGTCAGAAGCTTGGTCACAACGTATTTATCGTGATCGAGAAAGAATCCGAGGTCGGGCTGGTGATCGAAGAGGCCGCCAGCCTCAAGGTCAAGCCTCAGGTGGGTCTGCGTGTGCGCCTGTCTTCCCTGGCATCGAGCAAGTGGGCGGACACCGGTGGCGAGAAATCCAAGTTCGGCTTGTCGGCGGCGCAGTTGCTGTCGGTGGTCGAGCGTTTCCGCGCGGCCGGCCTGGACCAGGGCATCCGCCTGCTGCACTTCCACATGGGTTCGCAGATCGCCAACCTGGCCGACTACCAGCACGGGTTCAAGGAAGCTATTCGTTACTACGGCGAACTGCGCAACCTCGGCCTGCCGGTGGACCACATCGACGTCGGCGGCGGCCTGGGCGTGGACTACGACGGTACCCACTCGCGTAACGCCAGCTCGATCAACTACGACATGGACGACTACGCCGGCGTGGTCGTGGGCATGCTCAAGGAATTCTGCGGTGCGCAGAGCCTGCCGCACCCGAACATCTTCTCTGAAAGCGGTCGCTCCCTGACCGCCCACCACGCCATGCTGGTGGTGCAAGTCACTGACGTCGAGAAGCACAACGACGAAATCCCGACCATTGAAAACAAGGAAAGCCTGCCGGAAACCGTGCAATGGCTGGTGGACCTGCTCGGTCCGACCGACATCGAAATGGTCACCGAAACCTACTGGCGCGCCACCCACTACATGAGCGACGTGGCCACCCAGTACGCCGACGGCAAACTGACCCTGGCCGAAAAAGCCCTGGCCGAACAGTGCTACTTCGCCGTGTGCCGCCGCCTGCACAACTCGTTGAAAGCCCGCCAGCGTTCGCATCGCCAGGTGCTGGACGAGCTCAACGACAAGTTGGCCGACAAGTACATCTGCAACTTCTCGGTGTTCCAGAGCCTGCCGGACACCTGGGCCATCGGCCAGGTCCTGCCGATCCTGCCGCTGCACCGCCTCGACGAAGAGCCGCTGCGCCGTGCCGTGCTGCAAGACCTGACCTGCGACTCCGACGGCAAGATCAAGCAGTACGTCGACGAGCAGAGCATCGAGACCAGCCTGCCGGTGCACGGCTTGAACGAAGGTGAAGACTACCTGCTGGGTATCTTCCTGGTCGGCGCGTATCAGGAGATCCTGGGCGACATGCACAACCTGTTCGGTGACACCGACTCGGTGAACATCTACCAGCGTGAAGACGGTTCGGTGTACAGCGCCGGGATCGAGACCCACGACACCATCGAAGACATGCTGCGCTATGTGCACTTGTCGCCGGAGGAGTTGATGACGCATTACCGCGACAAGTGTGCGAGTGCGAAGATCTCCGCGTCGGAGCGTACCCAGTTCCTGGATGCGTTGCGCCTGGGCTTGACCCGTTCTTCGTACCTGTCCTCGTAATATATGTGGGAGGGGGCTTGCTCCCGATAGCGGTGGATCAGTCAATGAGTCTGTTGACTGACACTCAGCTATCGGGAGCAAGCCCCCTCCCACATTTGGATCTGCATTCCTTCAGTTTGCTCCCAGCCACAGCCCTTGCCGATTCAAGCGCCAGGCGATCGCCCACAGCGTCAAACTGCGCACCGCCATGAACAGCAGGAAAGTTATCCACAACCCGTGGTTACCCAGCCCCTGCAATGCCCAGGCAATCGGTAGCACCAACAGCACGGTCAGCAACATCCCATTGCGCATCTCCCGCGCCCGCGTTGCGCCGATAAACAGGCCATCGAGCAAATAACTCCACACCGCAATCAACGGCAGTACCGCCAGGTAAGGCAGGTAGATGTCGGCGGTTTCGCGCACGCTGGGAATATCCGTTTGCATAGCGATAAACAGATGGCCGCCGAAGGTGAACAGCAGGGCGAAGCCGAGGCTGGCGATCAGTGACCAGCCGCAGGCAACCACCAGCGAGCGGCGCAACGCCTGGCGGTCATGGGCGCCAATGGCGTGCCCGCACAGGGCTTCGACGGCGTGAGCCAGGCCATCCAGCGCATGGGCCGTCAGCAACAGGCCATTGAGCAGCAGCGCATTGGCTGCAACGGTGGCGTCCCCCAGCCGTGCACCTTGCACCGTGATCATGAAGAACACCGACTGCAGGGCCAGGCTGCGGATAAAAATGTCGCGGTTGACCGCCAGCAACGGCCTCCAGCTTTGCCACAGTTTCAGTGCAGCCCAGGCGATATGGCCAGGGTAGGCGCGCAGGGCTTTTTGCGTAAGTGCCAAGCCGAGCAGCGCGCCGGTCCATTCAGCGATCACCGAGGCGCGGGCGGAGCCGACCACGCCCCAGTCCAGGCCGAGTACAAACCACAGGTTAAGCGCAATGTTGACCAGGTTGGTGGTCAGCAGAATCGCCAGCGGCGCCCGCGCATTCTGTGTGCCGAGGAACCAACCGACCAGCGCATAGCTGGCAAGGGCGGCGGGCAGGCCGAACAGGCGGGTGTGGAAGAATTCGCGGGTCAGTTGGTTCAGTTCAGGGGAGGGCTGCATCCATTCCAACGCCAGATGGCTCAGGGGAATACCGACCGTGCCCAGTAACATCGCCAACCCCAGCGCCAGCAGCAAGCCTTGCAACAGGATTTGCCGCAGCGCCGCGCCATCCTTGCGCCCGGCGGCCTGGGCGGCGAACCCGGTGGAGCCCATGCGCAGGAAACCCATGGCCCAGGCCAGAAAGGTATACAGGCTGGCGCCGACAGCCACGGCGCCCAGTTGGTGGGCGTGTGGCAGGTGGCCGATGACCATGCTGTCGACCAGGGCTACCAGCGGCACGGAGATATTCGACAGGATCATCGGCGCGGCCAGGGCCCAGACGCGGCGATGGGTGGGGCGGTGGCGCCAGTCGGCAAGCAGGGCGGTCATGAAGGCTCCTTGGTTGAGCGGGCATTGTACCCGTCCACCCATCACGCCGCAGATCCATGTGGGAGGGGGCTTGCCCCCGATTGCGGTGAATCGGCCAGGAATTTCTAACCTGATACACCGCCATCGGGAGCAAGCCCCCTCCCACATTTTGAACTGCATTGTTTGTGGGATTTGGTTTAGCCCGGAAGGCACCCAGAACCAAACTTCCCTCCGTCGGTCAATGTGACCGGCACCGCAGCAGCCAGCGCGGCGCTGATATATAGTTCACCCCTCGGTTCCCTCTGACTACGAGTGCCCCATGCTTAACAAAGGACTGTTCCTCGCTTGTGCGCTGGCCCTGCTGAGCGCCTGTGATTCTTCCGATAAGCCCGCTGCACCGACGGCACCCGCCGCGGCAAGCGTAGTGCCCAAACCCGCCAAGGCGGCGGTCGACGTGGCGGCGCTGAAGCAGCGCTATGCCGGGCGCGAGTTAAGCGTGGTGGACGTGTCCGAGGTGCAGTTGGACGGGGCCAGCACCTTGTCGGTGAGTTTTTCCATTCCTCTGGACCCGGATCAGAAGTTCGCCGACAAGCTGCACTTGGTGGACAGCAAGTCCGGCAAGGTCGATGGCGCCTGGGAGCTTTCCGATAACCTGATGGAGTTGCGCCTGCGCCACCTGGAGCCGCAGCGCAAGTTGGTGCTGACCGTGGACGCCGGGGTGAAGGCAGTCAACGGCAACACCCTCCCCGCCGAATACAGCGCCCGCCTGGAAACGCGCGACCTGCAAGCCACCGTCGGCTTTGCCAGCCGTGGCACGTTGCTGCCGACGCGCCTGGCCGAGGGCTTGCCGGTGATCGCGCTGAACGTCGACAAGATCGATGTTGAGTTCTTCCGCATCAAGCCCGAATCCCTGCCGTCGTTCCTGGCGCAGTGGGGGCGCAATACCAGTCTGCAAAGCTATGAGTCCCGTGAACTGCTGCCAATGGCCGAGCTGGTCTACGGTGGGCGTTTCGACCTGAACCCGGCACGCAACACTCGCGAAACCCTGCTGCTGCCGATTGCCGGCCTCAAGCAATTGCAGCAGCCGGGCGTGTACCTGGCGGTGATGCGTGCCTCGGGCACCTACAACTATTCGCAACCGGCCACGCTGTTTACCTTGAGTGACATCGGCCTGTCGGTGCACCGTTATGCCAATCGCCTGGATGTGTTTACCCAAGCGTTGGAAGGCGGCAAGGCACTGAACGGCGTCGAACTGGAAATTCTCGATGCGGAAGGCCGCGTACTCGGCCAGGGCAAGACTGAAGACGGTGGTCACGCCGAGCTGCCGCTGCCGAAAAAAGCCCAGGTGTTGCTTGCCAAACAAGGCGAGCAGACCAGCCTGTTGCGCCTGGACAGCGCCGCGCTGGATTTGGCCGAGTTCGATATCGGCGGGCAGCCGTCCCACCCGCTGCAGTTCTTTGTGTTCGGCCCGCGTGACCTGTATCGCCCCGGCGAAACCGTGCTGCTCAATGCGCTGTTGCGCGACAAGGATGGCAACGCGGTCAAGCCGCAGCCGGTGAGCGTCGAGGTGCGTCGTCCGGATGAACAGGTGAGCCGCAAGTTTGTGTGGGATGCGGATGCCTCCGGCCTGTATCAATACGCGCTGCAACTGGCCGGCGAAGCACCGACCGGGCGCTGGCAGTTGGTATTTGACCTGGGTGACGGCAAGCCGCAACTGTATGAATTCCTCGTCGAAGACTTCCTGCCCGAACGCCTGGCACTGGAACTCAAGGGCAGTGAAACCGCACTGAGCCCGGCGGAGAACCCGGTCATTCAGGTCAATGGGCGCTATCTGTACGGCGCACCGGCATCCGGCAATCGGGTCAGCGGCCAGGTCTATGTGCGCCCGCTGCGTGAGGCGGTCAAATCCTTGCCGGGGTACCAGTTCGGTTCCGTCACTGAAGAAGAGCTGAGCCAGGATTTCGAACTGGACGAAAGCGTACTCGACGCCAACGGCGAGCAAGCGCTGACCCTGGAAAGCAAATGGGCCGAGGCCAAATCCCCGTTGCAACTGATTGTGCAAGCCAGCCTGCAAGAGTCCGGCGGGCGGCCCATCACCCGACGCCTGGTGCAGCCGATCTGGCCGGCCGAGCAATTGCCGGGCCTGCGCGGGTTGTTTGACGGCAAGGAAACCAATGGCGATGGCCCGGTGGAATTCGAAGTGCTGGTGGCCAACCAGGACGGTCAGAAACTAGCTGCGCAAAACCTCAAGGTGCGGCTGGTGCGTGAGCGCCGTGACTACTACTGGAACTACTCGGAGAACGATGGCTGGAGCTATCACTTCAACGAGAAATTCCTCAACCTCGATGAGCAGAGCCTGAACATCAAGGCCGGCGACACCGCCAAGGTCAGCTTCCAGGTGGAGTGGGGCCCGTACCGTGTCGAGGTGGAAGACCCGCAGACCGGACTGGTCAGCAGCGTGCGCTTCTGGGCCGGCTACCAGGCCCAGGACAACACCGAAGGCGGCGCCGTGCGCCCCGACCAGGTCAAGCTGGCGTTGGATAAACCGGCCTATGGCGATGGCGACACCGCCAATGTCACCGTCACGCCACCGGCTGCCGGTAAAGGCTACCTCTTGGTGGAATCCGCCGAAGGCCCGCTGTGGTGGCAGGAGATCGACGTACCGGCCGAAGGCAAAAGCTTTGCGGTGAAGCTCGACCCGAAATGGTCGCGCCATGATCTGTATGTGAGCGCCCTGGTGATTTGCCCCGGCGAGCGCAAAGCCAATATCACCCCCAAACGTGCCGTGGGCCTGTTGCACCTGCCGCTGGATCGTACCCAGCGCAAACTCGGCCTGACCCTCACCGCACCGGAAAAAATGCGCCCCAAACAACCTCTGACGGTGAAGATCGCCGCCAAAAACGCCGATGGCAGCGTGCCCCAACAGGTGCATGTGCTGCTGGCGGCGGTGGATGTGGGCATCCTCAATATCACCGAATACCCCACGCCTGATCCGTATTCCAGCCTGTTCGGCCGCAAAGCCTATGGCGTCGACCAGTTCGACATCTACGGCCAGTTGATCGAAGCCGGCCAGGGGCGCCTCGCCAGCCTGGCATTTGGCGGTGACGCGGCGTTGGCCAAAGGCGGCAAGCGCCCGGACACCAGCGTGACCATCGTTGCCCTGCAAAGCGCGCCGGTGACCCTGAACGACAAAGGCGAGGGCGAAGTCAGCGTCAATATCCCCGACTTCAACGGCGAACTGCGCCTGATGGCCCAGGCCTGGAGCGATGATCGCTATGGCATGGCCGAGGGCAAGACGGTCATCGCCGCACCGCTGATTGCCGAACTCTCGGCGCCGCGCTTCCTGGCCGGAGGCGACCAGACCACCTTGGCCCTGGACCTCTCCAACCTGTCGGGCAAGGCGCAGAAACTCGATGTGCAATTGACCGCGCAAGGGCAGTTGGAACTGGTCAACGGCGGCGCGCAATCGGTTGAGCTCAAGCAAGGCCAGCGCACCACCCTGCGTATTCCGGTAAAAGCCTGGGGCGGTCTCGGCCAGGGCAAGGTCAAGGTCACCGTCAATGGCCTGGACCTGCCGGGGGAAAACCTGCCGCCGTTCAGCCGCGAATGGACCCTGGGCGTGCGCCCGGCGTACCCGGCCTTGCTCAAGCATTACCGCGCTGTGCTCAAGGATCAGCCGTGGAGCCTGCCGGCGGGCACGCTCGATCAGTTCGATGCCTCGGGGCGTGAGGCGCTGTTGAGCCTGTCGAGCCGGCCGCCGTTGAACCTTGGTGCACAGATCAGTGCGCTCAAGGCCTACCCCTATGGCTGCCTGGAACAAACCGCCAGCGGCTTGTACCCGTCGCTCTATGCCGATGATGCGCTGCTCAAGCGCCTGAGCATCAAGGGCGAACCGGATGCCGAGCGCAAGCGCAAGATCGAGTTGGGCATCGAACGCCTGCTGGGGATGCAGCGCTACAACGGCAGCTTTGGCTTGTGGGGCGCTGACGGCGAGGAAGAATATTGGCTGACCGCCTATGTCACCGACTTCCTGCTGCGCGCCCGCGACCAGGGGTTTGCCGTACCGCCTGAAGCCTTGAAGAAGGCCAGCGAGCGGTTGCTGCGGTATGTGCAGGAACGCAACCTTATTGAAGTCGACTACAGCGACAACGCCGAGCACACGCGTTTTGCCGTACAGGCCTACGCCGGCATGGTGCTGGCGCGCAGTCAGCAGGCGCCGTTGGGTGCCTTGCGCAGCCTGTTCGAACGCCGCAGTGATGCGCGCTCCGGCTTGCCATTGGTGCAGTTGGCCATCGCCTTGCAAAAAATGGGCGACCAGCCGCGTGCCGATCAAGCCTTGCTCGCCGGTTTGGCGGCGCAGCGCAGTGCCAAGGAATGGCTGGCCGACTACGGCAGCCCATTGCGCGATCAGGCGATGATCCTGGCGCTGCTGGAGGAAAACGACTTGGCCAAGGGCAAACGTGAAGAGCGCCTGTTTACCTTGTCGGACCAGTTGGCGGCCAGCCCGTATCTGTCGACTCAGGAGCGCAACTCGCTGTTCCTGGCCGGGCGGCTCGGCTTCGCCAAGCCCGAGGCTGACTGGCAGGTGTCGCTGACCGGCAGTGGCGGGGCGCGGGAGCTGAACAACCAGCAGTCCACGCTGCAACTGGATGAAAAGCTGCTATCCAGCGACCTGAGCCTGAGCAATCAGGGCCAGACCCCCGTTTACCAGCAGCTGACTATTTCAGGTTACCCACAACTGCCACCGGCAGCGGGCGGCGAGAACCTGAGCATTCGCCGCGAATACCTGGGCATGAACGGCCAGCCGTTGAACCTGCGCAGCCTCGACAGCGGCGACCTGGTGCTGGTGCACCTGGCCGTCAGTGCCAAGCAGCGCGTGCCGGATGCCCTGGTGGTAGACCTGCTGCCCGCCGGCCTGGAACTGGAAAACCAAAACCTGGCACAAAGCGCGGCGAGCCTTGAGAACGCCAGCAGCCAGGTGAAGGAGTGGCGCGAGTCGATGCAGAACGCATCGCTCAAGCATCAGGAGTTCAGGGATGATCGCTATGTGGCGGCGATGAACCTGGACGGCTACGGCACCACGCACTTGCTGTACCTGGCACGTGCGGTGACGCCTGGCACCTATCGCGTGCCGCCGCCGCAAGTGGAGTCGATGTATCGGCCGAACTGGCAGGCGGTGGGCGAGACGCCGGCGGATATGGTGATCAAGGGCCGCTGATCGCTGAAGTTGAAGTGGGGGGCTTTTGTGGGAGGGGGCTTGCTCCCGATAGCGGTGAATCAGTCACAACATCATTGGCTGACACTCAGCTATCGGGAGCAAGCCCCCTCCTACAAGGGATTGGGGCTGTCAGATAAATCAGTGCACAACCCAACTCAGCAACCACAGGCCCAGCAGCAGCCAGATGATGCCCACGATGATCGAGGCCCGCATAAAGGCGCGTACCGCCGAGTACAAGAAGAGCAACCCGACGATCAGGGTGATGATGCTGATGATCGAGGTGTCCATGCCTAGCGCTCGAGACATCCCATCGACAAAGTTGCCGCCGGCGTTGGATAGCATATTGAACAGCCCACTGAAGAACTCGATGATGTAGTGGATGATCAAGCCGAGTGTGTTACCCAGCCATCCAAAAAAGTCTGCTTGCATAGGTGTGTCTCGATGAATAAGTGGACGAAATTGCCAGCACTGAGCCTTTTGTCGCGATGGGGCGTGGCTAGTTCCCTACAAGCATAGAGGTTTAGCCGCTTGAATTTGCGTTTTGTTGCCCGCTGGACCCTGGCGAGCCTGCTGTTGGTAATCGCCGTGCTATGGCTGGCCGATCGTATCTGGCCATTGCCCCTGCCCCAGGACGACCTGGCCCGTGTGGTGCTGGCCGAAGATGGCACGCCGCTGTGGCGATTTGCCGATGCCAACGGCGTATGGCGCTACCCGGTGCAGACGCGCGAGGTGTCGCCGTATTATCTCGACGCGCTGCTCACTTACGAAGACCGCTGGTTTTACCAACACCCCGGGGTAAACCCGCTGGCGCTGGTACGCGCGACCTGGCAAAACCTGACCGGTGCACGGGTGGTGTCCGGCGGCAGCACCTTGTCGATGCAGGTGGCGCGTTTGCTCGACCCGCATTCACGCACCCTGCATGGCAAGTTGCGTCAACTGTGGCGTACCGCGCAGTTGGAGTGGCACCTGTCCAAGGACGAAATCCTCAACCTTTACCTCAATCGTGCGCCCTTCGGCGGCACGCTGCAGGGCGTGGCAGCGGCGAGTTGGGCGTATCTGGGCAAGTCGCCCTCACAACTGACCCACGCCGAAGCCGCCTTGCTCGCGGTATTGCCCCAGGCGCCCAGTCGTTTGCGTCCGGACCGTCATCCGCAACGTGCCCAGGAGGCCCGCGACAAAGTGCTGCGCCGCCTCGCCGAGTTCAAGGTGTGGCCGCAGCCTGCGGTCGATGAAGCCTTGGAAGAACCGCTGCTGCTCGCCCCGCGCCTGGAACCGAGCCTGGCGCCGTTGCTGGCGCGGCGTCTGAACCGCCCCGACAGCCCGCCGCTGATTCGCACCACCCTGGACGCCACCCTGCAACGCCGCCTCGAAGACCTCCTGCTGGGTTGGCGTGCACGCCTGCCGGAACACACCTCGGCAGCGATTCTGGTGGTGGAAGAGGAAAACATGGCGGTGCGCGCCTACCTGGGCTCGGTGGATATCAACGACACCAAGCGTTTTGGCCATGTGGACATGATCAGTGCGCTGCGCTCGCCCGGTTCGACCCTGAAGCCTTTCCTGTATGGCATGGCGTTGGACGACGGCCTGATTCACTCCGAGTCCCTGTTGCAGGACGTGCCCCGGCGTTACGGCGATTATCGGCCGGGCAACTTTTCCATGGGCTTTACCGGGGCGGTGCCGGCGAGCACGGCGCTGTCCAGCTCGTTGAACCTGCCGGCGGTGCAACTGTTGGAAGCCTACGGGCCCAAGCGCTTTGCCGCACAGATGCGCATCGGCGGCATGCCGTTGGCGCTGCCGGCGCTGGCCGAGCCGAACCTGGCGCTGATCCTCGGCGGCGCGGGCAGTCGCCTGGAGGACCTGGTGAGCGGCTACAGCGCCTTGGCCCGTGATGGCAAAAGCGCGACGTTGCGACTACAGCCGGAGGACGCGCTCAGGGAGCGGCCTTTGCTGTCGCCGGGGGCTGCGTGGATTGTGCGGCGCATCCTCAGCGGCCAGGCACGGCCCGACCGCGACCCGCGTGCCGAGCTGGTGCAACGCCCGGTGCTGGCGTGGAAAACCGGCACCAGCTATGGCTTTCGCGATGCCTGGGCGATTGGCGTGGGCCCGCGTTATTTGATCGGCGTCTGGATTGGCAGGCCCGATGGCACACCCGTGCCGGGCCAGTTCGGCCTGGCGTCGGCGGCGCCGTTGATGCTGCAGGTGCATGACGTGCTGACCAACCGCGACAGCCAACGCGGCATCAGTGCCCCGGTCAAACCGGTGCCGGCGAATATCGGCGTGGCGGCAATCTGTTGGCCGCTGGGCCAGCCCATGGCCCGCAGTGACCCCAATTGCCGGCGCCAGCGGTTTGCCTGGACCCTGGACAACACTACGCCGCCTACCTTGCAGGCATTGGATCAACCCTTGAGCGTGGGGCTGATGGAGAGCATCTGGGTCAATGCCAAGGGCTTGCGGGTTGATGCCCATTGCCCTGGCGCGGTGCCGAGGCATATTGCCCTGTGGCCCGCGCCGCTGGAGCCCTGGTTGCCAAGGGTTGAGCGCCGTGAAGCGCGCATTCCTGCGCCTGACCCGGATTGCCCGCCACCGGCGCTGGCTGCGGCTTCGCCATTGTCCATTGTGGGCGTGCGCGAGGGCGACCAGTTGCGCCTGCCCGCGGCCAGCCAACAAGCCTTGCGCCTGAAAATCTCCGCGTTGGGCGGCAGCGGTCGGCGCTGGTGGTTCCTTAATGGCGCGCCGTTGGGTGATAGCGCCAATCAGGACAGCATCAATGCCAGTTTTGAGCGGCTGGGGCGCTATCAGCTCAGCGTGTTGGATGAGGCCGGGCAAACTGCGAGGCTTGAGTTTAGCGTGGTTGATTAGGGCCTCATCGGGGGCAAGCCCCCTCCCACATTTTGAAATGTGTTCACAAATCAAAGTGTGGGAGGGGGCTTGCTCCCGATAGCGCCCTTGAGAACACCACCGCTATTCACTTGCCTTCAATCCCCATCCCCCTGAAGCTATACCCATTCAGGAGCCCCCCAATGAACCTCGAACACCTCACCGAACGCCTGCACCGCATCCGCGATACCAACGACTGGAAGCAGTTCCACAGCCCGAAAAACCTGGCCATGGCCGCCAGTGTGGAAATGGCCGAACTGGTGGAAATCTTCCAATGGCTTACTGAAGACCAATCCCGCCAGCTTCCCGCCGATAAACTCGCCCATGCGGGCCAGGAAGTCGGTGACATCGTGCTGTACTTGCTGTTGCTGTGCAGTGAGCTGGGCCTGGACATGAATGAAGTGGTGCGTGCCAAGTTGGCCGACAGCGAGCGGCGGTTTGCCCATGAGTGATCGTCATTTCGACCAGTTGGCCACGCGTTTTGCCGAGAAAATCTATGGCGGCGCCAAGGGCGCGATTCGCCTGGCGGTGCTTCAGGCTGACTTGCTTGAAGCGTTGCCTGATCGTCCGTTGCGCGTGCTGGATATCGGCGCGGGCCTGGGGCATATGTCGCTGTGGCTGGCCGAGCGCGGCCACCAGGTGACCTTGGCTGAACCCGCTGAGCCGATGCTCGACGGTGCGCGCCAACGTTTTGCCGACGCCGGCCAAAGTGCGACGTTTATTCATGCGCCATGGCAAGACTTGCTCGGCCAACTCACCGAGCCTTACGATCTGGTGCTGTGCCACGCGGTGTTGGAATGGTTGGCCGAACCCCATGCCATCCTGCCGGTGCTGCATCAGTTGACGCTGCCCGGCGGCTGGTTGTCCCTGGCGTTCTACAACCGCGATGCGTTGATTTACCGCAACCTGCTCAAAGGCCACTTTCGCAAAATGCGCAAGAATGACATGGCCGGTGAAAAGCAGAGCCTCACGCCGCAGCAACCGCTCGACCCTCGGGAATTGGCGGCGCAACTCGAAGGGTTGTGGCAGGTCGAAAGCCAGAGTGGGGTGCGGGTGTTTCACGACTACATGCCGATGGAATTCCAGGCCCGCGCCGATTTGCAGGACTTGTTGGAGATGGAGCTCGCTCATCGTCGTCACCCAAGCTTTGCCGGGCTTGGGCGTTATTTGCACTGGATCTGCCGTCCGGTTTAAGCGGCCCAGTCTGCGGAGGTCGAAATGCGTCGTCTCGGTTTAATCCTGTTATCCCTGGGGCTGGGGGCGTGCTCCAGCCCCAACCCTTACGTCGCCGCTTCAGCGCCGATGCCGCCGGCTCCGGCGCAGGCGGCCACGACCTTTGATGCCAGCGCCTATCCGGCACCAGTACGCGACTATGGCGCCTATCGCAGTTGGGGCTGGCTCAACGGCCAACTGCCGGCGGGTACGGCCTGGGCCGATTCGGCACAGATTGCCGAGGCGGTCAGCGGCGCCCTCGACCAGCGCGGCCTGCGCCCCTTGCATGACAACCGCGCCCCTGACCTACTGGTGAGTGCCGATGTGCGTTTGGAGAAACGCTTGCGCCAGGTCCAGGACGATTACGGGTATGGCTACAGTGGCTACAACCGCTATGGCAACGGTTATGGCATGTACAACACAGTGCCTGTGGTACGCACCTATGAAGTGACGGTGGCGGTGGCGCGCATCAGCCTGTTCGACGCCCGCACCCGCCAGCCGGTGTGGAGCACCAGCGCAGAAACCACCAGCCAGGGCAGCCTGAGTGAGCGCGCCGATAGCTTGCGCAAGGCGATGCAGAAGGCAATGGCTGCCTATCCGCCCAGTTAGCAGCTATTCTCATTTCAGGTTCATGTCGTTTTCTGGAGAACATCATGTTGGGTCGCATCGCTGCACTTGCTGTTGTTGTGTTGCTGGGCGGTTGCCAGAGCAACCAGGTCAACCACGATTTCGACGCCAGCCGCGACTTTGGCGCCTACCGCAATTGGGCCTGGAAAGACCCGGCGTTGCAGTACCGCCCCGATGACCCGCGGATCAAGAGCGACCTTACCGAGCAGCGCATCCGCCAGGCCGTGGGCGAGCAACTCGACCAACGCGGCCTGCGCCCGGCAGCGGCAGGTACCAAGGCCGACCTGAATGTACAGGCGTACCTGATCGTCGAAGACCGCCAGCAACAAGTCACCACCAACTACGGCGGCGCCTGGGGCGGCCCATGGAATGGCTACTGGGGCGCGCCGATGTACAACGAAACGCGCAACATCACCTATAAAGTGGCGACCATCCAGATCGACCTGCTCGACGGCAAGGACGGCAAACTGGTGTGGCGCGGCAGCGACGAGCAAATGATGGCCAGCACGCCTAATCCGGAAGATCGCAGCAAGGCCATCCGCAGTACGGTGACCAAAATCCTTTCCAACTATCCTCCGCACTAATCAACATCGGATAACTAATGTGGGAGGGAAACTTTTATCAGTCGTCAATGTGGCGAGTTGCCAGCAACCTGCCTGTCCCTTGTCTACACTCCAGTGCAACCCCGGTGAGTTAGCGCAGGAGTGCTTCGATGTCTCCCCGATTCGGTTCCAGGCAGCGTGGGGCAATAGGCTTGATGGCGGCAGGCACCTTGGCCTTGGCCCTGGTGTTTACGTTGCTGGCGGTCGACAGCGGGCGTCTGTATCTGGAAAAGCGCAAGCTGCAGTCCGTTGCCGATACTTCGGCGCTGGAAGCGGCCGGCCTCGGTGGTCAGTGCGGCGCCAACACCACGGCCAACGCCTATGCCACGCAAAACGCTGCGCGCAATGGTTTTGTGGTCGGCAATGGCCGCACCTTGGCCGTAACGTGCGGGACCCTGGCCACCAACGCCCTGAACACTCGGGTGTTTACCGCCGATGCCACCAAGAGCGACGCGATCCGCGTGGTGGCTTCGCGCACGGTGATGAGCAGCATCGCCAACGGTCTGTGGAACCTCTTTAGTGGCGCGCCGATCACCGCGCAAATCAACCTGAGCGCCACCGCTGTCGCGGCGACGCCTCCTCCGGTAGCGCAGTTGTCGATCCGCAGCAGCCTGGCCAGTGTCGATTCGAGCAAGTCGCCAATACTGAACCTGGTCATCGGCAACCTGCTGGGGGGCAACCTGTCGCTCACGGCAGCCGGTTGGAACGGCTTGTTGCAGACCAACGTCAACCTGCTCAGTTATCTGGACCAGTTAGCGATCGACTTGCAGGTAAAGGCTGGAGACTACGATGCATTACTTAACACCGCCGTCTCCGCTACCCAGTTGATCGATGCCGCCGTCAAGGTCTTGCAGAAAAACGGCGCGGCGGTCACGTCGGTGATCAATGACGTGATTTCTATTGAAGCGATTGCGCCTAATTCCAAGCTGTTGACGGTGGGGGACCTGATCGACATCGCCACTGGCACGCCGACGGCGGCGCTCAATACCAATGTGCAACTGTTTCAGTTGCTCGAAGCGGTGGCGCAGTTGTCCAGCAGCAAGAATGCCGTGAGTGCGGCGGCGCAAATCGCTATTCCGCTGGTGGGCAACGTTTCGATCCAGACCAAAGTCATTGAGCCGCCGCAGTTGTCGGCCATTGGCAATCCGGCATTGGCGAAGAAGGGCTTATTGAATGTCCCTCCGACCGATCAGATTTTTGTGCGTACTGCGCAAGTGCGCACATTGGTGACCGTACAGGCGCCGATTATCAAGGCCGTGTCCGGCGTGGCTTCCATATTGACGGGGCTGGGTACGCCGGTGTCTCAAGTGGTCAAGGGCTTGTTGAACCTCAACCTGCCGGCAGTGGTGGGAGGGGTGCTATGCCTGGTGGCCTGCAATGTGGCTGATGTTGATGTTACGACGTCGCTGGCCATTTACATTGAAGCCGGCAGCGCGCAAACCCACGTCACGGACTTCAATTGCGACTCGCCGGCCTCCAAATCCTTGACGGTGAAAACCACTACGTCCCTGGCTACCCTGGCGGTTGGTACGGTGGATCCGGTAGCGGCTTTTTCTTCATCCGCACCTGTCAATGTGCAGCCTGTCAGGCTGATCGATTTTGGCGAGCGCTACTGTGTTGTCCTGACGCTGTTGTGCAGCCCCACCCGTACACCCAATGTGGGGGGCGGTTTGCTGTTGAAGGCCAACTCCACCATTGCCGCGCAAACCAGCACGATGGTGTTTTCGCCGGTTGCCGAGATGAATGCGCCGCCGACCTATAAGTTCGCGCCGGGCACAGCCAATATCGTCGGTAGCCTGGCGGCGACTTTAAATGGCTTGCAGGTGACTTACGCACCGCCCAGCGGCAGCGTATCCAACGGTGCGCTGGCTGGCGTCGCCGGGCTGCTGGCGACAATCACCACGGCGGTGGTGGGGCTGATCCAGAACGTGCTGTCGCCGATCCTTGATCCCATCGTCAACACGTTGCTCAGTGCCTTGGGCATCAACTTGGGCAACGCCGAAGTTGGCGCCAACCTCACCTGCCATATGGGCCGGGCTTACCTGGTGATCTGATCCTGGACGATGGGCAGTTCTACGCAGAATTTCGCTCCCGCCTCGCCATTGCTGACGCTCAGGCGCCCGCCCATGTTTTCTACAATCCCATAGCTCACCGAGAGCCCCAGCCCGGTGCCTACGCCGATTGGCTTGGTGGTAAAGAACGGCTCGAAAATCCGTTCCAGCAGGCGCGGGTCAATGCCGCCTGCGTTGTCTTCGACCCAGATGCGTACATGGTGGCGGTCATGCTCGCTGTACAGGGCAATCCAGGGGCGCAGTGCGGGATTCTTTTCGCGCTGGCTGAGCAGCGCGTCGCGGGCGTTGACCATCAGGTTGATCAGCACCTGTTCCAACTGATCGACGTAGCCTTTGACCTGCACCGCAAAGTCCGCAGGTGTGATGCGCACTTCCACACCTTTGCCACGCAAGCCTTCGCTGAGCAACGCCAGGGTGCCTTCCAGCGCTTGCGCCGGGTCGAACGGTTGCTGCTCGATTTCCGAGCGACGGCCGAACACGCGCATGTGGTCGACCACCCGGGCTGCGCGTTGCACCTGGGCGTCGATGCGCTGGAGTTTTTCGGTGAGATAGTCGATTTGCACATCGCCATTGCCCAGGCGCTTGAGCACGTTGACGACGGCCATATGCATTACGTTCAGCGGCTGGTTGATCTCATGGGCCAGGCCGGTAGCCATTTCGCCGAGGGTGGCCATTTTGGCGCTTTGGGTCAGTTGTTGTTGTGAGCGGCGCACTTCAGTGTTGTCGCGGCCCACGGCTTGCACTTCCACCAGGGTGCCTTGCTGATCAAACACGCCACGGTCGGACCACACCCACCAGGCATGTTCGCGTCCGGGCAGTTGCAGGCTGATCTCG
The DNA here is from genome assembly GCF_020790195.1 of Pseudomonas sp. HN8-3. Lineage (NCBI taxonomy): Bacteria > Pseudomonadati > Pseudomonadota > Gammaproteobacteria > Pseudomonadales > Pseudomonadaceae > Pseudomonas > Pseudomonas sp. HN8-3. The sequence goes on from NZ_CP086206.1 coordinate 719,035, forward strand.
GCGGTGCTGACCGGGAATTCGGGGGTCAATCGCGCGATGCGTTGCACAAAGGACGCGCGCTGTTCATCCGACAGCCATTGGCCTAGGTCAATGCCCGGCAATTGGGCGGGCTGGCATTCCAGGTAGTTGGCCAGCGGCGTGTTGCCGAAGGTCAGGATCAGGTCGGGCCGGTAGCGGCAGATCATTGCCGGTGAGTCTTCCACCAGGATGCGGTAGCGCTCCTCACTCTGGCGCACTTGCTCAGCCGCCAGGGTCGCTTCGGTCACGTCCAGCCACAGGCCCACGGCTTCCACCGGCAGGCCGAGGTCATCGCGCAACAGCTTGGCTTCGTCGAGCAGCCAGTGGTAATGGCCTTGTTTATCGCGCAACCGGTAGCGGCTGCGCACGGTGCCTTCGCGCAGCAGTTGGCGGGTGCGTTCAAAGTAGAGTTCGCGGTCGTCGGGGTGGATCAGCGTTGCCAGGGTGTCGTGGTTGCACTCGGCCAAGGTCCAGCCCAGCAGCGGTAACAGGCTGGCGCTGAAAAACGCCGGGTGCAGCGCGCCGTTGACGTAGCGCTGTACATAGATCACCGCCGGTGAGCTGGCAATCAGGTTGTCCAGGCGCGCATGGGCGGAGGCGGCTTGCAGTTGCTGGTTCTTGATGTCGCTGATGTCGAGCATGAAGCCGATCCAGCGCCGCTCACTGCCCACGCCCAGCACTTGCCCCTGTATGCGATACCAGAGCGGCGCCTGCTCGGCCTGTGTGCGTTGCAGGCGTACGCTGGTCAGCAACGGCTTGCCCAGGGCTTGCAGATCTTGCAGACGGCTATTGAGGGCTTGGCGGTCGGCGGGGTGGATCAATCCGAGCCAGGTGTCGAGGGCCTGGCGGGTGGGGCCGTCCTCCTGGCTCAGGTTGCGCAGCAATTGTGGCGCCAGCTGGATCTCTTGGGTGGCGGGCAACAGTTCCCACCAGCCGGTGCCGAGCAGGCCCTGCAAGGCTTCCACCCGTTCCAGTTGTTGGTGGTGGCGCTGTTCACGCAGGCGGCTCAGCAGTGGCGCGGCGAGGGCGGCGCACAGGGTGAGCCAGTCACGTTCGCGGGTGTGATCCACCTGGCCGTCGTAGCAGCCACACAACAACCAGGCCGCCACGCCGTGGCTGTCGCGGTAGGGCACCAGCAATCCGCCGGCATTACCGAAGATGCTGTGCAGGCGCGGGTTCTCGCTGCGGCCCAGGGCAATGTCCAGGTTCAGAGGCATGTTGCCGTTCAGGCTGTCAAGGCTGGTGCCAAGATGTTGCCCGGTTTGCCACAGGGCCGGGGCATCATGGGCGGCGTATTGGCTGTAGATGCGCCAACCCTGATCGTCTTCGTCGAGCAGCGCCATCGCTACGCAAGGTATGCGCCAGCGCTGGGCCACGCTGCGCAGGTGCTCGTTGAACACCTGTGGCAGGCGGTTGAAGCTGCACACGCGCAGTTGTTCGCTCATCAGGCCAGCGAGTTGATGGTTCTGTTCGCGCTGTTGCATCCGTGCCCGGTCGGCCAGCAGGTCGGTGACATCCAGCAGACGCAGGGCCCAGCCGTCGCCCTCTGGCTCAACCCAGCCGCGGGTGTGCAGAACCAGGCCGGCGGCACCCTGAAAGTCCAGGTCCAGACCCTGTCGTTGCCATTGCGGCGGTGCACCTTCGACACTCAGCGCGCTGCTTGGGCACAGCAATGTGCGCAACGGCGGGTTGGGCGTGTTGACCAGGTGTTGATCGAGCAGAGGCCGCAGGCTACCGGCAATGCTTAGCACTTGGCCCAGGTTGTCCAGTTGCAACTGCAGGCCCGGCGCAGGCGTTGCCGGGGCATCCAGGGCCAAGGCGCTGCTGCGCCCGCGCAGGCGTGCGAACAATTTATCCCCCGTCGTCAAAACTGAAGGCTCGAGGTAGCGGTCAGGTTGGTGGGCAGGTTCGGAACGGTGCCAACGCCAGGCAATACCAGGGCCGGCAATACCGCTTTGATGTTGGCTGATGGATAAGTGATTTTCACCGTCAGCAAGTTATTGGTGTAAGTGGCGGTGATGTAGCCGGGCAAAAAATTCAAGGAGCCGGGGATCCAGTTCAACTGCGCCTGGGCTGCATCTTTGGCGCGCTGCACAACCAAAGCCGAATAGCCTGCGGTGCCTGGGTCCAGTGACACACTGCGGCGCACGCCTTCTGCCGCCGCCTGGTGGAACGACTGCATCAGCAGCAGCGGCAAGCTGTAGCTGAGGAGGCCGTAGAACACCGCAAAGAAGATTACGAAGACCAAGGCAAACTCGATCGCCGCCGCACCTTTTTGCTTTCTCGGGAGGCCTGATTTCATGACTGCGTCTACCCTGAGGCGAGTACCTGATATCAGCATAGAATCATTCGGCAAAAAGGGATGTTTTTTACGTGATCCAGAATGTAGTGATATTGCTGTGGTTGGGGCTGTGCGCTTTACAGGATATGCGTGAGCGGCAAATTGCTAATACGCTGACCCTGGGCGTCGGATTACTGGCGTTGATCTACCTGCTGTGGACCGGCTCGACGTGGCTCGGTGCTCCACGCAGCGATGGCGGCCTGGCCCTGGTGCTGGCGCTCGCCCTGACCCTGCCGGGTTATGCGTTGGGCCGCTTCGGCGCCGGGGATGTGAAGTTGTTGGCAGCCCTGGGCCTGGCCTCCAATACCGAGTATCTGCTGGGGTCTCTGATTGGCGCGGGCATCGCCATGGTGGCTTGGGCACTTATGCATCAAGGGCTTAGCTCAAGCCATGTAGAGCGGGACGCGCAGGTGTCAACAAAACAGCCTTTTGCACCCTTTGTTCTAACAGGTTATGCCGCCTGCTGGCTTTGGATCCACTAGTCGTTCGAGTTGATTAGTCGTATGTACATAGTCAGAAAGTACGTCTACGTTTAATGAGTGGTTGTGGGATTTTTCGTCAGAAAGGATAGGTCACCTTTTGGCTTGCCAGGCATGGAGTAGCGCGTGAACAAGCTTACATCTGCAGTAAAAGTGCTCGTAGTCGACGACCAACCGTTAATCGTAGAGGAGCTCTGTGAATTTCTTGAAAGCAGCGGGTACCGTTGTGTCCCGTGCGAGTCCAGCAAACAAGCTATAGAGCGTTTCAGCGAAGACCCTCTGATCGGCCTGGTGCTGTGCGATCTGCATATGCCGGACATGGATGGCATCGAACTGGTTCAGGCGTTGCAACGCGTCGCCGGCAAGCATCGTGCATTTGAAGCGATCATGCTCACCGGGCGCGCCGATAAGCAGGATGTGATCAAGGCCCTGCGTGCAGGGATCGCCGATTACTACCAGAAACCGATCAACCTGGATGAACTGCTCGAAGGCCTCAAGCGCCAGGAAGCGGCATTGGAGGAGCGGCAAAAGGACCTGCAACTGGGTACGCTTAACCAGAAGTTGCAGTACCTGTCCGAATCCATCAATGACTTGTATATGGACCTGGACAAGGTGCGGCGCAACCCGGCGCCCAAGGCCAGCGACGGCGAGGCGATGGCTGACGAAGCCGGGCCAGTGGAAATCCCGGCGATCTTCAATCAGTTGTCTCCGCGCCAGTTGGACGTGGCGCGCCTGGTCGGCAAGGGGCAGACCAACTACCAGATCGCCTGTGAACTGGGGATCACCGAGAACACGGTCAAGCTGTATGTGTCCCAGGTGCTGCGCCTGACCCATATGCACAATCGCACACAGTTGGCGCTGGCGTTGTCACCGAGCAACTCGGCGATGGGCCAGCGGGTGACGGCGCACTGAAAGCCCAGTCAACGGCAGAGCAAAAGCAGGTAGAGATTCAATGTGGGAGGGGGCTTGCCCCCTCCCACAGTCACCCTATTTATTCCCGCTCTGCGCAGACCCGCCCACCTTCTGATCAAAGAACTCCGGGATCGGATGCTTGTTGCTGTCCAGCCAGCGCTTCAGCGCCTGCTCGCGTTCCGCCGGCGTGGTCTTTTGCGGGTTGGCCGAGGCTGCGCGCCCGCTGAGTTGCAGGGCCATCCAGTTTTCTGTTTCCGCCTGTTGCGGGGAGGAGGGCCCGGCCTCGATGGCCGATGCTGCGTAGGGCAGGGCCAGCAATGCGAGGCTGGCGAGGTAATGGATTTTCATCATCGACTCCCTATTTCACAGACGCCGGCAGCGTGTCGCTGACGGCCGCTACCTGGTCTTTGGATGGACGTACCGTTGCCGCAGTCGCCCCCTTGATGCGTTGTGCGCGTGCCTGGGCCTGCGTCACTTGCTCGGGGCTCAGCCCGAGTTGGCCGACCACTTTTGCGGCCTGCTCCCAGTTGTCCTGGTAAATCAGCAAGGTCACCAGGTTCACCGCCGCCAATTGATCGCTCTGCTTGAGTTCGATGGCGGTCATGAATTCAAAGCGTGCGTCTTCAAGGCGCAGTTGATCGAGGTACACCACGCCCAAGTCATTGCGGATTTTTTCGTCGGTGGGCGCCAGGCGTGCCGCACGTTGCAGATGGGCCATGGCCTGGCCATTGTCGCCCTTGGCCGATGCCAGTTGCCCCAGGCCGTGCTCGCCATCGGCGGCCAGGCAGGTGCCGAGCAAACTGCGGTACAACGGCTCGGCCTCGGTGCGGCCCAGCAGGCGATAGGCGCGGGCCTGGCGCTGGCGCACCTGAGGCAAGGTAGCGGGCAGGTTTTGCAGGTTGGCCAGGCTGGCGTGCAGCTTGCCTTCGTTGGCCATGTCGTCGGCCAGGTTCAAGGACAGCTCCTGGTCCGAGCTGGGTTTGGGGCAACTGCCGGGCGCCAGCAAGCCGGCCCACGGAGCCAGGCCATTACTGGCGCAGCCACCCAGCATCAGCACGCTTATGGCGACAATCAGTGGCTTCATAACAGACTCCTCAGAAGTTATTCAGGGCGCGGGAGATGGCGATCATGGCCGGGCCCCCGAGCACAATCAGCAAGGCTGGAAACAGGAACACCATCATCACCACCGACATCTTCGCCGACATTTTCGAGATGTATTCCTGCAGGCGAGTCAGGCGGCGGTCATCGAGCAATTGCTTGAGCGCCAGCAGCGACTTCATCGCGCCGCCGCCCTGCTGAATCAGTTGCTGAAGAATGATGCAGGTGTCGGTGAACTCGTCCACCGCCAGCAGGCGCGCGGTCTTGCCCAGCTCCTCGGACAGCTCCAGGCCCGAGTCGACTCGCGCCAGGATCAGGCGCAGTTCATGGGTCAAGTCAGGGAGCAGGCGCTGGGCTTCGGTGCTCAACACTCGCAGTGATTGCTCAACCGCCATGCCGGATTCGAACAGGATGCGCAGCAGCGGAATGAACGTGGAGATTTCCCGAGCAATGCGTTCCTGGCGATATTTGGCGCTGAGGGCCAGGACGCGCTTGGGCAGCAGGTAACCAATCCCCAGGGCCACCGCCGGCGCGATCCACGGCGAGCCGGCATGGGGGAACAGCAGTTGCTGGCCCAGTAGGGTCAGGCCCAGCAGCACGATCGGTACGCCGACCTGGCAGGCGGCAAACATCGAGCGTTGGTTGGCCTTGCGCCAGCCCACACGGTTGAGCAGGGTCTGTGTTTCGTTGTCCAGGCTGACCGAGCGCTGGGCCACCTGGCTTGCGCCCAGTTGGCGCATCAGGCTGCCGAGTTTGTCTTCGCGGGTCAGGTGGCCTTGCAGGCGCTGGCTGACCATGCGCTGGCGCCGCCGTTGCTCCAGCAGGTTGCCGGCGATCAAGGCGACGGCGGCGAGCAACAGCAGGATGCTGATCAGAATCGCCATTTCAAATACTCCGCAACATGCGCCACATGACGAAGGTGCCCGTGATGTCGAGCGCCACCGCGGCCAGCAACAAATAGCGCCCGGTACCGTCATTCCACATGCTCATCAGATAACCCGGGTTGACCATCAGGAAGTAGCCCACCATGACGATGGGCAAGCCCGCCAACACATAAGCGGTCATGCGTGTTTCACCGGTCATGGCCTTGAGTTGGCGTGCGCCCTGCTCACGCTCGCGAATCATCTTGATCAGGTTCTCCAGCAATTCACTGGCGTTGCCGCCGTAGCGGTGGTTGACCTTCAAGCCCAGGGCAAACAGGCGAAACTCATCGCGTTCATAGAACTCGGCAAAGTCGCTGACAGATTCCGGCAGGCTTACGCCCATCTGCACGTTGCGCTGGATGCGGCTCATGGCCTGCTTGAGTGGCGCCTCGGTGCTGTCGATAGCACCCAGTACGGCATCGGCCAGGGTGCGGCCGGACTTGAGGCTGCGCACGCTGTGGTCCAGCAGTTGCGGCAATTGTTCGATCATGCGCTGCACGCGTCGCTGGTAGCGCCAGGCAATGTACAAGCGCAGCAGCAGCGGCGGCGCTATCAACAGGGTGAGCAAACCCAGCCAGTCGGCCAGCAGGTAGCCCAGCAACATGCCCACGGCCCAGCAACTGAGCCACAACCCGAGGCGATCGGTGGGTTTGCCCAGGCCGGCACGCTGGAACATGCGCTCCAGCGCAATCCAGCTGCCGTTCGGTTCCTGGGGCAACGGCTGGCCGTCGGCGAGACGCTCCAGCACGCGGTCGGTGCCGGCCTGGCGCAGCCCGCGCTGGAACAGCCACACCGACAGGCTGATCAGCAGGATGCAGATGAGCAGCAAGATAAGTCCGGTCATGGTGCCCTCTACAACGGCAATGCCGATTCACGCCGCAGCTTGTCACCGGCCGGGTTGAGCGCCTCGCGCAGGAAGCCAAAACCGGTACGGCGGTCCAGGCGAAACAGGGTATTGGTGACATACACGTCATCTCGCACGCCCACCACTTCCACCACCTCGCTGACGCACCGGCGCCCATCGGGCAGGCGTGTCAGCTGGATCACCACATCGAGTGCCGCACAGATCATTTGCCGCAGGGTTTTTTCCGCCACCACGCGACCGGTCAGACCCACCAGGGTTTCCAGGCGCAGCAGCGCGTCCTGGGCATTGTTGGCGTGCACGGTGCTCATGGAACCATCGTGGCCGGTGTTCATGGCGGTCATCACGTCGAGTACTTCCACGCCGCGAATTTCGCCAAGAATGATGCGGTCGGGGCGCATCCGCAGGGCGTTGCGGATCAGGTCGCTGGCTTTGACCTCGCCATGCCCTTCGGCATTGGGCGGGCGGGTTTCCAGGCGCACCACATGGGGGTGGCCCAGTTGCAGTTCGGCCACATCTTCAATGGTGACCAGGCGCTCATGGGGGTTGATCAATTGGCTGAGGATATTGAGCAGCGTGGTCTTGCCGGTACCGGTGCCGCCACTGATAAGGATATTGCAGCGCTTGCCCACCGCCTCCTGGAAGAACTCGAAGATGCTGTGGTCTATGGTTTGCATCGCCACCAGGTCGCTGCTCTTGAGCATGTCCTTGCGAAACTTTCGGATCGACAGGCAGGGCCCATCCAGGGCAATCGGCGGGATGATCGCGTTGACCCGGCTACCGTCAGGCAGGCGCGCATCGACCATTGGCGAGGATTCATCCAGGCGCCGCCCCAGTGGCGCAAGGATGCGCTGCATGACGCGCTCCACATGGTGCGCATCGATAAAGCGCAGGTCGCTCTGGTACAGCACACCGTCGCGCTCGATAAACACCCGGTGCGGGCCGTTGACCAGGATCTCGGTCACCGACACATCGCGCAGCAGCACTTCCAGTGGGCCGAAGCCGGTCAGCTCATCGACGATTTCTTCGGCCAGGCGCTCCATCTCATAGCGCGAGATCGCCAGGTGCATGCGCGTGATGTATTCGGCGACTTTGTCGATGACAAATTGCGCCAGGGATTGGCGCGAGCCTTCCAGCAAATTCTGTCCGGACTCCTCGATGGCGTCGATGATGTAGCGATGCAGCACCAGTTTCAGGCCGTCGTGATCGTTGTGCGCGGCGGCGCCGCGAGTTGGGGCGCCGAAGAGTTTTTCGCCGTTCATCGACCTGGCCCCAACAGGCGCTCGAACCAGCGCGTCGAGGGTTTTGCAATGCCCTCGGAGCGTTTCGCCAGGCGCTCACCCAGCTGACGCAGGGCTTGGGTCAAGGCTTCGCGTGGCGCCAAAGTGAACAGGCTTTGCCCCTGGTTCTTGGCGTTCAGGCGCACTTCGGGGCTCAGCGGCAATACGGCGATGCACTCAAGGCCGAAGCTTTTTTCCAGGGCTTCGGTGTCGGGCGCGCAGCCTTTGATATAGCGGTCGACAAGCAGCTTGGCATGGTCGAGTTTCATGCCTTTTTCGCGCCACAGGTTCAGCACCGCGAGGTTGCGGCGACAGTCGAGTACGCCCTGGTCGGTGCACCACAGCAGCTTGTCGCAGTGGCTGACAAAGGTGCGCAACGCTTCGCTGTCAGCCTGGCCGGTGAGGTTCACCACGATGTGCTGGAAGTGCTGGCGCAGGGCGCTGAGCAGCATGTACAGCTCGGCGGCGCTGGTCACTTCCAGGGGCTCTTCGTTGCCGGCGTAGGCGAGGATGCGCAAGCCCGTGTCGGTGCTGGTGAACGCGCTGTTGATCAGTGTGGTGTCGAGGCGGCGCAGGTGGCGCAAGGCGTCGCCGAAATTGAAGGTGCTCTCCAGGCCCAGCAGCGCGAGGCTGTCGCCCTTGGGCAGGCCGAGGTCGAGCAGCAGGGTTTGTTGGCCGCTCTTTTGCACCACCATCGCCAGGTGGCTGGCGAGCAGGGCGCCATCGGTATTGCCCTGGGCGCCGTAGAGCACGGTCAGGCCGCCAAGGTGGGCATTGGGCGCGGTGGGCGGCAGGCGTTTGCTCAGGCGCCGCACCAGCCCGGCGACTTCACTGGAGCGCGAGCCATAGGCGACAAAGTCCCTGGCGCCGGCGCGCATGGCGTTGAGTACCAATTGGTTATCCATGCCATCGCCGAGCGCGACCACCGCCAGCATCGGTTTGGCTTCCAGTGCGCCTTCGATCAAGGCGCTTTGGGCCACCAGGTGCTCGCGGTCCAGGCCCACGAACACCAGGTTGGCGAAGGTCACGTCCACCAGCGCCAGCAGTTCGTCGAGGCTGCCGCCGCCCACGCTGATCACTTGACCCAGCGGTGCCAGCGCACCCTGGAGCCATTCCAGGTCGGTGCTGTTGCGGGTGATTGCCAGGAAGGTCTGGCTCAGGCTATCGCTCATTGGGAAAGTCCACTGCGACGGTCGAAGTTGCCGTTTTCCAGGAAGAACAGGCGGAACCAGTTCGGGTCATAGTTGCGCAGTTTTTCGCCGGGCAAGGACGGCAATTGCGCATTGGCCGCCAAGGGTCGAACCAGGTGCGGGGTGACAATCATCAGCAGCTCTTTCTCTTCGCTCTGGATATTGGAGTCACGGAAAAACGCGCCAAGGATCGGGATATCGCCCAGGCCCGGAAGCTTGGCGATGGTGGAACGGTTGGTACTGCTGATCAGGCCGCTGATCACGAAGCTTTCGCCGTCGGCCAACGACACGCTGGTGTCGGTACGTCGCACGGTCAGGGCCGGCACCTGAATGCCCTCGATGCGGATCGCATTGTTGTAATCCAGTTCGCTGACTTCCGGGGCGACTTTCAGGGCGATGCGATTGTGGTCGATGACCGTGGGCGTGAGGGTCAGGCGAATACCGAACTCCTTGTACTCGATGGTGATGGTATCGCTGCCGGCACTGGGCACCGGGATCGGCACTTCACCACCGGCCAGGAAGGTCGCGCTCTGGCCGCTCATGGCCACCAGGCTCGGGCGCGCCAGGGTGTAGGCGAAGCCGCTGCTCTCCAGCGCGTTGATCAATGCCTTGACCCGCCCACCACCGAAACCGATGTTGAAGCTGTCAGCGCTCACCGGCAATTTGAACACGCTCTCGGCTGGAGACAGCAGGTCGGGGCTGCCGAGGAAGAAGTTCTTGCCCATGCCGAGGATCTTGGTGCTGGCTTCCTTGAGCTTGGTACGGCTGACTTCGACGAAGCGGATGTCGGTCTGCACTTGGCTGGGCAGTGTCGGGTCTTCGGAGGGCGACAGCGATTGGCTGGTCAGCGCCGAAGTGGCCTTGCCCTTGACGAACACCATGCTCTGGCGCGGGCCGGTGGAGCAGCTCGTCCACACCATCAGGCTGGTGGCGCCGGTGCCGACGCCGGTCAGCAGGAAGTTGCGGTCGCCATTGACCCGCACGTCGGCGATTTTCGGGTCGCCAATGGCCAGGCGCGTGATCGCCACCGGCGAGTGCAGTTCGGTTTGCAAACCTTCGCCCACCTCGACCACAGCGGGCAGTTGGCCCAGGGTGTTGCAGTTACCCGGTGCTGCCATCGCCACGCCCACGGGCAAGCACGGCAGCATCAAGGCCAAGGCCAATTGAGCGTAGCGTTGGCTCATTCAAGGCATCCTTGTTCAATCAGGGGGTTTGGGGTGCTGACGCTGCGCCGCGAATCACTTCGACGCCGCGACGCTGGCCGGTGTCGGCAACCGTGGGGGCGATTTTCTTCGGCGGTCCGCTGAGGGCCAATTGAGTGAATTGGTAGAGGTCGCGGTTGGCGCTTTGCACTTTGTCCGGGGTATCGCTTTCGCCAGCCCAGTAGCGGCTGAGCAGTTGCTCATCGGCACTGCGCACGGCCAGGCGCAACGTGCCGGCCTGGGAGGCGAGCATCAGCCGGCTCAGCAGCGGTTCTGGCACTGCCAGCACGACGCTGCGCGCGGCGGTACGGCGTTGGGCCGCCTGGGCGCGTTCTTCGGCGGTGGCCGGTGGCGGCACTGCGGGTTGGCCGTCGTTGGCCAGGCCCAGTTGATCGCCGACGCTGAGCAAGCGAATCGCCGGAATAACCACCTGTGCCGACTGCTCGGCATTGGCATTGTCCTGGCGCAGGAACAGCAACACATCGACGTAATCGCCGGGGCTCAACTGGCCACCGGCCCCGATGACTTCATCGACAGCCACGGCCAGGGCACGTTCATTCGCCCGGATCATGCGGGCCAGGGGGCCGCCGGCGGTGAAGCTTTCTTCGTTCAGCCAGGTGCCGGCACCCAGGGCACGCAAAGGCGCGCGGCCGATGGCCTGGTCGAGACTAGTGAGGCTCCCGGCCGGGACGGTGCGCAGTTTTTCCACCGCCACATCGGCGGCAGTGAGAGCGACGAAAGGCGGCACCGCGTGTACCAGCACCACCACCGGCTGGCGGGTCTGGTCCTCGACGACGGCGACGGTTTTTTCAACGGAAATGACAGGTTCTGGTGATGGGGCCGCCACTGGCACTGGAGAACGGCTAAGCACCAGGCCCCAATACCCTGCAATCAAAGCCCCAACAAGCAGCAAGCCAGCCAGGACCATGCTGATGCGACTGTTCATGACGGCTCTCCCTATCCTGTTGCACGGCTTTTTTCCCGTTACTTCAAACGAGTTAAATTCGCAACTTGGCTGTGATGAACAACTAACGATTTGGCTATTTGAAGGTAGCTCAGCTAGGACAAAATGCCATTACCGAACGAAAAAATTATCTGAGGTTCAAGGGTGGTCCTGTAAATGCAGGATGTGCGGCGTGTTTGCGGCGACTAATACTTTGTGATTAATGCGTTCTTACAGTTGTGAGTGTTAAATTTCTTGACAATGCTCTAGTGGCACACGGCAATCATTGTGCGGGCCAGCTGTAACGGCGCTTTGTGGCGCATGAAGGAGATCTTCCTATGATCCTTGACCTGTTCTTGAAGTTGTACATTCATGCCCAGTTATTTCTGCGTCGCAGAGAGGGGGCGTCGGCTATTGAATATGTGATTATTGTGGCGATAGTGGCGTTGGTTATCGTCGGCATTGGTACTGGGCTTGGCGATAAGATAAAAGGCATCTTTAAGCAAGTGTCTGATGCGCTGCCAGCTGCGCCTTAACCGTAACTGCTGTACGTTTTCGTTCCGGTGATTCTTTTTAACAGGTACTGCCCATGAGCAACCCCTCGTCATCCCGCCAAAAAATCCTATTGGTGGACGACGAGGAGGATGCGCTGATCGAGTTGGCCGAATCCCTCGAAAACGAGGGATTCGTCTGCTTTACCGCCACGTCCGTTACTTTTGCCCTGCAAGAACTGACACTTAATCCCGATATCGCCCTGGTTATCACCGACCTGCGTATGCCTGAGGAAAGTGGTATCTCCTTGATCAAGCGCCTGCGCGAACATACCTCTCGCTCGCATTTGCCTGTGATCGTGATGTCCGGTCATGCCGAGATGGATGATGTCAGCGATATGCTGCGCTTGCAGGTGCTGGATCTATTTCGCAAGCCGATCTATCTGGTGCGGTTGATTGATACGCTGGATAACTTGTTTCCCCCCTCGAAGCCTCATTGATCGATGGATCAAATGCGAGTGCTGCCTGACAACTGACAGGTATTGAACTAATACACCTCGGTCAAAATGTGGGAGGGGCGGTGCGACGATTCGACTTGCCCCCGATAGCGGTGGGTCAGGCAAAAATGCATTTGCTGACACTCCCTCATCGTGGCATGGGTATCTACACAAATTCAGTTCGCAGCCCCCTACGGTAACTACGATGCGAAGCGAGCCGCTCTTGATCTGCTTTTGATCTGAGGCGCCCCGTTAAACCACGCTGGCCGGAATTCGACAGGGATTTGGGGGGTAAACCGGCAGGGATGCCGGTTTAGCCGCCCCGCGCCATGGATGGCGCGTGGCGGCGGCCCCCCAAATCCATGGCGGATTACGGGCACACCGAGCCTAAGCGAGGTGCCGAGTGGTGGGGCAAGAGCCCTTTTGGTTACTTTTGGCTGGGCCGGCATTCCGGGCTCTTTTCCAAAAGTGACCCGCTGTAAAAGCGGAACCAATAGTGGCCGTTACCTAAATAACGGATATGTACTCGGTCTAATCCAACATCCTGGTCGGCCCTGAGGCCGCCATCGGGAGCAAGTCGAATCGTCGCACCGCCCCTCCCACATGTTCACCGAGTCTGATCCAACAAATGATCAAGGCATCAAGCTCCTCAAAGCTGATAACTGAAACTCAGCGTATACCGTGGCCTGCGGTTAAAACTGTCCAGGGCGATATCCGACATCGGCTTGGCCGCCTCCAGGGCGATGTTGTAGTACTTGTTATCGCCAAAGCGTAACCCCACTGCCGCCGAAGACATGTCGCTGGCCTTGACCGGCAGGTCGTTGAACCAGGTCTTGGCGCGGTCGAGCACCACGTAGGGTTGCAAAACCTTCACCCAGTTGCCAGCACGGTTGAAGCTGTAGTTGACCTCGTACGCCACCCCCCAGCCCTTGTCGCCCGAGCCTTGATCATCAGGATAGCCACGCCCGAAGTTTTGCCCGCCGAAGGTGGCGCGTTCGCTGTCGGGCAAGGTGTTGTTGCTCCAGTACAACGCACCTGAGAGCACGCCTTGCCAGTTGTCGAAGAACTTGTCGCTTTGCACGCCGGAGAGGCGCAGGCGGAAGAAATCGAGGTCGGGTTTTGCCACGTCCAGGTCACTGCGCGCCTTGGCGCCCAAACCGTCGATGCCTTGGTACAGGCCGCCGCTGATGATGCGTAACCGGCGTGCGTCGGCCTTGCGCCAATCACCCTCGAAGGCGAGGGCGCGCAGGTTGGATTCGATGTCGAAACTCAGCGGGTAGCCCACCAGCTTGTAACGGGTGGTCTGGTCCACCACGTACAGGCGTGTGCCCAGGCTCAATGACTCGGTGGGAGAGGCGATAAACGGGTGGCTCAGGCCGATGGAATAGCGATCGATCGACTGGTGCGGCTTGAGCTCGAAGCCGCCGTCCAGTTGCACGCTGCTGTTGGGGTCGGCGCGGTAACGTTCGGCAGCGAGTGCCAGTTGGGTGCCCTCGGCATTGATGAACTGGTTGTAGTCCACACGGTAGTAATGCTCTTTGTCCTCGCCGGGCGGGAACAGGCCGCTGACGGTCAGTTGTTCGCCCATGAACGTTTGCGAATTGCTGGTGGCGCTGAGCAAGGCTTGCGTACCGCCACGGCTTTTCTGCACCAGGCTCATGCTGGTGGTGAAAGGTTTGCGGCTGGCCTGGATCTGCATGTGCGTGGCGCCATCGGTGGTGCCGGGCGGTGGCACCTGGGCTTGTACGGTCAGGCCGGGAATGCGGCTCATCAGCGTGGTGTAGCGCTCGAAGGTCTTGCGCGTCAGCGGGCGTTCGGCCAACAGTTTTTTCGCCAGTTTGTCGACGTAGGCCGACACCGAGCCGATGTCGCCGGTTTGCTGGTAGTCCTTGATGTAACCCTCCACCAAAACAACGCGGACCAGGCCGTTTTCGAAATTCTGCTGTGGCAGGAACGCGTAGGACAACAGGTAGCCGTCCTCCTGGTAGCGGCGGGTGATGCCACGGGTTGCTTCGATCAATTGCGCGAGGTTGGTCTCACGGCCAATCAGCGGTGCGTAGACTTGGGCCGTCTCGGTCAGCGGGTAAATGGTGCCGCCTTCGATCTGCAGCTTGCGAATGGTGACCTTGGTGTCCATCAACAGGGGCTGGCCGGCAGTCGGCGGTGCTTCAGGCACTTGGGTTTGTGGCGTGGCCGGTCGATAGGCATCGGCGGGCAGGTTGGGTACGGGCAAGGTGCGCACGGTGTCATTGCTGTTCAAAAAGCTGGGAAGGGGCTCGGCCTGGGCGTAAGCGCTGAGGGTTAGCATTAACAACGGCGTTAATACGCGCATAGGACACTCCATGGTCAACTGCAGCAGCGCTTCGGGCCCGCCGGGTTCTGGGACTCGGTTCGGGAGGGTGGCGGCTCATCACACAAGGCGTCGCCCATAAAAAAGACGAGAGACTTATTTAGGGTCTCTCGTCTCAACCAAGCGTAGGCGCTGTAGGGGAGGCCGTCTAATCGGCCAGGTGCATTTCTATTTGCCGGTCAGGCCGTTCAACAAACCGCCCAGACCGCCAGTGGCTGTAGTGCCGCCGGTGGTTGTGGCAGTGCCTGTGGTCGTGGTGGTGGCGCCGATGTTCAAGCCACCGAGCAGGCCACCGCTGGTGCCGGTAGTGCCGCCGGTGACCAAGCCACCCACCGAACCTACAGTGTTGCCGACAGCCGTTACGGTGGTGCCCACTGCGTTGGTGATCGGGTTTGCATTGGCGGCAGTCAGGTTGGTGCCTACGCTGCTGACTGCCCCTCCCACTTGCGTCACCAGCCCGTTGACCGGAGCGCCAACGCCAGTGGTAGTACCAATGTTTTGCGTCAGCGCGGTGACGCCGGATGTGACCGGGTTAAGCGCGGCGCCGACATTGGTTGCCACGGCGGCGACCGGTGCCGTGGCGCCTGTGTTGGCGACACCTGTACCACCCAGCACAGTCCCTACCGAAGCGATGGTGTTGCCCAGCGCGCCACCGGTTACACCCGCTGCACTGACCGTGCCGTTGGTGTTGCCGACATTCAGGCCGGTACCGACGTTGCTGACCAGGCCGCCGACCAGTTCTGGAATGCCGGGAGCTGCGGTGCCACCGGTTGGGGCGACATAGCCGCCAGACTTGTCGAGCGTGCCGCCAACGCCAGTCAGCACGCTGCCGACCACGGTAGTGACAGGGTTGCCGGTACCGCCAGTACTGGCGACTTGAGTCCCCAGGCTGGTGACCGTCGAGCCGACTTTATCCAGCAGGCCATTGACTGGAGTGCCCAGGCCGGTTGCCGTACCGAGGTTGCCGGTGGTGTTTTCCACCAGCGATACCACAGGCACCACTACTTTGCCGCCGAGGGTGTTGGTCAACGAGCCCAATGGGCCGGTGGTGCTGGCGGTACTGAGGGTATCGCCGAGCATGGTTACCGTAGTGCCGACTTTATCCACTACGCCGCCGACTGCAGTGCCTACGCCACCTGTCAGGCCGCCGACGACGGGTACACCGCCGAGGGTGGTCGACAGTGATTGGCCGGTGGTCGAAAGGCCGCTGCCCAAGTCAGCAACGCCGCCGCCGACACCTGCGACCGTAATGCCCAGCGAGTTGCTGCTGGTCCCCAGGGAACCCAAGCCTGTTGTGACTCCGGTGCCGATGGTGTTGACAGCCGTGCCGACCGAGGTGACCAGCCCGCCTGCTGTTGTGCCTACGATCGGAACCGCGGTCAGGGTGCCGCCGAGATCACCCACCGCTGTGCCTACATTGCCTACGGTGGTGCCGAGGGTGCCGGCGATCTGGCCAGTGATCAGTGGGGTGGTTGTCGAACCTGTTCCGCCGCCAGTGCCACCACCCGTCCCGCCGGTGCCGCCACCTGTGCCGCCAGTACCACCGCCGGTCCCACCAGTGCCGCCTGTGCCGCCAGTGCCACCGCCGGTCCCACCAGTGCCGCCGCCTGTGCCGCCAGTGCCACCGCCGGTCCCACCAGTGCCACCGTCAGTGCCGCCCGTGCCACCGCCGGTCCCACCAGTGCCACCGTCAGTGCCGCCCGTGCCGCCGCCCGTGCCACCAGTGCCACCGTCAGTGCCGCCCGTGCCGCCGCCGGTTCCACCAGTGCCACCGTCAGTGCCGCCGGTTCCGCCGCCGGTTCCGCCAGTCCCACCGTCAGTGCCGCCAGTACCGCCGCCAGTGCCACCACCAGTCCCGCCAGTGCCGCCACCCGTGCCGCCGTCACCTGTGCCCGCACCTGCACCAGCATCCGGCGATGACGCCGCCACGCTGGATTTATGCCCGCCGCCACCACTGCTGCAGCCGCCGAGGCTCATTGCCAGAATCAGGGCCAACGCGGTACTTGCTTTCCACAACACGACTTGAGTTTTCATGATTGAGTTCCTTGCACCTGGTACAACCTGGGTTGTTTCAAACCTTCGCTACTTCTTGGGGCAGCAATAGATTTGTCCGTGGTTCTATCTCAGGCCATGGCACTCTTTCGCACAACGCTCAACTTGGTATTAACAATTTATATACCCTAGGCATCGGTCAACTTAGCGACTAATACAAAGGGTGTATGGCAAGGATGCTTACTGAAATTTAGGTGATGTAAATCAAAAGGTTGAATAAATAAGCGGACCTCGTAAGGTCCGCTATAACTTTGGGTGTATATATACAATTAATCGGTTTTTTCAGGCGATCGGCTGCCACTTTCCGAACATATGCTCAATGCCGCCCGGCCCTTTAAGTTCCAACTCGCCACTGGAACCGGCTGCGCTGCTCATCAATATCACTTCACCGGGCAGGCACACGGGTTTCCTGAACTCGACATTGATTTCAATATTGGCGGCCGGCAGGTGTTCTCCCAGCGCCGCGAGCGTGCGGGCCTTGTTCCACAGCCCATGGGCGATGGCTTGGGGAAAACCGAACAGCTTGGCCGTCGGCGCACTGAGATGGATGGGGTTGTAATCGCCGGACACGCGGGCATAGCGGCGACCGATATCGGTGGGCGCTTTCCAGCGGGTCAGTTCGTTGAGCGGCCCTGGGACGTGCACGCTGTTATTCAGCGATTCGCCTTCAAGCTTTACGCTACGACAGAGCATCTGGCTTTCGGCTTCCCATAGCAGTCCAAGGGCATCTTCGACCACGGTCGCAATGTCAAAGGTCGCGCCCTTGGCGTGGGGCTGTAGGTTGTGCGCGTACACACCGATGCTCAGCTCT
The DNA here is from genome assembly GCF_020790195.1 of Pseudomonas sp. HN8-3. Classification (NCBI taxonomy): domain Bacteria; kingdom Pseudomonadati; phylum Pseudomonadota; class Gammaproteobacteria; order Pseudomonadales; family Pseudomonadaceae; genus Pseudomonas; species Pseudomonas sp. HN8-3. The sequence goes on from NZ_CP086206.1 coordinate 736,484, forward strand.
CCCACGCCGCCCAGAGGCCGGTGAATGCGGATGCGATTGCTCAGGTGGACCAGCCCCAACAGCGGAAACGGAAACGCCTTGTCGGTCAGCAGTTGCAGTTGCAGACCGAACGCCAGGATGTGCGGGTAAGTCGCTGGCAGCATCGGGCTGTCGGTGAACCCGCAGACCTTGCGGTACGCCGCGACGGCCTTGGGATCGACGCTGACCCGACAGCGCCAGCCGCGTTCGGGCAACGTGCTGCCGGTGATCTTGCGCTTGAGTGCCGCACGCCAGTACAGCGGGAGTAGCGACGGTGTGCTGTCCAAGGTTTGCCATTGCATGCTTATGCTCCCAGAAGACTTTGCCCACACACACGCAGCGCCTGGCCGCTGACGGCACCGGAGCCCGGCTGGCCGAGCCAGGCCACGGCTTCGGCCACGTCCTGTGGCATGCCACCCTGGCCAAGCGAACTCATGCGTCGCCCGGCCTCACGCAGGGCAAACGGGATGTGTGCGGTCATCTGGGTTTCGATAAAGCCCGGCGCCACGGCGTTGATGCTGATCCCGCGTTGCTTCAAAAGGGGCGCCCATGCCTGGGCCAGGCCGATCAAACCGGCCTTGCTCGCGGCATAGTTGGTTTGCCCACGATTGCCGGCGATGCCACTGATGGACGCCAGCAGCACGACCCGTGCGTTGTCGTGCAGAGTGCCGCTGTCGAGCAGGGCCTTGGTCAGCACTTGCGGAGCATTGAGATTCACCGCCAGCACTGCGTCCCAGTATTCGGGCGTCATGTTGGCCAGGGTTTTGTCACGGGTGATGCCGGCGTTGTGCACCAGGATATCGAGCCCGTCGGGCAAGTGTTCGACCAACTGGCTGGCGGCGTCTTCGGCGCAGATATCCAGCACCACCGTACGCGCATTCAGGCGTGCGGCCAGGGCTTCGAGGTCGGCCTTGGCCTGGGGCACATCGAGCAAAATCACCTCGGCACCGTCGCGGGCCAGGGTTTCGGCGATGGACGCACCGATGCCCCGGGCGGCGCCAGTGACCAGCGCCTTGCGCCCCGCCAGCGGGCGCGTCCAGTCTTCGACCGGGGTGTCGCAGGCTGACAGGCGAATGACTTGGCCAGAAATGTAAGCGCTTTTGGGCGAGAGGAAAAACCGCAGCGCGCCCTCTAATTGGTCCTCGGCCCCGTCACCCACATACAGCAACTGCAACACGCCACCGCTGCGCAGTTCCTTGGCCAGCGAGCGGCTGAAGCCTTCCAGGGCGCGCTGGACGCTGGCGGCAAACGGGTCGCTGAGGCTTTCCGGCGCACGGCCGAGGATCACCAGGTGCGCGCTATGGTCTAGGTTTTTCAGCAATGGCTGGAAGAACTCACGCAGTTGCTTGAGTTGGTCGGTGTGCTTCAAGTCACTGGCGTCGAACACCACCGCCTTGAGCTTGGGGCCGTGCCCGGGAATCCACGCGGATGCCGTCGAGGCTTCTGCGCCGTAGCTGTAGATGGCGTCGGTGAGCCGATTGGCAAACGCCAGCACCTTGCTCGTCAATGCGCCGCCGCCCAGCAACAGTGCGCCTTCGACCGGGCGCAGGCGTCCGGCTTGCCAGCGTTCCAGGCGTACCGGTGACGGCAGGCCAATGGCGGCGACCAGGCGATGGCCGAGGCTTGAGTTGGCGAAGTCGATATAACGGTCAGACATGGAACGCTCTCCGAAGGCTGGGGTTCAAAGGGTTGACCATCCCAGGGTAGCAGTCGTTCGACTAGGCTCAGTGATCAAGCCCATAACCGACAGAGGGAGCTTTTCATGACTCAATTGCGCCGAGTGGCGATCATTGGCGGTAACCGCATTCCTTTCGCCCGTTCCAATGGCCCTTACGCCACGGCGAGTAACCAGGCGATGCTCACGGCCGCCCTGGAGGGCCTGATCGAGCGCTACAACCTGCATGGCCTGCGCATGGGCGAGGTGGCCGCCGGCGCGGTGCTCAAGCATTCCCGCGATTTCAACCTGACGCGCGAATGCGTGCTCGGCTCGCGGTTGTCGCCGCAGACCCCCGCGTACGACATCCAGCAAGCCTGTGGCACCGGTCTGGAAGCGGCGTTGCTGGTGGCTAACAAAATCGCGCTGGGCCAGATCGAATGCGGCATTGCCGGCGGGGTGGACACCACGTCCGATGCACCGATTGGCGTGAATGAAGGGCTACGCAAGCTGCTACTCAAAGCCAACCGCAGCAAATCCATGGCAGACAAATTAAAAATTCTGTTACAACTTCGTCCCCAGCACCTCAAGCCGGAACTGCCGCGCAATGGCGAACCGCGCACTGGGCTGTCCATGGGCCAACACTGCGAACTGATGGCCCAGACCTGGCAGATCCCGCGTGCCGACCAAGACCAGCTGGCGCTGGAGAGTCATCAAAAGATGGCCGCGTCTTACGCCGAAGGCTGGCACAACGATTTGCTCACGCCGTTTCTCGGCCTCACCCGTGACAACAACCTGCGCCCGGACCTGACCCTGGAAAAACTCGCCGCCCTCAAGCCGGCCTTCGAGCGTAGCGAAAAGGGCACGCTGACCGCCGGCAACTCTACGCCGCTGACCGATGGTGCCTCCCTGGTGCTGCTGGGCAGTGAAGCGTGGGCCAAGGAGCGGGGGCTGCCGATCCTTGCGTACCTGCGTGATGGCGAAGCGGCGGCGGTGGATTTCGTCAACGGTGCCGAGGGCCTGTTGATGGCGCCGGTGTATGCGGTGCCGCGCTTGCTGGCCCGCAATGGCCTGACCTTGCAGGATTTTGATTACTACGAGATCCACGAAGCCTTTGCTGCCCAGGTGTTGTGCACGCTCAAGGCGTGGGAAGACGCCGATTACTGCAAGACGCGCCTGGGCCTGGATGCTCCGTTGGGGGCTATCGATCTCAGCCGGCTCAACGTCAAGGGCAGTTCTTTGGCGGCAGGCCATCCATTTGCCGCTACCGGCGGGCGCATCGTTGCCAACCTCGCCAAGTTGCTGGATGCGGCGGGCAAAGGGCGGGGGTTGATTTCGATCTGTGCTGCTGGCGGCCAAGGGGTGACAGCGATTATCGAACGCTGATTGCCAAAAAAATTGGCCCATTGCATGCATTCTGAAGGGGTCAGAGGTCGGTAGCCTCTCCCACCGGCGAGCTGATTGCCGTATAACGAGTGCCACACGCGTGTTTGGTAATACAGGACCCACAATAAAAGCTGATGAAGACTCCTAAACGCATTGAACCCCTGATCGAAGACGGTCTGGTCGACGAAGTGCTGCGCCCACTCATGAGTGGTAAAGAAGCAGCTGTTTATGTGGTGCGCTGCGGCAACGAATTGCGTTGCGCGAAGGTTTACAAGGAGGCGAACAAACGAAGTTTTCGTCAGGCGGCCGAATACCAGGAAGGCCGAAAGGTCCGTAACAGCCGCCAGGCCCGGGCCATGGCCAAGGGCTCCAAGTTCGGCAAGAAAGAAACCGAAGATGCCTGGCAGAACGCCGAAGTGGCGGCGCTGTTCCGCCTCGCCGGTGCGGGCGTTCGCGTGCCCAAGCCGTACGACTTCCTTGAAGGCGTGCTGTTGATGGAGCTGGTGGCCGACGAGTACGGTGATGCAGCGCCGCGCCTGAATGACGTGGTGCTGGAGCCAGACCAGGCGCGCGAGTACCACGCCTTTCTGATCTCGCAGATCGTGCTGATGTTGTGCACCGGCCTGGTGCATGGTGACCTGTCCGAGTTCAACGTACTGCTTACGCCGACGGGCCCGGTGATCATCGACCTGCCCCAGGCAGTGGATGCGGCGGGCAACAACCACGCCTTCAACATGCTGGAGCGGGACGTGGGCAACATGGCTTCCTACTTTGGACGCTTTGCCCCGGAGCTGAAGAAGACCAAGTACGCCAAGGAAATGTGGGCGCTGTACGAAGCCGGCACCTTGCACCCGGCCAGTGTGTTGACCGGTGAGTTCGACGAACCGGAAGAGCTGGCGGACGTAGGCGGTGTGATCCGCGAAATCGAAGCGGCGCGGCTGGATGAAGAGCGTCGCCAGGCGATTCGCGCGGCAGACGATGCGCCACCGAGCAAAGTGCCGGACGAGCCACCGCCGCCGCCCTGGATGCAATGATCTTCGGGTAAATGAAGATCAAAATGTGGGAGGGGGCTTGCTCCCGATGGCGGTGTGTCAGCGACAGATGTGTTGACTGACACTCCCTCGTCGGGAGCAAGCCCCCTCCCACATTTGGATTTGCGTGTAGCCAGTTAGAGCATCAGGCACAGCAGTTCCCCGCCGCCAACTCCTTGAGTATCGGGCAATCGGGCCGATGATCGCCCTGGCAGTGCTCCATCAGGTCCTGCAGGGTGTCGCGCAGTTGCCCCAACTCGCGAATCTTGTGGTTGAGCTCGTCTATGTGCTGGCGCGCCAGGGCTTTTACGTCGGCGCTGGCCCGCTGCCGGTCTTCCCACAAGGTCAGCAGCTTGCCGACCTCTTCCAACGAAAACCCCAGGTCCCGCGAGCGCTTGATAAACGTCAGGGTGTGCAGGTCGTCGTGGCCATACACACGGTAGCCGCTATCGGTGCGATGGGCCGTTTTCAGCAGGCCGATGGATTCGTAGTAGCGAATCATCTTTGCACTCAGCCCGCTGGTGCGGGCGGCTTGGCCGATGTTCATGGGCGTTGATCCTCCAGGTCCTTGGGTTTCCAGGTTTTCAACAGCAGTGCATTGCTCACCACGCTGACGCTGGACAAGGCCATGGCAGCCCCAGCCAGTACCGGGTTGAGCAGGCCGAAGGCGGCCAGGGGAATGCCGATCAAGTTATACACAAAGGCCCAGAACAGATTCTGTCGAATTTTTGCATAAGTCTTGCGGCTGATCTCCAGCGCGGCCGGCACCAGGCGCGGGTCGCCGCGCATCAGGGTGATACCGGCGGCGTGCATGGCCACGTCGGTGCCGCCGCCCATGGCAATGCCGATATCGGCAGCGGCCAGCGCCGGGGCATCATTGATACCGTCGCCCACCATGGCCACCACCCCGGTTTTTTTCAGCTCGGCAACGGCGGCAGCTTTGTAAGCCGGCAGCACTTCGGCGTGCACGTCATCGATCCCCAACGCCTGCGCAACGACCCGTGCACTGCCGTGGTTATCGCCGGTAATCAGGTGGCTGCTGATGTGCTGCGCCTTGAGTTGTTGCACCGCCTCAAGTGCGCCGGGCTTGAGGGTGTCGCCAAACGCAAACAGGCCCAGCACACGCGGTTGCGCACCTTGCTCGATCAGCCAGGACAAGGTGCGGCCTTCGGCTTCCCATTCCTTGGCACGCTGAGCCAAATCGCCTGCGTCCAGACCGGTTTCCTCCAGCAGGCGTCGATTGCCAAGCGCCAGTGGGCGACCGTCCAGCGTACCGGCAATGCCGCGTCCGGTCAGGGATTGGCTGGCGCTCACATCGGCCACGTCCAGACCTTTCTCTTGGCAGGCATCCAGCACGGCTTTGGCCAGCGGGTGTTCACTGCCGCGTTGCAAGGCGCCGGCCTGTTGCAATAAGAGGGCTTCGTCGCCGTCTACCGCCGCCAGGTGCGCAATTTTCGGTGCGCCGGAGGTCAGGGTGCCGGTCTTGTCGAACACCACGGCGCTCACGGCATGGGCGCGTTCCAGGGCTTCGGCATCCTTGATCAGAATACCGTGGCGTGCTGCGACGCCGGTGCCGGCCATGATCGCGGTCGGCGTGGCCAGGCCCAGGGCACAAGGGCAGGCGATCACCAGCACGGCGACCGCATTGATGATCGCGGTTTCCAGCGATGCGCCATACAACCACCAGCCCACTACGGTGATCAGTGCCAATACCAACACGGCCGGTACGAACACCTGGCTGACTTTATCCACCAGTTTCTGGATCGGTGCCTTGGCGGCCTGGGCGTCTTCGACCAGGCGGATGATGCGCGCCAGCACGCTCTCCGCGCCCAGGGCCAGGGTGCGCACCAGCAAACGGCCTTCACCGTTGATGGCTCCACCGGTGACCGGGTCGCCGGGCTGTTTCGGCACCGGAAGGCTTTCGCCGCTGATCAGCGCTTCATCGGCATGGCTTTGGCCTTCCACCACCTCGCCGTCTACCGGGAAGCGTTCGCCGGGTTTGACCAGCACCAGGTCACCGTGCTTCAAGGCATTGATCGCGACGTCTTCTTCGCGGCCATCCAGCACGCGGATCGCCCGTTCCGGACGCAAGGCTTCAAGGGCGCGGATGGCGCTGGCGGTCTGGCGCTTGGCGCGGCTTTCCAGGTATTTGCCCAGCAGCACCAGAGCGATGACCACCGCTGAGGCTTCGAAGTACAGGTGCGGCGTCACGCCGGGGGCGGCGGTGAGCCATTCATAGATACTCAGGCCGTAGCCGGCGCTGGTGCCGATCGCCACCAGCAGGTCCATGTTGCCGGCGCCGGCGCGTACGGCTTTCCACGCGGCGACGTAAAAGCGGGCACCCAGAATAAATTGCACCGGTGTGGCCAGGGCGAACTGTATCCAGGCCGGGAGCATCCAGTGCAGGCCGAAGGGTTCTACCAGCATCGGCAGCACCAGGGGCAGCGCCAGCACAATCCCCGCCACCAGCGCCCAGCGTTCGCGGCGCAGGCGCCCGGCCTGGTCGGCTTCGGTGGCGGTTTCGCTTTGTGGCAGGGTGGCGGTGTAGCCGGCCTTGTCGACTGCGGCGATCAACACGCTGGCATCCATCGGGCCGAGCACTTCGATATGGGCGCGTTCGTTGGCCAGGTTGACGCTCACGCGTTGCACCCCCGGCACCTTGCCCAGCGCGCGTTCGACGCGGCCGGCACAGCTGGCGCAGGTCATGCCGCCGATGGGCAAGTCAAATGTGGTGGATCCATTCATGGGGCAGTCCTCCAGAAGAAGTTGCCACTAGGATCAACCTTAACCTGTGGGGAAGGTCAAGCGTCTTCAGTATTCCAATGCGGCAGGTTTGAGGTACATGCCGTCCTGGCCCTGGGCAATACGCAATTTGCGGACATCACCGGCTTTCAACGTAATGTTCTGCGCCGCCGGCGCCAGCATCCCTGGCTGGCAGCCCGGGGACTGGCCTGGCAATAGCTTGAGGCGCAGCGACACGTTACCTGCGGGCAGATTGAACGAGGTGGCTTGTTCCTGGAACAGGCGTCCGGCCAGTTGGTCCTGAAGATACAGGCCAATTTCGCAATTGGTGGGTACTTCCAGGCGTTCGCGGGAAATGATCAGCACCGCATAATCTTCAGCGGCGAGAGCCTGGGGCGCAGCGGCAGACAAGCTCATCAGGCCGGCAAGGGCAAAAAACGACCAGCGCATGGCGAATGCTCCATGGTTCACAGCGAGGAAAGTTGAAGCTTGGCCGACGTCGCCTGCGAATACCAGCCCGGCCGATTTTTTTGAAACTTGACCTTGCCATCATGGCAAGCTTGAGACTGGGTTCAACCTCATCAAAGGAGTCATGTCATGCAAATATTCAGCGTTGAAGGAATGACCTGTGGCCATTGCGTTAAAGCGGTGACCCAGGCGGTACAGAGCCAGGACCCGGCAGCGAGTGTCGAAGTAGATTTGGGCGCTAAAGAAGTGCGCGTGGCAAGCAGTCTGCCCTCGGATAAGGTCATCCAACTGATCACCGAGGAGGGCTACACCGCCAAACTGGCGTGATTTTTTCTGATCGTTAGCGACCTAACGTAATGTTCACGGCACCCAAGCGCGGCTAGACTGTCGAGCTGCCGACTCACTTGGGTGTCTGATGAACCTTCGCATAATCCTGATTCTGGGCGCCTTGAGCGCCTTCGCGCCGTTGGCGATCGACTTCTACCTGCCGGGCTTTCCGGCCATGGCCACGGCCTTTGCCACTGACGAAAAACATATCCAGTTAACCTTGGCGGTGTATTTCGCCGGCCTGGCTATCGGTCAATTGATCTACGGCCCGCTGGCTGACCGTTTCGGTCGGCGCGTGCCGCTGCTCAGCGGCGTCACCTTGTTTACCCTCGCATCCTTCGCCTGTGCCTACGCGCCGTCGCTGGAGTGGCTGATCGGCGCGCGTTTCGTGCAGGCCCTTGGCGGTTGTGCAGGCATGGTGATTTCCCGGGCGGTGGTCAGTGACAAGTGCGACGCGGTGGGCTCGGCCAAGGTGTATTCGCAACTGATGCTGGTCACCGGCCTGGCGCCGATCCTTGCGCCATTGGCGGGTGGGCTGATGGTCGGGGTGTGGGGCTGGCAATCGATTTTCCTGGCACTGTCGTTGTTCAGCGTGATGGCGGCTATTGCCGTGGCAGTCGGGTTGCCGGAAACCTTCCCGGCCGATCAGCCGCGCCAGCCATTGTCTGGTTCGTTGCGCCGCTACGGCTCGCTGTTGTCGGACCGCGTGTACCTGGGCTATGCCTTGACTGGCGGCATCTCGATTGCCGGGATGTTTGCCTACATCGCCGGCTCCCCCTTCGTATTTATCAAACTCTACGGCGTGCCTGCCGAGCATTACGGCTGGCTGTTCGGTTCCAACGCAGCCGGCTTTATCCTGGTGGCGCAGTTGAATGCGCGGTTGCTGGCCAAGCGTGGCCCGGCGTTTTTGCTGTCGCGTACGGTGTGGGTCTACGTGGCGGCAGCGTTGACGCTGCTGGGGATTGCCGCGCTGCGTACTGAGGCGCTGTGGCCGTTGCTGGTGCCGCTGTTTATCTGCATCGCCAGCCTGGGCTGCATTTTGCCGAACACCTCGGCCTGTGCCATGAGCGGGCAAGGCGCACGGGCGGGCAGTGCCTCGGCGTTGCTCGGGTGTATCCAGTTCGGCGTGGCGGCGGGTGCGGCGTCGCTGGTCGGCGTGTTGCATGATGGTACGGCGATGCCGATGGCCATGGTCATCAGCTTGTGCGGCGTGCTGGCGGTAACGATTGCAATGTCGACCCAGCGCCTGCAACGGGCAAGGGCCACGCAGGCGCAGGTCTGATAGACGGGTCAGCCAGCGGCAGAGCGCTGCTGGACGAGGGGGAAACGGTGGGGGGCCTGTATCCGCGCTTGCAGGGTGTCAACGAAGGCGCGGGCCTCGGCTTCACTGCGGAAGGTGATGGCTTCGCCGTCGAGACGAACCTGCCATTGGCTACCTGGGGATTTTGCTGACGCTTTTATCAGGATCTTCATTGCTGACTTCCTCGCGTAAAAGACTCGTGGCAAAGGCGGCCAATATAAACCCGAATCCCCTTAAAAATATGACAAGGGTCAACTCTCAGACTAATGGTGTCGTCCATTACTTACATGAATAACGGACGACACTGACAGTCGTTTTTTCAGAACCCTTCCAGCACGATCTTGCCCTTGGCCTTGCCGCTTTCCAGCAGCGCGTGGGCACGGCGCACATTGGCTGCATTGATCACACCGAAATGCTCGCCCACCGTGGTTTTCAGGGTGCCGGCGTCGATCAGATCGGCCACGCGGTTAAGCAGGTTGTGCTGCTCGATCATGTCGGGCGTCTCGAACATCGAGCGGGTGTACATGAACTCCCAGTGCAGCGACAGGCTCTTGCGCTTGAGCTTGCTTACATCCAGCGCCTTGGGGTCGTCGATCAACGCCAGCTTGCCTTGGGGTTGCAGCGCTTCCACCAGTTGATCCAGGTGATGCTCGGTTTGGGTCAGGCTGGCGACGTGGGTCACTTGCCCAAGGCCTGCCTGTTTCAGCGCTTCGCTCAGCGGCTGGCTGTGGTCGATCACTACGTGGGCGCCCAAGGCTTTGGCCCATTCCTGAGTCTCGGGGCGCGAGGCGGTACCGATGACTTTCAGCGCCGTGAGTTGGTTGGCCAGTTGGGTCAGGATCGACCCCACGCCGCCGGCAGCGCCGACGATCAGCAGGCTCTGGCCGTGATCTTCCTTGCCTTCGGGTATTTGCAAACGTTCAAACAGCAGCTCCCACGCGGTGATAGCGGTCAACGGCAGCGCGGCCGCTTCGGCAAACCCCAGGCTTTTGGGCATATGGCCGACGATGCGTTCATCGACCGTATGCAGTTCGCTGTTGCCGCCTGGGCGCACCAGGGAGCCGGCGTAGAACACCTTGTCACCGGCTTTGAACAGCGTCACATCGCTGCCGACCGCCTTGACCACACCGGCCACGTCCCAGCCCAACACCTTGGCGTCGCCATTTTCCGGGGCGACGTTGTGGCGCACCTTGGTGTCCACCGGGTTGACCGAGATGGCTTTGACTTCCACCAGCAGGTCGCGCGGGCCGGCCACGGGCTCCGGCAGCTCTATATCTTGCAGGGATTTTGGGTCGTTGATCGGCAATGACGTGTAGTAGGCAATGGCTTTCATGAGGGCTCCAGTAAAAGGTCTGAGTGATATAGCTAAGAACGGGATGGGCAGATGATTGGCTATTTCCTACGCAGATAAAAGCGGCTAAAACAGCAGTCTGTTTCAACCAAATTTTGATAATTGGCGGAATTCCATGCTGCGTTTTGATGATTTGCAGTTGTTTGTACGTGCTGCGGACCTGGGCAGCCTGTCGGCGGCGGCACGGGTGATGGACCTGTCACCGGCAGTGGCCAGCGCCGCGCTCAAGCGTATCGAACAACAGCTGGGCACGCGTTTGCTGGCGCGCTCCACCCGCAGCCTGCGCCTGACTGCCGAAGGCGAGGGCTTCCTGGAATATGCGCGTGCGTCATTAAGTGCGCTGGACGATGGCCGGCGCTTATTGGCCAGTGGCCAGGATCATGTGAGCGGCGTGCTGCAATTGTCGGCGCCGTCGGATTTTGGTCGCAACCAGCTGTTGCCGTGGCTGGATGAGTTCCAGCAGCAACACCCGCAACTGAACGTGCGCCTGTTGCTGGGCGATCGCATTGCCGACCTGTTCCGCCAGCCAGTGGACATAGCCCTGCGCTATGGTGAACCCGAAGATTCCAGCCTGGTGGCTCTGCCCATCGCCCCGGACAATATTCGTGTGCTGTGCGCCGCGCCGAGCTACCTCGCCCGGCATGGCGAACCCCAGCATCTGGAGCAACTGGCCCAGCACAATTGCCTGCTGTACATGCTCGGCAGCCGGGTGCATGACCATTGGGGGTTTTATGACGGCAAGCGCCACGTGAGCCTGACAGTCAGTGGTGACCGGTTCAGTGATGACGCCGATGTGGTGCGGCGCTGGGCGGTGGCGGGCATGGGCATCGCTTACAAATCCTGGTTGGATATCAGCACCGACGTGCTGGCCGGGCGCTTGCGTTTGATCCTGCCGCAGCTGCAGGGCGAGCGCACACCGCTCAACTTGCTATGTGCCCATCGTGCGCAATTGAGCAAACCCATCAATCTGCTGCGGGAGATGCTCGTGTCCCGCTGTGCGACCTTGACGGCGCAACGACCGGGGCGAACGGCGACTGGGCAATAGCCTGCGTAATGATCGGAAATTTCACTCATACCCTGTCCTGATCCGAGCTGTCGGAGGCCGCGGAACCTGCTGCGTGCGCACCTATACTTTGGCGTCAACCGCAGCAGAAAAATGGTCTTACAGGGAGTGAATACATGGAAGCAGCACCTTGCATCAGTCAGATCGCCAGCTTGCTTGCCGAGCCCAAACGCACGGCCATGCTCTGGGCCCTGATGGACGGTTCGGCGAAGTCTTCAGAAGAGCTGGCAACGCTGGCCGGGTTGTCGCCGGCGTCGGCCAATGCCCATTTGGCGCGGCTGACCGGCAGCGGTTTGCTGCGGACCGAGGCCCGACGTGGCAAGCGCTTGTTTCGCGTGGCGGCTGCGGATGTGAGTGCCGCCATTGATGCGCTGGCCAGCACCACCATGGCCAGCGCGGCGCGCAGCACACCGCAAGCCTTGCCGCCGGCACTGATGGCACCGCAGTTGTTGCGCCGTGCCCGCTGGTGTCACGGCCATCTCGGCGGCGAGTTGGCGGCGCAGTTGTATCAACGGATGCTTGAGGCCGGATGGTTCGAGCGCCATGAGCAGCGTACCGAGGTTACGGTCAAGGGCGCGCAGCATTTGGCGGACCTGGGGATTTTTATCCAGGCCCTGGCAGCGCCGCTGGTGTGCGACTGTTTCGACTGGAGCCAGCAGCAACCGCATCTGGGCGGAGCATTGGGGGCGGGGTTGATGCAGCTGTTTCTGCAGGCCAACTGGATCAGCGTGATCAACGAGTCGCGTGCCTTGTCAGTCAACGAGGCAGGGCTCAGGGAGATCAGCCGGCTGGCGGCACGTTAAGCGCGTCGTTCAGAGCTGCAATCAGGTCGCATCCAGCAATAGCCAGGACAAACGATGCCGCACACTCGCCAAGGGGGATTTTTCATACGGGGGGATGCGGCATGGTCAGGCAGGGTTATAGCGCAGCACAGCGGCTGGAACGGTTGCCCATCAGCGGTTACCACCGAGTCATCTTCATCATCATTGCCTTGGCGTTTTTCTTCGACTCCATGGACTTGGCAATGATGACCTTTCTGTTGGGCTCGATCAAAACCGAGTTTGGCTTGAGCACGGCCCAGGCCGGGTTGCTGGCCAGTTCGAGTTTTTTCGGCATGGTGGTGGGTGCTTCTCTTTCTGGAATGCTCGCGGATCGCTTTGGGCGCAAACCGGTGTTTCAGTGGAGCATCGTGTTGTGGGGCGTTGCCAGTTACCTGTGCTCCACGGCGCAGACGGTGGAGGCGTTGACGTTGTTTCGGATCCTGTTGGGTATTGGCATGGGCATGGAGTTTCCTATTGCTCAGTCGATGCTGTCGGAGTTGATTCCCGCCAAACGGCGCGGGCGTTACATCGCGTTGATGGATGGTTTCTGGCCGTTGGGCTTTGTAGCCGCCGGGGTGCTGTCGTACTTTTTGCTGCCGGTGATTGGTTGGCGCGACATCTTCCTGGTGTTGGCGGTACCGGCGGTGTTTGTGTTGGCCATCCGCTTCTTTATTCCAGAGTCGCCGCGTTGGCTGGAACAGGCCGGGCGCCACGAAGCGGCGGACAAGGTATTGCTGGGTATCGAGCAGAAGGTACGCGACTCCCTGGGCCGCGCCGATTTGCCGGAGCCGATGGCCCTGCCATGGGTAGAGAGTACGCCGGGTACATTCTTTTCCGCGTTCCAGCAGCTGTGGTCGGCGCAGTACCGCCAACGCACGATGATGATCTGGAGCGTGTGGTTCTTTGCCTTGCTCGGGTTCTACGGGCTGACGTCGTGGTTGAGCGCGCTATTGCAGCAATCGGGTTTCGCCGTGACCCAGTCGGTGTATTACACGGTGATCATTTCCCTGGGCGGGATCCCCGGCTTTTTGATGGCGGCCTGGCTGGTCGAGCGCTGGGGGCGTAAACCGGTGTGCGTCGTGACGCTGCTGGGTGGCGGGGTGATGGCGTTTCTGTATGGGCAAAGTGCTGTGTTTGGCGGCAATGTGGCCCTGCTGATCACCTCCGGGTTGTTGATGCAGTTTTTCCTGTTTGGCATGTGGGCGGTGCTGTACACCTACACGCCGGAGCTATATCCCACTTCGGCGCGAGCTACAGGTTCCGGATTTGCGTCAGCAATTGGCCGCGTAGGCTCGTTGCTGGGGCCGTTGGTGACCGGGTTGGTATTTCCGATAACCGGGCAGGGCGGGGTATTTGCCTTGGGGGCGTTGTGCTTTGCCGTGGCGGCGCTGGTGGTGTGGGTGTTCGGGATGGAGACCAAGGGCAAGACGCTGGAAGAGCTCACCCAAATCTAAAGGTCAGCGCAAAACCTATGTGGGAGGGGGCTTGCTCCCGATGAGGGAGTGTCAGTAAACACATCTGTGACTGACCCACCGCCATCGGGGGCAAGCCCCCTCCCACATTTAGCCTGCATTCGTTCAATGATGGCCGGTTATGGCTTTACGAGCCGCGCATCCAGGCTGTTCTGCGCCAGGCGTTTGGCCTGGTCCTGGGTCATGCCCAGGGAGGTATGCAGCGCGTGGAAGTTCTCGGTGACATAACCGCCGAAGTAGGCCGGGTCGTCCGAGTTCACGGTGACTTTCACGCCACGTTCGAGCATGTCGAGGATGTTGTGCTGGGCCATGTCGTCGAACACGCAGAGTTTGGTGTTGGACAGCGGGCATACCGTCAGCGGGATCTGTTCGTCGATGATGCGCTGCATCAAGCGTTCATCTTCAATGGCACGCACGCCGTGGTCGATACGCTGGATTTTCAGCAGGTCGAGCGCTTCCCAGATGTACTCGGGCGGGCCTTCTTCGCCGGCGTGGGCGACGGTGAGGAAGCCTTCGTGGCGGGCACGGTCGAACACGCGCTGGAACTTGCTCGGCGGGTGACCCATTTCCGAGCTGTCCAGGCCCACGGCCACGAACGCGTCACGGAACGGCAGGGCCTGGTCGAGAGTTTTCTCGGCTTCGGCTTCGCTCAGGTGGCGCAGGAAGCTGAGGATCAAGCCGCTGGTGATGCCCAGTTGCTGCTCGCCATCTTTAAGCGCAGCGGCGATGCCGTTCAGCACGACTTCGAACGGGATGCCACGGTCGGTGTGGGTTTGTGGATCGAAGAACGGTTCGGTGTGGATCACGTTTTGGGCTTTGCAGCGCAGCAGGTAGGCCCAGGTCAGGTCGTAGAAATCCTGGGACGTGCGTAGCACATCGGCACCTTTGTAATACAGGTCGAGAAACTCTTGCAGGTTGTTGAAGGCGTAGGCCTTGCGCAGGGTGTCGACGTCGTTCCACGGCAGCGCAATCTTGTTGCGCTCGGCCAGGGCGAACAGCAACTCAGGCTCCAGCGAACCCTCCAGGTGCAGGTGCAGTTCAGCCTTGGGCAGGGCGTTGAGCCAATCGTACATAGTTAAAATCTCATCAGGTGCAATGGCGGCATTCTACAGGCCATGGCTGAAATAATCGGCAAAACCTGACCAGCAGGAGAGTATTTGTGTCACTCACGCAAGGGTGAGGTGAACTAAGGTGTAACGAAACGTTAGCGGCTTGGCGCAGTCTGTACCCCATCAATGACTGATTCGCTGCACGAAAAGGCCCGTAATGCTCACACACCTCAAGCAAGAAAAATTCATGCTGCTGGCGCTGATTGCCGCCATTGCGGCTTATCCGCTGGAGCACTGGATGCTCCACAGTGGGCAACTGGTGGCCCTGCTGGCCGGTGCTGCGCTGATTGCGTTTATCGTAATGGCCTCAATGCGCGTAGCCCACCACGCCGAGCAGTTGGCAGAAAAGGTTGGCGACCCCTACGGCACCATGATCCTGACCCTCGCGGCCGTGTTGGTGGAAGTGGTGATCCTGGCGATCATGATGAGCAACGAGCCATCGCCCACCCTGGTGCGCGATACCATTTACTCGGCGGTGATGCTGGATATCAACGGTATTCTCGGCCTGGCCGCCTTGATGGGGGGCATCAAGCATGGGGAACAGTCCTACAACGATGACTCAGCGCGCACCTACAGCGTGATGATCCTCACCGCCATGGGCGTGTCGATGGTGGTACCGGAATTTATCCCCGAGGCCGATTGGAAAATTTACTCGGCCTTCACCATTGGCGCGATGGTGGTGCTCTACACCTTGTTCCTGAGGATGCAGGTAGGCCCACACAGTTATTTCTTCAGCTACAGCTACCCGGAAAAACGCCGCAAGAAATCAACCGAAGAAGAACACACACCGCCCGTTAACCTCGCGTTCTCGATAGGCACGTTGGTGTTTGGCGTGATTGTGATTGGCGCGTTGGCCGAGGTGATGTCCAAAACCCTGGATCTGGGCCTGGAAGGCACGGGCGCGCCGCCGGTGATCACGGCGATTGTGGTGGCGGCTATCTCGGCCGCGCCAGAAATTCTGACGGCATTGCGCGCTGCATTGGCCAACCGTATGCAGTCGGTGGTGAATATCGCGTTGGGTGCTTCGTTGTCTACGGTGATCCTGACGGTGCCGGTGATGGAAGCCATGGCGCTCTATAGCGGCCAGCCGTTCCAGATGGCGATGACGCCGGTGCAGACGGTGATGGTGTTTATCACGCTGATTGTCAGCGCGATCAACCTCAACGATGGCGAGACGAATGCCATTGAAGGGATGACTCATTTTGTGTTGTTTGCGACTTTTATCATGTTGTCGCTGCTGGGGCTGTAACTGTTTTTGATGACGCCGTAGACCCAATGTGGGAGCGAGCAGGCCCCCCTCCCACATTTTGATCGGCGTCTGGCTCAGGTGCCGGCGATGAGTTGGCGAGCCGCCTGGGTGTGATCGGCGATCAAGCCTTTCAGGTCCAGGCCTTCGACTTGGCCGTCGATCACCCGCCACTGGCCGCCGATCATCACTCGATCCGCCCGATCTGCACCGCACAACAGCAGCGCTGAAATCGGATCGTGGCTACCGGAGAAGCGCAGCTCATCAAGTTTGAACAATGCCAGGTCAGCCTGCTTGCCTACGGCCAATTCACCGATGTCCGTTCGGCCCAGCAACTGTGCCGAACCTTTGGTTGCCCAGCCCAGCACGCCTTCTGGGGTGATCTTTTCTGCGCCATAACTCAGGCGCTGAATGTACAGGGCCTGACGCGCTTCAAGGATCATGTTCGAGGCATCGTTGGACGCCGAGCCGTCCACGCCCAGCCCGATGGGCGCGCCGGCGGCAAGCAGGTCCAGGGTCGGGCAGATACCGGAAGCCAGGCGCATGTTGGAGCTTGGGCAGTGGCAGATCCCCGTACCGGCGGCACCCAGGCGTGCGATTTCATCCGGGTTGAAGTGAATGCCATGGGCCAGCCAGGTACGTGGGCCGAGCCAGCCGACGCTGTCGAGATAATCCACGGTACGCAGGCCGAAGCGTTGCAGGCAGAAGTCTTCTTCGTCGAGGGTTTCCGCCAAGTGGGTATGCAGGCGCACATCCAGACGGTTGGCCAATTCGGCGCTGGCTTGCATGATCTCGGGGGTGACGGAAAACGGCGAGCACGGAGCCAGGGCAATCTGAATCTGCGCGCCGTCACCCCGCTCGTGATATTCGCGGATCAGGCGCTGGCTGTCGTCAAGAATGACCTGGCCTTGTTGCACGGTCTGCTGCGGTGGCAGGCCGCCATCGGCTTCGCCCAGGCTCATGGAGCCGCGGGTGAGCATGGCGCGCATCCCCAGTTCGCGCACGCTGGCTACCTGCACATCAATGGCGTTTTCCAAACCATCGGGGAACAGGTAGTGGTGGTCGGCCGCCGTGGTGCAGCCCGACAGCAGCAATTCAGCCAGGGCGACTTTGCTGGCTAGGGCGAGTTTTTCCGGGGTAAGCCGCGCCCATACCGGGTACAGCGTTTTCAGCCAGGGAAACAGTGGCTGGTTGACCACCGGGCCCCAGGCGCGGGTGAGGGTTTGATAGAAATGATGGTGAGTGTTGATCAGCCCGGGCAGGACCACATGTTCGCGAGCATCGAACACCTGCGTGCAGGGTTGTGCCGGTTCTTGGCCCTGGGCCAGTAATTCGGTGATCACACCGTCTTGCAGCACCAGGCCGCCACGGGCGTCGAGGCCATTGGCAGTGAAAATCGCGAGGGGGTTTTTTAACCAGATACGGGTCGCAGGCATTGGCCGGCTCCTCTGAATGATGGGTTCAGGTTTGCCAGCTCAGTGTTGCCCTGTCTGCTGATCCAGGGTCGCCGGGGAGGGCGAGGGGGCTAGATTACGTGTAGTTCATTACGGGGTCTAGCTGTAGGAGCAGGGACAGAGTGGGAGGGGGGCTTGCTCCCGATAGCGGTGGGCCAGTCCACACAGCATTGACTGACACTCAGCCATCGGGAGCAAGCCCCCTTCCACAGGTTGATCGGTGTATTTACCAGGCGATGGTGTCGCCCTTGTAGTCCACGAAGTGATGGCCGCCCTTGCCGGTGTAGGCATTTACTTGATCCACCAGGCCGCGCACGCTGGTGTCGACGTCGATATGTGCGTTCTCTCCGCCCATGTCGGTTTTCACCCAGCCCGGATGCAGCGACAGAACCGTCGGCTTGTGGTCGCCCAACTGGGTGATAAAGCTGTTGGTCATTGAGTTGAGGGCAGCCTTGCTGGCCTTGTACAGCGCCAGGTCCGAACCGTCGGGAATGGTCACGCTGCCCAGCACCGAACTCATGAACGCCAGCACGCCGGTGTCTTTGCGGATCTGCCCGACAAAGCGCTGGGCCAGGTTGATCGGCGCCACGGCGTTGGTGAAAAACAGCTGGCCGACCTCTGCGAGGGTGGCGTGGCCTGGCTCCTGGTTCGCCGGGCCCTTGACGCCAGCGTTGACGAACAGCAGGTCGAAGGTGCGGTCTTTCAAGCGTTGGGCCAGGGCGATCACGGCTTGCTGATCATCCATATCCAATTTCTCGATCTGCACCGGGCCCACGGCTTTGAGGGCATCGGCCTTGTGCGGATCACGCACGGTGGCGGTGACGTCCCAGCCATCCTGGAGCAGTTGCTTGACCAGGCCAAGGCCCAGCCCGCGCGAGGCGCCGATGATCAGTGCGGTTTTTGGCGTAGACATGAAGGCTTCCTTTGAAGTCGCGGTTCAGGGAGTTCAGCGCCTAACAGTAGCAGTTTCAGCGTTGCAGCAGGATGCGCCCACGGCTCAGGTCGGCGAGCTGGGTTTGCAGGGTGTCGATGTGTGCCCCTGCCAGCGCAAGGTGTAGCTCCACGCCGTTGGCGGTGAAGGTTTCTTCCAGCACTAAACCGCCGAGTTCGGCGACGCGCAGCTTCACCAGGTTCAGCTCGGAGAACCCACAGGCGCAGCTCAGGGGCACACGGCTGATCAGTTCGATACGCTCGGCATTTTGCAGGCATTTGTTTGCGCCACCACCGTAGGCACGGGCGAGTCCGCCCGTACCCAATTGAATGCCGCCGTACCAGCGGATCACCAGCACCGCGACCTGATCGAACCCCTGGGCCTCGATAGCCGCGAGGATCGGTCGCCCGGCGGTGCCACCGGGTTCGCCGTCGTCGTTGCTGCGGTATTGATCGCCCAGCTTCCAGGCCCAGCAGTTGTGCGTGGCGTTCAGGTCGCTGTGCTGCTCGAAAAACGCCTGGGCGTCCTGCGGGCTGGTGATCGGCACCGCCAAGGTGATAAAGCGGCTTTTGCGTATTTCTTCACGAAATTCGCAAAAGCCTGTCAGCGTAAAAGACATAACTCGCTTCGTTTTTATAGGGCCGGCTTGATGCCGCAGCCTTTGAGAATGATATGGATCAGGTTGGTGCCGGCGTCTTCCATGTCCTGCTTGGTCAGCTTGGTGCGACCGGTGACGCGGCAGATCTGGGTGGCGAAGTCGGCGTAGTGCTGGGTGCTGCCCCACAGCAGGAAGATCAAGTGCACGGGATCGACGGGGTCCATTTTGCCGGCGTCGATCCACGCCTGGAACACCGCGGCTCGGCCACTGAACCAGGCGCGATAGTCCTGACCGAAATATTCGGTGAGGCATTCGCCGCCGCTGATGATCTCCATGGCGAAGATCCGCGAGGCTTGTGGTTGGCGCCGCGAGAACTCCATCTTGGTGCGGATGTAGCGCGCAAGCGCCACGGCCGGGTCATCCTCGGCGGTCAACGCGTTGAAGGTGCTGTCCCATAATTCGAGGATATTGCTGAGCACCGCGATATACAGGCCCAGCTTGTTGGTGAAGTAGTAGTGCAAGTTGGCCTTGGGCAGCCCGGCACTGGCAGCGATGGTGTTCATGCTGGTGCCTTTGTAGCCATGGCGGGCGAATTCATCTTCAGCAGCCTGGAGAATAGCTTGTTCGTTCTTTTGCCGAATGCGGCTGGCGGGTTTACCGGCGTGGTTGCTGTGGGCAGGAACTTCGAGGCTCATGGAGGTTTCCGTGCTGATCGATAAAGGCGACGTGTGCACAGATAACCCACCCTCAAGCCTCAGACAAGTCCCGATGCAATAAAACCGTCAAAGCGGCTCCAGGCTTTCGCTTTGCGCTGTTGGGTTTGTAGCGCATGTACTCACCTTGGCTTCCGGCAGCAACAGGCACAATACGATGGCGGTGAGGCCGCCGCTGGTGATGGCCGAGTCGAACAGGTTCTGTACCAGTGTCGGCATCAGGTGCAGCAAGTTGGGTTGAGCGGCGATACCCAGGCCGACGCCAAACGAGGTGGCAATGATCAACATGCTGCGTCGATCCAGCGGCGCCTGGGCGAGGATACGCACGCCGGCGGCGGCCACGCTGCCGAACATCACCAGGGTCGCGCCGCCCAGCACCGGCTTGGGGATTTGCTGCAGTACGGCGCCGATCAATGGAAACAGGCCCAGACAGAACAGCAGCACACCGATATACAAACCGACGTAACGGCTGGCCACGCCGGTGAGCTGGATCACGCCATTGTTCTGGGCAAAGGTGGTGTTGGGGAACGCGCTGAAGGTGGCGGCAATCATGCAGCTCACGCCATCGCCCAGCACGCCGCCCTTGAGCCGGCTTATATAAGATGCACCGCTGATGGGTTGGCGGGCGATCATGCAATTGGCCGTGAGGTCGCCGACGGTTTCGATGCTGCTGATCAGATAAATCAGCGCAATCGGCAGGAAAGCGCTCCAGTCAAAGTTGAAACCAAATCGGAACGGCATCGGCAGGCTGATCAAGGGCAAGTCGGGCAGGGCTTGGGGCACCAGTTTACCGCTGAACCACGCCGCGAGGCTCCCCAGGGCCAGGCCGATGATAATGGCGCTCAAGCGTACCCACGGGGTATTGGAGCGGTTGAGCAGGATGATTGTCAGTACCACGAACAGGCCGAGTGCCAGGTTCGCAGGGGCGCCGAAGTCTGGCGCATTAAAACCGCCGCCGAGGTCGGTAATCCCCACTTTGATCAGGCTGATGCCGATCAACGTGATGACGATCCCCGTTACAAGGGGGGTGATGACACGACGCAGTTGGCCAATGAAGCGGCTCAACACGATCTGTACCGCCGCGCCGAAGAAGCACACGCCGAAGATCATCGCCAGAATGTCTTCCGGGCTGCCGCCGCGTTGCTTGACTAGAAAGCCTGCCGCCAACACCGCGCCGAGAAACGCAAAGCTAGTGCCTTGCAGGCAGATCATACCGGCGCCGATACCATACGGCCTGCGTGCCTGGATGAACGTGCCTACGCCGGACACCATCAGCGCCATGCTGATCAGATAGGGCAGGTGGGCGGTGAGGCCGAGCGTGGAGCCGATGATCAGCGGCGGAGTAATGATGCCGACGAACGCCGCCAGCACATGTTGTAGTGCTGCCAATAGAGCCGGCAGTGGTTTGGGGCGGTCGTTGAGGCCGTAGATCAGGTCGCTGGGGCTGGCAGATTCTGGTGGCATGGCGGGTAGACTCGAGGCGGACGGTTCAAGGTCCTTGTGCCTTGCAAAAAGCTGTCCATGTGCTCAGCTTTTTGCGTGAGGCCCGAGTTAGCGCGTCGCGGCCAGGCTTTCAAGGAAACTTTCCAGCACCAAATGAGGGCGCCGGCCTTTGCGTGTGACCGATGCCAGGCTCAAATCGTAAAAACGTGTAGCCGGTTTCAGCGCGCGCAGTCGGCCTTGTTGCACCCACAGGCTGGCGTAGTGATCGGGCAAGTAGCCGATATAGCGGCCAGTGAGGATCAGGAACGCCATGCCTTCACGGTCCGAAGCGCTGGCCGTGCAGTTGAGCGCCTGGTAGTGGGCCTGGATCTCTGCGGGGAGGCGAAAGGTAGGGGCGATGGCGTCCTGGCTGTCGATGCGCTCGTCATCGAGTTGTTTGTTGTCGGCATAAAACAGCGGGTGCCCGACCGCGCAATAAAGCAGTGAGCGCTCGCTGTACAGCGGTTGGTATTCCAGACCCGACAGGGCGCTGGCCTGGGGCACCACGCCGACATGCAGGCGGCCATCAAGTACACCTTGTTCTACTTCATTGGGGGCGATCATGCGGATCTGGATCTGCACGTCCGGGCCGCGCTCCTTCAACTGCGCCAGTGCGTGGGTGATGCGCATATGCGGCAGGGTGACGAGGTTGTCGGTGAGGCCGATGATCAACTCGCCGCGCAAATGCTGGTGCAGGCCGTTGACCTCGGTGCGAAAGCTTTCCAGGGCGCTCAACAATTGCAGGGCTGACTGATAAACCTCGCGGCCTTCCTCCGTCAGGGAAAAACCGGCGCGGCCGCGTTGGCAAAGTCTGAGGCCGAGCCGCTGCTCCAGGTCGCTCATCTGCTGGCTGATGGCCGAGCGGCCGATGCCGAGCACGGTCTCTGCCGCCGAGAAGCCGCCGCATTCCACCACGCTGCGAAAGATGCGCAGCAAGCGAATGTCGAAGTCGCTGACTTGGGCCAAAGGGTCGGGACGACGGCTGCTCATAGTTTAGTGAAGTCCTGACTGAAGGTTAGAAGAGTTGGATTTCACCGACTTTATCCCCGTGGCAATTTAGCTGCAACAACGCTTTTTCAATCCCGACGCTGCCTGTTGCCCTGCGAGGTTTTGCTGATGAACATGCCCGAAAACGCCCCATCGTCCCTGGCCAGCCAACTCAAGCTGGATGCGCACTGGATGCCCTACACCGCCAACCGCAACTTCCAGCGCGACCCGCGCCTGATCGTGGCCGCTGAAGGCAGTTGGTTGACCGATGACAAGGGGCGCAAGGTTTATGATTCGTTGTCGGGCCTGTGGACCTGTGGCGCCGGGCATACGCGCAAGGAAATCCAGGAGGCGGTCGCCAAGCAATTGGGCACCTTGGACTACTCCCCAGGCTTCCAATACGGTCATCCGTTGTCCTTTCAGTTGGCGGAAAAGATCACCGACCTGACCCCAGGCAACCTGAATCATGTGTTCTTCACCGATTCGGGCTCTGAATGTGCCGATACGGCGGTGAAGATGGTGCGGGCCTACTGGCGCCTCAAAGGTCAGGCCACCAAGACCAAGATGATTGGTCGCGCCCGTGGTTACCACGGTGTGAACATCGCTGGTACCAGCCTGGGCGGTGTGAACGGTAACCGTAAGCTGTTTGGCCAGGCGATGATGGATGTCGACCACCTGCCTCACACCTTGCTGACCAGCAACGCCTTCTCCCGGGGCATGCCGGAGCAGGGCGGTATTGCCTTGGCCGATGAGTTGCTCAAGCTGATCGAGCTGCATGACGCGTCGAACATCGCAGCCGTGTTTGTCGAGCCGATGGCCGGTTCAGCTGGCGTATTGGTGCCACCGCAGGGTTATCTCAAGCGCCTGCGCGAAATTTGCGACCAGCACAATATCCTTTTGGTGTTCGACGAGGTGATCACCGGCTTCGGCCGTACCGGCTCGATGTTCGGTGCCGACAGTTTTGGCGTGACCCCGGACCTGATGTGTATCGCCAAGCAGGTCACCAATGGCGCTATTCCGATGGGCGCGGTGATTGCCAGCAGCGAGATCTACCAGACCTTCATGAATCAGGCGACGCCGGAATACGCCGTGGAATTCCCCCACGGCTACACCTACTCGGCGCACCCGGTGGCTTGCGCGGCAGGCTTGGCGGCATTGGACCTGTTGCAGAAAGAAAACCTGGTGCAGAGCGTAGCCGAAGTCGCACCGCACTTTGAGAATGCGCTGCACGGTTTGAAGGGCAGCAAGAATGTGATCGACATTCGCAACTACGGCCTGGCCGGTGCTATCCAGATTGCCCCGCGTGATGGGGATGCCATCGTGCGCCCATTCGAGGCCGGCATGGCATTGTGGAAGGCCGGTTTCTATGTGCGTTTTGGCGGCGACACCCTGCAGTTC
The DNA here is from genome assembly GCF_020790195.1 of Pseudomonas sp. HN8-3. NCBI lineage: Bacteria > Pseudomonadati > Pseudomonadota > Gammaproteobacteria > Pseudomonadales > Pseudomonadaceae > Pseudomonas > Pseudomonas sp. HN8-3. The sequence continues at coordinate 760,035 of NZ_CP086206.1, forward strand.
GGGCCAACCTTCAACAGCAAGCCGCAGGACCTGGACCGTCTGTTTGACGCGGTCGGCGAAGTGCTGAACAAGATCGACTGATTTCTCCTTCTATATAGAACAATTTTTCAGGAGCCCTGCATGAGCCTTATCCAGCATTTGATCAACGGTGAGCTGGTCAACGACAGCGGTCGTAGTGCCGACGTCTATAACCCGTCTACCGGCCAGGTGATTCACCAGGTGCCGTTGGCCAGCCGTGAAACCATTCAACAGGCGATTGACTCAGCCAAGGCGGCGTTTCCGGCCTGGCGCAATACGCCTCCGGCCAAGCGTGCCCAGGTGATGTTCCGTTTCAAGCAGTTGCTGGAGCAAAACGAAGCACGTATCTCGCAGTTGATCAGTGAGGAGCATGGCAAGACCCTGGAAGACGCGGCGGGTGAACTCAAGCGTGGGATCGAGAACGTGGAGTACGCGTGCTCGGCACCGGAGATTCTCAAGGGCGAATACAGCCGCAACGTGGGGCCGAACATTGATGCCTGGTCGGACTTCCAGCCGCTAGGCGTGGTGGCGGGTATCACCCCGTTCAACTTCCCGGCGATGGTGCCGTTGTGGATGTACCCGCTGGCGATTGTGTGCGGTAACTGTTTCATCCTCAAACCTTCGGAGCGTGATCCGAGTTCTACGTTGTTGATCGCGCAACTGTTGCAGGAGGCTGGGCTGCCTAAAGGCGTACTGAGTGTGGTGCACGGCGACAAAGGCGCGGTGGACGCATTGATTCAAGCGCCGGAAGTTAAAGCCTTGAGCTTTGTAGGCTCGACGCCGATTGCCGAGTACATCTATAGCGAAGCGACCAAGCGCGGCAAGCGTGTGCAAGCGTTGGGCGGGGCGAAGAACCATGCGGTGCTGATGCCGGATGCAGACCTGGACAACGCCGTGAGTGCCTTGATGGGCGCGGCTTATGGTTCTTGCGGCGAGCGTTGCATGGCGATTTCGGTGGCGGTGTGCGTGGGCGACCAGGTGGCGGACGCGTTGATCGCTAAGCTGGTGCCGCAGGTCAAGGCGTTGAAGATCGGCGCGGGCACCTCCTGTGGCCTGGATATGGGCCCGTTGGTGACGGGGCAGGCACGAGATAAGGTCAGTGGCTATATAGAAGAGGGTGTTTCGGCGGGTGCAGAGCTGGTCGTTGATGGTCGCGGCTTGAGCATTGCCGGGCATGAACAAGGATTTTTCCTTGGCGGCAGTCTGTTCGACCGCGTTACCCCCGAGATGCGGATCTATAAAGAAGAGATCTTTGGGCCAGTGTTGTGCGTGGTCCGGGTGGATAGCCTGGAAGCGGCGATGCAACTGATCAACGATCATGAATACGGCAACGGTACCTGCATCTTCACGCGTGACGGTGAAGCAGCGCGGCTGTTCTGTGATGAGATTGAGGTCGGCATGGTAGGGGTTAACGTACCGTTGCCGGTGCCGGTTGCGTATCACAGCTTCGGTGGCTGGAAGCGCTCTCTGTTTGGCGACTTGCACGCCTATGGGCCGGACGGGGTGCGTTTCTATACCCGTCGCAAGGCGATCACTCAGCGTTGGCCGCAACGGGCCAGTCATGAAGCGTCGCAGTTCGCCTTCCCTAGTCTGTAAGACTCGATAAGCGAAAGCCGGCCCCCTTGGGGCCGGCTTTCGCGTTTCTAAGGCATTTTCGACCGATATGACAGAAATGTGAAAAAGAAGGTTGACGGCAGATTCTGGAAGCCTATAATTCGCCCCACTTCCGGCGCAGTCGAAACGGAAAACTCCTTGGTAAACAATGAGTTACGTGGTTTTCGGCAGCAAGTTGCTTCAGCTCATCGAAGCCAAAAGGAAGTTGAAAAAGAGGTGTTGACAGCAGCGTGTAACGCTGTAGAATTCGCCTCCCGCTTCGGAGAGATCTTAAGCGCAAGTGGTTGAAGTTGTTGAAGAAATCTTCGAAAGCTTCTGAAAATAATCACTTGACAGCAAATGAGGCTGCTGTAGAATGCGCGCCTCGGTTGAGACGAAAGATCTTAACCAACCGCTCTTTAACAACTGAATCAAGCAATTCGTGTGGGTGCTTGTGGAGTCAGACTGATAGTCAACAAGATTATCAGCATCACAAGTTACTCCGCGAGAAATCAAAGATGTAACCAACGATTGCTGAGCCAAGTTTAGGGTTTCTTAAAAACCCAAAGATGTTTGAACTGAAGAGTTTGATCATGGCTCAGATTGAACGCTGGCGGCAGGCCTAACACATGCAAGTCGAGCGGTAGAGAGAAGCTTGCTTCTCTTGAGAGCGGCGGACGGGTGAGTAATGCCTAGGAATCTGCCTGGTAGTGGGGGATAACGTTCGGAAACGGACGCTAATACCGCATACGTCCTACGGGAGAAAGCAGGGGACCTTCGGGCCTTGCGCTATCAGATGAGCCTAGGTCGGATTAGCTAGTTGGTGGGGTAATGGCTCACCAAGGCGACGATCCGTAACTGGTCTGAGAGGATGATCAGTCACACTGGAACTGAGACACGGTCCAGACTCCTACGGGAGGCAGCAGTGGGGAATATTGGACAATGGGCGAAAGCCTGATCCAGCCATGCCGCGTGTGTGAAGAAGGTCTTCGGATTGTAAAGCACTTTAAGTTGGGAGGAAGGGTTGTAGATTAATACTCTGCAATTTTGACGTTACCGACAGAATAAGCACCGGCTAACTCTGTGCCAGCAGCCGCGGTAATACAGAGGGTGCAAGCGTTAATCGGAATTACTGGGCGTAAAGCGCGCGTAGGTGGTTTGTTAAGTTGGATGTGAAATCCCCGGGCTCAACCTGGGAACTGCATTCAAAACTGACTGACTAGAGTATGGTAGAGGGTGGTGGAATTTCCTGTGTAGCGGTGAAATGCGTAGATATAGGAAGGAACACCAGTGGCGAAGGCGACCACCTGGACTAATACTGACACTGAGGTGCGAAAGCGTGGGGAGCAAACAGGATTAGATACCCTGGTAGTCCACGCCGTAAACGATGTCAACTAGCCGTTGGAAGCCTTGAGCTTTTAGTGGCGCAGCTAACGCATTAAGTTGACCGCCTGGGGAGTACGGCCGCAAGGTTAAAACTCAAATGAATTGACGGGGGCCCGCACAAGCGGTGGAGCATGTGGTTTAATTCGAAGCAACGCGAAGAACCTTACCAGGCCTTGACATCCAATGAACTTTCCAGAGATGGATTGGTGCCTTCGGGAGCATTGAGACAGGTGCTGCATGGCTGTCGTCAGCTCGTGTCGTGAGATGTTGGGTTAAGTCCCGTAACGAGCGCAACCCTTGTCCTTAGTTACCAGCACGTAATGGTGGGCACTCTAAGGAGACTGCCGGTGACAAACCGGAGGAAGGTGGGGATGACGTCAAGTCATCATGGCCCTTACGGCCTGGGCTACACACGTGCTACAATGGTCGGTACAGAGGGTTGCCAAGCCGCGAGGTGGAGCTAATCCCATAAAACCGATCGTAGTCCGGATCGCAGTCTGCAACTCGACTGCGTGAAGTCGGAATCGCTAGTAATCGCGAATCAGAATGTCGCGGTGAATACGTTCCCGGGCCTTGTACACACCGCCCGTCACACCATGGGAGTGGGTTGCACCAGAAGTAGCTAGTCTAACCTTCGGGAGGACGGTTACCACGGTGTGATTCATGACTGGGGTGAAGTCGTAACAAGGTAGCCGTAGGGGAACCTGCGGCTGGATCACCTCCTTAATCGACGACATCAGCTGCTCCATAAGTTCCCACACGAATTGCTTGATTCATTGAAGAAGACGAAAAGAAGCAGCCCGAAATTGGGTCTGTAGCTCAGTTGGTTAGAGCGCACCCCTGATAAGGGTGAGGTCGGCAGTTCGAATCTGCCCAGACCCACCAATTTTGTGTGGGAAACGCCTGTAGAAATACGGGGCCATAGCTCAGCTGGGAGAGCGCCTGCCTTGCACGCAGGAGGTCAACGGTTCGATCCCGTTTGGCTCCACCACTACTGCTTCTGTTTGTATAAAGCTTAGAAATGAGCATTCCATCGTTGTGATGGTGAATGTTGATTTCTAGTCTTTGACTAGTTCGTTCTTTAAAAATTTGGGTATGTGATAGAAAGATAGACTGAACGTTACTTTCACTGGTAACGGATCAGGCTAAGGTAAAATTTGTGAGTTCTCTTAATCGAGAAATTCGAATTTTCGGCGAATGTTGTCTTCATAGTATAACCAGATTGCTTGGGGTTATATGGTCAAGTGAAGAAGCGCATACGGTGGATGCCTTGGCAGTCAGAGGCGATGAAAGACGTGGTAGCCTGCGAAAAGCTTCGGGGAGTCGGCAAACAGACTTTGATCCGGAGATGTCTGAATGGGGGAACCCAGCCATCATAAGATGGTTATCTTGTACTGAATACATAGGTGCAAGAGGCGAACCAGGGGAACTGAAACATCTAAGTACCCTGAGGAAAAGAAATCAACCGAGATTCCCTTAGTAGTGGCGAGCGAACGGGGACTAGCCCTTAAGTGGCTTTGAGATTAGCGGAACGCTCTGGAAAGTGCGGCCATAGTGGGTGATAGCCCTGTACGCGAAAATCTCTTAGTCATGAAATCGAGTAGGACGGAGCACGAGAAACTTTGTCTGAATATGGGGGGACCATCCTCCAAGGCTAAATACTACTGACTGACCGATAGTGAACTAGTACCGTGAGGGAAAGGCGAAAAGAACCCCGGAGAGGGGAGTGAAATAGATCCTGAAACCGTATGCGTACAAGCAGTGGGAGCCCACTTTGTTGGGTGACTGCGTACCTTTTGTATAATGGGTCAGCGACTTATTTTCAGTGGCGAGCTTAACCGAATAGGGGAGGCGTAGCGAAAGCGAGTCTTAATAGGGCGTCTAGTCGCTGGGAATAGACCCGAAACCGGGCGATCTATCCATGGGCAGGTTGAAGGTTGGGTAACACTAACTGGAGGACCGAACCGACTACCGTTGAAAAGTTAGCGGATGACCTGTGGATCGGAGTGAAAGGCTAATCAAGCTCGGAGATAGCTGGTTCTCCTCGAAAGCTATTTAGGTAGCGCCTCATGTATCACTGTAGGGGGTAGAGCACTGTTTCGGCTAGGGGGTCATCCCGACTTACCAAACCGATGCAAACTCCGAATACCTACAAGTGCCGAGCATGGGAGACACACGGCGGGTGCTAACGTCCGTCGTGAAAAGGGAAACAACCCAGACCGTCAGCTAAGGTCCCAAAGTTATGGTTAAGTGGGAAACGATGTGGGAAGGCTTAGACAGCTAGGAGGTTGGCTTAGAAGCAGCCACCCTTTAAAGAAAGCGTAATAGCTCACTAGTCGAGTCGGCCTGCGCGGAAGATGTAACGGGGCTCAAACCATACACCGAAGCTACGGGTATCACGTAAGTGATGCGGTAGAGGAGCGTTCTGTAAGCCTGTGAAGGTGAGTTGAGAAGCTTGCTGGAGGTATCAGAAGTGCGAATGCTGACATGAGTAACGACAATGGGTGTGAAAAACACCCACGCCGAAAGACCAAGGTTTCCTGCGCAACGTTAATCGACGCAGGGTTAGTCGGTCCCTAAGGCGAGGCTGAAAAGCGTAGTCGATGGAAAACAGGTTAATATTCCTGTACTTCTGGTTATTGCGATGGAGGGACGGAGAAGGCTAGGCCAGCTTGGCGTTGGTTGTCCAAGTTTAAGGTGGTAGGCTGGAATCTTAGGTAAATCCGGGATTCTAAGGCCGAGAGCTGATGACGAGTTAACTTTTAGTTAACGAAGTGGTTGATGCCATGCTTCCAAGAAAAGCTTCTAAGCTTCAGGTAACCAGGAACCGTACCCCAAACCGACACAGGTGGTTGGGTAGAGAATACCAAGGCGCTTGAGAGAACTCGGGTGAAGGAACTAGGCAAAATGGCACCGTAACTTCGGGAGAAGGTGCGCCGGTGAGGGTGAAGGACTTGCTCCGTAAGCTCATGCCGGTCGAAGATACCAGGCCGCTGCGACTGTTTATTAAAAACACAGCACTCTGCAAACACGAAAGTGGACGTATAGGGTGTGACGCCTGCCCGGTGCCGGAAGGTTAATTGATGGGGTTAGCTAACGCGAAGCTCTTGATCGAAGCCCCGGTAAACGGCGGCCGTAACTATAACGGTCCTAAGGTAGCGAAATTCCTTGTCGGGTAAGTTCCGACCTGCACGAATGGCGTAACGATGGCGGCGCTGTCTCCACCCGAGACTCAGTGAAATTGAAATCGCTGTGAAGATGCAGTGTATCCGCGGCTAGACGGAAAGACCCCGTGAACCTTTACTATAGCTTTGCACTGGACTTTGAATTTGCTTGTGTAGGATAGGTGGGAGGCTTTGAAGCGTGGACGCCAGTCTGCGTGGAGCCAACCTTGAAATACCACCCTGGCAACTTTGAGGTTCTAACTCAGGTCCGTTATCCGGATCGAGGACAGTGTATGGTGGGTAGTTTGACTGGGGCGGTCTCCTCCTAAAGAGTAACGGAGGAGTACGAAGGTGCGCTCAGACCGGTCGGAAATCGGTCGTAGAGTATAAAGGCAAAAGCGCGCTTGACTGCGAGACAGACACGTCGAGCAGGTACGAAAGTAGGTCTTAGTGATCCGGTGGTTCTGTATGGAAGGGCCATCGCTCAACGGATAAAAGGTACTCCGGGGATAACAGGCTGATACCGCCCAAGAGTTCATATCGACGGCGGTGTTTGGCACCTCGATGTCGGCTCATCACATCCTGGGGCTGAAGCCGGTCCCAAGGGTATGGCTGTTCGCCATTTAAAGTGGTACGCGAGCTGGGTTTAGAACGTCGTGAGACAGTTCGGTCCCTATCTGCCGTGGACGTTTGAGATTTGAGAGGGGCTGCTCCTAGTACGAGAGGACCGGAGTGGACGAACCTCTGGTGTTCCGGTTGTCACGCCAGTGGCATTGCCGGGTAGCTATGTTCGGAATAGATAACCGCTGAAAGCATCTAAGCGGGAAACTAGCCTCAAGATGAGATCTCACTGGAACCTTGAGTTCCCTGAAGGGCCGTCGAAGACTACGACGTTGATAGGTTGGGTGTGTAAGCGCTGTGAGGCGTTGAGCTAACCAATACTAATTGCCCGTGAGGCTTGACCATATAACACCCAAGCAATTTGCATGCTCTGAGCTGAAAAGCGAAAGAGACCAGATTGCGGTGTGTGAAGACGAAAATGAACCGAAAGTTCGACGCTCACAAAACACCGAAAACTGTCACATACCCAATTTGCTGAAGCGAGACCAACTGGTCACGACTCAGTACCCGAATTTCTTGACGACCATAGAGCATTGGAACCACCTGATCCCATCCCGAACTCAGCAGTGAAACGATGCATCGCCGATGGTAGTGTGGGGTTTCCCCATGTGAGAGTAGGTCATCGTCAAGATTAAATTCCAGAACCCCTGTTTGCTAACGCAAACAGGGGTTTTGTTTTGGGCGGTCGAAAAGTGTCCACTCTATCCGCGCACGGCTGGCATCCCTCAATCGCCCGACAAAATTGCACAGTTATTTCCGAGCCAGAGCACTAGAATAGCCACCTAACTATTTTAGAGTCAGAGCCCTATCTATGCCCGATCCGGTTGATGCCGTTGAGGTGTCGGATTTACCACTGGACGACCTGGTGGCATGCCATGAGTGCGATTTGCTGATGCGCAAGCCAGCGCTCGCCCCTGGCGAAAAAGCCCAGTGCCCACGCTGTGGCTACGAGTTGTATGCTCACCGCCACAATGTGGTCGAGCGGAGCCTTGCTTTAGTACTTGCGGCCCTGCTGCTTTACATCCCGGCGAACTTTTTGCCCATCATGCAGCTCAATCTACTCGGGCAGTCCTCGGAGGACACCGTATGGAGCGGCGTTGTTGGCTTATTCGATACCGGTATGCAAGGCGTTGCTGCCGTTGTGTTCTTGTGCAGCATGGGGATCCCCTTGCTAAAGCTGCTCTGCCAATTGGCAGTGTTGCTCAGCATCCGCTGGAACATCGGTCGCAGTTACGGGCTGTTGTTGTACCGCATCTACCACCATATGAAGGATTGGGGGATGCTGGAGGTCTACTTGATGGGCGTACTGGTGGCAATCGTAAAGCTCGCCGACATGGCCTCCATCACGATCGGCCTGGGTCTGGTCTGCTTCGTCAGTTTATTAATGGTTCAAGTTCTGCTTGAGGTGGTGATGTCACCCCATCAGATCTGGCAAGCACTGTCAGGAGAGGATGACCATGCGGGCGATTGATGCAGGCATTCTGATTTGTACCGAATGCCATGAATTGAACAAGCAAGAAGCGGATACCGACGAGCAACTCTGTACCCGTTGCGGCGCGTTGATCCATGCGCGTCGCCCCAATAGCCTCACCCGTACCTGGGCATTGCTGATCACCGCAGCAATCTTGTATATCCCCGCCAACCTGTTGCCCATCATGACCGTCAACTCCCTCGGCCAAGGCGACCCGAGTACCATCATGGCGGGTGTGATCCAGCTGGTGCAGCACGGCATGTTTCCTATCGCCGCCGTGGTGTTCATCGCCAGTATTCTGGTGCCGACATTCAAGTTGGTAGGCATCGGCCTGTTGCTGTTCTCGGTGCAGCGTCACCAACCGCTGTCCGCGCAACAACGCATTGTGATGTACCGCTTTATCGAATTCATTGGCCGTTGGTCCATGCTGGATATCTTCGTGATCGCTATCCTGGTGGCGGTCGTTAACTTTGGGCGACTTGCCAGTGTCGAGGCCAATCTCGGCGCTGCAGCGTTCGCCAGTGTGGTGATCTTGACGATGCTTGCCGCAGTAACTTTCGATCCCCGACTGATTTGGGATAACACGGAGTCGGACGACGACCATGAGTGATTTGCCTAAAGCTAAAACCCGCCCGGCCTCCAATTGGTCGGCTATTTGGGTGTTGCCCCTGATTGCCCTGATCATCGGTGGCTGGCTGGGGTGGCGCGCCTACTCCCAGCAAGGTCTTGAGATTCAGGTTCGCTTTGAGAGCGGCGAGGGTATTCAAGTCAACAAGACTGAAGTGGTCTACAAAGGCATGACCGTCGGCAAGGTCAAGACCCTGGCCCTGGATGACGAAGGCAGCAATCGCGGGGTGATCGCCACCATCGAGATGAACAAGGACGTCGAACAATATCTCAAGACCAACACCCGCTTCTGGTTGGTCAAGCCCAGCGTCAGCCTCGCCGGCATCACTGGCCTGGAGACCCTGGTTTCGGGTAACTACATCGCCGCCAGCCCGGGCGATGGTGAGCCCACGCGCAAGTTCAAGGCGCTCTCTGAAGAACCACCGTTATCCGACGCCAAGCCGGGCCTGCACCTGACGCTCAAGGCCGACCGCCTGGGCTCGCTGAACCGTGGCAGTCCGGTGTTCTACAAGCAGATTCAGGTCGGCCAGGTCAAAAGCTATCTGTTGTCCGAAGACCAGAGCATCGTTGAGATCAAGGTTTATATCGAGCCGACCTACGCCAGCCTGGTGCGCAAGCACACGCGTTTCTGGAACGCCAGCGGCATCAGTATCGACGCCAACCTCTCCGGGGTGAAGGTGCGCAGCGAATCGCTTTCCAGCATTGTGGCCGGTGGTATCGCCTTCGCCACGCCTGAGAATCGCCAAGACAGCCCACCCACCGACCCGAGCCTGCCTTTTCGCCTGTACGAGGACTTCGATGCCGCCGCAGCCGGCATCAAGGTCAAGGTCAAACTCACCGATTTCGAAGGCCTCCAGGCCGGGCGTACCCCGGTCATGTACAAAGGCATCCAGGTTGGTAGCCTGAAAACCTTGAAGATCGACCCGGACCTGTCCAGCGCCAGCGCCGAGTTGACCCTTGATCCTTTGGCCGAAGACTACCTGGTCCAGGACACGCAATTCTGGGTGGTCAAGCCGTCCATCTCCCTGGCAGGCATCACCGGCCTGGAAGCACTGGTCAAAGGTAACTACATCGCGATCCGCCCGGGTGACAAAGGCACCCCGCCACAACGTGAGTATGTGGCCCGCGCCAAGGCGCCGCCGTTAGACCTGCGCTCCCCCGGCCTGCACATGGTGCTGCTCACCGACAATCTGGGCTCGCTGGATGTCGGCAGCCCGATTCTGTACAAACAGGTCAAGGTGGGTTCGGTGCAGAGCTACCAGTTTTCACGCAAGAAGAAGCAACTCGTGATCGGCGTTCATATCGAGAAAGAGTATGAAGGCCTGGTCAACGGCTCGACACGTTTCTGGAACGCCAGCGGTGTCACTCTCACTGGTGGGCTCACCGGTGGCATCCAGGTCAAAAGCGAATCCCTGGCCAGCCTGATGGCCGGTGGTATCGCCTTCGAAACACCGGAGCCCAACGTTCCCCTGAAGCACCGTATCCCGCGCTTCCGTTTGTTCACCGACCGTGACGCCGCGAATCAGCATGGCACCCTGGTGACGATCAAGGTCGATCGTGCCGACGGCCTGCGCCCCGGTACAGCCGTACGCTTCAAAGGCCTCGATGTTGGCAAGGTCGAGAGCGTCGACCTCAGCGCCGACATGCAGTCCGTATTGCTGCGCGCCCGTATTACTCAGGTGGCTGATCGTATCGCCCGCGCAGGCAGCCAGTTCTGGGTGGTCAAGCCGGAGCTGGGCCTGATGAAGACCTCCAATCTTGAAACCCTGGTCACCGGGCAATACATCGAGGTGCAGCCTGCGGTGAAAAATGCCGGGCCGCAAAAAAACTTTGTTGCACTGGATCAGCCGCCGGAGGCTGTCCATCAGGAGCAAGGCCTGAGCCTGACACTCAGCGCCGCTCGCCGTGGTTCGCTCAAAGAAGGCGTGCCGGTCACTTACCGTGAAGTCACCGTGGGCAAGGTCACCGGCTATGAACTGGGCCAGACCGCCGACCGTGTGTTGGTGCATATCCTGATCGAGCCCAAGTACGCACCCCTGGTACGCAGTGGCAGTCGCTTCTGGAACACCAGCGGCTTCGGTCTCGACTTCGGCCTGTTCAAGGGCGCGACGGTGCGCACCGAGTCCCTGGAGACCTTGGTGGCCGGCGGTATCGCCTTTGCCACGCCGGATGGCGAACGCATGGGCAACCCGGCACGGCCACAGCAGACCTTCCCGTTGTTCGATAAGTTTGAAGATGAGTGGCTGACCTGGGCGCCCAAGATTCCCCTCGGTAAATAAACCGATGCGCGGCCTTCGCGAGCAAGCCCGGCTCCCACAGGGATATGCATTTTCAGCAAGTATGCATTCCAACTGTGGGAGCCGGGCTTGCCCGCGATGAGGCCCACAAACACACCGCAAATCCCAAGCCGAAAAAAAGGCCGCGATCCAAAAGATCGCGGCCTTTTTGCATGTCAGCGCAACGCGTCAGACCTCATCCAGCTCCGGCTCATCGGCTTGCACATTCATCGTCGCCTTCACCACATCATGGCGACGGATGTATTTCCAGTCCGCCTCATCAATGTAGATTCCGTTCGGCCCGCTGCCGCCTTCCAGGTCGATCGCCACCTGGGCGGAGACCTGCGGCTTCACACTGGCCAGGATCGGCACGAAGCCCAGTTGCAAGCTGGTTTCCAGCAAGGCAGCCTGGTTCTTCTCATCAATGTCTGCAGCCTCATCGAGGTAATACGGCAAACGCACACGGCCGGCCTGGTCACGGTCCATCAAGTGCAACAACAAGTACATGTTGGTCAGCGCCTTGATGGTCATGGTGGTGCCGTTGGACGCGGCGCCATCGATGTCGGTATGAATCACCGGCTGACCGTGCACCTTGGTGATCTCGAACGCCAGTTCGAACAAGTCCTTGAGGCCCAGCTGGTTATGGTTGGCCGCAACGAGGCGCGCCAGGTATTCCTTGGCCTCTTCGTTCTTGTTGTCCTGCTCGGCGCTCTGGCTGAGGTCGAACACCGACAGCGTTTCGCCTTCTTCATACTGGCCAGCACTGTGGATGATCTGGTCGATATGCTTGAGGGCTTCCTTGTTCGGCGCCAGCACGATGCGAAAACTCTGCAGGTTGGAGACCTGGCGTTTGTTGATCTCGCGGTTGAATAACGCCAACTGGTGTTCAAGGCTGTCGTAGTCGCTACGGATATTGCGCAGGGTACGGGCAATATCGGTCACCGCTGCTCGGCGTGCCTTCCCCAGCGTCAACGCCTCATCGGTGCGGTGCGCGTAAGCGTTGATCAGCAGCTGCAGGCGACGCTCCATGTCATCTTCGCTGTCGAACTTGGCCACACCCTTGAGGCGCACCTGAGCGTACAGGGCTTCGATCTGGCCGTCGGCGCGCAGCAAGCCCTGCCAGCTATCCTGGTAGTCATTGAGCAGTGGCAGCAAGTTGTCCATGGAGTCGTCGACCGGGTCCATGAACGGCGTGCCGAACGGCAGGTCCGCCGGCAACAGCTGACGACGACGCAACGCATCATCCAGCGTGCGTTGCTTGGCTTCCATATCGCCGATCTGGCGGCCGACCAGTTGCAGCTTGGCCGATAATTGCTGGACGCGCTCGGTAAAGGCATCGCTGGAGCGCTTCAGCTCATCCTGGGCGGCTTCCATCTGCGCCAGGTTTTCCAGCTTCTCGCCTTCTTCTGCACTTAGGGTCTGGGTGCGGCGGAAATCTTCCAATGCCTTCTGAGCATCCAGCACCTGCTGATACAGCGCTTCGGTCTGGGTCTTGCTCGCCGCGCGGTCGGAAGCTACGGCCTGCTGGGTTTTGAGTTGCTTGAGTTCTTTTTCCAGGCGCTCCTTCTGGTCGCGCAATGCGGCGCGGTCGGCCAGGGCCTGCAACGCAGGCGGCTCGATGTGCGAGATGTCGATGGACAGCCCCGGCACTTCAAAGCGCTCGCCTTTGAAGCCATCGAGAATCTGCTCCAGGGATTTGACCCACTGGCCGTCCTCATCCAGCGTGATGCCGTGCTCACCCAGAGGCAGGCTGAACAACGAGCTGTTGAACAGGCGCATCAGACGTTCGACATCCTGTTGCGAGAACTCCTCGCGCAGCTTGGCATAGCTGTTGTTGTCGGCGTGATCGAGTTGCTGCCTGACCGACTTCAAGCGCTTTTCCAGGTCGCGCAGACGCTCGTCCAGGTCCTCGGCGCTGAACTGTCGCGACTGCGCCAATGCGCCCGCCAGTTCATCGTGGGCGTCCTTGGCGGCGAGCAACTGTTGCTCCAGCACCTTGACGTCATCCACCAGGGCAAAGCGATGCTTGAGTACCGACAGCTCGCCCAGCCAACGCTGGATACCGCTGATCTCCCGCTCCAGACGCATCAGTTCCTGAGTACCGCCACGCTGGTCGTTCTGCAGCGCGTCCTGCTCGTTGCGGTAGTGCTCGGCCTGGATGGTCAGCTCTTCCTTGCGCGCACTGGCGTAGTCCGACCAGGTGCCCAGCAACGAATCCAGCAGCGGTGACAGGCGATGCAGTTTGCCGCGCAAGGCGTCGCGTTGTTTCACGCCATTGGCCAACGCCTCGACCAACGGCCCGGCAGCCACCAGCGAGTTGTAGTCCTGCTCCATGCGTCGCACATCACGGAAGGCTTCTTCGCACGCAGCGATGTAGTCGACACTGCCTGAACGCAAGCTGTGTTCGAACGCGTCGAGGAACAGTTGCTTGAGCTTGGCGGCGGTGATTTCGCGCATGTGCAGCAGGTTGATAAACAACGCACGGAACGTCTTCAAGCTCTGTTCGCTGGTGGAGCGCAGCGGGATCAGGGTCAGGTCCAGCGGGATCGACGTATGGCCGCCCACCAGCAAGCGCCGCAGTTCATCAGGCTTGAGTTCGTAGGCTTTGAGGCCCTCGCGCTCAAGGTTGGTAAACAGCTCTTTCTGACGCAGACAGGTGTCGTTTTTCTGGTAGTGAGCCAGGTCCAGCTTGCCCGCATAGGCAAAGAACTGGTGACCGAAACCGCCGCCCGGCCCGCGTCCGACCACGCCGATGACGTGCGGGCCGTGGGGCAGGGAGACTTCTACCAGGATGTAGCTGGTATCGGTGGCAAAGTAGAAGCGCCGCGATTGTTCCAGCGTGTACTTGCCGAAACTCATGTCCGACATGCGCGCCAGGATCGGGAACTGCAAGGCGTTGATGGATGCGGATTTACCCAGGTTGTTCGCGCCGTACACCGACAGCGGCTCTTCCAGCGGGAACAAGCCCAGGCTGTAACCGGCGGTGTTCAATAGGGCGAAGCGGCGGATGCCGTAACGTTCCTTACTCATACGTCGGTTTCCTGTTCTTCGGCAATGGCTCGGGCCAGGGCGTCTTCTTCGCTTTCCTCATCGAAGGCGCTAAGGTCCAGCGGGTCATCGGTCTTCAGCAGTTTTTCATCGCTGTCTTCGTCGATGATCACTGGCACCGGCAGCGGCAATACGCTGTGCACGCTGGCGGCGAGGTCGCGGTCCTGTTGCACCGACAGGCACACGTCGAGGAAACGGTGCATTGGTGGCAGGAAGCGGTAGATACCGTTGTCTTCGCTGGCAAAACCGAGTTGGGTCATGCGACGCATGATTTTTTCTTCGAGCTCTTCCTGGGTCTGCACTTCGGCCTGGATAAACAGGTCGCGGTACTTCTCCAGCAACGAAGGCAATTCGTCGCGCCCCAGGCTGCCGCCGTCGAGCACGGCAACCGGGTCGCGGCCCTGGTCGGCTAGGTGCTCGACGAGAATGAAGGTAAACAAGGCCAGGCGCTGGGCGGTCTTGTTGACCTGCGCGGCAGCCACGGCGGTGTCCGGGACAAAGTAGTAGAAACCGCGGGTATCGCATACCAGCTCAAAGCCCAAGGCCTTGAACAGCGTGCGGTACTGGTCCTGGAAGTTCGACAGCTGCGCGTACAGCTCCGGGTCGCGGCGGCTGACGTGGTAACCCTTGAACAGCTCGCGAAAAATCGGCGCCAGCTGGGACAGTTCGGATAGATCAAGATGCATAAGGGGTGCTCGCAGAATTCTCGGTGGCGTCAACGCCGGCCGGGAGCAGGGCGAAGGAGCGCAGGCTGACCTGATGCTCGTGGGTGTGGTAATCGCGACGTTCCAGGCGCTCGCGCTTGAAGCGTCTTTCCCGGGACAGGCGTGAAAACCAGTACAGCAATTCGTCGGTGGCGCCGTCGGGCTCCTGTTCCAGCAGCCAGGTCATCAGGTCCGGCATCGGCAGGGCGTCTTCGCAGCGCTCGAGCATTTCCTTGACCGTACGCGGCGCGCGCGGGGCTTCGCCCTTGTGGGATTTGTGCGCCTTGGGGAATCGCGCCGGTTTCGGCTCGAAATTGGCCAGGGCATACACATAAGCCTCGACCTGGCTGGCGCTGCCCAGGAAGGTGCTTTGCGGTCGGGTGAACATCGGCATCGCCGCTTGCGGCACCGCGTCCAGGCCTTTACGGCGAATCGCCGACAAGGCTAGCGCAGCGCCGCGAGTCACTGCGTTATGCCGGCGTGCTTCTTCGCGCAGCGGCAACAGCAGCTCGCGCGCATGGCGCAAGGTCAACTGGGCGCTGGTCTGCATTTCGAGGATGCGCGCGTGAGTGCGCAGCAGCATGTCGTCGTCCACCAGGTGGCCAAGACGCTGTTGCTCGGTGAGCATGCGCAGCAGCACGTTTTCCACCTTGCGCACGCCTTGCTCGAAGGCGCCGTCAGCGTTCACCAGCTGAATCATCGGCTCGACGTATTCGTCCCAGGTTGCCAACACCTCGGCGTAGCGCTGGCGCAACGGGATCTGGCGGTCGCTGGTCTTGGCGCGATCGGCCACGGCGGCGAGGGCCTGTTCGTCGTTGGCAAGTTTTTTCAGCACGTCGCGCACGCGCATATCCAGCAAGCGCAGTTGCCGGGCCAGGTCATGGCCGTCGCGGATGTCGAAGGCGTCCTGGATATAACCGGCCAGGCGCTCAAGGTGGCGCAGGTAGGCTTCGATTTCCAGGCACAGGCCAAGCCGGTGCTCCTTGCGAAGATAAGCGAGGAAGTCGTGGATCTGCGCGTTGAGCTCGAAACGGTTCGGGCTCTTGGCGACAGGTACCAGGATATCCAGGCGAATCCACACGTCCAGCAGGCTGGTAATGTCCTGGGGCGTGCTGTCCAGTTGTTGGGCGGCCAATTGTGCGCGCAGCTCGCTCAGGCTCAGGGTGCCTTGGTCGAAGTGTTCGCACAGAGGCTCAAGTAAGGCCCAGTGTTCGGCGAGGGCGCGCAGGACGCGCTTGGGTTCGATCATGGGAATGGCCGGCTGGTTGGCGATTAAAAGTCGCGATTGTACTGCATCAGGCGCGGGATTTATCCACAGCCGGTCAGTGCGCAGTGGGCGATTGTTGCCGAACAGCGGTAGAATCCCCGCTCTTTACTTATCCACAAGTGGCCGAGCTGTGCTTATCGAGTCCCGACGTCGCGCTTACTTGACCGCCATGCAGGTGGTCAACTGGCTGCCCCGCACCGAACTGCCGTTTGCCGCGCCGTCGCGGCCCGAGTTGTTGCAGGCGCTTGAGCCCTATGAGGCGTTCGAGTCGTCGGGGGAAGAGGCTGCCGCGCCCGTGGCGGTGGTCAAGCCCCCAGTCGAAACACGCCCGGTGGTCGAACGGGCAAAGATCGAAGTGCCACGCCCTGCGCCGGTGACCAAGGCTGCCAAGGTGGTGGAGGAGGCCGCGCCGGTGGTCAAGGCACCGGTAGTGCCGCCGCCCCGCTTTGCCCTGCAATTGCTGCGGGCCGGGCGTTGCCTGTTGCTGGTGGAACTGCCAACCGGCGAGCGCTTCCAGTCGCGCGACCCGGCCTACCTGCTGCTCAAGGACATGCTGCGCGCCGCCGGCCTGCCCGACAGCCCGCAAATCATCGGTGAGCCTGTGCGCTGGCCGCTGCTGGTACGCGGCACCATGGACCAGGGCCCGGAAGCTGCGCGGGATTTTGTCCAGGGCTTTGTCTCGGCGCGTCTGGAAGACGAACCCTGCGTGTGCCTGTGGCTGATCGGCTTGCCTGCCGTGCGGTTTGCCGGTGAAGCCAATGCCGAGGCCTGGTACCGCGAACTGCAGGTCGACAGCCTGGGTTCGGTATGGGCCCTGCCGGGTCTGGAATTATTAATGGAAGAGCCACAGCGTAAGGCTGATGTCTGGCAAGCCATGCGCCGGCTGATGGCGCGCTGGAAAACAACTGATGAGTGAGGCTTTATCCTTCCGCCCGATGACCGAGGCCGACCTCGACGCGGTGCTGAAAATCGAATACGCAGCGTTCAGCCATCCCTGGACGCGAGGGATCTTTCTCGACGGGCTGGGCAAGTACCAGATATGGCTGATGTTCGAAGGCGAGCAGCAAGTGGGCCATGGGGTGGTGCAGATCATTCTCGATGAGGCGCATTTGCTGAACATTACCGTCAAGCCGGAAAACCAGGGGCGCGGATTGGGTCTGGCGCTGCTGGAACACCTGATGTCCCGTGCCTACGCGGCCAACGCGCGGGAATGCTTCCTGGAAGTGCGGGACAGCAATACCGGGGCTTTTCGGTTATATGAGCGCTATGGCTTCAATGAGATTGGCCGTCGCCGGGATTATTACCCTGCTGTGGGTGGTCGCGAAGACGCGGTCGTCATGGCTTGCACCCTCGTCGACTAAATACCGGAACCAATGTGGGAGGGAGCAAGCCCCCTCCCACATTTTGAGCTGCGTTGTGTCAGCGTTTGCCGTTGAGCGGGTCCAGATCGGCCAGTTCGGCCTCATCCAGGCCATTTCCGCCACCAATATCCTCTTCACCAACAACACTCAGATCGTAGTCCGCCGGGCTGTCTTCTCCTTCCTCCCGAGCATCTCTGGCACCGTCCTCGTGAATCAGCGTTTCCGGGCTCATATCATCATCGGTTGATTCATGATCAGCGGTCGAGGCCCCGGTCATCCCGGCCTCTCGTACCCGTTCGTCGGGCATCAGCTGCTCGCGCTCGCCACGCGGGATTTCATCGCCGATTTCCGCTGTCTGGTCCTCTTCGTCAAAATCCAGCTCGCGCATCGAACCCATGCGGTCTTCGTTGTCGTCGATCGGTTCCGGCTGGGTTGCGCCGTAGGGACGTCGTGATTCAGTCATGGCCAATCCTCATACTGTGGGGCTTATAGTGTGTGGACAGGCGCTGAGCCCCAAAGATTCAAGCTAATTTGCGCCAGGCGTGACCCGGACGAGGGGTTGTCAGTCACAAAACTGCGCATCATTCCTGAGGCTTTCCCTGATGAACGAACTACAAGACCTGCTTGATAACAACGAACGCTGGGCGGATGCGATCAAACAGGAAGATCCCGAATTCTTCGCCAAGCTCGCCCGCCAGCAAACCCCGGAATACCTGTGGATCGGTTGCTCCGACGCGCGGGTGCCGGCCAATGAGATCGTCGGCATGTTGCCCGGTGATCTGTTCGTGCACCGCAACGTGGCTAACGTGGTGCTGCACACCGACCTCAATTGCCTGTCGGTGATTCAGTACGCGGTGGACGTGCTCAAGGTCAAACACATCCTCGTCACCGGCCACTATGGCTGCGGCGGCGTGCGTGCGTCGATGCAGGACCGCCAGTTCGGCCTGATCGACGGCTGGCTGCGCACTATTCGTGATCTCTACTACGAGAACCGCGAACTGCTGGCTCAACTGCCAACTGAAGAAGAACGCGTCGACCGCATGTGTGAACTCAATGTGATCCAGCAGGTGGCCAATGTCGGTCACACCAGCATTGTGCAAAATGCCTGGCACCGTGGGCAGAGCCTGTCGATCCATGGCTGCATCTACGGCATCAAGGACGGTCGCTGGAAGAGCTTGAACACCACCATCAGTGGCTTCGAGCAACTGCCGCCGCAGTATCGCCTGCGTCCGTTGGGCGAAGCCTAGGACCTTTTGTTTTCGCGCCACCAGGCCAGGCCTTGGGCGTTCAACGGCTCTTTGCTGCCGGTGATCCA
The DNA here is from genome assembly GCF_020790195.1 of Pseudomonas sp. HN8-3. Lineage (NCBI taxonomy): Bacteria > Pseudomonadati > Pseudomonadota > Gammaproteobacteria > Pseudomonadales > Pseudomonadaceae > Pseudomonas > Pseudomonas sp. HN8-3. The sequence continues at coordinate 778,886 of NZ_CP086206.1, forward strand.
GCCCCGGCAGTTCAGCTCGCCGCAATGGCAAGCGAACTGCCGGTAAAGCGCGTCTTCAGTAATGGCGTAATCCAGGGTCAGCAGGCTGCCTGCGGTAATGGTGTTCAGGGTCCATAGTTCCATGTACGTGGTGTCCAGGAGCACGTTCGGCTTGCAGGAGTGCCGTATCAGGCCGCAGAACCATCTATCGTACAAGTGAATACGCGGCGACAGTTGCAGCGTATGCGCCCGGCGCTCGCTGACTGCGTAGCCTGAAACCAGAGCGATGCGTACTCGACTGTCAAAGTCGATGCGAGCCTTGATGCCACCCCGCTTGCCATTAGGGTATCGCACGACCTTGAATTGTGCGGTCGAGGGGTAACCCTGTTCCACCTGCAGCGTCTCAAAGGGGTAGAGGCAGTCATTCACTGCCGTTTTAGCCTTATCCATGGCTTGAGTCTTCATCACTCTCCTGAATTGGGCTGCATGGATCTGGGGTGTTCTGACTGCCAGTCTTGCAGCAAGTGGGCGCAAGCCAAGACTCGCCGAAGTTGAAGCCGGTTTCTACTGTCAGATCTGACAGTAGAAACCGCGGGTTCGCGTTAAAGCGCGGGAGAGGTAACAGTGGGGGGCGGCGCGGCGTTTTTCAGCTGCTTCAATTGCGCCTTGATAGGCGGTGTGGCGCACTTGGTATTGGCCTGCTCCGGGGTCAGGTTGCGCACCGAGGTGAAGAACAGCTCACAGGTCTGCTCCTTGCGTGTGACCTGCCAGGTATTCAAGCAGGCTTTGAGCAACACATTCGCATCGCTGGCGGGTTTCTGGCCCATGCCCGCTTGCCAGCAGGCCGCGCTTAAATCCTGCCCCATTACTTTCAATCCGGCCTCGTCGGCCTTTTGTTCATCGCCGTCATAGCTTGCCGGGTCCGCCGCGTACCAGATGTAGCTGGGGTGGTTGGCGCCCAGCACTGACACGCTCGTGCCTGGTGTCGGGCTGATCTGGGTCAGCTCCAGCACGCCGACGTTCTGACCGTATTGTTGCTTGAGCCAACTGCGCACCGGCGCGCCGAACGCCACCATCGGCAGCGAGCCGTTGGCGTGCAGGCTCAGTTCCTTGACCATGCGGGTCTGGTAGTCGGTGAAGTAGCTGTAGACGCTCTCGAGATCCTTGCCTGCGTTGGACGGTGCGGCGATGGGCGCGATATCGATGATGGTCTGGTAAGCCGGTGTCTCGCTGGCCGGGATGCCGTTGTCGGTAAGCAAGGCCGCCCAGCGGTCAGTGGTGGCCGACTCCAGGTAGTCCTGGGCCTGGGTGAGCGAGTAGTCCGGAGGAAAGTGCAGCAGTTCGATGCTCTTGCGGTTCTCCAGGGCCATGCCCAGCGGCAGGAACAGGTACCAGTTATAAGCCCACTTGCCATCGCTGTTGAGCCGGCTGGCACCCTGATAAGCGAGGTCGGCGGTACTGAGCAAGGTGGTCAGGGACTGGCCGTAGGTGTCCGGTACGCCGCTGAAATTCGCCCAGACCTGGCCATCGTGGGTTTTCACACTGACCCTGGCGCGGCTGTAGCCGTCACGCTGCAGGCTCTGGTTCAAGTAGTGCTCAGCGGTCTGCTCCAGCGTCCATGGCCGAAAGCAGATCACGTTGCAGTTATTGGGAAATGCGAATAACTGGGTGACGCGCTGCGTACTGCCCAGAGGCACCTCGATGTCGGCCTGTACGACCGCACTCACCAGCAGTGCGGCGAGGGTGAAGGACAGCCTGGTCGTTTTAAACATAGTTGGTTCCTTGTCAGCGACGCCCGTCTGCGCGGGATAAAAGCCCACCTGCACACAGTAGCGGCTGACCGGGAAAATCGCGTGTTAAATCGCCTGGCATGTCGTTATTGGATAAGCCTCTACGGGTGAAATTGCAAAGCGTTGGTCAGGTCGCCCATGGGCTTCTGGCCGCGGGCGATCATCGCGTCGTCACGCTGCTTGAGGCCGTCCAGAGTCTCCAATTGGAACACTCGGGTGATCAAACGCAGGATCGATGCAGTGTCGTACACCGTGTGGTCAACCGTGCCTTTGCGCGCAAACGGCGACACCACCAGGGCCGGCACCCGCGTGCCCGGGCCCCAGCGGTCACCCTTGGGCGGCGCGACATGGTCCCACCAACCGCCGTTTTCATCGACGGTGACCACCACCACCATGTTTTTCCACTGCGGGCTCTCTTGCAGCACTTTCAGGGCGCGGGCGATATGGCGGTCGCCCGAGGCCACATCGGCATAACCGGCGTGCATGTTCAGGTTGCCCTGGGGTTTGTAGAAACTCACGGCCGGCAGCTTGCCGGCCTGGACATCTGCGAAGAACTTGTTCGTGCTTGATTCATCCCCCAAGCCGCCGTCGCGCAGGCGTTTATCACGTTCCGCACGGTTTTGCGGACCTTGCTGCTTGAAGTAGTTGAACGGCTGGTGGTGGTACTGGAAGTTCGGGATCTTGGGGATCCCGCCCGAATCCTTGAACTGCTCCAGAGTGGCCTGCCACGCGCCGGCATACCAGGCCCAGTCAACGTTCTTTTTCGACAGCTTGTCGCCAATGTGCTCGTGGGTTTGCGGCACCAGCACATTGGGCAGGTCAGGCTTTGAGTAATCCGGGTTTTGCGGGTCGCGAATCCAGGTGGGCCAATACGGCGGGGCCAGGGTGTTTACGGCGTAACCGTCCGGGGTCAGCGCGCTGGGGCCGAACTGCGGCGGGCCGGTCATGGCGCTGGCCGGGGACGCGTCCAGCGGCTTGAGGCGCGTGTCGGTGGGGTCATCACTTTGCAGCGTGGCGATCTGCGCCTTGGCCACCGATTGCGCGGCATTGGGATAAACCGGCGCCGTGGCGCTGATCAGGTAGTGGTGGTTAAGAAACGAGCCGCCAAATGCGCCCTGGAAAAAGTTATCGCAGAGCACAAACTCCCTGGCAACGTCCCACAGGCGCAGAGAATAACGACTTTGGGCGTAATGGCCCATCACCAGGCCCCCGGCATCGCCCCAGGCGACAAAACCGTCGTTCTTGCCGCCGTTGATCTGCATCTGGTTTTGATAGAACACATGCCACAGGTCGCGGGTTACCAAGCTCAATGGCAGGTCTTCGGCGTTCGGGCCCTTGAGGGCAAACGGTGCGTTGGAAAGGTTTTCCTGGAATTGCACACCGCTGGGGTAGGTCACCCCGTCGACCGTTTGCGGGCCTACTTGCAACACACCGCCCCATGTGGGCGGCAGGCTGGCCAGCACACTACCGTCGCGGTCGCGCTGCCGGGTGTCAGTGGCGGATAACGCCGACAGTGGTTTTTCAAGCCCGGGGAAATCGGCAAACAGGTTGTTGAAGCTGCGGTTCTCGGCGTAGATCACCACCACGGTTTTAACCTGGTCGCTCAAGGCCTTGTCCAGTTCCTGGGGCGTGAGCGGCCTGGCTACCGGTGTGCTCGGCGCTTCGCTGGTATGGCCGCAGGCACTCAAAGTCGCGCCTACCCCCAACACCGCCGCACCGCCGAGGAAGCGCCGACGGCTGGTGTCGACCGGCGTTTTGGGGGCGGAGTCGGGGGTAGGGCGGTCGTTGTGCTCGTCACTCATTGCGGGGGGAGTCCTTGGCGAGATGTTGCAAGATATTTCGCAGGACGGTAGCAATGGAATGTGACGGAACGAAGACACACATGTGATGTGCGGGGCGTGTCTACACAGAGTAAGCGCTGCTAGACTGGGCTTCTAATGCACACCATCGAGGTGAGTCGTGAAACCTTCAACTGCACTTGATCTACAACGAGCAGCTGTCAGAGAAGTGATAGGACGTTTCCAAATATCAAACCCGAGAGTATTTGGGTCTGTATTAACGGGTACCGACCAAGAAGGCAGTGATCTTGATTTGTTGGTTGATGTGCCACCGGGGACAACTCTTTTTGATCTTGGCGGGTTGCAGGTCGAGCTTGAGGACTTGTTAGGCGTCAATGTCGACCTGTTGACGCCTGGCGACTTGCCTTTGAAATTTCGCGCCAAGGTGTTGGCTGAGGCCCGTCCTGTATGACAGAAAATCGCTTAGGGGATTATCTGGAGCACATAAGGCAAGCTGCCACTGACGCTATCACTTTTGTAGAGGGCTTGAGCAAAGAAGAGTTTTTGGAGGACCGGCGAACACAACAAGCTGTGGTCATGAGCCTGATCATCGTTGGTGAAGCGTCGACGAAAATCATGGATCAGCATCCGGACTTCGCGGCACGCCATTCACATATTCCTTGGCGCAATATGCGAGCGATGCGCAACCGAATCGCTCATGGTTACTTCGATATCAACTTGGATGTTGTTTGGGACACGATACAGAGTGCATTACCTGATCTATTGGCACGCCTTCCTGTAAATCCTTGACCGCAGCTGTTCTACCAACAGTTGCGGTCACCCGTTATTCAGGGCATCACAGGCGGCAAATACTTCAACGTCGTCCCCAGCGCCCACAACAAGAACAACACCAGCGGCGTGTGCACCAACAACTGCACAAACGAAAACCCGATCAAGTCCCGCGCCTTCAGCCCCAACACCCCCAGCAGCGGCAGCATATAGAACGGGTTGATCAAGTTCGGCAGTGCCTCGGCGGCGTTGTAGATCTGCACCGCCCAGCCCAGGTGGTATTGCAGGTCATTGGCCACTTGCATCACATAGGGCGCCTCGATAATCCACTTGCCGCCACCCGATGGGATGAAGAAGCCCAGCACCGCCGAATACACGCCCATCAGCAGCGCGTAGGTGTCGTGGGAGGCGATGGAGGTGAAGAACGTCGAGATATGGTGCGCCAGGGTCTGGCCGTCACCGCCCTTGACCACCGTCATCAGTGCGGCAATCGAGCCGTACAGCGGGAACTGGATCAGCACGCCGGTGGTGGTCGGCACCGCACGGGCCACGGCATCGAGGAAGCTGCGCGGGCGCCAGTGCAGCAGGGCGCCGACCATGATGAACAGGAAGTTATAGGTGTTGAGCCCCGAGATGGCGCTGATCGCCGGCTTGGTTGAGAACTCATGGAACAGCCAGCCGGCTGCCAGCAATGCCAGCAATATCGTCAGCAACGGGCTGTGTTCCAGCCATTCGCCAGGACGCGTCGGCGGTTGTGGCTTGGGCAGGTTAAAGGCCGGGTCGACGCCGCAGGCCTTGGCATCCCGGGCACTGTTGGGGCCTGGCGCGGTGGCGTAGGCGATGATCAGCGACACCACGATCAGCGCCAGAAGCAGCACACCGGATTGCCACAGGAAGATCGTTTCGGTGAACGGGATCATCCCGGTGATCGACAGGATCGACGGCGGCAAGCTGGCCGGGTTGGCCTGCAACTGCGCGGCTGACGACGATAGCCCCAACGCCCACACGGCACCGAGGCCCAGGTATGCTGCAGCGCCGGCGGCGCGGTAGTCCATGCGCAAATCGGTACGACGGGCCAACGCCCGCACCAGCAAACCGCCGAACACCAGGGACAAGCCCCAGTTGAGCAACGATGCCACCATGGAAATCAACGCCACCCAGGCTACCGCCGAACGACCGTTCTTGGGGATGCGCGCCAAGCGGTCGATCAACTTCACCGCGGGCGGCGAGCTGGCGACTACATAACCGCCGATCACCACAAACGCCATCTGCATGGTGAACGGAATCAGGCTCCAGAACCCGTCGCCAAATGCCTTGGCCGCTTCGGCGGGCGCTGCGCCCATGCCCAGGGTCGCCACGGCGACGATAATCACCGCGAGGGCGGCAAACACCCAGGAGTCGGGAAACCAGCGCTCGGCAAAATTGGAACAACGCAGAGCAAATCGAGCGTAACGGCTTTCTTCGATAGCATCGGCCATGAAGCTTTCCTCTTGTATTTATTATGGGGTTTGGCAGTTTTACGGCATGTTCCTCTACCCCCATTGATTTGGGAATGTAGTTATCTTCAACGATCAATGAGTAAAACAAATATATCCGTCGTGATTGCCTTCAATGGGTTCAGCTCATAACCTGCACGCCATTTTGTTTGTCTGCCGAGCCTGCACATGACTGCCACCTTTTCCCCACGGGCGCAGCGTTTTTCCCGCTCCGACTACAAAACCCTGGGCCTGGCCGCCCTCGGTGGAGCCCTGGAAATCTACGACTTCATTATTTTTGTGTTTTTCGCGCTGACCCTCAGCCAATTATTTTTCCCCCCGGAAATGCCTGAGTGGCTGCGCCTGTTGCAAAGCTTCGGCATCTTCGTTACTGGCTACCTCGCCCGTCCGCTGGGCGGCATCCTGATGGCGCACTTTGCCGACCACCTGGGGCGCAAGCGCGTATTCAGCTTGAGCATCCTGATGATGGCCTTGCCCTGCCTGCTGATCGGCATCATGCCGACCTACGCGCAGATCGGCTATTTCGCACCCTTGATCCTGCTGGCGCTGCGCGTGCTGCAAGGTGCCGCAGTGGGCGGCGAAGTGCCCAGCGCCTGGACCTTCGTCGCCGAGCACGCGCCGCGCCAGCACCGTGGCTACGCCTTGGGCTTCCTGCAAGCCGGCCTGACCTTCGGTTACCTGCTGGGCGCATTGACTGCCACCTTGCTGGCGCAAGTCTTCACCCCGGCCGAAATCCTCGACTATGCCTGGCGCTTGCCCTTCCTGCTCGGCGGCGTATTCGGCGTGATCGGCGTATGGCTGCGTCGCTGGCTCAGCGAAACCCCGGTGTTCCTCCAAATGCAGGCGCGTCGCCAGGCCGCCGCCGAAATGCCATTGCGCACCGTGCTGCGCGAGCATCGCGCCGTGCTGTTGCCTGCCATGATCCTCACCTGCGTACTCACCTCAGCCGTGGTGGTGCTGGTGGTCATCACCCCGACCATGATGCAGAAAACCTTCGGCATGAGCCCCAGCCACACCTTCGCCCTGAGCGCGTTGGGTATCGTCTTCCTGAATATCGGTTGCGTGCTCGCCGGCTTGCTCGTGGACCGCATCGGCGCCTGGCGCGCGGTGCTGGTCTACAGCCTGTTGCTGCCGGTAGGGATTTTTATCCTGTATGCCAGCCTGATCAGCGGCGGTGTGTGGCTGGGCGCGGCGTACGCCGTGGCAGGCTTGAGCTGCGGGGTGGTGGGCGCGGTGCCGTCAGTGATGGTCGGCCTGTTCCCGGCGCAGGTGCGGGTGTCGGGGATTTCCTTCACCTACAACATTGCCTATGCGCTGTGGGCGAGTACTACGCCGCTGCTATTGATCGCGCTGATGCCGACCAGCCCGTGGGTCTGCGTGGGGTATTGCGTGGTGATGGGGGCGGTGGGGGTGGGAAGTGTGGCGTTGTTTGGCAAACGCCACACCTTGGCCGCCTGAAGTTCAGGTCAAGAAGTGCCAGAGCAACAAGGTACCCACCAGCCCAACCACCGAAACAATCGTCTGCAACACCGACCACACCCAGATCGTCTGTTTCAACTGCAAGCCAAAGTACTCGCGCACCATCCAGAACCCGGCGTCGTTGACGTGGCAAAAAAACACCGAACCGGCGCCAATCGCGAGGGCGACCAATGAGCTTTGCGTTGCCGCCAGCCCGGCCATCATCGGCGCGAGGATGCCCGCCGTCGTAGTGGTAGCGACGGTGGCCGAGCCGGTGGCTTGGCGCAGGGCCACGGCGATCAGCCAGGCCAGCAACAGGTAGGGCATGTGCGCGCCTTCGGCGACCTTGCTGATGGTCTGGCTGACGCCTGCGTCCAGCAGGGTTTGCTTGAGGCCGCCACCAGCGCCGATGGTCAGCAGCAACACGGCGATGGGCGCCAGGGCTTTGCGCAGGGTGTTGCCGACGTCGGCGCGTGGCATGCCTGCGGCCCAGCCGAGGCAAATCACTGCGGCGATGACGGCCAGGCCGAGAGCGATCAGCGGTTCACCGAGGAACTTCAAGGTCAGGCCGAGGGGGCTTTCTGGCGCCAGCGCGACTTTGGCCAGCGTGCTGCCGAGCATCAGGATCACCGGCAACAGAATGATCAGCAACGACACCCCAAAGCTCGGCTGGCGCGGAGCCTTGGGCGGTGCGCTGAACAGCGCGCCAATCTCGGCCGGTTCGTCCACATGCAGGCGCTTGGACAACCAATTGCCGTAGAGCGGCCCGGCCAGGATCACCGCCGGTACCGCCAGGCACAAACCCAGCAACATGGTCAGGCCCAGGTCGGCGTGCAACGCACCCACGGCAATCAGCGGCCCCGGATGCGGCGGCATCAGGGCGTGCAGGGTGGTCATGCCCGCCAATGCCGGGATGGCGATTTTCAGCAGCGGCTGGTTCGAACGCTTAGCCATCACAAAGATGATCGGCACCATCATCACCAGGCCCACTTCAAAGAACAGCGGCAGGCCGATCACCATGGCGACCAGCGCCATCACCCACGGCAATGACTTGCCTTTGCCCAGCCCAAGCAAGGTAGTGGCGATACGGTCGGCTGCACCGGATTCGGCCATCAGCGCGCCGAGCATTGCGCCCAGGGCAATGATAATACCGGCCTCACCCAGAATCGCCCCGGCGCCCTTGCTGAACGCTTTGGCCACTTCCTCTGGTGGTAGACCGGCACCCACACCGGCGATAAAGGTGCCGATCAGAATCGACAGGAACGGCGGCAATTTGGTCGCGCTGATCAGCACGATGATGCTCGCGATGGCCAGCAGGACGCAGAGCATAAGACGGGTGTCGTGAACCATCCACGCGGCAGTCGATAACTCCAAAACGGAACTCCTTATCGAGCAGGTTGGCTAATATGTTTCTTTTTGTTTCGGCTTGAAAAGCATACCTGATAGAACTGCCCCAGCGTGTCCATGAACGATTTTGGTGCGCTCAACGCTAACGACGTTCTGGCGTGCAGATGACAATTTTGCAAACCATGCCCGTGGATCTGGCCTATAGCTCTATGATCCGTTTCCTCCCAACCCACAAGGACATCCCATGAGCGCAGGACACAGCCACGCCCAAGTACGCGCCGGCCACGAACGCAAGTTGTGGATCGCCCTGGGGCTGACCGGCAGCTTCATGCTGGCCGAAGTCATCGGCGCCTTTATCACCGGCAGCCTGGCACTGTTGTCGGACGCGGCGCACATGATGACCGACGCCCTGGCCCTGGCGATTTCCCTGGTGGCGATCCAGGTCGCCAAGCGCCCGGCAGATCGCAAGCGCACCTTCGGGTATGCGCGGTTCGAGATTCTGGCGGCTGCGTTCAATGCATTGCTGCTGTTCGCCGTGGCGTTCTACATCTTGTACGAGGCTTACCTGCGGCTGCAGACGCCCGCCGAGATCCAGTCCACCGGCATGTTGGTGATTGCGCTGCTGGGGCTGGTCGTCAACCTGATCTCCATGCGCCTGCTCAGCGCGGCCAGCGGCGAGAGCCTTAACGTCAAGGGTGCCTATCTGGAAGTCTGGAGCGACATGCTCGGCTCCGTCGGCGTGATCATTGCCGCGCTGGTGATCATGTTCACCGGCTGGGGGTGGGTCGATTCCGTGGTCGCGGCCGCCATCGGCTTTTGGGTATTGCCGCGCACCTGGACCCTCCTCAAGGCGAGCATGAACATCCTGCTGCAAGGTGTGCCGGAAGGCGTCGATATCGAGCAGGTGGAGCAGGCCATCCGCAGCGTGCCTGGGGTCAGGGACGTGCACGACCTGCACATCTGGGCCCTCACCAGTGGCAAGAATGTGCTGAGTACGCATTTGGTCGCGGATGCATCCCAGGGCACTGAGCAGCAGATCCTCAGCCGAGTGACGGAGTTACTGCACGAGCAATTCGATATTTCCCATGCCACGATCCAGGTCGAGGGCGAGGGTTTTCAGCATGACGATCACGACGACGTGCATGCCTGAGCCTGGCTAACGGATTTGTAATCTTTCACCCACGGCCCTGATAAGTACCGACAGCTACATTGCCCCCGCTGGGACACCTCAGCGACTTCATGGGCGTGGAACTCTCGTTATGGCAATTTCCGTTAGAACACTGTTGGGGGCGGCAGCATTGGCATTGTGGATATCCGCAAACGCCGCCCAGGCACAACCCCTCACCCTCGATGCAGCGCTGCAAACCGCCTTCGCCAACAACCCGGACCTGGCGGCCGCACAATGGGAAATCGACATCGCCCAGGGCGGCCGCCAGCAGGCCGGCTTGATCCCCAACCCGGTGGCCTCCTGGGATGCCGAAGACACCCGCCGCAACAGCCGCACCACCAGTATCAAACTCAGCCAGACCCTGGAACTGGGCGGCAAGCGCGGTGCGCGCATCGAGGTGGCCACCCGCGCCCAGGACGCCGCCGCGCTGACCCTGGAGCAGCGCCGTAACCTGTTGCGCGCCGAGGTCATCGACAGCTACTACGGCGCCCTGCGCGCCCAGGAGCGCCTCGACCTGGCGCAACGCTCCATGACGCTTGCCGAGCGCGGCCTGGTGGTCGCCAACGGGCGTGTCACCGCCGGCAAGTCATCACCGGTGGAAGCTACCCGCGCCCAGGTGCAGGTGTCGGAAATCCGCCTGGAATTGAACCGCGCACAGATTGGCCTCACTGATGCCTACCGTCGCCTGGCCACCAGCACCGGCAGTGCGGCCACCGACTTCCAGGCCGTCGCCACGCCAAACACCTCCGCGCCGGCGTTACCCGCCGCCGCGCCATTGCTGGCACGTCTTGAGCAAACCGCCGAACTGCGCCTGGCCGAACTGAACATTGTGCAGAACGAAGCCAGCGTGGGCCTGGAAAAAGCCCAGCGCATTCCGGACCTGGATGTGTCCATTGGCAGCCAGTACGACGCCAGCGTGCGCGAGCGGGTCAACCTGGTGGGCGTGTCGATGCCGATCCCGCTGTTCAACCGCAACCAGGGCAACATCCTCGCGGCCACTCGACGCGCCGACCAGGCCCGCGACCTGCGCAACGCCGCCGAGCTGCGCCTGCGCACCGAAACCCGCCAGGCCCTGGACCTGTGGCAAACGGCGAACACCGAAGTGCGTGCGTTCAACCAACAGATCCTGCCTGCCGCACAGAGCGCGGTAGACAGCGCCACCCGTGGTTTCGAGATGGGCAAGTTCAACTTTCTCGACGTGCTCGACGCCCAGCGTACCTTGATCGCGGCCCGCACCCAGTACCTCGCGGCGACGGCCCAGGCCACCGACGCCTGGGTGCGTATCGAACGAATTTACGGCGACCTCGCCCGGTTTTGATTTTTCCTGGAGTTCCCTGATGAACAAAAAACATGGCATGGCGCTCGCCGTCGCCTTGGGCCTGCTGCTATCGGGCTTGGCCCACGCCGAGGAAGAAGAAGGCAAACTTGAACTCACCGAGCAGCAGATCCAGGCCGCCGGTATTCAACTGGCCCAGGCGCAACCGCGCTCGATCAGCACGGTGCTGACGCTGCCCGGCGAGGTGCGTTTTGATGAAGACCGTACCTCCCACATCGTGCCCCGTGCTGCGGGCGTAGTGGAAGCGGTGAACGTCAATCTGGGCCAGTCGGTAAAAAAAGGCGAACTGTTGGCGGTGATCGCCAGCCAGCAGATTTCCGACCAGCGCAGTGAGTTGGCGGCCAGCCAGCGCCGGGTCGAACTGGCGCGTACCACCTTTGAGCGCGAGCGCCAGTTGTGGCAGGACAAAATCTCCGCCGAGCAGGATTACCTGCTGGCGCGACAAACCCTGCAAGAGGCCGAAATCGCCCTGAACAATGCGCGGCAGAAGATGACCGCCCTCAGCGGCAGCGCAGTTCTGGCCGGTGGCAATCGCTATGAACTGCGGGCGCCGTTCGCCGGGGTGGTGGTGGAAAAACACCTGGGCGTGGGCGAGGTGGTCAGTGAAACCAGCAACGCATTCACGCTCTCGGACCTGTCTCAGGTGTGGGTCACCTTCGGTGTCTTTCCCAAGGACTTGAACAAGGTCCGTGTAGGCAAACCCGTAAAAGTCAGCTCGACGGAAATGGGCACCGAAGTGCTGGGCACCGTGGCGTATGTCGGCAACTTGCTCGGCGAGCAAACGCGTACCGCCACCGTGCGTGTGACGGTGCCCAACCCCGACGACGCCTGGCGTCCTGGTTTATTCGTGGCCGTGCAAGTCGCCACCGATACCTACCAGGCCAAGGTGACCGTGCCGCAAGCCGCCATCCAGACCGTCGAGGACAAGCCCTCGGTGTTCGTGCGCACTGCAGAAGGCTTTATCACCCGCCATCTTGAACTGGGCGTCAGTGAAAACGGCTACGTCGAAGTGCGTCAGGGCCTGGAGGCCGGTGCGCAAGTGGCGACGGCTGGCAGCTTCATCCTCAAGTCCGAACTGGGCAAAGGCTCGGCCGAACACGCCCATTGATCTGCGAGTGATTCCCCATGTTTGAGCGCCTTATCCAATTCGCCATCGAGCAGCGCATTATCGTGTTGCTGGCGGTGCTGTTGATGGCCGGTGTCGGCATCGCCAGCTATCAGAAACTGCCCATCGACGCGGTGCCCGATATCACCAACGTGCAGGTGCAGATCAACTCGGCGGCCGCCGGTTTTTCGCCGCTGGAAACCGAGCAGCGCATCACCTTTCCCATCGAAACCGCCATGGCCGGTCTGCCCGGCTTGCAACAGACACGTTCGCTGTCGCGTTCCGGTTTGTCCCAGGTCACGGTGATTTTCAAGGACGGCACCGACCTGTTTTTTGCCCGCCAACTGGTCAACGAGCGCCTGCAAGTGGCCCGAGGACAATTGCCCGATGGCATCGAAACCGCGATGGGGCCGATTTCCACCGGGCTTGGGGAAATTTTCCTGTGGACCGTGGAAGCTGAGGACGGTGCGCGCAAAGAGGACGGTACGCCTTACACCCCCACCGACCTGCGGGTGATCCAGGACTGGATCATCAAACCGCAGCTGCGCAATGTGCCGGGCGTGGCCGAGATCAATACCATCGGAGGCTTCGCCAAGGAGTATCAGATTGCGCCGGACCCCAAGCGCCTGGCCGCCTACAACCTGACGCTCAACGATCTGGTGACCGCTCTGGAGCGCAACAACGCCAATGTCGGCGCCGGTTATATCGAGCGCAGCGGCGAACAGTTGTTGATCCGCGCGCCGGGGCAAGTGGCGTCTATCGATGACATCGCCAACATTGTCATCACCACCTCGGACGGCACCCCGATTCGTGTGCGTAACGTGGCCCAGGTCGACATTGGCCGCGAGCTGCGCACCGGCGCCGCCACCGAAAACGGCCGCGAAGTAGTACTGGGCACCGTGTTCATGTTGATCGGTGAGAACAGCCGCAGCGTGTCCCAGGCAGTGGCGAAAAAGCTCGAGGAGATCAACCGTTCACTGCCCGAAGGCGTGGTGGCGGTCACCGTCTACGACCGCACCAACCTGGTGGAAAAAGCCATCGCCACCGTGAAGAAGAACCTCTTCGAAGGTGCGTTGCTGGTGGTGGCGGTGTTGTTCCTGTTCCTGGGCAATATTCGTGCGGCGCTGATCACGGCGATGGTGATTCCGCTGGCGATGCTGTTCACCTTCACCGGCATGTTCACCAACAAAGTCAGCGCCAACCTGATGAGTCTCGGTGCGCTGGACTTCGGCATTATCGTCGACGGTGCGGTGGTGATCGTCGAGAACGCCATCCGTCGTCTGGCCCATGCGCAGCAGCGTCACGGCCGCCTGCTGACCCGCAGTGAGCGCCTGCACGAAGTGTTCGCTGCTGCCAAAGAGGCGCGACGGGCGCTGATCTTCGGGCAACTGATCATCATGGTGGTGTACCTGCCGATCTTTGCTCTTACCGGGGTGGCCGGGAAGATGTTCCACCCGATGGCGTTCACGGTGGTAATTGCCTTGCTCGGCGCGATGATTCTGTCGGTGACCTTCGTACCGGCGGCGATTGCGTTGTTCGTCACCGGCAAGGTCAAGGAAGAAGAAAACTTCGTCATGCGCAGCGCACGCCGGGTGTATGACCCAGTGCTCAATTGGGTGATGACGCGCCGCCCCTTGGTATTTGGCCTGGCGCTGCTGACCATCGTCGTATCGGGCCTGGTCGCCAGCCGTATGGGCAGCGAATTTATCCCCAGCCTCAGCGAGGGCGACTTCGCCCAGCAGGCGCTGCGCGTACCTGGCACCAGCCTGACGCAATCGGTGCAGATGCAGCAGCAATTGGAAAAAACCTTGCTGGCCGAAGTGCCGGAAATCGAGCGGGTATTTGCGCGCACCGGTACGGCGGAAATCGCCTCCGACCCGATGCCGCCGAACATCTCCGACAGCTACGTGATGCTCAAACCCAAGGACCAATGGCCGGACCCGAGCAAGTCACGCGAGGCGATCATTGCCGACATCCAACGCGCCAGCGCGATTGTGCCGGGCAGCGTGTATGAGCTGTCGCAACCGATCCAGCTGCGCTTCAACGAGCTGATTTCCGGGGTGCGCAGCGATGTGGCGGTGAAGGTGTTTGGCGATGACATGGCGGTGCTCAACCAGACCGCCGCAGAGATTGCCGAGACCTTGCAGAAACTCGACGGTGCCTCGGAAGTGAAAGTGGAACAGACCTCCGGCCTGCCGGTTCTGACCATCAATATCGACCGCGACAAGGCCGCTCGCTTTGGCCTGAATGTGGGCGATGTGCAGGACACCATCGCTGTCGCCGTCGGTGGGCGTCAGGCCGGTACGTTGTACGAAGGTGATCGGCGTTTCGACATGGTGGTGCGCTTGTCCGACACGTTACGCACCGATATCGACGGCTTGTCACGCCTGTTGATCCCGGTGCCGGCGCTGGCGAGTAGTACCTCGGGGCAGTTGGGCTTTATCGCCTTGTCCCAGGTTGCCAGCCTCGATCTGGTGCTGGGCCCCAACCAGATCAGCCGCGAGAACGGCAAGCGCCTGGTGATCGTCAGCGCCAACGTGCGTGGGCGCGATATCGGCTCGTTTGTCGAGGAAGCCGAAGCGGCCATTGCCACTCAGGTGAAAGTGCCCGCCGGTTACTGGACCACCTGGGGCGGGCAATTCGAACAGTTGAAAGAAGCCTCCGAGCGCCTGCGTATCGTGGTGCCGGTGGCGTTGCTGCTGGTGTTCGGCCTGCTGTTCATGATGTTCAAAAACCTCAAGGACGGCTTGCTGGTGTTCACCGGGATTCCGTTCGCGTTGACTGGTGGAATCATGGCGCTGTGGCTGCGGGATATTCCGCTATCGATTTCGGCGGGGGTGGGCTTTATCGCTTTGTCGGGTGTGGCGGTGCTGAACGGCCTGGTGATGATCGCCTTTATCCGCAACCTGCGCGAAGAAGGGCGCTCGTTAGCGGTGGCGATCCACGAAGGCGCGCTGACCCGCTTGCGCCCGGTGCTGATGACTGCGCTGGTGGCGTCCCTCGGGTTTATCCCCATGGCACTCGCCACCGGCACCGGCGCCGAAGTACAACGCCCGTTGGCGACGGTGGTGATTGGCGGGATTATTTCCTCGACCTTGCTGACGTTGCTGGTGCTACCGGCGTTGTACCAATGGGCTCATCGCCGTGAAGAAGAGGCCGAATAACAATCTTGAATGCACCACACAACCAATGTGGGAGGGGCGGTGCGACGATTCGACTTGCTCCCGATAGCGGCAGGTCAGTTGATACATGTGTTGACTGACACACTGCCATCGGGGGCGAGCCCCCTCCCACATGAGATCTCTGTTGTTTGCAAAGGAAACACCAGGCTAAACCGTGTGAAACGCCCAGGTTGGCTGGTGACATGAGCATGCCCCTGATGCAAATGCATGATCGATTTCACTATGGCCAACCCCAGCCCGTTGCCGCCTTCGGCGCGGGTACGACTGCTGTCGGCGCGGTAGAAACGTTCGAACAGGTGCGGCAGGTGGTGCGCGTCGATGCCTCGGCCGGGGTTGCCCACCGACAGCGACACGCTCTGGCCATAGGTTTCCACCAACAGCAGGATGCTCGAACCTTCTGGCGTATGGCGTATGGCATTGGAGAGCAAATTGGAAATCGCCCGCTGGATCATCAGACGATCCCCCGTCACCCAGGCCTCGCCGCGCAGGCTCAGGGTGACTTGCTTGTCTTCGGCACTCAGGGCAAACAGCTCCATCACTCGCTCGGCCTCTTGCCCCAGGGATACGTCGGTGAATGACGCCCGCGCCGCCGGATGGCTGACCTGGGCAAGGAACAGCATGTCGCTGACAATACGCCCCAGGCGTTCAAGCTCTTCGGTGCTGGATTCCAGCACCGCTTTGTATTCCTCCGGCGGGCGCTGGCGCGACAGGGTCAGTTGAGCCTTGCCCATCAGGTTGGTCAGCGGGGCGCGCAGTTCGTGGGCCAGGTCATCGGAGAATTGCGAGAGTTGCTGTACGCCCGCATCCAGGCGGTCGAGCATCACGTTGAAGCCTTGGGCCAGTTCCCCCAGTTCGTGGGGCAAATTGTCGACGGACAAACGGTGTGTCAGGTCCTGGGTGGTGACCTTCGCCGCCACCTGGCTGAATTGCTTCAACGGCGCCAAGCCGCGTTGTACCAACCACCAGGCACCCATGCCGATCAGTATCAACAGCAGCGGCAGCGCAATCAGCGTGGCGCGCAGATAGGCGCTGAGCAGTGCCTGGTCGTCTCTGCGGTCCAGGGACAGCAGCACCCGCACGCGTTCACCGCTGGCCAGGCGCATCAGGCTGGAGGCGCTGAGCACCTGGTTGCCGTCGCTGTCGGTCCAGTTCAGGTAGCCGAGGGTTTCCCGCGGTTTGAAGTCGGTGAGCAACGGCGATTGTGGCTTGGCGCCGATGTTCAGTAACACGCGGGTGTCGGGCGCGGTGCCGACGATGGTCAGGTAGAAATTGTCGTGGCCGATGACCAGGTCCAGCAGCGCATGGGGACGAGCGCGAATGGCCTGGGCGTCGAGCCCCAGGGACAGGCTGTGCTGGAGCTGCTCCATCTTGCTTTCCAGGCCCTTGCGCGCCAGTTTTTCCAGTTCATGGGTGAGGGCCAGGTAGGCCAGGGTGGCCAGCAGCAAGACCAGGCCCGCGCCCATCAGGCTGACGGTCAAACCCAGGCGCATCGACAGGCTGCCGGTTTTCATGGACGCGCCTCCAGCACGTAGCCGACGCCGCGAATGGTGTGGATCAGCTTGACCTCGCTCTGGTCGTCGATCTTGGCGCGCAGGCGGCTGATGGAGACTTCCACCACATTGGTGTCGCAGTCGAAATTCATGTCCCATACCAGCGAAATAATCTGCGTGCGGGTCAGCACTTCACCGCTCTGGCGCATCAGCACCTGCAGCAGGGCGAATTCCTTGGTGGTCAGGTCGATGCGCCGAGTGCCGCGATAGGCGCGGTGGCGACGCGGGTCCAGTTCCAGGTCCGAGACGCGGAACACTTCCGGCTGGGGGATGTGTTCGCTGCGCCGCAACAGGGTGCGCACCCGCGCCAGCAGCTCGGGGAACTCGAACGGCTTGACCAGGTAATCGTCGGCGCCCATGTCCAGGCCCTTGATCTTGTCCGCCAGCCTGCCGCGGGCCGTGAGCATCATCACCCGCTGGTTGCCGTTGCGGCGCAGTTGTTCCAGCACTTGCCAGCCATCCTTGCCCGGCAGGTTGACGTCCAGAATCACCAGCTCGTAGGCATGCTGCTCGGCCAGGTGCAGGCCATCAATGCCATTGGCGGCGCAGTCGGCCACGTAGCCGCTTTCGTTCAAACCCTGTCGCAAATAGTCAGCGGTTTTTTGCTCGTCCTCAATCACAAGGATACGCATGGGGGTTACCTCTTGAATGATGGAGAGAAGGCGCCCATGTCCTTATGGCGGCTGTTATCAAAGTGGGAAAAGTCTGAAGGCTAAAGTAGCTTTAGGGTCAACTGCGACCATCGGTCGCACAGCCCGGCGCACAAAAAAAACGCCCCAAGCGGGGCGTTAAAAATTCATCTCTTTCCAAAGGAGCTACACAAAAGCTTCAGAGATGAACGTGCTCGGTAAATAAGTTGGCGCGAGTATAGAAAGTTGAAACTAACGAGAAGCTGAGGCCAATATTACAATTTTGATAACCGGCTATTTGTGAACAGATGTTAGTTAATCGCGAGCGAATGTAAGTGTCACAAAATGGCCAGTGGATATTCGGCGATCAAGCGAACTTCTTCCAGATCGGACTCAAAGGCGCTGGAGCGCACGGTGGCCTGGCGCAAGCGCAGGGACAAATCCTTGAAACGCCCACTTTGCACCACGTACTTGGCCTCGATATCCCGTTCCCAACGGCGTTGATCGGTCAGCGGGTTACCCGCCGCATCGCGACGCATGTACACGGCGTTGGCGTTGCTGTAGTCGGCGCCGGTGCCCTTGCCGTAGCGGGTCATGAACGACAGGCCCGGGATGCCGAACGCCTGCATGTCCAGGTCGTAGCGCACCATCCATGAGCGCTCCTTGGGCGAATTGAAGTCGCTGTACTGGATCGAGTTGTTGAGGAAGATCGAATCAGACTGGCGCAGGTAGTCGAAGTCATCGTCGCCATTGTTGCGCTGGTGCGACACGGCCACGCTATGGGCGCCGACCTTGACCCCAAGCCTGGCGCTCCAGATGCTGTTGTCGAATTCGCCGAGCCGTTTGCGGCCTTCGTCCACGGCCTTGTAGTAGTTGAAATCGCCGAACAGTGACACGTCGTCGGTCAGCGCATAGTTGGCGTTGCTGCCCAGGTAGTACTGATCCCAGGCGTCCTTCAAGCGGCTGCTGTAGAGGCTAAAGCCCAGATGGCTGTTGAGCTGGTAGTCACCACCGAAGTAGGCGATCCAGGGCGAGTCGACCTTGCCTGCATAGAAGGTGGCAAAGCCTTTGTTCATGCCGCTTTCACTGGGCTGGCTCATGCCGCTCAGGCGCCCGCCTTGCAGGCTCAAGCCTTCCAGGCTGGTGTTTTGCAGGGTGACGCCGCGAAAGCTCTCGGGCAACAGGCGAGAGTCGCCGTAGGCCACCACCGGGGTGAGTGGGAACACGTCGCCGGCCTTGATCACCGTGTCCAGCACGCGCAGTTTTGCCGCGCCGCCGATTTTGCTGTAGCTGTTTTCCGGCTGGTTGTCGCTGTTCACCGGCAGCACGCCGAACGAGCCTTTGCCGCCGCTGCGGCCGCTGCCCGAGTCAAGCGTAAGGCCGTACATGGCGAACGCGTCCAGACCAAAACCCACTGTGCCCTGGGTAAAACCGGATTCGAATTTGCCTATAAAACCTTGGGCCCAGGCTTCGGAGTAACCATTGCCAGTGGGGCTGGACTGGCCTTTGCGGTCATCGCGGTTGAAGTAGAAATTGCGTGCCAGCACGTTGATGCGGCTGCCCTCGATAAAACCCTCGGGTGTGTCTTGCACCGCCACAGCGGTCAGGGGCAACGCGGCCATCAATGAAAAGGGAAGGGTGTAATGACGAATGCTCATGATGCGCTCCTCGGTGATGGCAGTTATCAGCTTCTTATAGAGGCGGGCGTTCTTATTGATCTGGCCCTGGCTGATAGTTGCAAACGACGGATAACAGCTGCATGGCGCGAAGATTACAATTCTGGAAACTAACGGCCATCTAACAAATAAGTAATGTTCTGGTGAACCTGGCGTCAGGGTGGGTTGGTTAATCTCGACACTGAACTTTTCAGTCGAGGAAACCGCAATGAACTTTTATAAAGTAGGTGCGGCTGTATTAACGGCTGTGTTGTCATTTGGCGCACTGGCCGAAGGGGGCGGGGATCGCACCTTTGCCCTGATGATGGAGCGCAATGAGAAAGCCATGGCCGCCTACGCCATAAAAAAAGGCAAGCCGGTGCCCGAGGTCCAGGCCTACCGCTACGGCATGGACTTGGACATCGCCAAGGTCGTCAACGTGACGCCGCCGATCCGCTCATGCAACGTCGTGCCGTCGCGCATGACCTATGAAGACTCCAGCGGCAAGCTCAATACCCTGGAATATCAGGTCATGGGCGTATGCCGTAACAATGGCAGTTGAAAATATAGTTCGGCTCAGGGCTCAAGCGCTCTTCAGAAAACCCCGGCAGCGCCGATGCAAGTGAGAAGACCCACCTCACTTGCCTAACGGTGCCCCATGTTCAATACCCGCCTGAAGCAGGAGCTGACCGCTCTGCGCGAAGAATTGTCGAGCTTGCTCCAGGTGAAAGAGAGCCTGGAAAACGAAATGCTCTGCCTGACACTGGACCCTGAAGGCCGTGTGGAGTGGGCCAATGCCAACTTCCTGCAGGAACTGGCTTACTCGCTGGGCGAGATTGTCGGGCGCGCGATCGAAGACCTGGTGCCGGCCCACGTGCGCCAGGACGAGTTCCAACTGCGCTTCAAGCACGCGCTGGCCCGCGGGGAACACTTTGCCGGCGCCGTGCGCCTGATGCGTGGCAATGGCAAAGAAGCCTGGTTGCGCTCAATCTTGCAGCCGGTGCGCAGTTCACAGGGGCGCATCAAGCAGTTTTCGATGTTCTCCAGCGACCTTACCCGCACCATCGAGAGTTCGCGTGAACATGAAAACCTCATCACCGCGCTAATGCGCTCCACCGCGTTGATCGAGTTCGACCTGGACGGGCATGTGCTCACCGCCAATGACCGCTTCCTCGGCGCCATGGGGTACAGCCTGGCGCAGATCCAGGGTAAACATCACCGTATGTTCTGCGAACCGCAGGAATACAACAGCGCCGAGTACCAGCAGTTCTGGAAGCGCTTGAACGCCGGTGAGTTCGTGGCGGCGCGCTTCAAGCGCGTGGACAGCCACGGTCGCCTGGTGTGGTTGGAAGCCACCTATAACCCTGTGCTGGACGCCAACGAACGGCTGTACAAAGTGGTCAAGTTCGCCACGGTGATCACCGACCAGGTTAACCGCGAGCAAGCGGTGGCCGAGGCCGCCAACATTGCCTACAGCACCTCCTTGCAAACTGACGACAGCGCCCAGCGCGGCACCACCGTGGTCACCCAGGCGGTGGACGTGATGCGCGACCTGGCCCAACACATGCAACAGGCTGGCGAAGGTATCGAGGCGCTGAACGCTCAGTCCCAGGTGATCGGCAGCATCGTCAAGACCATCAGTGGCATTGCCGAGCAGACCAACCTGCTGGCGCTCAACGCCGCCATCGAAGCCGCGCGTGCCGGTGAGCAGGGGCGTGGCTTTGCGGTGGTGGCCGATGAAGTGCGGCAACTGGCTTCACGCACCAGCAAAGCCACCGAGGAAATCGTCGGCGTAGTGCGCCAGAACCAGGACATGGCCCGCGATGCGGTTGCGCTGATGGCCGACGGTCGCCTGCAAGCCGAGCAAGGCCTGGCCCTGGCAGCCGAGGCGGGTACGGTGATTGTGGAAATTCAGGACGGTGCGCAAAAAGTGGTGAGTGCGGTCGGGCAGTTTGCCAATCAGTTGTCGAGCTAAAGAGCACGTTCGGACACCAAACTCGATTTTGGCGACAACAGAACCCAAATGTGGGAGCTGGCTTGCCTGCGATAGCATCACCTCGGTGTACCTGATGTACCGAGGTGTTTGCATCGCAGGCAAGCCAGCTCCCACATGAGTTTTGTCGTGTTTTCAGGTGCGCGGCATGCACTCGATAGTGCGGTTTACCACGGTCTTGGCCATCTCCAGCAAATGCCACGCGGCATGGATTCTGGCGCGGTCGTGGGGTTGCAGGTGATCGCAACAGTCCCACACGGTGGCAGAGGCGCTGTTGATCAGGTGTGAGATATAGAGTTGAGCGTCTTCGAAGCTGAGGTCTTCGTTGACGACGAGGCAGTCCATGGGTGGATCGGGAAGTGCTTTGGTCATGGTGTAACTCCTATTGGGCATGGGAGCGACCACCAACGCTGCTAAACGTAGGGTGGCAGCTGTACGCGGGTTAGCAGACCGGTCAATAGGAAAACCAGCGCACCCGAAGGTGCCCCGCGCACAGCCACCATAAATGCAGATGTGGACCGTGTGCCTATTGAACTCAGGCTGCTAAACCCGATCACTGAAATCCAGCGACGGACCGAAGACTAGCCATCGATTCCAACAGGCACAAGGCGGCAGGGATTGTCTCGGAAACGTCCTGCAATTTAAAGGGACACAGCTTGCTGGCCCTTTACAAACCATGACCAAATGCCAGCAACACCACTACATTCAAAATGTGGGAGGGGGCTTGCTCCCGATAATGGTGTGTCAGTCAATATATTTGTCGCTGATACACCGCTATCGGGAGCAAGCCCCCTCCCACATTGAATGCATTCCAAGTCTTGGATCAGCGTCCGAGCATCTTTACCCAACGCGACGGCGGCATGCCGTAGGTGCTGCGAAATTGCCGGGTCATGTGGCTTTGGTCGGTGAAGCCGGCGGTCATTGCGGCATCCACCAGAGATTGGCCCTGGGCCAACAAGTGACGCACCAGGTCCAGCCTGCGCATGGTCAGGTAGCGGTAGGGGCTGGTGCCGAACAACAAGCGAAAATCCCGCGATAACGCCCAGCGGTCGCGGTCGGCATGGTCGGCTATTTCATCCAGGGTGATGCTGCGGCCCAGGGCGCTGTGGATAAATTCACGGGCGCGTTCGGCGGCCACGTAGTCGAAGGATTTACGGCTGACGACGGCACCGGATGCCTCGCTCAGGGCCTGGGCCAGGTCGAACATGGCGTCTTGCTCTTGCATCGGGTCAATCGGGCAATCCAAGCTTTGCAGCAGCACTTCGCTGGCGCGGTGCAGCCGAGGGTCGGTGGACAGGCCGCCGGGAATGAAAGGCAAGGGTTTGCCGCCGAGGATCTGCTGGATCAGCGCCGGCTCCACATAAATCATCCGGTACTTGAAGCCTTCATCGCTGCCGGCACGGCCGTCGTGGGTTTCGTCCGGGTGAATCACCATGGTGGTGCCGGGCATGCTGTGGGTCATGCCACCGCGATAATGAAAACTCTGCACGCCGAACAACGTGCGCCCGATGGCGTAGGTGTCATGGCGATGGGGGTCGAATGCGAAACCGGCAAAGTACGCCTCGATACGGTCCAGGCCACTGGCGTGCGGCGCGCGGTGCAGCCAGTCGAGGGAGTGGGTGGGTTTGCCCATGGTGACTTGTCACAGAAGGAGGTGGGAACACGTTAACCGAGTCTGCCGCAGTTGTCTGCCTGGGGTCTTGTACGATTGTGCAGGCGTTGGGCGGTGCAGATTGCTAGCGAACCGCTGACTACCCGTGTTAAGAAGCCTTACTTTCAACAGTGAGGCCGGGTCATGAGCAAGGTGCGGGTAGGTATTATTTTTGGTGGCCGTTCGGCTGAGCATGAGGTCTCGCTGCAATCGGCGCGCAACATCGTCGATGCCCTCGACCGTTCGCGCTACGAACCCATCCTGATCGGTATCGACAAGGCCGGTCACTGGCACCTCAACGACACGTCGAACTTCCTGATCAACCAGGAAAACCCGGCCCTGATCGCCCTCAACCAATCCAACCGCGAATTGGCGGTGGTGCCCGGCAAGGCCAGCCAGCAGGTGGTGGAAACCTCCGGGCAGGGCCTGCTGGAACATATTGATGTGATCTTCCCGATTGTCCACGGCACCCTTGGCGAAGACGGTTGCCTGCAAGGTTTGCTGCGTATGGCCGACTTGCCTTTCGTCGGCTCCGACGTGCTCGGCTCGGCCGTGTGCATGGACAAAGACATCAGCAAGCGCCTGCTGCGTGACGCCGGTATTGCCGTCACGCCGTTCATCACCCTCACCCGTGGCAACGCGGCGCGCACTTCCTTTGAAGCGGCGGCGAAAAAGCTCGGCGTGCCGATGTTCGTCAAGCCCGCCAACCAGGGCTCCTCAGTGGGCGTGAGCAAAGTCGGCAGCGAAGCCGAGTACCACGCTGCGGTTGAGCTGGCGTTGGGTTTTGATGAGAAAGTGCTGGTGGAGTCCGCCGTTCTAGGCCGTGAAATCGAATGCGCGGTGTTGGGCAATGACCACCCAATCGCCAGCAGTTGTGGCGAGATCGTGGTGAGCAACGGCTTTTATTCCTACGACAGCAAATACATCGACGATCAGGCCGCACAAGTGGTGGTGCCTGCGGCTATCAGCCGTGAAGCCAGCGAGCGAATTCGCAGCTTGGCCATTGAAGCCTTTGAGGTGTTGGGTTGCGCAGGGCTGGCGCGGGTGGATGTGTTCCTGACGAATGAGGGCGAAGTCCTGATCAACGAGATCAACTCACTGCCTGGTTTTACCCGCATCAGCATGTACCCCAAGCTGTGGCAGGCGGCGGGCATGAGCTACAGCGAGTTGGTGAGCCGGTTGATTGAGTTGGCGTTGGAGCGGCACGCGGGGCGCAAGGGGTTGAAGATCAGCCGCTGATTGCTGGTGGCTCGCGGTTCAAGGGCTGCTTCGCAGCCCAGCGGGAGCAACCTCCCTCTCCACAAGGTACGGTATGTCCGTCAGGTCGTACGAGCAATCCACGAATAGATCAATGTCTTCGGCTCCTCCAAGTGATGCGTCCTCCTGCGATAGCTGGCAAACGTCGGTGACGTGCAATAAGTGCACACGTCACTCACCTCGATCTGCTCGCGCTTGACCCCCGCCGCTTGCAGCAACAGCAGCCCATACCCGCTCAAGTCAAACCAGGCACTTCCCGCTTGCCTGGCGTGGGGCGGTGTAATGTGCGGAGCTTGTAGCGGTGTCGGTTGCTCAATGCTCCAGGGCGCCTGGCTGTCCTCCCATAGGTGGCCTTGATCCGCTTGGAACTGGGCAATGAACGTTTCACTCACCTCATAGCAGCAAGGCTTGATCGACGGCCCAATTGCCACCCGCAACTGGGCCGCGCTAATGCCTTCATCGATAAAACGCTGCACGGCATTGCCGATAATCCCGCGTTGCAGGCCCTTCCAGCCGCCATGAATGGCGGCCACTAAATCACCGCCTGCGATCAGGATGGGCAAACAGTCGGCCGTGATGACCGCAATTGGCTGCCGGCTCCGGGTGAACACCCCGTCCGCCTCAACCGTATTAGTCACTTGGCCCGACTGCCATTCAATCACCGACGCGCTGTGCACCTGCTTGCAAATGAACACATCATCAGGTCGCAGCGGGTCATCAATCGAACAAAAACCGTGATCGACGCCGGGTAGGGCGCCGAGGTTGTGGGCTGTGTGCACCGTGCATTCTCCGTTGATCAAAACCCCTTAGTCACCCAGCGCCTCGCCTTCACGCCGAGGGTCGGCGCCGCCGCTCAGCGACACCTTGCCCTGGGCATCCCGCGTGCGCACGATGGCCTGTACGCCGCTGGTCATATCGATCTCGCTCAGGGCATGGCCCTTGTCCTTGAGCGCTTGTTTGAGCGCAGGGCTGAACAGGCCGGTTTCCAACTCAGTGGCGCCATTGCGGCTGCCGAAATTCGGCAGGCTGATGGCCGCTTGCGGGTCGAGCTTCCAGTCGAGCATGGCCACCAGGGATTTGCTCACGTACTCGATGATCTGCGAACCGCCCGGGGAGCCCACGGTGGCCAGCAACTCACCATTGTTGCGATCGAACACCAGGGTCGGAGCCATGGCCGAGCGCGGGCGCTTGCCGGGTTGCACGCGGTTGGCCACAGGCTGGCCGTTTTCTTCGGGGATGAACGAGAAATCGGTCATCTGGTTGTTGAGCAAAAAGCCCTGGACCATCACGTGGGAGCCGAACGCCGCTTCCACGGTGGTGGTCATCGACACCGCGCCACCCTGGTCGTCCACCGCCACCACTTGCGAGGTGGAGATGCGCAGCGGCGAGCGATCCGGTGCATACGCCACTTGAACGCCCTCCGGTTGGCCAGGCTTGGCGACCCCCATGCTGCGCTCGCCGATCAGCGCGGCGCGCCGGGTCAGGTAGTTGGGTGCAACAAGGCCGGCAACCGGCACGGGGGTGAAGTCTGCATCGGCCACATACAGGGCGCGATCGGCAAAGGCCAGGCGCCCGGCTTCGGCGATCAGGTGCACGGCCTCGGGTGTCGGTTCAAGCCCGGCCGGCGAAGTACTCTTGTTCGGGGTCATCGGCGCGATCGCCAGGCGCGGGTCGCGGGTCTGCAGCGCCTGCAAGGTGCCAAGGATCTGCGCCACGGCAATCCCGCCAGAGGAGGGCGGCGGCATCCCGCAGATTTTCCATTGTTTGTAGTCGGTGCACAGTGGGGCGCGCTCCTTGGCGCTGTAGCCCTTGAGGTCGGCTACGGACAAGCTGCCGGCATTGTGATTGCCCTGCACCTTGCGTGCGATCTCATCGGCAATCGCCCCGTGGTACAGCGCATCCGGCCCTTCCTTGGCGATGCGCTTGAATACCGCGGCCAGCGCCGGGTTTTTCAACAGCGTGCCGGTGGCTTTGGGCGAGCCATCGGCATTCAGGAAGTACGCCGCCATCTCGGGCGATTGCACAATAAAGCGATCCGCCGCGATCAAGCTATGCAAGCGCGGTGAAATGGCAAAGCCCTGCTCCGACAGGCGGATCGCCGGCTCGAACAGCTTGGCCCATTGCAGATGGCCGCTCTTCTTGTGCGCCATTTCCAGTGCGCGTAATACACCCGGCGTGCCGACAGAGCGCCCGCCAATTTGCGCATCGGTGAACGCCATCGGCGTGCCGTCGGCCTTCAGGAACAAGCGCTCGGTCGCCCCCGCCGGTGCGGTCTCGCGGCCATCGTAGGCCTGCACGTTTTTGCCATCCCATAGCATGATGAACGCACCGCCACCAATGCCGGAAGACTGTGGCTCTACCAGGGTCAGCACCGCTTGCATCGCAATCGCCGCGTCGATGGCCGAACCGCCTTGGCGCAACATCTCGCGTCCGGCTTCGGCAGCCAACGGGTTGGCAGCGGCGGCCATATGGTGCTCGGCGTGGCGGGTACTCAGGTCAGTGCGATAGCCCGAACCCAACTCCGGTGCCGGTGGTTGTTCGGTGACAGACGTGTGGCAGGCCGCAAGGGCCAGGGCTGCTGCGATGACCGTCAGCTGACGGCGGGAAGTCAAAAGCACGCGCTGAACTCCGTTCATTTTGAGAATGATCTGTTGTCCTTCGGGAATTGCGTTTTACAGATAAATCGTGCCTTGCATATACAGCACCGCCTTGCCGGAGATAATCACGCGGTCGCCCTTGAGTTCACAGCGCAACTGGCCCTTGCGCTGGCCGCCTTGCTCGGCGGTCATCTGCAACTTGCCCAGGCGCTCGGCCCAGAACGGTGCCAGCGAGGTGTGCGCCGAGCCGGTGACCGGGTCTTCATTGACCCCCACATTCGGGCCGAACCAGCGTGAGACAAAATCAAACTGTGTGCTTTTGGCGGTGACTGCAATCCCACGTTTGGGCAGGCCCTTGAGCCGTGCGAAATCCGGTGTCAGTGCCGCCACCTGCGCTTCATTTTCCACCAGCACGATGTAGTCATCGGTGCCAGACACCTCAGCAGTTTCAATGCCCAGTGCGCTCAACATTCCGGCCGGTGGCTCGCAGCGTTGCGGCTGTTTGGCTGGGAAATCCATCGCCAGTTCATCGCCATTGCGCGTCACCCGCAACTCGCCGCTACGCGTTGCAAAGCGCAGCACTTGCGGCGCATCGGCCAGCATATGAATCAATACCCAGGCCGCCGCCAAGGTGGCATGGCCGCACAGGTCTACCTCGACTTCGGGGGTGAGCCAGCGCAGCTCGTAGAACTCGCCACGGGGTACAAAAAACGCGGTTTCCGAGAGGTTGTTTTCAGCCGCGATACTCTGCAGTTGCTCGTCGGGCAACCATTCGGTGAGCGGGCACACCGCCGCCGGGTTGCCGCCGAAGGGGTGTTGGCTGAAAGCGTCGACTTGGTAGATGTCCAGTTTCATCGGGGCACTCCGCATTTTAGGGAGGCTGGACACTAACAGTGGGGGTGGGGGGCGTCAAAATACAGTTGGGGAGTTTTTTACGCGCACAAAAAAACGGCCTACCTTTCGGTAAGCCGTTTTTAGTACTTGGTGGCTACACAGGGACTTGAACCCCGGACCCCAGCATTATGAATGCTATGCTCTAACCAACTGAGCTATGTAGCCAAGTGGCGCGCATTATTCGCTCGGAACGGCAATGCGTCAAGTCTTTTTGTTGAGTTTTTTTCTACGCTTTCAACCGTTTAACCGAAAACGCTGCTTTGGGTGACAGGCGGCAGGGAGGCTCGCTGGCGGATGCGCTCTGTAGCGGGGGGCAGATGCAGAGCATTGGCGTCTATCAGGCCAAGTCTGACAGTGTTGGGCAGATATCCCTGTCGCCCAACGCTTGCCCGGCTAATTCAGCTTAGCGATGCAGGGGGGTGTGGGTCACGCGCTTGAGCTGTTCGCGTGCCCGTGACAGGCGCGAGCGCACGGTGCCGATAGGGATGTCCAGTACGTCGGCGGTGTCCTGATAGCTACCGTCGGTTTCCAGTGAAGCGTACAGCGTCTTGCGCATCTCGGTCGGCAAGTGATCGATAGCGCTCAGGGTATTTTCCAGGCGCCGGTTGATCTCAAACTCCCAATCCAGACTGTGGGTGTCTTCCTGGCCATGCCACAGCGACTCATCGAATTCGCAATGTGCGGGTTTGGCATACAGGCGCCGAAAGTGATTGCGGATCAGGTTCTGCGCGATGCCACACATCCAGGTGCTGAGCGTTGCGGTGCCGCTGAAACGTTCGCGATTACGCCAGGCTTCCAGGTAGGTCAATTGCAAAAGATCATCCGCATCTTCCGGGTTAAGCACGCGTTTATGAATAAAGCGGCGAAGCTTTTTCTGTTGATCGTCTGTCAGATGAAGCATGAATTGAGGCGAATTGCCACCAAGGTGAACTAAGGCTTCAATAGGAATATTCATGATTTTTTCCTTAAGGTAGACGCAGTCGAAACGTATCGACAGGAACCCGATTGCACTGCTTGTGCCAAACAGAAAAAATCACGTAACTACTTAATTTATATATATAAATATCTTGAATTGATGCTTTTTTACGCAGGCTTTTGCACGTGAGGATTAGAGGTCCGTGCAAGTATTTTCAAACGTGCCGTCGTCTCGAATTTCAATGGAACCGTATGGGTAGGCTTTGCCACACAGAGACACACTCTTCCTGAACTGGCCTGTCCATGAAAGTCGAATCGCGCAACGATGTGCCAACGGTCCAACGCCTGGATCAACCTGTTATCAGCAATACTGCCGTGCCTGCGCCTGCGAAGGGTGTTGATGAACTGGCCCAACTGTTCAATCAGGAAGTAGAGCTCAATAAACTTCCGCTGGCCCAGCGGCAGATGGCCCAGCGCGTGCCTGCTGCGGAACAACTGGTGCAGCTTTATGACCAGTTGGGGCATCCGGCCCAGGCGAGCATGGCCTCGGTTTCTCGCCGCATCAGAATGCAGTTACTGCAAAACGCCAGCGTCGACAAATTGCTCGACCTCACAGGCGGCGACCCGGCGCGTGCGTTCGTGGTCCTCAAGCACGTGGCAGGCCAGGCGGACGCTGAACTGCGTAAATCCGAGGCTGCCTTGGCCCGCGCAGCCATTGCCAAATTCGAGGCGCGTTTCAAGGGAGAAATCCAGGCTGGCCTGAACATTGCCGTAGCATTGCAAGCAGCCGGCGCGGACCCGCAGGAACGCCAGGCGCTCCGCGCGCTCTACTATGCCAGCGTGGTCACGCGCCAATCGCTGGCGACCATGATGCAAGCCCTGCTGGGCGTATACGGCGGCGAGCGCTTCTATGAAGGGCTCAATGTGATGCGTAAAGCCTTGGCAGACGATATCGCGGCCCGGGTGTCATCGATGCCCACCCCACTGTTGCGTTCTGTGCTGCTGGGCCTGCGAAGTTGCGGGCAGTTGGGCACCGTATTGGCCGATTGCCTGGCGTTCAACCTGCGACTGGGCATCGATCATGACGCCGTTTCCCTGCTGCAGCGCCTGCTTGGATACGCCGATAGCGGCATCGCCGCCGATGAAATCCTGCGGTTGGGGAATGAGATGGGGAGTGGATCACCCTCCAGGCAACTGGCCGCTCTCAACGCGCTTTACCCTCTTATCCGGCAGTTACCGTTGGCCTTATGGTCTGACAGTAGAGTCCGCGAGGAAACCTTGTTCAGGTTTGTAGCGGTGATGGACGAGCTGAACCGGATCGACGGTGGTACCCAGCGTTTTCCTGAGTTGGCCGGGGTTATGACGTGACCCTGCTGTCGACCATCAACGGCTTGCTGCTCAAAGTGGCACAGCGCGCAGAAGTGCTGGGCGCCGTGGTGGTCATGGCCATTGTCTTTATCTTTATCGTGCCACTGCCGACCTGGCTGGTAGATATTCTGATTGCGCTCAATATCTGCATATCTTGCCTGTTGATCGTACTGGCGCTTTATCTACCAGGCCCTCTGGCGTTCTCATCGTTCCCATCGATCCTGTTGCTGACCACCATGTTTCGTTTGGCGCTGTCGATTGCGACCACGCGCTTGATCCTGCTGGAACAGGACGCCGGTGACATCGTCGAGGCCTTCGGCAATTTCGTGGTGGGGGGAAACCTGGCGGTAGGGATGGTGATCTTTCTGATCCTGACCCTGGTCAACTTCCTGGTGATCACCAAGGGCTCGGAGCGGGTCGCCGAGGTGGCGGCGCGGTTCAGCCTGGATGCGATGCCGGGCAAACAGATGTCTATCGATAGCGATCTGCGTGCAGGGCTGATTGACGGCATGCAAGCGAGGGACAAGCGTGAGCAGTTGTCGCGTGAGAGCCAACTGTTCGGGGCCATGGATGGGGCCATGAAGTTCGTCAAGGGCGACGCTATCGCCGGCTTGATCATCGTCGTGGTCAACCTGTTGGGCGGCTTCTCCACAGGAATGTTCCAGCACGGCTTGAGCGCAGGCGATTCGATGGCGTTGTATTCGGTACTGACGATCGGCGATGGCCTGATTGCACAGATTCCGGCGCTGCTGATCTCTTTGACTGCGGGCATGATCATCACCCGTGTTGCGCCGGATGGACGCAAAGGCGTCAGTAACATGGGCGTCGAAATTGCCCGGCAAATGACCAGCGAGCCCAAGAGTTGGGTGATTGCCTCGGTGGGAATGCTTGCGTTTGCCGCGGTCCCTGGCATGCCTACCCTGGTATTTATCCTGATCGCGCTGATCACCGGCAGCGTGGGTTACTACCTGGTGCGCCAGCGTCAACACCAGGCAGAGCCTTCCAACGAGGCCGCCGAAGTCGTTCGCCCTGAAGAGAACGGTAAAGAGGACTTGCGCGGCTTTGACCCGTCGCGCCCTTACCTGTTGCAGTTTTCCCCTGTTCTGCGTGGCACGCCTGAAGTGACGAATCTGATTCACGGGATTCGCCAGGCGCGAAATTCGCTGGTCGCCAATATTGGCCTGACATTGCCGCCGTTCGAAGTCGAGCTCGATGACTCCCTGGCCCCCGATGAGATGCGCTTTTGTGTGCATGAAGTCCCCATGGTCAGGGCGTCAGTGGTCAATCATATGGCCGTTGAGCGCATGGCGCTTGAGGTTGAGCCAGAGCACGCCATCGCCGGGTTGGCTGAGCGCGATGAACAGGATTGGCTCTGGTTGGCCCCTGACGATCCGCTGCTTGATGATCCGCAACTGGAGCGCTTCACCGCCACGAGCCTGATCCTGGAGCGTATGCGAAAGGCGATGATGCTCAGCGGGCCACAGTTCCTGGGGATTCAGGAGAGCAAGTCGATCCTGAGTTGGCTTGAGCATAATCAGCCGGAACTGGTGCAGGAACTGCAGCGCATCATGCCGCTGTCGCGTTTTTCTGCGGTGTTGCAGCGCCTGGCCAGTGAAGGTGTCCCCCTGCGGGCGGTGCGCCTGATTGTCGAATCGCTGATCGAGTACGGACAGCATGAGCGTGAGCCGGAAGCCCTGGCCGACTATGCACGCATTGCTCTCAAGGCGCAGATCTATCACCAGTACAGCGAGGCCGACGGCCTGCACGCCTGGCTGTTGTCTGCGCAAAGCGAAAACATCCTGCGCGAAGCCCTGCGCCAAACCCAGACCGGGGTGTTCTTTGCGTTGGACCAGGATCACAGCGCGGCGTTTATCAACCTGCTCAATCAGGCCTTTACCTTGAGGGCCAAGAGCAAAAGCGTGATGTTGGTGGCGCAGGACTTGCGCAGCCCCTTGCGGACTCTATTGCTCGAAGAGTTCAACCATGTACCGGTGCTGTCTTTCGCTGAGTTGGGGAGCGCATCCAAGGTCAAGGTGTTGGGGCGCATTGACCTCGGTCAGGAAGCATTGATGCGTGGCGCAGCGGCATGATTTCGCAGCCATGGACAGTACGAAGGAGGGCTCGATGATGTATGAGTTACGCGTGCTTGATGGGCTGCGCCAGGGCGCTGCGTTGCCGTTGTTCGGCGAGCGATGGAGCATCGGTGCCCAGCCGGACGCTGACCTGGTGCTGAGCGATCCAGGGGTCGCCGAGCATCATGCCCTGCTGCAGTTTTGCGACGTTAACTGGTCGGTGCAGGCCCAGGCGCAGTTGGTGTACGGGGCTGATGGCCAGGCCCTGGCGCAGATCCCGAGCCTGGCGTTGAACGTGCCCTTTCTGGTGGGTAGCGTGAGATTGTGCGTCGCCTTGGCAGATCATCCATGGCCTGAGCCTGTGCCTGAGGCCCCGGTATCTGCGGCATTGCCATCACCGGAACAACCTGTGCAGACACTGCCGTTATCGTCGATATCACCCTCGCAGCAAAATCGGTTGATCAGCCTGATGCTGGTGGTGGCGGTAGTCATCGCAGTGGTGGGCATGGTTTCGACAGGGGAGCATGACGCGCAGGCTTCCCTGATGCCATCGGTGATTGGCAAACACGAATTGGCCTCACCGTTTGATGTGCGTCAGCAGTTGTTGAAAATGCTCGGCGAGCGTGAGCTGAGCCAACGGATCGACCTGCAAGTCATCAACGGTCAAGTCGTGCTCAACGGCGATGTTTCCCAGGACGATGTGGAGCTGGTGTCGCGGATGCTCAGCCGCTTTGGTGAGCAATTCGACAGTATGGTGCCGGTGATCAGTCGTGTACGTGTGCGAGATGACGCCTTGCCGTTCAGGATCGTGCAAATTGTCGGCGGACCTAACGGTCATGTGGTTCTGGAAGAGGGTAGCCGGCTCTTTTTGGGGGATCAGGTGGACGGCTTGCGCCTGGTGCTGATCGACAACAGCAAAGTGGTTTTTGATGGCGCACAGCGTTACGAGGTGCACTGGTGAGTACCTCCGAGCAAGCGCGTCTGGACGCCTGGCAGCAACGCCAGGCCCAGGCGCTCGGCAGCTTTGCGCCGGTGTCCATGCGCGGGCGAATCCAGCGCGTCAACGGCATGCTGCTGCAGTGCCGGCTGCCTCAGGCGCGTATCGGTGATTTGTGCCAGGTGGAAAAAGGTCCGGGTGACTGCATGCTCGCTGAAATCATTGGTTTTGATCAGCAGGATGCGGTGCTCAGTGCCCTTGGGAACCTGGAAGGCGTGCGCGTGGGGGCGCCTGTCGAGCGCCTGGGCGTGTCGCATAGAGTGCAAGTCAGCGAGGCGCTCCTGGGCCAGGTTCTGGACGGTTTCGGAAGGCCGATTACGGGCCAGGGTGCCAGCGCATTTGTCGAATCCGAACTGCCGGATACCAGCCCGGTGTTATGTGAAGCGCCCTTGCCCACCGAGCGGCCGCGTATCAACCGTGCGCTGGCCACCGGGGTGCGGTCCATCGATGGATTGATGACGCTCGGTGAAGGCCAGCGTGTCGGTCTGTTCGCCGGGGCCGGTTGTGGCAAAACCACCTTGTTGGCCGAGATCGCCCGTAACGTCGAATGCGATGTCATCGTGTTCGGCTTGATCGGCGAGCGGGGGCGCGAGCTGCGTGAGTTTCTCGACCATGAGCTCGATGAGCAACTGCGCTCTAAAGCGGTACTGGTGTGTGCCACGTCTGATCGCTCCAGCATGGAGCGTGCCCGCGCCGCTTTTACCGCCACGGCACTGGCTGAAGGTTTTCGGCGCAAGGGCCAGCGGGTGTTGCTGCTGATCGAT
Source organism: Pseudomonas sp. HN8-3 (assembly GCF_020790195.1). Classification (NCBI taxonomy): domain Bacteria; kingdom Pseudomonadati; phylum Pseudomonadota; class Gammaproteobacteria; order Pseudomonadales; family Pseudomonadaceae; genus Pseudomonas; species Pseudomonas sp. HN8-3. The sequence continues at coordinate 812,656 of NZ_CP086206.1, forward strand.
TCCCTGACCCGTTTCGCCAGGGCCCAGCGTGAAATCGGCCTGGCTGCCGGCGAACCCCTGGGGCGCGGAGGCCTGCCGCCTTCGGTGTACAGCTTGCTGCCGCGCTTGGTGGAGCGCGCCGGGTTGACCCGTGACGGCGTGATCACAGCGATCTACACAGTGCTGATTGAGCAGGACTCCATGAACGATCCGGTGGCCGATGAAGTACGTTCATTGCTCGACGGCCATATCGTGCTGTCGCGCAAATTGGCTGAGCGTGGGCACTATCCGGCGGTGGATGTGTTGGCGAGCCTTTCACGAATATTGAGCAACGTTGCGGCGCCAGAGGATATTCAGGCGGGCACGGCGTTGCGACGGTTGTTATCGGCGTACCAGCAGATCGAGTTGATGCTCAAGCTGGGCGAGTACCAGCCTGGCAGCGATGCGTTGACGGACCTGGCCGTGAACAGTCGCCAGGCGGTGGACGGTTTCCTGCGCCAGGATTTGCGTGAGCCGACACCGATGGCCGTCACGCTGGAGCAACTCAAGGAGCTGACGACCTATGTCCCCTTCTGATGTGCTGCACGGTGAAGTGCAGATGCTGCGTTGCCTGCGCAGGCACAGGGCTGATCGTGCCGAACGTGCCCTGCGTGAGGCCAAGCGTGCGCAGCAGGCCCTGCTCGCGCATATCCAGCAGGCCCAGGATGCACTTGAACACACTCGGCAGGAGCAAGCCCGGCAAAGTGCTGAGTTGCTCAGTCAGCACCAGGGCCAGCTCTTGACCTTGGCGGGCCTGAAATCCTGGAACGCACAGGAGCGCTCCTTATCCGCCAGTACCCAGCGCGAAGAGGGGCAGCTTGAGGCGCTGCGCAACCAACGGCAAGAAAAGGAACACCACGTTGGCAGTGCCCAGAGGCAAGCCACCGAATGCCTGCGGCAGGTGGAAAAGTTACAGGAGCTATCACTTTTGCTTGCACAGGAGCCGACATGACCCAGGTTGCGAATAAACCCACCGAACGACCCCCCCTGCGTGAGCCCCGCGAAGAGCGTGACTCGGGAGCAGCGGGCATGGTTGCGTGGGAACAAGGGCGACTGTTTACGCGGTTGTTTGCGGGTGATGGGGAGGGCGCAGGGACGAGCGCCTCCTTGTCGCGAAAAAAATCTGCGGCCGGTATTGCCATGATCGAGGCGCTGGCCGAACAACTGACGCCTCGTGTGTTGGCCGGTTCGCAGTGGCCGTTGCAGGCAGTGTTGTACTTGCCACGCCTGGGACGGATCAACGCCAGCGTGCGCCGAGAGCAGAGCGGCTGGGCCATTGAATTGGAAGCGGAACACGACGCCACGGCCCGCTGGCTCAGCGGCGTACGGCAACAGTGTGAGGACCGTTTTACGCAAGCGCTGGGTCTGCCGGTCAGCCTGCTTCTGCCAAGCGTCGGCAACCCATGATCGTACCGCTACTGACATTACCTTCGATCAAGAGCGACGGGGTTGCCGCGCGCCGCCAGCTGGGCCGCGGCCTGTACCTGCCGTTCCATGTTGCGGGTCAGGCCGGTGAATTGCGGCTTGAGCCTGGACGTGCGCCTGTTGGCGGTGACGTGGTGTGCTTCGACACGCAGTGCGGTGTGCTGGCGCTCGCTAAGGCGGGGCCGTTGCTTAGCCTGCTGGGTGAATGTCCGGTGACCCTTGCAGGGGCCGACAACGAACCGGATTCCTGGTTCTGGACGTTGTTTCAGTATTACCTGAGCCCCGAAGTGCGAGCGCTGTTGGGTTATGTGCGATTGCTACACACCGGGCGACCAAAAGGCTTTGGCTGTCGCCTCACCGTGACCCTGGGGGCATCGTGGGTTGAGGGTTATGTGTGGTTGAGCCCCGAAAGCTTTTTGGCGTTGTACGAGGCGGGGGCCTGGCGGGCCACGGCTGCGCCGCTGCCGTTGTCGTTTCAACTGGCAATTGCCGTGACCCTTGGGCGGTTGCGGTTACCGATTGTACAGGCCGGCAGTCTGCGAGCTGGCGATGTGCTGGTGCTTGAACAGACCTTTTTTCAGGCCCGGGGCAGCGGCTATGTGTCGGTCGGCAGAGAGCGCCTGCATGGCGGCATTGACGATGACACCGGGTGGTTACGTTTCACTCTTACTTCTATCGAGGACGTGTCTGTGGACGAAGATTTAGATGTACCTCATCACTCGGGGCATGAAGACGATGAACCCGTAATGGACGTATTCGGCCCCGAGCCGTTCGATGAATTGAGCATGACGCTGAGCGTACGCTGCGGAACACTGAACCTGACCCTGGGGGAGTTGCGTAACCTCGTGCCCGGCTCGGTACTGGGCATTACCGGCTTTGCCCCAGGCATGGCGGGTCTGTTTTATGGCGATCGGCCCATCGGCCAGGGGCAGTTGGTGGAAGTTGACGGGCGCCTTGGGTTGCAGTTGTCCCGAGTGGTGTTCGGTCGATGATACTTCAAGGGCTGGACCCGATCGTCCTGGCGATATTTCTGGGCGCGCTGTCGTTGATGCCCATGCTGTTGGTGGTCTGCACAGCCTTCTTGAAAATCGTGATTGTGCTGATGATTACCCGCAATGCCATCGGCGTACAGCAAGTACCTCCGAGCATGGCCATCAACGGAATCGCTCTGGCGGCTACCTTGTTCATCATGGCGCCGGTGGGGTACGAAATCGCCGAGAATATCAAGGCGTCGCCTCTGGACATGAGCAACGTGCAAACGTTTCTGCATACCGGCAATGAGGCCATCAACCCCTTGCGTGCATTCATGTTGCGTAATGTGGACCCGGATGTGCTGACCCATCTGCTGGACAATACCGCACGTCTGTGGCCTGCGAAAATGGCTCAGGAGGTACAGCGTGAGGATCTTATCCTGCTGATCCCGGCCTTTGTGCTTTCGCAATTGCAGGCGGGGTTCGAGATCGGTTTCCTGATCTACATTCCCTTCATTGTGATCGACCTTATTGTTTCCAACCTGTTGCTGGCGTTGGGTATGCAGATGGTCTCGCCGATGACCATTTCCCTGCCGCTCAAGCTGCTGCTGTTTGTGCTGGTGTCTGGCTGGTCGCGGTTGCTCGACAGTCTGTTCCTTTCCTATCTCTGAGTGGCGTATGGAACCTATCGTGCTGTTCAAGCAGGGCATGTTGCTGGTGGTTGTACTGTCTGCACCGCCGCTGATCGTGGCGGTGGTGGTGGGGGTGCTGACCTCTTTGGTACAAGCGCTGATGCAGATCCAGGACCAGACATTACCCTTTGGTATCAAGCTAGTGGCGGTGGGTGTCACATTGATCCTCACGGGCCGATGGATTGGCGTGGAGTTGATCCAGCTGATCAACCTGACGTTTGAAATGATCGGCCGTTCGGCCCTGAACTAAGGCGTTGCCTGTGCTGCTTTATCTTGAGTATCTCCCCAGCCTGTTGATCGGCATGGCGCGTATCTACCCCTGTGGCATCCTGGTAGCGGCGTTTTGTTTTCAACATGTGCGCGGCCTGCCCCGGCACACCATCGTGATGGTCATGGCGTTGTTGCCCGCTCCAGGTATTCATGCTGCTTTGGCAGGGCAGGACTATTCAGCATTGATGCTCGGTGCGCTGATGCTCAAGGAGGTAGCGTTGGGGTTGCTGCTGGGGGTGTTGTTGGCGATGCCGTTCTGGATGTTCGAGTCGGTGGGAGCGCTGCTGGACAACCAGCGTGGAGCCTTGGCCGGTGGCCAACTTAACCCGTCACTGGGGCCGGACGCGACGCCGATCGGGCACATGTTCAAGCAACTGGCGATTTACTTGCTGATGGCCATCCTGGGGTTGGGCGCGCTCACCCAGGTGATCTGGGACAGTTACCTGATCTGGCCACCCACCGTGTGGTTTCCGCTTCCAGCAGCTAATGGCATGAGCGTATTTGTCGGGCTGCTCAGTGACACATTCATGCACATGATGCTTTATGCCGCGCCCTTTATTGCCGTGCTGTTGCTGTTGGAGTTCGGTATCGCGTTACTGGGGGTCTACAGCCAGCAATTGCAAGTGAGTACCTTGGCTCCGCCGGTCAAGTGCCTGGCGGGAATCGGTATTTTGTTGCTGTACTTCGCACTGTTACAGGATCTTATTGTCGGGCGTATGAGCCAGCTGGGTGACCTTAAGCACTACCTGGGGCTTTTGTTCAAGGTCTCGGCGCCGTGAGTGATTCGGGGGAAAAAAAGCATCCGGCGTCCGCCAAGAAGCTGCGTGACCAACGTAAGAAAGGTCAGGTTGCGCAGAGCCAGGATGTGAGCAAGCTGCTGGCGCTGACGGCTATCAGTGAGGTCGCTTTGTTCACTGCCGAAACCAGCTTGCAACGCTTTCAGCAACTGCTGGTGTTGCCGATATCACGCTTGGGCCAGCCGTTTGCGCGGGTGCTGGAAGAAGTGCTGGTGGAGGGCCTGGTGATGTTTTTCTCGTTCTCTCTGTTGATGGCCGGGCTTGCGATTGCCGCGAAGCTGATTGCCAGTTGGATGCAGTTCGGCCTGCTGTTCGCGCCGGACACGCTGAAGATGGATTTCAATCGCCTCAACCCTATCAGCCAGATCAAGCAGATGTTCTCTGCCCAGTCGTTAATGAATCTGCTGATGAGCATCGCCAAAGCGTTCCTACTGGGCCTGATTGTGTACGTGGTGGTCTGGCCCGCGTTGGGGGCGTTGATTAACCTTGCCAACAGCGACCTGCAGAGCTATCTGTTGGCGCTGATCGCGTTGTTCCGTCACCTGCTGCATGCCTGCCTGGGGCTGTTGCTGGTGTTGGCGCTGATCGATCTGACTTTGCAAAAGCACTTCTTCGCCAAGCGTATGCGCATGACACAGGTTGAGGTCGTCAAAGAGTACAAGGACATGGAGGGCGACCCGCATGTGAAAGGCCAGCGCCGCCAGTTGGCGCAGGAATTGGCGCAAGAGGAGCCGAAGGTCAAGCTGCCCAAGCTGGAAGAAGCCGACATGTTGGTGGTCAACCCGACGCACTTTGCAGTCGCGCTGTACTACCGCCCAGGCGAGACGCCTTTGCCCCTGCTGATCAGCAAGGGCACGGACGACGAAGCGCGAAAACTGATCGCGCGCGCAAAGGTCGCCGAGGTCCCGGTGATTCAATGTGTGTGGCTGGCCCGCACGATCTATACCAAGCAGCTGGGTGCAAGCATTCCTCGCGAGACCTTGCAGGCCGTAGCGTTGATCTACCGCACCTTGCGCGAGCTGGATGACGAAGCCAAGCGCGAAACGCTGGAATTGCCTGAGCTTGATCAGCGCTGATCAGCGACTGGAGCCTGGGTCCAGAGCGCTGAGATTGGCCAGCGAGAGCATCCTGCTGAGGATCCTGCCCGGATTGCAGTGGGAGGTGGGCAATGCGTGCCAGATCACCAAGGCGCCCTGGGTATCGAGATAGATAAAACAGCCATCAAACACCTGTGCCTGCTCAAAGCGGCGCTGCAATACGCGTTGTAGTTGCCCGGCTTGCAACGCTTCGCGAATGATGTGCAAGGCCAGTCCAGGGTGATTACCCGCGTTGAGCGCGCGCACCTCGATGCCCCGAGTGAGAACCTGGTGAGTGGCAGCGCCGCTCACCAGGTTCTCCAGAAATACCTGGCGTGGTTCGTCGGGTATTTCCTTGATGCTCATCGTTCCAGCGATATCGTCTGGTAATCCGCTCGCTCCCCGGAAGGGCCGGGCTCGACGCGCATGTGAGATGGCCACCAGATCACCATCTTTTGTGCGGTCGATTGGGGGCGTGAGCAGGAGTCGCCTTTGCACGTGGGGGTGCAAGCGCTGACAAGCAGCGCCGCACCGATCAGAGTGACGCACAACAATTGATGTTTCATGGGCGAACCTTTTGAGATGGCGTAATCAAGGTGGGGCGCGGTACGCTGAGGTGTTCATCCTTCACCACCGGACGCATGGCAATAAATACCTCGGCTTCCTCTCCCGGTTTCAACCAGGCGTGTGGCCACACGGTGACGGCAAGCGTTTGCGAGTTGCTGCATTCTTTTTCATCGATGCGCACATTGCGGTTGAACTGGTTGCGTAGTACTACGACTGCAACGTTGTACTCAGGGCCTGCATACCATTGGCTGCGCTCGGTACTCAGTGCGAGCAGGTCGCGGGTGCTGCACAGCGTGTTCAACCCCACGGGCATTGGCGCCAACTTGAAGGCCTTGGGCACTTGCCCAGTCACCAGGTGCGCCAGGGTACTGATCACGTCGCTACGCTTGATCACCGGCTGGTGAGGGGCGTTACGCCTGGCCAGCGGTGCCAGCGCCGCCTGCAATTGGGCCTGATCTGCCTGGGGTAAATAGCGAGACGGATCGGCCTGGTCGCCGATGACGCGCGGCGTGATGATAAACAGGCGTTCACGCCGATTGTTCTGCCTTTCGCTGGAAGAGAACAGCGCCTTGCCCAGCAACGGGATATCACCCAGCAGTGGCACCTTGCTTTGCCTGTCGGTGCTTTCCGTGACGTGGAAGCCGCCTACAACCATAGAGCGCTTTTCCGCCATGACGGCCTGGGTGCTGACGTTACCGCGGCGAACATCCAGGTCCCTGAGGTTACGGTTGGGGTTGGATTCGTCGAACGTGCCGTCCTCGATATCCACGACCAAGTGAATCTGATGGCTGCCGCGGCTGGTGATGACGCGGGGTATGACCTGAACGCTGGTCCCCACGGTGACCGGCAAGATGGTTGCGTTCTGCCGACCAGGTGTCAGGTATTGAGTGCGGTTGAAGTCGATCACCGCCGGCTGGTTTTCCAGGGTGAGCACGGACGGGTTGGAAACCATCGTCGCCAGCCCCTTGGCTTCCAGGGCGCGTATGTCGGCATAGAAACGTTCGCGATTCTCAAGCGACAACTGTTGGGATGACGAACCTGCACGGAACCGGCTGTTCTGAAACCCCCAGTTCACGCCGAACTCATCCAACTGCGTACGCTCGATATCCAGAATGATCGTGTCGATCTCCACCAGTTTGCGCGCCACATCGAGTTGTGCGATCAACTCGCGGTACATGGCCTGGCGCTCTGGCAGGTCATAGATCAGGACTGCGTTATTGCGAATGTCGGCTTCGACGCGAATCCGGCTGCTGGGTATCGGTGCACGCGGGGGGAGTGTGGCGCCAATATCCAATGGCATGGTGTTGCTGTTTGTACCGAGTATCTGCCCCAGCATGGGATTGCTCAAGCGGGGAACATTCGGCGCAATAGGCGAGGGCTGTGAGGAAGGGCGCTGGCTCAGCACCGAGGAGATCGGATTTGAACGGGGCTCCAGCAGCCCTTGCACAATGCTGGAAACACCGGCAATGGTCAGCTTCTGGCCGCGGTAATCCACTTGACGATCAGCGGCATTGGCGAACTTCAGCGGGAAGCTCAGCACCGTCTGTTTTTCATCCACGGTGCGGCGTTGGCTGCTGAACTGCTTGATTTGTTCGATATAGCGCCGAGGCCCGGAGACGAGCACGACGCCATCCTCGGGCAACTCACCCCAGCCGAAGCGACTATCGAGCAGGCCAATATCAGTGAGCGCCTGCTTGAGGTCGGCAATGGTCTCAGAGGAAACCTCCAGGCGCGCGGACTCCTGCTGGTCCAGGGTGCTGATGTAGAGTGTGTTGTTGTACAGATACCATTGGAAGCGATGTTCTACTCCCAGCCGGTCGAGCAAGGATTGTGGGGTATTGGCGCGTATCTTGCCGTTGACGGTGCCCTCCAGCAGGCCCTCGATTTGCAGTTGCGTACCGAAGGTTTGGGCGAAGTCGTCGAGCACGTCCCGGACTGGCTTATGCTCGGCTTCATAAGCGTAGGCGGTGTTCTTCCATTCGGCGGGGATCGCCGCCACCGCGCTTTGAGTTGAAACCAGCAGCCAGGAAAACAGGAACACATTCCGCCAATGGGCTCTTTTGAATGAAGCATCAGGCGAGTCAAGGCACAAGCGGCCGCCCTTATGGGTCTTGTTAGGCATAGACAGTTCTCTGATTAGTACGCGCGTGAACGTAGCGGGGTGGGTTTGAGGTTTTGGGCTGGACGAGCAAGACGCGCAACGATGGCGCGCCATGTGTCACGTTGGTTCAGCAGGGTCTCGAGGCAATTCAGTACGTGGGCTTCACCACGGTCGGTGCGCAGACTTTGAATCAGCCATAGCGCACCTGTGTCAGCTTTTTGAGCCAATGCACCCTGAAAATGGTTCAAGCTGGCAGCACCCAGGCGCAGCCAGCCTTGCAAGGCTGAGTTATCTGTCACCGCTGAGGTCAGTTGAACACCCAATAAAACGGCGTCGCCCTGACGTCGCAAGGTGACTTCGTCGTCACCTTCAAATATGGCGATTTTTTCCTCCCTGCCGCTCAACCAGTCACCCACGAGCGCTTTCATTTACTGAAAACTTTCAATGGTTGTTTTGAGCATCTGATTGACTGTTTTACCGTGCTCACTATAAAGCGCAAAGGTGACCTCTCTGCGCGTTACTAAATTGTGAAACCGCTCGCTGTCTTCGGCCGCCAGGCTTTCTTCAAAACCGGACTTGAACTCTTTGTATGTAGAAGTTTTATTTCTGGCAATCGAATGAGTCAGCTCTTTGAAAAAATCCATGATTTCCCTCTGATAGCTATGTTGATGGGTGAATTTAAACAGTTAGTTCTGAGTGGAGAATATAAATAAAGTCTCTGTGCTCGTAGGATTAGATCTCGATCGAGTACTCTTTGCCCTGGTTGAAAAAAGTGTCGAGCATGGCATTCCAGCTGATACGGAAGTCCCCCTCATCTGTTTTCAATACGAGTGTTTGAGGATGAACCGTGTCGTCGGCGTTTAACTTCCAGAATCTGCTCTTGTGACGGGCAAGGCCCTGTCTTATCTCCTCAAGATCATGGGGATGACAGAGCAACGTCGCACTGACTTCCTGAACTTGGCTATCCAGCAATTGTTTCAACAGCGCTGCGAGCCGTTGCGGGGCAGTTGTCTCGTCGAGCAGGCAGCGAATGGCTTGGTTGGTGATGGCGGTCGCGTAGTGTTCAAGGTTGTCGCACATCGATTGACGGTCGCGTTCCCATTGTTTGAGTTGAGCATCGGCGCGTTGCCAGATTTCCAGTGAGGCTTGTTCAAGCATGGCCTCGCATTTTTTTTCGGTCATACGTATCAATTCGTCGGCCTGGGCATTGGCGTGGCTCAAGAGATGGTTGGCCTGTTCCCAATTGGCTAGCTCTTCGCGCGGGATAAGGTTGGCTCGCGTGCCGGACGCGTCCTTGCGTAACTCAATAGTATGTCGGCATAACATCGCTGCTTTCCTCATCCTTGCGAGACAGGGGCATGTTGTCGCTCGCCATGCTTGCGACGCGCCAGACGACGGCCTGCCAGAGGGTGTTCAATCGGCTGCTCGCACTTTCGAGTGGGGCGTCTGCTGTTTCAGCCTCGCTCACACGTGTACGGGGGAAACGCAATCGAAGGCGCTGCCAGGTAGCGGGCTCAACCCAGCTATGAAGTAGTCGCAGCGGATCGGAATGTGGGGGCAGCATGGAAGGGTGCAGCGCCATGGAGAGGCGCATGCACCACTCATGATGATCTTCACTCAAGGGTGATGCTGCCTGGGGATTGAACGTGTGGTTGGCCAATGCCAGCGCCAGGTTGAGTTGGTCCGTGGAGGCCAGGGCCAACCGAAGCACAGTGGCATGAGGTGCAGCCGGCAAGCAGGCGACAAAACCCGTAAGGTCTTCTGGCGCTGACCGACCGCTATAAAAAAGCCTTTCAATCGCACGATACTTGTCGCCTCTCCAGTCTTCGTGGGCCTGTTTCCAGGGAAAAGCCCACCATTGAGCCCAGGCCAGTTGCTCACGCATCAGATGATCGGGTCTAGGTGCCATGCGTTGGCCCCGTTGAGTTTCCTGTAAGCGCGGGCTCCAGATGAGGACGCTTGCGCCGCGCTTGCAGGAAGATCATGGCTGCCACGGCCGAAGCCAGACCGAGCAGCAAGATCATGATGCTGGATCGCCAGAATCCGAGATCGTCGCCGGGCACCAGGAAGGGGCCGAAATACACCAGGCGTTGTTGTTCCTGATAAGTGGAGGCCGGTACAAACACCACGGTGAGTTTTTGCGGGTTATCCACTGCGGTGGTCATCCCAGGGATACTGCTCGCCACCATTCTGCGGACCCGCGCGCGAATGTTGTCGGGGTCCAGGCGTGGATCATGCTTGATGAATACGGAAGCGGATGCGGGTTGGACCGGCTCTCCTGGCGCTATGCGTTCAGGCAATACCACATGCACACGTGCGACGATCACACCGTCGATCTTGGATAACGTGGTTTCAAGCTCTTGAGATAAGGCATAGATGTAGCGGGCACGCTCTTCCAGAGGGGTGGAAATTACCCCTTCCTTGCGAAAGGTATCCCCCATAGTGGTCCGGGCGAGCCGGGGAAGGCCGGCGGCTTCCAAGGTACGTACGGCGCGCCCGATGTCGCTTGTATTAACCGTTACGACGACCCCGTCTTTGGCCGGTACCTTTTGCGCACGAATATGTTTATCAGCCAATTCGGCTACAACCTCATTGGCTTCTTGTTCGGACAGTTGGCGATGCAGTTCTACCCGGTCACCACATCCGCTCAATATAAAAGTCATACTCAAAACTAAAGCGACAAGCAGAGAGTTATTCATGCTCAAGACTGCATGTTGCTGATCTTGTCAATGCACTGCGTTGTCTTGGCAAGACATTTCACCATCAATTGTGTTGTAAGTTGCGCGTTATGTAACTCGCGTGGGTAATTTCCTATGGCCTCAACATCAATCCCCTTTTTGGTTGAGCGGATTATTTTTGCGAAGCCATCTCTTGAGTTGCTCAGGTGCTTTGATGCTTCTGTCAAAAGGAGTGAGCCTTCAGGCTTGGCAGAGATTGTGCTTGTGGGATGGGAACCTTCGAACAGTGACGTGAAAAAACTGACGTCCGTACCGCCTGCCGATTGTTCCTGTGGCTTACGGTCGTGTTCGGTATTGCTGCTTTTCTGTGAAAAGCGGTCGTTTATTATTTGCATGGAGTGTCTACTCATTCAGGGTGGACAGTGGCTCTAGAGCACTAAAATGGTCTGTCGGGCCGGTTGGATGATTACCTTTCGGGCTGCAAAGCCTGAAAGGTAATCGATCACCTCGCGATTATTGGCCTGAGCCCGACCGGATCAGTGCTTGAATATTTTTTACTTCAGCACTCTTCCAGCCATTTTTTATTGCATCAGCCTTCATTTTCTCGAAGATAGCTTCGGCTGAGCCCTCGTTCGCGCCTCCAACTCCATCCATACTCCCTGAATATGTCTGCGGTATAGAGCCTGTACCACTTCCTGCGCCAACATTCATATAGAAATCCTACTATGGGTTTTTTGGGTCTTTATTTTTCCATCGGTCAAATCACGGCAGCATCTACGTGTTACAGAGATTTGCTTCTGGCAACAACTGTGTGGCCCGTATTAGTAATGCGTTCCAGATGTTTCCAGGTCGCGATGTAACTAATTGTTTTCTTGAGTGGTTGTTTGATCAGGTCTTTGGCGATACAGGGTTTTTATGGCCTACTTGTTAGCTGTGAGAGGAATGATTGAGCTTATGCCAGTGATATCTTCAAGTGTTTCATCCTGTAATACAGCGTGCGCTTAGCGACCCCCAGTTCAATTGCTACGGTATCTACACAGTGGTGGTGGCGGTACATGGATTCTTCAATCAATGCTTTTTCAATTTGTTGGAGGCGTGTCTTCAGGTCCGTCTGAAGTGGTTGCTGTCTGCATGCGGGAGTTGAGAGCGGCGGGAGGCCCAAGACGAACCGTTTCGCCGTCGAACGTAGTTCGCGCACATTACCCAGCCAGGAGTGACAGAGCAGTTGATGCAGCAGGCTGTCAGGAGGCGATGGGGCACTGCATTTGAACTGCTCCGCTTCTTCCTGAACCATTTCCAGAAACAATGGGATGATGCGTTCGCGCCGATCTCGCAGGGCGGGGAGCTCGATGTTGACCACATTCAAACGAAAGTAGAGGTCACGCCTGAAGGCGCCTTGTTCGACCATGATTTGCAGCGACTGCTGGGCTGATGCGATGACGCGCATGTCCACTGAGATCAACCGAGTCGAGCCCAGGCGTTCCACCCCACGGCACTCCAGCACGCGCAGGAGCTTGGCTTGCAGGTTCAGGGGCATGCTGTCGATCTCATCCAGGTATAGGGTACCCAGGTGGGCTGCTTCGACGAATCCAGCCCTTGATTGTATTGCCCCGGTATAAGCCCCGCTGTTGACACCGAACAACTGGCTTTCCGCGAGGCTTTCTGGGATTGCCGCACAGTTCACGGCAACAAAATTACCGCGTCGCCCCGATAAACGATGAATCCGCTGTGCAAGAGTGTCTTTTCCGGTGCCGGTTTCTCCCAGCAACAGAATGTCAACGTTGAGCGCGGCAGTGTTGTTAAGCGTGGTTTCAATTTCCGGACCTTCGATGAGTGAAACGTCTGTTTTATTATCCTTCTGGACGTAGGTCGACATGAATTGATACTCCCTGTTCGCTATTACTTCACTGTTGCAAATACGGTGTGCAAGCGCCATTTCAGTAGAGCGTAGATTATAAAAGTTGTCACTCGGTGTAGAGAGGTTTAAGCGGAGGAGTGATGTAGGAAAATGATGGTAAGTTAAGGCTTGTTGGACGCAGGAATAAGTGCGGGGTTAATCGATCGATTGGTAAGTAGGAATATTCTGAGAGTCTGTTTTTTTTGGGGATACAAGTCTTTTTTCATAAGCGCTCGCCCACAAAAAAGCCGATGCAATGCATCGGCTTTTTCTGGTCCCGCAGTCAATACCGCGGGTTGTACTTACACGTTAAAACGGAAGTGCATTACATCGCCATCCTTGACGACGTATTCCTTGCCTTCCAGGCGCCATTTACCGGCTTCCTTGGTGCCGGCTTCACCCTTGTACTGAATGAAGTCGTTGTAGGCGATCACTTCGGCGCGGATGAAGCCCTTTTCGAAGTCGGTGTGGATCACGCCGGCAGCTTGTGGCGCGGTAGCGCCAACCTTGACGGTCCAGGCGCGAACTTCTTCGACACCGGCGGTGAAGTAGGTCTGCAGGTTGAGCATCTCGTAGCCGGCGCGGATCACACGGTTCAGGCCAGGCTCTTCAAGGCCCAGGGCCTCAAGAAACATATCTTTTTCTTCGCCGTCATCGAGCTCGGCGATTTCAGCTTCGATCTTGTTGCATACCGGAACAACAATGGCGCCTTCTTCCTCGGCAATGGCCTTGACCACGTCGAGCAGCGGGTTGTTCTCGAAGCCGTCTTCGGCGACGTTGGCGATGTACATCACAGGCTTGGTGGTCAGCAGGTGGAAGCCCTTGATCACAGCCTTCTCATCGGTGCCCATGCTCTTCATCAGGCTGCGTGCCGGCTTGCCTTCGGTGAAGTGAGCGATCAACTGCTCCAGCAGGCCTTTCTGGACCACTGCGTCCTTGTCTCCGCCTTTGGCGTTACGCGCGACTTTCTGCAGTTGCTTTTCGCAGCTGTCGAGGTCGGCGAAGATCAGTTCCAGGTCAATGATTTCGATGTCGCGCTTGGGGTCGACGCTGTTGGAGACGTGGATCACGTTCTCGTCTTCAAAGCAGCGGACCACATGGGCAATGGCATCGGTTTCACGGATGTTGGCCAGGAACTTGTTGCCCAGGCCTTCGCCTTTGGATGCGCCAGCGACCAGGCCCGCGATGTCGACGAATTCCATGGTGGTCGGCAGGATGCGCTTGGGGTTGACGATCGCTGCCAGTGCCTCCAGGCGTGGGTCCGGCATCGGCACGATGCCGCTGTTGGGTTCGATGGTGCAGAAGGGGAAGTTCTCCGCCGCAATACCGGACTTGGTCAGGGCGTTGAACAGGGTGGATTTGCCGACGTTGGGCAGGCCGACGATGCCGCAATTGAATCCCATGGTGTTTCCCCTCGGGTAAAAGTCAGGCCTTCTGGCTGTGCAGGTTTTTCATCGCGCGGTTCCATTCACCGGCGAAGATATCCGGCAGCACGCCGAGGGCAAAATCGATGCTGGCATCGAGTTTTTCCTGTTCGGCGCGTGGCGCACGACCCAGGACGAAATTTGAAACCATACTGGCAACGCCTGGGTGGCCAATGCCGAGCCGCAGACGGTAAAAGGTATTCTGATTGCCCAGCTGCGCGATGATGTCGCGCAGGCCATTGTGCCCGCCGTGTCCGCCGCCTTGCTTGAGCTTGGCAACGCCGGGTGGCAGGTCCAGTTCGTCATGGGCCACCAGGATTTCTTCGGGTTTGATCCGGAAGAAGCCCGCAAGCGCCGCGACAGCCTGGCCGCTGCGGTTCATGTAGGTGGTGGGAATCAGTAGACGAATATCCTGACCCTGGTGCGAAAAGCGCCCGGTCAGGCCGAAATATTTGCGATCGGCCACAAGGTTGATGCCTTGGGCGTGGGCGATGCGCTCAACAAAAAGGGCCCCCGCGTTATGCCGGGTCTGTTCGTATTCGGCGCCTGGATTTCCCAGGCCAACGATCAGTTTAATGGCAGTCACGACAGGGGCCCTTCCTTTGGAGTTGTGGATAACATCGCTACACCAGCGTGCGGCGAAAGTGGACGACAGGAGCTCACTTATCCAGAGATAAACTTCGCGTTGTTGCCCGCTTTCTCGCTACGTTTCGGTCCGCGATGTTCCCTCAAGCTCCTTCGTTGCAGAGTGTATTACTCGGCAGCGGTTTCGCCGGCTTCATCTTCTGCTACAACACGTGGCGCGTGGACGTTGGCAACAGCCTTGTCGTCGTTGTGAGCCAGTGCAACGAACTCAACGCCTTTAGGGGCCTTGAGGTCGGACAGGTGGATGATGGTGCCGATTTCAGCAGCCGACAGGTCGACTTCGATGAACTCAGGCAGGTCTTTCGGCAGGCAGCTTACTTCCAGCTCGGTAGTGGTGTGAGAAACAACGCCACCTTTCTTGACTGGAGCTTCTTCGCCAACAAAGTGCACAGGCACGATAGCGGTCAGTTTCTGACCAGCTACGACGCGTACGAAGTCAGCGTGCAGTACGTGGCCCTTGGAAGGGTGGCGCTGCAGGGCCTTGATGATAACGTTCTGCTTTTTGCCGCCAACGTTCAGTTCGATAACGTGGCTGTAGGCAGCGTCGTTTTCGAGCAGTTTGGCAACTTCTTTGGCCAGCATGCTGATGGATTCAGGGGCTTTGTCGCCACCGTAAACTACAGCTGGAACCAGGCTTGCGAGACGACGCAGGCGGCGGCTCGCACCTTTCCCCAGGTCGGAACGCACTTCAGCATTCAGAGTAAAATCGTTCATGTTGTATCTCCAAAATAACCACATTCGCCCCAGCGTTTGCGACCAGCGCTAAAGGCGATATGGGCAAAAAAGCCCCGCCCCAACAGTATGTTGGGGCGGGGCGCTTTTCGTCAGTGAGGTGCTCCGAAGGTTTGACCCTTAACGGAACATCGCGCTGATCGATTCTTCATTGCTGATGCGGCGAACCGCTTCGGCAACTACCGGTGCGATATCCAGTTGACGGATACGCGAACAGGCTTGAGCAGCAGCGGACAACGGGATGGTGTTAGTCACCACCAGTTCGTCCAGCATGGAGTTCTCGATGTTCTCGATCGCTCGGCCCGACAGCACAGGGTGTGTGCAGTAGGCGAAGACTTTTGCAGCACCGTGCTCTTTCAGGGCTTTCGCCGCGTGGCACAGGGTGCCGGCGGTGTCGACCATGTCATCAACCAGAATACAGGTACGCCCTTCGACATCACCGATGATATGCATCACTTCAGAGTGATTGGCTTTTTCACGGCGTTTATCGATGATCCCGAGGTCCACGCCCAGGGATTTGGCAACGGCCCGTGCACGCACGACGCCACCAATGTCCGGGGACACGATCATCAGGTTTTCAAAGCGCTGGTCTTCGATGTCATCCACCAGAACGGGGGAGCCGTAGATGTTATCTACCGGAATATCGAAGAAACCCTGGATTTGGTCAGCGTGCAGGTCAACCGTGAGAACACGGTCGATGCCTACCACGGTCAGCATGTCAGCAACGACTTTCGCGCTGATAGCCACACGTGCGGAACGCGGACGGCGATCCTGACGGGCATAACCAAAGTAAGGGATTACAGCTGTGATTCGAGTCGCTGAGGAGCGGCGGAAGGCATCAGCCATCACGACGAGTTCCATCAGGTTATCGTTGGTCGGAGCGCAGGTCGGCTGAATAATGAAGACGTCTTTACCGCGGACATTTTCATTGATCTCGGCTGTAATTTCGCCGTCGGAAAACTTACCGACAGAAATGTCACCGAGAGGGATATGCAGCTGACGTACGACACGTCGAGCCAGATCGGGGTTGGCATTCCCCGTAAAGACCATCATCTTGGACACGCGCAGTACCTAGAGGCTGAGGGTAACCTGGATGAGTATTAGAAAATGGCAGGGGCGGCTGGATTCGAACCAACGCATGGCAGGATCAAAACCTGCTGCCTTACCGCTTGGCGACGCCCCTGTATCTGTTGCAACGAGTGCCTAACACTCGATTCCTTTTAGAGCAGACTTTGCAGCTTGCGATGCAACATCGAAACGTTGCTTCCCTTTGCTACAAACCCTGTAAGGGTCTCTGTAAGAAGGGCCGAGACTTTATCAGCTTCAGCTTTGCTTGGGAAGCCCCCAAACACACAACTTCCAGTTCCGGTTAATTTTGCTTCGGTAAATTTACCTAACAAATTCAAAGCGTTACGTACCTCTGGATAACGCCTTGCTACAACCGGTAAGCAGTCATTTCGACTGTTTCCCTTGGGAACGGGGCGCACTTTAATGGGAGAAGAGTTACGTGTCAACAACGGATCTGAAAAAATTTCTGCTGTACTTACAGATACTTGCGGCACAAGCACGACATACCAAGGTTCTTCGGGCTCTACAGGGGTAAGTTTCTCCCCTACGCCCTCAGCAAACGCGGCGTGGCCGCGCACGAAAACCGGGACGTCCGCGCCCAGCGTCAGGCCCAGCACAGCCAGGCGATCGTGGTCCCAGCCCAGTTGCCACAAGTGGTTCAGCCCCAGCAACGTCGTTGCAGCATTCGAGCTCCCGCCCCCGATACCTCCGCCCATGGGCAGGATTTTGTCGATCCAGATATCTATCCCGAGCGGGCAGCCGGATTGTTGCTGAAGTTTTTTCGCCGCCTTCACGATCAGATTGCTGTCGTGGGGCACGCCTTCGAATTCGGTGTGCAGCTGGATCACGCCATCGTCGCGTACGGCGAAGGTCAGCTCATCGCCATAGTCGAGGAACTGAAAGAGGGTCTGCAGCTCGTGATAGCCATCTTCACGGCGACCAAGAATATGCAGCATCAGATTGAGTTTCGCAGGCGAGGGCAGGGTCAGGCGTTCTGTCACGTTATTGCCCCAACTTGCGCGGTTGCCAGTCCTTGATCACCAACGTGACATCAAGGTCGGTGTCGTGCAGCTTGATGCGCTCGGGCAGCCAATAACCGTTCTGTTGCACGTAGCTCAGGTACTCCACCTGCCAGCCGTCCTGCTCCAGGGAGGCAAGGCGACTGTCGCCATTGAGGCTCAGGCGACTTTTGCTCTCGGGCGCCGGAAGACCGCGCACCCACCAGACCAAATGCGAGACAGGCAGCTTCCAGCCGATCTGCTGCTCCAGCAGTTCCTCCGGGGAGGTCGCTTCATAGCGGCCCTGGTTGGCCACTTCCAGGCTCACCTGCCCCGGCCGGCCCGTCAGGCGAGCCGCCCCCCGGCCCAGCGGGCCCGAGAGGCGAATGTCGTAATAATCCTGGCGTTGCAGCCAGAACAGGGTGCCGCTGCCGGAATCTTTCGGCGCGCGAACCCCGACCTTGCCCTCGATCTGCCAGCCGTCGATGCTGCTGAGCTGATCCTTGTGTTGTTGCCATTGCGCCGGGTTGCCCTGGCCTTCAACGGATTCACGGGTGCCTACGCCCGCGCAACCGGCGAGCAGGGCGATAAAACTGAAAACGATAATGTGGCGCAAGAACATAAGCTTAAAGGGTCTCGGATCCGGTCAGGCGCTTGATGGTGCCGCGCAGGATTGGGCTTTCGGGTTGTTCCTTGAGGAATTTTTCCCAGATTTGTCGTGCTTCGCGTTGCTTGCCCTTGGCCCAGAGCACTTCGCCCAGGTGCGCGGCAACTTCTTGATCGGGAAACCGCTCCAGTGCCTGGCGCAGCAAGCGCTCGGCCTCGTCGAGGTTGCCCAGGCGGTAATTCACCCAACCCAGGCTGTCGAGTACAGCCGGGTCTTCAGGGTTGAGCGCATGGGCCTGTTCGATCAGTACCTTGGCTTCGGCGTAACGCGTGGTGCGGTCGGACAAGGTATAACCCAAGGCGTTGAGTGCCATGGCGTTATCCGGGTCGCGCTTGATGATCAGGCGCAGGTCCTTTTCCAGTTGGGCCAGGTCATCGCGTTTTTCTGCCTGCATGGCGCGGGTGTACAGCAGGTTCAAATCGTCGGGATATTGCAACAAAGCTTGTTGCAGCAGCTTCCAGGCGCGTTCGCCCTGCTTGTTGGCCGATAAGGTCTCGGCCTGGATCAAGTACAGCTGGATGGCGTAGTCCGGTTCGGCATCGCGGGCCGCCGCCAGGCGTTTTTCCGCTTCGTCGGTACGGCCATTGCTCATCAGGATGTCGGCCTGGCGCAACTGGGCGGGCAGGTAGTCATTGCCGGGGCCGACCTGGGCGTACTCGAGCAGGGCGGCCTGCGGGTCGTTGCGTTCTTCAGCGATGCGGCCCAGGTTCAGGTGCGCCGAGTCGACATGGCTGTCACGTTCAATCAACTGTTCCAGGTAGCCCTTGGCCTCATCCCAGGCTTTGGCTTCCAGGCACACCAGGGCCAGCGAATAGCGCAGTTCGTCGTCGTCGGGGTATTGCTGGACCAGGTTGGCGAACTGCACTTTGGCGTCTTCCATGCGGTCCTGCTCAACCAGCATTCGCGCATAAGTCAGGCGCAGGCGCTTGTCGTCCGGGTATTTCTTGATGCTTTTTTCCAGCAGAGGAATCGCTTCCTTGCCGCGGTTGAGGTTCTGCAGCAGGCGTGCTCGCAGCAGGATCGGCGCGATCTCGCCGTCTTCCGGCGGGTTCTGCTCAAGCAATTTGAGTGCGGCGTCGGCTTCGTCATCCTGTTGCAACAGCAAGGCTTTGCCGAAAATCAACTGGCTGTTCTTCGGGTGCTTTTGCAGCAGGCGGTCGAAGCTCTTCATCAGGCCATTGCGGGTGTCCTGATCGGTGTCGGCGGCCGACAGTGCCAGGAAGTCGAAATGCGTGTCGCCCTTGCCCTGCAGGACTTTCTCCATATAGACCATAGAGTCGTCATAGCGGCCCGCGCGCGCCAGTTGCACGGCGGCGGCGCGCTGGGCTTCCAGATCATCGGGGGCATTTTTTGCCCAGATCAGCGACGTATCCAGCGCAGCCTGGTCGGCGCCCAGGTATTCGGCGATGCGAAACGCCCGCTCGGAAATGCCCGGATCCTGGGTGTTGATGGCCTGGGTCACGTAATTATCCAGCGCAATATCGAAACGATTACGCTGGCCGGCCAGTTCCGCGGTCAGCAGGCTGTAGATCGTTTCTTCACTGAACGAGGAATAAACCTTGGGCTTTTCAGGGGCGGGGGAGGTGTCTTCTACCGGCGGCGTAGCCTCCGGCGACACGGGTGCCATGGCCTGGCAGCCGCTGAGAAAGACAAAAGCAAGGAGCAACGCGGAAGATCTATTCATATAGGAAGAGGACGACTAACCTGCGGTCGGATCATCATGACACAAGCCTTCGGCCAAACATAACCGAGTCTCAGTGGAGGCCTTTATAGGCATAACGCATTAGGACAATAGACGACGGTGGTTGTTCTGGATCTTTCGAAGTAGGACAATTGTCGGCTTCCCGACATCATCAGCGATATTGAATGGCCTTCCTCGCACTCGGTATTAACCACAAGACTGCCTCCGTAGACGTGCGCGAGCGCGTGGCGTTTACGCCAGAGCAGTTGGTTGAGGCCTTGCAGCAGCTCTGCCGGCTCACCGACAGCCGCGAAGCTGCGATCCTTTCGACCTGCAATCGCAGCGAGCTCTATATAGAGCAGGAACATCTTTCAGCGGATGTGGTACTGCGCTGGCTGGCCGATTATCACCATTTGAGCCTCGATGACCTGCGCGCCAGTGCCTATGTGCATGAAGAGGATGCGGCAGTTCGTCACATGATGCGTGTGGCGGCCGGTCTCGACTCGCTGGTGTTGGGCGAACCGCAAATTCTTGGCCAGATGAAGTCTGCCTATGCCGTAGCGCGTGAGGCCGGCACGGTCGGCCCGCTGCTGGGGCGCCTGTTCCAGGCCACCTTCAATTCGGCCAAGCAGGTGCGTACCGACACGGCTATCGGCGAAAACCCGGTGTCGGTGGCCTTTGCCGCTGTCAGCCTGGCCAAGCAGATTTTCAGCGACTTGCAGCGCAGCCAGGCGCTGCTGATAGGTGCCGGTGAAACCATTACCCTGGTAGCCCGGCACCTGCACGATTTAGGCGTGAAGCGCATCGTTGTCGCCAACCGCACGCTCGAACGGGCGAGTATCCTCGCCGAACAGTTCGGTGCCCATGCCGTGCTGTTGTCAGACATTCCGGCTGAACTGGTACGCAGTGATATCGTTATCAGCTCCACCGCCAGTCAGTTGCCGATCCTCGGCAAAGGTGCGGTCGAGAGCGCGTTGAAACTGCGCAAGCACAAGCCGATCTTCATGGTGGATATCGCCGTTCCCCGGGATATCGAACCCGAAGTCGGCGAGTTGGACGACGTTTACCTCTATAGCGTCGACGATCTGCATGAAGTGGTCGCCGAGAACCTCAAGAGCCGCCAGGGTGCCGCCCAGGCCGCTGAGGAGATGGTCAGCACCGGTGCTGAAGATTTCATGGTGCGCCTGCGTGAATTGGCGGCGGTGGATGTGCTCAAGGCGTATCGTCAGCAGGGCGAACGCCTGCGTGATGAAGAGTTGCTCAAGGCCCAGCGTCTGCTCGCCAACGGCAGCAGCGCCGAAGAGGTGCTGATGCAATTGGCCCGTGGCCTGACCAACAAACTGCTCCATGCACCCAGCGTTCAGTTGAAAAAGCTTACCGCCGAAGGCCGCCTCGATGCGCTGGCCATGGCTCAGGAACTCTTTGCCCTCGGTGAGGGCGCGTCAGACAGCTCTTCGGATAAAAAACCGCAATGAAAGCTTCACTGCTCAATAAACTGGACGTGCTCCAGGACCGTTTCGAAGAACTGACCGCCTTGCTCGGCGACGGCGAGGTCATTTCTGATCAGGCCAAGTTTCGCGCTTATTCCAAGGAGTACGCCGAAGTTGAGCCGATTGTAGCCACCTACAAACATCTCACCAAAGTGCAGGCTGACCTCGAAGGCGCTCAGGCGCTGCTCAAGGACAATGACCCGGACATGCGTGAAATGGCCGTGGAAGAAGTCCGCGAGGCCAAGGAAAAACTCGCCGAACTGGAAGGCGACCTGCAACGCATGTTGCTGCCCAAGGACCCTAATGACGGCCGTAACGTGTTCTTGGAGATCCGCGCCGGTACCGGTGGCGACGAGGCGGCGATTTTCTCCGGCGACCTGTTCCGCATGTATTCGCGCTACGCCGAACGACGCGGCTGGCGGGTCGAGATCCTGTCCGAGAACGAAGGTGAACACGGTGGCTATAAAGAAGTCATTGCTCGGGTCGAAGGTGACAACGTCTACGGCAAGCTGAAGTTCGAATCCGGCGCCCACCGTGTGCAGCGTGTCCCTGCGACTGAGTCCCAGGGCCGTATCCATACCTCGGCGTGCACCGTGGCGGTGTTGCCTGAGCCGGACGAGCAGGAAGCCATCGAGATCAACCCCGCGGACTTGCGTGTCGACACCTACCGCTCGTCGGGCGCCGGTGGCCAGCACGTCAACAAGACCGACTCGGCGATTCGGATTACCCACTTGCCGTCGGGCATCGTGGTGGAATGCCAGGAAGAACGTTCCCAGCACAAGAACCGGGCGCGGGCCATGTCCTGGCTGTCGGCCAAATTGAACGACCAGCAAACCAGCGCCGCCGCCAACGCGATTGCCAGCGAGCGTAAGCTGCTGGTGGGCTCGGGCGATCGCTCCGAGCGCATCCGAACCTACAACTTTGCCCAGGGCCGGGTAACCGACCATCGGGTCAATCTCACCCTTTATTCCCTGGACGAGATTCTCGCTGGCGGCGTGGATGCGGTGATCGAGCCGTTGCTCGCCGAATATCAGGCGGATCAACTGGCCGCGATAGGTGAATAAATGACCATCATAGCCAGCCTGCTGCGAGCGGCCGACCTGCCCGATTCGCCCACCGCGCGCCTGGATGTGGAACTGCTGCTGGCCGCCGCCCTGGGCAAGTCCCGCAGCTACCTGCACACCTGGCCGGAAAAGATCGTCAGCAGCGAAGACGCCCTGACCTTTGCCGACTACCTGCAGCGCCGCCGCAGCGGCGAGCCGGTGGCCTATATCCTCGGCCAGCAAGGCTTCTGGAAGCTGGATCTGGAAGTCGCGCCGCACACGCTGATTCCGCGTCCGGAAACCGAATTGCTGGTGGAAGCCGCTCTGGAACTGCTGCCTGCTACCCTGGCCAAAGTCCTGGACCTGGGCACCGGCAGTGGCGCCATTGCCTTGGCGTTGGCCAGCGAACGCCCGGCCTGGCAAGTCACCGCCGTTGATCGCGTGCTCGAAGCGGTGGCCCTGGCCGAGCGCAACCGCCAGCGCCTGCACCTCAATAACGCCACGGTGCTGAACAGCCATTGGTTCAGCGCCCTGCAAGGCGATCGCTTCGACTTGATCATCAGCAATCCGCCCTACATTGCCGACAACGATCCGCACCTGGTGGCGGGGGACGTGCGGTTTGAGCCGGCGAGCGCCCTGGTGGCCGGGCCTGATGGCCTGGACGATTTGCGCCTGATCATCGATCAATCACCGGCCCATCTGAATGCCGGTGGCTGGCTGTTGCTTGAGCACGGCTACGACCAGGCCTTGGCTGTGCGTGACTTGTTGCTGAGCCAAGGCTTTGAAGGCGTACACAGTCGTATCGATCTTGGCGGTCACGAACGCATCACCCTGGGGCACCGACCGTGCTGACCGATCAGGAGCTGTTGCGTTATAGCCGGCAGATTCTGTTGCAGCATGTCGACATCGAAGGGCAGTTGCGCCTGAAACAGAGCCGCGCGTTGATCGTCGGCCTCGGTGGCCTGGGCGCTCCGGTTGCGCTCTACCTCGCCGCTGCCGGTGTAGGTGAGCTGCACCTGGCGGATTTTGACACGGTCGATTTGACCAACCTGCAACGTCAGATCATCCATGACACCCACAGCGTAGGGCAGACCAAGGTTGATTCGGCCATGCGTCGCCTGAACGCGCTCAACCCTGAAATCACCCTGACCGCCCATCGCGTGGCGCTGGATGCTGACTCGCTGGTCTCTGCAATCGGCGCGGTGGATGTGGTGCTCGATTGCAGCGACAACTTCTCTACCCGCGAAGCGGTGAATGCGGCCTGCGTCGTCGCGGGCAAGCCATTGATCAGTGGCGCGGCCATTCGCCTTGAGGGGCAATTGTCGGTGTTCGACCCGCGTCGCGCCGACAGCCCGTGCTATCACTGTTTATACGGGCACGGCAGCGACACCGAACTGACCTGCAGCGAAGCCGGTGTGGTCGGGCCGTTGGTGGGGCTGGTCGGTAGCCTGCAAGCGCTGGAAGCCTTGAAGCTGCTGGCAGGTTTCGGTGAGCCGCTGGTGGGGCGCCTGTTGCTGATCGACGCCTTGACCACGCGTTTTCGCGAATTGCGCGTCAAGCGCGACCCGGGTTGCAGCGTGTGTGGAACCCGGCATGGTTAAGGGCGCGCCCATCGGTGTGTTCGACTCCGGCGTCGGCGGCCTGACGGTGCTGGAAGAAATCCAGCAGTTATTGCCCCATGAATCGCTGCTGTATGTGGCCGACTGCGGGCATATCCCCTATGGTGAGAAAACGCCCACTTTCATCCTTGAGCGTTCTCGAACCGTCGCCGAGTTTTTCCGCGAGCGCGGTGCCAAGGCATTTGTTATCGCGTGTAACACCGCAACGGTCGCCGCCGTTGCCGATTTGCGTCAGGACTACCCTGATTGGCCGCTGGTCGGCATGGAGCCTGCGGTCAAGCCCGCTGCTGCCGCTACCCGCTGCGGCGTGGTGGGTGTGCTGGCCACCACCGGCACGCTGCAAAGCGCCAAATTCGCGGCCTTGCTCGACCGCTTCGCCACTGATGTACGAGTGGTGACCCAACCCTGTCCGGGCCTGGTGGAGCTGATTGAAGCCGGCGACCTGAACAGCCCGGCTTTGCACATACTGTTGCAGGGCTATATCGAGCCACTGCTCAGCGCCGGTTGCGACACCATCATCCTGGGTTGCACCCACTATCCCTTCCTCAAGCCGCTCCTGGCGCAGATGCTGCCCCCCAGCATTATCCTGATCGACACCGGCGCCGCCGTGGCGCGCCAGCTCAAGCGTTTGCTGGATGAGCGCGACCTGCTGGCAGCTGGCAATCCCGACACTGCACAGTTCTGGACCAGCGGCGATCTGACCAACCTAAGAAATATCCTACCGACACTTTGGAAACATCCCGGAGTTGTGCGAAGCTTTGGCTCGTGAAAATTTCGTGAAATGGTGCTGATAAAAGCTGAACTTCCGGCTCTACGTCAGCTTCTATAGCCAGTTAGCCTGTTTAAAACTATATAACTTCGTTCGGAAGGATGTTTCTTATGAAGCGCTTGTTCTGTTTGGCTGCGATTGCGGCCGCTGTGTTGGGACACTCTGTTTCAGCCCAGGCCGCCGGCCTGGAGTTCGGGTTGGGGAGTACCAGTGATTCGACGTTGACCTATCGACTGGGCCTGACTTCGGATTGGGATAAAAGCTGGATGCAAAGCGATGTTGGCCGTCTGACCGGCTACTGGAGCGGCGCCTACACGTATTGGGAAGGTGATGACCGGGCAGGTGCCAGCAGCCTGTCGTTCTCGCCGGTGTTTGTGTATGAGTTTGCCGGCCAGTCGGTCAAGCCCTACATCGAAGCCGGTATCGGCGTGGCGGTGTTCTCCCGTACCCGGCTGGAAGACAACAACATCGGCCAAGCCTTTCAGTTCGAAGACCGCCTGGGTTTCGGCCTGCGGTTTAACGGTGGGCATGAAGTGGGCATTCGCGCCACGCACTATTCCAACGCCGGCATCAGCAGCAATAACGATGGGGTAGAGAGCTACTCGTTGCACTACACCATGCCGTTGTAATTCAACAACAACGAAGCCCCCCTGTGGGAGCGGGCTTGCTCGCGAAAGCGGTGTATCAGCTAGCACATGCATAGACTGACCCACCGCCTTCGCGAGCAAGCCCGCTTCCACATTTAGATCTTTGCTCATTGCAGGATCAGCGGTAGACCGTCGCGATGCCTTCCCGCTCTTCAAGACACTCCGGCGCACCCATCTCAAACTCCCGGCAAATCAGCGGTCGAAGCGCGTAAATCGTGCACATCATCGTGTCCCGGTCCAGCGCGGCGCACCAGCCGTCGTCCAGGCGCAGCATCACTTCGCCGCCCCACTCATCGGTATCGATAAAGCGCTGCGGCACGCCGGTGTCGGTGATCAGCATGACTTCCAGCTGACAGCAGCAGGCCGCGCACGTCGAGCAGGTGACGGCCGGTTCAGTGATTTGGATATGGGGGATGTTGGTCATAGCCGCGCAGTGTAAGGCAAGTGCGTTAAACGTGTATGAATGCTCGGACAAGCGTCAGTGTTCGAGCTTGCGCGCGAGCCCGTGCAGCAAAGGGAACAGCATGGCCCATAGCAGCGTCAGACCGATCAGAGTCGCTGCCGTGCCGTAGCCAAAACCCACACCGGCCAATTGGCTGCCGGCGTAATAAGACAAAGGTCCACCCACTGCGCCCAACAGGCCGGCCAGCCACCAGGGCCGTGCACTCCAGGCCAGGCAATGGCGCAGGGTCGTGGCCAGCAGCGCCCACAGTACGATCAACCAGAATGGAATCAACGGCCCGGGCTCGCTGAAGTGGAAAACGCCCAGGGTGCGCAACAGCGTGTCCAGCAGTGTGCCCGCCAGTGTCACGTTGAGCACGAGCAGGCCGTCATCCGCCGGCGAACTTATCCACAGCAGATGCACGCCCAGTGCCGCCAAACCCACCAGCAGCCATGGGCTGTCGCCGCCGAGTACGCAGGCAAACCAGCCGCATTGGAACAGCGCGGCATTGGCCAGGGTTTTAAGCACTGAAGCGCCCAAGCAATGGCGGGTTGATCGCCGCGGGTTTGGCCAGCAGCAGTTGTGCGGTACCAATGGTGCGTTCCATAAACCCGCCTTCGCAATAGCACAGGTAGAACTCCCACAAACGCAGGAAATATTCGTCGTAGCCCAATTCCATGAGACGGCCATGGGCGCGGCGGAAGTTTTCATGCCACAGGCGCAGGGTACGGGCGTAGTGCAGGCCGAATTCCTCCATGTGCAGCAGGTTCATGTCGGTGTCGCGGCTGACGATGTGCAGCATGTTCTGTACACAGGGCAGGGCGCCACCGGGGAAAATGTAGCGCTGGATGAAGTCGACGCTGCGCTTGGCCTGCTCAAAGCGCTGTTCGCGAATGGTGATGGCTTGCAGCAGCATCAGGCCGTTGGGCTTGAGCAAGTGCGCACATTGTTTGAAATAGGTCGGCAGGAACCGATGGCCCACCGCTTCGATCATCTCGATCGACACCAGCTTGTCATACTCGCCGGTGAGGTCGCGGTAATCGCTGAGCAGCAAGGTCACTTGATCTTGCAGGCCCTGCGTCTGGATGCGTTTTTCGGTGTAGGCGAATTGCTCCTTGGACAGGGTCGTGGTGGTGACCTTGCAGCCGTAATGCTGCGCCGCATACAACGCCATGCTGCCCCAGCCGGTGCCGATTTCCAGCAGATGGTCGCTGGGCTTGAGCGCCAGTTTCTGGCAGATGCGCTCCAGCTTGTTCAGTTGCGCTTGTTCCAGGCTGTCATCGGGTGTCAAAAACTGCCCCGCCGAGTACATCATGGTCGGGTCGAGAAACTCTTCGAACAGGTCGTTGCCCAGGTCGTAATGGGCGGCGATGTTTTTCTGCGAGCCCTTGCGTGTGTTGCGGTTGAGCCAGTGCAGGCCTTGGGTGAACGGGCGGGCCATGCGTGCCAGGCCACCTTCCATGGCGTCGAGTACTTCCAGGTTGCTGACCATCACCCGGACCACGGCGGTGAGGTCGGGACTGGTCCAGTAACCATGGATAAATGCCTCGCCGGCGCCGATCGAACCATTGGCGGCCACCAGGCCCCATACCGCGGAGTCGAGAATCTGAATTTCGCCTAACAGGTGCGCTTCCCGTGCGCCGAACACTTGTCGCTCGCCGTCTTCGATCACCACCAACTGGCCGTGACGCAGTTGGCTGAGCTGGCGCAGCACCGCCTTGCGCAACAGCGCAGCGGTCATGCCATTGACGTTCAGGCGGTTAGCCTTGACCGATAAACTAGGGTGTTTCATGGCGGCGATCCTTGGTGTACCCGACGGCGGTGCGAGAGGCGCCATCGGCGGCCCGGTGGGAAAAAATCGGTGTGCGCTTGAGCAGCAGGCGCAAGGCTTGCCAGTAGATTGCCAGGCAGGTCTTGGCGGTCATCCAGGGGAAACGCCACAAATATTGATGCAGGCTTGCGCGGCTGAGTGAGTGTTTTTCCAGGCTCAAGGTGGCGTCGAAAACCTTTTGCGTGCCCTGCCAGTCGGCCATGTGCACGCCGAGCCGGGCAGATGGAGGGCTGAAACTCATGCGATATTCCAGGTCGCGCGGTAAGAAGGGCGACACATGGAACCCCTTGGCCACGGCGAAGTGCTGATGCTCATCGGCGTCGAGGGGCTGGGCCGGCAGCACGTAGTGATAGCGCTCGCGCCATGGCGTGTTGGTCACTTCACACAGAATCGCGGCCAACTGCCCGTCGGCCTCGAAGCAGTAGAAGAAACTCACCGGGTTAAACGCCAGGCCCCAACTGCGGGCCTGGGTCAGCAGGCAGATAGCGCCCTGGGGTGTTCGCCCCAGAGCTTTGCCGACTTCGTGGCGCACGGCATCGCTCAAACTCATGCCGTGGCGCGTGAGTTCACGCAGGTAATCCTGCTGGCGAAAGCCGAAAGGCGCCAGGCGACCAGTGCCGGCCAGGGGTGAAAGCCCGAGTACTGCATCCTGTTCGCTGAGGTCCAGATACAGCAGGCCGATGCGGTAGCGAAAGGCGTGGGCCCTGGGCGTAAACCGGCGATGGGCGATCCAGCCGCTGTACAGGGCGCTGTTCACAGGCTTTCCCCGAACGCCTGGGCCACGCGCAGGGCACTGACCACGCCGTCCTCGTGGAAGCCGTTGGCCCAGTACGCGCCGCAGTAGAAGGTGTTGCGGGTGCCGTGCAATTCTTCCCAGCGTGCTTGAGCGGCCACGGCGGCCAGGCTGTACTGCGGATGGGCGTAGGTGTAGCGCGCGAGGATCTTCAACGGGTTGATCACTTGCGTCTGGTTGAGGCTGACACAAAACGTGGTGTCGCTGTCGATGCCCTGCAGGATGTTCATGTCGTAGGTGACGGCGGCCTGATTCTGCGAGTGGCCGGTCAACCGGTAATTCCAACTGGCCCAGGCCAGCTCGCGGTCAGGCAGCAAGCGCGTGTCGGTGTGCAGCACTACGTCGTTGTCGGCGTAGGGTAGGGCGCCGAGGATCTCTTGTTCGGCCTGGCTCGGGTCATCAAGCAATTCCAGGGCCTGATCACTGTGGCAGGCCAATACCACCCGGTCGAAGGTTTCGCTGCCGTACGGGCTGTGGATAACCACGCCATTGTCGATGCGTTGCACTTTATGCACAGGGCAACCGAGGCGCACACGCTCGCGAAAACTGCGGGTCAGCGGTTCGATGTAGCTGCTTGAACCGCCTTCGATCACGCACCATTGCGGCCGGTTGTTGACCGACAACAAGCCGTGGTTCTTGAAGAAGCGCACGAAGAATTGCAGTGGGAAACCGAGCATGTCCGAAAGGGACATTGACCATATCGCAGCCCCCATTGGCACGATGTAGTGGCGGATAAACCTTTGGCCGTAACCGCCGGCTGCGAGGTAGTCACCGAGGGTCATCTCGGCACTGATACGCTGCTCTTGCAGGTCCAAAGGCGCTTGGCGGTTGAAGCGCAGGATATCGCGCAACATGCCCCAGAACCCGGGCGACAGAATATTGCGGCGTTGGGCAAACAAGCTGTTGAGGTTGTTGCCGTTGTACTCGAACCCGCTGCTTTGGTCACACACCGAAAAGCTCATTTCGGTGGGTTTGAACGTCACGCCGATCTGGCCCAGCAACTGGATGAAGTTGGGGTAGGTCCAGTCGTTGAACACAATAAAGCCGGTGTCCACGGCATAGCGTTCGCCCTCTACGGTAACGTGGACTGTGTGCGTGTGCCCGCCGATGCGGTCGCCCGCTTCGAACACCGTGATGTCGTGGCGGCGGCTGAGCAGGTAGGCGCTGGTCAGCCCGGCGATACCGCTGCCGACAATGGCGATCTTCACGGAATGTCCTTTTTCGGTGGCGGGCTGCGCAACATGCGCTTGCCGATGATCAATTGCGCGCGGTTAGGCAGCTTCGACAGCGGCCACAGGGTGGCAATGAACATGGCCGGGAAGGCAATTTCCAGCGGGCGTTTCTCCAGTTTCGCAAAGATGTGCCGCGCCGCCTTGTCGGCGGACCAGCTCAGGGGCATCGGGAAGTCATTGCGTTCGGTCAGCGGTGTGTCAACAAAGCCTGGGCTGATCACGGTGACGTCGATGTTTTCCGGTGACAGGCTGATGCGCAGGGACTCGAACAGGTAACGCAGGCCGGCCTTGGATGCGCCATAGGCTTCGGCGCGTGGCATCGGCAGGTAAGTCACCGCGCTGGCCACGCCCACCAGATGCGGGGTACGCCCCGCGCGCAACAGCGGCAGCGCGGCCTCGATGCAATAACTGCTGGCCAACAGATTGGTACGCACCACATGTTCGATGATCGAAGCGTCAAATTGCCGGGCGTCGACATATTCACAGGTGCCGGCATTGAGGATCACCGTGTCCAACTCACCCCAGACCTGGGCGATGTGTTCACCGATCTCGCGCACGGTCTGGCTGTCGGTCAGGTCGCCGGCCACCACCAGCACTTGCCCTGGATAACGATGGGCGAGTGCTTCCAGCGGGCCTTTGGTGCGGGAACTGAGGGCCACATGGGCGCCACTGTTGAGCAGCTCTACGGCCAATGCGGCGCCGATGCCACTGCTGGCGCCGGTCAGCCAATAACGGCGGGGCGATGCAAGGCTCATCCCATTCTCCTTTTCAGCCAACTGATGACGCGGCCGAGAATCGGCACATGTTCATAAAGCAGTGCGCCCGCATCGAAGTAATCGCGATGCCGGTAGACCTTGTCGCGCCACATCAAGTGGGAACACCCCTCTACCCGGATCATCTTGCCTGCGGCCAGGCGCGGATGACGAAAACTCATGATCCAGCGCAGGTAGCCTTCGCCTTCGGCCGTCTGGTCGATACCCTGAAACTCGAAATCCAGTTGGCTGACGTTGCTGTATAGCTGAGCGAAATAACGCTGCAGTTCGGGCAGCCCATGGACTTCATGCAGCGGGTCGGCAAATACAATGTCATCACTGTACAAACTGCCAAGCAGGTGCAGGTTGTGCTTGTCCAGCGTAGTGAAGGCTTCGGCGAAGCGGCGCAGGAAGTCACTCATGATCGGCCATCTCCTGACGTGAAGGCAGGCGGCGAAAGGCAGCCAATGCGCGTTCCCGAGAGGCTTTGAGGTCGACGATGGCGCAGGGGTAATCCGCCACGCCAAACAAACCGCCAGCCGCTGCCGGGTTATGCACTTCTTTTTTATTCAGCGTGGCCAGTTCCGGCAGCCAGCGCTTGATGAAAATGCCGTCGCCGTCGAATTTTTCCGATTGGCTCAACGGGCTGAAAATCCGGAAGTACGGTGCCGAGTCGGTACCGGTCGATGAGCTCCACTGCCAACCGCCATTATTGGCCGCCAGGTCACCGTCGATCAGGTGGCGCATAAAAAAGCGCTCGCCTTCGCGCCAGTCGATCAGCAGGTTCTTGGTCAGGAACATCGCCACCACCATGCGCAGGCGGTTGTGCATCCAGCCGGTCTCCAGCAATTGGCGCATGGCCGCGTCGATGATCGGCAAACCCGTGCGCGCCTGTTGCCAGGCCGCGAGGTCTTCGGGGGCATTGCGCCAGGCCAGCGCTTCGGTTTCCGGGCGAAAGGCGCGGTGGCGGGACACCCGTGGGTAGCCGACCAGAATGTGTTTATAGAACTCGCGCCATAGCAGCTCGTTGATCCAGGTGATGGCGCCCATGTCGCCGCTCTCGAACTCGCCCTGATTGGTTTGCAGCGCAGCGTGCAAGCACTGGCGCGGCGAAACCACACCGGCGGCGAGGTAGGCCGAAAGCTGGCTGGTACCGGGTTTGGCTGGGAAGTCGCGCTCGTCCTTGTAATAGCTGATCTGCTCGTCGGTGAAGGCGTCGAGGCGGCGGCGCGCCTCGTCTTCACCGGCTGGCCACAGGGCGCGCAAGGTTTCGCTGGGCGACTCGAAACCGTCGACCGTGGTCGGCACCGGATCGCTTCTCACGTCGAGCCTGGCCTGAGCTTTCGGCGTTGCCACCTGGCGCGGCAGGGCGCTGTGCAGGCGGTTGTAGCAAACCTTGCGAAACTGGCTGAACACTTGGAAATAGGTGCCGGTCTTGGTCAGTACGCTACCGGGTTGGAAAAACAGTTGGTCCAGGTAGCTGTGAAACGTGATTCCCTGCGTTTGCAGCGTCTCTGCCACGCCAGCATCACGCTGGCTCTCGTGGATGCCGTATTCCTCGTTGACATGCACAGACTCCACCGACAGTTCCCGGCACAGTTCGCTCAGTGCAGCGGGCGCCTGGTCCCAGGTCGCGGCGTAGCGGATCAATAAAGGGATGTTCAGTTCGCCCAGCGCCTGGCTCAAGTGCTGCAGGTTGCGCAGCCAGAAATCGATTTTGCACGGCGCGTCATCGTGGGCCAGCCACTGCTGGGGAGTGATCAGGTAAATGGCCGCGACGGGGCCACGCTGGCACGCAGCAGCAAGGGCCGTGTTGTCGTGCAGGCGCAAGTCGGTGCGCAGCCAGATCAGATGCATTTAGACGATTCCACGCTGGATCAATAATTGGTGGGCCGACAACGGGTCTTGCGCCATGAACAACTCAGGGATGTCGCGGGTGAGTACGGACAACTCGGCGTTGTGAATGCGCACCGTCGGGCCGGCAATCACTATTGGGCAACTGACGTCGCCCAATAGTTTTGTCAGTGTCGACAAATGGAGGGTCTTGCTCGAATACAACAGCACGGCGCGTGGTTGCAGGTGTTCCACCGCCAGGGCCAGTTCGCCGGCAGGCAGCGGCCAATCGAATACTTCCACCGGGCAGTCGGCGCTGCTCGCCAGCCAGGCGCTCAGCCACAGGTGCGGTTCCAGCGGTAAGTCGGAATGGTTGACCAGCAGCAGCGGCGCGCCGTGGAGTTGGCGATTGTTGTGATAAATCCGCGCGCCGAACTTGCTGCGCAGCCACGACAGGAAAAACGCCCGCTCCATCTGCGCGCCGAACTGGCCCTGCCACCGTTGTTCCAGCTCCTTGAGCAGCGGCAGCATCAATTGCTCGCACAAGGTGCGTGGCGGGTAGAGCGCCATGGCCTGGTTGAAGGCGTCATCGACCCGGCGTTCGGCCAGTTCGCTGATGGCATCCACCAAATGCTGGCGCAGGGCGTGCCACTCGTTTTCCATGGGCGCGGGGCTAGCCTGGGCTGAGTCGATCAAGCCTTTGACCTGACTGACCGGCACGCCTCGATTGAGCCAGGTGAGGATGGCGTGGATGCGTTGTACATGTTCGGCACTGAACAGCCGGTGCCCCTTGGGCGTGCGCTGGGGCACGATGAGGCCGTAGCGGCGCTCCCAGGCGCGCAGGGTCACGGCGTTGACGCCGGTCTGGCGCGCCACTTCGCGGATTGGCAACCAGCCGTTTTCAATGGCCAGGGCAATGTCTTCGCCGGGTTCGTCAAACAGGGCAGCTTTCATGGGTTATATCGCATTACGCAGGCTGAGGTTTTCCGGGTGCGGTTGCAGGTAGGCCTGCTGCGCGATGTAACGGTCCGGATGTTGGCGAAAGTGATGCTTGAGCAGGGTGAGTGGCACTACCAGCGGCACGATGCCTTGACGGTACTGGCCGATCACGGTTTGCATTTCCTGTTTGTCATCGGCGCTGATGACCTGCTTGAGGTAGCCGCTGATGTGTTGCAGCACATTGCTGTGTGTGCCGCGGGTGGCGCACTTCTTCAGGCCCGTCATCAGCTCGCTGAAGTAGCCGTGGGCCAGAGCCTGGAGATCGACGTCCTTGCCCATGCTGCCGAGCAAATGGCCCAGGCTTTTGTAATGCGCCGGGCTGTGGGCCATCAGCAGGTACTTGTAGCGCGAGTGAAACGTCAGCAAGCCGTGGCGGGTGAGCCCCTCGGCCAGCAGTTGTTGCCAGCTGGCATACACGAATACGCGGGTCAGGAAGTTTTCCCGCAACACAGGGTCGTTCAGCCGGCCGTCTTCTTCTACCGGCAGGTTAGGGTGGCGCGCACAAAACGCCTGGGCGTAAATGCCGCGGCCGCCACCGTCAACGGGCGTGCCGTTGGCGCGGTACACCTTGACCCGCTCCAGGCCGCACGATGGCGACTTCTGCATGAAGATATAACCGCACAGGTCTGTGTGTGCCTGGGCCATTTGCTGGCCGTAGTCGTGCAGTGGCTGCGTGACGTTGAGTTCACGGTTTACCGTGCCAACGGCTTGCGGCTGCGCAGGGTCGCCTACCAGCCGGATTGGCTCGCGGGGGATGCCCATGCCGATGGCAACTTCCGGGCACAACGGCACGAAGTCGAAGTAGTCGCTGAGTGTCTGGGTGCACAGCAGCGACTGTTTATGCCCACCGTTAAAGCGCACGTTCTCGCCAAGGAGGCAGGCGCTGATGGCGATCTTCGGTTTTGTACTACTCGACATACCCAAAACCTCTGCAATAATCCTGTACAACCTATAAAGTTTGTACAACTACGTCTCATCATAGATTCGATGTTGTACAAGTCAAATGGTTTGTATAGGTTTTTTGCAGCGTTACTTCCAGCCGATTTTCCAGCACTCGGCGTTTTGCAGGGTCTGCCATGGCAGGCGTTCGGCACGGTGGGTCAGCACCGCTTGCAGCTCGATTTCCAGCACCGTGCCTTCGTCATCACGAAACAACTCGGTGACCAAAAAGTGTTTTTCCTTGTTGCGTGGCTGTGCTGCCGTCCATTTCGACAGCAGCAGCTTGCTGGGGTTGAGGCGGTTCATTGCAGGTGTGCGATCAAGCGTCGTGCCGCTTCCTGGCCACTGAGCCAGGCGCCTTCCACCCGGCCCGAAAGGCACCAGTCGCCGCAGACGAACAGGCCCAGGTCGGCATCGGCCAGTACGCCGAACTCATGGCTGCCCGACGGGCGAGCGTAGAGCCAGCGGTGTGCCAGGCTGAATGACGGCGCGGGCATGGCGCTGTGCAGCAGTTCGGCGAAGGCGCCGTGCAAGTGCTCGATTACCGCTTCCTTGGGCAGGTCCAGGTGCGCCTTGCTCCAGGCGCTGGTGGCGTGCAGCACCCAGGTGTCGAGGGTGGTGTCGCGCCCGGGTTTGCTGCGGTTGCGCGCCAGCCAGTCAAGGGGGCTGTCTTGCACGAAGCAGCCCTCCATCGGTGTATCCAGGGGCTTGTCGAAGGCCAGCGCAATGGCCCAGGTCGGGTCCATTTTCACCCCGGCGGCGGCACTTGCCAGCTTGGGGGCAGCGGCCAGCAGGGCAGTGGCCTGAGGGGCCGGTGTGGCGATGATCACATGGCTGAAGGGGCCGTGACTCTCACCGTCGGCGTCGAGCAGGTTCCAGTGCTGTGTGCCCTGGAACACCTCGGTGATGCGGCAACCGAACTCCACCGGCAGGTCATCGAGCAGTGCGCGGGTGATCGCGCTCATGCGCGGTGTACCGACCCAGCGGATCTGTTCATCGGGGGAAGGCGTCAGTTGGCCGGACTTGAAGTTGTACAGCTGGGGCTTCCACTGTTCGGCCCAGCCATTGCTTTGCCAGCGCTGCACTTCGTTGACGAAGCGCCGGTCGCGGGCGGTGAAGTATTGCGCGCCCATGTCCAGCGCGCCGGCATCGCTGCGCTTGCTGGACATGCGGCCACCGCTGCCGCGGCTTTTATCGAAGAGTTGTACGGTGTGGCCCGCGTCTTTTAACGCTCGGGCGGCGGAGAGACCGGCTATGCCGGTGCCGATGATCGCGATGGGGACAGTCATGGGAGGCCTCGTTTTACCGTTGGGTACAGACTACGCCGACACCAATAGCTGTACAATATTGTTTTTTGGTATAAGTTTTGGCGTGCCTGATTGTGTGGCGTGACCTATGGTTAAGCTCAGGCTTGAACGCGCGTCACGCTCGATTATCAAATTGATCCCTGCTTATAAAATAGACCAGTGAGCGGCGGCGAACGTTACATGAGGAGAGTCCCATGCATATTTTGCTGACCGGCGGTACCGGCCTGATTGGCCGTCAACTTTGCCAACACTGGCTCGCCCAGGGTCATCGCCTGACGGTGTGGAGCCGGCAACCGGAAACGGTCGCCAGGGTCTGCGGCGCACAGGTGCTTGGGGTGGCTCGCCTGCAAGAGGTGATTGGCGCGGTGGACGCGGTGGTCAACCTTGCGGGTGCACCCATCGCTGACCGGCCCTGGACCCACAAGCGCAAGGCATTGCTGTGGAGCAGCCGCATCAACCTCACCGAAACCCTGCTGGCCTGGATCGACAGCCTGGAGCAGAAACCGGCGGTACTGATCTCCGGCTCCGCAGTGGGCTGGTATGGCGACGGCGGCGAGCGCGAATTGACCGAAGCCAGCGGGCCGGTGCTGGACGATTTCCCCAGCCAGTTGTGTATTGCCTGGGAAGAAACCGCCCAACGTGCCGAAGCCCTGGGCGTTCGCGTGGTGCTGGTGCGCACCGGCCTGGTGCTGTCGGCGCAGGGCGGCTTTTTGTCGCGCCTGTTGCTGCCCTTCAAACTGGCGCTGGGCGGGCCGATCGGTAACGGTCGGCAGTGGATGCCATGGGTGCATATCAAGGATCAAATCGCCCTGATTGATTTTCTTCTGCACAAGACTGACGCCAGCGGTCCTTATAATGCCTGCGCGCCACACCCGGTGCGTAATCGCGAGTTTGCCAAGACCCTCGGCCAGGTGTTGCACCGCCCGGCGTTCATGCCGATGCCGGCGTTTGCACTGAAGGTTGGCCTGGGCGAATTGTCTGGTTTGTTGCTGGGCGGGCAGAAGGCCTTGCCTGAACGGCTGCTGGCGGCGGGTTTCACTTTCCAGTTCACTGAGTTGCGTGCGGCTCTGGACGACCTGTCCAGCCGCCTCTAAAGATAGGATGTTGCATGACCGATCACGCGTTGTTACTGGTCAACCTGGGTTCGCCAAAGTCCACTTCGGTGGCTGATGTGCGCAGCTACCTCAATCAGTTCCTGATGGACCCTTATGTGATCGACCTGCCATGGCCGGTGCGGCGTTTGCTGGTGTCGCTGATCCTGATCAAGCGCCCTGAGCAGTCTGCCCATGCTTATGCGTCGATCTGGTGGGATGAGGGCTCGCCGTTGGTGGTCTTGAGCCGTCGTCTGCAACAGCAGATGACCGCGCAGTGGACCCAGGGCCCTGTGGAACTGGCAATGCGTTATGGCGAGCCGTCGCTGGAAACCGCCCTGACACGGCTGGCCGCCCAGGGTATCGGCAAGGTGACACTGGCGCCGCTGTATCCGCAATTTGCCGACAGCACCGTGACCACGGTGATAGAAGAAGCCAGGCGCGTGGTGCGCGACAAGAAACTCGCTATCCAGTTTTCGATTCTGCAGCCTTTTTACGACCAGCCCGAGTACCTCGATGCTCTGGTAACCAGCGCACGCACTTACTTGGAGCAGGATTTCGATCACTTGCTGCTCAGTTTCCATGGTCTGCCCGAGCGCCATCTGAAAAAGCTCGACCCTACCGGCGGGCATTGCTTCAAGGATGCCGACTGCTGCAAGAACGCATCGCCAGAGGTGCTCGCCACCTGCTATCGCGCCCAATGCTTCAGCGTCGCCCGGGATTTTGCCGCGCGTGCCGGTTTGCCCGATGGCAAGTGGTCGGTGGCGTTTCAATCGCGCCTTGGCCGGGCCAAGTGGATCGAGCCCTACACCGAGGCCCGCCTGGAGGCGCTGGCCCAGCAGGGCGTGAAGAAGCTGCTCGTGATGTGCCCGGCGTTTGTCGCCGACTGCATCGAGACCCTGGAAGAAATTGGTGATCGCGGGCGGGAGCAGTTCCGCGAGGCGGGGGGCGAGGAGTTGGTGTTGGTGCCGTGCTTGAATGATGACCCGCAATGGGCGGCGGCGCTCAATACCCTGTGCGAACGAGCGCCCGTTGCCTTGTAGTCAAGCCTTGCGGTGACTCAAATGTGGGAGGGGGCTTGCTCCCGATGGCGGTGGATCAGTGACAGATATACTGCCTGATACTCTGCTATCGGGAGCAAGCCCCCTCCCACATTCAGTTCCATGCTCGTCAGAGATTGAGGGTCAGGCTGACGGTGAGGTTGCGCGGTTCACCGGGGTTGGTCCAATAGCGGCTGTAGGAGCGCTCGTAGTACTTCTCATCGAACAGGTTATTCAGGTTCAGCCCCACGGTGACATTCTTCGTGGCCTTGTAGTGGGCCAGTAAATCCACGGTGTGGTAGGCCGGCAGTTCGAAGCCTGTGCCCGCCTCGCCGGAACGGTCACCCACATAAGTAAACGCCGCCCCCAGGTCTGAACCGCGCAACGCCCCATCCTGGAATTCATAAACGCCCAACAGACTGCCGCTGCGCTTGGCGACCCCGAGAATGCGACTGCCCGTGGGGATGGCTTTGTCGCCCTTGGTCACTTCGGCGTCGATGTAGGCCAGGGCGCCAATCACGCGTATGGCGTCGGTCACTTGCCCGGTCACCTGCAGGTCAAACCCCTGGCTGCGCGCCTTGCCAATGGCGCGGTCGGTGTTGGTCGCCGGGTCCAGGGTGAGGACGTTTTCCTTTTCGATATGGAAGGCCGCGAGCGTCGCGCTGAGGCGCTCGTCAAACATCTCGCTCTTGATACCCACCTCATAGCCCACGCCTTCTTCTGGCTTGAAGGATTTGCCGCCGGCATCCAGGCCGCTGTTCGGCTTGAACGAGGTGGATGCGTTGGCAAATACCCCGACTTGCGGTGTCAGCTGATAGAGCAGGCCGGCGCGTTGGGTCAGGGCGTCGTGGGTCTGGCGGCTTTTGGCGTGGTTGCGGGCGAAGTTCTCGGTGCTCTGTTCAAAGTGCTCGAAGCGCGCACCGATCATGCCTCGCAGGCGGTCGGTGAAGATGATCTGGTCTTGCAGGTTCAGGGCGTGGCTTTTGGTCTGTTCGAAGAAGTCGGTGCCGGAGCGTGCGCCATTGGGTTTGGCCTGGCCATAGACCGGTTTATAGATGTCGATAGGGTAGTCACCGCCAATCGCCGTCACACGCTCCTTTTTGCGGTAGTCCTCGTATTCGGTGCCGATCAGCAGTTCATGCTGCCAGCTGCCGATATCGAACAGCCCGCGCAGTTCCAGCTGGGTGATGCTGTCATGCCAACCGGTCGAGCGTTCACGGTAGCGACGGTTGACGGTGTGACCATCCCCATTCAGCGCACGGCTTTCCGACGCATCGCCCCACAGGCTGCCCTGCTTGTAGTGGCTGGCCAGGCGCAGCTTCCAGGCGTCGTTGAGGTGGTGTTCCAACGCGGCCTGGATGCGGTTGTTGTGGTTGCGAATATTGCCGTCGTTGGGCTCGCCCAGAAAGGTGGAATGGGACATGCCAGTATCGGCGACGATGCCCCGGTCGAAGGTGGAGCTGTGGCGCACGAATTCGCTTTCGACCAGCAACTGAGTGTCCGGGGTCAACTGCCAACTGAACGACGGCGCGACGAACACTCGTTTAGCGTCCACGTGATCGCGGAAACTGTGCTTGTCTTCAACCGCCAGATTCACCCGTGACAAGACGCGCCCCTCGCTGTCCAGCGGCGTATTCACATCCAGCGCAGTGCGGTAGCGGTCCCAACTACCAGCACTGGTTTGCAAGGTGGTGAACGCTTCGGGCTGGGGTTTCTTGGTGACGATGTTCACCGTGCCGCCAGGATCGCCACGCCCATACAAGCTGGCGGCGGGGCCTTTGAGAACTTCAATGCGTTCGATATTTGCCGCGTCCGGCGTACTGGGGTAACCGCGGTTGGCGCTGAAACCGTCCTGGTAGAACTCAGACGTGGTGAAGCCGCGCACGCTGTATTCGTAGAGGGTCAGGCCACCGAAGTTGTTTTGCTTGGATACGCCGCCGGCAAATTCCAGGGCGCGC
The DNA here is from genome assembly GCF_020790195.1 of Pseudomonas sp. HN8-3. Taxonomy (NCBI): domain Bacteria; kingdom Pseudomonadati; phylum Pseudomonadota; class Gammaproteobacteria; order Pseudomonadales; family Pseudomonadaceae; genus Pseudomonas; species Pseudomonas sp. HN8-3. Next base: position 852,148 of record NZ_CP086206.1, read on the forward strand.
TCCACGCTGGTACTGCCCAGGTCCTTGAGCACCGTGGCGGGGATCACGCTGATCGATTGCGGTATGTCGCCAAGGGCGGTATCCGTTTTGGTGGCACTGGCAGAGCGGGTGGCGCGATAGCCTTGGACCGGGCCTGTGGCGGACTCATACGCCTCGGAGGTTACGCTGATGGTGTCCAGTTCCAGGGTGTTTTCTTCGGCGTAGGCAGGGTCGAGCAGCAAACCCAAGGCCAGGCCGGCCAAGGGCACAAACTTTCGAGACGGCATGATAGAGCGTTCCAATAGCGATATTGAAACAATATAACATGCCTAATGAGAATGAATCGCTAAGAAATGTCGCCCTACAAGCGCCCGCGAACGGGCGCTAGGGTCGCGACGGTTATTGCTCTTCTTTTATCGGTGCGGTCGCCGGTGGCGGACGCAGGCCGATTTCCGCCGAGAGCTTGATCTCCTTGCCGTTACGCATGACCAGGATCGCCACCTTGTCGGTCGGTTTGATTCGCGCTACCTGGTTCATCGACTTGCGGCCATCACCGGCCGGTGCACCGTCGATGCTGAGGATTACATCGCCCAACTCCAGGCCGGCTTTCTGTGCCGGGCCATCGCGGAAGATCCCGGCGACCACGATGCCTGGGCGTCCGGTCAGGCCAAACGACTCGGCCAGTTCCTTGGTCAAGGGTTGCACTTCGATGCCCAGCCAGCCGCGAATGACCTGGCCGTGTTCGATGATCGACTTCATCACTTCCATCGCCAGCTTCACCGGGATCGCAAAACCGATGCCTTGGGAGCCGCCGGACTTGGAGAAAATCGCTGTGTTGATGCCGGTCAGGTTGCCATTGGCATCCACCAGCGCACCGCCGGAATTGCCCGGGTTGATGGCTGCGTCGGTCTGGATGAAATCTTCGTAGCTATTAAGGCCCAACTGGTTGCGCCCGGTGGCGCTGATGATGCCCATGGTGACCGTCTGGCCCACGCCGAACGGGTTGCCGATCGCCAGTGCTACGTCACCCACGCGCAACCCGTCGGAGCGACCGAGGGTGATCGATGGCAGGTTCTTCAAATCGATTTTCAGTACTGCGAGGTCGGTTTCCGGGTCGCTGCCCACCACACGGGCCAGGGTTTCGCGGCCATCACGCAGGGCGACCACGATCTGGTCGGCGCCGGTAGTCACGTGATTATTGGTGAGGATGTAGCCTTCGGGGCTCATGATTACCCCGGAACCCAGGCTCGACTCCATGCGGCGCTGCTTGGGGCCGTTGTCACCGAAATAGCGGCGAAACTGCGGGTCCTCGAACAGCGGGTGCGCCGGTTTGTTGATGACCTTGGTGGTGTACAGGTTGACCACCGCAGGGGCCGCAATGGTGACCGCGTCGGCATAGGTGACCGGGCCCTGCACCACCGTGTTGGTTTGCGGTGCTTGTTGCAGGTTCACATCCAGGGTAGGCAGGCCCACCCATTGGGGATAACGCTGAATAATCAGCATCGCGATCAGCACGCCAGCCAACAATGGCCATCCAAAAAAACGCAGTGCCTTGAGCATCAAGTAAGTCCTGACAGGTTGCAGGGGGCGGGCGAGCGCCCATAATGTCGCGCATTATACGAGGCTGCGATGCCTGCGAACCGGATATTTAGGAGTCTTTTATGGCCGTCCCTCTTACCACCCTCGTTGAGGAAGCCGACCGCTACCTTGGCAGTGCCAAAATTGCCGATTATTGCCCCAATGGCTTGCAGGTCGAGGGCCGCCCGCAGGTGATGCGCATCGTCAGCGGTGTGACCGCAAGCCAGGCGCTGCTGGACGCCGCCGTCGAAGCCGGGGCCGACCTGGTGCTGGTGCATCATGGTTATTTCTGGAAGGGCGAGAGCCCATGTATCACCGGCATGAAGCAGCGCCGCCTGAAAACGCTGCTCAAGCACGACATCAGCCTGTTGGCCTATCACCTGCCATTGGACCTGCACCCTGAGGTGGGCAATAACGCGCAGTTGGCCAAACAACTGGACATCACGGTTGAAGGCCCGTTGGACCCGAGCAACCCCAAGGTGGTCGGCTTGGTGGGGTCGCTGGCCGAACCTTTGTCACCGCGTGATTTCGCCCGCCGTGTGCAGGATGCAATGGGGCGCGAACCGCTGTTGGTCGAAGGCAGCCAGATGATCCGCCGCGTCGGCTGGTGCACCGGAGGTGGCCAGGGCTATATCGACCAGGCGATTGCCGCCGGAGTCGACCTGTACCTGAGCGGCGAGGCATCCGAGCAGACCTTCCACAGCGCCCGTGAAAACGACGTCAGCTTCATTGCTGCCGGTCATCACGCCACCGAGCGCTATGGGGTGCAGGCGTTGGGCGATTACCTGGCGCGACGCTTTGCCCTCGAGCATCTATTTATCGACTGCCCGAACCCGATCTGAGCCTTAGAGCGCGACTGAATGTGGGAGGGGGCTTGCTCCCGATGGCGATGGATCATTGAAATATGTACTAACTGACACACTGCTATCGGGAGCAAGCCCCCTCCCACACTTGAGTCTATTTGCGGCCAAACTGGCCGGTATATTCATATACCGTTTCGATCTAGATGGCGCCCTGAATAGAAGAAGGTGCTGTGCTAGCATGCCCCGCTCGAACACGGCCCGCCTGGCCGTCCATAAGATCGTTTTTCCGTGAGTAACCATGGTCGACAAACTGACGCATCTGAAACAGCTGGAGGCGGAAAGCATCCACATCATCCGCGAGGTCGCCGCCGAGTTCGACAACCCGGTGATGCTCTACTCGATCGGTAAAGACTCCGCCGTGATGTTGCACCTGGCACGCAAGGCTTTCTTCCCGGGCAAGCTGCCGTTCCCAGTGATGCACGTCGACACGCGCTGGAAATTCCAGGAAATGTACAAGTTCCGCGACAAAATGGTCGAAGAGCTTGGCCTGGACCTGATCACTCACGTCAACCCGGATGGCGTGGCGCAGGGTATCAACCCCTTCACCCACGGCAGCGCCAAGCACACCGATATCATGAAGACCGAGGGCCTCAAGCAAGCCCTGGACAAGCATGGTTTCGATGCAGCGTTCGGCGGCGCCCGTCGCGATGAAGAGAAGTCCCGTGCCAAAGAGCGCGTGTACTCGTTCCGCGACAGCAAGCACCGCTGGGACCCGAAGAACCAACGTCCGGAGCTGTGGAACGTTTACAACGGCAACGTCAACAAGGGCGAGTCGATTCGCGTGTTCCCGTTGTCCAACTGGACCGAGTTGGATATCTGGCAGTACATCTACCTGGAAGGCATCCCGATCGTGCCGTTGTACTTCGCCGCCGAGCGCGAAGTGATCGAGAAGAACGGCACGTTGATCATGATCGACGACGACCGCATCCTCGAACACCTGTCCGACGAAGACAAAGCCCGCATCGTCAAAAAGAAAGTCCGTTTCCGTACCCTTGGCTGCTACCCGTTGACGGGCGCGGTGGAGTCCGAAGCCGAGACGCTGACGGACATCATTCAGGAAATGCTCCTGACGCGAACTTCCGAGCGCCAGGGCCGGGTCATCGACCACGATGGCGCAGGCTCCATGGAAGATAAAAAACGTCAAGGCTATTTCTAAGGGGCTGTCATGTCGCATCAATCTGATTTGATCAGCGAGGACATCCTCGCCTACCTGGGCCAGCACGAGCGCAAAGAGATGTTGCGCTTCCTGACCTGCGGCAACGTCGACGACGGCAAGAGCACCCTGATCGGGCGCCTGCTGCACGACTCCAAGATGATCTACGAAGATCACCTGGAAGCCATCACCCGCGATTCGAAGAAGTCCGGCACCACCGGCGATGACATCGACCTGGCCTTGCTGGTCGACGGCCTGCAGGCCGAGCGTGAGCAGGGCATCACCATCGATGTTGCCTACCGCTACTTCTCCACCGCCAAGCGCAAGTTCATCATCGCCGACACCCCCGGCCATGAGCAGTACACCCGCAACATGGCCACCGGTGCGTCCACCTGTGACCTGGCGATTATCCTGATCGACGCCCGCTATGGCGTGCAGACCCAGACCCGTCGCCACAGCTTTATCGCCTCGTTGCTGGGCATCAAGCACATCGTGGTGGCCGTCAACAAGATGGACATCAACGGCTTTGACCAAAGCGTATTCGAGTCGATCAAGGCCGATTACCTGAAGTTCGCCGAAGGCATCGCGTTCAAGCCAAGTACCCTGGCCTTCGTGCCGATGTCGGCGCTCAAGGGCGACAACGTGGTGAACAAGAGCGAGCGTTCGCCCTGGTACACCGGCCAGTCGCTGATGGAGATCCTCGAGACCGTCGAGATCGCCAACGACCGCAACTACACCGACCTGCGTTTCCCGGTGCAGTACGTCAACCGCCCGAACCTGAACTTCCGTGGTTTTGCCGGCACTCTTGCCAGCGGCATCGTGCACAAAGGCGACGAAGTCGTGGTGCTGCCGTCACGCAAACGCAGCCGGGTCAAATCCATCGTCACCTTCGAAGGTGAGCTGGAGCACGCCGGCCCAGGCCAGGCCGTGACCCTGACCATGGAAGACGAGATCGATATCTCCCGTGGCGACCTGTTGGTGCATGCCGACAATGTGCCGCAAGTGACCGATGCGTTCGACGCCATGCTCGTGTGGATGGCTGAAGAGCCGATGCTGCCGGGCAAGAAATACGACATCAAGCGCGCTACCAGCTACGTGCCGGGCTCTATCACCAGCATCGTGCATCGCGTGGACGTGAACACCCTGGCCGAAGGTCCGGCGAGTTCGCTGCAGCTCAACGAAATTGGCCGGGTCAAGGTCAGCCTTGATGCCGCCATTGCGTTGGATGGCTATGACAGCAATCGCACCACCGGTGCCTTTATCGTCATCGACCGCCTGACCAATGGCACCGTGGCCGCGGGCATGATCATCGCGCCACCGGCCAGCCAGGGCGGTGCAGCGCAGCACGACAAATTGGCACACGTGGCCACTGAAGAGCGTGCCCTGCGTTTCGGCCAGCAACCGGCCACCGTGTTGTTCAGCGGCTTGTCGGGTGCCGGCAAGAGCACGTTGGCCTATGCGGTTGAGCGCAAGCTGTTCGACATGGGGCGTGCGGTGTTCGTGCTGGACGGCCAGAACCTGCGGCATGACCTGAACAAAGGCTTGCCTCAGGACCGTGCCGGGCGTACCGAGAACTGGCGCCGTGCGGCTCACGTGGCGCGTCAGTTCAACGAAGCCGGTTTGCTGACCCTTGCGGCTTTTGTCGCGCCGGATGCCGAAGGCCGTGAACAGGCCAAGGCGCTGATTGGCAGTGATCGCCTGTTGACCGTCTATGTGCAGGCGTCGCCGCTGGTATGTGCCGAGCGTGATCCGCAAGGTTTGTACGCGGCCGGTGGGGATAATATCCCTGGCGAGTCCTTCCCGTACGACGTGCCGTTGAATGCCGACCTGGTGATCGATACCCAGGCCTTGTCGCTGGAAGACAGCGTCAAGCAAGTGCTGGAGTTGTTGCGTCAGCGCGGCGCGATCTAGGCTTTATTGCCGCACAAAAAAGCCCGCCACCGAGTGATCGGTGGCGGGCTTTTTACACATTCTCAAATGTGGACTCGGTCAATGTGGGAGCTGGCTTGCCTGCGATGGCGGACTGTCAGTTTATTTATCCTTAGCTGATCCACCGCTATCGCAGGCAAGCCAGCTCCCACATTGAATTGCATCCACATGTTGATCAGCGGCTGGCTGGAAAGTCTTTGTGCAACTGCTCCAGCAACGCATCCTTGTCTTCCCACAACCGGTTGATCCAGCCCTGGAACGCTAACCGGTACTCCCCATCCTGCTCATAATTCTTGCCAATGAATTCAGCCGGGATCTGCACCTCTTCAAACTGCACCACCACCTCCTTCACATTCCCGCACAGCAAATCCCAATAGCCAGGGCGCCCGGCAGGGTAGTGAATGGTTACATTCACCAGTGATTTGAGCTGCTCCCCCATGGCATCCAGCACAAACGCAATTCCGCCGGCCTTGGGCTTGAGCAAATAGCGAAATGGGGAGTTTTGCTGCGCATGTTTGCCCGGCGTAAACCGTGTGCCCTCGGCAAAGTTGAAAATGCCCACCGGATTGTCGCGAAACTTCGCACAGGTCTTGCGGGTGGTTTCCAGGTCCTTGCCTTTCTTTTCCGGGTGCTTCTCAAGATAAGCCTTGCTGTAGCGCTTCATGAACGGAAAGCCCAGTGCCCACCACGCCAGACCAATCACCGGCACCCAGATCAGCTCTTGCTTGAGGAAAAACTTCAGCGGGCGAATGCGCCGATTGAGCACGTATTGCAGCACCATGATATCGACCCAGCTCTGGTGGTTGCTGGTCACCAGATACGAATGCTGATAGTCCAGGCCTTCAAGGCCGCTCAGGTGCCAGCGTGTGCGGCGCACCAGGTTCATCCAGCCTTTGTTGTTGGTCACCCAGGCTTCGTGGGTGTGGTTCATCAGCCATTCGCTGAAGCGCTTGGCGAAGGGCAGTGCCTTGAACAGTGCGACAATAAACAGGAACGAGCACAGCAGGATCGTGTTCAGCGCCAGCAACAGCGAAGCGATCACCCCGCGTACGGCGGCAGGTAGAAAATCCAGCATTTAGATATCCATAGGTCGGTTGGCGGCTTGGATCGCAGTCAGCGCGATGGTGTACACGATGTCGTCTACCTGGGCGCCGCGCGGCAGGTCGTTGACCGGTTTGCGCAGGCCCTGGAGCATCGGCCCCAGGCTCACGCAATCGGCGCTGCGTTGCACGGCTTTGTAAGTGGTGTTGCCGGTGTTCAGGTCGGGGAACACGAACACCGTGGCCTTGCCCGCCACCTGGCTGTTGGGCGCCAATTGCCGGGCCACGCTTTCATTGGCGGCGGCGTCGTATTGCAGCGGTCCGTCGATCAGCAGCGAGCCTTGCTGTTCGTGGGCGAGCAGGGTGGCTTCGCGGACTTTTTCCACTTCTTCGCCGCTGGCCGAATCACCGCTGGAGTAGCTGATCATCGCCACGCGTGGCGTGATGCCGAACGCGGCGGCGGAATCGGCGCTTTGCAAGGCGATTTCCGCCAGTTCCGCGGCGCTTGGGTGTGGGTTCATCACGCAGTCGCCGTACACCAGCACCTGCTCGGGGAACAGCATGAAGAACACCGACGATACCAGGGTGCATCCGGGCGCGGTCTTGATCAGTTGCAGGGCAGGGCGAATGGTATTGGCGGTGGAGTGAACAACCCCGGAGACCAGGCCGTCCACTTCGTCCAGGGCGAGCATCATGGTGGCGATCACCACTGTGTCTTCCAGCTGTTGCTCGGCCATGGGGGCGTTGAGGCTCTTGGTCTTGCGCAAGGCAACCATCGGCTCGACATAGCGCTGGCGAATCAGGTCCGGGTCAAGAATCTCCAGGCCCTCGGGTAGCTCGATACCCTGGGCACGGGCGACCGCTTCGACATCCGCCGGTTTGGCCAACAGCACGCAGCGGGCAATGCCTCGGGCCTGGCAGATGGCGGCGGCCTGCACCGTCAGCGGCTCGCTGCCCTCGGGCAACACGATGCGCTTGTTGGCGGCCTGGGCCCGTTGGATCAACTGGTAGCGGAACACCGCCGGCGACAGGCGCATCTCCCTGGGCGTGCCACACCGTTGATGCAGCCAGCGTGCATCGAGGTGGCTGGCGACGAAGTCGGTGATGATCTCCGCGCGCTCACGGTCATCGATGGGGATTTCCTTGTTGAGGCTATTGAGCTGGTTGGCGGTGTCGTAGGAGCCGGTGCTCACCGACAGCACTGGCAGCCCGGCCTGGAAGGCGCCGCGGCACAGATCCATGATGCGCGGGTCGGGCAGGGTGTCGCTGGTCAGCAGCAGGCCGGCCAGCGGCACGCCGTTGATCGCGGCCAGGCTGACGGCGAGGATGATGTCGTCGCGATCGCCGGGGGTAACCACCAGGACGCCGGGCTTGAGCAGCTCTACGGTGTTGCGCATGGTACGGGCGCAAATGATGATCTTGGTCATGCGCCGGGTTTCATAGTCACCGGCGTTGAGGACCTGCGCACCCATCAGGTCGGCCACATCGCGGGTGCGCGGGGCATTGAGTTCGGGCTGGTAGGGGATGCAGCCAAGCAGGCGGAAATCGCCGCTGCGCAACAACGGCGAGTGCTCTTTAAGGCGCGCCGAGAATGCCTCCATGCTTTCGTCGGTGCGCACTTTGTTGAGGATCACGCCCAATACTTTCGGGTCTTTGGGGCCGCCGAACAGTTGGGCCTGCAATTCCACCCGGCCAGAAAGCTCGGTGAGCACTTCGTTCTCCGGCGCCGAGACCAGGATCACTTCCGCATCCAGGCTCTTGGCCAGGTGCAGGTTGACCCGCGCGGCGTAGCTGGCGCTGCGGGTCGGCACCATGCCTTCGACGATCAGCACGTCTTTGCCTACGGCGGCCTGCTGATACAGGGTGATGATTTCTTCAAGCAGCTCATCGAGTTGGCCGTCGCCGAGCATTCGCTCCACATGGGCCAGGCCCAGGGGTTGTGGTGGCTTCAGGCCGTGGGTACGTGCCACCAGCTCAGTGGAGCGCTCCGGACCGGTATCGCCCGGGTGTGGCTGGGCAATCGGTTTGAAGAAGCCGACTTTAAGGCCGGCCCGTTCCAGGGTGCGCACCAGCCCAAGGCTGATGGAGGTCAGACCCACACCAAAATCGGTGGGCGCGATAAAAAAAGTCTGCATGCGAATTCTCTGGAGGTGCATGGCTTGGGTGGCGCCCTATGCATGGGCGCCTACCGCGAATCAGGCGTCAAGGTTATCGTTATTCGCGCACTTGCGCACACCAGCCGCACGCAAAGGGTTGGCCTATTTTTTCAAGGCGTTGCGCGGGGGCGACGACCCAGGCGCGCGACTGCCACGGCGGCTGGTGGCGCAGGTGCTGGGTGTGGCCGCAGGACAGTTCGGCAACCCAGTGCAGGTCGTCATCCTGGTGGAATCCGGTGATCGTCGAGACCGTTGGTCGGCCCCGTCTGTCCGGGTTCTGTTCGCTTTCGGGCAAATCCTTGTTTAGACTTGTCCGTTCTTCATTCTTATGCAAAAGGTCTCGCCCCATGACGATCGCCGCTAACAAGGCTGTCTCCATCGACTATACCCTGACCAACGACGCTGGTGAGGTCATCGACAGCTCAGCCGGCGGCGCGCCGCTGGTCTACCTGCAAGGCGCAGGTAACATCATCCCAGGCCTGGAAAAGGCCCTGGAAGGCAAGGCAGTCGGTGACGAACTGACCGTAGCCGTAGAACCTGAAGATGCCTACGGCGAATACTCCGCCGAGCTGGTCAGCACTTTGAGCCGCAGCATGTTCGAAGGCGTTGACGAGCTGGAAGTGGGCATGCAGTTCCACGCTTCCGCGCCGGACGGCCAAATGCAGATCGTCACCATCCGTGACCTGGACGGCGATGATGTGACGGTCGACGGCAACCACCCTCTGGCTGGCCAGCGCCTGAACTTCCAAGTGAAAATCGTTGCCATCCGCGATGCTTCCCAGGAAGAAGTGGCTCACGGCCACGTCCACGGTGAAGGCGGTCACCACCATTGATTGTGGTTTGATCAATCGGTAGCAAAAACGCCCCGACTGGTTCGGGGCGTTTTTTTTTGCGTTTTAATGTGGGAGGGGGCTTGCTCCCGATAGCGGTGTATCAGTACCAGATATTCTGACTGACACTCCGCCATCGGGAGCAAGCCCCCTCCCACAAGGGAGGTTGTGATGAATCTGTGGGCAAACAAAAATGCCCCGGACCTTTCGGTACGGGGCATTTCTTAACTGTTACGCAGCCTGGGCTGCGTGGCAGTTGTTACCACTTAGGCTGCAGCAGGAACGCTCAGAGCCTTGATGTGGCCATTCAGGCGGCTCTTATGGCGAGCGGCCTTGTTCTTGTGGATGATGCCTTTATCGGCCATACGGTCGATAACTGGCACGGCCAGAACGTAAGCAGCTTGGGCTTTTTCAGCGTCTTTGGTGTCGATGGCTTTAACTACATTCTTGATGTAGGTACGAACCATGGAACGCAGGCTGGCGTTGTGGCTGCGACGCTTCTCAGCCTGTTTTGCACGTTTTTTGGCGGAAGGTGTGTTGGCCACCGTCGAGCTCCTCGAAAGACTTTTTAGGAAATAGCAAACAAAATAGGCCGCGAATCATGCCGATGACTTGATGGGTTGTCAAGGGCGGCTGATGCGAACTGCTGAGTGGTCGATCTGAAGAGGCGGGTGATTTATTTCCGGCGCTTGACCTGTAAACTCGCGAGCTTTGGCTCTGTGCTGTTGCAGGCGCGCAGTATCGCATAAGTGGGCGCTTTGTTCGCCTGCTCTTTATCTATAGGCGCAAACTCTTTCAATGAATCTGCTCAAATCGTTGGCTGCGGTCAGCTCTATCACGATGATCTCCCGGGTTTTGGGGTTTGTGCGTGACACTCTGCTGGCGCGCATCTTTGGCGCCAGTATGGCCACGGATGCCTTCTTTATTGCCTTCAAACTCCCCAACCTGCTGCGACGGATCTTTGCCGAAGGCGCGTTCTCCCAGGCGTTCGTGCCGATTCTGGCCGAATACAAGACCCAGCATGGCGAGGAGGCGACTCGTACGTTCATCGCCTACGTCTCGGGTTTGCTGACGCTGGTACTGATGCTGGTAACCATCGTCGGGATGCTCGCCGCGCCCTGGGTGATCTGGGCCACGGCGCCCGGTTTTGCCAATACGCCGGAAAAGTTTGCGCTCACCACTGATCTGCTGCGGGTGACCTTTCCTTATATATTGCTGATTTCCCTGTCTTCGCTCGCCGGGGCGATCCTCAATACCTGGAATCGTTTCTCGGTACCGGCCTTTGTGCCGACCTTGCTGAACGTCAGCATGATTATTTTTGCGCTGTTCCTTACGCCGTATTTCGATCCGCCCGTCATGGCCCTGGGCTGGGCGGTCCTGGCCGGCGGCCTGGCGCAGTTGCTGTACCAACTGCCGCACCTGAAAAAAATCGGCATGCTCGTACTGCCACGCCTGAACCTCAAGGACACCGGCGTCTGGCGCGTGATGCGCAATATGCTGCCGGCGATACTCGGGGTATCGGTCAGTCAGATTTCCCTGATCATCAACACCGCGTTCGCCTCGTTGCTGGTATCCGGCTCGGTATCGTGGATGTACTACGCCGACCGCTTGATGGAGTTGCCATCCGGTGTGCTTGGTGTGGCATTGGGCACGATCCTGCTGCCTACCCTGGCACGCACCTATGCCAGCAAGGATCGTCAGGAGTATTCGCGCATTCTCGATTGGGGCCTGCGTCTGTGCTTTCTGTTGGTGTTGCCATGCGCACTGGCCCTGGGAATCCTGGCCGAGCCGCTGACGGTCTCGCTGTTTCAATACGGGCAATTCGATGCGCACGACGCGTTGATGACCCAGCACGCACTGGTTGCCTACTCTGTCGGTCTGCTCGGCATTATTGTGATCAAGGTGCTGGCACCGGGCTTCTACGCACAGCAGAACATCCGTACGCCGGTGAAAATCGCGATTTTCACGCTGATTGTCACGCAACTGCTCAACCTGGTATTTATCGGTCCTTTGGCCCATGCCGGGCTGGCGCTGGCGATCAGTGCCGGAGCTTGTATCAATGCCGGCCTGCTGTTTTATCAACTACGCAAACAGCAAATGTATCAACCACAGCCGGGTTGGGGGATGTTTACCCTCAAGTTGCTCGTGGCGGTGGCTGCGATGTCCGCCGTGCTGGTGGGCTTGATGCACGTGATGCCAGCCTGGGGCGATGGCGATATGCTGGAGCGCTTTATGCGCCTGGGCGTGTTGGTGGTTGCGGGTGTGGCGGTGTACTTCGGGATGTTGCTGTTGCAGGGTTTCCGCCTGCGCGATTTCAATCGCAAGTCGCTGGGATAGAGACTTCGCCGCGATAAAACGATTGTTTTATCGATTCGACCCATTTGGCCTGCGCTGTTGCCTGTCGTCCGGGGCCGGGTGTGGTTATAATCGACCACTTTATGAGCAAGAAGCGCGTTATGCAGCTGGTTCGAGGTCTCCACAACCTGCGCCCCGAGCATCGGGGCTGCGTCGCCACTATTGGCAACTTTGACGGTGTTCACCGTGGCCACCAGGCTATCCTGGCAAGGTTGCGCGAGCGTGCGGTCGAGTTGGGTGTGCCCAGCTGCGTGGTGATTTTCGAGCCACAACCGCGGGAGTTCTTTACCCCGGAAACAGCGCCGGCCCGTTTGGCGCGCTTGCGCGACAAGCTGCAACTGCTGGCGGAGGAGGGCGTGGACCGCGTCCTCTGCCTGGCTTTCAACCAGCGTTTGCGCAGCCTCAGCGCCGCCGAGTTCGTCGACCGCATCCTGGTCGATGGCCTGGGTGTACAACACCTGGAGGTCGGTGACGACTTCCATTTCGGTTGCGATCGGGTCGGGGATTTCGATTTCCTGCAACATGCCGGCGTCAACCAGGGCTTTACCGTTGAAGCCGCCCAAACCGTCGAACTGGACGGCCTGCGTGTGAGCAGCACCCAGGTGCGTAACGCCTTGGCTGCCGCCGACTTCGACCTGGCCGAGCGTTTGCTCGGTCGCCCCTTCCGCATTGCCGGGCGGGTACTGCACGGCCAGAAGCTGGCGCGCCAATTGGGCACGCCAACTGCCAACGTGCAACTCAAGCGCCGCCGTGTGCCGCTGACCGGGGTTTACCTGGTCAGCGTCGACATCGACGGCCAATCGTGGCCGGGAGTCGCCAATATAGGCGTCAGGCCCACGGTTGCAGGTGATGGCAAGGCCCACCTGGAAGTTCACCTTTTGGATTTTGCCGGTGATTTATACGACCGGCGTTTGACGGTGGTTTTCCACCAGAAGCTGCGTGAAGAGCAGCGTTTCGCCTCCCTGGAGGCGTTGAAAACGGCGATCAATGCGGATGTCGCCGCCGCCCGTGCACTAGCCGCACCTAGCGCCCATCGCTAACCGAAGAGCCTTAAATGACCGACTATAAAGCCACGCTAAACCTTCCGGACACCGCCTTCCCAATGAAGGCCGGCCTGCCACAGCGCGAACCGCAGATCCTGCAGCGCTGGAACAGTATTGGCCTGTACGGAAAGTTGCGCGAAATTGGCAAGGATCGTCCGAAATTCGTCCTGCACGACGGCCCTCCTTATGCCAACGGCACGATTCATATCGGTCATGCGCTGAACAAGATTCTCAAGGACATGATCCTACGCTCCAAAACCCTGTCGGGCTTTGACGCGCCGTACGTTCCGGGCTGGGACTGCCATGGCCTGCCGATCGAGCACAAAGTCGAAGTGACCTACGGCAAGAACCTGGGCGCGGACAAGACCCGCGAACTCTGCCGTGCCTACGCCACCGAGCAGATCGAAGGGCAGAAGTCCGAATTCATTCGCCTGGGCGTGCTGGGCGAGTGGGACAACCCCTACAAGACCATGAACTTCAAGAACGAGGCCGGTGAAATCCGTGCCTTGGCTGAAATCGTCAAGGGCGGCTTCGTGTTCAAGGGTCTCAAGCCCGTGAACTGGTGCTTTGACTGCGGTTCGGCCCTGGCCGAAGCGGAAGTCGAATACGAAGACAAAAAGTCGTCGACCATCGACGTGGCCTTCCCGATTGCCGATGACGCCAAGCTGGCCGAGGCATTCGGCCTGGCAAGCCTGGCCAAGCCGGCTGCCATCGTGATCTGGACCACCACCCCGTGGACCATCCCGGCCAACCAGGCGCTGAACGTGCACCCGGAATTCACCTACGCTCTGGTGGATGTCGGTGATCGCCTGTTGGTGCTGGCCGAAGAAATGGTCGAGTCGTGCCTTGCCCGCTACGAGTTGCAAGGCTCGGTGATCGCCACCGCCACCGGCTCCGCGCTGGAACTGATCAACTTCCGTCACCCGTTCTATGACCGTCTGTCGCCGGTGTACCTGGCTGACTACGTCGAGCTGGGTTCGGGTACCGGCATTGTCCACTGCTCGCCTGCCTATGGCGTGGACGACTTCGTGATCTGCAAGAAGTACGGCATGGTCAACGACGACATCATCAACCCGGTGCAGAGCAACGGCGTATACGTTCCTTCGCTCGAGTTCTTCGGTGGCCAGTTCATCTTCAAGGCTGACCAGCCGATCATCGAAAAGCTGCGTGAAGTCGGTGCGTTGATGCAAACCGCCGCCATCCAGCACAGCTACATGCATTGCTGGCGTCACAAGACCCCGCTGATCTACCGCGCTACGGCGCAGTGGTTTATCGGCATGGACAAAGAGCCGACCAGCGGCGACACCTTGCGTGTACGCTCGCTCAAGGCCATCGAAGACACCAAGTTCGTCCCGTCCTGGGGTCAGGCGCGCCTGCACTCGATGATCGCCAACCGTCCGGACTGGTGCATCTCCCGCCAGCGCAACTGGGGCGTGCCGATCCCGTTCTTCCTGAACAAGGAAAGCGGTGAGCTGCATCCGCGCACCGTCGAGCTGATGGAAGTCGTGGCCCAGCGTGTCGAGCAGGAAGGCATCGAAGCCTGGTTCAAGCTGGACGCTGCCGAGCTGCTGGGCGACGAAGCGCCGCTGTACGACAAGATCAGCGACACCCTCGACGTGTGGTTCGATTCGGGCACCACTCACTGGCATGTGCTGCGTGGTTCGCACCCGATGGGCCACGAGACCGGCCCGCGTGCCGACCTGTACCTGGAAGGTTCGGACCAACACCGTGGCTGGTTCCACTCGTCGTTGCTCACCGGTTGCGCCATCGACAACCATGCGCCGTACCGCGAGCTGCTGACCCACGGCTTCACCGTCGACGAGACGGGCCGCAAGATGTCCAAATCGCTGAAGAACGTGATCGAGCCGAAAAAGATCAACGACACCTTGGGCGCCGACATCATGCGCCTGTGGGTGGCTTCCACCGATTACTCGGGTGAAATCGCCGTCTCGGACCAGATCCTGGCCCGCAGCGCCGACGCCTACCGCCGTATCCGCAATACCGCGCGATTCATGCTGTCGAACCTGACCGGCTTCAACCCGGCCAGCGACCTGCTGCCGGCCGAAGACATGCTCGCCCTCGACCGTTGGGCTGTGGACCGTACCTTGTTGCTGCAGCGCGAGTTGCAGGAACACTACGGCGAATACCGCTTCTGGAACGTCTACTCCAAGATCCACAACTTCTGCGTGCAGGAGCTGGGTGGTTTCTACCTCGACATCATCAAGGACCGCCAGTACACCACTGGCGCCAACAGCAAGGCGCGCCGTTCGGCGCAGACCGCGCTGTACCACATCAGCGAAGCGCTGGTGCGCTGGATCGCACCGATTCTGGCATTCACCGCTGACGAACTGTGGGAGTACCTGCCGGGCGAGCGTAACGAGTCCGTCATGCTCAACACCTGGTACGAAGGCCTGACCGAACTGCCGGCTGACTTCGAACTGGGCCGCGAGTACTGGGAAGGCGTGATGGCCGTCAAGGTTGCGGTGAACAAGGAACTGGAAGTCCAGCGTGCGGCCAAGGCCGTGGGTGGCAACCTGCAAGCCGAAGTCACCCTGTTTGCCGAAGACGGCCTGACCGCCGACCTGGCCAAGCTGAGCAACGAGCTGCGCTTCGTGCTGATCACCTCTACTGCGAGCCTGGCGCCGTTTACCCAGGCTCCGGCAGATGCGGTGGCTACCGAAGTGCCTGGCCTTAAGCTCAAAGTGGTCAAGTCGGCCTTCCCCAAGTGCGCTCGTTGCTGGCACTGCCGTGAAGACGTCGGCGTGAACCCTGAGCACCCGGAAATCTGCGGTCGTTGTGTCGACAACATCAGCGGTGAAGGCGAGGTTCGCCACTATGCCTAATGCAGACAGTCGTTTCGGACGTCTGGGCTGGCTCGTACTGAGCCTGCTGGTCCTGGTCATTGACCAGGTCAGCAAGGCTCACTTCGAGGGCTCCCTGGAAATGTTCCAGCAAATCGTGGTGATCCCGGATTATTTCAGCTGGACCCTGGCCTACAACACTGGCGCCGCCTTCAGCTTCCTCGCTGACGGCGGTGGCTGGCAGCGCTGGCTGTTTGCTGTGATCGCCGTGGTGGTAAGTGCCGTACTGGTGGTGTGGCTCAAGCGCCTGGGCCGCGACGACACCTGGCTGGCCATCGCGCTGGCCCTGGTGTTGGGTGGCGCGCTGGGCAACCTGTATGACCGCATCGCCCTGGGCCATGTGATCGACTTTATCCTGGTGCATTGGCAGAACCGCCACTACTTCCCGGCGTTCAACTTTGCCGACAGTGCTATCACCGTCGGCGCAATCATGCTGGCGCTGGATATGTTCAAGAGCAAGAAAACCGGAGAAACAGTCAATGACTGATCAGGTATTGGCTGAGCAACGCATCGGCCAGAACACGGAAGTCACTTTGCATTTCGCACTGCGCCTGGAGAATGGCGACACGGTCGACAGCACGTTCGACAAGGCCCCCGCGACCTTCAAGGTCGGCGACGGCAACCTGCTGCCGGGTTTCGAAGCGGCACTGTTCGGTTTCAAGGCCGGTGACAAGCGCACCCTGCAAATCCTGCCGGAAAACGCCTTTGGCCAGCCCAACCCGCAAAACGTGCAGATCATCCCCCGTTCGCAGTTCCAGAACATGGACCTGTCGGAAGGCTTGCTGGTGATCTTCAATGATGCGGCGAACACAGAATTGCCTGGCGTGGTGAAAGCATTTGATGACGCGCAAGTGACCATCGACTTCAATCACCCGTTGGCCGGCAAGACGTTGACCTTTGACGTCGAGATTATCGACGTCAAAGCGCTGTAACCGACCGTACGCGGTCTAAAATGTGGGAGGGGGCTTGCTCCCGATAGCGGTGTATCAGCTAAATGTGCAGACTGATATACCTATATCGGGAGCAAGCCCCCTCCCACCTTTGATCTCCATTGTCGGTTGAGTCAGTGTCAAATTGACTCAATATGGCTGCAATACACGAGGCACAGCATGCAAATCAAACTCGCCAACCCCCGTGGCTTCTGCGCCGGCGTGGACCGGGCGATCGAAATCGTCAATCGCGCCCTGGAAGTCTTCGGGCCGCCGATTTATGTGCGCCATGAAGTCGTCCATAACAAATTTGTGGTCGAAGACTTGCGCGCGCGCGGGGCGATCTTTGTCGAAGAACTCGATCAGGTGCCCGACGACGTGATCGTCATCTTCAGTGCCCACGGTGTTTCCCAGGCTGTACGTACCGAAGCGGCGGGCCGTGGCCTCAAGGTGTTCGATGCCACCTGCCCACTGGTGACCAAGGTGCATATCGAAGTGGCGCGCTACAGCCGCGACGGTCGTGAGTGCATCCTGATCGGCCACGCCGGTCACCCGGAGGTAGAAGGCACCATGGGCCAATACGACGCCAGCAACGGCGGTGCTATCTACCTGGTCGAGGACGAGAAAGACGTCGCCAACTTGCAGGTGCACAATCCGGAACGCCTGGCCTTCGTGACCCAGACCACCTTGTCCATGGACGACACCAGCCGCGTAATCGATGCCCTGCGCACGCGGTTCCCGGCCATTGGCGGCCCGCGCAAGGATGACATCTGCTACGCCACGCAAAACCGCCAGGATGCGGTCAAGCAACTGGCAAATGAGTGTGACGTAGTGCTGGTGGTCGGCAGCCCTAACAGCTCCAACTCCAACCGCCTGCGTGAGCTGGCCGAGCGCATGGCTACGCCGGCGTACCTGATCGACGGTGCCGAAGACATGCAGCGCAGTTGGTTCGATGGTGTCGAGCGTATCGGCATCACGGCAGGCGCCTCCGCACCGGAAGTGCTGGTACGCGGCGTGATCCAGCAGTTGCAGGCCTGGGGCGCTACTGGCGCCGATGAGCTGGCAGGTCGTGAAGAGAACATCACGTTCTCGATGCCGAAGGAACTGCGGGTCCGCTCGCTGCTCTGACGCCAACAATGCCGGCATCGGCTCGGCATAATGCCTGCTCGGTCTTGTCACTGCGCAGGCTGATGCGTCCGCTGGGGGCCAGCACGATCTGATACAGGCTCTGTGCCTGGCTCGTGTCGCACACATGCACGGTGCCGGCACGGAAGCCTCCGCCGGCGAAAACCGGTTCTCCCAAGCCGCTGAAACGCACCTGGTCCGTGACCGGGCCATTGCCTGCCACGGGCACGCGACCATCGCCCTGGCGCTCCAGCAGCACCGGGTTGTCGTCGTCCTGATGGCCGCGTCCACTGACATCCAGTATCACCCGCCACCCCAGGCTCCAGTCCCTGTCGTTTGCATGAATGACCACCGCCTGATTGCGCGTGATGGCCTCCATGCGTGCGTAACGCAGTCCGGCGGCAAGTGATTGGGCCACGCTTTGTCGTTGCTGCGATTCAAGCAAACCTTTGAAACCGGGTACGGCCAATTGCGCGAGGAAGCTGGTGACGATCAGCCCCAGCAGCATTTCAATCAGGGTGAACCCTCGTTGTGTCATGTGCGTTCCCTCCGTGGACGCGAGTGAATCTTCGAGTTGCAGACCTAGGTATAGCGCCTGGCCGCGAATGCTGGGTGATGGCCTTTATGTCCAAAGTATTTCCCTTTGTTCCGGCAGCAGCGCTGCTCGAAATCCGCCGCTAGTCTTGGATCGCACAGCAGGGTTTGCCTGCTTTTTTCCGGCCTTCGACATGGATGACGACGGTAATGCCTGCCCGCCCGAATCGATTTTTTCTGCGCTCCGCGCATCGGCACCAATCCGGCATGACGCTGATCGAGGTGCTGATAGCGCTGTTGATCCTGGCTGTCGGCCTGATGGGCGCTGCAATGCTTCAGCTCAACGCGCTCAAGTACACCGACAGCGCCAGGATGATCAGCCAAGCCAGTTTTATCGCCTACGACATGCTCGACCGAATTCGCGCCAATGCTGGCGCGGATTACACGTGGGGGAGGGACGAGTCGGGGCCGCCCAACACTTCGGCCGCCAGTGTGCGCGACCTGGACCTGCACGATTTCGAGGCCAATATCATTGGTTTTGCTGGCAAGGATGCCAAGGGATCCGTGGCGGTAAGCGGGCATGAGGTCACCATCAGCATCAGTTGGGAGGATCGCCGCTCAGCAGGCACCCCAGGAGCACGGGAAACCTTCACGCTGACCAGCCGAGTCACCAGTGAGCAGGGAGCCTTGCAATGAATCGTCATGCCCGAGGTTTCAGCCTGGTGGAGTTGTTGCTGGCACTCGCCGTCGGGCTGGTGCTGGTGTTGGGGGTGAGTCAGGTGCTCATAAGTTCACGATTGACTCACGACAGCCAGCAGGCCGCCATGGTGCTGCAGGATGATGCGCGGCTTGCCCTGGGCAAGATCACACAGGACATTCGTCAGGCAGGCATGTTGGGATGTTTGGCCGCGACCTTTATCGACAACGCCCCGGCTGCCTTCGATCGACCGATAAGCTGGGACGCGTCGGGAAGTTCAAGGTCGCTGACGTTGGTCACCGCGTACGTCGGTAACGGCGCTGGCAAGCCCGACTGGACGGTGTTGTCCGACTGCAAGGAGGCGGCCCAGGCGTATGAGGGGGCAGCACCTGCTGCCGCCCCTGGCCTGATCCGCTTTGGCATACGCCAGCTTACCTACACCTATGAATCGGGCCAGTTGAAGGTCAGTACTCCGGCAGCACCGGCAAAGGCGGTACTGATTGATAACGTGCGTGCATTCGACATCAGTTTTGGCTTGGCGGCTGAGCCTGCATCAACGGTTGTGGTGCGTTACGACAGCCATTCGGCTGACAGTTCTTTGGTACGTAGTGTGCGTATCTCCATGACTCTGCAAGACCCAACTGGGCGGGTTAAGGATCAGACCTACAGTGTCGTCGCGGCGCTGCGAAATCGGTTGGGTTAGGGGCGATGTCGATGCTTGGCGGTATTCGGGTACGGCAGAACGGGATGGTGCTGCTGATCAGTCTGGTATTCCTGCTGTTGTTATCGCAGCTGGGGCTGTCGTCGATACAGGGGGCGGTCGCCCAGCAAAAAGTCGCGAGTAGCCTGTGGCAGCGTAATCAATCCTTTCAGTCTGCTGAGAGCGGTTTGCGGCTGGGGGAGTCGGTTGTGCAGAGGGGCGGCCCTGCGATGCCTGTGTGTAACTCGGTTATTACGTGTGTACCGCCCAATGAAGCATTTTCCTTGACTGGCGCAGGGGCAAACCCTGTCTCAGCGGTCACCTGGTTGGCCTTGAGGGGTGGGTTTTATGGCGTTCAATCCCTGGGGGAAGGAGCAGGGCTGGCTCATTTGCCGCCCGATACACGGGCAGCGCTCTTTCGCATCACTGCCGTGGGCCTTACAGGCCAATCGCGCACGGTGCTGGAGTCGGTTTATGCACGGGTGGAGGAGGGCGGCAACGTCAGGTTTCGACGGATTTCATGGCGGCAACTTCAATAAGGAGCAATGGGATGGGCATGGATAGCCAGGGCTTTACCCTGATGGAGTTATTGATCGCCGTGGCGATCGTTGCGTTGTTGGCCGGCATTGCGTATCCCGGGTACATCGGCCAGGTAAAAAAGGTGTATCGCGCGCAAATAGTCGCGTTGCTGAGCGAGCAAGCCCAGCACCTGGAGCGCGCATATACCAGAAACGGCACTTTTATTGATGCGGGCGGCGCCATTGCGGGTAACGATCACTATAGAATCAGTGTGATTTTAAACCCCCAGGATTTCGACTTGCTCGCTACGCCTGCCGTGGACTCAGTCATGGCGGACGACGCGTGTGCAGCTTTCAGCTTGAGCAGCACCGGTATGCGAAGCAACCCGGGAGCGGCGCCTGAAATGTCGCGCAAAGTCTGCTGGGGGCAGTGATGAGAGTGCTTGAAGAGTGGGCGCCGGGCGCGCCTTTCCCTGTTTATCGGCGGGATCAGATGATGGCAAAGCAACAGCAAGTGGTGATTGTCGGCGGCGGAGTAATCGGGCTGTTGACGGCGTACAACCTTGCCAGAGAAGGGCGTGCAGTCATGCTGCTGGAGCGTGTGGGGCTTGGGCAGGAGTCTTCCTGGGCGGGTGGCGGAATTGTCTCACCGTTGTATCCATGGCGTTATAGCCCAGCCGTGACTGCCTTGGCCCATTGGTCCCAGGATTTCTATCCGCAGTTGGCACAGCGCTTGTTTGCCGCAACCGGTGTCGATCCCGAGGTTCATACCACGGGTTTGTACTGGCTTGACCTGGATGATGAGGCTGATGCATTGGCCTGGGCTGCGCGTGAAGGGCGGCCATTGAGCAAGGTGGATGTGTCCCAGGCTCATGATGCCGTGCCGGCGCTGGGAGGCGGCTACTCCCGGGCGATCTACATGGCCGATGTGGCCAATGTGCGCAACCCTCGCCTGGTTAAATCCTTGAAGGCGGCGCTGCTGGCGTTGCCGGATGTGACGATTCACGAGCACTGCGAAGTGTCGGGTTTTGTGCAGAACAACAATCGCGTGGTGGGGGTGAACACTGCTACGGGACCGGTTTTTGCCGATCAGGTGGTGCTCGCCGCCGGGGCCTGGAGCGGGCAGTTGCTGAGCACACTGGGCATGACCCTTCCCGTGGAGCCGGTCAAAGGCCAAATGATCCTGTACAAGTGCGCGTCCGACTTTTTATCCAGCATGGTCTTGGCCAAGGGGCGCTATGCAATCCCCCGCCGCGATGGGCACATTCTGATTGGAAGCACATTGGAACATGAGGGGTTCGACAAGACGCCGACCGAAACTGCGTTGGCGAGCCTCAAGGCGTCTGCGGTGGAACTGATCCCCGCCTTGGCGGACGCCGAGGTAGTCGGGCATTGGGCGGGGTTGAGGCCCGGTTCGCCGGAAGGTATCCCCTATATCGGAGAGGTTCCCGGCTTTCAGGGCTTGTGGCTCAATTGCGGGCATTACCGCAATGGCCTGGTACTCGCACCTGCCTCCTGCCAGTTGTTCGCCGACTTGCTGTTGGGGCGGGCTCCGATCATTGATCCGGCGCCTTATGCCCCGGCAGGTCGCCTCAACGCTGGATAGACTTCGGCCCTTGTTCCAGGTGCGCCTGGGTGCAGTACCACTCCTGGCGCGAACTCAGTGCGCGATCCTGCGGCAGGTGCACGCCGCAGTGGGCGCATCGCACCATCAGCGCTGCGTTCGGCTCGGCAGGTCGTTGCTGGCGGGCTGCAGGGTTTTTGAATTTGCGCCAGAACCATACCGCGGCAGCAATGACGGCAATCCAGAACAGTAGACGAAGCATGATGGGCAGTTTCTCGACAAGGAATGCGCCAGTTTAGCCAAGCTGGCCACAGGCGCACAGCGCAATAAATACTCGCTCATAAAAAAGGGAGCTCCTTCAGAGCTCCCTTTTGCGTTGCGTCGAACAATCAGTCGAACACACCGAAGGTCATGTAGCTGAACCACGAACGGTCTTCGTTGTTGCCAAGGGCCTGCGGCTCCTCTTCTTCGATAACGTCGCCGTTCTCGTCGTGAGGCTTGAGGTCCGAAGGGATGGCATCCTTGGCGTCCTGGTACTGCTTGATCACGTCCTGGTTGGCGCGGGTTTCACCCGGCGGCAGTGGCGGACGAGACTCGATCAGGCCCAAGGTGTACTTGCTCAGCCACGAACGGTTGTCGGCTTCGGCAACCTGAGGCACGAACTGGCCATCTTTCAGGCTTGGGTGATCTGGGTAGTTGAGCTTCAGGGTTTCCAGGCTGGTGGTCGCCAGGGTGTCCAGGTGCAGACGCTGGTAAGCCTCGGTCATCACCGCCAGGCCGTCGCCCACGGATGGGGTTTCCTGGAAGTTCTCCACAACATAGCGGCCACGGTTGGCGGCAGCTACGTAGGCCTGACGGGTCAGGTAGTAGTGGGCCACGTGGATTTCGTAGGAGGCCAGCAGGTTGCGCAGGTAGATCATGCGCTGCTTGGCGTCCGGCGCGTAGCGGCTGTTGGGGTAGCGGCTGGTCAGCTGGGCGAACTCGTTGTAGGAGTCGCGTGCAGCGCCCGGGTCACGCTTGGTCATGTCCAGCGGCAGGAAGCGCGCCAGCAGGCCAACGTCCTGGTCGAACGAGGTCAGGCCCTTCATGTAGTAGGCGTAGTCCACGTTCGGGTGCTGTGGGTGCAGGCGGATAAAACGCTCGGCAGCGGACTTGGCAGCTTCCGGCTCGGCGTTCTTGTAGTTGGCGTAGATCAGCTCCAACTGGGCCTGGTCGGCATAGCGGCCGAATGGGTAGCGCGACTCCAATGCCTTCAGCTTCGCTGTGGCGCTGGTGTAGCTATTATTGTCCAGGTCTGTCTGAGCTTGCTGGTACAGCTCGACTTCGCTCAGGTTTTCGTCGACGACGTCCTTTGTTGACGAGCAAGCAGCAGTCATGGCGAGGATGGCGATCAGCAGCAGGTGTTTCACTTGCATGGCGGCTTGCGTCCCTATGACGGCCGCTGTCTTGGGCGGGGCCGTCCTGTTATGATGAGCGCCCCGTTGAAAGCCTCGGGGCAAAAGACGCCGTATTTAACCACAAGCGCGCAGCCGAAACCAAAGGCTGTGCCACGCCTAGTCTGAGCATGTCCGATAAAATTGAACTTCGCGCAGAGGTGCCGTCCGAATTGGGCGGCCAACGCCTCGATCAAGTCGCCGCACAATTATTCGCTGAGCACTCGCGCTCGCGCCTTTCCGCCTGGATCAAAGACGGCCGCCTGACTGTGGATGGAGCGGTTATCCGCCCGCGAGACATAGTTCATGGCGGTGCGATTCTTGAGCTGACTGCCGAGCAGGAAGCCCAGGGAGAATGGGTCGCCCAGGACATCGAGCTGGATATCGTCTATGAAGACGACGACATCCTGGTCATCAACAAACCCGCTGGCCTGGTGGTTCACCCGGCTGCCGGGCACGCTGATGGCACTTTGCTCAATGCCCTGTTGCACCACGTCCCGGACATCATCAATGTCCCGCGCTGCGGCATCGTGCACCGTCTGGACAAGGACACCACCGGTTTGATGGTGGTGGCCAAGACCATTCAGGCGCAGACGCAACTGGTTACTCAGTTGCAGAGTCGCAGCGTCAGCCGGATCTACGAGTGCATCGTGATCGGTGTGGTGGTGGCCGGGGGCAAGATCAACGCCCCGATCGGTCGCCATGGCCAGCAGCGCCAGCGTATGGCGGTGATGGAAGGTGGCAAGCAAGCCGTCAGCCACTACCGTGTGCTGGAGCGTTTCCGCTCCCACACCCATGTGCGGGTCAAGCTGGAAACCGGGCGCACCCACCAGATTCGCGTGCACATGGCGCATATCAACTTCCCGTTGGTCGGCGATCCTGCCTACGGTGGGCGCTTCCGTATTCCGCCGGCGGCAAGCCAGACAATGGTCGAGTCGCTGAAGTCCTTCCCGCGTCAGGCACTGCACGCACGCTTCCTGGAACTGGATCATCCGACGAGCGGTAAGCGCATGAGTTGGGAATCGCCACTTCCAGACGACCTGGTCTGGTTGTTGTCGCTGCTCAAGCAGGATCGTGAGGCGTTTATCGGATGAGTGACTGGCTGATTCCTGACTGGCCCGCGCCGTCTCAGGTCAAAGCCTGCGTCACGACTCGTGCGGGCGGTGTCAGTCTGGCGCCGTTCGACAGCCTCAACCTGGGCGATCACGTCGAGGACAGCCTTGAGGCCGTCCTTGAAAATCGCCGTCGTCTGAGCAGCGCCTTCGATATCCAGCCCGCCTGGTTGCGCCAAGTCCACGGTACTCACGTGGTTGAGGCCGATCCAGGCCTTACCGTCGAGGCAGATGGCAGTTGGACCAGCACCCCCGGCATCGCCTGCACATCCATGACCGCCGATTGCCTGCCTGCGCTGTTCTGTAATCGTGCGGGTACCCGGGTTGCCGCAGCCCATGCCGGTTGGCGTGGCTTGGCGGCTGGCGTGCTGGAGGCCGCATTCGAAAGCCTGGATACTGCTCCTGAAGACGTCCTGGTCTGGCTCGGCCCAGCCATTGGCCCGCAAGCCTTTGAGGTCGGCCCGGAGGTACGTGAAGCGTTCATGCAGCAACTGCCGGCCACCGCTGAAGCCTTTGTTCCCAGCCACAACCCCGGCAAGTTCATGGCCGACATCTACCAGCTGGCGCGCCTGCGTCTGGCAGCAAACGGTGTCACCGCTGTATATGGTGGTGGTTTTTGCACCGTGACCGATCCACGCTTCTTTTCTTATCGCCGCAGCCCGCGTACGGGCCGATTCGCCTCCCTTATCTGGCTTGAACGCTAGACTGTCCTGACCTGTATCAACAGTCCGCCGCTTGAAACCCCCAGAATCCACCCCATCTATAAGGGTATCTGGCAGGTTTCTTCATTCAGGATGTGTTTGTTCATAGCTCCGGCCTGCTCAAAAGGAAGGTGACTAATGCGTATTGATCGTTTAACCAGCAAATTGCAGTTGGCCTTATCGGACTCCCAATCCCTGGCGGTCGGCCTCGACCATCCGGCGATTGAGCCGGCACACTTGATGCAGGCGCTCCTGGAGCAACAAGGTGGTTCTATCAAACCCTTGTTGATGCAGGTGGGCTTTGACATCAACAGCCTGCGCAAGGAGTTGAGTAAAGAGCTCGACCAACTGCCGAAAATTCAAAACCCTACCGGCGACGTGAATATGTCCCAGGACCTGGCGCGCCTGCTCAATCAGGCGGACCGCCTGGCCCAGCAGAAGGGTGACCAGTTCATCTCCAGCGAACTGGTGCTGCTCGCCGCCATGGACGACAACAGCAAGCTCGGCAAATTGTTGCTGGGGCAGGGCGTGAGCAAGAAAGCCCTGGAAAACGCTATCAACAACCTGCGTGGCGGCGAGGCCGTGAACGACCCCAACCATGAGGAGTCGCGCCAGGCCCTGGACAAATACACCGTCGACCTGACCAAGCGTGCAGAAGAAGGCAAGCTCGACCCGGTGATTGGTCGTGACGATGAGATTCGTCGCACCATCCAGGTCCTGCAGCGTCGCACCAAGAACAACCCGGTGCTGATCGGTGAGCCTGGCGTGGGTAAAACCGCGATTGCCGAAGGCCTGGCCCAGCGCATCATTAATGGTGAAGTGCCGGACGGCTTAAAAGGCAAACGCCTGTTGTCCCTGGACATGGGGGCCCTGATCGCCGGTGCCAAGTTCCGTGGTGAGTTCGAAGAACGACTGAAATCCCTGCTTAATGAATTGTCGAAGCAGGAAGGCCAGATCATTCTGTTTATCGACGAACTGCACACCATGGTCGGCGCCGGTAAAGGCGAAGGCTCCATGGATGCTGGCAACATGCTCAAGCCGGCCTTGGCGCGGGGCGAGTTGCATTGCGTCGGTGCGACCACGCTCAACGAATACCGTCAGTACATTGAAAAGGATGCGGCCCTTGAGCGGCGTTTCCAGAAAGTGCTGGTGGAAGAGCCAAGCGAAGAAGACACCATCGCGATCCTGCGTGGCCTGAAAGAACGCTATGAGGTCCACCATAAAGTGGCGATCACTGATGGCGCGATCATTGCGGCGGCCAAGCTGAGTCATCGCTACATCACCGATCGTCAGTTGCCGGACAAGGCCATCGACTTGATCGACGAAGCGGCCAGCCGCATTCGCATGGAGATTGACTCCAAGCCGGAAGTGCTCGACCGCCTGGATCGGCGCCTGATTCAACTGAAAGTCGAATCCCAGGCGTTGAAGAAAGAAGAGGACGAGGCAGCGAAGAAACGCCTGGAAAAACTTCAGGAAGAAATCGTCCGTCTGGAGCGTGAGTATTCGGACCTCGAAGAAATCTGGACCTCGGAAAAAGCCGAAGTACAGGGTTCGGCGCAGATCCAGCAGAAAATCGAGCAGTCCCGTCAGGAACTGGAAGCCGCGCGTCGTAAAGGCGATCTGAGCCGCATGGCTGAGTTGCAATATGGTGTGATTCCGGACCTGGAACGCAGCCTGCAGATGGTCGACCAGCACGGCAAGCCTGAGAACCAGTTGCTGCGCAGCAAGGTGACCGAGGAGGAGATCGCCGAAGTAGTCTCCAAGTGGACCGGCATTCCAGTCTCGAAAATGCTCGAAGGCGAGCGCGACAAACTGCTGAAAATGGAAAGTTTGTTGCACCAGCGCGTCATCGGTCAGGAAGAGGCTGTGGTGGCGGTATCCAATGCGGTACGGCGTTCCCGTGCCGGCTTGTCCGACCCGAACCGTCCAAGCGGCTCGTTCATGTTCCTCGGCCCGACCGGCGTAGGTAAGACTGAGCTGTGCAAGGCCCTGGCCGAGTTCCTCTTTGATACTGAAGAGGCCATGGTGCGCATTGATATGTCCGAGTTCATGGAGAAACACTCGGTGGCTCGCCTGATCGGCGCACCACCAGGCTATGTGGGCTACGAGGAGGGCGGTTACCTGACCGAAGCCGTTCGACGCAAGCCTTACTCGGTGATCCTGCTGGATGAGGTCGAGAAGGCGCACCCGGATGTGTTCAACATTTTGCTGCAGGTGCTGGAAGATGGTCGCTTGACGGACAGCCACGGGCGTACGGTGGACTTTCGCAATACGGTGATCGTGATGACCTCCAACCTGGGCTCGGCACAGATCCAGGAACTGGTGGGGGATCGCGAGGCCCAGCGCGCAGCGGTGATGGACGCCTTGACCACCCACTTCCGCCCGGAATTCATCAACCGGGTCGACGAAGTGGTGATCTTCGAGCCTCTGGCACGGGATCAGATTGCGGGTATCACCGAAATCCAGTTGGGCCGCCTGCGCAGTCGCCTGGCTGAGCGTGAGCTCGACCTTGAGCTGAGCGGCGAGGCGTTGGACAAGCTGATCGCAGTGGGCTACGACCCGGTGTATGGCGCACGGCCGTTGAAGCGTGCGATCCAGCGCTGGATCGAGAACCCGCTGGCACAGTTGATCCTGTCGGGCAGCTTTATGCCGGGCACTCGCGTCACGGCAACGGTGAAAGACGACGAAATCGTCTTCCACTGAGGCCAGCACCCGGTGTAATAACAAGAGGCCTCGCATTGCGAGGCCTTTTTTTTCGATAGGGCGTTGAACTGTAAGGCAAAGGCTTGTAAAGTGCGCCCCGCAGCAACGTCAGCCCACGGGTTTCTTCTCCCCAAGAAGAAATCAGAAAGAAGCGCAAATCATTGTCTTAAAAGCAATTTAAAGGGTTGACAGGGGTTTTTAAGATTGTAGAATAGCGCGCCTCAGAGACGCTAACGTAGCGATACGGACAGGGTCGAAGAGAAGGTTACACAGCAGTAAATTTGAAATATGTAGTTCCGTGATAGCTCAGTCGGTAGAGCAAATGACTGTTAATCATTGGGTCCCAGGTTCGAGTCCTGGTCACGGAGCCAATTTCAAATCGGGGTATAGCGCAGTCCGGTAGCGCGCCTGCTTTGGGAGCAGGATGTCGGGAGTTCGAATCCCCCTACCCCGACCATATTTGGGTCGTTAGCTCAGTTGGTAGAGCAGTTGGCTTTTAACCAATTGGTCGTAGGTTCGAATCCCACACGACCCACCATTTTTGAGATCAGTTCAGGCTGGAATCGAATCTTAAGATCAGAGGCCAAAAGCGCTGATCGAAGAAGGCGACTGAAAGGTCGCCTTTTTTTTACCGGGGTATAGCGCAGTCCGGTAGCGCGCCTGCTTTGGGAGCAGGATGTCAGGAGTTCGAATCCCCTTACCCCGACCATATTAAAAATCCTCGTATCGAAAGATACGGGGATTTTTTTTGCGCGCGCGAATCCTGAATTCTCCTCAAAACAAATGTGGGAGGGGGCTTGCTCCCGATAGCGGTGGGTCAGCTAAGTATTCATTAACTGACACACCGCTATCGGGAGCACGCCCCCTCCCACAGGTGTTATGCGTTGTTAGTGGAGTTTGAGGCGCGGTTCTGTGCCTCGCCCAATCTTGCTGCCCAGCATCAGCATCGCCGTGCGGAAGAAGCCGTACAGCGCCATCTGGTGCATACGGTACAGCGACACATAGAACATCCGCGCCAACCAGCCCTCCAGCATCACGCTGCCAGTCAGGTTACCCATCAGGTTACCTACCGCCGAGAACCGCGACAGCGAGATCAGCGAGCCGTAGTCGGTGTACTTGTAGGTCGGCAGATCCTTGCCTTCAATGCGCAATCTCAGCGACTTGGCCAACAACGAAGCCTGCTGATGCGCGGCCTGGGCTCGTGGGGGCACATTGCGGTCGGTGCCCGGTTGCGGGCAGGCGGCACAATCGCCAAAGGCGAAGATGTTTTCATCGCGAGTGGTTTGCAGTGTTTGCAGCACCTGAAGCTGATTGATGCGGTTGGTTTCCAGGCCATCGATGTCTTTGAGAAAACCCGGTGCGCGGATCCCGGCCGCCCATACCTTGAGGCTGGCGGGAATCACTTGGCCGCTGCTGGTAATCAGTGCGTCGGCGGTTGCTTCGCTGACCGCCGAGTTGGTCAGCACGGTCACCCCGAGTTTTTCCAGGGTTTTATGCACTGGGCCGCCGATCCGCTCTGGCAGGGCAGGCAATACCCGCGGGCCGGCTTCGATCAGGGTGATATGCATGTTTTCCGGTTTGATGCGGTCCAGGCCATAGGCAGCCAGTTCATGGGCTGCGTTATGCAGCTCGGCGGCCAGCTCCACCCCGGTGGCGCCGGCACCGACGATGGCCACGCTGATTTGTTCAACGGCATCGGTTTGTCCGGCATGGGCGCGCAGGTAGTGGTTGAGCAGTTGTTGGTGGAAGCGCTCGGCTTGCTTGCGGGTATCGAGGAACAGGCAATGCTGCGCCGCACCCTCGGTGCCGAAGTCGTTGGTGGTGCTGCCTACGGCAATGACCAGGCTGTCATAGCCCAGTACGCGCGCGGGCACCAGCTCGCGGCCTTCTTCATCGAGGGTGGCGGCCAGCTGGATTTTCTTCTGTTCACGGTCAAGCCCACTCATGCGCCCAAGCTGGAACTCGAAGTGGTTCCATTTTGCCTGGGCGACATAATTGAGTTCGTCTTCCGAAGAATTCAGCGAGCCGGCAGCCACTTCGTGCAGCAGAGGCTTCCAGATGTGAGTCAGGTTGGCGTCCACCAGCGTGATGCTGGCCTTGCCGCGCTTGCCCAGAGTCTTACCCAGGCGGGTAGCCAACTCCAGGCCGCCGGCGCCGCCGCCGACGATAATAATACGATGGGTCATGGGGATATCTCGCAAGGCTAAAAGAAATCGGAGCAGTTACCCCCGCGAGCGCCAGGCAGCTCATAGCGTCAGGTAACTCAATAGGCGGCTCAGCACGCCGAGCCCGATCACCACTACCAGCACCACACAAAGGAGCAGCCATGGCCGGAAAGGCTTGCGTTCGACTCTGTGCTGGGAGAGTTGCAGGTACTCTTGGACATGCTGTTGGTCATCGGGGTTCAGGCGGCTGGTCATAAAGGCCTCGTCAGGTAGACGTTGCAAAAGGGCGCCACGTTACAGCCAAGGGTTCAAAGGCTGATGCCCACATCGAACACTATGCTGCGGCCCAGGTTGTTGCGCAAGAAGTCCGGCGCGTCCGGGTGTGCGAACAGTACGCGCGCGAAGGTTGGCCCCACCAGTGACAGTGAGCGCCAGCCCTGGCGCAGGTATTCGGTTGGCGGCGGAAAGTGGCTGTTGAGGTCCAGCACTTCGCGTTTGAGGCTGGTGAAAGCGATAAGGTCCAACTCCCCCAGGTCCATGCCGCGTTCTTTGTAGTTATGTGCTTTTTTGCGCAGTGTCGGTGCCAGGCGCAACAGAAACTCATGGGCGGGAATGCGTCGTGGCTTGGCTTCGCGCCGCACCAGTTGGCTCAAAGAGAACGCGCTACGCCTGCGCAGCAATTCATCGCGCCATTCGTCGTTCAGGCGGCGCCCCTCGTCCAGCACGAAAAACACCTCGAAACTGGCGTCGCGAAACAACACATCCGGCGGCTCCTGGCCCGCAGCGTGAAACTCTTCGACGCGGTAGGGCACATTCAAGCCCTGCAGCAGGCGCTGGCAGACCCAACGCTCACGCTCCCATTTGCGGGCATTGGACAGAAACGCATTGGCTTGTTCGGCTGCTACGGTGAGCAGGCGCAAATAATCTGAGTCATCCATATTCCCAGCTTAGCGTTCAAATGATGACCACAGGAAGTCCTGCTTTAAAACGCGGGTGTAGACTGGTCACCTGGCAGCAGGCCCAAGGATGAGGTGTGTGGTGAGGCTTTTTATAAAGGTAGTGCATCCGTGATCAGTGCAGCTGTTCTGGCGCCATCGACCCTCGGCATTGGCTGGCTGTTATATGCGCCGGTGGTGATGTGGGCGACGTTGCGCTCGCCTTGGGTCGAATTGTTCGCCGACCGACGGCGCCAGCATTTGCTGTTCGGTACGGTGTTCGCGTTGTTTATGCTGTGGCTGGTGCGCCGGGATTTCGATACCGGGGTCTCGTACCACTTTATCGGCATGACCGCCGTGACCTTGCTGCTGGATTGGCCGCTGGCAATCGTCGGTGGGTTTGCTGCCCAGTTCGGATTGATGCTGCTGGGGCGCCAGGATCTGGCCGCCCTTGGCGTCAACGGCCTGCTTCTGGTCGGGCTGCCGGTGCTGGTCACCGAAAGCTGCGCGCTGTTGGTCGAACGGGCGCAACCGCGAAACCCCTTTGTGTATATCTTCTGTTCCGGTTTTTTTGCGGCGGCGCTGTCGGCATTGTTGTGCCTGTTGGTTGGCCTGGGCCTGTTGTGGTTGAACGGCCGCTTTGCGATGCCGGAATGGTTGGAGGACTTTGTAGGTTACCTGTGGCTGATCATCTTCCCTGAAGCCTTTATCAACGGCATGGTCATCAGCGCGCTGGTGGTGTTTTGCCCGGAATGGCTGGAGACCTTCAACCGAACTCGCTATCTCTCGGCCCCCTGGAAGGACGACGATTCACGGCGTTGATCCAGGTCAAATCTCGCACGACGGCGCAGGCCCATGCTCTGCAAAATTTTTTCTGGAGCACGGATCATGAGTGTGTACGAGTGGGCACGGCAGGAGTTGCGCAGAAGCCAGGACGCAGCGCAGGAAATCGGTTTTGACCCCGGCTTGACCTTGCGCGCCATGCTCAGTGCGGTGGTGCAGCAAAGCAAGGGTGTACGCAGTTTTGAAGACCTGGCCGACGAGTTGCAATACCTTGCAGAAAACCTCGACGACCAGCAGGAATATGCCTTTATGCGGCCTTAGTGGCGCGGCGGCAGGTCTTCGGAAAACAGTTCATCTTCGGCGTCCGGGGCCACCGGAATCTTGTGTTCTTCAGCGGCCCAGGCACCCAGGTCGATAAGCTTGCAACGGTCCGAGCAGAACGGCCGGTTGAGGTTGGTCGCTTTCCATTCCACGGGTGCACCGCAGGTTGGGCAGTCGACGGTCAAGGGTTGGCTCATGATCGGCCTCCACGCAAAGTAAGGTAAAAGTGGTGCAGTCGCTCGACCTCGCCGTGCAGCCAGGCAAGGTCCTTATCGTTGACCAGCACGTCATCGGCATGGTTCAGGCGGTCTTCGCGGCTCGATTGGGCCTTGAGAATCGCCTGCACCTGTTGTTCGCTGATGCCATCGCGCTGCAGGGTACGCTGAATCTGCAGCGATTGCGGCACGTCGATCACCAGGATGCGCTGGGTCATGCTGTATTGGCCGGACTCGATCAGCAGCGGTGACACCAGGATCGCGTAAGGCGACTGGGCGCGTGCCAGGTGGCTGCGAATTTCCTCGGCAATCAGCGGGTGCAGCAAGGCTTCCAGCCACAAACGTTCTTGCGGTATCTCAAAGATCAGTTTGCGCAGCGCGGCGCGATCCAGCTGGCCGTCGGGTTGCAGCACGCCGTCGCCGAAATGCTCGGCAATGCGCGCCAGTGCCGGTCGCCCGGGTTCGACGACCCAGCGGGCAGCATGATCGGCGTCCACCAGGTCGATGCCCAGGTCGATAAAGTGCTCGGCCGCAGCGCTTTTGCCGCTGCCAATGCCGCCTGTGAGGCCAAGAATCCAGGGTGTTGCGACAGAAGTGGTCATCTGAAACCGACAGACTGCAAATAGAAGTCGGTTATTTGACCACCCCAGAGCAATGCAATCCAGCCGGCAATTGCCAGGCACGGCCCAAAGGGCATCGGCGTCGACGTTTGGGCCTTGCGCAAACGCAGCAGGATCAGCCCTGCAAACACGCCCATCAGTGAGGCCATCAGCAACGTCATCGGCAGGATCTGCCAGCCACCCCAGGCTCCCAGCAATGCCAATAACTTGAAATCGCCATGGCCCATGCCATCCTTGCCGGTGACCAGCTTGAACAACCAGAACACGCTCCATAGGCTCATGTAGCCAATGACCGCGCCCCACAGTGCGTCGGGCAGTGTCGCCAACAGGTCAGCGCTGTTGATAACCAGCCCCAGCCAGAGCAGCGGCAGGACCAGCGCGTCCGGCAGCAATTGGTGGTCCAGGTCAATCAGGCTCATGGCCAGCAAGCCCCAGCTCAGCAACATCACCGCAGCGGCTTGCCAGCCGAAGCCGAAATGCCAGGCAACGGCCGCGGTGATCAGCGCGCACGTCACTTCGGTCAGGGGATAGCGGACGCTGATGGGCTCACGGCAATGGGCGCAACGACCCCTGAGCATCAGGAAGCTGAGCAGCGGGATATTTTCCCAGGGCCGAATCGGCTGGTTGCAGCGCGGACAGCAGGAGCTCGGGCGCATCAGGTTGTACACCGGACCGGCGGGCTCGGTTGGCAGGCCAAGGACCTCATGGGCCTGGGCACGCCATTCGCGTTCGAGCATTTTGGGCAGGCGCCAGACCAGTACGTTGATGAAACTGCCGATGATCAGGCCGAGCACCAGTGCCATGCAGGCAAACGCCCAGTGCTGCTCGCTCAGCAGCAGGCTCAAAAGGCCGTACCCAATTGAAAGACCGGCAGGTACATCGCGATCACCAGCGCGCCGACAATGGCCCCCAGGACAACCATGATCAGCGGCTCCATCAGGCTGGTGAGGTTATCGACCAGGGTGTCTACGTCCGACTCGTAGTGGTTCGCGACTTTTTCCAGCATCCGGTCCAGGGTGCCGGACTCCTCTCCAATGGCGGTCATCTGGATCGCCATGCCGGGAAACAAACCGCAGCTGTGCATGGATTGATTCAACTGCATGCCTGTGGATACATCGTGGCGCATACGTTCGATTGCCTGTTTGAAGGGGTCATTGCCGACGGCTCCGGCTACTGAGCCCAGTGCCTGGACCAGCGGGACACCCGCTGCAAATGTGGTCGAAAGCGTGCGGGCGTAGCGGGCGACGGCGGTTTTTTGCAGCAGTTTGCCTGCCAGAGGCGCTTTCAACAAACTCGCTTGCAGCCAATGGCGAAAGCCAGGGTAACGGCGGTAGGCGTGGCGCAGCCCGCCCACCCCCACGGCCAGGCCCAGCACGAGTATCCACCACGCTTGTTGCAAGAACTCGGACAGGGCAATGACCCCCAGGGTAAACCCGGGCAGTTGGCTGTCGACCCCGGCAAACATATGCTGGAACTGAGGCACGACGTGTATCAACAGCACTGTGCTGACCAGTGTCGCGACTACCAGGACTGCGACAGGGTAAGTCATGGCTTTTTTGATCCTGGCTTTGAGCTGTTGGCTTTTTTCCAGATGAATCGCCACGCGCTCCAGCAGGGTTTCCAGAGCCCCGGCCTGTTCTCCGGCAGCTACCAGGTTGCAGTACAGGTCATCGAAATAACGCGGGTGCAGGCGTAGCGCTGCGGCCAGGTTATTGCCGCTGGCGATCTGTTGTTTCAACGCCTTGACCAGTTCACGCACCTGCTGGTTTTCAAAACCCTCACTGATGATGTCGAAGGCTTGCAGCAGCGGGATCCCGGCTTTGAGCAAGGTCGCCAACTGTCGGGTAAACAGGGCGATATCGGCTGGCAGGATTCGCGGGGTGAAAGCCGAACGTGATCGAGGCCTCTTGCGCACACGCTCGGGGCAGATCCCTTGCTGGCGCAGTTGTGCCTTGATCAGCGCAAGGCTGTCGCCAGCGGTTTGCCCGGTCACCCTGCGTCCTTTGCGGTTGGTGCCTTCCCAGGCATAGATCGTTGACGTGTCGTTCATATCGGTTTGCGCACCCGGCAGTGAAGAATTTATAGCGTAGTCAGGTGGCGGATTCGGGGCGGCTGGTGTTATGGGATAAAGTGTCAGAATGTGCGTCTTGCAGGCGATGGGCTTCGTGGTGGTGGGTACACTGGCGCCGTTGCACACTTCGGGGCGCAGGACGCGCCTTGTCATGGTTTTATTCTGGAGAGTGAAAGAGATGCGTCAAAAAGGCTTTACCTTGATCGAGTTGTTGATCGTTGTGGCAATCATCGGCATTTTGGCCACGATCGGTTTGCCCATGTACACCAAGCACCAGGCCAAGGCCAAGTTTACGGCGGGGCTGGCTGAAATCAGCGCGTTGAAGGCCGGTTATGAAGACGTCATCAACCAGGGCACTGTGCCCACTGTGTCGTTGATCGGTGGCAACAGCCCCACTGCCAATTGCAAGATCGACGTGACAGGAGATGTAGCCTCGGGCGCCGGCTCCATCAGCTGTGAAATCCTCGATGCGCCAGCGCCCGTGCTCGGCAAGACCATCACCTTGACCCGCAACGCAACCAGCGGATGGACCTGTGCTACCACAGCGGATCCGCAGTACGTTGCCAAGGGCTGCTCTGCCAACGGCGCGTGATGGCGCCGGGCGGTGAGCGAGTCAGTTGCTGCATGACCAATGCAGTGCTAGCTTTAGCCCACCGCCCGTGTAGCTCAGCCGGTAGAGCAGCGCACTCGTAACGCGAAGGTCGCAGGTTCGATTCCTGTCTCGGGCAAAAGCGCACCACTGCTTCAAAGGCAATGTTTTCAGATGATCCCAGAATGGTTCTGAAGGCCAGACGAGTCGGCATTCGTGCTCGCTCTTTTGTATCTGCGCAACCTTGATGACCCAGATGCATCCCCATTCCTCGATCCAAGAGAACGACATGACCACGACTGAGATAACCCAGCAAGCGCGTCACGAAGAAGCACTCAAGCAATACCTTGAGGAGTCGCCGCAGCTTAAAGAAGAGATCAAGGACCTGAGCGCTGACGACCAGCGCGATCAGATTCAGTGGGCATTCGAGGATGAGGCAGAGAGCCAGAGCCTCCAGCCTTGGGAGTTGACCCTCAAGTACACCTCGACACCGGAAGAATTCGAAGCTGCGCGGTTGGCCTTGCATAAAGAGGCGGCCGAGGTGCTGGGCGTCGAATGGGAAGAGTACTGCGAGATGAATAATCTTGTAGTTTAAAAGCAGCCGCGAGTTTCAAGCTGCAAGCGGCAAGTTGTCTCGCAGCCTTCTTGCAGCTTGCAGCTGGCAACTACTCAGATACTGAGGCGCATCGACAGATCCACTGCCTTCACATCCTTGGTCATCGCGCCGATGGAGATGAAGTCCACACCGGTTTCAGCGATAGGCAGCAGGGTACTTTCATTGATCCCGCCGCTGGCTTCCAGCTTGGCCTTGCCGGCGTTCAAGCGCACGGCCTCGCGCATGTCTACCAGGCTCAGTTCATCGAGCATGATGATGTCGGCTCCCGCCGCCAGGGCTTCGCGCAACTCATCCAGGTTTTCCACTTCGATTTCCACCGGCTTGCCTGGGGCGATCTTGTGGGCGGCCGTAATCGCCTGGGCAATGCCACCGCAGGCGGCAATATGGTTTTCCTTGATCAGGAACGCGTCATACAGCCCGATGCGGTGATTGTGGCAACCGCCACAGGTGACCGCGTATTTTTGCGCCAGGCGCAGGCCCGGTAATGTCTTGCGGGTGTCCAGCAGCTTGACCTGGGTGCTGGCGACAAAGTCCGCGAGGAACTGCGCTCGGGTGGCTACACCTGACAGCATCTGCAAAAAATTCAGCGCACTGCGTTCACCTGTGAGCAGCGAGCGTGCCGGGCCTTCAAGGTGGAACAGCGCCTGGTTGGGGCTCACACGTTCACCGTCGGCCACCTGCCAATGCACGGCCACCCGTGGGTCCAGTTGGCGAAATACCGCATCCACCCAGGCCGTACCGGCAATAACAGCCGCTTCGCGGGTAATGATCGTGGCCTTGGCCAGCCGTTCGGCGGGGATCAACTGCGCGGTGATATCGCCACTGCCGATGTCTTCCAGCAGTGCGCGGCGCACGTTGGCTTCGATTTCGGCGGTGAGGTCGGCAAGACGGAGGTTCGGCATAACAGGCTCCACAAACAAAGTGCCTGGATTATAGGGGCTGCGTGCGTTCGAACCCAGCGCGCCGCTCATTTACAGCGTAAAGGCAGAGTTTGCTGGCGCAACCCCCCTCATTTGCAAGATAATCTCGCGCCTTTCAATTGGCGTCATAGCTTTGACGTCGAGGTGGTAGCCGGTTTATTTGCAGCGCACTGCCGTGCCTGCCCCGTTCTTTGCCCCTCTCAACACCGCCGTTTCAGGAGGCCAGGATGCACAATGACGGAAAGGTGGTGCCTATCAACAGGGCACAGGCCACGCCATCGCCGCTCGCGCGCCTGCCGGTGGTGTTGCTGCAGGTGCGTGACAAGGCCGCGCAACAATTGCAGCAGGGTTTGCAGGAACTGTTCGATAACGCCGACGACACCCTGTTCGAAATGGCTGACAAGGCCCGAAGCACCGTCGACCATCATATTTTTTTCGAAGCAATGCGCGACCTGCGCCTCAAGCGCAAGAACTTCGAACGCGTGTTCATGGAGCAGCTGTTTGTCGCCTTCGCCAATCTGGGCCAGGCCGGAAGCGGCGATCTGCACCTGGTGCCGGTGGTGTCCTACGAAGCGGTATCCGGTACCAGTGCCGACGATATGGAAAAAGCCGTAGCCCTTGAGGCGATGCTCGGTCGGGTGCGACATCGTGATGGCTTGGCCCTGGGACAGTTAAGCGCGCGCATGAGCCGATTGCTGGGCCGGCGACTGGATGACCATACCAACCCACTGGGTCCGGCACTGCTCTGTGAGTTTTTCCTGCAGGCAGGGCGCAGTCTGGGGGTGGAAATCCGCGTCAAACTGATCATGCTCAAGCTCTTTGAAAAATACGTGCTCAGTGACGCGGACCTGTTGTATGGCGAAGCCAATCAACTGCTGGTCGCCGTTGGTGTACTGCCTGAACTCAAGGCCGTGCCATCCCGTCGTCCCGGCGGGCGCGCCAGCCGGGAACACCAACGCGCCAGCCAGCCGATCGTCGACCCGCCGCTCGATAAAAGCGGCCAGCAAGCGTTCAGCGCGTTGCAGAAGTTACTGCAAGCCGTGCGTGGCAGCGTGGCGCCGACCCTCGAAGCCAGTGCCGAGCCGCAACCCATTGCCACCCGTGATCTGCTACGCCTGCTGTCGCATTTGCAGCAGTACGTCCCCGAGCCCGAGGCTGAAGACGATTTCGACCTGCGTAACCAGCTTGAACAGCTGCTCACCCGGGTCAGCGTCAAGAGTGGCAAGTCGCGGGTCCTGGAAGATGCTGACGAAGATGTAATCAATCTGTTCGCTATGCTGTTCGCGTTCATACTCGGTGATAGCAGCGTGCCGGACGCGTTCAAGGGCCTGATCGCCCGTTTGCAGATACCCTTGCTGAAAGTCGCCGTGCTGGACAAGAGCCTGTTCAGTTGCACGCGCCATCCGGCGCGACGCTTGCTCAATGACATCGCGGGCGCCGTCATGGGCTGGAGCCCGCCCGAAGACGCCTCCCGCGATACTCTGTACCTGTGTGTCGAGCAGGTCGTGCAGCGTTTATTGAATGAGTTTGTTGAAGACCCGGCGATTTTCTCCCAGCTACTGACCCAATTCAGCGCGTTTACCGCTGATGAATCCAGGCGCAGCGAGTTGCTTGAGCGCCATACCCGAGAGGCCGAGCAGGAGCGCCTGCATACCGAGGCTGCCCGCCAACGTGTGGCGCAGGTGCTTGATCGAAGGCTGGCGGGCAAGGTTCTGCCGCAGTTTGTGGTGCAATTCCTCCAGCAAGCCTGGAGCCAGGTGTTGCTATTGGCCATGCTCAAGCATGGCGGACAGTCGCTGCAATGGCAGGCAGCGCTGCGCACCCTGGATGAGTTGATCTGGAGCGTCGGCCTGCGGGAAGACACCGAAGCGGGCCGGCATTTGCTTGAGCAACTACCCGCGTTGCTCAAGGCGTTGCGTGACGGTTTGGCCGCTGCGGCGTTCGACTCTTTTAGCACCCGCGAATTTTTCCGGCGGTTGCAGGCCATGCATGTTCAGTGTTGCGGGGGCGACGGCGGCGAAGTGCTGGTCGAAGTCCGTGAGTCCTTCACGCTTGGCACCGGTGCGCCATCCGTCGTTGCGCCGCTGCCCGATGATGACCCCGACCTGCTCAAGGCCAGGCAGTTGCAGATCGGCGCCTGGGTAGTGTTTCAGCACGATCAGGAAATCGCCCTGCGCTGCAAGTTGACGGCAATCATGCCGCCTGCCAATACCTGTATTTTCGTCAGCCGCACCGGGCTCAAGGTTCTGGAAAAAACTACCGACCAATTAGCCCATGCGTTCAAGCGTGGTGTGCTGCGCACGCTGGATGATGGCCCTTTGTTCGAGCGTGCGCTGGCTGCGGTGATGGGCGACCTGCGTCAACTCAAACGCGGCAAGTGATCGCAACCGCAGGGTGGAACGCGGCATACTGGTAACACCTCGTCTCATTTCAGGAGCCTGTATGCAGTTGGACCCCGCCAGCGGTTGGTGCCAGGGCATCCGTCATTGCCCGTCGCCCAATTTCAACGAGCGCCCTGAAGGCGAAATCTCGCTGTTGGTGGTGCATAACATCAGCTTGCCTCCAGCGCAGTTCGCCACGGGCAAGGTGCAAGAGTTTTTTCAGAATCGTCTGGATGTTTCAGAGCATCCCTACTTTGCCGGTATCGACCACCTACGCGTGTCTGCGCATTTTCTGATTGAACGTGACGGCACTGTGACGCAATTTGTCTCGTGCCGGGACCGGGCCTGGCACGCCGGTATTTCCAGCTTCGAGGGGCGCGAGGTGTGCAATGATTTCTCGCTGGGGATCGAACTGGAAGGCACAGACGAACTGCCGTTCACCGATGCCCAGTACGCGGCGCTGACCGAGCTGACGCGCCAGTTGCTCAAGGCTTACCCAAAGATCACTCGCCAACGTATTTGTGGTCACAGCGATATCGCCCCGGGGCGCAAGACTGACCCGGGCCCCGCTTTTGATTGGGCGCGCTTTCTCGGCGCCCTGCAGGATGGAGGACACGAACAATGAGTTTCCTGGTGTTGGTGCTGGCGGTGTGGATCGAGAAGTTCTCGGCCTTGCGCCTGCGGTTGCAGCGCGACGGTGGATGGCTGCGTGAGCTGGCCAAGCTGGAGTCGAGCCCGCGCATGGGCAAGCGACCCTGGCTGATCCTGACGCTACTGGTGCTGCTGCCGGTAGCGTTGCTGGCGCTGTTGTTGTTGGTACTGGAGCCGGTGGCCTATGGCCTGTTGGCGTTACCTGTGCACATGCTGGTGGTGATCTATAGCCTGGGCCGTGGTGATTTATTGGCAGGGCTGGGGCCATTCCGTGATGCCTGGCGGCGTGGTGACCTGCAAGCCGCCGAGCATGTGGCCGAGCGCGACTTGAAGCTTGGCGCCGACAGTGGCGAGCAATTGCTGGAGCGGGTCCAGGGCTATCTGTTGTGGCAGGCATACCAGAGCTTTTTTGCGGTGATTTTCTGGTATTTCCTGCTGGGCCCGGTGGCGGCTTTGGCCTACCGGCTGTTGGCGCTGGCCAGCGAACATAGCCAGAACCCGTTGGTGGCTGAACGTGCCGCGCAGTTGCGTCACGCGTTTGACTGGTTGCCGGTACGCCTGTTGGCGGCGAGCTTTGCTTTGGTGGGCAACTTTGTCGGGGTCAGTCGGGTGATGCTCCACGAACTGCTGAGCTGGGACATCAGCGCGGCGCAGTTGATGGAAAAGGTCGGGCTGGCCGCGGCTGAAATCCCTCCTCCAGTGGTGGGGGCTGACGGCATCAATAGCCTGGATCGGTTGTGGGAGCTGCTGCTGCGTGCGGCGGTGTTGTGGTATGCCGGGTTTGCCATTTGGACTGTGTTGCCCTGAATACTGTGGGAGGTGAGCTTGCCCCCGATGACCACCGGGATCTACACATCTTGTGGGAGGGGGCTTGCTCCCGATGGCGGCCTCCGGGCCGACCAGGGTGCTGGATCAGACCGAGTACATATCCATTCCTGCGGTAACGGCCACGGTTGGTTCCGCTTTTACAGCGGGTCACTTTGGAAAAGAGCCCCAAAGTAACCAAAGGGCTCTTGCCCCACCACTCGGCACCTCGCTTAGGCTCGGTGTGCCCGTAATCCGCCAGTGATTTGGGAGGCCGCCGCCACGCGCCATCCATGGCGCGGGGCGGCTAAACCGGCATCCCTGCCGGTTTGCCCCCCAAATCCCTGTCGAATTCCGGCCAGCGTGGTTTGACGGGGCGCTTAAGATCAAGGTCAAGAGCGGCTCGCTTCGCATCGTGGCTACGGGGGCAAGCCCTCCTACATGTGCTCTCCGGATCTGCCGTTAACCTTACGTTACAAAACTTCCCTTCGAATTGAGCTATACAGACAGAGCGCCAAATAGTGGCTATCTGCCGCCGCCCTGCGCCTCAATAACAATAAAAGAAGGGGAGATCACCTGTGATGAGCTTGCTCTATCCTGCCGTCGCGCTGATGAACCGCCTGAGCTTCGGCATGAAGTTCAGCCTGATCAGCGTGCTGTTCCTGCTGCCGATGCTGGCGACCAACTATTACCTGGTGCGTGACTCGTGGCGCGAATTCCAGGGCACCCGTATCGAACTGCAAAGTCTCGACCTGCTTGGCAGCAGCCTGGCATTGCGTCGTGAGTTGGAAACGCTCAACAACCAGGTGCAGATCAACGT
Organism: Pseudomonas sp. HN8-3; assembly: GCF_020790195.1. Taxonomy (NCBI): domain Bacteria; kingdom Pseudomonadati; phylum Pseudomonadota; class Gammaproteobacteria; order Pseudomonadales; family Pseudomonadaceae; genus Pseudomonas; species Pseudomonas sp. HN8-3. The sequence goes on from NZ_CP086206.1 coordinate 893,842, forward strand.
CATTCTCGGGCAGTCCGGCAAGGCGGCTGATCTTGAAGCGCAGATCACTGCCCTGGAGCAAGGTGTGCTGGAGCGGTTGCAGGGGTTGCACGCCATGGCGACGCAGCCCGAGCAAGTCGAGGTTTTTGAAAACAAGCGCGACGAGCTGATCGCCGCGTTCAAGGCGCAGCAACAGGAAACCTCGTTGCTCAACAAAGCGGCGTTGATCGGCAAGTTACTCAACCAGGCCCAGATGCTCAGCCAAATCATCGCCAGCCAAGCCGGCTTGAGCCGTGATGTGCAGAGTGACCTGCGCCAACTCAGCGACCTGGTCACTGCGGTCACCCCACAGGTCACCCAACTACTCGGTGAGGGCCGCGCGATGGGCGCGTATTCCCTGGGCCAGGGCTTTATCAATTCCTCCTCCAGTACGCGCTTTGACGAGTTACTGCAGCAGGTGGAAAAGCTCCAGGGCGAATACGGCTTGAAGCTGCAGGACGCGCTGGGCGCCAGCAACGCCGCGCATGCAGCACTCGATAGCTTGGCGCAAGCCAGCCAGGCCAGCCTCAAGCAAGGCAGTGAGTTGTTCGAAGAACAGGTAGTGATGGCCGAGACCCTGGATACACCTTGGCAAGGTTTTTACGACGGCGTCAGTCAACTGATGGCCAAGACCTATCAACTCGATGACGCCACCTTAGCGTTCATCGGCCAGCAACTGGAGCAGCGTCTGACGCAAAACCGCCTGCACATGGTGTTGCTGGTCGCGGCCCTGGTGGCGGTATTTGCGCTGATCTTCTACTTGTATGCAGGTTTCTTTGTCTCCACTCGCACTACCTTGCGCAGCCTGGGGGCGATGATGGACAAAGTCGCGGCCGGTGACATGACGGTCACTTTCGTCGCCCACAGCCGCGACGAGCTGGGAGACCTGGGCCAAGTATTCAATGGCACCGTGGCCAAGATCCACGACCTGATTGAGCGCGTCGGGCATACGGTCAGCCAGGTCGAGTTGCAGGCCAGCCAGGTGCAGACGATTTCGGCACAGAGTAACCAGGCGGTATCCGGCCAGCGCAGCCAGATCGAACAAGTGGCAACGGCGATGAACCAGATGTCTGCCACCGTACAGGAGGTGGCGCGCAGCGCGGCGGCGGCGGTCAACAGTGCACAGAGTGTCAATGATGAAACCGTCAGCGGACGGGCGCTGGTGCAATCTCAACAAAGCGGCATCGCACGCCTGGCTTTGGAGATCGATGAGTCGGTGCGGGTGATCAATCAGTTGGCGGCCGATAGCCAGTCCATCAGCAGCGTATTGGAGGTGATCAAGAGCATCGCCGAGCAAACCAATTTGCTGGCGCTCAACGCGGCCATCGAAGCTGCGCGTGCCGGTGAGCAAGGACGCGGTTTTGCCGTAGTGGCCGATGAGGTGCGCACCCTGGCCCGGCGTACCCAGCATTCCACCGGAGAAATCGAACAAATGATCAGCCGCTTGCACAGCGGCGTCGGCGCAGCGGTAAAGGCGATGGGCAGTAGCCATGAAATGGCGAGTGGCACGGTAGGGCAGTCGGAAAAGGTCCAGCACGCCCTGGAAAATATCCTCGGTGCCGTAGGCATGATTGTTGACCAGAACCAGCAGATCGCCGCTGCCGTGGAGCAGCAAACGGCGGTCGCTCACGACATCGACCAGAATATTGTCCAAATCAACCGCGCCGGTGAACATGCAGCACAAGGCGCCCAACAGACCGAAGCGGCCAGCCGGCAGTTGTCGGCGCAGGTCATTGAGCTGAAGCAATTGATTGGTGCGTTTCGGGTGTAAGAACTTTCTGTGGGACTGGGCCATGAATCACGTGGCATTTGTCCTGATTTGCCGGGCTGTGTTTTATCGCGACGTGAATGGGTGAGAATTTGTTTCATCAGTCACGGTCACGAGGGGATACGACGATGGCCGCTGCAATCGGCATCAAAGGGCATTGTGCCCAGTGCAACATGACGTTTGAACTCAAGCCTTGGCAACTGAACGCCATCGCCATGGAAGTACCGTTTGACTGTGCGTACTGCCACTCGGGCCTGCAGTTGTGCTGCCACAAGCAGTTGCGTCAGTTTCGCGCCCTGGACCAGTGGGCGCTGGTGCGGCCCGGCATGATCATGCTGACGTGCGCGACCTTGCTGATGGCGTTGTTCGCAGAGTGGTTGGGGCTGCTCAGCGTGATCGGGCAGCTGAACATTTCGCTGGTCGCGGTGTTGATTTATCTGCTGGTCGTGCGCTACGCCCGTTATCGGCAAAGGATGACCTTGAACTTGCAGGTCATCAGCCCGCTACCAGTTGAACAGCTCGCACGCATTGCGTGTGCTCGTCTCACCCAGCAATAAAGGGCTGATGCCCATACGCTCAGCCAGGGCGGTGCAGATATCCGGCAGGTGTTGCGGGCAATTGCGCTGGTTGGGATACATGGCCGGGGCCATGTCCGGCGAATCGGTTTCCAGTACCACGGCTTCAAGAGGCAGTTGTGCCAGTACCTTGTGCATGCGCAGGGCCTGGGGCCAAGTGGCGGCGCCGCCCAGACCGAGTTTGAAGCCCAGTTTGATGTACTCGCGGGCCTCTTCAATGCTGCCGGCGAACGCATGAATGATCCCGCCCCTCGGTAGACGGATGCGCTTGAGCGTGGCAATCACGACGGCGTGGCTGCGGCGTACATGCAGCAAGGCGGGGAGTTGGAAATCCGCCGCGAGTTTCAGCTGGGCTTCGAACAGGCTTTGCTGGCGCTCGCGATCCAGGTGCTCAAGGAAGTAATCCAGACCGATTTCGCCCACGGCGCAGAGTTGCCGATGGCCGTGCAAGCGCGTCAACCAGTCACCCAGCTCCAGCAGGTCGGCAGGGCGATGCTCATCGAGATACACCGGGTGCAAACCAAAGGCAGCGAACAAACCGTCGTCCTGCTGCACCAGATCCCACAGCCGCTGCCAGTTTTTCTGATACACCCCCAGTACCACCAGACGCCGTACCCCGAGTTCACGGCTATGGGCGAGGACTTGCGGGCGGTCGTGATCGAAGTCCGCAAAGTCCAGGTGGGTGTGGGTGTCGATCAGCTCCACGTTCAGACCTCGTGAATGCGCTGCTTGAACGTGCGGCCAATCGCATGCACACCCGGTTGGTACTGTTCTTCTTCAATGGCCGCCAGGGCCAGGCGCAGAGCTGTCTCGGCGATCAGTTGATGTTGCTGGGCCATGGCGTTGACTGGCAGCGGCAGGAAGTCCAACAGTTGGGTGTCGCCAAAGGTGCCCAGGCGTAGCGGCCGCGACCGGAGCGGGAAGTCATGCAGCGCATCGAACACGCCTTGCAGCAGCACGTAGGAGGTAGTCACCAGCGCGTCAGGCAAATGCCCCAGGCGCTGCAGCAGTTGCTCCATCAGCTGTCGGCCACAGTCACGGCTGAAGGCTTCGCCCTGTTCGATGATCACTTCGCCGGTGAAGTCTTGCAGCGCTTCACGAAAACCCGCAGTACGTTCCTGGCTGATGCTCAGCTCGGGACGTGCGCCGATCAGCGCGATTTGCTTGGGCAGCGGTTGTAGCAGGCTGCTGGTGAGTTGCTGACAGGCCTGGTGATCATCGCTGACCACTGAGCAGAACTGGTCAGGCTCCATCACCCGGTCGATGGCAATCACCGGCAACCCCTTGGCTTGCAAGTCTCGATAGCTGTCATCGCTGGCCGGCAGGCAACTGGCGACGAACAACGCATCGCAACGCCGCGCACGGAACAGTTGCAGCAGTTGGCGTTCGCTGTCGGCTTCGTCATCGGAGCTGGCAATCAGCAACTGATAGCCCCGTGCCCGGGCGCCTTGCTCCAACAGTTTGGCAATGCGTGCGTAGCTGGGGTTTTCCAGGTCTGGCAGGATGAACCCCAGGGTGCGCGTATGCCGGCTGCGCAGCCCGGCGGCTTGGGGGTTGGGGGTAAAACCATGGGCCTGGACCACGGCACGCACACGCTCAACGGTTGCGTTGCTGATGCGCTGCTGTTCGGCCTTGCCATTGATGACATAGCTGGCGGTGGTCACGGACACACCGGCCAGACGTGCAATATCACTGAGTTTCAAACCGGGATTTCCTTGTTTTTTAGAGCGTGCCCCGACATTTTGTCCAATCGTAACCGATTCCAGCCCACGACCAATGTCCCACGACAGGTGCCGAGTGGTGCTTCAAGCTTGCGCAATTAACGCGTAATCTGCCATAAATTCTAGATTAAACGTTTCAGCAAGCGTATTTTTACGATGTTCGCCGCTGAGTGGCTACTGCCAATTGACCACTCAGTCAGTTATTTTTGAACGTCCCGCGCTGATTTATTCAAAACAATACCTAGTGCGCACATCGCACTAACTAGGAGAACGGCATGCTTGAGCTCACTGTAGAGCAGATATCCATGGGCCAGGTGGCTGTGGATAAATCTGCTGCCTTGCACCTGCTCGCTGACAAACTGGTGGCCGATGGCCTGGTTGCCGAGGGCTATCTGAGCGGCCTGCAAGCCCGTGAGGCCCAGGGTTCGACCTTTCTCGGCCAGGGCATCGCCATTCCCCACGGTACGCCAGAGACCCGCGACCAGGTGTTCACCACGGGTGTGCGCCTGCTGCAGTTCCCCGAAGGGGTGGACTGGGGCGATGGCCAGATCGTCTACCTGGCGATTGGCATCGCCGCCAAATCCGACGAACACCTGCGCTTGCTGCAACTGCTGACCCGTGCCCTCGGTGAAACCGACCTCGGCCAGGCGTTGCGCCGTGCCGGCAGTGCCGAAGCGTTGTTGAAGCTGTTGCAAGGTGCGCCCCAGGAACTGGCGCTGGATGCGCAGATGATCAGCCTGGGCGTGTCTGCCGATGATTTTGAAGAGTTGGTATGGAGGGGCGCGCGCCTGCTGCGCCAGGCCGACTGCGTGAGCAATGGTTTTGCTGCGGTGTTGCAACAGGTCGACGCGTTGCCCCTGGGCGATGGCCTGTGGTGGTTGCACAGTGAACAGACAGTCAAGCGTCCGGGCCTGGCGTTTGTCACGCCGGACAAACCCATGCGCTACCTCGGCCAGCCGCTGCACGGCCTGTTCTGCCTGGCGAGCCTGGGCGAAGCCCACCAAACCTTGCTTGAACGCTTGTGTGCCCTGTTGATTGAAGGGCGCGGCCAGGAATTGGGGCGTGCCACCAGCAGCCGTGCGGTGCTTGAAGTGCTGGGCGGCGAATTGCCACCGGACTGGCCCAGCGCCCGCATCAGCCTGGCCAACGCCCACGGCCTGCACGCCCGTCCGGCCAAGATCCTTGCGCAACTGGCGAAAAGTTTTGACGGCGATATCCGCGTGCGCATCGTTGATGGACCGGTGGGCGCGGTATCGGTCAAAAGTTTGAGCAAGTTGCTCAGCCTCGGTGCGCGTCGTGGCCAGGTGCTGGAGTTTGTCGCCGAGCCGACGATTGCCGGCGATGCACTGCCTGCACTGTTGGCCGCGGTAGAGGAGGGCCTTGGCGAAGAGGTCGAACCATTGCCGGCCCTGAGCGCCCAGCCTGCTCCTGTGGATATCGAGCCGGTGCTCAGCGCGCCATCGAGCGGCAGCCAGATCCAGGCCATCGCCGCCGCGCCGGGCATCGCCATCGGCCCGGCGCATATCCAGATTCCACAGCTGTTCGATTATCCCCTGCGCGGTGAGTCTGCCGCCACTGAACGCCAGCGCCTGCACGCCGCCCTGGGCGATGTGCGTAAGGATATCCAGGGCCTGATCGAGCGTAGCCAGGCCAAGGCCATCCGCGAGATTTTCATTACCCATCAGGAGATGCTCGACGACCCGGAACTGACCGACGAAGTCGATACCCGCCTCAAGCAGGGCGAAAGCGCCGAAGCTGCGTGGATGAGTGTGATCGAAGCCGCCGCCAAGCAGCAGGAAGCCTTGCAGGACGCCTTGCTGGCCGAGCGCGCCGCTGACCTGCGTGACATCGGCCGTCGCGTGCTGGCGCAGTTGTGCGGCGTCGAAACCGTCCAGGAACCCAGCGAGCCCTACATTCTGGTGATGGATGAAGTCGGCCCCTCGGACGTTGCGCGCCTGGACCCGGCCCGCGTAGCCGGCATTCTGACTGCCCGCGGTGGTGCCACCGCTCACAGCGCCATCGTCGCGCGCGCCCTGGGGATTCCCGCCTTGGTCGGTGCTGGTGCTGCGGTGCTGCTGCTGAGCGCCGGTACGCCACTGCTGCTCGACGGCCAGCGCGGTCGCCTGCATGTCGACCCGGACGCCGCCACCCTGCAACGCGCCACCGTGGAGCGCGACACCCGCGAACAACGCTTGCAAGCTGCCTCGGCTCAACGCCACGAGCCGGCGCTGACCCGTGACGGTCACGCCGTGGAAGTGTTCGCCAATATCGGTGAAAGCGCCGGTGTGGCGAGTGCGGTGGAGCAGGGCGCCGAAGGCATTGGCCTGCTGCGCACCGAACTGATTTTCATGGCCCACCCTCAGGCGCCGGACGAGGCTACCCAGGAAGCCGAGTACCGCCGCGTCCTCGATGGGCTCGGCGGTCGCCCGCTGGTGGTGCGCACCCTCGATGTAGGCGGCGACAAGCCCTTGCCCTATTGGCCCATCGCCCAGGAAGAAAACCCCTTTCTTGGCGTGCGCGGCATTCGCCTGACCTTGCAACGCCCGCAGATCATGGAAGCGCAATTGCGGGCACTGCTGCGTTCGGCGGATAACCGGCCGCTGCGCATCATGTTCCCCATGGTCGGCAGCGTGGATGAATGGCGCGCCGCCCGCGACATGACCGAGCGCCTGCGCCTGGAAATCCCGGTCGCTGATTTGCAACTGGGCATCATGATCGAAGTGCCGTCAGCCGCCTTGCTGGCGCCGGTACTGGCCAAGGAAGTCGACTTCTTCAGCGTCGGCACCAACGACCTGACCCAGTACACCCTGGCCATCGACCGCGGCCACCCGACCCTGTCGGCCCAGGCCGATGGCTTGCACCCAGCGGTCTTGCAACTGATCGACATCACCGTGCGCGCCGCCCATGCCCATGGCAAATGGGTCGGCGTGTGCGGTGAGTTGGCGGCAGACCCGCTGGCGGTGCCGGTGCTGGTCGGCCTGGGGGTGGATGAGTTGAGCGTGTCAGCCCGCAGCATTCCTGAAGTGAAGGCGCGGGTGCGCGAATTCAGTCTGAGCGAGGCCCAGGGCCTGGCGCAACAAGCACTGGCGGTGGGTTCGCCCGCGCAAGTGCGTGCCCTAGTGGAGGCCGTGTAGATGGCGAAGATTCTGACCCTGACGCTGAACCCGGCGTTGGACCTGACGGTGCGCCTGGCGCGCCTGGAGCCCGGTGCAGTCAATCGCAGTGAGGCGATGTTGACCCACGCGGCCGGCAAGGGCGTGAATGTGGCGCAGGTGCTGGCCGATCTGGGCCACCACGTCAGCGTTGGCGGGTTTCTCGGTGACGCGAACCCTCAGGCTTTCGACGCGCTGATCGCCAGCCGCGGGTTTGGCGATGCGTTCGTCCGCGTGCCGGGCGAAACCCGCAGCAATATCAAGATTGCCGAACAGGACGGACGTGTCACCGATATCAATGCGCCGGGGCCGCTGGTGAGTGAAGCGGCGCAAACAGCGCTGCTTGAGATGATCGCGAAGAAGGGTGCGCAATTCGATGCGGTGGTGGTGGCCGGTAGCTTGCCGCGCGGCGTCAGCCCGCAGTGGTTTCAAGCACTGTTGGGTCAGTTGAAAGACCTCGGTTTGAAAGTCGCCCTGGACACCAGTGGTGAAGCGTTGCGCGCTGGTTTGCAGGCTGGCCCGTGGCTGGTCAAACCCAATACCGAAGAGCTGGCAGAGGCCCTGGATAATGCCACCGATGCCATCAGCCAATTGCATCAGCAAGGCGTCGAGCATGTGGTGGTCTCCGACGGCGCCGCAGGCGTGACCTGGTACCGCCCAGGCGCGGCTCTACACGCCACGCCACCCAAGGTGACGGTGGCCAGTACCGTGGGCGCTGGCGACTCGCTGCTGGCCGGGATGCTTCACGGTTTGCTCAGTGGCGATACGCCTGAGCACACTTTGCGCCGCGCCACGGCGATTGCCGCGATGGCCGTCACGCAGATCGGTTTTGGCATCAGCGATGACGCGCAGTTGGCGCGCCTGGAAAGCGGCGTCGATGTACGCGCGCTGACAGAACAATAAGAGGGTTTGTGATGAAGTTAGCCATTGTTACCGCCTGCCCCAACGGCATGGTCACCAGTGTGCTGTGCGCCCGCTTGTTGGACGCCGCCGCCCAGCGCATGGGCTTGCACACCAGTGTCGAGGTCGTTGATGTGCAGCGCCCGGAACGTCAGTTGTCCCAAGCCACGATCGATGATGCCGAGTGGGTACTGCTGGTCAGCAGCACGCCGGTGGATATGCAGCGTTTTGTCGGCAAACGCGTGTTTCAAACCACACCGGCCCAGGCGCTGGCAGATGTCGAAGGCGTATTGCGCCGGGGCGCTGAAGAGGCCCAGGTGTATGTCGCCAGTGACGCCCCGGTATCGGCGAAGAATGCGCCGCGTATCGTCGCGATTACTGCGTGCCCGACCGGGGTGGCCCACACCTTCATGGCCGCCGAAGCCTTGCAGCAGACCGCCAAGCGCTTGGGCTACGACTTGCAGGTCGAGACCCAAGGCTCGGTCGGCGCCCGCACACCGCTGAGCCCGCAAGCCATCGCCGAGGCCGACGTGGTGTTGCTGGCGGCGGATATTGAAGTCGCCACCGAGCGTTTTGCCGGCAAGAAAATTTACCGCTGTGGCACCGGCATCGCCCTCAAGCAATCCGAAGCCATCCTTAACAAAGCCCTGGCTGAAGGCGCGGTGGAAAACGCCGCCAGCGGCGCGCCGGCCAAGTCGGAGAAAACCGGGGTCTACAAGCACCTGCTCACTGGCGTGTCGTACATGTTGCCGATGGTGGTGGCGGGGGGCTTGTTGATCGCCTTGTCATTTGTGTTCGGCATCCATGCTTTCGAACAGCCAGGCACCTTGGCAGCGGCGCTGAAAAGCGTCGGTGACCAGGCATTCCTGCTGATGGTACCGCTGCTGGCGGGCTACATCGCCTACTCGATCGCCGACCGTCCTGGCCTGGCGCCGGGCATGATCGGCGGCTTGCTGGCGGGGACGCTGGGGGCTGGGTTTATCGGCGGCATCCTGGCCGGTTTCGTCGCGGGTTACTGCGTCAAGCTGATCAGCCGTGCGGTGCAATTGCCCCAGAGCCTGGAGGCGCTCAAGCCGATCCTGATCATCCCGTTACTGGCGAGCCTGTTTACCGGCTTGGTGATGATCTACCTGGTGGGCCCGCCGGTCGCACGTTTGCTGACGGGTCTCACCGATTTTCTCAGCACCATGGGCACTACCAACGCAGTGCTGCTGGGCATTTTGCTCGGCGGCATGATGTGCGTGGATTTGGGCGGGCCGATCAACAAGGCGGCGTATGCGTTTTCTGTCGGCCTGCTGGCGGCGTCGAGCGGCGCACCGATGGCCGCGACCATGGCTGCCGGCATGGTGCCGCCGATTGGCATGGGCATCGCTACGTTATTGGCTCGGCGCAAGTTCGCCCAGACTGAACGCGAAGCCGGCAAGGCCGCGATGATCCTGGGCCTGTGCTTTATCTCCGAAGGCGCGATCCCGTTCGCGGCCAAAGACCCGCTGCGCGTGATCCCGGCCAGCATCGCCGGTGGCGCGCTGACCGGTGCGCTGTCGATGTACTTCGGCTGCAAGTTGGCCGCGCCCCATGGCGGGTTGTTTGTGCTGGTGATTCCGAATGCGATGAACCACGCGTTGTTGTACTTGCTGGCGATTGTGGCGGGCAGTGTGTTGACGGGGTTGGTGTATGCGCTGCTCAAGCGACCGGAAGCCGTGGAGCTGACGGTCACTGCTGCCAGGGGCTGATGGGATTCAGAATGTGGGAGGGAGCAAGCCCCCTCCCACATTTGGATCTCCATTGTTTGTAAGGCCGGTGTCATCTTCGTTTCATCCCATCATGCTTTAGTGGCCCTTTTGATACTCAAGAGGGCACCTGCATGAGCCACTTCGATCTCGGCCGCCGCCGCGTGATGCAAGCCGTGGGCGCCGGCCTGTTGTTGCCGGGCCTGGCCCCGGCGGTGATCGCTTCGGTGAAGGACCGGCCGCAACTCACGGATGGCGTGCAATCGGGCGACCTACTCGGCGACCGTGCGATGATCTGGAGCCGCAGCGACCGCCCCGCGAAGATGGTGGTGGAGTGGGATACGCGCAGTGTGTTCAGCAACCCCCGCCGATTGGTTTCCCCGCTGGCCGACAGCCGCAGCGACTTTACTGCCCGTGTCGAGCTCACCGGTTTGCCGGTCGATCAGTCGATCTTCTACCGTGTTCACTTCGAAGACGCCCAGACCGGTGTCGCCAGCGAGCCCTGGTTCGGTCACTTGCGCAGCGAGCCGCAACAGCGTCGCGATATCCGCTTTGTATGGAGCGGCGACACCGTTGGCCAAGGCTTCGGCATCAACCCGGAGATTGGCGGTATGCGTATCTACGAAGCCATGCGCCTGCGCCTGCCAGACTTTTTTATCCACAGCGGCGACACCATCTACGCCGACGGCCCGGTGCCCGCGCAGTTGACCACCGAAGGCGGACGTATCTGGCGCAACATCACCACCGAGGCCAAGAGCAAAGTGGCGGAAACCCTCGATGAGTATCGCGGCAATTACCGCTACAACCTGCTGGATGAAAACGTGCGCCGCTTCAATGCCCAAGTGCCGCAGATCTGGCAGTGGGACGATCATGAGGTGATCAATAACTGGTCCTCCAGCAAGCAACTGGATGAGCGTTACCAGACCCGCGACATCAATACCCTGGTCGGCCGTGCGCGGCAGGCCTGGCTGGAATATTCACCGATGCGCCGCCAGAGTGCCGACGGCGGCGGGCGTATTTATCGCAAGCTCAGTTACGGGCCGCTGCTGGACGTGTTTGTGCTGGATATGCGCAGCTATCGTGGGCCGAATGATGACAACCTGGGCGGCGAAAAACCCTTCCTCGGCCGCCAGCAACTGGACTGGCTCAAGCGCGAACTCAAGGCGTCGCAGGCGCAGTGGAAGGTGATCGCCGCCGACATGCCGATCGGCCTGGGCGTGCCCGACGGTGAAGTCAGCCCCGGCGTGGCGCGTTGGGAAGCCATCGCCAATGGCGACCCCGGCCCGGCGCAAGGGCGTGAGCTGGAGATTGCCGAACTGCTTGGCTTTCTGCGTGCGCAGAAGGTGCGCAACCATGTGTGGCTGACGGCCGATGTGCACTACTGCGCGGCGCACCACTACCACCCGGACCGGGCGGCGTTCCAGGATTTCGAGCCGTTTTGGGAGTTTGTGGCAGGGCCGCTGAATGCCGGCAGCTTCGGGCCGAATCCGTTGGATAAAACCTTTGGCCCGCAAGTGGTGTTCGAGAAAGCGCCGCCTGCGCAAAACACCTCGCCGTTTGCTGGCTTTCAGTTTTTTGGTGAAGTGCAGATTGATGGGCAGACGGGGGAGTTGACCGTCATTTTGCGCGATCTCGATGGCGTTTCGGTGTTTGAGCAAAAACTGCAACCTGCCTGATTGGAATGCAGTTAAAACTGTGGGAGGGAGCAAGCCCCCTCCCACAATTGATCTTCATTGCCTGACGGGTCAGTAGACATCCCGGCGATAGCGGCCCTGTTCAATCAAGCGCTCCACCGCCTCACTGCCCAGGATATCCACCAACGCCTGATCCACCCCCGTCGCCATCCCTTGCAAACTGCCGCACACATAAATCGCCGCGCCGTCCGCCAGCCATTTGCGCAACACATCTGCCGATTCGCGCAGGCGATCCTGTACGTAGATCTTCTCTTCCTGGTCCCGGGAAAACGCCAGCTCCAGCAGCGCCAGGTCGCCACTGGCGAGCCAGCCTTGCAGTTCGTCCTGGCACAGGTAATCGTGGGCGATATTGCGCTCGCCAAACAGCAACCAGTTACGCTGCTGGCCATCGGCAATACGCGCCTTGAGCAGGCTGCGCAGGCCCGCAAGGCCGGTACCGTTGCCCAGCAGGATCAACGGCACGGGAGCGTCCGGCAGGTGGAAGGCACTGTTGCGGCGCAGGCGCAGGCTGATACCCGAACCGATGGAGGCGTGTTCGGTCAGCCAGCCGGAGCCCAGGCCCAGGCTGCCGTCGGGGTGGCGTTCCTGGCGCACGATCAGTTCCAGCACGCCGTCGCTGGCAATCGAGGCGATGGAATATTCGCGCATACCCAGGGGCACCAGTGCGTCCACCAGGGCTTGGGCATGCAAGCCGACCAGGTGTGCACGGTTGTCCGGCAGTTGACGGTTGGCCAGGGCTTGATCGAGCGTTTGTGCCAAGCCGTCGATCAACACGCCGTCACTGCCGGCCAGGCCGAGGCCGTCGAGGAAATGCTCCACGGCCCACGGACAATTGCGCGGCAAGACCTCCACCAAGTCACCGGCGAGCCAGCTCTGAGGCGAGGGTGGAGTGAGACCTAGCAGGTAGACATCGGCCCCCGCGCTGCCGGGGTTGAGCAGGCGGCGTTGGCTCAACGTCCAGTTTTCGTACGGGTCTGCCTGCCAGGCTGCCGCGGATGCGTGACCGGTGAGTTGGCCCAGTTGCTGTTGCCAGGTGTGCAAGGCCACTGCGTCGCCGCTGTCGACTTCCACCGGGGCAAACAGCGGGTTACCGCCCTGGTTGGTCAGCCAGAAATGCAGGCGCCGGGCGAAGCCACAGAAGTGTTCATACTGCCGATCACCCAGGGCCAGTACCGAGTAGTTCAAGCCTTTGAGGGGCAGGTCCTGGCCGAGCACGCTGCGCTCGAAACCACGGGCGCTGTCGGGGGCTTCGCCATCGCCGAAGGTGCTGACCACAAACAGCGCATGTTGCGATTGGCTGAGGTCGTCGCGGCTGACGCTGCCCAGGGGCTGCACCTTGACCGCAACGCCGGCGGCCTGCAATTGCCCGGCAGTCTGCCAGGCCAACTGTTCGGCAAAGCCGCTTTGGCTGGCAAACCCGATCAGCCAGGCCGGCGCATCGCTGTGAGGGGCACTCAAACTTTGGCGGGCTTCGCGTACCTGGCGTTTCTTGCGACGACGGTCGAGGTACAACAGCCAGCCAGTGATGAAAAACAGGGGCATGAGCAGCGAGCTGACGGTGAGCACGATGCGTCCGATCAGGCCGAAATAACTGCCGGTGTGCAACGCATAGACGCTGGTCAGCAATTGAGCCTTGAGGCTCTTGCTGGCATAGCGATCATGGGATTTGACCTCGCCGGTGGCCGGGTCCAGGTTGATCTGGTTCAGCGCACGGTCATGGGGTGAATCCTTGAGCAGGTAGTACACGGTGGCCGGTTGCCCGGCGACGGCCGGCATACGGATATTGTAGGCACTCAGGTCGGGGCCGGCGTTGCTGTAGATGCTGCTCCAGATCGCGTCGTAGTTGGCTAGCGGAGCAGGGCCAGCAGGTGGCGGGCCGCGTTTACGCATCCGCTCGTTCTGCGGCGCATCGGAGAGCAGTTTGGTCACGCCCTGGTTGTACCAGTCGTAGGACCAATACAGCCCGGTCAGTGCCGCCAGCAGATAGAACAGCAGGCACCAGGTGCCGAACACCGAGTGCAGGTCCCAGTTGAAGCTGCGGCCCTTTTTGCGCCAGTCCAGGGTCAGCCACACGCGCCAGCTTTTTACCTGGCGCGGCCAGCGCAGGTACAAACCAGAGAGGCAGAAAAACACCAGGATCAGGGTGCAGGCGCCCGTGATATTGCGCCCAGTGTCGCCGATGGCGAGGAAGCGGTGCAGTTGCAGGATAAAGCCGAATACATCCTGGCCGACGGCGTCGCCCAGGTAGTCGCCGGTGTACGGGTCGAAGTAGCGCATCTGGCCACGACGCTCCCCCGGTGGCGGGGTGAAGGACACCCGGCCGGCATTGCCACTGTCGCTTTCTACCCACAGCATCGCGACGCTCTTGCCTTCGGTGGCCTCCAGTTTGCGCACCAGCTCGGCAGGCGGCAGTACGCCGGCTTCGCGTTTCTGTACGTTCAATACTGTGGGGTTGAGGGCCCGCAGGATTTCATCCTGGAACGAGTACGCAGCCCCGGTGATCCCCATCAAGGCCAGCACCAGCCCGGCAGTGATGCCGAAGAACCAGTGCAACTGAAACAGGGTTTTCTTCAACACGTCGGAGCGCCTCGCTGATCTGGATATCGATGTCACGGCGCGCATTATGCCGTGGGTTATCGAGAAAAATTCTGTTTTACACACAAAAGCCCCACGCATCCGATGCGTGGGGCCTTGGGTCGAGCATTGACTGCGTTTAGAAGTGGAAGCTGGTGGTCAACAGGGCGGTACGACCGGCCGCCTGGTTGGCGAAGTGCGCCGAGTAGGCCTTGTCGTAGTAGGTCTTGTCGGTCAGGTTCTGCACGTTCAATTGCAGGTCGACGTTCTTGGTCAGCTTGTAGCTGGCCATGGCGTCGTAGCGAGTGTAGGAGGGTACGTACACGGTGTTGCCTGCATCGCCGTAAACCTCATCGACGTAGAACGCGCCGCCGCCGACTGTCAGCTTGGGGGTGAGGTCGTAGGTGGTCCACAGGCTGAAGGAGTTCTTCGGCGTGTTGGGCATCTGGTTGCCTTTGTTGGAGCCGGCACTCACTACACCGTTACGCCCGTTCAGGCCGGATTTGACCAGCTCGCTGTCCAGGTAGCTGTAGCCCGCAAACAACTGCCATTTATCTGTGATCTTGCCGCTGGCGGACAACTCGATGCCGTCGACCTGAGATTCACCGGCGTTCTGGTAGGTGAGAGCGTCCACCAGGATGCGGGTGTTTTTCTTCTCGGTGCGGAAGATAGCTGCGGTCAGAGACAGGCGATCGTGGAACAGGTCCCACTTGGTGCCCAGTTCATAGTTGACGGTTTCTTCGGGCTGCAAGTCGCTGGTGGCGGCACCGGCTGACAGTGGGTTGCCGTCGGAGCCTTCGCCGATCAGGCCACCGGCAGGCGTGGCCGAGGTCGCGTAGGAAGCGTAGATGCTGCCGTTCTCCAGCGGCTTCCACACCAGGCCGGCCTGCCAGTTGAAGAACTGGCTGTCGTCCTTGATCTTGGAGCGTCCGGCCACGGCGTTGCTGTTGGCCTCGGTATCGAAGGTGTCGTAACGCAGGCCCACGTTCAGCAGCCATTTCGGATCCAGCTCGATGGTGTCGAACACATAGGCGGCGCGGCTGGTGGCCTTGGTGTTGGTGCCCATGTAGTTGCGCGCAACGCTGCCGTTCCAGGCGTCGTCCGGGTTCGGGTTGCTCAGTGAGGTGCACTGGCCGCCCAGGCTGCCCTTGGCCGGGTTGCACACCGGGTTGGCGTTGGGGCTGACGGTATAGCCGCTGACACGGGTCTCTTCCCCGGTGAACTCCAGGCCGGTGGAGTAGCTGTGCTTGAAGCCCAGCGCCTGGAAGCTGCCAAACAGGTCGGTCTGGTTGGTGGTTGTGGTGGTCGTGGAAACACGGCTATTGGCACGACGCCATACGGTGCCGAACTTGTTGACGTTGAGTTTGCTGTCGTCCGGTTGTGTCAGCACATAGTCCTGGCCGGTGCTGCCATGGCGCAGGGTATTTTTCAGCGTCATGTTGTCGTTCAGGTCGTGCTCGATGGAGAACGTGCTGATGTCGGCACGGGTCTTGCGGAAGTCGCGGCTTTTCAAACCGTAGAAATTGTTGCTGTCGCCGCCGTCGTTGGGTTTGTCGTGCGCGTGGGCGGTGGCGGTCAAGGAGCCATAACCATACGGAATCCCCGAATCCGGCAGGTCATCGCTTTCCATATGGTAATAGCTGAGGTTGACGCGGGTCGGCGTGCCCAGGCCGAACGTCAGCGACGGGGCTACACCCCAGCGGTCGTAGTTCACCGCATCGCGGCCTGCCACGTTTTGTTCGTGGCTCATCAGGTTCAGGCGGAAGGCGGCGCTGTCGTCGAGGAACTGGCGGTTCACGTCGAGCACGTAGCGGCGGGTCTGGTCGGAGCCGTAGGTAAAGCCGCCGTTGGTGAAGTCACGTGCTTGTGGGGTTTTGCTCACCAGGTTGAGGCTACCACCGGCCGAACCACGGCCGCCGAACGAGGAGTTCGGGCCCTTGCTGACTTCGATGGACTCGATATCGAAGATCTCGCGGCTCTGGCCGCCGGTGTCGCGCACGCCGTCCAGGTAAGTGTCGCCTTGGGCATCAAAACCACGAATGAACGGGCGATCGCCTTGGGGGTTGCCGCCTTCACCGGCGCCGAAGGTAATGCCCGGTACGGTGCGCAAGGCGTCCTGCAACGACGTGGCGGCAGTGTCCTTGAGTACTTGTTGCGGCACCACGGTGACCGAACGCGGTGTGTCCACCAGCGGCGCGGTGTATTTCTGCGACGAGGCTTTTTCCACCTGATAGGAGGTGTTGTCCTGGTCCTGGCCGGTAATGTTGGTGGCGCCGAGGGAGATAGGGTTGCGCTCGCCTTTTTGCTCGGTGTTTTCTGCTGCCTGCGCCAGGTGGGCGGCAGAGCTGGCGCTGAGGGCAACGCCGATGGCCGAGGCCAGCATACGTGGTGAACTGGCGGTTGTTATTAGCGTAGTGCGCGACATGACGTGTCCCTTCCCCAAGGATGTGAGGCCGCGGAATATAGGGCCAACAAGACTTTGTATCAATTGAGAGATATTGCTATTCGCATCGAATTTACATTCTTTACACTTTTTCGTTACGGATTTTGCGTTCTCGTTCGTCCCGGGTTTTACAGGGCGGATAAGAATCAATACCATTGGCGCCTCTCTGATCGCAGGTATTGCCTCATGTTGCTGCACATTCCCGGCCTGTTCTCTCGCGAGGAGGTGCTGCGCATTCGCCAAGCCCTGGAAGAGGCCGAATGGGCCGATGGCAAAATCACTGCCGGGCATCAGTCCGCCAAAGCCAAGCACAACCTGCAATTGCCCGAAGGCCACCCATTGGCCAAGGAAATCGGCGCAGCCATGCTGGAGCGGTTGTGGAGCAACCCGCTGTTCATGTCGGCGGCGCTGCCGCACAAGGTCTTCCCGCCGCTGATCAACTGCTATACCGCAGGTGGCAGTTTTGACTTCCATATCGACAATGCGGTGCGCCAGCCCAAAGGCAGCCACGAGCGCGTGCGCACCGACCTGTCGTCCACGCTGTTCTTCAGCGATCCCGACGAGTACGACGGCGGCGAACTGGAGATCCAGGACACCTTCGGCCTGCAACGGGTCAAGCTCCCCGCCGGCGATCTGGTGCTGTACCCCGGCTCCAGCCTGCATAAAGTCAACGCCGTGACCCGTGGTGCTCGCTATGCCTCGTTCTTCTGGACCCAAAGCCTGGTGCGCGAAGACAGCCAGCGCACCTTGCTGTTCGAAATGGACGGCGCCATCCAGCAACTGAGCCGCGACTTGCCCGAGCACCCGGCGCTGATCCAGCTCACCGGCACCTATCACAACCTCCTGCGCCGCTGGGTCGAGGTCTGAGATGGGCTTTTTATTGCGTCGCCAGGAAGTGCTCAACGTCGAGCAATTGCAGTCCATGCTTGATGATTCCCCGGTGCGCGCCGCCCAGGCGATTCTGATCGCAGCCAAGGAAGGCGTGGTCGATGCCCAGGCGTTGCTCGGGCAGATCCTGCTGGAAGGGCGCGGTATTGCACGCGATGAAGCGCTGGCGCTGCGCTGGTTCCAGATTGCGGCGCAGGGCGGGCACGTGATGGCGCGCAATATGGCCGGGCGTTGCCTGGAGCATGGTTGGGGTTGCGCCGTCGATGAAGCGGCAGCTGCGCGGCAATACCGGCTGGCAGCAGAGACCGGCCTGGATTGGGGCCAGTACAACTACGCCAACCTGCTGGCGACCGGCCGTGGCGTTGTGCAAGACCAGGCCCAGGCGCTGACGCTTTATCGCCAGGCGGCAGAGCAGGGCCACGCCAAGTCGATGAATCTGTTGGGGCGTTATCTGGAAGATGGGCAGTATTGCCCCAAGGATCTTGAGGCAGCCGTTGAATGGTACCGGCGCTCCGCCGAAGCCGGGGATTTTCGGGGGCAGTTCAGTTATGCGGCGGTGCTGGCGCACAGAGGCCAAATCGACGCTGCGCTGGAGTGGCTGCGCAAGGCGTTGGCGCATGGGAATCTCAAATTCCTGCGAACGGCGCACAAGGCGCTGGCGCTGGCCAATGAGCCGCAGATTCGCGCCATGGCCAATGCCTATCAACAGCGTGCCGCGACCTTTTCCTGAAGCCAAAAAAAACCCATGACTTGTCATGGGTTTTTTATATGCGGCGTTCTTACACGTAGAACGATTTCAACGGTGGGAACCCATTGAACTCAATCGCGCTGTAGCTGGTGGTGTACGCACCGGTCGACAGCCAGTACAAACGATCACCAATCGCCAGGTTCAGCGGTAGGCCGTACTTGTAGTTCTCGTACATGATGTCGGCGCTGTCGCAGGTTGGGCCGGCAATGACCACTTCTTCCATCTCGCCCTTCTTCTCGGTCCAGATCGGAAACTTGATGGCTTCGTCCATGGTTTCGATCAGGCCGGAGAACTTGCCCACATCCGTGTACACCCAACGCTCGACGGCGGTACGCGACTTACGGGCCACCAGCACCACTTCGCTCACCAGGATACCGGCGTTGGCGATCAGCGAACGGCCTGGCTCCAGGATGATTTCCGGCAGGTCGTCGCCGAAGTCTTCCTTGAGGAAGCGGATGATTTCTTCGGCGTAGGTTTCCAGGCTGTTGGTGCGAGTGATGTAGTTGGCCGGGAAGCCGCCGCCCATGTTGATCAGCTTCAGTTCGATGCCGTCTTCTTCTTTCAAACGCTCGAAGATCACCTTGACCTTGGCGATGGCCGCGTCCCACACGCTGATGTCGCGCTGTTGCGAGCCAACGTGGAACGAGATGCCGTAAGGCACCAGGCCCAGGTCGCGGGCGAGGATCAGCAGGTCCATGGCCATGTCGGTCTGGCAGCCGAATTTGCGCGACAAAGGCCAGTCGGCCGTGGTCGAGCCTTCGGTGAGGATGCGCACATACACTTTCGAGCCCGGCGCGGCCTTGGCGATGTTGCGCAGGTCGGCTTCGGAGTCGGTGGAGAACAGGCGCACGCCCTTCTCGTAGAAGTAGCGGATGTCCTTGGATTTCTTGATGGTGTTGCCGTAGCTGATACGGTCGGCGCTGACGCCGCGGTCCATGACCTTGTCCAGCTCGTAGATCGAGGCGATGTCGAAGCTCGAACCCTTGTCTTTCAACAGGTCGATGATCTCCACGGCCGGGTTGGCCTTGACGGCGTAATACACTTTGGCGAATTCGAAACCGGCGCGCAGGTCATCGTAGGCCTGGCTGATCATCGCGGTATCGATCACCACGAACGGGGTTTCTTGCTTGTCGGCGAACGCCTTCATTTTGTCAAAGGTGGCGCGCGCGAAATAATCTTCGACGTTGATCGACATGCTGGGGAACTCCTAAGGGCAAACTGTATTGATCAATGGGTGCAAATGAACGTCCTCCGTATCCCCACTTTGGTTCGCCTACTTCCCAAGGCATGTCGCCGAAAGCAAAAAGGCCACGGGATAAGCTTCCCTTGGCCTTGCTGTCTCGTCGTCAGTACTTGAGCCGGATGGATCGTTTCCAGCATGGACGTTCGGCGCGAACTTTAGGGCTTGATGGGCGTGGGATCAACTAAAAATGTCGCGTTTTTGCACGCGTTCGTCGCGGGACCCAGTCCAGCTACTTATGTAACCGACCGGTGTGACGGATTGATGTTCCCCGCTGAGTGGGAATTGAGGACATTTCCCTGACTCACCGAGGGGCAAATGTGGGAGGGGGCTTGCTCCCGATAGCGGTGTGTCAGTCACTTCTCAGTCACTGATTCACCGCTATCGGGAGCAAGCCCCCTCCCACATTTTTATCCCTGTTGTATCAGGTCAGGCCAGGGCGGTCTCGGCCGGCGAGACAATACTGGTCTTGCCCCCACGGGACTTGCCAGAGCTCAGGTACTCGGCAATCGACTCCTGAGTCACTTCACCCAGGAACACCCGCTCGGCATCCATCACCGGCAACCACGAGCGGTTGAACTCGTACATGCGCGACAGCAGGATGCGCAAGTGTTCGTCATAGGCTGCCGTGGCGTTGAACTCGCGCAGGTACTGGCCGCAGGTACCGGTCTGACGGTGCAAATCGCGACGGCGTACATAACCCAGTGCCTTGTTCTCGGCACAGGTGACCACCACGTAGCGGCGGTCGTGCTCGTCCATCAGCTCCAGCGCATCGGCCACCGGGGTTTCCGGGCTGACCGACGGGGCGTTGTCCGCCGCGTCTTCGGCCTTCACCAATAGCAGGCGCTTGAGCGTGCTGTCCTGGCCCACGAAGTTGCTCACGAACTCATCGGCCGGGTGTGCCAGCAGCGTGTCCGGGTGGTCGATCTGCAGCAGCTTGCCGGCACGGAAGATGGCGATCTTGTCACCCAGCTTGATGGCTTCGTCGATGTCGTGGCTGACCATGATCACGGTCTTGTTCAGCGCGCGCTGCATCTCGAAGAACTCGTTCTGGATCATCTCGCGGTTGATCGGGTCGACCGCGCCGAACGGCTCATCCATCAGCAACAGCGGCGCATCAGCCGCCAGCGCACGGATCACGCCGATACGCTGTTGCTGGCCACCGGACAGCTCACGTGGGTAGCGATGCAGGTACTGCTTGGGTTCCAGCTTGATCATGCTCATCAGTTCGCGGGCGCGGTCGTGGCATTTTTGCTTGTCCCAACCGAGCAGCTTGGGCACGACCACGATGTTTTCCTCGATGGTCATGTTGGGAAACAGGCCGATCTGCTGGATTACATAGCCGATGTTGCGACGCAGGGTCACTTCGTCCAGGTCAGTGGTGTCTTCACCGTTGATCAGGATCTTGCCCGAGGAGGGCTTGATCAGGCGGTTGATCATCTTCAGCGTGGTGCTCTTGCCGCAGCCCGAGGGCCCCAGGAATACGCAAATTTCGCCTTCGTTGACGGTCAGGCTTACATCGTTGACGGCGGTGACAGTCTTGCCGTTGCTTTGAAAAGTCTTGGACAGGTTTTGAAGTTCGATCATTTGAGCAATCCTTTTGGAGTCAGCGAGCGTTGCAGCCATTGCAGAAGCAGGTCGGCGAAGATGGCCAGGAGACTGACCAGCACGGCGCCGACAATCAGCATCGACATATCGCTGCGGCTGATGGAAGCCAGAATAAGTACACCCAGGCCACCGGCACCGATGGTGGCGGCGATGGTCATCACACCGATATTCATCACGACGGCGGTGCGCACGCCAGCGAGGATCACCGGCACGGCAATCGGCAGTTCGACCATGCGCAGGCGCTGGCCGAAGGTCATGCCGATGCCTTTGGCGGCCTCGCGAATGCCTGGCTCAACGCCGGTGAGGGCCAGGTAGGTGTTACGCATGATTGGCAGCAGGGAGTACAGGAACACGGCGGTGATCGCCGGCATCGGCCCCAGGCCCTGGCCGAACTTGGAGTAGAACGGCAACAGCAGCCCGAACAGCGCAATGGATGGCACGGTCAGCAACACCGTGGCGCTGGCTTGCAAGGGACCTGCGAGGGTTGGGAAGCGCGTCATCAGAATACCCAGGGGCACGCCGATAAAGATCGCGAGGATCACGGCGATGCCGACCAGGGTGATGTGCTGCCAGGTCAGGTGCAGGACTTGGGCCCAATCAAGATGGGAAAAGGCGTTCAAAAATTCCATGTCTTCTCCTTCTTAGTTGATCGGATGTTGGCGCAGGAAATCGGCGGCGACAGCGGACGGGCTTTCGTGGTCGACGTCGACCCGCGCATTCAGCTCGCGCATGGTTGCGTCGTCGAACAGCTCGGCCAAGGGCTTGAGCTCTGCGGCCAATTGAGGATGCTGGTCGAGATATTCCTGACGGATCACCGGAGCTGCGGTGTAGTCCGGGAAGTAATGCTTGTCGTCGGCCAGCAGCTTCAATTTGAACGCGTTCAGGCGGCCATCGGTGGTGTAGACCAGACCGGCAAACACCTGGCCATTACGCAGGGCGGTGTAGACCAGGCCAGCGTCCATCTGCCGGGTGTTTTTGCGCGTGAGGTTCATGTCATACAACTTGACCATGCCGCCCATGCCGTCGGAACGGTTGGCGAACTCGGTGTCGAGGGCCACCAGGCGGTTTTCCTTGGTGTCCTCGGCCAGGGCTTTGGTCAGGTCGCTGATGCTGTTGATCTGCGGAAATTCCTTGGCCACGTTTTCCGGCAGTGCCAGCGCGTAGGTGTTGCTGAATTTCGACGGCGAGAGCCAGACCAAGCCTTTTTTCGCGTCGAGTTCTTTCACCCGGGCGTAGGACTGTTCGCTGTCGAGCTTCTCGTCGATGTGGTTATAGGCCACCAGCGATACGCCGGTGTATTCCCAGATCAGATCCAGTTGCCCGCTTTCCTGGGCACTGCGTGCCAGGTTGCTGCCCAGGCCACCCGTCACACGGGCGTCGTAACCCTTGGTGCGCAGGTACTGGGAGGTGATTTCGGCGAGCAGGGTCTGCTCGGTGAACACCCGGGCGCCAATGCGAATCACCGGTTTTTCAGCGGCTTGCGCAATACCTGCAAACAGCAGGACGCAGCCTAATATCAAGCTTAGTTTTTTCATGTCGATTCCTTTCCTGGCGTTAAGACGGGCGCAACCCGCGTTCCAGCCAGAGGCGGCTGGCCATGGTCACCAGGCCGTCAAGCAGCAATGCCAGCAGCGCGGTGCATGCAGCGCCGAGCAGCAGTTGCGGCTGGTTGTTCAGGGCAATGCCGGGGAAGATCAGGCTGCCCAGGCTGTTGGCACCAATCAGGAACGCCAGTGGCGCGGTGCCGACGTTGATCGCCAGGGCCACACGTACACCGCCGATGATGATCGGCACTGCGTTGGGCAGTTCCACGCGAAACAGCACCTGACGCGGCGTCATGCCGATGCCGGTGGCGGCTTCCTTGAGGGAACCCTGGACGTTTTTCAAGCCTTCGTAGGTGTTACGCACGATGGGCAGGAGGGAAGCGAGAAACAGCGCGAAGATGGCCGGGCCGCTGCCGATGCCGAGGACGCCGAGGGCGATGGCCAGTACAGCCAGGGGAGGGACGGTGTTGCCGATGTTGAAGATCTGCATGAAACGTTCTGCACGCCCGACCATGTTGGGTCGGCTGAGCAGGATACCAGCGGGGATGCCCACAATCAGGGCTGCCAGCATGGAGACTAGGACAAGAATCAGGTGAGCTTGCAGGTAAAACAACAAATCGTCGCGGTACAGTTCGATCGTGTTGATGCCGATCCAGTGGACCAGCAGGGCCAGGAGCGCGACGACAACCGCGCCTCCTATCAGCCCTTTGCCATAGCGAATAGCCACAGGCGGACTCCTTTTTTTCTTTTGTCGGCGAACACATTCTCCGGCGGCAATGCCATTCCTGGCTGTCGGCGAATAGGTTCGCGAAAAGCAGCTCGCCGATACTGGCAATGCAGTATGCGATCAAGCCATGAGCGCAGCCTCGTCAGGCTAACTTGCTGATATTTCAGCCCCTGTTCCGAGTGCGGTAGCAGGGGAGTGGACGTCTCGACCTTTTAAAAGGTTCCACACTTGGGCGCATTTAGCCACCCCCAATGGGCTCAACGGTGGTCCGTACCCCCTCGTTTGCGCTATACTCGCCGCCCTTTTTTGACTCACCTGCCAGGCGATTTCCCATGACCCACCAGGCCGCCGAAGTCGCGAAACGCCGCACTTTCGCCATTATTTCCCACCCCGATGCCGGTAAAACCACCATCACCGAAAAGCTGTTGCTGATGGGCAAGGCGATCGCGGTAGCCGGCACGGTGAAATCGCGCAAATCCGACCGCCATGCCACATCCGACTGGATGGAGATGGAAAAACAACGGGGTATTTCCATTACCACGTCGGTCATGCAATTCCCGTATCGCGACCACATGGTCAACCTGCTCGACACCCCGGGCCACGAAGACTTCTCCGAAGATACCTACCGCACCCTGACGGCGGTGGACTCGGCATTGATGGTCCTCGACGGCGGTAAGGGCGTTGAGCCACGTACCATTGCGCTGATGGACGTTTGCCGCCTGCGTGACACGCCGATCGTCAGCTTCATCAACAAACTCGACCGTGATATCCGCGACCCGATCGAGTTGCTGGATGAAATCGAAGCCGTCCTGAAGATCAAGGCCGCGCCGATCACCTGGCCGATTGGTTGCTACCGCGACTTCAAGGGCGTGTACCACCTGGCCGACGACTACATCATTGTCTACACCGCCGGCCATGGTCACGAACGTACCGAAACCAAGATCATTGAAAAGCTCGACTCGGACGAAGCCCGCGCCCATCTGGGTGACGAGTACGACCGTTTCGTCGACCAGCTGGAACTGGTGCAGGGCGCCTGCCACGAATTCAACCAGCAGGAATTCCTCGACGGCCAGTTGACCCCGGTGTTCTTCGGTACCGCCTTGGGCAACTTCGGCGTCGACCACGTGCTCGACGCGGTAGTGGACTGGGCCCCGCGCCCGCTGGCGCGTGTCGCCAACGAGCGCACCGTGGAACCGGTTGAAGAGAAATTCACCGGCTTCGTGTTCAAGATCCAGGCGAACATGGACCCGAAACACCGTGACCGTATTGCCTTCATGCGCATCTGCTCCGGCAAATACGAAAAAGGCATGAAGATGCGCCACGTGCGTACCGGTAAGGACGTGCGCATCGGCGACGCCCTGACGTTCTTCTCCTCCGAGCGTGAACAGCTCGAAGAAGCCTACGCCGGCGACATCATCGGCCTGCACAACCACGGCACCATCCAGATCGGTGACACCTTCACCGAAGGCGAAGCGCTGGGCTTTACCGGTATCCCGCACTTCGCCCCGGAACTGTTCCGCCGCGTGCGCCTGCGCGACCCGCTCAAGTCCAAGCAACTGCGCCAAGGCTTGCAGCAATTGGCCGAAGAAGGTGCCACCCAAGTGTTCTTCCCCGAGCGCAGCAACGACATCATCCTCGGCGCCGTGGGTGTGCTGCAGTTCGACGTGGTCGCCAGTCGCTTGAAAGAGGAATACAAAGTGGAGTGCTCCTACGAGCCGATCACCGTGTATTCGGCGCGCTGGATCGAGTGCAGCGATAAGAAGAAGCTGGAAGAGTTCTCCAACAAGGCGGTGGAAAACCTCGCGGTCGACGGCGGTGGTCACCTGACCTACCTGGCGCCGACCCGGGTCAACCTGGCGTTGATGGAAGAGCGCTGGCCGGATGTGAAATTCCGCGCGACCCGCGAACACCACTAAGGTCTGAGCGTTTCAGAGAATGTGGGAGGGGGCTTGCCCCCGATAGCGGTGTGTCAGCCAGTGTATTGGGCTCTGACACTCCGCAATCGGGAGCAAGCCCCTCCCACATTTTGATCTCCAAAAGGCTGGAGATTGGCGGTAATCCGGCATCGCGACTAGCGTAAACGCTGGTGGCAGTTAATGACTGCCGTGCGGGTCTTATTTACTGACTGGACGGAATCAACCATGAGTATTTTTCAACGCGTAGTGCTGTTGATGAAGGTGCTGGTGCTGTTGTCGTTGGGGATGTCGACGGCCTGGGCGCATAACCCGGTGCAGAGCGTAGGGGTGGTGACGAGTGGCCAGGCATCGGACTTGCAGTTGGCCAAGTCCGAAGCCGAACCAGGCGATCAAGGCCAGGGCGGCAGCGAGGGTGATGATGACTCGACTACCGACGAGCCTGACAGCGACGACGCAGATGAAGGCGACAGCCAGACGTAGGCTTGCTGAAAAGAACGCGCCTCCCGTCAGGCTATAGCTGGCGGAAGGCGCTTTTCAGACCTCCGGCGGTGACTTAGAACGAGGTGGTCACCGACGCGAAATAAGCCCGGCCCGGCTCGTTATAGGTCTGTGCACCGGCATCCTCGGCATTGCCTTTGCGCGACAGGCGCTTGTCCAGCAGGTTGTTGATACCGACACGCACGCTCAAGTTTTTGCTGAACTCATAACCACTGCTCAGTCCCATCAGCCCATACGGGTCGACATCCTGCTGGGCGCTGCGGTCATAGCTGTTGGCACTGCGTGAGTTGAGTGTCGGCGCTTCCTGCTTGCCGTAGTAGGTGCCGCTGACCTGGAAGGACAGCTTGTCGGTGGCTTGCCAGTCCAGCGTGGTGTTGACGGTGTACTTGGGGATGATGCTCAACGGCTCGCCGGTGTCTTTGTCCTTGGAGTCGATCATGTAGGTCAGGTTGGTGTTCCAGTCCAGATCGCTGCGCAGGCTTACGAACAGGTTGCCTTCAACCCCCTGGACCAACGCGGGCCCGCTGTTTTCCCACTCCAGTACGCGGCGACCATTGCCCAGGCGGAAAGCCGCCTCGTTACTGGCATTGATCTTGTTCTTGTAGTCATTACGGAAGTACGTCGCGCTGGTACGCCAGGTACCCTTGTCGAAGGCCAGGCCGATTTCCTTGTTGACGCTGATTTCCGGCTTCAGGTCGCGATTACCCACCAGGTAACAACCGCCCATATTGGCTTCGCTGGCGTTGCAGCCATTGCCACGGCTGTACAGCAAGTAGTTCGGGTTGGACTGGTACAGGTTGGGGGTCTTGTAGGCACGGGCGATACCGCCCTTGAGGCTCAGTTCATCGGTCAACTGGTGCGAGGCGTTGAAGCTGGGGCTCCAGTTGCCGCCGAATTCTTCATGGTCGTCGTAGCGCAGGCCAGGGGTGATGATGGTCTTGCTGCCCAGTTCGATGTTGTCCTCGGCAAACAAGGCATAGCTCGATGCGGTGGTCTTGGTGCTGTTGCGGCTGACGCCGGGGATGGCGGGGACGCCGCCGGTGCCCGGGTCATAAGTTTGCGGGCGCAACGAGCCTGGATCGTTCATCGACTCGTAGAGGTATTCGCTGCCCAGGGTCAGGACCTGTTCGGCACCGAAGCTCAGGGGCAGGTTGACCTCGGCGGTGGCCCGGGTGTTACGCAGGCGTGATTCGAAACGCCCGGCGCTGGCCGAAGGCGCGCCCTCGCCGGATCCGGCCAGGCCTTCGTTGAGACGCTCATTGCGGGTCAGGTCGTGGGTCAGCGAGGCCAGGGTCGAGCCCCAGTCAAATTCACCACGGTGGGTTGCAGAGAAGCTGCTGCGTTGAATCACACTGGTTTCCTTGCCCACCAGGCTTTCAACGAATGCGCCACCTCCGTTGAGCATGGTATCGCCGGCAAAAATATTACCCTGGCGGCTGTAGCTGGCTTCCAGGTCGAGTGTTTGCTCGGGGGTGAATTGCCAGCTCAGCAAGCCATTGACGTCTTTATTGCGCACGCCCTCGCGGCCAGCGACCAAAGAATCAGGCGTCGCTTGAGCTGCGCGGTTGATGTCGGCGTCATCCGCGTCGGTCTTGTTCAGGCCGCCATAGACGCGGAATGCCAGAGTGTCGGTCAACGGGCCGCTGAGGTTGAAGTTGGTGCGCTTGCTCGCGCCTTCGGCATCGTTTTCGGGGAAGGCGGTGTAGGCGGTCAGCGAACCGTGCAATTGATCGGTCGGGCGTTTGGTGATGATGTTGATCACCCCGCCCATGGCCCCGGAGCCATAACGAGCGGCGGCCGGGCCGCGCAGGATTTCGATGCGCTCGACTTCTTCGGCCGGCACCCAGTTGGTTTCGCCACGGGTATCACGGTCACCGCTCCAGCCATAACGCACGGCGTTGCGTGAGGTGGAGGGTTTGCCATCGATCAGGATCAGGGTGTTTTCCGGGCCCATTCCGCGTAGGTCGATCTGACGGTTATTGCCACGGCTGCCGCTGGAACTGTTGCCGGTCAGGTTGACGCCTGGCTCGCGGCGGATGATCTCCGACAGGTCGTTGCTGGGCGGGCGTTTCTTGATGTCTTCGGCGGTGATGATCGACACGCCGGGCGCTTGCTTGAGTTCTTCAGCAGCGGTGCCCAGCACGCGCGTCTCGCCCAACACCAAGGCTTGGGGCGTGCCATCTACAGGCAGGTCTGTCGCTTCGATCGGCACTTTATCGCGCTCTTTTTCCACACTCTCCGCCAGCAGCGCGGGAGACGAGAGGGTAGCGATAAACGCCAGCGATAGATGGCTGAGCCTGAATTGAGACGACATGTCCACAAAGTCCTTTACGAGGGGCGATTGAACGAGAGGCGTCTGAATTTTTCGCGTAGCCAACCGTGGCTTGGCAGCCAGTATCCAGCGCCCTCTTTGCGCCTTGATGGTATTGATTCTCAAACAAAAGTAAATTGCATTTACAATCTATACACTTTCCAGAGGGCTCTGGCGCAATGTTTTCAAGGCCGGAGGCATTGAAAGGCGCAGGTCCATCTGTATTTTCTTTGCTACAAATGCGCAAAAAAAAGCCCCTCCGGCCAGACTGATGCGCAATCTGGCGGGAAGGGCGATGGAACTCATTGAAGCTGCAGTTCCTACAAGGGAGGCGTCAGGCCACGAATTGCTCCGCGTAGTGGCAAGCCACCTGCCGGTTATCCAATGGTCGCAACAGCGGCTCCTCGCTGCTGCAGCGCTCGGTCGCATACGGGCAGCGCTTGTGGAACGCGCAGCCAGGTGGCGGGTTCAGCGGGTTGGGCAGTTCGCCGACGATTTTGATCTTCGGCTTGTTCGGATCCGGGTGAATGGTCGGTGTGGCCGACAGCAGCGCCTGCGTGTACGGGTGCAGCGGGCGGGCGTAGATGTCTTCCTTGGGGCCTACTTCCACCGGGCGGCCGAGGTACATCACCATCACGTCGTCGGCGACGTGTTGCACCACTGCCAGGTTGTGGGAGATGAACACGTAGGCGGTGTTGAATTCCTGCTGCAAATCCATGAACAGGTTGAGCACCTGGGCCTGGATCGACACGTCCAGCGCCGAGGTCGGTTCGTCCGCCACCAACACTTTGGGTTGCAGCATCATCGCCCTGGCCAGTGCGATACGTTGGCGCTGACCACCGGAGAACATGTGCGGGTAGCGCTGATAATGCTCAGGGCGCAGGCCCACTTGCTTCATCATCGCCTGGACTTTTTCGCGGCGCTCGGCGGCGGACAGGTTGGTGTTGATCAGCAACGGCTCCGCCAGTTGATCACCGACTTTCTGGCGTGGGTTCAACGACGCATACGGGCTTTGGAAAACCATCTGCACGTCTTTACGCAATTGCTTGCGCTGGGCCTTGTCGGCACCGGCCACTTCCTGGCCGGCAATTTT
Organism: Pseudomonas sp. HN8-3; assembly: GCF_020790195.1. Classification (NCBI taxonomy): domain Bacteria; kingdom Pseudomonadati; phylum Pseudomonadota; class Gammaproteobacteria; order Pseudomonadales; family Pseudomonadaceae; genus Pseudomonas; species Pseudomonas sp. HN8-3. Next base: position 922,990 of record NZ_CP086206.1, read on the forward strand.
CAAGGAGCCCGAAGACGGCTCTTCAATCAGCGTGAGGGCACGGGCCAGGGTGGATTTGCCGCAACCCGACTCGCCCACAACCGCGAGGGTCTTGCCGGCTTCCAGCTCAAAGGACACGCCATTGAGAGCACGCACGGTGGCGTGGCCCTTGAACAGGCCACGGGACACTTCATAGTGACGGGTGAGGTCGCGGGCGGTAAGTACGACGGCCATTACGCCACCTCCTGGTTCAGCGGGTAGAAGCAGCGGGCGAGGCTGTTGCTTTTCGGATCAAGGCTTGGACGCTGGGCGCGGCAGGAGTCCTGGACATACGGGCAGCGCGGTGACAGCAAGCAGCCCTGCGGACGGTCATAGCGGCCGGGAACGATGCCCGGCAGCGTGGCCAGGCGCGTGGCGCCGAGGCTGTGCTCCGGGATCGCCTTGAGCAGCGCTTCGCTGTACGGGTGCGCCGGAATGTCGAACAGTTGCGGCACCTGGCCGACTTCCACCGCTTGGCCTGCGTACATCACGCATACGCGCTGGGCGGTTTCAGCCACTACCGCGAGGTCGTGAGTGATCAGCACCAGGCCCATGTTCTGCTCTTTTTGCAGGGCCAGCAGCAGTTCCATGATCTGCGCCTGGATGGTCACGTCCAACGCAGTGGTCGGTTCATCGGCGATCAGCAGTTTCGGTTCGCCGGCAATCGCCATGGCGATCGCAACACGTTGGCTCATACCGCCGGACAATTGGTGCGGGTAGGCATCCATACGGCTGGCAGCGCCTGGGATCTCGACTTTTTCCAGCAGTTCGATAGCCCGCTTGCGCGCTTGTTTGCCGGACATTTTCAAATGCAAGCGCAGCACTTCTTCGATCTGGAAACCCACGGTGTAGCTGGGGTTCAGCGCGGTCATCGGGTCCTGGAACACCATCGCCAGGTCTTTGCCGACGATCTGGCGGCGCTGGCGGTTGCTCAGCTTGAGCATGTCCTTGCCGTCGAAGTTCAGGGCGTCGGCGGTGACGATGCCGGGGTGCTCGATCAGGCCCATCAGCGCCATCATGGTCACGGATTTACCCGAACCCGACTCGCCAACAATCGCCAGTACTTCGCCTTTGTCGACGGAGATGTCGAGGCCATCGACCACCGGCACGGCAGTCTTGTCGCCGAAGCGGACGTTGAGATTCTTGATTTCTAACAGTGACATGGGAATCTCCTCAGGCGGCGTTCTTGAGTTTCGGGTCCAGCGCATCGCGCAGGCCGTCACCCATCAAGTTGATTGCCAGCACGCTGAGCAAAATGGTCAAACCAGGCAGGCTCACGACCCACCAGGCGCGTTCGATGTAGTCACGGGCCGAAGCCAGCATGGTGCCCCACTCAGGGGTTGGCGGTTGTACGCCAAGGCCGAGGAAGCCCAGGGCCGCGGCATCGAGAATCGCCGAGGAAAAGCTCAAGGTCGCCTGTACGATCAGCGGCGCCATGCAGTTAGGCAGCACGGTGATGAACATCAGGCGTGGCAGGCCGGCGCCGGCAAGGCGGGCGGCGGTCACGTAGTCGCGGTTCAGTTCGCCCATTACCGCGGCGCGGGTCAGGCGCACGTAGGACGGCAGCGACACGATAGCGATGGCGATCACGGTGTTGATCAGGCCAGGGCCGAGGATGGCGACAATCGCCACGGCCAGCAGCAGCGACGGCAGGGCCAGCATGATGTCCATCAGACGCATGATGGTCGGGCCGAGCAAACGCGGGAAAAAACCGGCGAACAGGCCCAGCAGGATGCCCGGGATCAGCGACATCACCACCGACGACAAGCCGATCAGCAACGACAGGCGCGAACCCTGGATCAGGCGCGAGAGCAAGTCACGCCCCAGTTCGTCGGTGCCGAGCAGGAACTGCATCTGCCCACCTTCCAGCCAGGCGGGCGGGGTCAGCAGGAAGTCACGGTATTGCTCGCTGGGGTTATGCGGGGCAACCCAGGGGGCGAAGATCGCGCAGAACACGATTAGCAACATGAACAGCAGGCCGGCAACCGCGCCTTTGTTCTTGGAGAAGGCTTGCCAGAATTCTTTGTACGGGGACGGGTACAGCAGGCTCTGATCGACTGCTGACACTGGAGTAGAGGTAGTCATGGTCATGATCTCAGCGCTGGTGACGGATGCGTGGGTTGGCGAAGCCGTAGAGGATATCCACCACGAAGTTCACCAGGATCACCAGGCAGGCGATCAGCAGAATGCCGTTTTGCACCACCGGGTAGTCCCGCGCGCCAATGGCTTCGATCAGCCATTTGCCGATGCCGGGCCACGAGAAGATGGTTTCGGTCAGTACCGCACCGGCCAGCAGCGTGCCGACTTGCAGGCCGACCACGGTCAGTACCGGGATCAGCGCGTTGCGCAGGCCGTGCACGAATACCACGCGCGCCGGCGACAGGCCCTTGGCCTTGGCGGTGCGGATGTAGTCCTCGCGCAGTACTTCAAGCATCGATGAGCGGGTCATCCGTGCGATCACCGCCAGCGGGATGGTGCCCAGCACGATAGCCGGCAGGATCAGGTGGTGCAGGGCGTCCCAGAACGCGTCCGGCTCGTCGGCCAGCAGGGTGTCGATCAACATGAAACCGGTGCGCGGCTCGATGTCGTAGAGCAGGTCGATACGCCCGGAAACCGGGGTCCAGCCCAGGCTCACCGAGAAGAACATGATCAGGATCAGGCCCCACCAGAAGATCGGCATCGAATAGCCCGCCAGGGAGATGCCCATCACCCCATGGTCGAACAGGGATCCTCGTTTGAGTGCCGCGATCACCCCGGCCAACAGGCCCAGGATACCGGCGAACAACAGGGCGGCCATGGACAGTTCCAGGGTCGCCGGGAAAAGGGCGGTGAACTCGGTCCACACGCTGGTGCGGGTGCGCAGCGATTCGCCAAGGTCGCCCTGGGCGAGCTTGCCGACGTAATCCAGGTATTGCGCATACAGCGGCTTGTTAAGGCCAAGGCGCTCCATTGCCTGGGCGTGCATTTCGGGGTCAACCCGCCGCTCGCCCATCATGACTTCTACGGGGTCGCCTGGAATCATGCGAATCAACGCAAAGGTCAGCAACGTGATGCCGAAGAACGTGGGGATCAATAACCCCAATCGGCGGGCAATAAAACTAAACATCTTGGTGTGTACCTCAATCAGCCGGTTAGGCAGGTTCGGCACCGTCAATGTCGACGGTGCCGAGCGTTTTTCTTATTTACTTCACCTGGGTGGTGGCGAAGTTATTAGTAGTCAGAGGGCTTTGGGTATAACCCTCGACGTTCTTGCGCATGGCGGTAAACATTTTCGGGTAGGCCATGGGGATCCATGGTTGGTCCTTCTCGAAAACGGCCAAAGCTTGTTCATAGAGTGCAGCGCGTTCGGCGGGTTCAGCGTCGGCGCGGGCCTTGTCGATCAAGTCTTGAAACTCTTTGTTACACCAGCGGGCGTAGTTTTCGCCGTTTTTCGCTGCATCGCAACTCAGGTTTGGGGTGAGGAAGTTATCCGGGTCGCCGTTATCCCCGGCCCAACCGGCGGAAACCATGTCGTGCTCGCCAGCTTTGGCGCGCTTGAGCATTTCGCCCCATTCCATGACCTTGATATTGACCTTCAAGCCGATCTGGGCCAGATCCGCCTGCATGCGCTGGGCGCCGAGCATCGGGTTAGGGTTGGTCGGGCCGCCGCCGTTGCGGGTGAACAGGGTGAACTCGGTGCCTTCCGGCACGCCGGCTTCCTTGAGCAGGGCGCGGGCCTTGTCCAGGTCGCGGGGCGGGTTCTTGATCTTGTCATTAAAGCCCAGCAAGGTTGGCGGATAGGGGCCGGTGCCGACCACCGCGTTGCCTTTGCCGTACAGGGCGTCGGTGTAGCCGGCCTTGTCGAACGCGATATTGATCGCGTGACGTACTCGCGCATCGCTCATGTATTTGTGGGTGGTGTTCATGGCTGTGTAGCTGGTGGTCATGGCTGCCAGCTCATCGACTTTCAGGTTCGGGTCAGCCTTGACGCTCGGCACGTCATCGGGCTTGGGGTACAGCGCGATCTGGCACTCGTTGGCCTTGAGCTTCTGCAGGCGCACGTTGTTGTCGACGGTGATCGCCAGGATCAGTGGGTCGGCCGGCGGCTTGCCGCGGAAGTAGTCCGGGTTGGCCTTGAAACGTACTTGGGCATCTTTCTGGTAACGCGTGAAGATGAACGGCCCGGTGCCGATCGGCTTGGCGTTCAGGTCATCGGTCTTGCCAGATTTGAGCAACTGGTCGGCGTATTCAGCGGAGTGGATCGAGGAAAACGCCATAGCCAGGTCGGCCAGGAATGGAGCTTCAGGACGAGTCAGGGTAAAGACGACGGTGTGATCGTCGGTCTTCTCTACGCTCTTGAGCAGTTCCTTGAAGCCCATGCTTTCGAAGTACGGGTAGCCCACGTTGGACTTTTTATGCCAAGGGTGATTCGGGTCCAGCTGGCGCTGGAAGCTCCAAAGCACATCGTCGGCGTTCAGGTTGCGCGTGGGTTTGAAATAGTCGGTGGTGTGGAACTTGATGTCGTCACGCAGGTGGAAGGTGTAGGTCAGGCCATCGGCGCTGATTTCCGGCAGGTCTTTAGCCAGGGCGGGAACCACTTCGGTGGTGCCGGGCTTGAAATCCACCAGACGGTTGAACATGGTTTCAGCGGCGGCATCGGCGGTCACGGCGGTGGTGTACAGGACCGGGTCGAAACCTTCCGGGCTGGCTTCGGTGCACACCACCAGCGGTTTGGCCGAAACGCCGATCGCCACGCTCAACAGCGCGGCAGCCATGGCGGCTTGTAGCGGGAGCATTTTCATTCAGAGCCCTCTGCAATCGATGGAACCAGAAAAGCGTAGACGGCGAACTCGTCCTGAGTCCGCCGCCTGCCTGGCGCTAATTAAAGGATGTTGAATGGGATGGTGGTGACCAGACGGAACTCTTTGATGCTGCCGTCGGATTGGAACTCGCTGCCACGGTGTTCAACGTAGGTGGCACGAATTGCGGTGGCCTTGAGCGGGCCGCTCTGGACCGCGTAGGAAGCGCCGATACCGTATTCCTGGTGCTTCTCGCCGTCCTGGGACTGGATGCCGTCGTAACCTTTGCCGACTACACCGCGGTTACCGGTGTAGTGGGTGCCGTCGATGCCCCAGCCGCGAGCGGAGTAGGCGTTGAACTTAAGGCCTGGCACGCCGTATTCGGCCATATTGATGGCGTAGGCGATCTGGAACGATTTCTCGTTCGGGCCGTTGAAGTCGGACGTCAGGGAGTTGGCCAGGTAGATACCGTTGGTTTCGTGCAGGTAGTCGAAGTACTCGTTACCGTTCACGGCCTGGTAGGCGAAGGTCAGGCTGTGGGCCTGGTGAGTCAGGCCAAAAGACAGGGAGTAGGTATCGTTGTCGATATCCCCCATCAGCTTTTTGCCTTCATCGACGGTCTTGTAGTAGTTGAAACCGGTGGTCAGCGCCAGTTGCTGGCTGTCACCCAGTTCATGGGTAGCGCCGAAGTAGTACTGGTTCCAGAAATCCTTGACGTTGGCGCCGAAGAAGCTGGTCTTCAGGCTCTTGAATGGCTGGTAGTTGGCGCCCAGGGTATAGACCTTGTCGGTTTCAACCTTTGCGCTGTTGGTGTATTCGGAGCGGAATTTCGACAGGCTCTGTTCGCTACGTGGCGAAACGCGGTCAAACACGCCGCCCTGGAACGACAGGTTGCTGAACTCTTCGCTGTTGAAGCTCACACCCTGGAAGCTTGAAGGCAGGGCACGGTTGCCGATGGTGTCGACGATGCCGCTGCTGAAGTTCTGGCGACCGGCGGTCAAGGTGGTGTTGGACACGCGGAACTGCACGTTGGCCAGGCCCAGTTTGCTCCACTGGTCTACGGCGTCACCGTTGGAGTCCGCCAGGGTACGGTTGGAGCCGCCCTTGATATCACGCTTGCTGCGGTCCAGTACCAGAGCGTTGTAAACCGCTACTTCGGTCTTGACGCCGACGGTGCCCTGGGTGAAACCCGAGCTGGCTTTGAGGATGGTGCCCTGTACCCAGTTGGTACGGTTACGGTCGGTCAGGGTCTGGCCATGCTTCTGGTACGCGAAGGTGCCCCCACGGTATTTGCTTTCATGGGAGTACCAGTTACGTGTGGTGCCGCCAAGGCTGAAGTCTTCAACGAAGCCTTTAGCCTCGCTTTGGGCGCTGGTGCCGGCCAACGTGGTAGGAACGAAGTCCTGGCTTTGCGTTTCAGCGTAGGCGGTTGCCGTGATGCTGCTGATGGCGAGGGCCAGAAGCGCTTTGCTGCTCAGTTTCATGGGTGAAGCTCCTTTGGTTCTCTTTTTTAATGCCGGTCTTTTTAGGTGAACCGGCTATTGGGTGTGGAACTCGTTCAAGCCTGTGCAAACGTTTGGCGTAGGAATTTTCCCAACAAAAGCCTGCGCGTTTGCCGGGAAGCGAACTTCGCTCCCCGCAATCCGGTTATTTTCTTATGGGGTAATGCTGACGCCCGAGAACACGTTGCGGCCGAAGGGGCTCACCTTGAAACCTTCGACTTTGGCGCTTAACGGCTGGTTGACCGTCGAGTGGGCGACTGGCGTGATCGGCACCTGCTGCTTGAGCAGTTGCTGCGCCTGTTTGTATAGAACAGTCCTTTGTTCGCGGTCGGTCACGACCTTGGCTTGCTTGATCAGCTTGTCGTACGCCGGGTCACACCACATGGAGTAGTTGTTCCCGCCGATGGCGTCGCAGCTGTAGAGGGTGCCCAACCAGTTGTCCGGATCACCGTTGTCGCCGGTCCAGCCAATCAGGCTGACATCATGCTCACCGTTCTTGGTGCGCTTGATGTACTCGCCCCATTCGTAGCTGACGATTTTGACTTTCAGGCCGATCTTGGCCCAATCGTTCTGCAGCATCTCGGCCATCAGCTTGGCGTTGGGGTTGTACGGACGTTGTACCGGCATCGCCCACAGGGTGATCTCGGTGCCTTCCTTGACGCCGGCGGCCTTGAGCAGCTCCTTGGCTTTTTCCGGGTTGTAGGCGGCGTCCTTGATGCTGTCGTCGTAGGACCACTGTGTCGGCGGCATGGCGTTGACCGCCAGTTGCCCTGCGCCCTGGTACACAGCGTTGAGGATGCTCTGCTTGTTCACCGCCATGTCCAGCGCCTGGCGCACTTCAAGCTGGTCGAACGGCTTGTGGCGCACGTTGTAGGCGATGTAGCCGAGGTTGAAGCCAGGCTTGGTCAGCAGTTGCAGGTTCGGGTCGGCCTTCAGCGCGTCTACATCGGCGGGGCGCGGATGCAGGGTGACCTGGCATTCGCCGGCCTTGAGCTTCTGCACCCGTACCGAGGCGTCGGTGTTGATGGCGAAGATCAGTTGGTCCAGCTTGACGCGGCTCGGGTCCCAGTACTGTTTGTTGCCCACGTAACGTATCTGCGAGTCTTTCTGGTAACGCTGGAACACAAATGGGCCAGTGCCGATCGGCTTCTGGTTGATGTCGCTGGGCTTGCCTTGCTTGAGCAACTGCTCGGCGTATTCGGCGGACAGGATTGCAGCGAAACTCATGGCGATGTTCTGTACGAACGCGGCATCGACCGTGTTCAAGGTCATCACCACCGTGTGCGGGTCGGTTTTTTCGACCTTGGCGATATTCTTGTTCAGGCTCATCCCGTTGAAGTACGGAAACTCGGTAGGGTAGGCCTTGCGGAATGGATGCTCGGGGTCAAGCATGCGGTTGAAGGTGAACAGCACGTCGTCGGCGTTGAAGTCGCGCGTCGGCTTGAATTCCTTGTTGCTGTGGAACTTCACCCCCTCACGCAGGTGGAAGGTGTAGGTCAGGCCATCTGGCGAAATATCCCATTTGGTCGCCAGCCCAGGTACTACGTCGGTCGCGCCTTTTTCGAATTCAACCAGGCGATTGTACAAAGGCTCTGCCGCATCGTTGTCGGTGGCCGTGGTGTATTGCGCAGTGTCAAACCCTGCCGGGCTGCCTTCGGAGCAGAACACCAGGCTCTTCTTTTCGGCGGCCTGGCCCATCGTGGCCACGGCCAGCAGGCTGGTGGCAAACATCGCGGATAGAACAGTGGTATGGCGCATGACGATCCCGATCCTTGTTTGTAGTTATCAACAGCAACCCTCCCGCTGGCCATGGCCAGGAAGACATCACTGATCCCACGCACAGCAAGTGCCATTTCCCAGAGTGATGCCTCTGCTGTCCTACGACGTTATGGGACGCGGACCTTGCAGTAAATGCGCCAATTCTGACTGGACTTGTAGGTAACGGAGACACAAGGCGCAGTTCGTTGCTGTAGGACGGCAACGCTTACAAATGTGGTCTGTTTCCTATGGCCCTGGCGGATGGAATAACGGCGACGTTGTGAAACGTCGCCGTTATTGATCCTTACTTGCCGCTTACGCTAACGCCGTAGAAGGAGTTCAAGCCAAATGGGCTGATCTTGAAGTCCTGTACGGTATTACGCATGGGTTGATACACCGTCGAGTGCGCGATAGGTGTCATCGGGACTGCATCTTTGAGGATATGTTGCGCCTGCTTGTACAGCTCGGTGCGTTTGGCGACATCCGATGTGGCCTTGGCTTCTTTCACGATGCCGTCGAATTTCTTGTCGCACCACTTGGAGAAGTTGTTGCCCGACAGCGAGTCGCAGCCGAACAGCACGTTCAGCCAGTTGTCCGGGTCACCATTGTCGCCGCTCCAGCCAATGATCATGGCCTGGTTCTCGCCGCCTTTGGAACGCTTGATGTACTCGCCCCATTCGTAGCTGGTGATCTTGACCTTCAGGCCGATCTTGGACCAGTCGTTCTGCAGCATCTCAGCCATCAGCTTGGCGTTCGGGTTGTACGGACGCTGAACCGGCATGGCCCACAGGACGATTTCGGTACCTTCCTTGACGCCGGCTTCCTTGAGCAGCGCCTTGGCTTTCTCTGGGTCGTACTTAGCGTCCTTGATGCTGGTGTCGTAGGACCATTGGGTCGGCGGCATGGCGTTGACGGCCAGTTGGCCGGCGCCCTGGTACACGGAGTCAATGATCTGCTGCTTGTTCACCGCCATGTCCAGCGCCTGGCGTACGCGCAGGTCAGCCAGCGGGTTAGGCTGGTCGCTGCCCTTGACCTTGTCCATCACGTTGTAGGCCACATAGCCCAGGTTGAAACCGGCCTGGTGCGGCAGCTTCAGGTCTTTGTCTTCGCCCAGCGCCTTTAGGTCGGCCGGACGTGGGAACAGAGTGATCTGGCATTCGTTTTTCTTGAGCTTCTGGATACGCACCGACGGGTCAGTGGTGATGGCGAAGATCAGGTTGTCGATCTTCACGTCTTCAGGTTTCCAGTAGTCCTTGTTGCCGGTGTAACGAATGTTCGAATCTTTCTGGTAGCTCTTGAACACGAACGGGCCAGTGCCGACCGGCTTCTGGTTGATGTCGGCGGGTTTGCCTTCCTTCAACAATTGCGCGGCATATTCAGCGGACTGGATCGAAGCAAAGCTCATGGCCAGGTTCTGGATGAAAGCCGCGTCCACGGTGCCAAGGGTGAACTTGACGGTGTGATCATCGACTTTCTCGATGTTCTTGATGTTGGTGTCCATCCCCATGTCCGTGAAGTACGGGAACTCGGTGGGGTAGGCCTTACGGAACGGATCGTCTTTGTTGATCATCCGGTTGAAGGTGAACAGTACGTCGTCAGCCGAGAATTCACGAGTAGGCTTGAAGTACGGGGTGGTGTGGAACTTGACGCCTTCGCGCAGGTGGAAGGTATACGTCAGGCCGTCCGGCGACACATCCCAGCTGGTGGCCAGGCCAGGAACGACGGCGGTGCCGCCACGCTCGAACTGGCTCAGACGGTTGAACATGGTTTCGGCCGAGGCATCGAAGTCTGTTCCGGTGGTGTACTGGCCTGGGTCGAAACCGGCCGGGCTCCCTTCGGAGCAGAACACCAGGTTAGTTGCCGCCAGGGCTACGGGGGCTGCGGCCATAAGGCCAGCGCTCACTAATAACGGAAGGACTGCGTGTTTAAGCATGTTGGCCTCATGATTTGTTGTCATTTTTGGTGGTGAGGGCGACCTCGTGAGTCGGCCTGCGGATACTTATGCAGGCGCCATACCCAATGCAAGATGCTGAACGGTTACGAGCGGTAAACAGTGGTACGAACGTACAGGAATGTCGCAATTATGAAAGTTTTGCCATAAATGCGTCGATTTGATGGTTTTTTTCGGTGCAATGTGCGCACCAAAAAAGCCCAGCCGAGGCGTCTAGCGCACTCGGTTGGGGCGTTGATGTTACTTATCTAGACTCACGCCGTAGAAGGGCGTCAGTCCAAACGGGCTGATCTTGAAGTCGCGCACTTCCTTGCGCAGGGGCTGGAAAACCGTCGAGTTCGCAATAGGCGTTATAGGTACCTGTTCCTTAAGGATTTTCTGCGCCTGTTGATACCACTTGATACGCTGCTCGCGATCATTGCTGACCTTGGCTTGCTGCACCAGCTTGTCGTAGGCCGGGTTACACCATTTGGCATAGTTGCTGCCCTTGACCGCGGCACAACTGTAGAGCACGCCGAGCCAGTTATCCGGGTCGCCGTTATCGCCGGTCCAGCCGTAAATCATTGCGTCGTGTTCGCCATTTTTAGCGCGTTTGATGTACTCGCCCCACTCATAGCTGACGATGTTGGCTTTGATGCCGACCTTGGCCCAATCCTGTTGGATCATTTGTGCGGACATCCGCGCATTGGGGTTGGAGGCGCGTTGCACGGTCATCGCCCACAGATTGATGGTGGTACCTGGTGCAACCCCTGCTTCTTTTAGTAGCAACCGGGCTTTGGTCGGATCGTAGGGGGCATCCTTGGTGCCTGGGTCATAAGACCACTGCGCCGGCGGCAATGCGTTCTGCGCCAATTGTCCGGCGCTCTGGTAAACGGCCTTGATGATTGCTGGTTTGTCGATCGCCATGTCCAGCGCCTGGCGCACCTTGAGTTGGTCCAGCGGCGGGTGCGTTACGTTGTAGGCCAGGAAGCCCAGATTGAAACCCGCTTGTTGCAGCACGCGCAGATTGGGATCTTGCTTCATCACGTCGATGTCGGCAGGACGTGGGTAACCGCTGACCTGGCATTCACCGGCCTTTAGTTTTTGCAGGCGCGCAGCGGCGTCCGGGGTGATCGCAAATACCAGGTTATCGAGCTTTACGTCCTCGGGCTTCCAGTATTGTGTGTTGGCCACATACCGGATCTGCGCATCTTTCTGGTAACGCTTGAACACAAACGGCCCGGTGCCGATGGGCTTTTGATTGATCTGCTCGGCCTTGCCCTCTTTCAACAGCTGGGCGGCGTATTCGGCCGATTGCACCGAGGCGAAACTCATCGCCAGGTTCTGTACGAATGAAGCATCGACATTGTTCAGGTTGAAACGCACGGTGTGTTCGTCGAGTTTGTCGACGCTCTTGATCGTGGCGTTCAAGCCCATGTCAGTGAAGTAGGGCGATTCGGAGGGGTAGGCCTTGCGAAACGGGCTGTCGGCATCGAGCAAGCGATTGAAGGTGAACAACACATCATCGGCGTTGAAATCACGGGTCGGGGTGAAGAAGTCGGTGGTGTGGAACTTGACGCCATCGCGCAGGTGGAAGGTATACGTCAGGCCGTCCTTGGATACATCCCAGTTCGTGGCCAGACCCGGTTCTACCTCGGTGCCACCGCGCTTGAACTGAGTCAGACGGTTGAACACGGTTTCGGCGGACGCGTCAAAATCGGTGCCGCTGGTGTACTGGCTGGGATCGAACCCGGCGGGGCTGGCTTCGGAGCAGTAGACCAGGGTGGTTGCGGCCTGAGCCATCGGCATAAAAGCCAGTAGGCTTGCGGCGAGGAGCAGTGGCTTGACGGCGATTCTTTCCATGGAGACCCCTGAAATGGCAGGCAGACCAAAGCTGCCTAAACGAAAACGGCGGTCACCGAGGTTACCGCCGTTCTGGTTACTCAGGTAGGGACATCTGCATCAAAGGGGGCCTTGATTACTGAGGGAGATCATCGGGGATCGAGACTTCCAGTTGAGTTGGAGCGTAATCGTCAATCGTGTAAAGGTCGCCGGACACGTCATTGTTCTCGCGAATGGTGAAGGTTCTGACGGAGGTTGCTTCTAAATCCGGAATCACTTTTGGAACGTGATCGCTGACATCGCTTACAAACCACGTGGTGACGACTTTGACTCGGGCTTCACTGTTTATCGGGTCGTAATCAATAAAGTAAGAAGTATTGCTTGCTGTGACGCCGTAGCCTTCTTTCAAGCTTTGGAGCAACTCCCAATTGGCGGGAAATACTGATCCTTGATGGGCAACCTCGGAGATACGGGATCGCAGTTGTGCATCGGGAATCTCTTTCTCGAATTTCTTTAGACGGCTCAGTCTTGTCGCTTCGGGTGTGTCTGCACTGGCGTCCAACGGCACCTCGATATCGCCGCCTTTTGAGCTTTTGATGACCGTGTAGTTGTTACGATTCAGGTCGGGAAGAAAGTGCTCTGAATAATTGGTCTCGCTCAGAGGCGTAGGAGCCGCTCGCTCCGAGGGCAATACTTCGAACTTCTCCTTGGGGGCCTCCCAGCCAATATTCAGCTTTCTTTTAACAACGCCGTTTTCTTCATAGCCGCGGGTCGATACGGCGTAAGGTCTGGTCTCATCCACTTTCATGAATTGGTCGAATCTGTCGGCTCGTGCCACGGCCTGTTGATCGACATCGGCGAACAGGTCCGAAAAATGGGGGGTCAGATTTTCACTAGGTGTTGGCGATGGTGAGCGCTGCCACGGCCACCTCACCCCCCCATTGGCTGCATTGCGAACCCAGTTTCCGTCACCGGCTGAATGCACGGTCAATACAATCTTTCCGGAGCGATCAATAATCTGCACGTAGTCATTGCTAGGTTTGAAGTTGCTTTTTATTTCATATACGCCAGGGACGCCTGTCCCATCGGTGTAGCGGATAAACCAGCGATCTTCGTCGGTGGCGGTGTTCTTGAGCTGATAGATGCCCTTCTGGTTGTGCGTGGCCTTTTCAATCAACTGCTCGCCGTCAGGGATGGCATATTCGCTGATCATCCCCGCGTGACTGGGCCGCAACGGGTTCACCTGGGGCGTCGAGTGATTTGCAACCGGGTTGGTATCACTCTCGCTCAACGCGTTTGGCGTGCGCACGAGTTCAAGATCGCTAGTGTCCTGACTGAATCGCCAGCTGTAGGGTTTTGCGCTGGGAGCGCCAGGTGTCAAAACCGCCTCCCCAAGTCCGGCTTCCACTCCAATGGGGGCAATCTCGTGCGCCAGTTGCAGGCTGGAAATTACTGCCGCGGCGTTACCTGCGACACGATCATCAGCCGTCTTGCCGTAGAGGCCATCGTGTACGCCGAAGACAATGTTGCCCACATTGCCTACGATCGGTAAGTAACCCAACGTGTTACCCCAAAACTCTTTGGCTGCTTTCCAACTTTGTTGGGAGGCGCCAAAGACCTCGGTTTGATCGGTCCAGCGTGCATTCTTGGCATTTATCGCCTGGTAGTGGGGGGCAATACCGTTTTTAAGGTCGCCAAATTTCAAGTAGTAATCGCTGTCTCGCGATTGTGTGTAATTGAATGTCTCCCGGACCGGTACGGCCTGATCTGTGAACGGGCCTTTTCTTCCTGGAAACGTAGAACGGTTATCCTGAATCAATGCATTGAGTACATACCCGGCCCCTACCCAGTGAGCATCATGACCGCCTTGCCTGTCACGAGCGTTGAAGCGGCTAACTAATTGAGCCTGATTGTTTTTAGCCCAACTGGCAAAGTCGTCATCACCGTGTATTTCACGGGCGGAGCCATTCTTTAAGTCAATCATCAGTCCCTTGTTCGGGCGGTGGTCATAATCACCGTGATAATTGATATAAGGAATAAATGCATAACCCTCTAAGGGATAGCCATATATGTTGGGGATTACCGCGTTTCCGTCTTCTTCAAGTGTGCGGACAATGGCGGCCCGCGCAGCGGGGGTTAGGTGTTTGTTACTGGAATTGTCGTCATGCAGACTTTGTAATATTCCTCGCAACACATAGGCATCCGCTTTGCCCGATCGCTTCGCCAGTTGCCCCGAGGCGTCGCGCATGGGCGCCGCTATTTCATTTTCCCAATGGCCTTGGAGTTGGCTACCCAAGGATTCCAGTTCGTGAAGCTTGTTTTTATCTTGCGGGTTGATGTGCATGCCCTGGAAGTTCAACGGGCCGCCCCTTGACACCTTGTCGTGCGCAAGAGCGCCGGCTGCAATCTCCCATGCAAAATAGGTGCGTACCTCCTTGTTGGTTTCCTCCTGGGGCTTGCCCATTCCTACATAGGAGTGGAAGGTCACCGAGATTTTTTCATGGGGATCGTAGCCGGCTGCTAGCAACCCGCCGCTGAAGTAACCTGCGGGTTCAAGAAACAGGCGAGTTTGCTGGAACTTGATATTGCGTTCTGCGTCGCTGCCATTTTCGATGTGTTGAATGTGCGCGACGACTCGACCGGCATAGGCATCGATACGATGCATTCGCTCTTGCTGTGTATAACCCGCGTTTGGCGGAATAACGTTGACTGACCCATAGATGATGCTTTTGGAAGCATCGAGCTCATGGGCGGGTGTAGGCAAGGGGAACGGGGGTTGGTCGAGCAATTTTTTTGGATGTTTTGAAGAGGTTTCTTCTGCCTGCTGCCGGGTTTGCGTTGCGGGCAAATCATCAAGCGCTCGACGCTGGCGATCGTGTGTGGGAGGGAAAGAGGGAACGACGGGTGTGGGAGCGAGAGACGGTGTTATATTCATTATCGACTCACATTAATTATTGGATAAATAACTGCCGTTCATCGAGAAACAAAGAAATCGATATGTGTGATGTTCTGTTGTCAGTACGTCCGTGTGTGGCAAATAACCTGTTCGATGTTCTGATTCAAGATGATGTGCATGGCAACCCTGGGTGGGAAGTTGAGTGTCGTAAGTTCCAGGCCTGCATTCGTAATGTTTGACGAGTGGTGTCGTGAGGGCGAGGTTTAGATAGATTAGAGTAAGGCTGTAGTATCAAGTTACTTGGTGTGTGGTAGCGGTCTGAGTGTTCCGTGGGCGGCAACACCACAGCGTAACCGGTGAAGGTTACGCCGTGTTGGTCTCGCGAAGACTTACGGTAAAACTTCGATCACTCCATCGGCGCTCATGCTCACTTGGCTGGTGCCTGCTTCAACGTCAGGCGTCGGTGCAGAATCTGCCATGGCCGCCTTCATCATCATGCCGCCACGGGCATAAGGCATCGGGTAACCATTGGTGTTGAAGTTCAGATTGACGATCTTGTAACCCTTGCCGCCCAGTGCATCGGTAGCCAGTTGCGCACGGGCCTTGAACGCAGTAACCGCGTCCTTGAGCAACGCATCTTCGCTGGCCTTGCGCGTGGCATCGGCGATGGCGAAGTCCATGTTTTCCATTTTCAGCGTGTTCAACAGCTCGCCGGTGAGCTTGGACAGCGCCGGGAAGTCCGCGCTTTCCAGGCGCAGTTCGGCGCGCTCACGCCAGCCGGTGATCTTCTGGTTCTTGTTGTCGTAGATCGGGTAGCTGTTACGGCTGCCCTGGCGCAGGGTCACGCCTTTGACTTCGCGGGCCTGGCCTAAGGCTGTGTTCATGGTGGTGGTGATTTCAGCGGCAAGCTTGGCCGGGTCGGCGTTTTGCGACTCGGTATAGAGGGTGACGATCATCTTGTCGCGGGCTACTTCCTGGCTGACTTCGGCGCGCAGGGAGATCTGGTTGTAGTTCAGTGCATCGGCGGCCATGGCCGGCAGGCTGGCAATGGCGCTGGCGCTGAGAGTGATGATGGCTGCACTGCGAATGAAACGAGACATGGAAGCTCCTTGAGGTAGTCGTGCTCGGTATGACTGTAGACGCTGGCATAGGGTTCTTCGGGTTTACACATTACCAACAAGTTATGCGGGTGCCGACGAACGGTCATTTAGCCGGCCTGCGTCAAAGAGCCACACGCGCCGTGCCAGCAGGTCCGCTTCGTTTATACTCGTGCCGATCCGCCTGCAGCGCTCATCGGGAGAGCTCATGCTCGCCGCCGTAAAACTGACTTCCGCCACTCGCCAGAACCTCTGGCGCCTGACGTTCATTCGCACCCTGGTATTGGCCGCACAGGCCGGTTCCGTCGGGCTTGCCTATTGGTTCGACCTGCTGCCGCTGCCCTGGCTGCAACTGGCTGTGACCCTGGGTTTTTCCACCGTGTTGTGTGCATTTACCGCCATACGGCTGCGCACCACCTGGCCGGTGACCGAGTTGGAATATGCCCTGCAACTGGCTTGCGACCTGTTTATCCACAGCGTGTTGCTGTACTTCTCCGGTGGGTCCACCAACCCGTTCGTTTCGTATTACCTGGTGCCACTGACCATCGCTGCGGTGACGTTGCCATGGCGCTACTCGGTGGTGCTTTCGGGGATCGCGCTGACGCTGTACACCCTGTTGCTGGCTCAGTTCTACCCGTTGCAGACCTTCCCTATCGCCCGGGAAAACCTGCAAATCTACGGGATGTGGTTGAGTTTTGCCCTGTCTGCCGCCGTCATTACCTTTTTCGCCGCACGTATGGCCGAAGAGCTGCGTCGCCAGGAAGAGCTGCGCGCCATTCGCCGTGAAGAGGGCCTGCGTGACCAGCAACTGCTGGCCGTTGCCACCCAGGCTGCCGGTGCCGCCCATGAATTGGGCACGCCGTTGGCGACCATGAGCGTGCTGCTCAAGGAAATGACCCAGGACCATCACGACCCCGCGCTGCAAGACGACTTGAGCGTGCTGCAGGAACAGGTCAAGCAATGCAAGCTGACGCTGCAGCAACTGGTGCGTGCCGCCGAAGCCAATCGCCGCCTCGCGGTTGAAATGCAGGATGTGACCCAATGGCTCGATGAAGCCCTGAACCGTTGGCACCTGATGCGCCCCGAGGCCAGTTACCGCTTCAACCTGTTGGGCCAAGGCAGCGTGCCGCGCCTGGCGCCACCGCCGGACCTGACCCAGGCGCTGCTCAACTTGCTGAACAACGCCGCTGACGCCTGCCCTGAAGGGCTCGGTGTACAGTTGGACTGGGACGCCGAAAACATCACCATCAGCATTCGTGACCACGGCGCGGGCGTGCCGCTGGCCATTGCCGAGCAGATCGGCAAACCCTTCTTTACCACCAAGGGCAAAGGCTTCGGCCTGGGCCTGTTTTTGAGCAAGGCCAGCGTGACCCGCGCGGGCGGCTCAGTGAAGCTCTATAGTCATGAGGAAGGTGGCACGCTCACCGAGCTGCGCCTGCCCCGTGTCGCACGAGGAGATATCGATGAGTGACGAGATCCAAGTCGAAGGCGAAGAACTGCCGCACCTGTTGCTGGTAGATGACGATGCCACCTTTACCCGCGTGATGGCGCGCGCCATGAGCCGTCGCGGTTTTCGCGTCAGCACCGCAGGGTCTGCCGAAGAAGGCCTGACCATCGCCCAGGCCGACCTGCCCGACTACGCCGCCCTCGACCTGAAAATGGACGGCGACTCCGGCCTGGTGCTGCTGCCCAAGCTGCTGGAGCTCGACCCCGAAATGCGCGTGGTGATCCTCACCGGTTATTCCAGCATCGCCACGGCTGTAGAGGCGATCAAGCGCGGCGCCTGCAACTACCTGTGCAAGCCGGCGGACGCCGACGATGTGCTGGCCGCTCTGCTTTCCGAGCATGCCGACCTCGACACCCTGGTGCCGGAAAACCCGATGTCGGTGGACCGCCTGCAATGGGAGCATATCCAGCGCGTGCTGACCGAGCACGAAGGCAATATCTCCGCCACTGCCCGTGCTTTAGGCATGCACCGCCGTACCTTGCAGCGCAAGTTGCAGAAGCGCCCGGTACGACGCTGAACGAACACTGAACAACCTGCTTCAGGCTGCACGGATGCGCGAACCGATCACCTATGATCGGTTCAAACGCCTGTGATGTTTTTCCTGCCGAGCCTGAACAATGAACCAGAACGCTGAGTACTCCGCGATCAACGACGCGGTGCGGGGGCAATTCTTCCGCCGAACCTGGGCCATGATCACACCGTATTGGCGTAGCGAAGAGAAGGGCAGGGCCTGGCTGTTGCTGGCTGCAGTGATTGGCCTGTCGCTGTTCAGCGTGGCGATTTCCGTGTGGATCAATCACTGGTACAAGGATTTCTACAACGCCCTGGAGAAGAAGGACACCGCCGCCTTCTGGCAACTGATAGGTTATTTCGGCGGCATTGCGGCGGTGGCGATTCTCGGCGCGGTCTACCGTCTCTATCTGACCCAGATGCTGACGATCCGCTGGCGCGCCTGGCTCACCGAAAAACACTTCACCCGGTGGCTGGCCCACAAGAATTACTACCAGCTGGAACAGGGTGGTTATACCGACAACCCAGACCAGCGGATTTCCGAAGACCTCAACAACTTCACCTCCGGCACCTTGAGCCTCGGCCTTGGGTTGCTGCGTAATGTGGTCAGCCTGGTGTCGTTCTCGATCATCCTGTGGGGCGTATCGGGCAGCATCGAAGTGTTTGGCATCACCATCCCCGGCTATATGTTCTGGTGCGCGCTGCTGTACGCCACCGTGGGCAGTTGGCTGACGCACCTGATCGGCCGACGCTTGATCGGCCTGAGCAACCAACAGCAACGCTTCGAGGCAGACCTGCGTTTTTCCATGGTGCGGGTGCGTGAGAATGCCGAGAGCATTGCCCTGTACAACGGCGAGCCCAATGAAAGACAACGCCTGAGTACGCGCTTCGGCAAGGTCTGGCACAACTTCTGGGACATCATGAAAGTGTCCAAGCGCCTGACCTTTTTCACCGCCGGCTACAGCCAGATTGCGATCATCTTCCCGTTTATCGTGGCCGCGCCGCGCTACTTCACCGGCAAAATCGAGCTGGGCGAGCTGATGCAAATCAACTCGGCGTTTGGCAACGTGCAGGAAAACTTCAGCTGGTTTATCAACGCCTACTCGGAACTGGCGACATGGCGCGCCACCAGTGATCGTCTGCTGAGTTTCCAGCAAGCCATGAGCGACAACGAGCAGCGAGCCCCGGCCATCGATGTGCGCCCTGACGGCGAGCGCCTGGTGATCACGGATCTGGGCATGGACCTGGCCGACGGCCGTCACCTGCTCACCGACGCCGACATGACCGTGGAGCCTGGCCAGCGCGTGATGCTCAGCGGGCGTTCCGGTAGCGGCAAGAGCACCTTGTTGCGGGCGATGGGCCATCTTTGGCCCGCAGGTCATGGCAGCATTCGGTTGCCGGCGACGCGCTACCTGTTCCTGCCGCAGAAGCCTTACCTGCCGATTGGTACGCTCAAGGCGGTGCTGAGTTATCCACAAGACGACAGCGTCTATCCGGCAGAACGTTATGCACAGGTCCTGCAAACCTGCCGCCTGCCGCACCTGCTCAATCGTCTGGATGAAGCCAACCACTGGCAACGCATGCTTTCGCCGGGTGAGCAACAGCGCCTGGCCTTTGCCCGAGCGTTGTTGTTCGCACCGCAGTGGCTGTATATGGATGAAGCTACCTCGGCGATGGATGAAGAGGATGAGGCAACGTTGTACCAGGCATTGATCGATGAATTGCCGGGATTGAGCATCGTCAGCGTCGGCCACCGCAGCAGCCTCAAGCGTTTCCATGGGCGGCATGTGCGCATCGAGGGTGGGCGGTTGCAGGAGCAACAACTCACTTGAGCTCATCCTCGGTGAGTGTGGGAGGGGGCTTGCTCCCGATAGCGGTGTGTCAGCCACCTACTTTGGGGCTGACAGACTGCTATCGGGAGCAAGCCCCCTCCCACATTAGGTTCTGCTTTGTCTTGGAGAATGAGACAAAAAAAGCCCGGCTGATCATTGATCAGCCGGGCTTTTTTAATGCTCGAAGATGACTTACTTCTTCAAGCCGTAATGCTCATCCAGCATTCCTGGGGCGTTCGGCGTCTTTGGCGCGTAGTCCCGTGGTGGCTCCTGGTTTTCCCGAGGCGGGGTCAGGCGTTCCCGTGGGGTTTGCGGTGCATCGGAATGCAGCGCAGCCAGCAGGCGCTGGCGGGTGATGTCGTCGAGGGCCAGGCGATTAGCGCCTTCGGCGAGGTGATCCTGTACTTCCTGGTAGCTCTGGGTGAGCTTCTTGACCAGGGTCGCGGTGCTGTTGAAGTGGGTAACAACCTCGTTCTGATAACTGTCAAAACGTTCCTGAATGTCATCCAGCTGACGCTGCGTGCGGTTAGGCGCGGCATTCGGCAGCAGGCGGGCAACCAGGAATCCAATGGCGACACCGGCAACCAGGGCAAGAGTCGGCAACAACCAAACTAAGAGCGAGTGTTCCACGAGTCCTTCCTCTATAAACGGCTTTGCTTTACGTTAACGGCTCAAACCTGCGCTGTATACCGCGATTAAGCTCGCAATGATGCCATGCACAGACTTTTAGCTAGACGAGTCGACCCCTTGAGAGGTCACGGAGTTCATCCTTGCTCATGCGTGAAACCCCCGTTTTGATCGATGGCCCGGTGGGCCAATTGGAAGCCTTGTACCTGGATCACCCCGAACCACGTGGCCTGGCGCTGATCTGCCACCCTAACCCGGTGCAGGGTGGGACCATGCTCAATAAAGTGGTGTCGACCCTGCAACGCACTGCGCGCGATGCCGGTTTGATTACTTTGCGTTTCAATTATCGTGGCGTCGGTGCCAGCGCCGGTACACACGATATGGCCAGTGGTGAGGTCGACGATGCCGAAGCGGCCGTCACCTGGCTGCGGGCAAAACATCCCGAACTGCCGATCACCTTGTTGGGTTTTTCCTTCGGTGGCTATGTCGCGGCCAGTCTCGGCGGCCGTCTGGAAGCCAAGGGTGAAAAGCTTGCGCACCTGTTTATGGTGGCTGCCGCCGTGATGCGCCTTGGCGATGCAGATGTGTTGCCCCAAGGCTGCCCGTTGACCCTGATCCAACCGGAAAGCGATGAAGTGGTCGACCCGCAATTGGTCTACGACTGGTCCGCCGCCCTGAAACGCCCCCATGAGTTGCTGAAAGTGGCAGAATGCGGACACTTTTTTCATGGCAAGCTGACCGATCTCAAGGATCTGGTGCTGCCACGCCTTTCGAATTGATGACAAGCGATCACCCATGACGACCCGTACCCGAATCCTCACCGGCATTACCACCACCGGCACGCCGCACCTGGGCAACTACGCCGGTGCGATTCGCCCGGCGATCCTCGCCAGCGAAGACGCGAATGCCGACTCCTTCTACTTCCTGGCCGACTACCACGCGCTGATCAAGTGCGACGACCCGCAGCGCATCCAACGCTCGCGCATGGAAATCGCCGCGACCTGGCTGGCCGGTGGCCTGGATGTGAACCGTGTGACCTTCTATCGCCAGTCGGACATCCCGGAGATTCCCGAGCTGACCTGGCTGCTGACCTGCGTTGCCGCCAAGGGCCTGCTCAACCGCGCCCATGCGTACAAGGCGTCGGTGGACAAGAACGTGGAAAACGGCGAAGACCCGGATGCGGGCATCAGCATGGGCCTGTACAGCTACCCGGTGCTGATGGCCGCTGACATCCTGATGTTCAACGCGCACAAGGTGCCAGTCGGTCGCGACCAGATCCAGCACGTGGAAATGGCTCGCGACATCGGCCAGCGTTTCAACCACTTGTTCGGCAACGGTAAAGAATTCTTCACCATGCCCGAGGCGCTGATCGAAGAAAGCGTTGCCACCTTGCCGGGCCTGGATGGCCGCAAGATGTCCAAGAGCTACGACAACACCATCCCGTTGTTCACCAGCGCCAAGGACATGAAAGACGCGATCTCGCGGATCGTGACCGACTCGCGTGCGCCGGGCGAAGCCAAGGACCCGGACAATTCGCACCTGTTCACCCTGTACCAGGCGTTCGCGACCAAGGCGCAGGAAGAAGAATTCCGTGGCGAGCTGCTGCAAGGCCTGGGCTGGGGCGAGGCGAAGAATCGTCTGTTCCAACTGCTCGACGGCCAACTTGGTGAAGCGCGCGAGCGTTACCACCAACTGATGTCGCGCCCCTCCGATATGGAAGACCTGCTGCTGGTCGGCGCCAAGAAAGCCCGTGCCGTGGCCGCGCCATTCCTCGCCGAGTTGCGTGAGGCGGTGGGCCTGCGTTCGTTCGTCAACCAGGCTGCGGCGCCGGCTGCCACCAAGAAAAAAGCGGCGAAGGCTGCGCGTTTTGTGAGTTTTCGTGAAGACGATGGCAGCTTCCGCTTCCGCCTGCTGGCCGCTGATGGTGAGCAACTGTTGCTGTCGCGCAACTTTGCCGATGGCAAAGCAGCTGGCGCTGTGACCAAACAATTGCAAAGTGGTGATGCGCTGGACGTGCGTGCGCAGGCTCTGAGCTTCAGCGTATGGCTGGACGGCGCCGCCGTTGCTGACAGTGCCGAGTACGCCGATCAAGCATCGCGTGACGCGGCCATCGAAGCCTTGCGCGCTGCGTTGGCCCCAATCGAGGATTAACCCGACCAAGGGTTGATTGCCATTCTCCAGGGCCGTCGTTACAGTGTCGGCCCGTTTTTGTTGCCTTGCTAACGAAATTATGACGCCCCTAGAACGATATCAAGCTGATCTGAAACGCCCTGAATTCTTCCATGACGCAGCCCAGGAAAATGCTGTGCGTCATTTGCAGCGCCTGTACGACGATCTGGTCGCGGCCTCGCAAAGCAAACCAGGGATGTTCAGCAAGCTGTTTGGCAAGAAAGATCACACGCCGGTCAAGGGCCTGTACTTCTGGGGTGGCGTCGGCCGGGGCAAGACTTATCTGGTAGACACCTTCTTTGAAGCGCTGCCATTCAAGGAAAAGGTCCGTACTCACTTCCACCGCTTCATGAAGCGCGTGCACGAAGAGATGAAAACCCTGCCGGGCGAGAAAAACCCGCTGACCATCATCGCCAAGCGCTTCTCCCAAGAAGCGCGGGTGATCTGCTTCGATGAGTTCTTCGTCTCCGACATCACCGACGCCATGATCCTTGGCACGCTGATGGAAGAGCTGTTCAAGAACGGTGTGACCCTGGTGGCCACGTCGAACATTGTGCCTGACGGCCTGTATAAGGACGGCCTGCAGCGTGCGCGCTTCCTGCCGGCCATTGCGCTGATCAAGCAGAACACCGATATCGTCAACGTCGACAGCGGCGTCGATTACCGCCTGCGCCACCTGGAGCAAGCCGAGCTGTTCCACTTCCCGCTGAACCAAGCGGCGCACGACAGCCTGAAAAAAAGCTTCCGCGCCCTGACGCCGGAATGCACCCAGGCGGTGGAAAACGACAAGCTGATGATCGAGAACCGCGAAATCATCGCCTTGCGCACCTGCGATGACGTGGCCTGGTTCGAGTTCCGCCAGCTGTGCGACGGCCCGCGCAGCCAGAACGACTACATTGAGCTGGGCAAGATCTTCCACGCGGTGATCTTGAGCGGCGTCGAGCAGATGGGCGTGACCACCGACGATATTGCGCGGCGGTTTATCAACATGGTCGACGAATTCTACGACCGTAACGTCAAGTTGATCATCTCGGCGGAAGTCGAGCTCAAGGACCTGTACACCGGCGGTCGCTTGAACTTCGAATTCCAGCGCACCTTGAGCCGCCTGCTTGAAATGCAGTCCCACGAGTTCCTGTCGCGCGGACACAAGCCTTAATCAATCTCCAGCTCAATGGAGATCCAATGTGGGAGGGGGCTTGCTCCCGATTTCGGAGTGTCAGTCACTGTAGATGTGACTGACCCAGCGCAATCGGGAGCAAGTCGAATCGTCGCACCGCCCCTCCCACTTTGTTTTCTGTGTTCCTTCAGTTAGGCGGCTTGCTGAAATTGCTGGCGATACTGGTTCGGCGACAACTCCGTGTGCTGCCTGAACAACCGCGCAAAGAAACTCGCATCGTCGTAACCCACCTCATAACTGATGGTCTTGATGCTCTTGCGGCTGCCTGAGAGCAGGCCCTTTGCCGTCTCGATGCGCAACCGTTGCAGGTAATGCAGCGGCTTGTCACCGGTGGCGGTCTGGAAGCGCCGCATGAAGTTGCGGATGCTCATGCCGTGTTCCCGGGCGACGTCTTCGAAGCGGAACTTGTCGGCGAAGTGTTCTTCGAGCCAGTGCTGGATCTGCAGGATGATCACGTCCTGGTGCAGCTTCTGGCCGCCAAAACCGATACGCCCCGGCGAATAGCTGCGCTGCACCTCATAGAGGATGTCGCGGGCCACGGCCTGGGCGATGTTGGCCCCGCAGAAGCGTTCGATCAGGTAGATGTAGAGGTCACAGGCCGAGGTGGTGCCGCCGGCGCAATACAGGTTATCGGCATCGGTCAGGTGCTTGTCCTGGTTGAGCTGCACCTTGGGGAAGCGCTCGCTGAAAGCATTGAAGAACCGCCAGTAGGTGGTCGCCTCCTTGCCATCGAGCAGCCCGGCTTCGGCCAGCCAGAACACCCCGGTGGCTTCACCGCACAGCACGGCGCCGCGGGCATGTTGTTCGCGTAGCCACGGCAACACTTGCGGGTAGCGGGTGCACAGGGCGTCGAAGTCGTCCCAGAAGGCCGGCAGCACGATGATATCGGCATCCTCCAGGCCGCCGTCCACCGGCATGATCACATCGCTGAAGCTGCGCACCGACTGCCCGTCGGGGCTGACCAGGCGCGTATCGAACCCTGGGGTCAAGCCCAGGCCCTGCTGTTTACCGTAACGCAGGCTGGCCAGATGGAAGAAGTCCTTGGCTTGCATGAGGGTGGAAGCGAATACCCGATCAATGGCCAAAATGCTGACGCGCCGCAGGGGCGTGGAGATTTGGTTAGACATAATTTCATTTATTCTTATAGGGGAAAGTGGTCACCAGACGGCTGGATCGTCTTATTTTTTGTCGCATGTGTCCAGTGTCCCGTGACGCCATCGGGGCATAGGCTCTGTGGGCTCGTCCTTGTCCGACAATCCACGCAGGTGACCCATGATCCCCAGAACCTTGTTCAGCTCGGAGCACGAACTCTTCCGCGAGAGCGTGCGCACCTTCCTCGAAAAACACGCCGCGCCCTTTCATGGGCAATGGGAAAAGCAGGGCTATATCGACCGGAGCCTGTGGAACCAGGCGGGGGAGGCGGGCATGTTGTGTTCCCACCTGCCGGAGGAATATGGCGGCCTGGGCGCAGATTTCCTCTACAGCGCGGTGGTGATCGAAGAAGTCAGCCGCCTGGGGTTGACCGGCATCGGCTTTTCTCTGCACTCGGATATCGTCGCGCCCTACATCCTGCATTACGGCAGTGAAGCGCTTAAGCACAAATACCTGCCCAAGTTGATCTGCGGGGAGATGGTCACGGCAATTGCCATGACCGAGCCGGGCGCCGGTTCCGACCTGCAAGGGGTCAAGACCACGGCAGTGCTGGACGGCGATGAGTACGTCATCAACGGCTCCAAGACCTTTATCACCAACGGTTACCTGGCCGATCTGGTGATCGTAGTCGCCAAGACCGATCCCAAGGCCGGCGCCAAGGGCACCAGCCTGTTTCTGGTGGAGGCTGGCACGCCCGGTTTCGACAAGGGCAAGCGCCTGGAGAAAGTCGGCATGAAGGCCCAGGACACCTCGGAGTTGTTTTTCCAGGACGTGCGGGTGCCCAAGGAAAACTTGCTGGGCCAGGCCGGTATGGGCTTCGCATACCTGATGCAGGAGCTGCCTCAAGAGCGTTTGACCGTGGCGATAGGCGCACTGTCTTCAGCCGAAGCGGCATTGCAATGGACCCTGGATTACACCCGCGAGCGCAAGGCGTTCGGCAAGGCGATTGCCGACTTCCAGAACACCCGATTCAAGCTGGCCGAGATGGCCACCGAGATTCAGATCGGCCGTGTGTTTGTCGACAAATGCATGGCGTTGCACCTGGAAGGCAAGCTGGACGTGCCGACAGCGGCGATGGCCAAGTACTGGGCCACGGACCTGCAATGCAAGGTGCTCGATGAGTGCGTGCAGTTGCACGGCGGCTACGGCTTCATGTGGGAATACCCGATTGCCCGGGCCTGGGCGGATGCGCGGGTGCAGCGCATTTATGCGGGAACCAATGAGATCATGAAGGAGATTATTGCGCGGGCACTTTGATTGTCTGGTGCTCTTGATGGCCTCATCGCAGGCAAGCCAGCTCCCACATTTGACGGTATTCACAGATCAACATGTGGGAGCTGGCTTGCCTGCGATGGCGGTCTGAAGGTCAATCAAGGCGCGGGGTTTGGATGATCCTTTTGAATCGCCTCAATCCCTTCCAACACCTCTTTCGACAGTTTCAACTCGGCACTGGCAATGTTGCTATCCAACTGTTCCAGCGACGTAGCCCCAATGATATTGCTGGTCACAAACGGCTGCTGCGTCACAAACGCCAGGGCCATCTGCGCCGGGTCCAGGCCATGTTCCCGCGCCAATGCCACATAGCGGCTGCACGCCGCCTCCGACTGCGGGTTGAAGTAACGGCTGAACCGGCTGTACTCGGTCAGGCGTGCCTTGGCCGGCCGTGCGCCGCCTTCGTACTTGCCGCTGAGCATGCCGAACGCCAGTGGTGAGTAGGCCAGCAAGCCGCACTGCTCACGGATGGCGATTTCTGCCAGGCCCACTTCAAAGCTGCGGTTGAGCAGGTTGTATGGGTTCTGGATCGACACCGCGCGCGGCCAGCCACGGGCTTCGGCCAGGGCGAGGAACTTCATGGTGCCCCATGGGGTTTCGTTGGACAGGCCGATGTGGCGGATCTTGCCGGCCTTGACCTGTTCATCCAGGGCTTCGAGGGTTTCTTCCAGGGGGGTGAGGTCGTCTTCGTCCTTGTGCTTGTAGCTCAGTTGGCCGAAGAAATTGGTGCTGCGTTCCGGCCAGTGCAGTTGGTAGAGGTCGATCCAGTCGGTCTGCAGGCGCTTGAGGCTGGCGTCGAGCGCCTGGGTGATGTGCTTGCGGTTGTGACGCAGGTAGCCATCGCGGATGTAGTCAATCGTGTTGCCGGGGCCGGCGATCTTGCTGGCGAGGATCCAGTCGGCGCGGTCGCCACGGCTTTTGAAATAGTTGCCGATGTAGCGTTCGGTGGTGGCATAGGTGTCGGCCTTGGGCGGTACCGGGTACATTTCTGCGGTATCGAGGAAGTTGATCCCCGCGCCCTTTGCCCGTTCGATCTGCGCGAAAGCCTCTGCCTCGCTGTTCTGCTCGCCCCAGGTCATGGTGCCCAACGCGATGGCGCTGACGTTCAGATCGGTGCGGCCCAGCTGTCGGTAATCCATCGGGTACTCCTTCAGGGGAAAACAATCATAAAAGCAGGTTGAATTTTTTTTCGCAATCTGCATAATTGCCCACCTCTTTCTGCAGTGGAAGTGATGCGCCGCCTGCCGAAGAATCTTGCCGTTGAACGGACGCGCCGACCCGAGCCCCCGATAGCGTCTGTATCCGGCTGCCTTTGACTTGTCAAAGTACGCACTATTCAGTAAGATCCGCCGTCTAATTTACAGGGCGGCCCCTGAGGCTATTAAAGAATGACAACTTTTACTGCAAAACCGGAAACAGTTCAGCGCGACTGGTTTGTCGTCGACGCCGCTGGTCAGACCCTGGGTCGTCTGGCCACTGAAGTCGCCAGCCGTCTGCGTGGCAAGCACAAGCCTGAATACACCCCGCACGTTGATACCGGTGACTACATCGTGATCATCAACGCTGAGCAGGTACGTGTTACCGGCAACAAAGCGCAAGACAAAATGTACTACCGTCACTCCGGTTTCCCAGGCGGTATCAAGTCTTCCAACTTTGAAGGCCTGATCTCCAAGAAGCCTGAAGCCCCGATCGAAATCGCGGTCAAAGGCATGCTGCCGAAGGGCCCACTGGGTCGCGATATGTTTCGCAAGCTGAAAGTCTATGCGGGCGCTGTACACCCTCATGCTGCTCAGCAGCCCCAAGAACTGAAGTTTTAACGGAATAGTTCATTATGTCGGCGACTCAAAATTACGGCACTGGCCGTCGCAAAACCGCAACCGCACGCGTTTTCCTGCGTCCGGGCACTGGTAACATCTCGATCAACAACCGCTCCCTGGACAACTTCTTCGGTCGCGAAACTGCCCGCATGGTAGTTCGTCAGCCGCTGGAATTGACCGAGACCGTTGAAAAGTTCGACATCTACGTCACCGTTATCGGTGGCGGTGTAAGTGGTCAAGCTGGCGCAATCCGCCACGGTATCACTCGCGCTCTGATGCAGTACGACGAAACCCTGCGTGGCGCTCTGCGCAAAGCTGGCTTCGTTACTCGCGATGCTCGTGAAGTTGAACGTAAGAAAGTCGGTCTGCGTAAAGCGCGTAAGCGTCCGCAGTACTCGAAGCGTTAATTCGCTTTACGTTCCAGAAAACGCCCAGCCTCCTCACGGAGCTGGGCGTTTTTTATTGCCTGCGATTTATGCACATTTTTCGCCGTGACAACTTGCCACATCCGTAGACCCCCTATACTACAAGGCCTGAGGGCGGAGGCCCGGGCAATTCCCTTGTCATACGTGGGGCTTTTCATTACCATCCGTCAAAATTTTTATAAGTAAAGATTCAACACTTAGTAGACGCCTGATTTAACAGGCCAAAAAGCTGATGGGAGAGGACTGAATGAGCAATGACGGCGTGAATGCAGGCCGGCGTCGCTTCTTGGTAGCAGCCACATCCGTGGTGGGTGCTGCAGGAGCGGTGGGGGCTGCGGTCCCGTTCGTGGGGTCATGGTTTCCCAGTGCCAAGGCGAAAGCCGCAGGTGCACCGGTGAAGGTGAATGTCAGCAAGATCGAGCCAGGTCAGCAGATGATTGCTGAATGGCGCGGCCAGCCGGTTTTCATTGTTCGCCGTACCGAGGAAATCCTGGGGAATCTGAAAAAGATCGAAGGCCAGTTGTCTGACCCGAAATCCGAAAATTCCGATCAGCCCGCCTACGCCAAGAACGAAATGCGTTCGATCAAGCCAGAGATCCTGTTGCTGGTTGGTCTGTGTACCCACTTGGGTTGCTCGCCTACCTTCCGCCCGGAAGTGGCCCCTGTCGATCTGGGCAAGGATTGGGTCGGTGGTTATTTCTGCCCCTGCCACGGCTCGCACTACGACCTCGCTGGCCGTGTCTACAAATCCCAGCCTGCTCCATTGAACCTGCCCGTGCCTCCGCATACCTACGAAACTGACGACCTCATAGTCATTGGCCTCGACAAGGAGAACGCGTGATGAGCAAGTTCATGGATTGGGTGGATGCGCGCTTCCCCGCCACCAAAATGTGGGAAGACCATCTCAGCAAATATTACGCGCCAAAAAACTTCAACTTCTTCTACTTCTTTGGCTCCCTGGCCTTGTTGGTGCTGGTCAACCAGATCGTCACCGGCGTGTGGTTGACGATGAGCTACACCCCGTCGGCGGAAGAGGCCTTTGCTTCCGTCGAATACATCATGCGCGACGTCGAGTACGGCTCGATCCTGCGCCTGCTGCACTCCACAGGCGCGTCAGCGTTCTTCATCGTCGTCTACATGCACATGTTCCGTGGCCTGCTCTACGGTTCGTACCAGAAGCCGCGTGAGCTGGTGTGGGTGTTTGGCATGTTGATCTACCTGGCGCTGATGGCCGAAGCCTTCATGGGCTACCTGCTGCCATGGGGCCAGATGTCGTACTGGGGCGCCCAGGTGATCATCTCGCTGTTCGGTGCAATCCCGGTGATCGGCAACGACCTGACCCAGTGGATTCGTGGCGACTACCTGATCTCCGGCATCACCCTGAACCGCTTCTTCGCCTTGCACGTGGTGGCCCTGCCGATCGTGATCCTGGGCCTTGTGGTACTGCACATCCTGGCACTGCACGAAGTGGGTTCCAACAACCCTGATGGTGTGGACATCAAGAAGCACAAGGACGAGAACGGCATCCCGCTCGACGGCATTCCATTCCACCCTTACTACACCGTGAAAGACATTGTCGGCGTAGTGGTGTTCCTGTTTGTGTTCTGCTCGATCGTGTTCTTTTTCCCGGAGATGGGTGGTTATTTCCTGGAGAAACCTAACTTCGAACAGGCCAACGCCTTCAAGACGCCCGAGCATATTGCCCCGGTCTGGTACTTCACGCCGTTCTACGCGATCTTGCGTGCGATCCCCGACAAACTCATGGGCGTGATCGCCATGGGCGCAGCCATCGCGGTGCTGTTCGTGCTGCCGTGGCTCGATCGGAGCCCGGTCAAGTCGATGCGCTACAAAGGCTGGCTGAGCAAGATCTGGCTGTGGGTGTTCTGCATTTCGTTCGTGATCCTGGGTGTGCTGGGCGTGCTGGCGCCGACCCCCGAGCGTACGTTGCTGTCGCAGGTCTGCACCTTCCTGTACTTCGCCTACTTCATTCTGATGCCGTTCTATACCCGGCTCGAGAAGACCAAACCGGTTCCGGATAGGGTGACTGGCTGATGAAAAAGTTATTCGTTGCATTCGTGCTTGCGGCCCTGCCGCTACTGTCCTTCGCCGCCGAGCATGGCGCGCAGCTGGAAAAAGTCGATATCGATGTGTCTGACAAGGCCGCCATGCAGGATGGGCTGCGTACATTCACCAACTACTGCATGGGTTGCCACAGCGCCAAGTTCCAACGTTACGAGCGTGTCGCCGATGACTTGGGCATCCCCCATGAAGTGATGCTCAGCCACGCGGTGTTCACTGGCGCGAAGATCGGCGACCACATGAACACCGGCATGCAACCGGCCGATGCCAAGGCCTGGTTCGGCGCCGCACCGCCCGACCTGACCCTGGTGGCCCGCGTGCGCGGCACCGACTGGCTCTACGGCTACCTGAAATCCTTCTACGAAGACCCTGCGCGCCCGTATGGCGTGAACAACAAAGTCTTCCCGAACGTCGGCATGCCGAACGTTCTGGTCGGCCTGCAGGGTCGTCAAGTGGTAGGATGCAAGCAGGTTCAGGTCGTTGAAGACGGCAAGAAGCAATATGATCCGTTGACCGGTACGCCTCTGACCCATGAAGCATGCGATCAACTGACCATCGTGCCCAAGACCGGTACGCTGAACGAAGAGCAGTTCGACGAGAAGGTCAAGAACCTGGTGACCTTCCTGGCCTACTCGGCCAACCCGGTCAAACTGCAGCACCAGCGCATCGGTACGTACGTCTTGCTGTACCTGGCTTTCTTCTTCGTATTCGCTTATCTGCTCAAGCGCGAATACTGGAAGGATGTGCATTGATCCAACCGTAAGCAATTGCTGTTAATCTTGCGCGCCCAGCGGCATCTCTGAACACGTAACGCCTGGTTTGACCGGACGTTACAGAGATGCTCTCTGGGCGCGCTCGTTTTTGAGCTTTCGATAATTTCAACAAGCGAGGAGGACCGCCATGGGCGTGACCAATCGGTTGGCCTGTTACTCCGACCCCGCCGACCACTATTCCCACCGAGTACGCATCGTGCTCGCAGAGAAGGGTGTCAGCGCCGAGATCATCAGTGTGGAGGCGGGCCGTCATCCGCCGAAACTGATCGAAGTGAACCCTTACGGCAGCTTGCCCACCCTGGTCGATCGTGACCTGGCGTTGTGGGAGTCAACCGTGGTGATGGAATACTTGGATGAGCGTTACCCGCATCCGCCTTTGCTGCCGGTGTACCCGGTAGCGCGTGCCAACAGCCGCCTGCTGATCCATCGGATCCAGCGTGACTGGTGCGGGCTGGTGGATGTCATTTTGGATTCGCGTTCTAAGGAAGCCGCTCGGGTGCAGGCGCGCAAGGAATTGCGCGAAAGCCTGACCGGTGTTTCGCCGCTGTTCGCTGATAAACCTTTTTTCCTCAGTGAGGAACAAAGCCTGGTGGATTGCTGCCTATTACCCATACTCTGGCGCTTGCCGATCCTGGGCATTGAACTGCCACGGCCGGCCAAGCCGCTGCTTGATTACATGGAGCGCCAATTTGCGCGTGAGGCTTTCCAGGCGAGTCTGTCTGGTGTCGAACGCGATATGCGCTAAGGCTTAAGGAGCCGTTGATGAACTCCAGTCGACCTTATTTGGTCCGCGCGCTCTATGAGTGGATTGTGGACAACGATTGCACACCGCACATGCTGGTCAATTCCGAGTTTCCCAAGGTGGATGTGCCACAGGGTTTCGCCAGCGACGGACAAATCGTGCTGAACGTATCGCCCAGTGCCGTGCGCCATCTGCACATGGACAACGAAGCGGTGAGCTTTGAAGGGCGTTTCGGTGGCGTACCACATACGCTGTTCGTGCCGATTGGTGCCATCCTCGGGATCTACGCCCGGGAGAATGGCCAAGGCATGGTGTTCGATCTGGAGTCGCCTTTCGAGGACGACGAAACGATCGACGGTGAAGGCGGTGATGATCTACCGCCACCGGACAGCGAGCCGCCGCGTCCTAGCGGTCGGCCGAGCTTGAAAGTGGTGAAGTAGGCGGATTTTGCCTTCAGACCCCTCTGAAAAATGCCTCGACGTTTGTCGGGGCATTTTTTTGCGCGAAGGATATGGATGAAAGTCGCGCCACAACGGTGATCGTACAACCACCATGGGCTATGATGCGGTCTTCAGTTCGCCGAGAAAGATGGTTCATCATGGAAAACGCCAGCGCCGCTCCACGTCTGCCCCGCAAGCGCCGCAGCCTTGCCCAGGAATTGGTCACGGTGTTGTCCGAGCAGATCCGCGATGGCCAGCTCAAACGCGGCGATAAACTGCCTACCGAGTCGGCGATCATGGACGCCCACGGCGTCAGCCGCACCGTGGTGCGCGAGGCCATCTCGCGCTTGCAGGCGGCGGGGCAGGTCGAGACCCGCCATGGTATCGGCACCTTTGTGTTGGACACGCCCAGCCCTAGCGGTTTCCGCATTGACCCGGCCACCGTGGTGACCTTGCGTGATGTGCTGGCGATTCTGGAGCTGCGTATCAGCCTGGAAGTAGAGTCGGCGGGCCTTGCCGCCTTGCGTCGCAGTGATGCACAACTGGCCGCCATGCGTGCGGCCCTTGATGCGCTGAATGAAAGTGCGGCCCACGCTGGTGATGCGGTGGCGTCAGACTTTGCCTTCCACCTGGAAATTGCACTGTCTACCGGCAACCGCTACTTCACCGACATCATGACCCACCTGGGTACCAGCATCATTCCGCGTACCCGCTTGAATTCGGCGCGCCTGGCCCATGATGACCAACAGCATTACATGAGCCGCCTGAGTCGCGAACACGAAGAAATCTATGAGGCAATTGCCCGTCAGGATTCGGATGCGGCGCGGGCGGCCATGCGTCTGCATTTGACCAACAGCCGTGAGCGGCTGCGCCATGCCCATGAAGAGGCAGAAGCGCAGCGCGGCTGAGGTTTGCCATATCCCGTGTGGGAGCTGGCTTGCCTGCGATAGCGGTGTGTCAGTCATTGAGTTTGTTACTGAACCAGTGCATTCGCAGGCAAGCCATCTCCCACATTTGATCTCCATTATCTGGAGTACCGGGCCTGTTTAGCTGGCGGGTTGATTGGGCTTGTAGTCTTTGAGCAACAGATACGTACTCCACCCCCACCAATCATTGGTCCA
The DNA here is from genome assembly GCF_020790195.1 of Pseudomonas sp. HN8-3. Taxonomy (NCBI): domain Bacteria; kingdom Pseudomonadati; phylum Pseudomonadota; class Gammaproteobacteria; order Pseudomonadales; family Pseudomonadaceae; genus Pseudomonas; species Pseudomonas sp. HN8-3. The sequence goes on from NZ_CP086206.1 coordinate 956,454, forward strand.
GTGTTTGTCGTTCAGGTCATTGACGTCCTTGCGCCGCAGCACCTTGTCCCCCTCCATCTTGAACAACGGCGAGAAGTTATTCGCCGGGTTTTGCGCGGCGTTCAGGTCGGGCACATACAGCGGTGCCTTGAAGCTGGCCGGGGAGGGCGTGACGCCGCTGATGAAGGTTTCGAAGATTTCGTCTGCCGAAGCCTGCACCGCACGTTTTACCTGCACGCGATTATCGGCGTCGATGCTGTCGAAGTAGCGCTTGTCGCCGTAGGCATGCCACTGATCACCCATGGCATTACGCACCTTGAGCCCGAACTTGCTGTCTTCGTCGTGCATGAAGCGGCTGATCAGCGAGCCCAGTTCACCTGGCGTCACAACGGCTGCCAACTGTTTGCGCGGCACTCGCAGGTGCCCGGCAGAAAACAGGTCGGTCAAGAAGTGATCAGCGAAGCTGTTCATCGCATAGGCCAGTTCCAGGGCCTGGTCGGTACCCGTCTGGTGGGCCACAACGGCTTGTTGCAGCGCCGCCGTGTGACCGGCCAGGTACGCGGACAAGGCCCACTCACCGAAGTGATCGGCATTGTCCGCTGCCAGCTTGAGGTAGCGTCCCAAGGGAATCAGGGCCGAAACAGCGCTGCCGCCACCCGTGATGCGGTTCCACTCCTCCGACAACGTATCACCCAGTGCGTCGTAGGCTTCATGGGGTTGTTTGCCATCCTTGATCGCCTGCTTGACGGCGTTGATTTCCTTTTGCATCACCGCCAGGATCTTCTGCGCCTCTTCCCGTGAGGCGGGCAATACGGCGAGAGAGTTGAAGGCTGCAGTGAAACGTTGCACGCGCTCGGCCGCAGAGGCGCCATCGCTGATGGCTTGGCCGGGGATGCCATAGAAATCGCCACCCAAAGCGATCACTTGGCCGTAGGTCAGCGCGAGCCCGTTGGGCAGATGCAATTGCACCTGGTGTGCAGGAATCGCCGCAGCGTCCTTGGCGAAGCGCAGCAGGGTTTCATCGCCGATGGCGGTGTGTTCACCCCCTTCAAAACGCAGGGTTGGCGGGAGTTTCTCGGGTACTGCTAGTTCAAGACCTGACATGTTAGCTCCTTGCTATGTCGTGGGAATCTTCCTTTTTAACTGTATGTATATACAGCTAAAGTTACTATAGGTGAGAAATTTCCTACGTCAAGAGTTGCAATCCACACGTCAGGTGCGAGCGGAGGCTCAACGAATTGCAGTTGACGAATCTTTTTATAGTTGTACGATGACGTACGACATTATCAAAACCAACAACAACGCTTTCCTCAGAAAGTCTTCGCCCAGGGTGTTCGAATAATGAATCCACAAGAACTGAAGTCCATCCTCTCCCACGGTCTGCTGTCTTTCCCGGTGACCGATTTCAACGCCCAGGGTGACTTCCACCAGGCGGGCTACATCAAGCGCCTCGAATGGCTAGCCCCTTACGGCGCCACCGCGTTGTTCGCAGCCGGTGGGACGGGTGAGTTTTTTTCCCTCGCTGCCAGCGAATATTCCCAAGTGGTAAAAACCGCCGTGGACACTTGCGCGTCCAGCGTGCCGATTCTTGCCGGTGTGGGCGGTTCGACCCGCCAGGCCATCGAGTACGCCCAGGAGGCGGAACGCCTCGGTGCCAAAGGCTTGCTGCTGCTGCCGCACTACCTTACCGAAGCCAGCCAGGACGGGGTTGCTGCCCACGTTGAAGCGGTGTGCAAGTCGGTCAAGATCGGCGTGGTGGTTTACAACCGCAATGTCTGCCGCCTGACCGCGCCGCTGTTGGAGCGTCTGGCCGAACGTTGCCCGAACCTGATCGGCTACAAGGATGGCCTGGGTGATATCGAGCTGATGGTGTCGATCCGTCGCCGCCTGGGTGACCGATTCAGCTACCTCGGCGGCCTGCCGACTGCAGAGGTTTACGCCGCGGCCTACAAAGCCCTTGGAGTGCCGGTGTACTCCTCGGCGGTGTTCAACTTCATCCCGAAAACCGCCATGGATTTCTACCACGCCATTGCCCGCGAAGATCACGTCACCGTCGACAAGATCATTGATGACTTCTTCCTGCCTTACCTGGACATCCGTAATCGCAAAGCCGGGTACGCAGTGAGCATCGTCAAGGCCGGCGCGAAAATTGTCGGGTATGACGCCGGCCCGGTGCGTACGCCGCTGACCGATCTGTTGCCGGAAGAATACGAAGCCCTGGCCGCGCTGATCGACAAGCAAGGCGCGCAATAAATTATCCACAAGGCCGCTGAGCAATCAGCGGCCTTTTGCGTCAGGAGAAGATTTGTGTCCCAAGCAAAGCGTTTCGAAAACTACATCAACGGTGAATGGGTAACCGGCGCCGACTATTGCACCAATATCAACCCGTCTGATTTGTCCGATGTCATCGGCGAATACGCCAAAGCGGACGTGGCCCAAGTCAACGCGGCCATTGACGCGGCCCGCGCAGCTTTCCCGGCCTGGTCCACGTCCGGTATCCAGGCGCGCCACGACGCGCTGGATAAAGTCGGCAGTGAAATCCTTGCCCGTCGCGAAGAGCTCGGCACCTTGTTGGCCCGGGAAGAGGGCAAGACCCTGCCCGAAGCCATCGGCGAAGTGACCCGCGCCGGTAATATTTTCAAGTTCTTCGCCGGTGAATGCCTGCGCCTTTCAGGTGATTACGTGCCCTCGGTGCGTCCGGGCGTCAGCGTTGAAGTGACTCGCGAAGCCCTTGGCGTGGTGGGGCTGATTACTCCATGGAATTTCCCGATTGCCATTCCCGCGTGGAAAATCGCCCCGGCCCTGGCCTACGGCAACTGCGTGGTGATCAAACCTGCGGAGCTGGTGCCGGGTTGCGCCTGGGCCCTGACGGAGATCATTTCTCGCGCTGGTTTCCCTGCTGGTGTGTTCAACCTGGTGATGGGCAGCGGTCGTGTCGTCGGTGACGTGTTGGTTAACAGCCCGAAAGTCGATGGCATCAGCTTCACCGGCTCCGTTGGCGTGGGTCGTCAGATCGCCGTCAATTGTGTGTCGCGCCAGGCCAAAGTGCAGTTGGAAATGGGCGGCAAGAACCCGCAGATCATCCTCGATGACGCCGACCTCAAGCAGGCGGTGGAGTTGTCGGTGCAGAGCGCGTTCTATTCCACCGGCCAGCGTTGCACCGCGTCGAGCCGTTTGATTGTCACCGCCGGTATTCACGACCGGTTTGTTGCGGCAATGGCTGAGCGCATGAAGTCGATCAAGGTCGGCCACGCGTTGCATACCGGCATCGACATCGGGCCAGTGGTGTCCCAGGCCCAGTTGGACCAGGACATGAAATACATCGACATCGGCCAAAGCGAAGGTGCGCGGCTGGTCAGCGGTGGCGGCCTGGTGACCTGCGACACCGAAGGCTATTACCTGGCGCCGACCTTGTTTGCCGACAGCGAAGCGGCGATGCGCATCAGCCGTGAAGAAATTTTCGGCCCGGTGGCCAACGTGGTGCGTGTGGCTGACTACGAGGCGGCGCTGGCCATGGCCAACGACACCGAATTCGGCCTGTCGGCGGGTATCGCCACTACGTCGCTGAAGTACGCCAACCACTTCAAACGCCACTCCCAGGCCGGGATGGTGATGGTCAACCTGCCGACGGCGGGTGTGGACTACCACGTTCCATTCGGTGGCCGTAAGGGCTCATCCTACGGTTCGCGCGAGCAAGGTCGCTATGCGCAAGAGTTCTACACCGTGGTGAAGACCAGCTATATCGGCTCGTAATACGCAGCATCCTGTGGCACTGGCTTTATGTGGGAGCTGGCTTGCCTGCGATAGCATCACCTCGGTCTTGCTGACACACCGAGGTGTCTGCATTGCGGGCAAGCCCGGCTCCCACAGGAAAAACAAAAAATCATTACCCGCAAAAAAAATAATTAGTGGGAGTACCTCTTCATGCAAGCGACCAAGCCGACCCATGTCCGCTATTTGATCCTGCTCATGCTGTTTCTGGTGACCACGATCAACTATGCCGACCGCGCAACTATCGCCATCGCCGGCTCCAGCCTGCAAAAAGACCTCGGCATCGACGCGGTCACCCTCGGTTACATCTTCTCCGCATTCGGTTGGGCTTACGTGGCCGGGCAAATTCCTGGCGGCTGGCTGCTCGACCGCTTCGGCTCGAAAAAAATATACGCCTTGAGCATCTTCACCTGGTCGCTATTCACCGTGCTGCAAGGCTATGTCGGTGAGTTCGGCGTCTCCACCGCCGTAGTGGCGCTGTTCATGCTGCGCTTTATGGTGGGCCTGGCCGAGGCGCCGTCGTTTCCGGGCAATGCCCGTATTGTTGCGGCGTGGTTTCCTACGGCTGAGCGCGGCACCGCATCGGCAATCTTCAATTCGGCGCAGTACTTCGCCACGGTGTTGTTTGCGCCATTGATGGGCTGGATCGTCTACCGCTTCGGCTGGCAGCATGTGTTTATCGTGATGGGCGTGATCGGCATCGTGTTCTCGATGATCTGGCTGAAAGTTATCCACAGCCCGCGCCAGCATCCGATGATCAACGAGGCCGAGTTCAACCACATCGCTGCCAACGGCGCGATGGTCGACATGGATCAGGACAAGGGCAAGGGTAAGAAAACTGATGGGCCGAAGTGGGATTACATACGCCAGTTATTGACCAACCGCATGATGCTCGGCGTGTATCTGGGCCAGTACTGCATCAACGGCATCACCTACTTCTTTCTGACCTGGTTCCCGGTGTATCTGGTGCAGGATCGCGGCATGACCATTCTCAAGGCTGGTTTTATCGCCTCGTTGCCGGCGATCTGCGGCTTTATCGGCGGTGTGCTCGGCGGGGTGATTTCTGACTACCTGCTGCGTAAAGGCCACTCGCTGACCTTTGCACGCAAGGCGCCGATCATTGGTGGCCTGCTGATCTCCAGCAGTATCGTGGCCTGCAATTACGTGGACATCGAATGGATGGTGGTGGGCTTCATGGCCCTGGCGTTCTTCGGCAAAGGCGTTGGCGCACTGGGTTGGGCGGTAGTGTCCGACACCTCGCCGAAGCAGATCGCCGGCCTCAGTGGCGGCCTGTTCAACACCTTCGGTAACCTGGCGTCGATCACCACGCCGATTGTCATCGGCTACATCATCAGCACTACCGGCTCGTTCAAGTGGGCCCTGGTGTTCGTCGGCGCCAACGCGCTGGTCGCGGTGTTCAGCTACCTGGTGATTGTCGGCCCGATCAAGCGCGTGGTGCTCAAAGAGCCACCCACCAAAGGCCCAGAGTTGACCAACCTTTCCCAAGCGCATTCCTGAGGTTCGTGTGATGCAGTTGATTGAACATGCCGACTCGCCGCGCTCGATCCGTTTGCACGAGCGCGACAATGTGGTGATCGTGGTAAACGACCAGGGTGTACCGGCGGGGACCGAATTCCCCGACGGCCTGGTCACCGTGGAGTTCATACCCCAGAGCCACAAGGTGACGTTGGAAGATATCCCCGAGGGCGGCCGGATTATTCGCTACGGCCAGACCATCGGTTACGCCTTGGCTCCGATTCCGCGTGGCAGTTGGGTGCAGGAAGATCAGCTGCGCATGCCCACCGCGCCACCGCTGGACAGCTTGCCGCTGTCCACCGAGGTGCCTGAAACCCAGGCACCGCTGGAGGGGTTCACCTTCGAGGGCTATCGCAATGCCGACGGTACCGTGGGCACGCGCAATATCCTCGGCATCACCACCACCGTGCAGTGCGTTACCGGCGTGCTGGACCACGCAGTCAAGCGCATCAAGGATGAGTTGCTGCCCAAGTATCCCCACGTCGATGATGTGGTGGCGCTGACTCACAGCTACGGCTGCGGCGTGGCGATTACGGCGACGGATGCCTATATCCCGATCCGCACCGTGCGCAATCTGGCGCGCAACCCGAACCTGGGCGGTGAAGCCCTGGTGATCAGCCTGGGCTGCGAGAAATTGCAGGCCGGCCAGGTGATGCACGACAACGACAGCTCCGTGGACCTGAGCGAGCCGTGGCTTTACCGCCTGCAGGACTCCAGTCACGGCTTCACTGAGATGATCGAGCAGATCATGGCGCTGGCCGAAGTGCGCTTGAAAAAACTCGACCAGCGACGTCGGGAAACGGTGCCAGCTTCCGAACTGATCCTGGGCATGCAATGCGGTGGCAGTGATGCGTTTTCCGGTATCACCGCCAACCCGGCGCTGGGGTATGCCTCGGACTTGTTACTGCGGGCCGGCGCGACGGTGATGTTTTCCGAAGTGACTGAAGTGCGCGATGCCATTTACCTGCTGACTTCCCGGGCGCAGAACCAGGAGGTTGCCCGGGAACTGGTCAGGGAAATGGACTGGTATGACTGTTACCTGGCCAAGGGTGAAGCAGACCGCAGTGCCAATACCACGCCGGGCAACAAGAAGGGCGGGCTGTCGAATATTGTCGAGAAGTCATTGGGCTCCATCGTCAAGTCCGGCAGCAGCGCGATCAACGGCGTGCTCGGCCCCGGCGAGCGCTTGAAGGGCAAGGGCCTGATTTTTTGCGCCACCCCGGCCAGTGATTTTGTGTGCGGCACCTTGCAACTGGCGGCAGGGATGAACCTGCATGTATTCACCACCGGGCGTGGCACGCCGTACGGGCTGGCGATGGCGCCGGTGGTCAAGGTGTCGACCCGCACCGAGCTGGCCCAGCGCTGGCCGGACCTGATCGATATCGACGCCGGGCGCATTGCCACCGGGCGCGCGAGCATCGAGGAGCTGGGCTGGGAGTTGTTTCACTTCTACCTGGACGTGGCCAGTGGCAGGAAGCAGACGTGGGCGGAGCATCACAAGTTGCATAACGACATCACGCTGTTCAACCCGGCGCCGATTACCTGAGACCGAGTCGCCTGCATCGGGAGCAAGCCCCCTCCCACATTGGTCCGCATTTCAACAGAATGAATGCGTTCAAATGTGGGAGGGGGCTTGCTCCCGATAGCGGTAGACCAGACGACACGGGCTGCATGGCTTATCATTAGCCAACTAACGACGCCCACCAAGGTTCTCCCCGGCATGCTGGCAATCTTCCTTACCACCCTCACCATCACCGCGCCGGTGTTTGCCATGCTGTTTCTTGGTGTGCTGCTCAAGCGCATCAACTGGATCAACGACAACTTTATCCACACCGCGTCGTCCCTGGTGTTCAACGTCACCATGCCGGCGCTGCTGTTCCTGGGCATCCTGCATGCCGACCTGCACGCGGCACTCAAGCCGGGTTTGCTGATCTATTTTGCCGTCGCCACCCTGGCGAGCTTTGCTTTGGCCTGGGGCTGGGCGATTTTTCGCTGCAAGCGTGAAGACCGGGGCATTTACACCCAGGGTGCGTTTCGCGGCAATAACGGGGTGATCGGCCTGGCGCTCGCCGCCAGTATGTACGGTGACTACGGGATCTCCCTGGGCGCAATCCTCGCGGCGCTGGTGATCCTGTTTTACAACACGCTGTCGACCATTGTGCTGGCGGTGTACAGCCCGGTGATCAAGTCCGACCCGTGGAGCATTTTCAAGAGTGTGGTGGCTAACCCACTGATCATCAGCGTGATCGTTGCGGCGCCGTTCGCGTACTTTCAGATCAGCTTGCCCGGCTGGTTCGAAAAGTCCTTGCAGTACCTGTCGGATACCACGCTGCCGTTGGCGTTGATTTGCATCGGCGGCACCTTGTCCATGGCCGCGCTGCGCAAGAGCGGCAACATGGCGTTGAGTGCGAGCCTGATGAAGATGATCTGGTTGCCGGTGATCGCAACCTTGGGCGCTTGGTTGCTGGGCTTTCGCGGGCCGGAGCTGGGGATTCTGTTCCTGTACTTCGGCGCGCCGACAGCCGCGGCCAGCTTCGTGATGGCCAGGGCGGCGCAAGGCAATCATGAGCTGGCGGCGGCGATTATCGTGATCACTACGCTGATGGCGGCGGTGACCACCAATATCGGGATTTTCGTATTGCAGGCGGGTGGTTGGATCTAGGCGTCTTTCTGGTAGCTTTCGATCACTTCCTGCGCCGCCCGAAAGGCATCAATCGCCGCCGGCACACCGGCATACACCGCGCAGTGCAGCAGCGCTTCGCGAATCTCGTCTACCGTGCAGCCATTATTAAGTGCACCGCGCACGTGGCCCTTGAGTTCCTGCGGGCATTTGAGGGCTGTCAGGGCGGCGAGGGTGATCAGGCTGCGGGTCTTGAGCGGCAAGCCTTCGCGGTTCCAGACAGCGCCCCACGCATGTTCATTGACGAAGTCCTGTAGCGGCTGGGTGAACGCCGTGGCATTACCCAGGGCGCGGTCGACGAATGCATCGCCCATGACTTGGCGTCGTACCTCAACTCCGGGTTTTTTCTGATCGGTCATTTCGATTCCCTCTTGTGTTGGCGGTGCCAGGCGCGCACAGAGGTGAACAACAGCAAAGCCACCAACGCCGGCAGGACGTAATACAGCATCAATTGTTCAAGCTTGTTGGCCAGGGGCATACCGGTGGTGAACGCCATTACGTGCAGCCCGTACGCCAGGTACAACCCCAGCAGCACCAGCCCTTCGATACGCGTCACGCGGTAGCCGGTATAAAACACCGGCAGGCACAGGACGATGGCACCGAGCATCACCGGCAAATCGAAGTCCAGGGCATTGGGTGATACCGACAGCGGCGACGGCGCCACTAGCGCGGTAAAGCCCAGCACTCCCAGCAGGTTGAACAGGTTGCTGCCGATCACGTTGCCCACCGCAATTTCCCGCTCGCCCCGCAAGGCGGCGATCAGCGATGTGGCAAGGCAGGGTAGCGAGGTGCCCACGCCGATGAGCGTCAGGCCGATGACGCGCTCCGACAAGCCCAGGTCGCCCGCCACTTCCACCGCGGCGCCCAGCAACAAATGCCCGGCCAGTACCAGCACCAATAGCCCGGCGAACATCAGCAACGCGCTGCTCAACCAGGGTGCCTTGGCCACGGTGTCCAGGGTGCGCGGGCGGCGTGAATGACGCGTCTGGTGGTGCAGCACGCCAAGGTAAGCTACCAGCGCCACCAGCAGCAAAACACCATCGAGCGGGGTCAGCACTTCATTGGCGGCCAGGATAAACACCAGCAGACCGGCGAAGATCATCACCGGGATATCCACACGCACCAGTTGCCGCGAGACCCGCAGCGGAATGATCAGCGCCGACAGGCCCAGGGTGACGAGGATATTGAAAATGCTGCTGCCAATAACGCTACCCACGGCGATATCGGTATTGCCGGCCAGCGTGGCCTGGAGGCTGACGGCCATCTGCGGCGCGCTGCTGCCGAAGGCGACAACGCTCAGGCCGATGATCAGCGGTCGCACTTTGAGGCTGGCCGCCAGGCGCACGGCGGCGCGTACCAGGATCTCGGCGCCGACGATCAACAGCAGCAAGCCGCCGACCAGTTCGAGCAGGCTCCAGGGCGAAAGGGCGTTCAATCCGAAAATACTCAAGGCGGCCTCAATCAGTTGTTCAGGGCTTGCACGCGAACCCGTGCGGTGCCGCTGCCCAGCATACGCAGTTGCTCGGCAGCCTTGCGGGAAACGTCGATCAGGCGCCCACGGGTGTGCGGGCCGCGGTCATTGATGCGCACCACGACCGATCGGTCGTTGTTCAGATTGGTCACTTTGACCCGCGTACCGAAGGGCAGGCGCCGATGCGCAGCGGTCAAGGCGTTCTGGTTGAAGGGTTCACCACTGGCGGTTCTTTTGCCATGGTGTTTGGCGCCGTAATAGGAGGCGGTGCCGGTTTCGTCGTAACCGTTGGGGTCGATGAGACCGCTGGCGCAACCGGCCAGCAGGGAGGACAAGGCCAGGAGGCCGAGTAGACGCTTCATTGTCAGAACATCCCCAATAAAAAATGTGGAGAGGGAGCAAGCCCCCTCCCACACAGGTTGGAGCCAGACCTTGAGGTCTGCTCCAACCATTCACCGCAATCAGCCTTCGAGCTTGCTTTTAAGCAGCTCGTTCACCTGTTGCGGGTTGGCTTTGCCCTTGGAAGCTTTCATGGCCTGGCCGACAAAGAAGCCGAACATCTTGCCGCGCTTGGCTTCGTCTGCGGCGCGGTATTGCTCGACCTGTTCGGCATTCGCCGCGAGCATTTCATCGAGTACGGCCGAAATCGCGCCGCTGTCGGTGACTTGCTTGAGGCCACGCTTCTCGATGATCTCGTCGGCGTTGCCTTCACCCGCGGCCATCGCTTCGAACACCGTCTTGGCGATTTTGCCGGAGATGGTGTTGTCCTTGATGCGCAGCAGCATCCCGCCCAATTGTTCGGCAGTGACGGGCGCTTCGTCGATTTCCAGGCCCTGTTTGTTCAGCAGGCTGCCCAGTTCGACCATCACCCAGTTGGCCGCCAGCTTGGCGTCGCCGGCAATGCTCACGACTTTTTCGAAGTAGTTGGCTTGTTCACGGCTGGAGGCCAGCACGCTGGCATCGTAGACCGACAGGCCGAACTGCTCCTGGAAGCGCTCGCGTTTTTGCTGCGGCAGTTCCGGCAGGGTGGCGCGGATGTCGTTGAGGAACGAATCTTCCAGCACCACCGGCAACAGGTCCGGGTCGGGGAAGTAACGGTAGTCGTTGGCTTCCTCCTTGCTGCGCATGGCGCGGGTTTCGTCTTTGTTCGGGTCGTACAGGCGCGTTTGCTGGATCACCTTGCCGCCGTCTTCGATCAATTCGATCTGGCGACGCACTTCGCTGTTGATCGCCTTCTCGATGAAGCGGAACGAGTTGACGTTCTTGATCTCGCAGCGGGTGCCGAACTCAACCTGGCCCTTTGGCCGGATCGACACGTTGCAGTCGCAACGCAGCGAGCCTTCGGCCATGTTGCCGTCGCAGATGCCCAGGTAGCGCACCAGCGCGTGGATGGTCTTGACGTAGGCCACGGCTTCCTTGGCGCTGCGCATGTCCGGTTCGGAGACGATTTCCAGCAGCGGCGTGCCGGCACGGTTCAGGTCGATACCGGTGGCGCCGGGGAATTCTTCGTGCAGGCTCTTGCCGGCGTCTTCTTCCAGGTGCGCACGGGTTACGCCGACACGCTTGATGGTGCCGTCTTCCAGCGGGATGTCCAGGTGGCCCTTGCCGACGATCGGCAGTTCCATCTGGCTGATCTGGTAGCCCTTGGGCAGGTCCGGATAGAAGTAGTTCTTGCGTGCAAACACGTTGTGCTGGCCGATTTCGGCGTCAATCGCCAGGCCGAACATCACCGCCATGCGCACCGCTTCCTGGTTCAGCACCGGCAGCACGCCGGGCATGCCCAGGTCGACCAGGCTGGCCTGGGTGTTGGGCTCAGAGCCGAACGTGGTGGCGCTACCGGAGAAAATCTTCGATTGGGTGGCGAGCTGGGTATGAATCTCCAGCCCGATCACAACTTCCCATTGCATAGTGTTCTCCTCAGAAGCCGGTAGGGGTGCGGGTGTGCCAGTCGGTGTGCAACTGGTACTGGTGCGCCACATTGAGCAGGCGGCCTTCCTGGAAATACGGGGCGAGCAATTGTACGCCTACCGGCAAGCCATCGACGAAACCGGCGGGCATGGACAAGCCCGGCAGGCCCGCGAGGTTGGCGGTAATGGTGTAGAGGTCTTCCAGGTACTCGGCGATCGGGTCGCCGGTCTTGGCGCCGATTTTCCAGGCCGGGTTCGGCGTGGTCGGGCCGAGGATCACGTCGACTTCTTCGAAGGCGGCCATGAAATCGTTCTTGATCAGGCGACGGATTTTCTGCGCCTTGAGGTAGTACGCGTCGTAGTAGCCGGCGGACAGGGCATAGGCACCGACCATGATCCGGCGCTGGACTTCACTGCCGAAGCCTTCGCCACGGGAGCGTTTGTACAGGTCGGTGAGGTCTTTCGGGTTCTCGCAGCGATAGCCGAAGCGCACACCGTCGAAACGCGACAGGTTGGAAGACGCCTCTGCCGGCGCGATCACGTAGTAGGCGGGAATCGCGTGCTGGTTGTTCGGCAGGCTGATTTCCTTGATCACCGCGCCGAGCTTTTCCAGCTCTTTGATGCTGTTTTGCACCAGATCGGCGATACGCGGGTCGAGGCCGGCGCTGAAGTACTCTTTCGGCACGCCGATGCGCAGGCCCTTGAGCGAGGTATTCAGGCTGGCGCTGTAGTCCGGCACGGGCTCATCGATGCTGGTGGAGTCCTGTTTATCGAAGCCTGCCATGCCTTGTAACAATATTGCACAGTCTTCAGCGGTGCGTGCCAGAGGGCCGCCCTGATCGAGACTTGAGGCGTAGGCGATCATGCCCCAGCGGGAAACGCGACCGTAGGTCGGCTTCAGGCCGGTGAGGTTGGTGAACGCGGCGGGCTGGCGGATCGAACCACCGGTGTCGGTCGCCGTAGCGGCGGGCAGGAAGCGTGCGGCCACGGCCGCAGCCGAGCCACCCGACGAACCGCCGGGCACGTGCTCAAGGTTCCACGGGTTTTTCACCGCGCCGTAGTAGCTCGACTCGTTGGCCGAACCCATGGCGAATTCGTCCATGTTGGTCTTGCCCAGGGTCACAGCCCCGGCGGCGGCCAGCTTGGAGACCACGGTGGCGTCGTAGGGCGCCTTGAAGTTGTCGAGCATCTTCGAGCCGCAGCTGGTGCGAATGCCCTGGGTGCAGAACAGGTCCTTGTGGGCGATGGGGGCGCCCAGCAGAGGGTTGTTTTCACCGTTGGCGCGACGTGCGTCGGCGGCCTTGGCCTGGCTCAGGGCCAGCTCTTGGGTGAGGCTGATGAAGCTGTTGACCTTGGGATCGTGCTCGGCGATACGCGCCAGCAGGGTCTGGGTCAGCTCTTCGCTGGAAAACGTTTTGTCGGCGAGACCGCGGGCGATCTCGGCCAGAGTCATGTGATGCATGAAAGGCTCTTTCCCTTTAGTCGATGACTTTCGGAACCAGGTACAGGCCGTTTTCGACCGCTGGCGCGATGGACTGGTAGGCCTCGCGGTTATTGCGCTCGGTCACGACGTCTGCGCGCAGGCGCTGACTGGCTTCCAGCGGGTGAGCCAGGGGCTCGATGCCGTCGGTATCGACGGCCTGCATTTGGTCAACCAGCCCGAGAATGCTGTTCAGGGCTGCGGTGGTCTGTGGAAGATCGGCGTCATTGAGGCCAAGCGAGGCCAGATGCGCGATTTTTTCCACGTCGGAGCGTTCAAGCGCCATGGGATTCTCCAGTGGAAAACAGAACGGAAGGCGTCCGTGTGTTAGATTGTCGGAACACTACCGCATTTCTACGGTCATATGGCCGCGATTGTGGGGGTTGGTGCACAGAAAGTCGGCCAATTTAGCACATTGGCGCCTTGCCCAAAATCCCTGTCGTTGTTAGAGTTTGCCGCACTTTTTTACCCACGCGTTGCCTAGGGTCCCTTTCCCATGTTCAAGAAACTGCGTGGCATGTTTTCCAGCGATCTTTCCATTGACCTGGGCACTGCCAACACCCTTATTTACGTGCGCGAGCGCGGTATCGTTCTGAATGAGCCATCGGTTGTGGCCATTCGGACCCATGGTAATCAGAAAAGTGTCGTTGCCGTTGGCACCGAGGCCAAGCGTATGCTCGGCCGTACACCAGGCAACATTGCTGCCATTCGTCCGATGAAGGATGGCGTGATCGCCGATTTCAGCGTCTGCGAGAAGATGCTGCAGTACTTCATCAACAAGGTTCACGAAAACAGTTTTCTGCAGCCCAGCCCTCGTGTGCTGATCTGCGTTCCGTGCAAGTCCACCCAGGTTGAGCGTCGTGCCATCCGTGAGTCGGCCCTTGGCGCCGGTGCCCGCGAAGTGTTCCTGATCGAAGAGCCGATGGCGGCTGCGATCGGTGCCGGCCTGCCGGTTGAAGAAGCCCGCGGCTCGATGGTGGTGGATATCGGTGGTGGTACGACCGAAATCGCCCTGATTTCCCTGAACGGTGTGGTGTATGCCGAATCCGTGCGCGTGGGTGGCGACCGTTTCGACGAAGCGATCATCACGTATGTGCGTCGCAACTACGGCAGCCTGATCGGCGAATCCACCGCCGAGCGCATCAAGCAGGAAATCGGCACCGCATACCCGGGCGGCGAAGTTCGCGAAGTCGATGTTCGCGGTCGCAACCTGGCCGAAGGCGTTCCACGTGCCTTCACCCTGAACTCCAATGAAGTGCTGGAAGCTCTGCAAGAGTCCCTGGCCACCATCGTTCAGGCCGTGAAGAGTGCCCTGGAGCAGTCGCCGCCGGAGCTGGCTTCCGATATCGCCGAGCGTGGCCTGGTGCTGACCGGTGGTGGCGCCTTGCTGCGCGACCTCGACAAGCTGCTGGCACAGGAAACCGGTCTGCCGGTGATCGTCGCCGAAGACCCGCTGACCTGCGTTGCTCGTGGTGGTGGTCGTGCGCTGGAAATGATGGATAAACACACCATGGACCTGCTCTCCAGCGAATAAGATTGCCTGGATGGTTCATGCTTGGTCGGCAGGCAGCACTTTGCAGTGCTGCCTGTTGGCGTTTATCTTCTTCAATCTGCATCCAGGCCGGTTTGATGCCGTATGAATAAAGAGAACATTTGCCTGGGAGGAGCGGCTTATTAAACCGCTTTTCGCCAAAGGCCCCTCATTGGGCGTGCGCTTATTGGTGCTGACCGTGCTTTCGGTCGCGCTGATGGTGGTCGATGCCCGCTTTGCACTGCTCAAGCCCGTGCGTAGCCAGATGTCGCTGGTGTTGATGCAGACCTACTGGATCACCGACCTGCCACAACGTCTCTACCAGGGCGTGGCCAGCCAATTTGGCAGCCGCACCGAGCTGATCGCCGAGAACGAAAAACTCAAGACTGAAAACCTGCTGTTGCAGGGGCGCATGCAAAAGCTGGCGGCCCTCACCGAGCAGAACGTTCGTCTGCGCGAGTTGCTCAATTCTTCCGCGTTGGTCAATGAAAAGGTTGAAGTCGCCGAGCTGATCGGCATGGATCCGAACCCGTTCACTCATCGCATCATCATCAATAAGGGTGAGCGCGACGGTGTGGTCCTCGGCCAGCCGGTGCTCGATGCCCGTGGCCTGATGGGCCAGGTGGTGGAGTTGATGCCCTACACCTCGCGCGTCCTGCTGCTGACGGACACGACCCACAGCATTCCGGTTCAGGTCAACCGCAACGGCTTGCGCGCGATTGCCAGCGGTACTGGCAACCCCGAACGCCTCGAACTGCGCCATGTTGCCGACACTGCGGATATCAAGGAAGGCGACCTGCTGGTCAGCTCCGGCCTGGGCCAGCGCTTCCCGGCCGGCTACCCGGTGGCGACGGTCAAGGAAGTGATCCACGATTCTGGCCAACCATTCGCGATCGTTCGGGCCGTGCCGACGGCTGCCCTTAACCGTAGCCGTTACCTGCTGCTGGTGTTCAGCGATAACCGCACCCCGGAGGAGCGCGCCAACGACGCCGCCCAGGCCCAGGAAGCGGAAGACAAGCAGAACGGCACCGCGCCGGTCGTCCCCGCCATTGTGCCCAAACCGGCCTTCGTCGGGCCACCAGCGCCTGCGGCTGCGCCGGCCGTTCCGGCAACCGCAGCGCCTGTCGCCACACCAGCCAAGCCTGCTGCACAGAGTGCTCGCCCGGCTAAACCGGCGGCGACCACCGCGCCTGCGAGGCCTGCGACAACCGCTCCGGCCACCACACGGCAGAGGGAGGAATAATGGCCGGTACTCATTCGCGCAATGGCTGGATCGTCTGGCTGACTTTCGCCATTGGCTTGCTGCTCAGCGTTTCGCCGCTGCCGCAATTCATGGAAATCCTGCGCCCGCTCTGGCTGGCCTTGCTGCTGGCGTTCTGGTCTTTGAACCTGCCGCACAAGGTGGGCATGGTCACTGCGATGTGCCTGGGCTTGGCGGAGGATGTGCTCTATGGCACCTTGCTGGGCCAGAATGCGTTGATCCTGACCCTGATCACTTTCCTGGTGCTGTCGTTGCAACAGCGCCTGCGCATGTTCCCTATGTGGCAGCAGTGCCTGGTGATCCTGGTGATTTTCGGTTTGGCGCAGTTGGTGCAATTGTGGCTGAGCGCATTGACCGGCAACCGTCAGCCCACCCTGGCGCTGGTCTTGCCGGCCCTGGTCAGTGCACTGCTGTGGCCCTGGATCAGTTTTGGCCTGCGTGGGCTGCGTCGTCGCTATAAAATCAATTGAATGGTTGCGAGGCTCTGCCTGGTTATCGAACCCAACAGGGAGAGGCTGCAATGATTTCGCTTTATCTGGCCTCGGGCTCCCCGCGGCGACGTGAGCTGCTGACCCAGATCGGTGTGCCTTTCACCGTAGTCAGCGCCGCGATTGATGAAACACCGCTTACCCACGAACCTGCCGTTGCCTATGTCGAGCGTCTTGCACGCGGCAAGGCAACGGCGGGTTTTGTTGCGCTTGGCCAAACCTCGGGCGCCTGCGTATTGGGCGCCGATACGGCGGTGATTATTGATGGCCAGATCCTGGGCAAACCCGTGGACCAGGCCGACGCGCTGGCAATGCTGATGGCCCTTTCGGGCCGCGAGCATGAAGTGCTCACCGCGATTGCCCTCACCGACGGCCAGCGCTGCGAAACTCGATATGTAAGCAGTCTTGTACGTTTTCGCCAGCTTTCTGTCGAAGAGGCTACAACCTACTGGCACAGTGGCGAACCCCAGGACAAGGCCGGCGGCTATGCTATCCAAGGCCTGGGTTCGGTGTTCGTTGCCGGCCTCAATGGCAGTTATTCTGCGGTGGTTGGCCTACCCGTGTGCGAAACCGCGCAACTGCTCGTCCAATTCGGCATACCCTGTTGGCAAAACATTACCGTGCGCTGAACGCCGTATTCCAGCGCCAAGCCTTGAGCGATCGGTCACTATTGTGAAAACGCCTGAACGAGACCCAGCCATGAGTGAAGAGATTCTGATCAATATCACGCCGATGGAATCGCGCGTGGCGGTGGTAGAGAACGGTGTTCTGCAAGAAGTGCATGTCGAGCGTACCCAAAAGCGTGGGATCGTCGGCAATATCTACAAAGGCAAGGTGGTGCGCGTACTGCCAGGTATGCAGGCAGCATTTGTCGATATCGGCCTGGACCGTGCTGCGTTTATCCACGCTTCGGAAATTTCCCTGCGCGAAGGCCCTGCGGTGGAAAGCATCAGCGCCCTGGTGCACGAAGGGCAGAGTCTGGTGGTGCAAGTCACCAAGGACCCTATCGGCTCCAAGGGCGCACGCTTGACCACCCAGTTGTCGATTCCCTCGCGCTACCTGGTGTACATGCCGCGCACTGCCCATGTCGGCATTTCCCTGAAGATCGAAGACGAAGCCGAGCGTGAACGCCTGAAAAAGGTGGTCAGCGACTGCGTGGCTGCCGAGGGCATCAAGGAAGCGGGCGGGTTTATCCTGCGTACCGCCGCCGAAGGCGCAGGCGCTGATGAGATCCTTATGGATATCCGCTACCTGCGGCGCCTGTGGGATCAGATCGACGCACAGATCAAGACCATTGGCGCGCCCAGCGTCATCTATGAAGACCTGGGCCTGGCGCTGCGTACGCTGCGTGACCTGGTCAGCCCGAAAATTGAGAAAATCCGTATCGACTCGCGGGAAACCTTCCAGCGCACCACGCAATTTGTTGCCGAGCTGATGCCGGAAATTGCCGACCGCCTGGAGCACTACCCCGGCGAGCGGCCGATCTTCGACCTGTATGGCGTTGAAGACGAAATCCAGAAAGCCCTGGAGCGCAAGGTGCCGCTCAAATCCGGCGGCTACCTGGTGGTGGACCCGGCCGAAGCCATGACCACCATTGACGTTAACACTGGCGCATTCGTGGGCCATCGCAACCTCGAAGAGACCATCTTCAAGACCAACCTGGAAGCCGCCACGGCGATCGCTCGCCAACTGCGCCTGCGCAACCTCGGTGGCATCATCATCATCGACTTCATCGACATGGAAGATGAGGAACACCAGCGCCAGGTATTGCGCACCCTCGAAAAGCAGCTGGAGCGCGATCACGCCAAGACCAACATCATCGGCATCACCGAGCTGGGCCTGGTGCAGATGACCCGCAAGCGCACCCGCGAAAGCCTTGAGCAGGTGCTGTGCGAGCCGTGCAGCAGTTGCCAGGGGCGGGGTAAATTGAAAACCCCGGAAACCGTTTGCTACGAAATTTTCCGCGAAATCCTGCGTGAGGCACGTGCCTATCAGGCCGAGGGTTATAGAGTGCTTGCCAACCAGAAAGTGGTCGATCGCCTGCTGGACGAAGAGTCGGGGAACGTCGCGGAGCTGGAGAGCTTTATCGGTCGCACGATTCGCTTCCAGGTCGAAACCATGTATTCCCAGGAACAATACGACGTGGTGCTGCTCTGATCCCCAATTGCTTGCCTTATTCGAGACCGGCGGACCTTGATCTGCCGTCCGCCAACTGTTTTTTGAGGGTCGCCTGACATGGAGCGTCTGATACGCTTTTTTGCCGCTTTGACCCGCTGGGGCTTGGGCCTGTGTGCGTTGCTGCTGGTATTGGCGGCGGTGTACGTAAGCCTGGGGCGTGAATTGACCCCATTGGTCGCCGAATATCGCGCCGAAATCGAAGCCAAGGCCCAGGCTGCAGTGGATACACCGCTGCATATCGGCAGCCTTGAAGGCCGCTGGAGCGGGTTTGCTCCGGTATTGCTGGCTCACGATGTGATGGTCGGCGAGGGCAGCAGTGCCTTGCGCCTGGACCAGGTGGAAGTGGTACCGGATATGTGGGCCAGCCTGTTGGCCCGTGAAGTGCGCATCGCCCACCTTCAAGTCAGCGGCCTGCAATTGAGCGTCAAGGAAGACAAGGACGGCCGCTGGACGCTGCAAGGCTTGCCGGTTCAGGACGACCAGCCGCTGGACCCGCAACAGTTGCTGACGCGCATGCAAATGGTCAAGCGCGTGTCGGTGCTGGACAGTCAGGTTACCTTGCAGCCCTTCGATCAGGCGCCGGTGACCGTGACCTATGTAGGCCTGAGCCTGCATACCGGCATGAGCCATCAGCGTCTGGATGCACGGCTGACCTTGCCTGATGGCCAGCCGCTTGCTGTCAGCCTGCGTAGCCGTATTCGCGCCAGCCAGTGGAAGGACGCAGAGATCGACGCCTACCTGAGCCTGCCGCAAAGCGACTGGGCCAAATGGATTCCCGCCCGGCTAACCCAGCAATGGAAACTCACGCGGTTCAAAGCCGGCGGTGAGTTTTGGCTCAGTTGGGCCAAAGGCACCGTGCAAAGCGCTGCTGTTCGCCTCAACTCGCCGCAAGTGAAGGGCAGCTACGCCGACCGCAAGCCCGTGCATCTGGAGAATCTGGCGCTGACGGCCTACCTGCAACGCAGTGATAGTGGCCTTGAAGTGCTGTTCGATTCGCTGGCAATGAACATTGGCGACACCCGCTGGGAGTCGCGCATTCAATTGCAGCAAAACCTGGCGACCGATAAAGAACAGGAAGTGTGGAAATTGCAGGCCGATCGTCTTGACCTGACGCCGATCACGCCGCTGCTCAATGCCTTGGCGCCGTTGCCCGAAGGTTTCGCCAAGACCGTCGAGCATCTCAAGGCCACTGGCCTGTTGCGTAATGTGCTGGTGGATTTCCGCCCTCAGGACGCCACCGACCAGAAAGTCAGCTTTGCCGCGAACCTTGAGCGTGTCGGTTTCGACGCGTATTTCGGTGCGCCGGCCGCGCGTAATGTGTCCGGCAGCATCAGTGGCGACCTGGGCCATGGCGAACTGCGCATGGACAGCAAGGATTTTTCCCTGCATCTGTTCCCCATCTTCGCCAAGCCCTGGCAGTACATCCAGGCCAATGCACGCCTGACCTGGAAACTCGACAAACAGGGTTTCACCCTGATCGCCCCGTACATCAAGGTGCTGGGCGAAGAGGGCAAGGTCGCGGCGGACTTCCTGATTCGCCTGCATTTCGATCATAGCCAGGAAGACTACATGGACCTGCGGGTCGGCATGGTCGATGGCGATGGCCGTTTTACCCCCAAATACTTGCCGGCCGTGTTGAGCCCGGCGCTGGATGAGTGGCTGCGTACCGCGATTCTCAAAGGGGCAGTGGATGAAGGCTTTTTCCAGTACCAGGGGTCGCTGAGCCACAACGCCCTGCCGGCGTCGCGCAATATCAGCCTGTTCTTCAAGGTGCATGACGCCGAACTGGCCTTCCAGCCGGGTTGGCCCCATGTGAACAAGGTTAATGGTGAAGTGTTCGTCGAGGAAAGCGGCGTGCGCATCCTGGCGAGCAAGGGGCAGTTGCTCGACACCCGGGTCAAGGATGTGTACGTCAATATTCCTCACGCACCGGCCGGCAAGGACAGTCATCTGTTGCTCACCGGCGGGTTTTCCGGTGGCTTGGGTGATGGTCTGAAAATTCTTCAGGAAGCGCCCATCGGTACCGCGTCCACGTTCGCCGGCTGGAAAGGCGAGGGTGACCTGCAAGGTAGCCTGGACCTTGACGTTCCCCTGGCCAAGGGCACCGAGCCCAAGATCGTGGTGGACTTCAAGACCGACAAGGCACGCCTGCAATTGGCTGAACCGCCCTTGGACCTCACCCAGCTCAAGGGTGATTTTCGCTTCGATAGCGCCAAGGGCCTGAGCGGTCAGAACATCTCGGCCCAGGCATTCGAGCAACCTATCACTGCGCAGATCTTCGCCGAGGGCAAGCCGGGCAATATCAGCACTCGCGTGACTGCCAAGGGCCAGGTGGCGGTCAAGCGCCTGACGGATTGGCTGAACGTCAGTCAGCCGTTGCCGGTATCCGGCGATATTCCTTACCAGTTGCAGGTTATTCTGGACGGTGCGGACAGTCAGTTGATGGTCAACTCCAACCTCAAGGGTGTTGCGGTGGATCTACCGGCGCCGTTCGGCATGCCGGCCAGCCAGGGACGTGACAGCACCTTTCGCATGACGTTGCAGGGCGCTGAGCGACGTTACTGGTTTGATTACGGCGAGCTGGCGAATTTCACCTTTGCGGCACCGCCGGACAACTTCAATAACGGCCGTGGCGAATTGTTCCTGGGTGACGGTGACGCGCTGTTGCCCGGGGCCAAGGGCTTGCGCATTCGTGGCGTGCTGTCGGAACTGGATATCGATCCCTGGAAAAAGCTCGTGGACCGCTACGCGGGTAACGACCCAGGTGGCAATGCCAAGCAACTGCTAAGTGGCGCCGACTTCAGGGTAGGCAAGCTGACCGGATTTGGTACCCAGTTTGACCAGGTCAAGTTGCAGCTTGATCGCAAGCCGGCTGCCTGGGGCCTGCAGCTCGACAGCCAGCAAGCCAACGGCACGGTGAACCTGCCCGATGCCAAGGGCGCGCCGATTGCGATCAACCTCAAGTACGTCAAATTGCCCGCAGTGGACCCGACAGCCCAGGCCGACGAAAACGCACCGGACCCGCTGGCCGATATCGACCCCAAAAGCATCCCGGCACTGGACATCGCCATTGACCAGCTGTTCCAGGGCCCCGATCTGATAGGGGCATGGTCGCTGCGGATTCGTCCGACCGCCAAGGGCCTGGCCTTCAATAACCTGGACCTGGGCCTCAAGGGGATGCTGCTCAAGGGCGCCGGTGGCTGGGAGGGCGCGCCGGGCGCCAGCAGCAGTTGGTACAAGGGCCGCCTCGATGGCAGAAATATCGCCGATGTGCTCAAGGGCTGGGGTTTTGCGCCTACGGTGACCAGTGAGGATTTCCATCTGGACGTGGATGGCCGTTGGCCGGGCTCGCCGGCCTGGGTTGGGCCCAAGCGCTTTTCCGGCAGCCTGGATGCCGCATTCCGTAAAGGTCAGTTCGTTGAAGTGGAAGGGGGCGCCCAGGCATTGCGGGTGTTTGGCCTGCTTAACTTCAACTCCATTGGCCGGCGTTTGCGTTTGGACTTTTCCGACCTGTTTGGCAAAGGCTTGAGCTATGACCGAGTCAAGGGCTTGCTGGCTGCCAGTAATGGTGTGTTCGTGACCCGTGAGCCCATCACCATGACCGGGCCCTCGACCAATCTTGAGCTTAACGGCACCCTGGATCTGGTCGCCGATCGCGTCGACGCCAAGCTGCTGGTCACGTTGCCGGTGACCAACAACCTGCCCATCGCGGCGCTGATTGTCGGTGCGCCTGCCATTGGTGGTGCGTTGTTCCTGATCGACAAGCTGATCGGTGATCGGGTTTCGCGCTTTGCCAGTGTGCAGTACAAGGTGCAAGGCCCTTGGAAGGATCCGAAAATCACCTTCGACAAGCCATTTGAAAAGCCAAACTGAGAGCCTGTGGAGTAGCATGGCCCCATGCCCTGTCTGGAGTGTCGGCCCATGTCCTTTGCAGTAATCCAAATGGTCAGCCAGAGCGACGTGCTGGCCAACCTCGCCCAGGCACGCCGCCTGCTGGAGCAGGCGGCGGCAAACGGCGCGAAACTCGCGGTTTTGCCGGAGAACTTCGCCGCCATGGGACGCCGTGACGTGGCCGACATTGGCCGCGCCGAAGCATTCGGTGAAGGCCCGATCCTGCCATGGTTGAAACAGGCTGCCCGCGACCTCACCTTATGGATAGTGGCCGGCACGTTGCCGCTGCCGCCCAGGGACCATCCCCACGCCAAGGCCAACGCTTGCTCGCTGCTGATCAATGATCAGGGTGAAATCGTCGCTCGCTATGACAAGCTCCACTTGTTTGATGTGGACGTAGCGGATGCTCGCGGTCGCTACCGCGAATCCGACGACTATGCTTTTGGAAGCAATGTAGTGGTGGCGGATACGCCAGTGGGCCGCGTGGGGCTGACGGTGTGCTATGACTTGCGCTTTCCCGAGCTGTACAGCGAATTACGCGCTGCGGGGGCTGAATTGATTACCGCGCCCTCGGCCTTTACGGCGGTGACTGGGGCCGCCCATTGGGATGTGCTGATTCGGGCGCGGGCCATTGAAACCCAGTGCTACCTGCTGGCAGCGGCTCAAGGCGGTGTGCACCCAGGCCCACGGGAAACCTTTGGCCACGCGGCAATCATCGACCCTTGGGGGCGGGTGCTGGCGCAACAGGATCAAGGCGAAGCGGTGCTACTGGCCGAACGCGATAGCGGTGAACAAGCGTCGATACGGACGCGCATGCCGGTGGCGAACCACCGGCGCTTTTTCTCGCAGGGCGCGCAGCGGCCTGCTTCAGAACGATGAATTTAAGGCCAAACCTATGAGCGAGTTGTTGTCCTCAGTCAGTGAACACCTCCTGGCACCCGGTGGCGTGACCATCGAAAGTTTGCAAACCGTGCTGGGCGATCTCGCCGGGCCAGGCATTGACGCGGCTGACCTGTATTTCCAGGGGCAGATTTCCGAGTCCTGGGCCCTGGAAGACGGCATCGTCAAGGAAGGCAGTTTCAACCTCGACCAGGGAGTGGGCGTGCGTGCCCAGTCTGGTGAAAAAACGGGTTTTGCCTACAGCAATGCGATCACCCTGGAGGCGCTGGGCCTGGCAGCACGTGCTGCGCGCTCGATCTCCCGCGCTGGACAAAATGGCACGGTGCAGGCGTTCAGCACCCAGGACGTGGCTCAGTTGTATGCGCCGGATAACCCCCTGGAAGTGATCAGCCGTGCGGAAAAAGTCGAGCTGCTGAAACGTATCGACGCCGCTACTCGTGCCTTGGATCCCCGTATCCAGCAGGTTACCGTAAGCATGGCCGGTGTGTGGGAGCGCATCCTCGTTGCCTCCACCGACGGCGGGCTGGCGGCGGATCTACGGCCGCTGGTGCGTTTCAACGTGAGTGTGATCGTCGAGCAGAACGGTCGCCGCGAACGCGGTGGCCATGGCGGCGGCGGGCGTACCGACTACCGCTATTTCCTCACCGATGACCGTGCCATGGGTTATGCCCGTGAAGCGCTGCGCCAGGCGCTGGTCAACCTCGAAGCCATCCCTGCACCGGCGGGTACCTTGCCGGTGGTGCTGGGCTCGGGTTGGTCCGGCGTGTTGCTCCACGAAGCCGTCGGCCACGGGCTGGAAGGCGACTTCAACCGCAAGGGCAGTTCGGCCTACAGCGGGCGAATGGGCGAGATGGTTGCGTCCAAGCTGTGCACCATCGTGGACGACGGCACGCTGGCCGGGCGCCGTGGTTCGCTGAGCGTCGATGACGAAGGCACGCCGACCGAATGCACCACCCTGATCGAAAACGGCGTGCTCAAGGGCTATATGCAAGACAAGCTCAACGCTCGCCTGATGGGCGTGGCGCGCACCGGTAACGGCCGTCGTGAGTCCTACGCGCATTTGCCGATGCCACGCATGACCAATACCTACATGCTCGGTGGCGAAAGCGATCCGGCGGAAATCATCGCCTCGGTGAAACGCGGCATCTATTGCGCCAATCTGGGCGGTGGCCAGGTCGACATCACCAGCGGCAAGTTCGTGTTCTCCACCAGCGAGGCGTACCTGATCGAAGACGGCAAGATTACCGCGCCGGTCAAAGGGGCGACCTTGATTGGTAACGGGCCGGAGGCCATGAGCAAGGTGTCGATGGTCGGTAACGACCTGTCGCTGGACAGCGGCGTGGGCACATGCGGGAAGGATGGGCAGTCAGTGCCGGTAGGCGTGGGGCAGCCAACCCTGAAAATTGATGCGATCACCGTGGGTGGCACGGGGTCGTAAGGACGGAGCTTCGGGTGGCGAAGGCCGCCACCCGTGGAAGAGGATCAGCGCAGGCCGCGTTGAGTCTCGTCCAGCTCACGGATGTACTTGAAGATTTTACGGCTGGTGGCCGGCGCTTTGTTGTGCGCCTGCTCGTGCTGGGCCTGACGGATCAGGGAGCGCAATTGCTGGCGGTCCGCATCCGGGTAGTCCATCACGAATTTCTCCAGCACGGCGTCATCGCCCGCGATCAGGCGGTCACGCCAACGTTCCAGGTTATGGAAGCGTTCGTTGTACTGGCGAGTGGAGGCATCGGTTTGATCAAGCAAGGTCAGAATGGCGTCAATGTCCTGATCGCGCATCAGTTTGCCGATAAACGAGATGTGCCGTTTGCGCGCGATATTCGCGGTGTGCTTGGGCGCATCAGCCAGGGCCCGGCGCATTTCGTCGGTCAATGGCAGTTTGGCAATCAAATCTTTTTTGAGCGTTGTAAGGCGCTCGCCGAGGTCAACCAGAGCATGCAGCTCGCGTTTGACCTGGGTTTTGCTTTTCTCCCCATCGAGGGAGTCGTCGTAAGAATCAACCATGGTGGCAGTCCGCAAAGAAACGCCGCCATGATAACCAGTCGGGGGCCGCTTGTCCGGCCCGGTCGCTCGATGGCCTTAACCGAAAGCAGAATTTGAGTGGAGAAAACCATGAGTGCAGCCCAAAGCGTCGGTCCGCAAGCGTTACCGGCACTGCAGGAACAAGTCGAGCAGATCCTCGCCGAGGCCAAGCGCCAGGGGGCCAGCGCCTGTGAAGTGGCGGTGTCGCTGGAGCAGGGGCTGTCGACTTCGGTGCGCCAGCGGGAAGTGGAAACGGTCGAGTTCAACCGCGACCAGGGGTTCGGCATCACCTTGTACGCAGGCCAGCGCAAAGGCTCGGCCAGCACCTCGGCCAGCGGCCCGGAAGCGATTCGCGAGACCGTCGCCGCTGCGTTGGCGATTGCCAAGCACACCTCCGAGGATGAAAGCTCGGGGCTGGCCGACAAGGCGCTGATGGCCAGGGATGTGCAGGATTTCGACCTGTTCCACGCCTGGGACATCACCCCGGAGCAAGCCATTGAACAAGCGCTGATCTGCGAAGCGGCGGCTTTCGATACCGACCCTCGGATCAAGAATGCTGATGGCACCACGCTGAGCACTCACCAGGGCTGCCGTGTGTACGGCAACAGCCATGGTTTTATCGGCGGTTATGCGTCCACACGTCACAGCCTCAGTTGCGTGATGATCGCCGAAGCCAACGGCCAGATGCAGCGTGACTACTGGTACGACGTGAACCGCCAGGGTGATTTGTTGGCAGACCCCGTCAGCATTGGCCAACGGGCTGCACAGCGTGCCGCCAGTCGCCTGGGCGCGCGCCCGGTGCCGACGTGCGAAGTGCCGGTGCTGTTTTCTGCGGAACTGGCCGGTGGTTTGTTCGGTAGCTTCCTGGGGGCGATTTCCGGTGGCAACCTCTATCGAAAATCGTCATTCCTTGAAGGCGCAATCGGCCAAAAGCTGTTTCCTGAGTGGTTGACCATCGATGAGCGCCCGCATTTGATGCGTGCGATGGGCAGTTCGTCGTTCGACGGTGATGGCCTGGCGACCTATGCCAAGCCGTTTGTCGAAAATGGTGAGCTGGTCTCGTATGTGTTGGGTACCTATGCCGGTCGCAAGCTTGGCCTGCCGAGTACCGCCAACTCCGGTGGCGTGCATAACCTGTTCGTGACCCATGGTGACGAAGACCAGGCTGCATTGCTGCGACGCATGGGGCGTGGCTTGCTGGTGACTGAGTTGATGGGCCAGGGCCTGAATATGGTCACCGGTGATTACTCCCGGGGCGCGGCAGGTTTCTGGGTGGAAAATGGCGAAATTCAATTCGCCGTCCAGGAAGTGACGATCGCCGGCAACATGCGCGATATGTTCAAGCAAATTGTCGCTGTGGGTAATGATCTGGAGTTGCGCAGCAATATCCGCACGGGGTCTGTGCTGATCGAGCGGATGACGGTCGCCGGTAGCTAACCTCTCCGGTACTCAAGGAAAGGCGCGCCATCCCAAGGATGGCGCGCCTTTTTTATTGCCCATGTCACAGAGGTATTAATCGGGCACTCTTGTTTTGATTCTCAATATCATTTAATAATAAATATCATTACCGAATGAGTGTGGATCATGAGTTCTGTCCTGCATGAGGATCCGTATCTGGAAAGCTGGCGCTGGATGAGCCGCCAGATTCGCTGTGGCCTCGATCCCAATGAACCTCGCCTGATCGAACATTACCTCAATGAAGGTCGATACCTGGCCTGTTGCACCGCGACCCATCCGTGGACGATCGCCGAAACTTCATTCCGCCTGCTGATCGACACCGCCAGCGATATCGCGCTGCCCTGGCATTGGCGTTCGATGTGCCTGGACCAAGCGTGGCGCCCGCTGCGCGACCTGGAAAAACTCTCCCAGTGTGCCTGCCGCCTCAAGCGCTGGCAGACCTTTGCCTGGCAGTTGGCGACCTGTGAATTACTGCCTTCGATTTCCGTTTCTGACTTGGTGCAAGAATCTAATGATGAGTAATACCCGTATCGAACGCGACAGCATGGGCGAACTGCATGTGCCGCAAGACGCGTTGTATGGCGCGCAAACCCAGCGAGCGGTGAACAACTTCCCGATCAGCCATCAGCGTATGCCGGCGCAATTCATCCGCGCCCTGATCCTGGCCAAGACAGCCGCGGCCAAGGTCAACGTCGACCTCAAGCAGATCAGCGAAGGGCAGGGCAAGGCCATTGTCGATGCCGCCCAAGGCTTGCTCGAAGGTGACTACATGCAGCACTTCCCGGTGGATATCTTCCAGACCGGTTCCGGCACCAGCTCCAACATGAACGCCAATGAAGTGATTGCGACCCTTGCCAGTCGTTTGCTTGGCGAGGTGGTCAACCCTAACGATCACGTCAACTGTGGCCAAAGCAGCAACGACATTATCCCCACCACCATTCACGTCAGCGCCGCCTTGGTACTGCATGAGCAAACGCTGCCAGCCCTGCTGCACCTGGTGCAGGTGATCGAGCAGAAGGCTGAAGAGGTGCATCCGTTCATCAAGACCGGTCGTACCCACTTGATGGACGCCATGCCGGTGCGCATGAGCCAGGTGCTCCATGGCTGGGCGCAGCAGCTCAAGGCCAATATCGGGCACTTGCAGGACCTGCTTCCGGCCTTGCAGGCACTGGCCCAGGGCGGCACAGCGGTGGGCACCGGGATCAACGCGCATCCTGAATTTGCCGGGCGTTTCAGCCAGCAACTGAGCCATTTGACCGGGGTGAAGTTCACGCCCGGCAAGGACCTTTTTGCATTGATTGGCTCCCAGGACACTGCCGTCGCAGTTTCCGGCCAGTTGAAGGCCACGGCTGTATCGCTGATGAAGATTGCCAACGACCTGCGCTGGATGAACTCCGGCCCCTTGGCCGGCCTCGGTGAAATCGAGCTGGAGGGCTTGCAGCCGGGCTCGTCGATCATGCCCGGCAAAGTCAACCCTGTGATCCCGGAAGCCACGGCGATGGTCGCCGCGCAGGTCATCGGCAATGACACCGTCATCACAGTTGCGGGTCAATCGGGCAACTTCGAGCTGAACGTGATGTTGCCGATCATCGCCCAGAACCTGCTCAGCAGCCTTGAGTTGCTGGCCAACTCCAGTCGTTTGCTGGCGGACAAGGCCATTGCCAGCTTCAAGGTCAACGAAGCCAAGCTCAAAGAAGCACTGTCGCGCAACCCGATCCTGGTCACCGCCCTTAACCCGATCATTGGTTACCAGAAGGCCGCTGAAATTGCCAAGAAGGCTTACCAGCAAGGCCGCCCGGTCATCGATGTCGCCCTTGAGCACACCGACCTGCCGCGCAGCCAACTGGAAGTCCTGCTGGACCCGGAAAAGCTCACGGCTGGCGGCGTGTAATTAACCACCCTGCTTTGGAGGCTCACCATGGAGCACTGGAAACGTACGATCGAACGGGCCAATCGCTGCTTTATGGCGGGCGAGCTGGTGGATGCCCGCGAGGCCTATCTGCAAGCCCTGGCCCTGGCCCAAGTGTTGTTCGAACGCTGGGCGGATGCCGACGAAGCAGTGGCGGCCTGCGTCATTTCTCATCACAACCTGGCGGACCTGCACTTGCGCCTGAATCAACCTGAGGAAAGCGCGGAATACCTCTGCGCCATTCACCAGCGATTGTTGCAGACCATGCAGGACCCGCGCCTTAACCCGCAGTTGCGCGAGGCGGCGTTGCGCCAGAGCAGCAAGACCTACGTCGAGCTGTTGAATTTCATCAGCGATCACGGCGAGTACCCCCGCACCCACCGGTTGCTGGGCGATGCTGCGCCGCAGTCGACCTCGTCTCACTATGGAGCACATTGATATGACTTACACCCTGCCGGCCCTGCCTTACGCCTATGACGCCCTTGAGCCGCATATCGACGCGCAAACCATGGAGATTCACTACACCAAGCATCACCAGACTTACATCAATAATCTGAATGCTGCCGTGGAGGGCACGGAATTCGCCGGTTGGCCGGTGGAGAAGCTGGTGTCCAGCGTGCAGAAATTACCGGAGAAATTACGCGTTGCCGTGGTCAATCAAGGAGGCGGCCATGCAAACCATTCGTTGTTCTGGGCGGTCATGTCACCTACAGGGGGCGGTAAGCCCGAAGGCACGCTGGGCAAGGCTATCGATGAGCAATTGGGCGGTTTTGACAGTTTCAAAGAGGCATTCACCAAGGCTGCGCTGACCCGCTTCGGCAGTGGCTGGGCCTGGTTGAGTGTCACCCCGCAAAACACGCTGGTCGTGGAAAGCAGCGGCAACCAGGACAGCCCGCTGATGAGCGGCAACACGCCAATCCTCGGTCTGGACGTCTGGGAACATGCCTACTATTTGCGTTACCAGAACCGTCGCCCTGAATACATCAATGCGTTCTACAGCGTAATTAACTGGCCGGAAGTTGCTGCCCGCTACCAGGCCGCCTTGGCCTGACATTCACTCTAAAACAAGATCTAAGGGCGACTATGGGCACTGAAACACTGGCGATCAGCAGCGTGCGAATGTTCCGTTATGCGTTCGGTTCACTGCTGTTATTGGCAGGGACTGCGTTGCTGGTGGCCCATGGGCTGGCCTGGTTGGACCTTGAGCCGCGTATCCTGCGCGCGTTGCAGGGCGGCGCGATTTGCGCGCTCGGCACGGCGCTGGGCGCGGTGCCGGTCCTGGTGATACGGCGGATGCCGGTAGCGTTGAGCGACACCTTGCTGGGCTTCGGTGCAGGTGTGATGCTCGCAGCGACCGCTTTTTCCCTGGTCGTGCCGGGTATCGCCGCGGCTGAAGGCCTGGGCCTTTCGCCGTGGGGTGCGGGTGGGCTGATCAGCTTCGGCATCATGCTGGGCGCATTCGGGTTGTATCTGGTGGATCGCAAGGTCTCCGGCGCCAGCCCGGAGATGCTGGTGGGGACGCCGGATAAGCCGGTGATCCCGCCGCGCATCTGGCTGTTTGTATTCGCCATCATTGCGCACAACATTCCCGAAGGCATGGCAGTGGGCGTCTCCGCGGGAGGAGGGATGGCGGATGCTGACAGTCTCGCCATGGGCATTGCCTTGCAGGATGTACCCGAGGGCCTGGTGATCGCGCTGGTATTGGCTGGGGCGGGGATGTCGCGGATCAAGGCGTTCCTGATCGGCGCCGCATCAGGATTGGTTGAACCGGTATTTGCGGTGCTCTGCGCCTGGCTGGTGAGCCTGGCTGAGGTGTTGCTGCCGTTGGGGCTGGCGCTGGCCGCCGGTGCGATGTTGTTGGTAGTGACCCATGAAGTCATCCCCGAATCGCGTCGCAACGGTCACGAAAAGCTCGCCAGCCTGGGGTTGTGTATCGGGTTTTGCCTGATGATGGTGATGGATACGGCGTTGGGCAGAAGCCAGCTCTCGTATCGGCGGTTATTCGCCTTCATCGAAT
This sequence comes from Pseudomonas sp. HN8-3, assembly GCF_020790195.1. Taxonomy (NCBI): domain Bacteria; kingdom Pseudomonadati; phylum Pseudomonadota; class Gammaproteobacteria; order Pseudomonadales; family Pseudomonadaceae; genus Pseudomonas; species Pseudomonas sp. HN8-3. Next base: position 986,933 of record NZ_CP086206.1, read on the forward strand.
TTGTTGTTGATCAGCTCAACCAACGCCGCCATCGCTTCCTGCTCTTGCTCGCCTGCAGTGTGCAGATGAATCGTGGTGCCCTTGCCGGCTGCCAGCATCATCATCGCCATGATGCTCTTGCCATCGACCATGGACTCCGGTGTGCGCCCGGCGCGGATCTGGCAGGGAAACTTTCCGGCCACGCCGACGAACTTTGCCGACGCCCGGGCGTGCAGGCCCAGCTTGTTGATGATTTCAATTTCCAGAGCGGGCATCGCGCAGGTGTTCCTTTCAGCTTAGGTCGCGGTGGCGAACCTGGACATTCTTGAGGGTTTGTTGCAGCACCTGGCCCAGCCGCTCAGTCAGGTAAACCGAGCGGTGATGGCCACCCGTGCAGCCAATGGCAATGGTGACATACGCCCGATTGCTCGCGGCAAAACGCGGCAACCATTTAAGCAGGTAGCTGGAGATGTCCTGGAACATCTCTTCCACATCCGGCTGCGCGGCAAGGTAGTCGGCGACGGGCTGATCCAGCCCCGACTGATCGCGCAATTCCGGCTTCCAGTAAGGGTTGGGCAGGCAGCGCACATCGAACACCAGGTCGGCATCGACCGGCATGCCACGCTTGAAGCCAAACGACTCGACCAGGAACGCCGTGCCCGGCTCGGGCTGATTCAGCAGGCGCAACTTGATCGCGTCACGCAACTGGTACAGGTTCAGGCTGGTGGTGTTGATCTTCAGGTCGGCCAGATCAATGATCGGCCCCAGCAGTTTGGTCTCGTCTTCAATGGCTTCGGCCAGGGAGCGGTTGGCGCTGCTGAGCGGGTGGCGTCGACGGGTTTCGGAGAAACGCTTGAGCAGGGTTTCTTCATCGGCATCCAGGTACAGCACATCGCAATGAATGTGCTTGGCGCGCACTTCTTCGAGCAGTTCCGGGAACCGCGAGAGGTGGCTGGGCAGGTTGCGGGCGTCGATCGACACAGCGACCAGCGGCTGCGCCAGCTCGGTGTGGATAAGGGCGCGCTCCGCCAACTCCGGCAGCAGGCCGGCCGGCAGGTTGTCGATGCAATAGAAGCCGTTGTCCTCAAGCACATTGAGGGCGGTGCTTTTACCTGAGCCGGAGCGGCCGCTGACGATGATCAAACGCATGATTACTGCCCGTTTTGTTCATCCAGGACGACCTGATACAGCGCCTCGTTGCTGCTGGCACTGCGCAACTTGTCACGTACTTCCTTACGGTCGAGCATACTGGCTATCTGCCGGAGCAGTTCCAGGTGCGCATCGGTGGCGGCTTGCGGGACCAGCAGCACGAACAGCAGGTCAACCGGAGCACCGTCGATGGCGTCGAAGTCGATGGGTTTTTCCAGGTGTAGCAAGGCGCTGACCGGGGTCTGGCAGCCTTCGAGACGGCAGTGAGGAATAGCGATGCCGTTGCCAAAACCGGTGGAGCCGAGTTTTTCACGGGCAATCAGAGCCTCGAAAACATCTTGCATCTCCAGCTCAGGCACTTGGCTGCTGATCAGGTTGGCAATTTGTTCCAGGGCGCGCTTTTTACTGCCGCCCGGCACGTTCACAAGGGAACGGCCGGGGGTCAGGATGGTTTGAAGTTGGATCATGGGGGAGGGTTAACGACCTGTACCTTGCATCAGGTGCAGATTCTTTTCCTTATGCTTTATGAGTTGGCGGTCGAGCTTGTCGTAGAGCGAGTCAATCGCCGCGTACATGTCTTCGTGTTCCGCATTGGCGACGAGCTTGGCATTCGGTACGTGCAGGGTGGCCTCGATTTTCTGCTTGAGCTTATCGACCTCCATGATGACCTGCACGTTGGTGATCTTGTCAAAATGCCCCGCAAGCTTGTTCAGCTTGCTCTCGGTGTATTCACGCAGGGGCTTGGTGACTTCCAGCTGGTGTCCACTGATGTTGACTTGCATACAGCTTCTCCTTCGTTGCCAGTGCATAAAGCGGTGGGCAGGAATACCCACCACTGGAACGCTGTGGCCCGCCCGTCACATCAACCGCTTACGCTCGCTGGAAGGCGCGATCCCAAGGGACTCACGGTACTTGGCGACGGTTCGACGGGCGACCTGAATGCCTTGTGCCTCCAGTAAACCAGCGATCTTGCTGTCACTCAACGGCTTTTTCTGATTTTCCGCGGCAACCAGTTTTTTGATGATCGCGCGGATCGCCGTGGACGAGCATTCGCCGCCTTCGGAGGTGCTGACGTGGCTGGAGAAAAAGTATTTCAGCTCATAAATACCGCGCGGGGTATGCATGAATTTTTGCGTGGTTACCCGGGAAATTGTCGATTCATGCATGCCTACCGCTTCGGCGATATCGTGCAGCACCAGAGGCTTCATGGCTTCGTCCCCGTATTCCAGGAACCCGCGCTGGTGCTCGACGATCTGGGTGGCGACTTTCATCAGGGTTTCGTTGCGGCTTTGCAGGCTCTTGATGAACCATCGCGCTTCCTGCAACTGGTTGCGCATGAAGGTATTGTCGGCGCTGGTATCGGCGCGGCGCACAAAACCTGCGTATTGCGGGTTGACCCGCAGCCGTGGCACCGATTCCTGGTTCAACTCCACCAGCCAGCGCTCGTTGTCCTTGCGCACGATCACGTCGGGAACCACGTATTCGGCTTCGCTGGATTCAATCTGCGAACCGGGGCGCGGGTTGAGGCTTTGCACCAACTCGATGACCTGGCGCAAGTCGTCTTCCTTGAGCTTCATGCGGCGCATCAACTGGCTATAGTCGCGGCTACCCAGCAGATCGATGTAGTCGCTGACCAGGCGCTGGGCCTCGGCGAGCCATGGCGTCTTGGCAGGCAACTGGCGCAGTTGCAGCAACAGGCACTCGCTGAGCGTGCGGGCGCCGATGCCGGCGGGCTCGAATTGCTGGATGCGGTGCAGGACGGCTTCGATTTCGTCCAGCTCGATGTCCAGTTCCGGGTCGAAGGCTTCGAGGATCTCGTCGAGGGTTTCGTCCAGGTAACCCTGGTTATTGATGCAATCGATGAGCGTAACTGCGATCAGGCGATCAGTGTCCGACATCGGCGCCAGGTTGAGTTGCCACAGCAAGTGGCTCTGCAGGCTCTCGCCGGCCGAGGTGCGGGTGGTGAAGTCCCACTCGTCATCATCATTGCTCGGCAGGCTGCTGGCGCTGGTCTGGTAAACGTCTTCCCATGCGGTATCCACGGGAAGCTCGTTGGGAATGCGTTCGTTCCATTCGCCTTCTTCCAGGTTGTCCACCGTAGGGGCGGTTTCCTGGTAGGAGGGTTCCTGCACGTCGGGATTGGGTTTTTGCTCGATGTTGTCGGCCAGTGGGTCGGCATTGTCGAAGTCGTCGCCTTCTTCCTGGCGTTCGAGCATCGGATTGGACTCCAGGGCCTCCTGGATTTCCTGCTGCAGGTCCAGGGTCGACAATTGGAGCAGGCGGATGGCCTGTTGCAGCTGCGGTGTCATCGTCAGCTGCTGGCCCATTCTCAGGACTAGCGATGGTTTCATGGCAGGGGCTTAACACCTTATTCGCCGGCGCAATGCGCCATCCACGACAGGGCGCGTGAGCGCCAACATAAGCAAATTATATGCCTGATATCAGGGCCTTTGCCTAGAGCGCGGTAACAATAAAAAAACCAAGGTTTCTATTGACTCCTGCGCGCTCCGGCGAAAGGCGCGATACCACTCCGTCTACAGGCGGAACTCGTGACCCAGATAAACTTCCTTGACCAGTTCATTGGCCAGGATGGTCTCGGCGTCGCCTTCAGCAATCAACTGACCATCGTTGACGATATAGGCGGTTTCACAGATATCCAGCGTCTCACGGACGTTGTGGTCGGTGATCAGCACGCCAATACCCTTGGCCTTGAGGTGGTGAATGATCTGCTTGATATCGCCGACCGAAATCGGGTCAACGCCGGCAAACGGCTCATCCAGCAGGATGAACTTCGGTGCGGTGGCCAGGGCGCGGGCGATTTCCACGCGGCGGCGCTCACCACCGGACAGGCTCATGCCGAGGTTGTCGCGAATATGGTTGATGTGGAACTCCTGCAACAGGCTTTCCAGCTCTTTGCGGCGGCCGTCGCGGTCGAGTTCCTTGCGGGTCTCGAGGATCGCCATGATGTTGTCGGCTACCGACAGTTTGCGGAAGATCGACGCTTCCTGGGGCAGATAACCGATACCGGCGCGTGCACGACCGTGCATGGGCTGGTGGCTGACGTCCAGGTCGTCGATCAATACGCGACCCTGATCCGCCTGGACCAGCCCGACGATCATATAGAAGCAGGTGGTCTTGCCGGCACCGTTGGGGCCGAGCAAGCCGACGATCTGGCCGCTGTCGATCGACAGGCTGACATCACGTACCACCTGGCGGCTTTTATAGGCCTTGGCCAGATGCTGGGCTTTCAGGGTTGCCATTACTGGGCCTTCTTCTTCGGCTGGATAACCATGTCAATGCGCGGACGTGGCGCGGTGACCTTGGTGCCATTGGCGCGGCCAGCAGTGGCGACCTGCTTGACGGTGTCGTAGACGATTTTCTCGCCTTCGGTCGAGTTGCCGTCGCTGCTGATCACTTTGGCGCGGTCAGTCAGTACGATGCGGTTCTGCGGCGCGTGGTACTGGATGGTTACGCCGTAGCCTTTGATCGGGCCTGGATCGGCGGCGTTTTGCTTCTGTTCGAAATAGGCAAGGTTGCCCACCGAGGTCACGACGTCGATATCGCCGGCCGGGGTGCGGGTCAGGGTGACGGTATTGCCGGTAATCTTCATCGAACCTTGAGTGATGATTACGTCGCCCTTGTAGGTCGCGACACCTTGCTTGTCATCGAGCTGCGCATCGTCAGCCGAGATGTGGATCGGTTGCTGGCTATCGTTCGGCAGAGCCCAGGCGCTCACGCTTCCCAGTGCTGCGCCCAGACCGAGCAAAATAGGGAGGGTTTTAACGAGCCTCATACTGTCCTCTTACGTTCGATAGCAGGTGTATCCTGCTTTCTTTCAAATACGCTTTCATTCCCTTGCCAGTCGATACACCGCCAGCGCCGTCGATTCTAACGTCTTGCTCGGTCTGCGCATATTGCTTCTGTGGGAATACCGTCATGCGACTGCTGGTAATGATGGTGTCGCGGTTCTGCGCGTCTGTACGTGCGACGCGTACCGAGTCGATCAGTTCAACTTCGGTGCCGTCCGAGTTCACCTCGCCACGCTTGCTGGTCACGTGCCAGGGAAATTCGGTACCGCGATACAGATTCAGGTTCGGGTTGGTCAGCAGGCTGACATCGGCTACCTTCAAGTGCTCGACCTTGTCCGACGTCATTTCATACTGCACCTTGCCGTCTGGCAGGAACTGAATGCTGTAGGCGTTGGTGGCGTAATAGTCGATAACACCTTCGTCAACCTGCGCAACAGGCTTGTCGAGAAAGCGCTCCGGGCTGATATTCCAGTAGCCCACCGCCAGGAACAGCGCGGCAATGACCCCGAATAGCAGGAAGTTGCGAATCTTTTTGCTCAGCATATAACGCTCTATAGGTAGGCGGCGTGGGCCGCTTCAAGGCTGCCCTGGGCACGCAGGATCAACTCGCAGAACTCGCGGGCAGCACCTTCGCCGCCACGGGCGGTGGTGATGCCATGGGCGTGTTCGCGCACAAACGCCGCGGCATTCGCGACCGCCATGCCCAGGCCCACCCGGCGAATCACCGGCAGGTCGGGCAGGTCGTCACCCAGATAGGCGACTTGTTCATAGCTTAGGTTGAGTTGGCCAAGAAGCTCGTCCAGCACCACCAGTTTATCCTCGCGGCCCTGATACAGGTGAGCAATTCCGAGGTTTTGTGCGCGGCGTTCCACAACCGGCGTCTTTCGACCACTGATAATCGCCGTTTGCACACCCGCCGCCATCAACATCTTGATGCCCTGGCCATCGAGCGTATTGAATGTCTTGAATTCGCTGCCGTCTTCGAGAAAGTACAGGCGGCCGTCGGTCAGCACGCCGTCTACGTCGAAAATCGCCAGCTTGATGTTTTTACCGCGTTGCAACAGATCGCTGGTCATTTACATCACTCCTGCGCGCAGCAAGTCGCCAAGGTTAAGGGCTCCGATCGGTCGATCATCGTTATCGACGACGATCAGCGCGCCGATCCGGTGGTCTTCCATGATTTTCAGCGCTTCAGCCGCGAGCATTTCAGCGCGGGCGGTCTTGCCGTGGGGTGTCATCACCGCGTCGATGGTGGCGGTGTGAATATCAATGGTGCGGTCCAGGGTACGGCGCAGATCACCGTCGGTGAATATCCCGGCCAAGCGTCCGTCGGTCTCCAGGATTGCCGTCATGCCCAGGCCCTTGCGGGTCATTTCCATCAGCGCATCCCTGAGCAGGGTACCGCGTGGAACGCTTGGCAGTTCGGCGCCCGAATGCATGACATTTTCCACTTTCAGCAGCAAGCGACGGCCGAGGGCACCGCCTGGATGGGAAAATGCGAAGTCTTCTGCAGTAAACCCACGGGCCTCCAGCAGCGCCACCGCCAGGGCATCGCCCATGACCAGTGCGGCGGTGGTGGAGGAAGTCGGTGCCAGGTTCAACGGGCAGGCCTCATGGGCCACGTGCACGTTGAGGTTGACGTCGGCGGCCTTGGCCAGGGTCGATTCCGGGTTGCCCGTGAGGCTGATCATCTGGATGCCCAGGCGCTTGATCAACGGCAACAGGGTCACGATTTCGTTGGTGGTGCCGGAATTGGACAGCGCCAGAATCACGTCATCCTTGGTGATCATGCCCATGTCGCCGTGGCTGGCTTCGGCCGGATGCACGAAAAAAGCGGTGGTCCCGGTGCTTGCAAGGGTGGCGGCGATCTTGTTGCCGATGTGGCCGGATTTACCCATGCCGACCACGACAACGCGGCCCTTGCTGGCCAGGATCATCTCGCAGGCGCGCACGAAATCCGCGTTGATATGGGCCAGCAAGCCTTCTACGGCTTCAAGCTCTAGGCGGATAGTGCGTTGTGCGGATTGAACAAGTTCGCTGGATTGGCTCATGTCTGAAATCGTATAGCCTGACGAAAAGGCGGCGATTATAGCGGTAATGATCAATTCCCTCACGTAAGTTCGTCAGGCTTTGTGCGCGAAGTTCCAGCCAATCACCTTCGGTAACGGTTATTCCCTGTCCTAAATCTGAACGAGCGCTGTTCCGGCCTTGGGGGCGCCGCACCAGCGGTGATATAGTTCGCCGCCAGTTCGGTCCGCCCAACCCATGTGCCTAATTATTGCGCATCCGTTGCAAACCAAAGTCGCACACATGGTGTCTGAGTGAAAGGCTGCATCCCAAGGAGATTAGATGAGTGCCGATAACGCCTACGCGGTCGAGCTGAAGGGCCTTACCTTCAAGCGCGGTTCGCGCAGCATCTTCAATAACGTCGATATTCGCATTCCTCGCGGCAAGGTCACGGGCATCATGGGGCCTTCCGGTTGCGGCAAGACCACCCTGTTGCGCCTGATGGGCATGCAATTGCGCCCCAGTGCCGGCGAAGTGTGGGTCAACGGCCAGAACCTGCCGACGCTGTCGCGCAGCGATCTGTTCGATGCGCGCAAGCATATGGGCGTGCTGTTCCAGAGCGGTGCGCTGTTTACCGACCTCGATGTTTTCGAAAACGTAGCCTTCCCGCTGCGGGTGCATACCCAGCTGTCCGATGAAATGATTCGTGACATTGTGTTGCTGAAGCTGCAGGCCGTTGGCCTTCGCGGTGCCATCGACCTGATGCCGGACGAATTGTCCGGCGGTATGAAGCGCCGTGTCGCCCTGGCGCGGGCCATTGCCCTCGACCCGCAGATCCTTATGTACGACGAGCCATTCGTGGGTCAGGACCCGATCGCCATGGGTGTGCTGGTGCGCCTGATCCGCCTGCTCAATGATGCATTGGGAATCACCAGCATCGTGGTGTCTCACGATCTGGCCGAAACCGCGAGCATCGCCGACTACCTGTACGTAGTGGGTGATGGCCAGGTGCTGGGGCAGGGTACGCCTGAAGAGCTGATGAACGCCGATAACCCGCGTATCCGCCAATTCATGACCGGCGATCCCGATGGCCCGGTGCCTTTTCACTTTCCGGCAGCGGACTACCGCTCAGATCTTCTGAGGAAGCGCTGATGCGCAAGACATCTCTTATCGAAAAGGTTCGCCTTTTCGGTCGCTCGGGCATCGACATCATCGAAGTCCTGGGGCGTTCGACCATTTTCCTGTTCCACGCCTTGCTGGGCCGCGGCGGCATCGGCGGGGGCTTCGGCCTGCTGCTCAAGCAGCTGCACGCAGTGGGTGTGATGTCCCTGGTGATCATTGTGGTCTCCGGGGTGTTCATCGGCATGGTGCTGGCGCTGCAGGGCTTCAACATCCTGTCCAGCTACGGCTCGGAGCAGGCGGTAGGCCAGATGGTGGCCTTGACCCTGCTGCGTGAGCTCGGCCCGGTGGTCACTGCCTTGCTGTTCGCGGGGCGTGCAGGTTCGGCGCTGACCGCCGAAATCGGCAACATGAAGTCCACCGAGCAACTGTCCAGCCTGGAAATGATCGGTGTGGACCCGCTCAAGTACATTGTTGCCCCGCGCCTGTGGGCCGGCTTTATTTCCCTGCCATTGCTGGCGATGATTTTCAGCGTGGTGGGTATCTGGGGCGGTTCGTGGGTGGCGGTTGACTGGTTGGGCGTCTATGACGGTTCCTACTGGGCCAACATGCAAAACAGCGTGACCTTCACCGGTGACGTGCTCAACGGCATCATAAAGAGCATTGTCTTTGCCTTTGTGGTGACGTGGATTGCCGTATTCCAAGGCTATGACTGCGAGCCCACCTCAGAAGGGATCAGTCGTGCCACTACCAAGACCGTTGTGTACGCCTCGCTGGCGGTACTGGGCCTTGACTTCATTTTGACCGCCTTGATGTTTGGAGATTTCTGATGCAAAACCGCACTGTGGAGATCGGTGTCGGCCTTTTCTTGCTGGCTGGCATCCTGGCTTTACTGTTGTTGGCCCTGCGAGTCAGCGGCCTGTCGGCCAGCCCCACCGCCGATACCTATAAACTTTACGCGTATTTCGACAATATCGCCGGTTTGACGGTCAGAGCCAAAGTGACCATGGCCGGCGTTACCATCGGCAAGGTCACGGCAATCGATCTGGACCGCGACAGCTTCACCGGGCGAGTGACCATGCAGGTGGACAAGAAGGTAGATAACCTGCCGACCGACTCCACGGCATCTATCCTCACTGCGGGGCTACTGGGCGAGAAATACATCGGTGTCAGCGTGGGCGGGGAAACAGCCTTGCTCAAGGATGGCTCTACAATCCACGACACACAGTCGTCGTTGGTACTTGAAGACCTGATCGGTAAATTCCTGCTCAATACGGTCAATAAAGACGCTAAATGAGGAATCTGTTCATGATCTCTACCTTGCGACGTGGCCTGCTGGTACTGCTTGCAGCGTTGCCGCTGATGGCCAATGCGGCAGGTTCTGCGCACGATTTGGTGCAGGACACGACCAGCAGGATGCTGGCCGACCTGAAGGCCAACAAAGAGCAGTACAAGCAAGACCCTTCCAGGTTCTACGAAGCACTCAACACGATTGTTGGCCCGGTGGTCGATGCCGAAGGTATTTCCAAAAGCATCATGACGGTCAAGTATTCGCGCAAGGCAACCCCGGCGCAGATGCAGACGTTCCAGGAAAACTTCAAGCGTGGTCTGTTCCAGTTTTACGGCAACGCTCTGCTGGAATACAACAACCAGGGCATCGTCGTTGACCCTGCCAGGGAGGAGTCGGGCGACCGTGCCGAGGTCGGAATGAAAGTCTCGGGCAGCAATGGCGCGATCTATCCGGTGTCCTACACCCTGACGAAAATCAACGGTGAATGGAAGCTGCGCAACGTGGTCATCAACGGCATCAACATAGGCAAGCTGTTCCGTGACCAGTTCGCCGATGCGATGCAGCGCAATGGCAATAACCTGGACAAGACCATCAATGGTTGGGCCGGTGAAGTGGCCAAGGCCAAGGAAGAAACCGACAAAGCTGCCGGGAAGCCTGCGCAATGACCGAGGCGGCTGTTCGTATCGGCGACGCCGGCGAGCTGTTGCTCAGCGGCGTGCTCGATTACCGTACCGGGCCTGACCTGCGCAAGCAGGGCCAGGCACTGATCAAGGCCAGCAATGCGCCTGCGCTGGTGGTTGACTGTTCGGCGGTGACCAAGTCCAGCAGCGTCGGTCTGTCGTTGCTGCTGTGCTTCATGCGCGATGCCGAAGCAGCAAAAAAGCCGCTCAGTATCCGTGCCTTGCCTGAAGACATGCGCGAGATTGCCGAGGTTTCCGGCCTGACCGAGCTGTTGGCACACCCTTAATACACATTTATCAGAAAAGCCCCCCCGTCAGAGTCCTGCTATGCGGGGTTCGCAGGCGCGGGGCTTTTTTGTATGATGTGCGACCCGTGCGCACTGGGCGCCGATAGAGGTTGAGCATGCAGGCCCTAGAAGTTAAGAGCTTCCTTGAAGGAAAGCTGCCGGAAACGACTGTTGAAGTTGAAGGCGAAGGCTGCAATTTCCAGCTGAACGTGATTAGCGATGAACTGGCGGCATTGAGCCCGGTCAAGCGTCAGCAGCAGATCTATGCCCATTTGAACCCATGGATCACCGATGGCAGCATCCATGCGGTCACTATGAAATTTTTCAGCCGCGCGGCCTGGGCCGAGCGCACCTGAGCCCCCAAGGCGTCGAGATTCTTATGGATAAATTGATTATTACCGGCGGTGCCCGCCTTGATGGCGAGATCCGCATTTCCGGTGCGAAAAACTCCGCCTTGCCGATCCTGGCAGCGACCCTGCTGTGCGATGGCCCGGTGACTGTAGCCAACCTGCCGCACCTGCACGACATTACCACCATGATCGAGCTGTTCGGCCGCATGGGCATTGAGCCGGTGATCGACGAGAAGCTGGCCGTCGAAATCGACCCGCGCACCATCAAGACCCTGATCGCACCGTACGAACTGGTGAAAACCATGCGTGCGTCGATCCTGGTGCTGGGCCCGATGGTTGCTCGTTTCGGCGAAGCCGAAGTGGCCTTGCCTGGCGGTTGCGCCATTGGTTCGCGTCCGGTCGACCTGCACATCCGTGGCCTTGAGGCCATGGGCGCAGTCATCGACGTCGAAGGCGGCTACATCAAGGCCAAGGCGCCGGAAGGCGGCCTGCGTGGCGCGAACTTCTTCTTTGATACCGTCAGTGTGACCGGTACCGAAAACATCATGATGGCCGCTGCCTTGGCCAACGGCCGCAGCGTGCTGCAAAACGCTGCGCGTGAGCCGGAAGTGGTCGACCTGGCCAATTTCCTGAACGCCATGGGCGCGAAGGTTTCCGGTGCTGGCACTGACACCATCACTATTGATGGTGTAAAGCGTCTGCACACCGCCACCTACAAAGTCATGCCTGACCGCATCGAGACCGGTACCTACCTGGTTGCCGCTGCTGTGACCGGTGGCCGCGTGAAGGTCAAGGACACCGATCCGACCATCCTTGAAGCCGTCCTGGAAAAACTCAAGGAAGCCGGCGCAGAGATCACCACCGGCGAAGACTGGATCGAGCTGAACATGCACGGCAAGCGGCCAAAAGCCGTCAATGTGCGTACTGCTCCGTATCCGGCGTTCCCGACCGACATGCAAGCGCAGTTCATCTCCCTGAACGCCATTGCCGAAGGCACCGGTGCCGTGATCGAGACCATCTTCGAAAACCGCTTCATGCATGTGTATGAATTGCACCGCATGGGCGCCAAGATCCAGGTCGAAGGCAATACCGCCATCGTCACCGGCATCGACAAGCTCAAGGGCGCGCCAGTAATGGCTACCGACCTGCGTGCTTCCGCCAGCCTGGTAATCTCGGCACTGTGCGCCGAAGGCGACACCCTGATCGATCGCATCTACCACATAGACCGTGGCTACGAGTGTATCGAAGAAAAACTGCAGATGCTCGGCGCGAAGATCCGCCGCGTACCGGGCTAACCCCCACTGCCCTGTAGGGGTGAGCAAGCTCGCTCCTACACACTGGTTTGTTTCAAATCGAGGCTGTCATGGCCTCGATCTGTGTCTGGCACTGTTTGTGACCGGACAGCAATAGCCTGATGAAGGACTGACGTTCCCATGTTGACCATCGCACTGTCCAAGGGCCGCATCCTTGACGACACGTTGCCGCTTCTGGCTGAAGCGGGCATCGTGCCGACCGAGAATCCGGACAAGAGCCGCAAGCTGATCATCCCCACGACCCAGGACGACGTTCGCCTGCTGATCGTGCGGGCTACCGACGTGCCGACCTACGTTGAACATGGTGCCGCCGACCTCGGTGTCGCGGGTAAGGATGTGCTGATGGAATACGGTGGCCAGGGCTTGTATGAGCCACTGGACCTGCGTATCGCCCTGTGCAAGTTGATGACCGCTGGCCGTGTCGGTGATGTCGAGCCCAAGGGCCGCCTGCGGGTGGCGACCAAGTTCGTCAACGTCGCCAAGCGCTACTACGCCGAACAGGGCCGCCAGGTCGATATCATCAAGCTCTACGGCTCGATGGAGCTGGCACCGCTGATCGGCCTGGCCGACAAGATCATCGACGTGGTCGACACCGGCAACACCCTGCGCGCCAACGGTTTGGAGCCACAGGATTTCATCGCCGACATCAGCTCTCGCCTGATCGTCAACAAAGCTTCTATGAAGATGCAACACGCCCGTATCCAGGCGTTGATCGACACCCTGCGCAAGGCAGTGGAGTCTCGACACCGCGGTTGACTCACCCGCGTAGCCCAAAGGCTGCGCCCGTCTATCCGCCTCATAGCCAGAATTCTCAGGTGCCCAAGCGGAAACGACTGCTAGTTTAGGGCGCCTGAGTTTTTGCCAATTCTATTGAGGCCCTCGCTATGACCACGTCCACTGCAATTGCCCGACTCAACGCTGCCGACCCGGATTTCGCCCATCATCTGGATCATCTGCTGAGCTGGGAAAGCGTGTCCGACGATTCGGTCAACCAGCGGGTGCTCGACATTATCAAGGCCGTGCGCGAGCGCGGTGATGCGGCGCTGGTGGACTTCACCCGTCAGTTCGACGGCCTGGACGTCAAGTCGATGGCGGACCTGATCCTGCCCCGCGAGCGCCTTGAGCTGGCCCTGACGCGTATCACCGCGCCCCAGCGCGAAGCCCTGGAAGTCGCAGCGGCGCGGGTACGCAGCTACCACGAAAAGCAGAAGCAGGACTCCTGGAGCTACACCGAAGCCGATGGCACCGTACTGGGCCAGAAGGTCACGCCGTTGGACCGTGCCGGCCTTTACGTGCCGGGCGGTAAAGCCTCTTATCCGTCGTCCGTGTTAATGAACGCGATTCCGGCCAAAGTGGCGGGCGTCACTGAAGTGGTCATGGTGGTGCCGACCCCTCGTGGTGAAATCAACGAGCTGGTGCTGGCTGCCGCCTGCATCGCGGGTGTCGACCGCGTGTTCACCATCGGTGGCGCCCAGGCCGTCGCGGCCTTGGCCTATGGCACCGAAAGCGTGCCGAAGGTCGACAAGGTTGTTGGCCCAGGCAACATCTACGTCGCCACCGCCAAGCGCCATGTGTTCGGCCAGGTCGGCATCGACATGATCGCCGGCCCTTCGGAAATTCTGGTGGTGTGTGACGGCCAGACCGATCCGGACTGGATCGCCATGGACCTGTTCTCCCAGGCTGAGCACGACGAAGATGCCCAGGCGATCCTGGTCAGCCCCGATGCCGAGTTCCTCGACAAGGTCGCCGCCAGCATCAATAAGCTGCTGCCGACCATGGAGCGTGCCGAAATCATCGAGAAGTCGATCAATGGCCGCGGCGCCCTGATTCTGGTGCGTGATATGGAGCAAGCCATCGAAGTGGCCAACCGCATCGCGCCGGAACACCTGGAGCTGTCCGTAGCGGATCCACAGGCCTGGTTGCCGTCGATTCGTCACGCCGGTGCGATCTTCATGGGGCGTCACACCAGCGAAGCCCTGGGCGACTACTGCGCCGGGCCTAACCACGTGTTGCCGACCTCCGGCACTGCGCGTTTTTCATCGCCGCTGGGGGTGTATGACTTCCAGAAGCGTTCGTCGATTATCTTCTGCTCGCCACAAGGTGCTTCCGAGCTGGGCAAGACTGCCTCGGTGCTGGCCCGTGGTGAATCCCTCAGCGCTCACGCACGCAGCGCTGAATACCGCATCGTCAAGGGAGAGTAAGGCATGAGCAAATTCTGGAGCCCTTTCGTCAAGGACCTTGTGCCTTACGTACCCGGTGAGCAACCGAAGCTGACCAAGCTGGTCAAGCTCAACACCAACGAAAACCCATACGGCCCATCGCCCAAGGCATTGGCAGCGATGCAGGCCGAGTTGAACGACAACTTGCGCCTGTACCCGGACCCCAACAGCGACCTGCTTAAACAGGCAGTGGCCAGGTATTACGGAATCGACGCCGGGAAGGTATTCCTGGGCAACGGTTCCGATGAAGTCCTGGCGCACATCTTTCATGGCCTGTTCCAGCACGATCTGCCACTGCTGTTCCCGGATATCAGCTACAGCTTTTACCCCGTGTACTGTGGCCTCTACGGCATCAAGTACGACGCGCTGGCGTTGGACGAGCAGTTCCAGATTCGCGCATCTGACTATGCCAGGCCCAACGGCGGGATCATCTTCCCCAACCCTAACGCACCCACCGGCTGCGTACTGGCGCTGGATGCGGTGGAGCAGATCCTCAAGGCCAGCCCGGATTCGGTGGTGGTGGTCGACGAAGCCTACATCGACTTCGGTGGCGAAACCGCCATCAGCCTGGTGGACCGTTACCCGAACCTGCTGGTGACCCAGACCCTGTCCAAATCGCGCTCACTGGCCGGTTTGCGTGTGGGCCTGGCCGTGGGTCATCCGGACCTGATCGAGGCGCTGGAGCGGGTCAAGAACAGCTTCAACTCCTACCCGCTGGACAGATTGGCGATTGTTGGCGCGGCGGCGGCGTTCGAAGACCGTGAATACTTCGAGCAGACCTGCCAGATGGTGATCGACAGCCGCAACAAGGTGGTCGCGCAACTGGAAGGCAAAGGGTTTGAAGTGTTGCCCTCGGCGGCGAACTTCATCTTTGCGCGCCACCCACGGCATGACGCTGCTGGATTGGCAGCCAGGTTGCGTGAGCAGGGGGTTATCGTGCGGCACTTCAAGCAGGAGCGGATTGCCCAGTTCCTGCGGATCAGTATCGGTACGCCTGAGCAGAACCAGGCGCTGGTTGATGGCCTGGGCGAGCTCTAAGCCACACTGAAAATCAAAAAAATGTGGGAGGGGGCTTGCTCCCGATAGCGGTGGATCAGTCGATTAGATGTCGACTGGCACTCCGTCATCGGGGGCAAGCCCCCTCCCACATTCTATTTTGCGGCGTTAGTTAAAGAAGCGGCTCATCCGGCTTCTTGTTCTTCCAGCCATCATTGCCCGGCAGCAGCAGGTTCAAGCCAATCGCCACCACCGCACACAGGGCAATGCCCTTGAGGCCGAAATCGTCCGGGCCGGTGCCGGTGCCGACCAGCACACCGCCAATCCCGAATACCAGGGTTACCGACACAATCACCAGGTTGCGTGCTTCACCCAGGTCGATCCTGTGGCGAATCAGCGTGTTCATCCCCACCGCGGCAATCGAGCCGAACAGCAGGCACAGAATCCCGCCCATCACTGGCACGGGGATGCTCTGCAGCAGTGCGCCGAACTTGCCGATAAACGCCAGGCTGATGGCAAACACTGCCGCCCAGGTCATGATTTTCGGGTTGTAGTTCTTGGTCAGCATCACTGCGCCGGTCACCTCGGCGTAGGTGGTGTTCGGCGGGCCGCCAAACATGCCGGCAGCCGTAGTGGCGATACCGTCACCCAGCAAGGTGCGGTGCAGGCCGGGCTTTTTCAGGTAGTCGCGACCGGTCACGCTGCCCACCGCAATCACACCGCCGATATGTTCGATCGCCGGGGCCAGGGCCACCGGGACGATAAACAGGATCGCCTGCCAGTTGAACTCCGGCGCGGTAAAGTGGGGCAGGGCGAACCACGGCGCAGCCGCGATCTTTGCGGTGTCGACCACGCCAAAGTAGAACGACATGGCAAAGCCCACCAGCACGCCGGAGATGATCGGCACCAGGCGGAAAATGCCTTTGCCGAACACGGCCACGATCAAGGTGGTCAGCAGTGCGGGCATCGAGATCAGCATCGCCGTCTGGTAATGGATCAACTCGGCTCCGTCGCCGGACTTGCCCATGGCCATATTGGCGGCAATCGGCGCCATGGCCAGGCCGATCGAGATGATCACCGGGCCGATGACCACCGGTGGCAGCAGCCGATCGATAAAGCCGGTGCCCTTGACCTTCACGGCCAGGCCCAGGAACGTATAGACGAAACCGGCCGCCATCACCCCGCCCATGGTCGCCGCCAGGCCGAATTGGCCTTTGGCGAGGATGATCGGGGTGATAAACGCGAAGCTCGATGCCAAAAATACCGGCACCTGCCGCCCTGTCACCACCTGGAACAGCAATGTGCCCAGGCCGGCGGTGAACAGTGCGACGTTTGGATCAAGACCTGTGATCAGCGGCATCAACACCAGCGCGCCAAATGCTACGAAGAGCATCTGTGCGCCAGACAGGATCTGGCGCCAAAGCGGGTCGTTGAATTCATCCTGCATGTTCACGCGTCCTTCTGCTTGGTGCCGAAGATCTTGTCACCGGCATCGCCAAGGCCTGGGATGATGTAGCCGTGTTCATTCAAGCGCTCATCAATGGATGCGGTGTAGATCTGCACATCCGGATGGGCTTTCTCGACGGCGGCGATGCCTTCGGGCGCGGCCACCAGCACCATGGCACGGATGTCCCGGCAGCCGGCTTTTTTCAGCAGGTCGATGGTCGCGACCATGGAGCTACCGGTGGCGAGCATCGGGTCGATGATCATGGCCAGGCGCTCGTTGATTTCCGGAACGAGCTTCTCCAGGTAGGTGTGGGCCTGCAGTGTTTCTTCATTGCGGGCAACGCCCACGGCGCTGACCTTGGCGCCCGGGATCAGGCTGAGTACACCTTCGAGCATGCCGATACCGGCGCGCAGGATAGGGACGACGGTAATTTTCTTACCGGCGATTTTTTCCACTTGTACGGGACCGGCCCAACCGGGGATCTCGTAGGTTTCTAGGGGTAAATCCTTGGTGGCTTCGTAAGTCAGCAGCGCTCCGACTTCCTGAGCAAGCTCACGGAAATTCTTCGTGCTAATGTCGGCACGGCGCATAAGGCCGAGTTTGTGTCGGATCAGCGGGTGGCGGATCTCGCGAGTGGGCATGGGAAAGGCTCCGGCGGCGGGCAAAAAAACCGGCCTAGATTAATCTATCCGAGAGTGTTGTCCTATAGACATCAAGTACGTTAGTCCATAAAGGCTTGATTGGAGCGCACGAGAAGCGTACCTTCGCCCGCTTTTCTTGCCACAGCACCCCCTTGGAGAGCGCCATGTCTGCTGATCTCGAGCATATCCGTCAAATCATGCACGAGGCTGACTGCCTGTACACCGAAGCGCAGGTCGAAGCAGCAATCGCCAAGGTCGGCGAGCACATCACCCGCGAAATGGCCGACACCAACCCGGTGGTCTTTTGTGTGATGAACGGTGGCCTGATCTTCGCCGGTAAATTGCTCACCCACCTGCAATTCCCACTGGAAGCCTCTTACCTGCACGCCACCCGTTATCGCAACGAAACCAGCGGCGGCGATCTGTTCTGGAAGGCCAAGCCGGAAGTTTCGTTCATTGACCGCGATGTGCTGATCATCGATGACATCCTCGATGAAGGTCATACCCTGGGCGCGATCATCGATTTCTGCAAACATGCCGGCGCGCGCAAAGTGCATACCGCTGTGTTGATCGATAAAGACCACGACCGCAAGGCCCGCCCTGAATTGAAAGCCGATTTTGTTGGGCTGCCTTGCGTCGACCGCTATATCTTCGGGTATGGCATGGACTACAAAGGCTACTGGCGTAACGCCAATGGCATCTTTGCCGTTAAAGGAATGTAATCGATGGCCCGCTTTCTTGATCAGACCCTGTTTGCCGAATTGGCCGAGAAAGCGGCCGCCAGCCCTCGTGGCCGGTATCACCATAATTTCCATCAGATGGAAGAACCTTGCCATCGCTTGGCTGTGGCCCTGCAACCGAGCACATATGTACCGCCCCATCGTCACCTGAGTGCCGACAAGGCGGAGACCTTGCTGGTGCTTCAGGGGGCCCTGGGTCTACTGATATTCACCGAAACGGGTGAAGTGATTGCCAAGCGCGTGATGCAGGCGGGTGGTAAGTGCGCCGGTGTCGACTTGCCGCCGGGCGTATTCCATGGCCTGGTGGTGCTGGAGCCTGACACTGTGATGTTCGAATGCAAGGCCGGGCCTTATCGACCGGTGGGTGAGGGGGAGCTGGCTGATTGGGCGCCGCGAGAAGGTGATGCCGGTGTGGCTGACTACCAACGCTGGATGCTTGCCCAGTTCGATTGAGCCCCTCCCACATCCTGCGTCGCGCAGGTAGACTTCAAACCCCGTGTAAATGTCTGCAGGCTGGAGTCGGTAATGCGTAAAGATAAGAAACAGGTGATTGGCGACGAGATCGGTGACGACCAAATCAAGTTGTTCCTGGACTTCGAGCCGGTTGATGCGACTTCGCCGTCCCTGCACAAACTGATCAAGGCCTATCGCGGCCTGCGTATCGACGACTTCGAGCGTTTCCTGGGCTTTTTCCAAGAAGCAGGCCTGGACCTGGATGGCCAGGACGAGCATGGCCAGACCTTCGTTGACCTGATCAAGGACCAGCGCAACGCCGCTGAATACATCGAGCTGATCGACAAAGCACGCGGCTGATTATCCGAGCCACAAAAAAACGCCCCGAGGGGCGTTTTTTTTGCATTCAAACCTTAAGCGTAGCTTTGGGCTTCGTTGCTTTGCTCCACCAGCTCAAGGCTGATGTTGTTCTGCGTGTTGATCTTGCGATACAGCTCGGCATCCGTCTCCAGGACCTTTTCCCGCGCCGGGAAGATCTCGTGCAGCTTGCTCGCCCATTCACCGGCAGCCTTCTGCGGGAAGCAGCGTTCAATCAGCTCCAGCATGATCGATACGGTCACCGAGGCACCCGGAGACGCGCCCAGCAGCGCCGCGAGCGAACCGTCCTTGGCTGCCACCAGCTCGGTGCCAAATTGCAGCACGCCGCCTTTCTTCGGGTCTTTCTTGATGATCTGCACCCGCTGGCCGGCCACTTCCAGGCGCCAGTCTTCGGCTTTTGCCTCGGGGTAGAAGCGACGCAGGGATTCCAGGCGCTGCTCCATGGATTGGCGCACTTCGCTGACCAGGTACTTGGTCAGATCCATGTTGTCGCGGGCCACGGCCAGCATCGGGCCAATATTGCCAGCGCGAATCGACATCGGCAGGTCAAGGAACGAGCCGTGCTTGAGGAACTTGGTGGTAAAGCCTGCGTATGGCCCGAACAGCAGCGACTTCTTGCCATCCACCACGCGGGTGTCCAGGTGCGGCACGGACATGGGCGGCGAACCCACGGCAGCCTGGCTGTAGACCTTGGCCTGGTGCTGTTTGACCACTTCCGGGTTGTCGCAACGCAGCCACTGGCCACTGACCGGGAAACCGCCGAAGCCTTTGCTTTCTTCGATGCCCGAGGCTTGCAGCAGCGGCAGGGCCGCACCACCGGCGCCGAGGAACACGAACTTGGCGTCCACTTCGCGGCTGTTGCCGCTGTTGACGTCCTTGATGCTCACGGTCCAGCCGGCGCCGTTACGCTTGAGGCCGGTGACGCGCTTGCAGTATTTGACCTGGGCATCCGGCGAACTGGTCAGGTGGCTGAGCAACTGATTGGTCAGGGCGCCGAAGTTGACGTCGGTGCCGTTCATCACGCGGGTCGCGGCGATTTTTTCGTCAAGCGGGCGGCCCGGCATCATCAGCGGCATCCACTCGGCCATTTCGCTGCGGTCTTCGGTGTAGTGCATGTCCGAAAACGCGTGATGCTGGCTGAGGGTCTCAAAACGCTTCTTGAGGAAGGACACGCCTTTGTCGCCCTGCACGAAGCTCAGGTGCGGGACCGGGCTGATGAACGACTTGGACGAGCCGAAGGTGCCCTTCTTGGTCAGGTACGCCCAGAACTGTTTCGACACCTCGAACTGGGTGTTGATGTGCACGGCTTTCTTGATGTCGATGGAGCCATCGGCGGCCTGTGGCGTGTAGTTCAGCTCACACAGCCCGGCGTGGCCGGTACCGGCGTTGTTCCACGGGTTGGAACTCTCCGCGGCACCCGAATCCATCAGCTCAACGACTTCCAGCTTGAGGCCGGGGTCGAGCTCCTTGAGCAGTACGGCCAGGGTGGCACTCATGATGCCGGCCCCTACCAGAACTACGTCGACTGCTTCGTTATGCGCCATTTAACGCGTCTCCAAAATCTGCAGCACCAAATTGACGGCATGGCTGCCAGGAGTGACGGGGCGGTTCACGTGTTGCCCCAGGTTACCCATGGCCAGGATCGCCATGTCCGTTTCGCAATTCTTTGCAACTTCAGCACACGCTTCCTGCCGGGCTAATCTGCCTATGAACGCATTCATAGGCGCCTGTGGCAATTCGACTTATGGTCAAAGCGTGCGATTCGTGCAACCAATCCGTAGCGGACAGGCTCAAGCTCCGGTTTTTGAGGAAGGCTCGATCCTGTGTAATTGGGCTGCCCCAGACGCTGATGGTGCTTGTACAAACGCCAAACTATTCATTTGCTCGCCACACTCTTGTGAAGTTGTGAAAACCCGTTTTTTCACGCTCTTTTGAAGACGTGAACCTCAAAAAAGGGCTGCCCCAGCCTGGCACCTGGCCCGTAAACCTCTGCCGACATGCGGCAAAACGGGCAAACAACACAAGTGGCCGAGCGCAATGGCAGCTCTGGCAGATCCGATAAAGGCGGGGTGGTTTGCAAAGGAAACAGCAAGCACGCCAGCTTCACTTGATCTGTGTGGGCGGCTCTCTGTGGGCGATTTTGGGGTTAATGCCTGGGCATTAACGATGCTGCGGGGCCCGATCAGGAGACGTCCTTATAATCGGGGGGAGATTGTAGCGAAGAACGCCAGGGAAATGGGCGTGTTTTATGACTTTTATTCGGGTCCCGGTCAGGAGGCCAACGCTTGCCGGTGTTGTGCGCGAAAAACCTGCGGCTTGACCCTGGCGCTGGCCGGCAGAGGGCGGTGCATCCAGCCCAGATGAGTCTCGGTCACTTCTACCCAACCTTCACCGACGGGCGGCAGGCTGCATTGCTTGAATGCCTGGCAATGGCCCTGGGCGTCGAGCAGGGCGAAGTGGCGGTGACGGGCGTGTGACATGAACAGTGTCTTGAGAAGGCGCATGGCTGTGTACCTGGTGTGTTACATGCTTGAAGATTGCCAGTGTGGCATGACACTGCGGTGACCAATTTATGCGAATTTGTAATTTGCCCATGGCTTCAGCCACCGTTCAGGATTGCTGGTGAGTGGCGTGCGTGCACCGTTATACTGGCGACCTGTCTGCACCTAGTCCTGGAGAAATGAGTATGTTGCAACGCCTGTTGTTCGGTTTGATCACTGTGACCAGTTTGACCCTGGTTGGCTGCGCCAACAGCCCGCAACAACTCAGCCCGCAACCTAAAGTCACCGCGCCGTTGGCTGCGGTAGGTCATGGCCAGCCGGTGTCGGTACGTGTGGTCGACGGTCGTCCGTCGCCAACCCTGGGCTCGCGTGGCGGCCTGTATCCGGAGACTGCGCTGATTTCGGTGACCGGCCAGGATGTGCTGCCCAAGCTGCAGGCCCAGGCTGAAGCCGCTGTGCGCTTGCTGGGCTTTACACCGACCAACTCGCCAGGTGTGCCGCAACTGACCGTGACCCTGGCCGAGCTGAAGTACCAGTCGCCCAAAGAGGGGCTGTATGTGACCGAAGCCTCCATCGGTGCGACCTTCAAGTCTGACGTCAGCGCCGGTACCCGTCGCTACAGTGGCCGCTACGCCGCATCGCTGAATCAGCGCTTCGGCATGTCGCCCAACCAGGAAACCAACACCAAGCTGGTCAGCGATGTGCTCAGCGATGCACTGACCCGCCTGTTCAAGGACCCAAGCATCAGCCAGTTGCTCAGTTCGCAATAAACCGTGCACAAAAAACCGGGCTCAGTGATGAGCCCGGTTTTTTTATGCCCGTGGTTTGGTCATGCCGCCGTATCGACATAGAAGTCCAGCACACTCACGCCGGTGAGCAAATCCAGTTCCGGCAAGTCCGCATGTTGGTGGCCGCCGAGGGCGCAATACACCAGCCAGTGGCGATCCTGGACGTTGAACGCAAGGCTGCCGACCAGCGCCTCTTGCTCATCGTTTGGGGCGATCAGATACAGCCGATCCTGGTTTTGCGCGTGCAACATGACTAGCTCCTCAAGCGTCGAAGGGCAACAGAGTGGCTTGTTAAGGTGACGTTCAGGTGACGCTGTAAATTACTGGATACATTAGCCGTCAACGGAGAAGGAGCATTAAAGGCGCAGGAGCGACTATCGTTCAGGTTGGTATCTGGACTGATATCCGAATACTGATTCGCCGAGGTTTGCGATGGCGCTGCTCATCAATGCTGTTGCCCTGTTGGTTGCCTGCTCGGGCGCCTTGGTGCTGTTTATCACCCGCCTGCATGCGCAACGTGCGATGGCTGAACTCGCTATGCGTAGTGAAGAGCGTGCTATCGACCAGCCGATGCTTTTTCTGGATACGCACACCGAACGGGCGCATCGTCAGGCTTACCGTGTGGGGTTCGGCTGCCTTGGCTTGGCCCTGGCCGCCTCCTGGCTCAGCACCCATTTCTAATTCCACTGCAAAACCAAATGTGGGAGCGGGCTTGCCCGCGAAGGCGGTGTATCAGCCACTGAATCTTTAACTGAACCACCGCTATCGCAGGCGAGCCAGCTCCCACACTGGCCATGTACTGCCCGTAGAATCAGCGCCTGCCACATATCCCCTGTAGGGTCACATATTACAGGGGGATCCCGGCCTTGACTCGGTATTGATTGCGTACCGGCGTCGCATACTGCACCACCAGATAAGGCCGGTGTTCGGCCGGGCATTCGTTCAAGCGTCGCTCCCATTCTGCCTTGGCCTTGGCCAGCTCATCGGCGGGGAATACATCCGCCGCTTTAGGAACCTGCAACTGCGGATCGGCATCATCCCACTGTGCGTACGCCAGGTAATGCACCGGAAACAAGCGGTAGCCACCGAGGATCTGCCGGTCCATTTCCACTGCCAGCAGCTTGGTATCTTCGAAACGCTCGGTAATCGGCGGCGCAAAGTTCACATGTACGCGGCCCTTGTAGCCGGTGATACCCAGGGCGATGCTCACGTCGTCCTCGCCCGGTGCCTTGGTGTAGGTGCCGGTGGTGGCGCGGATATACAACTCGCGGGCCTTGGCGGCATCGCAAGGGTCGTACTCGTAGCTGATGGATACCGGCGTCAGGTTCAACGACTGGATGACCTCGGCAAACGGCTCGTCCTTGCGGCTGACGTGGAACATCTTGAGAATCGCCGATTCGGTACGGTCATCGCCATCCTTGGCCCGGCCTTCAGCCTGGGCGATCCAGATCGACTGGCAGTCGTTGCGGATCGAATGGTTGATATAGGCCGACAGCAGGTTGTAGGCCGCCATCTTCTCCTTTCGCCCGGTGATCGAACGGTGCACGATGAAGCTCTTGTTCAGGCGCATCAGGTCGCTGACAAACGGCTTTTGCAGCAGGTTGTCACCAATGGCGATGCGTGGCGTCGGCAGGCCGGCGTGATACACGGCATAGTTGACGAAGGCCGGGTCCATCACGATGTCGCGGTGGTTGGCCAGAAACAGGTAGGCGGTGCCGGATTTGAGCTGCTCGACGCCGGTGTAGGTTACGCCGTCGGTCGCCCGGTCAATCGTGTGGTCAACGTAGTATTCGACTTTGTCTTGCAGCGTCGCCACGGTGGTGACGCCGGCAAACTCACGGCGCAATTTGCGCGCGATCATCGGCTTGAGCAACCAGCCCAGGGCGCCGGCAAAGCGCGGGAAGCGAAAGTGGGTCAGGATGTCCAGAAAGGCCTTGTCACTGAACAGACGCGCCAGCACTGCCGGGACTTCGCTGTCGTTGTAAGGTCGGATGGTATCGAATTCGCCCATCATGCTCTCTTGTTAGAAACGGCTAGGGTAAGTAAAGGAAATAGCAGGGGCGGCGTGAGTAAACTGGCTCTGCCGGAAATAGCCCTGTAAATAGACCGGCGATTATACGCACAAGTCACCTTGGAGACTGCGATGCTGGAAACTGCGATGTACGATTGTCCTTATTGTGGCGAAGTGGTCGAGACAACAGTGGATTTGTCTGGCGGGGACCAGACCTATATAGAAGACTGCCAGGTGTGTTGCCGGCCGATCACGTTCAACCTGCAAGTGCATGGTGACGAGTGGATGCTCGAAACCCGCAGCGAAAATGAATGATGCGTAGCGAAAACGAATAACAGGTACGCCCATGCAGCGAATCTACGAGCCGGAAAACCTGATGGAAGGCGAGCTGTTGCAACAGATGCTGGCCAGTGAGGGCATCGAAGCGCACTTGATGGGCCGCCACTTGCTCGGTGGTACCGGCGAGTTGCCGATCTTCGGTTTGCTGGGGCTGGAGGTCGATAATGATCAGGCGGCGTACGCCCGCGAGCTGATCACGGCCTATATCGGCGCGCAACCCTTGCCCGGCGACGAACCCGACAGCTTCCCCGACGTATTGGTCTGTTAGGCTGTCGGTCGGTTTACCCCAAGAGTCGTGTTGCCCCATGTGTGGACGTTATGCCCTGTTTCGCTGGAACCCTGCCTTTGCTGCCTTGCCCGGCTTCCCCGCCGACCAGCAGGCCCAGTGGAACATTTCCCCCAATGATTCGGTGCTGATCCAGCGCCTGAGCGAAGGCCAGCTCACCCTGGCGCGTGCCCGTTGGGGGCTGACGCCGCCTTGGTTGACGGATCTTTCCCGTACTCCGGCCCATGCCCGCGCCGAAACGCTCGCCGAGCAACCGATGTTCCGCGAGGCATTCCGCCAGCGCCGCTGCCTGTTGCCAGCCAACGGTTTCTACGAATGGCGCGGTACCCAGCGCAAGCGCCCGTATTGGTTGACGCCGGGGGAGGGCTCCACCCTGTTTTTTGCTGCGATCTGGGAAGCGTATCCCGTGCAGGAGCAGGTGTGGCTGAGCACCGCCGTGGTCACCCAGGCAGCGCAAAGCCAACGTCGGCCGTTGATTCTTGATGCGGCGGGGCAAGCCGCCTGGCTCGACCCCGAGACGCCGCTGCACGTGTTGCAGGGGTTGCTGGCCGGTGAGCCCAGCGCTTTACGTGAGCGCGTGCTGGCCAATATGGTCAATGATCCCAAGCTCAATGGGCCGGAGTGCCTGACCCCGGCTTGAGCCTGCACTGTGGGATGTGTCCGAAATTCAGCGGTTAAATGTCTGATGTATCTGGCGCCAATACAAACGACCGCCTACGATACGCGCCATGTTTTCAGGGAGCGTGTTCATGAAGAAGTCATTGGCGGTAAGCGGTTTGGTTGCAGCGATGTTGCTGGCGGGTTGCCAGTCGGTCAACACGACCAGCGGCGGTGCTGTTGGGGTTGAGCGCAAGCAATACATGTTCAGCATGTTGTCGAGCCAGGAAGTCGACCAGATGTACGCCCAGTCTTACCAGCAGACCCTGGGTGAAGCCAGTGGCAAAGGCGTTCTGGACAAGACCAGCGCCAACGCCAAGCGTGTGCAGGCCATCGCCAAGCGCCTGATCGCCCAGGCGCCGACCTTTCGCGCAGATGCCGCCCAGTGGAACTGGGAAGTGAACCTGATCAAAAGCGACGAGATGAACGCCAACTGCGGGCCTGGCGGCAAGATCCTGGTGTACAGCGCGCTGATCGACAACCTCAAGCTCACCGATGACGAGTTGGCTGCGGTGATGGGCCATGAAATCGCCCACGCCCTGCGTGAGCACGGTCGTGAAGCGATGTCCAAGGCGTACGGTATTGAAATGGCCAAGCAGGGCGCTGGTGCAATATTCGGTCTCGGCCAGGACAGCCTGGCACTGGCCGATACCGTGGCCAACTATGGCATGACCTTGCCCAACAGCCGCAGCAACGAAAACGAAGCCGACCTGATCGGCCTGGAGCTTTCGGCGCGTGCCGGCTACAACCCGAACGCCGCGATCACCTTGTGGAACAAAATGGCCAAGGCTTCCGAAGGCGCGCCGCCGGAATTCATGAGTACTCACCCGGCTTCCGACAGCCGGATTGCTTCGTTGCAGGCAGCGATTCCGAAGGTAATGCCGCTGTACCAGCAGGCCAAGAAATCCTGAGGCTTGATGACGATCCAAATGTGGGAGGGGCGCACCGCCCCTCCCACAATAGATCGGGTTGCAGTCTTAGATCCAGCCGCTGCTTTGCATGGCTTTGTAGACCGCCACAATCGCCAGTACAAAGAACGCTGTGGCCGCCAATCGACGAATCAAGGTCAGCGGCAGTTTCTCCGCCGCGAAATTCCCCGCCAGAACCACCGGTACGTTGGCAATCAACATGCCCAGCGTGGTGCCGATAATCACCAGCCACAACTCCGGATACTGCGCTGCCAGCATCACCGTGGCGATCTGGGTCTTGTCACCGATTTCCGCAAGGAAGAACGCAATCAGCGTGGTCAGAAATGGCCCGAACTTGCGGGTGGTACTGGCTTCGTCATCATCGAGTTTGTCTGGCACCAGGGTCCAGAGTGCCGTGGCACAGAAGCTCGCCGCGAGGATCCAGTGCAGCACCGCATCCGAGAAGAAACTCCCGAACCAGGCGCCCACGGCACCGGCGGCCGCATGGTTGGCCAGGGTTGCGGCGACAATGCCGGCAATGATCGGCCAGGGTTTGCGAAAGCGGGCAGCAAGAATGAGCGCGAGCAGCTGCGTCTTGTCGCCGATTTCGGCCAAGGCAACGATTGCGGTAGGAACGAGTAGTGAATCCAGCATCAGGTAGTTTCCAGGGGCGGGTCGACACGGCTATGACACGTACAGCCTTCCCGCCCCGGGTAAGGTGTGCGTGTCATAGGTCTTGTCAAACCCCGGTCCGTCTGTGCGGGCTCCTGGGTCGCATACGCCATGGTCTGCTGACCAAGTATGTTGACGTATGCCGGACGAGCATGGGCTCGTGGGAGACTACTCCCCTAGGACGCTGCGGATTCTGCCTAGGCAAAATCCATTCGGCAAGCGTTCTTTTTCAAACGGCCGTCAGGGGCGCTTGGCGCGGTAGATGCGAAAACCATTGCCTTCGGCCTTGATTGCGCAGATACCCAGATGCTCTTCGATCAGCGGCTGATACTTCAGGAAGCTGTTGGCAACCAAGCGCAGTTCGCCACCTTTTGCCAGATGTTTGGCTGCTTTTCGCAGCAGATTTTCCGTGGCGAAGTAATCGGTATGCACCCCGACATGGAACGGCGGGTTGCTCAAAATCGCGTTTAGCCCCATTGGCGCGGCATCGATTCCATCCCCGGTCAGTACCTCGGCTTCCAGGCCGTTCGCCGCCAACGTCAGCCGACTGCTGGCAGCTGCGAAGGCATCCACATCCAGCATTGTCACGGTGTTATGCGGGTAGCGACGCTTGACCGCAGCCCCCAGTACCCCGGCGCCGCAACCGAAATCGAGCAGATGCCCGCTGGGCAGCTTGTCCAGGTGCTCCAGCAGCAACTCGGTGCCGCGGTCCAGGCGGCCATGGCTGAACACTCCCGGCAAGCTCACCACCTTCAGCGGGCCTTCGGCCAGTAGTACATCGAAGACCTGTGCCAGGCTCTCCAGTTCGACCGCTTGCGGGGCGTTGGCGACGGTGACTTGCCATAGCTGGCAATGCCGCGCGTTATCCAGCTTGCGCGGCTTGCCGAAGGGGGTCATCTGCTTGGCAGCGCTTTCGATACCGCCTTTTTTCTCACCCACCAGAAACAGCTCGGCGCCAGGCAGGCGAGCGGCCACGGCGTTGAGCAGGTAGTCGGTGAGGTCCTTGGACTTGGGCAGGAAGATCACCGCGGCATCGAAGGCACGCTCGGGCACATTCACCCCGAACTGGCTGCGCTCGGGAAACCGTGCATCAAGCGCGGCCTGGTCGCCGGCGTGCCAGCACCAGCCATGGGCGTTTGGCAAGCGCCCGAGCAAATCGTCGGCAGGCAAACCTGCCAGCAGCAGGTTGCCTTGAAAAAGTTCGGCCTGACGAAGCAGTACTTCACTGCGCGGATCCATGGTCTGCTCCTTGAAAAGGGGCGCAGTTTATCAACTGACGACGCGCAGCGGGGCACCGCTGAAAAAGCCTCGGGCGTTTTCCGTCAATTGGCCGACGATGCGTTGCCGCGCTTCGCGACTGCCCCAGGCATTGTGGGGCGTGACAATCAACCGAGGAATATCGCCGGCCAGCAGCGGGTTGCCATTGATCGGCGGCTCCACACTCAACACGTCGGTCGCCGCGCCGCCGAGATGACCACTGCGCAACGCGTCCGCCAAGGCCCGTTCGTTGATCAAGCCACCACGCGCGGTGTTGACGATAAACGCGCCGGGCTTGAGCAGCGCCAGTTCACGGGCGCCGATAAAGTCGCGGGTGTGTTCATTGAGCGGGCAATGCAAGGTCAGCGCATCGACCTGGGCCAGCAGTTGATCCAGTGGCATGCGGTCGGCGCGGGCAGGGCGCCCGGGAATCGCGCCGAGTACCACGCGCATGCCGAAGGCTTCGGCCAGGCGCGCCACCGCGCTGCCCAGTTCGCCATGGCCAAGCAGGCCGAGGGTTTTGCCTTCCAGTTCGACAATTGGATGGTCCAGCAGACAGAACTGCCTGGCCTGCTGCCATTTGCCGGCGGCCACATCCTGTTGGTAGTCCTTCAAGCGCGTGGCGAGGTTGAGCAGCAGCATGATCGTGTGCTGGGCCACCGACGGCGTGCCGTAACCCTGGCAGTTGCTCACGGTGATGCCGTGGGCGCGGGCGGCTTCAAGGTCGATATTGTTGGTGCCGGTGGCTGAAACCAGGATCAGCTTGAGCTCGGGGCACGCCGCCAGGGTTTGCGCGGTGAGCGGTATTTTGTTGCTGATCGCGACTTGAGCGCCCTGCAAGCGTTCCAGCACATTCTGTGGCGTAGTCTGCTCAAACAGCTGCAACTGGCTGAAGCAGTCGCGCAAACCGCTGAGGTCGAGGTCGCCCAAGTCCAGCGAAGGGTGGTCGAGGAAGACGGCGCGGCGATTGTTCATGATCAACTGTACCTTTTGCGACGAGGTTCGAAGGCGTAATCTTCCGAGCCTATCAGATGAAATAATCAGTTACTTAATGGAGTGAGCATGTACGTCGCCGAGTTTTTGACCGTAGCCTTGATTCACTTGTTGGCGGTGGCCAGCCCCGGCCCGGATTTCGCCGTGGTGGTCCGTGAGAGCGTGACCCACGGACGCCGCGCCGGCACCTGGACGGCCCTGGGCGTCGGCACGGCGATTTTCGTGCATGTGGGTTACTCGTTGCTGGGGATCGGTTTGATCGTGTCCCAGTCCATCGTGTTGTTCAATGCGCTCAAATGGGCCGCAGCGGCCTACCTGTTGTATATCGGTTTCAAGGCCTTGCGTGCGCAGCCGGCCAAGCCCGCCGCCGAGGGCGAGTTGCACCGCGAAGCGGGCGAGCGCACTCCACGCGGTGCGTTTACCGCAGGCTTTGTGACCAATGGCCTGAACCCCAAGGCGACGCTGTTCTTCCTCTCGCTGTTCACCGTGGTGATCAACCCGCATACGCCACTTGCGGTACAAGCGGGTTATGGCGTGTACCTGGCGGTGGCGACGGCGGTGTGGTTCTGCCTGGTGGCCATGTTGTTCAGCCAGCAGCGTGTACGCGCCGGCTTTGCGCGCATGGGGCATTGGTTTGATCGGACCATGGGCGCGGTGTTGATCGCCATTGGGGTTAAGTTGGCGTTTACCAGCATGAAGTAATCAATTTTCTCAAGGGTACACAGCTCAAATGTGGGAGGGGGCTTCCATAAGCTGCAGATACTGGCGCAAAGCTAGCATTTACTGAGTTCCGCAAATCATTCCTTTGGCTGATTTGGTTGAAACATAAGCCCTCTACAGTGCAGGTCTTCAAGTCAAGACCGTGCAGTCATTAAAGGGATTCGTATGTTGCAGACCCGTGTTATCCCGCCCGCCGAAGGTGCGTACCAATACCCGCTGCTGATCAAGCGCCTGTTGATGTCCGGGACTCGCTACGAGAAGACCCGGGAAATCATCTACCGCGACAAGCTGCGCTACACCTACCCGACGCTGATCGAGCGCGTTGCGCGCCTGGCCAATGTGCTGACCGAAGCCGGGGTCAAGGCTGGTGATACCGTGGCGGTGATGGATTGGGACAGCCACCGTTACCTGGAATGCATGTTCGCCATTCCGATGATCGGCGCGGTGATCCACACCATCAACGTGCGCCTGTCACCGGAACAGATTCTCTACACCATGAACCACGCTGAAGACCGCTTCGTGCTGGTCAACAGTGAGTTCGTGGGGCTCTATCAGGCGATTGCCGGGCAGCTCACCACCGTCGACAAGACCCTGTTGATTACCGATGGTGACACCCACACCGCCGAACTACCCAACCTGGTCGGTGAGTACGAAACCCTGCTGGCCGCCGCCAGCCCCCAGTACGACTTCCAGGACTTCGACGAAAACTCCGTCGCCACCACCTTCTACACCACCGGCACCACCGGTAACCCCAAAGGGGTGTATTTCACCCATCGCCAATTGGTGCTGCACACCATTGGCGTGGCGACCATCATGGGCAGCGTCGACAGCGTGCGTCTGTTGGGCACCAACGATGTGTACATGCCGATTACACCGATGTTCCACGTACACGCCTGGGGCCTGCCCTATGTGGCGACCATGCTCGGCTTGAAGCAGGTCTACCCCGGGCGCTACGACCCCGAATACCTGGTGCAGCTGTGGCGCAAGGAGAAGGTCACGTTCTCCCATTGCGTGCCGACCATCCTGCAAATGGTGCTCAACGCCAAGGCTGCCCAGGGCGTGGATTTTGGTGGGTGGAAAATCGTCATTGGTGGCAGCGCGCTCAACCGCTCGCTGTACGAAGCCGCCAAGGCCCGCGGCATTCAATTGACCGCCGCGTATGGCATGTCCGAGACCGGGCCGCTGGTGTCGTGCGCACACCTCAATGAAGAGCTGATGGCCGGCAGCGAAGACGAACGCACCACCTATCGCATCAAGGCCGGTGTGCCTGGGCCGTTGGTGGAGGCGGCAATCATGGACACCGACGGCAACTTTCTTCCCGCCGACGGCGAAACCCAGGGCGAACTGGTGCTGCGCGCGCCCTGGCTGACCGAGGGTTATTACAACGAACCGCAAAAGGGCGCCGAGCTGTGGGCCGGCGGCTGGATGCACACCGGCGACGTTGCCACACTGGACGCGTTTGGTGTGATCGATATCCGTGATCGTATCAAGGATGTGATCAAGACCGGTGGGGAATGGATCTCGTCCCTGGCCCTCGAAGACCTGGTCAGCCGCCACCCGGCGGTACGCGAGGTAGCGGTGGTGGGCATCGCCGATCCGCAATGGGGCGAGCGCCCCTTTGCCTTGCTGGTGGTGCATGAGGGCCAAGTGATTGGGGCGCGGGAGCTCAAGGAGCACCTCAAGCCTTACGTTGAACTGGGGCATTTGAGTAAGTGGGCGATTCCGAGCCAGATCGCCGTTGTTACTGAAATTCCCAAGACCAGCGTAGGTAAGCTCGACAAAAAACGTATCCGTATCGACATCATCGAATGGCAGGCCAACAACAGCACCTTCCTGTCTACGCTTTGACACCCCTCGCCGCGCCCTTTCGGGCGCGGCGCTGCTCTATCTCAAGCCTCTACTTGTGATTTGCCGAATTTCAGCCATCCTTCCCGCGTCGACCTTCGTCGGCGTGGCGAAAGGGTTGTGGCAGACAGGTTGGTGATGCAAATCACACTTTAGAGGGATCAAGCACTACCCCCCTCTGGCTATAGTCCCTTTCAGAGTTTTTCGCGGATGTTGCGCGTCGAGCCAGGGAGGCTCGGTTGCGGTTCGGCATTGGAATCGTTGTATCCCGGCCGTTACATCTGAAGAAAGGGCTCACTGCCATAACAATAAAATATGCACATGGAGTAGCGTCGATGACCCAAGTAAACCAGTTCTGGCGCCGGGCAAGACTGCCCCTGGCCGTCAGTCTCGCTTCTACGCTCGCCGGGCCTGCATTCGGCGTCAGTTTCAACATCGGTGAAATCGAAGGGAGCTTTGACTCCTCGCTTTCGGTGGGTGCGAGCTGGTCTACGGCCAAGCCCAATCGTGATCTGATCGGCGCCAACAATGGCGGCAAGGGCCTGTCCCAGACTTCCGATGACGGTCACCTGAACTTCAAGCGCGGCGAGACGTTCTCGAAGATCTTCAAGGGTATTCATGACCTGGAACTGAAGTACGGCGACACCGGCGTGTTTGTGCGCGGCAAGTACTGGTACGACTTTGAACTCAAGGACGAGAGCCGTCAGTTCAAGGACATCAGCGACAACAACCGCAAGGAAGGCGCCAAGTCTTCTGGCGGTCAGATTCTCGATGCGTTCGTCTACCACAACTACTCGATTGCCGATGCGCCGGGTTCCGTGCGTTTTGGTAAGCAGGTCGTGAGCTGGGGCGAAAGTACCTTCATCGGCGGCGGCATCAACTCCATCAACCCGATCGACGTGTCGGCGTTTCGTCGCCCGGGGGCCGAGATCAAGGAAGGCCTGATTCCGGTCAACATGTTCTACGTGTCCCAGACGCTCACCGACAACCTGTCGGCCGAAGCGTTCTATCAACTGGAATGGGACCAGACCGTCACTGATAACTGCGGCACTTTCTTCTCCCAGCCAGACGTGATCTCCGATGGTTGCAGCAATAACCTGCGGGTGTTGAACAAGCGCTCGACCATTCCCGCTGCGGCACTGCCGACCCTGGGTGCCCTGGGCGTGGACGTGAACAGCGAAGGCGTGCTGGTGCGCCGTGGGCCGGACCGTGATGCGCGTGACAGCGGCCAGTTCGGTGTGGCCATGCATTACAACTTCGAACCGCTGGACACCGAGTTCGGCGCCTACTTCATGAACTACCACAGCCGTGCGCCGATCTTTAGTGCGCAGGGTGCACCGTCTGCGGCCTACACCCGTCCACTGGGCCCGCTGGGGGCACTGCGTCCACTGATCGTGGCGGGCAGTTCGAACTACTTCGTCGAGTACCCGGAGGATATTCGTCTCTACGGCTTGAGCTTCTCCACCACGCTGCCTACCGGCACCGCCTGGAGTGGTGAATTGAGCTATCGGCCGAATGCGCCGGTGCAGTTGAGTACCACCGACATTCTGTTTGCCGGTGTCACGCCGATCCCTGGCTTTGGCAATGCTTCGGTGCTCAAGGGCTCGCCGGGCCAAGACCTGCATGGCTACAACCGCAAGGAAGTCACCCAGTTCCAGACCACCTTTACACACTTCTTCGACCAGGTGATGGGCGCCAGTCGCCTGACCACGGTCGGTGAAATCGGTGTGACCCATGTGGGTGGCCTGGAAAGCAAGTCCCAGGCTCGCTATGGTCGCGATCCGGTGTTCGGCCCAGGCACGCTGCCGGGTGGGTTCTGCAACGCGCTGAACAACTCCACCGCCAACGGCGCCGGGCTGCCCAACGCTGCCGGCCTGAACACCAACTGCAACAACGACGGCTACACCACTGCAACGTCCTGGGGCTACCGTGCCCGTGCCATCTGGGAATACCCGGACGTGTTCGCTGGCGTGAACCTCAAGCCCAACGTGGCCTGGTCCCATGACGTCAAAGGTTACTCGCCAGGTCCCGGCGGCAACTTTGAAGAGGGTCGCAAGGCGGTCAGCCTTGGCCTGGATGCCGAATACCAGAACACCTACACCGCGAGCCTGGCGTACACCAACTTCTTTGGTGGCAAGTTCAGCACCGTGGATGATCGCGACTTTGTCGCCTTGAGCTTCGGCGCCAACTTCTAAGCACACTCTTTTCAAGTGGCATGTATTCAGGAAGACCAGAGTATGAAAATAACTAAAAGTCTGTTGCACGTCGGTGTGCTTGGGCTGTCGATCCTGGCGAGCAACGTCATGGCGGCAGTCTCGGCGGATGAAGCTGCCAAGCTCGGTACTACCCTGACCCCGATGGGCGCCGAGATGGCGGGCAACGCGGCCGGCACCATCCCCAAATGGTCACCCTTGCCAACCAACGCCGGCGCCGTGGATGCCCGTGGCTTCCTGGCCAACCCATATGCCAGCGAACAACCGCAATTCACCATCACCGCGCAGAACGTCGAGCAGTACAAAGACAAACTGGCTCCAGGGCAGTACGCGATGTTCAAGCGTTACCCGGACAGCTTCAAGATGCCGGTCTACCCGACTCATCGCGGTGCCACGGTGCCGGCTGACGTGTTCGCTGCCATCAAGAAAAACGCCACCACTACCAACCTGGTGTCCGGCGGCAACGGTCTGGAAAACTTCGAGACCGCCGTGCCGTTCCCGATTCCCAAAACCGGCGTTGAAGTCATCTGGAACCACATCACCCGTTATCGCGGCGGCAGCGTAACCCGTCTGGTCACCCAGGCCACGCCGCAAACCAACGGTTCCTACAGCCTGGTGTACTTTCGCGATCAGTTTGTGTTCCGCGACAAGATGAAGGATTTCGATCCGAAAAACCCGGGCAACATCCTGTTCTACTTCAAGCAGCAAGTCACCGCGCCAGCGCGTCTGGCCGGTGGTGTACTGCTGGTGCACGAAACCCTGGACCAGGTCAAGGAACCGCGTTCGGCGTGGGTCTACAACGCCGGCCAGCGCCGTGTGCGCCGGGCCCCGCAAGTGTCCTATGACGGGCCGGGTACTGCTGCCGATGGCCTGCGCACCTCCGACAACCTCGACATGTACAACGGTGCGCCGGATCGCTACGACTGGAAGCTGGAAGGCAAGAAAGAAATCTACATCGCCTCCAACAGCTACAAGATCGACGATCCGAAGCTCAAGTACGCCGACATCATCAAGGCCGGCCACATCAACCAGGACCTGGCGCGCTATGAGCTGCGCCGCGTCTGGCACGTGGTCGCCACCTTGAAGGAAGGCCAGCGCCACATCTACGCCAAGCGTGACTTCTTCATCGACGAAGACACCTGGCAAGCGGCGGTGATCGACCACTACGACGGCCGTGGCCAACTGTGGCGCGTTGCCGAAGCCCATGCCGAGAACTACTACGACAAGCAAGTGCCGTGGTACGCCCTGGAAACCCTGTACGACCTGCAGTCCGGCCGCTACCTGGCCCTGGGCATGAAGAACGAAGAGAAACAGGCTTATGACTTCGGCTTCACCGCCACCACCAGCGACTTCACCCCAGCGGCCCTGCGCCAGGACGGTGTTCGCTAACCCACCCTAATGCACCCCTGTGGGAGGGGGCTCGCCCCGATGGCGGTCTGACAGTCGATTAAAATTCTGACTGATCCACTGCCATCGGGAGCAAGCCCCCTCCCACTTTTTGTGTGTGCTGTTTGTAGGGATATTTCTTGTCGCAGTTCTTTTTCAGCCAATTGTTGCAAAGATCTACAATCCCGCCGCTTTTACCGCTAGTCTGCGGACATCTGCAATGCCGACAACAGCCTTCTACAAGAGCCCGGCGATGACTGATCTGTCCCGAATCCAAGGGCCTGCCAGTGTGGTGATGCCAACCCTGGAAGGCCGCTTCTACAGGCCCCCATTGCCTGACGGCTACGTGCTGCGCCCGCGCCTGTGCCAACGGTTGAACGCGGGCCTGGACGGGCGATTGTTGCTGGTCTGCGCACCGGCGGGGTTCGGCAAGAGTTCGTTGGCGGTGGAGTTCTGCCAGGGCCTGCCGGCCCACTGGCAAAGTCTGTGGCTGGGCCTGAGCCCACGGGACAATGACCCCGGCCGCTTCCTGGAGCGATTGCTCGACGGCTTGCAGCACTATTTTCCGCAGTTGGGCGCCCAATCCCTGGGTTTGCTGAAAATGCGTCAGCGTCATCAACCCTTTGCCTTTGAAGAATGGCTGGATGGCCTGCTCGATGAGCTGGCGGAGCATCTGTCCACGCGCTCGCCGCTATTGCTGGTGCTGGATGACTACCACCTGGCCCAGGGCCCGGTGCTGGATCGTTGCCTGCAATTTTTCCTCAATCATTTGCCCGACGGTCTGTTGGTACTGGTCACCAGCCGGCAGCGTCCGGATTGGCACCTGGCGCGCTTGCGCTTGTCGCGGCATCTGCTGGAGCTGCATGAACAAGACCTGCGCCTGACTCACGACGAATCCCTGGCCGTGCTGGATGGGCACAGCAGCGCGTTAGGCGGAGAAGCGTTGGAAAACCTGATCCGCCGCAGCGAGGGCTGGGTCGCCGGCCTGCGCTTCTGGCTGTTGGCGGCGACCGAAGCCGGTGGCAATGAGGGGGCCTTACCCCAAAGCCTTCACGGTGGCGAAGGGCTGATTCGTGATTACCTGCTTGAAGAAGTCATCGACTGCCTGCCTGCCGACGTGCAAGCGTTCCTGTACGACACTGCTCCCCAGGAGCGTTTTTGCAGCGAGTTGTGCGACGCGGTCCGCGAAGCCCATGACAGCGCCGAAATCCTGAATTATTTGCAGGCCCATCAGGTTTTCCTGGTGCCGCTGGATGAACAGGGCCACTGGTACCGCTATCACCATTTGTTTTCCGACCTGCTGCGTACCCGCCGCGAGAAGAGCACCACATTGCCGCCTGCCAGCTTGCACTTGCGCGCCTGCCGCTGGTTCAACGCCCAGGGTTTGATCGACGAGGCAGTAGAGCAGGCGCTGCGGGCCGGCCATCTGGACGTGGCGGCGAACCTGGTCCAGAACCTGTCCGAAGAGCAACTGTTGGCAGAGCAGAATGTTGGCATGTTGCTGCGCTGGAAGATGGACTTGCCCGACAGCCTGCTGATCAGCACGCCGCGCTTGATCGTGCTCTACAGCTGGGCATTGGGGCTGGCGTGCCAATTGGACGCGGCCCAGGAGCTTTCCAGCTACCTCAGTCGCTTCCTGCCGGCACCCTCGGCGACCGCGCAAAGGTCCATGTTGGCCCAATGGCTGGCGTTGAGCGGGATCATCGCCCGTGGGCGCGGGGATCGCGAATTGACCCTGCGCTATTGCAACGAGGCACTGGAGAGCCTGCCGCAAAAGCGCTACGGCCAGCGCCTGATGTGCCTGTCGACCCTGTCCAACCTGGCAATTGTCGATGCCGACCTGTGGCGCGCCCGCGGTTTGAACCGCGAATCCCTGGAGCTGGCGCAGCGCGTCGGTAATCCGTTGTTTGAAGCCTTGGCCCATTACGACCGGGCGCGGGTGTTGCAGTCACGCGGCGAAATCCTGCGCTCCCTGGACGAAGTGCGCCAGGGCCTGGAACGCTTGCACGGCCTGGCGCCCCAGCGCCTGTATGCGGTGCGTGCGCGGTTGTCGCTCTACGAAGGTTACCTGCTGCTGGCGCGTTACCAGCCCGAAGCCGGCCTTGTGCGTTTGCGCGCCGGCCTGGCCGAAGCCCGTGCCTGCCGGGATATCAGCGTGCTGATCGGGCATTGCGTGATCGCCAACTTTGAAGGGCGGCGCGGCCAGTTTTCCAATGCCTTTGCCGAGCTGGCCGAGGCCGAGCGCTTGATGCACATCTGGGACGTACCGCCGATCTATTACCTGGCGATGATTACGTTGATCAAATGCGAGCTATGGCTGGCCCAGGGTCGTACCGAGCTGGCGGACGCCTGGCTGACCAGGCTGGGGCAGACCTACAACGGCGAGCACGCCGCTGCCGCGCCGGAGTTCCACCCACACCTGCCACAACATATCGAACTGCAACAAGCCGCGCTCGATGCCATACGCCATCAGCCCGACACCGCGTTGCAATGTCTGGAAGCATTGGCGCAACAGTCCCAGAACAGTGGGCGACAGATGATTGCCTTGATGGCGCTGACCCAGCAGGTGCAGCTTCTGTTGGCGGGCGGCCAGGAGGCCAAGGCCGGACAGGTATTGGCCCGTGCACTTGAAGCCGGCTCGGGCGGCGCGTTGCAGCCGTTCCAGCGGTTGCTGGAGGGCTACCCGGACTGGATGCGTGAGCAGTTGGGCAAAGATCCCCATGGTCTGCTGAACCAGAGCTTGCTGGCGCTGCTGCCCCAAGTCAGCGTGGTCCAGGCCCCAGCTCATCAAGAAACCCTGAGTACGCGAGAGCTGGCGGTGCTGCGACTGATTGCCCAAGGCTGTTCAAACCAGGAAATCAGCAACCAGCTGTTTATTTCCTTGCACACCGTCAAGACCCACGCCAGCCATATCAACAGCAAGCTCGGCGTGGAGCGCCGAACCCAGGCAGTGGCGCGAGCCAAGGCCATGGGCTTGCTGGTCTGAGCCCAGC
Organism: Pseudomonas sp. HN8-3; assembly: GCF_020790195.1. NCBI lineage: Bacteria > Pseudomonadati > Pseudomonadota > Gammaproteobacteria > Pseudomonadales > Pseudomonadaceae > Pseudomonas > Pseudomonas sp. HN8-3. The sequence goes on from NZ_CP086206.1 coordinate 1,025,360, forward strand.
GCAGTTTATGGCGCGGCAGGGCAGCCTTTGAGTGACGTGCCGATGGTTTGATTGATCAGTGCCGCGAACCGCTTGAGGTTGTTCTGATGCGCCACCACCAGATCGTCGATGCCTGGCCCCGCGGGTGACTGCAAGGTGCTGCGACAAGTCAGGGCTGGGCGGTCGCCATTGATCTGGCGCAGGCGCCAGCGCACGTCGAGCAGCGCGTACTGCCCGGGGACCGAGTCAAAGCGTTGCACTTCAAGGCGCAGGGCCACAGCGTGGCGTGGATCGCTATTGGCCAATTGATCCACCAACGCGCTCCTGAGTTCGTCAGCGAGGCTGGCGGCCCACCACTGGGTTTCAAGAATCGCCAACCCACTGTCACCCTGGCGCACCACTATCTGCGCGCGGTCGACCTGGGGCGGCACGCTGAGGCTTTCAATCCGTACACCACCGGCATCTGCGCGTGAGCTGTTGCTCGCATGTGCCGGGGTCAGGGTGTGGAAGGCGATGGGGTCACTGCGACAGGCCGCGAGCAACAGCATCGTAGTCAGCAGTGTGATCTTCAACGGCGACGTCATGGCGGCTCCAATGGTCATTTGCGGGGTGGCCCTTGCAGGTCGTTCGGCGCGGCGTTATCAGGACGACCGCGAATCAGCGACTCCGGATGCCGGCCCAGGTAATCGGACAGCTCGCGCAAGGAGCGCGACATGCGTGCCAGTTCATCCAGGGTCTGGGTCAGTTGTTCACGCTGGGGTGAGTCTTCTGCCAGGGTTGAGCTGGCCGATTGCAGGGTCTTGCTCACGTCGGCCAGTGTCGTCTGCACACCCGGCAGTGTCTTGGCGTTGAATTGCGCCAGGCCCTTGCGCAGTTCGACCAGGCTGGCGTCGAGGTTGCCGGCAATCCGCTCGACCGGCAGTTGGCTGAGCTTGTTGACGATACCTTCGAACTTCTCCTGCAGTTGTTCCAGGTTGCCCGGGATGGTGGGAATGCCCACGGGGCGCTGGTTCGGATCGAACGCCACTTTCTCGGCCTTGGGGTAGAAGTCCAGGGCGATGTACAACTGGCCGGTCAGCAGGTTACCGCTGCGGGCCTGGGCGCGCAGGCCGTTTTCAATGAAGCTGCCGATCAGGCGCACGCCGGCCGCCTCATCGTCAGGGTTGTTGTTCATGGCCTTGAGCAGCTTGGTATGGGCCGCGCCGAGCAGTTGCGGGTAGATCACGATGCCGACATTGACCGGGAAGCTGCGTTTCTTCGCATCGAAATCCAGATTGATCGACACCACCTTGCCGAACTCGACGCCGAGGAACTCAACCGGTGCGTCAACTTTCAGCCCACGCAGGGCCTGATCAAAGCGCAGGACCATGTATTGCCCTTTGCCATTGGGCGGTGCGAGGGCGCTTTGCTGGTCTTCGAACAATTCAAAGCCGCGATTTTCCTCGGCCGGCTTGTCGTTGGGGTTGTAGGGTGGGGCCTGGAAGGAGATCCCGCCCATCAGCATGGACGACACCGATTCGGTCTTCAGCGCAAAGCCATTGGCACCGACGCTCAGATCGACACCGCTGGCATTCCAGAACCGCGTGTTCTCGGTGACATACCCATCATTGGGCGCGTGTATGAAGACTTCGACGTTCACGCCCTTGCCTTCGCTGTCCAACTCATAAGCCACCACCTGGCCTACCGGGATTTTGCGGTAATAGACCGGCGAGCCGATGTCCAGGGAGCCCAGCGTCTGCGTGTGCAGGGTGAAACGCTTGCCAGGCTCGCCATAGGTGATGGGTGGCGGGTTTTCCAGGCCGGTGAAATGTTTGGCGCGGGTTTCGGACTGGCCGATATCCGCGCCGATGTAGTCGCCGGACAGCAGCGTGTCGATACCGGATACGCCGCCTGCGCCGATACGTGGGCGTACCACCCAGAATTTAGAGTCTTCGCGGGTGAAGCTTTCGGCCTGTTTGGACAGCTCGATGGTGGCGTTGACACTTTTCTGGTCACCGCTCAAGGCCACGGCGGTCACTTGGCCGATCACCACGTTGCGGTATTTGACCTCGGTCTTGTTGGCGACCAGCCCGCTGCCGGTCTTGAAGTTGAGGACGATGGTCGGCCCTTGTTGCATGACGCTGTGAATCACCAGCGAGATCCCCACCAGCACGGCGACAATCGGCACGATCCAGACCAGCGAGACACTGAAGCGACGCGTCTTGATCGCGGGTTGCCCCGCAGGGGTGTCAGCCTTGGATGCGCTCATCCGAGGTCTCCTCGTTATGTGGGTTTTCCCAGATTAGCCGGGGATCAAAACTCATGGCCGCGAGCATGGTAAATACCACCACCAAGCCAAAAAACAGAATGCCCAGGCGCGGTTCGATCGTGCCCAGGGCTTGAAACTTAACCAGCGCGGCCACCAGTGCGACCACGATGACGTCCAGCATCGACCAATAGCCGATCAGCTCGATAAACCGAAACAGCTTTGAGCGTTCCTTGCGCGCCCACTGGCTGTTGCGCTGCACGGTGATCAGCAGCAACCCCAGTGACAGGAACTTGATGCCCGGCACGGCAATGCTGGCGATGAAAATGATCAGGGCAATGTCCCAGGCGCCATGCTGCCAGAACTCCAGCACGCCGCTCATGATGGTGCTGTCTGCGCCGGACCCGAGCATGGTGGTGTTCATCACCGGCAGCAAATTGGCCGGTATGTAAAAGGCGAGGGCGGTGAGCATGTAGGCCCAGGTGCGTGTCAGCGATTGCGTTTTGCGCCGGTGCAAGGGCGCGCCGCAGCGCTCGCATTCAGTGGGCTCCAGGCGCATGTCGCAGGCCTGGCCGCAGGTATGGCACAGGCACAGGTTGAGCTCGCGGGCGGTGGGCGGTGAATTCATACGGTGTCCCACAGGTCGCGGACATCGCGCCCGGCAATGCGGATCAGCAACAGGCTGAGGGCGGCCAGGGCAAACAGGCCGGTACCGGGGATCACATCCAGCATACCCGCCAGCTTGAACACGGCAACCATGGCGCCCAGCAGGCAGACTTCCAGCATACTCCAGGGCCTGAGCGCTTCCAGCCAGCGCATGCACAGTTTGAACGCCGGCGAACGCTGGCCGGCCAAGGCAAAACTCAAAACCCAGATCAGCAAGACCAGCTGAAACACCGGCGCGATGATGATGGAGATCGCCGCCACCAACGCAATGAACGTGATCGGCCCCAGGCTCAGCGCCACCACCGAATCCCACAGCGTCGCACTGTTTTTCAAGCCCTGCAGGCTGATGCTCATCACCGGATAAAAGTTGGCAAAGGTCCACAGCACTGCTGCGGTCACCGTCAGCGCGAGGCGTTGTTGCACCGACAGGCCGTTATAGCGCTGCAGCACACCCGAGCACCGCACACACAGGGCTTTTTGATGTTTGGCGAGCGTGACCTTTTCGTACACGCAGTCGCAGTGCTCGCAGATGATCTGTTGATTCGCCATGGGTGTTGCTCCAAATGCGACGGACTGCAGCGGGGGATGGCGCTTGTGTAGCTTAGCAGTGGATACACCGCCGAATCGATCCCTTCCAGAGTGGGGGCAACCTCCACCATACTGCACTTGGAACGCGCCAGAGAGCTTGCAGGACACTCATGACTACCGAAAAACCACCACTGATTCGCGAAACCTTCCCCGTCGGCCCGTTGCAGTGCAACTGCACCATCATTGGCGACCCGATCACTAAAAAAGCCATCGTAGTCGACCCCGGCGGCAATCACGAATTGATCCTGTCGCGTCTTGATGCGTTGGGTCTGAAGGTGGTGAGCATTATCCACACTCATGCTCACCTGGATCACTTCCTGGCCTCTGGCCAATTGAAAGAAAAAACCGGAGCCACGCTGCACCTGCACAAAGATGATCAATTTCTATGGGATAACCTGGAAATGCAATGCCAGATGTTTCGCGTGCCCTATGTGCCAGTGCCGTCGCCGGATCGCTGGCTGGAACACGATGAAGAATTGGCCTGTGGATGCGGTGTTGCCTTGCACACCCCTGGGCATACGCCGGGTTCGATGAGCTTCTGGTTTGCCGATGCCAAGCTGCTGATTGCCGGTGACACCTTGTTCCGGCGCGGCGTTGGGCGCACGGATTTGTGGGGCGGCGACCAGGCGACGATCGTGCGGTCGATCAAGCAGCGCTTATACACGCTGGATGAGCGCGCGACAGTGGTGACAGGGCATGGGCCGGATACGTTGCTGGGCGATGAGATGCGAGAGAATCCTTTCGTGCGTGCGTGATGGGTTGTCGGCTCTGATACAAGTCGGTACAGACACGCAGGCACAGGCTCGAGCCAAAGACAGCTATGCTTTGAGCACGCCCCACGGAATTTTTGCCGCTTGTCGCGTTCCAAACTCGGCACAGGTCCATTGCCAATGTCCTCTGCATCACAGAATGCAAAAGTAGGAGCTCCCTTCATGTTTACTCCGCGTCGTCTGCTTGTTGTCGCTACCGCCGTAGCCCTGTTGTCTGGCTGTGCCTCACCTAATCCTTATGACGGCAGCCAGGGACAGGCCGGCAATGGTTCTGAAAGCGGTATGAGCAAGACCGCCAAGTACGGCGGCCTCGGCGCGCTGGCCGGTGCATTGGCCGGTGCGGCCATCGACCATAACAACCGTGGCAAGGGCGCGCTGATTGGCGCCGTCGTTGCGGGTGCCGGTGCTGCCGGCTATGGCTACTACGCCGACCAGCAAGAGAAAAAACTGCGTGAAAGCATGGCCAACACTGGTGTGGAAGTGCAGCGCCAGGGTGACCAGATCAAGCTGATCATGCCGGGCAACATCACCTTCGCCACCAACTCGGCCGCGATCGCCAGCAGCTTCTACCAGCCGCTCAATAACCTGGCCAACTCCCTCAAGCAATTCAACCAGAACACCATCCAGATCGTAGGCTACACCGACAGCACCGGTAGTCGCCAACTGAACATGGACCTGTCCCAGCGTCGTGCGCAGAGCGTGGCCGACTACCTGACTTCCCAGGGTGTGAGCGCTGCCAACCTGAGTGCTCGCGGTGCCGGCCCGGATAACCCGATTGCCAGCAACGCCGATGTGAATGGCCGTGCCCAGAACCGTCGTGTAGAAGTTAACCTCGGCCCGATCCCCGGCCAGCAATACGGCCAGCCTGGTCAACAGCAGCAACAACAGGCGCCGCAGCAGAACAACCAGTTCCAGGGCAACCCGTACCAGCAGTACCAGTAAACACTGGCCACTAAAAAGGGCGCCGTGCAGTCAATGCACGGCGCCCTTTTTTGTGGCTGTCGATCCAGGGGGCGTTCTCAATTAGTTTCCCCACCGCGCCGGGTCTGCTGCTGTGCAGGGCAAGGCGCGAGAAGCGTGGTTTGGTCATTCCAAATAAGCTTCGAGCAACGCAGCCCTGCACAGCAGCAGGCCCGGCCCTTCGGGTTGTGCCTTAAAGCGGGCCATGCTGCGTTGCAGGCCTTGGAAAGGGAACACCATTCCCAGCGGCCTGCGCCTTGCCTGGCCCGCTTTAAGGCGACAACGCGGTGGGGAAACTAACTGAGAACGCCCCTACATCAATCGATGTATTCGAACACCTTCACGATCTTCTGCACGCCGGACACGCCCTGTACCAGGTTCGCCGCGCGGGTCGCTTCGGCCTGGGTCAGCAGGCCCATCATGTAGACGATGCCATTATCGGTAACGATCTTGATGCGCGAGCCCGGCACCGCGCTGTCGGTGAGCATCTGCGCTTTGATCTTGGTGGTCAGCAGCGCATCGTTGCTGATGGCCAGCAGGGTGATCGGGTCCATGACCTGCAATTCGTTGTGGACCTTCTTGACTCGTTGCACGCCCGCAGCGGCTTGTTCAGCCTGGGCCTTGAGGTCGGCGCGCGGGGTTTGCCCTGCCAGCAGGACGACGCCGTTGAAGCTGGTCACCACGATGCGCGAGGCGCCGTTGCCCAGGTCTGTGGCGGCCTTGGCGACATTGACCTTGACCTTGGTTTCGATCAGCGAATCATCGATGGTGCTGCCGAAAGTACGTGTGCCACGGTCGTCCTGGATGGGGGTGTCCCGTGTAGCGGTGATTGCCGAGCTGCAGCCGCTGATGGCGAGGCACAGCGTAATGGCCAAAAGGCTGAGGCGGTTAACGGTCATTCTTCACTCCCGAACAGTTGGCTGTCGATCAGATCGCACAGGCAGTGGATCGCCAGCAGGTGGACTTCCTGAATGCGTGCAGTGACATTGGCCGGGACGCGAATCTCCACGTCCTCAGGCAGCAGTAGCGAAGCCATGCCGCCACCATCGCGACCGGTCAAGGCTACGACAATCATTTCACGATCATGTGCGGCCTGGATCGCTTGAATAATATTCGCCGAGTTGCCGCTGGTGGAAATCGCCAGCAACACATCGCCGGGCTGGCCGAGGGCGCGGATCTGCTTGGAGAAGATTTCGTTGTAGCTGTAGTCGTTGGCAATCGAAGTGATTGTCGACGAGTCGGTGGTCAAGGCAATGGCCGGCAGGCTCGGGCGCTCGCGCTCGAAGCGGTTGAGCAGCTCTGAAGAGAAATGCTGGGCATCGCCAGCCGAACCACCGTTGCCGCACGAAAGCATTTTGCCTTCGTTGAGCAAGGCGTTGACCATGACCTGACTGGCTTGCTCGATGTGCGGTGCAAGTACGTCCATCGCCTGTTGCTTGGTGTCGATGCTGGCCTGGAAAAGCTGGCGAATTCGGGATTGCATGTCCATCTGTGTGACCTTAAGTAGCGCGGCTGTTTGGCACAGGTAATGTGCAGCCCGCAATGCAAAGAGCAAAAGTGTGTGGTGAAGGTGCCGGGTGCGTCAGCTGTCGAAGGCATCTTTGAGCCAGTTCAGATCAGCAGGACCCGACGGTGTGCTTTCTATGGCGACCACATCGAAACGGCAGGGGCTGTCAGCCCAGCGATGCTCTTTTAGCAGAAAAAACTGCGCGGCGAGTATCAGTTTCTGACGCTTGCGCCCGTCGATACTGGCGAGCGCGCCACCCCATTGTGCGTGTTTTCTGTAGCGGACTTCGACGAATACTACTGTATCGCCGTCAAGCATGACCAGATCAAGCTCGCCGCGTTTACATAACCAGTTCTGCGCCAGAAGGCGCAGACCCTGTTGTTGCAGATATTTCAGCGCTTGAAGTTCGGCATCCTTGCCGCTTTGTGCGCTGGACCGCTCAGGCATCAGCGTGGGGTATCGGGCAGGCGCTGAATGGCGCCGCCGACGAACTTCGCCCATGGCATCTGGCGGTCAACGCGCTGGTTGGCGCTGATGCCCAGGTTGCCCGAGAGACCGTCGACACGGGTGTCCGGCAATGCCTTGAGTTGGCCAAGGCGCGGTGCCAGGCGGTAGGCGTCGACGCCCATCGCGTACAGGCGGCCCAGGCTGCCATTGGCTTGCGGCCATTGCGCGGCGACCTGGTTGCGCAGCGGGTCGGTGGTGTCAAGCAGCCAAGGGGTTTCGCAGAACATCACGTTGGTCATATCCAGGTACTGGTTGCGGTCGCCGCTGGCACTGAAGACATGGGACGTGGCGTAGACCGGCACATCGCCGGCGTACTGGAAGTTCAGGGTCGGCTTGATCTGCTGGGCCAGTTGCGGGGTGACCGCCAGGAAGATGAACTCGATGTCCTGGCGACGCGAAGGCTGGGCGGCAACGTCGGTGCCGACCGTGCTTTGCAGGCTCTTGGCGCGACCTTCACTTTTACGCAACTGGAACAGGTCGGCGATCTGCTGGGCCAGTGCCACTGGCTGATCGACATACTCGACGCCCATCACAGTGCCGCCATTGGCTTCCCAATCCTGGCGGAAGGCTTTGTAGACACGCTCGCCCCATTCGCCACGCGGCACCATGGCTGCGGCGCGATGCAGGCCATCGGCACGGGCGCGGCGCGACACTTCACGGGCTTCGTCTTCAGCGGCCAGGCCGAACTGGAACAGTTGCGCCGGGCCTTGGTCGGTCTCGCTGTAATTGAGTGCCAGGGTGGTGATCGGCAATTGCGGGCGTGCGCTGAGTTGTTTCACCAGTGGTTTTTCCAGCGGGCCGACCACCAGTTGCACGCCGGCAGCCTGGGCCTTGGCGTAGAAGTCATCGAGGGAGCTCAGGCGCGAGCTGTCGTAGAACTCGATGACCGGCGCCTTCTGCCCGGCCTGTTCGGCCTGGTAGTGAGCCGCCATGAAACCTTCTCGCAATGCCTTGCCGACCGAAGCCAATGGGCCTTCCTGCGGGAGCAGCACGGCGATCTTGTTCAGGGGCTGGCTGGCCAGTTCCTTGAGCCTGGTCAGCGGCGTGGGCAGTTGCACCGCTGCCGGGTGGCCAGGGTTCTGTGCGCGCCAGGTATCGATAGCAGCCTGTTGTTGCTCCAGGGTGCCGGCGCCCTTGACCGCCTGGGCCAGGGTCACCCAGCCATCGAGTGTCGGGTTGCCGGTGGCTTGCAACTGTTCGGCCGGCAGCGCGGCAATCAGCACCCAGATGGCTTCGTGGTTGCTTGCAGCGGCATCGCCGGTCAGCAGCGGCGCCATGGCAACCCGCTCGCGAGCGGCGGCCAGGGTCTGGCCGTCGGCTTCGTAAGCGCGGGCGTGCACGGTACCGGTGCGGATCTGCTGGTCTGCCGGCAGCTCCTTCAGGCTTTGCAGGCTGGGATGGTTCAGCGCCGCCAATGCCGCCTTGGGCTGGTTGCGAGTCATCGCCAGTTCTGCGGCCAGGGTGCTGGCAAATATCTGCGCGGCGGGTTTGAGGACGTCCAGGGGCACCTGCGCAAGGATCTGCGACGAGCGGCCGGCATTGTTCTGCTGATAGGCCAGGTCTGCCGCACTCAGGCGCAGCATGGCGGCCTTTTCTGGCGTGTTGGCGTTCGTTGCCTGTTCGAGCAGTTGCTCGATACTGGCATCCGGAGTCCGTGGCAGGTCGCCAAGGCTGGACGAGGGCGAGCTGGCACACGCGGCCAGCAAGGCAGCGAGGCAGAGGGCGGAGAGCAGCCGCAGGCAAGCGATCATGTAAGTGTTCCTGATACCGATCAAATTAGCGTGGAAGTGTACCCAAGCACTGGCCCAGGCGCGATGTTAGTGGCGTGAAACCGTGGATTTAGGTCGTGTAAATGTTGCGATTGGCAAAGGCTGGCTGAAACGGCATCCACCGTGATGGCATATTTTCAAGGCGTCTACGCGCTACAATGTGGCTTTTGCCAACCATCGAGGTGTGCGTTTTGACTGCTCCAGGTCCATTGAATTCCACTGCTGGCTCGCTTTTTGTGGTGGCGACGCCGATTGGCAACCTGGACGACATCAGTGCCCGGGCGCTGAAGGTGTTGCGCGAGGTTAAATTGATCGCGGCGGAAGACACGCGACACTCCCAACGGTTGATGCAGCATTTTGGAATCAGCACGCCACTGGCGGCGTGCCATGAGCACAATGAGCGTGAAGAAGGCAGCCGTTTCATCACCCGCTTGCTGGCCGGTGATGACGTGGCATTGATCTCCGATGCGGGTACGCCGTTGATTTCCGATCCGGGATACCACCTGGTCCGCCAGGCACGCGCCGCTGGTATCAATGTAGTGCCTGTTCCGGGAGCGTGCGCGCTGATTGCCGCATTATCTGCGGCAGGCTTGCCGTCGGATCGGTTTATTTTTGAAGGTTTCCTGCCGGCCAAGGCAGTCGGCCGTCGCGCACGCCTTCAGGCCCTGAAGGAAGAGCCGCGCACCCTGATCTTCTACGAAGCTCCGCACCGCATCCTTGAATGCCTGCAGGATATGGAACTGGTGTTCGGCGGCGAGCGGCTGGCATTGCTGGCGCGGGAGTTGACCAAGACCTTCGAAACCCTCAAAGGGCTGCCGCTGGAGGCGTTGCGGGCGTTTGTCGAGGGCGACAGCAATCAGCAGCGAGGCGAATGTGTGGTGCTGGTGGCGGGCTGGAGTGCGCCGGAGAATGAAGACGCCGTGGGCAGCGAAGCCATGCGCATCCTCGACTTGTTGCTCAAGGAGATGCCGCTCAAGCGTGCCGCTGCCCTTGCCGCAGAAATTACCGGGGTGCGTAAAAACGTGTTGTATCAAGTGGCGCTCGATAAACAGAAGGCTGAATAGTTCCGGGGTCGAATCTGTATTTCGTCTGAACACGATGGCACTGCCGCACTTTAATACTTGTCCTCAGACCTTCGTGCCGTTAACCTGCGCGGCGGAGAGTCGATTGGACAGTCGCTGCCCTCTATGAAAATTAGGGGGGGGAGGAAAGTCCGGGCTCCATAGGGCGAAGTGCCAGGTAATGCCTGGGAGGCGTGAGCCTACGGAAAGTGCCACAGAAAATAACCGCCTAAGCGCTTCGGTGCCGGTAAGGGTGAAAAGGTGCGGTAAGAGCGCACCGCACGACTGGCAACAGTTCGTGGCTAGGTAAACCCCACTTGGAGCAAGACCAAATAGGGTCCCAAGGCGTGGCCCGCGCTGGGACCGGGTAGGTTGCTAAAGATGTCCAGTGATGGCCATCGTAGACGAATGACTGTTCAAGACAGAACCCGGCTTACAGATCGACTCTCCACCTTTTTTCCTTGCGTTCGAATCTCGTGCGCAAACCCGGTAGTAACGCAAGAATCCCTCCCTGCCAAATCATTGGCAGATGCGTCTTCGTAATACCAAAAAAATCTTACTCTTAATAAATTACTTTAACTTTAAGTCGTAGCTCCATGAGCTATTTGCCGTTGTTGAGTCAAAAACATCGTCAAACTCTCGTTTCTCCTCCTCTTACCCTCCTAAATCTCCGTTCTGTAAGGCTTTTCCTTGAATCCGCGCCTTGACGGTGTGGTAGGCGCATTCCTATAGTGTGCGCAAGTGGCGGAAAGTGGCACAAAGTGGGTTTTTTGAACGTAAAACGCTAAAATTTGGAGAAACGCATCTGTGTTTCGCGGAGCTAACGCTATCAGTCTCGATGCAAAAGGCCGTCTCGCCATGCCGAGCCGGTATCGTGACGAGCTCATTTCGCGAAGTTCAGGGCAGTTAATCATCACGATTGACGCCGTTGACCCTTGTTTGTGTGTTTACCCCCTCGATGAGTGGGAGTTGATTGAAACCAAGTTGCGCGCGCTGCCTTCATTGCGTGAAGAAAACCGCCGCCTCCAGCGTTTGCTGATCGGCAATGCCGTTGACCTTGAACTCGATGGCAGCGGTCGTTTCCTGGTGCCGCCGCGTCTGCGCGAGTACGCCAAGCTCGACAAGCGCGCAATGCTGGTGGGCCAGCTGAACAAGTTCCAATTGTGGGACGAAGATGCCTGGGATGCTGTGTCTGCAGCTGACCTGGCTGCTATTCAACAACCGGGCGCCATGCCTGATGAACTGCGTGATTTGATCCTGTGACTATTGATAGCGGCTTTAACCACATCACCGTACTGCTTGACGAAGCCGTTGAGGCTCTCGCCGTACGCGCGGATGGCTGCTATTTGGATGGCACCTTCGGCAGGGGCGGGCACAGCCGTTTGATACTCAGCCAGCTCGGGCCCGACGGTAAGCTCCTCGGGTTCGACAAGGACCCTCAAGCGATTGCCACCGGGCAAGCGCTAGCGGCCGAAGACGGCCGCTTTGTCGTTGTGCAGCGCAGCTTTGCCGAGCTGGGTGCCGAAGTCGCCGAGCGCGGCATGGCAGGCAAGGTGGCCGGGGTTTTGCTCGACCTGGGCGTGTCTTCGCCGCAGCTCGACGACCCTGAGCGCGGCTTCAGCTTCATGAACGACGGCCCCCTGGATATGCGCATGGACCCCACCCGTGGGGTCAGCGCTGCCCAGTTCATCGCCACCGCACCGGTGGAAGAAATCGCCCGCGTATTCAAGGAATACGGCGAAGAACGCTTCGCCGGCCGGATGGCGCGTGCCGTGGTCGAGCGTCGGGAAATCCAGCCTTTCGAGCGTACCGCCGACCTGGCCGAAGTGTTGAAGGTCGCCAACCCGGCGTGGGAAAAGGGCAAGAACCCGGCAACTCGCGCGTTCCAGGGCCTGCGCATTCACGTCAACAACGAATTGGGCGATCTGGAAGCCGGCCTCGAAGCCGCTCTGGACGCTCTGGAAGTGGGCGGCCGCCTGGTGGTGATCAGTTTCCACTCCCTGGAAGACCGCATCGTCAAACTGTTCATGCGTCGTCTGGTCAAGGGCGAGTCCGACAACCTGCCGCGCAACCTGCCGGTACGTTTCGAAGCCTTTGTGCCGAAAATCAAAATCCATGGCAAAGCGCAGTTCGCTTCCGAAGCCGAACTCAAGGCCAACCCACGTTCCCGTAGCGCCGTCATGCGCGTCGCGGAGAAGCTGCGGTGAGCAAGCTTTTCGCCAAACCCCTGCCGGGCGGCAGCTTCTTTATGTTGCTGCTGTTTGTCGGCGTGCTGGTGTCCGCGATTGCGGTGTCCTACAGCGCCCACTGGAACCGTCAGTTGCTCAATACCCTGTATGGGGAGTTGAGCGTGCGTGACAAGGCGCAGGCGGAGTGGGGCCGGTTGATCCTCGAACAAAGTACCTGGACAGCCCACAGCCGTATCGAAGTGCTGGCCACCGAGCAGTTGAAGATGCACATTCCGGGCGCGGCCGAAGTTCGCATGGTGGCGCCATGATGAAGCTCGAAGGCGCACTCTACCCGTGGCGTTTCCGCCTGATGCTCGGCTTGCTGGCATTGATGGTGGGTGCCATCGTCTGGCGCATCTTCGACCTGCAGGTGGTCGACCGCGACTTCCTGATCGGCCAGGGTGACGCCCGCAGCCTGCGGCATATTCCAATTCCTGCGCACCGCGGCCTGATCACCGACCGTAATGGCGAGCCCTTGGCCGTCAGTACCCCGGTGACGACGCTGTGGGCCAACGCTAAAGAGCTGCAAGTTGCCAAGGACAAGTGGCCCGAGCTGGCCGCCGCCCTTGGTCAGGACCGCAAGGCCCTGACCGATCGCCTCGAAGCCCAGGCCAACAAGGAATTCATCTATCTGGTTCGCGGGCTCACCCCCGAGCAAGGCCAGCAGGTGCTCGACCTTAAAATCCCCGGTGTCTACGGCATCGAGGAGTTTCGTCGTTTCTACCCGGCCGGTGAAACCACCGCGCACATGGTCGGCTTTACCGATATCGATGATCATGGTCGCGAAGGCGTTGAGCTGGCGTACGACGAATGGCTGGCCGGAGTTCCGGGCAAGCGGCAGGTCATCAAGGATCGGCGCGGCAGGCTGATCAAGGATGTCCAGGTCACCAAAAACGCCAAGGCCGGCAAGCCTCTGGCGTTGTCGATCGACCTGCGCCTGCAATACCTGGCCAACCGCGAACTGCGTAACGCGATCATCGAGAACGGCGCCAAGGCCGGTAGCCTGGTGATCATGGACGTGAAGACCGGCGAGATCCTCGCCATGGTCAACCAGCCGACCTACAACCCCAACAACCGTCGCAACCTGCAGCCGGCGATGATGCGTAACCGCGCAATGATCGACGTGTTCGAGCCCGGTTCGACCATGAAAGCCATCTCCATGAGCGCTGCCCTGGAAACCGGGCGCTGGAAACCTACCGACAAGGTCGAGGTTTACCCAGGCACCTTGCAACTTGGCAAATACACCATTCGTGACGTATCCCGCAGCGAAGGTCCGGTGCTGGATCTGACAGGCATCCTGATCAATTCCAGTAACGTGGGCATGAGTAAGGTTGCCTTCGACATTGGCGGCGAAACGATCTATCACCTGGCGCAAAAAATCGGTCTGGGGCAACCCACCGGCCTCGATTTCCCGGGTGAGCGCGTGGGCAACCTGCCGAACTACCGCGAGTGGAGAAAGGCCGAGACTGCCACGCTGTCCTACGGCTACGGTCTGTCGGTCACTGCGATCCAGCTGGCCCACGCGTTTTCGGTGTTGGCCAATAACGGCCGCATGGTGCCGCTGAGCCTGATCCATGTGGACGAACCGCCGAAAGCCAACCAGGTCATTCCGGAAAAAGTCGCCAAGACCATCCAGGGCATGCTGCAACAAGTGATCGAAGCTCCACGCGGTGTATTCCGGGCTCAGGTGCCGGCTTATCACGTGGCAGGCAAGTCCGGTACTGCGCGTAAGACGTCCGTGGGCACCAAAGGCTACGCCGAAAATTCCTACCGCTCGCTGTTCGCTGGCTTCGGCCCGATGAGCGACCCGCGCTACGCCATCGTCGTGGTCATCGACGAACCGAGTAAAGCCGGCTACTTCGGTGGCCTGGTCTCGGCGCCGGTGTTCAGCAAAGTGATGTCCGGCACCCTGCGCCTGATGAACATCACGCCGGACAATCTGCCGCCGACCCAACAAGCCAACGCCGGACCACCGGCCGCCGCTGTCAAAGCCAATGGAGGGCGCGGCTGATGTCTCTGAGCCTCAACAAGATTTTTGCCCATGCCGGCCGCGATCTGCTGATTCGCGAATTGAGCCTGGACAGCCGCAACGTACGCGCCGGTGACCTGTTCCTGGCGGTGCCTGGCGGCAAGTTCGATGGTCGTGCGCATATCGCAGATGCCCTGCAACGTGGCGCGGCGGCTGTGGCCTATGAAGTGGAAGGCGCCACTGTGCTGCCGATCACCGACGTGCCGTTGATTCCAGTCAAGGGCCTGGCTGCGCAGCTCTCTGACATCGCCGGGCGTTTTTACGGCGACCCGAGCCGCCAGCTCAACCTGATCGGCGTGACCGGTACCAATGGCAAGACCAGCGTGACCCAGTTGGTCGCCCAGGCCCTTGACCTGTTGGGCCAGCACTGCGGCATCGTCGGCACCCTGGGCACTGGCTTTTATGGTGCGCTGCAAAGCGGCCTGCACACCACGCCGAACCCGATTGCCGTGCAAGCGACCCTGGCCGACCTGAAAAAGGCCGGCGCCAAGGCGGTTGCCATGGAAGTTTCCTCACATGGTCTGGATCAGGGGCGAGTGGCTGCCCTGGCCTTTGACGTTGCGGTGATGACCAACCTGTCCCGTGATCACCTCGACTACCACGGCACCATGGAGGCGTACGCCGCCGCCAAGGCCAAGCTGTTTGCCTGGAATGACCTGAAGTGCCGGGTGATCAACCTGGACGACGCATTTGGCCGTCAACTGGCTGGCGAAGAAAGCGAAGCACGCCTGATCAGTTATAGCCTGAAAGATTCCAGTGCCTACCTGTATTGCCGCGAAGCCCAGTTCAATGACGAGGGCGTACGCGCCACGTTGGTCACGCCCCAGGGCGAACACCACTTGCGCAGTACCTTGCTCGGCCGCTTCAACCTGAGCAACGTACTCGCTGCCATCGGCGCGCTGCTGGGTCTGGATTACGCCCTGGATGAAATCCTGCGCGTACTGCCCAAGCTTGAGGGCCCGGCTGGCCGTATGCAGCGCCTGGGTGGCGGCAAACAGCCGCTGGTGGTGGTCGATTACGCCCATACCCCGGATGCCCTGGAAAAAGTTCTCGAAGCCCTGCGCCCACATGCCAAGGGCAAATTGCTCTGCCTGTTCGGCTGCGGCGGTGATCGCGATCGCGGCAAGCGTCCGTTGATGGCTGAGATTGTCGAGCGTTTGGCCGACGGCGTACTCGTCACCGACGACAACCCGCGCAGTGAAGACCCAAGCCAGATTTTCGATGACATCCGTGTCGGCTTCAAAGATGCCTCCAAGGCCACCTTCGTTGCTGGTCGTGGTGCCGCCATTGCCCAACTGATTGCCAGCGCCAGCGCTGACGATGTGGTGGTGCTGGCGGGCAAGGGGCACGAGGACTACCAGGAAATCAACGGCGAGCGCCATGCCTTCTCCGATCTGGTCGAGGCTGATCACGCCTTGACTGCCTGGGAGGTCGCCCATGCTTAAAGTCATGCAGTTCAGCCAACTTACCCAGGCCCTGTCGGCCCGCGTAGTGTCGAGCGATTGCACCTTCAACGGCGTGAGTATCGACAGCCGCAACATTCAGCCTGGGCAGTTGTTTGTCGCCTTGGCAGGCCCGCGCTTCGATGGTCACGACTACCTGAACGAAGTCGCCGCCAAAGGTGCCGTCGGTGCCTTGGTACAGCGTGAAGTGCCCGACTCCACCTTGCCGCAATTGCTGGTGCCCGATACTCGCTTGGCCTTGGGTCAATTGGGTGCGCTCAACCGCGCTGCTTTTGACAAGCCGGTGGCGGCCATTACCGGCTCCAGCGGCAAGACCACGGTCAAGGAACTGCTTGCCGGTGTCCTGCGTACGCGCGGGCCGGTGCTTGCGACCCGTGGCAACCTCAACAATGATTTCGGCGCACCGCTGACCCTGCTTGAACTGGCCCCGGAGCACACGGCAGCCGTGATCGAGCTGGGGGCTTCGCGTATCGGCGAAATCGCCTACACCGTGGCGCTGACCAAGCCTCACGTGGCGATCATCAACAATGCCGGTACCGCCCATGTCGGCGAGTTCGGCGGCCCGGAAAAAATCGTCGAAGCCAAGGGTGAAATTCTTGAAGGGCTCGACGCCTCGGGCACCGCTGTGCTGAACCTGGACGACAAGGCTTTCGCGACCTGGCGTGTACGCGCCGCCGGTCGCAAGGTGCTGACGTTTGCGGTGCTCAATGCCGCGGCCGACTTCCATGCTTCAAATATCACCGTCGACGCCCGCGGTTGCCCGTCCTTCAGCTTGCATACCCCGCAAGGCAGCGAACACGTGCAGCTGAACCTGCTGGGCAACCATAACGTTGCCAACGCCCTGGCCGCCGCCGCCGCCGCCCATGCCCTGGGCGTGTCGCTGTTCGGTATCGCTACGGGCCTGGGCGCGGTGCAGCCGGTCAAGGGCCGCACTGTGGCGCAATTGGCTGCCAACGGCATGCGCGTGATTGATGACACCTACAACGCCAATCAGTCCTCGGTCTGCGCCGCCATAGATCTGCTCAAGGGTTTCGATGGCCGCAAAGTACTGGTGCTGGGCGATATCGCCGAGCTGGGCGACTGGGCCGAGCAGTCCCATCGGGAAGTAGGTGCCTACGCCAGCGGCAAGGTCGACGCGCTCTACGCGGTCGGCCCGCACATGACTCACGCCGTGAGCGCCTTCGGTCCCGGTGCGCGGCATTTTGCGACGCAAGCTGAATTGATCCAGGCGCTGACGGCGACTGAACACGACAAACACACAACCATTTTGATCAAGGGATCGCGCAGCGCGGTGATGGAAAACGTCGTCGCAGCCTTGTGTGGCTCAAGTACGGAGAAACATTAATGCTGCTGCTGCTGGCTGAGTATCTGCAACAGTTCCACAAAGGCTTCGCGGTCTTTCAGTACCTGACCCTGCGCGGGATCCTGGGTGTGCTGACCGCGCTGTCTTTGTCACTGTTTCTGGGGCCGTGGATGATCCGCACCCTGCAGAACCTGCAAATTGGTCAATCGGTTCGCAACGACGGCCCGCAGTCGCACCTGTCCAAGTCCGGTACGCCGACCATGGGCGGTGCGCTGATCCTGTCGTCCATCGGCGTCAGCACCTTGCTCTGGGCCGACCTGCATAACCGCTACGTGTGGGTGGTGCTGCTGGTGACCCTGCTGTTCGGTGCCATCGGCTGGGTGGATGACTACCGCAAAGTGATCGAGAAAAACTCCAAGGGGCTGCCAAGCCGCTGGAAGTATTTCTGGCAGTCGGTGTTCGGTCTCGCTGCGGCAGTCTTCCTGTACACCACTGCGCCAAGCGCCGTGGAAACCACCTTGATCATCCCGATGCTCAAGGATGTGAGCATTCCACTGGGTGTCGGCTTCGTGGTGCTGACCTATTTCGTGATCGTCGGCTCCAGCAACGCGGTGAACCTGACCGACGGCCTTGATGGCCTGGCGATCATGCCGACGGTGATGGTTGGCGGTGCACTCGGCATCTTCTGCTACCTGTCGGGTAACGTGAAATTCGCAGAATACCTGCTGATCCCTTACGTACCGGGCGCCGGTGAGCTGATCGTGTTCTGCGGCGCGCTGATCGGTGCCGGCCTGGGGTTCCTGTGGTTCAACACCTACCCGGCACAAGTCTTCATGGGTGACGTCGGCGCGCTGGCGCTGGGCGCTGCCCTGGGCACCATTGCGGTGATCGTTCGCCAGGAAATCGTGCTGTTCATCATGGGCGGTGTGTTCGTGATGGAAACCCTGTCGGTGGTCATCCAGGTGGCTTCCTTCAAATTGACCGGGCGTCGTGTGTTCCGCATGGCGCCGATCCACCACCACTTTGAGCTCAAGGGCTGGCCCGAGCCACGTGTGATTGTCCGTTTCTGGATCATCACCGTGATTCTGGTACTGGTCGGCCTTGCCACCCTGAAACTGAGGTAGAAACGAGTGTCCCTGATCGCTTCAGACCACTTCCGCATCGTTGTCGGCCTCGGCAAGAGCGGCATGTCCCTGGTTCGCTTCCTGGCGAACCGGGGCACGTCGTTTGCCGTGGCCGACACGCGGGAAAATCCACCGGAGCTGGTCACGCTGCGCCGTGACTACCCGCACGTGGAAGTGCGTTGTGGCGAGTTGGATGTCGAGTTTCTGTGCCGTGCCGATGAGCTCTACGTGAGCCCCGGCCTGGCGCTGGCTACACCCGCCCTGCAAGCTGCTGCAGCGCGTGGCGTCAAGTTGTCCGGCGATATCGATCTGTTTGCGCGTAACGCCAAGGCGCCGATCGTGGCCATCAGCGGTTCCAACGCGAAGAGCACCGTGACCACCCTGGTCGGCGAAATGGCGGCTGCGGCCGGCAAGCGCGTGGCCGTGGGCGGCAATCTCGGTGTGCCGGCGCTGGATTTGCTCAGCGACGACGTCGAGTTGTACGTAATGGAGTTGTCGAGCTTCCAGCTGGAAACCACCCACGATCTCGGTGCTGAAGTGGCCACCGTGCTGAACGTCAGCGAAGACCATATGGACCGCTACAGCGGCCTGCCGGCTTATCACCTGGCCAAGCACCGGATCTTCCGTGGCGCCAGGCAATTTGTAGTCAATCGCCAGGATGCCCTGAGCCGTCCGCTGATGGGCGAGGGCATGCCTTGCTGGACTTTCGGCCTGGGCAAACCCGATTTCAAAGGCTTCGGCATTCGCGAAGAGAACGGCGAGAAGTACCTGGCCTTCGAATTCCAGAACCTGATGCCGGTACGCGAGCTGAAGATCCGTGGCGCACATAACCAGTCCAATGCCCTGGCTGCACTGGCACTCGGTCATGCGGTTGGCCTGCCATTCGACGCGATGCTCGCCAGCCTGCGTACGTTCGCTGGCCTTGAGCATCGCTGCCAGTGGGTACGCGACCTCAATGGCGTGAGCTACTACAACGACTCCAAGGCCACCAACGTCGGTGCCGCCCTGGCTGCCATCGAGGGCCTGGGTGCCGATATCGACGGCAAGCTGGTGCTGATCGCGGGTGGTGATGGCAAGGGCGCCGACTTCAAGGACCTTGCAAATCCGGTCGCCGCCCATTGCCGCGCCGTGGTGCTGATGGGTCGCGATTCGGACCTGATCGCCGCCGCCCTCGGCGACGCGGTGCCGCAAGTACGCGCGACTTCGCTGGATGACGCCATTGCCCAATGCAAAGCCCTGGCCCAGCCGGGTGACGCGGTGCTGCTGTCGCCGGCCTGCGCCAGTTTCGACATGTTCAAGAATTACGAAGAGCGCGGTCAGCTGTTCGCCCGCGCCGTGGAGGCCTTGGCATGAGCCTCAACCTGAAAAACATCATCAAGCCGTACCCGTCGCCGATCATTACCGGGCGCGGCATCGACCTCGATTTCCCGATGCTCGCCGGGTGCCTCGCGCTGCTCGGCCTGGGCCTGGTGATGATCACTTCGGCATCCTCCGAAGTGGCTGCCGTGCAGTCGGGCAATACCCTTTACATGATGATCCGTCACCTGGTGTATCTGGTGATCGGCCTCGGCGCGTGCATCGTCACCATGATGATTCCTATCGCCACCTGGCAGCGTCTGGGCTGGCTGATGCTGATCGGCGCGTTCGGCTTGCTGGTGATGGTGATCGTGCCCGGCATCGGCCGCGAGGTGAACGGTTCGATGCGCTGGATCGGCTTCGGCGCGTTCAACGTGCAGCCCTCGGAGATCGCCAAAGTGTTCGTGGTGATCTACCTGGCCGGTTACCTGGTACGCCGTCAGAAAGAAGTGCGCGAAAGCTGGATGGGCTTCTTCAAACCCTTCATCGTGCTGCTGCCCATGGCCGGGCTATTGCTGATGGAACCCGACTTCGGTGCCACCGTGGTCATGATGGGGGCTGCGGCGGCCATGCTGTTCCTCGGCGGAGTCGGCCTGTTCCGCTTCACCTTGATGGTGGTATTGGCAGTCGCGGCGGTGACCATTCTGGTACAAGCGCAGCCTTACCGGATGGCGCGTCTGATTACCTTTACCGACCCCTGGTCCGATCAGTTCGGTTCCGGCTACCAGTTGACCCAGGCGCTGATTGCCTTCGGTCGCGGCGAGTGGCTGGGCGTGGGCCTGGGCAACAGCGTGCAGAAGCAGTTCTACCTGCCCGAAGCCCACACCGACTTCGTGTTCTCGGTACTGGCCGAAGAGCTGGGTGTCGTGGGTTCGCTGTGCACTGTCGGCCTGTTCGTATTCGTCTGTGTACGCGCCATGTACATCGGTCTGTGGGCCGAGAAGGCCAAGCAGTTCTTTGCCGCCTACGTTGCCTACGGGCTGGCGTTCCTGTGGATCGGCCAATTCCTGATCAACATCGGCGTGAACGTCGGCCTGTTGCCGACCAAGGGCCTGACCTTGCCGTTCCTCAGCTACGGTGGCAGTTCGTTGGTGATCTGCTGCGCCTGTCTTGGCTTGTTGCTGCGTATCGAGTGGGAGAGTCGAACCCACTTGGGCAGCGAAGAGATGGAGTTCAGCGAAAGCGACTTCGCCGAGGAGCCGACCCATGGGCGCTAACGTGTTGATCATGGCCGGCGGCACCGGGGGGCATGTGTTCCCGGCCCTGGCTTGCGCCCGTGAATTCCAGAACCGCGGCTATACCGTGCACTGGTTGGGTACGCCCCGTGGCATTGAAAACGAGGTGGTGCCCAATGCCGGTTTGCCCCTGCATTTGATCAACGTCACCGGCCTGCGTGGCAAGAGCAAGTTGTCCCTGCTCAAGGCGCCGTTCGTGTTGCTCAAGGCGGTCATGCAGGCACGCAGGATCATCCGCGAACTGAAGCCGGTGTGCGTGCTCGGTTTCGGTGGTTATGTGACCGGCCCTGGTGGCGTTGCGGCGAAGCTCGCTGGCGTACCGGTGATCGTGCACGAACAGAACGCCGTCGCCGGGACTGCCAACCGTCTGCTGGTGCCGTTGGCATCGCGGGTGTGTGAAGCCTTCCCGAAAACGTTCGCTGCCTCGGACAAGCTTCGCACCACCGGCAATCCGGTGCGTACCGAACTGTTCATGGCCATTGCGCGTGACGCCCTGGCCGGCCGCAAGGCACACCTGCTGATCCTGGGCGGAAGCCTGGGCGCCGAGCCACTGAACAAATTGCTGCCTGAGGCCGTTGCGCAACTCCCTGAGGATGTGCGCCCGGAGATCTTCCACCAGGCCGGCAAGCACCATGATGAAGTCACCGCCGCGCGTTATCGCGAGGCCGGTGTGGAGGCGAATGTACAGCCCTTCATCAAAGACATGGCCCAAGCCTATGGCTGGGCCGACCTGGTGGTCTGCCGCGCAGGTGCGCTGACCGTCAGTGAACTGGCCGCTGCCGGTCTGCCGTCGTTGCTGGTGCCTTTGCCCCATGCGATCGACGATCATCAGACCCGCAACGCCGAATATTTGGCCGGGGAGGGCGCTGCCTTCCTGCTGCCGCAAAGAACGACTGGCGCCGCCGATTTGGCCGCACGCCTGACCGAGGTTTTGATGCAACCGGAACGACTCAACAGCATGGCGAGCACCGCAAGCCGCCTGGCCAAACCTGACGCAACCCGCACCGTGGTCGATATCTGCCTGGAGGTGGCCCATGGTTGAGAATCAGAAAGCCATGCCGCAACCCGAGATGCGCCGCATCCGTCGCATTCACTTCGTCGGTATCGGTGGTGTGGGCATGTGCGGCATCGCCGAAGTACTGCTGAACCTGGGCTACCAGGTGTCCGGCTCGGACTTGAAAGAGTCGCCGGTCACCGAGCGTCTGAAGTCCTTCGGTGCGCAGATCTTTATCGGCCACCGTGCCGAGAACGCCGCCGAGGCCGACGTGCTGGTGGTGTCCAGTGCCGTGAACACGTCCAACCCGGAAGTGGCCACCGCCCTTGAACGCCGTATCCCGGTGGTGCCGCGTGCCGAGATGCTCGCCGAACTGATGCGCTATCGCCACGGCATCGCCGTCGCCGGTACCCATGGCAAGACCACCACGACGAGCCTGATCGCTTCGGTGTTCGCCGCCGGTGGCCTGGACCCGACGTTCGTCATCGGTGGCCGCCTGAATGCAGCCGGCACCAATGCCCAACTCGGCACCAGCCGCTATCTGATCGCCGAAGCCGATGAGAGCGATGCGAGCTTCCTGCACCTGCAACCGCTGGTCGCCGTCGTCACCAACATCGACGAAGACCACATGGCGACCTACGACGGTGACTTCAATAAACTGAAGAAAACCTTCGTCGACTTCCTGCACAACCTGCCGTTCTACGGTCTGGCGGTGGTGTGCCTGGACGATCCGGTGGTGCGTGAAATCCTGCCGCAGGTCAAGCGTCCGACCGTGACCTACGGCTTCAGCGAAGACGCCGATGTGCGCGCAATCAATGTACGCCAGGAAGGCATGCAAACCTTCTTCACCGTGCTGCGTCCCGACCGCGAACCGCTGGATGTCTCGGTGAACATGCCGGGCAACCACAACGTGCTGAACTCCCTGGCGACCATCTGCATCGCCACCGATGAGGGCGTCAGCGATGAAGCCATCGTCGAAGGGCTGTCGCGCTTTGCCGGTGTCGGCCGTCGCTTCCAGGTCTACGGCCAGTTGCCGGTTGAAGGCGGTGACGTGATGCTGGTGGACGACTACGGTCACCACCCGACCGAAGTTGCCGCTGTGATCAAGGCCGTGCGCGGCGGCTGGCCGGAGCGCCGCCTGGTGATGGTTTACCAGCCGCACCGCTACAGCCGTACCCGCGACCTGTACGACGATTTCGTCAATGTACTGGCTGATGCCAACGTGCTGCTGCTGATGGAGGTTTACCCGGCCGGTGAAGAACCGATCCCGGGCGCTGACAGCCGCAAGCTGTGCAACAGCATCCGCCAGCGTGGCCAACTGGACCCGATCTACATCGAGCGTGGCGTCGACCTGGCCCCTATCGTCAAGCCGTTGCTGCGCGCCGGCGACATCCTGCTGTGCCAGGGTGCCGGTGATATCGGTGGCCTTGCGCCCAAGTTGCTGGCGAGCCCGCTGTTTGCAGCCGTGGCAAAGGGGGCGTCGAAATGATCACTAACTACGGCTCCCTGTTTTCCACTGTCGCGCCTGCCGATTTCGGTCGCGTCGCTGTGCTGTTCGGCGGCAAGAGCGCTGAGCGCGAAGTGTCGCTCAAGTCCGGCAATGCCGTGCTCCAGGCGCTGCAAAGTGCCGGTGTGAACGCCTTTGGCATCGACGTCGGCGATGACTTCCTCGCCCGTCTGCAAGCCGAGAGGATCGACCGCGCCTTCATCATCCTCCATGGTCGTGGCGGTGAAGACGGCAGCATGCAAGGCCTGCTCGAATGTGCCGGCATCCCCTACACCGGTAGCGGTATCCTCGCTTCCGCGCTGGCGATGGACAAATTGCGCACCAAGCAGGTGTGGCACAGCCTGGGTATTCCGACCCCGCGTCACGCCGTGCTGTGCAGCGAAGACGATTGTATTTCTGCGGCCAAGGAACTGGGCCTGCCTTTGATCGTCAAACCAGCCCATGAAGGCTCCAGTATCGGCATGGCTAAAGTGAACTCGGCCGCCGAATTGATCGACGCATGGAAAGCGGCAAGTACCTACGATTCGCAAGTGTTGGTGGAACAGTGGATTTCCGGTCCCGAGTACACCATCGCCACCCTGCGTGGACAGGTATTGCCGCCCATCGCTTTGGGCACGCCCCACACCTTTTATGACTACGACGCCAAGTACCTGGCTTCCGATACCCAGTACCGGATCCCATGTGGCCTCGAAGCAACCAAGGAACAGCAATTGATGGACCTCACGGCGAAAGCCTGTGAGGCGTTGGGTATCGCCGGTTGGGCGCGGGCAGACGTGATGCAGGATGACCAAGGGAATTTCTGGTTCCTTGAAGTCAACACCGCACCGGGGATGACCGACCACAGCCTGGTGCCGATGGCCGCTCGCGCAGCCGGCCTGGATTTTCAGCAGTTGGTGCTGGCGATCCTGGCGGCAAGTATCGAGTCACGAGGCTAAGACATGAAAGGCGCATCGCTTCGTCATCAGCCCCCACAAGCACCGAGCCGCAAGCCGGTGCCACGGGGTGCCAGCCGCATGGTGGCCAAAGAGCCGATGTCGGCGCGCCTGCCCAAAGCCAACTTTGGTTTTATCAAGGCGCTGTTCTGGCCGGTATTGCTGGTGGTGCTGGGGTTCGGTACCTACGAAGGCGCGCAACGCCTGCTGCCGTATGCCGACCGGCCGATCACCAAGATCAGCGTGCAGGGCGACTTGAGCTACATCAGCCAGCAGGCGGTACAGCAGCGCATCGGCCCGTACCTGGCCGCGAGCTTCTTTACCATCGACCTGGCCGGTATGCGCTCGGAGCTGGAACAGATGCCGTGGATCGCACACGCCGAAGTGCGCCGTGTATGGCCCGACCAGGTCACGATCCGCCTGGAAGAACAACTGCCCGTGGCCCGTTGGGGTGATGAAGCGCTGTTGAACAACCAGGGCCAGGCGTTCACCCCGCGTGAGCTGGCCAACTATGAGCACCTGCCGCAGCTGTTCGGGCCGCAGCGGGCGCAGCAGCAAGTGATGCAGCAGTACCAGGCCTTGAGCCAGATGCTGCGGCCACTGGGCTTCTCCATTGCACGCCTGGAACTGCGTGAACGGGGCAGCTGGTTTTTGACAACCGGGGCAGGCAGTTCCGGCCCGGGCATCGAGTTGTTGCTGGGACGCGACCGCTTGGTGGAAAAGATGCGCCGCTTTATTGCCATCTATGAAAAAACCTTGAAAGAACAGATTACGAACATTGCGAGCGTCGACCTGCGTTACGCCAACGGCCTGGCCGTCGGCTGGCGTGCACCGGCCGCGCCCACGGCAGCACAACCCGCTGTCGCGAAGAATTAAGAAGAGGCAGGACCCATGGCAAACGTGCAAAGCGGCAAAATGATCGTCGGTCTCGATATCGGCACCTCCAAGGTGGTGGCGCTGGTGGGCGAGGTTGGGGAAGACGGCGCGATCGAAATCGTCGGTATTGGCACGCATCCGTCCCGGGGCCTGAAGAAGGGCGTGGTGGTGAACATCGAGTCCACCGTGCAATCGATCCAGCGCGCCATCGAAGAAGCGCAGCTGATGGCCGGTTGCCGGATTCACTCGGCGTTCGTCGGCGTGGCCGGCAACCATATCCGCAGCCTGAATTCCCATGGCATCGTGGCGATCCGCGACCGTGAAGTCAGCTCGGCCGACCTTGAGCGCGTCCTCGACGCCGCCCAGGCCGTGGCGATCCCGGCTGACCAGCGCGTGCTGCACACCCTGCCGCAGGACTACGTGATCGATAACCAGGAAGGCGTGCGCGAGCCCCTGGGCATGTCGGGCGTACGTCTGGAAGCCAAGGTCCACGTGGTGACCTGCGCCGTCAACGCCGCACAGAACATTGAAAAATGCGTGCGCCGTTGCGGCCTGGAAATCGACGACATCATTCTCGAGCAGTTGGCTTCGGCCTACTCGGTACTCACCGACGACGAAAAAGAGCTGGGCGTGTGCCTGGTGGACATCGGCGGCGGCACCACCGACATCGCGATCTTCACCGAGGGTGCGATCCGTCACACCGCGGTGATCCCGATTGCCGGCGACCAGGTCACCAACGACATCGCCATGGCGTTGCGTACACCGACCCAGTACGCCGAAGAAATCAAGATCCGCTACGCCTGCGCCCTGGCCAAACTGGCCGGTGCCGGCGAGACCATCAAGGTGCCAAGCGTGGGCGACCGTCCACCGCGCGAACTGTCGCGCCAGGCTCTGGCCGAAGTGGTCGAGCCGCGCTACGACGAACTGTTCACCCTGATCCAGGCCGAACTGCGTCGCAGCGGCTACGAAGATTTGATCCCGGCCGGCATCGTGCTGACCGGTGGCACCTCGAAAATGGAAGGCGCGGTCGAACTGGCCGAAGAGATCTTCCACATGCCTGTGCGCCTGGGCGTGCCCCATGGCGTGAAAGGCCTGGGCGACGTCGTGCGCAACCCGATTTATTCCACCGGTGTGGGCTTGCTGTTGTACGGGCTGCAAAAGCAGACCGATGGCATTTCCTTGTCGGGCCCGAGCATCCGCGACAGCTACCGCAGTGACGACGAAGCCAAAGCGCCGTTGTTCGAGCGGTTGCAGGCTTGGGTCAAAGGCAATTTCTAAAGATTTACCGCGACACCGCAGCACCCGCAGTAAGCAGTAGGCGAAAAAACTAGAGAAAACGAAAGGAGAGGGAACATGTTTGAACTCGTAGACAACATCCCCGCTAGCCCGGTTATCAAAGTAATCGGTGTCGGCGGTGGCGGCGGCAACGCTGTCAACCACATGGTCAAGAGCAACATTGAAGGCGTTGAATTCATCTGCGCCAACACTGATGCCCAGGCGCTGAAAAGCATCGGCGCGCGGACCATCCTGCAATTGGGCACAGCGGTGACCAAGGGCCTCGGCGCTGGCGCCAATCCGGAAGTCGGCCGTCAAGCCGCTCTGGAAGACCGCGAGCGTATTGCCGAAGTGCTGCAAGGCACCAACAT
Organism: Pseudomonas sp. HN8-3; assembly: GCF_020790195.1. Classification (NCBI taxonomy): domain Bacteria; kingdom Pseudomonadati; phylum Pseudomonadota; class Gammaproteobacteria; order Pseudomonadales; family Pseudomonadaceae; genus Pseudomonas; species Pseudomonas sp. HN8-3. The sequence continues at coordinate 1,052,105 of NZ_CP086206.1, forward strand.
GGTGTTCATCACCACCGGCATGGGCGGCGGTACCGGTACCGGTGCTGCTCCGATCATTGCCGAAGTAGCCAAGGAAATGGGGATTCTGACCGTTGCGGTCGTGACGCGTCCGTTCCCGTTCGAAGGCCGCAAGCGCATGCAGATCGCCGACGAAGGTATCCGTCTGCTGTCTGAAAGCGTCGACTCGTTGATCACTATCCCCAACGAGAAACTGCTGACCATCCTGGGCAAGGACGCAAGCCTGCTGTCTGCGTTCGCCAAGGCTGACGATGTACTGGCCGGTGCCGTTCGCGGTATCTCCGACATCATCAAGCGTCCGGGCATGATCAACGTCGACTTTGCCGACGTTCGTACCGTCATGAGCGAAATGGGCATGGCGATGATGGGCACTGGCTGCGCCAGCGGTCCTAACCGTGCACGCGAAGCGACCGAAGCGGCCATCCGCAACCCGTTGCTCGAAGACGTGAACCTGCAAGGTGCACGCGGCATCCTGGTGAACATCACCGCAGGTCCCGACCTGTCCCTGGGTGAGTACTCCGACGTGGGTAGCATCATCGAAGCCTTCGCGTCCGAGCACGCCATGGTCAAGGTGGGTACCGTTATCGATCCGGATATGCGTGATGAACTGCATGTAACCGTGGTTGCGACCGGCCTGGGTGCGAAAATCGAGAAGCCTGTAAAGGTCATCGACAACACCCTGCACAACAGCCAGGTCAGCCAGGCTAATCAGGCAGCGGCCGCTGCAGCACCTGCTCGCCAGGAACTGCCGTCGGTGAACTACCGTGATCTGGACCGTCCGACCGTGATGCGCAACCAGGCCCAGGCCGGTGCTGCTGCATCCCGTAGCCTGAATCCGCAAGATGATCTGGACTACCTGGACATCCCGGCATTCCTGCGTCGTCAGGCCGATTAATGGAATGTATCAGGGCTATGAAGGTGATTGGTGTTCAGCAAAGGTCTGGTCTGTTATTATCGCCAGCCTTTGTTGATACCAGTTCGCAATTTGCGCTGAAGCGGTCCAAGCCATGATTAAACAACGCACCCTGAAGAATATTATCCGTGCCACAGGTGTAGGTCTGCACTCCGGGGAGAAGGTATACCTGACCCTCAAGCCCGCACCTGTCGACACCGGCATCGTGTTTGTTCGTGCCGACCTGGACCCTGTGGTGCAGATTCCTGCTCGCGCGGAAAACGTTGGCGAAACCACGATGTCGACCACTCTGGTCAACGGTGACGTCAAAGTGGACACGGTGGAGCACTTGCTCTCTGCCATGGCTGGCCTGGGCATCGATAACGCCTACGTCGAGCTCTCCGCGTCCGAAGTCCCGATCATGGATGGCAGCGCTGGACCCTTCGTATTCTTGATTCAATCTGCCGGCCTGGAAGAACAGGACGCAGCCAAGAAGTTCATTCGCATTCTGCGGGAAGTGACAGTAGAAGACGGCGACAAGCGCGCCACCTTCGTCCCGTTCGAAGGCTTTAAAGTGAGCTTTGAGATCGATTTCGATCACCCGGTATTCCGTGACCGCACCCAAAGTGCAAGCGTGGATTTTTCCAGCACTTCGTTCGTAAAAGAAGTCAGCCGCGCCCGTACCTTTGGTTTCATGAGTGACATCGAGTACCTGCGCAAGCACAACCTCGCACTCGGCGGCAGCGTTGAAAACGCCATTGTGGTCGACGCGGATGGTGTACTGAACGAAGACGGCCTTCGCTACGAAGACGAATTCGTGAAGCACAAGATCCTCGATGCAATCGGTGACCTCTACCTGCTGGGCAATAGCCTGATAGGCGAGTTCAAAGGCTTCAAGTCGGGCCACGCCCTTAACAACCAGCTGCTGCGCAAGTTGATTGAGCAGACAGACGCTTGGGAAGTCGTGACCTTCGAAGATGCCAGCACCGCACCGATCTCTTACATGCGTCCCGTTGCGGCGGTGTAAGTAACAACTCTCTTTCTTTAGTTTTTAAAGGCTGCCTTCGGGTGGCCTTTTTTTATGGCGTTTTATATGGGAAGGGTTGCCGCATCCACAATGCGGTTACGCCCACTGTGCTTGGCCTCATACAACGCTTGGTCAGCCTTGAGCAGCAAGTCCTCAAGGGTGATACGGCTGTGCTTGTGCCAAGTACTCATGCCGATGCTCACCGTGATCGGCTGATCATCCCCGGCCACCTGCGGCAAATGCTGAACGCTCTGGCGGATACGCTCGGCGATCACCCAGGCGCCCTTGGCGTCGGTATGGGGCAGCACCGCGGCGAACTCTTCACCGCCATAACGCGCGGCCAGGTCGGCCGGGCGACGGATAGTGCTGTTGATTACCTGCGCGACTGCCCGCAACGCATCATCCCCACCCTGATGGCCGTGGCGGTCGTTGAAGGCCTTGAAGTGGTCCACGTCGATCATCAGCACAGTCAGCGGCTCGGTTGAGCGCTGCGCACGGTCCCATTCCATACGCAAACGCTCGTCCAGAGTACGACGGTTGGCCAGGCCGGTGAGGGCGTCGGTGGCTGCCAGTTCTGACAGCACTTGCTCAGCACGATGGCGACGGCGCAATTCCATGCACAGCGCCCAGGTCAGCCACAACAGACCCACGCATAACACCCCCGTCGCAAGGCTGACCAGCCACGCTGCGCGCCGCCAGGGCGCGAACACTTCATCACTGGAAAGGGCCACCGCAACGATCAATGGCAAATTGCCCACATTCGAGAAACTGTAAAGGCGTGCCTGATGGTCGACACTGGAGATGCTTTGGAAACTGCCGTCCCGTTCACGCAGCATACGTGCGACGTTGGGGCGTTGGCTCAGGTCCTTATTGATGATATCCGCTTCCAGCAAAGGCTCTTGCGCCAGCAGGATGCCTTGGTGGTTGAGCAGGTTGATCGTGCTGTTGCTGCCGATATTCAGGCTGGTGAACAGCTGGTGGAAGTACGACAGGCGCATGGACGCGACGGCGACTCCCAGGAAGCGCCCGTCCGGTGACGAAACGCGGCGGCTGAACGCGATGCGCCATTGGTCATCGCACACACAGCGGGCCATGAACGGACGGCTGATGTACAACCCCACGTCCGGATTCTGGCGGTGAACCTGAAAATAGTCCCGATCAGCGAAGTTGCCGGGCTTGATCGTGAGCAGTGACGAGTCGGCAATCACCTCGCCGGTGGGATCCAGCAACAGGACATCGCCCTTGTATGGCGCGGCGGCGGAGCGGTCGAACAGCACCAACTGACGGATACTCGCGGATACATCCTGCAGGTCAGTACGTTCGGTAGCGGTGATCAAACCCTTGAGGCCCACATCGTAGAGTTCGACATTGCGCAACACGTCGGCGTCGATCAATTGGGTGATGGTATTGGCGGTGCGCTTGGCCGTCTGCAAGGTATTGGCGTGTTCACGAATCAGCAGCGCCGTGACGACTCCCACGATCAGCAACACTGTCAGCGTGCTGCCCAGAATAAGCAGGCGCTCAGGGCGGGTAAGGCTTGGGCTCATCGGACGCACTTCTGCTTTGAGGATGCCAATAGCTTAGTAGCAACTCTGGAATAGGTCGCAGAACCCAAATGTGGGAGCAATCCCCCTCCCACATTTGGAACGTTGTCAGAAGATGTTGATGGGGTAATCCACAATCACACGGTACTCATCCACATCCCGATCCACTGCCGAGTAGCCATTGCTTCCTCGATTAGTCGCCCATTGCAGGCGCACGGCCAGGTCCTTGGCCTTGCCACCCTGCACCACATATTTCACGTCGATATCCCGTTCCCAATGCTTGGCGTCCTTGCCGTCGGCGCTGTACCAACTGCTGTAGCCACGACTGTTGGGGTCGACCTTGGTCAGGTCGGTCTTGCCGCTGATGTAGGACACGGCAGACGTCAGCCCCGGCACGCCGAGGCCGGCGAAGTCGTAGGCGTACTTGAGCTTCCAGGAGCGCTCGTTGGGGCCGTTGAAGTCCGAGTACTGCTGGGAGTTGTCCAGGTACACGCTGTCGCCCTGGGTGATGTAGTCGAACGGCGTGTTGCCGTTGACCCGCTGATAGGTGGCCGTGACGCTGTGGTTGCCCACGCCTACAGTGAAATGCAGGCTGTAGGTGTTGTTGTCGATATCACCCAGCAGCGATTGGCCGGTGTCCTGGGTGTGGTAGTAGTGCAGGCCGGGGGTCAGGCTGACCAGATCATTGAGGGCGTAGGTATATTCGAGGTCGTAGTAGTACTGGTGCCATACGTCCTTGAGTTCGGAGGCGTACAGGTTGCTGGTCAACCCGGCAATGCCGCTGAACGACACGCCGGCCCAGTCCAGGTGCTGGCTGTCGGCATTGGCCGGCAATGCACCGTAGCTGGTGCCGATGCGCCGATGGCCGCTCTGGTTGTAGAGCTTGGTAAAGCTGGCCTGGCCGCCTTCGATCATCCAGCCGTCAAAGCTGTGGTTGGTCAGGCTTACACCCCGGAACGTCTGCGGCAACATGCGCGTCATGCCGCCGGCGATCACCGGGTTGTTGAGGAACAGGTCGCCGGCTTTCAGTTCGGTATCGAAGGCACGCATTTTCAAGGTGCCGCCGGCGGTGGAAAACGAACCCGGTGCCTTGCCGTTGCCGCTGCCGTAGGGAAGGATGCTGGAGCCATCAGTGCCGCCGCCGCCGTCGAGCTTCAGGCCGAGCATGGCGTTGACGTCCAGGCCAAAGCCGACGGTGCCCTGGGTGTAGCCGGACTCGAAAGTGCCGATAAAGCCCTGGCCCCATTCCTTGCTGTCATCGGTATGGATGTCGCGACGGTCGCGGTTCATGTAGTAGTTGCGGGTGTTGACCGTGAGGTGCGAACCCTCGACGAAGCCTTCGTCGGGCGGGGCGTCCGCCGCGTGGGCAAGGGGGATGATCGTTGCTGCGATTGCGAGGAATAACGGGGTGAACGTCAGCGAGTTCTTCACCGGTGGAGCTCCTTTGGTCAATCATGAACGGCCAGTGTCGTGGGGTGTGCCCGGCCTTTTTTCACGGCAAAAAAAAGCCGCTGAAGTCAGCGGCTTTAAGACAGATTCCCAGTGTAGAGCCCTGGAAATAAGTCGAGGGAAATTCGGGTAAGCGGGTCAGCTGCCTTTGCCGTCGCGCTCATCGATGCGTCAAAGTAACGCAGGCGAGCGGTGCGATACAGAGTGTAACAAGATAATAACTATTGCCCAAATCGCAACAGTGTGGGCGATAGGATCTTCTGTGGGAGCTGGCTTGCCTGCGATGCAGACACCTCGGTATGCCAGGCGCACCGGGGTGATGCTATCGCAGGCAAGCCAGCTCCCACATTTTTGACCGAGTTGTTTAGACCGGAAGGGTGATACCAAAGGTATTGCCACCGCCTTCGCTGCGCACAAACACATCCCCGCCATGCATCAACGCAATCGCCTTGACGATCGCCAGCCCCAGCCCGTGATTGGCCCCGCTGTTGCTGCGTGATGCATCCACCCGGTAGAAACGTTCGAACAGGCGTGGCAAGTGTTCGCTGGCGATCGCCTCGCCCGGGTTGGTCACGCCGATCGCTACCTGTTGCCCCTGCACCTGGATGTGCACGTTGATAACCTGTCCGGGCGCGGTATGTTGCACGGCATTGCTCAGCAGGTTGATCAGCGCACGCCGCAGGTGGGCCTTTTCGATATGCACCCGGGCGTCGCCGTGCACCCGCACCCGCACCTGAGCGTCTTCGAGGATGAAGTCCAGATAGTCGAGGGTGGTGGCCACTTCATCGGCCAGTGAGCATTCGATCAGCTTGGTGGCTTTGCTGCCCTGGTCGGCGCTGGCGAGGAACAGCATGTCGTTGATGATCGAGCGCAGCCGTTCCAGCTCTTCCAGGTTCGATTGCAACACCTCGAAATAGTGCTCGGCCGAACGCCCGCGGGTCAGTGCGACTTGGGTCTGGCCGATCAGGTTGGTCAGCGGCGAGCGCAGTTCATGGGCCACGTCGGCGTTGAACGATTCCAGGCGCGAGTAGGCTTGTTCCACGCGGTCGAGAGTGGCATTGAACGAATTGACGAACAGGCTCAACTCCGGCGGCAGCGGTGACAATTGCAAGCGCCCCGAGAGTTTGGGCGGGGCGAGTTTGCGCGCTTCGTCGGAGAGCTTTTCCAGTGGCTTCAAGCCGATGCGCGCAACCCAGAAACCCAGCAGCGCGGCCATGACCACACCCACCATTGCCAGGCTGATCAACGCCACCAGCAAATGATGCTGGGTGGCGCGGAAGTTTTCGGTGTCGATGGCGATCATAAAGCGCAACGCCGGGCGCTGGTCCTTGGCCGCAAACTGGCTGACCAGCACCTTGAACGGATAAGCGTGGCCGGGCAGGCGCAGGTCGCGCTTGCCCGTCGGGCCCTGTGCAAAGGCGCGGATTTGCGCGTCCGGCTCGCCATATTCATAGCTCGGGTCGCTGCTGACCACCCAGAATCGAATGCGCTTGTCTTCTTCGCCCAGCAGCTTGAGCTTGGACTTTATCTTGACCCAATGCTCCGGCGTGCCGAAGCGGTTCACCGACGATTCCAGCACGCTGTAGCGCGCATCCAGTTCGGCGCCCGGCAACAACCCCAGGCCGCGATCCACCTGCTGGTACAGCGCGCCGCCGATCAACACGAAGATCAGCAGCGCCACCAGGGTAAACATGCCGCTCAGGCGCAGGGCGATGGAGTTAGCCGACACTGCGGTTCTCCAGCACATAGCCCATGCCACGAATGGTGTGCAGCAGCTTGTGTTCGAACGGCCCGTCGAGCTTGGCGCGCAGGCGCTTGATCGCCACTTCCACCACGTTGGCATCGCTGTCGAAATTGATGTCCCAGACCATCTCGGCAATCGCGGTCTTGGACAGGATTTCTCCCTGGCGACGCGCCAACACGCTGAGCAGCGAGAACTCCTTGGCGGTCAGGTCCAGGCGTACACCGTTGCGACTGGCCTTGCGGCTGATCAAGTCGATCCACAGGTCGGCGACGGTTACCTGCACCGGCTCATGGCCGCCGCTGCGGCGGGTGAGGGCTTGCAGGCGCGCCACCAGCTCAAGAAACGAAAACGGCTTGCCCAGGTAATCATCGGCGCCCTCACGCAGGCCGCGAATGCGGTCCTCCACGCGCTCGCGGGCGGTGAGCATGATCACCGGCGTCTGCTTGCGGGCGCGCAACGCCCGCAATACGCCAAAGCCGTCCAGGCCGGGGAGCATCACGTCGAGCACGATCACCGCGTACTCATTCTCCAGCGCCAGGTGCAGGCCCTCGACGCCTTCGCGTGCCACATCGACGGTGTAGCCTTGCTCTGTCAGGCCACGGTGCAGGTAGTCTGCGGTTTTCTCTTCATCTTCAATAATCAGGACGCGCATGACCGCCTCAGTGTGTGGTCGCCAGCGCCAGCGCTGGTTTGGGCCTGTGGAAAGTCCGTTCAAGGTACAAGTATATGACCGGAGTCGTGAACAGCGTCAGCGCCTGGCTCACCAGCAAGCCTCCCACCACCGCAATGCCCAGCGGTTGACGCAGTTCCGCCCCCGGGCCCGAGCCCAACATCAAGGGCACCGCGCCGAGCAGAGCGGCGAGGGTGGTCATGATGATCGGTCGGAACCGCGTGACGCAGGCTTCATAAATTGCATCCTCCGGCGTCAGCCCGCGCATGCGCTGGGCCTCCAGTGCAAAGTCGATCATCAAAATGCCGTTTTTCTTGACGATGCCGATCAGCAACACCAGGCCGATCAAGGCCATGATCGAAAAGTCCTGGCCCAGCAGCCACAGCATGATCAGCGCCCCCAGGCCCGCCGAGGGCAGGGTGGAAATGATCGTCAGCGGGTGCACGAAACTCTCGTACAGCACACCCAGGATGATGTACACCGCCACCAGCGCTGCGAGGATCAGCCACGGTTGGCTGGCCAGCGAACTCTGGAACGCCTGGGCCGCGCCCTGGAAGTTGCCGATGAGGGTGCTCGGCATACCGATGTCGCTCTTGGCCTGGTCGAGCATGATCACCGCGTCGCCCAGGGCCACGCCGGGCGCCAGGTTGAACGACAGGTTGGCGGCGGGGAACATGCCGTCATGGCTGATGGACAACGGCCCCACGCTGGGCGGCTCGACCCTGGCCAGTGCCGACAGCGGCACCATTTCGTTGGTCAGCGGCGAGCGCAGGTAAAAGTAGTTGAGGCTTTCGGCCTTGCCGCGTTGCTGGCTGCCCAGTTCGAGTATCACCTGGTACTGGTTGATCTCGGTCTGAAACTCGTTGATCTGGCGCTGGCCGAAGGCGTCGTACAGCGCCTGGTCGACATCGGTGGCGGTCAGGCCGAAGCGGGCCGCGGCCTGGCGGTCGATGTTGATGTGGGTAATGCTGCCGCCCAGTTGCAGGTCGTTGGACAGGTCACGAAACGCCGGGTTGCTGCGCAGTTTCTCGGTGAGGCGTTGGGTCCAGGTGTTGAGCGTCGGGCCGTCGTTGCTCTTGAGCACGTATTGGTACTGGGCGCGGCTGGGGCCGGAGCTCAAGTTGATGTCCTGGCCGGCGCGCAGGTACAGCACGATACCGGGCACCTTCGCCAGCTGCGGGCGCAGGCGGTCGATGAACTGGCTGGCGGACACGTCGCGATCACCGCGATCTTTCAAGGCAATCCAGAAGCGCCCGTTGGCGATGGTCTGGTTGCTGCCGGTGACGCCCACCGAGTGGGAAAACGCCTGCACCGCCGGGTCGGCCTTGACGATGTCCGCCAGGGCCTTGTGCTTGGCGACCATGTCTTTGTAGGACACATCGGCCGCCGCCTCGCTGGTGCCGAGCACGAAACCGGTGTCCTGCACCGGGAAGAAACCCTTGGGGATAAACACATAACCGACCACGGCCAGGGCCAGGGTCACCACGAAGATCGCCGCCATGCTGCGTTGGTGCGCCAGTGCCCGGCGCAGATTGCGTGCGTAGCCGGCCAGCAGGCGCTCGCTGAAGGAGGGTTTGGCGTGGGCAGGATGGCTCGGTGCGCGCATGAACAAGGCGGCCAGGGTAGGCGCCAATGTCAGCGAAACCACCACCGAAATCAGGATGGTCGAAGTGGCCGTCAGCGCGAATTCCTTGAACAACCGCCCGACCACACCGCCCATGAACAGCAGCGGAATAAACGCCGCCACCAGCGAGAAGCTGATGGACACCACGGTAAAGCCGATTTCGCCGGAGCCTTTGATCGCCGCTTCGCGCTGGCCCAGGCCGGCCTCCAGGTGCCGATGGATGTTCTCCACCACCACAATCGCATCGTCCACCACAAAGCCCACGGCGATCACGATAGCGACCAGGGTCAGGTTGTTCAGGCTGAACCCCATCACGTACATCAGGGCAAAACTGGCCACCAGCGATACACCCAGCACGGCCGACACTATCAGTGTCGCCGAGAGCTGGCGCAAAAACAGCGCCATCACCGCCACCACCAGCAGGATGGCGATCAGCAGGGTCATTTCCACTTCATGCAGGGAGGCGCGGATGGTCTTGGTGCGGTCGGTCAATACGCTGACCTGCACCGAGGCCGGCAACATGCCTTGCAGGCGCGGCAGTTCGGCCTGGATGCGGTCGACGGTTTCGACGATGTTGGCGCCGGGCTGACGCGAAATCACCAGGTTGACCCCTGGCGTATCGCCGGACCAGGCTTGCACGTAGGCGTTTTCCGAACCATTGATGACGTTGGCGATATCGCGCAGTTGCACCGGTGCGCCGTCTTTGTAGGAAACGATTAACTGGCCGTAGTCTTCGGGGTGAAACAGCTGGTCGTTGGTCGACAGAGTCGAGACGCTGTTCTCGCCATAGATCGCGCCCTTGGCCAAGTTGAGGCTCGACTGCTGAATGGCCAGGCGTATGTCGGCGAGGGTCAGCCCGATGGCCGCGAGTTTGTCGGGGGAGGCCTGCACGCGAATCGCCGGGCGTTGCTGGCCGGTGATGTTGATCTGGCCGACGCCGTCGATCTGGCTGATCTGGCGCGCCAGCAGGGTTTCCACATAATCACTCAGCTCGGTGCTGGGCATGCTGCCTGAACTGACGCTGAGGATCAGTACCGGGCTGTCCGCCGGGTTGACCTTTCTCCAGGTCGGCAAGTTCGGCATATCGCTGGGCAGCTTGCCGGAGGCGGTGTTGATCGCGGCCTGGACTTCCTGGGCGGCGGTGTCGATGCTTTTTTCCAGAGTGAACTGCAACGTCAAAAGGCTTGAGCCCAAGGCGCTGCTGGAGGTCATCTGGGTCACGCCGGGGATGGCACTGAATTGCACTTCCAGGGGCGTGGCCACTGATGAGGCCATGGTGTCCGGGCTGGCACCGGGCAGTTGCGCGGTGACCTGGATCGTCGGAAATTCCGCTTCCGGCAACGGGGCGATGGACAGGCGTGGGAAGGCGATGACCCCCAGCAGTACCAAGGCAAACGTCAACAACAGGGTGGCGACCGGGTGATCAACGCACCAGGCCGAGGGCGAAAGGCTGCCGCTCATGGTTGCACCGTGGCGTCAGCGGTCTGGATCACCTGTGGTGGCTCCTTGAGTACTTCCACCTGGGCGCCGGCCTTGAGCCGCGACTGACCGTCGCTGACCAGCACGTCCCCAGCCTGCACGCCTTTGATGATGTTGATCTCGCTGTCCTGATAGGCAACCTGTACCGGCACCACTTCTGCTTTATCACCGTTCACCCGGTACACGAAGTGCGAGTCCAGCCCACGCTGTACTACGGTCGGTGGTACCACTAGAACATGCTTGTCGAGGGCCGTCTGGATCTTGATGGTCACCAGTTGCCCCGGCCACAGCTTTTGCGCAGGGTTGTTGAACTCGGCCTTGGCCCGCAGGGTGCCAGTGGTGGAGCTGATCTGGTTGTCGATCAGGCTCAGGTGGCCTTCGCCGAGCAGGTGGCCGGTGTCGCCGTCGGTATTGGCGCCCAGGTAGGCGTCGACGCTGGCCGGGGTTGGCGCCGCGATCAGACCCTGCAGGGTCGGCAGCATCTGCTGCGGCAGGGAGAACTCAACGGCGATCGGGTCGAGCTGGGTGACGGAGAACAACCCCTGGGTGTCGCTCATGCGCAGGAAATTACCTTCATCCACACTGCGAATGCCCACGCGACCACTGACGGGGGAGCGAATCTGGGTGTAGGAAAGTTGTACCTGAGCAGCATCAATCGCAGCCTGATTGCCTTGCACGGTGGCCCTGAGCTGGTTCACCAATGCCTGCTGCTGGTCATAGGTCTGCTTTGATACGCCGTCGTCAATGCTCAGTGCCTTGTAGCGTTTGAGGTTGACCAGTGCCACTTGCAACTGCGCCTGGCTTTCACCCAGTTGCGCCTTGGCCTGGTCGAGGCTGGCGCGGATCGAGCGGTCATCGAGGGTCGCCAGCAGGTCACCGGCCTTCACCGACTGACCTTCTTTGACCAGCAATCGGGTGAGGATGCCGTCGATCTGCGGGCGAATCACCACATTGTGCAACGACAGCACCGAGCCGATGCCGCTGACAAACCGCGGAACATCTTGTTGCGTCACGCTCACCACCCGCACGGGAATGGCGGTAGGCGCCGCCAGCCGTGCTTTGACCGGCCGGGTCAATGCCCAGGCTGCGACAGCTAGTATCAGGAGGGCTCCCACTATCAGGGCCATGTTTCGTTTGATCTGCATAGGAGGGCGCCGGCGCAAACTGCACGTTGGAGTTTGGAAAGCTGCTTTATAGCGCTGTTTCACCGTCAGCACGGTGACGGCAAACTGACAGCCGTGACAGTTAGGCTGTGTGAGCCTGTCGCTTGAAGTTACTGCTGGCAGCCTCGGCCCCGTATACTCGCGTTTTTACACCTATAGCTGTGCCGGAGCCCCTATGACTTCCCCCACCCAACCCCCTGTTGAAGCGGCCGACCTCGTTGATTCGGCCACCGCCGACAGTGCTGAAAAAGCCGAGATCCCGGCGTTCAAGTTCCCCTTCAAGCCGGGTGAGCTGGCAGGCGCCAAAAACGCCAGCCAGCCCTGGTACAAAGGCGGCGCCAAGAACGGCCATACCAAGACCCCAGGCATGGCACCCCCAGGCACGCGCCGTTCGATGGGTAAACGTTAAGGCTAAATCGAAGCTCGCGTTATAGGCTGTTGCCTACGTCGCCTGTCGATATTTCTACTTGTAGGTCCGCGGTCGATTCTTGAAAGCTTGCACAGCGTTTGCTTCGTCTCGATGACGCTCCATCGGGACGAGTGAGTAAGCTTTCCGGAAAAGGACGTTCCCGTGGCCCTGATACACCTCTGTGCAGTGCTTGCCTTCTTGCTCTCGACGACTGCCGTTGCGGGCGACGTTCAACCGCGGCGCGAGATTCGTTTCGCCGTGGCCGCGCATTTTCCCCCCTTTCAGAGCCGCAACCCGCAAGGGCAATTGGTGGGGCTGAACATCGAACTGGGCAATGCCTTGTGCGAACAACTCAACGTGCGCTGTATCTGGGTTGACCAAGTCGTCATGGAAAATTTTCCGGCCCTCGAAGCCCGGCAGTTCGACGCGATCATGGGTATGGCGCCGACATGTCGGCGCCGACAACGGGTGAGTTTTACCGATGACCTCTACCCGATCACCACCCGCCTGGTGGGTCGTAAAGGCTCAGGCTTGATCCCTGGCCGGCGCTCGCTCAAGGGCAAGCGCGTGGGGGTGTTGGTCAGGAGTAATCGTGAAGCCTTTGCGCTCTCGCAGTGGGCACCGGCGGGGGTGATCATCAGAAGTTTCTGGCTCAACGATCAACTGATTCAGAGCCTGGTGTCGGGTGATATCGATGCGACCTTGCAAGGTGCCGTGGAGATCCGTGAGGCGCTGCTCGACACCGCCGACGGCCTGGACTTCGGTTTCCTGGGGCCTGTGGTGTCATCGGGCCTGCTGGGCAACAGCGTGGCTATCGCGGTACGCAAACCTGATACCGCGCTGCGCAATGAGCTGAACCATGCGCTTGAACAGCTGATGCAAAACGGCGAATACCAACGCATCCTCCAGCCCTATGGTCTGGATGTAGCGCCTGCCACTCCATGATCGCGATAGATCTCAATGCGGGAGCAGACTCAGTCAAATCCCCGTCGGCGGTCAGGCAGCCCGCAACGAGATAAACGCATAGTTGGCCGGCACTTCGGTGGCAATCTGCGCCCCGGCGTCCAGCAGTTGTTCGGCGATGTCCATACCGGATACATGGAACACCCATTCATTGGCCATGCTCGGCTGGACCACTGCCTGCTCGACAGCTTGGGCAAACGCCTGCATATCCGGCAGGTAGGCGGTAAAGCCGTCGCCCTTGAGTGCTGTGGTACGAATGCCGAGCAACGCACACACCGCTTCCTTGGTTTGTACATCATCACGGTCGGCCTGGCGCGAGCGGCCGATCAGTTCAGCCAGTTCCTTGTCCATTAACTCGCCACCGACGATCAAAGCCGGGCCCTGTTCCCAGGATTCTGGCGGGCAATCCTTGGCACTCGGGTTCAGCGGGATATGCGGGTTGATCTCCATCGGGTAGATCCGGCACACCAGTGGGCGTCGTTCATAGATGCGGCAAAGGTTGTCTTCGTCAAGATTCCGGCAGCGTCCGGCGTTATAGGCGGCAAAGGTGATTGCCACAAACGCCTCGGTAGTGCCGCTGGGCACCATCACCGATCGGCGCTCGGCGTGTTCACGTTGTTGCAGGGGCAGGCCCAGGCCGTTGCCGAGGAAACCCTCGACCAGGACGATGACGTTACCGCCGTCCGCCGCCCAGCTACGGGCTTCTGCGAGGGTCAGGGGGACGTGATGGTCGCTGCAGCATTTGCCGCAACCTACGCAAGAAAACTGAGTGTTCATGGCGGATCTGTCACCAGGCTAGGTCAGAGGGCACGCTTGAGGGGTGACGGGTTTTTTACCTCTATCGACCGCTCGGCACTCTGGAAGCAAGTTATGCGCCAGGGGTTGTCAGCCCTTGGGCACAGTGTCGCGCAGGACAAATCTCATATCGGCACTTTCATACAGTTGCCGGGCACGCAGGTTGCTTTCCAGCACCTTGAGGTCGACATAAGGTTCGCCGCGCTGCTTGAACACCTGAAAGCTGTGCAGCAACAAGGCGCGCCCCAGCCCCTGGCCCTGGGCGCAAGGATGTATCGCAAGGTTCTTGATGAAGGCGCTGGTCCAGCACTGGGCGACACCGAGAATGCCGTCGGCGTTAATGGCGACCAGGCACAACGTCGGGTCGCACTCGGCATCGGTCACGAACTGTCGGCGCCATTCATCCAGGCTGGCGACACGGCCTCCGCCCTGGTCTTGAGTCATGCGCAACACGGCATGGATCGCCGGGGCCAATTCATCCCGGTAATGATCCAGCCGCGTATTCGCTGGCCACTGCGGGGCGGGCAGGCTGCCCGTGAGGTCGCGACGCAGCAGCTGGAAATACTCGGCCACTGCTTACAGGCCCTTTTGTGCCACGGTTTGCGCGGCGATGACCAGGTACTTGGTCAGCTCCGGGGAGGAGAACTTGGTGAGCACCGCATCGGCACCGGCCAGGCGGGCTTTCTCGCTGTTCATCGCGCTGTCCAGGGAAGTGTGCAACAGCACGTATAGGTCCTTGAAATCCGGGGTTTCGCGCAGGGTGCGGGTAAGGGCGTAGCCGTCCATCTCGGACATCTCGATATCCGACACCACCACATTGATCTGCTCGCCCGTGCCTTGCAGTTCCAGCAACACATCGATGGCTTCCTTGGCGCTGCGCGCGGTGTGGCAGGTCAGGCCAAGGTTACGCAGGGTGTGTACCGACTGCTGCAAGGCCACTTGGCTGTCGTCCACCACCAGGATGCGGGCGTTGCCGAGCACTTCGGCTTCTTCCATGGTCAGGTCGGTCGGCGCCGTTTCAATCGGTGCCGGGGCGATGCCGTGGATGACTTTCTCGATATCCAGCACCTGTACCAGGCCACCTTCCACTTGGGTTACCCCAGTGATAAATGCACGGTTGCCCCCGGAGCCGTAGGGTGGCGGGCGGATGTCGGTGGTCAGGCAATGCACGATCTTGCTCACTGCCTGCACATGCAAACCCTGCTTGGAACGGCTGACGTCGGTGACGATCAGGCAGCCGCCGTCCGGGTCTTGCAAGGGCATTTCACCGAGGGCGCGGCTCAAGTCGATCACCGACAGCGAGGTGCCGCGCAAGGTGGCAATGCCTTTGACGTGCGGGTGGGACTCCGGCAGCTTGGTCAGCGGCGGGCAGGGAATGATTTCACTGACTTTCAACAGGTTGATGGCCATCAGCTTGCCGCTGCGCAGGGTAAAGAGCAGAAGCGAAAGTGAGTCTGCGCGGGCTTTGGTGGTGGACATAAAAACCTTCTGTGGATCAGGGATGACGATCATCTATGGAAGGTTATCGACTCGGCTGGCCTGGGCTTTAACCGGATTTTGTGTCGGGCACTGCTAATGTGGGAGGGGGCTTGCTCCCGATATCGGCGTGTCAGTCAGCAGATGTACAACTGATCCACCGCCATCGGGAGCAAGCCCCCTCCCACATTGGGTTATGTATCAGCCCTTCCAGACCTGCGGGTTCACCAGGTCCTGCGGGCGCTGGCCCAGCAGTGCGCTGCGCAGGTTATCCAAAGCACGATTGGCCATGGCTTCGCGGGTTTCACCGGTGGCCGAACCGACGTGCGGCAGGGTCACGGCATTGCTCAACTGGAACAGCGGCGATTCGGCCAGCGGTTCCTTTTCATACACATCCAGCCCGGCACCGCGAATTTTCTGGGTTTGCAGGGCTTCGACCAGCGCCGGTTCATCCACCACCGGCCCACGGGAAATATTGATCAGGATCGCGCTGGACTTCATCAGGCCTAATTCGCGCGTGCTGATCAGGTGACGGGTCTTGTCGCTCAATGGCACCACCAGGCAGACAAAATCCGCCTCGGCCAGCAACTGGTCCAGGCTACGGAACTGCGCGCCCAGTTCTTGCTCCAGCGCGGTCTTGCGGCTGTTGCCGCTGTACAGGATCGGCATGTTGAAACCCAGGCGCCCACGCCGGGCCACGGCCGCGCCGATATTGCCCAGGCCGACGATGCCCAGGGTCTTGCCGTGTACATCGCAGCCAAACAACGGCGCGCCGACGCTGGCTTTCCACTGACCGGCCTTGGTCCAGGCGTCCAGCTCGGCCACCCGGCGTGCGCTGCTCATCAGCAACGCAAAGGCCAGGTCGGCAGTGCTTTCGGTGAGTACATCAGGGGTGTTGGTCAGCATGATGCCGCGCTCGTTGAAGTACGGCACGTCGTAGTTGTCGTAGCCCACCGATACACTGGACACCACTTCAAGCTTGCTCGCGCCTTCAAGCTGTTCGCGGCCCAGCTTGCGGCCCACGCCGATCAAGCCGTGGGCATGGGGCAGGGCGTCGTTGAACTGCGCGTTGATATCACCCAGTTTGGGGTTGGGCACGATCACCTCGAAATCCTGTTGCAGGCGTTCGATCATCGGTGGGGTGATGCGGCTGAAGGCCAGGACAGTCTTTTTCATGGCAGGCGGGCTCGTCGACTACGGAAGAATGCCAAGCACGCTAACATTCCCGATAAGAATTTTGCAGGGTTTTGATCGGTCCTGCTTCTCTTCCATTGGTTTTAATACCTGTCAACTGTGAAAACTACGAGCTGTTCGGCCAATACGTGAGCGCCTATTCTCGTTTTTCAAGGCAGGGGTTGATGCCTTTGTTAAACAGGAGATCACTCTTATGAATATCGACGATGAGATAAAGCGAATCAGGGATTTTTTAGCCGCTGGTAAAACACGCAACGAGCCTGACGAGGCTTTGCCGCAGGCTCCCACAATCGAATTGATCGTCAATGGCGAGTTGTTCGTTGACCATGTACCTGGGACGGGGCTGAAGGTTGGGGTGGATTACGACACTATGCTGGAGGGTCAGGAGTTCGTTTTATATTTGTTCAGCAATACGCCTTCGGATGGCGACTATAACGAGACCGTTCCAGTGATAGAGGTGAAACCTTACGTTGTTACCGTACCCAAGGAAAAGATTGAAAAGTTGCATAAAAACGAGCTTGGTCTTTGTCTTTACTTCATCGATGGCAAAGAAACCTCTGAGTGGACGACCTTCACCGTCAGATGATGCGTCCTATCAAGGCATACGGTGACCTGTTCAAAACCAGTCACCGCATGCCTGGCTCAATTACTCAAGCGAGCACCACCTAAACCACCGCTCAATTCATACGCCACCAGCTCCGCCTGGTGCGCCGCCAGAATTTCCGGCAACGAACCACGCAGGTACTCCACCCAGGTCTTGATCTTCGCATCCAGGTATTGGCGCGAAGGGTAGATGGCGTACAGGTTCAGTTCCTGGGAGCGGTAGGTCGGCATCACCCGCACCAGTGTGCCGTTGCGCAGCCCTTCGATGGCGGCATACACCGGCAGCAGGCCTACGCCCATGCCGCTGGTAATTGCGGTTTTCATCGCGTCGGCCGAGTTGACCAGGAACGGCGAGCTGTTGATCGCCACGCTTTCCTGACCTTCAGGCCCGTTGAAGGTCCATTTGTCCAGTTGGATCACCGGGCTGACCAGGCGCAGGCACGCATGGTTGAGCAAATCCTGCGGCCGCTGTGCACAGCCCTTGGCCTTGACGTATTCCGGGGAAGCACAGGCAATGCTGTAGGTGATGCCCAGGCGCTGGGACACGAAACCCGAGTCCGGCAGTTCACTGGCCAGCACGATGGACACGTCGTAGCCCTCGTCGAGCAGGTCCGGTACGCGGTTGGCCAGGGTCAGGTCGAAGGTCACGTCGGGGTGGGTGCGGCGGTAACGGGCAATCGCGTCGATGACGAAATGCTGGCCGATCCCGGTCATGGTGTGCACTTTCAACTGCCCGGCAGGGCGGGCGTGGGCGTCGCTGGCCTCGGCCTCGGCTTCTTCGACGTAGGCGAGGATCTGCTCGCAACGCAGCAAATAACGTTTACCGGCCTCGGTCAGCGCGATACGCCGGGTGGTGCGGTTGAGTAAGCGGGTTTGCAGGTGGGCCTCAAGGTTGGAGACCGCGCGCGAGACATTGGCCGTGGTGGTGTCCAGTTGCACGGCGGCGGCGGTGAAGCTGCCGGCTTCGGCCACGCAACTGAAAGCGCGCATGTTTTGCAAAGTGTCCATGGAGTGTTCTCAAGGGAGATGACAAATTGTGACAGAAAGTTACGCCGACCAGTGATCCCTACCAACGGATTATCGCCTGAACGGTAACAAAGATTCACAGGAATGCCAGCTTATCGTCCTCCATGCCGCCGCCTAGAATTGCGCCACCTCTTGCGCAACACCTCTCAGGAATTCGCTTGCCGTGCCGCGTCGCATCAGCAGAGAGCTGAAGACTCTCAGTGTTTGGGCCTTATCGTTAGCCATCAGCGGTTGCATCGGAACCGGAGGAATTGCCCCCCAAGGCCAGGCCCTCAACGCCAATACCCTGGCCACCGATGAAGCCATTCAAGACGCCTCCCAGGACGCCCATTGGCCCACCGCCCAATGGTGGCAAGCCTACGGCGACCCGCAGCTCAACCGTTGGGTCGAACTCGCCACCCAGAACAGTCCCAGCCTGGCCGTGGCCGCCGCACGCGTGCGGCAAGCGCGGGCGCTGGCCGGGGTTGCGGAGTCGGCCGAGTCGTTGCAGATCAATAGCGATACCACCCTCAAGCGCCACAACTGGCCGAAAGATCAGTTCTACGGCCCCGGCGAATTGAGCGGCGCCAACACCTGGGACAACAACTCGTCCCTGGGCCTGAGTTACGCCCTCGACCTGTGGGGGCGGGAAAGCAACAGCACCGAACGTGCGGTCGACCTGGCGCACATGAGCGCTGCCGAAGCACGTCAGGCCCAGCTCGAACTGCAGAACAACGTGGTGCGCGCCTATATCCAGTTGTCGTTGCATTACGCCAACCGCGATATCGCCGCGGCCACCCTGGCCCAGCAACAGCAGATTCTCGACCTGGCCAACAAGCGCCTTAACGCCGGGATCGGCACCCACTTCGACGTCAGCCAGGCCGAAACCCCGCTGCCGGAAACCCATCGCCAACTGGATGCCCTGGACGAGGAAATCGCCCTGAGCCGTAACCAGTTGGCGGCGCTGGCCGGTAAAGGCCCGGGCGAGGGTGCGCAGTTGCAACGCCCGACCCTGGCCCTCGCCGCGCCATTGAAGTTGCCCTCAAGCCTGCCTGCGCAACTGCTCGGCCAACGCCCGGATGTGGTCGCCAGCCGCTGGCAGGTGGCGGCCCAGGCCCGTGGCATCGATGTGGCCCACGCCGGTTTCTACCCCAACGTCGACCTGGTCGGCAGCCTCGGCTACATGGCCACGGGCGGCGGTATGCTGGAGTTCCTGGCTGGCAAGAAATTCAACTACAACGTCGGTCCGGCGATCACCTTGCCGATCTTTGATGGCGGCCGCCTGCGTGCTCAATTGGGCGAAGCCAGTGCCGGCTATGACATCGCGGTCGCCCAGTACAACCAAACGCTGGTCAATGCGCTCAAGGGCATCAGCGACCAGTTGATCCGCCGCGAGTCCATGGACAAGCAGTCGGCTTTCGCCGCGCAGTCGGTGGCCTCGGCGCAGAAGACCTATGACATCGCCATGATCGCCTACCAGCGTGGCCTCACCGACTACCTCAATGTGCTCAACGCCCAGACCCTGCTGTTCCGTCAGCAACAGGTCGAGCAACAGGTGCAGGCGGCGCGCCTGAGTGCCCATGCCGAACTGGTAACGGCATTGGGCGGCGGCCTTGGTGCCGGCAACGATGTGCCCCAGGATGCCAAGACCCTTCCAAGCAAGACCCCGGCGGCACTTGCCGTGTTCGACCACTGAGTAGGATTCGATGACTTCCTTGCCTGCACCGCTGCGCTGGTTGCATTCCCTTGAGTGGCGCCGTGGCTTTTTCGACTGGGCACGCAGCGACGGCGTGACCTGGGTGTATATCTTCAAGGTACTGGTCGCCGCGTTCCTCACGCTGTGGCTGGCGATGCGCCTGGAACTGCCGCAACCGCGCACCGCGATGATCACCGTGTTTATCGTGATGCAGCCCCAGAGCGGCCAAGTGTTCGCCAAGAGTTTCTACCGTTTCCTCGGAACCTTGGCGGGCTCGGCGGTGATGGTGCTGTTGATCGCCTTGTTTGCACAGAACACCGAACTGTTCCTCGGCGCGCTGGCGATCTGGGTGGGCATTTGTACCGCTGGCGCTACGCGCAACCGCAACTTCCGCGCCTATGGGTTTGTGCTTGCCGGCTACACCGCCGCGATGGTCGGCCTGCCGGCGCTGGCTCACCCGGACGGCGCCTTTATGGCAGCGGTGTGGCGGGTGCTGGAAATCTCTCTGGGGATTCTGTGCTCGACAGTGGTCAGCGCCGCCATCCTGCCGCAGACCTCCAGCGCCGCCATGCGCAACGCGCTGTACCAGCGCTTTGGCGTGTTCGCGCTGTTCGTCACCGACGGCCTGCGCGGGCGCAGCCAACGCGAAGGGTTCGAGGCCAGTAACGTGCGCTTTATCGCCGAAGCCGTGGGCCTGGAAGGGCTGCGCAGCGTCACCGTGTTCGAAGACCCGCACATGCGCCGACGCAACGGGCGGCTCAGTCGCCTCAACAGCGAATTCATGAGCATCACCACGCGCTTCAACGCCTTGCACCAGTTGCTTGAACGCTTGCGTGCCGATGAGGCCGATCATGTGGTCGCAGCGATCAAACCCGGCCTGCAAGACCTGGCCGAAGTGCTCGACAGCTTCTCCGGTCGCGCCCTCACCAGTCCGGATGCCACGCGCCTGGTTAATCAACTGAGCGCCTACAAGGACGACCTGCCCGCCAAGGTGCGCAGCCTGCGGGCGAGCTTCCAGGACGGTAACCCGACCGAAGCCGAGCAGTTGGACTTTCATACCGCCTACGAGCTGCTGTACCGCTTCGTCGACGACCTGCACAACTACGCGCAAACCCACGCGTCCCTGGCTGACCACCGCCATGCGCGGGAAGACTGGCACGAAGCCTATACACCAAAAACCAACTGGCTGGCCTGCGCCGCCGCCGGGGTGCGGGCCTCGTTTATCCTGATCGTGCTGGGCAGTTACTGGGTAGCCACCGCCTGGCCCAGCGGCGCAACCATGACCTTGATCGCGGCGGCCACGGTGGGCCTCTCCGCTGCCACACCCAACCCCAAGCGCATGGCGTTCCAGATGGCCTGCGGCACCTTGATCGGCGCCTTGGTCGGCTTTGTCGAAATGTTCTTCGTGTTCCCCTGGATCGACGGCTTCCCGCTGCTGTGCGTGATGCTCGCACCGGTGATCATCTTCGGTGCTTTCCTTTCCTCCCGCCCGCAGTACGCCGGTGTCGGCGTGGGCCTGTTGATTTTCTTCAGCACCGGCTCGGTGCCGGACAACCTCACGGTCTACAACCCCTACACCTTTATCAACGACTACATCGCCATGGTCATCGGCATGTTGGTGTGCGCGGCGGCGGGGGCGATCATCCTGCCACCCAACAGCCGCTGGCTGTGGCGCCGCCTGGAGCAGGACCTGCGTGAGCAAGTGGTGTATGCGATCAGCGGCAAGCTCAAGGGCCTGGCGTCGAGTTTTGAAAGCCGTACCCGCGACCTGCTGCACCAGGCTTATGGCCTCGCGGCCGGCCAGCCGCAGGTGCAACGCGACCTGCTGCGCTGGATGTTCGTGGTGCTGGAGGTCGGCCACGCAATCATCGAGTTGCGCAAGGAGCAGGCGATCCTGCCGGTGCATCCGGCCTATGCCGAGTCCCAGCCGTGGCGCCAGGCAATCCGCGTGATGGGCCGTTCGCTGGTGCGCTTGTTCCTGCAACCCAGCGCCAGCAACCTGGAGCGCGGCTTGATCGCCGTCGACCATGCGATCAGCCGCGTGCAGGCCACCGACGAACCTTTCGCCCCGCACTTCGATACCTCGGCCCTGCGCCGGGTGAAGAGCTACCTGCACTTTATCCGCACTTCGCTGCTCGACCCGCAATCCCCACTGGCGGCCCTAAAAGGAGCCTCGAATGCCTCGTGAAATCGCATTTCATGGCATCTATATGCCGACCATGACCCTGATGTTCCTGATCGCCGCGGTGTTGGCCTGGGCGATTGATCGCTTCCTGGCCGGGTTCGACCTGTATCGGTTTTTCTGGCACCCGGCGTTGCTGCGCCTGAGCCTGTTCGCTTGCCTGTTCGGCGCCCTGGCGCTGAGCGTCTACCGTTGAGAATGCCCCGATGAAAAAGTTTTTCAGCCTGCTCGCGACCTTGCTGGTTCTGGCCTTGGCGATCTGGATTGGCCGCACGTTGTGGGTGCACTACATGCAAACGCCATGGACCCGCGACGGCCGCGTACGCGCCGACATCATCAACGTCGCGGCTGACGTGACCGGCGAGGTGGTGGACGTGCCGGTACGCGATAACCAGTTGGTAAAAAAAGGCGACCTGCTGATGCAGATCGACCCCGAGCACTACCGCATTGCCGTCAAGCAAGCTCAATCGCTGGTGGCCTCACGCAAGGCTACCTGGGAGATGCGCAAGCTCAACGCCCACCGCCGCGCTGACCTCGACGCCCTGGTAATCTCCAGGGAAAACCGCGACGACGCCAGTAATATCGCTGACTCGGCCCTGGCCGATTACCAGCACGCCCTGGCGCAACTGGAGGCCGCTGAACTCAACTTGAAACGTACCCGTGTGCTGGCGGCAGTGGATGGCTACGTCACCAACCTCAACGTGCATCGCGGCGACTATGCGCGTATCGGTGAAGCGAAGATGGCTGTGGTGGATATGAATTCGTTCTGGGTCTATGGCTTCTTTGAAGAAACCAAGCTGCCCCACGTCAACGTCGGTGATAAAGCCGATATGCAATTGATGAGTGGCGAGACACTCAAGGGTCACGTGGAAAGCATCTCCCGTGGCATCTACGACCGCGACAACCCCGAGAGCCGTGAGCTGATTGCCGATGTGAACCCGACGTTCAACTGGGTAAGGTTGGCGCAGCGTGTGCCGGTGCGGATTCACATTGATGAAGTGCCGGAGGGCGTGCTGTTGGCGGCCGGGATTACCTGCACTGTGATCGTCAACCCAACACAAAACTAAACTGTGGGAGGGGCATGAGTATCTACACAACTTTTCGGTATACCGCGGGCCCCTGTGGGAGGGGGCTTGCCCCCGATGGCGGCCTGACAGCCGACCAGGATGTTGGATCAGACCGAGTACATATCCGTTATTTAGGTAACGGCCACTATTGGTTCCGCTTTTACAGCGGGTCACTTTTGGAAAAGAGCCCCAAAAGTAACCAAAAGGGCTCTTGCCCCACCACTCGGCACCTCGCTTAGGCTCGGTGTGCCCGTAATCCGCCATGGATTTGGGGGGCCGCCGCCACGCGCCATCCATGGCGCGGGGCGGCTAAACCGGCATCCCTGCCGGTTTACCCCCCAAATCCCTGTCGAATTCCGGCCAGCGTGGTTTAACGGGGCGCCTAAGATCAAAAGCAGATCAAGAGCAAGAGCGGCTCGCTTCGCATCGTGGTTACCATTGGCGACTACAAAGTTGTGTAGATACCTATGCTCATCGGGGGCAAGCCCTCTCCCACATTCAGGCCCGCGTTAAGCTTTGATAAACGTCTCATGCAAGTGCCGCCAAAGCAGCGCACCACTGGCCTGCTTCTCGAACACCACCGTGGCGCGGCGATCTGTCTGGGTGCCACTGTCATCCACCTGATGCTCGCGATACGTCACCGTGGCTCCCCGCGCATGACGATCAATCCCGGTCATTTCGCTCAAGGTGATTTTCAACCCCGGCCGCATCCCTCCCAGGCGCGTGAACAATGCATTAACCCCGGCCCTGTTGACCCGCGTACCGGTGGCCGGCGCGACCATGCTGAACTCCGGTGAGAAGCGTGCCAGCAGGTTTTCCAGCGTGCCCTCAGGCGCAACCCCGGCAAACCATTGTTCGATCTCGACGTGAGTCTGGATCACTTCCTCAAAAAAATCGCTGTAGTCAATCATGCTTGGGCTCGCTGCAAGGGTGAAGCAGCGTGCGTATCCTGGAGGCATCCAGGCGCAACACTGCGAAAAGCGGCAACAGGGTCAGAGCTGCCGCTATCGTGAAGGTTATGGCGAAGGAATCCAAGGTCGACAGTACTGCACTGAGCAAGGCGGCGCCGACGCAGAAGCTCACTTGCCGGTTCATGTTCCACAACGCGCTGGCGTGGCCCATGCGCTCGGCGGGAATATCCAGAAAGGCCAGGGTTTGCGCGGTGCTGCTGCACAAGCTGCCGCCCAGGCCCATCAAGACGTAGGCCGCAATGATCAGCGCCGGCTCGTTGAGCAATAGGATGCCGCCGCATTGCAGCGCCATGCCGGCCAGTAACAAGGGTTTGGGGCCGCAGCGATTGAAGAGTTTTTTGCTCAAGTAAATCGCCACTGCCGAGGCCAGTGCCCACGGCAACATGAGCACGCCGGTCTGGGTGGCGTCATACCCCAGGTCACGCACGTAGAGGATGGCGATCAGGCTGGTGCCGATAAATATCCCCGGAATACACAGGTAAACCAGCATTGCCACACGCAGCATCGGGCTGGCGGCTTGTTTGAACATACTGCCCAGGTCCAGGGGCGGGCGTACGGTGGAAGGCACATCGGGTTTTATCCACAGCAGCGCCAGCAGCAGGGTCACCAGCGCCAGAGGCAGGTTGGCGTAGAAAATCCAGCGCCAGGACAGGCTGTCGACAATTACCCCACCCAGCGCCGGAGACAATGCCGGTACCAGCAATGCCACCGACATGACCCGCGCCGTCAACTGGCTGCGCTCGGCCGCGGGAAAGTGTCGGTAAGCCATGGCTTGCCCCACCGGAATCAACAAGCCGCCGCCGAGCCCCTGCACAGCGCGCCAGCCAATCAACGCGTCGATGGAGCCGGCCTGGCCGACCATCACCGATGCCCCGGCAAACAGCAGCAGGCTGGTGGCGATCAGGGTGCGCTCGCCCATGAGCGCCGCCAGCCACACACTCAAGGGAATGATCACCGTCAGCCCGAGCATGTAGGCATTGCTGATCCACGCCAGTTGCGTGACCGAGGCGTGCAGTTCGCGGGCGATGTCCGGGTAGGCGACGGTGGCGACAAACATGTTCACCAGGTCCAGGGCAAAACCCAGTAGAAAGATCCAGGCAATTTTCGAGCGGTAGGTCATGAACGCGATCCTGCGAATGAAGCGCGCAGGGTAGGCGGCAAGCAGGGTTTGGGATACGTCGGTTTGCCTGTTAGTTTGTCAAAAATATTTTGACAAACGGAGGGCGTGGCCATGGTCAGCCTGGATCGATTCGACACCTTCAAGGCCGTGGTCGAGGCCGGCTCGCTCACGGCCGCCGCGGATCTGCTCGGCCAGACCCGCGCCGTGGTCAGCTTCAACCTCAAGCGCCTGGAGGCGGAGCTGGGCGTCACCCTGCTGACCCGCAACACTCGCCAGCTGGCGCTCACCGATGCCGGCGAACGTTTCTACCTGCGCTGCACACGAATGCTCGAAGAGGCGCGCCTGGCGGTGGAAGAGGCCCGTTCCGAACATGCGCAGCTCAAAGGCACGCTGCGCATCACCACCACCGTCGAGTATGCCCTGGCCGTGGTCGCCCCGGCGGTGGAAGCGTTTCGCCGCCTGCACCCGGACCTGAATATCCACTTATCCACATCCTCCACCCACGCCGATTTGATCTCCGAGCGTTTTGACGTGGCTATTCGCCTGGGGCGCTTGCTGGACTCCAATCATCGAGCGGTGCGGTTGTCGACGTTTGAAGTGTTCGCCGTCGCTGCGCCAGCGTTTGCGGGCGTTCAGACCCTGGAGGAGTTGGAGCAGGTGCCCAGGCTGGGCCATGGCCGCTTGACGGAGTTGAGCGTGACCGACCCTGCCGGCGATGGGCATCAATACCGCGCAGGTCCGGCCGCCTTGGTGGCCGACAGTGCGGCGGTGCTCCAGGCGTTTGCGGTGCGTGGCCACGGTGTGGCGATCTTGCCACAGTGGCTTGTGCAGGAGGATTTGGAGGCGGGACGGCTGGTGCGTGTATTGGCGGACTATCGCTTCGCGCCCCAAGGGGTCTACGCGATGTATCCGGATACCCGGCATTTACCGCTTAAGGTGCGGGCGTTTATTGATTTTATGAAGGGTTAGAGTTTACCGCCCAACCCAAAGCGCTTCTTCAACACCTTCTCCAGCAACCCCTTGGGCAACAGCGCCGCCATCAATGGCAACGCCCGGCTGCCATTGCCCGACCTTAGCAGACGCGGTGGCTGCGCTTGCTGCACGGCCTTGAGCACATCCGCCGCAAATTCAGTGGCTGGGGTTGGCTTGTCCTGGGAGGCCTGGCTGCGCGCCCGAATGCCTTCGCGCAACGGCCACCAGGGCGATGTTTCGTTGATCAACAATTCGGCCTGGGCCCCGGCATTCTTCGCAAAATGGGTATTGATCGCACCGGGCTGCACTTCCATCACCCGCACGCCAAACGGTGCCAGTTCCATGCGCAGGGCATCGCTCAAGGCATGGACAGCGGCTTTGGATGCGCAGTAGGCGCCGGCGAACGGCGTCACCAATACCCCGGAAACGCTGCCGATATTCACCACCAGTCCTTTGCTGCGGCGCAACGCGGGGAACAGTGCCTGGGTGACGCCAACGATGGAAAACACATTGGTTTCGAATTGGCGTCGCATCGCCTCGGTGCCGCCATCGAGCAACGGGCCCATGGCGCCGTAGCCCGCGTTGTTGACCAGCACATTCAGTTCGCCCATTTGTTCGGCCAAGCGTTGCAAGGCGGCGCTGTCATTGACGTCCAACTGCACGGCATTGAAGCCAGCGGTAGCGAGGGCGGCGACGTCATCTGGCTGGCGGGCGCTGGCCCACACGTTGAAGCCTGCGGCTTTGAACGCGTCGGCGAGGGCGCGGCCGATGCCGCTGGAGCAACCGGTGATCAGTACGTTGGGCATGCATCATTCCTTTGTCAGTCCGAGAAACTGCCTTGCAGGTGCTCGGCGCGAAATTCCAGGGTTTGCGGGCGATAGCCGGGGCGCAGTGGCGGTGTGGGCAGGCAATCGTCCCAGGTGGCCCCGGCCTGCAACTCGCCGGGGCCTCGATAGCGTGGGGCGGCGTAGACGTTGTCGGCCAGGTTGACCGTGTCGCCCGGCGCGTAGGCGGCCACGCGCCAGCGCAGTTCGGTCAACGGCACGTCGTTGCCGTTGTTGAGGGTCAATTTCAGTGGGCGGTCGGCCGGGCAGTCCTGCGGGGCATAGCTGATGCGCAACTCAAGGCGTGCCAGTTGCGCGGCTTCGCGGTTGTCCAGCCACACCACCCAGACGGCGACGAAACCCAGGCCGACGGCAGCCGCCAGCGAAACCGGCAGCGCCTTCGCCGGGTAGCGCAGCAGCAGGATCAGCCAGGTGATGATCAGGAGAACGCCGAAGAACATGGAGACCACCTCGAATGGGGAACGAGCATCCTAACTTAAGCGTAGGTGGGATTGGTTAACTTGAGTGCTGTGGTGGCCGTGCGGGCCTCATCGGGAGCAAGCCCCCTCCCACCTTTGATTTGTGAACACATTCAAATGTGGGAGGGGGCTTGCTCCCGATGACTTACTTACTGAGCAGCAGCGTCCACCTGCAAACCTTCGATGTGGGCCTCGATCAAGGCCAAGCCGGTTTCGGCTAATTGCAAGCTGGCCCAATTCAGGTAGCTCTGGTGTTCGGTGTATAGGTCCTGAGCAGCCAGGGTGAGGACTCGAGTGGTGCCCAGTACATGACTGGCATGTTCCAGCGCATGTTCGAGGGGAAGGGGCTGTACGCCAGGCAGGTGTTTTTCACTTCAATCAATAGGACCGTACAGTGCCCTGGTACTTGGTCTTGCATTTTCAGCAGAGCTCACAGCGTTCTGCTACTTGAGCTTACATTCGGGACAGGAACCGGAGCGCATTGAACGTCCACTTATCTGACGACCTACAGGGAGGTAGCGGCGACGTTCAACTCTTCTATGTAAGGTTTATTCCATGTTTGCAGCGACCGAAAACTCGACCCACCTTTCCCCCCCACAAAGCGTTGTTGCCCCAAACGCATTGGCCACCCAAACCGATATTGCCGTTGAAACATCTGCGCAACCCCCTGTTCACCTGCCACCGGTATTGACCTACGCGCCGGACGGTATTCCTCTTCCCACCTCGGCCGGCATACCCCCGGTCGGGGTGGAATACCCACGGCTCATGCAGCAATTCAAGGTTACCAATCAGGAGGCGTTTGTCACCCAACACGCCCTTCAGTCCCGCGACATGCAGCGTTTGCACGGTGAGCAACCGAGCTTCCAGGACTTCCTGCGCCAGCAAGTGGACCAAATGTTTCCGTACATGTCGACCCTGAAGCCACAAGACCTGGTCTTCAAGCGCTGGGTCGAGCAGGACGATGGCTCTATCAAAACACTGTCGTCCGAGCCGGTGCTGGACGCCTTGAACAGGAAGGTTGCGACCTTGCTGGCCAATCCTGGCCAGCAGCCCGTCGTTGACGATGTTGAACAGTCCGGCATTTTTACCCCGGACACGGACACTAGCCCGGGCACCCTCGTCACGCCACAGTTGACACTGGATACGATTGCCCAGCGCATGGTCACGCAGTTTCCGATGGCCCTTCAAACCTTCTGGACAACCCCCCGCCCGACGTTGAAAGACCATCAGGTTCTGCAGGCCCCTCAAGACCAGTTGTTGACCTTGCACAAGCAACAACTGTCGACGCTGGCGGCATTGCGCGTGAGCGATGGAACACTGAGCGCGGCGAGCAAGCGGTTGATCGACGCAGCACTGCAATACCCCACGCTGGCTGAACGGGAAGCTGTCTTCCCCAATGGCGCACGCCCTGGTGTCTACCCGCTTACCGTTGATGACGGTAGCGAGCGGGGAGCCTTGATGGCGGGCTGCTTCCTAATCACCAGCACCGACGGTTCCGGGGCCACGCCCCCCGTCTGGACCAAAGGCCGGACCTTGGCACTCGATGAGACTAATGGGCCGGTCGTGCTGTACACCCCGGGTGAGGGGTTCGAGCAGTTTGCGACGCCAGCCCTGGCGCGCCAGGCGATTGCAGCGCGCCTTGATGAGGGGGGCGCCGACGCGGACCTACTGTTGCAAACACTGCCGTTGTCGTTACAAAACAAGTCGGAACCGCCTTCTGGCGACGATGTGATGTTGAGCGCCGAACCCTTGACGGGGGATGTGCTGGCCGAGGGCATCCCCTGGATGCTCAAGCGTCAGCAGGAGGAAGTCGTTGCGAATCTCGCCCGGGTATCGACAGAGCCGGGAGCACTCAAGCGCATGGATGATGCCGCTGACTGGTCGTACCTGCTCAGTGGCGAAAACGCCATGGCGGCGCGAGATGAACAACTGGCTGACAAGCTGGCCCCCGAGTGGCTGAAAAACCTGAGCCCGGCCCAGGAAGCGTTGTTTGATTACCTGGAACACTCCGAGGACCGCAGTGCAAATGCGCTGGCGTCATCGCTGGCAACTCTTCCTTCTCTGGGTAGCTTTTCCCGCGATCGGATGAACGAAGCGATCAAACGGCAGTTCCCCGCTGCGCAGGTCGATGCGGACAAGCTGATGGTGCGGGTGAAAACCAGGTCCAATCCTCACTCTGGCGGGCAAAGCAGCAGTCATACGCTCACCGTCAAGCAGCACCGCGTATCGCTGACTGATCTGGCGCTGAAAAACCCCAGTGAGTTTCCAGCCGTCCAGCACGGCCATTTCAGCCGGTCCACCTTCGAACTGCCGCTGACCGATACTCACGGCAACCCTCTGCTGGGCGACGATGGCAAGCAGGTCATCCTGGATACCGAGCAGCTCAAAGCGTTGGTCAACACTGCCGATGTGGGAGGCGCCTATACTGAGCTGCTTAAACAGGAGTTGGCCACGGATGCCGAGTCGGGTGCTGCCGGCGACGTCCGCAAAGCGTGGAAAATCCACCTGAGCGACATGCTGGATAAAGAGGCTTTTCTCGCAGCACTCAACCCCAATACCTACAACATAGACGCTACCCAAGACACCAGTACCAAACGAGGAGCGCAGTGGGTCGCGGCTGTTCTTGACTACCCGGACCCGGCTGACCGGCCTCTGGTGGATGGGAAAAAAATTGTCACCAGTGCCCTTATTCAGCGTGGGTTGCCGGTTCAGGGCGCGATGGTGATTGGCAATGACACAGACGCCTCGCTTGTACTGTGCACGCCGAATGCGCCCGACGGCGTGTGTTTTCGCGAATTGGCGGATGTGAATGCGCTGAACGCGTTGATGGAGAAAAAGGAGTGGAGGCTCTACACCGCGAGCAGAGCGTCGCCGGTCGATAAAAACGACGTGGTTAAAGCTGGCGAGGCGATCAAGGAGCGCGCATTCGATCCGACGAAGAGCCCATTGCGCACGCTGGATGCGCTCGTCACTGCATTCAAATTGACGAGCGCTCCGGTGACACTCAAACCCTTCGATGGCAATTTTCAGGATGAGCTGTACAAGCAGAAAGTGAAGTTGCTCATCGATCACGCGGACCACCAAAGCGTCAGCAGCGCAGAGGTTGCGTATCAATCGAGAATCAACAAGGTTCAGTTCGGCATTGAGGTGGCCTCCATCTTCCTCGACTTGTTGCCAGTGCTCGGAAAAGGCATCTCCATGGGGGTTCGCTTAGGAAAGGCTGGCGTGACGGCCTTGCGCGCCAATGCTCGAATCTTGCCGCGGCTGCTCAAAAGTCCGAGCGCGATGCGTGCGGTCTACTCGGATTTCACGATGGCCGCCTCTGGTATTCCCAATGTGAATGCCGTGCCGTTGCGGCCGGTGTTCAAAAGCCCGGTGGTGCCGCCAGCCCCTCCAGTCATCGCCAGAGCACCAACGGCCGGCACGAGTCCAAACCTTGATCTGAGCGCCTTCTCCGTGTCGGAAGATGTCATCAAAGGCCGCATTTTGAGGCCGGACGGTACCTATAACGTGGGCGATAATTTTTACGTGCGCTATACCGACAGTACCGGGGTCAACAAGGTGTATCAGATTGATTCGGCCTTCCACGCACGTGACGGGCGGGTCGCTATCGTGGATCCTCAGGCGCCATTGACGACGTCGAAGCTCTATAGGGTTCAAGCATTTCTGGGGTCTGCGGGTAACGGTGAGTGGCGATTGAGCCGATTGCCGGGCGGGGTTCCCACTGCTACGGGGACATCCCGGCCGAACAAGCGTCCGTTGGACCAAGGCAGCTTTTCAGGCAACGTCGACACGAATAACGCGACAAGTGCTCAACCGGCCAATAAGCAACCTAGAGTGGAGGGCGTCCCTGACGGTTTAAAGGCGCTGCTTGATCCACCGGTAAAAGGTCAGAATGTTTTTTATCACTACACCGGGAAAAATCCTCATCACGAAATCATGGGTGAGAAAGCCCTGACTTCTTCAGCGTCAGATTTTGATGGTCAACGTCTGCCCCAAGGTAAAGGCAGGCATTACTTTACGGACTTGGCGCCAGGAGATATGCCGACCAAAAAGATTTCCGAAACCATCTTTGGGAAGCGTAAATATCAAAATGCGTTGGATAAAATGTCGCACTACTATGAAATCAATACGTCGGGGTTGAACGTTATCCAAAGCTCTCATAACCCACATATTTTTTATGTGGAGACGAAGTTTGCAATTCCTTTGCAGTACCCAGCTGGTCCTGACCGTGTAATGGTCAATCGCGTTATTTCTCATGGGAAAACGCCAATTAAAATATAAGCCCATGGCGTTGGCCGGTATTGGGTAAGGGCCCATGATGGCTTTAAATTGACCACAAAGGCCCAAACAAAAAGCCCCCACCCAACCCACTGCGGATAGGGGACGCAATGGGTTGGGTGAGGGCTTCTTGTACGACTGTTTTATTGCGCGATAGTTTTCACCGAAACACCTCGTTCAACCGGTGTCGAGCGCCCGTAGATATCTTCGAACCGCTCGATATCGTCCTCACCCAGATAGCTGCCCGATTGCACTTCGATGATCTCCAACGGGATCTTGCCCGGGTTGCGCAGGCGGTGCACCGAGGCGATCGGGATATAGGTGGACTGGTTCTCGCAGAGCAGGAACACGTTGTCGTCACAGGTGACTTCGGCGGTGCCGCTGACCACGATCCAGTGTTCGGCGCGGTGGTGGTGCATTTGCAGCGACAGGCACGCGCCCGGCTTGACCGAGATGTGCTTGACCTGGAAGCGGCCGCCCATGTCCACCGAGTCGTAGGAGCCCCACGGACGGTAGACTTCGCAGTGGTTCTGGGTTTCGCTGCGGCCTTGCTCGTTGAGCGTGTTGACCATCTGCTTGACGCCCTGGACCTTGTCCTTGTGGGCAATCATCATCGCGTCCTTGGTTTCCACCACCACGATGTTGTCCAGGCCGATCACCGATACCAGTTTGCCGTTGCCATGCACCATGCAGTTGCGGCTGTCCTGGATCACCACGTCGCCTTTGCTCACGTTGCCGTTGGCGTCTTTATCATTGACCGCCCACAGCGAGGCCCAGCAACCCACGTCGCTCCAGCCGGCGCTCAATGGCACCACGCAGGCACGCTGGGTTTTTTCCATCACTGCGTAGTCGATGGAATTGTCCGGGCAGCAGGCGAAGGTGGCATCGTCGAAGGTCACGGTGTCATGGGTCTGCTCACTGCGCTCCAGGGTCAGTACGCAGGTGTCGTAGATGTCCGGATCGTGCTTTTTCAGCTCTTCGAGGAAGCGGCTGGCGCGGAACAGGAACATACCGCTGTTCCAGAAGTAACCACCGCTTTTGACGAACTCGATGGCGCGCTTTTCATCGGGCTTTTCCACGAACTGCTGCACGCGGCTCACGCCTTCGGGCAACAGCGAGTCGTTGGTGGACTTGATGTAGCCATAGCCGGTTTCCGGACGGGTCGCCGGTACGCCGAACAGCACCATCTCGCCACGCTCGGCCGCCACGGTGGCCAGGGCCAGGGCACGTTGCAGGGCTTTCTGGTCGTCGATCACGTGGTCGGCAGGCAGCACCAGCATCAGCTCGTCACGGCCTTCGTTGACCAGCATCATCGCGGTCAGGGCCACGGCCGGTGCGGTGTTGCGCCCAAAGGGCTCCATCAGGATGCGTTGGCATTCAAGCTTACGTGCGCTCAGTTGCTCGTTGACGATGAAGCGGTGGTCCTTGTTGCAGACCACGATCGGGGAGTCCATGCCTTCGAACACCAGGCGCTCCAGGGTTTGCTGGAACAGCGTGTGTTCGCCGGTCAGGGCCAGGAACTGCTTGGGGAACTGTTTACGCGAAAGCGGCCAAAGACGTGAGCCGCTACCACCGGAAAGGATTACTGGGATCATGGGTGTTTCTCCTTGAATCAGTTTGGGTCAGAGCTACGAAGGTTTGTCGTTTCACTCTTGTTTTTGTCTCGGTCCTGAGTTGAAAACCGGTCAGTGTGGGAGCTGGCTTGCCCGCGATGGCGCCTACAAGACCGCCATCGCAGGAAAGCCAGCTCCCACAAGGGGACGTGTCAACTCAGGGAAATAATCAGCGGGTCGACACCGGGCGTTTCACCCAGACTGGCGACAGGCTCGAACCCGAGCCGGTGACATACAGCACCGCTGCCTCACCGCGCTCCAGGGCCACCGGCTTCACATCGCCGACTTTCTTGTCACCGTCATACAACGCCAGGCTCACCTTCACCGGGTTGATCTCGCGCTCACCACGGCCCTTGGCGGCCACCGACTTGACCACATCGGTCTTGCCGTCGGCAGTTTTCAGGCTCAGGGCCTTGTCGCTGAGGTTCTGCACGCGTACCAGGGATTTCTGCTTGTTCTTGAATGGCGGTTCTTCGATCAATTGCGGCTGGCCGCTGCCGCTGTTGACCAGGGTGTAGTAGTGGTCGGCGGCGAGTTTGACCGGTACGGTCTGGCTGCCGACCTTGGCGCTGTAGTCACCGCCCGGCATGAAGCTGAAGTCGCTGCTGGCCAACGGTGCAACGTCGCTGAGGTTGGTGGCGCCGACGGTGGCGCTGACTTCCTGGTTGCTGGCGTTGTAGATGCGCACGAAGCTGGAGCCCTTCGGCGCGGTTGGGCCGTAGAGGGCGGCGTCACCACCGGCAAAGGCGGACATTGATACGAAGCTCAGGCCGGCAGCGATAGCCAGGGTCTTGGCGAGACGACGAGGAGTAGTAGTGAAAGTCATGTGAGTTACCTCTCTTTCAGTTTTGCGCCCGGTCGGGCGTCTCGGATTTAGATGTATTGATTGCCATGTTCTGTTGGCGCGAACCGGCTTGTTTAAGCTGCGCAACCCACGCTGGGTCGGCGTCACCGATTTCGTTATTCACGGGCAGATAGCGTTCGGGGAACTCCCAGATCAGCAGCTGGGGCGGGTTGTTCTTGAAATCGTCACTTTTGAGGTAGCTGAGCATCGGCAGGATCGGGCCGTGGCCGTCTTCGGCGTAGCTGACCACGTCGCTGTGCAAGGCTTGCTTGAGCGCGCCCACGAAGTTCCAGTTGGGGTTGGCGCTGTAGCTGGTGCCCACCAGGGCCACCGGGGTTTCGCTGTCGCTGAACAGCGCGTCATCACCTTTTTCTTCGGCCAGGTGCGTGACGCGTTTTTCCAGCGGCTCTTTAGGCGGCATCAGGTTTTCGAACAGCGGGTCCAGGGGCAGGAACAGACGCAGGTCGCCTTTGTGTGGCTCGATCTTTTCGGCCTCGGTGACAAAACGCTGCGGCTCGCCACTCAGCGGGGTCTTGTCGGCAATCGCCTTGGCCAGTTGCTTGGCGGCGATTTCCGCACCGTCCGGGGTCCAGTGAGTGTCGGTACGCAGAAACACCTGCTTGCCACCCAGCTTGGCCTGTTGCAGCGGGCCGAGCAGGTCGGGAGCCGGGATGTTGTCGGCGGCGACCCGGGCGTGGAAGTCCTGGTACAAGTTGGCGTGGATGCTCGCCGGCTTCACCTCACCCAGGTGTTCCGGGTACAGGCGCACCTTGGCCGGCACAATCGCCATCACCAGTTGGATGCCTTGGGCCTTGAGTTTCTGGCGCACGCCTTCGACCAGTGCGTAATTGCCTTCAAGGTTCTGGTCTTCGTTGACGGCGGGATTGAACTCCTCGTCGCTGTACAGCCAGTGGTCGCGGCCCAGCACTACGCCAGGGCGACCTTCATTGAACAGCTTGTAGTCCAGCGCAGCCCACAGGTTGGTGCCCAGGCGCTTGATCGGGAACTCCTCGTCATAGTGAGTCTCGACGGCTTTGGTCCAGCGACCGTTAAGCACCGTGGCATCAGCGTTGGTGCTGAAGCCAAAGAAGCTGCGCAGTGACCACGCCCCCAGTGCCAGCAGCAGCACCAGGAACAGGCCGATATAGAGGACGCGTAATGAACGGGTCATGGTCGGCTCCCTCAGAATTGGAAGTAAAGGAACGGCGAGAAACTCTGCGCCGACAGTTTCAGGATCGACGCCACGAACAGCAGCAGCACCGCAGCGCGCATGGCGTAGCGTGGCCAGTCAGCGGTCCAGTAGGCCGGTTGCACAGCGGCGTCACGGCCCACGCTGAAACCGGGCTCGTGAATGCTGCCTGGGTTGTCGCCCGGTACCGCCTTGATTAGGCTCGGATCGGCCGGCTTGGTCTTGTCGGCTGGGCGGTTGGTGTAGAAATCGCGCAGGCCGAAGAACGCCAGGGTTGCGTAGGCCACGACCAACGTTGCCACTTGCAGGCCGGTAAGGTTGGCGCGGTTGAGTTCCGACAGCGACCATTCGCTGAAGCTGAACATCGCACCGTACATGCGGCCTGCGACGTGCAGGTTTTCGGCGCGGAAGATCACCCAGCCCATCACCACCAGCAGGAAGGTGAAGGCCCAGCGCAACACGTTGAAGCTGCGCGGCGCAGTATTGAGGCCGATGGCTTTTTCAATCGCCAGCCACATGCCGTGCCAGGCGCCCCACACGATGTAGGTGATGTTGGCGCCGTGCCACAGGCCACCGAGCAGCATGGTCAGGAACAGATTGCGGTAGGTGGTCAGCGTGCCTTTGCGGTTGCCGCCCAGGGTGATGTACAGGTAATCACGCAGCCAGGTAGAGAGGCTGATGTGCCAGCGCCGCCAGAACTCGGTGATCGACTGGCTGATGTATGGCTGCTTGAAGTTTTCCATGAAGCGGAAACCCATCATCAAGCCCAGGCCGATGGCCATGTCGCTGTAGCCGGAGAAATCGAAGTACAGCTGCGCGGTGTAGGCCAGCGCGCCGAGCCAGGCGTCACCGGTGGTGGGATTTTGCAGGGCGAAGCAATGGTCGGCCACCACCGCCAGGGTGTCGGCAATAAATACCTTCTTGATGAAACCCTGCATGAACCGCGTGCAACCCTCGGAGAACTTGTCGAGGGTGTGGGTGCGGTTGTTGAACTGGTCGGCCAGGTCGCGAAAACGCAGCACGGGGCCGGCGATCAGGTGCGGGAAGATTGCCACGAACGCCGCGAAGTCGATCAGATTGCGGGTCGCCGGGGTATCGCCACGGTACACGTCGATGATGTAGCTGATGGACTCGAAGATGTAGAACGAGATCCCGATCGGCAACAGCACGTGGGTGAGAATGAACGGCTCCAGGCCCGCTGACTTCATCATTACATTGATGCTGTCGACGCCGAAGTTGGCGTACTTGAAGTAGCCGAGGATGCACAGGTCGACCGCCACGCCGAGCAGCAGCCAGCGCTGCGCCGGCTTGGTGCGCACGCCGGCGGCACCGACCTTGAGGCCGATCCAGTAATTCCACAGCGTGACGGCGGCGAACAGCGCCAGGAAGTCCACTCGCCACCAGGCGTAGAACACGTAGCTGGCAATCAGCAGCAGCAGATTGCGATAGCGTTGCCCGCTCAAGTAGTACAAGCCGAGAAAGATCGGCAAGAACAGAAACAGGAACACATTGGACGAGAAAACCATCCCGATCTCTCCATGTTTAACCAACAGTCAAGGGCCAGAGCCCCCCCAAACCCCCCCACGATTTCGGAGGAGGTTGTATTGCAATTTCACTGAAGGAACCGGGTTAACGGTGGGAGCTGGCTTGCCTGCGATGGCGGTGTATCAGTCGACATCAATGTTGAATGTCAGACCCCTATCGCAGGCAAGCCAGCTCCCACAGTTGGACCGAGTCCAACCGGGAGCTATGTATCAGCTGCCTTTGTTGCCTTTTTCGTGCGCCGGGTCGTACACCTTGGTCAGGTCGCCACCCAGGCGGAACGTCTTGAAGGGTTGCATCCCGTGCTTGCGCTCGATCACATCCGGCGCGCAGGTGTATAGGGTGCAGAAGGGTTCAAGCCAGGCGAATTTCATGTCCTGCTTCAAGTCCTTCATGTCCTGCTCTTTACCGTTCTTCTGCTCGAAGATGTCCGGATCTTTCACCCCGGCCAGCACCTTGTCGCCCAGGCGTTTGAGCGCGCTGTTGTTTTCCTGGCGCAGGTCCACACCGTTGACCAGGGCAAAACTGGCGATCATCGACAGCGGCGGCAGGGCGTAGTTGTGGTACGACAAGGCGCGTTGCTGACGCTTCAATTCGTTCGGCAAGAAGCCCTGGTCATCGACCTGGTTCACACCGACCTTGTATTCCTTGACGGCCCAATCGAACAGGTCGCGACGGTTGGTGGCGATGGAGGTTGCCATCACCGACCAGGCGGCCCAGTAGGAGTGGTTGTTGGTTTTTTCCAGCGGCAGGTTGTCCCAGTCGCTCACCACCTGATCGGCCAGCTTGTTGAACCAGGCTTCGATCTGCTGGGATTCCTGCTGGTGGTTGGCCAGCGGGTGCGACTCGGAGAACTTCAGGCGCACATAGGCCGAGGCCATGCTGCCCAGTGCCCATTTGCGCATGGACTTGCCGGTGTGGTTGAAGTCCTTGGACATCAGTGCGTCGGCCTTGGCCCACGAGACCAGCCAGTTCAGGGTGCATTCGAGCTGCTGCGGGCGACCGTCGCGCATGAACTGCATCACCCGTTTGCTGGTGTCTTTTTCCAGCTTGGTGATGTCGGCGGTGCTATCGCGGAAGGCTTTTTCCGACTGCACGTTCAGCGTGGAGCGCGCCTTGTCCGAACCTTCGTACTTGCTGCGAAACTGCAACGGCCCGGTGTAGGGCGTCGGCATGGTGTCGCAGTTTTCCTTGAAGTCGCCGGTCTTGAACGCTTCGATCGGTGCGAAATAGCCCTGGGGCGGGCGCAGCGGCGCGGCGGCGTTGGCTGCCCCGGCGAAGATCGCCAGGCCCAGTAACGATGGAATCAATAGCTTCTGCATAAGTAACCTCATTGCCCAGTTGAAGCGGTCTGCTGACCACCGCTTGGGAATACGTTGCGTGTGCAAATTTTCGCTTCGACCTTCTGCGCGGCAGCACCCTTTTCCGGGCCCTGTACTTCCACGGCCAGCAAGTTCTGCGAGGCCCAGTCTTCATCGGTGCGCAGTTCAAAGGCGAAACGCCCGTCTGTATCGGATGTCTCGGGTTTCTCGATCTTGATGTCCTCGTGGCGACCGTTCATGTACCAGAGGGTGGCTTGCAAGGTTTTTACCGATGGATCGGCGAAGCGGATATCGACCTGATGGTTGGCGTTGCGCAGGTCTTTGTTCGCGCTGTTGACCATCAGTTCGTTCTTGCCGGGCTTGAGGGTGGTGCTGGCGGACATCTGTGCAGGCTTGCCTTCGCAACCGTTATCCAGCAGCGCCATCATCTGGCGGTAGATGGTTTCCTGGTCAAGACGGTACAGCGGCGAGAATTCCCAGATCAGGATCTTCGGTGGGGTCTTCTGGAACTCGTCGCTGCCCAGGTACTGCAACATCGAGCCTTCCAGGCCACCGCCGGGGAAGGCGACGTTGAGGATGTCGGCACCGATTTCTTCTTCGAGGAAACCGGCGAAGTTGTAGTTCTTGCCGCTGTGGCTGGTGCCCACCAGGGTGATCTGCGGGTTGCCCGAATCACTGAACAGGTCACCGTCACCGGCTTCGCCCTTGGGCTCGGTGGTGAACTGGTCCATGTACTGGATCGCATAGCTGGTGCCGCACAGTTGCCCGGCCATGTTATGCAGGGTGCCGGTCTTGCCCATGCGGCCCGAGCGCTTGGTCTCGAATTCGCGCTTGGGAATCTCGGCGTACTCCGGCATCTGCTTGACCTTGGCGGCGACGATCTTCGCCGTGCGCTGGGCGCCGTAGGGGGTCCAGTGCTGGTCGCCGCGGAAGTAGAAGTCGTGAGCCGGCAGCTCGTCCGGCAACTGCTCGTTGGTCAGCGGTGACAGGTCCGGCACCACGTAGCCCATCTTGGCGAAACGCCCGAGCATGGTCTTGTAGTTGGTGAGGGCCTTGTCGAAATCGTACTTGGCCTTTTCCTCGGGGTTGAGCTTGTTGCGGTTCACCAGGCCACGGGTTGGCTGGTAGACCACGACCAGTTCCACGCCCTTGGCCTTGAACGCATCGTGCAACTGTTGCATGCGTTTGTAGCCGGCCGGGGTGGTGTCGAATTCGGTGCGCAGGTCTTCCTGGGTACGGAACAACCAATCGCCCTGGGCTTGTACCAGGGTGGTGAAGTTCTGCTGGTAGCGCGTGGTGTAGTTCTTCGCGTCATGGGCGGCCGGGCACAGGCTGCAGCACGGTTCGGCGGTGAAGGTCGGTGCTTTCACTTCATCGGCGCGCACGCCCTGGCTGGCTGCCAGCAGGCCGAGGGTCAGACCCGAGAGGCTCAACAGCTTGATCATGTGTGGGTGCATAAGGGTCATCCTCAGTCCTGCAATTCGGTCTGGCGTTCGACGGGGTCGATCAGCACGGCTTTCTGCTGGCGCACCAGCAGGTCGAGAATTTCTTCCTGGCGATCGCCCAGAATGCCGGAGAAGCTGATACCGCTGGATTTGGTCGGCGCCAGCATCGACACGCGATACAACTCGATACTCAACGGCGAATCGATGGACAGCGGCCCGCTGCCGTTACCCGCCAGCTCACCACCCACCACGATCAGCGAGACCTTGGCATCGAACGGGTCGAGGGCGATGTCGCGGTCGGTGTCGGTCAAGTCCTTGATGTGGCCGTACACGCCGGTCAGGCCGTTGGCCATCGAGGTGTTTTCGTAGAGCTTGATGTTCACGCTGTTACGCACGCGGATACCGTGGCGACGGTTGCTGATCACCTTGTTGCCCCACAGCAGGTTGTCACCGCTCTCATAGAGGGTGATGCCGTCGGTGTGGTTGCGGTAGATCTCGTTGTCGGCGATCAGGTTGTTGACGCTGTTACGGTCGATCACCAGGCCCGAAAGCTTGTTGTCGTAGCTTCGGTTATTGAAGATGAAGCTGTCGTTCACTTCACGGGAAATGATGATGCCGTGCTTCTTCTTGGTGCCGTACACAGTGTTGTCGGCGATGATCAGGCCATGGGAACGGTCGTGGGGGTCAATGCCGTAGACGATGTTGTCTTTGTAGGTATTGCCCTTGATCACAAAGCCCGTGGTCTCGTAGCAGTAGAAGCCGTACCACATGTCCGAGAACTCGGAATCGATGATCCAACCGGTCGGCTCAGGACGCTTGAGCACCTTGGCCATGTTCGGCGTGTACTGGGAAATACTCACCCCGTAGGACTTACTGTTGGCGTAGCCGAAGCTGGCCATCTTGGTCTTGGAGATATAGGTCTCAGTGCCGCCCCAGGCCAGCAGGAACGGGCGGAATTCCTTGGGCGACTTGAACAGGGCAGGGCCGTTGGTTTTTTCATCCCAGCCGGTGACCTTGGTGTCACGTACGAACAACTGGCCGTCGTTGATCAAAAACGAGCCGGCTTGCTGGGACAGGCGCAATTCCTGGGTGTTCTTGTCGATATCGAGGATGCCTTTGCGGCCCACCACAATCGGCAACTTGGCCAGGAACACTCCCGGCGAAGTCTCGCTGAAGTACTGCTTGGGCACCTTGCCCAGCAGGTCCTTGAGGTTCATGTAGCCGTCGTCGACAAAGATCGCCTGAGGAATGCCATGCTGGCGCACCACCCACTCGGCCATCTTGTTATCGCCACCGATAAAGTCCTTGAGCGCGTCTTCCTGCATCATGCGGCGGATGCTGATCTTGCCCGCCTTGGTCTTGATGATCTTCTTTTCCATGGCCGCGGCGGTGTAGCCCGACAGATCGGGCAGCGCCGGCTTGGCCATTTCCAGCGGCGCGGTGGGCGGGCTGGAAATGGTGTAGGTCTTGGCCTGTTGCAGTTCCTTGGCGATGATCGGCGCCTTGGCCGCCGTATCGGCAAACGCTGTGGCGCTGGCCATCAGCATTGCCGCGACGAGTAGGCTTTGAGCATTCATGGCGCAGGCTCCCATCAGAATTTCCAGACCACGTCGACAAACGCGCGGTGCATGTAGGAGTCGACCTGGCTGCCATAGGCGTCGCCCGGCTTGAACACGCCGGCACGCAAGCGCACCAGGGCCGATGGCTCGTCGATCGACTGGCTCAGCGCGGCGGGCAGCAAGCCTTTCTTGAAGTACTTGGTGACCACCAGGTCCATCTCCTGGCCGAGGTCCTTCTTGCCATCTTCCAGCGGCAGGGAGGTGCTGGAGAGGATCGCGCCGGTGACGTCATCGGTGTTGTTCTGCACCGCATCGATACCGTTGCTGCCCACCGGCTTGTTGCCGTCCACGCGCCAGAACTTGTGGTACACCAGGCTGGCGTCGTAGTCCTCGCGCAGCTGCCAGGAACCGAACAGGCTCATGGACTGCATGTTGTTCATCTCGCCGCGAAACGCTTCACCGAAGCGGTGTACGCGGGACTGGGTGCCGGTCCAGTTCGAACGGTTGCTTTGCAGGCCGTTCTGTTCGTATTCGGCGCTGGCACGGGAATAGGCCGCACCCACTTGCCACTGCGGGTCAAGGCGCAGGCGCACACCGATGTCGGTGGCCCAGCCGCTGAGGTCATCGCTGCGCTTGGCGCTGGTGGGGCGCGTGCCGTCGGCGTTCAAGGCGTTGACCTTGTCGCGGTCCCCGCGCATACCGGTGATGCTGGCCCAGTAGTTGACGGTGTTGGTATTGCGCCAGTTATAAGCATCGCTGTTGGCTTCGATGCCGAGCCAGGTCAGGTCGCCGTTTTCGCGCTTGTCCAACGGGTCACTGGCCACACCCGGTTCGGCGTAATCGAGCTTGCCGTCGTCATGAGTGTGGTGGCCGCGCAGGCCGATCCACTGGCCCGGCGTCCACTGGTAGGCGGCGTCGGCGTAGAAGTGCTGGCGGTCTTTGTCGACCGGCGAGAGTTCCTTGAGGTCGGTGCGGTATTCGCTGAAACGTTCGGCGGCGCCGACATTGGCCTTGAGCAAGGTGGTATCGAAGGTCCAGTTCAGCGCTTCGATGTTGGTGTCGCGCCATTGGCCGTCGTCATTGCGCAGGCGCTGGCGACCGAACTTGAGGATCTCGCCGGGGTAGGGCGTGAAGCCGCTGTAGCCGACCCAGAACTCGCGCAGGGCCAGGTAGTTTTTCTTGGCCTTGCGGTCGTCGTTGCTCGATTGTTCGGTGGTGTCATCGGCCGACTGTTGCAGGGTGTCGGTCTCGATGATGTCGCTGGACACGACCGCCTGGCCCATGGCATAGGCGCTCCACGCGCCGCTTTCGCCGTAGATCCAGGGGCGCAGGTCAAGGCCGATACCGTTGACGTCGCCGCCTTTCTGGGTGCCCAGGTCGCGGTCGTCTTCGGACTGCGCGGTGGCTTTGACTTCCAGGCCGAAGTTCTTGGCTTCGGTCAGCGCGGCCAGGGTCGGGCACGACCACAGCAGGGCGAAGGACAGGCCGATACCGGCCTTGACAAATGGGTTGAGCTTCATAGGGATTCCTCGCCGTCTTCTTCTTGCAGGGCGTGCAGTTGCAGCGTGCTTTGGGCCAGGGTGCCGCGGGCGGCCAGTTCCTGTTGCACCAGGCGTTGGCCCTC
Organism: Pseudomonas sp. HN8-3; assembly: GCF_020790195.1. Taxonomy (NCBI): domain Bacteria; kingdom Pseudomonadati; phylum Pseudomonadota; class Gammaproteobacteria; order Pseudomonadales; family Pseudomonadaceae; genus Pseudomonas; species Pseudomonas sp. HN8-3. The sequence goes on from NZ_CP086206.1 coordinate 1,094,890, forward strand.
GGCGCGTTGCTCAGGGGTCAACGGCGCTTCGAGCTGGGTGGCCAGGTCATTGGCCTCTGGCGTGTCCTGGGCCTTGGCCAACTGGCTGAAGACATAGGCGTTCAATGGGTCGGGCTTGGTGCCCTTGCCTTGGGAAAACAGTTGGGCAATGGCAAAGTCGGCGCTGTTCTGGCCGTTGCGCGCAGCGGTCAGCAAGTGGTCCAGGGCCTTTTGCGGGTAGACCTTGCCCAGGTAGCCACGGCGGTAGATCTGGCCGAGGTAGTAATCGGCGGCCACTTCACGGCCCACGGCTTTTTCGAAATGCGCCTCGGCGGCCTTGGCGTCGGCTGGCACCCACTTGCCTTCGTAGTAGAGCTTGCCCAGCAGCAATTCGGCGCGCGGCTGGTCGGCGGCGCGGCCGTTGTCCAGGTACTTCATCATCTGCTCGACATCGCCCAGTTCGGGGAAGTCGTAGAGCAGCTGCGCCAGGCTGACCCAGGACGCCGGGTAGCCGGGGGCGATTTTTTCAAGCAATGCCTGAGCGGTTTTTTCGTCCGGCGTGCCGAGGCTGGCATCACCGAGTACGCGGGCGACGCTGTCGACGCGCTGGGCGGTGACTGTGCCACGGCTGTAGCCGGCTTCCATTTGCTTGAGCAGTTCGGCCTGTTGTTCTGGCTGGGCTTTTTTCTGGTAGACCGTGGCCAGCTCGACATAGCAGATATCGGTGGTGTTCAACGCGGCCTTGCAGATGCGCTCGATATCATCCAGGTGCTGGTCGTAAGTGTCTTGGGTGCGATACAGCAGCACCTGGGCCAGGCCGGCTTCCGGGTAACCGGCCGCTTGCCATTTGCTGATCTGCTGCTGGGCATTCACGTTGGGGAAGCTGTGCGGGTATTGCAGGTACAGCATCGCCAGCGGGATCAAGGTATTGCCTTCGCCATTGGCAAAGGCTTTTTTCAGCAGGCTTTCGGCTTCATGGTGCTCGGCCTCAGTGGCGCCAGGCTTGGCCGCCAGCAGGCGACCCAGGCGTGCCTGGGCACGCGGCGAGGTGTCTGCCGCTGCACGGTAAGTGGCTTCGGCCTGCTTGATTTGCGCCGGATCGCGGGTGCCTACCTGGATATCGGCCAGGCCCACCTGGGCCTCGCTGTAGCCCAGGTCTGCCAGTTGCTGGTAATTCTGCTGCGCGGTGACGGTGTCGCCGCGCTTGAGCGCTTCATTGGCCAGGCGTTGGTCGGGCAGGCCGGCGCAACCGGCCAGGCTCACGGCCAGTGCCAGCGCGCAGTACGCAGAGGCCAAGTGAAATCTGCTCTGCGTGGGAGCTGGCTTGCCTGCGATGGCATCGCTGCGGCGCAACTGATGCACCGAGTCGCCTGCATCGCGGGCAAGCCCGGCTCCCACAGAGGTCAGCGGTGTTGTTGGAATAGGGTTCACAGGCATGTCCTCGCTTACAGACCGTGAGCCATGGCTTTGTCGATCAGCCAGTTCAGCGATGGGCCACGGTCACTGGTGACTTCCACCGGGCGACCGGCATAGGTGCTGTCCAGCGGTGCGTCGGGCTTGATCTGCACACGGATGTCAGAGGACAGGTCGGCGCTGTTCAGGCTGGTGCTGCTGACGATGGTGCCGGTGCGAACCTGTTCTTCGTCGGCGACCTGGAAGCTCACCGGCGTACCTGGACGCACATCGCCAAACTGGCGGTAGGTGAAGCGGGCTTCGACGTTAGCCTGGCTGCCACGCGGCACCAGTTGGAAGATCACATCGCCCTTGCTGGCGTACTGGCCGTCGGCGACCAGTTGCTGGGCGACCACGCAATCGCATGGCGAGGTGAGGGTGCCGGTCATTTGCTTGCCGAACAGCTCTTCAACCTTGGCCGGTTGCAGTTGGTCTTCGTCCAGGTGGCCCTTGAGTACGTCGAGCATACTGGTGCTGAACGTCGCCAGTGGCGCGCCCTTGGCCGCTACCGAGTCACCTTTGAGCAGGCTCTGCACGGTGCCGTCACGCGGCATGGTCACGTTCATGCCCGGTACGCTCACAAGGCCGGCCTGGGCGTGGCTGACGAAGTACATGCCGTACAGCGATTTGAAGACAAAACCGAAGGCGGCCAGGCCAACCAGGAAAATCGCCAGGCTGAACGTCACCGCACGCAGGCGACCGAACGCGGTCATGCCACTGCCGCCGTCCTTGACCTTGCGCGCCTTGGTGAAGTTGTCGCGTTGCAGCGTCGCCAGCACGTCGCCCATGGTCACAATGTCGCCGGACAAGTGCGAGGTGATCAGGTGGCGCAGGGTGGAAATATCCTGGGCATCGAGGTTCTGGAACTGGCAGCCGGTGCGGCCGGTCTGGCGGTCGTAGGAGCGGATTTGCAGCTCCACGTCCATGGCCAGGCCGAGGTTGTCGATCACGAACTGCAGGCGGCCCTTGTGCACTTGGCCGACGGTGAGCGGCTGGGTGGCGGTAAAGGCCAGGCCACCGGCGGACAGGTCGATCACGCGTGCTTCAGTTGGCGTGCGGTCGCTGTTGAAGAAGCGCAGCTTGGCCGGGATTTTGACCCGGGCGTGCTGGCGCTGGGCTTCGGATTCGTGGACAACGTTGGCGTTTACTTGGCTGTTCATAGTATTCGATTTCCTAGTTAATTCAGGCTTGGCAGGGTCAGACCATCATCAGCAACACGGCAACGAAGATGCTGCCGGCGGAGAAGGTCATGGTCCGAGACGACCAGGTGTTGAACCAACGTTGAAAGCTGGCCAAATCGCGGGTCAGTTTGGTGTCCTGGCGGGTCCAGGACTGTTGATCAAGGCGGAAGAACACGTAGATCTTCACCAACGCGCCCATGATCTGGTTGTAATAGAGAATCAGCGGGTAGGCCGGGCCGATCTTGTGGCCCGAGCACGACAGCAACAGGGTCAGGATCAGGCGGGTGATACCGATCCACAGCAGGTACGCGAGGATGAACGCGCCGCCATACTTGAACGTGGCGATCATCGCCACGGTCAGGCCGAGCAGGGAGGTCCACATCGACACGCGCTGGTCGAACAGCACCACGCTGGTGAACAGGCCGAGGCGACGCACGCCCAGCCCGAGGGCACGGGAGTTCTGGCGCAGGTTGTTGCCGTACCAGCGGAACATCAGTTTGCGGCTGGCTTTGATAAAGCTCTTTTCCGGCGGGTGTTCCACGGTGTTGATCGCGGCGTCCGGTACGTAGAAGGTGTCGTAGCCCAGGCGCATCAGGCTGAACCAGCTGGACTTGTCATCGCCGGTGAGGAACTTGAAGCGCCCCAGGCGCCAGTGTTGCAGCGAGTCGCTTTCCACGTCGGCGATAAAGCCCGGGTCAGTCACTACGCTGGCGCGGAACACCGACATGCGCCCGGTCATGGTCAGCACGCGCTTGGACAGAGCCATGGAGCACATGTTGATGTGGCGCTGGGCGAAGCGCAGCTTGTGCCACTCGCTCATGATGTAGCCGCCGCGCACTTCGCAGAATTCGTTGGTGGTCAGGCCACCGACATTGCCGAACAGCTGGAACCAGGGGACGGTCTTGCGGACCACGCCTTCGGCGAGCACGGTGTCGCCATCGATCACAGCTACCACGGCACGGTCATCCGGCAGGTGGCGCGAGATGGCGCGAAAACCGAAGGCCAAACCGTCACGCTTGCCGGTACCGGCGATGCGCACGAAGTCGAGCTTGACGTGAGCCGGCGGGTTCATCTTTTCCCAGAGGCTTTTCACCAGCAGCTCATCGGACATTTCCACCAGCGAGCAGACCACGGTGGTCGGGAAGCCGCATTCGATGGCTTCGCGAATCACCGAGCTGTACACCTGGGCGGTGGTCAGCGCATCGATACGAAAACTGGTGACCATCAGGAACACGTGGGACGGGTCGGCGGCCTTGCCCAGCTTGCGCACTTTGCGGCGCAGGTGCGGGTACACCACGTAGAGAAACAGCATGCCGCGAAAGAAATGCGTCGCACCCATCGAGTAGCGCCAGATACCCACGGCGCCAATCAGGAAAATAAAATTCTTCGATTGCGAATCGAAAGTACTCGCCGGCAACAGCAGGGCGAGACCCATCAACAGGCTGAGGAATAACAGCCAGCCGGCCGATTGCAGAAATACATGTTTTAACTTGGACATAAGCGTCATCCGGAAGGGGAGGAGGCTTCAGGCTGCAAGTGCTGGGGTAAGCCACTGGCAGCCTGAAACTTGCCGTTGCTGTTACCAGCAAATACCTTCAGTACGGCCACTCACGCTGGTGGCCTTGGACATGAAGCCCACCAGGTCGACCACTTGCTTGCCTTCCGGAGCGTTATGCGCCAGGGCACGGAACTTCTCGTCACGGTTACCGAGGATGATCACGTCGGAGTTGTTGATCACATCATCGAAATCCGAGTTGAGCAGGGACGACACGTGCGGGATCTTGCCTTCGATGTAGTCCTTGTTCGCGCCGTGCACACGGGCGTACTCGACGTTGCTGTCGTAGATGCTCAGGTCGTAGCCCTTGCCGATCAGCATTTCCGCCAGTTCTACCAATGGGCTTTCACGCAGGTCATCGGTACCGGCCTTGAAGCTCAGGCCCAGCAGGGCGACTTTGCGCTTGTCGTGGCTGGAAACGATGTCGAAGGCGTTCTGTACCTGGGACTCGTTGCTGCGCATCAGCGAGTTGAGCAGTGGTGCTTCCACGTCCAGGGAACCGGCGCGGTAGGTCAGGGCACGCACGTCTTTTGGCAGGCACGAACCGCCGAAAGCGAAGCCTGGGCGCATATAGTACTGGGACAGGTTGAGGGTCTTGTCCTGGCAGACCACTTCCATCACTTCACGACCATCGACGCCGACGGCCTTGGCGATGTTGCCGATCTCGTTGGCGAAGGTGACCTTGGTGGCGTGCCACACGTTGCAGGTGTACTTGATCATTTCGGCGACGGCGATGTCCTTGCGGATGATCGGCGCGTCGAGTTCTTCGTACAGCGATTGCAGGACATCGCCGGAAGCTTTATCGAACTCGCCGATGACGGTCATCGGTGGCAGGTCGTAGTCGGCAATGGCGGTGGACTCACGCAGGAATTCCGGGTTGACCGCAACGCCGAAGTCGACGCCGGCTTTCTTGCCGGAGCAGTCTTCGAGGATTGGAATCACTACGTTGGCGACAGTGCCCGGGAGGACGGTACTGCGCACCACGATGGTGTGGCGGGTGGTCTTGTCACGCAGGACAAAACCGATCTCGCGGCATACCGACTCGATGTAGTTCAGTTCCAGGTCGCCGTTCTTCTTGCTGGGCGTGCCGACGCAAATCATCGACAGGTCGGTATCGCGAATCGCCTCGGCGAAGTTGGTAGTGCCACGCAGTCGGCCGGTCTGGATACCCTGGCTCAACAGCTCGCCCAGACCCGGCTCGACAATCGGCGATTTACCCGCATTGATCAGGTCGATCTTTTCCTTGGAGATGTCTACGCCGACCACTTCGTGGCCACGGGCAGACAGGCAACCGGCACACACGGCGCCAACGTAACCCAAACCAAATATGCTGATGCGCATCGCAATTACCTCTTTGTTTAATTCATGCCATTAAATGGCCGGAGTTCATGTTTGCAAGCGTCACTGATGCCGCGAAAGTTAGGCGAATAGACGCCGACTTACCGCGTGCAGGCATGTTGAATAACGAGTGACTAACTATTGCACTCAAGTTGTGCGCAACGAGGCCTTATTATTGGGGCTTGCCCTGAAATGCAGCCGTGCTTCCTTGGAGGAAGGCTCCGGCGCCGGTGCGGCAAGGTTTTGATGAAGGCAAAATGCCTTTTTTATCAATGCCTTGTGTGTGTACACGGGCTCATTTAGGTCAGCGCTGCCTTGGCCTGCGGGGGATAGCAATGCGTACTTATCGCCACCCTTAACTCGATCAGTTGATGTTATGACCATAGAACCAAAGTGTTTTATGACAACTTGGCTACTTCCGTTGGTCGTTATGTAAGTCATCTCTTACGTAAGCAGAGAATTTCGTTACCGGTGGTATGAGCGGTGCATCAGGACGAAGTTCCTGGCCGCTCATCCTGTTTCCGGAAATTTCTTGAAATATTAGAAAAGATGGCACTGGCACTATAGTGATAGCACTTGCTATTTAGGCCAGTAGTTATGGGGAGTTGGTACGCGTAGATAGTTTTGTGCCACTACTGATTAAAAAAAGTGGTGCCACTACGAAAAAAACCGACGAGTGTCGAGTGAATAAATCGTTAGGGTTATGTATGGATGTTTTTCTGGCGCCAAATAAATGACGATTTATGGTTTGGAATACAAAAAAAATGTGGGAGGGGGCTTGCTCCCACATTTGATCCGCAGTGTCTGTGCAGCCTTACTCCGGTGCGTGATCGCGCAAAAACACCAGGTTATCCGGCTTGGACTGCTCCGCATTGAAGCGATAGCCCTGCACATCGAACTGCTTGAGCTTGGCCGGATCGTTGATGCGTTCTTCAATCACAAAGCGGCTCATCATGCCCCGGGCCTTTTTCGCGTAGAAGCTGATGATCTTGTACTGGCCGTTCTTCAGGTCCTTGAACTCGGTGTTGATGATCCGCGCGTTCAGGGCCGTGCGCTTGACCGCCGAGAAGTACTCATTGGACGCCAGGTTGAGCAGCACATCGTCGCCTTGTGCGGCCAGGGCCTCATTCAACCATTCGCTGATGCGGGTGCCCCAGAACGCGTAAAGGTCCTTGCCCCGGGCGTTGGCCAGCTTGGTGCCCATCTCCAGGCGATACGGCATCATCAGGTCCAGCGGGCGCAGCAGGCCGTACAGGCCTGAGAGCATACGCAGGTGGTCCTGGGCATAGCTGAAATCGGCATCGCTGAAGGTCTCGGCGTTCAGGCCGGTATACACGTCGCCCTTGAAAGCCAGCAGCGCCTGCTTGGCGTTGGCCGAGGTGAAGGCGGGCGTCCAACTGCCGAAGCGGGCGGCGTTGAGGCCACCGATCTTGTCGGAGACGTGCATCAACTCGCTGATTTGCGCCGGACTCAGTTCGCGCAGCTGTTCTATAAGCTCCTGGGAATGGTCCAGGTATTGCGGTTGAGTAAAGCGCGCAGTGACCGGCTTGGACTCGAAATCGAGGGTTTTGGCGGGGGAAATCACCATCAGCATGAAGTTGGCTCCTGGAATCGTGGGCGAGATTCTAGGGGTTGGGGCGTTTGGACTCCACCTATGATGGCGATAGATGCGATCCGCTATGATGGGCGGTAACTCTGGAAAGGAAGACCCCGTGTGCGATTAGCGCTTTTATTGTCGGCTTGCCTGCTGTGCGTCACCGCCCAAGCGGCGCCGGTGGATGTCGCCAGCCTAGACCGTAGCACCTGGCCGGAAAAACTCAGCAGCCCGGCGCTGTTCGATGTGGCTTCGCGGGCAGAAATCCTGATGTTTGCCCACGGCCTGCTTGCCAGCGAAGCCTTGGACGAAAGCGCGCTCAAGCAACGCCTGGGGCTGAAGATCATCAACCTGGCGGCCATCGACGACCTGCGCCGCCAGCTCTGGCAACGGCTGTTGGAGAACTACAGCTTCGCCCAGCAAAGCTGCGAGGAAGATGCTTCGTTCTGCTACCTGGTGGAAAACATGGACGACCTGCGCGAGCAGGCCGGCAAGTTCGAGGTCAGTGACAACTCGTTCTATATAGGCTGGGCCGCACCCAGCCGGCACTTTCATGAGCGCTATCTGGATGAGCTGCTGCGCAAGGCTGCGCTGTTCCCGCAGATCAGCAGCGAAGTGGCGCGTTTCGGCGACCATGAGCGCAATGGCGACGAGCTCAACGATCGCATGTTCCTGCTGACCTTCGACGGCGGCCCGGCGTTGGTGGGCGGTAATACCGACTGGCTCACCGACTACCTGCGCAAGCAGAAGATGAACGCCACGTTCTTCGCCCTCGGCAGCAGTTTGCAAAGCCGTGTGGAGCGCAGTTCTGTCGCGGATGTGCAGGCGCTGTACCAAGGGCAGTGCGTAGGTATCCAGGGTTGGCAATACCGTTCCCATAGCCATTGGGTCGACTGGCAAAGCTCCATCACCCGCAGTGCCGCGCTGGTACAGAACCTGATGCCGGAAAACTATGTGCCGCTGTTCCGACCGCCTTATGGGCAGCGTCGTGCGGACAGCCAGGGGTTCTTCCAGCAGCAGGGTTTGCAGGTGGCGTTGTGGGACATCGATTCCCAGGACGATCCGGGCAAACTCAAGGCCGAGGAATCGGCGCAGCGGGTGCTGACGCTGATGCTGCTGTGGCGCAAAGGCGTAATTGCGTTTCACGACACCCAGGACAAGGCGCGGGTGGCAATACCGATAGTGTTGCAGGCAACGGCGCAGAGTGGTTTGGGTTGGCAGGAGTGTCGCGAGGCATTTCGCTGAAAATCCCCGGCCCCGTTGGGGATGAGGCATTTCTGGGGTGATTTGCTGCGACATTTCGATGCAGGCAGACTTCCGACTTTAACGGGGTGGCTGGCACTCGGCTAGTGCTATTCGTCATCCTGAAAAATAAACTTCAAAAAAGCGTCAAAGTGCTTTTTCCTGTCATGGGTTTTGCGGTATTACGAAGTCAGACCGCCGAACCCTGCAACACAGGTGGCGTCTTCCAAGACTCCTCATGTGGGCACTGCACTTGACGTCACTCAGGTGTGGTCGGTGGTCGAATCGAGGCGCAGCACCGCCCAGGTATTGCGTCGACTGGCTCCCACAAAGGTGACCGAGTATGGATGATCATGGACGTACCCCTTCTTCCGACCAGCCAATCCTTTACGTGCTTGATACCAACGTATTGATCCACGATCCAAACGCACTGCTTAACTTCGAAGAACACCACGTCGCCATCCCGATGATCGTGCTTGAGGAGCTCGACAAACTCAAAAGCGGCCACCACAGCGTCGCCGCCGAATGCCGCCAGGCCATCCGTCTGATCGACAAGACCCTGGGCGAAGCCTCGCCCGAGGACGTTGAGGTCGGTGTGCCGATCCAGCGTGGCAAAAGCGGGCCCAAGGGCTTGCTGTCGATCCTGATGAGCAAGCGCAGCGAGCCCAACAGCCTGCTGCCGGAAAACCTGAACGACAACAAAATCATCAACCAATTGATCGACCTGCACGCTCGCGACAAGGACCTGCGCGTAGTGCTGGTGACCAAAGACATCAATATGCGCCTCAAGGCACGAGCGTGTGGGATCGCTGCCGAGGACTACAGCACCGACCAGCTAGTCGACGACGTGTCGATGCTGTCGCGGGGTTATCACATGATGACCGGTTCGTTCTGGGACCGTGTCAGCAAGGTCGAGACCCGTCAGGACCATGGCCGCACCTGGCACCAAGTACAGCTGATCGACAACCTGCCGGCCGTGCATATCAATGAATTCATCGTCGACGAACAAGGCTTCGTGGGCTGGATCAAAGAGATCCAGGTCGACAAGCTGCTGATTCTCGACCTGCATCAGGAACCCCTGTTGCACCAGGAAGCCTGGGGCCTGAAACCGCGTGATATCTACCAAAGCCTGGCGCTGTACGCGCTGCTCGACCCGGACATCCACTTGGTCAACCTGACCGGCGCCGCAGGCTCGGGCAAAACCATCCTCGCCCTGGCCGCTGCCATCGAACAGACCATGGTGACCAAGCGCTACCGCCGCATCATCGCCACGCGCAGCGTGCAGGGCCTGGACCAGGAAATCGGCTTTTTGCCCGGCACCGAAGCGGAAAAAATGGAGCCGTGGCTGGGGGCGATCACCGACAACCTCGAAGCCTTGCACATGGATGACGAAAACACCCATGGCAGCGTCGATTACATCCTCAGCAAAGTGCCGTTGCAGTTCAAATCCCTCAACTACATCCGAGGTCGCAGCTTCCAGCAGAGCCTGATCCTGATCGATGAATGCCAGAACCTTACCCCGCACCAGATGAAAACCATCATCACCCGTGCCGGCGCCGGTTCCAAAGTGGTGTGCCTGGGCAACCTGGCACAGATCGACACCCCTTACCTGTCCGCGACCAGCTCCGGGCTGACCTACCTGACGGAACGTTTCAAAGACTTCCCCAACGGCGTGCATATCGCGCTGCAAGGGGTGCCTCGTTCGATTCTGGCTGAATACGCCGAGTCCCACCTGTAACTAACAAGTGGCTAAATGCCACGAACCGCCCCGGATGTTTCACGAAATCCGGGGTTTTTGTTGTGTGCGACATTTGCCTGCGATAACGCGCCCTGGGTGCTTGTGGTTTTTGTAATTATTTTGTTACATTTTTTCTCGCGGTAGAAATAATAAAAACACTCCACAACCCGTCGGAGCGCCACCTCCTTGATTCGACGAACCTTTTGAAGACCTATCTAGGGTTTTCACCGTGACCCTGCCTATTACAAAAGCCCGAAATATCGCTCATTGACGACGCACATATCCAAAGGGAAAGGAAAATGGACGTAGCAGGTAATGGCTTCACTTTGTCGCAACGCAAGCACGCCACTCGTTTAAAGCAGATACCCCTGACACCTATCGCGCTCGGTCTGGCCCTCTGGCTGGGCCAGGGCTCATTGGCCTGGGCGGACGACAATCCCTACACCTCCCAGGTACTGGAGTCGGCATTTCGCAAAGCCGTCGCCTCGTTCGGCCCCGACACTGAGGTGTACAAGAACCTGCGGTTTGCCTACGCGGATATCGTCGACCTGGCGGCCAAGGACTTCGCCGCCCAGTCCGGCAAGTTCGATTCGGCCCTCAAGCAAAACTACGAGCTGCAACCGGAAAACCTCACCATCGGCGCCATGCTCGGCGATACCCGGCGACCGCTGGACTACACCTCGCGCCTGGATTACTACCGCAGCCGGCTGTTCAGCAACAATGGTCGCTACACCACCAATATTCTCGATTTCTCCAAGGCCATCATCGCCAACCTGCCGGCCGCCAAGCCCTATACCTACGTAGAGCCGGGTGTGAGCAGCAATCTCACTGGGCAACTGAACGCCGGGCAATCCTGGGCTGGCGCAACCCGTGACTGGAGCGCCAACGCGCAAACCTGGAAAACCCCGGAAGCCCAGGTCAACTCCGGCCTGGACCGCACCAACGCGTATTACGCCTATGCCCTGGGCATCACCGGCAAGGGTGTGAATGTCGGCGTGCTCGACTCGGGCATCCTTACCCGGCACTTCGAGTTTCAGGGCAAGAATGCCCTGGGCCAGGACCGGGTACAGGCGGTGACATCCACTGGCGAGTACTACGCCACCCATCCGCGTTACCGTCTTGAAGTGCCCAGCGGCGAGTTCAAGCAGGGTGAGCATTTCAATATCTCCGGGGAATATGACCCGGCGTTCAACGATGGCCACGGGACGGAAATGTCCGGTGTGCTCGGCGCCAATCGCAACGGCACCGGTATGCACGGCATTGCCTTCGATGCGAATATCTTTGTCGCCAACACCGGCGGCAGCGACAACGATCGGTACCAAGGCTCCAACGACCTCGACTACAACGCGTTCATGGCCAGCTACAACGCCCTGGCGGCGAAGAACGTGTCGATCGTCAACCAGAGCTGGGGGCAAAGCTCGCGCGATGACGTGGAGAACCACTTTGGCAATGTCGGCGACAGCGCCGCGCAAAACCTGCGTGACATGACCGCCGCCTATCGCCCGTTCTGGGACAAGGCCCACGCCGGGCACAAAACCTGGATGGACGCCATGGCCGACGCGGCCCGCCAGAACACCTTTATCCAGATCATCTCGGCGGGCAACGACAGCCACGGTGCCAACCCGGACACCAACGCCAACCTGCCATTTTTCAAGCCGGATATCGAAGGCAAGTTCCTCGCGATCACCGGCTATGACGAGACCAGCGCCCAGGTCTACAACCGCTGCGGCACCTCGAAGTGGTGGTGTGTAATGGGCGTATCGGGCATCCCGTCTGCCGGGCCTGAGGGCGAAATCATCCCGAATGCCAATGGTACCTCCGCGGCGGCGCCGAGCGTTTCCGGAGCCTTGGCCTTGGTGATCCAGCGCTTTCCCTACATGACCGCCAGTCAGGCGCGGGATGTGTTGCTCACCACCTCCAGCCTGCAGGCGCCGGACGGTGCGGACACGCCCGTGGGCGAGCTGACGGGAGGGCGCACCTACGACAACCTGCAACCGGTGCATGATGCCGCGCCGGGAACGCCGCAAGTGCCGGGTGTGGTCAGCGGATGGGGTTTGCCCAATCTGCAAAAAGCGATGCAAGGGCCGGGGCAGTTCCTTGGCGCCGTGGCGGTGGCCTTGCCTACCGGTACCCGCGATATCTGGGCCAACCCGATTTCCGATGAAGCCATTCGTGCCCGCCGTGTGGAAGATGCTGCCGAGCAGGCCACCTGGGCGGCGACCAAGCAGCAGAAGGGCTGGCTCAATGGCCTGCCCACCAATGCCTCGGCCGATGATCAGTTCGAATACGAGATCGGCCATGCCCGGGAACAGGCGACGCTCACTCGTGGCCAGGACTTGCTCACCGGCGCCACTTACGTCGGTAGCCTGGTCAAGTCCGGTGACGGCGAGTTGGCGCTGGAAGGCCAGAACACCTATTCAGGCAGCACCTGGGTGCGCGGTGGCAAATTGTCGGTGGACGGTGCGTTGACCTCTGCCGTGACGGTGGATGGCAGTGCCGTGGGCACGCGTAATGCGGACAACGGCGTAGTGACCACAGTGGGCGGCACCCTGGCCGGCACCGGCACGGTGGGCGCCTTGACCGTCAACAATGGCGGGCGCGTGGCACCAGGGCATTCGATTGGCACGCTGCGTACCGGCGACGTGACCTTCAACCCTGGCTCGGTGTATGCCGTCGAAGTCGGTACCAGTGGCCGCAGCGACCAAATCCAGAGCAGCGGGGTTGCAACCCTCAATGGCGGTGTGGTGACCGTGTCTTTAGAGAACAGCCCCAACCTGCTGTCCGCCACTGAGGCGCGTAGCTTGTTGGGCCAGCAGTTCAACATTCTCAGCGCCAGCCAGGGTATCAATGGCCAGTTTGCGGCGTTCGCACCCAACTACCTGTTCATCGGCACGCAACTCGCTTACCAACCGAACCAACTGACCCTGGCGATAGCGCGCAACCAGACCACCTTCGCCAGCGTCGCGCAAACCCGCAACGAACGGGCTGTAGCGACAGCGGCGGAGAAGCTGGGCGCCGGCAACCCGGTTTACGAAAGCCTGTTGGCTTCCGACTCCGCTGCCCAGGCTCGGGATGCATTCAAGCAATTGTCGGGGCAGCTGCATTCTGATGTTGCGGCGGCGCAAATGGCCGACAGTCGATACCTTCGCGAAGCGGTCAATGCTCGTCTGCAACAGGCCCAGGCACTGGATTCCAGCGCGCAGATCGATAGCCGTGACAACGGCGGCTGGGTGCAGCTGCTCGGTGGGCGCAATAACGTCAGCGGTGACAACAACGCCAGTGGCTACTCTTCGTCCACCAGTGGGGTGTTGCTGGGGCTGGATACCGAGGTCAGCGACGGCTGGCGCGTGGGGGCGGCGACCGGTTATACCCAGAGCCACCTCAATGGCCAGTCGGCTTCGGCGGACAGCGACAACTATCACCTGTCGGTGTATGGCGGTAAGCGCTTCGAGGCGATCGCCTTACGCCTGGGCGGCGCTACCACCTGGCACCGTCTGGATACTTCGCGGCGGGTTGCTTACGCCAACCAGTCGGACTATGCCAAGGCCGATTACAATGCGCGCACCGACCAAGTGTTTGCCGAGATCGGCTACACCCAATGGAACCCATTCGAACCCTTCGCCAACCTCACGTACCTGAACTACCAGAGCGATTCGTTCAAGGAAAAAGGCGGCGCCGCTGCTTTGCACGCCAGCAAGCAAAGCCAGGACGCGACGCTATCTACGGTGGGCCTGCGTGCGCATACGCAGTTGCCGCTCAGCTCCACCTCGGCAGTGACGTTGCGCGGTGAGCTGGGTTGGGAGCATCAGTTCGGTGCTACCGATCGCGAAGCCTCGCTGAAGTTTGCCGGCAGCGACACTGCTTTTGCCGTTAATAGCGTGCCCGTCGCCCGGGACGGCGCGGTGATCAAGGCCAGTGCGGAAATGGCCTTGACCAAAGACACCCTGGTGTCGCTGAACTACAGCGGCTTGCTGTCCAGTCGCGGTAACAACAACGGGATCAACGCCGGGTTTACCTTCCGTTTCTAACCCGGCAGCGGTGTCCTGTGGCGAGGGAGCTTGCTCCCGCGCCACAGTCATCTATGGAATAAACAGCCCTGCGCAAATTTGACCCACAGGTTTACAATCGCTGCTCCTGATCAGGAGTATTGCTGTGCTGACTCATCTCGATTCCCAAGGTCGTGCCCATATGGTCGACGTCACCGACAAAGCCGTGACGTTCCGTGAGGCCGTGGCCGAAGCTCGGGTGCGCATGTTGCCCGAAACCCTGACAATGATTGTCGACGGCGCCCACCCCAAGGGCGACGTATTTGCGGTGGCCCGCATTGCCGGGATCCAGGCGGCGAAAAAAACCAGTGACTTGATCCCCCTGTGCCACCCGCTGATGCTCACCGGGGTCAAGGTCGAACTGCGCGCCGATGGCGTGGATGCCGTGCATATCCTGGCGCGCTGCAAACTCTCAGGCCAGACCGGCGTGGAGATGGAGGCATTGACTGCCGCCAGCGTCGCGGCACTGACGATCTACGACATGTGCAAGGCCGTGGACCGTGGCATGACCATCGAAAGCATTCGCCTGCTGGAAAAGCTTGGCGGTAAAAGCGGGCATTTCAAGGCGGACCCGGTATGAGCATCAACGTATTGTTTTTTGCCCGTTACGCCGAAGCGGTAGGCTTTGACTCTCTGGAGATGGAGGGTGATTTCGCTACCGTCGATGCTGTGCGCCTGGCGCTGGCCGCTGACCCGGAGTTTGCAGTGCTCAACGAGAGCAGCCTGATGTGCGCACGCAATGAAGAACTGTGCGGCCTTGATGAACCGGTGCAAGCGGGTGACGAAGTCGCATTTTTCCCGCCCGTAACCGGAGGCTGAGCATGACCATTCGTGTGCAGGTCGAAGCCTTTGATCCGGGCGCCGAAGTCAACGCCATGCACGCGGCCAATGTGGGCGTAGGCGCGGTGGTGAGTTTTGTCGGTTATGTGCGTGACTTCAATGACGGGCGCGAGGTGTCGGGGATGTTTCTTGAACACTACCCCGGCATGACCGAAAAAGCCCTGACCAAGATCGTCTTGGAAGCCGAGCAGCGTTGGCCGTTGCTCAAGTTGGAGGTGCTGCATCGCATCGGCACGCTGGAGCCGGGAGAGCCGATTGTGTTTGTCGCTGTGGCCAGTGCGCATCGGCAGGCGGCCTTTGATGCGTGTGCGTTTGTGATGGATTACCTGAAGACGCGGGCGCCGTTTTGGAAGAAGGAAAATACCCCGGACGGCCCGCGTTGGGTGGAAGGGCGGCACAGTGATCATGCGGCGGCGGATCGCTGGAAGCCATAGCTTATACAGGGCTGCTAACCGATAGCGATATTAAAAATGGATCTATCGAACTGTCAGATCTGACAGTTGTTTCGCCTCCCCTCTGCAGGTTCTGATGGTATCAGGGCTAACTTAATGAAGGGGTGGGACATGGTCGCGCAACCAAGCAAGTGCCGTTTGTCGAGGTTCAGCATCAGTCGTCCTGCCAATACGGAGGCGGCGAATGGGCTCTATGCCAACGGACGCCATCAGTGTGAAGTCCTCATTGACGTTATTAAAGAAGTCAGTGGCGCTGGCGACGAGTGGGTCCGTGTGCACTTAACTGATGAGGAGCGCGCCAGTGTCACCCTTGTTGAATGGTCAGAACATGGCAATCAAACGCTCGCTCCCGGGTGGAGCTGCGATGTAGAAAAAAATCAATTCACTCTTGGACTTTGGCGGGACAAATCACAGCAGCAGGAACCGATCAACGACTTGGTAGAGCGTGTTGAGCGTTCCTCAGAAGCTCCTATCAAGCGCTACTTGCGTTGCGACCCGGGCGCACCCATCGGGCCAGCAGTATTTATGGCGTGTGTGACGATTGAAAGTTGTATTTACACAACTTACAGCTTCAGAGATGAAGCTGCTCTTGAGTCTTTTGTCACCCTTAGCCCGGTCCGTCCCATGAGCTGGGATGCAGACGATATGGATCTCTATGTAGATTATCTTGCCTACTCCAGTGCACCGCCTTATCGCACGTCGGTGGATGTTTACTACTGGACACCTCCAGGCGGCTTGTGGGTGGTAAAAAACATGGGCTTTGATAGTCCGCTGAGTTTGCCTGGGGAGGGTAAGGATTTTCAGAGCGTTTTATCGTGGCATTCACCTCTTGATAACACTTCTTCAAGTAGGGTGGGAACATTTATAAATAAGGACGAGTTGGACTCGACACTTCATCTGCATGAGATTTATGCAGGGCTTCCTGCGCCATCGCCAAACCCCTTGATACCGTTTAACAAAAGACCGACTGTGCTGCGTGCGATCAGGTTGAAGTCTGCGCTGGTGCCTGCGAGTCGCGACACCAAGAGTTTTTGGCGGGTATTGGATAACTATGGCAATGAGCAAAAGTTTTTAGTGAAACAGATAGATTCAATGAACCTGCCTGGCGTTCCATTTTTTAAATTGACCGGTGAGATCGTTCGGACGCTGAGGGTCACTCATTTTAAAATCATGTTGCCCGGTGGCGGGACTTTTACCGATGAGCTGTATGCCAATAGTCGTCATCAATGCAAGGTGGTTGTTGAGGTTGCTATTGAACAGCGACAAACCGATGGGCATTGGCTGCCTGTCAGGCTTTCGGAAGCGGAGCGTAATGGCTTGACCGTTACGCTCTACTCGCCAAATGTCAATGAGCCGCTTCCAGAAGGTTGGAGCTGTGATAAGGAGAAAAACGTTTACGATACGGGTCTCTGGCGTACACGTATCGATGAGGTAAGGCCGGATCAAAAACCAGAGGCCGTGGCCGGGCACGCTCAGCGACAAGTCGAGATCGTAGATCGCTATTTACGTGTGGATCCGAGTGTGCCCATCGACGAGCGCAGATTCATGGCGTCTATCGAGATAAGTGGTGTGACTTACACGACTAACTACAGTGATGGTGATGTTGCATTTGACTCGTATGTGGTTGTTCGCCCGGTACGGCTTTATCAGTTGCGCGTAGAGAATCTGACTAGATACCATGATAAGGATGCCTATCATGATGAATATTACGATGTTGATGTTTACTACTGGTCTCCACCAGCAGGATTGCACTTTCTTGTGAACAAAGGCCTCGATGCGCCATTGTCAGTTATTAAGGAAGGTCTGAATTTTCAGACATCATATTTTAATAAGATGGGGGCTGGGTATTATTATAAAGGTGGGGTAGTGATCAATAAAGATATTATTGGTCCGGTGGTTGTGCTCGATGATATTGTTCTAGGTGCGCCTCATGGGAATGAAAAAGTTATTTGGTTTAATATGCGGCCTACCATAATGCGTGCTGTTGTAGCTCGCGTGACGGCGCCATCACCAGGGTCTGGTGATACGGAAAGTCAATGGCGCCTTTTGGATAATTATGGCTGTGAGCATGTTTTTAGATTACGGAAGTTTTGGGACGGGCTTGAACTTGAATTGGTGGACGGTTAGTTGAATGATATTCATGTTTGGTGATGAGGTTTTGTATGGATATTTATTCTCAGGCGTTCAATTTTGATACCCGTTTTGGCGCTGGAGTAGACCCACGCACCGGCCAATACTTTTGTCGAATTCAGTTGGCCACCTTATACCCGCAAGGCCCGCTGGAGGTCAGTAGAACGATCGCGCTGTCATTCTCCATGATGAACATCGAGTCGGGTGTTTATGGGACTGGCTGGCGGATCAGCAATACCGAGTTTGATAGCGCTCGTTCTATGCTCACGCTGCTTACCGGCGAGCAATTCAAAACCCAGAGCCTGCCCTCTGCGGGCGGAACACTGGTGATCAAGGATCGCAAGCTTGCCGACCTGGTGGTCCAGCGGCCCGATGCCACGACGCTTCATGTGATTTACAAGGACGGTACCGTCGAGATATTGAAGCGTACGGGCAGCACCACGCCCTATCGTATTGATGCTATCCAGTTTGAAAACGGTGAGCGTCTGAAATGGGAGTACGCGCCGGGTGGTTCTCTTGAGCGTATTCTGGATCATGATCAGCAAGTGCTGCTGTTGTTGACCTATTCCAATGGGCGCTTGGTACGCAGTGATACGCGAGTCGACGGAGGACGTTATGCGCGTATCACCTTCACCCAATCGAACGCTCGGCTGACCGGTTTTAGCGCCCCTTATGACAGTCGCGAATCGCCTCCCAGTGCAAGCTATATATTGGAGTGGCAAGCCTTTCGTAACGGCATGATTGCTATCAAGCGCGTGCGCTCACCGATGGGTGGTGACGAGTTGATCAACTACGCCGAAAACGGCCATCAGTATGCCAATGGTCAATACATCCCTCGCGTCACCAGTTGGGTCCATACACCCGCTGCCGGTCAGCCCGGCATGTCACGTACCTATAGTTACAGCCCAAGCAGGAATTTCACTGGCTATCCCTTTTCAGGCGGTTTTCGTGAGGGCGAAGACAACCTGTACCTGATAGGCAGTAAGTATGACTATTGGACGGAAGAGACCCGCATCGATAACACAACCCATGAGGCACCGCTGAGCGTTACGCGTACCACCTACAACAAATTCCACCTGCTGGCCGAGGAACAGGTCCTGCGCGAAGGCACCCTGACTACCAGGACCATTGAATATAACGTGAGCCCAGGGCTCTTCCCGGACCAGCCTCCCAACCTCCAGCTGCCAAAAATTCTCACCACGTGTTACGCGTTGGTGGCGGGTGGTGCGGAACGGGTGGTCAAGCTCGAGAGTGAGACTGACGACTACGGTAACGAGCTAAGCCGTACTGAGGCCTCCGGGGTTCGCATTGAATACAGCTATTACCCGATCAAAGGCGAGGCGGGTAAATGCCCGGCCGACCCTCATGATTTGTTTCAGCGTTACGTCAAGCAAGAGCGCCTTATCCCCGCGGAAGGCACGCCTGCCGCCCGACTCACCGAGTACACCCATACCCGTGTGCCACATATGGGTAGCAGCTACTTTGTCGTGCAGGAGTCGGTCACTCAGGCTGGTGTATTCAGCACACAGCAAACCTACTACGACACGCCAGCCGAGCTGGTTGGCCGGTTGAAAAGCACCACGTCTACCATTGATGGCCTGCAATTAGTCAGCAATTACGATTACACCGTCACCGGCGACACGCTGAGCGAAACTCGCCGGCTATTGGGGCGTGAGGGCCACTGGCTGGAGTCAGTGCGCACGCACTCTCTGGTCGACAGGCGCTTACTGTTGATGAGCCGGGACGGAGGGGCAACGCTGGTCACCGCGTACGATGTCGCAGGACGATTGACGGCGCAGACAGCCTCGCCAGGTGAGCCGCAGGAGGCCAGCCGTTGTTTTGTTTATCACTATGCAGCGTCAGGGAAACGCGCTCATTTGGTGATGACTGATGCGCAAGGCCGCAGTACCGTCACTTACTTCGACGGGGCAGGACGGCCAGTTGCCGAGGCATTGTTACTGGAGAATGGCGCAAAGGAGCAGCCCCTCGGGACCTGGCGCTACGATGCCCTTGGGCAAACGGTGGAACGGACTCATATTGATTATCTGCCGGATGGCGAGCGTGTATTGACCACCGGCTACGCTTATAACGCGTGGGGCAACGCCTGCCGTGTAAGCCGTGCCGATGGCAGCGTGGCGATCGATGAATATGACCCAAGGCTGCACCTGCGTGTAACGGGGGGCGAGGGCGGCGAGCTCCTGGAAACCTATCTGAATGCTCATCATCAGCCGTTTCTGGTAAACCGGGTGGACGCCCTGGGGCAGGTCACTGAAGTGGAGTCATCCCTCTATGACGGCCTGGGGCGCTGCCTGTCACGGGTGGACGTGGACAAGCATCGCACCGTTTACACCTATGACCTGTTCGACCGCGTGTTGACCACCCTCCACACGCCCTCGGATGGCAGCCCTGCGCGGCTGCGCACGGTGGCCTATGCGCATGGAACCAGCGAGTCGCTGCCCAGTTCAATCAGTATCGATGACAAGCAGGTGGGATCGCGCACCTACGACAGCCTGGGGCGTTTGACTGCTCAGTCCAGGGGCACGGCACCCGCCACCACTTGGCACTATGAGACAAACTGGACCGAACCTGTCGCCGTGGTCTCGGGCAGTGGGCACCGTCAGCAATGGACCTACGACAAGCAGTTGAGCACACCAGGCACGGTCAAAATGGCGGGGCACACGGATAGGCAGTACCGGCATGATCCGGTCAGTGGTCAGCCGACCTATTCAGAAAGCGGCGCGCTCAAACATGAGTTATTCCATGATGTGAACGGCTACCCGGAAAAAGAGATACAGACGGTCCTCGGTAGGCCGCAGACCACGCAGTATGGTTATTCAATCGGCGGGCGTATGTTGCAACACACCACGGATGATGGGCAGCGTAGCGACTTTGAATATGACTCCCTGGGCAGGGTTTTCACGATGACTGCTGGGACGGTAGTCATTGAACAGCGCTATGACATGTTTGCGCGACCAGATGTACTGACCACTCGCTACGCCGATACTGAGGTGGTCACACAGGTGAGTTACGACACCTTGGGGCGGGAGGCGCAGCGGCGCTTTTTGCACAATGGCGTGCTGCTACACGTCATGAGCAGCACTTATCATCCCAACAGCCTGCTGGCCAGTCGCATTGTGCGTGACGCAGCCTCTGAATTGGTGATGGGGGAGACCTTTACCTATGACGCCTTCCTGCGGCTCAAGGATTATGGCTGCGAGGGGCGTGAACATCCCCGGGATTGGCTGGGGCGCGACATCGTTGGGCAGCAATTCAGCTTCGACAGCCTGGATAACATCACAGGCGTCGTGACGACTTTCGCTGACGGCACGCAGGACATCAGCGAGCGGTTTTTCACCGACGCAGATCCCACGCGCCTGACCCGTGTGACCCACTCCAACCCTTTGCAGGATGATGCCCTGACCTATGATGCGGCGGGTAACTTGACCGGGGGGCCAGCAGGGCGAACGTACACCTATAACGGCTATGACCAGTTGACCTGCGTGCAGGAAGGTTCCCAGCAGTGCAGCTACCAGTACGATGCCGAGTCTCGACAAGTCGTGGCGACACGTGACAATGAATCACCGGTGGCCATGGTCTATGCGGCGGATCATCTGGATAGGTTGGTGCAGGGCAGTAGAAAACTGCGTTACTTCAATGTTGGGGGCCAAGTGCAGGCGCGTACCGGTGGCGTCGAGGGGCCGCAGCTGCATCTGAATGACGGTGCCGGTACCGTGCGCGGCGTGGTGGCGCCTGGGCAAGCGCCTGTACAGCGTCATTACGCTCCGTATGGCGAGGGCCAGGTTGTGCCGCAGGACGGCAATGTGCGATCGATGGCGGATCTGCAACTGCCGGCGTTTAACGGCGAGCGTCTGGATGCGGCGGTCGGCCTTTACCATTTGGGCGCGCGTGCCTATGACCCGCGCTTGATGGTATTTCTTTCGGCTGATCCATTGGCGCCTTTTGATGAGGGTGGGATTAACAGCTACGCCTACTGCGCTGGTAACCCGATCAACCTCATCGACCCGAGTGGGCTTTTTCCAAAGTGGCTGGCTTGGGTGCTGACCGGGGTTGCGCTGGCCTTATCGGTGGTGGCGTTCAAGGTTGCAGTGGTCGGGATGGCGGCGGCGCTCGCTAAAGGGGGGGTAAAGGCGGCAAATATTCTGGGCGTCATCGCTACGGGCTCTAGCTCGGTAGGCGGCACGCTGGGGATTACAGGGCTGAGTATCGAGGCCGTCGACAAGCAAATGGGGTGGGATCGTTCGCAGCACATCAAGAACCTTGGATGGGCGTCTTTCGGGTTCTCCAGTGTTGGCGTTGTTGCCAGTGTCGGCCTTTCTGTCACATTGGGGGCTAAAGCTTTTGCAGCCGCAGCGGGCAGGTCATCTGAAAAGACCATTGGATTCTTCTCCAGCCCCCTCGGCAGCGGGCTCGTTGCGGCAGGCAAAAACGCGACGGGGTTGTCTTACTCGCTCGCTGTCCCCGCCAAGATAACCACTGCCAGTCAACTTTTCGGCGGTGCCCGCTCGGTACTCAGATGGACTAACTTCGGTCGTGGCTTGGATGCGCGAATCAAGAGCCTGCAAGCTCAGCCATCGGCCGACGACGAGCAGTCACAGCGCCAGCAGCAGCCACAGCCGCGCCCCATAAGCCTGGGGCTGGCAGACATGCCGGGGAGCAGTTTTCAGTTCTATGGGGAATTTCGAAAAGAGACTATGCGTGTTCGTCAGCCTGTCTGGAGTGACCTGGGCGATAGTGACTGATCAGGACAAGACAGTGGGCGCATAAAAAATGCCAGTCAGGCTCGATGACTGGCATTGGTTCAACCTTACGGCCGTTTGCGTTCTACAGCTCGCAGCAAGTGCGTCGGCGGTGTCTCACAGCTGATCTTGCGCCCCAGCAGCGTCTCGATTGACGGCAACTGATACGAGTCATCCTCCCCGGCAAAGCTGATCGACACACCCGCCGCGCCCGCGCGCCCGGTACGCCCGATGCGGTGCACATAGTCGTCCGGCACTTCCGGCAAGGTGAAGTTGATCACGTGGCTGATGCCGTCGATATGAATACCGCGACCGGCTACATCGGTAGCCACCAACACGCGGATCTTGCCTTCGCGGAAGCCTTCCAGGGTCTTGATGCGCTTGTGCTGCGGCACGTCGCCCGACAGTTGCGCAGCATTGACGCCGTCGCGCACAAGGCGTTCTTCGATGCGGCGCACTTCGTCCTTGCGGTTGGCAAAGACCATCACGCGTTCCCAGCCATTGTCGTTGACCAGGTTGTAGAGCAGCTTGTACTTGTCGGCACCGGCCACGGCGTAGATGTGTTGCTCGACGTTTTCGCTGGCGACGTTCAGCGCCTCGATCTCGACGATGGACGGGTCGGTGGTCCACTGCTTGGCGAGGTTCATCACGTCTTCGGTGAAGGTTGCGGAGAACAGCAGGGTCTGGCGCTCGGTTTTCGGCGGAGTCTGGCGAATGATCTGGCGCACTTGCGGGATAAAGCCCATGTCGAGCATCCGGTCGGCTTCGTCCAGCACCATTACTTCGACCATATCCAGGTGTACGTCGCCGCGCTGGTTGAAGTCCAGCAGGCGGCCCGGGGTGGCAACCAAAATGTCGCAGTGGCGGGCTTCGAGGTGCTTGAGCTGTTTGTCGAAATCCATGCCACCGACGAACGTCATCACGTTGAGGCCGGTGTACTTGGTCAGGTCGGCGGCGTCCTTGGCGATCTGCACCACCAGCTCCCGGGTCGGGGCGATGATCAGCGCGCGCGGTTCACCCATGTAGCGCTCTTTGGGCGGCGGCGTTTGCAGCAGCTGGGTGATGATCGAGATCAGGAATGCGGCGGTCTTGCCGGTACCGGTCTGGGCGCGGCCGATGGCGTCTTTGCCCGCCAGGGTGAAGCCCAGCACCTGCGCCTGGATCGGCGTGCAGTACGGGAAGCCCAGGTCCTGGATGGCGTGCATCAGTTCTGGGGCCAGCTTGAAGTCGTGGAAGCGGGTTTTGCCTTCCTGGGGTTCGACGACGAAGTCTTCGAGTTTCCACGGGGTCACCGGCGGCTTGGGCGCGCGTTCGCGACGAGGTTTGGCCGCAGGTGCTGGGGCGGCCTCGGCAGGCGTTACCTGTTCAGGCGGCGTCACCGTGGGTTTTTTCGGTGAGGCGGCAGGCGCGGTCCGGCCAGGCTGTGGACCGTCATTGCGGTTGCCGGGCTTCGGGGCAGGAGCACTGGGAACAGGCGCGAGCGGCTCAGCCTCGCTTTTGCCGAACATCTTCTTGAGTGCTTTGAGCACGGTCATCTCATTAATTGGTTAAGGAATGTACGCCGGCCAGTGTAATGCAAGAATCGGGCGCGGCGTAGTGCGTCTGTCATACGGCTACATAAACGCGGGTTTCAGCGCAGGCGCTCAGCCAGCCAGGTGCCGATATCGCGTATCTCTTCGGGTAACACTTCGTGGCCCATTGGGTATTCCTGCCATGTCACGGTGACACCACGGCTCTTTAAATGCTCGTAGGCGCTACGACCCATGGCGTTCTGCACCACTTCATCGTACTGGCCGTGCAGGCAGAGGGCGGGAGTGCGTTGCTGGCTGGCGGACAACTCCAGCTCATCGTCAAAGGTCGGTGCATACGTGGAGAGGGCAATTACGCCACCCAATGGACCTTCCCAGTGTTTGAACGCCGTGTGGAAAACCACTGCGCCACCCTGGGAGAAACCCGCGAGAAAAATTCGCGAAGCGTCTATTCCGGTTCTCTTTTGTGCCTCGATCAAATCCGTGACCATGTTGGCCGAGGTTTCCAGTTCTTCCAGGCTGATCGAACGTGCCGGGCTCATGGCCTTGATGTCGTACCAGCTCGGCATCTCATAACCGCCGTTGATGGTCACCGGGCGCATCGGCGCCTGGGGCAAAACGAAGCGGGTGGTCAGCAAGCTTTCCTGCAGCGCCTCGGCCACCGGCAGGAAGTCGTAGCGATCGGCACCCAGGCCATGCAACCAGATAACGCAGGCGTCTGCGGGCTTGGCGGGCTGAAGAATCAAGGGGTCGGTCATGTCTGCTCCATATATGTGCGCACGCTTGGATTGGGGGCGTCGGGACGGTGCGCGACAGGTTGATCTGTTAAGAGAATGTCGCAAGGTTGAATCTTTTACCACTGAACAGGACGGGCAGCGACTCGGCCAGCACTCTGGTACGCGCCTTGCTATGTGTAGGTGGATGTCAGAACTCTCCCAGGGCGGTAACACTATCAGTGACTGCCGCCGGTGGGAAAGCAACTGGAATTACCGCAAAAACCTCATGCTGCTTGACCCCAAAAAAAGCTAACACGGGTCGATATCGCCTCATAAGGGTGCGCTGAGGTTGGAGCTTGGACACAACAAGAGCAACTGGAGGTATGTAATGAAGGTATTGAAGTCCACCCTGGCCATCGTCACAGCGGCGGCTGTACTGGGTGTCAGTGGTTTAGCCCAGGCGGGTGCCACCCTGGATGCCGTGCAGAAAAAAGGCTTTGTGCAATGCGGCGTAAGTGACGGCTTGCCGGGTTTCTCGGTGCCGGATGCCAGCGGCAAGATCCTCGGGATTGACGCTGACTACTGCCGTGCCGTGGCCGCTGCGGTTTTTGGTGACGCCACCAAGGTCAAGTTCAGCCAGTTGAACGCCAAGGAGCGTTTCACCGCGCTGCAATCGGGCGAAGTCGACATCCTGTCGCGCAACACCACCATGACCAGTTCCCGCGATGCGGGCATGGGCCTGAAATTCCCGGGCTTCATCACCTACTACGACGGCATCGGCTTTCTGGTCAACAACAAGCTCGGCGTGAAAAGTGCCAAGGAACTGGACGGTGCAACCATCTGCATCCAGGCGGGTACTACCACTGAGCTGAACGTTTCCGACTACTTCCGCGCCAACAACCTCAAGTACACCCCGATCACCTTCGACACGTCTGATGAAAGCGCCAAGTCGCTGGAGTCCGGGCGTTGCGACGTGCTGACTTCCGACAAGTCGCAACTGTTCGCCCAGCGCAGCAAGCTGGCGGCGCCGAAAGACTATGTGGTGCTGCCGGAAACCATTTCCAAGGAGCCACTGGGTCCGGTGGTGCGTAACGGTGACGACGAGTGGCTGGCTATCGTGCGCTGGGTGGGCTACGCCATGCTCAACGCCGAAGAGGCCGGTGTGACGTCGAAGAACGTTGAAGCTGAGGCCAAGTCCACCAAGAACCCCGACGTTGCGCGTCTGCTCGGTGCCGACGGCGAATACGGCAAAGACCTGAAAGTGAAGAAGGATTGGGTCGTACAGATCGTCAAGCAAGTGGGTAACTACGGCGAAATGTTCGAGCGCAACCTGGGCAAGAGCACCCCGCTGGAAATCGACCGTGGCCTGAACGCGCTGTGGAACAACGGCGGTATCCAGTACGCACCTCCTGTGCGCTGATCGCTGATGGTTCTATCACCCGGTGGGCCAACCGCCGGGTGATGTTCTGTTCCATTCCTTGCGGGGCATTCCATGCAAAATCTCATCGGCGCACCCAAGCAGAAGCTCAGCTTCAGCGATCCCAAAGTGCGCGCGTGGCTCTTCCAGATCATCACCATTGTGGCGGTGGTCTCGCTGGGCTGGTACCTGTTTCACAACACCCAGACCAACCTGCAACACCGGGGCATCACCTCCGGCTTCGACTTTCTTGAGCGCAGTGCCGGCTTTGGCATCGCGCAGCATTTGATCGACTACACCGAATCGGACAGCTACGCCCGGGTGTTTGTGATCGGCTTGCTCAATACCTTGCTGGTGACGGTCATTGGTGTGGTGCTGGCAACCCTGCTCGGTTTCATCATCGGCGTGGCGCGCCTGTCGCCCAACTGGATGATCAACAAGCTGGCGACGGTCTATGTGGAAGTTTTCCGCAACATTCCGCCGCTGCTGCAGATTCTGTTCTGGTATTTCGCGGTGTTCCTGACCATGCCGGGGCCGCGCAACAGCCATAACTTTGGTGACATGTTCTTCGTCAGCAGCCGCGGCCTGAACATGCCGGCGGCGCTGGCGGCCGATGGGTTCTGGCCGTTTGTCGCCAGCGTGGTGGTCGCTATCGTGGCTATCGTGCTGATGACCCGCTGGGCCAACAAGCGCTTTGAAGCGACAGGCGTACCGTTCCATAAATTCTGGACGGGCCTGGCGCTATTGATTGTGATCCCGACGTTGTGCGGGTTGATCTTCGGCGCACCGCTGCATTGGGAAATGCCCAGGCTTGCCGGCTTCAACTTCGTCGGCGGCTGGGTACTGATTCCGGAACTGCTGGCATTGACCCTGGCACTGACCGTGTACACGGCGGCCTTCATTGCGGAGATCGTGCGTTCGGGCATCAAGTCCGTCAGCCATGGCCAGACTGAAGCGGCACGCTCGCTGGGCCTGCGCCCGGGGCCTACGCTACGCAAGGTCATCATCCCGCAAGCCTTGCGCGTGATCATTCCCCCGTTGACCAGCCAATACCTGAACCTGGCGAAAAACTCCTCGTTGGCCGCTGGTATCGGTTATCCGGAAATGGTTTCGCTGTTTGCCGGCACGGTGCTCAATCAGACCGGCCAGGCCATCGAAGTCATTGCCATCACCATGAGCGTGTACCTGGCGATCAGCATCAGCATTTCCCTGCTGATGAACTGGTACAACAAGCGCATTGCGCTGATCGAGCGGTGAGGAAACGCCCATGACTACGCATACGTTCAAACCTGATATGCCACCCCCGGACAAAGTCTTCGGGCCGGTGGCCTGGATGCGCGCCAATCTGTTCTCAAGCTGGCTTAACACGCTGCTGACTTTGCTGGCGATCTACCTGGTGTACCTGGTGGTGCCGCCGATCCTGCATTGGGCGATTCTGGACGCCAACTGGGTCGGCACCACGCGCGCCGATTGCACCAAAGAGGGCGCCTGCTGGGTGTTCATCCAGCAGCGCTTCGGACAGTTCATGTATGGCTATTACCCCGTCGACCTGCGCTGGCGCGTGGACATGACGGTATGGCTGGCCATCGTTGGCGTGGCGCCGTTGTTCATCTCGCGTTTTCCACGCAAGGCGATCTACGGCCTGGGCTTTTTGCTGCTGTACCCGATCATTGCCTACTGCTTGCTGCATGGCGGCGTGTTCGGGCTGAGCAACGTGGCGACCAGCCAATGGGGCGGCTTGATGCTGACCCTGGTGATCGCCACGGTGGGCATCGCCGGCGCCTTGCCGTTGGGCATTGTACTGGCGTTGGGACGGCGTTCGAACATGCCGGCGATTCGGGTGGTTTGCGTGACCTTCATCGAGTTCTGGCGTGGCGTGCCGTTGATCACGGTGCTGTTCATGTCATCGGTGATGTTGCCGTTGTTTCTGCCCGAGGGCATGAACTTCGACAAGCTGTTGCGTGCCCTGATCGGCGTGATTCTGTTTCAGTCGGCCTATGTGGCTGAAGTGGTGCGCGGTGGCTTGCAGGCGATCCCCAAGGGGCAATACGAAGCGGCTGCGGCGATGGGCCTGGGTTACTGGCGCAGCATGGGCCTGGTGATCTTGCCGCAAGCCTTGAAGATGGTGATACCGGGCATCGTCAATACGTTCATCGCACTGTTCAAGGACACCAGCCTTGTGATCATCATTGGCCTGTTCGACCTGCTCAACAGCGTCAAGCAAGCCGCCGCCGACCCCAAATGGCTGGGCATGGCCACTGAAGGCTACGTGTTTGCCGCCCTGGTTTTCTGGATTTTCTGTTTTGGTATGTCGCGCTATTCCATGCATCTGGAACGCAAGCTCGACACCGGCCACAAGCGTTAGGAGTTGTTTTAATGAGCCAAGCAATCAAACAGCCGGTGAGCCCTGAAGGCATTATTCAGATGCAGGGCGTCAACAAGTGGTACGGCCAGTTCCACGTGTTGAAAGACATCAATCTCAACGTCAAGCAGGGCGAGCGTATTGTGCTGTGCGGGCCGTCGGGCTCGGGCAAGTCCACCACCATTCGCTGCCTCAACCGCCTGGAAGAGCACCAGCAAGGCCGCATCGTGGTCGATGGCGTGGAGTTGACCAACGACCTCAAGCAGATCGAAGCGATCCGCCGTGAAGTGGGCATGGTGTTCCAGCACTTCAATCTGTTCCCACACCTGACCATCCTGCAAAACTGCACGCTGGCGCCGATGTGGGTGCGCAAGATGCCCAAGCGCAAGGCAGAGGAAATTGCCATGCACTACCTTGAACGTGTACGCATTCCAGAGCAGGCCCACAAGTTTCCGGGGCAACTGTCCGGCGGCCAGCAACAGCGTGTGGCCATCGCCCGTGCCTTGTGCATGAAACCGAAAATCATGCTGTTCGACGAGCCGACCTCGGCACTCGACCCGGAAATGGTGAAAGAGGTTCTGGACACCATGATTGGCCTGGCCGAAGACGGCATGACCATGTTGTGCGTGACTCACGAAATGGGCTTTGCGCGCACCGTGGCCAACCGCGTGATCTTCATGGACAAGGGCGAGATTGTGGAGCAGGCGGCGCCGAATGACTTCTTCGACAACCCGCAGAATGACCGGACCAAGTTGTTCTTGAGCCAGATACTGCATTGATCAATGGTTGAACACATAAACCCGGCCTGGTGCCGGGGTTATTGTTTTTCGGCTAGCAAGCCTTGAGCGCCTCTGGCTTCGTGTTGACGATATGAGTGAAACCGCGCAAATACCTTGGCATAGCCACTCTGCTGCTTCTTTTGCTACCCAGGCACTCTGGTGCGTTGCCTTTGCAGGCAACTGCGAATAGCCTCGTCGGCGCCCAGTTACGTCAGGCCCTGAACATCTCACCGCATCGCCAGGCTGTATTCGACCTGCATATCGCCTTGCTCGACGCGGTAGAAAATCAAGACCCCGAACGTGCCAAATCCCTCTGCCGGCAGTTGATCAATGAACCTTGAAGCCAAACGTACGACTGAACTCGAAGAACTGTTGATCGACGCCGAAGCCGATGACGAGGCCGTTCAGCAGGCCCATCCGCGGGTGGTTCGCCCGTGGCTCCTGCTGCTGGGCCTGGTACTGGTGGCGTTGAACCTGCGGCCGGCGCTGTCGAGCATGTCGCCACTGCTGGCTGAAGTCTCCAGCAGCCTTGGGTTATCTGCGGCGAAGGCCGGGTTGCTGACCACTTTGCCGGTCTTGTGCCTGGGCCTGTTCGCGCCCACTGCGCCGATCCTGGCCAGACGTTTTGGCGCCGAGCGCGTGGTGCTGGGCATTCTGCTGACCCTGGCCGCGGGGATTATCCTGCGCAGTTCGTTCGGTGAAGTGGGGCTGTTCGCCGGCAGCCTGATTGCCGGTGCGAGTATCGGCATCATTGGCGTGTTGCTGCCGGGCATCGTCAAGCGCGATTTTGCCAGGCAGGCGGGCGCCATGACCGGCGTCTACACCATGGCGTTGTGTCTAGGGGCTGCGTTGGCTGCGGGAGCCACGGTACCCCTGAGCCAATATTTCGCAGACAGCTGGGCCATCGGTCTGGGTTTTTGGGTTATTCCGGCGTTGCTGGCGGCCTTGTTCTGGTTGCCACAAGTGGGGCAAAAGCACGGTGCCCATCAGGTGGCTTACCGGGTCAGAGGCTTGCTGCGTGACCCGCTCGCCTGGCAGGTGACTTTGTACATGGGCCTGCAATCGTCCCTGGCCTACATTGTGTTTGGCTGGTTGCCGTCAATCCTGATCGGACGTGGCCTGAGTGCTACCGAAGCCGGGTTGGCGCTCTCAGGCTCCATCATCGTGCAACTGCTCAGTTCCCTGGCCGCACCGTGGTTGGCCACCCGAGGCAAGGACCAGCGCCTGGCGATTGTGGTGGTGATGCTGCTGACCCTCGGTGGCCTGTTCGGTTGCCTGTATGCGCCGCTGGACGGTTTATGGGGCTGGGCGATTCTGCTCGGTCTGGGGCAGGGCGGCACCTTCAGCCTGGCGCTGACTTTGATCGTGCTGCGCTCGCGTGACGCTCACGTCGCCGCCAACCTGTCGAGCATGGCCCAGGGTATCGGTTACACCCTGGCGTCAATGGGCCCGTTTGCGGTTGGCCTGGTGCATGACTGGACTGGCGGCTGGGCGGCTATCGGCTGGATCTTCGCGGTGATCGGCCTGGGCGCGATTGTCGCGGGTCTGGGCGCCGGTCGTGCGCGCTACGTACAGGTCACCAGCGAGAAGCTCTAGAGGTAAACCACTTCCAGAGTGGCCGAACCATCGAGCGGGGTTTCCACGCTCAGGTCCAGGTTTTGTCGAGCATTGATCACCGTCTGCACGGTGACGGTGCTCAGCATTAAACCGATGGCCGCGGGCCCGCTGACACTGCCCTCCACATCGGTAAAGCCCAGGTAGCTCCTGGAGCCTATGTCGATGGGGTTGAGGTTGGACGTGCGCCACGCCAGTCCCCCGGTAGTGGACTCGGTGCCGTAGATCTGCGCAATGTTGCCGGCCTGGGTCTGTCGTGGGTCGAAGGTCATGGAGTAGACCCCCAGGCGATTGCCGCTGATATCGAACCCCAGGCCGTAGTAAATCTCGCTGTCGACCATGGCCGAGCCGTCGCGGTTGTCGCGCATGCGCAGGGCAAAGCGAACCGTGCCCGTGCAGGCGATGCCGACGGTCAGGGTCTTGACGGGCAGGCGCGTGGCGGTCGCCAGGTGCAAGTCCTGTTGGGCAATCTTGCCGTAGTCAATCAGGGCGCCGCCGGGGAACTGCGGCAAGCAGGCGGAGGGAGTGATCAAGCCTTTGACACTCAGGTCCACCGCCGAGGCGGCTAGCACAGAGGGCGTGCTGGTCAACAGCAACAGACTGGTAAAGAGGCGGGTTTTCACGGGACGAGTTCCTCACAGTGACGGGTCAGGGGTAGACGATTTCGATAGTGCCGGAACCATTGATATGCACCACCTCGCGAAGATCCAGGCTTTGCATGGGGGCAAGGTAAGACTTGAGACGCATCGTGCCGGTCAGGGTCTGGATGGCCACCGGGCCGGTGGTGACGCCCGTCGTGTCGGTAAACCCCAGCAGGCTGTTGGCGGCCATGGGGATTTGCCGCGCGGTGGAACTGCTCCACGCCACGCCGTTGCTGGTGGAGTCGGTGCGGTACAGCGCGGGCAAGGTGTCGGCGCTGAATTCGGCCGGGTCGATAGTCAGGTAAAATCGCCCGATTTTGTTGCGACTGGCATCCAGGTCCAATCCATAAGCGGTTTCATCGGTACCGCCCGTGGCCGAACCGTCGCGGTTGTCTTTCATGCGCAGAGCAAAGCGGATCGGCGCATCGCAGGTCACACTCAGGCGCAGTGTGCGAATGGGCAGCGGTGTTTCAGTGGTGGTATTTAGGTCTTTGGCATACAGGGTGCCGTAGTCCACTACGCCCTGGTCGGATAATGTCGGCAGGCAGGCGATGGGCGCAAAGTGCGCGCGCACGGTCAGTTCCCGGTAGCGTCCGTTTTGTGCGCTGTACAACATCCCGGAAACTTCCCAGGTGGTGTTGTCGCGCACTTGAGTGGCAGCGGGGTCGGCCCAGGCGCGCAGCGTCAGTTGCAACGACAGGGTGTTGCCCCTGAGCACCGCACCGTGTGCGACCGGCGCGATGCCATGGCCGGAACGCCATTCCAGCACCGCGCCATTGGCCACGGGCGCCTGGCCCGCAGCAGGTAGCAGCCCCAACTCTACGGCGCGACCATCGAGCACGGCGTTGCCGGCTTCGATGGCATAGCTGCCATGCGGGGTAAATTGCAGGCGCTGCGGGCTAGCGGCCAGTGCGCGATAGAACAGGCTCAAATCTTGCGCTTGCGGACAGTTGATGGTCACGCTCAGGCGCCGCTCGCCAAGCAAGCGCTCCAGCGCACTGTCGCTTTGTGCCAGGCGGCTCATCAAGCCGAAATCGATCAGGGATTCGCTGACATTCAGTTGGCATTCTTCCAAGGCGTGGGCGGTGCCGGCCCCGCCGATCAATAACCACAGGCACAGTTGGCGCATACATGTTGCGAAGGGCATGACGGGGATCCTCAAGGCGCGTGGCAACGCGCGGGAGCAGTTTCGAAGTACACCGTGGGGTCGGCTTTTTCCGGCAGGGAGTAACGCAATTCGCATCGACCGCCATCGGGTGTGGTTATCCACAGCGTCGATTGGTCCAGCACGTTGGGTAGAAACACCTGGCTGGCGTCCTGCACCAAGGTGACGAACTCGCCGCTGGCGCTGCTGACTGAGGCTCCGGCAGGCAGAGGTGTACCCTGGTCGGTGCTGACGGTGAGCAATATGCGACGGGTCAAGCTGATGCCAAATTCGACTCGGTCAACGGCGCCGCGTCCGGCCGAGATCATCGCCAGGCCATTGTTGATGTCGGCATTGCGCGGCAGTGAACGTGTCTGCACTTCCACTGGGCTGCGCCCGTAGGCGGCGACTTGCGGCACCACGGCCTGGCCTTGCCAGTCGGTCCACACCGCGCCGCTGGGGGTACTTAGCTTGATGCCACTCATATCGCCGACCGACACCAGGGCAAAGGTGTCGCGCACCGGGTAGGGTGAAAAAGTCACGCCGTCGCCATGTATCACCACACCGCCGCGAGCGCCGCCTTGATAACTGGAGCGTTCGGCATCAGCGCGGCTGTAGCTGAAATCGAGCTGGCTGTAACGCGGCAGTACCGAGACGCCCAGCGTGGTTTCCACTTGATGGTCGCTGCTGTCGTGTTCGGCGCTGACGCGATAGCTGAGTTGGTCGTCGATCTGTTCGGTGAGGCCCAGGCCGGTGCGGTTCTCACCGCCGGAATTGCGCACCCAGCTACGTAGCCGGCGACTTTCGCCCAACGGCACGCTGATATTGAGGTACACCGCGTTGTCCTGTTGCTGGCTACCGCCCATTTGCCACTCGGCACTGGCCGACAGTGACACAGCGCCGATGCTCGTGCCCCAAGAGGCCAGCGCACGGCTGCTGCTGTCGCCAGCGAAGTTGGCCGAGCGCGCAACCCCGGCGCTGAACGCACCCAGCAGCGGATGCGACCAGCCCAGGTTGAGGCTTTGTTGGTCGCGATAACGGGCGTCGCGGTTGCTGTCATCACGCTCATACGTGCTTTCTTCAAGTTCGCGATAGCCGATGCTGCGCCAGGAATTGGCGGCGCTGATCGACCACTGCTCGCCCAGGCGCTGGGACCAGGAAAGGTCGGTCTGTACGCCCGAAACCTTTTCCCACGCCTGGGTGTTGGACAGCTGTGTGGACAGTTGGATCTGGCTGTCCACCCACGGCAACCAGCCCAGGCTGGCGCCCACCGAGCGGTATTCGCTGGCTGCCAGTACACCAGTGCCCAGGGTCAACTGCGGGTGCAGCGCACCGGTCCAGCCGCCACTGACCACCCACGGATCCTCGCCTTTGGCGTCGCCCACATTCCGCACCCGGCCCGCGGCCACGGAGTAACCCGGTGCTGGCAACCCAAGGCCGAGCATGGCCGCCGGTACGGTGAAGCGCCGCTCACCCCCGGCGCTTTCCTTGACCGTGACCTCGACGTCCGAGCGCGTATTCAAGCGACGTACATCGGGCAGGGTAAAGGGGCCAGCGGGCACGACGGTGGAGTGAATCAACGCACCGTTCTGTCGTACCTCCACCTGGGCAGGGCTGTTGGCAATGCCCTGGATCAGCGCACCCTGGCCCTGTTCTTGAAGGGCTTGCTCGGTAAGCACCTGCACCCCGGTAATCTGCGCGCCGGACAGTACCGGGTTATACAGGTTGATTTGCCCAGCCTGCAGCACCGCCTGGTGGCTGGCGAAGGTGCGCTGGGCATAGGCTTGCAAGTGGGTGCTGCGTGACAGGCCATCCTGCCAGGTCTGTACTTGGCGACTGCGCACGATCCAATCGCCGGCATTGAACCCCACCTCGGTGTTGGCCGAGCCAAAGCGGCTGGTGTCATCGCCGAAGCGGTTGTAGAAACCACTGAGGTCGTAGTTGAGCAGCCCGGCAAACCCGCCGGTTTCGTACCCCGAGATATCCTGCTGTATGGGGCGCAGCGCCTCGGTGGGTACCACCAGTGACACCGTCAGCGTCGCCGGGTCCGGTTCAACCAGGGTTTGCGGATATTGCGCAAGAAAATCGTGACAACCTGCCGTTTCATTCGGGATCACCAGGTTGGCGGCGTCCAGCAATTCGCGGTCGAAGCACGGGTTGCCTTGCTGATCGAAGGTCACATCCAGCCGGCCGCGTCGCTGACCATTGACCCGCAGATTGACCGTGTGTTGCCCGGTGGCGAAGCGCGGTGCTGCCAGCAGCAGGCTGGCCAGCTGTGGATCAATGCCGCGTTGATGCAAGGTCTGGGCGTCGAAGCTGGAGGCGCTGGAGTTTTCGGCCCATGCCTTGGCGGGCATCAGCGCGCACAGCAGCAACACCAGCGGCAAGGTCGAGTTGGCAGGGATGTCGGGCACGGCTTCGCCGTCACGGTAACTCAATACTGTTTTCACGCAAGGTACTCGAGTAGTGAACGCGCGGGCCCCGTGTGCCCAGGCGTTCTGGTGACGGTCAATGAGCCGTCACTTCGTTATTCAGGCGGCGGTCAGGGGTGCGACGCCTGCGGTTTTCAGTCAGAGGGTGATCGGTGCGTCGTAGGCTTTCACCGCAAAGCCGTACACAGTGGCCGGCTGCAACCTGACCGTGTTGGCCTGCCCGCCGCTGGCCGGCACGCTCAAGGCTTCGCCGGGCAGCACGTAAGTGCGCGGCAGCATCGCCCTGCCGTTGCCGGGCAACAGCAGCAGTTCCTGCGCCAGGCGCACTACATAGGGCGTGTCGTTACGTACTTGCAACTGGCCGTCGCGCAAGGTCCAGGTCAGGTCGGTCCAAGGCGTGCGGTTGGGGGCAAGGCCTCTGGGATGCACGATCACCGGCAAGTTCTGGCGCACGGTCACGCCCACGCGGGCATGCCCGGCGGCGGTCGCGGCACGGCCTTGGGGCATGCCTTCGAACACTGCGCGTTTAAGCCGTTGGGTGAGCAACGGCTTCCGGTTTTGCAGGATGAAGCGCACCAACTGGGATTTAGACGCCTCGACCCGTGACAGCGGCGGTGTCACCACCAGCAGCGGCTCGGTGTCTTCCGGAATATCCTGCAAGGTCACATGCAGCAGCGCGAGTTGGCTGTCGGTGTTGGTCACCGACACTGCCGCTTCGCCTTCGGCTTCGAACACGATCACCACGGAGGTGTCCGGTACCATCCCGTCGGCTTTGACTTGATTGCCGAGTATCAGCAGCAGGGCGATAAGGCCGACAGCGGTGTTTGAGAATGTCGTCGTCATGACGGGTTTTCCATTAGGCCAAAAGGTATCGGTCAGAGGTAACGCAAATCCAGGACGATGGAGCCGTCGAGGGGGACTTCCTGGTCCAGCGTCAGGTACTGCGAAAAATTGATGGCGGTGACCACCTGAAGCTCCGCGGTCAGTTGGCTGATGAAGTCCGGTTGACGGTCGCCCAGCAGTGCAAAGGCCATATAGGATCTTGGATAGGCGTTGGGGTCCGGTGACCAGGTTTCCCCGTTGTTGGTGGAGGCCAATACCTGCATGGGCTGCGCATCGCCCACTACGTTGCGATAGGACAACGCTACGGAGCCGAGACGCTCCTCGGGGGCGTGGATGTTTCTGCCCAGTCCGTAGAAAAAGTCGGGGGCCAGCGAGGAGTCGGCGCGATTGTCGATGCCTACCAAGGCAAACAGCATGGGCCTGGCGCAGAGCACATGCAGTTCGAGTAGCTGGCTGGGCAGCACGGTGAACTCGTCTACGTTGAGGCTATGTGCGGGGATCTTGTCATGCTCGATGATGCCGTCATTCATCAGCTCGATGTGGCAGGCATCCGGTGTCACCCGGCCGGTCACCGTGAGGTCGACGGTCGAGGCTGCGTGGGTATCGGTCATCGCGGCCAGGCCAAGCACGATGGCCACGTTTCGCCCCCATGCCGTGAGCACGCGCAACGCCAGGCGCAGCCCATGCCTGCCGGCGTTCGAGGGGTGGGCGGCCATGGGTTACAGGTACTTCACTTCAAGGGTGGCGGAGCCGTCGATGGTCACCTCATTGCTGAGGTCCATGCCGGCAGTGCTCATGATGAAGGTCTGCACTTGCAGATCGACCAGCAGGTCTTTGACAGGTAGCGGCTGGCTGTCGTCATCCATTGCGGCGATCGACATGTACAGGCCCGGATCCCAGAACTTTTCTTTGAACCAGGTATTACCTTGGTCGGACGATGCAATGGGTTGCACCACTACACCATCCTCGGCCAGTGGATTGGCAAGCGTGAGGCTGTATCCCCCCAGCTTCTGGGTGTCATTGATAAAGCCCAGGCCGTAACTCGAAGAGATACCTGAGGATGCACGGTTATCGATCGAGTGCAGGGCGAATTGGATCGGCGCATCGCAATTGACGGCCAGGATCAGGGTATGGTTGCCAATGACTGTCGGGTTGTCAGGTTTCAGATCTTTAGCGGAAATCTTGCCATGGTCGATCACACCTCCACCGGACAGGCTGGGTATACAGGCGCTGGGCACGATCAGCCCCTTGACGGTCAGGTCGACGCTGGAGGCAGCGAAGGCAGTGGCTGAGTTGAGCAGAAGTACGCTGGCGGCCAGCGTGGTCAATCGAATATTCATCGGGTCTCCTTATCCTTAGAGGTAATTGACTTGCACGGTGGCGTGACCGTCGATAGGCACATCGTCGGTCAGTGTCAGGTTGCTGGCGGGCGCGATGTGAGTGATCAGGCGGATCTCGGCCTCCAGCTTCTGGATCGCAATCGGTACCACGCCGTCGTTGTTGGCGACCGCTGTCAGCACGGTGTGGCTGAGCATCACGGAGGGCATCCAGGTTGCGCCGCCATCCCTTGAGACGATGGTGCGTACCGGCACGTCGTCGGCCACCGGCTGGTAGAGGCCAAGCCCGGCATCACCGACTTTTTCATCGTTGGGGGTCATGCCCAGGCCGTGCCAGCTGAAGTGGCTGGCGGTGGTGCCGGCGCGGTTGTCGATGGTGTTCAGGGTAAAAAACGTCGGCCCTTCGCAATGCACGCTCAAGAGCATGGTTTCTCGGGGCAGGTCGGTGTAGGTGTCGCTATTGAGATCCTTGACCGACACCTTGCCGAAGTCGACATTGCCACCGCCGGAGACCTCTGGCGCGCAGGCGCTTGGCGTGATGATGCCTTTGACGGTGAGGTCCAGGCTGCTGGCGGCCAGTGTGAGAGGCGAGATGGTCAACAATAGGACGGCCAGGGGCGTGGCTCTTAAGTAAGTCATCGTTTGAACCTTCCTTAGTACGAAGATGATGGGTTACAGGTACAGAACTTCAAAAGTTGCGGAGCCGTCCAGCGCCACTTCGTTGGCCAGGCTCAAGCCGTTGGCGGGTGCAATGGCAGTGCGCACGGTGATGTCCATGAGCGCGTTCTGCACGGGGTGCGGGGCCCAGCCGGAATCGGCACGGCTGCCCAGGGCCACCAACATATCGTCTTGCAGCGGGTCCTCCGGATAGAGCGGCGCCCAGGGGCGCTGTTCGTACTGGTAGAGCAAGGTCGAAGGTGTTTCGGCGACGGGGTTACTGAACATCAGTTGGTACCCGCCGAGCTTTTCTGTGCCGTTGGCTACACCCAGGCCGTAGGCGCCAAACGTTGAGGAGCCGGCTCGGTTGTCGATGGGCTTGATGGCAAACAGCGTCGCCGCCTCGCAATTCACGCTCAGTTGTAATGTCTGGTCCTCAAGCCAGGTATGGCTGTCGAGGTTCAGATCTTTTGCTGCGACTTTTCCATAGTCCACAGCCCCTGGCAGGTTCGGGGTGCAGGCACTCGGTGTGATCAAGCCCTTGACGGTCAGGTCCACGGAGCTGGCAGCGAAAGCGGATGACGTCATGGTGAGCAACAGCGCGCCGCTCAACAGGGGCAGGCGGGGCTTCATCTGGGAAACGTCCATTTACAGGTACTTCACTTCAAAGGTCGCGGAGCCGTCGATTGCCACTTCGCTAGTCAAGGTCAGGTTTCTTGCAGGTGCAATCAAGGTGTGCAGCGTCATATCCATGAGCGCGTCTTTGATCGGGTGGGGGGCCCAACCGTTCTCACCGCGGCTGCCCAGCGCCACCAGATCGTTGGGGGCAATGGCCTCATCCGTAAGGAGGTCTGTCCATCGGCCCTCGGAGTTGTACATTGCAATCAGGGTGGATGGTGTTTCAGTGACGGGGTTGCTGAACGTCAACTGATACAGGCCGAGCTTCTGGGTTTCGTTGATCAAGCCCAGGCCAAAGGCGAAGCCGGACGCGGCGGAACCGGCTCGATTGTCGACGGGATGGATTGCAAACAGCGTCGCCGCGTCGCAATTGACGCTCAGTTGCAGGGTCTTTTTCTCAAGCGGCGTATAGCTGTCTTGATTCAGATCTTTTGCGGCGATTTTTCCAAGATCGACGTCACCCGGCAGGTTGGGTGTGCAGGCGCTGGGCGTGATCAACCCTTTGACAGTCAGGTCGACGCTGCTGGCGGCGAAAGCGGATGACGTTATAGCGAGCAGCAGGGCACTGCTCAGTAGGGATACAGAGGTCTTCATTTCAAATTGTTCCATTACAAGCTGGCAGATTGAGGCACGCCAGGGCAACGCCCGGTCGTGTGTGGGCGGGTGGTTGCCTGGAGGCGATCTCGATTTTTTTGCGCTTGCCGGGGAGTGGCAAGTCGTCCCTCTTTGGGGTGGGCACAATCTAGCGAGGGGGGCGCGCGGGGGAAATACAACTAATACGACATTGGCGGGGGGGGCGAAGGACGTGCCGGGAGAGGGGGGCGGTGGTGCTTTTCGTAGTTGTTGTATCGACTCGGTCAGGCTCAAAAGATTATAGATATCCCCTGAATGGGTATTTGCTACATGAGAGGTCTCGAGGGCTATTGCACCAGTGCCGGAGATTACTGCCGGATCAATAGTCACGATAGAGGTACTGATGGGTTCGCTGGTAGGTTCAACAGCAGGAGCGAACCGCAAATTGAAGCCGCAAGGTGCCCCCCCGCTTCATTGGCAGCAGTTGAGCGTGCTGGTGGTGGAAGACCATTCAGCCTACCGCCTGTTGCTGGGTTGTTTGCTGCAGAAACTGGGGTTGGGATACGAATTGGCCGACGATGGGTACGTCGGGCTGGCGGCCTTTGCCAGCCGGCCCTTCGACTTGGTGATCAGTGATTGCCAGATGCCGTTCATGGACGGCTACAGCATGGCTCGCGCTATTCGCCAGCATGAGTGCGACAACGGGCAGAGGCGAGTGCCGATCATTGCCTTGACCGCCAACCTGCAAAACGACAGCCCCCAGCGTTGCCGCGACGCCGGCATGGATGCCTGGCTGCTCAAGCCATTGACCCTTGAACAGCTGCACGCCGTTTTGGCACGCTGGCTGCCGGGCGTGGATGACGCGTATGTCGTCCAGAAGGCTGTTGCGCCGCTCGCCGGCTGGCCAACCCGTGCCACGTTGGTCGCCATGTTTGGCAGCGAGCGTATCGTCGATCAATTGTTGGAAACCCTGTTGTTCGAGGCCTGGGAAGACCACCGCGTGTTGCGCCATGCCTGCTTGACGTTGAACTCGTCACTGACGGCTGAGCGCCTCCATCGATTGGTGGGCAGCCTGGTGTTTTTGGGCGGTACTGGCCTTGAAGCCAGCGCCGTGAAGCTGATCGAACAGGTCCAGTCCCAGGGTGTTGCTGCGCACAAGGTGCAATTGGAGTTTTTCCTGGCACGCTTGTTCGTCTATCTCGAGTACCTCTCTGAAGTCTGAGAGGTAGTGTTGGCGCAGAGCGTTTTGCAATCCGTTGATCTTGTCTTTGCTGTAGGTATTTTCTTATTGTTTTGTAGGCAAAAAAGTGTGAGCTACTGAACATTGAGCGTGACTGCCAGCAGCACTTTGTTAGCGGTTGTTGATGAGCGCCAGCGGGGGTATTTTGCGCGGATTCAGTTTGCCATCATTCGTGGGAATCTATGCTTCGAGTAATTATTGCTGACGATCACCCTATTGTGCGTATCGGGCAGAAAGTCGTGATTGAGGCGCATGGCCGGTGCAAAGTGGTCGCGGAAGCCGACGGCCCCGATCAGTTGCTCGAACTGTTGAGGACAACCCCGTGTGACGTGCTCGTCACAGACTTTGCCATGCCAGGCGGCCAGCAGGCCGACGGCTACGGGCTGTTGAGCCTGTTGCACCGCCAATATCCGCAGTTGCCGGTGATTCTGGTGACCATGTTCGCCAGCGTCGCCACCCTGCGTGCTTCCTTCGCCCATGGTGCCAAGGCCGTGGTGGCCAAAAGTGCTTCGGCCAAGGAGCTGCCCCAGGCGATCAAGGCTGTGTGTGCCGGCCAGACGTTCGCCAGTGAATCCCTGCGGATGCAAATGGTAGAGGCGGGTACGGGCGATCAGTCCCAGGTGCCGCAATTGTCCTGCAAGGAGCGCGAGGTGGTGCGCATGTTGGCCAGCGGCATGACCGTCAGCCAGATTGCGGCACAGGTCAACCGCAGTATCTCTACCATCAGTAAGCAGAAAAGCACGGCTATGCAGCGGCTGAGTATCTCAACCGATGTAGACCTGTTCGCCTACGCTCGCAGCACTGGGATGGTGCCGTAGGCTCCTGCATTTGCCTGGCGAATGTCAGTAGCCAGCGCGGTGTGGGCAGCCTATCGTGCGCTTATTCTTTCGAAACCTGCGGAGCCTGCCCATGAGTGATGCCCATAACGCCCTGATCACCGCGTTCTACAGTGCCTTCCAGCGCCTGGATGCCGAAGCCATGGCCGCCTGCTACACCGAAGACGTGGTGTTCAGCGACCCGGCCTTCGGCGAGTTGCGCGGGCGCGACGCGGGGGATATGTGGCGAATGCTCACCACGCGGGCAAAGGATTTCTCCCTGACCTTCGACCACGTGCGCAGTGATGACAGCACAGGCAGCGCGCACTGGGTGGCGACGTACCTGTTCAGTGCCACGGGCAATACGGTGGTTAACGACATCGGTGCGCGCTTTGTGTTTCGCGACGGCAAGATCTGCGAGCACCACGATCACTTCGACCTGTGGCGATGGTCGCGCCAGGCGCTGGGCTTGAAAGGGCTGCTGTTGGGCTGGTCGCCGGCGCTGAAAAATGCGGTGAGGGCCCAGGCGCTTAAAGGCTTGAAGGCATTCCAGGCCGGTCGTTGATAAGATTGGCGCTCCTCTGGTTTGCCGAAATTGCCCTGTGACTGATCCTGTAGAACCCAAACCCTGGTTCGTCTACCTGGTGCGTGCCGCCAATGGCTCGTTGTATTGCGGCATCAGCAATGACCCGGTGCGCCGCTTTGCCTGCCACCAAAGCGGCAAGGGCGCGCGGTTTTTCTTGTCCAGCCCGGCGGTGGCGTTGGTGTACACCGAACAATGCGCGAGCAAGGGTGAGGCGTTGCGCCAGGAGCGGCTGATCAAGAAGCTGAAGAAGAGTGCCAAGGAGTGTCTCGCGACGAGTGGCAAGCAATGATCGAAATTATTTACTGATTCATGTGAGGTAAATCCCCGGCCCATCCGTGTAGTGCATGAAACTGCGATCTATTCGCATTAACAGCGTTTTCTACACGGGTTCTCACAGCATGAAGTCAACGGCGGGTGGTTGGGTAAAACAGTGGCTGGGAGCCTCGGTCTTGGCGGTGTCAGGGCTGGCTTTGCTGCCTTTGAGCGTTGCGCGTGCGCAGGAGCAGCAAAGCGCCCAGTTCAATTTTGCCCTGGCAGCCAAACCACTGCCCCAGGCCCTGAGCGAGTTCAGCCGTGTCACAGGCATCAGTGTGATCTACACCGATGAAGCGCCTTATGGCCTCAATGCCCCGGCGCTCAGTGGGCAGATGAGCGCGACCCAGGCCCTGCAACGTCTGCTGAGCAATACAGGTTTCACCTTCCGCCAGATCGACGCCCGCACCCTGGCCCTGGAGCCGCTGCCCAGCGACGGCGCGGTCAACCTTGGCGCCACCACCATCAGCGCGGCCAACCCGACGCAGGACAGCACCAGCTATCAGCCGCCGCCCACCAGTTCGGTGATGCGCTCCCATGGGTTGCTGCTGGAAACCCCGCAAACCGTCAACGTGGTGCCGGCCCAGGTGCTGCGCGACCAGCAACCGCGCAACCTGGATGACGCCCTGGGCAATATCAGCGGCATCACCCAGTCCAACACCCTCGGCAGTACTCAGGACGCGGTGATGTTGCGTGGTTTTGGCGACAACCGTAACGGCTCGATCATGAAGGACGGTATGCCGGTGGTGCAGGGCCGTGCCATGAACGCTACCGCCGAGCGTATTGAAGTGCTCAAGGGCCCATCCTCGCTGTTGTATGGCATCCAGGACCCGGGCGGCGTGGTCAATATCGTCAGCAAAAAGCCTGAGCTGATGCAGTCCACCTCCCTGACCGCGCGCGGCTCGACCTTCGGCAGCGGCAAGAACGGCAGTGGTGGCAACCTCGACACCACCGGCCCCCTCGGCGACAGCGGCCTGGCTTATCGCCTGATTGTCGATCATGAAGACGAAGATTACTGGCGTAACTACGGCACCCATCGCGAGACCCTGGTGGCGCCGTCCCTGGCCTGGTACGGCGATACCACCCAAGTGGTGCTGGCCTATGAACACCGCGAATTTCTCGCGCCGTTCGACCGTGGCACCGCCATCGATCCCAAGACCAACCACCCGCTGAACATCCCCGCCACCCGGCGTCTGGATGAACCGTTCAACAACATGGAAGGTCGCTCCGATCTGTACCGCCTGACCGTCGATCATGATCTGAACGACGACTGGAAAGCTCACTTCGGCTACAGCTGGAATCGCG
Organism: Pseudomonas sp. HN8-3; assembly: GCF_020790195.1. Taxonomy (NCBI): domain Bacteria; kingdom Pseudomonadati; phylum Pseudomonadota; class Gammaproteobacteria; order Pseudomonadales; family Pseudomonadaceae; genus Pseudomonas; species Pseudomonas sp. HN8-3. Next base: position 1,138,174 of record NZ_CP086206.1, read on the forward strand.
AAACCTATGACGCCAGCCAGGTGCGCGTGGTCAAGGTCAACACCAACGGCACCCTGACCCGTAACATGGACGGTACCCAGGGCGCGTTGACCACCGACCGCTTCGCCACCGCCAGCCTCGAAGGCAGGGTCGATGTTGCAGGTATGCAGCACGATCTGGTGTTCGGCCTGGACGATGAGTACCGCAAGATCTACCGTGCCGACCTGATCCGCCAGGCGCCGCGGGGCACCTTCGATTACAACAACCCGGTATACGGCAATGAAGTCGCCGGTTCCAAAGTCAGCGCGCCGGACAGCAACCAGACCGATCTGCTGCGCAGCGATTCGCTGTTCTTCCAGGATGCCATCCACCTCAACGATCAATGGATCCTGGTCGGCGGTGCGCGCTACCAGATGTACGATCAATACGCCGGCAAAGGCGTGCCGTTCACCGCCAACACCGACGGCAATGGCCAGAAGTGGGTACCACGGGCCGGGCTGGTGTATCGCTACACTGATCAATTGTCGTTCTACGGCAGTTATACCGAGTCGTTCAAACCCAACTCCACCATCGCGCCGCTGGCCAATAAAACCGTGTTGAGTGGCAGTTTGCAGCCGGAAGAATCCAAAGCCTGGGAGCTGGGTACCAAGTTCGACCTGCCGGGGCGCATCACCGCCAGTGCCGCGCTGTTCACGATCGATAAACGCAACGTGTTGGTGCAGGTAGGCGAGGGCCTGACCTCGGAGTACAGCGTGGCCGGCAAGGTGCGCTCTCGCGGTCTGGAGCTGGATGCCAGCGGCCAGCTGACGGATAAATGGAGCCTGATTGGCAGCTATGCCTACACCGATGCCGAGGTTACCGAAGACCCTAAGCTCAAAGGCAATCGCCTGCAGAATGTGGCAAAAAGCACCGGCTCGTTGTCGGCGGTGTATGACTTCGGCAGTGTCCTGGGCGGCGATCAACTGCGTGTCGGCGCCGGGGCGCGTTATGTCGGCGAGCGGGCAGGGGACGCGGCCAACAGTTTCGAACTGCCCAGCTACACCGTGGCCGATGTGTTCGCCAGCTATGACACCCGGCTTGAAGGGCAGAAGGTCAAGTTCCAGCTCAATGTGAAGAACCTGTTCGATCGTACTTACTACACCTCATCGGTGAATACGCAGTTTGTGTCCATGGGCGATGCGCGGCAGGTGTCGGTATCCAGCACCTTGACCTTCTGATTCATTTATCTGTGGGAGCTGGCTTGCCTGCGATGGCATCGACTGGGTTTGCCTGATACACCGAGTTGTCTGCATCGCAGGCAAGCCAGCTCCCACAGGAAAGCGGTCGCCACATTGATAGCGAGCTGTTAGCGTTGCCGCCATTGCATGCTTATGGAAAACGCAACGATGCACTTTGTAAAATGGTTACGCACCGGCACCCTGCTGGTCGGTTTGAGTTTTTTACTGGGCGGCTGCGCCAGCGTCTCCCAAACTTCCACGCCGGCAACCCTGGATAAACTGTTGAGCGATCCGGCGCTGCAAGGCGCTACGGTCTCGCTGATGGTACGTGACGCCCGCACGGGCTCCACGCTGTATCAGCAAAACCCGCGCACCCGGTTGGTGCCCGCGTCCAACCTCAAGCTGTTGACCACAGCCGCGGCCATGGACGTGCTGGGGCCGCAATACCGCTTCGCCACCCAACTGCTGAGCAATGGCATACGCCAGGGCGACCGTTTGACCGGCAACCTGTACCTGCGTGGCCTCGGCGACCCGACCGTTCAGTTTGCCGATTACCAGGCCCTGGCCGCGCAGTTGGCCAGCCAGGGCGTGCGCCAGGTGCAGGGCGACCTGGTGTTCGATGACACCTGGTTCGACGCTGAGCGGCTGGGTGTCGACTGGTCTCACGATGACGAAACCACCTACTACGGCGCGCAGATTTCAGCGCTGACCGTGTCGCCTAATTCGGATTTCGATGCAGGCAGCGTACTGGTCACCGCGAAGGCTGCGCTGCGGGCCGGCTCGCCGGTAAGTGTCGAGATTTTTCCGCCCACCGATTACCTGCAACTGAGCAACCGCGCCATCAGTGGGCCAGGCAACAGCTATGGGATCAACCGTCGCCATGGCACCAACCTGTTGCAGCTCAGCGGTGCAGTGGCGCCGGGGCGGCAGAGCCAGCAATTGGTCAGCGTCTGGGAGCCGACGCAACTGGTCGCGAATCTATTCGAACAAGCCTTGGCGCAACAGGGCATCACCGTATTGGGGCGTCGAGTGATGGGTGGGGCAAGCCCGGCTGCAGTGACGGTGCTGGCCGAGCATCAATCGGCGCCGTTACAGGCGTTGATCACGCCGTTGCTCAAGCTCTCGAACAACAACATGTCCGAAGCCTTGCTCAAGGCTATGGGGCGCCAGACCGCCAATAGCGGCACGGCAGCGGCGGGCGCCGTGGCCGTGGCTGGGTTTCTCAAGCGCCAGGGGCTGGACACCACCACGTTCAGTCAGGTCGACGGCTCCGGCCTCTCGCGGCGCAATCTGGTGTCGTCGCAAACCCTCACCGACCTGCTACTGGCCGCCAGCAAACAGCCGTGGTTCGACACCTGGTACAACGCGCTGCCGATTGCCGGCAACACCGACCGCATGACCGGCGGCAGCCTGCGCTACCGTCTGCGCGACACGCAGGCGCAGAACAACCTGCACGCCAAGACCGGCTCCATGGGCGGCGTGTCGTCATTGAGTGGTTACATCACCGACGCCGGCGGGCGCAAGCTGGTGTTCGCGATGCTGACCAACAACTACGTGGTGGCCGGCGCGCAGGTCAAGGCGCTGGAGGACCGCGTGGCAGTGGCGCTGTCGCGCAACGACGATTGATTCAGGGCTGATAGCCCATACGCCAACTCACGGCCCGGGTCGCCGCCAGCAGGTGCTGCGCCGCCGGGCCATCTTCATCGGCATGGAACAGTGAGGTCGGGCCGACCACGGTCATCACTGCCGCCACTTGCCCGACCGCATTGAACACCGGCGCCGACAACGCATCCACGCCGGGCATCAGCAGGCCATGCACAAAGTGCAGGCCACGGCTGCGGATTTGTTCGCACACGCTGGCATAGGCCTGATCGTCTGCCAAGGTATGAGCGGTGCCGGCTTGAACCTCGCGTTCGCGCAGTTCCACGGTTTCCCGCGACGGCAGGTAAGCGCTGAACACCAGCCCGGTGGACGAACTGAGCAGCGGCAGCACTGAGCCCAACTGCGTCACCACGGTAACGGCACGCACTGCCGGCTCGATCTGTACCACGGTCGCGCCCTGGTTGCCCCACACCGCCAGAAAGCAGGTCTCATTCAATTCATCGCGCAGCTCGGCCAGGGGCATGGCGCCGACTTTCAACACATCCATGCTGCCCAGCGCCGCCAGCCCCACGCGCAACGCCTCCCGGCCCAGGCCGTAATGGTTGGTGGCGGTGTTCTGCTCGGCAAATCCGGAGGCAATCAGCGCCTGCAAATAGCGGTGGACCTTGCTCGCCGGCATCTGCACATGTTCGGCCAGACGTGACAGCGAGGTGGCCGGGGACAATTCGGCCAGAGCCTTGAGAATATCGGTGCCGACTTCCGCCGAACGGACTTTCTGTTTACCGGTGTCGCGGGGCTTTTCCATGGAAGGGCGAGAATCCGAAAGATGAATGGGCGTCTTTATAGCTTGACGGTCAACAGTGATCAAATTACGTTATGCGTAACTGGATTACGATAAATACAACTGACCCCCAGAGGATGATCCATGACCCTCGAATACCTTTCGGGTTTCGGCAACGAATTCGCCAGCGAAGCCTTGCCTGGCGCATTGCCCGTCGGCCAGAACTCGCCGCAGAAGGCCCCCTACGGGCTGTATACCGAACTGTTTTCCGGCACGGCCTTCACCATGTCGCGCAGCGAAGCCCGGCGCACCTGGCTGTACCGCATCCAGCCGTCGGCCAATCACCCGGCGTTCATCAAGCTTGCGCAGCAATTGGCCGGTGGACCCTTGGGCGCAGTGACGCCCAATCGTCTGCGCTGGAACCCGCTGGATATTCCGAGTGAGCCGACGGACTTTATCGATGGACTGGTCGGCATGGTGGCCAACTCGGGGTCGGAAAAACCTTCGGGCATCAGCATCTACACCTACCGCGCCAATCGTTCCATGGAGCGCGTGTTCTTCAATGCCGACGGTGAACTGCTGATTGTGCCGGAGCAGGGCCGCCTGCGCATCGCCACCGAACTGGGCGCGTTGGACGTCGAGCCGCTGGAAATTGTCGTGCTGCCCCGTGGCCTCAAATTCCGTATCGAACTGCTGGATGCACACGCACGCGGTTATGTTGCCGAGAACCACGGCGCCCCGCTGCGCCTGCCCGACCTGGGCCCCATCGGCAGTAATGGCCTGGCCAACCCGCGTGACTTCCTCACGCCAGTGGCCCGCTACGAAGACCTCAAGCAACCGACCACGCTGGTACAGAAATTCCTTGGTGAACTGTGGGCCTGCGAGTTGGACCATTCACCACTCAACGTGGTCGCCTGGCACGGCAACAACGTACCGTACAAATACGACCTGCGTCGTTTCAACACTATCGGCACGGTGAGTTTCGATCATCCGGATCCGTCGATCTTCACCGTGCTGACCTCACCTACCAGCGTGCATGGCCTGGCCAACCTCGACTTCGTGATCTTCCCGCCGCGCTGGATGGTGGCCGAGAATACCTTCCGTCCGCCATGGTTCCATCGCAACCTGATGAACGAATACATGGGCCTGATCCAGGGCGCCTACGATGCCAAGGCCGAAGGCTTCCTGCCCGGCGGCGCGTCGCTGCACAGCTGCATGAGCGCCCATGGCCCGGATGGCGAGACCTGCACCAAGGCCATAAATGCGGACCTGGCGCCGCACAAGATCGATAACACCATGGCCTTCATGTTCGAGACCAGCCAAGTGCTGCGCCCGACCCAGTTCGCTCTAGAGTGCCCGCAGCTGCAACCTGCTTACGACGCGTGCTGGGCCTCACTGCCCGCCACCTTCAACCCGAATCGGAGATAACCCATGACGCAACCAACGCAGACCCGCAGCTGGGTGGCCTCGGCCAACGGTCACGCGGATTTCCCCCTGCAGAACCTGCCCCTGGGCGTGTTCAGTATCAACGGCTCGGCCCCGCGCTGTGGCGTGGCGATCGGCGATATGGTCCTCGACCTGCACGCCGCGCTGGATGAATTTGACGGTGCTGCCCGGCGTGCCGTTGAGGCAACAGCGGGTGGCCAATTGAACGTTTTTTTTGAACTTGGCCGTGGGCCACGCGTGGCGTTACGCGAGCGCCTGCTGGAGCTGCTGGCCGAAGGCAGCCAGCTGCAACAGCGCGAAGCGCAGGTGCTGCACCACGCCGCCGATTGCCAGATGCACTTGCCGGCGAAGATCAATGACTACACCGACTTCTACGTCGGCATCGAGCACGCGCAGAACGTCGGCAAACTGTTTCGCCCGGATAACCCCCTGTTGCCCAACTACAAGTACGTGCCGATTGGTTACCACGGCCGTGCGTCGACCATTCGCCCGTCGGGCACGCAGGTCCGGCGCCCCAAAGGCCAGACACTGCCGGCCGGCCAGTCCGAACCGACGTTCGGCCCCTGCGCACGCCTGGACTACGAACTGGAGCTGGGCATCTGGATCGGCCAGGGCAATGCCATGGGCGAAGCGATTGCCATCGGCGATGCGGCCGAGCATATCGCCGGTTTCTGCCTGCTCAATGACTGGTCGGCGCGAGATATCCAGGCCTGGGAATACCAGCCGCTGGGCCCGTTCCTGTCGAAAAGCTTTATCACCAGTATTTCGCCATGGGTGGTGACCGCCGAAGCGCTGGAGCCCTTTCGCAAAGCGCAACCGGCGCGGCCCGAGGGCGACCCGCAACCGCTGCCGTATCTGCTGGATAAACGTGATCAGAACGCGGGCGCCTTTGATATCGAGCTGGAAGTGCTGCTCACCACCGCCTCAATGCGCGAGCAGAACCTGCCCGCCTATCGCCTGACCTTGAGCAATACCGAGCATATGTACTGGACAGTGGCGCAAATGGTTGCGCACCACAGCGTCAACGGTTGCCAGTTACAGGCCGGCGACCTGTTTGGTTCAGGCACCTTGTCCGGGCCGCAGCCGGGGCAGTTCGGCAGCCTGTTGGAAATTACCGAAGGCGGCAAGAAGCCGATTGAATTGGCCTCGGGCGAGGTACGTAAATTCCTTGAAGACGGCGACGAAATCATCCTGCGTGGCCGTTGCCGCCGCGAAGGTTTTGCCAGCATCGGCTTCGGTGAATGCCGCGGTACTGTGGTTGCGGCACGTTAAGAGGGCAGGGTCATGGAACTCTATACTTACTACCGTTCCACCGCGTCGTATCGGGTACGTATTGCCCTGGCGCTCAAGGGCCTGGATTTCACCGCGCTGCCAGTCAACCTGCTGGTCCCGGCAGGCGGCGCCAATCACCAGCCCGAGTACCTGGCGATCAACCCTCAAGGACGTGTACCGGCGTTGCGTACTGATCAAGGGGAGACGTTGATCCAGTCACAGGCGATCATCGAATACCTGGAGGAGCGTTATCCACAGGTGCCACTGCTCTCCAGCGATCCGGCAGCCCGTGCCCATGAACGGGCGGTAGCGTCGATCATCGCCTGCGATATCCACCCGCTGCACAACTCCAGCACGCAGAACCTGTTGCGTCAGTGGGGGCACGATGAAGCGCAGTTGCTTGAATGGATCGCCCATTGGGTCAGCCAGGGGCTGGGTGCGGTGGAGCAGTTGATTGGAGATAAGGGCTTCTGCTTTGGCGAGCAGCCAGGCATGGCGGATGCATTTCTGATTCCACAGCTGTATGCGGCCGAACGTTTCAAGGTGCCGCTGGTGGCTTACCCGCGCATTGGGCGAGTGGCAGCGTTGGCGGCGCAGCATCCGGCCTTCGTACAGGCCCACCCCGCCAATCAACCTGACACACCGTAGAACCCTGTGGGAGGGAGCAAGTCGAATCGTCGCACCGCCCCTCCCACATTTGATCGTGCCAACCTAATAAAAAATAAAGGTACCTTGCGATGCACAATCAGATTGCCAGCTTTCGCGCGGCACTCGACGCCCGTCCGGTGTCGCGCTACCAGTGGTTGATTCTCGTGTTGCTGGCATTACTGCTGGTCACCGATGGCTACGACGCCCAGGTGCTGGGCTATGTAGTGCCGGCGCTGGCTCAGGATTGGGGCCTGGAAAAAGCTGCGTTCGGGCCGGTGTTCAGCGCCAACCTGCTCGGGTTGACCCTCGGCTCGCTGCTGGTGACACCGCTGGCGGATCGTTTCGGCGTGCGGCGCATCCTGTTGGCCTGTGTGCTGATCTACGCCAGCCTCACCGTACTGATGGTGTTTGCCAATTCCCTCACCACACTGATGGCGGCGCGGTTTATCTGCGGCATCGGCATGGGGGGCGCAATGCCCAGTGCCATGGCATTGATGTCTGAATATTCGCCGCCGCGCATGCGCACCTTGATGGTGACCCTGGCGGCCTGCGGCTTTTCGTTCGGCGGTGCGGCAGGTGGCTTTGTGGCGGCCGGGTTTATCGACAGCTTTGGTTGGCAGGCGGTGTTCCTGGCTGGTGGGGTAACGCCGTTGCTGCTGTTCCCGTTCCTGGTGTGGCTGTTGCCCGAATCCTTGCCACGCCTGTTGCGCGATGCCCCGCCGTATCTGCGTTTGCGCAAAGTCACGGCGCGGATGCTGCCCGACTGGCAACCGCCGCCCGCGACCGAAGCTGAAAACCTGCAGGAACAAGGCAGCAAACTGACGGTGGTGGAGCTGTTTCGCAACGGCTACGCGCGCCCGACGCTGCTGATCTGGGCGACTTTTTTTGTCAGCCTGATTTTGCTGTATTTCATGATCAGCTGGTTGCCATCGCTGTTGCTCGAAAGCGGCCTGGCGCTGAACGAAGCCAACCTGGTCACGTCCATGTTCCTGTTTGCCGGCACCTTGGGCGCCATCCTCATGGCCTGGTTTGCCGACCGTCTGAAAAGCAAAGTGCGGTTGCTGTCCGGGGTGCTGGCGGCGGCTGCGTTGTGCACCATCCTGCTGGGCTTGAACCACGACAATCCACGTTACCTGGTGGCCTGCGTGTTCGCCGCCGGGTTCTGCATCATCGGCGGGCAACTGACCCTCAATGCCTTTGCGAGCAATTTCTACCCGGCGCAGGTGCGCGCCACCGGCACAGGCTGGGCGTTGGGGGTAGGGCGTTTTGGATCAATCCTGGGGCCGCTGTTCGGCAGTATGTTGCTGGCGATGCATATACCGGTGGAGCAGATTTTCTTCTTCTGTGCGATTCCGGCGGTGATTGCGGCGCTTTTGATTATTCAGGTGCGGGCGCCGGGCTCCACTACGCTAAAAACGCCAGTGCCTGGCGATATTCTCAATCGCACCTAGGGGGCGTTCTCAATTAGTTTCCCCGTCGCGCCGGGTCTGCTGTTGTGCAGGGCAAGGCGCGAGAAGCGTGGTTTGGTCATTCCAAATAAGCTTCGAGCAACGCAGCCCTGCACAACAGCAGGCCCGGCCCTTCGGGTTGTGCCTTAAAGCGGGCCAGCCTGCGTTGCAGGCCTTGGAAAGGGAACAACCATTCCCTGCGGCCTGCGCCTTGCCTGGCCCGCTTTAAGGCGACAACGCGGCGGGGAAACTAATTGAGAACGCCCCCTAGGTCAATGCACCACTGAATTGGGCGGCAGGTGCCCCAGCCGCTCGGTCAGGCGCAGGCGCTGGATTGGGTCTTCGCTGAGCATCAACGCATGTTCCAGGTCAAAGCGCTCGGCGCTCGGGCAATCCAGTCGCTGGTACAGGCTGGCGCGGGCAAGGTAGTCGGCGGCGCTGGCATTGCCCAGTTCCAGTACGCGCTCGGCGTCCACCAGGGCAGCCAGGGGATCGTCGTTGGCGAGGTGCAGTTGGCGCAGGTTACGTGACAGCCGCTGCAGGATCGCCCTAGGCTCGGCGGTGTGCAGGTGGTCGGCGTGCAAGTTGAGTTTTGGCCCGTATTGCCGGTGCAGCAGTTCGCGACAGTCGTTGGGGTACAGGCGTCGACCGCCGCACGGGTCCAGCAGGTGGTCGGCACCGGGTACGCGTAGCAGGAAGTGGCCGGGGAAATTTACCCCGACCATGGGGATATCCAGGCGCCGTGCCATTTCCAGTGCGATCAGGCCCATGGCCAAGGGTTGCCCGCGTTTTCGCAGCAGCACTTTGTCCAGCAGCGCGGCGGCGGGGCGCAACGGGGTGTGATCATCCTGGGCAAACCCCAGGTCATTCAGGCGCCGCAGCAGCGGCTGGCCGAGTTCATCGGCCGGCAACAGGGGCATGCCCAGGCTGACCTGCTGTTGCAGTACGCGCAGCTCTTGCAGGATCAGCAACGGCTGTACGCTGGCATCGTGTTCGGCAGCCATCCACAGCGCGGCTTCAAACAGCGCAGGGGGTGAACGGTCCAGGCAGGCGAAAAAGGCTGTGCGGGGATTCATCGCGTTCTCCGGCGGATGCCCCGTTTTAGCCTTGCCAGGAAATTTCGTCCAGTCTCTTGAAAAATATCCTGCGTGCTTATGTCCTGGATCTTACGAAACAGCGCGGCTTATTCCAGTGCAATCCAGCAGTTTTCTGCCGCGAGCCTATACTTTGCCCACAACCAAAAGTGATTCGGGAGCTCATTGATGTTTGCGCTCATGCACAGCACCCGCCTTGAATCGCTGCACCTGAGCGTCGACCCGGTGACCGGGCTGAAAGCGATCATCGCCATCCACAACAGTCGCCTGGGGCCTGCCTTGGGCGGCTGTCGCTACCTGGCTTACCCCAACGATGACAGTGCCGTGGCCGATGCCGCGCGCCTGGCCCAAGGCATGAGCTACAAGGCTGCCTTGGCCGGGCTGGCGGTGGGCGGCGGCACGGCGGTCATCATCCGCCCTGTGCACGTGGAGAGCCGCGCCGCGCTATTCGAGGCGTTTGGCCGCTGTATCGAAAAACTCGATGGCCGTTTCATTACCTCGATCGACAGCGGCACCTCGGTCGCCGACATGGATTGCATCGCCCAACACACCCGCTTCGTCACCAGCACCACCGCCGCCGGCGACCCTGCGCCCCATGCCGCCATGGGTGTATTTACCGGCATCCGCACCACCGCCATGGCGCGCCTGGGCAGCGACAACCTTGAGGGCCTGCGCGTAGCGGTGCAGGGCCTGGGCAACGTCGGTTATGCCCTGGCCGAGCAACTGCACGCCGCGGGTGCAGAACTGCTGGTCAGCGACATCGACCACGGCAAGGTGCAACTGGCCATGGAACAACTGGGCGCCCACCCGATTGCCAACGACGCCTTGCTCAGCACCCCCTGCGACATCCTCGCGCCCTGCGGCGTCGGCGCCGTATTCAACCGTAACAGCGTCGGCCAGTTGCGGTGCGCTGCCGTGGCAGGTTCGGCCAGCGCACAATTGACCAACCTGGACATCGCCGACCAGTTGGAAGGCCGCGGCATCCTCTACGCCCCAGACTACGTGATCAACTCCGGCGGCCTGATCTACGTCGCCCTCAAACACGCCGGCACCGACCTGCCCGGCATCACCGCGCACCTGTCGAACATTGGCACGCGCCTGACCGAAATCTTCGCCCACGCCCAAGCCGAAAAGCGCTCCCCTGCAAGGGTCGCCGATGAGCTGGCCGAACGCTTGCTGTACAAATAGGCCGGGCATTAAAAAGGCCCTGAATCCATGATTCAGGGCCTGTTCAATTCGGGCTTTACTCTGCCGCCGGGTTCAACAGCTCGGACAGCGCGTCCGGTTGGCTCTTGAACGCCTTGGCAAATACATCGCGGTTCTTCGCCATGTAGATCCCGGCTTCTTCCACCTGCTGCTCGCTCAACGACGGCACGGCTTTTTGCAACACCTCTGCCAGCAACTCAGCGAGTTCAAGCATCTTGTCATGACGGTCAGCTTCGGCTTTATCCATGAACAAACGCTCCAGATCTCGGCTGCTGCGGTATACCACTTCGACGGCCATTCACCACCTCACATGCCTTCACGATAGTTGTCTTTTGCGACTACTGTATTTATATACAGCGAAAAGGATAAGCCAAACGTTGGGGTTTGGATAGTAGGTTTTTAATGTAGTTGGGAAATGGGGGCGCTGCGCACCCCAGCGGGAGCAAGCTCCCTCGCCACAAGGATTGATTAAGTGCCTAATGTCAGCCCGCCACCATCTCACTATCCTGCCTATGGCCTTGTTTCTGCATACAGAACAACCGTCACGTCCAACCCGCATTATCCGGTCGAACCGACCTAAGGAAGCATCATCGTGAAAATCAACTGGGCCGAAAGGCTGCGCCAGCAAGTCCACGGGCTGGCCGAGTCCCTGGGCAATCTGTTTGTCGAGTCGTTTCACTACCTGGCGTTGTTTGCCATTGGTGCGGTGACCGCCTGGGCAGCGGTGATGGAGTTTTTGGGGATGCTGGAAAATGGGCACATCAAGATCGATGACATCTTGCTGCTGTTCATCTACCTGGAACTGGGCGCGATGGTCGGGATTTACTTCAAGACCAACCATATGCCGGTACGCTTCCTGATTTATGTGGCAATCACCGCGCTCACGCGTTTGCTGATCTCCAACGTGTCGCACCACAACCCGCCGGATGTAGGCATCATCTACCTGTGCGGCGGAATTCTGTTGTTGGCGTTCGCGATCCTGGTGGTGCGCTATGCGTCGTCGGCGTTCCCTTCGGTGAAGGTCGAGAGCCCGCGCCGCAAGGGCGAAGCGAGCCTTGAGACCGAGAAGGGCGAGCTTTAAAGCCCCACGCTGAAGGGCAGGGTACGGGCGGGCGGTCGCTGCAGGAGTTTGTGGCTGTCGCCGTCCGTCATCAGCTCCAGGATTTCCACGGCGCTATGACCCTGTTCGATGGCGATGCCGAACTGGATGCTTTGCACCAGGCGCTTGAGGCGCTGCGGGTCGTTGCGCTGTTCGGCGCTGATCATGCGCTTGGCCACCACGCCGGTCTCGTCCGAGAGGGTGAGCATGATGCTGCCGTCCAACCGTTGGATGCTCAGATTGACGCGGTATTGGGGGGTGAAGGTGTCGGTGATGATCTGAAAAGGATTGTCCATGGTGCGTTACCGCCTGATAAGAACATGCAGTCATTGACGGCCGGTGTCAGGATTAGTTCGCATTGCCTGACCATCGGCCAAATTCCGTTTTCCTCAATAGCTCTACAGCAAGGGCCGTGCCGTACAGGCGCTGGAAGCTCAATGTGGGAGGGGGCTTGCCCCCGATAGCAGTCTTTGAGCCGAGTATTTATTGGCTGATACACCGCTATCGGGGGCAAGCCCCCTCCCACATTTGATCTGCGTTGTGCTTGAGGTCGGTGAGCTATTTCAGGGCATCACGGAAAAAACGATCGCAGACAGCGCAATCAGCCCGATGACCACCACAAACACATTCGATACCTGTCCCGAATACTGGCGCAAAGATGGCACGCGGCGAATCGCGTACATCGGCATCAGGAACAGCAGACACGCGATAATCGGTCCGCCCATGGTTTCGATCATGCCGAGGATGCTTGGGTTGAAGGTGGCCACGGCCCAGCAGGTCAGCACCATGAACAGCGCGGTGGAGCGTTCCAGCCATTTCGCCGACATCGAGCGGTTGCGCCCGCGCAGGGATTTGACGATCAAGCCCTGGAAGCCTTCGCTGGCGCCGATGTAGTGGCCCAGGAACGATTTGGTAATCGCCACCAGCGCGATCAGCGGCGCGGCGTAGGCGATTACTGGGGTCTGGAAGTGGTTGGCCAGGTACGACAGGATCGAGATGTTCTGCGCCTTGGCGGCGGCCAGGTCAGCAGGTGACAGCGCCAGTACGCAGCTGAAGCAGAAGAACATCACGGTCAGCACCATCATGGCGTGGGCGGTGGCGAGGATGCCGCTGCTTTTGCGCTCGGCCTGGGCGCCGTAGACGCGCTTCTGGTCCACGGCGAAAGCGGAGATGATCGGTGAGTGGTTGAACGAGAACACCATCACCGGGATCGCCAGCCACAGCGTCTTGAAGAACAGCGGCAGCGGCATGCCTTCGCTGGCGGAGGCGAAGAACGCGCCATTCCAGTTGGGGATCAGGCTGACAGCCAGCAGCAACAGCGCAGCAACGAAAGGGTACACCAGCACACTCATGGCCTTGACGATCACACCCTGGCCACAACGCACGATGGCCATCAGGCCGAGGATCAGCACCAGGGACAAGATCGCACGGGGCGGTGGGGTCATGTGCAGTTGGTGCTCCATGAAACTGCCCAGGGTGTTGGTCAGCGCGACGCTGTACACCAGCAGGATCGGGAAGATCGCAAAGAAGTAGAGCAGGGTGATCAGCTTGCCGGCGCCGACACCAAAGTGTTCCTCGACCACTTCGGTGATGTCGCCGGATTTGCCCGACAACACAAAGCGCGTCAGCCCACGGTGGGCGAAGAAAGTCATCGGAAAAGCCAGCAGCGCCAGCACGATCAGCGGCCAGAACCCGCCGACGCCGGCGTTGATCGGCAGGAACAGGGTACCGGCGCCGATGGCGGTGCCGTAGAGGCCGAGCATCCAGGTGGTGTCGTGTTTGGTCCAGCCGGTGGTAACGGTGTTGTCCAGAGCGGGATTTTCGGCAGCAGGTGTACGTACATCAGTCATCGGTATTGCCTCGTTATTATTTTTGCGCGGGCTCACGTTGGGGCGGGTAGCAGTGCTCCGATCAGCACTCCACCCAGCTGACCGCCAGGCCGCCCCGTGAAGTTTCTTTGTATTTGTCATGCATATCGGCGCCGGTATCGCGCATGGTGCGGATTACCCGGTCGAGGGAAATGAAGTGCTTGCCGTCACCGCGCAGGGCCATTTGCGTGGCGTTGATCGCCTTGACCGCGGCAATGGCATTACGCTCGATGCACGGCACCTGCACCAGGCCGCCGACCGGGTCGCAGGTCAGGCCGAGGTTATGTTCCAGGCCGATTTCGGCGGCGTTTTCCAGTTGCTCGGGGGTGGCGCCGAGAATATCGGCCAGGCCGGCAGCGGCCATGGCGCAGGCCGAGCCCACTTCGCCCTGGCAGCCGACTTCGGCGCCGGAGATCGAGGCGTTTTTCTTGCAGAGGATGCCGACGGCGGCGGCGGCCAGGAAGAAATTGACCACATCATCGTCAGACGCGTCGGCGTTGAATTTCATGTAGTAATGCAGCACCGCCGGGATGATGCCGGCCGCGCCATTTGTCGGGGCAGTGACCATGCGCCCGCCGGCGGCGTTTTCTTCGTTGACGGCGAGGGCGAACAGGTTGACCCATTCCATCGCCGACAAGGTTGAAGTGATCACATTGGGTTTGCCGATTTCCAGCAGGCTGCGGTGCAGTTTCGCCGCCCTGCGCGGTACGTCCAGGCCGCCGGGCAGGATGCCTTCATCGCGCAGGCCCTGTTCCACGCATTCGCGCATCACCGACCAGATGTGCAGCAGGCCACTACGGATCTCTTCGTCGCTGCGCCACGCACGTTCGTTGGCCATCATCAGTTCGGAAACCCGCAAGCCATGCTTGTTGCACAACGCCAGCAGTTCCACGGCACTGGAAAAGTCGTAGGGCAATTGCACGTCGCTGGTCGGCGCAATGCCCGAGGCGGCCTCCGCGGCTTCGATGATGAAACCACCGCCTACCGAGTAATAGGTCTGCTCGCTCAGCAGGCCGCTGTCGCCATAGGCGTGCAGGGACATGGCGTTGGGGTGGTAAGGCAGGCTTTCATCCAGCAGCAGCAGGTCGGTGTGCCAGTTGAAAGCGATTGCCTGGGAGCCGGCCAATAGCAATTGACCCGACTCGCGCAGTTGCTGGATACGCGCATTGATCGAGGTGGGGTCGACGCGGTCCGGCCATTCGCCCATCAAGCCCATCACACAGGCGCGATCAGTGGCATGGCCTACGCCGGTGGCGGACAGCGAGCCGTACAGACGCACTTCAACGCGGCGGGTTTGGCTGAGCAAATGCTGATCGGTCAGGGCCTGGGCGAACGTCGCGGCAGCGCGCATCGGGCCGACGGTATGGGAGCTGGAGGGGCCAATGCCCACCTTGAATAGATCGAAAACACTGATAGCCATGCTAAAGCCTTACAAGCAATGGAGTAGAAATCGCTGCCATGTTTTGTAGAGCAGGCGGAATTGGCGCGATACTGAGCCTCTGGATCGGCACTGACCAACGAATTATCCTAAGACACCCTTTAGCAGGACTAAACGCTATGACCCGCCCCCTTCACGGCCAGACCTATGTGTGGCTGCATGTGTTTTCTTGCGCTGCACGGCATCTGTCGTTCACCCGCTGCGCCGAAGAACTGCACATCACACCGGGGGCGGTGAGCCAGCAGATTCGCCAGTTGGAGGAGCGCCTGGGCTTTCGGCTGTTTCATCGGCGCGCCCGTGGCGTTGAACTCAGCGCCGAGGGGCAGCGCCTGGCGGCGGTGGTCGGCGAGGCTTATGGCAGCATTGATGCGGAATTGCAGCGCTTGGATGCCGGGATGATCAGCGGCACCCTGCGCCTGCGCTCGATCCCCTCGTTTCTCGGCAAATGGCTGACCCCGCGCCTGCCACGTTTGCAGCAGCGCTTTCCCGACATCCAACTGCGCATGGTCGCCGAAGACAGCAGCATCGCCCTGCATGAAGGCGACTTCGACCTGGCCATCGACCTCAACGATGGCAGCTACCCCGGCTTGTTATCCACAGCCCTGCTGGACGAGCAGATATTCCCGGTGTGCGCCCCCAGCCTTCTACGTGGACGGCCGCCGTTGCATGGCCCGGCCGATCTGGCGCATTTTCCGCTGCTGCACGACATCACTGCCTGGCGTGGGAGTTATGAATATGCCGAGTGGGAGTTCTACCTGAATGCCATCGGCCACCACGGTGCCGACGTGCGGCGCGGGCATACCTTCAACCGCAACCACCTGACCATCGAAGCCGCCATTGCCGGCATGGGGGTAGCGATTGCGCGGCGCACGTTGCTCAATGATGAACTGGAGCGCGGCACCCTGATTGTGCCGTTTGGCCTGGCCGTGCCCAACCATAAGCGCTATGTGCTGCTGTATGCGCCAGGTGCATTGAGCCACCCCGGCGTGCGCGCGGTGCACGACTGGCTGGTGGAGGAAGCAGGGATTTTTCGCGGTTTGCACCCGTTGGGAGAGGGGCAATTGTGAGGAAAACAGAACGTAAGAAGTTGTAACTAACTCCCCACCCTACCAGCGTTTTTGCCCGTCGTCAGGGTTAATTTGTAATGTAGGATTTATCTTTGCAAAGGGGTTGAATTGTTTTAGCAGGTGCTCAATTGTGTAATCAGGAGGTCATGGTTTCACCACCCTGGTGTTGCAGTTTGTGACCTCTGGCGAGCTAGCTGAAATAAGGGAAGAACTATGCAAATCCAAGTCAATAGCGATAACCATATTGAAAGCAGCATCCGACTGGAGGAGTGGGTACGTACTACCATTGAGAGCACGCTCGAACGTTACGAAGAAGACCTGACCCGCGTTGAGGTCTACCTGCGGGATGAGAACGGCGACAAGCCCGGTCCCCACGATTTAAGTTGCCGCCTGGAAGCACGGCCAAAGGGCCATCAACCGGTTTCCGTGTGCCATAAAGCCGATACGCTGGAACAAGCGATCGATGGCGCCGCCACCAAGTTGGACCATGCGTTGGAACACCTGTTTGGCAAACTGCAAGGCAAGCCCCGCGCTGCCGCGAAAACCCAGCCAATCAACAAAGTGAATGAAGACGCGCTTGAAGAGGAATTCCTGGAAAACGAAAACGCTGCAATCAACGGCTGACCGTTTTTTAAACCCCCACTGAAAACGGGCCTGCATATGCAGGCCCGTTTTCGTTCAACACCGTCGCTGGAAGAAATACCGGCTCAGAGCGGCCAGTCCGCAAGCGCCCAAGCCCGCAAACAGCATGGCCCAGCCAGCGCCGCTACGCAGGGCCGTCTGTGCCTCCAGGCTTGTGAGGCCAGGCGCGTTCAGCTTGCCCGCCGCAATATGCTGGCTGAGGGTTGCCCAATCCGCCGCCGTGCTGGTCGGCAATACATTGGCCAGGTGATGGCTGATTCCGAGCAACAGCACCAGCCCCATCAATGCGATGTTGAGCGCCAGGGTGATCAGCCGTGCGCTGAAGTCGATGCCCGAGGCCATGCCTGCGCGGTCAGTCGAGACGGCGCCGGTAGTGGTATTGGTGGTCGGCGAATTGGTCAGCGCCAGCCCAATGCCGGCGATCGCGCAACTGAGCAGCACCAGTGCTGTGCTGGGCTGTTCGGCGTAGTTAACGGCGGCCATGCCCAAAAAACCTGCGCCCATCGTCCCCAGGCCCAGGGGGATGATGCGTTCGGCGCCAAAGCGCAGGGCCAGGCGTTCGGCCAATGGCGGTACCAACAAAGTGGGCAAGGTATACGCGAGCAGTGCGGCGCCGGTGGTCAGCGTGTCGTAACCCAGGCCCGCCTGGAAATACAGTGGCAAGTAGATCATGAACGGCCAGAAGCTGAAGTTCATGCCGATTGAGCCCATCAAGGCGCCGTTGAAACGTTGGATGCGGAACACCGAGAAGTCGAACATCGGATGGGCGCTGCGCCGCTCGATCAAGATAAACAGCAGCAGTCCGAAGACCGACAGGCCGGCCCAGCCGAGCATCGCCGGGGTGCCGAAGCCGTTCTCGCTGCCCTGGGTGATGAAGTAGACCAGCGCAAACACCGCCAGCGTCATGGTCAACATGCCGGCAATGTCGAGGCGATGGCTGGCCGGGTCACGGGATTCCTGCACGCTGATGTGCAGCAGCGCCAAGGTAAACAGGGTCAGTGGTACATGCACCAGGAAAACCCAGCGCCAGTCCGCCACGGCCAGTATCACTGCCCCGATCATCGGCCCGAAACCCAGGCCCACGCCGGCAATTACGCCCCATATCGCGAAGGCTCGCGCCCGCGCCGCCGGTTCGCGGAACTGGTGGGACAAGATGGCAAACTGGCAAATCATCATCGCGCCGGCGCCAATGCCCTGGATGAATCGCGCCACGATCAGTGTCGGCGCATCGTTGGCCAGGCCACACGCCAGCGAGGCCAGGGCGAACACCCACAGACACAGCACCAGCACGCGCCGCCTACCGAAACGATCCGCCAGCGTGCCTGCCGCCATCAGCACGCTGGTGCAGGCCAGGGTGTAGGCATTCATGATCCATTGGGCGTCTTGAAAGCCGGTACCCAATTCCTGTTCCAGCGTCGGCAGGATCACCGGCACGCTGGAGATTTCCAGGCCGAACATGAGGGCCACCAGGCAAACGGCGGTGAGGGCCAGGGCATTTCTGGCGGTGCTCGGCGGGTTGAGGGCCGATGCAGCTGCGGCGGACGGCATGACGAGTTCCTTTCAAATAGGGGAGGGCTCTATTCTCTCGGGAACCGGATTCGTTATTCGTGATAAGTTTTCCATTGATATGGGAATCAAAGGCGACAATTGACGCATGGCTACCCCGCGTTTTGATGGCGTTGAGCTGTTTTTGCAAATCGTCGAGAGCGGCAACCTGACCGACGCCGCCGAGCGCCTGAACCTTACACGCTCGGCCGTCGGTAAAGGCTTGGCGCGTCTGGAGGCGCGGCTGGGCACGTGCCTGTTGCAGCGCTCCACGCGCCGCCAGCGGTTGACCGAGGATGGGCAGGCGTACTACGAACATTGCCTGCGCGCATTGGCCGAACTGGAAGCGGCCGAATCGGTGCTCGAAAGTGGTCGGCAACAACCACGGGGACGGCTGAGGGTCAGTGTGCCGCTGGCGTTCGGGCACCACTATGCGGCACCGGCCTTGTGGGGCTTGATGGAGAGTTACCCTGAACTTGAAATCGAGATTTGCTTCTCCGACCGCATGATCGATTTGGCGCAAGAAGGCTTCGACATGGCCGTACGCATCGGTCCGTTGCCGGACACCGACCGCCTGAGTGCCCGTCGCCTGGGCCAGCAGGCCATGGGGCTGGCAGCCTCGCCGGCGTATCTGCAGCGCAAGGGCGCCATTGAACGTATCGAAGACCTGGCCGCTCATCGCGGCATTGCGTATCGCAGCAACACCACGCATCGCTCGCGTCTGGCTTCGCCCCTGATAGTGGACGACCTCCAGGCGCTAGCCGATGCCGCCATCGCGGGCGTGGGCCTGGCCTGGTTGCCGAGTTGGTTGATTGCTCACTATGCGCTGCGGGGGCAATTGGAAGCGGTGCTGCCCAGCTATCGCGAACAGCCTGCGCCGATCCATGTGGTCTGGCCGACGGCGGTGCATATGCCGGCCAAGACGCGGTGTGCCATCGATGCGTTGGTGGCGGCCACGCCCAGTTGCCTGGCGGGCAGTTGAAGTCGGTTAGGTCCAATGTGGGAGGGGGCTTGCTCCCGATGGCGGTGTATCAGTGGCAAATGTACCGACTGACACACCGCCATCGGGAGCAAGCCCCCTCCCACATTTGGATTTGTTACGGTCTGCAGATTGAAGGCAGGTCAGAACGCAATGGACGTCTGCACGTACACCGTACGCGGCTCACCCACATACTTGCCCTTGTTGTTGTCGTCAAACGAGCGGGTGTAGTACTGCTTGTTGAAGATGTTCTTCACCCCCACCGCCACATTCAAATCCGACAATTGCGGGCCGAAGTCATAGGCCGCGCGGCTGCTGAACAGCATGTAGCCGGGGATGCGCCCATTGGCACCGTCGGCGCTTTCGGCCTGGGTGTTGGCATTGTCGGCGAATTGGCTGCTCTGGTAGCTGCTGTCCACATTCAGCTTCCACGGGCCTTCGGTGTAACCCACGCCGAGGGTGCCTTTGTGCTTGGACGAGAAGGGCACGCGGTTGCCTTTGTTCGGGCCGTCTTCGCGAATGGTCGCGTCGACATAGGCATAAGTGGCATACACATCGAAACCCGCCAGCGCCGGGCTCAGGCCGTCGAGCGCATAGTTGATGCTCGACTCGATGCCCTGGTGACGGGTTTCACCGCGGGCGATCACCGTGTCGTTGGTCTGGTTGCTGTCGTACTGGTTGTCGAAGTTGATCAGGAACGCGCCGATTTCTGCGCGCAGGCTGCCATTGTCGTATCGCGTGCCGAGTTCCCAGGTGCGGGCTTTTTCCGGTTTTACTTCGCCGCTGTTCACGCGGTTGGGCATCTGGCTGTACTGCACGCTGCCGAACGAGCCTTCGGTGTTGGCGTAGAGGTTCCAGTCGTCGGTGAGGTGGTAGAGCACGTTCAGTGCCGGCAGTGCGGTGTTGTAGTCGCCCTTGTATTTGACGTTACTCAGGTTGTTGGTCTGCTGGGACTCGATCATCTCGTAGCGGATGCCTGGGGTGATGGTCCACTTGCCGATATCAATGCGGTCGTCGATAAAGAACGCGTTGGCTTCAGTGCCGCCACGGGTGTCGCGGTCGTTGCGACTGTTGGTGGTGGGGATTTGCTGGTTCGCGGCAATCGGCGTGCGGTAGCGCAACTCGTGACCCGCTTCATTGATATAGCGATAGCCGACACCCACTTCATGGCTGGTCGGGCCAAGGTCGAAGCCCTGGGCGAAGCGGGTTTCCAGGCCGCGTACCCAGTATTCGCGTGGCGACAGCGACAGGAAGCTGCCCTGGTCCAGGTAACCGCTGCGCAGGGTCTTGGTGAAGAAACTGTTGACCGTGAATTCGCGGCGATCCTGCTCGTAGCGATAGCCGACGTTGAACATCGTACGGCGGCCCCAGAATTTGTCGTACGGGCGGGTGGACTGATACGGGTCGGCCTTGTAATCCTTGACGTTCAAGCCTCCGGGCATGTCGGCCTGGCCTTCGTAGTACTGCGCCATGGCGTTGAAGCTGTTGGCGTCGTCCAGTTGGTATTTGCCCTTGAGGATCAGGTCGTCGATGCGCGTGTTGCTGTTTTCGCGCCAGTCGCCACCCCGGGTGCCGGAGTACAGGATCGCGCCGCCCAAGCCGTTGTCAGCAGTGCCGCCGGCCAGCAGGTTGCCAGTGGTCTTGAAGCCGTCGTGGCTGGAAGACGGGCTGGTCTCGGTCTGCAAGCCGCCCTTGACCGTGGGCGCCTGCGGGATGGCGCGGGTCACGAAGTTGACGATGCCGCCGACGTTTTGCGGGCCATAACGCACCGCACCGCCGCCACGTACCACGTCTACCGCGTCCATGTTGCCCATGCTGATCGGCGCAAAGGACAACTGCGGCTGGCCATAGGGCGCGAAGGGCACCGGGATGCCATCCATCAGCACCGTGGAGCGCGATGCCAGGCGCGGGTTGAGCCCGCGAATGCCGAAGTTCAGCGCCATGTCATGGCTGCCGGTGCCGTTGTTTTCCGGGGCGTTGACGCCGGGAATGCGGTTTAGCACGTCGCGGGCTTGGGTTGCACCTTGGCGTTCGAACTCCTCGCGGCGGATCACATCACGGGCGCCGGGGTGTTCGAACACGTTGGTTTGCGTCGCGTCACCGAGCCAGTCGCCGACCACGTTGGAGGTTTGCAGTTCGAGGGTGGCGGGGGCGCCAGCCGGTTGCAGGCTGAAGGCGTTGTCGCCCTCGGCCCGGGCTTGCAGGCCGGTGCCCTCCAGCAGTTTGCTCAGGCCCTCGGCCGCGCTGTAATTGCCCGACAGGCCAGGGCTTTGCATACCGGCCGTCACGTGGGAACCGAATGACACCAGCACACCGGCTTGGCGGCCAAATTGATTCAGGGCCGCTTCCAGGGTGGTCGGCGCGATGTGGTACGCCTTGGCGTCGGCGGCCATCACCGCAGGCAGCACGGTCAGGCTGAGGCTGGCGCCCAGTAGGAGTTGGCGCAAGGTGCGGGCAAGAAGCGTCGGTTGCTGGGGCATGAAGGTGGTCCTGAGAAGGAAGGATCAAGGTGGCTTTCCTTCTCTGTCACGCCAGGTGCGGAAAACAGCTCACACAAATGCAAAATAAATTCAGGCTCGGGCCTGCACGGTCACCCAATAGCGGGTAAAGCGCCGAACTTTCACCGGCAGGCTGATTTCCAGCAGGTCCAGGATGCGTTCGCTGTTATCCAGCGGGTAGCTGCCGGACAGCAAAAGGTTTGCCACCTGCGGGTCACAATTGAGCTGGCCGCGACGATAACGCCCCAGTTCATTCAAGAAGTCTTCAAGGCGCATGTGTGCAGCCACCAACATACCGTCGGCCCAGGCGCCGCTGTTGGCGTCGGTGGCGCGTGGGGTGTCCCAGCCTTTGCGGGTGAAATTGACCTGGCGTGCGGCATCGACGCTCAGCGGCAAGCCGCTGTAGTTGTTGGGCATCACTTCGACCTGGCCGGCCAGCACCGCCAATTGGGTGTGGTCGTTGAACTGGCGCACATTCAGGCGCGCCGCCTGGCTGCTGAGCAGGCCCTGGCCGGTCAGCACGCGCAACGGCGTATCACCGGCACGGGAGGTGAGCAGGATTTCCCCTTCGAGCAGGCGTACCAGGCGCTGCCGACCGTCGAAATGTACATCCACCGCGCTGCCGGTGTTGAGCTGCAACTGGCTGCCGTCGGCCAATTGCACCGTACGGCGCTGGCCAACCGGGCTGCGATAGTCGGCGCTCAGCGGCGGCAGAATATGTTGCTGACGCAGGCTCCAGGCCGCTGCCGAGCCAGCGCCCAGGATCAACAGCAACTTCAGCGCCTGGCGTCGGCTGCTGGAGCGCGGTGCATTCAACGCAGCGTGCGCCAGGGGCGAGGGCATCCCGCGCAAGCGCTGATTGACCTGCTGAATCTGCTCCCACGCACGCTGGTGCTCGCTGTGGGCGTTCAGCCATTGTTGCCAGGCCGCTTGCTGGCGAGGGTTGAGCGCGCCTTGCTGCATTTCCAGCAGCCAGTGCACGGCTTGTTCGGCGACTTGGCTGGACACGTTCATAGGGCGAAGTAGCAGCGCATGGCGGCTTTGGTCAGGTGGCGTTTGACCGTGGCGATGGAAATACCCAGTTCTGCGCTGATTTGCGCGTAGGTCAGGCCGTCGAGCTGGGCCAGCAGGAACGCACGTTTAACCAGCCTGGGCAGGCCGTCGAGCAGTTGGTCCAGCTCCAGCAGGGTTTGCAGAATGATTGCGCGGTCTTCTTCCGATGGCGCCACCTGCTCGGGCATTTGCGCCAAGGCATCGAGGTAGGCGCGCTCCAGGTCCTGGCGGCGATAGAAGTTGCACAGCACGCGCTTGGCCACGGTGGTGAGGAAGGCGCGGGGCTCGATCAGTGTCGGGGTACCCCGTGCGCTGAGCACGCGAATAAAGGTGTCCTGGGCCAAGTCGGCCGCGTTTTCCGGGCAGCCGAGCTTGCGTCGCAACCAGCCGGTGAGCCAGTGGTGATGGTCGTTATACAAAACTTCGACGGTGTTGGACGGCTGCAACGCGATCACTCCACAAGCATTGACACGCTTTAGAGAACAAGAATTGTTCGCATTGTAGGGCGGGTAACGAGCTTCGGCAATCGGCCAGGGCAGGCGAATCATCCGTTCTCTTTTGCTTATGAGAATATTTATCATTAATATTGCGCGTTGATGAACTTGGCGCCTGCCGCATGAAAAGCAAAACCGCATTGCCCATTTCCTATCGCCTCGCCGTCACCTCGCGCGTGCTGGCGGCTGTGATCGGTGGTTACTTGATGGCCTCCCTGGCCGCCATCTGCCTGGCGCTCTGGTTGCCCACTTCCCGCGCCGATGCGGTGGTCACCGGCATGATGAGTTCGTTTGTGTTCTACCTGCTGGCGGTGCTCTGGTGTTTTGCTTGCCGCACGGCCTGGCGCGCCTGGGCCGGGGTGATGGTGCCAAGTGCGCTGTTCGCCACGTTGGCCGGCGTTGGTTTCTGGGTGGCGCGCACATGAAAGAGGGCTTTCGCCAGGCCATGGCCTGGCTGCATACCTGGGCCGGATTGATCTTCGGCTGGCTGCTGTTTGCGATTTTCCTGACCGGCACCCTGGCCTATTTCAAAGACGAAATTACCCACTGGATGCAGCCCGAAGTGCAGGCCCATCCCCTGGACGACGGGCGTAGCCTTGCCGTAGCCCAGAATTACCTGCAACAACAGGCGCCCACGGCCGCACGCTGGTTCATTACCTTGCCTACCCATCGTGATCCCGGCCTGTCCGTGATGTGGCAAGACAAGGTCGAGCCCGGCAAGCGCGGCACCTTCATCCAGAAAACCCTCGACCCGGTCAGCGGCCAACCCGTCCAGGCCCGCGACAGCAAGGGCGGCGAGTTCTTCTATCGGTTCCACTTCCAGCTGCAAATGCCTTACCCGTGGGGCCGCTGGCTGTCGACCATCGCCGCCATGGTGATGTTGGTCGCGCTGATCACCGGCATCATCACCCACAAGAAAATCTTCAAGGACTTCTTCACTTTCCGTCCGCGCAAAGGTCAGCGCTCCTGGCTCGACGGGCACAACGCGGTGGGCGTGCTGGTGCTGCCGTTTCACCTGATGATCACCTACAGCAGCCTGGTGATTTTCATGAACATGGTCATGCCCGCGCCCATCATGGCGTCCTATGGCGACGACAGCCGGGCGTTCTTCGATGAGTTGTTCCCCGCTACCAACAATGCGCCGGCCCTCGGCCAGCCCGGTCAGTTGCTGCCGTTACTGCCGATGTACCAGCAGGCGCGCGAGCAGTGGGCGGGCGGCCATGTGGGGCGGCTGGCGGTCAATAACCCTGGCGATGTCAACGCCTCGGTGAATGTGTTCCGCGCCGGCTCCGACAGCGTGGTGCACGCCTTTGGCAATACCCTGTCGTTCAACGGCACCACTGGCGAGCTGTTGCGGGCCAGTGGCGAGCCGTCTTTGCCTGCGGTGATTGGTGGCAGTTTCTATGGTTTGCACATGGGCCATTTTGCCGGTCCCGTGTTGCGTTGGTTGTACTTTATCTGCGGCCTGGCGGGCACCGCGATGATTGGCACGGGGCTGGTGATCTGGCTCGGCAAGCGCCAGCTCAAGCATGCCAAAGCTTCGGTGATGCCGTTTGAACTGCGGTTGGTGGAAGTGTTGAACATTGCCAGCATGTCCGGGCTGATGATCGCCATCGCTGCGTTTTTCTGGGCCAACCGACTGTTGCCGGTGAGTTTCGCCGAGCGTTCCGACTGGGAAGTACAAGCCTTCTTTACCGCCTGGGGCCTGAGCCTGCTGCACGCCATGTTGCGTCGCGGTCGCCAGGGTTGGGTCGAGCAACTGAGCTTCGGCGCGTTGCTGTTTGCGGCGGTCCCACTGCTTAACGCCAGCACCACCTCGCAGCATTTGGGCGTTTCTCTGGTCAATGGCGACTGGGCGATGGCCGGCTTCGATCTGACCTGCCTGGCCAGTGGTGCGTTTCTCGCCTGGGCGGCCTGGAAGATGCACCATCGCACCGCGCCGCAACTCAAGGCCGAACGTGCACGTGGCCTGACGCTCAAGCAGGAGGCCAGCTGATGCTGCTCGCGCTGCTGATGTGCTACGCCGGGTTTACTGCGCTATGCCTGTCCACAGACCGTCACCACGGCGAGCTGCTGCACAGCAAACCCACGCCCACTCGGCGCCTGGGGCTGCGCGTGGGCGGTTGGTTGCTGCTGATTGTCGCGATCTGGCCCGCGGTGCTTGCCGCCGGTTGGAGCCAGGGCCTGGTGCAGTGGTGCGCGGTGTTGATGCTCAGCGCCTTGCTGCTGGTGTTGCTGCTGCCTTATCGCCCAAGGCTGGCCTTGATCCTGGCGGGCCTGAGCCTGCTGGCCAGCCCTGTTACGGCATTCGCCCTGTCCTGAGCCTGCCATGATGATCAGTCCACCGCCGGAACCCCAGGACAGCCCGCACACAGATGCGGCCGGTGGGCGTGCGCATTTCCTGCAGGTATTTTTGTCCCAGCGCTCGCAGATGGAGGCACTGGTCAGCCGCCGCGTCGGTTGCCGCGCCACCGCGGCCGACCTGGTGCAGGATTTGTTCCTGCGTTTCTGGCGCCGCCCCCTGGTGCAGGTCGAAGAGCTCAGTACCTACTTGCTGCGCTGCGCGGGCAATATCGCCATTGACCATTTGCGCACTGAAGGCGCCCGAGTGCGCAGCAATGAAGGCTGGTTGCCGGAGCAACAAGATAACCAGCGGTGCGAACCCCAGGCGGCGCTGGAGGCCGGCAATGATCTGCGCCATGTCGAAGCCGCCTTGCGCAGCTTGCCCGAGCGCACCCGGCAGATTTTCCTGCTCAACCGCATCCACGGTCGCAAATACGCGGAGATCGCCAAGGCCATGGGGCTGTCCCAAAGCGCCGTGGAAAAACATATGATGCGCGCCCTCGAAGCCTGCAAGGCCAGCCTTCGCGAACCGCCGCCTCCACGCACGCCAGGGAAAGCACCGTGAACGTTACGCCCACACCCGCCCAGGAACAGGCCGCGCTGGCCTGGCTGAGCCTGTTGCATGACCAGCCCAGCAGCGGCGACCAGGCTACTTTCAGCCGCTGGCTGCGCGCTGATCCCGCGCATGTCGAGGCCTACGCCCAGGCCCAGGTGCTGTGGGAGTTGAGCGAAGTGCCGGCACGCCAGCTGGCTGATGAGGATGCGCTGGCCTTGCAGGGCTACCTCAATAAGATCAACACCTCCAAGCATTCACGTGGGGTGCGTTGGTCCGGCGCCCTGGCGATGGCCGCAAGCCTGCTGTTGATGGTGGCGATGGGCGCCGGTTGGCAGCCGTCGCGCTGGGTTGATGAGTTAGGTGCCGATTACGTGACGGCGGCGGGGGAGGTGAAGACCTTTACCCTGGCAGATCAATCCCAGGTCACCCTCGATGCCGACAGCGCGATTGCCGTGGATTTCAGCCATGGCGAGCGGCATATCCAACTGCGTCGCGGTGCGGGATTTTTCAGTGTGACCCACACGGGCCAGCCTTTCGTGGTGGAGGCAGGCGGTGGTGAAGCGCGGGTGCTGGGCACCCAGTTTGAAGTGCGCCTGCAACCTGCCGGGGCAGAGGTCACGGTGTTATCCGGACGGGTTGGCGTGACGCCATCCAAACAGGGCCTGCAACAGGTACTGGCTGCAGGTCAGCAAGTGGCCTATGCCGACGGCGTAGCCGACACCCTGCACGCTGTCGACAGCCAGTCCCGCCTGGCCTGGCGTGACGGCTGGCTCAATTACTACAAGGCGCCGCTGGCGGATGTGGTCAAGGACCTGAGCCGTTATTACCCGGGCCGCATCGTGTTGCTTAACGATGAGATGGGCGCCAGGCGCGTCAGCGGCAGCTTTCCAAGCAAGGATCCGCAGGCGGTGTTGAATGCGCTGCAAGCGGTGCTCGGCTTTGAACAACACTCGCTGCTGGGGCGCATGATCGTGTTGCGCTAGGCGCGCTTCACCAAACCTTCATCGCAATCGCCAAAACCTGTCACCAAACGGTTACACGTGCCGTGGATCATCCCTGGGTTCCTGAACAAGTGGTCAGGAAGAGCACCTCTGCCCCATACAACACAACAATGTCAGTAAGGGATCTACACGTGAACTACAACACTCTTTATGCCCTGCTTATGGCATCGGGCCTGGGCGGCTTTGCGCCGCTGGTTCTGGCCGATGACACACAGGATGTGGGGTCGGTGAACGTTACCGGCAAGCAGACCCTGGGCAACGGCCATATGATCCGCGAAGAAAGTGCCAAGGCGCGTTCCACGGTCACCAAAGAAGCCATGGATGAAATGTCGGGCACCGCCAACGCCATCGACAAGCTCAAGTACACCCCGGGCATCAACGTTTCCAGTGATGACGCCAGCGGCACCAGCGGCACCACCTTCACCATGCGCGGCATGAGTTCGGACCAGGTCGGGGTTTCGGTCGACGGCGTGCCGATCAACGACTCGGGCAACTACAGCGTGTATTCCAACCAGCTGGGTGACCCGGAAAACCTCGCCGAAGTGTTCGCCACCCAAGGCTCTTCCGAGGCAGACGGCCCGCACATTGGCTCCAGCGGCGGCAACATCGGCATGATCACTGTCCGGCCGACCAAGGATGCCGGGGTATTCGCCAAGCAGATCGTAGGTGCCAACGCCCTGCGCAAGACGTTTGTGCGGGCTAATACCGGCGATTTTGGCGGCCTGAAAACCTGGGTCTCGGCGTCGCACCTGGAAGGCGACAAGTGGCGCGGCAAGGGCACTCTGCGCAGCGACAAGATCGAGTGGAGCAGCTTGTTCGAAGATGACAACGGCAATTCCACACTGGCCACGGTCAAGTACAACAAACAGGAAAACTACAACTACAACAGCCTGAGCAAATCACAGTTTGACACGCAGGGGCGGCGCAAGGACTACGCCGAAAGCCCGGTGTACAAGGCAGGTCTGTTGTCTGCGTCCTACAAGCTCAACCGCAACCCCTTCGAAAGCGTAAACGCCACGCTGACCCAGCGCTGGCAATTGCAAGACAACCTGTCGCTGACAGTCACGCCGTACTACTACTGGTCCAACGGCGGCAGCTTCAGCGGCCAGACCGCCTCCAACCTGGGGCCAAAGTCTGACAAGGCCGGCAACTACGACCTGAGTAACCTGCAATCGGCCAACTATTATCGCCCTTCATGGACCGAGACCTGGCGCCCGGGCGTCACGGCCAAAATGAAGTGGGACATCAACGAAGCGCACAGTCTGGACTACGGCTACTGGTATGAACGCGCACGCCAGCGCCAGACCCAGCCATTTATCGGGATCAACGGCGAGGGCGCACCCGATGATGTGTGGGGCGATTACAACAGCGGCGGGCAGGTGGTCGACAAGAATGGCGCCACTGTACAAGGCCGCCACTATTACACCGTTACCCCGGCGCAGAAACTCTGGGTACAGGACAACTGGCAAGCCACGCCGGACCTGAGTTTTGTCGCGGGCCTGGCCTACCAATACGTCGAGCGCGACGGCAACAATCTCGGCAGCCTCTACGACAAAGCGGAAAAACGTAACACCCGTTACCATCAGTTCCTGCCCAACTTCAGCGCCAAGTACCAGGTCGATGAAAGCAACCAGGCGTTCTACAACGTCACTCGCAATATGCGCACGCCTCCCAACTACGTGCTGTACAACAAGGGCGACTCCGTCAGCCTCAAGTCCGAATTGAGCTGGAACCAGGAACTGGGCTGGCGCTACACCGAAGACGACATGGCGCTGAGTGCGACCTTGTTCTATATCAGTTTCAAGGATCGCCAGGTGTCGACCACCGACGCCAGCGGTGACTACATGGTGCTTAACGTCGGCAGCGTCGATAACAAGGGCCTGGAGCTGGAGTGGAGTGGCTTGTTGCCGCACAACTTCAACTACTACGCGTCGTACACCTACACCCAGTCCGAGCAGAAGGACGACCTGCTCAGTAAGAATGTGCTGCTGCCAACGTCGGGCAAGCAACTGGCCAACGTGCCGGAAAACATGTTCAACCTGGTGCTCGGGTACGACGACTCGCGGTTTTACGGCAACGTCGCGGGCAAGTATGTCGGCAGCTTCTATGGTGATTTGACCAACAAGGAGAAGATCGAAGGCCGTACGGTGTTTGACCTCAATGCCGGTATTTACTTGCCGGTGGACAAGAGGGTCATCAAGTCGGCGACCCTGCGCCTATCGATGCTCAACGTCTTCGACAAGGAATACTTGAGTTCGGCGCGTACCGTGGCGTTCAACTCGGCGCCGGTCAACGGGTTGGGGGCGAGTACGGCGTATTACAACGTGGGTGAAGAGCGCACGGCGATGGTGTCGCTGGAGGCCAACTTCTAAGACCACCACAAACCAAATGTGGGAGGGGGCTTGCTCCCGATAGCGGTGAATCAGTCATCATTTTCATTGATTGGCACACTGCTATCGGGAGCAAGCCCCCTCCCACATTTGATCCACGGTGTTTCAGGAATCAGGTTACTTCAGCGCCGCCATGATCGCATCCGGGTTGTAGTCGCGAATCAAAGTCCCGTTCACATCCACAAACGGAATCCCACCCCCGCCCAGTGCTTCATACGCCTTGCGCGCCTGGGCATCCTTCTCGATATCGACGGCCTGGTACGGGATACCCTTCTGGTCCAGAAAACGCCGGATCTGCTTGCAGTACCCACACCACTCGGTGGCATAGAGCACCACACGCGCCGAGGCGCGTACCTGCTCCGGCACCACCTGGGACGGGTTGAACACCCGCTCGATCTTGCCCCAGTTCTGGATCGCGACTACCACCAGCAACACCAGCAGGACTTTCTTTAAAACCCCGCCCAGCATCAATTACGGCGCTTGAGCTGATCGGTCAGTTGGGTCGGCAGGCCCTTGATGATCAAGGTGCCGGCGGCTTCGTCGTATTCGATCTTGTCGCCCAGCAGGTGCGCTTCAAAGCTGATGGACAAGCCCTCGGCGCGCCCGGTGAAGCGGCGGAACTGGTTGAGAGTGCGTTTGTCGGCCGGAATCTCCGGCGACAGGCCGTAATCCTTGTTGCGGATATGGTCGTAGAACGCTTTTGGCCGATCTTCATCGATCAGGCCGGAGAGTTCTTCCAGGCCCATGGGTTCGCCGAGCTTGGCCTGGCTGCTGGCGTAGTCCACCAGGGTCTTGGTCTTTTCGCGGGCGGATTCGTCAGGCAGGTCTTCGCTTTCAACGAAGTCACTGAACGCCTTGAGCAGGGTGCGGGTTTCGCCCGGGCCGTCGACGCCTTCCTGGCAACCGATAAAGTCGCGGAAATACTCCGAGACCTTTTTGCCGTTCTTGCCCTTGATAAAGGAGATGTATTGCTTGGACTGCTTGTTGTTCTGCCACTCGGAGACGTTGATGCGCGCCGCCAGGTGCAACTGGCCCAGGTCCAGGTGGCGCGAGGGCGTCACGTCCAGCTCGTCGGTGACTGCCACGCCTTCGCTGTGGTGCAGCAGGGCGATGGCCAGGTAGTCGGTCATGCCTTGTTGGTAATGGGCAAACAGCACATGGCCGCCGGTGGAGAGGTTGGACTCCTCCATCAGCTTCTGCAGGTGTTCCACCGCAGTGCGGCTGAAGGTGGTGAAGTCCTGGCCACCGTCAAAGTATTCCTTCAACCAGCCGCTGAACGGATGCGCGCCGGACTCGGCATGGAAGAAACCCCAGGCCTTGCCTTGTTTGGCGTTGTAGCTCTCGTTGAGGTCGGCAAGCATGTTCTCGATGGCGGCCGACTCGGACAGTTCGGAGTCGCGGGCATGGAGCACTGCGGGGGTGCCGTCGGGTTTTTTGTCGATCAGGTGGACGATGCAATGACGGATCGGCATAGGCTTCTCGGCTGGTTGAAGGGGGAGGGGGCGGCCTCCCCGAAAAGTCGCCCAGTGTACCGCACCCATTGGCCGTGACGTGCCCCGAAGGGCATTTTGGATGCCCTCCGACTGCCCATATGCCTTTTTTTCACGGTTTAGAGCGATAAAGCTGACCAAATGGGTATGTTGAGGCGGATATTTCCCCGTCTCTGTGCTAGTTTTGCCCCGTCTTACGCCAAGTCTCGGCGTTAAGCGTGCATTCAGCATTTGTCAGGTCGAACCAATCCCCGTTTCAAGCATCTATAACCCCGATCTCCGTGGTTATAGCCGGGGATGCCAGGCCATGACGGTCGGGCTCGACGGCTGACACTGCACTCTGCAATCCATATGAATTTGATAGGGAAGGAACACCACAATGGCTTTGACTAAAGACCAACTGATCGCTGATATCGCTGAAGCTATCGACGCGCCAAAAACTACCGCGCGCGCTGCTCTGGACCAACTGGGCCAGATCGTTGCTGATCAGCTGGAAAATGGCGGCGAAATCACTCTGCCAGGCATTGGCAAGCTGAAAGTAACCGAGCGTCCTGCCCGTACTGGCCGTAACCCTTCGACTGGTGCTGCCATCGAAATCGCTGCCAAGAAAGTTATCAAGCTGGTTGTGGCTAAAGGCCTGACCGACGCTGTTAACAAGTAAGACGCAGTAA
The DNA here is from genome assembly GCF_020790195.1 of Pseudomonas sp. HN8-3. Lineage (NCBI taxonomy): Bacteria > Pseudomonadati > Pseudomonadota > Gammaproteobacteria > Pseudomonadales > Pseudomonadaceae > Pseudomonas > Pseudomonas sp. HN8-3. Next base: position 1,170,001 of record NZ_CP086206.1, read on the forward strand.
AAAAAACCGTGCTCCGGAGTGATCCGGGCACGGTTTTTTGTTGCCTGCGGTTTTATTGTGATGAAAGGTTAGTCGCGCACCCAGCGCTGGCGCCAGATCTGCTGCTCATTCTTGGTCTGGAACGTCCAGGCCACAAACCGGCTTTGCTTCTGCCCCTGAGACATCTCTACCACCTGGCTTTCCAGCACGCCGGCTTTTTTCAGCGCGGTTTCGATCGCAGGCAAGTTGGACGCTTTTGACACCAGGGTGCTGAACCACAACACCTTGTGGGCAAAATGCGCGCTCTCGGCGATCAACTGCGTCACAAAGCGTGCTTCGCCGCCTTCACACCACAGCTCGGCCGATTGGCCGCCGAAGTTGAGAACCGGCAACTTGCGTTTCGGATCGGCCTTGCCCAGGGCGCGCCACTTGCGCTCGCTGCCCTTGGTGGCTTCATCCATGGATGCATGGAACGGCGGGTTGCACATGGTCAGGTCAAAGCGTTCGCCCGGCTCCAGCAAACCCAGCAGGATCTGCTTGGGGTTGGGCTGCTGTCGCAGCTGGATAACCTTGCTCAGGTCGTTGGACTGCACGATGGCCTTGGCGGCGCTCACGGCGATAGGGTCGACCTCCGAGCCCAGGAAGTTCCAGCGGTACTCCATGTAGCCAATCAGCGGGTAGACGCAGTTGGCGCCCATGCCGATATCCAGCACCTTGACGATCGAGCCACGCGGGATCTTGCCGTCGTTGACGCTGGCCAGCAGGTCGGCGAGGAAATGCACATAGTCGGCACGCCCCGGTACCGGGGGGCACAGGTAATCGGCCGGGATGTCCCAATGCTGGATGCCATAGAACGACTTGAGCAACGCCCGGTTGAACACCCGCACCGCGTCCGGGCTGGCGAAGTCGATGCTTTCCTTGCCGTAGGGGTTGATGATCACGAATTTCGCCAGTTCTGGCGTGGTCTTGATCAGCGCCGGGAAGTCGTAACGGCCCGTGTGGCGGTTGCGCGGGTGCAGGGTGGCCTCTTTGCGCGGTACCACGGGCTTGGCCGGGGTAGCGGATTTAGGCTTCTTGCGCGAAGGTTTAGGCGTAGTGGGGGCGGTCATGATGATTCTGGTGTTGGCTCAAAGTGGCGGCCATTGTCACACATCCTGAGCTCAACCCGGTCAAATGTGGGAGGGGGCTTGCTCCCGATAGCGGTGTGACAGTCAAAAATATTGAGACTGATACACCGCTATCGGGAGCAAGCCCCCTCCCACAGAGGCAAAAAAAAGAGACCCGAAGGTCTCTTTCTTTACGCGACTCAAGCCTTACAGGCTGGAAATCCGCGCATGTTGCTCGGCCAGTTTGCCCAAAGCCTGTTCAGCTTCGGCCAACTTGGCGCGTTCTTTCTCGATCACCTCCGCCGGCGCCTTGTCGACGAATGCCGCGTTGGACAGCTTACCGCCCACGCGTTGCACTTCGCCTTGCAGGCGGGCGATTTCCTTGTCGAGACGGGCCAGTTCGGCGCCCTTGTCGATCAGGCCGGCCATTGGCACCAGCACTTCCATGTCGCCCACCAATGCAGTGGCGGACAGCGGCGCTTCGGCATCGGCAGCCAATACGGTGATCGACTCCAGCTTGGCCAGCTTCTTGAGCAACGCGTCGTTCTCGCTGAGACGGCGCTGATCTTCGGCACTGGCGTTCTTGACGAACACGGCCAATGGCTTGCCCGGTCCGATGTTCATCTCGGCGCGGATGTTGCGAGTGCCGAGCATCAGGGTCTTGAGCCATTCGATATCGCTTTCGGCGGCCTCATCGATGCGCGCTTCATTGGCCACTGGCCAAGGTTGCAGCATGATGGTCTTGCCTTCGATACCGGCCAGCGGCGCCAGGCGCTGCCAGATTTCTTCGGTGATGAACGGCATGAACGGATGCGCCAGGCGCAATGCCACTTCCAGTACGCGCACCAGGGTGCGGCGAGTACCGCGCTGGCGTTCGACCGGGGCGTTTTCGTCCCACAGCACCGGCTTGGACAGTTCCAGGTACCAGTCGCAGTATTGGTTCCAGATGAACTCGTACAGCGCCTGTGCAGCCAGGTCGAAACGGAACTGGTCGAGCTGGCGGGTCACTTCGGCTTCGGTGCGCTGCAACTGCGAGATGATCCAGCGATCAGCCAGGCTCAACTCATAGGCTTCGCCGTTCTGGCCGCAGTCTCCGCCTTTATCCAGCACGTAGCGCGCGGCGTTCCAGATCTTGTTGCAGAAGTTGCGATAGCCTTCGACGCGGCCCATGTCGAACTTGATGTCGCGACCGGTAGAGGCCAGCGAGCAGAAGGTGAAGCGCAGGGCGTCGGTGCCGTAGCTGGCGATGCCGTCGGCGAATTCGTCGCGGGTCTGCTTCTCGATCTTTTTCGCCAGTTTTGGCTGCATCAGGCCCGAGGTGCGTTTCTGTACCAGGGTTTCCAGGTCGATGCCGTCGATGATGTCCAGCGGGTCCAGGACGTTGCCCTTGGACTTGGACATCTTCTGGCCCTGGCCGTCGCGTACCAGGCCGTGTACGTACACGGTCTTGAACGGTACCTGCGGGGTGCCGTCTTCGTTTTTCACCAAATGCATGGTGAGCATGATCATCCGGGCAACCCAGAAGAAAATGATATCGAAGCCGGTGACCAGCACGTCGGTGGAGTGGAATTTCTTCAGGAATTCGGTCTGCTGCGGCCAGCCCAGGGTGGAGAACGTCCACAGGCCCGAGCTGAACCAGGTGTCCAGTACGTCGTTGTCCTGTTGCAGCGCGATGTCGGCGCCGAGGTTGTGCTTGGCACGCACTTCGGCTTCGTCGCGGCCTACATAGACCTTGCCCGACTCGTCATACCAGGCCGGAATACGATGGCCCCACCACAGCTGACGGCTGATGCACCAATCCTGGATGTCGCGCATCCACGAGAAGTACATGTTTTCGTACTGTTTAGGCACGAACTGGATGCGGCCATCTTCCACGGCGGCGATGGCAGGCTCTGCCAGCGGCTTGGTGGACACGTACCATTGGTCGGTCAGCCACGGTTCGATCACGGTGCCGGAGCGATCGCCCTTCGGCACTTTCAGGCCGTGGTCGTCGACGCTGACCAGCAAGCCGGCGGCGTCGAAGGCGGCAACGATCTGCTTGCGTGCTTCAAAACGGTCCAGACCGGCATATTCGGCCGGAATCTTGCCGTCAATGCTGTCGTTCAACGAGCCGTCCAGGTTGAATACCTGGCAGGCCGGCAATACGGCGGCATTCTTGTCGAAGATGTTCAGCAGCGGCAGGTTGTGACGTTTGCCGACTTCATAGTCGTTGAAATCGTGGGCCGGGGTGATTTTCACGCAGCCGGTGCCGAATTCAGGATCGCAATAGTCGTCCGCAATGATCGGGATGCGGCGGCCAACCAGTGGCAGTTCGACGAACTTGCCGATCAGCGCCTGGTAGCGCTCGTCGTTCGGGTTAACGGCGACGGCGGCATCGCCGAGCATAGTTTCCGGACGAGTGGTGGCGACGATCAGGTAGTCGTTGCCTTCAGCGGTCTTGGCGCCGTCGGCCAGCGGGTACTTGAGGTTCCACAGGAAGCCTTTCTCGTCGTGGTTTTCCACTTCGAGGTCGGAAATGGCCGTGTGCAACTTGGTGTCCCAGTTGACCAGGCGCTTGCCGCGGTAGATCAGGCCGTCTTCGTGCAGGCGCACGAAGGCTTCCTTCACGGCTTCCGACAGGCCGTCGTCCATGGTGAAGCGCTCGCGGCTCCAATCCACGGAGGAGCCCAGGCGACGGATCTGACGGCTGATATTGCCGCCGGACTGATCTTTCCATTCCCAGACTTTCTCCAGGAATTTCTCGCGGCCCAGGTCGTGACGGTTCTGGCCGGTGGCTTCCAGTTGGCGTTCCACCAGCATCTGCGTGGCGATACCAGCGTGGTCGGTGCCCGGCTGCCACAGGGTGTCGCGACCCTGCATACGGCGGAAACGGATCAACGCATCCATGATCGCATTGTTGAAGCCATGGCCCATGTGCAGGCTGCCAGTGACGTTCGGTGGCGGGATCATGATGGTGTACGAGTCGCCCGCACCTTGTGGGGCGAAATAGTTCTCGGACTCCCAGGTGTTGTACCAGGAAGTTTCGATAGCGTGGGGCTGGTAGGTCTTATCCATGCGCGGCGGGACCCTAGTTGGCATTTATTCAGGAAAGCCGACAAGTATAACGGGGGAGGACGAGGAGGGCGAGTTGAAGACGGACTTAAGGCTGATGCAAAACTAATGTGGGAGGGGGCTTGCTCCCGATTGCTGAGTGTCAGCCACCGAATCATCGGCTGATACAACGCTATCGGGAGCAAGCCCCCTCCCACAGGAAATATCAGTGTCGTTTAGGACTGGTACTGGCTGAGCAACCGCTCCATCCGCGCATCCATCCGACGCTTGATCTCGGCTTCAATATGCGGCGCAAAGTCGTCAATCACATCCTGCATGATCAATTGCGCGGCGGCGCGCAGTTCATTGTCCAGGTGCAGGAGCAGGGCATCGGGGGCTTTTTCTGCGGCGGGAGCGGGTTCTGCAACCACAGGTTCCGGCGCGGCAGGCTTGCCGCTGACCATGTCGAACAGCAGCGGGATCTGTACCTCGCCATCGGCCGTTTCGGTCAGCAGCGGCGGTTGCAGGTTGTCATCACCCAGCAACTGACGGATCGACTCCAGGTCGTCCAGCAGGTGGTCGTCTTTTTTCAGCGGGTTGGGAGTGTCCATCGTGTGCTCTAAAGTCGTTGTAGCCGGTGATCCTGCAGAGAATAGCCCTGTTCGCGATAGAAACGGAAACTCTCCCGCGCGGCCTGACGAATAGCCGGGTCTTCCACCACCACTTCCGCCACGCGGGCGAAAGCCTTGGCAAAGGCCGGTACTTTCAGGTCCAGGTTGACCAGCAGGTCATGGTGATCGCCGCAACTGTCGCCCACACCCAGGACTACCAGGCTTTCAGGTTCGGATTCGGCGGGGCCGTGGGGCACGAAGCTTTCGCCCTTGAAGCGCCACAGGCGGGCATCCAGCTCATCGCGTTGGGCGGCATCGCTGCAATGCAGGTAGATGCGGTGGCCCATGCGCCAGGCTTTTTCGGTGAGCTTGCAGGCAAAGTCCAGGCGCGCGAGGGGATCGGCGCTGGGCAATATATAGAAGTCGACTTGGGTCATTGCGGTTCCTGAGACCGGGGCGGCGGGATGGTCGCCCCGGCATCTTCAGTTTCAGGCCTTGGCGCGATCCAGCAGGTATTGGGTCAACAGTGGCACCGGACGGCCGGTTGCGCCCTTGTCCTTGCCGCCGCTGGTCCAGGCGGTGCCGGCGATGTCCAGGTGGGCCCAGTTGAAGTTCTTGGCAAAGCGCGACAGGAAGCAGGCCGCCGTAATGGTGCCGGCTTTCGGGCCACCGATGTTGGCGATGTCGGCGAACGGACTGTCCAGTTGTTCCTGGTACTCATCGAACAGCGGCAGTTGCCAGGCGCGGTCGTCGGCAGCCTTGCCGGCGCTGAGCAGTTGCTCGATCAGTTCGTCGTTGTTGCCCAGCAGTCCCGAAGTGTGGGAGCCCAAGGCAACGATGCACGCGCCGGTCAGGGTGGCGATGTCGATCACGGCCTGGGGCTTGAAGCGCTCGGCGTAGGTCAGGGCGTCGCACAGCACCAGGCGGCCTTCGGCGTCGGTGTTGAGGATTTCCACGGTCTGGCCGCTCATGGTCGTGACGATATCGCCCGGGCGGGCCGCGCCGCCGCTCGGCATGTTCTCGGCACAGGCCAGGATGCACACCAGGTTGATCGGCAGCTTGAGTTCCAGCACGGCACGCAGGGTACCGAACACGCTGGCCGCGCCGCCCATGTCGTATTTCATCTCATCCATGCCCGCGCCCGGCTTGAGGCTGATGCCGCCGGTGTCGAAGGTGATGCCTTTACCCACCAGGGCGTAGGGCTTCTCGGATTTCTTGCCGCCGTTGTATTGCATCACGATCAGGCGTGGCGGCTGGTCGCTGCCCTGGCCTACGGCATAGAACGAGCCCATGCCCAGGTCCTTGATCTTCTTTTCATCCAGCACTTCAACCTTCAAGCCCTTGAACTCTTTGCCCAATGCTTTGGCCTGTTCGCCCAGGAATGTCGGGTGGCAGATGTTCGGCGGCAGGTTGCCCAGGTCGCGGGTGAACGACATGCCGTTGGCGATGGCCTGGGCGTGGGTCACGGCGCGCTGAACTTCAGCCTGGGCAGCCTTGATGGTCAGCAGGGTGATTTTCTTCAGGGCGCGGGGTTCGGCCTTCTGGCTCTTGAACTGGTCGAAAATATAGCCGCCGTCCAGCAGCGACTCGGCCAGCAGGCGGGTCTTGCCGTAGCTGTCACGGCCCTTGATCACGATTTCGTCGAGGGCCAGTGCCGCATCGCTGCCGCCCAGGCCCTTGAGGGTGGTAAGGATGCCGCTGATGATCTTGCGCAATGGACGGTCGCCCAGTTCGGCGTCCTTGCCCACGCCTACCAGCAATACGCGCTCGGCCTTGAGGTTGGGCAGGCTCTGCAGCAGCAGGCTCTGGCCGACTTTGCCGGCCAGGTCGCCGCGCTTGAGGATCGCGCTGATCGCGCCGCCGCTCAGTTCGTCCAGTTGCTTGGCGGCGACGCCGAGTGTGCGGCCTTCGCCGACAGCGACCACGAGGGTGGCGGTTTTCAACGTTTCGGGGCTAACGCTTTTTACAACCAATTCCATGTTCGGGTCCCTTATCAAGGTCTGTGAGCCTGGAGTTTGTACTCAGGCTTGAAGCTCGGCAGCTTGGTAAACCGCCAGCGGACAAAGGCCGCAGTTTGAACCTCGCCGGCGGAGCCTGACAACCCTTGGCGCACGCTTTGTGCGTGCGCATGAGTAAGCTCCGTGACAGGCGCGGTCAATCACAGGATAATGCGCCATCTTTTTAGCCGATCCGTGATAAACGGGTCGTCTCGGTATGCTTGCTTGTTTGGCCGCCTTAGCCTGACAACCCTGGAGTGTCTGGTTTGATCGTCTTCCGTTATCTGTCCCGCGAAGTCCTGTTGACCCTGAGTGCCGTGAGTGCGGTGTTGCTGGTCATCATCATGAGTGGTCGTTTCGTCAAGTTCCTGGCTCAAGCCGCCGCAGGCGCCCTGGATCCGGGGTCGTTGTTCTTGATCATGGGCTACCGGATGCCCGGGATGCTGCAGCTGATCCTGCCCCTTGGCCTGTTTCTCGGCATATTGCTGGCCTATGGCCGCTTGTACCTTGAGAGTGAAATGACCGTGCTGTCGGCCACCGGCATGAGCCAGCAACGTTTGCTGGCCATGACCATGGTGCCGGCCGCCGGCGTTGCCCTGGTGGTGGCCTGGTTGAGCATGAGCCTGGCGCCCCAGGGCGCCATGCAGTTCCAGCTGCTGTTGAACAAGCAGGATGCGATGACCGAGTTCGATACCCTCGAGCCCGGGCGCTTCCAGGCGCTCAGTGACGGTTCGCGGGTCACCTATACCGAAACCATGACCGATGACCGCTCCAACCTCGGTGGCGTGTTCATTTCCCAGAAAAACCTCGGCCAGAACCAGAAAGACCGTGGCATTACTATTCTGGTGGCCGATAGCGGGCGCCAGGAAATACGCCCCGACGGCAACCGCTACCTGATCCTGGAAAATGGCTACCGCTACGACGGCAGCCCTGGTCTGGCGGACTACCGGGCGATCAAGTACGACACTTATGGCGTCATGCTGCCCAAGCCTGAGATCAGCGGCGAGGTCACCGACCGCGACGCACTGCCGACTGCATCGCTGTTCGGCAGCCAGGAACTGCGCTCCATTGCCGAGCTGCAATGGCGTTTGTCCTTGCCGCTGCTGGTGTTTATCGTAACCTTGATGGCCGTGCCGCTGTCGCGCGTCAACCCGCGCCAGGGGCGTTTCCTCAAGCTGCTGCCGGCGATCCTGCTGTACATGGCCTACCTGACCATCCTGATTTCCGCCCGTGGCTCCCTCGAGAAAGGCAAGTTGCCGCCAGCCCTTGGCCTGTGGTGGGTGCACGGGGTTTTCCTGTTGATCGGCCTGGGGCTGCTCTATTGGGAACCTATCCGTTTGAAAATGAAGAGCCGTCGTGGCCTGAAGGAGTTGGCCCGTGGCTAAGCTTGATCGCTACATTGGCAGCAGCGTACTGATCGCCATCCTGGCGGTACTGGGCATCATTCTTGGCCTGGCCTTGCTGTTCGCCTTCATTGATGAAGTGGGCAACGTCACCGACACCTACACGGTCACGGATGTACTGAGCTACGTGGCACTGACTGCGCCGCGCCGCCTCTACGACATGATGCCGATGGCGGCGCTGATCGGTTGCCTGATCGGCCTGGGCACCCTGGCCAGCAACAGCGAGCTGACCATCATGCGCGCCGCCGGCGTTTCCATTGGTCGTATCGTCTGGGCGGTGATGAAGCCGATGCTGCTGCTGATGGCGTGCAGCGTGCTGATCGGTGAATACGTCGCGCCCCCGGCCGAAGCCACCGCCCAGGCCAATCGCGCCCTGGCCCAGGGCTCGGGCGATGCGCAAAGCGCCAAGCACGGCCTGTGGCACCGCCAGGGTGATGAGTTCATCCACATCAACGCCGTGCAGCCAGGCGGCCTGTTGATCGGTGTCACGCGCTATACCTTCGATAAAGAGCGGCACATGCTGTCCTCCAGCTTCGCCAAGCGCGCACAATACAATGCCGAGCAATGGCAACTGAGCGACGTCACCACCACCTACTTCCGCAATGTGGGCCAGGGCACCAAGGCCAGCACTGAAGTGGTCAATGCACCGACCGAGCAGTGGGATATCGCCCTGAAGCCGGAACTGCTCAACACCGTGGTGATGGTCCCCGAAGCGCTGCCGATCTCGGGGTTGTGGAGCTACATCCATTACCTCAAGGACCAGGGCCTGAACAACGGCCGCTACTGGCTGGCGTTCTGGGTGAAAGTCCTGCAGCCGGTGGTAACCGCCGCGTTGGTGTTGATGGCGATCTCCTTCATCTTCGGGCCGTTGCGCTCCGTAACCCTTGGCCAGCGGGTATTTACCGGCGTGCTGGTGGGCTTTACCTTCCGCATCGCCCAGGATCTGCTCGGGCCGTCGAGCCTGGTGTTCGGTTTCTCGCCGCTGTTTGCGGTGCTGGTGCCGACGGCCATCTGCGCCGTGGCCGGGTTCTGGCTACTGCGTCGGGCCGGTTGAAGCTGCGCTTATGCACAAAAAATGCCCCGCTCTCGTGAGTGGGGCATTTTTGTTCTGGTCAGCAAAGATGACGTCTGGCCTGAGCATCAGGTACAATTCCCGGCTATTTTTCAGCGGGCAATCTGCCTGCAGCCTTTTTGAGTGTTGATCCGTGAGTGATTTGAGTCATATCCGCAATTTCTCCATCATCGCCCACATTGACCATGGCAAGTCGACGCTGGCCGATCGATTCATCCAGATGTGCGGCGGCCTTGCCGAGCGTGAAATGGAAGCCCAGGTACTGGACTCCATGGACCTCGAACGCGAACGCGGGATCACCATCAAGGCCCACAGCGTTACTCTGTATTACAAGGCCAAAGACGGCATCACCTACCAGCTGAACTTCATTGACACCCCGGGCCACGTCGACTTCACCTATGAAGTCAGCCGTTCGCTTGCGGCCTGTGAAGGTGCCTTACTGGTAGTCGACGCCGGCCAGGGCGTCGAGGCGCAGTCGGTTGCCAACTGCTACACCGCGATCGAGCAGGGCCTGGAAGTCATGCCCGTGCTCAACAAGATCGACCTGCCCCAGGCCGAGCCTGAGCGTGTCAAGGAAGAGATCGAGAAGATCATCGGCATCGACGCCACCGACGCCGTCACCTGCAGCGCCAAGACCGGCCTGGGTGTTGACGAAGTACTCGAGCGTCTGGTGCACACCATTCCCGCGCCGACCGGCAACTACGAAGATCCGCTGCAAGCGTTGATCATCGACTCCTGGTTCGACAACTACCTGGGCGTTGTCTCCCTGGTCCGCGTGCGCCATGGCCGTGTGAAGAAGGGCGACAAGATCCTGGTCAAGTCCACCGGCAAGATCCACCTGGTGGACAGCGTCGGTGTATTCAACCCCAAGCACACCGCCACCACTGATCTGAAAGCCGGTGAAGTAGGCTTCATCATCGCCGGTATCAAGGACATCCACGGTGCACCGGTGGGTGACACCCTGACCCTGAGCTCCACGCCCGACGTCGACGTACTGCCCGGCTTCAAGCGTATCCAGCCACAGGTCTACGCCGGCCTGTTCCCGGTCAGCTCCGACGACTTCGAGGATTTTCGCGAAGCGCTGCAAAAGCTGACCCTCAACGACTCGTCGTTGCAGTACACCCCGGAAAGCTCCGACGCCCTGGGCTTCGGCTTCCGCTGCGGGTTTCTGGGCATGCTGCACATGGAAATCATCCAGGAGCGTCTTGAGCGCGAGTACGACCTGGACCTGATCACCACGGCGCCGACCGTTATTTTCGAGCTGTTGCTCAAAACCGGTGAAACGATTTACGTCGACAACCCGTCCAAGCTTCCGGATCTGTCGGCCATCGAAGACATGCGTGAGCCAATCGTGCGGGCCAATATCCTGGTCCCGCAGGAGCACCTGGGCAACGTCATCACCCTGTGTATCGAGAAGCGTGGCGTACAGCGCGACATGCTGTTCCTCGGTACCCAGGTGCAAGTGACCTACGATATGCCGATGAACGAAGTGGTCCTGGACTTCTTCGACCGTCTCAAATCCACCAGTCGCGGCTATGCTTCGCTGGATTACCATTTCGATCGTTACCAATCGGCTAATCTGGTGAAACTGGATGTGCTGATCAACGGCGACAAGGTAGATGCCCTGGCACTGATCGTGCACAAGGACAACGCGCACTACAAAGGTCGCCAACTGACCGAGAAGATGAAAGAACTGATTCCGCGCCAGATGTTCGACGTTGCGATCCAGGCCGCCATTGGCGGGCAGATCATTGCACGGACTTCCGTCAAGGCTCTCAGAAAGAACGTACTGGCCAAATGCTACGGCGGTGACGTAAGCCGTAAGCGCAAGCTGCTTGAGAAGCAAAAGGCCGGTAAAAAACGCATGAAGCAAGTAGGTAACGTGGAAGTTCCACAAGAAGCCTTCCTTGCGGTGCTCAGGTTGGATAGTTAGGTCCTATGTCACTAAATTTCCCGCTGTTGCTGGTTATCGCCGTCGCCGTTTGCGGCCTCCTGGCGTTGCTCGATCTGGTGTTCTTCGCCCCGCGTCGGCGGTCGGCCATTGCTTCCTATCAGGGCAGCGTCAGCCAGCCCGATGCGGTGGTGATCGAGAAGCTGAACAAAGAGCCCTTGCTGGTTGAATACGGCAAGTCGTTCTTCCCGGTGTTGTTCATCGTGCTGGTGCTGCGTTCGTTCCTGGTGGAGCCGTTCCAGATCCCTTCTGGGTCGATGAAGCCGACCCTGGACGTGGGCGACTTTATCCTGGTGAACAAGTTTTCCTACGGGATCCGCTTGCCGGTGATCGACAAGAAAGTCATCGAGGTCGGTGACCCGCAGCGCGGCGATGTGATGGTATTCCGCTACCCGAGCGACCCTAACGTCAACTACATCAAGCGTGTAGTCGGCCTGCCGGGCGACGTGGTGCGCTACACCAGCGACAAGCGCCTGTTCATCAACGGTGAATCGGTGGCCGAGAAGCTGCTGGGCGCCGAGCCGAACACCCTGGGCAGCGCCGAGCTGTACCAGGAAAAACTCGGTGCGGTAGAGCACGAGATCCGCAAGGAAATGAGCCGCTACCGCGCAATGCCTGATGGCCAGTGGAAAGTACCCGCCGGGCACTACTTCATGATGGGCGACAACCGCGACAACTCCAATGACAGCCGTTACTGGGATGACCCCAATATTCCCAAGGACCTGCTGGGCATGGTGCCCGACGAGAACATCGTCGGCAAAGCCTTCGCGGTCTGGATGAGTTGGCCGGAACCCAAGCTCAGCCACCTGCCGAACTTCTCGCGGGTCGGGCTGATCAAGTAATACAGGCGGCGCTGTGAACACAGCGCCGAATGCTTTTCTGGGGTTTGGACAATTAACCGTCCGGCCCCATGCAGCACCAACCAGGATGTGAATTTGAACACTGCGTCAATCGTCGATGGCCGCCGGTGCCACCAACTAGATATGGATAAACCGTGACCGTTTCTCTAAGTCGTCTCGAGCGCCAGCTCGGCTACACCTTCAAGGACCCCGAATTGATGGTCCTTGCCCTCACACACCGCAGCTTTGCAGGGCGCAATAACGAGCGCCTGGAGTTCCTCGGTGATGCCATCCTCAATTTTGCCGCCGGTGAGGCGCTGTTCGAGCGTTTTCCTCAAGCGCGCGAAGGCCAGCTTTCGCGCCTGCGGGCGCGCCTTGTGAAAGGCGAGACCCTGGCCGTGCTGGCCCGAGGTTTCGGCCTGGGCGAGTACCTGCGGTTGGGGTCCGGTGAGTTGAAAAGCGGCGGTTTCCGTCGCGAATCGATTCTGGCCGATGCCCTGGAAGCCTTGATCGGCGCGATCTACCTCGATGCAGGGATGGAGACGGCCAAGGAGCGCGTGGTCGCCTGGCTGGCTTCTGAAATCGAAAGCCTGACACTGGTCGACACCAACAAAGATCCCAAGACCCGCCTGCAGGAATACCTGCAGTCCCGCGGTTGCGAACTGCCACGCTACGAAGTGGTGGATATCCAGGGTGAGCCCCATTGCCGCGTGTTCTTCGTGGAGTGTGAAATCACCTTATTGAACGAAAAAAGCCGAGGTCAGGGTGTGAGCCGTCGCATTGCCGAACAGGTAGCGGCCGCTGCAGCACTGATTGCCCTGGGCGTGGAGAATGGCCATGACTGATTCAACCGCAACACGCTGTGGCTATGTTGCCATCGTCGGCCGCCCGAACGTGGGCAAGTCCACGCTGCTCAACCACATCCTCGGCCAGAAGCTCGCGATCACTTCGCGCAAGCCCCAGACCACTCGCCACAACATGCTGGGCATCAAGACCGAAGGCAACGTGCAAGCGGTGTATGTCGATACCCCGGGCATGCACAAAGGCGGTGAGAAAGCCCTGAACCGCTACATGAACAAGACCGCTTCGGCGGCGTTGAAAGACGTCGACGTGGTGATCTTCGTGGTCGACCGCACCAAGTGGACCGACGAAGACCAGATGGTTCTCGAGCGTGTGCAGTACGTCACCGGCCCCTTGATCGTCGCGTTGAACAAGACCGACCGCATCGAAGACAAAGCCGAGCTGATGCCGCACCTGACCTGGTTGCAGGAACAACTGCCGAACGCCCAGATCATGCCGATCTCGGCCCAGCACGGCCACAACCTCGAAGCCCTGGAGCGCGTGATCGCCGGTTACCTGCCGGAAAACGAGCATTTCTTCCCGGAAGACCAGATCACCGACCGCAGCAGCCGCTTCCTCGCCGCCGAGCTGGTACGCGAGAAAATCATGCGCCAGATGGGTGCCGAGCTGCCGTACCAGATCACCGTCGAGATCGAAGAGTTCAAGCAGCAGGGCAAGACCTTGCATATCCATGCGCTGATCCTCGTCGAGCGTGACGGCCAGAAGAAAATCATCATTGGCGACAAAGGCGAGCGCATCAAGCGCATCGGCACCGAAGCGCGCAAGGACATGGAGCTGCTGTTCGACTCCAAGATCATGCTTAACCTGTGGGTGAAGGTTAAGGGTGGCTGGTCAGATGATGAGCGTGCGTTGCGCTCACTGGGCTACGGCGACCTTTAAGAACACCGCAGGTCTGAAAAAATGTGGGAGGGGGCTTGCTCCCGATAGCGGAGGGTCAGTCACTTATTTGTTTAACTGACCCACCGCCATCGGGAGCAAGCCCCCTCCCACATTAGGTTGTGTGGTTTTCAAAATTGCATTCCAGCAGTGAGTTCCCATGTCTCAATCCCCACCTCCCAGCCAACTCGCCTACGTGCTGCACAGCCGCGCCTATCGCGAGACCAGCGCGCTGGTGGACTTCCTCACGCCTCAAGGCCGCCTGCGTGCGGTGCTGCGCAGCGCACGGGGCAAGGCAGGTACCTTGGCGCGGCCCTTCGTGGCCCTGGATGTGGAGTTTCGCGGTAAGGGCGAGTTGAAAAACGTCGGCCGCCTGGAAAGCGTCGGCACCTCTGCCTGGCTTAACGGCGATGCACTGTTCAGCGGCCTTTACCTCAATGAACTGCTGATCCGGCTGTTACCCGCCGAAGACCCGCACCCGGCAGTCTTCGATCACTACGCCGCGACGCTGCTGGCCCTGGCTGAAGGGCGCCCCCTGGAACCGCTGCTGCGCGCCTTCGAATGGCGCTTGCTCGACGACCTGGGCTATGGCTTTGAATTGCACAACGACCTGCACGGCGATCCCGTCGCCGCCGACGGCATGTACCGCCTGCAAGTGGATGCGGGCCTTGAGCGCGTGTACCTGTTGCAGCCGGGGCTGTTCCAGGGCAGCGAACTGCTGGCCATGAGCGACGCGGACTGGAGCGCGCCGGGCGCCTTGTCCGCCGCCAAGCGCCTGATGCGCCAGGCCCTTGCCGTGCACCTGGGCGGGCGACCGCTGGTCAGTCGCGAGTTGTTTCGAAAGCCCTGACATCCCCGTGTATGCTGTGCACCGATTCTTTCCCTTTTCAGGAGCGCTTCCGTGACCACCAGCAATCGCATTCTTCTTGGCGTCAACATCGACCACGTCGCCACCCTGCGCCAGGCCCGGGGCACCCGTTACCCTGACCCGGTCAAGGCCGCGCTGGACGCCGAAGAAGCGGGCGCCGACGGCATTACCGTGCACCTGCGCGAAGACCGCCGCCACATCCAGGAGCGCGATGTGCTGCTGCTCAAGGACGTGCTGCAAACGCGCATGAACTTCGAAATGGGCGTCACCGAAGAAATGATGGCGTTTGCCGAGCGCATTCGCCCGGCGCATATCTGCCTGGTGCCCGAAACCCGCCAGGAGCTGACCACCGAGGGCGGCCTCGACGTCGCCGGCCAGGAAGCGCGGATCAAGGCCGCGGTGGAGCGCCTGTCGAAGATCGGCAGTGAAGTCTCGTTGTTCATTGACGCCGACGAACGCCAGATCGAAGCCTCGCGCCGGGTCGGTGCCCCGGCCATCGAATTGCACACTGGCCGTTACGCCGACGCCACCACCCCGACCGAAGTGGCCGACGAGCTGCAACGCATCATCGACGGCGTGAACTGCGGGCTCAACGAAGGCTTGATCGTCAATGCCGGCCATGGCTTGCACTACCACAACGTCGAAGCTGTGGCGGCGATCAAGGGCATCAACGAGCTGAACATCGGCCATGCACTGGTGGCCCATGCGCTGTTCGTCGGTTTCAAGGGTGCGGTTGCCGAGATGAAAGCCTTGATTCTGGCGGCTGCCAGGACCTGAGCAAACACAATATAAGCCACAATGAAGTTCACAATGTGGGAGGGGGCTTGTTCCCGATAGCAGTGTGTCAGTCAGCATGTTTTTAGCTGACCCACCGCCATCGGGAGCAAGCCCCCTCCCACATGTTGATCTTTATCGACATCCACAATTGCGCCATGCGGCAATGCGAAGCCTTACTGTTTAGGCGACGCAGGTGTATCGTATCTGCCCTTTGCGGGCCTTGGCCTGCGGCAGATACGTGAGGTTGCTGTGTCCCAATCGTTTTCCCGTCGACAGATCCTCGGTGGCCTTGCCGGCCTGGCAGTCGTCGGTGTGGGCGCCGGTGGCGCCTATCGTTACTGGCTGGGCAAGGTCGCCGATGCCAACGCAGGAAGCGACTACCAACTGATTGCCGCGCCCCTGGACGTGGAACTGGTACCGGGGCACAAGACCCAAGCCTGGGCATTCGGCCCTTCGGCGCCTGGCACCGAGTTGCGCGTGCGCCAGGGCGAATGGCTGCGGGTACGTTTCATCAATCACCTGCCGGTCGCCACTACCATCCACTGGCACGGCATCCGCCTGCCGCTGGAAATGGACGGTGTCCCCTACGTTTCGCAATTGCCGGTGCTGCCTGGGGAATATTTCGACTACCAATTTCGCGTGCCCGATGCCGGCAGCTACTGGTATCACCCCCACGTAAGCAGCAGCGAAGAACTTGGCCGTGGCCTGGTCGGCCCATTGATTGTGGAAGAGCGCGAACCCACCGGTTTCAAATACGAACGTACCTTGAGCCTGAAGAACTGGCACATCGACGAAGAAGGTGCGTTTGTCGAGTTCAGTATCCCCCGTGAAGCGGCGCGGGGCGGCACTGCAGGGCGCCTCTCCACCATCAACGGCGTGCCCCAGGCGGTCATCGACCTGCCCGCTGGGCAAATCACTCGCGTGCGCTTGCTCAACCTCGACAACACCCTGACCTATCGCCTCAACATCCCCGGCGTCGAAGCGCAGATCTACGCGTTGGACGGCAACCCCATCGAGCCGCGCCCGCTGGGCAAGGAATACTGGCTGGGCCCAGGGATGCGCATCTGTCTGGCAATCAAGGCCCCGCCGGCGGGTGAAGAATTGTCGATCCGCAACGGCCCGGTGCGCCTGGGCACCTTCCGTTCGGTGGCCAACACCGATGCGCCTACCCAGTGGCCACCGGCATTGCCGGCCAACCCGGTTGCCGAGCCGGACCTGGCCAATGCCGAGAAACTCAACTTCAATTTCGAATGGGTCGGTTCGGTGTCGGTCAATGTCGAAAACGGTAAGCCACCCAGCCTGTGGCAGATCAACGGCCAGGCCTGGGACATCACCGACAAGACCTGTGCCGACCGCCCGATTGCCAGGCTTGAAAAGGGCAAGAGCTACATCTTTGAATTGAAGAACATGACCCAGTACCAGCACCCGATCCACCTGCATGGCATGAGCTTCAAGGTGATTGCGTCGAACCGCCACAAGGTCATCCCGTATTTCACCGACACCTACCTGCTGGGCAAGAACGAACGCGCCCGTGTGGCGCTGGTGGCGGATAACCCGGGAGTGTGGATGTTCCATTGCCACGTGATCGACCATATGGAAACCGGCCTGATGGCCGCTATCGAGGTGGCGTGATGCGCCAGATTCGCCCCGGCGCGATTATCGACCGCAGCCGCGACCAGGACTTTATGCGCGAAGCCCTCGCCCTGGCCGCCCAAGGCGCCGCACTGGGCGAAGTGCCGGTGGGCGCGGTGCTGGTGCAGGATGGTGCAATCATCGGCCGCGGCTTCAATTGCCCGATCAGCGGCAACGACCCCAGCGCCCATGCCGAAATGGTCGCGATCCGCGCCGCTGCGCAAGCCATCAGCAACTATCGCCTGGTGGGCAGCACGCTGTATGTGACCCTGGAACCGTGCAGCATGTGCGCCGGGTTGATCGTGCATTCACGCATCGCAAGGGTGGTGTATGGCGCACTGGAGCCCAAGGCCGGGATTGTGCAGAGCCAGGGGCAGTTTTTTACCCAGGGCTTTCTCAACCATAAGGTACTGTTTGAAGGCGGCGTGCTGGCCGAGGAGTGCGGCACGGTGTTGAGCGAGTTCTTCAAGGCTCGCCGAGCTAAACCACCACTCTAAAGAACACTGAGAACAAAAAATGTGGGAGGGGGCTTGCTCCCGATAGCGGTGTATCAGCCATAAATGTGGTGGCTGACACTCTGCTATCGGGAGCAAGCCCCCTCCCACATTTGGCCCTGTGTTTCTTCAGGGAGATCGGGGTTACTTTTTGGCGATGATCACCGCCCGCATCGGCGCCGGCAGCCCTTCGATGGTCTTGCTGTGATCTTCGGGATCGAGAAAGTCGCTCAAGGACTGATACTTCATCCACTCTGTTCCACGCTGTTCCTCAACCGTGGTCACGCTCACATCCACGCACCGCACCTCACTGAAGCCTGCACGGCGCAGCCACAACATCAACGCCGGCACCGAGGGCAGGAACCACACGTTACGCATCTGTGCATAACGGTCTTCCGGCACCAGCACCTGCTGCTGATCGCCTTCCACCACCAGGGTTTCCAGGACCAGCTCGCCGCCCTTGACCAGGGTGTCTTTGAGCGCCAGCAAGTGCTCGATCGGCGAGCGGCGATGGTAGAACACGCCCATGGAGAACACCGTGTCGAAGCCTTCCAGGTTCGCTGGCAAGTCTTCGAACGGGAACGGCAGGTGCCAGGCTTTGGGCTCAGACAGGTAACGCTGCACTGCCTGGAACTGGCAGAAGAACAGCCAGTTGGGGTCCACGCCAATCACACTGTCGGCGCCCGCGCCGAGCATTCGCCACATGTAGTAACCGTTGCCGCAGCCCACATCGAGGATGCGTTTGCCCTTCAAGTTCAAGTGCGGCGCAACCCGCGACCACTTCCAGTCCGAACGCCATTCGGTGTCCACATGCACGCCGAACAGGTGGAACGGGCCTTTGCGCCATGGGCTCAGCCCCATCAGTGCCGAGTGCATCCGGGCGCGGGTTTCGTCGTCGCAATCGGTGTCCAGCACCAGGCCGTTCAACAGGTCGACTTCGCTGGGCTGGATCTTCGGCAGTGCGTCCAAAGCACTCTGCCAGCGCTCCAGGTCGCCATGACCTTTTTCCATCTTGCTGTCGAGCTGCGCTTGCAGGCCCTGGGCCCAAACGGCCAAAGGAGTGCCGACCAGATGGCGGGCGAGGGGGGATAAATCAATCATGGCAAGGCAATCAACGAGGCAAAGTTAAGACACTGGAACCACGGCACGACTTTCGAGAACCCGGCCGCCAGCAGGCGTTCGCGGTGTTCTTCGAGGCTGTCGGGTTTCATGACGTTTTCGATGGCGCTGCGCTTCTGGGCGATTTCCAGTTCGCTGTAGCCGTTGGCGCGTTTGAACGCGATATGCAGGTCGGTCAGCAGTGCGTGTTCTTCAATATCGTTAAAGCGCAGCTTTTCCGAGAGGATCAACGCCCCGCCCGGCAGCAGCGATTGGCGGATACGCCCGAGCAACGCCAAACGTTCGTCAGGGGCGATAAATTGCAGGGTGAAGTTCAGCGCTACCACCGATGCAGGCTCAAATTGCAACGCGAGAATATCGCCCTCGATCACCTCGACCGGCAGCAACTCCTGGAACATCGAGTCCTGGCCGTTGAGGTATTCGCGGCAACGTTCGACCATCGCCGCCGAGTTGTCCACCGCGATCACCCGGCAGCCATCGGTGCGCACATGGCGACGCAGGGCTTGGGTCACGGCACCCAGGGACGAGCCCAGGTCATACAGCACGCTACCCGGCTGGGCAAATTGCGCGGCCAGCACGCCGAGGTTCTCGACGATGGTCGGGTAGCCCGGTACCGAGCGTTTGATCATGTCCGGGAACACCCGCACCACATCCTCGTTAAAGGCGAAGTCCGGCACCTGGGGCAGGGGCTGGGCGAATAGGCGATCGGGTTCTTTGCTCACGGTTGTTCCGGCGACGAGGGGGAAAGGCCGGCATTTTAGCCAAGTTGGTCGTCGGATGCGCGGGTTGTCTGATGGAAAGCTGAGGCGGTGATGCCCCATTGCCCGAGCCAATAAGTAGCGATCAACAAATAGGGCGCCGCATCGAAGGCCAATACAAACCGGTTGATACCGATCAACGTATCGGAAAACACAAACGACACCGCACCCGCTGCCGCCAGCAGTGCCGAGCGTTGCGGTACCGCGCTGCCCAATCTTGCCAATGCACGCCAGAGCATGGCGCTGATCACCAGCGCGTAAACCACCACCGGTATCAGCAACTCGCCTAAACCGTGGGAGATCAGGATGCCCAGCAGGATCGCCCCGACAGCCAGGGCCAGCATCAGCGGTACTATTGCCAGACGCCGACAGTCGCTGAAATAGGCTTTGAGGTAAGCCAGATGCGCACACAGAAATGCGCCCAGGCCAAAGATAAACAGGTCACCCGGCCAGGCGAGCAATACGTCGCCCACCACGGAAAAAATCAACCCCAGGCTGATCCAGCGTCGATAGTCGGTAGGCGGTGCGTCATGCAGCCAACCCAGCAGCGCCAGAACCGGCAGTGGCTTGACCAGCAGGCACAGCAGCGTCGCGTGAGTCGCCAGGCCGTAGATAAAGGTACCGGCGCCCATCAAGGCAAGGATCAGCCAAGGCATATCAGTTCACCGTAATGGCGCAGTCAAAGGTTTCGACAGGTTCGGCTTCCGGTTCCCAGGGTTGCTGGGAGGTCAGGCGCAAACGGCCTTGCCCTGGGGCGAATGCCTGGAAGCGCCAGGTCGATTGACCACCGCCGCCGATCACACCGGATTCGGTGCTGCTATAGACCTCGGGGCTTAATGCGCGCAGAACACCGCCAGCGGAATCCTGGATGGCCCAGCGGTAGCCGGTGGTGGGATTGCTGGGCAAGGTGAGGATCAGGTTTTGATTGGTTTTAAGCTGGAGCGGGCAGGCGCTCTGGTTGTCCACGGTGACGTTTTGCTTCGGTGCACTGGCGCACGCGGCCAACAGGGCAAGGCTCAAGGGGAGAAGCAGGCGGGCAGCGGTCATGGAGGCTCCGTTTATACACGACGAAGGGCGAGCATAACCGAAGATGAGGCAGGGTGTGACAAGCAGGGTATGTGTCGCGGCCACTCACGCCATCGGGGGCAAGCCCCCTCCCACATTTGACCGCGTTGTCATTCACGACGCCGGTTCCCTGTGGGAGGGGGCTTGCCCCCGATGAGGCCGGTTCAGGCGCTAGAGCTCTATCAGAACAGCACCTTCGCCACATCCGCAAAGCGCTTGGCGAAGTGCACTGTCATGCCTTCCTTCAGGTACTCCGGCAACTCTTCAAAGCTGCCACGGTTGGGCTCCGGCAGGATCAGCTCGTGGATCTTCTGGCGCCGCGCTGCAATTACCTTTTCACGCACCCCGCCAATCGGCAGTACATGCCCGGTCAAGGTCAGTTCGCCGGTCATGGCCACGCCTTTCTTTGGCGGCTGGTTGCGTGCCAGCGACAGCAGCGCACTGGCCATGGTCACACCCGCACTCGGGCCGTCTTTCGGCGTGGCGCCTTCCGGCACGTGCAAGTGAACGAAGGCTTCGTCGAAGAACTTCGGATCACCGCCAAACGACTTCAGGTTCGAGCTGATGTAGCTGTAGGCGATTTCGGCGGATTCCTTCATCACTTCACCCAACTGCCCGGTGAGCTTGAAGCCGCGATTGAGCGTGTGGATACGCGTTGCTTCAATCGGCAATGTGGCGCCGCCCATGCTGGTCCAGGCCAGGCCGGTGATCACGCCGGTGCCGGACAGTACCTGCTCGTTACGGAATACCGGCATCCCCAGGGAGCTTTCCAGGTCCTTGTTGCCGATCTTGATCACGCTGTCGGGCTCATCCAGCAGCTTGACCACCGCCTTGCGCACCAGTTTGCCCAGTTGCTTCTCCAGCTGACGCACCCCGGCTTCCCGCGCATAACCGTCGATCAACGCGCGCAGCGCGCCGTCGCTGATGGTCAGGCTGTTTTTCGCGACGCCGGCTTTTTCCAACTGTTTGGGCCACAGGTGGCGCTTGGCGATGGCGACTTTTTCTTCGGTGATATAGCCCGACAGGCGAATCACTTCCATGCGGTCCAGCAACGGGCCCGGAATCGAGTCCAGGGTGTTGGCGGTGCACACGAACAGCACTTTGGACAGGTCCAGGCGCAGGTCCAGGTAGTGGTCGAGGAATTCGACGTTCTGCTCCGGGTCCAGGGTTTCCAGCAACGCCGATGCCGGATCGCCCTGGAAGCTCTGGCCCATCTTGTCGATCTCGTCGAGCATGATCACCGGGTTCATGACTTCCACGTCTTTCAGTGCCTGCACCAGCTTGCCGGGCAGGGCGCCGATGTAGGTGCGGCGATGGCCCTTGATCTCGGCCTCATCGCGCATACCGCCGACGCTGAAACGGTAGAACGGTCGGCCCAGGGACTCGGCAATGGATTTGCCCACGCTGGTCTTGCCCACGCCCGGCGGGCCTACCAGCAGCACGATGGAGCCGGCGACTTCGCCTTTATAGGCGCCCACCGCGAGGAATTCGAGGATGCGACTCTTGATGTCATCCAGGCCCGCATGGTGTTTGTCCAGCACCTTGCGCGCGTGTTTGAGGTCGAGCTTATCTGCGCCGTACACGCCCCACGGCACCGAGGTAGCCCAGTCCAGGTAGTTGCGCGTGACGGCGTATTCCGGCGAGCCGGTCTCCAGGATCGACAGTTTGTTCAATTCTTCATCAATGCGTTTTTTCGCCTGGGCCGGCAGCACCTTGCCTTCCAGGCGCTGCTCGAACTGCTCGACGTCCGCACTGCGGTCGTCCTTGGTCAGGCCCAGCTCCTGCTGGATGACCTTGAGCTGTTCCTTGAGGAAGAATTCGCGCTGGTGCTCGCCGATCTTTCGGTTCACTTCGGCAGACAGTTCTTTTTGCAGCCGCGCCACTTCGACCTCTTTGCGCAGCATCGGCAGCACTTTTTCCATGCGCTTGAGCATGGGTACGCAGTCCAGCACTTCCTGCAGCTCATTACCTGTCGCCGAGGTGAGGGCGGCGGCGAAGTCGGTGAGCGGCGACGGGTCGTTGGGGCTGAAGCGGTTGAGGTAGTTCTTCAACTCTTCGCTGTACAGCGGGTTGAGCGGCAGCAGTTCCTTGATCGCATTGATCAACGCCATGCCGTAGGCCTTGACCTCGTCGGTGGGCTCGCTGGGCTGATGCGGGTATTCGACCTCCACCAGGTACGGTGGGCGATGGTGCTTGAGCCAGGTTTTGATGCGCACACGGGTCAGCCCCTGGGCCACGAATTGCAGCTTGCCGTTCTCGCGGCTGGCGTGGTGCACCTTGACCAGGGTGCCGTACAGCGGCAGGGCCGAGGTGTCGAAGTGCCGCGGATCTTCAGGCGGCGTGTCCATGAAAAACAGGGCAAGGGAGTGGTGGTCGGATTTGCTCACCAGCTCCAGGGTCTCGGCCCACGGCTCTTCATTGACGATCACCGGCAGCACTTGCGCCGGGAAAAACGGCCGGTTGTGGATCGGGATGATATAGACCTTGTCCGGCAGGTTCTGCCCAGGAAGCGCCAGGCCGGTGTTGGACGAGGAGGTTTCTGCGTTTTCGGGGTCGGCGTAATCGTTGAGGTCGTAATCAGGGACGTCTTGCTGGTCGCTCATGGGGCACCTGCATAAGGGAGTATGCAGGTTAGATGGGGCGGGGGAGCGGTGGTTTCAATGGTGGGGGTGAGATAGCAACATATTGCATGAAATTACCAAAATGATGCTGCCCCAGTGCTTTAGTCAATAATATGACGCTAGCGGTGCCGTATTTATTGGGTTTACTTATGCCTTGTCCAAGCTAATCTAGCCTAAACAAAATTCTCTTTAAGGATGGACGTTTTTTTGACGCCAGCTCAGCAACCGGCAGGGATGCATATGAGAGACGCAACGCACCGCACAGAACGCCGAGCGCGGCCGGCGGGTGCGGCATTGCAGTGGCGTCACACCTTTCAAACCCGGATTGCCGGAGTACTGGCGCTGTTGTTGCTGGTGGTCGTGGCGGCCACGTATTTCGCCGTCAAGGCCGCTACTACCCGCGCCGTGGAGAACCAGGCCCAGGTGCAGTTGGACACTGGGCGGCAGGTGTTCGAGCGCTTGTTGGACCTGCGCGGCCGCCGCCTGCAATATGGGTTGGACTGGCTCACCATCGATGGCCCGTTCAAGCAGGCCGTGGCCGGTGGCGCAACTGTGCCGATCCTGGAGGCCTTGGGACGCCACGGTACGGGGGTCAATTCCAGCGAAGTGTTCGTGTTGGGCCTGGATGACAGGGTCATGGTCAGTACCTTGCTGGCGATGACGCAAGGGGAGGCGTTCCCTTATGCCAATGCATTGCGCAGCGCGCGCCGCAGCGGCCAGCAAATGTTGATCGTCGCCATGGCTGGGCGCCCCTACTTGCTGGTGCAGAAGGAAGTCCTTGAACCCGCGCCCATCGCCCGAGTGATCATGGGCTTTCCCATGGATACGCAATTTGCCCATGAGTTGCGCTCCATGAGCAACCTTGAGGTGTCGTTTCTCAGCGTACAAGGCGGCCATGTCGGCCAGCTCTTCACGACCCAGCCGGGCAGTTTGCGCCCGAGCGTTATCGACCTGCTGCTGGGTACGTCAATCGATCCGCAGGCGCGGGTCCAAGGGTTCCATGGCCAGCGCGTGCTCAGCCAGGTGTTGCCCTTGGCCAATAGCGGCGAAGGCGATGAAGTGCGCGTGTTGCTGCAAAGCCCGCTGGACCACGCCCTGGAATCCTTCGCACCGCTGGACCGGCAGTTTCTGGTGATTGCCGTGGCGGTGCTGTTGGTCTCGCTGGGGGCGGCGTTATTTCTTGCGCGGCGTGTATCACGCCCGCTCAATGCATTGGTGCGGGCCGCTGAGCGGATCGGCGCCGGTGACTACCACACGCCGGTGCGGGTGCGCAGCCACGATGAGTTCGGCCTCTTGGCCCGCGCTTTCAATGCCATGCAAAGCGGCATCGCCGTGCGCGAACGACAGTTGGCCCATAACGCTTTGCATGATGCGCTCACCGGCCTGCCCAATCGCGCCCTGGCCATGGAGCGTCTGGGCAGTGCGATCAGTGCGCGGCGGCCGGTGGTGTTGCTGTACCTGGGGATTGAAAACTATCGGGTCATCAACGAAGGCTTCGGCCCCCAGGGTGTGGAAGAAATGTTGTGCGAAGCCAGCCGCTGCCTGTCCATGAGCCTGCTGGCCAGCGACACCGCCGCGCGCATTGCCGGCAGTGAGTTTCTGCTGTTGCTGGAAAACACCGAAATCGACTCCGCCGTCGCCCGTGCCGACCGCGTGTACGGGCTGCTGACCGAACCCCAGCGCATCGGTAACGATGAAGTGCGTCATGAAGTGAGCATCGGTATTGCCGCGTATCCCGCAGACGGTCAGCAGGTCGAGGAACTGATCAACCGCGCCGCCATCGCTCGGCATGACGCGGCCACCATGCCGGGGCATTTGCAGATCTACCAGCCTGATCGCGACCTCGCTCACCAACGCCAGATTACCCTGATCCGCGATCTGCGCCGGGCGGTGGTCGAAGGCGAGTTGTTCCTGTGCTATCAGCCCAAGCTTGACCTCAAGCACGGCCATGTGGGCCAGGCGGAAGCCTTGTTGCGTTGGCAACACCCGACCCTTGGGCAAGTGTCGCCCACAGAATTCATTCCCCTGGCCGAACGCACCGGCAGCATGGGGCCCCTGACCTTATGGGTGATTGAAGAGGCCATCCGCCAGATTGCCGAATGGGCGCTGCGTGGCCTGGTGATTCAACTGTCGGTGAATATCTCGGTGAACGACCTGGTCGATGACGACTTGGCCATTCGCGTCACTGCGCTATTGATCCAATACAAGGTGAGCGCCGAGCATTTGCTTTTCGAAATCACCGAAAGCGCCATCATGCACAATCCACAGCAAGCCCTCAGCGTGCTGGAACAACTGCGCGGCTGCGGCATCAGCCTGTCGGTGGACGACTTCGGTACCGGTTACTCATCACTGGCGCAGTTGCAGCGCCTGCCGGTACAGGAGTTGAAGATCGACCAGTCGTTCATACGCAACCTCGACAGCACCAGCGGCGACGGCGTGATCGTGCGCTCCACCATCGAGATGAGCCACAACCTGGGCCTCAAGGTCGTGGCCGAGGGGGTGGAGTTCGAGCACAGCCTCACCCTGCTCAAGCACTGGCAGTGCGACACGGCCCAGGGCTACCTGATCAGCCGGCCACTGAATGCCATGGCGTTCGAGCGCTGGATGCGCCGTGCGCGGGTGTCTGTTTAGACACAGCAGACGAGCATTAAACCGTGGCGAGGGAGCTACTTTGGCAGCGTTTCAGCGACCAGGCTTTGCAGCCGCGTCCATAACCGTTCGACATGCTGGCGCTCGGTGCCCAATGCACCGATGGACACCCGCACCATCCAGCGCTCTCCGAGGAGGGCGGGGGTGACATAGGCATGACCGGACTGGTTGAGTTTTTCTGCCCAGGCCCGCGTGTGCTGATCCAGCGCCTCACCGTTCAGCCCTGGCGGTTCATGGCGAATACACAGGGTTTGCAGGGCTGGCGCGGCCACCAGTTTCCATTGCGCGCTGCTTTCGATCTGTTCAGCCAGCCAGCGTGCATTGGCCAGGTCGCGCCTCAGCCGCGCCTGTAAGCCGCTGACGCCTTGTTCGCGTATCAGAAACCACAGCTTCAGGGCGCGGAAGCGGCTGCCCAATGAAATCCGCCAGTCGCGGTAGTTTCTGACTTGGCCGTCGGCACTGGACTGCAAGTAGCTCGGGTTGGTGGTCATGATGCGAATCAAATGCTCGGGGTCGCGCACGAAGTACACCGAGCAATCGAAGGCCGCGCCCAGCCATTTGTGCGGGTTGAGCACCAGGGAGTCGGCTTTTTCGATGCCCTGCCACAGTGCCCGGCATTCCGGCAGGATCATCGCAGCGCCGGCCATGGCCGAGTCCACATGCAGCCACACACCGTGGCGTTGTGTCAGGTCGCCAATCGCATCCAGAGGGTCGATCGCCATGGCGGCTGTGGTCCCGGTGGTAGCAATTACTACGCAGGGGCGATTGCCGGCGGCCAGGTCCTGTTCGATGGCGTGCGCCAATGCCTGGGGCGACATTGCATTGTGTTGGTCGGTGGCGATGGTGCGGATATGGTTCTGGCCGAATCCGGCCAGGATCGCCGCCTTGTTGACCGAGCTATGGGCGTGGGCTGAGGTGTAGACGATCAGGGGGGCGCCGCTGTTTTGCAGGCCGTCATGCATCAGCGCGTAATCGGAGCTGCGCTCCCTGGCGCTGATGAGGGCCACCAGGGTGGAGGTGGACGCGGAGTCCTGGATCACGCCGCTCCAGGCGCTGCTCAGGCCGAGCATGTCGCGCAGCCAATCGGTGGTCACTTCTTCGATTTCGGTGAGGGCCGGGCTGGATTGCCAGGACAAGCCCACCACACCCAGGCCAGTGCTCAGGCAATCGCCCAGCACCGAAGACAGCTCCACGTTGGAAGGGAAGAAGCCGAAAAAACTCGGATGCTGCCAATGCAGCAGCCCGGGCATGATCAGCTTTTCGACATCGCCCATGATCTGTTCGAACGGTTCGGCGCTGTCAGGCGGGCTCGCTGGCAGGGCGGCCTTGATTTCGCCGGGCACCGTGGTGGGCTGCACGCCGCGTTGCTCGATGTTTTCTCGATAGTCTGCGATCAGGTCGATCATGGCGTAGCCATGGCGACGGAATTCTTCGGGGGTCATAAAAAGATGTCCATTTGCAAGAGGGTTAAAAGTATCAGCACCAG
Source organism: Pseudomonas sp. HN8-3 (assembly GCF_020790195.1). NCBI lineage: Bacteria > Pseudomonadati > Pseudomonadota > Gammaproteobacteria > Pseudomonadales > Pseudomonadaceae > Pseudomonas > Pseudomonas sp. HN8-3. Next base: position 1,197,195 of record NZ_CP086206.1, read on the forward strand.
AAATAAAACGGTTTGCCAGCGGTATAGCCGATAAACGACTGCATGCTGATACGTTTGCCCGATTCGAATCCGCAAATGGCATGGGGACGGCGAGTATTGATGATCACCAATTCGTTCTTGCGCGGCTGGATACGCAACGGCTTTTGCAAGCGCTCCTCGGGTAGCTGGGCACCTTCGAAACGCTTGACCTCGGCATAGGCAAAGGCCTCGGTATCCCAGATGATCAACTCTCCGCCTGATGGCGGCGTTTCCAGATAAATATTGGCGCTGAATTGGTGTTCCAGTTCCGCGATCGACAGGGGCAGGCAATCAACATGGGGAACCGTTTCCGAGAGGTGCGCCGTCTCGGGAAACATGGCGCGGATGATCCCACAGAACATCGGTTGGCCCTGGAATGCAGCGGCTTGTGCGCCTTGCGGCCAAATGCTCTGGAACTGCTCCATCAAGTCTTGAATGGGCGGTTGTTGCGGGGCGCAAATACGGTCGATCAGGCTGCGCATATGGGCAGCGTCAGCGTAATACTTGCGTTGGGCATCACTGCCCGCAACCTTGCCATAGGTGGAATTGAACGGCGTGCCCCAGCGATGCACGCCATAGAAGTGCTGTACGACGTGCCCGCCCTCGTAGGTTTCGTGGCTGTACTGTTCCAGCGTGGCGGTTTCGCTGATGCTCTGAATCAGCCGTGCGCTGGTTTTTTCGTTGGCGAAGTCGGGCACTCGAATGGCAAGCACTTGCCCGCTGATCAGCTTTCTTAAACTTGGACTGTCGAGTTGTTCCAGTTCCAGGATTTTTGTCGAGATACAAAGGTTTGGTTGTACAGCGCTATGGTCCGTCATAGTGAAAAGCTCCATTTAAAATTTCATCCGTGCGCCTAGGTATTGCGTAAGCGGTGCGCGAGCTAAAGCAATCTCGAGCGGGAGGCTAAATCATTTTTGCGCAGTTAAAACCTGTCAACCATGACAGGTTTGGATAGATATTTGCCATACCCGCTAGCATCCTGTGGCTGATGTACAGGACACGGATATAAAAAAAGGCGGCTACTGTGAGGTAGCCGCCTTTGCTTTTATCGCCGGTGCTGCTTAATCCGGCAGTTTGAACGCCATCACATAGTCACCCTGCTTGGTGCCCAGGGAGCCGTGACCGCCGGCCATGACCAGCACGTATTGCTTGCCGTCCTTGCCGGTGTAGGTCATCGGGGTGGTTTGCGCGCCTGCTGGCAGGCGGCCTTCCCACAGTTGCTTGCCGTTTTTCACGTCATAGGCACGCAGGTACTGGTCCAGGGTGCCGCTGAGGAACGCGACGCCACCGGCGGTGGTGAACGTACCGCCCAGGCTAGGCACGCCCATGGTCAGCGGGATCGGGACCGGCGAGCTGTCACGCACGGTGCCGTTCTTGTGCATCCAGATGGTCTGGTGGTTGGTCAGGTCGACCGCTGCCACATAGCCCCACGCTGGCGCCTGGCACGGCAGGCCCATCGGCGACAGCAGTGCCTCAAGGATCACACCGTACGGTGCGCCTTTGTTCGGCTGTACGCCTTCGGTTTCGCTGACGCGCGGGCCTTGCTTGGCGATGTCGGCGGCCGGGATCAGTTTCGATTTGAACGCCATGTAGCTTGGGTTCACGAACGCGATCTGACGCACCGGGTCAACCGAGATGCCGCCCCAGTCGAACACGCCGAAGTTGCCTGGGTACACGATCGAGCCTTGCAGCGACGGCGGGGTGAATGGGCCGTCGTAGCGCATCGACTTGAAGTCGATCCGGCAGATCAGTTGGTCGAACGGCGTCACGCCCCACATGTCACGCTCCTTGAGGGGCGGCGGCATGAAGTTCAGGTCGGACTTGGGTTGGGTCGGGGAGGTGCGATCACCAGCCACTGCGCCTTGCGGTACAGGGATTTCGTTGATCGGAACCACTGGCTGACCGTTGCTGCGATCCAGCACGTAGATGCTGCCTTGCTTGGTCGATGCCATCACCGCTTGCTTGACGCCGTCAGCAGTCTTGATGTCGATCAGCGAAGGCTGGCCGCCCACGTCCATGTCCCACAGGTCATGGTGGGTGAACTGGAAGGTCCACTTCACGTGGCCGGTGTCGATGTCCAGAGCGGTCAGGCCCGCTGCGTATTTCTCGGAATCATCGGTACGGTCGCCGCCGTACTGGTCGGGCATCTGGTTGCCCATCGGCAGGTACAACATGCCGAGTTTTTCATCCACGGCGAACATGGACCACATGTTCGGCGAGTTGCGGGTGTAGGTCTTGCCCTCGGCCAACGGGGTGGTGTCGTCCGGGTTGCCGCTGTCCCAGTTCCACACCAGCTTGCCGGTGTGCACGTCGAACGCGCGGATCACACCGCTAGGCTCGTCGATGGAAACGTTATCGGTCACATGACCGCCGATCACCACCAGGTTCTTGGTCACGGCCGGTGGCGAAGTGGAGTAGTAGCCGCCTGGGGCGAAGCTGCCGATGTTGGCGCGCAGGTCGACTTGGCCTTTGTCACCGAAGTCTTCGCACATCTTGCCGGTGTCGGCGTTCAGGGCGATCAGACGGGTGTCGGCAGTCGGCACGAAGATGCGTTTCGGGCAGGCAGACGGTGCCGCAGCCGGGCTAGCGCTGCCAGTCGGGCTCTGTTCGGAAGCGTAGGCGGCGTCATCGTGATACGACACGCCACGGCAGGTCATGTGCGCCCAACCCTTGAAGTTCTCGGCGCCCTGGCTGCTGATCTTCGGATCGAAGCGCCAGATTTCCTTGCCGGTGTCCGGGTCCAGCGCGATCACCTGGCTGTGCGGCGTGCACACGTAGAGCATGCCGTTGACTTTCAGCGGGGTGTTTTCCGCGGTGGTTTCACCCGGATCGTTCGGCCCCGGGATATCGCCGGTGCGATAGGTCCACGCCGGCACCAGTTTGTGGGCGTTTTCCGGAGTGATCTGTGCCAGTGGCGAGTAACGGTCGCCGAAGGCCGAACGGCCATAGGAGTTCCAGTCGCCATCGGCTTGGGAGGGTGCGGCGTTGGCCATGCCGGGTACCGCGTCGCGGTCCAGTTGGCCGGTCTTGACCATTTCACCTGGGTTGGTGAACTGGCTGGCCAGGGCGGTTGCGCCCGCCAGCACCACGGCCACGCTCAGCGCGCCAGTGCCCAGCGGCGCGGCTTGGCCACGCAGCAATGGCCGGCGAAACCACGGCAGCAGCATGACGATGCCCAGGGCGAACAGCAGGGCCAGGCGCGGCACCAGCTGCCACCAGTCCAGGCCCACTTCCCACAGGGCCCACACGGTGCTGGCGAACAACACCAGTGCATACAGGCCCAGCGCAGCGCGGCGGGTAGCCAGCAGCAACACGCCGGTCAGGGCAATGCCGATACCGGCCAGCAGGTAGTACAGCGACCCGCCAAGCATACTCAGCTTGACGCCGCCGGCCAGCAAGGCCAGCCCCATGATCAGCAGCAAGACCCCCAGCAGCCTGGGCAACAGGCGGCTTGGGCTTGAGGCACCATCAGTGCTCATAGTGTGTTTCTCCGTTACGTTGGAATTATGTAACCCCGTGCTTCACTCACTGTAGATGACGATTCGGCTCGGGCTTGGTTCATCGTTATTTTTGGTTTTTTCTGTGGATAACTCGGTTATCCACAGGCGGGCAATAAACCCCCCGGCGCTGGTCGATTCAAGACAGCGCTGTCTTTATGCAGGAAGAGATTCGGCAAATGGGGCGACCGGGAGGTGAAGCGTTTCAGATTGTTGCGAAGGATAATGCGGCGGGGCGTTTTGAGAAAGGGTGAATCGCAAGATGCATCATTTCAGTTTTGGTAACAGTGACAGATAGTCGCTGGCTAATAATGTGGGAGGGGGCTTGCTCCCACAAAGGGTTTTCGGTGTTGGTCAGAAGGTGGTGCGGATGCCGAACTGCACACTGCGCCCCGGTGCCGGTGCGATGTCGCGCAGGATCGAGCTGGCGTAGCGCACGGTCTGGTTGGTCAGGTTTTCACCGTTGACGAACGCCAGCCACTGGCTGCCACCGACGTTGAAGCGATACCCCGCGCTTGCTCCCAAAGTGGTGTAGCCATCGGTGCCGCTCTCGTTATCCGGCACGCGCCCTTGGCCCGCAGCATGTTCCACATCGATACGTGCCTGCCAGCGATCCAGTTCCCACAGCAAGCCGCTGTTCAAACGCAGGGGCGCAATGCGCGGCAAGGCTTCGCCGCTGTCCAGGTTGGTGGCGCGGGTGTAGTCGCCCGACAGTTCCAGAGCGAACTTGCCGTAGGCGCCTTCGCCGAGCTTCCAGTGATCCTGGGCTTCGAAACCGGCGAAACGCGCACGTACGCCGGAGTAGCCGTACTCGGGAATACCACCAGCATCCTCTTCACCCTCGTCGTTCAAAGTGCGGCCAGTGCCGAGCAAACCGATGTAGTTGGAGAAGCGGCTGTAGAACACGCCAAAGCTGCCCTTATGGGTGCCATTGTCAAAACGCAGGGCCAGGTCGCTGGACACGGCCTTTTCTTTCGACAGGTTGGCGTCGCCCAATTCATAGGTGCCGGTGGCGACGTGGGCACCGTTGGCATACAGCTCGTAGAAGGTCGGGGCGCGCTCGGTGTAGCCCAGCGTCGCGGCCACCGACCAGATTGGCGTAAGCGTGTAGACCGCACCCGACGACAGGCTGCCTGCGGTGAAGTCGTTGGATTTATCCGCAGTGGCAAAGCGCGCATTGCCCTTGCCATCCGGGTCGACGTTGGTGTGCTCAAGGCGCGCACCCAGGCTGAGTTTCAAGCGCTCGGTGGCTTGCATCTCTTCCAGAATAAACAGGGCGCCAGCGTTGGTATCGGTCTGCGGTACGAACGCTTCCTCACCCAGGGCCGAAAATTCATTGCGGGTCACTTGGGCGCCGACCACGCCGTCGAACGGGCCGATGGGCTGGTGACGCGCCTCCACTCGGGCTTCATAGCCTTTGTTCTTGAAGGTGGTGCCGGTTTCGCCGCCTTCAATTTCGCGGTGCTGATACTCGGTGTAGCCCGCGTCGATCTTCACCGAGGTAAACGGGCCCTGCAGGTTGCGGATTTCGGAGGCAAAGGCGTAATGATCCTGCTTCATGCGGATGCGTACATCCTGCTCGGCGGGGGAGCCATAATTACTGTCGTAGTTGCTGTAGGACAGGCCCGCGTAACCATCATCCCAGGTGTAGGAACCACCCACCGCACCGCCGTCCTGACGCCCGTTGCTGTTACCCAGGCGGCCGTTTTTGCCGGGGCCGTTTTCGCTCTCCGGCGCGTGGCGGCTGCGCGCATAACCGGGGATTTTCAGGTCGTTGAATTCCCGCGCATTGGCGTCCAGGTGCAAGGCGAATGTGCCGTTGCCGGCCTCCAGCTTGCCCGCGCTGCTGCGGGTGGTGTCGGCGCCGCCGTAGCGCAGTTCCCCCGCACCGTGGATGCCTTCGATGGCCTCGGTGGGGATGCGGTTGTCGAAGGTGTTGACCACGCCACCGATGGCACTGCCGCCGTACAGCAGTGCTGCGGGGCCGCGCACGATTTCGATACGGTCGACATTGATCGGGTCCAGCGGCACCGCGTGGTCATAGGACAGCGACGACGCATCCAGCGCCCCCACGCCGTTGCGCAGGATGCGAATACGGTCGCCATCCTGGCCGCGAATGATCGGGCGGCTGGCGCCTGGGCCGAAATACGACGATGACACCCCGGGCTGCTTGTTCAGGGTTTCGCCGAGGCTGCCTTTTTGTTGCAGGGTCAGCTCATCACCTTCCAGCACAGTGGTGGGCGAGGCCAATTGTTCGCTACCCAGCGGGTTGCCAGTAACGACTTGGGGGGGCAGTTCCAGGGCATAGGCTTGTGAGCTGATCAACAAGGCGGCGGCGAGAGGGGACAAGCGCCAGAGAGAAGGCAGGGACATCGGATATTCCTAGGCAAAACGTCTGATAGATATAGTTACAATATAACATCTCTTTTTTCGTCTGGAAGGGGAACTTTTCCTGGCGGGCTATATTCAATGCGATGCTTCCACCTACACGCCTCGTCGGCTAAGGTGCGCGGCTGTGTTTCCTCTTTTTGCAAAAGGCCCGGCATGACCGCGACAAGCAACGACCCGCTCCACGGCGTGACCCTGCAACACGTGCTCACCACCCTGGTGGAGCATTACGAATGGAGCGGCTTGGCCGAACGTATTGATATCCGCTGCTTCAAGAGCGACCCGAGCATCAAGTCGAGCCTGACCTTCCTGCGCAAGACGCCTTGGGCGCGGGAAAAAGTCGAAGGGTTGTACGTCAAGCTGATGCGCACCAAACGCCCGCTGGACTGAACCCATGAAGCGTTTTGTCGCGACGGCGGCGCTTGCCGGCTGGGTGGGATTGGCGATCCAGCAGTACCTGATCCTTTATTCACGCTGGTCCATTGAAGCCAGTCTGCTGGGTGGGCTGGTGAGTTTTTTCAGTTTCTTCACCGTGTTGACCAACACCCTGGTGGTGGTGGTGTTGAGCTATGCCTGGGTCAACCGGGAGTCAGCCGGCAAACGGTTTTTCCTGGCACCTCACATCAGCAGTGGAGTCGCCGTGAGCATTGTGGTGGTAAGCCTGGCCTACAACCTGCTGCTGCGGCATTTGTGGAGCCCTGAAGGCTTTCAATTTATCGCCGATGAATTGCTGCACGACGTGATGCCGTTGCTGTTTCTGATTTATTGGTGGCGCTGTGTGCCCAAGGGTTTTTTGCGCCTCAAGCACATCGGCGCCTGGGTGATTTACCCATTGATGTACTTCGCGTATGTGCTGATGCGTGGGCATTTGCTTGGGCAATATCAGTACCCGTTCATCGATGTGGACCGCCTCGGTTATCCACAAGTGTTTGTGAATGCCGGGGGGATTCTTGCGGGGTTTGTGGCGATAGCGTTGGTGATGGTGGGGCTGGATAAATTCATCAAGCCCCGGCCCTGACTCACTCTTGCGGGCTGCCGTCGGCGCGCCAGTAACCCACGGCCTTGAGGTATTCCTCATTGACTTTGTGGGTGTCCAGCAACACCCGCCGTACTTGGCGCGACAACCTGGTTTCGGTCGCCACGAAGCTGTACAGCGTGCCGTCGGGCAGCGTCAGGTTTTGCACCACCTCAAGCAGGTCATCGTGGCCACGCAGCGCCCAGATCACCTCCACATCGGCCGCACTTTGCAGCGTCTGTTGCTCCGCCGCATCGGCGATTTCAATCACCGCAAGCACCTTGCGCCCAGCGGGCAACTCCTCCAGACGCCGCGCAATGGCGGGCAGGGCAGTTTCGTCGCCGATCAGCAGGTAGCTGTCGAAAATGTCCGGCACGATCATCGAGCCCCGTGGCCCACCGATATACAGGTGCTGCCCGACCTGCGCCTGCTCGGCCCAGGTGGACGCAGGGCCATCGCCATGCAGCACGAAGTCGATATCCAGCTCGCCGGTTTCCAGGTCGTAGCGCCGTGGCGTGTAGTCGCGCATGGCCGGTTGCGGGCCGTCGCCCTTGATGGCGAACGTCGGGCTTTCAAGCGCTGCTTGCTCGGCGGCGTTCTGCGGGAACAGCAGTTTGATGTGATCGTCGCTGCCCAGGCTGATAAAGCCCTCCAGCTCAGGCCCGCCCAGTGTGATGCGGCGCATGCGCGGGGTGATGTCCACCACCCGCAGAACTTCCAGGCGGCGGCGTTTGATTTCGTGGGTCACGCGATGAATGGCTTGTGTGTTCATTGGTCTGTCCCGTCGGCAATGGCTTGAGCGGTGCGATTGAGCAGCGCCGCGACACGAATGATTTCTTCCGGGCTCCAGTGCCCGTTGTGCGAATGCAAGGCGTGGCGCAGGTTGTGCACCGCCTCATGGATCTGGGGTGGGCGGTCGTGGCCACGCAGCGAGCGCTTGCTGACATCCAGGCGCATGCGCACGCCATCCAGGGCAACGGCTTGTTCGCTTAAGAAGAGACGACCGGCGTCGGTGATTGTGTAGCGTTTTTTTCCACCATCGGCGTCGCCGCTGATCAGCTCGCTCTCTTCAAGAAAGGTCAGGGTGGGGTAGATCACGCCGGGACTGGGGCTGTAGGCGCCGTCGAACAGGCTCTCGATGCGGCGGATCAGGTCGTAGCCATGGCAAGGTTGCTCGGCGATCAATGACAACAGCAGCAGCTTCAGGTCGCCGGGGGCGAATACCCGTGGGCCGCGGCCGCCGCGTTTTTCAAATTCGCCGCGATGCTCGTGTTTCATGCGCAAGTCCTCTGAACAGGTTTAGATATAACTTAAGATATATCTTTGCTGAAATGGTAGTCCTTGGCGACCAACGGTCAACGGGGTAGGCACGGGTTTCGGTCATAAGTGAAACAAGTCCGATTGGATCTTTTCTATTTATAGAGTTATAACTTTAATTAGAGTCATGACTCGAATTCTTATCTGGCTCGTGGTTGTGCAGGCGCTTTTGAGTTAGTGTGGTCTGCGTCTTACAGTAACTTCCTTATCGTGTTTTTAAGTGTGTAGCCTGTTTCCTACGGATACTTTTAAAGTTTTGGCGAAATGCCATCTTTTTCGCTCGACTCCTGTTTACAAGGGCTACGCTCATTTTAGAATGCGCCTGCATACCTGCCTCTAGTTTCGATTGATCATTGTTTGGCATTGCTTGTTCCAACTAATCGGCAATGTAATTCGTTGTTAGGGATCTCCTTGGCAATGAACCAATCAATGTTGTCAACTACAGGTATTGACCATGTTCAAGAAGTTTGCTGTTGCTGTTCCCCTGGCTGTTCTGGCGCTGTCTTCCTCGGTAACCGCTATCGCTGCCGGTGAAGCCAGCCACACCGTCAACCTCAAGGCAAACATCCCGACCACCGTGTTCCACGCCCAGCCGCGTGATCCGAACTGGGGCCGTGACGAGACCATGACCTACAACCTGGTCAGCGGTGAATTGGCTCCCCTGAGCGCCATCTACGACATCAAGAACACCAACGGTTCGGTTGCCGCCTACATCGAAGGTGGCCCGGCGGTGCTGTTCAACGGTGATGCCGCGCAGAACATCCCGGTTACCACCACCCTCAACGGGGTGACCCTCACCGGCACGCCACAGGAAGTGGTCAACGAAGCCGACTCCACCCCAGGCGTGGGTGCGGAAATGCGCATCGCTGCCGCCAAGCCTACGGCGACTCAGCGCGGTGCCTACACCACCACCATTCCGGTGGTATTCGACGCCGTACTGCCAGCCCTGTGATGCCAATGAGTGCCTGTTAATCACGGGCATTCACTTGCAGGTCGGCTGATTCCCTTCTCTGTCCGCCGACCTGGTTTTTTTATCTCTTGGCATTCAGGGTATCCGTCCATGTTTCCGATGACGCCTATCGCGGTTGCGCTTGCGCTGTTGATGTGTACGAGTGCGCTGGCTGCACCCGCTGCCTCCGGCGCTGCAACCCCTGGCAGCTTGATTACCCAGGCCCAAGGCCTGCCCGCAGGTTTCAGTGATCACTTTTTCGACGTGCCGTTGGCGGTGCGTGTGGACCTTGACCAGCAACCGCTGGGCGAGGCTCTGATTGTGCTGTCACGGGATGATCGCGTGACCTTGCTCGAATTTACCGACACCGGCGACAGCAAAGTCCCGGCCGCTACCCGTGATACCTGGCAAGCCGTGTTGGAAAAAGGCGTGGCCCTGGGCGCCTGCACCCAGGCCTGCCCGGAAAAAATGATCTCGGCGTTCTACAACCTGGAAAACTCCCAGTTGTCGATCCTGACCCAGGACGTCGAACGCAGTGACGACATTCCGCGTTTCTATGACCAGCCCGAAGGCGGCAGCCTGGGGCTGATCATTAACAACCAGCTCAACCTCAACGGCAGCCAGGAAGACAGCCTGGGCGGTCGCTATGGCTTGCAAGCCAGTTCCAGCGTGGGTAACTGGAGCCAGGTATTCAACCTGCAACTGGCGCGTCAGAGTGGCGACAACGAACCCATGCGCCACGCGATTCACGAGCTGTACACCCAGCGCGAACTCGAAGGGCAATTTTTCCGCCTGGGTCACTTCACCCCCAATTCCGACGGCCTGACCCGTCAACTGCGCAGCTTCGGCGCCAGCCCCGATACGGCGTTGGGTCTGATGTACGGCAGCTCCGACAGCCTGGCCATTAACAATTCCAAGCCCAGCGTGTATCCGATCTACGTTACCGCCAACCGTCAAGCGGCGGTGGAGATCTACCGCAACGGCTTGCTGATCAATACCCAGGCGGTAGCGGCAGGACTGCAAACCCTCGATACACGGCCACTGCCCGGCGGCATCTATGAAGTGGAAGTGCGCCTGGTGGAAGACGGCCTCACCACCAGCACCACCCAGGAGCTGGTGTACAAGCCCAGTAACTGGCGCAACGCCGAAGACCGCTGGCGCTACAACCTGTTCGCCGGGCGCGAGACCAAGTTGTTCAGCAACTGGGACGAACAGGCTTCGGGTGCAATGACGGCCGGTGCGTCGCTCAACTATCTGGTACACCCGCGCGTGATCCTTGGCCTGTCGGCCCGCCAGGTGCGCGAGCAACTCCAGTACGGCGGGTCGATGGACTGGACGGTGGCCAACAACACCAGCGTCTATGCCAACCTGTACCAGACCCAGGAACATGGCACCGGCATGGACCTGCAAGGGCTCTACACCTTGGGCTCAACCAACCTGGTGTTCAGCCATAACCGCAGCTGGCTAGACACGCGTGACACCTACGAAACACTGCCGGACGGTACGCGTCTGCGCCGCAATACCTTCGTGGGCGAGGCCAGCAACACCGCGTTGTCGGTCAACCACCGCCTCGACGCGAAAAACACCCTGAACATGCGCCTGTCCCACAGTGAGGGCAATATCGAGGGCGCGGGGTTGGACCTGGGCTGGAGCCGCCACGACAACCTGTTCGGCAGCGATGCCAACTGGCGCTTCTCGGTGTTCGATCGGCCCGGTAGCGCTGGCACCAACGATGCGCGCAATCGCGGCGTGGACGTGAGCGTCAGCATGAACCTGGGCCGCGATGGCCGGCAGATTTCCGGCAGCATCGGCACCCGTACCGCCCGTGATGGCGGGCGCGACAATAACGCTTCGGTGACCCTGCGCCAGGACCTCACCGACCACGCGCTGCAAAGCGTCTCGGCGACAGCGATCACCGATACCTATGGTGTCGGCCTGTCGGGCATGGCCAGCTTCAATACAGACGCGTTCAGTGGCGACGGCTTTGTGCAGCGCAGCTCCTTCAATGGCGACCTGAGTGGTGGTTTGAACCTCAACAGCACCTTTGTCGCCGGTGCCGGCAAGATGCTGCTGAGCAGCCAATACCAGGGTAACGGTGCCGGGATGATCATCGACGTGGAAACCGACCTCGATGAAATCGCTCTGCGCGCCGACGACCTGGGCGGTGGCGGCGCCATCTTGCGGCCCGGGCGCAACTACGTGCCGGTCTCGGCCTACAAGAGCAGCAGCGTGAGCTTCGATTTTGAAGGCAATCACCCGCCCGCCGCCAATATCCAGCCGACCCGCGCCAGCTATCACCTGAACAAAGGCGGCGTGGACTACCGGAAAATCACCGTGATGAAAACCGTCACCGTGCTCGGCCGCTTGTTGGATGAACGTGGTGCACCGCTCAAGGGCCATCACGTGATCAACCATGCCAGCCGTGGAGTCAGCGAAGTGGACGGGTTCTTCTCGATGGAAATGAGTTCCAGCGCACCCACCTTGCAAGTGCGCTACCAAAACCAGTTGCTCTGTCAGTTCCGCCTGGATCCTGCTAACGCACCGAATGAAAGTGACGTGTTGATGATCGGCGATTTGCGCTGCACCAAGGACACGCTCGCAGAAGCGACCCACAACGCCGAAACCGCTGGTTGATGGCATGGACTGGATTTTTATGAACGTGAAAAACGCAACAAGAACAGGCTTGAAGCAGTGTGCGTTCGCGCTGGCGCTGGTCAGCATGAGCCTGCCTGCGCATGCGCTGGTGCAAAACATCACGGCGGTGTTTCGTCCTGACCCGTCGAACCCGATGGTCAACAAGTTTCAGAACACCACGCCCCACAGTGGCGTGTGTGCGTGGCACGTACCAGCCAGGTGTGAGGCGCTGAATACCTTCAGTATTCGTGATCCGGCATTCAGGGCAAACTCGGTAGAGCCGATCGAGGCCAACCATGAAGATCCGCGAAAAGGCGCCTATTTCAAAGTGCCTTCATCTTGGCGTGATGTGCAGGTGACCCATGTCGGGACGGGTGAGGTTGAAACCGTTCAAATGCGCATTGCGGGTATTGGTACACGTTGGGATGTGCCGCGCCCTCCTGGCGTCAGCGGGTGGGCCAACGGAGGGACCGGTTGGAGCTACCTATGGACGTACGGTGCGCCTCCCTGCCAGGGGGTTAACTACTTGGCGGCATCCGCCAATTTCGCACTGTTTTTCTGGATCGTCCCGGAGGGCGTGGGGGCTTGTACGGTAAACCCGGGCACCACTTTTCCGCGCTTGGCCTACAACCACTTGGAGTACGGCTACGAACTCAAAACCCCTAACCCGCTAGGCATGGCCAGCGGCGAATACCGGGGCTCCCTGACTTACAGCATCGGGCCGGGCGGGGATTTTGATTTCGGTGACGTGATGGCGTCGACTGAAAGCGCCCTGACTTTCAATTTTCAATTGTCGGTGGAGCACGAGCTCAAGGTTGATCTCCCGCCGGGCGGCAACCGTATCGAGTTGCTACCCGAAGGCGGTTGGCAAGCCTGGCTCAACCGTGGGCGCCAGCCAGCGCGGTTGTTCCGTGACCAGACCTTCGTCATTTCCGCCAGTGGGCGTTTCAAGATGCAGCTCGAATGCAGCCTTGCGGTGGGCAACACCTGTGGCTTGCGCAACGGCGCGGGGGACCAGGTGCCGTTGCAGGTGGCTGTCAGCCTGCCATTTGGCATGCAGGACCAGGCCGGGCAAGCCGTCAACAAGCTGCCCCTGCGCCTGGATGGCGTGGGCACCGAGCTGTTCCAGCCGGTATTTTATGTGAACAACCGCTCCGGAAAACTGCACTTTGAAGTCGAAAGCGGCGACGTCAAAGACATGCTCGAGCATCCGGGCAGCACCTATTCGGGCGTGGTCACGGTGATCTGGGATTCAGAAGTCTGAGTGGGCACTGGCCGTATATCAGCCGTTGGCTGGGTTCAATCTATAAGGCGTAATCAAACATGAAACATGCAGTGTTAGCGGTGGGGCTGTTCCTGATGTCGTTGGGTGCTCATGCGGGGCCGGCGATCAACGTTGGGGTGGTCTATGACTATCTGGACGGCGACCGCAGCTCTTACCTCAAGCGGGTCTACAACGGCGGCACCAGTACCGCGTTTATCAAGGTCAATGTGCTGGAGATCGTCTACAACGCCGACGGCACGTCCCGGGAAGTGCCCGTCGCGTCGATGACCGACGCCAAAGGCAGCACCACCAATCGCGACGGCCTGATGGCCAGCCCGGCGCGCCTGATCGTACCGGCCGGTGGGCGTCAGGGCACACGGTTGCTGTACATGGGCGAACGCGACACCGAACGTTACTTTCGTGTGCGCTTCATCCCGGTGGTACCGGAAAAGGAAGATGACTTTGCCGTGACCGATCAAGAGCGTGCCGAGTACAAAGACGCGCTGGCGGCCGGGGTCAATGTCATGGCGGGCTACGGCACGGTGTTTTTCGTCAGGCCCAAGGACACCCGTTTCGATACGCAAATCAGCGAGACCAGCAGCCAGTACACCCTGCGTAATGCGGGCAACAGCGTGGTGGTGCTCGATGAGTTCCGCGATTGTTCGGTGGCGAAAAAGACCGACTGTGAGGCCACCACCAAGCACCACATCCTGCCCGGTCGCCAGTTGGTGCTCGAGAAAAAGCCGGAGCGCCAGTTCAACTTCCAGATGATCGAGGGCCGCAACAAAAAACCGATGTCGGTCAGCAGTAACGGGTGATGACTATGTTCAAGCAACTAACGGTACTGGCGGTACTGATGGCGCCTGTGCTGATGGGCGAACGGGCGCTGGCGTTCCAGGAGCGCCACACGTTTGATGTGTCGGTGACCATCCCGATCCATGAGGCTTATGTGCTGCCCTCCGAGCCCGACTGGATTGGGCAGGACCAGGTGCTGGCCTGGGATCTGGCGACTGCCCGGCTGGGACGCCTGCGCAAGAACTTCGACGTGAAGAACATCAATGGCGGGGTGGCCGCGCGCCTGGGTGATACGCCTTACCTGTTGAGTGGCCGCAACCGTATCGAACTGCAGGTGTTGTTCAATCGGGTGCCGCTGACGCTGGATTCGACCCTGGTCCTCAGCGCCGACGAGGCACGTGCCGGCCGCCGCGCCGAGCTGGAAATTGCCGCCATCGAACCGGCGGACGGTTACAAGGGCGGCGAGTATTACGGCACGGTGCACCTGTTGTTTGATTTTCCGGCGCCTTGATCAAGTCCGGTTCCTGCGGGTCCCCGCGCGGTTCAAGGCCTCGCGGGTCAGGTCCCGCAGCCACTGTGTGTGACGGTAGCCCAACTCGTTGAGTGTCGTATCGAACAGGGTTGAGCTCATGGGATCACCGGATAACACGCTGCTTTCGTCCAGCTCCAGCGCCTGTGCCAAGCTGCGCAGTTTTTCCCGCCGGGGTTCCTGATCGGCCTCGGGCAGGTCTTGCGAGTCTGCGTATTGCTGTTGCAGCGCTTGCAGTTCGTCGAGTTGAGCATATTTCAGGTCGAAGGCGGTGTCATTGTTCCATTTGGCGGTGGGGTTGTGCTGCTCAAGGTAACGCTCCCAGCCGTTGTCCAGCAGCATCTGATTCACCAGCCCGTCACCTTCTTCAAGCCTGGCGACTGCGTTGGCAACTTTCTCGATCTGTTCGGGTGTCACGTCAGCCAGGGTACGATAGGTCATATGGGTAGATAACCACGGTAGGTCCAGTCGGTCTGCCAGTGTGCTGCGATAGGCCAGATGAATGCCCGCCTCATCGACCTCTCCATGTTCGCCGTCGACGACCTGCGACCATAGCCGCTGCCCCTTCCCCCCCTGTTCTTTGGGTTTGAGGCGCTGGGCGATATCTTCACCAATGGCTTTGCCCATGTAAGCATCGCGCGCGGCTCCACGGGCCAGTACCACCAGCCTGGCCTCCAGTTCCTGTGGCGATGTGCTGGTCCGATAGGCTTCGCTGGCGAGTACTTCGATGCCCAGTTTCTGAAAGATCAGCGCGCCCGCATCGGGGCACAATCCAGGGTAGCGGGTATCCTTGAACACGCGGTCGCGTAATTCGCTGTCGGCTTCCACTGCTCTGAGCAGGCGCCAGACTCTCTGGCTCAGTTCAGGGTGATTGCTCTGGTAGGCCAAGCGGTCCTCCTCGGCTTGAAACGCATCCGGCTCCTCAAGGGACTTGATCACTTCAAACAAGCCCTGGGAGCCCGGCTCTTTTTCAATCTCATCCCAGAGTTGCCGGTGGCGTTCAACCTCTTCAGTCTTGATGTAGGTGAGCCAGGGCGTGCTCTCGCCTTTGGGGGCGTAGAAGCGCAGCGGGTCCAACCCCACGGACTCGCGGTATTCGGCGAGCAAGTCTTGAAAGTCCGAGGTGAGCTTGCCCTGGTCCAGGCGTGTACGAGCAATGATGTCGGCATCATCCGAGCCTGGCGCCACATGGGGTAACTGGGTGATCGGGTTCTCGCTCAGGTCCAATTGGAACCCCCGTGGCCGGGATTGGCCCACCAGCCCGGCAGGCCAATCCTTGATGTGTGTGTCGCGCAGGTTCAGCAAGGTCAAGTTTGGCATCTGGCTGATATCCGGCGGTTGCCCCAATGGGTTGCCGGCCATCTCAAGTTGTTTGAGGCGCTTGAGGCGTTTGAGCGTGGCAATGGCCGAGTCATCCAGCACCAGAGCATTTTTTTCCAAGTGTAATCGCCGCAGGCGTTTGAGGTTGCCGAGAGTCTCGGGTAACTGGGTGATGCGGTTATGGCTCAGGTCGAGGTCGCGCAGATGAGGGAAGTTGTTCAGGAAGGCGGCGTGACTGTCTGCAAAATCGCAACCGCGCAGGTCCACGTCGCTGATGTGGTTCAGCGGCACGCTAAGGGTAGGTAGCTCATCGGGCATGTTGGTGTTGAATAAATCGAGGGCGATGCCACCTCGGTGTTCGAAACTCTCGTCCAGGTGAACAGTCAGGCCATTGCTCCAGCCGTCGTAAAGACGGATTGCTACTACGGCCCGACGCTTGCGTGCTTCTGACTCCAATGGCGTGCCTTCCCAGCGGGTCGGGCCTTTGATGTAGGTATCGAGCTGATGGAATAACTGTTGTTTTTGTGCCTCCATTTGCGTCAGCGTTTGCTCGCCTTCAATTGTTCCCAGCGTGTTTGATAAGCGGCGAATACCCTCTCTGCTCATGGCGGGAAGTAGCTGTTTGATGCGCTCCTCAATGGTTTTTGGTTGCATGTCGTAGCTGTCGGTGCGGCTCATTTTGCACGATGCGCCTCCACCCAGAAGTACCTCGACCTCTGGGGCGGGCTGCCTGCTCACAGGCGGTTCGGCCAACGCCTGGCGTCGCTCGGACGGTGTCTGATTGTGCTCGATCACCCATTGCCTGAACCGTTCACCTTCGCCGACGGCATAGGGCGGGGTGCGCTGCGGAACCTGCGCCAGGGTCCAGAGCACAGACTCGTACAGATCGGCTGTGTGATTCAGCGACTTGGGTTCGGCATCGAATACTTCATAAGCCCCTTGAGCGTTACGCACCAGGGTACGTACCTGGGGTGCATCGTGTTCACCGACACTACAGCGCAGGGACCCAGTGGGGCTGTTGTCACGTATATCGATTTTCAGGCCGCTGAATGAGTCGCTATGCAAGCGCAGGGTATTGAGTACCAACCGTTCGCTTTGCGCTGACGGTTGCAGGGGAGGGTAAAGCCCTTCGACTGCACGGCAGGCCTTGTTGTCGAAGGACAGTTCTCGAGCCAGGCCCTTGAGGCGCAAGGGCAGGCGCTGTTCGTCCGTCATTGCCTTTAATTCTTCAGGCCATGCCTGTTTGAGCAAGGCGTTGGCGCTGCTCAGCGGCAGCTCGGGAAAGGTCTGGCGTAGCAGGGCTATGTGCGGATCGCTGCTGGCTTGGCCCAATTGATAGTGACTGCTGGCAATGTGGCCGCCAAAGCCATCGACGTAACTGGCTAATTTGTCGCGCAGTGCCTGGGCCCGTTGTGCCTTGGGCAAGGTTTCGCCCAGCAGCGTATTGACCTGCTGTTCTTCGAGAAAACCCAGCACACGCTCCGGCAGTTTTGCCGCCATCACGTCGGCCAGGCTGATGGTCAGGGTATTGGCCGGCAGGGCGGTGGCATCGCCATACTTGCGCGAGTCGCCGCTCAGGTCGCTGTTGTGAAACACCTCCAGGGCTTTGCTTGGCGGCCAGCCGGGGAGTTCTGTGACGGCCTGTTCGAACCAGTAGGAATACGGCTCAAGTACCTGACCTGTGCGTATCCTGCCCGCCGATTCTTCGGCAAATCGGCCGGCGCGAAAGCGTTCGAGGGTATCGACCAGCAACGGCGGAGACGGTTGGTTGTGCACATACATATAGCGTAGATGGTCGGGCTCGCTGCCACTGATGATGCGGATCTGTTCGAGCTGTTCGGTGGTGAGCGTATGGGTGGCGGAGCTGATACGGCGCATCAGCGTGTGCTCGTCCCAGCTGCGCGGTTGTTCGCCTTCATGCACCCAGGCACCGTTGCCATTGAAGCGTACTTTCGGTCGGTAGGCTTGCGGCCGGTTGGGGTGCACGATCCGGTGGTGGGTCAGGTGCGGATCCGGCTTGACCTGATAGTGTTTGTCAGCATGTACCAGCCAGTGTTTTTGAGCATGCTGATACAGGCCTTGTGCGTCTGGCTCAATGCCTTTGGGCAGGCTGATGCTCTGCTGGTAAGGCGAAATATCCGGGTTCCACAAGCGTTGTTCGCCGCTGGCAAGTTCCACTGGGCGCAGGCTCTCGACGAATGGCGATAGCTTGAGGGTGAGGGTCTGGCCGACAGTTCCTGCCGCCGCCCAAGCCCCCAACTGCACCACCGCCTCCACTACCTCCATGACGTGACCGATGGCTTCCAGCCCTTTGCCCTGTGCCCAGTCAACGATGCCTTCGAACACATCGTTGGCCACCTGGTAGGCGGTGTAGGCGAGCATCAGCTCCCCCAGGAATGGCACGAATGGGGTGACCACCAGTAGCGCGGCATTAAAGATGTCCGACAGGATCTTGCTCAGGTTGTCCCACCAGGCCCAGCGTGCCATCAGGTCTGCATAGGCGGTGGTGATGGCAATTTCCCGGGTATCGTTGACGATCTTGTTGAGTTTGACCCGGTACAGGTAATGCCACAGCGTATCGGGCTCGGAGCGGCCTGAGGGCGGGCGGTTCTGGTAATCGTCAAAGATGTTTTGCACGCTGAAGTGCAACTGCGGCGTGTCGACCTTAAGGGTTTGCCAGCTGGGGCCGTTGTCGGTGCGTGCCTTTTGGTGCCACTGCACTTTGTACAGGCGGCTTTGCAATTCAGCGAAAAAATGTCCGCGTTGTTTGTGGTCGATAAATTGACTGAAGAACTGGCGGTAGGTCGCCTTGTTCGGCGTTTGGCCTGTTGCATCGAGGGGCGAGGGGTTGTCGCGCAATTGGCGCGTCAACTCGTTCATGAACGCGACCGGCGAGGCGTATTCCTTCAACGGATGCTCGGGGTCCTCGGGGATATAGGCAATCAAGCGTTCGATGTGTTTGTCGCGGCCTTGGGGCGCAGCAATCAATAGGACACCGCTCAACCGGGCATCCAGCAGGCTCAGGTTGTAGTAATCCACCGGTATGCCACCCAGGGATGGGGTGGGCTTGCCTTCGACGATATCAAAGAGCAAACGCCTCGCATCGGCTTTGATGTGCTGCTGTGCAAAGGCGATGCAGGCTGCATTTTTAAGCGAGGCTTTGTCGCAGGCAATCACTTTGAGCCGTAAGGAATCGGCCTGGACCGGATTGCTGAAGCCCAGGGTACTCAATAACCGTGTCTGGTATTGCCGGCCGATATCGAGCGAGCGGCACAGGTTTTTGAAACCCAGTGCCGTCAAGGGTTGACCACTGGTGCCGGAGGTCAGCGTCAGGATGTTTTGCTGGCCACGAGCGTCGACGCGGGACAAGAACGCATAGTCGGCAAACTGCTCACTGGCGCAAAAGTTATGCAGTGCGGCATCCAGCAACGACACGGTTCGGCTGGTCACACCTTTGTGCACCCCAATGACCCACCAGCTTTTCTTGGCGGGGGCATAAAGACGGATAAAGGTGTTTCTCACATCAATGTTGCCGTATTCCCGTAAGGCTTTTTTGAGCAGGCGCTCGGCGAATGAATACACGTCCTTCATGTATTTGAGTTGTTCATCCAAGGCGTTCCTGGCTGCCCAATGTTCGGCCATCGCCTCTCTGGGGGCAGGGTCTGCAGGCGCGTCCACAGCCTTGAGGCGGGTATAGACATAAGGGCTGGCGCCCCGCGCTGCGCGAACGCGTGTCAGCGTGGCAGTGCGGAGCCAATCCGGAATTGCACGCTGGATAAAGTCAAAATGAATACCCTGGCTGGCGTGGCTCGCAGCGTGTAGGTAGGGGCGTTCGAGTAACATGGTTTTGATGCCTTTAAGTGAACAGTCGGATGATCAACCCGATCTACACTAATCACCCTCACGAGGAGGGCAGGCCTACATAACCACTACATCGCCCTTGCTGCTGACGCACCGTCTGAGGTCGGTGGTGCCGGGTTGCGATGGAGGACCGATATGCCCCTCAACGCTCATGCTGAAGGATGAGCCATTGTGCAATGGGAGTGAGGGTTAAAAACCGGCGGCAACCATGGCCTCGCGGGTCAAGCGGCGGCCCAGTTCCTGTTCGTCGTAGAAACTCTTGAAAAACAGGCTCAAGTACCGTTCTTCCGTCATAGGCTCGCCGGTCAGGACTTGCTCATGGGGGACATTCAGCGCGTCTGCCAGGTCGAGCAGACGCTGCCGGAGTTGGGTACTGGTGGTCGAGCTCTTGCGCTCCGGTGGCAGTTGTTCATGGGCGGCCCAAGCGTTTTGAGCCAGGCGCAAGTCGTCGATGCTTTCACTGGCCTGTTCATGCTGGCATTTGATCTGTCGGAACGCCTCGGGACGGGTATTGAGCAAGTAGTCGCTCCAGAAAGACTGCTCAAGCATCTGGTTCACCAGCCCGTCGCCTTGCTCCTCCTCGATGACCTTGTCGTAAGCATTGGCCAGCTGCCAGTCTGCGACATTGCCGGCATCGCGGTATAGCATGTGGTCCGCCAACCAAGGCAGATCCAGGCGTTCCTTCAGTCCGGTCTGGTAGGCGCTGTACACTTCGACTTCATCCAGAGTGCCCGGAACACCGTCGACGACATCGGTGGTCAGCCGCAAAGAGGGGCCTTCGCTGCCATCCTCATTGAGTGTGGGGGTGTTGAGGCGAGTCTGGATGTCTTTCCTGGCGATCTGGTTGACCTTGTCCAGCCGGGCCTTTTGCTTGGCCAGCCGTACCAGCGCACCGGTCCGGGCTTGAGGGGTAGGCTCGCGCCAGGCCTCCAGCTTCATGGCTTCGATACCCATGGCGTTGAACAGCTGGGCGCCCGCATCGGCGCAGTGGGTCGGCATGGCGCTCAGGTTGAACAGCGCCGTGCGGGTTTGTTCGTCGCTGTCGGCGGCCCTTAGCAGACGCAAGACATTGGTGCGCAATTGTCTGAGGTTTTGGTTGTAGCGCAGCAGGTCGGCCGGGTCGTGGACGATGTCGGGGGTGGGTTGTCGCTGGCTTCTGATGACTTCAAAAAAACCCTGTGAGCCATGTTCCCGTTCGAGATCGTCCCAGATTTCCTGCCATCCCTGGCGTATTTCGGGTGTCAGGTGTTCGAGCCAGAATTGACTGTCCAGCTCGCCTCGGGGGGGATAGGTGCGATAAGGATCCAGACCCGCGGCGCGCCGGTAACTGACCAGTCGATCCTCGGCGTCGCGCTCCAGCTTGTTGTTGTCCAGGCGTGCGCGTGTCACCAGTTCGGCTTGCACCGAGCCGGGTTCGACGATCGGTACTTGGGTGATCGGCGTATTCAACAAATTCAGGTTGAAGTCGGGCGAGCGCGGCAGCTCGAGCAGCCCTATGGGCCAATCGCGGATTTGCGTGTTGTTGAGCGCCAGTATGCGCAGCTCCGGCATGCGGCTAATGTCCGCCGGTGTGACCAGGTGTTCATTGTGCGAGAGGATCAATACCCTCAGGTGGTGCAATTGCCTGAGGTGTTCCAGGTTCTGCGCACGCCAGCGAATCGGGTTTTCGGACAGGCCCAGATGGGTGAGTCGACGCATACCGCTGAGGGCCGATGGAAAAGTCTTCAGGTGCTTGCCGGTGATATCCAGCATACGCAGGTTAGGGAAATTGTGCAGGAACGGGCTGTCGGCGTCAGTGAAGTCGGTGCCTGCCAGGTTGAGGTTGGTGATGTGGTTCAACGCGGTGTCCAATCGAGGGAAGTTTTGCAAAAACCCGTAGATGGTTTCTCCACGCAGGTCCAGTTCGCTACCCACTCGACGCTCGCCGAAATCCGTTTCGTAGCCCTTGGACGATTGCTCCCAACTGCTTTGTATGAGCGCAGTCACTCGCTTCCTGAACAACTGCTCCGGGAGTGTTGCGCGACGTCTGTGGGTACCGGCAGCCGGTAGGTCCTGCCAATTTTTGAGGGCGCGGAGCAGGTCTTTTTTCTGGGTTTCAAGCTCCGTGAGTAGACGCTGTCCCTCGGCCGAGTCCAGCGACAGGGCGTAGGCCGCTACATCTTCTTCGCAAAGCGTCGGATAAAGCGACTTGAGGCGCTCGTCTACGCTGGCGCGCCCCAGCCTACGGCGCAGGGCGCTGAACATTGGCTTTTGCAGCAGATGTTGGGTCTCCAGGGGGGCGACTGTGAAGACCGGCGGTTCGGCCAACACGGTGCGGCGTTCGGCGGGTGGTTGCAAGGTGCGTGTGAGCCACTGGCGCAACGCCTCGCCATCACCCGGCGCAAAACCCAGGGTGCCAGGGGGGACGGCTTGCAGCACGGCTTCATACAGGTCCCAGGTATTCTCGACGCCGGCTTTGTGAACTGCATATCGCCCTGGTGCTGTGCGTACCAGCAGCGTCTCGGTCGCTGCCTCGTCCGGACCGACATGGCAACGCAGTTGCCCGTTCGGCACTTGCTCGCGGATGCTCAGGCGCAGGTTGGCGAACGCGTCACTGTGGATTCTCAGCGCGTTGAGCAGCAGCCGTTCGGTATCGGGTGTGGGCGCGTTGCCCGGGTAGAAACCTTCGTAGGCGTGGGTGGTTCGCGCTTCGAACTGTAATTCCCGGGCCTGATGCTTGAGCCGTAGCGGCAAACGCTTCTCGTCATTCATCAACTGCACTTCCGCCGGGCGGGCCTGGTTCAGTATCACTTGGGTCAGGGTGTCGGGCAGCTCGGGGAACTGGCGTTGCAGCAGTAACCCGTGGGCGCTTTTTGACTGGCGTTTGAAACCGTACAGGTGCTCGAAGATGTCCTCCTTGCGTGTGGTGATGTAGCGGCTCAGCTGTTCACGCAGGATTTGCACCCGCGCGTCATTGTCGGCGGGCAAGGGCTTGTCGAGTAGAGCGGTAAGCTCGGTTGTGTCCAGAAAGTCTACGACTCGTGGGATTAGCCGGCCTGCCAATAACGCTTCACGGCTGATGGCCAGCGTCGATTCCTGAGTTGCCTGCATTGCGCCATGGTGCATCGGCTCGCCGCTCAGGTCGGCGGCTTCGAACACCGCGACGGCTTTATCGGCCGGCCAGCCAGGCATTCGCGTTACCATGTCGGCGGACCAATAGGCGGCTTCACCGTTGTCGGCGGAGGGTTCGCTGAGAGCGTCGATCTGCTGCCGCAGTTCCAAGCGATTCAGGGTATCGGTCAATAGCGGCGGCGGGGCCTGGTTTTCGGCGTACATATGCCTCAACGCGCCGGGTTCGGTACCACTGATATCGTATAACTGTTGCAGGCGTGCAGGTGGCCAGGTGGCGGTGATGGGGCTCAGGCGCTGGAGCAGTTGTGAGTCGTCCCAGGCCCTGGGTTCTTCGCCCTCCAGCACCACGGCCCCCTGACCGTTAAGCACCACCTCGGGACGATAGGCGTGCGGGCGTTGTGGGTGGATGATCCGGTGCCGGCCGGTGTCGGGTTCCTGGCTGACCTCGTAGTGCTTGTTCTCCAGGCGCAGGATTTTTTTGCCTGCGTGCGAGTGAAACCCATGGGCATCGGGTTTCGAACCGGGGGCCAGGGTTACGGCTTCTTGTTCATAGGGGCTCAAGTCCGCATTCCATAAACGGGTTTTGCCGTCAGCCGGCGTCACAGGCTTCAAACCCTCGACAAAGGGGGACAGCTTAAGATGGGCCAGTTGCCCGGCGGCGCCGAACGCGATCAGTTGCACCACGTTCTCCGTCACCCCTGCCACATGTTCAATGGCCTCTATGCCCTGGCCTTCGGCCCAATCCAACAATCCTTCGAACACCTCGTCGGCGAGTTGGTAAGCGGTATAGGCCAGCATCAATTCGCCCAAAAACGGAACGAAGGGGGTCACCACTAATAGCGCCGCGTTGAGAATGTCCGAGAGGACTTTTTCTAGATTTTCCCACCAGGCCCAACGTGCCATGCGGTCGGCGTAGGCGGTTGCGATCGCCAGCTCACGGGCATCGTTGAGGATTTTATTGAGACTTTGCTGATACAGGTGCTCCCACAGTGGCGTGCGTACACGCGTCACGCTGAACTGCAGGTTGGGGTTGTCGCGGGGTGTTTCACGCCAGGTCGGCTGTGGATCGCCGGGCGCGTGTTGATGCCATTTCACCTGGCTCAAACGCGTGCCCAACTGGTTGAAAAAATGCCCCTGGTACTGATGCTCGACAAACCGGCTGAAGAATTGCTGGTAGTCGGTTTGCCGCAGTTGCCCGGTCAGTGCCTGCATGAACTCCACCGTCGAGGCATAGCGTTTGAGTGGGTGCTGCGGGTCATTCGGGATATAGGCGATCACGGGCGATGCCTGGCGACTGACTTCCAGGTCGGCGGCAATCAGTACCACGCCGGTCAAGGTGGCATCCATCAGGCTCAGGTCATGACAGTGCGCGGCCTTGCCGTCGAGCGTGAGGTTTTGCTGGCCCCTGACCAAGCCTGTGATCAACGCATGATCCAACGCCTGGATATCGCCCCTGATTAATGCCATGCGCGCAGCCACCTTGAGGGCGGCCTGCTGATTGAGCATC
Organism: Pseudomonas sp. HN8-3; assembly: GCF_020790195.1. Classification (NCBI taxonomy): domain Bacteria; kingdom Pseudomonadati; phylum Pseudomonadota; class Gammaproteobacteria; order Pseudomonadales; family Pseudomonadaceae; genus Pseudomonas; species Pseudomonas sp. HN8-3. Next base: position 1,221,400 of record NZ_CP086206.1, read on the forward strand.
ACCCGGGCTCGCAGCACGCCTTCGACCACCGGGGCGGTGCGGCCGAGATAGTTCTCAAGGTGCTGTTGGTACTGGGCGCCGATGTCCAGGCCGCGAACCAGCGTTTTGAACTGCTGGATCGACAGCCGGGCTTTCAGAGGGATGACATCGAAATGGCCCCGGGCGTCGGGCTGGGTGATGAATTGCGAATCGGCGGTAAACGCCTCGCTGTCGGCAAAGTTGTGCAGTGCCGCGTCCAGCAGCGACACCGTGCGGCTTTGCACACCACCGCTAAAATCCCCGACCCACCATGCCTGGTTGGCTGGGGCATAGAGCCGCAGGCAAGTGCTGCGGACATCGACGTCGAGGTTGTATTGCTGTTTCAGCGCGGCTTTCAACAACGGCTCGGCAAAGCCTTTGAGGTCGGTGACCGCGGCGAGTTTCTGGTCGACAAGGGTTTGGGTTTGCCAATGTTCGGCAATCGCGGTTTTCAATAATTGATGCTGGTGGGGCGAGGCACTTTTATACCAGGGCGCAATAGTTTTGCGGCTGGACTTCAAGGCGCTGGCGCGTGACGTCGACAGCGTTTTGACCCAGTTGGGGAGCGCGTCTCGGATGAGTGAGTAGTGTTGGCCTTTATCTTCGGGGGCAGAGGAAGCAGTCGCGGTCATGGTGGTTTTTGGGTGTAGTCAATCGGGCCCTCAGACTGGCCTGCGCCGGGGCTGTCCTGGCAGTAATTGTCTATCGTTGCCTATCAGTGCGTACTGACCACGGGCTGGCACAGCGTGTGGCTGCCTGGGTTTAGGTACGGCAGCAGAATTGGCGCCATGCCTTTGAGCACCTGCACGGGCAGCGCCGAGGTGAACTTGAAGGTTTGTGCCGAACTGCCTGGGACGAAGGCAGTGAGCGTACCGAAGTGCCGGTCACCGATATAGAACACAAAGGTGGCAGTGCGGTTGATCGCCTTGGAACTGAGTACCCGGCCGCCGGCGCCGATGGCTTCGATACGGTTGTCACCGGTGCCGGTCTTGCCGCCCATGGCCAGCGGTGTACCGTCGTCCAGCTTGAAACTGCCGGCCACGCGTTTGGCCGTACCGGCATCCACCACTTGGGACAAGGCCCCGCGCAGTGCTCGCGCCACTTCGAGCGGCATCACCCGTTTGCCTTCGGCGGGGTCGTTGATCACTTGGGTTTCATACGGTGTATCAGCGGCAAAGTGCAGGCTGTCGATACGCACCACCCGCGCACGCACGCCATCGTTGAGGATGATCCCCATCAATTCCGCGAGCGCCGCCGGGCGATCGCCGGAGCTGCCGATGGCCGTGGCCAGGGAGGGCACCAGATGGTCGAACGGATAGCCCACCGCCTGCCAGCGCTGATGAATATCGAGGAAGGCTTCGACCTCGAGCATGGTCCGGATACGACTGTCGCGGGCGCTCTGATGACGGCTCTTGAACAGCCAGCTGTAGACTTCCTGGCGCTCGAACTGGCTGGCTTTGACCACCTGACTGAAGGTTGCCTCGGGATGATTGAGCAGGTAGCCCATCAGCCACAGGTCCAGAGGGTGCACCTTGGCGATATAGCCCTGGTCGGGCAGGTCATAGTTGCCGGGGCCGTAAGCTTTGTAGAGATTTTGCAGGCGCTCATCGGTGAGTTTCTCATTGGTTTTGATGCCGTTCAGGTGCGCACGCACGAACAGGTCGAAGCTGCCCTGGCTGGCGTTGGGCAACAAGTAACGGTGCACGGCGGCCAGGCGGATCGGCGTGGGGCGCAGGCCGTCGAGAAAGGTGTCGAGGCGGTCCTGGGTGTCTTTCTTCTGGTATTTCTTCCAGAACTTGCGCAGGAACGTCGTGCCCTCGCGGTCGGCGAAGTCGGCAAGGTATTCCTGGCGGCGCGGGTCACTGTCGTCCTTGAGCAACTCGGCGCTGTTGTTGGCGCCCGCATAGGTGCTGAAACGCACCAGGTCACGCATCAGGCGAATGAACGGCAGGTTGATCGACTCGCGCAGGGCGTCGCGCAGGGTCGGGCTGCGGCCGTTGTCTTCGTTGCGAAAATTGTGGAAGCGATGCATACCGCCGCCGGTGAAAAAACCTTCGTTGGGGCTGGCCGAGTAAGTGCGGTCGAGGGCGGCGTCGAGCATGTTGGCCAAGGATTTATCCGGTGTCTGGATCAGATAGTCGACGGCCCAGCGGCTGATGCGGTCCTGTTCGGCGATGTCGACTTTCTTCAGTGCGGCGCTCGTTTGGGTGGCGTACTTGTCGTGCAGCTCGGTGATGATTTGCAGGTAGGTGGTCAGCACTCGCAGCTTGGCCGTGGAGCCTAGCTCGAGTTTGCTGCCTTCGTTGATATCGAAGGGCTGGTCGGTATTGTCGGTTTGTACACGTACCCGTGAGCCGTCCGGTGTCAGCTCGAACAGGGTGAAGCTGTAACGTACTTGCGCGGTACTGGTTGGGGTCAGCAGGCGATCGCCGAGCAGGCCGACCTGGCGTGCGTAGTCCGGCTCGGCGAGGCGTTTGAGGTAATCGCTGACCTGGGCCTGCAACGGCGCTTGCAGAGTGCTGGTGGCCGAGAGATCGAGGCGGTCCAGATCGTACAGGGGGCGGTCGAGCAGGGCGGCGAGGCGGGCGCGGGCCATGCTGATGCCTTTGGTCGTCTCGATGGGTTGCATTGTAGGTTGTTGCACCCAGTCGCGATAACTGACCTTGGACGTCAGCGCTGCCTGCAACAGCGCAGGGGCAATCACACCGTTGTGGGCCAGCAGCCGCAGATGGCTGTCGGTGAGTTGGGCCAGCTCTTCACGACCTTTGGCCAGGTAGTGAGAAGGGCGGCGTTGGGCAATGATCAACGACAACACCTGACGCAGGGCCAGACCTTGCTCGCTATTCACCGGGCCGACCAGCGCCTGATTGACCTGGTTGAAGTCGGCGCCGTACCACACTCGCAGCCCCTCGGCCAAACCGTGCACTTCGCCATGGCCGGGCACTGCCGACAGCGGCACGCTGTTGAGGTAGTCACGCAGGATATTCTGCCGCGCCGGTAAGGTTTGTGGCCCATTGCGATAGGCCCGCACGGCGGCAGAAAACATCTGTCGCAGTTTCTCGGTGCCCGACACGGTCAGGCCATCCGGAGAGTGGCGGTATTTTTCCAGCTGCGTGGCCAAGGTGCTGCCGCCGGCACTCTGTCCCGGCAGATGCAGCGCCTTTGCCACTTGCGACCACGCGGCGTTGGCAAAGCGCGGCCAGTCAACGGCAGGGTTGGCCTGGGGTTGACTGGGGTCGAGCAAGTCGCGGTTTTCAATGAACAGCAGGCTGCTGATCACCAGAGGCGGAATGGCGTCGAAGCTCTCATACAACTGTTGCGGGTACTTGTACTGGTAGAGCGGCACGGCTCGGCAATCGGTGATGGACAGCCCGGCCTGGATCTTTTCCGTGTAGGGCACGAACAGGCCCTTGGTGCTGTAGTCCATCAATTGCGGCGAAAAGCGTGCCTGGGCCTCGATTACATAGCCGCGTTTGAGCAAGCGCGGCAGGAAGGTGCCGAGGTCGCTGTAACCCAGGCGCCGGTCGAAAGGGCCGGCACCGGGATAGGCGATGGCATCGCTGGGGCCGGGTTGTACCTGGTAGGTGAGGGTACGGGCCAGGCGGCTGAGTTCCTGGGCCTGCAGGCGTGACGTGCGCATCTCTTTGGTGGCGGCAAACCCCAAGGCCACCAGCGCCATCAGCACGATCAACCAGAACAGCCGCCGTACATAACGGGGCTGGGGTTTATTTTTAGGTAAAGGCGCTGGGTCCGGACTGCCTTGTAGTTTCGCAGCCTTGCTTGATTCGGTTTGCCACAGTGCGCCCATAGTCGATTGACCCCTGCACGCAGATTGATCGGACTTGCCTGAAGCTTAGTCGCGGGTAGCCGGTTGGGGAAAAAATGTGTTCATGGCATCGGATATTTAATGCTGGTCTCCAGTATGTTCAGCCAGGTCGGGTCATTGGCCGGTGCCCAGCGACGGCTCACGCCATCATGGAAAAACACCATCTTGTCCTCCAGGTACCAGACGGTCATTTTTATCTTCAGTTGCCGTATATAGTCCTGCGCCGGACACGTAATGGATGCCCAGGGGTCGCAGATAGACAGGTTCGCCCAGTCGGCACCCTGGAAATCCAGAGTCTGGGTCAAGCCCGAAGGGACCGTACCCACCACCACAAAGGTATGACCCCGGCAGTACCACACGTGAGCGACGCCACCATTGGTTCGGATCATTTCACACGCCACATGGGCCATCTGGTCACAATTTCCCGCACCGGTCTTGAGAATGACCTCGGTGTAGTTCGGGTGGCCGATCTTGCTGTATTCCCACATCACAACGGGTTCAGCTTCTTGCAGTCGCAGGATTTCAGCCGGGGTCGCCCCGACGACGTTGTTTGATCTCAGGCCGGTTCTATCCACCACTGCCTGGGTGCTGACGTTGGCTTGCTCTGCGAGGTATTTATTGAGCGGGCTACCCGTGGCGGAGCTGGGTGGCCAGATGTCCAGTTGCACCGGCCGCGAGACCACATTGATATCCAGGCGCCTTCCCTCGTCCGAGGCGTTAAGCAGCAGTTCCCGCTGCTTGATGACCCTCAGGGTGCTGGCCTTTTTGCGGATATTTTCGATTTTTTTCGGCAAAAACCCGCGCTTGCTCAACTGTCGGTACAGGACTTCGAGGGTCGGCAGTGTGACCAGCGGTTGGTCGGGAATCATCCCGCCGGCTTGCAAGAACTGCATTTTGGTGTCGCAGTAGGCCCTGATCAGCGCTGTATCGTCGCCGCCTTGGCTGAAATCCAATTGCTGGAATTGCAAGGTGTCGGCGCCGCTGGGCGTTGCGTTTGTCCGGTAAAAAACACCCACATCGGGCTCGGCCACCCAGTAAGGTGTTGTCGTGTTGGGTAGGGTGATCTCCAGCGCCCGAAGGGTTCTGCGGTCATTGATGAGGTTCACCAGCCCATCGATTTCAACGACTTGGGTTTTACGGGTGAGCAGGTTGTCCAGGTCGTCTTCGGGCAAGCCGAACTGCGGCTCGCTGTCAATGCGCCTGCCGCTGACCTGCTGTTGGTAGATCAACGCTGAAGGTTGGGGGTGAGAGGTCAGCTCGAAGCCGTCGAAGTCCGGGGTGACATCATGCACGTTTCGGTAATAGACCAACTGGCGTTTGTTGCCGCCGGTCATCGGCGCCGGCTGGATGCGAATATGGTCGAGCGCCTGGACTCGACGTTTATGAATCGAATCCTTAAAGGCGTACAGCCTTTTGGTGAAACAGATGAGGGGCACCCCCGGGCTGCGCTTTGCTCTGCCGACGGGGCAGACCGAGTCGAAGTGGTCGGTGAGCTTGGCATGGGCCGCTGAGGTGAGTTCGTCCAGCTGGCTGGGGTGTTTATGGGACAAACGCCAGACGCGGCCTTGGTCCAACAAGTCGGTCGCGTCGACGCGTTGAATGAGCAAGGGCGCCGTGTCAAAAAAGGGCTCTACAACGAGCACCTTGTAGCCGTCGGCGAAGCTGACCGGTGTGACGGCCATCGTGGTGTCCAGTTGCAAACCTTCCAGCGCGGGACCGTACGGCCTTGCACTGAAGGGGTCAAAGGCATGCCAGGCGTTGGCGCGCCTGATCGCCAACAGAGGCGTCAGCCCCTCAGGGTGCATCAGAACGCCAGGCCTGACGTCGGCGCGGTTGATCAGCCGGGCGTAATCCATCGGCGTCCCATGGGCCAGACGTTGCTGGGCATGACGCAGTGCGCCCGCCAGTGCCCGCTGGCCTGAGTGGTTTAACCTGGCCAGGCCATAGGCCGTCAGGCGCACCAACGATGGCACCGCCTCCAGTGGGTTGAGCAACTCATTGATAAAGGTGGCGCTGAGTCTGGTCAGTTGCAGCAGTTTCAAGTAGGCCGGTGCGGGCTTGATCAGGCGGCCCCAGCCGCTGGTAATGAAGCCTTTGGTTGGCATGATCAGGCCAAGCATGTCGAAGAAACAGCCCAGTGTGCCATCGAGCACGCTTTTGATTTCCCCGGAGGCGAGGTCATGGCCGCAGGTCCAGAAGGGTATGAAGCCCAGCAGCGCCTCTAACAACTGCTCGCTGTTTTTTTTTCGCTCTTCAAGGGTGGTCAAGCCTTTGGCCTGGGCCACCCAGGTATCGATATCGATGAAAAAGTGGTGATTGACGATGGTGCTCGCCAACGTGAGGTTTCTTGGCGAGTCGAACGCCAGCGGACTAGCAATGGCCGGGAGCCCCTCGAAATGCCAGAGTTGATCCACGATAACGGTGCAATACCTTCCAGGTGTGGGTGGGCTGCCTTTGAAGTAGGCATCCTCATCAATGGCCAGGCGACTGCCCTCATGCAAATACGCGATCGGTCGTGTGCTGTGGGGGGAACCGGTGGTGACTTTGAGCGGGCGGCCTCCCAGTTCCAGGATGGCGGGAAGGCGGGTGTTTTGTTGCACTTGATTGAGCAGGGGAAACAGTTCGTAGTCATGGACGGTGTTGACTGCCGTACTACGCAGGATGAAGCCGAACCGGCCGGTACGGGCCATTTTCTCTCCGGGCTCTTCCTCGATCTGCGGCTTGCTGGCTGCTTGCCTCACCACGAGCAGTTGTACCGCCCCCTCGTGCAAGCGCTTGCGGTCGGCCAGTGGTAACTGCGACAGCAGGTAACTGATCGCTCGGATAAACGCCTCCTTGAGTCTTTGCGTGTAAGCACCAGCGGCCTCGCTGAACAGCGCGTTGACATCGCGCAACTGGCCAAAGTTTTTTTTCAGCAGGGCGAGGTCGAGTTCGGGGTCGGTTGAGCGCCATTTATCGTCAATGGGTTGCAGGTGGCCGCCCATATGCAGATCCGCCAACGACTGAAGCTTTACGCCCGTGGTCGGTCTGTAGGAGGGGAGCCGAAAGGGGCCTTGTCCTTCTTGCAGGCATTTTTTCTTCAGCCAGCGGTGGTTGGGGAAGACGCGTTTAAGGTCCCTCAAGGCCAGGCTGCGGCGCGTGATGAGCCTGCTGCGCAAGGTTTCGGCTGCGTCGTGCAAAGTCTTTATACGGGCCTTCAGGCGTTCTTTGATGGCGTCGAGTTCATCGGTTCGATAGGTCTGTGCAGGTCGCAGTTCGCCGTGGACGATTGCCCAGTCGATCAGAGTGGCGGTGGCGTAATGCTCGCGCCACAAGCGTTCCTGGTCCGTCGCCGGCTCCTGGATGGCAAGCGCGATGATGTCGCTGAACGCCAGCTGTCGTGTTGACCCGCAGGCGAGCTCTTCTGCCAGCATCACGCCTTGTTTGAACAGCATCCAGGCGTGGGAAGTCATGAAGTACAGCGAATCAGGGATGCCTTGCACCAAAAACTCCGGTGCGACACCCGCCAGCAACAGGTGTGCGGCCAACCCCGTGGTTTGGGGAGTAGCAACACCAGCCGCAATCAGGTGCAGCTCAAGTGAGCGGCGCAGGTCTGCATAACGATGCCCATGGTAATCGCTGTGGTTCAGGTTCAGGCCGGCGAGGGTGTATCGCGATTGTGCGGCCTGCGGGTCGAGACTGAGGATCAGCGCGGCAAGGACCAATGCGTCTCGACTGGTGTTGTTGGTCGTTTCACCGGGGGCGTGTCCAAACCAGCCCACGGCGCCGAGCAATGAGTCGGCCAGCTTCTGCGCACGGGGAGCGGCAAGCAGTTGTTGCAGTTGTTCATCCGGTGGCCCGGGCGGCAGACCGGCGGCCAGCAGGTTGAACAAACCGGAGCTGGGTTGTGGGACAAACGTGGCGCTGATATGGATCACCTTGGCGCGTTGTTCGGTTGAAAGGGTCAGCGCACCCGGTAGTGGCATACCCAGGGCTTCCCAGTAATTGCCCTGCTGGGGGCTAGCGAGCCGGGTGGTTTCGAGGCGTTGTCGATACTGGCGCAAGGCGACGTCGGAATGCGCCAGATCACTCACGGGCGGCACCGTCACCGGTTCGCTGCGCTGCAGTTGTTCCATCAGCTCCCAGGCCGCCTCGCGATTATCCGGCAACGGCAGGTCGTGCAAGCTGAGCAACTGTGCGAGGCTGAATTGGCCGTCCTGATGGACGAACAGGTTCATGGCCGCAGCGCAGGCTTGCAAGCGTTCAAGGCGATCGCCCAGCGGCAGCTGCGACAGTTGTTCATGGCTGATGTCTAGCCGTTGACCCCAGGGGCCGGCGCCTCTGATCGAGTGTTGCTGGTGGTCAAATTCGTACAGGCCTTGGGTCAGTGCATCGGGGCGAGTCAAGGCGAGAAACTGCGGATGCTCAGTGATCTCCCCGAGTAACGTTGCGGCGGTCTGCATGGTCACGGCCCAGAACGAGCCGCCAGCCAGCGGGAAACGGCAGCGGTACACACTCAACAGGTTGAATGTGTGTTCGTTCAGGTCGTCTTCGATGATCTGTGCATGCAGTGCATTGGCTGCCGCGTGCAGATCCTGATTCAGTCGCTCGAACGCGTCCGCGAGCGCAGGTTCGGTCCTACCCAGTGCGTCAATCAGCACGCCGCGTTGGGCAAGCGTAGTCGGTTGGGGGTAGCCGTGGAACCGCAGCACCTGACGGGCGCTCAGTGACAGGTTTGCGGCAGGGTAGGCCAGGCCGATGGCATCCGGGTCGATGATCAGGGCGATGGCCCGAATGGGCGGCGCGAGCTGCTGCCAGCCGCTGGCGTCCTCATAGGTGAAGGTGGCACCGTTGGCATACAGAGTGCCGTTGCGCACGTTCACTTCCATCGGGTTGAAACGCCGCTGCCCGGCCCAGGCCACGAAAGAGGGGTGGCCGAGGGCTTGGCGATAGAGCACAAGCCAGCAGCCGAGTGCACAGTGGGTCGGCACCGGGAGTGAGTCTGCGGCAGCGTAGGGTTCGGTCTTGAGGTGTGCAATTAGGGTGTCCAGCATTTGCCGATCGCCGTCCTGACGCTGGGATGGAGTCGGCTGCTCATGCCGGGTGGTCAATTCAGTCATCCATGAAGTCTCGTTGAAGGTAATGACAGAGCGTGCCGGTTGCGGGCGCAGTCTTCACCGGGACCTTTCGCCTTTTTCCATGGTTTGTATCGCTATGGCGTGAAAGCCTTGAGATAGAGCCCCTTGCAGTGACCATTGGGCGATGGTAGGGGCATGACGATGCACCCTGGCTGTGCAATACTCGCCGCCGTTTCGCCCCGTGGCCTTTCACGCGGGATCAGCTAATGCCCCTCCATAAACCGGCTTTTTCCCGCGAGGTACCGCTGAAATTGGCGTGTTTTATAGTGAAAGGCCCTGTGTCGAGGTTTTTATACTGCACGGCCCGCTGATCTTGCCCGGCAAGAAGGGTCCGTCCATGAGGCGGCCCCGGTTTCGACAAGGGCACAGGCTTACCGGCCTGCACCCCGCAAACTCGACGGACAATCCAATAACAAAATGAGGTTGTACCTTTATGCCAGTCGGCAACCCACTGCCCCATGGCGAGACCGCTCAAGGCGGCCCGCTCAAACGCGAACTCGGTGAACGGCATATTCGCCTGATGGCCCTTGGCGCCTGTATCGGTGTCGGCCTGTTCCTTGGTTCGGCCAAGGCCATTGAAATGGCCGGCCCGGCGATCATGCTTTCGTACATCATTGGCGGCCTGGCGATCCTGGTGATCATGCGCGCCCTAGGCGAAATGGCGGTGCACAACCCTGTCGCCGGCTCGTTCAGTCGTTACGCCCAAGACTATCTCGGCCCCTTGGCGGGCTTTCTCACCGGCTGGAACTATTGGTTCCTGTGGCTGGTGACCTGCGTGGCGGAAATCACCGCCGTGGCCGTGTACATGGGCGTCTGGTTTCCCGACACCCCACGCTGGATCTGGGCCCTGGCGGCGTTGATCAGCATGGGCACGATCAACCTGATCGCGGTCAAGGCGTTCGGTGAGTTCGAGTTCTGGTTCGCGCTGATCAAGATCGTCACCATCATTGCCATGGTCATCGGCGGCGTCGGCATCATCGCGTTTGGTTTTGGCAATGACGGCGTGGCGCTGGGCATTTCCAACCTGTGGGCCCACGGCGGCTTTATGCCCAATGGCATCACGGGAGTGTTGATGTCCTTGCAGATGGTGATGTTCGCCTACCTGGGCGTGGAGATGATCGGCCTGACCGCTGGTGAAGCGAAGAACCCGCAGAAGACCATTCCCAGTGCCATCGGCTCGGTGTTCTGGCGCATCCTGCTGTTCTACGTGGGGGCGTTGTTTGTGATCCTGTCGATCTACCCATGGAATGAAATCGGCACCCAGGGCAGCCCATTCGTGATGACCTTCGAGCGTCTGGGCATCAAGACCGCCGCGGGCATCATCAACTTCGTAGTGATCACCGCCGCGCTGTCGTCCTGCAACGGCGGCATCTTCAGCACCGGGCGTATGCTCTACAGCCTGGCGCAGAACGGCCAGGCACCTGCCACCTTCGGCACCACGTCGAGCAACGGCGTACCGCGCAAGGCGTTGCTGTTGTCGATCTTCGTACTGTTGCTGGGTGTGCTGCTCAATTACATGGTCCCGGAAAAAGTCTTTGTGTGGGTCACTTCCATTGCCACGTTCGGCGCGATCTGGACCTGGCTGATGATCCTGCTGGCCCAGCTCAAGTTCCGCAAAAGCCTGAGCCCGGCCGAAGCGGCTGGCCTCAAGTACCGCATGTGGTTGTACCCGGTCAGTTCCTACCTGGCGCTGGCGTTCCTGGTGATGGTGGTGGGGCTGATGGCGTACTTCCCCGATACCCGTGTGGCACTGTATGTGGGCCCGGTGTTCCTGGTGGTGTTGACCGTGCTGTTCTACGTGTTCAGGTTGCAGCCAAAGACCGTCGCTCAAGGGACGGTGCGTTCCGCGTCCTGATGTGTGTCTTGTGACAAAAAGCCCCACCCCGCTCTACCGCGGGGTGGGGCTTCTGACCGCCGTATTTTCTGCACGATCCTCTATTTGCGGTGAGGTGCCTGCCGCCCCTGGGGCCTGATATCGCGAGCACTGTGGCTGTGTATAACGCGGGGCATCCGGTTCCGCGCGTTATCGCTTTGCCCTTATCTATCTACCCCTCCAACGATAATTCATTCCCTAGGCTGGCTGCTTCGACAGCAACCTTTGAAGAGTGACTTCATGCCTGAAAGAAACCCTCTGCTACTGCCCTACGACTTGCCACCGTTCTCTGCCATCAGAGCAGAACACTTGGTTCCCGCCATTGAGCAAATCATCGCTGATAGCCGCAACACCACCGCCACGATCATTGCCAGCCAGTCGTTATTCCCCACGTGGGACGACCTGGTGCAAGTAGTGGAAGAGCTGGAGGCACGCCTGGACGGCTTTCTCAAAATCATTGAGTTGCTTGACTCCGTTCCCCAGGGGCCGACATGGAAGCTGGCATCACATCGCAGTTATGAGCTTGCAAGGCAGTATTGCGCCGAGCTGGCCGCGAACAATGATCTGTACCAGCTTCACCGACAACTTGCCGATAGCCCGCCCGCAGCCCTTTTCAATCAACAGCGCCACAGTGCATTGCATAAAATACTGCGCAAGTACCAGTTGGCGGGTCTTGATCTTTCGCCTGAGAATCAACGACGGCTCAAAACGTTGAACCTGCAAATCGAGGAGTTCAGCCAAGAGTTCCTGCGGCGTGTGAAAGACTCCGGCGACGCATGGCGTAAGCACATTCAAGATAAGGCGATGCTCAGTGGGTTGCCTGGCGCGACCCTGGCACGCATGGAGGCTGCGGCTCGGGACGCAGGCCTGGATGGCTGGTTATTAACCCTTTCCGAGCAGTCCTTTCAGGAGGTGATGAGCTACGCCGACCATCGAGCCTTGCGCCAGGAAATGATGGTGGCTTACTACAGCCGTGCCGTGAGCACCGGTCGCGACGACATTGCCACCGACAATGAACCGGTTCTGACAGTGTTGCTCGACAGCCGTCACCAGAAAGCACAATTGCTCGGCTATGCCAACTTCGCCGAACTGGCGTTGGTGGAGCAAATGGCGCAGACGACCGATGAGGTCACTGCATTTTTGCATCAGCAGATTGATCGGGCACGCATGACATTTGCCCATGAGGCACAACAACTGCAACGCTATGCCGCACAACGTGGGATCAATGCGCTGGAACCCTGGGATTACAACTATTATACGGAAAAGATTCGCCAGGACGTGGCGGGTGTCTCCCAAGACGCCGTGCGCAAATACTTCCCGTTGGAAACGGTGCTGCACCGCTTGTGCGCGTTCACCAAAACGCTGTTCGGCGTTGAGCTGATTGAACAAACCACCGTCGATACCTGGCACCCGGATGTGCGGGTATTCGAACTCAGGGAGTACGCCGAGCCCATTGGGTATTTGTTCATTGACCCTTATCGCCGTATGGCGGGCGGCGAGATTGGCGCCGCCTCAGGTTTGCGCAATCACCGGATGACCGCCGAGGGGCGTCCACAACGGCCTATAGCCGTGCTGCGCAGCCAGTTGCCACGACCGACAGCGACCCAGCCTTGCTTGCTGGATCACTTGCAATTGAGGGTCTTATTGCATGAGTTCGGCCACTGCCTGCAGCACCTGTTGACCGCCGCCCCCTACCGGGCGATTTCCGGTATGGGCCAATTAGGCCATGATACGACGGAGTTTTTCGGCCAGGTGCTGGAGCAATTCTGCTTTACTGCGTCGTTCCTGGTCTGGCTATCCGGCCATTTCCAGACAGGAGATCCCTTGCCTGACGATATGGCCACTCAAATGAGCCGATTTGCTCACACCCAGACCAGTCAGGAAACCGCCAGTATTTTGCTCACGGGTCTCGTCGACTTTGAGCTGCACCGTACCTACGGCGACGGGCGTACACCTCATGAGGTTTTCACCCATGCCAACAGTGAAATCGGGCATTTGCAGTGGCCTGATGGCACCCGCCCGATCAACAGTTTCGAACAACCGATGGGTAGCTATGGGGCCAAGATGTATTCCTACAAGTGGTTTGGTGTCTTGGCCCGCCAGGCTTTTGAACGGTTTGAGCGTGATGGCCTGTTCAACCCGGAGACCGGGAAAGCCTTCCGAGACGCGTTCATTACTGAGGGCGATACCGGTACGCTGTCGAGCGCACTTGCGCTTTTTCGGGGGGACGGCGTGGGATGTGTCGGGCATTCCACCGGGGCATGAAGCGCTGGTGCATATGTAGCCCCTCGGCTGAAACTTGAAACGCCAGAGTGATCTTCAGCAGCCAATCCGGCACGGAGAGCACTCGATGAGCACTGACACCCCATCGTATTTTTTCAGCGAAACCCAAACAGATCGCACGCAGCTAAGCGAGCGCCAACGCTCACGCAACTTTACCCTGAAGGACCTTGACTGGTTCGACTCGGTCTATCTGGCCACCGATGCTTTGCGGCGGGCGCACAAAGCGCCGATGCACGTCCAAACCCTGCAACTGAATGTGCTTGGTCAACCGGCTATTGAATTGGCGGGTGCATTCGTCATGAGCCCCGCCCCAGAAGGCGGGGTTGTTCTCTATACACCCGCTCGTGGTCTGGAAAAGCTGGAAAGCCATGAAATCCTCAAGACGCAACTGAAGTCGTGGCTCAAAGACTCGTCGCAGCGCCAAGCGTTGCTTGATTACCTTTCCATCTCCCAGCAAGTCACCCTGACGCCTACTGCAACCCTGACGATTACCGAACATACCGTGGCTGGCGCTGTCTTCGAAGCACAACATGCGACCCTCTCCAATAACCTGCTCGAAAATGCTCGTTTGATGCGCGAGGAGCTGCTCAAGCTGCCCAGTTTCACTTCTCTGCTGGATGAATACATTTCCTCTAAGTTGGCGCAGTCTTTTACGGGGGGCGATCAGCGCCAAATCCAAGTGCAGAGTTATGTCATCGACGCATCCAGCGAATCAGGCAATTCTGATTCGCCAACGTCCCGACACACGACCACCCGCTCCTTGAGCGAAACTGTCCTCAGGTATTTTGTCGCCAATGGCTGGCCTGTGGGTGAAACCCGGCGCTACCACAACCCCCAGCAGCCTACTCAGGAAGCTGATGATCAGTTGCGTTGGGACGTATCAGTCCAGGGATTGGCCCAGGGCTTGAAAGCATATATGAAGCAACAGCCCAAGACATTTTGGACGCTGCCGGCCGCCGCTGGGTTCTCACGGCTACAACTTTTTACCAACGCCATGGCCAATGCCTTTTTCACGGTGGCGCTGGAGCAACAACAGCAAACTACGATTACGGTTGAGCAGCGTCTGCAACTACAGGCCTTGCCGCTCAAGGCTGCGCTGCCTGCGACAACGCTTGCTCCTGCGATCGATGTTGAAAAGGCACTGCTGAGTGAGCCCGGACAGACCCCCGCCGAGCTGGCAGGCACACTTATCATCAGTAGTAACAAAAGCGACAATGGCTCGCCCTGGCTGCTCTATACCCCCCTCCAGGGCCTGCGATCGTTTACCGATCTGAGCGCCCTGAAAACCCACCTTCTCGATAGTCTCAACCCCCGGCAGCATGCCGATGCCTGGAGAAAGCATCTGTCCAGGCCGGAACGCTATAACGAAGTCGACCTGCTGGCCTGCGAAGTCACCAAAGGCCCCATCACCGGGGTTATTTTCCAACGCATCATGGAGGGCATCATTGAAAAACAAGGTCGCAACCTTGAATACGCCCTCGATCAGTATCGCCTGAGCCAGGGCACGATGGACCTCGATGCCCTGGTTGATCATGTGCTGGATGTACGTGGAATGATTGATCCAACATTACTGACCTTCGAACCCATGGGGCGTTGGAGTACCCAGTTGACAGAGACCTGGACGGCGACGGTGACTGAACCCAGGATTCCACCAACGCTTGCTGCAATGCGCACAACGGTGCATTTACTCGAAAACGTCACTGCCGAAATCGAACAACACCTATCGTTTCGCCCCTCGCTGGAGCGTTCCGTTATCACCTATCTCAATACCAAACTGTACGCTATCAAGCAGCAAGAGTTGCAGGCCGCGTGCCTCTCGGTACGCCAATACAGCAACCCTTCAAATGGCACTGACAAACCTCAACTGCTCTCATCGAGCAGTATGGTTGACTATTTTCTGGCGCGCTTATGTGGCGAAGTGGGTCCACTCATCGATCCGCTTAACACTCACGTCTATTCAACCCCTCCTGGCAAACCCGCCACCAAGGTCTCAGGTATGGACGCCGCTACCTTCAATACGCTGATCAACAGTGCAGTCGGTGGGTTTAAACAGTACCTGCGTAGAACCCACAGCGTGTCCCCCAACATGCAGCCCTTGCTGAGAAAGGCAATGGAGATGGGCTTGACAGGGGAAGTGCAAGTCAGGCTTTGGAACAACGCTTTATTGCCCCTCGACTACGAAGTGCTTTTGACCGTGTTAGGTATTTACGCCAGAGACTTACGCCCTGGCGTCAATGGGTTCCGCCCTGATGCGTTTTCTTTGCAGGTCGTACCGACTGGGCAGAATACCCCGCTGGTACTCAATAACTGTTTCGTGCTGACCGAGCGCGGCGGGCTTGATCTTCGATATTCGGGCCGCACGCTGCTGTGGACGCCCGCGTTGGGCCTGGAAAGCTTCTGCTCATTGAATGACTTCAAAGCAGAGATGGATCGACGCCTGGCAATCCCGAACGAGCGACAGGCTTTCCTGGCGAACCTGGCGCCACCGGACTGGGAGGCACAACCGAGCTATGCATTCAGTTCCCTTGAACTGATCGAAGACAACCTCGTTGAGCACTTGCAACGAACCTACGCTCAACAAAAAGACCGTGAACTGGCGCAAATCCTGTCCATGCAGCTATCGGTCGATCAGTTGCGTAAGCTCTGGCAGGTTCAAGCCACACAAAGCCTGGCGCCCACCAACGTGCAGCGTGCCAAGGACATGGTCCAGGCCATGATCCAGCAACAGGGTTTGCAATGGTTGGGCAAAGCCCATGCTGTGGATCAACAGCTGTACGTCGAATTGCTGGAGCAGTATCGAAACAACGTCACCGACCATCAGGATTACCTGCACGGGATCGACTCACTGGCTCAGTTCACGCTCAAGAAACTCAGCACGTTACTCAAGGACCTTGACGTTCAGGACAGCGTCACACCTGATGAAGTCGAAGTCGGGCTACCGGCGCAGGGCAGTACACCTGCCCGCAACCAGTCGCTGCTGGACTATGCCTTGAGTCATCAGTCGTACTGGAAGGATGAGGTGCCCCTCTTCGCCAGCACCGGTACAACGCCGTTGCCATCCACCCTGGATGCGCAGACGCTGAAAACGCGGATACAGGCGTTGAACATCAACGTGGCTTACCAAACATACATCAAGTCCTTCCTGGGCCCTGCCAGCCCGGGCTTCGAGCAACGCTATACGCGATTCGCCAAGCAACTGCCGTGGCAATTGATGCAATACGCTCACGGCATGAGGTTGCAAGACCAGCTTTCACCAACGGCCTTCGGGCTCATTCAACAGATCATGGATATGCCCGATGCGATCGCCCGTGCGACAGTAGTGAATGCCAACGCCATGATCCGCCCTCTGGAACTGCTGGTGGATGACGGGAAGAAAACCATCAAGATTCCCGGGGCTTATTTGATCGGCTCCGCCTCCGGTGACGAGGGGCCTCAAATCCTTTATGCCCCCTATAGTCCAGGCTACACCCTCAAGGAATACACCGTTGAGGCCGCACTCCGTGCCGAACTGACAGCCGCCGGCGCATTACAGCGTTGGGTTCGGCTGGGGGTCTCGACCGTTGACCAAGCGGCACTGACAAGCGCACTGGAGCAACCCCTGGCCAGCACCACCCTGCAGCTGGCAAGCAACCCCATCAACACGCCGCTGTTCAAACAGCTGTTCACCGACAATGTCGAGCTGCTGACAACGCTGTTGGGCTGCCAAAAAGCCGCTGATGCAGGCACTGCCTGGGATACGGCCAAGGCCGTGTTCTCTGAGGGCGTGCAGGCGGCCACTGTATTTTTTGCCGGCAAACTGGCCTACCCCCTGGTGGTCTGGCAGAGCTATAAACTGTTCAAGGCTTCTGCCGAGGAGCTGCAAAGCCACCAATGGCATGAGGCACTGGGTCATTTCATCGGTGGTGTCGCCGCGCTGGCCGATTTGAGCGATTCCATGCCTCCCGTATCAGAGGGCGGCATGCCCCCGGCACCCGAGCCGATCCCGCCGCCTTCCACACCTGCGACCTCTGTGGTGTCCTGGCCCGCGCTGGACATTACCGCTGCTTCCCGCACCCGGCTCCAGCGTTTCGAAGTCCTTGAGCCGAGCTTGGCCAGCCTGATCAAAGACACCTCACTCAACCTTTATCGATCGACCTCCAACCATTACTACGCGGCGGTGGCAGGGAAGGTGTTCGAAGTCATCAAGCATGGCCAGGGTTGGCGCATCATCGGTGATGGCGAAGTCGGTCCTGAGGTACAGCGCAACCCTCGACAACAGTGGATGCTCAGTAGCGCTGGCCCAGTGCTGACGGGGCGACGGACAATTGCGCGATTGCTTAATCGCTTCTACTCCGAGCCATTTGCGCGCTCGAGTATGAATGTATTGGCCAGCGGGATGCGCGAGATACGAGCGCTTTACGCTCGGGAATCCTGGCTTATCATCGATGCACTTGCCTTGGCGACGTTTTATGCAAAGAACGCCCAGGAAAATTTGCGCCTGATCACACAAACTCCCCTTGCTGCCCCTGAGCTGGTCAAACAGATCAAAACGTTTTTCGGCTTGCAGACGCTCGAGGTCGAACACCTTGAAAAAATTCAGGAGATCGTCGATACGGTCTGCACTGCGTTGATGGAGCCCTCACTGACCTCCTCGGACTCAACGCGATTTGTCATTGGCCGATCGCGGTTGCCGGCTCCTCAGGGTGGACACACGTTGATGGCCTTTACGATTGTCCCCGACCCCCTTCAACTGGTGTACTTGACCGAGACGTTTTTCAACCCGGGTCTGAAATACAGTCATTTGTTGACCAAGCCGTTCTATGTCAGCGCCCACGCCCGTGCGACCACCCTCATTCACGAAGTCACTCATCATGTCTGTGCGACGTTGGACTTGGCTTACGTGCATTCAGGCCATCCGTTTGATGACCTGATTGATCCGCAAACCCCTGAGGGCAGTAACACAAAAGCAGCCCTGGAAAAGCGCCATATTTCAAGACTGTCGCTCAATACTCCGACCCATGAGTTGTTCCAGGTTGTCGATGTTGCAACCGGCCTCAAATCAGACCCTGCCCAGGGCACGTCAACACAGCATGTGCTCGACAGGCTGCTCAGCGTCACAGGCACCCAGACCCTCGTCGATGCCCGGCGAGTTTTCCGTACCGATCCGCTTAAACGCATCCTTACGGTGCTTAACAACGCCGACTCCGTCGCCTACCTGATTGCACAATTGGGGCGTCGAAAAGAGAAACCTGTTGGCTTATGACTACAACGTCAGATCATCGCCCGGGCCGTTTGCTCCTGCGCAGCGAGGCGGGCATTAACTATTTGGCTTGTCTCGCTTCAAGGGGCGTGGCGTCTGGTTGAGGTGTTTGTTGAACTCCATCCAGGCCGCGAGGGCTGACATCAGCACCACACCGAGCAAGGCTGTGAGTAGTTGCATGAACACGGCGTCATCCGCCTGGGCATTGAGCATGTCCGCCAGTGGCGCCAGCACCACGCCCAGGCAGAACACTTCCAGGGAATAACGGCCCATCTGGCAAATCCGTTCAGCCAGACGGTTTTGCGTCCATTGCGGGTTTGGTAACAGCTTGGCGGTGACATAGGCCAGCGCCAGAAAGTGCACGAGACGCACCGGTGACAGGTTGGTCTTGCTGATGGGGTACAGCAGGTTGCTGAGCGTGGTGGGCATCACCGCATCATGGATTTCAGGCCAGAGCCACGACAGCGTGATCACGCCGGCTACCACCACATACAGCGCCGCCGCGACGAACAGCGGCTGGCGCTGTAAGGGGCGTGTCTCGGGCGCGCTGGGCCGCTGGCTGTAAATCGCCGCGGCGCCCCCCAGCACAAACAGCAATTGCCAGGTAACAGGGTTGAAATACCACACGCCATCGGCAATGGCGCGCAGGTTCCAGCCCATCCACGGCGCCATCAGGTATACCACCAGCGAGACACTCACCACGGCCCAGGGCGCGCGCACCATCAGCGGCAGCACCACGGACAAACCAGCCAGCAAGACGATGTACAACGGCAACGGATCCATCAGGTTGGGCTTGAAGCGCAACAGCAGTTCGTCGGTCAGTGCCTGTTGCGGGTGGGTGACGAAGTGCGTCAGGCCCATCTCCGCCACCAGGTCGCGAGTTTCTACATGGTTGTTGGCGAAGAACACGATACCCATCAGCATGGCCAGCAGGAAAATATGCACCACATACAACACCCAGGTGCGGCGCAGGATTTTCAGGCAGGCCATCCAATAACCTTCTCGCTGCATGACCTTGCCGTAGGCCAGCACCGAGGCGAACCCGGCGAGAAACACGAAGACCTCCGCCGCGTCGCTGAAGCCGAAGTTGCGCAGAGTGATCAGGCCAAGAGGGTTGTGGGGGACGTGATCCCAGAAAATGAAGATCAACGCCAGGCCCCGAAAAAAATCGATGCGCGGGTCGCGTCCGTTCAGCATGGCAGCGGGCTCTTGAACAAGTAGTTGAATGACGATAGGTGAGCGCGCGCGTTGTCGTACGCGGCACGTCGAGCGGGCGCAGGTTGGCGGTATTTGTAAGCAATTGCAAAGGTTGGATATTACTGAATGTCTCAGTTGTAGATAAGGGCACCTGTCAACCTTGACAGTAGACGCAAAAGGCGCGCCGTGGCTTGCTAACACGCAACCGCAAAGGACGACGGTATGGCCCGGCTATGGAAAGGTTTCACTCGTTACACAGTGATCGGTGTCGCCAATACGGTGATCCATTGGCAGTTGTTTTTTATGCTGCGGGCAGGGTTTGAGTTCAGCCAGGCGCTGAGCAATCTTCTGGCATTCTGTGTGGCGGCATCCTTCTCGTTTTATGTGAATGCCTTGTTCACCTTTGACATGCCGGTTTCCCTGGGCCGCTACCTGCTGTTCATGACGTGCATGGGAGTGCTAAGCCTGGGGGTAGGTTGGCTGGGTGATCATTTGCACATGCCAGGGCTTATCACTGTGCTGGTGTTTTCACTGTTCAGCCTGCTGTGCGGTTTTCTGCTGTCACGGTGGGTGGTGTTTCGCGAGCGTGGCCAATGAAGATCTCGTTGGTGGTACCGGTGTTCAACGAGGAACAGACGGTGGCCGATTTCTACCGTGCGGTTCGGCAAGAACCGTCGTTGCAGGCCCACACCGTTGAAATCGTATTTATCAACGATGGCAGCACCGACGGTACTGCCGAAGCCGCCGAGACGCTGGCGTTGGTTGATCACGACGTAATGCTGATCAACTTCTCACGCAATTTCGGTAAGGAAGCTGCCTTGTTCGCCGGGCTGGAATACGCCACGGGCGACGCGGTGGTACCGATGGATGTGGACCTGCAGGACCCGGTGGACGTCGTCCCACGGCTGATCGCCGAGTGGCAGCGGGGCGCCGATATGGTGCTGGCCAAACGGCGCGACCGCTCCAGCGACGGTTACCTCAAGCGTAACACCGCGTCGCTGTTCTACCGTTTGCTCAACCTTATCGCCTATACCCATATCGAAGAAAACGTCGGTGACTTCCGGTTGATGGACCGCAAGGTCGTGGACGTGATCAAGGCGCTGCCGGAACAGCAACTGTTCATGAAAGGCGTGCTGTCGTGGGCGGGGTTCACGGTGGCCATCGTTGAATACGATCGTGCTCCCAGAGCTGCGGGGCAGAGCAAGTTCAACGGCTGGAAACTGTGGAACCTGGCGCTGGACGGGATTACCTCGTTCAGTACCTTGCCGTTGCGGTTGTGGAGTTATATCGGCGGCGCAATTTCGTTATTGGCGTTGGTGTATGCCGGGTTTTTGATTGTGGACAAGGTGTTGTTTGGCAATGACGTGCCGGGGTATCCGTCGTTGATGACTGCGATTTTGTTTTTGGGCGGGGTGCAACTGATTGGGATTGGGATATTGGGGGAATATATAGGGCGGATTTATATAGAGGCGAAGCATCGGCCGCGGTATGTGGTCAAAAATACCGTGCGCAGTTTGAACTTTCAGGATGCGTCAGTGCAACGGGAAAGGAACCATGAAATCCGCTAGTGCGAGTGTGCAATATGTAGGCAATATAACGTACAGGGCATTGCTTCTGTTTACGGTTCTGTGTGTCGCTGGGTTGGTTCGGTTTTATCATCTTACGGACGCCTCTATTTGGTCAGATGAAGGGTTTAGCTTGATTTTGGCTACATGCTCGTTGTCGGATATTTGGTTGTTGAGCGGATTTGACGTTCATCCGCCACTTTATCATTTGATCTTGCATGGATGGATCATGTTGGTGGGGGGGGATGAGTTGGTCTGGACGCGTGGTCTAAGTGCTTCATTAGGGGTCTTGAATGTAGCGTTGGGGATCTGGTTGGTGCGCTTGGTTTCTAATGGGCGAGCCGCAATTGTCGCCGGTTTGTTATTAGCACTTTTGCCAATAGCTGTACGTTATAGTCAGGACGTCCGGATGTATAGTCTGTTGGGCGTGGAGCTGACGAGTGCCACGCTGGCCTTGGTTTACTGGGTGCGTAATCCAGAGCGAGCACGTTATTTGATTGTTTATGTATTGGCCGTAGTGGCCGCATTTTATACTCATTATTTTTCCATATTTTGTGTCGGGTCCCACTGGTTATATCTCCTTCTAGTACGCTGCCGTATTTTTGGAGGACAGCGCTACGTTTTTCGCCTCGATTGGTGGATGGCGAATATAGCGATCGTATTGCTTTACATGCCGTGGGTACCCTCATTAACGAAACATATCGCCAAGGGAACGCTGGGCTGGATTCAACCGGTGACGGTTTATAGTCTGCCGTCTGCGTTCTGGCGATTTATCACCCTGAATGATGGGTTGACGTATAGTTCATTAGTTTATTGGTTGTTGCCGATAATCATAGTTTTTTTGGGGGGAGTGGTCGTGCGAGGGGATAGCAGTCATCATAAATTTGGTCTATTGATGGTGCTATGTCTGTTTTCGACCTTGTTGGGGGCAATTGGAATATCTTTGTGGACCCCGCTATTTGTTGAGCGCTACCTGTTTTTTGCTGCGCTGATGTTGCCGATGGTTATCGCTATTGCTCTAGTGGGAATAAAAAATAAATTAGTCTTTTCTGTGGTTTTAGGGGTGTGTGTTTGTTTGGAAATTGCAGGGTTGAGGAATAATTATAATGGTTTTCATACGATGAATAACCCCTCGCGTGTGGCGGATAATAGGGTAGCTGAACTAATGGCAGATTTTAATAGTGGTGTCGCCGCTGGTGACATCTTAGTCGCAAGCGATGTCTACCTGTTTTATGCCGCTGAATATTATAGCGGGAAGTCAGTAACGGTACTGTTTTACACGCCACCGCTCAAGGAAGGTCGCTCAGGCCGTCCTGGCTTTAATGATTTTCACGCGCCCTTAATGAAGTTTAGTGATGAAATTTATCTCGATAACCTGCAAACATTGAAGAGCGCGCAACGAGTATGGTGGTTGGCTTTTGACCATGCATTTGAATCAGATGCAGCTCGTATTCCTGCAGATTGGCGCCTCCTCTGGAGTAAGGCTGCCGGAGATAATGTGCTTGCGCTCTATGTGATTTGTAGTGGCGAGCAAGCACAGTCCCAAGAGCGCTGTCGGTGAGTGATGAGAGGGTAAGGAAACAACCTGTGGGCATATTCAGTTTGGCACCGCCGGTGGGACTGATTGGCCTCGGATAGGCAACTGACGCGTATCGCTCACCTCAAAATTCGCCTGGTTGGCAGTAGTCGAATCCGGCCCGACGAAGACGGTAAAACCGCCAGCTTCGACCTTCGGTGAAAAATGCTCGTCGAGCAAGGCAAAGTCCTGTTGGCCCAGGGAGAAACTGACGCTGCGACTTTCGCCCGGTGCCAAATGAATTTTGCGAAAACCCCGTAGTCGGCGCACTGGGCGGGTGACGCTGGCAACGTCATCGCGCAGGTATAACTGGACGATTTCATCGCCTGCCCGTTTGCCGGTGTTGGTGACGGTGACCTCAACCCCCAGCGTTTGTGTGGACGCCAGTCGAGTGTGACTAAGGCGAGGGGAGGAGTAGCTGAACGAGGTGTAGCTCAGGCCGAAGCCAAATGGATAGAGCGGTGTCCAGGGCACATCGATATAGGCGGATGCGTAACTGCCATCACCGCTGGGTGGGCGGCCTGTATTTTTATGCGCGTAGTAAATGGGTATCTGCCCCACATGGCGAGGGAAGGTCATTGGCAGCTTGCCGCTGGGGTTGACGTCACCAAACAGCACATCGGCCACGGCATTTCCGGTTTCGCTGCCCAAAAACCAGGTTTCGAGCAATGCATGGGCTTGTTGCACTGAAGCATCGAGCACTAGGGGGCGGCCGTTCATGAGGACGATGACCAAGGGTTTCCCTGTCTCCAGTAATGAGTTTAGTAGCGCATTTTGCCCGCCCGGTAGACCGAGTTCGGCGCGGCTATGGGCTTCGCCGCTCTGTTCTGCGGTTTCTCCGAGTACGGCGATTATCAGGTCGCTGTCACGCGCGATTGTTTCGACCCGCGTGATGTCCTGGAGGTGCGGGCTGACGGGCGAAGCGCCGGGCAGGTAAGTAATCTCGGTGCCAGGGGCTACCGCATTGCGCAGGCCTTGCAAGACCGTGACGGAGTCTTCGGGGTTGGCAGCCCCGGCCCAAGGGCCGATGGTGGCGCTGGCGTCCGAAGCGAGGCTGCCGACCACCAGGACCTTGCCCGGTTGTTTGGAGAGCGGCAGCAGCGCGTCGTTGTTTTTTAGTAAGACGATAGATTTCTGTGCCGATTCTCGAGCCAGGGCACGGTGCTGTGGCGTTAGCTGGCTGGCCTGCTCGCGGGCTTCGTCGCTGTACCGGTAGGGATCATCGAACAGTCCCAGACGCTGCTTGGCTTTGAGGACGCGACGCACAGCGTCATCCAAGTTTTTACGCGACACCTGGCCGTTGCGCACCAGTGTCGGCAGGTGCAGGCGATAGGATTGACTGGCCATCTCGATATCCACCCCGGCATTGAACGCCAGTCGTGCGGTGTCGGCTGGCGTGCCGGCGATACCTTGTGGCCCCAGTTCCCAGACAGCATTGAAATCACTGACCAGCAAGCCGGCGAACCCCCACTGCTTGCGCAACAGACCGGTCAGCAGGGCGGTATGGCTGTGCATGGGAACGCCGGCCAGCTCGTTGAACGACGGCATGATTGCATCGACGCCGGCCGCGACGGCTGCCTGGAAGGGAGGCAAGTAAACCTCTCTCAGTGTCCGCTCCGACAGATCGGCGACGTTGTAGTCTCGACCGCCTTCGGCAGCCCCGTAGGCGACAAAGTGTTTTGCCGTAGCGAGCATGGATGAGATGTCAGGTGCACCTGCACCCTGGAACCCGTGCACAAGTGCGGCGGCCAATGCAGAGCCAAGGAACGGATCTTCGCCAGCACCTTCCACCACGCGGCCCCAACGCGGGTCACGGCTAATATCGACCATGGGCGCAAAGGTCCAATGCACGCCACTGGCGGTGGCCTCAACGGCCGCCACGCGAGCGGTTCGTTGGGCCAAGTCCGGGTCCCAGGCTGAGGCTAGCGCCAGGGGGACCGGGAACACTGTACGAAAACCGTGCACGACGTCATAAGCGAATAACAAGGGGATATGCAGCCGGGAACCGTTAACCACCTGCTCCTGCAACTGACGGGTAGCTTGCGCGCTGCTGGCCCCCAGTACCGAGCCCACGAGGGCCACTGGCATCTGCGTCTGTTCGCCTTGATCAATGACGGGGCCGGTAGGCGTGCTCTGGATACTGAGTTGGCTGAGCTGGCCGATTTTTTCTTCAAGGCTCATTTTCGCTAGTAGGTCCTCGACCGGATCATTCTGGGCTACGGCCACTAGCGGGAGGGAGACGAGTAGTAATGAGGCTAAACTTAAAGGCATGGTTGCGCCGTCCATGGGCAGGGTGTATGCCTTCAAGTATTTTGCATCCGAGCAGGATCATCTACTGTCAGAGTTGACAGTGCGGGGCTGTTTTCAGACAGGGGCCATCAGCAAAACCCGGCACGGCTTGGCCTGATACGCGTTGATCTGCGGCACCAACCGTTTGAAGTGCTCGGTCTGGCAGTGCGCATCCAGCGCCGCCTGATCAGGCCATTGTTCGATAAAGATAAAATGCCCTGGGTCTTTTTGATCGACAAACAGATCGTAGGCAACGCACAGCGGTTCCTGGCGGGTTTTTTCCACCAGTTCGGCGTACCACGGGCGCACGGTTTCCAGGTGCTCGGGCTTGATAAAGTCTTCAGCGATGACTTTCAACATGGTAAGCGTCCGTCAGGCAGCAGCGGTTTCATGGGGCTCAAAACTGTCTGCTCGCGCCATCTGCCACATGCGCGAATAGAACTCGCCGTTCACGTCTCCCGTGAGCAATTCGCCGGGCTTCAAGAACACATGCAGCTGCGAGAACAGTTTGATCTCTGTTGCCGACATGCGTCGCACCAAGTGCTTGGCCGACAACTGCGACGGATGATCGAGCCCTGCGGCGGCAAGCATTTCGGCCAGGGCGTGCAGCGTGTTGCGGTGGAAGTTGAACACACGCTGGGCCTTGTCCGGCACGACCAAGGCACGTTGGCGCAGTGGGTCTTGCGTGGCCACGCCGGTCGGGCATTTGTTGGTGTGGCATGACTGGGACTGGATGCAGCCAATGGCGAACATGAAGCCACGTGCCGAGTTGGCCCAGTCGGCGCCGATGGCCAGGACGCTGGCGATATCGAACGCACTGACAATCTTGCCGCTGGCGCCGAGTTTAATTTTGTCGCGCAGGTTCAGGCCCACCAGGGTGTTGTGCACAAACAGCAAACCCTCACGCAGCGGCACGCCGATATGGTCGGTGAACTCCACGGGGGCTGCGCCGGTGCCACCTTCCTTGCCATCGACCACGATAAAGTCGGGGAGGATGCCGGTTTCGAGCATGGCCTTGGCGATGCCCATGAATTCCCACGGGTGGCCCAGACAGAACTTGAAACCCACGGGTTTGCCGCCGGACAGTTCACGCAATTGGGCGATGAAGTGCATCAGTTCGATGGGCGTGGAAAACGCACTGTGGCGTGACGGCGAGATGCAGTCTTCGCCCATCATGATGCCGCGGGTGTCGGCGATTTCCTGGGTGACCTTGTGCTTGGGCAGGATCCCGCCATGGCCGGGCTTGGCACCCTGGCTCATCTTGATTTCAATCATGCGCACTTGCGGGTTTTGCGCCTGCGTGGCGAAGCGCTCCGGGTCGAAACGGCCGTCGCTGGTGCGGCAGCCGAAGTAGCCGCTGCCCAGTTCCCAGGTCAGGTCGCCACCGTTTTCACGGTGGTAGGGGCTGATGCTGCCTTCACCGGTGTCGTGGGCAAAGTTGCCGAGTTTGGCACCTTGGTTGAGCGCGCGAATTGCGTTGGCGCTCAGCGAGCCGAAGCTCATGGCCGAGATGTTGAACACCGACGCCGAGTACGGTTGTGTGCACTGCGGGCCGCCGACCATCACGCGAAATGCGCTGGGGTCGCTCAACGGTGCCGGGCGCATGGAGTGGCCGATAAATTCGAAGCCCGACTGGTATACATCGATCAAGGTGCCGAAGGGCTTGTCTGCGGTTTCGTTCTTGGCGCGCGAATACACCAGCGAACGCTGGGCCCGAGAGAAGGGCAGGGCGTCGCTGTCGGATTCGAGCAGGTATTGGCGGATTTCCGGGCGGATGCCTTCCACCAGGTAACGGATATTGCCCAGGATCGGGTAGTTGCGGCGCACCGCGTGGGGGCTTTGCAGCAGGTCGAAAATGCCGATCAGGCTGAGGATGCCGGTGACCAGAGTAATGGGCCACAACCATTCGTGTTCGATAAAGGGCAGGCTGGCGAGGGTGAAAATGACGCACACAGCAAAGAAGGCGTAGCGGCTTAACAAGGACAGGCTCATACGGTTTCCTTGGGTTCGGACTCTTCAGGTCGATCACCCATTCTGCACCTCTGGATTAAGCACGGACAAGGATTGATCGCTCAGTCGCGTATTTGTGCGTCTATGCATCAGTCCAGACAAAAAAAGCTATCAGCCTCATAGAGGAACTTATGACTGCCCAATCACCATTCATCGAATGTAAGACTAAGGACGCTGTTAATCAGAAGGAATGTATAACAACAGAGCGAGAGACTTACCTATGTCTATATCGATATCGGCATCGAACAATACTCATCATGCCTCGATTTATATCCCGATCATTCCCAACTGGGATAAAAGCCAATTAACCGGCTCCCAACGAGAGCAAGTCGCCCAAGAACATCAACGAATGGAAGGTATCGAGAAACCTGAGCGGAATGTGAGTCGCAAGCCGGAAATCTCCACTGGCCGTCCACCGGGTGATACCCGCACTGCGGACGAAATCATCAACGACAATCCGATCCTCAAAAACCTCGGCCATCAAAAAGATATTAATCGTCCATTGGCTTACAAACTTCTGGGTGATTGGACGAGCAACAATAAAGACCCTGAGTCACGAGCGGATGCCGCATTCAACGCTGCGCGGGTGCTTAACTATATCGATACGTCTTTATCGACTACAGGCGAACACCGAGGCAAAGCCCATGACAATGGCGACCTTGAAGGCATCACCCGTAGCGGTGATGCGCGGCACGGCACGCCGGCAGGCATGTGGAAGGACTTTACGGAGCAAGGTTATTCAGCCCTACGGCACCATCATCGCTTGGACAGTACCAACGACCGCCATGTCACCCAGGGCGGCGCCAACAAAGATAACCTGCAGCATGTTTCCGGTAAGATCGGCAAGAGAACCTGGTTTATCCCGGGGCTGAGCAATATTCTCCTGGGCATCAGCGACTCAAATGCGGGGTTGGCGGAGGCTGTGAAGGGGGCCAAGAAGGGGTTCGATAAAACTCGGGCTGATGGTTTTGACCAGGCACTTTTCAGTGCTGCGAGGGGGAATTTGGTGGGGGTCGTTCAAGGCTATGTCAACGCAGTGAAGCACAACGAAGCCACGCCTGATTTGGTTAAGTCAAAACTCGGGGCGACCGGCAGTTGAGTCGGATTGGTTTGAACCGATGAGCTCAATCATGGATTAGCTCGATTTCCTGGAAAGGGACCTCCAGGAAACGGCTAGAACTTTTCCTGCTGGTATTATTGCAATCGGTTCTCGTTTGTAGGTGTTTTTAGTGTTACTGTATAACATGTCTAATGCACCCAAACGCCCCGGAGGCCTTATGAAAGCTGGTATCCACCCCGACTACCGCACCGTACTGTTCCACGACACCGCCGCCGACGTGTACTTCCTCATCGGCTCCACTGCCGACAGCGACCGCACCCACACACACAGCGACGGCAACACCTATCCCTATATCCCGTTGGATGTTTCAAGTGCTTCGCACCCGGTCTACACCGGCCAACAGCGCAAGACCCAAGCCGAAGGCCGCATTGCCGGCTTCAACAAGCGCTTTGCCTCGTTTGGGTCGACCCCGAAAGCCGACGCGTGAGGATGATTCGGCGGCGTGCCCTACGCCGCCTTCTGGCGAATCGGCAACACCACGCGAAATGTCGTGCCCCTGCCCAGTTCGCTGCTGACGGAGATATCCCCGCCGTGTTTCTTGATGATGCCGTAGGACAGAGACAATCCCAGTCCAGTCCCTTCGCCCACAGGCTTGGTGGTAAAGAACGGGTCGAAAATCTTCTGTAAGCTTTCAGGGGCAATTCCGCAGCCGTTATCGGCCACTTCCAGCCAGATATTCTCGCCTTCCACGCCGTTGCTGATGGTAATGGTGCCACGCTGGGGCCCCATGGCCTGGGCCGCATTGATCACCAGGTTCATCACTACCTGATTGAGCTGCGAGGCCAGGCATTCGATGTCCGGCAGGGGCGTGTAGTGCTTGACCACGTCGGCCTTGTACTTGAGTTCGCTGGCGACGATGTTCAGGGTCGAATCGATGCCTTGCTGCAGGTCAGCCAGTTGCCAGGTCTGGTCGTTATCCACGCGTGAGAAGTTCTTCAGGTCTTTGACGATCTGCACGACACGGCCAATCCCTTCCTTGGATTCGCGGATCAGGATCGGTATGTCTTCCTTGAGGAAATCCAGTTCCAGGTCGGTGCGCAAAACCTTTAGCTGATCCCGCTGTTCTGGCGCCGCGAGGTGTTCCTCGCTGCGTTGATAGGCGTCGAGCATCTGTTGCAGCTGCGTGAAGTAGCTGTCGAGCGTGCTGAGGTTGGAGGAAATAAACCCCACCGGGTTGTTGATTTCATGGGCGACGCCGGCGGCGAGCTGCCCAAGGGAGGCGAGCTTTTCCGACTGCACCAGTTGGCTTTCCAGATGCTTGCGCTCGTTGATTTCCAATTGCAGCGCCTGGGTGCGTTCTTCAACCAGTTGTTCCAGCAGAGATGTTTGCAGCGACGCACGCCGGGCCATGTCCCATTTATTGGCCAAGGTATTGGCCATTTGTTGCACTTCAATATTGTCGAACGGTTTTTTCAGGATCAGCAAACGGTCATGGGCCTGCAGGCGCAACAGCAGGTCTTCCCAGGAGTAATCCGAGTACGCGGTGCACACCACCACTTGCAACTCGGGTGCGACCTGCCATAACGCCTCGATCGTCTTCGCGCCGTCCCAGCCTTGGGGCATGCGCATGTCAACGAACGCCAGTGCATAAGGACGCTGCTGCGCCATGGCGCTGGTGAGCAAGCCCAGGCCCTCTTCGCCGCCATAGGCCGAATGCAGTTCGAACGCCTGGGCCTGGGGCTTGGCCGCGTCACCAAACAGTGCCGACTCCATGTCATCCAGCGCCTGGTTGGGCGCAGTATCCGGCATCAGGATCTTGCGAAAATCCTCATGAATGGACGGTGTGTCATCGATCAGCAGGACGCGCCGGTTGGGAGGTTGGTTCATGAGCTGCTTCCGGCAAGGGTCAGGGGAATGGTCAAGGTGAATACCGCGCCGAGGCCCGGCCCGTCGCTGTGAGCACTGAGCTGGCCGTGCATTTGCACCGCGGCCAGGGCGCAGCTGTGCAGGCCGAAGCCATGGCCTTCTTTGCGCGTGGTAAAACCATGGGTGAAGATCCGTGTCATGTTCTCGGGTGGTATGCCTTCGCCATCGTCCTTCACACTGATCTTCAAGGTATCTTCACCCTGGGCCTCGACCTTCAGCGTGATTTGCCGTGGCCTCTCGGAAAGGTTGGACATGGCGTACTTGGCGTTGCTGATCAGGTTGACCATGATCAGCAGCAGGCGATGCTTGTCGCCGAGGATCTGCGGTACCTGTGCGTATTCCTTGACCACAGTGACGTGGTGACGGCTCAGCGCGCCGGCGTTCATGCGCAGGGCATCGTCCATCAAGGCGCCGATATTGATTGGCTCCAGCAATGTGGCGGCGCCGGCATAGGATTGCTGGGTCGAGACGATGTCCTTGATGTGATCGATGCTTTTGCTCAGTTGCGCCAGCTCATCGCTCATGCCCTGTTGCTCCATGGCGATCGCTTCCACCAGTTGGTTGAGGTAGCCGGGCAGCAATTTGCCCTTTGCATCTTCGGTGAGAAAGGTGCCCAGGTCGCCCTGGTGTGCGTTGATCAATTGCATCGCTTTGCCCAGGCCCAGCGCTTTGCTGCCGCGCAGTTTACGGCTGACCAGCTCGGCAGAAATATTCACGCTGTTGAGCACGTTGCCGACGTTGTGCAGCACGTTGGTGGCGATCTCTGCCATGCCTGCCTGGCGGGCGCTGTCCAGCAGTTCGCTCTGGGCATCCTTGAGTTGTTGGGTGCGCCGTTCCACCCGTTGCTCCAGGGTTTCGTTGGCCGATTGCAAGGCGCGATTGACGCGGTTGATCTCGGCGAAACTGCGCAGCAGACGCACCGCCAGGTAGAGCAACAGCACCACCAGCAGCGTCGAGAAGATCAGCAGGTAGCGATGATATTGATGGTCAACGAGGTCCGCGGTCTGCTGGTCCTGATTGAGGTGGGTGGTCAGGTCATCGAGGCGCTCGGCCACCGGCACGGCGGCAATGCGTTCGAGGAGGCTGTTGACCAGCGGCTGCTCGCGCAGGATCAGCGAAATATGGTTGCTGAGGATATCCACCGGCGCCTGGAACTCACTGGGCAGGCTCTGTTTGTTGATCGCCAGTTTGCCCAGGCCCACCAGGATATCGGCGGCGCGTTCATCGCTGGTGACCTGGGCAAACTCCAGGCTGCTGAGCAGCAGGTCGTAAGTGTCGGTGGCCACGCCTTGCAGTTGCAGCCGGCCTTGATCGTCAATCTGGTTGAATTGGGCTTGAATGTCGTCTTCGGCGGTCGGCAAAAACGCCAGCGAGTTGCGCAACACGGCGTTGTGGGACTTGAACTGATCCACCAGTCGGGCTTTTTCCTGGATGGCGGCCACATACGCTGCCTGGCTGGCTTGCCAACTCGGCAGGTCGGCAGGGTTGTGGTAGGTGTCGCGGCCTTGTAGTTCAGACCAGATACGGGTCATGTCCGAGAGGGGCGTGACCAGCGGATCGTAGTTGTGGGTAATCGCGATCCGGGCCTTGAGCACTTCACTGTCCCATTGGGCATTGAGTTGCTGAAGCTGGCGGATCAGGTCCCGGGACTGGGTATAAGTGGCTGTTTGGTCGCGGGAAGATTTGAGGTACAAAAACACCAGTGTAGAGGCCAATAACAAGGCTATCAGGCCCAGCAGCATCTGGCTGGCACGACGGCGCGAGAAACGTCTCATAGCGGCTTGCCCGCCCATTCGCCGGTCAAGGTTCTGAGAAACTGGATAATCAGCTCCTTGTCTTCCTGAGAAGGATTGCGCCCCAACTGATACTTGAACATCACGTCAACCGCCTCTTCAAGCGTCTTGGCCGAGGCGTCGTGGAAGTAAGGTGCGGTGACGGCCACATTGCGCAGGCTGGGCACCTTGAACACGTGGCGGTCCTCTTCATCGCCGGTCAGCAGGTAGCGGCCCAGGTCCGATTCGACCGGGTTGCCTCGTGCCTTGAAGTAATCGTCCATCACGCCGAATTTCTGCAACATATTGCCGCCGATATTCACGCCCTGATGGCAGGCAATACAGCCGTACTCCTTGAAACGCTGGTAGCCGTATTTTTCCTTGATCGTCAGTATCTCGGTGTTGCCCAGCAGGTACTGGTCGAACCGCGAGTTGGGCGTCAGCAGCGTGCGCTCGTAACTCGCCAGCGCATCCTGCACGTTGGCGGCACTGACGCCATCGGCATACACCTGCGCGAAGGCGCGCTGGTAATCAGGGTAGGCGGACAGGTTGTATTCCACAGCTTTCCAGTCGCTGCCCATTTCCACCGGGCTGATGACCGCGTGCTCGATCTGCGCTTGAAGGGTGTCCACCCGGCCATTCCAGAACTGCTTGAAGTTCAGGCTGGCGTTGAACACGGTGGGCGTATTGAGTGGCACCGGCTTGCCATCCAGGCCAAGGGAGAAAGGTTTGTTGTCGGCGCCGCCGGTTTCCAGGTGATGGCAGCTGGCGCAGGACAAGCTGTTATTGGCCGATAAGCGCGGATCATTGAACAGCCGACGGCCCAGCTCAACCTTGGCCGGATCCTGTAGGGGAACACTCGGCAACGGCTTTAGGGCTTCGTCCAGCGGTGCGGCCGCGAGTACTGCGCCGGTGCACAGGCCCAACGCGAGCACAAGGCTGAATCGGGTAGTTGAAACGTTGCTCAAGCGAGCACTCCTTGCAGGCCTAGGGCTATGGATGGGGCATCAGTGTCGCGCAACCCACTTGCAGCAACTGCACGAAATCCTTGGGGGGCAACGCCTTGCTGAAGAGAAAACCCTGGCCCTCTTCACACTTGTGGGCCTTGAGGAAATTGAGTTGCTCGACGGTTTCCACGCCTTCGGCAATGATGTTCAGCTCCAGGCTCTTGCCCATGCCGATGATAGCGCTGATCAGTTGTTCGTCCTGGTTATTTACGCTGAGGCCGCGCACGAAGGACTGGTCGATTTTCAGCACATCGATGGGAAAGCGCCGCAGGTAGCTCAGACTCGAATAGCCGGTACCGAAATCATCCAGCGCCAGACGCACGCCCATGGCCTTGATTCTGCGCAGGGTATCTACGGTCTCGTCGACATTCTGCATCAGCACGCTTTCGGTGATTTCCAGCTCCAGCTGGGCGGGCGGCAGGCCGGTTTGCTTGAGGATGGCGGCCAGGTTGTCGACGAAGTCCCGTTGGCGAAAGTCGATCGCCGAGATGTTCACCGACATGCGCAGCGGCGCCAGGCCCAGATCCCGCCAGGCTTGGGCTTGCTCGCAGGCCTGGCGCAACACCCACTGGGTCAGGCGCACGATCAGCCCGCTGTCTTCGGCCACCGGAATGAACTGCGCCGGGCTGATCCAGCCTGACTGCGGTTCAAACCAGCGGGTCAACGCCTCGGCGCCGACGATCCGCCCGGACGCCAGATCCAGCTTGGGTTGGTAATGCAGGACGAACTCATGGCGTTCCAGGGCCTGGCGCATCGCGCTCTCCAGGTTTTGCTGGTGCTGGGCGCGGCGGTTCATGTCTTCGGTGTAAAAGCTGAAGTCGTTGGGGCCACGTTCCTTGCTGGTGCGCATGGCGGTTTCGGCGTGCTTGATCAGTTGCACCGCATTGGTACTGTCATTGGGGTAAATGCTGATACCCAGGCTTGCGGTGACGTTCAGGTCGTGCCCCGCAATATGACGCGTTGCGCTGACGGCGCTGAGCAGTTTTTGCGCAATGTGTTGGGTTTGCTGAGGGTGTTGGATATCGTTGAGCAGGATCACGAACTCATCGGCGCCGTAGCGAAACGTTGAATCCGAAGCGCGTACCGTCGCCACCAGGCTGCGACTGACGTGCTGCAGCACTTCATCGCCCACCGGATAGCCGAGGGCGTTGTTGATGCGTTTGAAGCGGTCCAGCCCGATAAACATCACCGCCAGTTGCGAGTCATGCCGCCGGCCCAGGGCGATGGCCTGGGTCAGCCGGTCGCCGAATAACGTGCTGTTGGGCAACTCGGTGAGGGCATCGTATTGCAACAGGTGCGAGACCTTGAGCAGTTCCTGCACGCGTTCTTCAATGATGCGTTCCAGGCCGAGCACCTTGTGGGCCACGTCCTGGGCCAGTTGCCATTTCCAGGTCAGTGCGCTGGCCATCTGGCGGATTTCCAAGGGGTCGAAAGGTTTTTTCAGGATCAGCAACTGATCGCTGTATTTCAGTCGCGCTTCGATGGCCTCAAAGGAATAGTCGGAGTAGGCGGTGCACAGGGCGATTTGCAGGTTGGGGTCGACGTTCCATAGCTGTTCGATGGTTTGCAGCCCGTCCCAGCCGGGCGGCATGCGCATGTCGATAAACACCATGGCGTAGGGGGCGTTGTCCGCCAGCGCCTTGTTCACCAGCGCCAGCGCTTCCTGACCCTGGTAGGCGGAATCCAGCTCGAACGCTTGGCGCAACGGTGCAGTGGTACCGAACAGGGTCGACTCCAGGGTGTCGAGGGAGGGCTTGCCGTCTTCATCGGCGCAGAGGATCTTGCGAAAGTCCTGATGGATCGAGGCGGTGTCATCGACGATGAGGATGCGACGGTTGGCCCGTTCACCTTGGGTGTTCATGGCGCGTCTGGCCTAGGCAAAAGATTTGATTGCATAGCGATTCCTTCCCTGGCTGGACTGCGTAGCTCGGTGCCAACTGGCAGTGACAGCATAGTCGAACTCCTTGATATCGACGGCCACTTGGCGTCAAATCAACAGCGCTGTGCGCCGGGAGCCGGTACGGCACGCCCCCGCGTCAATCTAGCTTAACTTCGTTCAATTTGAAGGCAGAGTCACCATGGATGAACAACTCGCTACGAAGTCTGCCGTTTTGCTGGTTGACGATGAGGAATCGATCCTCAATAGCCTGCGCCGCTTGCTGCGCGGCCAGCCTTACGAGGTGTTATTGGCCACCAGCGGCACCCAGGCGCTGGAGATCATGGCCAGTCGGCCCGTGGATTTGGTGATGAGCGATGCGCGTATGCCCGGTATGGACGGGGCCACGCTTCTGGCGCAGGTTCACCGCCTGTATCCCGCCACCGGCCGCATCCTGCTCACCGGTTACGCAGACCATGACACCATCATCAAGGCAATCAATGATGGGCAGATCCACCGCTACATCAGCAAGCCCTGGAATGACGCAGAGCTGATACTGGTGCTGCAGCAGTGCCTCGAACACCAGCGGCTCCAACACCTGACCCGCGAGCAGAACGAGCAGCTCAAAGCGCTCAACGCCACCCTGGAAAAACGCGTGACCGCGCGCACCGCCGAGTTGCAGCAGACCGCCGATATGCTCGACCTGGCCTATGACGAGCTCAAGCGCAGCTACGTGACCGGCACTGAAGTGTTTTCGCTGTTGGCCAACCTGCGCTTGCCCAAGAACAAGCAGACCAACCGCGCGTTGATCGAGCTGATCCGCGTGTGCTGTTCCGCCCAGTCCCTGGACGAAGCCAGCACCCGCGACCTGACCATGGCCGCCGCGCTGTACAACATCGGCAAGCTGAGCTGGAGCGACAGCATGATGGTGTCGCCGGCGGACAAGCTGCACAGCACCGACCGCGCGCAGTATCGCGAGTACCCGACGCAAAGCGAATCACTGTTGATGACCCTGGAGCCGATGAAGGATGCAGCGCGGATCATTCGTCATCACCAGGAGCGCTGGGACGGCTCCGGGTTTCCCGACCACCTCAAGGGCGAGGCCATTCCGGCGGGGGCGCGGTTGTTGAAGCTGGCGGTGGATTTCATCGAGCTGCAAAAGGGCTTGATCCTGGAGCGGCACCTGAACAGCGACGAAGCGCTGCTGTATATCCGCAAATACGCCGGGCGTTTGTATGACCCGACGCTGGTGGAAGACTTTGTGCTGGCCTGCGCGGCTTTCCTCAGTGACGTGACCCTGGGCGACCCCACGGTCAAAGTCCTCACTACCCGCGAACTTGAAGCCGGGATGGTGCTGGCCCGCAACCTCAATGCCGACAACGGCATGTTGCTGCTCAACGCCGGCAAGGTGTTGAACCTGCCGCTGGTAGACAAGCTGATTGCCTTCGAAGCCATGGAGGGTGCCAAATACAGCATATTCATCAAACAACCGGACGAGACCTCGATTCCTTCATGAGCCATTCAACTATCCGCATCGCCGCCGCCGTCCTGATCGATAAAAACGGCCAAACCCTGCTGGTACGCAAGCGCGGCACCCGGGCCTTCATGCAGCCTGGCGGCAAGATCGACGCTGACGAAACCCCGCTCCAGGCGTTGGCTCGTGAGCTGCACGAAGAGCTGAACCTGCACATCAATCCGCAAGAAGCCGTGTACCTCGGCCAATTCTCGAGCCGGGCCGCAAACGAGCCGGGTTTTATGGTGCAGGCCGATATGTACCAGCTGCATATCGACGTGGCGGTCGAACCGGCGGCTGAAATAGAAGAAATATGCTGGATCGACCCCATGGGCGACGGTGGCCTGGAGTTGGCGCCGCTGACGCGTGAGTTCATCCTGCCGCATTATCGTGCTTCCTTGCTCAGCGCATGATGATTCGCCCGCTGCAGGCTAGCGATGCCCTGGCGTATCGGGCGTTGATGCTTGAGGCTTATGGCGCTTATCCCCAGGCGTTTACCTCCAGTGTTGCCGAGCGCGCCGCGATGCCCCTGAGCTGGTGGGAAAAACGCGTGAGCAGCGCGCTGGATCACCTGCTTGGCGCATTCGAGGGCGACCAATTGGCGGGTATCGTCGGCCTGGCGTTCGAACCGCGGGAGAAGGCGTGGCACAAGGCGACATTATTCGGCATGTATGTGAGCGCGGCTTATCAACAGCGAGGCTTGGGCCGGCAACTGGTAGAGGCCGCGCTGGAGGAGGCCCGTAGGCACCCGCGGCTGGAGCTGATCCAACTGACTGTCACTGCCGGGAATGAGGCAGCGTTTGCGCTGTACCAGCGTTGCGGCTTCATTCAGTACGGCTTGGAGCCGTTGGCGGTGCGGGTAGGTGAGGAGTATTTCGACAAGATCCACATGTGGCGTGAGTTAAAAGATCAGTGATATCCAATGTGGGAGGGGCGGTGCGACGGTTCGACTTGCCCCCGATGGCGGCCTCAGGGTTGGTTGGGATGCTGGATCAGACTGAGTACATATCCGTTATTTGGGTAACGGCTGCTATTGGTTCCGCTCTTACAGCGGGTCACTTTGGAAAAGAGCCCCAAAGTAACCAAAGGGCTCTTGCCCCACCACTCGGCACCTCGCCCAGGCTCGGTGTGCCCGTAATCCGCCAGGGATTAGGGGGGCCGCCGCCACGCGCCATCCATGGCGCGGGGCGGCTAAACCGGCATCCCTGCCGGTTTACCCCCCAAATCCCTATCGAATTCCGGCCAGCGTGGTTTAACGGGGCGCCTGAGATCAAAAGCAGATCAAGAGCGGCTCGCTTCGCATCGTGGTTAGGGGGGCTGCGAAGTCGCTTAACGCACTGCGCTGACCCCATCCAGGGTGGAAAACGACGTGTCCTTGGCCGTCAGCAAGAAGTCGCGCATGTACGGCGCGTCCAACATGTCCGCCCGAATGCCCGCGTACAGCGTGGCGAACAGACCTTTCTCGCCCAGGCGCTTGGCCTTCACATACCCGCGTGAGCTGTACTCATGCAGCGCCCAGTGGGGCATACCGCAGACGCCTCGGCCGCTGGCCACCAGTTGCATCATCATCACCGTCAGCTCCGAGGTGCGTACCAGGGCGGGTTCCACGTCGGCCGGTTCCAGGAAGCGGGTGAAGATGTCCAGGCGGTCTCTTTCCACCGGGTAGGTGATCAGGGTTTCCGTCAGCAGATCTTCCGGCACGATGTATGACTTGTTCGCCAGCGGGTGCTGGTTGGCCACGGCCAACATGGCTTCGTAGGTGAACAGCGGCACATAGGTGATACCCGGCAGCTCCAGCGGGTCGGAAGTCACCACCAGGTCCAGGTCGCCACGGGCCAGGGCCGGCAGGGGGGCGAAGGCAAAGCCGGAGGCCAGGTCGAGCTCGACCTCCGGCCACGCATCGCGGAACTGGTCGATAGTCGGCATCAGCCACTGGAAGCAGCTGTGGCATTCGATGGCCATGTGCAGGCGCCCGGCGGTGCCGCCTGCCAGCCGTGCGATGTCGCGTTCGGCGCCACGCAGCAAGGGCAGGGTGGCGTCCGCCAGTTGCAGCAGACGCAGACCTGCGCTGGTGAAGCGCACAGGCTTGGTCTTGCGCGCGAACAGCGGCATGCCCAGGCGCTCTTCCAGTTCCTTGAACTGGTGGGACAAGGCGGACTGTGTCAGGTGCAGGCGCTCGGCTGCCTCTACCAGGCTGTCGGCTTCACGCAGGGCATGCAGTGTTTTTAGATGACGGATTTCCAGCACTGTCGCCTCCATGAATAGTATTTGCGCACAATGATAATTCATTGAAAGCTCTTCATGTTGGCCGCCCACCTATTGGGCTTACTTCAGCGCCTGGAAGTGCATTCTGGCGAAGGGCTTTTCGATAGACCCACGCCAGATTTTAGTGTCTGCAAATGCCAGTCCCTCTGCTGCGGCTTGCCATTTCATTCCCAGGTAGCGTTGTTCAAAGCGCTTTAAATGCGCCTTGGGGAAACTGTCGAACGAGGACTGCAGCGCGTCATAGTGAAAGTGCGCGTACCAGATCGGTTGGTCAGCCTTAGCCTGCCGGTTCGAGTCGTAGATCTCGTATTCCTGCAGGTAGTCGTCTTTGCCGTCAGGGCGTTTGTCCCTGAGCTTTTTACGCGCGCCGATTTTTCGAATCACCACTCGGCCTTTACCGGCCAGATAGTCCAGGTAGCCTTCAGTCGGCGTTGGGCTTTCCAGGCTGCGTTGGATCCGTAAGGCTTCGCCTGCCTGTTCAAGCGCAGTTGCACGAGTGCGTAATTGATCGACAATCGGGTTGCCCGCGTCCAGGCTTTGCACGTTGTTGGCGCGAATCCTGAGTTGTTTGGCTTCGGTGACCAGCCTGTGTTCGAGGTTGATCGGCTCCATGGTTTTGTACCCTCGCACCTGCTTTTCAAAAGCATCCACTGCGTCCAGGCGGGTACGGGCATCCGCAAGCGTGGCGCGGCGGTCGGTGGGCAGCGCAGGCGGGGCGGCGGCAGGTTGGCTCTGGGTCGGGTTCAAACGGTAGGTGTTGCTGTCGCCAACCCTATCCCATACCTCAGTGGGATTGCCGTCGGCGTCGCTGATGATGAATTGTCGCGGTGATTGTTGCCCGGCGGGTTTTTCGGTGCCTATCAATAGTTGCCCGTCCTCGGTTTCAAAGGCCTTCCGAGTAGCGTTTGGATTGGGCTCGGAGGCGGGTTTCTTGATGGCCCGTTCGGCTTTTCGAATCAAGCGGTCAAGGTCTTTTTGCATGAGTTGGAAAAAGTTCGGATCGAAATGATCTGGTGACCTCTCGTTCCAGGCACTCAGATCACGTGAGAATTCTTCATAGACCTTGATGCAGTTCTGCAATATTCGATTGCGTTCGACCCGGCTGATATTGGCTTCGGGTAGGGTCATGTGCGCGGTTAGAGCGCGGCTGACGTTGTGCCTGGCCTGATTCACCGCAGTTTCCTGGTAGATCCAGTCAATGCCCACGGTTTGCTGTCGGCGGGTGATGGGGTGCAACAGTTGGCCGCTGCGCATACTGGTAATGCGCAGGTCGGTAAATTTCTGCTTCCAATGAGCCAGGTTGGCCGCGACCTCTGTGCGCGCCGCTCTGGCGGTAATGCGTTTGCTCCAGGTGCCCATGTCCTTCATCGAGCGCTCTATCACGTTAAGATCATCAAGTATGTTCAGGCGGCATTGCCTCACTTCATTGAGCAGTGTTTGAGTGATGGGGGAGGCTGGAGACAGGTTATCCAGTTGCTGGGTGATCGCGATGGATCGGTCAAGTGACGCCACGGAACGGTTGCTGGCATGGTGAATCAGGTGATTGAGTCGGTCCGACACAATGTGGGCTGTTTTACTCAGTTCTGCTGCATAGTTGAAGTCGGGTAGGCGGACTTGCTGTTGCTGGGCCAGTTCGAGCGACGTATACATCTTCTTGGCGCTTTCGATGTCCCTGGCCAGGTCGACATCCAGGGCTTTGCTGTCTGTTGTTCTTTGAGTGGACGTGGTTGAGGGGGTTGGATAGTCGCTTGCGTATTTTCTTAACTTTGCGGTGCTGGCATCGACTTGGGTCTTAAGGTTGTTGTATTGGGTTGTCACATCGTTACCGAGCGTAGCGCGCTGCGTATTGACCTCCAGCGCGGGTGCCGGGAGTTGCCGATTGACCGCCGGTGGAACGCTGCCCGGCTGGGCTTCCCCACGCCCTCTGCGCCGGCTGCCACCGCCATAAACGGTGTTGCGACCACCATGCAGCGCTCCGTAAGTGTCCCATTGCAGGGCAGGGTCCAGCTCAACGACCACACTGTCGTACCTGTTTCTGGCAATCAGGCGCATTTCTCCGGTGCCGGCGTCGTACCTGACTCTGTAATAACGCCCTTCACTGAAGATGAAGTAATCGCCGGACACGTTATGGCGCAAGGTGTGGCGATAGGGCCCGGTCAACACCGGTTGCAGGCTGCCGCTTGCAAGGGGGTCGGGGTGTTCGAAGCCAGCGAAGCGCTGGCGAGTGGTGGTGCCCTGGCGGCGTTTCAAGGATCGCCAGAAGCTTGGGCTTGGCGCCTGTTTGCCTTGGCGTGCTGCGGTCAGTTGGCGGGCGGTGCTGGCGCGTGCGCTGGGCACCGCGGCCATGGCCAGGGCATCCATGGCCGCATACAACAGGCTTTCGAACACCGAGGCCAGCAGGTCGATGCCATCGTCGATATCACCGCGCCGGAACGCAGCAACCGCCTGATGTAGGCTGATGCGAGCGTCTACCAGGGATACGGCGGTGCCAACCACCGGGACAATACTCAGGGCAATTTTGATGCCGTTGAACACCTTGGCGCTTTGAAGATGGTACCTCTCATTGGCCAGATCATCGTTGGAGCGCGAGTCATTACGATGGGCTTCGAGCAGGCGGCCCCTATGGGCATTCAACTGATGGACAGCCAGCGAAGTGGTGGCCGGCCAAGCAAAGCCTGACTGGATCATCGCGTTTTGGTCTTTGTCGATGGCCTGGCCGATGCGGCTGATGTGTGCCCGTACGTCCCCCTTGATTGCACGGCCCGCGACATACTCCAACATGCTGTCGAGCCGGCACAGTTCAAACAGAGCAAGGCGCGCCTTTTCAAGGCTGGCATAACCGCGCAGGTAGCGTTGGTCGGGGGCGTCGGGTAGGTAGAGCACGATGCTCCCGCTGTTCTGTTCCTCAATGAATGTGATACCCGATAGTGTGATCGGGCTTTCCTGGTTTGTGTCCTTGCCGCCTATGCTCAGGTGGGCCGGCAACAGGCGGATGCGCTTGCCATCGACATCCCAGGCGCTCTGGGTATCGGCATCGATCGCTGTATTGAGGGTACTCAGTTCGTCGCTGTTGATATGGTTTTGCATGACCGCCAGCAGGCCTTGGGCCTTGAGCATCAGACGCAGGGGTTCGACCAGGCATTCGCGGCGGTACTGTTTTTGGAATGTAGACTCCTCCGGTGAACCATCGAAGGCCCTGATAATCCGCGTTTCATAGCGTTGCGCCAGATTGAGGTCCTTGACCATGGCCGCCAGATAGTGGCTGGTGACACCCGCCTTCAGGGTGTTGCCTTCGAGGGGATCATCGGCCGTCACTTCGACGCTCACGAACCCCAGGCGCAGACTTATATCAGAGCCGATGTTGAGTAAGGCCAGGGTATCCAGGGGCATCTTGCTGCGTTTAGCGCTGGGGACATCGATCATTTTGATTGGCGAGCCCGGCGCGGCACCGGCAACGATATCGCGCTTTTGCGCCACCGAGTCGGGCAGCTCCAGCTCCAGGGTAAAACCTTTTTTAATGCCGAAATCCTTGCGCAAGCGTGCATCCAGCTGTTGGCTGACAAACACGTCACGTGCTGGCAGCGAGCGTCCAAACAAGGCCTGTGAACGGGTCAGCGCGGGGATATAGGCGCTCAGCAGTTTCTTTAGGGTTTCGTGTTTTTCTGTGGACTGTAGGCGCATCCACGGTTGCATGTCGTTGGCCAGCACCTGGGCATTGTATTGCTCGATGAGTTGCAGGTACGCGGCTTCGCGTGCCGCGTTATCCGGGATCAGCAAGCTCGGCAGCGTTTGTGCACGCAGTCTTTCCAACTCACCGGCTAGCGTTGCGGCGTCTTCCGGGGCGGACCAGGTTTGGCGCAGTCTCGCGGCTTTTTCTTCGAAGGCGGTTTGTTGACTGCTCAGGCTGTACTCGAAGGGATCTTGGGCCAATGGCTTGAACTGCAGGGCCAGTACCTCATCTTGGGGATGGATGGCGAACAAAGCTTCTTCCAGCGCCTGTCGGGAGGCGAAGCGTTGCAAGCCGCCGTCGTTACCGGGCCAGTAGACGAAATGCGTGCCGCTGCCGGTGGTTGGGGTTTGCGGGTCCTGGGGGGGAAGCAAGACCAGCGGCCCGTTGAGTTCGGTGTGTGTCGGCTGGAGATCGCCGGGCCGCTTGACCGACAACACCAACGTCATGACGTCAGGCTCAGGCGTATCCAGGGCACTGGTGATCTGTAGCAGTTCGGCTTCGGTGATCTGGTCCAGGGCCCGCTGAATGTTCGCCTCGATCCGCAGCCCCTGCAGGCGCGCCTGGTAGAGCGCGGAGTAGTGGGTGTTGAGTGCGGCGAAATCCAAGTGTCTACGGTCCAGCATGGCGCGTGCCGCGTCTTCAGCGGCGCGTTGCTGCACTTTCAGGTTGTCCAGTTGCTGTTTGAACGATTGCCAGGCTGGGCTCGTCGGGGTGTTGCTGCCGAACAGTTTTTCCAGGGCGCGGCGGTGCTGTCTTATCAGGACCTTGCGTTGGCTGGCGTGCATGCCGTTATGCAGCAGGCCGAACTGTGGCAGGTTACTGTCGACCTGTGCATCGACGGTCGTCCCCGGTTG
Organism: Pseudomonas sp. HN8-3; assembly: GCF_020790195.1. NCBI lineage: Bacteria > Pseudomonadati > Pseudomonadota > Gammaproteobacteria > Pseudomonadales > Pseudomonadaceae > Pseudomonas > Pseudomonas sp. HN8-3. Next base: position 1,264,396 of record NZ_CP086206.1, read on the forward strand.
GTCGGGCGCTTGCGCAAAGAGTGCCTGGGCCCGGCGCTGAACATCGCGTTGGTCAATGTGCTGGCTGGCCTGGTAGGCATTGTGGATCTTGACGTGGGCCAACGGCTTGATCGCGTCCTGGTATTGCTGGTTGGCCAACTGCTTGAGCCAAAGGTTGAGGCCGGCTTCCAGCGGGTTGTTGTTGATCTTGTACTCGATACTGGCCAGGGGATCGATGTCGCTGGCTGCGAACAATGTGGTTTGCCGGTCGAGCAACCAACGTTCCAGGTCCAGGCGCCGGCTAAAGGTATGCCAGGCAGGCGCCTGTGTCGGCAGGTACACCAGTTGGCTGACCGGTTGTTCTGTATCCAGGGTCAGGACCCAGGCGCCGGGCAGCGCGATGGCATTGGCCCCGGTGCGCTTGAGCAACAGCTGCTCGGCGCAGAATTTTGGCGCGTCGGCCGTGGGCGCTACCGGGTTGATCAGCGAGAACAACGGTGTGAGCACTTCGGGATGGATCTTTTTTTCGGCCAGCAAGTGTTCACCACTGGCTTCGAAGTGGATCCGGTAGAGTTCGATCGCCCGGTTGAGGCAGGTCAGAGGCGTATTGGGGGCCCGCTCCGTGCGCCAATAGCGCAACCAGTTGTCCTCGATCGCTTGCTCCAGATCCAGGGTTTTAAGCTCATCGAGCAGTTGGGCAACGGTGTGTTGCGCCAGGGGCGGTTGCGCCGGCAGGTAAAGCAGGTTGCATTCCGGTATTTGCGTCGTGTCCAGGTTTGGGTGTTGTTGCAGGTAGAGGCAGGCATCGGTCAGGCTGATCAGGCTGCGGCCGCGTTGTTCGGTAGCGGGGAATTGCAGCATCACGCGCTCGCCGTCCAGTTGCAGATCGGTTTGGAGCAGGCGGTTGATCGAACTGCGAACCGTCGGAATGCCGGCCATCAGCGTGAGCATATCGCGGCGGCAGTCTTGCCAGCGTTGGGTGGCGTCGACCAACAGGTCTTCGTCAATGCTCGGTAGCGGCAGTGGAGACCAGACGCCGAAATCGGTGGGGCCTGTAGTGTGGGTCATGGTTTCAATCCTTGAAGTAGGGCGTTGGAGCGCACAGGCCGCTACGTTGCGGACTGTGCTGAAGTGAACAAGCTTTATTCGCTGGCGACCCAAAGGGGACGGTGCTCACGAAAAAAGAGAGCCTCATTAACGTTGAGCAAGAGGAAGGTTGTGGCCTACATAGTTAGAGGCCGATGACCGCTCGGCGTCATTCATCAAATTGTCACGCAACTGTGGCAGCGCGCTTGAACAAACTTCATCAGACTCGCGCTCTACTGGGGTTCTGCGTTTCGGTGTTTTTCATGCGTGTGTTGCTTTTACTGGCCGCTCTGCTATTCGGCCTGCCGTCCTTTGCGGCTTCTCGATGTGATGTCAATGTCCCGACCCAAACCGTCGACCTGGAACAGGTGAGCATCGCCTACCAAAGTATCGGGCGGGCGTCGGACCCTGCCTTGCTGCTGGTGATGGGCCTGGGTGGGCAGTTGATCCACTGGCCGGATGAAGTGGTGGTCGCCCTGTGCGAGCAAGGGTTTCGGGTGATCCGTTACGACAACCGTGACGTCGGCCTGTCCACCTGGCGGCAAGCGCCGGCCAGTGCCAACCTGACCTTCGAGGTGCTGCGCTACAAGCTCGGTTTGCCGGTGGCTGCGCCGTATACATTGACCGACATGGCCGACGACGCGCTGGGCTTGATGGATGCGTTGCAGGTGCAGCAATTCCATGTCCTTGGCGCAAGCATGGGCGGCATGATCGCCCAGCACCTGGCGGCAATGGCGCCGCAGCGGGTGGAAAGCCTCACGTTGATCATGACCAGCTCCGGCGCCGAGGGCCTGCCCGCCCCGAACGCGGCGCTGGTGCAATTATTGTCACGGCGCAGCGCGCCCAATCGTGAGGTGGCCCTGGAGCAGCAAGCCGATTTGCTTGCGGCGCTGGGCAGCCCGAATGTGAAGGATGATCGTCAAGCGTTGCTGCATCAGGCGGCGCTGTCCTACGACCGTGCGTTCAACCCCGAGGGCGTCAAGCGCCAGATCATGGCGATCCTCGCCGAGCCCAGCCGCGTGCCGTTGCTCAACCAACTGCGCGTGCCGACCCTGGTGGTGCACGGCACGGCCGATCCGTTGTTGCCGGTGATGCACGGCGTGCACCTGGCCGCGCATATCCAGGGTAGCCAGTTGAAACTGATACCCGGCCTGGCCCACCGTTTCCAGGAAGCGTTCAAGGCGCCGTTGCTGGCGGCGGTGTTGCCCTACCTGCAGGCTCATCGTGAAGATACCGCGCACTGGGCGCAGATCGACTTGGGCGAGCCTTCGAAGGTGTTGTGAAGTTGGTGTATCGTGCAACCTTTGCGGCGCATTCAAGCCAGCGAGGTTGCCTACCATGAGTACTCCCCTGAAAATCGATTTCGTCAGCGACGTGTCCTGCCCCTGGTGCATCATCGGCCTGCGCGGCCTGACCGAAGCCCTCGACCAGCTTGGTGCCGAGGTGCAGGCCGAGATTCATTTCCAGCCGTTCGAGCTGAACCCGAACATGCCCGCCGAAGGTCAGAACATCGTCGAGCACATCACTGAAAAATACGGCTCCACCGCCGAAGAATCCCAGGCCAACCGTGCGCGCATCCGCGACATGGGCGCAGCGTTGGGCTTCGCTTTTCGCACCGACGGCCAGAGCCGCATCTACAACACCTTCGATGCGCATCGCCTGTTGCATTGGGCCGGGTTGGAAGGCTTGCAGTACAACCTCAAGGAAGCACTCTTCAAGGCGTACTTCAGCGATGGCCAGGACCCGTCCGACCACGCGACCCTGGCGATCATTGCCGAAAGCGTCGGCCTGGACTTGAAGCGCGCCGCCGAAATTCTCGCCTCTGATGAATATGCCGCCGAAGTGCGCGAGCAGGAAAAACTGTGGATCACCCGCGGAGTGACCTCGGTGCCGACCATTGTGTTCAACGACCAGTACGCTGTCAGCGGCGGCCAGCCGGCTGAAGCCTTTGTGGGCGCGATTCGCCAGATCATTGCCGAAGCGCGATCCTGACGCCGCTCTAATGTGGGAGCTGGCTTGCCAGCTCCCACACTTGATACTCATTGTTTTCAAAAACGGCGCTCATCCAAACGCTGGCCCATCCCTTGCATTACCCCCCTAAAGCCCGGCCGGCCTGCGGTTGGGCGCTGCCATTAGGGGTGAAACACTACCTTGAACATACTTGACCTCGACCACAGCCTTACCGGCCAGGCACCCATTGCCCGACGGTTGGCCAACGGCCGGGCCACGCGTCTGGACCTGCTCGATCTGGGGCCGAAACTGCGCCTGTGGTCCACAGAAAAAACCTGGAAACGATTCACCGAACGCCTGGCCCAACGGCCTCGGCCCAGGGATGCGCGCCCGGAAATCCTGTTTGTCGGCTCCGGTGACTATCACCACCTTACGCCGGCCTTTTTGGCTGATTTGAAAGAGCCCGTCAGCCTGATCCACTTCGACAACCACCCCGACTGGGTACGCTTTGCGCCCAAGCGCCACTGTGGTTCTTGGGTCAACCGCGCACTGAAGATGCCGGCGATCAAGCGCATCGTCACCCTCGGCCCGTGCAGCGATGACCTGCATAACCCACAACTGCGTGGCGGCAACCTTGGCGCGCTCAAGCGCGGGCAATTGCAGCTGTTTCCCTGGCAGCACCCGCCGTCGAAGGTCTGGGGTCGGGTCGGTGATGGAGCGGGTCACCAGCAGCAGGAAAACCACCTGCACTGGCGCAACCTGGCAGAGCTCGATTGGGCGAAATTCCTCGACCAGATGATCGCCAGCCTGCCCACCGAAGCGATCTGGATCACCATCGACAAGGATGTGCTGGCCAGCGAAGACGCCGCTACCAATTGGGATCAGGGCGGTATGCGCCTGACCCATCTGCTCCAGGCCCTGCGGGCGTTGGCGGCGCATAAACGCATCATTGGCATCGACGTGTGCGGTGAGTTCGCCACGCCGGTGTTCAGCAACGCGTTCAAGCGCTGGGAAGCCAAGTCCGACCAGCCGCCGCCGCAGCGCTGGAGCGTGCAAGATTTGCAGCGCAATGCCGCGACCAATGAGGCCTTGATCAACCTGTTTGAGGAGCTGTTCCCGTGACCCTGACCGTGGTGTTGCTGCTGGCGTTTTCCATTGTTCTCGATGTGATTGGCCAGCTGTGTTTCAAACTGGGCGTGGACCGCTTACCGCAACTCGATGGCGGGTTCAGCCTGCGCGCATTCTGGGGCCAGGTGTTCAATGCACCGTTGCTCTGGGCCGGTGTGGGCGCCTATGTCATCGAGTTTTTCGTCTGGCTCGAAGCCCTGTCCCGTGCGCCATTGAGTCTGCTGTTTCCGTTGGCGGCTTTGGCCTATTGCCTGGTGGTTCTGGCGGGCAGGGTGGTGCTCAAGGAAAGGGTCAGCCCAAGGCGTTGGTTGGGCACGCTGGTGATTACCTTGGGTGTGATGTTGGTCGCGATTGCGGGGAGCCAGGCATGACGACGCAGACAGTCGATAGCGGTTGGTTACATGGGCGCCTGGGCACCCTGGTGCTGTGGGCGCTGCTGATTGCCACCGAAAGCGCCGGGCAATTGTTTACCAAGGTGGCCGGTGATCAATTGGGGCAGATGGATTTCACTTGGCAGTGGCTGGCCGACGTGGCGCGTAACCCGGGGATCCTGGCGGCGATTGCCAGTTACCTGGGGGCGTTTTTTGTGTGGATGCTGATCTTGCGGCGCAGCAGTTTGTCGCTGGCGTTTCCCCTGAGTTCACTGGTGTTTGTGGCGGTGCTGCTGGGGTCGTGGTTGGGGTTGGGTGAGCACATCAGCCTGTTGCATTGGGTGGGGGTGGGGGTGATTATCGGTGGTATCGCGCTTTTGGCTGAGGGCGAAGAGCACTGAAAACTGTGCTGCGAATCACAGGCAAAATGTGGGAGGGGCGGTGCGACGATTCGACTTGCCCCTCCCACATTTTGGATGTGCTTACTTAAGGCAGAACTGCATCGGGTTCTAATCGAAGGTGTAGCTGATCGCCGTCTGCACCTGCCCCTGATTCACCTCGCCGGCCTGCTTGACGATGCTGCTTCGGGCCGCCGAGCCAACCAGATGCACCCAGCTTGCGCTGGTCAGCAGCGACCAGTGGGGCGCCAGGGGAAAGGCGAAGCTTTGGCTCAACGTCACGTTCTGGAAGCCGCCGCTGGCGTTGTAGGGCCGAAAGCCGGTGGCGGCGGCTTCGTTGTTGTCTACGCCAAAGAAGGTATTGGCCTGGCGTGCATCGGCAAAATGCGCCACCAGCCCACTGCTGCCGATAATCCCGCCGCCCAACGGGTAGCCCAGTTCGCCGCCGATCTTACCCAGGGTGCCGCTCTGGGAATGCCCGCCGCCCACGGCCTGGCCCAGTTGCGCGTAGACCCGCCAGAAGTTGGCCGGGGCGTACTGGATGAAACCGCCGACCTCAGCCATGTCCGACACATTGCGCAAGCCCTGCAACTCACCGTTGGAGGTACGCCCTGCCAGGTAATTGATATAGGGGCCGGCGGTGATGCCGTGGGTGTTCAGCGCGCTCCAGGTCAAGCCGTCGTCGGTGCTCAGGCTGACGTCGCCCCAATCCAGGTCCAGGTAGGGCACGGGCCGGGTTTCGTAGCGGCTGCCGGTGGGGTCATGGGGCTGATAGCTCAGGCCCGCGCCCACGTCGCCGCTGATGCCGTCTGCCCAGGCGGCACTGGAGCAGCCCCATAGGCCGAGCAAACCTGCGAATACGGCAGAAGTGATGTTGGTCATGGTGTACGTTCCTGAGGTGACAGGCGCGCATGAACGCGCAAACCCTCGCGCCTGCGCAAGCACTCATGTTGTTTGTAGCAAGCTACAAAAATTGTAGCTTGCAGCACGCCTATCACTGCGACTCTGCCGGCAAACCCCCAGCCCCACTGGGTTTTGACTAGTTGGCACACTCCCTGCTCTATCCCTGTTGCAAGCGCATACAGCGCGCTCTCTCAGGTACAGGTAGATGATCCACTGGCATATCGTGTGTGACTTCGATGGGACCATTACCCCCACGGATGTCATCGACAACGTCCTCCAACGCTTCGCCGGCCCCGAGTGGGAAACCATTGAACAGCAATGGCTGGACGGGCATATCGGTTCACGCGAATGCCTGAGCCGCCAACTGGCGCTGATCAAGGCCACCCCAAGCGAACTGCTGGCGTATTTCGACAGCGTCGAGATCGACCCGGACTTCCCGGATTTCGTTGATCACGTCATGGACCTGGGCGCCTCTATCGAGGTGGTCAGCGACGGCATCGAGCAGGGCATCGCGCGCATCCTGTCGCGCAATTACGTGACCTTGTTGCCGATCCTCGCCAACCGCCTGCGCCAGATCGACCAGAACAGCTGGCGTATCGACTTCCCCTACGCCAGCGATGCTTGCCGCGCCGCTTCCGGCAACTGCAAGTGCAAATCCACCCCGCGCAACAAGCGTGTACTGGTGATCGGTGACGGCAAGTCCGACATGTGCGTGGCTTCCACCGCCGACTTCGTGTTCGCCAAGGGCAGCCTCGCCGAGTACTGCGTCGCCAACCACATTCCTCACGCGCGCTTCGACACCTTTGCGCAAGTGACCGCACTGCTGGCCAAGCTGCCCCAAGGCATCGCCGCCAACGCCACCACCTTCAACACCTCTTCTGACACTCAGGAACTCTTCCATCATGTCTGATATCCGTATCGCTACCGCCGAAGACCAGATCCTTCTGGATAAAGAAGCCAAGTATTGCTCCTACGGCGACACCGTTCACTACATCGAGCCTCCGCGTATTTTCAGCCGTTGCGAAGGCTCCTACGTGTGGGACACCGAAGACCAGGCTTACCTCGACCTGCAAATGTGGTACTCGGCGGTCAACTTCGGCTACGCCAACCCGCGTCTGAACAATGCGCTGAAACAACAGATCGACACCCTGCCGCAAATTGCCAGCCAGTACCTGCACAAAGGCAAGATCGAGCTCTCGGAAATGATCGCGGTCGATGCCAAGAAGAAGTTCGGTCTCGACGGCCGCGTGCACTTCAACGTCGGCGGCTCGCAGTCCATCGAAGACTCGTTGAAGGTGGTACGCAACGCCAGCAACGGCAAAAGCCTGATGTTCGCCTTTGAAGGCGGCTACCACGGCCGCACCCTCGGAGCCTCGTCGATCACCTCCAGCTTCCGCTATCGTCGTCGCTACGGCCACTTTGGCGAACGCGCCAACTTCATCCCATTCCCTTACCACTTCCGTGGCCCGAAGGGCATGACCAAGGAAGAGTACGGCAGCCATTGCGTGCAGCAGTTCGCCCGTTTGTTCGAGACCGAATACAACGGCGTCTGGGACCCCAAAACCAACCAGTGCGAATACGCAGCTTTCTATGTCGAGCCGATCCAGGGCACCGGCGGCTACGTGATCCCACCGATGAACTTCTACCGCGAGCTCAAGCACGTCCTGGACCAGCACGGCATCCTGATGGTGTCCGACGAAATCCAGATGGGCTTCTACCGCACCGGCAAGCTCTGGTCGATCGAGCACTTCGATGTGCAGCCGGACGTGATCGTGTTCGGCAAGGCCCTGACCAATGGCCTCAACCCATTGGGCGGTATCTGGGCCCGTGAAGAGTTGATCAACCCGAAGGTGTTCCCGCCAGGTTCGACTCACTCCACCTTCGCCTCCAACCCGTTGGGCACCGCCGTCGGCCTGGAAATGTTCAAGATGACCAACGAAGTCGATTACGGCGCGATGGTCATGGCCAAGGGCAAGTTCTTCCTGGAAGGCTTGCAGGACCTGCAAAAACGCTTCCCGATCATCGGCGATGTCGACGGCCTGGGCCTGGCGCTGCGCTGCGAAATCTGCGGCCCGGACGGCTTCACCCCAGACAAGGCGACCCTGGACTACATGGTCGAGGAAGGCATGAAAGGCGACATGGTGGTGGACGGCCAGAAGCTGGGTCTGATCCTCGACGTGGGCGGTTACTACAAGAACGTGATCACCCTGGCACCGTCCCTGGAAATCAGCTACCCGGAAATCGAATTGGGTCTCAAGCTGCTTGAGCAACTACTGGTGCGAGCGACCAATCGGTGAATGCGCAAGGGATCGACCTCGGTGAAGGTACCGCCGGCTTCGTTCTCGGTGAAGGTCCGGTCGGGATCCTGTTGATCCACGGCCTGACCGGCACACCGACCGAGTTGCGCCAGGTCGCCAAGGGCCTGGCCAAGACAGGCAATTGCACGGTGTATGTGCCCACGTTGGCCGGGCACTGCGGCGATAACAGCGACTTGCAGGCTACCGGCTGGCGTGACTGGTACGAAGGCGTGCGCAAGACCTTCCTGCAGGTCAAGCAACGCCACGGGCAGGTGTTTGTCGGCGGCTTGTCCATGGGCGCGGTGATGTCCATGTATGTGGCCGCCGAACACCCAGGCCAGGTCGCCGGGCTGCTGATGTACTCCACCACCCTGAAGTACGACGGCTGGAGCATCAACAAGCTGGCGTTCCTCACGCCGTTGCTGATGAAGATTCCATTCGGCGTGCACGTTTGCAGCTTCGAAGAAAAGCCGCCCTACGGCATCAAGAATGAGCGCCTGCGGGCCATCGTCGAACGGCAGATGAAGGAAGGCGAAAGCAGCGAGGCCGGTTTGCTGACCATGGAAGGCATTACCGTGCGCGAATTGCACCGCATGAACGCGGTGGTCAAAAAGCGCATGCCCGACATCAAGGTGCCGGCGCTGGTGCTGCATTCGATCGAAGACGACATCACCAGCCGCTGGAACGCCGACTACGTGGAACGCCACCTCGGCGGCCCGGTGACCAAGATTTTGCTGGATAACTGCTACCACATGATCACCGTCGACCTGCAATACCGACGGGTGATCGAGTTGAGTGCCGAGTTTGTCGAGCAGCACACAGCCTTCAGGTCAACGCCGGTCAAGGTGGGCGCTGGCTTGCCAGCCATGGCATCACTGCGGTCTGCCTGACGCACCGAGGCCAGCTCTCACATTTGATCGGCGTTCGCCATAGAAATAAGGGCAATCTGTGATAACCACCCAAGCCTTCCCGACCATCCGGGCGATCCAGCGCGATGCCTGGAATGATTGTTTTCCCGGTGCCCTGGAGGATTGGGACTATTACCTGGCTGTAGAAAACGCCGCTATCGATGATTTTCAGTGGCGTTACCTGGCGGTCTACGAAGATGAAACGTTAGTGGCTGTGGCTGCTGCGTTCATTACCCATTATCGCCTCGACACCACGGTGTCGGGGGCGGGCAAGCGCGTGACCGAACGCCTGGCTCGCCTGTGGCCGCAGGCTTTGCAATTGGCGCTGTACGCCATTGGTTCGCCGGTGGCTGAGCGTTGTGATGCGGGGGTCGCCAGCCATGTGCCCGAGGCCCGCCGCGCGTTGTTGTTGCGCCAGTTACTGGCGGCTGCGCGTCGGGATGCCGACCACTTCGGTATTGGGTTGGTGGCGGTCAAGGACGCGCCGACCAACGACCCGCATTGGGCCGACAGTTGTCGTGCGGCCGGCTTTCAGACCATGCCGAGCTTGCCGACCGGGGTGTTGCCGTTGCCCTATGGGTCGGTGGATGCGTACCTGGGCTCGCTGGGCAAATCCACGCGCAAGGACCTGCGCCGCAAGCTACGGGCACCCGGACCGCGCATCGAGTGGCGGCACAACGTCGATGATGTGCTGCCCCAGATCATGCGCCTGTACGAGGCCACGCTTGCGCGCGCAGATCTACAGTTCGAGCGCCTACCTGCCGCTTACTTCACCGGCGTGCTTGAACACCTTCACGAACGGGCGGTCTGTGTTCTTTACTGGGTGGACGAACGCCTCGTTGCGTTCAACTTGATCCTGCTGGATGAGCAGCGGCTGGTGGATAAGTTCTTTGGCCATGACATCGAATTCAGCCGTGAGTACAACCTGTACTTTCGCAGTTGGCTGACTAATGTCGACTATTGTATTGAGCACAATATCCCGGTGTACGAGTGCGGCCAGGCCGGGTATGCCAGTAAACTGCGGCTGGGGTGCGAGTTCGAGGGCAACAGCCTGTTCTTTCGCCATCGCAACTGGCTGGTCAACGGCCTGCTCAAGCTTGTAAAACTGTTTATTCGACCGGATCGTTCCGACCCTGCCATGGCTGCTGCGATAAGCGAAACCTGATGATCACCAAGACCCGCCAGAAAGCCCGCCCCTTTGCCATTTCGCGTTGGAGCGTCCAGCGCAAGCTGGTGCTGGCGTTCTGGCTGGTCAGCGTTATTCCGACCATGATTGCCGCTGAGCTGGCCGCCACCACGCTGTCGCAGATTTTCGACAGCAACGTGCGTATCTGGCTGCAAGAGTCGACCAAGATCGTCAAGGATGAGATCGGTGACATCCTTCATGACAACGCGCGCATGGCCAAGCTGTTCTTGCGCTATACCAGCCCACCGTCGTCCAAACAGGCGGCCAAGCATGACCGGCTGACCGCCGACATTGCCGATGCCACCGATATCGACGTGGTCGCGCTGATTCGCACCAGCGACCACAAAGTGGTGTTCAGCACAGCCGCCGATGACATCGTCAGGCAGATCAACCTGACCAGCAATGCCGTGCTGCAGACCGTGCAAGTCGCGGGGGTGAGCACGGGGCTGGTGGTGTCAACCTTCGAGACCAGCCGCGATGGCGTTGATTACCTGTTGTTGGTGGCGACCTACCTGGACAGCAGTTTCCTCACCAGCGTGGCCGATGTGCACTCCCTGGACCTGCGTTTGTACCTGGCCAATCCGGCGGGTTTTTCAGAGATATTTTCCACCCAGCGTTTCGAGAATCACCCTTCGCGCATCCCGAAGAACGTCGAGGCCGCGCTGCGCAGCACCAAGCAGCCCAGCGAGCAATTCACTAACCAGTACAGCGGTTTGTACTGGCCGATCTTCAATGATGCCGGCGAACTGCAAGGCGTTATATTCAGCGGCCTGTTGCGTCACACCAGCCTGGTAGGGCTGGTGAACCAGAGCAACCTGTTCGTGCTGATCTTCCTGCTCAGCTCGGCGCTGTCACTGGCGGCCGGGGTGCTGGTGTCGCAGCGCCTGACCAAACCGCTGCGCGACTTGTCCCAAGGTGTGAACGCGGTGATCTCCGGTAGTTACGCGCATCGCGTGGTGGTCAGTGGCGGTGATGAACTGGCGCAGTTGAGCAGCACCTTCAACCACATGACCGAGCGCCTCGGCGAACTGCACCACCTGGAAGCCCAACTGCGTCGGCGTGATCGGCTGCATGCCCTGGGTGAAGTCGCCATGGGCCTGGCCCATGAAATCCGCAACCCGCTGGGCATCATCAAGACCGCCACCCAATTGTTGCACCGGCGGGCCGACCTCGCGGAAACCGATAAGCGTCACCTGGAGTACGTCATCAGCGAGGTCAGCCGCATCAACGAGCTGATTACCGAGTTCCTCGATTTCGCCAAGCCCAATCCACCGATACGCGTGCTGCAGCCGGCACGTGCCCTGGTGGAAGAAATCCTCGGTTTCTGCGGCCCGGAGCTGAGCACTCACAATATTGATGCACAGATTGACGATCAGGCGCCCGACGCCACGATCTATGCCGATGCCAAGCAGCTCAAGCAGGCTTGCCTCAATCTGATACTCAACGCCATCGACGCGATGCCCGAAGGCGGGCGCCTGACCCTGGGCATCCGCAACGTGGGCGACAACACGGTGATCAGCATCGCCGATACGGGCCAGGGTATCCCGGCGGATATGGTCGAGCGTATCTTCACGCCGTTTGTCACCACCAAGGCATCGGGCACCGGACTGGGCCTGGCCAAAGTCTATTCGATCATGGAAAGTCACGACGGCAGCATCGAATGCGCCAGTGAGAAAGATGCCGGCGCCACCTTCAGCCTGTACATTCCGGCTAACGGTGAAGACGACGGCGAGGATGAGGACGGGCATGACGCATAACGTATTGGTGGTGGACGACGAGCCCAAGCTCTGTGATTTGCTGACCCAGGCCCTGAGCCAGAACGGTATCCAGGTGTTCAGCGCGGGCAACGGCCTGCATGCGCTCAAGGTGCTGGGCGAGGAGGACATCGACCTGGTGATCAGCGACTGGCGTATGCCGGGCATGGACGGGCCGGCATTGCTGGCCGAGATCAAGGTGCGCTATCCACAGGTGCCGGTGATTGTGATGACCGCCTACAGCACGGTAAAAAATGCCGTGCAGTCGATGCGCAACGGTGCCTATGACTACATCGCCAAGCCGTTCGATATCGACGAGCTGGACATCACCGTGGCCAAGGCCCTGCAATTTCGCGACATCATGCGCGATAACGCGCGGATGCGCGCCGAGCTGGATGAACATGCGCAGTTCGACAGCCTGGTGGGCGACAGCCCGGCGTTTCGCAAGGTGCTGCAAGCCGTGGACTCGGTGCGTGACAGCAGCGCAACCATCCTGCTGACCGGCGAAAGCGGCACCGGCAAGGAAATGGTCGCCCGCGCCATCCACAAGCATGGCAGCCGCGCCGACAAACCCTTTGTGGCCGTCAACTGCGCGGCGATTCCCGAAGGTTTGCTGGAAAGCGAGATGTTCGGCCATCGCAAAGGCGCCTTCACCGGCGCCGTGGCCGACCGGGTAGGGCGCTTCATGCAGGCCGACAAGGGCACGCTGTTCCTCGATGAAGTGGGGGACATGCCCCTGGCGTTGCAGGCCAAGATTTTGCGCGCCTTGCAAGAGCGGGTCATCGAGCCGGTGGGCGATCCACGCGAGCGCAAGGTGGATGTGCGGGTCATTGCCGCCACCAACAAGAACCTGCTGGACGCAGTGGCGAACAAAGAGTTTCGCGAAGACCTCTACTACCGCCTCAACGTCTTCCCGATTCCATTGCCGGCCCTGCGTGAGCGCGTGGAAGATATCGCGCCCCTGGCCCGGCATTTCGCCCAGACCTTGAGCGCCACCGCCGGTAAGCGCATTACCGGCTTCAGCCCCGAGGCATTGCAGGCGATGGCGGCGTATCACTGGCCGGGCAATATCCGCGAGCTGCAAAACTGCGTGGAGCGCGCGACCATCGTGGCAGCGTCGCCGGTGATCGAGGATATTGATTTGCCGGGTTATCTGTTTGCTTCAAAACCGAGCGAGGGCGATGTGACGGCGATCCTCAGCGACGGCCCGGGCGTGCCGCAGGATCTGGATGCGGCGCTGGCCGAGGTGGAGAAAGCCTACATTCTGGCGGCGTTGCAGGAGAGCAACGGGGTGCAGGCCGCGGCGGCGCAGCGGATCGGCATTTCCGAACGCAGTTTCTGGTATCGCCTGAAAAAACTCGGGATTCAAGTCGACAAAATCGTCCGCTGACACACGGCGGGCAAAAAATGTGGGAGGGGCTTTCTCCCACATTTTTGACCGAGTTGAGTCAGGAGTGGAGGCGAACCCAGATGCTGACCAGGATCGTCGCGGCCATCAACCAGGCCACGGCAGCCACTGCCAGTGATGCCTCCAGCCGCATCCGATCGACCATCACATACAAGGTCGCCAGGTACACGAAGTACGGAATGATCGACCACATCCCGAACACGATGGTGGTCTTCAAATCCTCCACCGAACGCCCTTTGCCGACGATGTAGTGGGCGATCAGCGCGAAGGTCGGAAACAGTGGCACCAAGCCTGCGATGTAATAGTTTTTGGTCTTGGCCAGTGCCGCCAGGATCAGCACCACCGCCGCGCCAAGTGCGGCCTTCAAGAACAGATCCATCAGTGGCTCAACCCGTATTTCTTGACCTTGTCGAACAGCGTGGTCTTGGCCATGCCCAATTCCTGGCTGGCCTGGGTCAGGTTGCCGCCGCTACGCTGCAGGGCGTCCACCAGCAGGTTGCGCTCAAAGGCTTCTACCGCTTCGGTAAAGGCCAGGCCATGGTTGCCGCTGCTGGCGCCGCTTTTCTTGAAGGCGGGCAGCCCCAGGGCAAAACGTTCGGCGACGTTGCGCAGTTCACGCACGTTGCCCGGCCAGTCGTGGCTCATCAGGCTCGACAAGGTCTGGTTGTCCAGCTCCGGCACCGCCCGGTCGAAGCGCAGCGACGATTGCTGCAGGAAGTGTTCGAACAGTTGCAGGATGTCTTCGCGCCGCTCGCGCAAAGGCGGCAGTTCCAGGGTGACCACGTTGAGGCGGTAGTACAGGTCGCTGCGGAACTGGTTGGCGCGGCTCAGTTCGTCGAGGTCGGACTTGGTGGCAGCGATTACCCGGCAATCCACTGCCACGCTCTGGTTCGAACCCAGGCGCTCCAGGGTGCGTTCCTGCAGCACCCGCAGCAGTTTGATCTGCAGGTTGATCGGCATACTTTCCACTTCATCGAGGAACAGCGTGCCTTGGTGGGCGTGTTCGATCTTGCCGATGCGGCGTTTGCCGGCGCCGGTGAAGGCATTGGCCTCGTGGCCGAAAATTTCGCTTTCGAACAGGTTTTCCGGCAGGCCCCCGCAGTTCAAGGCGACGAACTGATGGGAGTGGCGTCGGCTGAAATCATGCAGGCAACGGGCAACCAGCTCCTTGCCAGTGCCAGTCTCACCTTCGATCAGCACGTTGGCCGACGTGTCGGCGACGTTGGCGATCAGCTCGCGCAGGTTCTGCATCGCCGGCGAGCGGCCAATGATGCGGCCTTCCAGCGAATCACGCTCGGCCAACTGGCGGCGCAGTGACCAGACCTCTCGCGCCAGCCCACGCTGCTCCAGGGCGCGACGGGCAACATCGACCAGGCGCTCGGGAGAGAAGGGTTTTTCCATGAAATCGTAGGCGCCGTTGCGCATGGCGCCGACGGCCATGGAAATATCGCCATGCCCGGTAATCAGGACCACCGGCAGGCTTTTATCCAACGCCTTGAGGCGGGTCAGCAGCTCCAGACCATCGATGCCCGGCAGGCGAATATCGCTGATGACGATGCCGGCAAAGTTTTCGCCGATACGTTTGAGCGCTTCTTCGGCGCTGCCCACGCCGACGCTGTGGATGTCTTCCAGCGCCAGGGCCTGTTGGCAACCGAGCAGCACGTGGGGATCATCTTCGACGATCAGCACGGTCAGTTCTTGGGGATCAGTATTCATGTCGACTCAACTTTTTTAGCGCCCGCCAGCGGCAGGTTAAGGACAAAGGCAGTACCACCACCGGCCGGGTGTTCCACGGCCAGGCTGCCACCGGTCGCGGCTGCGAGGCTCGCGGACAGGGTCAGGCCCAGGCCCAGGCCTTGTTCGCCGGGCTTGGTGGTGAAGAAGGGTTCGAACAAATGCTTGCGTGCCTCAGGGGCGATGCCGTGACCATTGTCGCGTACCAGCAGGCGGTATTTGCCCTCGGTACTCTGGCCCTCCAACCACAATTGCGGCGCCGGTTGCATCTGCATCGCGTCCAGAGCATTACCGATCAGGTTGACCAGAATCTGTTCCAGGCGTGTCTGGTCGATCTGCAACTGGGCGGGTGCGAAGTCGCGGTGCAAGGTCAGTGGCAAACCGTCCAGGCGTGCGCCCAGCACCTGGAACGCAGCGTCCACGGCCTTGCCCAGGCTGGCTTCGCCCTGGTCATCGCCGCGCCGGGCGAACGAGCGCAGGCTGGCGGTGATACGGCCCATGCGGTCGATCAGTTCGTTGATGGTCTTGAGGTTGGTGCTGGCGGTGTCCAGGGCGCCGCGCTCAAGGAAGCGCACGGTATTGCCGGACAGGGTGCGCAGCGCGGCCAGCGGCTGGTTCAACTCGTGGGCGATGCTGGTGGACATCTGGCCGATGGCGGCGAGTTTGCCGGCCTGCACCAGTTCGTCCTGGGCGCGGCGCAGGGTCTCTTCGGCCTGGCGCCGTTCGCGGATCTGGCCCTTGAGCCGTTCGTTACTGGCGCGCAGGTCGGCGGTGCGTTCGGCGATCCGCCGCTCCAGTTGGCTGTTGGCTTCCTGCAGGGCTTCCCGAGCGGCGAGGCGGGTGGCGATGACCTTGCGTCGCTCGTTCCAGGCAATCAGCAGGAAGGCGACAAGGCCGAAGGCAACTGCCACCAGGATGCCCTGATTGATCGCGGCACGGCGCAGATCATTGAGCGGGGTGAGCAGGGTGAAATTCCACGGCGTGTCGTTGAGCGGTCGGGTTTGCGCCAGGTAGCTGACGGCGTGCTGGTCGTTGACCACTTCCGAATTGGCCGGGAAGGTCAGTTTCTCGGTGCCTTCGTTCAGGCGCTCGCGGGCCAGGGGTTGCAGTTCATTGAGCGTCGCCCAGTAATATTGCAGGCTGTGGGCCAGGCGATCCTTGGTGTCATCGCTCAGCGGGCGTACAGCCTTGAGGCGGCGCGCCGGGTCACTGGACAGAATGATGATGCCATTCTCGTCGCTCACGAACGCCTCGAGACGGGCGCGCTGCCAGCGTTCTTCGAGGGCTTCGAGGCGCACCTTGACCACGGCGACGCCGATGATCTTGCCGTGCTCTTCCAGGCCATGGGCCAGGTAATAGCCGGGTTCGCCGTTGGTGCTGCCGATACCGTAGAAACGGCCGGGCTGGCCGCGTACGGCATTCTGGAAATAGGCGCGAAAAGACAGGTCCTCACCCTGGTAACTGTCGGCATCGCGCCAGTTACTGGTGGCCAGCACGCGGCCGGTGGTGTCCATCACGTAGATGGCGCGGCTGCGACTGCGACGATTCAGGCCCTCAAGGTAGTCGTTGACCGTTTTGCGGGTTTCCTGGTTCGGCTCGGCCAGCAATTGCGACACGCTGGACTCCAGCTCCAGCAGGCTGGGCAGGTAGGTGTATTTGCTCAGTTCACTTTCGACGGTGCGGGCGTGCAACTCCAACTGGCGTTCGCCGTTGTCGCTGAGGGTGCGGATACCATAGTACTCGCTGACCCAAAAGCCGATATAACCCAGGCCGATCATCAGGGCGATGATCAACGGAGGCAGGAACAGTTGGCGTATCAGACGAGGCTTCACGGCAAGTGATGGCGGCGCGGCGCGATATTGATTGGGGTCGCATTTCATCACAGATGCCTTGGGTCAACCAGAGCTGCCAGCCTGTGCGATCCAGTGTGGGAGGGGGCTTGCCCCCGATAGCAGTGTGTCAGTCGATACATCTGTGACTGATCCACCGCTATCGGGGGCAAGCCCCCTCCCACATTGGCCATATTCCTACAGTGGGAGCTGTTTAGTACTTAGTGCTGCAGGATTTTCTCAAGGAAGTGCTGCGCACGTTCGGAGCGTGCGCTGATGTCGCCGAAGAACTCTTCTTTCGGGCAGTCTTCGATGATCTTGCCGGCGTCCATGAAGATCACGCGGTCGGCCACTTTGCGGGCGAAGCCCATTTCGTGGGTCACGCACATCATGGTCATGCCTTCATGGGCCAGTTGCACCATCACGTCGAGCACTTCGTTGACCATTTCCGGGTCCAGCGCCGAGGTCGGCTCGTCGAACAGCATGACGATCGGGTCCATGGCCAGGGCGCGGGCAATCGCCACACGTTGCTGCTGGCCGCCGGAGAGCTGGCCAGGATGCTTGTGGGCGTGTGCCGACAAGCCCACGCGGTCGAGCAGTTGCAGGCCCTTCTTGGTGGCTTCTTCCTTGCTGCGGCCCAGCACCTTGATCTGCGCGATGGTCAGGTTTTCAGTGATAGTCAGGTGCGGGAACAGCTCGAAGTGCTGGAACACCATGCCAACGCGTGAACGCAGTTTTGGCAGGTTGGTCTTCGGGTCGGCGATGGAGGTGCCATCGACCACAATGTCGCCCTTCTGGAACGGTTCCAGCGCGTTGACGCACTTGATCAGGGTGGACTTGCCCGAGCCGGAGGGCCCGCACACCACGATCACTTCGCCTTTTTTAACCTCGGTGCTGCAATCGGTCAGCACCTGGAAGTCGCCATACCACTTGTTGATGTTCTTGATAGAGATCATACGGCAAACCTTTTTTGCAGACGCTTGACCAGCAGCGAGGCGGAAAAGCTGATGATGAAGTAGACGACACCGGCAAAGATCAGGAACTCATTGGAGCGGCCGATGATGTCGCCGTTGGAGCGGGCGGAGTTGAGGAAGTCCACCAGGCCCACGGTGTAGACCAGGGAGGTGTCCTGGAACAGGATGATCGACTGTTGCAGCAGCAACGGCGTCATCTTGCGGAACGCCTGGGGCAGGATGATCAGACGCATGGTCTGGCCGTAGGTCATGCCCATCGCTTGTGCCGCTGCCATCTGGCCCTTGGGGATCGACTGCACGCCGGCCCGCACGATTTCGCAGAAGTACGCAGCCTCGAACATCATGAATGCCACGACGCAGGAAGTGAACGCACCGATCGGCGTGTCTTCGCCGGTGATCCAGCGCAGTACGAACGGCACCGCCAGGTAGAACCAGGTGATCACCAGCAGCAGCGGGATCGAGCGGAAGTAGTTCACATAGGCGCCGGCCACACGCGACAGCAGTTTATTGGACGACAAGCGCATCAGGGCCAGGATGGTCCCGATGATGATGCCGCCGACCACGCCCATGACCATCAGCTTCAAGGTCATGACCATGCCGTTCCACAGGCCCGGGATGGCGGGGATGATGCCGCTGAAATCGAAGTCCATTATTTACCCCCCACGGAGATCAGGCCGGGCACTGCGACTTTCTTCTCCACTACGCGCATCAGCAGCATCAGGCTCATGTTCAGGGTGAAGTAGATCAGCGTGGCCAGGGTGAAGGCTTCAAACAGGTTGGCCGAAAACTCGGCGGTCTGTTTGGTTTGCGCCAGCAGTTCCATCAAGCCGATCAAGGACGCCACGGAGGAGTTCTTGAACACGTTGAGGAATTCGGAGGTAAGCGGTGGAATGATGATGCGATACGCCTGGGGCAGCAGCACGTTCCAGTAGATCTGCGGCAGCTTGAAGCCCATGGCGCGCGCGGCGGATTCCTGGCCACGTGGCAGCGCCTGGATGCCTGTACGTACTTGCTCACACACACGGGCGGCGGTGAACAGGCCCAGGCACACCACAACGCTCAGGTAGGCCGAGGTGGTCGGGTTCAGGTCTTGTTTGTACCAGTCCTGCAGGTTTTGCGGCAGCATGTCCGGTACCAGGAAGTACCAGATGAACAGCTGAACCAGCAGCGGCACGTTACGAAACAGTTCTACGTAGCAGGTCGCAATGCCCGACACGAGGCGGTTTGGCACCGTGCGCATGACCCCCAGAATGGAGCCCAGCAGCAAGGCGATAATCCATGCCACGATGGCGATGGCGATGGTCCAGCCCAGCCCGGAGAGGTACCAGTCGAGATAAGTCTCGCTGCCCACGCCGGTGGACTTGAAGAACACGCCCCAGTCCCAGTTGTAATTCATTAGGGTCTCCCCTCGAGATCGATCGATGTACAAGCACCCGCTTGGGAAGATCCTTTTCCGCCCGACAATGAATGCCAGGCACACGCGATCGGCTCGAAAACCGCCAGGTCGAGTGTTCCAAGTTGAAGCTAGCAGGTAATTACAGACGCCTGAGGGAGGGTTGGCTCCCTCAGGAGATAAGCTTAGTCAGGTATCAGATTTTTACTTCTGGCGCTGGTTTGTCGCTTGGGTTGGCGATCAGCTCCTTGACCTTGTCGCTCATCGGGAAGTTCAGGTTCAGGCCCTTCGGTGGGATTGGGCTTTCGAACCATTTGGCGTAGATCTTGTTGATCTCGCCGGACTTGTACAGGGCGACAATGGCGTCATCCACGGCTTTCTTGAAGTCCGGGTCGCCTTTGCGAACCATGCAAGCATAGGCTTCGAAGGACTGCGGAGTGCCGGTGATAACCCAGTCATCCGGCTTCTTGGCCTTGGCTTCTTCACCGGCCAGCAGCGCGTCGTCCATCATGAACGCAACGGCACGGCCGCTTTCGAGCATCTGGAAGGATTCGCCGTGGTCTTTGGCAGAGATAACGTTCATGCCCATCTGCTTGTCGGCGTTCATCGCCTTGATGATGCGCTCGGACGTGGTGCCGGCGGTGGTCACGACGTTCTTGCCTTTGAGGTCGGCAAAGTCAGCGTAGGACGGCTTGCCTTCCTTGTCTTTCTTGACCAGCAGGCGGGTGCCGATTTCGAAGATGTTGACGGTGAAGTCGACTTGCTGGGCGCGTTCGGCGTTGTTGGTGGTGGAGCCGCACTCCAGATCCGCGGTGCCGTTCTGGATCAACGGGATACGGGTTTGCGAGGTCACCAGGTTGTATTTGGCTTTCAGGTCGGGTTTGTTCAGGTCTTTTTTCAGTTGTTCAACGACGGCCAACTGAATGTCGTGGGAGTAGCCCACGGGTTTGCCCGAACCATCCGCAATGTAGGAAAACGGAATAGAGCTGTCGCGGTGAGCGAGAGTGATGGTGCCGGAGTCGTTGATTTTCTTCAGCGTGCCGGTGAGTTCTGCGGCGAAAACTGGAGTGCTGATCAGAGCAGCAGCGATAGCTGCGCCCAGGATATGGGGAACGATACGCATCAATACTTCCTCGACATTTGTTTTTTTTATGAAGCCAGGTGAACGGCTCTCTTGTATAGCGAATGCCCGTGACGGCTCCTAAGGCGCCTCAGGTAATCGTCAGAGAGTGTAGAGCATGAGTCGTGCCATACCGAAAATAAAAGGGTAACTACATGATTTATATGGATATTAACTTTTTGTTTCGGCGATATTTTCAGGCGGAGGTCCGGCAAACCGAATAGGGTGGAGGGGTGTGTTCGGAAAACCGAATAGTCCGTAGGGGCGAGCTTGCTCGCGAAAAACGCAAAAACGCCGCGTTTATGCTGAATAAACGCGCGCTCTCAGGTTTTTCGCGAGCAAGCTCGCTCCTACAATTGGGCGGTCAGGCCGCTTCGATCTTGCTGCGGCTCTGCTCGACCTTGGACAGGTAACGCTGCAGGTTTTCCTGCTCCTGAGGTGTGGTGAACAGGCCAAGCTTGGTACGGCGCCACAGCACGTCCTGCGGTTGGGTCACCCACTCTTCGGCGCACAGGTAGTCGACTTCGCGGGTATACAGGCCGCCACCCAGGTGGTCACCGAGGTCGGCCAGCGATTGCACGCCTTCCAATAGGCGCCAGGTGCGGCTGCCATAAGTGGTGGACCAGCGACGGGCGATCTCGCTCGGCACCCAGTCGAACTTGTTGCGGATGGATTCGGCCAGCGCTTCAGGCGTGCTCATGTTTTCGCCGCCGGGCAGGCTGGCGGTGGCGGTCCAGCTTGGGCGCATCTGGGTAAAGTACGGCGCCAGTTGGGCCATGGCCGATTCGGCCAGCTTGCGATAGGTGGTCAGCTTGCCGCCGAATACCGACAGGATCGGCGCTTCGCCGGAGCCGCCGGACAGCGACAGGGTGTAGTCACGCGTAATGGCCGATGGGTTGTCCGACTCGTCATTGCACAGTGGGCGCACGCCGGAATACGTGTGGACGATATCCTCGCGGCTCAGCTGCTTCTTGAAGTGCGCGTTGACCACTTTGAGCATGTAGTCGGTTTCACCTTCGGTAATCGCTACTTTAGCCGGGTCGCCCGTGTATTCGCGGTCGGTGGTGCCGATGATGGTCAGGTGGTTCAGGTACGGAATGGTGAAGACGATGCGTTGGTCTTCGTTCTGCAGGATATGCGCGTGGGCGCCCTCGTACAGTCTTGGCACGATCAGGTGGCTGCCCTGGATCAAGCGGATGCCGTAAGGCGAATCCAGCTTCAGGTCGTCCCTGATGAATTTGGCTACCCACGGGCCGGCGGCATTCACCAGCGCGCGTGCGCGGATCGAGAACAGGCTGCCGTCGGCACGTTCCATGTTCATTTCCCACATGCCGTTGCTGCGCTTGGCGCTGACGCAACGGGTCTGCGTGTGGATGTGCGCGCCTTTTTCGCGGGCAGCCATGGCGTTGAGTACCACCAGGCGGGCGTCGTCGACCCAGCAGTCGGAGTATTCAAAGCCCTTGGTGATTTCGCTTTTGAGCGGGCTGTCGGCGCCGAACTTGAGGCTTTTGGAACCTGCCAGCTTTTCGCGCTTGCCCAAGTGGTCATAAAGGAACAGACCGGCACGAATCATCCACGCCGGGCGCAGGTGCGGGCGGTGTGGCAGTACGAAGCGCATTTGCTTGACGATGTGCGGGGCCTTGGCCAGCAGTACTTCACGCTCGGCGAGGGCTTCCCGCACCAGGCGGAATTCGTAATGTTCCAGATAACGCAGGCCACCGTGGATCAGCTTGCTGCTGGCCGAAGACGTGTGGCTGGCCAAGTCATCCTTTTCGCAAAGGAATACCGACAAACCGCGCCCGGCTGCGTCTGCTGCAATGCCGACGCCGTTGATCCCGCCGCCAATCACGGCAACGTCATAGACTTCGGCAAGCGGTGGAGCAGGCAAGGTGGAAGGGTTCATCGGCTAGCCTCGCGATCTTTTCGTCTTGGAATTCGAACATTAATGTTCATTTGCGAAAATGGTAGCTGATAAATGCGGGCACAGCCAGCTGACTTCGATTGAAAAAACTCATCGAAGGGCAGGAAAAGGAAAATTTGTGAACATGAGTCGGGGGAAGACTCAAGAGGTTGAGTGCTGGATAGATCGCCATCGGGAGCAAGCCCCCTCCCACTTTGGTATGTGTTCACAGCTCAAAATGTGGGAGGGGGATTGCTCCCGATGGCGGCAGTGCAGGCGCTACACGACCTCGAGCCGCACCTTATGCTCATTCAACACTTGCACCAATGCGGGCACTGGCTGTTGATCAGTCACTAGGCAATCCACCAGGCTGATCGGCCCCAGGCGAATCATGGCATTGCGCCCGAATTTGCTGGAGTCCGCCGCCAGGATCACCTGCCGCGCATTGGCGATGATGGCCTGGGAAACCCGCACCTCCTGATAATCGAAGTCCAGCAGGCTGCCGTCCTCGTCGATCCCGCTGATACCGACCAGGGCAAAGTCGACCTTGAACTGATTGATGAAATCGACACTGGCCTGGCCCACCACGCCGCCGTCGCGGCGCACGTTGCCGCCGGTCAGCAACACATCGAAGTCGTCCTTGGCACTGAGCATGGTGGCGACGTTGAGGTTATTGGTGATGATTTTCAGGTGGCTGTGATTGAGCAGCGCACGAGCGATGGATTCGGTGGTGGTGCCGATGTTGATGAACAGCGAGGCATGATCGGGAATCTGAGCGGCGATCGCTTCGCCGATGCGTTGCTTCTCGTCACGCATCTGATCGGCCCGCATGGCGTACGCGGTGTTCTCGACACTGGAGTCATAGGCCGCGCCGCCGTGGTAGCGGCGCAGCAGATTGGCGTCCGCCAGTTGGTTGATATCGCGGCGGATGGTTTGCGGGGTGACAACGAATAGCTGCGCCATTTCCTCGATACTGACGTAGCCGCGTTCGCGGACCAGTTCGAGGATTTGTTGTTGGCGGGGAGGCAGATTCATGGGGCGTCCTTTGGGCTGCCATACAAAAGTGGCCCATGATGACGCAGGAATCCGCTCCCTGCCAGTTACAACCTTATTCAGCGCCTTCGTGCGGTTCCCAGTCACGGGTGCGGCTCACCGCTTTTTGCCAGCCGGCGTAGAGTTTCTCTTTGGCCGCTTCATCCAGCTGTGGTTCGAACTCGCGCTCGATCACCGCCTTGCCACGCAACTCCTCCAGGCTGCCCCAGAAGCCACACGCCAGGCCAGCCAGGTAGGCGGCGCCGAGGGCAGTAGTCTCGCGCATTTGTGGGCGTTCGACCTGAGTGCCGAGGATGTCGGCCTGAAATTGCATCAGGAAGTTGTTGGCGACCGCACCACCGTCCACGCGCAGGGCCTTGAGGCGTTCGCCCGAGTCCTGCTGCATGGCGTCGAGTACGTCGCGGGTCTGGTAGGCAATCGACTCCAGCGCCGCACGAATGATGTGGTCCACGCGTACGCCTCGTGTCAGGCCGAACAGCGCGCCACGGGCATACGGGTCCCAGTACGGTGCGCCCAGGCCGGTAAAGGCGGGTACCAGATACACGCCGTTGCTGTCCTTGACCTTGCCGGCGAAGTATTCGGTGTCGTGGGCGTCGTTGATGATTTTCAGTTCGTCACGCAGCCATTGCACAGTGGAGCCACCATTGAATACCGCGCCTTCCAGAGCGTAAGCCACTTCACCGCGGGGGCCGCAGGCGATGGTGGTGAGCATGCCGTGCTTGGATTTCACCGCCTTGTCGCCGGTGTTCATCAGCAGGAAGCAACCGGTGCCATAGGTGTTCTTGGCCTGGCCGGCTTCGACGCACATCTGGCCGAACAGCGCGGCCTGTTGGTCACCGGCAATACCGCCAATGGCGATGCCACTTTTGGTGCGGCCGTAGATTTCGGAGGACGACTTCACTTCGGGGAGCATTTCCCGCGGGATGTCGAGAATCTCCAGCATCTTCGCATCCCACTCCAGTGTGTGGATGTTAAAGAGCATGGTGCGCGACGCGTTGGTGTAGTCGGTGACGTGGGTCTTGCCGCCGGTAAATTTCCAGATCAGCCAGCTGTCGACGGTGCCGAACAACAGCTCGCCATTGCGCGCACGTTCGCGGCTGCCTTCGACGTTGTCGAGGATCCACTTGAGCTTGGTGCCGGAGAAGTACGGGTCGGTAACCAGACCGGTAGTGTCGCTGATGTACTGCTCATGGCCGTCTCGCTTGAGTTGCTGGCAAATTTCGGTGCTGCGTCGGCACTGCCAGACGATGGCGTTGTAGATCGGGCGACCGGTGATTTTATCCCAGACCACGGTGGTTTCACGCTGGTTGGTGATACCGATGGCGGCAACCTGATCATGGTGCAAACCGGCCTGGGCCAGCGCCTCTACCATCACCGCGCTTTGGGTGGCGAAGATTTCCATCGGGTCATGCTCAACCCAGCCGGCCTGCGGGTAGTGTTGGACGAATTCACGTTGCGCGGTGCACACCACGTTGGCGTCGCGATCGAAGATGATCGCCCGCGAACTGGTGGTGCCCTGATCGAGGGCAATGATGTAGTTCTTATTCTGAAGGTCGGTCATGTCAATTGCCTTGAACGAAATAAGGAAGTCAGAAATCAGCCTGGGCCGTGAAGGGCAGTGGACCAGGCTGGCGCTTTCAGGAAATACGAGTCTTGCCGTCGACAGCCGTGTCAGGTGTTTCAGCTATAGCAGGTGCTGCGCTCGGCAGGTGGCGAGCGATCAGCCCGCGATAGGCGGCAGCACCGAGGCAAGCACCGACAATCGGGGCGAATATCGGTACCAGGAAGTAAGGAATATCGCGACCGCCAGTAAAGGCCATTTCACCCCAACCGGCGAAAAAGGTCATCAGCTTGGGCCCGAAGTCCCGTGCCGGGTTCATCGCAAAGCCGGTCAGCGGGCCCATGGCGCTACCAATCACGGCGATCAATAAACCGATCAGCAGCGGGGCCAGCGGGCCGCGAGGCAGGCCGTTGTTGTCGTCGGTGAGGGCCATGATCACGCCCATCAATATTGCGGTGATGACCATTTCCACCAGGAATGCCTGGGCCGTGCTCAGCAATGCATGGGGGTAGGTGGAGAACACCGACGCCAGTTCCAGGCTGGCCTGGGAGCCACGGACCATCTGGTGGGTTTGTTCGTAATCGAAAAAAAGATTGCTGTAGAGCGTGTACACCAGTGCGGCGGAGCAGAATGCGCCGGCGACCTGGGCGAGAATATAGAAGGGCAGTTTGCGTTTTTCGAAGTCGGCAAAAAGGCACAGGGCGATACTTACCGCCGGGTTGAGGTGAGCCCCGGATATACCGGCACTCAGGTAGATCGCCATGCTGACACCGATCCCCCAGATGATGCTGATTTCCCATAACCCAAAGCTCGCACCCGCGACCTTGAGCGCAGCGACGCAACCGGTACCGAAGAAGATCAGCAGCGCAGTGCCCAGGAACTCGGCCATGCATTGGCTCGAGAGTGAAGGCTGTTGAAGAGCAGTTGTCATGGAAAACCTCAGTTGTTGTTCTTGTCTGGCGCACTGCCTCAACGGGCGGTTGCGCGATTTTCACCGTGACGAGGATCCCCATCCTTAGTCGCGGCTTACTGCTGGAGCACTGATGGACTATTCCTACAGTATTCGGAAACGAAAAAATATAGACAAGAATGACCGCTGTCAAAGGTCGAAAGTGAACCATTGGTCACTTTCGAACTATTGGTCTGGTGAATGATCACGCCCTTTATACCGAGCTTGTGACCCAGCAGTGCTTGGACTAGAGCGTTTTGCCGGCGCTTGGCCTAGAATTGGGCACCTGTTTTCCCTGCCGGAGACGCCATGACGCCCGCACTGGATTTGTTGAAAAAAGTTCGCGCCGAACATCGCATTCACAGTTATGAACATGACCCCAAGGCGGCGTCGTATGGTCTGGAAGCTGCGGAGAAATTGGGCCTCGACCCGGCGCAGGTGTTCAAGACGTTATTGGCGAGCAGCGAGAAGGGCGAATTGTTGGTGGCGGTGGTGCCGGTCGTCGGAAGTTTGGACTTGAAGGCGCTTGCCCATGCGGCTGGCGTAAAAAAGGTCGAAATGGCAGACCCGGCGGCAGCGCAGCGGTCTACTGGCTATCTGTTGGGCGGTATCAGCCCGCTGGGGCAGAAGAAGCGCTTGCGCACGTTTATCGACGAAACTGCGCAACCCTTTGCAACGATTTTTGTCAGTGCCGGGAGGCGAGGGCTGGAGGTGGAATTGCCCGCCGCGGTGCTGGCTGAACATACCCAAGCCAAATTCGCGGCCATCGGCCGGGCCTGATGATCAGCCGTGTGGAGATCTAATGGGGGAGGGGGCTTGCCCACTCCCACATGTATAACCGCTTACGCCTGGAACAGCACCAGATGCTCGGCCGCCACTCGAATCCCCACGTCCGTCCCCACCTGTTGATCAACATGGCTGGGGAAAATCGATTCCAGCTGAGCGCCCGTTGGCAGTTGCAACCGGTACAAGGTCGAGGCGCCCTGGAACGTCTTGCCGACGATCCGGGCTTTCAATGCGCTGTCCGGTGCGTAGACGATGTCGTCCGGGCGTAGCAATACATCCACCGCGCCACCTGTGGGCCAGGTATAGGCGCGATTGCCGCGCAGGTCTCCCAGTTCGGTGCTCACTGACTCCGGTGAGTTCAAGCGACCTCGAATGAAGTAACCCTGCCCGATAAAGCTGGCGACATAGGGCGTCTGCGGTTCGTGGTAAAGGTTGTAGGGCGTGTCCCATTGCTCCAGACGACCTTCCTTGAACACGCCGACATGGTCGCTGACCGCGAAGGCTTCTTC
This sequence comes from Pseudomonas sp. HN8-3, assembly GCF_020790195.1. Taxonomy (NCBI): domain Bacteria; kingdom Pseudomonadati; phylum Pseudomonadota; class Gammaproteobacteria; order Pseudomonadales; family Pseudomonadaceae; genus Pseudomonas; species Pseudomonas sp. HN8-3. Next base: position 1,291,572 of record NZ_CP086206.1, read on the forward strand.
CTGGTCGTGGGTCACCAGGATCGCACTGGTGCCGCGTGCCTTGAGGATGTCGCGCACTTCATGGCTGAGCTTGCGGCGCAATTCGCCATCGAGGTTGGAAAAGGGTTCATCCAATAGCAACAGTTGCGGCTCTGGCGCCAGGGCGCGGGCGAGGGCGACGCGTTGTTGCTGGCCACCGGAAAGCTCATGAGGGAAGCGCTTGCCCAGATTCTTGAGGTTGACCAGTTCCAGCAGCTCGGCGACCACACGATCCTTTTGCGGATGTTTGCGAATACCAAAGACGATGTTGTCTGCCACGCTCAAATGCGGGAACAGTGCGTAGTCCTGGAACACCATGCCAATACGCCGTTTCTCCGGTGCCAGGGTAAAACCTGCACTGGAGATGACTTCGCCCGCCAAGCTGATTTCGCCTTCGTGTACCGGTTCAAAGCCGGCAATGGCGCGCAAGGTGGTGGTCTTGCCGCAACCGGACGAGCCAAGCAGGCAACCGATGTCGCCGGCATTGAGGTGCAGGTTGAGGTTCTGCACCACCCGTTGATCTTGATAGCCGCATGCCAGATTGCGCAGGTTCAGCAGTAATGGCTGGCTCATGCGTGGTGGTACGACGGTGGGACGAGAAACTCGAGCAAGGCTTTTTGCGCATGCAGGCGGTTTTCGGCCTGGTCCCAGGCGACAGAGCGTGGGTCATCGAGCAGGTCGAGGCTGATTTCCTCACCTCGGTGAGCAGGCAGGCAGTGCATGAACAGTACGTCCGGCGCTGCGGTATCGAGCAGGGCACGTGTCACCTGGAAAGGTGCGAACTGGGCCAGGCGCTTGGCCGTTTCGTCTTCCTGGCCCATAGAGGTCCAGACGTCGGTGCTGACCAGGTGTGCGCCGACCACCGCATCCTTCGGATCACGCAGCAACTGCACGCGGCCATCGGCCTTGGCCATGAACTCGGCGCTCGGCTCGTAGCCTTCAGGGCAAGCGATACGCAGGTGGAAGTCGAACTGGATCGCCGCTTCTATATAGCTGTTGCACATGTTGTTGCCGTCACCGATCCAGGCCACGGTCTTGCCCTGGATCGAACCGCGGTGTTCGAGGAAGGTTTGCATGTCGGCCAGCAACTGGCAGGGGTGCAGGTCGTCGGACAGCCCGTTGATCACCGGCACGCGCGAGTTGGCGGCAAATTCGGTCAGGGTGCTGTGGGCGAAGGTACGGATCATTACGGCATCGAGCATCCGCGACATAACGATGGCGCAATCGCTGATCGGCTCGCCACGGCCCAGTTGGGTATCACGCGGGGACAGGAAGATCGCCTGGCCACCCAGCTGGATCATGCCGGCTTCGAAAGACAGGCGTGTACGAGTCGAGGACTTCTCGAAGATCATCCCCAGTACACGGTTTTTCAAGGGCTCAAACAGTACGCCGCGGTTACGCAGGTCTTTAAGCTCAATGCCTCGACGGATCACGCTGACCAGCTCTTCGGGCGTGCAATCCATCAGGGAGAGAAAGTGCCTTGCGCTCATCATTAACTACCTTTTTGCAACAGACCGCAGATACTCAAAGCCTTGTTTATTGTGACAACGGGCGAGACCTGCGGCGAAAGCCGCACGGGGCGACGAAATAGGGGAAGGCGCGATATTGACATTAAATGTCGCGTCTTACCAATAGGGCTACGGTTTTTAAGAGTGTTCAAGCAGGGCGCTGACGCGCGTTTGAAGACGATTTCCTGACAGCAGCGGGCCATTTGTACACTGGCGCCGCGACCTTTTGCAATGCGCGGGGGCGGGCCCAGGCCAGGTTGTGTCGGTTTTAGTCGGTGCGCGGGAGGCTTCTGAAACATTTGCTCATGGTTAGCCATGCCTTTGCCTATGCCCGTCGATTCACAGCGCGAAGGTTGCTGGCGCCCTGGGCGGTCGCGGGCCATAGTTGGCCAAAGCCCTTATAAAGAGACTGGCCATGACCAAGACTCTCCATCACCGTGCCTGCCACCTGTGCGAAGCCATCTGCGGCCTGACCCTGGAAACGACTCAAGCCGAAGACGGTCGCCTGGCGATCACCTCGATCAAGGGCGACCCCCTGGACAGCTTCAGCCGCGGACACATCTGCCCCAAGGCGGTAGCGCTGCAGGATATCCAGAATGACCCGGACCGCCTCCACCAGCCCATGCTACGGGTTGGTAACGAATGGCAGCCGATCTCATGGGAAAGTGCCTTTGCGCTTGTAGCCGAACGCCTTGCGGGTATCCAGGCCCGGCATGGCCAGAACGCGGTGGCGGTTTACCAAGGCAACCCCAGCGTGCACAACTATGGGCTGATGACGCACAGCAATTATTTTCTTGGCCTTTTGAAGACGCGCAACCGGTTCTCTGCAACCTCCGTCGACCAGTTGCCCCACCATCTGACCAGTCACCTGATGTACGGCCATGGCTTGCTGCTGCCGATCCCGGACATCGACCACACCGACTTCATGCTGATTCTGGGTGGCAACCCGCTGGCGTCCAATGGCAGCATCATGACCGTGCCCGATGTGGAGAAACGCCTCAAAGCCATCCAGGCACGGGGCGGTAAAGTGGTGGTGGTCGACCCTCGACGCAGCGAGACGGCGGCGATTGCCGATCAGCATTTGTTCGTACGCCCCGGCGGTGATGCGGCGTTGTTGTTCGGGGTGCTCAACACCCTGTTTGCTGAAGGGCTGACCCGCGCCAGCCATTTGCCGGTTGAAGGCCTGGACGACGTACGCCGGGAGATCGCCAACTTTAGCGCCGAGGCCATGAGCCGCCAATGTGCAGTGCCTGCCGAGCAGATCCGTCAATTGGCGCGAGATTTTGCGGCCGCCGATAAAGCGGTGTGCTACGGACGCATGGGCGTCTCGACCCAGGCGTTCGGCACGTTGTGTCATTGGCTGGTGCAGTTGATCAACCTGGTGACCGGCAACCTGGATCGGGTGGGAGGTGCGTTGTGCACCACACCAGCGGTGGACCTGGTGGCGTCGACTGGCGGTGGGCATTTCAATCGCTGGCAGAGCCGCGTGTCCGGGCGTCCCGAGTACGGCGGGGAACTGCCGGTGTCAGCCTTGGCCGAAGAAATGCTCACCGAAGGTGAAGGGCAAATCCGTGCCCTGGTGACGGTGGCCGGCAACCCGGTCCTGTCGACGCCCAATGGCCGTCAACTGGAGCAGGCGCTGGATGGGTTGGAGTTCATGGTCAGTGTCGATCTCTACATCAACGAAACCACGCGTTATGCCGACCTGATCCTGCCGTCCACATCGGCATTGGAAAATGACCACTACGACACCACCTTCAACATGTTCGCGGTGCGCAACGTCACGCGCTTCAACCGCGCGATCCTGCCCAAACCCGCAGGCGCGCTGCACGATTGGGAAATTTTCGTCGGCTTGGCCAAAGCCTTTGCGGCGCAGACCGGCGTGTCACTCAAACCCACAATGCCGCCCGCGCAAATGATCGATTTCGGGCTGCGCGCCGGCACTTATGGTGATGCGTCTGTACATAAGCTGTCGGTGGCGATGCTGGCCGATCACCCCCACGGCGTAGACCTGGGCCCGCTCCAGCCAAACCTGGGCGCGCGGCTGAAAACCGCCGATGGCAAGGTGCAGGCGGCACCGCCGGTGATCCTGGCGGACCTGTCGCGTTTTGCCGCGCAACCGGTGCCTGCGGTGGACGAACTGCTGCTGATTGGTCGCCGTCATGTGCGCAGCAATAATTCGTGGATGCATAACTATCACCGGCTGGTGAAGGGCAAGCCGCGCCATCAACTGTTGATGCACCCCGACGATCTGGCCAGTCGGCAGTTGAGCGATGGCCAGCGAGTGCGAGTGAGTTCGCGCATCGGCATGATCGAAGTGGAAGTCGTGGCCAGCACGGACATGATGCCGGGTGTGGTCAGCCTGCCTCACGGTTGGGGTCATGATCGTCCGGGCGTGCAGATGAGCATCGCAAGCGGCCAGCCGGGTGCGAGTGCGAATGACTTGACCGACGAGCGGCAACTGGATGAGTTATCGGGTAATGCGGCGCTCAATGGGGTGCCGGTGCAAGTGGCGGCTGCGTGAGGTGCCCGAGCACTGCGCTGGGATTTTGCGTTACAATGCGCCACCGTGCCGACCTGTGAGTCGCAAAGTTCCAGCCGAGGTGTTCCATGGATATCATCGAAACGATCAAAGACCAGATTGCCAACAACACCATTCTGCTCTACATGAAGGGCGCGCCTAACGCTCCTCAGTGCGGTTTTTCCGCAAAAGCCTCCCAGGCCATCATGGCGTGTGGCGAGAAGTTCGCCTACGTGGATATCCTGCAGAATCCGGAAATTCGCGCCAACCTGCCTAAATACGCTAACTGGCCGACTTTCCCGCAACTGTGGGTAGCCGGTGAGCTGGTTGGCGGCAGCGATATCATCACTGAAATGGCAGCCGATGGTTCGCTGCAAGCGCTGATCAAAGACGCAGCGGAAAAAGCGGCAGCCAAGACTGAAGCTTGATTGACCTGCAATAAAAAGCCCCGCTTCTCTGACGAGAGCGGGGCTTTTTTGTATGTAGGGGTTATTCACCCATCTGCGATTGCAGGTAGTTCTCCAGGCTGACCTTGTCTATCAGGCCCAACTGGGTTTCCAGCCAGTCGATATGCTCTTCCTGGTCTTCCAGGATGTCTTCCAGCAGCTCACGGCTGCCGAAATCGCCTTTGGTCTCACAGTGGGCAATCGCTGCCTTGATGTCGCTGTGGCTTTTGCGCTCAAAGCCCAGGTCACTGCCGATCATTTCCTGAGTGTGCTCGCCGATGTTCAGCTTGCCCAGGTCCTGCACGTTCGGCAGACCTTCCAGGAACAGGATGCGCTTGATCAGCGCGTCGGCGTCCTTCATGGCCTTGATCGATTCTTTGTATTCACGCTTGCCGAGCTTTTCCAGGCCCCAATCGTCGTACATGCGCGCATGCAGGAAGTACTGATTGATCGCGACCAGTTCATTGGCAAGGATTTTGTTGAGTTGCTGGATGACTGAGATGTCGCCTTTCATGACTGGGGTCCTGCCCTGTAATAGCTGTGTATAAGGGGGAGTCTGAGCGGTGAAAATCCCAGTGTCAAACCTAAGTTATTGAATAATAAATGAAAATTAATCGGAATAAGAATGTTTGTGTTCCGCGTCTTGGCGCTAACTAATTGAATTACAGGCATAAAAAAACCGGACACAAGGTCCGGCTCTTTAAAACATGCCTATCAGGCGTGTGTAAATTCTGTCGAGTAGGGGATCGCGGCCTGGGCTGTTTGCAGCTGCGTCAGGGTTTCCCGTACCACTTGCTTGGCGAGGCAGGCGCATTTGCCGCACTGGCTGGCAACGCCCGTGGTTTCACGCACTTCTTTGTAGCTGCAGCAACCTTCGTAGATCGCTTCGCGGATTTGTCCGTCGGTGACGCCAGTGCAGAGGCAGACATACATAAGTGAGAACCGTCGCGGGTTTATGGCTTAAGTGCGATGGATCTTAATGTTAACGAGAATGATTGTCAAAATAGTTTCAGCAGCAATCCGAGAGGAATTGCCCGTGCGCTGACGAACGGTTTTTTCGGTGTATGATGGTCGGTCTTCACGAAGCGTGATTGCGTCATATTTCTGTCTGCTTCCACAGGCAGACTCGACCGGTCCTTTTACTTCAATCGTCACCCCCTATATCAGGAGATATCCAATGAGCGTACTCGTCGGTAAACAAGCCCCGGATTTTGACGTTCCAGCCGTCCTCGGCAATGGCGAAATCGTAGACAGCTTCAAACTGTCTGAAGCCATCAAAGGCAAATACGGCCTGGTATTCTTCTACCCGCTGGACTTCACTTTCGTCTGCCCTTCGGAGCTGATCGCCCTGGACCACCGCATGGACGATTTCAAGGCGCGCAACGTAGAAGTGGTTGCCGTGTCCATCGACTCCCATTTCACCCACAACGCCTGGCGCAACACCGCCATCAACGACGGCGGCATCGGCAAAGTCAAATACACCATGGCTGCCGACATGAAGCACGACATCGCCAAGGCCTACGACGTTGAGTCTGAAGGCGGCGTCGCTTTCCGTGGCGCGTTCCTGATCGACGACAAGGGCGTCGTGCGTTCGCAGATCATCAACGACCTGCCGCTGGGCCGTAACATGGAAGAGCTGATCCGCCTGGTTGACGCCCTGCAATTCCACGAAGAGCACGGTGAAGTCTGCCCTGCCAACTGGAAAAAAGGCGACAAAGGCATGAACGCTTCGCCAGAAGGCGTTGCCGCTTACCTGACCGAGAACGCCGGCAAGCTGTAAGCCTGCGTCGAGGTACAAAAAAACCGGCCTGAAAAGGCCGGTTTTTTTATGGGAGGGGCGGTGCAGGCTCAGTCGTTGAAGTCTTCCCAGCCACCCATCTGTTTCCAGCGGTTGACGATGCCACAGAACAGGTCGGCGGTCTTTTCGGTGTCGTAGCGCGCCGAGTGGGCTTCACGACCATCAAAGTCGATACCCGCTGCCTGGCAGGCTTTGGCCAGTACGGTCTGGCCATACGCCAGGCCTGCAAGGGTGGCAGTGTCGAAGCTTGAGAACGGGTGAAACGGGTTGCGCTTCATGTCCAGGCGCGCCACGGCGGCATTCAGGAAGCCCAAGTCGAAGCTGCTGTTATGGCCGACCAGGATCGCGCGTTTGCAGCCATTGGCCTTCAGCGCCTTGCGCACGCCACGGAAGATATCGGTCAGTGCTGCTTCTTCACTGACGGCCATGCGCAGCGGGTGGTCGAGCTTGATCCCGGTGAACTCCAGGGCCGCGGCTTCGATATTGGCGCCTTCGAACGGCTCGACACGGAAGAAGTGGGTGTGTTCCGGGAACACGAAACCCTGTTCGTCCATGCCGATGGTGGTTGCGGCGATTTCCAGCAGGGCGTCGGTGGCGCAGTTGAAGCCACCGGTTTCTACGTCGATGACAACCGGCAGATAACCGCGAAAACGCTCGGCCATCGGGTGGCGCGAGCCGCCGCCACTGTGCTCTTGTTCGTCATCGTAATGGTCTTCACTCACTTGCTTTCCTCCAGCAGGCGCCAGCGCAGTGTTTCACCGGCGCGCAGCGGGATAACGGTCAGCTCGCCAAACGGCAGGCTGGCGGGGGCGGTCCAATCTTCACGGACCAGGGTAATGCGGTCGGTATTCGTCGGCAGGCCGTAGAAACGCGGACCATTGAGGCTGGCAAAACCTTCGAGTTTGTCCAGGGCATTGCGCTGTTCGAATGCTTCGGCATACAGCTCGATGGCGGCAAACGCCGTGTAGCATCCGGCACAACCGCATGCGGCTTCCTTGGCGTGCTGGGCGTGGGGCGCCGAGTCGGTGCCCAGGAAGAACTTCGGGCTGCCGCTGGTGGCGGCATCCAGCAGTGCCACCTGGTGAGTGTTGCGCTTGAGGATCGGCAGGCAATAGAAGTGCGGCCGAATTCCGCCCACCAACATGTGGTTGCGGTTGTAGAGCAGGTGGTGAGCGGTGATGGTCGCGCCAACGTTAGCCGAAGCTTCGGTGACGAACTGCACGGCATCGGCGGTGGTGATGTGCTCGAACACTACCTTTAAAGTCGGGAACAACTCGACCACACGACGCATGTGTTCGTCGATAAAGATTTTCTCGCGATCGAACACGTCCACATCGCCACGGGTCACTTCCCCATGGATCAGCAACGGCATACCAACTTCGGCCATGGCTTCGATCGCCGGCAGGATCTTGTCGATACTGGTCACGCCGGAATCAGAGTTGGTGGTCGCGCCGGCCGGATAGAGCTTGGCAGCGTGTACGAAGCCGCTAGCCTTGGCCTGGCGAATCTCTTCAGGCTGGGTGCGGTCGGTCAGGTAGAGCACCATCAACGGTTCAAAGCGGCTGCCGGCCGGTCGTGCAGCGAGAATACGCTGGCGATAGGCGTCGGCTTCTGCGGCATTGCGCACCGGAGGTACCAGGTTAGGCATGATGATGGCACGGCCAAACGTGCGCGCCACATCGGCCACGGTTTGGGGTAACGCAGCACCATCGCGAAGATGAATATGCCAGTCGTCGGGACGCAGCAGGGTCAGGCGGTCGGACATTGGGGATTCCAGGCGGGTCAATCTGGTGGGAATGCTACCGGAAAAGACTCTTGCAGGCACTCGCTATCAAGTTTTGCCGAATGCGACCGATATCCCCGGGTATGCCTTAACGATGTATGACGCTTTGAAGTGTTGTAGAAACCAGTGGAGCCTCCCGTGCGCCAGCATTATCTAGCCCTGCTCAGTGTGTTCGCCAGCCTGCCCGCTATGGCCCTCACGTTCCAGACACGTCTGGAGAATATTGAGTGGAAGGTAGAGGGCGACCAGTTCGAGTGCCGCCTGACGCAGCCGATCACCGACTTTGGTTCCGGGGAGTTCGTGCGCCGGGCCGGCGAGCAGGCGACGTTTCGCCTGAAAGCCTATAACGGTGCGTTTGGCGCAGGCTCGGCAACCTTGTTGGCCGCCGCTGCGCCCTGGCAGCCGGGCCGAGGCGATATCAACCTCGGGGCGGTACGTGTCGGCAGTGGCGACGTACTGTTCAATAGCTCCCAGGCCCAGGCCGGGCGCCTGTTCACTGGATTGCTTGAGGGGCGCAGCCCGACCGTACGGCATTACGCGCGCGAGGGCGGGTACTCGGAGGTGCGTCTGCTGCCGGTGAGGTTCAGCAAGGCTTACAGCGACTATCAGTCGTGCACTGCCAAGCTGTTGCCCATGAATTACGATCAGGTCAAGCAGACTGAAGTCGGATTCCCCGGTGGCGGCATTGAGCTGGACGCTGCCGCCAGGAAGAAGCTGTCTGTGATTCTTGCGTTCATGAAGGCCGACCCTACCGTCAATCATGTCGAGTTGAACGGCCACTCGGATAACAGTGGCAATCGCCTGACCAATCGCGACGTCTCGCGCCGCCGCGCCCTGGCGGTGATGGATTACTTCAAGGCCAATGGCATTCAGGAATCGCAGATCACCCTGCGTTTCCACGGCGAGAGCTACCCTCTGGCACCCAACACCAGTGCCGCCAACCGCGCCCGCAACCGCCGTGTGAATATCCAGCTTGAGCGGGTCGCTGCCCCCGAGAAACCGGCATCCCAAGCCACGGTACCGAGCAACCCGGCGGCTACCTCGTAGGTGCGACGATCGGTCGCCCACTCGACATAATCTGTCGCTTTATCTTCATTTGCTGTCGCGCCCCTGTAATTTCGCGGTTTTGATCGGTAGAATCGTTGCCTTTCCGTACAACCCCGTGGAGTGATGGCATGGCCGACGTAAACAAGGTCGTTCTCGCGTATTCCGGCGGCCTGGACACTTCGGTGATCCTCAAGTGGCTGCAGGATACTTATAACTGTGAGGTGGTGACCTTCACCGCTGACCTGGGTCAGGGCGAAGAGGTCGAACCTGCACGTGCCAAGGCGCAAGCCATGGGCGTGAAAGAGATCTACATTGACGACCTGCGCGAAGAGTTCGTCCGCGATTTCGTATTCCCGATGTTTCGCGCCAACACTGTCTACGAAGGTGAGTACCTGCTGGGTACCTCCATCGCACGTCCGCTGATCGCCAAACGTCTGATCGAGATCGCCAACGAAACCGGCGCTGATGCCATTTCCCACGGCGCCACTGGCAAGGGCAACGACCAGGTGCGTTTCGAACTGGGTGCCTATGCACTCAAGCCAGGGGTAAAAGTGATCGCCCCTTGGCGTGAATGGGACCTGCTCTCCCGTGAAAAGCTGATGGATTACGCTGAAAAGCACGCGATCCCGATCGAGCGTCATGGCAAGAAGAAGTCGCCGTACTCGATGGACGCCAACCTGCTGCACATCTCCTATGAGGGCGGCGTGCTGGAAGACACCTGGACCGAGCACGAAGAAGACATGTGGAAATGGACCGTCTCCCCGGAGAACGCTCCAGACAAGCCACAGTATCTGGAACTGACTTACCGCAACGGCGACATCGTCGCGTTGGACGGCGTTGAAATGTCTCCGGCCACCGTGCTGGCGACCCTCAACCGTATCGGTGGCCAGCATGGTATCGGCCGTCTCGACATCGTCGAGAACCGCTATGTGGGCATGAAGTCCCGCGGCTGCTATGAAACCCCGGGCGGCACCATCATGCTGCGTGCTCACCGTGCCATCGAATCCATCACCCTGGACCGTGAAGTCGCCCACCTTAAAGACGAGCTGATGCCCAAGTACGCCAGCCTGATCTACACCGGTTACTGGTGGAGCCCTGAGCGTCTGATGCTGCAACAGATGATCGACGCCTCCCAGGCCCACGTGAACGGCGTTGTGCGCCTGAAACTCTACAAGGGCAACGTGATCGTCACGGGTCGTAAATCCGATGAGTCGCTGTTCGACTCCAACATTGCGACGTTTGAAGAAGACGGTGGCGCCTATAACCAGGCGGATGCGGCGGGCTTCATCAAGCTGAACGCCCTGCGTATGCGGATTGCTGCCAACAAGGGGCGCTCGTTGTTCTGAGTGTTGCCTCGGTTGTGAAAAATGGCCCCTTATCCAAGGGGCCATTTTTTTTGCTTGTTTATTATTGGATGAACATAAATAGGGCAATGATGTTTATCAGTGTTTAGCGGGTGCTTGAGTGTGTTTTTTCTGAAACTTTACTGGTTGTTTTACTTTTTTGCGTTTTGTTTTTAACGCTGAATGATTTTTTACATCTGCTGAGGAACTATGTCTGACAGAAAATTCACTCATGTAACTGCAATAGCGAGGTTATTCGTTGAATTTTCTGTAGGAATTATGGAAATCTATAAATATGTTAAATGGAACTAATACAGACGGGCTTTCCTTGTCGTTCTGCGTGCAGCCAGGCTCCAGGCAAGGGGTATTTCCTGAAAGTCTTGTGCGGTGCGTTTACCTTCATAGGCTTATGCCAAGGACATTTCACTCAAAATATGTGCGCGTCGAGAAAAGTCTGAAAGCATCCATAAAGCCCTATACATCTAAGTTTGCGATTTTTTGTAGGCTAATTCCTATCTTCCTGTGGGTTGGGTCTCTCCCTGCCGTTGCTCGGGGTGGAATGCTATGCCAACTAGTAATCGACTAGGCTATTGTGTTTGCTCTAAATAATTCGAACAGCGAAATTGGACTTTCTCATGAATAAAGTGCTGATCGTGGATGATCATCCCGTCATTCGTCTTGCTGTGCGCATGCTAATGGAGCGTCATGGTTATGAGGTCGTTGCCGAGACCGATAACGGTGTCGATGCGTTGCAACTTGCACGGGAACACATGCCGGATATTGTGATACTGGATATCGGAATCCCCAAGCTCGACGGCCTGGAGGTGATTTGCCGGTTGGCTTCAACCAAGCAAGCCATATCGTTCAAGGTGCTGGTGCTGACGTCCCAGGCCCCTGGCCATTTTTCCATGCGCTGCATGCAGGCAGGGGCGGCCGGCTATGTCTGCAAGCAGCAGGATCTTACCGAGTTGTTGAGCGCCATCAAGGCGGTGCTCTCCGGCTACAGCTACTTCCCGAACCAGGCGCTCAATTCAGTGCGTTCAACCATGGGCAACGCCAGCGAAGCTGAAATGGTTGAACGCTTGTCGGGGCGAGAGATGATGGTGCTGCAGCAACTGGCACGTGGCAAAACCAACAAGGAGATTGCCGACGGCATGTTCCTCAGTAACAAAACCGTCAGTACCTACAAGACTCGCCTGCTACTCAAGCTCAATGCCCGCTCCCTTGTGGACCTGATCGAGTTGGCCCAGCGCAACGGCTTGGTGTAGGAGGACGTTGCACCGCTCAAAACCCGTGTATCCGGCAGAAAAAAGCCTCCGTCAGGGAGGCTTCCGGTCGTTCACGCATCGATCACAGATCGAAGTCGTAATCGGCCAGCTGTTTTTGCAAGCGTCGCTCTTCCAGAAGATTGTCGATAGTGCGACGTTTGCTCAAATTGGTCTTGGCTACCTCTACAGGTGTCTCTACCGCGTCCTCATCCGACTCAGCGAGGTCGTCTTCCACTTCCAGTTGTTCTTTGCCAGCGCTCATAAGATTAACTCCGGGCTAAGACTGCCATTGGGGCTCCTTATAGCGATAATCTGCGAACGGGTAAAAAAGATTTTTTCAATCGACTGATCAAAAAAATCAATGGTCGCTCAATCGTCGGACGTCTTGTCCTTGTATTCACACAGATCTTCGATGCGACAGCTGCCGCAGCGGGGCTTGCGAGCCTGGCAAACGTAGCGCCCATGCAGGATCAGCCAATGATGGGAGTCGAGCAAATACGGCTTGGGCACGAACTTCATCAGTTGCTTTTCCACCTCGACCACATTTTTGCCCCGCGCAATGCCGGTTCGGTTACTGACCCGGAAGATGTGCGTATCCACAGCCATGGTCAACTGCCGGAATGCGGTATTGAGTACCACGTTGGCCGTTTTGCGGCCCACCCCTGGCAAGGCTTCCAGGGCTTCGCGCGTTTTCGGGACTTCACCACCATGCAGCTCTACCAGCAGGCGGCACGTTTCGATCACATTCTTGGCCTTGCTGTTATACAGGCCGATGGTCTTGATGTACTCGGACAAACCTTCCACACCCAGGGCGTAAATCGCGGCCGGGGTATTGGCCACGGGATACAGCTTCGCCGTGGCCTTGTTGACACCGACGTCCGTGGATTGGGCTGACAGGATCACCGCAATCAGTAATTCGAAAGGGGAGGAGTAGGCCAGTTCGGTTTTCGGTTCCGGATTGTCTTCATGAAACCTGCGGAAGATTTCCAGGCGTTTTGCGGCATTCATAGGGGCGGACGTTTCCTTGCTGGCGGTCGACGTGATGTTAGCAATGCAAAGCGCAGGTTCAGGCGTCGGTGTTGGCCTCGGCATCCTGCAGCGTCTGCTCGGCGGCGTTCAACGCAGCGCTCAAGGCTGCCAGTTGCTGCTCGCCAGCCTGCTCGGCCTGGGCCTTTTTCAACTCGGCTCGGCGCATGGCCAGTTGGATTTTTGCACGCTTGAGGTCGGCGCTCTTGGGGGGCGTTGTCGGCGGCGCACTGTTGGCCTCCAGCGCGGCAAGCGCCTGTTCGCAAGCCTCGAACTGCCGTTGCAGCATAATCAATTGCGACTGTTGCTCAAAGGTCGGGGGATGCCCAAACGCCTTCAACGATTTGTGCAATTGAGCGCGACTCATGGTGACGCTGATTTTGGCCTGCTTGATCGCGGCGTCCTGAGCGGCCTGATGATTATTGACCTGTGTCGTTTCCACCGCAGCTGCGCGTTTGGCCCGTGTCAGGCGTTCGGCGAGCTTGCAGGCTTCCTCACGTTGCAGGCGGGCGTTGCGTTGTTCGAAACGCCGTCGCGCCCGATCACGTTTGAGGTCGCGTTCACGCCGCTCGTCATCGGTGCCTGCCAAGCCGCCCACGATAGGCAGTACGTCAGCGAGCGCACGCATCTCGATACAGTCGACGGGGCAGGGGGCGACACAGAGGTCGCAACCGGTGCACTCGTCGGTAATCACGGTGTGCATCAGCTTGGCGGCGCCCACAATGGCGTCCACCGGGCAAGCCTGGATGCATTTGGTACAACCGATGCATTCGGCCTCACGGATATAGGCAATCTGCGCGGGCGCTTCCCCGCGGCTGGTGTCCAGGTCCAGCGCTGGCAGGTGTAGCAGTTGCGCAAGCCCGGCGATAGTTTCCTGCCCACCGGGCGGGCACTTGTTGATGGCCTCGCCCCTGGCGATGCCTTCTGCATAAGGCTTGCAACCCGGGTGCCCGCACTTGCCGCATTGAGTCTGCGGCAGCAGCGCGTCGATACGTTGAATGAGGTTCATGCTGTGATCATAGCGTTGACGCCCGGCCCAGGGAGGTGGGCAAGCTGAAAAGCCCCGCCGTGGCAACAGCGGGGCATTTTGCAGGAATTACTTGATGCGTTGGCCCGGCTTGGCGCCGCTGTCGGGGCTCAGCAGGTAGATTTCTTCGCCGCCAGGGCCCGCCGCCATCACCATGCCTTCGGAAATGCCAAACTTCATTTTCCGTGGCTTGAGGTTGGCGATCATCATGGTCAGGCGCCCATCGAGCTTGGACGGGTCCGGGTAAGCGCTCTTGATCCCGGAGAACACGTTGCGCTGTTCGTCACCGATATCCAATGTCAGGCGCAGCAACTTGTCGGCGCCCTCCACGGCTTCGGCCTTGATAATCAGTGCTACGCGCAGGTCCACGGCGGCAAAGGCGTCGAAATCGATTTCCGGAGAAATCGGGTCCTTGGCCAGTTCGCCATTGCCCGCAGGCGCAGATTGGCCGGTATCGGTCTGGCTGGCGACCAGGTCTTCCTTCGAAGCATCGGTCATGGCCCGGACTTTCACCGGGTCAATGCGGGTCATCAAGGGCTTGAACGCGTTCAACTGATGATTACCGAGCAAGGTGGCGTGATCGTTCCAGGTCAGCGGCGCCACATTCAGGAACGCCTCGGCATCGGCGGCCAGCAATGGCAGCACCGGCTTGAGGAAGATCACCAACTGGCGGAACAGATTGACGCCGGTGGCGCAGATAGCCTGAACCTCAGCTTCCTTGCCTTCCTGCTTGTTCAGCGACCACGGGGCCTTGTCGGCGATCCAGGCGTTGGCACGGTCGGCCAGGCCCATGATTTCGCGCATGGCGCGGGCGAAGTCGCGGGCCTCATAGGCGTCGGCGATGCTTGGTGCGGCGGCCAGGAAGGCGTCGGTCAGTTCCGGTGCGGCGTTCTCTGCTACCAGTACACCGGCGTTGCCCTTGTGGATAAAACCGGCGCAACGGCTGGCGATGTTGACGACTTTACCCACCAGATCCGAGTTGACCTTTTGTACGAAGTCTTCCAGGTTCAGGTCCAGGTCGTCGACACCCCGGCCCAGCTTGGATGCGTAGTAGTAGCGCAGGTATTCAGGCGACAGGTGGTCCAGGTAGGTGCGCGCCTTGATAAAGGTGCCACGGGACTTGGACATTTTCTGCCCGTTCACCGTCAGGTAGCCGTGCACGGCAATGCCGGTCGGCTTGCGGTAGCCCGAGCCTTCAAGCATCGCCGGCCAGAACAGCGCGTGGAAGTTGACGATGTCCTTGCCGATGAAGTGGTACAGCTCGGCAGTGGAGTCCTTGCCCCAGAACGCGTCGAAGTCCAGCTCCGGGGTGCGGTCGCACAGGTTCTTGAAGCTGGCCATGTAGCCGATCGGCGCGTCCAGCCATACATAGAAGTACTTGCCCGGCTCGCCCGGGATCTCGAAGCCGAAGTATGGCGCGTCGCGGGAGATGTCCCACTGCTGCAGGCCACTGTCGAGCCATTCGGAGAGTTTGTTGGCCACGGCGTCCTGCAAGGTACCGCTGCGCGTCCAGGTTTGCAGCATTTGCTGGAAATCCGGGAGCTTGAAGAAGAAGTGCTGCGAGTCCTTGAGCACCGGAGTGGCACCGGAGATCGCCGACTTGGGATCCTTCAGGTCGGTCGGTGCGTAGGTCGCGCCGCATTTTTCGCAGTTGTCACCGTACTGGTCTTCGGTGCCGCATTTGGGGCAGGTGCCCTTGATGAAGCGGTCGGCCAGGAACATCTTCTTTTCCGGGTCGAAATACTGGGTCACCGAACGTTGGTCGATGTGCCCGGCTTCCTTCAACCGCAGGTAGATCTGGCTCGACAACTCGCGGTTTTCGTCGGAGTGGGTCGAATGGAAGTTGTCGAAGTCCACCAGGAACTCGGCAAAGTCGGCGCTGTGTTCAGCCTGCACGTTGGCGATCAGTTGTTCCGGGGTGATACCTTCCTTTTCGGCGCGCAACATGATGGCCGAACCGTGGGCGTCGTCCGCGCAGACATAAATGCATTGATTGCCGCGATGCTTCTGGAAGCGCACCCACATATCGGTCTGGATGTACTCAAGCATATGGCCAAGATGGATGGAACCATTGGCATAGGGCAGGGCGCTGGTGACGAGGATCTTGCGTGGCTCGGACATGGGGCTCGGCTACTTGATGAAACGGAGGTCGGCCACTATAAAGCGCCGGGAAATTTATTTCACCCCGTGACGCTGTTTCAGAATCTTCCGGAACCTCGAAAGCGTGCCGTTCAACCGCCGGAACGGTTAGGATAGCCGCCTGTTTCAGTCAGTCTTTTTTCGGGAGTAGCCCATGAGCGCCGTCAATCGCGCAGCGGTGGAAGCCGTTCTTCGCCAGTACACCGACCCTTATTTGAACCAGGACCCGGTCAGTGCCGGTTGTGTGCGCAGCATCGAGGTCCAGGGCGACCAGGTGTCGGTACAGATGCAACTGGGCTATGCCGCAGGCTTGTTCAAACGCGGCTGGGCGCAGATGCTCCAAATGGCCATTGAGGGCATCGACGGCGTGGGTTCGGCCAAGGTCGATATCCAATGCGTGATCGCCCCGCACAAGGCCCAGGCGCAGATCCCGGGCCTGGCCAACGTCAAGAACGTGGTGGCGGTGGCCTCCGGCAAGGGTGGCGTGGGCAAATCCACCACCGCGGCCAACCTGGCCCTGGCCCTGGCCCGCGAAGGCGCGCGGGTGGGGATTCTCGACGCCGATATCTACGGCCCAAGCCAAGGCGTGATGTTCGGCATCGCCGAAGGCACGCGGCCGAAGGTCAAGGATCAGAAATGGTTTGTACCCATCGAGTCGCTCGGTGTGGAAGTGATGTCCATGGCCTTTCTTACCGATGACAACACGCCGATGGTCTGGCGCGGGCCGATGGTTTCCGGGGCGCTGCTGCAATTGGTCACACAGACCGCCTGGGGCGACCTCGATTACCTGGTGATCGACATGCCGCCAGGCACCGGCGACATCCAGCTGACCCTGGCGCAAAAAGTGCCGGTGGCCGGTGCGGTGATCGTCACCACGCCTCAGGACCTCGCGCTGCTGGACGCCAGGAAAGGCGTCGAGATGTTCCGCAAGGTCAATATCCCGGTGCTCGGCGTCGTGGAAAACATGGCGGTGCACATCTGCTCCAACTGTGGTCACGCCGAGCATCTGTTCGGTGAAGGTGGGGGCGAAAAGCTCGCGACCCAATACGGTGTCGAGCTGCTCGCTTCGTTGCCGCTGGCGATGGGCATTCGTGAACAGGCAGATGGTGGCAAACCAACCGTGGCGTCCGAACCGGACGGGCAGGTCGCGATGATCTACCAGGAACTGGCCCGGCATGTCGGCGCGAGAATTGTCTTGCAGGAAGCTGCTGCGCCGGCGATGCCGACCATTACTGTCAGTGACGACTGATGCCTTTCAACAGTAAGCGGTGGGGGCAATGAGGCTTATTGCCCTTTTCCGCAATTGTGCGTGTAAGCATTTGCTTACCTTTGCGTAAGCGATCGGTTTTTTTATCATGCATGGACGTCTCGATTTTTTTGAGACTTTTTTCATCTCATTGAAAAACAAGACTTATTTATCTGTGTTTAGGTGTCAGAGCGTGCCAGTCGATCGAACCGGGTCGCGTTGAACTTATCTTCGAACCCTCTAACATCAGCGCTGTGTCCACGGATTGACACAGCCATCAAGGAACGATGGTTTGAAGGAACGTCGCAGGATGCGATTCATCAGGATGATGAAAAGGAATACAGGGACTAGGGAAAAAATGTGGGCGGGTCATACCGCCCCTTTTTTCGCCTGTAGAAAAGTAAAAACGCTCCATCAGAAACGCAAAAAGGCCCGCAAGGGGCCTTTTGGGGGCGGCGACGCTATCAGCGTTCGAGGTCTGCAATCTTACCTTTTTTGCCATCCCACTCCGCTGCATCGGGCATCGGGTCTTTGCGCTCGGTGATATTCGGCCAGATTTCCGCCAACTCGACGTTCAGCTGAATAAACTCCTGCATCTCCGCAGGCACTTCGTCCTCGGAGAAAATCGCGACGGCCGGGCATTCTGGTTCACACAGGGCGCAGTCGATGCACTCATCCGGGTGAATAACCAGGAAGTTCGGGCCTTCGTAGAAGCAGTCCACCGGACACACTTCTACGCAGTCGGTGTACTTGCACTTGATGCAGTTGTCGGTGACGACGAAGGTCATTTCTAATTTTCTCCTCAGGCGGCGGCAGCGAAACCCCTTGTGGTGGGGTTCGCGAGGTTTGAGAGCGATAGTCTGCGGACCAGGCTAAAAGCCCGCAGCATCCCAAACCGCGCGAGATTCTATCAGCTTGCAAGCGTCTGCGTTATATCCGAGTCTTCAGTGCATATAACATTTCGAGCGCTTTACGCGGCGTCAAGTCATCCAGATCAAGCTTTGCCAACTCATCCAGCACCGGATGGGGCAGGCTGGCGAACATATCGCTCTGGTGCGGCGCGGCGGGTTTCTTGCTGGCCTTGGTAGGGCTGGCGACCACGGTTTCATGGGGCAGGGCTGTGGTTTCCAGGCGGCTGAGGTGTTCGCGGGCGCGAGTAATCACGTCATTCGGCACGCCGGCCAACTGTGCTACGGCCAAGCCATAGCTCTGGCTCGCCGGCCCTGGCAGCACATGGTGCAGGAACACGATGCGCTCATTGTGCTCGGTGGCATTGAGATGCACGTTGGCCACCAGTGGCTCGCTTTCCGGCAACACCGTGAGTTCGAAGTAGTGCGTGGCAAACAGTGTATAAGCGCGCAAATGCGCCAGGCGTTCGGCCGCCGCCCAAGCCAGGGACAGGCCGTCGAAGGTGCTGGTGCCGCGACCCACTTCGTCCATCAGCACGAGACTGCGCTCGGTAGCGTTGTGCAGGATGTTGGCGGTCTCGCTCATTTCCACCATAAAGGTCGAACGGCCACCCGCAAGGTCATCACTGGAGCCGATCCGCGTGAAGATGCGGTCCACCAGGGACAGCTCGCAACTGGCCGCCGGCACAAAGCTGCCGATATGGGCCAACAACACGATCAACGCGGTCTGGCGCATATAGGTGGATTTACCACCCATGTTCGGACCGGTGATCACCAACATGCGGGTATCGTCGTCCAGCGACAGGTCGTTGGCGACGAACGGCGTGGTCAATACCTGCTCCACCACCGGGTGGCGACCTTGCACAATGCGCATGCATGGCTCGCTGACAAACCGTGGGCAGTTCAGGTCAAGGTTCAGCGCTCGTTCGGCGAGGTTGCTCAGTACATCCAGCTCCGCCAGGGCGGCCGCAGTGTCCTGCAATGGCGCCAAACGGCTGATCAAATCCTCGAGCAAGGCTTCGTAAAGCATCTTTTCCCGGGCCAGGGCGCGGCTTTTGGCTGACAGCGCCTTGTCTTCGAACTCCTTGAGCTCTGGGGTGATAAAACGCTCGGCACCCTTGAGCGTCTGGCGACGTTGATAATCGATAGGCGCCGACTCCGCTTGCTTGCTCGGTAACTCAATAAAGTAGCCATGCACGCGGTTGTAGCCCACCTTCAGGTTAGCCAGACCGGTGCGGGCTTTTTCGCGGGCTTCCAGGTCGATCAGGAACTGGCCGGCGTTTTCGCTCAGGGACTGCAGCTCATCCAGCTCGCTGTCGTAGCCGGTTTTCAACACGCCGCCGTCACGGATGATCGCGGGCGGGTTGTCGATGATGGCTTTTTCCAGCAGCGCCGCGAGGTCCGGGTAAGTGCCGGCAGTCACCGCCAGCTGTTGCAAGTGAGGCGTGTCCAACTCAGTCATTGCCAGTTGCAACTGCGGCAGGGCGCTCAAGGCATCACGAAGGCGCGCCAGGTCGCGGGGTCGTGCATTGCGCAGGCCGATCCGCGCCAGGATACGCTCGATATCACCGATTTCTTTGAGTTGCGGCTGCAGCTTTTCAAAGCGATAGCCATCGAGCAGGCAGGTAATAGAGGTTTGACGCGCTTGCAGCACGGTCAAGTCCCGCAGCGGACGGTTCAGCCAACGAGTCAGCAAGCGACTGCCCATCGCGGTCTGGCAGCGGTCGACCACCGATTGCAGGGTGTTATCGCGCCCGCCGGCCAGGTTGGTATCCAATTCCAGGTTGCGACGGCTGGCGCCATCGAGCACCACGGTATCGTCCAGGCGTTCATGACGCAGACTGCGCAAGTGGGGCAGGGCGGTGCGCTGGGTTTCCTTCGCGTAGCTGAGCAGGCAGCCAGCAGCGCCGATGGCCAGGGTCAGCGTTTCACAGCCAAAACCTTTAAGGTCTTGCACCGAAAACTGCTGGCACAGACTTTTCAGCGCCGAATCACGCTCGAAATCCCACGGTGCACGCCGCTTGGTCCCACGACGTTTCTCCGCCGGCAAGTCCTTGGGCCAATCATCCGGGATCAACAACTCCACCGGGTTGATACGCTCCAGCTCCGCCAGCAGGTTCTCCCAGCCCTTGATCTCCAGCACGCTGAAGTTGCCGCTGGTGATATCCAGCACCGACAGGCCGAACAGACGCTCATCGCCCAACACCGCAGCGATCAGGTTATCGCGACGCTCATCCAGCAGTGCCTCATCACTCACCGTGCCCGGCGTAATAATGCGCACCACCTGACGTTCCACCGGCCCTTTGCTGGTGGCCGGGTCGCCGATCTGCTCACAGATCACCACCGACTCGCCCAGCTTGACCAGCTTGACCAGGTAGCCTTCCAACGAGTGATAAGGAATGCCACACATCGGAATCGACTGCCCCGCCGACTGCCCGCGCGCGGTCAGGGTAATGTCCAGCAGCTTGGCGGCCTTCTTCGCATCTTCATAGAAGATCTCGTAGAAGTCGCCCATGCGATAGAACATCAACTGATCAGGGTGCTGGTTTTTCAGGCGCCAGTACTGCTGCATCATCGGGGTGTGGGAGGACAGGTCTGAAGTGTTTTTACTCATTGGGTAGTAGGCAAATTCGTTGAAAGTGATGGGGCAAAGGGGGCGCTTGGCCCAGCATTTTTTGCGATGGAGGCAAGGTTAACACGCGAGGTCGGCCCTTCGCAGGTCGCAAACGGCCAGGTAAAACGCGAAAGCGGCGTCGCCTCAAGAAGCTCCCTCGCCACAGGTTAGCGGTTTAATCAGGCATTGCAGCAGCGTTAAACAATCCGGTCAGTGCCTGGAAGATGATGAGCTGACTTTTCATATCTCAATGCAGGATGCAGATCGTGAATACGACCAAGCTATTTGGATCTACGCCCACTGGCCGGAAACAACCCTCTGATCACCCCAAGAAACGCCGCAAACAAGTTGATTGAAGTCGCCGTAGTGATGGCAATCAATACATTGTCCGAGAACGGCGCTTTACCCGAGTAATACGTCGACCAGCCATTCCACACCAGCAGGACCGCCCAGAAGATCACGCCGCAGGCAGCAAACCAAAACGCACGCCCCGCATACTTCTTGCGCAGTTGCCGCTCGGCTTTCTGGTCTTTGAGGTTCTGGCTTCTTTCATCGTCGGTGCCTATGGCTTGCTCGCCACCGGCCTGGGAGTCCTGGTCAGGCCCTGCCACGGGGGGCAGGGTGAGTTCCAGGTTGTCGAGTTCTTCACTCACGGATACGGCTCTTTGGGTGAATGAGTGCTGCCATGTCTTCCCAGTCTATGGCGGAGCCGTCGGCGCCCTTGAGGGCCCAGGCTGTGCCGTCCTCGTGGGACAGGTTGGACAGTTGGGTGCCGGACCATTTGCCGTATTTGTTAATGATCCGGTCAATCAAACGATGGGTATAGGTATCGCTCTCCGGAACCCTCGGTGTAACGAAGACAATGTCTTCGGCGTCGGGCTTCAGGTTGCTGAGCAGTGAGGTCACCGGGCGATTACCGTAGGATTTCAGCTCATGGTAAAGCGACGGAATGACCGGGCCATATTGCCAGCGGGCGAAGTGGTCATCCATCAGGGGCTGGTCTCGCTCGCGCAAATGCCAGGACTGTGTATAGAACAGCAGTTTCTGCAGCTTCATCGGGGTCAGGCCCGAAACCTTGCCTTCCTTCGCGCGTTCAATGAAGGCGTTAGCAACAGCTAGCGCTGAATAAGCCATGAGCACCTCCGTCGTTGCTGGCTAGGTGATTGACGAGTTTTATACATAGCCCCTGAATTGTCGATAAGCAAGGGAGGCTGTTCATTTGCCGCGTCTTACCTCAGGCGCTCGCAATAATAGTGAGTATTTAACTGTCTGGATATACAGTATTTTGTTTCAGGCTAAACACAATTGGATGTTTAATGCATAAATATGCAAATTAGCATTTGCCATCCTTAAAAACTCCCGTCACTATCCGCGTTATGCAAAAACGCAATGTTTCTATCGTCTTAAGAGAGCTGCTGGATCGCGACCGGATCTCCCCCACGGAGCTTCATCGGCGCACCGGCGTGCCTCAATCCACACTGTCCCGGATCCTCAGCGGCAAGATCGTTGATCCGTCGGATAAACACATCTCCCGTATCGCCGAGTATTTTCGCGTGAGCACCGACCAACTGCGCGGGCGCGCTGCGGTGGGAGCCTTGCGCGATGACGGGCGCGACCCGATGCATTCGGAACTCAAGGACATAAGCCTGTGGGACGACGACACCCCCGTCAATGATGACGAGGTGTCGATCCCCTTTCTGCGCGAGGTTGAATTGGCTGCTGGATCAGGAAGATTCGTCATCGAGGAAAGCGAGAAGGCCAGCCTGCGGTTCGGCAAGCGCAGTCTGCGGCATAACGGCGTGCAGTTCGACCAGGCCAAGTGCGTGACGGTACGCGGCAACAGCATGTTGCCGGTACTGCGCGACGGCGCCACGGTTGGCGTGAACGCCGGTAAAAGCGGCATTGGCGACATCGTCGATGGTGATCTGTATGCCATCAATCACAACGGCCAGCTGCGGGTCAAACAGCTCTACCGCCTGCCTTCCGGGATTCGCCTGCGCAGTTTCAACCGTGATGAGCATCCGGATGAGGACTACAGCTTCCAGGATATCCAGGATGAGCAGATCAGCATCCTCGGTCATGTTTTCTGGTGGGGCATGTACGCCCGTTAACGTCCCCGCGTAAGACGAAACCCGCCCATGAGCGGGTTTTTTTTCGCCCGCAGAAAACCGCCAAACCCCAAGCCCGCAAGGCTCGGAATGCATGCGTGCATACTCGATGTAAAAATAAATGCATTTGTGCATTGACTGTATATGCATACATGCATATTCTTCACCTCAAGCCAGCCAACAAGGCCTGGTGGAGGCGGCAAGGATGCTGCCAAGGAAGACAAGGAAGGCACGCAACATCGGCAAGGACGCCATCGAAGCGATGGCAGGGATGCCAGGCAACACCGGCAAGGATGCCGACGCTCTTTAGTCTCAACGCTTCAAAAACAGGCAGCGATGAACCGGCCTTGACGGTTCAGAGGGTTGGCAACTGACCCGGGTGTGCAGCGTAAAGCACCAGAAGCAGTTATCCGGCAGACAGGGATCGTGGTCGGAAAAACATTGAGGAAAGGACCGTACCGCGCCAGTAGCGCCGAAAGTCCGAGGACAGCATTACTGAAAAGCCCGGGCAACCGGGCTTTTTGGAATGCCTACCTATCGAAGCATCTGTAAATGAAATATGGATTATTAAATGCTCAGCCAGGAGGCGTGACATGACAAATGAACAGCAAGCGTTAGCGGAAATGCCTATCTGGCTGGTCATCGTATTGGCCGTGATCGGCGGCGTATCCGGCGAGATGTGGCGCGCCGATAAGGAAGGGGCTCGCGGTTGGTCGCTGATCCGACGCCTGGCCCTGCGTTCCGGGGCGTGCATGGTCTGCGGGGTTTCGGCTCTGATGCTGTGCTACGCAGCGGGGATGTCGATCTGGACCGCCGGCGCCATTGGTTGCCTGACCGCCATGGCCGGTGCCGACGTGGCTATCGGCCTTTATGAGCGGTGGGCGGCCAAGCGCATCGGGATCAACCAAGGCTCCCGCCAGGACCCGCAGTAATCGTTGCAAGGACGCTACATAAAATGACGCTTATCGAAAAGCCATCCCAACTGCCCCAGGCCGTGGGCGCTGCGCTGCATGCAGCCTTCCCGGACCTCAAGGTCGGCAGTCATCAGGACTTCCAGGGCGACACTGAAAAAACCGGTGTGCAGGTCACAGTCGAAGGCAATGGCCCGGGCATTCGCTCTCGCGAAGGGCGCAAGGCTCACGTGCTGAGCATTTCACTCAGGGCCATGGTCGCCCCCGGGGCATTGCCGTTCGATGCCTGCGACCTGGCCAGCCAACTCATGGACCTTGTGCTGGATAACCGTTGGGACCTGCCCCAGGCACAGTGCGATTTGCCCGCAAATATCGTCGCCGCTCCGGCTGTGCGCAGCACCCTTGATGCGGACTACGACACCTGGACGGTTTCCTTCACTCAAACCCTCTATCTGGGGCCGCCGTTACTTGAAGATCCTACAGGCCAGCCGCTGTTTGCCTGCACCTGGGACGTCTCCAACATCGACGACCCGGCCCAATACAAACCACTGGCGGAGTAGCCCATGTTCGACGCGCTGTTACGCATGCAATTGGGACCGATCGTCGAACGCCTGGCAGAGATGGAGACCCAACTCGAAGACCTTTACCGCCGCGCTGAAAGCTTCTGCCGGATTGGCATTTGCCAGCAGGTCGACGCGGCGAGCAACACTTGCAAGGTCAGCCACGGTGATTTGCTGACCCCGGCGATCCGCTTTTTCAACCCCAGCGCCGGTGCGCAAACGGAAACCCGCATTCCAACGGTGGGCGAGCAATGCCTGTTGCTTAACTACGGTGGCGGGGAGGGCGGCGTGCAGTCAGTGGCGCTGTTCGGCCTCAACAGTGATCGCTTTCCGCCAGTCTCCAGCGTTGCGACGCTGACCCGGCGTCGCCATCAAGACGGCACCCAAAGCGACTACGACGACGCCAGCCATACTTTCAACTGGGCCAACGGCCCAACCACCGTCAGCGGCTCCCGTGAACAGGTCGACATTAAAGTCGGCGCTGCCAGCCTGACCATGAATGCCCAGAGCATCACTTTGCAAATCGGCGGCACCAGCCTGTTGCTGGATGCTGGCGGAGCTCACTTCAGCGGCCCGGTAGTGGACCATCAAGGACGCGTCATCAGCCCCCGATAAGGACATCCCATGCTCGGAATCGAGAGGAACACCGGCGCAGCCGTCGATGACTGGCTGCAATTTGTGCAGCGCGCCACCCGAGCGCTGACCACCCCCGTGGGCACCCGGCAAAAGCGTCCGTTGTATGGCTCGCTGATCCCGCAGTTGCTCGGGCAAAACCTCGGCGACGACCTGCTGATTCTCGCCCAGAGCCATGCCGCCCAGGCGTTCTACAACACCCATAACGGCATCAGCGATTTTGACCCCCAGGTCATCGTCGCCACTCGCCAAGGCGCCGGCCTGCTGCTGCGGTTTGCCGGTACCTGGAAAAACCGCCAACAAACCTTCGAGGTCGTGACATGAGCATGTTGATCCCCGGCCAGAACCAACTGGCGGAACCGACCATCATCAAGGTGGATGAGTTCGAACCGTTGCTGGCCGAGTTCAAGACGTTTGTCATCGACTACGTCGCCACCCGCGCGCCGCAAAGTGCGCTCAAACTCAAGGCCAGCCTCGACAACGAAAGCGAACTGCTGACCCTGGCCCTGGAAGCGTTTTGCGTGCGTCTGCAAACCCACGAGCGTAAATACAACGCCCGCATCAAGCAGATGCTGGCGTGGTGGGCCACCGGCAGCAACCTGGATGCGCGCCTGGCCGATATGGGCCTGGAGCGCCAAGTGCTCGACCCTGGCGACTCGGCGGCGTTCCCGCCCGTGCCGCCCACCCTGGAAAGCGACGACGACGCTCGCCTGCGTTACTACCTGGCCCCCCACGCCCCGGCAGCGGGCTCGCGGATGCAGTATCGCCGCGAAGTGTTCACCCTTGGCGAGCGCCCGGCGGTGAAAGTGCAGAGCGCGACGCCGGGTGTGGTGACGGTCACCTACACCTTCGATCCAGATGGTTATGCAGCCCAGGTCAAGGACGGCAACGCCCGACGCACCGCACCGGGTGAAGTCATGGTCACTGTGCTTTCCCGCGAGGGCGACGGCACGCCGTCTGCGGACTTGCTTGACGGTGTACGTCGACATTTCGCACGGCCGGATGTAAGGCCCGAAACCGATCTTGTCACCGTCCAGGGCGCTCAAATTCAGCCCTACAAAATTCGCGTGGTGGCCAAGATCAACGCCGGCCCGGACTCGGGGCTGACCCAAGTGGCGGCGCAGAAACTGCTGCAAGACTACGCAGAGTCCTGCCATCGGCTGGAAGGGCGGGTCGACCCCAGCTGGATCGACTACGCCATCCACAGCGCCGGTGCTACGCAACTGCAGATCCTGGAACCGCTGGCGCCGATTGTCAGCACCGCGTTCCAGGCCCCGTATTGCACGGGTGTCGAGGTGGAGGTGCGCACGCTATGAGTGAACCCAACGCGAGTCTGTTGCCGGCCAACAGTTCACCGCTGGAAAAGGCCCTGGACCTGGGCTTCGGCACATTGCTTGAGCGCGTCACGCCGCCGTTTCCAGCGCTGATGAACCCACTTCAAACCCCCAGCGAATTCCTCCCGTACCTGGCCGCCGACCGCGGCGTCAGCGAATGGGATGCCGAAGCCAGCGAGGCGGAAAAGCGCCTGACCGTGGCCTTGTCCTGGCAAATCCAGCGCCAGGCCGGTACGCCCAAGGCGCTGAGTCATGCGGTGGAGTCATTGGGCTTCACTCCCAACATCAGCGCCTGGTATCAGCAACGCCCCTTGGGTGTGCCTTACACCTTCGACGTACAGGCGATCATCGGGCGCAGTTGGTCCAGCGGCGATCACAACCGGCTGATCCGGCGTATCAATGCGGCCAAGAGTGAGCGCGATCAGGCGACGATCACCATCGTGCATGAAACCGAAGGTCACCTTGCATTCACGCAAGTGCTCGACGCCCCTTTAAGCGATGGCGAGTTTTATCTAAACGGCGCGTTGCCGGAATTGGCGCTGGTTGCTCGGCTTAACAGTGCCGGGGTTGCCCAGCACTACACCATTAACGACTACGACCTCAGGGCGCAGCCATGACAGATGAAATCACGCGCCTGGTGCGCTTCACTTCCAAAGGTTTGGATGAAGTGCTGCAGGCAAAGAACCAGGGCCTCAAAGGCCAAATCACCCACATCGGCGGCGGCACCGGCCGCTACAACCCCGACGGCACAGAAGTGGCCTTGCGTGACGAGCGACAACGGGTGGCCATCGTCGATTACGAAGACTTGGGCGAGCGCCAACTCAGGATGGCCGCGCTGTTTGATGGCGACGGAGAATATGAGATTGGCGAGTTCGGTTTTTACCTCGCAAGCGGGACTTTGCTGGCGGTGTATTCCGTGGCGGGGAAGTTGCTGACGTATAAGGCGGCGGCGGCTCGGGTGCTGCAGAAGTTTACGTTGGATGTTTCGCCGTTGCCGACGGATAGCGTGACGATTGTGGTGGGTAGCGACAATTTGAATGTGCTATTGACTGATGAAATTGCGGCCTTATCAGCTGCGAGCATAGACAATATGGCACGCGGTGTAGGGGTTCTATTTCGAGTGATGGAAGTCGAAAGAAAATAGAGCGTTTTCAATTTATTTTACATGACGCTATCCAGGCGTTTAGGAGCATTCATTTGAGTACCGAACAGCAACTTGCTGCCGTTGTAAGCGCGGCAAATAACTTGACTAACGTCATTACCGGAAAAGTCGGAGAAATTGACAAGGCGATAGTCGATGCCCGCCAGGCGTACGACGCTCAATTGTCGGAGTTGAAAAATAGACTCCCAAGATTGGCGGTCACCAAGAACTTCAATTTGTCCCCGAATGCCGATGGAACACTGATTGAAAATTGGGGGATTCACGCTGAAGTGACACCGACTAAGCTGCGAACTATCACCACTGCCTCTCAAGCGGCCGGACGCCCGCAAGCTGATGTGGATTTCTTGCTTCAGGTGCAGGCAGATGTGCGTGAGCAATATCCAAATTTTGAAATCAGGGCCAGCGACTATTGGCGCACGTTGGTACATCTGTGGCAAATGAAGTGGTCGGTGTCAGACGCTAGTCCTTGGCTCGCGTTCCCTTACACTGTCGATATGGCGCTCGCGAATGGCTCTGGTGCAGTACCGCAGAACTCCTACCTTACCGTTGGTGCCTTCGTACGTCTTTTGGAGGGTAACGTGTCTGGAGCATGGAGTAATGGCGTTGAAAAAGGCAAATGGCGCTGGTGCTCCAGTGTTATTTCTCCTACAGAGTTGTTTGGAACTTATTACCATCTGCACCCGATGCGCACCTCGTCAACTGGCGTTGTTGAGGTGATGCTCGCAGGGGCATGCACAGGCGTTGTAACCAACCCAGGTGATTGGGGAACGATGTTGGCCCTAGGCTGAGGAGAGAATATGAAACCACTATTTATACCTGCTGAACTTCATCCGATTATCAAGTGGGAAATGATTCGTAAGGCAAGGGATCAAGACTTGTCGGCGAGTGATTATGCAGCAATGCCAGACTATCCGATGCTCGACACCCATAAGCTCTTGTTCGCTGAGTATCGTCAAAAACTGCGTGATATTCCAGATCAGGGAGAAAACCCTGATGCAGTGCTCTGGCCATCCAAACCAGATTTCCTGAAATAACTGATAACCGCGAAAGCGGTTTTTTTTCGCCTCCCCAAAGCCCCTCCTCAACAGGGGCTTTTGTATTTTCCACCCGGAGATTTTTCACCCATGCCCACCCGCCAAACCTACACCGTCCTTATCCCATTCCCCATCGGCAACGGCCATTGGTCCACCGCTGGCGAAGAACTGGAACTGCTGGACGTCGAAGCATCCGCCTTGCGCACCGCTGGCCGCCTGGAACTGACCAGCGTCCTCAACTCCACCCCCAAGAAGGCTGAATAATCATGGCTGAGGTTTTGAACTTCGAGCACAACGGCATCACTGTGAATGCCACCGAATCACCCGAGGCCATGGGTGGCCTTGGCGATAACGTGATTGGCTTGGTCGGCACTGCCCCCAACGCCCACGCATCGATCCCGAAAAACGCCCCGTTCCGTATCAACAGCTTCACCACCCAGGCGCTGCTGGACCCCACCGGCACCGAGTCGGGCACCTTGTTCCAGGCGGTGTACCAGATCCTCAAAGTGGTCAAGGTGCCGGTCTACGTGGTCATCGTCGAAGAAGGCGCCACCCCGGCCGATACGGTCAACAATGTGATCGGCGGCAACGACCCGATCACCGGCCGCAAGCTGGGCCTGGCGGCCCTGAGCAGCGTGCCTGAAGACCTGACCATCATCGGCGCCCCAGGCTTTACCGGCACCAAGGCCGTGGCCGGTGAGTTTGCCTCCTTCGGCAAGCGCATCAAGGCGCGTGTGGTACTGGATGGCAAGGACGCTTCGGTGGCCGATCAAGTGACCTACAGCGGCGAGCTGGGCGGTGCCGACCTCGGTTTCGACCGTTGCCTGCTGGTGCACAACATGCCGTCGGTGTACTCCAAGGCCGCGAAGAAAAACGTATTCCTGTCGCCATCCTCGTTGGCCATCGCCGCACTGGCCAAGGTCAAACAGTGGGAAAGCCCGGGCAACCAGGTGACCTTCGCCGAAGACGTTTCCCGCGTGGTCGAGTACAACATCCTCGATACCTCCACCGAAGGGGACCTGCTCAACCGCTACGGCGTGAGCTACTACGCCCGCACCATCCTCGGCGGTTTCTCGCTGCTGGGTAACCGCTCCATCACCGGCAAGTTCATCAGCTACGTCGGCCTGGAAGATGCTATCAGCCGCAAGCTGGTCAAGGCCGGCCAGAAAGCCATGGCCAAGAACCTCACCAAGTCCTTCATGGACCAGGAGGTCAAGCGCATCAACGACTGGCTGCAAACCCTGGTGGCCGACGAGACCATCCCTGGCGGCAGCGTATACCTGCACCCGGAATTGAACAGCGTCGAGAAGTACAAGAACGGCACCTGGTTCATCGTTATCGACTACGGCCGCTACGCGCCGAACGAACACATGGTTTATCAACTCAACGCCCGCGATGAAATCATCGAGCAGTTCCTGGAGGACGTTCTCTAATGTTTACCAACCGAGTCAGACAGGCCATTGCGGCCACCCTTCAAGGCCTGCCGTTGTCCGCAACCGTGGAAGAGTTCACCCCGCCGAAGATCGAGTTCGACATGGAGCCCATGTCCGGCGGTCGCTTTATCGCCGAGGAAATGGCCAAGAGCGGCAAGGTGCTCAATGCCAAGCTGGTGCTGCAAGGTGCCGGTCCGGAAATCATGCTGGCCCTGGGCGTGCGCATGGGCGACGACATCCTGCTGAACGTGCGTGAAGCCGGCCAGGACCAGGACGGGAAGACCTACTTCACCTACCACACCGTCGGCGGCAAGCTCAAATCCCTGGAGGAGGCGAAGCTGAAAATGGGCGACAAGGCTACCACCACGCTGGAACTGTCCTGCCGTACCTACAACCGTCTGGAAAATGGCGTTTCGGTGATCGACATCGACGTGCGCACCCAGAAGTTCGTGCTCAACGGCGTCGACATTCTGGGCGATGCGCGCCGCGCCGTGCTGATGCCGTAAGGATAACTGCAATCGAAGCGGGCACGGTCAATGTGGGAGCCGGGCTTGCCCGCGATGCAGGCGACTCGGTGCGTCTGGAGCACCGAGTTGATGCTATCGCAGGCAAGCCAGCTCCCACAGAGACCGCGCTCAGATTGGGATTCCCGTGCTTTTCAATACCGTTCTACAAGGAATTGCCCCATGGCCTGGATGCCACCGTTGCACATCCTGCTGGCTCCGATCACCGCCGACACCGGCGCGACGATCCAGCAGGTTCAGCTAAAACCGTTGTTCTACGCCGCGCAAAAAGACGCGCTGGCCCGGGCCGGTGATGACGAGGACGATCAGTTTTTCGAACTGGCGAAACTCGCCACTGGCCTGTCGGAAAAAGAGCTCGACCAGCTCAAGCGCCCTGATTACGTGAGCATTGCCCAGTACGTACACGAGATGTCGACGCGCCCGACGTCGTTCTTCCTGAATGCGGATGAAGTGACACCCCAGGACCAACCCGTCCAGTTGCTACTGCCCCTGAACGCAGCCGGCCGAACCCTGACCGAACTGCCGCTGGAAATGCCTGCCCTGCGCGCCACCAAGGTGATGAAAAAACTCGCCACCAACAAAGAGCGCGCCGAATTCATCACCGCCCATTGCACCGGCCTGATGATCCCTGACCTGGCCGGTTTGACCGTGCCCGACTGGACGGAACTGCAGGAGCGTATCGACGATTTTTTAAATCAACCGGCGGACTTCTTTCGCAGCGCGACATCGACGTAATCCTCGATGTGGTGCCGCTGATCTACTCGGTCAATGAGGCGGAGATCCTCGACTGGGACGCCGGAAAAGCATTGCGCCGCTACGACATAGCGATCACTCGCCTTGGCGTTAAACAGGAGTAAGCGGGATGCAAGAGACTCAATTTGGGACCAGGCTCGTTCAGGAGGACAAGCGTTGGCTGCTTGGCGATGCGGAAATGGGCAATGTGCTGGCGCCGTTTTCCGCAGAGCTCGCCGCGCCTGTCAGCCTTGAATCGGTGCCACAATCGTCGCCGTTATTGTTGCCGCAGCCGCAGCCGCAGCCGCAACTCCAGCTGCAACCCCAGCCCCAACCGCAACCGCTGCCGGAGCTGACCTCGGCGCTGATCACCGTTAGTGTGGACATCAACGCTCTGGCCCAAGAGCAAATTCGGTTGCGCGAAACACTGGAAACGCTCACCAGCACGCTGTTCATTAGCGCCAATTCGCTGGCAACCAAGACGGCAGAGGTCCGCGCGGGAGTCGCAGAAAGCAAGCAGGACGAGCCTGCGTCTGCTACCCCGTCCTGGGGGGAAAAAAGTGTTGAACTGGCCACCGATGCCGTCAAGTTCGTCGGCAAGGAAGTGTTCACCGGTTTGTGGGATAAAGCCAAAGACCGTCTTTCAGGCAAGGCGATTGATGCGGTGGCTGCCAGGTATCCGAAGGGTGCCAAGTGGCTCAAGGACGATAACGGCAAGGGCGCTGAAAAAGGCAAGGACTGTTGCTGCACCGGAGCAGTGCCTGCGCAGATTCGCGGCCCGCTTGATAGCGCTGCCGCACAGTTGCCAGAGAGTGTCGGTGAGACCGCCAGGAAAGAAGAGAAGGCACGCCCCAAAGATAATCCCAGGAGGCCGCGCGGCAAGCGTAACAAGGCCCGTCAAATAAAATCGCGCGAGGTCAAAATCCCAGAGGTCAGAAGGCGGACGGATCTCAAATCGCAGCCTACTGTCACGCCAGCCCCTGCTGCGCCGCCAGTCAATATCATGGGCCAGCCGCAGCTAGCGTTCGACAGCAAACGGGTGAGCGAGACTACACGCAGTATTTCCGGCAACTCATTGACCTCTTACGCAGCCGCTTCGGCAGACCGAGTCGCAGCACAGGGTGGGCCCAAGGGTTTGGCCCCTGGACTGTCGGGGACGCTCGCAAAGCTTGAATCGTCCGCCGTACGCCGCCTTGGCCCGCTGAAGTATGTCGACACCGCCGTGGATGTGATCCAGGGCGTACGCAATGGCGACGCCAAGGCCGTCGGTGCTGGCCTTAGCACTGCTGGCGGCGCCTGGGCGGGAGCATCCGCCGGCGCCGCGCTCGGCACGCTGGTTTTCCCTGGCATTGGCACCGCAGTCGGTGGCGCCATCGGTGGCTTGCTCGGCAGCGAAGCCGGCAGTTGGCTTGGGGACAAGTTGTTCGGTTCAGGCGATCGTCTACCTGCGCCGAACGCGCTGAGTAAAGAGCTCAACAGCGCGCGAACGGACAACGTCCAGGTCACGCTCTCACCGAGCATCCAGATCACCGGCGTTAATCCGGCGGACGCCCAGCAAGTGGTCAATCAGGTGATCCAGGCCCTGCAGTTTCAATGCGTGCCGATGGTCACCGATTCCCTGGGCATCCGGCGCAACGCGGCACTGGCCGATCCTTCAGGAGGTGATTGATGCGACAACAAATGGTGCTGGGCGACTTTATTTTTGGCTTATCCCGAGGGTTCGCCTATTCCACACTGGCCCGCAACAGCGACGGCGGCTGGAGTGACCTGGCGATTATTGCCAGCAAGCCGCAGTCGCGTCAGAGCGGCCAGAAGCTGGAAAAACTCACCTTCAGCGGCACGGCCATGTACGCCGTTGGCATGCAGCGCCTGGACGAATTGCGCGCTCTGCAAAATGCGCGGGCGCCGTTGCCGCTGGTCGACGGTATCGGCCGTAACTGGGGCCTGTGGCGGATCAATTCGGTGGTGGAAGCCCAAAGCAATGTGATCGATGACGGCACTGCCATGGTCATGACCTGGACCCTTGAGCTGGAGGAGTACGTCAATGCGTAGAGTGCGAAGTATTGCCGGTGATTCGGTCAACCTGCTGCTCTACCGCGAACTGGGGCGTTGCGATGACGCGGCGGAAGAAACCCTCTGGCGCTTGAACCCTGAACTGGCTGAATACGGCCCGGTACTGCCGGCAGGCGTATGGGTGGTCGTGCCTGAGATGCAAGCCCGGCCGGCTGCTGTACGGCCCGTTCTGGCCTGGGATTAAGGAGGCTGCATGGCACAGGGATTTACCCCGATCGTAGAGTTCTACGGCGCCAACGCGGCGCTGCTCAATCAACGCCTGATGCACTGGAGCCACACCGACGCCGCGGGTATCCAGACTGACCGCCTGGAACTGACCCTTAATATAGAAGGGTTGGAGGGCTTGCCCAGCCTCAGTGGCAAGATTGGCCTGCGCGTCGGTTACCAGGAAACCGGCTTGGTGGAAAAAGGCGAGTTTGTTGTCACCCAACGCACCCCAGTGTTGTTTCCGATGCGCCTGATGATCGTGGCGACCGCCGCGCCCTTCAGCGAGGCGGATAAAAGCGGCTATCGCCAGCGCCGCTCCGCCAGCCATGGGCCGACTACCTTGGGGGCATTGTTTCGCCAAGTGGTCAGCCGCCATGGTTTTTCACCGCGAGTGGCACCGACACTGGACGGCATTGCGATTGCGCACATCGACCAGTCCAACGAAAGCGACATGGCCTTCATCACCCGCCTGGCCAAGCGTTACAACGCGGTCACCAAGCCGTTTAACGAGCTTTACGTGCTGGCCGAAGCGGGGCAGGCCAAGTCCCTTACCGGCCAGTTGCTGCCCGAAGTGAAGCTGTCTGTGACACACGACAACCGCCCGGGAGACCAGGCCTTTATCACCGCCAAGCTCGACGAAAAATCGCGCTCCAAGTACATGGGCAGCCGCGTCAGCTGGTGGGATTCCGGGGCTGGCAAGCAGCGCATGGTCCAGGTCGGGATTGCCCCGTTCAAGACCGTGCGCCAGCGCTGCCAGAACGAAGCCGAAGCCCGCGCCGTGGCCGAAGGCGAACTGCGCCGGGTGGGCCGTGAAGGTTTGAAGCTGCAGATCGATTGCCCCGGTAACCCTTTGCTCGCTGCCGAAGGCTTGCTGGTGCTGGATGAAACCTGGCCTTCGTATATGCAGGGGCGCTGGTCGATTACTCAAGTGACCCACGTTGGCGACCCGGCGACGGGATATCGCAGCTCGATCATGGCCAGTGGACTGGCGTCTTGATCGTCACTACTGCGCGCCGTTGAAGCTCCCCATTACCGACCTGAAGCGATACAGGAACCAAGATGCCTATGAACGACGAAGAATTGGCCGCGATCAACCGCTTGATCGCCGCCCTGCAAACCCAGACCGATGGCCAGGTGGAGCTCAACGCGGCCATTCGACTGTTGGCCCAGAGCAACCAGGCGTTGGTCGACCTGATCAAGAGCCGAGAGCCGGACCCGAATGCGCCGCCTTATCTGGATGGCAAACCGGCCCCCTGATCCCGTCTCGACCTGCCTTGCACGCAGCAACACAGCCGTTGCACCCCACAGCCCGCCTTCGCGGGTTTTTTATTGTTCATGGAGAACATTCGATGTCGATTCTTACCCAAGGTACCCAGATTTTTGCCCTCGTCCCGCCGGTCTCCGGCACCGGGCCCTACACCGTGCTGGAAGTCGAGCACGCCACTTCGTTCGAACCGGGCGGTGCCCCGGCCGAGCAGATTGAAGACACCAGCCTCAATGCCGAAGAGCGCAGCTACAAGAAAGGTTTGCGTACCCCTGGCACGGCGAGCCTGGGCCTGAACGCCGACCCGACCAACGCCAGCCATATCCGCCTGCACCAGCTCTCCGAGGCCAAGGGCGATACCGGCGTGAAGTGGGCGGTGGGCTGGTCCGACGGCAAGGACGTGCTGCCAACCGTCAACGCCAAGGGCGATGGCTTTGAGCTGCCGGCAACCCGCACCTGGTTCACATTCGACGGCTACGTCTCGGACTTCCCGTTCAACTTCGCACTGAACGCAGTCGTGACCACCACCGTCACCATCCAACGCACCGGCGCCAGCGCCTGGATCAAGAAAGTCTGAGAGACGCCATGAACCTCAAACAACTGAAAGCCAAGGGCGGCATCGTCGATGCCCAGCCGGTGAAGAAAGACATCAGCTGGACGCACCTGGACAGCAAAACCGGCAAGCAAGTGACTGACACATTCACGGTGCACATCCGTCGCCAGTCGTTCGGTGTGATCGAACGTCTGTTCAGCCAGGGCGAGTCGGCACAGAGCCGCAACGCCAGCTACCTCGCGGCCTCAGTGTCGTTGGGGGCCGAGGGTGATGAAGCCCTGAGTTACGACGATGCGTTCGGTCTTGAGCCGTCATTGGGGTTTGTGATCCTCAATGCAGTCAATGAGGTCAATGGCACCCAGGGTGGTGGCGCAAAGAGCTGACGGCCGCCGATGAGTTCTGGCACGAACTGGTGCTGAACGGAGTGGGCGGCCGCACGATCGCCGAAGCCAAGGAACGCATGACCTACCACGAAGCCCTGGCCTGGGGACGCTATATCGACCGATATGGCTCCCTGCACGCCGGTAGGCGGCTGGAGGCGGGCAGCGCGTTGGTGGCGCTGCAGACCCACCGGCTGGGCGGCGGCACGGCCGAGATGATTGACTTCATGCCCCACGAGCTGCGCCGGGGTGTGTCGCTTGAACGTGCGATGAACGAGTGGCGTTAAGGACGACGCCACTTTCCTTGAAACCCGTTTCGACGGGTTTTATCCATGACCCGGAGAAACCTATGGCAACTGCTTCCCAGGGTAATCTGACGCTCAACCTCGGCAGCCTGGAGCAGGCCCTGGCGAAGGCGTCGCGGATTACCGAAAACAGCATGCGCGAGATGCAGCAGAAGATCGAGGACGCCAGTAAAAAGGTCAGCGCCTCTGCCGCAGCTGCGCTACAGGTCACGTCCGGCCAGTTCAAGGGCTTTCAAAGGGCCTATGACCCGGCCACGGATGCGGCGGAAAAATTTATCCAGAAAAATGCGCAACTGGTGCAAGTGCTCAAGCAGAGCCAGGGTGCGCAGAATGATTTTGTTGGCGCGCTGGATGCGCAGTCCAGTTACACCGAGCGGGCGGGGCTGAAGTTTCCAGTGGGTGGGCCGTACGCAGAGGCTGTACCGACGCCTTCGGGTGACGACGCGACGATGGCATTTCTGGACGACGCAAAGACCCGGCAGGTAAAGAGCAACTTCGCCGAAATGACGCAGTTGCTTGATGACTGGCGCCAGGGGGCGAGCAGCGCATTCGAAGAGTATTCGACCAAGGCAGGCACGGCGGCCGAGCAGTCGAAGGCAGTGTTTAGCAGTGCTTTCGAAAAGATGGACCAGGCGGTGCTGACGTTCGCAACCACGGGCAAATTCAATTTTTCGGATTTCGCCACGTCAGTGCTCAAGGACATGGCCACGATGGCGGCGAAGACCGCGGCATCCAGTGCGCTGAGTTCGTTGTTCGGGCTGGCCAGTTCGGCAGTGGGCGCCTGGTTGGGCAGCAGCACGCCCACTCCGACAACCACCAGTGTCGGTGCTAACAGCTACACCTTTAACCCCCAGCTCAACACGGCGGGTATTCATTACAACGCGAAAGGGAGCGCCTGGAACTACGGTGTTCAAGCCTTCGCCAACGGCGGCACCTTCACCAATTCCGTCGCCTCAGGCCCAACCCTGGCCCCCATGGCCCTGTTCGGCGAAGCCGGCCCCGAAGCCATCATGCCTCTGAGTCGTGGCTCCGACGGCTCCCTCGGTGTGCGCGCACTGGGCGGCGGTCAGTCAGGCAGCACCAGCAGCAACCAGGTGGTGATCCAGCAAACCATCAACGTTGCCGACGGCCAGGGCTCAGGCACCGACACCAACGCCCAGAACGTTGCCCGCGCCTACGCCGGCTCTGCCCGTCAGGGCGCCGCCGAGCAGATCGCCCGCGACCTCAAGCCGGGCGGGCAAATCTGGTCGGCCATCAACGGCCGCTGATCATTAACGGCTTACGCCTGGAGAAAACATGAGCACAGAAACTTTCACATGGGTGCCCAAGGTGGAGCCCGTCGGCAGCGTCGAGTTTCGTCTTAAGACGGCCAAATTCGGCGATGGCTACCAGCAAACGGCAGCGGACGGGATCAACAACAAGACCCAGTCCTGGCCACTGACGTTCGTGGGTGATGAAGCGCGCATCAAAGCGATCGTTGCTTTCCTTGATCGCCATGCCGGCGCCAAGGCGTTCAACTGGACCGCACCACTGGCAGCGCCTGCGTTGTATCGCTGCAAGGGTTACCAGCCAACGCCCATGGGCGCCGGGCTCTACTCCCTGACGGCAACGTTCGAGCAAGCCTTCCACCCCTAGCGCCGCCTCCACCCCGCCGTAGTGCGGGGTTTTCTTTGCCCGGAGAATCATATGTCCATCACTGCAGATATCCAGACCCTGGAGCCCGGGGCCTGGGTGGAGCTTTTCGAGCTCGATGCCACCCCCCTGGGTGCCGAGTTGTACCGATTTCACGGTTACCCTCAGGAGTCATCGATCTTCTGGCAGGGCCACGAATATTCACCCTGGCCGATCCAGGCCGAGGGCTTCGAAATGTCGGGGCAGGGCACCCAACCGACGCCGACACTGGCCGTAGGCAACGTCGGCGGTTTCATCACGGCGCTGGTGCTGTATTTCGAAGACCTGGTAGGCGCGCGCCTGATCCGCCATCGGACTTTGGCCAAGTACCTCGACGGCCAGCCCGAAGCTGACCCGGAAGAGGAACTGCCGCCAGACATCTGGTACGTCGAGCGCAAGGTTGCCGAAAGCAGTGAGACGGTGAAGTTCGAACTGGCCAGCGCGCTGGACTTCAACGGCGTGCAACTGCCCCGTCGACAGATCGTTGCCAACGTATGTTGGTGGCTCAGCTGCGGCGGTTATCGCGGCCCCTATTGCGGCTACAACGGCGGCCCGGTGGCGGATGCCAATGACGTGATTGTCACCGACGCGGCCAAGGATAAATGCGGTGGGCGGCTGACCAGCTGCAAGCTGCGTTTCGGCGAGAACAACCCACTTCCCTACGGCTCATTCCCGGCAGCCGGACTATTGCGGAGCTGAGCATGAACAAGACCAATCTGGCGGCGATTGCCCGGCACGCCGTGGCCGCGTATCCCCATGAGTGCTGCGGCCTGCTGATTCGTGAAGGGCGCAAGCGTGTGTATGTGCCGTGTCGAAATACGGCGAGCACACCCAGCGAACACTTTCGCCTGGCACCCGAGGACTACGCTGGCGCCGAAGAGCGCGGCGAGATTCTCGCGGTGGTGCACAGCCATCCGGATTGTCCGGCGACACCCAGTGAAGCAGACCGCGTGGCGTGCGAAGCCTCCGGGTTGCCCTGGCACATTGTTGAGGTACGCACCGACGACGACGGACAGGTGCGTACCGGTGAATGGGCCAGTTGCACGCCAAACGGCTACCAGGCGCCCCTGATCGGTCGTGCCTTCGCCCACGGCGTGCATGACTGCCTGAGCATCATCCTCGACTACTACCGCCGCGAGCTGGGCATCGAGCTTGGCGACTATCAGCGTGAAGACGGTTGGTGGGACAAGGGCGGCAACCTCTACCTGGACAACCTGCCGGCCGCCGGTTTCGTGCAGGTCAGCCAACTGCAACAGGGCGATATCGTGCTGATGCAGATCCGCTCGCCAGTGCCCAACCATGCCGCGATCTACCTGGCCGACGGCGTGCTGCAAAGCGAACCCGAGCATTACCCGGCCCCAGGTTCCATCCTGCACCACCTGTATGGTCGCGACAGCAAGCGCGATACCTACGGCGGCTATTGGGGCGAGGTGACGGTCAGCTATTGGCGACATGGCCTGCGGGCCAAACACTAACCACATCGGCGGATCATTCGCCTGGAGGATGCCATGCATCATGAAAAAGTCAGGACGGTGCGCCTCTACGGCAGCCTGGGCGCGAGCTTCGGGCGTGTGCATCGGCTGGCGGTGAGCAATGCTTCGGAAGCGATCCATGCGCTGTGCATTCTGGTGCCGGGGTTCGAGCGTTTCTTGATGGAGTCCAAGGACCGGGGCGTGACGTATTCGATTTTCCTGGGCCGCGACAACATTGGCCAGGATCGCCTCAAGGCACCTCCAGGCGCTGCGGATATCCGTATCGCACCGGTGCTGATGGGCAGCAAGCGCGCAGGGTCGATGCAAACCATTATTGGTGTGGCGCTGATTGTGGCTGCGTCGTACTTCTCTGGCGGTCTGGCCTCGGGCAGTTCCTCTGCCTTGATCGGCGCTTCATCCACCACCGGTTGGACCTTCGCCGCGAGCATGGGGATTTCCATGGCCATGGGTGGCGTCGCGCAGTTGATGTCACCCATGGCCAAAGGCCTGGGAACCATGGACCGTCCGGAAAACCGTGCGAGTTACAGCTTCAATGGGCCGGTCAATACAAGCATTCAAGGCAGCCCGGTGGGCCTGCTTTATGGTCAGTTGACGGTAGGCAGCGCGGTAATCAGCGCAGGCATTTATGCACAGGACCAACTATGAGGAAGATTGCGGTGACTCCCGATTCCCCAACGTGCGTGCCAGCCATACAACAAGCCGCCACTGAAAAGGTGCGCACGGTTCGCTTGTACGGCGTGCTGGGTGCGCGCTTTGGCAGAGTGCATCGATTGGCGGTCAGTAGCGTTTCAGAAGCCATCCGGGCCCTGAGCATTCTCCTGCCTGGCTTTGAACGTTTCCTGATGGAATCCAAAGACAACGGGCTGACCTATTCGGTGTTCATGGGCAAGCAAAACATTCCCCAGGAGCGCCTCGGTGCCCCTGTCGGCAATGACGACATCCGCCTGGCGCCAGTGCTGATCGGCAGCAAGCGCGCAGGCGCCCTGCAGACCATTGTCGGTGCGGTGCTGATCGTCGTTGGCGCAATTATCACGGGCGGCACCTTTGGTGCCGGCGCACCGTTTGGTTCGAGCCTGATCATGATGGGCGCCTCCATGGTAATGGGCGGGGTAATGCAAATGTTGTCACCCGTGCCCAAGGGCCTGGCGGCGCAAGATGGCCCCAACAACCGCGCCAGCTACAGCTTCAACGGACCGGTCAACACCAGCGCCCAGGGCAACCCGGTAGGCCTGCTTTACGGCCAACTGATCGTCGGCAGCTCGGTGATCAGCGCCGGGATCTACACCCAGGATCAACTCTAACGTTCCTGCTCTTCAACCAGCCCGCCGAGTGCGGGCTTTATTTCGCCTGAAGGAAAGCCATGACTGACCTCACTCTCGCTGGCAGCAAAGGCGGCGCGTCCAAGCCCCGTCCCTCCGTGGAGGCGCCAGACAGCCTGCAAAGTACGGCCTATGCCCGTATCCTCGATCTCGTCAGCGAAGGCGAGATTGTCGGTTTGAAAAACGATAAGCGCTCGGTGTTTCTCGACGAGACCCCGCTGGCCAACGCCGATGGCAGCCTCAACTTCAGTGGCGTGACCCTCGACACCCGCAATGGCAGCCAGGACCAGTCACATATCCCTGGCTTCCCGGCCGTGGAAAACGAAAGCCCGGTGTCCATCGAGCTGCGCAGCGATCAGCCCTGGACCAAGTCCTACTCCAACCTGCAATTGTCGGCAGTGCGGATACGCTTGGCGGCCACGCGGCTGTCGCAGACCAACACCAGCAATGGCGACACCAACGGTTATACCGTGCAGTACGCCATTGACCTGTCTACCGACGGCGGTGCGTTTACAGAGGTGCTGGCCGCCGCGTTCAGCGGTAAAACCACCACCAAGTACGAACGTTCCCACCGCGTTGACTTGCCCCCTGCCAAAGTGGGTTGGGCCCTGCGCGTGCGGCGGATCACACCGAACTCCACCAGTGGCGCGATTGCCGATACCACCACCGTGGAGTCTTCCACCGAGGTGATTGATGCCAAGCTGCGCTACCCAGGCTCGGCGTTGATCGGTCTGCAATTCGATGCCGCGCAATTCCAGTCGATCCCCTCGCGCTCTTTCGAACTGCGTGGGCGAATCATCAAGGTGCCGAGTAACTACGACCCGCAAACCCGCACCTACAGCGGTGTATGGGACGGCACATTCAAATCGGCCTGGACCGACAACCCGGCCTGGATCTACTACGACCTGCTGTTACACCAACGCTATGGCCTGGGCCACCTGCTCAACGCCGGCCAAGTGGATAAGTGGGAGCTTTACCGCATCGGGCAGTACTGCGACCAGCCGGTGTCCGATGGCAAGGGCGGCACCGAACCGCGCTTCACCTGCAACCTGTACCTGTCGGTGCGCGCCGATGCCTTGAAGGTGCTGCAAGACCTGGCGACCACCTTCCGGGGCATGGCCTATTGGGGCGCGGGTTCGGTGATGGCGGTGGCGGACATGCCGGAAGACCCGGTCTACACCTACTCCAACGCCAACGTCATCGGCGGCCAATTCATCTACGGCGGCTCGGCGAAAAAGACCCGCTACACTGTCGCCCTGGTCAGTTGGAATGACCCGACGGATTTCTATCGCCAGAAGGTGCAGTACGTCGACGACGCCGAAGGCATCGCGCGCTACGGCATCCAGCAAACTGAAATCAGTGCCACCGGTTGTACCTCCCAGGCGCAAGCCCAGCGCATCGGCAAGTGGGCGTTGCTGACCAACCGCCTGGAAACCGAAAGCGTGACCTTCGCAGTCGGCCTGGACGGCACCCTGGCGCGGCCCGGCCAGATCATCCGCGTGGCCGACAACGACCGCGCCGGCCGCCGCATTGGCGGGCGCCTGCGTGCTGCCACACTCGACACCCTGACCCTGGATGCCGAAGTCACCGCCACTGCTGGCGACACCATCACCCTGGTGATGCCCAACGGCAAGGCGGTGTCCCGAGCGGTCAAATCCGTCAGCGCCGCAGGTGCGGACGAGCAGTTGGTTGCCCTGCAAACCAAGCTCGATGAACTGCCGCCGGCCCAATCGATCTGGGCCATCGACTCCGCGACCCTGGCTTTGCAACAGTTTCGCGTGTTGTCGATTTCCGAAGACTTTTCGGATGACGAAATCAAATACAGCCTCAGCGCGGTCAAGCACGTACCGAGCAAATTTGCCGCCATCGACAACGGCGCCAAAATCGACAGTCCGCCGATCACCGTGATCCCGCCGAGCGTGCAAGCAGCACCTACCGGGGTAACGGTCAGCAATGACCATTTCGTCGAGCAAGGCAGCGCGGTCAATGTCATGACCATCGAATGGCAGCGGGCGGCCAATGCCATTGCCTATGAGGCTTACTGGCGCAAGAACGACGGTGAGTGGGTCTACGCTGGCCGCACGGGCGGCAGTTCTATCGAGGTGTCCGGCATTTATGCCGGGCGTTATGTGGCCAAGGTGCGGGCGATCAACGCGCTGGATATCGGCTCCCTGTATAGCGAGTCCGTGGAGACCGTCCTTAACGGCAAGACCACACTGCCGCCGACCGTGGCAGCGCTGACGACGGAGTCGTTGGTGTTTGCGATCAAGGTCAAATGGCAGATTCCGCAGGGGGTGAGCACAGCGGATTTGCAGCGCACGGAGATCTGGTACGGGAAAACCGCTGATTTGGCGATGGCAACCAAGCTGGGGGATTACGCCTATCCGCAGACCGATTTGACCATGATGGGGCTGGCGGCGGGGACGTCGTTGTTTTTCTGGGCACGGTTGGTGGATCGCACGGGCAATATCGGGCCGTGGTTTCCAAGCGGGTCGGGCGTCAACGGGCAAGCGAGTTCGGATGCGTCGCCGATTCTGGATCTGATCGCAGGGAAGATTGGTGAAACGGAGTTGGG
The DNA here is from genome assembly GCF_020790195.1 of Pseudomonas sp. HN8-3. NCBI lineage: Bacteria > Pseudomonadati > Pseudomonadota > Gammaproteobacteria > Pseudomonadales > Pseudomonadaceae > Pseudomonas > Pseudomonas sp. HN8-3. Next base: position 1,334,535 of record NZ_CP086206.1, read on the forward strand.
TAAGCACCTGTTGGATCGCATTGAGCTGATTGACGGTGTGGGCGTGGGCTCGGTCAACGAGCGCCTGGACAAGACGCGCAAGGATCTGGAAGGGCTGGTGGATCAGGTAACGGATGCGTTGCTGTTTGATTCGGCCAAAGCATATACCAGTGGTGAGTTTGTGCGGTTGGGCAATCACCTATACCAGGCTGTTGCGTCGGTGCCTGCTGGAAATACACCACCCAATACAACGTATTGGGTGGATATCGGCACGCTTGTGCAAACCACTGCGGCACTGGCTACACAGATACAGCAGAACTCGGCGGCGATTGCTCAGCATGGCAACGACATTAACGCTCAGGCCCAGCAACTGAATGCTGTGAAGGTCACGGTTGATGATCCGGTCACAGGTGTAAGCGCTACAGCTAATGGGTTGAACACCTTGAAGGCTACGGTGACCACGCTGGATGGCAAGGTTACTAGCACGGCAGAGCGGGTAGATGGCATTTCGTTGCAGGTAAACCCTTCTATGCAGGGTGACGAAACCGGGTGGCAGGGTTCCGAACAGCAGTACGTCGGCGTCTGGTCGATTCAGTCGGCGATTATCGAGGGCGACCTGATCCAGGGGCAGCGCACGGAAGCTCTGGAGGTAAAGAGTTCCGCGAACACTGCTGCTGTGCAGTCTGAACAGACTGCGCGTATCAATGCCGACGGGGTACTGGGTAGCAGGATCGATACGGTCATGGCGCAGACCAACGCCAACAAAGCGGCTGTTCAATCCGAACAGATTGCACGTATCAATGCCGATGGCGCTCTCGGTAGCAGGATCGATACCGTCACTGCACAAACCGACGCCAACAAAGCGGCTGTTCAGAACGAGACCAACGCGCGGACAAATGGCGATCAGGCGCTGGGCCAGCGCATCGACACCGTCCAAACCACGGTAGGGGGTCATACGTTGGCTATCCAGACCAACGCGACCTCTATTCAGACTGTGGACGGTAAGGTCTCGGCCAACTGGTCTGTACGCATGCAATACGATGCAGGTAAGGGACAGTATTCCTATGCCGGTATCGGGCTTGGTTTGGAGAATGGGCCGGGTGGGTTGGAGAGTCAGTTCATCATCAGTGCTGATCGGTTTGCAGTAGGGCAGAAGAATCAATTCCCGTTCGTTATTCAGGATGGGCAGACGATTATTGCTGATGCCTTTATTGGAAATGGAACTATTACTAACGCCAAGATCGGTAATTACATTCAATCTAATAACTATAAGGAGGCAGAGAGAGGTTGGAGGTTGTTCTTCGACGGCACCTTCGAAATGAATGGCGTCGTACCAGGGCAGGGTCGCTCTACCATGACGCATCGCTCTATGCGTTTTTGGGACAATAATAATATTAAAAGGGTTCAGCTTGGAGATTTAACCGAATGAGCTATGGTTTGAATATTTTTGATGAGAGAGGCGTGCAAACATTTGGTATGGATGACTTTACGCTACAGCTGCTCTACTCCATTGTATTGCCAGCTTCAAATCTCGGTGGTGTTGGCAGAAGGTCTGACTATATGACCATTGATGTCCCAGGGTACGATCCGAATACAGGGATCGTAGTCATCACACCAACAAAATATGCCAATTATGAGCAAGGGGCAGGTCAGCCTGCTTGGGGCTTTTTGCCCACCTATCGAGACCTTGGTGGAACTAGTATTGCTCTGTATCAGTATGTTAACTACGGCACCCCTGATGGTGGCGGGCGCGGGAAATATCGAGAAATTTGGAAACAGTTCACTGTTGAATGCACGGTGGAGGTTTTTAGGAGGTTGTAGTGGCAGGTGACTACGGTTTATCGGTTGTAAATAATTCAGGTTCTACCGTAATTAACTCTAGCAAGAAGATACTTGTTTTTTCAGAAAGGGGGGCGTTTGCTATTAAATCAAGACATTCAGATTCTCAGGGTGTCGGCATCTATAATTTTATAAAGCCCATTAAGACTCTGGCGCCCCCACAGATATTTTTGCGAACCGTATCTGCCACGAGCTCATCAATCATACTGTACGTTGTGATTATGTATGGTGGTGCAGGTAATTGGACTGGTGTCGGATTTACTTCAGGGGCTGGTGGTATCGATTTGCAGAATCACAACATGGAAATTGTAGTTTGTAAATATAGTGATGCATTGCCGGCCTCGCAGTACGGAATGGTTTTGAGAGATGAGAACGGTGCGATTCTTTTTTCGGCAGAGGATAGGGTGGTTAGATATAGTAGGTTTACAAAGAATTGGATAAGAACCAGAAGTACCTTTACCGATACGTACTCATCCGATATTACGCCAAGCGCTGATGAGTTTATATGTATGTCGCAAATGGATAGGGGAGTGAATTGGTATGCTGGTCAATCAGCCTACGCTACTTTGCAAATTCGATTAAATAATGCGCCGGCGCTGAATATGAAGGTTCAGTTGCAGAACTTAGGAGATCTTTATGGGCAGGGGACGAACGGCACCTGTTTTAGTATTCCAGTTTGTAGGTTTCCAGTTGATAGGTATTACAACGTTTAGCTTGGCTGGAAATAGGCGCCTGAGTGTTCAGGTTTGAAATTTATAACGCTTGGAGGTTAATTAAATGGCGAGACAAGAAATCAATCTGGGCGCCGCACCGACCGGAGCAGGTGGCGACACTACACGAAGTACCGGTGTCAAGATCAACGCTATGACCCAGGAACTTTACGTTTCAGCAGGCCTCGCAAATAATAGTGGGTGGGGTGGGGCAAGTCCTATAGTAATGCCAGAAGGGTTTGACGCGAATACACTAACCGGTACCAAGCTGGTCCTGTTCAATAACGGGGTAAATCTGCCAGACGTTCAATATTGGTTCGTGGAGAACATTGATAATGGTGGCGGTTATATAACTCAACGCGCAATGAAATTTACGTCTCGCGGGTACGCCGTCAGGCAGAGACACCCCACAACCGGTTGGACAGCTTGGGAAAGGCAGATTACGTCCAACGAATGGAACGCAAAAACCGATCTTCCTAATGCTAACGCTAACACCTTGATGGTTGAGGGGTCATACACTACGACCTCGACCTGGGTGGGGTCCCCGTTTCCAGGCACTGACGGTACGAACCAGGGTTTTCTGACTAATAGAATGTGGAATGCGGCTCAGGACCAGTATCGGAGCCAGACATTCCGCTATCTAGATGGTACTAGGTCGGGAGGCAGCCTATTCGAGAGGCGTTGTGTTGCGGGAGTATGGCAGCCGTGGGCTCAAGCAACTGACGCCTATAGCTTGGTTGGCTCAGTCGCCTCCGATACATCTGGATCAGCCTTTCAAGTGGGCACTGCCGGATCGGGGGTAGGCCAAGGATGGTATCAGTTCGATAGAGGTGGGAGGCTTATTTGCACCGTGTACCTTGGTGACAGGGCAATGGCCGCTAACGAAGTTTACGCAGTTGGAATAAGTCTTCCTGCATCCTTCACCTTGACAAAAAGCATTGTTGTAACCGGTTCCGTCATCCCCACTCACACACATGACCATTACGGTTTGGCGAATGGCCACATAACGTCACCAACCAACTGCGTTGTCGCGTGGAGAAATGGGCCGATGGCGCAAGGCTTCAACAATATGGCGGTTTGCGTAACCGGATGGTGGAAATAATGAAAATCGTATTTAAGTTTTTTCCGCTGCTTTCGATGGATGATACTGAAATCGTACCGCCGACCCTGTCGGTGAGGGGCGAAAAAGTCACGCTCAATGGTGTTGAGACAGACTTTTCAGTATTACCTGATGGGTACGAAATTTGGTATGCCGATATCGATGCGCCTGGTTATCGCGACTACTCGCGGCGCCTCGGAAATGTACTGACGATCGGTATTGAACTGCAGTTCAAGCACGGAGCACCGGTGACTGTCAGATGCCCCGCCGACATCACGGTTACGAAGGACGGCAACGTACCCGTGCCGGAAGATCAAACAAACAGTGAGGCGGAGCTAATCAAGCCATGAGTATCAATCTCGATCATCTTAAGAAAATCGTCACACCTGCAGATATTAAACGTGCCGCAGAGCGGACTCTTGCACTTCAATACTTGCAGTCTACCGATTGGCAGGTTATCGCCGACTATGAGCGCAAGCGACCAATTCCTGACGAGGTGCAGGCAAAGCGAAAAAACGCTCTCGACATCGTGACCGCTGAGCTTGTCACCGACACCTGACCGAAACGTACACCGATACCGCCGTGAACGGTTTTTTTTCGCTTGAAGATAAGTGCGCCGATCATCGAGCAACATCGCTTCAGATTTACCTAGCGCGCCAGCCGCATAACCTGAGCCACTTATACGGACCCGTATGTACGGTGGTATGAGAGACGGCGGACGTAAGTCCGCCTCCTACTTGATTCTGGAGAACACAATGCCAGTCACAGAACCTCGCGGGGTACGCAATCGAAACCCCGGGAATATCGACTACAGCCCAGCCAATCGATGGCAAGGCCAGCTCAAACCTGACCCGGCTATCGAGAAGCGATTTGTACGATTTGATACCCCCGAGAACGGTATCCGCGCCATGGGCAAGTTACTGCTCACTTACCAGCGCAAATATGGGCTCAGAACGGTGAGGGGGCTTATTGACCGCTGGGCACCCAATGTTGAGAACGATACGGCGGCATATATACATGCCGTAGAGGTGAGCAGCGATACGCCGTCTGAAGCCGAGATCGACCTGACCAAACCATTTGTGATGCGTGGGATCGTGAGGGCAATTATTCGTCATGAGAACGCGGGATATGTTTACCCCGATGCAGTGCTGGCCGAAGGTGTGCGAAGGGCTTTGCTTTGAGTCGGGTGCAGAAACTGGTCGGCTTGCTGGTGTTGATGGTGTTGTCGATGGCAGGAGCGGCAGCGGTTGCTTGGCAACTCCAGGCCTGGCGCTACGGTTTGCAACTGGAACGTCAGTTAACATCCCAGGCCGCCAAGCTAAACCAACAAATTGAGGCGGCGCTGAGTCAGCAGAGAACGGAACAGGAAAAGCGCCTGGCCCTTGAGCAACAGCTCAACGCCAGCGACCAGCAACACACCCAGGAATTAACCAATGCCCAACGCAACCAAGCGGCTCTGCGCGATCGCCTGGCCACTGCTGATGTGCGGCTGTCAGTCCTTCTCGACAGCGCCGCCACTGGCTACGCAGTGCCTGCCACCTCCACACCCGGCAGCGTGGTTCATGCAGCCCCGCGAGCCCGACTTGACCCGGCGCATGCTCAGCGAATTATCCGCATCACCGACGACGGCGACAGCGCCCTGATCGCCTTGCGCGCTTGTCAGGCCTATGTGCAGGCCGTCGCGCGTTAGCCTCTTGATGCACTCTGTATCTTGCATGGCCGATAGGCTCCTGTAGGGTAGGCGAACCCCCGCCCATTCCTGGAGACGACCGTGAAGGAAATCACTCAACTGGCTGCCGAACTGGGGCGCCGTTTGCAGGTGCTCAGTGCCCACGTCACCACTGCCGAGTCCTGTACCGGCGGCGGCATTGCCGAAGCCATCACGCGGATCCCGGGCAGTTCGGCCTGGTTCGAGGCGGGCTATGTCACCTATTCCAACCGACAGAAGACCCGGCAGTTGAATGTGCCAGAAAAACTGTTCGCCAAAGTCGGCGCCGTCAGCCAGGAAGTGGTGGAAGCGATGGCTCGCGGCGCGCAGGAAAAAAGCCTGGCGCGGTTTGCCGTGGCGGTCAGCGGTGTCGCCGGCCCGGATGGCGGCTCGCCGGACAAGCCGGTGGGCACCGTTTGGCTGGCTTTTGCCGTGGGTGAAGAGGTGACGGCTGAGCTTGCGCACTTCCCCGGCAACCGCGACGAGGTCCGCCGACAAACGGTAAAAGCCGCGCTGGAGGGCTTGTTGCGACGAGCTGCAGCAGAAATAGACAATCAGGGGTAGGCGATCTCGGATCTTTGTGGAACAATACTGTCTACTTATACAGGTGTTGGCCGTCAGGCCTTATTGATTACGTGAGGACTTTAATGGACGACAACAAGAAGAAAGCCTTGGCTGCGGCCCTGGGTCAGATCGAACGTCAATTCGGCAAGGGTGCCGTAATGCGTATGGGCGATCACGACCGTCAGGCGATCCCGGCTATTTCCACTGGCTCTCTGGGTCTGGACATCGCGCTCGGCATTGGCGGCCTGCCAAAAGGCCGTATCGTTGAAATCTACGGTCCTGAATCTTCCGGTAAGACCACCCTGACCCTGTCGGTGATTGCCCAGGCACAAAAGATGGGCGCCACCTGCGCGTTCGTCGACGCCGAGCACGCCCTGGATCCTGAGTACGCCGGCAAGCTGGGCGTCAACGTCGATGACCTGCTGGTTTCCCAGCCGGACACCGGCGAGCAAGCCCTGGAAATCACCGACATGCTGGTGCGCTCCAACGCCATCGACGTGATCGTGGTCGACTCCGTGGCTGCCCTGGTACCCAAGGCTGAAATCGAAGGCGAAATGGGTGACATGCACGTGGGCCTGCAAGCCCGCCTGATGTCCCAGGCGCTGCGTAAAATCACCGGTAACATCAAAAACGCCAACTGCCTGGTGATCTTCATCAACCAGATCCGCATGAAGATCGGCGTGATGTTCGGCAGCCCGGAAACCACCACCGGTGGTAACGCGCTGAAGTTCTACGCTTCGGTCCGTCTGGATATCCGCCGTACTGGCGCGGTGAAGGAAGGTGACGAGGTTGTCGGTAGCGAAACTCGCGTCAAGGTTGTGAAGAACAAAGTGGCCCCGCCATTCCGTCAGGCTGAGTTCCAGATTCTCTACGGCAAGGGTATCTACCTGAACGGCGAGATGATCGACCTGGGTGTACTGCACGGTTTCGTCGAAAAGTCCGGTGCCTGGTATGCCTACAACGGCAGCAAGATCGGTCAGGGCAAGGCCAACTCGGCCAAGTTCCTGGCGGACAACCCGGATATCGCTGCCACGCTTGAGAAGCAGATTCGCGACAAGCTGCTGACCCCGGCGCCGGACGTGAAAGCTGCCGCTAACCGCGAGCCGGTTGACGAGATGGAAGAAGCCGACACTGACATCTGAAGCAAACGATGACCGTTGTACTGGATACACTCGTTGCCGTTCGGCGCACTGCAATGGACCTGCTCGCTCGCCGCGAGCATGGCCGAGTCGAGCTGACGCGTAAATTGCGTCAGCGCGGCGCAGAGCCTGAGATGATCGAAACAGCCCTCGACCGTTTGACAGAAGAAGGGCTGTTGTCGGAAGCCCGTTACCTTGAAAGTTTTGTGTCCTACCGAGCGCGCTCCGGTTACGGCCCTGCGCGGATTCGTGAAGAGCTGAGCCAGCGTGGTCTGCAACGTGCCGATATCGACCTTGCCCTGCGTGAGTGCGGTATCAACTGGCAGTCGCAGTTGGAAGACACTTGGCGCCGCAAGTTTGCGGGGCACCTTCCGATTGACGCCAGGGAGCGTGCGAAGCAAGGGCGCTTTCTGAGCTATCGCGGGTTTTCGATGGACATGATCAGCCGCTTGTTGAGCGGCCGCGATATGGACGACTGAACGCCCCAAAACGAAAAGGCCCACTATGAAAATAGTGGGCCTTTTTTTTCGCCTGCAAAAAACTACGCCGGCAGTGACGTCACACGTTGCTGCGTCTTGCCTTGGGCCTGTGCCCAGTTTTCCGGCAGGTTGATGTAATCCACCAATTCACGCAGTCGCCCCTGGTCGCGGCCATTGAAGTTGAACATCAGGCGGGTCAAGTGACTGAACCTTGGTTCGTCATGGTCTTCGCCTGTATAGGCGAGCTGTTGAAACTCGCCACTGAGCCGCAGGCTGGCAAACTCTTGCTGCAAATGGGCCAGAGCACGCTCACTGAGAGGATGGTTCATGCGCACCACAAACTCGCGTTTCAACCAACGGGTGGAGTGGAAGTTGGCATAGAACTGGTTGATTTCATCCACTGCTTCTTCGGCGCTGTAGACCAGGCGTATCAGCTTGAGGTCAGTAGGCAGAATGTAGCGGTTGGCTTCCAACTGGCTGCGGATAAAGTCCAGGGCACCTTGCCAGAACCCACCGCCTGGCGCATCCAGCAACACTACTGGCACCAGCGGGCTCTTGCCAGTCTGGATCAGGGTCAGTACTTCCAAAGCCTCGTCCAGGGTGCCGAAACCGCCTGGGCACAACACCAGCGCGTCGGCTTCCTTGACGAAGAACAGCTTGCGGGTAAAGAAGAAGTGGAATGACAGCAGGTTTTCGGTGCCATTGATGGTGGGGTTGGCGTGCTGTTCAAAGGGTAGCGTGATATTGAACCCCAGGCTGTGCGCCAGGCCCGCGCCTTCGTGGGCTGCCGCCATGATGCCGCCGCCACCGCCGGTGATTACCATCAGGTCGGAGCGCGCCAATGCTGCACCCACCTCTCGTGCCAGTGCATACAGTGGGCTTTCCACAGGTGTACGTGCCGAGCCGAACACCGTCACCTTGCGCCGGTCCTTGAATTGTTCGAGTACGCGAAATGCATGGTCCAATTCACGAATGGCGCGCAGGGTGATCTTGGCATTCCAGCGATCCCGGTCGTCCTGGGCCATGCGCAGAACGGTAAGGATCATGTCGCGATAAAGGGGGATATTCGGGCTGTTGGGGGCGATCAACTGGATTTGCGCGTCGACCTGCTGCGTGAGGACGGTCCCGTTTTCTTCAAAATGACGAAGCAACTGATCATTGGATTCATAAGGCATTCAACTTCTCCTTCTTTACAGGGCCTGGATAGTCGACGAGAGCGTCGTCGGGGCCACGACACTGCATGTGTCGTTGCATGCCACAGGAGGGCAGGCCGCTTATGCCCTGAAAGTGTTACTGAACAGCATTGAAATAGCTGTGGGCGGGCGTATGGGATGGCTTGATCATGGGCCGAAAAACCCTTGGCTGGCAACCGCTTATTGGTTACGCATCAGAGCGTTCAGTTGTTGGCAGAAAACGGATCGAGGGATTGCGCGCCGCTGGACAGCCGCGCGCGAGGGTTTAGCAGTGGTTACTTTTTCTTCTTCGCCGGAGCCGGGCAATCGGCCTCTGCAAACTTGACCGAAGCCACCGGCCGATTGGTCTTGTTCTCGGTGATTTCGTAGCGCATCACCGCGCCCTTGGCCATCAGCTCGCGGTAGCCTGGGTTGGTGCACACACTGCGGCCTAGCTGGAAATACACAGCCTTTGGGTTGGCGCGCATCTGTTCGGCACGATCAGGCAGCACGCTGAGGTGATCGATCAACTGCATGCCTTCAACGGTGTAGGCGACTTCCAGGGTTTTTTCATCGATTTCCCGGGGCAGGTCCTTGTTGCTTTCGGCCGCGACGCTTTGCAGCTTCTTGTTCATTTGAGCCTCCAGCAGCGAGGCCGCGTGGGCGCCCATAGGCAAGACCAGCGCAAGGGCGACGGATGGGGCAACAAGGCGCAGCATGGAACGCAGCATGAAACTCTCCTGATTCGGTTACTGGTGCATAGACCAGCCACTGCGCTGTGCGTTCAGTGGCGCGCAATTATAGGTGAGCCCTTGCCACTACAGCCAGGCGTATCGCTGGTAAACTGCGGGACTTCTGTTTTTCACGAGTTTCTTCCGTGTCGATTCCCTTTTCTTCGCCGCGTGCCCGATGAGCCACGCCGTTTCCCGTTTGCGTGCTCAGCGTCTGGCGCGTGCCGTCAGGCCGTTTCTCAATCGGGGTTCGCGTGCTGAGCGTTGTCCCGGCTGTCGGGTCATTCCTGAGTACTGCCTGTGTGCCTGGCGGCCGCAGGTAGAAGCCAGGTCCGCCATGTGCCTGTTGATGCATGACGTAGAGCCGATGAAACCCAGCAACACGGGTTGGCTGATCGCCGATGTCATACACGACACCACCGCGTTCGCCTGGTCGCGCACCGAAGTCGACCCCGAGTTGCTCAGGGTGTTGGCCGACCCGCAGTGGCAACCGTACATCGTATTTCCCGGTGAATTCGTGGCGCCGCAACGGGTAGTCAGTGAAGTGCGCGTGGAGGAGGGCAAGCGCCCGCTGTTCATTCTGCTGGACGGTACTTGGAGCGAAGCGCGCAAGATGTTTCGCAAAAGCCCCTATCTGGAGCATCTACCAGTGCTGAGCCTGGCGCCCGAGCAGTTGTCGCGCTACAAACTACGGCGCTCCAAGCGCGATGACCATTTCTGCACCGCCGAGGTGGCGGCGCTGTGCCTGGAACTGGCCAATGACCTGGCCGCCAGCGAAGTGCTGGATGCTTACCTTGATGTGTTCAGCACCCATTACCTGGCTGCCAAGTTCCAGCTGCCACTGGATGCGGCAGACACCGTGCATACCCGCCTTGCACCCTACATCCCGGCGGTATAACCAGACGACGTTTGCATGATGGCACTGTAAGCCCGCAACCCGCTAAAATCCCCACGGGCGTAGTGCTTGACCCTCCAGGCTACGCTGGGCATGCTGTGCGCCGATTGGGCGCAACCGTGAATTATCGACGTCGTTTCATGTGTTTTTGACGTTGAGCGGGCCCTGTGGCGATCGCTGCCTGGCCGTCGCCTCGTGTATTGGTGAACCCTGAACCCATCAGGGCTCCCATAAAAAACAGGATCATTTAACCAATGGCCACATACGAAATCCTGATTGCCGATGACCACCCGCTGTTTCGCAGCGCACTGCATCAGGCCGTAACCCTGGGCCTTGGCCCCGATGTACGTCTGGTCGAAGTGGCCAGCATTGCCGAACTGGAAGCCCGCCTTACCGAAAAGTCCGACTGGGACCTGGTGTTGCTCGACCTGAACATGCCGGGCGCCTACGGTTTCTCCGGGCTGGTGCTGCTGCGTGGTCAATACCCACAGATCCCCGTGGTGATGGTGTCAGCCCAGGAAGAAGCCGACGTGGTGGTGCGCTCCAAGGAGTTTGGCGCCAGCGGTTTCATTCCCAAGTCCAGCGCGATGGAAGATATCCAGAAAGCCGTGCGCACGGTATTGGACGGCGATGTGTCCTGGCCACCCCAGGCGTTTGAAGAAATCAATGTGTCCGATGAAGCCAAGGCCGCCCGCGATGGCCTGGCCAGCTTGACGCCCCAGCAGTTCCGGGTATTGACCATGGTCTGCGAAGGGTTGTTGAACAAGCAGATTGCCTACGAATTGAGTGTGTCGGAAGCGACCATCAAGGCCCACGTTACGGCGATTTTCCGTAAGTTGGGCGTGCGTACGCGCACCCAGGCGGCGTTGCTGTTGCAGCAACTCGAGTCTATCTCGCAACATTAAGTTACAGCCGCTTCACGCTTTTTTGACTTTGCGTGATCTAGCTTCCCCACTTCTTTGGTTCAGTTGCCTACATCTATGTCGCCTTTCAAGGGTCAAACCGGTATCAAACGTATCTTCAATGCAGGGGGCTATTCCCTGGATGGCCTGCGCGCGGCCTTCACTGGCGAGGCGGCATTCCGCCAGCTGGTGTTGCTGAACGTCATCCTGATCCCCCTGAGCTTTTTCCTGCAGGTCAGTCGGGTTGAACGGGCGCTGCTGATTGCAGTGTGTTTGTTGGCGCTGATCGTTGAGTTGCTCAACTCAGCGGTGGAAGCGGCCATTGACCGTATTTCCCTGGACCGCCACCCGCTGTCGAAAAACGCCAAGGACATGGGCAGCGCCGCGCAGTTCGTGGCACTGACCATGATCACCCTGGTATGGGCGGTGATCCTGATCTGAGGATCACGCGATACTCGGCAGCACGATCTCGTCGCTGCGCTGCACCCCAGCGGTGAAGGCGCGGCACAATTCGAGAAACTCGCGCATCGCCGAGGTCTGGTACTTCTGCTTGTGCCAGATGAAGTAGAACTGCCGGGCCAGATCCAGGTCCGGGGTTTCTACCGGCACCAGGCTGCCACGGCGGAAGGCATCGCGCAGCGCCAGCCGCGAAATGCAGCCAATCCCCAAGCCTGACTCCACGGCCCGCTTGATTGCCTCCGTGTGTTCCAGCTCCAGGCGAATATTGAGTGCGCTACGGTGATGACGCATAGCCTGGTCGAAGGTCAGGCGCGTGCCCGAGCCTTGTTCCCGCAGTATCCACGCTTCGTGGGTCAATTCGTCCATGGTGGCCACGCCACGCTTGGCCAAATGATGCTGGGGCGCACAGAACACGACCAGCTCATCTTCTACCCACGTCTGCACCTCGATATCCGGGTGGCTGCAGTCGCCTTCAATTAGACCCAGGTCAATTTCGTAGTGGGCAACCTGATGCACGATATGGGCAGTGTTCTGCACGTGCAGCTTTACCTGGCTCTCGGGGTGTTGCTGCATAAAGCTGCCAATCAGCAGCGTAGCCAGGTAATTGCCGATGGTCAAGGTGGCGCCGACCGCCAGGGAACCGAAGCCGGACTTGCCGTTGAGCAGGTCTTCGATCTCCTTGGCCTGGTCCAGCAGTGCCACGGCCTGGGGCAGTAGCTGATGACCGAGGGCATTGAGGCTCAGGCGCTTACCGGCGCGGTCGAATAATTGGCAGCTGGATTGACGCTCCAGCTCGGTAATCGACGTGCTGGCGGCGGATTGAGATAAGGCCAGAAGGCCAGCAGCGCGCGAGACGCTTTCCTGCTGGGCGACGGCGACGAAAACTTGCAGTTGACGGAGAGTAAATCGCATATCGATATAACCGATAACCCTTATCTTAATAATCCAGTTAACAGATATTGTCGCCGCCATTAGAATGCTGTGCAATTGCGCATCCTTACCTTTGGCGCAGACCCATTTCCAGGAGTCCCCCGTACATGAGCAACATGAACCACGAGCGTGTCCTCAGTGTTCATCACTGGAACGACACTCTGTTCAGCTTCAAGTGCACCCGCGATCCGGGCCTGCGCTTCGAGAACGGTCAGTTCGTGATGATCGGCCTGCAACAGCCCAACGGCCGCCCGCTCATGCGCGCTTACTCGATTGCCAGCCCGAACTGGGAAGAGCATCTGGAATTCTTCAGCATCAAGGTGCCGGATGGCCCGCTGACTTCCCAATTGCAGCACTTGAAGGAAGGCGACGAGATCATCATCAGCAAAAAACCGACGGGCACCCTGGTGCTTGACGATTTGAAGCCGGGCAAACACCTGTACCTGCTCAGCACCGGCACTGGCCTCGCGCCGTTCATGAGCGTGATCCAGGACCCGGAGACCTACGAGCGTTTCGAAAAAGTCATCCTGTGCCACGGCGTGCGCTACGTCAACGAAGTCGCCTACCGCGAATTCATCACCGAGCACCTGCCGCAGAACGAATTCTTCGGCGAGGCCCTGCGTGACAAGTTGATCTACTACCCGACCGTGACCCGCGAGCCGTTCGAAAACGAAGGCCGCCTGACCGACCTGATGCGCAGTGGCAAGCTGTTCAGCGACATCGGCCTGCCACCGATCAACCCCGAAGACGACCGCGCCATGCTGTGCGGCAGCCCAAGCATGTTGGATGAGACCAGCGAAGTGCTGAACAGCTTCGGCCTGAAGGTTTCGCCACGGATGCGTGAGCCGGGCGATTACCTGATCGAGCGTGCGTTCGTCGAGAAGTAATACAGCGTCAGTAAGCAGATCAAAATGTGGGAGGGGGCTTGCCCCCGATGGCGGAGTGTCAGTCACTGCATCTGGTGACTGACCCACTGCTATCGGGAGCAAGCCCCCTCCCACATTCGGTCTCCGGTTTATCCGGCGGGAACCACTTCCAGCACACAAATCATCCCGGGTTCCGGGTAGTGCCAGCGCACATCCACATCCCAGAATTGCGCACCGTATTCCCGTTCCGACGTAGGAATCTGATACGCCGGCCGCGGATCCTGCGCCAAACACTGCTCAATCAGTTCCACCAACGGCTCGCCGAGGCGTTGAGCGTGGCCTTGCGCCTGTTGCAGCGCCGTCTTCAGCCACTGCACCGCAATCAGTTGCGGCGCGCTGCTGGCAATGGTGTTGGTAGCGCTGTCGACAATGTCGGCATAGGGCACATATGGCTTGATATCCAGCACCGGCGTGCCATCGAGCAAGTCGATCCCGGAAATCCACAGTCGCCCCGGTTCCACCTTGTCCAGCTTGACCACCGATTGGCCAATGCCATTAGGTCGGTGGGTGGCACGGGTGGCAAACACGCCCATGGACGTATTGCCGCCCAGGCGTGGCGGGCGCACTTTCAGGCGTGGCTTGTCTTCCAGGGCCTGATGAAACAGGAACAGCAACCACACATGGCTGACCTGTTCCAGCCCCTGCACCGCCTCGCCCTGGTCGAACGGCGCCACCAACTCCAGCACGCCACGGGCAGCCGGTGCCAGTTGCGGTTGGCGCGGGATGGCGAACTTCTCCTTGAAGCAGGAGCGTACGAAACCGACGGGCGAGACCTGGTAACTCATGGCTTAGGCACGGACCCGCAAGGTCAGGCCCTTGAGGAAGTTACGCAGCAACTGATCACCACAGGTGCGGTAGTTGGTATGGCCGAACTTGCGGAACAGCGCGCTCAGCTCTGGCTTGGACACCGGGAACTCCGCTGCCTTGAGGATGGCATGCATGTCGTCTTCCTTCAGTTCGAAGGCCACGCGCAGCTTTTTCAGGATGATGTTGTTGGTCACCGGCGTTTCGATCGGCTGCGGTGGACGGCTTTCGTCCTTGCCGCGCTTGAAGATGACCAGGCCATCGAGGAAGTGAGCCATGACTTCATCCGGGCAGAACACGAAGCCTTCTTCCTCATCTTTCTTGAGGTAGGTCAGCAGGTCTTCCTTGGTCACGTCCATGCCGCCGAGCTTGATGATCTCGACCATCTTGTTGTCGCTGATGTCGAGCATGTAGCGCACGCTGCGCAGTACGTCGTTGTGAATCATGGTGAGCAATCCTGCTATTGAACTGATGACGCCGCCCAATCAGGCGGTGTCGGGAAAAGGGGAACGGCTTAGAACTTCTCTTTGCCGGACAGGTAGCGCCATTGGCCCACTGGCACCTTGCCAATGGACACGCCGCCGATGCGGATACGGCGGATGGCGATGACTTTCAGGCCAACAGCTTCGCAGAACAGCGCGATAACGCCGGGTTGCGGGTTTTTCATCGCAAAGCGCAGGCGGTTTTCGTTCTGCCAGCTGGCTTTCACAGCGGGCAGTTCCTTACCTTTGTAGGTCAGGCCGTGGTTCAGGCGGTTGAGGCCGTGGGCAACCATGTCGCCTTCGACTTCTACTACGTATTCCTGCTCGATCTTGGCGGCGTCGGCGGTCAACTTGCGCAGAATCTTCCAGTCCTGGGTGAACACCAGCAAGCCGCTGGCCTTGGCTTGCAAGTCGGCGCTGGCGGTCAGGCGCAGGAAATGTCCCTTGAGCGGGCGCTTGCTGAAGCGGTGTTCTTCAGACAAGGTCTCGGCGCTGATCGTGGCCATGGCGGTTTCAGCGTCCATGCCTGCCGGCGCGTGCAACAGAATGGTCACCGGCTCTGGCGGGGTGGCTTTGGCCTCTGGGTCCAGCTCGACTTTTTCGGTTGTGACCTTGAACTGCGGCTCGTCGATCACTTCGCCGTCCACCGAGACCCAGCCGCCTTCGATAAACAGCTCAGCCTCCCGACGGGAGCAACCGACCAGTTCGATAAGGCGTTTGGAGAGGCGTATGGGGTCAGTCATGACAAGGGCCGTAACAAAAGGGGGCGGCTATTGTACCTGCCTGGCGCCGGTTAATCCCGAGCCCATTTCATTTAGCCCTGGCGCGCCTGTTGTTGCAGCTGGCGCAAACGCATATGCAGCAACGGGTAAGGCTGCCCAAGGCCATCATGCTCCGTGCGTCCGATCACCTCGAAGCCCTGCTTGAGGTAAAAGCCCAGCGCCTGGGGGTTCTGCTCGTTGACGTCCAGTTCCTCGGCGTTCAGGTGTTCGGTGGCATAGCCCAGCAATTGCCGGCCCAGGCCCTGGCCACGGTGTTGCGGGTCGATAAACAGCATTTCCACCTTGCCGGCCACCACCCCGGCGAACCCGGTGATGCGCTGGCGCGAGTCCTTGGTGCAGATCAGCATCACCGCATCTAGGTAGCGGGTCAGCACCAGGTTTTTCAACCGGTCGATATAGCTGTCCGGCAGGAAGTCGTGGGTGGCGCGTACTGAGGCTTCCCAGATCTGCGCCAGGCGCGGGTAGTCGCTGGATTTAGGCGTATAGATGACCGAATGCTGTCGCATGACCGCTGCCTCTTGGCGTTATTTGCGCTGATGAGCAAAACGATAGACCTAAAAAAGCCCCGCATCTTGTCAGAGGCGGGGCTTTTTCAAAATATTACGCAAACACGCTTCAGTCGCGCTTTTCAGCCCACAAGTCGTACTCGTCGGCGTCGGTCACGGTGCACCAGACCTTGTCGCCCGGCTTCAAGCCGCTGGCATCGTCAATAAACACGTTGCCGTCGATTTCCGGTGCATCGAAGAAGCAGCGGCCAACGGCGCCTTGCTCGTCGACTTCGTCGATCAGCACTTCGATTTCCTTGCCGATGCGCAGTTGCAGGCGTGCAGAGCTGATCGCCTGTTGGTGCGCCATGAAGCGCTCCCAACGATCTTGCTTGACGTCGTCCGGCACCACGGCCAGGTCCAGCAGGTTGGCCGGAGCGCCTTCCACTGGCGAGTACTGGAAGCATCCGACGCGGTCCAGCTGCGCTTCGGTCAGCCAGTCGAGCAGGTACTGGAAGTCTTCTTCGGTCTCGCCGGGGAAGCCGACGATGAAGGTGGAGCGGATGATCAGCTCCGGGCAGATCTCGCGCCAGTTCTTGATACGCGCCAGGGTCTTGTCTTCGAACGCCGGGCGTTTCATTGCCTTGAGCACTTTGGGGCTGGCGTGTTGGAACGGGATGTCCAGGTACGGCAGGATCTTGCCAGCGGCCATCAACGGGATCAGCTCGTCCACGTGCGGGTACGGGTAAACGTAGTGCAGGCGCACCCACACGCCCAGGCTGCTGAGGGCTTCGCAGAGTTCGGTCATGCGGGTTTTCACCGGCGCGCCGTTCCAGAAGCCAGTGCGGTATTTCACGTCGACGCCGTAGGCGCTGGTGTCCTGGGAGATCACCAGCAGCTCCTTGACGCCGGATTTGACCAGGCGCTGGGCCTCGTCAAGCACATCACCCACCGGGCGGCTTACCAGTTTGCCGCGCATCGACGGGATGATGCAGAAGCTGCAGCTGTGGTTACAGCCCTCGGATATCTTCAGGTACGCGTAGTGGCGTGGGGTCAGTTTGATGCCTTGGGGCGGCACCAGGTCGATCAGCGGGTTGTGGTCCTGGCGTGGCGGCACCACGTCATGCACGGCGTTGACCACCTGCTCGTACTGCTGCGGGCCGGTCACCGCCAGCACACTCGGGTGCACGTTACGGATATTGCCTTCTTCCACGCCCATGCAGCCGGTCACGATGACCTTGCCGTTTTCCTTGATGGCTTCGCCGATCACTTCCAGCGACTCCGCCTTGGCCGAGTCGATGAAGCCGCAGGTGTTGACCACCACCACATCGGCGTCCTGGTACGTGGACACGACGTCATAGCCTTCCATACGCAGTTGCGTGAGGATGCGCTCGGAGTCGACCAGAGCCTTCGGGCAACCCAGGGAAACAAAGCCAACCTTGGGGTTGGCTTTTGCGATGGTGGTGGACATGTCTAACCTCGGTATTGAATGACGCTGCCGGTCGTGCACGACAAGGCAACGGATGGGCGCTTGGTGCGCCTCTGATCAAAAAGTGCGCAATTCTATCGGCGGGCAGCGCACTTGACCAGCTTTATGCAGGGAAATGCGACGAGTGCTGCGCTATGCTTCGCGCCGTTGCGCACGGGTAATGCCCTTGGGTCAATAAAACGTCTGTTTCGAGAAGTAAAACAGCGCATGCTAGGGTCAGCTTAGTCGTGCTGTTTATAAAAGACCTTGGGTCAAAGGGCAGGAGTGGTTGATGGGTCAGGCAAGTAGTCAGGCAGCAGGTGCCGAGCATTCAAACGCCAAGCCGATTGGCATGCTGGTGGCGGCAGTCGGGGTGGTTTATGGCGATATCGGGACCAGCCCGCTCTACACCCTTAAAGAGGTGTTCAACGGCGGTTACGGAGTACAGGTCAACCATGACGGCGTCTTGGGGATACTGGCGCTGATCTTCTGGTCTCTGATCTGGGTGGTGTCGATCAAGTACATGTTGTTCGTGCTACGTGCCGACAACCAGGGCGAGGGCGGCATCATGGCGCTCACGGCGTTGGCGCGGCGGGCTGCTGGGGAGCGCGCTAAATTGCGCAGTTTCCTGGTGGTGTGCGGCCTGTGTGGCGCGGCACTCTTTTATGGCGACAGCATGATCACCCCGGCGATTTCGGTATTGTCGGCCATTGAAGGCCTGGAGCTGGCGTTCGACGGCCTGGAAAAATGGGTGGTGCCCATTGCGTTGATCGTGCTGGTGGCGCTGTTTCTGATCCAGAAACACGGCACCGATCGTATCGGCAAGCTGTTCGGTCCGGTGATGGTCACCTGGTTCCTGGTGCTGGGCGGTCTCGGGGTGTACGGCATTCTGCAGCAGCCTGAAGTATTGAATGCGCTGAACCCTGCATGGGGCGTGCGCTTCTTTATGGTTCACCCCGGCATCGGCGTGGCGATTCTTGGCGCGGTGGTGCTGGCCTTGACCGGCGCCGAAGCGTTGTACGCCGACATGGGCCACTTCGGGCGCAAGCCCATCGCCCGTGCCTGGTTCATCCTGGTGCTGCCGGCGCTGGTGCTCAACTATTTCGGCCAGGGCGCGATGCTGCTGGGCGATCCGGAGGCCGCGCGCAACCCGTTTTACCTGCTGGCACCGAGCTGGGCGCTGATCCCGCTGGTGGGCTTGTCCACCCTGGCGACCGTGATCGCGTCCCAGGCAGTCATTTCCGGTGCGTTCTCGTTGACCCGCCAGGCGATCCAGTTGGGTTACATCCCGCGTATGCACATCCAGCACACTTCGAGTGCCGAGCAAGGCCAGATCTACATCGGCGCCGTGAACTGGTCGTTGATGGTGGGCGTGATCCTGCTGGTGCTGGGCTTCGAATCTTCCGGTGCCCTGGCGTCGGCCTACGGCGTAGCGGTGACCGGCACCATGCTGATGACCACCATCCTGGTGTCGGCGGTCATGCTGTTGCTGTGGAAGTGGCCGCCGGTGCTGGCGGTGCCGGTGTTGCTCTGCTGCTTGCTGGTGGACGGTCTGTTTTTCGCCGCCAACGTGCCCAAGGTGATCCAGGGCGGCGCGTTCCCGGTACTGGCGGGGATTGTGTTGTTCGTGTTGATGACCACCTGGAAGCGCGGCAAGCAATTGCTGGTCGAGCGCCTCGACGAGGGTGGGCTGCCATTGCCGATTTTTATCAGCAGCATCCGCGTGCAGCCGCCTCATCGCGTGCAGGGCACGGCGGTGTTCCTGACCGCGCGCCCGGATGCGGTGCCCCACGCGCTGTTGCATAACCTGCTGCACAACCAGGTGCTGCATGAGCAGGTGGTGCTGCTGACGGTGGTCTACGAAGACATTCCACGGGTGCCTGCCGCACGGCGTTTCGAGGTGGACTCCTACGGCGAAGGCTTCTTTCGCGTGATCCTGCATTTCGGGTTCACCGATGAGCCGGACGTGCCCGAAGCGCTGAAACTGTGCCATCTGGATGATCTGGATTTCAGCCCGATGCGCACCACCTATTTCCTCAGCCGCGAGACCGTGATCGCCTCGCGCATCAAGGGCATGGCGCGCTGGCGCGAAACCTTGTTCGCCTTCATGTTGAAGAACGCCAACGGTAACCTGCGCTTCTTCAAGCTGCCGGTAAACCGTGTGATCGAGCTGGGCACCCAGGTCGAAATGTAAGGCGCTGCATAACGGGAGCCGGCAATCGGCTCCCGCTTTCCTTTCTGAACCCTGTGCAATCGGTGGTTGTCGACTAGGCTCTAAACACTGTTGAACAGTGCCCATAGAACCCAGAAGAGGTGCGCCATGAGTCAGCTGCTCGAACCCTATACCCTGCGCCAATTGACCCTGCTCAACCGCATCGCGGTCTCGCCGATGTGCCAATACTCCAGCGACGACGGCCTGGCCAATGACTGGCACCTGGTGCATCTCGGCAGCCGAGCCGTGGGGGGCGCGGGGCTGATTTTCACCGAAGCCACCGCCGTGACTGCTGATGGGCGTATCACCGCCCAGGACCTGGGCCTGTGGAACGACGCCCAGATCGAGCCGCTGCGGCGTATCACGCGCTTTATCGCGGCCCAGGGCGCGGTGGCGGGTATTCAACTGGCCCATGCCGGGCGCAAGGCCAGCACCCATCGGCCCTGGATCGGCAAGCATGGCAGCGTCAAGCCGGAGGAGGGCGGGTGGGTGCCGGTGGGCCCTTCGCCGATTGCCTTCGACCCCAATCACACCCAGCCCAAGCAATTGGACGAAGGGCAGATCCAGCAAGTAATCGCCGACTTTGTCGCTGCCGCCAAGCGTGCCTTGACCGCAGGTTTTGAAGTGGTGGAAATCCATGCTGCCCATGGCTACCTGCTGCACCAGTTTCTCTCGCCCATCAGCAACCAGCGTCAGGACCACTACGGCGGCTCGTTCGAAAACCGCATTCGCCTGGTGCTGGAGGTGACCAAGGCCGTACGTGCGGCCTGGCCTCAGGAGTTGCCACTGTTTGTGCGGGTATCGGCTACCGACTGGGTCGAAGACGGATGGAACCCGGATGAAACCGTGGAATTGGCGCGCCGCCTGAAAGACTTGGGTGTTGACCTGATCGATGTGTCCTCCGGGGGCACCGCCGCCAATGCCGAGATCCCCACCGGCCCTGGCTACCAGACGCGCTTCGCCGAGCGCGTGCGCAAGGAGTCGGGCATCGCCACCGGCACGGTTGGCATGATTACCGAACCGGCCCAGGCCGAGCACATCCTGCGCACCTGCCAGGCCGACATCATCTTCCTGGCCCGTGAACTGCTGCGCGACCCGTACTGGCCGCTGCATGCCGACGATGACCTGGGCGGGCGCAAGGCTATCTGGCCGGCGCAGTACCAGCGGGCAACCCATCGGGACCAGCCGATTCATGAGTCGGATCTGCGCGATTGATCCCGCGCACAGTTAGGTCGAACCCACCCTGATACGGTGGGTTTTTTCTTGCGGTTGCCAGAACTCGCGTCCTGTATCGACCACGGCGTAAGCAAGCGCTGTAGGGTTTTATTACCGAGGCCATTTTTTTAAGTGAATACTCTAAAAAAATCCCACGTGCCACAAGATAGTTTCTAAGCTTAGGGTAAGCCTGGTTCCTAGCCCAGGGAGGTAGGCTGCTTGACCACGAAAGCGTTGTGCTTCGGGGGGAGTTTGGAAATGGGCACCAGGAGTATTTGACTGATATCAGGAGTAGTGGTCCATGGCCAAATCCTATGGCGTAGCGGGTGCAATGGCGTCTTTTCTGAGCCGCCGGATGTCATTGCGGGGTCGAAGGTTGAGTTCGGATGAAATGGAGTTGCTGGCCCAGTACCGGGCGCTGACCGAGAGTGATCAGGTGGCGATGCGGTATCTGATTGGCGCGATGAAAAGCGTATCGCGGTTCTAAGCCACCTGCGATCATTCCCACGCTGCGACGTGGGAATGATCAGGCGGTTAATTTCAGGTGTACTTGCGCTGCTCCGGTGCGGGCGGGAAGTACTGATACAGCCAGGTTTCGCTCAGGGTGCGGTCTTGGGTGCGAATAAACAGGCGCAGCTCCACCGGCTCCACACTGTCGCTGGTGGGGTACCAGTCGAACAGAATGCGATAGCCCTTGATGTTATCCAGCACCAGCACGCTGAAATCCTTCACCTCACCATGGGAGCAGGTCACCACCGGCTCGATGCCGGTGCCCGCTGGCAGGCGATCCAGCCCGCCGCCTTTGAAGTCTACGGCGAAACGCCGCGCCCACACCTTCGGGTAATGCTCGCCGGGTGCCCAGCCTTCGGTAAAACCACCCATGCCTGACCGGGTCGCGTCGACCTGCGCCAGCGGCGTGCTCACCGGTGGCAGTGCGCTCCAGTACAACTTGTAGCCATAGTTGAGCGAATCACCCGCGGCTACGGGCTTTTTCGGGGTCCAGAAGGCGACGATATTGTCCAGGGTTTCGCCGGTGGTGGGGATCTCCAGCAGGTCGATCGAGCCTTCGCCCCACGCGGTGGTCGGTTCAACCCACAGGCTTGGGCGCTTGCTGTACCAGTCGACGGTGTCCTGGTAGCTGGCGAACTCATGGTCGGTCTGCACAAGGCCGAAGCCTTTGGGGTCGGTGTCGGCGAACGCGTTGAATTGCAGCTTGGCCGGGTTGTTCAGCGGGCGGCAGATCCACTCGCCATTGCCGCGCCACATGGCCAGGCGGTCCGAATCGTGGATTTGCGGGTGGATGGTGTCGCACATGCGCCGCTCATGGGTGCCGCAGCTGAACATGCTGGTCATGGGGGCGATGCCCAATTGTTCGATGGCAGTGCGTGCATTGATGTGCGCGTCGATTGCCATCACCACCTGGTTGGCCTGGCAGTCGATATCGAAGCGGTAGGCGCCGGTGGCGCTTGGCGAGTCAAGCAGGGCGTAGACCACAAAGCGGGTGGCATTCTTGTCCGGAGTTTCGAACCAGAACTGCGTGAAGTCGGGGAATTCCTCGCGTTTTTTCGCGTAGGTATCAATCGCCAGGCCGCGGGCCGACAGGCCATATTGGCCGGTGGAGTCAACCGCGCGAAAGTAGCTGGCGCCGAGAAACGACAGCACGTCATGGCGGTCCAGCTCCGGCGCCTTGAACAGCTTGAAGCCGGAAAAACCCAGGTCGCCGGTCAGTTGCTGGGTGTCCACCGTGGTTTTTTCATAGTTGAACAGTGAAGGGCGGAAATGAACTTCGCGAGCCTCGCGGGTCTTGGGGTCGACACTGTGCATGCGCACCGGCGTCTTGAAGCCCATGCCGACATGGAAGAATTGCACGTCCAGTTGGCCGTTCAACTCTTTCCACAACGAATGGTTACCGTCGTAGCCAATGGCGTTGAAATTCTGCGGGGTCATGGTGGCCAGGGTTGGCGGCAGCACCTGCTTAGTGTCTTGATAGCCACGGGTGGCCAGTTGCTTGGCTTGCGCCTTGAGCGCTTCGAAATCGAACGCCACGGCCTCGCCGTCGGCGGCACGGTTCCCGGCCCAAGCCTGCGCGGCCAGCAGGCCGCTGGCCGACAAACCGGTGTAAGCCGCAATGGCCATGGATGCTTTGAGCAAATTCCTGCGGTGCATAGAGACAACCTGTCGTGAGCAAATCCCGCGCCGTTCCTGGCACGTAGCGGATCAGAAATAACGGTTCGGACATGCCTTCGGCCAAACGCAACGGACAATAAACAGACGCCGGATAGCTTAAGCGGTTCGATGAACAAGGCAAATTGATTGATGGCGGGATGATGGCCTTGCATATGCAACAAGACGTTTCCTGGTTGGCATACCCGCGTTACATCTGGAAGCACTCTAGATCGCGGCTTTTTGGCACTTCGTCTTACGCTGGGGGCCTATTGGTCCTATGAACCCAAGTGTCTGGAGGCTACGAATGAATACCCGCGGATTGCTCGATCAGTTGCTCAAGTCCGGCCAGGATATGTTGCAAAACAAGGCTGGCGGCCAACGCAAATCCAACGACAAAAGCGCCCTTGGCGGTTTACTCGGCGGTAGCGGGCTGGGCAGCATGCTCGGCGGTGCCGGCGGCGGCGCCCTGGCGGCCGGAGCCATGGGCTTGCTGCTGGGCAACAAAAAAGCGCGCAAATTCGGCGGCAAGGCCCTGACCTACGGTGGCCTGGCCGCATTGGGTGTGATTGCCTATAAAGCCTACGGCAACTGGCAAGCCCAGCAAGCCAGCGCCCCCCAAGGCGAACCACAAACCATCGACCGCCTGCCTCCGGCCCAGGTTGAACAACACAGCCAGGGCATTCTCAAGGCACTGGTGGCCGCCGCAAAGGCAGACGGTCATGTGGATGAGCGCGAGCGCGCGTTGATCGAAGGCGAATTCACCAAGCTGGACAACGACCAGGAACTGCAACACTGGCTGCACGCCGAACTCAACAAGCCCCTGGATCCCGCAGACGTCGCCCGCGCCGCCAGCACCCCGGAAATGGCCGCCGAAATGTACATCGCCAGCGTAATGCTGGTGGATGAGGAAAATTTCATGGAAAAAGCCTACCTGGATGAACTGGCCCGCCAACTGAAACTTGAACCCGGCTTAAAGCTGGAGTTGGAAAAGCAAGTGCGGCTCAACGCATAAGTAAGGCTATCGACGCAGCTCTGCCCTGCTAACCACGATGCGAAGCGAGCCGCTCTTGATCTGCTTTTGATCTTGATCTTAGGCGCCCCGTCAAACCACGCTGGCCGGAATTCGACAGGGATTTGGGGGGTAACCCGGCAGGGATGCCGGTTTAGCCGCCCCGCGCCATGGACGGCGCGTGGCGGCGGCCTCCCAAATCCATGGCGGATTACGGGCACACCGAGCCTAAGCGAGGTGCCGAGTGGTGGGGCAAGAGCCCTTTTGGTTACTTTTGGCTGGGCCGGCATTCCGGGCTCTTTTCCAAAAGTGACCCGCTGTAAAAGCGGAACCAATAGCAACCGTTACCGCAGCAATGGATATGTACTCGGTCTGATCCAAGATCCCGGTCGACTACAAGACCGCCATCGGGAGCAAGCCCCCCTCCCACATTTGAACTGCGGCCCATCAGTTGGATCTCCCTAGGCACACGTACCACCCATCCCACTTACGCATTCTGTGGATCCCCCCTCAAAAGCGTTGATAAACCCGAGCATCCGCTCAGCTATACTCCCCTCCATTTGAATGCCCCTGCGAGGAATTACTGTGAAGAACTGGACCCTGCGCCAAAGGATTTTGGCGAGCTTTGCGGTAATTATCGCCATCATGCTGCTGATGGTGGTGCTCTCCTATTCGCGCCTGCTCAAGATCGAAGCCAGCGAAAACTCCGTGCGCGACGACGCCGTGCCCGGCGTGTTTTTCAGTTCGATGATCCGCAGTGCCTGGGTCGACAGCTACCTGCAAACCCAGGAACTGGTCGGGATCCACGAAAACCAGGGCATTTCCGATGAAGACAAGCAGGACTACAAGTCATTTGAAGCGCGGCTTGAGCAGCACATGGCCAGTTACGCGGGCACGATCAATATCACCCAGGATCGCACCGAATTCGATGCCTTCGAAAAACTGCACCAGAACTACAACGCCATTCTTGCCCAGGTCCTGGCGGCTCATCAGAGCAACAACCCGGCCGAGGCGCTGAGGCTGTTCAACGAGCAACTGACCCCCGCCTGGACCGCAGGCCGCATGAAGCTCAACGACATCATCAATGAGAACAAACAGGTCGCCGACAATGCCACCGCTGCCATCGATGATGCCGTAGCAGCGGCAAAGGTCAGCATGGGCGTCTCGCTGCTGCTGGCGATTCTCGCCGCGGCGCTGTGCGGCCTGTTGCTGATGCGCGCGATCATGGCGCCGATGCAGCGTATCGTGCAGATCCTCGAAGTCATGCGTACCGGCGACCTGAGCAAGCGCCTGAACCTGGAGCGCAAGGACGAATTCAACGCGGTCGAAACCGGCTTCAACGACATGATGACCGAGCTGACTGCCCTGGTGTCCCAGGCGCAGCGTTCGTCGGTGCAGGTCACCACCTCGGTCACCGAGATCGCCGCGACCTCCAAGCAGCAACAGGCCACCGCCACGGAAACCGCAGCCACCACCACGGAAATCGGCGCCACCTCCCGCGAGATTGCGGCCACGTCCAAGGATCTGGTGCGTACCATGACCGAAGTGTCCACCGCCGCCGACCAGGCCTCGGTGGCCGCCGGTTCCGGCCAGCAGGGCCTGGCACGCATGGAAGAGACCATGCACTCGGTGATGGGCGCCGCCGACCTGGTCAACGCCAAGCTGGCGATCCTCAATGAGAAGGCCGGCAACATCAACCAGGTGGTGGTGACCATCGTCAAGGTGGCTGACCAGACCAACCTGTTGTCTCTCAATGCCGCCATCGAGGCGGAGAAAGCTGGTGAGTACGGTCGCGGCTTTGCCGTGGTGGCCACCGAAGTGCGCCGCCTGGCCGACCAGACTGCCGTGGCAACCTACGACATCGAGCAAATGGTGCGTGAGATCCAGTCAGCGGTGTCGGCGGGCGTGATGGGCATGGACAAGTTCTCCGAGGAAGTCCGCCGGGGTATGTTCGAAGTGCAGCAAGTGGGCGAGCAACTGTCGCAGATCATCCACCAGGTACAGGCCCTGGCGCCGCGGGTGTTGATGGTCAACGAAGGCATGCAGGCCCAGGCCACCGGCGCCGAACAGATCAACCACGCGCTGGTGCAATTGGGCGATGCCAGCAGCCAGACCGTCGAATCCCTGCGTCAGGCCAGCTTTGCCATTGATGAGCTGAGCCAGGTCGCGGTGGGTCTGCGCAGTGGCGTGTCGCGTTTCAAAGTCTGATGAGCGATCTCGCGGCTAAACGCGTCGCCGTCCCGGCAGCGAAAACGGCGTTGTTCCTGGTGTTTCGCATCGGCAACGAACGCTTTGCCCTAAAGGCCACCGAAGTGGCGGAGGTGCTGCCGCGCCTGCCGCTCAAACCCATCGCCCATGCACCACTGTGGGTGGCGGGTATCTTTGCGCATCGCGGCGCGCTGGTGCCGGTAATCGATGTCAGTGCCCTGACGTTCGGCACCCCGGCCCAGGCTCGCACCAGCACGCGGCTGGTGCTGGTCAACTACCAGCCGCAACCCTGGAGTGAAGCGCGTGGGCTGGGGCTGATCCTGGAGCAGGCCACCGATACCCTGCGTTGCGACCCCGCCGAGTTCCAGCCTTATGGCGTGGACAACCAGCAGGCGCCCTACCTGGGGCCGGTACGCGAGGATGCACAGGGCTTGATGCAGTGGATTGGCATTGCCGAACTGCTGAGCGCTGAAGTACGCGCCTTGCTGTTTTGCGCCGAGTTAAGCCTATGAGCAGTGACCCGCGTTTTTCGGCGTTCTTGAAAGAACGCATCGGCCTGGACGTTGCCTCGGTGGGCGAGGCGATCATCGAGCGTGCGGTGCGCCAGCGCTGCCAAGCCTCCCAGGCGCAGTCGACGGAGGCCTACTGGCAGCTCCTGCAACATTCCCACGACGAGCAGCAGGCACTGATCGAAGCGGTGATCGTTCCCGAGACCTGGTTTTTCCGCTATCCCGAATCCTTCGCGACCTTGGCTCGCCTGGCCCTGCTGCGCCTGGCCGAGATCAAGCAGATGCGCGCGCTGCGCATCCTCAGCCTGCCGTGTTCGACTGGCGAAGAGCCCTATTCGATTGCCATGGCCTTGTTGGATGCGGGCCTGGCGCCCCATCAGTTCAAGGTTCAGGGGATGGACGTCAGCCCGCTGTCGGTGGAACGTGCCCGGCGCGGTGTGTACGGCAAGAACTCGTTTCGCGGGGCCGATCTCGAATTTCGCGACCGCCACTTCACAGAAGAAACGGGCGGTTACCGCATCGCCGACCGGGTGCGCGAGCAAGTGCGTCTGCAAGTGGGCAACTTGCTCGACCCGACACTGCTGGCCAACGAGCCGACCTACGATTTTGTGTTCTGCCGCAACCTATTGATCTACTTCGACCAGCCGACCCAGAAGCAAGTCTTTGATGTGCTCAAGGAACTGACTCATGTGGACGGTGTGCTGTTTATCGGCCCGGCCGAGGGCAGCCTGCTGGGGCGCCATGGCATGCGTTCGATTGGCGTGCCGCAATCCTTTGCCTTCAGTCGACACATAGAGCAGACCCCGCCGCCGGTATTCGTGCCGATGCCTGCGCCAGCACCGCAGCGCAGTGCAGCACCGATACCACTCAAGCCGCGTCCGTTCAGCACGGTCAGCACTCAGGTGCCGCCGGTCAAGGTGCCCCACACCGACGCAGGGGATTTGCTCGGCCAGATCGCGACCCTGGCCAATGAAGGCAAAAGTGCCGAGGCCCGGGCCGCCTGTGAGCGTTATTTAAGCAGCCACCCGCCGGTTGCCCAGGTGTTCTACTGGTTGGGGTTGCTCAGCGATGTTGCCGGCAGCGCCTTGGAAGCCCAGGGGTATTACCGAAAAGCCTTGTACCTGGAACCGCAGCATTCGCAGGCCTTGATGCATCTGGCCGCGTTGCTCGAATCCCAGGGCGACAGTGCGGGAGCGCGCCGGCTACAGGCCCGCGCCGCCCGTAGCGAGCGAGCACACAGTGAGTCCGAACGATGAACAGCCCTGACGCGCTCGACACCGCAGGCCTGGACCTGACGCTGACCGATACCCAAGCCATCGATGACTGCTGGAACCGTATCGGCATTCATGGCGACAGGTCCTGCCCACTGCTGGACGAGCATATTCACTGCCGCAACTGCTCGGTGTATTCCGCCGCCGCCACGCGCCTGCTCGACCGCTACGCCCTGCAGCAGGATGATCAGCGCCCGCAGGCCGCCGCCGAAGCGGGTAGCGAGGTGGTCACCCGTTCGCTGTTGATGTTCCGCCTCGGTGAAGAATGGCTCGGTATCGCCACCCGCTGCCTGGTGGAAGTGGCGCCATTGCAACCGATCCACTCCTTGCCGCACCAGCGTTCCCGTGCGCTGCTGGGAGTGGCCAACGTGCGGGGTGCGCTGGTGGCATGCCTGTCGCTGGTGGAACTGCTGGGCCTGGACAGCACCAGCAGCGTGCCCAGTGGCGGGCGGATCATGCCGCGCATGTTGATCATTGCCGCCCAGGACGGTCCGATCGTCGTGCCGGTGGATGAGGTGGATGGCATTCATGCCATCGATGAGCGCACCTTGAACGCGGCTTCGGCCTCCGGTACCCAGGCCAGCGCACGCTATACCCAAGGTGTGTTGCAGTTCAAAGGCCGCAGCCTGCGCTGGCTGGACGAAACGCAATTGTTGTCCGCCGTGACCCGGAGCCTCGCATGACCCCCGATCAGATGCGTGATGCCTCGCTGTTGGAGCTGTTCAGCCTGGAGGCCGATGCGCAAACCCAGGTCTTGAGCGCCGGCCTGCTGGCCCTGGAGCGCAACCCAACCCAGGCGGATCAACTTGAAGCCTGTATGCGCGCCGCACATTCGCTCAAGGGAGCGGCGCGGATTGTTGGCGTGGATGCCGGGGTCAGCGTGGCCCACGTCATGGAGGACTGCCTGGTCAGCGCCCAGGAAGGTCGTCTGTACCTGCAACCGGAACATATCGATGCGTTGTTGCAAGGCACTGACCTGCTGATGCGTATCGCCACGCCAGGCAACAGCGTGGGGCCGTTGGATATCCAGGCGTACGTGGCGTTGATGGAGCGTCTGCTTGACCCGGCGCAGCCACCCGCTACGCCTGCGCCAAAAGCTGAGCCCGAGCCTGCTCCGGCGCCTATCGTTGAAGCATTGCCGCAAGAGCCAGAGGTTGCACCGCCCGTCAGCAGTGAGCCACCGCGTCAGAACAAGCGCATCACCGAGGGTGGCGAGCGCGTGCTGCGGGTCACCGCCGAGCGCTTGAACAGCCTGTTGGACCTGTCGAGCAAGTCCCTGGTGGAAACCCAGCGGCTCAAGCCTCACCTGGCCAGTATGCAACGCCTCAAGCGCATTCAAAGCAACAGCCTGCGCGCCCTCGATACCCTGGACGGTCACCTCAAGCACCTGGATTTGAATCTTGAGACTCAGGAAGCCCTGGCCGATACCCGCCGCTTGTTGAGCGAAGCTCAGGCACTGCTGGCGGATAAAAACGCGGAACTTGACGAGTACGCCTGGCAGGCAGGCCAGCGCGCCCAGGTGCTATACGACACCGCGCTGGCCTGCCGCATGCGACCGTTTGCCGACGTGCTGGCGGGGCAGGTGCGCATGGTGCGTGACCTCGGTCGCAGCCTGGGCAAGCAAGTGCGCCTGGAAATCGAAGGCGAAAAGACCCAGGTCGATCGAGACGTCCTGGAAAAACTTGAAGCACCGCTCACTCATTTACTGCGCAATGCTGTCGACCACGGCATCGAAACGCCCGAGCAGCGGCTGCTGGCAGGCAAACCGGCGGAAGGCCTGATCCGCCTGCGTGCGTCCCATCAAGCCGGGTTGCTGGTACTGGAATTGAGCGACGACGGCAACGGTGTCGACCTGGAGCGGCTGCGCGGCACCATTGTCGAACGTAATCTGTCGCCGGTGGAAACTGCCCTGCGCCTGAGCGAAGAGGAATTGCTGACGTTCCTGTTCCTGCCGGGGTTCAGCTTGCGCGACAAGGTCACCGAGGTGTCCGGTCGTGGCGTTGGCCTGGATGCGGTGCAGCACATGGTTCGCCAACTGCGTGGCGCGGTGGTACTGGAGCAGACGGCGGGGCAGGGCAGTCGCTTCCATCTGGAAGTGCCGTTGACCTTGTCGGTGGTGCGCAGCCTGGTGGTGGACGTGGGCGAAGAAGCCTATGCCTTCCCCCTGGCCCACATTGAACGCATGTGTGACCTGGCTCCCGACGAAATTGTGCAACTGGAAGGCCGCCAGCATTTCTGGCACGAGGGCCGGCATGTGGGCCTGGTTGCCGCCAGCCAGTTGCTGCAGCGCCCACCGGGGCAGAGTCCTTCGCAAACCCTGAAAGTCGTGGTGATCCGCGAGCGCGATGCCGTGTACGGGATTGCCGTGGAGCGCTTTATCGGTGAACGCACCCTGGTGGTGTTGCCGCTGGATGATCGTCTGGGCAAGGTCCAGGATATTTCCGCAGGGGCCTTGCTCGATGACGGCTCGGTGGTGTTGATCGTCGATGTCGAAGACATGTTGCGTTCGGTGGATAAATTGCTCAACACCGGCCGCCTGGAACGTATCGCCCGGCGCAGCCAGCAGGCCACCGAAGCACCGCGCAAGCGCGTGCTGGTGGTAGACGACTCGCTGACCGTACGCGAGCTGCAACGCAAATTATTACTCAATCGTGGTTATGAAGTCGCTGTTGCGGTCGATGGCATGGATGGCTGGAACGCATTGCGCTCCGAGGACTTCGACCTGCTTATCACTGATATTGATATGCCTCGCATGGACGGTATTGAATTGGTCACACTTTTGCGTCGTGACAGTCGCCTGCAATCGTTGCCGGTGATGGTGGTTTCCTACAAGGATCGTGAAGAAGACCGACGTCGTGGACTCGACGCGGGCGCCGACTATTATTTAGCCAAAGCCAGTTTCCATGACGACGCCTTGCTCGACGCCGTGGTTGAACTGATTGGAGGCGCCCGGGCATGAGGATTGCGATCGTCAATGATATGCCCCTGGCGATAGAGGCCTTGCGCCGCGCCTTGAGCTTTGAGCCCGCCCACGAGGTGGTGTGGGTGGCCAGCAATGGCCTTGAAGCGGTGCGGCGCTGTGCCGAGTTGACCCCGGACCTGATCCTGATGGACCTGATAATGCCGGTAATGGATGGGGTGGAGGCTACCCGGCAGATCATGGCCGACACGCCTTGCCCTATCGTGATCGTTACTGTCGACCGCCAGGCCAACGTCAGCCGCGTATTCGAAGCCATGGGCCACGGAGCGCTGGATGTGGTGGATACCCCGGCGCTGGGCGTAGGCAACCCCAAGGATGCGGCGGCACCGCTATTGCGCAAGATCCTCAATATCGGTTGGTTGATCGGCCAGCGCGGCACGCGCGTGCGTGCCGAACCTCCACCGCAACGGGTCACCGGCAAGCGTCAACGGCTAGTGGCCATTGGTTCTTCAGCGGGTGGGCCGGCGGCCCTCGAGGTTCTGCTCAAGGGCTTGCCGCGGGATTTTCCCGCCGCCATCGTGCTGGTGCAGCATGTGGACCAGGTCTTCGCCGCCGGCATGGCCGAGTGGCTGAGCAGCGCCTCCGGCCTGCCCGTGCGCCTGGCCTGTGAGGGCGAGCCGCCCCAGGCCGGCGTGGTATTGCTGGCCGGCACCAACCACCATATTCGCTTGTTGAAAAATGGCACGCTAGCCTATACCGCAGAGCCGGTGAACGAGATTTACCGGCCCTCCATCGACGTGTTTTTCGAAAGCGTCGCCAGTTACTGGACCGGTGACGCCGTCGGCGTACTACTGACCGGCATGGGGCGCGACGGGGCTCAAGGCCTCAAGCTGATGCGCGAACAAGGATATTTGACCATCGCCCAGGATCAGCAGAGCTCGGCGGTGTACGGCATGCCCAAAGCGGCGGCGGCGATTGATGCTGCTGTTGAAATTCGCCCACTGGATAGAATTGCGCCCCGATTGCTGGAGGTCTTTGCAAAATGATCGAAAATCTCCCGCCGTGCTGGCTTGCAGGTAGTAATTCAGGTGACTGCACATGAATGATTTACAACTCGACGACTTCAAGACCGATGAGAACGCCGCCATGGTGCTGCTGGTCGACGATCAGGCCATGATCGGCGAAGCCGTGCGGCGCGGCCTGGCCCATGAAGAAAACATCGACTTCCACTTTTGCGCCGACCCGCACCAGGCGATTGCCCAGGCGATCCGCATCAAGCCGACGGTGATCCTGCAGGACCTGGTAATGCCCGGCCTCGACGGCCTGACCTTGGTGCGTGAATACCGCAATCACCCGGCGACCGCGAATATCCCGATCATCGTGCTGTCCACCAAGGAAGACCCGCTGATCAAGAGTGCGGCCTTTGCGGCCGGCGCCAACGATTACCTGGTCAAGCTGCCCGACAACATCGAGCTGGTGGCGCGTATCCGCTATCACTCGCGGTCCTACATGACCCTGTTGCAGCGCGACGCGGCCTACCGTGCGCTACGGGTCAGCCAGCAACAGTTGCTGGATACCAACCTGGTGCTGCAACGCCTGATGAACTCCGACGGCCTGACCGGGCTGTCCAACCGCCGCCACTTCGACGAATACCTGGAACTGGAGTGGCGCCGCGCCATGCGCGACCAGACCCAACTGTCGCTGCTGATGATCGACGTGGACTTCTTCAAGACCTACAACGACAGCTTCGGCCACGTCGAAGGCGATGAAGCCTTGCGCAAAGTCGCCGCCGCTATCCGCGACGCCAGCAGCCGCCCTTCGGACTTGCCGGCGCGCTACGGCGGAGAAGAATTTGCCCTGGTCCTGCCCAACACCTCGCCGGGCGGTGCGCGCCTGGTGGCAGAAAAACTGCGTATGGCGGTGGCGGCCCTGAAAATCCCGCACATTGCCCCGGCAGAAGGGGCGAGCCTGACCATCAGCATTGGCCTGTCGACCTTGACGCCGGTGCAGGGCACGGACTGCCGGCAGTTGATCATGGCGGCGGACAAGGGGCTGTATACGGCCAAGCATAATGGGCGCAATCAGGTGGGGATTGAGTGAGTTGGGACCAGCGTAACTCCAGGTGAGGAATTTATGCCCATCCTACACCTGGAATTTCAAAGCTTGTGAGTTGAGTGCGAATGAAGAAAGGTTGAAACAAGAACTCCGCCATCAATGCCTAGCCGATGACGGAGTTTGCCGGGGCGTTACCCCTCTTTAAAGCCAGGCTTACCATTAGCGGCGCGCCATTCTTTGACTTCTTTTACGATGCCTTCAGGGCTGTCTTCTCTGTCATCTCTCGGATAATAGACGAGATCTGATCCGTCAGGATGTTCTGTAAGACGCGTGAACTCTAATAGCATTTCGTCATCTTCTTCCTCAGTACGAGCACTCGCGTCACAAAGAGAGATTACGAAGTTTAAAAATTCGGTTTCTGTGTACTCGGAAATTGAAGTTTTCATCCTAATTACCTTTACCATGAATTTGTTTGTGGAGTTTTGGCGTGACTATGTAGATGTTGTCTATGTCGAAAACGTCTCCGCCTTTGGAGATGAATATCTTATGGTGGAGCTCGAATTTACCAGATTTTCCTGCATGCTCTAATTCGCTTGTATATGGGGCTTTGCCGTTAAGTATTCTTTGTAGGTTTTGACGGTTGAACTGATTCGCCAGTTCCGAGTCGTTCGCAATAGATTTCCAGAAGGCTTCGCGAAATGCTCTGAAGTTTTTAAACTCCTGACCTTTAAGCTTGTCGGCAATTTGCGAAGGTATAGGGGAGCCTTCCCCTTGTGAGGCCGCTCCTAGCCAGGAGCCGGTTATAGATTGCCCGTTGCCTGTCACAACTCCTAGGTCTTCCCGTCGATCCCTGAAAAACACATAGATGGGAGGTAAGCCAGAGTTGACCGGGAAGACAGTGATGAAGTCGTCAAATCCCGCCTCAGCAGCGGCCGGAAAACTGTCAATCCTTCCTTCAGCGGGAGTTACGGTAGCTCCCGCATAGACAGGCGGTTCAGGTTGATCAACGGGCAGCGTTGTTGAGCTATCCCCAGGGGCAACGATAGGTGTCCAGATCAACGTTCTTGGTGGAATGTCACTTGTCGTGACGGTGTATACCTTCTGCCCAGGATCATAGGTCGCAGCAACCACCTTGACCTTGGAAGGCACGCTTGTACCGTCGGCAGTGACCACGAATACTTCTGACCGCCCATCGGTAGCCGTCTTCGAACTCATTCGAACCGGCAGGTCGATTGTGCCGTTGACTGCCGAGGTTATCGTCGACTCGTTGAGGTCTGGTACCAAGGTTGAGATCGGTGTACCAAGCGCATAACGCTCTGGAAGTTCTCCATTTGCGAGTTTGGGGGAATAGACCAACGCTGAAACACCGACCATTAAGCCACTCGCGGTACTTGCGACCAACTCCGTCAATGCGGCCACTGCTGACCGAATAGCAGCTTGCAGCGTGATGGTAATGCCTTCTGCTGTAGCGATAGTCCCGACTGAGGTCATGACTATCGCTTGAGTCGCAGCAGCGGTGCCCGACAGTCGATAGGTATTGGTTACTCGTACCGCTTCAATACGCGCCTGGGCCGTGGCTACCTGCTGCGCACGTCCTGCGAGGTCGCTGATTGCATTGGAGGCGTTGGCAAGAAACCGCGCGGACTCTGACTTCAGCACAAAATCATGGTGGCTGAGCCATCTCACCCCAAGAGCGGTGTTCTGCTGCAGATAAATAAGCTGTTTCAGTCCCTCAAGCTCGGGTTTGCTCAGTGGCGGTGTAACCCGTGGGTTGGCTGCGGGATAGTAAATCATCAACCCGTTCCGGTTTATGGCTAACGGTGGGTCAATAGGTTTGATCGCAGCCATCGTTTCTTCGATCATTTTGTCCAGCGTGTTTTTGTAAAGCATGAGGGTCTGGTCGGGTGTCAATCCAACGACAGAACCGGCAAGAGAGGCGAGTTCCACCTGCAAATATTCCGGCAGCAACTGCACCTGAATTTCCAACTCATCGGCAATGGCCTTCAGATACTCATTGTGTAAATTTGCCCAGCCAGGATCATGTTCGGCTAAATTGGCCTCCAGCGTTTGCCGGGCCTTTGCCAACCCTGAAAGTTTTTTAGCCAGAATGTCTATGGAGAGCGAGAGAGCCTTGAGTTCTTGCGCGGCTCTCCAAACGTTGTCGTAAAGTGTGTACGTATCGCCCAAATTTTTTATCGGGTCAGAGGATGCAAGCGTTTCACGTAGTTTTGTATAGGTTAAGTTTTCCATCAGATAAAAAGGGCTTTGATCATAGAGCCCATAGATGAGTGGCGCAGTATTGGTGTATTTGGTTTTTTTTGCGTCGATGATTTCAAGTGCGATTTTTTGATCGAGAATGGCTGAGGCTGTCTCTGTGAGAGGCTGTGAAGCTTTCGCGGCTTGCTGTTTCTCTGCGAGTTCGCGTTCAGTTTCAGTCGTTAGCGTTGCGAACCGTGCGCTGTACTCTGCGTCAATCAAGGATTGATTGTACTGTTGCTCTCCAATGAAATCAGCGGTGGTGCTAGGGAAGTCAAACTGCTTGAAGCGGCTACGGTCTCCTTCACCTCGACGAGGCCCTTCTTGAAGGCCCCAGCCATCTCCACTTCCTGCTTAGCCTCCGCCTTCACCACCCCAATAAGTGTTTCGTCTCCCGGCGGTAATTATCGTGGGCTTGAGTTCTAAAGGTTGTCCTGGTTGCCACCCTTGCTGGGCCATAGGGTCTCTCCGTTTTTATGAGAGTGATCGAGTTTGAAAGTTTGTACGTCCTGAAAAAAGCTCAGTCGCTTTGATCGAACTTATTTGAGCGGGAAGGAGTAAAAAACTGATGGCGTTTTGATTTGATTTTATGTCTGTAGGAGTATTTGTAAGACGGGTCTGAAACTGATGTATTTATATTCTTGTATATTTGTGACTTGAGTCTTGGGGCGATTTGGCTAGAAACCTAATTGTTTGTTTTTGTTAGGGTGGGTTGGATTGTGCTCTTTTAGGCGGGCTCTGATTTTGATGTTCAGATTATTTGTATAAACAGATGAACGGTCATTTTTGAGCGAGTAGTAGGTGTGGTTTTTCTAACGCGGGGTATCGCCCTCCCGCAGGAAACGCTTTGGTGGTCGCGCATCTGTTAGCGAAGCTAGCGTGAGGAGAGGAAGCGCCGCCTTGGCAGAATCGGCCAAGCGGGCTGCCGTTCCCAGCCGTTTGCCGTTATACTCGCCGGCTTTCAAAAGTTCGCCAACGAGTGCTGCCCGCCATGGAAATCAACCCGATCCTTAACACCATCAAGGACCTGTCCGAGCGCTCCGAAACTATTCGGGGGTATCTTTGACTACGATCAAAAGCATGAGCGTCTGACCGAGGTCAACCGCGAGCTTGAAGATCCGAGTGTCTGGAACAAACCTGAATACGCCCAGGAACTGGGGCGCGAGCGCGCTGCGCTGGCGCAGATCGTCGACACCCTCGACGAGCTGAACACCGGTCTGGCCGATTGCCGTGACCTGCTGGACATGGCTGTCGAAGAAAATGATGAAGGCGCAGTGGGCGATGTCGTCGCCGAGCTGGCCCGTCTCGAGGAAAACCTCGCCAAGCTCGAATTCCGCCGCATGTTCAGCCATGAAATGGACCCGAACAACGCCTACCTGGACATCCAGGCCGGTTCCGGCGGCACCGAGGCCCAGGACTGGGCCAACATCCTGCTGCGCATGTACCTGCGCTGGGCCGACAAGCGCGGTTTCGACGCGACCATCATGGAACTGTCCGCCGGTGAAGTCGCCGGTATCAAGGGCGCGACCGTGCATATCAAGGGTGAATACGCCTTTGGCTGGCTGCGTACCGAAATCGGTGTGCACCGCCTGGTGCGCAAGAGCCCGTTCGACTCCGGCAACCGTCGTCACACTTCGTTCTCCGCCGTTTTCGTCTCGCCAGAGATCGACGACAAGGTGGAAATCGAGATCAACCCAGCCGACCTGCGCATCGACACCTACCGTTCCTCCGGTGCCGGTGGTCAGCACGTAAACACCACTGACTCGGCCGTACGTATTACCCACGTACCGACCAACACCGTGGTCAGTTGCCAGAACGAACGTTCCCAGCACGCCAACAAGGATACCGCCATGAAAATGCTGCGGGCCAAGTTGTACGAGCAGGAAATGCAGAAGCGCAACGCCGCTTCCCAGGCGCTGGAAGACACCAAGTCGGATATCGGCTGGGGTCACCAGATCCGTTCGTATGTACTCGATGCGTCGCGGATCAAGGATCTGCGCACCAACATCGAACGCAGCGACTGTGACAAGGTACTCGACGGTGATATCGACGAATACCTGGAAGCCAGCCTGAAATCCGGCCTGTAACACCCCTGTAGGAGCGAGCTTGCTCGCGATCCCCAGCCGAAGGCTGGGGAAAACGTACCTGTGATGGAATTTCAAAAGACATGAGCGACCAACAACTCGACCCGCAAGCCCTGCAACAGGAAGAAAACTCCCTGATCGCCCTGCGCAAGGAAAAGCTTGCTGCCGAGCGCGCCAAGGGTAACGCCTTCCCCAACGACTTCCGCCGCGACAACTACTGCGATGCCTTGCAGAAACAGTACGCGGACAAGACCAAGGAAGAGCTGGCAGAAGCGGCGATCCCGGTCAAGGTGGCAGGTCGCATCATGCTCAACCGTGGCTCGTTCATGGTGATTCAGGACATGACCGGGCGTATCCAGGTTTACGTCAACCGTAAAACCCTCTCGGAAGAAACCCTGGCCTCGGTGAAAACCTGGGACATGGGTGACATCATCGCCGCAGAAGGCACCCTGGCCCGTTCCGGCAAGGGCGACCTGTACGTCGAAATGACCAGCGTGCGCCTGCTGACCAAGTCCTTGCGCCCTCTGCCGGACAAGCACCACGGCCTGACCGACACCGAGCAGCGCTATCGCCAGCGTTACGTTGACCTGATCGTCAACGAAGACGTGCGCCAGACCTTCCGTGTGCGTTCGCAAGTCATTGCCCACATCCGCAGCTTCCTGATGCAGCGTGACTTCCTGGAAGTGGAAACGCCGATGCTGCAAACCATCCCCGGTGGTGCCGCAGCCAAGCCATTTGAAACCCACCACAACGCGCTGGACATGGAAATGTTCCTGCGTATCGCGCCGGAGCTGTACCTCAAGCGTCTGGTGGTCGGCGGGTTTGAGAAGGTGTTCGAGATCAACCGCAACTTCCGTAACGAAGGCGTCTCGACCCGTCACAACCCTGAATTCACCATGTTGGAGTTCTACCAGGCCTACGCCGACTACGAAGACAACATGGACCTGACCGAAGAACTGTTCCGTGAACTGGCGCAGCTTGTTCTGGGGACTACCGACGTGCCGTACGGCGACAAGGTGTTCCACTTCGGCGAGCCGTTCGTGCGTCTGTCGGTGTTCGACTCGATCCTCAAGTACAACCCTGAGCTGACCGCTGACGATCTGAACGACATCGACAAGGCTCGCGCCATCGCCAAGAAAGCCGGCGCCAAGGTGTTGGGCTTTGAAGGCCTGGGCAAATTGCAGGTGATGATTTTCGAAGAGCTGGTCGAGCACAAGCTGGAGCAGCCACACTTCATTACCCAGTACCCGTTCGAAGTGTCGCCGCTGGCGCGTCGCAACGACGACAACCCGAACGTCACTGACCGTTTCGAACTGTTCATCGGCGGCCGCGAAATCGCCAACGCCTACTCCGAGCTTAACGACGCGGAAGATCAGGCCGAGCGCTTCATGGCTCAGGTGGCCGACAAGGACGCCGGTGATGACGAAGCCATGCACTACGACGCCGACTTCGTACGTGCCCTGGAGTACGGCATGCCGCCGACTGCCGGTGAAGGCATCGGCATCGACCGGCTGGTGATGTTGTTGACCAACTCGCCATCGATCCGCGATGTGATCCTGTTCCCGCACATGCGGCCACAAGCGTAACCGTTGCGAAATCCGAAGCCGCCTTTTATAAGGCGGCTTTTTTATGTGGCGTATTCCAGTGTCACTTTTAAAGGAAGAAGTGTGGTGAACCGCGTAATGGCTCAAGAAGGTGCCGCCGGCATTGCTGCTGCCGTGGCTGAAAGCGTTCAGTACCAGGGCCGCAAGGCCAGCCGCCGCGGCAGCGAACAACGCCGCCAGGACATTCTCGATGCGGCCATGCGCATCGTGGTGCGCGAAGGGGTGCGTGCCGTACGCCATCGAGCCGTCGCGGCGGAGGCGGGTGTGCCGTTGTCGGCCACCACCTACTATTTCAAGGATATCGATGACCTGCTCACCGACACCTTCGCCCAATACGTCGAGCGCAGCGCGGCCTTCATGGGCAAACTGTGGGTGCGTAACGAGGGCTTGTTGCGCGAGATGGTTGCCTATGGCGATGGCAGCCCGCAGTCGCGCGCGCAACTGGCCGATGACATTGCCCGGCTGACCGCCGATTACGTGCTGCGCCAACTGACCAACCGCCGCGAATACCTGATGGCCGAGCAGGCGTTTCGACAGGAGGCCCTGCTGAACCCGCGACTGGCTGAACTGGTGCGCTCCCATCAACAGATTCTGTTGCAGGGCACCGGGCAGTTTTTTCAAGTGTTGGGCTCCCGTGAGCCGCAGCAGGATGCCAAGGTGTTGACGGCTATCATCAGTCGGATGGAATATCAGGGCCTGTTGGGCGGCGCAGAGCCTCTGACCGGTGAAGAGATGCTTGAAATCCTCAAGCGTTACATGCACCTGGTATTGGCCTCGGTCTGACAGCATTCGAGCAAAGCCTGACAACGCTCAACGTTTAAAGAGGAAAACACCGGGTGGACGATTACCAGCAGACGATACGCAGCTTGTCCGATCGCATTGTGCTGGCGCAGACACCGATCCGGGTTCTCGACGCAGTAAAGTGGGACGAGAACATCCGCCAGGGATTCCTCAAGGCCAAGGGCAAAGCCATGCCTGCCGTGGACCGCGATTACTACCTGAACCGGCCCCTGTCTTTCGATTCCAGTGCGGTGAAGCTGGAGTTCCAGAACATCGAGCGCGACATCACCCGCCGCCTGGGCCAGTTCAGCCCGGTGGGGCAGATCATGCGGCGCATGTGCCGCGAATACCGCATGGTGGTGCGTATGCTTGAAGCGCGCGGCACCGAGGACTTTGGCCTGATATCCCAGGAACTGTACGGCGCTGCCTCCGATGCGTTCCACGCCGGCGACCCGACCCTGGCAGACCTGGGGCTGATGCTGTCGGACTACCTGAACAATATCGATGGCCGGGGCGATCTGAAGGACGAAGCCAAGACCCTCACCGCCAAGGATGCGGTGAGCCTGCTGCAAACGCGTCTGAACAAAGTGTTTGGCGAGGCAGAAGAGACCATCCGCGTGTTCGAGTCCGACGGTATCGTCGCGGATGCGGCGGCGGGCGCCGACTATATCAAGATCCGCGCCGACGCGATGTTCAACGACCGCGACGTGCGCGCCCTGGAAGTGCATGAAGGGCTGGTGCATGTGGGCACCACGCTCAATGGCCAGAACCAGCCAATCTGCACGTTCCTGTCCAAGGGTCCGCCGTCGTCCACCGTGACCCAGGAGGGCCTGGCGATCCTGATGGAAATCATCACGTTTGCCTCCTATCCCAGCCGCTTGCGTAAATTGACCAACCGTACCCGCGCCATCCATATGGTGGAGGAGGGCGCCGACTTCCTGCAGGTGTTCGAGTTCTTCCGTGAGCAAGGCTTTGAAATGGCCGAAAGCTATGGCAACGCCAGCCGGGTGTTCCGTGGTTCAGTGCCGACCGGTCTGCCGTTTACCAAGGATTTGTCCTACCTCAAGGGCTTTATCATGGTCTACAACTACATCCAGCTCGCCGTGCGCAAAGGCAAGTTGGAACAAGTGCCGCTGCTGTTCTGTGGCAAGACCACCCTGGAAGACATGCGTACCCTGCGCCAACTGGTAGACGAGGGGCTGGTGGTACCGCCCAAGTACCTGCCGGAGCAGTTTCGCGATATGAACGCGCTGGCGGCGTGGATGTGTTTTTCCAACTTCCTCAACCACTTGAGCCTGGATCGGATCGAGGCGGATTACTCCAATATCCTTTAGGTATTTCATTGAAGCAACCGGGTCACCGTGTGGGAGGGGGCTTGCCCCCTCCCACCATTGGATCTTCACAAGACTTCAGGTTTCAACTCACCTACGAGGTTTCAACGGATGAGAATCCTCGGCATTTTATGCCTGCTACTCACATTGAACGGCTGCAGCTCCTTGCTGTTCTATCCCGAGCCTGGCCTGCCCTTCACGCCGGAAAAAGCCCGCCTGCAATACCGCGACGTCACTATCACCACTGCTGACGGCCTCAAGCTCCACGCCTGGTGGTTGCCGGCTAAACCCGGCGTACCTCTGAAGGGAACGGTGCTGCACCTGCACGGCAACGGCGGTAATCTCGCCTGGCACCTGGGCGGCAGTTGGTGGTTGCCGGAGCAAGGCTATCAAGTGCTGTTGCTCGATTATCGCGGCTATGGGCTTTCGCAAGGCAAACCGTCCTTGCCGGCGATCTATCAGGATATAGACGCAGCATTCAGCTGGCTCGACAAAGCTCCTGAAACCCAGGGGCAACCATTGATTGTGCTCGGCCAAAGCCTGGGCGGCGCGCTGGCGGTGCATTACCTGGCGGCCCATCCGGCGCGTCAACCCCAGCTCAAGGCGCTGATACTGGATGGCGTACCCGCCAGTTATCGTGACGTAGGACAATTCGCCCTGAGCACGTCCTGGTTAACCTGGCCGTTGCAGGTGCCCCTGTCGTGGCTGGTGCCCGACGCCGACAGTGCAATCAATGCCATGCCCCAACTGACCGGTGTGCCAAAACTGTTGTTCCACAGCCTGGATGATCCCATCGTGCCAGTGGCCAATGGCATCCGCCTGTATCAAGTGGCCCCTGCGCCAAGGGTGTTGCAACTGACCCGTGGCGGCCATGTGCAGACGTTTGCCGACAAGACCTGGCAAACCGTCATGCTGCGTTACCTGGACGACCCGCAGCACTTCAACGGCCTGCGCCGGCTGGGCGAGATTCCGAATTATCCAATTCCTAAAGTTGATTCATCAGAGAGCCCGCAATGAGTGAAGAACGCAACATGATCCCGCTGATCCTCACCGGCATCGGCACTATCATCGGTACCGTTGGGTGCTTGTGGTATTACGGCTACCTGCACTTCGCCAAGCCGCAAGACGCGTTGCTGCTCAGCGACTTCACCATGCTCAAAACCGTGCCGGGGGAGGATTACAAAATTTCCCTGACCCCTGCCGCGCAGGTGGCGCAGTGCGTTGACGGCGTGTTGGTGATGTTTGATACCGAGCAAAAAGGCTTGAGCGGCGTGCTGGTGAACAACAAGAAGCAGGCCGTGCGTTGCATGGGGCAGGAAACTCCGCAACTGGAGCAGTGAGTCCTAACACCGCCGTTGTATGAAAACGTCCTTCAAGTCTCCTGATTAGTCAGGCGAGGTCTGTCCGAATCTATATAGCCTGGAACCATCTGTACTCGCTTGCCACAGATCGTGGACTGATCAGCTTGTCTGATCAGTGCATTGTATTAACTAATCTGGAGTACGAGTTTATGGACGGTATCGGCGGTTCACTTTCAGTTGGCGCGGGCTATTCAGTTGGCTCCGAGGCACCCTCGCAGGGCCTGGATCAGCTAATTCAGGACATCCGGGATAAAATTCAAGCCAAGCGCGGCGAAGGTTTGCAGGGTTCGGGCGGGGCCCAGGGGGCTGGAGGCGGGGAGAGCCTTGAAGAACTGCTCGAAAAGCTGAAGAAGTTGTTGGAAGAAAGAGCCGCCCTGGAGGCAAAAGACCCAGGTGGCACATCTGGCCAAGGCCAGATTCAGATGGGCGGCGGCGACAGCCCGGGCTCTATCGCGTTTTAATCCCCTGCCTTTGAAAGCCTGCCAGTGATTTGGGGGGGGCATGAGTGTGGCCGGCCCACGGCGTGCCGGTGCCACCACAGTATCTCCTCAAGAAGTCGCCTGGAACTGAATTGCGTAAACCGCCACAAACGGTGGTGTGAGTTCTTTACAGCGGGGCTGGGACGGTGGTGATAAATATTGATGCGATACGCAATATGCTGGCGATGGTCAGGGCGCATCAGGCGTTAGAACGACAAGATGCGCTGGAGCAGGCGCGTAACAAGTCGGCAGGCAGTTCGGCGCAGGGTTGCAAAGACCCCGGCATGATAAAACCGCCTGATGAAGACACAGATCGCCCAATCAATTTTTCCTAGCCAAAAAAAACCCACCGCGAGGTGGGTTTTTTTATCCGGCAACAATCAATCAGTTAGCAACGGAAGACCGTGGCTTGACTGGCTGGTTGTCGTTGGAGATGGTCACTTCAACGCGACGGTTCATGGCACGGCCCGAAACGCTGCCGTTGTCGGCAACTGGATATTCCTTGCCGTAGCCCTGGGTCACGATGCGCGAAATATCCACGCCTTGTTGAGCCAGTGCACGTTGCACGGAAGCTGCGCGACGCTCCGACAGGCTCTGGTTGTACGAGTCGGAACCCGTGCTGTCGGTGTAGCCTTCAACGATCACTTTACGATCCGGGTTATCGCGCAGGAACTGCGCCAGCTTGGTGATGTTCACCAGGCCGCTGGATTTCAGGTCGGACTTGTTGGTGGCGAACAGTACGTCACCGAAAGTCACCAGGGTGCCGCGATCGGTTTGCTTGGCGTTCAAGCTGTTTTGCAGTTGCTTGATTTGCGCGTCGCGGGCGTCCAGCAGGGCGCGGGCACGTTCGTCGCCGGCATTTTTCAGCTTGGCTTCGGATTCGCGCAGGACGATGGTGTCCTTGGCAACTTCAACACGCTGGTTGGTCAGGTAAGCGAGTTGGTCGACTTTCTTCTCGTCTTCGTTGTCGCGGTATGCCTTGTCAGCCTTGTCCAGCCATTCGCTGGCGTCTTTGGTTTCCAGGGCTGCCAGTTTGGTGGCTTGCGGGTTGGTTTGCAGGGCCGAGAAGTTAGTCCGTGCATTTTCCAGGTTCGCGTTCGGCGGGGTGGAGCA
Source organism: Pseudomonas sp. HN8-3 (assembly GCF_020790195.1). Lineage (NCBI taxonomy): Bacteria > Pseudomonadati > Pseudomonadota > Gammaproteobacteria > Pseudomonadales > Pseudomonadaceae > Pseudomonas > Pseudomonas sp. HN8-3. Next base: position 1,378,661 of record NZ_CP086206.1, read on the forward strand.
GGCCGCCAAGGCAACGCTCATCGCTAGCAGGGCAGGGATCATCAATTGTTTACGCATAGTCGTGTCGTCCTTTCAATTCGATATCAGGTGCGATGCAATCAAGGGGCAGTGGCTTACTTCTGCATGATTGCAGCTGGGCGCATGCCTTCCTTACGCAGTTCTTCAACAGCCTTCTGGGAATCCTTCACAGCCTGTTGAGCCTTGGCAGCCTGGGCTTTACGCTCGGCGACGCGGGCGTCCCATTCGGCTTGTTCAGCCAGCTGACGAGCTTTCTCGTAGTTCTTGTCGTGCATCGCGATTTCAGCTTCTTTGAGCTTGTCCTGAGCCGACTTCATTTCCACGGCTGCAAACTCGGTACCGCCAGCGCTCACGGCGCTGTTAACGGCCGATTGGGTCACGGCGTACTGCTCGGTTGGAGGGTTGCCGGCGCAGCCTGCCAGAACGAAGCTGGTGCCGATTGCCAGCGCGGCCAATTTGAGCCCGCGCAGGTGGTTAAACGAGGATTTGGCGGTGCTGGTGTTCATCGTCTTCAACTCCATTGGATAACTCCTGAAAAACATCAAAATCCATCGTGGCGTATCGGTTGCGGGCCCGGCGGTAAAGCTCATGAGGCCAGTTCAAACGACCGTTCCACAAGTGATGGCTACTGGCTGTGACCTGAGGCTTTTTTCAAAAGTTCAGCGGATATGGCGAATTGCCTGAAAAAATATCTGACTGAGTGGTCAGTGTTCAAAAGATGGAACTTTCGCAGCGCGAAACGGTACTCCGAGCCTGTAAAAAGCCCGGAATACCTGGGTTGGATTGACGTCAATAAAATGTTGTTCAGTGTTTCTGTTCGTCAGCGCTGGCGGACAAATCATGTAAATAGCGGCGGGACAACGTCAGAAACCTGGGTGTGAGCCCCACGTCTTCATACAGCGGGTCCCCCTCTTCATCGGTGGCAATCACTTGGTCGCCCTTGATATAGGGAAAGCTTTCTTCCAGCTCTTCAAGGGCGGCGCCGATCAGCTCGCCGAGCAGTTCTTCGACGTGGCGCTTGGGGTACATCTCGGCAATGGCGGCCAGCCTTGCGGCAGATTCCACATCCAGATGAATCGCGTACTCAGTCTTGGTCAGGCGACCCTTGGCGGTTTCTTCCCAATGCTGGGCCAGTTCTCGAATTTTCATGGCTACCTCAATAAGCCTGCGTTGGCAGGCGGTGATGAGTGACCAGCCGCCTGCGTGAATAACGCGACGGCTCATGCTTGAGACTAGCTTTAAGCCACAAGGTTTAAAGTCGTTTGCGTTCGGCCTTGTCAGAAACCGACGCCGACGGCACTCTGGAACACCTGCGCGTCCCGGATTTCTGGCTGGAGATTGGCTGATGAGTGATATCGATGCACGCTTGCGTGAGGATGTTCACCTGCTGGGTGAACTGTTGGGCAACACCATTCGAGAGCAGTACGGCGATGACTTTCTCGACAAGATCGAGCAAATCCGCAAAGGCGCCAAGGCTGACCGCCGCGGCGCCGTCTCGGACAAGGCGGCCGGCGACGAACTGAGTGCCAGCTTGAATCAGTTGCAAGAGGACGAGTTGCTGCCTGTTGCCCGGGCCTTTAACCAGTTCCTCAACCTGGCCAACATTGCCGAACAATATCAACTGATTCATCGGCGCGATGAATCGCAACCAGCGCCTTTTGAGTCCCGGGTGTTGCCGGAGTTGCTGGCGCGCCTGAAAAGCGAAGGGCACAGCCATGAATCCCTGGCCCGGCAGTTGGCACGGTTGGAGATCGAACTGGTGCTCACCGCCCACCCCACCGAAGTGGCTCGCCGTACCCTGATCCAGAAATACGATGCCATCGCCGCGCAACTGGCCCTCCAGGACCACCGTGACCTTACCAACGCCGAACGCGAGCAGATCCGCGAACGCTTGCAACGGCTGATCGCCGAAGCCTGGCACACCGAAGAAATTCGCCGCATCCGGCCCACCCCGGTGGACGAAGCCAAGTGGGGCTTTGCGGTGATCGAACATTCGCTGTGGCACGCCATTCCCAATTACCTGCGCAAGGCTGACCAGGCCCTGCACGCTGCTACCGGCTTGCGCCTGCCCCTGGAGGCTGCGCCGATTCGCTTTGCCTCGTGGATGGGCGGCGACCGTGACGGCAACCCCAATGTCACCGCGCCGGTTACCCGCGAGGTGCTGCTGTTGGCGCGCTGGATGGCAGCGGACTTGTACTTGCGCGACATCGATCAGCTGGCCTCCGAGCTGTCGATGCAACAGGCCAGCCCGGCGTTGCAAGCCAAGGTCGGCGACAGCGTCGAACCCTATCGCGCCTTGCTCAAGCAACTGCGCGAACGCCTGCGCGCCACGCGCCAGTGGGCCCACGCTTCGTTGACGGCCAGCACCCCGGCGCCTGCCGAAGTGTTGCAGAACAACCGCGACCTGCTGGACCCGCTGGAGTTGTGCTACCAGTCCCTGCATGAATGCGGTATGGGCGTGATCGCCGATGGGCCGCTGCTCGACTGCTTGCGCCGTGCGGTGACCTTCGGGCTGTTCCTGGTGCGCCTGGATGTGCGTCAGGACTCCAGCCGTCACTCGGCGGCCATGACTGAAATCACTGACTACCTGGGCCTTGGGCGTTATGAGGATTGGGACGAAGACGCACGCATCAGCTTCCTGACCCAGGAACTGGCCAGTCGTCGGCCGTTGCTGCCGGGGTATTTCAAAGCGTCGGCAGACACCGCCGAGGTGCTCAATACCTGCAAGGAAATCGCCGCCGCACCGGCTGCCTCATTGGGCTCGTATGTTATCTCCATGGCGGGTGCCGCCTCGGATGTGCTGGCGGTGCAGTTGCTGTTGAAAGAGTCGGGCGTACAACGACCGATGCGTGTGGTGCCGTTGTTCGAAACGCTGGCTGACCTGGATAACGCCGGGCCGGTGATGGAGCGGCTGCTGCAACTGCCGGGTTACCGCGCGCGCTTGCAGGGCCCGCAGGAAGTGATGATCGGCTACTCCGACTCGGCCAAGGACGCAGGCACTACCGCCGCCGCCTGGGCGCAATACCGGGCGCAGGAGCGTCTGGTCGATATCTGCCGCGAACAGCAGGTGGAACTGCTGTTGTTCCATGGTCGTGGTGGCACCGTTGGTCGTGGCGGCGGCCCGGCCCACGCGGCGATCCTGTCGCAGCCGCCGGGCTCGGTGGCAGGGCGTTTCCGCACCACGGAACAAGGCGAGATGATCCGCTTCAAATTCGGCCTACCGGATATCGCCGAGCAGAACCTCAACCTCTACCTGGCCGCCGTGCTGGAAGCGACACTGCTGCCGCCGCCACCACCGGAGCCTGCCTGGCGTCACTTGATGGACGAATTGGCGGCAGACGGTGTCAGTGCTTACCGCGCCGTGGTGCGGGAAAATCCGCAGTTCGTCGAGTATTTTCGCCAGTCGACGCCGGAGCAGGAGTTGGGCCGTTTGCCCCTGGGCAGTCGCCCGGCCAAGCGTCGCGCAGGCGGGATTGAAAGCTTGCGCGCGATCCCGTGGATCTTCGGCTGGACCCAGACGCGCCTGATGCTGCCTGCCTGGCTCGGCTGGGAGGCGGCATTGAGCAAGGCGCTGGAGCGGGGGGAAGGTGAGTTGCTGGCGCAGATGCGTGAACAGTGGCCGTTTTTCCGCACGCGCATCGACATGCTGGAAATGGTGCTGGCCAAGGCCGATGCCGATATCGCCCGTCTTTATGATGAGCGCCTGGTGCAGCCAGACCTGCTGCCATTGGGTGCGCATTTACGCGACCTATTGTCGCAGGCCTGTAATGTGGTGCTTGGCTTGACCGGCCAGTCGCAGTTGCTGGCCCATAGCCCTGACACCTTGGAGTTCATCCGCCTGCGCAACACCTACCTCGACCCGTTGCACCTGTTGCAGGCCGAGTTGCTGGCGCGGTCCCGTCGGCAAGAGGCGGCGCAAGACAGCCCTCTGGAACAGGCGCTGCTGGTGTCCGTGGCCGGTATTGCCGCCGGTTTGCGCAACACCGGTTGAGGTTTCTTGCGTGTTCTCAACGGCTTGCGGATCAACCACGACGACCGCCCTGAAAAGGGCGGTCGTTGTTTGAGGAGGCGGGTTGCGCTCAGGCACACCCTGTCGCTGACGTATGCCGGGTGCGGGTTTCTCCTACTTTTGGCGGCTTGTATGGTGAGGGCCCGCTGTGTATCTTGATCAGCCTTTGGCCGTTTGATCGGCCTGGACCCATATTTTTACGAGATTGGCCCCACGCGGCGAATCCGAGCGTCATCTCTATAAAAAATTGAGGAGCACATCGATGCGCGTCATTCTGCTGGGAGCTCCCGGGGCCGGTAAAGGTACTCAGGCAAAGTTCATCACTGAAAAATTCGGCATTCCACAAATCTCCACCGGCGACATGCTGCGTGCTGCTGTCAAAGCCGGCACCGAGCTGGGCCTGATCGCCAAGAGCGTGATGGACAGCGGCGGCCTGGTCTCCGATGATCTGATCATCAACCTGGTCAAGGAACGCATCAGCCAGGAAGATTGCAAGAACGGCTTCCTGTTCGACGGTTTCCCTCGCACCATTCCCCAGGCTGAAGCCTTGGTGAAGGCGGGTGTTGAGTTGGATGCGGTGGTTGAAATCGCCGTAGAAGACGAAGAAATCGTCCAGCGTATTGCCGGTCGCCGCGTTCACGAAGGCTCGGGCCGCGTTTACCACATCGTCTACAACCCGCCAAAAGTGGCAGGCAAGGACGATGTCACCGGTGAAGACCTGGTGCAGCGTAAAGACGACACCGAAGAAACCGTGCGTCATCGCCTGTCGGTCTATCACTCCCAGACCAAGCCACTGGTGGACTTCTACCAGAAGTTGTCCGCTGCCCAAGGCAAGCCGAAGTACAGCCATATCCCTGGCGTGGGTTCGGTAGAAGCCATTACCGCCAAGGTGATGCAAGCACTGAGCTGATCCCGCCATCAGCTTTGCGTACAACGGCCCGCTTGCGGGCCGTTGTTGTTTATACTGGCGCACTTTTTTCCCGATTTGGACACCCACACCGATGAGCACCCTGCTGGCCCTGGACACCGCGACTGAAGCTTGCTCCGTTGCCTTGCTGCACGATGGCAAGGTAACGAGCCACTACGAGGTGATCCCGCGCCTGCACGCGCAGAAGTTGCTGCCGATGATCAAGCAGTTGCTCGAAGACGCCGGTATCACCCTGGCTGCCGTGGATGCCATCGCCTTTGGTCGCGGCCCCGGTGCCTTTACTGGTGTGCGTATTGCCATTGGCGTGGTGCAGGGCCTGGCGTTTGCGTTGGAGCGTCCGGTGTTACCGGTGTCCAACCTTGCCGTGCTGGCCCAGCGCGCACTGCGCGAACACGGCGCCATGCAAGTGGCTGCGGCGATTGATGCGCGGATGGATGAAGTCTATTGGGGCTGCTACCGCGAAACTGCCGGTGAAATGCGTCTGGTGGGCGTGGAGGCAGTGCAGCCGCCAGAAGCGGCAGGGTTGCCGGCTGATGCCAGCGGTGAGTGGTTCGGTGCCGGCACCGGCTGGGGTTATGGCGAACGCATCGACGTGCATTTGGTAGGGCAGGACGCTGCGATGTTGCCCCATGCCGAAGATCTGCTGGCGTTGGCACGTTTTGCATTCGAACGCGGTGAGGCGGTCCCGGCGGATCAAGCGGCACCGGTTTACCTGCGCGATAAAGTGGCGCAGACAAAGGCCGAGCGCGGAATTATTTGACGCCAAAAATGTGGGCATTCGGTGGCAAATTTCGCCAATCGTCAGAATTTGCCGCGGTTTTTAAACCTTTTACAAATTATGTGTTCTAGTTATCACCAGAGCATTTGCGCACTACGGAAAGTGCCGCTAAATTGCCATCATTGATACCGAGTCTGCATGTATGCGTATAGACGGCTTCTCCTCACAGTCCTACCCTCTCAAGCGTAAGCCACGCAAGGCGAACGTGACGGTAGACGAGTCCGTGGAGGATTCGCCGGACTTTATTGAAGTCCACGCTGATTCGCCCTCCAGCGCCAAGGGGGCCGGGAGCGCACGTATCAGCGGCGTTCCTGCCCGCCAGCAAGACATGGTCTTCCCCCGCTCCATGAGCAAAAGCGTTGCCACCGCCCTGGCCAGTTACCTGACCACCGCCGGCTTTGTCGAATGGGATATGGAAGTGCTGGGTCTCGACATTCATATCTGATGGGTTTGCCTTATTACATTGGTTGCCCGTCCTGGAGTGAAAACGCCTGGCGCGAGTACCTGTACCCGGTGGAGGCGCGTTCCAGCGATTACCTCGGGCTCTATTCTCAAGTCTTCAATGCGGTTGAAGGCAATACCACGTTTTATGCTCGACCTTCGGCCGCTACCGTGCAGCGCTGGGCCGAGATCATGCCGGCTGATTTTCGCTTCACCGCCAAATTCCCAGGGGATATCAGCCATGCGGGTGACTTGCGTGAGCAATTGCCCGCGGCAGAGAGTTTTGTCAGTTTGATGAGCCCTTTGGGTGAGCGCGTTTCACCGCTGTGGCTGCAGCTCTCAAAAGCGTTTACCCCGCAGCGCCTGGCCGAACTGGCCGGTTTCCTCGATGGCATTGATCGTCCATTGGCCGTGGAGGTCCGGCACGAGCAGTTCTTCGCCAAGGGAGACGCTGAGCGTATGCTCAACCGCCTGTTGCGCGATCGTGGCGTCGAGCGCATCTGCCTCGACCCTCGCGCCCTGTTCAGTTGTACGTCAACCTCGGCGGCAGTGCTGCACGCCCAATCCAAAAAGCCCAAGGTGCCACCGCGCCCGGCGGCGCTGACCCAGTTTCCCCAGGTGCGCTTCATCGGGCATCCGGAGCTGCAGGCCAATGACCCGTTCCTGATCCCGTGGGTGGAAAAGATCGCCAGTTGGATCGAAGAGGGACGCACGCCGTACATATTCCTGCACACCTCGGACAACCGCCTCGCGGCACAACTGGCGTTGCGCTTTCATGCACAGCTGATGGCGCGCCTGCCCGGCCTGCCGCCGCTGCCCACCCTGCATCGAGAGCCCGTTGCGCAGCAACTGGGGTTACTCTAGGGGGCGTTCTCAATTAGTTTCCCCGGCGGGGAAACTAATTGAGAACGCCCCCTAGACATCCGATTTTTCAAGGATTGAGCCGTGGGTTCGATAAAAGTGCTGGGCCTGCTGTTGCTGCTGGCGGGCGCTTTCGCGCTGGGCGTCTGGCGTGGCTGGGTGCCGATGCCGGCTGAGTGGAACCCCTGGGCACCCCTGGATGTGCGCGCCAGTCCCAACCTGCTCACGCGCTACAAGCTCAGCCGTTTGCAGGATGATCCGGCGCTGTGTGACCAAGTCTTGAAAACCTCCGGCCTGCGGGTCAGCCGTCAGGCGGATACCGCTGCCGATGCGGCGTGCCCGTTGCGCAATGTCCTGCGTGTGCAGGGCGCTGAGGTGGCTCTGAGCAGCAGCTTTCTGGCCAGTTGCCCCCTGGCTGTGGCGTTCGCGTTGTTCGAGCGTCACAGCCTGCAACCGGCGGCCCAGGCAGTGTTCGGCCAGGCGGTGAGTCGGGTCGAGCATTTGGGCAGCTTTGCCTGCCGTAATGTTTACAACCGTGCCGACGGGCGCCTGAGCCAACATGCCTCGGCCAATGCCTTGGATATCTCCGGTTTTCGTCTGGCGGACGGGCGCAGCATCAGCGTGTTGAAGGATTGGCCGGGGGAGGGCGACAGTGCGCGTTTCCTGCGCTTGGTGCGCGATGGTGCCTGTGATGATTTCAACGTGGTGCTGAGCCCGGATTACAACGCTGCTCACCGCAACCATTTTCACCTGGATATGGGGCGATGGTGGGTGTGTCGCTGAGGCTTAAGCGGCCAGGCGCAGGTTGTGGGTCACCAGTGGGCGCGCCCAGTAGTAGTCGAAATCCAGCGCCTTCTGTTGCGCCATCAATTCTTCTTCGGGGTATGGCTCGGCAGCCGGTGGCAACAGGTCCAGTTCGAACTCGGCAATCGGCAAGTGCAGTGTGCGTGGCTCGGGGGCCGGGCCGGGCTCTGGTAGTGGTTGGCCGGCGTTCAGCACAATCGGGCGGACCCAACCGCTGTCGAAGTCCTGCTGGCGCTGCTGGGCGACGAGTTCTTCTTCCGGGAAGGGTATCGGCGCCGGTGGCAGCAACTCGGTTTCGAATTCGGCAATCGGCAGGAACAGCGGCTCAGGCGGGGCGATCTCGGTGTCTTTCACGTCACACTCACGCTGGGTGAGGATCTGCGAGAGCATGTCGGCGCCTTCGCCGGGTTCGACCGAAGGGTCGGCAGGTGCAGGCGCCTTGGCGGCCAGTGCCTGCGGCGTTTCACCGAGCTGTTCGGCCAGCGCCCGGGCGAAGAAGTCCTGCCACACATGACTCACCCCGGCCAGCGCTTGAGTATTGCGCAGGCCGTAGTGGTTGTGGGTCGGCAGTACACCGATGGTTAGGGGAAGAATGTCTGACATTTTTCTCGGTCGACGCTCAGCTCTGGCAAAATACCTGACTGCTGTTTTTATCGGCCGCTGTTTGCCGATCCTTAATATTTTTGAGCGTAGCGATTGATGAACGAACAACCAGCGGCCAGCCGCATCCAAGTCGAGGCGTTGGCCGACAGTTTCCAGGCCTGCGCCGAGCAGTGGGCTTCGCTGCTGGGCTTGCCTTTACAGGTGGCGGATGCGGATTTTTCCCTGCAAGTGGGCGAGCAGGGCCTGCAATTGCAGCAGCTTGGGCCCGATGCGCCGGGGCCGGTGCGGGTCGACTTTGTCGAAGGCGGCGCGGCACATCGGCGTTTATATGGCGGTGGCAGTGGGCAAATGATCGCCAAGGCCGTGGGCATCGCCCAAGGCGTACGGCCCAAGGTGCTGGACGCCACGGCCGGGTTGGGCAAGGACGCGTTCGTATTGGCCAGCCTGGGGTGCGAGATGAGCCTGATCGAACGCCAGCCGTTGATCGGTGCCTTGCTCGAAGACGGCCTGGCACGCGCTGCGCAGGATTTTGAAGTGGCACCGATTGTGGCGCGCATGAAGCTGCTCAAGGGCAACTCCATCGATGTGATGCTCAATTGGGAGGGCGAGCCGCCCCAGGTGATCTACCTGGACCCGATGTTTCCACACCGTGAGAAAACCGCCCTGGTGAAGAAGGAAATGCGCCTGTTTCGACCGTTGGTGGGCGATGATCCGGATGCACCGGCCTTGCTCGCTGCCGCCCTGGCTTTGGCCAGCCACCGTGTGGTGGTCAAGCGCCCGCGCAAGGCGCCGTGCATTGACGGGCCCAAGCCGAGTCATGCGTTGGATGGCAAGTCCAGCCGCTACGATATTTATCCCAAGAAAGCGCTCAAGCCATAAGCTGCAAGCAACAGCACTCATATTCGTGATGCTGCGAGATCCAAATGTGGGAGGGGGCTTGCTCCCGATGGTTACGGTCGGTTGCTGCACCCTACGCTGTTGTCGAGACCGGGCTGCGATAGGCCCGCATAAACAACTTCACCACGTCCTGCACATGTTCTTCTGCCTCTTCTGCGCTCAGTTGCCCGCCGCAGCCGTACAACAGGCGAAAGTTCGCGGTGCCCTTGAGCAGGCAAAAGAAGTGCTCCGCCGCTTTGAAGGGGTTGTCGATGTGTAAGGCACCGCTCTGGTCGATCTTGCCGAGCAGGCGCTCCATGCCTTGCAACATGCGCATGGGGCCGGCTTCGAAGAAGATCCGCGAGAGCTTCACGTCCTGATTGCCGGTGGTCATCATCAGGCGATGCAGGTTCACCGACTCCTCGCTGTTGATCAGCCGATGAAAGCCCCGTGCGATGTTCAGCAATACCGTCTCTACGGGCATGCCTGTGGGGAGCTCGAAATACATCACCGGCAATTGCTCTTCACATTTGGCCACTACCGCCGCGGTGAACAACGTCTCTTTATCGGTGAAGTGGCTGTAGACGGTGAGTTTCGAGACGCCCGCCGCAAGCGCGACGGCATCCATGCTGGTGTTCGCGTAGCCATTGCCCAGGAACAGGGATTTCGCGGCTTCGAGGATTGCCTGGCGTTTTGCCATGTCCTTGGGACGCCCGGGGCTGGCGGTGTTCACAGGATTGTCGGACATTTTTACCTTTAATACTGGACTGGCGAGTTTGGTATTAATAACATACCGGCCAGTATAATTATTCCAAGCTCCATTTGCGAAAGGTCCTTCAGCATGCGCAGCGCGTTCCTGCCCCTTGCTTTGCCTGTCAGCCTGGTCTTTTTATTGGCCGCCTGCGGCCATGAAGAAGCGACCCAGGCCACCGTCCGCCCCGCCATGGTGGTGCAGCCGCAGCCCTCGGCACAGGCAATGGACAGCTACCCCGGTGAAGTTCGTGCCCGTTATGAGCCGGACCTGGCCTTTCGCATCGGCGGCAAAGTCAGCAAGCGGCTGGTGGAAGAGGGCGAGCGGGTCAAGGCCAACCAGCCACTGGCTGAACTTGACCCCCAGGATGTGCGCCTGCAACTGGAAGCCAGTCGTGCCCAAGTGGCCGGCGCTGAGGCCAATCTGAACCTGGTGCGCGCTGAGCGCGATCGCTACAAGACCCTGATGGACCGTCAGATGGTCAGCCGCTCGCAGTACGACAACGCCGAAAACCTCTACCGAGCAGGTGAAGCGCGCCTGAAGCAGATCAAGGCCGAGTTCGACGTGTCGAGCAACCAGGCCGGATATGCCGTGCTGCGCGCGCCCCAGGACGGCGTGGTCGCCAAGCGTGCTGTCGAAGTCGGCCAAGTGGTCTCGGCGGGGCAGACCGTGTTCACCCTGGCCACCGATGGTGAGCGCGAAGTGCTGATCAGCCTGCCCGAGCAAGGCTTCGGCCGCTTCAAGGTCGGCCAGCCGGTGTCGGTAGAGTTGTGGAGCCAGCCCGAACAGCGCTTCGCCGGACGCATCCGTGAACTGTCACCCGCAGCCGACCCGAAATCCCGCACCTTCGCCGCCCGTGTAGCCTTCACCGGCGGTAAAGTCCCTGCCGAACTGGGCCAGAGCGCGCGCGTATTCATACAAACCGACGGCGTCATTGCGCTCTCGGTACCGCTGTCTGCCCTCAGCGCAGAGAACGGCGCGTCCTTCGTCTGGCGGGTAAAGCCGGACAACACCCTTGAGCGTACGACGGTGCGCATTGGTGCGTTCGGTGAAAAAAACGTGCCGGTGCTCGAAGGCTTGGCTCCCACCGACTGGGTGGTCGCCGCAGGCGTGCATGTGCTGCATGAGGGCCAGCAAGTGCGCCCTGTGGATCGCTCCAACCGTGTCGTGAATCTGGCGGCCAAGGAGTAATCCCGATGGGTTTCAATCTTTCCGAATGGGCGCTGCGTAATCGCCAGATCGTACTGTTTTTGATGATCCTGCTGGCCGTGGTCGGCACCTTGTCCTACACCAAGCTGGGGCAAAGCGAGGACCCGCCCTTTACCTTCAAGGCCATGGTGATCAAGACCAACTGGCCCGGCGCCACGGCCCAGGAGGTGTCGCGCCAAGTTACCGAACGCATCGAGAAAAAATTGATGGAGACCGGTGAGTACGAGCGCATTGTGTCTTTCTCGCGCCCTGGCGAATCCCAGGTCACTTTCATCGCCCGCGACTCGATGCGTTCGGCGCAAATTCCTGAGTTGTGGTACCAGGTGCGCAAGAAAATCAGCGACATCCGCCAAACCTTGCCACCGGATATCCAGGGGCCATTTTTCAACGACGAGTTCGGCACCACCTTCGGCAATATCTACGCCCTGACCGGCGATGGTTTTGACTATGCGGTGCTCAAGGACTACGCCGACCGCATCCAGATTCAGCTGCAACGGGTGCCGGACGTGGGCAAGGTCGAGTTGCTTGGCCTGCAGGACGAGAAGATCTGGATCGAACTGTCCAACCTCAAGCTTGCCACCCTGGGTTTGCCGTTGGCCGCAGTACAGCAGGCGTTGCAGGAACAAAATGCCGTATCGACCGCCGGCTTTTTTGAAACCCCGAGCGAGCGTGTGCAGTTGCGCGTGTCGGGCAACTTCAAAACCGTGGAGCAGATTCGCGACTTCCCGATTCGAGTGGGCGATCGCACCTTTCGTATCGGAGACGTGGCCGATATCCATCGGGGCTTCAACGACCCACCGGCACCGCGCATGCGTTATATGGGCGCGGACGCCATCGGCCTGGCCGTGGCCATGCGCGACGGTGGGGATATTCTGGTACTGGGCAAAGCTCTTGAGAGTGAATTCGCACGCCTGCAAAAGAACCTTCCTGCGGGCATGGAGCTGCGCAAGGTGTCGGACCAACCGGCAGCGGTGAAGACCAGCGTCGGCGAATTCGTCCAGGTGCTCGCCGAGGCATTGGCCATTGTATTGCTGGTGAGTTTTTTCTCCCTCGGTGTGCGCACCGGCATGGTGGTCGCCCTGGCGATCCCGCTGGTACTGGCGATGACATTTGCCAGCATGTATTACCTGGGCATCGGCCTGCACAAGATTTCCCTTGGCGCTCTGGTGCTGGCCCTGGGTTTGCTGGTGGATGACGCGATCATCGCTGTGGAAATGATGGCGATCAAAATGGAGCAGGGCTACGACCGGCTCAAGGCTGCGAGCTTCGCCTGGACCAGCACAGCATTCCCCATGCTCACCGGTACCTTAATCACGGCGGCGGGCTTTTTGCCGATTGCCACTGCGCAGTCGAGCACCGGTGAATACACTCGCTCGATCTTCCAAGTGGTGACCATTGCCTTATTGGCCTCCTGGGTGGCTGCCGTGGTCTTTGTACCGTATCTCGGGGAAAAGCTGCTGCCGGACCTGGCGAAAATTCACGCGGCCAAGCACGGCACCGACGGCCCGGATCCCTACGGCACGCCTTTCTACCAGCGTGTAAGACGTTTGGTGGAGTGGTGTATACGTCGGCGCAAGACGGTCATCGTGTTGACCCTGCTGTTGTTTATCGGCTCGGTCGCGTTGTTCCGCTTTGTACCGCAGCAGTTCTTCCCTGCTTCCGGGCGCCTGGAACTGATGGTCGACCTGAAACTGGCCGAAGGCGCCTCCCTGAGCAACACCGCCGAGCAGGTCAAGCGTCTGGAGGTATTGCTCAAGGCGCACGCGGGTATCGAAAACTATGTGGCCTACGTGGGCACCGGCTCGCCGCGGTTCTACCTGCCGCTGGACCAGCAACTGCCGGCCGCCAGCTTCGCGCAGTTCGTGGTGTTGGCCAACACCATCGAGGAGCGTGAAAGCCTGCGCACCTGGCTGATTGAAACGCTCAACGAGCAGTTCCCCGAGCTGCGCTCGCGGGTCACTCGCCTGGAGAATGGCCCGCCCGTGGGCTATCCGGTGCAGTTTCGCGTGACCGGCGAACACATCGAAGAGGTCCGCGCCCTGGCCCGCAAAGTGGCGGCCAAGGTGCGCGAAAACACCCACGTGGTTAACGTGCATCTGGACTGGGAAGAGCCGAGCAAAATTGTGTATCTGAATATCGACCAGGACCGGGCGCGCGCCCTTGGCGTGAGTACTGCCAACCTGTCGAAATTCCTGCAGAGTTCCCTGACCGGTTCCAGCGTCAGCCAATACCGGGAGGACAACGAATTGATCGAGATCCTCCTGCGCGGTACCGTCCACGAACGCACCGAGTTGTCGCTGCTGCCGAGCCTTGCCGTACCCACTGACAATGGTAAAAGCGTGGCGCTGTCGCAGATCGCCACCCTCGAATACGGTTTCGAAGAAGGCATCATCTGGCACCGCAACCGCCTGCCGACCGTGACCGTGCGTGCCGATATCTACGGCAAGGAACAACCGGCGACCTTGGTGCAGCAGATCCTGCCGACGCTCACAGGTGTGCGTGCCGAACTGCCGGACGGTTACCTGTTGGAAGTGGGTGGCACCGTCGAAGACTCTGCTCGCGGGCAAAACTCGGTGAAGGCCGGCGTGCCGCTGTTCATCGTGGTGGTGCTGACTTTGCTGATGCTGCAATTGCGCAGTTTCTCACGCACGGCGATGGTTTTTCTGACTGCCCCCCTCGGCCTGATCGGTGTGACCTTGTTCCTGCTGGTATTCCGCCAACCCTTTGGCTTCGTCGCCATGCTCGGCACGATCGCGTTGTCGGGAATGATCATGCGTAACTCGGTCATTCTGGTGGACCAGATCGAGCAGGACATCAAGGCCGGACTGGCGCCGTGGCAGGCGATTATCGAAGCGACCGTGCGACGCTTTCGTCCGATTGTGCTGACGGCCCTGGCGGCGGTGCTGGCGATGATCCCACTGTCGCGCAGCGTGTTTTTCGGGCCCATGGCTGTGGCGATCATGGGCGGGTTGATTGTGGCGACGGCGTTGACGCTGTTGTTTTTGCCGGCGTTGTACGCGGCGTGGTTCAGAGTCAGGAAGGAGGTAGCGTAGCGAGGTGTTTGCTGTTTCCCGTACATGTGTTTTTCCGGGTTTCTCTGCCAGGCCGGTGCCTGGCCATCCCCTGATTCCCACCGGGCAGTATTTACATACCGATGCAAACACGCAGTCGCTCAGATGGAACGCTTGCCCTTGTAACTCCACTCAGGCAATGCCTGACGGACAGGCAGAGGACTTGGCACTGCCATGTGGCGGCCAGGCCTTTTCATTGAGTTCATGGAGTTTTACATGTCGTTCTTTAATGCGATTGCGGCTTTCAAAGGGGCTTTTCTCGAGGCCTTGCTGGGTAATCATGCGCCGCGAAATGATTTCGCGGTTACCCAACCGTATAGACCTCATCATGGCAGTTCAGGTCATTACCACCGCCCGCATTTTAGCTATGCCCAACCCACCAGGTATCACAACCCGTCATACCTGCATCAACAACCGGTCAACGGGTATCAATCACCCAGCAGACCTTTGTATCCGCTGTTTCGTTAAACCCGTGACAGGCTTGACCTGAAACAACTGCGCCAAGGCCCGTTACCAGCGGCCTTGGCGCAGTAGGGTCGTAGTGCGGGGTTACAGCGCTCCAAACACCTTCTTTGCCAAACTGGTGGCAGCCGCCGCCGGATTCTTGCGAATCGTCTCTTCCTGCTGCGCAATCATCTTGAACAAACCATCCACCGCTTGCTCGGTCACGTAGTTTTCGACGTTGGCGCTCTTGGCATCCACGGCGCCGAAGGCCGCGGCCTTGCCGGCCAGGGCGTTGTACTGCTGAGCCACGCCGACCTTGTCGGTAGCGGCCTTGACGATGGGCAGGAACTTGGCGCGGATTTCCTCTCGGCTGCTTTTGTTCAGGTATTGGGTGGCAGAGTCCTGACCACCGCTGAGAATGCCCTTGGCGTCGGTCACGCTCATGTTTTTCACCGCATTGACCAGAATCGGCTGGGCCTGGGTCACGGCGGTTTCAGCCGCTGCGTTCATGCTGGTTTCCAGCTGTGTGACCTGGTCACCCATGCCGAACATTTTCAGCTTGTCGGCGACTTTGCCGAGCTTGCCTGGCAGGCCGATTTTTACTTCCGGGTTGTTGCTGAAACCACCGGGCTTGCCCAGTTGTTTGACGGCAATCTGCGCACCTTGGGTCAAGGCATCCTTCAGGCCGCCGCTGGCGTCGCCCTGGGACAGGCTGCCAAGGTCGAGGGCCATGGCGTTGGCACCGAACAGCAAGCCGGCACACAGGGCGGTGAGGCGAAGAGATTTGCGGAGCATGGGCGCTTCCTTATGACGTGAATTGATCAGTGTGCGACCGCATCAACCCGCAGACGCAGCGGCTGTGGATCCTGGCCATTGAGTTGCACGGCGTGCCGCTCTGTAGTGATGAACAGTAGCTTGCCCTCCAGTTCGATGCGAGCGCTGACCGAGTAAGTATGGCCTGGCTTGACCTGGGCCGGGTCATAGCTCAGGTGAAACGGCAGAGGCACCTGGCCTTTGACCGGGCCTTTCTGTTCGGCGAGGGTCACGGCCGGGGCGTCCATGAGGGACACATCTTGCAGGCTGACGCTCAAGGTGGCAGCAGGCGGCAGGGCAATACGTTGCAGATAGAACACTTCGCCGTCGAGGCTGGCTTTTGGGGTTGGGGTCATTGATTGGCAGGCTCCGAGCAGGGCGGTCAGGCCCAGGAGAATGATCTTTTTCATGGTGCAGCTCCTTTTCAACGGCGCCGGAATCCGCCCGGCGCCTCAGTCAATCTAACGGCTTTGTTCAGGTGTGACCGCTTCTGCTTGCGCCAGCGCTTCGGCTGCGCCATCTACGCGGTGCAAGGCCACCTGGCGGATCGACAGGCGAATATCGGCCGGCAGCACGCGTTTGGCGGCGCCTTCAGCCAGTTCGCCGAGCAGGTCGTGATAGCCCAGCTTGCCGGCTTCATCGCGACGCAGCACATCTTGCTCCAGCAACGTCTGAATAAAATGTCGGAAAAGACTCTTGTCGAAGAATTCCGGGGCGTTGAGACCGTGCAGGATTGATAGGCGCTGGGCCATGATCGTGCACAGGTCTTCCAGTTCTTCGGCGCTGATGCTGTTCTGGCCGCTGTTGAGCAGCAGCGATATCGCCATGTAGAACCGTTGCAGGGTCTGGGCGATGCTCTTGGACAACAGCGTCAACAGCACAAATTGTCGCGAACTCGGCGCCGGGCGCAGGTACACAGCGTTTTCGAAGCGCAGCAGGCCTTGTTCGACAAACGCGTCCAGCCACTGGTCGACCACGGTGTCCAACTCTTCCAGCGACCAGCGGATAAACAGCTCCGATTGCAGGTACGGGTAGAGCGCACGGGTGTAGCGCAGGATCTGTTCGCGGCTCATCCGCGAGCTGCTCTGGAAGAAGCTCGCCAGCAACGCCGGCAGGGCGAAGATATGCAGCACGTTGTTGCGGTAGTAGGTCATCAGGACGGCGTTCTGTTCGTCCAGGTAGACAATCTTGCCCAAGGCGTCGCTTTGTTCCGACAGCAGCTTCATGTCCTTGACGTGCTTGATCAGCGCCAGGCCATCGCCCTCCGGCAAGGTCGTGTGGGGCGAGTAGGGAACGCGACGCAGCAGCGCCAGGTACAGGTCGAGCTGGCGCGCCATGGCTTGTTCATCCAGGGCCAGGCGTGTGGTCGACAGCAGGGCCAGGGCCACCAGGTTCACCGGGTTGATCGCCGCGGCTTCGTTCAAGTGCCGCGCCACCTGCTCGCCAAGGCGGTTGGTGGTTTCGTTGAGCCACGCCGGCTTGTAGTTCGGGCCCAGTTCCTGGGCGCGCCAGTCCGGTTGCTCGGCGTCGAGAAATTCGGCCAGCTTGATCGGCTCACCGAAGTTGACCGCGACTTGGCCGAAGCGCTGCTTGAGGGCGCCGACCACTTTGAAAATATCGAAGATCGACTCTTTCTTCTTGCTCGCGCCACGCAATTCGCCGAGGTAGGTGCGGCCTTCGAGCACGCGTTCATAGCCGATATACACCGGCACGAACACGATCGGCATACGCGAGGAGCGCAGGAAGCTGCGCAGGGTAATCGCCAGCATCCCGGTTTTCGGTTGCAGCATACGCCCCGTGCGCGAGCGGCCGCCTTCGACGAAGTACTCCACCGGGAACCCCTTGGTGAACAGGGTGTGCAGGTATTCATTGAACACCGAGGTGTACAGCGGGTTGCCCTTGAAGGTGCGGCGCATGAAGAACGCACCGCCACGGCGCAGCAGGCTGCCGATCACTGGCATGTTGAGGTTGATACCGGCCGCGATGTGCGGCGGGGTCAGGCCGTTCTTGAACAGCAGGTACGACAGCAGCAGGTAGTCGATGTGGCTGCGGTGGCAAGGCACATAGATCACCTCGTAGCCTTGGGCCACCTTCTGCACGCCTTCGATGTTATTGACCTTGATACCGTCGTAGATCTTGTTCCAGAACCAGCTCAGCACCACTTCCAGAAAACGGATCGCGGTGTAGGTGTAGTCCGAGGCAATCTCGTTGCCGTAGCGCAGCGCCAGGGCCTTGGCTTTTTCCGCAGAGATTTTTTCTCGTTCGGCTTCATCAAAAATGGCCTGGCGCACCAGCGGCATATTCACCAGCCCCTTCACCAGGTTACGGCGGTGAGACAGGTCGGGACCGATCACTGCCGTCTTCAGGTTACGAAAGTGCACGCGCAGGATGCGCTGGGCCATGCGCACGGTGCGTTCGTGACCTTTATTGTGCTCGATCAATTCACGCAGGTTGATTGGCGCGGAGAATTGCACGCGGGTCTTGCGCCCCAGGATCAGGATGCTCAGCAACCGGCGCAGACGCCCGGTCACCGCCCAACTGTCGGCAAACAGCAGTTTCCACGGGCTGGACTCGCTTGCAGGAGACTGGCCCCAGAACACGCTGACGGGAATGATTTGTGCATTCTCTTCAGCGTGCTCGGTGAGGGTATTGACCAGGCGTGTCAGGGTGGGCGGTGCACCGCGCTTGTCCTGGCGGCCGAGCCAATCCGGATCCGGCGTGAGATAGAAGAACGCCGCGGGCTCCATCAATGGGCCTACCGACACTGGCAGCACCGGGCGCGGCAAGCCGGCCTTGGTGCACTCGGCATCGACCACCGCCAACTCGGTGAGGGAGGGTGATTGCAGGACGTAGAAAACCGGCCGGCTGCGGTCCAGGTTAAGGGTGAGGGACGACTGGTTGATCGTCTCCGAGCGAACCCAGAGGTACAACAGTCGGCGCAAGGTGCCAAACACCAGACGGCGGAACGGGGAGCGGGTCATAGGCGAACTGCTTCAAGTGGAAAAAACCGAGCAGATGCTCGGGCAGGTAGTGTGCCGTATTCACCGAAAATCGGCAAAAAAGCAGCGATGTAAACTTGAGTTGATGGTTTTTGAGCCTGTCTTATACTCGGCAGTTCAATACGTGCGACTCAACAATAAAAAACCAGTGGGAGTGAACAGATGGCAACGCGCGAAACCGGCAATGTGAAGTGGTTCAACGATGCAAAGGGCTACGGCTTTATCCAGCGTGAAGACGGCAAGGACGTGTTTGTGCACTACCGCGCCATTCGCGGTGAAGGCCACCGCTCGTTGGCCGAAGGCCAGCAGGTGGAATACGCCGTGGTGACGGGGGAGAAGGGCTTGCAGGCAGAGGATGTGGTCGGTTTGTAAGTTCAGCACTGAACCAATGTGGGAGGGAGCAAGCCCCCTCCCACACTTTTGATTGGGTTTACAGATCAGGATCAGGTGGTCTTCCAGGTGATCTGCTCTTCACCGTCTACGCTGATGCGAATCCAGGTATCGGCACTTTCCTCGCCTTCTTCCTCAACCCACGTCCCCGGTGCGCAGCGCACTTCAACATTCAATGCGGCAAACGCGGCGCGGGCGCAGGCGATGTCGTCGTCCCACGGGGTCTGGTCGCTTTCCAGGTACAGGCTGTTCCATTTGCCTACAGCCTTGGGTAGCCAGGTAACTGGCACGCTGCCGGCCTTGCACTTGTAGGTCTGGCCTCTCTGGACCCAGTCGGAGCAAGGGCCCAGGGCGGCGCCCAGCCAGGCGGCGATGGCCTTGTGATCGACGTCGGCGTCTTTCAGGTAAATCTCGATATCGGGTTGGCGCATGGATGTTCCTCGTTGCGGGATTCGAAAATCCATTCGCGGATATTTGTAAAGTCAGCTATTGAAGCACGAAATAATCGTAGCGCATCGACACCGTGACCTGCAGCGGCTCGGCCGCCTCGATCACTTCGGCGCGGCGCTCGGCACTGGCCCGCCAGCCATGAGGCGTCATGGCCAGCAGGTTGGCGCGGTCTGCAGGCTCGGCCAGGCTCAGGGTGAACTCAAGGGTTTCACTGTGCGCCAGGCTCATGCCCTCCGGCACCAGGGCCAGGTGTTTATCATCGGTGTACTCGCGCACTTCGTCGTACAGGCGCTCGCGCAGTTCCATCAAGTGGCCGCTGGTCGGGCCGACCTTCATCAAGCCGCCGCCGGGGCTGAGCAGGCGCTTGGCTTCTTGCCAGTCCAACGGGCTGAACACGCTCGCGAGGAACTGGCAGCTGGCATCGGCCAAGGGTACTCGGGCCATGCTGGCGATCAACCAGGTCAGCGCCGGGTTGCGTTTGCACGCGCGCTTGACCGCTTCCTTGGATATATCCAGGGCATAGCCATCGGCGTCGGGCAGCGCCTCGGCGATTTGCGCGGTGTAGTAACCCTCGCCACAGCCGATGTCGACCCAGCGCTGCGGTGCGCGCTCGGCGGCCAGCTCGGCCAGGCGCTTGGCCACCGGGGCGTAGTGCCCGGCGTTGAGGAAGTCACGGCGTGCCTCGACCATGGCCAGGTTGTCGCCCGGGTCGCGGCTGTTCTTGTGCTGCACCGGCAACAGGTTCAGGTAGCCCTGGCGCGCACGGTCGAAACGGTGCCCGACCGGGCACGCCACGCCATTGTCCACCGCGTTGAGCGGTGCGCTGCAAATGGGGCAGGCAAGCATCAGGCGAGCAACTTGATCAGGGTCTGGTAATAGATTTCGGTCAGCACATCGAGGTCGCTGGCCAGGATGCGTTCGTTGACCTGGTGGATGGTCGCGTTGACCGGGCCCAGCTCGACCACCTGGGTGCCCAGCGTGGCGATAAAGCGCCCATCGGAAGTACCGCCGCTGGTGGACGCCTTGGTCTCACGCCCGGTGATCGCCTTGATACTGGCAGATACTGCATCCAGCAGCGCACCCGGCTCGGTGAGGAACGGCAGGCCCGACAGCGCCCAATCCACATGCCAGTCCAGGCCATGTTTATCCAGGATGGCCGCGACCCGCTGTTGCAGGCCCTCGACGGTGGATTCGGTCGAGAAGCGGAAGTTGAACACCGCCGTCAGGTCGCCGGGGATCACGTTGGTGGCGCCGGTGCCGGAATTGAGGTTGGAAATCTGGAAGCTGGTCGGCGGGAAGAAGGCGTTGCCGTCATCCCAATGCTCGGCAGCCAACTCGGCCAGAGCCGCTGCAGCCAGGTGGATCGGGTTCTTCGCCAGGTGCGGGTAAGCCACGTGGCCCTGTACGCCGCGTACGGTCAAGGTGGCACCGAGGGAGCCACGACGGCCGTTCTTGACCACATCGCCCACCAGGGTGGTGCTCGACGGTTCGCCGACGATGCACCAGTCCAGGCGTTCCTTGCGTGCAGCCAGGCGTTCGATTACGGCCTTGGTGCCGTGATGCGCCGGGCCTTCTTCGTCGCTGGTGATCAGGAAGGCGACCGAGCCCTTGTGGTCCGGGTAGTCGGTGACAAAGCGTTCCGCCGCCACCAGCATCGCCGCCAGGCTGCCTTTCATGTCTGCCGCGCCACGGCCGCAAAGCATGCCGTTTTCATCGATCAAGGCGTCGAATGGGTCGTTCTGCCAGGCCTGCACCGGGCCGGTCGGCACCACGTCGGTATGGCCGGCGAAGCACAGCACCGGGCCTTCGTGCTTGCCGTGGGTGGCCCAGAAATTGTCTACGTCTTCGATACGCATCGGTTCAAGCGCAAAACCGGCGTCGCCCAGGCGCTGCATCATCAGCTTCTGGCAATCGGCATCGATCGGCGTGACCGAGGGGCGACGGATCAGGTCGATGGCCAGTTGAAGGGTCGGCGAAAGGTCGGCATGGGCCGTCATGGGGAAACTCCGGAAAGCGTGTGATGGGCGCAGGACGAATGTGGAAATATCGAGCCTGGAGCGACGCAATTCCAATGTGGGAGCTGGCTTGCCTGCGATAGCATCACTGCGGTGTGCCTGTCAGACCGCGGCGTCTGCATCGCAGGCAAGCCAGCCCCCACATAGAATTGGGCCAGGCCAAGTCTCACAAAAGGGCCGTTATCTTATAGCAAAACGGCGGCCAGAGGCCGCCGTTTAGTGCATTGCGCAAGTTTTTACACAGCCGTGGCGGGCTCAGCCTTCGGCGCCGGTTTCGGCAGCGACGACAAGAACGCCATGATCAGCGCAGCCACGTAGGGCAGCGACTGCACCAGCAACATCACGACCCAGAAGCGAATGTCATTGCTTGGCAGGCCCTGCACCAGGTAGATCCCCAGCGCGGCGCCCCACAGCAGCAGCATGATGAACATTTCTTCGCGGGCTTCAGAGATCGCTACCCAGAAGCCATGGTTGTCCGCGTTTTTCGGCGTGCGAAAGAACGGAATGCTGGTGGTGAAGAAGCCATACAACACCGCCTTGGCGATGGTATGGGACAACGCCAACCCGGCCAGGGCCGCGCAGAACGCATCTTTCAAGTTCACCCCTACGGCACGACGGTAGAGGAAGATGATCTTGCCGACCTTGAACACGAACAACGCCAACGGCGGGATTGCGAAAATCAGCAACGGCGGGTCGACCCGTGTCGGCACGATGATCATCGCCGCCGACCACAACAGCGCGCCGACGGTAAAGAAGATGTTCATGCCATCCGCTACCCACGGCAACCAGCCCGCGAGGAAGTGGTAGCGCTGGCCGCGAGTCAATTCGGTGTCTTTGCCACGTATCAGGCTGGCGGTGTGACGCTTGATAATCTGGATCGCGCCGTAGGCCCAGCGGAAACGCTGTTTCTTGAAGTCGATAAAGGTATCCGGCATCAGGCCCTTGCCGTAGCTGTCGTGGTAGTACGCTGCCGACAAGCCTTTCTCGAACACGCGCAGGCCCAGTTCGGCGTCTTCACAGATGCACCAGTCGGCCCAGCCCAGTTCCTCAAGCACCGAGCGACGGGTCATGGTCATGGTGCCGTGCTGGATGATCGCGTCACGGTCGTTGCGGGTAACCATGCCGATATGGAAGAAGCCTTTGTATTCGGCGTAGCAGAGCTTCTTGAAGGTGCTTTCGTTCTGGTCGCGGTAATCCTGGGGCGACTGCACCACCGCGATTTTCGGATCGGCGAAGTGCGGCACCATGTGCTTGAGCCAGTTGGGTGACACGCAGTAGTCCGAGTCGATCACCGCGATCACTTCGGCATCCTTGGCGGTGTGCGGGATCAGATAATTCAACGCGCCCCCCTTGAAACCAGCCAGGGGTGCGACGTGGAAAAACTTGAAGCGCGGGCCCAGGGTTTCGCAGTAGTCGCGCACCGGTTCCCATACCGCCTGGTCCTTGGTGTTGTTGTCGATGATCAGGACTTCGTAGTCCGGATAGTCGAGGGCAGCCAGGGCGTCGAGGGTCTGTTTGACCATCTCTGGTGGCTCGTTGTAGCACGGCACGTGGATCGACACTTTCGGACGGTAGTCCGAATCGCCTTCTACCGGCAGGAATTCACGCCGGCGCTTGTGGGTCCATACCGCTTCCGCCAGTTCGTGGGCTTCGGTCAGCAACACGATAAATACGCCGAGAGCACCGAGGGCCAGCAACACGCCGACTATCAGGCTGAACCAGGTGCTGTATTGCTGGCTGTAGTCGTAGCCGATCCATACCAGTACCGACCCGCACAGAAACGCAATAAAGGTCAGGAAGGTCCGGCCCCGCTGGCGCAGCGCCGAGCCGTCGATCATCAACAGGGTCAGGGACAGCAGTGCAAGCACCACCGAGCCGATGGCCAGCACCCGCCATTGCGGGATAGCAACGACCGGGCCTTCAAAATTGAATTTCTGCTGGCGCGCGGCGTTGAACACGCCCCAGTAAGCACCTGCCGAGCCTTCGTCACTGACTTTCCACGGCTGATCGAAGGCCTCGATCACGAAGTAGTTGTAACCCTGGCGGTTAAGCTTGTTTACCAGCGTGCGCAGGTAAATGGCCTGGTCAGCCGGCGACGATTCATTACCACCGCGCATACGGCCGTTACTCGGCCAGCCAACTTCCGACAGCAGCAGCGGCTTTTTCGGGAAGGCTTTCTTCAGATCCTTGGCACGGTCGAGTACGTACTGGCCGGCCTTGTCCATCGGGATGTACTCCCAGAACGGCAGGATGTGCGCGGCGATCAGGTCGACGTGCTTGGCCAGTTGCGGGTTCTTTTCCCAGATGTGCCATTGCTCGGAAGTGGTCACCGGCACTTTCACGGCAGCGCGCACGCGGTCCAGCAACACAATCAGCGCTTCAGGGGTGATTTCGTCACGGAACAAGGCTTCGTTGCCGACCACCACGCGCACGACACTGCGCGAGTTATTGGCGATCTCGATGGCACGCTGGATTTCACGCTCGTTGCGTTCAAGGTCCGGGCTGATCCAGATCCCCAGGGTCACGCGCAGTCCGAACTCTTCGGCCAGCTTGGGGATTTCGCCCAGGGAGCCATCGACCGAGTAGGTACGGATGTTGTCTGTCAGCTTGCTCATGATCGCAAGGTCCTGACGCATCTGCTCTTCAGTCGGAAACTGATTCTTCTGCGGGTACTGGCCTTGCTGGAACGGCGAGTAGGAAAACCCGGAGATCTGTTCAGGCCAGTTGGGAGCGGTGACCGGGCGGTTGATCAGCGCCCAGAAACCGGTGAACAGCGCGGCGATGGCCAGCACGATCACCAGGTTGAGTCCAAATTTACGCGATGCCATGGTTATGTCAGGTTCCAAAAGGTGCGGAACGAAAAGAGGTGTCGGCCTACGCCGAACGGCGCGCATCCTACACCGGCCTTTCCCTGAGCGTATAGCAGACAGAGAAAAGCCGGACGTTAGTCTGCGAAAGTCCACCTAAGTTCTTTACTTGTAGCTGGAAGCTTCGAACTTGTCGCGCTGTAGTCCATAATGCGCGCCGGTTTTTGGGGTAATGATCATGAGTACAGAAGATCCGCGGTTTGCAGGCGTCGCCCGCTTGTACGGCATCGAAGGGCTGGAACGCTTGAAAGCGGCCCACGTGGCGATTGTCGGCGTCGGCGGCGTGGGCTCCTGGGCGGCGGAAGCGATCGCCCGTTGCGGGGTGGGCGAGATTTCGCTGTTTGACCTGGACGATGTCTGCGTGAGTAACAGCAACCGCCAGTTGCACGCCCTGGACAGCACCGTGGGCAAGCCCAAGGTCGAAGTGATGGCCGAGCGCCTGCGAGGCATCAACCCGGATTGCACCGTGCATGCCGTGGCGGATTTCGTCACCCGCGACACCATGGCCGAGTACATCACCCCGAACATCGACTGCGTGATCGACTGCATCGACGCCGTCAACGCCAAGGCGGCGCTGATTGCCTGGTGCAAGCGCCGCAAGATCCAGATCATCACCACCGGCGGCGCTGGCGGGCAGATTGACCCGACGCTGATCCAGGTGTGCGACCTGAACCGCACCTTCAATGACCCGCTGGCCTCGAAGGTGCGCTCCACACTGCGGCGGGACTACGGTTTCTCGCGCACAGTGACTCGCCATTACAGTGTGCCCTGCGTGTTTTCCACCGAGCAGCTG
This sequence comes from Pseudomonas sp. HN8-3, assembly GCF_020790195.1. Classification (NCBI taxonomy): domain Bacteria; kingdom Pseudomonadati; phylum Pseudomonadota; class Gammaproteobacteria; order Pseudomonadales; family Pseudomonadaceae; genus Pseudomonas; species Pseudomonas sp. HN8-3. The sequence goes on from NZ_CP086206.1 coordinate 1,403,781, forward strand.
CGCTACCCCAAGCCGGATGGCAGCATCTGTTTGCAGAAGAGTTTTGTTGGCGACGGCGTAAAGTTGGACTGCGCGGGCGGGTTTGGCGCGGTGATGATGGTGACGGCTACCTTCGGGATGGTGGCGGCGACCAAGGCGGTGGACAAGATTGTGGCTGGGGTGCGCAGACCTTCGGAGCGGGTCAAGCCCCTCTGAGTCTCAGACCGTTCAAAATGTGGGAGGGGGCTTGCTCCCGATGGCGGCCTCAGGGCCGACCAGGATGTTGGATTAGACCGAGTACATATCCGTTATTTAGGTAACGGCCGCTATTGGTTCCGCTTTTACAGCGGGTCACTTTTGGAAAAGAGCCCGGAATGCCGGCCCAGCCAAAAGTAACCAAAAGGGCTCTTGCCCCACCACTCGGCACCTCGCTTAGGCTCGGTGTGCCCGCAATCCGCCATGGATTTGGGCCAGCGTGGTTTAACGGGGCGCCTAAGATCGAGATCAAGAGCGGCTCGCTTCGCATCGTGGTTACCGTCGGTTGCTATCAAGTTGGAGTGTCAGATTGATAGATCTGGTGGCTGATACGCCGCCATCGGGAGCAAGCCCCCTCCCACATTCAGTTTTGTGTATTGCTTAGTTCGCGCATACGTTGCAGGACTGCATTCAAGCCGTTGGTGCGTGATGGTGACAGCTGCCGGGACAGGCCCAGTTGGGCAAACCAACCCGGCAAATCCACCGCTTGCAGTTCATCAGCCGACAACCCATTGACCCGCGCCAGCAACAGCGCCACCAACCCGCGAATCATTCGCGCCTCGCTGCTGGCAGCAAACTGCCAATGGCCGTCCTGCAAATGCCCCACCAACCACACCAGGCTTTCACAGCCTTGCACCAGGTTGGCGTCGACCTTTTCATCATCCGCCAACGCGGGCAGTCGCTCGCCCCATTGCATCAGCATCCGCGCGCGCTGCTCCCAACCGCCGACAGCCTGGAATGCCTGCAGCGCAGCCATCGCGTCCACTGGCAAGCTCATCGCAACATATCCAGCGCCTGGTCCAACGCTTCAAAGAAGCGCTCCAGGTCATCGGAGTCGTTGTACAGCGCCAGGGACACTCGAATGGCGCCGGATAAGTGCATGGCCTTGAGCAGTGGCATTGCACAGTGATGCCCGGCGCGCACGGCGATGCCTTGCTCGGTCAACAGGTGAGCCAGGTCGGCGTTATGCACACCGTCCACCACAAAGCTCACCAGCGCTGCTTGCGGTGATCCCAGTACGCGCACGCCATTGCGTGCTTTCAGCCCGCGCAGCAAATAGTCGTGCAGTGCCGCTTCATGGGCGGTCACGGCGTGCTGATCCAGTGAGCTCAGGTAATCCAGGGTGGCACCCAGGCCGATCACGCCGGCAATGGGCGGCGTACCGGCTTCGAACCCCAGTGGGGCAGGGCGGAAGCTGGCGCCTTGATAATCTGCCTGCTGCACCATCTCGCCGCCAAACTGCCAGTGGCGCAGGTGATGCAGGGCAGCGTTGCGACCGAACAGCACGCCGACGCCGTCCGGGCCGTAGAGCTTGTGGCTGGAAAATACGTAGAAATCGCAGCCCAGGGCCTGTACGTCGTGGCGACCATGCACGATGCCTTGGGCGCCATCCACAACAGTCAGGGCACCGTTTGCCTGGGCCAGCGTCAGTAGCGCTTCCAGCGGCTGCCAGGTGCCCAGCACGTTGGACAACTGGCTCACCGCCAGCAGGCGCGTGCGCGGGCCGATCAATGATGCGGCGGCTTGCAGGTCGATCACGCCGTCATCGTCCAGGGGCAATACCACCAGCGTCAGCGCACGCCGTTTGGCCAATTGCTGCCAGGGCAACAGGTTGGCGTGGTGTTCCAGGGCACTGATGGCTATCTCATCGCCCGCATTGAATAGGTGCTCAAGGCCATAGGCCAAGAGGTTCAGCGCAGAGGTTGCGCCGTGGGTGAATACGACCTGCCCGCTGTCGCCTGCATTCAACCACTGCGCGACCTTGCTGCGACTGTCCTCAAAGGCTTGGGTCGCATGGGCCCCCGGCAAATGCTGGGCGCGGTGCACATTGGCTGCGCCATTGGCGTAGTAATGGCTGATGGCATCCAGCAGGGCCTGGGGTTTTTGGGCGGTGGCGGCGCTGTCCAGATAGGTCTGGTCTTGCCTTTGCAGGGTGGCGATCGCCGGGAAATCGGCGCGCCAGGGGGAGGGCACAAGCATGGTGATCAAGACTCGTATAAGCGGGCCGCACCCGAAGGTGCGGCCCGCTAGTGGCATCGAGTGGCTGCTTAGTTGTGAGCGTGCAGCGCTTCGTTCAGTTCGATGGCCGATTTGTGGGTTTTGCACTCCACGGCACCGGTCTCGGAATTGCGGCGGAACAGCAGGTCCGGTTGACCGGCCAACTCGCGCGCCTTGACCACCTTGACCAACTGGTTCTGCTCGTCAAGCAGCGCAACCTTGGTGCCGGCGGTGATGTACAGGCCCGACTCCACGGTGTTGCGGTCGCCCAACGGGATACCGGTGCCGGCGTTGGCGCCAATCAGGCAGCCTTCGCCCACCTTGATCACGATATTGCCGCCGCCCGACAGGGTGCCCATGGTAGAGCAGCCGCCGCCCAGGTCCGAACCCTTGCCGACGAACACGCCTGCCGATACACGGCCTTCGATCATGCCTGGGCCTTCGGTGCCGGCGTTGAAGTTGACGAAGCCTTCGTGCATCACGGTAGTGCCTTCGCCCACGTAGGCGCCCAGGCGGATACGCGCAGCGTCAGCGATGCGCACGCCGGCCGGTACCACGTAGTCGGTCATTTTCGGGAACTTGTCCACCGAGAACACTTCCAGCAGCTCGCCACGCAGACGCGCTTCGAGCTGGCGCTCGGCAAGTTCGGCGATGTCGATGGCGCCCTGGCTGGTCCAGGCCACGTTCGGCAACTGCGGGAACACGCCTGCCAGGTTCAGGCCGTGAGGCTTGACCAGGCGATGGGACAGCAAGTGCAGCTTGAGGTAGGCCTCTGGCGTGGAGGTCAGCGCGGCGTCTTCGGCCAGCAGTGTGGCAACCAGTGGGGTGTGGCTTTCAGCCAGGCGATTCAGCAACGCGGCTTGGGTGGCGTCGACGTTCTTGAGTGCATCTGCCAGTTGCAGCGCTTGGCTGATGGTGAACGTGATCGCCTGGTTGCCCTCGGTGTAACCCAGGATCGGCGCAATGGCGGCAACGATCTCGGCCGACGGGTTGAGCAACGGTTGTGCGTAAAACACTTCCAGCCAAGCGCCTTGGCGGTTCTGAGTGCCGACGCCGAAGCCCAGGCTGAACAGGGAATTGGACATGCTGTTACCTCTACAAAAATGGAAGGCTGGCCTACTTGAGGGCCGCCGAATAACTATCTGGCTTGAAGCCAATCAGGGTTCTGTCACCGAGATCAAGCACCGGGCGCTTGATCATCGAGGGTTGTGCGAGCATCAATTCAATGGCTTTCGACTGATCGAGATCGGCTTTGCGTTCGTCTTCGAGTTTGCGAAAGGTGGTGCCCGCACGGTTCAAAACCACCTGCCAACCGTGCTCGTTGCACCATTGGGTCAAGTGTTCACGGTCGATACCGGCCGTTTTGTAGTCATGGAACTCGTAGCTCAGCGCGTGCTCATCGAGCCAGGTGCGCGCCTTTTTCATGGTGTCGCAGGCTTTGATGCCGTAAAGATGTAAGTGCTTGATTTCATTGGGCATAAAATCCTCCCCAAAACTTCCCCAATATCGCCCAAAAATTCAGCCATTGATTATGCCACGTCATTCCAGTGAGCGCTTCGGTCACCATCGATGATTGACGGGCGATCAAGACGATATCGTGACGCATACAGGCCGAGCATTTTGCTTTCATTTCGCGTCACTCAATGGTAGAAAAGCGCGATTTGACGCTCACAATTTGTTAGCGCCGCCTGCCTAAAGGGATTTTCTGCCAATGGTTTTCGATGCCAATGCGTTCACTTCTTTTGTTTCGAATATAGACAAAAGAATTCCGCTCCCTGATTTTGCCTCGCGGTTGAGAGAGCTTGATCTCCCTGTCTCTAATTCTTGGTCGAAAACCGTAGCGGCACTGATCGAAATGGCGGAAGATCCCAAGATTACGGGCGATACAATTGATTCTTTGAATAATGTTGTTTCGTGGCTGTCGGAGTATTTCAGGTATTCGGCAAAGGCTGTGTTTGTTTATGATCTTCCCGTATCTAGTTTCGGTGGGCTTGAAAATTTGGCTGCCGAATTTCGCAAAAATTTAAAACATACTGGCGTGCTTAGAGATCATCCTTATAAGTTTCCAGCCCTAATGGATAGGGTTGAACTTGAAGGCTTTAATGGTCGCACTATCTTGCGGAAGGTTTTTCGCCAGTCTGGGAGTCTTTCATTTGTATTCTCGTCGGTGCGCGAATTCCAGATTAAAGAGACTATCGCCATATCAAGAGCTGACGCTCAGGCAGTTGGTAAACTGGATGGTTACTCAAAAGTGGTCGGGTTCAGATCTGCGCTTCACGAGCAGATAGACGTGGTAAGGTTTAGATGGTCAGGCACAGCTGCCGCGTTCCAACCTACTATAGAAATGATTTTGGATGTGACCAAACCAGGCGGAAGTATGCTGAATTCGAATGAGATTCTCATTCGGTCTAGAGAATACCGCTCTATTATTACTGGTAGTTTGCTCAGATATAATCGAGCATTTGTAATGCCTGCTGAATTAAATTTCTTTCCGGTAATACAAAAGATATATAACTCTAGGGAGGGCAACGTCTGTGAGCTCGGATTTGTAACGATGATAGGGAATTCGATGAAAACGGAGAAAATGAAAAGGAATTCTGCCGACCTGCGTACTGAAACCTGGCATGCGGGAGCTATGGTTGCTATAGCATCTGCACCAACACCTGATACAATTGATATTTACAAACTCAATGTCAGCTGGAGAATTGCTATGAGTGACGATGAGCCCGTTCTATCTATTCCAGGTAGTTACAGAGCTTTGAGCACTTCAAGCATAGACCATGCCATTGTATTGGGCTGTACAGGCCGTTCGTCGTTCGATTTTACCTATGGTCGATTAATGACATTTGCAAGGATGCCATGAGAATTAATCCAGATAGCCGAGAGGCGGTCGTTTTAATTAACGACGCCAAGAGAATACTTTTTGATTACAGGCAGAGAACCCTAACGTTCGCTGCTTTGGAAAGGTTGTTCTCTCCGATTGAAGTTAAAGACCTGGCTCTTCGGGTTGAGCTCCTTTGTAATAAGTCAGTAGGTGTGCTTGAAAAAGAATTCTACTATGAGGATGAGGCTGGACGTCCACTTTTGATTCCATCAGAGTACGTTAAACATTATTTTTTAACGGGGTCTCTTTCCCATCCTGAAACTAGAATGGAAATTGATGATGTTTCTGAAGATCAGATAATAATAGAATTTTTGGTGCGCCAATGGATAGGTTAGATATAAAGTCTGTATCAAAAAAAACAGATCTTATGCCAGTTCTTCGTTCTGCGCTCAGCGATTACATTGAATGTTATGGTGATTTTGTAAGCGTAGTTGAGACAAGGCTCGGGCAAATATCAAAGGAAATGGTGCGTAGTTGTAACTATTTTCAGGAAAAGTCCGAAGACGAAATTACCTTTCATATTATTTCGCACTTCAAGGGCTGGGGTTTTTGGGCTCAACATGACTCTATGATAGGGGGGCATGTAGATATAAGTATTGAGTACGATGATTATCTATGGATGGCTGAAGCTAAAATCCATAGTAGCTATTTGACTCTGCAACGTGGTTGGGAGCAGCTGAACTCAAGATACTCCACGGGGATGAAGGATGAGGATCGCGGTGCATTTCTGATTTATAACTTCAATAAAAATGCACTGAGCGTTACTAAGGAGTGGCGGTTGAGGCTTCAGGAGTTTTATCCAGATTTAACATTCGCTCCTTACAACGAGCAAGATTTAGACTTTAGAACGAATGGAAAGCATGTTAAGTCTGGAAGGGATTTTTTTGTGACTCATTTTAATATCCCTCTTCATTTTGATCCGAAAGATAGAGAAATGTAGGATCACTCGGCGCTGTGAAATCTCAGGCCACGTCGATCCACTCTGCGCCTCGACTGTCGCGGTACAGATCCGTCATTGAGGCGGAACGGTGGCCTAGCAGTTTCTGGGCGTCGCGGCCTTCTACTTCGTGAAGTCGTGCGGCAAGTGATCGCTGCTCGTGAAAGGACGGTGGCTGGCGCCCAAAACTTATACCCAACTTCGCCGCGGCCTTGTCGCGCGCTTCGGCAAATGCAGAGCTCAGCGTGTCCAGCACCAATGGCTGGCCAGCCTTTGCGCGGCCCGAAGCTTGTGCATGGTGCACCAGGTGTTGTGACAGAACGCGGTCGCGGCATTGCTTAATTACGGAGGACAGATCCAGGCCGACCGACTCGAGGCAAAGCGCGGTGCTGATCCGCAGCCTGGCCCCGGTCTTGGACTGAACGACATGAAGGAAGCCGTCGTGCACGTCCTTGAAAAGCATCGATGCTATATCGTCCCGGCGCTGGCCAGTCAGCACCGCCAGCTCCATTGCCCTGCGAAGCCAAGGTTTCGTGGCTTCCTCGTAGATCGCCAGCCACAGTTCCAGCGTCAGCCGTTCGCGCTTGATGCTCACCCGCGCAGCCTTGGTCACCTCGACCGGGTTGGCGTCTGCCCACCCTCGCGCCTGAGCCTCGGCGAACACGTCTCGCAACAGCGAGCGCATCGCCCTGGCCATCTGCGCCTTGCCCCCTTTGGCCATCCCCGTCAGGTAATCGGCCACATCCATGGTCGTTATGTCCTTAATCCCCTTCGATCCGAACACAGCTGCCAGCCGGTTTATCCGCATCCCCACATTTTTGTTGCTGCTGGCGGACAGCTTTCGTTCAGCGAAAAGCTCTCGGTACTCTTCCAGCCATTCCGAGAACAATTTGCCAGGCGCTGGCGCCGGCGTGCTGATGCGCTGTGCAAGCGTTGGCTTGATGGCGTCTGCATGGTTGGCGGCGACGGCCTCAAGGATCGCCGCCTCCTTGTCCCTGCCCAGGCCGAATACGCGACCACTGATTGGGTCGCGGTAGGTGTAATAAGTGACGCCGTTGCGGGCGTCGGTCTTGCGGTAGAGATTGGGCGGAAGATCCTTTGATCCGGTGTTACGCGGCCTGGGCGCCATTGCGTGCTCTCTCTATTCTGCTGACCAGGCTCCCGCCGACGATCCGTGCGGGCTGTTGATCAGGTTCTTGGTAGTGGGCGTCGGACTCTACATAATAGTTGCGCCCGTGTTTGACCGGTACCGGCGCGATTCGGCCCTCTCGGGCCCATTTGCGCAGGGTGTTGGGGCTTGGAGGCGTCTTGAACTCGGCCGCCGCCCATTCATCCAGGGTGACTTTGCTCATGGGTTACTCCCGCTGCCCGCCGTGGGCCGCGCTGTCTTGATGATTTGAATTGCCAGGCCGAAGCTGATCAGCAGCCAGGCGCATGTGCCGGCGAAGGCGTAGAGCAGTGCCTCGGTGGTGCCGGTGTCCAGCAGGTCGAGCCCGAGCCAGCCGAACCAGCCGATGGTTCCTGCCAGGTACAGCAAAGCGCCCAGCAGTATCAGGGTGAGTTTCATAGCGAACATGGGGTGTCCTTGCCGCGCTGGGCGGCAGAAGGTGGGCTGGGTTATTCGTCGTCGTAGTCAGGATCTTCATCATCGCCATGGCTGACGCTGATGGGCAGTTTGCCAAGGCGATCCATTGCCAGGACGAGCCCGATGCGCAAGCCCTTGGCCATATCTTTTGTCAGGGTGATGTCGACTGGATCATCGGTGCCCAGGGAAAGGGTCGTGCCTTCTTTGGATTTGTCCGTAATGATCTGCAGTTGATCGGTCTGCCGTTTGTGCCAGGCAAGCAGCGCTTCGATCATTTCGCCGACATCCTGCGGGGCGCCCACTGAGCCCTCCAGCGCGCCTTTGACGAGTTTCTCCAGCTCCGATTTTTCATCTTCGGCGCGCTCGAGCTGGTCGTCGGCTGCAAACGGCCCGCCCACCATCGACCAACTGCTGGCGAATACCTGGGCTTGTTCCATGATGGCTTTGACAGTTTTCTCAGACATGGGAATACCTCGCCCGCCGCTCACCGGCAGGCATGTAGGGGGATTGGGGTTAGGCTTTTGCGGTGTGGAAGCCGCGAATGGTTAAGGTTTCGTCAACCTCCTTCACGACTTTGTACTGAAGGCTCAAAGACCACTGGGTGGCCAGGTTAAAATAGTCCCAGTACCGAACAACCCACCCGACCATCTCTTTGTGCCGTGGGCCAGCGGTTGTTCCGTAAATTCCACAGGCGCCCAGGTAGGCCACGAACTCATCAATGTTTGTGTACGGGAGAATGTCGTGGTCTTCGATATCAAGCATTCGATCGAACAGTTCTGCCATCGCGATCAGGTTTTCCCGGAAGTATTGGCAGGTTATGAAGTGCTTTTTGTAGAGAGCCCAAACCTTGAGCGTGATGCCGCCGGCCTGGAATGCGGGGTAGGCTTCATCGTCTAGTTTCAGGTTGTCTGGATCAAAAGCGATCTTGATGATCATGGCCTCGGCCCCTTGTAGATGAAGACGTAGTCGAACCAGAGGGTGGCGATCATGGCGTCACCTTGATATCGACATCGTCGTGAATCCATTCGATATCGAGTAGGTCATCGTCGTCGATCTGCATTTCCCGATGGTCATTGCTTGTCAGCAGCTCCTCCACTTCATCGTCATCGACGTTCTCAATGACCTTTCGGAAGTTCACGACTGCCTTGCCGGTGAGCACGACTGTTCTTTTCATGGGCGACTTCGTCCTTGCCGCTATAGCGGCTGACTTTGAAGGGGGAGGGGTTACAGAGAGGGGTTGAGGCGGGTTACTTCGTCGATGAACTGTCGAGCAGCAGCCTCAATCGTTACCAGATCATGGGCATCCACAACGGTCATGCCGAGCTTCTCGGCGATCAGGACTTCCAGCTTTGCGCCCTTTGAATTCTCCCAGCCGGGCAGGGTGGCCACGGTGTCGCAGTCCATCAGGGCGGCAATGTCGCGGCGCATACAGTCGGTCCAGGTGCCGCCGTCAGGGTTGATCTCTGCGGGGTTGGTGACTGTGTGGCCGCTGGCGCGAAGGCTGGCAGTCATGCTGTGGAAGGTGGGGAAGTTCAGCCCGGGCAAGCCGCTCATGGGGCCGCTGAGGTAGATGCGCTTCATGCGACCTCCTTGTCATGACCTGGGCAGCCGCCACCGGAAAAATCGAATCCTTCACACGGCGGACCGAAAGGAAGCACCTCTTTGCCTTGGGCCAGCGCTTCGAGCAGATGATCCTTCGCCTCGTCGGCGGTGCACTCACGCCCATCCACGCGGAACATGCCCTTGAGCTGGCGCTTGCTGAAGTCGCGGATTGCGCCGCGCACGCTCAGGTGAATGTGAAAGGTACGGCCGTGCGGTCCGAAGGGATCAGACGGTTTGTTTTCTGTAGGCATGGGGAGTCCTTGCCGGGCCATGCCCGGGTGGTGGAGTAGGGGGGATAAGGTGTCGTGTAAGGATCAAAAGTTATCCACAGGGGTGTGCGCTGAGCAACTTCTTAATACCCTTTAAGATGTGGCTTCAGATATCTGGAGCGCTACCGCATGAAACAACTCATCGCTGACCTGATGTACCAAGTGCTGATTGATCTGCTGAGCCAGATGCTGATGCGTCTCGCCGAGTGGATGGCGGTCGTGCCGTGGCTGTGAGTTATGCGGCGCGCGCCTGGCGCTCTTCGGTGCGCCATGGGTCATTGGCCCGCGCCAGGGCAGCCATCGGCGGCGGGCTAACGCTGTTGCCGCACATATGCACCTGCTGGGTGATGGTGAAGGGCTTTCCGTCGGCGCCGTGGGTGATGATGTAGTCGGCTGGGAATCCTTGGGCCTTGTACAACTCAGCCGGCTTGAGCATCCGCAGGCAGATGTCAACGATCACGTAGGGCGTGCCCTGCACCATCACAGTGACCAGGGCGAGCCGGTCCTTGGTAGTGATGGTGGGTGCCGGCGCATCGCAAGCGCTAACGTTCTCGGTGCCGTAGTAGCTGATCAGGAAGGCTGCAACGCGCAGCGCACCAGCTTCATGCTCAGGCGACAGGGTGAGCGATACCAGGGAGCTCTTGCCGCCACCGCCGGCGGTAATGGTCGGTGCCGGATCTTCCAGGCCCTGGCCAATACTGCCGCCGAATGCCCGCTCCATGAATGCGCTGATCAGGCCGTGGTGCTGGCCCCCGGCGCTGACGGTGTGCAGTGGGTCGTTAACGTCCCGTGCATCGCAGTTGCCGCGCAAGTGCACCAGGTTCACCGTTGCCAACTGCTGCTGGCTGCCGGTGTTGGTCACCGTAGTCATTGGATCGCGAATATCTTTGGCGTGCACGGTGTTGAAACCGCCGTTGGCCTGGATCATCACCGCCGCGCTGACGGACTGGCCGCCGCCGCTCGCAGTGACGGTGCCCACCGGGCCGCAGATATCGTTTACCCCGTGGGAGCGGCGTTTGTTTGCGCCTGAGCCTTCGCCGTGGCCGGCCTGGACGATGCAGGCTGATGTAACCGCGCGGTGACTGCGGGTCATGAGCGTACCGATTGGCTGATCTGCAGATACCGGGTGACCGGCGTATACAGGCCCACCAGCACCGACCACTACCGGACTGACCACCGAGAAGGCGCCGCCTTTTGGGTAGGATGTGATCGTGCGCAATGGCTCGCCAGAGGACTGCACCGACTCACCCGACCAGTTCGCAATCGGCACGATGAAGGGCGCCGGGTTGTCGATGACAAACTTCTTCATGCCCTTGGCGACGCGGCGAAGCGTGGCCTCGGCCAAGTCTTTTTTGCGCCCGAAGATGCTTTTGCCCAGGTCACTGAAGTCGATGCAGTCAGCGGCTGTTTTCCACTTTTGCTGGCCTTTGGCCGGGTTCTTTGCGTGAGTTGGCTCAGGCCACACAATCGGCTGGCCGTCGCACCGAGCGATCATAAACAGGCGCTCCCGGCTGGTCGGCGCGCCGAAGTCGCACGCCCTGATCACCTTCCACTCTACGACGTAGCCCATGCCTTCCAGCAGGGCCACAAAGCGGCGCCAGGTACGGCCATGTTGCTTTGGGTCAGGTACAAGGAACTGATTAGATACCGGCACTTGTTCGCCCGGCGCTGCCACGCGGTTGATGGTCTTTCCCTTCTTGGTCGGGTGCGGTACCTGGTCCAGCGTCACCACGCGGCCTGTGGCCTTGTCGCGCTTGGCGATCAACCGGCCCCATTGCAGGATCTGCTTCACGTTCTCCAGGCTGATCACCCGGGGCCGCTTCATGCCTGCCCACTTGAGGCCGATCCACGAAAGGTTGCGGATCTCGCGCTTGCGCGGCTGGCCGCCGGCCGCCTGGCTGTGGTGCGTGCAGTCCGGCGACATGTGGAACCAGCCCACGGCCTTGCCGCCGCATTCAGTGTCCGGATCACCCTCGAACACGTCGGTGGTGAAGTGCCGGGCGCCCGGGTGATTCACGGTGTGCATGCTGATCGCCTGAGGGCTGTGGTTCTTCGCCACGTTCACCGCGCGGCCCAGGCCCATTTCCAGGCCGGTACCCGCACCGCCGCCGCCACAGAAGAAGTCGACAACGATCTCATCGTCCTGAGGGTTGAAGCCGAGTCCGTATTGGGTTTTGAAATCGAAGGGGTGTTTCTTCTGTTGTGCGGACATAGGGGATCCTCGCCGGCTGGCGTGATTCGTTAATATGGGGTATTACGGGTGACCGGCATGGAGCCGGATCAAGGAGAGAAAATTATGATTCAGCGGTCAACCGCGTTTGAGCAATGGGCGCCACGGCAGGGTGATAAGCTCATTGAGTACGGCCATGAGAACGGCTGTTTTTCAGAGATCCGCTTGCGTAGAACTCACAACGGCCTGATAGGCCTCATGTTCATTGGCGTCTATCGCGAAGACGGGAAGTTGATCACCGAGCAAATTCACGATATTTCCGACGAGACTGATGAGCAGGCTTCGGAGGTGGCGATGGCTGAAGCCCGTCGCTGGGCACTGAATACGCGACGTTGAGCTGTATCTATGCAGAAAGTAGAAAGGCCGGTCTCCCGGCCTTTGTTTTTTATTTTGGATCGAACGCCCCAAGCGACAAGACGGCGGCCTCGCCGATTTTTTCCTGCAGCACGGATTTAAACTCCTGCGCGATGTCTTCGCGTTGGACCTCTTCGCCAACCCAGCGAAGTTTAAGCACGGGCACTGCGCCACTGGTGATGACAGACAGGCGCAGCGTGATGACTTGCTCGGTCAGACCTTCGAACGGGATTGTGCTGAACTGTAGGGACACCGGCAGGGTTTCCTTGCTGCGCGCCTCGATTTGATCCATGGCGCTGCGGCTGGCGCTGGTCTCGCCCACGGTGGTTTCCGATTCGCTCGACGCCTTGATGGTGATCGTGCGCACGGCGGCAATGGCCTTGGCCACCGGGATAGCGTTGCCTGCCTCGTCTACTGGGGTGAGGTACTGGTGCCAATCTTCGATCCAGTCGCTGAGGTCTTTCTGGCTGATGCCGCGCCCGCCGATATGCTGGGCGGCAGTGTAGCCGGCGGTTGGCTTCAGCTTGAGGACGGCGCGGTCATCGGCGTGGCCGGGTTCGCCAGTGCTGCCCAGGTTGAACAGCAGGACACAGCTCATTGCGTCTTGGTCGATGAAGCCGCGCGCGCCTGGTTCTGCGCGTTCCACCACGTAGGTGCTGAAGTCTGCCAGCGAATGGGTGCTGTAGGTTCCACGGAAGCGGCTACGGCCGGCCTGGAATTTCTCCAAGTCAATGACCCGCGAGCTTTCCGGCAGCACCACGGTAGGAACCAGTGTTTCCAGCTTCTTGCCGTTGGCTTCCAGCGCCGTATCGGTGATCAGCTGAATTGCATCTTTGGTAAGTGACATCGCTTAATTCCTTGGATTGCGGAGGGGTGGTGTGGCGGGGAGAGTCAAGTGCGCTTTGGGATCGGCGCGTCTTCGCGAGTGAAGAGCTGGTCGTGCTTTTCAGCAAAGAGGGTCACGCGCCCGCCGGTGCCGACGTGCATTGGCGTTTCAAGGCTGGTGTTCTCGTTCATCTCCCCGTACTTGGTGGGAATTTTGTAGGCGAGTTTATGTTTGATCTTCACTTGGCTTGATTGGCCGATCTGGCTGATGTCCAGGGTGATGACCAGCTTCCCTGCTTTGCCGTGGTCAACAACCCCCGCAGCTACTTCGGAAAGGGCGTGGCCGATTTGGCTGGCGAATGCGCCGCCGTTGAGTTCTTCCAGAAACTCGGCTGTATCGGTTGCTGTGGGCATGGCTGTTTCTCCGGGATGGCCAAGAGGCCGCTGGGTGGTAGGCTGAATTGCGATTGGCGAAGGCGTTGTCGCACCTGGTTGTTGATCCGCCTCATGGGGTGTCGGCGAACTTGAAGCCGTTCTCCTGGGCGATCAGCGTCACGCGCTTGATGTGCATACCCAGGTTCTTCGCTGCCACGCTGGCCACGACGCCCTTTGCTGCTTCGGCGCGTACGGAAGGTGCGAGCTTGTCGCGTTCTTTGCGCAGGCGTTCGTGGTGTGCCGTGGTGCCGTTGAAAGGACCATCGACGCCAACACCGTTCGGGATGACCTGAGCTGTCTTGCCTGAACCGAAGAAGGCGTCCAGCTGCTGGTTCAGCTCGTCGATGATCGAGCGCCGCGGGTCGGGCATTGGTTCGCCGATCATGGCTGCGCACCGTAATAGGCGAACAACACCAGCAGCGCCGAGAAGCCGGCCGTCCAGCGCGCCATTCGCCATCCGAAGCGCTTCGACGTGGCCGTGACTGCGCTGAAAAAGTCAGCGTTGCGCTCGAGCTGATCGGCGTACTGGCAAGCACCGTCGTGGCCGGTACGTGCACCGCGGGAAACGCCTGTGGAGCGCTCCACCACATCGAACAGGTTCTTGCCGAGCGGCACCACGTTGAAGCGCGGCACCTTCACTGGCTGTTCGCGACCGATCTTCATGTACATCTCCGAAGTGGAAAGCGAAACACGTTCCCGCAGGGCCTGCAGAACGGCTTGGCTTTGTTGGATGGCTGGGTTCATGCCGACTCCTTGGTTGTGGTTGCGTTTATTCGTCAGCACCCTGACCGCCTGGTATGTGCCGGTGGGCCCAGGGGAGGGTGCTGACGGATAAAGGCGCGCGCAAAAGAAAGGCCCGTTGGACGTTCGGGCCATTCTCGGATGCAGTAGTTTGAGTTTTGGGCGGGACCGTTAGCGCCAGAACGCCGCGACCCCGGTGGTACATCGCCAGGCCTCGCGGTGGTGGCGCACTTGATCGCCTGGCACGCTTGAAAGCACTCGAGGTTCTGGCCTCTCGAAACTCAGCGTGGCACCGATCAGGATTAGTAGGAGCATGGTGTTCTCCAGTGGGTGTTTGATGCAGGTGGCCGCATAGCGGTATTGGTCGTCCGCATCCCGCTGCCCACTCAGTGAATGGGCAGAAGTGATGCCTACCGCTTCGCGCTCAAAAGCCTGGTCACTAGCCAGCCAATTAGGCAAAGCGCGCCGATGACCAGTAACACCGCAAAAGCACCCCAGAAGGGCATGGTCACGTACCACCACGACCAATCGATGTAACCCGTGAGTTTGAGTCCAACGAATAGGATGCCCAGCAGGCCGAGAAGACCTACGCCGCCGCTGGTGCTGGATGAGCTACTTTTTGTTGTCACAGTTTTTCTCCTTGCCAGCCATCAGAACTATCAGCAGAAGTGCAACCAGGATCAGGTCGCCAACCATTGAGAGGATGCGGCTTGCCGAGTCGACGAAGACGACGCCGCCGGCTAGCCCGTAGGCTGCCAGCGAGCGCACTTTATTGCTGAGTCTGCCCAGCATGGTTACAGGTGGTCTTTCAGGTTCAGGCCGAGCAGCTTGGCGCTGCGCTCCAGGGCAGTCAGCTCGGCGGGTTCGATCTCGCCGTCGGCCTCGGCCACCGTCAACATGACGTTGAGGACGGTCAGCGCTTCGGCTGGGGAGTGGGCCAGGTCGCCCAGTTCTTTCTCAGCGTTCTGGCGCAGGATGCGAGCCCCCGACTTGAAGTCGGTCTTGGCGCGGTCGATCGTGTTGGAGAGCTCGGCGCCGAAGCCCTGGAGCGCCGGGTTATTGCTGAGGATGGTTTCAATCTTCGACAGTTCGCTCTCTTCCAGCTCGCCGTCGGCGGCCGCAACGTAGATCGAGCCGTACACCACCGCCTCCATCAGGTCGCGGTTAGCCAGCTTGGCGACTGCTGCGCGGGCCTGGCCGGATTTCTTGCCGAACAATTTGCCTAACATGGTGATTCCTCTGGGTTGGGTTACATCCCGCTGCACCCTGTCGCCAAGGTGCACAAGTGATGCTTTGGTTTATGCGGTGAGGCTTGGCCGTTCCGCCTGACGAAGCACTCGAACCTGGGCGGTTCGGCGCTCGGGTGCCCGGCGATCACGCCGCATGGCGTCATCACCGATCATTGCGTGAATGGCGATCAAGGCCGCCAAGGTGAAGCACATCGGCGAGATGATCTGACGTCGCATAGCCTCGGCCACAGCGGCTGTCTGCCGGGTAACGCCGAGCTTGAACATGGCGCAGGAGAGACGCTTGGCCACGGTGCACGCGGCTACGTCGAACTGGCGTGCAATCTCTTTTGCTGTCTTGCCCTGGGCAGTGCCGAGCAGGTACTGAACTTCCTTTGGCGCCAGGCCGCGTCCGAGATGACCCTTCCATGCGCCGCTGACGATTGTTGCTTCCATCAATGTGACTCCCGGTTGGTTTCCGAAAGCGCCCGATACAGGCGCTGACGTGAAATCTTCTGGTGTCGCTTGCCGGCTTCCCGCTACTGGCGTCAGTCGCCGGCTCATTCAAGCTGTTCCTCCAGCCGCGGTTTATCCCGCTGGATAACTGTTTTGGCGCTTTACGCTGCACACCCGGGTCAGTTGCCAACCCTCTGAACCGTTGAGGCCGGTTCATCGCTGCCTTCCATCTGGCCGGTTGTTATCCGGCGATGGAGTTAATTTAGAAAACTAAACAGAATTCGTCAACAGTTATTTTAGATATCTTAACTATCGTGACGATGAGGTACGCTCGAACGGTTTGCACGTCAAGACTTACGCGACTAGAGAAGTTCGGATAGTCTGCTCTCAGTCCTGTATGGATATACAGCAATTAAGGAGCAGCCCATGGCGAGCCCGCAGAAGAAAATTCAACAGCAAGCGCCCATGTCAGGAGTTGAGCGCCTGACGCTCAGAGTTTCCAGCATGATCAACAACCCCATCGCTCAGGAACGAAAGTGGGCAACCATCCATAGGCTTGATAGCGATGGAGAGCGTGAGTGGGAGGAGGTTATGGGCGTGCTGGCCGACGTAGACGGTATTGAGATGACTTTCAACGACGAAGATGAGTCGGTCACTTTGAGCTGGGAAGCTGCGGCTGACGAAGACCCTCGGGTCCAGAATCACGATGAGTTAGATTCGGTTGAAGAGCCTGCGCCTTTCTGAGCAGCATAAAAAAGCCCGCTAGGTGGCGGGCTTTTGGTCATGCCTTTCGGGCATTCCAGATCAAGAGCACCTTAGCGTGGATTGTTACGTCGTCAATTCGAGCCGTTTGGTTTTCATAGTGTTTGTTGTCGGATATCAGCCGATAGCACTCTTCATCCAGGCGCATTACACGTTTGATGTACAGTTCTCCATGCCAAGTGAGAACGTATATCCCCTCACCGATGAAATCCTTTACGCCCTTGTCGACTATCACCAAGTCTTTGTCGTTGATGGTTCCTTCCATGCTTTGGCCCCATCCGTTAATCATGCCTAGCGATGACGCGGAGGTGTAAGTGACCCCTTTCTCGCGCAGAATTTCCTCTCGCACCACCAGGTTTCGTACGACCTCGGTGTAGTCGGGTGGTACCTGGCCGTGCCCCATAGCGGCTCGGATATCGTATTGAGGAATGACAATTTCTTCATTGGTTGGTCGAAGGCTAGCTAGATGACTAGGGACGTAACTCCCGCCGTGCTCGACTGGGCTATCTGCTTGCTCCGCTGCCGCGAGCATCGTCTCCCGAGCTTTTTCTGAAAGATTCTTTCCAGCCCTCGACGCGAGCATTTTAGCCATCAACTCAACCGTGGACATGCCGGCCTTGGTGTCATCGGTAAATGCCTGATCCGGTGTACCGACGCCGTCGGACAACCAGTCAGGCGAGCAATCCAAAGCCTTTGCCAGCGCCAAAAGGTTTTTGCCCTTCGCGCCATTCGTCCCGCTCACCCAGAAACTGACCGTCGCCTTCGATACGCCAGTCAGTTTGCTGATGTCGGTGGCGCTGAGATTGAGCGCCTTCATGCGTGAGGTCACGCGGTCTTTAAAGTCCATATTTAGGATTCTAAACATTTCACTGTTTAGATAACTTGCCTTGTGTTGTTAAGAACTCTAAACTCGCCAGAGACAACGGAGACGCACCCCATGACCTTTGACGAAGCCCTGAAATATTTCCGCACCGGTCGCGCCATCGGTGACGCGCTCCGCGTTAGCGGTAGCCGCGTCTCCCAGTGCCGCGCAGCAGGTGGATTTTCGTACCCGATGCAGTGCGTTCTTGAAAAGGAGTCCGACGGTGCACTGGTTGCCAAGCGAGACGATGACCCAGCCCAGCCAATGAAACAGTCCGCTTAAGCGTTCGATGTGGCCATTTTCCGCTGAAGCGGATAGGGCGAATAGAGATTCTGGATCAGCTGTTAATTCATACAGTGACCAAATCGCAGACATAAAAAAACCGCCTGGCAGGGCGGTCCTTTCAACAGCAATAAAACTTGTGGGGCCATTATGAACACCAATACCGCTCCAGGCAATACCCCCCATGTCGCGACACTTTTTCGGCATGAACAAAAAGTGTCTCGACACACGATGTCTTCGCGCGAAATCGCCGAGCTGACCGGCAGCACGCACGACAACGTGCTTAAAACCGTCCGGGCCTTGGTTGCAAAGGGTGTCGTTTCTTCAAACGACACCCCCTATATCCACCCGCAGAACGGTCAGGTCTATCGGGAGTTCCTGCTTTCCCAGCGCGACACTCTGGTGGTGGTCTCCGGCTACAACGTCGAACTGCGCGCGCGGATCATTGATCGCTGGCAGGAGCTGGAGGCGAGGGCGGATCAGTTCCAAATTCCGGAGACCTACGCAGAGGCACTTCAGGCGGCCGCCGACCAAGCCAAGGAAAACCAATCTCTTCGACTGGTTATTCTGGATCAGGCACCGAAGGTCGCTGCCATCAAGCGCCTGGCATCGGCCTGCGGCGCGATCTGCATTAGCGATGCCGCCAAACAACTTCAGGTTCCTCCGTCCCGGCTGTTCCTGTGGCTGGAGAAGAACCGGTGGATCTTCCACCGTGGTGGTTCCAAACGTTGGACCGCCTACCAGCCGCGCATCACCTCCGGCTATCTGGTCCACAAGGTCACGGCGCTGAAGAGCGACCCCGAGACCGGCGAGGATCGTGCAGCCTTCCAACCTCTTGTGACACCCAAAGGCCTGGCCTATTTGGCTGAAAAGAATATCGGAGCTTCGCTGTGAGCGTTCAAGCAATGTCATGGGCGCTCTCTTTGCCCGTTCAAACCCTCAAAGACTCCAGCGCTCGGCATGTGCTGCTGTGCCTGGCCAACTATGCCGGCTCCAACGGTGCCGGCGCCTTTCCATCTGCTTCCACCCTGGCCCAAGACACAGGACTATCCGAGCGTACCGTACGTTACAAGCTGGACGATCTGGAGAAGTCCGGGCTGATCCAGAAGGGCAATCAGGCTATCGCGGCTGTGCATATCGATCGTCATGACCGCCGCCCAGTCGTTTACGACCTTCAGATATCGCGGGGTGCAAATCCTGCACCCCGTACAAAACGGGGTGCAGATGACGCAACGGGGTGCAACCCACAACAGAACGGGGTGCAGCCTGGAACAGAACGGGGTGCAGCAGCTGCACCCAATACATCACTTAACCATCAAGTAACCGAAGAGCAGCTGCAGCAGCGCGAGATCGATTCCGCTGTAGCCGACCAAGACCGGGCAGCCCTCGAATCGCAAGACGACCGCCAACGCTTCGCCATGTTCGCTACCTGGGCTCCGAAAGAGAAAGCGCTGTCGGATCAGATTGCAATCGCCGGGCTGCCTGCCGATGCGGTTCCCGATGCGGCGATCCGGGCGTTCATGGGGTTCTTCGTCGCCAAGCCAGCAACCATCGACACCTCCGCCGGCTGGTGCTACCGGCTGGTTCAGTGGGTCAAGCGCGAACGCGTGAAAGCTTCGGGGCAGGGCAAGGCTCCTGACTTCGATGACACCAGCTGGGCGAACGATCTGGGGGATATGTGATGGAAATCAAGAAGCCACGCAGCACCGAACAGCTGCTCAGCACTATGGGCAATCTTCCGCCGGTAACGCTGGTTCAGCCGAAGCAGTTGCCGCCGGGTACCGCCGACGTCGTGAACGCGCTGTTCAAAGAATTGCAGGCGATTTTCCCGGCCTGGAAACAGGCTTGGCCTGATGCTGAATCGCTGAATGCCGCCAAGCGCAGCTGGATCAAGGCGTTCATCGTTGCAGGGATCACGACTCTTGAGCAGATCAGGTACGGCCTGCAGAACTGCCGGCAGATCGGCGGAGACTTCGCGCCAAGCGTCGGCAAGTTCATCAAGTGGTGCCAGCCGACACCCGAGATGCTGGGCATTCCTTCCCACGACAAGGCGTTCCGTGAGGCGCTCGAAAACTCCCACCCAAGCCGTTTTGGTGCGCGCACCTGGTCTCACCCGGCGGTCCGTCACGCTGCTTTGCAGTGCGAACTGCATAACCTCGGCGAATTGATCCCGGAGAAGGCCAGCAAGGTGTTTGACCGGGCTTACGACATAACAATTCGCCGCTTGGTGCAGGGGCTTCCGCTTGAAGAAATCGCCGTGGGCATTGGTTATGACGGCAACAAGTCGGCCGCCGAGCTGGCTTCGGAGCTCACCGAGCGAGTTGCATCTGCTCAGGTCGCGCGAATGGGGATCACAACTGATGGCCCGGCCGCTCGCCAGGAGTTGCTGGCAAGATTTGGTATCGGGAGGCGCGATGAGCAAGCTCACCAACGCCGCGCGTGATCGCGATTGCCAGGTCCGTTTCCCGGGCTGCTCCTGCGAGCCCTCCACCACGGTCCTGGCGCACTACCGCCTGAGCGGTACATGCGGTATGGGCATGAAGCCGAACGACTTCCAGGCCGCCTGGGCCTGCGGCTACTGCCACGACATCGCCGACGGCCGCCTGCGCGCACCGGTGCAGTTGAGCCGTGATGAGGTCCGCCTCTACTTGGCCGAGGGCGTCATGCGTACCCAGGACATCCTGATCCGTGAAGGGAAGGTGAAACTTTGAAGCCGTTCATCGCGAAGCCAGTGCGCGCCAAGTCCATCGACCGGGAGGGCCTGGAACAGGCCGCCCTGATCAAGGAAATAAGCCTGCGCTACCCGGTAGCCGCGAAGCTGATCTACCACGTCCCGAACGGTGGGCACCGCCACAAGCTGGTGGCGGTCAAGCTGAAAGAGCAGGGCGTGAAGGCTGGCGTTCCAGACCTGGTGCTGCCGATGGCCCGCGGCGGTTATTTCGGCCTGTACATCGAATTCAAGGCCACGGCACCGCACGACGCCGCTGTTTCCCCGGCCCAGGACGCTTACCTTCAGGCGCTGACGGATCAGGGTTACCTGGCCATCGTCTGTCGCGGGCACTTCGACGCCATTGAGGCAATCAGGGCCTACCTCCTTCAACCTCAAACCAGGGCTGCCGCATGACTCAACCCAAGACATTAACCGTGACTCTCTCTGATGCCGAGATTCGCCGCCATGCGGCCAGCGAGGTGCGCGACCTTCGGGACGCCCGCCAACCTGCGTTCAGGTTTCGCTACAAGAAGGACCGCACCAAAGGGTCTTGGTACCTGGTCGTGGGTAGCGCGTGGAAAAAGATCGCGAATTTCCCCGACCTGAACACTAAACAAATGCTAGCGGCCCTGCCGGCGGTGCGTGCTCGCTTGATCACCGAGCCTGAGGCAGGCACGGCGATAGGCACGTGGGCGACGGTCGGTCAGCTGCTTGAATGGTTCGACGATCGCATGGGCCGTGACCGTAACCTGTCCTCCAAGCGCAAAACCACTGCGCGATCGGTAATGAGCAAGCATCTTCGCCCGCGCCTTGGCGACCTCCTGCTGTCCGGCGTGAACAAGTCCGAGATCGACCAGCGATTGATGTGGCCCCTGCAGGCTGAGCTTTCTCTTGAATACTTGCGCCTGATCTTTCGGCTGCTGGTGTTGGCGTTTCGCCAGGCGGCGCGTCTCGGGCTGATCCAGACGAACCCAATGAATGCGATCCGGTTCAGCGATTTCTCCAAAACAAAAATCAAGCCCAAGGCGGCGCGTCTGCGTGACGTCCAGGTGGAGGAGGTACTGACCGGTCTGGCGATCAAGTTCAACTCGGCTCCGGCTGACGCAATGTTGGCGTTGATGATGCTGTGCCATGGCTCACGCGCCGGAGAGACGCGGATGGCTGAATGGTCGGACTTCAGTTTCGAAGAGCGCCAGTGGCATATCCCGGCGGAGCACACCAAGACCAGGTGCCAGTTGACCCTTCCTCTTACCCCTCAGGTATGTGCGTTGCTGAAGCGATATCACGCGGCTCAGGCGGAGACTGGTTACCAGGGCAAGTACCTATTCCCTTCCCGTGGTGGCAAGCCACTGACCGACAGCCAGGCATGTGCCGTGTTTACCCGATTGGCAGGAGGCGAGTGGACAAGCCATGACCTGCGCAAGGTTGCCAGAACAGGCTGGGTGGATCTGGGTGTGGACTTCCTTATTGGTGAGCTGCTGCTGAACCACGCGATGGGTCACAACGTGCAGGCATACATCCACACGTGGGTAGAGGCAGGCAAGCGAGAGGCGCTGGAGAAGTGGCACGAATGGTTAGACGGGCGCGGGTTTGGTGCGATCCACACCATTGCAGAGCCATTATACGAAGTTTCCCATATTCCGGCAGAGGCTACGGTTTGCGTGGTCTCCAGCCAAATCAACGACAAACCATAGGCGAGGTTTAAAAATGGCGAATCAGGTACGTTTTACCCCGCTTCCAGAGCTGGTCAGGCTGGCCAAGGTCGCGAAAGAGGGCGGTTGCGATGTCACTGAAATCATTGGCGACAGGTGTTCGATGTACTCTGCTCAAGGCGCGCTGATCGACTTTTATGAGGCTGCCACGCCCATTGCGTTTCTGGCCTTAGTGACAATGAGTCGCGGACATATGGAGGAGACACATCGAGCCCATGCCCGCTGTGCCCAACTTGAGGCAGAACTCTCTGATCTTCGGTCTCGGATGCTGGAGGCCAAATGAAGAAGTCCCACGGCCCAGCATTCCGCGCCGCCCAACTCGACCTGGCAAAGTGCCCGGCATGCCGTGGCAAGGCAGTGATCACCGGCGTATTCCATGAGTTGGCCTGCGTGCAGTGCAACGCCTCGGGCTGGGTCACCGCTGAAACCGGCGAGGCACTGCCGCTGGAGGTGCTGGTAACGCAGCTGAGCATTCGGCTCCAGGCCGCCGAGCACCAGATCGCGCAACTCAACTGCTTCAAGCCTTCCGGTGCTGAAGCGCAATACAACGAGAACAACCGCCGTGGCCCTGGTGCCACCAACTTCACAGGGGATTGAGCCATGGCTATGTATAAGGACGTGATGGGCACCCTGGTGCGGGTGCTGGCAGCAGACAACATCGACAACAGCACCAAGCAATCATGGCAGAAGCTGATTGACGCCGATCTGCGCCAGGGCGGCACGGGTAGCACGCTGTCGGTCCGGGACAAGTTCGATTACGACTGCTGCCTATATGCGTTGCTGCACCGTCAACTCGAACCGGCCCAGTGGGATGTTCTGGTTGCCAAGTACTCAACACACAAGGCCAACAAGGTCGGAGCCATCGGCAGGCTGGTGGCTCGTATGGTGTCACCGGCGCCTCGACTGTTCATCTATAAGGCTTTGACGGCATGGGCCATCCCGAAGCTCAAGGGCGTGCAGGTTGGCAAGCGCTCCACCGACATGATCGTGTTGCCCGCCGAGTTCTACGACATGAATACTTGGGATCTGGCCGGCTCGCCGGAGCGCACGCGCCGCAACTGGCGAGGCGGAATCCACAAGCGTTTGGAGAAGCTCGAAGAGCAGGCTGTGATCCATGCGACCGAGATATTCGACAGAGAGCAAATCTTTGTTGATGCCGCTTGACCTGTTGGCCGACTGGCCGTAAATTAACCCCATCATGTCGATCTTGCGCGTTATGAGAGACGACCAAAAATTCTGAGCCCCGCCACTGTGCGGGGCTTTTTCGTTTCTGGAGTATCGGATGGATCCTACTGACCTCGGCCCGGGCACAGCTACCTGGCTGGGCGGTAGTGCCACTGTCGTGCTTGGTGGCTTGCTCTGGCTTCGCAAGTTCTTGTCGAAGGATGCAACCGATCGCGCGATGGACAACGCCGATATCGGCACCCTGCGTCGGCTCAATGAGCTACTCAACCAAGAACGCGCCGCCCGCAAAGAAGCCGAGTCCCGTGCTGATCAATTCGCGAAAGAGCGGAACGATCTGGCCGCAGCCGTTGGCAGGATGGAAGGCAAGATCGAAGCCCTGACCAGTCAGGTCGGGCAACTCACCGAGCGCGTCACCCTGCAGAGTGAAGAGATCACCCGCCTGCGCACCAAGCTCGGAGGTATCGCGTAATGGACAGATGCGCATTGGAGTTCATCGCACGGCGTTGGTGGAGGCGGACTGAGGTCTGGGCTATTGCCTTGCTGCTGGTAGGTGGTGGTGCTGTCCTTGGCTACCAGGCTGCTTACTGGGCACTCGCCGATAAGCAGAGCAATCAGATCACTGATATCCGAAAGGCCTACGACACGGCAATGGAAGAGCGTGACAGGCGTCTGGAAGAGCTGACCCGTAAGACTGGCACCGCTGCCGACAAGGCCACAAAGGCTGCAACCACTGCCGCCCAGGCAGCAGACAAGGCAGATGAAGCGCTCAATCGGGTAGGTCAGTGATGGCTTGCAGTGGATGCGCCGCCAGGCGCGAATGGTTCAACAAGATGACGAGGCTGGCACATGAGCGAGCAGTTAAATTATTCAGATCAAATCCAGAAGATGAATCCGAGCGCGGGCGAGCTTCTGATAGTGACGGCCCCGTCTCGGCTGACCTTGGAGCAACGCCAGAAGATGGCGGACAACCTGGCCCCATTGGCTGACCGCCTGGGTGTGCAGTTGCTTGTACTCGATGGCGGCTTCACTGCCCAGCTTCAGCCTAGTGCCAGCGAGCTACTGAGCGAGCAGAAGAAGCAGACAGCGATCCTTGAGCGGATGGAGAGACAGCAAGGCCTGTTGATCCAGGCCCTGGCCGAGGATCAGGGTGAAGATCATGACGCGCCGCCTTCCACCTACATGGATGGAACCCCGTGCCGCTGAGACCGCAGAAGCCTTGCAATGCCCAGGGCTGCAACACCCTGACCCGTAACGCTCGGTACTGTGATGATCACGCTCACCTACTCAAGAGCTCGACCTGGGCCAAGCCCCGAGAGAGCAGCACCAAGCGCCACTACAACTATAAGTGGCAGCAGGCCCGGGCTGGTTGGCTGGCCAAGCATCCGCTGTGCAGATGCTGCGAGCAGGCAGGCAAGGTGGTCGCGGCGACGGATGTTGATCACATCATCCCGCATAAAGGTGACATGACCCTGTTCTGGGATCGGGGCAACTGGCAAAGCCTCTGCGGCCCGTGCCACTCCAGCAAAACGGCCTCCGAGGATGGTGGTTTCGGCAATTCTCGGCGCTGAAAACAGAAAATCGACCAAAAATCAGTGAAAAACGATCAAATGAGAATGATTCTCGCCGAAAGGGAGGGGGAGGGTCAAAAGTCTGGGCCTTTTCGCTTCTAGACCGCGCCCTCAATCGTTTTTTTACACCCGCGAAATTAAAAATTCAGGAGTTGCGCGATGGGAGGCACCGCCACGGTCGCCGGCCGTGGTCGCAAACCCAAACCAACGGCCAAAAAAGCGCTCGCCGGAAACCCTGGCAAGCGCGCGCTGAACACAGCCGAGCCGCAGTTTTCCAAGATCACCCAGATCGATCCGCCCGAGTGGTTCACCCCTCGGGCCGCCACCATGTGGAACATGATTGTCCCAGAGCTGCTGCGCGAGAACGTGGTGGCTATCACGGACCTGCACAACGTCGAGGCCTTCTGTAGCGCCTACGACAACTGGCGGCTGGCCCAAGAGTCCATCCAGCAGCATGGCATCGTCGTTACCGGCGCGACCGGCGGGCCGATGAAGAACCCCGCACTTACCGCCGCCAATGAAACGATGCGCCAGATGGTTACGTTCGGTTCGATGCTGGGCTTGGACCCGGCCAGCCGCACACGGCTGATCGGCGGCAACAAGGAGAAAGAAACCAACGAATTTGCCAACCTGCTGAGAACCTGATGACCAAATCTGCCCACCCCAATGTCGACAAGGCGACGGCGTGGGGTCGGTCATTGCTCCGCGGTAAGGTCCCGGCGTGCCGTTATATCCACCAGGCAGTGCAGCGACACTTCGACGACTTGGCCGCCAGCCGTAAGCGCGGGTTCCGTTACAAGTTCGACCCAGCCAAGGCAGAAAAGAAACTCAAGCTGATGCAGCTGCTCCCGCACACCAAGGGTGAGTGGGCATTCAAGCGTCAATTGATTACCCTGGAGCCTTGGCAGCTTTTTGGCCTGGCCGTGACATTCGGCTGGGTCAAGAAGAAGGGCGGCCACCGTCGATTTCGTGAAAGCTACTGGGAAGTGCCCCGGAAGAACGGAAAATCGGTTGTCGCCGGCGGCGTAGGTATCAGCATGTTCGTTGCTGATGGTGAGTTCGGCGCCGAGGTGTACGCCGGCGCGACGACTGAGAAACAGGCCTGGGAGGTTTTCCGGCCGGCGAAGCTCATGGTCAGCAAGTCACCGATGCTTATTCAGGCCGCCGGCATCGAGGTGAATGCCTCGAACATGAACATCCCGTCCGACTTCAGCCGCTTCGAGCCACTGATCGGTAACCCGGGCGATGGTGCATCGCCAAGCTGCGCCATCGTCGATGAGTACCACGAGCATCCAACGTCGGCCCAGTACGACACCATGCTCACAGGGATGGGCGCCCGACGTCAGCCGCTGATGTTCATCATCACCACCGCCGGCGCCGACATTGAAGGCCCGTGCTACGACAAGCGCCGCCAGGTCGTCGAGATGCTGGCCGGCACTGTTCCGGACGAAGAGTTGTTCGGCTGGATCTGGACGCTGGACGAAGGGGACGACTGGACCGACCCGAAGATGCTGGCCAAGGCCAACCCGAACCGCGGAGTCTCGGTGTTTCAGGAGTACCTGGAGAGTCAGCAGGCCCGCGCCATTCGTTCAGCCCGCTTTGCCAACACCTTCAAAACGAAGCACCTAAACCTCTGGGTGAGTGCCAAGTCTGGCTTCTACAACATGGAAAGCTGGAAGGCTTGCGAAGATACGTCGCTGACCCTGGAGCAGTTTGAGGGGCAGGAGTGGATTGCCGGTTTCGACTTGGCGCGCAAGCTCGATATGAACTCGAGGGCCAGGTTGTTCTGGCGCGTCATTGATGGGAAGAACCACTACTACAGCATTGCGCCGAAGTTCTGGGTTCCCTATGACACAGCCTTCAACACGGACAACAAACGTATGGCTGAGCGCTTCCAGGCCTGGATTCACTCCAAGCATCTGGATGTGACCGACGGTGCGGAGGTCGACTACCGCGAGATCCTCGAGGACACCAAGGAGGCGAACCACCAAGCCCCGGTGCGCGAGTGTCCGATTGATCCTCATGGCGCTACAGGCCTAAGTCATGACCTTGATGATCAGGGCTTTGAGCCGATCACAATCACGCAGAACTACACCAACATGTCGGACCCGATGAAAGAGCTGGAAGCCGCGATAGAAGCGGGCAGGTTCCATCACGACGGTAATCCGATCATGACCTGGTGCGTCGGCAACGTAATCGGCAAGAACCTGCCGGGCAACGATGACGTCGTGCGGCCCATTAAGCAGGGCGATGACAACAAGATCGACGGCGCCGTTGCGCTGATCATGGCCATAGGTCGGGTTCTGGCCAATGCGGGCGAGCCTGATCCGAGTGGCTTCTACGAAAATCCAATTATGGTAGGCATTTAATGGCGCGCGAAAAGAAGCCTGGACGGGTCAGGTCGGCCCTGCAAAGCTGGCTTGGCGTGCCAGTCGGCCTAAATGACAAGGCATTTTGGCAGGAGTGGTTTGGTACGTCTGCCAGTGGTCAAGTCGTTACCGTGGACAAAGCGCTTCAGCTTTCGGCAGTTTGGTCGTGTGTCCGATTGCTATCCGAAACCGTGTCGACATTGCCTCTCAGGCTTTACGAGCGCGGTGCAGATGGTGGCCGTGTAGCTGCAACAAACCACCCGCTTTACGAAATCCTCACCAAGCGCCCTAACGCAGAAATGACCCCGGGGCGATTCATGCTGATGATCGTGGCAAGCATCTGCTTGCGGGGGAATGCCTTTGTCGAGAAGAAGCGTGTAGGTAGTCGTGTGATTGCGCTAAACCCTCTGCTCCCGCAGCTCATGACCGTCAAGCGCTTGGATAGCGGTCGCCTGGAATACAAATACACGCAGGACGGAAGGCCCAGGGTTATCGCCGAAGATGACCTGATGCACATCCGCGGCTTCGGCTTGGATGGTGTTTGCGGCATGCTGCCGGTATCCACGGGCAAAGAGATCATGGGTGCTGCGATTTCAGCCGAAGAGGCAGCTGCCAAGGTTTTCGCCCAGGGCATGCAGGCGTCAGGGATATTGAGCAGCGACACAGCGCTCAAGCCTGAGCAGCGCGAGCAACTGAGAGCCAGTCTTCAGGCATTTATGGGCTCGAAGAACGCCGGCAAAATCATGGTTGCTGAGGCCGGTCTTAAGTATCAGGGCATCACCATGAACCCTGAAGCGGCTCAGATGCTTGAGTCGCGAGCGTATGGCATCGAAGAAGTCTGCCGCTGGTTCCGAGTGCCACCCTTCATGGTCGGGCACATGGACAAGCAGAGCAGCTGGGCGTCGAGCGTTGAAGGGCAAAACCTGCAGTTCCTTACCAACTGCCTCAGGCCGCTGCTGGAAAATATTGAACAGGAGATTGGCCGCTGCCTTTTGGAGCGCGACGACCGTTACTTCGCAGAGTTCGCTGTTGAGGGGCTGCTGCGCGCCGACAGTCAAGGCCGGGCGAGCTACTACAATATTTGCCTTCAAAACGGTTGGATGAGCCGTAATGAGGTCCGCCGCTTGGAGAACCTCCCACCGATACCCGGCGGTGATGTGTACACCGTGCAATCGAACCTGCTGCCCATAGAGCAGCTCGGCCAAGGCAGTGATAGCGGCGAAAAGGTTCGCGCTGCCCTGTCTGCGTGGCTTCAACCGAATGAAATAAGCCGATCCCCCGGCAGCTCTGGAGAATAACCCATGACAATTCGTAGCCTTCCGGCAGCGCCGGCGGGGCGCCCTTGCGCGGGTGTTTCATTCGACCTGATGCCTCAGGCAATGGAGCGCTGGAATTCAACTATCCAGGCTGCTGACGCGGACGCCAAGAACACCATATCCATGCTCGACGCGATCGGCTTCGATCCATGGTCGGGGGAGGGTGTTACCGCCAAGCGTATTTCAGCCGCCCTACGCAGCATGGATGGCGCTGATGTCACCGTGAACATGAACTCGCCAGGTGGGGACATGTTCGAGGGGTTGGCGATCTACAACATCCTCCGAGAGTACAAGGGTCACGTGACGGTGAAGGTTCTCGGCCTGGCAGCCTCGGCAGCATCAATTATCGCCATGGCCGCTGATGACCTTCAGGTAGCGCGGTCTGGTTTTCTGATGATCCACAACGGCTGGACTATCGCCGCCGGCAACCGCCATCAGTTCCGTGAAGTCGCGGATATGATGGAGCCCTTCGATGCTGCCATGGGCGATATTTACTCCGTCCGCACCGGCCGTGATCTGAAGGCGATGCAGAAGCTGATGGACGCGGAAACTTGGATCGGAGGCTCTGCTGCTGTTGAGCAAGGCTTCGCTGATTCGCTTCTAGAGTCCGACTCCATCAAAGAAGGCACCAAGGCACAAGTTGGCCTGATCGCCGCCCGAAAGCTGGATCTGATCCTCGCCAAGCAGGGCATGCCCCGTAGCGAGCGACGGTCACTCATTCAAGAAATCCAGTCCGGCACGCCTTGCGCTGCCGAGCCCGGTACGCAAGACGCTGCCGACAACCTGGCCAATCTGGCCGAACCAATCGCCGAACTGGAACGAGCACTCGCTCGGTTCTCGGCAGCCGCTACCAATTAAGGAAACGACACCATGTCCGACCAATCCCAGTTGCTTGCCAAAATGAGCGCCGAGCTCGAAAAGGCTTCCAGCGATTTCAGCGCGAAAGCAGAAGCCGCGCTCGGCGAAGCAAAAAAGGCAGGCACTTTGTCTGCTGAAACCAAAGCTGCCGTCGATGAGATGGCTCTGAAATTCAACACCCTGACCGAAGCCGAGAAGCAGCTGAAAGCTCAACTCGGCGAGCTGGAACAGGAGTTCGCCCGCATTCCCACCCAGGCCGCCGCTTCTCAGCGCGAGACTCTGGGCGGCACCGTCATCAAGAGCGAGGCCCTGGCTGAGTTCGCCAAAAGTATCCAAGGCAACCGCCGCGTCAGCGTTCCGGTAAATGCTGCGCTGCTCAGCACTGGTGTCGCTGAAGGCGTAGTAGAGCCCCAACGCCTGCCTGGCATCGACGTTATGCCGAAGCAGCGCCTGTTCATTCGTGACTTGATCGCACCTGGCCGCACTACCTCGCCGGCAATTTTCTGGGTGCAGCAAACCGGCTTCACCAACGCGGCCCGGGTGGTTGCTGAAAACACCGCCAAGCCGTACAGCGATATCCAGTTCAACACCAAGATCACGCCGGTTACCACTATCGCGCACATGTTCAAGGCTTCGAAGCAGATCCTGGATGACTTCGCCCAGCTGCAATCGACCATCGACGCAGAAATGCGCTACGGCCTGAAGTACGCCGAAGAGTCGGAGATCTTGTTCGGCGACGGCACTGGTGTGCACCTGCACGGCATCGTGCCGCAAGCAGAAGCTTATTCGGCAGCATTCGAGCCTGACGCTATGACCCAGATCGACCAGCTGCGCCTGGCTATGCTGCAGTCGCAACTGGCCCGCTTGCCGGCCAGCGGACATGTGCTCCACTTCACCGATTGGGCGAAGATCGAGCTGACCAAGGACACCCTCGGTCGCTACATCATCGGCAACCCGCTGAGCCTCGCAGGTCCCACTTTGTGGGGCCTGCCAGTTGTTGCAACCGAACTGGCGGCATTCCTGGGCAAGTTCCTGACCGGTGCATTCCAGACTGGCGCACAGATCTTTGATCGCGAGGACGCTAATGTTGTGATCTCCACCGAGAACGCCGACGACTTCGAGAAGAACATGATCTCGATCCGTTGCGAAGAGCGTCTTGCGCTGGCGGTCAAGCGTCCGGAAGCGTTCATCTACGGCACCTTTGCCACTCCAACCCCTTGATGTAGCGGGGCCGCCCGATTGGCGGCCCTTCGGAGGCCGACATGAAATTGAAGACCCTCAAACCGCTGTACCTCGGCGGTAAAACTCTGGTCGAAGGCACCTCGTTTTTAACCGGCGAACAACACGGGCGGCAGTTGCTTCAGAAAGGTTATGCCGAACCAGATGACGGCAAGGATGCTGCGGTTGTGGATTTGACTGACTCTGAAGCCGAACCAACGCCCATGACCTCAACCAGTGTGGTTGCGGATCCCAAGCCTGGTACCAAGGCGAAGACCACCGAAAAGAAAAAGGCTGACTGAGCATGAGCGTGATCGACATCGAACTGGCCATGAAGCACCTGCTCGCGGAACCTGAGGACCAGGACCTGGTGCAGTCGCAATTGGACGGCGCCGAAGAGGCTGCTCAGCAGTTCCTTCAGCGCCGGTTCTTTGCCGATCAGGCCGCTGTGGACCTTGCGAAGTCCACCACTCTTCAGCGAACCCAAGCGGCGCGCGCCATTTACCGCGCTGCGCTGGTTGTAGCCGATGACCCTGAAAACTCAGAAGACCGGTGCAGGCTGCGTGAACGTGCTCGCCAGGCCCTGGCGGATGCCTTCGAAGCAATCGACATGGACGAGTACGGGATTGTCATCAACAAGGGCATTGAGGCGGCTTGCCTGCTCAAGCTCGGCCACCTATTTGCGAACAGGGAGGAGGTGGTGACGGGCACTATTGCTACTGAGCTTCCGCTGACCAGCAAGGCGTTGCTGATGCCTTACCGCATCCGGATGGGTGTGTAATGCGCGCCGGCAAGTTGCGGCATCGAATTACCATCCAGCGGCCCAGCTTTGTGCAAGATCCGGTCACAGGCGAAATGGTGAAGACATGGGTCGACGCCTGGGTGAGCGTTCCTTCGGATGTTGACCCAGTTTCTGTAACGCAGTTTGTAGCCGCTTCGGCGCCGCAGAACAAAGTCACCGCCCGGGTGGTGATTCGCTACCGCACCGGCGTGGACGGCACAATGCGCATACTTCATAGAGGCAAGATCTACGATATTCAGGGCGTGCTGCCGGATACTGATAGCGGGCTTGACTATCTGACGATGCCCTGCAGCGAGGGTGTGAACGATGGCTGACGGAGTGGAGTTCGATATCAAGGGGCTGGATTCGCTTCTGGGAAAGCTCGCGGCCGTCACGTATGACCTAAAGCGCAAAGGCGGACGGTCTGCTCTTCGGCGCGCGGCCCAGCTAGTTGCTGATAAGGCCAAGGAGGGCGCCGAGAAGTTGGACGATTCGGCGACCGGAAGGTCCATCGCCAAAAACATCGCTCTACGCTGGAATGGCCGTCTCTTTAAGCAGACCGGAAACCTCGGCTTTCGCGTCGGGGTAATGAAGGGCGCGGTGCTGGCCAAGCGAGGTGAGCGGCCGGATCTTTCAGCAGATGGCCCCACACCCCATTGGCGGCTACTGGAATTCGGAACGGAAAAGATGCAGGCCACGCCGTTCATGCGGAGCGCGCTCGCTGACAACATCAACGCCGCTACCGAAACCTTCGTCAGCGAGTACGAAAAAGCCATCGACCGCGCCCTAAAGCGTGCATCCAAAAAGGCATCGCAATGAAGTATCCGCCAATCTTTCAAGTTGCTGCTGCTGACCCTGGCGTCACGGCGCTGCTGGGCACCAACCCGACGCGGCTCTATTTGTTCGGAATGGCGCCTGACACGCCTGCGGGAACGTATTGCGTATGGCAGGTGGTCAACGGCTCGCCGGAAAGCTTCTTGGCTGGGCGTCCTGATGCAGAGGCCTACGGCCTTCAGGTGGATGTTTACGGAGCCACCGCCGCCGCAGCTCGGTCCGCTGGGCACGCCATTGAATATGCGGTCGAACTGAGCGCAACTATTACCAGCTACAACGGTGAAACCAAGGACGCGGAGACAGGCCTGTATCGATACAGCTTCGACGTGGACTGGATTGTCCGCCGATAACCAAGCCCCAAACCCAAGCCCGCCATGTGCGGGTATTTTTTGTCCGCAGGAGTCACCTATGTCCATTCTCACCCAGGGCACGCAGGTCTTTGCCCTCGTTCCACCGCTGTCCGGCACCGGCCCCTATACCGTCATGGAGGTGGAGTGTGCCACCAGCTTTGACCCAGGCGGTGCGCCGGCTGACCAGATTGAAGATACGTGCCTGAGCGCCAAGGAGCGCAGCTACAAGAAGGGCTTGCGCACCCCTGGCCAGGCTTCCTTGGGCTTGAATGCTGATCCCAACAACGCCAGCCATATTCGCCTGCACCAGCTTTCCGAGGCTGACGGCGATACCAGTATCAAGTGGGCGGTGGGCTGGTCTGATGGTACGGCGCTGCCAACGCTTGAAACTGACGGCGATGATTTCGAACTGCCGGCAACGCGGACCTGGTTCGTGTTTGAAGGTTATGTGTCGGACTTCCCGTTCTCGTTCGCTGCAAACACCGTAGTGACCACCACTGCAACCATTCAGCGTTCGGGCGGTTCCGCCTGGATCAAGAAAACCACATAAGGGCGAAACATGAACCTGACTGAACTGAAAGCAGCCGGCGGTCTCGTCGGCGGCGCCATGGTAAAAAAAGCGGTTGTCTGGAAACACGAGGACAACAAGGGCAAACCCGTCACTGACAAGTTCTCAATTTTCGTAATGCCGCAGTCATTCGGCATGATCGAAAAGCTCTTCTCTGCCAGCGATTCAGAGCAGAGCCGCAACGCTAAGTACATCTCAACTTGCGTAACGCTGGGCGAAAACGGCGAAGAGGCCATTTCTTACGAAGATGCTTACCGCCTAAACCCAAGCCTGGGCTGGGCAATTCTTGCTGCAGTGCATGAGGTCAACAACACCGGGGCTGATCGCTCAAAAAACTAACGGCCGCCGATGAGTTCTGGCATGAGCTGGTGCTGAACGGAGTCGGCGGCAGAACAGTGGCGGAAGCAAAGACCAGCATCAGCTACGCCGAGGCCATGGCCTGGGCTGCGTACAGAAACAAACATGGTTCCTTCAATTTGGCGGCTCGATCCGAGCAGATGAGTGCGGTCATTGCGCTGCAGGTCAATCGGCTGGGTGGCGGCACCGCAGAGTTGATTGACTTCATGCCTCACCAAGAAAAAGCAGGGGTATCGCTCGAGACGGCCATGGCCGAATGGGCATGACTTGCGCATCCACAGGAAATAGCCCATGGCTACTCGTTCACTCGGCACGCTGACGCTGGACCTGATTGCGCGCATCGGTGGTTTCGAGCAAGGCATGGACAAGGCCGGCCGCATCACCGAAAAACGCATGAAGGAAATGGAGGCCCGCGCCGAGGCCGCCGGCAAGAAGATCGGCGGCGCACTGGCAACCGTGGTGACTGCCACCTTGGGTGTAGGTACCGCCTCGCTGGTGATGCTGAAGAACACGGCGGCGGCGACCACTGAGACGGATCGGTGGGCCAAATCCCTGGGCATCGGTACCACTGTGCTGCAGCAGTGGCAATATGCTGCCGAGCGCGCCGGGCTCAGCGGCGACAAGATGGCCGATATCTTCAAGGATATCGGTGACAAGATCGGGGACGCCGTGATCACCGGTGGCGGCGAGGCCATTGAAGGACTCAACAAGCTCGGTTTATCTGCCGAAGAGCTGGCCCGCATGTCCCCGGACAAGCAGCTGCTCGCCATTGCTGACGGCCTGGGTAAGGTCGCAACGCAGTCCGAGAAAATCAACATTCTCGAAAGCCTCGGCAACGATCTTTCGCGAATGCTGCCCCTGCTCGATAAAGGGGGTGAGAGTCTGCGTAAGTACCTGGCCCAGGCCAAGGACTTCGGGATCGCAATGGATCCTGCTCAGATCGCTAACCTGGTGCGCGCAAACGAGATCATCCAAGACCTGCAGTTCCAGGTCGAAGGATTGCGCAATGAGTTTGTATCCGGGCTCGCGAACGTCGATATGGGGCCGCTGCAAAACTCGCTCGACGGGTTGCGCGATATCGTCAAGGACCCAGCCTTTCAGCAGGGCATGGCAGACTTAGCTGCGCTGGTGGTGAAACTAACCGGTGCGGCGGCGAGCGGTTTGGCGCAGCTGCCGAATGACTTGCGCGCAATGGCCAATGACCTGAAGCAGGTCACGTCCTTTTTCTCAACTGACCGGAAAACACGACATCTGGCTGGCGTCTCAGATGAGGAGGCTACCAACCGCTCGCTGGACGCATATAACAAATCGCAAGGAGCGCTCAACAAATTCGCCACCAATCCAACGCTTTTCGTTGGCGACCTGTTCGGGCAGGACCTTGGCGCTGCCAAGAAAGCATCGGATGAACGCCTGGCGAGTTACAAGGCTTATAGCGATCTACGTGGATGGGGCGACCAAAAGCTGGTCGAGGGCAACAAGCAGGTTGAGCAGCAAGAGCAAAAAGTTGCCGAGGCGTTCAAGGGAGCCACGGCGGCATCGCTGAAGCTGCTCGACTCATACGATCGCTTGAACAAGTTGCAGCAGGATCGTGCAGCGCTTGTCGCGGCAATGGCTAAGGATCCCGATAATGCAGACCGCTACAGGCGAGCGATCGAGGCGATCGATAAGCAGGTAGCTCAACTCAACGGCACCACCAAAGCCGCCACGGAGGCCCAGAGCAAACTCAAGGCCCAGCTTAAAGAGGCCGCCACGGCTTTTGATCAACTCCGTCAGACCTATGATCCGGTAAACGCCGCGGCGCACGAATTCAGCAAGCAGACCGGGCAGATCGCGCTGCTGGAGAAAAACGGAAAAATCTCCAAAGAGCAGTACGGTAAAGCCACCGCATGGTTGGCGAGCCAGTTCAACGAGGCGGTTAACGCCGCCACCGGTCTTTCCCAGGCGATGCAGTTCCAGGCTGACCTGGAGCGGCAGTTGAATAATCAGCGCGAGCAGTATGCTGCACAGGCTGCGGCCGTCGGCATGGGCAGCAAGGAGTCCGATCGCTATCTCGAGCGCCTGGAGCTTGAACGTCAGACCAACGATAAAGTTCTTTCCCTTCGGACCGAGCTTGCAACAGCTACAACTGACACTCAGCGCAAAGCCCTTCAGGACCAGATTGACCTGACAAATGCGTACCTGCCGAAGCAAGTGGCTGCGATGCAGGAGGGATGGGCGCAGATGGACTCTGCGCAAAGCGACTGGTCAAACGGCGCGAAGAGCGCCTGGCAGGACTATTTGGATAGCGCCAAAGACGTCGCCGGCCAGACGAAAAGCATGTTCAGCAACGCTTTCAGCTCCATGGAAGATTCGCTGGTGAACTTTGCCATCACCGGTAAGGCGTCGTTTGCTGACTTCACCAAATCCATTCTGGCCGATATGGCGCGTATCGCGACCCGCCAGGCAAGTTCCGCGTTGCTGGGCAGCTTGGTCGGTGCGGCGGCCAGTTATTTTGGCGGCAGTGCTGCCGGCGGTAATGGGCTTGCGGCCGGGTCTGCTGGTGCTACGTCATCCAACCTGGGGGCGTCTGCTGGTGGCTACTCCGGCAGTTACTTTCCGCAAGCCAAGGGTGGAGCGTGGTCGGGCGGAGTGCAGATGTTCGCCGATGGTGGCGCATTCACAAACTCTATCGTCAGCAAGCCAACAGCGTTTGGGATGGCTGGAGGCATGGGATTGATGGGGGAAGCTGGGCCAGAGGCAATCATGCCGCTGACCAGGACAGCGAGCGGTGCTCTTGGTGTTAGGGCTGTTGGTGGGGGCTCTGGCGCTATGGGCGCTCCTGCCCAGATAAACGTGACTGTGACTGTTGCAAGTGATGGTACTACCAGCTCTACAGCGGATGACCCGGCATATCAGCAGTTCGGTAAGGATCTCGGTGATTTTGTTGACCAGCGTTACCGCCAGCTGATTCGCAAGGATCTGGGGCAGGGCGGCAGCATTAAAAGAGCAATCAGTGGGTAATAAACTATGGCGCTTGAAAGGTTCACCTGGTGCCCGAGGACTGACCCGCAGGGCCAGGCAAAATTCCGGGTCCGCACCAAAGGCTTTGGTGATGGATACGCGCAATCGGTAAGCGATGGCATCAACAACAAATCGCAGTCCTGGCCGCTCACGTTTCTCGGTGATGGCGTTCGCACGAAGCAGATAATGGACTTCATCGATGCCCATAAGGGTGCCAGAGGGTTTTTGTGGACGCCGCCGCTTGGCGAACTGGGGCTGTACAAGTGTGATGGATATCAGCTCACACCCCACGGCGCGGAAAACTACACGCTCACCGCTACCTTCGAACAAAACTTCCAACCCTAAAGGTTATATATGGCACTGATCGCGGACATCCAAAAACTGGAGCCCGGCGGCGAGATTCGCCTGTTCGAAATTGACGGGACTGAGTATGGCGCCGATTATCTGCGCTTTCACGGTCACGCCATACCGCACACGCCGGATGAGCTTCTGGCTTATGAGGGGGTGGAAGAGGAACTCCCAGCCAAGTCGATCTGGTGGCAGGGTGCGGAGTACGCCGCCTGGCCTGTACAGGTTGAGGGTATCGGCTCAAACAGCGATGGATCGGCTACCAGGCCAACGTTCGCCGCCGGCAACATCAATGGGCGTGTCACTGCGCTGTGCCTGGCCTTCGAGGACATGCTCAAGTTCAAGCTGACCGTTCGCGAGACGCTGGCCCAGTACCTGGATCCGGTGAACTTTCCAGAAGGTAACCCAACTGCCGACCCTACCCAGGAGGCGCTGGAGATCTGGTACATCGACCAGAAAACCAGCGAAGACGGCGAGGCGGTGGTCTGGGAGTTGTCCTCACCGGGCGAGATCGATAACCACGGGCTGCCTGGTCGACAGATGACGACCTTCTGCCACTGGGCTATGACCAACGGTTATCGCGGGCCGGACTGCGGCTATACCGGCCCAGCGATGTTTGACGACGAGGACAACCCAACGACAGATCCCGCCCGGGATCAATGCAAGGGTTGCCTATCGTCCTGCAAGCTGCGCTTCGGCGAGAACAACGAACTTTCATTTGGTGGATTCGCCGCCGTTTCCCTGATTGCCCGGAGCTGACCATGCGCAAGCACATCGTTGCGGCTATCAAAGAGCACGCAGCCTCCGAGCATCCGAAAGAGTGCTGCGGCATATTGCTTGCCGTCGGGCGCGCGCAGAAGTACTTCCCGTGCCGGAACATCGCCACGGAGCCGAACGAAGAGTTCAGGCTTGATCCAGAGGACTACGCCGCTGCGGAAGACCTGGGCGAGGTGATCGGCATCGTCCACTCCCACCCGGACGCCACCAGCCGGCCGTCACCGCACGACCTGGCCATGTGCGAGGCCACGGCGCTGCCCTGGCACATTCTGTCATGGCCCGAAGGCGACCTCAGGACGATCACGCCGAACGGCAGCACGCCGCTGCTCAAGCGACCGTTTGTTCATGGTGTGTGGGACTGTTGGGCTGTATGCGAAGAGTGGTACCAGCGCGAGTGGGGGCTTGAGTTCGAAGCCTTCCAGCGCGCCGATGGCTGGTGGGAGAGGGCGGAAAACCCCAGTCTTTACGAACAGCATTACGAGGCTGCCGGCTTCGTGCGCGTAGACAGTCCTCAGCGCGGTGACATGATCGTTATGCAGGTTGGCCGTACGGTGCATCCGAACCACGCAGGCATATACCTGGGCACCGACCCGGCGCTGCCTGGTGAGGATTCCGGTACCTTCGGCCCTGGGCCATTCATGCTGCACCACCTTTACGGTAGGCCGTCCGAGATCATTGTCTACGGCGGGCCCTGGCATGACCGTGCACGCCTGATTCTTCGCCACCGTGACGCTCGGTGATACAGTCGGTATTTTCAGGACGGGGATCGATCATGCGGATTTTGATAGCGGCAGTAGCGGTGGCGATGCTGGCAGGGTGTTCGACGTCTGGGATGCAGCAGGGAGCTCCAGCATTTTCTGCGAGCTCCCAGAAGACGCCGCAGCAATATTCTCGTTGCCTCGGGCCAAAGTGGCAGGAGATTAATCCGTCAACCAGCTCTATTGAGACAGAAACTGGTTACAAAATTTCCGCTTCGACGGCCTTCACGGGGGTAGTTGCGCTTGCGGTTATTGATCAATCGAAAGGTGGCTCCATGGTAAAAATCTTTCTACCTGTGGACTGGGCAGGGACCAGCGGCTGGAAGGATGCCGCCAAGACCTGCATCTAACTAAGTCAGAAAATAACCGCCCACGAGGCGGTTTTTTATTGCCTGGAGAAAAAACAATGTCTGCACTTACTACTGCTTGCTCGCCGATCGAAACTATCCGACTCGGTGGAATGCTGCGTCAGTTCGGAAAACAATACAGGCTTTCTGTCCGGAGCCCAGCAGAGGCGATAAAGGCACTCTGTGTGCAAATCCCTGGCTTTGAGAGGTTTCTATCGAATGCCAAATCTAGAGGCTTGGAGTTCGCCGTATTTCGAGGAAAGAAAAACATTGGTGAGGACGAGCTCTGCTTTCACGGTAGAGGGGAAATCAGAATCGTACCCGTCATCACAGGTTCAAAGCGTGCCGGCCTGCTACAGACAATCGTTGGCGCCGTCATGGTTGTAGCAGGGGTTATCGTTAGCGGTATGTCATTTGGTCTTGCCTCTCCCATAGGCGCCGCCTTGATCGCTGGTGGCATTGGCATGGTCGCGGGCGGCGTAATCCAAATGCTCAGCCCCCAGGCCGGTGGGCTCAAGACCAGCGCCGCACCGGAGAATACTCCCGGCTACGCATTCGGCAGCGCGAAGAACACCACGGCGTCGGGTAACCCGGTACCGCTTTGCTACGGCAAGCGCCGGGTGGGCGGGGCAATCATCAGCGCCGCGATCTACGCTGAAGACCAGATGTAACCGACATTCGCAGCAACGCAGCCGCCCACGAGGCGGTTTTTTATTGCTTGGAGAAAAAGATGGGCGACGACAGCAAGATCGACATCCACGGCGCAAAGGGCGGCGAAGAGAAGCCAAAAACGCCGACAGAAGCCCCAGACAGTCTGCGCTCGGTTGCCGTCGCCAAAATGCTGATCGCCGTGGGCGAGGGTGAATTCGAAGGGACGCCAACGGCCAGGGATATCTACCTCGATAACACTCCGCTGCAAGACCCCCAGGGGAACATGAATTTCCCGAACGTGAAGTGGGAGTGGCGCACCGGGGCCGTGGACCAGACCTATATCCAGGGGATCCCATCGGTCGAGAACGAGACCACCATCAGCACTGAGCTGCGCAGCGGCACCCCATGGGTTAGGGCGATCAACAACACCCAGCTTTCCGCTGTGCGCGTGCGGTTTGCCTGGCCGGCGCTTCAGTCCGTGGACGCCGGGGGCAACATCAACGGGTACCGGATTGAATACAAGGTTGAGCTGGCCACTGATGGGG
This sequence comes from Pseudomonas sp. HN8-3, assembly GCF_020790195.1. NCBI lineage: Bacteria > Pseudomonadati > Pseudomonadota > Gammaproteobacteria > Pseudomonadales > Pseudomonadaceae > Pseudomonas > Pseudomonas sp. HN8-3. The sequence goes on from NZ_CP086206.1 coordinate 1,443,715, forward strand.
GCGCCTATCAGCCGGTGCTGAGCGAGGCTGTCGATGGCAAGACCACCAGCGTTTACGAGCGTACCCGCCGTATCGATTTACCCAAAGCCACGACTGGCTGGTTGATGCGCATCACCCGCATCACACCAAACCAGAACAACAACAAAATCTCGGACACCATGCAGATCGCCGGATTTACCGAGGTGATCGACGCGAAGATCCGCTACCCAAACACGGCGCTGCTCTACATCGAGTTTTCCGCCGAGCAGTTCCGTAGCATCCCGGCCGTGACGGTCGAGACCAAGCTGAAAAAAATGCAGGTGCCGAGCAACTACGACCCTGTGTCGCGCTCGTACAGTGGCGTTTGGGACGGCACCTTCAAGCAGGCCTGGACCGACAACCCTGTCTGGATGACCTACGACATCACCACCGCCGATCGTTTCGGCCTGGGCCGTCGCATCAAGCCGTGGATGGTGGACAAGTGGGAACTGTACCGAATCTCTCAATACTGCGACCAACTGGTGCCGGACGGGAAGGGTGGACAGGAACCTCGCTTCATCTGCAACTTGAACCTGCAAAGCAAAGCCGATGCCTGGTCACTGCTGCGCGATATCTCGGCGATCTACCGCGGCATGACCTACTGGGCCCAGGGCCAGGTATTCACCCTGTCGGACATGCCGCGCGCCACCGACTTCGACTTCGCCTACACCCGGGCGAACGTGATCGATGGCAAGTTCACTTACTCCAGCGCATCGGAACGTACCCGTTACAGTCGTGCGCTGGTCAGCTACGACAACCCGATGAACAACTACGACACCGATGTCACAGCTGTGACCGATGCCAAGCTGCAGCGGCGCTACGGCGACAACCCGTTGGAGATCAGCGCAATTGGTTGCACTCGCGAATCGGAGGCCCAGCGCCGCGGTAAGTGGGCGCTGCTGACCAACTCCAAGGATCGGGCCGTAACCTTTAAGGTTGGTTTGGATGGTCGTATCCCGCTGCCTGGCTACGTGATCCCGATTGCTGACGAACTGCTGGCCGGCCGTGCAATTGGCGGGCGTATATCGGCGGTAAACGGCAAGGTCATCAAGCTGGACCGCGACACCAAGGCTAAGCCCGGCGACCGACTGATCCTCAACCTGCCTGACGGCAAGTGCGAGGGGCGTACCGTGGAAGTGTTCAGCGGTCGGCAGGTCACGGTCACCGTGGCCTACTCAGTGACGCCTGAGCCGGAACTTGTGTGGGCACTGGATGCTGATGACTTGGCCGTCCCGCTTTACAGGGTGGTCAGCGTTGCGCGGCCAGAGCCTGGCGTGTTCGAAATCTCGGCCGTGCAGTACGACCCGAGCAAGTTCGCGCACATCGATACCGGTGCGCGCCTTGAAGAACGCCCGATCAGCGTAATCCCGATCACCGTTGTACCGCCGCCGGCCAGCGTCACGCTCACGTCGAGTTACGCGGTAGATCAGGGCATTGCGATCAGCACCATGAACATCTCGTGGCCCGCTGTTGCTGGCGCCGTCGCCTATGACGTGGAGTGGCGCAAGGACAGCGGAAACTGGATTAAGGTGCAGCGTACTGGCTCGACGAGCGTGGACGTCACCGGCATTTACTCAGGTGCTTACCTGGCCCGTGTGCGCTCGGTAAGCGCCTTCGAAATTTCGTCGATCTGGAAAAGCTCTATCCTGACCAACCTAGAAGGGAAGGTAGGCCTGCCGCCGGCGGTGTCGTCCCTCACCACTAAAGGCGAATTGTTCGGGATCAGCGTCAAGTGGAGCTTCCCTGCTGGCGCCGAGGATACCCAGCGGACCGAGCTGTGGTATGGACCAGCGAATAACCTGGAGGCTGCGACGAAGCTGGCCGACCTTGCATATCCGCAGGCCGACTACCGTATGCAGTCGCTTCTGTCAGGGGCAACGCTCTTCTTCTGGGCGCGCCTGGTGGATCGCACCGGGAACATCGGCCCGTTCTATCCGACCGTAAACGGAGTGATGGGCCAGTCTGTTTCGGATGCTTGGCCGCTCCTTGAGCAGGTCAAGGGCCAGATTGATGAATCATCGCTGGCTCCAGCCCTCAATGGACGCATCAATCTGATCGACGGCGATGGGCCTGGGTCCGTGAACGCTCGAAATGAGCAGCTTAGAAAGGATCTCGAGGCGCAAATCAAGCCATATGTTGATGCGCTGTTGTGGGACGCAGCAAAGGCTTACTCCAAGGGTGACATCGTTCGCCAGGGAAACAAGTTGTACCAAGCCCTGGCGGCCAATAGTGGTTCTCAGCCGCCCAGCGCAAACTGGAAAGACGTCGGCGACATCCTCACTGATGCGAACGCTTTGGCAATACGGGTTGATAACCTTGACCAGAAAATCACGGTAGTCGATGGAAAGGTGATTGCCACTCAGGACCAGCTTAACCAGCTCCAGACAAAGGTAAATGACCCGCTAACTGGCCTGGCGGCTACGGCAAATAACGTTACCCAAGTGAATCAGCGAGTAGACAACGTCGACAACAAGCTGACCGCGCAGACGCAGCGAATTGACGGTGTGTACGCTGAAATCAATGCACCTATGGCTGGTTCTGAGAATGACCTGGCTGGCGGAACACAGGGCTATGCTGGCGTTTGGTCTATCCAGTCTGCCATTACCGATGGTGACTACGCCCAGGGCAAGCTCACTCAAACTGTCGAAGCTCAGGTAATCAAAAACTACGCCACATATGAGGAGACAACGACCGCGCTCGTCAATCAGCAGACTGCTACGACCAACCAGGTAACGGCTCTTCGCTCCGATTTTGACGGGAACAAAGCCACCGTACAGACGCAGATTAAGACGGTATCCGATCAGGCGTCAGCCACCGCAAGCCAGACCACTCAGCTGCAAACAACCGTTAACGGCCACACGCAGCAGTTCCAGCAACAAGCGAGCATCAACCAGGACGTAAACGGAAAGATCACCGGCACCTACTCGTTCCGATTCAAGTTCGATGTGAATGGGTCGCCTTACTCTACCGGCGTAGGACTTGGCATTGAGACTGGGGCGAACGGTCAGGTTACTTCGCGCTTCGTCATCCAAGCCGACCAGTTTGCAATCTACAACGGTGCGGTAGGGGCGGCAGGGTCAAGCGTGCCATTCGCGGTGAACGGGACAGAAACCTACATCAAGTCGGCATTCATCCAGGATGGGACGATCACCAACGCGAAGATTGGGGCATACATCAGTTCGACGAATTACATCGCCGGACAGCAGGGTTGGATCCTGAACAAAGATGGAACCTTCGAAATCAACGGCGTCGTCCCGGGTCAGGGACGGTCGATCATGACAAATCGATCGCTGCGATTCTGGGACGCTAACGGTGTCAAGCGAGTGCAGCTAGGAGACCAAACAGAATGAGCTCAGGTCTAAGAATGTGGTCCTCTAACGGAACACTAGAGTTTGATACAAGCCTATCTACATATCGCATTGTTCTATCAGTGCTTGTGTCTTATTCGCCAGGATCATCAGGACCAAGAACCAGAACATTTGCCGCGCCTAATTGCAATGTAAATAATGCAATTTGTTTCTTGCTGCCAATTAACAACGATACCTCACAGGTGTCGTCTAACAATCAGCTTGAATGTGAAATGGGAACGAACGAGGTGTATGTCAGGAATTTCCTTGCCGCTAGGCCAAGCGATTCTGTTTCTACTGCAACCATGCGTCTCATCGTCGCAAGGTGGGCCTGATGAGTTACGGGTTGCAAGTGGTAAATGATTCTGGCGCTATATCCCTCGACTCTGAATATGCAAGGTTGTGCGTTTTTCATAAAGGCACCTATAACTCGGGGGCGTCTGTTGTCTTTCAGAACGTAGTCGACACGCAGGAGCCACCGCTTGTTTTTATCAGGCCGCCGAATAATGGCTCACTGATTCAGCTGGGCGTTCTTCTTGAAGGTTCAGCGGGGGCATGGACGGGCGCTACCGTGACATCGGGACAAGTTCACTCTGGAAGCCTATTCGTAGCGGCCTTTTCATCTAAGCCCCTCGCTACATATGGGTTGAGGATGTGGGGCGCTGATGGCAAGCAGATATTTGACTCTGCTACACAGGCGGCTGTGTTTACGAGAGCCCTTCAGAATTGGACCTATACACATACAACCTATAGCACTCAGGGACTACCGACAAATTGGTACTCTGTTCCAATGAGTTATCAGCTTGGAGATTATTTAATGGTGAACAACGGCAGGATGCCAATGATGGCGGGAAATAATGAGTCCAGAGCAACAGGTCTGCGATATGATTTTCCGGCCGGGCTTATCAGATTTAGCGTCACTACCGTGACAAATCCAACATACTTTTCGCTCGCTGCGGTATTTGGGAAGCTGGCTGTTTAATTGTCTTTTAAAATAGGGGTTTAATTTAATGGCAAGACAAAGCATTAATCTCGGCACGGCGCCGACAGGTCAAGGCGGCGATACGTTTCGTACTGCCAGCCAGAAGAATAACGACAACTCGAACGAGCTTTACACTGCCCTTGGAGCTCCGGCTAACGGACAGCTGCCTGCGGCGCTTCCCGTTGCAAAAGGCGGCACGGGTGGGACTACGCAGCTTACTGCGCGGCAAGGCTTAGGGCTAGGCGCTGCCTCAACTAAAAGCTTTGGGCTGCAAGACGGAGAGCTTATCCCTGCTGGTACCTATAGTGGGTTTTATTCGAACAATGCGCCGACGACCTATCAAGCTGATAGGCCTGGCGAACCCGGCCAAGGTGGTGCTTTTTCCAGGCTTGGCGCGCCGGGCTCATCTTCAGGCTTGTCGTACAGCACGGTTATCCGTATTCCCTATGCTCAGGACTTCGAGGCGCAGTTGCTCATCCCCGTTGCTCAAGGTACCGGTAACTTACATTTTCGAACCACGGAATCTAACAGTGGCGGCGCATTCGGCCCCACATACAAGCTTTATCACACAGGCAACACCACCCGCGGTTCCGGCGGTGCGCTTTCTGCGGCATCGCCAATCCTGAGAATCGCGAGTGTGTCCGCCAGCGAGCGCCGCGACCTCCAAGAGGAATCGTTTCTCCCCGCCGGCGAATGGGGTGTGGCCAACGATGAAGCACGCGGCGTTATTGTTGAGCGCCTCGGCGTTGGCGAGTATCGGGTGACGGGAAGCCTTGGCCTGGCACTGGAGGGCTGGCGGACCCACGACCCAAGCTCCCCCGACGGCGGTCGGATGCTTGGTATCACCGACAGTCATCAGGAAGAGGACGGCACTGTCATCATTCGCCTATTCAAACAGCGCTGGACGCTCACCGACGACGGGGAGATGGTCCCGGGCTGGGGCGCACCTATGGATGTCCCGCTGAATAGCTGGATCGATGTGCGGCTTGAAATGCCCAAGGCCGATACGCCGCCTATCAGATCGACCGAAGAATAGCAGCCCGCCAATTGAGCGGGCTTTTTTACGCCTGGAGAAAAGCATGTCGACTACCGAAACCCGCGGGGTACGCAACAAAAACCCCGGAAACATTGATTACAACCCGGCCAACCAGTGGCAGGGCCAGTTGAAGCCAGACCCTGCGTTAGAGAAGCGCTTCGCCAGGTTCGATACGCCCGAGAATGGTATTCGCGCCCTGGGCAAGCTGCTGCTGACTTATCAGCGCAAACATGGCCTGAAAACTGTGAAGGCGATCATCAGCCGGTGGGCGCCGTCGGTAGAGAACGATACTGCGGCGTACGTGCGTGCGGTTGAAGCGAATACCGGTACTCGGCCTGGTGCGGAAATTGACCTGGCCCAAACAAAGGTCATGACGGGCTTCGTCAAGGCGATCATCCATCACGAGAACGCAGGCTATGCCTACCCTGATGCGGTGTTGGCCGAAGGCGTGCGGCGGGCGCTGGCATGACGCCGGTACAGAGGCTGGCCGGCCTGTTGGTGCTGATCCTGCTGCTTATGGCGGGTTCTGCTGGCGTCGCGTGGCAGGTGCAAGACTGGCGCATGGGCAAGAAGCTCGCCCAGCAGGCCGTCCTGCACGGGGATGACCTTGCCGCGATCAGTAATGCCGCAAACGCCCAAGCCCGCGCCGAGCAGGGCAAGCGCATGGCCCTGGAGCAGCAGATCGCCGGCCAGGACCAAAAACATTCCAAGGAGTTATCCGATGCCCAACGCAACCAGGCTCGCCTGCGTGACCAGCTTGCTACTGCTGATGTCCGGCTGTCAGTCCTCCTTGCCGAGGATTCAGCCAGTGGCTGCGACGTGCCTACCCCCCCCGGCACCGCCGGCGTGGTTCATGCAACCCGTCGAGTCCAACTTGACCCAGCGCATTCTCAAAGAATTATCCGCATCACCGATGACGGGGATAACGCCATAATCGCGCTGCGTGCTTGTCAAGCGTATGTCAGGGCCGTTGCACCCTGACCTACATTCCCGGTCGCAAAAATTAACATGACCCCAATAAACACCCACTTTGCAAAGGATTGCAAAAATGACAAACCCAATCGTTCCTTGGATGGGCGGCAAGCGCCGTCTTTCGAAGCGCCTGCTCGCGTTTTTTCCAGATCACGAGTGCTACGTCGAGGTGTTCGCCGGCGGCGCTGCGCTGTACTTCAAGCGAGAGGAACCTGCAAAAGTCGAGGTTTTAAACGATCTCAACGGCGACCTGGTGAACATGTATCGCGTCGTCCAGCACCACCTAGAGGAGTTCGTGCGCCAGTTCAAGTGGGCGCTCAGCTCCCGGCAGATATTCGAGTGGCAAAAGATGACGGCTCCCGAGACGCTGACAGATATTCAGAGAGCCGCGCGGTTCTTCTATCTCCAGCATCACGCTTTTGGCGCAAAAGCCACAGGGCAGACGTTTGGCACCGCAACCACCGGCCGGCCTATCAACCTGCTTCGGATCGAGGAAAGTCTATCGCAAGCCTGGCAGCGCCTTGCCGGAACCTACGTTGAGAACCTGCCCTGGCTGAAGTGCGCCGAAAAATACGACCGGCCTCACACCTTTCACTATATGGATCCGCCTTACTGGCAGACAGCTGGGTACGGCGGGGAATTTGGTTTCGAGGAGTACGAGCGGATGGCCAACTTCATGCGGACTTGCCAGGGCAAGGTCATGGTAAGCATCAACGATCACCCAGATATCCGGCGGGTGTTCGATGGTTTCCGCTTGGAAACGATGGATATTCGTTACAGCACCGCCAATCCCCGGAAAGGGAAGGCTGCGGTGACTGGCGAACTGGCGATCATGAACTGGTAAACCCTGGTGGAAGGAGCGCTCACCGCGCAGGATGTGAATCCGTAGCGTCATCGAAAATCAGGAATAACGCCTCTATCGTGGCCGGCGTCAGAGCGCGTGCTGCTTCAAGCCCTTCTACGAACCCGGCAGCACGCTCTCCCGCTAGCGTACGAGACGCATTGTCGGCCGCCTTGGCGATGCGTTCGAGGTGAGACGTTGTCCGGCTCTGAATCAACGGCGGGAGGTTCATCTCTACAAGTTTCTGAGTGTCGTTCATGATCTTTATGCCTGTCTAAAACTGCCTCAACCTAGCACGCATTCATTGAGTGTAAAGGGCGCTAAATGAAAGTAGAGTTTTGGACAGTAATGTACTGAAACCCGCGTATGGCGGGCTCTAGACCAATTCCAGCCCATACTGCTGCATTATTGACGCGTGTCGGCAAAACCAGAAAACGCCGGAATGAAAGGCTTAGCTCAGGGCTGTGGCCCCCTAAGCACTTTCAGCTCCATTAACAGACGCTGGTTCTCCCTGAATAGGTGGTCGCGCTGACCGGTAACCAGATCGATGGGTCGAAAGCTCACATTGTCAGGCGCGTCATCGTCCATGGCTGAGATGCGCTCAAGTGCTTGCCTGAGCGCAGCCTCCGCTGATGCCTTGCCGGTAGCGAGCAGGTCATTCATCTGGACCAGGCCCGCGATATTTGCTCGCGCTCGACGCAACATGCGCTCGGTCTCGGCCAGTTCATCCACGAGCAGTGAGCACTGGTGCTGGTACATTTCCAGTGGGGTGGGGCAACCGAGCCAATCTTCGGTGTCCATGTCAACGGCCATAGCGGAATCTCAAGTGCTGTATGTGCGTACAGTAATCGAGGTATGGCAGGTTTGGGGAGTGGTGTTCGTCGGCAGGACGCCGGGGCGGGACTTCGCGTTGGAGTTTCTTCCCCAAAACGCAACCGTTTGGACCAATGTTTATTGGGTTTAGAAGAGTCGCAAAAGTTGGTGTTTTTGGAGGGCCTTTTTAGGGTCAAGGCCTTGATATTAAAGGCCTTGAACGTTTCTTATGCTGCATCCCAGGCTTTGATGCCGAAAAGGTGCAGGGTTTTGCTTGAAGCGGTCAAGGAATTGCCCCCCTTTGGACCAATGAAAAATGAAAGATCACGGATTATGCCACGACCAGCCGGTTTCGGCGCCGCTCGTCAGCATCCTGCGACTTTTGTGCAAAAGCCGGTGCGCGGCTTAGGCGAGTAACATAGCGGGGTAATATGGCACTTCAACGGCCAGTTGTTGCCTGATGTGTCGTTGCAAGTCGATTGTCCGGGAAACCCGCGTTATGCAAACCGCCTACACCGTTCTTATCCTGCTGATGCTGGTCAGCTTTTCGCGTCTGGTCGGGCGCATCATCCCACTGCCGTTGCCCTTGCTACAGATTGCCGCCGGTGCCTTGCTGGCCTGGCCCACATTGGGGCTGCATGTGGCGTTGGACCCGGAGCTGTTCCTGTTTCTGTTTCTGCCGCCGCTGTTGTTTTCCGATGGCTGGCGCATGCCCAAGCGCGAATTGTGGCGCCTGCGTGGCCCGATTCTGACATTGGCGGTGGGCCTGGTGCTGTTTACCGTGGTCGGCGCCGGCTACTTCATTCATTGGTTGCTGCCCTCGATCCCCTTGCCGGTGGCCTTTGCCCTTGCGGCGGTTTTATCCCCGACGGATGCCGTGGCGGTGTCGGCCATTTCTCAGAATCGCTTGCCTAAACCGCTGATGCACATGCTTCAAGGCGAGGCGCTGATGAATGACGCGTCAGGCCTGGTGACCTTCAAGTTTGCCCTGGCGGCGGCGTTGACCGGGGTGTTTTCCCTGGCGGATGCCAGCCTGACCTTTGTATTGGTCGCCGTGGGCGGCTTGGCGGTCGGGGTGGCGTTGAGCTGGCTGGTCGGCCGTCTGCGCGCGTGGATGATTGCACGGGGCTGGGATGACCCCGCGACCCATGTGGTGTTCATGCTGTTGTTGCCCTTTGCTGCCTACGTGTTGGCTGAGCGTCTGGGCGCTTCGGGCATTTTGTCGGCGGTGGCGGCGGGCATGATGCAGAGCTGGCTCGACCTGCTGCCGCGCCAGACCAGTACGCGGTTGCTCAACCGCAGCGTCTGGTCGCTGCTGGAGTTTGCCTTCAATGGCCTGATTTTCCTGCTGCTCGGCCTGCAACTGCCGGACATCATCAAGGCTGTGGTCAGCCACGAAACCACCCTGTGGCCCACCCTGTTGTACCGCTGCCTGGACGTGGTGGCGATCTTTCTGGTGCTGGTGGTGCTGCGGTTTATCTGGGTGCAGAGCATCTGGCGGCTGTCGGGGTTGCTGCGCAGGCTGCGTGGCAAAAGCGCGCTGACCCTGGTGCCGACGGCCCGCTCCTGCTGGTTGCTGACCGTCGGCGGTGTCCGCGGTGCGGTGACGTTGGCGGGTGTCATGTCGGTGCCCTTGCTGCTGGCGCCGGGCCAGGATTTCCCTGAGCGTGACCTGCTGATCTTTATCGCCGCCGGGGTCATCCTGCTATCGCTGGTCGCCGCTTGCATTGCCCTGCCGTTGCTGTTGCGTGGCGTGGAGAAAAGTCCGGATGAGAAGCGCCACAACGAAGTGCGCGAGGCCTGGAAAAAGACCGCCGTGGCGGCGATCCATGCGTTGGAGGTCGAAGAACCCGTCGAAGCCGAAACGCCGGATGCCGCTCAGGCTGCATTGGCCACCGAGCTCAAGGCGCGGCTGATGGCGGAGTATCGTCATCAGTTGGACGTATTCAATGACTCGGCCGAGGCTCAGGCACTGGCGCTGCAAATGGATCAACTGGAGCGCAGGCTGAGGCTCAAGGCGCTACGTGCGCAGCGCCTGGAGCTCTACCGTTTGAGTCGCCAGCATCAGATTGGCGACGATGTACTGCGCGAGGTATTGGCGGATCTGGATATGAGTGAAGCGAACTTGGGAAGTGTTAAGTAGGGCTGGAACTGATCATTGCCCGGATGCTTGAATTGAGCAGTTTGCCCAAGAGAGTTTTATCTTCTGGATAAAGCGACTGCATGAACTTTTTATCGTCTTCAGACAGTTTGAAGTTGCGCGGGATGGGGGGACCACTGTTGAGTCTTGAAGCAGGAAAGCCATAGTGCATGATGGATTTGTCATCATAGTTTGCAGAGGCTGTTACCTGGGGGCGTGAAAAAGTCCTGATGATATTGTTATCGGCCTCATAGCTGAATTGCCTACGCGACTCGTACTCGTCATAGATATTCTGTCTATTCAGGTCCAGTGTGCGATCCGGATGCTGGTGCTCATGCTTCAAACCCAGGGCGTGGCCGAATTCGTGTTGAACCGTCGCGGCAATGCTGTCCGGTGAATCTTTGAAGCCAATACTCATGGTCGGTTTGGAGAGGGGGACGTTTTTTGCATCGGTTCCCACGCTTGACCATCCGGCGTGACTGTTATTGTCTGCAGTAATGCGTATGTCACCGTTAGGGCTGTCAATAAATTTCAAGTAGAGGTTAGTGTGCGGCGCCCATTTATTGATGTTGTGCTGTACCAGATCCTTTTGTTCCTGTGTCATGTTCAGTCGCGAGATGGTCAGCACTGAATGTTGAGGCCATAGTTTGTCCGGCATGGCGACGCCGCGTTTGGCTCTACTGTGAGGTGCGCTCACGGAGTGAGGAGAAACGGGACGGGTTGGGATGGTGGGGGGCATGTCGTTCACCTGAGCGTGTGTACCAGATGAACGTGGGTGGAGCATTTAACAGGCTTTGTTCCCATTGATGGGTTGCAAGATACATCGGTAATGGCCGCTCCCACGGTGTGGGAGCGGCTTGAAACTCAAACGCGGCGCTGTATGAAATCGCGAATCCGCTCAGCCGCTTCGACACATTCGGCCAATGGCGCAACCAATGCCAGGCGCACACGCCCTGCGCCTGGGTTGAAACCGTCGACTTCGCGGGACAGGTAAGAGCCCGGTACTACCGTCACATGTTCTTCCACAAACAGATCGCGGCAGAAGTCCGCGTCGTCACCGTTCACCTTCGGCCACAGATAGAAGCCGCCGTCCGGGCTTTGTACATCCAGCACCGGTTTGAGGATCGCCAGCACCGCATCGAACTTTTCGCGGTACAGGTCACGGTTGGCCAGTACATGGGCCTCGTCCTGCCAGGCAGCGATGCTGGCTAGCTGGGTTTGCACCGGCATCGCGCAACCATGGTAGGTGCGGTACAGCAAAAAGGCCTTGAGGATGTCGGCGTCGCCGGCCACGAAACCTGAGCGCAGGCCCGGCAGATTGGAACGCTTGGACAGGCTGTGGAATACCACGCAACGCTTGAAGTCCTGGCGCCCCAGCTCGACGCAGGCACTGAGCAGGCCCGGCGGCGGGGTTTGTTCGTCGAAGTACAGCTCGCTGTAGCATTCGTCGGCGGCGATCACGAAGTCGTATTCGTCGGCCAGGGCGATGAGTTTTTTCAGTGTGTCGACGGGAATCAGCGCGCCGGTCGGGTTGCCTGGGGAGCACAGGAACAGGATTTGGCAACGTTTCCAGATGTCGGGGGAGACGGCGTCGAAGTCCGGGTTGAAGCCATTGCTATCCAGGCACGGCAGGTAATGCGGCTTGGCCCCGGCCAGGAACGCGGCGCCTTCGTAGATTTGGTAAAACGGGTTGGGGCTAACCACCAGCGCATCGTCGCCACGGTTGACCACGGTCTGGGTGAAGGCGAACAGGGCTTCACGGGTGCCGTTGACCGGCAGGATGTTACGCGCCGGGTCCAACCAACCCTTGGGCACATTGAAGCGGCGTTCGCACCAGGCGCCGATGGCTTCACGCAGGGCAGGGGTGCCCAGCGTGGTGGGGTACACCGCCATCTGGTCGAGGTTGTTGCTCAGCGCCTCGGCGACAAAGGTCGGGGACTTGTGCTTGGGTTCGCCGATGGACAGTGCAATCGGGCGTTTGTCCGGGTTCGGCGTCACGCTGCCGAGCAGGGCGCGCAGTTTCTCGAAAGGGTAGGGCTGCAACTGGTTAAGGGCGTTGTTCATATAAGCCTCTATCACGGTGAGCGCGGCCCCTGTGGGAGCTGGCTTGCCTGCGATGGCATCACTGCGGTCGACCTGACGGACCGAGGTGTCTGCATCGCAGGCAAGCCAGCTCCCACATGACTCGTGTTCACAAAGTTAAGAATTCAAATAGTCAGTCGGGTCAGCTCAACGCCGGGTTCCTGGGTCACGCTCAATTGTTCCACGATCGCATCCTGCAGGCGGCGACACAGCTCAGGGTCGGACAGCGGCTGGTTATCAGCGTCGGTGATGAAGAACACGTCTTCCACCCGTTCGCCGAGGGTCGCAATCTTGGCGTTCTGCAACGACAGGTCGAACTCCAGGAAAATCCCGCCGATGCGCGCCAGCAGGCCCGGGCGATCCGGCGCGCTGAGTTCCAGCACCGTCACCGGTCGCTGCGCGTCGTTGGAAATGGTCACCTGGGGCGCAAAGGCAAAATGCTTGAGCTGGCGTGGTACCCGGCGTTGGATGATGGTTGGGTAATCGTCCGGGTTGCGCAGGGCTTCGGTGAGGCCTTCGCGGATCTTTTTCACCCGCGCCGGGTTATCGCCAATAGAGTCGCCGTCGGTGTCGAGCACGATGTAGGTGTCGAGGGTGAACTGGCTGCTGGAGGTGATGACCCGAGCGTCATGGATGTTCAGGTTGAGCTGGTCCATGGCGGCCACGGTCACGGCGAAAAAGTCGTGCTGGTCCGGCGCGTAGATGAAGATCTGCGTGCCGCCTTCGAATTCGCGCTGGGTGGTTTCCTTGATCAATACCAGCGGGCCACCGTCGGCCGGCTGCTGCAGGATCGCATCGCTGTGCCAGGCCACGTCGCCGGCTGTGTGGCGCAGGAAATAGTCGTCGCCCAGTTGCGACCAGAGCTGTTCGACGTCGTCCGGGTCGTTACCACCGCGTACCAGAATATCCAGGGCCGCACTTTGGGTGCGGCGGATCTGCTCTTCGCGGTCCACCGGGTTCTCCAGGCCGCGGCGCAGGGCGCGCTTGGTCTCGGTGTACAGCTGGCGCAACAGGCTGGCGCGCCAGGAGTTCCACAACGTGGGGTTGGTGGCGTTGATGTCGGAGACGGTCAGCACATAAAGATAGTCGAGACGGGTTTCATCGCCGACGATTCCTGCGAAATCGTGGATTACCTGTGGATCGGACAAATCCTTGCGCTGGGCAGTGGTCGACATCACCAGGTGGTTTTGCACCAGCCAGACGATCAGACGGCTGTCCCACAGGGGTAACTGGTGACGCTGGCAGAAGGCTTCGGCGTCCACTGCACCGATTTCCGAGTGATCGCCATGGCGACCCTTGCCGATGTCGTGATACAGGCCCGCCAGGTAGATCAGCTCAGGCTTGGGCAGCTTGGCCATCAGTTTACTGGCCAGTGGGAATTTCTCTGACACCTGGGTGTACTGCAACTTACGCAGGTGCTTGATCAGGTTCAGGGTGTGGGCATCGACGGTGTAGATGTGGAACAGGTCGTGCTGCATTTGCCCGACGATAAAGCCGAACTCCGGCAGGTAGCGCCCGAGAATGCCGTAGCGGTTCATGCGCCGCAGGTTGCGGTGGATGCCGATGCGGCACTTGAACAGTTCGATAAACAGGCTGGTATTGCGGATGTCGTTGCGAAATTCGTCGTCGATCAGGTGACGGTTTTCCCGCAGCAAACGGATAGTATCGGCGCGCACGCCTTTGATGTCCGGCTGCTGGGCCATCAGCACGAAGATTTCCAGCATGGCGAACGGGGTGCGGCGGAACACGTTGTCGTTACGTGCTTCGATATAACCGTCATGCAGTTGGAAGCGCGCATTGATCGGCTGCGGCGGCGCTTCGTCTTCGGGGGCCAGGATCACCTCCTCGAAGTGCTGGATGATCAGGTCGCTGAGCTGGGCAATGCTCATGACCACCCGGTAGTACTGTTGCATGAAGCTTTCGATGCTGGTCTTCGCGTCTTCGCCCTCAAAGCCCAGCAGGGTGGCGATGGAGCGTTGGTGATCGAACAGCAGGCGGTCCTCGGAGCGCCCGGCGAGCATGTGCAGGGCGTAGCGCACCTTCCACAGGAACTCCTGGGACGAGGCCAGCAGGGTGTTTTCGCTCTCCACCAGGAAGCCTTCGCCAGCCAGGGCGCGCAGGTTCAGCGTGCCGTATTGGCGGCGCGCCACCCACAAAATCGTCTGGATATCCCGCAGCCCGCCCGGGGACCCTTTGACGTTGGGTTCCAGGTTGTATTCGGTGTCGTTGTACTTGTGGTGCCGCGCCTTCTGTTCGGCGCGCTTGGCCAGGAAGAAATCCTTGCTCGGCCACATGTGTGCGGTGCTGGTGACTTCGAGCATGCGCTGGCGCAGGCGCTCGGGGCCGCAGATGGTGCGGCTTTCCATCAGGTTGGTGACCACCGTCAAGTCAGCACGGGCCTCTTCGGCGCATTCATCCACCGAGCGCACGCTCTGGCCGACTTCCAGGCCGATGTCCCACAGCAATGTCAGAAAACGCTCGATGGAATCACGAAAGGTTTCGTGGTCGGCGCTGTCCAGCAGGATCAACAGGTCGATGTCGGAGTAGGGGTGCAGTTCGCCGCGACCGTAGCCGCCGACCGCCACCAGGGCGATATCGGCGTCTGCACTCCAGCTGAACTGTTCCCAGGCTTTCTGCAGGATGTTATCGACGAACCAGGCGCGGTCCTCGATCAGTCGTCTGATGTCCCGACCACTGCGAAAACGCGCGTCGAGCACCTCGCGCGCCTGGCGGATGGCTTTCTTGAAGGCGGCGATGGGGCTCGCCTTCAATGCCAGCTCGGCCTGGAACTGGCCACGGTCGAAGAGTTCGGGATCCACCTGGGGCATCGGTCGGCTTTCCTATCTATCTATTCAGTCAGTCACACGGTTGAAGCTGGAAAACCGAAGCAACCCTCACGCCGAAACGCGAGGAATGGTGTCGTCTGCGCGCAACGTGAAGATCTCGTAGCCGGTTTCGGTGACCAGCAGCGTGTGTTCCCACTGGGCCGAGAGCTTGCGGTCCTTGGTGATAGCGGTCCAGCCGTCGCCCAGCACCTTGGTATCGGCCTTGCCTTGGTTGATCATCGGCTCGATGGTAAAGGTCATGCCTGCCTTGAGTTCCATGCCGGTGCCGGCGCGGCCGTAGTGCAGGATCTGTGGTTCTTCGTGGAACACCGTGCCGATGCCGTGGCCGCAGAATTCGCGCACCACCGAGAAGCCGTTCTTTTCGGCGTGCTTCTGGATCACTTCACCGATGTCACCCAGGCGGCAGCCTGGCTTGACGATTTCGATGGCCTTGTACATGCATTCCTGGGTCACCTGGGACAGGCGCTCGGCCCAGACCGGCACGTTGCCGACGTGGAACATGCGGCTGGTGTCGCCGAAGTAGCGGTCCTTGATCACGGTGACGTCGATGTTCAGGGTGTCGCCGTCCTTCAACGGCTTGTCACCGGGAATGCCGTGGCACACCACATGGTTGACCGAGGTGCAGATCGACTTGGGGAAGCCTTTGTAGTTCAGCGGCGCAGGGATGGCCTTTTGCACATTGACGATATAGTCGTGGCAGATCTGGTTCAGGGTTTCGGTGGTGACGCCCGGCTTTACATGCTCTGCAATCATTTCCAGCACGTCAGCGGCCAGTTTGCCGGCGATGCGCATGCCGGCGATGTCTTCGGCGGTTTTCAAACTAACGGTCATACAGGCTCTCTCTAGCGCGACGCGCTGAAATCAATACGGTTTACGGGCGTGCGACAAAAGGTTGCTGAATTCGCACAAGCCACAAAAAACGCGATTCTAACAGACGCGGGCGGTAAACCATGAGCCCCTGACGATCGCTTCTATCTATAGGGTGGGGGTAAATCCGCTCTATTCAACGGCTTGCGCACAGATCGCTGCGGTCAGGTGTGATTGCGGGTTTCGTTTTCGCCCTTGCTGTGGTATAAAATGCGCCGCTTTCCGGGGATACCCCGAAAAGCTTAAATCCACACACGTGTCGACACGATGACCTGGGTGCCGGAGGCCTTGATGCCGCTGGTTGGTCATTGGGATACGTGGAGGCCAAACCCGACTTATTAAGGAACTATCATGTCCCAAGTCAACATGCGCGATATGCTGAAGGCCGGTGTGCACTTCGGTCACCAGACCCGTTACTGGAACCCGAAAATGGGTAAATACATTTTCGGCGCGCGTAACAAGATTCACATTATCAACCTTGAAAAAACCCTGCCAATGTTCAACGAAGCTCTGACTTTCGTAGAGCGTCTGGCCCAGGGCAAAAACAAGATCCTGTTCGTCGGCACCAAGCGTTCCGCTGGCAAGATCGTTGCTGAAGAAGCAGCACGTTGCGGTTCGCCGTACGTCGATCACCGCTGGTTGGGCGGCATGCTGACCAACTTCAAAACCATCCGTGCTTCCATCAAGCGTCTGCGTGACCTTGAAGTGCAAGCCGAAGACGGTACTTTCGCCAAGCTGACCAAGAAAGAAGCGCTGATGCGCTCCCGTGACCTGGAAAAGCTCGATCGTTCCCTGGGTGGTATCAAGGACATGGGCGGTCTGCCTGACGCACTGTTCGTTATCGACGTTGATCACGAGCGCATCGCGATCACCGAAGCCAACAAGCTGGGCATCCCGGTTATCGGCGTAGTCGATACCAACAGCAGCCCGGAAGGCGTTGACTACATCATCCCAGGCAACGATGACGCAATCCGCGCTATCCAGCTGTACATGGGTTCGATGGCTGACGCTGTAATCCGTGGTCGCAACCACGTTGCTGGCGGTACCGAGCAGTTCGTTGAAGAAGCTCCGGTAGCTGCCGCTGAGTAACTGACGCCCTGGCGTTGACTCAGTAAGCAAAAAGGGGGCTTGGCCCCCTTTTTGCCACCTCGAAAACCATTTGTCGGCAGCGCAGCTACATCATTTGTAACGTGCAGCGGCCTACAACGGAAATTCGGGAAGAATTGATCGCCCGTTTGATCGGGTGGAATGGTTGAAAACCTATCCAAGAGGATTTTGAAATGGCAGAGATTACTGCAGCGTTGGTTAAAGAACTGCGTGAGCGTACCGGCGAAGGCATGATGGATTGCAAAAAGGCCTTGACCAAGGCCGGCGGCGACATCGAAAAAGCCATTGATGACATGCGTGCTTCCGGCGCCATCAAGGCTGCCAAGAAAGCAGGCAACGTCGCTGCTGAAGGCGCTATCGCCCTGAAAGAAGACGGCAAATCCGCCGTTCTGCTGGAAGTCAACTCGCAGACCGACTTCCTGGCTCTGCAGGATGACTTCAAGGCATTCGTTGCTGCCAGCGTCGAAAAAGCCTTCGCTGACAAGCTGACCACTGTTGAGCCTCTGATCGAAGCTCAAGAAGCAGCTCGTCTGGTACTGGTCGGCAAGGTTGGCGAAAACGTCAACATCCGTCGCCTGGTTCGCGTTGAAGGTGATGTTGTTGGTGGTTACCTGCACGGCAACAAAATCGGTGTAGCAGTTGTTCTGAAAGGCGGCGACGTTGAGCTGGCCAAAGACATCGCTATGCACGTTGCTGCGAGCAACCCTGAGTTCCTGCTGCCTTCGGAAGTGTCTGCCGAAGCGATCGAGCGCGAAAAAGCTGTGTTCCTGCAGCTGAACGAAGAAAAAATCAAAGGCAAGCCAGAAAACATTGTTGAAAACATGGTCAAAGGCCGTATCAGCAAGTTCCTGGCCGAAGCAAGCCTGGTTGAGCAGGCGTTCGTCAAGAACCCTGAAATCAAAGTTGGCGAACTGGCCAAGAAAGCCGGTGCTGAAATCGTTTCCTTCACTTACTTCAAAGTAGGCGAAGGCATCGAGAAGCCGGTCGACAACTTCGCTGAAGAAGTTGCTGCCCAGCTGGCTGCCGCCAAGCAATAAGACAGTCCCAAACTGTCGCCGAAAGAGGCTGCCCGCTCACGCGCGCAGCCTCTTTTCAAATGGGAAGGCCAATTTTATTTGGTTTCCTCTCGGAACTGGCTTACAAAGCCGTGTTCCGATGGCGCTGTGACAGCGTCCAGCTAGAGTGAACGCAAGCCGTAAACGGCTCGCCAAGAATTTTTAAAAAATACGCCGCAGGAGAGATTCGCAATGGCTCAGCAGGGCAGTGGTTATCAGGCTCGCTATAAACGCATTCTACTCAAGCTCAGCGGCGAGGCCCTGATGGGCTCGGAAGAGTTCGGGATCGACCCCAAGGTGCTTGACCGCATGGCGCTGGAAGTCGGCCAATTGGTCGGTATCGGTGTGCAGGTCGGCCTGGTGATCGGCGGCGGCAATCTGTTCCGCGGCGCGGCACTGAGTGCGGCCGGTATGGATCGGGTCACTGGCGACCACATGGGCATGCTGGCCACTGTGATGAACGCCCTGGCCATGCGCGACGCCCTGGAGCGTGCCAATATCTCGGCCATCGTGATGTCGGCTATCTCCATGGTTGGCGTGACCGATCACTACGATCGCCGCAAAGCCATGCGCCACCTGAACTCCAAGGAAGTGGTGATCTTTGCCGCTGGCACAGGCAACCCGTTCTTCACCACGGATTCGGCGGCGTGCCTGCGCGCTATCGAAATCGATGCCGACGTGGTGCTCAAAGCCACCAAGGTAGATGGCGTATACACTGCAGACCCATTCAAAGACCCGCATGCCGAGAAGTTCGATCATCTGACCTACGATGAAGTGCTGGATCGCAAGCTGGGTGTGATGGACCTGACTGCTATCTGCCTGTGCCGCGACCACAAAATGCCGCTGCGCGTATTTAACATGAACAAGCCCGGCGCCCTGCTGAATATCGTACACGGCGGCGCGGAAGGGACTCTGATCGAGGAAGGCCAACAATGATCAATGAAATCAAGAAAGACGCCCAGGCGCGTATGCAGAAATCCCTGGAATCCCTGAGCCATGCATTTGGTCAGATCCGTACCGGCAAGGCGCACCCGAGCATCCTGGGCAGCGTGATGGTGCCTTACTACGGTTCCGACACCCCGCTCAGCGGCGTGGCCAACGTGACCGTGAAGGACTCGCGCACCCTGCAAGTCGTGGCCTTCGAGCGCAACATGCTCGCGGCAGTCGACAAGGCGATCCAGAGCGCCGGTCTGAACCTCAACCCGACCAACCTCGGCGAGTTGTTGTTGATCTCCATGCCAGCCCTGACCGAAGAAACCCGCAAGGGCTTCACCAAGCAGGCGCGCAGTGCCGCTGAAGATGCGCGCGTTGCCGTGCGTAACATCCGTCGCGATGCGTTGGGTGACCTGAAGAAGCTGGTCAAGGACAAGGAAATCAGCGAAGACGAAGAGCGTCGTGCCGTTGCTGATATCGACAAGTTGACCAAGGACGCCGAAGCCAAGATCACCCAGGCTACCGAAGAAAAAGAAAAGGACCTGATGGCCGTATAAGGGGTCAGGACGCCTTTATGGAAAAGACCAAGCAGACTGTGCCCTCCGTGGTGCCGCGCCATGTCGCGATCATCATGGATGGGAATAATCGCTGGGCGAAAAAACGCTTTATGCCGGGTGTTGCCGGGCATAAAGCGGGTGTTGACGCGGTAAGGGCGGTGATTGAGGTGTGCGCCGAGGCCAAGGTCGAAGTGTTGACCTTGTTCGCCTTTTCCAGTGAGAACTGGCAGCGGCCCGCCGACGAAGTCAGTGCCTTGATGGACCTGTTTTTCAAGGCGCTGCGTCGTGAGGCCAAGCGCCTCAATGACAACAACATCAGTCTGCGCATCATTGGTGATCGCTCGCGGTTCCACCCGGAACTGCAAGTGGCCATGCGCGAAGCCGAGGCTATCACCGCAGGCAGTAATCGTTTTGTGCTGCAGATCGCAGCCAATTACGGCGGCCAGTGGGATATCGCCCAGGCTGCGCAACGGCTTGCCCGCGAAGTGCAGGCCGGCCATCTGCGCCCCGACGACATCACGCCCGAACTGTTGCAAACCTGCCTGGTGACCGGCGACCTGCCGTTGCCGGACTTGTGTATCCGTACCGGTGGTGAGCATCGCATCAGCAATTTCCTGTTGTGGCAGCTAGCCTATACCGAGTTGTACTTCTCCGACCTGTTCTGGCCGGACTTCAAACACGATGCCATGCGCAATGCGCTGGCCGATTTCGCTTCCCGTCAGCGTCGTTTCGGTAAAACGAGCGAGCAGATCGAAGCTGGAGCCCGGGTTTAAATGCTTAAACAACGAATCATCACGGCGCTGATCCTGCTGCCGATTGCCTTGTGCGGTTTCTTCCTGCTTGAAGGGTCCGGCTTTGCGCTGTTTATCGGTCTGGTCGTGAGCCTGGGTGCCTGGGAATGGGCGCGCCTGGCAGGCTTCGGCAACCAGTTGCCGCGTGTGGCGTACGCCGCAGTGGTCGCGGTGTTGTTGTTCCTGATGTACATCCTGCCGGACATCGCACCCTGGGTATTGGGGGCGGCGGTGCTGTGGTGGGCGTTGGCAACATTCCTGGTGCTGACTTACCCACGCACCAGCGGTCAATGGTCCAGCGTGGCCTGCAAGCTGGTGATCGGATTGCTGATCCTGCTACCGGCCTGGCAAGGGCTGGTGGAAATCAAGCGCTACCCCATCGGTAATGAATTGATCCTGGCCGTGATGGTGCTGGTGTGGGGGGCCGATATCGGCGCCTACTTCTCTGGTCGCGCATTTGGCAAGCGCAAGCTGGCTCCGGCCGTCAGCCCGGGCAAGAGCTGGGAAGGCGTATACGGTGGCCTGGCCTTGACGCTACTGATCACGCTGGTGGTCGGTTTGGTGCGTGACTGGTCGGTGAAAGAGGTTCTGCTGGCCTTGCTGGGCACCGCTATCGTCGTGTTTATCTCGGTGGTGGGTGACCTTACCGAGAGCATGTTCAAGCGCCAGGCCGGGATCAAGGACAGCAGTAACCTGCTGCCGGGTCATGGTGGCGTGCTGGATCGCATCGACAGCCTCACTGCCGCGCTGCCGATCTTCGCGGTGTTGCTGTGGATGATCGCTTCGTGAACGGCCTGCAGCAGGTTACCGTACTGGGCGCGACCGGCTCCGTGGGGCTGAGTACCCTGGATGTCATCGCTCGTCACCCGGATCGTTACCAGGTTTTCGCGCTGACCGGCTTCACGCGTTTGCGCGAATTGCTGGCCTTGTGCGTGCGCCACTCACCGCGCTTTGCCGTAGTGCCTGAGGCCGCGGCGGCCCGTGGGCTGCAGGATGATCTGCGGGCTGCGGGGTTGACCACCCAGGTGCTGGTCGGGGAAGCGGGGTTGTGCCAGGTGGCGGCCGACGCCGATGTGGATACCGTGGTGGCGGCGATTGTCGGCGCGGCGGGGTTGCGTCCTACCCTGGCGGCAGTCGATGCCGGCAAGAAAATTCTGTTGGCCAATAAAGAAGCCCTGGTCATGTCTGGCGCACTCTTCATGCAAGCCGTGCGCAAGAGTGGGGCGGTCCTGCTGCCGCTGGACAGCGAGCACAACGCAATCTTCCAGTGCATGCCCGGGGATTTCGCCCGCGGCTTGAGCCAGGTCGGTGTGCGCCGGATTCTGCTGACGGCGTCCGGTGGCCCCTTCCGGCAGACTCCGCTGGCTGAGCTTGAGCATGTGTCTCCCGATCAGGCCTGCGCTCATCCAAACTGGTCCATGGGGCGCAAGATTTCCGTGGATTCGGCGAGCATGATGAACAAAGGCCTGGAGCTGATCGAGGCGTGCTGGTTGTTCGATGCACGGCCTGATCAGGTCGAGGTGGTGATCCATCCGCAAAGTGTGATCCACTCTTTGGTCGATTACGTGGACGGTTCGGTGTTGGCGCAGCTGGGCAACCCGGATATGCGCACGCCGATCGCCAATGCCTTGGCCTGGCCGGAGCGGATCGATTCCGGCGTAGCGCCCCTGGACCTGTTTGCGATTGCGCGCCTGGACTTCGAAGCCCCGGACGAGCAGCGTTTTCCGTGCCTGCGCCTGGCGCGGCAAGCGGCCGATGCGGGTAACAGCGCGCCGGCCATGCTCAATGCGGCCAATGAAGTGGCCGTGGCGGCGTTTCTCGAACGGCGCATCCGCTTTCCGCAGATCGCGAGTATCATCGAGGACGTCCTGAATCTTGAGCCAGTCGTGGCTGTAAATGACCTGGGAGCGGTATTTGAGGCTGATACCAAGGCCCGAGCCTTGGCCCAGCAATGGCTGGATCGCGACACACGTTAGGGTGGGCGCGTTTGAGCCTTCAGGCATCGGATTGAAATGCGGAGAAATTAGATGAGTGCGCTCTACATGATTGTCGGCACCCTGGTTGCTCTGGGTGTGCTGGTTACCTTCCACGAATTCGGCCACTTCTGGGTGGCGCGTCGTTGCGGCGTCAAGGTATTGCGCTTTTCCGTTGGTTTCGGCATGCCATTGTTGCGCTGGCATGATCGTCGTGGCACCGAGTTCGTGATTGCCGCTATCCCGTTGGGTGGCTACGTCAAGATGCTCGATGAGCGCGAAGGTGAAGTGCCGGCTGATCAATTGGATCAGTCTTTCAATCGCAAGACCGTTCGTCAGCGTATCGCAATTGTTGCAGCGGGCCCGATCGCCAACTTCCTGTTGGCAATGGTGTTCTTCTGGGTTCTGGCCATGATGGGCAGCCAGCAGGTGCGCCCGGTCATCGGTGCAGTCGAGGCGGACAGCATCGCGTCCAGGGCCGGCTTGGTGGCAGGGCAGGAAATTGTTTCCATTGATGGCGAGCCGACCACGGGTTGGGGCGCGGTCAATTTGCAGTTGGTGCGCCGCCTGGGTGAAAGCGGCACCGTCAATGTGGTGGTGCGTGACCAGGATTCCAGTGCCGAAACCCCGCGGGCGTTGGCTCTGGACCACTGGCTCAAGGGCGCCGATGAGCCTGATCCGATCAAATCCCTGGGGATTCGTCCTTGGCGTCCGGCCTTGCCGCCGGTACTGGCTGAGCTGGATCCGAAAGGTCCGGCCCAGGCCGCAGGCCTGAAAACCGGTGATCGCCTGCTGGCCCTCGATGGCCAGGCGCTGGGTGACTGGCAGCAAGTGGTCGACCTGGTACGTGTGCGTCCTGATACCAGAATTGTGCTGAAAGTTGAGCGCGAGGGTGCTCAAATCGACGTTCCCGTGACCTTGTCGGTTCGCGGGGAGGCCAAGGCGGCCGGGGGTTACCTGGGTGCCGGGGTCAAAGGTGTCGAATGGCCGCCATCGATGGTTCGAGAGGTCAGCTTCGGGCCTTTGGCCGCGATTGGCGAGGGTGCGAAACGCACCTGGACCATGAGCGTACTGACCCTCGAATCCCTCAAGAAAATGTTGTTCGGTGAGCTCTCGGTAAAAAACTTGAGTGGACCGATAACCATTGCTAAAGTGGCGGGCGCTTCTGCCCAGTCGGGTGTCGCGGATTTCCTGAATTTCCTGGCTTATCTGAGTATTAGCCTTGGGGTTCTGAATTTGCTGCCCATTCCAGTATTGGATGGGGGGCATCTGCTGTTTTATCTGGTCGAGTGGGTGCGTGGTCGCCCCTTGTCGGATCGGGTGCAGGGTTGGGGGATACAGATCGGTATCAGTTTGGTGGTCGGGGTGATGTTGTTAGCTCTGGTCAACGATCTGGGACGACTGTAACGCTTCGCTGAATTGCGAATCTGCCGCATTTTGCGGCAGTTTGTTTATTGCCAGTTGGAATAAGAAAGGACTTCATGAAACGTCTGCTGCTAACTGCGGTTCTCACCGTATTGATGATCGCCGAAGTTCACGCCGAGTCCTTCACCATCTCCGATATTCGCGTCAACGGCCTCCAGCGGGTTTCCGCGGGTAGCGTCTTTGGTGCCTTGCCGTTGAACGTCGGGGAACAGGCGGATGATCGTCGCCTGGTGGAATCCACTCGTGCGCTGTTCAAAACCGGGTTCTTTCAAGATATCCAACTGGGTCGCGAAGGCAACGTCCTGGTCATCACGGTCGTCGAACGACCTTCCGTTGCGAGTATCGCGATCGAAGGTAACAAGGCCATCTCCACTGAAGACCTGATGAAGGGCCTGAAGCAATCCGGCCTGGCCGAAGGCGAGATCTTCCAGCGCGCGACCCTTGAGGGTGTGCGTAACGAACTGCAACGCCAGTACGTTGCCCAGGGCCGCTACTCCGCGACCGTGGAAACCGAAGTGATCCCGCAGCCTCGTAACCGTGTGGGCCTCAAGGTCAACATCAACGAAGGTACCGTCGCGGCCATTCAGCACATCAACGTGGTGGGCAACACCAAATTCGCTGATGACGACCTGATCGACCTGTTCGAGCTCAAGACCACCAACTGGCTGTCGTTCTTCAAGAACGATGACAAATACGCCCGTGAAAAACTTTCCGGTGACCTTGAACGCCTGCGCTCCTACTACCTGGACCGTGGCTACATCAACATGGACATCGCTTCGACCCAGGTGTCCATCACCCCGGACAAGAAGCACGTCTATATCACCGTGAACGTCAACGAAGGCGAGAAGTACAAGGTTCGTGACGTCAAGCTCAGCGGCGACCTGAAAGTCCCTGAGGACCAGGTCAAGTCCCTGCTGCTGGTGCAGAAGGATCAGGTGTTCTCGCGCAAGCTGATGACCACTACCTCCGAACTGATCACTCGCCGCCTGGGTAACGAAGGCTATACCTTCGCCAACGTCAACGGCGTGCCGACCCCGAATGATGAAGATCACACGGTAGACATCACCTTCGTCGTCGATCCTGGCAAGCGCGCCTACGTAAACCGCATCAACTTCCGTGGCAACACCAAGTCTGCGGACGAAGTGCTGCGTCGTGAAATGCGTCAGATGGAAGGTGGCTGGGCTTCGACCTACCTGATCGACCAGTCCAAGACCCGTCTTGAGCGTCTGGGCTTCTTCAAGGAAGTCAACGTCGAAACCCCGGCCGTACCGGGTGTGGATGACCAGGTTGACGTGAACTACGCCGTTGAAGAGCAAGCTTCGGGCTCGATCACCGCCAGCGTCGGTTTCGCACAGAGCGCCGGCCTGATCCTGGGTGGCTCGATCACCCAGAACAACTTCCTCGGTACCGGTAACAAGGTTTCCATCGGCCTGACCCGAAGCGAATACCAGAGCCGCTATAACTTCGGTTATGTCGACCCCTACTGGACAGCTGACGGTGTGAGCCTGGGCTATAACGCCTTCTACCGCACCACCGACTACAAAGACCTCGACGTCGACGTTGCAAGCTATGCGATCGACAGCCTGGGTGTGGGCGCAAACATCGGTTACCCGATCAGCGAAACCTCGCGCCTGACCTTCGGCATCACCGCGCAACAGGACGAGATCAAGACCGGTGTATATACCGTGGACGAGATCTTCGACTTCACTCGTCGTGAAGGTGACAAGTTCCTGAACTTCAAGGCATCTGCCGGCTGGTCCGAGTCGACCTTGAACAAAGGTGTACTGGCAACCCGTGGTCATTCCCAGAGCCTGACTGCGGAAGTCACCACACCGGGCAGCGACCTGTCGTTCTTCAAACTCGATTACCGCGGCCAGTTGTTCCAGCCGTTGAGCGATAACTACACCATGCGCCTGCACACAGAGCTGGGTTATGGCGACGGTTATGGTTCCACTGATGGCTTGCCGTTCTATGAGAACTACTACGCCGGTGGTTTCAACTCGGTACGTGGCTTCAAGGACAGTACTTTGGGCCCGCGTGGTACGCCAAGCCGTGGTTTTGCTGACACCGGTAACGTCGGAACTCGACGTGACGACGACAACGACCCGCTGCCATTCGGTGGTAACGTGCTGATCCAGGGTGGTGCAGAGATCCTGTTCCCGCTGCCATTCGTCAAGGACCAGCGTTCGCTGCGCACCTCAGTCTTCTGGGACGTGGGTAACGTGTTCGACTCCAAGTGTGAACAAGTCACCAACCCGAACGGTTCGCGGTCCAACACCCAATGCAACGACGTGAGCCTCAGCAACCTGGCGAGCTCCGTGGGTGTGGGTGTGACCTGGGTGACTGCGCTGGGCCCGTTGAGCTTTGCTCTGGCCATGCCGATCAAGAAACCGGATAACGCTGAAACCCAGATTTTCCAATTCTCCCTCGGCCAGACGTTCTAAGCGTCTGACCCAAGATAACGACAACGGATTCTGTAGGAGTACATCGTGCGTAAGTTGACTCAATTGGTCCTGCTGGCCACTGTGCTGGTAACCACCCCGGCCTTCGCCGAAATGAAAATCGCCGTCCTGAACTATCAGATGGCTCTGCTGGAATCCGACGCGGCCAAGAAGTACGCCGTGGATGCCGAGAAGAAATTCGGTCCGCAACTGACCAAGCTCAAAACCTTGGAAAGCAGCGCCAAGGGCATCCAGGATCGTCTGGTAGCCGGTGGCGACAAGATGCAGCAAGGCGAGCGCGAGCGTCTGGAGCTTGAATTCAAGCAAAAGGCCCGTGACTACCAGTTCCAGTCCAAGGAGCTGAACGAAGCCAAGGCTGTTGCCGACCGTGAAATGCTCAAGCAGCTCAAGCCCAAGCTCGACAGCGCCGTGGAAGAAGTCATCAAGAAGGGTGCCTTTGACCTGGTGTTCGAGCGCGGCGCCGTGATTGACGTCAAGCCTCAATACGACATCACCCGTCAGGTGATCGAGCGCATGAACCAGCTGAAGTAAGCCATGACCGCGACTATCAAACTCGGCGAGTTGGCCGAGTTCCTGGGAGCCACCTTGCGTGGCTCCCCGGAGAAAGAAATCACTGGGCTAGCCACCTTGCAGGAGGCTGGCCCAGCTCAGTTGAGCTTCCTCGCAAATCCCCAATACCGTAAATACCTGGTTGATTGCCAGGCCGCAGCCGTGTTGCTGAAGGCCGCTGACGCTGAAGGGTTTATCGGGGATGCGCTGGTGGTGGCCGACCCGTACCTGTCGTACGCCAAGGCGTCACACCTGTTCGATCCCAAGCCGAAAGCGGCCGGTGGCATTCACCCATCTGCGGTAATTGCCGATGATGCCCAGGTTGACCCTGCGGCCAGCATCGGTGCGTTTGCAGTGATCGAGAGCGGGGCGCGTATTGGTGCAGGTGTCACCGTGGGCGCCCACTGCTTTATCGGCGCACGCTGTGAAATCGGTGCCAATGGTTGGCTGGCCCCACGTGTAACCCTCTACCACGATGTGCGTATTGGTCAGCGTGTGGTCATTCAGTCCGGCGCTGTTATCGGCGGCGAAGGCTTTGGCTTTGCCAACGCCAAAGGTGTCTGGCACAAGATTGCCCAGGTCGGCGGCGTATTGATCGGCGACGATGTGGAGATCGGTGTAAACACTGCGGTGGATCGTGGAGCTTTGGCCGATACGGTGATCGGTAACGGCGTGAAGCTCGACAACCAGATCCAGATCGCCCACAACGTACAGATTGGCGATCACACCGCCATGGCTGCGTGCGTGGGTATTTCCGGCAGCACCAAAATCGGCAAGCATTGCATGCTCGCCGGCGGCGTCGGGCTGGTGGGGCATATCGATATTTGCGACAACGTCTTCATCACCGGCATGACCATGGTGACTCACTCGATTACCGAGCCGGGGGCCTATTCTTCCGGTACCGCCATGCAACCTGCGGCTGAATGGCGCAAGAGCGCGGCGCGTTTGAGGAAGATCGACGACATGGCACGACGTATCAAACAGCTGGAAAAGCGTGTTGGGGACGTGACCCCTGGCGGTAATGCTTCATCTGAAGGCTGATACCATTTCCATATCAAGTGTGCACAGCCGCTAGACTGCCTCCTTGATTTGCTAGCGGGGCGTGCGATTAGTTCGCCCGCCCCCAATCTTTATTACAGGCTTCCCCCCGAAATGATGGACATCAACGAGATTCGCGAATACCTGCCTCACCGTTACCCGTTCCTGCTGGTGGACCGCGTAGTGGACCTCAATGTCGAGGAAAAGCGCATTCGTGCCTACAAGAATGTCAGCATCAACGAACCATTCTTCAACGGTCACTTCCCAGCGCATCCCATCATGCCGGGCGTGTTGATCATCGAAGCGATGGCCCAGGCTGCCGGTATCCTTGGTTTCAAAATGCTCGACCTCAAGCCTGCCGACGGCACGCTTTACTATTTCGTGGGCTCCGACAAGCTGCGTTTTCGCAACCCGGTCACCCCGGGTGACCAGTTGATCCTGGAAGCCAGGTTCATCAGCTGCAAGCGCCAGATCTGGAAGTTCGAATGCCAGGCCTCGGTAGATGGCAAGCCGGTATGCTCTGCCGAGATCATCTGTGCGGAACGCAAACTATGAGTTTGATTGACCCTCGCGCAATCATCGATCCGTCGGCCGTACTGGCCGCCGACGTTGAGGTTGGCCCCTGGTCGATCGTCGGCGCAGGTGTGGAAATCGGCGAGGGGACTGTCATCGGGCCACACGTGATCCTTAAAGGTCCGACCCGTATTGGCAAACACAATCGTATCTACCAGTTTTCCTCGGTAGGCGAAGACACCCCGGACATGAAGTACAAGGGTGAAGAAACACGCCTGGTAATCGGTGACCACAACATCATCCGTGAAGGCGTCACCATTCACCGCGGCACCGTACAGGATCGCGCTGAAACCACTTTGGGTGATCACAACCTGGTCATGGCCTATGCGCACATCGGCCATGACAGCGTGATCGGCAACCATTGCATCCTGGTCAACAACACTGCGTTGGCAGGCCATGTGCACGTTGACGACTGGGCGATCCTGTCCGGTTTCACCCTGGTGCATCAGTACTGCCATATCGGCGCCCACAGCTTTTCCGGCATGGGCACCGCCATTGGCAAGGATGTGCCTGCATTCGTGACGGTGTTCGGCAACCCTGCCGAGGCTCGCAGCATGAACTTCGAAGGCATGCGCCGCCGCGGTTTCAGCGAAGAGGCGATCCACGCTCTGCGCCGTGCCTACAAGACGGTTTACCGTCAGGGGCTGACGGTTGAGCAGGCGCTGACCGAACTGACCGAGCCGGCAAGCCTGTTTCCGGAAGTCGCGGTGTTCCGTGACTCGATCCAGGCGTCGACTCGCGGCATCACACGCTGATCATGGCCAATTTGCGTATTGCGCTGGTGGCCGGTGAAGCGTCCGGCGATATTCTGGGTGCTGGCCTGATGCGAGCCCTCAAGGCCCAGCATCCTGCGGTGGAGTTTATCGGCGTGGGTGGGCCGCTGATGCAGGCCGAAGGGCTTGCCTCCTACTTCCCCATGGAGCGGCTGTCGGTCATGGGGTTGGTGGAGGTGTTGGGACGCCTGCGTGAGCTGCTCGCTCGCCGCAAGCTGTTGATCAAGACGCTGATCGATGAAAAGCCTGACGTCTTTATCGGCATCGATGCACCGGATTTCACCCTCAATATCGAACTCAAATTGCGTCAGGCCGGGATCAAGACCGTGCACTACGTCAGCCCATCCGTATGGGCGTGGCGGCAGAAGCGCGTGTTGAAGATCCGCGAAGGCTGCGACCTGATGTTGACCCTGTTGCCGTTCGAAGCCAGGTTCTACGAAGAGAAGGGCGTACCGGTGCGGTTTGTCGGCCATACCCTGGCCGATGCCATTCCGTTGCAAGCCGATCGTGCTGCCGCGCGTGCCGAGCTGGGCTTGCCCGACGGCCCGTTGGTGGCGTTGATGCCGGGCAGTCGTGGCGGTGAGGTAGGGCGCCTGGGGGCGCTGTTTTTTGATGCTGCCGAACGTCTGCAGGCACAAAAGCCGGAGGTTCGCTTCGTGCTGCCGTGTGCCAGCCCGCAACGCCGCGCACAGATCGAGACCCTGCTGGAAGGTCGCAACCTGCCGCTGACCCTGCTTGACGGCCAGTCCCACCTGGCTCTGGCAGCCTGCGATGCGGTGTTGATTGCGTCGGGCACTGCCACCCTTGAAGCCTTGCTGTACAAGCGGCCAATGGTTGTAGCCTATCGCCTGGCGCCGCTGACCTTCTGGATTCTCAAGCGCATGGTCAAGAGCCCTTATATCTCCCTGCCCAACCTGCTGGCCCAGCGCCTGCTGGTGCCAGAGTTGTTGCAGGACGATGCAACGCCTGAAGCGCTTGCGCAGACCCTACTGCCCTTGATTGACGGCGGCGAAGAGCAGACCCGTGGTTTCGACGACATTCATCGCACGTTGCGTCGTGATGCCTCGAACCAGGCGGCCGACGCCGTGCTGACCTTGATCGGCCATAAACAGGAAGCCTTATGACCACGCAAATGGGGCTGGATTTCAGCCTGGTTGCCCAAGCTCACGAACTGGTGGCCGGTGTTGACGAAGTAGGACGCGGCCCGCTGTGTGGCGCAGTGGTCACGGCGGCGGTAATCCTAGATCCGAACCGCCCGATCCTGGGCCTCAATGATTCGAAAAAGCTTACCGAGGCCCGTCGCGAAAAGCTCTATGACGAGATCTGTGAAAAGGCCCTGAGTTGGCATATCGCTCGCGCTGAAGTCGAGGAAATCGACAAACTTAATATCCTCCATGCAACCATGTTAGCCATGCAGCGTGCTGTTGAAGGGCTGCATATCACCCCGAAAATGGCGATGATCGATGGCAACCGTTGCCCGAAGCTTGCGATGCCGTCGGAAGCGGTGGTCAAGGGCGATAGCAAGGTTCCAGCCATTGCCGCCGCCTCGATCCTCGCCAAGGTCAGCCGTGACCGTGAAATGGCTGCGTTCGAACTGATCTACCCCGGCTACGGGATTGGCGGCCATAAAGGCTACCCGACGCCCGTTCATCTGGAAGCTCTGGCTCGGCTGGGCCCGACCCCGATCCATCGCCGCTCGTTTGCCCCGGTACGCCTGGCTTATGAGGCCCGCGAAAGTCTGATCGAGGTTTAGCAGCAAGGCTGATGTTTTTACCAAGGCCCGGTACAATCCGGGCCTTGTTGTTTTCATGTATCAAGACAGGATCACTATGCCGGCTTCATTCGTTCACCTGCGCCTGCACACTGAGTACTCCCTGGTCGACGGCCTGGTACGGATCAAACCACTGGTCAAAACCCTGGTGGGCATGAATATGCCTGCGGTGGCGGTAACCGATCAGAACAACATGTGTTCCCTGGTCAAGTTCTACAAGAACGCCATGGGCGCCGGCATCAAGCCGATCTGTGGCGCCGACCTGTGGCTGTCCAACAAGGACCCGGATAACCCACTGAGCCGCATCAGCCTGCTGGCGATGAACGGCGTGGGTTATCGCAATCTCACCGAGCTGATTTCCCGCGGCTTTATCGACGGCCAGCGCAACGGCTCGATCATCATCGAGCGCGAGTGGGTGGCCGAAGCCAGCGAAGGCCTGATCATGCTCTCGGCGGCTAAAGAGGGCGAGATCGGTATCGCGTTGCTGGGCGGTAATCCCCAGGAAGCCGAGGTGCTGGCACGTGAGTGGATGCAGGTATTCCCGGACCGTTTCTACCTGGAAGTCCAGCGTACCAACCGCCCCAACGATGAAGAACATCTGCATGCTGCCGTAGCCCTGGCCGATAAGCTGGGGGCGCCGCTGGTGGCGACCAACGATGTGCGGTTTATCAAGAAAGAAGATTTCGAGGCCCATGAAACCCGCGTGTGCATCGGCGAAGGCCGGGCCCTGGATGACCCGCGCCGCTCGAAGAATTACAGCGAAGAGCAATACCTCAAAAGCGCCGATGAAATGGCGCAGCTGTTCAGCGATTTGCCCGAGGCCCTGGAAAACTCCGTCGAGATCGCCAAGCGCTGCAACATCGAAGTGAAACTGGGCAAGCACTTTTTGCCCAACTTCCCGATACCCGATGGCATGACCATCGACGAATACTTTCGCAAAGTGTCGTTCGATGGCCTGGAAGAACGCCTCAGCGTCCTGCTGCCCAAGGACACCACTGAAGACTACGAAGCCAAGCGCCAGGTGTATGTCGACCGGTTGAATTTCGAGCTGGATATCATCATCCAGATGGGATTCCCCGGCTACTTCCTGATCGTAATGGACTTTATCCAGTGGGCCAAAAACAACGGCGTACCGGTAGGTCCCGGCCGGGGGTCAGGTGCTGGCTCGCTGGTGGCCTATGTTCAGAAGATTACCGACCTTGACCCGCTGGAATATGACCTGCTGTTCGAACGGTTCCTGAACCCGGAACGTGTGTCTATGCCCGACTTCGACGTCGACTTCTGCATGGATGGTCGTGACCGCGTGATTGAATACGTGGCCGAGAAATACGGCCGCAACGCGGTAAGTCAGATCATCACCTTCGGTTCCATGGCGGCGAAAGCGGTAATTCGCGACGTGGCGCGGGTGCAGGGCAAGTCCTACGGCCTGGCCGACCGCCTGTCGAAGATGATCCCGTTCGAAGTCGGCATGACCCTGGAAAAAGCCTACGAGCAGGAAGAAATCCTGCGCGACTTTATCAAGGTCGATGAAGAAGCCGCCGAAATCTGGGACATGGCGCGCAAGCTCGAAGGCGTGGTGCGTAACGTCGGTAAACACGCCGGTGGTGTGGTCATCGCGCCGACCAAGCTCACCGACTTTTCACCGATCTACTGCGATGAAGAAGGCGACGGCCTGGTCACCCAGTTCGACAAGGATGACGTGGAGGCGGCCGGCCTGGTGAAGTTCGACTTCCTCGGCCTGCGTACCCTGACGATCATCGACTGGGCACTCAAGACCATCAACCGCGACCGCGCCAAGGTCGGCGAAGAACCGCTGGATATCGCGTTTATCCCGCTGGACGACAAACCGACCTACAGCCTGCTGCAAAAGGCCGAAACCACGGCGGTGTTCCAGCTTGAATCCCGGGGCATGAAAGAGCTGATCAAAAAGCTCAAGCCCGACTGCCTGGAAGACTTGATCGCACTGGTGGCGCTGTTCCGTCCGGGCCCGCTGCAATCGGGCATGGTGGATGACTTCATCAACCGCAAGCACGGTCGCGCCGAGCTGGCTTACCCGCACTCCGACTATCAATACGAGGGCCTCAAGCCTGTATTGGCGCCGACGTACGGCATCATCCTGTATCAGGAACAGGTGATGCAGATCGCCCAGGTAATGGCCGGCTACACCCTCGGTGGTGCGGACATGCTGCGTCGCGCAATGGGTAAAAAGAAACCCGAGGAAATGGCCAAGCAGCGCGGCGGTTTCATTGAGGGTTGCGCCACCAACAACATCGACGCCGACCTGGCCGGTAACATCTTCGACCTGGTAGAAAAATTCGCCGGTTATGGTTTCAACAAATCCCACTCCGCCGCCTATGGCCTGGTGTCGTACCAGACCGCCTGGCTGAAAGCCCACTACCCGGCGCCGTTCATGGCTGCGGTACTGTCGGCCGATATGCACAACACCGACAAGGTCGTGACCTTGATCGAGGAAGTGCGCACCATGAAGCTGCGCCTGGATGCGCCGGACGTGAACGCCTCTGAGTTCAAGTTCACGGTGAATGACGAAGGTCGCATCATCTATGGCCTCGGCGCGATCAAGGGCGTGGGCGAAGGCCCGGTGGAGGCCATCACCGAAGCGCGTCAGGATGGGCCATTCAAGGACCTGTTCGACTTCTGCGCGCGTGTTGACCTCAAACGCATCAACAAGCGTACCCTTGATGGCTTGATCCGCAGCGGCGCGCTCGACCGTCTCGGCCCGTATTTCCATGATGAGCCGAAGGCTTACCAGGCCAATATCGACCGTAACCGTGCGGTGCTGCTCACCGCCATGGAAGAGGCGATCAAGGCTGCCGAACAGACTGCCCGCACCCATGACAGCGGCCACGCCGACCTGTTTGGCGGACTGTTCGTCGAAGAGGATGCGGATGTCTACGCCAATCATCGCAAGGCCAAGGAGCTGACCCTCAAGGAACGCCTCAAAGGTGAGAAAGACACCTTGGGCCTGTACCTCACCGGCCACCCGATTGACGAGTACGAAGGCGAAATCCGCCGTTTCGCCCGCCAGCGCATTATCGACCTCAAGCCCGCGCGGGATACCCAGACCGTCGCCGGCATGATCATCGCCCTGCGGGTGATGAAAAATAAAAAGGGCGACAAAATGGGTTTCATCACCCTGGATGACCGCTCGGGCCGGATCGAAGCGTCACTGTTTGCCGACGCGTTCCACTCCGCCCAGTCACTTTTGCAGACCGACGCCATGGTGGTGGTGGAAGGGGAGGTCAGCAATGATGACTTCTCCGGTGGCCTGCGCCTGCGTATCAAACGGGTGATGAGCATGGAAGATGCGCGCACCAACCTGGCCGAAAGCCTGCGCTTGAAGGTCAAGACCGAAGCGCTCAAGGGCGATCAGCTACGCTGGTTGGGTGACCTGCTCAAGCGCCACCGCGGCGCGTGCCCGGTAACCATGGAGTACACCGGCAGCGACGCCAAGGCCATGTTGCAGTTTGGGGAGACGTGGCGGATTGATCCGGCTGATGGCTTGATTCAAGCTTTGCGTGACCAGTTCGGGCGAGACAACGTCTTCCTCCAATACCGTTGACGGTCAGTACCCCTGACCTCGGCTGAACATTTAATCTCGACCTAAACGCGCGCCTCCCTTAAGGTAGGGCGCGAATAGACAACCGGCTGGCCAGGCACTCCTTGGCCGTCGACCCAAGACGGACGCTTATGAACCCGAATTTTCTTGATTTCGAACAGCCGATCGCTGACCTGCAAGCCAAGATCGAAGAGCTGCGCCTGGTCGGCAATGACAATTCGCTGAATATCGGCGACGAAATCGCTCGCCTGCAAGACAAAAGCAGCACGCTCACCGAAGACATCTTCGGCAAGCTGACCAGTTGGCAGATCGCGCGCCTGGCTCGCCACCCGCGCCGTCCGTACACCCTGGACTACATCGAACACATCTTCACCGAGTTCGATGAGCTGCACGGCGACCGCCACTTCTCCGACGACGCGGCCATTGTGGGCGGTATCGCTCGCCTGGACGACCAGCCGGTAATGGTGATCGGCCATCAGAAAGGCCGTGAAGTGCGCGAGAAAGTCCGTCGCAACTTCGGTATGCCGCGTCCGGAAGGCTACCGCAAGGCTTGCCGCCTGATGGAAATGGCCGAGCGCTTCAAGATGCCGATCCTGACCTTCATCGACACTCCGGGCGCATACCCGGGTATCGACGCCGAAGAGCGCAACCAGAGTGAAGCGATTGCCTGGAACCTGCGCGTCATGGCTCGCCTGAAAACCCCGATCATCGCCACCGTGATCGGTGAAGGTGGTTCCGGCGGTGCGCTGGCCATTGGCGTGTGCGACCAGTTGAACATGCTGCAATATTCGACCTACGCGGTGATTTCGCCGGAAGGTTGCGCCTCGATCCTGTGGAAAACCGCAGAGAAGGCGCCGGATGCGGCTGAAGCCATGGGCATCACCGCCGATCGCCTCAAGGGCCTGGGTATCGTCGACAAAGTGATCGCCGAGCCACTGGGCGGTGCCCACCGTGACCCGGCCGCGGCTGCCGCGACCATCCGTGCTGAACTGGGCTCGCAACTGGCGATGCTCAAGAAGCTGGATAACGAAGCGCTGCTGGCCCGTCGTTACGAGCGCCTTATGAGCTACGGTCTCTAAAGTCTACGCCGTAACTCAATGTGGGAGGGGGCTTGCTCCCGATTGCGGTGGATCAGTCACCAGATGCAGTGACTGACACTCAGCAATCGGGAGCAAGCCCCCTCCCACATTTGCTTTGTGTATGCTCGGCTTATGTATTCCAGATTTGCGGCGGGGACATCTGATGAAACCGGCTCTACCCGCCAGACTCCTGAAAACCCTGGCCCCCTGGCGCAATGCTCCGGCCTGGCGCATTGCATTCTCCGGTGGCCTCGACTCCACCGTCCTGCTGCACCTTCTGGCTTCCCTGGCAAACACCGAAACCCTGCCGCCCATCAGCGCTGTGCATGTCCATCATGGGCTGCAAGCGGCCGCTGACGCCTGGCCCAGTCATTGCCAAGCGTTATGTGACAGCCTGGGCATACCTTTGCAGGTCTTGCGTGTGCAGGTGCAACCCGGTGCCAGCCTGGAGCGTGCCGCGCGTAACGCACGTTACCAGGCGTTTACCGAGGTGATCGGGGCAGGGGAGGTGCTGCTCACCGCCCAGCATCGCGACGATCAAGCCGAGACCCTGCTGTTCCGCCTGTTACGCGGAGCCGGAGTGCGTGGGTTGGCGGCAATGCCCGAGCGTCGCCCGTTGGCGACGGGGCACTTGGTGCGGCCATTGCTGGCGGTTTCCCGGGGAGCATTGGAAGCCTACGCCCACGAACACCAATTGAAGTGGATTGAAGACCCTTCGAACGCCGATCCACGGTTCTCGCGCAATTACCTGCGTCACCAGGTCTTTCCAACGCTGACGCAGCGCTGGCCTCAGGCAGTATCAAGCCTGGCGCGCACTGCCGAGCACCTGAGTGAAGCCCAGGGCCTGCTCGATGAGCTGGCGCACATGGACCTGATCGCTGCGGATCAGCCTTCAGCGTTTCCCTGGTTGCCTTTGCCTTCCTTGGTCCTTGCTCCGTTGCGCGATCTTTCCGATGCGCGCCAGCGCAATGCCTTGCGTCATTGGCTGAATCCCCTGACTCGTCTGCCCGACAGTGACCACTGGGCCAGTTGGTACGCCCTGCGCGATGCCAAGGGGGACGCACAGCCGTTATGGCGCCTGGCCGACGGTCAGCTTCATCGTTGCGGCGAACGCATTTGGTGGCTGCCTTCCACGTGGTCGGAATTTTCCGACGTGTCGGTGAGCTGGCCCGATCCGCGAAATCCACTAGAGTTACCCGGGAACGGCCAACTGATGTTTGCCGGCAAGGCTCCCGAGGGACCCTTGTCGATTCGTTATCGCCAGGGTGGCGAAATCGTCGAAGTGCCAGGTCGAGGCCGGCGTGATCTCAAGCGCCTGTTGAATGAAAGTGGTATGCCGGGCTTCGTCCGTGGCAGATTGCCGCTGGTCTATCGGGGCGAGCAATTGCTGGCTGTACCAACGCTTGCGGGGCTGAGGGCCAGTCCGCTGGATGACTGGCAATTACATTGGTTGCCACAGACCTGCGATCAAGGTTTGAGCTGATAGCGCCTTTCCGGTAGACTACGCTCCCTTCTTGATACAACTTCTGTGGATTCGACTGAATCGCAGCAGTTGCCGATTACCAAGCAGTCTTTGCTGGGCGATTCCAAAAAATGTGTAGCGATCAACGTACCGGTGTTTCCTTGCTGGTCTGTCACAACGCGGCGGTTTTTTTGAAAGGTGCACTGTGATTAATGCAGGTGATCGGGGGCTTCGGCCTTCCTTCGCTTTCCCCGGCGGCTCGGACCGCTTTAACGCAGACTTCTAGGGTTTTTCATGACGCGCTACATATTCGTCACGGGCGGTGTTGTTTCTTCATTGGGGAAAGGCATTGCCTCCGCTTCATTGGCGGCCATCCTGGAGGCGCGGGGGCTTAAAGTCACCATGCTCAAGCTGGACCCGTACATCAACGTCGACCCGGGCACCATGAGCCCGTTCCAGCACGGTGAAGTGTTCGTCACTCACGACGGCGCCGAGACCGACCTGGACCTGGGCCACTACGAGCGGTTCATCCGCACGACCATGACCCAGAACAACAACTTCACCACTGGCCGTGTCTACGAGCACGTGCTGCGCAAAGAGCGCCGTGGTGACTACCTGGGTGCAACCATCCAGGTGATCCCGCACATCACCGACGAAATCAAGCGCCGCATCATCAAGGGTG
Organism: Pseudomonas sp. HN8-3; assembly: GCF_020790195.1. Taxonomy (NCBI): domain Bacteria; kingdom Pseudomonadati; phylum Pseudomonadota; class Gammaproteobacteria; order Pseudomonadales; family Pseudomonadaceae; genus Pseudomonas; species Pseudomonas sp. HN8-3. The sequence goes on from NZ_CP086206.1 coordinate 1,481,466, forward strand.
CAGGCGATGCCGACGTGGCGATGGTCGAGATCGGTGGCACCGTGGGCGACATCGAATCCCAACCGTTCCTTGAAGCCATCCGCCAACTGCGTTTCGAAGTCGGCGCCAAGCGCGCGATGCTGATGCACCTGACACTGGTGCCGTACATCGCCACCGCCGGCGAAACCAAAACCAAGCCTACCCAGCACTCGGTCAAGGAGCTGCGTTCCATCGGCCTGCAACCGGACGTACTGGTTTGCCGTTCCGATCACCCGATCGACATTTCCTCGCGCCGCAAGATCGCGCAATTCACCAACGTTGAAGAGCGTGCGGTGATCGCGCTGGAAGACGCCGACACCATCTACAAGATCCCGGGCATCCTGCATTCGCAGGGGCTGGATGATTTTGTGGTCGAGCGTTTCGGCCTGCAGTGCAATGGCGCGGACCTGTCCGAGTGGGAAGCCGTGGTCGACGCCAAGCTCAACCCTGAGCATGAAGTCACCATCGCCATGGTCGGCAAGTACATGGAGCTGCTGGACGCGTACAAGTCGCTGATTGAAGCGATGAGCCACGCCGGCATCAGCAACCGTACCAAGGTCAACCTGCGCTACATCGATTCCGAAGATATCGAGAACCAGGGCACTGCGCTGCTCGAAGGCGTTGACGCGATTCTCGTGCCGGGCGGTTTCGGCCTGCGTGGCGTGGAAGGCAAGATCACCGCGGTGCAATACGCTCGCGAGAACAAGGTGCCCTACCTGGGTATCTGCCTGGGCATGCAAGTGGCCGTTATCGAGTTCGCCCGTAACGTGCTGGGCTGGAAAGACGCCAACTCCACCGAGTTCGATCACAGCAGCGGCCACCCGGTCGTCGGCCTGATCACCGAGTGGGAAGACGCCACCGGCGCCGTTGAAACCCGTACCGAAACGTCCGACCTGGGCGGCACCATGCGCCTTGGTGCGCAGGACTGCTTGCTGGAAGCCGGCTCGCTGGTACACGACTGCTACGGCAAGGACGTAATCGTCGAGCGTCACCGTCACCGCTATGAAGTGAACAACAATCTGCTGCCGCAGATCAAAGAGGCTGGCCTGAAGATTTCCGGTCGCTCCGGTGACGGCAAGCTGGTTGAAGTGGTCGAAGCGCCGGATCATCCGTGGTTCGTGGCCTGCCAGTTCCACCCGGAGTTCACCTCGACGCCGCGCGACGGTCACCCGTTGTTCAGCGGTTTCGTCAAAGCAGCACTGACGCAACATCAGAAGAAGGCGTAACCCTGATGGCCCAGAAGATCATTCGCGTAGGCGATATCGAGATTGCCAACGACAAGCCCATGGTGCTGTTCGGCGGCATGAACGTGCTGGAAAGCCGCGACATGGCGATGCAGGTCTGTGAAGAATACGTGCGGGTTACCCAGAAGCTGGGCATCCCATACGTGTTCAAGGCCAGTTTCGACAAGGCCAACCGTTCTTCCGTGACCTCCTATCGCGGCCCGGGCCTTGAAGAAGGCATGCGGATCTTCCAGGACATCAAGCAAGCCTTCGGCGTGCCGATCATCACCGACGTCCACGAGCCTGAGCAGGCTGCCGTGGTCGCCGAGGTGTGCGACATCATCCAGTTGCCGGCCTTCCTGTCGCGCCAGACCGACCTCGTGGTCGCCATGGCCAAGACCGGCGCTGTGATCAACATCAAGAAAGCCCAGTTCCTCGCCCCTCAGGAGATGAAACACATCCTGAGCAAGTGCGTGGAAGCGGGTAACGACCAGTTGATCCTCTGCGAGCGTGGTTCGAGCTTCGGCTACAACAACCTCGTGGTGGACATGCTCGGTTTCGGCATCATGAAACAGTTCGAATACCCGGTGTTCTTCGACGTGACCCACGCGCTGCAAATGCCCGGTGGTCGTTCGGACTCTGCCGGTGGGCGACGTGCCCAGGTCACCGACCTGGCCAAGGCGGGCATGAGCCAGTCGCTGGCGGGCCTGTTCCTTGAAGCCCACCCGGACCCGGACAACGCCAAATGTGATGGCCCATGCGCCCTGCGCCTGGACAAGCTGGAGCCATTCCTGGCCCAACTCAAGCAGTTGGACGAGCTGGTCAAGAGTTTTCCGACGGTAGAGACCGCGTAACTGCCATTTCTCCGGTAGAATTTCCCACGCTAAATGCTCAGGCCCTTGGGCCTGAGCCTTGTCGTCTGCAAGCCTGCCCCGTTGTTCCACCCTTGCGGTCGGTCAAAAGATTTCCTTCAGCTGCGTCGTTTTCGTCAACTTTGGAGTGTTTACAACAATGGCAAAAATCGTCGACATCAAAGGTCGTGAAGTTCTCGACTCCCGTGGCAACCCCACCGTCGAAGCCGACGTGCTTCTCGATAACGGCATCATCGGCAGCGCCTGCGCGCCGTCCGGTGCTTCCACCGGTTCGCGCGAAGCGCTGGAACTGCGTGATGGCGACAAGAGCCGTTACCTGGGCAAGGGTGTACTCAAGGCTGTAGCCAACATCAACGGTCCGATTCGTGACCTGTTGCTGGGCAAGGACCCGCTGGACCAGAAAGCCCTGGACCACGCGATGATCAAGCTCGACGGCACTGAAAACAAAGGCAGTCTCGGCGCCAATGCAATCCTCGCCGTGTCCCTGGCTGCCGCCAAGGCAGCAGCTCAGGACCAGGACCTGCCGTTGTACGCGCACATCGCCAACCTGAACGGCACCCCGGGCGTCTACTCGATGCCGGTACCGATGATGAACATCATCAACGGTGGCGAGCACGCGGATAACAACGTCGACATCCAGGAATTCATGGTGCAGCCGGTGGGCGCCAAGTCCTTCTCCGAAGGCCTGCGCATGGGCACCGAGATTTTCCATCACCTCAAGGCTGTACTGAAGGCCCGTGGCCTGAGCACCGCTGTGGGTGACGAAGGTGGTTTCGCACCGAACCTGGCCTCCAACGAAGATGCACTGAAAGTGATCTCCGAAGCCGTGGCCAACGCCGGCTACAAACTGGGCACCGACGTGACCCTGGCCCTGGACTGTGCGGCCAGCGAATTCTTTGAGGATGGCAAGTACAACCTGTCCGGCGAAGGCCAGGTGTTCAACTCAGAAGGTTTCGCTGAATACCTGAAGGGCCTGACCCAGCGCTACCCGATCATCTCGATCGAAGACGGCCTGGACGAGTCCGATTGGGATGGCTGGAAAATCCTCACCGACAAGATCGGCGAGAAAATCCAGCTGGTGGGCGACGACTTGTTCGTGACCAACACCAAGATCCTTAAAGAAGGCATCGACAAGAAGATCGCCAACTCGATCCTGATCAAGTTCAACCAGATCGGCACCTTGACCGAAACCCTGGAAGCCATCCAGATGGCCAAGGCTGCGGGCTACACCGCCGTGATCTCCCACCGCTCCGGCGAAACCGAAGATTCCACCATTGCCGACCTGGCCGTGGGCACTTCGGCGGGCCAGATCAAGACCGGCTCCCTGTGCCGTTCCGATCGCGTTTCCAAGTACAACCAATTGCTGCGCATCGAAGAGCAATTGGCAGGTAAAGCCAAGTACAACGGTCGCGGCGAGTTTCGCGGCTAAGCAGTAAATGGTAAAAAGTCGGCGGGTTGCGTCAGAAATTTCACGAAAGTGTGAATTTCGGCGCTAATCTGCTGACTGACAAGCGCAAGCCTGGTTTTTCCAGGCTTTGTGCTATCAGTTGCTGCAAAAGGTTTGCATGACTGTCTTTTTTCACTGGATATCCGGATTTCGATGCGCAGTCCCAATTGGTTGTTCCTCGTCTTGCTCTTGTTGCTGGCTGGCCTGCAGTACCGCCTATGGGTCGGTAATGGCAGCTTTGCGCAGGTGGAAGAGCTGACCCAGCAAATTGCCGACCAGCGTGCCGAAAACGAACGCCTGCTGGAGCGCAACCGTGTCCTGGACGCCGAAGTGCTTGAGCTGAAAAAAGGTACGGAGACCGTTGAAGAGCGGGCTCGTCATGAGTTGGGCATGGTCAAGGAGGGCGAGACCCTCTACCAGTTGGCCCAATGAATAACGATCTACCGGCCTTCTGGGCCGTGATTCCTGCCGCGGGCGTCGGTGCCCGTATGGCCGCGGACCGTCCCAAGCAATACCTGCAATTGGGCGGGCGCACTATTCTCGAACACAGCCTCGGCTGTTTTCTCGACCACCCCTCGCTCAAGGGCCTGGTGGTCAGTCTTGCTGTTGATGATCCTTATTGGCCCACCCTGGCGTGCGCCACAGACCCGCGCATCCAGCGTGCGGACGGTGGCTCGGAACGCTCGGGCTCGGTGCTTAATGCACTGCTGCACCTTAATGCCCTGGGTGCCAGTGATGATGACTGGGTGCTGGTGCATGACGCGGCGCGGCCTAACTTGAGCCGTGATGACCTCGACAAACTCTTGGCTGAACTGGCGGATGACCCGGTGGGCGGTCTGCTGGCGGTGCCGGCTCGCGACACGCTCAAGCGCGTCGACAAGCATGGCCGCGTGGTGGAAACCGTTGACCGCAGCCTGATCTGGCAGGCTTATACGCCGCAGATGTTCCGCCTGGGGGCCTTGCACCGCGCCTTGGCCGACAGCCTGGTGGCGGACGCCGTGATCACCGACGAAGCGTCGGCCATGGAATGGTCCGGCCAGGCGCCGCGGCTGGTCGAAGGGCGTGCGGACAATATCAAGGTCACCCGCCCCGAAGACCTTGAATGGCTGCGTCAGCGCCGGGCTTATCAGGCGTCCTGACCCTCAGCCGTAGACTTGCTCCAACCCGGGCAGGGTTTTCAGCTCGCTCACCAATGCCTCAATGCTGTCGAATGGCTTCTCATCAATAGGCCAGCCGACCACGTTGATGGAGTTCCGGCCTTCCTGGCTGTTGATCCTGAAACTGCGCAGGTCCCCGCGTCGGGACCGATAGTCAATGTGGGTGGCCTCGGTGAGCATGAATTGGCCTGGCCGTGTCAGCAGTGCCTGGGCCGACTTCACCACTCGACTGTGCGAAGGGCCGGGCTGTGATTCCATTGAGTGCTGCAACGCGGCAGGATCAACGCGCAAGACCAGGTTGGCTTTGACCGTGCCTTCCCCTTTGTTCAGGCCCAGGCTGGCGGTGCGCCCCGGATCGACTTCGATGCCCAACGGGTGGGTGCCCATCCTATCTTCTATCCGCAGGCCGATGCTGCCGGTGAGTTCGGCCAGCCCAGGGATGTCCTTGAACGTATTGGTATGGGTATCGCCCACCAGTGCGACCCATTTACCGGGTTGGCGCTTGGAGGTCTGGATCCACTGAATCACCTCGGTAGCGTAATAGTTCATCATCCGCTGGCGCAGGGTTCCCGCACTGTCGCGCATATCGCGAAGTATGTAGCTCACGGTGCAGTCGATCGGCTGGATCTTGATTCCGGCCTCTCGGGCTTTGGTCACGACGTTTGTGAATGAGTAATAGTGGTTTCGGGGCAATGGGTAGATCCCGTTCAGGAAGTTTGTCAGCGCCTCGGCCATAGGGGCGTTCTTCGACCGGTAAAAAGCCTTCAGCATCGGAATATGCACATCCGTCAGCAGATGTTCGAAGTAGATGCGTTTGACACCTTGGCTGGCGAGTATCTGCATGTTGTCGATCAGAAAGGCTTTGCTCGATTCGGCGCTGTGGCTTTCGCCGATCACGAGGCCGTCACTGGCACGTAGCAGTTTCTCGATAATGCTTTGCTGTGATTCGTTCAAGCTCAAGCGGGGGAGGACCGGCTGCAGGGGCGAGTAGGGCAGGTGGTGAAAGAAGATCGCCGAATCCTGGTTTAATTGGCTCCTTTTCTCAAAGAACAGTCTCCGGGCGTTGCTGATCGACTGTGCATCCATTCCGAAGGGTTCGAAATCTTCCGAAAATGAGCTGGTGTCGGTGAGCATCTGCACGACGGTCTCGCGCACGGGCGCTGGCATCTGGTAGGCGCTGAAGAAACTCAACTGCTGGGTGCTATCGAACAGTTTGTAAACCCGTTGCCAGGCATTGCGAAATGCCCCCCCTCCGGTCAATCCGGCACGTCGCCATTGCAGGTCGGAGCTCTGAATAGCGTAGAGACCCGTGGCTTGAGTCTTCTCGGGGGCTTCTGGATTATTCACGAACAGCTCAAAAGAACCCCAGTCATTCGGGCTTTTGTAGGTCAGGAAGGTCTCGCCCTGAATCTTGACGGTCTGCAAGCCGCTGGGAGATGTTGCAGCGACCAGGGGGCGAGTCTCGGTTTGGGCGGAGGCCTGAGTGATCACCTTGACGTTGATCTGGCCCTCCTCTGCCCGCGTAGCCGGGCCAAGCACGGGGCGTAACGCCTCGAGACTGCTCGCGCCTTTGCTGATGCCGTGGATAACCACCGGGAGCGCGTTCAGGGCGCCGAACACCATGCGCTCAACGGCGTGGGGTTTGTCCTTGAGCACGTCATCGGCGCCGATCGCCATGCCAGTCAAACCTGAGGTAATGAAACAAAACTCCGCCAGCAACGCGGTGCCCATGGTCAGCGCCACGGGGATCGCCAGCAGGCAGGCTTTATCCAAGGCGTCGAGGGTGTCGGCTTTGAATGTGTCCAAGGGCGAGACAACGGTTTTGGCTGCCAATTTTGCAATCCGACTGCGGATCTGTCGTGCGATAAACGCAAATGGGTTGCTTCTGAGCGCCGGATACATTGGGTTATTAATGTATTGCTCGGGGTCCCAATAACCGTTGCGCAACAAGCTATTGAAAAAACCGGCGGGGCTGGAAGATTCCGGGTACATCGCCATACCGATCAATGCTTCCTCGACACCACAGTAGATCAGGCCGGAGTCAATCGAGTCGGGTTCAAAGTGGTTGGTCAGCGCTTTGCGCTGGGTCGGGTCCTTGGCCACTTTTACCAGCGCATTGCGCATGTCCGTTGGGCTGTTGAAACCATGGATGGGGGAGGAGTTGCCGGGGACGTACAGCAGGGTGATCTGGCTCTGGGTGTCGGTAATCGTAAGAATGTCGGTGGCGTCGAACTGATGAATGCGCAGCACGCGCACGGATAAGTTTTTATCCGGTGAGTAGGGCGCCTGAAAATCTTCAAGGGTCAGGTTGCTGGCGTCCCTGTCGACGCCGATACCTGCCGCTCGTGCGGCCAGTTGCCGTTCTGCTTCGGTGAGCGTGAATTCTTCGTACTGATTGAGGTAAGCCTTGGCGAAGGCAATGCGCATCAGGGTGGTGTAATTGTCCCGATGCTCACCCCAGAATTGGGTGATGGCCTTGTCATAGGTTTGTTCAAAGTTGCTTGAGTCAATCACCTTTCTGAGAACGGCTGGCGCGATCTCCAGTTGGGTGGTCGGGTCGTAGGCCTGAGGTTCGCTTTGCCGGTAAAGCGCCTCATACCGTCTGGGCGGGATCCAGCCGGAAGTGATGAACTCTTCGTTGAACATTTGCGGTATGCGGTTATCCATCAGGCGCGGCAGTTCATCGACGATATTGAAGTACGGCGCGATAGTGGAAAAGCCCGTGTTGTTGATCATGCCGCCAGGGGCATGGGGCGCATTGCAGATCATGGCCTCGGTCAGGCTCATGGATTGGACGATCACTGCAGTGTAGGGTGCATTGGGATTGTCGAGGTTGTATTCCAGAGTGGTCAGGAACGTAGTATCCGGGTCCAGTTGTTCCTGAGTGAATGGTTGTAGATGCTCGCAAAGCAATTGGGCTGCGATTGCGCTGGGCACCGGAAAGTCGGCCAGAACCTTTCGGACAAAATGATTGATATGCTGGAGTTGCCGAGTGTTGGACGTCATGGGCTTGCCTGGTTTTCTAATGAAAGCGGTTATTAACCGGTGTCCAGGCAATGCACGAACGGTAGCTGTTTATGTTCGATAGACCGAATTGTCACCCAAGCCTTCTTTGAGAAAGTCCACCAGCTTCCTGACCTTCGGCGACAAATGCCGCTGCTGCGGGTACAGCGCCCACACCGCCGTATTCGGTGGCTGATGCGCCTCCAGCAATGACACCAGCGCACCACTGTGCAAATGCTCCAGCACGTAATAATCCGGCAGCTGACACAGCCCTACACCTTGCAGCGCCGCATCCAGCACCGCCTGCCCACTGTTACAGCGCCAGTTTCCCTGAACCCTTTGGGAAAATTCCCGCCCGTCCTGGGCCAGTTGCCAGATATCCGAGCTGCCGATCAGGCAGTTATGCCGACTCAGTTCCGACAAGCTATGTGGCCGACCATAGCGTTCCAGGTAGGAAGGGGAGGCGCACAGGTACATGCGCCGCGGTGCCAGGCGGCTGGCGACCATGCGCGAGTCTTGCAGGCGACCCAGGCGGATGGCCAAATCCAGGCCCTCGTGCACCAGATCCAATTGACGGTTGCTCAGTTCGATATCCACCCGCAGTTGCGGATAGAGCGCCATGAACCGGGTCACCAGTGGCACGATAAAGCGCTCGCCATAGGCGACTGCGCAGGTCATGCGCAACATGCCCTTGGGCTCGCTGGTGAGGTCGCCTACCGCCCGCAGGGCTTCTTCGCGACCATCCTGCAAACGCTGGCAATGCTGCAGAAACGTCTGACCCGCTTCGGTCAGCGTCACCTTGCGCGTACTGCGATACAACAGGCGCGTTTGCAAGCGCTCTTCCAGGCGGGCCACCTGGCGGCTTATATGGGACGACGATACTCCCAGGCGCTCGGCCGCCGCCGTGAATTGGCTGCACTCGGCCACTGCGACGAATTCATCAATGCCTTCCCAGCGGTTTTCCAGCATGATCATTATCCCTGTACAGCAATAAAGTTTTGCTTTTGCCTGGATTATTAATCAGGCAGCCATGTTTTACACTGCTGCAATCAATTTTTAACCCCCTGGAGAAACCCGGATGATCAAGTCCCGCGCCGCCGTAGCCTTCGAAGCCAAGAAGCCCCTTGAGATCGTGGAAGTGGACGTCGCCATGCCCAAGGCTGGCGAGGTGCTGTTGCGGGTGGTTGCCTCTGGCGTGTGCCACACCGATGCCTATACGTTGTCGGGTGCGGACCCGGAAGGCATTTTTCCGTCGATCCTGGGTCACGAAGGCGGCGCAGTGGTCGAAGCCATCGGCGAGGGCGTAACTTCAGTCGCTGTCGGCGATCATGTGATCCCGCTGTACACCCCGGAATGTGGCAAGTGCAAATTCTGCCTGTCGGGCAAGACCAACCTGTGCCAGGCCATCCGTTCTACCCAAGGCAAAGGCCTGATGCCGGATGGCACTACGCGCTTTTCCTACAAGGGCCAGCCGATTTTCCACTACATGGGCACGTCGACGTTCTCCGAGTACACCGTGTTGCCGGAAATCTCCGTGGCCAAGATTCCTAAGGAAGCTCCGCTGGAAAAAGTCTGCCTGCTTGGTTGCGGCGTCACCACAGGCATCGGCGCGGTGCTCAACACCGCCAAGGTCAAACCGGGCGACACCGTGGCTATCTTCGGGCTGGGCGGTATCGGCCTGTCGGCCGTGATCGGCGCGGTCAAGGCCAAGGCCGGTCGCATCATTGCCATCGACATCAACCCGGCCAAGTTCGAAATCGCCAAGCAACTGGGGGCTACCGACTGCATTAACCCGAAAGATTACGACCGCCCAATCCAGGACGTGATTGTCGATTTGACCGACGGCGGCGTGGACTTTTCCTTCGAGTGCATCGGCAATGTGCAACTGATGCGTGCGGCGCTTGAGTGCTGCCATAAAGGCTGGGGCGAGTCGGTGATCATCGGCGTGGCCGGTGCCGGCCAGGAAATCGCTACGCGTCCGTTCCAACTGGTCACCGGGCGCGTCTGGCGCGGTTCGGCATTCGGTGGCGTGCGTGGGCGCACAGAGCTGCCAAGCTACGTGGAAATGGCCCAGACCGGTGAGATCCCGCTGGACACCTTCATCACCCACACCATGGGCCTTGAAGATATCAACAAAGCGTTTGACCTGATGCATGAAGGCAAGAGCATTCGTACCGTCATTCACTTCTGAGGTCGGCCATGAGTCTGGAAAACCTGTCATGCCAGAAGAGCTTCGGCGGCTGGCATAAACGCTACAAGCATCATTCCGATGTGCTCGGTTGCGACATGACCTTCGCCGTCTATCTGCCGCCGCAAGCAGAGCAGGGCGGTAAGTTGCCGGTACTGTACTGGCTGTCCGGCTTGACCTGCACCGATGAGAACTTCATGCAGAAGGCTGGCGCCCAGCGCATGGCCGCCGAGCTGGGTTTGATTATCGTCGCACCGGACACCAGCCCCCGCGGCCCCGGTGTGCCGGACGATCCGGACAACGCCTGGGACTTCGGCCTCGGCGCTGGTTTCTATCTGAACGCCACGCAGGAGCCCTGGGCCCAGCACTATCGGATGCATGACTACGTAGTGCAGGAGTTGCCGGCCTTGGTGGAGGCGCATTTCCCGGCGTCGGCTAAACGCGGCATCAGCGGTCACTCCATGGGCGGACATGGCGCATTGGTATGCGCGCTGCGTAACCCGGGACGCTACCAATCGGTGTCGGCGTTTTCGCCAATCAACAATCCGATGGACTGCCCCTGGGGCCAGAAAGCTTTTTCCCGTTACCTGGGCGAAGAGCGTTCCAAGTGGCGTGAATGGGATGCCTGCGTGCTGATCAGCGAAGCCTCGGAAAAACTGCCGCTACTGGTGGACCAGGGCGATCGTGACGATTTCCTTGCGGTTCAGCTCAAGCCCGAGGCCCTGCAGCAAGCGGCCAAGGCGGCCAACCATCCGTTGGAACTGCGCCTGCAACCTGGCTACGACCACAGCTACTTTTTCATCGCCAGCTTCATCGAAGACCATTTGCGCCATCATGGTCGTGCTTTGCTCGGTTAATGTGAGGCAAAAGTAGGTAGAATCACGCCCTGAATTAAATCGGGGCGTTTTTTTATGCGTATTGGCCACGGCTACGATGTGCACCGTTTCGCTGAGGGCGATTTCATCACCTTGGGCGGCGTGCGCATCGCACACCACCATGGGTTGCTGGCTCATTCCGACGGCGACGTTGTCTTGCATGCCTTGAGCGATGCCTTGCTCGGCGCGGCGGCATTGGGCGATATCGGCAAGCACTTTCCGGACACCGATCCGACCTTCAAAGGTGCGGACAGTCGTGTGTTGCTGCGCCATGTGGTCGGGTTGATCCATGCCAAGGGCTGGAAGGTCGGCAACGTCGACAACACCATCGTGGCCCAGGCGCCCAAGATGGCCCCCCATATCGAAGCGATGCGTGCGCTGATTGCCGCAGACCTGCAAATTGAATTGGATCAAGTCAACGTGAAAGCCACCACCACCGAAAAGCTCGGATTTACCGGTCGTGAAGAGGGCATCGCCGTGCACTCCGTTGCCTTGTTGCTGCGCGCATGAACGATTTGCAACTGCTGGGCCCGCGGGCCTACGGCGAGGCCTTGGGCAGCGCGGTGCTGAAGGCGACGGCAGAAGACTTCCAGGTTGATGAGGTGCTGGACATTCCGTTGACTGGTGACGGTGAGCACCTGTGGCTGTGGGTGGAAAAGCGCGGCTTGAATACTGAAGAGGCCGCACGGCGTATCGCCAAGGCCGCCGGTGTGCCGCTGCGCACCGTCAGCTATGCCGGGCTCAAGGACCGTCAGGCCCTGACCCGCCAATGGTTCAGCGTACAGTTGCCCGGCAAGGCCGACCCGGACCTGAGCGGTGCGGAAAACGACACCCTCAAGATCCTGAAAACCACCCGCCACAAGCGCAAGTTGCAACGTGGTGCGCATTCGGCCAACGGCTTTACCTTGCGTCTGACCCAACTGGCCGGCGATACCGCCGCCATCGACGCGCGTTTGCAGTTGATTGCCCGGCATGGCATTCCCAATTATTTCGGCGCCCAGCGCTTTGGCCACAACGGTGGCAACGTGGTGGATGCCCGTGAATGGGCTGCTCGCAAGGCCCTGCCGGAGCAACGCAACGTGCGTTCGCGGTTGCTGTCCACCGCTCGTAGCTACTTGTTCAACAAAGTGCTGGCAGCGCGTGTCGCCGACGGTTCCTGGCAGCGCGCCCAGGTGGGTGACCTGCTGGCCTTTACCGACAGTCGCAGCTTTTTCCCTGCCGGGGAGGCTGAATGCAGCGACCCGCGCCTGGCGATCCTGGACTTGCACCCGACTGGCCCACAATGGGGCGAAGGCGACTCGCCGGCGAAAGGTCTTACGCATGATCTGGAACAATCTGTCGCTGCCAGCGAATCCGACCTACGTGATTGGCTGGTGAATGCAGGAATGAGCCAGGAACGTCGCATTCTGCGACTGCCCATTGGCGGGTTGACGTGGCATTATCCCGGGCCTGACATTCTGCAATTGGAATTCGTCCTGCCGGCCGGATGCTTCGCCACTGTCTTGGTGCGCGAGCTTGTTGATCTGGTGCCGGTGGGGCAGACGGACAGCCCATGCGTATTCTGATATCAAACGATGACGGTGCCACCGCACCCGGTCTTGCCGCGCTCTATGCTGCGCTGCAGGATTACGCCGAGTGCGTGGTGGTTGCCCCCGACCAGGACAAGAGCGGCGCCAGCAGTTCGCTGACGCTCGACCGTCCGCTGCACCCGCAGGTTCTGGCCAATGGCTTTATCAGCGTAAACGGCACCCCCACCGACTGCGTGCACCTGGCAATCAACAGTTTGCTGGAGCATGAGCCGGACCTGGTGGTGTCGGGAATCAACCTGGGCGCCAACCTGGGTGATGACGTGCTGTATTCCGGCACCGTGGCGGCGGCCCTTGAAGGGCGCTTCCTGGGGCGCACCGCGTTCGCCTTTTCCTTTGCTTCGCGGCAACTGGATAACCTGGCGACCGCGGCGTATTTCGCGCGCAAGCTGGTGCAGGCCCATGAGTCTCTGGACCTGCCGCCGCGTACGGTACTCAACGTGAATATTCCCAATCTGCCCCTCGACCGTATCCGCGGTATCCAGCTGACGCGCCTGGGCCATCGCGCGCGCGCGGCGGCGCCCCTGAAGGTGGTCGACCCGCGCGGCAAGGAAGGCTATTGGATCGCCGCGGCCGGTGATGCCGAGGATGGCGGGGAAGGCACGGATTTTCATGCGGTGATGCAAGGCTATGTGTCAATTACCCCGTTGCAATTGGATCGCACCTTCAGTGATGCCTTCAGTGGCCTCGATGGCTGGCTGGAGGGACTGCGTTGATGGCTCGTGAACAAGACGACTTGTTGCGCCGTGGCATCGGGATGACTTCCCAGCGCACCCGGGAGCGGTTGATCCAGCGTCTGTACGAAGAAGGCTTGTCCAACGCCCAGGTGCTGGAAGTGATTCGGCGTACGCCGCGGCACCTGTTTGTCGATGAGGCCCTGGCGCACCGCGCCTATGAAGACACGGCGTTGCCTATCGGCCACAACCAGACCATCTCCCAGCCCTACATGGTTGCGCGCATGAGCGAGCTGTTGCTGGCGGCCGGGCCCCTGGACAAGGTGCTGGAGATCGGCACCGGCTCCGGTTACCAGACAGCTGTGCTGTCACAGTTGGTAGAGCGAGTGTTTTCGGTAGAGCGCATCAAGGTGCTGCAGGACCGTGCCAAGGAGCGCCTGGTAGAACTGAACCTGCGCAACGTGGTGTTTCGCTGGGGAGATGGCTGGGAAGGCTGGCCGGCGCTGGCGCCGTACAACGGCATTATTGTCACCGCCGTGGCCACCGATGTGCCTCAAGCTCTGTTGGATCAGTTGGCGCCGGGCGGGCGGCTGGTCATCCCGGTGGGCTCCGGCGAAGTGCAACAGTTGATGCTTATTATCCGCGAGGAAGAAGGTTTTTCCCGGCACGTGCTGGGCGCGGTGCGCTTCGTGCCGCTGTTGAATGGCCCCTTGGCCTGAGCATTTATTCCCTGGCAGTGAATTCTGCTGGCGAGGATGTGTCTTACGCCGGGGTCTATTGAATCAACAGGCTTGGCAGCCGCAATTGAACAAGATGAATTTTTCGTTTCAGTCGGGTGCCAGTAAAAAGCCAATGCCCAGTTATACTTGCGTCATATTTCAAGCCTGATCCAGGCGTTAACGTTCAGCCACCACAAAGGGAGCGGCGGGTGAGTCTCACAGGTCCTGCGCAGCGAATGAGTAAAACAAGCTTTCAGCGACTGGTGCTTGGCCTTGTCTTGAGTTCCTTATTGGCCGCCTGCTCGAGCACTCCATCGGGCGGTGCGCGTGTCGTTGACCGCACCAACGCAGCACCGCAGCGGCCCACGGTGACCACGGGCCAGTATGTGGTGCGCAAAGGCGACACACTGTTCTCCATTGCCTTCCGTTATGGCTGGGACTACAAGGCGCTGGCCGCTCGTAACAACATTCCCGTGCCCTACACCATTCATCCAGGGCAGACCATTCGTTTCGATGGCCGCACAGGTTCGGCGGCTACGGCAGTTGTGACAAAGTCGGGATCTTCGCCATCGTCTTCGAGCAAAACCACCGTCATCACCCGGCCTGCAGGCAGTGCTTCGCCTAGCGTTGCAAGCAAGCCCGCACCCGCGCCGTTGCCACCTGCAGGGCCGGCGCCGACCGGCTGGGGATGGCCTTCAAATGGCGTACTGATTGGAAAATTCTCTTCAAACGGTAGTTTGAATAAAGGCATTGATATCGCCGGGGATTTGGGACAGCCTGTTTTAGCTGCGTCTGATGGGACGGTGGTGTACGCCGGGAGTGGTCTACGGGGCTACGGCGAGCTGGTCATCATCAAACACAGCGATACCTACGTCAGTGCCTACGGTCATAACCGCAGGCTGTTGGTTCGGGAGGGGCAGCAGGTCAAAGTCGGACAGACAATTGCCGAAATGGGTTCAACGGGCACAGACCGGGTGAAACTGCACTTTGAGATTCGCCGCCAAGGGAAGCCTGTAGATCCGCTGCAATTCCTGCCCCGTCGTTGATGTGTTGCACAGCCTGTTCCCTCACGTAGAAGGAACAGGCTCCAGCGTTGCCAAGGATAAAGGCGTCGCTTGAGCTTGAGGTCGAACTCACCAAAGGACTATAACAATGGCTCTCAGTAAAGAAGCGCCGGAGTTTGACATCGACGATGAGGTTCTCCTTATGGAGGCCGGCATCGATACGGATCCGATGTCAGATAATGAAGGAGCGGCACCACCTTCAGTTCGTACCAAATCCAGGAACGCCTCCGCGTTAAAGCAACACAAGTACATTGACTACACCCGGGCGCTCGATGCGACTCAGTTGTACCTCAATGAAATCGGCTTTTCCCCTCTGCTCACTCCCGAAGAAGAAGTCCATTTTGCGCGCTTGTCGCAGAAGGGCGATCCGGCTGGGCGCAAACGCATGATTGAAAGCAACCTGCGCCTGGTGGTGAAAATCGCCCGACGCTACGTCAATCGTGGGCTGTCGCTGCTGGACTTGATCGAAGAGGGCAACCTGGGCTTGATTCGGGCGGTGGAGAAGTTCGACCCCGAGCGGGGCTTCCGCTTCTCGACGTATGCCACCTGGTGGATTCGCCAGACCATCGAACGGGCGATCATGAATCAGACCCGCACGATCCGGCTGCCGATCCATGTGGTCAAGGAGCTCAACGTCTACCTGCGGGCGGCGCGTGAGCTGACGCAAAAACTCGATCATGAACCTTCGCCTGAAGAGATCGCCAACCTGCTGGAAAAACCGGTAGGGGAGGTCAAGCGCATGCTGGGCCTTAACGAGCGTGTATCGTCGGTCGATGTCTCGCTGGGGCCGGATTCGGATAAAACCCTGCTGGACACCCTGACGGATGATCGCCCGACCGATCCCTGCGAGCTGTTGCAGGACGATGATCTTTCCCAAAGTATTGACCAGTGGCTGTCAGAGCTTACGGACAAGCAGCGTGAGGTGGTGATTCGCCGCTTCGGCCTGCGTGGTCACGAGAGCAGCACTCTGGAAGATGTAGGCCTGGAGATTGGCCTGACCCGTGAGCGGGTGCGGCAGATCCAGGTGGAGGGCCTCAAGCGCTTGCGTGAGATCCTTGAGAAGAATGGCTTGTCGAGTGAGTCGTTGTTCCAGTAAGCGACGCAGCTTGAAAGCTTGGATGTGGGAGGGGGCACGCCCCCTCCCACATTTTTTATGCCCGGCTTTTGTTCAGGCCTCTCTCAAAATCCAGGCATAAAAAAACCCCGCTTTTAAGAGCGGGGTTTTTTCGACTGAGTCAGTACAAGTTAGATAACTTGAACTTCTTCAGCTTGCATACCTTTCTGACCGCGGGTAGCGATGAAAGAAACCTGTTGGCCTTCTTTCAGGCTTTTGAAGCCGTCGGATTGGATAGCTTTGAAGTGAACGAACAGGTCGTCACCGGATTGTGGAGTGATGAAGCCGAAGCCTTTTTCATCGTTGAACCACTTAACGGTACCAGTTTGGCGATTAGACATGGTGTAACTCCTTGGACAAAGTTAACTGCGACTCAGGAAAAGCCCTGGCCGAGACTGAGTGCAAAGAGCAGGAAAAATTCTTGGAGATGGTTGGATCGAAATTCAACATATCGTGTAGAGATTCTCAGTGACACAAGCAGCACAGTGGCGCCACCTTAACCCTTTTTCCGGAACGTGCCAATGGTATTTCCGAAGGTTTCTCTATTTTCGTGACTGGCGGTGGTATTTACAGCCATCCCTGACGGCAATCCCGGCCCCGGCCGCGTTGGCTGAGGCTTATAGCGGGCAGGGCTTTGATCAAGAAAACCCTTGCGGCCTTTGAACCCCAAGGCTGGCCCCGGTAAGATGGCCCACAGATTTTTCCACCTCGCTATTCAGGACACCGCCATGAGCATCAAATCGGACAAGTGGATTCGCCGCATGGCGCAGGAACACGGCATGATCGAGCCGTTCGTCGAGCGCCAGATTCGTGGCGAAGGTGACGAGCGGGTGATTTCGTACGGGGTCTCCAGCTATGGCTATGACGTGCGTTGCGCCGATGAATTCAAGGTGTTCACCAACATCAATTCGGCGATTGTCGATCCGAAGAACTTCGATGAAAAAAGCTTCGTCGACGTCAAGAGCGACGTGTGCATCATCCCGCCCAACTCCTTCGCCCTGGCGCGTACCGTGGAATTCTTCCGCATTCCCCGCGACGTATTGACCATCTGCCTGGGTAAAAGCACTTACGCTCGTTGCGGCATTATCGTCAACGTCACCCCGCTTGAGCCGGAGTGGGAAGGTCATGTGACCCTGGAGTTCTCCAACACCACCACCTTGCCGGCAAAGATCTATGCCAATGAGGGCGTGGCACAGATGCTGTTCCTGCAGTCCGACGAGGCTTGTGAAGTGTCCTACAAAGACCGCGCCGGCAAGTACCAGGGCCAACGTGGCGTCACTCTCCCACGCGCTTGATCGAAAGCTCCTACGGTTAAAGGGAATTAGTCTGCACAAAGTGACTCTATTCAGGTGTACTGCCTCGGCGCGTGCAAAACGCGTCGGGCCACGCTTGAGGAGTACCTTATGAAGATCGACCCGCGAATCAGCGCAGAACTCGCCCGGCTTGAACCCAACCAGATTGGTGTTCTGGCCTGGTCCCTGATGGCTAACCCCGCTCACGCGGGCGGCATTCCCCCCGGCCAACCAGAGCCCGATTACCCACAGCCCACCGAACCAGGTGAGCCTACCCTGCCTGACGAGCCACCACCGGCCCCCGTCGCCTGATATTCGGACGGCCGGTCAGCACTTCACTGAATCGGCCAAACGGTTTGATCGCCGATCACAAAGATTCGGCGGTCATCACCCTGCTCCACGGCATAACCTCCCGTAAATGCGCCAAACGCCGGCAGCAGGCTGACCCGCTCACCGATCTGGAAGCACGGCAGGCGCAAGCGCTGACGGCCTTTGCCGCGCAAGCGATACACCGGATGCACGTGCCCCGCCAATACGTGGTGGCTGGGGTGAACGTCGGGTTCGTGTTGCAAGGCGAAAGGGCCCATCAATAGCGGCTCCGGGACCACCTCAATTCTCAAGTCGTCCGGGGGATCGCCGGCGCGTTTATCGTGATTGCCGCGAATCAAGGTCAAGGCCAGTTCGCCATTGCGTGCACGCCAGGCCCGGATCGCGCTGAGGGTGCCGCTGGCGTGAGAACCTGGGCCATGCAGGAAGTCACCGAGAAAGATCAACTGCGCGCACGGCAGTGCCGACAACAGCCTGTCCAGGCGTTCCAGATTCGTCGTGGTGGTGCCCTGGGGCACAGGTTGTCCCAGGCTGCGATAGGCCGATGCTTTGCCAAAGTGCGCATCGGCAATAAGCAGGCACTGACGAGCGGGCCAGTACACGGCCTTGTCCGCCAATAACCACAGTTCTTCGCCTGCAAGCGTCAGTGCACAATGCATCAAGCTTTTCCTTTGTCGGCGACTTTTTCCAGGTCCTTGACCATCCGTGCGATGCGCTCCGACAACTTCTCCGAACTCATGCTTTCGCGCATCCGTTCCACCAACAGCGGGAAGGCCAGGGGCGTGGGCCGCTGAATCGTATGCACGTCCAGTTTCAGTGCCGATAGATGACTTAATGTCTCTTCCAACCGACGAATATCCAACTCATCGCGCAAGACTTCTTCCCCTGCCTGGGCCAGCAGCAGGTTCTGCGGGTCATATTGCTTGAACACTTCAAAGAATAATCCGCTGGAAGCCTGCACCTGCCGCGTGCTTTTCGGCGCACCGGGATACCCGGCGAACACCAGCCCGGCGATCCGCGCGATTTCGCGAAAGCGGCGCAGGGCCAGTTCTCCTGCGTTAAGGCTGGCGGCCACATCCTCCAGCAAGCGCTGTGGGCTCAGCAACGCCGTATTCAACAACAACGACCAGTTCACTGGCGTGGCGCTCAACAGTTCCAGGCCATAATCATTCACGGCTATGGAGAAAGTCACCGGCTGCTGCTGACTGACCCGCCACGCCAATAAGCTCGCCAAGCCCAGGTGTACCTGACGGCCGGCGAAGGGGTACAGAAACAGGTGCCAGCCTTCTCGTGATTGCAGGGTTTCGGCGAGCAGGTTGTCGCGCGTCGGCAGGCCAGACCAGCGCAGTTGGGTGTGCAACAACGGTTGTACCGCCTGCATCTCCGGGCCGTCGAAGTGCCCATGCGCCGCCGCATCAAAACGTTCGACCACCGCCTGGGCCAGTTCATTGGAAAGCGGCATACGCCCGCCATTCCAGCGTGGCACCGCGGCTTTTTTCGCGCTGCTGCGGCGCACGTAGGCGGTCATGTTTTCCACGCGCACCAATTCCAGCAAACGCCCGGCGAACAGAAACCCATCCCCCGGCTTGAGCCGCGCAATAAAGCCCTCTTCGACACTGCCCAGGTTCTTGCCGCCGCCACCCTTGCTCCAGAATTTCAACTGGATACTGGCATCACTGACGATGGTACCGACGCTCATGCGGTGACGGCGTGCCAGGCGGGCATCCGGGACACGCCAGATGCCATGCTCATCGGGCTCCACACGGCGGTAATCCGGATAGGCGGTAAGTGACAGGCCACCATGGCGTACAAACCCCAGGGCCCAGGCCCAATCCGCTTCGGTGAGATCGCGATAGGCCCAGGCGCCGCGCACTTCCGCCAGCAGCGCATCCGGGGTAAACCCACCCCCCAGGGCCATGCTGACCAAGTGTTGCACGAGCACATCCAGCGGCTTGTGTGGCGATTCCCGCGCTTCGATGCGCCGCTGCGCAATTGCATCCTGGGCGGCAGCCGCCTCCACCAGCTCCAGGCTATGGGTCGGCACCAGCGTCACCCGTGACGGCCGACCCGGTGCATGGCCGGAGCGCCCGGCGCGTTGCATCAGCCGCGCCACACCTTTCGCGGAGCCGATCTGCAACACTCGCTCCACCGGCAGGAAGTCCACACCCAAGTCGAGGCTGGAGGTGCACACCACCGCCTTGAGCTGCCCATCTTTCAATGCTCGCTCCACCCAATCCCGGGTCTCCCGCGATAACGAGCCGTGGTGCAGGGCAATCAATCCGGCCCAGTCCGGGCGGGCATCGAGAATCGCCTGATACCAGATCTCCGATTGCGCCCGGGTGTTGGTAAAGACCAGGCAACTGCTGCTGGCCTCTACCTCTGCGACCACTTGCGGCAACATCTTCAAGCCGATATGCCCGGCCCAGGGAAAGCGCTCGGTGACGGGCGGCAGCAAGGTGTCGACCTGCAGTGCCTTGGCCGTCTGCCCCTGTACATTGATCCCACCGCCCTGTGGGACCAGAACCTCCAAAGCGTGGGCCTGATTACCCAGCGTCGCGGAAATGCCCCACACCATCAACTCAGGATGCCAGCGCCGCAAGCGCGCCAGCGCCAGTTGCAACTGCACGCCGCGCTTATTGCCGATCAGCTCGTGCCATTCATCCACGATCACCATGCGCAGGTGCGCCAGGCTCGTCTCACTGTCGGCCCGTGCGAGCATCAGCGTCAGGCTTTCCGGGGTGGTGACCAGAGCGGTGGGTTGGCGGCGGGTCTGGCGTGCGCGCTCGCTGCTGCTGGTGTCGCCGGTACGCAGGCCCACGCTCCAGGGAATTTGCAGGGCGTCCAAGGGTGCCTGCAGGGCACGTGCGGAATCGGCAGCCAAGGCACGCATCGGCGTGATCCACAGCACCGTCAATGGTTCAGCGGGTGGCTTGCGCTTGCCGGTAGCGGGCGGGCGGGTGATGGCGAAATGGTTGAGGGCGGCGAACCACAAGGCATAGGTTTTACCTGCACCGGTACTGGCATGCAGCAGCCCTGACTGGCCAGCCTTGACCGCTGCCCATACATGTTTCTGAAAGGCGAACGGTTTCCAACCTTTGGCGGCAAACCATTGTTTGGCGAAATCGGGGTTTTTTGCCATGCGGCAGCGGACGCTCTGGAGGCTCTATTGCAGAGACCCTCCAGGCGTCACAAAGGTTTACTTCAAATTGCCACTTAGAAACTGCTGCAGGCGCTCGCTTTTCGGATTGCCCAGCACATCCTCGGGGGTGCCTTGCTCTTCCACCAGGCCCTTGTGCAGGAACAGCACCTGGCTTGAGACCTTGCGCGCAAAGCTCATCTCGTGAGTCACCATGATCATGGTGCGGCCTTCCTCGGCCAGGCCCTGGATCACCTTCAACACTTCACCCACCAGTTCCGGGTCGAGGGCCGAGGTGGGTTCATCGAACAGCATCACCTCAGGCTCCATCGCCAGGGCGCGGGCGATGGCTACCCGCTGTTGCTGGCCGCCAGACAGGAACGCCGGGTACTGATCGGCTACACGTGCCGGCAGCCCGACCTTGTCCAGATAGCGGCGGGCGCGGTCTTCGGCGTCTTTCTTGCTGCACCCCAGCACGCGGCGCGGGGCCATGGTGATGTTTTCCAGCACGCTCATATGGCTCCACAGGTTGAAGTGCTGGAACACCATCGCCAGCCGTGTGCGCAAGCGTTGCAGCTCGGCGTCGTCGGCCACGCGCATACCGTGGCGGTCGCTGACCATGCGGATCGCCTGGCCGTCCAGGGTCATGGCGCCATCGTTGGGGGTTTCCAGGAAGTTGATACAGCGCAGGAACGTGCTCTTGCCGGAGCCGCTGGCGCCGATCAGGCTGATCACGTCACCGGTCCTGGCCTTGAGCGAAACACCTTTGAGCACTTCATTGTCGCCATAGCTTTTATGCAGGCCTTCAACGGTCAGTTTGTACATGGGGCGTGCATCCTCAAGGCGAAAGTAGATAGCCGCTGCGGTAGGCCTGCGTGCCGGCGATATGGCCGATGACCATCCCGGCAGTGGCCATGCGTCGCAGCGAACGGGCGTACAGCAGGCCGGCGTGCTCGCAGCGCACCGGCGTTACGCGGTCGGTAATGGGATCGATGATTTCGGCGAGCAGTTGCCCGGCCTCCAGGTATTGACCCGGCAAGGCACTGAACACCAGCAAGCCGCCGACCGGGCTGGTGACGGGCTCCACACCCGCCAATGGCGTGGCCGGGTAAGCCAGGGCGGGCAGGGGCGTCACATCGCCGGTAATGGCGCCGAAGTGGATCAGGTAATCGATGATGGCCTGGCAGTCCAGCGCGGCAAGACCATGGTTTACATCGCCCTGGCCGCGCAGTTCGACGGTCACCGAAAAACTGCCCATGGGAATCGGGAAGCGCTCGCCGAAACGTTGCTGCAACTGCCACCACACCAGGGTGAAACACTCATCAAAGGACTGTCCGCCGGAGTCGGTGGCCAGCAGGTTGGCCTCGGAGCCGAGGTACCGCGCCAATGGCTCTACCTGTGGCCAGGCTTCAGGTGTGGTGTACAGGTGCGCCACGGCTTCGAAGTCGCAATGCAGGTCGAGCACCATGTCGGCATCACAGGCCAGGCGTTGCAGTACCAGGCGTTGGGATTGCAGTTGGGTCTGGGCGGTGTGCGCGGCCAGGGCGCTGGACAATGCGCTGCGGATCAAGCGGGCATTGTGCTGGGGATCATCGCCCAGCAGCTCTTCGACCTGGTTGCCGACCTCTTCGCCAAGGTCGACGAACAGGCGATTGAAGTTCTGCCCGCTTTCCAGTTCATAGCGGCCCAAGGGGATGTCCATCAACACTTGTTCGAGGCCCACCGGGTTGGCGACCGGCACCAGCACGATTTCGCTACGCAAGCGCCCGGCCGCGGCCAACTCGGCCAGGCGTACTTTCAAATGCCAGGCCACCAACATGCCCGGCAATTCATCGGCGTGCAGCGACGACTGGATGTAGACCTTGCCTGCGGCCTGCTGCGGGCCGAAGTGAAAACTGTGGATCTGCCGCGCCGTGCCGGGCACCGGCGCGATCAGGTCATGTCGCTGATGGCGCATGAAGGCTCCTTAGTGGCTCGGCCCGAGAAAGGCCAGCCAGCGGCGCTCCGCCAGGCGGAACAGGCCGACCAGGGCAAAGGTCACCGCCAGGTAGATCAACGCGGCGATGCCAAATGATTGAAAGGTCATGAAGGTGGCGGAGTTGGCGTCCCGTGCCACTTTGAGGATGTCCGGGATCGTTGCGGTAAACGCCACCGTGGTCGAGTGCAGCATCAGGATCACTTCGTTGCTGTAGTAGGGCAACGCACGGCGCAGCGCTGACGGCATGATCACGTAGGCGTACAACTTCCAGCCGCTGAGGCCGTAAGCCTTGGCTGCCTCGACTTCGCCATGCGCCATGCTGCGGATCGCCCCGGCGAAAATCTCCGTGGTGTAGGCGCAAGTGTTGAGCGCGAAGGCCAGGATGGTGCAGTTCATCGCGTCGCGAAAAAACGCATCCAGCAGCGGTTGTTCGCGTACGGCGGCAATGCTGTAGATACCGGTGTAGCAGATCAGCAACTGGATATAGAGCGGCGTACCGCGAAACAGGTAGGTGTAGAACTGCACCGGCCAACGTACCAGGCGCTTGCGCGAGACGCGGGCGATGGACAGCGGGATCGACACCAGAAAGCCGATGACCAGTGCAGCCGTCAGCAACCACATCGTCATGGCAAGGCCGGTGATGTGCTGGCCGTCGCTATAAAGGAAGGGGCGCCAGTATTCCTGCAATAGCTCGATCATCGCACTGCCTCCCGGGCGCCGGCGGAGTAGCGACGTTCCAGACGGCGCAAGACAAAGTTGGAGGCGCTGGTGATCAACAGGTAGATCAGCGCGGCGAGTACCAGGAAGTAGAACAGTTGATAGGTACTTTTGCCCGCATCCTGGGCGGCTTTCACCAGGTCTGCCAGGCCGATGATGGATACCAGCGCGGTGGCCTTGAGCATCACCATCCAGTTATTGCCTATGCCCGGCAGGGCGAAGCGCATCATCTGCGGGAAGGTCACGTAGCGAAACCGCTGCCCGCGCTTGAGCCCGTAAGCAGTGGCGGCTTCCAGTTGGCCGCGGGGCACGGCGAGGATAGCGCCGCGAAACGTTTCGGTGAAATAGGCGCCGTAGATAAAGCCCAGGGTGATCACCCCGGCGCTGAACGGGTCGATCTCGATGTATTCCCATTCCATGAAGTCGGTAAAGCTGCTGAGCCAGGTTTGCAGGCTGTAGAAAATCAGCAGCATCAGCACCAGGTCGGGCACCCCGCGAATCAGCGTGGTGTAGAGCTGGGCGGGAATGCGCAGGAACGGCAGGCTGGACAGTTTGGCGCTGGCGCCGAGCAGGCCCAGCAGTACGCTGACGGCCAGGGACAGCACCGACAACTTGATGGTCATCCAGGTGCCTTGCAGCAACAGCGGGCCGAAACCCTTCAAGCTGAGCGCGCTCAACCCGAGGGTTTGCAACAGTTCTTCGAACATAAATCAGGACCTATGGCGATAGAAAAGCGCCCCTGCAGGGAGGGGCGCTCCAGGCATTATTTGCCGCTGTACAGGTTCAAATCGCCAAAGTGTTTCTTCTGGATGGTGGCGTAGGTGCCATCATCGTGTAACGCTTTGATACCTTTATCCAAAAGCGCCTTCAGTTCAGTGTTACCTTTTTTGATACCGACAGCGGTTTTCGACGGCAGCAACGGGTCGTCGATGGCGGCGCTGACTTCATAACCGGCGCCAGCCGGCGACTTGAGAAAGCCCAGTTCGGCTTGCAGCATGTCCTGCACCGACGCGTCGAGGCGGCCGGAGGTCAGGTCGGCATACACCTGATCCTGGTTGGCGTAGGCCTTGGTGGTTACCCCGGCTTTGTCCAGCACGGCCTTGGCGTAGGCTTCCTGGATGGTGCCTTGCTCGTAGCCCACAGACTTGCCCTTGAGGGACTCAGGTGTCGAGTAGCCAGCCCCTTTCTTGAACACCAGCGACGTGGGGCCGGAGAACAGCTCGGTGGAGAAGTCGATTGCCTTTTCGCGCACCGGCGTTACGGTCATGGACGAAATCACGCCATCGAACTTGTTGGCCTTGAGGCCTGGGATCATGCCGTCGAAGTCACTTTCAACCCACTTGCACTTGACCTTCAGCTCCGCGCAGATCGCATTGCCCAGGTCGATATCGAAGCCCACCAGGCTGCCGTCGGCGGCTTTGGATTCGAACGGTGCGTAGGACGGGTCGACACCAAAACGCAATTCCTTGTATTCCTTGGCGGTAGCGACACCAGCGGCCATGCACAGAGCCAGTGCAGAAAGGGTCAGCAATGCTTTTTTCATTATGTATTCCCTGGAAACCAAGATAAGCGCTTGTGGCGCGTTTAGGACTGTTACTGAACGGTGTCAGACGCAGCACAAGTAGCAATTTCTGCACCATAGTTCCGGACGGGCTTTTTAAAAGGTGGGATAAGGCAAGGCTGAGTGTAGGAGATGCCCGAAAATGGGCATCTGAAAGTGAGTGCACCATTGCAGGTCTGTGGGGATCCCAATGTGGGAGGGAGCAAGCCCCTCCCACAGGGATTTATGTCAAGTCAGTAGGTCTTGCAGTGTGGCGAGGTTGTCAGCCTCTTCCACCGTCTTGTCCTGACGCCAGCGCAACATGCGCGGAAACCGCACCGCAATCCCGCTCTTATGCCGCTTGGACAGGGCGATACCCTCAAACCCCAATTCAAACACCATGCTTGGCGTCACGCTGCTGACCGGGCCGAACTTCTCCACGGTGGTTTTGCGCACAATCGCATCGACCTTGCGCATTTCCTCGTCGGTCAGCCCGGAATAGGCCTTGGCGAACGGCACCAACGTGCGCTCGCTGCCCGGCGGGCCGTCCCATACCGCGAAGGTGTAGTCGCTGTACAGGCTGGCGCGCCGGCCATGGCCGCGCTGGGCGTAGATCAACACGGCGTCGACGCTGAAGGGGTCGACCTTCCATTTGAACCACAGGCCCATGTCCTTGGTGCGGCCCACACCGTACAGGCCCTTGCGATCCTTGAGCATCATGCCTTCAACACCAAGGCTGCGAGAGGCTTCGCGTTGGGTCGCCAGCGCTGCCCAGGTTGGCCCCTCGATCAGCGGCGAAGGCAACAGCACCGGTTGGTTGCACACAGCGATCACCTGTTCCAATTGCGTGCGGCGCTCGGCCTGGATGTGGTTGCGCCAGTCGTCGCCCTGATACTCCAGCAGGTCGTAAGCGAGCACGGCGACGGGCGCATCCTCAAGCACCTTTTTACTCAGGGTTTTGCGACCGATCCGCTGTTGCAGCAGCGCAAAGGGTTGCACCGCGTCTTTCCACACCACGATTTCGCCATCGATCACCGTGCCGTCGGGCAGGCCACTGACCAGGCTGTGAAGCTCGGGGAAACGCTCGGTCACCAACTCTTCGCCTCGTGACCAGATCCACAGGCGCCCCTCGCGCTTGACCAACTGCGCACGGATGCCATCGAACTTCCATTCCACCTGCCAGTCGGCGGGGGGGCCGAGCAGGCTGTCGAATTGCTCGACGGGTTGCGCCAGCCCGTGGGCGAGAAAAAACGGATACGGCTGCCCGCCACGTTGTGCATGTTCGTCGGATGATTCGGCAGCGATCAGCTTGAGATAACCCTCGGCTGTAGGACGGTTGGACAGGTCGGTATAGCCCACCAACCGCTGCGCCACGCGCTTGCTATCCAGATTGGCCATGGCGGCAAGGGCGCGGGTAACCAGCAGCTTGGAGACGCCGACGCGAAAGCTGCCGGTGATCAACTTGATGCATACCATCAGGCTCGGTTGATCCAGTTGCGCCCATAGCGCCGGCAGGCGCGCGGCAAGGTCCATGGGCGATAGACCGCGCAGCGGCAGCAGTTTTTCTTCCAGCCACACGGCAAGCCCGTCTTCAGAGCTGTAGGTCGATTCGGGGAGCAGCAGGGAGATGGTTTCGGCCAGGTCGCCTACGGACTGGTAGCTCTCTTCGAACAGCCACGGCTCGATGCTCGCCGCCTCAGTCGCCATATCCCTGAGCAAGCGTGTGGGCACCAGTTGCCGTGGTCGCCCGCCGGAGAGGAAGTACACCGCCCATGCCGCATCTTCCGGCGGCGCTTGCAGGAAGTAGGCTTGCAGGGCTGCGAGCTTGGCATTGCTGGAGGTGGTGGCGTCGAGGTTGGCGTACAGCTCGGCGAAGGCTTTCATGCCGTGGCCTCTTCTTCGTCATCACCGTATTCGGTGATGAAGCCCTGGGCGTCCAGGCCCTTTTCTCGCAGGTGGCGTACCAGCACGCCGACCGAACCGTGGGTAACCATCACCCGTTCGGCGCCGGTTTGTTCGATGGCCCACAACAGCCCGGGCCAATCGGCATGGTCTGACAGTACAAAGCCGCGATCCACCCCACGCCGGCGCCGTGTACCGCGCAGGCGCATCCAGCCGCTGGCGAAGGCGTCGCTGTAGTCGCCAAAACGGCGCATCCAGGTGCTGCCGCCGGCGGAGGGCGGGGCGATGATCAAAGCTTGGCGCAGCAACGGGTCGGTCTTCTTGAAATCCCCGGCATACAGGGTTTCGGGAATGTAGATGCCGGCCTCGCGGTAGACCCGGTTCAACGGCTCGACGGCGCCATGGCTGAGGATCGGACCGATGCTGGCGTCGAGGCCATGCAGAATGCGCTGGGCCTTGCCGAAGGAATAGCAGAACAGCACGCTGGCCTTGCCCGTGGCGATATTGGCCTGCCACCAGTCATTGATCCCGGCAAAGATCTGCGCTTGGGGCTGCCATCGGTAGATCGGCAGGCCAAAAGTGGATTCGGTGATAAAGGTGTGGCAACGCACCGGCTCGAAAGGCGCGCAGGTGCCATCGGGTTCGACCTTATAGTCGCCGGACGCGACCCAGACTTCACCCTGATATTCCAGGCGCACCTGAGCCGAACCGAGCACGTGCCCGGCCGGATGGAAACTCAAGGTAACACCGTGATGCACCAACTGCTCGCCATAGGCCAGGGTTTGCAGGTTGATGTCCTGGCCCAGGCGCCAGCGCAGGATATCTTCGCCGGGGGCGGCGGCCAGGTAGTGTTGGTTGCCGGTGCGGGCGTGGTCGCCGTGGGCGTGGGTGATGACCGCACGTTCCACTGGGCGCCAGGGGTCGATATAGAAATCACCCGCAGGGCAATAGAGGCCTTCGGGGCGGGCGATGACGAGGTCCATGGGGTGACCGGGGAGATGGGCTTGTTAGTTATGAGGCGGGGCTGGGTGTAGAAGTTCTATCTGAATGCATGGGATCCAAATGTGGGAGGGGGCTTGCTCCCGATAGCAGAGTTCAGTCAACGAATGTGTTGACTGTCACACCGCTATCGGGAGCAAGCCCCCTCCCACATTTGGATTCGGTTTCTGCTGGGAAACCGGGTTACTTGCCGGGCGTCAGGGTCAACCTGGCCTTGCCGTACACCTTTTCAAAGTTCTGCGGCTGCATCGGGAAGCTCAGGTATTGCGCCTTGAGCGCCGGGTCGATGCCGTTGGCATAGTTCGAACTGGCCGGGTTGCCGGACTGGCCGATACCGCCCTGGCCCAGCATGGGTTCGGCCAGGCCGAAGTCGATGATCATGCGCAGCGCCGATACCTGGGTGGTGTTGAAATCCTCACCCCAGTTATACGGCGCCGGGTTCAAGGTGTTGTGGTCGCCACCACTGGCGAAGGGACCGCGAATCACCTGGCCACTGGTGTTTTTCCAGGTGGTGCTGTGCAGCTTGCCCCACTGCCAGGCTTTGTGATCGGCACCCAGTTGGCTGTCACCGGCAGTGATAGCGGCGGCAAGCGTGCGGGCCAGGATCGCCGGTTTGTCTTCTTTTTGCGCGGTCCGCGTGTCATCCCAGAACGGGCTGTCTTCGCGGCCCAGCAGGTGGTCGGCGATGGCTGAGTAGGACAGGCTGGCGTTGCTGACAAAGGCTTTCCAGCTGGCGCTGCCTTGCGGGCCGAGTTTGTCGAGGAAAATCTGCCTGGCGCTTTCCTGCAGGAACAGCTCGTAGATCGCCGCGTCAGCCGAGGTTGGCGCAAGGCGACCATCGAATGCCAACAGGCGCTCCAGTGCTTCGCGAGCCTTGGCGCGCTCCGCTGGCGGCAGGGCGTCGATTGCCTGTTTGAGCGGCTGGGCCATGCCCGGGGCCTGGAACATGCTCTTGAGCTTGGCGGCGAAGGTCGTGGTCTGGTCGTATTGCATGGCAATCAGGCTGCGGCTGTCATGCTTGCCGGCACCGGCCAATTGCGCCAGACGTTCGCTGCGCTCCGGTGCGTCCCAGGAGTTGGACAACTGCATCCCGTAGCCACGCGGTGCGGTGCGCTGGTTGGCCGTGCCGATCCAGCCCTGGGCCGGGTCCTGGTCGTAGGGGTGCAGCATCGCATCGGCATAACCGTCCCAGTCAAAGCGCGTGTCCCAACCCGGCGATGGCAACAGGCCCTCGCCCTCGCGGCGGTTGGGGAAGCGACCGGTGACTTGCCAGCCGATATTGCTGGCGTCGGCAAAGATCATGTTCAACGCGATGGCGCGAATCTCGCGAGTGGCGTCCGAGGCCTTGCCGGCGTTTTGCGCACGGGACAGGTCGAAGAACGCGTCCAGGCTCTTGTCTTCCTTGAAGTCGGCAGTCTGCAGGGCCAGGCCAAGACCGCTGGTGAGGGCCTGGCTGCTATTGAGCAGCGCGCCGTGACGGGTTTCGTACACCGTTTCGCGAATCGAGCGCTGGCCCTTGATAAAGAAGGTTTCGTTGCGCACGCCAGCCGGCAGCCATTTGCCGTTGTTCTCGTAGTACAACGCGTTGCCCTGGCGCTTGACCTTCTCCAGGAACAGGTCCTGGGTGTCGCCCTTGACCGCGCTCATGCTCCACGCCACCTTGCCGTTGAAACCGGATAGCAGGGTCGGCAGGCCAGCGATCGAAGCACCCACGGCCTGATATTTAGGCGCGCGAATCTGCACGTAGCTCCATGGCGACGGGGCTTGTGGCGTAGCGGCGATATCGCTGGCCAGCAGGCTTTTGCCGCTGCGGCTGCGTTGCGGGGCGATGGCCCAGTTGCTTGAGGTGGTGACCCCGAGCGTGTTGAGGCCGCTCAACTGCTGGCTTACCGTGTCCAGGGCGGCGAGGCCGCTGATCTGCCCCAGGTTCACGCCCTTGAGCTTGTCGGCTTCGGCCAGCGGCACGGCTTCGTCCGGCGCGCTTGGGATGAGCCAGGCGAGTTTGTCGACGCCGACCTTTTGCGCCAGCACCAAGGACGAAATCTCTTCCTGCAGGTTGCTCGACTCGCTGAAATTGAGCAGGCAGAACAGCAGCGCCGAGTCTTCCGGCTTCCAGTATTCGGGTGTGTAACCGCTTTGGGCCAGGTCCGCCGGCAGCTTGTCGCGATAGCGGAACAGGTAGGCATTGACGCCCCGGGCATACACTTCAAAGAAGCGCTTGAGGCGCGGCGACGAGGCGTTGTACAGCTCGCCCGCGCTTTTCTTGAGGTTGACCGCACGCATGAAACGGTCGACATCCAGCACTTGCGGCCCGGACATTTCCGCCAGGCGGCCCTGTGCCAGCAGGCGCAAGGTGACCATCTGGGTAATGCGGTCGCTGGCGTGCACATAACCAAGGCTGAACAGCGCGTCGTGGAAGGTGTTGCTTTCGATCAGCGGCATGCCTTGGGCATTGCGGCGTATCGATACATTCTGTGCCAGGCCCTTGATTGGCTGTACGCCAGCCACGGGTGGCAGGGTGTCCTGGGTGTTCTGGAGCTGGCAACCCGCCAGGCCCAAGGCACTGGCCACTGCCGCGGCAACGCCGAACCGGGGAAGAAAGTGTAAGAGGGCTGGCGAGGCCATGGCAAAGCTCCTGCGGGGGGTAGCGTCAGTAAAGGCGCTACGTTAGTGAGCGCGGCGAAACGACGCAAGCGGGAGTTGTGTAATTGCGTGAGTGCTCAAGCTATGTGCAAATCAATGTAGGAGGGAGAAAGCCCCCTCCCACATTTTGATCATCAGTGCGGCTTATGCGCCATGGCACTTCTTGAATTTCTTCTCGCTGCCGCACGGGCAAGGATCGTTGCGGCCAACATCCTTCAAGGCGTTGCGCACCGGTTCCTGGTGAGCGTGGCCGCAGTTCGGCCCGTGGACATGGCCGTGGTCGTGATCATGGTGATCGTGATCGTGGTTGCAGTCAGGACCATGGACATGGGGTTGCTGAGTCATCGATGTTGCTCCGGAATAAAATCGCCGGGGATTATCTCGCCATTGTGAGCCACCTGCACGTCATTACCGATGAATAATCCGGTTTTCAGCTCGCCCTCCAGACGATAGGGCACGGGGCGCTCGGGATTTTTCAGCATCTGCACCACATCGCGTACGCGCGGCCAGAGGTTGGTGCGTACCGAGACCCGGAAGACTTTATGACCGCGCGGCGGCACGGTCAGCCATTCATTGGATTCGCCTTCGGTCAACACCAGATCGCCAAGGGTGACCTTGTAGATCAGGCCGCGCACGGTCAGGTCGGCATCGTCGCGGTTGTCCACGCGAAAGTAGAGTTTGAATTTCTGCTCCAGCAGCTTGGCGCGCACGACTTCGACCTTCACCAGCGATACGTGAGGTGGCGGCGAGTCATCTTCGAACCACGAGGCGCAGCCGGTCAGGCCCAGGATTAACGCCAGCATCAAGCTATAAATCCGAAGCATGGCGTTATCCCTGTGAGTGAATTAAAGGTAGCTGGAACAGCACTTCTTGAACTTCTGCCCACTGCCGCACAGGCACGGGTCATTACGCCCGGCCTTCAGTTCCACCGTAGGGTCGATGAAGTACCAGCGCCCCTCATTCTGTACGAAAGAAGACTGCTCGCGGTGGCTATGTTCGCCGGTGCTGTCATGCCAGCGCGCAGTAAAGGTGACGAACGCGTGTTCCGGCTGGCCGCCGAAGACCTCGGAGCTTTCCACCTCAAGGCCCAGCCAGGTGCTCTGCGCACTCCAGGCGGCGATGGCGTTGCGGTCCAGACCGGCCTGTTGCGCGGGCAGGGTGGTGGTCACCAGGTAATCGACCAGGCCCAGCACATAGGCGCTGTAGCGTGAGCGCATCAACGCACTGGCACAGGGCGCCGGGTGGCCGGCGTGATAATGGCCGCAGCAGGCATCCAGCAGATTGCCGCTGCCGCACGGGCAAATGGATGTACTCATCGGGTTACCACCAATACTTTCCAAAATTCTCCGGGTTGGCCCAGAAGCGTGCGTTGAGCCAGTCGGGCACTTGTTTATAGTCAAGCAGATCATAGGTAAACAGCGTCAGAACTTGCTCATCGCGCTGGAATCGCTCGCCGGCTTGCAGGGCCAGGGAAAAGAAGTCGGTGTCCTTCCATTCGCAGGCGCGCAGGTCGACCAGCACCGCGATCCGGCTGGCATTGAGGTTTCGAATGCCGCCCAGAAGCGTCAGACCTTGAGGCTTGGGCAAGTGTTCAAGGCAATCGACTACCAGCGCCAAATCAAAACGCTGCGCTGCCAGTTCGGCAGGCAGTGGCCCAGGTGCGGCGACACAGACGTTCACATCCGGGTGCGCGGTTTTAAACGCCTCCAGCGCCGGAAACTGGCTGGCGCCCAATAACAGCAGGCGTTTGGGCTGGTGCAACTCAAGCAGGGCAGCCAGGGCTTGCTGGGGTGTACGGGAAGAAATTCCAGCGGTCATTGCAGATCCTCACATCAGGACGGTAGAGACTAGCGCGGCTGGGCGTGCGAGCCTAGGACATTGCGGTCAGGGCCACGGCGGCTTGTACCGTACCTGCGGAAGTTTTTTGATCCTTCACTGGCAAATCGCCGGTAGAAGTCGTTACTGTGCGCTCAAAGAAAAATTTGAAAGTACTCAGGAGCCCCATGATGCGTAAGGTTTTTCTGTTGGCCCTGTTGGTCAGCCCCATTGCCCTGGCCCAGAGCGTCAGTGTCGAAACCAACTCGTTGATGCGCCTGCCCAGCAGTACCAGCGTGTTGCAGCTTGAGCGCCTGGACGTGGCGGACTATGGCACTTTGCTGATTCCGGCCACTATCAGTCAGGTCACTGTGGATGAGTTGCACCTGGGGCGTGACGCACGCATCACCATTGTTCCCGGCGCTAGCGCGCTGCAAATGCAAGTGCGCCAGGCGCAACTGGAGCAGGGTAGCCAGATCACGTCCCGCGGCGCCCCCGGCACCCATGAAAAACCTGCCAAGGCTGGGCGTGACCTGACCTTGCGGATCAATTCCCTCACTGCTGAAGCGTTGTCGGTAGACGCCCGCGGCGGTGCCGGTGCCCAAGGGTACGCGGGCCTGGATGGCGCCAACGGCGTGGACCCAGGCTGCACCTGGGGTTCGGCCGGGCGCGGGTTTAACGGTGACAACGGCGGTGACGGCCTGCCGGGTGCGGCGGGCGCACAGGTACGCCTGGAATTGCCGCAGGACTTCCCGATTGAGCAAATCAAGGTCTGGGTGGACGGCGGTGCCGGTGGGTTGCCTGGCGTGGCGGGTAAACCTGGCAAGGGTGGGCAGTCCAAGGGCTGCCTGGTGTACCGCGCCGATGGTGGCGACAAGGGCAGGCCTGGGCTTGAAGGGCAGCCGGGGCCGGCTGGGCCTGCGGGGGCGGTGACTATTCAGCGGCTCTGAGTCGACTGTTTTGGTGCTCCCGATGGCGGCCTTAGGGCCGACCAGGATGCTGGATCAGACCGAGTACATATCCGTTATTTGGGTAACGGCTGCTATTGGTTCCGCCCTTACGGCGTGTCACTTTCGAAAAGCCGGAATGCCGGCCCAGGCGAAAGTAACCAAAGCGCTCTTGCCCCACCACTCGGCACCTCGCTCAGGCTCGGTGTGCCCGTAATCCGCCAGGTATTTGGGGGGCCGCCGCCACGCGCCATCCATGGCGCGGGGCGGCTAAACCGGCATCCCTGCCGGTTTACCCCCCCAAATCCCTGTCGAATTCCGGCCAGCGTGGTTTGACGGGGCGCTTAAGATCAAAAGCAGATCAAGATCAAGAGCGGCTCGCTTCGCATCGTGGTTACCGTTGGGTGCTGCGAACTGCAGTTGTGTAGATATCCACACCCCGATGGCGATGCAAGCCTCGCCTCAGAACATCGGCCGGGCCGAAGCAATCGCCACCACCACCAACCCTACGATCAGATTAATCCCCACCAATTTGCGAATCTGCCCCAGCGCAGCCGCGCCCGCCGGCCAGTCCTCAGCCGCCACCGCCTTGCGCAGTTCCGGGAACTTCAACGCCTGGATACGAATAAACAGCGCGGTCATCACCAGATACAACCCCATCATCACCTGCACATAGCGCGGTGCAGTTTCAAAACCGTTGAAGCGCAGTTGCAGCAAACCAACGCCGCTGATCGGCAAAATCACGACCGCGGCCCACACCCACACAAAAAAACGTTGAAACACATTTGCCCACAACTTGAGCCGGGCAGGGCCCTCAAGGGCCGCCATGGCGGCGGGTCGCAGGATCATCCAGGCGAAAAACATACCGCCGACCCAAATCAGGGCGGCCAGTACATGCAGGGTGTAAGCGAGGCTAAACGCGGTCATTGTGGTACTCCGTTCTGCGCGGGATTAATTAGCGGGGTATGATAGCGGCCGATCCGAACCACTGAAAATTTATCCAGCGTTTTTTGCGCCCGACTATCCATGATCAGCACTGAACTCAAAACCACGATCCAGGGCGCCTATTCGCGTTTTCTCGAAGCCAAGAGCTTGAAACCGCGCTACGGCCAACGCCTGATGATCGCCGAAGTGGCGAAAGTCCTCGGGGATATCGACACCGATGACGAAGGTCGCCGCGAGGGCGAACCTGCGGTCGTGGCCGTCGAGGCCGGCACCGGTACTGGCAAGACTGTGGCCTACAGCCTGGCCGCGATCCCCACCGCCAAGGCCGCCGGCAAGCGCCTGGTAATCGCCACCGCCACCGTCGCCCTGCAAGAGCAGATTGTCTACAAAGACTTGCCCGACCTGATGCGCAACAGCGGCTTGAGCTTTACCTTCGCCCTGGCCAAGGGCCGTGGCCGCTACATGTGCCTGTCCAAGCTCGACGTGTTGCTGCAGGAAGGCCATGCGCAAACCGCCACCGCGTCGCTGTTCGAAGAAGAAGGCTTCAAGATCGAGGTCGACGAGGCCAGCCAGAAGCTGTTTACCAGCATGATCGAGAAACTGGCCGGCAACAAATGGGACGGCGACCGCGACAGTTGGCCCACCGCCCTGGAAGACTCCGACTGGGCGCGCCTGACCACCGACCACAGCCAGTGCACCAATCGCCATTGCCCCAATTTCGGCCAGTGCGCCTTCTACAAGGCCCGCGAAGGCATGGGCAAGGTGGATGTCATCGTCACCAACCACGACATGGTGCTGGCCGACCTGGCACTGGGCGGCGGCGCGGTGCTGCCCGACCCACGCGACACGCTTTATGTGTTCGACGAAGGTCACCACCTGCCGGACAAAGCCATCGGCCACTTCGCCCATTACACGCGCCTGCGTTCCACTGCCGACTGGCTGGAAACCACTGCCAAGAACCTCACCAAGTTGCTGGCCCAGCATCCGCTGCCCGGCGACCTGGGCAAGCTGATCGAACAGGTGCCGGAACTGGCGCGGGAGATCAAGACCCAACAGCAATTCATGTTCAGCGCCTGCGAACAGGTTGCGGACTTCAAGCCTGGTGAAGACGTCGAGGGCCGTGAGCGCCCGCGCCACCGTTTTGTCGGCGGCATGATCCCCGAGCACATGCGCGAAATGGGCATCGAGCTGAAGAAAGGCTTTTCACGCCTGACCGACTTGTTCACCCGCCTTACGGATTTGCTCAAGGAAGGCATGGATGGCGAGGTTAATATCGGTATCGCCAGCAACCAGGCCGAGGAGTGGTACCCGCTGTTCGGCAGCCTGTTGTCCCGCTCCCAGGGCAACTGGGAGCTGTGGACCGCGTTCACCGTGGAAGATCCGGAAGACAACCCGCCCATGGCCCGTTGGCTTACCCTGTCGGAAAGCGGTGCGCTGTTTGATATCGAGGTCAACGCCAGCCCGATCCTGGCCGCTGAAATGCTGCGCCGCAACCTGTGGAACGTGGCCTACGGCTGCCTGGTAACGTCGGCCACGCTGACCGCCCTGGGCACCTTTGATCGCTTCCGTATGCGCGCCGGCCTGCCGAAAAAGGCCGTTACCGCTGTGGTACCGAGCCCGTTTCATCATGCCGATGCCGGTGTGCTGCGCGTACCGGACCTCAAGGCTGACCCTCGGGATGCGGCGGCCCACACGGCGGCGATCATTCGCGATCTGCCGTCACTGGTGGAAGGTTCGCGCGGCACCCTGGTGCTGTTCTCGTCGCGCAAACAGATGCAGGACGTGTTCGATGGCCTCGATCGCGACTGGCGCAAACAGGTGTTTATCCAGGGCAACCTGTCCAAGCAGGAAACCCTGAACAAGCACAAGGCGCGGGTCGACGGCGGTGATTCCAGCGTATTGTTCGGCCTGGCAAGTTTTGCCGAGGGCGTGGACTTGCCTGGCGCTTATTGCGAACACGTGGTGATCGCCAAGATCCCGTTCTCGGTGCCCGATGATCCGGTCGAGGCCGCACTGGCCGAATGGATCGAAGCCCGTGGCGGCAACCCGTTCATGGAAATCTCGGTGCCGGATGCCTCATTGAAGCTGGTGCAGGCCTGCGGGCGCTTGCTGCGCACCGAGCAAGACCGCGGCACCATCACCTTGCTTGACCGCCGCCTGGTCACCCAACGCTATGGCAAAGCTATCCTCAATGCGTTGCCGCCGTTCAGGCGCGAAATTTCTTAAACCCCCGTGGGCGAATTCGCCCACTTTGTGGTCTATCTCATCACTATCACCAGGCCATTCACCGGCCGTTTGGGAGAACCTTGTTCGTATGATTCGCACGCTGCCCGCTCTTTTTGCCTTGCTGTTCGCTGCGCCGTTGATGGCCGCGCCTGCCGGGCAACAAACGCTGTTCAACTTCGTCCGGCCTGCCGATGTGGTCAAGGTGGCGACTCAGGACGCCAGCCTGCCCCAATACAACGCCGAACAAACTCCCGAAGGCGAGGTGCTGCGCCGTATCACCTTCAACCCGGCGGCCGAGCCAAGCCTGGTGCTCAGCCCGCAATCCGGTGTGTGGGACTGGTCGCAATCGAGCGCCATGAGCCTGCGTATCCAGAGCGCGATGAACTGGGCACTGACCCTCTACGTCAAGGTGCAGAGCGCCGACGGCAAGACCTTGGTCAGCCGCATCGACTTGCCGGCCGGGCCTGCGCAGACCCTGCTGGTACCATTACAAGCCAACTCGCCACTGAGCCAGGGCATGAAGGCTGGTCCGCCGATGCCGATGACCGTGGATGGCCAGCGCGTATTGCTGGCCGGCAGTGCCGGCGAAATCGACCGCAGCCAGGTGGTGTCGGTGACCCTGTCGATGATCAAGCCCAATGCCGCCCAAAGCATCCTGCTGGAGCGCTTTGGCGTGCAGGACAGCGAGCCGGTAACGAAGGCCGCCTACAGCGAATTGGTCGATGCTTTTGGCCAGTCCACCCGGGCGCGCTGGCCGGAAAAGGTCAGCAGCGACGAGCAGCTCAAGGCGTCGGCTGCCAAAGAGCAGCAGCAGCTCAAAACCTGGTTGGCTGAGCGAGACAAATCCTCCCTGGACCAATACGGCGGCTGGAACAAAGGCCCGGCGTTCGATTCCAGCGGCTTTTTCCGCACAGAGAAGCGCGACGGCCGCTGGTATCTGGTGACGCCTGAAGGTCATCCGTTCTATTCACTGGGGGTCAACACCGTGGCTGCGGATAACAGCCAGACCTACGTGGCAGGGCGTGAGTGGATGTTCGCGGCGTTGCCCAAGGCCGGCGAACCCTTCGACAAGTATTACGGCAGCAGCGATAACCGCACCGGCAACGGTGCCGGCGAAGGTCGCGGCTTTGGTTCGGGGCGTTGGTATGACTTTTATGGCGCCAACCTGCAGCGCACTTACGGCGGCGAGGGTTTGGACCAGAAGCGCTGGGTGACGCACACCCTGGACCGTCTGCAAGCCTGGGGTTTCAATACCGTGGGCAACTGGAGCGACGAGGACCTGGCCACTGCCGACCGCGTGCCTTATACCCTGCCGCTGTCGATTGTGGGTGACTACGCGAGCATCAGCACCGGCACCGACTGGTGGGGCGGTATGCCCGATCCGTTCGATCCACGTTTCGCGATGGCCACCGAACGCGCCGTGGCCATCGCCGCTCGTGATCACCGCGACGATCCGTGGTTGATCGGCTTTTTTGCCGACAACGAACTGGCCTGGGCCGGTCCTGGCGACGATGCAAAATCCCGCTACGCCTTGGCTTACGGCACCCTGCGCATGACCACCGATGTTCCGGCCAAGCGCGCTTTCCTCAAGCAGCTGCGTGACAAATATCGCAACGAAGAAGGTCTGTCCAAAGCCTGGGGCATTCAACTGGCGGGTTGGGAACTGATGGAAGACCCAGGCTTCGAACCACCGATGCCCAGCCCTGAACACCCGGAAATCGAAGCTGACTTCAAGTACTTCCAGAAGACCTTCGCCGACGCTTACTTCAAGACCATTTCCGACTCGCTGAAGTGGCACGCGCCGAATCAACTGTTGCTGGGCGGCCGTTTTGCCGTGAGCACCCCGGAAGCAGTGGCGTCGTGCGCGCAGTATTGCGATGTGTTGAGCTTCAACATGTACACCCTAAAACCCCAGGACGGTTATGACTTCGCCGCCCTGCGTGCGTTGGACAAACCGGTGTTGATCACCGAATTCAACTTCGGCTCGGCCGACCGTGGCCCGTTCTGGGGCGGCGTGACGCAATTGGCCCGCGAAGAAGATCGCGGTACGGCGTACGCCACGTTCCTCAAGCAGGCCATGGCCGAGCCGTCGATTGTTGGCGTGCACTGGTTCCAGTACCTGGACCAGCCGGTCACCGGGCGTCTGCTGGATGGCGAAAATGGCCATTTCGGCCTTGTCGGCATCACCGATGTACCTTTCCAGGGCTTCGTTGACAGTGTGCGCAAGAGCAACCTTGCGGCGGTCGACCAGTTGGGCCGTGAGGCGCAAAAAGCCAAGGCGACCCGCACGGCGCGTGAAAGTGAAGGCGCCAGGCAGGGGCAGGGCGGCAAAGGCGCAGGGCAGGGCGCTGGACATGCCGGTGGGCACTCCGGCAACGGTCATTGATTCGTCGTTGACGGGTTCACAAAACCCACAATGGCTGAAAGAATGGCGGCCACTTTTCATGGTGCTTTGCGAGGGGAATCAGGTGCAGATTCAGGGTCATTACGAGCTGCAGTTCGAAGCGGTACGCGAAGCCTTTGCCGCATTGTTCGATGATCCCCAGGAGCGTGGTGCCGGGCTGTGCATCCAGATAGGCGGGCAAACCGTCGTCGATCTGTGGGCCGGTACTGCCGACAAGGACGGAGCCGAAGCCTGGCACAGTGATACCATCGTCAACCTGTTCTCCTGCACCAAGACCTTCACGGCTGTCACTGCCTTGCAACTGGTGGCCGAGGGCAAGCTCAAGCTTGATGCACCGGTGGCTGACTACTGGCCGGAATTCGCGGCGGCGGGCAAGGAGGCGATCACATTGCGCCAGTTGCTCTGCCACCAGGCCGGGCTGCCGGCCATCCGCGAAATGCTGCCTACCGAAGCCCTGTATGACTGGCAACTGATGGTCGACACCCTGGCGGCCGAGGCGCCGTGGTGGACACCAGGCGAGGGTCATGGCTACGAGGCGATTACCTACGGCTGGCTGGTCGGCGAACTGTTGCGCCGCGCCGATGGGCGCGGGCCGGGTGAGTCGATCGTGGCACGGGTCGCACGGCCGCTGGGGCTGGACTTCCACGTTGGCCTGGCGGATGCAGAGTTTTATCGGGTGGCCCATATAGCGCGCAGCAAGGGCAATATGGGGGATGAGGCCGCGCAACGGTTACTTCAAGTAATGATGCGCGAACCGGCGGCGATGACCACACGGGCATTTGCCAATCCACCGTCTATTCTGACCAGTACTAATAAGCCCGAATGGCGACGCATGCAGCAGCCCGCGGCAAATGGTCACGGTAATGCGCGCAGCCTGGCCGGGTTTTATAGCGGTTTGTTGGACGGTAGTTTGCTGGAAAGCGACATGCTCGAACAATTGACCCGTGAACACAGTATTGGGCCGGATAAAACCTTATTGACCCAAACCCGTTTCGGCCTGGGCTGCATGTTGGATCAACCGCAGCTGCCCAATGCCACGTTCGGCCTCGGGCCACGTGCTTTCGGGCATCCCGGCGCAGGGGGCTCAGTGGGTTTTGCCGACCCTGAACATGATGTAGCGTTCGGTTTTGTGACTAATACCCTGGGCCCTTACGTACTTATGGACCCGCGTGCGCAGAAGTTGGTCGGAATATTGGCCGGTTGTCTATAAACCCCTTGCTGTTTCACAATTTTTTGTTACAAAGGCAAGTATAAAAAGATGCTGAACGACATGTTGTAACTTGAATGTTCTTTAAGCGTCTGTTTAACGGGTCATCAGGCCCCCTGGTTTTTTCTCATTTTGTGGATATCTCATGTTATCGAACAAGTCCTTGGCACTGGCGCTATGCCTCACTATTACAGGTTGCGCACAAACTCCACAAAATGATGCCGAAGGTGGGCATTGGTGGTCATTTGGATCGGACAAGCCTGCGACCAAGGACGCAGTGACCCAAACCGACGCCAAGCCGGATGCCAAACCAGCTGCTGGCGCCAAGCCTGTTGAACCTGTCGCCGCTGCTGCTGCACCTGCTTCGCCCGCCAAGGCTGATACCGGCTACAGCTGGTGGCCGTTCTCCACCAAGAGTGCCGAAGAAAAAGCCGCCGATGCCAAGGCCGACCTGAAAGCCGACCTGAAGGCCGCAACCCCGACTTCCGACGCGGCACCTGTCGTCGCCAAGACCGACGCCGAACCCCGCTGGTGGTGGCCGTTCGAAAGCAAGCCAAAGCCGTTGGCCAAGGTCGACGTGACCAATGTGCCAATGCCTGACCCGAAAATCACCCAAGCCTGGCTGGACGACTACGAGCCACGCCTGCGCGAGGCCATCAAGGGCAGTTCGCTGCAACTGGAGCGTCGCGACAACGTGCTGGTCGTGATTGCCCCGGTAGACGGTTCCTACAACCCGAAGCGTCCGGCGATGCTGCTGCCGGTGACTTTGGGCCCGTTCACTCGTGTGGCCAAGGCCGTTGAGGCTGATCCCAAGACCGCCGTACTGGTTCTGGGCCACGTCGATGCCACCGGCAGCGCTCCTGCGAGCCAGGCGTTGAGCAAGGAGCGTGCGCAGTCGATTGCTTCGATCTTCAGCCTCAGTGGTTTGAAGCAGGACCGCTTGATGCTGCGTGGCATGGGCGACCTTATGCCGCGTGCCGCCAACGACAGCAACCAGGGGCGTGCGCTGAATCGTCGCATGGAAATCATGTTCACTCAGCGTACAACGATGCTTGCACTGCTGAGCCAGTACAATTCGGGCAAGACGCCACCGGTTGCTGAAATGGTTGCCGTGCAGAATGCTCCAGCCCCGGCACCAGCGGCAAAAGCACCAGCCAAGAAGGCTCCGGCCAAGAAAGCGGCCGCCAAGCCAGCGGCTAAAAAGGCCGCGGCCAAACCTGCTGCGAAGAAGCCGGCTGCAACCAAAGCCAAGGCTGCTGCACCCGCTTCGAACGACCAGGCGAAAAACTGAGCCGTTGAACCATAAGGATAAAGCCGCATGACCCAGGCACTGGCTGATATGCGCCGTGACTACACACGGGACGGTTTGAGCGAGGCCCAGGCCCCCGGCGAGCCGTTTGCGTTGTTCCACCAATGGTTTGGCGACGCGGTGAAAACCGAACAGCCGCCGGTGGAGGCCAATGCCATGACCCTGGCGACGGTCGACCAGGACGGTCGCCCGCACTGTCGCATCCTGTTGCTCAAGGGCCTGGATGCACAGGGCTTTACCTTCTTCACCAACTACCAGAGCGCCAAGGGTGAGCAACTTGCGGCGCGGCCGTTTGCGGCCATGACGTTCTTCTGGCCGACCCTGGAACGCCAGGTGCGTATTGAAGGGCGCGTGGTCAAGGTCACCCCTGAAGAGTCGGATGCCTATTACCAGATGCGCCCGTTGGGCAGCCGCCTCGGCGCCTGGGCATCCCCGCAGAGCAGGGTCATTCGTGACCGTGAAGAGCTGCACGATCTGCTCAAGGCCACCGAACAGCGTTTCAGCGATACCCAGCCCGATTGCCCCGAGCATTGGGGTGGGTACCGTTTGCTGCCCGAGCGCATCGAGTTCTGGCAGGGCCGCGCCAGCCGCCTGCATGATCGTCTCAACTATCGTGTACAAGACGCTCAATGGATCCGCGAGCGTCTGGCGCCCTGAGCGTCACCTTTCGTCATTGCGCCTGAATCATGCCCATTGCGCCGACGTCTCTATTCAGGAGACTTCGGCGCTTTTGATTGTGCGGCTACAATGATCAAGCAGCGGATGGCACCGTTGCGTCCCCCCAGCCAGGCTACCGTTCGTCGTGTTTTCTGGTGCTGGCAGTCTGTACTCAGGCTGAATGAAAGCAATTTTCTGCCCGGCTTGCCGTGACAGGCGCCAAGCCACAGCGTTTAATGAATACCTGTCCTTTGGAGTTGATGCTATGCGTAAGTCCGTTTTACTAGTTGCCTGCTTTACCACCCTGTCATTGCTGTTGGGTGGCTGCGCCTCGAGTCTGACCGGCGACTCGTACTCCCGTGATGAGGCGCGTCGCGTTCAGACCGTGCGCATGGGTACCATCGAATCCCTGCGTCCGGTGAAAATCGAAGGCACCAAGACCCCAATCGGCGGCGCTGCTGGCGCAGTCATCGGTGGTGTTGGCGGCAGCGCCATCGGTGGCGGCCGTGGCAGCATCGTCACCGCTGTAATCGGCGCGGTCGCGGGCGGCCTGC
The DNA here is from genome assembly GCF_020790195.1 of Pseudomonas sp. HN8-3. Lineage (NCBI taxonomy): Bacteria > Pseudomonadati > Pseudomonadota > Gammaproteobacteria > Pseudomonadales > Pseudomonadaceae > Pseudomonas > Pseudomonas sp. HN8-3. Next base: position 1,524,004 of record NZ_CP086206.1, read on the forward strand.
TGGGCTCGGCCACCGAAGAAGGCCTGACCCGCACCCAGGGCGTGGAAATCACCGTGCGCGAAGACGACGGCAGCATGCGCGCCTACGTACAAGCCGTGCAGGAAAATGAAATCTTCCGCATCGGTGACCGCGTACGCATCATGACCGTTGACGGTACCAGCCGCGTTACTCGCTAAGCGGTAAGTAATCGGGCAAAGAAAACCCCAACCGGGTGACCGGTTGGGGTTTTTTTATGCTGCTTTCCCAGGGGCTCAGGCTTTTTTGCGACTCGCCATCGCCGTCACCGCATACCCGATAAAGGCTGCCAGGATCGATCCGGTCAGAATCCCCATGCGGTCTTCACCGGCAAACTCGCTGGCACCCGGCACAAACGCCAGGGAGCCGACAAACAGGCTCATGGTGAAGCCGATACCGCACAGAACAGCCACGCCAAGAACCTGACCCCAGTTGGCGCCGCTGGGCAGGGACGCGATACCCGTCTTGATCGCCAGCCAAGTGAGGCCGAACACACCGATGGTCTTGCCGATCAACAGGCCGGCGGCGATGCCCATGGGCACGGAATGGGTGAAGCTCTCCAGGCTCACGCCGGTGAGGGAAACCCCGGCATTGGCGAACGCGAACAACGGCAGGATGGCGTAGGCCACCCACGGGTGCAGGGCGTGCTCCAGGGTCAGCAGCGGTGAGGTTTCGGCATTCCGGGTGCGCAGTGGAATGCAGAATGCCAGGGTCACACCGGCCAGTGTGGCATGCACACCGCTCTTGAGTACGCACACCCACAGGATCAGGCCGATGATCAGGTAAGGCCCAAGCTTGATCACGCCCAGGCGATTCATCGCAATCAAGGCAATCAAGCAAGCCCCCGCGCCCGCCAGGGACGCGCCGGACAAGTCAGCGGAATAGAACAGCGCGATGACGATGATGGCGCCGAGGTCATCAATGATTGCCAGGGTCATCAGGAACAACTTCAGCGACACCGGTACGCGCTTGCCCAGCAGTGCCAGCACGCCCAGAGCGAACGCGATATCCGTGGCCATCGGGATCGCCCAGCCGGCGAGGGCGGCCGGGTTGTCCTTGTTCAGCGCCCAGTAGATCAGCGCAGGCACCACCATGCCGCCGATGGCCGCTGCGCCGGGCAGCACAACCTGGGAAGGCTTGGAGAGGTGACCATCGAGCAGTTCGCGTTTGACCTCCAGGCCGATCAGCAGGAAAAACAGAGCCATCAGGCCGTCGTTTATCCACAGCAGTGCCGGCTTGGCGATTTTCAACGCGCCGACCTGGGCAACCACAGGTGTATCGAGAAACGCGTTGTACAGGTGCGACAACGGTGAGTTGTTGATGATCAGCGCCAAAGCGGCAGCGGCGATCAACAACAGACCACTGGCGGCTTCCAGCTGGAAGAAACGAGTAAAAGTGCTACGCAGAGGCAAGGGATGCTCTCCATTTGAGGTTCAATAGGTGGGTACCCTAACCCGTACAGTTAGTTGTTAAAACAAAAGTTATATTCTTATTTGTTATAAGAGATGAGTCGGGTTGTAGATGCGTAAAAGACTAGCAGTTGTGTGTCAAATTGAGTCGGTACTGTATCTGTGTGAGGTGTACGAAACATCTTAAGATTCAGGCTGAAAACCTTAGAGAGTCCACCATGAGCGACCACCGTACCTGGGCCCGCGAAGCCATTCGCATCATTGAAGCGGACTTCCAGCGGAGCGCCGACACCCACCTGATCCCGTTGCCGTTACCTGGGTTGCCCGGCATCGAGTTGTACTTCAAGGACGAATCCAGCCACCCCACAGGCAGCCTGAAACACCGGCTGGCTCGCTCGCTGTTTTTGTACGCGCTGTGCAATGGATGGCTCAAGCCGGGCGCCCCGGTGATCGAAGCGTCCAGCGGTTCCACAGCCATCTCTGAAGCCTACTTCGCTCGCCTGTTGGGGTTGCCGTTCATTGCCGTCATGCCGGCCACCACCTCCCAGGAAAAGATCGCCCAGATCGCCTTTTACGGTGGCAAGAGCCATCTGGTTCAGGACCCGACGCAGATCTACGCCGAATCCGAACGCCTGGCCCAGGAAAGTGGTGGTCACTTCATGGACCAGTTCACCTACGCCGAGCGTGCTACCGACTGGCGCGCAAACAACAACATTGCCGAATCGATCTTCCAGCAGATGCGCTTCGAGCAGCACCCGGAGCCCAGTTGGTTGATTTCCAGCCCCGGCACTGGCGGCACCACCGCGACACTGGGCCGCTACGTACGTTATCGCCAGCATTGCACCCGCGTGCTGTGTGCCGATGCCGAGCGCTCGGTGTTTTTCGACTTCTACCAGAGCGGCGACGCCAGCCTGCGCCTGGAGTGTGGTTCGCGAATCGAAGGGATTGGTCGCCCGCGTGTCGAGGCGTCGTTTCTGCCGGCGGTGATTGATGCGATGGTCAAGGTGCCAGACGCCTTGTCATTGGCGGCCATGCATTACCTGGCTGGGCGTTTGGGACGACGGGTCGGCGGTTCCAGCGGGACCAACCTGATCGGCGCGTTGGTAGCAGCGCACCAGATGAAAGCGGCGGGAGAATCGGGCTCGATCGTAGCGATCTTGTGTGATGGCGGCGAGCGTTATGCCACGACCTATTACGATCAGGCGTGGTTGGCGGGGCAGGGGTATGAGTTGGAGAGCTTGATCGCGGCGGTGGCTGCGAGTGTCGAGCAGGGCGAGTCGCTGCCCGAAACGATCCTGCGCGCCAATATCTGACCCGGCGCAAATCAAAATGTGGGAGGGGGCTTGCTCCCGATTGCGGTGTGTCAGTCAAAAATACTGTGACTGAACCACTGCTATCGGGAGCAAGCCCCTCCCACATTTTTCACTACAGTGTTCTCAGGCTTCGATGCCCAACATATCCCGCGCCAACGCCTCGGCAATCCGAATCCCGTCGACACCTGCCGACAGAATCCCACCGGCGTAACCCGCGCCTTCCCCGGCCGGGAACAGGCCTTTGACGTTTAGGCTCTGCATCGACTCATCGCGGGTAATGCGCAAGGGTGACGAAGTGCGAGTCTCGATGCCGGTCAACACTGCATCGTGCAGCGAATAGCCTTTGATCTGCTTTTCGAACGCCGGCAACGCTTCGCGGATGGCTTCGATGGCGAAGTCCGGCAAGGCCAGGGCCAGGTCGCCCAGGGACACGCCGGGCTTGTAGGACGGCTCCACACTGCCGATGGCAGTGGACGGTTTGCCGGCGATAAAGTCCCCCACCAGTTGCGCCGGTGCCTCGTAGTTGCTGCCGCCGAGGATATAGGCGTGGGACTCCAGGCGCTCCTGCAACTCGATACCGGCCAGCGGGCCGCCCGGGTAATCCACCTCGGGGGTGATGCCGACCACGATGCCGGAGTTGGCGTTGCGTTCATTACGCGAATACTGACTCATGCCGTTTGTCACGACGCGGTTCGGTTCTGAGGTCGCAGCCACCACGGTACCGCCAGGGCACATGCAGAAACTGTAGACCGAGCGACCATTCTTGGCGTGGTGCACCAGCTTGTAGTCCGCTGCGCCCAGTTTCGGATGGCCTGCGTATTTGCCCAGGCGTGCGGCGTCGATCAGCGACTGTGGGTGTTCGATACGGAAGCCCACCGAGAACGGCTTGGCCTCCATGTACACGCCGCGATCATGGAGCATACGGAAGGTGTCACGGGCGCTGTGGCCCAGGGCAAGAATCACGTGCCTGGAAAGGATCTGCTCGCCGCCGTCGATGACCACGCCGTTCAACTGTCCGTCTTCGATCAACACATCCGTGACCCGTTGTTCAAAGCGCACTTCACCGCCCAGGGCGATGATTTGCTCGCGCATGTTCTCTACCACGCCGGTCAGGCGGAAAGTGCCGATATGCGGCTTGCTGACATAGAGGATCTCTTCCGGTGCACCGGCCTTGACGAACTCGTGCAGCACTTTGCGGCCGTGGAATTTCGGGTCCTTGATCTGGCTGTACAGCTTGCCGTCGGAGAAGGTCCCGGCACCGCCTTCACCGAACTGCACGTTGGACTCGGGGTTGAGCACGCTTTTACGCCACAGGCCCCAGGTGTCCTTGGTGCGTTGGCGCACTTCCTTGCCGCGTTCGAGGATGATCGGCTTGAAGCCCATCTGCGCCAGCAGAAGCCCGGCGAAGATCCCGCAGGGGCCAAAACCCACCACGATCGGCCGTTCAACCAAGCCTGCCGGCGCCTGGCCCACGACCTTGTAGCTGACATCCGGCGCGGGATTGACGTTGCGGTCATCGGCAAACTTGAGCAGCAGGGCGGCTTCGCCCTTGACGTTCAGGTCGACGGTGTAGATGAAGCACAGCTCCGACGACTTTTTACGGGCGTCGTAGCTGCGTTTGAACAGGGTGAAATCGAGCAGGTCATCACTGGCGATGCCCAGGCGCTGCACGATGGCAGGCCGCAGGTCTTCTTCGGGATGGTCGATGGGCAGCTTGAGTTCGGTGATTCGTAACATGACAGGATCCGGTAGGCGGCGGGCAAGGAGGCCGGCTGTTTTGCAAACCGGCGATTATAAGCCCCAAAGGTGGTTTTCCGTCAGGTTAAAACAGCCCAAGGCACAATCAGTCGTCCCGGGAGCCGCCAAACGCCGCGCAGCCACGCTGCACCTGGCCGTTCACCCGCAACTCGGCGCTCATGTGTTGCAGGCTGCCGCTCACGCTGTCGACGCAGCGCTGGGGCGCCACCCACAGTTCGATGTGCTGGTTATTGGCTTCGGTCATCAGGTTGAAGCGCCCATCGCCCAGTTGTTCTTCGACGTAGGGCACCGCCAGCGGTGGCTGGCCTTCGCGTTCCAGCACCATGCCCTTGGCTGTGACATTCATTGCCCAGGCCGGCTTATGGCCGTTGGCGCGCAGGATCATGCGCTTGAAGTCCGGATCGTCGCAGGCTGAGGTCGAGCGCTCTACGCGATAGAGTTGTTGCAGGTCGAGCGAACCCTGGGTGCCGCTGGCAACCCCGGAAAACTTGCCGCGCAGGTCGGCAAACAACGCGCCTTGCTGGCCGGCCAGGGACGCGGCTTCCTGCAGGATGCTGGTGCCGCCGGTGTCGTTGACCACATAGTTGCGTTTGTCGCCGCACGGTTGGAACAACAATTTGCCCTCCACAGCGGTCAACTCACCCTGCATACGGGTCAGCCCGGCAGTAGACGGTTTGGCCGGCTCGCTCTCGAACATCTGGCAAGCGGTGAACAGGGGCAGCAGGGCAAACAGTGCAAGAGTACGGGCGGCGCGCATTGATCGGGTCTCCAAAACAAGTGCCGCCACGTTACGCAGCCTCGCGTCGCACCACAAGTCTGTAAACAGCTCGAAACCAATACCTGCGGCATACGTCAGCCTTTAAGCCTTTACTGATGCAAGGACGGGGGCGGTATGCAAGGGTTGATGACTTTGCCTGGGAGCGTTGCGATGACAAATAAATGGAGCGCATATGGACTGCTGTTTGCCAGCGTTTCGGTGTTTGCTGAGGACGCCGCGAGGTTGGAGTATTCGTCGGCTAATGACTTCACCGAGATCTCGCTTGAACTCAAGAGTATCCACAATCTGAATGCGGATACCGTATCGGCCAGCATTACGTTAAGCGAAGAGGCCAAGGCGCGTACCACAGCCATTACCACGCTGACCTTCGGAAAGCAGATGACGCTTTATATCGATGGTCGCCGTTTATACACCAGCCACGTTCAAGGGATTATGGGGGGCAGCTTAAGAGTAGCCGTGCCCAAAGACTTGGCTGCGGAATGGGCAACTCGGTACCTGCACTAAAGGTGGCAGGTACCGAGAACCTTCTTTGGCAGGTCAGCCCACGATAAAGGTCTGCCCTGTCTGCAAGCCCTCGACACTCTTCGAGTAGGCCAACGCCACATCTGCACCAGGCACCGGTTTGTACCCACGAAAGTATGGAGCGTAGCTGCCCATGGCTTCCAGCAGCACTGTCGGGCTCACCGAATTGACACGCAAGCCCCGTGGCAACTCGATCGCCGCGGCTTTGACAAAGGCATCCAGCGCGCCGTTGACCAGCGCGGCCGAGGCACCGGTACGGATCGGGTCGCGGTTGAGAATGCCGCTGGTGAACGTAAACGAGGCACCGTCATTGGCGTATTCGCGTCCGATCAGCAGCAGGTTGACCTGGCCCATCAGCTTGTCACGCAGGCCCAGTTCGAAATCGCTGTCGCTCATCTCTCCCAGTGCCACGAAGTTCACACTGCCTGCGGCGCAGATCAGAGCGTCGAACTTGCCGGTCTGCTCGAACAGCCTGCGTATCGAGGCGCTATCGCTGATGTCCACCTGGAAGTCGCCACTGGTACGGCCGATGCTGATCACTTCGTGGCGTTGCGCCAACTCTGCCTTGACCGCTGAACCTATGGTGCCGCTGGCACCAATCAATAGGATTTTCATCGTGCTGTTCCTCCAGGGGGTTAACTGAAGGTCCAGTCTAGTGTGGCTTTTCAGGCGAATAAACGCGCTAATAGGCAACCTTTGGTTTTCAAATGGAAACAATCCATGAGCGAAATGGATGATCTGGCAGCCTTTGCTGTGCTGATCGAAGCGGGCAGTTTCACCGTGGCGGCCGAACAGCTGGGCTGCAGCAAAGGGCAGTTGTCCAAGCGCATCAGCCAGTTGGAAGCGCAGTTTGCCGTGGTGCTGTTGCACCGCACCACCCGCAAGCTCAGCCTCACCGCGGCCGGCGCGGCGTTGCTGCCCCAGGCACAAGCGCTGGTGGTACAGGTAGAACGCGCGCGGCAGGCGTTGGCGCGGCTCAAGGATGATTTGGCCGGCCCTGTGCGTATGACCGTGCCGGTGTCGCTGGGCGAAACCTTCTTCGATGGCTTGTTGCTGGAGTTTTCCCGGCAATATCCGCAGGTGCAGATCGAGCTGGAGCTTAACAACAGCTACCGAGACTTGGCGCGCGATGGCTTTGACTTGGGCGTGCGCGCGGCTGCCATCGAAAATGAACGCCTGGTCGCCAAGCCTTTACTGGCCTGGCACGAGGTGACCTGCGCCAGCCCGGCGTATCTGGAGCAGCATGGCGAACCGCTGACCCCGGCGGACCTGTCGACGCACAGCTGCTTGCTCAACAGTCACTACAGCGGTCGTGAGGAGTGGTTGTATCACCAGCAGCATGAATTACTGCGAGTGCGGGTGAGCGGCACGTTTGCCTCCAACCATTACAACCTGCTGAAAAAAGCCGCCCTGGTGGGCGCCGGTATCGCCCGCCTGCCGTCCTACGTGTTGCCGACGGAGTTGGCCGATGGGCGATTGCGCTGGATCCTGCGCGACTATCAGACACGCCGAATGCCGATGTACCTGGTTCATCCCTACCAGGGGGGCCTGCCGAGACGCACCCAGGTGCTGGTCGATTACCTGGTGGATTGGTTCCGGCGCAGCGGCGAGGCGCTGGATCGGCTTTAACGCAAGCGACGGGCCATTAGGTGGTCGATGGACAAGCGGCCTGGCCCCTTGGCGAGCAACAGCAACAACAGCGCGAGCCAGGTGCCGTGCGTGGGGTAGGCGTCAGGGTAGACGAACAACTGAATGGTCAAGGTCATGCCGATCAGGGCCAGGGCCGAGAAGCGTGTGGCAAACCCCAGCAGGATCAATACCGGGAAAAAGTGCTCGGCAAAGGTTGCCAGGTACGCGGCCACCTCCGGCGGCACCAGGGGCAACTGATATTCGCTGCGAAACAACCAGAGTGTCGAGGCGGCGAGCTTGGGTTCACCGACTTGGAATGTGCCGCTGATCACGTCAATGGCAAAGCCTTCGACCTTGGTCTGCCCGGATTTCCAGAACACTGCGGCAATGGAGAAGCGCGCAATAAACGCGATCAGGCTGTAGGGGATTTTTTCAAACAGTGCGACGGTTCGTTTTACCAGGCACGGAGCGGGAGTGTTCATGGCGATACCTTGGGTGGCAGATGCAAATGAGTAATGGCGTCGTGGCTGATCAGCAGCGTGAGACATTGGTGCAAGTCGAATTCGGCTGAGGCTTCAAGGGCGTCAGCGATGGCCAACTCCAGCCCGGCGCCTTGGTTGAGGCGGTTGATAAACGTCACCGAGCCGCTGTCGATGGCGAACACCTTGACCGCCAACCCGTGGCGCAGGACCAGCGCGCCTTGGGCGTACCATGGGTTCAAGGTGGCGATAACCCCGTCGGTCTGGTGCGCAGCCCAAACCGACACGATCGCGTAGGGAGATTCCAATGTTTCGAGGGATGGATGCAGTCGCACCCGCAATTGCCCCAGCTGCGCGCAGCCTTGCAGTTGTTGGAGCACGCTGTGCTGATCCAGTGCCTGGCGATCCGCCGCGTGATAAGCCCGAACCCGCAGGTGCTCCAGCCGAGCGATATCTGCTAGGTATGGCACGCTTGAGGCCGGTTCGAAGCGCTGGATAAACGCTGCCAACGTGCTGCCGTATTCGCTGATCAAAGGGCTGGTGGGCGGGTGAGCCTGGACATACAGGCTGGCCATGGCGTGGAAAAACTCATCGCCAACCAGTTGCCGCGTCACCGGATAGGCGGCGACGAGCGCATTTATCAACGCGCTGTGGACATTATTGCGATACACCGCGAAGCGACTCGCCGGGTCGGCCCCGTTGCTGCTGAACACCTCCTCGGGGCAGGTTGCGTCCGGCGTCAGCAGCGCGTGGGCGAATGCCTGTTGAAGGCTCATCGGGCCACCTGCGACAAATAGCTTTCAGCCTGCCGGGCTTCGGCCTGCAATACGCTGAAGGGCGGCACCTGGTTATCCCGCTCGATCAACGTAGCTACCGGACCGGTCCGCGCCAGCACGTGCTCGTACAGTTGCCACACGGCGTTATCGATAGGCGCGCCGTGGTCATCGATCAGCAGGCGGTCGCCCAGGCTGTCTGTGTCTTCGGCAAAGCCGGCCAGATGAATCTCCCCCACTGCGTGCAAGGGCAGGGCGTCGATGTAGGCCGATGGATCGCGCTGGTGATTGATGCAGGATACGTAGACATTGTTGACGTCGAGCAGCAGGCCGCAACCGGTACGGCGGATTACCTCGCTGATGAAGTCGGTTTCATCCAGGGTAGAGCGCTGGAACTGCAGGTAGGTCGAGGGATTCTCCAGCAGCATCGGCCGCTTGAGTGTGCTCTGCACCTGGTCAACATGTGCGCACACCCGGCTCAGAGTGGTGGCGTCGTAAGCCAGCGGCAGCAAGTCGTTGAGAAACACCGGGCCGTGACTGGACCAGGCCAGGTGTTCGGAAAAAGACTGGGGTTGATAGCGCTCGATCAACGTCGCCAAGCGTGCCAGGTGTTCGCGATCCAGGGCAGCTTCGCCGCCGATGGACAGGCCCACGCCGTGCAACGACAGCGGGTACTGCTCACGGATCAATCCCAGGTAGTGATGAAACGGGCCACCGGCCACCATGTAGTTTTCGGCGTGTACTTCAAAAAAACCGATATCAGGGCCGGTCTCAAGCACTTGGGTAAAGTGCTCGGTCTTCAACCCCAGCCCGGCCCGCAAGGGCAGGCCGGGCACCTGAGTCGGTGAGACCGTGTAAGGGGATGTAGGCGTCATCATCAGTACTCAGGCTGCACAAGGTTTCAGGATTTGGCAGTGAATTCGGTTTCCTGGCCGAAGCCGGTCGGCGAGGTGGTGCTTGGGGTCTTGGTGCAGGTACCGGCGGGGACCAGCTTCCAGGCATTGGCCTGGTCCTTGGTTTTGGAGGTGCCGGCGCAAGAGGTGCCGGCGCCTGCGGCGCAATCGTTCTTGCCGGCTTCAGCCACGCCGAAGCATTTCTGCATGTCATCGGCTGCGTGGGCAGTGGTGCTCAGGGCAGACAGGCTCAGGGCCGAACCCAGGGCGAGGACGAGGGTGGCGGCGGACAGTTTGGTGGTCATGGTGTGTCTCCAGCAGTGGTCGAATGCGCAGGCTTGATTGCCTGCTTGCACCACTAGAGAGAGGGGGATTGAGTTCGTTACAAAACCAGTCGAATTTTTTTCAAGTTACGCAAAACAAAATGTGGGAGGGGGCTTGCTCCCGATGACAGTGTGTCAGGCACAGGACATGTGACTGATATACCGTTATCGGGGGGCAAGCCCCCTCCCACATTTAGATCCAGTTTACTCAGTAACCGGGTTTTAACCTCCCAGATATGCCTCTCGCACCTTCGGGTCCGTCAGCAGTTGCTCGCCAGTGCCCTGCATCACCACCCGGCCGTTTTCCAGCACATAGGCCCGGTCAGCGATTTTCAATGCCTGGTTGGCGTTTTGCTCCACCAAAAACACCGTCACCCCGTCCTTGCGCAGCTGTTCGATGATATCGAAGATCTGCTGGATGATGATCGGTGCCAGGCCCAGGGAGGGCTCGTCCAGCAGCAACAGCTTGGGCTTGCTCATCAGCGCCCGGCCGATGGCGAGCATTTGCTGCTCGCCGCCCGACATGGTGCCGCCGCGCTGGCTGAAGCGTTCCTTGAGGCGGGGGAACAGGTGCAGCACCTTGTCCATCTGTTCCTGGTAGTCGCCCTTGTCGGTAAAGAACCCGCCCATGACCAGGTTCTCTTCCACGGTCAGGCGCGAGAACACGCGGCGGCCTTCCGGTACCACGGCAATGCTCTTGCGCATGATTTCGGCGCAGTGCCTGCCCACCAGCTCTTCACCCATGTAGCGGATGCTGCCGCTGTAGGCTTGCGGCGAACCGCACAGGGTCATCAGCAAGGTGGATTTGCCGGCACCGTTGGCGCCGATCAGGGTGACGATCTCACCCTGGCGCACTTCGACATTGACGTCGTGCAGGGCCTGGATCTTGCCGTAGAACGTGGAAACGTTTTCGAACTGCAACATTTTACGCTTCCCCCAGATAGGCTTTGATCACTTCAGGATTGTCGCGGATCTGCTCCGGCGTGCCGTCGGCCAGCGGCGTGCCCTGGTTGATCACCACAATATGGTCGGAAATGCTCATGACCAGTTTCATGTCGTGTTCGATCAACAGCACCGTGGCGTTGTTTTCCTCACGCAGCACGCTGATCAGCGCCTTGAGGTCTTCGGTTTCCTTGGGGTTCAGGCCCGCGGCAGGTTCGTCGAGCATGAGGATCCGCGGGCGGGTCATCATGCAACGGGCGATTTCCAGGCGACGCTGCTGGCCGTAGGCGAGGGTGCCTGCCGGGCGGTTGGCAAACTCGGTCAGGTTGACCTTGTCCAGCCAGTACGCCGCGTATTCCATGGCCTCGCGCTCGCTCTTGCGGAACGCTGGGGTCTTGAACAGGCCCGCGAAGAAGTTGGTGTTCAAGTGACGATGCTGAGCGATCAACAGATTCTCGACTGCGGTCATGTCCTTGAACAACCGCACGTTCTGGAAGGTACGCACCACGCCCTTGCGAGCGATCTCGTGACCCGCCAGGCCCTGGATCGGTTGGCCGTCCAGCAGGATGCTGCCGCCGCTCGGCTTGTAGAAGCCGGTGAGGCAGTTGAACACCGTGGTCTTGCCGGCACCGTTGGGGCCGATCAGCGCCACGACCTGTTTCTCTTTCACGGTCAGGGCCACGCCATTGACCGCCAGCAAGCCGCCGAAGCGCATGCTCAAGTTTTCAACTTTCAGGATCTCGCGGCTCATTTGCGCAGCTCCATGTGTGGACGTTGCATGGGCAGCAGGCCTTGAGGGCGCCAGATCATCATCAGCACCATCATGGCGCCGAACATCAACATGCGGTATTCGCTGAACTCACGCATCATTTCCGGCAGCAGGATCATCACGATCGCCGCCAGGATCACGCCCAGTTGCGAGCCCATGCCACCCAATACCACGATCGCGAGAATGATCGCCGACTCGATAAAGGTGAACGACTCCGGGGTAACCAGGCCCTGGCGCGCAGCGAAGAAGCTGCCGGCGAAACCGGCGAACGCGGCGCCCAGGGTGAACGCGGAAAGCTTGATGATGGTCGGGTTCAGGCCCAGGGCACGGCAGGCGATTTCATCTTCGCGCAACGCTTCCCACGCACGGCCGATGGGCATGCGCAGCAAACGGTTGATCACGAACAGTGCCGCCAACGCCAATAGCAGCGCCACCAGGTACAGGAACACCACTTTGCTGACCGGGTTGTAGGCGATCCCGAAGTACTCGTGGAAGGTCTGCATACCTTCAGCGGCGGTGCGGTCGAACGACAGCCCGAAGAACGTTGGCTTGGGAATGCTGCTGATACCGTTGGGCCCACCGGTGATATCGGTTAGGTTACGCAGGAACAGGCGGATGATCTCACCGAAGCCCAGGGTCACGATGGCCAGGTAGTCACCGCGCAGGCGCAGCACCGGGAAGCCCAGCAGGAAGCCGAACGTAGCGGCCGCCATGCCGGCCAGCGGCAGGCAGATCCAGAAGCTCCAACCCAGGTAGTGCGAGAGCAGCGCGTAGGTGTAGGCACCCACGGCGTAAAAGCCCACGTAACCAAGGTCGAGCAGGCCGGCCAGGCCCACCACGATGTTCAGGCCCAGGCCCAGCAACACGTAGATCAGGATCAGCGTCGCAATGTCGACCGCACCGCGTGAGCCGAAGAACGGCCAGATCAGCGCGGCGATAATCAGGCCGATGATGATGTAGCGCTGGGTGCGCGGCAGGGTCAGGAATTGGCTGACCTTGGGCGACACCAACGGAGCACGGTTGCCCTTGAACAAGGCACCGACCTGCTGGGTGAACAGCACGCGCAGAAACATCAGCACCGAACACAAGGCGATGACGGTCAGGGTCACGGGCCCGGTGCCATGCACTTCCAGGTTGATGCCAACAATGCTCAGCTTGAGGCCGAGTACCGGGAAGGCCACGGCCCATACCAGCAAGGCGCTGAAAAACGCCGATTTAAGATATCTGCTCATACTTTCTCAACCTCCGGACGGCCCAGGATGCCGGTCGGACGGAACAACAGCACCAGAACCAACAGGCCGAACGCTACGACGTCCTTGTACTGGTCGCCGAAGATATCGGCGCCAAAGGCTTCGGCCACACCCAGCACCAGCCCGCCGAGCATGGCGCCCGGAATGCTGCCGATGCCGCCCAATACCGCTGCGGTAAAGGCCTTGAGGCCCACCAGGAAACCGGCGTTGGGGTTGATCACGCCGTATTGCATGCTCAGCAACACGGCCGCCACGGCCGCCAGCGCAGCACCAATGACGAAGGTCAGGGCGATGATGTTGTTGGTGTTGATGCCCAGCAGGTTGGCCATCTTGATGTCTTCGGCGCAGGCCCGGCAGGCGCGCCCCAGACGGGAGCGGGAAATGAACAGGGTCAGGCCCAGCATGGCCACCAGGGTGACCACGAAAACCAGAATCTGCATGTACGAAATCAGCACTTCTTGTGCACCACCTGGGCCGAAGGAGATGCTCCCCGGGATCAGGTTGGGAATGGACTTGTCCTTGGAGTCCTGGGACAGCAATACGGTGTTCTGCAGGAAAATCGACATGCCGATGGCGGAAATCAGCGGGATCAAACGGTTGCTGCCACGCAAGGGACGGTAGGCAACCCGCTCGATACTGTAGCCATAGGCACTGGTCACGATGATCGATGCCAGGAACGCAGCGGTCATCAACAGCGGCAGGGAGTGGATCCCCATCATGGCCAGCCCGGCAAGGGCGATGAAGGCCACATAGGAACCAATCATGTATACCTCGCCATGGGCGAAGTTGATCATTCCAATGATGCCGTAAACCATTGTGTAGCCAATGGCTATCAAGGCATAGGTGCTGCCAATGGTCAGGCCATTAACCAGCTGTTGGAAAAAATGATAGATCTCAGGCATTACAGCGCTCCTAAAAACCCGATACGCATTTCACTGGTGGAGTCATTTCCGGCTCGGTGCCCTGTTCTGTGACCAGGTTGCACGAAGCGTTTGCCAGCGAACCGCTGGTGACGGTTTTAAGATTTTCAGGTGAGCCAGCGCCCGGATCGCGGGTGACATGGCCCATAAACCTCGTAAAACAAAGCCCACTGCTTGCACAGTGGGCTTGTTGACCAGTAACGCCTGGCTTACTGAGGGGAAACTTCGGTTTTTGGTTTACCGAAGTGCCATTCGTAGACCACGAACTTGAAGTCCTTCAGGTCGCCCTTGGCGTCGAAGCTCAGGTCGCCGGTAGGGGTCTTGAAGGTGCCGGCGTGGATGGCTTCAGCCACTTTGGCGGTGTCTTCGCTCTTCGCGGCAGCGATACCGCCGGCGATGACTTCAACCGCGGAGTACGCCGGGAACACGAACGGACCGGTTGGGTCCTGCTTGTTCTTGGTGAACTCTTCAACGATGGCTTTGTTGGCAGGGTCGGTGTCGAAGGATTTCGGCAGGGTCACCAGCAGGCCTTCGGAAGCGCCTTGGGCGATTTGCGAGATGGAGTCGTTGCCGACACCTTCTGGGCCCATGAACTTGGCGTTCAGGCCTTTTTCCTTGGCCTGGCGCAGGATCAGGCCCAGCTCAGGGTGGTAGCCGCCGTAGTAGACGAAGTCGACGTTGGCTTGCTTGAGTTTCTGGATGATCGAGGAGAAGTCCTTGTCGCCGGCGTTCAAGCCTTCGAAGACGGCAACCTTGGTGCCTTTTTCTTCGAGGGTCTTTTTCACGGCGGTAGCGATGCCTTCACCGTACTGCTGTTTGTCGTGCAGTACCGCAACGATTTTCGGTTTCACGTGGTCGGCGATGTAGTTGCCGGCTGCCGGGCCTTGTGCGCTGTCCAGACCAATGGTGCGGAAAATCAGCTTGTAGCCACGGGAAGTGATTTCAGGGCTGGTGGCAGCCGGGGTAATCATGATGACGCCTTCGTCTTCATAAATATCCGACGCTGGCTGAGTGGAGCTGGAGCAGAGGTGGCCGACTACGAACTTGACACCGTCATTGACCACTTTGTTGGCTACGGCGACCGCTTGTTTTGGATCGCAAGCGTCGTCGTATTCCTTGGCTTCAAGCATTTTGCCATCCACGCCGCCCTTGGCGTTGATGTCCTTGATGGCTTGCTTGGCACCCATGAATTGCATGTCGCCGTATTGCGTTACCGGACCGGTCTTGGGACCGGCGATGCCGATCTTGATGGTGTCGGCTGCGAACGAATGGCCGGCAACCCCAGCCAGGACCATAGCGGCAAACAGTTTGGAAATCTGCTTAGTAGCCTTATTCATAGTGCTCCACTCTTACTGTTGTATTTTTTATAGTTCTAGCGGCCTTGTGAGCTGCAGAACCGGATCAGATATCGCGGATATCCCCCCGGTATTGCCCTGGCAACTGTACCGGTACAGTGTAGAGCGCCGGTTGATCAATTGAAAAGCTGGCAACGGGGGGCAAAACCTGAGCGTGTCGCTTAAATGAAAGAAAAAGACAGAATTGCGGCGGGCTTACACCCGTTTTCAAGGTGTTCCCTGTCTTTCCCGGCCCTTTCAATCGCTACCTCATTTGCTACTGGGTTTTTCTGCCTGAGTCAGAAGGCTATGATTGCGCCGATTTTTTACTCAGGTGAACTCCCATGACGCAAGAACCTAGCACCCTCTATGCCAAGCTGCTCGGTGAAACCGCTGAAATTTCCTGGAAGGAGCTAGAGCCGTTCTTTGCCAAGGGTGCCCTATTGTGGGTCGATGCCGGACTGGATTTGATCGAAGCAGCCGAGGGAATGGCTGAAGACAACCGTGATAAAGTCGCCGCCTGGCTGGCTTCAGGGAGCCTTGGCGAAGTGTCTGCAACGCGGGCATTGGACTTGGTGGAGCGTGATCCAAGCCTGTGGGCGGTGGTGGTCTCGCCTTGGATTCTGATCCAGGAAAGGGCGGCGTAAGAATGGAGTGCGCGAAAAAGGTGCGCCTTTTCTGTCCCCATAAGTGTGTAGCGGAGTAACCGCGTTGCCAGTGATGGCACCTTGCCGTAGAGAAAGGTCACAGCCTAGGGTGACGTAAACGTCACGGGAACAGTTCAGGCCGCCGGGAAACCGCTGAAGAATTGTTTCCATGTGTGCCATGGCACTGGCGATTGCAGTCGTCGCACCACCAGCATTCTGATTTGGGCTTCAGCGAATTGGCCTGACAATAGACGGCGGGCCGATTCGCACTGGCGCAGGGTCTTTGGTGGGCGTGCTGTCTTTATTGCCTTCCACGCTGAAGGGGTAGAGCGGATTGCGCATCGCAATGCCTTGCATCACACCGATGATGTCGTTGAACGGCACCGCCGGGCTGAGCAGGTAACCCTGGATGAAGTCACAGTCGTGCTTGAGCAATAGCTCAAACTGCGCCTGGGTTTCCACGCCTTCGGTCACCACCTGCAAGTGCAGGGTGTGGGCCATGCCGATAATCGCCTGGACGATTTCGCTGTCTGCGGTGGATTTGGGGATGTCCTGGATAAACGAGCGATCAATCTTCAAGGTGTTAAGCGGCAGGCGCTTGAGATAGGCCAGGGATGAGTAGCCGGTGCCGAAATCATCGATCGCCAGGGAGACCCCCAGGGCGCGGATTTGCCGCAACAGCGCCAGGGTGCTGCTGATATTGCCCATCAGCGCATTTTCGGTGACTTCCAGCTCCAGGCGGTTGGCCGCCACGCCGGCAAAGCGCAGGGCGTCTTCGATTTCATCGGCCAGTTCGTCCCGCGCCAGGTTCAGGGCCGAGCAGTTCACGGCCATGGTCAGCTCGGTGTAGCCCCGGTCAGACAACAGGCTCAGGTCGTGACAGGCCTGGCGCAATACCCAGTGGTCCAACTCGGCGATCAGCCCATTGTTCTCGGCGATCCCGATAAACCGGTCCGGGGCCAGCAACCCATGCTGGGGATGTTCCCAGCGCACCAGTGCCTCAAGACGCGTGACCTTGCCCAGTTTCATGTCGAAGATCGGTTGATAGAACAACACCAGTTCGGTGCGTGCGCGCAATGCGGCACGAAGCTCCTCTTCCAGTTGCAGTTCCAGGGAGGCGCGGGTTTTCAGGTTGGAACTGAAGAAGTTCAGGCTGTTGCGCCCGGTGTCCTTGGATTGGTACAGCGCCAGGTCGGCGGTCTTCAGCAGTTCTTCGCAGGTGTGGCCATCGTCGGGGAACAGGCTGATACCAATGCTGGTAGTCATCACCATGCGGCGGCCGGCCAGTTCGATGGGTTCTTTCATTTTCTGCATGATGCGCTGGGCCATGTGCCGCGCTTCGTCACGGTGATGGATATTGATCAGGATGCAGAACTCATCGCCGCCAAACCGTGCGACCACATCCTCACGGCTACGTATCGAGCCCTTGATATGCCCGGCCAGCACCGTGAGCAACTGGTCGCCAGCGTCATGGCCGAGGCTGTCATTGATGCGCTTGAAGTGGTCAATGTCGAGGAAAATCACCGCCATCATGCCTTGGCTTCGGGTTTTTTCTGCAACTTTCTCCGCGAAGATCTGATTGAAACCACGGCGGTTGAGCAAGTTGGTCAGTGCGTCAAAATGGGCCACTTGTTGCAGTGAGGCGCGGGCCTGGTCGAGTTCGCTGAGCAGCGCATTGACCCGGCGCAGGTCACGTTCCTTGTGCTGCAGTTTTTTGTCTGCCAGAGCTGCGCTGACACCGCTGCCGATCACCAAGAGGGTAATCACCGCCACCGACAGGCCCAGTTGAACCGGATTGTTGTCCACCGGCAATGACAGGTCCGCGCCGCTGGGTACCAACATTTGCATGGCCGCCATGCCGGTGAAGTGCATGCTCAGGATCCCCGCGCCAAGAACCAGGCTGGCGGCGTACTTGAGCAGTTGGTGAAACACCCCGGCACCGTTGCGCAGGTAACTGGACAGCAGCAACGCCGCCAGGCTGGCAACGATGGCAATCGCCACCGAGGCCATGAACAACCGCGATTCAAAGTACACCTGCGCCTGGGAGCGCATCGCCGCCATGCCCACGTAATGCATCAGCGCGATGCCCAGCCCTATCCATACCGAAGCCAGCAGGTATTGGTGCAAACGCAGATGGGCATGACTGAGGGTTTTCATGGCGAACAGCGAGGCGATCAGGGCGATCAACAGCGAGGCAAACGTCGTGAGCAATTCGTAATGAATGGCGATTGGGGCCTGGAAGGCCAGCATACTGATGAAATGGGTCGACCAGATCCCGCCCGCCAGGCAGCCCGCTCCCAGCCAGCGCCAGTGGCGGCGGGCGGTGGGGTCTTCTACATGGCCGACGCGTTCGGCCATGTCCAGGGTGCCGAACCCCGCTGCGCAGGCAACCAGGTACGCCAGTAGCACCAGAAAGGGGTTATGACTGCAATTGAGCAATAAATGCCCGCTGTCTGGAAGGTCGGTGAAAAAATACTGGCCCAGCCATTCCATAGCGTATCCCGTCATAGAGCCACGTCACTGCCAGAGGCGATGACCTACCATGTCGAGTATAGAAGCCTCATGGGATTTGCCATGGGTAATGGCATTTTGATCTCAATTAATTTGTCATGCTGTGCATAGCGTTTGGTGCTAAGCGCTGATGGGCAGGTCCAGTTCAAACGGCGGAGCTTGCAAAGGGGCCAGACCGAAGGCAGCACGGGCAGCATCGCAATCAACGTTCTGCACACCCTGGCTCCAGGAAGCATCGAACTCGCGACACGGGCTCGAACGTTGTGCATAGATCGAGCAACTGGTGCTTTTGCCCACTTCGCCCTCAAGGCTGCAACAGCGCGCAGGTTTTTGATCGGTGCCGATCATTGCCACCCGGGTCGGGTTGATCTGCACCACCAGATCATCGGGCACCGTGCCCCCGGATGAGGCGCACTCACCCCAAAAGAAAGACACGCGAAAGTGTGAACAGCAGGCACCGCAATTCAGACACGGACTGGCTTCGGACATGGGCGTCATCAATAAGAAAGTAGGTTGGGGGTGTTACAGGAAGGCTCGCCATTCTATCCGTGCCATGGCCGTTGGGAAGGGGGGCGCGCACTTATATTTTTGTGGGACAAATCCCCGTGTTACCGGGTGAAATCATGCCCTATCAGCTTTACGAATCATTACAGACAACCCCGCCTCAGCTGACTATGTTGCAGGTACCGGGCAGGATGCATCGGGCATCGTAGCGCTCATAACAATAAAAGAGACGGACCCATGCAGAACTCGACCCAAGCGGCGAATGCCTGGCGCATTCTGTTCCTGCTGTTCCTGGCCAATCTGTTCAACTTCTTCGATCGCACCATCCCCGCGATCATCATCGAGCCGATCCGCATGGAATGGCACCTGAGCGACTTTCAGCTCGGTATCATCGGCACCGCCTTTACCATCGTCTACGCCCTTGCCGGGCTGCCGCTCGGGCGACTGGCCGACATCGGCTCGCGCAGCAAATTGATGGGCTGGGGCCTGTTTGCCTGGAGCGGGCTGACGGCGGTCAATGGCATGGTCGGGAGTTTCTGGACCTTCCTGCTGGTGCGCATGGGCATCGGCATCGGGGAAGCCAGCTATGCGCCGGCCGCCAATTCACTGATCGGCGACCTGTTCCCCGCCCACCGCCGCGCGCGGGCCATGGGGATTTTCATGCTTGGTTTGCCGTTGGGGCTGCTGCTGGCGTTTTTCACCATTGGCGCGATGGTCAAGGCGTTTGATAGCTGGCGTGCCCCATTCTTTATCGCCGCCGTGCCCGGAATGATCCTGGCGGTGTTCATGTTCTATATCAAAGAGCCTAAACGCGGCGCGGCGGAAACCGTGCAAGTGTCCCAGGAGCGTGTCGACCGCCCGATCCGCCGCGTACTGGCGGTGCCGACCTTCCTGTGGCTGGTGCTGGCCGGGTTGTGCTTTAACTTTGCCACGTATGCGTGCAACTCGTTCCTGGTGCCGATGCTGCAACGCTATTTCCTCCTGCCATTGCAGGACGCGGCCGTCGCCACCGGTGTGATCGTCGGCTTGACCGGTCTGGTGGGCTTGACCCTGGGTGGCTGGATTGCCGACAAGATCCATCAGCGGGTCGCCAACGGCCGTCTGCTGTTTGCCGCGTGCAGCTTGATCATCTCCACGGTGACTACCGCCTGGGCCTTGCATGCCGGGCGTATCGAGATTGGCGTGTTTGTCGCGCTGTTCAGCGTGGGCTGGCTGTTTGCCTACAATTTCTATACCTGCGTGTATACCGCGATCCAGGACGTGGTCGAACCGCGCCTGCGCGCTACGGCCATGGCGCTATTCTTTGCAGGCCTGTATTTGCTCGGCGGTGGCATGGGGCCGGTGGTGGTCGGGGCGCTGTCCGATCACTTTGCCCATTCGGCAATGTATGCGGCCGGGGCAGAGCAAATGACTGAGGCGTATAAAGCCGTGGGGTTGCATGACGCCATGTACCTGATTCCGGTGGCGCTGTTCTTGACCATGCTGTTTCTGTTCCAGGCGTCACGTAGTTTTGTGCGCGATGCCAAGCGCATGAAGGATGGGCTGAGTGGGGTTCAAGTGCCGGCTTCTGCGGTAACGGCATGAGACCGAGGTGACCCTATCGGGGGCAAGCCCCCTCCCACATTTGACCGAGTTGTCTGAACTCTACTCGGTCAGTGTGGGAGGGGGCTTGCCCCCGATGAGGCCCTCAAGACCAATAAAAAGGCCCGCACTAAGCGGGCCTCCTAATTGGCAGCGAATGATCAGCCCGCCACCAACACGCGAATCGCTTCCAGTCGCAGCGCCGCCTTGTCGAGCATGGCCAGGCCTTGCTCGCGTTGATTGCGCAAGGCAACCAGCTCGCTGTCACGCACGGTGGGGTTGACCGCTTGCAGCGCGGTCAGGCGCGCCAGTTCTTCGTCGGTGTCTGCGGCCAGGCGGCGCTTGGCTTCGGCCACACGCTCGGCGTGACGCGGGGCGATTTTCTCTTCACCGGCATTGATGCGCGGCGTGAGCTGATCGCGCTGGGCCTGCACGAACTTGTTGGCACTGGCCCGTGGCACGCTTTCGAGCTGGTCATTCAAGGTCACGAACGACACCCGACCGGACAGGTCATTGCCATTGGCGTCCAGCAGGCAACGCAAAGCCGCTGGTGGCAGGTAACGGCCCAGTTGCAGCGAGCGCGGGGCAACCACTTCGCTGACATAGAGCAGTTCCAGCAGCACGGTGCCCGGCTTGAGCGCCTTGTTCTTGATCAGCGCCACGGCGGTGTTGCCCATGGAACCGGACAGCACCAGGTCCATGCCGCCTTGCACCATCGGGTGTTCCCAGGTGATGAACTGCATGTCTTCACGCGACAGCGCCTGGTTACGGTCGTAGGTGATGGTTACACCTTCGTCGTCACCCAGGGGGAAGCTGGCGTCGAGCATTTTTTCGCTGGGTTTCAAGATCAGCGCGTTTTCCGAATGGTCTTCGCTGTCGATACCGAAGGCGTCGAACAGGGTTTCCATATAGATCGGCAGGGCGAACTGGTCGTCTTGCTCAAGGATGTCCTCGACCAGCGCATCGCCTTCACCGGCGCCGCCGGAGTTGAGTTCCAGCAAGCGGTCACGACCGGTGTGCAGCTCCTGCTCCAGGCGTTCGCGCTCGGCACGGGCTTCGTCGATCAAGGCTTGCCACTCGCCGTCGTCGGCGGCTTCGAGCAATGGCAGCAGGCGCGGGCCGAACTGATGCTGCAAGGCGTTGCCGGTCGGGCAGGTGTTGAGGAAGGCGTTGAGCGCTTCGTGGTACCACTGGAACAGGCGCTGTTGCGGGCTGGTTTCCAGGTACGGTACGTGCAGTTCGATCACGTGTTTCTGGCCGATCCGGTCCAGACGACCGATACGCTGTTCCAGCAGGTCGGGGTGGGACGGCAGGTCGAACAGCACCAGGTGGTGGGAGAATTGGAAGTTGCGGCCTTCACTGCCGATTTCCGAACAGATCAGCACTTGGGCGCCGAACTCTTCATCGGCAAAGTAGGCGGCGGCGCGGTCACGCTCGAGGATGTTCATGCCCTCGTGGAACACCGTGGCCGGGATGCCGGAGCGCACGCGCAAGGCGTCTTCCAGGTCCATGGCGGTTTCGGCGTGGGCGCAGATCACCAGGACCTTGGTGCGCTTGAGCATTTTCAGCTGATCGATCAGCCACTCGACACGCGGGTCGAAACGCCACCAGCGGTTTTCTTCCTCGATATCCGGCTGCGCCTGGAAACTGACTTCCGGGTACAGCTCGGCGTGTTCGCCCAACGGCAGTTCGAGGTACTCATCCGGGTTCGGCAGCGGGTAGGCGTGCAGCTTGCGCTCGGGGAAGCCTTGCACGGCAGCGCGGGTGTTGCGGAACAGCACGCGACCGGTGCCGTGGCGGTCGAGCAGTTCACGCACCAGGCGCGCACTGACTTCGCTGTCGCCATCGTTGACGGCGCTGAGCAGGGCTTCGCCTTCGTTACCGAGGAAACCCTGGATGGTCTTGTGCGCGGCCGGAGACAGGCGGCCCTTGTCGAGCAGCTCCTGCACGGCTTCGGCCACCGGGCGATAGTTTTCGCTCTCGGCGCGGAAGGCTTGCAGGTCGTGGAAACGGTTCGGGTCCAGCAGGCGCAGGCGCGCAAAGTGGCTGTCCTGGCCCAGTTGTTCCGGGGTGGCGGTGAGCAGCAGCACGCCTGGGATCACTTCAGCCAGTTGTTCGACCAGCGAGTATTCGGCGCTGGCCTTGTCTTCATGCCACACCAGGTGGTGCGCTTCGTCGACCACCAGCAAATCCCAGCCAGCGGCGAACAACGCGTCCTGGGCTTTCTCGTCGTCCACCAGCCATTCCAGCGCAACGAGTGCAAGCTGGGTGTCTTCGAACGGGTTGGTGGCATCGCTTTCGATAAAGCGTTCTTCGTCGAACAGCGCGACCTGCAGGTTGAAGCGGCGGCGCATTTCCACCAGCCACTGGTGCTGCAGGTTTTCCGGGACCAGGATCAGCACACGGCTGGCGCGGCCCGAGAGCAGTTGGCGATGGATCACAAGGCCCGCTTCGATGGTCTTGCCCAGGCCCACTTCGTCAGCCAGCAAGACCCGCGGCGCGATACGGTCAGCGACTTCACGGGCGATGTGCAGTTGGTGCGCAATAGGTTGTGCACGCACGCCACCCAGGCCCCACAACGAGGACTGCAACTGGCGGCTGGTGTGTTCCAGCGTGTGGTAGCGCAGCGAGAACCACGCCAGCGGGTCGATCTGCCCGGCGAACAGACGGTCGCTGGCCAGGCGGAACTGGATGAAGTTGGACAGTTGGGTTTCCGGCAGGGTGACCTGCTCGTTCTGCCCATTGAGGCCGTGGTAGACCAGCAGGCCGTCGACGTCGTCGACTTCCTGTACGGTCATTTTCCAGCCTTCGAAATGGGTGATGGTGTCACCCGGCGAAAACCTCACGCGAGTGAGGGGCGCATTCCGTAGCGCATACTGGCGGGTGTCGCCAGTGGCCGGATAGAGCACGGTCAACAAGCGCCCGTCCTGTGCCAGAACGGTGCCTAACCCCAGCTCTGCTTCGCTGTCACTAATCCAGCGTTGCCCCGGTTGATACTGCTGCGCCATGCTGCCTGACTCCCGCCGTGAAAAAGCCGACTATCTTAACGGAACAAGCCCTTGCGCCCAAGGACTCT
Organism: Pseudomonas sp. HN8-3; assembly: GCF_020790195.1. NCBI lineage: Bacteria > Pseudomonadati > Pseudomonadota > Gammaproteobacteria > Pseudomonadales > Pseudomonadaceae > Pseudomonas > Pseudomonas sp. HN8-3. The sequence continues at coordinate 1,547,430 of NZ_CP086206.1, forward strand.
GACAAAAACTACTCCGTTTGGCCGGCGGGCAGAGTGCTGAATCGACGGGTGGCGGGCACTTGCGAGTGTCGACTGAGTCACAGCTTGGCGAGCCTGCGCTCAAGTCGCCCTGCAACCCGCCGACAGCCTGTTGATCAGGAGAATAACTATCATGCTGCCACCCATGCTGCCCGTCAGTGTTGTGCCGGTCACGTCGCAACTCGATCCGGCACGCCAGAAGCCGGATATTCCGCCGGTGGTGCCCGTTCAACCGGGCTCCAGCGAGAGCACGATCGACCTGAAAAAAGGCGATGCCGAGCAATCGACCTTTCTGTTGCGCGAAGAGCAGCGTCGTCAGCAGGAGCAGCACAAGCGTCGGCGCGAAGCCGACGATGACGCCGAGCAGCATTTGCCTATCCCCGGTGACTTGCTCAATGCTGACAACACGGTGCCCGTGGCGCCGCTGATCGAAGACGCGCCGCGCCAGGGCTTGTGGGTGGACATCGAGGTTTAAGCGTTCAATTCATGCAGGGCCTTGATCAACAGTTCGATATCGTCATCGGTGTTGAGTGGGTTGACGGAGAGGCGCGCAATACTGCGCAACCCACGTGCTTGCATATCCAGCGGCGTATAGGCCACGCCGTTGGCACCGATGTTGATGCGCTTTAAGCCCAAGCGCCGCTTGAGTTCAAAACTCTCCCAGCCGGCCAGGTTGAAAGCGATCAAGCCCGAATGTTTACTGCCCAGGTCATGCAGGCTAATCCCAGGTATCTGATGCAGCGCTTCGCGGATTCGGGCGCTGGTCTGCGAGATCCTTTCCCACACCCGCTCGATCCCCAGTCGATTGATCTCTTGCAATGCATTGCCCAAGCCCGCCAGCAGGGCGACGGACACTTCGCTGGTTTCGAAGCGCCGGGCGTCGTTGCGCAGGTCGAAGCCGTCGGTGGTCCAGGGCGCCGAAAACACGTCGCGTTGGGCCGGGTTCAGTTGCCCAAGAAAATCCGGCCTGACATACAGCAGTGCAGTACCGCGCGGGCCGCGCAGGTGTTTGCGGCCGGCGGATTTGAGCACGTCACACTGCAACGCTTGCACATCCACCGGTAATTGGCCGACGGCTTGGCCTGCGTCGATAAAGTAGGGGATGGCGTGACGACGAGCCACTTCGCCGATGGCCTGGGCCGGGTTGATCAGGCCGCCGTTGGCCGGCAGCCAGGCAAGGTCGATCAGCTTCACGTGGGCGTCGAGCATCGCTTCCAGTGCTACCGGGCAAACCGCGCCGGTGGCATCACAGGGGATAACTTCCACGCGCGCGCCCGCTTGCACGGCCAACTCCATGCTCGCCAGGTTGCCGCCCCATTCATGGCGCCCCACCAGGATGCGGTCGCCCGGCCGCCAAGGCCCCAGGGCCTGGAACGCCATGCTCCAGGCCGTTGAGCCACTGCTGGCGAAGGCAATCGAGGAGGGCGGTGCATTGAGCAGTTGCCCGGCGGCGCGGCGGGCGTTTTCCACCAGCACGGCGCCCTGTTCGCCGGCTTCCATCGGGCCGTTGCGGGCTTCGTGTTGCAACTGTTCGATGATGGCGTCCAGCGTCGCCTGGCTGGGCAAGGACGCCCCGGCATGGTTGAAGTGCACAAGGCCCGACTGGCAACCGGGCGTGGCCTCCCGCAGTTGTTGGACGTCCAGCGGGCTCATGGCTGCAGCTCGAAAATGGCATCCACCTCCACGGCGACGCCAGCCGGCAAGCTGCTGACGCCTACGGCGGTGCGTACGTGCCGGCCTTTGTCGCCGAGGGCGTTGACCAGCAGGTTCGAGGCGCCATTGGCGACCACGCTCTGGCGCTGGAAATCAGCGCTGCTGGCGATGAAGACGCCCAGACGCAGGGTGCGCACCACGCGCGACAGGTCATCGCCCAGCGCATCGCTCAATTGCCCCAGCAGGCCCAGCGCCGCCAGTTCCGCCGCCTGGGCGCCTTCTTCATCGCTGAGGGAATCGCCCAGCCGGCCTATGTAGGCAGGTTTGCCATCGAACATGGGAATTTGCCCGGAAATGAACAGCTGGTGTTGGCTGACGAGATGGTTGATGTAATTGGCAGCCGGTTGACTGGGTGTGGGCAGTGTCAGGCCGAGTGTGTGTACGCGTTGGCGAATGGAATCGGTCATGCTGAAAACCTCTGGGTTCAGGAGGTTTGAGCATGTTGGCTGTTGCGATGGACGACAAACGGATAGATCTCAATCGACGTATCGAAAAAACTCACCCATCCGCACACAGGTGCTTCAACCACTGGCTGAAGCATTCGGCTGGTTCGCCGAGTGGGCCCTGGGGAGCGATCAGCCAATAGCCGATTTCGCTGTGATAGGGCGGCCAGTCAAAGGCCTCCACCAGGCTGCCGTCCTGGAGCCTGCGTTCGATCAGGCGATGGCGGCCCATGGCGATACCTTGGCCGGCCACGGTAGCCTCGACCACGATGTTGTAGTCATGCAGCATCACCCTGGGGTGGTGATCGAGGTTGACCTGGTAATGGGCGGCCCAATCCGTCCACTCGAAAGGACGGTGCGAGGTCGCCATCAGTAGGGGGCCTTTGGTTACCTGGCTGGCCTTGAACGCGGGGCTGCACACGGGTGACAAGGTTTCGGCCATCAGGCGCGTGGCCTGCACGTCGGGCCAATCGCCCTTGCCGTAACGGATGGCCAGGTCAACTTCGGCCGTGGCGACATTGGCCAGTTGAATCGCGGGCAGCAACTCCACCTGGATATGCGGGTAGCGCTGCAGAAACTCGGCCAGACGCGGTGCCAGCCATAGCGTGGCGAAAGACGCCAGTACGCCGATGCGCAACACGCTGGTGCTGGGTACACCCCGTTGGCTGCGTGTCGCAGTAGCGATGGCGTCCAGGGCTGGGCGGATTTGGTCGTAGTAATGTTGCCCGGCCAAGGTCAGATCAATCGCACGGGTACGCCGGATAAACAGCGGCTTGCCCAAATGCTGTTCAAGCTTATGCACCTGGTGGCTCAGCGCACTTTGGGTCACCGACAATTCGCCCGCTGCCTTGATAAAGCTCAAGTGCCGTGCCACGGCCTCGAAGGCGCGCAGGGCCAACAGCGGTGGAAGGTCGTTGTGCAAGGCCACCGGATGGCGCCTCCTGGGTAAGGGGGAAAGTGCCGATTTTGGTCGATGACCTGCATTTTGTCGCCCGCTGATTTGCCGTCGGGCGGGGCAGGCCGCATTATTGGGCCATTCCCGCCACGACGTAAGCCAAGCCATGAGTGATGACGACAAGCTGATCGACCTGAATGCTGAACGCGCCAAGCGCGTGCACGACCTCAATGACAAACGCTTGAATGAAGTGCGTCAAGCCTTTGAACAAGCCATGCCCTTGGGCAAACCCAAGAAAAAGTCGAAGAACAAACCGAAAAAGCGTTGAAACAGCCTGCATCTGTTGATGCAGGTCAGTTATTACCCTTCTTTACGCCCCGTTACGGGCGACATTGATCCCGGTCAATTTCCCGCTGCGTCTTCTCCATTAACTTAGCCCTATCGCAACAGGGCACGTGCAGGAGGCCGGTCATGTTTTTCGATAATGTGGTTTTTGCCGGAGTGCTGACTGTCAGCCTCATGGTGCTGTTTTTTGTAGGGTTTGGATTTTTTATCTGGAAGGACGCGAACAAGCGTAAAAAACCTTAAGTCTTTCCGGGTTACATGGGCACGCAAGGCATTTTGGGCGACTTCGGTCGCCCTTTTTTTTGGCCGATTATTTTGATTGGCAGTGCAAAACCCAGCTATAAAAAAAGGTGCGACCCTCGCGGATCGCACCTTTTCTATTGCCGGCTGGCTATCAGTTACCCAATGCCTTGGACGCCAACCAGAACAAACCGGCCGACAGGCCGACGGTTGCCGGCAAGGTCAATACCCAGGCCATCAGGATGGTCTTGACGGTACCGCCTTGCAGGCCGCTCTTGTTGGCAACCATGGTACCCGCCACACCGGAAGACAGCACGTGAGTGGTGGACACCGGCAGGGCGAAGATGTTGGCAAAGCCGATCATGGTTGCGGTGGTGATCTGCGCCGACATGCCCTGGGCATAGGTCATGCCCTGCTTGCCGATCTTCTCGCCAATGGTCAGTACCACGCGCTTCCAACCCACCATGGTGCCCAGGCCCAGGGCCAGTGCAACCGCGAGGATCACCCAGAACGGGGCGTACTCGGTGGTGGCTGTCAGGTCTTTGCGCAGCTTGTCGAGGTCGGATTTCTCACGGGAATCCAGCCCAGGCAGTTTGCCGACTTTCTTCGCGGTGTCGTCCAGGCAGAGCAGGTAGCGACGCACTTCGATGCGATGATCTGCGGTCAGCGAGTGGTAGTCCGAGACGCCCTTGAGGGTGCCCAGCAGCGCGTTGATCGTCGGCTCGGTCTGCTGCGGGTTGCAGCGGAATTTGCCCGGCAGATCATCCTTCACGCTTTTGCCCAGGGCCAGGAACTCGCCGAGGGTCTCGTGGTTGCGCTGGTAGAACTGGTTCAGGTGCAGGGTTGCGTCACGGGTACGCTCGATCTGGTAGGTGGTGCTGCCCAGGTCCAATACGAACTGCGCCGGCACGATACCGATCAGCACCAGCATGATCAGGCCGATGCCTTTCTGGCCATCGTTGGAGCCGTGCACGAAGCTCACGGCCATGGCCGAGATCACCAAGACCAGGCGGTTCCAGAACGGCGGGTGCTTCTTGTCGTCGAGCTTGCGGCGCTGATCCGGGGTCTTGTGCATCTTCGACAGCGGGCGCCACCACTTCAGGCCGATCAGCACCAGGGCTGCGACCAGGAAGCCGGCCATCGGCGAGAACACCAGGGACGCACCGATATCCACGGCCTTCTGCCAGTTCACACCGTCAGCCAGGGGGATGTCGTTGATCAGGGCGTTAGCCAGGCCGACACCGAGGATCGAGCCGATCAGGGTGTGGGAGCTGGAGGCGGGAATACCGAAGTACCAGGTGCCCAGGTTCCAGGTGATCGCCGCCGCCAATAACGAGAAGACCATCGCCAGGCCATGGCCGGTGTTCACATTGATCAGCAACTCCACCGGCAGCAAATGCACGATGGCGTAGGCGACACCGACACCACCGAGCAACACGCCGAGGAAATTGAAGACCCCGGAGAAGAACACGGCCAGGTGTGGCGGCATGGCTTTGGTATAGATGACTGTGGCCACCGCGTTAGCGGTGTCATGAAAGCCATTGATGAACTCGAAGGCGAGGACAAAGGCCAGGGCGAGCAGCAGGCTCACTAGAACCCAAGCATCCAGTCCGCTGAATAAATCGATCATGAAGGTTTTCTGACCCGGTCGTAAGGGGGCGCGATTATGCCAGAAAACATCGGTAATCGATGCATTGACTGCTCATCGGTAACAATCTTCGTCGCACAAGCCCGGGCAAAACGGACGCATCCCAGGGTTTTCGGGGCTTTGGCAAGTCTTTGATTTATAAAGCGCAGGCCGCAAAAGGCCGGCATTTGTCATGAAAACGTCATGCCTGAAACATTTGTATGAAATTTCGTGCGCAGCTGTAGGTGACTGACCAACGGGCGCTGACGCAAGGGGCTCCCTGCCGGTGGTGGACCGGCAGAGACAGCAGGGCCCTGCCTACTCGCACCGAAGCGCTTATGGCTCTTCGGTTTTGAGTTCCTGTTCGATCTTCTGGATTTCCTGGGCAAATGCCTGATCCAGCAGGCTGGCGCGTTTGCGCCATGGCTTGCGTTCCGGCTCAGGTTGCGCGGCGTAGGTGGTGACTTCCCCGCCGTAGACGTCCTTGTAACGTTGCTCCTGGCGCTCAAGTTCGGCGCGCAGTTCATCTTTCGTCACAGTATTACCTAATTGTGTGAAGTTTATTGATTGCGCAGTGTCGCGCTTCAACAGTCGTCCTCGGGCGATTCCAAATAAAACAGTAGAAAACCGTTCAACTTGAAAAGCAGGCCTGAGGGCAGTTCTTTTAAGCGGCTACTTGTGGCCGGCGCGGCTTACGTCCTCCAGCGCCTGGCGAGCTCCCATCCCGATAGTGATACCGGGCCGACCTCTGCACAGGTTGCATTATAGCGGCGCATTTGAATAACACTATCATCATAAAGTTAAAAAGCGTCAACGGTGCAGGGGAGGGTGTTATGGATGGGCATCACTATTTGTGAACAGCGTCATCATATTGTCGCCACCTGTTCTAAATAAAAGCGTAAATCTGCGCACTTCTCAGGTCATCAGGCAAATCTGAAACTTGGCCGCGGCGGCGGCTGCCCTAGCCTGACAAATTGCGATAATCGCATGATCGTCCGATAATCGCCCAATGTTGCTGGCGCTGGCTTGTGCATCGCGATCGGCACGGCTTGTAATAGCGGCCAACCCTCCCGTGGTAAGAACAAGAGACAGGACCCTGGAAATGAACGATCAATTGCGCAACTCCTTCGCATCAGTGGCGCCGCCGATCGTGGCTTCACCGGCCAAGCGCATCCAGGCGTTCACCGGTGATCCGGACTTCATGACGTCCCTGGCCCGTGGCCTGGCCGTGGTGCAAGCGTTCCAGGAGCGCAAGCGTCACCTGACCATCGCCCAGATCAGCCACCGCACGGAAATCCCCCGCGCCGCTGTGCGCCGTTGCCTGCATACCTTGATCAAACTCGGCTACGCCACCACGGATGGGCGTACCTACTCGCTATTGCCTAAAGTGCTGACGCTCGGTCATGCCTATTTGTCGTCGACACCGTTGGCCGTCTCGGCCCAACCTTATCTGGACCGCATGAGCGAGCAGCTCCATGAAGCCTGCAACATGGCCACCCTTGAAGGCGACGATATTCTCTACATCGCACGTTCGGCCACGACTCAGCGCCTGATTTCCGTGGACCTTTCCGTCGGCGGTCGGCTGCCGGCCTATTGCACGTCCATGGGGCGCATCCTCCTGGCGGCCCTGGATGATGCCTCGCTGCAGGATTACCTCGACCACGCAGACCTGCAAACCAAGACCAGCCGCACGCTCACGACTCCCCAAGCCTTGTTCGAATGCTTGCAACAGGTACGTCAGCAAGGCTGGTGCATCGTCGATCAGGAATTGGAGCAGGGCCTGCGTTCCATCGCGGTGCCGGTGTATGACGCATCCGGCCAGGTGTTGGCCGCACTGAACGTCAGCACCCATGCCGGGCGCGTCAGCCGCAGCGAGCTGGAACAGCGTTTTCTGCCGAGTATGCTCACCGCCAGCCGTGAGTTGAGCGCGCAACTGTTTGCCTAAGCTGTTCGGTGACCGCACAGATCCCGGTCGGCTCGATTGACGGTGTTTCCCCTGGCTTATTAATGTGCGGCAGCGCTTCAAAGCGCCGCCTAACAATAATGATGACCTGAGGTCATCGGCCCGCCATCGGTGTGGAATAAAAATAATGAATCAGCCTTCTGTCGGTACCACCCTGGACGTGCAGTCCTTCATCAACACCCAGCCATTGTCACGCTACCAGTGGCGCGTGGTGATCCTGTGTTTCCTGATTGTCTTTCTTGACGGCCTCGATACGGCGGCGATGGGTTTTATTGCGCCGGCCCTGTCCCAGGACTGGGGCATCGACCGCGCCAGCCTTGGCCCGGTGATGAGCGCCGCGTTGATCGGCATGGTGTTCGGCGCACTCGGGTCCGGCCCGCTGGCCGACCGCTTTGGCCGCAAAGTCGTGTTGGTCGGCGCGGTACTGGTATTTGGCGCGTTCAGCCTGGCCTCGGCCTACAGCACCAATGTCGACCAGTTGCTGGTGCTGCGCTTTCTGACCGGGCTGGGTCTGGGCGCGGGTATGCCCAATGCCACGACCTTGCTCTCCGAATACACCCCCGAGCGTCATAAGTCGTTGTTGGTCACCAGCATGTTTTGCGGTTTCAACCTGGGCATGGCCGGTGGTGGGTTTATCTCGGCCAAGTTGATCCCGGCGTTTGGCTGGCACAGCTTGCTGCTGATCGGCGGCATCCTGCCATTGATCCTCGCGGGGGTGCTGTTGGTGTGGCTGCCGGAGTCGGCGCGTTACCTGGTAGTGCGTAATCGCGGTACCGACAAGGTACGCAAGGCCCTGGCACCCATTGAGCCCCGTATCGTGGCCCAGGCCGGCAGCTTCAGCGTGCCGGAGCAAGCAACCGTCAAGGCTCGCAACGTGTTCGCGGTGATTTTCTCGGGCACCTACAGTGCCGGCACCTTGCTGCTGTGGCTCACTTACTTCATGGGCCTGGTGATTGTTTACCTGCTGACCAGTTGGCTGCCCACCTTGATGCGCGACAGTGGCGCCAGCATGGAGCAGGCGGCATTTATCGGCGCGTTGTTCCAGTTCGGCGGGGTGTTGAGCGCAGTGGGCGTGGGCTGGGCAATGGATCGGTTCAACCCGCACAAAGTGATCGGGACTTTCTACCTGCTGGCCGGGGTGTTTGCCTACGCGGTAGGGCAAAGCCTTGGCAATATCACTTTATTGGCAACGTTAGTGCTGATCGCCGGGATGTGCGTCAACGGTGCGCAGTCAGCGATGCCGTCCCTGGCCGCACGTTTCTACCCCACCCAGGGGCGTGCCACCGGTGTGTCGTGGATGCTTGGCATTGGCCGCTTCGGCGCGATCCTGGGTGCGTGGATGGGGGCCACCTTGCTGGGCCTGGGCTGGAATTTCGAGCAGGTGCTCACGGCACTGGTGATTCCGGCGGCACTCGCCACTGCAGCCGTGTTGATCAAGGGCATGGTCAGCCATGCCGACGCCACTTAAGCCTTGATGGGACTCAAATGTGGGAGGGGGCTTGCTCCCGATTGCGGGGTGTCAGTCAAAAAATTTGTTGGCTGATCCACCGCTATCGGGAGCAAGCCCCCTCCCACATTTGAATTGCGTTCGCTTAGACGATTAGCTAGACAACAATCTGTTCGATAATCGAACGCTGAGTCGATTATCGGATTGTTCGGCCCATTTCCCCGGCTTAATCTTCAAGCACTTCGGCGCCACCTCAGCGCCTTTTTCGATCAACACCGGGAGCCCAACCCCATGGCTGAAATCCTCACCCTGCGTGATGCGGTCAAGCGCTTTGTGAACGACGGCGATACCGTCGCTCTCGAAGGTTTTACCCACCTGATCCCAACGGCCGCAGGTCATGAAATCATTCGTCAGGGTAAGAAAGACCTGACGCTGGTGCGTATGACGCCCGACCTGATCTACGACCAATTGATCGGTGCTGGCTGCGCGCGCAAGTTGATTTTTTCCTGGGGCGGCAACCCGGGCGTGGGCTCCCTGCATCGTTTGCGCGACGCGGTGGAGAAGCAATGGCCGCAACCGCTGGAGATCGAAGAACACAGCCACGCCGACTTGGCCAATGCCTACGTCGCCGGTGCCTCGGGCCTGCCGTTCGCGGTGCTGCGTGCCTACGCTGGTTCCGACTTGCCCAAGGTCAACCCGCTGATCAAGACCGTCACGTGCCCATTCACCGGCGAAGTGCTGGCGGCGGTGCCGTCGGTACGTCCGGATGTCACCGTGATTCACGCGCAGAAAGCCGATCGCAAGGGCAACGTGTTGCTCTGGGGCATTCTCGGGGTACAGAAGGAAGCGGCCCTGGCGGCTCAGCGTTGCATTGTCACCGTGGAAGAAATCGTCGATGACCTCAATGCGCCGATGAACAGTTGCGTGTTGCCGACCTGGGCACTGACCGCGGTGTGCCATGTGCCGGGTGGCGCACATCCTTCCTACGCTCATGGCTACAACGAGCGGGATAACCGCTTCTACCAGGCGTGGGATCCGATTGCTCGCGACCGTGGGACCTTTACCGCCTGGATTGATGAATTCATCCACGGCACTGCTGATTTCAGCGAGTTCCAGGCCAAGCTGGCCACCGCGCAGGAGGCCAAGTAATGACCTACTCCACCAATGAAATGATGACCGTAGCCGCTGCACGCCGCTTGAAGAACGGTTCAGTGTGCTTCGTCGGTATCGGCCTGCCGTCCAAGGCCGCCAACCTGGCGCGGCTGACGTCCTCACCCGATGTGGTGCTGATCTACGAGTCCGGCCCGATTGGCGCCAAGCCCAGCGTGTTGCCGCTGTCAATCGGCGATGGCGAGTTGGCCGAGACCGCCGACACTGTGGTGCCCACCGGTGAGATCTTTCGCTATTGGCTGCAGGGCGGGCGCATTGACGTGGGCTTTCTCGGTGCGGCCCAGGTCGACCGTTTCGGCAATATCAACACCACCGTGGTCGGTGATTATCACCAGCCCAAAGTGCGTTTGCCGGGTGCCGGTGGGGCGCCGGAGATCGCCGGTTCCGCCAAGAGCGTGCTGATCATCCTTAAACAGTCGTCCCGTTCGTTTGTCGACAAACTGGACTTCATCACCTCCGTCGGTCACGGCGAAGGTGGCGACTCACGCAAGCGTCTTGGCCTGCCCGGTGCCGGCCCCGTCGGCATCATTACTGACCTGTGCATCATGGAACCGGAGGAGGGCAGCCATGAGTTCGTGGTCACCGCGCTGCACCCCGGCGTGACCCGCGAGCAAGTGGTCGCTGCCACCGGTTGGGCGGTTCGCTTTGCCGAGCAGGTCAGCACCACGGCAGAACCGACCGAGACAGAACTGACCGCGCTGCGCGAGCTTGAAGCCCGCACCGCCGCCGCCCATGGCCAAGCACCGGGAGAAGCCTGATGCGCGAGGTATTTATCTGTGATGCCATTCGCACACCTATCGGTCGTTTCGGCGGTGGGCTGTCCACGGTGCGTGCCGATGATCTGGCGGCGCTGCCGATCAAGGCCCTGATCGAGCGCAACCCGTCGGTGGACTGGGACGCGGTGGACGAAGTCTTTTTGGGCTGTGCCAACCAGGCCGGCGAAGACAATCGTAACGTGGCGCGCATGGCACTGTTGCTGGCGGGGCTGCCGGACAGCATTCCGGGCGTGACCCTCAACCGTCTGTGCGCCTCGGGCATGGATGCCATCGGCACGGCCTTTCGCGCTATTGCCAGTGGCGAAATGGAGCTGGCGATTGCTGGCGGCGTCGAGTCGATGTCCCGTGCTCCGTTCGTGATGGGCAAGGCCGATGCGGCGTTTTCGCGCAGCATGAAGCTGGAAGACACCACCATCGGCTGGCGTTTCATCAATCCGTTGATGAAGGCCCAGTACGGCGTGGATGCCATGCCGCAGACCGCCGATAACGTCGCCGACGACTACCAGGTTTCCCGCGCCGACCAGGATGCTTTCGCCTTGCGCAGCCAGCAGCGGACCGCCGCTGCGCAAGCCGCCGGTTTCTTCGCCGAGGAAATAGTGCCGGTACGGGTTGCCCATAAAAAAGGCGAAACCCTGGTGGAACACGACGAACACCCGCGTGACACCAGCCTGCAAGCCCTGGCCAAACTCAAGCCGGTCAACGGCCCGGACAAGACCGTCACCGCCGGCAATGCCTCGGGGGTCAATGACGGTGCCGCCGCGCTGATTCTGGCATCCGCCGACGCCGTCAAGAAACACGGCCTCACCGCGCGCGCCCGGGTGCTGGGCATGGCCAGTGCCGGTGTCGCACCGCGCGTAATGGGTATCGGCCCGGTGCCGGCGGTGCGCAAGCTGGTGGAACGCCTGGGGTTGGCGGTCACCGACTTCGACGTGATCGAGCTTAACGAAGCCTTCGCCAGCCAGGGTCTGGCGGTGCTGCGCGAGCTGGGTATTGCCGACGACGCACCCCAGGTCAACCCGAACGGCGGTGCCATTGCGCTGGGTCATCCCCTGGGCATGAGCGGTGCGCGGCTGGTGTTGACGGCCCTGCACCAGTTGGAAAAAACCGGCGGCAGCAAAGGCCTGGCGACCATGTGCGTGGGCGTCGGCCAAGGCCTGGCCCTGGCGATTGAACGCGTCTAATAAAAGAGGATGGCTCCATGAGTGACAAGCCTGGTTACCGGCGCCCGCAAGCGGGCACTCAACCTGATTACCTGCACCCGGCGTATCAGTCGACGAACCTGCGTTCGCCGTCCCAGCCGTTGGTGTTCCTGCCCCATTCCTTGTCGGAAATCACCGGCCCGACGATCGGCGCCGAGCGCATCAATGACAAGGACAACGACCTGACCGCCCAGCATGAAGGCGAGCCTCAAGGCGAGCGCATCATCATTCATGGCCGTGTGCTGGACGAGAATGGCTTGCCGGTGCCGGGCATTCTCGTGGAGATCTGGCAGGCCAACGCGGCCGGGCGCTACAACCACAAGCGTGACCTGCACGACGCGCCGCTGGACCCGAACTTCACCGGCACCGGGCGTACCGTTACCGACGCCGAAGGCTGGTACCAGTTCCAGACCATCAAGCCCGGCGCCTACCCGTGGGGCAACCATCACAATGCATGGCGCCCGGCGCATATCCACTTTTCGCTGTTCGGCCCCAGTGTGCTGACGCGCTTGGTGACGCAGATGTATTTCCCTGGCGACCCATTGCTCGAATACGACCCGATCTACAACTGCGTGCCGGATACGCGGGCCAAGGAACGCCTGATCGCGCGCTTCGACCTGGAAAAGACCGTCCCTTCCTACGCCCTCGGTTACCGCTGGGACATCGTCCTGCGCGGCCGCGACGCCACGCCGATGGAGAAATGAGATGACACTCAACGCGACCACGTCCCACACCGTCGGGCCGTATTACCACATTGGCCTGACCTGGCTGAACCGCGAAGACATGACTGTAGCCGCCACACTCGGCGAGCGCGTGGCGATCACCGGCCAGGTAGTGGACGGCAACGGTGATGTCGTCAACGACGCCATGCTGGAAGTCTGGCAGGCCAATGCTGCCGGTAAATATGACCACCCTGAGGACGAGCAAGACAAGGCGGTCGATCCGCACTTTGAAGGTTTTGGCCGGGTGCCGGTGGATGCCGAGGGGCGCTTCCGCTTTACCACCATCAAGCCAGGCAGTGTGCCGGGATTGAAAGGCACGACCCAGGCACCGCATCTGGTGGTACTGGTGTTTGCCCGGGGATTGGTAAAGCACTTGCTCACGCGGATTTACTTTGACGGTGAGGCGCTCAACGGCGATGACCCGCTGTTGGCGTGTGTACCGGCTGAGCGTCGTAGCACCTTGATTGCCAAGCCGGATGCGCAGGGTGTGTATCAGTGGAATGTGATTTTGCAGGGGACAGACAAGGAAACGGTGTTCTTCGATTACTGAGTTGGCTGTAGGGCCTCATCGGGGGCGGTGCGACGATTCGACTTGCTCCCGATGAGGCCCTCACAGTCACTACATACCCAAAAGTCTGCTTGCGGAACATGGTTGTTGCAAAGTATGTCTAGGCTATAACCGTTCCCACTGAGTAAAAAACCATGACAACAACAACGAGTCACTACACCGGAGAAGAACGCCGCAAACGGATTTTTGCGATTGTCGGGGCTTCCTCCGGCAACCTGGTCGAATGGTTCGACTTCTACGTCTACGCCTTCTGCGCAATCTATTTTGCCCCGGCGTTTTTCCCCTCGGACGACCCCACGGTGCAACTGCTCAACACCGCCGGTGTGTTCGCCGCCGGGTTCCTGATGCGGCCGATCGGCGGCTGGCTGTTTGGCCGGGTGGCCGACAAGCACGGGCGCAAGAACTCGATGATGATCTCGGTGCTGATGATGTGCGCCGGTTCCCTGGTCATCGCCTTCCTTCCCACCTACAACGACATCGGTGCCTGGGCCCCGGCGCTTCTGCTGGTGGCGCGGCTGTTCCAGGGCTTGTCGGTGGGTGGCGAATACGGCACCACGGCGACCTACATGAGTGAAGTTGCGCTCAAGGGCCAGCGCGGTTTCTTCGCTTCGTTCCAGTACGTGACCCTGATCGGCGGCCAGTTGCTGGCGGTGCTGGTGGTGGTGATCCTGCAACAGATCCTCACCGAAGAAGAACTGCGTGCCTGGGGCTGGCGCATTCCGTTTGTAATCGGCGCCATCGCCGCGGTGATCTCCCTGCTGCTGCGTCGCACCCTGAAAGAAACAACCAGCAAGGAAATGCGTCAGGACAAGGACGCCGGCAGCATCGTCGCGCTGTTCCGTGACCACGGCAAAGCCTTCATCACTGTGCTGGGCTACACCGCTGGCGGCTCGCTGATTTTCTACACGTTCACCACTTACATGCAGAAGTACCTGGTTAACACTGTCGGTATGCACGCCAAGACGTCCAGCTACATCATGACCGGCGCGCTGTTTCTGTACATGTGCATGCAGCCGCTGTTCGGCATGTTGGCCGACAAGATCGGGCGACGTAATTCCATGCTCTGGTTCGCCGGCCTTGGCACCTTGTTCACTGTGCCGATCCTGTTGACCTTGAAAACCGTGACCAGCCCGTTCCTGGCGTTTGTACTGATCACCCTGGCCCTGGCGATTGTCAGCTTCTACACCTCCATCAGCGGCCTGGTCAAAGCCGAGATGTTCCCGCCCCAGGTGCGTGCCTTGGGTGTGGGCCTGGCATATGCCGTGGCTAACGCGGTGTTTGGCGGTTCGGCGGAAGTGGTCGCACTGAGCCTGAAATCCATCGGCATGGAAAACACCTTCTATTGGTACGTCACTGCGATGATGGCGGTGGCCTTCCTGTTCAGCTTGCGCCTGCCTAAACAGGCGGCGTACCTGCATCACGATTTGTAAGGGATGAGTTATGACGCTGCGCACGAGCAATCAACTGTTCGACGCTTACTTCACCGCCAGCAGCATGGCCGAAGTGTTCTGTGACCAGGGACGTTTGCAGGGCATGCTGGATTTCGAGGCGGCGCTGGCCCGGGCCCAGGCTCGGGTCGGGTTGATTCCCAAGGCTGCCGTCGCGCCGATTGCCCAGGCGTGCCTGGCTTCGCTGTATGACGTCGATGCGCTTGGCGCGGCCATTGCCACGGCGGGTAATTCCGCGATTCCTGTGGTGAAGGCGCTGGGCAAGTTGATCGCCAGCGAAGATGCCGACGCCGAGCGTTATGTGCATCTGGGCGCGACCAGTCAAGATGTGATGGACACCGGCCTGGTGCTGCAAGTGCGTCAGGCGCTGGTGCTGATCGAGGCGGATTTGGCGCGCCTGGGGGACGTGCTGGCTGCCCAGGCGCAGCGCCACGCCGCCGTGCCGTTGGCTGGCCGCACCTGGCTGCAGCACGCGACACCGGTCACCCTGGGCATGAAAATCGCCGGTTGGCTGGGCGCCGTGACACGCAGTCGTCAGCGCCTTGCCGAATTGAAACCGCGCCTGTTTGTCGTGCAATTTGGCGGTGCGTCCGGCACCTTGGCTGCGCTCGGCGAACACGCCATGCCTGTTGCCGAAGCCTTGGCCGCCGAGTTGCAACTGGGCTTGCCGGAACAGCCCTGGCACACCCAGCGCGATCGCCTGGTGGAATTTGCCAGCGTGCTCGGCCTGATCGCCGGCAGCCTCGGCAAGCTGGGTCGCGATATCAGCCTGTTGATGCAAACCGAGGCGGCAGAGGTGTTTGAGCCCGCCGCGCCGGGCAAGGGCGGTTCATCGACCATGCCGCACAAACGCAACCCCGTAGGCGCCGCCGTATTGATCAGCGCTGCCACCCGCGTGCCGGGCCTGGTCGCGACGATGTTCAGCGCCATGCCCCAGGAGCACGAACGCAGCCTGGGCCTGTGGCACGCCGAATGGGAAACCTTGCCAGAGATTTGCCGCCTGGTGTCCGGCGCCTTGCAACAGGCGCTGCTGGTGAGTGAAGGGCTGGAGGTCGATACCGCGCGCATGGCGCAGAATCTCGACCTGACCCAGGGCCTGGTGTTGGCTGAAGCAGTCAGCATCGTGCTTGCCCAACGCCTGGGCCGCGATACCGCACACCACCTGCTGGAGCAATGCTGCAAACGCGCCGTGGCCGAGCAACGTCACTTGCGCGCCGTGCTGGCAGATGAGCCCCGGGTGACTGCCGAGCTGTCGGCGGCTGAACTGGACCGCTTGCTCGACCCGGCTCATTACCTGGGCCAAGCCCAGACCTGGGTCACGCGTGCCGTGACTGAACACTTTGCTTTGACTGCCTGAGGAGACCGCTGTGGCTTTTGTACAACTCGCCGAGGGCGAATTGCATTACCAATTGGACGGGCCGGGGGATGCACCGGTGCTGGTACTGTCCAACTCCCTGGGCACCGACCTGCATATGTGGGACGTGCAGATTCCGGCGTTCACCGAGCATTTTCGCGTGTTGCGTTTCGATACCCGCGGTCACGGCAAATCCCTGGTTACCGAGGGGCCGTACAGCATCGAACAACTGGGGCGAGACGTGCTTGCGTTGCTGGATGCGCTGGATATCCAGCGCGCGCATTTTTGCGGCCTGTCCATGGGCGGCTTGATCGGCCAATGGCTGGGCATCCACGCCGGCGAGCGTTTGCGGCGTCTGGTGGTGTGCAATACCGCCGCCAAGATCGGCACGCCTGAGGTTTGGAACCCGCGCATCGAAATGGTCCTGCGTGACGGCGCCGCTGCGATGGTGGCGCTACGCGATGCTTCGATTGCGCGCTGGTTTACCGCGGATTTCGCTGCGGCCAACCCGCACCAGGCCAAGCAGATCACCGACATGCTCGCGGCCACATCGCCCGAGGGCTACGCCGCCAATTGCGGCGCCGTGCGCGACGCGGATTTTCGTGAGCAACTGTCGTTGATCAAGGTGCCGACCCTGGTGATTGCCGGCACTGAAGATGCGGTGACACCGCCGGCTGGCAGCCACTTTATCCAGCACCATGTGCAGCGCGCCGAATACGCCGAGTTCTATGCGGCGCACCTGTCCAACGTGCAAGCCGGCGCTGCCTTCAGCGACCGCGTGATCAACTTTCTGCTGGCTCGCTGAGGAGCGTTTTGTGGACGAGAAACAACGTTATGCCGATGGCCTGCAGGTGCGCCGCGAAGTGCTGGGCGATGCTCATGTCGACCGCAGCCTTAATGCCCTCACCGAGTTCAACAGCGAGTTCCAGGAAATGATCACGCGCCATGCCTGGGGCGATATCTGGACGCGCCCCGGGCTGCCTCGGCATACCCGCAGCCTGATCACCATCGCCATGCTGATCGGCATGAACCGCAGTGAAGAGCTGAAACTGCACCTGCGTGCGGCCGCCAGCAATGGTGTGACCCGCGCCGAGATCAAGGAAGTGCTGATGCAGAGTGCGATCTATTGCGGAATACCGGCGGCGAATGCGACGTTTCACTTGGCCGAGTCGGTGTGGGATGAGCTCGGGGTTGAATCGCGCGCGTAATTGGCGAGAAGACCCGCCCGTGATCATCGGGCGGGCAGTATTCATGAGATTACGCCAGCGTGGGGTTCAGGCACTGGTCCCGACAGGTTTGTAGTTTTGCGTGGTATAGCGCTGCCTCAAATTGGGCTCTTCTTCACCCGAAACGAACCCGCCGCCACTGTACAAAGTGCCTGCTTTACCCTCGCCCATGTTGATAAAGGCATAGTTCTTTACATTAGAGTCGATGGTGACTTTATCGTCTCCGTCTCCGGCTTGAATGAACAGCCTGGAACCACCTGCTGGATCGTTTTTAATAGGCAGGAGGAATTGTTGCCCATTCACTTCAGCTAACAATGAATTGTCTTCTGCTGCGCTGATACGAATAGTGTCATTGCCGCTGCCGGCGGTTATTTGCATGACGCCGTCGCCGAACTGTCTTGGGTTGGCGTTTGGCGAGAACTTGAAGGTGGTCTCGTCATGTTTGAACTCGGCGCCTTTTTGCAGGTGAGGTGCAATGGCGATGATTCCGGGTTGCGAGAATGTTTTCACGCCCGCTGACTCGGGGGCGGAGGTATAGCCATTGGTCCCGGAAACCGTGTGGTTGTCGTTAAGACTCACAGTGGTTTGGAACCAGATGTCGTCTGCAATCGTGACGTGGTCATCGCCACCCTTGGTTTTTATTTCCACGGTCTCGGTCATGCCGCCAGCATTCTGAACCGGTAACAGGTATCGCCTGCCGTTTATTTCTGCGACGACCCCAATGTCCGGAAGACTCTTGAGGTGAACGTTGTCTGCACTATTACCGGTTTCGATGGTGACTTTGTTGCGCAGCATGGGAACGCCGTGAAAACTGCCTTCATGAGCCGTTGCCGAGGTGATCTTGACGTTGCCGTTATCGTACGTGTGAGTGGTCGGGGTACTGGTGAGGGCGCGTGGTACTTCGGTGATGGGGCGTGATTCCATGGGCTGTTGTGCTGGAGCCGTAGCTGCGGAATTGACGGGTTTATCCATCGAGGAGTTAACACGCTGGCCGGCCAGCGAGGTAGCAACCTGATCCTTCGCGAAGCGCGCAGGTTTGGCGGTGTTCGCCGGTAGAAAGTTATTTTCTTTACGGTGCAGCGGGTGGAGGGAGTCTGAGTGTTTTTTATCGCGGTGAATGGATTTTTCGTTAGGGCTGTAAAGGCTGTGCGAATAGTTGTTCTGTAAGGGAGTTGTCAACATGACTAAGTCCTTTTAAAGGTTGGGAAGTGTGAGAAGGTTGGGCAGTGCGCGGTAAGTCTTGCGAACTACTGATCCGATAGTGGGCGGGAAGGAGTACTGAGTTCCAACGCCACTTGTTTCACTTTCCTACGTATTCAAAGGGCTTATGGTCAGTGGGTGGTTAATAAGGTGGGCGTGGTGGGGCAGGATGGGACTACCTGTCTGACTTAAATATCTTACTGTTGTAATTGTTTGTAGCTTTCAGTGTGAGTCCGCATCCCATATCCAGTTCCATACACCCGGCAAATGGACCTCTTCATTCACATCCTTCACGGTGCGTGCCAGTGCTGCGCGTTCCAGCATGGCAGTGTCGGTGTAGAACGGCTCGGCAGCGGTCTTCACTCCGTTGATTTGCGCGCTGTCCATCAGGATCTGCATGTATTCCTGCATATGCCGGGCGGTGTAGCGGTTGATGTCATGGAAGGTCACTACCACCGGTATCACGCCTTCCACCATCGGCAGTTCACCCAGCGCGATGCGCTCACGCACGACCGACAGCTGCCGATACAAATTGGCCCGCCGGCGCGGGCTGGCGTTGAAGCCCCAGATCTTGCCGTCATTGGCACTGAGGTCCGTCAGCAGTACGTGCATGCCATGCCGCTGGTAGGCGGCGAAGGTACGGCGGTCGTAGTTCCAGAACGGAGGGCGTACCAGCACGGGCGGCGTGCCGGTGATGGCGGCAATGTCTGTCGCACCTTCGGTGAGGGTGTATTCCAGCTCTGCATCGTTCAGCCAGCGGTGATTGGTATGAAACGCCGTCGCCGTGTGGAAGGCCAGTACATGGCCAGCGGCGAATTCACGTTCCATGGTCTTGCGCCCTCGAGAGCTACCGCCGGAGCGGGCCGCTTCGGTCTGCAAGAAGAACACCGCCTTGATCCCCGGCAATACCGGGTTATTCGCCAGATCCGCCACGACCGAACGGCTCGGGTTGTTGTAGCCCGAGGCGCTGGGGCCGTCATCGAAGGTCAGCAGAAAGCGGATCGGCGCCTGGGCTTGCAAGCGTTGCTGGGTTGCCGGCGTCAGGGCAATGGGCGCGCCGATGCAGCCGCTCAGGCTCAGGGCCAAGGCAAACACTACGCTCGCTGCGGCAAAGGGTTTCATCAGGTACGCAGGCTCGATAAAGGCCGCTGCTGGGGGGATCAGCAGCGGCAGGCGCGCACCATACAGCAAGTCCGGCGCCGGTTTACAGCAGACTGATGGGGTAGCTGACGATCAACCGGTTTTCGTCGAATTCGTTGTTGCTGTAGTCGCGGCGCATGCTCGAATTACGCCAGCGCACCGTGAGGTTTTTCAGGCCGCCGCTCTGCACGGTGTAGCCCACTTCACTTTCGCGGCCCCACTCCTTGCCGTCGGTGATAGTGCCGGTGTGCACGTTGCTGCCGCTGATATAGCGGTTCATCAGGGTCAGGCCAGGAATGCCCAGGGCGGCAAAGTTGTAGTCGTGGCGCACTTGCCAGGATTTTTCCTCGGCGTTGTCGTAACTGGAGTTATAGCTGTCGTTGGCCAGGGTGCCGCCACTGGTGCCGTTGACGCGCATCCAGGCGCTGTTGCCGGTGAGTTTTTGCAGGCCAACGTAGAAGGTATTGCCGCCGTACCTGGCAGAAAGCAAGCCGGACCAGGTTTTGTTGTCCAGGTTACCTGCGCGGGCGCTGCCGTCGTCCTTGCCGTAGAAGAACCCGAGGTTGGCGCCGAGGGTCCAGGCGCCGACAGGCTGGCTGTGGATCAGGTTGAGATACTGCTGGCTGTAGATGTCCTTGAGCTGGGCATTCCATACGCCGACCTGGGTGCGCTTGTCGTTGAATGCGTACTCGGCACCTTGGAAATTGAAACGGTCGGAAGTGAAGGCGGTTTTGCCGAACATCGACATGTCGCTCATGCTGCCGTCGTCACGCGGGCTGTTGGCGCGGAACTGGCCGCCATACAGGGTCAGGCCGTCGATTTCCTTCGAGGTGATCTGCCCGCCGCGCAGGGTCTGCGGCAGGGAGCGGCCGTCGTCGGAACGCAAGATCGGCAGCACCGGCATCCATTCGCCTACCTTCAGCTCTGTCTTGGAAAACCGCGCCTTGAACGCCACGCCCAGGCGCCCGAACTCATCCGCCGGACGGCCATCATGGTCCAGCGGCAGCAACTGGGTGCCGCCCGTGCCGCGCCCGCCATCAAGCTTGAGCGAGTACAGGCCCAGCACATCCACACCAAAACCCACGGTGCCTTGGGTAAAGCCGGACTTGGCGTCGAGGATGAAACTCTGCGTCCACTCCTGCGCGCCACCCTGGGCCTTGGTCGGGTTGGTGTAATTGCGGTTGAAGAAGAAGTTACGCAGGTTGAGGTTGGCGCTGGCATCTTCAAGAAAACCGTGTTCTTCGGCGATTGCAGGAACGACAAGACTGCCGACAGCGGCAGCCAGCAACAGCTGGCGCGGGTGAAAAGTGCTCATGGTGTTGGACCTGTTGTTATTGGGTTTATGCAGGTGGCGGCCATGGTGCGCGGCGGTATGGGGGCGATGAAAGTGGGGTAGGGCGGGTTGTGGGCGGTGATCGAACGCAAGTTGGCGAGGTAAAAAACCAGGCATAAAAAAACCGCTTCCGGTAAGGGAAGCGGTTTTCTTACACACGCGCTATCAGAACAACTTCAACGGCGGTGCTTGTTCTTTCAACGGCTCGTTCTTGGCGGTCTGCTCATTCCAGCCACCGCCGAGGGCCTTGTACAGGTTGACCTCGCTGGTCAGCTGCGCCAGGCGGTCGGTGATCAGCGATTGCTGGGCACTGAACAGTTGGCGCTGGGCGTCGAGGAAAGTCAGGTTGCTGTCGACACCAATGCGGTAGCGACGCTCGGCCAGGCGGTAGTAATCCTGGTTAGCCTCGACGAAGCCACGTTGGGCATCCAGTTGCTGCTTGTAGGTCTGACGCGCAGCGAGGCCGTCGGAGACTTCCTGGAAGCCGGTCTGGATGGCTTTCTCGTAGTTGGCCACGTTGATCTCTTTCTGGATCTTCGAGTAGTCCAGGCTTGCGCGCAGGCTACCGGCGTTGAAGATCGGGATGTTGATCTGCGGGGCAAACGCCCAGGTACCCGAACCGCCTTTGAACAGGCCGCCCAGTGTTGGGCTGGCGGTACCGGCACTGGCCGTCAGGCTGATGCTCGGGAAGAACGCCGCACGGGCCGCGCCGATATTGGCATTGGCAGCCTTGAGGTTGTACTCGGCCTGCACAATGTCGGGACGACGTTGCAGCAGGTCTGACGGCAAGCCGGCAGGCACTTCGCTGAGCAGGTCATCGGACAGCGGCTTGCTGGCGATATTCGCCGGCAGGCCGGTGCCCAGCAACAGGGTCAGGCTGTTTTCGTCCTGAGCCACCTGGCGCGTATAACGTGCCAGTTGCACCCGGGCGTTTTCCACCGAGGTGCGTGCCTGGCTGAGGTCCAGCGCCGACGCCACGCCGACTTCGTTGCTGCGCGAGGTGAGCTTGAAGCTCTGCTCGAACGCACCCAGGGTGTCCTGGGTCAGCTTGAGCAGTTCCTTGTCGGCCTGCCAGGTCAGGTAGGCATTGGCCACGCTGGCCACCAGGCTGATCTGGGTACTGCGCCGCGCTTCTTCAGTGGCGAAGTACTTCTGCAGCGCTTCTTCACTCAGGCTGCGCACGCGACCGAACAGGTCCAGCTCATAAGAGCTGATCCCCAGGCCCGCCGAGTACTGGCTGGCGATAGACGATTCGCCGGTCTGTGACAGCTTGGCCGGGGTGCGCGAACGGCTGCCGTTACCGGTGGCCGATACCGCCGGGAACAGGTCGGCACGCTGGATCTGGTACTGCGCTGCATAGGCGTCGATGTTCAGGGCCGCGACACGCAGGTCACGGTTGTTCACCAATGCGGTCTGGATCAGCTGTTGCAGGGCAGGGTCATGGAAAAACTGCTTCCAGCCCTGCTCGGCAGCGGCCTGGTTCGGCGCCTGGGCCGACGAATACGCCGGCCCCTGCGGGAACTGTGCGGCCACCGGCGCATCGGGGCGCTGATAGTCAGGTATCAGCGAGCAGCCACTGAGCACGAATGCCGTGACGGCTAGGGAAAGTAGCGACTTGCTCATTGGCCAGCCTCTTTAGGAGTTTCAGTAGTGTCTTTCTTTTTGCGTTCGCCGGCCGAGGACACGGTTGCGTAGAACAGTGGCACCCAGAAAATGGCAAGCACAGTGGCGGTGATCATACCGCCGATCACGCCGGTACCGATCGCGTGCTGGCTGCCTGAGCCGGCACCGCTGGAAATCGCCAGCGGCAGTACGCCGAGCACGAACGCCATGGACGTCATGATGATCGGGCGCAGACGCATACGGGACGCTTCGATAGCCGCCTCGACGATGCCTTTGCCTTGCTCGTGCAGCTCTTTGGCGAATTCCACGATCAGGATGGCGTTTTTCGCCGCCAGGCCCACCGTCACCAGCAAGCCCACCTGGAAGAACACGTCGTTGGACAAGCCCCGCATACTGGTAGCGATCAGTGCACCGATCACACCCAGTGGCACAACCAGAATCACCGCGATCGGGATCGACCAGCTTTCGTACAGTGCCGCCAGGCACAGGAACACCACCAGCAGCGACAATGCGTACAGGGCTGGCGCCTGGGAGCCGGACAGGCGTTCTTCGTACGACAGGCCGGTCCAGGCATAGCCGACACCGGCCGGCAGTTCTTTGGCAATGCGTTCGACTTCGGCCATCGCGTCACCGGTACTGTAGCCTGGTGCCGGGGTACCGAGGATTTCCATCGCCGCTACACCGTTGTATCGCGAAAGCTTGGGCGAACCGTAGATCCACTGGCCCGACGAGATGGCCGACAGCGGCACCATTTTTCCGTCGCCGCTGCGTACGTACCATTTGTCCAGGTCTTCCGGCGACATGCGGCTGGCGGCGTCACCTTGCACATACACCTTCTTCACACGACCACGGTCGATGAAGTCGTTGATGTAGCTGCCACCCAAGGCAATGGCCAGGGTCTGCTGGATATCGGCAAGGCTGATGCCCTGGGCACTGGCTTTCTCGTCGTCGACGGTCAGCTCGTACTGCGGTTCATCGTTCACGCCGTTGGGACGTACGCCCGCCAGCACCTTGCTTTGCGCCGCCGCACCGAGGAACTGGTTACGGGCAGCCATCAGCTTGTCGTGGCCCACGCCACCCTGGTCTTGCAGGAACACGTCGAAACCGGTGGCGTTACCCAATTCCAGAACCGAAGGCGGCACGATGGCAAATACCATGGCGTCCTTGAAGGCCCCGAAGAAGTAACCCTGGGCACGCTTGGCCACTTCGAATACCGATTGGGTCGAGTCACGCTCGTCCCACGGCTTGAGCATCACGAACGCAAGGCCCGAGCTCTGGCCACGGCCGGCGAAGTTGAAGCCGTTTACGGTAAACACCGAGTTCACCGACTTGCCTTCGCCAGGCTCGCCTTCCTTGTCGTTCAGCAGGAAGGCACGCATATCGTCGACGACTTTTTGCGTACGCTCAGCCGAAGCACCGACTGGTGTCTGCACCTGGGCGAAGATCACACCCTGGTCTTCCTCTGGCAGGAACGCGCTTGGAATACGGGTGAACATCCAGATCATGCCGGCCAGAATCAGCACATACACCAGAAACGCCGGGATCTTGTGCTTGATCATGTTGCCCACGCCGCGCTCGTACTTGAGTACGCCGCTGTCGAAGGTGCGGTTGAACCAGCCAAAGAAGCCGCGCTTGGGCTGGCCGTGCTTTTCCGGATCGATCGGCTTGAGCATGGTGGCGCACAAGGCCGGGGTGAAGATCAGGGCAACCAGTACCGACAACGCCATCGCCGAAACAATGGTGATGGAGAACTGGCGGTAGATCACACCGGTGGAGCCACCGAAGAACGCCATCGGCAGCAGTACCGCCGACAGTACCAGGGCAATACCCACCAGGGCGCCCTGGATCTGGCCCATGGACTTGATCGTCGCTTCTTTGGGCGACAGATGCTCCTCGGCCATTACTCGTTCGACGTTTTCCACTACCACGATGGCATCGTCCACCAGCAAGCCGATGGCCAGGATCATGCCGAACATGGTCAGGGTATTGATGGTGAAGCCGCACGCAGCCAGGATCCCGAAGGTACCCAGCAATACCACCGGTACGGTCATGGTGGTGATGATGGTGGCGCGGAAGTTCTGCAGGAACAGGAACATCACCAGGAACACCAGCACGATCGCTTCGACCAGGGTGTGAACCACGCCGGAAATCGACTCGGTCACTACCGGCGTAGTGTCATAGGGCACCACCGCCTTCATGCCTGGCGGGAAGAACGGTTCCAGAGACTTCACTGTTTCGCGGATGGCCTTGCCGGTGTCCAGTGCGTTGGCACCGGCCGCCAGCTTGATCGCCATACCCGAAGCCGGCTTGCCGTTGAACTGTGCACTGATGCTGTAGTTCTGGCCGCCCAGTTCGATACGCGCGACGTCACCCAGGCGAACCTGGGAGCCGTCGGTGTTCACCTTCATCAGGATCTTGGCGAATTCCTCTGTGCTTTGCAGGCGCGTCTTGCCGATGATGGTGGCGTTCAGTTGGGTGCCGGGCAGCGCAGGCAGGCCGCCCAGTTGGCCGGTGGCCACCTGCACGTTCTGGGCCTTGATGGCATTGCTGACGTCCACTGGCGTGAGCTGGTAATTGTTCAGTTTGGCCGGGTCGAGCCAGATACGCATGGCGTACTGCGAACCGAACACCTGGAAGTCACCCACCCCCGCGGTACGGGAGATCGGGTCCTGGATGTTGGACACGATGTAGTTGGAGAGGTCGTCCTTGGTCATGCTGCCGTCTTCCGACACCAGACCGATCACCATCAGGAAGTTCTTCACCGACTTGGTCACGCGGATACCCTGTTGCTGCACTTCTTGCGGCAGCAGCGGGGTGGCCAGGTTCAGCTTGTTCTGTACCTGAACCTGAGCGATATCCGGGTTGGTACCCTGATTGAAAGTCACGGTGATGGTCATGCTGCCGTCGGAGTTACTGTCCGAGGAGACATAACGCAGGTTGTCGATACCGTTGAGCTGTTGCTCGATGACCTGCACCACGGTGTCCTGCACGGTTTGTGCGGAAGCGCCTGGGTAGGTCACCTGGATATCAATGGCCGTTGGCGCAATGGCCGGGTATTGGTTGATGGGCAACTTCAGGATCGAGAGTGCCCCGACCAGCATGATCACCAGGGCAATTACCCAGGCGAAAATGGGGCGGTCGATAAAAAATTTCGACATGGATTACTCCCCTTGACCAGCGGCGGCAGCAGGCGCTGCAGCAGTACCGGCGGGTTTAGCGTTGGCAGCTTCCGTGACCTTCACCTCGGCGCCCGGCTTGACGTATTGCAAGCCTTCGGTGATGACGCGGTCACCGGCATTGAGGCCTTTTTCCACCAGCCAGTAGGCACCCGCGGTACGGTTGGCAACCAGTTCGCGTTGCTCGACCTTGTTGTCCTTGTTCACGATCAGCGCCGTCGGAATGCCGCGCAGGTCACGGGTCACGCCTTGCTGCGGAGCCAGGATGGCCTTGCTGTTCACGCCGGCCAGCAACTGGGCGTGCACGAACATGCCCGGCAGCAGCACGTGGTCAGGGTTGGGGAACACGGCACGCAGGGTCACGGAACCGGTGGTCTGGTCGACCGACACTTCGGAGAATTCCAGCTTGCCGTCCTGGGCGTAAGGCGTGCCGTCTTCCAGGGTCAGCTTGACCTTGGCGGCGTTTTCGCCGGCCTTCTCCAGCTGGCCGCTTTCCAGGTCGCGGCGCAGTTTCAGCATTTCAGCCGAGGACTGCGTGACGTCGACGTAGATCGGGTCCAGTTGCTGAATCACGGCCATGGCATCGGCCTGGCCATTGCTGACCAGTGCGCCTTCGGTCACCGAAGAACGACCAATGCGCCCGGAGATCGGTGCAAACACTTTGGTGTAGCGCACGTTGATCTGGGCGGTTTGAACGTTTGCTTCGGCGGTCATGCGGTTGGCGACGGCGGTGTCGTATTCCTGACGGCTGACGGCCTGTTCATCGACCAACTGCTTGTAGCGGTCGCTGATGGACTTGGTCTGGGACAGGCTGGCTTGTGCGCTTTTCAGGGTGGCGTCATACACCGACGGGTCGATCTGGTAGAGCTGTTGCCCTTCCTTCACGTCGGCGCCTTCCTTGAACAGGCGCTTGAGAATGATGCCGTTGACCTGAGGCCGCACTTCCGCGATGCGAAAGGCCGTGGTGCGGCCTGGCAGCTCGGTGGTCAGGGTATAGGCTTGCGGTTGAATGGTGACCACGCCGACCTGAGGGGTTTGAGCGGGCGGTGCCGCTTCTTCCTTTTTACATCCGCTGAGCAGCGATGCCAGGGCGACGGCAGTGACCAGAGCGGTAACAGCTGGCTTAAGTTGCATGAAGATCCTCGGGTCAGGCGCGCAGAGTGCGCACAAGAAGTGTGGAAGGGTAAAAAACAAGCCGTGAGTGGATAAGTAGCTTGCTACGCAATATACTTACGTTCATGGTTGTTTGTAAACTCTTGACAGGCTTGGCGCATTGTTGACAAAGCACTGCCGCAAGCCTCGATTCTAGTACGTTCGGTGCCCATGACGGCGTCGTCCCATAATTATTCAGATGATGGTCAAGTACCATCCACAGTGTCCCGATTGAGGTTTTACTGCCATGGTTCGTCGCACCAAAGAGGAAGCTCAGGAAACGCGCAGCCAGATTCTCCAAGCCGCCGAGCAAGCCTTTTATGAACGCGGCGTCGCGCGGACCACCCTGGCGGACATCGCCACGCTGGCAGGGGTGACGCGCGGGGCTATCTACTGGCACTTCAGCAACAAGTCCGACTTGCTTCAGGCACTGCTCGACACGTTGCACGAGCCCCTGGACGAACTGGCGCGGGCCAGTGAAAGCGAGGACGAAGCCGACCCGCTGGGCTGTATGCGCAAGCTGCTGATTCATCTCTACCATGAAGTGGCCCTGGACCCGAAAACCCGGCGCATCAACGAGATTCTGTTTCATAAGTGCGAGTTCACCGATGAAATGTGTGACATGCGCCGCCAACGCCAGACCCACACCCTTGAGTGCAACCTGCGCATCGGCTTGACGTTGCGTAACGCGGTCCATCGCGGGCAACTTCCAGCCACGCTGGATACCACCCGCGGCGCCGTGTGTATTCATGCCTTTATCCACGGCTTGATCGGCCAGTGGCTGCTGGTGCCTGACAGTTTTCAATTGCATCAGGACGCCGAGCGCTGGGCTGATATAGGGCTGGACATGCTGCGCCTGAGCCCCAGCCTGCGCAATTGAGACAAAATGCGTAATTGCGACCAGTTGTGTCAACAGTAAAGCCTAAGGATCGTCAATCGTCCTTCTGCCTGATTTGTGGGGTGACGTTATATACGGGCTGGCGGGCCGTTGATAGGTAGCCGACTAAGTATTTTGTAGCGATATTGTTGCCGTTCTGTGAAGCAATGTTTCCGCAGGCGCTACAAACAGGCAAATGTGGGAGGGGGCTTGCCCCCGATTGCGGTGTATCAGTCACTGATGTGTTGACTGAAGCACTGCTATCGGGGGCAAGCCCCCTCCCACATTGGTTTTGCGGATCAGGTTAGATCGGCAGCGTCGGATAGTCGATATAACCCACCGGGCCTTTGCCATAGAAGGTTTCCGGGTGCGGCTCATTCAGCGCTGCATCCGCCTTCAAGCGCGCCGGCAGGTCCGGGTTGGCGATGAAAGGAATACCGAAGGCCACCGCATCCGCTTTGCCCGCCGCCAGCCAGGCGTTGGCGCTGTCTTTGGTGAAACGTTCGTTGGCGATGTAGACGCCGCCGAAGGCTTTTTTCAGTTGTGGGCCGAGGCTGTCCGCGCCTTCTTTTTCACGGGAGCAGATGAAGGCGATGCCACGCTTGCCCAGTTCGCTGGCGACGTAGGTAAAGGTTTCGGCCAGATTGGCGTCGCCCATGTCGTGCGCATCGCCACGCGGTGCCAGATGCACGCCCACGCGGCCGGCGCCCCACACTTCAATGGCGGCGTCGGTGACTTCCAGCAGCAGGCGCGCACGGTTTTCCAGGGAGCCGCCGTATTGGTCGGTGCGCTGGTTGGTGCTGCTTTGCAGGAACTGGTCGAGCAGGTAGCCGTTGGCGCCGTGGATTTCCACGCCGTCAAAGCCTGCGGCCTTGGCGTTTTCGGCGCCCACGCGGTAAGCGTCGACGATGTCGGCGATTTCAGCGGTTTCCAGGGCGCGCGGGGTAGGGTAGTCGGCCAGTGGGCGCACCAGGCTGACGTGGCCTTTGGCCTGGATCGCGCTGGGGGCCACCGGGGTTTCGCCGTCCAGGTACGACTCGTGGGAAATGCGGCCCACATGCCACAGTTGCAGGAAGATCTTGCCGCCCGCGCCATGCACGGCCTTGGTGATGTTGGCCCAGCCGCGCACCTGGTCGTTGGACCAGATGCCCGGCGTGTCCGGGTAGCCCACGCCCATGGGCGTCACGGAGGTGGCTTCGCTGAGGATCAGCCCGGCGGATGCGCGCTGCACGTAATACTCGGCCATCAGCGCGTTGGGCACGCGGCCGGCATCGGCACGGCAGCGGGTCAGTGGCGCCATGATGATGCGGTTCGACAGTTCCAGGTCGCCCAGTGTGATCGGATCGAAAATAGTCGTCATGGGAAAACACCTTTGTCTTTAAGTTGATCAGTTGGTCGCGGGGGCCAAGTCGGCATCGCCGCTCTGGCGGAAGGTAATCAGGGTCACCAGCAGCGCGAGAATCGCCAGTGCTGCTGCGGCCAGGGGCACGCTGGTCAGGCCGAAGCCGTGGGCAATCACGCTGCCACCGACCCAGGCGCCGAGGGCGTTACCGATGTTGAAGGCACCGATGTTCAGGGTGGACACCAGGTTGGGGGCGGCCTTGCCGAAGGTCACCACGTTGATCTGCAGCGCTGGTACGGCGGCAAACGAGGCGGTGGCCCACAGGAACAGGGTGATTTCGGTCGGTATCAGTGCAACGCTGGTCCAGCTCAATACCGTGGAAACCACCGCCATGCTGATGAACACGCCGATCAGGGTGGCCGCCAGGCGTTTGTCGGCCAGCTTGCCGCCGATGATGTTGCCCACCGTGAGGCCCAGGCCGATCAACAGCAGGGTCCAGGTCACGCCTTTGGGCGACACGCCGGTCACATCGCCCAGCAGCGGGGCTACGTAGGTAAAGAGGGTGAACATGGAGGCGGCGAACAGCGCCGTCATGCTCAGCGACAACCAGATACCCGCGCCTTTGAGGGCAGCGAGTTCGGCGCGCATGTCGAGTTTTTCTTCGTCACGCTTGGCCGGCAGGAAGCGGATCAGGCCGATCAAGGCGATCACGCCAATCACGGTCACTGCCCAAAAGGTCGAGCGCCAGCCAGCTTCCTGACCCAGTGCAGTGCCCAACGGCACGCCGAGCACGTTGGCCAGGGTCAAACCGGTGAACATCAAGGCCACCGCAGAAGCGCGTTTATTGGCCGGCACCAGGTTGGCCGCCACCACGGAACCGATCCCGAAGAAGGCACCGTGGCACAGCGCCGTGACGACGCGGGCAAACATCAGCACGTTGTAGTCACTGGCCAAGGCGCAGAGGAGGTTGCCGACAATAAAGATGCCCATCAACGCTACCAGAGCGGCCTTGCGTGGCAGCCTGGCGGTGGCCAGTGCCATGAAGGGCGCGCCGATGGCCACGCCCAAGGCGTAGCCGGTGACCAGCCAGCCGGCGCCGGGAATCGACACACCCAGGTCCGCCGCGACATCGGGCAGCAGCCCCATGATGACGAACTCGGTGGTGCCGATGGCGAAGGCGCTCAGGGCCAGTATGAGGAGCGAGAGGGGCATTTGCGTTTCCTTGGTTATTGCGGTGCGCTGAGTTCGGTTATGAGCGCCGTGAGAAAGGCTTGGATCGTCTCCTCATTGCGTTTGAAAAAGTGCCATTGCCCGGCCTTCTGGCTGCTGATCAATCCCGCCCGTTGCAAGGTTGCCAGGTGCGCCGACACGGTCGACTGGGACAGGCCGCAGCGCTGGTCGATCTGCCCGGCGCAGATGCCGTATTCGTGGTTGTGCAGTTGCTCGGGGAATTGCACTTTCGGGTCTTTGAGCCAGGTGAGGATGTCTCGTCGTACTGGGTGCGCCAGGGCTTTTATTATTTCGTCGAGGTCGATGGACATGGCAGGGTGCTCGGTGTCGTAAAGCGTTATATCGCGATGAGGCGAACTTTAAATCGTCATATCCCGATATACCAATATGATTTTGATCTGAGGCCAAAGCGAATCGGTATATCGGGTTATAACGATATGGGTGCGGCAGTGATAGACTGCGCGCCATGAATTATCTCGCACATCTGCACCTGGGCGGCCAACTTCCTGCGCAACTGCTGGGCAGCCTGTATGGCGACTTCGTCAAAGGCCGCCTGCAGGGCCAGTTCAGCCCGCAAATCGAAGCAGCGATCCAGTTGCACCGTTCGATTGACCGGTTTACCGATAGCCACCCGTTGGTGGGCGAGGCGTTGTCGCGCTTCAGCCTGACCCGCAGGCGCTATGCCGGGATCGTGCTCGATGTGTTTTTCGATCATTGCCTGGCGCGGGATTGGGCGCTGTATGCCGATCAGCCTCTGGAGCGCTTCACCGCGCAGGTGTACCGCGTGCTGGCCGCAGAACCCGCGTTGCCGGGGCGGCTGGCGCAGATTGCGCCATATATGGCGGCGGATGACTGGCTGGGTTCGTATCGCGAGTTCGCGGTGATGGAGCAGGTGCTGCGTGGAATTTCGCGGCGGCTGACTGACCCGCAGGCACTCGGATTTGCGATGCACGAGTTGCGCGAGCTTTATAAGCCGTTAAGTGAAGATTTCCGGGTGTTCTATCCCCAATTGCAGAGATTTGCGCAGATCCAACTGACCACCGATGTCTAAATGTGGGAGGGGGCTTGCTCCCGATTGCGGTGTGTCAGTCACTGTCTATGTTGACTGAACAACTGCTATCGGGAGCAAGCCCCCTCCCACATATGACTGTGCCCGCTTTATGCCGCGAACGCAGGTCGAGCAGCCACTTGCTCAGCTTCCGGCACCGGGCCAAACAACGCCTTTTGCACCGCCTGCTGCGCCTGATACGCCAGTGCCGCGCGTTCCTGCCCGGCGCAGGCAATCGGCTTGAGCAGATGAATCTGCACATCGCCCTGGTCGTTGGAAAACAAGCGCATCAAGTGCGAGAGCAAATCGTCATCGCCAATGAACGGCGCCAGCGGATCAACCCCACCGTCACGCAGATAACGAATCGCCACCGGTTGCAGCGACACATCCGCATCGATTGCACTGGCCAGCAAACGCCCGTGAAAAGTACGCAAGCTGCGCCCGTCGGTAGTGGTGCCCTCGGGGAACATCAGCAGCGGGTTCTGTTGCTCCAGATGGCGGGTCATCTGTTTGCGGATCAACTGGCTGTCACCCGCGCCACGACGAATGAACAGACTGCCGGCCTTGGCCGCCAGCCAGCCGGCTACCGGCCAGGTGCGGACTTCGGCCTTGGACAAAAACGACAGCGGCGTGACCATGCCCAGCAGTGGAATGTCGGTCCAGGACACGTGATTGCTCACCCACAGCATCGGCGCTTGCGGCAACTCGCCGTGCACCGTTACGCGAAAGGGCAGGGCGTTGCTCAACCGCGCCATAAAGAACCGCGACCAACGCTGGCGCCGCACCATCGAATTGGCCACGCCCAGACGTTCGAACAGGCCAAACACACTGGCCATGCTCAAGCCCAGCGCCACCACCAACAGCACGCGGGCGATGCGCCCGTAGATGCGCAGGCGGTTCATCACATCGCCGCCTTGAAGTGGCGCGCGTAGCGCGGGCACAACTCATCGCGCTTGAGCAGGATGAACACATCGGCCACCTGGAAGTCTTCATCCCAGCACGGCTCGCCGCAGATCTTCGCGCCCAGGCGCATATAAGCTTTGAGCAGCGGTGGCATTTCGGCGATGACGTTGGACGGCAAGTCCAGGGCCGGCAGTGGCTTTTTCGGCTCGGCGCGCAGGTGTTCGTTGCACAGGTAGCGCTCGCGCAAGCGCTGCATGATTGCGTGGGCCTGAATGCCGCCATCGTGCATCGGGATGCTCGCGCAACCCATCAGGTAGCTGTAGCCGCCTTGATTGAGCACTTCGGCCAGCTCGCCCCAGAGCACCGCGATGGTGCCGCCGTTGCGATAGGCGGGGTCGACGCAGGTGCGGCCGATTTCCAGGATCGGGCCCTGCAAGTGCAGCAAGCCGTGCAGGCTGAATTCTTCTTCGCTGTAGAACCGGCCCAAAGTGCTGGCGGCCTGGTGGTCGAGCAGACGGGTGGTGGCGACGAGTCGACCGCTGTTCAAATCCCGCACGCCGATGTGGCTGCAGTGAACATCATAGTCATCCATGTCCAGGCCCAGTTCCGCGCCTTTCAGCTTGGCGTTGAACTCGCCGCTGAACACGTTGAACCGCAGGGCCTGGGCTTCCTGCAAGGCCTTGGCGCCCACCAGGCGTTCGGCTTGCAGACGGCGTTCATTGCCTTTGTCGCTGATGCGGGCGATCTGAGTCATAGCGAGTCTCCGGGTGCCGGCCAGGTTGCGGCCAGTCGACTTTGTTGTCCAAAGTCAGGCTATGTAGCCTCGGTGTCATCTCCATGAACTTACGGTGACGGTTGGGTGACAGCCCCCGTGTAGCAAATCTGTCATTGGCCTGCGCTAGGCTCGCGGGCTTGAATGCCCCCTTGAGTTCGTGCCCATGGTCCGAGGCCTGCTGTGCGTTATTGTGCTTTTAGTCACCGCTACCGTCCGCGCTGAAACCTGGCCCGAAAAAGAATGGGCCACGGGCACGTCACTTGAAGGTCCTGCTGTCGATGCCCTGAACGCCTATGCTTTCCCAACCCGTGACGACACCACCCGCAAAGGCATTCGTACCGACGCGCTGCTGGTCATTCGTGACGGCGAAATCATCTACGAACGCTACGCCGCGCCAACCACCGCCAGCACGCCGCACCTGACCTGGTCGGTGAGCAAAAGCCTGATGGCCACTGTGCTCGGCGTGGCCTACGGCGAAAACCGTTTCAAGCTCACCGACCCGGCCGCACGTTTTTACCCGCCAATGAAGCAACACCCCAAGGTGAGCATGGCCGACTTGCTCCATTGGGCTTCGGGGCTGGATTGGCAGGAGGACTATGAATACGCCCCGTTGAAGTCTTCTGTTGTGGCGATGCTCTATACCCGTGGGCGTGACGATATGGCGCAATTTGCCGCCGATACCGAAGCCGCCGCCGAGCCCGGCCAGGCGTTCCGTTATTCCAGTGGCGACAGCAATATTCTGTCCGCTGCGCTTAAAGGGATGCTCGGCCACCAGGCGTACATGAGCTATCCGTGGGATGCGCTGTTCAAGCCATTGGGCATTCGCAACGCGACGTGGGAAACCGATGCCGACGAAACCTTTGTTGCCTCGTCCTACGCCTACCTCACTGCTCGCGATCTGGCGCGGGTCGGGCTGCTGATGGCACGGGATGGGCGCTGGGGTGAGCAACAGTTGCTGCCCAAAGAGTGGGTGGCTTTCAATCGGCGGCCTTTCGACAAATACAAAGCCGGCCAGGATGAAGCGGTACCGGGCGGCCACTGGTGGCTCAACAAGGGTACGCCCCAACCCTGGCCCGACGCGCCGACCGACACCTTCGCTGCGCTGGGGCACTGGGGCCAGGCACTGTTTGTACTGCCCGACGAGCACTTGGTGATCGTGCGCTACGGCGATGACCGCGATGGCAGCTACCGCCACAACGAACTGCTCAAGCGCGTGCTGGCGGCGGTGCGGTCATGATTCGTCGTCGGCCATTTACCAGCCTGCTGCTACTGCTGTTGCTGGCCCTATTGGGTTGGGTATGGCACGAGCGCGTCAACCTGCAAGCCTTCCCCGACATCATCGCGGCGTACACGGCCAAGGAGTATTGCTCGTGTCGGTATGTGGAGAACAACCCGGCGCAGTATTGCCGTGGGTATGTGAAGCAGTACGTGCCGACCAGTGCGTTGATCGACACGCCGGAGCGCAGTGAAGTGACGGCGAGTGGGTTGGGGCGTACGCATACGGCGCGGTGGTTGGGCGACCGTCAAGGCTGCCGCCTCAACCCCTGACACACCCAAATTCCCCTGTGGGAGCTGGCTTGCCTGCGATAGCGTCAGGTCAGCCAACATCACTGGTGCCTGTGCCGCCGTCATCGCAGGCAAGCCAGCTCCCACATTTAGATTATCTGCGTGGGTTCTCGGAAAAAGAACCGGCCCTGAGGTTCCACAGGGTGGAACCACCTTTGATTGTCCTCACGCCCACATCGCGCTTAGCTGTCGATGTGTCGCCAACAAGAACGGGACCACCCGCCTGTGAGGAGAATCACCATGCGCCCACACCAGCACATTCTGGATTGGCTCAGCGATGTCGCCAGCGACTTGCACGCTGTGCGCCACGATATCCACGCCCATCCCGAACTCGGCTTTGAAGAGAACCGCACCTCAGCGCTGGTCGCGCAGTCCCTGCGGGATTGGGGGTATGAGGTGCATACCGGCATCGGCAAGACCGGTGTGGTCGGGGTGCTGCGCAATGGCAGCAGTTCGCGCACGCTGGGTATTCGTGCCGATATGGACGCCTTGCCCATCATCGAAAACACCGGTGCGGCCTACACCAGCCAGCACGCCGGTTGCATGCACGCCTGCGGGCATGACGGCCACACCACCATGCTGCTCGGCGCTGCCCGCTACCTGGCGGCGACCCGGCAATTCGACGGCACCCTGAATCTGATTTTCCAACCCGCCGAAGAAGGCCAGGGCGGTGCCGAGGCGATGTTGGCGGATGGTTTGCTGGAGCGCTTCCCGTGTGACGGCCTGTTCGGCATGCACAATATGCCGGGCTTGCCGGCGGGGCATTTGGGATTAAGAGTTGGCCCGATGATGGCGTCCCAGGACTTGCTCACTGTCACCCTTGAAGGCGTCGGCGGCCATGGTTCCATGCCGCACCTCACGGTCGATCCACTGGTGGCTGCAGCGAGTATGGTCATGGCCTTGCAGACGGTAGTAGCGCGCAATATCGATACCCAGGAAGCCGCCGTGGTTACGGTCGGTGCGCTGCAAGCCGGCCAGGCCGCCAACGTGATTCCCCAGCAAGCCTTGCTGCGCCTGAGCCTGCGTGCACTCAACCCCAAGGTGCGCGAACAGATGCTGGAGCGGGTCAACGCGATCATCAACACCCAGGCCGCCAGCTTCGGCTGCACCGTGCAGATCGAGCACCGCCCGGCCTACCCGGTGCTGGTCAACCATGGCGAAGAAACCGAATTCGCTCGCCAGGTCGGTGTGGCCTTGCTCGGCGCCGATGCGGTGGACGGCAACACTCGCACGCTGATGGGCAGTGAAGACTTCGCCTGGATGCTGCAACGCTGCCCCGGCAGTTACCTGTTTATCGGCAACGGCGTGTCGCGGCCGATGGTGCATAACCCCGCCTATGACTTCAACGACGACATCCTGCTGACCGGCGCCGCCTATTGGGGCGCGTTGGCCGAGAGCTGGCTCAAGCCTGCCTGACGACCGCACTTTTTTCTGCCGCTGGACCCTTTCCCTTATCGGTTGAATGGAGTGCTCCTCATGCAGACTTTAAAACCAGGCGTCTCGCGCACCCGCCAAGTGGTGGCCGCCGTGATCGGCAATGCACTGGAATGGTATGACTTCATCGTCTACGGCTTTCTCGCCAGCATCATCGCCCGGCAGTTTTTCCCGTCGGAGGATGAATACGCTTCGCTGCTGATGGCCCTGGCCACCTTTGGCGTGGGCTTTTTCATGCGGCCGGTGGGCGGGATCCTGTTGGGTATCTACGCCGACCGCAAAGGCCGCAAAGCCGCGATGCAATTGATTATTCGGCTGATGACCGTGTCTATCGCGCTGATCGCCTTCGCCCCCAACTACGCCGCCATCGGTATGGGCGCGCCGTTGCTGATTGTGGTGGCGCGGATGCTTCAGGGGTTTGCCACGGGCGGTGAATATGCCAGCGCCACGGCGTTTCTGGTGGAGAGCGCACCGGCCCATCGCAAGGGGTTGTATGGTTCCTGGCAATTGGTGGGGCAGTGCCTGGCGGTGTTTGGTGGTGCGGCGATGGTGGCGCTGGTCACGCACTTCTTCTCCCCCGAAACCCTCGACCTGTGGGGCTGGCGCCTGCCGTTTGTGCTGGGCTTGCTGATCGGCCCGGTGGGGTTGTGGATCCGGCGGCACATGGAGGACCCGGAAGAGTTTATCCAGGCGCGTAAAAACGCCACCGGCCCGGCACCGAGCCTGATGCAGGTGCTGCGTGAGCATCGGCGCAGCATCCTGGTGTCCATGGGCCTGGCGTGCGGGGCGACGGTGTCGTTCTATGTGGTGTTGGTGAACATGCCGACCTTCGCCCACAAGAATCTCGGCCTGCCGTTGGACCAGGTGCTGATGGTGCAGATGTTTGCGGTGGCGCTGATGACTGTGGTGATTCCGTTGTCCGGCCTGCTCTCGGATCGTTTGGGGCGGCGACCGGTGTTGATGGCCTTCACCCTGGCGTTCTTCGTGATGGTCTACCCGTTGTATGTATGGGTGGCTGCCGCGCCGTCCATCGAGCGTTTGCTGGTGATGCAGGTGATGCTGTGCACGGCCATTGGCGGGTTCTTCGGCCCGGCGCCGACGGCGTTGGCTGAACAGTTTCCCATCGAGGTGCGCTCGACCGGCGTGTCGGTGGCCTATAACGTGGCGGTGATGGTGTTCGGCGGTTTTGCGCCGTTGATCGTTACTTGGCTGAGCAAGGTGCTGGGCACGCCGGTGGCGCCGTCGTTCTACGTATTGTTCGCGTGCGTGCTGACGCTGCTCGGCACTTATTGCATGCGCGAGGCACCACGAGCGAGCAAACCGCTGCCGTTTTCCAGAGAGGTGAAGCCTTGAGTATTGTCGATTGGGATGCCACGCAACTGTCGCAGGCGATCCATGGGCGGCAGGTATCGTGCGAAGAGGTGATGCAGACGTACCTGGCGCAGATCCAGCGTTTCAACCCCCGTGTGAATGCGCTGGTGTCGTTGCGCGACAGCGAGGTTGTGCTGGCCGAGGCTAGGGCCTGCGACCGTGAGCTGTACCAGGGTCAATCCCGCGGTTGGATGCATGGCATGCCCCAGGCCATCAAAGATCTGGCGGCGACCCAAGGTTTGCGTACCACCTTGGGCTCACCGTTGTTTGCCGAGCACGTGCCCAGCGAAGACGCCATCAGCGTGGCGCGGGTGCGCGCCAGTGGCGCGATCATCATCGGCAAGACCAACGTGCCGGAGTTTGGCCTGGGGTCCCACACCTACAACACGCTGTTCGGCACCACCGGCAATGCCTATGACCCACGCCTGACGGCCGGCGGCAGCAGCGGCGGGGCAGCGGTGGCCCTCGCGTTGCGGATGTTGCCGGTGGCCGATGGCAGCGACATGATGGGCTCGCTGCGCAACCCGGCGGCGTTCAATAACGTGTTCGGCTTGCGCCCGTCCCAGGGCCGCGTGCCCCACGGGCCGATGCCGGAGCTGTTTGTGCAGCAACTGGGCACCGAAGGCCCGATGGGGCGCAGTGTCACGGATGTAGCGCGGCTGCTGAGCATCCAGGCCGGTTACGACCCCCGTGTGCCCTTGTCATCCCAGGACGATCCCGCGATGCTGGGCCAGTCGTTACAGCGCGACTTCAAAGGCACGCGCCTGGGTTGGCTGGGTGACTACAACGGTTATCTGCCGATGCAAGACGGCGTGCTGAGCCTGTGCGAGGCGGCACTCGATGATTTCACCCAGCTGGGCTGCGAGGTGCAAAGCTGCCAGCCGGACTTTTCCCTGGCGCGCCTGTGGCGTTGCTGGCTGGTACACCGCCATTGGCTGGTGCACGGCAACCTCGGCGCGGCCTACGCCAACCCGCGAAAACGCGCATTGCTCAAGCCCGAAGCGCAATGGGAAGTGGAGGGCGGCCAGGGCCTGAGTGCCCAGCAGGTGTACCAGGCGTCGGTGGATCGCAGCGAGTGGTATCGGGCCCTGGCCAAGTTGTTTGAACGTTACGATTTTCTGCTGTTGCCCACCGCCCAAGTGTTCCCTTTCGATGCACAACAGCCTTGGCCACGCCTCGTTGGCGGGCGCGAAATGGACACCTATCACCGCTGGATGGAAGTGGTGATCGGCCCGACACTCGCCGGTTTGCCGAGCATGAGCATCCCGGTGGGCTTCAACCCCCAAGGGCTGCCCATGGGCCTGCAAGTCATCGGCCCGGCCCAGGCCGACCGAGCCGTGCTGCAACTGGCATTTGCCCATGAACAGCTGACTCAATGGGTGCAACGCCGGCCGCCGGCGTGCATTGCCACCACCACCTGACCTGCGACCGGGCCTGTATCTTGCTGTGTAAAACAGATCATCCACCAGCAACAGGGAGATCGAACATGGAGACAGGCACGGTACGCTCGGTTGAGCGCGCACTGGCAATCGTCGAGTTGCTGGGCGAGCACCAGGCCCTTGGGCTGGAAGAACTGCACTACCTTACGCGGCTGCCCAAGGCCACGGTGTCGCGCATGTTACTGACCTTGCAGGATCAGGGCTGGGTCTACCGCGGCCTGAGCGATCGGCGTTACCGCCTGCGCGCTCGGCGTTTGTTCGGTGATACCCAGCAACGCTTCAAGCGCCAGGTGGTGGAAAGCGCGGCGCCCTGGTTATTGGAGCTCAGCGAGCGCACGGGGTTGGTGGTGGACTTGTCGTGTTTCGACGGCGAGCGCCTGGAAGTCATGGAAAGCGCGATTCCCAGCGTGTTGCGCAAGCTCTACCCGAACAACTGCCAGATCGTCGGTCAGTACGCCAGCCTGTTTCACTCGGCGATGGGCAAGGCATGCCTGACGCAGTTGCCCCTTGATGAAGTGCAGCGGCTGGCGTGTCGCGATCGTGTGGCCGCCGATGAGCAAAGCCATGCTTGCGAGCAAACCCAGCACCAGGGGTTCGGCCAGCGTACCGAGGGCTATTGGGAATACCCGGTGCGTTTGCCCTTCCTGATTCGGGCGGTGGCGTTGCCGGTGCACGCCAATGGCCGGTTGGTGGGGAGCATGGCGTTGCATTGGCCCATGCATCAGGCGCCGGTGGAGCGGGTGTTGAATTTGCATATGGCCAGCCTTGAACAGGCGGTGTGCGAAGTTCAGCGAACGCTGGATTAAAAACACCGCAAAACCCTGTGGGAGCTGGCTTGCCTGCGATGGCGATGTATCAGTCAACCATTTCTCGCCTGGCACACCGCCATCGCAGGCAAGCCAGCTCCCACAATGGATTTGCGCCGTTCGTGAGATTGCGCTTAATGTTCGCCCAGGTTTTTTGCCCCATGAGTCTTTATGTTCAATGTCAAACCTCTGGTCTTCGCCCTGCTGACCTGCGCCACCGTGCCTGCCCACGCCGATTGGTACCTGGATAACGAATCCTCGCGCCTGTCTTTCGTCACCACCAAAAACACAGAGGTTGCTGAAGTCCACCGCTTCCTGGTGCTGCACGGCAAAGTCGATGCCAAAGGCGCGGCGCAGTTGCAAGTGGAGATGGAGTCGATCAACAGCGGCATCCCGCTGCGCGATGAGCGCATGCGCAAAGAGCTGTTCCAGATCAAGGCCTTTCCCGACGCATTGATCAGCGCACAGATCAATCTGCAACCGATCAACGACCTGGCGTCCGGCGCGCAACTGGAGTTGCGCCTGCCGCTGAGCGTCACCCTGCACGGCAAGACCCAGACCTACAGCGCCGAATTGCTTGCCACGCGCCTGGATGAGCGACGTTTCCAGGTGGTGACCCTGGAGCCTGTGGTGTTGCACGCCGAGGACTTCGATCTGGCGCCGGGTGTGGCGGCGTTGCGCAAGGCGGCGGGGCTCAAGTCGATCAGTTTGTCGGTGCCGGTGGGTGCGGTACTGATCTTCACGGCGCGCTGACATGAGTGGCGCAGTGTTCCCGTGGCGCAGCGCCAATCAATTCGAACTGCTGATCGACGGGCCGAGTTTCTTCCCGCAGATGCTGGTGGGCATCGCCCGGGCCGAGCAGCAGGTGGATCTTGAGCTGTATCTGGTCGAAGCCGGCGCCTGTGCCGACGCGATGGTGCAGGCGCTGGTGCTGGCCGCCGAACGTGGGGTGCAGGTGCGCTGCTTGTTCGATGACTACGGCAGCCTGGCGTTTACCCTTGGGCTGCGCAAGCGCTTGACCGACGCCGGCGTGGAGCTGCGTTTTTACAACCGCCTGAATTGGCGGCGCTGGATGCGCAACCTGTATCGCGACCACCGCAAGCTGCTGCTGATCGACCAGCGCGTTGCCGTGGTCGGTGGTACGGGCGTCACCGATGAGTTCTGGACGCCGGGGCAAGACAGCGCCGATTGGCATGAAGTGATGGTGCAGATCAGCGGCCCGCTGGTACTGGACTGGCAGGCCCTGTTCGACCGGCAATGGCACGCTAACGCCGCGCGCCGTGAATGGAAACCGGCGACCCATTTCGGTTTGCCGCGCTTGCCGAAAGTGCCAGCGACGGGCCCTGGGCTTGGTCGCGTGGCGTACGCCGACGCTCGTCAGCACCGCGATATCCTGCAGTCGTTGATTCGCGCGTTGAACAGCAGCAAAGGGCGTATCTGGCTGGCGACTCCCTATTTTCTGCCGACCTGGAGCGTGCGTCGTGCCTTGCGCCGGGCGGCAGGGCGCGGGGTGGATGTGCGTTTGCTGCTCACCGGGCCCCGTACCGATCACCCGTCAGTACGCTACGCCGGCCATCGTTATTACCCGCGTCTGCTGCGTGCAGGCGTGCAGATTTTTGAATACCAGCCGTGCTTTTTGCACCTGAAGATGGTGCTGGTGGACGATTGGGTCAGCATTGGCTCGTGCAATTTCGACCACTGGAATTTGCGCTTCAACCTGGAAGCCAACCTCGAAGCGTTGGACCCGGGATTGACGGCGGCGGTGGTGGGCAGTTTCGAAGCGGATTTTGCCCAAAGCCAGGTGGTGAGCCTGGAGGCCTGGAAGGCGCGGCCGTTGTGGAAGCGGGTGAAGCAGCGGGTGTGGGGGTGGATTGATCGGTTGGTGGTCAATCTGCTCGACCGGCGCGGCTAACAAGAACAATGAGGTCAAATGTGGGAGGGGGCTTGCTCCCGATGGCGGTGTTTCAGTTAACAGATTCATTGACTGACCCACTGCTATCGGGAGCAAGCCCCCTCCCACATTTTTGACCGCGTCAGGCGTTAGAGCAGTTCAAAGGTCTGCTGCTGCACATCCTGGGAATCCAGCCCGATCTGCACATTGAACTCACCCGGTTCCGCCGCGAACTTGAGCTGGGCGTTGTAGAACTTCAAGTCGTCCTCGGTGATGGTGAAATGCAGCGTGCGCGCTTCGCCGGCCTTGAGCATGACCTTCTGGAAGTTCTTCAGCTCCTTGATCGGGCGGATCATCGAGCCGGCCACATCCTGGATATACAACTGCACCACGGTTTCGCCATCGACCTTGCCGGTGTTCTTCACGGTGACGCTGGCGTCGAGCTTGCCGGTCTTGTTCAGGGTGGTGGACGACAGTGCCATGTCCGACAGGCTGAACTGGGTGTAGCTCAGGCCATAGCCAAATGGAAACAGGGGACCTGTGGTGTCATCGAAGTACTGCGAGGTGTAGTTGCCCGGCTTGCCTGGGGTGAACGGCCGGCCAATGGTCAGGTGGTTGTAGTAGGTGGGAATCTGCCCTACCGAACGCGGGAAGGTGATCGGCAGCTTGCCCGACGGGTTGTAGTCCCCGAACAGCACGTCGGCGATGGCGTTGCCGCCTTCGGTACCTGCGAACCAGGTTTCCAGGATCGCGTCAGCCTGTTGGTTCTCTTCGAGAATCGACAGCGGGCGGCCGTTCATCAGCACCAGCACCAACGGCTTGCCGGTCGCCTTGAGGGCCTTGATCAGGTCGCGCTGGCTTTGCGGGATGTTCAGGTCGGTACGGCTCGACGACTCGTGGGACATGCCACGGGATTCGCCCACGGCCGCGACGATGACGTCGGCGTTCTTCGCCGCTTTCACCGCTTCGTCGATCAATACTTGGGCAGGGCGTGGGTCATCCACCACTTCCGGAGCATCGAAGTTGAGGAAGTTGAGGTAGTCGAGCACCGCCTTGTCGCCGGTGATGTTGGCACCGCGGGCATAGATCACTTTGCCCTTTTCGCCGATCACGGCGTTCATGCCGTCGAGCAGGGTCACTGATTGCGCAGGTCGGCCGGCAGCCGCCCAACTGCCCATCATGTCGATCGGCGCCTTGGCCAGCGGGCCGACCAGGGCGATGGTCGCGGATTTTTTCAGCGGCAGGGTGTCGTTGTGGTTTTTCAGCAACACCAGGCTACGGCGCGCAATGTCGCGGGCCTCGGCGCGGTGCAGGCGGCTGTCGGCGTAGGTGTCGACCGGGTCATCCTCGGCCTTGCCGATGCGCAGGTACGGGTCCTTGAACAGGCCCATGTCGTACTTGGCGCCGAGCACTTCGCGCACGGCATTGTCGATGTCGCTCTGTTCGATCTCGCCGGACTTGAGCAGGCCGGGCAATTCCTTGCCGTACAGCGAGTCGTTCATGCTCATGTCGATGCCGGCCTTGATCGCCAGCTTGGCGGCTTCGCGCCCGTCCTTGGCCACGCCGTGCTTGATCAACTCGAAGATCGCGCCGTGGTCGCTGACGGTCAGGCCCTTGAAGCCCCAGTCCTTGCGCAGCAGGTCGTTCATCAGCCAGGTGTTGGCGGTGGCGGGCACGCCGTTGATCGAGTTCAACGCGACCATCACGCCGCCGGAACCGGCCTTGATCGCCGCGTGGTAGGGCGGCAGGTAGTCCTGGTACATCTTGACCGGGCTCATGTCGACCACGTTGTAGTCGCGCCCGCCTTCCACCGCGCCATACAGGGCGAAGTGCTTGACGCTGGCCATCAGGCTGTCGGCATTCGCCGGGCTTGCGCCCTGGAACGCCTTGACCATGACTTCGGCAATCCGCGAGACCAGGTAGGTGTCTTCGCCGAAACCTTCGGAGGTACGGCCCCAGCGCGGGTCGCGGGAGATATCGACCATCGGCGCGAAGGTGATGTCGAGGCTGTCGGCAGCGGCTTCCTGGGCGGCGATGCGCCCGGAGCGGCCGATGGCGTCCATGTCCCAGCTGGAGGCCAGGGCCAGGCTGATCGGGAAAATGGTGCGGTGGCCGTGGATCACGTCATAGGCGAAGAACATCGGGATCTTCAAGCGACTGCGCATGGCCGCGTCCTGCATCGGACGGTTTTCCGGGCGAGTGATGGAGTTGAAGGTGCCACCGATGCGGCCAGCGGCGATTTCCTTGCGGATCATCTCGCGGGGCATTTCCGGGCCGATGCTGATCAGGCGCAATTGGCCGATCTTTTCGTCCAGGGTCATTTGCTTGAGCAGGTCGCTGACGAAGGCGTCCTTGTCTTTAAGCGCAGCAGGCT
This sequence comes from Pseudomonas sp. HN8-3, assembly GCF_020790195.1. NCBI lineage: Bacteria > Pseudomonadati > Pseudomonadota > Gammaproteobacteria > Pseudomonadales > Pseudomonadaceae > Pseudomonas > Pseudomonas sp. HN8-3. The sequence continues at coordinate 1,591,264 of NZ_CP086206.1, forward strand.
TTGTTTCTGCCCAGACGGGGTGGGTGGCCAGCGTGGCAACAAGGCCGAGCAAACACAGCTTTTTCATGAATATCCTTTTTCGGCTACTGCGCAGCATTAAACGCATGCTGTCGGCCAAAATGTGGGGAACGTCTATTGTTGTTCGGGTGTTGTTCAGATAAATGCAGCACACTCTGAACTCTTTTTCGCGCTGGGCATCTTTGTAGCTGATTGGCTCGATGCATTCCAGTGGTGGCGGATTATGCCCCAAGCGCGTGGTTTATAGGGTTAGTCGTCAAATTCCATCAAGATTGGGCAGGAGAAACACCATGCAAGCAGCACAGACTTACCGTTGGGGCTTCAAGGCCGCGGCTTTGCTATTGATCAGCACCGTACTGAGCGGTTGCGGCATCAATAACATCCCGACCCTGGACGAACAGGCCAAGGCGGCCTGGGGCCAGGTGCAGAACCAGTATCAACGCCGCGCCGACCTGATCCCCAACCTGGTGGAAACGGTGAAGGCCTATGCCGCCCACGAACAGGAGACCCTCACCGCCGTGATCGAAGCGCGGGCCAAGGCCACCTCGATCCAGGTGGACGCCAGCACCCTCGACAACCCGGAAAAACTCAAGCAGTTCCAGCAAGCCCAGGATGGCTTGAGCGGCGCACTCAGCCGTTTGATGGTAGTGTCCGAGCGTTACCCGGACCTCAAGGCCAACCAGAACTTCCTGGCCTTGCAATCCCAGCTTGAAGGCACCGAGAACCGTATCGCCGTGGCCCGTCGTGATTTCATCCAGACCGTGCAGGCGTACAACACCGAAATCCGTACTTTCCCGGGCCGTCTGTGGCATAGCGTGATGTACAGCGACTTGCCGATCCGCGCCACGTTTGAAGCCACCAGCGCCGATGCCGACAAGGCGCCGCAGGTGAAATTCAAATAACGCTGCCTTGAGGTGTCGATGCGTTTATTACGGATAGGCCTGGCATTCTGGCTACTGGCCTGCATGGGCATGGCCCAGGCGGCCCTGACCTTCCCGGCACTGACCGGGCGGGTGGTGGACAACGCCCAGATGATCGACCCGGCAACGCGCCAGCAGCTCACTCAACAGCTGCAGGCGCTGGAGCAGACCTCCGGTGACCAGCTTGTGGTGGTCACCGTGCCCGACCTGCAGGGCGTTCCGATTGAAGACTACGGTTATCAATTGGGGCGCGCATGGGGCATCGGTCAGAAGGGCAAGGACAACGGCGCGCTGTTGATCGTTGCCCGTGATGAGCGCCAATTGCGCATCGAAGTCGGTTACGGCCTGGAAGGCGTGCTGACGGATGCGCAGTCCTGGGTGATCATCAACCAGGTGATCCTGCCCAAGTTCAAGACCGGCAATTTCAGCCAGGGCATCAGCGACGGCGTGGCGGCGATGATCCAGGTGGTGGGCGGTGAACCCCTGGCGGTGCCCGCCCATGTGGCGGATGCGAATTTCGCCAAGGATAATCCCGGGTTTTCCATCGGCCTGTTTATCCTGCTGATCGGCGTGTTGTGGCTGTGCAATCGCATGGGCTTGCCGGTAGGCGCTATCCTGCTGGCCATTCTCAGCAGCAGCGGCCGCGGTGGTAGTGGGGGCGGCGGTGGCGGTGGTTTCCGTGGCGGCGGTGGTGGCTTCGGCGGTGGCGGGGCTTCGGGCGGCTGGTAATGACAATAACGAGAAAAGAGCATCTACAACCATGGCATTACTGACTGAACATGAGCAGCGCCAAGTCGCCGAAGCAATTGCCCGGGTCGAAAAAAACACCGACGCAGAGCTGGTGACCGTGCTGGCGGCGCGTGCCGACGACTACGCCTACATCCCGTTGCTGTGGGCCAGCCTGATCGCGTTGGTGGTACCGGGCGTGGTGCATTATTTGTCGGGCTACCTGACCATGTACACCTTGCTGTTGGCGCAATGGGCGACGTTTATTGTGTTGTGCCTGGTGTTTCGCTTGCCCAAGGTCACCACCCGCCTGATTCCTCGCTCCGTACGCCACTGGCGCGCCTCTAACCTGGCGCGTCGGCAGTTTCTGGAGCAGAACCTGCATCACACGTTGGGCAGCACTGGCGTGCTGATATTTGTCAGCGAGGCGGAACGCTACGTGGAGATCCTCGTCGATGACGGCATTTCCAAACGCCTGGATGACAGCAGTTGGGACGCCATCGTTAAGACGTTCACCCAGCAGGTGAAACAGGGGCAGACGCTGGCCGGGTTTATTGCGTGCATCGAGGCGTGCGGCGAGTTGCTCAAGGTGCATGTGCCAGTGACGCAAACGCGCAATGAGCTACCCAATCGCCTGGTGGTACTCGAATAACCCGGCCAACTCAGTTGCAAATGTGGGAGGGGGCTTGCTCCCGATGGCGGTGCACCAGTCAATGAATCTGTTGGCTGATCCACCTATATCGGGGGCAAGCCCCCTCCCACATTTGGATCTACTGTGGCTGCTGGAACTGACCGTTGATCAAATAACCCCGTGCCCTGAACCCCTATCCCCCCTAAAATGCCCGGCATTCTTTGCCCGAGGCGTTTTTGTTCATGTCCGTCACCGCTCAACCCGCCAACCCTGCGCCGGATCATCACGCCCAGTTCATCCAATTGCTGAGCGCAAGCCTTGCGCAAAACGCCTTTATCAAGCTGGTGCTGGCCAAGTACGTCGGTGAGGAAGCCGAGCTGCAACGGCTGATCATCAAGCCGGTCACCGTCAAAGACCAGCCGTGCCTGTCCTTCGTGTACCGCTACAAGACCCGCGACATCACCAAGAATTTCCCCTCGGCCGACGGCGTGGCGGTGATTGCCGAGCTGTTGCCTGCGTCATTCAAGAACGCGCACTTGCTGTCGCTGACTGACGAAGCCCAGCTGGAATACAGCAAGAAGAACAAAAGCTCGCTGTTCAAAAGCAAACCGCAACAACTGCGCGAAGCACCGTCGGCCGAGCATAACCGTGAGAAGAACCGCTACCTCGACCTGAGCCGGCCGTTTCTCGCCGATCTTGGGGTGACCGATGCCAGGCAGGCACTGATTCCATCGATGTCGCGCAAGTGGAAGCAGATCAACAAGTTCATCGAAGTGTTCAGCCATGCGCTGACGTCGTCGCCGTTGAAACTCGACCAACCGGTGCGCGTTGCCGATTTTGGCTCGGGCAAGGGCTACCTGACCTTCGCCATCCATGATTACCTGCGCAATACCCTCAAGGCCGAGGGCGAGGTTACCGGTGTTGAATTGCGCCAAGACATGGTCACCCTGTGCAACAGTGCTGCCGCGCGCCTGGAGCACCCGGGGCTGGTGTTCAAGTGCGGGGACGTACGCAGTGTGGCGCCGAGCGAGCTGGACGTGATGATCGCCCTGCATGCCTGCGACATCGCCACCGATTACGCGATCCATACCGGCATCCGCTCCGGCGCGTCGATCATCATGTGCTCGCCATGCTGCCACAAGCAGATCCGCCTGCAGATCCAGAGCCCGGCGCTGCTCAAGCCGATGCTGCAATACGGCCTGCACCTGGGCCAGCAGGCAGAAATGGTCACCGACAGCTTGCGTGCGTTGTTCCTGGAAGCCTGTGGCTACGAGACCAAGGTGTTCGAGTTCATCTCGTTGGAACATACCAACAAGAACAAGATGATTCTTGCGGTCAAGCGTGCGCAGCCTTTGGACAACGCGCAGTTGCTGGTGAAAATCCAGGAGCTCAAGGCGTTCTACCACATCACTGAGCACTGCCTGGAAACCCTGTTGCGCGGGGATGGCTACCTGGCCTGAAGTGAGCGCGTTCCCTGTGGGCGCTGGCTTGCCTGCGATGACGATGGTGGCTGTACCACGGCTATCGCAGGCAAGCCAGCTCCTACATTTGGAATGCGTGTGTGGTCAGAAGAATCGCGTCACGCTGATCTTCGCATCGCGCCCCTTGGTATAGGCGCGGTCGCCGCTCAACGCCGGGCGGAAGTTTTCGTTGAACAGGTTGTCCACCGTGAAGTTCACCTCGGTGCCTTTGAGGTAAGCCTGCTGCGGTTTCCATTTGGCGAACAGGCCCTGGGTGTTGTAACGCTTGTTGCCGTACTGGTCGAAGAACCGGTCGCCCACGCCGGAGCCCGGGCCACCGGAGTATTTGTCGCTGGGCAAGCGGTCGGTAGCGCCGATGAATTGACCCATCCAGCCCACCTGGGCATCCCAGGCCGGGATGTTGGTGCCCAGTACCAGCACCCATTTGGTCGGCGGGATATCCCGCGCCGCCACATCCGGGCCCCAGGGGTTGGTGTAGGCGCCCTGGTGCTGGCCCTTGGCATAGGCAAACGATACCGAACCAAACAGGTAGGTGGAGTTATAGATCGATTCGAGTTCGACACCCTTGATGGTCATGCCACCGATATTGCGATAGTTGGACATCGGTCCCGGCGGGCACGCTGAGGAGATGCTGCCGCCGTTGATGGCCTGGTTCTGGCAGCCCACGCCGGTGGCCTTGAAGATTTCGTCTTCGATCTTGTTGTGGAACAGGGTAGTGCGCAGTTGCAGGTTATCGTCCTGGACCAACAGGTTGTCGAAGTTGGTGATGTTGCCCAGGGTGATCGAGGTGATGCGCTCCGGGTCCAGGTCCACGCTGGTCGCGGTGCGGCTGCCCAGGCCCTGTACTTCATATTGTTCGTCGATCACCGGGGCGCGCCAGGTCTGGCTCCAGTTGGCGAACAACCCCACATTCGGCGTCACGGTCCAGAACAGCGCCAGGCGTGGCGACCAGCCGGTGTAGGTGCGGTCGCTGTAATCGTGGCCAACCGCGGGGTCGGGGTTGTTGTAGTAGGGCGCATCGTTGCCCTCGCCGCGATTGCGCACGTGGTCATAGCGCAGCGACGGCGTGATCGTCACATCGCCGAGGGTTACCGCGTCCTGGATAAAGAAGCTGTTGGTATCGACCTTGCCTTGGGGCATGAAGCCCGGCTGGAAGTGCCCATAGTTGTAGCGCGGCGTGTTGTAGGTGGTGCCGGGCATCCACATTTCGGTTTCGCGGATGTGCTTGCGGATCTGCCCGCCGACGGTCACCGCATGCTGCAAGGGCCCGGTGTCGAACAAGCTGACGTTGCGGATGTCGAGGTTTTTGTCGGTGTAGGCGGTGTCCATCTTGCGCCCGCCGGTAGCCAGTTGGAAAAACGCGGTGGCGTCACGCTCGTCGGTCTGTTCGGTATTGGAATGGGAATATTTGACGGTGAGGTCCACCAGCGGGTTATCCAGCGGCTGGTAGTGATACTTGCCCGACCACGTGGTATCGACCGTATCGCGGTGCGCGAGGAAGCGCTTCAAGGCCCCTTCGTAGCCGTAGCGGTCGATGTTGAACTGGGTAGGCGGCGTCGGGTAGCTCGCGGCGGAAAACGGTGTCCAGCGGTTGCTGTGAGAACGCGAGTACGACAGGCCGACACTCTGCTCATCGGTGAAGTACGCGTTGACCTTGAACAACTTGCCGTCCACATCCTGCGCGCTGTTGGGCAAGCGCTGGGGGTTGATCGGGTACTCGTTGTTGTCGTTGGGCAACTTGGCGGCCACCTTCATATCGCCGCCGTCGCGTTGGGTCAGGTAGGCCAGGGCGTCGAAACGGCCATCGTCGGTGCGGCCATACACGGCACCGCTGTAGACCTGTTCATGATCATTGCTGGAGTAGCCGTATTTGAGCATCGCGCCGCTGTTGCGACCGTCCTGGAGCAGGTCCGGGGCGTCCTTGGTGATCATGTTGACGGTGCCGCCGAAGCCGCCATTGCCGGTGAACGGCGAGTTGGGGCCTTTTTCCACTTCGATGCGCTTGATCAGCTCGGGTTCGATAAACACTGTGCCTTGCTGGTAGCGCTCAAAGCCGGTCTTGGTGGCGCCGTCCACGGTCAACGGCACGTCTTCGGCATCGCCGAAACCACGGATGTTGATGGTCTGCCCGCCAGGTTTGAGCGAGCCGCCCTGGCTGACGCCGGGCAGGGTCTGCAACAGGCTGGGAATGTTATTGGACTGGTAGCGGTCGATATCGGCCTGGGTCAGGGTGGAGCGGCTGACGGTGCTGGCGTTCACTTCGTTGCCGGTGCCGATCACGCTCAGCGTGTCCAGCTGGATCGCGGCGCTGCTGGTGGCCTTGCCCTCATCGGGGCGCACTACGTAGGTGCTGCCGACCTTGATCAGGGTGAACTCGCCGTTTTTCAGCAGGGAGCGAATCGCTACTTCCGCGGTGTAGTCACCGTCGAGCGCCGGCGCTTTCAGGTTTTTGAGCAGGCTTTCATCGAACAGCAGCTGGATTTTCGCCTGCTGTGCCACCTGGCTCAGGGACGTGGCCAGTGACTGGGCCGGCAGGTGCAGGGTGAACGACTCGGCCTGGGCGTTGAGGCTGAAGGCCAGGCACGTGGCCAGGAGCGTGGGTCGAAGAAACAGGTGCGAAGCGTGGCAAGGCGCGCGAAACATGAAATCCCCCGGAGCGGCTAAATAGCCAAAAAGGTGTGCGTATCAAACACGGACAGGAGGAAGACGGGGCAGACCAAAAAAACCACACATGCGAATGCAAAATATTCTCATGTGGGCAGTATGCAGGCTATTTGCTCGGCTCGATTTTCACACTGCCATCGGCCAAGACCACGGTTTTTACCGGCAACAGGGCGGGCAAGGCGTTGAGCAGGGCATCGGGGTCATTCACATCCAGGTTGCCCGACACCTTGAGTTGCGCCACGGCCTTGCTGACCTGCAACGGCGCCTGGGGACGGTACAGGCTCAGCTCGTCGAGCAGGCTGGCCAGTTCGCGATTGCGAAACGATAAATGCCCGCTGCGCCAATCGGCCACTTCTTCAGCGCTGAGGGTTTGTTGTTGCAGGGTGCCTTTGGCGTAGCTGTAAGCGGCACGTTGCCGGGCGCCGAGCAGGGTGGTGGGGCTTTTGCTGTCCGGCTCGAACGCCACCTGGCCATGGGCAACGCTCACCACCAGTTGCTGCTGGCCGCGGCGCACGTCAAAACCAGTGCCCACCACCCGTATGATCGACTCGCCGGCTTGCACGTAGAGTGGCCGCTCCTTGTCGGCCGCCACTTCGATATACAGCTGGCCTTTGTCCAGATGCAGGACACGTTGATGGGCGCTGAAGTCCACGCGGATGCGGGTGTTGGCATTCACGTACAGGGTGCTGCCATCGGGCAGGTTCAAGGTACGCATACCTTTGGCATGAGCGGCGACCTGGGTGTGATACAGCTCGCGGGGCGCGCCGATGTGGGTCGCCAACACGGCGCACAGCACGGCAGCGGCCACCGCAAGGGCTGGGCGCCAGAGGGGGCGTTTGCGTTTGGCCAGCGGCAGCGGTTTGTTCAGTTGTTGCAACTGGGCCAGGTCGGCCCACAGCTGTTCGAATTCGGCATAGGCACGCGCATGGGCCGGCACCGCCTGCCAGGCGGCAAAGGCTTTGCGGTCGGCACGGCTGGCAGCGTTGCGGTTGCGTGCAAACCAACTGGCGGCCTGGGCGTCGATGGAGTCGCTCTCTTGGCTGTCCAGGGCGTCGATGTCGCTCAGGCGGTTCATTCTGGCTGCTCCGTGCCGGGGTCGGATTGAAGGCGTCGCTTGCAATGCAGCAGGGCCAAGGCAATGTGCTTTTCTACCATGCTGGTCGAAATGCCCATGCGTTCGGCGATCTGTGCCTGGCTCAAGCCTTCGAAGCGGTGCAGCATAAGGGCTTCTCGCCGGCGGGGCGAGAGTTCGGCGAGGACTTCTTTCAACTGTTCCAGGCGTTGCAGGCGCAGGGCGGCGGCCATGGGGTCGTGCTGTTCGTCGGTGACCGGCTCGGTATCCATTTCGGCGTGATCGGGATGGGCGGTGTGCCGTACCTTCTGTTTGCGCCAGTGATCGCGCAACAGATTGCGCGCCATCTGAAACAGAAACGCCCGGGGCTGCTCGACCTTGGCTCGGTCGCGGTAGCCCAGCCACTGGGTAAAGACATCCTGAGTCATGTCCGCCGCGTCGCTGGCGTTGTCCGTGCGTTTACGCAGGAAATACAGAATGTCTGCATAAAACCCGCGACAGGCATCGGCCGACGACGGGTCGGGCTTGGGACGAGACATGGATATCCTTCTTGACGAAGCACGAGGTGGAAAGGTCGTGAATGATATCGAGAATTATTGCTATTTGTCTCTATTTAAAGGCTGTACTCAATTCAACTGTGGGAGGGAGCAAGCCCCCTCCCACACAGGCCCTGAGTTTATTTCAGAAGTGTTTTGAGTTGCTCGATCCCCGCCTCACCCAGCGGGAACACCGGCAACCTGGGATCCCCCACCTCCAATCCAGTCAGGCGTAACCCGGCCTTGATCGTTGTCGGCAACCCGCCCTTGAGGATGAATTGCAGCAACGGCAACTGTCGGTAGAACAGCTCTCGCGCTTTATTCAAGTCATTGGCCAGCACTGCCTGATACAGGTCCAGATTGAGTTGGGGGATCAAGTTCGGCGCCGCGGTGCACCAGCCTTTGGCACCGGCCGCGAAGGCTTCCAGGGCCAGCGGGTTGCAGCCGTTGTAGAACGGCACGTCACTCTCCAGTTTTAACTGGTGCATGCGCTGGATGTCGCCCGTGCTCTCCTTGACCATGGTCACGTTGTCGACCTGCTTGAGGATGCGCAGGATCAACTCCACCGACATGTCGGTACCGCTGGTGGCCGGGTTGTTGTAGAGCATGATCGGCACGCCGATGCTGTCGCCGATTGCGGCGTAGTGGGCGAGGATTTGCGCTTCGCTGAGTTTCCAGTATGAGGCGGGCAGCACCATGACCACATCGGCACCGTGCGCCTCGGCATAGCGCGCACGGCGAACGGCCTTGGCGGTGGTCAGGTCGGACACGCTGACAATGGTCGGTACGCGTTTGGCGACTTTCTTGATGCTGTAGGCACTGACTTCGTCCCACTCGGCATCGCTCAGGTAAGCGCCTTCGCCGGTGCTGCCCAGCGGCGCGATAGCGTGGATGCCGCTGTCGATCAAGCGCTCGATAGAACGCCCGAGTGCGTCGAAGTCAACACGCTGGCCATCAGCACTGAACGGGGTGATGGTGTAGCCGATGATGCCGTGAATAGTTGGATTGGACATGGGAAAACTCCGGTCGAAAAAGGGGGCGATCAGTTCAGGCAATCGGCATGTTTACGCAGATTCTGCCGCGCGTAGTAATTGAACGCAGCGCCGTGGCGCTTGGGCTTGGAAATCCAGTCGTGGGCCTCGCGCCCCAGCTCTGGCAGGATCGGCTTGACGGTGCCCGCGGACATCGCCAGCAACTGCAACTTGGCCGCCCGCTCGATCAACTGCGCGATGACACAGGCTTCTTCGATGCTGGCCCCGGTGGACAACTGGCCGTGGTGCGAGAGCAGGATGGCGCGCTTGTCGCCCAGCGCCGTGGTGATGATTTCCCCCTCTTCATTGCCCACCGGCACGCCGGGCCAGGCCTCCAGGAACGCGCAATCTTCATACAGCGGGCAGAGGTCCATATGCGACACCTGCAACGGCACTTCCAGCATCGACAGCGCGGCAATGTGCGTGGGGTGTGTATGGATGATGCAGTTTACATCCGGGCGCCCGCGGTACACCCAGGTGTGAAAGCGGTTGGCCGGGTTGGGGATGCCATGACCTTCGAGCACTTCCAGGTCTTCGTTGACCAGCAGCAGGTTGCTGGCGGTGATTTCGTCAAAACCCAGGCCCAGTTGCTGAGTGTAGTAGGTGCCAGGCGCAGGCCCGCGTGCGGTAATTTGCCCGGCCAGGCCGGAGTCATGGCCGTGTTCGAACAGAATTCGGCAAGTCAGCGCCAGCTTTTGGCGCTCGGTCCACGTATTATCTGCCAGGCTGTTTTGCATCTGGCTCAGGGCTTGCTTGACCAGTTGGTCTTTTGGGAGTGCTAATGTCTTGGCCATATCGGTGTCCTTTGGGTAGTTCAATGGACGTCGGATTTGCTGCTCGCCCGCTGCTCGCAAGGTCGTTGGGTGACTGCAAATGACACTAAAGATGCTATATGACACCTTGTGTCATTAGCAAGCACGGCTCATCGCTTTCTGCATGGATTAACCGCAGCAAATGTCTATCCGTTTGAAATTACTGAGAAAAAAACTTGGCGTAACCCTGGAGGCCCTGGCCGAAAAATCCGGGATGACCAAGAGTTACCTGTCGAAAGTGGAGCGTGGGCTCAACACGCCGTCCATTGCCGCTGCGCTGAAACTGGCCAAGGCGCTGAACGTGAAAGTCGAAGAGCTGTTCAGCGAAGGCAACGTCAGCCTCGACAGCTACAGCCTGGTGCGCAGCCATGAACGGCCCGACACGTCACCGGGTTATGCGGTACTTGCCCATCAGGTGAGCGAGCGCAGCCTGTTGCCGTTCATCATCTACCCGCCGGCGGAGTTTACCGACAAGACCTTCAAGGAGCATTTGGGGGAAGAGTTTTTGTTCGTGCATGAAGGCCAGGTGGAAGTGGATTTCATGAGCGAGCGGGTGCTGTTGGAGCGCGGCGATGCGCTGCATTTCAATGCGCAGAAACCCCACCGGATTCGCTCGGTGGGAGAGGTGCAGGCGCAGTTGCTGGTGGTGGTGCACAGCGCTGAGGAATGACGCTGATCCCGATTTGAAATGCAATCAAATGTGGGAGCGGGCTTGCTCGCGAAAGCGCAGTGTCAGTCACTGAAAATGTTGACTGACCCACCGCATTCGCGAGCAAGCCCGCTCCCACATTTTGCTCAGTGTTCGACCGGGACTGAAAGCGCCGGATTACCCAGCGGATGCGTGCGCGCCGCGAAGAATTCAAGCTGCGCTCCTGTCCCTTCAAACAGCTGCGAATACCGCTGCTTCTGCTGACGAATAAAGCCATCAGTGCGCCCCGACACCGAGATCGCCAGGGTGGTGATACCGGCCTGGCGAATCGCATCCGCCAGGTGTTTATCCTGCGGCCCCAAGTCATGGCCGAAAATGCACAACGCGCCTTCATGGCTCAGCAACTGCTCATAACAGAACGACAGATAATCCGAACTGCGAATGCTCTTGAGCTTTTCTTCCACCTTGCCTTCACTGACGAACAGCGGCACATCGTCCAGCGTCTTGATCGTGTTGTTGATCGCGAAACTGCTGAGCAAGGTGCTGTCGGTGGACGGCAGTTTGCGCGCTGTGCCGTCAAGGTTGCGCACCAGATGCAGGCCGCCGTGCAGGTAGAGAATGCGCGTGGTGTCGGTGTGGGTATTGCGCAGGTCGAAGCTTGAATCGGCGCTGCGGAACAGGTCGTCGATCCCGGGCGTGTGCAGGATTGCCCAGTAGTTGAGCAAATCGTAGTTGCTGGTGAAGACGGTGGCGTAGCGTGCCAACTCATTGTTGATCGTTGCCAGGGTCGATGGCTGCACCAGGCGCCAGGGGATGTGTACGGTGTGAATGGTGTTGATCAACGCTTCCTTGATCGCGTAATAGCGATTACGCGGCGCCGCCGAACTGACCGCCAGGGCCTTGTTGACCCGGCTGGTGGTTTTCAAGGCGCCCAGGGCTTGCTCGAAACTGCGGGTTTGCAGGGCATCGAACACGCTGAGTTCGGATTGGCTCAGGGGTTTTTCTTCAACGGTGCGAGCGTTTTCAAACAGCGAGTCGTAGGCAAAGTCTTCCCAGATCGTGCGGCTGGCGCCGTTGCCGATCAGAATCCCGTTGAAGTCGATGGCGTCGCGCAGGGCGCTCCAGTCTTCAAGGTGGGCGTCAATATCCTGGAAATCCTTCATTGCGGCGGGTCTACTCGAAATCGGCTGGAGGGTGACTTTATCACGAGCTGAAGTTGATCCTGATCAAGATGCGCCATGCGGTACCGGTGGATTCTGTCGGCATAAAGCCTCTGAGGATCGACCATGAGCAGCACATTCTTCATCCCCGCCGTCAACATCATGGGCAGCGACTGCCTCGACGAAGCCATGACCGCCATTCGCGCCTACGGCTTTCGTAAAGCCTTGATCGTTACCGACGCCGGCCTGGCCAAGGCTGGCGTGGCCAGCATGATCGCCGAGAAGCTGGCGATGCAGGATATCGACTCGGTGATCTACGACGGCGCCAAGCCCAACCCCACGGTGGAAAACGTCGAGAAGGGGCTGGCGCTGTTGCAACAGACGGCCTGCGATTTCGTGGTGTCCCTGGGCGGCGGCTCGCCCCATGACTGCGCCAAGGGCATCGCCTTGTGCGCCACCAACGGTGGACGCATCGGCGACTATGAAGGCGTTGACCAGTCGAGCAAGCCGCAACTGCCACTGGTCGCCATCAACACCACCGCCGGCACTGCCAGCGAGATGACGCGGTTTTGCATCATCACCGACGAAACCCGTCACGTGAAAATGGCCATCGTCGATCGCAACGTCACGCCGCTGCTATCGGTCAACGACCCGGCGCTGATGGTCGGTATGCCCAAGGGCCTCACCGCCGCCACGGGGATGGATGCGCTGACCCACGCCATCGAAGCCTACGTGTCCACCGCCGCCACACCGATCACCGACGCCTGTGCGATCAAGGCCATCGAGCTGATCAGTGCCAACCTGCGCCTGGCGGTGCGCGACGGCAACGACATGGCCGCACGGGAAAACATGGCTTACGCGCAGTTCCTCGCCGGCATGGCATTCAACAACGCGTCCCTGGGATTTGTGCATGCCATGGCTCACCAACTGGGCGGTCTGTACGACTTGCCCCATGGCGTCTGCAACGCCGTGCTCCTGCCCCACGTACAAAGCTTCAATGCCAGCGTCAGTGCCAAGCGCCTGAGCGACGTGGCCCGCGCCCTCGGCGCGGACATCAAGGGCATCACCGTGGAGGAGGGCGCCCAGGCCGCCATTGCGGCAATCCGTCGGTTGTCCCAGGACGTGGAAATCCCCACCGGCCTGCGTGAGCTGGGTGCCAAGTTGCAGGACATCCCAGTGCTGGCCGCCAACGCGCTGAAGGACGCGTGCGGGCTGACCAACCCACGTCGGGCGGATCAGCGTCAGATTGAGGAGATATTTCGTAGCGCGTTTTGATAGGGCAGCCTCAGGCGGCAGGCGTTAAGCTACACGCTCAACGCGTTCTACTTGAGCAAGCTTGCGGCGTGCCGCTGAGGTTACCTAATGAGAGTTCTGTTATTCGGCGCCACCGGCATGGTCGGCCAAGGCGTGCTGCGCGAGTGCCTGCTGGCGGCGGATGTGCAGGAAGTGGTGGCCGTCGGCCGTACGCCCCTGACCCAGCAACACAGCAAGCTGCACCAGGTGCTGCACAGCGACATGCTCGACTTCCAGCCCCTGGAGAACCTGCTGCAAGGGTTTGATGCGTGTTTCTTCTGCCTCGGTGTCTCGTCGGCGGGCATGAACGAAGCCCGGTATACCCACCTCACCTATGACCTCACCCTGGTAGCTGCCAGTACCCTGGCGCGGCTTAATCCGCAGATGACCTTTATCTACGTGTCCGGCGCCGGCACGGACAGTTCCGAGACGGGCCAATTGATGTGGGCGCGGGTCAAGGGCAAGACGGAAAACGCCTTGCTGCGCCTGCCGTTCAAGGCGGTGTACCTGTTCCGTCCGGGGATCATTCAGCCGTTGCACGGCGTGCGCTCGAATACCCCCGTGTATCAAGCTTTTTATAGCGTGCTGGGGCCGGTGCTTTCGTTTGTGCGGCGGGTAAAACCGGCTTGGGTGGTGAGCACCGAGACTGTCGGCCGGGCAATGTTACAGGCCGCGAGCCTGGGCGCGCCGCAGCCGGTGGTAGAGCAGGCCCAGATCAATCGCCTGGCGGCTGAGCGCCACTGAACTGGATCAATGCCACGCCGCCGATCAGCAGCAACGCGCCCAACACCCGCGGCGTTGTCAGTTGGCGTTGTACCAGGCCGAACAGGCCGAAATGGTCGAGCAGCAACGAGGCGAGAATCTGCCCGGCCATCGCCAACGCAATAAACCCTGACGCGCCGAGTTTGGGCAGCAGCATCAACGCCAGTGAAATAAAACAGACGCCGAAGGCGCCACCGGCCCACATCCACAACGGAGCCTTGGTGATAAACGTCAGGCTCGGCAAGGGCAGACGCAAAGCGATAATCACTGGCAGCAGCACGATGATACTCACCAGCAACGACGCCAAGGTGGCCCACAATGGATGGCCGAGGCCGCGCCCAAGATTAGCGTTGATTGCACTTTGAAACGGCACCACGGCTCCGGCGATCACCGCCAGCGCTAACAAACCCATCCAATGCAACACGCTCATCTCCATGCTCCCAGAAGTTTCGCTGGACTCTAGGCTATTCGTCGCGCAGATTTAAATTCCAAGTTCTTATACAGACCATGCAGCTGATGAATGATCTGCGCCGTATCGACCTTAACCTGCTGGTGATCCTCGACGTCTTGCTCAGCGAGCAACACGTGACCCGCGCCGCCGAGCGCCTGCACCTGAGCCAGCCGGCGGTGAGCCACGCGTTGGCCCGGCTGCGCGATATGCTTGGCGACCCGCTGTTGGTGCGTCAGGGCGGCGCGCTGGTGCCCACGGCTCGGGCTCTGGAGTTGGCAGCGCCATTGGCCGAAGCGCTGGGCCAGGTGCAGGCATTATTGGCGCCGAATCGTTTTGACCCCACCTCGGCCAAGCGCCGCTTTCGCGTGGCGATGTCAGACTACAGCGCAGCGATCCTCCTACCTGGATTGGTCCGCGTCCTGCGCAGCGAAGCGCCGGGCATCGACCTGCAGATCATCCAGGCCAGCCGCGAAGGTATGGTTGACGGCGTGCTCAATGGCGATCTCGACCTGGCGGCGGGCGTATTCCCCGACATGCCCGCCGAACTGTGTACGACGCCATTGTTCGAAGAGCATTACACCTGCCTGGTCGACCGCCACAGCCTTGCACCCAGCGGTGCGCTGGACCTGCCGACTTACCTGTCACGCCCACATGTACTGTTGGAGATGCGCGGCAGCGGTACGCCGGAAATCGAACGGGCACTGGCTGCGATACGTGAACGGCGGCATGTGGCAATCAGCCTGCCACACTGGGGCGTGGCGCCTCAGTTGATCGAGGGCACGGATCTGATTTTGACGGTGTCGTCCCGGGGTTTACTGAATATCGACCATCAACATTTGCTGACCGTGCCACCGCCGTTTCATATTCCCTCGTTTGCTTTTGAGCTCGCCTGGCATGTGCGGCGGGGTGGTGATTCTGGGTTGCAGTGGTTGATTGGGCGGGTGCGCGGTGTATTGTCCGATGGTCACCGGTAATAAGAGAAAACCTAAATGCTAACCGGCTTCAACCACCTGACCCTGGCCGTCACCGACGTGCCGCGCAGCGTCAGTTTTTATCACGATCTGCTGCGTGTTCAACTCGATGCCACTTGGGACAATGGTGCTTACCTTTCCTTGCCCGGGCTTTGGCTGTGCCTGTCGCTGGATCCGGTGCGCTCGACCACTGCGGCAATGGATTACACCCACTATGCCTTCACCGTCGATGCCGCTGATTTCACCGCATTGGTCGAACGCCTGCGGGCCGCCGGCGTGCAGGAGTGGCGTGACAACCGCAGCGAAGGCGCGTCGTTTTATTTCCTCGATCCCGACGGCCACAAGCTGGAGGTTCATGTCGGCGATCTGGCCTCGCGCCTGCAAGCTTGTCGCGCCAAGCCTTACGCAGGAATGAAGTTTTACCCACCGCAGTGAAACATGCAGAATCAATCACCTTTAAGAGTCCCTCAGAGCGTCTATTCATGACCCCATCCTTGCTGCTCGCCGTCCTTGCTTCGGGTTTTATCTACGGTATTACGCCAGGCCCAGGTGTTTTGGCCGTGTTCGGCATCGGTGCTGCGCGTGGCCGGCGTGCCGGAGCGGGTTTTTTGTGCGGGCATTTGCTCGGCGATGTGGTGTGGTGCAGTACTGCGCTGATTGCCATCGTCGGTGCGCGAGAAGTGGGCAGCAGTGCGTTTGATGTATTGGGCGTACTCAGCGGTGTGTATCTGTTCTGGCTCGGCTGGCGGGCGATCCGTACCCAGCGCCGCAACGGCGATGCTCCCCAGGGCGCCGCGCGGCACCCGTTCTGGCATGGCATTGTGTTCGGCTTGACCAACCCCAAAGCCTATCCGGTTGCCGTGGCGACCTTCACCGCGTTGCTGTCCAGCCGTGCCGAGTTGTTGACGTGGTCGATGCTGCCGTCGCTGATCTTCCTGAGCTTTGTTGGCGGCCTGTTGGCCTATGGGATTTTGATCGGCGTGGTCGGCGCCCAACGAGTGCGCACGGTGTATCAACGCCATGAAATCCTGATCACCAAGCTCTGCGGCGTGATGTTCATCGGCTTTGCCATTAATGCCCTGGCGCATGCATTGCCGGGCTTGTTCGCAAGCAAGCCTGCATGAAATGACGACAACCGTTCGTCGCACTGACAAGTTTTTTCTAAACCTTTGCGGCTCTGAAAATTCGAATCCAGGGCGGGTGTAGATCCCCGTACCTATTTTTGCTCTGGAGGAACCCATCATGAGCCGCATGGCTATCCGGTTACGCACCGCCAGTTTCGCGATGCTGCTGGGCCTCGGCGCCAGCAATGCTTTCGCCCAGTCGCCTGCTGAATTTATCGAGCAGGCTTCGGCCAAAGGTATGGCCGATATCGAAACCAGTCGCATGGCACACGCCAAGACCTCGTCCCAAGAGATCAAGGACTACACCATTGAGGTCATCAACGAGCGCACCCTGGCCAACCAGCACTTGGCAGCCATTGCCAAGAAGCTCGATTTGCCGGTCGCGCCACGGGAAAAGATCGTCGATAAAGCCGAAACCCTGATGCCTGAACTCAAGGATGGCGACTCCTTTGACGCTGCCTATACCGCACAGCAGGTCAAGGAAAACGAAGACGCCATCGCCCTGTTCAAGAAAGAAGGTGCCGCGTCGGATGTGCCGGAGATAAAAGCGCTGGTGGATGAGACGCTGCCCAAGCTCGAAGAGCGTCTGCAAAAAGCCCGTGCTCTGGCGTCGACCTATGGCAAGGGTCATCAAGGCGACGGTTGAGACCGTAGCGTGAAATGAAATCGGCGGTTGGGGCCTACCCAACCGCCGTTTTTTTATGCCTGGTTCAGGTCTGTCTTGGTCGGCGCAGTGTTGTCAGCGCAACCGTTGTTCAAACTCAGGCTGCTGGTGTTGCCAATGTTGCGGTATTCCTGGCGCAGCTTTTCCAGTTCCTTGCGGTCCAGGCCGTCGAGGCTGAGCACGGCATTCTGGGCATCCTTGGATACGCGCAGCAGCTCATCAATCTTGATATGCAGGATATCGTTGTCGCGGTTTTGCGTGTTCTGGATCAGGAACACCATCAGGAACGTGATAATGGTCGTCGAGGTATTGATGATCAGTTGCCAGGTGTCGTTGTAGTGGAAATAGGGTCCGCTCAGGCTCCATATCAGGATCAGTGCGACGGCTGTGTAGAAGGTTCGGGGGCTGCCTGCCCAGCGGGACAGGGTTTGCGAGACCGTGGAGAATTTCATTACCGTTTCCTGTGTGAAGAGGTGATGAACAATTGACCACAGCAGTTCTCTGAAATTTCTTTTAACAAATATCTCGGCAAGCAGTTCAGTCGCCGCCAAAGTCAGAGCGCCAGCTCTGCCTGACCTGCGCCTTCCAGCGCCAGCAAATATTGCTTGGCCTGCAACCCCCCGGCAAATCCGGTCAGCCCGCCTGATGCACCAATCACCCGGTGGCAGGGGGCGACAATCGAGATCGGATTACGCCCATTTGCCGCACCGACTGCGCGTACAGCCTTGGGGTTGCCGATCTGTTGGGCAATTTGGCTGTAGCTGCGCGTTTCGCCGAAGGGAATTGTCAGCAGAGCCCGCCAAACCTGTTTCTGAAAATCGGTACCGGCGAAATCCAGCTCCAGCTCAAACCGATTGCGCGATCCGGCAAAGTATTCCGTTAACTGGCGCTGGGTTTCCCGCAATACCGGGCTGTCATTGGCCTCGACCAATTCACCCAGGCGCACACGGTTCGCGCGTTCCACTTCCCATAAAATGGCGCTCAGTTTGCCGTTGCGCGCTACCAGGGTCAGTTCACCGACAGGGGAAGGCATGAGCTTGAATTGGTAAGTCATGAGCGTGCTCCTCGAACAGGCGTTTAATGGGGATGACGCTACTCTAGTTCCGCCAGCGGGCCTGGAAACTACGTTTCTTGCGGTCAAATTCTTGTCAGTTGAACGTTGCGGTAAACCCTTCGGTGTTGCTTCGCCGCGATTATCGATCCTGTTGCAATACCTTGAGTGCCGCGGACGCCAGAAACCCCGAACGGCTTTTTTCTTCCGGGTGATTCAGTACATAGTCATCGATGCGATTCAACAGATACCCCGGCAGGGTGATGTTGAGTTTTTGCGCCTTGCCCAGGTACTTGGTGACGTCGATGTCTACCACCGCCCAGGTGCAGCCTGCGTACTGTGGGTTGGCGGCGTGCAAGGTGACTTTCTGCGCGCTGGGAATCGGCGCGCCATCTTCTGCAAGGATCTCGAAGTGCCCCTCGATGGCTTCGCGGGCCATGGCCATGGCGTCGTCCAGGTCATCGCCGGCGGAATAGCACCCGGGAATATCCGGGACTTCCACGCCCCAGGCGTGGTCCTCGTCGCCCGTTGAAATTGCGATGGGATAAAGCATGTGTGTTGCCCTCCAGGGACGGTTAACTCAGCAGAGCCTGTTTCAAAATGCTCTTGGCGGTTTTATCCAGCAGGTCCTTTTTTGGATGAGGAATCGTGACCAGACCGGGCTTTGTCCGGTGCTTGAAGTGATGATGACTGCCCCTGATGCGCACCAGATACCAACCGTCTGCAACGATGTTACCTATCAAATAGCGGCTATCCACATCACCTCCTTGTGGTGTGTGTTGGTGGTGACTATAACTACTGAAAAAAAATTATCAACACTCTACCTACCGATGGTCGATGTCCGGTATTTCGGTAGCGGTTGAAGGAAGTGTATGGCGGCGCTGGAATGGCGCCGCCGAGACGTATTGCGGGATTTTTCGCGGTATTACGGGATGTGTAATGCCTGTTCAAGTACACCAATAAATGCGTCCACTAATACGCCTCTTCCTGATGTCGGGGTAAGTACCAATAACTGCGCACATGCGTCCACTTCCTGCAGCGGTCGATACGTCACGCCTTTGTTCATCAAGCTCTGGGTACATTCCGGGACCAGCGCAACGCCTTGCCCGGCCGCCACCAAGGCAATGATCGAAGTGATCTGTCGCCCGGTCGGCCCAGGGCGCAGGGGCTGGCCGTGGTGTCGGTAAAGTTGCTCGATGGACTGGTTCAAGCCAGACCCGTAATCGGCCGGAAACAGAATCAGCGGATAAGTGCTGAGTTGCGCCACGCCGAGCATCGTTTGGCTGGCCAATGGGCTGTCGCTGGAGACGGCGGCCACCAACCGCTCCTCACCCAGCGATAACGCCTGGACATCGGCGCTTTGCGGCATCAGGCGGCTCAAGCCGATATCCAGGCGTCCGTCCGCCACCTGGGCGCCCAGGCTGCCGGAGGCGCATTCCACCAGGGTCAACTGCACATCGGGAAAGCGCTGGGCGAATGCCTGGATCGCCTGGCTGAACAGGTCCGACAGCGCGATTGAACTGGCATATCCCAGTGCCAGTTGGCCCGCAGTGCCGGCGGCCAATTTACGCGCGATCACTTGCGCCAGTTCTACTTGCTCCAACACACCGCGGGCATAGGGCAGGAACGAACGTCCCTGAGCGGTGAGGGTGACCGTGCGGCTGGTGCGGTCAAACAGCTTGAACCCCAACTCTGCCTCCAGCGCAGAAATCTGCCGAGTCAGCGGCGGTTGGGCCAGATGCAGGCGAAGTGCCGCACGGCCGAAGTGCAGTTCTTCAGCGACCGTCAGAAAGTAACGCAGCTTGCGTAGGTCGAGCATCCTGATCCTTGGGTATCAATCGGTCGGAATTCGGTATTGGTTAAAGGCACGCCGGCCATTCTATAAAGGCCGCACAAAATAAAACGAGAGGTTTCATGAAACCGCGCCTGCATTGTGCCCGCCTTGCCCTGTTCCTGTGTGGCTGCGCGGCGTTCCTCAACCTCTACGCCACCCAGAGCATCCTGCAGGTGTTTGCGGCGCAGTTCGACATCAGCGCCAAGGCTGCCGGCTGGAGCATTACCGTGACCACGCTGGCGGTGGCGATCACTGCGCCATTTGTCAGCCACCTGACCCGACGCTTCGAGCAACGCACGGTGATAAGCCTGGCGGCGCTGTTGCTGGCGGGGCCGGCGTTGATGACGGCTTATGCTGACAGCTTCGCCGGAGTGTTGGTCTGGCGCTTTGTCGAGGGCATGCTGATCCCCATAGTGTTTGCCACGAGCGTGGCTTACATCGGCGATCGCTGGAGCGGTGGCACGGTGACTGAAGTCACCAGCCTGTATGTGGCGGGTACCGTGCTGGGTGGGTTCGCCGGGCGGTTCGTCACCGGAGTGGTGACCGAGTACGTGGGCTGGCGCGAAGCGTTTGAGTGGCTGGCCGTGTTGAGCTTGATGGTCGGCGGTTTTATCCAGTTTCTGCTGCCCGCCAATCGCCCGCGGGCGAAGCTGGCCAAGGCGGCTTGGTCAGGTGTTTTACGCACGCCGCTGATGGCTGCGTATGCCGTAGGTTTTTGCGTGTTATTTTCACAGGTCGCCGCCTTCACCTACGCAGGTTTGTACCTTGGCCTACCGCCTTTCAACCTCGGGCCTGCGGCCTTGGGAGCGCTGTACACCGTATTTCTGTTGGCGCTGATCGTGATACCCATCGCCGGCCGCCTCAGCAAAGCCCGCCCACAGGCAGAACTGCTGAGCATCGCCGCGGTGCTGGGCGTTTGTGGTTCGGCCCTGACCCTGGTGCCTTCCCTGGGGTGCATCGTGGTAGGCCTGGCCTTCAGCTCCACCGGCGTGTTCCTCGCCCAAGCCGCTGCCAATGCCTTCATCACCGCCAACGCTGGCGACAGCAAGGCAAGAGCAGTGGGGGTCTACCTGACCTGTTACTACCTGGGCGGTAGCTGCGGAGCTATCGTGCCGGCGCTGATTTGGGAGCGCTGGGGCTGGGCCGGGTGTGTGGGGCTGATCATCGGTTTGCAACTGCTGACCCTGTTGATCGCGTTGGTGGGCTGGAAGCCTGTCAAACCCGAACGGGTCTGTGCACAACGTTCTTGAATCTCAAATCCCAGGCATAAAAAAACCGGTCACCAGGGACCGGTTTCTATGCATCCTTCGCCAGATTTAGCCTGACGCAGGTGCCACTTTCAAGTGGAGCGGGTAGAGGGAATCGAACCCTCAACTAAAGCTTGGGAAGCTTTCGTTTTGCCACTAAACTATACCCGCTCAGAGCGGCTGACTTTGTACCAGATGTTCGCCGCAATTTGAAGTTTTTCTTTGAAAAATGTGTGGGTTGCGTGTGGCGAGGGCGCTTGTTCGCCGTCGCCAGTCTCCATTTCAAAGGGTAGCTGCATGCTGCGTCTGCCCCTGGTGATATCGCAGCCGGCTCACCTGTCGCTCTGGTTTCAAGAAGCCCACCACTGCCTCACGGCTATCCCGGCACGCCGCTTTGTGCTCCATATCCAGAAAGTGCCCCGTGGCCTGGATGGTGCTGAAGCTGCTCTTGGCCACATGCTGGCCAAACAGCCTGGCATCCTCGGCGCTGGTGTATTCGTCCCATTCGCCGTTCAAGAACAACACCGGAATGTCGATCTGTTTGGCCGCCCTGAGGTAGCACAGCCGGTCGCTGTTGAGTACGTGGCTGATGTGAAAGTGCATCTGCCCATATTCGTGCTCGGCCAGGTTGCTGACGTGGCGGTAGTTGAAGCGCTTGAACAGCGACGGCAGATGCTTGCCGATGGTGCTGTTGACCAGGTGGCCGATGCGGTCGCGGTCGAGGTTGCCGAGGTAGTCGACACCGCGCTCAAGGTAATCGCGCATCGGCGCATTGATCACTGGCGAGAATGAGCTGATCACGGCTTTTTCCACACGTCGAGGCCGGTGTGCAAGCGCGACCAGCGTGGCGGCACCGCCCCACGAAAAGGACAGCACATGCTCTGCGGCGAAGTGATCGAGCAGTTCCAGGAGAATCTGACCCTCAACTTCCTTTGTCAGCATCTGCTCATGGCGGTTATGGATTTTGGAACGGCCGGCGTAAGGCTGGTCGTACAAAACCACATTGAATTGCGGGTACAGGCTTTTCACGGTTTGAGCGAAGGACGCCGTGGTCGCCATGGAGCCATTGACCAGGACGATGGTCTTTTCAGCCGCGTCCGCGCGATAGAACTCCGTGTACACCCGATACTGACCCTGTATATCCAGCACAGCGATTTCTGGCCTCATGTCGTAAGACTCCTGGCAAGCGGGTAGTGCGCGCAGATCACTCTGCACGAGCTTTGTGACAGGTAGGCATACGCCTTGAAATGAGGGCCCATGTCGGTCCGATGACGGCTGGCCGGCGGGTGTTGTTATGGCGGGCTGTTTGCCTGGGACGCCCGTAGATCAAGCGCGGGCTGGGCAAGGTGTTCTTGGAGGTTATGGGCGACTCGCCAGTCATGATTTGGCTGACGTCTTGATTCAAGCAGCACAGGCGCCAGCTCGCAAGGCGACGAGCTGGTTTTTTGCCATCACCGGCTGAACGGTCGTCAGACCTGTCGGATCTCGTCGTCAGTCAGCGGCCGATAGTGGCCCGGTGCAAGGGCGTTATCCAGCACCAAAGGCCCCATCCGCTCACGGTGCAGGCCAATCACTTTGTTATCAAAGTGCCCGAACATGCGCTTCACCTGGTGGTAGCGGCCTTCGATGATGCTCAGGCGTGCGGTCCTAGGGCCGATTAGCTCAAGTTCGGCGGGTTGAGTGGTGAGATCTTCAAAGGCGAAATACAGGCCAGCGGCAAAGGTGGCTGCATACTCAGGACCAATGTCCTGCTCGGTTTCAACGAGGTAAACCTTGGGCAGTTTGGTCTGGGGTTGGGTCAGGCGCCGCGACCATTGGCCGTCGTTGGTGATCAGCAGCAGCCCAGTGGTGTTGAAATCCAGACGACCGGCGATGTGCAGCTCGTGCTTGTCCGGTTCACTCAGCCAATCAAGCACGGTGGGATGCACCGGGTCGGCGGTAGTGCTCACGCAACCTTGGGGTTTGTGCAGCATGAAATAACGCGCCGGTTTGCCGGCTTGCAGTACCTCATCATCGACACAGACGCGGCTGAATTCTCGCACTTCATGGTGGGGGTCGCTGACGGCCACGCCATCGACTGTCACCCGTCGCTCAACCAGCAGCACACGCACTTGCTTACGATTGAAACGCGGCAGGTTGCTGAGGAAACGATCAACGCGCATTACGGCTGTTCAGCCCCACGCAATTGCGCATCTACCTGCGCACAGCGTGGGCACAGGCAGGTCTTATTGCGCAGTTCATCGGGCAGCGCTTCGAGCACCGCCGGGTCGATAGTGACGGTGTAGCACCAACAGGCTTGGTCTGCGGTGCGTGGGTCGGCCAGGGTGCAGTCGTTGCGGGCACCGCAGGCAGGGCAAAGGGTGGGTGAGGTCATGTCGGTTCGGGCTGTATCGCGCAATTCCCTGCACGATACAGCCCCGTCCCACTATTGCAAGCTGCGCAGGTAGCCGCGCCAGCCGTTGAAGTGGCTGATGTCCACGGCGCCGGTCAAGCCGTAGGGCTCGCAGATGAAGCCGGTTTCCCAACGCCCGTCGGCCAGTTGCACCTTGCCCAGGCCCAAGGGTGCGGGGATACCGGTGAGAAATGAGCCCAATTCGCGGCTCGGCAGCTCCCACACTTCCACCTCAATGGCCACGCCGCCTTCACTCACCCGCAGCATGCCAGGGCGATAGGGCGGCCCACCGGCCAGCGCGAACAACTGATAGTCGGCCGAGCTGTGGGTGCGCTCCAGCAGGCGCGCGCCACGCCGCACTAATTGGCCGTTAAGCGCCAGCCCCTGCAGGTGCGCGCCGCACACCACCAGCTGGCTGAAGTCATGACCTGCGCTGCCGACAGGCACAGGCAGCGACGTATCGTGCTGGCGCTGCAACGCATCCGCCACGCCCAGCAGGTATTGGTCGGTGAATGCTCGGCCAAACAGCGTCACCCCCCAAGGCAAACCGTTGCGCATAAAGCCGCTGGGCACGGCGACGGCGGCGTAATCCAGCAGGTTCATGAAGTTGGTGTAGTAGCCCAGCTCGGCGTTGCGCAGCACCGGTTCGGCGCGCAGTTCTTCCAGCGTCACCGGGCGGCCGATGGTCGGCGTCAGTACGCAGTCGAGGCCTTCAAGCAAGCCATCGCACTGCGCTTTCAAGGCTTGCAGGCGGTACTGCGCACGGAAGGTCTGCACGCCGTTCACCGCAGGCGCCTTAGCCAGAACCGCACGAATCACTGGCAGCACGGCCTCGGGGTTCTGCTCCATCAGTTCACCGGCCACGCTGTAGCGTTCGGCCACCCACGGCCCTTCGTAGAGCAGGCGCGCGGCTTCAAGGAACGGCGACAGATCCAGCGTCACCGGCTCGCCACCCAACGCCGTCAAGCGGTCGATGGCCTGCGCAAACAGCTGCGGGCCTTGCTCGCAACCGAAGTACTCCAGGTCCTGCTCGCGCGGCACGCCAAAACGAAATGCGCGGGGTGCACCAAACGCAGACGCATCATTCCACGCCGGGTTTGCTCGGCTGTACGCATCCAACGGATCGAGCCTGGCGGTCAGCGCCAGTAACTGGCCGGCCTCGCGCGCGGTGCGGGTAAAGGTGGTGACGCAATCCAGCGTGCGGCACGCCGGCACTACGCCGGCTGTGGAGATCAAGCCTTTGCTCGCCTTGAGCCCCACGAGGTTATTCAGCGCCGCCGGCACCCGTCCGGAACCGGCAGTGTCGGTGCCCAGGGCAAAACTCGCGACACCTAACGCTACGGCCAGCGACGACCCGGCGCTGGAGCCGCCCGACGGATACTCCGGCAACACGCTGTTGGGGCACGCGCCATACGGCGAGCGGCTGCCATTGAGCCCGGTGGCGAACTGGTCGAGGTTGGTCTTGCCCACTGGCACCGCGCCCAAGGCGATCAACTGCTCGACAATGGTCGCGTTGCGCTGCGGCACATAGGCGAACGCCGGGCACGCGGCGGTGGTAGGAATGCCAGCCAAGTCAATGTTGTCTTTGATCGCAAACGGCACGCCGAACAACGGCAACTCAGCCGGTTCGCGCGCGTCCAATGCGGCCAGGTACGGCTCCAGCTCCGCTTCCGTAAGCAAGTGGATAAACAGGTGATAATCGGGGTTCAAGTGCGCGGCTTTCTCGCGCAGGTGCAGCAGCACTTCACGGGGCGTGGTGTCGCCGCTCAGGTAGGCATTGCGCAGGTTGTCCAGTTGCAGGTTCATGGCTTGTCCGCCTGTAGAAATAGAGGAGTCAGTCACGTTCGAGCACCACCACCCGCTGCCCGGCGCCTATGCCGCTGCCGGGTTGTACGGGGATCTCGCGCACGGTGCCGGCGAACGG
Organism: Pseudomonas sp. HN8-3; assembly: GCF_020790195.1. Taxonomy (NCBI): domain Bacteria; kingdom Pseudomonadati; phylum Pseudomonadota; class Gammaproteobacteria; order Pseudomonadales; family Pseudomonadaceae; genus Pseudomonas; species Pseudomonas sp. HN8-3. Next base: position 1,616,677 of record NZ_CP086206.1, read on the forward strand.
CGCCACTACCGGGATTTCCATTTTCATCGACTCCAGAATCACCAGCACATCGCCAGCCGAAACCTGCTCACCTGCAGCCACCTGGACTTGCCAAAGGTTGCCGGCGATAGGGCTGTCGACACTGATTTGGTTGGCCTGCAACGGCGTGTCTGCACCTTGTGGTGCTGCGAGTTCTTCACTGTCGAAATGCGCCTGGCCGCTGGCGATCCAGCGTTCACGCTCGGCATTGAAGGCGTGCTGCTGATGCTCACGAAACGCGCCAATGCTTGCGGCTTCGCGCGCGAGGAAATCCTGATACTGCGCGAGATTCAAATGGCTGTGCTCGATGCTCAACTCAAAGCGCCCCAGCGGAAAATCGCGCCGGATCTGCACCAACTCATCAGCCGTCACCGGGTAAAAACGGATCTGGTCAAAGAACCGCAACAGCCACGGCTTGCCATCAAACGCCGCGACCTCCCGGTAACGGTTCCACATCTGCAAGGTGCGCCCCACAAACTGATAACCGCCTGGACCTTCCATGCCGTACACGCACAAGTAAGCGCCGCCAATGCCCACCGAATTCTCGGCGGTCCAGGTGCGGGCCGGGTTGTATTTGGTGGTCACCAGACGGTGTCGCGGGTCCAGTGGCGTTGCCACCGGGGCGCCGAGGTAGACGTCACCCAGGCCCATCACCAGGTAGCTGGCATCGAACACCGTGTGGCGCACTTCGTCGAGGTGGGCGAGGTCGTTGATGCGCCGGATGAACTCAAGGTTGCTCGGGCACCACGGCGCGTCCTTGCGCACGGTGGTCATGTATTTTTCGATCGCCAACTGGCACGCCGGATCGTCCCACGACAGCGGCAAGTGCACGATGCGCGAGGGCACTTGCAGGTTGGGGGTGGCGCATACGGCGGCCCATTGCGTGGTGATCAGTGGCAGAAAATCCGCCAGCGGCAGTTGTTCGGGTTGGTAGTGGATTTGCAGGGAACGGATGCCTGGGGTCAGGTCGATAGCACCTGGCAGGGCGAGAGTTTCCAGGGCTTGCATCAGCGCGTGGGCACGAAAGCGCAGCACCAGGTCCAGCTCGGGGGCGCCGATTTCCAGCAGCAGATGGGTGTCACCGGCGAGGCGGGCGACGAGACGGGTGTCGCCTTCACCGACCTCCAACACCACAGGCGACCCGATCTTAAGTGGGACACGGTCGATGTGGGAGCCGGGCTTGCCCGCGATGGCATCATTGCGGTCTGCCTGAGGTACCGCCTTGTCTGTATCGCAGGCAAGCCAGCTCCCACATTGATCCCATTTCAAGGCGAGGTCGCGGGCGGTTTTGAGGTTCACCGGTTCGAACCGCAGCTTGTCACCCGCCTTGAGTTGCCCCAACTGCCAAAGGTCCGCCTCGATCACCGTCACCGGGCACACAAACCCACCCAGGCTCGGCCCATCCGGCCCCAGGATCACCGGCATGTCTCCGGTGAAATCCACCGCGCCGATGGCATACGGGTTGTCATGGATATTCGACGGATGTAGCCCCGCTTCGCCACCGTCCGTGCGCGCCCACAAAGGTTTCGGCCCGATCAACCGCACGCCGGTGCGGCTGGAGTTGAAGTGCACTTCCCATTGGGTGGCGAAGAAGGTGTCGATGTATTCAGGCAGGAAATATTCCGGCGCGCCGTGCGGGCCATAAATCACTCGTAGCGTGCGCACCGCGGGCAGGGGTTCAGAGATCAATTGCTGGCCGGCGTCGGCGTCTGTCAGTGGCAGCAAATGCAACACATCGCCAGTGCGTAAAGCGCGCCCGGCGTGCCCGCCGAATTGACCAAGGGTGAAGGTGCTTTTGCTGCCCAGGTAATCCGGCACTTGCAGCCCGCCGCGCAGGCACAGATAGCTGCGCGCACCGGCACCTATGATGCTGCCAAGGCTCAACACTGAGCCTGCTTCAACCCACAACGCAGTGTTCATCGGCACTGGCTGGTCATTCAGCAACAGCGTGATGGCTGCGCCGGTAACAGCGACGACCGCCGCGCAATTAAAGCGCAACAGCGGCCCATTCATGGTGATTTCCAGCGCCGCCGCATCGTCGTCATTGCCCAGCAGGCGATTGCCCTGGCGCAGTGCGCGGCTGTCCATCGGCCCTGAGGGCGGCACGCCGACGGCCCAGTAGCCGAGGCGGCCGGGGTAGTCCTGCACACTGGTTTGGGTGCCGGCGCTCAGTACTTCGAAGGTGCTGGCGCTGTAGACCACGCCTTCCAGGCAACGCGTCCACGGGCGGCCGCTGGCAAACGGCGTGGCCAAAAGGATTTGGCGCAGGTAATCGCGGTTGGTTTCCACGCCATAGAGCTGGCTGTCGCTCAATGCCTGGTGTAGATCCAGACGCGCCTGTTCGCGGGTCGGCGCCCACGTGATGAGCTTGGCGATCATTGGGTCGAAGTAGGGCGGGATTTCGCAACCGGCTTGCACCCAGGTGTCGATCCGCAAACCTTCAGCCGTCGGGAAATCCACACGGGTTAACAGGCCTGGGCTCGGCTGGAAACCCTTGCCTGGATCTTCCGCATACAGCCGCGCCTGAATCGCGTGGCCCTGAGGGTGCAGTTTCAATTCGCTCAACGCAGGTAATTCACCCGCCGCCAATTGCACCATCCAGCGCACCAGGTCGACGCCCCAGACTTGTTCTGTGACGCCGTGTTCTACCTGCAGGCGCGTGTTCACTTCGAGGAAGTAGAAGCGGCCGTCGGCGCTGTCAAAGATGAATTCAACGGTGCCGGCGCTGCGGTAGTTGACGGCCTTGGCCAGGGTGATGGCCGCTGTGCACAAGGCTTCGGCCATGCCGTCGGGCAGGTTCGGCGCGGGTGTTTCTTCGAGGACTTTCTGGTTGCGCCTTTGCACGGAACAGTCGCGCACGCCAAGGGCGATGACTTCGCCCAAACCGTCGCCGAACACCTGCACTTCCAGGTGGCGGGCGTGCTCGATGTATTTCTCGATAAACACACCGGCGTCGCTGAAGTTGTTTTGCCCCAGGCGTTTGACCGCTTCAAAGGACTCGCTCAGCTCCGTCGCATTGCGGCACACACGCATGCCGATGCCACCGCCGCCTGCGGTGCTTTTGAGCATGACCGGATAGCCCACGGTTTCGGCTGCCAGCAACGCTGTATCGAGGCTGTCGAGTAGCTCGGTGCCTTCCAATAATGGAATTTGATGGTGTTTGGCCAAGGCCCGCGCGGTGTGCTTGAGGCCGAATACGCGCAGCTGTTCGGGTGTCGGACCGACGAAGGCTATCCCCGCATTTTCGCAGGCTTGGGCAAAGGCGGCGTTCTCTGAGAGAAAACCGTAGCCAGGATGAATCGCCTTGGCGCCACAGGCCTTGGCGGTGGCGAGGATTTTTTCCACAGCCAGGTAGGTGGCCGCCGCTGCGCCTTCGCCGAGGCTGTAGGCTTCGTCGGCTTGCTGGATATGCAGGCTGGCGGCATCGGCTTCGGCGTATACGGCGATGCCTTTGACCTGCAGCTCGCGCAAGGTGCGCAGGATGCGGCAGGCGATGGCGCCACGGTTGGCGATCAAGAGTTTTTCGAACATGGCAAAACCCTGCGGGCCGTCCCGCAAAGTGAGGGAGCACTGCGGTCGTCCGCAGTCCTAATTCTGAAAGCAATGAAGATCCAAGTGTGGGAGCGGGCTTGCTCGCGAAGGCGTCGTGTCAGTTACAGATGCACTGGCTGACCCACCGCATTCGCGAGCAAGCCCGCTCCCACATTTGAACTTCAGTGTTTTCGGATGCATTGCCCGGCTCGGGACTGGCACAGGGCAAATAACCACTTACGCAGGCGTTTTATTTTCAGTTCCATACCAGTAACTCCGCAGGGGTAGGGTTGTATCCATTGCATGGATTATTCAGTTGCGGGCAGTTGGAGATCAGCACGATCACGTCCATCTCTGCACGCAGGTCGACGTACTTGCCGGGCGCGGAAATGCCGTCTTCAAAGGTCAGCCCGCCGTCGGCGGTGACCGGCACATTCATGAAGAAATTGATGTTCGGCCCGATGTCACCTTTACCCAGCCGACCGTCGTGGGCGCAGGCGCGCAGGTAGTTGTCGCGGCAGCTGTGCATGTAGCGTTTTTCCAGGGCGTAGCGCACGGTGTTGCTCTCTTGGGCACAGGCACCGCCGAGGGTGTCGTGGCGCCCGCAGGTGTCATCGACGATGGTCAGCATCGGCTGGCCAAGGTTGGAATACAGCACGCTGCCGCTGCTCAGGTACACGCGGTTTTGCCGCCGCAGGGTGCGCTGCACGTCATAGCGTTCCTTGGGGTTTTTGCGGCTGTAGAACAGCGTGTCGACGGCCTGGTTGCCCTCCAGGTCGAGGATGCGCAGGGTCTGCCCGGCCTTGACCTCCATCAGCCATGGCTCGCCAGCGGGGATGGTGGCGCGGTACACGGCTGCCTCGGGTTGTTTCAGTGCGATAGACATGGCAGTTCCTCAGGCGAACAGGCGGTCGGTGTTGATAAAGCCGCGCTCGTTTTCCGGGCGCGAAGTGCGACAGTGTTCGGCAACGCTGGGGGCGGCATTCATCCAGCTAAGTTTCAGTGGTTGCGGCGCGTAGTTCGGGTTGGGGTCCATCGGGTGTTGCAGCGCGGTGAGCACCACCAGTGTGTTCATCGGCGCGTAGAGTTCGATGTAGTCACCCGCCCTGGAATTGTCCGGCACAAATTGCAGGCCGCCGCCTTCGTCAACGCTGACCCGGCTGAACAGGTTGAGGGTCATCAGCAGGTCGGAAAGCCCCAACCCCCACTTGCCCAATTCCACCAGCAGGTTGTCGGTGCCGTTGCGGAAGAAGCTGTTGCGCAGCTCCTGATAACGGCCCTGGCCGTACTTTTCAGCGACCTCGGCGGCGCACAGCACGCCGCCGATGCTGTCACTCCAGCCACAGGTGTCGGCGGTGATGGCGGCCAGTACGCGGCCCATGTCCGAGTACAGGCAGTGGCCGCTGGTGAGCTTGGCGGTGTGTTGGCATTTGAGGCTGTCGGGCAGGTTTAGACGCTCGGTTTTTTCATTGGCATTGAGCAGGGTCAGGCTGACGTTGGCGCCACCGCGAATATCCGTGAGGCGCAGCAGTTGGCCGCGCTTGAGCACAAAGGAGCGGTGGCCGCCGCCGGGCAGCATTTCTTCGGCGAAGGGGGGGGACAGTTGAATGTAATCGGTCATTTGGAAGTCGCTCCAAGTTCGGCTGCCAGCGCTTTGCGGCGCTCGCTGTTCAAAGGGATGTCGTAGGTGATGCGCGCGCCATAGGCGCCGGGGGCGTGGGGATCGACACGAACCTTGTCGAACACCAGCAAGCGCGTGCCGAGGCTAAAACCTTCGCTGAGGTCGTGGGTGACCATGAACACCGTCAGCCGGGTTTCGCGCCATAGCGCCAGCAACAGCTGATGCATGTCTTTGCGAATGCCCGGGTCGAGGGCGCCGAAGGGTTCGTCCAGCAGCAATACGCGGGGTTTCATGATCAGGGCCTGGGCGATGGCCAGGCGTTGCTGCATACCGCCGGAGAGCTGCGCCGGGTATTTGTCCAGTGCGTGGCCGAGGCCGACTTTTTGCAGCAGGGCGGCTGCCTGTTCTCGTGCTTCTTGTTTGGCTTTGCCCAACAGCCGTCCCAGCAGCGGCGAGCGCGGTAGCTCAAGACCAAGCGCTACGTTGTCCAGCACAGTCAAATGCGGGAACACCGAGTAGCGCTGGAACACCACGCCACGGCTGGCATCCGGCTCGCCAGCAAGCGGTTGGGCGTCCAGCAGGATCTGGCCTTTGCTCGCGGTTTCCTGGCCCAGCAACAGACGCAGGAAGGTCGATTTGCCGCAGCCGGACGTGCCGACCAGGGTGCAAAATTCACCCTCATTGACGTGCAGGTTGAGCCCTTCCAGCACCACCTGTTCGCCATAGCGCTGCCACACATTGTTGACGCTGATAAAACTCATGGCCGCGCTCCTTCGTACCAGGGGAACGCACGCCGTGTGAGGGTTTTGAGGCCCCAATCCATCAGCCAGGCGAGCAGGGTGATCCACACCACGTAGGGCAAGATCACGTCCATCGCCAGGTAGCGGCGCACCAGGAAGATCCGGTAGCCGAGGCCGTCGGTGGAGGCGATGGCTTCGGCGGCGATCAGGAACAACCACGCCGAGCCGAGCATCAGCCGCAGCGAGATCAGCAGACGTGGCAGCAGTTGCGGCAGCACCACACGCAGCATCAAGGTCCAGGTGGACGCGCCGAGAGTCTGCGCTTTCACCAGCAGTTCGACGGGGATTTCCCGCGCGCGCTGTTCCAGATCACGCGCCAGTGCCGGGGTGATGCCGATGACGATCAGCATGACTTTGGACAACTCCCCCAGCCCGAACACGATGAACAGAATCGGTAGGATCGCCAGTGGCGGCACCATCGACAGCACCGTGAGCAGTGGCGACAACGGCGCGCCAAACAACGGCAATGTGCCGGCGGCGATGCCCAGGCAGAGGCCGGCGAGGGCGCTGATGCCTAAGCCGATCGCCAGGCGGCGCAGGCTGGAGGCGCTGTCTTGCCACAGCACATATTCACCGGTACGCGTATCGGCGCTGAACGCCAGACGTTTTATGGCGTCGCCCATTTGCACGGCGCTGGGCAGCAGCTTGTCGTTGGGGTTTTCTGCCAGCCGCTCGGCCGAGCCCACGAAGTAGGCGAACAGCAGCAGGGCGAACGGCAGCAGCACCAACAGCAGGCGGCTGGAGCGTTCCGGGTGACGGTTGATCAGGCGCATGGCCGGGTCCTCTTACAGCGCGCCGTCGGCGGCCATCTGCACGTAGCTGGGGTCGAAATGCAGCTTGAGGTTGGCGGTGTCGCCGCTGGTTACGCCATTGGCGAAGCTCACACCCACGGCGCTGGCGTCCTTGGCCCCTTCGCCGAGCAGGCCGTGTTCAAACGAGAACTCGGCGACCTTGCGCAGGGTGGCGGGCAGTTGCGCGCTGATGACGAACGCCAGGGCTTCCTTGGGCGTCGCGAACAGCTTGGTGGTGTCCAGTTGCGCCTGGAAACCCTTGAGGTCGGTGCCGGAGGCCTTGGCCATATGTTCAAGCGCCGCGGTGCTGGCAGCGTTTTTGGCGTTCATCAGCGCGACCACTTCAAACCACGCGCCGGTCAGCGCTCTGCCCAGGGCCGGGTTGTCTTTGAGGGTTTGGGTGTTGACCACCATCATGTCCATGATTTCGCCGGGCACTTTGCTGGAGTCGAACACTTGGGTGACGCCCGGTTTGGCCTTGATCTCGGAGAGCATCGGGTTCCAGGTGGTCACGGCTTGCACCTGGTCGGTGTTGAAGGCCGCGGCGATGTCGGCGTCGGAGGTGTTGACTACTTTGAGGTCTTTTTCGGTCAGATCAGCGGATTCCAGGGCGCGGGCGAGCAGGTAGTGGGACACCGAGAGTTCCACCAGGTTGACGTTCATGCCCTTGAGGTCGGCCACGGTCTTGCCGGTGCCCTTGATCACCACGCCATCATTGCCGTTGGAAAAGTCGCTGACCACCAGCGCTGTGCTGTCCACACCACCTGCGGCGGGAATGGTCAGGGCGTCCATGTTGGTCATGGTGCAGCCGTCGAACTGGCCGGCGGTGTATTGGTTGATGGACTCGACATAGTCATTGAGCTGCACCATATCGATCTTGATGCCGTACTTATTGGCCCACTTGTCGAGGATGCCTTGGCTGCCGGCGTACTCCCACGGCATCCAGCCGGCATAGATAGTCCAGCACACACTGAAGTGGTCTTTGGCAGCTGCTTGGGTTTGAAAGCTCAGCACGGCGGCGAAGGCGGCGGTGAGCAGGGTGGGTAAACGGATTGTGGGCATGTGGCTTCTCCAGTTGAATATGGGCGAGCAGGAGCAACGCGGCACCGTGAACGGTGGCTTGTCTCCCGGGCTTTTATCCCGCCGTGTAACCTCAACTGGAGGTCGCCAACTCTCGGACCAGCCACTCGCTTTTCAAGCGAGCCGGAACCCTAGTCGGCCATTGCAAATTGTGGTGCCGCGAACCTGTGATGAATCCTGCACAGGCTTGCTAAAGCGAGAGTCGTGCCAAGTGGTGGATGGGCCTCTAGGGCAAGGGGTTGCAGCGAGGTGGTGGTTGGCTGGTGCGCTGACGTGCGTTGTGCTGGTGCGCCGTCGCACTGCAATGAGGCGTTCAGTTCGTCCGAAACAGGTATTTCAAACTGTGTCAAAGGCGCACCAGATTCGGTTTTTGATGTCAGATATTTCGTCATTCAGTGAAGGCTGAATGCCGCTCTCCAGCGTCGCTGGAGGAGCTCTTCCGCGGTCCAGGAGGCCGCCATGTATAGACGACTGCTGCTTATCGCTTTGCTCGGCCTGACCTTGTCAGCTTGTGTGCCCTACTACGATGGAGGCGCCACTTACTATCGCTCCGAAGTCTATACCGCACCGGCGCCCGCCTATTATTACGGCGGCCCGCGTTATTCTCCCTATGGGCGCAGTTATTACACCCCAGCGCCTCGCTACTATGCACCACAACCTCGCTATTACTCGGCGCCGCGTTATTACCAGCCGGCACCGCGTTATTACCCAAGGGCGGGTTACCGACCTTACTCCAATCAAGGGTGGGGTAATCGCTGGGGCAACGGCGGGCATGGGCGTGGTTCCGATCACGGAGGTGGCCGCGGCGGTCATCGTTAAATATCTTGAAAAACAAGCGGCGCATCAAGCGCCGTTTTTTATAGGTACCGTATGTCCGTACTGTCAGATTTAACAGCTATCTTTGAGGCGATAGCTGTATTTCACTAGCGAAAAGCCCTGCGCTTTGCGTGGTGAAACTGAGCAGATGGAATCCCTATGTTCAAACAACTTATTTGCGTGCTCCTGCTGACGAGCTGCATCGTTGCATCGGCCAGAGCGGAGCAAGGCTGTCCTTACCCGGCGCAGGTCTCGTATGTCGACGGGCATTATCGAGCCGAGGACAACGGCCTGCGGTGGCAAAGCCCGAAGGTCAAGTATCGGGGCCTTATCGACGGATTCATCGGCGCGGTCTTCATACCGGGTGAGGACGAGCAGAGGGAAAACGGCTACATGGATAAGTGCATCTACCGCACCGGTTGGGACGGTGTGGTAGCACTGAGGCCCTACAAGGACAGTAAAATTATCAACATGTCATTGACCAGCACCTTGTATTGGGAACTGCGGCCCGGCGCGTTCACACTGCCGGTATATACCTGCACGGACAGCCAGCCGGACAACTGCGCTTTCAACGTCAACGACAAGCGAACGGACCTGTCAGTAGTCAGATAAATCCGCCAGAGGATTCCTACCTTCCCATGCCTTGCTGAAATGCGCGTGCACCACCGCTTCCGGAAGGGTATTGATATCCGGCCAATGCCAATGAGGTGTCTGGTCCTTGTCGATCAGGCGTGCTCGAACACCTTCGGCGAACTCTGGATGACGGCAGCAATTGAGGCTCATGGTGTACTCCATCTGAAACACCTGTGCCAGGGATAGATGACGGGCACGCTGAATCTGCTCCCACACCAGGTGTGCCGTCAGCGGGCAGCCTTCACTGAGGGTTTTACCCGCGCGGGCCAAGAGCGGATCGCTGTGATCACGCAACAGGCTCAATGCACGCCAGGCACACCGTATATCACCCACATCCAGCCATTCGTCGATCAGCCCACGGCGCGGCAACCATTGCGCTTCGGGTTGGTGGCCGACCGCTTCCTGGGCAAGGGCCTTGAGCAAACTGTTGAGCTGCATTGCGGCCTGTTCCTGCCAGTTCAGTTGCAGCAAACCGTCAAGCAGCTCGTCTTGCTGGTCATCACGCAGGAAGCGGTCAGCCAGGCCCAGTTCCAGGGCATCGCGGCCGTTGACATGAGCACCGGTAAGGCCCAGGAACAAACCGAGCTTGCCCGGCAGGCGAGACAGAAACCAGCTGGCACCTACATCCGGGTACAACCCGATGCTGATCTCGGGCATGGCCAGGCGACTGCTCGGCGTAACAATACGTACCGAGGCACTTTGCAACAAACCCATACCACCGCCCAATACATAGCCGTGGCCCCAGCAAATCAGCGGCTTGGGGTAGGTATGCAAGCGGTAGTCGAGGCGATATTCGGCAGCAAAAAACTGCGCGGCCAGGGCGGGTACTTCGCCGGGTTGTTCACGGCACTCCTGAGCCAGGCTGCGCACTTCACCCCCAGCGCAAAAGGCTTTTGGCCCGTTGCCGCGCAACAACACACAGGCGATTTGCGGGTCGTTGGCCCAGGCATCCAGGCGTTCTGCCAACGCCAGAATCATGGGCAGGGAGAGGGCGTTGAGGGATTTTTGAGCGTCCAGGCTGGCGATGCCTATGCGCGCACCGCCGTTGCCGGCCAGTTCTTCGAAGTGCAGGTTCATTGTGACCTCAATCGAGAAGGTGAAGGATGAGTATGATCCCTTCGTGGGAAAGTGCCGGTGGTGTGTCAGATCAATTGACAAGCGGGGTCGGCTTTCCTAGGGTTCGCCTCATTCTTTTTTACAAGACAATTCAACTATGACCGATGGCGACCGTATCAAACTCGAACCCAGCTGGAAACACGCCTTGCGCGATGAGTTCGAGAAGTCCTACATGGCCCAGTTGCGCGAATTCCTGCGCCAGGAACATGCCGCCGGCAAAGAGATCTACCCGCCCGGTCCGTTGATTTTCAACGCTCTCAATTCAACGCCCCTGGACAAGGTCAAGGTCGTGATCCTCGGCCAGGACCCCTACCACGGTCCCGGCCAGGCCCATGGCCTGTGCTTTTCGGTACAACCGGGGGTGCCGGCGCCGCCGTCGCTGGTCAATATCTATAAAGAGCTCAAGCGCGACCTGAACATCGACATCCCCAACCACGGCTACCTGCAAAGCTGGGCCGATCAGGGCGTGCTGATGCTCAACACCACCATGACCGTGGAGCGCGCCAACGCCAACGCCCATGCGGGCAAGGGCTGGCAGTTCTTCACCGATCGGATTATCGAGGTAGTCAGCGAGCATCAGCCGCACCTGGTGTTCCTGCTGTGGGGCGCCCATGCTCAAAGCAAGCAGAAGCTCATCGATGCCACCAAGCATCTGGTGCTGACGTCGGTGCATCCGTCGCCGTTGTCGGCGTATCGCGGGTTTCTGGGCTGCGGGCATTTCAGCCGGGCTAACAAGTTTCTTGAACAGAATGGCGAGGCACCGATCGAGTGGCGGCTGCCGCCACTCTGAACCGGACGACCATGGCTACAGACGGACTTGCGACACTGTGCTATTGCCAATATTGGCCACGTAGGCGGTTCGGCCGTTGGGTGTCACGACGATACCCCGCGGTTTGTTGAAGCCTGTGAGGGTGTCGGTTACGGTTTGTGTGCGGGTGTGGAGGATACTCACGCGATCGCCATCGGTTTCCGTGATGTAGGCGAATTCGAGCATCGTATGAAATGCCACCTGATAGGGGCCTAGCAAACCGTCCAGTATGGTACTGACCTGTGCGGCGGAGGTATTGCCGATATAGACCTCACCACGGTCCTGGTAGGTGATGTAGACACGTGCGTTGAAGCGAGCATGAGCAATGGAGGTAGGTTGACCGGCAACGGTATTGGTTTGGGTCACAACCCTGTTGGTCCCCAGGTGGATGCTGGTCCACCCATCCAAATCCGAGGCAAGGTGTAAACGGGCGTTGCCGGGTGCTATCGCTATCTCTCGAGGGTAACGCACTGGGGTGGTGGCGATTCGCTGATGATTGGCGGTATCGATCACCACCACTTCCGATGCGGCGTGGTCGGCGACGTACAAGCGTGCTCCGGTAGAATTCAAGGCCAACCCATTGATGGCAGTAAACCCCCTGATCTGGTCACTGACGGTATCGGTCAAGGTGTCTATCACTGTGATCGGCGTATTGCTGGCCTGGCTGTTATCGCTGGCGTAAAGGCGCGGGGCCGTGGGGTGCATGGCCAGCCAAATGGGGGATCCCACATTGGTGATGGTCCTGACGACGCTAAAGTTCGCTGTGTCGATGACAGTAATGCCTTGTGGCAATGTGGAGCTTGCGACATACAGACGCGTTCCATCCCCATTGAGTACAAGGCGATTGGGGGAACCATGGACGGTAATCGTATTGACGATTGCGGCGGGCTCTTCATTCTCGTTTTCGAGCGTTGTTTCGGTTGGGGTCACCACGATTGCGCTCCTCAAAGGGAAGTCGCGCCATGGAACACCTGATAAGGTGAGCTTGGCTAGCTGTGAAGAGTGCCAGTTCAGACAAACGGTCGTGGCCCCTGAGGGGCCACTTCCAGAGTTAAGATTGGCGGTTCCAGTGCCTGAACAACGGCTCTGCCAAAAACAGCACAAACAGCAGACGCATCACCTGCATTGCCGTCACCAACGGCACCGACAATTGCAGGGTCTCCGCCGTCAGGCTCATCTCGGCAATGCCGCCAGGCATCATGCCCAACGTCAGTGAGCGCAGGTCCAGGTGGGTCAGCGCACTCAACCCTACCGCTGCCAACGTGGCGAGCGCCATGGTCAAGGCCGTGCCAATCAAGGTGCGGCCCATGAACGCCGGAGCGCTACGGAAGAACTGCCGATTGAAGTGGCAGCCCAAACCGCTGCCGATCAACCATTGGCCGATCTGGCTGCCGCCGTCGGGTAGGCCGATGTGCAAGTCCCACGTCACACTGGCGATGGCGCTCACCAGCAACGGCCCGAACAGCCAGGGATTGGGTTGGCGCAAACGCTGCCAGCCCCAGGCCACCAGCGCACCTACCGGGAACAGCAGGGCCAGCCAGGCCCAGTCCACAGGCGCCGGGTGAAACTGCGGTGCACCGCCGCCCAGCAAATACTTGAAGATCGCCGGCACACACAACACCACCACCAGCACACGCAGGCTTTGCCCTGCCGCCACCCGGCTGAGTACCGCACCATTGCGGGCGCCCAGGTTGACCATCTCCCCGGAGCCGCCCGGCATACTGGAGAAAAACGCCGTGGCGCGGTCTTCACCGCTGCGGCGCATCAGCCACACACCCACCACGCTCGACAAACTGGTGACCAGCGCCCCGAAGAAGATCAGGCCGAAGTGGCTCATCACCTGTTCGATCACCACGGGCGTGAAGTGCAGGCCGATGCCGATGCCCACCACCCATTGGCCGCACTTGCGCCCGCCGGGAATCTCCGCCAATTGCCAGGGCGTGAGGCAGCGAACCAGGATGATCGCCAGCAACGCGCCGACCATATACGGCAAAGGCCAGCCGACGAGGCTGGCCAGGTAACCGCCGGCCAGGCCGACCAGCGGTGTTCCCCACCAATGTTTGAAGGTGACTTCAGACATCGGCTACGGCACGGCGCTGCAAGGAGCGCTTGCGCCAGATACGCAGCAATGGCACGAGCAGCATGATGGCGGTGAGTACCCATACACCGAAGGTGATCGGGCTCGACCACAGGATCTCCAGCGCACCGTTGGAAATCGACAACGCACGGCGCAGGTTCTGCTCCATCAGGCCGCCGAGGATAAAACCGAGCAATACCGGCGACAGCGGGAAATCCAGCTTGCGCAGGATGTAGCCGAAGATGCCGATGCCGACCATCAGGAACAGGTCGAAGGTGGTGGCATGCACCGCATACACACCAATCGCGGTAATGATCGCGATCACCGGCACCAGTGCCCAGTTCGGCACGGCGAGGATACGGGTGAAGATACGGATCATCGGGATGTTGAGGATCACCAGCATGATGTTGGCAATGAACAACGATGCGATCAGGCCCCAGACGATGTCGGGTTGCTGTTGAAACAGCAGCGGGCCTGGGGTGATGTTGTACAGCGACAGGGCGCCGATCATCACCGCAGTGGTGCCCGAACCTGGCACGCCGAGCGTTAGCATCGGCACCAACGCGCCACAGGCGGACGCCCCAATGGCGGTTTCCGGTGCCGCCAGGCCGCGCATATCGCCCTGGCCGAACTTGCCGCTGGCACCGGCCATGCGTTTTTCGGTCATGTAGGCAACGGCCGAAGCCAGTGTTGCACCGGCACCCGGCAACACGCCCATGATGAAACCGAGCAAGCCGCAGCGGATGTTAACCACGAACACCGCACCCGCTTCCTTCAGGTTGAACATCATGCGTCCGGTGGCCTTGACCGCTTCCTGACCACGGTGAGTTTTTTCCAGCAGCAACAGGATCTCGCTGATGGAGAACAGGCCCAGCACCAGCACCACAAACTGGATGCCATCGGTGAGGTGGATGTTATCTCCGGTAAAGCGATACACGCCGCTGTTGGCGTCGATGCCCACTGCCGAGAGGAACAGCCCGATCAGCGCCGCCACGAAGGTCTTCAGCGGCTTGTCACCGGCCATGCCGCCCAGGCACACAATCGCGAACACCATCAGTACGAAATATTCCGCCGGGCCGAAGGCAATCGCCCATTTGGCCAGCAGCGGGGCAAACAGCACCATGCCGCAGGTAGCGATAAACGCACCGATGAACGAACTCCATGCCGACAACGACAGTGCTACGCCAGCCAGGCCTTTGCGGGCCATCGGGTAACCGTCGAGGGTAGTCATCACGGTGGACGCTTCGCCCGGGATGTTGAGCAGGATCGAGCTGATGCGGCCGCCGTATTCGCAACCCAGGTACACCGCTGCGAGCAGGATCAACGCTGACTCCGGCGGCAGGCCCAGGGCGAATGCGATGGGGATCAACAGCGCCACGCCGTTGATCGGGCCCAGGCCCGGCAGCAGGCCCACCACGGTGCCGATCAAAGTGCCGCACAGCGCGGTCACCAGGTTGTACGGGCTCAGCGCGACGCCGAAACCCTGGCCCAAATAGCCAAAAGTATCCATATCAGTTCTCCAGAACGTCGAGCAGGCCGAGGGGCAACGGCACATCCATGGCTTTATCGAACAGCAGGTACAAGCCGATAGCCATCAGGCCGACGATCACCACGCTGGGCATCCAGCGGCCGCCATACAGGCGCGCCATTGGAATGCCGATCAACATGCTGCTGAGAATGAACCCCAGGGATTCGAAGGTGGCGGCGAACACGAGCAACAGCGCGACGCAAAGGCCGATCTTGATCAGGGTTTCGCGGTCCAGCGCCGGTTCTTCTTCGGTGTGCCTGGTCGGTTGCGGGCGAAACAGCATGTAGATCAGCGCCAGGCTCATCAGCCCGAGCATCAGCAGCGGGTAGGCACGTGGGCCGACCGGCTCGTAGGAAAACGCCGCCTGATACGGCCAGGCCATCAGGGCCAGGCCGGCGCAGGCCAGCAACAGCGCTGCAGCGAAAATGCGTTGTAAGAGCATAGAAAACTCCAAGGCCCCTCTTGTAGAAGCGAGCTTGCTCGCGAAAAACTTCAACGATAACGCGTGCTGTCTGGACGCACGTGGATGTCCTTGGGTTCTTCGCGAGCAAGCTCGCTCCTACAGGGGCATTACACAAATGACGGGCGTTTACTGGATCAGGCCGAACTCTTTGGCCAGCACTTTGTAGTCAGCCACCTGTTTCTTCACGTAGGTGTCCAGCTCCGGGCCGGTCATGGCAAACGGGAACAGCTCGCGCTGGTCACGCAGCTTGGCGAACTCGTCGGAGGCCAGCAGCTTGTCGAAGGCGTCTTTCCACCAGGCGTAGTCGGCATCGCTGACTTTTGGCCCAAGGTAGAAACCGCGCACCACCGGCCAGACGATGTCGTAGCCTTGCTCCTTGGCAGTGGGGATGTCTTTCATTTCCGGCTCGTCCAGGCGTTTCTCGGAGAACACCGCCAACAGGCGCATGTCACCGCTGAGGATGTGCGGCATGGAGTCGGAGATGTCGGTACTACCCACCTGGATATGACCGCCGAGCAGGGCGGTAGCGATTTCACCGCCGCCTTCAAGGGCCACATAACGCAGTTCACGCGGGTTGATCCCGGCAGCCTTGGCGATCAGCGCGGTTTGCATCCAGTCCTGGCTGCCGACGGTGCCGCCGGAACCTATCACTACGCTGCCCGGATCTTTCTTCAAGGCTTTTACGAGATCGTCGAGGGTCTTGTAGGGCGAATCGTTTTTCACTGCGATGGCACCGTAGCTGGTGCCTACCGCCGCCAGCCAGCGCACGGCGCTTTCATCAAAGCGACCGAACTTGCCCTGGGCCAGGTTCAGCAGCGAACCACTGGACCAGGCCACCAAAGTGCCTGCGTCCGCAGGGCGCTGGGCAACCACTGCGTTGTAGGCCACCGCGCCAACGCCGCCGGGCATGTAGGTCACACGCATCGGCTTGCTCAGCAGCTTCTGGTTGACTAGCGCGCTTTGCGCCAGCTTGCAGGTCAGGTCGAAACCGCCGCCAGGTGAGGCCGGGGCGATGCATTCCGGGCGCTTGGGTTCGTCAGCGGCCAGCAGTTGGCCGGCGAACAGCAGGCAGCCGGCGGCGAGGGCAAATTTACGCACTGAAGGGTTCATGGTTATCTCCATCGTTGTTGTTATAAGGTTTTAGTACCAACGCACATTTACCAAAGGGCAATGCTATAGCTGACCAGCAAACGCATTTCATCCGCATCACGGGCTGAATAGTTGGAGCGATAGGTCGCGTTACGCAGGCGCACGGCCACATCCTTGAACGTGCCGCTTTGCACCACGTACTTGATCTCGCTGTTGCGCTCCCACTCTTTGCCCGTTTGGCCGTTCTTGAGCTTGATGTTGTCGCCCGACAGGTAACGGCTCATGAAACTCAGGCCTGGAATCCCCAGCTTGGCGAAGTCGTAGTCGTAGCGTGCCTGCCAGGAGCGTTCTTCGGCGCCGGCAAAGTCGTTGATCTGTACGAAGTTGACCAGGTACGGGTCGCTGCCATCCACATACGGAAAGGCGCTGTCGCCGGACATGTGCTGGTAGCCGGCGCTGAGCTTATGGCCATTGAGGGCATAGCTGAACAGGCCGTTGAGGGATGTGTTGTCGATATTGCCGCCGCGGGCGCTACCGGTGTCGTCACTGATGGCCATGCGCAGGTCGGCGGCAAACGTGCCGGGGCCCATCGGGCGCGCGGCGACCAGGCCGAGGAAATGCTGGCGGTACACGTCATCGAGTTGGGCGAAGTGATAGCTGCCGGTGATTTTGTCGGCGAACTTGTAGTCCACGCCGCCGAAGTTGAAGTGCTTGCCGGTGGCGCCACTGAGGAAGCGGCTGTTCTTGTTATTGAGCGCAATATCTTCGTAATTGGTGTCGTCGCGGTCCTTGGCCTTATCCAGGCGGCCACCAGTGAACACAAGGTTCTTGAATTCCTTGGACGTCAGCAGGCCACCGTTGAAGGTCTGCGGCAGGATGCGACCGTCGTTGGGCTTGAGGATTGGCAATTCGGGTATCAGCGCGCCGATCTTCAGCTCGGTGGCGGAAATTTTCACTTTGCCGGTCAGGCCCAGCTTGGAGTACTCATTGGCGGCACGGCCGTCGTCGTGGGTCGGCAGCAGGCCGGTGCCGGTGCGGTCGGGGCTGGAGTCGAGCTTGATGCCGAGCATACCCAGCGCATCCACGCCAAAACCGACAGTGCCGTCGGTGTAGCCCGATTGCAGGTTGAGCATGAAACCCTGGGCCCATTCGTCGCGTTTGGATTGCTGCGCACGGGTACCGTCGCGAAAGTCGCGGTTGAAGTACATGTTGCGGGTTTCCAGGGTCGCGGTACTGTCTTCGAAGAAGGCAGCCTGGCTTAGCGGCGAAAAGCCGGCGAGGGCGCAAGCACTGGCGAGAGCGGTGTGGCTCAGACGGCAAGAACGAACAGGCGTGCAAGCCTGGGGCTGTGTCGACAGCATCGTGATGGACTCCGTTATTGTTCTTATTTTTGGCGAAAACGCTTCGAGGCGTTTTTCGGGCGCTACGGATGAGGCAGCTCGGCGGGCAGAAACCACCGTAGCTGGATGCTAAAGGGCGAAGCTTTCACTAACCTTTCAATTGTCTTTCAATGTTTTCGGGCTTCACAGGGCAGGTTGCGCCTGTAAACTCGCCGGCCAGCGGGCCAATAAAACGCCGCGCCGACCACTCCTCATGAGGTAGAAATCCATGCGTGTCCTCCTGGTTGAAGACCATCTGCAACTTGCCGAAAGTGTTGCGCAAGCGCTCAAGGGCATGGGTCTGACCGTCGACGTGCTGCACGATGGTGTGGCCGCGGACCTGGCCTTGGGCAGCGAGGAATACGCGGCGGCGATCCTCGATGTGGGCCTGCCGCGCATGGATGGTTTCGAGGTGCTGGCGCGCTTGCGGGCCCGAGGGAAAAACCTGCCGGTGCTGATGCTGACGGCACGCAGTGATGTCAAAGACCGCGTGCACGGCCTGAACCTGGGCGCCGATGACTACCTCGCCAAGCCGTTCGAACTGACGGAGCTGGAAGCGCGGGTCAAGGCGCTGCTGCGACGCAGTGTACTGGGTGGGGAGCGCCAGCAGACGTGCGGGGTGCTGGTATACGACCTGGACACACGACGCTTCACGGTTGGCGGTGAATTGATGACGTTTACCTCCCGCGAACAAGCCGTACTCGAAGCCTTGATCGCCCGACCGGGCCGCGTGATGAGCAAAGAGCAATTGGCCTCTCAGGTTTTCGGCCTGGACGAGGAGGCCAGCCCCGATGCCATCGAAATCTACGTGCACCGCCTGCGCAAGAAGCTCGACGGCCAGCCCATCGCCATCGTGACGTTCCGCGGCCTGGGCTACTTGCTGGAAGCCCGCGATGCATAAGCCCAGCAGTCTGCGCTGGCGCTTGCTATGGAACCTGGCGCTGTTGCTGGTGCTGTTGATGCTCGCCAGCGGCATGAGCGCCTACTGGAACGGGCGCGAAGCCGCCGACACGGCCTATGACCGCACGCTGTTGGCTTCGGCGCGCACCATTGCCGCAGGCTTGACCCAGGTGGACGGCACCCTCAGCGCCAATGTGCCGTATGTGGCCCTCGACACTTTCGCCTACGACAGTGCCGGGCGCATCTATTATCAGGTCAACGATATCCACCAGAAGCTGATTTCCGGTTACGAAAACCTCCCAGGCCCGCCGCCCGGCACTCCCCGCACCGATGATTACCCGGCCCTGGCGCGCTTCTACAACGCCATGTACCAGGGCCAGCACGTGCGAGTGGTGAGCCTGCTCAAGGCCGTCTCCGAGCCGAACATGAATGGCATGGCCGAGATTCGTGTCGCGGAGACCGACGAAGCACGCGTTGCCATGGCCCGCAGCTTGATGGCCGACACCTTGCTGCGCCTGGGGATGCTGGCCATCGGCGCGTTGCTGCTGGTGTGGTTTGCGGTGAGCGCTGCACTGCGTCCGCTCGAACGCCTGCGTACAGCGGTGGAAGAACGCCAACCCGATGATTTGCGGCCGCTGCCATTGGTGGAAGTTCAGGATGAGTTCGGCCCGCTGGTGCGCTCCCTCAACCATTTCACCGAACGTCTGCGCGGCCAGTTCGAGCGCCAGGCCCAGTTTATTGCCGATGCAGCCCACGAACTGCGTACGCCCTTGGCGGCGCTCAAGGCTCGCCTGGAACTGGGCTTGCGTGCCCAGGAGCCGTCCACCTGGCACAGCACCCTGGAAAGCGCTGCCCAGGGCACCGACCGCCTGACCCATCTGGCTAATCAATTGTTGTCCCTGGCCCGTATCGAAAACGGTGCCCGAGCCATTGCTGAAGGAGGCGCGCAGTTGCTCGACCTCAGCCAGTTGGCGCGCGAACTGGGCATGGCCATGGCGCCGCTGGCTCACGCACGCGGGGTGGCCCTGGCACTGGAGGCGGACGAGCCGGTCTGGTTGCGCGGTGAACCGACGCTGTTGAATGAGCTGCTGAGCAATCTGGTGGACAACGCTATGGCCCATACGCCACCTGGCGGCAATGTGATTTTGCGCGTGACCGCGCCGGCGGTGCTGGAGGTTGAGGATGATGGCCCGGGCATCCCATTGGATGAGCGGGACCGGGTATTCGAGCGCTTTTATCGCCGTAGCCAGCAGGGCATGGGGTCGGGCTTGGGGCTGGCAATTGTCGGGGAGATCTGCCGTGCGCACCTGGCGCAGATCAGCCTGCATGATGGCGAGTTGGCTGGGTTGAAAGTGCGCGTGAGTTTTATCGCCGGTTGATCAGTAGAACATCGACCGTGCTTCATCCAGTTCGGTGCGCGATTTCTCGCTGTAGAGATCAATTCGCAGCTTTTTCATCGCAGGTACGCTGGTAATGTCGACTTTCGCCAGCGGATGATCGGTGTTGTGATGGCAGTAGAGCACGGCGATCTGCACCAGATCCACATAGTCGAGTGTGGCAGAGTTGCGTTCCAGGTTCAGGTACTGGCCCGGCAGTTTCGCCAGCATTTCGGGGAAGTCCCAGCCACTCAGCAGTTTGTCGCCCAGTAACGGATGAATACTTTCGATGACGTGGTTGAGGCTGACCGGGTCGGAAAGCAGCTCGTAGTGGTCTTCGGCGTAGGTGAGGATCGGCAGCACGCCGATCTGATGCACCAACCCGCCGAGGGCCGCCTGGTCGGCCTTGAGGTGACTATGCCGGCGACACAAGGCATAGCTGACGCCGGCGACTTCCAGGCTACGGCACCACACATCGCGCATTTTCTGTGCGACCACTTCGGAGCGGGCGTGAAAAATCTGCTCCATCACCAGGCCGATGGCCAGGTTGCTGCTGTAGTTGGTGCCCAGCCGCGTGATGGCCGTGTGCAGGTCGGTGACTTCCTGGCTCGCCCGTAACAGCGGGCTGTTGACCACCTTGATCAGGCGCGCCGACAGGGCGGTGTCGCGACTGATCACCTTGCTCAAATGACTGATGCTGATCTCAGGGTCTTCGGCGGCCTGGCGAATTTTCAGGGCCACCTCCGGCAATGTCGGCAGAACCAGGTCATCGTTGTCGATGGCCGTCACCAACGCCTGTTGGACTTTTTCCGCCAGCTTGTTCATTCATGCTCTCTAGGGTGCTGCAAAAAGGTATGGCGATTAACGCTGGATCTCGCGATCACGGTCCAGTTGGTAAGGCAGATCAAGCAGCTGCAGGCCGGGCCCTTCCAGGCTGCCTGTACGCACGTCGCCACTCTCGGCAGCTTCGGCTTGCAGCACAGCGAGAAGTTCAATCGACTGGTCAGCTTTTGCCGCGATCACGACCTCGCCAACCGCGCTGTTATGGTCTGGGGAAAACAACGGCGTGCCGGGCTCGGGTAATTGCGTGGCTTCAAGGCTCAGTCGATACAGGCGTCGCTTGAGTTTGCCCAGGTATTGCATGCGCGCGACGATTTCCTGGCCGGTGTAGCAGCCTTTCTTGAAACTGACGCCGCCCACGGCTTGCAGGTTGAGCATCTGCGGGATGAACAGTTCGCGGGTCTGCGCCATTACCTGGCCGATACCCGCGCGAATCTGGCCAAGTAGCCAGGCATTCAACTCAGCCTGTGGCAATTGTGCGGCCAGTTGGTTGCGCACGGTGTCGGCTTGTTCGGTGGGCACCCAGAGTTCGGCACGGCCAGGGGACACGCGAATAGCGATCAAGGTGTCGGTGCGCACCACGCTGTCGGTTTCGGCGGGTAGCGTCAGGCCAAGGGCGGCCAGGGACGCGTCTGCGTTCGCCAATCCGAAGCGCACCCAAGCGGCGCTTTCGTCGGTAAGTTTGGATTTGGAGAACACCGCGTATTTCTTCAGGTCTGCCAACTGCGGTTCGAGCAGCTCCGTGGCCATGGCCAGGAGTACGCCGTCACCTTGCAGCAGGATGCGGAAGCTGGACTGCATCCGGCCTTTTTGCGTGCAGCGCGCGCCCAGGCTGGCCTGGGTATCACTCAGGTAATTGAGGTTGCAGGTCAGCTGGCCTTGCAGGAATTTGGCAGCATCAGAACCGCGGACGGCGAGAACGCCTTCGTGGGACAGGGGGCAGAAGAAAGCAGAGTCAGCCATGGGTCATCGCAGGTTAAAAAGTCATGGGTGCATCATAGAGGGGCGTCCGGCAAATGCATAGTTTCGTCGCGGGCGACCAAAGCCGACTGTTCCGGTGTCGCCGGGCCTGTATACTTGCGCTCTATTTGAGGAGGGCTCCATGGTCGAAGATGTAGAAATCAATCGCCTCTACTGGCACAGCCGTCGTGGCATGCTGGAGCTGGATGTATTGCTGGTGCCTTTCACCAAAGAGGTGTACGCGACGCTCGATCAGGTGGACCGCGACCTCTACGTCAGGTTGCTGACCTGTGAAGATCAGGACATGTTCGGCTGGTTCATGGAGCGTGCTGAATCTGAAGATCCAGAGCTGCAGCGCATGGTTCGGATGATCCTGGATCGTGTCCAGCCCAAGTAATCGTTTTGAATGCCGCTGGCAGGCCTCAAGGCTGTTGCTGGCGGCGTATCTGCTTGCCCTGCCGAGCGCACTGGGCAGCCTGCTGGTTTTGAACCTGCCTTATTCGAGCCTCGGCATCCTGTTATGCCTGGCACACTGTGCGTGGGTGCTACCGCGCCATGTTCTGCTTAATCACCGTTCGTCGATTCGTGGCCTGCGCCGCGACGAAGATGGCTGGCAGTTATGGAGCTCTGCGCGCGGCTGGCACGCCGTGCAACTTCGCCCCGACAGCCTGGCGTTACCGTTGATCGTGGTGTTGCGTTATCGCGTGCAGGGTGAGCGGCGAGTACGCGCGGCCTGTGTGCCCAAGGACGCGCAGGCCGCCGATGTGCATCGGCGCCTGCGGGTACGCCTGAAGTTCAGCCGCCGTAGGTGGTTGGCACCAGAATAGTGTCGCGGGCTTCGGGCAACATCTGCGGATAATCGAGGGTGTAATGCAGGCCCCGGCTTTCCTTGCGCTCCATGGCTGAGCGGATCATCAACTCGGCCACTTGCGCCAGGTTGCGTAATTCGATCAGGTCGCGGCTGACTTTATAGTTGCTGTAGAACTCGTCGATCTCGTCCAACAGCAAACGTACCCGGTGCTGCGCCCGTTGCAGGCGCTTGTTGGTGCGCACAATGCCCACGTAGTCCCACATGAAACGCCGCAACTCGTCCCAGTTGTGCGCGATGATCACGTCTTCGTCCGAATCGGTGACCTGGCTGGCGTCCCAGCGGGGCAGGGCGGCTGGAACCTTGATGCGCGGCAGTTGTTCAAGGATATCCGCTGCTGCCGAGCGAGCGTACACGAAGCACTCGAGCAGCGAATTGCTGGCCATGCGGTTGGCGCCGTGCAGACCGGTAAAGCTGGTTTCACCGATGGCGTAGAGGCCGGGCACGTCGGTGCGCCCGTGCTGGTCAACCATCACGCCGCCGCAGGTGTAGTGCGCAGCCGGCACTACCGGGATCGGGCCTTTGGTGATATCGATATTGAACGTCAGGCAGCGTTCATAGACGGTCGGGAAGTGGGTCTTGATAAACGCTTCGGGCTTGTGGCTGATGTCCAGATATACGCAATCGATCCCCAGACGCTTCATCTCGTGGTCGATGGCGCGGGCGACAATGTCGCGCGGTGCCAGCTCGGCGCGTGGGTCGAAGCGCTGCATGAAGCGCTCGCCATTGGGCAGCTTCAAGTGCGCACCTTCGCCGCGCAGGGCTTCGGTGATCAGGAAGCTCTTGGCTTGCGGGTGATACAGGCAGGTGGGGTGGAACTGATTGAACTCCAGGTTGGCCACCCGGCAGCCCGAGCGCCAGGCCATGGCAATGCCGTCACCGCAGGCGCCGTCAGGGTTGCTGGTATAGAGGTAAACCTTGGCGGCCCCGCCCGAGGCAAGAATAGTGAAGCGCGCCCCGTAGGTATCGACTTCGCCACTGGTGCGATTGAGTACGTAGGCGCCGAGGCAGCGCTCGCCCGCAAGGCCCAGGCGTTTTTCGGTGATCAGGTCGACAGCGACGCGTTGCTCCAGCAATTGGATGTTGGGCCGTTGGCGAGCCTGATCGAGCAAGGTCTTGAAAATCGCGGCACCCGTGGCGTCGGCGGCGTGAATGATACGGCGATGGCTGTGGCCGCCTTCGCGTGTCAGGTGGAACTCAAAGCCGCCGTCGTCGCTGCCGGCATGTTCATCACGGGTGAAGGGCACACCTTGGTCGATCAGCCATTGGATGGCTTCCCGGCTGTGCTCGACGGTGAAGCGCACGGCCTCCTCATTGCACAGGCCGCCGCCAGCGTTAAGGGTGTCTTCGACATGCGATTGCACCGTATCGGTGTCGTCCAGTACCGCCGCGACACCGCCCTGGGCCCAGAATGTCGAGCCGTTGGCCAGGTCGCCTTTGCTCAAAACCGCAATGCGCAGGTGGCTGGGTAGGGTCAGGGCAAGGCTCAAGCCGGCTGCGCCGCTGCCGATCACCAGCACATCGTGTTGAAACTGTTGGCTCATTGGAAGGATTCCGCAAAAAGCGATCCGAAGGAGCGGCGCAAACAGGACGCCTGGATCGGCGAATCAAAGGGTCACACGGGCCACTAGTATATAGAGGGGTGGAGCGGCACAATAGCCACGCATTCGTGGCATTGTGAGATTATGCTGCGCAGCTTTGGGAAACAGCCGGTTGGCGGGACGGGAACTTTTTGCATGGGCCCCGACTCAATAGCAGGTTGCCCGAAAGCTGGGAAAACGTTGAGTTTATTGGCCCGTCGGGAGCATTGGACGCGTCACGAAACCGGCGACAAGATTATTCGCGCAGCCGGCCCCGCCCGGGCTGCGTTTTTCGTGTGTGCCAAATCAGTGCATGCCGGAAACTTGCTTGAAGGGGGAGAACTTTTGCGAAAAGCCCGAGTCTATGTTTGCAAGCCTGATCGTTTAGTTATGCAAGCCTCCTTCAAGTACAACGAGGAGTGTTCATGCTAACCCAGGAAGAGGATCAGCAGCTGGTCGAGCGCGTACAACGCGGCGACAAGCGAGCATTTGATCTGCTAGTGCTGAAATACCAGCACAAAATTCTCGGGTTGATCGTGCGGTTTGTGCACGACACCCATGAAGCGCAGGACGTTGCACAGGAAGCCTTTATCAAGGCGTACCGTGCACTTGGAAATTTCCGCGGTGATAGTGCGTTTTATACGTGGCTATATCGCATCGCCATTAACACGGCGAAGAACTATCTGGTGTCTCGCGGCCGCCGCCCACCAGACAGTGATGTCAGTTCAGAAGATGCTGAATTTTACGATGGTGATCACGGCCTCAAAGATCTCGAGTCGCCGGAGCGTGCATTGCTGCGCGACGAGATCGAAGGCACCGTCCATCGAACAATTCAGCAACTGCCAGAAGATTTGCGTACGGCATTAACTTTACGTGAATTCGATGGTCTGAGTTACGAAGACATTGCGAGCGTCATGCAATGTCCGGTGGGGACTGTAAGGTCACGGATTTTCCGGGCCCGGGAAGCCATCGACAAAGCCTTGCAACCATTGTTGCAGGAAAACTAAAGACAGCGGCGACAGCCAAGAGAGGAACCGCCATGAGTCGTGATGCCCTGCAGGAATCGCTGTCCGCAGTGATGGATAACGAAGCGGATGAACTGGAACTTCGTCGAGTGCTTAACGCATTTGATGATGCCGAAACCCGTGATACCTGGTCTCGTTACCAAGTCGCTCGGGCGGTGATGCACAAGGATCTTTTAATCCCTCGTCTGGATATTGCTGCGGCCGTTTCTGCCGCGCTGGCTGATGAAGCCGTTCCGGCCAAAGCTGCTCGTGGCCCGTGGCGTAGCCTGGGTCGACTGGCAGTGGCTGCCTCGGTGACCGTCGCCGTACTGGCTGGTGTTCGCCTGTACAACCAGGACGAAATTGCCGGTGCCGAACTGGCCCAGCAAACTCAGCAGCCCGTCATGGCGGGTCCGCAAGTCAAAGGCCCGGCTGTACTGGCAGGCTACAAGGAAAGCTCTGATACCACAGGTCCGATGGCCAATGGTGTGCTTCAAGGGCAATCCGGCTGGCAAGATCAGCGTCTACCAGGCTACCTGCGTCAGCACGCACAGGAATCGGCCGCCAAAGGCACCGAAAGCGCTCTGCCATACGCTCGCGCAGCCAGTCAGGAAAACCGCTGATCCGTCAGGGAGCTCTATGCGCGCCATACCGCTCCTTGCGCTTTTGCTCAGTAGTTGGATTGCACAGTCCGCCCATGCCGATGAAGCCCAAGACTGGCTGACTCGACTTGGGCGTGCAGAGCAGCAGCAAAGCTTTGAAGGTACGTTTGTTTACGAACGTAATGGCAGTTTTTCTACCCACGCTATCTGGCACCGTGTGCAGGACGGTCATGTCCGTGAGCGGTTGCTGCAACTGGACGGCTCGCCTCAGGAAACTGTACGGTTGGATGGCCGGACGCACTGCGTCAGTGGCGCTCTGAGTGCTGGGTTGGTTACGTCTTCTGATGCACCTTCGCGTGCTCTCGATTCAAAAAAACTCACTCAATTCTATGAACTTGCCGTCATTGGCAAATCCCGCGTGGCCGGTCGTCATGCTGTGATTGTGTCAATCAGCCCGCGAGATCACTACCGCTACGGCTTTGAATTGCACCTGGATCGTGAGACGGCTCTGCCGCTCAAATCCCTGCTGCTCAATGATCAGGGGCAGTTGCTGGAGCGCTTTCAGTATGCGCGCCTGGATACCTCGGTCATTCCTGCCGAGCATGACTTACAGCCTGGCAGCGAATGCAAGCCTGTTGCTGCTTCCACCGACAAAGCCTCTGACATGCCTGCCTCCCAGGCGTGGCATCTGGATTGGCTGCCGCCTGGTTTCCAGCAGGTCAGCAGCACCACGCGCAAAGACAGCCAAACGAAATCGACCGTCGATAGCCTGATGTATGATGATGGGCTCGCACGCTTTTCTGTATTTCTTGAGTCCGCCAAGGGCGCCGACATGAATGAAACCCGCGCTCAGCTCGGCCCGACGGTGGCGGTTTCTCGGCGTTTGAATACGGTTGACGGTGAGATGATGGTCACCGTAGTAGGGGAGATCCCCGTCGGCACTGCTGAGCGTATCGCGCTGTCGGTACGCGGTGAAAATACCGCTGCCAGGCCGTGAGATTGTTAATTCTATGTTCATCCTGACCTTTCAATCTGTGCTCAAGTTAGGTTGAGGGCCGATCGTATGAAATTTCTGGATCAGCATTTTCACTTGCAAAAACTTCCCATGTTTTTTATAGGTCAGGGTTTGTTGGCTCTGGCCTTGTTTTGTTCGCGGAACAAAAATGTCGTTTGCCGCATTCGGCGTTTATTGGACCCTGTCGCTTAACCCTGCTCGTCGTAACGGGAGCTGTATGTCGATACCACGTTTGAAGTCTTACCTATCCATAGTCGCCACAGTGCTGGTACTGGGTCAGGCCTTACCTGCGCAAGCAGTTGAGCTGCCTGACTTCACCCAACTGGTAGAGCAAGCCTCACCGGCGGTGGTGAATATCAGTACCACCCAGAAACTGCCGGATCGCAAAGTTTCGAACCAGCAGATGCCCGACCTGGAAGGCTTGCCGCCCATGCTGCGCGAGTTCTTCGAGCGCGGTATGCCGCAACCGCGCACCCCTCGTGGTGGCGGTGGTCAGCGCGAAGCCCAATCCCTGGGTTCGGGCTTCATCATTTCGTCTGACGGCTATATCCTGACCAACAACCACGTGATTGCCGATGCCGACGAAATCCTCGTGCGCCTGGCTGATCGCAGTGAGCTCAAGGCCAAGCTGATCGGTACCGACCCGCGTTCCGACGTAGCCTTGCTTAAAATCGATGGCAAGGACCTGCCGGTTCTCAAGCTGGGCAAATCCCAGGACTTGAAGGCCGGCCAATGGGTCGTCGCGATCGGTTCGCCGTTCGGCTTTGACCATACTGTCACCCAGGGTATCGTCAGTGCTATTGGCCGCAGCCTGCCGAATGAAAACTACGTACCGTTTATCCAGACCGACGTGCCGATCAACCCGGGCAACTCTGGGGGGCCATTGTTCAACCTGGCTGGCGAAGTGGTAGGCATCAACTCACAGATCTACACCCGTTCCGGTGGTTTCATGGGTGTGTCTTTCGCGATCCCGATCGACGTGGCCATGGACGTCTCCAATCAGCTCAAAAGCGGTGGCAAGGTCAGCCGTGGCTGGTTGGGCGTAGTGATCCAGGAAGTGAACAAGGACCTGGCTGAGTCCTTCGGCCTCGACAAGCCGGCCGGTGCCCTGGTTGCGCAAATTCAGGATAATGGTCCAGCGGCCAAAGGCGGCCTGAAAGTCGGCGACGTGATTCTGAGCATGAACGGCCAACCCATCGTCATGTCGGCTGACCTGCCTCATCTGGTCGGCGCGCTTAAGGCCGGCGGCAAGGCCAAGCTGGAAGTCATTCGTGATGGCAAGCGCCAGACCGTTGAACTGACCGTCGGTGCGATCCCGGAAGAGGGCGCAACCCTGGACGCCCTGGGCAACGCCAAGCCCGGTGCCGAGCGCAGTAGTAACCGCCTGGGCATCGCCGTGGTTGAACTGACCGCCGAGCAGAAGAAGACGTTTGACCTGCAAAGCGGTGTGGTGATCAAGGAAGTCCAGGATGGCCCAGCCGCCTTGATCGGCCTCCAGCCGGGCGACGTGATCACTCACCTGAACAATCAGGCGATCAACACCACCAAGGAGTTCACCGACATCGCCAAGGCGTTGCCGAAGAACCGTTCGGTGTCGATGCGCGTACTGCGTCAAGGTCGTGCCAGCTTCATTACCTTCAAGTTGGCCGAGTAATCGTCAAGCCTGCATTGCAATAGAAACAAAAAGCCCCGCTGCCGGTTAACGGCAGCGGGGCTTTTTTGTGGGTGACGGGTTTAGCTCATCATCCCTTTCACCAGGCGTTCCTGTTCGATCAGCTCACGCTGACGTGCGTCGATACGTGAGGACAGTGGGAAATTACTGCCGGCGCGGCGCTTGGCAAAGTCCAGTTGCTGGATGGCCTGCTGGAAGTCCCCCACCAGTGCGAAGTATTCGGCGCGGGCCTGATGCAGGCCGATGATGTTGCCGGACAGGCCGCGTGTTTCGGCCACCTGATACCACACGTCCGGATCGTCGGGGCGTGACTTGAGCAAGCCATCCAGCGCCTTTTCGGCATCGGCGGTGCGGTTCTGCTTAAGCAGCAGGTCTACCCGCACCTGGTTCAGCGGATAGTTGCTGGGGTACTGGGTGAGCATACGGTCAGTCCGTTGCTGGGCATCCGCCATGCGGTTGTTGGTAATGTCCAACTCGATCTGCGCCAGGTTGTAGGTGATGTCGTTGGGCGCCTTGGCCAGCAGCGGTGCCAGGCTTTCCCGTGCTTCCTTGAGTTGGACTCCCTTGATCTGCGCAATGGCGAGGCCATAACGCGCTACATCGTTTTTGGGGTTGTCGTCCAACTGCGCCTGGAAGCGCTTGGCAGCCAGGCCAGGCGTGTCTTCGTATTTCAACTGCACGCGTGCGCGAATCAGTTGATAGCGCAGGCTGTCTTCCTTGCCGCCGAGTTTGGCCTGCTCGGCGCGGTTGCGGGTGTCGGCAATACGCGATTCGGTCACTGGGTGCGTCAACAGGAACTCCGGTGGCTTGGCATCGAAGCGGTACTGACGCATCAGGCGTTCGAACATGGTGGGCATCGACCGCGGGTCGTAGCCGGCTTTCTCCAGGTTGAGGATGCCGATGCGGTCTGCCTCTTGTTCGTTCTGCCGGGAGAACCGGCGCTGCTCCTGGATCGCAGCCGCTTGTGAGCCGGCAATTGCTGCGATACCCGCATCGCCGGCACCCGCGGCGGCGGCAATAATGCCGCCAAGCAGCGCCGCCATCATTGGCAGTTGCATGCGTGACTGGGCTTCCACGCCCCTGGCAAAGTGACGCTGGGACAAGTGCGCCAGTTCGTGGGCCAGTACCGACGCGTATTCACCTTCGGTCTGGGCATTGAGGAACAAGCCGCCGTTCACCCCAATGATCCCGCCGGGTGCCGCAAAGGCGTTGAGCTGCGGGCTGTTGATCAGGATGAATTCCAGGCGCCGATCGTTGACCTGGCTGGTTTCCACCAGCTTGTACACGCTGGTTTCTACGTAGTCCTTGAGTTGCGGGTCGTTAAGCTGCGACACCTGACCGCGCAAATAGGCCAGCCAGGCGCGGCCCAGTTGATATTCCTGTTGGGGCGAGACAATGGCAGAACTGGCGTCACCAAGTGACGGCAGCTCATCAGCGAAGGCCGGGGAGGCCAGCAGGCAGGCCAGCGTCAGCAGGGTAGGGCGCAAAAAAGTCATGCACAAAGCCTTTCGACAAAGAGCTTACTGTAGCCGGACACTGCGCCTGGGACCAGATATTCTAAGCAACCCGAATGTTTGCCTGGAGTAACACCATGACCGACGCTGTAGCCTTTGACGCCGAACTCGATGCCAGCGGCCTCAACTGCCCGTTGCCCTTGCTCAAGGCCAAGCTGGAACTCAATAAAATGGCCCGCGGTGCGGTGCTCAAGGTGACCGCCACCGACGCTGGCTCCCAGCGTGACTTCCGCACCTTTGCCAAACTCGCCGGCCACACCCTGGAGCATGAAGAAGACGCCGAGGGTGTGTACCGGTATTGGTTGCGCAAGGCCTGACGGCCTTATCGACGCACAATCAGGCCTTGTTCAGCGCCTGCGCTGCCGCCAACACGGCATCCACATGCCCCGGCACTTTCACGCCACGCCATTCCTGACGCAGCACGCCTTCGCTGTCGATCAGAAAGGTGCTGCGATCTACGCCCAGGTATTCCTTGCCGTACAGCTTCTTGAGCTTGATCACATCAAACAGCTGGCAGACCGCTTCGTCCTTGTCGCTGATCAGCTCGAAAGGAAACTCCTGCTTGGCCTTGAAGTTCTCGTGGGACTTCACGCTGTCACGCGACACACCAAACACTTCAGTGTTGGCGGCCTGGAAAGCTGCGTACTGGTCACGAAAGCCCTGGCCTTCAGTGGTGCAGCCCGGGGTGCTGTCCTTGGGGTAGAAGTAGATCACCACTTGCTTGCCCTTGAGAGCTGCGAGGCTGAAAGTCTGGCCGCTGGTGGCCTGGGCTTCGAAGTCTGCGACGGGTTTGTCGATGGCTACCGGCATGAGTCTTTCCTTACATTGGGTTCTGTGGGCGCCATGGCTCGATCAGCGCGTCGAGGTTCAGGGCATCGGCAAAATCCAGGAACTGGTCGCGCAACCAGCTGATCTGTACGCCGGCCGGCAGGGTAACGGTGAACGTGGCGTTGAGCATGGTGCCGCCGGTTTGAGGCGCCTGGTAGGTGTCGCAGGTCAGGTTTTCCAGCTCGACGTTGTGGTCGATGAAGAACTGGCACAACTCGTTGACGATGTCAGAGCGGTAGGCCGAGCTGACGTACGCCACGTAAGGCAAGGCCTGTGGGCGATTTTCCAGGGCGGCGCTGCGCACGACATTGACGGTGAAGTCGTGCTTTTTGGCCAGGCCCGGCAGGCCGGTTTCCAGGCGCGCCAATGCGTCCCAAGAGCCGGAAATCTGCAAGACCAGCGCGCTGCACTCGCCGTGGCGAGTCAGGCGCGAGGTCACGACCGCGCAGCGGTTCTCATGGCTGGCGCGGCACAGGACGTTGGTCAGCTCCATGGGGTTGGCGCCGAGGGCACTGATAACAAGGAATTGTTCGCGAACTGTGGGGGTGGACATGCAGCCTTCCTAAAGCGATGAGCGGTCAATACTGTGTGGGCCGTATTGATCAAAGGATCAAGGGTAGCGAAAAGCGTCGCCAAGGGCTAGGAGGTGGCGTTTTCATTGCGTGATCGGCCGGCTTGAAGCGGTACTTTGGCCCAATGATGGCATTGCCCGACGTTTAGTTGCTCCAGAACGCATCCTCACGCGGTACTTCGCTTGTACAAGCATCTTGGCGCCAGTACCATTACGGCTCTCTTTTTCCGGCAGGAGCGGTTGCATGATTGCGGGCAGTATGGTGGCACTGGTCACACCCATGGATGCACAAGGTCGTCTCGACTGGGACAGCCTGGGCAAACTGGTGGACTTCCACCTGCAAGAGGGCACCAACGCCATCGTGGCGGTCGGCACCACAGGTGAATCGGCCACCCTCGATGTGGAAGAACACATCCAGGTGATCGAGTTCGTGGTCAAGCGCGTTGCGGGCCGCATCGCCGTGATCGCCGGAACGGGTGCCAACTCCACGCGCGAAGCGATCGAGCTGACCCGCAACGCCAAGAAAGCCGGCGCCGATGCGTGCCTGCTGGTGACCCCGTACTACAACAAGCCGACCCAGGAAGGCTTGTACCAGCACTTCAAAGCCATCGCCGAAGCCGTCCAGATCCCGCAGATCCTCTATAACGTACCGGGTCGTACCGCGTGCGATATGAAGGCCGAGACCGTGATCCGCCTGTCCACCGTGCCGAACATCATCGGTATCAAGGAAGCCACTGGCGACCTGCAGCGCGCCAAGGACATCCTGGCCGGCGTGAGCAGTGACTTCCTGGTGTATTCCGGTGACGACGCCACCGCTGTCGAATTGATCCTGCTGGGTGGCAAGGGCAACATCTCCGTGACCGCCAACGTGGCTCCGCGTGCCATGAGCCAAATGTGCGCCGCCGCTATCGCCGGCGATGCCGCGACGGCCCGTGCGATCCACGAGAAGCTGATGCCGCTCAACAAGACACTGTTTATCGAATCCAATCCTATTCCCGTGAAATGGGCGCTGACTGAGATGGGCCTGATGCCGGACGGTATCCGTCTGCCGCTCACCCGGCTCAGCGAAGCCTGTCACGAACCGCTGCGACAGGCCCTGCGCCAGTCCGGCGTCCTGGTTTAATTGAGGAAGCACTACGCATGAAGCGATTGGCCGGACTTTCCGCACTTGCCTTGATTATCTCCAGCACCAGTGGCTGCGGTTGGGTATGGGGCCCGGAAGGCTACTTCCGTGACCGCGGCAGCGATTACCTGGAAGCGCAAGCAACCAAACCGATGCAGTTGCCGCCTGATGTCAATGTCGCCAAGCGTCTTGACCCCTTGTTGCCGATCCCACGCAACGTTGCCGACGACACCGTCAAGGGCGAGTACGTAGTACCACGCCCGCAGCCGATCACGGCAGTGGCCGATGCCAGCGACTACAGCCTGCAGAAAAGTGGCGACAACCGCTGGATCGTGGCTCAGCGCCCACCTGCCGAAGTCTGGCCGGTGGCAGTGCAGTTCTTCCAGGACAACGGTTTCCGTCTCGACCAGCAACGCCCGCAAACCGGTGAGTTCACCACGGCGTGGCAGCAAGGCCGCGAGTTGTCCGCCAACATGGCTCAGCGCCTGCTGGCCGGCGGTGTAGCCGCCGACAGCGAGGCCCGTGTGCGTGTGCGCATCGAGCCAGGCGTGCAGCGCAATACCAGTGAAGTCTATGTGGTCAGCGCCGAGCGCCCTGCCGGCAGCACGGCCAACGTCGATTTCACCCCGCGTTCGGTCAACACCGGCGTCGATGCCGCGCTGGTCGACGAGATGCTCGCCAGCATGAGCCGTATCTCCGAGAAGGGCGGTTCCGTTTCCTTGCTCGCCGCCCGTGACTACGACACCCCTAACCGCGTCAGCCTCACCGAAGACGGCAGCGGTAACGTGGTGCTCAACCTCGGTGAAGACCTCGACCGTGCCTGGGCCAGTGTTGGCCGTGCGTTGGAGCAAGGCCCTTGGCGCGTTGAAGACATCAACCGCAGCCTGGGCCTGTACTACATCAACGTGGCTGAAAAGGCCGAGAAGAAAGACGACGAGCCAGGTTTCTTCGGCAAACTGTTCGGCAGCGCGCCGACCAAGGAAGAGATCGAAACCCGTGCCGAGCGTTATCAGGTTCGTTTGAGCAAGGTTGGCGAAAGCGTGCAAGTCACCGTCGAGAAGAACATCAACACCGTCGCGCCAGCTGAAACAGCGCGCAAAGTGTTGGGCGTGATTCAAGACAACCTGGGCTGATTCGGTGCGCTTTGCCGTTCTCGGCAGCGGTAGCCAAGGGAACGGTACGCTGGTCGCCCACGATGACACGTATGTGCTGGTCGATTGTGGTTTCTCGTTAAGAGAAACCGAGCGACGCCTGCTGCGCCTCGGGGTTCACCCCACGCAGTTGAGCGCAATTCTGGTCACCCACGAACATGCCGACCACGTGCATGGCGTGGGTTTACTGTCTCGGCGCTACAATCTGCCGGTGTACTTGAGTCGCGGCACGCTGCGCGGGATGCGTAAACCCATCGAGCCGGCAGGTTTTCTGGCCGGTGGCGAGCAACTGCAAATCGGTGCCTTGAGCATCAATGTCATCGCGGTTGCCCACGATGCCCAGGAGCCTACGCAATACGTATTCAGTGACGGCCAGCGGCGTTTTGGCGTGCTGACCGACCTGGGTTCCTACTGCGCCAGGGTGCTGGACGGTTACCGGGACCTCGATGCCTTGATGATCGAGTCCAACCACTGCAGGGATCTGCTGGCGCGCGGTCACTACCCTTACTTTCTCAAGCAGCGGGTGGGCGGCGAGCTGGGACATTTGAACAATCACCAGGCGGCGTACCTGGTGTATGAGTTGGGCTGGCAAGACCTGCAACACCTGGTCCTGGCTCACCTCAGCAGCAAGAACAACCTGCCGACGCTTGCCCGGCAATGTTTTGTCGACACCCTCGGGTGCGACCCGGACTGGCTGCAACTGGCCAATCAAGATTCAGGGCTCGATTGGCGACACATCGCCTAGCCCACCTTACTCAAAGCGGAGCCCATCATGGAAAAACGTGAAGAACTCTACCGCGGCAAAGCCAAGTCGGTGTACAAGACCGACGACGCCAACCGCCTGATCCTGCTGTTTCGCAACGACACCTCGGCGTTCGACGGCAAGCGCATCGAACAGCTTGATCGCAAGGGCATGGTGAACAACAAGTTCAACGCCTTCATCATGCAGAAGCTCGAAGCGGCCGGTATCCCGACCCAATTCGACAAACTGCTGGGCGACAACGAGTGCCTGGTCAAGAAGCTCGACATGATCCCGGTGGAATGCGTCGTGCGTAACTACGCCGCCGGCAGCCTGGTCAAGCGCCTGGGCGTGGAAGAGGGCCTCAAGCTCAACCCTTACACGTTTGAACTGTTCCTGAAGGACGACGCCAAGGGCGACCCGTTCATCAACGAATCCCACGTTGTGGCGTTCGGCTGGGGCACCGCTGAACAACTGGCGCGCATGAAGGAGTTGTCCCTCAAGGTCAACGACGTGCTGACCAAGCTGTTCGACGACGCAGGCCTGTTGCTGGTGGACTTCAAGCTCGAATTCGGCGTGTTCCACGACGGCTCCATCGTCCTGGGCGACGAATTCAGCCCGGACGGCTGCCGCCTGTGGGACAAGGACACCAAGAAAAAGATGGACAAAGACCGCTTCCGCCAGGGCCTCGGTGACGTGATCGAAGCCTACGAAGAAGTCGCCAATCGTCTCGGCGTACCGCTGTAATCGACGCAAGCATCTGATAGCACGGAAAAAAATCGCTTCGGCGCTTTGCATCCATCAATCATGCTGTTATGATGCGCGCCGTTGGAGAGATGCCAGAGTGGCCGAATGGGACGGATTCGAAATCCGTTGTACCTTCACCGGTACCTAGGGTTCGAATCCCTATCTCTCCGCCATTACATAGAGAAAGCCCCGTAGCTGAATAAGCTGCGGGGCTTTTTCGTTTCCAGCCTTTATCTACGACTGCTTCAGTGATTTTTTCCAGTCCTGCCTAGCGCTGATCAAGGCGCTCAGACGCTTTGCGATAAGCCTGATCTCGTTCACGTTTATCAATAGCGACCACGAACACGGTCACTTCCTGATCTATCACTTGATAGACCAGCCTGTACCGGCTACTACGCAGTTTGATCTTGTAGCAGTCAGGCAGGCCATGTAGGCGGTTAGCCTCAATACGTGGGTTGTTCAGGATTTCCATCAGCTTCTTCTTGAGTTGCTGACGGAGGGTGTCGCCGAGTTTCTGCCATTCCTTCAATGCACGCGCATCAAAATCAAGGCTATAGGTCATCCAAAGAAACCCTCACGCGTTGAGGCGACGCAAGGCGCTCACGTACGGTCGCCATCAAGGCTTCATCCTCTTCAGTCATGAGGACAGGCTTAAATGGCAACTGGCCGCGTTCGGCAACATATTGCAACGCCTGACGTATCAGTTCGGAAGGGGTGACACCGAGTTTCTCCAGCTCAAGGTAGGCGCGAGCTTTCAGGTCGTCATCGATACGGATGTTGATAGATGCCAAGGGATAGCTCCTTGTGTAATGACGTTGGTCATTACATTGGGGCAATCGGGTTTCATTGGCAAGTCTGTCTGGACATACGGCAGTCGCTCTCATCTGTTGATCCTACTTCTTGGCCGTCGGCTTTGCCGGGCGCTTTTTATCGGTTTCCTTCACTGTTTCCCTTGGTCTTTTCTTCGCCTCTTGCTCGGTTACGTATTCACCTGTGACCGCATCGCGATATCTCGTTGGCATATCAGCATCCTTGACAGTATGTCGCCACGGCGGCGACTTTTTGAGACTAGCTCGCAGGCTTATGCACACAAGGTTCCCGGTGGGGATTCTGGTTACCAAGCTTTTCCGAAACAGGTGCTTACGTTGTGCAGGTTTGGCAGTTTTCGAGCAGGGTTGCGTTGACTGGGGTAGGGCGCTAATCTTCCGCCGTCGTCCTCATGGCGACCGGTTTTGACAGGCCGAATAACGTGCGATCTCTGTGCATCCCCAAACTGGTTCCAGGCGTCTGTCTGTGCCCATTTGTTATGGCGGCTGTGCGTGGGGCATCTTCGGGTGCGCCGGGTTTCCACGTTTCCGGTCTGTCAACCCGCGTACAGCTGCCACCCAATCCTGTTTGACAGCAGGGAGTGGTAGCTTCTTTTCATAACGTGGAGTTACATCATGAAGAAGAGCACCGCTGATTCTACCGAAGGGCAAGCACGCAAAATCTTTTGCGTAGCCGATGATGTCCGCACCGAAGAAGCCCTCACAAACGCCACCGAAATCCTCTCATCCGCCCTTCAAACCGCCTACCAATGCGCCGAAGATCCAGACAGCACGCAGTCGCCCGTGATCATGGCCCTGGCTCAATTGATCGAGAACGCGCAAGCCTTGGTGGATGCTGTCCTCGAGCGTGATTTCCCCACGGCCAAATAAATACCTGCTCCCTGAAACGAAAAAAGCCTGCTGAACTCAACGCTCAGCAGGCTTTTTTGCGCATACAACCCGGTCAGGCAGGTTGTGCCACCAGGTTATTACTGACCTTGCGCCCCAACACCAGCACGGTCGCAAACCCGAACCCCACCAACACCGTGGCCAGGCTCAACAACACCGAGCTGCCCATCTGGTCGACGATGCGCCCGCCAAAGAACGAACCCAGGG
This sequence comes from Pseudomonas sp. HN8-3, assembly GCF_020790195.1. Lineage (NCBI taxonomy): Bacteria > Pseudomonadati > Pseudomonadota > Gammaproteobacteria > Pseudomonadales > Pseudomonadaceae > Pseudomonas > Pseudomonas sp. HN8-3. The sequence continues at coordinate 1,653,839 of NZ_CP086206.1, forward strand.
CGATGATCACCTGAAACAGCGCCACAAACAGTGGCATGCCGCGCTCTACATCCTTGGGCGCCACCACAAACATCCAGATACTGGCGCAGGCTGGGAAGGCGCCGAAGGCGAAACCCCAGAGTGCGATCAGCATCGAGGCGCCGGAAAGGCCGGTGGCGAAGTAGGGGAACAGTGCGGTGCTGGTACCGATCATCAACGCAACCAGCAGCAGGGTGTGACGTACACTGCGGTTAGCGGCGAAACCGGCAAAAACATTGCCCATTACCCCGGCTACGCCATAGAGCAGCAGCAATGAACCAATTGTCGGGCCGTCAAAGCCGGAGCTGTTTTTGAAGAAGGGCGCGACATAGGTATACGCAGCAAAGTGCGCCAGGCCGATCAGCAATACAGCGATCAAGCCGACTCGCGCCTGTGGGTTGATAAACAACGCGGGCAAGTCACGAATCTCAATGGCCTTTTCCGGGGTCAGTCGCGGTAGCAGGAAGATCTGCGCCAGCAGCACCGGAATGCCCACCAACGCAGTAACCAGGAAGGTCATGCGCCAGCCCATCAGTCCACTGAGCCAGGTACCCACAGGCACGCCCAGAACGGTGGCCAGGGTCACGCCCATCATGATGATCGAGGTGGCTTTCGCAACTCCCACGCCTTTGGGCGCCAGCCGCCCGCTGAGGGCAATGGCCGTGGCCCAGAAGCCGCCGATGCTGATGCCGAGCAATACACGGCCGAACAGCAGCAGGCTGAAATCGGTGGCGAAGGCCACCACCGAGTTGGCGATGATCATCACCAGTGTCAGGCCAATCAGCAGATAGCGACGGTCCATGGCGCCAATGCTGACCGACAGAAACGGCGCGGCGAGGGCGGCCATGATGCCGGGCAATGTGACCATCAATCCGGCGTGACCGGCACTGATGCCCAGGTCGCTGGCAACGTCGTTGAGTACGCCCACCGGCAGGAATTCACTGGTCACCAGGGCGAAGGCACCCACGGCGACCGAAAGAATCGCCAGCCACTGCTGTTTGACGCTTTGTTGATTATGTTCGGGAAGCCCGCTAGGGGCCTGGCTCGCGCTTGGCATGGGATTGGGTTCCGGGAGGAATGTCGCCTGAAGCCAGGCGAGGAGGGAATTTGGAGCGATTATAGGAATCAGTGGCGGCAATCGTTCAGGCGCTCGTTTCGATAGTAATCATCAGTGGTATCGATGTGAGATTTTAAAGAGCCTTAAATCTGCCGTACAAACGAAAAAGCCCGTCGCTGAGTCAGCTCCGAGCTTTTCCGGTTATGACGATGTTTAAGGCGCAGCAGTGGAGTCTTATTTTAGCTAGCCAACGCATTCAGTACATGGACTGGGTCATTATGGATAGCTTTCAACAATGCCTTTGCTGGTCCGGTAGGTTCACGACGACCCTGCTCCCAGTTACGTAATGTGCCAAGTTGCACATCAATCAGCGCTGCGAATTTAGCCTGGGTCAGCCCTGTCGCCTTACGGATCTCTTTGACTCGCATTGAATCAACATGGAATTCACGAGAAGGTTCGCGTTCTCCGCGCAGGATCTCGTTCATCTCTTGAACGCTTTCCATCAATTCATCAAAAAATCTGCTCATAGCTATCTCCAGTGCTCAATCGCAGCCTTCAGTGACTTGCGCTCGTCGGCAGTCAAGTCCTGCTGTTCATTTTTGGGATAGATCATCAGTAGAACAATCTGTGATGCCGAGACGAAGTGGTAATAGATCACCCGCGCCCCGCCTCGTTTGCCATGGCCCTTGGCTGCTACTCGTATCTTGCGAACTCCACCCGTACCCTCGATTACATCGCCAGCAGAAGGGTTGACTACCAACACGTTCTGAAGAGCCGTGTAGGCATCCTCGTCGATCAATTCTTTAACGCGACGGGTGAAGACTGACGTCTCTATGAAAATCATCGCTAATGTACGCCATTGGCTTAGTTGACTGCAATCCTAGCCGTGCGTGCTTCGACGTGCATCCAGTGAGTTGTAACTGCTTTTTGACACGCAGGATGTGGCCAATTATACGTCGGCCAACCGCCCCATAAGACACTCAATAAACACCCCCTCCGCCCGACTCATCTTCTGCTCGCGATTCCACAACAGGTGAATATCCACATCCGCAATCCCCTCATCCGGCGGCAACCGCCACAGCAGCCCGTTTTTCACATCGTCCGCCACCACATGAGTCGGTAAGCAACCCAAACCAAACCCGGCAATCACCAAACGCCGCACTTCTTCCAGGCTGGAGGATGACGCCACGATCCGCCCACCGAAGCCTTGCTGATCACGGAAAATCGTCAGCGGCGAGAGCATCCCGCCAATCTGGTCGCTGGTAAAACTCACGAAGTTTTCCGACTGCAAATCCCCCTCGGCCAGGTTTGTGCGCCCGAACAATGGGTGATGTTTTCCGCAAAAGAACGCGTAGCGCTGACGCAGAAACAGGTGCTGTTCCAGGCGCGGCTGAGGCCGACGATTGAGGCTCAACCCCAGGGTCGCGGTTTTTTCCAGCAAGGCGGCGACGATGTCGGAGCTGCGCATCACTTCGACTTCCAGATCGACCCGCGGATGTTCGCGATGAAAGCTGGCGAGAAAGTCATCGAAAGTGTCGGAATTAATCCGGCTGATCATCAGCAAGCGCACTTTGCCGATCACTTCATCGCCGGGCTTTTGCAGGGCGTTGCTCATTTGCGAAACCTGGCCGTACATCTCGCCGGCAATCGCGAAAATCTGTTCACCTGCCTCGGTGAGCACGAAGCGCGGGCCACGACGTACGATGAGCTGGCAATCCAGCTGTTCCTCCAGGCGCTTGAGCGCCTGGCTGATGGCCGGCTGCGTCAGGTGCAGGCGCGCGGCGGCGCGGCTGATGCTCAGTTCCTGGCCGATCACGCGGAAGGTACGCAGCAGGTTCCAGTCCAGGCGGTCGTTGAGCAGGGGGTGAATATCGCGGCGGGATTCGGGCATGGTGACGCTCGATAATAAGCAGTATTTATAATCAAGATAATAAATAGAAAATTGACTAATCATAGCCCCAGGCCGAAAAATCGGGCTCAACAAGCGCCATCAGAGCGCACCGGTTCGACCTTCTCCTGCCAAAAAAATAACCAAAGGAGCCAGCCCCATGAAGCCTTCCGCTTCGCCGCAGCCTCGCCGTGCCGCGGCCGCCGCTTTTATCGGCACCATGATCGAGTGGTACGACTTTTACATCTATGCCACCGCTGCGGCGCTGGTGTTCGGTCAGCTGTTTTTCCCCTCCGACGATAAATTGTTCAGCACCATGGCTGCGTTCGGCACCTTCGCCGTGGGCTTCTTTGCGCGGCCGTTGGGCGGCATCGTGTTTGGCCATATCGGCGACCGCATCGGCCGCAAGAAATCCCTGGTTATTACCCTCGTGATGATGGGCGTGGTCACGGTATGCATCGGCCTGTTGCCGACCTATGCGCAGATCGGCGCCGCGGCACCGGTGCTGCTTGTACTGCTGCGAGTGGTGCAAGGCATTGCGGTCGGCGGTGAGTGGGGCGGGGCGGTGTTGATGGCCGGAGAACATGCGCCAAAGGGGCGCCGTAACTTCTTTGCATCCTTCGCCCAGTTGGGCAGCCCGGCCGGTTTGATTCTTTCCCTGCTGGCGTTCAGCGCGGTGACCCGCTTACCGGAAGAAGACCTGCTCAGTTGGGGCTGGCGCCTGCCGTTCCTGGCCAGTGCCTTGCTGTTGGTCGTCGGCCTGGCGATTCGCCTGGGTGTAAATGAGTCGCCGGAGTTCCTCGAAGACAAGGCCCTGGCGGAAAAAGCTCGGGCGATCAAGAAGGACCAAGCCCCCGTGCTGGAAGTGCTGAAGACCGCTTGGCGTCCACTGTTGTTGTGCATTGGCGCCAACACATTGGGGATTGCCGGCGTGTATTTCACCAACACCTTCATGATTGCCTACAGCACTCAGCAACTGAACCTGCCGCGCTCGCTGATTCTGGAATGCCTGTTCTTCGTCGCCATTATCCAGTTCTGCGTTCAGCCACTGGCCGCCTGGGTGGCAGAGAAGGTCGGCGCTACACGGTTCCTGTGCGCCATGTGCGTACTGGCAATGGCGTCGCCGTACCCCATGTTTGTGCTGGTCAGCAGCGGCCAGGCGCCCTTGATCATCCTCGGCATTGCCCTCGCGGTGGTGTGCATGGCGTCGTTCTATGCCGTCATCGCAGGCTTTGTCAGCGGTCTGTTTGAAACCCGCGTGCGCTACACCGCAATTTCCCTGGCTTACCAGGTCTGCGGTGCGCTGGCGGGTGGCCTGACACCGTTGATCGGCACCTGGCTGGCCCATCAATACCTGGGCCAATGGTGGCCGATGGCAGTGTTTTACAGCGTGATCGCGGCGGTCTCGTTGGTGTGCGTGCTGGCCTTGTCCCGCCGCCACGCCACGGCTCACCGCCTGGAAATGGCACACAGTTGAGGGAGTCAGCAATGTTGAAGATCAATGGCGAGCGCCTGTGGCATAGCTTGATGGCCATGGCCGAGATCGGCGCGACTGCACGCGGTGGCAGCTGCCGCCTGGCGTTGAGCGCAGAGGACAAGGCCGGTCGCGAGCTGTTCAGTCACTGGTGTACAGCGGCTGGCCTGACGTTGAGCGTGGATGCCATCGGCAACCTGTTCGCCCGTCGTGCGGGTACCGACAATGACGCCGCGCCGGTGATGATCGGCAGCCATCTCGATACCCAGCCCGAAGGCGGGCGCTTCGATGGCGTGTACGGCGTATTGGCTGGCCTGGAGGTGACCCGCAGCCTCGACGACCACGGCATCCAGACGCGCAAACCCCTGGAAATTGCGGTGTGGACCAACGAAGAAGGCGCGCGTTTCACCCCGGCGATGCTGGGCTCGGCGGTCTTCACCGGCGCCCTCGCGCTGGACAAGGCGCTGGCGACCACCGACGGTGATGGCGTCAGCGTGGCCGAGGCGTTGCGCACCACCGGTTATAACGGCGAGCGTGCATTGGGTGGGGCAGTGGATGCGTATTTCGAAGCGCATATCGAGCAAGGCCCGATCCTGGAAGACAACGCCAACAGTATCGGCGTGGTGACCGGCGGCCAGGCGATTCGCTGGCTCGATGTGCGGGTCCAAGGCATGGCTGCCCATGCGGGCACCACGCCGATGGCACTGCGCAAAGATGCGTTGTACGGCGCTGCAAAAATGATCCAGGCCCTGGAAAACCTCGCTGCCGATTTTGCCCCATATGGCCTGACCACCGTAGGTGAGTTGAGCATCGCCAAGTCGTCGCGCAACACTATTCCCGGTGTGCTCGACTTCACTGTCGATCTGCGCCATCACCGCGACGCCGATATCGACGCCATGGAGCAGCAAGTGCGCGCACGCCTGCAGGCGATTGCCGACAACCGTGGCCTCAGCGTGACTATCACACCGCACTGGATCAGCCCGGCCACGCCGTTCGATGCTGAGTGCGTGGCCTGCGTACAAGCGTCGGTGGACGCTCTGGGCTACAGCCAGCAGACCATCATCAGCGGTGCCGGCCACGATGCTATCCACCTGGCGCGCTATTGCCCGACTGCGATGATCTTCATCCCCTGCGTCGGTGGCCTGAGCCACAACGAAGCCGAAGATGTCTTGCCTGAAGACGTGCGCCAGGGCACCGATGTATTGCTCAACGCCGTGTTGAAACGCGCCGGCCAGGTTCATTTCTAAAGGCTGACGCCGTGCCCATGTGGGAGCTGGCTTGCCTGCGATAGCGGTGAAGCAGGCAGTACATTGTGCTCTGACCGTGCGCAATCGCAGGCAAGCCAGCTCCCACAGGTTCTGTGTTTATCCAGGAGCATCCTATGAATACGTTTTTCCATCCCGAACAACTGCTGCATCACCCACGCAGCTACTATTCTCGTGGCCAGATGCGCACGCCACAGGAGGTCCCCGAGCGTGCGCGCAACCTGCTGCTGGCTGCGCAAACCCTGGGCTTTGATATCCAGCAACCAAGCGACTACGGTATGGAACCGCTGCTCGCCGTGCACGGCGCGGCATATCTGGATTTTCTTCAAGAAGCTCACCAGCGTTGGAAGGAAATCCCCGAAGACTGGGGCGACGAAGTCATGTCCAACATCTTCGTACGCGAGCCCAATGCCCTGCGCGGCATTCTGGCCCAGGCGGCACGTTACCTGGCTGATGGCAGTTGCCCGATCGGTGAACTGACCTGGCGCTCGGCGTACTGGTCAGCCCAAAGCGCCGTCGCCGCTGCCAAGGCGATCCTCGATGGCGCACCTGCCGCCTACGCCTTGTGCCGACCACCGGGGCATCACGCCCGCTTCGATGCGGCGGGTGGTTTCTGTTACATCAATAATGCGGCGGTGGCTGCGCAAGCGTTACGCCAAGGCTTCCAGCGCGTCGCGGTGCTCGATACCGACATGCACCACGGCCAAGGCATCCAGGAGATTTTCTACCAGCGCGATGACGTGCTCTACGCGTCGATCCATGGCGATCCGACCAACTTCTATCCTGGGGTGGCGGGCTTTGCCGACGAAAAAGGCGATGGCCCAGGCTCAGGGTTCAACCTCAACCTGCCCATGCCCCACGGTGCCAGCGAAGCGCTGTTTTTCGAAAAGCTGGAGCTGGCCCTGGCAGCGGTGAAGGACTTCTCGGCAGATGTGCTGGTGTTGTCACTGGGCTTCGATATTTACGAGCTGGACCCGCAAAGCAAGGTCGCGGTGACACGGGAAGGCTTTGCGCGGCTGGGGCAGTGCATTCGAGGGCTGGGGTTGCCGTGCCTGATCGTGCAGGAAGGGGGTTATCACCTGGAGACGCTGGACAGTAACGCGCAGGCGTTTTTCAGCGCGCCAGCGGCGTGGGAGAAACTATCAGTCGATTAAGTGCTAAAAGCCTGCCGATCAGTTTTCAGCAGGCTTTTCATCTATCAATAAGCAGTCGTTCCCCTCACCCTGGAACAGCGCCGTGTAGTTTTGCCCGCCATAAAATACCCCCACTATCGACACCGTTTCGCAATCAGGCCTCACCCTGAACGCGATGATGGTGCTGCGACGATAGTGCGTGATGCGCAAGCCTGTAAGCAGGTCGTCACGGCGCGTGCTACGCAAGGGGAACAGGGCGAGGCTTTCACAGTGGCTGACGAGATTGTCGATAAAGCGCGTCGCTGCCAAGGGGGAGCCGGCATCGCAGATGTAATCCTCAAGGGCATTGAGTTGCGTCAGGACTTCAGGCGAAAAAACCACCGAGTAGCTCACGCGTTCCCGATGCCTTTGCGCTGACGCCTGGCTGCCATATGCTCGCGAACCTGTTCTGCAGATAACCCGAGCTCAGGCTGTGCCTCAAGAGCGGTCGCTGCCGGGATGACTTCGTCCCTCAGCCAATCTTCCATGGCACGGTCACGTGCCAGCAGCACCCGCAATCCGTCGCGAATCACTTCGCTTTCGCTGGCATATTCGCCGGCAGCCACCTTGGCTTTGACCAGGGCCGCCATTTCAAGGGGCAAGGTGATGCTCATTTGCTGGGTTGAGCGCATTGGGATGTCCGCCAGAAGTGAGTAGGATTCAATCCTACTTGACCATTGGCGCGATGCAAGAAGCAACTGATCGATGCCGATCTCCGGCGTCTCGTCGTCCATCCAGAAGGGGTAGGTTTGCATAAGTTGCTGCGTCTCCAGTTGTGTGGGTCAGGCCGCAAGTATTGACCCGTTTTGGCGATCGCGTGGCCGCAGGTGGCCGATAAGCTGCTGAAATGTATGACTTGATATCTGTAACAGGATTATCTCGATATAGCCGCCCCGGCTCGCATGGCATCGCATCGGCTCCCATACGATAATGCTCGTCACCCCGACCACTTTGGCCTGCCTCCCGTGATCATCAATTTCGACCTCAACGATCTCCAAGCCTTCCGCGCCGTGGTAGACAAGGGCAGTTTCCGTGGCGCCGCCGAGGCCATCCGTATCTCGCAGCCGGCCCTCAGCCGACGCATCGAGAAGCTTGAATCCGCCCTGGATGTAAAGCTGTTCGAACGCACCACACGGCGGGTCAGTCTGACCATGGTCGGTCGTGCCTTCTTGCCCCAGGTGGAGCGAATGCTCGACGATCTCGACATCGCCTTGATGGGCATCAGCAACGTCGCGTCCACACGCATGGGCAACGTCACCATCGCCTGTGTGCCGTCTACCGCGTATTACTTCATGCCCCACGTGATCTCCGAATTCCACAAGCTGTATCCGAAGATTCGCCTGCGGGTGCTCGATGCCAGTGCTGGTGAAGTGAGCAATGCGGTGGCAAGCGGTGAAGCGGATTTCGGCGTGAGCTTCAGCGGTAGCCTGGCCGACGAGGTCGAGTTCGAGCTGTTGCTGCAGGAGCGTTATGTGCTTGCCTGTCGGCGTGACCATCCGTTGGCCACGCGTGAGAGCGTGACCTGGACCGAGGCCTATGAACACGACTACATCAGCGTGGACAAAACCTCGGGCAACCGCTTCCTGCTCGACCAGGCGCTGCGTGGCGTGCGGGTGAAAAAGCCGAGTATCTGCGAGACCCACCACGTGACCACGATGATCGGGCTGGTGGAGGCGGGGCTGGGTGTGGCGATGGTGCCGTCGATTGCGATGCCGGCGTGCGAGCACCCGATTCTGGTGAGTGTGCCGCTGGTAGAGCCGCAGGTGATGCGCAATGTGGGCTTGATCAAGCGCCGCGGGCGGACATTGCCGCCCGCGGCGCTGGAGTTGGAACGATTGGTGCGGGAGATGCCGTTTCGGTCAGCGTGACACCGAGTCCAGGCCGGTGGATTGCACCACCGGTTGAGCTTGCGGCGAGGCCATGAACTGCAGCAGCGCCTTGGCCTCGTCGGGGTGTTCGGCATTGACCGGAATTCCCGCCGCAAAGCGTGTCACCGATTGCACGTCTTCCGGGATTTTGCCGACAAACGTCACACCCTTGACCGGCAACAATTCAGCCACCTGTTGCAAGCCCACTTCGTAGTCACCCTTGGCCACCTGCTCGCCCACCGGCACGCGTTCGATCATGGTGCCTTTGGCCGGCATACCGAGTTTCTTGAACAACTCTTTCTCGACGTACACACCGCTGGCGCTGTCCGAGTACGCCACGGATTTGGCTTTGCTCAGCACGGCCTTGAGTTCGGCGTCGGTATTGATCGCAGGTTTTTGCGCGCCTTCCTTCACCACCAGGCCAATGCGCGAATCGGCCAGTTCCACGCGGGACGCGGGGTCGACCTTGCCTTGCTTGATCAGCTCATCCAGGGCGTAGCCGACCATGATCACCACGTCGGCGTGCTCGCCGCGGGCCAGGCGGTTGGGAATCGCTTCCGGCGCCTTGCCCATGGACGGGCCGAGAATGGTGTCGAGGGTGTCACCGCTTTGCTTGGCGTATTGCGGGCCAAGCAGTTTATAGGCGGCGGTGAAGCCACCAGAGGTCATCACCTTGAGCTCTTCGGCCTGGGCCGTCAGCGCCAGGGCGCCGAGGACGACGGCAGTGAGGGATTTGAACAAAGGCTTCATTGCACCGCCTCCTGCATGACTTGGCCACGGGTATTGGCGTGGCGATACAACGCCAGGGTTGAACACAGCGCACACAGTGCGGCGAACATCATCCAATAGGCGGGAGATGCCTTGTCTTCAGTGATGTGGATGAACCAGGTGGAAATCGCCGGCGTGAAGCCACCGAAGACTGCAGTCGCCAGGCTGTAAGCCAGGGAGAAACCCGCCACGCGCACTTCCACCGGCATGATTTCGGTCAGCGCCGGGATCATTGCGCCGTTGTACAGGCCGTAGAGGAAGGAGAACCACAACAGGGTTTCCAGCATGTGCGCAAAGCTTGGCGCGTTGACCACGTAGGACAGCGCTGGATAAGCAGTGAGAACAGTCAGCACGGTCATGGCGATCAGTACCGGTTTGCGGCCGAAGCGATCACTGAGGATGCCGCCGATCGGCAGCCAGAAAAAGTTCGACACCGCCACCAGCAAGGTCACCAGCAGGGCATCGGAAGTGCTCAGTTGCAGTACGGTCTTGCCGAAGGTCGGTGCGTACACGGTGATCAGGTAGAACGCGGTGGTGGTCATGGCCACCATCAACATGCCGCCGATGACTACGGTCCAGTTCTTCACCAGGGTCGCCATCACTTCACGCATGGTCGGGCGATGCTTGCGGTTGGCAAACTCTTCAGTTTCCTGCAGGTTGCGACGCAGCACAAAGATAAACGGAATGATCACGCAACCTACGGCAAATGGAATACGCCAGCCCCAATCGGCCACCACTGCCGGTTCCATCCACACGTTCAAGCCATAGCCCAGCGCTGCGGCGACCACGATGGAGATCTGCTGGCTGCCCGACTGCCAGCTGGTGTAGAACCCTTTGCGGCCCGGCGTAGCCATTTCAGACAGGTAAACCGAGACACCGCCCAATTCCGCACCGGCCGAGAAGCCTTGCAGCAGGCGGCCCAGCAGCACCAGCAGCGGCGCCCATAGGCCAATGGTGTGATAACTGGGCACCAGCACGATCAACAGCGTGCCGCTGGCCATGATCGACAAGGTCACGATCAAGCCTTTGCGACGGCCCACGTCATCGATATAGGCACCCAGAATGATTGCACCCAGTGGTCGCATCAGGAAGCCCGCGCCGAACACGGCGAAGGTCATCATTAATGACGCAAACTCATTAGCGGCCGGGAAGAACGCGGCGGCGATATAGGTCGCGTAGAACCCGAACAGAAAGAAGTCGAACTGTTCAAGGAAGTTGCCCGAAGTAACGCGCAGTACAGCGCCTACTTTCGAGCTGGCAGAGGCGGGCCGGGAAGGGCTAGTCATGATTTTGTGTCTCCAGCGTTCTTTTTAAAGTGCTTGTTTCGCTTAAGACTGGGGATAGTGGCTGACACATTTAGAAATGATAAGTGACAAATATGGATGCATTGATGTGTTTTGGCTATCAGTCAAAACGGCCATCCGATTTTTCAGACCTGTTCTATGCTTGAGCTTGTGTCCAATTCTTACGGATGGGAGGTGGCTATGGGCAACGAACACCAGCAGCACAATGAGCCAGAACGTGATCATCATCGGCGGCAGCCAGAGGAAGAAAAACCGCAAACCTGGAAGCACCCGGACGATGGCACGGAGCTTTCCGAACGGGACCAGGAGCGCCCGCTGAAACCCTGACTTCAAGGTAAACACAATCTAGCTGTGGGGGTGGGATAGGCCGTTCCCACAGTTGTTCTGTGAGGCTTACATAGCCCTCAAGCGCTGATTTATAGTCCCCAAACCGCCTGATGAGCAGTGCGCACATAGACGCAGCCCCGTGGCCTTTCTAAACTGCGGCTTGTCTTGGGGAGAGGGGTGGGCGCCGATGAATCGCAATGAACTACGCAAGGCCGACATCAACCTGATGGTGGTCTTCGAAGCGCTGATGCTTGAGCGCAATGTGACGCGGGTGGCGGAGAAGCTGTTTCTCGGCCAGCCCACCATCAGTTCGGCCCTCAACCGCCTGCGCACCTTGTTCAACGACCCGTTGTTCATTCGTGTCGGCCATCGCATGGAGCCCACGGCCCGTGCCGAGGAAATCATCCAGCACCTGTCGCCGGCCCTGGATTCCTTGTCATCGGCCCTGAGCCTGACCCATGACTTTGATCCGTCCATCAGTACCATGACCTTTCGCATCGGCCTGTCCGATGACGTCGAGTTCGGCCTGCTGCCACCGTTGCTGCGTGCCTTGCGCCAGGAGGCGCCGCAGGTGGTGTTCGTGGTGCAGCACGTGGATTACTGGCGTATTCCCGACTTGCTGGCGTCGGGCGATATCACCGTCGGCATCACCCAGACCCGCGGCCTGCCGGCAAATGCCAAGCGCAAGCTGTTGCGGCATATCCGCCCCTGCCTGCTGCGCGCCGATGCCTCGGACACGCCGCTGACCCTCGATGAATATTGCGCACGGCCCCATGTGCTGGTGTCCCACACTGCCAACGTGGCCGGGTTTGCCGATGAGTGGCTGGCGGAGGTGGGCCGCAAGCGCCATGTGGTGCTGTCGGTGCCGCAATACAGTTCGCTGCCGGCGTTGCTCGCCGGCACCGATATGATCGCCAGCCTGCCGGATTACACTGCCCAAGCCATGGCCGCCGGCGGCAATTTGTACTGCGAGCCGTTTCCCTTCCAGACCCCGACCCTGGATTTGTCGATGGTCTGGCTCAGCCACGTCGACACCGACCCGGCGGAGCGCTGGATGCGTTCGCGGCTGGAGGCGTTCATGAGTGACAAGCTCCCGGCTCCAAGCTAAAAGCAACTGTAGAGACGGCTTGGCGCCTTCAACTTGCCGCTTGCAGCTGTTCCTCACACACCCTCACCACTTGCTCACGAAACCAGCTATTGGCGCTGTCTTGCCCATTGGTTTCCTTCCAATGCATATCCAGGGTGAACCCCGGCAAACCGTTGGGTGCTTCGCACACACCGAACCCCGGTGCCGGCGCCAGCAACTTTTGCACGCGACGCGGCAGGGTGACGATGAAGTCGGTGCCGGTAATCATCTTCAACGCTGCGCTGTAGCTGTTGGCCCGTGCGATCACCTGGCGCTTGCGCGCCTGACGTGCGAGCCAGCCGTCGATCATGTTGGTGTCGGAGGACCATGGCGTGGGGAATATGTGACGCCGCTCGACGAAAGATTGCAGGCTGAACGCCGGCTCCCTGGGCGCCGAGCGCTGGTCGAACACGCAAACCAGGTCATCCTCCAGCAGCATCTGGGTCTTGAAGTCTTTATGGGTGCGATGAAAGTGCGGGCCGAAGCAGATCACCAGGTCGAGGCGGCCTTCACGCAGGTCATCGACGGGAATGTCGGTTTCCAGCTTCTGCACATTGACGATCACCGGCAGGTCGGCATGGTCGAAGTGCTTCAACAGCCGTGGCAGGATCAGTTGCTCGAAGTATTCCGGGGCGCACACATTGAAGGTCACCGCCTGTTGGGTCGGGTCAAAGGCCTGGCCACCGGCGTGACACAGGTTGATGCTTTCCAGGATCTTCTGCACATGCCCGTACATGGTGGTGGCCTTGTACGTCGGACGCATACCGGCCCGTGTGTTGATAAACAGCTCATCCTCAAAGCTGGTGCGCAACTTCTTCAGGCTGTAGCTCACCGTGGACTGGCTGACGAACAGCGTTTCGGACACATCAGTAACGCTGCTCTGGTCGTAGACGGCGATAAACACCATCAAATCCTGCATATCGAGCTTTCTGAGCGAGTTACTGTTTAGCATCGGTTTCGTCCGTAAACCCTTTGTACCGAACTCAGTACAAGACTGGGCAAAATGTTAACGGAACGCTCGTACCAATAGAAAGCTCTGTAGGACTATTCAATGTTTCGCGTGGGACAAATACTGTTTGTAATACGACGTCAGCGGATATGTCGTACGTAATGCCGGGGGTTGAAGCGCAGGACCATCAGCAGCATCACCACAGTCACCGCGGTCAGCGACCACCAGGCCCCTTCAAAGCTGCCCAATTGATCGCGGATCACTCCGGCAATCAAGGGCGACACGCCGGCAATCAGGTAACCGATGCCCTGTACAAATGCGGTAAGGCTACCGGCGCGCCGTGGGTTGTCGAGGTGGTCGAGGGACACAATCAGGCTCATGGGAAACAACCCGCCGATACCCAGGCCGAGCAGGCAAGGCCATAGCAGGCTCCAGTGTTGCGGGCTGAGGATCAGGCCGCAGAACCCGAGGATGATCAGCACCAGCAGCACCGCGATCACGCCGCGTTTATCCTGGCGTCGGTTGGCGATGGCCGGAGTGACCAGGCCGGAGATCACCTCCATGGCGGTCAGCAAGCCCAGCAGCAAGCCGGCATTCTGCTCGCTCCAGCCCTGTTCGACGTAGTACGGCGCCAGCCACGCCAATACACAGGTATAGGACGCCGTGCCCAGGCCAAAAAAGATCGCCAGCAACCAGGCGCGGCGATTGCTGAAAAATGATTCCCGAATGCTCGATTCTGCTTGAGGCAAGGGTGGCAGAGCCGAACGCTGGGCATACCAGAACACCAGCGCCAACAGCGCCAGTACCGCCCAGATCGCCAGGCCGATGCGCCAGCTGCCGGTGCGCACTTGCACCAAGGGTGAGAGTGATGCCGCCAGCGCAGCGCCGCCCATGATCGCAGTCACATACAGGCCCATGAACAGCGAAACGTCAGCGCTGAATCGCGACTTGATCAGCGTCGGCATCAATGCCTGAATCAGCGCGATGCCGACCCCTGCGGCAATCGCGCTGACGATCAGCTCCAGCGCCGAATCCAGCAACAGCCGCGATAAGGTCGCCAGCCCAATCACCAGCAGCGACAGCATAATGCTGCGATGTTCGCCCAGGCGCTTGGACAGGCCCATGCCAACAAACATCGCCAGGCCCATGGCCATGACCGGCAACATGGTCAGTAACGCGGCGCTGCTGAAACTCAACGGCACATCCACGCGAATCGACGATAACAACGGCCCCACAGCCGCCATCGACGGTCGCAGGTTAAGGGCGACCAGCACCACGCTGATCATCAGCCATACGGCGGTGGTGGGTTTTGCGTGAACGTTTTCCATGGGCCTGCCTTGTTCGAACAAGGGCGAATCAGGCCATGCAGGGGCAAGTGGGGCAAATCAGAAAGTCGCTGGGGCTATCTAAAAATTGCGGATAACTGACAGATTGCCCCTCTCACAGGGGAAAACCAGAGTCACATAGAGCGAGTTCCAGGCTTGGTCGACTCCCACCGCCCTTGGTCGATTTCAATCAGCGTCGGCCCCTGGCGATCAGCTGCGGCGCGCAGTGCCGAGCGCAGATGCTCGATGCCTTCGATGCTCTCTGCCGCGCAGCCCAGGGCCTTGGCCACGCCAATAAAGTCCGGGGTGTAAATGTCTACACCCACAGGCTCGATGGCACGATTGAGCATGTATTTCTTGATCTCCTCATAGCCCTGGTTATTCCACAACAGCACGATCACCGGTGTGCGGGCTTCCACGGCGCTGGCCAGTTCCGGCAGGGTGAATTGCAGGCCACCGTCGCCGATCAGGCACACCACCGGTTGTTCATCGCCGCGCGCCAGCCAGGCGCCGATGGCGGCGGGCAGGGCATAGCCCAGGGTGCCGTAGCCGGTGGATGAATTGAACCAGTGACGTGGTCGGTCGAGGTTCAGGGTCAGGTTGGCGCTGTACACCGGTTGGGTGGAGTCACCCACCAGCACGGCGCCGGGCAGTTCTTCCAATACGGTGTTGAGAAGCCGCGTGTGTGCACGGGTGGCAGCGTCCCAAGTGGGCTCCAGCTCGGCCCACAAACGTGCGACGCGAACTGCGCCCCAATCGGTATTGCGCGGCGCCAGTGACTGGCGGTCCAGTTCGGTGAGCAGCGCCCGGGCGGCGATTTTCGCGTCGGCCACCAGGGCCACCTCGGGTGGGTAGTTGCGTACGGTCTGATCCGGGTCGATATCGATGCGCAGCAACGTACCGGGAATCTTGAAGCCGCCAGCGAAGGTCACGTCGTAATCGGTTTCCGCCAGTTCCGTGCCGATGGCCAGTACCACATCGGCCTCGGCGACCAGTGCGCGGGTGGCCGCCAGGGTCTGGGTCGAGCCGATCAACAGCGAGTGTGCGGCAGGCAGCAGGCCTTTGGCATTGATGGTCAGGGCCACGGGCGCGCCGAGGGTTTCGGCCAGGCGGGTCAACTCGGGCGCCGCATCGATGGCGCCGCCACCGGCCAGAATCAGCGGGCGTTGGGCGGTGGCGAGCAAGCGGCTCATGTGCTCGATCGCCGCCGGTGCCGCTCCGGCGCGGGCCACGCTGACCGGCTGGCTGCCCAGCAGAGCGTCGGCATTCTCCACCAGCACATCCAACGGAATCTCGATATGCACCGGGCGCGGCCGCCCGGCCTGAAACAGTGCAAACGCCCGTGCCAGCACGCCGGGCAACTCGTGGGCCGACATCAAGGTATGGGAAAACGCCGCCACGCCGGCCACCAGTGCGCTCTGATTCGGCAACTCATGCAACTTGCCACGCCCGCCGCCCAACTGGCTGCGCGCCTGCACACTGGAAATCACCAGCATCGGGATCGAATCGGCATAGGCCTGGCCCATGGCCGTGGTGATATTGGTCATGCCCGGGCCGGTAATGATGAAACACACACCAGGCCTGCCGCAGGTGCGCGCGTAGCCGTCGGCCATAAACCCGGCGCCCTGTTCGTGGCGCGGGGTGACGTGACGGATGCCGGAGCGCGCCAAACCACGGTACAGCTCCACGGTATGCACACCGGGGATGCCGAACACATGATCGACACCGTAGCCTTTCAGGAGGTGGATCAATACTTCGCCGCAGGTTGCCATGCCGGTCGCTCTTGTTATGGATTGAAGGCGCTATTGGACCGGCTGGCCGGTAGCGGCAACAATCGATAAAAAGTCATACTCGCCATGTCCTCACGTCATGGCTGCGCCCTAATGAAACGCCTTCCACCGTTGCCCGCATTGCACACCTTCTGGGTCACGGCCCAATGCTGCAACTTCACCCGCGCCGCCGAGCAACTGCACATCACCCAGGGGGCGGTGAGCCGCCAGATCGCGGGGTTGGAACGGCATTTGGGCTATGGGTTGTTTGTGCGCCAGGCGCGGGGCTTGAGCCTGACCGAGGAAGGTCGCGAGTGGGCGCTGAGGGTGCAGCAGGTGTTCGGCGTGATCGGTGAGGCCGTGGAGCAAATCGGCAGTCGCCGCGAGGTTTTGCAGCTCAAGGCGTCCACCTGTGTGATGCGCTGGCTACTGCCACGCGTGCTGCAATGGCAAAGGGAGCGCCCGGATGTACCGGTGGAACTGACCACCACCGTGGCCTACACCGTGGATTTTCGTCGCGAGCCATTTGATGCGGCGGTGATCTATGCGCCCATCGCCGAGCAGTCCGAGCAGGCTCGGCATTTGTTCGATGAACAACTCACACCGGTCTGTGCGCCGGCCTCGCTGGACAACTTGCACACGCCAGCGGATCTGCAACACCAGGTGCTGCTGCACCCCACACGGGATCAGCGGGATTGGGCATTGTGGTTAAAAGCGGCGGGTACGCGCCTGAGCAGTCTGAGCCAGGGGCATCATTTCGAAACGCTGGACCTGGCGATGACGGTGGCGGCACAAGGCTCGGGCGTGGCGATCGGTGATCGTGCGCTGATTGGCGAGGACCTGAAGGCGGGGCGCCTGGTGATGCCGTTTGAACTGCGGGTGCCGACGGGCATGGGCTACTTCCTGGTGTATCCGCCGCAGACAGTGCCTTCTGCCGGGTTGTTGGCCCTGATGGATTGGCTGACCAGCCAGGCGCAAATGTAGGAGGGGCTTGCCCCCTCCCACATTTTTACCGCGTGGTGTCAGTAGCCAACGGTGAAACGCTTACGCGAGTGCTTGGGTGTTTCAACCTCGTCGATCATGGCGATGGCGTAGTCGGCAAAGCTGATCGAGCTGTTACCGTCACTGCTCACCAACAGGTCATCCTGGCCCAGGCGGAATTTGCCGGTGCGCTCGGTCCCGTCGAACAGCGCCGATGGCGAGAGGAACGTCCAATCCAATTCCGTTTCCTGGCGCAGCGTTTCCAGGAAATCAGCCCCGGCACTGGCTTCGGCCTTGTACTCCGCAGGGAAACCCGGGCTATCGATGACGCGACTGCCGTCCGGTAGCAGCAACGAGCCTGCACCACCCACCACCAGCAGGCGTTTGACCCCGGCCTTTTTCACCGGGCCGATCACGGCGCTGGCGGGCAAGGTGGCAAAGTGCGCGGCGCTGATCACCACATCGCTGCCGCTGATAGCGTGTTGCAGGGCATCGGCGTCCAGGGCATCCACCTGCTTGACCGTGACGCCTGGGCGTACGCCCAGCTTGTCGGTGTTGCGAGCGATGGCGGTGACGGTATGCCCGCGGCGCAGGGCTTCTTCCAGCAGTTGGCTACCGGCACGGCCGGTGGCACCAATGATTGCGATTTTGCTCATGACGTTCTCCATCAGGGTTAGGGTTTAAAGCCGATCACCACTTCATTTCGCCCTTGGCGACTTTGGCGCTCAATTCCAGCGAGCTTTCGTCGGCGAGGGTGGGGTAACGCTGTTTCATGGCCGCAATCAGGGCGGCGGAATCCTTGGCCTTGGCGGTTTCGATGTCGAAGGCCTGGATGTAGTCGGCGGTGAATTTCACCGAGGCCAGCGATGGGGTGCCCAGGTAGTGACCAGGGATCACTGTTTTTGGCTTCAAGCCTTCAATACGCTCAAGGGTGCTCAACCAGTCTTTATGAGATTGCGCGCCCTGAGTGTCAGCCATCCACAGGTGAATGTTTTCGGCGACAACCACGCCACCGACTACAGCCTTGATCGACGGGATCCACACAAAGCTGCGATCCGGCTGCGGACCGTCCAGGCCGACCACTTCAAGCTGTTGCCCTTCAAGGGTCAGGCTGTGGCCTTGCAACACTTGCGGCACAATCGTCTTGGTCGGTTTGTCGGCGCCCATTTTCGGGCCCCAATATTCCAGCTTGCCGGCGACGGTGGCGTTGATATGGTCGACCACCGGTTGCGGCGCCAGCACCTTGGCGTCGGGGAAGGCGGCGGTCAGGGTGTCGAGGCCGAAGTAGTAGTCCGGGTCGCCATGGCTGATGTAGATGGTGGTCAGGTGCTTGCCGCTGGCGCGGATCTTCTGCACCAATTGCTCGGCCTGGCCTTTGCCGAATTGGGCGTCCACCAGGATCGCGTCTTTGGCACCGCTGACCAGCACCGAGCTGACGGGAAAGATCGCCGCTTCGCCGGGGTTGTACACGTCCAGTTTCAGCTCAGCGGCTGCGGCGTGGGCGGCGAACGCCAGGGCGGCAGTGGCCAAGGTCAAGCGTTTGAAGGTCGAGAACATCGGGCAGCTCCTGCCATTGGTAAGGGGTGGGTAGAGCTTAGTTGCATAAAACACCACAAAAAATGCGATGCTTGGACATAGTTTGTTTCTGAAATCGGGCAGATCATGGATCGTCTTCAAGCAATGCGCGTGTTTGTCACCGTGGTGGACCTGGGCAGCCAGTCTGCCGCCGCCGATCATCTGGACCTGTCGCGCCCGGTGGTCTCGCGTTACCTGGCTGAGCTGGAGGATTGGGTCGGCGCGCGCCTGCTGCACCGCACCACGCGCAAGCTCAGCCTCACTGCTGCCGGGAGCGAAACCCTGCCGCGCTGCCGGCAATTGCTGGAGCTGTGCGCCGATATGCAGGCCGCCGTCAGCGAGCCCGATGACGCGCCCCGGGGCTTGTTGCGCCTGAGCGTCAGTACCTCGTTCGGCCAGGCGCAGTTGGGCGCGGCCATTGCCGAGTACGTCAAGCGCTACCCGCTGGTGACGGTGGACTTGCAGATGCTCGACCGCACGGTGAACCTGGTGGACGAGCGCATCGACCTGGCGATCCGCACCAGCAATGACCTGGACCCGAACCTGATCGCCCGGCGCTTGACCGTGTGCCGCTCGGTGGTGTGTGCCACACCGGCCTATCTGCGTGAGCATCCGGCGCCGCAGAAAGTCGAAGACCTGGCCCGGCACAACTGCCTGACCCACTCCTATTTCGGCAAGAGCCTGTGGCATTTCGAAGAGCAGGGCGAACACGTGTCGGTGCCGGTGCACGGCAATATCACCGCCAACGAGGCCAGCACGTTATTGCGTATAACCCTGGCCGGGGCAGGGGTGGCGATGCTCCCCAGTTATCAGGCCGGTGACCTGATCCGCAGTGGTGAACTGGTGCGCTTGCTGCCTGCAGCAGAGCCACGGCAGATGAACATCTATGCGGTGTACGCCTCGCGCAAGCACATGCCCTCGGCACTGCGCAGCCTGCTGGATTTTCTGGTGCTGCGGTTTCCGGAGGCGCCTGCGTGGGACGTCGGTCTCTGAGGCGATATAAACGCGCTGAATGGCAGCCAATCATGGCAACTTGCGCTGACTGACCTATGCTTTAAACAGCACCGTGTAGATCCGTTCAGAGGTCTGTGCCATGAGTATCAAAACCAGAAAATACCTGACGATTTTCACCCTCTGCGCATTGGCGACTGCGTTGTACGGGACAGCCGCCTATCGCGTTGAGCAAACGCGCATGCAACCGGCGGCGTTCGCCATCAGTTGCCATCAGGACCAATGCGTGCCGCGCACCGGCAGCTTCAGCGCGCTCAGGTAGGCTGCTCGGCCTTCAATTGCTCGCGAAACGCCTTGGGTGAAAACCCGACCCTGCGGCGAAACAGTCGCGAGAAGTTGGTCGGGTCGGAAAAGCCCAGCACCTCGGACATCTCATTGATGGTCATGCTGGTGTAGGTCAACAAGCGCTTGGCTTCCAGCAATTGGCGGTCATGCATGATCTGCAATGCCGGTTGCCCGCCCAACTCCCGACAAGTCCCGTTCAAGTGTGAGACCGAGATGCCCAGCTTGTGGGCCAAATCTTCAATCTTGGGGTGCTCACGGTAATGCTGTTCGACCAGTTGGGTGAAACGCCGAAAATACTCACGACCACGTGGGGCGCGTGGATGACGGCGCTGGATCGCCTGGCGGCTGACCCACACCAGCAGCACGCTGACCAAGGCGTGCAACATCATGTCCCGTGCCGGTTGATCCTCGGCGTATTCGTCCTGCAAGCGCACGAACAGGTTGTTCAAGTAGTCGCTGTCCTTGCCCGCAGGATAACTGCCGAGGGTTTGCAGGCCATCGACGGTGTCGCCCAATTGCGCCTGCAAATGGCTGACCAGCGGCGCCGAAAGGGTCACCACATAACCCTGCACATCTTCGGAAAAACGAAAGCCATGCACGCACAGTGGCGGCAGCACTTGCAGGCTCGCTTCATTGAGGGTGGTGCGCTGGCCTTCGATTTCCAGTTGTGCCTGGCCTTTGTGCACATACAGCAGTTGGCACAGATCCGCGTGCCGGTGGGGCTGGATTTCCCACTGGTATTCCCGACTGCGCCGGGAAATGGTTTCGCAGTGCAACAAATCGGGCGTCGGCCACTGCTGGCTTTCCCCGTAAAGCTTGAAGACCGGAATCGCGGTTTTGGTCATGGTTTCAATCCGATACTCAGGATAATGGTTCGGTAATCGCCCCGATTGGCGAAAAGCGCAGGCTTTGACGCAGTTTTCACCTTCTTATGCGGTTCGCTCAAGTGAAAAATGTCAGCCACAATTCCACTGACAACTCTTTCACTCGATACGTTCGGGTAAAGCGTGAAGGCCATAAAAATAATGAAAACCCTGAAAACCCAAGTCGCCATTATTGGCGCCGGTCCGTCTGGATTGCTGCTCGGCCAGCTGCTGCACAACGCTGGTATTCAAACCCTTGTTCTAGAGCGCCAGAGCTCCGATTACGTGCAGGGACGCATCCGTGCCGGAGTGTTGGAGCAGGGCATGGTTGACCTGTTGCGCGAAGCCGGGGTGAGCCAACGCATGGATGTTGAAGGGTTGGTGCACACCGGCTTTGACATTGCCCTCAATGACCAACTTATCCCGATCGATCTCAAGGCATTGACCGGTGGCCAATCGGTGATGATCTACGGCCAGACCGAAGTCACCCGCGACCTGATGGCCGCCCGCGCAGCCGCCGGCGCTACCACGCTGTACGAGGCGTGCGACGTACAGCCCCATGATCTGAAAAGTGATCGACCCTGGCTGACGTTCAATCACCAAGGCCAAGCCTATCGCCTGGAGTGCGATTACATCGCCGGTTGCGATGGCTTCCATGGTGTCGCCCGCCAGTCGATTCCGGCGCAGGCGTTGAAGGTATTCGAGCGGGTCTATCCCTTCGGTTGGCTGGGGGTGCTCGCCGATACGCCGCCGGTACACGCCGAGCTGGTATATGCCAAACACCCACGGGGGTTTGCCCTGTGCAGCATGCGCTCACCGACGCGCAGCCGTTATTACCTGCAAGTGCCGCAGGACGAGGCTGTGGAGGATTGGTCGGATGAGCGGTTCTGGGATGAGCTGAAAACCCGCTTGCCCGGTTCATTGGCGCAGCAGTTGGTGACCGGCCCCTCGATTGAAAAAAGTATCGCGCCGCTGCGCAGCTTCGTGGTGGAACCCATGCAGTACGGGCGCCTGTTCCTGCTAGGCGATGCCGCGCATATTGTCCCGCCCACCGGCGCCAAGGGGTTGAACCTGGCGGCCAGTGACGTGAGCACGTTGTTCCGGATCTTGCTCAAGGTGTACCGCGAAGGGCGCCTGGACTTGCTGCAAAAGTACTCGGCGATCTGCCTGCGCCGGGTATGGAAAGCCGAGCGGTTTTCCTGGTGGATGACCTCGATGCTGCATGAGTTTCCCCAGGCGGACGCCTTCAGCCAGCGCATTGCCGAGAGTGAGCTGGATTATTTCATCCACTCGGATGCCGGGCGCAAAACCATTGCAGAAAATTACGTCGGGCTTGCTTACGAGCCTATCGAATAGCCTGCTATCGTATTGAGCATTCCCGCGGGCGATCTTGTCCTGCGGGCCTTGTTCGAAGGTTCTGCCGTGACTCACCTCAATCAGCCCGCCCCAACCGTTCCCGCCGTGCGCAGTATTCTTGCTGCGCTGATGATGGCGATCTTCCTCGGCGCCCTGGACCAGACCATTGTGGCGGTGTCCATGCCGGCCATTTCCGCGCAGTTTCATGACGTCAACCTGCTGGCCTGGGTGATTTCCGGCTATATGGTGGCGATGACCGTGGCGGTGCCGATCTACGGCAAGCTTGGCGATCTGTATGGGCGTCGGCCCATGATGCTGATCGGCATGGGCGTGTTCACCCTGGCGTCGCTGTTTTGTGGCATGGCGCAAAGCATGGAGCAATTGGTGCTGGCGCGGATTCTCCAGGGCATCGGTGCCGGCGGGATGATTTCAGTGAGCCAGGCAATCATTGGCGACATTATTCCTCCCCGCGAACGGGGACGTTATCAGGGGTATTTCAGTAGCATGTACGCGGTGGCCAGCGTGGCGGGGCCGGTGCTGGGCGGCTATATGACCGAGTACCTGTCGTGGCGCTGGGTGTTTTTGATCAACCTGCCGCTGGGTGCCGGCGCCTGGTACGTGGCCCATCGCACTCTGGTGGGGCTGCCGGTGCCGCAGCGCAAGCCGATCATCGATTACCTCGGCACGGTGCTGATGATCGTCGGCCTCACCGCCTTGTTGCTGGGTATCACCGAAATCGGCCAGGGCCATTCGTGGCGTGACGATCAAGTGCTGGGGTCGCTGGTCTGCGCACTGTTGGCGTTGAGCGTGTTTGTGTGGCACGAACGCCGCGCGCGCGAACCGCTGCTGCCCATGCACTTGTTTGCCAACCGCAGTGCGGTGTTGTGTTGGTGCACGATTTTTGTCACCAGCTTCCAGGCGATTTCCCTGACCGTGCTGATGCCCCTGCGTTACCAGACCGTGACCGGCGCCGGTGCTGACAGTGCGGCCCTGCACTTGCTGCCCTTGGCGATGGGCTTGCCGATGGGCGCGTATTTTGCCGGGCGCATGACGTCGGTGACTGGCCGCTATAAACCGATGATCCTCAGTGGCGCAGTGTTGAGCCCGCTGGCGATTCTCGGCATGGCCTACAGCGCGCCCCAGGCGGTGGTGCTCACCAGCGTATTCATGCTGTTGTGCGGCATTGCCGCCGGTATGCAGTTCCCGACCTCGTTGGTGGGTACGCAGAACTCGGTAGAGCAACGGGATATCGGTGTGGCCACCAGCACCACCAACCTGTTCCGCTCCCTGGGCGGGGCAGTGGGGGTGGCTTGCATGTCGGCGTTGCTGCTGGCGCTGTTGCACGACTCCAGTTTCGCCCATTTGACGAGCGCCGCACTGGTGGCCGAAGGCAGTTCTGGCAACGTGCTGCTTGACGGCCTCAACGCCGCACCCGGCCCGGCGCAGGATGCGTTACGCGGGGAGTTGGCGGTGACGTTCCGGCATTTGCTGATGGTGAGTGCGGCAGTGTCGTTGCTGGGGTTGGCGGCTGCGATCGTGATGCCGAACCGGGTGCTGCGTGGTCGGGAAGACAAAGCCCGCTAGGTCCAATTGAATGTAGGAAACCAAATGTGGGAGGGGCGGCGCGACGATTCGACTTGCTCCCACAGTTTGATTGCATTTCAAGTCAGGTCAGGGGCTGTAATATCCCACCGCAACCATGAAATGCCCGCTTTTGCGCACATAAGCGTGCTTGTTCTCGACCTTACCCGTCACCGGGTTTTTCCAGCGGTATTTGTATTCGCCCTGGTCCTGCTCGGCCATCATCTTGAGGATCGGCACACCCACCGGTTTGCCATCCGGGTCCTTGATCTTGGCAAAGTCGGTGTTGATCAGGCGCAGGTTGGTGCCGTGGGCGACGTAGCGTCGCGTGTTCAGGTCTACCACGAACACGTACAGATCATCTTGCAAGAAGCCGCCCTGCAAGGAGTTGATCGCCTTGAGCGTGCCGGTTTCATCCTTGACCAGCGCTTCCACCGCCTTGTTGCGCAGCGCCCGTGCCTGTTCTGGCGTGGCGCGCGGCAAGTAATAACCGACCGCCAGGATGCGTTCGCCCACCCGCTGATAAAACACATGCTTATGTTCGACCTTGCCGTCGTTCCAGTTCTGCCAGCGATAGTCAGCCTGCTGGATACCCTGGCTTTCCGGCACGCTCAAGGCTTGTTTGAACGAGGCTTGCAGGTCGGGCCCGAGTACCTCGGACACGTCGCGACCGATCAGTGCGGAGGAGGGCCCGCCACTGGCCAACAGTACGCCTTGGGTATTGACCACAAACACATAACGGTCCTGGTCGATGAATTCGCCCTGACGGCTGAAGGCGGCGAACGCCTTGTCACCTTGCTTGTGGTAGTACGCCAAGGCCTTTTCCAGCAGGGCCTTGGCGGCTTGGGCATCCGCTTCCTGTGCCGTGGCGGCATGCACCTGGCTGCAACACAACAGCAGCAGCCAGGTGAATCGGAGCAGTCTCTTCATTTACCGTCCCTCGTTCTTGTTGGTGTGCCAAGAGCGTAGACGGTTGGCGGCAAATCAGAAGGGTTTAGTGGGCAGGTATTTGCCGTCCAGGGTGATGACCGCACGGGAGCCGCCGTCCGGGTCTTCGACTTTCTTGATGTCCAGCTTGAAGTTGATGGCGCTGATGATGCCGTCGCCGAATTGCTCATGCACCAGGGCCTTCAAGGTAGAGCCGTAGACCTGCAGCATTTCGTAGAAACGGTACATGGTTGGATCGGTCGGCACACCGCTGGGGAAACTGCCGCGCAGTGGGACGCTTTGCAGCAGGCGGCTGGCGTCCTGGTCGAGGCCGAGTTTGTCGCACACGATGTCGGCCGCCTCCTTGGGCAGTGGGTGCTGGCCGAGCAGGGCGGCGGTGACGAACGCCAGGCTCAGGCCGGTGCCATCGGTGAGGTCCTGCCATGACAGATTCTTGCGTGCCTTGAGGTCGATAACGGTATCGGCCAGGGCCAGGCGTGGGGTTTGGGCGAATTGGGATTGCAACATGGTGATGTCCTCTTGGGTGGTTAAGGTTCAGGCAGCGTGGGCGCGGGTGGTTGGATGGTCGAGCAAAGAGACGAAGCGTCCGGTGCGACCGTCCAGCGCGTCGATGCCACCGGTTTCGATGTCATACACCCAGCCATGCAGGTTCATCCGGCCTTGTTCCAGGGCCAGCGCAACGCTGGGGTGAGTCTTGAGATTAGCCAGTTGGGCGACCACGTTTTCGCGCACCAATGAATCCAGGCGCGCAGCGTCCGAGACATGCGTACGGGATGCATTGATCACCTTGGCTGACTCGGCATGACGCAACCAGTTGGCCACGGCCGGCAGATGGTCCAGGCACTTGCAGGTGGAAATGGCAGTCATGGCGCCGCAGTCCGAATGCCCGCAAATCACAATGTCGCTGACCCCGAGTACCGCCACCGCATATTCAACCGTGGCCGACACACCACCCGGCTCGGGGCCGTAGGACGGCACGATATTGCCGGCATTGCGGATCACGAACAGATCGCCGGGTTCCTGCTGGGTCAGAAGCTCCGGTACGACACGGCTGTCGGAGCAGGACACGAACAAGGTGCCGGGGTTCTGTGTGGTCGCCAGGTGCTTGAACAAGTCGCTGCGTTGGGAAAAGGCTTCACGTTGGAATTTGCGGAAGCCATCGATGAGATGCTGCATGGTGGTTCTCCTTGCGTCGCTGATGGGGCAAGGATGGAAGTTTTCGGCTATAGCGTCCAAGACCGGTTTATGATGCTGTCCATAAGTCATGCCTATAGCTGGAGCGCTGTCGATGCTGCTGCGTCATATCCGTTACTTGCTCGCCGTTGCCGAGCATCGCAACTTCACTCGCGCCGCCGAAGCGCTGCATGTATCGCAGCCGACCCTCTCACAACAGATCAAACAGCTGGAAGAAAGCCTCGGCGCGCCGCTGCTCGACCGCTCCGGGCGCAGTATCAGCCTGACCGATGCGGGGCAAGCCTATGTGCGCTTTGCGCGGCTGGCCTTGCAGGACCTGCAGGCCGGCAGCCGCGCCATACACGATGTGCAAGACCTCAGCCGCGGGCATTTGCGACTGGCCATGACGCCGACCTTCACCGCCTACCTGATCGGCCCGTTGCTGGCGCGATTCAATACGCTGTACCCGGGCATCACCCTCAGCGTCGAGGAGTTGACCCAGGACCGTATCGAAGCTGCACTGGGCGAAGACCTGCTGGATATCGGTATCGGATTTACCGGCGAACATGGGCCGGACATTGAGTGCGAGGGGCTGTTTGTCGAACAACTGAGCGTAGTGGTCAGTGCCAGCCATCCCCAATTGAGCCGACTCGTTTGGCTTGAACAACCCCTGGTGCTGCTGAACACGAGCTTCGCTACCCGCCGCCATATCGATGACTACTGCCGCGGGCAAGGTGTGAAACCATTTATCGCCATGGAAGCCAACTCCATCAGCGCAATCATCGAAATCGTCCGCAACACGTCACTGGCAACCGTCCTGCCCCAAGCACTGGCCGAGGCGCAGACGGGGCTGCACGCCGTGACCATCGACCCACCGCTGCCGCAGCGTACTGCCGCACTATTGAGCCGCAAGGGCGCCTACCGCAGCGCCGCCTGCAGGGCGTTCGTCGAGCTGATGTGGGAGGGGGCTTGCTCCCGATAGCGGAGTGTCAGTTAACAATTTTTTTTGGCTGATCCACCTATATCGGGAGCAAGCCCCCTCCCACATTTGGATCTCGGTGTGCCAGACAGGCCGTCATGGCAGCAAATTCAAGGCGCAGCCAACCACTGGCTGACAATCCCCGCATACCCCCCGGTCGCCACGCTCAAGTGCAACCACTGATCCACATAACTCTTCCAGGCCACATCATCGCGAGGTAGCAGGAAGGCTTTTTCACTGTACTGCATCGGCCGCTCAGGATTGACCGCACACAACCCCGGCTTGAGCTTCTGCTGATACCGCGCCTCGCTGGCATCGGTAATCATCACATCGGCCTTGCCCGCCAGCAGCTCATCAAAAATCGTCACATTGTCATGCAGGCGAATCTGCGTCTGGCCCAGGTGGGCACGGGCAAACACTTCATTGGTGCCACCTGCCGGCTCGATCACCCGCACCTGTGGCTGGTTGATCTGCTCAACCGTTTGGTAGCGCTGCACATCGGCGCAGCGCACCAGTGGGATCTTGCCGTCAACCCCCAGCGATTGGCTGAAGAACGCCTTTTTCTGCCGCTCCAACGACACCGAAATCCCACCCACGGCGATGTCGCACCGTTGGGCGAGGAAGTCCGGCATCAGGGTTTTCCACGTGGTGGGCACCCACTTGATCGTGGTGTTGAGGCTCTTGGCCAGGGACTCGGCCATGGCAATGTCGATACCTTCATAATGGCCATCGGCGCGCAATGAGGTGTAGGGCTTATAGTCGCCCGTTGTGCAAACGGTCAGGGTGCCGCGCTGGATCACCTCGTCAAGACGTGACGGGACAGTGTCGGCCTGGGCGATGTTTACCAGGCTTGCCAGCACACAGAGGGCCAGAGGAGCTTTCATGGGGGCGAGTCCTTGGGGCACGGTCGGGGCGCCCATTATTTCCAGCGCCGGGCAGGGTGGCAAGGCGTGGGGAATGTTTAGCCAAACTGTACCCAAACTCCATCAAGCCTGAATTTAACCGCCTATCCAGGCGTGTGACGCTCGGGGTTCTCTATTTCTGTGATCCGCGCATGGACGGTTGCCCCGACACTCACGCCGCGACACTGCCTTCTGCACTTGCGTTCTGGGCCTTGTTCCATTGTCGACACGCGCGCCCGCCAGACACCTCTTTTCTACGTTGATCCACCCCCACGGATGACGTGCACCTGTGCCCATCTGCATCTGCCCGACCCAAACGTATGAGAATTGCCATGAGTGTCTTTGCCCACCTGCACGAAGCCCGAACCTTCCTTGAGCAGAACCCCGACATTGAGATGTTCGAGCTGTTTATCCTCGACAACAACGGCGTACCCCGCGGCAAGCTGCTGCACCGCGACGAACTGCTGGCGGTGTACGAAACCGGTCGGCCACTGCCCAGCACCATTCTCGGCCTGACCATCAATGGCGATGACGTAGAAAACTCAGGGCTGGTGTGGGAAGTCGGCGATATCGACTGCCGCGCCTACCCGATCAGTGGCAGTTTGCAGCGTATGCCCTGGCGTTTGATCCCCACCGCGGCGGTGCAAGTCAGCATGCACCCCACACAAGGCTTGCCCGCTACCGTGGCCGACCCTCGGCATTTGCTCGCCAAGGTCATCGATGCACTCAAAGCCGATGGCTATTACCCAGTGATGGCGGCAGAGCTGGAGTTCTACCTGCTCGACCAGAAGCCCGACGGCAACGGTCGTCCGCAACCGGCGCGGGATATGGACGGCAATCGCCCGCGTTCGACCCAGGTCTACGGCCTGCGCGAACTGGAGCAGATCGAGCCGTTTCTCGCCGACCTTTATAGCGCCTGCAAGCTGCAAGGTATCCCGGCGCGAACGGCCATCTCCGAGTACGCCCCGGGCCAGGTGGAAATTACCCTTGAACATCGCACTGATGCTTTACAGGCGATGGACGAAGCGGTGCGCTACAAACGCCTGGTCAAGGGCGTGGCCCACAAGCACGGGATGGCCGCATGTTTTATGGCCAAGCCGTTCGACGACCTGGCCGGCACCGGTATGCATATGCACGTCAGCCTGGCCGATGCCCAGGGCAATAACCTGTTCGCCAGCGAGGCGGCTGATGGCACGCCACTGCTGCGCCAGGCGGTGGGCGGGATGCTGAGTACGTTGCTCGATTCGCTGCTGATGTTCTGCCCCAACGCCAACTCCTATCGGCGTTTCCAAACCAACAGCTATGCACCGCTGGCTGCCACCTGGGGCGTGGACAACCGCACCGTCAGCCTGCGCGTGCCCGGTGGCCCGGCCAGTTCCCGGCATATCGAGCACCGCATCTGCGGCGCCGATGCCAACCCTTATCTGGCGGCCGCCGCGATCCTGGCCGGCATCCATCGCGGCATTCGCGAGCAACGCGACCCTGGCGCCCCGGTGGAAGGAAACGGTTATGCCCAGGCCAAGGAGCTGTTGCCCACTGACTGGCTGACCACCCTGCGTGCGCTTGAGGCTTCACGATGGGCAAAGGATGCGTTTGGCAGTGAATTCCTTGGTGTTTACCTGGCAGTCAAACGTGCCGAATATCGCCAGTTCATGGGCGAGGTCGGCGAGCAGGATTGGCGTTGGTACCTGCATCAGGCGTGACGGAGTTTACGGTGGCGGCTTTCGACCTTTTTTTCACGTTGCAGTGGTTAAGCTGGGAATCAAGGTCGTTCACTACCGTTTTACCCACATGAGCCCGTGATGTCGCCACAACCTCCATCCCCCATCGAGACTGAATTCACCGAGCGCTGTGACCGTGAGCATGCCAGGGTGTGCGGTGATCCGCGTCCGCCAAGGCTGTTGCAGCGCTTGGCCGCGTGGCGGGATGCGCGGCTGGTACGCCATGCGCTGAAGGTCGCGGGTGAGCCAGGGCTTATCCTTGACCTGGCCTGTGGTTCGGGGCGCTTCTGGCCGGTGCTGGCCGAGCACGTCAACCGGGTGATCCTCGCCTCTGACAACTCCCAGGCCATGCTCGACCACGCGCGCACCCATCACCCGGGCACGTTGCTAAAACGTGTCAAAACCTTCCAGGGCTCGGCGTTTTCGATTGGCCTTTCGGCGAACGCGGTGGACTGTATTTTCTGCCTGGAGTTGTTTCGCCATGTGCCCAGCAGCGATGTGCGATTAATGTTGTTGCGCGAGTTTCACCGCGTCAGCCGCGACACGGTGATTGTTTCCGTAAGCGCGGGTACACCGGTAGAGGATGAGTTTCGTCAGGCGGGCTTCAAGGTTCTGAATTACCAGGAGTTCCTGCCGGGCTCCAAACTGTGGTGTGTGTACGTCCTGCGTAAGAGAGGATAACTCCCATATGTCGGACTATTCTTCATCTCCTGTCGGAGTTTTCATGATGGTGTGTGCACTA
Source organism: Pseudomonas sp. HN8-3 (assembly GCF_020790195.1). NCBI lineage: Bacteria > Pseudomonadati > Pseudomonadota > Gammaproteobacteria > Pseudomonadales > Pseudomonadaceae > Pseudomonas > Pseudomonas sp. HN8-3. The sequence continues at coordinate 1,684,266 of NZ_CP086206.1, forward strand.
CGGATGCTCGCAAGCCCCTTTCGCGATATATACTGCGCGCCATTCTTCAAGGGAGAGCCGTGTGGCCATCGATATTCACTGGATCTGCGACAACGATAGCCTCGGCCAGCATTGCGCCCAATGGCAGCAGTTGCCATTCGTCGCCCTCGACACCGAATTCATGCGGGTCGACACCTTTTACCCTATTGCCGGGCTGATCCAGATCGGTGATGGCGTACGCGCTTACCTGATCGACCCCCTGACCATCGACAACTGGCAACCCTTGGCCGCTTTGCTGGAGAACCCGGCGGTGATCAAGGTGGTGCACGCCTGCAGCGAAGACCTGGAAGTGCTGTTGCGCCTGACCGGCAGCCTGCCGGCACCGTTGTTCGACACCCAGTTGGCCGCGGCTTACCTCAACCTCGGCTTTTCCATGGGCTATTCGCGCCTGGTGCAAGCCGTGCTGGATATCGAGCTGCCCAAGGGCGAAACCCGTTCGGACTGGCTGCAGCGGCCATTGTCCGAGACGCAGGTCAGCTACGCCGCTGAAGACGCGGTGCACCTGGCCGAGGTCTATATTCGCCTGCGCCCGCAGCTATCGGATGACAAGTACGCCTGGGTCCTGGAAGACGGTGCCGAACTGGTGGCCAACCTGCGCCGCGAAATCGACCCTTTCGAGGTGTACCGCGATGCCAAGCTGGCGTGGAAACTGTCCCGTGCCCAACTTGCCGTGCTGCGTGAATTGTGCGCCTGGCGCGAGCAGCAGGCCCGCGCCCGTGACCTGCCGCGCAACCGCATCATCCGCGAGCATTCGCTCTGGCCGTTGGCCAAATCCCAGCCGGATAACCTGGCCGCGCTGGGCAAGATCGAAGACATGCACCCGCGTACCGTGCGTCAGGACGGCCAGTTCCTGCTGGACCTGATCAAACGTGCCGGTAGCGTGCCGATGGACCAATGGCCTCCCGCCGTGGCCGAACCGTTGCCGGTGGACGCCGCCGCGCTGATCAAGCAACTGCGCGCCCTGGGCCAGACGTTCGCCGAGCGCCTGGAGATGGCGCCGGAACTGATGCTGCGCAAGAAAACCCTCGAAGCCCTGGTCAAAAGTGGCTACCCCGATGGGCCTTACCAATTGCCAGACTCGCTGCGTGGCTGGCGCCGCGAGTTGATGGGCCAGGCGCTGCTCGACAGCCTGGCCAATGCCGGAGAACAGCCTTGAAACGTATTTGTTCCATCTACCGCAGCAAGAAAAAAGACGGCATGTACCTCTACGTGCTCAAAAGCGATGCCCTCGAGCGCGTGCCCGAGCCGTTGATGGAGGCCTTCGGCAAGGCGCATCACGCGTTTGACATGGTGCTGACGCCGGAGCGCAAGCTGTCGCGCGAAGACATCACCGTGGTGCTGGAAAACCTCGACAAACAGGGCTACCACCTGCAAATGCCGCCGGCCGAAGACGAGTACATCGAGCACTTGCCCGAAGAGTTGCTGCGCCGCAACGACCCGATTTGATCGATCAGTGCCCGTGTCAGGGCACAGGCTTTAAATGGAATCGTATTAGACGACGGTGGCCGTAAGGATGCGGGCGGCCGTCTGCATTGTTTTTGAAAGGTTTGAACCATGCGTGTTCTGATTGCTGAACAGGATCACCCGCTCTACGCCCAACTGCTCAAGGAGGCCGCCCCGGACCTTGACGTGCTGACCAGCGGTGACTCGGCCGAACTCTCGCGCCTGGCCGCCGATTGCCCGGTGTGGCTGGGCCAGCCCGATCTGCTGGCGACGCTGCTGCGCCAGGGCCATCAACCGCAGTGGTTGCAATCGACCTGGGCCGGTATCACGCCGCTGCTGGCCGATGGCTTGCCCCGCGACTATCGCCTCACCCGTGCAGTCGGCATCTTTGGCCAGGTCATGGCCGAGTTTGTCCTCACCTATATGCTGGGCCATGAGCGCGAAGTGCTGGCGCGCCTTGTCAGCCAGGTCGAGCGCAAGTGGGACAACCGCATGGGCCAGAGCCTGGCGGGGCGCAAGGCGCTGATTGTCGGCACGGGTGATATTGGCAAAAGCGTGGCTGATTTCCTGGTGCCCTTTGGCGTCAAGCTGTACGGCATCGCCAGTACGGCGCGGGAACAGGCACCCTTTATTGAAGTGGCCGGGCTCGATCAGTTGGGCCGCTTGGTGGGCGAGGTCGATTACGTGATCAACCTGCTGCCCAATACCCCGGACACCCATGACGTGTACAACGCGGCGTTGTTCAAGCAATTCAAGTCGACGGCGCTGTTTATCAACGTCGGGCGCGGCGTGGCGGTGGTGGATGCCGACCTGGTCGAGGCCCTGAAAGAAGGGCATCTGGCCGGCGCGGTGATCGACGTGTGCCGTCAGGAGCCGTTGCCGCAACGCCACCCGTTCTGGACCGCGTGGGGTTTGCTGTTGACTGGGCACAGCTCGGCACCGACCTCGCCGTCGATGATGGTGGCGTTGTTTGTGCAAAACGTGCGCGCCTACCAGGCCAAGCAAGCGCTGCGCGGCGAAGTGGACTTCGACCGGGGCTACTGATCCTTGGCCATGCATCAATCTAAAATGTGAGAGGGGGCTTGCTCCCTCCCACATTGGAGTTGCACTAGGCTTACAGGCTGAAGTCGCCCTCGGACACCAGTTCAGTCAACGGCTTGCGCGGGCTCGGCGCTTCACGGCCTTGCAGGTATTGCGGCAGGTTCGACTTGTCACCCAGCTTACCCACCGCTACGGCCGCGTGCAGCGCATAGCCTTGTGGAATCTTCAGCTCTTTGCGGGTCAGCTCCTGATCGAAACCGGCCATGCCGTGGGTGTGCCAGCCGCTGAGGCTGGCTTGCAGCGCCAGGTGGCCCCAGGCCGAGCCGGTGTCGAAGGTGTGCCACAGCGCCGGGGTTTCTTCTGTAGCGCCGGGGGCGATGAAGTCGGTTTTCGACGCGATGATGACCAGGGCCGACGCATGCTGCGCCCAATTGCGGTTGAACTCATTCAGCAGGCCCAGGAAACGCTCCCAGTCCGGCGTGTCCCGGCGGGCGTAGAGAAACCGCCACGGCTGCGAGTTGTACGCCGAGGGTGCCCAGCGTGCGGCTTCGAAGAAACTCAGCAACGTCTCTTGCGGGATGCTTTCGCCAGTAAAGGCGCGGGGCGACCAGCGTTCGGTGAATTGGGTATGGATCGGGTAATCGGCAACGCGTGGGTTATCGCTCATGGACAGATCCTGATGAAAAAAGCCGGGGTTCAAAACTACTGCGCCAACCCAGGCCTGACAAGTCTTGCAACACCGTCAGTCGTAAGCGCTTGGCCGTAACGGGCTTGGGCACTAGACTGGCGGCCTTTTCACCTTCTGATACTGATGTAGAGCCATGGCCGCCAAAGTCGAACCTTTCTGGATACGCAAAACCCTTGAGCACCTCGACCAGGAGGAGTGGGAGTCGTTGTGCGACGGCTGCGGCCTGTGCTGTCTGCAAAAGCTTGAGGATGAAGACGACAACAGCGTCTATTACACGCGTATCGCCTGCAAACTGCTCGACCTGAAAACCTGCCAGTGCACCGATTACCCCAATCGCCGCGCTTCGGTGCCGGACTGTATCCAGCTCACGCCCGGCCAGGCCGACCAGTTCAAATGGCTGCCGCCAACCTGCGGCTATCGTCTGGTCAGCGAGCGCAAGGATTTGCCGCTCTGGCACCACCTGGTCTGCGGCGACCGCGACGCCGTGCACCATGAACGCATTTCCCAGTCCGGGCGCATGCTCAGCGAAGGCAGCGTGCCAGAGGACGACTGGGAGGATTACCTGATCTTCCGTGCAGGCTGAACAAAGGAGTGTGTATGAAGGTGGCAGCCAAGTTGGCAGCGGCCCTGGTATTGCTGGCCCTGAGCGGGCCGGGCTGGTGCGCTAAGAAGGTTGACCTGGATTATCACGTCAAGCTGCTGCCCCAGAGCGAGCAGGCCGAGGTGCGCGTCAGCCTGTCCCAAGGCTCGGCGGTGCGCAGCCTGGACTTTGACCTGGGCCGCAGTGGTGATTACAGCGACTTCAAGGCCGACGGCCATTGGCAAGTCACGGGCAGCCGTGGTGTGTGGCAGCCCAGCGCCGACAAGGCCAGCCTGACCTACCGCGTGCGTCTGACCCACGCGCGCAAGCCGGGCACCTTTGACACACGGGCCACGCCCAATTGGGCATTATTGCGCGGTGAAGACCTGGTGCCGGCTGCGCGCCTGGACCAACAAGATGGCATTGAATTGGTCTCGCGCCTGATGTTCGAACTGCCCGCGGGCTGGAAGAGCGTCGAAACTGCCTGGCCGCGCATTGGCAAAAGCAAATTCCGCATCGACAACGTGTCCCGCCTGTTCGATCGCCCCACCGGCTGGATGCTCGCCGGTAACCTCGGCAGCCGTCGCCTGCGCCTGGGTGAAACCGAGGTCACCGTGGCCTCGCCAAAGGGGCAGGGCATGCGCCGTATGGACGTGCTGACGCTGCTGACGTTCGTCTGGCCGCAGGTGGACGCTGCGTTCCCACGCCATCCCGCCAAATTATTGATCGTCGGCGCGAGTGACCCGATGCGCCGCGGAGCCTGGGCGTCGCACGATTCGATCTACCTTAACAGCCGTACGCCACTGGTCAGCGAAAATGGCAGCAGCCCGTTGCTGCGCGAGGTGGTGCAGGCCATCGGGCGCTTCAACGACCACGACAGCAGTGACTGGATCAGCGAGGGCCTGGGGGAGTATTACGCGATTGAACTGGTGCGACGTGCCGGGGGCCTCACCGATGAGCGTTATGCGGCGATCCAGGCGCGCCTGGCCAAAGAAAGCAAGGCGGTCACCACGCTGAGGGGCGAGCAAATCGGCAGCGCTGGTGTAGCGCGGGCAGTACTGGTGTTGCAGGACCTGGACCGCGAGATCCGCGTGAAAACCCACAACAAGCGCTCCCTGGATGATCTGGCGCAGGCGGTGATGCGGGTGAACAGCATCAACACCAAAGAGTTCGTTCAGTTGGCTGAAAGCGTAATCGGCGAATCGTCGGTGGTACTGGATAGCAAGCTGCTGCGCTGATCCCAAGCCCTGTGCAATTCAAAATGTGGGAGGGGGCAAGCCCCCTCCCACATTTTGAATCTCCAGCATGTCCAAGACTTAGGTCAGGCTTTGGGTTTTACAGCCTTCTCAGCCGCCACTTCCGCCTTGGTCTTCAAATTCTTCAATTCTTCCCCGGCCCGCTCGATCTTCGTGCGCACGCTGTTCATTTCCTGGCGACCCTGCTCCAGCTTGTCTTTGAGCGAACTGTGCCCGGTAAAGCCACGGGCCAGTGCCACGCCGCCAATCGCCACCTGGATCAGCCCGAAAATCCCGCCGCGGCGCAGGCCTTTGCCGACCATCATCACGCCGCCCGCCACTGAGCCGATGCGCTCCCAGCCATGCACATTCTGGGTAGGCTGAGGCTTCAACGGTGTGGCTTCGATGATAGGTTGCAAAATTTTGCTGTCGCTCATGATCTGTCTCCAACAAGGGCTAGTGTTACTAGCTGACTGCACGCAGGTGCCGGATGTTCCCGCAGAATCAGTACTTGGGGCCCGAACGGGTGTTGTTGCCCTTGGCCAGGCGGTCGTAGAGCACCACATTGACGGTGGCCGCCAGGTTCATGCAGCCCGTGGTGGGGATGTACACCACATCTTCGCACCAGTCGCGGATCTCCTTGTCCAGGGAACCGTCCTCGGGGCCGAAGATATACAGCGCGCGGTCGGGGTGGGTGTATTCAGGCAGCGGGCGGGCGCCTTCCACCAGTTCCACGGCAACCGGGATGCAGCCCAGGGGCAGGATCTTCTTCAGGTCGTCGATGCCGATCAGCGGAATGTCGTGGTGGACCTTCTTGGTGTCGGTGATGAAATCCCGGGCGCGCTCGTAGCGCACGCCGGTGTAGAACACCGAGGCCACGCCGTAGCAACCGGCGGCACGCATCACCGAGCCGACGTTTTCGGGGGATTTTGGGTTATACAGACCGATGCAGCTGTAGCGTTTATTGCCCACGGGGAAGGGTGCCTTGGAGAAAAACGGCGATTATACGGCCTGGGGGTATGCAGTGCTTGGGCGATCGTCATCGCGGGCAAGCCCTGCTCCCACAGGGGAATGCATTCCAAATGTGGGAGCTGGCTTGCCTGCGATGAGGCCAGTACAGACAAGGACGATCTTCAGTCGTCTTTCTTCATCAACCCCGCCAGCGCCGCAAACGGATTGTGCGTCGCCTTGGCAATGCTCGGGCTGCTGGTGGAGCCTTCGCCGAAATACTGCTGGTCGGTGTAGCGCGAGTGTTCGTTGTCGTGGCAGTACAGGCACAGCAATTCCCAGTTGGAGCCGTCCTGGGGATTGTCATCATGATTATGGTTGCGGTGGTGTACGGTCAGTTCACTCAAACGCTTGCCGGCGAATTCACGGGCGCAGCGACCGCACACGTGGGGGTACATCTTCAAGGCTTTGTCGCGGTAGCCCATTTCGCGGTCGCGCTGGGCGTCGGCGAGGATGCGGTCCAGCTTGGCGGTGTGGGAGGGCGGGTTGGTCGAGCTCATCATGGCTCCTGGCTATTTGGTGGGTCACGGATAAGGTTGATTCTAGCCGCTTACGCTGAAAATCACCCCTAGGGATTGCTTCACTGACTGATAAGGATTTGAAATTTATGCGTCTGTATTCATGGACTATCGGGCTTGTGCTCTGTGTGGTTACCGCTCAGGCCCAGGCGTTCTCTACGCCGCAGCCCGGGCAGGTGATCGAGGTGGCCCTGGAGCAATTGCACCCCACCCAGGCCGTGGTGGGTTTCGACCAGATCTACTACAGCCTCGGGCTGTTCGCCGACAAGCCGGCCAAGGCTTTCGATGAATACTGCGAAACCAACGGCCAGGGCGAGGCTGACCAGGTGCAGAAAAACGCCGAGCTGCTAAGGCCCGACAGCTTTACCTGCAAGCACCCGGTCGGCACCTACCCGCAGGATATGAAAACCGTGGTGGTGGGCCCCGGCGGCCAGCTTTACCTGACCGATGGTCATCACAGTTTCACTACCTTGTGGGAAACACCCGGCGCTGGCCCGCGCTTGAAAATGTGGGTCAAGGTCACCGACGACTTCAGTTCCAGCCCCAACCTCGCCACGTTCTGGCAGCGGATGGAAGCGGCCCGCAAGGTCTGGCTCAAGGACAATCGGGGCCAGGCGTTGCCAGCGGAGCAACTGCCGGCGCACCTGGGCTTCAAGAACCTGCAGGACGACACGTTCCGCAGCCTGGTGTATTTCACCCGTAAGGCCGCGTACGGCAAGCCAAACGAGGGTGCGATTGCGCCGGAATTTCTGGAGTTCTACTGGGGCAACTGGCTGCGCACGCAGATTGATCTGGGCCAGTACAACCTGAACAAGAAGGGCGGCTACAAGGGTGCCATCGAGGCTGTCGCCAAGCGCATGGTCAGCCTGGCGCCGGGGGCAATGGTCGGCGACAGCGGTTTCACTGCCCGGCAGTTGGGTGGTATGACCCAGCTGGATCAAAAGGAGTTGGAAAAGACCTTCGACAAGAAAGTGCCGTACGTGATCGATTACCGCAAATCCAGAGACTGAAGCAGTACCAAATGTGGGAGGGGGCTTGCTCCCGATAGCAGTGTGTCTGTTAAGGATAGGCAAGCTGACACACCACTATCGGGAGCAAGCCCCCTCCCACATTTGACCGATGGTGATTCAGCCCTTGAGCTTTTCTGCAATCCAGATGGTATGCCGCGTGCCTTTATTGCCATGGGCGAACACCTGAACCTCTTCAGCCTTGAAGCCGGCCTTGCGCAGTTTGTCGCTGAACAGCTTATCGGCACTGGCCGACCACACGGCGAGCACGCCCTTGGGCCGCAGGGCTTTGGCGCAGGCGGCCAGGCCACCGGCGGAATACAGCCAGCTGTTGGCCTTTTGCGTAAGCCCCTCGGGACCGTTGTCGACGTCAAGCATGATCGCGTCGAAGCCCTGGGGCTCGGCCTGTAGCACCTTGGCCACATCTTCCAGACGAATCACCGTGCGCGGGTCCTGCAAGGGGCACCCGGATTTTTCTCCCAGTGGCCCACGGTTCCATTCCACGACGCCCGGCACCAGTTCGGCCACCACCACTTCGGCAGTCTTGCCCAAATGCTTGAGTGCTGCGGCCAAGGTAAAGCCCATGCCCAAGCCGCCGATCAGCACGCGTGAGTTCGGGCGACCGGCGACCTTGCGGCAGGGAATCTCCGCCAGGGCGTCTTCGGAACCGTGCATGCGCGTGTTCATCAACTGGCCGCCGTCACCGCCCTGGATCTTGATGACGAAATCCTCGCCATACTCGAACAGGCACAAGGCGCCGCCGTTGTCGGGGATCGGAGTAGTGTCCAGCAGAACGAAACGTTTCATGGAAATCTCATTGGGAAGGGCATTCTTGCGCAGTTGGGAGTAGCCTTAAGGCATTCCGGTCAGGCCATGGAGCCATCGATGAAGTGCAGCATTCTAACGGTCATTGTATTGAGCGCGCTCATATCCGCTGCGGCGCAGGCTCAGGAGTTGCAAACCGTACCGGTCGCGCCCGCACCAACCCCAGGCGCGCCGGGTACGCCGACCCCGACGTTGTACCCTCAAGTCAGCCCGCCCGCCACGCCCAAGACGAACGGTACGCCACCGTTGGTGCCCATCGTGTTGCCCACGCCGCCCAAGGACCAGACTGTCCCCGGCTTGCAGCAGAACGACAGCAAGCCGAAGACGCCCGGCGGTTAAAACAGTCAAGGCGGTCCTGCGTTCAGACAGGACCGCTCCATCAAGTGCTTAGATCAGCCCGAGCGCCTTGAACACAAACGCATATTCGAGCGCTACGTCACGCAATCCCTGGTAGCGCCCGCTCATGCCGCCATGGCCGGCGCCCAGCTCGGTCTTGAGCAGCAACAGGTTGTCTGAAGTGGCGGTATCGCGCAGCTTGGCCACCCACTTGGCGGCCTCCCAATACTGCACGCGGCTGTCGTTGTAGCCGGCAATCACCAGCATGGCCGGGTACGCCTGGGCGCTGACGTTTTCGTATGGCGCGTAAGCCTTGATGCGCGCATACACTTCGGGTTCCTCGGGGTTGCCCCATTCGTCGTACTCGGTGATGGTCAGCGGTAGCTCCGGATCGAGCATGGTGTTGAGCACATCGACAAACGGCACTTCGGCAATCGCCGCCTGGAACAGTTCCGGGCGCTGGTTGAGCACCGCGCCAATCAACAGGCCGCCGGCACTTCCGCCGCTGATCGCCAGTTGCCTGGAAGTGGTCAGCCCCTCGGTGATCAGGTGTTCGGCGCAGGCGATAAAATCGCTGAAGGTATTCTGTTTGTGTTCCTGCTTGCCGTTGCGGTACCAGGCTTCACCCAGCTCACCGCCGCCGCGCACATGGGCGATGGCAAACGCGACCCCTCGGTCCAGCAAGCTCAGGCGTGCGTGGGAGAACCATGGGTCCAGGCTTGAGCCGTAGGCACCGTAGCCGTACAGATACAGCGGGGTGGGTTTACCCAGTTGATCACGCTTGACCACCAGGCTGATGGGCACTTGGGTGCCGTCGGCAGAGGTGGCCCACAGGCGCTGGCTGACGTAGTCGTCGGCGTTGAATGTGCCGAGTACCGGGGTTTCCTTGAGCACCACCTGCGCGCCGCTTGCCAGCTCTAGCTGACGCACCTGGGCGGGACGGTTCAGGGCCTCATAGCGTAGGCGGATGTTGTCGCTTGGAAATTCCAGGCTGTTTTGTACGTAGAGGCTGTAGGCGGCGTCGGGTAATTCCACGCGATAAGCCGGTACGCCCTCGGGGTGCACCTCGATGACCGGCAGGCCGCCGATGCGCAGGCTCAATGTCATGGCGCTGGCGTTCAGGCTCACGCCGTCGAGCATGACTTCGTCGCTGTGAGGGATCAGGTTCTGCCAGTCGGCCTCGGTAGGCGGCGTACCGGTATCGGCGGCGAGGTAGAGCGCGTAGTTGATGCCGTCGCGGTTGCTGCGAATAAACCAGGTCCACTCGCCGTTACGCTTGCCGTGGTCGACATCGTATTCGTGGTCCTCGACGCGCGGCGCCAGGCAGGTGAAGGCCAGGTGCGGCTGATCGGCATCCAGTGCCCAGATCTCACTGGTGGTCTTGCTGCCCAGAGCCAGCAGCAGTTGGCGCTCGGAGCTGGAACGGTAGCAGTGCAGGAAGAAACGGCCATCGGGCTCGTGGAACACTTCCTGCGCCGCCGTACCGTCCAGACGGTAGCGATACAGCTTGTGCGGGCGATGGGTGTCGTCGAGTTCGCCGAAGAACAGCGTCAAGCTGTCATTGGCCCAGGTCATGCTGCCGTCGCAGTTGTCGAACGCCAGTTCGCTGACCTTGTCGGTGGCCAATTCCTTCACGTACAGGGTGTAGATCTCTTCACCGCTGGTGTCGAGGCTGTAGGCCAGGCGCTGGTGGTCGGGGCTGATGCTGAACGCGCCGAGGGAGAAAAAGCCGCCATTGGCCAAGACGTTCGGGTCCAGCAGCAGTTCTTCGCTGCTCTCGTCCACCTGGTTGCTGTCATCGGCCGGGCGGCGGCAGCGATAGTGGCGTGCGTATTCGTCACCGGCGGTGGTGCGGGTGTAGTACAGGTACGGGCCCCAGGGGGAGGGCAGGGACAGATCGGTTTCGAGGATGCGGCCCTTGATCTCTTCGAACAGCGTTTCGCGCAAAGCCTGCTGGTCGGCGAGTTGGGCTTCCTGCCAGGCGTTTTCCGCCTTGAGGTAATCGAGCACTTCAGGGGTGTCGCGCTCCTGCAGCCAGGCGTAGGGGTCTGCGCCTGGGGCCTTGCGGGCAATCGGAGCGGTGGAAATAGGCATGGATAATTCCCTATCTGGCGGACGGTGGCCGGCATTGCAGCCGCGACACGCAAAAGCCGTTATCATAGCCGCCTCTTTGCCAGCCTTGCCATGGACACCATGACCGAGAACGACTATCTGACCGCTTGGGGCCTCTACGCCTTCGCCGCTTTGGGCTGCCTGTTAGTGTGGTGGCGCATGACCCGCTGGGTCTGGCGCTGGCTGCGCGAGCCGCTGCAATTGCTGATGGCGGTGCTGTTACTGAGCCCGACCATCGTCGACCCGGTCAAGACCCAGTTTGCGCCGGCCGTGGCCATTACCGCCCTGGACCTGGTGCTCAAGGTCGGCAACAACGCTTGGCGGGCGATCTCCGATCTGTTCATGTACACGATGATCGTGTTTGCCCTGTACATCGTGTTTGTGCTGATCCGCTGGCCCATCGAACGCGCGGCCAGCGCTCGCCGTGAGCGCAAGGCTGCTGCAGATGCCGCCTTGGCCGCCGAGCCGGAAGACGACGAACCGTTCCGTCGCCCGGCGCCTGCTGGTGGTATGCGGGTCGAGCCGCGCCTTTAAACGTAGACTGCCCCTGCAGCGAGAGCCCTGGCATGTGTGAATTATTGGGCATGAGTGCCAACGTCCCCACCGATATCGTGTTCAGCTTTACCGGGCTGATGCAGCGCGGTGGGCGTACCGGCCCGCACCGCGACGGTTGGGGCATCGCCTTCTATGAGGGCCGTGGCCTGCGCCTGTTCCAGGACCCGGCCGCGAGCAGTGAGTCTGAAGTGGCGCTGTTGGTGCAGCGCTATCCGATCAAGAGCGAAGTGGTGATCGGCCATATCCGCCAGGCCAATGTGGGCAAGGTCAGCCTGGCCAATACCCATCCGTTCGTGCGTGAGCTGTGGGGCCGCAACTGGTGTTTTGCCCATAACGGCCAGTTGGCCGACTTCCACCCGCGCGCCACGTTTTACCGCCCGGTCGGCGATACCGACAGCGAAGCGGCCTTCTGTGACCTGCTCAACCGCGTGCGCGAAGCCTTCCCTGAGCCTGTGGACATCGAGCAAGTGCTGCCGGACCTGATCGCCGCCTGCGCCGAATACCGCAGCAAGGGCGTGTTCAACTGCTTGCTCAGCGACGGCGACTGGCTGTTTTGCTACTGCTCGACCAAACTGGCGCAGATTACCCGGCGCGCGCCGTTTGGCCCCGCACGCTTGAAAGATGTCGACGTGATCGTCGATTTTCAGGCCGAAACGACGCCCAATGACGTGGTAACCGTCATCGCCACCGAGCCTTTGACCGACAACGAAAACTGGACCCGCTATGAACCGGGCCAATGGAGCCTGTGGCGACGCGGTGAATGCGTCAGCCAGGGCGTTACCGAATAAGGAATCGACCATGTTGCTCAGCTATCTGCGGTTGGTGCTGTTTGCCATTGGCTTGTTGGTCGGCGTGCAAGTGCCGGGGTTTATCAACGATTACGCCAAGCGCGTCGAAGCCCACCTGATCGAGGCGCAGACTGGCTTGCGCGGCTTTGAGTCGACCGCGCAGCAGTTCTTCAACGGGGACATGCAAGCGCTGGTGGCGCATTACCGCGCCAGCGATGACCCGGTTTTCCAGAGCGACGCCAGCAGCCTGGGCGCGATGCTTGATCGCCAGCTTGAGTTGGACAAGCAATTCCAGGCCATGCAAGGCCCGTGGTACATCCGCGCCCTGCAAGTGGCCGTAGCCGCCGACCCGGATATCCGCCTGGAAACCTGGAATGGCTACAGCTACCAGATTCTGCTGACGCCCGAAGCCATGGGCTGGGGCTTGGGCGGGGCGATGCTGTTGTCGTTCGGCATCGAGTGCCTGTATCGCCTGATCGACTGGGTAGTGCTGGGTGGCCGGCGCTTGCGCCAGAGCCGGCCGATCGAAGAGCGGGACTTGAAGGGCCTATAAGTCAGGGCCGACTCGGTCCAATGTGGGAGCTGGCTTGCCTGCGATAGCGGTGGTCCAGTCACAGATGTGCACGATGGCCCACCGCTATCGCAGGCAAGCCAGCTCCCACAGTTTTAATCGGGTTTATGCAGTTGCATGCGTTCTGCACCGACTTCCTCGGCATACCTTGCCACTACCTTCTGGCACAACCCCACAATCTCCTCCACCAACTCCACCCCCACACGCCATGACACCACCACCTGCAAGTTCGGCAGGCGCTGTGCCATCGGCAGCATCACTAATTCCCCCCGCGCCAGCTCTTCACTGACCAGCACCGGCGGCAGGGCACCGATGCCGAAGCCGTCACGCAATAATCGCGTAATCGCCGACACCGAGTTCACACAGTTCATTCTGGGCGCGGCCACGCCGTTGGCCTGCATCAGACTCAGCACGTCCTGATGCGGGTGGGAGTTTTTCGAGTAGGTGATGATGCGCTCCTGAGCCAGTTCGGCGAGGGAGGCGTAGTCACGGTTGTAAATCGAGTGGCTGGCGACGATCCAGGCCATGGGATGGCTGGCCAGTTCCAGGCTGCGCACGGTTTCCAGGCGCAGCAGGTCAGTTTGCAGGATCAGGTCGAGAAAACCTTTTTGCAACTGATCGCTGAGGTTCAGCGCGGTATCGGCGACCAGCTCGATTTCCACCAGCGGGAACAGCTTCATCAGTTCTGCCACCAGCGGGCTGAGCCAGGTGTGGATCACCGTGTCCATCGCGCCGATCCGAATGCGCCCGACCTTGCTGCTGGTGGTCTCCAGGGACTGTTTCAAACCCTGCATGGTCACCATCATTTGCTCGGCATAATCGAGCACCTTCAAGCCTTCCGGGGTCAGGCTCACGCCCCGGGAGTCACGCAGGAACAGCTTCACCCCCAGCTCGCTTTCGAGCACGGCGATGCGGCTGGAAATAGAGGCCTGGGTGGTGAACAGCTTCTCGGCAGTCAGGCGAAAGCTCTTGAGCTTGGCCACCCAGACGAAGGTTTCGAGGAACTTCAAATTCATGGGATCAACTTTTTCTTATGCATGGATCGGTTTTTATTAGTTGGACGTCGCACCGGGCAAGCGCCAAAAATCGAGCCGTTCCACGATAAGCGTCGTTGGGGTGCCAGGACAAGTTGCGAGTTCTGTGTAATAAATCCCACACTACAAAAAAACAAAACCTACAGGAGCGACCACCGTGAGCCGCCTGCTACTGAACTGCGACATTGGCGAAAGCTTTGGCAACTGGACCATGGGTCTGGACGCCGAAGTCATGCCGTTCATTGATTGCGCCAACGTGGCCTGCGGTTTCCATGCTGGCGACCCGAGCATCATGCGCAAGACCGTCAGCCTGGCGTTCAAGCATGGCGTGCAAGTGGGCGCTCACCCGGCCTATCAAGACCTGCAAGGCTTTGGCCGACGGTCAATGAACTACACGCCGCAGGAAATCCAGGATCTGTTGCATTACCAGATCGGTGCGCTGGACGGCATCTGCCGGGTCCAGGGCGGGCGCGTCAGCTACGTGAAACCCCACGGTGCGATGTACAACGACATGATGGCCAACCCCGCGCAGTTGCGTGCGGTGATCCAGGCCGTGGCCGCCTACGGCGACCTGCCGCTGATGCTGCTGGCTACCCGTGACAACAGCGCCGCCCAAGCTGTGGGTGACGAATACGGTGTGACCCTGTGGTTCGAAGCCTTTGCCGATCGCGCCTACGACAGCAAGGGCCATCTGGTTTCCCGCCAGTTGCCCGGCGCGGTGCACCACGACAGCGACACTATCGTGCAGCAGGCCCTGACCATTTCCCGTGGCGCGGCATTGGTCGCCAGCGACGGCAGCCCGTTGGCCTTGCAGGCCGATACCTTGTGCGTGCATGGCGACAACGCCAGCTCGGTGGCCGCGGTGCAGCGTATCCGCCAAGCGTTGCATACAGCATGAAGCCACGCATTGAAGTGGTGGCCATCGACTGCCTGATGGTGCGTCTGTTTGAGGTGATTGCCGAGGCCAACATGCCGTGGATGCTCGCTGCCACGCAGCGTTTGCGCGCAGAGTTCGGCACGGCGCTGGTGGATCTGGTGCCGTCCTACACCACCTTGATGGTGCATTACGACCTCAGGGAGCTGACCCCGACACAGGCTCGGGAGCTGATCGACCTTGCGCTCACGGACCTGCAACCCCAGGCCCAGGGCAGCGGCCAGTGCCACGTGCTGCCGGTGTGGTACGACCTGAGCGTCGGCCCGGAGTTGACCCTGTTGTCCCAGCGCAGCGGGCTGACGGTAGAGGACGTGATCCGCCGCCACAGCGCCCATGAATACCAGGTGTTCGCCCTTGGTTTCGCGCCGGGTTTTGCTTTTATGGGCCTGGTGGATGAAAGCCTCGCCACACCGCGCCTCAACACGCCGCGCAAACGCGTGGCCGCTGGCAGCGTCGGCATTGCCGAACGGCAAACTGCTGCGTACCCGGTGGTGTCCCCGGGCGGCTGGAACCTGATCGGCCGCACCCCGGCCAAACTCTTCGACCGTGAGCGCGACGGCTACAGCCTGATGCAGCCCGGCGACACGGTGCGCTTCGCCCCGGTCAGCCACACCGAATTCGTCAACCTGGGTGGCGATGACACGCCGTTGGAGGCGCTGGCATGAGCCGCTTGATGATCGAGGCCAGCACGCCGCTGTGCCTGTTGCAGGACGCCGGGCGTTTTGGCGTGCGCCACCTGGGTGTAACCCAGGGCGGCGCACTGGACTGGGTGTCGATGTCCTGGGCTAACTGGCTCTTGGGCAATGCCCTGGATGCGCCGGTGGTGGAGATCACCCTGGGTGGTTTCACCGTGCAGGCCGAGGATTATTGCCTGCTGGCACTGGCCGGTGCAGACCTGGGCGCCTATATCGATGAGCGCGCCATTAGCCCCGGTCGCAGTTTTATCCTGCAAAAGGGCCAGCGACTGCGCTTTACCCAGCCGTTCAATGGGGCACGCGCTTATCTGGCGGCGCCCGGTGGGTTCGATGCCCCGGCTGTACTTGGCAGTTGTGCCACGGTCGTGCGCGAAGCGTTGGGCGGGGTGGACGGTTTCGGCAAGGCATTGGCTGAAGGCGGGCGGTTGGCTTATTCCGGTACGGGCGGTGCAATGAAGGTGCTGGCCAAGCCGGAGTTGCAATCCGGTGCCTCACTGGACGTGATTATCGGCGCGCAGATCGGCCAGTTCAGCGGGCAGAGTTTATTCGACGCCTTCAACACCGAATGGGCGCTGGACAGCCGCGCCGACCGCATGGGTATGCGCTTGCTCGGCACGCCGTTGCAGTACCAGGGGCCGTCGTTGATTTCCGAAGGGATTCCGTTGGGCGCGATCCAGGTGCCCCCGGATGGGCAGCCGATTGTGTTGCTCAATGACCGGCAGACGATCGGCGGTTATCCGCGGTTGGGCGCGTTGACGCCTCTATCCTTGGCGCGGCTGGCGCAGTGTTTGCCGGGGGAGAAGGTGCGGTTGGCACCGGTGGTGCAGGAGGCGGCGCATCGGCAGCACACCAAGTTTTTGCAGCGGTTTGCCGATCGCTAAAAGCATCGCAGGCAAGCCAGCTCCCACAGAGGAATGCATTCCAACCTTGAAATGCAGTCAACATGTGGGAGCTGGCTTGCCTGCGATGAGGCCGGTCAAAACACCGCCTATTTCGAGAGAAAACGCATACCTTCTTCCAACCCGCGCAGCGTCAGCGGGTACATCTGATCCTCTACCAACTCCCGCACAATCCCCGTGGAAGCCGTATAGCCCCAGGTATCTTTCGGGTAGGGGTTAATCCAGATCAGCTTCTTGTACTTGGCCATGAAGCGCTGCATCCACACATACCCCGGCTCCTCGTTCCAGTGCTCGACGCTGCCGCCGGCCTGGGTGATTTCATAGGGCGCCATGGCCGCATCGCCAATGAAGATCACTTTGTATTCGGCGCCGTACTTATGCAGCAGGTCCTGGGTGGAGGTGCGCTCCGAGGTGCGGCGCTGGTTGTTCTTCCATACCGACTCGTACACGAAGTTATGGAAGTAGAAGTACTCCAGGTGCTTGAACTCGGTCTTGCACGCCGAGAACAGCTCTTCGCAGGTCTTCACATGGGCGTCCATCGAGCCGCCGATGTCGAATAGCAGCAACAGCTTGATGGTGTTGCGGCGTTCGGGGCGCATCTGGATATTCAGCAAGCCGGCATCGCGTGCGGTGTGGTCGATGGTGCCGTCGATATCCAGCTCTTCGGCCGCACCCTGACGTGCAAACTTGCGCAGGCGGCGCAGGGCGATCTTGATGTTGCGCGTGCCCAGTTCCACCTGATCGTCGAGGTTCTTGTACTCGCGCTGATCCCAGACTTTCACCGCCTTGCCCTGGCGCTTGCCGGCGTCACCGACGCGAATGCCTTCGGGGTTGTAGCCACCTGAACCGAACGGGCTGGTGCCGCCAGTGCCGATCCATTTGTTGCCGCCGGCATGGCGTTCTTTCTGTTCTTCCAGGCGTTTCTTGAATTCCTCGATCAGCTTGTCGAGGCCGCCGAGGGACTGGATCTGCGCGCGTTCTTCATCGCTCAGCGAACGTTCGAATTCCTTGCGCAGCCACTCTTCGGGGATCAGCGCCTGCAAATGGTCATCGAGTTTTTCCAGGCCATTGAAATAGGCACCGAAGGCACGGTCGAACTTGTCGAAATGCCGCTCGTCCTTGACCAGTATCGCTCGGGCCAAGTAGTAGAACTCGTCCATGTCAGCGAAGGTCACGCGCTGTTTCAGCGCGTTGATCAGGTCCAGCAGCTCGCGCACCGACACCGGCACCTTGGCCGCACGCATTTCATTGAACAGGTTGAGCAGCATCAGCGATTACCGCGGCGGCTCATGAACGCCAGCCGTTCCAGCAATTGCACATCCTGCTCGTTTTTCACCAAAGCGCCGGCCAGCGGTGGGATGGCCTTGGTCGGGTCGCGCTCGCGCAGCACCGCTTCGCCAATATTGTCGGCCATCAGCAGCTTGAGCCAGTCGACCAGTTCGGACGTGGAAGGCTTCTTCTTCAGGCCCGGAACCTTGCGCACATCGAAGAACACGTCCAGCGCTTCGCTGACCAGGTCTTTCTTGATGTCCGGGTAGTGCACATCCACGATTTTTTGCAGGGTGGTGCGGTCGGGGAAGGCGATGTAGTGGAAGAAGCAGCGGCGCAGGAATGCATCCGGCAGCTCTTTTTCGTTGTTGGAGGTAATGATGATGATCGGGCGCTTCTTGGCCTTGATGGTCTCGTCGATTTCGTAGACGTAGAACTCCATTTTGTCGAGTTCCTGCAACAGGTCGTTGGGGAACTCGATGTCGGCCTTGTCGATTTCGTCGATCAGCAGGATCACCCGCTCCTCGGACTCGAAGGCTTCCCAGAGCTTGCCCTTTTTCAGGTAATTGCGCACGTCGTGAACCTTGTCCACGCCCAGTTGCGAATCGCGCAGGCGGCTCACTGCGTCGTACTCGTAGAGGCCCTGATGCGCCTTGGTGGTGGACTTGATGTGCCAGGTGATCAACTTGGCACCGAAGGATTCGGCCAGTTGCTCGGCAAGCATGGTCTTGCCAGTGCCCGGTTCGCCCTTGACCAGCAATGGCCGCTCCAGGGTGATGGCGGCGTTGACGGCCAGTTTCAGGTCATCGGTAGCCACATAGGCCTGGGTGCCTTCGAACTTCATCGGTCATTCCTCGGATTCATCAATGCCCCGACTATACCCCGCAGCCCCGGCGACTGTGAACGCAGACGGGGCATTCAGTCTCTGAATGGCGGGTCAGGCTCAATCCGCCGATGGCTTGGGTTGTTCATACCGGGCATTGAACGCCTGGATAAACCCATTGCGCAGAATTGCGATCACCGCAGAAAACGCACTGACATTCTGCTGGTGCACGCTACCGCTGAGCTCCACACGGGTGGCGAACTGGTTTTTGCGCTGGTTTTTCAGCACCGTCTCGCTGGCTCCGACCACGGCCTCCCAGATTGAGCGGAAGATATTCTTGTCCTTGTTTTCAACATCTTGTTGCCAGTCAAACACCTCTACGTCACGCAGCAGCGGCTTGATGTAGCCGGTGAGTCGGCCATTTTCAGCCTGGGCTTCGATCACCACGTCGCCCGTGCCGGCCTTGAAGTCGAACTTGCCATAGGCCGATGCAAAGTCGTTCATGCGCTTGAGTTGCAGGTCGCGGGCGCGGAAGCGGAACTCGAATTCTTCGAAATCGCTCAGCGGATCAAAGGTGGCATTGGCCTCCAGCGGCGCCTGGCCTTGCAGCAGTGCCTTGCCTTCGAAGCGGGCGTCGCGCTTGCCTTTGACATCCACCACATTGGTCAGGTTGTAGAAGCTGGCGTTGACCCCAGTGGCGTTGATATTGACCCGGGGCTTGGAGCTGAAGTTATGGAAGGCAATCTCGCCGTCTTCGATGCGCACTTCATTGAGGGTGATCGGCAGCAACTTGCGCAGTTGTTCCTGCCAGTCGGTGCCTTTACCCGTCTGGGACGCCTGCTTGTTGGCACCGCCATCGACGAAGTTGATCTGCGGACGCACAAAATGCCCCTCGGCCACGACGGCGTGGTCGTACCAGAGTGAATGCCAGCTCACGGCGAACTCGATCAGCGGCGCCTTCACGAACGGCACCGGGACCTTGCCGTCCACCTTGACGATTTGCAAGCCGTTGATCCGGTAGGCGCCGCGCCACAGGGCCAGGTCCACATCGGCGATTTCGCCGCGGTAATCGCCCATGTTGGCGAGTTTCTCGTTCAGGTAATTGCGCACCAGGTAGGGCAGCGCGATATTCAAGGCAATCAGGACCAGCACCAGAGCGGCGATTGTCCCTAACGGCCAACTGTAACGACGTTTCATGGGGCAGTTCTCCTTGCTTGTAGGAGATTGACTGTTCTGATGAACGCAACGTTCCCCCGTCTGGACGCCCTGGAGAACGAGGCATACCCTTGGGGCCTTCTTCAAAGTCGCCAACAGGATCCCTCATGAGCCGTATCTTTGCAGACAACGCGCATTCCATCGGTAACACGCCCCTGGTTCAGATCAACCGCATCGCACCGCGTGGCGTGACGATTCTGGCCAAGATCGAAGGGCGTAACCCGAGTTATTCAGTGAAGTGCCGCATTGGCGCAAGCATGATCTGGGATGCCGAAAGCAGCGGCAAGCTCAAGCCAGGCATGACCATTGTCGAGCCGACTTCCGGCAATACCGGTATCGGCCTGGCGTTTGTCGCGGCGGCCCGTGGCTATAAATTGCTGCTGACCATGCCGGCGTCCATGAGCCTTGAGCGCCGCAAAGTGCTCAAGGCCCTGGGCGCCGAGCTGGTGCTGACCGAGCCGGCCAAGGGCATGAAGGGCGCCATCGAAAAGGCCGGTGAAATCCTCGCCGGCGACCCGACCACCTACTTTATGCCGGCCCAGTTCGAAAACCCGGCCAACCCTGCGATCCACGAGAAAACCACCGGCCCGGAAATCTGGAACGACACCGACGGCGCCGTGGATGTGCTGGTGGCGGGCGTGGGGACCGGCGGCACCATCACCGGGGTGTCACGCTATATCAAGAACACTGCGGGCAAGCCGATCCTGTCGGTGGCCGTGGAACCCATGGTTTCCCCGGTGATCACCCAGGCCTTGGCGGGGGAAGAAATCAAGCCCAGCCCCCACAAGATCCAGGGTATCGGCGCCGGGTTTGTGCCAAAAAACCTCGATCTGTCGATGGTCGACCGCGTGGAGTTGGCGACCGACGAAGAGTCCAAGGCCATGGCCCTGCGGCTGATGCAGGAAGAGGGTATCTTGTGCGGTATCTCCTGCGGGGCCGCCATGGCTGTGGCAGTACGTCTGGCCGAGAAGCCGGAAATGCAAGGCAAGACCATCGTGGTGATTTTGCCGGACTCCGGCGAGCGCTACCTGTCGAGCATGTTGTTCAGCGATGTGTTTACCGACCAGGAAAACCAGGCCTGATCTTCAAAGCGGTCCCACAAGGTTGATGTAAGTCATCCGGTCGGCGTGGGCCTTCTGCATAATGGCTCAAGTGTTTATCATGGCCGGCTGTTACGTCTGGTTTCCCGTTGACGCAAGTTTGCCGGCCAGGCGCTTATTTCCAGGAGTTGCTGCATGACCTTTTCTTTGGCCGCCAAACTGTCGGTGTTGCTGCTGTTTATCGGCAGCACGCTGTATGTGCACCTGCGTGGCAAGGCCCGTTTGCCGATGCTGCGCCAGTTCGTCAACCATTCGGCGCTGTTCGCCCCGTATAACGCCTTGATGTACCTGTTTTCCGCGGTGCCGTCCAAGCCGTACCTGGACCGCAGCAAGTTCCCGGAACTGGACGTGCTCAAGGACAACTGGGAAGTGATCCGCGAAGAGGCCATGCACCTGTTCGACGAGGGCTACATCCGCGCCGCCGAAAAGAACAACGACGCCGGTTTCGGTTCGTTCTTCAAGAAAGGCTGGAAGCGCTTCTACCTCAAGTGGTACGACAAACCCCTGCCATCGGCCGAGGCCCTGTGCCCCAAAACCGTGGCCCTGGTCAGCAGCATCCCCAACGTCAAGGGCGCGATGTTCGCGCTGTTGCCAGGCGGCAGCCACCTGAACCCGCACCGCGACCCCTTCGCCGGTTCGTTGCGTTATCACCTGGGGCTGTCCACGCCGAACTCCGACGACTGCCGCATCTTCGTCGACGGCCAGGTCTACGCCTGGCGCGACGGTGAAGACGTGATGTTCGACGAAACCTACGTGCACTGGGTGAAGAACGAAACCGAGCAGACCCGCGTGATCCTGTTCTGCGACATCGAACGGCCGTTGAGCAACCGTGTGATGACCCGCGTCAACCGCTGGGTCAGCAAGCAGCTGGGCCGTGCTACTGCGCCGCAGAACCTCGACGACGAACGCGTGGGCGGCATCAACCAGGCCTATGCCTGGAGCAAGACCTTCAGCGACAAGTTCAGTGGCCAGGTCAAGCAGTGGAAGCGCAAGCATCCCAAGGCGTACCGCATTGCGCGGCCGGTGCTGGCGGTGGTGGTGTTGGTGCTGTTGTGGAAGTGGTTGTTCGGCTGATTGTGATTTCTTGACTTGAAATGCAGCCAAATGTGGGAGGGGGCTTGCTCCCGATAGCAGTGGATCAGTCAGCAAATGCCTAGCTGATACACCGCCATCGGGAGCAAGCCCCCTCCCACATTGGTTTGCAGTGTTGCTTATGACGCGATCAACTGCCGCAATACGTAGTGCAAGATCCCACCCGCTTTGAAGTACTCCACTTCATTCAAGGTATCAATCCGGCACAGCACCTCAACCTTCTCGCTGCTGCCATCTTCCCGAGTGATCATCAACGTCAGGTTCATGCGCGGTTCGACCTCGGCATCGGTCAGCCCGAGGATGTCGATCTTCTCCTTGCCGGTGAGCTTGAGCGTCTTGCGGTTCTGGTCCAGCTTGAACTGCAACGGCAACACGCCCATGCCCACCAGGTTGGAGCGGTGGATACGCTCGAAACTCTCGGCGATCACCGCCTTGACCCCCAGCAGGTTGGTACCCTTGGCCGCCCAGTCGCGGCTGGAACCGGTGCCGTATTCCTGGCCTGCGATCACTACCAGCGGCGTGCCTGAGGCCTGGTACTTCATGGATGCATCGTAGATCGCCATTTTTTCCCCGGTGGGGATATACAGCGTGTTGCCGCCTTCCTCGCCGCCCAGCATTTCATTGCGGATACGGATGTTGGCAAAGGTGCCGCGCATCATCACTTCATGGTTGCCCCGGCGCGAGCCGTAGGAGTTGAAGTCACGCGGTTCCACCCCTTGCTCGCGCAGGTAGCGTCCAGCCGGGCTGTCGGTCTTGATATTGCCGGCAGGGGAGATGTGGTCGGTGGTCACCGAATCACCGAGCAGGGCCAGGATGTTGGCGCCCTTGACGTCCTTGATCACCGGCAGCGGGCCGGCAATGTCATCGAAGAACGGTGGGTGCTGGATGTAGGTGGAGTCCTTTTGCCACACGTAGGTCGCTGCCTGCGGCACTTCAATCGCCTGCCATTGCTCGTCACCGGCGAACACCTCGGCGTATTCCTTGTGGAACATGCTGGTGCTGACCTGGGCCACCGCGTCGGCGATCTCCTGGCTGCTGGGCCATATGTCCTTCAGGTACACCGGGTTTCCGTTCTGATCGTTACCCAGCGGCTCGCTGCTGATGTCGATGCGCACAGTGCCGGCCAACGCATAGGCGACTACCAGGGGCGGCGAGGCCAGCCAGTTGGTTTTCACCAGCGGGTGCACGCGGCCTTCGAAGTTGCGGTTACCCGACAGCACCGAGGCCACAGCGAGGTCGGCCTTCTGGATGGCTTTTTCGATAGGCTCGGGCAACGGCCCGGAGTTACCGATACAGGTGGTGCAGCCGTAGCCCACCAGGTCAAAACCGAGCTTGTCGAGGTACTGGGTGAGGCCCGCGGCCTTGTAATAGTCGGTGACCACCTTGGAGCCTGGGGCCAGCGAGGTCTTGACCCAAGGTTTGCGGGTCAGGCCCTTTTCCACGGCCTTTTTCGCCACCAACCCGGCCGCCATCATTACGCTGGGGTTGGAGGTGTTGGTGCAGGAGGTGATGGCGGCGATCACCACCGCGCCGTTTTTCAGGCGATAGGTGTTGCCTTCGTATTCATAATCGGCCTCACCGACCAGATCGGCGTTGCCCACGGCCACGCCGCCACCGCCTTCACTTTCCAGGCGGCCTTCTTCCTTGCTGGTGGGTTTGAATTGCAGGTCGAGGAAGTCGCTGAACGCTTGGCCGACATTCGGCAGGGATACCCGGTCTTGGGGGCGCTTGGGCCCGGCGAGGCTGGCTTCGACGCTGCCCATGTCCAGGGCCAGGGTGTCGGTGAACACCGGTTCCTGGCCGGCGTTGCGCCACAGGCCCTGGGCCTTGGTGTAGGCCTCCACCAGTTTGACCGTCTCAGCCGGGCGGCCGGACAGGCGCAGGTAGTCCAGCGTCACCTCATCCACTGGGAAAAAGCCACAGGTAGCGCCGTACTCCGGCGCCATGTTGGCGATGGTGGCGCGGTCGGCCAGGGGCAGGTCGGCCAGGCCGTCGCCGTAGAACTCGACGAACTTGCCCACTACGCCTTTCTTGCGCAGCATTTGTGTAACGGTGAGCACCAGGTCGGTGGCGGTGATGCCTTCCTTGAGCTTGCCGGTGAGCTTGAAGCCGATGACCTCCGGAATCAGCATCGACACCGGCTGGCCGAGCATGGCCGCTTCGGCTTCGATCCCACCCACGCCCCAGCCGAGTACGCCGAGGCCGTTGATCATGGTGGTATGGGAGTCGGTGCCGACCAGGGTGTCGGGGAAGGCGTACGTGCGGCCGTCTTCGTCCTTGGTCCACACGGTGCGGCCCAGGTATTCCAGGTTCACCTGGTGACAGATGCCGGTGCCAGGTGGCACGACGCTGAAGTTGTCAAAGGCGCTCTGGCCCCAGCGCAGGAAGGCGTAGCGTTCGCCGTTGCGCTGCATTTCGATGTCAACGTTCTGCTCAAAGGCGCTGGTGGTACCGAACTTGTCGACCATCACCGAGTGGTCGATCACCAGGTCCACCGGCGACAGCGGGTTGATGCGCTGCGGGTCACCGCCGGCCTTGGCCACGGCGGCGCGCATGGCGGCCAGGTCGACCACCGCGGGCACCCCGGTAAAGTCCTGCATCAGCACGCGGGCGGGGCGATACTGAATCTCGCGGTCCGACTGGCGCTCTTTGAGCCAGGCGGCGATGGCTTTGAGGTCGGTGCCGGTAACGGTCTTGGCATCTTCCCAGCGCAGCAGGTTTTCCAGCAGTACCTTGAGCGACATCGGCAGCTTGTCCAGATCACCCAGGCTCTTGGCGGCTTCGGGCAGGCTGAAGTAGTGGTAGGTCTTGCTGTCTATTTGCAGTGTCTTAAGGGTTCTCAGGCTATCAAGGGATGACATTACATGACTCCTTATGGTCCGCACGGCCACGGACCTGGCGGGACGAACAGAGCTAACACGTTAGCGCTGTTTTCATTAGCAGGCTAATAACTGGACTCTATCGCCGAGCCCAAGGTTCCGAACTCGGCTATCATGCGCGCGTTTTCATGACAGGCATTGCGATAGCGCAAGGTCAGTTGATTCACCAGGAGAGTAGATGAACACCCTTTTTATGCACTGCCGCCCGGGTTTTGAAGGCGAAGTCTGTTCCGAGATCGCGGAACACGCCGCGCGCCTGAACGTTTCCGGCTACGCCAAGGCCAAGACCGGCAGCGCCTGCGCCGAATTTGTCTGCACGGAAGAAGACGGCGCCCAGCGCTTGATGCACGGCCAGCGCTTCGCCGAGCTGATCTTCCCAAGGCAGTGGGCACGCGGGGTGTTTATCGACCTGCCGGAAACCGACCGCATCAGCGTGATCCTTACCCACCTGCGCGACTTCCCGGTGTGCGGCAGCCTGTGGTTGGAAATGGTCGACACCAATGACGGCAAGGAACTCTCCAACTTTTGCAAAAAATTCGAAGTGCACCTGCGCAAAGCCCTGCTGGGCGCCGGCAAGCTGGTGGACGACCCGAGCAAGCCGCGCCTGTTGCTGACCTTCAAGAGCGGCCGCGAAGTGTTCATGGGGCTGGCCGAGTCGAACAACTCGGCAATGTGGCCGATGGGCATCCCGCGCCTCAAGTTCCCGCGTGACGCGCCCAGCCGCTCGACCTTGAAGCTGGAAGAGGCCTGGCATCACTTTATCCCCCGTGACCAATGGGACGAGCGCCTGCACGGTGATATGACCGGCGTCGACCTCGGCGCAGCGCCGGGCGGTTGGACCTGGCAACTGGTCAACCGTGGCATGCTGGTCACCGCCATCGACAACGGCCCCATGGCCGAAAGCCTGATGGACACCGGCCTGGTGCAGCACTTGATGGCTGATGGCTTCACCTTCGTGCCCAAGCAGCCGGTGGACTGGATGGTCTGCGATATCGTCGAGAAGCCTGCGCGCAACGCGGCGCTGCTGGAAACCTGGATCGGCGAGGGGCATTGCCGTGAGGCAGTGGTCAACCTGAAGTTGCCGATGAAGCAGCGTTACGCCGAAGTGAAGCGCCTGCTCGAACGCATCGAAGAGGGCTTCAAGGCGCGTGGCATACGGGTGGAAATCGGTTGCAAGCAGCTGTACCACGACCGAGAGGAAGTGACGTGCCACTTGCGTCGTCTGATAGACGTAAAGAAATCCAAAAGCCGCTGATAATAATTGTGGGAGCTGGCTTGCCTGCGAAAGCGGTATAACAGTCGAAATGTATGTTGAATGTGCCCCCGTCATCGCGGGCAAGCCCGCTCCCACATAAGAGCGGGCCTGTTTCAGGAGTGAAGTATGAGTGTTGATTTACCCGTAGACGGCACCCTCGACGCCACCGGCCTCAACTGCCCGGAGCCGGTGATGATGCTGCACCAGCACATCCGTGACCTGCCGGCGGGCGGCTTGCTCAAGGTGATCGCCACCGACCCGTCGACCCGTCGTGATATTCCCAAATTCTGCGTGTTTCTTGACCACGAACTGGTGGATCAACAGGAAGATGCTGGCACCTACCTGTACTGGATCCGCAAGAAAGCCGATTAAGCCAGCGCCTTTTCGGCACGAATGCGCCGGCGTGCACTGCGCGCCAGGCGCACCAGCAACATCCCTGCCGCACAGCTCAAACCCACGATCAGCCCTTGCCATAAACCGCTTGGGCCGCTGGGTTCGCCGAGCCAGTCGGTCAGCCCTAGGGCATAACCCACCGGCAGCCCCACGCCCCAATAGGCGAACAAGGTCAGCACCATGGTCACCCGGGTGTCCTGGTAGCCGCGCAAAGCACCGGCGGCAGTGACCTGAATCGAGTCGGAGAACTGGAACAGCGCCGAGAACACAATCAGCATCGACGCCAGGTGGATGACCACCGGGTCGGGCGTGTAGATCGCCGCGATCTGCTCACGAAACACCAGCATCAGGCTGCACGACAGGCACGCATAGGCCAGTGCAGTGCCCATGCCGACCCCGGCGGCGAAGCGCGCTTCACGCGGTTCGCCACGCCCCAGGGCCTGGCCGACGCGCACGGTCACGGCCATGCTCAGGGAGTAGGGGATCATGAATACCAAAGAACTGACATTCAACGCGATCTGATGGCCGGAAACCACGGTGGCGCCCAGGCTGCCAAGCAACAGGGCAATCACCGCGAATATGCTCGACTCGGCGAAGATCGCTACGCCAATCGGCAGGCCGATGCCCAGGATGCGCTTGATCACCGCCCATTTCGGCCAGTCAAAGCGCTTGAACAGTTCGCTGCTCTGGTACACCGGGCCCCAGCGCGTCCAGCCAGCCAGGCCGAGCATCATCACCCACATCGCAATGGCCGTGGCCCAGCCGCAACCCACGCCGCCCATGGCCGGTACGCCGAAGTGGCCGTAGATGAAGATGTAGTTCAGCGGAATATTCAGCGCCAGGCCGCACAGGCCCATGACCATGCTCGGCCGCGTACGACCCAGGCCATCACTGAAGCAGCGCAGCACGTAATACAGCGCAATTGCCGGCATCCCCGCGGCGATGCCGTGCAGGTAACCCATGGACGGCTCGATCAGGTCGGGCTCGACCTTCATCGCATGCAGGATCGGCTCGGCACATAGCAACAGCACCGCACCGCAGAGGCCGACCACCACGGCCAACCACAACGATTGGCGCACCAACGGCCCGATCTCGGTGAGTTTGCCCGCGCCATAGCGCTCGGCCACTTTCGGCGTGGTGGCCAGCAAGGTGCCGGTCATCAGCAGGTACACCGGGATCCAGATCGAGTTACCCAGGCCGACCGCCGCAAGGTCCTGGGGGCTGACACGCCCGGCCATCACCGCATCGACAAAACTCATCGCAGTAGTTGCCAATTGGCCGATCATGATCGGCAAGGCCAGCGTCAGCAGGCCGCGCACTTCCCGGCTGATGCGGGCTGGGCGGGAAAGGGTAGCGGTGGCAGTGTTCACGTACAGGTGTCCAATAAAAAAGCAGTCGCAAGGACGGCGGATTCTACGCTTTGACGCAGTGGTCAGGAAAAAACCTGTGTTGCTGATTTGTAATGCAGCCCCACAGGGATCTGTTGTGTTAGTTGAATCCCATGCCTGTACACTGCTGATCCGCCAAAGGAGCCTGCCATGCTGATTGTTGCCGACGAAAATATTCCGCTGCTTGATGACTTTTTCCAGGGATTTGGCGAGATTCGCCGCGTGCCTGGGCGGTCCATCGACCGCGCTACCGTCGAGCAGGCCGACGTGCTGCTGGTGCGCTCGGTGACCAACGTCAACCGTGCCCTGCTCGAAGGCAGCAACGTACGCTTTGTCGGCACCTGCACCATCGGCACCGACCATCTGGACCTGGACTTTTTCAAGCGGGCAGGGATCCAGTGGGCCAGCGCGCCTGGCTGCAATGCGCGGGGGGTTGTGGATTACGTACTCGGCAGCTTGCACACCCTGGCCGAAATCGAAGGCGTCGAGTTGGGCTCGCGCACCTACGGTGTCGTCGGTGCCGGTGAGGTGGGCGGGCGACTGGTCAAGGTCCTCAAGGGCCTGGGTTGGAACGTGCTGGTGTGCGACCCGCCGCGCCAGATCGCCGAGGACGGCGACTACGTCAGCCTGCAACAGATCATCGAGCAGTGCGATGTGATCAGCTTGCACACGCCGCTGATCAAGTCCGGCAATGGCGCCACCTGGCATTTATTCGACCGCCAGCGCCTGGAGCAACTCAAGCCCGGCACCTGGCTGATCAACGCCAGCCGTGGCGCGGTGGTGGACAACGCCGCGCTGCGCGAGGTGCTGCTGGCCCGCGAAGACCTGCAAGCGGTGCTGGATGTGTGGGAAGGCGAGCCGCAAGTGGACGTCGACCTGGCTGACCTGTGCGTGCTGGCCACGCCGCATATCGCCGGCTACAGCCTCGATGGCAAGCAGCGCGGCACCGCGCAGATCTACCAGGCATTTTGCGCGCACCTGGGCCACGAACCGAGCGTTCAGCTCAGTGATTTATTGCCGGCACCGTGGCTGGCCGAAGTCCACCTTAACGCTTCAACCGATCCGGCCTGGGCACTGGCGGCCCTGTGCCGCAGCGTGTACGACCCGCGCCGTGATGATGCAGATTTTCGTCGCAGCCTGGTGGGGACCGTGCAGGAGCAGCGCCAGTCCTTCGATTTGCTGCGCAAGCACTACCCGCAGCGCCGTGAGATAGATGGCCTGAAAGTGCGCATCAAGGGCGAGTCGACGGCGCTGTCGGCTATCGTTTCGGCTTTGGGCGCTGAAACGCTGTAAACACCCATAAAAAACCCGGCCACCTGGGCCGGGTTTGAAAGAGCGTGGGCACTTCAGCCTTGCTGGGCAGGTTTGACCAGTCGCTGTTCCAGCTCGCTGCAGGCTTGCTGGATCATCTCTTCGGTAATCTGCACCTCGCGGCCCTTGGCATCGATATACGAGCAAGGCAACACCTGCTGCTGGCGGATCACTTCAATCTTGGCGTTGCTGCTATCTTGCAAGGTCATGGCCTGTCTCCTCATCAGGTTGTGTACCTATCTTAAATCCCCCGCATGAACGCGCTGTTACAACTCCTTGCACGCTCATCGGTTCGAACACCCAGTCCACCAGAAACCGGTACATATTTCCAGATGAGTCTTAGACCGATAGCCTCTAGCGGCCTGTATCGGCGGGCATAATTAACCTGACTCATTGTTATTTGCGCAAGTTCCCCCAATGTTGAAGTACAGATTCCTCATTGGTGGTGCCTTCCATGCTCTCAACCCGTCAACGCCGTGCGATCCGCCTGGCCAGCCGCTTTATTGCGCCCTACCGCTGGCAGGCCCTGGGCGCCTTGCTGGCGCTGATCGTCACCGCCGGCATCACCTTGTCCATGGGGCAGGGCATTCGCCTTCTGGTCGACCAGGGTTTCATGACCCAGTCACCGCACTTGCTCAACCAGTCCATCGGCTTGTTCATGGTGCTGGTACTGGGCCTGGCTGTGGGTACGTTCACGCGGTTTTACCTGGTGTCGTGGATTGGCGAGCGCGTGGTGGCCGATATTCGCCGGCAAGTGTTCAATCACTTGATCTACCTGCACCCAGGCTTCTATGAGAACAACCGCAGCTCGGAGATCCAGTCGCGGCTGACCACCGATACCACGTTGCTGCAATCGGTGATCGGCTCATCGCTGTCGCTGTTCCTGCGCAACGCCCTGATGGTCATCGGCGGCATCGTGTTGCTGTTCATCACCAACCCCAAGCTCACCAGCATCGTGGTGGTGGCGCTGCCGCTGGTACTGGCGCCGATCCTGATCTTCGGGCGCCGGGTGCGCAGCCTGTCGCGTCTGAGCCAGGATCGTATTGCCGACGTCGGCAGCTATGTCGCCGAGACCTTGGGCCAGATCAAAACGGTGCAGGCCTACAACCACCAGGTGCAGGACGAACAGCGTTTCGCTGTTACCGTGGAGGACGCGTTCACCACCGCACGTAAACGCATCCTGCAACGCTCCTGGCTGATAACCCTGGTGATCATGCTGGTGCTCGGCGCCGTGGGCGTGATGCTATGGGTAGGTGGCATGGACGTGATCAGCGGGCGCATTTCCGGCGGTGAGCTGGCGGCGTTTGTGTTCTATAGCCTGATAGTCGGCAGTGCGGTTGGCACTCTGAGCGAAGTGCTCGGCGAGTTGCAGCGCGCTGCCGGTGCGGCCGAGCGTATCGGTGAGCTGTTGCAGTCGAGCAACGACATCCAGGCGCCGGCCGATGGCAGCGAACGCTTGCCGCAGCGGGTCAGTGGCCGCATGGAGCTGCAAGATCTGCGCTTTTGCTACCCCTCACGGCCGGACAGTTACGCCATTGATGGCTTGAACCTGACCATCAATCCCGGCGAAACCCTGGCGCTGGTAGGCCCATCAGGCGCGGGTAAATCGACAATCTTCGACCTGCTGCTGCGCTTCTACGATCCCCAGCAAGGGCGCATCCTGCTCGAAGGCCGCCCGCTGACCGAGCTGGACCCCCTGGACCTGCGTCGCCACTTTGCACTGGTGTCCCAGAGCCCGGCGCTGTTTTTCGGCAGCGTCGAGGACAACATTCGCTACGGCAACCCGTCCGCCACCATGGCCCAGGTCGAAGCCGCTGCGCGCATCGCCCATGCCCACGATTTCATCCTGCAAATGCCCGAGGGCTACCAGACCCACCTCGGCGACGGTGGCCTGGGCCTCTCTGGCGGCCAGCGCCAACGCCTGGCCATCGCCCGCGCCTTGTTGGTCGACGCGCCGATCCTGCTGCTGGACGAAGCCACCAGCGCCCTCGACGCGCAGAGTGAGCACCTGATCCAGCAAGCACTGCCGCAATTGATGCAAGGAAGAACCACACTGGTGATCGCTCACCGTCTGGCGACCGTCAAGAATGCCGATCGAATAGCGGTGATGGATCAGGGCAAACTGGTGGCGGTGGGCACGCACCAGGAGTTGATTGCGAGCAATCCACTGTATGCGCGGTTGGCGGCGCTGCAGTTCAGCGCAGATCACTAGCGCCACAAGCATTGCAGAAATACCAATGTGAGAGGGGGCTTGCTCCCGATAGCAGAGTGTCAATCAGCAGTTTTGTTGCTGACCCACCGCTATCGGGAGCAAGCCCCCTCCCACATTGGAAGCAGGTTCAGTGCCTTACTGGTCGTCGAAGTATCGCTCATGCCAATCCACCAGCGGCTGCGGCGAATTGAGCTTCTGCCCGTAGATCACCGAATAAGACAGCACGTTCTGCACATACTGGCGGGTTTCGTCGAACGGGATGCTTTCAACCCACACATCGAAGCTCAGGTGGTCTGCACCGCGCAGCCATTGGCGCACGCGGCCGGGGCCGGCGTTGTAGGCGGCGGAAGCGAGCACACGGTTGCCGTTGAACTGGCTGTGCACCTGGCTCAGGTAGGCGGCGCCGAGCTGGATATTTTTATCCGGGTCCAGCACCTGGGCCGGGGAGGCCAGGGGGATGCTGAATTTGCGTGCGGTTTCCTTGGCGGTGCCGGGCATCAGTTGCATCAGGCCGCTGGCGCCAACGCCGGAGCGGGCATCGTCCATAAACGCGCTTTCCTGACGGGTAATGGCAAATATCCAGCTTGAATGCAGGCCGCGCACTTTGGCTTCGCGCACCAATGTGTCGCGGTGCGCCATCGGGAAACGGATGTCCAGGTCGTCCCAGTACTGCGCCTGGCTGATGGTACGGATCGCCGGGAAGTACCACTTCATGTCGTAGGCCAGCTTGGCCTGGGCGACCATCTCGTCACGGTTGAAGTGCCGGCTGACGTGGTACCACTCGCGGCGACCGTCCACGATCTGGCCACGGGCGTAGAACTCCAGGGCGCGGCGCACCCCGGGGGTATTGCGGACCTTGTTGACCAATGCCTGGCTCATCACCAGCGGCTTGTTGTTCAACTGGTAAGGGGATTTGGAACGGTCAGCAGCAAGGAAACCGTAGAAGTCCCGTTCCTTGGCCACGTTTTTGTACAGCACCAGGGCCTGCGGGTTTTTCGGTTCGGCCAGCTCCAGGCTGCGCGCCTGCCAGTAGCGCCAGCGGTTAGTGGTGGCCAGGTCTTGTGGGAGTTTGCGGGTCAACTGGTAGGCATCTTCCCAGCGTGCCAGGCGCAACAGCAGGCGCAGGCGCCATTCGGACACGGTGTTGTCGCGCAGTTCCGGGTCGTACTTGGTCATCACGTCCAGCGCACGTGGGTCGAAGCGCTTGGCCAGGGTCAGGCCAATCTCGCGGGCAATCGACACCTTTTCGTCACGGGAGAAGTGCATGCTGCTGGCGTAGCCGTCGAGCAGGGCCATGGCCTTGTCCGGATCCTGGCGGGCCAGGCGGCGCAGGCCCAGGCCGACGGCGTCAGACATCGCCTCGGTGGCCGGCAGGAAGCGTGACGGATCGCTGAGCATGTCAGGCTTTTGCGCCACATCCACCATCAGGCGGCCTTGGACGCCGAGGGTTGGCAGGGTCTTCACCAGGCTGTTGGCCAGCGCGTAATTGCGGGCTTCGGCGGCGAGCTTGGTGCGGTCCCAAATCTTCTGTTCGGTCAGTTGGCCGGCAGCGGCCCATTGGCCGAAGGTGGCGTCACAGGCGGCGGGCTGGGATTTGCCGGTCATCCACAACTTTTCGGCGGTCTTGTAGCCTTCAGCCTTCAGATTGTGGCTGAGCTGGTACTGGCCATGCAGGCAGTCCAGCTCGACGAAATTGAGCTTGGTGTCGTAGTACTTTTCAAAGGTCTGCCAATCGCCACGCTCGGCCAGCCAGCGCAGCCAACGCAGTTTCATCCAGTTGGCCTGGGGCAGGTCGCCGTGTTTGGCGAGGAACTGTTCGATTTCCTCGTTGCTCGCGGTTTTCAGGCGTGCAGTCAGCTCGTCATACGCCAGGTACGGCGTGAGCGGGTAGTCGGCCAGGGCCTGGCTGTATTGCATGTACGGGCCGCTGTCGCCCTTGGCCAGGGCGCGTTTGGCTTGATCGTAATACTGACGTTGGGTGGTGAGGTCCACCGCCTGGGCGGTTTGAACGGCAGTGGCGGAAAGAAGCAGACAAGATAAAAAGTTGAAAAGGCGACTGCGCATGAGACGTCCGTGCAGAGAAATCACGACTAGCACCGGCACTGCCGACACTGATTGCCTCTAGCTTAGCCTTTTGCCAGCGGCCCGCGAAAGCTTTGCCGTCTGGTTCGTTCAAGTTCGCCGGAAATGTCCTACAGAACGTGTCAATAGAGAAAATGCCGACCGCATCCCACCCTCAAGTCAGGTAGAATGCGCGCCCAGTTTTTGGAGAAGCGTATGACCCTGCTCAAATTCAGCGATGTGTCCCTTGCTTTCGGCGCCATGCCGTTGTTGGACAAGGTGTCCTGGCAGATCGCCCGTGGTGAGCGGGTGTGCATCATCGGCCGCAACGGCACCGGCAAGTCCAGCATGATGAAGCTGGTAAAAGGCGACCAGAAGCCTGATGACGGCTCTGTCTGGCGTGCCCCGGGCCTCAAGATCGGCGAATTGCCGCAGGAATTGCCGGTGGCCGACGGACGGACAGTGTTCGACGTGGTTGCCGAAGGTCTGGACGGCGTCGGCGAGTTGCTCGCGCAATACCATCACCTGGCGCAGAACTGCGTCACCGAGGAAGACCTGGACAAGCTGATGCACGTCCAGCAAGACCTCGAAGCCCGTGATGGCTGGCGCTTGCAGCAACTGGTGGACAGCACCCTGAGCCGCCTGCAACTGCCGGCCGACAAGACCCTCGCCGAATTGTCCGGGGGCTGGCGTCGCCGTGTGCTGCTGGCCCAGGCGCTGGTGTCCGAGCCGGACCTGCTGTTGCTCGACGAACCGACCAACCACCTGGACATCGGCGCCATCGCCTGGCTTGAAGAAGCCATCAAGGACTTCCAGGGCGCCGTGCTGTTTATCACGCACGACCGTGCTTTCCTGCAGAGCCTGGCCACGCGCATCCTCGAGCTGGACCGTGGCGGCCTGATCGACTGGAACGGCGACTACGCCAGCTTCCTGGTGCACAAGGAAGCCGCCTTGGCTGCCGAAGAAACCGCCAACGCGCTGTTTGACAAAAAGCTGGCCCAGGAAGAAGTCTGGATCCGCCAGGGCATCAAGGCCCGTCGCACCCGTAACGAAGGCCGCGTACGTGCCTTGAAAGCCTTGCGCGTGGAGCGCAGTGAGCGCCGCGAGCGTACCGGCAAGGCCAATATCCAGCTGGACACCGCCGACAAGTCGGGCAAGCAGGTAATGGTGCTGGAGAATGTCAGCTTCCATCACCCGGACGGCCCGTTCCTGATCAAGGACTTCTCCATGGTCCTGCAACGCGGCGACCGTATCGGCCTGCTGGGCGCCAACGGCACCGGCAAGACCACCTTGCTCAAGCTGATGCTCAGCGGTCTGCAGCCGACCAGCGGCAAGGTGGAAGAGGGCACACGCATCGACGTGGCCTACTTTGACCAGTTGCGCCACCAGTTGGACCTGGAAAAGACCGTGATCGACAACGTCGCCGAAGGTCGCGACTTTATCGACATCGACGGCCAGAGCCGCCACGTACTCAGCTACCTGGGCGACTTCCTGTTCAGCCCGCAACGTGCGCGTACGCCGGTCAAGGCCCTGTCTGGTGGTGAGCGCGCGCGTTTGCTGCTGGCCAAGCTGTTCAGCAAACCGGCCAACCTGCTGGTGCTCGACGAACCGACCAACGACTTGGATGTGGAAACCCTTGAGTTGCTCGAAGAAGTGCTGCTGACGTTCAACGGCACTGTGCTGATGGTCAGCCACGACCGGGAATTCCTCGACAACGTGGTCACCAGCACCCTGGTCTTTGAAGGTGAAGGCAAGGTGCGCGAATACGTCGGTGGTTACCAGGACTGGTTGCGTCAGGGTGGTTCGCCACGTCTGCTGGGCGTGACCGAGAGCAAGTCCGGCAAGGCCGACCTGACCTCGGCGGTGGTGACTCCTGTGCAAGAGGCTGCACCGGCCCAGGAAGCTGCACCCGCGGCCAAGAAGAAGCTCAGCTACAAGCTGCAGCGTGAGCTGGAAGCCTTGCCGGGTGAGATCGACGCCAAGGAACAGCAGATTGCTGCGGTCGAAGCGCAAATGGCTGACGCCGGTTTCTATCTGCGACCCGCGGCTGAAACCGCCAAGGTCATCGCTTCCCTGGAGACGTTGAACCAGGAGCTGGAAGCGTTGGTTGAGCGTTGGGCCGAGCTGGATGCCTGAGTAATCGCACCGCAATAAAAAAGCCCGGCACTCTTCTATGAGCGCCGGGCTTTTTAATATGAAATGCGATTCAACTGTGGGAGCTGGCTTGCCTGCGATAGCGGTGTAACAGCCACCTGATGCATCAACTGACAGGCTGCTATCGCAGGCAAGCCAGCTCCCACATTAGACCTTCATCGGTCTTACGAGCTCTTTGCCAGTTTGACGGCCAGTACATCGCAAGGCGCGCCGTGCAATACATCATTGGCGGTGGAGCCCAGCAACAGTGCCAGGCCATGACGGCCGTGGCTGCCGACCACGATCAGGTCACAGGCCTTTTCCTTGGCCAAGTGGTGGATTTCCTGACGCGGTTGGCCGTATGTCAGGTGGCAGTCTTCCTTTTTCAGGTGCGGGTATTTGAGAATCAAACGGTCCAGGCGCTCCTTGGCCTGGTCGAATTGTTGTTGCTGCAACTGGGAAAGGTCCATCGGTACGTCACCGCCAAAGGCCATGGCCATGGGCTCGACGATATGCACCAGCGACAGTATGGCGCCATTGGCCAATGCGGATTCCTGCGCGCGCTTGATCACCGGATCGCACTCTTCGGTCAGATCGACAGCGACCAGAATATGTTTGTAGGGCATGAGGCGTTCCTCCAAGGGACTGCAATAAGTTCAGTATGGCTGCTTTCAAGCGGATGGGGTTGCGTCAGGTCAAATCCGCTCATCTAGAAATTCGGGAGTACACATATGACGGTGTGGATAGTGGTGTCAATCCTTGCGGTGGTTTTAAGCCCCCTGGCCTGGCTGCGCCCGTCGCGTGGGCAGAGCGGGCGCATGGCCCTGCGCATGGAGGCACGCCGCATCGGCCTGGCCATGCAGTTGGCGCCCCAGGAATGGCCGCACTGGCTCAAGCAAGAGCCGCCGAGCCCTTGTGCGCAGTACTGTCGACCGCGGCGTGGGAGCACGCCGGCTATCTGGAGTTACTGGCAGTTGGAGCCGGGTGTGTGGGTCAATCAATGGCGCGAAGAGTGTGTGGATGAAAAGTTGTTGCCGTATTTTGCGACGCTGCCGGCGAACGTCTACAAGGTCGAGGCCGACAAGCAGATGATCGCCTTGTACTGGGGCGAGAAGGGCGACATGAGTGTGTTGAAGGATATTGATGCGTTGCTCAGGGCCTTGGCCTGACACTCCTACAGAGGCCGGGCAATAAAAAGCCCGACTTCATCATCGGGCTGGAGGTGGCCAGGCAGGCCGGTAAATCTGCAAGTTCCCGCTAGCCTAGCCGTATATCCCTTTCTGTACAGCCGCTTCCCACATCTTTTCTATTATTGATCTTGTGAATATTTGAATATTGACGGGTTGCCTGCCTGTGGTCCGGGTTCTGAAATGACTGGAAAGTCGCGTTTTTCCTAGCCTTTGGAGCGATTGACAATTGCTCGGAATTGGATGAAGGTGGCGTACCCAAATCAAACGGGCGTATGAATTGAGCGTTTGCCTGTCAGACGACTCCTACAGAATCCCGACTATCGCACTGGCGGGTGTGCCTGGCTGATTGGCGTGAGCATTGATGCAACTGTCAATGTCAAACCAGCGACCAGCGTCCGGTGTGTACTGTTCAGCTTCCATATCGTGGAGATCAGTTGATGATTTACGAAGGTAAAGCCATCACGGTTAAGGCTCTTGAAAGTGGCATCGTCGAATTGAAATTCGACCTCAAGGGTGAGTCCGTCAACAAGTTCAACCGTCTAACCCTGAATGAATTGCGTCAGGCCGTAGACACCATCAAAGCAGATGCTTCGGTCAAGGGCGTGATCGTCTCCAGCGGCAAGGACGTGTTCATCGTCGGCGCTGACATCACCGAATTCGTCGACAACTTCAAGCTGCCCGATGCCGAGCTGGTGGCTGGCAACCTCGAAGCCAACAAGATCTTCAGCGATTTCGAAGACCTCAACGTGCCGACTGTTGCCGCGATCAATGGCATTGCGTTGGGTGGCGGCCTGGAAATGTGCCTGGCAGCGGATTTCCGTGTCATGTCCGCGACCGCCAAGATCGGCCTGCCGGAAGTCAAACTGGGCATCTACCCGGGCTTCGGCGGTACCGTGCGCCTGCCGCGCCTGATCGGTGCCGACAATGCGATCGAATGGATCGCGGCCGGTAAGGAAAACAAGGCCGAGGACGCACTGAAGGTCGGTGCCGTCGACGCAGTGGTGGCTCCGGACAAACTGGCCGAAGCCGCGCTGAACCTGATCAAGGGCGCCATCAGCGGCGAATTTGACTACAAGGCCAAGCGTCAGCCGAAGCTGGAAAAACTCAAGCTCAACGCTATCGAACAGATGATGTCGTTCGAAACCGCCAAAGGTTTCGTGGCAGGCCAGGCCGGTCCGAACTACCCGGCCCCGGTTGAAGCGATCAAGACCATCCAGAAGGCCGCGAACTTCGGTCGTGACAAAGCCCTGGAAGTGGAAGCGGCAGGCTTCGTCAAACTGGCGAAAACCTCGGCGGCCCAGAGCCTGATCGGTCTGTTCCTGAACGATCAGGAACTGAAGAAAAAGGCCAAGGCCTACGACGAAATTGCCAAGGACGTGAAACAGGCTGCCGTACTCGGCGCCGGTATCATGGGCGGCGGTATCGCCTATCAGTCGGCGTCCAAAGGCACGCCGATCCTGATGAAAGATATCAACGAGCACGGTATCGAGCAGGGCCTGGCCGAAGCCGCCAAGCTGCTGGTGGGCCGCGTTGATAAAGGTCGTATGACCGCTGCAAAAATGGCCGAAGTGCTCAATGGCATTCGTCCTACGCTGTCCTACGGCGATTTCGGCCACGTCGACCTGGTGGTCGAAGCGGTTGTCGAGAACCCGAAGGTCAAGCAGGCGGTATTGGCTGAAGTGGAAGCCCAGGTCAAAGATGACACCATCCTGGCCTCCAACACCTCGACAATTTCCATTTCGCTGCTGGCCAAGGCCCTCAAGCGTCCGGAAAACTTCGTCGGCATGCACTTCTTCAACCCGGTGCACATGATGCCGCTGGTGGAAGTGATCCGTGGCGAGAAGTCCAGCGAGCTGGCCGTTGCCACCACCGTTGCCTACGCCAAGAAAATGGGCAAGAACCCGATCGTGGTCAACGACTGCCCGGGCTTTTTGGTCAACCGCGTGCTGTTCCCCTACTTCGGCGGTTTCGCCAAGTTGGTCAGTGCCGGTGTGGACTTCGTGCGCATCGACAAGGTCATGGAGAAATTCGGCTGGCCCATGGGCCCGGCGTACCTGATGGACGTGGTCGGCATCGACACCGGCCACCACGGCCGCGACGTTATGGCTGAGGGCTTCCCGGACCGCATGAAAGACGACCGCCGCTCGGCGATCGACGCGCTGTACGAGGCCAAGCGCCTGGGCCAGAAGAACGGCAAGGGCTTCTACGCCTACGAGGCCGACAAGAAGGGCAAGCAGAAGAAAGTCGCCGACCCGTCGGTGCACGAAGTGCTCGCTCCGGTCATCTACGAACAGCGTGAGGTGTCGGACGAGGACATCATCAACTGGATGATGATCGCCCTGTGCCTGGAAACCGTGCGTTGCCTGGAAGACGGCATCGTCGAAACCGCCGCCGAAGCCGATATGGGCCTGGTGTACGGTATTGGTTTCCCTCCATTCCGTGGTGGTGCACTGCGCTACATCGATTCGATCGGTGTGGCCGAGTTCGTTGCCCTGGCTGACAAATACGCTGATTTGGGCCCGCTGTACCACCCGACCGCGAAGCTGCGTGAAATGGCCAAGAATGGCCAGAGCTTCTTCGGTTAAGCGCCCAATCGACTAGAGCGAGAATATTTATGAGCTTGAATCCAAGAGACGTCGTGATTGTCGACTTCGGTCGTACTCCGATGGGCCGCTCCAAGGGCGGCATGCACCGCAACACCCGCGCTGAAGACATGTCGGCGCACCTGATCAGCAAGCTGCTGGAACGTAACGTCAAGGTTGACCCGAACGAAGTCGAAGACGTGATCTGGGGCTGCGTTAACCAGACCCTGGAGCAGGGCTGGAACATCGCGCGCATGGCGTCGTTGATGACTCAGATCCCGCACACCGCAGCCGGCCAGACCGTCAGCCGCCTGTGCGGCTCGTCGATGAGCGCGCTGCACACCGCTGCACAAGCGATCATGACCGGCAACGGTGATGTATTCGTGGTCGGCGGCGTGGAGCACATGGGCCACGTCAGCATGATGCACGGCGTCGATCCCAACCCGCACATGTCGCTGTACGCGGCAAAAGCCTCGGGCATGATGGGTCTGACCGCAGAAATGCTCGGCAAGATGCACGGCATCACTCGCGAAGCCCAGGACGCGTTCGGCCTGCGTTCCCACCAGCTCGCCCACAAGGCGACCGTGGAAGGCAAGTTCAAGGATGAGATCATCCCGATGAACGGCTACGACGAGAACGGTTTCCTGAAACTGTTCGACTACGACGAAACCATTCGTCCGGACACCACCCTGGAAAGCCTCGCGGCGTTGAAGCCTGCGTTCAATCCAAAGGGCGGCACCGTGACAGCCGGTACGTCGTCGCAGATCACCGACGGTGCTTCGTGCATGATCGTGATGTCGGCGCAGCGTGCCCAGGACCTGGGTATCCAGCCGCTGGCCGTGATCCGTTCGATGGCGGTAGCAGGTGTGGACCCGGCGATCATGGGCTATGGTCCAGTACCGGCCACACAAAAAGCCTTGAAGCGCGCGGGCCTTTCCATCTCCGATATCGACTTCTTCGAGCTCAACGAAGCTTTCGCCGCACAGGCCCTGCCAGTGCTGAAAGATTTGAAAGTACTCGACAAGATGAACGAGAAGGTTAACCTGCACGGCGGTGCGATTGCCCTGGGCCACCCATTCGGTTGCTCCGGTGCACGTATCTCCGGCACTTTGCTTAACGTGATGAAGCAAAATGGCGGCAACCTCGGGGTTGCTACCATGTGCATTGGTCTCGGCCAAGGCATCTCCACCGTCTTCGAACGCGTCTAAACGTTCGGTTGACGGAAGCCGGGGCCAAGTGCCCCGGTTTTTGTTTTTTGGAACTTTTTAATATTTTTTTTCAACAAATTTTGTACGAGGGCCAGAGCATGAAAGTTGAACCAGGGCTCTACCAACATTATAAGGGGCCGCAGTACCGCGTTTTCAGCGTGGCACGGCACTCCGAAACCGAAGAAGAAGTGGTGTTTTACCAAGCACTGTATGGCGAATACGGCTTTTGGGTGCGTCCCTTGAGCATGTTCCTGGAGACCGTTGAAGTTGACGGCGAGCAGGTCCCGCGCTTTGCTTTGGTCCAGGCCGAACCCAGTCTTTTTAAAGGGCAATAACGGCAGGTCGCGCAGAATGCTGCGCTTGACCTCACCTTGTTGCCACTATATATAGCGTTGCCGCGACAGGCGCCAACTGCCTTTCACTTCTCGAATTCAGGAATTTTCCGATCCATGGGCAAATCGCTGGTCATTGTGGAATCCCCGGCTAAGGCCAAGACCATCAACAAGTACTTGGGCAACGAGTACGTGGTGAAGTCGAGTATCGGCCATATCCGAGACCTGCCCACCAGCGGTTCGGCTAGCGCCAGCAAGGAGCCTGCCGCCAAGCGCGGCAAGGCGGCTGCGGGCGAAGGTCCGGTGCTCAGCCCTAAAGAGAAAGCGCGCAAGCAGCTGGTCTCGCGCATGGGTGTGGACCCGGACCATGGCTGGAAGGCCAAGTACGAAATCCTTCCGGGCAAGGAAAAGGTCATCGAAGAGCTGCGCCGGCTCGCCAAGGATGCTGACACCATCTATCTCGCGACGGACTTGGACCGCGAAGGGGAAGCCATTGCCTGGCACCTGCGCGAAGCCATCGGCGGTGATGACAGCCGCTACAAGCGTGTGGTGTTCAACGAAATCACCAAGAAAGCCATCCAGGAAGCCTTCTCCAAGCCGGGCGAGCTGGATATTGACCGCGTCAACGCCCAGCAGGCCCGTCGCTTCCTCGACCGCGTCGTGGGCTACATGGTCTCGCCACTGTTGTGGGCGAAAATTGCCCGTGGTTTGTCCGCCGGCCGTGTGCAATCGGTAGCGGTCAAGCTGGTGGTAGAGCGTGAGCGTGAGATTCGTGCGTTCAACCCCGAAGAATATTGGGAAGTGCACGCCGATCTCGGCACCGCCAAGGGCGCCAACGTGCGCTTTGAAGTGGCCCGCGAGAAAGGCGAGGCCTTCAAGCCGCTGAACGAAGCCCAGGCCATGGCCGCGCTGGAGAAGCTCAAGGCCTCCAGCTACAGCATCGTCAAGCGCGAAGACAAACCGACCAGCAGCAAGCCGTCGGCGCCGTTTATCACTTCTACCCTGCAACAGGCCGCGAGCAACCGCTTGGGCTTCGGGGTGAAGAAGACCATGATGATGGCCCAGCGTCTGTATGAAGCCGGTTACATCACCTACATGCGTACCGACTCCACCAACCTGTCGCAAGACGCGGTGGCGATGGCGCGCACGTATATTGAAAGCGAGTTCGGCAAGACCTATCTGCCGGAGAAGCCGAACGTCTACAGCAGCAAGGAAGGCGCACAAGAGGCTCACGAAGCGATTCGTCCTTCCGACGCCAACACCACGCCCGCCAAGCTGAGCGGCATGGAGCGTGACGCTGAGCGCCTCTACGAGCTGATCTGGCGCCAGTTCCTGGCCTGCCAGATGCTGCCGGCGCAATACCTGTCTACCACTGTCAGTGTGGGCGCTGGCGACTTCGAGCTGCGCGCCAAGGGCCGTATCCTCAAGTTCGACGGCTACACCCGTGTCATGCCGCAAATCGCCAAGCCTGGCGATGACGACGTGCTGCCGGACATGGCCCAGGGCGATACGTTGAAGCTGATCAAGCTCGACCCATCCCAGCACTTCACCAAGCCACCGGCGCGTTATTCCGAAGCCAGCCTGGTGAAAGAGATGGAAAAGCGCGGTATCGGTCGCCCGTCGACCTATGCAGCGATCATTTCTACCATCCAGGACCGTGGCTACGTCGCGCTGCACAACCGTCGTTTCTATTCGGAAAAGATGGGCGATATCGTTACCGAGCGCCTGTCCGAGAGCTTCTCCAACCTGATGGACTACGGCTTCACCGCCGGCATGGAAGAGAATCTCGATGACGTGGCCCAGGGCGAACGCGACTGGAAAAACGTGCTGGATGAGTTCTACGGCGACTTCAAGAAAAAACTCGAAGTAGCCGAGAACCCTGAGAGCGGTATGCGCGCCAACCAGCCGGTGATGACGGATATTCCGTGCACCACCTGCGGTCGACCAATGCAGATTCGTACCGCCTCCACGGGCGTGTTCCTCGGTTGCTCAGGCTACAGCCTGCCGCCCAAAGAGCGCTGCAAGGCGACCGTCAACCTGGTGCCGGGCGATGAAATCGCGGCTGATGACGAGGGTGAATCCGAGTCGCTGGTGCTGCGTGGCAAGCACCGCTGCCCGATCTGCAGCACGGCGATGGACGCCTACCTGCTGGACGAGAAGCACAAGTTGCACATCTGCGGTAACAACCCCGATTGCAATGGCTACGAGATCGAAGAGGGCACCTACCGCATCAAAGGCTATGAAGGTCCGAGCCTGGAATGCGATAAGTGCGGCAGCGAGATGCAGCTCAAGACCGGCCGTTTCGGCAAGTTCTTCGGCTGCACCAATCCGACCTGCAAGAACACGCGCAAACTGCTCAAAAGCGGTGATGCGGCGCCGCCGAAGATGGATCCGGTGAAGATGCCGGAGCTCAAGTGCGAAAAGGTCAACGACACCTACATCCTGCGTGACGGCGCATCGGGGCTGTTCCTGGCTGCCAGCCAGTTCCCGAAAAACCGCGAGACCCGTGCGCCGCTGGTGATGGAGATCGTGCCGCACAAGGACGAGATCGATCCGAAGTACCACTTCCTGTGTGAAGCGCCGAAGAAGGACCCGGATGGTCGCCCAGCCGTAATCCGCTACAGCCGCAAGACCAAGGAGCAGTACGTGCAGACCGAAGTGGACGGCAAGCCTACCGGCTGGAAAGCGTTCTACGACGGCGGCAAGTGGAAGGTCGAGGACAAGCGCCAGGGCGCTTGATCCGTCGGATGCGCTGAAGATCCAAATGTGGGAGGGGGCTTGCCCCCGATGAGGGAGTGTCAGTTGATACATCTGTAACTGACCCACCGCCATCGGGAGCAAGCCCCCTCCCGCATTTGCACTTGCAGTACGTTCGGCTGATCCGTGACACTGTTCAGCCAGCATCACGCCTATTCGTTGTGGAGATTGCCGTCATGGCCAACGAACTCTATACCCGTACCAATCAGAAAATTTACTTCGCGGGTTTATCCCTGGACGCCCTTGGCCGTGCAGAGGAAGGGAAGGAGATGAATGCCATCGCGCTGGTGCAGGCGGGGCGCGAAGCGGCCTTGTTTCATCTCTATGGCGCGTTGCTGGGGCTATGCCATGAAATTGCAGGGTTCTACCGCTTGCCCCAGGCAGGTGCCCCCCGTGCAGAAATGATCATGAATCGTGAAGTGCTCGATTCGATGGCGATCCCTGAGTTGGCCGAGCTGGTGGAAATGGCCCAGAGCCCTGACAGTTGGGTGGCACGGCTGCTCAAGGCCCATGCCGATATGTTCCATCCACCACGTATTCCCCATGTGCCCAAGGGCGATGTCACCCAGCCGCTGATCGTTGCCGTGGCGTTGGAACAGGATGAGCCCAAGCCCTTGGGGCGCGAAGAGTTGGAAGGCTGGCGCC
The DNA here is from genome assembly GCF_020790195.1 of Pseudomonas sp. HN8-3. NCBI lineage: Bacteria > Pseudomonadati > Pseudomonadota > Gammaproteobacteria > Pseudomonadales > Pseudomonadaceae > Pseudomonas > Pseudomonas sp. HN8-3. The sequence goes on from NZ_CP086206.1 coordinate 1,728,419, forward strand.
AGGAGCTGAAAAAGATGGCGCTGCGTTTTCGTGAGGGGTTGAACGAGTGCTGAAGGTCGGCGCTCGCCGGGCACCATTCATCAAGCCGTAAAGAAACCTGCCCGGTTCCTCTGCGAGGCTGGGTGGATGACTGATATAATCTCGGCCTTTCGTGGAGAACAGACTTTTATGCCAACGTCCTTTCTGGAAATTGTTGAACTGCCTGATGGCCGAATCGAACTGCGCCGGGCTGAGGACGAAGGTTCTCTGGTTATTCTGGATTTTTCCGAAGATGCCAAAGTGTTCCTGCAGGGCCAGCACGTGGAAGTGGCTAAAGCCATGTTGAGCGTGGGCGTGCAGATGGCAGGTCGCCTGGCTGAAGGCGAACCGGAGAAGGACGACGGCCCGCGCGTACTTCACTGAGTCTTGTGGTGAGGGGGCTTCCAAGCCCGATCACTGCAAGCCAAGCTGTAGTTTTATCCCAAACGAATATTCAAACTCTGAGCGTCGCCCGTACGTGCGGCACTGATGAGTTGCTGCTTGGCGCTCGCATTCAACGGATTCAACCAGCTCACCACCGTATGACTGCGGCCTAGACGCAAGGCCTCACAGGTCAACTGCTGGGCGCTCTGCGCTCCCCGTGGCTGCAACAGCAGGATGCGCTCGCGGTTGAGGCCGGCGTCCCGCAGCCAGGCCTGGGTCAGGCTGGCGGGCGGGGCGATCAGCGTCAGCCAGCGTGCGTCCTGGTCTTCGCTCAATTCGCGCAGAATTGGCGCCAGCAGGTTCAGGCAGCTTTCGGCCGCACCGCGCAACGACAATTCACTGAACGCCTCAGGTTCACCGCCCCAGGGGGCTTCGACCGTTTCCTTGAGGATGGGCGCAAGGGGTTGGGCCATAAAGGCCTCGAACAGCGACAGTTGTGTGTGTTGTGGGGTGTGCACGAGCTGCATGATGCCTCCTTTAGCGGCGAATGACGCCGACACTCAAGCCTTCGATCACCAGGTCCTGATCTTTCAGGTTGACTTCAATCGGGGCGAACTCAGGGTTCTCGGCCAGTAGCCAGACCTTGCTGCCTTCACGCTTGAAGCGTTTGACCGTGACCTCATCACCGATACGGGCGACGACGATCTGGCCATTGCGGGCTTCACGGGTGGTATGCACTGCGAGCAGGTCGCCATCGAAGATGCCTACGTCTTTCATGCTCATGCCGTGCACACGCAACAGATAGTCGGCGCGAGGATGGAAGAAGGTCGGGTTGATGTTGCAGGATTCCTCGACGTGCTGCTGCGCCAGGATCGGCGCACCGGCAGCGACGCGGCCGATGATCGGTAGTGTCGATTCGTCGGCCTTGGCTTCAAAGCCAGGGATGCGGATACCGCGTGAAGCCCCTGGAGTCATCTCGATCGCGCCTTTGCGAGCGAGCGCCTTGAGGTGTTCTTCCGCGGCATTCGGGGACTTGAACCCCAGTTCCAGGGCAATCTCCGCACGGGTAGGCGGGTAACCGTTGTCATCGAGGCAGCGCTTGATGAAGGCCAGAATCTCGGCTTGGCGTGGCGTCAGTTTTAGCATGTTGATCGCTCTGTCTTTTTATACAGTGACTGGGATTATATACAGTGAACTGCGCTTGGCAATCATCCTTTTGCGCGACTCCGCTGGACGGTCATGCGTCACCCTTCCTACAACGTAGATAGGGTGTTGCCTACACGGCGAAAGGGATGTGATTAAATAGCGATGAAAGGGGTGACTGCCCGGCCGGAAAGCGAACCCGCAGGCTTGACAAGACACACTCTGAAACGTATGTTTCAAACAAGTGTTTGTCAGGCGGAGTAGCCATGGCCCAGTCGGAAACCGTTGAACGCATTCTCGATGCTGCCGAGCAATTGTTCGCGGAAAAAGGATTTGCTGAAACCTCATTGCGGCTGATCACCAGCAAGGCTGGGGTCAACCTCGCTGCCGTGAACTATCATTTCGGCTCGAAAAAAGCCCTGATCCAAGCGGTGTTTTCCCGCTTCCTGGGGCCATTCTGTGCCAGCCTCGACCGTGAGTTGGAGCGCCGCCAGGCCAAGGCTGATCACAAGCCAAGCCTGGAAGAGCTGCTGGAAATTCTTGTAGAGCAGGCGTTGGTCGTGCAACCTCGCAGTGGTAATGACCTGTCGATCTTCATGCGCCTGCTGGGCCTGGCGTTCAGCCAGAGCCAAGGCCACCTGCGTCGTTACCTGGAAGACATGTACGGCAAAGTATTCCGCCGCTATATGTTGCTGGTCAACGAGGCGGCCCCACGTATTCCGCCTATCGAACTGTTCTGGCGCGTGCATTTCATGCTCGGCGCTGCGGCGTTCAGCATGTCCGGGATCAAGGCGTTGCGAGCGATAGCCGAGACCGATTTCGGCGTGAACACCTCGATCGAACAGGTGATGCGCCTGATGGTGCCGTTCCTCGCTGCGGGTATGCGCGCCGAGACCGGCGTCACCGACTCGACCATGGCTGCCGCCCAATTGCGCCCACGCAGCAAAACTGCACCGGTCGCCGCCAAGGTTTGATCGCCCCTGGGTGTGCGTGGCCGCTAGCATCCGCTAAGCTAGCCGCCATGCCGATTTCAGCTATTTATCCGCAACCCGTCGTGCTGACCGTGCCTGGTCAGCCCGACGGGTTGTGTGCGTTATTTAAGGAAGGTTTATGACTGCTGCCCTGCAAGGTTCTTTGATGGTCGACGTTGCCGGTACCTGGCTGACGGCCGAGGATCGTCACCTGTTGCGCCAACCGGAAGTGGGCGGCCTGATTATTTTTGCGCGCAATATCGAGCATCCACGCCAGGTTCGCGAGCTGAGTGCGGCGATCCGTGCGGTGCGCCCGGACCTGCTGCTGGCGGTCGACCAGGAAGGCGGGCGCGTACAGCGCCTGCGCCAGGGCTTTGTGCGCCTGCCAGCCATGCGCGCGCTGGCCGATAACCCCAACGCTGAATACCTGGCAGAACAGTGCGGCTGGATCATGGCCACCGAAGTACTGGCCGTGGGTCTCGACCTGAGTTTCGCCCCAGTGCTGGACCTGGATTACCAACGCAGCGCCGTGGTCGGCACTCGCTCCTTCGAAGGCGACCCCGAGCGCGCCGCCGTACTGGCCGGTGCCTTTATTCGCGGCATGAACAGCGCCGGTATGGCCGCCACCGGCAAGCACTTCCCCGGGCACGGTTGGGCCGAGGCCGATTCCCACGTCGCGATTCCCAATGACGAACGCAGCCTGGAACAGATTCGTGCCAATGACCTGGTGCCTTTCGCACGCTTGAGTAAGCAATTGGCCGCCGTGATGCCGGCGCACGTCATTTACCCGCAGGTTGATGCCCAGCCTGCTGGTTTTTCGCGTCGCTGGTTGCAGGACATCCTGCGCGGTGAGTTGCAGTTCGACGGGGTGATCTTCAGTGATGACCTGTCCATGGCGGGCGCCCATGTGGTCGGCGATGCGGCCAGCCGTATCGAAGCGGCGTTGACCGCTGGTTGTGACATGGGCTTGGTGTGCAATGACCGTGCGGCGGCCGAGTTGGCGCTGAGTGCAGCACAGCGGATGAAGGTCACGCCATCGGCGCGGATAGCGCGTATGCGTGGGCAGGCGGTTGCCTCAACGGACTATAAGCAGGACCCGCGTTGGCTGACAGCGCTTACTGCGTTGCGCGATGCGCAGTTGATCGGCTGAAAACCGAAGCGCGACCATCGCAGGCAAGCCAGCTCCCACATTTTGATGTGTGAATACATTCAAGTGTGGGAGCTGGCTTGCCTGCGATAGCGATCTAACAGTCAGCGCTTCTCTTGCTTATTAGGCAGTGGTGCGAAGAGCGCCTCGATATCCTCATTACCCAACTGCCAATCGCCAGTGGTCCGGCCATCCAGAACACCCGCCGCAAGGTCGGACTTCTCCTTCTGCAAGTGCTGAATTTTCTCCTCCACCGTGCCCCGCGCAATCATCTTGTACACAAACACTGGCTTTTCCTGCCCGATGCGATACGCACGGTCGGTGGCCTGGTTTTCCGTGGCCGGGTTCCACCACGGGTCGTAGTGAATCACCGTGTCGGCTTCGGTCAGGTTCAAACCCACGCCACCGGCCTTCAAGCTGATCAAAAAGATCTGCAACTTGCCGCTCTGGAAATCCTTCACCGGTGTACGTCGGTCACGGGTCTGGCCGGTTAGCAATGCGTAGGCAATCCCGCGTTTTTTCAGTTCGATTTCGATCAGGCTCAGCATCGAAGTGAACTGCGAGAACAGCAGAATCCTGCGGCCTTCGGCAAACAGCTCGTCAAGCATGTCCATCAGGCTGTCGAGCTTGCCCGAGCTGCTGCCACGCGCCGGCAGAGTGGCGTCGTTGACCAGGCGCAGGTCGCAGCACACTTGTCGCAGTTTGAGCAGCGCTTCAAGGATGATGATCTGGCTGCGGGCCACGCCCTTGCGGGTGATTTCGTCGCGGACTTTTTTATCCATGGCCAGACGCATGGTTTCGTACACGTCGCGCTGGGCCTCGTTGAGGTCGACCCAGTGGATGATCTCAGTCTTGGGTGGCAGTTCGGTCGCCACCTGTTCCTTGGTGCGGCGCAGCAGGAACGGTTTGATCCGACCGTTGAGGTGCTGCAAGCGCACGTCACTGGCGCGTTTTTCAATCGGCACGCGGTAATCACGGTTGAAGCTCTTCACGTCGCCCAGCCAACCCGGCAACAGGAAGTGGAACAGCGACCACAGTTCACCCAAGTGATTTTCCAATGGCGTGCCGCTCAGGCACAGGCGCTGGCGGGCGTTCAGCTCGCGTGCGGCCTGGGCGGCCTTGCTGGACGGGTTCTTGATGTACTGCGCTTCATCCAGGATCAATACATGCAAGGGCAGGGCGGCGAGCGTGTCGATGTCCTTGGGCAGCAGGGCATAGGTGGTCAGCAGCAGGTCGTAGTCGTGCAGGTTGGCGAAGTGTTTCTTGCGCCCTGCGCCGTACAGCGCCTGCACCCGCAGTTGCGGGGTGAAGTGCGCTGCTTCGTCGAGCCAGTTCGGAATCAGGCTGGTGGGCATCACGACCATGCAGGGCCGATCAAGGCGCCCGGCGATTTTCTCGGTGAGAATATGCGCCAGGGTTTGCAGGGTTTTGCCCAGGCCCATGTCGTCCGCGAGAATCCCGCCCACTTCCAACTGGCGCAGTGACTGCATCCAGCTCAAGCCTTCCAGTTGATAGGGGCGCAAGGTTGCGTTCAGGCCCTCGGGCGCCACGCAGGTGAAGTCCTTGATGTCCCGCAGGCGTTGGGCGAAGTTGCGGATCTTCTCGCCACCCTCCCATTGCAACGGCAGGTCTTCCAGCGGGTTGAGCCTGATCGCGTCGGCCTTGGCCAGGCGCAACGTCGTGGTGCCGGTTTCTTGCAGGTAGAACTCGCCGAGAGTCGCCAGCACCGGCTTCAAACGCCCGTAGGGCAGCGCCACTTGCAGCGGGCCGTGGCCGTTGGGCAGCCCGGGAATATTCACCAGGATCAGTTCATCATCGCGGCGCCTTGCGAGTTTTTCCGGGTTGAGGATCTCGGTGTGGGAGCGCATCAGGTTCAACAGGATCGGCAGCAGGCTCAACCGCTCGCCATTGACGATGATGCCCAACTCCAAGTCGAACCAGTCACGCTCGGGCGCCTCATCGACGCTGGCGTACCAGTCGTCCACCGGGCTCAGGTCGAAACCGAAGTCTTCATCGATTTGCAGCTCCCAGCCCTCGGCCCGCAGCGTTGGCGATGAGTTGAGCGTGAAGTTCAGCCAGGCGCTGTCATTGACCATCTCGAACAGCTCGCCGGCACTTTCCGGCAGGGCTTTGCTCTGTCGCGTGGCGATCTTGAAACCCAGCAGACGCAGCTGTTCGCGACAGGCTTGTTCCAGCTCGGGGTGGCGCTTGATTCGCAGGCTCTGGGTGTCCTGGCGCACGATGATATCGGCGTTCTTTTGCCCACTGACGTAATTGCCCAGGTAGTTGAACGACAGTGCCGCACGGTGCTGGATATAGCGCTGCATCTTGCCGTTGCGCGGTTCGAACGCGCTGAACTCGACGCTCGCCAGCCACAGGCGTGGCACGGGCCGCACATCCTCCATGACCACCTGCGGCAGGACCACGCGGTTATCCAGCACGGCCTGGAGTTTTTCCAGCAGTTGCGCATCCTGGGTCGCCGCCGGGTAGGCCAGGGTTTCCTGGACCTTGAGCAGCACCGCCGCGATGTGTTTGCAGTTGGTGTGCACCGGGCAGGTACAGCGGCTATCCACCAGGATCAGCAGGCCCTTGGCCGACTCACGCAACGAGATGGTTTGCCGATAGACGTTACCGCCGGAGCCTTCGCAACTGGCGGTAATGGTGCTGTCACCGCACTCGACGATACGCACGCGATTTTCCAGTGCGTAACGCCGCCCGCGCTCCAGGCTCTGCTCTTTGAAGCGATTGGCCCACGAAGGGGCCAGGGGTTTGGTCAGAGGCGAAGTGAGGGGCATGGCGCTGGATCAGTCCTGCATGTCGGGCGGCGGTGCGCTGGGCGGCTTGGCGGTCAGCGAGGTGATCTTGATCAGCAACGCCAGGTGGCCGCCGTCCAGGTAATTAAGCTGGTTGTTCTTGGTGCGTACGTCTTTCTGCGCCAGGTGTTCACTGGCGATCACGCTGCCGTTGCCGTCGAACTGGTTGATCCAGAAGTCGGCATCGATGTCGGTGAAACGACCCAGTTGCAGGCTCAGCACGCCTTCGATAGGGAACTGGCCGAATTGCTCCTGGCCGTCGGTGATCGCGATCTTCACCGGCTGCTCGCCCAGGTTCTGTTCCCAGGCCTTGTGCGCGAGCACGGTGTAGTTGGAGTCGGCGCGCAATTTTTCCACGATGTTGCCCAGGCGCGGCGGGTTCAGCCGCTCGCCCAGGCGCTGGGCGCCGCCGTCCCAGTTCTCCGGGGCGGCGCGGCTGTTGATCACCGGCTCGGCATTCTGGCGCACCAGGATCATTTCCACCTGGTACGGGCTGTCGGCAAATGCCGAAGGCGCGAGTACCACCAACAACAGGCTCAGAATGCGGAACAAGCGCATGGCGGCGTCCTTCAAGCGGATTTCGGGATAAGGCGCTCAAACAGCGCCTCCAGGGTATTGAAGCGTTCTTCGGCACGTTCCATCGGCACCATGAACTTGAACAGCGTAGCCCCTTCGAACTTGTAGCGGTTGGGCTGGCCCTGGATCAGCTTGATCAGCACCAACGGGTCGACCGGCGTCTGCGCTTCGAATTCGATACGCCCACCTTGCGGCCCGGCGTCGACCTTCTTGATCCCCAACTGCTCGGCCTGCAACTTGAGCAGGGTCAGGCGCACCAGGTTCTTGGTCGGTTCGGGCAGCAGGCCGAAGCGGTCGATCATCTCTACTTGTAGGTCCTTGAGGCCCTCTTCGTCGGTGGCCGAGGCGATGCGCTTGTAGAGGATCAGCCGCGCATGCACATCCGGCAGGTAGTCTTCGGGAATCAATGCCGGCAAGCGCAGGTTGATCTCCGGGCCGCCGCCCAGGGGTTGATCGAGATTCGGTTGCTCGCCCTTGCGGATGGCTTTCACTGCGCGTTCGAGCATCTCCATATACAGGGTGAAGCCGACCGCCTGGATCTGCCCGCTCTGGCCATCGCCCAGCAGTTCGCCGGCGCCACGGATTTCCAGGTCGTTGGTGGCCAGCACAAAGCCGGCGCCGAGGTCCTGGGTGTTGGCGATCGCTTCCAGGCGTTTTTCCGCATCGGAAGTGATCTGTTGGCGTGGCGGCGTGAGCAGATAGGCGTAGGCCTGGTGGTGACTGCGCCCGACGCGGCCGCGCAGTTGGTGCAGCTGCGCCAGCCCGAACTTGTCGGCGCGCTCGATGATGATGGTGTTGGCGCTGGGCACGTCGATGCCGGTCTCGATGATGGTCGAGGCGATTAGCACGTTGAAGCGCTTGTGGTAGAAGTCGCTCATTACCTGTTCGAGTTCGCGCTCGCGCATCTGCCCGTGGCCAATGGCGATACGGGCTTCCGGCACCAGTTCGGCGAGGTCGGCGGCGCATTTCTCGATGGTCTTCACATCGTTATGCAGGTAATACACCTGGCCGCCGCGCAGCAGTTCACGCAGCAGGGCTTCCTTGACCGTGCTCTTGTTCTGCTCCATCACGAAGGTGCGCACTGACAGGCGGCGTGCGGGTGGTGTAGCGATGATCGACAGGTCGCGCATACCCGATACGGCCATGTTCAGCGTGCGCGGAATCGGCGTAGCGGTGAGGGTAAGGATGTCGACTTCGCTGCGCAGGGCCTTGAGCTGTTCTTTCTGGCGCACGCCAAAGCGGTGCTCTTCGTCGATGATCACCAGGCCCAGGTTCTTGATCTTCACGTCGTCCGACAGCAACTTGTGGGTGCCTATGACGATATCGATCTTGCCCTCGGCCAGGTCGGCAACGGCGGCATTCACTTCCTTGGCGGACTTGAAGCGGCTCATCACCTCCACGGTCACTGGCCAGTCGGCAAAGCGGTCGCGGAAGCTGTTGTAGTGCTGCTGGGCGAGCAGGGTGGTCGGCACCAGGATCGCCACCTGGCGACCGCCGTGTACCGCAATAAAGGCCGCGCGCATGGCCACTTCGGTTTTGCCGAAGCCCACGTCGCCACACACCAGGCGGTCCATCGGCTTGGGCGCGAGCATGTCGGCGCGCACCGCCTCGATGGTGGTTTGCTGGTCCGGAGTTTCTTCGAAGGCGAAGCCGGCACTGAAGGTGGCGTAGTCGGCTTTCGGGTCAGCGAACGCGTAACCTTCGCGGGCGGCACGGCGGGCATAGATGTCGAGCAATTCTGCGGCCACGTCGCGAACCTGTTCGGCGGCCTTGCGCTTGGCTTTCTGCCAGGTCTCGGAGCCCAGGCGATGCAACGGTGCCAAAGCGTCGTCGCTACCGGTGTAACGGGCGATCAGGTGCAGGCTGGCCACCGGCACGTAGAGCTTGGCGCCCTCGGCGTATTCCATGGTGAGGAATTCGGCGGCCTGGTTGTCGATCTCCAGTGTCTGCAAGCCCAGGTAGCGGCCTACACCATGGTCGATATGCACCACCGGCGCGCCTTCGCGCAGCTCGGTGAGGTTCTTGATCACTGCGTCATTGTTGGCGTCTGCGCGTTTTTCCCGGCGACGGCGTTGCATCACGCGCTGGCCGAAAAGCGGGCTCTCGGCGATCAGTGCGAGGGCCGGGTCGTCCAGCAACAAGCCTTCGTCCAAGGGGGCGATGGTGATCGCCAGGCGCTCTTTGCTATTTACAAAATCCGGCCAGCTGTCGACGGTCTTGGGCCGCAGTTTCAAGCGTTCCAACAGCTCCAGCAGCACTTCGCGGCGCCCGGCGGACTCGGCGGTAAACAGCACGCGGCCAGGGAAGTCACCGAGGAAGTTGGACAGCGCTTCCAACGGTTGCGTGGCTTTGGCCTGGATCGCCAGGTCGGGCAGGGTTCCCGCGGGGAAGCGTTCCCGACCACTGCCGGCGTCTACATCTTGTTGGCTGGCGACCACGCGCGGCCAGTTTTTCAAGCGGGCGAAGCAGTCTTCTACGGGAAGGAACAATTCGGCGGGCGGCAATAAAGGCCGGGACGGATCGACGCGGCGCTCTTCATAGCGGTTGCGCACGTCGTTCCAGAAGTTTTCCGCCGCCTGCTCGATGCCTGGCAGCGAGAACACCTGGGTGTCCTGGGGCAGGTAGTCGAAGAGGGTGGAGGTTTCGTCGAAGAACAATGGCAGGTAGTACTCGATACCCGCTGGGGTAATCCCGCTGCTTAAGTCCTGGAAGATTGGGCAGCGACGGAAATCCACGTCAAAGCGCTCACGAAAGCGCGCCTTGAAGCGGGTGACCGCGTCTTTTTGCAGCGGGAACTCCCGCGCCGGCAGCAGCTTGATCGAGTCGACCTTGTCGATGGAGCGCTGGTTTTCCGGATCGAAGGTGCGCAAGGTCTCGATTTCGTCATCGAACAGGTCGATGCGATACGGCAACTTGCTGCCCATCGGGAACAGGTCGATCAGGGCGCCGCGCACTGCGAACTCACCGTGCTCGTACACCGTGTCGACGCAGCGGTAGCCGCTGGCTTCCAGGCGCGTGCGCATCTGTTCTACGTCGAGCTTCTGGCCGATATCCAGCACCAGACTGCTGCCAAGCAGGAACTTGGTCGGCGCCAGGCGGTGCAGCGCCGTGGTGATCGGCACCACCAGCACGCCGTGGGCCAGTTCCGGCAAGCGGTACAGGCTGGCGATGCGCTGGGAGATGATGTCCTGGTGCGGCGAGAACAGGTCGTAAGGCAGGGTTTCCCAGTCGGGAAAATGCAGCACCGGCAAATCCGGGGCGAAGAAGCTCAGCTCCTGCTCCAGCCGTTCGGCACTTTGGCTGTCGGCGGTAAGCAGCAGGGTAAAGCGCTTGGCTGCGCTGGCAGCCTCGGCAATGGCCAGGCTCAGGGCGGCACCGGGCAGGTTGCCCCAGTGCTGTTTACCTGCCGCGGCAGGGAGAAGCGGTAGACGCAGAACGGGCACGGAAGGTTGAGCTCCAAGCGTTGCGACAAAGTCGGTAATTGTAACGGCCCCAGGTGCCGCCTGTCAGTTGCTGACTGTGCCTATTACGGTTTGTAGGAAATGTAGTGGCTAAGACAAACAATGACCGGTTTTGACTCAATATGTAGTGCCAAAATGCGTGAATGTTTAGGAGGGTTACGGACAAGTCGGCGATGGCGCTGGACTAGTGGCCTTCTGGAACCCGCGTATTTACTGGGCTGTAGCGCGGAGGTATTTTTTTGCAAGGGCTTTTTGTTGCCCCTCGCGCATTGCTCAACGGCCAGTCGGGCGACATAATGTAGCCCCTTTTTTCTGCCCCTACATGTGGAAGGTTCCCGTGACTCAGAAGCCCGACCAGTGTCTTGGTGAATGGATCGACCGTGAAGCACTCGCAGAAGCGATGATTCCGCTTATCGGCCAGCTGTACCGCAATAACAATGTGGTGAGCTCGATCTATGGCCGCAGCCTGATCAACCAGTCTGTCATCGCGATTCTCAAAGCCCACCGCTTTGCGCGCCATCGCTCCGCCGACGACAGCGAACTCTCCGTCCACGAAACATTCCCACTGCTTAAAGCCATGAGCGAGCTCAAGCTCGGCGCGGCCTCGGTAGACCTGGGCAAGTTGGCCTACAAATTCCGTAAAGAAGGTGCCGGCCGTAGCGCCGAGCAGTTCGTGCGTGAAGAGATGGCCGACGTGGTTGGCCAGCAAAACGCCGCGGCCCGCAAGGGCACCGACGTGGTGCTGTACGGCTTCGGCCGTATCGGCCGCCTGCTGGCGCGCATCCTGATCGAGAAAACCGGTGGCGGCGACGGCCTGCGCCTGCGTGCCATCGTGGTGCGCAAAGGCGCCGAGAACGACCTGACCAAGCGCGCCAGCCTGCTGCGTCGCGATTCGGTACACGGCTCGTTCAACGGCACCATCACCATTGACGAAGAAAACAACACCATTACCGCCAACGGTAACCTGATCCAGGTGATCTACGCGAAGAACCCGACCGAGGTGGATTACACCCAGTACGGCATCCAGGACGCCCTGCTGGTGGACAACACCGGCGTATGGCGTGATGCCGAGGGCCTGGGCCAGCACCTGGCTTGCCCGGGTATCGACCGTGTCGTGTTGACCGCGCCTGGCAAAGGCAAGCTCAAGAACATCGTGCACGGCATCAACCACGCTGAAATCACCGCTGACGACAAGATCGTGTCCGCCGCTTCCTGCACCACCAACGCCATCGTGCCGGTGCTCAAAGCTGTGAATGACAAGTTCGGTATCGTCAACGGCCACGTTGAAACCGTTCACTCGTACACCAACGACCAGAACCTGATCGACAACTTCCACAAGGGCGATCGCCGTGGTCGTAGCGCCGCGTTAAACATGGTGATCACCGAGACCGGTGCTGCCACCGCCGCCGCCAAGGCCCTGCCTGAGCTGGCCGGCAAGCTGACCGGTAACGCGATCCGTGTACCGACGCCGAACGTGTCGATGGCCATTCTCAACCTCAACCTTGAGAAAGCCGCCACCCGCGAAGAGATGAACGAGTACCTGCGCTACATGGCGCTGCACTCCGACCTGCACAAGCAGATCGACTTCGTCAACTCGCAGGAAGTGGTCTCCACCGACTTCGTTGGCTCGCGCCACGCGGGTGTGGTGGACGCGGAAGCGACCATCACTCAGGACAACCGTGTTGTGCTGTACGTGTGGTACGACAACGAGTTTGGCTACAGCTGCCAGGTGGTTCGCGTGATGGAAGACATGGCTGGGGTCAACCCGCCTGCGTTCCCGCGCTAAGCCTTTGGGCTGAATGAGAAAGCCCCGACTGGTTCGGGGCTTTTTTATGGCTGTGGATTTTGTGTCGCCTGGAGGGCCTCATCGGGGGCTTGCCCCCGATGGCGGTGCTACAGCCGACACATCAATTCAGCAACTTGTCGCGCAACTCATCAGACAGCCCTTTGGGCGCCAGCCAGATGCCCAGGTAGGCCCGCGCCAGTTCCTCATCACGACTGCTGAACACCACCTGCTCATTGATCTCCAGCTTCAACCCACGGCCCGGACGAAAATCCAGGGCATAACGATCACCGCTGCGGACGTTGCGAAAGCTGGCGTGCAACTGATCCAACTGCGGCTTTAATCGAGCATTGGCTTGCTGGCGTTCCAGGGTTACCGTGGCCGCCTTGATTACATCATCGCGGTCAATGTCGCGAAAGTAATACAACGCCAGGCGCACAGCCTTCTGTTGCTCCCAGGCTTGCTTTGCAGCGAGGTCAGCCGGTGCATACAGCGCCGCCGCATACACATCCGCCCAAAGATAGTTGAACACCGCCTGGTTTTTCAGGGCCAGCCCCTCGACCTGTGCGGGGAAGCTTGCCTGCTTGAGCCGCTTCGCATCGTTGGCGTGCGTCGTGAGCGACACTATCAGCATTAAACAAAAAAATAGTTGTCGCATAAGGCTCACCCTCAATTCGGCGCTGATTTGCGTCCTGTAGTATGGCAACACTGGCCTACGACGCGACCAAGGGTTAATGTTCGCGGCGCTCGGCCTTCTATAGACTGTGCCCCGGTTCACACACTTGAGCCAAATTGTCCTTCATGACCGCTGGCCGCGGCATGATTTAGCCCGGCGTCCAACCGTACGCCTGGCCTGTTCTGAGGAGTACGCATGGCTGTCTACAACTACGACGTGGTGGTACTGGGTTCCGGCCCGGCTGGAGAAGGTGCGGCGATGAACGCTGCCAAAGCAGGGCGCAAGGTGGCGATGGTCGATAGCCGTCGTCAGGTCGGCGGTAACTGCACCCACCTGGGTACCATCCCGTCCAAGGCGTTGCGTCACTCCGTGCGCCAGATCATGCAGTTCAACACCAACCCGATGTTCCGGGCCATTGGCGAGCCGCGCTGGTTCTCGTTCCCGGACGTGTTGAAAAGCGCCGAAAAAGTCATCTCCAAGCAAGTCGCTTCGCGTACCGGCTACTACGCCCGTAACCGCGTCGACTTGTTCTTCGGCACCGGCAGCTTCGCCGACGAGCAAACCGTCGAAGTGGTCTGCGCCAATGGCGTGGTCGAGAAGCTGGTGGCCAAGCACATCATCATCGCCACCGGTTCGCGCCCGTATCGCCCGGCGGACATCGATTTCCACCACCCGCGTATCTACGATAGCGACACCATCCTCAGCCTGGGCCACACCCCGCGCAAACTGATCATCTATGGCGCCGGCGTGATCGGCTGCGAATACGCCTCGATCTTCAGCGGCCTGGGTGTACTGGTGGAGCTGGTGGACAACCGTGACCAGTTACTGAGCTTCCTCGACTCGGAAATTTCCCAGGCGTTGAGCTACCACTTCAGCAACAACAACATCACCGTGCGCCACAACGAAGAGTACGAGCGGGTCGAAGGCCTGGACAACGGTGTGATCCTGCACCTCAAGTCCGGCAAGAAGATCAAGGCCGACGCCTTGCTGTGGTGCAATGGCCGTACCGGCAACACCGACAAGCTGGGTATGGAAAATATTGGGGTCAAGGTCAACAGCCGTGGCCAGATCGAGGTGGACGAGAACTACCGCACCTGCGTAACCAATATCTACGGTGCCGGTGACGTGATCGGCTGGCCAAGCCTGGCCAGTGCCGCCCATGACCAGGGCCGTTCGGCCGCCGGCAGCATCGTCGACAATGGCAGCTGGCGCTACGTGAATGATGTGCCGACCGGGATCTACACGATTCCCGAGATCAGCTCCATCGGCAAGAACGAGCACGAACTGACCAAGGCCAAGGTGCCTTACGAAGTGGGCAAGGCGTTCTTCAAGAGCATGGCGCGTGCGCAGATTGCCGGTGAGCCGCAAGGCATGCTGAAGATTCTGTTCCACCGTGAAACCCTGGAGGTCCTCGGCGTGCATTGCTTCGGCTACCAGGCGTCGGAGATCGTGCACATCGGCCAGGCGATCATGAGCCAGCCGGGTGATCTCAACACCCTCAAGTATTTCGTCAACACCACCTTCAACTACCCGACCATGGCCGAAGCCTATCGGGTAGCCGCCTACGACGGCCTCAACCGGCTTTTTTGAGCGGCTCCGGCCGGTGGCCTGAGCCGGCCGGGGAGACCGATTTCAGTAATTCCCGAGAGTGGCAGTGGCCAAACCGGGAAAGTCTGTAATCAGGCTATCTACGCCGAAGTCGGCGAGCCTGCGCATCAGCGCAGGTTCGTTGACCGTCCACACGGATACATGCAAACCCTGGCGCTGGGCTTTCTCCAGCCGCTCAGGGGTGCATAACGTCCAGTTCAATGCCAGGTACTCACAGCCGTAGTTCTGCGCGACCTTCAACGGGTCGAGCCAGGCGTACTCGGCCACCAGCCCGCGTGACAGGTCCGGGGTGAGTTCTACTGCGGCTTTCAACACCTCCCGTGAGCTTGACGTCACGGTGACCTTGTCCATCAGGCCAAAGCGTACGGCCATCTCACGGATCGCCAGCACGGTGGTTGCAGCGCGAGTGCGTGAAGCGCTTTTGACTTCCAGTTGCCAGTGATCGAAGTCGCACTTTTCGAACAGCTCCTCCAGGCGTGGGATCGGGCACGGGCTGACCCAACCCGGGCCGCCTTTGCGCGCGTCCATCTTCACCAGATCAGCCGCCGAGTACTCGACGACCTTGCCGCGCCGGTCGGCGGTGCGCTTGAGGGTCGGGTCATGGATGACCATCAGCTCGCCGTCCATGGACAGGTGCAGGTCCAGTTCGCAACGACGTACGCCGTGCTTGAGGCATTCCTGAAAACTGGTCAGGGTATTTTCCGGTGCTTCGCCTTTGGCACCGCGATGGCCGTAGATCAGGGTCACAGTTGCTCCTTTGCGCCAGGATCGCTGGCGGAATGAATAGGTATTCAGAGGTCGTCGCTTTGCTCTCGCGCCAGACGGCGTTCCTGCGCCTGTTTTTGCAGGATATAGCGCGCCAGCAGTTGGCGTTGGGCATCGGTCATGGATTCGAATTCCGTGCCCACTTCAAAGCCCTCGCCCCGGGGATCGCAATGGGTCACTCGTGCGCGCAGTAACAGGCCGAGCGCTTGGGGCATCAGCACCAGCTTGACTGCCAGATGGGTATCGGGGGCCAGCGGGGTAGGGTGCCGGAAGTCGATGCCGCCTTCGGAAAGAATCACCGGTTGCGGCGCGCCCACTTCAGCCAGCAGGCCGCGGGCCATGACTTGGCTGAGCAGATCCAAACGCTTGTTTTGCACTTTGAGGAAGGCCGCCAGGCTGCGATCTTTCTCGCTGATCTGACGCAGCAGGTGCTGGGCTTCGAATTCGCTCAGGTGCAGTTCGCTGAGCAGATTGAACAGCGGCGAATCATCCAGCAACACTTCCTTGCTCGCCGCGTCGGGGCCAGACAATGTGCTGATTTGAAGTGCGATCATGTCGTCGATACGGTAGTATTCGCGGCGCTCTTCTTCATCTAATGTCGACATGGCGAACCCCAGGTAACGGTAATGGTCTGAGTGTAAAGCTGCTTACCAGACCCCGCCACCGGGACGTCTTCTTTTCCTCCGAACAAGCCCCGACATGTTCAGACCTCTCTTCGTATTTATCGGCACGCGTTATACCCGTGCAAAGCGTCGCAATCATTTTGTGTCGTTCATTTCCTTGACCTCGATGATCGGTCTCGCCCTGGGCGTGGTCGTGATGATCGTGGTGCTGTCGGTGATGAACGGCTTCGATCATGAGATGCGTACCCGCGTGCTGGGCATGGTGCCCCACGCGACCATCGAGGGCGATGCGCCCATCAACGACTGGCAAAGCCTGGCCGCCAAGGTCAAGCAGAACCCCAAGGTGGTGGCGGTCGCGCCGTTTACCCAGATGCAGGGGTTGCTGACCAACGACGGCAAGGTGCAGAAGATCCTGCTCAATGCCATCGACCCGGCCCAGGAACGCAACGTCTCGATCATCGACAAGTTCATGCAGCAAGGTAAGCTCGACGACCTGGCCCCTGGCAGTTTCGGCATCGTTATCGGTGACAAGGCCGCGGCCAAGCTCGGTGTGGGCGTTGGCGACAAGCTGACCTTCGTCGCTCCGGAAGTCACCGTGACCCCGGCGGGCATGTTCCCGCGCATGAAGCGCTTTACCGTGGTCGGCACCTTCCACGTCGGCGCCGGCGAGATCGACGGTTACATCGGCCTGACCAACCTTACCGACCTGGCCCGCCTGCATCGCTGGCAGCCGGACCAGGTGCAGGGCCTGCGGCTGAAGTTCAACGACCTGTTCGACGCCCCGCGCGGCGCTTGGGAAATCGCCCAGCACTTGGGTGAATCCGAGTATTACGCCCGCGACTGGACCCGTACCCACGGCAACCTCTACCAGGCCATCCGCATGGAGAAGGCCATGATTGGCCTGCTGTTGCTGCTGATCGTCGCCGTGGCTGCGTTCAACATCATTTCCACGCTGGTGATGGTAGTGAACGACAAGAAGGGCGATATCGCCATCCTGCGTACCCTGGGCGCCACGCCGGGGCAGATCATGGCGATCTTCATGGTGCAGGGCACCGTGATTGGCGTGGTCGGCACCCTGATCGGTACCGCGGTGGGCATTCTGGCCGCGCTGAACGTCAGCGCCGCCATCGCCTTGCTTGAAAAAGTGATCGGCCACAAGTTTCTCAACGCTGACGTCTACTTCATCGACTACTTGCCGTCCCAGGTGCAAACCCAGGACGTGCTGATGGTGGGCGGCGCCGCGTTGGTCCTGAGCTTCCTTGCCACCCTGTATCCAGCCTGGCGCGCGGCACGTACCCAGCCAGCACAGGCATTACGTTATGAGTGAATCGGGCATGAGTGAAAAAGCAATCCTGAGCTGCCGCAACCTGGGCAAATCCTACGAGGAAGGCCCGGAATCGGTGGTCGTGCTGTCGAACCTGCAACTGGAGCTGCATCCGGGCGAGCGCGTGGCGATCGTCGGCAGTTCCGGCTCCGGCAAAAGCACCTTGCTGAACCTGTTGGGCGGCCTCGATACGCCGTCCCAGGGCAGCGTATGGCTGGCCGGCGAAGAACTGTCGGCGTTGAATGAAAAGGCCCGTGGCCAACTGCGTAATCGCTCGTTGGGCTTTGTGTACCAGTTCCACCACCTGCTGCCGGAATTCACCGCCCTGGAAAACGTGTGCATGCCGCTGTTGATCGGCAAGACCGCGATCCCGGAGGCGCGCCAACGTGCCACCGCCTTGCTGGAACGCGTCGGCCTCGGCCATCGCCTGGAGCACAAGCCGGCCGAACTGTCCGGCGGTGAGCGCCAGCGTGTGGCGATTGCCCGCGCCCTGGTGAACAACCCTGGCCTGGTGATGCTCGACGAGCCGACCGGCAACCTCGACTCCCACACCGCCCAGGGCATCAAGGACTTGATGCTGGAGCTGAGCACCCAGATGCGCACCGCGTTCCTGGTGGTGACCCATGACATGAGCATGGCCCGGCAGATGGACCGCGTGTTGCACCTGCAGGAAGGTCACCTGGTCGCCATCTGACCTGTTTCAAGCCTGGCGCCTGGCGTCGGGCTTTTTCATTTTTTCAGGCGGTGTACGCGAATGTTCAGACCGTTATCCATTTTCATCGGCACGCGCTATACCCGCGCCAAGCGCCGTAACCGTTTTGTCTCGTTTATCTCGATGACCTCGATGATCGGCCTCGCCCTGGGCGTATTGGCCATGATCGTGGTGCTGTCTGTGATGAACGGCTTCCAGCGCGAAATGAGCTCGCGCATCCTCGGCATGGTGCCCCACGCCACCATCGTCGGCGTAAAGCCGATTGATGACTGGCAACCGGTGGCGGCTGCCGCGATGAAGAATCCGCAAGTTACAGCTGCGGTACCGTTCACACAGATGGACGGCATGTTCTCCTACAAGGGCGCCATGCAGCCGATCGAGATCAGCGGCGTCGACCCGGCCCAGGAAGGCAAGGTGTCGATCGTGACCCAGCACATCGTGCGCGGCAAACTGGACGACCTCAAACCCGGTGAGTTCGGCGTGGTGGTCGGTGATATCACCGCGCGGCGCTTTCGCCTGAACGTGGGCGACAAGCTGACCCTGATCGTCCCGGAACTCAGCAGCGCCCCGGGTGGCATCACGCCGCGTATGCAGCGGTTGAACGTGGTGGGCATCTTCAAGGTCGGCGCCGAGCTGGATGGCTCCATGGCCCTGATCCACATGGCCGACGCGGCAGAAATCCAGCATTGGCAGCCCAACCAGGTGCAAAGCGTGCGCCTGGCGGTGAAGGACCTGTACGCAGCGCCCAAAGTCTCGGCGGATATCGCTGCCAGCCTCGGCGCGGCTTACAAGCCGGATGACTGGACCCACACCCAGGGCAGCCTGTTCAGCGCGATGAAGATGGAAAAGACCATGATCGGTCTGTTGTTGCTGATGATCGTCGCAGTCGCTGCGTTCAACATCATCGCCACGTTGATCATGGTGGTGAACGACAAGGGCGCGGACATCGCGATCCTGCGCACCATCGGCGCCACGCCTCGGCAGATCATGGCGATCTTCATGGTGCAGGGCACGGTGATCGGCGTGGTCGGCACCTTGATCGGCGGCGTGCTGGGGGTAATTGCAGCGCTGAACGTGAGCGAACTGGTAGGTTGGCTGGAGCGGGTGAGCGGGCAGCATATCTTTAGTTCGGATGTGTATTTTGTCAGCAACCTGCCTTCGGAGCTGCAAGGTGGGGATGTGTTGCTGATTTGCTCGGCGGGGTTTGTGTTGAGCTTTTTGGCGACGATTTACCCGGCGTATCGGGCGGCGAAGATTGAGCCGGCCCATGCCTTGAGATATTCGTAAGGTCTTAGACCGCTATCGGGGGCAAGCCCCCTCCCACACTGGACCGCGTTTATAAAGGAACAATGAGGTCAAAATGTGGGAGGGGGCTTGCCCCCGATAGGGCCGGCCCAGCTTGCATCAATCTCCCTTGGGCAACTCAATCACAAACCTTGTCCAGCCCGCCTGCGACTCACAATAAATCCTCCCCCCATGCGCCCGCACAATCGACTGGGTAATCGCCAACCCCAGCCCCGCATGTTCACTGCTGCCTGGCCGCCTTGACGGGTCGGCTCGGTAGAACCGGTCAAACAGCCGCGGCAACAGCTGCGCAGGAATACCTTCCCCGGTGTTCTCAACTGTCAGTGTCACGCCACTCTCTATGCGCACCCGCACTTCACCGCCTGGTGGGGTAAACCGCAGCGCGTTATCCAGCAAGTTCGACAAGGCCCGGCGCAACATGCCGCGATCGCCCAGCGTATGGGCGCTGCCTTCGCGTACCAGCGTGACCTGCGCATCCTCTGCCAGCAGGGTAAAAAACTCCAACAGTGCGTCGACCTCATCGCCCAGATTCAGGGCTTCACGGTTGGGCGTCAGCAAGCCGTGGTCGGCCTTGGCGAGGTACAGCATGTCGTTGACCAGTTGTGCCATCCATTGCAACTCCTCGAGGTTGCTGTGCAGTGCCTCGCGGTAATCCTCCAGTGGGCGTGGCTGGGTGAGAATGACCTGGGTTTGGGTCAGCAGGTTCGATAGCGGGGTACGCAGTTCGTGGGCGATATCGGCGGAAAACGCCGAGAGGCGTTGGAACGCGTCGTCCAGGCGCTCCAGCATGGCGTTAAAAGCTTGGGCCAGTTCCGCCAGCTCCACCGGCATTTGCGCCTGGGGCAGGCGTTGGGTCAGCGAGTGGGCTGATACGCTGGCGGCCACCTCGCCCATGCGCCGCAACGGTCGCAACCCACTGCGCGCAGCCCAGGCGCCGAGCAGGGCGGTAGCGAGGGCCGAGAGGCCGACGGTCAGCCAGATCAAGCGTTGCATATGCTCCAGGAAGTGCTGGTGGTGGGTGATGTCGAGTATCAGGCTCAGCTGTGGCGAACCGGGTTGGCCGGGCGTCAACGGCGCGTTGTACACACGGTAGTCGGTGCCTGCGTTTTGCAGGCTGTGCAGGCCCGGGGCGGCGGGCACGCTGAGGTTCGGCGCACCGTCCACCCAGCGCTGGCCGGCCGCCGTGATGCGCACGGTGAAGTCGGGCTGGTGATCCAGCTCGGCGCGCAATTGCGGGCCGCGCAGGGCGAAGGCTTCACGTGAGTCGACACCCTGCAAGGCACTGCGCAGGGCCACCAGCTTGCTGTCGAGCAGTTGCTGGTCCAGCTCGACGAAGTGCGCTTCGCTGGCGCGATTGAACAGTACGCCGGCGATCAACGAGACCACCGCGGTGCAGGCGGCAAACAGCAGCGCCAGGCGGCTGGTCAGGGACAGGCGCTTGATCACGTGAAGCGCTCCTCCAGCACGTAACCCATGCCGCGCACGGTGTGGATCAGTTTGTTGGGGAAGTTATCGTCGACTTTCAGGCGCAGGCGGCGGATCGCCACTTCGATAATGTTGGTGTCGCTGTCGAAATTCATGTCCCACACCTGGGACGCGATCAGCGTCTTGGGCAGCACCTCGCCCTGGCGACGCAGCAGCATTTCCAGCAGGGCAAACTCCTTGGCGGTGAGGTCGATGCGCTGGCCGTCGCGCTCGACGCGGCGACGGATCAGGTCCAGGCGCAGGTCGGCCAGTTGCAGGGTGGTTTCCTGCGGTGTGCTGCTGCCACGGCGTAACAAAGTGCGCACCCGGGCCAGCAGTTCGGAAAAGGCGAAGGGCTTGACCAGGTAGTCGTCGGCGCCCAGTTCCAGGCCATGAACGCGGTCTTCCACGGCATCGCGAGCGGTGAGGAACAGCACCGGCATGTCCAGGCCGGCACTGCGCACCGCCTGCAGGATCTGCCAGCCGTCGCGGCCCGGAAGCATCACATCGAGGATCAACAAGTCATAATCCCCGCTCAGCGCCAGGTGTTGGCCGGTCGTGCCGTCGGCCACCAGTTCGGTGGTAAAGCCAGCCTCGGCCAAGCCTTGACGCAGATAGTGGCCGGTTTTGGGTTGGTCTTCGACGATCAGCAGTTTCATGTTGGGCTCTTGGCAAGGGGTAAGCGCGGGCCTTTATACCGTGGGCGCAAGGGTATGGGCGCAAGCTGACAAAGTTGTAATCTAGCAGTCAGCTGGCTGGCAGCGAGGCTATCTTAAAGTGCGGCCCAAGCTGGTCACCTATTTTTGGAGCGTGAGAAATGGCGTTGCGTACATCCCTGTTAACGGCGGGCTGCTTATTGGCGCTTAGCTTCAATGCGCTGGCGGATGCGGCTCATGGTTACGCGTTCGGCCAGCCGGCTCCGGCAGCCAAGGCCACGCGTACCGTGGAAGTCACCCTGCAGGACATTGCCTTCGAGCCCAAGAGCCTGGACGTAAAAGCCGGTGAAACCGTGCGGTTTGTACTGGTCAACAAAGGCCGGTTGCTCCACGAATTCAACCTGGGCGACGCGGCGATGCATGCCGCTCACCAGAAAGAGATGCTGCAGATGCAAGCCAGCGGCATGCTCACCGCCACCGGTATGGGCAAGATGGACCACAGCGCCATGGGCCACGGCGATATGGGCGGCATGAAGCACGACGATCCCAATAGCGTTTTGGTGGAGCCAGGCCAGACGGCCGAACTGACCTGGACCTTCACCAAGACCACTGGCCTGGAGTTCGCTTGCAACCTTCCCGGCCATTATCAGGCGGGCATGGTCGGCAAACTGACCGTTGAGTGAGGCGTTTGTTAAGGCCGGGGGCAAAGGCTGGTAGACTGGCGCGGTTTATTTAGCCAGGTTTCCGCCATGCATCCCGCAGCCGAACATTCGCCGCTGGGCAAGTCCAGTGAATACATCTCTACCTATACGCCTTCGTTGCTGTTCCCGATTCCGCGTGCCGCCAAGTGGGCCGAACTGGGCCTGAGCGCCGACACCCTGCCGTACAAGGGCGTGGATTTCTGGAACTGCTTTGAATTGTCCTGGTTGCTGCCATCGGGCAAGCCGGTGGTGGCCATCGGTGAGTTCAGCATTCCGGCGGACTCGCCGAACATCATCGAGTCCAAGTCGTTCAAGCTGTACCTCAACTCGCTGAACCAGACTGCGTTTGCCGATACGCAAAGCCTTGAAGCTACCTTGCGCACTGACCTCAGCGCCGCTGCCGGCAAGCCGGTGACCGTGCGCATCCGCAGCCTGGCCGACATCGAGGCCGAAGGTGTGATGGCGTTGCCGGGTGCGTGCATTGACGGCCTGGATATCAATGTCAGCAGCTACGAGCACCCGCGCCCGGAGCTGCTGCGCTGTGATGACTCGCGTGTTGTTGAGGAGAGCGTGCACAGCCACCTGCTCAAATCCAACTGCCCGGTGACCAGCCAGCCCGATTGGGGCAGTGTGGTGGTGGAGTACCGTGGCGCGGCGCTGGATCACGCCAGCCTGCTGGAATATATCGTCAGCTTTCGCCAGCACTCGGACTTTCATGAGCAGTGCGTGGAACGCATCTTTCTCGACCTGCAGCGCTTGCTCAAGCCGGAGAAGTTGACGGTGTATGCGCGCTATGTGCGTCGAGGAGGGTTGGATATCAACCCGTACCGCAGCACTGAGAACACCCAATTCCTGAACGTGCGCCTGGCGCGCCAGTAAGCCTGCACACAAAACTAAATGTGGGAGGGGGCTTGCTCCCGATAGCGGCGTGTCAGTCACAGCATCTGTGTCTGAACTTCTGCTATCGGGAGCAAGCCCCCTCCCACATTTTGGTTTTTTGCTGGGCCTGTGTTCGGGTTAGATGCCGATATTGCCCAGGGTGATCATGATATTGCGCAATGTCCCGGAAATGACCGGGTGTTCAGCGTCGAACTCTATGGCCGCTTGATTCACATCGTCGGAAATACTGGGTGTCTGAGTCGCCGGTTCAAGTTCGAGTTGTAATTCAAACTTGGCAATCAGGGCTTCCAGCGCTTTACGTTTTTCTTCCGACAGCGGCGGGTCCTGTTCCAACTGCCCACGCAGAATCTCGACCTGTTCTTCCAGCTTTTTGCGATCAGGCATGACGTTCTTTCCTTTTATCGATAGTCACTGGCATAGACCGCGGCGCGCCGGGAAAGGTCTACGGGCTGGCCTCTAGATTAATCCACTGCGGCCAACTGTGCATGATCTTGATCAGGGCTTCTCGCCTTTGAGCCGGCGCAGGCTGATGTCCGCCAGGCAACTGCCCAGCTCGCCCAGGTGGTCGATCACCGAGTGCACGCCCAGGCCATAGAGCGCTACCGTCGCCTTGCCGCGCTTGTATTCGCGTTGTTGCGCGGTCAGTGCCTGCCATTGCTCGGGTGACAGGCCGCAGAGCGAGCCACAGGAGGCCAGGCCGATAGTCCACAACCCGGCATTCAAGCCCGATTGCAGCAGGCGCGGCTCGCCGCTGACCAGCACGCAGCCTTCCAGGCGCTCAATGTTCAACTCCATCAAGGCTTGCCAGCAGGCGTGGGGCGCGGGCCAGCGGATGGAGGAGGGCGAGGCGGCCTTGATCCAGCTCGGCAGGCTGGCGGAAAGGGGCGCGGTCACCGATGGGGGCAGTTCATCCAGCCAGGCGCAGGGCACGCCTTGTTCTTTCAGGCTACGCAGGCTTTTCAAGGCGCCGGGTGTAGCCACGCAGCCGGGGCAGGGCGAGTCGGTACGCGCCAGGGAACCGAAATCCACCAGGCAGCCACTCAGGCCAAATAGCACGGCGGTCAACGAGGGGGCTGTGGCGATGGCAATCTCGGCGTGTGGCATCTGAACGTCCCTGAAATAGCAGCAACACTATCGGGGTGGCATGACAAGGCCATGACACTGACAGTGTTTGTAGGAATTTTGTGCATTTTTCGTGAGACAGGACCCTGGTAGCTGCCTAAACACACACTTCCGTCATATACTGACGGCCTTATTCAGGGCATAGCGCCCATGACAGACCATTCAAGGAGCAAAAGCTATGCGCTGGAGCCACTACTTCGCTCAGCTATCGGTGTGTGCCACCATCCTGTTGGCACCGTTCGCCGCTCAAGCCGCGTCGGAAGATGATCCATGGGAAAGCGTCAACCGCCCGATCTTCACCTTTAACGACACCGTTGATACCTACGCCCTCAAGCCGATCGCCCAGGGCTATCAGTTCGTCACCCCGCAGTTTGTGCAGGACGGCGTTCACAACTTCTTCCGTAACATCGGCGATGTCGGCAACCTGGCCAACAACGTGCTGCAACTCAAGCCGCACAATGCAGGCGTCGACACCGCTCGCCTGTTGGTCAACACCACCTTTGGCGTGCTGGGCTTTATCGATGTCGGCACCAAAATGGGGCTGCAGCGCAGCGACGAAGACTTCGGCCAGACCCTCGGCTACTGGGGCGTCGGCAGCGGCCCCTACGTGATGATCCCATTGCTGGGCCCAAGCACCTTGCGTGATGCGCCGTCCAAGTACGTCGACAGCTACACCCAGCCGTACCGCTACATGAACGACATCGGCTGGCGTAACAGTACCTTCGGCCTCAACGTCGTTGACGTGCGCGCCAGCCTGCTCGACAGCGAGAAGCTGATCAGCGGCGACAAGTACACCTTTATCCGTAACGCCTACCTGCAGAACCGTGAGTTCAAGGTCAAGGATGGCAAGGTTGTCGACGACTTTTAAGCCGTGACATCTTGAAATGAAATAAGGCGACCTGTTTATGGTCGCCTTTTTTTATGCGTGCTCCAACCTTACTTTGTGTTGTGGTCCAAGCGGTTCTTATAACTCCCGGTGATTTGCAGGGTAAAGACGCCCGGCGACCATCGCCATGAGCTTGAAACCCCTCACGGATGGGAGTACCGTCTGCGCCTTAGAAGGGCACCTCTGCTTTACCGTTGTGCATGGGCGAAATCCCAATGCTTTGTAGGACAGAGAGGCTAGAAAGCGAATCCAGTACGTGAGCCCGGCCATTGCCGAGCCGCCTACGCCAACCTAATTCTGGCGCCGTTTGCCCACATGCAAAAAACCAGTGCCACGCTGCTGATAATCGATGACGACGAAGTAGTGCGCGCGAGCCTCGCGGCCTACTTGGAAGACAGTGGCTTCAGCGTCCTGCAGGCCAGTAATGGCCAACAGGGTCTCCAGGTATTCGAGCGCGACAAGCCCGACCTTGTGATCTGCGACCTGCGCATGCCCCAGATGGGCGGCCTGGAGCTGATTCGCCAGGTGACCGAGCTTGCCCCGCAAACGCCGGTGATTGTCGTGTCCGGTGCCGGTGTCATGAACGACGCTGTCGAAGCCCTGCGCCTGGGCGCTGCCGATTACCTGATCAAGCCCCTGGAAGACCTGGCCGTGCTGGAGCACTCGGTGCGCCGCGCCCTGGACCGTGCCCGCCTGCTCCTGGAAAACCAGCGCTACCGCGAAAAGCTCGAGACCGCCAACCGCGAGCTCGAAGCCAGCCTGAATCTGCTCCAGGAAGACCAGAACGCCGGTCGCCAGGTGCAGATGAACATGCTGCCGGTGAGCCCCTGGAGCATCGACGAGTTCAAGTTTGCCCACCAGATCATCCCGTCGTTGTACCTGTCGGGTGATTTTGTCGACTACTTCCGCGTCGATGAGCGACGCGTGGCGTTCTACCTGGCCGACGTTTCCGGCCATGGCGCCTCTTCTGCCTTTGTGACCGTGTTGTTGAAGTTCATGACCACACGGCTGTTGTTCGAGTCCAAGCGCAATGGCACCTTGCCGGAGTTCACCCCTTCCGAGGTGCTGGGCCACATCAACCGGGGCCTGATCAGCTGCAAGCTGGGCAAGCACGTGACGATGGTCGGCGGCGTGATCGACGAAGAAACCGGTCTTTTGACCTACAGCATTGGCGGTCACCTGCCGATGCCTGTTTTGTACACTCCTGACAGTGTGCGCTACCTGGAAGGGCGTGGCCTGCCGGTGGGCTTGTTCAATGAAGCCACCTACGAAGACCACATCCTGGAACTGCCGCCGACCTTCAGCCTGACGCTGATGTCCGATGGCATCCTGGACCTTCTTCCAGAGCCTACACTCAAAGAGAAAGAAGCCGCCTTGCCCCAAAAGGTCAAGTCGGCGGGCGGCAGCCTGGATGGTCTGCGGCAGGTTTTTGGATTGGCCACGCTAGGGGAGATGCCGGATGATATCGCCCTATTGGTGTTGAGCAGGAATCTTTGATGAGTACCGGAAGAATCCAATTCGCCGAGCAAGACGGGACCTTCGTCCTGAAGTTTGTCGGTGAAGTGCGCCTGACCTTGTGTTCGGCCCTGGATGCGACGATTGAGCGGATCTTCACAGCGCTGAACTTCTCGGCGATCGTGATCGACCTGACCGAAACCCGCAGCATCGACAGCACCACCCTGGGGCTGTTGGCCAAGCTGTCGATTCTGTCGCGGCAGAAGGTCGGCCTGTTGCCGACTGTGGTCACCACCCACGAAGACATCACCCGTCTATTGCAGTCGATGGGCTTTGACCAGGTGTTCAACATCGTTGACCGCCCAATTCCCTGCCCGGAATGCCTCACCGACCTGCCGTCGCAAGACCAGTCCGAAGAGATCGTACGGGTCAAGGTGCTGGAAGCGCACAAGATCCTCATGGGCCTCAACGAGTCCAACCGCGAAGCCTTCCACGACCTGGTCAACGCCCTAGAGCGCCACTGACGGCTTCCCTGTCGAAACACATACCCATGTGGGAGGGGGCTTGCTCCCGATAGCGGTGTATCAGTCGGCACATATCCAACTGACAGTCCGCAATCGGGAGCAAGCCCCCTCCCACAGTTGATCTGCGACTGGCTTGAGGCTGGCGCACACAAAAAAGGGCGACACCCGCCAAGGTGCCGCCCTTTCTGCTGCTATCTGCCCTTACAGCTTGGCCGACAACAACGCCTCCAGCTTCTCCTGATCCCGAGCAAACTGGCGAATACCCTCTGCCAGCTTCTCAGTCGCCATCGCATCCTCGTTGGACTCCCAACGGAACTGCGCTTCAGTCAAATGTACACGGGCCTCACCGGCATGACCTGGCGCCAGCTTGCGTTCCAGCTTGCCTTCATCCGCCGCCAGCTTCTCCAGCAGGTCCGGGCTGATGGTCAGGCGGTCACACCCGGCCAGCTCTTCGATCTGGCTCAGGTTACGGAAGCTCGCACCCATCACCACAGTCTTGTAGCCATTGGCCTTGTAGTAGTTGTAGATGCGCGTCACCGACTGCACGCCCGGGTCATCGGAACCGGTGTAGTCGTTGCCGTTGGCCTTCTTGTACCAGTCGTAGATACGGCCCACGAACGGCGAAATCAGGAACACACCGGCTTCAGCGCAGGCCACGGCCTGGGCGAAAGAGAACAGCAGCGTCAGGTTGGTCTGGATGCCTTCTTTTTCCAGCTTCTCCGCGGCGCGGATGCCTTCCCAGGTGGAGGCGATCTTGATCAGCACGCGATCGCGGCTAACCCCGGCTTTGTCGTACAGATCGATCAGACGGTGCGCACGCTTGAGAATGGCCGCCTCGTCGAACGACAGACGCGCATCCACCTCAGTGGAAATACGGCCCGGCACTACTTTGAGAATTTCTTGACCCACCGCCACCGCAAAGCGGTCACTGGCCAGGCCCACGTCGCCGTTGCAGTCCTGTACACACTCATCCAGCAACTTGGCATAGCCAGGGATCGACGCAGCCTTGAGCAGCAGGGAAGGGTTGGTGGTAGCGTCTTGTGGCTTGAGCTTGGCGAGGGTGGAAAAATCGCCGGTATCGGCTACGACGGTGGTGAATTGCTTGAGTTGTTCCAGCTTGGAAGTCATGGGCGTGCTCTGTCCTGTGGGTCTGATGACATTACCCGAGCGCTGGCAGGCGCTCAAGGGCGCAAATGCGATAGGTCGTTTGCGAGGGCAATAACCTGGAAACGGCCGTTTGAATTACCGGCAGTGGTGTTCAATAGGAGGGCAAAATCGCTGGCAGGTTCAACCCAACTGCCCGATAACCACCCCAATCAAACTGTGAGAGCCGGCTTGCGTGCATGACGCCAGCCCAGCCACTGATATTCACCTGACCCCCATCAGTCAAACTGTGGGAGCTGGCTTGCCTGCGATGACGCCAGTCCAGCCACTGACATTCACCTGACCCCCATCAGTCAAACTGTGGGAGCTGGCTTGCCTGCGATGACGCCAGTCCAGCCACTGACATTCACCTGACCCCCATCAGTCAAACTGTGGGAGCTGGCTTGCCTGCGATGACGCCAGCCCAGCCACTGACATTCACCTGACACACATCGCTCAAAACTGTGGGAGCGGGCTTGCTCGCGAAAGCAGCCTGTCAGCCCCAAATACCCCCACTGACACCCAACCCGTCACCGCCCCTCCAACAATTCCCCCGCCTGATCCAGCAACGCCAACGGATCCACCGCCTTATGAATATCCACCGACAACAATTGCCGAAACTTACGCGCCCCCGGGAAACCGGTTCCCAGCCCCAGAACGTGGCGCGTGATGTGATGCATCGAGCCACCTGTTGCCAAGTGCTCGGCTATATACGGGCGCAACTGTGCCAGCGCCTCGGCGCGGGTGATGACAGGCGCAGTGCTGCCAAACAGCTGTTGATCCACCTCGGCCAGCAAATACGGATTGTGATAAGCCTCCCGCCCCAACATCACCCCATCAAACGTCTGCAAATGCTCCTGGCACTGCTCCAACGTCTTGATGCCGCCATTGAGATTAATCTCCAACTCCGGAAAATCCCGCTTCAACTGCGCCGCCACGTCATAACGCAACGGCGGAATGTCCCGGTTCTCCTTGGGCGACAACCCCTCCAGAATCGCAATCCGCGCATGCACGGTAAAACTGGTGCAACCTGCATCCTTTACCGTCCCGACGAAATCACACAGCTCGGCATAACTGTCCCGGCCATTGATGCCGATACGGTGCTTCACCGTCACCGGGATCGATACCGCATCGCGCATCGCCTTCACACAATCCGCTACCAGGGCAGGGTGCGCCATGAGGATCGCGCCGATCATGTTGTTCTGCACGCGGTCGCTGGGGCAGCCGACGTTCAGGTTCACTTCGTCGTAACCGGCGGCTTCGGCCATACGGGCGCAGGCGGCCAGATCAGCCGGAACACTGCCGCCCAATTGCAGCGCCAGCGGGTGCTCGGCTTCGTTGTGGCGCAGGAAGCGGTCGTGATCGCCGTGGAGGATAGCGCCGGTGGTGACCATCTCGGTGTAGAGCAGGGCGTGTTTGGAGAGCAGGCGTAGGAAGAACCGGCAGTGGCGGTCGGTCCAGTCCATCATCGGGGCGACGGAGAAGCGGCGGGAGATGGCTTTCGGTGGAGCTATGGCTGAAGGCATTGGAGTCTTGGATGGAGAATGCGAAGGGTGGGCAGTTTATCAGGAATGGGTCGGAGGGGGCTGGGTGTTGATTGGGTGGCGCGAGCCCCAAATATTAAATAAATCTGTCCCCGTTTCCCGGTCCCCTTTTCCCGAACGCACGGCCTCTTTTCGGTCCTGGGGGCCTGGTTTCACTACTTGTGAGTCGGCCCTACACGAATGTGTAGGGCCGATTCTTTATCGTGCTCTTAGCGGGATAAGTTCATGTGTAGTAGCGGGAACGGCCTGCCTTCACCATCCAAAGGAGAGCGGCCTGTTTGAACGAACCCGTAATGGAGATAGAAGCCTACCGCCTGGGGGTTTTGCTCGTTTACGTCAACACTCATCGTAGAGCGCGAACTGCGAACGTGATTTAGTAGTGCACGGCCCATACCTTGGCCGCGAAGATCAGGATCAATAAAGAGCATTTCTACGTGGCTTTGGTTGAGTCCAATAAAGCCAAGCGGGTTGTCTTTCACGTCTACCGCAACCCATACGTCAACAACGGGTAGATAGATGTCGCGGAGCTGCGGAAGCAGCGCATCTATGTCGGACTCTTGAAGAAAGTGGTGAGTGGCGCGAACGGATCGCAGCCAAATGTCGAGCAGTTGCGGATAGTCGGCAGCACTTGCCTGACGAATAATCATGAAATCAACCTTATACACTTGATATCTAAATAGAGGCTCGCCGGTAAATAGCGGCCGTGTAAGTGTCGGCATCTGTATGACCGCTTCGCGAGTTAACGCCTGGGCGGTGCACGGCAGAGGTAGCCGAAAAGGAGGGGAGCTGAAAAATACTTTGTGTTTTTCGATGCGTCAAGAAAACGGGCACTTGATCGATATTCAAAATGTGCGCACTCAATGCCGGTACTCAGTAGGGGCTTCTACAGCATGAAAGGTGCAAAAAATGGTACGCAGAAATCTGGTCTGGAAGCCTTTAACAAATTAATGCCTTTAAAAATATTTTGTCCAAGCCCTCATCGGTGCAACGTATGAAGCGACAGAGTGATCTATGGGAATAGGTCAGGATTTCCAGGAAATATCCTACGCTTTTTCGGCTTGCCCCCTGGATCATCCATAGCTAATCTCGTCAAGCCGCTGAATACCCAGTGGCCGGAGGTGGAAGTCCGTATTGCTAAGGCGTTTTTAACTCCCGAATATTGGAGCTTCGCCCATGCACCACGACACTCGCAGTCCTTCACTTGATCAAAGTAAATCGTCCATCGAATGTCCAAGCAACAACCTATTCCTCGTAAACCCAACTCTCGACCCCGAAACCCTCCTGGCTAACGCCGCCGAAAACCTCGCAGCCGCCAACGAAATGGCCGCCATTTTGGCGTTCGACCTCGACGATTCCCAGCGCGCCATCGCCCTAGGCATTCAGCAGTTAATCGAGTTGAGCTCGCTGCTGGTTGATCGAGCCCAGGAGCAAGTTGCGCCTGTGACTGCCTCAGTCAAAGCCTGACAACCATCCCTGCCGCCTTACGCAAGGCGGCAACTTCAACTCATGCTGTCCCCCAGCAAAGTTTCATAATTCCCTGCGCCTTTGAGGCCTACGATTGCCTGCAAGAGAGGACCCCAGCGCCTCCAGCCCACAGGGAGTTGAAAAATCATGATCTCGAATCTCGTCAAAGTCGTGATGATCACCGGCACGTTGATGTTGAGTGCTTGTTCATCTTCACCAGCTGTGAATAGTGACCCGTGCTTTTCTGGTGGATGCCAGGCGTTTGGGGACCACAGCCCCGGCAAAGCCGCCAAGATGAATTTTGGCGGCAGTGGGCTGGGGAGTAGTTATGGGGAGTATGGTTCGGGGTTGTTGCATGATGATTGAAGGAGGGGGTCAGTCAGTGGTGTGTTGACTGGCCCATTGCTATCGGGGGCAAGCCCCCTCCCACATTGGATCTATGATCGGCGCAAAACTTGTGGCGTCAGTGGCCGCCTTTCATACGCCGGGCAATCAGGTAGAGGCCCAGGCCGACCAGGGCTGTTGCGGCGCCGATGTAGCCGGTGCTGGTCCAGCCTAGACCGGCAGTGATGGCCATGCCGCCGAACCACGGGCCCAGGGCATTTGCCAGGTTGAACGCGGCATGGTTGGACGCTGCTGCCAGGCTCGGGGCTTCGTGGGCAATGTCCATCAGGCGAATCTGCAACGGTGCCGCCAATGCGACCATGGTGCCCACCAATCCCATGCTCAGCAGCACGCCCCACAGCGACGAGGCGGCGAAGGGGAAGAACAGCAGCACGGCCATCGACCACACCAATATCAAGCCCACGGCCCGAAATTGCATGCGATCAAACAGCTTGCCACCGGCAATGTTGCCGATAATCCCGCCGACGCCAAAGGCGGCGAGGCCAAACGGAATCCACTGTGGCGAGACCTTGGTCACTTCCAGCATGGTCGGCGCCAGGTAGCTGAATACGCAGAACATCCCGGCAAAACCAATTGCGCCGATGGACAGGGCCATCCAGACCTGGGGTTTGGTGAAGGCGCGCAGTTCCTTGCGCGGGTCGCTGCGTTGTTCGTCGTGGCGGTGGGGCACGAATTGCCAGACCAGGGCGATGGTGAGCAGGGCGATCACGCTGACCAGTGCGAACGCCGAGCGCCAGCCCAGGTGTTGGCCGAGGAAGGTGGCGATGGGGTTGCCGAGCAGCATGGCCAGGGTCAGGCCCATCATCACGCGGGCTACGGCGCCGGCGCGTTTGTCGGTGGGCACCATGCTGGAGGCGACCACGGCGGCGATGCCGAAGTAGGCGCCGTGGGGCAGGCCGCTGATAAAGCGAAAGGCCACCAGCGAGCCGAAGGTGGGGGTGAAGGCGGTGGCGAAGTTGCCCAGGGCGTACAGGCCCATCAGTAACAGCAGCATGTGTTTGCGCAGCAGCTTGGCGCCGAGGATGGCCAGCAGTGGGGCGCCGACCATCACGCCCAGGGCGTAGGCGCTGATGGCGTGGCCGACTTGCGGTTCGCTCAGGCCCAGGTTCTGGGCGATGTCGGGCATCAGGCCCATGATGGCGAATTCGCCGGTGCCGATCGCGAAGGCGCCTACGGCCATGGCCGCTTCCATTTTCGCGGCGCTGCGCGCGGGCAGTACGTGCCCGGGTGTTTGCTGGGTAGTCATGGGTAACTCTGTGTGGAAGGTGTGCACGAAGGACAGCTGCCGATGCTACGCAGGCAACGGCGAAGGTGTCTAGAACCGCCATTTGCGTGAGAGTTCCAGGCCTGTGACCGCAGGTCGCGGCTGTCAGGCTTGACACCGGCGCATTAAAACCCGCGATTTAGGCCTGTCAATTGGCCAAACGGCGCATAAACGCTGTTTAGCGTGATATTCTGCGCGCCGTCTTGGTCTAGTCTTTCCCTGGTGCGTACACCCGTATACGTCCCAGCGGTTGGCTGTCGCCCAGGTAGCTGAAGCCAATAACGATAAGAAGTCAGCGCAGAAGGGACATAACAGTGAGGTCGATCCATCGGCCTTGTGTGCCCACCCTGCAGCCTTCATGTGAATGTGCAGACCCCGCGGTACGTTGCCTGACGTAGCGTGAACGAGGGTTACTCATGATCGGGGGCGGTAGGGCGGATGGCGTTTTATCATAGGTGCTACTGATGTTTAAAAAAGTAAACACTGCCCTGCTGGGGCTGGCTTTGTCGATGGGGATCACGTCCGTTCACGCGGAAGAGGCAAAGAAAGTCGATGTGCTGCTGATCGGCGGCGGCATCATGAGTGCGACCCTGGGTGTCTGGCTCAATGAGCTGGAACCGGACTGGTCGATGGAGATGGTCGAGCGCCTCGATGGCGTGGCCGAAGAAAGCTCCAACGGCTGGAACAACGCCGGTACCGGTCACTCGGCCCTGGCTGAGCTGAACTACACCCCGGAAGACAAGAACGGCAACGTTGAGATCCCGAAAGCGGTCGAGATCAACGAAGCGTTCCAGATTTCCCGTCAGTTCTGGTCCTGGCAGGTTCAGCAGGGCGTGTTGAAGAACCCGCGTTCGTTCATCAACTCCACACCGCACATGAGCTTTGTGTGGGGCGATGACAACATCAAGTTCCTGAAAAAGCGCTACGAAGCCCTGAAGGCCAGCCCGCTGTTCGCCGGCATGCAGTACTCCGAAGACCCGGCGCAGATCGCCAAGTGGGTTCCGCTGATGATGGAAGGGCGTGACCCGAGCCAGAAAATCGCGGCCACCTGGAGCCCGATCGGTACCGACGTGAACTTCGGCGAGATCACCCGCCAGTTCGTCGCTCACCTGCAAACCACGCCGAAGTTTGACTTGAAGCTGTCGAGCGAAGTGCAGGACATCACCCGCAACGACGACGGTTCGTGGCGTGTGAGCTACAAAAACCTCAAAGACGGCACCAAAACTGAAACCGACGCCAAGTTCGTGTTCATCGGCGCCGGCGGCGGTGCCTTGCACCTGCTGCAGAAGTCGGGCATTCCGGAAGCCAAGGAATACGCTGGCTTCCCGGTCGGTGGTTCGTTCCTGGTGACCGAGAACCCGACAATCGCCGAGCAGCACCTGGCCAAGGCCTACGGTAAAGCCTCGGTCGGTTCGCCGCCGATGTCGGTGCCGCACCTGGACACCCGCGTGCTGGATGGCAAGCGCGTGATCCTGTTTGGCCCATTCGCGACCTTCTCGACCAAGTTCCTGAAAGAAGGCTCGTACCTGGACCTGCTGACCAGCACCACCACCCACAACATCTGGCCCATGACCAAAGTCGGTATTCGTGAATACCCACTGGTCGAGTATCTCGCCGGCCAACTGATGCTGTCGGACGACGACCGCTTCAAGGCGCTGCAAGAGTACTTCCCGAACGCCAAGCAGTCCGACTGGCGCCTGTGGCAAGCCGGCCAGCGCGTGCAGATCATCAAGCGTGACGAAGAGCAGGGCGGCGTGCTGAAACTCGGTACCGAAGTGGTCAGCTCTGCTGACAACTCCATTGCCGGCCTGTTGGGTGCATCGCCAGGCGCGTCCACCGCGGCTCCGATCATGCTGACCGTGCTGCAAAAAGTCTTCAAGGACAAGGTAGCAAGCCCGGCCTGGCAGGAAAAACTGCACCAGATCGTGCCAAGCTACGGCACCAAGCTGAACGACAGCCCTGAAGCTGTTGCCAAGGAATGGGCCTACACGGCCGGTGTGCTGCAACTGACACCACCGCCAGCGATCCCGCAACTGGCTGCTCCACAGGCTACCGAGGCTGCCAAGCCTGCGGCTGAGCCGAGCAAGCCGGCGTCTGACCTGGCGCTGTAAGCAACACCCACGAAAAAGCCCGCTGAACCGGTGACGGTCAGCGGGCTTTTTTGTGCGTGAACGATCAGGCGCGCGGCGGGTGTCGCTCCACCGGGGGCAGCTCAACCGTACGCTCGGCCGCTGCCAGCGCAGCCTTCAAGCCCGCTTGGTTCAGGGGTACGCAATACGCCGGTTTAGCCCGCTCGAATCGCCAGCTTTCATCCAGCCCTCCGGCATCCACGGCATCGAAGCCCAGTTCGTCGAGTAACGTAATCACTTGCGCTTTTGCCGCAGCGTGATCTGCTGCCACTGGCAACGCGCGGCGGTCAGGAGCGCCGCGCGGGCGGGCATCCTGCGTCAGGTCTGGGGCGAAGATCGCATTAAATACTTTTACCACGTGTGATTGCGGCAAATGGTCGGCCAGCAATCGGCTGGTGGTGGTTTCAAACCGGTCCAGTTGCGGGATATGCCCATCGCGATCGGGGTAGTAATTGTTGGCGTCCATCACCGTCTTGCCCTCCAGCCATTGGGCAGGGACGCTGCGGTAGTGCTCCAGCGGAGTCGCCACGAGTACCACATCGCCAAACCTGGCGGCATCATCCGCGCTGCCCACTTGTACGCCGAGTATGCCGCTCACCACGCTGCTCATGGTGTGTGGGCCGCGGGAGTTGCTCAACATCACCTTATGCCCGGCGGCAAGCGCCAGTTGCGCCACGGCACGCCCGATAAAACCTGCTCCAATCACGCCAATCTTCATGTGCTTGCTCCAGTGGAAGTAGGAAGTGGCTATGATGATTGGCAACCATAACGTGATAAATCAGCATTTCGGTGTGGGTGTTGTTACTGGGAGTTGGGAATGATGGACCGCCTATCAAGCATGAACGCCTTCGTGATAGCCGCTGAATTGGGCTCCTATGCGAGGGCCGCCGAACGCTTGGGCATGTCGCCGCAGATGGTGGCCAAGCATGTCACCGCGTTGGAACAACGTTTGGGTGCGCGATTGCTCAACCGCACTACGCGTCGACAAAGCCTGACTGAACTGGGAGTGGAGTATTACGAACGCTGCAAGCATATCCTGACGGAGACCGAGGCCGCCGACTCCCTGGCACAGGTCATGAACGACACGCCGCGCGGCAAGCTGAAGGTCACCGCCCCGGTGACCTTTGGCTCCTACAGCTTGATGCCGTTGATCACCGGGTTTTTACGTGACAACCCACAGGTAGAACTCGATTTGCACCTGACGGATCGTTTCGTCGACTTGGTGGAGGAGGGCTACGACGCCGCGTTTCGCATTGGTCCGTTGGGCACGAGCGGCCTGACAGCGAGACCCCTGGCACCTTATCGGTTGGTGGCCTGCGCTGCACCGGCTTACCTGATGGCGCGAGGCACACCTCAGAAGCCGGCGGATCTTGAGCGTCATGAGTGCCTGGGGTACACCTTTTCATCGCGTCCGGCGGATCGAGAGTGGGTGTTCTTCCAGGGCACGGTTTCCTACAAGGTACGAGTGGCCAGTCGTTTGCTCATCAATGAAAGCCGGGCATTGATGTCGGCGGCATTGGATGGTTTTGGCATTGTGCTCGGCCCGCAAGACTTTCTGCGAACGGCGTTGGCGAGTGGCGAGTTGGTGCGGGTGCTACCGGAGTTTGAGGCTCCAAGCCGGTCGATGCATTTGGTCTACACCGCAAACCGCCAGCGCACTGCCAAGTTGCGGTGCTTTGTCGAGGCTGTGCTGGGACGTTTTGGTCCGGTATGAAGGTTCATCACCGTGGCGGTCGCCGGGAGGCACGTTAAAGGTCTACAGGTTCAGCAATCTGACAGACATCTCCTGTTAAAAATAACCCAGGCCCAAGCAGGGCCCGGCTGCAACAAAGGAAGGAATTCTTTCTGATGCAGGTGTTGGGCGTTCGCGCCCGAGGGTTTTGTATGTTGCTACGTTATGCAGCATTGGCCGCCATGGTGGTCGCCGCTTCCGGGTGTGTGCAAGAGCGTGTTGTGCATGAGCGCAGGCCGGTACAACACGAGTACGTTGATGTGGTGGCGCCGCAACCGCCGCCGGTGCAGGTGATCGAAGTCGAGCCGGCGGTGCGCGAAGGTTATATCTGGTCACGCGGTTACTGGCGTTGGGAGGGCGGGCGTTATGTAGCAGTGCACGGCCATTGGGAACCGGTGCGTCAGGGTTATCGTTACGTACACCCGCACTGGGTGCAGCGCAATGATGGCTACCATTGGCAGATCGGTGGCTGGGTCCGCTGACCCAACGCCATCTCCCATTGGAGCGAGCTTGCTCGCGAAAAAACCACAGGCACCGCGTGCTCCCTGAGTGCTCGCGTAATCGTTGGCGTTTTTCGCGAGCACGCTCGCTCCTACAAAAAAGCCGGCCTAGCCGATCCGTTTCATCCCCGCTGCCTTGGCCGCGTTCAGATCAAAGGTGGCGGTGTACTCGCAACCGGCTGCGTGGCCACAGCGTTCGATCAGGCAGTCGGCAAAGTCCGCTTTGCTTGCGGTGAACTTGCGCAGGGCCTGCCAGATGATATCGGCGTGCTCGACGGTCAGTTCCCGTGTGTGCAGCAAGGTTTCCAGCACCGTCACCACGTCGCTTTTGGTCGACTGGTAGCAGGACTGCAACACCCACACCAGCTCCGTAAGCGTCACCAGGCTGACAAAACCGGGTGAGGCGGCAGTGAGCGATTCGATCAGTTGGGATGCTTTAGCTGATTGAACCGGGTCGTCCTGGGTCACATAACGCACCAGCACGTTGGTATCCAGGCCGATCATCCAGCGGTTGCTCCCTGGGCCGCGATGGCTCGGTTCATGTCTTCGATAGACACGGTGTGAGCGGGTTTGCGGATCAACCCCTTGAGGTCCTTGACGGTTTTGCTGGCGGCGATCATGGAAAACTTGCCGTCTTCCATCTCGACGAATTCCACCCGGTCGCCTGTTTCCAGGCCCAGGGCTGTCCTGACCTGGACAGGGATGGTGATTTGCCCTTTTGAAGTGAGTGTGGCGGTAGCCATAGTGAAGATCTCCATCGTGATATTCCTTACCTTAGGGTAAGGAATGACAGAGGACAATATCCGTTGGTCCATAGGTCGCTCGCAGGTGTGAGTCAGTCGGTAGTAAAACCCTAGTCCGAATGCTCGATCCTCACACCGTTGGCTACGCCCCAAACAGATACAAACTATGACCTACCGCCGCTACCTCACTGCACCACGCGATAGCACGGCACATACGCCGCGCCGCCCGGCAGTTTCATGCGGTGCTGGGCCACGAACGCCTTCAATAATTCATCCAGCGGTTTCATGATCGCCGGGTCGCCGTGGATCTCATACGGGCCGTTCTCTTCGATCAGGCGGATGCCCTTGTCCTTGACGTTACCCGCCACAATCCCCGAGAACGCCCGGCGCAGGTTGGCTGCCAGTTCATGGGGCGGCAGCGCGTGGCTCAGTTGCAGGCTGGCCATGTTTTCGTGGGTAGGATCGAACGGGCGCTGGAAGCCTTCGTCGATCTTCAGCAGCCAGTTGAAGTGGAACGCGTCGTTACGCTCGCGGCGGAACTGCTTCACTGCCTTGAGGCCGGCCGTCATCTGGCGCGCCACTTCGGCGGGGTCGTCGATGATGATCTGGTAATGCTGCTGCGCCGCTTCGCCGAGGGTGGCGCCGACGAACGCGTGCAGCTGTTCCAGGTAAGGCGCGGCGTGTTTGGGCCCGGTCAACACCACCGGGAACGGCACGTCGCGGTTGTCGGGGTGCATCAGGATGCCCAGCAGGTACAAAAACTCTTCTGCCGTGCCGGCGCCGCCGGGGAAGATGATGATGCCGTGGCCGACGCGCACGAAGGCTTCCAGGCGTTTTTCGATGTCCGGCAAAATCACCAGCTCATTGACGATGGGGTTCGGTGCTTCGGCGGCGATGATTCCAGGCTCGGTCAGGCCCAGGTAACGCCCGCCGGTGATGCGTTGCTTGGCGTGGGAAATGGTCGCGCCCTTCATCGGGCCTTTCATTACGCCAGGACCGCAACCGGTGCACACGTCGAGGCTGCGCAGGCCCAGTTCGTGCCCGACTTTCTTGGTGTATTTGTATTCTTCGGTGTTGATCGAATGGCCGCCCCAACACACCACGATCTTGGGCTCCACACCCGGTCGCAGCGTGCGGGCGTTGCGCAGCAGGTGGAACACGTAGTCGGTGATGCCTTGGGAGTTGCTCAGGTCGATGCGCTGGCTGTCCAGCTCGTTCTCGGTGTAGACGATGTCACGCAAGGCGCTGAACAGCATCTCGCGGGTGCTGGCGATCATCTCGCCATCGACAAAGGCATCGGCCGGGGCGTTGAGCAGTTCCAGGCGTACGCCGCGGTCCTGCTGGTGAATACGCACTTCAAAGTCTTTGTAGGCGTCGAGGATGGTCTTGGCGTTGTCGATATGCGCGCCGGTGTTGAGGATGGCCAAGGCGCATTGGCGGAACAGGGTGTAGATGCTGCCGGTGCCGGCTTCACTCAGTTGCTGCACTTCACGTTGGGACAGGGTTTCGAGGCTGCCCTTGGGGCTGACGGAGGCATTGATGACTTGACGTTGGAGCATTCTGATTCCTTGAAAGCACAGCCACCGCGCCCGTTTCGGGGCGATGGCTTGAGAATGGTGAGCGCCAATTAAGGTCGCACGAGACGGTTATTTACCTCAGGCGCGAGGCCCAGCGCAAATACCGTCCAGCACCATCATGCCGCAGAACTTACTGAATCAGCTTCCAGTTTTTGTAGAAAACTCGACGCAGGGTAAAGACCAGCCCGGCAAAGCCTGCGATCACGGCGTTGAGCACTGACGGCAGCAAGGTCGGGCGCACCATGTCGATGAACAGGCAGTAGCGCTTGGCGTCGTTTTTGTTGAAGGACGCATGCATCAGGGTGTCATCGAAGATGAACAGCGGGTCGTCGTGCCAGTAGTGCTTGTGCTTGCCTACCTGGATATACACGCCTTCGTGGTGGGGCGCCGGGGCCATGTTGTAGAGCACGCGGAACATCATGCGCAGGGGGCCGAAGTGAAAGGACGTGGAACGGTTCTCGTTGAATACCGAGACACCGATGGTCTTCACGAATGGCAATTTCATGCGCAGTTGCGGGATATCCAGCGTGGTCTCGATGGGGCGGCCGTACCACTGGAAAAACAACATGCCGCGTTTCTTCTCGGCCATGCGTTCGTCCAGGTAACCGATGATTTCATCCTTGCGGGCCATGGCGTCGTCGATCACCTGTTGCAGGTCTTCGCGCCAGGCCGGTGGCAGGTCTTGCATCGTATAGACATGGCGGTTGCGGCTGCTCAGCAGATCGAGCAGGGTGTTGAACGGTGCCAGCACCCAGGTATTGCGACCGTTGCCGATGAAGTATTTCTTGATGGTGTCGCGGTCGTACAGGCCGTTACGCAGGAAGTCATAAACGCCGCAGCACACCACCAACAGCAGAAACACCAGGCAACTGCGCGGGAAACAATAGATCAACAGCAGAACGCCGAGTGCCCACGCCAGGGACACCAGCTTTTTGCCGACAGCATTTTTGCTCATGAAACGAGGCTCCAAGGCCGAAACATATTGAAACAATGTCGTCATCATAGGGGTTTCTGGCGCCGGCAGGCGTTTTTAAATAGGGTGAAATTGTGAAGCCGCTGCACAATTTGTAACCGTTGCCGTGCAGGCTTCGACGTTTTGTGGATTGAATTTTGAGAACAGAAGATTTGCGACTATCGTGACGCTTCGGTTTTTTGGACGTCATAGACCGGTACGATTGAAGTTGAATGGCCACCATTGGCCTTCGGCACCTTGGAAGAGGCAGAAATTTTTATGATCATCAAACCGCGGGTTCGTGGCTTTATCTGTGTGACCGCCCACCCTGTTGGCTGTGAAGCGAACGTCAAAGAGCAGATCGACTACGTAACCAAGAATGGCGTCATCGAAGGCGGCCCCAAGAAGGTGCTGGTCCTCGGCGCCTCCACCGGTTACGGCCTGGCCGCGCGCATCAGTGCCGCGTTTGGCTGCGGCGCCGACACCCTGGGCGTGTTTTTTGAGAAAGAAGGCGAAGAAGGCAAGCTGAGCTCCGCCGGCTGGTACAACAGCGCGGCATTCGAGAAGTTTGCCGTGGAAAAAGGCCTGTACGCCAAGAGCATCAACGGCGACGCGTTTTCCGACGAGATCAAGCGCCTGACCATCGACACCATCAAGAAAGACCTGGGCAAGATCGACCTGGTGGTCTACAGCCTGGCCGCGCCGCGCCGTACCGACCCGCAAGGCGTGGTGCACAACTCCACCCTCAAGCCCATCGGCAAGGCTGTGACCCTGCGCGGTATCAATACCGACAAGGGCGTAGTGGTAGACACCACTCTTGAGCCTGCAACCCAGGAAGAAATCGACGGCACCGTGAAGGTCATGGGCGGCGAAGACTGGCAGCTGTGGATCGACGCCCTGCGTGACGCCGATGTGTTGGCCGAAGGCGCCAAGACCACCGCCTTCACCTACCTCGGTGAGAAGCTGACCCAGGACATCTACTGGAACGGCTCCATCGGCGAAGCCAAGAAAGACCTGGACAAGAAAGTCCTGACCCTGCGCGAAAACCTCGCGGCGCTCAAGGGCGACGCCCGCGTGTCTGTGCTCAAGGCCGTGGTGACCCAGGCCAGCTCGGCGATCCCGATCATGCCGCTGTACCTGTCGTTGCTGTTCAAGGTGATGAAAGAGCAGGGCACCCACGAAGGCTGCATCGAGCAAGTCTACGGCCTGTTCAAGGACAGCCTGTACGGTAAAGAACCTAAGCTCGACGCCGATGGCCGCCTGCGCGCCGACCTGGCCGAGCTGGAACCGAAGGTCCAGGACGCCGTGGCCGCGCTATGGAACCAGGTTACCGACGACAACGTCAACGAAATCAGCGATTTTGCCGGCTATAAGGCTGAGTTCCTGCGCTTGTTCGGCTTTGAAGTTGACGGCGTGGATTACGACGCGGACGTGAACCCGACCGTCAAAATCAACGGCCTGATTCAAGCTTAAGGTCTGATCCAGACCAAAATGTGGGAGGGGGCTTGCTCCCGATGGCGGTGTATCAGTCACTATCTTCAGTGGCTGACACCCTGCTATCGGGAGCAAGCCCCCTCCCACAGTTGATCCGAGTCTTTTCAGACACTTCTTACGCCCCGGCGCGCGCCTCTCTCTTCCAGATCTGCCAGACTCCAGCTGCTATCAAGCCACGCCAACGGAGGATCTGATGACGATTCGTGCAGTAGTTTTTGATTTCGGCGGTGTCCTGTTCGACTGGAGCCCGCAGCACCTGTACCGCAAGCTGATCGCCGATGAGGCAGAGCGGCAGTGGTTCCTCGATAACATCTGCACCCAGGCCTGGAACACCGAGCAAGATGCCGGTCGTACCCTGGCCGAAGCCACCCGCACCCTGATTGACCTGCATCCCGATCACGAACTCTTGATCCAGGCTTACTACGAGCGCTGGCACGAGATGCTGCGCGGTGAGTTAGCCGACGGCGTGGCGATTCTCAAGGCGTTGCACAAGGCCGATATGCCGTTGTTCGGGCTTACTAACTGGTCGGCGGAGACCTTCCCCTACGCCCGGGCCCACTATCCGTTCCTGCAACTCTTTCGAAACATCGTCGTGTCCGGCGAGTTGGAATTGATCAAGCCTGATCCGGCTATCTACCACGCCAGCCTTGATCAGATCCGCGCTCACCTGCCGGACATAAAACCGAATGAAGTGGTGTTTATTGACGATGTCGCCGGCAACACCGAGGCCGCTATCGCCTTGGGTTGGCAGGGCATTCATCATGTATCGGCCGAGCGTACCGCTGCGCGTTTGCGGGCGTTGGGCGTGGCCTTTAATGTGCCCACTTTTCCATGACGAAATCGACGAATGCCCGCAGCTTGGGCAGGCGGTAACGGTCATGGCGATACAGCAGGTGCATCGGGCGGCTGGGCAATTTATACGTGGTTAACAGGGCCACCAGCTTGCCGCTCTCCAGGTCCGGTTGCACCAAGGCGTCGGCCAGCATCGTGATGCCCATGCCGTTGACGGCCGCCTGGCGCAAGCCTTGCGAGCTGTTGATGGTCAATGACCCCGCCACCGGAACCTCCACCTCGCTGCCATCCTCGCTCATGCGCCACAGTTTGTCGGTGTCACGCCAGTTGTCGTTCGCAGGGTAGGCGAATGCCAGGCAGTCATGTTGTTGCAGGTCCTGCGGGGTCTGCGGCGTGCCGCGTCGCGCCAGGTAGGCAGGCGATGCGCAGAGGGTGAGCGTATAGGGCTGCATAGGCCGGGCGATCAGGCTGGAGGTCCCCAGTTCACCGAGACGGATCGCTACGTCGAAGCCACTGTCGACCAGGTCCATGCGTTCATTGCCCAGCACCACGTACAGGTCGATAAGC
Source organism: Pseudomonas sp. HN8-3 (assembly GCF_020790195.1). Classification (NCBI taxonomy): domain Bacteria; kingdom Pseudomonadati; phylum Pseudomonadota; class Gammaproteobacteria; order Pseudomonadales; family Pseudomonadaceae; genus Pseudomonas; species Pseudomonas sp. HN8-3. The sequence continues at coordinate 1,771,742 of NZ_CP086206.1, forward strand.
GGGTAGCGCTGGGAAAATTCGCTCAAGGCCGGCACCAGGCGTTCGGTGCCGAACACGGGAGGCGCTGTGATGCGCAGGCTGCCCTTAGGAGCTTCGCTGTGGATTTGCTCGGCCAGCAGTTCGGAGTCCGCCACCAGCCCCAGCACTTCCAGGCAGCGCTGATAATATTGGCCGCCAAATTCGGTCAGGTTCTGCTTACGCGTGGTGCGTTTGAGCAAGCTCACGCCCAGCCGTTGCTCCAGCGCCCGCAGATGGTTGCCCACCATGGTGGTCGACATCCCGCATTCTTGCGCGGCGGCAGTCATGCTGCCGGTTTCGACCACTTTCACGTACACCGACATTGCCTGGAACAGATCCATTATCAAGCCCTGGTTTAAAGTCATTGCAGATATTCGCAGTTTATCCAGCGCAGGTGGTTAACGATACTTCCATCACCGCAACGATGCACTGGAGCCGCAACCATGACCGCCGCCTGCCTGATGAGCACCTACCAACCCTTGGCCCTGAGCTTCACCCGTGGCCTGGGCACGCGCCTCTGGGACCAGCAGGGCCGCGAATACCTGGACGCTGTCGCCGGCGTGGCGGTGACCAATGTCGGCCATTCCCACCCCAGGCTGGTGGCAGCTATCAGCGAACAAGCCGGTTTGCTGCTGCACACGTCCAACCTCTACAGCATCGACTGGCAACAACGTCTGGGCCAACGCCTGGCGCAGCTGTCCGGGCTCGATCGCGCGTTCTTCAACAACTCCGGCGCCGAGGCCAACGAGACAGCGCTGAAACTGGCGCGCTTGCATGGCTGGAAAAAAGGCATTGAACAACCGTTGGTGGTGGTGATGGAGAACGCCTTTCACGGCCGCACGCTGGGCACCATGGCCGCCAGCGACGGGCCGTCGGTGCGCCTGGGCTTTCAGCGCCTGCCGGGGGATTTCATCAAGGTAGGCTTTGGCGATATGCAGGCTTTGGAGGTGATCACTGCGCAGTTCGGCACGCGCATCGCAGCCGTGCTGCTTGAGCCGATCCAGGGTGAAAGTGGTGTGGTGGTGGCGCCAGCGGGTTACCTCAAAGCCTTGCGCGATCACTGCACGCGCCACGGCTGGCTGATGATGCTCGACGAAATCCAGACCGGCATCGGGCGCACTGGCGCCTGGTTTGCCTTCCAGCACGAAGGCATCGTGCCAGACGTGATGACGCTGGCCAAAGGCCTGGGCAATGGCGTGCCCATCGGCGCCTGCCTGGCCCGCGCCGCCGTCGCCGAGCTGTTCACCCCAGGCAGTCATGGCAGCACCTTTGGTGGCAACCCGCTGGCGTGCCGTGTCGGTTGCACCGTGCTGGATATCATTCATGAGCAAGGCTTGTTGCAAAACGCCGCACACCAGGGCGAACACTTGCTGGCGCGCTTGCGCATGGAGCTGGATGGGCACCCGCACGTCCGGGCAATTCGTGGCAAAGGCTTGATGATCGGGATTGAGCTGGCCAGCCCTTATCGCGACCTGGCCCAACGTGCCGCCCAGGAGCACGGGCTGCTGATCAACGTCACACGGGGCAAGATCATTCGCCTGTTGCCGCCGCTGACGTTGCACAGCAAGGAAGTCGAAATGATCGTACGTGCCATCACCCGATTGCTGGATTGAAATGCAATCAAAGTGTGGGGTTCAGAGGGAGGGGCCATTCAGCCATTCCTGGTTCATGGTTTCGGTATCTCCCAGGTATTCCAGCAACCACGCCATGGCCGGCGAAAGCTTGCTTTGCGCCCACGCCACGCATGATGGGCTGGCTGGAAAGGGCCGGCTCAATTGCAGCGCCACCAACTCGCCGCGCTCGATCCATGGCAATACCTGATGGGCCGGCGCCATCCCTACACACAGCCCATCGCGTAGGCAATCCAGGGCCGAAGCCCAGTTGGGCACCACCAGGCGGCGCTGGTTATCCAGGGTCCAGGTGTCACGCTTGGGCAGATTGCGCGAGGTGTCAGTCATGCACAGTGAGGCGAAAGGGCGCAATTGGTCATCACTGAGCAAGCCTTCCACCGCCGCCAAGGGGTGCCGAGCACTGACCACACACAGCCAGTTCAACAGGCCCATGTCACGGAAGCTGAAGTGACTGGCCACCGGCACTGCGCTGGTGGCGCCGATCACGATGTCGGTGCGCTCATCGGCCAGCGCATCCCATACACCGTTGTACACCTCGTATTCGAGCAGCAGTTCCACCTCGGGAAACTGCCGATAGAAGTCCAGCACCAATTGGCGGCAGCGCTGGGGTTTGACGATGGAGTCCACCGCCACCTTCAACTGGCCGCTCCAGCCATTGGCCACCTGCTGGCACAAGCGTCGGGTGCCGAGCATTTTCTTCATCACGCTGCGGGCTTCGTCGATAAACAGGCGGCCTGCGGGGGTCAGTTCCACGTCGCGATGCCGGCGCACAAACAAGGGCACGGCCAGCCATTCTTCAAGTTGGCGTACGGTGTAACTGATGGCCGACGGTACGCGGTGCAGTTCCTGGGCGGCGGCGCTGAAGCTGCCGTGACGGGCGACGGCGTCGACCACATCCAGAGAATATTCCGACCACATGTGTGCTGCCTTCAAAATTATTGATGAGAGTGTCCAATTATTATCGCTTCACACAGGTTTTGTCAGCTTCATAATGGGCGCCAGTCAGCAAATAGTTTGATGGCAGTTTTTACAAGGCTTCGATGAAAAATTCTTTTGGTTTTACCTGGTATCTGGCGGGGCTGAGTATGCTCGGCTATCTCGCCATGGACATGTACTTGCCGGCGTTTGGCGCCATGGGCGAGCAGTTGAATATTGGTGCTGGCGCGGTGGGTGCCAGCTTGAGCATTTTTCTCGCCGGCTTTGCGGTGGGGCAGTTGGTGTGGGGGCCGCTCTCGGACCGCCTGGGGCGCAAGCCCATCCTGCTCGCCGGCCTGAGCCTGTTTGTGCTCGGTTGCCTGGGCATGTTCTGGGTCGAGACCACCCCGCAACTGCTGGCGCTGCGCTTTATACAGGCGATTGGTGTGTGTGCCGCGGCCGTGAGCTGGCAGGCATTGGTGATTGATCGCTACCCGGCCGACAAGGCCCATCGCGTCTTCGCCAGCATTATGCCGTTGATGTCGCTGTCGCCGGCCCTTGCACCGTTGTTGGGTGCCATGGTGTTGAATCACTTTGGCTGGCAGGCGATCTTCGGCGTGTTGCTGGTGGTGTCGCTGTTGCTGCTGTTGCCGACCTTGTTCCTGCGTAGCCTGCCCAAGCGTGTGGAGCACAAGGACGGACCCACGCGTCTGGGGTATGGACAGTTGCTCACCTCGCGGGTGTTTACCGGCAACGTGATGATTTTCGCCGCCTGTTCGGCCAGCTTCTTCGCATGGCTCACGGCCTCGCCGTTCATCCTCGGCGGCATGGGTTACAGCCCGAATGACATCGGCCTGAGCTACGTACTGCCGACCCTGGCGTTTCTCGTTGGCGGCTACAGTTGCCGCAGCGCCTTGCAGCACCTGGCGGGCAAAACCCTGTTGCCGTGGTTGCTGGGCGCCTATTGCCTGAGTATGGTGGCGTTGTACCTGGTGGCCACCTTGAGCGTGCCGACCCTGACCACCTTGCTGATTCCGTTCTGCCTGATGGCGCTGTGCAACGGCGCCAGCTACCCGATCGTGGTGGCGAATGCGCTGATGCCATTTGCCGAAAACTCCGGCAAGGCCGCGGCCCTGCAAAACACCCTGCAACTGGGCCTGTGCTTCCTGGCCAGCTTGTTGGTGTCGTCGATGATCGAGCAACCGCTGATGATCACGGTGATTGTGATGTTGGCGACGGCGCCGCTGGCGGTGTTGGGGTATTGGCTGGCGCGGCCGAAGCGCAATACTTCCGAACTGGCCAGCGCCTGAGCTGGCAATACGATCAAACTGTGGGAGCTGGCTTGCCTGCGATAGCGGTCTGTCAGTTAGCCCATCTGGCACTGATACACCGCTATCGCAGGCAAGCCAGCTCCCACATTTTTTTGCGTTTCTTCAGTTAGAACGTGACTTCCATGTTCAGCGTCGGCGTTGAGGTGCGGCTGCCACGGCCACCATCCACGCCGAACTTGTTATGCCAGTACTCATAGCCCACTCCTAAATACAGGTTCGGCTTGACGCTTTTACCCGGCCGCAGCGCCACCATCAGCGCAGTACGCATCAGCCCTTCCGGCGCGGTATCGCGGCCATGATAGTCCTCGCCTTTCTCCCCGACGTAATTGATAAACCCCTGGAATTTCGCCGCGTGGTTGCCGACCTCGAACGGGCGCATCCACGTCAGGTTAAGCATGTAGGTGTCGTCGAAGGTGTGGTTCGACTCTTGCGCGCCGGGAATGCCGGTGTGGTTCTTTTCCTTGTAGTACATCAGGCTCAGGTCCAGCACGCCGACGGTGTTGAACTTCAAGGTCGGGCCGATCACCAGCGCGCGCTTTTTGGCTGAGGCGAAGTTGTTGTTGCGGTTGGCGTCGAAACCCAGGGTCAGGGCGTAATCCTTGATCAACCCGGTGCCCGGCGGCAGATCGAACACGCGCGAGGCATACAGCTGGTGCCGGTACACGGCATACACCTCGCTGCCGCCATGGTCGGTACCCTTGCGTGGGTCACGGCTATCGGACAGAAACACATCGAGGTTGAGGAAGTTGCTGCCATAGCGGTAGCCGCTGGCGTGGGTGAAGCTGTAGATGCGCTTGCTGAAATCGTCGGGGTTGTTCGGATTGGTGAAGTGCTGGCCGTAGCGAAATCCTACGCTGTTGTTCATCCATTCCACCGCGACAGCCTCACCACCGCCCAGAAGGGTCAATGCAACGGTTGCGCCCTGTAGTGCCTTTTTCATTATTTTTGTCCTTTGGCGTTCTGGCTCATGACGGCCGGATTATTTTTGTAACGCCGCGGGAGGGTATCTTGTTCGATTGATTGTATACAACTCTATGGACATACAGTCTGAATATTGCATACAGTGAGCGCACAACAAAAACAGAGAACCCCTCACCATGACTATCCCGAAGGCGTCACCGCAGCGGCCCGAAGATGAAAATCTGGGCGTTGCCGCCAACATGGCTTACGGCCTGCAGCATGTACTCACCATGTACGGCGGCATCGTCGCCGTGCCGTTGATCGTCGGCCAGGCCGCCGGGTTGTCGCCGGCGGATATTGGTCTGTTGATTGCCGCGTCGTTATTTGCCGGTGGCTTGGCCACGTTGCTGCAAACCCTTGGCCTGCCGTTCTTCGGCTGTCAGTTGCCACTGGTGCAGGGCGTGTCGTTCGCGGGTGTGGCGACCATGGTGGCGATTGTCGGCAGCGACGGTGCGGGAGGTATTCCGGCAATTCTCGGTGCGGTGATGGCCGCGTCGTTGATCGGCCTGTTGATCACCCCGGTGTTTTCACGCATTACCAAATTTTTTCCGCCACTGGTGACCGGCATCGTGATCACTACTATCGGTCTGACGCTGATGCCAGTGGCTGCGCGCTGGGCAATGGGCGGCAACAGCCGTGCGGCGGATTTCGGCAGCATGTCGAATGTCGGCCTCGCGGCCCTGACTCTGGTGCTGGTGCTGCTATTGAGCAAAATCGGTAGCGCCACGATCTCGCGTTTGTCGATCCTGCTGGCAATGGTGATCGGCACAGTAATCGCCGTACTGCTTGGCATGGCTGACTTCTCCAGCGTCACGCAAGGGCCGATGTTTGGCTTTCCTACACCTTTCCACTTTGGTATGCCGACCTTTCATGTGGCCGCGATCATTTCCATGTGCATCGTGGTGATGGTGACGCTGGTGGAAACTTCGGCGGACATCCTCGCAGTGGGCGAGATCATCGACACCAAGGTTGACTCCAAGCGCCTGGGCAATGGCCTGCGCGCCGACATGCTGTCGAGTATGTTCGCGCCGATCTTTGGTTCGTTCACCCAAAGCGCGTTCGCCCAGAATGTCGGCCTGGTGGCGGTGACCGGTGTGAAGAGCCGCTTTGTGGTGGCCACCGGCGGGGTGTTCCTGGTGGTGCTGGGCCTGTTGCCCTTTATGGGGCGGGTGATCGCGGCGGTGCCCACCTCGGTGCTGGGTGGCGCGGGGATCGTGTTGTTCGGCACGGTCGCGGCCAGTGGCATTCGTACGCTGTCCAAGGTGGATTACCGCAACAACATGAACCTGATCATCGTTGCCACGTCCATCGGCTTTGGCATGATCCCCATCGCCGCGCCGAGCTTTTACGATCAGTTCCCGAGCTGGTTCGCGACCATCTTCCACTCGGGTATCAGTTCGTCGGCGATCATGGCGATCTTGCTGAACCTGGCGTTCAACCACTTCACCGCGGGTAACTCGGACCAGCAGTCAGTGTTTGTGGCGGGGACTGAGCGCAGCCTGTGCTTTCGCGACGTGGCCGCGCTGCGTGATGGGGATTATTACCGGGGCGGGAAGTTGTTTGATGCAGAGGGTAAGGAGATTCCTCTGGTAGCGGATACCTCGAAGAAAGCCGCAAAACCCGAAACCACAGAGGTCTAAAAATGTGGGAGGGGGCTTGCTCCCGATAGCAGTGTGTCAGCCACTGAAGATATTGACTGATACACCGTCATCGGGAGCAAGCCCCCTCCCACATTGGAATCTAGCCAGCCTTGCGGGCTTTGTGCGGCATTGAACACACCTCATCCAAAAACTTCACCACGGTCCCCATGCACGCCTGGCGTTCTTCCACATGGGGCATGTGGCTGGAGTCTTCAAACAGTGCCCAGCGCACGTCTGCTATCTCATCCAGAAACGGCTTGACCACCAGCGGTGTGGCTTCGTCATGCCTACCGGAAATCACCAGGGTCGGCACTTTGATCGCGTCCAGGCGGCCAATCACGTTCCAGTCCTTCAAGCTGCCGATCACGTGGAATTCAGTCGGGCCGCTCATGGCGTGGTACACCGTCGGGTCTGCGTCGACCTGGGCGAAGGTGCGCGCCACTTCCTCGGGCCATGGGTTGACCCGGCACACGTGCTGGTCATAGAAAATCCGCGAGGCCGCCAGGTATTCCGGGTCTTGAAAAGTGCCGGCCTGTTCATGTTTGAGCAGGGTTTCGTGCACGCCTTCGGGCAGCAGTTTACGCAGGCGATTGGCTTCGCTGACCCAGGTGCGCATACAGGTCGGTGAGTTGGCGGGGATAAACGCGCGCAGGCCCTTGGGCTGCAAGATCGCGTGTTCGCTGCCCAGCATACCGCCCCAGGATTGACCGAGGATCGCGTAGTTCTCGCTGATTTGCAGGTGGTCCAGCAGGTTGTTCAACTCGTCGAGGAACAGGCCGATGGTCCAGAACGAAGGATCTTTGTGGGGCAGGTGCGTGGAGCGACCGTTGCCCAGTTGGTCATAGTGGATCACCGCGTGGCCGCTGGCGGCGACATCCTTGAAGGCATCGACGTAATCGTGGGTGCAGCCCGGGCCGCCATGGATGATCACCAGCGGCGTGCGGCCCGTGCCCAGGTCACCGGTGACGCGATACCAGGTCTGGTAGGCGCCAAAGGGTGCGAAGCCTTCGCGAACTTTTTCGATGAATTCCATTTCGTACCCCTGAAAAAAATGATCAGGGTTACGATAATCTGAACAAAAAGTTTAGGTAACTAGCAAAACAGCTAGGTTTTTGCGAAAACTCAACCTTCCAGCAAGCGGTAATGGGTGGCCCGCACCACCGCTTGGACGCGGTTCTTAGCCCCCAGTTTGTGCATGGCCGAGGCCAGGTGCAGGGTGACGACTGCCAGGGAGCGGCTCAGTTTGGTGGCGATTTCGGCGGCGGTCAGCCCATCGGCGGCCCATTTCAGGCATTCGCGTTCGCGCTTGGTCAGGTGGATGTGCGGGTAGGCGCGCAGTTCCTTGCTGAACAACGGGTAAGCCGCTTCCTGCAGGGCATGGGTGATCAGGCTGAAGTCGGCCAATGTGTGCTGTGCGTCCTTCAATACCGTGCGCGCCTTGCCGGTGCGCAGGCCGGTCAGCGATGCGAAGCCACCACGGGGCAAGTGAATGGGCACGCTGACGCCGCAGGTCAGTTCACGTTCGTGCAGGTACGAGGAAACGGGGGCGTGGCACGGGTCGATGATTTTTTGCAGGGCGGTCTCGGTTTTCGCTTCATAGGACCAGACAAACGGCGATACCGTGCTCAACGCCAGGTGCTGCACCGGGTCGATCTGGTAAAACCCTTCGCTGCACCATAAGGCGTGCCAGTCGGGCGGTGTGTTGCGCAGTTGCAACACCGAGGGGGTAATCAGCGTGCCATTGAGGTCGATGGGCACCGGCGTGTAGTCGTACACCAGCGCATCGAAGCCCAGTTGTTGGGCGAGAATAAACGTATTGTCCATCTGTTCATCCAGGCTCCTGCCCGGCATGAGGCGATTATTGAAGGCGGTCAGCTTGGCCAGCATCCGTTCTGCTCCCGAATTCATTTGAATCTCGACTTGCTGCAAGTAGAATGCCACGCCCCGGCGAAGGACAGCCAGGCCAAACCTATAGGAAATACTAGGTTATGGACGCACGGTATCCTCGGTAGTGTTGACCTGATAAACGGCCGCTACCCGCCAGGCCGATACAACACAAGGAATGTATGCATGTGGCGTGAAATTGCCCCCGACCAGCAGTACAACGTACAAGTCGACGGCCATAACCTCGTGGTCTACAGCTTTGGCGAAGGCGATGAAGTGCTGCTGTGTCTCAACGGCGGCCCAGGCCTGCCGTGTGACTATCTGCGTGACGCTCATGGCTGGCTCAAAACGCATAACCTGCGAGTGGTTGCATTCGACCAGCTTGGCACGGGCGCATCAGCCAGACCGACCGATGTTGCGCTGTGGGAAATCCGCCGTTATGTCGAAGAAGTCGAGACCGTGCGCCAAGCCCTGGGCCTGGGCCGCGTGCATTTGCTCGGGCATTCCTGGGGCGGTTGGCTCGGTATCGAATACGCCATCCATTATCCCGATGCGCTGAAAAGCCTGATCCTGGAAAATACCGTCGGCGACATTCCCCATCTGTCCCAGGAACTCGAACGCCTGCGAGGCGCCTTGGGCAGCGAAACCGTGGCCATGATGCAACGCCACGAAGCCATGGGCACCCTCGACCACCCGCAATACCAGGCCGCCATCACCTTGCTCAACTACCGCCATGTGTGCCGCCTCGACGAGTGGCCGGAGCCGCTCAAACGCTCCCTGGGCGACTGGAACATGGGGCCCTACGCAACCATGCAGGGCCCCAACGAGTTCCTTTATATTGGCAATCTCAAGGACTGGAACCGCCTCAAGGAGATGGCTGAATTCAGGATGCCGATCCTGATCACTACCGGCCAGCACGACGAACTGACCCCCGCCTGCGCCATGCGCATGAAGCTGGCCGCCACACACGCCGAACTGCACGTATTCCCCAATAGCAGCCATATGCCGTTTTATGAGGAACCTCAAGCGTACTTCCCGGTGCTGCTGGACTTTCTCGCTCGCAACCGAGGCTGACGGATGAACCTGGCGCGTTACCGTTTTGTCCTGGCCCGGCCGTTGCAACTGCTGCCGGTGCTGTTTGGCATCAGCCTGATCACTTTTGTGTTGGTGCGCTCGATCCCCGGCGACCCAGCGCGGGCTTTGCTTGGCTCGCGCAGTACGCCGGATGCGCTGCTGAAAATCCGTGCCCAGTTCGGCCTCGACCAGCCCTTGTGGCTGCAATATTTCTACTTCCTGAAAAACCTGCTCAAGGGCGACCTCGGCCAATCGCTGCTGTACAAGGTCGACGCGCTGAAACTGATCGTTACCCGCATCGAGCCGACGCTGGTGCTGGTGCTGGGCAGCGTGGCCCTGGCGTTGCTGATCGCGGTGCCGCTGGCGACAGTAGCGGCGCGCCACAAAGGCGGTTGGGCGGACAACCTGATCCGCGTTTTCACCACGGTCGGCCTGGGGATGCCGGCATTCTGGCTGGGCTTGATGCTGATCCTGCTGCTGAGCGTGCAATGGGGCCTGTTCCCGGTGTCTGGCTATGGGCGGACCTGGCTGGACAAGGCCCACCATATGGTGTTGCCGTGCCTGACCATCGCCCTGGCGCTGTCGGCGGTGCTGGTGCGCAACCTGCGGGCGAGTATGTTGATGGAGCTGCAGGCCGATCATGTCACCGCCGCCCGGGCCCGAGGCTTGTCCGAGGCTGCGGTGTTTCGTCGGCATGTACTGCCCAACTCGCTGGTGCCGGCCGTCAACCTGCTGGCGGTCAACATCGGCTGGCTGATCAGCGGTACGGTGGTCATCGAAAGCCTGTTTGCGATTCCGGGCATCGGCCAATTGCTGGTGCGCGGTATTTTCACCCGTGACTACATGGTGGTGCAGGGCGTGGCGATGGTGCTGGCCTGCGCCACGGTGGTGGTCAACTTCGTCGCCGACGTAGTGACGGTAGCGCTCGACCCTCGGGTGAAGATGCAATGAGCAGCCGCCCACTGATTGCACCCTGGCGCTTGCGCCTGCGCTTTGGCTTTCGCAATGGTCGCCTGACCGCCGCCTGGGGCCTGCTGATCCTGTTGACGTGGCTGGCCCTGGCGCTGTTTGCGCCGTGGATCGCACCGTTTGACCCCATCGCGCAAAACACCGACATGAGTTTGCTGGCGCCCAGCCTTGCCCATCCGCTGGGTACCGACAATTACGGCCGGGATGTGTTATCGCGGGTGATCTGGGGCGCGCGCATCGACCTGCAACTGGCGATTGTCGGGGTGATTTTCCCGTTCATCATCGGCACTTTCGTCGGCGCGGTGTCCGGTTATGTGGGTGGGCGTTTCGACAGTTTCTGTATGCGCGTGATCGATGTGGTGCTGGCGTTCCCGTTCCTGGTGCTGATGCTGGCGATCATGGCCATTCTGGGGCCTGGCTTGCAGAGCTTTTATATCGCCATGGCACTGGTGGGCTGGGTGTCGTATGCGCGGTTGATTCGCTCGCAGATCCTGGTGCTCAAGGAAAGCGAGTTTGCCCTGGCCGCCAAGAGCCTGGGGTTTGGCCATGGGCGCATTCTGTTCCGGCATTTGCTGCCCAATGCCCTGTTTGGCTCCATCGTGTTTTCCATGTCCGACGCGGTGCTGGTGCTGCTCAACGGCGCCGCCGTGAGTTACCTGGGCCTGGGCGTGCAACCGCCTACCGCGGAATGGGGGACGATGGTGGCCGAGGGGCAAGCCTTTATCACCACGGCCTGGTGGATCTGCACCTTCCCGGGGTTGGCCATTGTGACCCTGGCCATGGGCTTCAGCCTGTTGGCCGACGGTGTCGCGCAAGTGTTGGGGGACCGCTCGTGAGCCTGCTGCAAGTGCGCGACCTCAGCGTGATCGCCAACAACAGCGGGCGTGATGTCACCTTGGTGGATCGCGTGTCCTTCGACCTGGCCGAAGGTGAGATTCTCGGCCTGGTGGGTGAGAGCGGGTCGGGCAAGACCATGGCCTGCCGCGGCTTGATGCGCCTGCTGCCATCGCCCAGCCTGCGTGTGCAAGGCGGCGCCGTACGCCTGGCCGGCCAGGACCTGCTGCAACTGGATGACGCCGGTATGCGCGCCGTGCGTGGCGGGCAACTGGGCATGATCTTCCAGAACCCCAGCAGCCACCTGGATCCGCTGATGCGCATCGGCGAGCAGATCGCCGAGGGCATCCGCCTGCATCAAGGTGCGTCGAAAAAGGACGCCCGCTTGCAGGCTATCGAGGTGCTGCGCCAGGTCGGGATTCCTGACCCGCAGGCGCGGGTCGACAACTATCCCCATGAGTTTTCCGGCGGTATGCGCCAGCGCGCGATGATCGCCGTGGCACTGGGCTGCAACCCGAAAGTGCTGATTGCCGACGAGCCGACCACGGCCCTGGATGTGACGGTGCAGGCGCAAATCCTGCGCCTGTTGCTCGACCTGCGCGACCAGCGTGGCCTGTCGATCATCATGATCACCCATGACCTGGGCGTGGTCGCGCAAACCTGCGATTCCATCGCGGTGATGTACGCCGGGCGCCTGTGCGAGCACGGCAGCAAATACGAACTGCTGGCGCGGCCGCAACATCCCTATACCGCTGGGCTGATCGACTGCCAGCCGGCCCACAGCAGCGGTCATGCCTTGTTGCGCACCATCCCTGGCCAGCCGCCGTTGCTCGATGCCTTGCCTGACGGTTGCCGCTTTAATCCGCGTTGCCCGCAGGCCGGGGCCTTATGCACCGAGCTGTTGCCCCAAGGCGCACGCGTGGCCTGTCACTATCCACTGGGAGGTCGCCCATGAGCCTGTTGCAGATCAAGGACCTGGAGGTGCGCTTTGCCGCGTCCGGCAGTGGCCTGCTCGGCCTGAACAAGCAGTGGGTGAGGGCGGTGAACGGGGTGTCGCTGAACCTTGCCGCCGGTGAAACCCTCGGCTTGGTGGGCGAGTCCGGCAGCGGCAAGAGCACCCTGGGCCGGGCGATTTTGCACCTCAACCCGATCAGCGCCGGCCAGGTGCTGTTTGACGGTATCGATATGGCGCACGGCAGCGCCATCGACATCGCCCGCCTGCGCCATGAAACCGCGATGATTTTCCAGGACCCGTACGCCGCGCTGAACCCCCGGCACAGTATTGGCGAAACCCTCGCCGAGGTGTTGCGCGTGCAGCGCAAGGTGGCTGTGGAGCAGATCCCGGCACGCGTCAATGAGCTGCTGGAGTTGGTGGGCCTGCGCCCCGAGTTGGCCGGGCGCAAACCGGGCTCCCTCAGCGGCGGCCAATGCCAGCGCGTGGGTATCGCCCGGGCACTGGCGGTGGAGCCGCGCCTGATCATTGCCGATGAATGCGTGGCCGCGCTGGATGTGTCGATCCAGGGCCAGATCATCAACTTGCTGCTGGAACTGCAACAACGCATGAACCTGGCGATCCTGTTTATCGCCCATGACCTGGCCATCGTGCGGCGCCTGTGCGACCGCGTGGCGGTGATGTACCTGGGCAAGATCGTCGAGGAAGGCCCGGTGGAGGCGGTGTTCACCACGCCGCGTCATCCGTATACGGCGGCGTTGATCGAGGCGATTCCCGAGATTGACCCGCATCGGCCATTGCCCGCGCACCCCTTGCCGGGTGAGCCACCAAGCCCACTGAATCTGCCTACAGGCTGTGCGTTTCACCCGCGTTGCCGGTATGCGCGAGCCGTGTGTTCCGCGGTGTTGCCGCCGACCCATTTCCTGCACGAGCATCGGTACAGTTGCGTGCTTGAAGAACCTTTGCCTTGACCTCTGCCATTCATTAACAAGGAGTTGTGATATGCAATCGCGCCACTTGAAGTTGCTCGCCGCCGCTACGCTGACCGCCTGGTCGCTGACCGCAGGACTGGCCCAGGCCGCTGGTGTCCTCACCATCGGCTGCCGTGAAGACAGCACCACCTTCGACCCGATCAAAAGCGCACAAAACCGCGACACCTGGGTATTTGCCAACGTCTACGACACCCTGGTGCGCGTGGATAACCTGGGCACCAAGATGGAACCGGGCCTGGCCGAGAGCTGGGAGATATCCGAGGATGGCTTGACCTACACCTTCAAACTGCGTGAAGCGAAGTTCTCCGACGGATCAAAGATCACCGCGGCCGACGCGGCGTTCAGCCTGTTGCGCATCCGCGACAACAAGGCGTCGTTGTGGAGCGATCCGTTCAGCCTGATCAACACCGCCAAGGCCAGCGATGCGAAGACCCTGGTGGTCACTCTGAAAACCCCGGCGGTGGCCTTCCTCTCGCAATTGGCGTCGCCGACGGTGTCGATCCTGTCGGAAAAAGCCATGACCACGATGGGCGAAGACGCCTACTCGGAAAACCCGGTGACGTCCGGCGCGTTTACCGTGGAAGAGTGGCGCAAGGGCGACCGGGTGATCCTGAAGAAGAACCCGAATTTCTGGCAGGCCAATAACGTCAGCCTCGACGGCGTGGAGTGGGTGTCGGTGACCGACGACAACACCCGTATGCGCATGGTGCAGAACAACGAACTCGACACGGCGATCTTCGTACCGTTCTCGCGGGTCGAAGAGCTGAAGAAAGACAAGAACGTGGTGATCCACGCCGACCCGTCTACCCGTGAAGATCACTTGTTGATCAACCACGAGCACGGCTTGCTCGCCAAGCCGCAGGTGCGCCAGGCATTGGACATGGCCATCGACAAACAATCGCTGGTGAAAACCGCTACTTACGGTCAAGGCACCGTGGCGTATTCCTACATTCCCAAAGGCTCGCTGTACCACTACGCCAACAACCTGCAACGTCCTTATGACCCGACTGAGGCCAGGAAACTGCTGGAGGAGGCTGGTGCCAAGGACTTGAAGCTCAACTACGTGGTCAACGCCGGCAACGAGGCCGACGAGCAGATTGCGGTGATCATCAAGGACCAGTTGGCCAAGGTCGGTGTGACCGCCAACCTGCAAAAGGTTGACCCGACCCAAAGCTGGCAGATGCTGGTGGACGGTGAGTACGATATTTCGGTGATGTACTGGACCAACGATATCCTCGACCCGGACCAGAAGACCACCTTCGTGCTGGGCCACGACACCAACCAGAACTACATGACCCGCTACAAGAACGACAAGGTCAAGGCGCTGGTAGCTGCGGCGCGAGTCGAGGCAGACCCGACCAAGCGTGAGCAGATGTATGTCGAGTTGCAGAAACTGGCCAAACAGGATGTGAACTGGATTGACCTGTACTACAGCCCGTACATCAATATTTCACGCAAGAATGTGAGCAACTTCCTGCAGAACCCACTGGGCCGTTTCACCCTTGAAGAAGTAGTCAAAAACTGAGTTTTTGACTACACCACAAAGCAGTGTGGGAGCTGGCTTGCCTGCGATGCAGACACCTTGGTGCTTCAGTTACACCGCAGTGATGCTATCGCAGGCAAGCCAGCTCCCACATTTTTTTGCGGGGTGTCAGGGCTTACTGCGCATCAAACGCCTGCCCATTGATGCCAGCACTGTCCGGCCCCATCAGGTACAGGTACACCGGCATGATGTCTTCCGGCGCCGGCCTTTCCATCGGGTTCTCCCCGGGATACGCCTGGGCCCGCATACTCGTGCGTGTACCGCCCGGGTTGATGCTGTTGGCGCGCACTGCCGCTACATCTTCCAGCTCATCGGCCAGGGTTTGCATCAAGCCTTCGGTAGCAAACTTCGATACACCATAAGCCCCCCAGTACGCCCGCCCCTTGCGCCCGACGCTGCTGGAGGTGAACACCACCGATGCATCCTGGGACAACTTGAGCAGCGGCAGCAAGGTGCTGGTCAGCATGAACATCGCGTTGACGTTCACATGCATCACGCGCATGAAATTCTCGCCGGACAACTGCTCGATGGGCGTGCGTGGGCCGATGATCGAGGCGTTGTGCAACAGGCCGTCGAGGCGGCCGAATTCTTTTTCGATCATCGCTGCCAGCTCATCGTATTGATGGGGCAGGGCGGTCTCCAGGTTGAACGGGATCACCACCGGTTGCGGCTGGCCGGCCGCTTCGATCTCGTCATATACCTGGGCCAGGTTTGCTTCGGTCTTGCCCAGCAACAGCACGGTCGCGCCATGGGCGGCATAGGTCTTTGCCGCTGCTGCGCCAATCCCGCGGCCGGCGCCGGTGACCAGGATGACCCGGCCTTTGAGCAGTTCTGGAGGGGCAGAATAATCAAACATAAATAGCCTCGACAAAATTCAGTAGGTAATACCAATTTTGAGTGCATTGAAAATCCAATGTGGGAGGGGGCTTGCTCCCGATAGCAGTGTGTCAGTCACTGCATTTACTGACTGACCCACAGCTATCGGGAGCAAGCCCCCTCCCACATTTTTTAATCTTCATGGGTCATTAGAGTGTGGGAGCCATCAGCAACTGCACAGCGCGTTATCCAGCACCTTGCGCAATTCCAGCGGGTGATCCACCACCACATCCGCGCCCCAGTGACGCGGGTTGTCATCCGGGTGGATATAGCCATAGGTGACCGCCGCCGTGCGCGTACCGGCGTCGCGGCCGGACTCGATATCACGCAGGTCATCGCCCACGAACAGCACACTGGCCGGGTCCAGGTCGAGCAGCTTGCACGCCAGGATCATGGGCTCCGGGTCCGGCTTGCTGTTCTTCACGTGGTCCGGGCAGATCAGCACGGCCGAGCGCTCGGCCAGGCCCAGTTGCTGCATGATCGGTTCGGCAAAGCGCACGGGCTTGTTGGTGACCACACCCCAGATCAGCTTGGCCTTCTCGATGTCTTCCAGCAACTCGGCCATGCCGTCGAACAGTTTGCTGTGCACCGCGCAGCCCTTGAGGTAGCGATCGAGGAATTCCTGGCGCAGCTTTTCAAAGCCTGGCGATTCAGGATCCATCGAAAAGGTCACGGCAACCATCGCCCGCGCACCGCCGGAGATTTCATCGCGGATGTGCTGCGGGTTGATCGGTTCCAGGCCGCGGTCGGCGCGCATGGCCTGGCAGATGGCGATAAAGTCCGGCGCGGTATCCAGCAGGGTACCGTCCATGTCGAAGAGAACCGCTCGCAACTTCACAGGCTTACTCCTCGCGCAGGGTCTGGATCATGTAGTTGACGTCAACATCGCTGGCCAGCTTGTAGTGCTTGGTCAGCGGGTTGTAGGTCAGGCCGATGATGTCCTTGACGGTCAGCCCGGCCTGACGGCTCCACGCACCCAGCTCGGAGGGGCGGATGAATTTCTTGAAGTCATGGGTGCCACGCGGCAGCAGCTTCATGATGTATTCGGCGCCAATGATCGCGAACAGGTAAGCCTTGGGGTTGCGGTTGATGGTGGAGAAGAACACCTGGCCGCCCGGCTTGACCATACGGAAGCACGCACGGATGACCGAGGATGGGTCCGGCACGTGTTCCAGCATCTCAAGGCAGGTCACCACGTCGAACTGCTCGGGCATTTCCTCGGCCAGGGCTTCGGCGGTGATCTGGCGGTATTCCACGCTCACGCCGGATTCGAGCTGGTGCAACTGCGCCACGGCCAATGGCGCTTCGCCCATGTCGATACCCATCACGGTCGCGCCGCGTTGAGCCATGGCTTCGCTGAGGATGCCGCCGCCGCAACCCACGTCCAGCACCTTCTTGCCGGCCAGGTTGACGCGCTCGTCAATCCAGTTGACCCGCAACGGGTTGATGTCGTGCAGGGGTTTGAACTCGCTCTCGCGGTCCCACCAGCGGTGGGCGAGGGCTTCGAATTTGGCGATTTCGGCGTGGTCGACGTTGCTCATGATGAATCCTCTAAATCTGAAAAATCGGTGAGTGGGTGCCGAGCGCATGGGCTCAGCACCTTCGTTATTCGCTGTGCCCGCTGATGCGTTGGCCCCAGGCAATGGCGGTGGCGGTCAACTGTTGTTCATCCATGCGGGTCAATTGCCGGTCGTCGAGCAATGGCTTGCCGGCGACCCAAAGGTGTTTTACGCAATCGCGTCCGGTGGCATATATAAGCTGTGAGACCGGATCGTAGATCGGTTGTTGCGCCAGCCCCGACAGATCGAAGGCGACTATATCTGCGGCCTTGCCGACTTCCAGCGAGCCAATCTCGCTTTCCAGGCCCATGGCCCGTGCACCGTTGAGCGTTGCCATGCGCAGGGCACGGTGGGCGTCCAGGGCGGTGGCCGAGCCGGCGACGGCCTTGGCCAGCATCGCGGCGGTACGGGTTTCGCCCAGCAGGTCCAGGTCATTGTTGCTGGCGGCGCCGTCGGTGCCGATGGCCACATTGACCCCAGCCTGCCACAAGCGCTCAACCGGGCAAAAGCCGCTGGCCAGTTTCAGGTTCGATTCCGGGCAATGGATGACGCTGGTGTTGCTTTCTACCAGCAAAGCCAAGTCTTCTTCGCTGATTTGGGTCATGTGAACGGCCTGGAAGCGCGGCCCGAGCAAGCCGAGGCGACCCAGGCGCGCCAATGGCCGCTCGCCGGTCTGCTCCACGGCTTGTTGTACTTCAAAGGCGGTTTCATGCACATGCATATGGATCGCGGCGTCCAGCTCTTCGGCGATCACCCGGATCTTTTCCAGGTTGGCGTCGCACACGGTGTAGGGCGCGTGAGGGCCGAAGGTGATCTTGATGCGCGGGTGGTGCTTGAGGTCGCCGAACAGCTCGATGCCCTGGCGAAGCGCCTCGTCGGCAGTGCTGGCGCCGGGAATCGGGAAGTCGAGGATCGGCATGGCGATCTGCGCGCGCATACCGCTATTGTGCACGCAATCGCTGGCGACCTTGGGGAAGAAGTACATGTCGGAGAAGCAGGTGATGCCGCCCTTGATCTGTTCGGCGATGGCCAGGTTGGTGCCGTCGCGCACAAAGGCTTCATCGACCCATTTGGCTTCGGCCGGCCAGATGTGTTTTTCCAGCCAGGTCATCAACGGCAGGTCATCGGCCAAGCCACGGAACAGGCTCATTGCCGCATGGCCGTGGGCGTTGATCAAGCCGGGGCTGAGCAACATGCCGGGCAGTTCGCGCACCTCATTGGCCGCCAGCTTCAATGCGGCGGCCCGTGGGCCGATAAAGGCAATGCGCCCATCGCGGATGCCCAGACCATGCTCTTTGAGCACCACGCCGGCAGGTTCGACCGGTACCAGCCAGGTCGGCAAGAGCAACACGTCGAGCGGGGCGGCAGTGGAGGTCATCGCAGGCTTCTTCCCAGGCAGCTATAAAAGAAGGGCGAAGTATACCCGAGCGTCCTGGCTGGCGGATCGCTATAATCCGCGGCTTTTGTTCATGAGTGCGGGGTAAGGGATGCGCGACCGACTGTTGGCTGCAGAGAAAGTGAAGGCCATCGATTGGCGTGACGGCGCGCTGTACCTGCTCGATCAGCGCGTGTTGCCGTCCCGGGAGAGCTGGGTGGCCTGCCATACCGTCGCGGCGGTGGCCGAGGCCATTCGTTCGATGGTGGTGCGGGGCTCAGCAGCCATCGGCATCAGTGCCGCCTATGGCCTGGTGCTGGCTGCCCGTGAGCGCATTGCCGAGGGTGGCGACTGGCAGGCAGCGTGGGAAGAAGACTACGCGCTGCTGGCCGATAGCCGCCCGACCGGGTCGAATCTGTTCTGGGCACTCAAGAATATGCGCGACTGCCTGGACCGCCTCAAGCAGCACGCCGACCCGGTTACCGTGCTGGAAGCCCAGGCCATTGTGATCCATGAAAGCGACCGGGAGGCCAATGTGGTCATGGCCCAGTTGGGTATGGAGCGGATTCGCAAGCACCAGGGCAACGCCCAGGCGATCCTCACCCATGGCAACGCCGGTGCATTGGCCACGGGCGGTGTCGGCACGGCCCACGGCGTGATTCGCGCGGCGTTCCTGGAGGGGCTGGTCGAGCAGGTCTATGTCAACGAAACCCGTCCATGGCTGCAAGGCTCGCGCCTGACGGCGTGGGAGTTGGCGGGCGAGGGCATCCCGGTGACGGTGAATGCCGACTCCGCCGGGGCGCATATCCTCAAGACCAAAGGCGTGACCTGGGTGGTGGTCGGTGCTGACTGTATTGCCGCCAATGGCGACGTGATCAGCAAGATCGGCACTTATCAGCTGGCCGTCTGTGCCATGCACCATGGCGTGCGCTTTATGGTGGTGGCGTCGAGTTCGACGCTCGATTTGATGATGGCTACTGGCGATGATGTTGCACTGGAGGCGCGCGATCCCGCTGAGCTGCTGCACGTCATGGGGCAGCGCCTGGAGGTGGATGCGTTTAATCCGGTATTTGATGTGACCCCGGCCGACCTGATTGATGTGATCGTGACCGAGAAAGGCGTGGTCGAGCGGCCGGATACTGCCAAATTGGCCAGGTTGATGTGCCGTAAGCGGCTGCATTGAGGACAGTGGTGTCTGTGAAATAGCAATCGGGGGCAAGCCCCCCTCCCACATTTTGACTGTGTTCACAATTCAAGTGTGGGAGGGGGCTTGCCCCCGATTGGGCCCGAAAGTCAATAAAACCCTCGGATCCATCCTCAAAAAACAGCATCACCCCACCTCTGAGCCCCTCTCGTCCCCTTCAAGCCTATCATCCGTCAAATTACTAGCCTCCATGCGCATCAGGGGGATAGGTGCGTGGCGGCGATTGTGATAACATCCGGCGGTTTCCAGGGCTGCCCCGAGGGGTTGCTCATAACGCGCAGATCCGTGTCATAACTCGTTGATTTGTCGTAAGTCGTTGTCAGGCACCGTGCCGGCAGCGGCGAGCTTCGTTCGTCCCGAATGGATGTGACGAGGTTTCACCCGAAAAAGGAATCAGGCTTCTCATGGGCGAACTGGCCAAAGAAATCCTCCCGGTCAATATCGAAGACGAGCTGAAACAGTCCTACCTCGACTACGCGATGAGCGTAATTGTCGGTCGGGCACTGCCTGATGCGCGCGATGGCTTGAAGCCCGTGCACCGGCGTGTGCTGTTCGCGATGAGCGAGCTGGGTAACGACTGGAACAAGCCGTACAAGAAATCTGCCCGTGTTGTCGGTGACGTGATCGGTAAGTATCACCCTCACGGCGACACTGCGGTGTACGACACCATCGTTCGGATGGCCCAGCCGTTTTCCCTGCGCTACCTGCTGGTAGACGGCCAGGGCAACTTCGGTTCGGTCGACGGCGACAACGCCGCGGCCATGCGATACACCGAAGTGCGCATGACCAAGCTGGCGCACGAGCTGCTGGCCGACCTGCATAAAGAAACCGTGGACTGGGTGCCGAACTACGACGGCACCGAAATGATCCCGGCCGTCATGCCCACCAAGATCCCCAACCTGCTGGTCAACGGCTCCAGCGGTATCGCCGTGGGCATGGCCACCAACATCCCGCCGCACAACCTCGGTGAAGTCATCGATGGTTGCCTGGCCCTCATCGACAACCCCGAGCTGACTGTCGATGAGCTGATGCAGTACATCCCCGGCCCGGACTTCCCGACCGCCGCGATCATCAACGGTCGCGCCGGCATCATCGAAGCCTACCGCACCGGTCGCGGGCGCATTTACATGCGTGCCCGTTCGATGATCGAAGACATCGACAAGGTCGGTGGCCGCCAGCAGATCGTCATCACCGAACTCCCGTACCAGTTGAACAAGGCACGTCTGATCGAGAAGATCGCCGAGCTGGTTAAAGAGAAGAAGCTCGAAGGCATTACCGAACTGCGCGACGAGTCCGACAAAGACGGTATGCGCGTGGTGATCGAACTGCGTCGTGGCGAAGTGCCTGAGGTGATCCTCAACAACCTCTACGCCCAGACCCAGCTGCAAAGCGTGTTTGGTATCAACGTGGTTGCACTGATCGACGGCCGCCCACGCATCCTGAACCTCAAGGACCTGCTGGAAGCCTTCGTACGTCACCGTCGCGAAGTGGTCACCCGCCGTACCGTGTTCGAACTGCGCAAGGCTCGCGAGCGCGGCCACATCCTGGAAGGCCAGGCCGTTGCGTTGTCGAACATCGACCCGGTGATCGCCCTGATCAAGGCCTCGCCAACCCCGTCGGAAGCCAAGGAAGCGTTGATCAGCACGCCTTGGGAATCCAGTGCCGTGGTGGCCATGGTTGAGCGCGCAGGCGCCGATTCTTGCCGTCCGGAAACCCTGGACCCGCAATACGGCCTGCGCGAAGGCAAGTACTTCCTGTCGCCGGAGCAGGCCCAGGCCATCCTGGAACTGCGCCTGCACCGCCTGACCGGTCTTGAGCACGAGAAGCTGTTGGCCGAGTACCAGGAGATCCTCAACCAGATCGGCGAGTTGATCCGCATCCTCAGCAGCGCCGTGCGCCTGATGGAAGTGATCCGCGAAGAACTGGAAGTGATCCGCGCCGAGTACGGCGACGTGCGCCGCACCGAAATCCTCGATGCGCGCCTGGACCTGACCCTGGGTGACATGATCCCGGAAGAAGAGCGCGTCGTGACCATCTCCCACGGTGGCTATGCCAAGACCCAGCCGTTGGCTGCGTATCAGGCCCAGCGTCGTGGCGGTAAAGGTAAATCGGCTACCGGCGTCAAGGATGAGGACTACATCGCTCACCTGCTGGTCGCCAATAGCCACACCACGCTGCTGCTGTTCTCCAGCAAGGGCAAGGTGTACTGGCTCAAAACCTACGAAATCCCGGAAGCTTCCCGTGCTGCCCGTGGTCGCCCATTGGTCAACCTGCTGCCGCTGGACAGTGATGAATACATCACCACCATGCTGCCGGTCGAGGAATACACCGAAGGTCACTTCATCTTCATGGCTACCGCCAAGGGCACCGTGAAGAAGACCCCGCTGGAATCCTTCAGCCGTCAACGCAGCGTGGGCCTGATCGCCCTGGAGCTGGATGAAGGTGACGTACTGATTTCCGCCGCCATTACCGATGGTGAGCGCGAAGTCATGCTGTTCTCCGATGGCGGCAAGGTTACGCGCTTCAAGGAATCCGACGTGCGCGCGATGGGCCGTACCGCCCGCGGTGTACGTGGTATGCGCCTGCCGGAAGGGCAGAAGCTGATTTCGATGCTGATCCCGGAAGAAGGCAGCCAGATCCTCACCGCTTCCGAGCGTGGCTATGGCAAGCGCACTGCCATCAGCGAGTTCCCGGAGTACAAGCGTGGCGGCCAGGGCGTGATCGCCATGGTCAGCAACGACCGCAACGGCCGCCTGGTTGGCGCGGTACAGGTGCTTGATGGCGAGGAGATCATGCTGATTTCCGACCAGGGCACCCTGGTGCGTACCCGTGTGGCTGAAGTGTCGAGCCTGGGCCGTAATACCCAGGGCGTGACCCTGATCAAGCTGGCCAAGGATGAAAAACTGGTCGGCCTGGAGCGTGTGCAGGAGCCTTCGGAAGTTGAAGGTGAAGAGCTGGAAGGCGAGGAGTTCGACGGCGAGGTGATCGCAGCCGGCGATGACAACGTCGACGAGCCAACCCTCGATGCTGCCGCAGACGAAGAAGAACCGCAGGAATAAGCGGACACACAGGGGGCGGATGAAGATTCGCCCCCTTGTTGTTTGTCCCCTTTGAAAAATACACGTCCTTTGCCTGGACGCGGTCCATGTGGGAGCTGGCTTGCCTGCGATAGCATCACCGCGGTATCACTGGAACTACCGAGGTGCCTGTATCGCAGGCAAGCCAGCTCCCACACGGGTTGGCTTCAGACAAAGGGTGTTGCCGAACATGATTGCAGCCCCACCAGATCAGAGTGAGATTGGATGTGAGCAAGAGAGCCTATAACTTCTGTGCCGGTCCCGCGGCGCTTCCTGAAGCAGTCCTGCAGCGTGCGCAGGGTGAACTCCTCGACTGGCATGGAAAAGGCCTCTCCGTGATGGAAATGAGCCATCGCAGCGATGAGTTCGTGTCCATCGCCACCAAGGCCGAGCAGGACTTGCGCGACTTGCTGGACATCCCCTCCGACTACAAAGTGTTGTTCCTGCAAGGCGGCGCGAGCCAGCAGTTCGCTCAGATCCCACTGAACCTGTTGCCCGAAGAGGGCACTGCCGACTATATCGACACCGGTATCTGGGGTCAGAAAGCCATTGAAGAGGCCTCGCGCTACGGTCACGTCAATGTGGCCGGTACCGCCAAGCCCTACGACTACTTCGCCATTCCAGGTCAGAACGAGTGGAAGCTGACGAAGGACGCGGCCTACGTTCACTACGTCGCGAACGAAACCATCGGTGGCCTGGAATTTGATTGGGTGCCTGAAGTCGGTGACGTTCCGCTGGTGTGCGACATGTCCTCGGACATCCTCTCGCGCCCGATCGACGTGTCCAAATACGGCATGATCTACGCCGGTGCGCAAAAGAACATCGGCCCCAGCGGCATCCTGGTCAATATCATCCGCGAAGACCTGCTCGGTCGCGCCCGTTCGCTGTGCCCGACCATGCTCAACTACAAGGTCGCGGCCGATAACGGCTCGATGTACAACACCCCGCCGGCGTTTGCCTGGTACCTGTCCGGCCTGGTCTTCGAATGGCTCAAGGAGCAGGGTGGTGTGGCTGCTATGGGCAAGCGCAACGAAGAGAAGAAGCGCACCCTGTACGACTTCATCGACGCCAGCGGCCTGTACAGCAACCCGATCAACCTTACCGACCGCTCGTGGATGAACGTGCCGTTCCGCCTGGCCGATGATCGCCTGGACAAGCCGTTCCTGGCCGGCGCCGACGAGCGTGGCTTGCTGAACCTCAAGGGCCACCGCTCGGTCGGTGGTATGCGCGCCTCCATTTATAACGCTGTCGACATCCACGCCATCAACGCGCTGGTTGCCTACATGGCAGAGTTCGAAAAGGAACACGGCTAATGTCTGAGCAAGAACTCAAAGCCCTGCGCGTACGCATTGACAGCCTGGACGAGAAAGTCCTGGAGCTGATCAGTGAGCGCGCGCGCTGCGCCCAGGAAGTGGCTCGGGTGAAAATGGCGTCCCTGGCGGAAGGCGAAGTGCCGGTGTTCTACCGGCCTGAGCGCGAAGCCCAGGTGCTAAAGCGCGTGATGGAGCGCAACAAGGGGCCGCTGGGCAATGAGGAGATGGCGCGGTTGTTCCGTGAAATCATGTCTTCGTGCCTTGCCCTTGAGCAGCCGCTGAAAGTGGCCTACCTGGGCCCCGAAGGCACTTTCACCCAGGCGGCGGCCATGAAGCACTTCGGCCACGCGGTGATCAGCAAGCCGATGGCGGCCATCGACGAAGTGTTCCGCGAAGTGGCGGCCGGCGCGGTGAATTTTGGCGTGGTGCCGGTGGAAAACTCCACTGAAGGCGCGGTCAACCACACGCTGGACAGCTTCCTCGAGCACGACATGGTGATCTGTGGCGAAGTCGAGTTGCGTATTCACCACCACCTGCTGGTGGGCGAGAACACCAAGACCGACAGCATCAGCCGTATCTACTCTCACGCTCAGTCCCTGGCCCAGTGCCGCAAGTGGCTGGACGCCCATTACCCGAATGTCGAGCGCGTGGCGGTGTCCAGCAACGCCGAAGCGGCCAAGCGGGTCAAGGGTGAGTGGAACTCGGCGGCGATTGCTGGCGATATGGCTGCGGGCCTCTACGGGCTGACACGCTTGGCCGAGAAAATCGAGGACCGCCCGGACAACTCCACGCGCTTCTTGATGATCGGCAGCCAGGAAGTGCCGCCAACCGGCGACGACAAGACTTCGATCATCGTTTCCATGAGCAACAAGCCCGGCGCGTTGCATGAGCTGCTGGTGCCATTCCACGACAACGGGATTGACCTGACGCGCATCGAGACTCGTCCTTCGCGCAGCGGTAAATGGACCTACGTGTTCTTTATCGACTTCATCGGCCACCACCGCGACCCGCTGGTCAAGGGCGTGCTGGAGAAGATCAGTCAGGAAGCCGTGGCACTCAAAGTGCTGGGCTCCTACCCGAAAGCGGTTTTGTGAGGCTTTGACATGAGTGGCAACTTCCTCGCCCTGGCTCAGCCGGGCGTGCAACAACTCTCGCCTTACGTTCCAGGCAAGCCTGTGGACGAACTGGCCCGTGAGTTGAGTCTGGACCCGTCCAGGATCGTCAAGCTGGCGAGTAACGAAAACCCGCTGGGTCCGAGCCCCAAAGTATTGGCGGCGATTCGGGAGGAGCTTGCCGAGCTGACCCGTTATCCCGACGGCAATGGCTTTGCCCTCAAGTCCCTGCTGGCAGAAAAATGCCGGGTCGAGCTCAATCAGGTGACCCTGGGCAATGGATCCAACGACATTCTTGAACTGGTCGGGCGTGCCTACCTGGCGCCCGGTTTGAATGCGGTGTTCAGTGAGCATGCATTCGCGGTCTACCCGATCGTGACCCAGGCCGTAGGGGCTGATGCGCGCGTCATTCCTGCCAAGAACTGGGGCCACGACCTGCCGGCGATGCTGGCAGCGATCGATGCGCAAACCCGCGTGGTGTTTATCGCTAACCCGAACAACCCGACCGGCACCTGGTTCGATGCGCAGGCCCTGAACGAGTTCCTGCAGAAC
Organism: Pseudomonas sp. HN8-3; assembly: GCF_020790195.1. Lineage (NCBI taxonomy): Bacteria > Pseudomonadati > Pseudomonadota > Gammaproteobacteria > Pseudomonadales > Pseudomonadaceae > Pseudomonas > Pseudomonas sp. HN8-3. The sequence continues at coordinate 1,797,553 of NZ_CP086206.1, forward strand.
GTGCCGGAGCATGTGCTGGTTGTGCTGGACGAAGCCTACATCGAGTACGCCGAAGGCGGCGACCTGCCCGATGGCCTGGATTTCCTCGCGGCCTACCCGAACCTGCTGGTGTCGCGCACCTTCTCCAAGGCTTATGGCCTGGCGTCGTTGCGGGTTGGCTACGGCCTGTCCACAGCGGTAGTGGCCGATGTGCTGAACCGCGTACGCCAACCGTTCAACGTCAACAGCCTGGCCCTGGCGGCTGCGTGTGCGGCGGTGAAGGATGCCCAATACCTGGAAGAAGGGCGCCGCCTTAACGAAAGCGGCATGTTGCAGTTGCAGGACGGCTTTCGCGAGTTGGGCCTGGGCTGGATTCCGTCCAAGGGCAACTTCATCTGCGTCGACCTCGGCCAAGAGGCTGCACCGGTATTTCAGGGCTTGTTGCGCGAAGGCGTGATCGTGCGTCCGGTGGCCAACTACGGTATGCCGAACCACCTGCGTATCACCATTGGTTTGCCGGCCGAGAACAGCCGCTTCCTGGAGGCGTTGGCCAAGGTTCTGGCCCGTGGTTGATGTCACTGCATTGCAACCTGCTGTGCCTATGATCGGTCGCCTGGTGGTGGTCGGCCTGGGGTTGATCGGTGGTTCGTTCGCCAAGGGCCTGCGGGACAGCGGGCTGTGTGGCGAAGTAGTCGGCGTGGACCTTGACCCGCAATCGCGCAAGCTGGCGGTGGAGTTGGGTGTCGTGGATCGCTGTGAAGCGGACCTGGCAATCGCTTGCCAGGGCGCGGACGTGATCCAGCTTGCGGTGCCGATCCTGGCCATGGAGAAATTGCTCGCCGTATTGGCTGGCATGGACTTGGGGCAGGCGATCCTCACGGACGTCGGCAGCGCCAAAGGCAATGTGGTGCGCGCGGCACAATTGGCGTTTGGCGCTATGCCGCCGCGCTTTGTGCCGGGCCATCCGATTGCCGGTTCCGAGCAGAGCGGGGTGGAAGCGTCCAATGCGCAGTTGTTCCGTCGGCATAAGGTGATCCTGACGCCGCTGGCGCAGACTGATCCGGCGGCGTTGGCCGTGGTGGATCGGCTCTGGCGCGAGCTGGGCGCGGATGTGGAGCATATGCAGGTCGAGCGCCACGATGAAGTGTTGGCCGCGACCAGCCATCTTCCCCATCTGCTTGCATTCGGCTTGGTGGATTCGTTGGCCAAGCGCAACGAAAACCTCGAGATTTTCCGTTACGCCGCCGGTGGTTTTCGCGATTTCACGCGGATTGCCGGCAGTGACCCGGTGATGTGGCATGACATCTTTCTCGCCAATCGCGAAGCGGTGTTGCGCACCCTGGACACGTTCCGCAGTGACCTCGACGCCTTGCGCGATGCGGTGGATGCGGGTGATGGCCATCAGTTACTGGGTGTGTTCACCCGGGCGCGGATGGCGCGAGAGCATTTCAGCAAGATCCTGGCGCGCCGGGCCTATATGGAAACTGCAGTGAACGCCGATGAGCTGACTTTTATCGCCAATCCGGGTGGCCGCTTGAGCGGATGCATTCGGGTGCCAGGTGACAAGTCGATCTCCCATCGATCGATCATGCTGGGTTCATTGGCTGACGGCGTAACGGAGGTCGACGGTTTCCTTGAAGGCGAAGATGCCCTGGCGACCTTGCAGGCGTTTCGCGACATGGGCGTGGTGATCGAGGGCCCGCACCATGGGCGAGTGACTATTCATGGGGTTGGCCTGCACGGCTTGAAGGCAGCGCCAGGACCGATCTACCTCGGTAACTCCGGTACATCAATGCGCCTGTTGGCGGGTCTGCTTGCGGCGCAAAGCTTCGATAGCGTCCTGACCGGTGATGCATCGCTGTCCAGGCGCCCGATGAGTCGCGTGGCCAAGCCGCTGCGGGAAATGGGCGCGGTGATCGAGACCGGTCCTGAAGGGCGTCCGCCGCTGACCATTCGTGGTGGGCAGACGCTCAAGGGCCTGACTTACGCGTTGCCGATGGCCAGTGCGCAGGTTAAATCCTGCCTGTTGCTGGCTGGTCTGTATGCACAAGGTAAAACCGCAGTCACCGAGCCTGCGCCGACCCGCGATCATACCGAGCGCATGTTGCGTGGCTTTGGTTATCCGGTGGCGGTGGAGGGCGCGACGGCGTCGGTGGAGTCAGGTCATCGGTTGACGGCTGCCCACATTGAAGTGCCTGGGGATATTTCGTCTGCGGCGTTTTTTCTGGTGGCGGCCTCGATTGCCCAGGGTTCGGAGTTGCTGCTTGAGCATGTCGGCGTCAATCCTACCCGCACCGGCGTGATCGATATCCTGCGGCTGATGGGGGCTGATATCAGCCTTGAAAATCCGCGTGAGGTAGGTGGCGAGCCTGTTGCGGACTTGCGTGTCCGGGCAGCTGTCTTGAAGGGTATCGAGATTCCAGCGGCGTTGGTGCCGTTGGCGATCGATGAGTTTCCCGTATTGTTTGTCGCCGCTGCCTGCGCCGAGGGGCGCACCGTATTACGCGGTGCCGAGGAGCTGCGGCTCAAGGAGTCGGACCGTATCCAGGTTATGGCCGACGGTCTGCTGGCCCTGGGTGTGAAGTGCCAACCCACGCCTGATGGGATTATCATTGACGGTGGCCCGATAGGCGGTGGCGAAGTGCATGCCCATGGCGATCACCGCATTGCCATGGCGTTCAGCGTGGCCTCCCTGCAGGCAGCGGCGCCGATTCGTATTCGTGACTGCGCCAATGTTGCTACGTCTTTTCCGAACTTTCTTACACTGTGTGCCCACGTCGGCATTCGTGTTGCCCAAGAGGCTCAATTGTGAATATCAAAGCACCGGTGATTACCATCGACGGGCCAAGCGGCTCGGGCAAAGGCACCATCGCCGGCATCCTGGCCAAGCGCCTGGGCTGGTGCCTGCTCGATTCCGGCGCGCTGTACCGCCTGTTGGCATTCGCGGCGCGCAACCATGGTGTCGATCTGACCAACGAAGAGTTGCTGACGAAAATTGCCGCCCATCTGGACGTGCAGTTCATCGCGGCGACCGACGGTCAACTGCAGCGCATCATTCTGGAAGGCGACGAAGTCAGTGATGTGATTCGTACCGAGAGCATCGGTGCCGGCGCCTCCCAAGTGGCTGCTTTGCCGGCGGTTCGTGAGGCTTTACTGCAGCGCCAGCGTGCGTTCCAGGAGCCGCCGGGCCTGGTGGCCGACGGCCGTGACATGGGCACGGTGGTGTTTCCCGAGGCGCCGTTGAAGATATTCCTCACTGCAAGCGCCGAGGAGCGAGCGCGCCGCCGCTACTTGCAGTTGAAGGGCAAAGTCGAAGGTGTTAGTCTGTCGAGTCTGCTAGATGAGATCCGTGCACGCGATGAGCGTGATACCCAGCGCGCGGTAGCCCCGCTCAAGCCGGCGGCTGACGCCATACAGCTGGATTCCACGGAGTTGTCCATCGAGCAGGTGCTGGAACGCATCATGAGTGAAATCGCCATTCGCGATATCGCCGGGTGATCAAGAAGGCCGCAGGGGACCAGTCATAGTCCTGCGGTGGCTTCTTTTAACTGAAACTGACCCACACCGTCTGGGGTGTGGAGATGGGCGTATTCTTCGCCCTTATCAACAGGAATTAAAATGAGCGAAAGCTTTGCGGAACTCTTTGAAGAAAGCCTAAAAACCCTGAACCTTCAGGCAGGCTCCATCATCACCGGTGTTATCGTTGATATCGATTACCAAGCTCGCTGGGTAACCGTTCACGCTGGTCTGAAGTCTGAAGCTCTGATCCCGCTGGAACAGTTCTACAACGATGCTGGTGACCTGACTATCAATGTCGGTGACGAAGTTCACGTTGCTCTGGACTCGGTTGAAGACGGTTTCGGTGAAACCAAGCTGTCCCGTGAAAAAGCCAAGCGCGCTGAATGCTGGATTGTTCTCGAAGCAGCCTTCGCAGCTGAAGAAGTGGTCAAGGGCGTTATCAACGGTAAGGTTAAAGGCGGCTTCACTGTCGACGTTAACGGCATCCGTGCGTTCCTGCCAGGTTCTTTGGTCGACGTTCGTCCAGTGCGCGACACCACGCACCTGGAAGGCAAAGAACTCGAATTCAAAGTCATCAAGCTCGACCAGAAGCGCAACAACGTTGTCGTTTCCCGTCGCAGCGTGCTGGAAGCAGAGAACTCCGCCGAGCGTGAAGCTCTGCTGGAATCCCTGCAGGAAGGCCAACAAGTCAAAGGTATCGTCAAGAACCTCACCGATTACGGCGCATTCGTCGATCTGGGTGGCGTCGATGGCCTGCTGCACATTACCGACATGGCTTGGAAGCGTATCAAGCATCCTTCCGAAATCGTCAACGTTGGCGACGAGATCGATGTCAAGGTTCTGAAGTACGATCGTGAGCGTAACCGCGTTTCCCTGGGCTTGAAGCAGCTGGGCGAAGATCCATGGGTTGCTATCAAAGCTCGTTACCCAGAAAGCACCCGCGTGACCGCGCGTGTTACCAACCTGACCGACTACGGCTGCTTCGCAGAGCTGGAAGAAGGCGTGGAAGGCCTGGTACACGTTTCCGAAATGGACTGGACCAACAAGAACATCCACCCTTCGAAAGTCGTACAAGTCGGCGACGAAGTGGAAGTTATGGTTCTGGACATCGACGAAGAGCGTCGTCGTATCTCCCTGGGCATCAAGCAGTGCAAATCTAACCCATGGGAAGATTTCTCTGGCCAGTTCAACAAGGGCGATAAAATCTCCGGCACCATCAAGTCGATCACCGATTTCGGTATCTTCATTGGTCTGGACGGCGGCATCGACGGCCTGGTTCACCTGTCCGACATCTCCTGGAACGAAGTTGGCGAAGAAGCTGTTCGTCGTTTCAAGAAGGGCGACGAGCTGGACACCGTTATCCTGTCGGTTGACCCAGAGCGCGAGCGTATCTCCCTGGGTATCAAGCAACTGGAAAGCGATCCGTTCTCCGAGTACGTTCAAGAGAACGACAAAGGCGCAATCGTTAAGGGCACTGTGAAAGAAGTTGACGCTAAAGGCGCCATCATCACTCTGGCCGACGATATCGAAGCGACTCTGAAAGCCTCCGAAATCAGCCGTGACCGCGTTGAAGACGCGCGCAACGTTCTGAAAGAAGGCCAGGAAGTAGAAGCCAAGATCATCAGCGTTGATCGCAAGAGCCGCGTGATCCAACTCTCCATCAAGTCGAAAGACGAAGTGGAAGAGAAAGAAGCTATCCAGAGCTTGAAAGAGACTTCGGAAACTGCTCCTGCTGACACCACCATGGCGGCACTGCTGCGCCAGGCAATGGCCAAGCAGAACTAAGTTCTGTAAAGCTGTTGAAAAAGGGCGACTTCGGTCGCCCTTTTTTGCGTCTGAAATTTGATGAAGCAACTGCATCGAACGAAGGCGTTCAGCCCAATGTCAGAACTGACTATAGTCTTTGAAACGGCTATTTCGCGTTGCTGACTCAATAAGGGTTTGAATGAACAGGATTATCGTAATACTTGCATTGGCAGTGCTTGCCGGCTGCTCCTCCACCAGCGCCAAGACGCACGCCAAGCGAGGTGTCAGTGGCATCGAGATCGACTGTTCCGGCTTGGGTAATAAATGGGAGAAGTGCGAGAAGCGTGCTGCCCGTGAGTGCAAGATGCAGGGCTACAAAGTCATCACTCGCTCCAGTGATGCAGAGGATGAAGAGGGTGACTACCTGTTCGGCTGGAACCCGGCTGGCGCAGTTACGCGGACGATGTTGGTGATCTGTAAATGAGTAACGGTAGGGTGGCTGAAGGCGTTTATGCGGTCGGCAGATAAGTTTACACATGGGCTGTTCAAATTCATCAAGTCATGCTAAAACCTTCGAAGCGCTTTTCCTAGCTGCTTGAAAAAGAAGGGAAAAATATGACGAAGTCGGAGTTGATCGAACGAATTGTCACCCATCAAGGGCTGCTCTCATCCAAGGATGTGGAGCTGGCTATCAAGACCATGCTTGAGCAAATGTCCCAATGCCTCGCCACCGGAGACCGCATCGAAATCCGTGGCTTCGGCAGTTTCTCACTGCACTACCGCGCACCGCGCGTAGGCCGCAACCCAAAAACTGGCCAATCCGTCAGCCTCGATGGCAAATTCGTACCCCACTTCAAACCGGGCAAGGAATTGCGTGATCGGGTGAACGAAGAAGAGGAAGAAGGCGTCTGAGTGTTTTTGGGGAAGGAGAAGGGTATGCGTGGGGTTAAGCGCGTTGTTGCGGTATTGATTGCAGTGCTTGCGGCGTTGGTGGTCTTGGCATTTGTGCTGGAGAACCAGCAGGGTGTGGCGCTGTCGTTCCTGGGGTGGAGTACTGCGCAGATGCCGGTGGCGGTGTTTGTGGTGGTGGCTTTGATTGTTGGGATGTTGATTGGTCCAGTGTTGGGAGTGTTTCTGCGTAGGCGTCAGAATAAGTCGATTGCTTGATTGTCTTAGGCAGGGATTGGATAAGCGGTGATCGTGACCGCTTGTCAGAAATCTCATGCCCATCAAGGATTATGAATCGCTGCGGGTGCCTATTGGCGCAGCCCCGTAGATTGCGATAGTTCCTTGGAAAACTCAGAATCGCCCTACATACATGTCAAGACTTGTAAAATGTCTGAGAGATGGCAAAATGGAATCTGTTCTCGATAACAGGCATTTTGTGCGCTCGAAATTCGGCAGAGACGCAGGGTTTTGACGATAATCCAATTAAAATAAGAAAATACACAATCTGTTTTGCATAACGAGCCCGCAGTTTCTCTTTGAAGGCAGGTTTTTGTTGTGAGTAGTAGCTTACGCTCCGTTCTCATCCCCCAGCATAAAAAATTTGACTCGTTAGCGCTTGTAACAAGCCTCTGGCGTCAAAAAATCATTATTTTTTCAGTGGGCGCACTGATTTCTTCAGTTTTTGCGATTTATGCATTTTCGGTCACGCCAGAATACAAGGTGAGCAGTGTGCTTAGGCCTGCTGCGATTAATGAATTGGATGCGCTTAACCGCTCGGAAGTTTACGTTTTACCTCCTGGTGAAGCATTGGTAAGGGTAGGTATGGCCTTAGAGTCATACGAGATTCGCATGGGTTTTTTTAGATCCAATCAAAAGCTCTTTGAGGGGTTTGTGCGCCCTGGACGTAATCTTCAGCAGACGTTCGAAGAGTTCAATAAAAAATCTATAAGTTTGATGTTGTCCGATAAAGATAAAGCTGATTCGCTTAGTTCTTATTTGAAACTTGAGTTGACCTACCCAAAGGGAATTGATGGTGTTTCAATACTCAATGGTTTTGTAGAGTATGCAATAGCGAATGAGCGTGATCATATATCGGCCGACTTGACGGTTATTATCAATAACCGTTTAAAGGAGATCGACGGCAGGTTGGCCGCAGCCCGCTCAAACTATGACACGTGGAAAGAAGCACGAATTGCATCCCTTTCCGAGTCAGATAGAATTCGCCGAGCTCAGCTACAAGACGAGCTTCAAGGGCTGCGGACGCAGCTTCATAGCTTAAATTCGAATCGAATTGCCGAGCTTAATGAGGCCATAACAATTGCCAAGAAACTGAATATTATGATGCCTGCTTCACCTACCTCCGTGGGTGATGATGCACATTCCGGTTCTGTCAGCATGAGAACGGAAATTAACAATCAGCAGATTCCATTGTATTTCATGGGTGTCAATGCGCTTGAAGCTGAGCGCGCAGTCTTGCTACAGCGAAAGTCTAATGACTTCACTGAGCGACGGATCTCTCAAATTGCCAAAGAATTAAAGTTGTTGGAGTCCAATAGAGAGATTGAGGTGTTGAAGAGTCGCGTGAAGGATGAATTGTTTCTGACAGATGTGCAGCCATTACGCGCAGAGAAAGCACGATTGCTGAGTGTGAATAAGGATATGAGTAATCTTAAGCTGGTGGCCATTGATAAAGAAGCACTAGAGCCAACTTCCCCGATAAGCCCGAATCGTCCCTTGCTGATAATCGGTGGATTACTGCTTGGTCTTGTTGTTGGGTTTGCAATCGCTTTCTTCCGGATAATAAAGCACGCATTGCGCGAGCCGGATCTTTAGCAAGTTCTTCAATTATACAATATAGGATGGGTTTCGATCGCGGGGGCAAGCGTAAAAATCGCGACCCTTTATCCTAGAGGCAAATTGCCATCTGTTGTAGTGTTGGTTTTCTTAGCCTTGACCCAGCAGAAGATCCTAGATAGAAGCCTCGATTGCAGTGTAAAATTGTTTTTACTCGCTGTCGGGCCTATGGCTTGCTCTAGTGGTCCCCTTCATCTAATCGGTACCTGAGAATGGCTCGATTGGCAACCGGCGCATGCTTCAACTGAGCGTATTCTGAGGTCGATATGAAAACTAATAAGCGTTACGCCTTCCTGGCCGTGCTGGCAGCCAGCGTACTCGTGACCTTGGGTGACACTAGGAATATTATTGGTTCGCTTAACTACTGGTTGCTGTGGGGTGGAGTACTAGTATTTGGGATTTATGGTAGCGGCGGCAGAGTGAAGTTGTCGCCAGAAGTAAGCTCTATTACCCTCGGTTTTACGTTGATGACACTAGCTTTTATGATCTCCGGAGTAATTAATTCGGATATCTATACCGCTTATCAAGGTGTCAAATTCATAGCTATTTATATATTGTTTCTCGTGATATATAGCTGTTCGGGTTTGCTGGAGTTGAACGACTTTTATAAGATTGCTTCGATTTCGATTGTGGTGAGTCTTGTTGTATTTATGCTGTCGAAATTCTTTTTTACCGACCTCTATATTCAATTGGGTGACGGTCGGCAAGGCAGTGAATTTGCCTACCCAGGGGTGATGTGGAAAGTGTGTGCTTTCTTTGCGCCCTACATTATTGCAATGTTACTCACGACGCGTATTAAAAATGCACTTTTTGCTGGCCTTATTTTAATGGCGTCGGTGTATATATTGTTGGCGGACTCCAGTCGCACCGGTTTTCTATGGTTTGCGATCGTTGTATGTTCCTTTTTTCTTTTGCGCTTTTTGATTTTCCCTATCAGGACGCTACTGGTCGCAATACTGTGCTTGATCGCAGGGGTTTGTGTGCTGCTCTCTTCAAATATTGACCTGACGAATCATGATTCATTGTTGGTCTTGAATCGTTTGTTTGAGGGCGATCCAGTCAGGTCGGCGATGATACAGGATGGAATATCAAACGTCCAAAAGTGCTTTCCATTCGGGTGCGGATTCGGCAGTTCATTTAGCGTGGTGGATGGGGAAAATATTGTTATCCATAATGTGTATTTGGGCATGCTGGGTGATGTGGGTGTACTGGGTGAGTTGGCACTTTTATTTTTAATGCTAATGCCGTTTGTGTTTTTCTTGTTGTCGCTGGTGGACGGTTCTGATTTAAATAACAATATATTCTTTAAGTTTGCCGCAGTGTTGGGCGTTCTTTGTTATATTTTTATTATGCTCTTTCACCCGCTAAGTACTGAGATGTCAGAGTGGGGCTATTGGATTCTGATGGTGTCCTGGCTGTCTCGTATTTACAAGTATGACAATGCCGGAGTGGTGAATATTATGTATGACAAGCAGATAGGGCGATAACGTGTTTACCGTATTTAAAAATATGAGCCTGCTTTTTGTTGTACAGCTCTTTGGTTATTTGGTGCCTATTCTGGAGATTCCGGTACTGGCGCGCTCATTGGGTGTACAGGAATACGGCAAGGTCGTACTGGTCCAATCAATTGCTTTACTGTCTTCACTCGTTGTTGAATACGGCTTTTCGTTGAGTGCTGCCAGACAAGTCTCTTTGGCGAAGACTGATGTGACGGTACTGTCTAGGGTCTTTGGTGAGGTGCTGTCCGCGAAGCTGATAATTTCATCGGTTATAAGCATCGCGGCACTGTGTTTTTATATGTTTATCAATTCACAGACCTTCGAGCTTGAAGTAATAGGCTTGGGTTTTCTGTACTTTATAGCTTTTGGGTTTAGCCCGTTTTGGTTTTTTCAAGGGCTTGAGAAAATTGCGCTTGTGGTCTTTTTAGAAGTAGGTCTGCGGGTCGCAAGCCTTATATGCTTATTTGTTTTTGTTCACGACCCAGGTGACGCATTGGTGGCGTTATCGATTTTAGCCACATTTGCATTGGCAAATACATTGCTAGGAAATTATTTGTGCTACCGAAATGGATGCCGCGTTCGGTTCAGCTTGTCAGGTGGATGGCTTCAGATTTGCAAAGGGTTTCACGTTTTCATCTATAAGAGCTCAAACAATATTCTGCTTAGCGCTGGGCCTGCTCTTGTAGGACTGCTCTGCGGAAAAATCGCCGTTTCAGGATATGTCCCAGCTGAAAAAATCATAAGAGGATTTGTGGGTTTTATAAATCCAGTCCTAATTGGGTTTTTTCCGTATTTGAATAGACAGTATCTTTCCTCTGCAAAATCAGCATCAAGGCTCTCCTGGATCATTGTCGGGTTGATGTTCTTGCTGGGGTGCGTAAGTGCATTTTCCATTTCCGTAGCTGGTGGGTTCCTGATAAACAAACTATTGGGGGCTGATTTCGAGCAGGCGACGACGACCTTGCAGATTTTTGTATGGATAATCCCCTTTAGAATGACTAATCAAGCATTGGGTTTGTGCATGCTTATACCTCGCGGTATGGACAAAGTTGCGAGCTCTGCAATGCTTTTGTTCTCGGTAGTGTCGATACTTCTGGCAAGTCTGTTGTCGATTAACTATTACGTCAATGGTATCGTGCTTGGGTTTATTTTGGCGGAAGTCATGTTGTGCGTGACGTTTCTTGTATTGTCTTACCGATATAAGCCGGTCACTTATCTTGAGGGGCGCACTGAGTGATAACAATTTTAACAGCGACATATAATCGTTACAGTACTCTCCCTAGGCTACTCAAGAGCTTGCTTGAACAAAGCTCAAAAGAGTTTGAGTGGGTGCTGATAGACGACGGCAGCTCAGATGAAACTCAGAATTTCATTGAAGAGTTAAAAAAGAAAGACCTAGGCTTCACGCTGACAGCGGTGCGACAAAGTAATGCTGGAAAGCACGCAGCTATCAATAGCGGGGTAGCAGCTGCGAAAACAAACTGGATCTTTATAGTCGACAGCGATGATGCACTGGTGCCTGACGCCGTTGAAACGATAACTACCTCAATCGCCACGGCGACTGATAAGACAGTGGGCTTGTGCTATCGAAAGGCGTATTTCAGCGGTGAGCTGCTTGGTAATGACTTAAGCACGGTCGAGCAGAGCTTTATCTCGACGCCGACGGAAGCAGGCAAGTTATTCAAGGGTGACTTGGCTTACATATTTAGAACTGACGTGATGTCAGCTTTTCCGTTTCCCATATTCAAGAACGAAAAATTTGTTCCGGAATTATATATCTGGAATAAATTGGGGGATGCGGGCGATATCATCTTTTTTACACGAAAAATAATTTACCTCTGCGATTACCTGGAAGATGGATACAGTCGTAACTTTTCACGCCATTTAAGAGCTAATCCCAAAGGGTTCTTTACTTATTACTGGTCGCAATTTTTGCGTGAAAAAACAGTATATTATAAGTTGAAGAATTTAATCAGGTCCGTGCAGTGCATTTTGTATATGCTTCTAGGGCGGCCTCGATGAATATATTATATTTTATCACTGGGTTGGGTATGGGTGGGGCCGAGAAGCAAGTCGTAAATCTGGCTGACCGGATGAGCGCACGAGGACATAACGTCGTGATTGCTTATTTGACGGGCGACGCGGATGTGCTTCCAGAGGAGCCCGATGTAACGGTGGTGGCTCTAAACGGCAATAAAACCATCTTCGCGATGGTGCGTGCAATTAGTAATCTGGTCAAATTAATCAAGCGATTTGAGCCGGATGTATTGCACAGCCACATGGTACATGCGAATTTAATAGCCAGAATGGTTCGTTCAGTTGTAAGAATTCCCAAGCTGATTTGTACGGCACATAGTTCAAATGAAGGAGGTAAGCTGAAAATGCTGGCTTACCGTCTGACTGATTTTTTGGCGGATCTCACAACGAATGTAAGTCAGGAAGCGGTTGATATACTTATTGCGAAAGGCGCTTCGCCTGTCGGGCGTATGGTATTTGTACCCAACGGTATAGATACGGAGCGTTTTGTATTTGATGAGTCGGTGCGAAATCAAGTTCGTGCCAGAGAGTCTGTAGATCCTTCTATTAAAGTTCTCTTGGCAGTCGGCCGTCTGGTTGAAGCCAAAAACTATCCCTGTCTATTAGATGCATTCACGCTGGTTTCACAAGACCACGACAATGTACGTCTGTGGATAGTAGGCGACGGCCCCTTGGCTGCTGATCTTGCGCTATATGCTAACAAAGCCAACCTGAGCGAAAAGATAAGTTTTTTCGGGCGGCGCGACGACGTTCCGTCATTCTACAGTGCTGCGGATATCTATATTTTGTCTTCTGCATGGGAAGGCTTTGGGCTAGTTGTCGCTGAAGCGATGTCGTGCGAAACGTTAGTGGTTGCCACAGACTGCGGAGGGGTGAAGGAGGTGCTGGGGGATAGCGGCTATCTTGTTGAACCATTCAATCCTGAGGCGCTACGTCAAGCTATCAACTCGGCACTTGATCTACTTCCAGAGCAAAAAAAGTCACTCGTCACTTCGGCAAGATCAAGAGTACTTGATAACTTTTCCATGGAGTCTGTGATTTGTAGGTGGGAGGAGTTATATGCCCAGCCCAAGGCCTGAGGATCTTGGTTGTCAGCAATCCTCGAGCGGTTTTTAGTGTGATCATCTCGATGAGAAATAGCCAATCTCTGGACCCGGTAAGTTGGGCTTGGGCAAGTTATTTGAAAAGGTGCGTAGTGTGAAAATTGTTTATGTCATAACTCGTTCGGATGTTATAGGTGGCGCCAGCGTGCATCTCCTTGATTTGGCTTTGGGCTCATCTAAAGCAGGTCATAGCGTTGATATCCTCGTGGGTGGCGAGGGCGTCTTTAACTCTCGAGCGCGGGATCTGGGGCTGTCGTGCTATTCATTGAAATATCTCGTTCGTGAAATCAGTCCTGGAAAGGATATTCGCGCCTTCTTTGAATTGAGAGCGATGCTTTCCAAGCTAAAACCCGATCTCGTCCACTTGCACTCCTCCAAGGCTGGCATCCTCGGCAGGCTGGCCGCTAAGAGTCTTGGTTTACCAGCGATCTTTACGGCACATGGTTGGGCTTTTACGGAGGGCGTGTCTGAGAAGCGTCGTTTCGTGTACCGTAATATTGAGAGGGTAATGGCTCGTTTCTCAGACCAGATCCTTACGGTTTCCGAGTTTGACAGGCAACTTGCCTTGAAGGCCAAAGTGGGCGATGAAGATACTGTTCTGACCATCCACAATGGTATGCCCGAGGTCTGTTCCAATCGCGTCGGCTTTACCGAGTCTGATCAAATACGCTTGATCATGGTTGCAAGGTTCGAAGTACCCAAAAACCAAAAATTCCTATTGGAAGCGCTTGCAAAAGTGGAAGCCAAAAACTGGGAGCTTGAATTGGTGGGCGACGGCCCTTCACTTGCGAACGCCCGGAAATTGGCAGCACAGCTGGGAATTGGCGAGAAGGTGGTGTTTTCCGGGGCTTGTGATGACGTTCCGATCAGGCTTTCACGATCTGACATTTTCGTCTTGATTTCTGACTGGGAAGGACTGCCGCTGACTATATTGGAAGCTATGCGCAGTGGGCTTGCAGTCATCGCCTCTAACGTCGGAGGGGTGTCCGAGCTGGTTGCGAATGGTGATAACGGTTTCGTGGTAGAGCGTGGGGATCAGCAAGGGCTGATCGACGCATTGACGCAATTGATTAAATCCGCTGAGCTTCGAAAAAAACAAGGCATTTCAGGCCAATACAGATATCGCACAAATTTTACTTTCGATATTATGTTGGATAAAATTCTGAAAATTTACCAGAAAGTGTTAGACAGGACTAAATGAAAATCCTTATTACTGGTGCGAATGGCTTTATTGGGCGGGCGTTATCCGGGCACCTCGTCAGTTTAGCCAAATACTCAGTTGTCGGCTCTTCCCGCAGGCCCTCTACTGATGTGCCATCTGATATCCAGATGTTTTCGACCGGTGAGGTAGACGGTAATACTGACTGGGATCGTGCCCTGCAAGGCGTTGATACCGTTATCCATCTGGCCGCGCGCGCGCATGTGTTGAATGCGGGGAGCGAAGATCCAGTTACGGAGTTTGAACGAATAAATGTCGAAGGTGCCGTTAATTTAGCAAAGCAATCGATAAAAGCAGGTGTCCGTCGGTTTATATTCATTAGCTCTATTGGCGTAAATGGTGCGGAGACGGATAAGTGTGGTTTTACTGAGAGCGATGAGCCCCGGCCGCATGCAGAATATGCCCGCTCGAAATTAAAAGCAGAGCAAAAGCTAGCAGAGTTACTTGCTGCAGAGGCGATGGAGTTGACAGTTATCCGGCCTCCTTTAGTGTATGCCGCTGAAGCGCCAGGTAATTTTAATCGTCTCCTGAAGCTGATAGCGTCTGGATTGCCGTTACCCTTCGCCGCCGTGAAAAACAAGCGCAGCATGATAGCGCTGGATAATCTGGTGGATTTCGTTGAGCTGTGTATTGAGCACCCTTTGGCTGCAAACGAACTATTTTTAATTTCTGACGGAGATGATTTTTCCATTGGCGAAATTATCAAACTTCTCGCCTCGGGCATGGAGCGAAAAGAAAAATTGTTCAGCCTTCCTGACACTGTAATACGTTCGGTCGCCAGCGCACTCGGGAAGCGATCGTTATATACGCAGTTGTGTAGGTCATTGGTTGTGGATGCTGCCAAAGCTCAAACATTATTGAATTGGGTTCCTGCGGAAGAAGCCAGTAATGCTTTGGTCGAAACAGGCCGAAAGTTCCGTTTATTAAAGTGATTCACTTCGAAATTATTGCAGGTAGGGATAGGCAGATGGCGTTCTGGATAGCGATTATTTCAATAGCGAGTTCCATTTTTTTCACAGGATTATTGCGTCGGTATGCGCTCCAGCGCAATGTATTGGATATTCCTAACAGCAGAAGTTCACACTCTGTACCGACCCCTCGTGGTGGTGGACTGGCAATTGTGCTGGGATTTCTGATATCCCTGGGGTTGATGCGTTCCTTTGATTTGATCGATAACGCCTTTTTCCTTGCATCGTTCCTGGCGGGTATAACGGTAGCCGCGTTAGGTTTCCTGGATGACCACGGGCATATTCCTGCACGCTGGCGCCTGTTAGGACATTTTCTCTCTGCGATATGGGCGGTGTATTGGATCGGCGGGCTACCGTCTGTCACGATTTTTGGATTACACGTCAACCTAGGCTGGATTGGCGGGGCGTTAGCCGTTTTGTATGCAGTGTGGATGTTGAATCTTTACAACTTCATGGATGGTATTGACGGCTTGGCAAGTGCTGAAGCCATCTGTGCTTGCTCTTCTGCCGCTCTCATCTATTGGATGTTGGGGTATGAGGAGTTGTTATGGCCGCCTATTTATTTAGCGTTGGCAACGGCAGGCTTTTTCTACTGGAATTTTCCAAAAGCACGAATTTTCATGGGCGACGCGGGCAGCGGCTTCCTGGGAATCACGCTGGCCATTATTTCTCTTAAAGCGGCTTCTTTTTCCTCTACGCTGCTATGGGTCTGGCTGATCTTATTAGGAGTATTTATCGTTGACGCGACATTTACCTTGATGCGCAGGCTACTACGCGGCGAAAAAGTGTATGAGGCACATCGCAGTCACGCTTATCAATACGCCTCACGGCGCTTTAATGCCCACGTCCCTGTCACACTGTGCGTAATCTTGATAAACCTGGTTTGGCTCGCACCGATTGCATGGCTTGTTGCATTTGACAGAATTGATGGTGCTGTCGGTATGTTGATCGCCTATGTTCCACTCGTTGTCCTGGCTCTGAAATTCAAGGCCGGGGTTAAAGAGTAATGTTGTTAGGGTTCGGAGTGGCGAGAGCGTAATCGTGATGTGCGTCTATTTAGATTTTAGATTGTTAGAACTGCGAGAGGTTTAGAAATATATGAACTCACTGAGATCGCGCTTATTAAGCCTCCCGCGCAGGTATAAACGTATTTTGCAGGTGATTACTGACGTCTTCTTAGTTTGGTTTGCGCTTTGGTTGGCTTTTGTCGTGCGGATAGGTCTCGATGAAATGATCAATCCGTTTATGCTGCACACTTGGCTTTTTTTGACCGCGCCGATCGTGACTATCCCGCTGTTTATACATTTTGGTATGTATCGGGCGGTTTTGCGCTATTTCGGAAATGATGCGTTAATTGCTATCGTCAAAGCCGTCAGCCTGTCTTCGCTAATTATTGGTGTGGTCGTTTATTGGTATAGTAATCACCAGAATGTAATTCCGCGTTCGATCATCTTCAACTATTGGTGGCTCAGCCTGATCATGATTGGGGGCTTGAGATTAGCGCTGCGCCAATTCTTCCTGGGAGATTGGTTTACCGCTGCTCAACATGTGCCTTTCACCAACCGTGACGATGGTTTGCCGCGTGTAGCTATCTACGGTGCCGGATCTGCTGGAAATCAGCTCGTCGCGGCATTACGCATGGGCCGCTTGATGAGACCCGTTGCGTTCATTGACGATGATTCCACTATTTCGGATCGGGTAATCTCGGGGCTGCAGGTTTATAAGCCCAAACATATCCAGCGTATGATCGATGCCACAGGGGCTCAAGAAATTTTATTGGCGATACCTTCATCGACGCGCGGGCGTCGTCGGGAAATCCTCGGATTTCTGGAAGGTTTTCCTTTACATGTGCGTAGTGTCCCGGGCTTCATGGACTTGGCCAGCGGTCGTGTCAAAGTTGATGATATTCAAGAAGTGGATATTGCCGACCTGTTGGGGCGCGATCCTGTACCCGCCCAAGAAGATCTGTTGGAGCATTGCATACAGGGCCATGTGGTGCTGGTTACCGGTGCTGGTGGGTCGATTGGATCTGAACTGTGTCGCCAGATCCTTGAACTGCAACCTACCACCCTGATTCTCTTTGAGCACAGTGAGTACAATTTATACAGCATTATGTCTGAACTGGAGGCACGCATACTCAGGGATTCATTGGCGGTAAAATTGCTGCCGATCCTGGGCTCAATACGTCACCAGGATAAATTGGTTGATGTGATGAAAACCTGGCATGTAAATACCGTCTATCATGCGGCCGCTTATAAGCATGTGCCGATGGTAGAGCATAATATTGCGGAAGGTTTTCTGAATAATGTTATTGGTACGTTAAATACCGCTCAAGCGGCCATTATTTCGAATGTTGCTAATTTCGTACTTATTTCGACTGATAAGGCGGTTCGCCCTACCAATGTAATGGGAAGCACCAAGCGGCTCGCTGAGATGACGTTGCAGGCGCTCAGCCGTGAGCTACAACCAGCTCTCTTCAACGGTGCTGCTACCCCTCAAAATCGTACACGCTTCACAATGGTTCGGTTTGGAAATGTTCTGGGTTCTTCTGGTTCCGTCATTCCTCTATTTCACAAGCAGATCAAATCAGGTGGGCCGATAACAGTGACCCACCCGAAAA
Source organism: Pseudomonas sp. HN8-3 (assembly GCF_020790195.1). NCBI lineage: Bacteria > Pseudomonadati > Pseudomonadota > Gammaproteobacteria > Pseudomonadales > Pseudomonadaceae > Pseudomonas > Pseudomonas sp. HN8-3. Next base: position 1,815,045 of record NZ_CP086206.1, read on the forward strand.
TCACTCGATATTTCATGACCATCCCTGAGGCGGCTCAACTTGTTATCCAGGCAGGCTCAATGGGCCAGGGAGGAGATGTTTTTGTATTGGATATGGGGGAGCCGGTTAAAATCACGGAATTGGCAGAGAAAATGATTCATCTGTCTGGCCTGAGTGTTCGCTCAGATAAAAAACCGCTGGGCGATATCGCCATCGAGTTTACAGGGCTTCGGCCCGGAGAAAAACTCTACGAGGAGTTACTCATCGGTGATAATGTCGATGCCACACAACATCCAATGATCATGAGTGCAAACGAAGATTATTTATCGTGGAGCGTATTGAAACCGAGGTTGTCCGAGTTGTTATGTGCTATTGAAAGCCATGATTACAGTAAAGTACGTCAATTGTTGCGCGAAACTGTTAGCGGCTATGCCCCCGATGGTGAAATTGTAGACTGGTCTTATCAACAAAGGCGGCTGGAACCATAATGTAAGGTCTTGGAGGAAGATAACAGTACACCGGTGCTGTTATCTATGCTTTAAAAACATTCGGTCTGTTAAATAATTTAATTAATTACAGCGCACTCACGTCAATCAACATCTATTGATCAGAAGGCTTTTTTTGCCGACACGTTGAAATACTCAGCTATCAGCTTCATTGTCTGTCACGAGGTGCATTTAGAGCGTTTTTTGGCATAACCTCGCCCTTTTTACGGAGCGTTCGCGCTCTACATTTTCTTCCCCTGCACACCGCTTACGGAATACAATCCGCTTGGGGCGCTGCACGATGACATTTTCATTGAGCGCTGCCTCGTGATAAGCGGCCGGGCAGAGCCGGCGGCTTGATCATCCATGGAGCTTTTTCAACATAGCCCAAAGCAGGAAGGCATTGCATGAGTAATTTTTCTAAATGAAAACCGAATATTCACTTGAAGTAATTGCACTTACGCTATTGATAATATTGATGTTCATTACTTTTTCGTCGATATTCAGGTCGAAAATAGAAAGTGCAGAAGTTCAGCATGAATATAAATTCATCAATGGCCTGCGTGGTCTTGCGGCTATATTTGTTTTTATTAATCATGCGCCGTTTGTATTAATAAATTTGGGTGTGAAAAATACAGTTTTTTCTGCGTGGGGACAAATTTACCCGAACCTTGGATCTTTTGGTGTGCAGATTTTTTTCTGCATAACGGGTTTTCTTTTCTTTGACAAAGTCATGAAGAGCAAGCATATAGATTGGGGTGATTTTTTCGTAGCCAGAATCAGGAGAGTGGCTCCGCTTTACTATCTGGCATCGTTCTTGGTATTTATTATTGCGATTTCTTTTGCAGGGTTTGATTTCCTGGATAAAGAGTCTATTACCACTATCGCTGGTCTGGTAACGTTTAATTTCATAGATAACCCAATGAAAATTGGCGGCGTATCGCTTGTGCCTCTGAGTTCCGTGACATGGACGTTGGTTCATGAATGGCGTTTTTATGCAGTGCTGCCAATGGTGGCAATTTTTTACAGGTCGCGCTATAGGTCCATTATCATGACGGTGGCGATACTGATTGCTGCCATTGACCTGGGCACCTCTGCCGTGGTGTGTTGGGCCTACTTTCTGTCAGGCATGGTGGCAGCGGTTGTTCATAAAAAAAATATCACGAATAAACCGGTTAAATTCTTTTCCATGTTAATTGCAGTGGGTATATTTGTTTGGGTGTGCGGGCTGGTTGATGTCCCCGGCTACGGAGCGTTGAGATTCGCTCTGGCAACAATATTCTTCATATGTATTACAATTTCAAATCCGTACTTCTTGCATTACCAGTTCCTGAACAGGCTCAGTGATATCAGCTACAGTGTTTACCTGCTCCACTTGCCGGTACTGTTTTTATCCTTCAAGCTCCTGTCTGTATTTTTTGATCTTGCTGCTCTTGATAAAGTAACTTTTTGGGTGGCAAATTTCGTGACCATTCCAATCATCGTCGCCTTGTCGACCATTACTTTTGTTCATGTAGAGAAAAGGTTTATGCGCAAGAAACGAGTGGAGCAGACCAACGCCCCCACGGTTGCCTACTCGGAAAAAACAAACGCTGTGATATGAAGTGTGCGGTGCTACTGCATCGGCCTCTTTGTTCCGCCTACTGTCCATCGGTAATGCCGGGGCCGCCGAGTTTGCTGCGGACCTTGATATTATCGATGGTCATTAGGAAAGTGGTTGGATATTCCAGGCACCGCTCGCGACTTCAATTTGCGATTCTGTGCGAAGATTTATCGGGCGATCGTCGGCATCCACCGTTGCTTGACGGCAAGCGTTTACTGGCCTGTACACAAAAAGCCGAACTCTTTCATACCTTGCAATACCCCCATTTTTGACACCCTCCATCTATCGCCTAATGTAGAAATGCAGCTTCGGAAAGCTGCTTTTCTCTTACCGATGTCATGGAGCGTCACCAATGCAAAATCTCTACATTTCATCCCTCATCTTCGCCTTCCTCACTAGCCTCTCCGTCGCCACTACTGCTGCGCCCTCCATCAAGCCGGAAGCTTCAAGCCCAATCTCCACCCAAATGACCAAGATCGAGCAATCCACCAAGGTCAACCTCAACGCCGCCGATGCCGAAACCCTGCGCCGCGACCTGTTCGGTATCGGCGCTTCCAAGGCGAAGGCAATCGTTGCGTATCGCGAAAGCAACGGTCCGTTCACGGCGGTGGATGAGTTACTGGAAGTAAAAGGCATCGGTAAAGCACTGCTGGAGAAGAATCGCGACAGATTGGTTATTAATTGAAGATGCGAAGATAGCCCCAGAAGGCCGGTCATTGACCGGCCTTTCCTTTATCAAAGCTGCGTCTATTTACTCTCAGGCCGCGTTGGCATGAAACGTGATTACATTCAACTCAACGATTGTTCAACAATCTTGAGGTGTACATGACGTCCAGCTTGTCTTTAGCCGACCAAATCGCCCTGGAATTACGCGCCGACATTATCGGCGGGCGGCTGCTGCCGGGTGTGTCGCTCGTCGAGGCCGACTTAGTCAAGGGCTACAACGCCTCGCGCAATACTATCCGTGAGGCGCTGCATCGCTTGGGCCAAGAAGGGCTTACCCGCTATGTCCGCAATAAGGGCGTAATGGTTCGGCGCCTGCAGCGGGCAGAAGTACGTGACCTCTTCGTAGTCCGCCGCACCCTGCAATTGCAGGCCATAGCCCAAAGCGGCCCGCTGACGGACACTCAATCAGGCCGCATGCAAAACGCTATCGACGCCACCACCCTGGCCCGGGAGCGCGAAGATTGGCGAGCGGTGGCTACCCACAGTCTTGTTTTCCACCAACAGATCGTCGCGTTGATGGACAGCCCACTGTTCGACGAGTTTTTTGCCCAGGTGATCGCCCAGCTGCGCCTGGTGTTTTGCGCCGCGCCGGATGAGCAGAGTTTCCAGTTACCCTGGCTGGAGCGCGACCATGAGATATACACGCTGTTAACCCGCAACCAAACCCAGGCCGCCAGCGAGGCGATGAGCCTGTACCTGGATGATTCGGAACATCTTTCCCTGGCCTTGTTTGATCACCCTTGATGGAGGATTGCCCCATGTACAAAGACTATCCGGCCGCGTACCAAGTCAGCAAAGGCTCAGCATTGCAGGTGGATACGGCGTTCTATGAGCGCATTCGTGATCAGAAAACCCAGCGCACGTTGATCGAACAGTTCGAGGTACCTATCCGTACGGGCAGGGCATGGAAAGTGCCGGCCGGGCATGTGTTCCGTGTGACCACGCCGGTGGGCCCGCAGGTTGGGGACTTCAACGTATGGAACGCCAATGACCCGCGCGAGCGTTTGTGGGCTGCGCGCACTCGGCAGCTTCAGGGTGCCCATGTCAGCACCCATGATCGCTTGTGGTCGAACCTGCCTTTTCTACGGCCACTGGTGACCATCACCGACGACAGCCTCGCCAGTTACGGCATCGATGAACACGGCGGGCGCCTGCACGATTTGCTTGGTACGCGCTGCGATCCCTATGTGAACCGGATGCTGACTGGGGAGGACTTTCATCACCATTGCCACTCGAACCTGACCCGTGCGGTATTGCCCCATGGGCTGACGGAATTCGACGTGCATGACGTGTTGAATATTTTCCAGTGCACGGGCCTCAATCACGATGACATGTACTTTATGAAAGCCTGTCCGGCGCAGAAGGGTGATTACCTGGAGTTTTTTGCCGAGATTGATTTGCTGTGTGCGTTGTCGACGTGCCCTGGCGGGGATTTATCGCTACCGATGTGGGGGCCGGATGCGCAGGATCCGCTGACGGTGTGTCGTCCGTTGGGGGTGGAGATCTACCGGTTGGAGGATGAGTTGCTCAATGGCTGGAGCCAGCCGGAACGCGCTGCCTACAAGGGGCAGCACGGTTTGCATATCGCCAAGGCGGATTGGGAGTAACTCAAGGTTCAGCGATCCTGCGCATCCTTGGCATCCGCCTGCGCATTGCGCTCGGCCACGCGTTTACGTTGTTCGTCGGTGAGTTCGACTTTGTTGGCGCTGTCGCGCAGCATCATCAGCCCTCCGACGATCGACCCGATTGCGACTACCATAATCAACCACGCATACCACGGCATAAGGCTCTCCTTGAGGCAGATGTCCGTGGGAAAGTTTCCCACGGTAATGACTGCTTTGAGTCACGGGCTTTCTGAGTAGTTCAGTGTAGGCCCGTTCTGCCTCGCGGGCGCTATAGTCCCGTCAACATCGCATCTGTCGGGGCGTCGGCGCGGTCTTGCGCGGTCAGTTGGAAATAGATGAAGCCTGCCAGCATAAAGCCCAGGAAGATCAGCCCGATCAGGGCGTTGAACCAGGCCATCGCCACCAGGCACACCACTGCCAGTACCAGTGCAATACCCGGCACGATGGGGTAGCCCGGTGCGCGAAAGGTGCGTTCCAGCAGGGGCTCGGTCTTACGCAGTTTGAACAGGCTGAGCATGCTCATGATGTACATGACGATGGCACCGAACACCGCCATGGTGATCATGGCGGCGGTCAGGGTCATGCCGCCCAGGTTGATCAGGCCGTCGCTGTAGATGGCCGCGATGCCGACCAGGCCGCCGGCAATAATTGCTCGATGGGGTGTCTGAAAACGCGACAGTTTGGCCAGGAAGGGCGGCAGGTAACCGGCGCGGGCCAGGGCGAAGAACTGGCGCGAGTAGCCGAGGATGATGCCGTGGAAGCTCGCCACCAACCCAAACAGGCCAATCCACACCAGCATGTGCAACCAGCCGGAGCTTTCGCCGACTACGGTTTTCATCGCCTGGGGCAGTGGGTCGTTGATGTTCGACAAGGTGCGCCAGTCGCCTACGCCACCGGCGAAGAACATTACGCCCATGGCCAGGAACACCAGGGTGAGGATGCCGCTGATGTAGGCTTTTGGAATCGTGCGTTTGGGGTCCTTGGCTTCTTCGGCGGCCATGGCGGCACCTTCGATGGCGAGGAAGAACCAGATGGCGAAGGGAATAGCGGCAAACATCCCGGCAATCGCCGGCGCGCCGAAGGTGTCGGAACCGGCCCAGCCGTTGAGGGCGAAGTTGCTGAAGCTGAACGCCGGGGCGACCACGCCCATGAACACCAGCAGTTCGGCGACGGCGAGTACGCACACCACCAGCTCAAAGGTCGCGGCAAGTTTGACCCCGAGGATGTTCAGGCCCATGAACACGATATAAGCGCCGACGGCGGCGTGCTTGGGATCAAGTGCCGGGAATTGCACGTTCAGGTAGGCGCCGATGGCCAGGGCAATTGCGGGCGGGGCGAAGACGAATTCGATCAAGGTAGCCAGCCCGGCAATCAAGCCGCCTTTTTCACCAAAGGCGCGACGGCTGTAGGCAAAGGGGCCTCCGGCATGGGGAATGGCGGTAGTCAGCTCGGTAAAACTGAAGATGAAGCAGGTGTACATCGCGGCGACCATCAACGAAGTGACCAGAAAGCCTAAGGTGCCGGCCACGCCCCAGCCGTAGCTCCAGCCAAAGTACTCGCCGGAAATCACCAGCCCCACGGCGATGCCCCAGAGATGCAGGGTGCCTAAGGTGGGTTTGAGTTGTGTGTTCATTGTGCTGCGCTCCCTGAACCGTTGGAAATGGTTCAGCGTGTTGCAGCAGGCGTGCCATGCCATGGGGATACGTCGTAAAGCGGCGCCAGTGTCGCTTGGAGGATGGTTTTGTGTTTGAAGTTTTCCGGTGCGCACCAGATATGTGCGCCAGCCCGGTCGGTTTATCCGCCATGACCTGACGGTGGTGCATGTCTTGGCCCATGACATGGTTGCAATCAACGGGCTGTTGGAGGCGGTCCATTTACGCTTACTTACTATTACTGATCGACCTTGTCGGAACTGTTCCCTGCTCAGTTTTCACTATGCGGTGCCCATTCAGGAAGAGTGTTACATGAATAATCGTCAGGGACGCATGGGTTAATACATCCGAGAAAGCCGAAATGACTTCAGCTGTGACTGGTCTTCATGCGCGCCGGGATCTGCCCCCCTCGCACAGCGTTCTATTGCCCGAGGCCAATGCCCTATCGCCGGCAAATGAGCCATCAACGATTCCTCATGTGAAGGGCATTGCCCCCATCAGCGTGACCCCGGCAGGCTTGAAAAACGGCCGGCAAATCAGCGAAAAACACCTGCAGTTGCTTCACCAATTTCGGGCGCTGAATCAGCAAATCCACGCACTGACGGGCCAGCAGCCAACCCTTTCGAGCGTCATCGAACAGCAACTCGCTGAGGCGCTCTACAAACAGACGCCGCTGGACGCCACTAAACTCTATTTTCATCGCTATCACACTGATGAGCAGGGGCAGCGCACATTGCTCTCTGTAGAGCCTGCCACTGCGGCACTCTTTAACGCGCTCAAGACCTCCAAGGGGCTCGGTGGCTCGGACGCCTCCACAAGCCCCGCCACCATAGACAGCGGTTTTTATCTGGGGGACGCGCAGGCCGAACGCGATAAACAACTGGACGCTGCCGGTAGCCTGTTGTCGATTGCCCAAACCATCGAAAAAGAGCTGCCCTCGAGCCTTGCCCGATTCTGGACGGAGCCACGCTCTGGCGAAGCGAACCCTGAGGCACGGCAAGGCGAGTTACTGCGTATTCAACGGCAGATGTTGTCTACCCTTGCAGCGCTTCAGGTAGAAGAAGGCACAATGCTCCCGGCCGCCAAAGTGCTGATCGACAAAGCGATTGAATACCCCACTCTGGAGGCGCGGGAAAGCGCCATGCAGGATGGAGAGCGGCCTGGGGTGTATCCGCTCAAGCTCGATACGCCAAAGCCCGACGGTACGTTGATGGCAGGCGCCTTCCTGATCACGAGTAGTGACGGTTCGTCGACACAGCGCCCGTTCAATAACTCGGACACCAACAGGGCACTATCGCCCAGCGAGCAACGCGGCCTCACGGTGCTTTATACCCCCCGCGATGGCTACGAGGTGTTCGACAGCCCGGCCAAAGCCCTGCAAGCCTGGCGCCAGCGCCTCAGCAACAACGCTTATGCCGCGCAACAGGCCAAGCAGAGTTTGCCGATTTCGGTCGAGCAAAGCCTCAAGCCTGGTTGGGAAAACGAGCTGAGCCAAACCCTTATTCCACTCACCACCGACGTCATTGCCGCAGGCGTACCGCAGCTGCTCGAACGCCAGCAGCAGCAGGTAAACACCGAGCTGCAAGCGCTATTCGACGATGATAGGGGTGTAGCGAACACGGACCCTTGGCAACGATCGCAAACGCTCAGGGACTTGGATCAGGCGTCTGCTCTGGCGCCACATTTCAGCGCCGATAACGTTCTGCGGGCACGCAATGAGTGGCTGCTGGAGCGTTTGAGCGAGCAGGACAATCTCCAGGTGATGCGGCAACGGACAGCGAATCGCAGCAACTGGCAGTATTTGGCACAACAGCTTAATCAGGCCGGCCAGGCGCTACCGGAAAATGCCACGGCGCAGGACATATCGGCCCTCTTGAAAAGTACGCCGATGAGAATTGCCCCGGACTCTGCTCATTACCAGTCATCTGTCCGCGAACCCGGTAAATCGATCAGTCTGGAGGCATTCATCAACGAAAATGACTTGCCCCTGCCCAAGACCCTGGACGAGCTGCTTTCCCTGGCACAAACGGCAATTGCAAGGGCCCAGCAGCACCCGTTAGGCAATTTCGGGGGCGGCCTGTCCTGGCCGATTCCTATGACTGCCCGCGAGCAGCAGACGGTGCGGGCCGTCGCCAGTGACTATAAGGTCAGCACGCAGATGGGGCTGCTGGACTACCTGAACACGCGTCAACCGCTCTCTCAGGACGTATTGCAGGATCCAGTGAAGACGCTGGAGGCCCTCGTGGGCTCCCCGCAAGGGCATGCGCTGGGACTAGACATGCAAACCAATTTGGGTGGCGTCTCCACGGACATCAGCGTCAATGACTATACGCTGGCACTCATGAATCTGGCGCTGGACCCGGAGTCTCTCACCAGGGCGCATCGAAATTGGGTAGCCGGTTTCGACCTGACCGATAAAAAATATTGGGGCCAGCCCCTCTCAGCCATCATCGAAGGCCTGAGCCGGCACCTGATTGAAACCGGCCGTGCATCATCGGCGATGGCCAAGGCGGGGGCGTACCTGTTGCTGATGCGGGCAGCGCCGCAATTACTGGTCAAAGATGTCCCCGACAGTGTGGTCTACGGCAGTGTGGCGTGGGCGACTCTGTGCATTGCGGTCGCCGCCATCGAAGCCCAGTCACCCGGCAGCGTCGCCCATATGACCTACGCTGAAGTGATGATCGCCGCCGACGCCCGAGACGCGGCTCCCAAGCCTGCGCAAACGGCGATACTGCTCAATTGGGCTGTGGCCAATAACATTCTCAACGGAAAACAGGATGCGCTTTACACCCAGGACGACATCAACAAAGCGCAAGCGGCTTTCAACCATCAGCAAACAGAACTCGAAAAAGCTTCGGCTTTACTGGATACGCCCCTGCCAAGCCGTCGAGAGATCGCCCTGGCGTTACTCAAGAAGACGTTTGGGGAAAACGTAGCGTTCGAGGAGCCTAAATTCGCCAAAACTTCGCCCTACGCGTCCTACGCTCCTGGCATTTCTTATTCCATGCTGGATATCGTCATGGAAGGGAATGCAATGGATGAACGCTGGAAAATTATTAAAGAGGGCGATGGCATTGATCTTGCGAGGTTTACCGCTTTTACTAAGAGTCCGGAATTTAGTATTCAAAAAGATTTTGATGAGGCATTTTCAACGGTAACAGCCAACCATAAGGCAGTCAAAAAGCTGTCTATTATGAACGCCCTTACCAACTTGCCACCGGAAGATAAAAAAAATCTCAGCTTTGGCGAAATCCAATATTATCAAGAGAAAATCTATAAAATCGGAACGTTGGGTAATACGTTGTTTCATACCAGTTCCGAGGTACTAGTAACCGCTAAACGCAACGGCACCACCAGTAACTATGAGTTCGATACGGAAAAAGGTCTGATCAAAAACCTTGGCAATATTGAGGTGCCGCGTGATCCTGAGTACATTCAGAACGAGGTTACTAAAACCGAGGAGTTTTTCCCCGATCAAGATTTAAGTAAATGGGTCGATGGCAGTAATACGCTAGCGGCTATATTACCGTTTGGCGTGAGACATGCTGATGATATCAAACGACACATTCTTGATCAGCCAAGAGCCTCCGCACCGTCTGCACCGTACCTGTTCACCGACGAACGAGCCAACCATATTGCTGACTCGATTGTTAAGGCACTGGACTTCGATAACCCTGCCATTCGGAAAGCCGCTATGGGGGCGACGCGGTCCGAACAGGGGGCGGAACAGGAGAAAGTGATAGGGAATTTTCTTCTCGACTTTATTCCCTTTCGATCGGCAATTGTCAACTTTATAGACGGTAACTACAGTGAAGGAATCACCGATGTTGCATTTGATATTTTTGGTTTTATCACCGCTGGTGTCGGTGCTGCTGCCAAAGCAGCGAAAGTGCTGGCTAAAGGGGGGAGCGCACTGAAAAAGGTGCTCAAGGTCACCAAAATAATGGGCACAAGCCTTCTATCCGAGCTCAATCCGCTAGCCGGTGTTGGTGACTTGATTGTGGGGGGGGCGAAAGTGGTCACCCAGGGCGCTGGCCACGTCATTAACAACTTCCGGTTCGTCAAGAGCACATTAGGCCGGCCGGAACTCATCAACCTCAGTAAGCGTTATGACGCGGTAGCCAACGGTACATTCAAGGTTGGCGAGCAGACCCTACATGGATCTGCGGTCTTCCAGAATGGTAAGTGGGGTCTCTATGACCCCATCAGCGGTCGCCCATATGGTACCGCGAAGGGTTTCAAGCCCGAACAAGGTGCAATCAAAGGGGAAATCAAAGGATTCTCTGATTACCTGTCGTGGGAAAGAATAACAAACACATTGGCACCTCCTGTGCCGCCCAACAAAAACTTTCGCACTGACTACAATAACGTTATAGCCGATGCAAAGAGTAAAGACCTCGCCACGTACTCAAAGGGGTGGAGAGAGTTAAACCCAGAAGCCGTCTATGGCTACTCTCCAGCGATGACCATCGATCAGTTAAAACGCCTTGCGGTAGCCCAGCGCCGTACGCCGGGCCAACTCGGTAGTCTGGCAAAACGAATTGCAGATCTCCAAGAACTGCCCGACAGGTTCAAGATGGCCCATCTTAAAGCGGCCCTCACTGACAAAGACGGCTATGCGAGAGGGTATCGCGCAGGGCAGCCGGCAGGGCTAGACAAGTTGACGGAAAAATTGACTCTCGATCAGGTGGCAGAGCTGGCTATCGCACCCGAACGCACACCTGAACAAATTGGTTACTTGGTCAGGCATATGGAAAAGATAAGAGAACAGGCGAGCAAGAGAAACTTCAAACGTTTCAGCGAAGACATTGGATTAACAGACGCCCGCCCGCCTATAGTGATCAAGGGTATTCCTCAAGGGTTGTACCTCAGTCGAGTTGACTTGTTGTCGGAGGGGGAGTGCGCGGCGCTGTCTACGCTGATGGCGGAAGCCCTCAAGCAGGGCAAACACGAAATTTTTCTTGAAAATCTAAGTCAGGCGATGCGCCCCGTGCCTCCGGGCGAGGACATTGCAGAGTTGCGAAAACTGGACCCGGCGAAAGCCGATGCCGAACAACTGCGCGCCACTCAAGTCGCTACCTTCCGTAGTAAGCTGAGCCGGCTTCAGGAAAAAATCGAAACTAAATACCTTCAACCCGGTGAACTTAAACAGGTTCCCTCCACCGGTATCATTTCCGATTTGGCCAGTAGCCGCGAAACGAAAACTTTGTTAATCAGCACCCCAGACCATGGCTTGATGGCCCGTGTTGTGGTTGATCTCAATGGGAACAAGACATGGTTCTATTTTGACCCTAACTATGGTCTTGCGATATTCACCGACGAGACGCAAATGAAAGCGGCCCTGGAAATGACCTTGAGAAAAGGCCAGAGCAAGGCAATGCTGTCGCACTTCGACGGTGAATCGGGCTTACCTGAGTATCAAGTGTCAGTGCTTAAAGAGTCGCAGGTAAATCCCAACGTGGCCGCGGTGCCAGGAGGAGTTTCCGACTTGTTCACGCCTCTGTAATCACTCAGTGGGTCAAAAGGTGGCAGTGCAAGGGTCGATTTGCTCGCGATCATTAACCTGGCACCTTTGGATGGTTACCCCATAAGGCCCCCTGTAAACCCCGGATAAACCCACTCTTTACGCCATCTTTACGCCTCACCCAACGCCTTGCTCTCGTTCCTTTACACCCCTCCTAGGGACAATGCCCCCACACGCGGCAATCGCCGCAAGACGGGGAAATTTCCATGAGCGTTCTGGACGGAGTGTCACTGCTATTGGCCGTGGCGCTGTTCATTTATCTGCTGGTTGCGCTGTTACGCGCGGATCGGAACTAGGAGCGGCTATGCACAGTTATGACTATTGGCTGATCATCGCCTTCTTTGCCGTGGTACTGGTGCCGGCGCCGTTTTTGGGGCGGTTCTACTACAAGGTGATGGAAGGCCAGCGCACGTGGTTGACGCCGGTGTTGGGGCCTGTCGAAAAGGTCTGTTATCGCCTTTCGGGCGTGGACGCGCAGCAGGAACAGAGCTGGCAGAAATACATGCTGGCCTTGCTCGCGTTCAACCTAGCGGGCTTCTTGTTGTTGTTCTCGATCCTGTTATTCCAGGGCTCCCTCCCACTGAACCCGCAGAAGTTGCCGGGCCAGGAATGGACCCTGGCGTTCAACACCGCCGTCAGTTTCATGACCAATACCAACTGGCAGAACTACAGCGGTGAGGCGTCCCTAAGTTATCTCAGCCAGATGGCCGGCCTCACTGTGCAGAACTTCGTCAGTGCGGCGACCGGTCTCGCCGTCCTGGTTGCCTTATGCCGTGGGATCGGACGCAAATCTGCCCAGACCTTGGGCAACTTCTGGGTCGACATGACGCGCGCCACCCTCTACGGCCTGCTGCCGTTGTGCCTGGTGCTCGCACTGTTCCTGGTGTGGCAGGGCGTGCCACAAACCTTCGCCCACTATGTTGACGCCGTCACGCTGCAGGGCGTGGACCAAGTGATTCCCTTGGGCCCGGCGGCCAGCCAGATTGCGATCAAGCAACTGGGCACCAATGGCGGCGGCTTCTTCGGGGTGAACTCGGCGCATCCGTTCGAAGACCCGACAGCCTGGGCCAACCTGTTCGAAGTGGCCTCGATCATTCTGATCCCGGTGGCGTTGGTATTTACCTTCGGCCACTACGTCAAAGACCTGCGTCAGAGCCGGGCGATCCTCGCGTGTATGCTGGCGCTGTTCCTGATCGGCGGCGCGACGTCGCTGTGGTCCGAATACCAGCCCAATCCGACCTTGAACAACCCGGCCGTGGAGCAAACCGCACCGCTGGAGGGCAAGGAAACACGCTTCGGTACCACCGGCACCGTGCTGTGGTCGGTGACCACTACCGCGGCATCCAACGGCTCGGTCAACGGTATGCAGGACAGCCTCAGCCCGCTGAGTGGGATGGTGGCATTGGTCAACATGATGGTTGGCGAAGTGATCTTTGGCGGCGTCGGTGCTGGCATGTACGGCATGCTGCTTAACGTACTGATCGCGGTGTTCCTCGCCGGCCTGATGATCGGCCGCACGCCGGAATATCTGGGCAAGAAACTCCAGGCCAAGGAAGTGCAATTGCTGGTGGTGACCCTGCTGGTCATGCCGGTCGGCGTGCTGGTGTTGAGTGCCATCGCCGCCAGCCTGCCGGGCCCGGCGGGCGCGATCAGTAACCCTGGCCCCCACGGCTTCAGTCAGTTGCTTTACGCCTACACCTCGGCCAGTGCCAACAACGGTTCGGCGTTTGCCGGCCTCGGTGCCAACACCGCGTTCCATAACCTGATGCTCGGCCTGGGCATGTTGATCGGCCGCTTTGGCTACATCCTCCCGGTGCTGGCTCTGGCCGGCAGCCTGGCGATGAAGAAGGCCGCACCGATTGGCCAGAACAGCTTCCCCACCCATGGCCCGCTGTTCGTGACCTTGTTGACCGTGACCATTTTGCTGGTGGGCGGCCTGACTTTCCTGCCGACGCTGGCGCTTGGGCCTATCGCTGAACATCTGAGCATGGGCTTCTAAAGGGACATGAAAATGAATATGCCTGCAAAAAACGCGGCCCCGGTCAAAACCCAGGAGCCTGCCAAAACCGCCATCTCGGCGCTCTGGCGCCCGGCGCTGGTCCAGGCTTTCGTCAAGCTCGACCCACGCCAACTGCAACGCTCGCCGGTGATGCTGGTGGTCGAACTGACCGCCATCCTCACCACCGTATTGTGCTTTGTGCCCGATACCACCGTGCCCACCTTTGTTGCGGTGCAAATCGCCGTGTGGCTGTGGTTCACCGTGCTGTTCGCCAACTTCGCCGAAGCCCTGGCCGAAGGCCGCGGCAAGGCCCGCGCCGACAGCCTCAAGGCCGGCAGCGAAGGTTTGAGCGCCCGGCGCCAGGAGGCCGATGGCAGCTTCAAGGTGGTGCCGGCCACCAGCCTGCGCAAGGGCGATGTGGTACGTGTTGCCGCGGGGGAAATGATCCCCGGTGACGGCGAGGTCGTCGAAGGTATTGCGGCGGTCAACGAAGCGGCGATCACTGGCGAATCCGCCCCGGTCATCCGCGAGTCCGGCGGTGACCGCTCAGCCGTTACCGGCAACACACGGCTGGTGTCGGACTGGCTGCTGATTCGCATCACCGCCAACCCGGGTGAGTCCACGCTGGATCGCATGATTGCGTTGGTGGAAGGCGCCAAACGCCAGAAAACCCCCAACGAAGTCGCGCTGGATATCCTGCTGATCGGCCTGACCCTGATCTTCCTGCTGGTAGTGGTGACCTTGCAGCCGTTCGCGCATTTTGCCAATGGCAGCCTGCCTCTGGTGTTCCTGGTCGCACTGCTGGTGACGCTGATTCCCACCACCATTGGCGGCTTGTTGTCCGCCATCGGGATTGCCGGCATGGATCGCCTGGTGCGTCTCAATGTGATCGCCAAGTCCGGTCGCGCCGTGGAAGCGGCGGGGGACGTGCATGTGTTGCTGCTGGACAAGACCGGCACCATTACTTTTGGTAACCGTCGTTGCTCGGCCGTGGTCGCGGCGCCTGGCGTCAGTGGTCGGGAATTGGCTGAAGGCGCGCTGCTGGCATCCCTGGCCGATGACACGGCGGAAGGCAAATCCATCGTTGAATACCTGCGTGCCTTGCACCCGCAGGCCGAGCCAAGCCTGGATGAATTGACCGCCGTACCCTTCAGCGCCGAGACCCGATTGTCGGGTGTCGACTATCAGGGCCGCGTGTTCCGCAAAGGCGCCGTGGATTCGCTGCTGGCGTTTATCGGCCAGCAACGCAGCGAGCTTTTACCTGCGCTGTCGCGGGAAATCGACAAGATCGCCCAAAGCGGCGGCACCCCATTGCTGGTCTGCGCCGATGGCAAATTGCTCGGTGCGATCCATCTCAAGGACGTGGTCAAGCCCGGCATCCGCGAGCGGTTTGCCGAGTTGCGCAAGTTGGGGATTCGCACCGTGATGGTCACTGGCGACAACCCCCTGACCGCCGCCGCGATTGCCGCTGAAGCCGGGGTGGATGACGTGCTGGCCGAAGCCACGCCAGAGAAGAAACTCGCGCGTATTCGCCATGAACAAAACGATGGTCGCCTTGTTGCCATGTGCGGCGACGGCGCCAACGACGCCCCGGCGCTGGCCCAGGCTGACGTCGGCATGGCCATGAACGACGGCACCCAGGCCGCGCGCGAAGCGGCCAACATGGTCGACCTCGACAGCGACCCGACCAAGCTGCTGGACGTGGTGCAGATCGGCAAGGAATTGCTGGTAACCCGTGGCGCGTTGACGACCTTTTCCATCGCCAACGACGTGGCCAAGTACTTCGCAATCCTGCCGGCGCTGTTCGCCTCGATCTACCCGCAACTGGGCGTGCTCAACATCATGCACTTGCAGAGCCCGCAGAGCGCGATCCTCTCGGCCATTGTGTTTAACGCCTTGATTATCGTGGTGCTGATTCCCCTGGCGCTGCGCGGTGTACGGGTGCAAGCGGCGAGTGCGGCGGCCTTGCTGCGGCGCAACCTGCTGATTTACGGCCTGGGCGGGCTCTTGGTGCCGTTCGTGGGTATCAAAGCCATCGACATGCTGCTGACGGCGCTGCACCTGGTTTGACCTGTCTGATTTATTGAGGATTTGACTATGACAAACATCATCCGCCCCGCCCTGAGTCTGCTGGTACTCATGACCCTGATCACCGGCGTCGCCTACCCGCTGGTGGTCACGGGCGTGGCGCAAGTGGCCTTCCCCGATCAGGCCAATGGCAGCCTGGTGCACGACGCCAGCGGCAAGGTGCGCGGCTCCAGCCTGATCGCCCAGGACTTTACCGGCGACAGCTGGTTTCATCCACGCCCGTCAGCAGGAGCCTTTGCGACGGTGTCCAGCAGTGCCAGTAACCTGGGCCCCAGCAATCCGGCCTTGGCGACTCGCATAGTCGAGGATGCCGGCAAACAATCAGTGCCTGGCCAGGGCCCGGTGCCACTGGCCTCGCTGACGACCTCCGGCAGCGGCCTTGATCCCCACTTGCCACCGCAGGCGATTGCCTATCAACTGGCGCGAGTGGCAGCTGCGCGCAATGTGCCGGTGGCGACCTTGCAGCGGTTGCTGGATGAGCACATCGAAAGCCCGTTGGTAGGGCCGCCGGTGGTAAACGTCCTGGCCCTCAACATGGCCCTGGAAAAACTCTGAACCCCTGTGGGAGGGGGCTTGCCCCCTCCCACAGTTGATCTTCATTGACCTGAAAATACCTGCCTGAAGGAACCCGTATGAGCGACTCCGGCCGCGCCGATGCCCTGTTAGCCGATCTGCCCCGGGCTGGCCGTGGCCGGCTCAAAGTCTTCCTCGGCGCCGCGCCCGGCGTGGGCAAGACCTACGCCATGCTCCAGGCGGCCCACACCCAGTTGCGCCAAGGCGTAAGCCTGATTGCCGGTGTGGTCGAAACCCACGGCCGCGCCGAGACCGAAGCCTTGCTCAGCGGCCTGCCGCAACAACCGCTGCTACGCAGCGAGTACCGTGGCGTAATGCTTGAAGAAATGGACCTCGACGGCCTGCTCGCCGCCAAGCCCAAGCTGGTGCTGGTAGATGAACTGGCCCACAGCAACGCCCCCGGCAGCCGTCATGAAAAGCGCTGGCAAGATATTCAGGAATTGCTCGCGGCCGGTATCAATGTGTTCACCACGGTCAACGTCCAGCACCTGGAAAGCCTCAATGATCAGGTGCGTGGCATCACCGGCGTGCAAGTGCGCGAAACCCTGCCGGACTGGGTGCTGCAAGAGGCCGACGAACTGTTGCTGATCGACCTACCATCGCGCGAACTGCTCGAACGCCTGCGTGACGGCAAAGTGTATGTGCCCGAACAGGCGCGTGCGGCTATCGATGCGTTTTTCACCCAGACCAACCTAATGGCCCTGCGCGAACTGGCGATGCAAACCGCCGCCGCCCACGTCGACGATGATCTGGCCCAGGGCTATCGCCAACTCGGACAGGCCGCGCCGGCGGTACGTGGGCGTTTGCTGGTGGGCGTGGATGGCGATGCGCAAGCCGAACGCCTGGTGCGTCATGCCAGTCGCGTGGCCCAGCGTCGGCATTTGCCTTGGAGCCTGGTGCACGTCGACAACGGCCGAGCGCGGGATGAGCAATCGCGCCTGCGTCTGCAGAACGCCCAGCAACTGGCGGAGCGGTTGGGCGGCGAAGTGGTGTTACTGCGGGCCGGGGAGGTCGCCAAGACCCTGATCCAGCACGCCGCCGAACGCCGTGCCAGCTTGTTGCTGGTGGGGCAGTCGCGGATGCGCTGGCGCCGGCGCTTGTTCGGTGGTGGCTTGGCGGCGCGGCTGTTGCGCAATGCCCGTGGCCTGGAAATCAATGTCCTCGACAGCGATGACATACCGGCGCCGCCACGCTTGCCGGATGTACGCGGGTTGGTGTGGTTCGATTACGCTTTGGCGGTGGTTGCCACGGTGGTTGCTGCGGCCGTGGCTTGGGCCGTGTCCAGTGTGTTGCCGCTGCCGAATATCTCGCTGGTGTTTCTCGCTGCCGTATTGCTGGTGGCGGTGCGCAGCAGCCTGGGGCCGTCGCTGGTATGCGCGGCGCTGTCGTTCATGACCTACGATTTTCTGTTTATCCCGCCGAACTTTTCTTTCGCCATTCAGCGCGAAGAGGATGTGCTGACCCTGCTGTTCTTCCTGCTGATGGCAGCCCTGACCGGCAACCTCGCCGCGCGCCAGCGCCGCCAGCTGCAGGCGTTGCGCGATACCCAGGAAGAAACCAGCGAGCTGCTCGACCTGTCGCGCAAGCTCACGGCGGCCACCGATCGCCAAGCCGTGATCAGCGCCGCCGCCCACCATCTGCAAGGCTGGCGCGATCTTGACTTGTGTCTGGTCAATCGCGACGGTCAGGGCGGCTGGACGGTCGAGACCGGTGGCCCGCTGACCCTCACCGAAGCCGAACGCGCTGCCGCCGATTGGGCCTGGCAGCATGATCAGCCTGCCGGTATGGGCACCGGCACCTTGCCGTTCGGACGTTGGTGGTGGTGGCCGTTGTCGGGTGAAGAGGGGCCGCTGGGCTTGCTCGGTGTCAGCGCCAAACCGGGCCTGGAGTTGAGCGGGCAACGCCGACGTTTGCTCACTGCCTTGAGCCAGCCACTGGCCCAGGCGCTGGCGCGGGCGCAGTTGGGGCAAGAGTTGGAGTCGGCGCGTCTGCACGGTGAAACCGAACAACTGCGCAGCGCCTTGCTGGCGTCGGTGTCCCACGATTTGCGCACGCCGTTGACCTCCATGCGCGGCAGTATCGATAGTCTGCTGGCCCTCGGCGAAGCCATTCCCATGGAGGATCGTCGCGAATTGCTTGAAGGCACCCGTGATGAGGCCGAGCGCCTGGACCGCTATATCCAGAACCTGCTGGACATGACGCGGCTGGGCCACGGCGCGCTGAAACTGGCGCGCGACTGGGTGTCGCCCGGTGATATCGTCGGCAGTGCCCTCGGGCGTTTGCGCGCGGTGCTGGCGCCATTGCAAGTGAGCACCGAGGTGCCGTCGGAACTGCCCTTGTTGTATGTGCATGCGGCGTTGATCGAACAGGCATTGGTCAATGTGCTGGAAAACGCCGCCCGGTTTTCGCCGCCCCAGGGTCGCTTGCAGTTGCGCGCTGGCGTGCAGGATGAGCAGTTGTTTTTTGCCGTGGCGGATGAAGGGCCGGGGATTCCCGAGGAGGAGCGTGCGAAGATTTTCGACATGTTCTATACCGCTGCCCGCGGTGATCGGGGCGGGCAGGGCACCGGCCTTGGCCTGGCGATCTGTCAGGGCATGGTCGGTGCGCATGGTGGGCATATCAGCGTGGCCGATGGCATTGATGGGCGGGGTACCTGCATCACGTTGTTTCTGCCGCTACAATCTCAACCTGGCTTGGACACTGACCTTTGAATGGCTCCTGAATGGGGTGATTCTTTAACGGATTTTGACGGACACCATGAGCCAGACCGCGACGATTCTCGTCATAGATGACGAACCGCAGATCCGCAAACTCCTGCGCATCAGCCTGGCCTCCCAGGGCTATAAGGTGATCGAGGCCGGCACCGGCAACGAAGGCCTGGCGCAAGCGGCCCTGAACAAACCGGACCTGCTGGTGCTCGACCTGGGGCTGCCCGACATGGACGGCCAGCAGGTGCTGCGCGAGTTTCGCGAGTGGTCGACGGTACCGGTGCTGGTGCTGTCGGTGCGGGCCAGTGAAGGCCAGAAAGTCGAGGCTCTTGACGGTGGCGCCAATGACTACGTGACCAAGCCCTTCGGCATCCAGGAATTCCTCGCTCGGGTGCGTGCGTTGTTGCGTCAGGCACCGGCGGGAGAGGCCCAGGAAGCCGCCTTGAATTTCGGCCCGCTGACGGTGGACCTGGCTTATCGCCGCGTGCTGCTGGACGGTGCCGAAGTGGCGCTGACCCGCAAGGAGTATGCAGTGCTGGCGCAACTGGCCCGGCATCCGGGGCGGGTGATTACCCAGCAGCAATTGCTCAAGGACATCTGGGGCCCGACTCACACCGAAGACAGCCATTACCTGCGTATCGTGGTGGGGCACCTGCGCCAGAAACTGGCGGATGACCCGACGCAGCCACGGTTTATCGTGACCGAGGCGGGGGTGGGGTATCGGTTGCTGAATGCTTGAGTTTTTGTGGGAGGGAGCAAGCCCCCTCCCACATTTTGAGTGTATTCACAGATTAAAATGTGGGGCTTGCCCGCGATGAGGCCATCAGCAACACCCACGCGCTCAACTCTGCTCACTCTCATACCGATCCAACGTATCACTGGCGATCTCCCGCCCCAAGGCGATCAGCTCCGGCGCCTTGTAGAACTCGAAGAACCGGCACACTCGCTTCGGCACGTTGATCAGCACATCTGGCGGGTAGCCTGCGATCTTGTACTGCGCCAATGACGTCTGCATCACCTCGAAACTCTGGTTGATCAGGTCCAGCAGCGACGCAGGCCCGACGTTATCGATGATGAACGAGCCGGTCGCCGACTTCGGTGCGCCGGCTTTTTCCGGCGCGGCAGCGGGTTGCTGGGATTCGGGTTCAGCCGACTCCAGCCACGGGTTGATCTCTGCTGCCTGGGCCTGCAAGGCTTCCTGTTCGAGCTTCATCAACTGCTCGGCCTGTTTACGGCGAAATGGCAGGTGCGATCCGAGTGATTTGGCCAGGCTGTTGAAGCGGCTCTTGAACGCCGGCGGGCGCTGGATCACCGGCAGCCGATAGTGCTTCTGGTTGGTGGCGTTGAGGTTGACCGCGATGATCAAGTCACAGTGGCTCGACACCACCGGCACGATAGGCAGGGGGTTGAGCAGACCGCCGTCCACCAGCATCCGATTGCCTTGCATCACCGGGGTGAACAGGCTTGGGATCGCCGCCGATGCGCGCATGGCCTGGTGCAGGCAGCCTTCCTGAAACCAGATTTCCTGTTGGTTGGTAAGGTCGGTGGCCACGGCGGTGTAGGGGATGCGCAGCTCTTCGATATTGATCTCGCCGACGATTTTGCGAATCTGCCCGAAAACTTTTTCGCCACGAATCGCACCCAGCCGAAAGCTCACATCTACCAGGCGCAATACGTCGAGGTAGTCCAGGCTTTCGATCCAGTTTCGATATTCGTCCAGCTTGCCTGCGGCATAGATACCGCCGACCACCGCGCCCATCGAACAGCCGGCGATACAGGCGATGTCATAGCCGCGTCGTTCGATTTCTTCGATCACCCCGATATGGGCGTAGCCCCTGGCTCCCCCGGAGCCCAGCACTAAGGCAACACGTTTTTTCATGTCCCAGTCCTTCGCAAAACAGGTGCCCACAATGCACCCATCCGGGGGGCGGCTTCAATCTTCGGTTATTTTTAGAGGATAACCTTTGCGCTCGGGTATGCTCTGGCAATAGGTACGACCGATTTCAGGCTAGGGACAAGGCACTTTTCCCTGTGGGCAACGTCTACAGGCTACGAATGATTTTGCTTATTTTGAGGTGTCATCAATGAAAGCCTGGATGTGTGTGCCTGTGATCGTGCTGGCCTTGGCCGGCTGTGCCGGCAAGACGGCCTACCGCGACAGCTGCGGTTCCCAATTGGATGCCGCCTGGAAAGAACTCGATCTGGCCAAGGCTGAAGGTTTTGCTGGCACCGTGAGCTACTCCAAGGCTCTGTCGCTATTGACTGGCGCCAAGACCCAGCAGCAGTTTGAAGCGTTTGAAGGGTGCTCCAACAAAGCCCAGAAGGCGCGGTTCTATATTCGTGAGTCTCGCGCCGGGCGTTGACCTGTAGCGGCGAGTAGGATTATTCATTGGAAAGTGAGGGCAGGATGTCAGCGTTGGTCAATCAGTTAGTCGCCCAGGTCATAGGCCTGGAAGTAGGGTTACTGAGCTGCCAGGCTCGCCTCGCCGCCGTCACTGACGATGAAGCCCTGCATGATTTGCGCACCACCGTGCGGCGCTTGCGCAGCTTGTTGCGGCCTTTGCGCGGGCTGCCCGGTGTGGAACAGCTTGAATTGGCCGCCAGTACGGTTGGCCAATTGACGACGCCGCTGCGTGACCGCGAGGTCCTGGCGGCGTATCTGCATCAGCACGGTTATCACAAGGCGGCTGATCGGCGCCTGCGCCTGCAACCCGAGGCCTATCGCCATGTGGCGCAAAGCCCGGAACTGGCGCACCTGTTACTGATTCTGGATGCATTCCCACGCTTTATTCGCGCCTCCCAGCACCAGAAGCTGCTCAAAGGCCTGCGCCCGCGCATCGAGAAACGCCTGGCCAAGCAATGGCAGAAACTCGATGAAGCCCTGAAGGATCCCGAGCATGATCGCCACCGCCTGCGGTTGCTGATCAAGCGTGTGCGTTACGCCGCCGAGGCTTACCCCGAACTGGACAAGCTATCCCCCAACGCCATGTCGCGATTGAAGAAAGCCCAAAGCGCCCTGGGCGACTGGCATGACTGCTGGCAGTGGCTGGCCCAGGCCGGGCAGCAGGCGGATCTGCAACCCTGCGTTGCCATCTGGCAGCGCACCATGCTCAAGGCTCAAGGGCAGGCTGACCGTGTGCTGGACAAACTCAGCGCCGATTGTTTTTAACGCGGTCCGGCTTTTGGCCGGAATGGGCGGTGTGCCGGTCCGTCTCGATGGTTAAGATTCCCCATCGATTTTCTTGATGTGAGGTCGCCATGCGCTTTAGTGATTTGCTCGACGCTGCCCGAAGCAACCCGTTGGACGTCACCATTCCTGCCGAATGGGCTCAGGGCCGTGCCACCTTTGGCGGCCTGGTCGCCGCCCTGCAATATGAGGCCCTGCGCGCGCAGGTGCCGGCGGATCGCCCCTTGCGCTCCCTGGCCATCACCTTTGTCGGCCCGGTCGCGCCGGATGTGCCCGCCAGTTATCAAGTCGAAGTGTTGCGCGAAGGCAAGGCCGTCAGCCAGTTGCTCGGCCGCGTGTTGCAGAACGGCGAAGTGGCGACCCTGGTCCAGGCCAGCTTTGGCGCGTCTCGAGCATCGGAAATTGACGTGGCGAGCGAAGCTCCGCCGGTATTCAAACATTGGGATGAATGTCAGGAGTTGCCCTACATCAAGGGCGTCACCCCTGAATTCATGCGCCATCTGGCGATGCGCTGGAGTGTCGGCGGCCTGCCGTTCACCGGTAACAAATCCCGCGACATGGGCGGTTGGGTACGGTTGCGCGGGGATGTGAAAGAAGAGCCACTGACCGAGGCGCATATCCTCGCCCTGGTCGACGCCTGGCCGCCGGCCCTGCTGCCACACCTGAAAAAGCCTGCGCCAGGCAGCACCCTGACCTGGACCATCGAGTTCATCCAGCCGCTGCAAGACCTGACCACCCTCGATTGGTGCCAATACCACGTCAACATCGAACATGCCCGCGACGGCTACGGCCATGCGGCCGCTGCGCTGTGGAGCCCGACCGGCGAGTTGATCGCCCTCAGCCGCCAGACCGTGGTGGTGTTCGCCTAAGCCCCTTCAGTGGTGGTGACGTTGCCGCCAGGCACGCCACCAGCCACCGCTCAACACAAAGCGCGGGAAGGTCACGAACTGCTCGACAACAAGGCGTTGCACCGCATCTTTACGGTCGCTGAACGGCTCACTGGCCTGGGCTTCCAGGCTGTGGCCGTGACGCTGCAACGCCAGGCCCGCCACGATGCCGACCACACCGATAGCCAAGCTGGCCAGGCTCAGGCTGAACACCCCTGAAACGATCAGCAGGAAACCGACGATAAACAGCGGCACGGCAATCAGGTGCAACACCAGGTTGGTCGGGTGCTGATGGTTTTGTGGGTAATGACGCCATTGCCAGGCGGGGAGATTGGGGTGACGTTTGCCCATGGTGGTGAGTCCTCTTTCCGTTGGAACAACTTGGACAGAGTTTAGGTGCGCACGGGCGGGGTAGCGAATCAAGGCTGGCTATTAGGGTTATAGAGAACAGTTTGGCGGAGTGATCCTCATGCCCAAATGACGCAGTTATGATCATCCATATGCACCAAAAACGTTATTTCGCTATCGGTTATCCAAAATGGATAGCCGGTGGTTTCGCCTAAAACAGATGCTAGAACTCGAGAGTTATCAATTTTCCAGGCGGTATATGCTGAGTCAAATACCACCAGAATTAGATCCCTCTCGCTGATGCGATACGGTATTTCCTTCCAAAAGTCAGGGTTGTGCTCCGTGCTTTTTTCGTTCAGCTCGATGGGATCAAGCACATTGCTTTGCGATTTGAAGAATTTTCTCGTCAGGGCGTTTATCAATAAGTTGAGTTCGCTTGAGTCAAGCTTTCCAGCGCCGATGTTCAAGGTATTAAAGGCTGCGTCTATTTCGTCTTCCAAATAGCTCATCAGGGGACACCTATTCTTGACCGGCTGACGGGAACGAGTTGAAGCAGGATATGGCCTCTTTTTGCTCCTCCCTCACCTCTCTTTCCAGGCGTTTGATAGCCAATATGAGGGGATTTCGGGCCTTCCTTACTTGGCACGAGTACTGGATCGTCAATATTCACTTCAGCTCCCCTATTGGGACCCGTTTGTACCCGCCATTCCGTTGGAAATGATTTTCCATATTGGTCTTTGCTCCATTTCGATACGCTGTACTCGGTCTTGGGTATACCCGTTCTGCGAAAAGCCTCATCCAAACCATTATGCATTTGTTGGTAGCTGTCGCCGGCTTGTTTTCTCCAGTCCAGATCGACATCTGGGTTAAGTTTCCAGCTGTTTCCCGTGCTTGGATTAGGACAGTCTGAAGGCGCACAAGCTAAACCTAATGGATCAATCCACCCAGTAGGATTGGGCACATACTGGTAACCATTGATCCCACCCGCCAACTTCACCGGATCCGGCGTCAGGTAACGACCAATATCCGGATTGTAGTAGCGATGGCGGTTGTAGTGCAGGCCGCTTTCCTGGTCAAAATACTGCCCCTGAAAACGCAGCGGATTGTCGATTTTGCCTACGTCGAGCCGTGCGATCTGACCGTAGGCGCGGTAGTGGGCGGACCAGACGATTTCGCCCTCGGGGCTGGTCAGTTCCTGCGGTGTGCCGAGGTGGTCGAGTTGGTAGTGGTAGGGTGTTGTGGCTTGTGGTCCGTAGCCTTCCAGCAGTGCCAGCGGGCGGAAGCTGTTGGGCTCGTAGATATAACTGCGATGACAGTCCGCATGGTGCTCGGCAATCAGCTTGTCGCCTTGCCAAAAAAACTCGGTGGTCTCGCCATCCACGGTTTTGCTGACACGTCGCCCAAACGGGTCGTAGCGGTAACTGGCGGTTTCGCCGTTCGGCTTTGTGATGGTGATTAACCGATGCTGGCAGTCGTAGCGATATTCGGTGACGAGTTGATGGCCTTTGCCGCGCCGTTCGCGGATCAGGTTGCCGAAGGCGTCGTAGTCGTAATGGCGGTCGCCCTGGATCATCAGGCGATTGCCGGCAACGATGTCCGGGCCGGGACGGTCTTGCATCAGCAGGTTGCCCGCCGGGTCGTGGGCGAAGCGTTCCTGGACGTCTTGGGAATGATCGGCGCGGGTCAGACGATTCAGTGGGTCGTAGCGGTAAAGGTGTTCGCCTTTGCGGGTGTCGAGCAGGCGGGTGAGGTTGCCGGATTTGTCGTAGTCGTACTGGCGCTGGTAAAGGTAGTTTTCCTGCTGTGTGACGGCGTGGGCGTGTAGGCGGTTTTGGTCGTCGTAGTGGTAGTGGCTGAGCAGTTGACCTTGTTGGCGTTGGTGTTCGCGGCCGCTCTTGAATAAATGTGCAGTGAGCACCTCACCATTGAGCTCGACCGTAGCGAGATGGCCTCCCTTGTCATGGTTGAAGGTGAGGCGGTTGTTGTCGGGCAGGCGCAGTTTTTGTAGTTGGCCGCAGGCGTCGTAGCCGTAGCGCAAGGTGCCCCAGCCTTGGTGTTCGGCGGTCAGGCGGTTTTGGCGGTCGTATTCGTAGGCCAACGCCCAGTGACCGTCTTCGACGCTGAGGAGGTTGCCTTGGCGGTCGTAGGCATAGTCGACCACGCTGGCATCAGGCAGGGTTTTTCGTACGAGGCGACCGGCGTGGTCGCGCTCGTAGCGGGTGATGAGCTGACTGCCGTCGTCGCCGTGTTCGGCCTTTTCCAGCAGGTTGCCGTTGAGGTCGTAGACGTAGGCGGTGCGTTGGCCGTCGAAGCCGGTTTCCTGTTGGATCAGGCCGTTGGGGTGGTAGTCGAGTTGGTAGGTTTCGCCGACTTGCTCAATTCGCCCGGAAGGATCACGGCAAATGCGCAGCCGGTTGTCATACGCATCGCTGATCGAGACCAGCACACCGTCGCGAAAGTGATAGAACCGCGACGCCTGGGCCAGTACTAACTCATCAGGAGCCGAGCCCAAGTAGATCGCCGCTTCCGCCAGGCTATTGGTGATCGCGGGTCGAGCCGCTGTAGGCAAGGGCAGGGTGGTCGAGCGGTTCTCATGGTCGATCCACACCACCGAATCGCCCGACACACAAAGCCGGTGCGCCAGCGCATGGCTCCAGCCAAACCCCAACCCACAATCCACATCCACCGCACTGGTGCGATACAGCCGTGTCCACTCAAACGGCAAAATCCCGTCCAGCGCGCCGTCGGTGAGGGTAAGCAATTCCTCCCCGGTGACCATCGACACCGGGCAGCCGTTGGTGACCGTCTTGTCCGCTGGCGCCGCCGCATCTCCCTTCGGATTGGAAGCCACGGCAGGCGCATCATCCACATGCTCCTGCCGGACCAATACCGTCTGCCGAGTCTTGTTGCGAACCACCGGCACCGGGTTCGAAACCAGCGTGTCGCCCGCCTTCAACGGAACCACCGGTACCGCCTTGACCGGCGTTGCCGAACTGCTCAGCAACACAGGCTTGGCGGCCTCAACATGCGTGTCCAACCGCGGCCCCGCCACCTGCCTGGCCAGCAACTCCAACAACGCCCGCGCCCCGCCGGACTTGACGCCACTCAGCACCTGCGCACCCAGCCGCAGCTGTACGCCAATACCCCGCGTAGCCCAGATCAGTAGCAAATTGATCAACACTTCGCCGGTGATTTCACCCAGCAGCTCGTACATTTCGGGCGGCGGCAGCATCCGTATCCAGGCCACCACCGCTGCCACGTAGATAAACAGCAGCGGCTCATCACTGAGCACCAGCAATCCCTTGGCCAGCGTGTCTTTACCCAGCGCAAGCAGCGCGTCCAGTTCGGCCCGGGAGAGGTACTTCAGCAACTTTTCGCTGTTGGATTTGAGGTTCGCGAGCAGGTCATACAGCTCGGTGATGCTGTCCCACAGGTTGTAGAGCGCCTTGCCAAGTCCGGTAGCGAAGGCAATGCCCTGCATCGCACTGCGCTTGTAAGCAGGATCTTTGGCAAAGTCTGCCCATTGAGGCGCGAAACGCTCGTCCCACTGTTTACGCAGATCAGCTTCCAACCCGGCAATCACTGACGTGTAGGAGGCATACAGCGCCTTGACGTGATCCCTGGAGACATTAGGGTAAAAGGTGATTTGGTATTGCTGGTCGCGGGTACAGTCGTTGACTTCGAGAATGCCGCTGGGGCCGATGGTCCGATGAAGCGGCGCGCCGACTGGGCTGCCATCTCGAGCCAGGGCTTGCAGTTCCACCTGGGTGTTGCCGATGGGTACGAACCGGGTACTTTCAAACAGATGCACCAGGGTCAACCCACCCTGGGCTTTGCATTGAGCGACGGTACGGCTGGGTTTATCGGAAGAAGCCGGCGCGACCAGTGCGACGTCTTCCCCAACCTTGAACACCTGCTCCACGGCAAGTGCCGAACCACCCAACAGGCTGTCGGCCCACGCGTCGAACGTGTTCAGGCAGGTACGAAAATCCGCTAGAACGCGAGTGACATCCGGCGCCTTGGGATCCATGGGGGCCAGCACAAAGCCAGCGATCACCGGAATCAAGAGCCAGCCCTGTCAACCAGGGTTCTAACGAAAACAACCATCTGCAATCCCTCGCACTGTTCAATCAGGCGAGGGACTTTGCAGAGGTTCTTGGGTAAAAGAAGTCGGCGTTATTCGCGGAGATGGCGAGGAAGTTTCGCCTAAACTTCAGGTAAACCGAGGCTTGGTGGTAGGAATCGGATTACAGGTGGAACAGTCTTACAGCTTCAACTGCCCAATCGCCTTGCTCAACTCACCCGCCAACGTCGCCAGTTCATTGCTGGTGGTCGCCGACGACACGGTCTGCTGTACAGTGTTTTCGGTGACATCGCGAATACTCACCACGGCGCGGTTCATCTCTTCGGCCACATGGCTTTGCTGTTCGGCGGCGACGGCGATCTGAGTATTGCTTTCGCGCATCTGCGCCACGGCACCGGTGATTTGCGCCAGTGCGGCGCCAGCTTCCTGGGCTTGTTGTACGCAGTCGTCGGCCTTGAATGAGCTTTCCTGCATAAAGTCCACCGCATCGCGAGTGCCGGCTTGCAATGCCGAGACCATGCGGGTGATTTCGTCGGTAGAGCTTTGCACGCGCTTGGCCAGGTTGCGAACTTCGTCGGCAACCACCGCGAAACCTCGGCCCATTTCCCCGGCGCGGGCGGCTTCGATGGCGGCGTTGAGGGCGAGCAGGTTGGTCTGTTCGGCGATGCTGTGGATCACCCCGACCACGCCGTTGATCTGTTGGCTGTCCTGGGCCAGTTTCTGGATCATTTCGGCGGTCTGTTGTACGCCGTTGGACAGCCCGGCGATTGAACGCTGTACGCGGATGACCACCTCCTGGCCGCTGCCGGCGAGGGTGTCGGCGGTCTGGGACAGGTCGCGGGTAGCGCCGGCGTGCTGGGCGATATGGTGGACGGTGGCGGTCATCTCATTGATGGCGGTGGCGGCCTGGTCGGTTTCGCTCTGCTGGCCGAGCATACCGTGCTGCACCTCGTTCATGCTGCTGGCCAGGCGTGCGGCGCCGTCATCCAGTTGCCGGGCGGTGCGTGCCACGGTGTTGACCACGCGCTGGTAGCCGGCCTGCATGGCGTTGAATGCACTGGCCATCTGGCCGACTTCGTCCTTGCAGGCCAAGGGCACGCGTGCCGACAGGTCGCCGGTTTTCTCGACGTGCAGCATCACGTCCTTGAGGGTGTTGAGTTGGCTGAGCAGGAAGCGGATCAACAGTTGTGAGGCGCCGAGCATGGCCAGCATCAGGATTGCCACGGCGACGGCATAGTTGGCGAAGCGCTCGCTGAACACTTGGCCGAGGCTGGGTGCGTAGGCGAGGACGGCGACGTGTTGACCGTCAACGCGATCGATCACCTCGGCGCCTATCAGTGGGTTTTTGCCCAACAGCGGCATGTGATTGAGTTCGACCCAGCCGCTGGCAGTACTCAAGGCTGGAAGAGGCTGGTCGCCCAATTGTGGGATTTGCCCCTGGGCATAGGCCAGCCATTGCTCGCCGGTGGGCAGGGCTTTGTCGGCTGGCCAGGCGCTGAGCAACCGCCCCTGAGCCTGGGCCGAAGCCTGGGATGCCTGGCTGCGTGCCTGTTGCTCAAGCTGTACCGCGTACAGCACCAGCAGCAGGGTGGTAATGAAGGCGACCGCATTGACGGCCCAGAATTTGTACTTAAGCGAGATATTGCTAAGCCAGGCACCCATGGAAGGTTTTCTCTGATAGCGGAAACAGTATTGGCAAGGTGCCATTATTGTGCCGCTACTCAGAAAAGCGTTTTTGACATGCGTCAATGCACGGCATCAATCCACATCAGGTAAGCCGAAAAAACGGCGGGCGCAGGCGGTGCTGTGCAATGCCAGGTCTTCGAGGGTTTCATGACGGTGCAAGGCCACTTCGCGCAGGACTTCGGGCAAGTACGCCGGTTCATTGCGACCGTTTTTTGGCTTGGGGCGCAGGGTGCGCGGCAGCAGGTACGGCGCGTCGCTTTCCAGCATCAGGCGGCCCCTGGGAATTTCCCTGACCAGCGGATGCAGGTGCGTCCCACGGCGTTCATCGCAGATCCAGCCGGTGATGCCGATATGCAAGTCCAGGTCCAGGTAGCTGAACAGCGCCGCTTGTTCACCGGTGAAGCAGTGCACCACGGCGGCGGGCAGGTGGTCGCGGTAGTCTTTGAGGATCTCCAGCAGGCGCTGGTTGGCGTCGCGCTCGTGGAGAAACACCGGCAGTTTCAGCTCGACGGCCAGGGCCAGGTGGTGTTCGAGGACTTTTTCCTGCTGGGGGCGAGGGGAGAAGTCGCGGTTGAAATCCAGCCCGCACTCGCCCACGGCACGCACCCGACTTTCTCCCAACAGGCTACGCAGGCGCTGTGCACTGTCGCCGTTCCAGTCGCTGGCAGAGTGAGGGTGGATGCCAGCGGTACTGAACAAGCGCTGGCCGCTTTCATCAAGTTTTGCACACAGCTCCAGGGCCTGTTCACTGCCCTCGATGCTGGTGCCGGTGAGCACCAATTGCTGCACGCCAGCGGCGTAGGCGCGTTCGAGGACAGCCTGGTGCCTCTCGTCGAAACTGGGGTTGGTCAGGTTGACGCCGATATCAATGAGTTGCATGGTGCTATCTCCGCCTGCGGCCGGAAAGCATATCAGAGCTGTAGATTTATAAGAAAAACCAAGAACTACAACGCGTTATCGCTGTCTTTGAACGTCGCAAGCGACATTGTGGTTGGCCAGTTGCCTGTCACTGTGTCGCCGTTGCGCGCCTTGCCAGCGCATAGAGCGCTCTGTTTCTGACCTCCAGCACTTTGTTATTCGTGAAGGCGCTGGCCAGTATTCTTTCCGGAGAGCGGATGATCCGACCCTCGGCGATGCTTGTGTTGTGCCTGACGTTACTGCTGCCCATGGCGGCGGTCGCACGTCTGGACGGGCCGTTGGAAGTCACCAAGCCTGGCAAGGTGCGTGACCTGGCGCAAATTCGTTCCAGTCGCACCCTGCGCGTACTGGTCAACCAGAGCCGCAACAGCTCCGGTGAAGTGCAGGGCCAGGCCATCGGCGTCGAATACCATCGGTTGCGTGCCTTCGAACAGTACCTCAACGGTCACGCCCGCGATGGCCAGGAAATCAACCTCAAGATCATCCCCAAGGCCAAGGACCAGTTACTCGGCGCGTTGGCCCGTGGCGAAGGCGACCTGGTGGCGCCCGGCGAGTTGCTGGATGTGAAGGCCATACACAAAATCAGCGCCAGCGAGCCGATTGTCAGCGATGTGCCGTTGTGGCTGGTCGGCGTCAAGGGAGAGCGACGATTTACCAAGTTGGAGCAATTATCTGGTCGCACGTTGACGCTGACCACCGGCAGTGCGGCGGCGGATGCCATCAGTCAGGTCAATCAGAAGCTGGCGCTGCACAAACGAGCGCCGGTGAAGGTGGAGTGGGTTGACCCTAGCCTGGCGGTAGAGGATGTACTGGAGATGGTGCAGGCCGGGATTTTTCACCTGACGATCGTTGAAAAACCGATTGCCGAGCGCTGGTCGAAAATCCTGCCCAAGCTGCGCTTTGACAAGCAGGTGGTAATCAGCGAACCGGGTGACGAGTTCTGGTTCGTGCGCCAGGACGCTTCGATGCTGCGCGCCAGCATTGACCGATTTCTCAAGACCTATCGAACCCCTGCCGATCAGGATGTGGCGTTCCAGCGTATCTACCGACGCCTCTATCAGGTGCGCAACCCGCTGGCGCGCGCCGACCGTCAGCGTCTGGAAAAACTGCGCCCGGTCC
The DNA here is from genome assembly GCF_020790195.1 of Pseudomonas sp. HN8-3. Lineage (NCBI taxonomy): Bacteria > Pseudomonadati > Pseudomonadota > Gammaproteobacteria > Pseudomonadales > Pseudomonadaceae > Pseudomonas > Pseudomonas sp. HN8-3. The sequence continues at coordinate 1,846,236 of NZ_CP086206.1, forward strand.
TGCAAAAGCATGCGCGCGAGCAAGGGATGGACTGGCTGAACCTGGCGGCGTTGGCGTTCAAGGAGTCCTCCCTGGACCCAGGCGCACGCAATAGCGGTGGCCCGACCGGCCTGATGCAAATCACGCCTTCGGCGGCGCAACGGGTGGGGGTCAACAACATCGAGAGTCTCGATAGCAATGTGCAAGCTGGCGCACGTTACCTGGCGTTGATCCGGCGTAAATTTTTCTCCAGCCCCAAGCTCAACGAGCGCGAGCGCATGGCTTTTGTGCTGGCGGCCTACAACATGGGCCCGGAGCGGGTCCAGGGGATGCGCACCGAGGCCAAGCGCCGCGGGCTGAACCCCAATCAATGGTTCTTCCAGGTTGAACGCATCGCCATGGAGCAGGTGGGGATGGGCGGCGTCAGCTATGTTAATAGCGTCAATAAGTATTACTTGGCGTTCGACCGGGAGCGAGAGTCCCTGGAGCCGCCTGCAGCAAAAATTGCCTTACACAAATAATCAAATTTATCGATATTAATTAGGCAATATTTGCGCTTTTGTCATTGTTTAAACTGATTAATATAGCGGCCAACCAACCCCTACCTGGAAAAGGATTTATTTAAATGAGCCCAATGATTACACGCGTCTTGTCCACCCGCGCCGGTTACGGCCTGACTATCCTGCGCATCTTCGTCGGCATCATCTTTGCCGCTCACGGTTCGCAAAAACTGTTCGGCTGGTTTGGCGGCGGCGGCCTGGCGGGTACTGCCCAATTCATGGAAAGCCTCGGCCTGACGCCGGGTACCCTGATGGCAGTGTTGTCGGGCGGTACCGAGTTTTTCGCCGGCCTGGCCCTGATCATTGGTTTGCTCGCTCGCCCGGCAGCATTGGGCCTGACCTTCCTCACGCTGGTTGCGATCTTCTCGGTGCATATCCATAACGGCTTGTTCATGGCCAACAACGGGTATGAATTTGCTTTGGCTTTGCTCGGCGGGGCGCTGGCGGTATTGCTCGAAGGTGCGGGCAAACTGTCGGTTGATCGCGCCATCACTGACTGATCTGTTTGCATGTCCCGGAAAAGGCCCGCATCTGCGGGCCTTTTCGTTGCTCGGGATTCTTGACACTGCCCCACCGGCTTCTCTAGGATGCTGTTCATGCGCCGATTTAAACAGCTAATTGCGGGGCGCCACTGGGACTCAATGCAGCCCGACAGAAGTCCGTATCCTCACCCAGGGCGCTCTTCGAAATACCGCTAAAGCGCTGGTTCGGTGTTGCCTCTCACCTGCCCGCAGACTTTTGAGGCAGAGACACGACACGATGAATGCACCACGCCCTCTCATACGCCTGGCCCCGATTACCGCGGACCTGACTCAACGCAATCCAAAAATCCTCCTGGGTGGTAAACACCAGCCGACGCTCCTGCGTTATCTGGACGGCTGGCCACGCCGTAGCGGTCGGCCCTCGGCGTTCCTGATCCAGTTTGTCGAGGACGGCGAATCCCTGGCTCGTTTTGCCAGCAATAGTTTCGACCTTGCAGTGATCCAGGCGCCCAATGCCGGCGACGCCCATGAAGTGATTCACCAACTGACGCGTATTGCCCGCCAGGGGTTGATTGCGCGGCGTTGAGCCGTCAGTCATAGACCGCTGGCGCGGCTGATCGGCGTCGACGTTGGTGGAGGGAAAGTCCCCAGGCAATCAGGCATAACAGTAACGGCATCGTGGGGATCATCAGCCCTTTAAGGTATCGCTCGAAACGCTGCAAGGGCGCGTATGCCTGGGCTTTGAGTGCATGCAACTCGATGGGCAATTGCAGGCGTTCCTTGTTGAGTGCCTGCAACTGGGTGTTGGTATCCACGGCCTGTGTGACCAGGCTTGCGTGCCCTGGATTCAGCCTTTGCCATGCTTGCTCTGTGAGCTCTTGTCGTCGCTCTAGTTCAACCGCACTTTTGCGATAAGCCTGTGCGGCTTCTTCGCGCATGTGTTCGAGCCTGTGCAGTGGCTGGGTGATGACGCGCGGTCGGATGCGCCTGAGTATCTCCGGAACTGCCAGGTTATCCAGGGTATTCAATACAAATTGCGCATTACCGTTGGGCTGAGCGTTGCTGACAGCGTCCGCGAGTACGTCAGTGTCGGCCACGACCACCACCTGGATCTGCTCGGCATGTTGCATCCCCGGTGGCTGGCCCTTGAGGCCGTCGGGAAACACTGAATAAGCGGGGCCCTCAACGCGGGCGGCAATCACGTGGCGCTCTCCTGTCGTGGCGGTTTCATCGATGAGTGAGTCGAACGTGGTCGCAGAAGCAAAGCGCCCTGCATCCAGCAGTGCGGACTGCCGGGAGCTCTGTAGCAAGGGGGTCAGCAGCGTACGATTTTTGTTGGACAGGGAGAGGGCGCCGCTGCTGGACACGGTCACGGCATCCAGGTTCCAGGTGCTCAGGTCTGTCGGGTTCATTGCCTGCCGTGGAAGTTCCAGCCTGGCTGGGTGCAGTACCTTTGGCATTCCGGGGCCGGGCGTAGCCGATGAGGCGTAAATATTATCGACCAACAGCTTGTCCGCAGGCATTTGTATACCCCATGCAGTGAGCAGCGCATCCAGCCTGGCGTTGGTCGTTATGGCTTGCGCAGCTATCTCGCTCACCGGGTCGATAAAGGCCATCAGCGTTGCGCCTCTCATTACCGCTTGCTCAATGGCATACAGAGCCTGCTCGGGCAGGGCACCGGGCTGTACGACCATCAATGTACTTATCGATGACGGCACTTGAGCGATGGTCGATGCCAGTTCCACCACGTTGAATTGTTCGCGCATCTGTTCCAGTAGTTCGCCGGCAGGTTCATGTAGCGCCAGTCCCGACAGCAGGCCGATAGTGGGACGTTCAGGGTGCATGAGTTTGTGGAGCAGGTGGCTGATTTCATATTCAAGCAATGACTCATGCTCAGGACTGAACAGGTCAATGCGTTGCGCGCTATGTCCGGCACGGGTGCCAATAAGGCCTAGGAATCCTTGCGTGTCATCCAGGCCAAACAAACCGGCTTTGTAAGCGTCTTCTGAAAAAGGCGTTGGGTTGATGACATGTAGATTGATCATGCCGTTGGCCGCTTTTTCGACTTCCTTGAGCATGTCTTCAACGCGACGGCCGTAACGACTCACTGCCTGGCTCCGTTGAGGGGCATTGATCGCATTGAAGTAATACAGGTCCAGTGGGGTTTCAAGTGTTGTCAGCAGTTGGCGCGTTGATGACGATAAGGTATGCATTTGTGTGTGTGAAAAGTCCCAGCGGATATTGGGTAGTTTCGGTACCCAGACCAGATTGAAGGCCAGAAACAGTAGCGATATGACAAGTAAGGTCATACCCGCACGAAGAGCGGATCCCATCAGTGGCTTTCCTTCTCAGCTGTTCTTGTAGTTGAGTGTGATGGTCGTCGCAAAGAGAAAAGCCAGGATCATACTTATAAAGTAAAAGCCGTCATGCAGTGTCAGTTTGCCGTTATCCATCGTGCTAAAGCGAGCAATAGGGTCAAGGGACATCAGGCTGTCGATAATCCAAATGGGTGTCTGGCTATCAAGTGCATCCAGCATTGAGGAAAGCGCGCTGGCAATCAGCAATAAGCCCAGAGTGAGCAGGAAAATAATGATGCGTTGCTTGGCAAGTACACAGATGAAGCAGCCCACCGAGAGATAACTTCCGGCCAACAACCAACTGGCCAGGAATTGTGACGCGATAACGGCATTATCCGGTGTGCCCAAATAGTTGACCGCGATCACCAAAGGGAAATTAAACATTAAGGCAATGGCGCAGACGGTCCAGGCTGCCATGAATTTTCCGACCACCTGTTCAGTGGCGGTGACAGGCAAGGATTTCAGCGTGTCGCAAAAGCTGCTGTTGTATTCATCCGACCACAACTGCGTCGATAAAATGGGGACCAACAATAGATAAAGCCAGGGGTGCAGTTCGAAGAAAGCCTGCAAATCGCTGCTGTTTCGCTCCATCCATTGCTGGGTGTCCAATCCCAATGTCGCACACAGCACGAGGAAAACCGCCACACTCAGGTAAGTGCTTGGTGAGCAGGCATAACTGGCGAGTTGACGCTTGAAAATAACAGGTAGCAGTCTCAAGCAGGTATCTCCTGGCTCAGATGGTGAACGACATCGCCCAGGCGACCCGGCTCCAGGCTCAAAGACGTTATGTTCCAGCCGCGATGTGCGATAAGCGCGTTAATCGAGGGGAAGATGGAGTGCCCGGGCATGGCCAGGACAGTCACCTTGCCCTGTGCATGTCGGTCCTCCTCGATGCCCGCGACACCGGGTAATACGGCAAGTGCGAGTAAATCCAAGGGGCTGTCTGATGCCAGGGTCACCGCCTGGAAATGCCGGGAACTGCGCTGCAGATCCGCCAGCGAAGCATCGGCGGCCAGGCGGCCACCGGCGATGACCAGGGCACGGGTGCACATGTCCGTCAGTTCGTGGTAGTGGCGGGAGGCGATAATGACCGTCATGTCCTCGGTCAGGGACTTGATGAGTGCGCTGAACTTGAGCCGTTGATCAGGGCATAGCCCTTGCGTGGGTTCATCGAGCAGGAGCAGGCTTGGGGAATGGACTAAAGCCTGGGCCAATGCAACCCTGCGCTTCAAATCAGGGGGCAGTATGTCGGCGGGGCAGTCGAGCACGGGCATCAGGTCCAGCCGTGCGGCTACCTGCTCTACCTGGCTGCGCTTTTCCAGGCCCCTCAAACCACGAATGGCCGCAATAAAATTAAGCATGTTTTTGACGGACATTCTATGGTGGGTGAGTCCGCCTTGAAGTTGATAGCCAATGGCTTTTTTGGCTTGAAGTGAATGAGTTTGGGTATTGAACCCCAGAATATTGATTTGCCCAGAAGTCGGTTTGATCGTACCGGCGATCAAGTTCAATAAGGTCGTTTTCCCTGCGCCACTTTCTCCCAGCAGGCCCACGCATTCCTGATGCTGCGCACTGAAGGAGATGTTGGTAATTGCGCTTGTTCTGCCCAGCTGTTTTGTTAAGTTGCTTATCTCGATCATGTCGTTACCGAATAAGTGTTCGGGGCGTGTGCGAAGCGGCGCTGTATAGGGAAGGGCCTTAAAAAGAGTACGTTCATTAGTTGTGGTTGGGAACGCACGGCGCGACTTATAAGAAGAATCCTACGTTCGGCTCGATAATTCGCTGAAACAATTGTTTTGTTTGGAGGGCTTATTAATGTTCGGATGTTTATCTGATGTTTATATAAGGTTTTCTCTTTTGTAACGAGGCCTGATCGCCATGATGCTTCTACGTACTCTTGTTCTTGAGCGCAGCGATGCGCAGGCACCTGTAAACGGTGCGTTGCTCTGTGGGTTTGCTGTCGCCCAAACGGCGTCGAACTTTCTTGTGTATAGCCTCGATGAAGAAGCCGAACCTGGTCATTCCAGGGTCTACATCGCGGTTCTGCGTAAAAAGCTTGAACGCTACTTCCTGGGCGGCGTTGATTCGAAGGAGGATTTGCAGGTGGCGATGCAGGTCTTCAAGCAGGTTCTGACGCAGGCGGCTGCACCTGGCTCCAAGGCGATTCCGGCTGCCGAGCCCCAGGTTCCGTTCCATTTCATTGACCTGAAGGGGTGCAGGTTGCCGCCTGCGCGACCCGAGGATCACCACTCGGTGATCATCAAGAAAGCATTGGTGATGAAGGTGATTACCTTGGGCATGTCAGCCCCTGCGTTGCCTGCCATCGAAAGTAGTACGGTGATCGTGCCGTCGATCCGCTTCTCATCGCAAATGGTTGCACCGCCACGCAACCCAACCCCACCCAGGATTGCGCCACAGCCTGTGGTTGAAGATATCGTGGAAGAACCGGTGCCATCGTTTGTGCAGATGCCGCAGGCGCCCGCTGAGGCAGTTAAGGTGCCTTTTCAGGTTGAACAGCCTGAAGTCCCACCGTTTGAGGAGCCTGCGCCGCTGGAGCAAGAGTCTTTGCTTGAGATGGATAGCACCCTGAGCAATCTCGCCAAGGTCGCTCAGGAGCTGACGCAAAAAAAACGCGCTGTCCTCGAAAAGGAAGAGCAACTTGAGCAGTGGCAGATGCGGCTGCAAGAGCAGCAAAGCCTATTGGACGAAAAACACCGAGAGCTGGAGCAGCGTCATACTCAATTGCAGGATCAGCAATCAGAGGTCAACCAAAAGGCGGAAAAGCTGGCGATGATGATGTCGCAGCTGTCAGGAGTGCGCCAGCATCTGCACGGGACGCTCTTTGGCCTGGATCAGGTCCTGGATGGCCAGGGATAAGCCGATGGGCTCGCCGCCCAGGTTCATTTATCATCACCCCCAGCCAGCCAACGCCTGGGCATGATGCCTGGCGTATTTGGCACCATTGGACACTGCCTGGGGATGCAAGCGTTTGAGTACCAAGCTGATTACCAAAGAAGGCCATGAAGCGCTTAAAAAAGAGTTGGATTACCTGTGGCGGGAAAAGCGTCCGGACACCACGCGCAAAGTGACTTGGGCGGCCTCCCTGGGCGATCGCAGTGAAAACGCGGACTACCAGTACAACAAGAAACTGTTGCGGGAGATTGACCGGCGGGTGCGCTACCTGCGTAAACGCCTGGAAGATATGCGCGTGGTGGAATACATGCCCGAGCAGGAGGGCAAGGTGTTTTTCGGCGCATGGGTCGAAATCGAAAACGAACAGGGTGACACCAAGCGTTTTCGTATCGTGGGTTATGACGAGATTTATGACCGAATGGATTACATCTCCATCGACTCGCCCATGGCACGGGCTCTGCTGCGCAAGGAGGTGGACGATGAGGCAATCGTGCACACCCCAGGCGGCGAGGTGTGCTGGTGGATCACCAAGATTGAATATGTGAAGCAGGCATAATGGCCCGTGCTCTGAACCGAGCACGGGCCAGCCAGGTCTCAGCCTTCGCGCAATACGGTCAGCGGGCTGGCATTCAGTGCGCGACGCGTGCCGAATACCCCGGCAGCGCCGATCAGCACGGCCCCGATCACGGGTAGCAGTAGCAGCCACGGGTGGGGGTGCCACGCCAGGTCAAAGGCGTAGCGGTACAGCACCCACGTCACCAGTTCGGTGCCCAATGCCGCCAGCAGGCCACTGACGGCACCCAGCAGGCCGAACTCAATGCGTCGCGCCTTGATCAGCAATTTGCGCTCGGCACCCAGGGCTCGCAGCAAGGCTCCCTGGCGGATGCGTTCGTCCAGAGTGGCCTGCAAGCCGGAGAACAACACCGCCATGCCCGCCGCCAACACAAACAACAGCACGTACTCCACCGCCAGTGTCACTTGGGCAAGGATGCTGCGCAACTGCTCCAGCAACGCTTCGACCTGCAGGATAGTGACAGCCGGGAAGGCCCGTGCAAGATCGACGATCTGTTGGTCGTGACCGGGTGCCAGGTAGAAACTGGTCAGGTAGGTCGCGGGTAAGTCTTTCAAGGTGCCGGGCTGGAAGATCATGAAGAAGTTAGGCTGGAAATTATCCCAGTTGATGGTCCGCAGGCTGGTGACCCGTGCCTCGCGGTTTTCCCCGCCGATGGTGAACAGCAAATGGTCGTTGAGCTTGAGTTTCAGGCTCTCGGCCACCTTGGCTTCCACCGACACGCCAGGAATCTCATCGCTTGGTTGCGCCGACCACCAGGCGCCTGCCGTCAGGGCGTTACCCGGAGGTAAATCGGCAGCCCAGGTCAGGCTCAGATCGCGTTGAATCGCACGGTCGCCACTGGAGTCCTTGCTGACAATCTCTTGCACGGGTTCGCCGTTGATGCTGATCAATCGCCCCGGCACTACCGGATACAACGGTGCCGCTTGCGCCTGTACTTCCAGCAGGCGGGCGCCAAAGGTGTCCTTGTCGGCCGGCAGGATATTCAATGCGAAGTAGTTGGGCGCGTCTTTGGGCAGTTGATTTTGCCAGGTGTCGAGCAATTCGCCCCGCAACAGTGCGATCAATCCCATGGACAGCAGAATCAGGCCAAAGGCCAGGGATTGGCCTGCCGCCGCCAGCGGGTGGCGCAGCAATTGGCCCAGGCCCAGGCGCCAGGGCAAGGAGGCGCGAGCCAATAGGCGTCGCAGGCTTTGCAACATCAGCAGCAACAAGCCGCCAAGGATCAATGCCGCGACCACGCCGCCGCCCAGCAGAGCGAAGGTCAATACCAGGTCCAGGCTCAGGCGCCACATGATCAGGCCCAAGGCAAACAGCGCCGCGCCGTAGACCATCCAGGTGCTTGAGGGGATGGGCAGCAAATCGCGGCGCAATACCCGCAGCGGCGGTACGCGCCCCAGTGCCGCCAGTGGTGGGAGGGCGAAGCCTGCGAGGGCGACCAGCCCGGTGCCGATCCCCGCGACGGCCGGCAGCAATCCGCCCGGCGGCACATCGGCGGGCAGCAGGTCGTGGAGGAAATAGAACAAACCAAATTGCGCCAGCCAGCCGAGCAGGGCGCCGACCAGGCTTGCCAGCAAGCCCAGTACGCTCAGTTGCAGGCTGAACAGCAACATGGCTTCACGTCGTGACAATCCCAGGCAGCGCAACAACGCGCTGGCATCGAAACGACGACTGGCGAATCGGTTGGCCGACAGTGCCACGGCTACGCCGGCCAGCAGCACGGCCACCAGGCTGGCCATGTTCAGGTAGCGCTCGGCCTTGCCCAGGGCGCCGCCGATCTGCTGGTTGCCATCGCGCGAGTCCTGCAGTCGCTGGTTGGCGGCAAGGCCAGGCTTGATCAAGTCGCGATAGGTTTGCAGCGCCGTGCTGCCTTGCGGGGCGCGCCACAGTTCGCGGTAACTCACACGGCTACCTGGCTGGACTACTCCGGTGGCGTCCAAGTCGGTCAGGTTGATCATCACCCTGGGCGTGAGGCTGTAGAAGTTGCCGGCCCGGTCGGGCTCATACGTCAGGATACGCGCCAGGCGCAGGGTCTTCATGCCGACATCGATGCTGTCGCCGACTTTCAGGTCCAGCGCGGTCAGCAGCCTTGCTTCCACCCAGGCTTCACCGGGTTTGGGGCCGCCGCCCTGCGTTTGCGTACCGAAGGGCTCGGCGCTGCTTTTCAACTCGCCGCGCAAGGGGTACTGCTCGTTGACGGCCTTGATACTGGAAAGCTGAATGCCATTGTCCGTGGCGATAACGCTGGAGAACTCCACGATGCGGGCGTGATCCAGGCCCAGTTCGGCCCCGGACCTGATTTGCTCGGGGCGGGCAGGTGAGCTGCCTTCGAGCACCAGGTCGGCGCCGAGGAACTCGGTGGCACGCAACAGCATGGCGCCGTTGAGGCGCGCGCCGAAGTAGCCGATGGCGGTGCTGGCCGCCACGGCCACCAGCAGGGCAAAGAACAGCACGCGCAGTTCACCTGCGCGGGCGTCGCGCAGTAACTGGCGCATGGCAAGGCTGAACAGGCGCAACAGCGGCAAACGTGCCATCAAGGCTCCAGGGGCGCGACCATCAGGCCGGCTTCAAGGCGGATCAGGCGTCGGCAACGGTGGGCCAGGCGCTCGTCATGGGTGACCAGTACCAGGGTCGTGCCGCTCTCTTTATTGAGCTCGAACAGCAGGTCGCTGATGCGCTCGCCGGTATGGCTGTCGAGGTTGCCGGTGGGTTCGTCGGCAAACAGCACGTCCGGTTCGGCGGCAAACGCGCGGGCAATGGCGACCCGTTGCTGCTCGCCACCGGACAGTTGGCGCGGCGAGTGGGTCAGGCGCTGGCCCAGACCCACACGTTCCAACAGATGCCGGGCACGCTCGCGGGCGTCCTTGCGGCCGTCCAGCTCCAGCGGCAGCATCACGTTTTCCAGTGCGTTGAGGCTGTCGAGCAGTTGGAAGGATTGAAAGACGAAACCCACATGTTCGGCACGGATGCGTGCACGCTGGTCTTCGTCAAGCGTGCTCAAGGCTTGCCCCGCCAGAGTGACTTCGCCGCTGCTGGGCAGGTCGAGGCCGGCCAGCAGGCCCAGCAGGGTGGATTTACCGGAACCGGAGCTGCCGACGATAGCCAGGCTATCGCCCTTGTTCAGTTCCAGGCTCAGTTCGTGCAGGATAGTCAGTTCACCTTCCGCGCTGGGAACCACTTTGCTAAGGTTTCGCGCGGTGAGAATGCTTGCGCCCATGGAGAATCCGATGCGAATGTGGTTTTTGAGTGCTGGCCTGGCCTTGATGTGCATGGCCCAGAACGCAGCGGCGGGTACAGTCCTGATCGTTGGCGATAGTATCAGTGCCGGTTTCGGCCTGGATACCCGCAAAGGGTGGGTTGCGCTGCTGGAGCAACGGCTCAAGCAGGAGGGTTTTGACGACAAAGTGGTCAACGCATCCCTCAGTGGCGACACCAGTGCGGGTGGCCTCGCACGCCTGCCTGCGGCGCTTGCAGAGCATAAGCCTGACGTAGTGGTTATCGAACTTGGGGGCAATGATGGCTTGCGCGGGCAGCCGCCGGCGCAATTGAAACAAAATCTTGCGTCGATGATTGACCAGTCCAAGGCTGGCGGTGCCAAGGTGCTGCTGCTGGGTATGCAGTTGCCACCCAATTACGGGCCTCGATACACCACCGCATTTGCACAAGTCTATGGTGAGTTGGCCAAGGAAAATGACATTCCCCTGGTGCCGTTTTTCCTTGAGGGGGTGGGCGGTCATCCAGAGCTGATGCAGGCTGATCAATTGCACCCGGCGGTCGCGGCCCAAGGCAAGTTGCTGGAAAATGTCTGGCCGGCGCTAAAACCGCTGTTATGACGCTTTTCTACCGGCAGGCTTTCGGCTAAGGTGGCGCCCCCCTGATTTGGAGCCCTCGATGTCGCGCCCTGCCTGGTCCCTGTTTAACTACCAACTGATCGAGCCGGACGAGCAGCTGGATCTGTTCGCCTGTCAGGAAGTTCGGGTGCATCTGGTGGCGCGTCAATTGGAGTTGGGCGGCTCGATCGACCGCACGCTCTGTGGCACTTTATTGCCGGCGCAGCCACGCTGGTCGTCGGTGAATCGCTCGATCTTCCAGGATCAGCGCCTGTGCCCGTTGTGCCGGGCGATTCTGGAATCGCAAAAGCGCGGCACGCCGCCGATCTGGCCGGAGCTGCGGTTCGAGCTATAAAACAGCTTGAAGCCTGGCGCTGCGAAGCCGTATACAATCAATTTTTCCCTACCCGTCGTCTTGCGAAGGATTTTCCGGATGTTGTCGCGCCTTTCCGTCGTCACCTGCTGCCTGTCTCTCGCTGCGCTTTGTGCGGCCGGTCCGGCGGCAGCCTTGCAGTTGCCCCTGCCGCCGCCAGGCGAGGACATTGTCGGTCAGGTCCAGGTCATCAAGGCCAAGTACGAAGATACCTTTGCCGACCTGGGCACCACCTACGACTTGGGTTACTCGGAAATGGTCGCGGCCAACCCCGGCGTCGATGCCTGGCTGCCGGGCGCGGGCACCGATATTGTGCTGCCGACACGTTTTATCCTGCCGCCGGGGCCACGGGAAGGCATTGTGATCAATTTGGCCGAGTACCGACTCTACTACTATCCAAAGGGTCAGGACGTCGTCTACACCTTCCCGCTGGGCATTGGCCGTGAAGGCTGGGGCTCGCCGATCGCCCACACCAGTATCATCGCCAAAACGCCGAACCCGACCTGGACGCCACCGGCCTCGATCAAGGCCGAGCACGCCGCCAACGGTGACCCGCTGCCCAACGTGGTGCCTGCCGGTCCGGATAACCCGCTGGGGCCGTTCAAGTTCACGCTGGGCACGCCGGGTTACCTGATCCATGGCTCCAACATGAAATTTGGTATCGGCACGCGTACCAGCCACGGCTGTTTCCGCATGTTCAATAACAACGTACTGGAAATGGCCGGCATGGTGCCGGTGGGCACCTCGGTGCGCATTATCAACGACGCCTACAAGTTCGGCAGCAGTGGTGGCAAGGTCTACCTTGAAGCTCATACCCCGTTGAACGATGACGGCACGCCTTCGGTGGTCGACAAGCACACGGCGGTCATCAACGCGTTGCTCAAGCGTGAAGACCTGTCCAACAACCTGCGCGTGAACTGGGACCAGGTGCGTGATGTGGTCGCGGCCGAGGATGGTTTGCCGACCGAGATTGGCGTGCCGGGCGCGGCGCCGGTGGCCTCCAGCACGCCGGCCGACCTGTAGGCGCGTCAAGCGCGAGGCAAAAAAAAGCCGACCCATAAATGGATCGGCTTGATAACAACCCCGAAGGATTATTACTTGCGGCTTGCTTTCTCAAGCATGCGCAGAGCGCGCTCGTTAGCTTCGTCAGCAGTCTGTTGTGCTTTTTGAGCAGCAGCCAGAGCTTCATCAGCTTTACGGTAGGCTTCGTCTGCACGAGCCTGGGAGCGAGCTGCTGCGTCTTCAGTTGCAGTCAGACGAGCTTCGGTTTCTTTGGAGACGCTGCTGCAACCGGTAGCCAGAACTGCGGCCAGAGCCAGAGCAGAGAATTTCAGAACGTTGTTCATCGTGTTCCCCTTCAAGGACTTTCAATTAGATGGCTACTTGCTCAGAGTGAGCTAATAGCCGGCGTACATACTACCCATTACTTGTAGTAAGTAAACTGACGTTGCGCAAGAAGCAAAAAAAATTCCTGTGCCGAATCTATTTTGGCTAACCTTTTGAAGGTTTGTATGAAAACTGTCCAATTTTTTTCATCTCGATCGACATTGGATCCAGGCTGAAAGGGCCGGCCCGCATGTGTTAAGCCTTGTAAACAGATGAAAATTTATATATCGAAGCGGGCACTTTCGTTGCCATCGGCTTTACTCCGGCTGGCATCTTTTGCGCATCTAGAGGTGACTTTAAGAGCGGCAGTTCGTCTCAAGCTTCAACTGCCGGCAATGTTCAGGCTATCGGTCAACGGTTGATCGAGGCCCTTTCTATATATCCAGCCGGGGCAGGGAATGATGAGTGCGCCTTGAGCAATTGCAGGATTGGTGCCTACTATTCCCTACGTGCTGGCTGTGAGCGCTCAGGGTTTTCTCGTTGTCGAAACCGGCACGGGGTGGCGTAGATGTTCCTTCGCCGGAAAAACATCGGTAAGGTAGGGTCAATATTCAAGACCCGCGAGGAGTAGTGATGAGCGAGGCGTTGTCCATCCACCATGACCAGGCTGGTCATCAGTTCGAGACCAATGTGGACGGTCATCGTGCCTATCTGACCTATATGGACCTCGGGAAGCAGACGCTGGATATCTATCGCACGTTCGTGCCCAACGCGCTGCGCGGACGAGGCATTGCCGCCGCGTTGACAGAAGAAGCCTTGAAGTTTGCCGAAGAGGCCGGCTACACGGTGATCCCGTCGTGCTCGTATGTCGAACGCTACATGGAGCGCCACCAGCGCCATGCCGCAAAGCTGTAACTGACCAGTTGCCAATAAAAACGCCGGGCTTAGCCCGGCGTTTTTGTGTGCGTCTGATCCAGAAAAATGCGTGGTTCAGCTGCGTTTGCGCTTGGGCAACACGTCCTTGAGCTTGGCGTGCATGCTGCGCAGGGTGTTTTCGGTAGCCGCCCAGTCGATGCAGGCATCGGTAATCGACACGCCGTACTGCAAATCGGCCAGATCCTTTGGAATTGCCTGGCAACCCCAGTTCAAATGGCTTTCGACCATCAAGCCGATGATCGACTGGTTGCCTTCCAGGATCTGGTTGGCGACGTTTTCCATCACCAGTGGCTGCAAGGCCGGGTCCTTGTTGGAGTTGGCGTGGCTGCAGTCAACCATGATGTTTGGCTTGATCCTGGCTTTGTTCAGCGCCTGTTCGCACAGTGCGACACTGACCGAATCGTAGTTGGGCTTGCCGTTGCCACCGCGCAGCACTACGTGACCGTAGGCGTTGCCCTTGGTGGTGACGATGGAGACGCCACCTTCCTGGTTGATACCCAGGAAACGGTGAGGGCTGGAGACCGATTGCAAGGCATTGATCGCCACGGTCAGACCGCCGTCGGTACCATTCTTGAAGCCTACGGCCGAAGACAGGCCGGACGCCATTTCGCGGTGGGTCTGGGATTCGGTGGTGCGTGCGCCAATGGCCGACCAGCTGATCAGGTCCTGCAGATACTGCGGGGAGATCGGGTCCAGCGCTTCGGTGGCAGTGGGCAGGCCCATTTCAGCCAGGTCCAGCAACAGTTTGCGCCCGATGTGCAAGCCGTCCTGGATCTTGAACGAGTCGTCCAGGTACGGGTCGTTGATCAAGCCTTTCCAGCCGACGGTGGTACGCGGTTTCTCGAAATAGACGCGCATCACCAGATACAGGGTGTCGGACACTTCCGCGGCCAGCACCTTGAGACGCTCGGCGTATTCGTGGGCAGCCTTGAGGTCGTGGATCGAGCAAGGCCCGATCACCACGAAAAGACGGTGGTCGGTGCCATCGAGAATGTCACGGATGACTTCGCGACCCTTGGTGACGGTCTGCAGGGCAGCGTCGCTCAGGGGGATTTCGCGCTTGAGCTGATCGGGTGTGATCAGGGTCTCGTTGGATTCGACGTTAAGGTCATTGATCGGTAAATCAGCCATCGTGTTACTCGCCAGGGTCACGGGTGCCGGCCGCCAGCCATCCCCGTGCGGCGGGCACAGCATGATTTGAATACAGGGGGGAGGAACCTTAGCGCGTAACACGGGCCCGCGACAATGGGCAAAGCCCGGTTTAATCCAGCGCCGATTGCACAACGGCCTCATGGGAGAACTCGGCGGCGTGGCGCGACACCCAGTCACGGGCCATGGCTTCCAGTTGCGCAGGTGTTGGCTCGGTGTTTTCGTGCAGGCGACAGTAACGTTCGATCTGGCACACTTGCTCGCCCATTCGCGCACCGAACAAGGCGTGCTCATCGGTAAAGCAAATACCGACGCGATAAGCGTTTTCGCCTTTGCGGCACCAGGCTACATAGCCCGGATAACGGGCGCTGGGCCCCAGGGAGGGGATATGCAGGTCGACCGCCGTGCCTGGGCGCCAGGCTCGCGGCCAATTGCAGGCGACGCCGCCGCGGCCGATAGTGTGCAGGCGTTGACGGGGCAGGGCAGGAGAGGGACGTTGGATCAACTCGACAGCGACATCATCAGGGTGAGGTAAAAAACGACCCATGTACACGGACTCCGAGCGCCGTCCGGTTGACGGCAGTGGCAGCAGTATAGTGAAGGAACTGGAATTGACCGACCTGGATATTGACCAGCAATTGCTGGGATTGCCAGGTATTTCGCTGGTAGTGTTTACCAGTGTCGGCTGCTCCAGTTGCCGTTGGGCACGCCAGCAACTGCCGAGCTGGCCGCTGCCGGTGGACCGCGTGTGCTGGGTTGATGCCGGGCACAATGGCGGTGCAGTCGAACGCTACCAGATCTTTCATTTGCCGGCGTTGTTCCTGGTGTGCGAGGGTCAGTTCCTCGGGCAATTACAGACACGGCTTACGGCATCCGACCTCGCCAAATGTGTAAACCAGGCGCTCACACGCACACCAGAGGATTTGCCATGACAGCCCTTTCATCCCCGTCGCCACGCATTGGCATTATTGGCACGGGTGCCATTGGTGGTTACTACGGCTTGATGCTGGCGCGTGCTGGCTTCGATGTGCATTTCCTGTTGCGCAGCGAATATGCAGCGGTCAGTCAACAGGGCCTGCACGTCAACAGCACGGTGCATGGCCCGTTGCACCTGCATCCGGTTCAGGCCTATGCCTGCGCCGCCGACATGCCTTCATGCGACTGGCTGTTGGTGGGCACCAAATCCACCGGCAACGTGGACCTGGCGCCTACTATCGCCCAGGTCGCGGCGCCGGATGCCAAGGTGGTGCTGCTGCAAAACGGCCTCGATGTGGAGGACAGTCTGCGTGAACATTTGCCAGCGTCGCTGCACCTGCTCGGCGGGCTGTGCTACATCGGCGTGTACCGGTCCGCTCCGGGTGTGGTCGAGCATCAGGCACTGGGCCGGGTCAACCTGGGGTATCACAGCGGTACGGCTGCCAACGATGAGGCGCAGCAAAAGGCAATTGTCGAAGAAGGCGCGGGGCTGTTTCACCGGGCCGGCATCGAGTCCCAGGCCATGGCCAACGTGCATCAGGCGCGCTGGCATAAACTGGTGTGGAACGTGCCGTATAACGGCCTGTCTGTGTTGCTGGGCACGGGAACCAAGGCCATGATGGCGGATGAGTCCAGCCGCGAATTGATCCAGGCCTTGATGGCCGAAGTGGTGCAAGGCGCCCGTGCCTGCGGCCATGAAATTCCCGCCAGCTACGCCGGGCAGATGTTTGCCATGACCGAAACCATGGACGATTACTTGCCCAGCATGTATCACGATCACGTGCATAAGCGCCCATTGGAATTGGCGGCGATCTACGCCCGGCCCCTGGCCGCTGCGAGGGCGGCCGGTTGCGAGCTGCCGCGTATGCAGGCGCTGTTCCAGGCCTTGAGTTTTATTGATCGGCACAATCGCTGATTGGGGGGAGACACCATGGCAAAGGGGTTAGGTGACAAGCTGGTGCTGGCGATTTCCTCGCGGGCGCTGTTCGACCTCAGTGACAGTCACAAGGTCTACCTGGCTGAAGGTGTTGAGGCTTACCGCAAATACCAGATCGAACACGAGGAAGAAACCCTCGAGCCCGGCGATGCCTTCCCGCTGGTCAAAAAACTGCTGAGCCTGAATGCCAGCTTGGGCCGTGCGCGGGTTGAGGTGGTACTGGTGTCGCGCAACAGTGCCGATACCGGGTTGCGGGTGTTCAACTCGATCCAGCATTACGGCCTGGACATTTCGCGCGCCGCTTTCGTCGGCGGGCGTAGTCCTTATCCTTATTTGGCGGCCTTCGGTTGTCATCTGTTTCTCTCCACCCATGCTGAAGATGTGCGCAGCGCCCTGGATGCCGGTTTTGCCGCGGCGACGATTCTGTCGGGCGGTGCGCGTCGGGCTTCGAGCGAAGAACTGCGCATCGCATTCGACGGCGACGCAGTGTTGTTCTCCGACGAGTCCGAGCGTGTCTACCAGGCTGGCGGGCTGGAAGCCTTTCAGGCCAGTGAGCGGGAGTCGGCGCGCCAGCCGTTGCACGGCGGCCCGTTCAAAGGCTTCCTGGCGGCGCTCAACCTGTTGCAGCGCGAGTTTGCCGATGACGCCTGCCCGATCCGCACGGCGCTGGTCACTGCACGTTCGGCGCCGTCCCATGAGCGTGTAATTCGTACGCTGCGTGAGTGGGATATCCGCCTGGACGAGTCGCTGTTTCTCGGGGGGCTGGAAAAATCCGCCTTCCTGGAGGCCTTTGCGGCCGATGTATTTTTTGATGACCAGGCCGGGCATTGCGAGAAAGCCAGGGAGGTGGTGGCCACCGGGCATGTGCCCCATGGCATCAGTAACGAGTTGAGAATCCAGACCGAGAGCTAGCTGCTAAGCTCATTCAATCTCCGCCATCCTGGCAGTCCAGGAGGTTCTATGATTCGTTCGATGTTGTATGCCACGGACCTGGGTTTGTATGCGCCGTACGTGATGCAACATGCGCTGGCGCTGGCGCGAACGTTCAAGGCTGACCTGTATGTGATCCATGTGGTCGAGCCCATCGGGTTGTTCGCCGAATCAGTATTACAGAGCTACCTTGATGAGAAGGCGCTGAGCGAGTGGCAGAGCCAGGGGGTGAGCACGGTCATGGCGACCATCGAACAGCGCGTATTGGACGGCTTTCGCGATGAGTTGGGAGAAGGGGAGCAGGACCTGCAATTGATTCGTTCGGTCAGGGTGATCCAAGGGGATACCTGCGAGGTGATTCTCGACCAACTGCGAAAACTTTCCGTCGACTTGCTGATCGTAGGGAGTCATAGCCAGGCAACCGGCGTGGCCGTGCCCTTGGGGCGCACCGCTGCTCGCGTGTTGCAGCTGTCTCCGGTGCCGGTTTATCTGGTGCCGTCGCTGCACCGTAGACGCAGCGAAGATAGCTGATCGGTAAAAACGATAAAAAGTTCTAGATTTATCTGTCTAACCTTTAATATAGTTATATATCGTCGCTGATACCCGTGGCGTCTATCTGCTTTGAGGGATTGATATGAAGCTTCAACAACTGCGCTACATCTGGGAAGTGGCGCACCACGACCTCAACGTTTCCGCTACCGCTCAAAGCCTTTACACCTCGCAACCCGGTATCAGCAAGCAGATCCGCCTGCTCGAAGACGAGTTGGGCGTCGAAGTGTTCGCTCGCAGTGGCAAGCACCTGACCCGCGTCACCCCGGCTGGCGAGCGGATCATCACCACCGCTGGCGAGATCTTGCGTAAAGTCGAGAGCATCAAGCAGATCGCCCAGGAATTCTCCAACGAAAAGAAGGGCACCCTGTCGATCGCCACCACCCACACCCAGGCGCGTTATGCATTGCCGCCGGTGATTCGCGATTTCATCAAGCAATACCCAGACGTAGCCCTGCACATGCACCAGGGCTCACCGATGCAGATCGCCGAGATGGCCGCTGATGGCACCGTCGATTTTGCCATCGCCACCGAGGCCCTGGAGCTGTTCGGCGACCTGGTGATGATGCCGTGCTACCGCTGGAACCGCTGCGTGGTCGTGCCCCAGGGGCACCCCTTGGCCAAGCTGCCGAAGCTGACGCTGGAAGCCCTGGCCGAATACCCGATTGTGACTTATGTATTTGGGTTTACCGGTCGTTCGAAGCTCGACGAAGCGTTCAGTCATCGTGGTCTGACGCCAAAAGTGGTGTTCACCGCGGCGGATGCCGACGTGATCAAAACTTATGTTCGCCTGGGCCTGGGCGTCGGGATCGTCGCCAAGATGGCGGTCGACACCAACCTCGACAAAGACCTGGTGGTGCTGGATGCCAGCGAACTGTTCGAGTCGAGCGTGACCAAGATCGGCTTCCGTCGCGGCACCTTCCTGCGGGGGTTCATGTGCGATTTCATCGAGAAATTCGCACCGCACCTGACCCGCGAAGTCATGGCCAAGGCGATCCAGTGCCACAACAAGCAAGAGCTGGAAGATTTGTTCGACGGCGTTGAATTGCCCGTCCACTGAGTGATTTATCGGGCCTCGGTAACCGTAAAGTGTTGCCGAGCGCCTGCCACCAGAATCTCTACCTCATCGCCTTCAAACTTGCCGAGCAGGCTTTTGCCCAGGGGCGAGCGCGGGGTGATGACGGTCACCGGTTGCCCGACCACATCGACTTTCAACCCTGCCGCATCCGGCGCCAAAAATAGCCATTGCTGGCGACCGTTCTCGTCTTCCAGGCCCAGCAGCGCACCGACTTCTATCCCGCGTTGTTCATCGTACCCTCGCAACTGAAGGTTCTGGCACAGCGTCAGCGATTGCTTGATCTCCTCGACTCGCTTGGCCTGCCCGGCCGCCAGGTATGACGCCTCCAACCCCAGGGTGTCGTATTTGTTCTCGGCGATGTTTTCTTCGTGGGTCGCGGTTTCGTAGGCAGTCTGCGCGGCGCGTTGGGCAATATCGAGGTCGGCGGTGAGTTTTTCCAGGATCAACTGGAGGACGGCGTGTTTATTCATGGTCTTCAATCGCAAAATTGCAGGACATTGGCCCGAGTCTTTTCACTGGGGGCGTTCTGGTCCTGTTGCAGCCAGAACTGGCATTTGGGGTTGGACAGGTTGCGCGCATTGCTGCGGGCCTGGTCCAGGGCCTGTTGTTGTTCCTGCTTTTGCAGGTTTTGTTGATACTGTTCGAACATGCGGTTCGGTGGCTGCGGCACAACTGCGGCCGGCTCGCCCAACTGCTGAACCGCCTGGGCCACGGGTGCCAGGCTTTGGGGAAACAGATAGCGAGTTGCCAGCCAGGCGGTCAGCGCAATGGCGATAAACCCCAGCCACACGCCTGCGGCAATGGCGATGCACAGCTTGAACAGTGACAGCTGACGGTCGGACATGATGGCCTCCTTGCAGACATTGACGGCGTGGTGCCGATTGTCGCACAGCCGCCGTGCAGAATAATCGCGATCAAGCCTTCTGCATCAGCGCATTTATGCGGACAATCGAGCCTTTGGACGATGGAGCCCGGAATGAAAGCCCGCTGGGATATTTTTTGCAGCGTCGTCGACAACTACGGCGACATCGGCGTGACCTGGCGCCTGGCCCGACAGTTGGTGGCGGAGCATGGTTGTGAGGTGCGCTTGTGGGTCGATGACCTGCGGGCGTTCGAGCGCATGTGCCCGCACATTGATGTGCAGATGGACCAGCAATGGCAAGAGGGCGTAGAGGTGCGGCACTGGCCGGCCGAGTGGCCGGGCGCGCAGTCGGCCGATGTGGTGATTGCTGCATTCGCCTGCCAGCTGCCGCCGCACTACATGGAGCGCATGGCCGAGCGTGAGCGCCCGCCGTTGTGGATGAACCTGGATTACCTCAGCGCAGAAGACTGGGTGGTGGGTTGTCATCGCCTGCCTTCGGTGAAGTTCAAGGGGGTGCAGAAGTACTTTTTCTTCCCCGGCTTTCGTCCTGGTACCGGTGGTTTGCTGCGTGAAGCCGGGTTGGTGGAGCGACGCCAGGCTTTTCAGCAGGATGACGTTGCGCAACGACAATTCCTGCAGAGCCTGGGCGTGTCTCCTGTGGGCGGGGCACGATTGATCTCATTGTTTGCCTATGAGAATCCTGGGCTGGCCGGTTGGCTGGACGTGCTCGCCAAGGATGGGCGTGCCACTCACTTGCTGGTGCCGGAAGGGCGAATTCTGGGGGATGTGCAACGCTGGTTGGGCGTGACCAGCCTGTCGGCGGGAGACATCCAGGTACGCGGGGCGCTGACGGTGCAGGTCATTGCATTCATGCGCCAGGAGCAATATGACCATTTGCTGTGGTGTTGCGAGTTCAACGCCGTGCGCGGTGAGGATTCCTTCGTGCGCGCCCAATGGGCGGGGAGGCCGTTGCTGTGGCATATCTACCGCCAGGATGAAGACATCCACCTGGACAAACTGGATGCCTTCCTTGAGTTGTACACCGCTGCACTCTCGCCTGCCGCCAAAGCGGCTGTCTTTGCGCTTTGGCAAGCCTGGAACGCTGATGGCGACATGGCACAGTCCTGGAAAATGCTGCTGGAACACTGGCCCGAGGTGAATGAGCACGCGCAGAACTGGTGTCTGGAACAAGGCTTGCAGGCCGATCTTGCGACGGCGCTGGTACAGTTTTATGAAAGTTGGATATGATACGCCACCTTGATTTTTGTAAATCCCATCCAAATTTCGGATATATGCAATGAAAACTGGTAAAGAACTGAAACCCGGTACAGTGATCCGTCTCGAAAACGACCCTTGGCTGGTTCAGAAAGCTGAGTTCACCAAGTCTGGTCGTAACAGCGCAATCATGAAGACCAAGCTGAAGAACCTGCTGACCGGTTACAAGACCGAGATCGTCTACAGCGCTGACGACAAACTGGACGACGTGATCCTCGACCGCAAGGAAGCGACCCTGTCCTTCATCAGCGGCGACACCTACACGTTCATGGACACCACCGACTACACCATGTACGAGCTGAACGCTGAAGATATCGAAGCCGTTCTGCCGTTCATCGAAGAAGGCATGGAAGACGTCTGCGAAGCGATTTTCTTCGAAGAGCGCCTGGTGTCCGTAGAGCTGCCGACTACCATCGTGCGTAAGGTTGCCTACACCGAAGGTTCCGCTCGCGGCGACACTTCGGGCAAGGTGATGAAGCCTGCCAAGCTGAGCAACGGTACCGAACTGCAAGTGGCCGATTTCATCGAAATCGACGACCTGATCGAGATCGACACCCGCGAAGGTGGTTCGTACAAAGGTCGCGCCAAGAAGTAATTCTGGCCCCGCCGGTACGCAAAAAGCCCGACCTGGTGTCGGGCTTTTTTGTGGGCGTCTGTTTATCAGACTGTTACATGCAAGCGCACATCCACGTTGCCACGGGTGGCGTTGGAATAAGGGCATACCTGGTGGGCGGCGTCGACCAGGCTTTGCGCATCCTCCTGGGCCAGGCCCGGCAGGCTGACGTGCAGGTCGATGTCCAGGCCGAAACCGCCGGGGATCTGACCGATGCCAACGTGGGCGGTGATAGAGGCGTCATCCGGGATTTTGCGTTTGGTCTGGCTGGCGACAAATTTCAGCGCCCCGATAAAGCAAGCGGAGTAGCCCGCGGCGAACAGTTGCTCCGGGTTGGTAGCCTGGCCACCAGCACCGCCCAGTTCCTTGGGGGTGGAGAGTTTGACGTCGAGGATGTTATCGCTGGAAACAGCGCGACCATCACGGCCGCCAGTGGCGGTGGCTACAGCGGTATAGAGCGTTTGCATGGGGCGTTCCTCTTTGATTGTTAGCGCTAAATATTTGCGCGCCAAGTAGTTGGTGGAGCCAATGTATAGCGCTAATGTTTTGCGCGCAAGATAAATGTTTTTGACTTGCTGAAATTTAATGTGGGAGGGCGCACGGCCCCTCCCACATTCAAGTGATTTGCTGTTTTCTAAATAGCGCTTTGCAGATTGCCGCGCAACGCGATCAGGTCGGCTTGCAGCTTGCGCAATTGCGCAAGCTGCATCCCGCTGGCGCCCAGGATGCATTGGGGCACATCCTTGGCCTTGCCCTGCAAGGCACGCCCGGCGTCGGTCAGCTCTACCACCACCACCCGCTCATCTTCGCGGCTACGGGTGCGGCTAAGCAGGCCCTCGGCTTCCAGGCGTTTGAGTAATGGCGTGAGTGAACCGGGGTCCGTCAGCAGGCGGCTGCTGATTTCGCTGACGGTCAAACCATCCTCTTCCCACAGCACCATCATGGCCAGGTACTGCGGGTAGGTCAGGCCGAGCGCCTGGAGCAAGGGTTTGTACACCTTTGTCATCAGCAACGAGGTGGAATGCAAGGCGAAGCACAGCTGATTGTCCAGCAGCAGCGATTGGCAGGGATCAGGGTTTTTACTCATTGGGGTGCCTCGTAAAAGCGTGTCTGCGCTGGAATCTAGCGGGCAAATCTTTAATGCGCCAGGTAATTTTGCCTGGCGGGTCAGATCAGGCCGCTTTGCAAGGCCAAATCCCAAGGCGGCACTGGGCTGAAGCGCGACTTGAGGTATTCAAGGAGTAATCGGCTACGGGCGTTGGGTTGTTGTTCCAGGCGCAGCGCATAAATGCCGGCGGTCTCCGGGCTGGGCAGGCCGTTTTCACAAAACAGCGGCAGCAGCTCACCCCGTACCAGGTATTCACTGGCAAGCCAGGTAGGCAAATGCGCGATGCCCAGCCCCGCCAGCGCACCGCTGAGCAGGGCCTCGGCGTTGTTGGCGCTCAGGCGGATACGCCGCGGACGATAAGTGGTGCGGCGCCCGTCGTGCTCAAAGCGCCAGGCAAACATCGGCGCCAGGCCATCCCAGTCAAGGCCGTCATGCTCGCTCAGTTCTCGAGGGTGGGTCGGTGTGCCGCGGCTCTTCAAGTAGGCCGGGCTGGCACACGCGATACGCACGATGCTCGCCAGCGGGGTAGCGATCAACCGCGTGTCTACGATATGCCCGGCGCGCAGCACCAGGTCGACCTTGCCCAGGTGTGCGCCCTGCATATCGACAAAGCTGTCGATCAGGTGCAGGTGCACGTCCAGGCCCGGGTACACGTTCAAAAAGTCCGCAATCACCGGTGCCAGGTGCCGTCGACCGAATGCCGCAGGTGCATCCACCCGGATCAAGCCTTCCGGCGCGTGGCTCAGGGACACTGCTTCCGCCCGCGCCAGTTGCAACTCACTGACGATCCGCCGGGCCCGTTCGGCAAAGGCCAAACCCGCCGGTGTCGGCAGCACCGCATGGGTGCTGCGCTGGAACAGCTGGCTGCCCACTGAGCTTTCCAGGCTGTCGATACGCCTAGCCACCGCGGAGGGCGTCAGCGGATGGCGCCGTGCGGCGGCGGAAAAGCTGCCGGTTTCCAATACGTCCAGAAACAGGCCCAGTTGTTCGGTGAGGGTATTGGGGTTCATTGGCTAGTGCTTGTGCGAGATTGGCATAGCCATTGTGCGTTGCTGTGCGTTTCCGCGCTAGAGCCGACTGCGTAGCATGCAAGGCTTGGGATGACGGAGTAGCGCGGTGTTGGATTTAGTGATGTACCTGATATTGGGCGCGGCCCTGGGCACGGTGGGTGGGCTGTTTGGCATTGGCGGCGGGCTGATTGCTATCCCGGTGCTGGGCGTGCTGTTCGGCCTGGATCAGCAGATCGCCCAGGGCACCGCCTTGGTCATGGTGGTGCCCAATGTGATGCTTGCCCTGTGGCGCTATCACCAGCGTAATCGCATCGAATTGCGTCACGCCTTGCCATTGGGCGTGATGGGATTCTGCTTTGCCTGGCTGGGATCTATCTGGGCGGTGGGGCTGGATGCGGGCGCAATGCGTATCGGCTTTATTGCGTTCCTGGTGGCGCTGTCGGCCTACAACCTGCTGCGCATGTTCACCCGCAACGCGCCGCCCACGGCGCAGATGCGCTATTCATGGCCGTGGCTTGGGGTATTGGGCGCGGCGTCCGGCTCCATGGGCGGATTGTTCGGCGTGGGTGGCGCGGTGGTCGCCACGCCGGTACTCACCAGTGTGTTCGGCACCACCCAAGTGGTTGCCCAAGGCTTATCGTTGGCCTTGGCGCTGCCCAGCACCAGCGTGACCCTGGTCACTTATGCCTGGCACCACGAGGTGGACTGGATGATCGGCCTGCCACTGGCGGTAGGTGGCCTGCTCAGTATCAGTTGGGGTGTGAAAGTCGCGCACGCCATGCCGGAGCGCCTGTTGCGCGGCCTGTTCTGTGGTTTTTTAGTGGTGTGCGCGGTGATGCTGACCTTTAAAGTTTGAAGCCTTCAACGATGTACTCCGCCAGGCATTCCGTGATCGGCGACGTCATCTGCGGGTTGCGCAGCAAGCGCAGATTCATCGACGGCAGCGGGGGAAAGCCTTCTTCGCTGCCAAGCACTCGCAGGTCGTCGGTGATCAGGCTTTCCATGCTGACCATCGCCGCCAGGCCAGCACTGACCACCGCCTGGATCGCCGCGCCGTTGGAGCTGTGATAGGCCAGGCGATAATCCCGTCCGGCCGCATCCAGTGCGGCGCGTGCCCAATGGGTGTACAGGCAGTCATCGCCGGAAATCGCCAGTGGCAGGGCATCGTGCTCATCGACACAGAAGCACGGTGACGCAGCCCACACCATGCGTTCAGTGCGTAACAGCTCACCGATATCATTACCCGGCTCGCGGCTGATGACGGTCAGCGCCAGGTCCCGCCGTTGCATCAATACAGACGACGCCTCGCAGTGCATCTCAAGCTGAATCAGTGGGTAAGCTTTGGAAAACTGCTTCAGGATTCCCGGCAAAAAACGCATGACGTAGTCATCCGGCGTGCCGATGCGTACCAGCCCCACCATATGTGGCTCGCGCAGGGTATTGAACACCTCGCTGTGCAGTTTCAGGATGCGCCGCGCATACCCCAGCAGCACCTGGCCTTCGGGCGTGAGCCGCACTTGTCGGCCGTCACGCTCGAACAGCTTGCGCTGCAACACATCCTCCTCCAGGCGTTTCATCTGCATGCTCACCGCCGATTGAGTGCGGTTGACCAGCTCACCGGCGCGGGTAAAGCCGCCTTGGTCAGCAATGGCCACGAAGGTGCGTAGCACGTCAGTGTCGATACTCGGGTAGCCGGACAATGGATCAATCTCCGAGATGTATTGCATAAGAAACATTCGTTGGATTGATCATAGCGGCAGGCACACACTTTCGTCATCCCTACTGGAGGGCGAGAAGATGAAAGGTCAAAAAGGTTTTGTATTACTGAATAAGTGGTGGTTTGCCGGTCTGTTTAATAGGGTTGCGCGTTGGCAGTTGTTGCATCAAGAGCGCAATATGCTGGCGACGTTGAGCGATGACGCACTCAAGGATATCGGGCTCAACCGCGCCGACGTCGAGCAGGAACGCCATCGGCATTTCTGGGAAGACCCGCTGCGAAAGTAAGCCAGGATGCAGTAGGGTAGGGAGCGAGCTTTTATGGAGATTGCCATGCCCGCCGACCTGTCCTTTTCACTCAAGCAAGCTCGACGCATGGCGCTGGCCGCCCAGGGTTTCTCGGGGCGCCAGGCGCCTGCCCAGATAAAAGCTGCGCACCTCAACCGGCTGATCGAACGCCTGGGCGTTATACAAATCGACTCGGTCAACGCATTGGTGCGTTCCCACTACCTGCCGTTGTTCTCCCGCCTTGGCCAGTACACTCCGTTGCTCCTTGAGCAAGCAGCCTGGAGCCAGGGGCGGCGGCGTTCATTGTTCGAGTATTGGGGGCATGAGGCGTCGCTGTTGCCGATGGCGATGTACCCGCTGATGCGCTGGCGCATGGAGCGGGCCAGGCAAGGGCAGGGCATCTATGCGCAGATGGCGCGTTTTGGCCGTGAGCAGCAGGCGACTATTGGGCGTGTGTTGCACAGCGTCGAGCAACAGGGCGCCTTGGGTGCGGGCAGTTTGTCGACCCGAGAGGAGCGTGCTGGGCCCTGGTGGGATTGGAGTGATGAGAAGCACGCACTGGAATGGCTGTTCGCCGCCGGTTTGGTCACCGTCGCGGGGCGCCGAGGTTTTGAGCGACTGTATGATTTGCCGGAGCGTGTGATCCCGGGCGAGATTCTTCAAACGTCCATGAGCGAGGCTCAAGCCCAGCGCGGCTTGCTGATGCATAGCGCAACGGCGCTGGGTATCGCCACCGAAAAAGACCTGCGCGATTATTTCCGTCTCGACCCCGCGGACAGCCGCCCGCGCTTGGCCGAACTGGTCGAGGACGGGCAGTTGCTGACGTGCCAGGTGCAAGGCTTCAAGCAACCAGCGTACTGTCTGCCGGAGCCCAAAGTGCCACGCAAAGTGCCGGCGAGTGCCTTGCTGTCACCGTTCGATTCATTGATATGGGAGCGCAGCCGCACCGAGCGCCTGTTCGATTTCCGCTATCGACTGGAGATCTACACCCCGCAAGACAAGCGGGTGTATGGCTACTACGTGCTGCCGTTTTTGCACAATGAGCGGATCGCTGCGCGCGTCGACCTGCGGGCCGAGCGTGCCCACGGGCGGCTGGCGGTGCATGCAGTGCACGAAGAAGAATCGGGGCTGGATGACGAAGGCATGTTGGCGCTGGCCGTCAACCTGCGGCGAATGGCCGCCTGGCTGGGGCTGGAGCAGGTCCAGCTCAATTGCCAGCGACCCGATGCCGCCCGATTAAGGGCGGCGATGTTGATCAGCGTTTGACCTGTTTCAAGGTCTCGGCAATCAGAAACGCCAGCTCCAGCGACTGATCGGCATTCATCCGTGGGTCGCAATGGGTGTGATAGCGGTCCGACAGCCCGTCTTCGGTAATCGGCCGTGCGCCGCCGATGCATTCGGTGACGTTCTGCCCGGTCATCTCGATATGAATACCGCCGGCGTAGCTGCCTTCGGCGTGGTGCACCTGAAAGAACTCCTTCACTTCGCCGAGGATTTGCGCAAAGTCGCGGGTCTTGTAGCCGCTGCTGGCCTTGATGGTGTTGCCGTGCATCGGATCGGAGCTCCACAGCACCTGCTTGCCCTCGCGCTGTACGGCGCGGATCAGGTTGGGCAAGTGGTCGCCGACTTTGCCTGCGCCCATGCGCGCAATCAGGTTGAGGCGACCAGGGTCATTGTTCGGGTTAAGGATATCAATCAGGCGGATCAGATCGTCCGGGTTCATGCTCGGCCCGACTTTCACGCCGATCGGGTTGTTCACCCCGCGCAGGAATTCGACGTGGGCGCCGTCCAACTGGCGTGTACGGTCGCCGATCCACAGCATATGGGCCGAGCAGTCGTAGTAGTCGTTGGTCAGGCTGTCGCGGCGCACGAAGGCTTGTTCATAGTTGAGCAGCAACGCTTCGTGGGCGGTGAAGAAGCTGGTTTCGCGCAATTGCGGCGAGCTGTCCATGCCGCAGGCGCGCATGAAGGCCAGGGTCTCGTCGATGCGGTCTGCCAGTTGGCTGTACTTCTCGGCCAGGGCTGAGTTGGCGATAAAGTCCAGGTTCCACTTGTGCACCTGGTGCAGGTCGGCGAACCCCCCTTGGGCAAACGCGCGTAGCAGGTTGAGGGTGGCGGTGGACTGGTGGTAGGACTGCAACAGGCGGTCGGGGTCCGGCACACGGCTTTTTTCATCGAAGCCGATGCCGTTGACGATGTCGCCACGGTAGGCAGGCAGGGTGATACCGTCGATGGTCTCATCGTTGGACGAGCGCGGTTTGGCAAACTGGCCGGCCATGCGTCCGACTTTCACCACCGGGCAACCGGCAGCGAAGGTCATGACAATCGCCATCTGCAGCAGCACCTTGAAGGTGTCGCGGATTTTTGCCGCGGAGAACTCGGCAAAACTCTCGGCACAATCGCCACCTTGCAGGAGGAAGGCGCGGCCTTGGGTCACTTCGGCAAACTGGCGACGCAACTCACGGGCTTCCCCGGCAAACACCAGCGGCGGGTAGCTGGCCAGGTTCTGCTCCACCTGCAACAGGTGTGCAGCGTCCGGATACTGGGGTTGTTGCTGGATTGGCAGGGCGCGCCAGCTGTCGGGGCTCCAAGGTTGGCTCATCATGAACTCGATTGGGTGATTGACGGATAACGCTGATGTTATCAGCAATTAGTGCGTGACCTGTTGCTGCCGGTTGGCCGACAATCGCGCCTTTGCCAAGCGGTAACCCCTTAGGAGTAGTGATGACCGAGGAGCGTGTCGAGCGCCTGCTGGCCGAAGTCCATGATGATTTCGGCATGATCCGTGTGCTCGAAGTAGCCGATTACCGCTTTCTCGAATTCGGCGACGCCATCGAGCAAAGCTGCGTGTTCACCGCCGACCCGAGCTGGTTGGAGTATGACTACACCCGGGCCATGTTGATCGGTGCGCTGTGCCATGAGCAGCCGGAGAGCGCGTTGTTCCTCGGTTTAGGGGCGGGCACGTTGACCCAGGCATGCCTCAGGTTTCTGCCTTTGGAAGACGTCGAGGCCATTGAACTGCGCCCTGATGTACCGCGCCTGGCCATCGAATACCTGGGGCTCGATGACGACCCGCGCTTGTACATTCGAGTGGGGGACGCCCTGCAATTGCTCGATACCGCTGAATCGGCCGACCTGATCTTCGTCGACCTCTACACCGATGTCGGCCCCGGTGTAGGGCATCTGGCCTGGACCTTTCTGGAAAGCTGCCAGAAGAAACTCAACCCCGGCGGCTGGCTGGTGATCAACCAGTGGGCCACCGATGATGGTAAACCGCTGGGCGCGGCATTGCTGCGTGGGTTGTATCACCGACACTACTGGGAGCTGCCGGTGAAGGAGGGCAATGTGATTCTGCTGGTGCCTTCCGAGCTGGATCAGGAACTGGACCTCGATGCCCTGTCAGCCCGCGCCGAAGCCTTGGCGCCGCGATTGGGGTACTCGTTGCAGCCGTTGATCAAGGCTATTCGGCCGGCGACCTAGTTGTCTGTTCCGGCGCGATCGGGAGCAAGCCCCCTCCCACATTCGACCGCATTTCAGATCCGTTTACACGTACACATGTGGGAGGGGGCTTGCCCCCGATCGCGTCGGTATTGCCAACTCAAATCCCCTTGAACACCCCCGGCCGCTTCTCGATCATCGCCCGGACGCCTTCCTTGGCATCCTCGCTGTTGAGCAATTTATCCACCATGGGCGGCAGGGCGGCGGCTGCGACAGCTTCGCCTTCCATACGCGCCAGACGCGCCGACATCAACGTCGCCTGCACGCCAAGCGGCGCCTGACGAGCAATGCGGTTGGCCAGTTCGATGGCGCGGGGCAACAGGTCTTCACTGGCCATTACTTCCTGTACCAGGCCCAGGCGCAGGGCTTCATGGGCGTCGAACTCGTCTCCGGTAAGCAGCCAGCGCATCGCATTGCCCCAGCCCGCGATCTGGTGCAAGCGCATTGTCGCGCCGCCAAACGGAAAGATCCCACGTTGCACTTCCATCTGTGCAAAGCGTGTATTGCTGGCGCAGAGGTTGATATCCGCCGCCAGCATCAACTCGATACCAATGGTCAGGCAGTAGCCCTGGGCCGCGACGATCACCGGTTTGCTGACCCTGGGCCCTGCGAATACGCCCCAGGGATCGCACCCGCCCAGCGGCGGTTGCCAGCCGCCCGCCATCACGCCGCTGACATTGGCCAAGTCCAGCCCCGCCGTGAAGTGATCGCCGTGGGCAAATACCACGGCCACCCGGGCGTCATCGTTTCGATCAAATTCGCCATAGGCCAGGCTCAGCTCATTGAGTAAATCCAGATCGAAGGCATTGCGTTTGGCCACGCGGTCCAGGCCCAGCAACAGAACATGGCCCTCAAGTGCACGGCTGACGCGGCTACTGCTGGCTTGTTTCATCGGGTGTGCCCTCGGGCGCGGGTAGGGTTTCAGACCGAAGGGCCTGAGTGGGTGGGTGAACCGTTTAAGCTTGATGACCAGCAGGGCCGGGCCTTTGAAAAATAGACCCTGGCGCACAGATCTGCAAAGCCCGCGACGCAGCGCGGTTTATCAGTGCGCTGCGATAAAAAAAGCTCCCTTTTTCAGCTATTTCCGGTATAGTGCGCGCCGGCCTTTAACCGGGCCGCGTTTAGGTAGCGCAATTCCCCGAAGTCAGCTTCGGCTGCACGTCCGCACAGCGGACTCTCCCTTGACGAATCTTTTTCATTCATTCGTTTTCGCAAATCCCCGCCGACAAAGCAGCCAGGGCGACTCTTGAGTCTCAACACGGCATGCGCAGCTTTGGAGCATGGGTCTTTGCGGATGCACTTAGAGGCAGACCCATGACCCAGGAAACCGGCGGCTTCGCCGCTTTTAATCTTAACCCGAACATTCTCGCCGCTGTCATCGCGACTGGCTACGAAGAACCTTCGGCTATTCAGCAGCAATCGATCCCGATCATCATGGCCGGCCAGGACATGATTGGCCAGGCGCAAACCGGTACCGGTAAAACCGCCGCGTTCGCCCTGCCTATTTTGCATTGCATCGATCCTGCCAAGCGCGAGCCGCAAGCCCTGATCCTGGCGCCAACCCGAGAGTTGGCGCTGCAAGTAGCAACCGCTTTTGAAACCTACGCCAAGCAAATGCCAGGCGTAACCGTTGTGGCCGTTTACGGCGGCGCGCCGATGGGCCCACAACTCAAGGCTATCCGTAACGGCGCACAGATCGTTGTCGCCACCCCGGGCCGTCTGTGCGACCACCTGCGTCGTGACGAGAAAGTCCTGTCGACCGTGAACCACCTGGTTCTGGACGAAGCTGACGAAATGTTGAAGCTGGGCTTTATGGATGACCTGGAAGTCATCTTCAAGGCACTGCCACCGACCCGTCAGACCGTATTGTTCTCGGCTACCCTGCCGCAGTCGATCCGTGCCATTGCCGAACGCCACCTGCGCGATCCGCAACACGTGAAGATCCAGACCAAGACCCAGACCGTTACCGCGATCGAACAGGCTCACCTGTTGGTTCACGCTGACCAGAAGACCTCGGCTGTATTGAGCCTGCTGGAAGTCGAAGACTTCGACGCCCTGATCATGTTCGTGCGCACCAAGCAAGCGACCCTGGACCTGGCCAGTGCCCTGGAAGCCAAAGGCTACAAAGCCGCTGCGCTGAACGGTGACATCGCCCAGAACCAACGTGAGCGCGTGATCGACTCCCTCAAGGATGGCCGTCTGGACATCGTTGTGGCGACCGACGTTGCTGCCCGTGGCCTCGACGTTCCACGTATCACCCACGTGTTCAACGTTGACATGCCGTACGATCCAGAGTCCTACGTTCACCGTATCGGCCGTACCGGCCGTGCGGGTCGCGAAGGTCGTGCACTGCTGCTGGTGACTCCGCGCGAGCGCCGCATGCTGCAAGTGATCGAGCGTGTCACCGGTCAGAAAGTTGCCGAAGTACGCCTGCCGGATGCCCAGGCCGTTCTTGATGCTCGCATCAAGAAATTGACCAACAGCCTGGCGCCATTGGTGGCTGACGCTGAATCGACCCACGGCGACCTGCTGGACCGCCTGACCGCCGATATCGGTTGCACCCCGCGTGCCCTGGCTGCAGCCCTGCTGCGCAAAGCGACCAATGGTCAAGCCCTGACCCTGGCTGCCATCGAGAAAGAGCGCCCACTGGTACCGAACAACGCCCCGCGCGGTGATCGTCCAGAGCGTTCCGGCGACCGTCCAGAACGTGGCGATCGTGAGCGTCGTGCTCCGGTTCCATTGGCTGAAGGTCGTGCTCGTTGCCGTACCGCGCTGGGTGCGCGTGACGGTATCGCTGCCAAGAACCTGCTGGGCGCTATCCTCAACGAGGGTGGCCTGGCGCGTGAAGCCATCGGTCGCATCCAGGTACGTGACAGCTTCTCCCTGGTGGAGCTGCCGGAGGATGGCCTGGAAAAACTGCTGGCCAAGCTCAAAGACACTCGCGTTGCCGGTAAGCAGCTCAAACTGCGTCGCTACCGCGAAGATTGATCCGCCTCTGGGCTGATTGATCGCACATAAAAAATCCCCGACTGGTTCGGGGATTTTTTTTGCCTGGGATTTCAGGCTGTGCATCTGCGTTAGCCAAAGCGGTAGATGTCCATGCCCAAGGCGCCGAGGGTGAAGCCCTGATGTGCCACGCTGAAATCACCGCCGGCACCCCGCGCAAAGTACAGCGGCAACAAATGCTCGTCGCTGGGGTGGCTGCGCACTGCATGGGGCGCCAGGAGGCGATAGTCATGCAAGGCTGTTTCGTCACCGGCAGCGAGTTTTTCGACCACCCAGTCGCGAAAGGCTAGCGCCCATGGCGTGATGGTTTCCGGCCCGGCGCGCCAGTCCAGCTCACCGAGATTATGGGTGATGCTGCCGGAGCCGATCAGTAGCACACCTTGATCGCGCAGGCTGCAGAGGGCGTGTCCAACCCGGGTTTGAAAAGCCGGGCCCATGCGGCTTGGCAGGGAGACTTGCACCACCGGAATATCCGCCGCCGGGTACATCAGCGACAGGGGCACCCATGTACCATGGTCGAAGGGCCGTTGGTTGTCGAGGCGTGCAGTCAGGCCGTCAGCCTGCAATAACTCGACAATTTCATTTGCCAGCTGTGGATCACCCGGCGCAGGGTATTGCACCGCAAACAGTTCGCGAGGGAAGCCGCCGAAGTCGTGCCAGGTTTCGGGCGCGGCGCTGCCACTCACCAGTAACTCGTGGCTTTCCCAATGCGCCGATACCACCACAATCGCCTTGGGCCGTGGCAACGCGGCTGCCAGGGCCTGCAGCGCCGGGCCGCTGGCACCGGGTTGCAGGGCCAGCATCGGGGAGCCATGGGAGATAAACAGGCTGGGGAGCATAAGAGGGGTCCTGAAGAATAATATGGCGCTATCTTCATTCAGATCATTAATCGAGATCTAATATAAGATTTAGTGTCTTTTGATCGATTTTTTCAAGGTGATGCATGGACGCAAAAATTTGGCAGGAACGCTGGGCAACCAATCAGATCGGTTTTCATCAGTCCGACGTTAATCCTTACTTGCAGCGGCATTGGTCAACGTTGGGCCTGGCTGATGGTGCCAGGGTTTTCGTGCCTTTGTGTGGCAAGAGCCTGGACATGAAGTGGTTGGCGGATCGCGGGCATCGCGTGATGGGTGTGGAGGTGTCTGATCAAGCCGTTGAGGCGTTCTTCAGCGAGCAGGGGCTTACGCCGCAGATCGATCAGAGAGGCGTGTTCAAGGTGTATCAGGCGGGTCTGGTCGAAGTGTGGTGCGGTGACTTCTTCGCCCTTGACTCAAGTGCAGTGGCTGATTGCACAGCGCTGTATGACCGTGCGGCACTGATCGCCTTGCCGCAGCCAATGCGCTCGCGATACACCGAGCATCTCGATACCCTGCTGACCCCCGTCTGTGAGGGGTTGTTGATCACTGTCGACTACGACCAGGCACAAAGGGCTGGCCCGCCTTTCGCCGTCCCGGATGAGGAAGTGCAGTCGTTGCTGGGCCCGCACTGGAATGTGGTCACGCTGCAAGAGCGGGACATTTTGAGTGAAAGCAGCAAATTCAAGGCGGACGGCGTTACTCGGCTTGATGAGCGTGTTTATCGGCTGACCAGGCGGTAAATCACGTCCACGAAAAAGGGGCGATTCAATCGCCCCTTTTTTGTCTTGCCTGGGTTATCAGCCCCGACGACGCAGTGCGTCGATCCGCTCTTCCAGCGGCGGGTGGCTCATGAACAGGCGAGCCATGCCCTGTTTGATGCCACCGTTGATGCCAAAGGCCGTCAGGCTGTCCGGCATATGCACCGGCAGGCCCTGTTCGGAGCGCAAGCGTTGCAGCGCGCCGATCATTGCGCTGGTGCCCGCCAGGCGTGCGCCGGCTTCATCTGCGCGGAACTCGCGTTTGCGCGAGAACCACATGGTGATCGCGCTGGCCAGGAAGCCCAGCACCAACTCGGCGAAGATGGTCGCCACGAAGTAGGCAATGCCGCGACCTTCTTCGTTCTTGAAGATGACCTTGTCGACAAAGTTGCCGATGATCCGCGCAAAGAACATCACGAAGGTGTTCACTACGCCCTGTACCAGCGCGAGGGTGACCATGTCGCCGTTGGCCACGTGACCGATCTCGTGGGCCAGCACCGCCTTGACTTCATCGGGCGAAAAACGCTCCAGCAAGCCCTGGCTTACGGCCACCAGCGCGTCGTTCTTGTTCCAGCCGGTGGCGAAGGCGTTGGCCTCATAGGCAGGGAAAATCCCCACTTCGGGCATTTTGATGCCTGCTTCTTGAGATAGCTGCTCCACGGTTTGCATCAGCCATTGTTCATGGCGAGTGCGAGGTTGAGTGATGACCTGGGTGCTGGTACTCATCTTCGCCATCCACTTGGAGATGAACAGCGAAAACAGCGAGCCGGCAAAACCAAAGACCGCACAGAAAACCAACAGCTGATTGAGGTTCAGGTCAACCCCGTTGGCCGCCATGAACCCGTTGAAGCCGAACAGGCTCAGGGTGATGCTGGCAATCAGCACGACCGCCAGGTTAGTGGCCAAGAACAGCAGGATGCGCATCATGGTTGTAGGGTTCTCCTCATGCTTAATATGTCGCGTACTGCGGGGTATATAAGGTGCCGCATGGGGTGATTCAACCGAGCGACTATTTCAAACTGTGTCCTACAGCGTGAACGTAAGGCCCTGAAGGGATTTTCCGACCTGTATTGTCGGCCATGACCGGCGTGAGTTTGCCTTGCCGCCCCGTGATTATAGGGGGCACGCCTCAGGCAGGGGCTGAGTGAACTACCACCGCGCGTAAGCGAGAAAGAAGTGTTGCCAGATAATCGCTGTACGACCCAATGTGAGTCGTACAGCGTCAATTTCCTTACTGGCGATAGGACTTCAGGAAGTTGCCGATGCGACCGATGGCCATTTCCAGGTCATCCACACGTGGCAAAGTCACCACGCGGAAGTGATCCGGCCATGGCCAGTTGAACGCAGTGCCCTGGACCACCAGCAGCTTTTCCGACAGTAGCAGGTCGAGCACGAACTTCTCGTCGTTGAGAATCGGGCAGACTTTCGGGTCAATCCGCGGGAACGCATACAACGCGCCCATAGGCTTCACACAGCTCACACCGGGGATCGCGTTGAGCAACTCCCAGGTGCGGTTGCGCTGCTCCAGCAGGCGACCCTGGGGCAAGATCAGGTCATTGATGCTCTGGTAGCCGCCGAGGGCGGTCTGGATGGCGTGCTGGCTCGGCACGTTGGCACACAGGCGCATGTTGGCCAGCATGTCGATGCCTTCGATGTAGCTCTGGGCATTATGCTTGGGGCCGGAAATGGCGATCCATCCGGAGCGGAAGCCCGCCACGCGATACGACTTGGACAGGCCGTTGAAGGTCAGGCATAGCAGGTCCGGAGCCAGGGAGGCGGTGCATATGTGAACGGCGTCATCGTAGAGGATCTTGTCGTAGATCTCGTCGGAGAACACTACCAGGTTGTGCTGGCGTGCCAGTTCAAGCATGCCCAGCAGCACTTCCTTGGAGTACACGGCGCCGGTAGGGTTGTTCGGATTGATGATCACCAGCGCCTTGGTGTTGGGGGTGATCTTGGCCTTGATGTCGGCCAGGTCCGGAAACCAGTCGGCGCCTTCATCACACAGGTAATGCACCGGATGGCCGCCAGCCAGGGTCACGGCAGCGGTCCAGAGCGGATAGTCCGGTGCCGGCACCAGCACTTCATCGCCATTGTTGAGCAGCGCCTGCATCGACATCACGATCAGCTCGGACACGCCGTTGCCCAGGTAGATGTCCTCGATGCCGACACCTTCGACCTGCTTCTGCTGGTAGTACTGCATTACCGCCTTGCGTGCACTGAACAGGCCCTTGGAGTCGCTGTAGCCTTGGGCGGTCGGCAGGTTGCGGATCACGTCCTGGAGGATTTCGTCCGGCGCTTCGAAACCAAACGGCGCCGGGTTGCCAATGTTCAACTTGAGGATGCGATGGCCTTCCTCTTCCAGGCGCTTGGCGTGCTTGAGCACTGGGCCGCGAATGTCGTAGCAGACGTTGGCGAGCTTGTTCGATTTGCTGACCTGCATGGCGATGTGATCCTGAAAATGAACGATTCAGACGGCGTAGGCACTACCGTAGGGTGAATCCTGCGCGGTTCGCCCCCATAAATACGTTTGAATGCCGATGGCGCGGGTGCCAGACTGGCGTTTTGAAGAGGCGCAATCATACGTGCCGCCTGATCCATGGAAAAGACACAGATCAGGGTTTTTCAGTTGCCGAGGTGTACCGATGGAAAAGTTGCAGAAAACCGTTGATGAGTGGAAGGCCATGCTCGACCCTGAGCAGTACAACGTGTGCCGCCTCAAGGGCACCGAGCGGCCTTTCAGCGGCAAGTACAACGGCACCAGGACCGACGGCGTGTATCACTGCATCTGCTGTAATGAGCCGCTGTTCGATTCGACCACCAAGTTTGATTCCGGCTGCGGCTGGCCGAGCTTCTACGCGCCGATTGCCGACAGCGCGATGATCGAAATTCGTGACGTCAGCCACGGCATGATTCGTACCGAAGTCACCTGCGCCAAGTGCGACGCACACCTGGGGCATGTGTTCCCGGACGGGCCGCCGCCGACGGGCCTGCGCTACTGCATCAACTCGGTGTGCCTGGACCTGGTGCCGCGCTCGGCTTGAAGCGATAAACAGGCCCGAATGCCAGTCGGTCAAGCGTACGCGTATCACTTCTTCCCCTGAATTGAGGCATTGCCATGAGCGACTCCCTGCTGAGCATCCCTTGCACCACCATCAAGGGTGAGCAAAAGACCCTGGCCGATTTCGCCGGCAAGGCCATTTTGGTGGTCAACACCGCCAGCAAATGTGGCTTCACCCCCCAGTACAAGGGCCTGGAGCAACTTTGGCAGCGCTACAAGGACCAGGGGCTGGTGGTGCTGGGGTTTCCCTGCAACCAGTTCGGCAAGCAGGAACCGGGTAACGAAGGCGCGATAGCCGAGTTCTGCGAGCTGAACTTCGGTGTCAGTTTTCCGCTGTTCAAGAAGGTCGACGTCAATGGCAGCGATGCCCACCCATTGTTCGTACAGTTGAAAAAGCAGGCCCCGGGGCTGCTGGGCTCCAAGAATATCAAGTGGAACTTCACCAAGTTCCTCATCGGCCCCGACGGCAAGCAGGTCAAGCGATTTGCGCCAACGACCAAGCCACAGGACCTGAGCCAGGAGATCGAAGCCTTGCTCAAATGACCACGATAGTGCGGGCGCAGCCTCAGAGGCTTGTCGTCGTCGGTACCCACAACTCCAGCAGCGCATGGAGCTCTTCGCGGCGAAACGGCTTGGCCAGGTAATCGTTCATGCCCGCCGCCCGGCAACGCTCGCGCTCTTCGGACAGGGCATTGGCGGTCAAGGCGACAATGGGCAGGTCTGGCCAGCGCCCGCTACGGCGAATTTGCCGGCTGGCCTCGTAGCCATCCATCACCGGCATGTTGCAGTCCATCAGCACCATATCGAAGCGCTGGTCCTCAAGCAGCTTGAGCGCTTCCCCACCATGGGCAGCCACAATCACCTCACACCCCAGCTTGCTGAGCATCCCCTTGGCCACCAGTTGATTGACCGCGTTGTCCTCCACCAACAAGATGCGCGCGCGGTGAGCCAGCGGCGCGGCTTCCATCTGGATCGGGTCGAGGATCGGTTGCGTGCTGCTGCGCAGGTTGCGTTGCAGGATCTGGTACAGCGCGTTACGGCTCAATGGGCGTGCTTGTTGCTGCAGCGGTGCCAGCGCCGCGACTTCTTCACTGGGCATGAAGTTGCCATAGGCGGTGACCAGCAGAATCGGCGCGCTGATTGCCGGGCGCAAGCGGAACAAGCATTCAGGGCAGTCGGTAATCAACAGGTCAGGGGCCAGTGCGCTCAAATCATCGTCTTGGGAATAGCACCTTGGTGTCAGCCCCCAAGAGGGCAGCAGGGTGGTGAGCAGCTCTGTCAACCCGCCACCGGCATGGGTGATGGCGATTACATCACCTGTGAGCGGTGTATAGCGCGTGGCAGGTAAATGGGTGGGTAGCGGGAGGTCGGCGCAGAACTGGCTGCCAAAGCCCACCTCCGAGCTGATACTCAAGCGGCCTTGCATGGCTTCACACAGATTGTGCGTCAAGGCCAGTCCCAAACCCGTACCGCCAAATTGACGGGTGATGCCCGCACCGGCCTGGGTGAAGGGTTGGAAGATTTTCACCTGGGCTTCCTGGGCGATACCGATGCCGGTATCACAGACTTCAATATTGACCCTGCCTTCCAGGGCACGCAGGCGCACATCGACCCGGCCGAAGCGCGTGAACTTCAAGGCATTGGAAAGCAGATTACTGACGATTTGCCGCACCCGGGTCGGGTCGCCGATGACCTGGGCGGGAAACTGTGGATCAATCAGGCACGTCAGCTCGACACTCGGCGCCGCATTCTGCGACAGCAGGTTGGCAGTGTCTTCCACCAGTGAGCCCAGGTCGAAGGGGATATGTTCCAGTTCCAGTTGGCCGGCATCGAACTTGGACAGATCGAGAATATCGTTGAGCAATTCGACCAGCACTTTGCCCGAGTCATGGGCGATCGACAGTTGCTGGCGCTGCTCGGCATTCAGTGGGCTGTCGAGCGACAGTGCAATCATCCCCAGCAAACCATTGAGCGGCGTACGGATTTCATGGCTCATATTGGCCAGGAACGCGGCCCGTGCCTGTGCCATCCCCAGCGCGGTCATCCTGGCTGCTTCCAGTTCATCATTGGATTGGCTCAAGCGTTGGTTGCTGGCCTTGAGTTCAAGGGTGCGCGCCGAAACGATATTTTCCAATTGGCCCAGGTATTCGGTGAGGCGGTCCTCGGCGTGACGCCGCTGATGGATCTCGGTTTCCATGTTTTCAAATTGCTGGTTGGCGACGTCGACCAATACGCCGATTTCGTCGTGCTCATGCCCCGGCGGGCAATCCAGGCGTGCCTGTTTGCGGGTACTCAACTCTCGGATAATACGTACCAGCGGTTGCGTGAGCATTACGTAGAATAAGCCCAGCAAGATCCCGGTCAGCAGCAGGCTGCGGGTAAATCCGTTGAGCAGGGTGATCTCAGCGCGATGCAGGAAACGGCTGCCAAAGGCATAGGTATCAACGTCGAGGCGCAATACGCCGAGGGATTCGTTGGGCATATGGTTGAGAAACAGTCGGTCCTCGAACTGACGATTGGCGCCAAACAGAAAATCGCTGACCGGACGATAGTTGCTTTCTTTGCGCGGGCGGTTGACGTCGGCCAGCACCGCGCCATTGTTGTCGATCAGCTGCGCACGGGTGATGGCAGGGGAGTGCAGCAGGCCCAGGGTCAGCTCCTGGGCGAGTTCGGCATCGATGTTGTAGGCGATACGCGACGCGGGGTTATGGCTGATTTCAATCAGTGAGCGTATTTCACGGTTGATGGATGCGTCTTCACTGGCATAATCAATGCCGATTTGGATCAGACTGAGCAAGGTTCCCAACACGAAACCGACCAGCACAGTCAATCTGGCTTGTTTATAAGACAAGCGGTGGGCGAACTTGATATCCATCGAGTGTTGAACCACTTCACGTTTCCTTTCGCCCGGCAAGCATAGCTGAACATCCCCAAGCTTCTGCTTGCCGGGCACGAATCGTTTTTTGACGCAGCCTCATGCGGTCTGCCGCAGGGTTGCCAATACGCCATCTTTTACAAGAACTTGCCAGAGGAATAATCATGGATTCTCGATTGAATGCCTTCCTTGAGCGGGCCGACGCCGTACTTGCTCGCCTGGAACCCTTATTGCCGGCCCCGCGCCAAGCCATCGACTGGCGCCAATGCCTGGCCGCTCGTTGGCAGCGTGAAGGTCGCAGTGGCTTCCTGTTGCCGCTGGAAGTGAGCCTGGATATGCGCTTGTCGGACCTGATTGGCGTCGACAAGCAACGTGAACAACTGGCGCGTAATACCCAGCAGTTCCTCGATGGCCTGCCCGCCAACCATGCGCTGCTGTGGGGTTCTCGCGGCACCGGCAAGTCTTCCATGGTGCGCGCCTTGCTGGCTCAGCACGCCACGGCGGGTCTGCGCTTGATCGAAATCGAACGCGACCACCTGGCCGACCTGCCGCGCGTGGTCGAACAGTTGATAAAACTGCCGCAGCGCTTCATTTTGTTTTGCGATGACCTCTCGTTCGAAGCCGGCGAAGGCGATTATCGCGTGCTCAAAAGCGTGCTGGACGGCTCCCTGGAGCAGGCGCCGGAAAACGTGCTGCTGTATGCCACGTCCAACCGCCGTCATCTGGTGCCGGAGAACCAGAGCGACAACGACAACTGGAAACGTGTGGATGGCGAGTTGCACCCGAGCGAGGCGGTAGAGGACAAGATTGCCTTGTCGGACCGTTTTGGCTTGTGGCTGTCGTTCTATCCGTTTTCCCAGGAGCATTTCCTGGATGTGGTGGAACACTGGATCGGCGAGTTGGCCGGCAAGGCCGGCTTGCAGTGGCAGCGCGATGAGCAGCTTGATGTACTCGCGGTGCGCTGGGCCACAGGGCGCGGTAACCGCAATGGCCGTTGTGCCTATCAGTTTGCCCGTTACTGGGTAGGTCTTAAATTGCTGGAACGTCAACCATGATCGATTTGCAACAGGCCGGCAGCGGTCTTGATGGCTACGCCATGCTGTGTGCACAACTGGAGTCATTGCTGGCGGATGAGCGTGACTTTATTGCCAACAGTGCACAGTTTTCTGCGTTTCTGTTCAACCAGCTCGATGACCTGAACTGGGCAGGCTTTTACCTTAATCGCAATGAAGAACTGGTGCTTGGGCCGTTCCAGGGTCAGATAGCCTGCGTACGTATCCCGTTCGGCCGTGGCGTATGTGGCGCTGCTGCGGCTTCACGACAAACCCAGCGAGTAGAGGATGTGCATGCGTTCCCAGGCCATATCGCCTGTGACAGCGCCTCGAACAGTGAGTTGGTGGTGCCATTGGTCAAAGACGGTCAGCTGATTGGCGTGCTTGACCTCGACAGTCCCTCGCTGGCCCGTTTTACACCTCAGGACCAGGCAGGGATTGAACGGCTGGCGGCGATTTTCCTGCGGCTGACCGACTGCTGAACCTGGGAGCCACGGCAGAGGAGTGCAGGAGCGAGTGACTCGCTCCTGCCGTTGCGGGCCCGGGCGTTTATTGGCCTTGCAGCTCGGCCAGTTGAATCTGCAGCATCCTCTCCAGTTCCAGCATGAGATGCTCCAGCGCCTTGATGCCGGTTTCAATGGTTGCCCACTCTTCATTGCGAGCGCAGGTTTGCTCCAGCGCTTCGCATTGCCCAGCCAATGAATGGGCCTGAACGATACGGGCAGCGCCCTTGATTTTGTGGGCTTGTTCAATGATCTCGGGGGGGTGGGCCTGCCGGTTCAACAGCGTGACAAGCGCCTGACGGTCGTCACGGCTGCTGCTCAGCAGCTCCTCCAGCAGGCGTCGACTCAATTGCGGGTCGCCGCCGGTCAACGCTTGCAGGCACTCGAGGTTCAGGCGCTGGTTCGCAGGTTTGGGAGCGATTTGCGCCAGTTGCCGTTCCAGTA
This sequence comes from Pseudomonas sp. HN8-3, assembly GCF_020790195.1. NCBI lineage: Bacteria > Pseudomonadati > Pseudomonadota > Gammaproteobacteria > Pseudomonadales > Pseudomonadaceae > Pseudomonas > Pseudomonas sp. HN8-3. The sequence continues at coordinate 1,888,110 of NZ_CP086206.1, forward strand.
CGGTCAGGCTGATGGGCTTGAACAGGCAGTCATCCATGCCGGCCTGCACGCAACGTTGTCTTTCCTCTGGCTGGGCGTTGGCAGTAAAGCCCAGCACCACACAAGGTACCAATTGCTCGCGTTGCTCATATTCACGGATTGAACGGCTCAGCTCATAGCCATTCATGATGGGCATGTTGCAATCGGCGATCACCAGGTCGAAATGCTCCTTGCGCCAGGCCTGGAACCCTGCAGCACCGTGCTCGGCGGCAGTGAATTGATGACCCAGGTAGCCCAGTTGCTGGCACATCAGCAGGCGGTTCGCCGGGTGGTCGTCTACCACCAGTACATTCAGCACCCGAGTGGCGGCCGGTGCTTCAGGCTGTTGCTCACCCACCACCGTGATCGTTTGCAGGCGGGGTACGCTCAGGTTGACGTGCACCTGGGTACCTACCATGGGCACGCTGCTCAGGCTCAACTGGCCGCCCATCATGGCGCACAGGCTGCGGCAGATCACCAGCCCCAGCCCCGCGCCGCTCCTGGCCAGTTGACCGGAATTGTCCGCTTGGGCAAAGGGTTCGAACAGACGCAGTTGATCCTCCCTGCTGATGCCGATGCCGGTGTCTTCCACCACCAGCTTCAGCTCGATCTGCTCCGGTGCCTGGGTCGGCTGTACTTCCACTTTGATCTTCACCTGGCCTTGCTCGGTGAACTTGATCGCGTTGCTCACCAGGTTCGACAGTACTTGCTTGAAGCGCAGAGGGTCTATCAGCACTTCGATATCGTTCAGGTCGGGCTTGAATTCCAGCAGCAGGCTGAGGGTTTTCTGGCGTGCCAGACCGTCGAAGACACGCACCACCGACTCAATCACCTCGCGCAGGTTGACGCGCTCCGGCGCCAGGCTGAGACGGCCGGACTCGATACGCGCGATGTCCAGGATGTCACCGATCAACTCCAGCAGATCCTTGGCCGAGTTGTACGCCACTTCGATGGCCGGGCGGTCGAGATGCCCTTGATCGGCGCGCTTGAGCGTCAGTTCGAGCATTCCGATCACGGCGTTCATGGGCGTACGGATCTCGTGGCTCATGGTGGCAAGGAACGTGCTCTTGGCGCGATTGGCCTCATCGGCCCGCTCTTTGGCGGCGCGTAGCTCATCAAACAACTCGCGTCGGTCGCTGATGTCGATCCAGCCGCCGATGATGCCCTGGACTTCGCCTGTGGAGTCGCGGTACGGCAGGATCCAGTGATAGATCGTCAGTTTGCGCTCGTGGATATGCAATGTGCGATCCAGGATCAGCGGAATGCCCTCGGCCACTACGCGCAGATAGTCGGCATGGTATTGCGCCGCCTCCGACTCCAGGGCCATGCTCATCTGGGTGACGCTTTTGCCGATCACGTCTTCGCGTTTGACGTCGAATACCTGCAGGTAGCTGTCGTTGCAGGTTTGCAGCAGGCCGTTGCGGTCACGCACGTAGATCGGATGGGGGGTTTCATTGACCAGCGCACGCATGAATTCGAATTGGTCGTTCAGGGCCCGTTCGGCCATTTTGCGGTGTTTTATCTGGCGCCGCATGTAGGCGTTCCAGGTCAGGGAAATCAGTAGCAACAGCCCGGTACCGATGATGATTCGAGATATCAATTGATGGTAGTTGCGCCAGTAGCTGTCGGACGCGGCGGTGTAACCCCGCCAACGACTGTTGATCACGCCCATTTCATCCGGGGCGATGCTGAGCAGCGCCTTGTCGAGGATCGAGCTCAGTTCCGTGGCGTGGCGCGATGTCGCCAGGGTATAAGTTGCCGGCGTAGTGCCAATGCTGGCGCTGATCTGCAGCTTGTCCTGAAAAGCCTTGGAAGACAGCAGGTAGTTGGCGATCACCAGTGTGCTCACTGCGCCATCCACTTGGCCCTGTGCGAGTAACTCCGATGCCCTGAAAGTATCACTGGTTTCGACCAGGTGAACCTGGGGGAAATCGTTGGTCAAGGTCTCGATCAAGGGGTTGCCCTGGGTTATCGCCAGGCGCTTTCCTGCCATTTGTGCGATGTTCGCGGGTGGCCCTGGCTCCTTGCGTGTCAACAATACGTAGGAGTTTTCCAGGTAGGGTCGGCTGAAATTGAGCTGCGAGTCCCTTGTGTTGCTCGGCACAATGGCCCCGATCATATCGACCTTCTGGCTGGTGACCTGATCGATCATCGCGTTGACATCACGCCCGCGTACAATCGAAAAGCGTAGGCCGGTGCGCAGGCGAATCAGCTCCAGGAGATCGGCGGTAATGCCGCGAAAGTTGCCGTCCGCATCGAAGAACGTGAGAGGCGCGAAGGTTTCATTGACGATCACCTTGACCACCGGATGCTCTTTAAGCCAGCGCTCTTCGCGTTGGGTCAGTTGCAATTTCTTGTCGGTGAGCAGGATATCGCTGCCGGCGCTCCAGCGTTTGGCGATGCTGTCTCGTTCGGTGATGGGGACCGCAGCCAGGACCGCGTCGACAATGCTCAGCAGCACGCGGTTATCTTCACGCATGGCGAAGCTGAAACCATAAGCCTCATGCTTGCCGAAATTGGCCATGCGGATGTTTTTGAGATAACCCTTGTTGATCATGTAGTGGGTGGAAATGGTGTCACCCAGAAACACATCCGCCTGGTCGAAGGCCACCGCATTCAAGGCGTTCTGATAAGACGGATAGGCGCGGATGATGGCCTTGGGGTACAGCTTTTCTACCTCATTGAGCGGCAGGTAATGGTAGACAAGGCTCAAGCGCAGCCCGTCCAGGCCCTCGTTGAGGCTACGGGTTTCTCCCTCGCGGGTGACCAGTACCGGTTGGTCCACGGCGTAGGGTTCAGAGAGGATAAGGTTCGGTGTCGCAGCCTCAAAACCGTTGGATGAGCCCAACAAGTCGATTTCCCCGGTTTCCAAGGCTCGAATGGCTGCATCCCGGGACGGGTAGCGCATTACGTTGACCGGCAAGGAGAGTGCTTTGGCCAACAACCCCGCGTAATCGGCGGTCAGCCCTTCATAATCATAGCCGCTGGACGTCAGGTCGAATGGCGGGTAATCGGGCGCGGAGGTGCCCAGCACCAGTTCGCGTTTGTTCTGTAGCCACTGGTGCTGAGCCTTGTCAAAATGAGTGCCGAGTTGAACGGCTCCCGCACGACTCAATAAGGTGAAGCGTTCCGGGTTTGTTTGGTGCTCTGCGAGCACGGCAGTGCTGAAGTACAGACCGGCACTCAATATAATCAGATAGTCCTTTATACGCCTGGGCATCCGCTTTCTCACACTAGCGCGTTTCGTTTTGCCATCTCGATGAGTTCTACCAAGGATTTGGCTTTGAGTTTTTGCATTAACCTCTTTTTATAAGTACTGACAGTCTTGTTGCTCAAAAACATGCCTTTGGCTATTTCCTTGTTAGTGCGGCCTTGTGCAAAAAGTTGCAAGACCATCAGCTCCCGGTCATTGACTGTCTTGAACAGTTCCAGTTCTTGTACATCCAGGCCTTCCGTTCCGGGGCCGTTCAACGCCTGGCTGGGGAAGTAGTTGTAACCGGACAGGACCGCACGGATGGCGCTCAGCAACTCGCTCAAGTCCCCTTCCTTGCACACATAGCCCTCGGCACCCGAGCGCATGCATCGCGTTGCAAACAGCGTAGGGCATTGCGCCGTGAGCACGAGGGTTTTCATCGAGGTGTTCATGGCGTTGAATCGGCAGAGCACCTCAAGGCCGTCGAGTTTCGGGATGCTGATGTCGAGAATCACCAGGTCTGGAAGGCATTCGCGGACCATCTGTATCGCATCGCACCCATTGTCTGTTTCGCCGACGACCTTGTAACCCTCATGCTCCAGTAACATTCGAATGGCAAGCCGGATTACCGGGTGGTCATCGATAATAAAAACTGAGTTCATAATCACATTCCATGCTGGTGCAAATAAAGCGGGCACATTAGCTCAGAAGATGAGGGCTCAGCATGAAGCTCACAGGGAGTAAATGCAAAACAGGAAAGTTCCTACGTTTAATAAGGCAAAAGCCTACAAGTTGTTAGGGGGGCGTTACAGGGTATATCAACAATTTGAAGGTGGTTGCGCCAATAAACGGGGCCTTGGATTTTACGACGGGCCTTATAGTGTTTTTCATTGAAAATGATGTTTAAGTTCCTACATGAGAGAGTTAAAAATTAACCTATTAGCCTTTCCAGCTCATCTTTGTTCAAGGGCTTGGACAAATAGCCAAGCAGTGGAAGACGTCGTTGCAAGGCTTGCCTGCTCAGGTTGATCAATTCCTGTGTGGGTAAGCCGCTTAACAGAATGGCGCCAGTGATGAAGCGCTGGCGGTTGGCGATTTCGATCAGTTCAAGCCCCGGCAGGTCAGGCAGGCATTGGTCACACAGCATCAGGTCGAAGGGGTGTTCGGACCGACTCATCGTGTGTATGGCCTGCTCGGCATTTTCCACAGGTGTCAGTTGCTCGAAGCCGAAGCTTTTGAGCAGGCACTGGGTGGCCAGAAGTTGAAAAGGGTGATCCTCCACCAAAAGAATACGAAGAGAGTGTCTGGGCATAAAAGTGCACACAGTGATGCAAGCGTCGATGGGGGCGGTAGGAATTGCGCGGCTGGCCCGTTAGGAGCGTGCGTGATTATTCTTCGGGTGCCTGTACGAATTCGATCAGGCCGCTCTGTTCCCATCGTAGGGCGATTCGTTTCAGGGAACGGGCGGCTTGATCGGATCGTTATTGAGGGCTGGAGCGCCCGGTCATCTCCCGTGCCATTTCAGTGGCGTAGCTGTCGGTCATACCGGCGATGAAGTCGATCATCCGCAGGAATGAGGCGTGCAGCGGCCAGGCCGGATCCGGCGCGCTATTGCCGAGCAAGTCCAGAATGCGCCGATTCTTGAATGACGGCGTGCGCCCGCCATGTTGTTCAAGGGCCGCGCCGCAGAAGGCGTTCAGCAGGATTTCCAGGGTGGTGTAGGCGCCGATTTCGTGCAGTGTCTTGCGCTTGTCCTGGAAGATCTTCTTGCGCGCCATGTCCTTGGCATCCAGCACACAGCGCTTCGCCGGCCCGTGCATATGCTCGACCAGATCGCCCGGCAGCGTGCCGGCGAGCAGGGCGTCCTGCTGTTCGACAAAGGCCTGCGCCGCTGCATTGGTCAGGTGCTCAATCGCTTTGCCGCGCAAGATCGCCAGCTTGCGGCGCCGAGAGTCAAGCGGGCCCAATTGGCGGTACGTCTGCGGCAAGTCATCGCCCACCAGATCAAGCAACAGCGACTCGACTTCGGCGTACTGCAGCAGCTCCATTTCCAGGCCGTCTTCCAGGTCGATCAGCGCATAGCAGATGTCGTCGGCCGCTTCCATCAGGTATACGAGCGGGTGACGGGCCCAGCGTTGCTCTTCAAGCTGGGGAAGGCCGAGCTTATGGGCGATTTGCTCCAGAATCGGCAGCTCGCTCTGGTAACAGCCGAACTTGTGCTTCTTGTAGCCCAGCGAGTCGGCGTGGCGGGCGGTCCAGGGGTACTTGAGGTACGTCCCCAAGGTGGCGTAGGTCAGCCGCGTGCCGCCGTCGAACTGATGGTATTCAAGTTGGGTCAGTACCCGAAAGCCCTGGGCATTGCCTTCGAAGTTGAGAAAGTCATTGCGTTCGGCGCTGCTCATGTCGTCCAACCAGCCGCGCCCGGCGGCCTGTTGGAACCAGTGGCGAATGGCATCCTCGCCGGAGTGCCCGAACGGCGGGTTACCGATATCGTGGGCAAGGCAAGCCGATTGCACCACCATGCCCAGGTCGCTCGGGTCGCACCAGTCGGGCAGGGCGCCGCGCAACGTTTCACCCACGCGCATACCCAGGGAGCGGCCGACGCAACTGACTTCCAGCGAATGGGTCAGGCGCGTGTGGATATGGTCGTTGCTCGATACCGGATGCACCTGGGTCTTGCGGCCCAGGCGCCGGAACGCGCCGGAGAAAATAATGCGGTCGTGGTCTTTGTGAAAGGGGCTGCGGCCCAGTTCTTCAGGGCTGTGCAGAGGTTTTCCCAGGCGTTCGCGGTTCAGCAGGGTGGGCCAATCCAAGGCAACTACTCTCCGTTCGGTGAATGACATCCGCCAGCTTCCCGTTTCCGGCGTGGCGGAGCAAGCAAAAATCTACAGGTCGGCGGTGCGGGCGAAAAAAGGCCCGGCACCCGTTGGCGAGGGCCGGGCCACTGGTATCGGCACGCTAAACGCCGGCAAAGGTTTAACTTTTGCGCGAGCCTTGCATGGCCAATTTGATCAATGGGATCAACCCTGCACCCAGCCGCACCAGACGTGTCACGCTGCTGATACTGCCGCCCTTGGCGCCCTTGCCGGTGAAAAAGCCCATCAGCGTCACCGCCGCCACGCCCCACAGTGGCGCGTGCTTGATGCCCAGGCTGTCCTGCCAGTTGTGGCGCATGTTGCGCATTTTCTGCAGAGGGGCCATCAGTTGCTGGGACTCATGACGGATTTCCTGGCGGTGCATTTCCATGCGCAGGCGGATCAGCGTCTTGCGCATTTCCCGGCGGGAGGTATTTTTCGGGATCTCGGTCATGCTCATGGCAGCAGGCGCTCCCGGTCGTTGGCCAGCTCTTCGAGCGTGGCGTGGAAGGGCGTGGATTCATCGAACACCGCCGCTTTCAGGCGCACACCGCAGAAGGCCGCGGCCAGGCTATAGAACACGCAAAGGCAGATGATCCCCGTCAGGCGGTAGCCGGTATCCCACACCAGGATCATCACCAGCGTCGACAACCCTACCAGCAACAGCAGGGCGAACACCAACGCCAGACCGGCAAACAACAACAGGCTGACAGTGCGGGCCTTTTGCTCCTGCAATTCGATGCCAAACAACTCGACATGGCTGTGCAGCAAGCCCAGCACAGCGGCGCCCAGGCGTCGGGAGGTGGAACCGCTTGCCGAAGAATGTGCGCTCGTTGATGAGCTGGATTCGCCGATAGACATGATTAGCGCCTTGTAGCCAGCAGACCGATCAAAAAGCCCACGCCGGCAGCGATGCCGACTGACTGCCATGGGTTGGCTTGCACGTAGTCTTCGGTGGCGGTGATGGCCGCCTGACCGCGCTCGCGCAGGGAGTCTTCGGTCAGTTGCAAGGTCTCGCGGGCCTTGAGCAGGCTCTCGTGGATCTTGGTGCGCAGTTCGTCGGCCTGATCGCCGGCCAGCACTGCGGTGTCGTCCAGCAACCTTTCGGTATCACTGACCAGGGTTTGAAAATCCGCCATCAGTATCTCTTGAGCAGTCTTTGCTGTTTTACCGGCCATGGTTGTCTCCGTGTGTGGCTGATCTGTACGTGTGGTTTCGAGTCGCGGCGTTCGCTGAAGGTTCACTGCAATTGTGTGGTACAGCTTTTGCTTTGCATTGGTGCGCAGGCTCAGAGGCCCGCGCCGAATATGGGCGGTCGGGGCGCAAGCCTTGAAAAACCTTACCCTAAATAACTAAAACCCGCGGAAAAACCCTGTCGGCAACGGTCAGTTGTGTTGATCGCTGCGCTAAAGCGGTTCGTGCCCTCCCAAGAGGGACGAAGCCGGTGGTACCCATTTAGTGCGCCAACCCTCAGCTTGAACCGATTTGGTGCTTTTTGCCTTGATGCAGGCCTGCCAACCTCCATGGAAAATCTGCAAAGTGCGGTGGATACACTCGTCCACAGTTCCAACACCCTGTTTATCCTGATTGGCGCGGTCATGGTCCTGGCCATGCACGCCGGCTTTGCCTTCCTTGAAGTCGGCACGGTGCGCCAGAAGAATCAGGTCAACGCCCTGTCGAAAATCCTCAGCGATTTCGCCATCTCCACCCTGGCCTATTTCTTTATAGGCTATTGGATCTCATACGGTGTGAGCTTCATGCAACCGGCAGCCGTCATCAGCGCCGATCATGGCTATGGCCTGGTGAAGTTTTTCTTCCTGCTGACCTTCGCCGCGGCGATCCCTGCGATCATTTCCGGTGGCATAGCCGAACGTGCGAAGTTTGCGCCGCAGTTGTGCGCCACTGCACTGATCGTGGCGTTTATCTACCCGTTCTTCGAGGGCATGGTGTGGAACGGCAATTTCGGTCTGCAAGCCTGGCTGCTTGCAAGCTTTGGCGCCAGTTTTCACGATTTTGCCGGTTCCGTGGTGGTGCACGCCATGGGCGGCTGGCTGGCGCTGGCGGCGGTGTTGCTGCTGGGGCCGCGCAATGGACGTTATCGCGAAGGGCGCCTGGTGGCGTTTGCACCGTCGAGCATCCCGTTCCTGGCGCTGGGGTCGTGGATCCTGATCGTGGGATGGTTCGGCTTTAACGTGATGAGTGCGCAGACCCTCAACGGGGTCAGCGGCCTGGTGGCCGTCAATTCGTTGATGGCCATGGTTGGCGGTACCGTGGCCGCGCTGGTGATCGGCCGTAACGACCCAGGATTCCTGCACAACGGCCCCTTGGCCGGGCTGGTGGCGATCTGCGCAGGTTCCGACCTGATGCATCCGGTGGGCGCGCTGGTCACCGGAGTAGTCGCAGGCGGCTTGTTTGTGTGGTGCTTTATCGCCGCCCAGGCACGCTGGAAGATCGACGATGTGCTGGGCGTATGGCCGTTGCACGGCTTGTGTGGCGTGTGGGGCGGCATCGCCTGCGGCATCTTCGGGCAGGCCACCCTGGGTGGGCTTGGCGGCGTCAGCTTGATCAGCCAGTTGATCGGCACCGGCCTGGGCGTGTCGGTGGCGTTTGGTGGCGGCTTGCTGGTGTACGGCGTGATCAAGCGCGTGCAAGGGCTGCGCTTGAGTCAGGAAGAGGAGTATTACGGCGCGGACCTGTCGATCCACAAGATCGGTGCGGTCAGTCAGGATTGATCGGCGCTTGTTCATCAGTGTGTGGCGGCGGATAAAACCCGTGCAGCAAGCGATAGTGGTTCTGCCGCACTTCATCCACCCGAGCCTGTACCTGTTGGTCCGGCAGGCCCAGCAGGATCAGGGCGTGGGACGCGAGCATCAGGCTTGACTCAAGCAACTCGGGCACCACTTCGCTGGCCCCCGCGGCCTTGAGTTCAGCCAACTGGCTGTCATCACGGGTGCGCACCAGGATCGGCACCTGTGGGTTGATCCGTCGCGCTTCCTTGAGCACCACCAGGGCGACATCGCTGTTGTCGACGGCGATCACCACCAACCGCGCGCGCTCCAGGCCCACGGCACTGAGCAAGGCACCCCGGCGGCAGTCGCCATAATGCACGCTGCTTTCCTCGGTAGCGGCCTCCTGCACCCGTTCGGGGTCGTCATCCAGGGCGATAAACGCCTGGTGCTCGCGGCGCAAAAACCGCCCGATCGATTGTCCCACCCGACCATAACCGCAAATCACCGCGTGCCCGTGCAACTGAGCGTTGAGCGCGGTGATGTGCTCCAGTTGCACTTGCTGGTTGGGCTTGCGATGCAGGCGCAGGGCAATGGCCGGCGCTGCGCGCAACAGCAGCGGCGTCAACAGCATCGAGCAGAACGTGGCGGCCAGTAGCAGGCCGTTGAACTCATCCGGAATCAACCGGCTCTGCTGCATCTGCGCCATCAGCGCGAAACAGAACTCGCCACCCTGGGCCAGGGCCAGGCCGCTGCGCCAGGCGGTTTCAGTGTCGCTGCCACGCAGCTTGACCAGTACGGCCACCACAGAGCCTTTGACCAACATCAGCGTAAGGGTCAGGCCGAGGATCAACAGGCTGTGGCTGACGAATAACTGCAGGTCGATCAACATGCCGATGCTGACGAAAAACAGCCCCAGCAGAATGTCGCGAAACGGCCGGATATCCGCTTCTATCTGGTGACGATAATGACTCTCGCCCAGCAACATACCGGCCAGAAACGCACCAAGGGCAGGGGACAGGCCGAGCAGGTGGGTGAGCCAGGCGGTGAGCAAGACAATTACCAGCGCCAGCAGCACGAACAACTCTGCGGAATGGGACGCGGCGACCTCATGGAACAACCGCGGCAGCAACCAGCGGCTGGCGAATAACAGGCCGACGAACAACACCACGGTTTTGCCCAGGGTCAGCGGCAATGCCCAGTACCAGGCTTGGTCACTGCTGCCGGCAAACACCGGCACCAGTGTCAGCAGCAATACCGCCACCACATCCTGGAACAGCAGCACGCCTATCGCATTCTGGCCGTGGCTGCTGAAGATCTCCCCAAGACTGGTCAGTTCCTTGCTGACGATGGCCGTGGACGACAACGCCAACCCTGCACCCAGTAACAGCGCGATGCCCGGCGCCAGGCCCAAGCCCATCAGCGCAGCGCCGAGCAGGGCGCCGCATCCCAACACCTGCAAACTGCCCAGGCCGAACACCACGCGGCGCAGGGCGAACATTTTCGACAGGGAAAACTCCAGGCCCAGGGAGAACAGCAGAAACACCACGCCCATCTCGGCCAAGTCCGGCAGGTCCTCGTTGTCGTTCACCCAGTCCAAAGCAGTCGGCCCCACCGCCAGGCCCACGCACAGGTAGCCCAGCACGGGCGGCAGTTGCAGCCGGCGAAACAGCGCAATCACCACCAGGGATGAGGCCAGGATGATCAGCAGGTTGGCAAACACAGGCATCTCCATTGCAGGTGGACGGGCAAAAAGCCGCGAGAATCGCTGAATCAGTTATAGGCCATGGTGACCTGGATCAGGTGTTTTGTCGGCAATGGGATTTCACGGCGCGAGCGGGTTTAGAATGGTCACTTGTTTTTCTGACCGGGTTCTTTCGTCATGCCTCCTGAATGCCAGCTGTTCGGCACCCTGGGTTGCCATCTGTGTGAAATTGCCGAAGCCGAAATCATGCCGCTCGTCGAACACGGGCTGCTGGTGGAGTTGGTGGATATCACTGAGCCAGATGACCTGACAGAAGACTACGGCCTGCGGATTCCGGTGCTTCGCCGCAAGGACACCGGGGCGGAACTGGACTGGCCGTTCGACACCGACCAGGTCGTTGCCTTTCTGCGCTGACGTTTATCCGATGGCGGGCTTGCGAATATTACGTTACTGTATATTCGTACAGCGATTGAATAGAGGGAACGCCCGTGGTGAATGTTGAACAATTGAAAAGCAGCGTCAATCGCATGTCCGCCGATGTGGTGCGCGACGCGGTCAACGAGCTGCGCCTCGATGGGCTGGTCACGGAAGGCAAGACGCCCTTCAACAAAGTGCATTTCAACACCTGCTTTGCGGAAATCGAGGCGCTGTTCCAGCGTGCCGGTTATCACAAACAGTTGGATGTGGTGGGTTATCAAGGCTTGCTCTACGCGCTCTATGATCCGGGCCGTTGGGAAGCAGTGGACGTACTGCGCTGGCTCAAGGAGTTCACCGAGGCGGCGAGCGCTTCGCCGGTGCTGCGGGCCCAACTGGCCAAGGCATGAGAACGGCCCTAGGCTCAATCGCGCTCCATGCGGGATAATGCCCGCCTGTTTCCAGGTTCGAGCATTTGCATGTCCACTTCCGGTTTTTCCGCCGCCCAGCACCAAGCCAGCACGTTGTATCTGCCACCGGGGCCTTGGGCAACGGTGATCGACTGCCTGTGCGATCACTTCCCGGCCATTGCCCGTGAGCAGTGGCTGGACCGCATTGCCCGGGAACGAGTGCTGGATATCAATGGCAGCCCGATCAGCCTGGGCCTGGCCTACAAGGAAGGCCTGTGCATCTATTACTTTCGCGAAGTACCCAACGAAAAAGTGATTCCGGTACAGGAAACTATCCTGTACGCCGATGAACATCTGGTGGTGGCGGACAAGCCGCATTTCCTGCCGGTGACTCCCGCCGGCGAGTACGTTGAGCAAACCCTGTTGCGTCGCCTGATCCGTCGCCTGGACAACCCCGCCCTGGTGCCGTTGCACCGCATTGACCGGCACACGGCGGGGCTGGTGCTGTTCTCGGCCAACCCGCAAAGCCGCTCGGCGTACCAGCAACTGTTTCCCACGCGGCGTATCGACAAATTCTACGAAGCCATCGCCCCGGCCCTGCCGAATCTGAGCTTTCCCCTGGTGCATAAAAGCCGCCTGGTGGATGGCGAACCCTTCTTTCGGATGCAGGAAGGGCCGGGCGCCAGCAACACCGAGACGGCCGTTGAAGTGCGCGAGAAAAAGGGTGGTTTGTGGCGTTACGGTCTGTTCCCGGTGACCGGCAAGAAACACCAGCTGCGCGTACACATGACTGCCCTCGGGGCGAGTATCTGCAATGACCCGTTCTATCCCGTTGTGGTCAAGGACGCCGAGGACGACTACGCCCACCCCCTGAAGCTGCTGGCCCAGGGCGTGCGTTTCATCGACCCGCTAAATGGTGAAGAACGCAGTTTTCACAGCCGTATCACCCTCGACTGGTAAACGCCGCAAACGACAAGGCCCGCGCGAGGCGGGCCTTGTTGGCAAGCGTTAAGGCTTACAGATCTTTAACGGTGCGAACCTGGTCTTTATTGATGCGGGTGCGCTTGCCGTCAAGCTGTTGGAATTCGTAGAAACCCGAATCTTCGTCAAATTTCGGGGTGTCGACGGCCTGGATTTCGCGACCGTCATTCAGGGTGATCACTGTTGGCGAGGCGCAACCGGCGAGGGTGGCGAGGCCCAGTGCAAGCATGAGAGCGGCGATGGTCCGTTGAGTCATGAGTTTGTCTCCGAGAAAATACTTTTAAATTGCTGACCTTGTGACGTATGGGACGTCGGCAAAGTTCCTTGTGAAAGGCTCATTCTGACACGCCAGCCCGTGGGTGCAACAGCTCGGGCGTATTAAGATTGGCCAGGCGCGGGTCATCGGCCGGGCATTCCAGGCCGACGCCACCCAGTTGCAGCAGGACCTTGCGCGGGCTGCGTTCACCCGCTTGCCAGGCCCGTTCCACCTGATCTTTCAGGTCTGTTGGGATAATGCACAGCAAGGGTTCCCAGAACTCGCCATGACGCACCATGATGGGAACCTGCGGATTGCGTTGGGCAATCTGACGCAAGTCGGCCAGCAGTCGCTCATCAATCTGCGGCACATCGCACGGCAAGATCAGCAGATGTTCATGGCGTGCAGCGAAGAGTCCTGCTCGGATACCCGCCAACGGGCCGGGAAAGTCCGGGCTGTCATCACTGACCAGTTGGTCGGCATAGGGCGCGTAGTGTTCAAGGTTGCGATTGCACGAGATGATCAGGTCATCCGTGAGCGGCCTGGCCAGCCGTTGCAGGTGGGCAATCAAGGGCTCGCCCCGCCATTGAAGCAGCCCCTTGTCCTGGCCGCCCATGCGTTGGCCACGACCACCGGCCAACAACAGAATCGAACAAGGCAGGGGTGAAGATTCAAGAGACATGGCGGTTCCACTGCGGCAGGTAAAGAGGGGCCTGTGATATAACATCGGGCTGTTTTTTCGACAACTGGACCGAGCCATGAAAGCCAAGGCCGATGCGCCCTTTGTACCCCTGAATATTGCTGTATTGACCGTCAGCGACACCCGCACCCTGGACACCGACACCTCCGGCCAGGTCTTCGTCGATCGCCTGACCGCCGCCGGCCACCACCTGGCCGAGCGCGTGCTGCTCAAGGACGACCTCTACAAGATTCGCGCCCAGGTTGCCCACTGGATCGCCGAAGACGTGGTGCAAGTGGTGCTGATCACCGGGGGCACCGGCTTCACCGGCCGTGACAGCACCCCTGAAGCCGTGAGCTGCCTGCTCGACAAGCAGGTCGATGGCTTCGGCGAACTGTTCCGCCAGATCTCCGTGGCCGATATCGGCACCTCCACCGTGCAATCGCGCGCCCTGGCCGGCCTGGCCAATGGCACCCTGGTGTGCTGCCTGCCGGGCTCCACCAATGCCGTGCGCACCGGTTGGGATGGCATCCTCGCCGAGCAACTGGATAATCGTCACCGCCCATGCAATTTCGTCCCGCACCTGAAGCAGGCCCAACCCTGTGAATCCCGTGGATAAGCCGGGCAAGACCGGCGCACTGATGCCGGTGGAAGCTGCCTTGCAGCGGCTGCTCGCCATGGCGGAATCGGCGCCGATCCGTGACCAGCATGTGCTGCCCCTGGCGCAGTGCGATGGCCGCGTACTGGCTCAGGACCTGATCTCGACGCTCGACCTGCCGCCGTGGCCCAACAGTGCCATGGACGGCTACGCCGTTCGCCTGGCGGACTGGACCGGGGAACCGCTGGTGGTGAGCCAACGCATTTTCGCCGGCACTGCGCCCGAGGCGCTGGCGGCCGGCACCTGCGCACGGATCTTTACCGGCGCGCCGGTACCCGAAGGCGCAGACTGCGTGCAAATGCAGGAAAACGCGGTGGTTCATGCCGATCAGCGCGTGAGTTTCACCGAGCCGTTACGGGTGGGCGACAACATCCGACCACAGGGCCAGGAGACTACGGTGGGTGAGTGCGTACTCAGCGCCGGAACGCGCCTGGGGCCCATCGAGTTGGGCCTGGCTGCGTCTCTGGGGCGGGATCGGCTCGATGTGGTGCGCCGCCCGCGCGTGGCCGTGCTGTCGACCGGCGACGAATTGATCGAGCCAGGCTTGCCGTTGGGCCCGGGGCAGATCTACAACAGCAACCGTCGCGTGCTGTGCAGCTGGCTAGCGCGCATGGGCTGCGAAGTGATCGATGCGGGGATTCTGCCGGATGATCTGGAACAGACCCGTACGTGTTTGGCCGGCCTGGGTAGCGTCGACCTGATTCTGTCTACCGGCGGTGTGTCGGTGGGCGAAGCGGACTTCCTCGGCATTGCCTTGCGTGAAGAGGGCGAGTTGGCGTTGTGGAAGCTGGCGATCAAGCCAGGCAAACCGCTGACCTTCGGGCATTTTCGTGGCGTGCCGGTGATCGGCCTGCCAGGTAACCCGGCCTCGACCCTGGTGACCTTTGCGCTATTGGCGCGCCCGTACCTGCTGCGCCGCCAAGGCGTGGCGCAGGTGCAGCCGCTGCGTTTCGAGGTGCCGGCAGGATTCGACTGGCCCAAGCCTGGCAACCGCCGCGAATACCTGCGCGGGCGTATCGAGCAGGGCAAGGCGATTATCTATCGCAACCAGAGCTCCGGGGTGCTGCGCAGTGCGGCGTGGGCGGAGGGGTTTGTGGAGGTGATGGAGGGGACCACATTGGCCATTGGCGACCGGGTCAATTTCATCCCCCTGAGCGAAGTCCTGAACTGAACACAGATCAAAAAATGTGGGAGGAGGCTTGCTCCCGATAGCGGTGTATCAGCCCCAGATAGGTTGGCTGTAATGACGCTATCGGGAGCAAGCCCCCTCCCACAGTGGATCTTGGTATGCCTGTGGCTACTCAGTAATCGTCGCCACGCTCAGTGACATCCCGCTCCATTGGCCCCGAATCCGGGTCGTAGCCCACCGGGAACTTGCCCTTCAACGTCCATGCAAACGCAATGATCTCGGCAATCGTGCGATAGAGCTCTTCTGGAATACTGTCCCCCAGTTCCATACGCGCCAGCAGCTTCACCAGCTCGGCATTTTCATAGATCGGTACTTCATTCTCCCGTGCCAGCTTGAGAATCGCTTCGGCCAGGGCGTCATCGCCCTTGGCGGTCAGGGTGGGGGCTTGTTGGCCGTCGTACTTGAGGGCGATGGACTGGCGGGGTGGGGCGGCGTTCTTCATGCGGTTTCATCCACCCAGCGTTGTTCCAATCCGGTTTTTGCACCGCGTGGCGGGGTGCCCAGGTGGCAATCCAGGTCGCCGACGTTAAGTCCGGATGACACCAGGCGCTCGCGCAGGCTGCCCAGGTGACTTTCGATCAGGCTGGCGGTGAAAGGGCGACTGGCCCACAACTGGCTGGACAGTTTGCCTTGGGACAACTGCGCCTGAACTTGCAGCGGCCCCAGCGGCTCCATGTCGAAGGCCAGTTCGACGCGCCAAAGCATCTGCTTCGGATCTTTTTTATCCTTGCGCTCGGGCTGATCCTTGTCAGGCGCAGGCTCCTCGCGCTGAAACTTGACCTGCAACGGCACGATGTCTTGCAGGGTGCGCATGGGGATTTCCAACTGCCACGTGGTTTGCAGGCGGCCATCGGCGGTGGTGCCGGTCTGTTCCAGGCTCGACAGTTGGTGGCTCTGCAAGCGCGAGATCGCCCCGGCGGCCAGGCGCAGCAGGTTTTCCAGGTCGCCTTCACCTTCCAGTTTCGCGATCAGCCGCTCCGGCAACGGGAAACCGGCAGGTATCTGCCGAGCGCCGACCTGGCCGAGAGTGTTCAACGGGCTGCGCACAAAGTGCGGCAGCACCTGGGCCAGGGTATTGGCAGCGAGGATCGCATTCAGGTTGGTGTTGGCGGGCAGGGCGGGCAGCAGGTCCGCGACCAGGCGCAACAGCGCGCCTTTCATATCCAGCGGTGGGATTTGTGGGTTCTGCCCAGCGAGCAATTTGGCTTCCAGGAAGGCGCCGCTGTTTTGCACCACTTGTGCCAGTACCTTGGGATTGCTGACTTGCGCCAGATCGGGCAAGGCTGCCAGTAAACGCTCGGCAGCGGCCCGCAGCTCGGCCGAGGTGTTGTCGCCACGGGGCAGGTTCTGCAGGGCAGTGAACACCGCATCCAGCGAGCCTTGGCGACTTTGCTGGGTCGCCAGTTGCTGCGTCACGGCCAGTTGGTCTTTCAGCCCGCTCAGCGGCACAAAATTCAGGGTTTGCGCGTTCTGCACCACGGCACTGAGCAAGCTGCCGACCCGCAAGGGTTGAGGGCTTTCCAGCGTCAGCGTGGTACCGGCCAGGGCATTATTGAGCACACTCACCAGCGAGCGATAGATCGCCGCTTGCGCTGAGCCTTGAGGCAGCACCTGAGTGGTCAGCACCTTGGCTTGCAGCAGTGTGCCCACCGGCATTTGTGTGGTGTCGAGGCGGGTGAGGGCGGTCACGTTGGCGCTCATGGCTTGCTGCAAGGTAATGGCCAGGTTGCCCGCAGGCGTTTGGCTCACTGCCACATTGCTGCCCAGGGGCAAGGGCTGGGCGCTGCTGGCTTGAACCAGGGTCTGGCGACCACCTTCAAGGGTCAGCTTGAGCAACAGCTGAAAGGCTTCACTGCCTTGTTTCAGCGCGATGACTTCAGCGTTTACGGTTTTTCCGGCGCCAATCAACCCGGCCTGTGGCTCCAGGAGCTTGAGCAACTCGCCAGCCGCAGGCAGCGGGGCAGCCTTGGGTGCTGAGGCTGGAGGCAGTGGAGGAAGATTGATCTCACCGGTCATCGTGCGCATCGTCTCTGGGGAAATTGCCCTCTTTAGAGTAGGGCATCGCATGTATAATGCCGCCCGTCTGCAAAGAGAGCGGTAAAAACCTCACAACTATTTGATCCAGCTCTCTAAAATCGGTCGCCAAAGTCGTTATTGTGCATCTCTCTATAACGGCCGCTGCACCGCCGACTTGAACCGTAAAGGCCCGCGATCTCTTGACCAGCCCTCTTCTTGAAGCCGTAGCGCTTGCCTGTGAACGCGACCTGCGCCTGTTGTTCGAGCAACTCGACCTGCGTCTGGCGGCTGGCGACATGGTGCAAATCAGCGGCCCCAATGGCAGCGGCAAGACCAGTCTGCTGCGTCTGCTGGCCGGTTTGATGCAGCCCACGGCGGGTGTTGTTCGGCTCAACGGTAAGCCCCTGCACGAACAACGTACCGAGCTGGCGCGCAACCTGGTCTGGATCGGCCACGCCGCCGGTATCAAGGACGTGCTCAGCGCCGAAGAAAACCTCAGCTGGCTCAGCGCCCTGCATCACCCTGCTACCCGCGATGGCATCTGGCAGGCCCTGGCCGCCGTTGGCCTCAAGGGCTTTGAAGATGTGCCCTGTCACACGCTGTCAGCCGGCCAGCAGCGCCGCGTGGCCCTGGCGCGTTTGTACCTGTCCGGCCCGCCGCTGTGGATTCTCGACGAACCCTTCACCGCTCTCGACAAACAGGGCGTAGCCCAGCTCGAAGAGCACCTGGCCCGGCATTGCGAGCAGGGCGGCCTGGTGGTGCTCACCACCCACCATAGCCTGGCGCGCAAGCCGGGTGGTTACCGGGAGCTGGATCTTGGACGGTGGTCGGCATGAGTGTGTTTGCCCTGTTGGTGGCCCGTGAAGCGCGGCTGTTGTGCCGTCGCCCGGCTGAACTGGCCAACCCGCTGGTGTTCTTTGCGATTGTGATCGCGCTGTTCCCGCTGGCGGTCGGCCCGGAGACTAAACTGTTGCAAACCTTGTCCCCGGGACTGGTGTGGGTCGCGGCGCTTTTATCGGTCCTGCTCTCGTTGGACGGGCTGTTTCGCAGTGATTTCGAAGACGGATCCCTGGAGCAGTGGGTCCTTTCGTCGCACCCCCTGCCACTTCTGGTACTGGCCAAGGTACTGGCACACTGGGCTTTTTCCGGCCTGGCGCTAGTCTTGCTCTCGCCGCTGCTGGCGATGATGCTGGGCTTGCCCGTCGAATGCCTGCCCGTGTTGCTGGTGTCCTTGTTGCTCGGTACGCCGGTGCTCAGCCTGTTGGGGGCGGTGGGCTCCGCCTTGACTGTGGGCCTGAAAAGGGGTGGCCTGCTGCTGGCCCTGTTGATTCTGCCTTTGTATATCCCGGTGTTGATCCTGGGCAGCGGCGCTTTGCAAGCCGCGCTCATGGGGATGCCGGCGACCGGTTACCTCTTGTGGCTTGGTAGCCTGACCGCCCTGGCGGTAACCCTGACACCCTTTGCTATAGCCGCCGGCCTGAAAATCAGCGTCGGTGAATAATGAGGTCTGACTCGGCGTTAATGACGTTGAGTCAGTAAAGACCCTAAGCTTTTCGCCACGACGAAAAGCACCCGTGATGGAAAATGCAATGAACTGGACCTGGTTTCACAAGCTCGGCTCGCCCAAATGGTTTTATGGCATCAGTGGCAAGCTGCTGCCGTGGTTGAGCGTCGCCGCCGTATTGCTGATCGGCACCGGCCTGGTCTGGGGCCTGGCCTTCGCGCCGCCGGACTACCAGCAAGGCAACAGCTTTCGCATCATCTATATCCACGTCCCTGCTGCGATGCTGGCCCAGTCCTGCTACGTGATGCTGGCGGTTTGCGGCATCGTCGGCCTGGTGTGGAAGATGAAACTGGCCGATGTGGCCCTGCAATGCGCTGCACCTATAGGTGCGTGGATGACCGCCGTGGCGCTGGTCACCGGCGCGATCTGGGGCAAGCCGACCTGGGGTTCCTGGTGGGTGTGGGATGCACGCCTGACCTCGATGCTGATCCTGCTGTTCCTGTACTTCGGCCTGATTGCCCTGGGCAACGCCATCAGCAATCGCGATAGTGCCGCCAAGGCCTGCGCGGTGCTGGCGATTGTCGGTGTGATCAACATCCCGATCATCAAATACTCTGTAGAGTGGTGGAACACCCTGCACCAGGGCGCCACCTTCACCCTCACCGAAAAACCGGCGATGCCCGTGCAAATGTGGGCGCCACTGCTGCTGATGGTGCTGGGGTTCTACTGCTTCTTCGGCGCCGTGCTGTTGCTGCGCATGCGCCTTGAAGTGCTCAAGCGTGAAGCCCGCACCAGTTGGGTCAAAGCCCAAGTGCAAACCAGCCTGGGAGCGCGGGGATGAACTTTGCTTCTTTCAGTGATTTTCTCGCCATGGGCCACCACGGCCTGTATGTCTGGAGCGCCTACGGCATCTGCCTGGCAGTGCTGGCCCTCAACGTTGCCGCGCCGATCCTGGCCCGCAAGCGTTACCTGCAACAAGAGGCGCGACGTCTGCGCCGGGAGACCGAAAAGTGAATCCGCTGCGTAGAAAGCGTCTGTTGATCATCCTTGCCATCCTGGTCGGCGTCGGCATTGCCGTGGGCCTGGCCTTGAGCGCCCTGCAGCAGAACATCAACCTGTTCTACACCCCCACCCAGATCGCCAACGGCGAAGCCCCGCTGGACACGCGCATCCGCGCCGGCGGCATGGTGGAGCAGGGCTCGTTGAAGCGTTCCGGCGATTCTCTGGACGTGACCTTCGTGGTCACCGATTTCAACAAGGCCGTGACCATCACTTACCGCGGCATCCTCCCGGACCTGTTCCGCGAAGGCCAGGGCATCGTCGCTCTGGGCAAACTCAACGCCGATGGTGTGGTAGTGGCGGACGAAGTGCTGGCCAAGCACGATGAAAAGTACATGCCGCCCGAGGTCACAAAGGCCCTGAAAGACAGTGGCCAGTCCGCGCCCGCGACCCCAGCCAAGGAGGGCTAAGTGATGACGTCCGCATTGTTTATTCCTGAACTGGGCCAACTGGCGATGATCCTCGCCCTGTGCTTTGCCGTGGTCCAGGCCGTGGTGCCGTTGCTCGGTGCCTGGCGCGGCGATCGTTTGTGGATGAGCCTGGCGCAGCCGGCCGCCTGGGGTCAGTTTGCTTTCCTGCTGTTCGCCTTCGGTTGCCTGACCTATGCCTTCATGACCGACGACTTTTCCGTCGCCTATGTCGCGAACAACTCCAACAGCGCCTTGCCCTGGTACTACAAGTTCAGCGCCGTGTGGGGCGCCCACGAAGGTTCGTTGCTGCTGTGGGCGCTGATCCTCGGCGGCTGGACCTTTGCCGTGTCGGTATTCTCGCGCCAACTGCCGCAAGTGATGCTGGCGCGAGTCCTGGCGGTGATGGGCATGATCAGCATCGGCTTCCTGCTGTTTCTGATCATGACCTCCAATCCATTCAGCCGCATCCTGCCGCAGATCCCCGCAGACGGGCATGACCTCAACCCGCTGTTGCAGGACATCGGCCTGATCGTGCACCCGCCGATGCTCTACATGGGTTACGTGGGCTTCTCCGTAGCTTTTGCGTTTGCCATCGCGGCCTTGCTTGGCGGGCGGTTGGATGCGGCGTGGGCGCGCTGGTCGCGTCCCTGGACCATCGTCGCTTGGGCCTTCCTCGGTATCGGTATCACCTTGGGCTCCTGGTGGGCCTACTACGAACTCGGCTGGGGCGGCTGGTGGTTCTGGGACCCGGTGGAAAACGCGTCCTTCATGCCCTGGTTGGTGGGCACGGCGCTGATTCACTCCCTGGCAGTGACCGAAAAGCGTGGCGTATTCAAAAGCTGGACGGTATTGCTCGCCATCGCCGCGTTTTCCCTCAGCCTGCTCGGCACTTTCCTTGTGCGTTCGGGGGTGCTGACGTCAGTGCATGCGTTTGCCTCCGACCCCGAACGCGGCGTGTTCATCCTGATCTTCCTGCTGTTTGTGGTGGGCGGTTCCCTGACCCTGTTCGCCCTGCGCGCGCCGGTGGTCAAGAGCCAGGTCGGTTTCAACCTGTGGTCGCGCGAAACCCTGTTGCTGGGCAATAACCTGGTACTGGTGGTAGCCGCGTCAATGATCCTGCTCGGCACCCTCTACCCGCTGGTGCTGGATGCCTTGAGCGGCGCCAAGCTGTCCGTGGGCCCGCCGTACTTCAATGCGTTGTTCATCCCGTTGATGGGCCTGTTGATGGTAGTGATGGCGGTCGGTGTGCTGGTGCGCTGGAAAGACACCCCGGTGAAATGGCTGGCAGGCATGTTGATGCCGGTGCTGTTGGGCAGCGTGGCCCTGGCAGTGATCGCCGGGTTCGCCTACGGCGACTTCAATTGGGCGGTACTCGCCACGTTCCTGCTGGCAGCCTGGGTGTTGCTGGCCGGCGTGCGGGACATCTTCGACAAGACGCGCCACAAAGGCCTGATCAAAGGCTTGCCCACCCTGACCCGCAGTTACTGGGGCATGCAGATCGCTCACATTGGCATCGCCGTGTGCGCTTTGGGCGTAGTGCTCTCCAGCCAGAACAGCGCCGAGCGCGACCTGCGCCTGGCGCCGGGTGAGTCCATGGACCTGGCCGGTTACCAGTTCATCTTCGAAGGTGCCAGGCACTTCGAAGGGCCGAACTTCACCTCGGATAAAGGCACAGTGCGCGTAGTGCGCAATGGCAAGGAAATCGCCGTATTGCACCCTGAAAAGCGCCTGTACACAGTGCAAAGTTCAATGATGACCGAAGCCGGTATCGACGCCGGTTTCACCCGTGACCTGTATGTGGCGCTGGGTGAACCCTTGGGCGACGGCGCCTGGGCTGTGCGGGTGCATGTCAAACCCTTCGTGCGCTGGATCTGGTTCGGCGGGTTGCTCACAGGCTTTGGGGGTTTGCTCGCCGCGCTGGATCGGCGTTATCGGGTCAAGGTCAGCAGCCGTGTGCGTGAAGCATTGGGCCTTTCAGGAGCGGCAGTATGAAACGTTGGTTGATGGTGGTGCCGCTGGCGTTGTTTCTGCTGATGGCAGTGTTCCTGTATCGCGGGCTGTACCTGGACCCGGCCGAGTTACCCTCGGCGATGATCGGCAAGCCGTTTCCGGCGTTCAGCCTGCCGACGGTGCAGGGTGACAAGACCCTGACCCAGGCAGACTTGCAGGGCAAGCCGGCGCTGGTCAACGTGTGGGCCACCTGGTGCATCTCCTGCCGCGTCGAACACCCGGTGCTGAACAAACTGGCCGAGAAGGGCGTGGTGATCTACGGCATCAACTACAAGGACGACAATGCGGCGGCCTTGAAATGGCTGGCCGAGTTTCATAACCCTTACCAGCTCGATATCCGTGATGAAGACGGCAACCTGGGTTTGAACCTGGGCGTCTATGGCGCGCCGGAAACCTTCTTCATCGACGCCAAGGGCGTGATCCGTGACAAGTTCGTCGGCGTGATCGACGAGGTAGTCTGGCGTGAGCAACTGGCCGCCAAGTACCAGGTCTTGGTCGATGAGGCCAAGCCATGAAGCGTTGGTTGACCGCTGCTGTTTTAGCCCTGGGCCTGGCCGGTGTGGCCCATGCCGCCATCGACACCTATGAATTTGCCAATGACGCCGAGCGTGAGCGTTTCCGCGACCTGACCAAGGAACTGCGCTGCCCCAAGTGCCAGAACCAGGACATCGCCGACTCCAACGCGCCCATCGCCGCTGACCTGCGCAAAGAAATCTTCCGCATGTTGGGGGAGGGCAAGGATAACCAGCAGATCATCGACTTTATGGTCGACCGCTACGGTGATTTCGTGCGCTACAAACCGGCCCTTACCGGCAAAACCGCGCTGCTCTGGTTCGGCCCCGCCGGGCTGCTGCTGGCCGGCGTTGTGGTCATGGCCGTGATCGTACGCCGTCGCCGCGCCGCGCCGACTGATGGCTCCGATGCGCTGTCCCCTGAAGAGCGTAAACGCCTCGACCAATTGCTGGACACCAAGACTGATGATTGATTTCTGGCTCGCAGCCGGCTTGCTGCTTCTGATTGCCCTGAGTTTCCTGTTGATTCCTGTACTGCGTGACCGTCGCGCCCAGCGTGAAGAGGATCGTACCGCGCTGAACGTGGCGCTGTATCAGGAACGCGTCGCCGAGCTGCAAGTGCAGCAGGACGAAGGTGTATTGAACGCCGTGCAACTGGATACGGGCCGCGCCGAGGCGGCTCGCGAGTTGCTGGCCGATACCGAGGGCGTGGAAAAGCCCCGTGAATCGCGCCTGGGCAAACCGCTGCCGTTTTTGGCGGCGTTTCTGGTGCCGGTGCTTGGCGTTGCGCTGTACCTGCATTATGGGGCGAGCGACAAGGTCGAACTGACCCGTGAATTCTCACAGCCTCCGGTGTCCATGGCCGACATGACTCAGCGCCTGGAGCGTGCCGCGGCAGCCCAGCCGGATTCGGCCGAGGGCCTGTATTTCCTGGGGCGCGCCTACATGGCTCAGGACCGTTCCGCCGATGCCGCCAAAGTCTTTGAACGCACCGTAGCCTTGGCCGGGCGCCAGCCGGAATTGCTTGGCCAGTGGGCCCAGGCACAATATTTTGCCGACAATAAACAGTGGTCGCCCAAGGTGCAGGCGCTGACCGACGAGGCGTTAAAGCTCGATCCCAAGGAAGTCACCAGCCTTGGCCTGTTGGGGATCGCGGCTTTTGAAGGCCAGCGTTATCAGGAAGCGATCGATTACTGGAACCGTCTGCTGGCGCAACTGCCACCGCAGGACAACTCCCGTGTAGCACTGCAAGGCGGTATTGACCGGGCTGGCGAGAAGCTTAAAGAGAGCGGCGGTACGGTCGCGCGCAATGCGGTAATGACCGTGCGTGTAGACCTGTCCGCCGAAGCGAAAGCCAAAGCCTTGCCGACCGACACTGTGTTCATCTTCGCCCGTGCAGTCAGCGGCCCACCGGCACCCTTGGCGGCCAAGCGCGTCACCGTTGCCGAACTGCCCATCACCGTCGAACTGGGCGATGCCGACGCGATGATGCCGCAGTTGAAACTGTCCAACTTCCCCGAAGTCCAACTGGTTGCGCGCATATCCCGGGCCGGCCAACCGACCACTGGCGAATGGATCGGCCGCAGCCAACCGCTGGCCAGCAGCACCACTGCGCTGCAGCAATTGACTATCGACACTCCGGACAAGTCATTCTGAGGAAACGCCCATGACCGCATTTGCACGCATCACCCTGCTCAGCCTGGTACTCGGCCTGAGCGCCTGTGCGGTCCACCGCCCACCTGCGGCACCCACCGGCCCGACCATCCCGCCATCGGGCCCGTCGACTCAGCCGAGTACCAAGCCTTCCGGCCCGGTGACCCCGCCGCCAAAGCCACTGCCAAGCAAGTCACCCACCTTTGCTCCACCACCGGGGGCTGCCAGCCACTGGGACGGCAAGATGCAGGTGTACGTGCTCGACGACCAGCCCGACACCTTCTACCGCCAGCGTACCTACTACCGCTGGAGCAACGGCTGGAGCCGTTCCATCAGCCCCAACGGGCCCTGGGAAGAAACCAATGTGCAAGGCGTGCCGCCGGGGTTGAGCAAGCAGTACGCGCAATGACCTGTGGCGAGGGAGCAAGCTCCCTCGCCACAGTTGCCAGTTCTGTCTTAACTGACTTGCAGCAGGGCTTGCCCCCTCCCACAGGTGCGCGGCAGCGCGCACTCGGGTAATGTGGCCGCCGCCGGCCTGGCTGGCGAAAAATTGCTGGATATACTTTCCAGTGGCCGCTACCTGGCGCAGGTCGGTTGCTGCGAAGCGTTGCCGGGGGCGCAACAAGCCTGGAGACAAGCCAAGAGGGTGTTTTGATGACGGGCAGGTTGATCTATCTCATCGGGCCATCGGGTTCGGGCAAGGACAGCCTGCTGGATGCCGCACGCCTGCGCTTGCAGGCGCGTGGTTGTCGCATGGTGCGCCGGGTGATCACACGCTCGGCGGAGGCAGTCGGCGAAGCGGCGCAAGGGGTGAGCCCGCAGGAGTTTGCGCGGATGGACGCCGAGGGCGCGTTTGCCTTGAGCTGGCAGGCCAATGGCTTGTCGTATGGCATCCCCAGGGAAATCGACGAGTGGCTGGCCGCAGGGGACGATGTGCTGGTCAATGGCTCTCGCGCCCACCTGGCGCAGACCCGTGAGCGTTACCCGACATTGTTGGTGTTGCTGCTGACGGTCGATCAAGCCGTATTGCGCCAACGTTTGATCGCACGCGGGCGTGAGTCATTGGCGGACATCGAAGAGCGATTGGCGCGCAACGCGCGATTTACCGCTGAGCTGATTGCCGGAAACGGCGCGGGTTTGTTTGTGTTGGATAATTCCGGGCCCTTGGTGCATACCGTCGAACGCTTGCTGTGCTGCCTGGATCAGGCGCACTCGGTAGCTGCGGGCAATCAAGGTGTGTAGGCATTGATCATGTTTCAGATCAGATAAAAGCCTTCACCTCAAGCGTGTTTTCTTCGGTATGTTTGAGTGGGTTTCTTGATGTTGTTAAGTAAAACTCTTGATTGAATTAAGTTGATTTGTTGAAAACTGTTTCTTCTGTGGCTTAACGCCTTTGTGGCGATTGGTATGTAGGGGTGTGTCGATCCGATTAATACTTGTACGGACTTTTTGCTGTTGTGTTTAATAAATGCTTTCGCAAAAAAATAACGGTAGTTAAGGTGTTTTTGATATGGGATTTTTATCGGGCTGGCCACGGATAAGTCAGTGTCGGTAATTCATATATGGACGGTTAATTCTTCACTGTTCAGAGTATCAATACACCATGCAAATCCCTGTTAGGCATTCTGCCCGTACGCGCGCTCCGGCGATGTCGCAGTCCCGGTTATCAGCCGCTGAGAACGCAGTTGTTCTCTGGGCAAACAATAAAAAAACCTTCACCACGGATCAGGCAGCGAAACATATTACGCGCAGTGGATCCAAGTTTCATGATCTCAATAAAGATGGCAAGGTTGTCGTCGGCTTTAATTTTGCTGGCGGTTTCAATGCCGCGCAGAAAGAGCGAGCCAGACAAGCCCTGCAATACTGGGCGGATGTCGCCAATATCGAATTTGTCGAAAACGGCTCGAACACCGATGGCACCATCAGTATCAAGGGCACGTCGGGTTCGTCGGGCTGGGCAAGGCTGCCTAACAGGCATTACTCCAGAGTCCAGGCCAACATCGGCACCAGCGGTGCGCATAACCCGACCATGGGCAGCCACTTCCTGGGTTTGTTGATCCATGAACTGGGGCACACCCTCGGGTTGAGTCATCCGGGTGGATACGATGGTGGTGGCTTCAATTACGAGCGCTCTGCCGAATATGCCCAGGACACCAAGGCACGCAGTGTCATGAGTTATTGGGCGGAGACTTATCAGCCTGGGCATAATTTTGCCAGGCACAGCCCGGTAGCGCCGATGATGGATGATATCGCCGCGGCCCAGCGGCTTTACGGGGCGAATAGCAAAACCCGCAATACCGATACCACCTACGGCTTCAACTCCAACTCCGCTCGGGAGTTCTATAGCCTCAAGCGCGGGAGTGACAAACCGATTTTCACCGTTTGGGACGGCGGTGGTAACGACACGCTCGACTTCTCCGGGTTCACCCAGAACCAAACCATCAGCCTCAAGGCCGAAACGTTCTCGGATGTAGGTGGCTTGCGGGGGAATGTGTCGATTGCCAAGGGCGTGAGCGTGGAGAATGCCATTGGTGGTTCCGGCGACGATACATTGATAGGCAACGAAGCTGGCAATCGTCTTACGGGTGGCCGGGGTGCGGATAAGCTTCACGGTGGTGCTGGGGCGGACACGTTCGTTTATCACCGTGTCGTCGATTCAACGCCGCAGAACCCGGACATCATCCAGGACTTCCAAAGCGGGATCGACAAGATTGACCTGACCGGAGTGCTTCAGACTGCGCAGCTCAAGTCGCTGAATTTCTCCGACCGATTCAAAGGCCGGGCGGGGGATGCGGTGCTCGGGCATGACTCGGCGACGGGGCGTTTCACCCTGGCGGTGGATACGACTGGCACTGGCACAGCGGATCTGTTGGTGACCAGCCAAGGCCAGATCAAACAGACGGATGTGGTGTGGAGCGGGCAGGCCCCAACGGTGATTCCTTTCCCCACCCCTGAAACCATTGTCGCGCCTGTTCCAGAACCTCTCCCGATGCCCATTCCAGAACCGACTCCGACTCCAGACACAGACCATCCGCACGAACCGGGTCCCAGGCCAGGGGGGAGCTTTATCCAGAACGTTTTTTCATCGTTCACGGGTTTTATAAGCAGGCTGTTTTCGATTTTTTCGTGAGTTTTCAACATTCGGTAAAACAGCCGCCAGTCCGGGCGATGCTTTTTGCGCTTGAATAATGGTAACTCTAGGGTTGCTTTTATTCAGGCCAAGCCACGGAGGCAGCGGTGCAGAGCAGGCTATTGATCAAGGAGTTGCAGGAAGCGCGCCGGGTTGTTTCAGTTTTAAGGAGAGCATTCATGCAATACCCAATCTGTATCGAATGGGGCGATGATTTCACCGCCACCGGTATCCAGATCCCTGATATCCCAGGCGCGGTCACTGCCGGGGACAGTTTCGAAGAAGCCTACAATGCCGCCGTGGAAGTGGCGCATATCCTTTTGCAGGAAATCGCCGCAGAGGGTGGGGTGATTCCGATGCCAACCTCGGTCGCCACTCATCACGCTCATGAAGACTATCTGGGCATGGGCTGGGGCATGTTGGAACTGGACATCTCGCCTTATCTTGGCAAGACCGAGAAGGTCAATGTGACCTTGCCCGGCTATGTCATTCAGCGCATTGACCGTTATGTGCGCGAGCACAAGGTCAAAAGCCGGTCCTCCTTTCTGGCGGACGCGGCGCTGGAGAAGTTGGTGCGCTCTTAGGCGGTTGCCACCTTCACCTGGCGCGATGCAGAAAGGAAACGCAACAACGCCACCAGTGGGAAAGCGCTGCCCACCAGCATCACGCTCAGCCAGCCGCCGTGTTCATACACGCTGCTGGCAATTGCCGAACCGAACGCACCGCCGATGAAGATGCTGGTCATGTACAGCGCGTTCAGGCGGCTGCGGCTGTGGGCATCGAGGGCGTATACAGCGCGCTGGCCGAGGACCATGTTCATCTGCACGCAGAAGTCCAGAACCACGCCGGTCACTGCCAGGCCGATCACGCTGTACACCGGATGCACGAACGCGGGCAGGAAACTCAACGCGCCAAACAGCATTGCCAGCAGCGAGGCGCGGTGGGTGTGGCCGGCATCGGCCAGGCGACCGGCGATGGGCGCGGCGATGGCGCCCAGGGCACCCACCAGGGCGAACAGCGCGATTTCACTTTGGCTCAGGCCATGGTTGCGCGCCAGCTCCAGTGGAGCAGCGGTCCAGAACAGGCTGAAGGTGGCAAACATGCACGCCTGGTAAAACGCACGCTGGCGCAATACCGGCTGCTTACGCAGCAAGGTGCCCAGGGAGCGCAGCAATTGGGCGTAGCTGGCGCTGTGATCGGGTTGACGCTTTGGAATGGTCAGCATCAGCACCACGCTGATAAACGCCATCAAGGCGGCGGCGGCCATAAACATCGCACGCCAGCCGAAGTGGTCGGCCACCACGCTGGACACCGGCCGCGCCAGCAGAATGCCCAGCAGCAAGCCGCCCATGATGCTGCCGACCACACGACCACGGGACTCGGCAGGGGCCAGGTGCGCGGCGAGCGGGATGAGGATCTGCACCGATACCGAACTGAAACCGATCAGTAGCGACACCAGCAAGAACAGGTTGGGCTGTTCGGTGAACGCTGCGCCCAACAGGCTCGCGATAGCCACCACGGTGGTGAAGATCATCAGCCTGCGGTTTTCCAGCAAATCACCCAACGGCACCAGGAAGAACAGGCCCAAGGCATAACCGATTTGCGTCAGCGACACGATCAGGCTGGCCATCGCCGGCGTCAGGCCGATGTCCGGGGCAATCAGTTCGATGATTGGCTGCGCGTAGTAGATGTTGGCGACGATGGCGCCGCAGCAAAACGCGAACAGCATGACCATGCTCCGGGTCATGGTGCCTGTGGCGTGAGAGGTAGCGTTCATGGCGTGCTCGTAAGGCGAAGGACGATGGGGTGAGAGAGTAAAGGCAAGGGCCGGCAGTGAGTAGGCCGCTTGGCGTGATAACTGTCATGCCGCGAAATAATGACTCAATGCAAAACCCAATGTGGGAGGGGGCTTGCTCCCGATAGCAGTGTGTCAGTCAGCACAGGCATTGGCTGACACACCGCTATCGGGAGCAAGCCCCCTCCCACAATTTTGATCGAGTCTATTCAGCCAAGATCATTCACTGGCCGGAGTAGATCTGGTCAAACACCCCACCATCGTTGAAGTGGGTCTTCTGCACCGTGCGCCAGTCACCAAAGGTTTTCTCCACCGACAGGAAGTCCACCTTCGGGAAGCGGTCGGTGTATTTGGCCAACACCTTCGGATCCCGTGGGCGCAGGTAGTTGTTGGCCGCAATTTCCTGACCCTCTGGCGACCACAGGTACTTCAGGTAGTCTTCAGCGGCAGCACGGGTGCCTTTCTTTTCGACCACTTTGTCGACCACCGAAACGGGCGGCTCGGCTTCGGCGGAAACGCTTGGATAGATCACTTCGAACTGATCGCGGCCAAACTCACGGGCGATCATTTCTGCTTCGTTCTCAAAGGTCACCAGCACGTCGCCGATCTGGTTGGTCATGAACGTGGTGGTCGCGGCACGCCCACCGGTGTCCAGCACTGGCGCTTGTTTGAACAGTTTGCCGACGAAGGCCTTGGCCTTCTCTTCGTCGCCGCCGTTCTTGAGCACATAACCCCAGGCCGACAGGTAGGTGTAGCGGCCGTTACCCGAGGTTTTCGGGTTGGGCACGATCACCTGCACGCCGTCCTTGAGCAGGTCCGGCCAATCTTTCAGGGCTTTGGGGTTGCCTTTGCGCACGATGAATACGGTCGCAGAGGTAAAGGGTGCACTGTTGTTCGGCAGGCGCGTGACCCAGTTGTCCGGCACCAGCTTGCCATTGTCGGCCAGGGCATTGATGTCGGTGGCCATATTCATGGTGATCACATCAGCCGGCAGGCCGTCGATTACCGAGCGCGCCTGTTTGCTGGAGCCGCCGAAGGACATCTGCAGGGTCAACTTGTCGTTCGGGTGCTCGGCTTCCCAATGCTTCTGAAAAGCGGCGTTGTAGTCCTTATAGAAGTCGCGCATCACGTCGTAGGAGACGTTGAGCAGGGTGGTCGCTGCCTGGGCAGAGCCCGCCAGGGCCAGGCCGGCGGCCAGAAGAGAGGCACTGAGGATTTTTTTCACTGCTCATTCCTTGTTGTTCGAGAAGAGGGGAGGCAATTTGCCAGCGACTATAGCCGGGCCTGCATAGACCTTTAAAGATTAAAACGAACTTTGCTTATTCCAGTTTATGGAAAAGATTGCTGCCACAGCGCGAGCAAAACGCGGCGTTGGGTTCGTGGCTGTCTTTCTTGCACGCCGGGCACTCGGTACGCAGCTGTTCACCACGCATGGCACTGGCCAGCTCGGCGGTAAAAATGCCCGTGGGTACGGCAATGATCGAATAACCGGTGATCATGACCAGCGATGAAATCACCTGGCCCAGCGGTGTCTTGGGCACGATATCGCCGAAGCCCACGGTGGTCAGGGTCACGATGGCCCAGTAGATGCCCTTGGGAATGCTGGTAAACCCGTGTTCCGGGCCTTCGATCACGTACATCAAGGTACCGAACACCGTCACCAGCGTGCACACGCTGACCAGGAACACCACGATCTTCTGCTTGCTGCCGCGCAGCGCCGCCATCAAATAATTGGCTTGCTTGAGGTACGGGCTGAGCTTGAGCACGCGGAAGATTCGCAGCATCCGGATGATGCGGATGATCAGCAGGTACTGCGCATCGCTGTAGTACAGGGCGAGGATGCCGGGGACGATGGCCAGCAGGTCCACCAGGCCATAAAAACTGAAGGCATAGCGCAGCGGCTTGGGCGAACAATACAGGCGCAGGCCGTACTCGATGGCGAAGATCAGCGTGAAGCCCCATTCGATATAGGCCAGCACGTCCGCGTAGTTCTGGTGGATCTGGTCGATGCTGTCGAGCATCACGATCACCAGGCTGGCGAGGATGATCAGCAGCAGGATGCCGTCAAAGCGCCGCCCGGCGACGGTATCGCTTTGAAACACCATGATGTAGAGCCGCTGGCGCCAGTCGTTGTTGCTGTCCATAAATCCTGCCTGAAGCGAATATCGAGCAAGCCTAGGGGGATTCGAACGGGCTGTCCATGCGGGGTTTGTGAAGCAACCGGTGACCGGCGCGCACCAGCCAGCAGGCGAGGATAAACGGTGCAGTCAGTGCGGGCAGGTGCAGGGCGGTGAAGCCCGGCGTGAGCAGGATGGCCAGGCCGATGCCCAGCAGCGGTAACCAGGGCTGGCGACGTAACGGGCTCAGGGCCAGGGCCGCCAATGCCGGGTTATAGCTGTGCAGACCGAGCAGGGCACCGGAAGGCTCATTCAACCACAGGCCGGCCAGCACACCGAGGCTGGCGCCGATCATGGCCCATGCGGCGGCACGGTGGTCAGCCAGCAGCAAACCCAGGGCGATTAAAAGACCCGCCAGGGGCTGCTCCAGCAGCATGATTTGCCCAAGACCGGAAAAGGGCGCCGTGAGTACCGCGAACATGTCGGCCTGGGCCGGCGCAAGCGTAGTTTGAGGTACATGGCCGAGCAGCAGCCAGCCGAGGCCAACAAAGGGGGCAGTGTAGGCGGGCAAATTGTGGGGCCGGCTGGCGTGTTTCAACCATTGCCGGGTGAGGATAGCGCTCAAGCCGCCGCCCGCCAGGATCAACGGCGGCACCAGCGCCGACCAGGCAAAGTGCTGGCTGATCAACAAGCCCAGCAGTACGCCGTTGTAGCTATACAGCCCGGCCTGACGCTCAGCTTTGGGATACCCACGGCGCTGGGCGGTGAGCAACCCCGCGACACCGCCCAGCAACGCACCGCCCAGCAAGTCCGGGGCGCCGATCAGGATCGCCAGCAGGCACAGCAGGCCGCACAGCGGGTGGCGCTGCAGGAAAATCTGGCTGAAGCCGTTGAGCAGGGCTTCGGCCCAGTCGGGGCAGGTGTGGTTGTGCATGATAGGTATTCAATGAGACCGAGTTGTCCCCATCGCAGGCAAGCCAGCTCCCACATTTGACGGTGTTCACACATCCAAATGTGGGAGCTGGCTTGCCTGCGATGAGGCCCCTACAGGCGCTAGAGCAATGTCTCGATACGCAGCGAGTTGGTCGACCCCGGCTGCCCGAACGGCACCCCTGCGGTAATCACCAAGGTATCCCCACGCTGCGCCATACCCTGGGCCTGGGCAATTTCCAGCGCGGTGGAACACACCTCGTCGACCTGACGCAAACGATCATTGACCACCGAATGCACGCCCCACGCCACGCTCAAGCGTCGCGCCGTGGACAGGTTCGGCGTGAGGTTGAGGATCGGCGCCACCGGGCGCTCCCTTGCGGCGCGCAAGCTGGAACTGCCCGACTCGCTGTAGTTCACCAGCACCGCCACCGGCAGGATGCTGCTGATGCGCCGGATCGCGCAGCTGATGGCGTCCGACACCGTGGCATCCGCCTTGGGCCGGCTGACGTCCAGTTGCGCCTGGTAATCCGGGCCATTTTCCACCTGACGGATGATCTTGCTCATCATCTGTACCGCTTCCAGCGGGTACTCGCCCGACGCGGTTTCGGCCGACAGCATCACCGCGTCCGCGCCTTCGGCCACGGCGTTGGCGACATCGGTGACTTCGGCACGCGTCGGCGCCGGGGAGAAGCGCATGGATTCGAGCATCTGCGTGGCGACCACTACCGGCTTGCCCAGTTGGCGGCAGGTGCTGATGATGTCTTTCTGGATCTGCGGCACGCTTTCGGCCGGCACTTCCACGCCCAGGTCGCCTCTGGCCACCATGATCGCATCGCTCAACTCGGCGATTTCCTGCAGGCGCTGCACGGCTGAGGGCTTCTCGATCTTGGCCATCAGGAAGGCCTTGTCGCCAATCAGCTCGCGGGCCTCGCGGATATCTTCCGGGCGCTGCACAAAGGACAGCGCCACCCAGTCCACGCCCAGCTCCAGGCCAAAGCTCAGGTCGCGGCGGTCCTTGGCGGTGAGCGGGCTGAGTTCCAATAGCGCTTGTGGGACGTTTACGCCTTTACGGTCGGACAGCTCGCCGCCGTTGAGCACGGTGGTGTCGATGGCATCGGCGTGTTTGGTGATCACCCGCAGGCGCAGCTTGCCGTCGTCGAGCAGTAGGTCCATGCCCGGTTCAAGGGCTGCGATGATCTCTGGGTGGGGCAGGTTGATGCGGCGTTGGTCGCCGGGTGTCGGGTCGAGGTCCAGGCGCAGAGCCTGGCCGCGAATCAACTGTACCTTGCCTTCGGCAAAACGTCCGACCCGCAGCTTCGGCCCTTGCAGGTCCATGAGGATGCCCAGCGGGTAATTCAGCTGGCGCTCCACTTGGCGAATCCACTGGTAACGCTGCGCATGGTCGGCGTGCTCACCGTGGCTGAAGTTGAGGCGGAAGATATTCACCCCGGCTTGCACCAGCTCGCGAATGTCATCGATACCGTCGGTGGCCGGGCCCAGGGTGGCGAGGATTTTGACCTTCTTGTCAGGCGTCATGGTTGGCAGTCTCAAGGATCAGGATGGCGCGGAAATCGTTGACGTTGGTGCGGGTCGGCTCGGTGACGATCAAGTCGCCCAGGGCGGCGAAATAGCCGTAGCCATTATTGTTATCCAACTCGTCGCTGGCGCTCAGGCCGAGGGCTTCGGCACGGCGGTAGCTGCAGGGGGTCATGATCGCGCCGGCATTGTCTTCCGAGCCGTCGATACCGTCGGTGTCGCCGGCCAGGGCGTAAACGCCGGGCATGCCCTTAAGGCTATCGGTGAGGCTGAGCAGGAATTCGGCATTGCGTCCGCCACGGCCGTTGCCGCGCACGGTGACGGTAGTTTCGCCGCCCGAAAGGATCACGCACGGCGCTGCCAGGGGCTGGCCGTGCTGCACAATCTGCCGGGCGATGCCGGCATGCACCTTGGCCACCTCCCGCGCTTCACCTTCCAGGTCACCGAGGATCAGTGGGCTGAACCCTGCCCGGCGGACCTTCACGGCCACGGCTTCCAGGGATTGCTGGGGGCGGGCGATCAATTGGAAGTGGCTGCGGGCGAGCACCGGGTCGCCAGGCTTGACGGTTTCCGAGGCGGGGTTTTGCAACCAACTGCGCACCGAGGCGGGAGCGTCGATGCCATAGCGCTTGAGGATTGCCAGGGCTTGTTGCGAAGTGCTCGGGTCACCGACGGTTGGGCCCGAGGCGATCACCGTGGCCTGGTCGCCCGGCACATCGGAAATTGCGTAGGTGTACACGGTAGCCGGCCATGCGGCCTTGGCCAGTCGCCCGCCCTTGATCGCCGAAAGGTGCTTGCGCACGCAATTCATCTCGCCAATGGTGGCACCGGATTTGAGCAGGGCTTTATTGATGCTTTGCTTGTCGGCCAGGCTGATGCCTTCGGCGGGCAAGGCCAGCAGCGCCGAACCGCCGCCGGACAGCAGGAAAATCACACGGTCTTCTTCGCCCAGGTTGCTGATCAGCGCCAGTACGCGCTGGGCCACAGCCAGGCCGGCAGCATCCGGCACCGGGTGGGCCGCTTCGACCACCTCGATTTTTTTGCACGGCGCACCGTGCCCGTAGCGGGTGACCACCAGGCCCGATACCTCTCCCTGCCAGCAGTCTTCGACGACCAGCGCCATGGCGGCCGCGGCCTTGCCGGCGCCGATCACGATCACTCGGCCACTGCGGTCAACAGGCAGGTAGGGTTCAAGGACTTGCCGGGGGTGGGCGGCGTCGATGGCTGTGGCAAACAGCTCGCGAAGCAGGTGTTGCGGATCGACCGACATAAGCGGGCTCCCGGGGGATTCTTGTTGTTAGGAGTGCAGCCATTTCAGATTTGAAATGCGGTCAAAATGTGGGAGGGAGCTTGCTCCCGATAGCGGTGTATCAGTCGACATAGTGGTTGAATGACCGATTGCTATCGGGAGCAAGCCCCCTCCCACACTGGATTGCATTCCAAGGTGGGTTACTTGTCGCGGATGGAGAAATTGGCCATGTGCTCCAGGCCCTTGATCAGTGCCGAGTGGTCCCAGTTACCGCCGCCAATCGCCGTGCAGGTGCTGAACACTTGCTGGGTGCCGGCGGTGTTCGGCAGGTTGATCCCAAGTTCCTTGGCGCCGGCCAATGCCAGGTTCAGGTCTTTCTGATGCAGGTTGATGCGGAAGCCCGGATCGAAGGTGCCCTTGATCATGCGTTCGCCATGTACTTCCAGAATCTTCGACGACGCAAAGCCACCCATCAACGCTTCACGCACCTTGGCCGGGTCGGCACCGTTTTTCGAGGCAAACAGCAAGGCTTCGGCCACCGCCTGGATGTTCAGCGCGACGATGATCTGGTTGGCGACCTTGGCGGTCTGGCCATCGCCGTTACCGCCCACCAGGGTGATGTTCTTGCCCATGGCCTGGAACAGCGGCAATGCGCGTTCGAACGTCTGCGGTTCACCACCGACCATGATGCTCAAGGTACCGGCCTTGGCGCCGACTTCACCGCCAGACACCGGTGCATCCAGGTACTGCGCGCCGGTTTCGTTGATCTTCGCCGCGAACGCCTTGGTGGCGGTGGGGGAGATCGAGCTCATGTCGATCACTACTTTATTGGGTGACAGACCGGCGGCCACGCCATCGGCGCGCAACAGCACGTCTTCGACCTGTGGGGTGTCGGGCACCATGACGATGATGAATTCCGCTTCCTGGGCGACCTGCTGCGGGTTGGCCAAGGCGATGGCGCCGGCAGCAAGCAGCTCGGGGGGCGCTTTGCCGTGGTGCTCGGAGAGAAACAGTTGGTGACCGGCTTTCTGCAAGTTGGCGGCCATGGGTTGGCCCATGATGCCGGTGCCGATAAATCCGATTTTAGCCATGATCAAAATCCTCTTTTAATGTGGGAGCTGGCTTGCCTGCGATGGCATCAACCGGACCTGACTGATACACCGAGGTGTTTGCATCGCAGGCAAGCCAGCTCCCACATTGTTTTATGTTGTGTCAGTTGTCAGATGGCGTTATGGGTCTTGAGCCAACCCAAACCCGCCTCGGTCGTGGTCAACGGCTTGTACTCACAGCCGACCCAACCTGCGTAACCAATGCGGTCCAGATGCTCGAACAGGAAGCGGTAGTTGATCTCACCGGTACCTGGCTCGTTGCGCCCCGGGTTGTCTGCCAGCTGGATATGGTTGATCTCACCCAGGTGCGTTTGCATGGTCCGCGCCAGGTCGCCTTCCATGATTTGCATGTGGTAGATGTCGTATTGCAGGAACAGGTTGGCGCTGCCCACTTGCTCGCGAATCGACAGAGCCTGCGCCGTGTTGTTGAGGTAGAAGCCCGGAATGTCGCGGGTGTTGATCATCTCCATCACCAGCTTGATACCCGCCGCCTGCAGCTTCTCGGCGGCGTACTTGAGGTTGGCGACGAAGGTTTTTTCCACGGTCTCGTCATCGACGCCTTGTGGCCGGATACCCGCCAGGCAGTTGACCTGGGTGTTGCCCAATACCTGGGCATAGGCGATGGCCAGCTTGACCCCGGCGCGGAACTCCTCGACCCGGTCCGGGTGGCAGGCCAGGCCGCGCTCGCCCTTGGCCCAATCACCTGCCGGCAGGTTGAACAGCACCTGGGTCAGGCCGTTGGCATCGAGCTGTGCCTTGATATCGGCAGAGCTGAATTCGTACGGGAACAGGTATTCCACACCTTCGAAGCCGGCATCGGCGGCTGCCTTGAAGCGAGCAAGGAAGTCCTGTTCGGTAAACAGCATGGACAGGTTGGCGGCAAAGCGCGGCATAGGGTTCTCCTTAATCGAGCAGGGAAATGGCAGTCGGCGCATCGTTGCCGACCAGGGCCAGGTCTTCGAATTCGTTGACGGCGTTGATCTCGGTGCCCATGGAAATATTGGTCACTCGCTCCAGAATAATCTCAACGATCACCGGCACTTTGAATTCTTCGATCATTTCCTGAGCCTTGCGCAGGGCCGGTTGGATCTGGCCCGGCTCGAACACACGCAGCGCCTTGCAGCCCAGGCCCTCGGCGACGGCCACATGGTCGACGCCATAACCGTTGAGTTCCGGGGCGTTGAGGTTGTCGAAAGACAGCTGCACGCAGTAGTCCATTTCAAAGCCGCGCTGGGCCTGGCGGATCAGCCCCAGGTAAGAGTTGTTCACCACCACGTGGATGTACGGCAGCTTGAACTGCGCGCCCACCGCCAGTTCTTCGATCATGAACTGGAAGTCGTAGTCGCCTGACAGCGCCACCACCTTGCGGCTCGGGTCGGCCTTGACCACGCCGAGTGCCGCCGGAATGGTCCAGCCCAGCGGGCCCGCCTGGCCGCAGTTGATCCAGTGGCGTGGCTTGTACACATGTAAAAATTGCGCGCCGGCAATCTGCGACAGGCCGATGGTGCTGACGTAGCAGGTGTCTTTGCCGAACACCTGGTTCATCTCTTCGTACACGCGTTGCGGCTTGACCGGCACGTTGTCGAAGTGCGTCTTGCGGTGCAGCGTGGCTTTGCGTTGCTGGCAGTCATGCAACCAGGCGCTGCGATCCTTGAGCTTGCCGGCGGCTTTCCATTCGCGGGCGACTTCAATGAACATCGTCAGCGCGGAACCGGCGTCGGAGACGATACCCAGGTCCGGGGTGAACACGCGGCCAATCTGCGTCGGCTCGATGTCAACGTGAATGAATCTGCGCCCTTCGGTGTACACCTCCACCGAGCCGGTGTGACGGTTGGCCCAGCGGTTGCCGATACCCAGCACCACGTCCGACTTGAGCATCGTCGCGTTGCCATAACGGTGGGACGTCTGCAGGCCGACCATGCCTACCATCAGCGGGTGGTCATCGGGAATGGTGCCCCAGCCCATCAGGGTCGGAATCACCGGGATGCCGGTCAACTCAGCGAACTCCACCAGCAACTCGCTGGCGTCGGCGTTGATCACGCCACCACCGCTCACCAGCAATGGGCGTTCAGCCTGGTCCAGCATCGCCAGGGCTTTCTCGACCTGGATACGGGTGGCCAAGGGCTTGGCCAGGGGCAGTGGCTGGTAGGCGTCGATGTCGAATTCGATCTCGGCCATTTGTACGTCGAACGGCAAGTCGATCAGTACCGGGCCTGGGCGCCCGGAACGCATTTCATAGAAAGCCTTCTGGAACGCGTAGGGCACCTGGCCGGGTTCGAGCACGGTGGTGGCCCACTTGGTCACGGGCTTGACGATGCTGGTGATATCGACGGCCTGGAAGTCTTCCTTGTGCATCCGTGCACGTGGCGCTTGCCCGGTGATGCACAGGATCGGAATCGAGTCGGCCGAGGCGCTGTACAGGCCGGTGACCATGTCAGTGCCCGCCGGGCCCGAAGTGCCGATGCACACGCCGATATTGCCGGCCTTGGTGCGGGTATAGCCCTCGGCCATGTGCGAGGCGCCTTCAACGTGGCGAGCAAGGACGTGATCGATGCCACCCACCTTCTGCAAGGCTGAATACAGCGGGTTGATCGCGGCGCCCGGGATACCGAAGGCGGTATCCACACCTTCACGGCGCATCACCAGGACAGCGGCTTCGATTGCTCTCATTTTGCTCATGGTTTTGGTGCCTCTTGCGTTTTGTAATTGTATACAAGTGGTGTCTGTCCAAAGTGTATTCACGGCGGACGGCGCAGGTCAATGCATTTTATGAAACGGCCTTTGCGTTCGTCGGAACGGCTTTTTTCGACGTATGGAGCCTTTGTTTGAAAATATTGTATACAAAAACAAATGTCATTGTGTTCTATTTATTCGATCGAGCATCTGATCAAACAGAACTCCACCGCTTTCCAATAACAAAAGAAGGACGGCACCATGAGCGCTTTAACCTTGAAACTCGCCACCCAGTTGGCCGGCCATGCTATCGCCGCAGGCCGCACGATTTCTGCAGCGCCGCTGACCATCGCGGTACTCGATAGCGGGGGGCACTTGATTACCTTGCAGCGCGAAGACGGCGCCAGCCTGCTGCGCCCGCAAATCGCCATCGGCAAGGCCTGGGGGGCGATTGCCTTGGGCAAGGGCTCACGTTTACTGGCACTGGATGCGCAGCAGCGGCCGGCGTTTATCGCAGCGTTGAACAGCCTGGGGCAGGGCAGTGTGGTGCCGGCGCCGGGCGGGGTGTTGATACGGGATCAGTCGGGGGTGGTGTTGGGGGCGATTGGAATCACCGGGGATACGTCGGACATTGACGAGCAGTGTGCGATCACGGCGATTGAGGGGGTGGGGTTGATGGCGGATGCGGGGGTGTCGGCTTGAGTCGTTCTGACTGTGAGTAAGCTATCGCAGGCAAGCCAGCTCCCACATTGACGGTGTTCACAGATCTAACTGTGTGAGCCCACTCAGTGTGGGAGTTGGCTTGCCTGCGATGCAGTCGACTCGGTCTACAGTCAAACCCAAATGGCATCCCATAGCGGATAGTCGCCAAATTTCTTTACCAACCCGGCCCTGAGTGGATTGGCTACGATGTAACGTGCAATCCCCTCAAGGCTTTCCTCTCGACGCACGGCATGATCATGAAAGCCCGGCTGCCAGAGGCGACCTTGGCGGCCCGCCACCGCATTCACCACTCGGGTGCTCTTGGATTTAACTTGGCGCATCAAGTCGGCAAGCGAACCTTTCTCCAGAGAAACAAGCCAATGGAAATGATCAGGCATCACTACCCAGGCCAATGATGTTGCGAGCCCTTTATATTGAGCGATCCTGAATTGTTGTACGACCAGGCGGCCGAGTTTGAAGTCGCTGAAGATGGGCTCGCGTTCAAGGGTGTTGGTGGTGAGCAGGTAAATGCGGTTGGATTCGTTATAGCGTCCGATGCGCAGGCGATTTGAAGCAGGGAGATCGGGCATTCCTTGGCCTCTCTTCAGATGGTGTTCTGAGAGGCTAGACTGAGGGGCGAAGGCTGATCGGCAGGCTTTTAGCAGGATGTGTCTGGATGGGCGCTATCGCGGGCAAGCCCGCTCCCACAGGGGATTGTGACCACTTTACATTTTGTGTTCGGCGCAAATCCGTGTGGGAGCTGGCTTGCCTGCGATAGCCTCGCCGCGGTCTATCAATCCGGCTCACACCCCTTGAGCACCAGCCGGATAATCGTCTGCGCCGCCGCCTCATAATCGGCTTCATCCAACTTGGCCTTGCCGGTAACGGCTGAGATCTGCCAGTCAAAGTCCGCATAGGTCTGGGTCGCCGCCCAGATGCTGAACATCAGGTGATTAGGGTCGATAGTCGCGATCAACCCACGATCCACCCAGTTCTGGATGCAATCGATATTGTGCTTGGCCTGGGCATTGAGCTGTTCAACCTGCTCGGCGCTCAGGTGTGGGGCGCCGTGCATGATTTCGCTGGCGAACACCTTGGAGGCGAACGGCAGGTCGCGGGAGATGCGAATTTTGGAGCGGATGTAGTTGCTCAATACTTCCTTGGGCTCCCCTTCGGGGTTGAACGGCGTGGAAGCGGCCAGGATCGGCTCGATAATGCTTTCGAGCACCTCGCGGTAGAGGTTGTCCTTGGACTTGAAGTAGTAATAGACGTTGGGCTTGGGCAGCCCGGCCTTGGCGGCGATGTCGCTGGTTTTGGTCGCGGCGAAGCCCTTGTCGGCAAACTCCTCGCTCGCCGCCCGCAGGATTTTTTCTTTGTTGCGCTCGCGAATGCTGCTCATAAACCAGACGTTTCCTTGCCATGACAGGCGGTTGCGCATGGTAGCACCGGCCATCAGCAGGCCTCAACAATCTGGCCGCAAGGCCGTGCGCCGGGCTATGCTCGCGTCATCTCTCTCTAACGGAAGTCCGGTTCATGGCAGGAAGCAGCTTATTGGTGTTGATCGACGATATCGCGGCGGTACTCGATGACGTCGCGCTGATGACAAAAATGGCCGCCAAGAAGACATCGGGCGTGCTGGGCGATGACCTTGCACTGAACGCCCAGCAGGTCTCCGGCGTGCGCGCCGAGCGGGAAATCCCGGTGGTGTGGGCGGTGGCCAAGGGCTCGTTTATCAACAAGTTGATCCTGGTGCCTACCGCGTTACTGATCAGCGCCTTCGCTCCCTGGGCCGTGACCCCCTTATTGATGCTGGGCGGCGCTTACCTGTGTTTCGAGGGCTTCGAAAAACTCGCCCACAAATTCCTGCACAGCAAGGCTGAAGATCAAGCCGAACACGCGCAGTTGGCTGAAGCGGTGGCCGACCCGGCAACCGATCTGGTGGCGTTCGAGAAAGACAAGATAAAGGGCGCGATCCGTACCGACTTCATTCTGTCGGCCGAGATCATTGCCATCACCCTCGGCATCGTCGCCGATGCGCAACTGACGCAGCAAGTGATCGTGCTGTCGGGTATCGCCATTGTCATGACCATCGGCGTATATGGATTGGTGGCCGGTATCGTCAAGCTCGACGACCTGGGGCTGTGGCTGACGCAGAAGCCGGGTCAGGTGGCGCGCAGTATTGGCGGCGCGATCCTGAGTGCGGCCCCCTACATGATGAAGAGCCTGTCAGTGATCGGCACGGCGGCGATGTTCATGGTCGGTGGCGGCATCCTCACCCATGGCGTGCCTGTGGTGCATCATTGGATCGAAACGGTAAGCCAAAGCACGGGGGCGCTGGCATGGTTGATGCCGACGTTGCTGAATGCGGTGGCGGGGATTATTGCCGGGGCTGTGGTGCTGGCGGCGGTCAGCATCGTGGGCAAGGGCTGGAAAGCACTCAGGGCATGACGTAGCACGTACAAAAAAGGCCATTCAATCGAATGGCCTTTTTCATGGGGGCGAATTACTCGGCAATCTGCAACTTGCGCGATTCCGTGTAGATATACCGCACCTTTTCATACTCGAACGGCGAGTTCATCTGACCATAGCGAAAGCTGGTCTGGTAGCGCTTGTCCACTGCGCGCAGGGCCCAGACTTCCGGGTGGTTGGAGCTGACTTCGGACACGTTGAGGAAGTTGATCTGCGATTCTGCCGTGTAGTCCACCAGCAAGCCGGTGGTATCACGCAGGTTCGACGGGCCAAAGATCGGCAACATCACATAGGCACCGCCCGGTACGCCGTAGAAGCCCAGGGTCTGGCCGAAGTCTTCACTCTGGCGTGGCAGGCCCATGGCCGTTGCCGGGTCCCACAGGCCGGCGACGCCGATGGTGGTGTTGACCAGCAGGCGCCCGGTGGTTTCCAGGGAGCGATGGCCCTTGAGTTGCAACAGGCTGTTCAACAGATTGGGCACATCGCCCAGGTTGTTGAAGAAGTTGCTCACACCGGTGCGCAGGAAGCTCGGCGTGACGTAGCGGTAGCCATTGACCACCGGCAGGAACACCCATTGGTCGAAGCGGTAGTTGAAGTGGTAAACGCGGCGGTTCCACGACTCCAGCGGGTCGTAGACGTTGAGCGCGGTAAGCGTGGAACGCTCGAATTCACGCTGGTCCAGGCCCGGGTTGAACTTGAGCTTGGTCAGCGGCTCCTTGAAGCCGTCGGCATCGACCTTGATGGGCTCTTGAGCCTTGCTGTTGTCGGCATTGGCCACGCCTGCGCACATCAGTGCGGCGAGCAGCAGAAGATATTTAGCCACGGAAGAACTCCAGCATGGCGTCGGCGTTGACGCGGTAATTGAGGTTGCCGCAGTGGCCGCCCAGCGGGTAGACGGTCAAGCGATCGCCGAAGGTTTTACGCAGGAAACCCAGATCGCCAGGGCCGAGGATCACGTCATCGGCGTTATGCATTACGGCGATTTTCGGGCTGTCGCGCAGGTAGTCCTTGAGGGCGTACAGGCTGACCTGATCGATCAGTTGCAGCAGGCTGCCGCCGTCGGAGCGGGCGCGCCACATCGGGATCACTTGCTCGGTGAGGTAGCAGTCGAAGTCGCATTGCAGGGCACGCTTGAGGAACGGCGTGAGGCTGGTGCCTTCGGTGATCGGGTATTTAGGCGGAATGATCAGGCCACGGCGGTTGATCAGGTCCGAGGTAAAGGCAATGTCGGCAGCCGAGAAGCGGAACGAGGTGCCGATCAACATGGCCATCTGTTCGTTGCTCAGGTGCTGCTTGGACTGCTGGAAGTCATAGAGCAGCGCATCGTTGAGGTCGATGTAGCCTTTTTGCTGGAAGTAGCGGGTCAGTTTGCTCAACACCAGTTCATAGAAAGTGGTGGTGTTGTTGATGCCCTTGACCTCGGTCTGTACCAGCTTGTCGAGGTTGGTGATCGAGGTGTAGAGGTTGACCGGCGGGTTGAGCAGCAGCACTTTCTTGAAGTTGAAGCTGCGGCGCGTCTCATCCAGCTTGCTGACAAACGCCGCATCCAGCGCCCCCAGGCTATAGCCGGTGAGGTAGAAGTCGGTGACCGGCAGCGAGGCGTTCTGCGCGCGCACGGCTTGCATCACGCGGTACATGTCTTCGGCGTCTTCCTGCGTGATACCCGGGGTGGCGAAGCGCGAGGCAGCGCTGATGAAGTCGAAGCTGGTGGGCGATGACAACTGCACCACGTGGTAGCCGGCCTGGTAATACAGCTTCTTCAGGTATTCGTTGATGCTGCTGTCGAACCGCGCACCGGTGCCGGCGATCAGGAAGATCAACGGCGCAGCGCGATCTTGCTTGGCAATGCGGTAGGTGAGTTTCTTCACCGGCCAGAAATTGTCCGGCAAGCTGAACTCACGCTCGGGGCGCATATTCAGGGTGTAATCGGATTGGTTGATCTCATCATCGGTCGGCAAGG
This sequence comes from Pseudomonas sp. HN8-3, assembly GCF_020790195.1. Lineage (NCBI taxonomy): Bacteria > Pseudomonadati > Pseudomonadota > Gammaproteobacteria > Pseudomonadales > Pseudomonadaceae > Pseudomonas > Pseudomonas sp. HN8-3. The sequence continues at coordinate 1,932,031 of NZ_CP086206.1, forward strand.
TTGGCCGAAGGTCGGGAGGCGTGGTGGCGATGGTCGCTTCGAACGGGTTGGTCAAAGGGTAGCCATAGCTGGCCTGGTCGATATCGACGGCCAGTGCTGACGCACTCAAAAATAGGCTGCCCAGCAAGGCAGCACAGCGCAAGGAACGGAGCATGACTTAATCCCTAAGAGGAAACGTGCTGAATGAAATTCGCAGGCTATGACCACCGCGTTGCCACCGAAGTGCCAGGCAGCGGCACGAAAAGTCGGAAAAAACGTCGGAATCGGGGTAATAGTAGCCAGACGATACACTTTGCCATGCATTGTTGAACAGATATCTGCGCGAACACCTTGCTAACGGCCGCGGTGGGATTAAGCTGAGCGCCGTTTTTGCCTATCGGAGTGCCCCATGTCCCGCCGCTTGCCGTTGATTTTGCTGCTTGTTGCTCTGCCGTTATGGCTGGCTGCCAGTTATGCCGCACGTTATGGCTTTATGGAGGATGGGCAGTGGGTTGGCCTCTGCGCAGAGGAGGCCAGCCGCTGGGAGTGCCAGGTGCGTGCGAACCTTGGGTTGATGATTCACTTCAAGGTGCTGGGCTGGGCGGCGTTGATCACCTCGGTGTTGGGCTTTTTTGTACCGGGGCGTGCGGGATGGGCGTTGGCAGTAGTGGGGTTGGTGTTCGGGTTGCCGGCACTGGCGTTGTACAACACGACGTTTGCGGTGTTTGCGGTGGTGATTGCGGGATTGCGGTTGGTCAGGAAGCCTGGCTGCGCCTGATGTGGCCTCATCGCAGGCAAGCCAGCTCCCACAGTTGATTGGGTTCACACATTTCTATCTGTGAGCACGGTCAAATGTGGGAGCTGGCTTGCCTGCGATAGCGATCTTAAGCCTTGCGCACTCGCAAGCAACGCCACAAAGCCGCAACCATCAGCACGCTGACCACAGCCCAACCCCAGGCCTGCTGATTCAACAGCCCTTCGCGGTACAACTGCGGCGCAATGCCGGCACCGATAATGAAGGCCAGCAGCGCAATCTCCCGACGCGGCCCGGTCACCGGGCGCACCAGGTACACCAGGGCTGGCAGCACCAGCGCCGCGCTTGGAAAGCTGCGATAACGCGGGTCAAACACCAGCGCCAGCATCATCACCGCCCCCGCAAACCCGGCAATCGCCACCAGCCAGCCAGCGCGCTGCTCCAGCCAGTTGAATGCACGCTCGCGCCAGCCGTCACGGGCGCTGAGGGCCAGGGCGGCGTGGGCCAGCACCAACAGGTTCAAGGCCACCAGCAAGCCTGCCCATACCCATTCATCGTTGAAACGCGCAGTGACGCGGGTCAGTTCGGCCCAGGTGCCGATGGAGCAGGCAGCAACCGCACCGAGCAGTGGCAGGAGCACCGCGGAGCGCTTGCTGCGAATGCGGCCACCGAGCGCCAGGGTACCGAGCAGAATCACGGCGCCTACGCCCAGCCACAACGACCAGTACGGCACATTGGTCACCGGCCCTGCGAGGATGCCCTTGTCCTGGCGGTCTGCATCGAACAGCCCCCAATACCCGCCCACTGCGCCTTCACTTGCACGTTTCCATGGCTGGTCAAACGCTTCGATCAGGTTGTAGCGCCAGCCATTGGCTTCGGCCATGGCGACAAAGCCGCGCATGAACCTGGCTTCATTCACCCGGCTCGGCACGGCAGTCTCGCGCTGACGGCCTTCGCTGGGCCAACCGGTCTCGCCGATCACGATGTCCTTGGGCGCGAACTTGTGGCCGAAGGTCTGGCGTACGTCGCCTACATGCTTGAGCGCCTGGTCGATGCCGGACGGCTCATCTTCCCAGTACGGCAGCAGGTGAATGGTCAGGAAGTCCACCGCCGGCTCGATTTCCGGGTGTTGCAGCCAGAATTCCCACACATCGGCATAGGTGACCGGTTGCTTGATCTGGCTTTTGACCTGATGGATCAGCGCCACCAGTTGCTTGGCCGTGACTTCCTTGCGCAGCAGCGCCTCGTTGCCGACGATCACCGAAGTGACGACATCGGGATTGGTGTTGGCCGCCGCGATCAGTTCGTTGATTTCTTTCTGGGTCGCCACCGGATCACTGCTGACCCAGGCGCCGGCCATGACCTTTAAACCATGCTTGCGCGCCATGTCCGGCAAGGCTTCCAGGCCGGTCATGGAGTAGGTGCGGATGCATTCAAAGCGTGTGGCCAGCAAGGCCAGGTCGGCATCCATGCGTTCGGGACGCAGCTTGAATGGCTGGTCAAACGGCGACTGGTCCTTGTCGAAGGGCGTGTAGGACGCACACTGCAACTTATGACTGGCGCTCGCCACATCCGGCAGCACTACCGGCCGGCCGAGGCCATACCAGTAGCCGGCGAGGGCAAGCACACCAAGGATCAAGGCAAGAAAATAGGGCAGGGCAGGAAAGCGGGCAGTCGCGGGCATGGTCGGCTTATCTGGGGGAGCAAAGGCGCGCATCTTACCCGGATTTGGCGCGTGCCAGTGCGGCTGCATAATTTTGATATGCAAACTTCGGGCGGGATTCTGAAAATAACTCCTACAAAACGTCCTGCTGGCGATGTGATGTCGTTTCTTGCTCAACCAAGGTCGCCCACAGAGCAGGGCAAAGGCCTACGCAGGTTGATGATAAAACTGTCAGTACTCCACTGATGCCTCAGCAACCGGATCGATGCGCGTGAAGGGGGCGCGGTGCACCGCATAACAACAGGTTGATGTCGCTCGGCATCCGTCGGGCGCAGCACTTTCGGGGAAGTACATATGAAGATGCGACGACTCTTGGGCGCAGCTGCCACGCTGGTAGTTGCGATGGGCTCCACACTGGTCAGTGCCGACAGCAAAACCCTGAGCATCGGTTACGTGGACGGTTGGTCCGACAGCGTTGCCACGACCCATGTGGCGGCGGAAGTGATCAAGCAAAAGCTCGGTTATGACGTGAAACTGCAAGCGGTCGCCACGGGGATCATGTGGCAGGGCGTCGCCACCGGCAAGCTCGATGCCATGCTGTCTGCCTGGCTGCCGGTGACCCATGGTGAATACTGGACCAAGAACAAGGACAAGGTGGTCGACTACGGCCCCAACTTCAAGGATGCAAAAATTGGCTTGATCGTACCGGAGTACGTCAAGGCCAAATCCATCGAAGACCTCAAGACCGACACCACCTTCAAAAACAAGATCGTCGGCATCGACGCCGGTTCAGGCGTGATGCTCAAGACCGACGACGCCATCAAGCAATACGGCCTGGACTACAAACTGCAAGCCAGCTCGGGCGCGGCGATGATCGCCGAACTGACACGTGCCGAAGACAAGCAGGAATCCATTGCGGTAACCGGTTGGGTGCCCCATTGGATGTTCGCCAAGTGGAAACTGCGTTTCCTGGACGACCCAAAAGGGATTTATGGTGCTGCTGAAACCGTCAACAGCATCGGCAGCAAGGGCCTGGAAAAGAAAGCGCCGGAAGTGGCAGCTTTCCTGAAAAAATTCCAGTGGGCCTCCAAGGATGAAATCGGTGAAGTCATGCTCGCTATCCAGGAAGGCGCCAAGCCAGACGCCGCGGCCAAGGATTGGGTGGCCAAGCACCCTGAGCGCGTCGCCGAGTGGACCGCTAAATAAAAGCCACTGATGCACCCCTGTGGGAGGGGGCTTGCTCCCGATAGCGGTAGGTCGGTCACAGATTTTTTGACTGGCACACCGCTATCGGGAGCAAGCCCCTCCCACATTGGTTTCGCACCGCCTCAAATCTTCCTGCGCTTTGGCCATCCCTCGCTACACTCGATCTACTACTAAGGTCGTCTGGAACCTCTTCCGCAGCCGCATACAGTGGATATGTTCCAAAATAATAAAAAAGCTGTGCTGCGAGGATAAAAACAATGAACGACAGCATTTACCTCTCGATTCAAAACAGCCCGCGTTTCAAGGAGCTGGTCAGGAAAAGGGAAAGATTCGCCTGGATTCTCTCGGCGATCATGCTAGGGCTTTACTCCGCTTTCATCCTGTTGATTGCCTACGGGCCACAAATACTGGGGGCCAAGATCAGCCCCGGTTCCTCGATTACCTGGGGCATTCCCCTGGGCGTCGGGCTGATTGTGTCTGCCTTCATTCTCACTGGCATCTACGTACGCCGGGCCAACGGCGAATTTGACGACCTGAACAATGCGATTCTCAAGGAGGCTGCGCAATGATCCGGCGTCTATTGGCTATATTCGGCGCTTCGCTGTTTGCTCCGGCCGTCTGGGCGGCGGATGCATTGACCGGTGAAGTGCACAAGCAACCGCTGAACGTCTCGGCCATCGTGATGTTCGTCGCGTTTGTCGGCGCCACCCTGTGCATCACGTATTGGGCGTCCAAGCGCAACAAGTCGGCGGCTGACTACTATGCGGCAGGCGGCAAGATCACCGGTTTCCAGAATGGCTTGGCGATTGCCGGTGACTACATGTCGGCCGCGTCCTTCCTGGGGATTTCCGCGCTGGTGTTCACCTCCGGCTACGATGGCCTGATCTACTCGATCGGCTTTCTGGTGGGCTGGCCGATCATTCTGTTCCTGATCGCCGAGCGCCTGCGTAATCTGGGCAAGTACACCTTTGCCGACGTGGCGTCCTATCGCCTGGGGCAAACCCAGATCCGCAGCCTGTCGGCCTGTGGCTCGCTGGTGGTGGTGGCGTTCTACCTGATCGCGCAGATGGTTGGCGCGGGCAAGTTGATCCAGTTGCTGTTTGGCCTGGATTACCATGTGGCGGTGATTCTGGTCGGCATCCTGATGTGCCTGTACGTGTTGTTCGGCGGCATGTTGGCGACCACCTGGGTGCAGATCATCAAGGCAGTGCTGCTGCTCTCCGGTGCTTCGTTCATGGCGCTGATGGTGATGAAGCACGTCAACTTCGACTTCAACACGCTGTTTGCCGAGGCGATCAAGGTTCACCCTAAAGGTGAAGCGATCATGAGCCCGGGTGGGCTGGTGAAAGACCCGATCTCGGCATTCTCCCTTGGCCTGGCCCTGATGTTCGGTACCGCCGGCCTGCCGCACATCCTGATGCGCTTCTTCACGGTGAGCGATGCCAAGGAAGCACGTAAAAGCGTGCTGTATGCGACCGGCTTCATTGGTTACTTCTACATCCTGACGTTCATTATCGGCTTTGGCGCGATTCTGCTGGTCAGCACCAACCCGGCGTTCAAGGATGCAGCAGGCGCCTTGCTTGGCGGTAACAACATGGCGGCGGTGCACCTGGCCAACGCGGTGGGCGGCAGTATCTTCCTGGGCTTCATCTCGGCCGTGGCCTTCGCCACCATTCTTGCAGTGGTTGCCGGCTTGACGCTGGCCGGCGCTTCGGCGGTGTCCCATGACCTGTATGCCAGCGTGATCAAGAAAGGCAAGGCCAACGAGAAGGATGAAATTCGCGTATCGAAGATCACCACTATCGCCCTGGCGGTGCTGGCGATTGGCTTGGGCATCCTGTTCGAAAGCCAGAACATTGCGTTCATGGTCGGCCTGGCGTTCTCGATTGCCGCCAGCTGTAACTTCCCGGTGTTGCTGCTTTCCATGTACTGGAAAAATCTCACCACCCGTGGCGCCATGATCGGCGGCTGGCTGGGCTTGATCAGTGCCGTGGGCCTGATGATCCTCGGCCCGACCATCTGGGTGTCGATCCTGCACCATGAAAAAGCCATCTTCCCGTACGAGTATCCGGCGCTGTTCTCGATGATCATTGCGTTCATCGGCATCTGGTTCTTCTCCATCACCGACAAGTCGGCGGCGGCAGAGAAAGAGCGTGCGCTGTACTTCCCGCAGTTTGTGCGTTCGCAGACTGGCCTGGGGGCGAGTGGGGCGGTTAATCACTAAGTCGTCAGATGCATAAGAGATACCTCGGTCGCAAGGCCGGGGTATTTTTTTGCCTGGGTCTTTTGTGTTGCCTGGGCTGGCCTCATCGCGGGCAAGCCCGGCTCCCACAGGTTGACTGTGTGAACCCGATCGACTGTGGGAGCTGGCTTGCCTGCGATGGCGGTAGATCAGGCCACACAAACAAAAACGGCCTCCGCTAAGGGAGGCCGTTCTCATGACAAACAAGCAGTTAAGTGCTTATTTGCGATCTTCCAGCTTGGTAATGTCACGCGACTCGTAGCCGGTGTACAGCTGGCGTGGACGGCCAATCTTGTACGGGCTGGAGAGCATTTCCTTCCAGTGGGAAATCCAGCCCACGGTCCGCGCCAGGGCGAAGATCACGGTGAACATGCTGGTTGGAATGCCGATCGCCTTGAGGATGATCCCCGAGTAGAAGTCGACGTTCGGGTACAGCGAGCGCTCGATGAAGTACGGGTCGGTCAGGGCGATCTCTTCCAGGCGCATGGCCAGTTCGAGTTGCGGATCGTTCTTGATGCCCAGTTCCTTCAGCACTTCGTCGCAGGTCTGCTTCATGACGGTCGCGCGAGGGTCGCGGTTCTTGTAGACCCGGTGACCGAAGCCCATCAGCTTGAATGGATCGTTCTTGTCCTTGGCCTTGGCGATGAACGTATCGATGTTGGATACATCGCCGATTTCATCGAGCATGGTCAATACGGCTTCATTCGCACCGCCGTGGGCAGGGCCCCACAGTGCGGCGATACCGGCGGCGATACAGGCAAACGGGTTGGCACCCGAAGAGCCGGCCAGGCGGACGGTAGAAGTGGAGGCGTTTTGTTCATGGTCGGCGTGGAGGATGAAGATCCGGTCCATTGCCTTGGCCAGCACCGGGCTGATCGGTTTGATCTCGCACGGGGTGTTGAACATCATGTGCAGGAAGTTTTCCGCGTACGTCAGATCGTTGCGCGGGTACATCATGGGCTGGCCCATGGAGTACTTGTAAACCATTGCGGCCAGGGTCGGCATCTTGGCAACCAGGCGGATCGCGGAAATTTCGCGATGCTCGGCGTTATTGATGTCCAGGGAGTCATGATAGAAGGCCGACAGGGCACCGACCACGCCGCACATGACGGCCATCGGGTGGGCGTCGCGACGAAAGCCGTTGAAGAAGGTCTTCAACTGCTCGTGAACCATGGTGTGGTTCTTCACGGTGCTGACGAACTGGGCCTTTTGCTCGGCTGTTGGCAATTCGCCATTTAGCAGCAGGTAGCAGGTTTCCAGGTAGTCCGACTTTTCAGCCAGTTGTTCGATCGGGTAGCCGCGATGAAGCAGAATGCCATTGTCACCATCGATATAGGTGATCTTCGACTCGCAGGAAGCGGTCGACATGAAGCCTGGGTCGAAAGTAAAACGGCCCGTGGCCGTCAGGCCCCGTACGTCGATAACATCGGGACCAACGGTGCCGGTTAAAATGGGCAGCTCGACGGGGGCTGCGCCCTCGATGATCAACTGCGCTTTTTTGTCAGCCATGTGGCCTCCTATTTATGCTTCAAATCATCAGACAGACCCCCCACGCAGGGCCCGCACCACTATATTGATATAAATCCAGATGTCAATTTGCCTAAAGTCTTGCGCCAGAAGGCTTTAACCGTACTTTTTCGTCGAAATTGCCTGCCATTTACGCCTTTTATCCCGCCAGCGCAATCAGCTATTAGGGTGAGGTGTGCGCGTTGTCATTAGTAACCTAACTGTCTATACTCGGCCACCGACCGCCAAGGGCTTTTGGGCTTGCTTTCATTGGGGGTCGCACTCCCTGGGTGGTGCTTACCTGACCAGTCGCACTCCCCAACAACTTTGCCCTGATTGTTAGGGGCTCTTCAGTGTGAAAAAAAGCCGTGAATAGCCAACGACCTGTAAACCTAGACCTAAGGACCATCAAACTCCCCATCACCGGCGTTACGTCGTTCCTGCACCGTGTTTCCGGCATCATCCTGTTCCTGGGCTTGGGCATCATGCTTTATGCATTGAGCAAATCCCTGGGTTCCGAGGAAGGTTACGCCGAGGTGAAGGCATGCTTGACCAGCCCGCTGGCCAAGTTCGTAGCATGGGGCCTCCTGTCCTCTCTTCTGTATCACCTGGTAGCCGGTGTGCGCCACTTGATCATGGACATGGGCATCGGTGAGACGCTGGAAGGCGGCCGCCTGGGCTCGAAAATCATCATCGCCATTTCCGTGGTGCTGATCGTTCTGGCAGGAGTTTGGATATGGTAACCAGCGTAACGAATCTGTCGCGTTCGGGCCTCTATGACTGGATGGCACAGCGTGTGTCTGCGGTCGTTCTCGCGGCTTATTTCATTTTTCTGATCGGATACCTCGTCGCAAACCCGGGCATCGGCTATGAGCAGTGGCACGGCCTGTTTTCCCACAATGCGATGCGAATCTTCAGTCTGCTGGCCCTTGTAGCCCTGGGCGCACACGCCTGGGTTGGCATGTGGACCATCGCGACCGACTACCTGACGCCTATGGCGCTTGGCAAGTCCGCGACTGCAGTACGTTTCCTCTTCCAGGCAGTATGCGGCGTCGCGATGTTCGCTTACTTCGTCTGGGGTGTGCAGATTCTTTGGGGTATCTGATTCATGGCTAACATTCCAACTATTTCATTCGACGCCATCATTATTGGTGGCGGCGGTGCGGGCATGCGTGCTGCGCTGCAGCTGGCTCAGGGTGGTCACAAGACTGCCGTGATCACCAAGGTGTTCCCGACGCGCTCCCACACCGTATCGGCCCAGGGTGGCATCACCTGCGCCATCGCCTCCGCCGACCCGAACGATGACTGGCGCTGGCACATGTACGATACCGTCAAGGGTTCCGACTACATCGGTGACCAGGACGCTATCGAGTACATGTGTCAGGAAGGCCCGGCCGCAGTGTTCGAGCTGGACCACATGGGTCTGCCGTTCTCGCGTACCGAGCAAGGTCGTATCTACCAGCGTCCATTCGGCGGGCAGTCGAAGGATTACGGTAAAGGCGGGCAGGCTGCCCGTACTTGCGCTGCGTCCGACCGTACCGGTCACGCGCTGTTGCACACCCTTTATCAGGGCAACCTGAAAGCCGGTACCACGTTCCTGAACGAGTACTACGCTGTTGATCTGGTGAAGAACGGCAAGGGCGAGTTCGTCGGCGTGATCGCCATCTGCATCGAAACCGGTGAAACCACCTACATCCGCGCCAAGGCTACCGTGCTGGCGACTGGCGGTGCAGGCCGTATCTACGCCTCGACCACCAATGCCCTGATCAACACCGGTGACGGCGTCGGCATGGCACTGCGTGCTGGCGTACCGGTGCAAGACATCGAAATGTGGCAGTTCCACCCCACCGGCATCGCCGGCGCCGGTGTACTGGTAACCGAAGGTTGCCGTGGTGAAGGTGGTTACCTGATCAACAAGCACGGCGAGCGTTTCATGGAGCGTTATGCTCCGAACGCCAAAGACCTGGCTGGTCGTGACGTCGTGGCCCGTTCGATGGTTAAAGAGATCATCGCCGGTAACGGTTGTGGCCCGAATGGTGACCACGTACTGCTCAAACTCGATCACCTCGGTGAAGAAGTGCTGCACAGCCGCCTGCCAGGTATCTGCGAACTGTCCAAGACCTTTGCTCACGTTGATCCAGTGGTTGCTCCGGTTCCGGTTGTTCCGACCTGCCACTATATGATGGGCGGCGTACCGACCAACATTCACGGCCAGGCGATCACCCAGAATGCCGAAGGCGTGGACGAGATCATCCATGGTCTGTTCGCGGTAGGTGAAGTGGCTTGTGTATCGGTTCACGGTGCCAACCGCCTGGGCGGCAACTCGTTGCTCGACCTGGTAGTGTTCGGTCGCGCGGCCGGCCTGCATCTGGAAAAGGCGCTGACCGACGGCATCGAATACGATGACGCCACCGACGCCAACATCGAAGCGGCCCTGGCGCGCCTGAACGCTCTGAACGAGCGCACAGATGGCGAAGACGTGGCAACCCTGCGTCGCGAGCTGCAAAACTGCATGCAGAACTACTTCGGTGTGTTCCGTACCGGCGAATACATGCAGAAAGGTATCGCCCAGTTGGCTGACCTGCGCAAGCGTATCGCCAACGTCAAGATCAACGATAAGAGCCAGGCGTTCAACACCGCTCGTATCGAAGCCCTTGAGCTGCAAAACCTGCTGGAAGTGGCTGAAGCGACGGCGATCGCCGCCGAGGTTCGTAAAGAATCCCGTGGTGCTCACGCTCGTGAAGACTTTGAAGATCGCGATGACGAAAACTGGTTGTGCCACACCCTGTACTTCCCGGGTGACAAGCGCGTAACCAAGCGTGCCGTGAACTTCTCGCCGAAGACGGTGCCGACGTTTGAACCGAAGATTCGGACTTACTAAGGGTGGCTGCCATGTTGAAAGTCAGTGTTTATCGCTACAACCCTGATCAGGACGCTGCGCCGTTCATGCAGGAGTTCCAGGTCGATACCGGTGGTAAAGACCTGATGGTGCTGGATGTACTGGCACTGATCAAAGAGCAGGACGAAGGTTTCTCCTATCGTCGCTCTTGCCGTGAGGGTGTTTGCGGCTCCGACGGCATGAACATCAACGGCAAGAATGGCCTGGCGTGCATCACGCCGCTGTCTGCTGTTGTCAAAGGCAACAAGCTGATCGTTCGTCCTCTGCCAGGTTTGCCGGTTATCCGTGACCTGGTCGTCGATATGAGCATCTTCTACAAGCAATACGAGAAAGTTAAGCCGTTCTTGCAGAATGACACGCCGGCTCCGGCCATCGAGCGTCTGCAATCCCCGGAAGAGCGCGAGAAGCTCGACGGTCTGTACGAGTGCATCCTGTGTGCTTGCTGCTCGACGTCGTGCCCGTCTTTCTGGTGGAACCCGGACAAATTTCTGGGTCCAGCTGCACTGCTGCAAGCGTACCGCTTCCTGGCAGACAGCCGTGACACCAAGACGTCCGAGCGTCTGGCTTCGCTGGATGACCCGTTCAGCGTATTCCGCTGCCGCGGGATCATGAACTGCGTCAACGTATGCCCCAAAGGCCTGAACCCGACTAAGGCCATTGGTCACATCCGTAACATGCTGCTGCACAGCGGCGTGTAACTGACGTTGTAGTAAAGCAGGACCGTTGTGCCCGTAAATGCTGCGGCGCAGGCTTCAACCGGCGCCGTAGTTTTAACTTGAGCAGCGACTTACAAAGCCGCGGCTCTTATTTTGAAGAAATGAGACAAGCAGGGGCATTCGGGTTGGTACCCGAACTATCAGCGTGATCCTAAGTGGCTTGTTTTGGTCGCTGCACTTGGCCTTTTGCAAGCAAACTCGGTGTTTTCGCCGGTGGTGTCCCCAAATCGAGGGTGACCAAGCATGCAAGAAAGCGTGATGCAGCGCATGTGGAACAGCGGCTATCTTTCAGGTGGTAACGCTGCCTATGTGGAAGAGCTTTATGAGCTCTACCTGCACGACCCTAACGCTGTGCCAGAAGAATGGCGCACCAAATTTCAGACGTTGTCTTCAGACGGCAACGCTGCCACCGATGTATCGCACGCAACAATTCGCGATCAGTTCGTGCTGCTGGCAAAGAACCAGCGCCGCGCCCAACCGGTTTCCGCCGGCAGCGTGAGCAGTGAGCACGAGAAGAAGCAAGTTGAAGTACTGCGACTGATCCAGGCCTACCGTATGCGTGGCCACCAGGCAGCCCAGCTTGACCCGCTGGGGCTGTGGCAGCGTCCTGCACCTGCAGACCTGTCGATCAATCATTACGGCTTGACCAATGCCGATCTTGATACGACCTTCCGTGCCGGCGACCTGTTCATCGGCAAAGAGGAAGCGAGCCTACGCGAAATTCACGAAGCGTTGCAGCAGACATATTGCCGCACCATCGGCGCTGAATTCACGCACATCACCGATTCCGAGCAGCGCCAGTGGTTCCAGCACCGCCTGGAAGGCGTGCGTGGCCGTCCGGTCTTGTCCGCCGATGTCCGCAGCCACTTGCTGGAGCGCGTGACCGCGGCCGAGGGCCTCGAGAAATACCTGGGTACCAAATACCCGGGCACCAAGCGTTTCGGCCTGGAAGGCGGCGAAAGCCTGATTCCGATGCTCGACGAGCTGATCCAGCGTTCCGGTTCCTACGGCACCAAGGAAATCGTGATCGGCATGGCTCACCGTGGTCGCCTGAACGTGTTGGTCAACACCTTCGGCAAGAACCCGCGCGAGCTGTTCGACGAGTTCGAAGGCAAGAAGAAGGTCGAGCTGGGTTCCGGTGACGTTAAATACCACCAGGGCTTCTCGTCCAACGTGATGACCACCGGCGGTGAAGTTCACCTGGCCATGGCGTTCAACCCATCCCACCTGGAAATCGTTTCGCCAGTGGTCGAGGGTTCGGTACGTGCGCGCCAGGATCGTCGTAACGATGCCACCGGTGAGAAGGTTCTGCCGATTTCCATCCACGGTGACGCGGCATTCGCCGGTCAAGGCGTGGTCCTGGAAACGTTCCAGATGTCGCAGACTCGCGGCTTCAAGACCGGCGGTACCGTTCACATCGTCATCAACAACCAGGTCGGCTTCACCATCAGCAACCCGTTGGACGCGCGCTCCACCGAGTACGCCACCGATGTTGCCAAGATGATCCAGGCGCCGATCCTCCATGTGAATGGCGATGATCCGGAAGCCGTGCTGTTCGTGACCCAACTGGCAGTCGACTACCGCATGCAGTTCAAGCGTGACGTGGTGATCGACCTGGTTTGCTACCGCCGTCGCGGTCACAACGAAGCGGACGAGCCAAGCGGCACCCAGCCGTTGATGTACCAGCAGATCACCAAGCAGCGCACCACCCGTGAGCTGTACGCCGAAAGCCTGACCAAGGCCGGCGTGGTTGACGATGCGCGTGTTCAGGCGAAAGTCGATGAATACCGCAACGCGCTGGACAATGGCCTGCATGTAGTGAAAAGCCTGGTCAAGGAGCCGAACAAAGAGTTGTTCGTTGACTGGCGTCCGTACCTGGGCCACACCTGGACTGCACGTCACGATACATCCTTCGATTTGAAGACGTTGCAGGAACTGTCCGCCAAGCTGCTGGAAATTCCCGAAGGCTTCGTCGTACAGCGCCAGGTGGCGAAGATCTACGAAGATCGTCAGAAGATGCAAGCCGGCGGCCTGCCGATCAACTGGGGTTACGCCGAAACCATGGCGTACGCGACCCTGGCGTTCGAAGGTCACCCAATCCGCATGACCGGCCAGGACATCGGCCGCGGTACGTTCTCGCACCGTCATGCTGTATTGCACAACCAGAAAGACGCGGGCACCTACATCCCGTTGCAGAACCTGTACGAAGGCCAGCCACGTTTCGACCTGTACGATTCGTTCCTGTCCGAAGAAGCCGTACTGGCGTTCGAATACGGCTACTCCACCACCACGCCTAATGCGCTGGTGATCTGGGAAGCCCAGTTCGGCGACTTCGCCAACGGTGCCCAGGTGGTTATCGACCAGTTCATCACCAGCGGCGAGCACAAGTGGGGCCGCCTGTGCGGTCTGACCATGCTGCTGCCACACGGTTATGAAGGCCAGGGTCCGGAGCACTCTTCGGCCCGTCTGGAGCGTTACCTGCAATTGTGCGCCGAGCACAACATCCAGGTGTGCGTGCCGACCACCCCGGCGCAGATCTACCACTTGCTGCGTCGCCAGGTGATCCGCCCGCTGCGCAAGCCGCTGGTCGTGCTGACCCCGAAATCGCTGTTGCGTCACAAACTGGCCGTTTCGACCCTGGAAGATCTGGCCCAAGGTTCGTTCCAGACCGTGATTCCAGAGATCGATACACTGGACGCCGCCAAGGTCACTCGCCTGATCCTGTGCAGCGGCAAGGTCTACTACGATCTGTTGGAAAAACGCCGTGCCGAAGGCCGCGAAGACATCGCCATCGTGCGTATCGAGCAGCTTTACCCGTTCCCGGAAGATGACCTCATGGAGATCATCGCGCCTTACACCAACCTCACGAACGTGGTGTGGTGTCAGGAAGAACCGATGAACCAGGGCGCCTGGTACAGCAGCCAGCATCATCTGCGTCGCAGCATCGGCAACCACAACAAGGCCCTGGTCCTTGAGTACGCCGGTCGTGATGCTTCTGCTGCACCTGCGTGTGGCTATGCGTCGATGCACGCCGAGCAGCAGGAAAAACTGCTGCAAGATGCTTTCACTGTTTAACGCCTTCGCGCTGACTGAAACCGAATTTTAAGGACCTACAGATAATGGCTATCGAAATCAAAGCCCCGTCATTCCCGGAATCGGTTGCCGATGGCACCGTTGCCACCTGGCACAAGAAACCAGGCGAGGCCGTCAAGCGTGACGACCTGATCGTCGACATCGAGACTGACAAAGTCGTACTGGAAGTGTTGGCCGAAGCTGACGGCGTGCTGGGCGCGATCGTGGCTGAAGAGGGCGCTACCGTTCTGTCGAACCAGGTACTGGGTTCGATCGAAGAGGGCAGCGCTGCTGCAGCTCCTGCTCCTGCCGCCGCTGCTGCTGCACCGGCTGCTTCGGCGCCTGCCGCTGCACCGGCAGCCGGTGGCGAAGATCCAATCGCTGCACCAGCTGCGCGTCAACTGGCTGAAGAGAACGGCATCAACCTGGCTTCCATCAAGGGCACCGGCAAAGACGGCCGCGTGACCAAGGAAGACGTGGTTGCTGCGGTTGAAGCCAAGAAGAACGCTCCGGCTGCCGCGCCTGCCAAGGCTGCTGCTCCAGCGGCTGCTGCCCCGGTGTTCGCTGCCGGCGACCGTACCGAGAAGCGCGTACCGATGACTCGCGTGCGTGCCACCGTGGCCAAGCGCCTGGTTGAAGCGCAGTCGAACATGGCGATGCTGACCACGTTCAACGAAGTCGACATGACTGAAGTCATGGCCCTGCGCTCCAAGTACAAGGACCTGTTCGAGAAGTCCCACAACGGCGTGCGCCTGGGCTTCATGTCGTTCTTCGTGAAAGCGGCCACCGAAGCACTCAAGCGCTTCCCGGCAGTCAACGCTTCCATCGACGGCGGCGACATCGTTTACCACGGCTATGCAGATATCGGCGTTGCCGTGTCCAGCGACCGTGGCCTGGTGGTTCCAGTGCTGCGTAACGCCGAGCTGATGAGCCTGGCCGAAATCGAAGGCGGCATCGCCGGCTTCGGCAAGAAAGCCCGTGACGGCAAGCTGACCATCGACGAGATGACCGGCGGTACCTTCACCATCACTAACGGTGGTACCTTCGGTTCGATGATGTCGACGCCGATCGTCAACCCACCGCAAGCCGCGATCCTGGGCATGCACAATATCATCCAGCGTCCGATGGCCATCAACGGCCAGGTCGTGATCCGCCCAATGATGTACCTGGCATTGTCTTACGATCACCGCCTGATCGATGGTAAAGAAGCCGTGACGTTCCTGGTGACCATCAAGAACCTGCTGGAAGACCCGGCTCGCCTGCTCCTGGACATCTGATAGAAGCAGCTGCAAGTTGCGAGCTACAAGCTGTAGGAAAAAGCAGCTTGGCTTGCAGCTTGTGGCTAGAAGCTTGTCGCAAATAGAGGATCTATTTTCATGACACAGAAATTTGACGTTGTAGTGATTGGTGCAGGCCCTGGCGGCTATGTTGCCGCCATCAAGGCTGCGCAACTGGGCCTCTCGACTGCTTGCATCGAAAAGTACACCGACAAGGAAGGCAAACTGGCGCTGGGCGGTACCTGCCTGAACGTTGGTTGCATTCCTTCCAAGGCGCTGCTGGACAGCTCCTGGAAATTCCACGAAGCCCAAGACGGCTTCGCGATCCACGGCATCAACCATGCTGGCGTGACCATGGACGTGCCAGCAATGGTCGGCCGTAAAGCCAACATCGTCAAAGGCCTGACTTCCGGCGTTGCCACCTTGTTCAAGGCCAACGGTGTGACTTCCATTCAGGGTCACGGCAAGCTGCTGGCCGGCAAGAAAGTCGAAGTCACCAAGCCAGACGGTTCGGTTGAAGTCATCGAAGCCGAAAACGTGATCCTGGCTCCTGGCTCGCGTCCAATCGACATTCCGCCTGCTCCAGTTGACAACAACGTGATCGTTGATTCGACTGGCGCCCTGGAATTCCAGGCTGTGCCTAAGCGCCTGGGCGTGATCGGCGCTGGCGTAATCGGTCTGGAACTGGGTTCGGTATGGTCCCGTCTGGGCGCTGAAGTCACCGTGCTGGAAGCCCTGGACACGTTCCTGCTGGCGGCCGACACTGCAGTCTCCAAAGAGGCGCTGAAAACCCTGACCAAACAAGGTCTGGACATCAAGCTCGGCGCCCGTGTCACCGGCTCCAAGGTCAACGGCGAAGAAGTCGTGGTGACCTACACCGATAAAGACGGCGAGCAGACCATCACCTTCGACAAGCTGATCGTTGCCGTTGGTCGCCGTCCAGTGACCAACGACCTGCTGGCTTCCGACAGCGGCGTGAACATCGACGAGCGTGGCTTCATCCACGTTGATGATCACTGCGCAACCACCGTACCGGGCGTATATGCGATCGGCGACGTGGTTCGTGGCATGATGCTGGCCCACAAGGCTTCCGAGGAAGGCATCATGGTCGTCGAGCGCATCAAGGGTCACAAGACCCAGATGAACTACGACCTGATCCCGTCGGTTATCTACACCCACCCGGAAATCGCATGGGTCGGCAAGAACGAACAGCAGTTGAAAGCTGAAGGCGTTGAAGTTAACGTCGGCACCTTCCCGTTCGCCGCTTCCGGCCGTGCCATGGCAGCCAACGACACCGGTGGTTTTGTCAAAGTCATCGCTGATGCCAAGACTGACCGCGTATTGGGCGTCCACGTGATTGGCCCAAGCGCTGCAGAACTGGTTCAGCAAGGCGCGATCGGTATGGAATTCGGCACCAGTGCCGAGGACCTGGGTATGATGGTCTTCTCCCATCCGACCCTGTCCGAAGCGTTGCACGAAGCAGCGTTGGCAGTGAATGGCGGTGCCATCCACATCGCCAACAAGAAGAAGCGCTAAGCGAGATAATAAGAAACCACGGCGGAGTTGCCCGTCGTGAGCCTTGCGCGCAAGACTCACCGCGGAATATCCGCTGGACGCAGCCTTGCGCAGCTTTACGGGCCATAAGCCCCGCAAGTTGCGCAAGCAGCAGTCACAGGTGGTGCGGCACTCATAATGAGCGCAGCGCCGAATGCGCAGTACCTAACGAAGACGGTAAAAAGCATGAATCTTCACGAGTATCAGGGTAAGCAGCTGTTCGCTGAATACGGCCTGCCAGTTTCCAAGGGCTACGCAGTAGACACCCCGGAAGCAGCAGCAGAAGCTTGCGACAAAATCGGTGGCAGCGAGTGGGTTGTCAAAGCCCAGGTCCACGCCGGTGGTCGCGGTAAAGCGGGCGGCGTTAAGCTGGTTCGCAGCAAAGAAGACGCCAAGGCCTTCGCACAGCAGTGGCTGGGCAAGCGTCTGGTGACTTACCAGACTGATGCCAATGGCCAGCCAGTCACCAAGATCCTGGTTGAATCGTGCACTGATATCGCTAAAGAGCTGTACCTGGGCGCTGTCGTTGACCGTTCGAGCCGTCGCATCGTGTTCATGGCTTCCACCGAAGGTGGCGTGGACATCGAGAAAATCGCTCACGAAACCCCAGAAAAAATTCTGAAGGCCACTATCGATCCACTGGTTGGCGCACAGCCGTTCCAGGGTCGTGAACTGGCGTTCCAGCTGGGTCTGGAAGGCAAGCAAGTTGCCCAGTTCGCCAAGATCTTCGTAGGTCTGGCCAAACTGTTCCAGGATCACGATCTGGCCCTGCTGGAAGTGAACCCGCTGGTGATCAAGGCTGACGGCGACCTGCATTGCCTTGATGCCAAGATCAACATCGACGCCAACGCCATGTACCGTCAGCCCAAGCTGAAGACTTTCCACGATCCGTCGCAAGACGATCCGCGCGAAGCGCACGCTGCCAAGTTCGAACTGAACTACGTGGCCCTGGAAGGCAACATCGGCTGCATGGTCAACGGTGCCGGCCTGGCCATGGGTACCATGGACATCGTCAACCTGCATGGCGGCAAGCCAGCCAACTTCCTCGACGTAGGTGGTGGCGCTACCAAGGAACGCGTTACCGAAGCGTTCAAGATCATCCTGTCCGACTCCAACGTCGCAGCAGTACTGGTCAACATCTTCGGCGGCATCGTTCGTTGCGACATGATTGCCGAAGGCATCATCGGTGCAGTGAAAGAAGTCGGCGTTAAAATCCCGGTTGTTGTTCGCCTTGAAGGTAACAACGCTGAACTGGGCGCTAAAGTACTGGCAGAAAGCGGTTTGAACATCATCGCGGCTACCAGCCTGACCGACGCTGCTCAACAAGTTGTCAAAGCTGCGGAGGGCAAGTAATGAGCGTCCTGATCAATAAAGACACCAAAGTTATCTGCCAGGGTATTACCGGTTCGCAAGGTAGTTTCCACACCCAGCAAGCCATTGAATACGGCACCCAGATGGTTGGTGGCGTAACTCCGGGCAAAGGCGGCACCGAGCACCTGGGCCTGCCAGTGTTCAACACCGTGAAAGAAGCGGTAGAAGCCACTGGCGCCACTGCCAGCGTGATCTACGTTCCAGCTCCTTTCTGCAAGGACTCGATCCTGGAAGCGGCATTCGGCGGCATCAAGCTGATCGTGTGCATCACCGAAGGCATTCCTACCCTGGACATGCTGGACGCTAAAGTTAAGTGCGACGAACTGGGTGTAGTCCTGATCGGCCCTAACTGCCCAGGCGTGATCACTCCAGGCGAATGCAAGATCGGCATCATGCCAGGTCACATTCACTTGCCAGGCAAGGTCGGTATCGTTTCCCGTTCCGGCACCCTGACCTACGAAGCTGTGAAGCAGACCACTGACGCCGGTTTCGGTCAGTCGACTTGCGTCGGCATCGGCGGTGACCCGATCCCAGGCTCCAACTTCATCGACATCCTGAAGCTGTTCCAGGAAGACCCGAAGACCGAAGCGATCGTGATGATCGGTGAGATCGGCGGTTCGGCTGAAGAAGAAGCGGCTGCCTACATCAAGGCACACGTGACCAAGCCGGTTGTTTCCTACATCGCTGGTGTGACTGCCCCTGCGGGCAAGCGCATGGGCCATGCTGGCGCAATCATCTCTGGCGGCAAAGGCACTGCAGACGAGAAGTTCGCTGCACTGCAAGACGCAGGTGTGAAAACCGTGCGTTCGCTGGCAGACATCGGCAAGGCCCTGGCCGAGCTGACCGGTTGGGCTGTCAAGTAAGCCTCGCGCTTAGCTGACGCTTCACCACACAAAGGCCACCTTCGGGTGGCCTTTGTGCATTCTGAAATAGAGTGAGGATGTACTTGGTCCCGTGTGGGAGCTGGCTTGCCTGCGATGCAGGCACCTCGGTGCATCAGACACATCGAGTCGATGCCATCGCAGGCAAGCCAGCTCCCACAGGGGCCAGCATTGCCCAATTAAGTATGAAAACGCGACATTCAAATGTCGCTTATCGGACAGTTCGCCCCGCAACAGTGCGTTTGTCAGCCTGATTCTGTACTCTAGCCGCCTCTTTATGCGTCCGCATCCCAAAAGGAAGCTGCGCGCTAGACCGGTCGGTCCCCATAAGGGCCGGCAGCATTTCCCTCATCCATAGGGAAGCCCTCTCTAAATTCCGATTCAGTAGTGTGGTATTTCCTCAAATGAAAGTGTTGAAAAGCCAGGATATCCTGGCGCTGGGCTTTATGACCTTTGCCCTGTTCGTGGGCGCTGGCAACATCATCTTCCCGCCTATCGTGGGTTTGCAGTCCGGGCCCCATGTCTGGATGGCGGCGCTTGGCTTTTTGATCACCGCGGTCGGTTTGCCGGTGGTCACCGTGATTGCCCTGGCCAAGGTCGGTGGTGGCATGGATGCGCTGAGCAGCCCGATCGGCAAGATCGCCGGTGGCCTGCTGGCGGCGGCGGCGTACCTGGCGGTGGGGCCGCTGTTCGCTACCCCGCGTACTGCGACCGTGTCATTCGAAGTGGGCCTGGCGCCACTGACCGGTGAAAGCCCGTTGGCGCTGTTCCTCTACAGCTCGGTGTATTTCCTGGTGGTGTTCTTTGTGTCCCTGTACCCAGGTCGACTGCTGGACACCGTGGGCCGCTTCCTCGCGCCGCTGAAGATCATCGCCCTGGCCATCCTCGGCATTGCCGCGTTTGCGTTGCCGGCCGGTGAAGTGGGCGTCGCTACGCCGGAATACGTGGCCGCACCGTTCTCCCAGGGCTTTATCAATGGTTACCTGACCATGGATACGCTGGGTGCGCTGGTGTTCGGCATCGTGATCGTCAACGCGATCCGTTCACGGGGTGTCGAGTCGCCCCAATTGATCACCCGTTACGCCATTATCGCCGGCCTGATTGCCGGCGTGGGCCTGGCGCTGGTGTACATCAGCCTGTTCCGCCTGGGTTCGGGCAGCCATGCCGTGGCTGCCGGTGCCAGCAACGGCGCAGCCGTACTGCACGCTTATGTGCAACACACCTTCGGCTCCCTGGGCAGCGGCTTCCTCGCCGTGCTGATCTCCCTGGCGTGCCTGGTCACTGCCGTCGGCCTGACCTGCGCCTGCGCCGAGTACTTCAGCAAAATCCTGCCGCTGTCCTACAAGACACTGGTGGTGATTCTGGCGTTGTTCTCGCTGTTCGTGTCCAACCTGGGCCTGACCAAACTGATCGCGTTCTCGATTCCGGTGCTTACAGCGATCTACCCGCCGTGCATCGTGCTGGTAGCCCTGAGTTTCTGCAAAGGCTTCTGGCAGGAACAGGGCCGTATCGTCGGCCCGGTGATGTTGGTGTCATTCATCTTTGGTTGTATCGACGCACTCAAGGGCGCGGGCCTGGCGGGTTGGATGCCTACACAATTGGCAAACTTGCCGCTGAGCGAGCAAGGCTTGGCGTGGTTGGTGCCATCAGTGATGACGCTGGTGGTGGCCGTGGTGATCGACCGTATGCTGGGCAAGCGTAGCGAAGCCGTCGCATAACCCGCGGTTTGTGCTGCACTGAAATGCCCCGTATCAAACGATACGGGGCATTTTTTTGAGTCGATGGCAGTGTCTTTTTTTTGGGGAAGGCGTCAAAAATCTCAAGTTGAAAACACCGGTCGGTGTGGAAGCTGGCTTGCCTGCGATGGCGGTACATCGGTTGGCGCGGTGGTGACTGCAAAGACGCTATCGCAGGCAAGCCAGCTCCCACATTTGGACCGTGTCGGCCCTATCATCCTGTGTACAAGGACCCGCATGTCGTTCGTCGAAACCAATCAAGTCCATCTGCTTGCCGCCCTCTGGTTCATCCTGTGCTGGGGTGGCTATACCCGTTATGCCACCTGGAAAGCCCGGGATACGGCCTGCCTGGCCAGCGTATTGCACCTGTACCGCGAAGACTGGATGCGTCGCATGTTGTTGCGCGATAACCGTATCGCCGATGCCAGCGTGATCGGCAACCTGGAACGTAATGCCTCGTTCTTTGCCTCCAGCACCTTGATCATCCTTGCGGGTATTCTGACCGTGCTCGGTGCTTCCGAGCGGGCGGTGTCGTTGCTGGCAGACATTCCTATGGTGCAGCAGGCCTCCCAAGGCATGTCGGAGATCAAGTTGCTGTGCCTGGCCCTGGTATTTGTCTATGCGTTTTTTACTTTCAGCTGGTGCATGCGTCAGTACAACTTCGCTGCGGTGCTGGTGGGCTCGGCGCCGATGATTGGTGAGCGGCACGTGTCGGAGCAGGAGCGCAATGCATTTGCCTTGCGGGCGGCGCGGGTGATTTCGATGGCGGCCAACCAGTTCAACTTTGGGCTGCGCGCTTATTACTTCGGCATGACCATGCTGGCCTGGTTTGTCAGCCCTTGGTTGTTCATGTTGATGAGCAGCGGGGTGGTATTGGTGCTTTATCGCCGCGAGTTTCACTCCGACGTCTTGCAGGTGATGGTGTATACCCCGACTAATATGCAAGCTTCGGATGCTGCAAAAGAGAGTGTTTCTTAAAGGCCGGATAAAACAGCAGGCAAAGAAAAGCCCGCTTTATAAGCGGGCTTTCTTTTGCAGCACTACAGGTTCACAACCGGCAATTACTGCTTGGCAGGTTCTGCAGGTGCGGCAGGTGCAGCTTCTTTTGCAGCTTCGGCGTTCGATTCAGCCTGAGCTTTGGCAGCTTCGGCGTTTTCTTTCGCAGCGTCGTTCACTTTATCCTGTGCTTTAGCCATGTCTTGCTGTGCTTGCTCAGAATGTGCAGCGGCATCTTGGGCTTTGTCTTCGGATTTCTTGTCGCAGGCAGCCAGACCGAGTGCAGCGGCCAGCATCATGGAAATAGCTAATGTCTTGCGCATGGGGTGTTTCTCCTTATTGAAGATATCTACTGGCCTTTCGAACCCAAGGGGCCAGCATTAGTTCCTTTTGTCCCACAGATATATAACGCTTTTCGCACAAAAACTTTTTCCGGCGATTTAGTCCGCTGCTTTCACACTAATAAGAGTCTAAAAACAATGACCGAAAACCCCTTGTTAGAGCGTGCTGCGCGCTTTGTCTCGGCGCTGCGCCATTGTCAGGTGCTGGGTGTGGCTGTCCACGCTGCAAGCGAGGAGGGCATGACCCTGGTGTTGCCGTATGGGCCACATCTTGTTGCTGATCCCGCAACCTGCGTGATTCATGGTGGCGCCCTGACCTCGTTGATGGACACAGCCTGCGGCATGGCCACCTTGTGCGTATTATCCGAATTCGAGGTGTGCCCGACCCTGGACCTGCGTATCGACTACATGCGTGCAGCCGAGCCGCACAAGCCGGTGTATGGCTTCGCGCAATGTTACCGGGTGACCACCGATGTGATCTTCACGCGCGGGTTCGCCTATCAGGATGACCCGCAACAACCCATCGCCCATGTGGTGGGCACGTTCATGCGTATGGGCAAGCGCCTAAAAGGTACGCAAGGGCTGGGCAGCACGATCAAGGGAGAGCAGGCATGACGCATCGATTCAAGACCCGTCTGGAGCAGGCTCTCGAGCGTGGCAACTACGACGCCCTGCTGGGCTTGGTGCCCTACGCCAAGCTGATCGGCATCGAATGCACCCGTCTGGGAGATGAGCTGCTGTTTCGCCTGCCGGCCAACAAGGACAATATTGGTAACCCCATATTGCCAGCGTTGCACGGCGGGGTGATCGCCGGCTTCATGGAGCTGTCGGCGGCCCTGCATCTAAGGGTATTTACCGGGGCTCCGGGCCTGCCAAAAATCATCGATTTTTCCCTGGATTACCTGCGCGCCGGCCAGTTTCGCGACACTTACGCCAAATGCCAGGTGTGCCGCCAGGGCCGGCGCGTCGCCAATGTGGCGATCACCGCCTGGCAAACCACCGAGGCCGAGCCGATTGCCACCGCCCGCGCACATTTCAAGATTGAGGAATTGGCCCGCCCTTGAAATCCCGGTCTTAGCCCCCAACTTTGATGACAACCCGCCGCCAACCCTTTCGGGCGCGGCCACTGCCATCCAATTGGAGTTTGATGACCATGAGTGTGGAAACTCAAAAGGAAACCCTGGGCTTCCAGACCGAGGTGAAGCAACTGCTGCACCTCATGATCCATTCGCTGTATTCCAACAAGGAAATCTTCCTTCGCGAATTGATCTCGAACGCCTCTGACGCTGTCGACAAATTACGTTTCGAAGCCCTGTCCAAGCCTGAGTTGCTGGAAGGTGGCGCGGAACTGAAAATCCGTGTGAGCTACGACAAGGACGCCAAGACCGTCACGATCGAAGACAACGGTATCGGCATGAGCCGTGAAGACGCGATTACCCACTTGGGTACCATCGCCAAATCCGGCACCGCAGATTTCATGAAGAACCTGTCGGGCGACCAGAAAAAAGACTCTCATCTGATCGGCCAATTCGGCGTGGGCTTCTATTCGGCCTTCATCGTTGCCGACAAGGTTGAAGTATTCAGCCGTCGTGCCGGCCTCGACGCCAGCGAAGGCGTGCATTGGGCGTCCAAAGGCGAGGGCGAGTTTGAAATTGCCACTGTCGACAAGGCAGATCGCGGTACCCGCATCGTGCTGCACCTGAAATCCGGTGAAGACGAATTCGCTGATGGCTGGCGCCTGCGCAACATCATCAAGAAATACTCCGACCACATCGCTTTGCCGATCGAGCTGCCGAAAGAACAGACGGCTGCCGAAGGCGAAGAGAAGCCTGCCGAGGAATGGGAAACCGTCAACCGCGCCAGCGCCCTGTGGACCCGTCCGCGTACCGAGATCAAGGACGAGGAATACCAGGAGTTCTACAAGCACATCGGCCACGACTACGAAAACCCGCTGAGCTGGAGCCACAACAAGGTTGAAGGCAAGCTGGAATACAGCTCGCTGCTCTACGTACCGGCCCGTGCTCCGTTCGACCTGTACCAGCGCGAAGCGCCGAAGGGCTTGAAGCTCTACGTGCAGCGCGTGTTCGTGATGGACCAGGCGGAATCCTTCCTGCCGCTGTACCTGCGCTTTATCAAGGGCGTGGTCGACTCCAACGACCTGTCGCTGAACGTGTCGCGGGAAATCCTGCAAAAAGACCCGATCATCGACTCCATGAAGTCGGCGCTGACCAAGCGTGTGCTCGACATGTTGGAAAAACTGGCGAAGAACGAGCCTGAGCAATACAAGAGCTTCTGGAAAAACTTCGGTCAGGTGATGAAGGAAGGCCCGGCGGAAGACTTTGCCAACAAGGAAAAAATCGCCGGCCTGCTGCGTTTTGCTTCGACTCAGGGCGAAGACGGCGAGCAGGTTGTGTCCCTGGCTGACTACCTGGCACGCGCCAAGGAAGGTCAGGACAAGATCTACTACCTGACTGGCGAAACCTACGCGCAGGTTAAAAACAGCCCGCACCTGGAAGTCTTCCGCAAGAAAGGCATCGAAGTGCTGCTGCTGACCGACCGTATCGATGAGTGGCTGATGAGCTACCTCACCGAGTTCGACGGCAAGTCGTTCGTTGACGTTGCCCGTGGCGACCTGGACCTGGGCAACCTGGATTCCGAGGAAGACAAGAAAGCCGCCGAAGAAGTCGCCAAGTCCAAAGAGGGCCTGGTTGAACGGATCAAGGCGTCCCTGGGCGAAGCAGTCAGTGAAGTGCGTGTTTCCCACCGCCTGACCGACTCCCCGGCGATCCTGGCCATTGGCGAGCAGGACCTGGGCATGCAGATGCGTCAGATCCTTGAAGCCAGCGGCCAGAAGGTCCCGGACTCCAAGCCGATCTTCGAATTCAACCCGGCTCACCCGCTGATCGAGAAACTCGATGGCGAGCAGAGCGAAGAGCGGTTTGGCGACCTGTCGCACATCCTCTTCGACCAAGCGGCTCTGGCCGCTGGCGACAGCCTCAAAGACCCGGCCGCCTATGTGCGCCGACTGAACAAGCTGTTGGTTGAATTGTCGGTTTAACACCGTTGTAGAAAAAACCCGCTTCGGCGGGTTTTTTCGTTAATCCTCCTCAACTGGAGAAAATGATGAGCCAAGTCACAGTACGTTCCGTGGTCTATCAGATTGATGGCCAGTCTTATGAAAGCCGCCTGGCGTTCGATGCCAGCCACAAGGGCCCGCTGCCGGGGCTGCTGATGGCACCGAACTGGATGGGCGTGAGTGCGGGTGCCGAAGAAATCGCCAAGAGTGTTGCCGGCAAAGGCTACGTGGTGCTGATTGCCGACTTGTATGGGCAAACTGTACGCCCGACCAATGGCGATGAAGCCGGCGCAGCGATGATGCCGTTGAAAAATGATCGTCCATTGTTGAACAAGCGTATGCAGGCGGCCTTCGAGCAACTGCAAGGCCAGACCGAGGCAGCCGTTGATAAGTCGAAGCTGGCAACCTTCGGTTTCTGCTTCGGCGGTTGCTGCGCTCTGGAATTGGCACGTACCGGTGCGCCGGTGAAGGCGGCTGTCTCTTTCCACGGTACCCTCGACACGCCGAACCCGGCGGATGCGAAAAACATCAAGGGTTCAGTGTTGGTATTGCATGGTGCGTCCGATCCATTGGTGCCCAAAGAGCAACTGCCAGCGTTCGAAGGGGAAATGAACGCAGCGGGTGTGGATTGGCAGTTGCTGAGCTACGGCGGCGCAGTGCATTCCTTCACCGATCCCCATGCCAATGTGCCAGGCAAGATGATGTACGACGCGAAGACCGCTGCGCGGGCTTTCCAGTCGATGCATAACCTGTTGGATGAAGTGTTCAAGGGCTGACTCTGCGGCGCCTGACCTGACGCCATCGCGGGCATGCCCAGCTCCCACATTTTAAGGTGTACACCCATCCAGTGTGGGAGCTGGCTTGCCTGCGATAGCTATTTCACAGGCAACTCAATTCGTTCTGACTCCCCCGGCACCCTCGGCCAGTCCCCAGCAGCCCAGCGCTGTCTGGCGTGCTCGATCACTGCCGGATCGCTCGCCACGAAATTCCAGTTGATCCGCCGCGGCCCGTCCAGCGGCGCCCCGCCAAACACCACCACGTGGCAGTCGGTTTCGGCAAACAATGTCATCTCTTGCCCTGGCGGCAATACCACCAGGCTATGCACTGCCAGCGGCTCACCGTCGAGCTGCGCCTCACCTTCCAGCACATACACCGCGCGCTCCTCATGCTCATCGGGGATCAGCAAGGTGGTGGCTGTTTGCATCTGCACCTCGGCATACAACGTCGGCGAGAGCACCGGCACTGGTGACTTGAGACAGAAACCATCACCGGCAATCAGGCGCACCTGCACGCCCAGGTTATCGCTCACCGGCAAGCTCGCCGCCGGGTGATGGCTGTAATGGCCGGGGCCGGTCTCGTGGTCCTTGGGGGAGGCCAGCCACACCTGCAGGCCGTGCAGGTTGAAACCACTGGCCTTGAGCGCTTCGGGGGTACGCTCGACATGGGCAATCGCGCTGCCAGCGGTCATCCAGCTGACATCGCCGGCCTGCACCACCTGATCCGAGCCGAGGCTGTCCTTGTGCTGCAAGGCGCCTTCAAACAGGTAGGTGAGGGTAGACAGGCCGATATGCGGATGTTGGCGGATATTCATGCCGGTACCCGGTGCATAGGCGGTGGGCAGCATATGGTCGAAAAACACAAAGGGCCCGACGCTACGGCATTCACGGGAAGGCAGCGGGCGCAGGATCGGCTGCCCTTCGACATCTTCGGCGCGGGGGCGGATCACGGTAAGGGTGGTCATGGTGCATCCCTGTCTGAGCGGGTTGGATGCGTCTGAGCATAACCCGCCCGATGGGACGTTGGCGCTATGCGCTGAAGGCACCTTCCGATAATTTCGTCTCGATGCTGATTTCGGCGGTGGTCATCAGCTTGTGTACCGGGCACTTGTCCGCAACGCGATGCAACTCCTCGCGCTGCTCATCGCTCAGCACACCCTTGAGGGTCAATTTGACGCTGAGTTTGTATTTGCCTTTCTGCTCTTCGGCGGCGTCGTGGGTCACTTCAACGGTCACGCCGGTGAGCGGGATATCTTTCTTCTGCGCATAGAGCTTGACCGTCAGGGCTTTGCATGACGCCAGCGCAGCATCGAAATAGTCGTGGGGAGAGGGCGCCGAGTCGTCGCCACCCAGGCTCTTTGGCAGGTCGGTAAACAGTTCGTGGTGATTGATATTGACGCTGTGACGGAAGTTTTCAGCGTTCAATGTATTAACGGTAACAGGCATGGCGAACCTCTCAAGGGGCAGGATGAAGGTCATGCAGTTATAGAGCATGCTGGCGCCCAAGTGTTCCAGTTTTTCCGCGCTGAACCTCGAAGGTAGGCGCAAGGTCTACCCGTATCAGCCCTGATTGAGGTTTCACCGTGCTTCGGACCCGCCTGAGTCTTGCCTTGTTGCTCGCTGCCAGCAGCCTTGCCGCGCATGCCCGCGACTATGCCTACAGTGACGCGCACATGCATTACGTGGATTTTTTCCAGGAAACGGCAGGCATGGACAAACTGCTCAAGGCGATGTCCGAGAACCGCATCGAACATGTAATGATTTCCGGCATCCCCGTGGCCAAGAAATGGCACGAAGACGAGCCCAAGCGCCCCCGCTACTACGCTGGTGATGACGCCGATGCCTATTGGTACAGCGCCACCGATGTGATTGTCGCGGCAGCGGTCAATAAGCTGACCCCCGAGCAGCGCCAGCACTTTCACCCGTTCCTGGCCGGCTTCAACCCCAACGACAAGAACTCCGCTGCCCATATCCAGCGCATGATCGACCTCAACCCCGGCCTGTGGCAGGGTATCGGTGAAGTGTTTACCCGCCATGACGACCTTACCGCCCTGACCTCAGGCGACACGCCCCGCGCCAACAACGAAGCCATGACGCGTATCTACCACCTGGCCGCCGAAAACGACCTGCCCGTGATGCTGCACTCCAACATCACTTCCAAGCGAGAGCGTAACCCACTGTACCTGGCGGAAGTCGAAGAGCCGTTGCGTAACCACCCGCATACGCGCTTTATCTGGGCCCATGCTGGCACCAGCAAGGAAATTCACCGGCATCAGGTGCAGATGGACTTTTTGCTGCCCACCTTGAACCGCATGCTCGAGGCGTACCCCAACCTGTATATCGACCTGTCCTGGAGCATGCTCACGCCCTATCTGCTGGATGAGGCGGGTCAGCCTCGGCAGGAGTGGGTGAAGCTGGTGGAGCGCTTCCCTGAGCGCTTTATGCTGGGATCTGACGTGGTAGGGCGTTTCAATAAGTTAGGTAAGGAGATGCGTCGCTTCGAGCCCTTCCTCGATGCATTGCCCGAGGAGGTGGCGCACAAGGTGGCGCGGGATAATTTCCTTGCCATCCTGCCCAAGCCGCCTGGCAATGGTCAGGTGCATTGATATCGCGTTTTCGTCTTACATAAATGGCGGAGGGTGCCGATAACTTCCAAGACCACACTGCAGGTGGATGCAGTACTTTTTTGGAAGGAATCCAGGCATGAATATCCGTAGTTTGAATATCGCGCCTCGCGCCGGCTTGGGCTTTGGCGTGCTGGCCTTGATGGTATTCGCGTTGGGCGGCTTTGCCCTGTTGCAGATGGCCAATATGCGCCAGCAGTCGGACCAGGTAGAGAACAACTGGTTGCCCAGCGTCATGGCGGTGGGGGAGATGAATCAGGACCTGCTGCGCGTGCGTGCGCTGACCCTGCGCTTGTTGGTTAACCGCGATCCGCAGGCGCTGGCACAAAACGAGCAGAAACTGACCGACCTCAAGAATGGCATGCCCCATGCGCAAGCCCTCTACGAAGGGCTGATCGTGCTCCCTGAAGAGCGCACGCTGTTCGATCGTTTCAAGGCCCAGGAACAGCAATACCTGCAACGTCAGGATCAGGTAATGGCGTTTTCCAAGGCCAACCGGCTCGATGAAGCGATCAAAGTGGCCAACGGTGAGATGAATCAGCTCGCCGATCAAATCGCCGTCACGTTGCGCGATCTGGTCACCCTCAATAAAACCAGTGCCAACCAGGCGGCCAGCCTCGCGCAAAGCGTTTTCAGTCAGTCGCGTACCGGGGTGATTGGCATGATCATCCTCACGGCATTGATCACCATTGGCCTGGCGGTCTGGCTGACCCGCAGCATCGTGCTACCGCTGGCCCAATCGCTGAAAGTAGCTCAGGGCGTGGCCAGCGGCGACCTGACCGGTGAGATCCGCGTGAGCGGCAGCGATGAGCCGGCGCGTTTGCAGCAGGCTCTCAAGGGCATGCAAGAGAATCTGCGCGATACTATCCGGCGCATTGCTGAATCGTCCAACCAATTGGCTTCTGCTTCCGAAGAACTCAGTTGCGTGACGGAGGATGCCACGCGCGGCCTGCATCAGCAGAACCAGGAGATCGAACAGGCGGCCACGGCGGTCAACCAGATGACGGCGGCGGTGGAAGAGGTGGCGAGCAACGCGGTGGCCACGTCCCATGCTTCACGCGATTCTGACCGCATTGCCCAGCAGGGCCGTGAGCAGGTGCAGCAGACGGTGGTGTCGATTGAAGCCCTGGCTACCGATGTGACCGCCAATGTGACCCAGGTCGAGGCGCTGGCGCAAAAGGTCTATGGCATCAGTAAAGTCCTGGACGTGATTCGCTCGATTGCCGAGCAAACCAACCTGCTGGCACTGAACGCGGCCATTGAAGCGGCGCGAGCCGGGGATGCCGGGCGCGGTTTTGCGGTAGTGGCCGATGAAGTGCGTGCCTTGGCCCATCGCACGCAACAGTCGACCCAGGAAATCGAGCAGATGATCAGTGGGATTCAGCAGGGCACCGACCAGGCCGTCAGTTCCATGCAACAGAGCAACACGCGGGCGCGTTCCACGCTGGATATCGCCAAGTCTGCCGGCACGGCGCTGGAAGAGATCGCCTCGGCATTCACCCTGATCAACGAGCGCAACCTGTTGATTGCCAGTGCTTCGGAGCAGCAGGCAGCAGTGGCGCGGGAGGTGGATCGTAACTTGACGAATATCCGCGACCTGGCGCACCAGACGTCTGCCGGGGCGAACCAGACCAGCGCGGCGAGCCAGGAGTTGTCGCGGTTGGCGGTGGACCTGAATTCGATGGTGGCGCGGTTTTCGGTGTAGGGCGGGGAACCGGGTTGACCCGTTCGCAGGCAAGCCAGCTCCCACACTGGACTGCATTCCTTCAGGATGAACGCGATCGAAGGTGGGAGCTGGCTTGCCTGCGATGAAGGCGACGCGGTTTCAAATCAAAGCGCAAAAAAAAGCCCCGAACCAGTCGGGGCTTTTTCATGTGATCAACCTGCGAGGCTTACTTGCCCTGCCAGCGTTTCAGCACGAGGGTGGCATTGGTGCCACCGAAGCCGAAGCTGTTGCTCATCACGGTGTCGATTTTTGCATCTTCACGGGTCTTGGTCAGGATCGGCATATCAGCAACGGCTGGGTCCAGCTCGTCGATGTTGGCCGAGCCGGCCATGAAGTTGCCTTCCATCATCAGCAGGCAGTAGATCGCTTCGTGAACGCCGGCGGCGCCCAGGGAGTGACCCGACAGGCTCTTGGTAGAGCTGATGGCCGGAGCCTTGTCGCCGAATACCGCGCGCACGCCTTCCATTTCCTTGGCGTCGCCGACCGGAGTCGAGGTGCCGTGGGTGTTCAGGTAGTCGATTGGGGTATCAACGGTGGACATGGCCATCTGCATGCAGCGGATCGCGCCTTCGCCGCTTGGGGCAACCATGTCGTAGCCGTCGGACGTCGCGCCGTAGCCGACGATTTCCGCGTAGATCTTGGCGCCGCGGGCCAGAGCGTGTTCCAGCTCTTCAACCACGACCATGCCGCCACCGCCGGCGATGACGAAACCGTCACGCTTGGCGTCGTAGGCGCGAGAGGCTTTCTCTGGGGTTTCGTTGTACTGGGTGGACAGTGCGCCCATGGCGTCGAACAGGAACGACTGGCTCCAATGCTCTTCTTCACCGCCGCCGGCGAATACGATGTCCTGCTTGCCCAGCTGGATCTGCTCAACGGCAGTCCCGATGCAGTGGGCGCTGGTGGCGCACGCGGAGGAGATCGAGTAGTTCACACCCTTGATGGCGAACGGCGTCGCGAGGCAGGCGGAAACGGTGCTGCCCATGGTCCGCGTTACACGGTACGGGCCAACGCGCTTCACGCCTTTTTCGCGCAGGATATCCAGCGCTTCCATCTGGTTGAGGGTCGATGCGCCGCCGGAGCCGGCAATCAGGCCGGTGCGTACGTTCGAAACCTGGTCTTCGCTCAGGCCCGAATCGGCGATCGCGTCTTTCATGGCCAGGTAGGCGTAGGCGGCAGCGTGGCCGACGAAGCGATAGATCTTGCGATCGATCAGTTCTTCGAGGGGCAGGTCGATGGAGCCGGAAACCTGGCTACGCAGACCCATTTCGGCATATTCCGGGTTGAAGCGGATGCCAGGGCGACTTGCACGCAGGTTAGCGGTGACGGTCTCTTTGTCATTGCCCAGGCAAGAAACGATGCCCAGACCAGTGATAACGACGCGGCGCATGCGGATAACCCTTAAAAGTTGTCAGTGGAAGTGAATACGCCGACCCGAAGGCCTTCGGCAGTATAGATCTCGCGACCGTCGACAGTCACCGAACCGTCGGCGATGGCCAGGTTCAGCTTGCCCTTGAGGACGCGCTTGATTTGAATGTTGTAGGTGACTTTCTTGGCGGTCGGCAGGACTTGGCCAAAGAACTTCACTTCGCCCGAACCCAGGGCGCGACCGCGGCCCGGCAGGCCTTGCCAGCCCAGGTAGAAGCCGACCAGTTGCCACATGGCGTCGAGGCCCAGGCAGCCTGGCATCACAGGGTCGCCTTCGAAATGGCAGGCGAAGAACCAGAGGTCCGGGGTGATATCCAGCTCGGCGACCAATTCACCTTTGCCGTACTTGCCACCTTCTTCGCTGATATGGGTGATGCGATCCACCATCAGCATGTTCGGGGCGGGCAGTTGCGCGTTACCTGGGCCGAACAGCTCACCGCGACTGCAGCGCAGCAGGTCTTCCCGAGTAAAGGCGTTTTGTTTGGTCATGCGAGCTCCTCAATAATCCCATGCGGCTGGGTTGGGCAAATCTTCCCGAACCGAATGAAGCGTTCATGCCTCATAGCGGCAGCCTACACATAGACTATTGCGTTGTAGTGAAAGTCACAGCGGCAAGGCACTCAATGTACACTTGTTCACTGAAATTTTAAACCGGGCCTGTTTATCGGCCCGTTCGGGTGCCTAAGACTGCCGCACTTTCGTCTTTCACGCCAGTCGCAGTTGGTTGATGGCGCGGCGCTATTGCACCCAGCGTTGCAGGATTTGCTGCAAATCCGTGCGTTTGAACGGCTTGGCCAGGTAATCGTTCATTCCGGCTGCCAGACAGGCTTCGCGGTCGCCCTGCAAGGCATTGGCCGTCAGGGCGATGATCGGCAGATCGGCGCAGCCAGGCAGTTGGCGAATCTGGCGAGTAGCTTCGTAGCCGTCGATCAATGGCAGCCGGCAATCCATCAGGATAGCAGTGAAGATCAGGCTCTCGGCGCTGCGGATCGCCTCGGCGCCGTCGGTGGCCAGGCTGACTTCAAAGCCCAGGCTGCGCAGCATTGCTTCGACCACGGTACGGTTGACCGGGTTGTCTTCCACCAGCAATACGTGGCGTCCGTCGCCGGCACTGGCCTTGCCGAGGGCGTCGGGCGTAATGGCCTGTACTTGTTGCTGATCGATGGCCAGCGGGATTTCCAGGGTAAACACCGAGCCCCGGCCTTCTTCGCTTTGGGCCCGCAAGGTGCCACCCATGCGTTCGGCCAGGGTGCGGGCGATGGGCAAGCCCAGGCCAGTCCCGCCGTAGCGTCTGGAAATGGAGCTGTCGGCCTGCTGGAACGCATCGAACATCAGCTCCAGGCGTTCGGCGCAAATACCGATACCGCTGTCGCGCACGGTGCAGGTGAACCACACCAGTTCGTGGTCCAGGGTTTGCCAATGGGGCTCGACGGTCACGCTGCCGCGTTCGGTAAATTTCAACGCATTACCGATCAGGTTTACCAGGATCTGCCGGATCCGCGTCGGATCGCCTCGCACCCGTAGGGCCTCCATGCCCGCAGGAATCGGCAGCTCCAGGCTCAGCCCGCGTTGCTGGGCACTGTGCTGGAAGGCTTGGGCGCAACTGTTGATCAGGTCGGCAAGGTTGAACGCGATATGTTCCAGTTCCAGGGCGGCGCGCTCAATGCGTGAGAAGTCGAGGATGTCGTTGATCACCTTGAGCAGGTGCTCGGTGGACTCGGAGGCCAGCGCCGCGTACTCGGTCTGTTCGGCAGTCATGTCGGTGGTTTCCAGCAGTTGCAACATGCCCAGCACGCCGTTCATGGGCGTGCGCAGTTCATGGCTCATCATCGCCAGGAAATCTGATTTGGCATTGTTCGCGCGCTCGGCCTCCTCGCGGGTCTGGATCAACTGGGCCATGGCTTGTTGCTGCTCGCGACTGGCCTGGTTCAGGCCTTCGGCCAGGTTGTTGATATGCCGCGAAAGGTCACCCAGCTCCGAGTCATCGACAATCGGTAGCGGGGTTTTGTAATCGCCTTGCTGGATAGCCTTGACCGCATGGCCCATCGCGCTTATTGGTTGCGACAGGCTTGCCGCCAGGCGTCGTGCCAGCAGGAAGGTAAACAGCAAGGCGAACAGCGCCAGGATCCCGGCCTTGAACAGGATTTCCTGCTGGCGCTGGCTGAACGCGTCATTGGACATGCCGACAATCACCCGCCCCAGGTAGTCGGCTCGGGGTGCCTTGGGTTCGTTGAGGTTGTCCTGGAAAAAGTCATTGTTGAGCTGGATGTGTTGCAGGCGGATTGGCGCCTGGAACACCTTCACGGACAGCGAGCGGTCATGTCTTTCCGACGGCTGCTCGACATACACCAGAATGTTTTCGGCGCTGTTCTGAATCTCCAGGAAGCGCACGTGAGGCGTGGCCAAGGTCGCACGCAGCAGCGCTTCAAGCACATCGTTGTTGCCGGAAATCACTCCATACTCAGTCGCGGGCGCCAGTTGGTTGGCGATCAATTGGCCGGTGTGGTCCAGCTCCTGGCGCAAATCCTGGATCCGTACGAAGGTAAAGAAGCTGATCAACAGCAGGGTCAACAATAACGCGGGGCCCAGGGTAATGAGCTGGGTGCGGGTGTTGATATCCCAACGGCGACGCAAGGTCATGGGCGTTTCTCTCCTTCGGCCAAGCGGGCGGCGACGGCGGTTTCATCAACCTGTTCGATGCCCAGTGAGCGCGCGACTTGCGGGTTGCCCACGACTTTGAAGTGTTGCGGGTACAACGTGTGCGGCCAATTGGCCGGCGGGTGATCCAGCAGGCGGTCGAGCACGGCAAGCCAGTCGGGCTGATCGCTGTAGGTGCTGGCCAGGCTGCCGGCCCGGACAAACCCGGCATTGGGCCCTATCAGGGGCAGTTGCTGGGCGTAGCTGCTCAGCAACAGGTTCTTTACCGTTTTGGGGTTGTACAGTTGCGGGTCGTCAAGGCCGAGCAGCACATCGCTGTTCTTGAACAGGGTTTGCAGCGGGCGGCTGTCACTGGTGTTGTCCCAGAGCTGAGGCACGATTTCCAGGCCCAGGGGGGTGGCAAACCGGATCAGCTCGCGCAGCAGGAATTCACTGTCGGCACCGTAAAGCACACCGATGCGTCGTGCCTGCGGCAGGGTGTCGGCGATCAGGCGCAACTGGCGCTCCAGCGGCGGGTCGCTCCATAGCAGGCTGATTTTGGCCGGGTGCGTATTACCCAGGCGTTGCCGCGCCTGCAGGCGGCTGATGCGCAGCACCAGGGTCGGCGGTCCCTGGGTATCCAGCAGGCGCCAATCGAGGCTGGGCAGGTCCAGGAGGATCAAGCGAGTGCCGGCGGGCAACTGGCTCGGTGTCGGCAAGTCCTTGAGCGGGGTGAAGCTGACCCGGTCGTCGGGGCGCTGCTGGGCAAGGGCCTGGGTGAAGGCTTGCACCCCGGCGCCGTCTTCGGCAGCCGTCAGCAGGATATCGGCACTCCACGCCGGCACCGCCAGCAGCAGGCACGCGAGCAGCACGCCACGGCGCCACAATCGTGAAAGCAGCAAGAGGGTCATCCGTGACTGATCGGCCATGTCAGAAGTCCAGCTCGGCGCTGAAGTAGAGAACGTGACGATGGTCGTAATTATTGTCGGCCCAGGTGGTGGGCTGGTCATCAAGGCGTTGCTGCAACATGCCGGCCAGCTCCACATTGGTTTTGCCCACGGCAATGCGTTTGGCTACCCGCAGGTCGACCCGTTGGAAGCGATACTGGTTAAGAGCGTCGTCGCCATAGTAGAACAGGGCGCTGGACCACCCTTGGCCCCACTCGCGCAGCCAACCGGCCGAGCCGCTGTTGCGCGCGGTTTGCGCCTTGTCCCGTGGGTTGCTGGAAGTAGCGTCGACATAAGCGTAGGTCAGGCGCAGGCGGTCGGTGTTGCTCATGCGCCAGTCGAACTGTGATTCGGCACCGGTAAAGCGCGAGCTGTTGGCGTTGCTGGCGATGTATTGGTTGTTGCGCAGCGGCGAGCTGATCATGTCGGTGATTTCGTCATAGAACAGCTTCACGTCGACATTCAGCCCCAGGTCGGCAAAGAACCCGTTGTAGCCCAGTTCTCGGGAGCGCATCAACTCTTTGTCGAGGTCGCCAGGGCCGCGCGTCACGACAAAATATTGCCCGGAGTTTTGTCCGTAGGCCGGGGAGCTGAGGTTGTTGACGCGGTAGCTCCAATTGACGTTGTTCTCGAACATGTCCGGCGAGCGGATCGCCTCGGAGTAAACCGCCCGCAACCCGTGACGCGGGTTGATCAGGTAATTGACCGCCACACGCGGCGTCAGTGAGTCGCCGCTCAGGTGACTGTCTTCGTACATGGCGCCACCCTGCAGCAGCCAGTGTTCGCTGGCCCGCCATTCCAGGTGCCCGAACAGGCGCCAGGTGGTGTCGTCCAGGGTTCCATTGAAGTAGGTATCCGAGTCGGCGCGGTCATAGCGATAGTTGATGCCGCTGACCAGGCGCAAGCTGTCGGATAGGCTCAAGGTGTCCTGGATCTCCACGTCGTAGCGGCTTTCGCGGGTGCTTTGGTCGATATCGCCGCAGACGGTGTCCTTGCCGCCGTGGTTCTTCCATTGATCCAGCACCTGGTTGGCCAATGCCTGCTCGGCGGCGCTTCCCGGGGGTGGAGAGCCTTGGCTGTAGGTGTCCATGTGCCGCGCCAACAGTTCGGCATAGTTGGGGTTCAGTTGCCACAACTGGGTCAGCTGCGGGCTGAACGAGACCTTGGCATCACAGGCTTTCCAGACCTGTCGGCGGTCCCATTGCTGGGCTGAACCCTGGATATACAGACTGTGATCGGGATTGAAGTCGAAATTCCAGCGCAAAGAGCCAGCGTAGTCCTTGGCGACAACATCGGAATTGCTGCCGCCTTCGCTGATCCCGTCAAACACCGGGGTGTAGGTATAAGGGCGCTGATTGGTGCCTTCCTTGGCATTGAGTTGCCAGTCGATACTTTGTTGCGCGTTCAGCGTCTGGCTCACCGCCAGGCTGAAACGGTTGAGACGGCGACCGTCACGGCGGTCGGCGCCGACCGCGTCGCTGTCAAAACCGTCGTCCTGTTGCCCGGACAGGGATAAGCGCAAATCGCCGGTTTCCCAACCCACGCCCTGGCTGGCATAGAAGTCGTTGATCCCCCGTTCGCCGCGGGTGACCTTCACCCGCGAGCCCTGGCTGTTGGCGGGGGAACGGGTGAGGATATTGACCACCGCCATCAGTGCATTGGCGCCATAGCTGACGGTATTGGGGCCGCGAAATACCTCAATGCGTTCGATATCTTCCATGGCCACCGGGATATCGCTCCAGTCCACCGTGGCCAGGCCGGCGCGGTACACCGAACGCCCGTCGATCAGCACCTGCATCCGCCGCGCATCACTGGCGCTGGTGCCGTGGTAGTTGACCGACGCCTGGTTGCCGGTGGTATAGCCGACCATCATCCCGGGAACCAGGCGCAGCAGTTCGGCGATGTCCCGGGCGCCGCTGGCCTTGATCAGCTCACTGTCGATCACCGTCATGCTGCCGGGCACGGCGGCGGCCGATTGCTTGAGGCGCGTGGCGGTCAACACCTGCGGCAGCGGCTGGCTGTCGAGAAACAGATCGTCAGCCAGGGCAGGTACGCTGCACAACAGCATCAACCATAGAGATGAGCGAGGAGGAGGGCCCAGGTACACGGCACGGCCTTGTTAATGACGGATAGCCGCCCATGTTAACTGAGGTGGGGCTATTTGCCAGTCGTCGGACTTGCAATTACTTCGTACAAACGTGGCATTTTCCGACAAGTGCGCGAATTGATACGGGGGCTGGCCGCAAGCCGGGCGGCCCGTATAATGCCGCCATCGCCATTGGTATGGATTAACGGATTGCATATGACTCAACAGCGCCCTATTGCGGTCCTGGGAGGCGGAAGTTTTGGCACCGCCGTGGCTAACCTGCTGGCCGAGAACGGCCACGCCGTGCGTCAGTGGATGCGCGACCCCGAGCAGGCTGAAGCCATTCGCGTGCACCGGGAAAACCCCCGTTACCTTAAAGGCATCAAGATTCATCCAGCTGTCGAACCGGTTACCGACCTGCTGGAAACGCTCACTGCGTGC
Source organism: Pseudomonas sp. HN8-3 (assembly GCF_020790195.1). NCBI lineage: Bacteria > Pseudomonadati > Pseudomonadota > Gammaproteobacteria > Pseudomonadales > Pseudomonadaceae > Pseudomonas > Pseudomonas sp. HN8-3. The sequence goes on from NZ_CP086206.1 coordinate 1,969,962, forward strand.
GACCTGTGCTTCGTCGCGCTGCCCTCCAGTGCGTTGCGCTCAGTGCTGGCGCCGCACGCCGAGCGCCTGGCAGGCAAGTTGCTGGTCAGCCTGACCAAAGGCATTGAGGCCCAGACCTTCAAACTGATGAGTGAAATCCTCACCGAGATTGCCCCACTGGCGCGCATTGGCGTGCTGTCCGGCCCGAACCTGGCGCGGGAGGTGGCCGAACACGCCTTGACCGCCACGGTGGTCGCCAGTGAAGACGACGCCTTGTGTGAGCAGGTACAGGCCGTGCTGCATGGCCGCACCTTCCGGGTCTACGCCAGCGCCGATCGCTTTGGTGTCGAGTTGGGCGGGGCGCTGAAAAACGTCTACGCGATCATTGCCGGCATGGCCGTCGCCTTGGGCATGGGTGAAAACACCAAGAGTATGCTGATCACCCGTGCGCTGGCCGAGATGACCCGCTTTGCGGTGAACCAGGGTGCCAACCCGATGACGTTCCTGGGCCTTGCGGGCGTGGGTGACTTGATCGTCACCTGCTCATCGCCCAAAAGCCGCAACTATCAGGTAGGTTTTGCCCTGGGCCAAGGGCTGAGCCTGGAAGACGCTGTGACGCGTCTGGGTGAAGTGGCCGAAGGGGTCAACACCCTCAAGGTATTGAAGGCCAAGGCCCAGGAAGTGGGGGTGTATATGCCGCTGGTCGCCGGTTTGCACGCGATCCTGTTCGAAGGGCGCACCTTGGAGCAGGTCATCGAGTTGCTGATGCGGGCCGAGCCCAAGACCGATGTCGACTTTATTTCTACCAGTGGTTTCAACTGAGGAACGCGCCATGAACGATCCGAAAGCAGCCCCCAAATATGAGTCGATTGCCTTGCGCATTCTGTGGATGCTGGCGTTTGCGCTGGTGTGGCAGGTGGCGCAATTGCTGCTCGGCGCGTTGGTGGTGGTGCAATTGATTTACCGGCTTGTCTACGGTGCGCCGAACCTGGGCCTGATGAATTTTGGCGATAGCCTCAGCCAGTTCCTGGCGCAGATCGGCCGCTTCGGTAGCTTCCACACCGACCAAAAGCCTTGGCCGTTTGCCGATTGGCCAGCCCCGCGTGCACCCGAAGGCGAAGCCGCCCACAGCGTGCCGCCAGCACCGCACCCGGTGCGTGATGAAGAGCCAAAGCTATGAAGTTGTGGGTTTTGCGCCACGGGGAGGCCCAGGTGCACGCCCGCACGGACGCTGAACGCAATCTTACCGAGCATGGCCGTGCCGAAGTATTGCTCAGCGCTGCGCACCTGATCGGGCAGCCTCTCAGTGCCATCATCGCCAGCCCTTATGTGCGGGCGCAGCAGACGGCTCAATTGGTGCGCGGAGTTTTGGGGTTCGAGCCGGATGTGCGCACGGTGCCGTGGCTGACGCCTGATGGTGATGTTCAGCAGGTGCTGAGGGAGCTTGATACTGATGACAACGTGTTGCTGGTCAGCCATCAGCCTTTGGTGGGCAGTTTGATCAGCTTTTTGCAGCATGGGCATCAGCGCCAGCCACAGCCGATGTATACGGCCAGCCTGGCGGAGCTTGAGGGGGATTTTCCGCTGGCGGGTTTGATGAGTCTGGTGGGGGTGAAGAATCCCGAGGCATAAGGGGCGAGGCTGGGCCTGTGGCGAGGGAGCTTGCTCCCGTGACGACCTGTAAGTCGCCGAATCGATATCTGATGTGCTGGGGTCCAAATGTGGGAGGGGGCTTGCCCCCGATGGCGGCCTGAGGGCCGGCCAGGATGTTGGATCAAATCGAGTACATATCCATTGCTGCGGTAACGGCTGATATTGGTTCCGCTCTTACAGCGGGTCACTTTCGAAAAGCGCGAAAGTAACCAAAGCGCTCTTGCCCCACCACTCGGCACCTCGCTTAGGCTCGGTGTGCCCGTAATCCGCCATGGATTTGGGGGGCCGCCGCCACGCGCCATCCATGGCGCGGGGCGGCTAAACCGGCATCCCTGCCGGTTTACCCCCCAAATCCCTGTCGAATTCCGGCCAGCGTGGTTTGACGGGGCGCCTGAGATCAAGAGCAGATCAAGATCAAGATCAAGAGCGGCTCGCTTCGCATCGTGGTTACGGTTGGCTGTTCTGTGTTCCCTGAGAAATGGTTGGCTTTGTGTGTGCTATACAGTCAGCCAAGCAAGTGCTTGGTTGGCTGTATCTCGGATCACAAAGGAGCGCGTCCCATGCCTGTCGCTTTTCGTTTGCCGTTGCAGGTCTTCTTCGAGCGTGAAGCGCGGCACCCGCGTAAGGTTTTTCTGGTGCAGCCCATTGACGGTGGCGAGGTGCAGACCCTCACCTGGGGCGATGTCGGCCACCAGGCCCGGTGCGCTGCCCACTGGTTGCGTGCACGTGACTTGCCCCAAGGTTCGCACATCGCCCTGATCTCGAAAAACTGCGCACACTGGATCATCGCCGATCTGGCGATCTGGATGGCCGGGCACGTTTCGGTGCCGCTTTATCCCAACCTCACCGCTGACTCTGTCGCCCATGTGCTGACCCATTCCGAGGCGGCGTTGGCGTTGATCGGCAAGCTCGATGACTGGCCGGCAATGGCGCCGGGTGTGCCAGCGGGTGTGCCAACCATTAGCCTGCCGCTGTGCCCGGCGGGGACGTTCGATTTCAGCTGGGCGGACCTGCAAGCCTGCTCACCGATCCAGGACCACCCCGAACCCCTTGGCTCGACACTGGCCACCATCGTCTATACCTCCGGGACGACCGGTTTGCCGAAGGGTGTGATGCAAACGTTCGGGGCACTGGGCTTCGCTGCCACCCGCGGCACCGAGTTGTTCGGCCTGGGGGAGGGCGATCGGTTGCTGTCCTACCTGCCGCTGTGCCACGTCGCCGAACGCATGTTTGTGGAAATGGCGGCGATCTACACCGGGCAAACCGTATTTTTTGCGCAAAACCTGGATACCTTCCTGCAAGATTTGCGCAGGGCACGGCCGACGGCCTTGTTTGGCGTGCCACGTATCTGGACCAGGTTCCAGTTGGGTGTCTATGCCAAGATCCCGGAAAAACGCCTCGACACCCTGTTACGCCTGCCTTTTATCGGCAAGCGCGTCGGTCATAAAGTGCTCGCGGGACTGGGGCTGGATGCACTGCGTATTGCCCTGTCCGGTGCGGCACCCGTGCCCGAGGCCTTGCTGGGTTGGTATCAGCGCCTGGGCCTGGACGTGCAGGAGGTGTACGGCATGAGCGAAAACTGCGGCTATTCCCATGTGTGCCGCCCCGGTGCACAGACGCTGGGTTGGATCGGCCTGCCCTGCCCAGGCGTAGAAGTGCGCATCGACCCATCAGGCGAAGTGCAGGTACGCAGCGACGCGACCATGCTGGGCTACTTCAAGGACCCGCAAAAAACCGCTGAGACCCTTACCGAAGATGGCTTCCTGCGTACCGGCGACAAGGGTGAGCAGGACGCAGACGGCCGTCTGCGCTTGACCGGGCGCCTCAAGGAGATTTTCAAGACCAGCAAAGGCAAATACGTGGCCCCGGCGCCGATTGAAAATCGCCTGGCCGAACATGCACGCATCGAACAGGTGTGTGTAGTCGGCGAGGGGCTTGGCGCACCGATCGGGCTATGCGTGTTGTCGGCACAGGGCCAAGCCCGCCAAACGCTTGAAACCCACCTTGACCACTGGCTGGCACAGGTCAACGCCGGGCTGGATAAACATGAGCGCTTGCGCCAATTGGTGGTGGTGAAAGACAACTGGGCGGTGGAAAACGGCTTTCTCACGCCGACCTTGAAGATCAAGCGCAACGTGATCGAGTCGACGTACGGGCCACATTTGCATACTTGGAGCGAGCGCGCTGAAACCGTTCTGTGGCAGGATTAGGATCGTAATAAAACCAACAAGGACAACCCTATGAGCCTGTGGCGCACCCAACCGAATATCGAACAACTCAACGCGATCCAGAAAAACACCATCGGTGAGTTGCTCGATATTCGTTTCGAAAGCTTCGACGAGCACTCCCTCACTGCCAGCATGGCGGTCGATCACCGCACCCATCAGCCCTACGGCCTGCTGCATGGTGGCGCCTCGGTGGTGTTGGCCGAGAGCGTCGGCTCCATGGCTGCTTACCTGTGCATCGACGCCAGCAAGTTTTATTGCGTGGGCCTTGAGGTCAATGCCAACCACCTGCGTGGCGTGCGCAGCGGGCGGGTGACGGCGGTGGCCAAGGCCATTCATATCGGGCGCACTACACAGGTATGGGATATCCGCCTGAGCAGCGATGATGGCAAGGCCAGTTGCGTCTCGCGCCTGACCATGGCCGTGGTGCCGCTGGGCGAAAACCCGCCGGCACGATAGGCGTGGCGTGAGTGTCATCATTCCTGGCAGTTACAGTCATTGCTGTAGGCGGCCGGTATGGTGACAATCAACCTCTGTTTTTATCGATGGAACCTGTATGTCGCAGCACGTGTTTTTTACCCACGCCAATGGCTTCCCTTCGGCCACCTACGGCAAGCTGTTTGCCGCGCTGGCCCCGGAATATACGGTGGCGCATCTGCCCCAGCACGGTCACGACCCCAGGTTCCCGGTGGATGATAACTGGCAGAACCTGGTGGACGAGTTGATCCACCACCTTGAGCAACAGCCGGAACCCGTGTGGGGCGTCGGCCATTCCCTCGGTGGCGTGCTGCATTTGCACGCGGCCATGCGTTGCCCGCAGTTGTACCGTGGCGTGGTGATGCTGGATTCGCCGGTGCTCACTCGTGCCGACCGCTGGGTGATCCGCGCCGCCAAGCGCTTTGGTTTTATCGACCGCCTGACCCCGGCCGGACGTACCCTTGGCCGGCGTGAAGAATTCACCGACCTGGACACCGCGCGCAGCTACTTCGCCGGCAAAACCCTGTTTCGTGGCTTCGACCCCGAATGCTTTGACGCGTATTTGCAGCATGGCTTGCAGCAAGTCGGCGACCGCCTGCGCCTGCGCTTCGACCCGGCCACCGAAATCAGCATCTACCGGGGCGTGCCGCACACCAGCCCGGGCCAGGTACGCCAGCTGAAAGTGCCACTGGCCGTGGTGCGTGGTCGCCAGAGCCGAGTGGTCATGCGTCACCATGCCAGCGGCGTCGGCCGCTTGCCCATGGGCGAAATGCTCACTATGCCAGGCGGTCATATGTTCCCCCTCGAACGCCCCCAGGACACGGCTGCCTTGATCAAGAACCTGTTCGCCCGCTGGCAAGCCCGCGAGCGCAGTTGCGCATGAGTACACCGGTCGAAGAGGTTCGCCTGAGCCTGGGGCATATCGAATTGGCCGCGCACCTGTTCGGGCCCGAGGATGGCCTGCCAGTGATTGCCCTGCATGGCTGGCTGGACAACGCCAACAGTTTTGCGCGCCTGGCGCCGAAGCTGCACGGGTTGCGCATCATCGCTCTGGATATGGCTGGGCACGGGCATTCGGCCCATCGCCCGGCAGGCGCCGGTTACGCCTTGTGGGATTACGTCTACGACGTGCTGCAGGTGGCCGAACAACTGGGGTTGAAACGTTTTGCATTACTTGGCCACTCCCTGGGCGCCATCGTCTCGCTGGTGTTGGCCGGGGCGCTGCCGGAGCGAGTGACGCACCTGGGTTTGATCGACGGTGTGATCCCGCCGACCGCCAGCGGCGAGAATGCAGCCGAGCGTCTGGGCATGGCCTTGCAGGCGCAACTGAACCTGCAAGAAAAGCGCAAGCCAGTCTACAACACCCTCGAAAAAGCGGTTGAAGCGCGAATGAAGGGCGTGGTGGCGGTCAGTCGTGAAGCGGCGCAACTGCTGGCCCAGCGCGGTTTGATGCCGGTACCGGACGGTTACACCTGGCGCAGCGACAGTCGCCTGACCCTGGCATCGCCGATGCGTCTGACCGATGAACAGGCCATGGCTTTTGTGCGTCGCGTCAGTTGCCCGGCGCAGTTGGTGGTGGCGGCTGACGGCATGTTGGCGAAACATGCTGAATTGCTTTCTCAGCTACCCTTCAGCGTTACTACGCTGCCAGGTGGCCATCATTTGCACCTGAATGATGAGTCCGGCGCCGCTCTTGTTGCAGACTGTTTCAATCGGTTCTTCTCCACGCCTTGACTTGGCGGGGTCAACTGCCGAGGCTGGGCGGATTGAAAGGGAGTCAACCATGAACACACTCAACATCGCTATGACCTCCATTGGCCAGGGCCTATCGATCCGATGAGCCTGGGTAAAGGATGTATCCGTGCCCTTGGCCTTTGCTGTTTCAGCCCCCTGGTGTTTGCCGCCGATGTGCCAGGCAGCCAGGATTTACCTGCCGTGTCCCGCCAGGTTGACGCGCAAATTGTCGACTATCGCCCCGCTGAAGAGAAGGAACGCATCTACCCCATGGGCGCGATTCGCAAGATCAGCGGCCAGTTGCGTTATGAAGGCCAGGCCACTGCGCGCGGCCAAGCCACTGCAATCACCTATGAACTGCCTGCGGAGCACAGCTCCAGCGCCGCCTTTACTGCAACGCGTGAAGCTTTGCAGGCCAAGGGCGCGCAGCTGTTGTTCTGGTGCCAGGCCCGCGATTGCGGCGAGAGCAGCCTGTGGGCCAATGAAGTGTTCGGCAACGCCAAGCTGGTGGGGGCCGACGGCCAGCAGGAATACCTGCTACTGCGCCTGGCCGCCCCGCAGAACAACTCGCTGGTCGCGCTGTACGGCATTACTCGCGGCAACCGACGCGCTTACCTGCATGTGGAGCAACTCGATGCCAGCGCGCCCTTGGGCGATCTGCTACCCACCTCGGCCACCCTGCTGCGAGAGCTCAAAAGCACGGGCGAGCTGGATCTCCCTGCATTGGCCGCCGAGCCTGATGACACCTGGCTGACCTTGATTTCCCGTGGGTTGAACCTTGATACCACCTTGCGCGTGAGCCTGACCGGCCCGAAAGCCGAGGCCTGGCGCCAGGCACTGGTCGACAAGGGCGTACGCGCCGCACGCCTGGAAACCGGCAGCGGTGACGCTAAGGGTTTGCACCTGCATCTGATACGCTGACCGTTACAAGGCGAACGGACCCGTGCCGTTCGCCTAAGCTCTCTTCCTACAGCCTTATTCTCGAGATACCCGATGCTCAATAACGATCGCCTGCTGGTGCAAATCCTGCTGCTGGTGCTGTTTGGCGCCAGCTTCTGGGTCATGGCGCCGTTCTGGTCGGCGCTGTTCTGGGGCGCGGTGCTGGCGTTTGCCAGTTGGCCGCTGATGCGTTTGCTCACTCGCTGGCTGGGCGGGCGGGAGTCTCTGGCTGCCGGCATCCTGACCCTGGGCTGGATGCTGCTGGTGGCGGTGCCGCTGGTATGGCTGGGGTTCAACCTGGCCGACCATGTGCGCGATGCGGTGGCGCTGATTAAAGACATTCAGGTCGACGGCTTGCCCGAGGCGCCGACCTGGTTGGGCTCGATCCCGTTCGTCGGCGAGCGCCTGGTGGCGATGTGGGACAGCATTGACCAACAAGGCGCGGCGCTGATGGTCAGCATCAAGCCGTACCTCGGCCAGGTCGGCAACTGGTTGCTGGCACGCAGTGCGCAAATTGGCGGCGGTATTCTTGAGCTGACCCTGAGCCTGGTCTTCGTGTTCTTTTTCTACCGTGATGGGCCGCGCCTGGCGATGTTTGTGCACCGTCTGCTGGAGCGGCTGATCGGTGAACGTGCCGGCTATTACATCGAGCTGGTGGCCGGTACGGTGCAGCGGGTGGTCAATGGTGTGATCGGCACTGCGGCGGCCCAGGCCTTGCTGGCGCTGATCGGCTTCCTGATCGCCGGCGTGCCGGGTGCGCTGGTGCTGGGTGTTGTTACCTTCCTGCTCAGCCTGATCCCCATGGGCCCACCGCTGGTGTGGATTCCGGCCACGGCCTGGCTGGCGTGGAAGGGTGACTACACCTATGCGGTGTTCCTGGGGGTATGGGGTACGTTTGTGATCAGCGGTGTGGACAACGTGCTCAAGCCGTATCTGATCAGTCGTGGCGGTAACCTGCCGTTGGTGATTGTGCTGCTGGGGGTGTTTGGGGGGTTGATCGCCTTTGGCTTTATCGGGCTGTTTATCGGGCCGACGCTGCTGGCGGTGGCGTACAGCCTGTTGACGGACTGGAGCGCTACCCAGGCGCAAGTGCGTCGTGACGACAAGCCGTGTAATTGAGGGGGCTAGGCATCAGGATGTGATGCGACGCTGCACCTGTGGGAGGGGGCTTGCTCCCGATGTCGGCCTCAGGGCCGGCCAGGATGCTGGATCCGACTGAGTACATATCCGTTATTTGGGTAACGGCTGATATTGGTTCCGCTTTTACAGCGGGTCACTTTTGAAAAGCGTGTACGGACCGGACACATGGTTGACGGGTGTGCGGGGACATGGTGGACACTTTTCGGCGAGCCAACTTCGCCGGAAAGCCATCATGCCTTGGAACACGAGAGATACCATGAGCCTGAAAGAAGAGTTCGTTGCCTTAGCACGGCAGCCCGGCAGTAATAAAAGAGAACTGTGTCGACGCTTCGGCATCAGCCCGCAAACGGCCTATAAATGGCTCAAACGATACGAGATGCAAGGGCAGTCGGGGCTGCAAGAAAAGTCCCGAAAACCAGCTACCAGTCCCAAACTGACCAATGCGGCCCTGGAGGCGGAGGTCGTAGCGCTCAGGCAGGAACATCCGGCCTGGGGCGGACGCACAATCAGCAGCATCTTGAAAAAGCAAATTGCTCCCAGCACAGTAACTAACGTGCTGCACCGACACGACCTGATTCAGCCCGTTCAGAAGGAACAGGAAGCAAAGCTGAGATTTGAACACGATGCGCCTAACGACCTTTGGCAGATGGACTTCAAAGGGCATTTTGCAACTCAAGAAGGTCGATGCCATCCCCTGACCTTGTTGGATGATCACTCGCGATTCAATTTAGCTATTCAGGCGTGTGATAACGAACGCGGGGGCACAGTGAAGGAGAAGATGATTGAGGTATTCCAACGCTTCGGATTGCCCGCTCGTATCAATGTTGATAACGGTCCTCCATGGGGATCGCCGCGCAACCCCGGTGAAATCACAGAGTTAAGTATCTGGTTGATTAGCTTGGGAATCCGGATCAGTTTCAGTCGCCCCCATCACCCTCAAACCAACGGAAAGATCGAGCGCTTTCATCGATCACTCAAGGCAGAGGTGCTTAATGGGCGGCAATTTTCCACGATCAAGGAGGCTCAAACCGCATTTGATCAGTGGCGTGAGGTTTATAACCTGCAGCGTCCTCATCAAGCACTGGACTACAAGGTGCCCATGGACCGGTATCGGTCCAGCCCTTGGGCTTACCCGCAGCAGTTATCACCCTTCGAGTACGGGCCGGATGATGTGTCGATCAAGGCGTATCACAGCCGATTTCGTTTTCAGAAACGCTATTTCAGCATCGCCAAGGGCCTGAATGGTCATCACATCGGAATACGACCTAACCCTGAAAAAGACGGTCTCTTTGATGTTTACTTCTGCCATCACTTTCTAAGAACGATCGACCTGAGCAAACCTGACTATGGCCCATAATGTGTCAACCATGTCCCCGCACATGTGTCCACCATGTGTCCGGTCTATACAAAAAGCGCAAAAGTAACCCAAACGCTCTTGCCCCACCACTCGGCACCTCGCCTAGGCTCGGTGTGCCCGTAATCCGCCATGGATTTGGGGCGGCTAAACCGGCATCCCTGCCGGTTTAGCCGCCCCAAATCCATGTCGGATTCCGGCCAGCGTGGTTTAACGGGGCGCCTAAGATCAAAAGCAGATCAAGATCAAGAGCGGCTCGCTTCGCATCGTGGTTACCGTGGGTGCGGCAAGCTACGCAGTTGTATAGAAGGGAGAAGCCTCAGCCCCTCGGCAACCACATCACCGCAGTCAACCCACCCCCCGGCGTGTCCTCCAGGCTCAAGTGCCCGCCAAGCCGCTCGACGGCCTCTCTGGCAATGGTCATCCCCAAACCGACCCCTCCGGAATTGCGGTTGCGCGATCCCTCCAGCCGAAAGAACGGTTCGAACACCGCCTCGCGTTTATCGGCGGCGATTCCCGGGCCGTTATCGATCACTCTGATCACCAGTGCGCCACGGCTGTCGGCCAGTTCTACCCGGGCCATGCCGGCATAGCGCAGCGCGTTGTCGATCAGGTTGTTGAGGCATGAGCGCAGGGCCATGGGCTGCACTTGCAAGGGCGCGCAGGTGCCTGAAAATTGCACGTCGCAGCCCTGGTCCTGGGCGTTCTCGCTGAGGGACTCCACCAGTGCCTGAACGTCAAGCCAATGCCGCGTTTCGCTGGTGCGTTGTTCGTGCAGGTAGCTCAGGGTGGCGTCGAGCATATCGATCATGTCGTTCAGGTCCTGACGCATCTGGCCTTGCAGTTTGGTGTCTTCGATCTGTTCCAGGCGCAGTTTGAGGCGTGATAACGGGGTGCGCAGGTCGTGAGAGACCGCACCGAGCATACGTGCCCGCTGGCTGACTTGTTCGCGGATGCGCTTTTGCATCAGGTTGAAGGTCGAGGCCGCTTGCCTTGCCTCGCGCGGGCCGGATTCCACCAGCGGCGGGCTGTCGAGGTCGACGCTCAAGCGCTCGGCTGCGGCACTCAGGCGCTGGATCGGCCGGCTAAGCAGCTTGGCGCCGTACCAGGCTGCAATGATCAACGAGATGAATTGAAACGTCAGCGGTACCAGCGGGCCACCAAACCAAGGGCGAGGTTCCTTGCGCAGCGGTTTGAGGGTGCCGTCCGGTTGTTCGACGAACGCCTGGGGAGGCGGAGGCGGTGGCCGGCCGTAGTGGTGAAACCAGAAGAGCGCCAGCACGTGGGCCAGCACAATGGCCACCAGCAATAGGCCGAACAGTCGCCCGAACAGCGTATTGAAGGTGGCGCGCATCAACCGATATCCCGGGCGTCGAACAGGTAGCCTTCGCCGCGTACGGTCTTGATCAACTGCGGGGCCTTGGGGTCATCCCCCAGTTTCTGGCGCAGGCGTGATACCAGCAAGTCGATGCTGCGATCAAAGGCTTCGATGGAGCGACCACGGGCCGCATCCAGCAGTTGCTCGCGGCTCAATACGCGGCGCGGGCGTTCGATGAACACCCACAGCAAGCGAAACTCGGCATTGGACAGCGGCACCACCAGGCCGTCATCGGCCACCAACTGGCGCAGTACGCTGTTGAGGCGCCAGGTGTCGAAGCGGATGTTGGCCCGTTGCTCGGTGCGGTCATCGCGCACCCGGCGCAGGATGGTCTGGATACGGGCCACCAGCTCCCGGGGTTCGAATGGTTTGGACATATAGTCATCAGCGCCCAGTTCCAGGCCGATGATGCGGTCGGTGGGTTCGCAGCGGGCCGTGAGCATCAGGATCGGAATGTCCGACTCGGCACGCAGCCAGCGGCACAGCGACAACCCGTCCTCGCCCGGCAGCATCAGGTCCAGTACTACCACATCGAAGGTTTCGGCTTGCATGGCTTGGCGCATGGCGGTGCCGTCGGTGACGCCCGAGGCCAGGATATTGAAGCGCGCCAGGTAGTCGATCAGCAGTTCGCGGATCGGCACGTCGTCGTCGACGATCAGCGCTCGGGTGGTCCAGCGCTTGTCTTCGGCGATCGTCGTGCCTTTAGGCTCTTCGTTTACGGGGACGGAAGGGGTCTGCATAGTGCGATCATCTGCCTGAGTAGTGCTGTCAGCATAGGCGCCCAGCGCCGTGGCTGGAAATGCTGGGCGTGCGATAGTGTGCGAGGCTAGCCGGGCGGCGTGTTGAGGGCGTGTCGTGAATGTATCGACTTTGAAACAAGTGCTCGAAATCGCGTGTATCGGGCACTTGATCAGTATTTACCGATCATCGGATCCCGCAACGGCGCTGCTTGCGCTACAATCCGCGCCGATTTCGACTTGCCTGAGAGCCCATTCCAATGTCCGTCTGCCAGACTCCTATCATCGTCGCCCTGGATTACCCCACTCGTGACGCCGCACTGAAGCTGGCTGACCAGTTGGACCCCACGCTATGCCGGGTCAAGGTCGGCAAGGAACTGTTCACCAGTTGCGCGGCGGAAATCGTCGGCACCCTGCGGGACAAAGGCTTCGAAGTGTTCCTGGACCTGAAATTCCATGACATCCCCAACACCACGGCAATGGCCGTGAAGGCTGCCGCCGAAATGGGCGTGTGGATGGTCAATGTGCACTGTTCCGGCGGCTTGCGCATGATGAGCGCGTGCCGCGAAGTGCTGGAACAGCGCAGCGGCCCCAAACCGCTGCTGATCGGCGTGACCGTGCTGACCAGCATGGAGCGCGAAGACCTGGCCGGTATTGGCCTGGATATCGAGCCTCAGACGCAGGTATTGCGCCTGGCGGCTCTGGCGCAGAAAGCCGGCCTCGATGGCTTGGTATGCTCGGCCCTGGAAGCCCAGGCCCTGAAGAACGCCCACCCGTCGTTGCAACTGGTGACGCCGGGTATTCGCCCGGCGGGCAGCGCGCAGGATGACCAGCGCCGTATCCTGACCCCGCGCCAGGCCCTGGATGCCGGTTCGGACTATCTGGTGATCGGCCGTCCGATCAGCCAGGCGGCGGATCCGGCCAAAGCACTGGCGGCGGTGGTTGCCGAAATCGCCTGAATGTCCCCGATATTAATGTGGTAGCGGGCTTGCTCGCTCCCACATTTAGATCAGCAGTGCGTCAGACTACTTTTAAAACCAACTTCCCGAAGTTCTCGCCGCTGAACAGCTTCATCAGCGTTTCCGGGAAGGTCTCCAGCCCCTCGACAATATCCTCCTTGCTCTTGAGCTTGTCCTGGGCCATCCAGCCGGCCATTTCCTGCCCGGCCGCCGCGAAGTTCGCCGCGTGGTCCATCACCACAAACCCTTCCATGCGCGCACGGTTGACCAGCAACGACAAGTAGTTGGCCGGACCTTTGACGGCTTCCTTGTTGTTGTATTGGCTGATCGCGCCGCAAATCACCACGCGGGCTTTGAGTGCCAGGCGGCTGAGCACGGCGTCGAGAATATCGCCGCCGACGTTATCGAAATACACGTCCACGCCTTTGGGGCACTCGCGTTTGAGGGCGGCAGGTACGTCTTCGCTTTTGTAGTCGATGGCGGCGTCAAAGCCCAGCTCATCGAGCAGGAACTTGCACTTGTCGGTACCGCCGGCAATCCCCACCACGCGGCAGCCTTTGATCTTGGCGATCTGCCCGGCGATGCTGCCCACGGCACCCGCGGCGCCGGAAATGACCACGGTGTCACCGGCTTTCGGCGCACCGGTCTCCAGCAGGGCGAAGTAAGCCGTCATGCCGGTCATGCCCAGGGCAGACAGGTAACGGGGCAGGGGCGCAAGCTTGGGGTCGACCTTGTAGAAACCACGGGGCTCGCCGAGGAAGTAATCCTGCACGCCCAGGGCGCCATTCACGTAGTCCCCCACCGCGAAGTTCGGATGGTTCGAGGCAATCACCTTGCCGACGCCCAGCGCCCGCATCACTTCGCCGATGCCGACCGGCGGGATGTAGGACTTGCCCTCATTCATCCAGCCACGCATGGCCGGGTCGAGGGACAGGTATTCATTGCGTACCAGGACCTGGCCGTCGGCAGGCGTGCCCACCGGGACTTCCTGGTAGGTGAAGGTCTCTCGCGTGGCCGCACCGACCGGGCGTTTGGCGAGCAGGAATTGGCGGTTGGTCTGGGCGGTCATGGCAAGGACTCTTTGGAAATGAATCATGAGTGATAGCCCTTCAGTGACGCCAGGGCAAGGTTGTCTGCGGGAGGCGAATGCCCGTCGATAGGCATCGCTGATAACCATCCCGGTAGACTTATCACTGCGATTCATGCAGCGCTAACCCGCCGTCTGATAGTGCTGACGCGCTGATCCCTGTGTTGGCTAGACTCGCGCCACCGTTACCACTCCCATAGGACAGTTCCCATGAGCATGACATTTTCTGGCCAGGTCGCCCTGGTAACCGGCGCCGCCGCGGGTATTGGTCGCGCCACTGCGCTGGCGTTCGCGGCCGAAGGCTTGAAGGTGGTCGTTGCCGACCTCGACGTGGCGGGGGGCGAGGGGACTGTTGCGCTGATCCGCCAGGCCGGCGGCGAAGGGGTGTTTGTGCGTTGCAACGTCACGCTCGAAACGGACGTACAGCAATTGATGGCGCAGACGGTCGCCATCTATGGACGACTGGACTATGCCTTCAACAACGCCGGGATTGAGATCGAGAAAGGCAAGCTGGCCGACGGCAGCCTGGATGAGTTCGATGCCATCATGGGGGTTAACGTCAAAGGCGTCTGGTTGTGCATGAAGTATCAGTTGCCGCTGTTGTTGGCCCAGGGCGGCGGAGCAATCGTCAACACGGCATCGGTGGCCGGGCTGGGGGCGGCGCCGAAGATGAGCATCTATGCGGCGTCCAAACACGCAGTGATCGGCCTGACCAAGTCGGCAGCCATTGAGTATGCGAAAAAGAAGATCCGCGTGAACGCGGTCTGCCCTGCCGTGATCGATACCGACATGTTTCGCCGCGCCTACGAGGCCGACCCGCGCAAAGCCGAATTCGCGGCGGCCATGCATCCGGTCGGGCGCATCGGCAAGGTTGAGGAAGTCGCCAGCGCCGTATTGTACCTGTGCAGTGATGGTGCCGCCTTTACCACCGGCCAGTCACTGGCGGTGGATGGCGGCGCGACGGCGATCTAGGACGGCAAGTCGCACGGCATTCGAAAATAGGGCGAGGTGCTGTGGGGCGTTTCCATAGGGGGCAGTGGGCCGTGTTCGAATATATATCAGTAGGTAAATAATCCAATAAAATCAATACTTTAATAAAACTTGGCAGCAAGTTTTGGCGGGCTTCTGTGCTTAACTGTTTTGGGTTAACAAACAGTTGAAGTGAGTGGCTCATGGATTTAGGGATCGATCGACAAGCCCTGGTACCGGTTGTTCAGCAAATCGTCAGCGCGGTGGCCCATTGGATTCGCAAGGAAGGAGTGAGCCCTGGAACGCGCTTGCCGTCCATTCGGCAACTGGCCCTCGACAACCTGCTGAGCCAGTCCAGCGTGATCGAGGCGTTCGAGCGGTTGGTGGCCCAGGGCCTGTTGGCTCCGAAGCACGGCTCGGGTTTTGTGGTGGCGCAACCCGCCACTGACCAGGAACGCCACTGGTACGAAGGCGCGGAGCAACTGTGGGGCGCTTTTACCGATAGCCCGCTGGGCGAGCTGAAGCTGGGATGCGGCTGGCTGCCGGACGCCTGGCGCGAAAGCGATGACATCAGCTATGCGATCCGCGAACTCAGTCGTACCGATACCGGGGCCTTGTTCAATTACAGTACGCCCTTGGGGCTGCCGGTGCTGCGCGAACAACTGCTCAAGCGCCTGACCCAGATTCACATAGCCACCCGCCTGGACTGTATTCTCACCACCCATGGCGTCAGCCATGCCCAGGACTTGCTGATACGTACCTTGCTCAAGGCTGGTGATGAGGTTGTGGTGGAAACACCCGGGTATGGCAACCTCTATCGCCAGTTGGCGTTGCAGGGTGTCACGCTGCTGGAGGTTCCGCGCGCCCGTGGCGGCCCGGATATCCCAGCCTTGGAGATATTGCTGCAAACCCATCGGCCCAAGTGCCTGTTCATCAATAGCCTTTATCACAATCCCACCGGCACCAGCCTGTGCCGTTCGGTGGCGCAGCGGTTGTTGGAACTGGCGCGAGAGCGGGATTTCCTGATCATCGAAGAGGATGTCTACGGCGACCTGCAACATGCCAGTTGCACGCGCTTGTCGGCGCTGGACCACAATGACCGGGTGATCTATGTGTCGAGTTTTTCCAAGACCCTGAGCAGCGCCCTGCGCGTGGGCTACCTCTGTGCCAGTGCCACGCTCATTGCGCAATTGGCTCACCTCAAGACCCTGACGGGGCTCGGCACCTCGCGCTTTGCCGAAGCCATGGTGGCAACCTTGTTGAGCAAAGGCACTTACCGTAAGTGGGTGCAGCGCCTGCGCAAGCACCTGAATGCGCAGATGGCTGCGACTTTACAGGTGCTGGAGGATGAAGAGTGGCAGGTCTTTGCCGTTCCCGCAGGGGGCATGTTCCTGTGGGCGCGACCGGGCATCCCGGACCCATCGCGGCTGCAGGCCTGTGCACGGCGGCTCGGCGTGCTGCTGTCGCCCGGCGCGCTGTTCAGCCCCACCGGGGAGCGTAGCGACTGGCTACGCATCAATGTGGCCTATGCAGGGGATCAGCGCGCACTGGCGTTGTTCCGTGCCATGGGGCCGACCAGATCGACCTCGACCATTCTGAAAACGACGGGCATGTAGCTTTTTGCCGTTATTGCGACGCCAGCGGCTTGTGCTCGGGGCCTCGGGGTTGCCACTCTGACTGCTTGTAAACCTGGTTTATGGCATCTGCCATTGCAAGAGGATCAAGTGCAATGATTTGGGGCGTGCAACGACGATTCGCCAACCTTGGCATGGCAAAAAAACTGGGCTTGGGTTTTACCTTGGTACTCCTTCTGACGGCCCTGGTAGCGGCGATCGGTGTAGGGGCCCTGCACACCGTCGGTCAGCGCTTTGATGGCCTCAAGCAGATGTCTTCGCTCAATAGCGAGCTGCTCAAGGTGCGCCTGATCGAGCAGAACTACGCGCTGCACGCCGACCCCAAGGCTGTTGACGCCCTGCATGGCAGTGTTGACGCGTTGCTGGCCCAGGCCATCAGCCTCAAGGCCCGGTCCGTCATCAACGAGCAGGTGATGAGCGATGTCGAGCAAGCTTTGATCGCCTATCGCAAGGCGTTCGATGAGTTCGTCGACTTGACCCAGGCCAAGGATCTGGCGCTGGAAATGGCCAGTTGGTCGGTGTCCAGCGTGGCGAATAACCTGGACGTGTTGCAAGCGGGCCTTGCTGACGATGGTGCCTATGGCCTCAAGGAGAGCCAGGGCAAGGAGGGCGCCGAGTTTATCACGCAGGCGGGGCAGGTCAGCCAGGTGTCGCGCTTGATGCTGCAAGCCATGAACGAAGCGCGAGTGCGCCTGGATCAGAGCCGCAAGGCTGAAACAGACGACGGCGCACAGGGCAAGATCGAGCAGGCCGACCAGGCCCTGGCCGAGGTCGAAAAGCTGAAAACCAGCGTCAAGGACGCGGGCTACCAGACCGTACTCAACGAAGTCAGCGGGCATATCGCGTCATTCAGTGAAAAGCTCGGCGAGTACACCGGGCTGCTGGCCCAGGAAAAGCTGGTCTATACGCAACTGCATGATCGCGCCGAGCAAGTGGTCAGCCAGGTCAATCAGGCATACGCCGCTGAAGATCAGTCCATGCAGGTGCAGTTGCAGCACAGCACGCTGCTGATCATCGCTTCCTCCGCCTTGGCGTTGCTGGTGGGCTTGATTGCTGCTTGGCTGATTACCCGTTTGATCGTTGCGCCGTTGCGCAGCGTGATCGCCGTGGCCCAGCAGATTGCCTCGGGTGACCTGAGCGGGCGCATGGAGGTCAGCCGCCGCGATGAAATTGGCCAATTGATGCAAGCCATGCAGCAGATGAGCAGCGGTTTGAGCCAGATGGTCAGCGGGTTGCAGGCCGGCATTGAACAACTGGCCAGTTCCGCGCATTCGCTGTCCAGCGTTACCGAACAGACCAACCACGAGGTCAACAGTCAGAAGGAAGAAACCGAACAGGTTGCCACGGCGATGAACCAGATGACCGCCACGGTGCACGATGTGGCGCGCAATGCCGAGCAAGCGGCGCAAGCTGCACAGACGGCGGATGCCAAGGTCGACAGCGGCCAGCAGGTGGTGCGCATGAGCTTGCAGCGTATCGAATTGCTGGCCACGTCAAGCAACAGTGCCAGCGCGAGTATCGAAAGCCTCAGCGCAGAGATCCAGAACATTGGCGCCGTGCTGAGCGTGATCAATAGCGTGGCCGAGCAGACTAATCTGCTGGCCTTGAACGCCGCCATCGAAGCGGCGCGTGCCGGTGAGCAGGGGCGTGGCTTTGCCGTGGTGGCCGACGAGGTACGGGCCCTGGCCAAGCGCACCCAGCAATCGACCGAGGAGATCGAACGGCTGGTCAGCACCTTGCGCAGTGCGGCGCAGTCGTCGGTGCAGCAGATCCAGCAAAGTGGCGAACTGGTGAAACTGGCGGTCGGTGATGCCCTGCAAACCGAAAGTGCCTTGGGCAGCATTGCGGCCGCCGTGTCACTGATCCAGCAAATGAACCAACAGATCGCCGCCGCCGCCGAGGAGCAAAGCTCGGTGGCCGAAGAGATCAACCGCAGCGTCACCAGTATTCGGGCAAGTGCCGATCATTCGGCGCTGAGTATGCAAGGCAATGCAGCATCAAGCGTCCAGCTGGCGCAGTTGGGCGTGGAACTCCAGGGGATGGTGGGGCATTTCCGCCTGTGATCGCCGCTGGGGTGCGGCGAGCAAGGCGAAGGGGGTCAGGCGTTGTTGGCGAGGAAGGTCAGCAGTGCTTCGTTGACGAAGTCCGGGTTTTCGCGGCTTGAGATATGCCCGGCCTCGGGGATCAGGATCAGGTCGCAACCAATCAGTCCGGCCATTTCCTCGGATTCGGCAGGTGGGCGGGGGGTGTCTTGCTCGCCGCACAATATCAGGGTGGTGTCGGCGTCCAGACGCGGCAATTGCTCCAGGATATCTTCACGGCTGAAGATCAGGCGGCCCAGCGGTACGATGCTATCGAGCAGGCGTTCGCGGGGGAATCCCTGCAGGGATTTGCGAAAGTCCTGATACAGCGCCGATTCACGGTCGATGTTCGGGCGAAAGAAGATCGGTGCGATCACATCCAGTAGCGGCTCGGGGATGGCGCCGGCGTCTTCGATCATCTTGAACAGCGAGAAATAATACTGGCGAGTCGCTTCAGGTTCGGCGCCGAGGTAGGTGTCCATCAGCACCACGCTGTTGATGCGCTCGGGCGCCAGTAGTGCCAGGCGCGCGCCCCACATGCCACCGACCGACAGGCCCACCAGGTTGATCTGCTCGACGTCCAGGTGATCCAGCAGCGCCAGGGCCTGGCGAGCCAGATCATCCAGGGACCGGGTTTGCGTGGGCATCGGGCCCGACTCGCCATGGCCCCACAGCTCGGGGACTATTACACGGTATTGCTGGGACAGCGCTTCAATCTGCGGCGTCCACATGTCGCGAGCCCACAGGTAACTTGAACCAAGCAATACGACCGGGCCGCTGCCCTGGTCGAGGTAATGCAGCGGTTGTCCATCAATCACGGCAACAGGCATAGCAGGCCTCTAACTTCACGGAGTGAGGGGCACTTTTTTACGCTAGTCGGGGGCGGGGGGATAGATGCAAAGTGATGGCATATGGTGTGAGGGTGCCATCCAACTGACACCCCTCCCACGTTATTGACTGGGCTGTCAGTCGTAGATAGCTTTCTTTTTCCACTCGGCGTCGGCATCGACGACCTTCAAACCTTCGGTCAGCTCGTTGACTTCGTCTTCTGCCGGTTGGCTGTTGGTCAGCACCGTGGAGTTGGCGCGGGCCAGTTGTGACTCCAGCAGTTGCAACTGTGCGCTGTAGAGCACCGGTTCCGGTTGTTTGCGCAAGTACTGCACGCCGCGTTCGAACGCCAGGCGCGCCTGGCCGGGCTGGCCTTGCAGCAGGGCATGTTGGCCGAGGTTGTTGAAGAACTCGATATGCAGCAGTACCAGGATATGACGGATTTCCTTGATCCAGTGCTTGGCTTCATTGGTTGGCAGGAAACCGTCCTGGGCTGCGCGGGTGACTTGGCCGTGCAGGGCTTCGAGCAAAAAGCGCACGTCCTTGGCCTTGGCTTCGGTCTGGATCGGCGCAGGTGGGTTGGCCACCGGAATCGATTCGCCCTGGGCGATCAACGCATTCAGCTCGCTGATACGTGCCTTGATTGGTGCGCTGGACTTATTGAGGTTCAACAGGCGCTGGTTGACGTTCAGTTCCAGGCGAGCCAGCAACAGTTTGAGCGCCGGGGTCATCAGTTGGCCGGGGAAAGTCTCGGTGATTTCACCGCAGCGACGCAGGCGATCATTAAGCTCGATCTCGGTACGCTTCTTTTCCAGCTTGTTGTTTTCCACCACGTGGTTCATGTAGCCAATGGCGATCAGTATTACGATCCCGGCTATTACCAGCAGGGTGATCATGAGTGGTGTCACCGGTGTGACCTCTTTATAGGGTTTGCTGTGGAGTGTAGTGACTGGGGCACCCGGCGGATAGGACCGATCGACCAGTTGCCCGGGTAGTTTCTTCTATATAAGTAAGCGCTTCCGAATGGGTGCACATTGCCATCATTTGCCCAGGCAGACTATAACGCCTTGTTGAACGCCAGAATATAGGCGCCAAGGCTCCAGCGGCGACAATGCCCGCACGGGCCGGCAAACCATGGCGAAGTCATTGATTTAAATAAATTTATCCTTGGGGGTTGACGACCTTTCAATCCATCCATAGAATGCGCGCCACTTACAGCGTAAAGCACACAGCGAAACGCGGTAGGGAGTGAATGTTGTACGTGTGTCCCCTTCGTCTAGTGGCCTAGGACACCGCCCTTTCACGGCGGTAACAGGGGTTCGAGTCCCCTAGGGGACGCCATATGCGGGAATAGCTCAGTTGGTAGAGCACGACCTTGCCAAGGTCGGGGTCGCGAGTTCGAGTCTCGTTTCCCGCTCCAATTTACAAGCAGTGTGGCCCTCGGGCGGCATTGAGTGAAACCAGGACCAAGTCTTCGGACGAGGCCTCTGGGCACTGAAATACACACCATGTGTTTCAGTAGCGTGTCCCCTTCGTCTAGTGGCCTAGGACACCGCCCTTTCACGGCGGTAACAGGGGTTCGAGTCCCCTAGGGGACGCCATTTGCGGGAATAGCTCAGTTGGTAGAGCACGACCTTGCCAAGGTCGGGGTCGCGAGTTCGAGTCTCGTTTCCCGCTCCATATTTAAACGAAAACGCCGATCAGCAATGATCGGCGTTTTTGTTTGTGCTGAATTTGGCCCGATACGGTTTTGCCGCGTTCAAATGGCCGCATGGGCTTGCGGCCTTGGCATAAAAACGAGCTGCATGATCAGTTTGCCAACCGATCGGTGCCAAGCCAGGTTGTGAAGGTCAAGCGACATGTTCTACCCCTTTAGGGTTAGGGATTTGCAGGCCGGAGCTAAGTACTTGTAGGTATTTACTATTCGACAACGCCCGGTATATTCACCCCGAGCTTACGATAGCCATGAAGGCGCTTCGGGTAACAGGGATAGTCATATGAGTCGATCACACTTGCGAGCTATTTTTTTAGCCTCGCTGCTTGGCGCCGCCATCAGCACGCCGGCCAGCGCCGCGCAATCTTCGGTGTATCTGTATAACTGGTTCGGGTTTCTCGAGCCGCAAACCCCGAAGGAGTTCCAGCAGGAAAGCGGCATCAAGCTGCATATGGATGCCTTCGACAGCGCCGAAACCATGCAGAGCAAAGTCATGGCCGGGCGCACCGGTTATGACCTGGTCGTGGCTACTTCCAATGTGCTGCCCGGCCTGATCAAGGCGGGGGTGTTGCAAGAGCTGGACCGCTCGCAACTGAGTAATCTGTCGCATATCGATCCCGATATCCTGTCTCTGCTGGCGGTCAATGACCCTGGTAATCGCTACGCCGTACCCTACGTCTGGGGCACCACCGGCATTGGCTACGATGTGGACAAGGTCAAGGCCGCCCTGGGTGATGACGCCCCGGTGGACAGCTGGGATCTGATCTTCAAAGAAGAAAATATCAGCAAGCTCAAGGCCTGTGGCGTGGCCATGCTCGACTCGCCCAGCGAAATCATTTCGATCGCCTTGCACTACCTGGGGCTGCCCAGCAACAGTACCAACCCTGAGGATTACCAGAAGGCCCAGGCCCTGCTGCTGAAAATCCGTCCCTACGTGCTCTATTTCGATTCCTCGCGAATCGACACCGATTTGGCTGACGGCAATATTTGCGCAGTTGTAGGCTGGGCCAATGGTGCGCTGGCTGCGCAGGCGATCAATGAAAAATCCAACAGCGGACGCAAGATTGCCTACAGCCTGCCTCGAGAAGGCGCATTGGTCTGGTCTGAAAACTGGGTACTGCTCAAAGACGCTCGGCACCCCAAGGCCGCGCTGGAGTTCATTAATTACATGCTGCGCCCCCAGGTGATTGCCAAGACTTCCAACTACATGCTCTATCCCAACGCCAATAAAGATGCCACGCAGTTCGTCGAGCAGAAGTTGCGCGATAACCCGTGGATTTATCCCGATAAAAAGACCATGGCCACGCTGGTTCCGCTTGAGCCGTTGCCGTTGAAGGCGGAGCGTATTCGTACCCGGGTCTGGACCAAGGTCAAGAGCGGTACGTGAGTGTAGGCCTATTGGGCGTTTGACCCAGGGGCCGGGGAGGGCAACAGCATGCGCCAAGGCGGTGATCAGTGCTATTTGGAGTCAGACGACTACAAAGCGTACAAAGAGATTGAAGAGCAGATCGGCCTCTGCACGCCGGAACAAGCCTGGGCCATGTATTACGTCTCGACGGGCATGGTGCGAGAAAACATCACCCTGGCGGTGATGGAGCACATCGGCAGGGGGAATCGCGCATTGTTGCTTGAATTCCCCGACCTGGTACGGGTCAGGGGGCGAGACTATGAGCCCGGAGCACTCGCGTCCAACTGGCCTTTGTTGCGCAGGCATCGTGGATAACGCCCTGCGCAGCGCCTATGCAAAGCAAAGCTTGATCGCAGGATATCCATGTAAGGCATATTGCACTGGCTACGGCGCTGGGGCTCGTTGAGGTCGTCTCATAGCCAGCCAGGTGGATAAGGGTGGGCTCGATAGAAGCGACGTAGGGCGAGCACGTCTCGCTCGACGGTTTTTTTTACCCAAGCCTGATAAGCCGCTTGCACTGTCATTTCGCCAGCCGGCCAGGACCGACAATCGATAATCGCCGAGGCCGCCTGCATGCCGGATATCAATGCCTTGATCACGCCGTGAGAGGCGCACGGGTCCAGCGTCGCAGCGGCGTCACCGACTAGAAAATAACCGCTCCCGGCTGTCGTGCGGCACAGTCGCCACGAGACATCTGCTCCGCGAATCCGGCCGATCATCCTCAGTGGCTCCAATCCCTTGGGTATCAGGCGGTGCGGCACGTCTTGTGCAAACGCCAGTTGGGTCCAGTGCAGGCAGGTTGGGCTGATACGGGCAATCCAGTGCCAGCCGTCTGAGTGGGCAAACAGCCCGAGTTTTTCATCCGGCAGGTTGCTGTCTTCGCAGTAGCCGTAACGTGCGACCAACCGCGGTGAAAAACGGCGCAAGGGTATTTTCAATTGGCGTTGCAGCCAGGCGTGATGCCCAGTGGCATCTACTACAAATTGCCCGGTCCATTGTGCTGCTTGCGCCTGGACGCCTTGAACACGACCTTGCTCCAGCAATACCCGGCTCGGATGTCTGAGATGAACGATCTGCACGCCCAGATTGCGTGCCTGTTCAAGTAATTGCTGGTCGAGTAACGCTCGCGGAATCTGGAAGCCCCTCCATTGCTCGTCGCCACTTGCGCTGAATGCCTGGAAACGAGGCGGGCCATCCCAGTGAACCCAATGGCCCGTGTGGCGGTGGTAATTCTGGAGGGTGATCCCCAGTTGGCGCAGCAGCGGCTCAACGCCAGGGTGCAGTGTTTCTCCTGGCCGGTGTCTGGGAAAACTGGTCTTCTCCAGCAGGACTACCCGTAGCCCTCGCTGTGCGCAGTGGATTGCTGCAGCGCAGCCAGCCGGGCCGCCGCCGACAACAACGACGTCAAAGTGACTCATCGAGGTGTCGCCAGGGCTCCCCGTCCCGGCGGATAAGCAGCGCGTCCTGGCTCATATACAGTTCGATCTCTTGCTCTATTTCCACATGACGAAGTTTGAAGTCGTGCGCTGGGGTGCTGATCGCGCCGTGTTTGTAAAGCCTGTAGTACGCCACCTCGCCTTCCAGTCGCAAACCGGCCTCTTGCTGTGCGACGTCGAAAGCTTCGTCCGGTAATTGCACCTGAAAAAACGACAGCAGCGGCCAGCGTTTTCGTTGCTCGCTGTCTGAGCCCGCACCGACTGCTTGATAGGCGCGGCGCATGCCCAGGACACGCTGATGGTACTGCCTGGTGCTGGTCTGCCCGGTCGCGGCCAGTGAGATCCGGCCATCCAGCGCGGCCTGGGTGTAGTCGCCGTATTCATAAGCCTGGTATTGAACCAGCGTGCGCCCCTCCAGTTCGATCAGTGAGGGGCCGCTACGCCCATCCCAGGCAGGCTGGTCTAGCAGGCCGATTTCGTTGTCAGTCAGCGGGATGACCGTAGCAGAGACATTGCGTGGTTCGAACGTACGGGTTGAATCAGGCGCCACCCCTGGCCAGTACGAACCCAGCGCAGCACAGATGCGTGCATCTTCCGTGAACGGGCTGGCTAACTGATAGCCACACAGCATATTGGTGAATGGGGCATCTACCAAACCACGGCCGACTTCCCAGCCAGGCCCGAAGACGCCGCTGGCGAAATCCGGTAGCCAGGATTGTCGCTGGGCATAGGCCGCCGGATGTCCGGGGCTTGGAGTCGTGGACGTTTGGGGGTGCGAGACGATCGCAGTGGCGCCGCGGTCTTCAGCGGAAAAATAACCGCCCCTGAGCGATTGATTGATGAAAAACCGCACATCGGACAGTGGGTTGACTCGCGTGTGCCATACCTGCGGACAGGGTGGGGTAGGACAAGGAAAAACCTGCGGGTCGCTGGACCATTGCTTGAGTTCCCGTTGTCCACACAACGGGTAAAAATCCGGTGCTCCGATAATCGAATAGGCGGCGATGCTCTGCAGTTCCAGTGCTGGACAGAGTGCGCGCACCCAGCCATCGGCCATTGCGTCCTGATAGTGTAAGGCTCGGTAGCCTCCGGCCTTGACGATGGCATCGACATCCTCACGTTGATTCAGGTCTTCAATCGAGCCGTCGTCACGCACATGATGGCGCCCATGCACCAGGCCGCCGGTGCCCGGGGGCATCATGAAGGACAACGGTCGACCTTGGTAGTGAGCCAGCTGCACCAGCCGCTCCTTGGCGTTGGGCACCAGCAAGCCTGGTGCAAAGCCATCGATATCCGCCCAATGACATAACCCCTCGGTAATGACGAACGGTGCGTTGAGAATGTCAGGCTCTTGCCAACCGGTATTGCGAAAGCGTCTGTGGATTTGACCGATCTTTTCATTGACCTGGTGATTGACCAACTGAACGCTCAGGTCCATACCCGCCACGCACTCGTCGCCATCGAATACCTTATGCAAGGGCACCCAGAACTCAAGATCATGGTCGATGGATTGAGCATTCATCGGGCCGAACCGCTCGGGCTGACCCACATGCCGTGCCGCTATGAACGCGCCGTAGCGCGCCGGGATAACGCGCATTTGATTGGGCTGGTCCTCGACAAAGGGCAAAAAGCCCCTGCGTTGCGGGTCATACAGCGCTGGCGCCGTACCGACCCGGGCGATTCCGGTGCGGGAAAAGCACAGGTCGGCCTGGCGCCCATGCACGGTCTCGGGGCGGGGGCGGTATTCATAGGCAAACACGGCAATCGCCAGCTCTGCATCACCGGCGGCCAGCCGCAAAACCTCCATGCTGGGAGGATTGGCACCGTAGACATAATTAAGGATGTGTTCGGTTTCAGCTGGGGTAGGGAAGGCTGTGAGTGCACTGCCGTTGATTCCGAGGTTCACATTCGGCGAGGCGAATGCATGAAACAGCAGGCTGGCGGCCGGGTGCCCAGGCTCGACGCCACGTACGCCATCGGCCGAAAAGTCCTCAAAGCCGGGCTGGGTACGATCGATGAGCAGGGGTTTGGCGAGTTCATCGCGCAGGGTTGTCGAGGTTATGTCCAAGCCATGGTGCAGCAACAGATCACGCCAGCCGGTGGGAGCCAGGCGTGTGCAGGCGCGTTCGACAGCGTTGATCAGCGACATCCCGAGTGCTCCGACAGGTTCAGAGGCCAAGGTACGTTAAAGGGGGCGGCGTGGTAACTGACCGAACGGCTAGGTAGGCGGGAAAGGAACCGTCGCACCGGGCCATCACGCGTTCAGCGCCTATCCATCGCTTTCATAGCCTGCGCCAGCCGTTGTGTTGCGTGATGGATCTCATCCCGGTCCAGGGAGGCAAAGCCCAGGCGCAGTGCGTTTTCTGCTTGGTCGCTGGGTGAAAACTGACGACCGCTGCGTACCACCAGCCCATGCTCCAAGGCGGTGTGCACCAAGCGATCCACGTCCAGGCTATCCTCGAAACGCACCCAGAGCGCCAAGCCACCTTCGGGCTCGCGTATCTGTATGCGCTCACCGAATGCCTGGTCCAGGCAGTCGCGCAGCACGGTGCGGCGCGCCCTGTATTCCTTCGAAACGCGGCGCAGGTGTTTTTTCAACTCACCGTGATTGATCAAGTCCGCCAGCATGGTCTGTGCGACCGCATCGGCGTCGCCCAGCATCAGTGCGGCATTGCGCTGCAGGGCTTCAATCACTTGCGTGGGGGCCACGATGTAACTGCAACGAAACGTCGAGCCCAGCACCTTGGATAACGAGCCGATATAGATCACATGGCGCTGGGCGCGGTCACTGGCCAGCGGCAGGTAAGGGCGGCCGCTGAAGTGATATTCGTGGTCGTAGTCTTCTTCGATCACGCAAAAGTCATGTTGCGCGGCCAATGCCAGTAAGTGTTGTCGACGTGCGGCATGCAGGCTCACGGTGGTGGGAAATTGGTGGTGGGGCGTGAGGTAGATCAGGCGCACCGTGTGCTCGCGGCATAAGCGCTCGACCTGGTCGGTGCGGCAACCTTCATCGTCGATGTCGACCGTGACCAACTGCGCGCCGAGCTTGCGGAAAATTTCCCACGCCGGCGGGTAGCTCAAACGCTCCACCAGTACCACGTCGCCAGGCTTGATCAGCAGGCTGGCGCTCAGGTACAGGGACATCTGCGTGCCTTGGGTCAGGCAAATATTTTCGGCAGTCACTGTCAGCCCGCGGTTATTGCGCAGCATCTCGGCCAGGGCGCAGCGCAACTGATAGCCGGTGCCCTCACTGCCGTAACGCACTGTGTTGGAGGCGAAGCTGTTACGCAGCGCATGGCGATAGTAGCGATGCAACACGGCCTGGGGCAGCAAGCGGTGGTCGCTGGTGCCATTGTCGAAGAACAGCGCACTGTGCCGATGCTGAAGCGCGACCACCTGGGCGTTATGGGTGAAATACGGTACCACCGGCTGGTCCAGCAGCAGTGGGGCGAAAGACGGTTGCACCGCACAGGGCAAGGGCTTTGGCGCCAGTTGCGCATTGACGAATGTGCCGCGGCGCGGCTCGCTGATCAGCCAGCCTTTGGTCATCGCTTCTTCATAGGCCAGGATCACCGTCTTGCGGTTGACGTCGAGCATTTGTGCCATTTCCCGTGTGCCCGGCAGCAACGTCCCAGGCGGCAGGCGCCCTTCGACAATCGCGGTGACCAAGCCTTCGGCAATCTTGCGATAGGACGCCTGGCGGGTGTTGTCGTCAAGCTTGAGCAGGGGGCGCCATTTACGCAACTGGACCATCTGAAGTATCCAAATCTGGAGGTTTTAATGGTCCTAGTCTAGCGTAACAATCCAGACCTCACTTACCCCGAGGTCTTTATGAACACACGCCATGTCATCGAACTGTCTCCCTCGGGAAAAACTTTTGAGACCGGCGACGAACTGTTGCTCGACGCCATGCTTGCCAGCGGCCTGGCCGTGCCGTTCTCGTGCCGCCGCGGCGCGTGCGGCTCCTGCAAGGTGGTGGTCGCCGCAGGTGAGTACCGGGCCAAGCGCCTGGCGCCGGATGCGCCGGCGCCGTGTTACCCCCTGGCCGCCAATGAAATGTTGCTTTGCCAGAGCCATGCCTGCACCGACATGCGCCTGGAGATTCCCGGCTGGTCCCTGGATACACCTGCGTTGGTCGTTGGCGCTCAGGTTATTGGCAAGCGCGCGCTCGGGCCTGATGTCATTGAGTTGATGCTCAAGCCCGATACACCGTTGAAGGTGCGAGCTGGCCAATACCTCAAGTTCCACCTGGCAGACGGCGACACGCGTTGCTTCTCGGTTGCCAACCTGCCAACAGAGGACGAGGGGCGTTTGGTCTTCCAGATTCGTCGGGTGCGCGGCGGGTACTTTTCCGAGGGCGTACTGGATGGCTTGGCCGTGGGCGCGCGGATGCAATTGGAAGGACCGTTTGGCGCCTGCACCTGGCAGGACGATGACGCAGCGCCCGTCGTGCTGTTTGCCACGGGTACCGGTTACGCGGGCATCAAGCCGATCCTGTTGACCGCGCTCAAACGCAATGTCGAGGTGACGTTGTATTGGGGCGGCGCGCAGTCAACCGACTTTTATGACGGCGCCTTTCTGGATGAATCGATGCTTGAGCACCCCCGTTTTCGCTGGCATTCGGTGCGATCATCCGAGGGGCGGGTGCAGGAGGTTGCATTGAGCCACGGGCATCATTGGGAGGCGACCCAGGTCTATGCGTGTGGTAACGGCCCCATGCTTAGCCAGGTGCGTGCCCATTGCGTTGAGGCGGGGTTGCCGAGCCATCGGTTTGTCGCGGAGGCGTTTGTCGCCAGTGGCCGGTCAAGCGCGCAGGCGGTGTCGCTGTCGTTCGACCCGATCTGGGAGAAAGTCGGCCCGCGCTATTCCCTGGACGGGATGTTGGCGGCGCGAGAAAAATCCATACGCGCCCTGGCGGCCATCGCCAGCCGGTTGACGGTCGGCATGACCACCGGCGAAGCCCTGGAGATGGCCGCCCAGCAACTCACGGCCATGGGCGCCTCGCACACGTGGCACCCGACTTACATTCGCTTTGGCCCCGACACCATCCGGCCCTCCCGCGAAGGTGTTGATCGTCAGCGCAAACTGCGCGCCAGCGATATCGTCGTGGTCGACCTGGGGCCGGTATGGGACGGCTATGAAGGCGACTACGGCGACACGTTCATCTTCGGTGAGTTGCCGCTGCATCTGGCGTGCAGGACTGGGTTGCATGAGGTGTTCGATGAGACCCGCCAAGCGTGGCTGCGTGGGCTGACCGGGCGCGAGCTCTACGACTTCGCCGAACAGAGCGCCGTGTCGAAAGGCTGGAGGCTGGCACGCAATCTGGCGGGGCATCGCCTTGCGGATTTCCCCCATGCCTTGTTCGAAAGCAAGGAGTTGGCTGACCTGGAGATCCCACCGAGCGAAATGGCCTGGGTGCTGGAGATCCAGTTGTGCCATCCCACTGAGCCAGTGGGTGGGTTCTTTGAAGACATGCTGATGTTGCAAGCCTGAAGAGCCTGCCATTGCTGCCGAGAATTGTGCTTGGCGCGATGGCCATGCCAACCGAGATCAACCCAACACCACCAATCCCCTGTGGGAGCTGTCGAGCTTCAGCGAGGCTGCGAAAGCGGTGGTTCAGGCGATGAAAATGTTGCCTGTGCCGCCGCCATCGCAGCCTCGCCGGGGCTCGACAGCTCCCACATTTGGGCGGTGTTGTTGTCGGAAGTTGTGCTTGGCGCGATGGTGCTGCCAACCGAGATCAACCCAGCACTGCCGATCCCCTGTGGGAGCTGTCGAGCTTCAGCGAGGCCGCGAAAGCGGTGATTCAGGCGATGAAAAAGTTGCCTGTGCCGCCGCCATCGCAGCCTCGCCGGGGCTCGACAGCTCCCACATTTGTGCGGTGTTGTTGTCGGGAGTTGTGCTTGGCGCGATGGTGCTGCCAAACGAGATCAACCCAGCACTGCCGATCCCCTGTGGGAGTTGTCGAGCTTCAGCGAGGCTGCGAAAGCGGTGGTTCAGGCGATGAAAATGTTGCCTGTGCCGCCGCCATCGCAGCCTCGCCGTGGCTCGACAGCTCCCACATTTGTGCGGTGTTGTTGTCGGGAGTTGTGCTTGGCGCGATGGCCCTGCCAACCGAGATCAACCCAACACCACCAATCCCCTGTGGGAGTTGTCGAGCTTCAGCGAGGCTGCGAAAGCGGTGATTCAGGCGATGAAAATGTTGCCTGTGCCGCCGCCATCGCAGCCTCGCCGGGGCTCGACAGCTCCCACATTTGTGCGGTGTTGTTGTCGGGAGTTGTGCTTGGCGCGATGGTGCTGCCAAACGAGATCAACCCAGCACTGCCGATCCCCTGTGGGAGCTGTCGAGCTTCAGCGAGGCTGCGAAAGCGGTGGTTCAGGCGATGAAAATGTTGCCTGTGCCGCCGCCATCGCAGCCTCGCCGGGGCTCGACAGCTCCCACATTTGGGCGGTGTTGTTGTCGGGAGTTGTGCTTGGCGCGATGGTGCTGCCAACCGAGATCAACCCAGAGCTGCCGATCCCCTGTGGGAGCTGTCGAGCTTCAGCGAGGCTGCGAAAGCGGTGGTTCAGGCGATGAAAATGTTGCCTGTGCCGCCGCCATCGCAGCCTCGCCGGGGCTCGACAGCTCCCACATTTGGGCGGTGTTGTTGTCGGGAGTTGTGCTTGGCGCGATGGCCCTGCCAACCGAGATCAACCCAGCACTGCCGATCCCCTGTGGGAGCTGTCGAGCTTCAGCGAGGCCGCGAAAGCGGTGGTTCAGGCGATGAGGATGGGTCAGAGCTTCGGCAACTGCCCGACGCGGCCCATCATTTCAGTGACGATCTGCAGGTCCAGCAGGAACTGCTCAACCGTTTTGAACTCACTGTCGGTGTGCCCGGTGTACTTCTCTTCCGGACGGGCCAGGCCAAATTGCACCCCGTTGGGCAAGTCGTGCACCGAGGTTGCACCGGCCGAGGTGCCGAACTTGTGCGGCATGCCCAGGTTTTCCGTGGCGACCGCCAGCAAGGCTTTGACCCACTCACCTTCAGGGTTGCGGTACATCGGTGTATCCAGCGAATAGGCGAAGCTCACGTTGACCTTGGCTTGCTGGTTCCAGGCATTCAGTTTCTGTTCGATCTGTGCCTTGAGTGCCTCCGGGGTTTTACCCTTCGGCGCCCGCAGGTTCACCGCCAGCTTGAAGGCTTTGTCATCCAGGCCGACAAAGGTCGGCGAGGTGGTCAACGGCCCCATGAAGTCATCGGCGAAGCCCACGCCCAATTTGCCGCCAAGGTAATCCAGGCCCCAGTTGTCCGCTGCATAACGCGCTGCATCAGTGATGTGGTTGTGCTTGAGGGCAATCTTGCCGTCGACGCCGTGGATCAGTTCCAGCATACGAGCCACCGGGTTGACCCCGGTTTCGGGTTCGGAGGAGTGGGCGGATACGCCGGTGACAGTGAGTTTGACGTCCTTGCTATCGACCTTGGCGCTGACCTGGAAATTGCCGCCGTTGCGCTTGGCATAATCATTACCGGCCTGCTGCAGGCTGGCCGCTAACTCAGCAGGCTTATCGCTGACCAGCGTGGCGACCGAAACCGATGGAATCTGGTTGGTGGCCTTGCCGCCGGTCATTGCGATGATTTCTGCGCCTGTGCCTTCACCTTTGCGTACCGGGAAGGTCGCCATGATGGTGCCCGAGCCTTTCTCGGCGATCACCACCGGGTAGCCGCCATCCAGCGCCAGGTTGTATTGCGGCACGGGGTTGCGTTCGAAGTAGTAGGGAATCGCGTCACCGGCGGTTTCTTCGGTGGTGTCCACCAGCAGCTTGAGCGTGCGCGCCAGCGGCAGTTTTTCTTCCTTGATCACCTTCATGGCATACATCGCCACGACGATGCCGTTCTTGTCATCTTCGGTCCCACGGCCATACATGCGGTCGCCGATCAGCGTGACCTTGAACGGGTCGAGCTTGGTGCCATCTTGCAGCACCCAGTTTTCCGGCGTGACCGGCACCACATCGGCATGGGCATGTACGCCGACGACTTCATCACCGCTGCCTTCCAGGGAGATTTCGTACACACGGTTATCGACGTTACGGAAGTTCAGGTTGAAGGATTTGGCCAGGGCCTGGATCTTGTCGGCGATCTTGAGGAATTCCGGGTTTTTGTACTGTGGCAGCCCGTCTACGTTGAAGGTCGGAATCTCCACCAGTTCGCGCAAGGTTTCCAGGGCAGCCTTGCCGTACTTCACACGGGTGTAGATACCGAGCAGGCGATTGATCTCGTTCTGTTGCTCGGCGTTCAGGGTTTTGTTGTCGAGAAAGGCGCTGATAGCCGGGCCGACGTCAGCCGATTTACCCAGCTCGCCCTTGGCCAGGTTGCCGAGGAAGCTGCGGAAATCGGTGACCGATGTCTCGCCGAAGCTCTTCACAATCGCCGCGCTTTGGTCTGCGCTGATGTTGGCGAAAGCGGGGGTTGAGAGTGCCGAAAGGCTAGCCGCGAACAGGGTGGCAACGGCCAATTGCTTGAGTGGAAAGTGCATTGTTTAAGGCATTCCTTTGCAGGTAGTGAGTAGGGTGTTTCTGACAGGCAAGTCGGAAACATTTCCACACACTACCACTACTCAGGTGCCCAAGGTCAATGCTGGCCAGGATGGGGCTCAGGGTATTCATCCGTCACGCTCAAGGCTCTGGCGTAGGGCCCGTCCCACAGTTGCTCATGCAATTGCCCTACACGCCTGGCCATCGCTTCACTGCGCATCACCACCTCCAGATTGCGCGAGTTATCCAGGTAACCGCCCAACCAGTTGCTGGTGCCGATCCACGCCACTTGCCCGTCGATCTCCATGGTCTTGCTGTGGATCACTCGGGCATAAGGGATAAAACCTTGCTTGGCTTCGGGCAGGGTGACGATCTTGATTTCGACGTTGGGCAATACCGCCAGGCTCTTGAGGTAGGGCAGTTCCAGCTTGTCGGTGTTCCAGTTGGACACCATCAGTTTGATCGACACCCCACGGGCAGCAGCGGCACGCACGGCGTTGTCGATCACCGCGTAGTACGGGCGGGTTCGATCAGGCCCGTAGGACAGTGGCGCGTAATCGAGCAATTGCACACGCACTTCTTTTTTGGCTTCGCTTAGCAGGCGTGGCAGTTCCAGCTGTGAGTCGCCTACGCCTGGCGGGTTGTAGCGTTGCGGGCTGGCCACCAGGTAGTTGCCGGTACGCAAGGGAACCTGGCCGGGGGCGGGCAGCGGTACCGGTTGTTTATCGGCGAGCGCGGCCTGGGCTTGCCAGTCTTGATCGAAGATCGCCTGCACCTGGCCCACGACGGCTGCGTCACTGATACGCAGCCCGGTTTCGTGGATATGTTCCAGGGAGCGCCAGTCGAAATTCTGGCTGCCGATAAACGCCTGCGTGCCATCCACCAGCAGGTATTTGGCGTGGATGATGCCGCCGCTCAGTTGCCCGTAGGGCAGCACCCGCAAGGTCAGGTTGGGGATCGCACGCAGGCGTTCCAGGGTGGCAGCTTCCGACAGCCTGAGGCCTTTTTCTTCCAGCAAAAAACGAATTTTCACGCCGCGCTTGCCGGCAGCCTCAAGGCGTTCGATGACCGTGTTCATCACCGAGCCGGGATGGTCGACGGCGTAGAACTGGCCGATATCAATGCGGCTCTTCGCACTGTCGAACAGCTCGATCCATACCGGGCCAGTCTGGCGCAAATCGGCGGTGACCAGGGCGGTATCCACCGGCACGGTGTGCACCAGCTCAAACCCCGGAATGGAAAAGTCCGCCTGGGCCAGCGGACTGAGCAACACGCCGGCGAGGCTGGCGATACGCAACTTCATCGAAAGGGACATAGGCGTCTCATCGGACAAAACAAAGGGGCGGGCGTATTACGCGCCCGCCCGACGGGTCACGCTGTGCGGCTGTGCAAGGAGGTTGGTACAAGGTGCGGTACTTCGCCTTGTACGCGGGCTCCGCTGGCCGCGCGGATCAACAGGATCTTCAACTGGTCGTTGATGCGTTCCAGGCTGTCCTGGAAAAAGTTGTGGAACACCACGCAGAACAGCGCGATGGCAATACCCAGGCCGGTGGCGAACAAGGCCGTGCCGATACCACCGGAAATCTGCCCTGGGTCGGAAACACCCGCCGTGGCCAGCGCCTTGAAGGTGTCGATAATGCCGAGGATGGTACCCAGCAAGCCCAGCAGCGGGGCGGCGGTGGTAATGGTCTCGATGATCCACAGGCTGCGGGCCAGCGGGGCACGGGTCTTGAGGTATTGGGTGTCGATTTCGTCGTCCAGGTCCTTGCGTGAACCGTTGGAGGCTTTCTGCGCCAGCACCGGCAGGATCATGTTCAGCGGCAGGCTGTCGCGACGGCTCAGGTTTTCCGGCAGGTCACGCTCGCTGTGCACGGGGGCGCCGAGGGCGTCGATCAACGCCCGAGCCTGGCGGCGCACGTAGGCAAAGTAGATGCCGCGTTCGATGGCGATGAAGATCGCAATGGCCATCGCCGCGTACATCACATAGAAGGTGACGTCGTGGAGCAGGTTCATATCCATGCTGGTGTTCCTCTTGGGTCAGTCTTAGAAATTCGCTTCCAGCGAAACCGTTACGGTGCGGTCCAGGCCAACGATGTAGGCCGGGTCGCCATCGCGAAAACCGCTGTAGCTGGCCGCGTTGGTCTTGGTGGTGTACACGCCGTCCAGGTACTTCTTGTCGAACAGGTTGTCGACGTTCAGGCGCAGGGTCGCGTCCTTGACGACTTTCTTGTCCACCGGCAGGTAGATACCGGCGCCAAGGTTGAACACGGTGCGTCCGGAAATGGCTTCGTCGTTGGTCAGGTCGCCATAGAGCTTGCTGGTGTACTTGCCGCCGAAGGTGCCGTAGAAGCGCCCGTCGTCGTAACCAACGTTGGCCGCCAGCATGTTCTTGGGCACGTTGGCGAACTGCTTGCCGCTGGTGGGCAGCACGATGGGCTTGCCGGCGTTGTAGACGGTCAGGTCATCCTGCTGCTCGGCCTTGGTGTAGGTGTAGGAGGTGTAGTAGTTGAAGTGGTGGGGCAACTGGCCACTCCATTCCAGCTCCAGGCCTTTGTTGACCACGGAGCCCGCGTTGATGTCGGCAAAGTCGCCGTTGATGTCCCGGGACGAAACCTGGCGGTTCTTGAAGTCCATGTAGAACAGGGTGGCGGCCAGGGTCATGTCGTCGCCGCTGTAGCGCCAGCCCAGTTCATGGTTCCAGCTGGTTTCCGGTTCGGCGTCGATCGAGCCGGCGCCTTTGTCGTAGAGCACGTAGTTCTGCGGTACCCGCATGTTGCGCGACAGGCTGTAGAACAACTGGTCACGCTCGTCCAGCTGGTATTTCAGGCCGGCGTTGGGCAGCAGTTTGTTGTAGGTCTGGTTACGTTTTTCCGGGCGTTCGTTAAGGCTGCCATGGTTGGTGCCTTCACGCTCGACGTTCATGTAGGCCAGGCCGGCGATAAAGGTCCAATCCGGGTTGATGTACCAGGTGTCCTGGGCCCAGACCTTTTGCGCCGGGGTCACCGTGAAGCGGTCGCGCCCCTGGACCTGGTTGCCGTTGGCATCGACGATGGCGCTGTTGGAATCCGGCCAGGTGTCCACTGGCTTGCCGTTGCTCTTTAGGGGAATGAACGGCTGGGTCTGGCTCTGGCGTGCGCGCTCGTACCAGTAGCCGAATTGCAGGCTGTGGTCGCCCAGGTCCCAGGTCAGTTTGGTGGTGATGCCCGGCCGCCAGGTTTGCGTGCGTGAAGGGCGGTAGTACACGCCGCTGTTCGGTGTGCCATCGGCGTTGTACTGGGCGGCGGTGGGCAGGTTGCCGAGGTCGAACACGCCACCCTGGTTGGAGCCACGGTTGAGCGCATAGGCGGACGAGCCGACGCCGCTGCCGTTGCCCCAGTAGTAATACGGGATCACCGACAGCGCCAGGTTGTCGGCCAGTTTGAACTGGGTGTTGAGCACGGCGGTGAAGGTCTGGAACGGGTTCTGCGCCAGGGCGTAGTAGCTGTTGTACTTGCCGTTGCTGCCCACGCTCGGCGTGGCCGGGTAGGGATCGTACTTGCGGCCGTTCTGCTGGAACTGCGCCTTGGTCAACTGGCTGTAACTGTTGTTGTCCTGCTCGTGGTACTTGAGGATCAGGTTGGCGGTGTTGCCGTTGCCGGCGTCGAAGAAGCTGTTCCACTCCACCTTGTCCGCACGCACCGCGCCTGAGCCACGCCACATTTCCCCTTCGGTATGGGACACCGACAACCAGTTGCTCAGGCCGTTGATTTCACCGGTATTGAGGCGGGCGAAGGTCTTGCGCGTGGCGTTGCTGCCGACCACCTGTTTGACGAACGCGCCGGTTTCTTTGGTGGGGCGAATGGTCACGATGCCGATGTTGCCGCCGCTGGAACCAATGTGCGGGCCGTCGGATTCCGAAGCTCCCTGGGTGACGAAGATCTGGTCGATGTTTTCCGGGTCGCCCAGCAGGTTGGAGTACAGCGCGTAGTTGCCGGAGTCGTTGATCGGCATGCCGTCCACCGACATGCCCACCTGGTCGGAGTTCATGCCGCGCATGGTGAAGCGAAAACCCGAGAGGCCGGTGTTGTCTTCACTGGAGATGTTCAAGCCTGGGGTGTACTTGAGCTTATCGATGGCATTGCCTGTTGCTGCCTGCTTGTCCAGTGCTTCCTTGGTCACCGTGGAGCGGCCCTTGATGCTTTCTTCCGGGACCATGTAACCGCCCCCTGCGCTCGCCTTGCCTTGTACCCCAATGGTGCCGACATCACTGTCGCTGGTCTCTGCCATGACCAGTCCCTGGCTCATGCTGGTCGCGGCAACGAGTGCCAGATGAATGCGGGTGAACTTCATCACTGTCGTCCTGATGTCGGGTGCTTATTGCACGCTGTAGTTGAAGGTGGCGGTGAAG
This sequence comes from Pseudomonas sp. HN8-3, assembly GCF_020790195.1. Lineage (NCBI taxonomy): Bacteria > Pseudomonadati > Pseudomonadota > Gammaproteobacteria > Pseudomonadales > Pseudomonadaceae > Pseudomonas > Pseudomonas sp. HN8-3. The sequence goes on from NZ_CP086206.1 coordinate 2,006,593, forward strand.
CGCTGCTCATTGCGGCCCCCGAAGGCTTGTTCGGGGAACGGTTTGACTTGCTTGATGCGACGCAAGCTGTTGGTGGCGGCCCGGTTGAGCAACATGCTTGAGGCCTGAGTCTGTAAGCCGGAATCGAGCACACGGCCCTGGCGGTCCACCAGCAACCACACCACCACCTCGCCGCTGGGGCGTTCGAGCGACGCCTGGCGCCCGGTGGGGTACTGCTTGTAGGTGTCCAACTCGTTGCGCAAGCCTTTGAGGTAACCGCCTTCCAGGGCCTGGCCATCGACCTTCGGTGGCGCCGGTGGGGCGGGCGTCGGTGCCGTTTGGGCGACGGCGGCCGGGGCTGGCTTGGCGGCCACCGGTGGCGGCGTTGGCGCGGGCTTGGCGACCACGGGCGCCGGCTTGGGCACAGGTTTTGGCTTGGGTTTGGGTTCGGGTTTAGGCAGCGGCTTGGGCGGTGGCGGTGGCGCCGGCGCGGCCTCTTCCTCTTCTATTACCGGCGGTGGCGGTTCTTGTTCCACCACCGGTTCCGGTATGACTTCCGGTTCCGGCTCGACCAAGGCCAATTCGACCGCCGACTCGTCATACACCGGCTCGACCTTCAAGGTCTCGGACTGGATACCCAGTGCAATCAGCACCAGGGCGATCAGGGCCGGGACACTGCCCAGCAGCTGACGCGCACGAAACAGAACGTACATGATCAAGACTTACGCGTAGCAATGGACACGGAGGTGAAGCCACCCAGGCGCAGGGTGTCCATCACTTCCACCAGGCGCGAAACCTCTACGCCTTTGTCGCTGTTGACGATGATCGTCGACTTGGTGTCGGGCTTCTCGGCCGCCTTCAAGGCCGGCACCAGGGCATCCACCGTCAGGTCCTTGCCGTCCAGTTGCAACTGGCCTTCCAGGCCCAGGGTAAGGATGAATTTGTTTTGCGGTTTGAGCTGCTGCGAGCTGCTGGCGCTGGGCAATTGGGTCTTCATGCCGAGCGCGGGAATCACGTTCAGGCTCACCAGTACGAAAAACACCAGCAGGAACATCATCACGTCGATCATCGGGATCAGTTCGATGTGCGCCTTGCGTTTCTTGGGTTCGTCCCAGGTTCTCATTCCGTTACCCCGTTATTGAATTAGGGGCAACACGCTAGCAAGCAAAAATGACCGAATGGTTAACTTTAATTGACGGTTTAAAGGCTCTAGGACGGGTCTTTCAGAAAACTTACCGGTCAGTTTTGGCACGTAATGAAACTGACACTCGGGGCGTACATGCTTGAGAAATTTATCTTGAGAGCCAGCTTCCATGGACACAGCATTGCCTCAATTGACTACCGCACGCCTGCTGTTACGAGCGCTTGAAATGCGTCAGACCGAGGTGCTTTTTACCCTTGCCGCCGTGCGTGACGACTGGGAGCGCTGTCTGTGAGCGGCGGGGTAGACCACGACCGGCGCCGGATACTTGGCGGGCTGGCGGTCGCTACCGCGTTTTCGATCCTCAGCCCGTTTGCGCGCAGTGCCGGGGTGGATTATCCGTTCACCCTCGGCGTGGCTTCCGGCGACCCGTTGCCGGATGGCTTTGTGATCTGGACGCGCCTGGCGCCGTTGTTCAACGCCGCGGATGGCCGTGGCGGCCTGAGTCGCTCGGTGCCGGTGCGTTGGCGGGTGGCCAGCGATGCGGCGATGACGCGTATTGTTAGGCAGGGGGAGGTGCTGGCGACGCAGCGTTTCGCTCACGCAGTGCATGTCGAAGTGGCGGGGCTGGCGGCGGATCGGCCGTATTGGTACCAGTTTGAAGGGCTCGGTGCGCAGAGCCAGGTGGGCCAGTCCCGCACGATGCCGCCGCTGCAGGCCATGGCATCGGCCCGGCTGGGGTTTGTGTCGTGCTCGCACTGGGAGCGCGGTTACTTCAGTGCCTACCGACACCTTGCCGCGGAGCGGCCCGACCTGGTGTTTTTCCTCGGCGACTATATTTACGACAGCTCCTACGCGGCGGATTCTGGCAAGGTTTTTCGTTCTCACGGCAGTGGCAATGCGCAAAGCCTGAGCGACTATCGCAACCGCTACGCGTTGTACAAGACCGATCCGGACCTGCAAGCCCTGCACGCCGCCGCACCCAGCGTGGCGACCTGGGACGATCATGAAGTGCAGAATGACTATGCCAACCGCTGGTCCCAGGATCCCAAGGTTGCGGTGGCGCAGTTTCTCCAGCAACGGGCGGCGGCTTACCAGGCGTTTTACGAACACATGCCCTTGCGCGCCAGTAGCGTGCCCAAGGGCGCGGACATGCGTATTTATCGACGTCTGGACTACGGCCGGCTTGTACGTTTCCATGTGCTCGACGGGCGTCAGTATCGTTCCGAGCAACCGTGCATCGCAGCCAATGGCAGCCACCAGGGGCATGTTGTCACCACCCCTTGCAGCAACTTGCGCGACCCCGCCCGCACGTTGCTCGGCTGGCAACAAGAAGCCTGGCTGGACCAGGGTTTTGCCCAGTCGAAGGCGCATTGGAATGTGATCGCCCAGGATTTGCTGGTGGCGCCGCTGATCCAGCGCGATCTCACCAACCACAAGCCGGGGCGCTGGACCGATGGGTGGGATGGCTACATGGCTAACCGCTCACGGATGCTGGCGTCGATTGTGCGCAATCGCGTGAAGAACCCGGTGTTCTGGGGCGGGGACATTCATTCGTTCTGGGCCACTGACCTGCATGAGAACGCCGACAACCCGGACTCGGCGGTGGTTGCCACCGAGTTCGTTGGCTCGTCGGTGACCTCCGACGGCCCGCCCTATGACGCTTTCATGAAGATCATGCCGCTCAACCCCCATGTGAAGTTCTTCGACAGCCGCCAGCGCGGGTATGTGTCGGTGGAGTTGGCGGCCGACAGCATGTTGACGAATTTTCGGGCGATCAGTGACCCGCGTGACCCGGCGGCGACGGTGTCGACGTTGAAGTCGTTCGTGGTCGAGCCGGGCAGGGCAGGGGCGATTGCCGTCTAGCCTATTTCTCTGTGGCGCATCGGTCCACTGTGGGAGGGGGCTTGCTCCCGATAGCGGTGGATCAGTTACAGGTAAGCTGACTGACACACCGCTATCGGGAGCAAGCCCCCTCCCACATTAGTTTCAATTTCATAGCGCACCGACAATGCGCCCTTTTTCTCCGATAGCGCCAGGATCGTCACCTGGCCCAGCTCGCTCAACGCTTGCACATGAGTGCCGCCACAGGCGTAAGCCGGCAATTCACCGAAGCCGACTTCGCGGGTGCCTTCATCCAGCGTCATATGCCGTGGATAGTCAGCGGCGATCCATTGGTTGACCCATTGCTGGAGCGTTTGCGCATCCATGTCTTGCGCGCTTTGGCCACGGATAAAGGTGATCTTGCCTTCGCCCGGCCAGTGGTGGGCCTTGATCGGCATCCAGCCCAGACGTTCGCCGGCGTTGCCGATCAAATGGCCCGCCGAATGCAGGCGGCTGTGCAAGGCTCGACGCTGTGCGTCGACTCGTGCAATGACCGGTCCAGGTTCCAGAGGCCGGTCGACGTAATGCACCACCTGTTCGGTTTCCTGCACGACCCGCAGTACCTGGCTATCGCCGAGCCAGCCGGTGTCGAACGGCTGGCCGCCGCCTTGGGGATGAAAAATCGTCGACTGCGCAATCACGGCGAATTGCTCTTCGTGCGGGGTGCAACTGAGCACTTCCAGCTCGGCTGTCAGGTGGTCATGGGTAAAAAACAGGCGCTCGGTCATGGTCTACATCCGCATCAGGGTTCTGTGGGCAGTATAAATAGTGCGCAGATGAGTGATAATCCGCTCAATTATCAATGGACCTGTGCGTCATGAGCATCAATCTTCCTTTGCCGTTGTTGGGTGAAATGGCGATTTTCGTCAAGGTCGTGGAAACCGGCAGCTTCTCCGAAGCGGCGCGGCAACTGAGCGTCTCCCCCTCGGCGGTGAGCCGCAGCATTTCACGCCTGGAGCAAGCCCTGGCCACGCGCTTGCTGCAACGCACAACGCGCAAACTGCGCCTGAGCGAGGGCGGTGAAGAGGTGTTCAAGCGTTGCCAGGAGATGGTCAGCGCGGCCCGCTCGGTGATGGAAATCAGCGGCCAGTTCACCGATGAAGCCGAGGGCCTGGTACGGGTCAGCGTGCCCAAGGCGGTGGGGCGGTTCGTGGTGCATCCGCATATGCCGGAATTTCTGCGGCGCTATCCCAAGGTGGATGTGCAATTGATTCTCGAGGATCGACACGTGGACCTGATCGACGATAACGTCGACTTGAGCATTCGCATCACTGACAGCCCGCCGCCGGGCTTGGTCGGGCGCCAGCTATTGCCCATCGAACACCTGCTGTGCGCGACGCCGCAGTACCTGGCCGAGCATGGCACCCCAAGCCATCCCCACGATTTGCTTGAACACAGTTGCATCTACCTGGGGGAAACGCCCGGCGATTCACGTTGGAAATTTCGCCAGGCCGGCAAGGCGGTGACGGTTGGCGTACGCGGGCGTTATGCAGCGAACCACACTGGGGTGCGGTTAGATGCGGTATTGCAGCATGTGGGGATTGGCAGCTTGCCGTATTTCACGGCGCGGCATGCGTTGGCTGCGGGCCAGTTGGTGCAAGTGTTGCCAGCGTGGGACTTTATTGCGTCTTACCATGGCGAGGCGTGGTTGCTGCATTCGCCAACGCGGTACCTGCCGCCGAAGTTGCGGGTGTTTATCGATTATCTGGTGGAGTGCATGGCCAAGGAGCCAAAGCTAAATGTGGGAGGGGGCTTGCCCCCGATAGCGGTCTGTCAGTCACCTTTACATTGACTGACCCACTGCTATCGGGGGCAAGCCCCCTCCCACATTTGAATCTCAGTGCTTGAAAAGTCAGTGCTTGCTCTGGTCCTGGGGCATGGCCAGCAGTTGCTTTTCCTGGTTCCAGTCGAACGGTTCGTCGTTCTGTTCGGCCTCATAGCGACGTTCTTCCAGGGCCTGGTACAGGTCCAGTTCTTCGTCGGGCATGAAGTGCAGGCAGTCGCCGCCAAAGAACCACAGCAGGTCGCGTGGCACCAAGTGGGCGATTTGCGGGTAGCGCAGGATGACCTGGCTCATCAGGTCCTGGCCCAGGTACTGGCTTTCGATCGGATCGATCGGCAACAGGGCGCGCAGTTCGTCGAAACGCTCCAGGAACAGCGAGTGGCTTTCCTCGGGTACCTGTTCGGCTTCGCCGACGGCAACCAGGATGCTGCGCAAGTGGTCGAGCAAGACGAGATGATCGGCAACGACGTTGGACACGAGATAAGGCCTCTAAAGCAAAAACGGGCGCGAGAGTATATGCCTCTCGCGCCCGTTTTTATATGACCGCCGGTATCAGCGGACTTTACCCTCAACCTGCATCAGCTCTTCCTTGCTGAAATCATCCACGTCAATCACCTTGCGCCGTGCCGCTTCGGCATCGCGCAGGGTTTGCGCTTCACCTGGTTGCAGCACGCCGGCATGCAAGGCGGCATCGATGGCAGACTCACCGGCAGTCGGTTTGACCTGCCCGCTTTTAAGCGCGGTATGCAGTTTTTTCTGCAACGGATGGCTGGCGCCGAGCAAATCGTAGGCATGTTGCAGAGCGCCTACTGGATCTTCCGCCGCTTGCGGTCGATAGCACCCGGCTAGCAGTTCTTCCAGGGTCGGGTCGCCCTTGGCACGACCGATTACCGCCGCCACTTCGGCATCCAGTGCATCGGAGGGCCCGGTATGCCGACGCCCGAACGGGAATACGATCACCCGCAGCAGGCAGCCGAGTACCTTGTTCGGGAAGTTGCTCAGCAGTTCATCCAGTGCGCGTTCCGATTCACCCAGGCTCTCTTCCATGGCCCAGGCAAACAGCGGCTCCAGATGGTCTGGCGAATCCAGGTCGTGATAACGCTTGAGCGCTGCGGACGCCAGGTACATATGGCTCAGTACATCACCCAGGCGGGCGGACAGGCGTTCGCGGCGCTTGAGCTCACCACCCAGCAGCATCATGCTCAGGTCGGCCAGCAGGGCAAATGCAGCCGCCTGGCGGTTCAGGGCGCGGAAGTAGCCCTGGCTCAAACGGTTGCCGGGGGCTTTTTCGAAATGGCCGAAGCCCAGGTTCAGCACCAGGGTGCTGGCGGCGTTGCTCACGGCAAAACCGATGTGTTGCATCAGCAGGCCGTCGAACTCTTTCAACGCCTGGTCATGGTCTTCGCGACCGGCCAGGGCCATCTCCTTGAGCACGAAAGGATGGCAGCGAATTGCACCCTGGCCGAAGATCATCAGGTTGCGCGAGAGAATATTCGCGCCTTCCACGGTGATGAAGATCGGCGCACCTTGCCAGCTGCGGCCCAGGTAGTTGTTAGGGCCCATGATGATGCCCTTGCCACCGTGCACATCCATGGCGTGGCTGATGCACTCGCGGCCGCGCTCGGTGAGGTGATATTTGAGGATCGCCGACAACACCGAGGGCTTCTCCCCCAGGTCAACGGCATTGGCGGTGAGCATACGCGCGCTGTCCATCAGCCAGGCATTGCCGCCGATGCGCGCCAGGGCTTCCTGGATACCTTCGAAGGCTGACAGTGGCACATTGAACTGCTCGCGCACCTGCGCGTATTGCCCGGTCACCAGGCTGGTGAACTTGGCGGCGCCGGTGCCGACGGCAGGCAGGGAGATCGAGCGGCCTACCGACAGGCAGTTCATCAGCATCATCCAGCCTTTGCCGAGCATTTCCTGGCCACCGATCAGGTATTCCAGGGGAATGAACACGTCCTTGCCGGAGTTGGGGCCGTTCATGAAGGCAGCGCCGAGGGGCAGGTGACGACGGCCTATTTCTACGCCGGGCGTATCGGTTGGAATCAGCGCGAGGCTGATGCCCAGGTCTTCTTCTTCGCCCAGCAGGTGGTCTGGGTCATGAGCCTTGAACGCCAGGCCGAGCAAGGTCGCGACCGGGCCAAGGGTGATGTAGCGTTTTTCCCAGTTCAGACGCAGGCCGAGGGTTTCCTTGCCTTGCCATTCGCCTTTGCAGATCACCCCGGTGTCGGGCATGGCGCCTGCATCGGAACCGGCCAGCGGGCCGGTGAGGGCGAAGCACGGGATGTCGTCGCCACGCGCCAGGCGCGGAAGGTAGTGGTTGCGTTGTTCTTCGGTGCCGTAGTGCAGCAGCAACTCGGCCGGGCCCAGGGAATTGGGGACCATCACGGTGGACGCAAGGTCACCGCTGCGGGTCGCAAGCTTCATCGCAACCTGAGAGTGCGCATAGGCAGAGAAGCCCTTGCCGCCATACTCCTTGGGAATGATCAGGGCGAAGAATCCGTGGGTCTTGATGTGCTCCCAGGCCGCTGGCGGCAGGTCCATGGCTTGACCGATCTCCCAGTCGCTGACCATGGCGCAGAGTTCTTCGGTGGGGCCGTCGATGAACGCCTGTTCTTCTTCGGTCAATTGAACCTTGGGGTAGGCCAGCAATTTATCCCAGTCGGGGCGCCCGCTGAACAGTTCGCCGTCCCACCAGACGGTGCCGGCATCGATCGCATCGCGTTCGGTCTCGGACATCGGTGGCAGTACTTTCTGAAACCAGCTGAACAGCGGCTTGGTGAAGTATTGGCGGCGCAGGTCAGGCAGCAGCAACGGCGCGGCCACCACGGCGATGAGCACCCAGAAGATCAGCAGCAGCCAGCCCGGCGCGTGGCTCCAGGCGCCCATCGCCAGCAGGTAGACGGCGACCACGCCCAAGGCGGGCAGGGGGGCAGTTCGGCGGTGTGCCAGGTAGGCAATGCCGACCACCAGCACCAGTATCCACAACAACAGCATATGCAATCCTCCGTGAAACCAGGGGCGAAACCACCAGGGAGCTTAGTCCGCATCCGAACAAGCCGGGTGATCAGGGTGTTACAAGTTGTACTGGGGATACCCATCAGCAGGCGCCGACATTTGGCGTAATCGTCGTTATCTCTGTGGCAGGCCTGTCGTTAAACTCCAGGCTCACTTCGGAGATCAAGCTTATGAATGCGTACTTGAGTCCCAGCCGCTTCATCGATAGTGACCACCCTGCGGTGGTGGAGTTCGCCGAAAAACATCGCGGAACCCGCACGGATTTAAGTGACCAGGCAGTCAGTCTTTATTACGCCGTACGTGAGGCGATTCGCTACAACCCCTACACCTTCAGCCGCGACCCCAACACATTGAATGCCAGCTTCGCACTGGCTGCCGGCGAAAGCTATTGCGTGCCCAAGGCCACCTTGCTGGCCGCCTGCGCCCGTCACTGTGGCATCCCCGCGCGCATTGGCCTGGCAGACGTGCGCAACCACCTGTCCACACCGCGCCTGCTTGCCCTGCTCAAAAGTGACGTGTTCGCCATGCACGGTTATACCGAGCTGTACCTGAACGGCCGCTGGGTCAAAGCGACTCCGGCGTTCAATCAGCAACTGTGCGACGTGTTTGATGTGCCGCCACTGGAATTCGATGGCTTGCATGACAGTGTCTTCCACGCGTTCAATCGCCAGGGCCGTCGCTCAATGGAATATGTGGTGGATCACGGGCAATTTGTTGACGTCCCCGAGGCATTCTTTTTCGCGCATATCCGCCAGTGTTACCCGCACTTGTTTGCCGACAATGCACCGACCCTGCTGGGCGATCTGCAGGACGATTTAAGCCGTGGCTGATCCGGCGTATGCTGCTGCCTTCATCCAGCCAAGTTCATCCACAATAAGGCGCGGTCATGCTGAAAATCTGGGGTCGTAAAAATTCATCAAACGTCAGGAAAGCACTGTGGTGCGCCGAGGAACTCGGCCTGGACTATGAGGCAATTGATGCGGGCGGGGCTTTTGGTGTGGTCGACACCCCGCAATATCGGGCCCTGAACCCCAATGGCCGGGTGCCGATGATCGAAGATGGCGATTTTGTGCTGTGGGAATCCAACACCATCGTGCGCTACCTGTGCGCCAAACAGGCATCGGACTTCTACCCCAGCGACCTGCAAGCCCGGGCCAATGCCGAAAAGTGGATGGACTGGACCACCTCCACGCTCGCCGACCCGTTCAAGGCGGTGTTCTGGGGGATCGTGCGCACCCCGGCTGACAGGCAAAACTGGGACAGTATCAATGCCGGGCGCCAAGCCTGTATCGACGCGCTCAAAACCGTCGAACAGGCCCTTGCCGAGCAACCCTACCTGTCCGGTCAGGCGTTCGGCATGGGTGATATCCCTCTGGGGTGCTTCATCTATGCCTGGTTCGAGATGCCCATCGAGCGGCCGGCAATGCCCCATCTGGAGGCCTGGTACCAGCGGCTGCAACAGCGCCCGGCGTATCGCCAAGCGGTGATGACCGCGTTGACTTAATACACACTATTAATACGGGTGACTGTACTTGTGCGGCATGGGCAAGCACCATGCCCGCATTGCATCGTCGGTTGAACTACCTGCGCTGTGCCCTCATCTATTCTTTCTATTCCCTTCTTTGGTGCGTATTCCGATATGAGTTCCGCTCTGTCCATCCGGCAGCTAACCAAAACCTACGGCAACGGTTTCCAGGCCCTGAGTGGTATTGATCTGGACGTCGCCGAAGGTGATTTCTTCGCCTTGCTCGGCCCCAACGGCGCCGGCAAATCCACCACCATCGGCATTCTCTCCACCCTGGTCAACAAGACCAGCGGCACGGTGAACATCTTCGGCCACGACCTGGACAAGTCCCCGGCGGCGCTCAAGCGCTCCATCGGTGTGGTGCCCCAGGAATTCAATTTCAACCAGTTCGAAAAGACCTTCGACATTGTTGTGACCCAGGCTGGCTATTACGGCATCCCGGCGAAAATCGCCAAGGAACGCGCCGAGCAGTACCTGACCCAACTGGGCCTGTGGGACAAGCGCGATGTGCCTTCGCGCTCGTTGTCCGGCGGCATGAAGCGGCGCCTGATGATCGCCCGTGCGCTGGTGCATGAGCCGCGCCTGCTGATCCTCGACGAACCCACTGCAGGCGTGGACATCGAACTGCGTCGCTCGATGTGGACCTTCCTCACCGAGCTGAACGAGAAAGGCATCACCATCATCCTCACCACCCATTACCTGGAAGAGGCTGAGCAGTTGTGCCGCAACATCGGCATCATCGACCACGGCACCATTGTCGAGAACACCAGCATGCGCAACCTGCTGGGCCAGTTGCATGTGGAAACCTTCCTGCTCGACCTGAAGAACAATCTGTCGGTGGCGCCGCACCTGCTGGGTTACCCAAGCCGCCTGGTAGATAGCCACACCCTGGAGGTGCAGGTGGACAAAGCCATGGGCATCACCGCGCTGTTCACCCAGCTGGCGACTCAGAACATCGAAGTGTTGAGCCTGCGTAACAAAACCAATCGCCTTGAGGAGTTGTTTGTGTCCCTGGTGGAGAAAAATCTGGCGAAGGTGGCGGTATGAGTTCCGAACTGCAACCCAACCTTGTCGCGCTGCAAACCATCGTTTATCGCGAAGTGAAACGCTTTACCCGGATCTGGCCGCAGACCCTGCTGCCGCCGGCGATCACCATGGTTCTGTACTTTGTGATCTTCGGTAACCTGATTGGCCGGCAGATTGGCGACATGGGTGGTTTCACCTACATGGAGTACATCGTGCCGGGCCTGATCATGATGTCGGTGATCACCAACTCCTACGGCAACGTGGTCTCCAGTTTCTTCGGCAGCAAGTTCCAGCGCTCCATCGAAGAACTCATGGTCTCGCCGGTGTCACCGCACACCATCCTGATCGGCTATACGCTGGGCGGTGTGCTGCGTGGCCTGATGGTCGGGGTGATCGTGACGCTGCTGTCACTGTTCTTTACCCACCTGCAAGTGCATCACCTTGGGGTCACCATTCTGGTGGTGGTGCTCACGGCGACGATTTTCTCGCTGCTGGGCTTTATCAACGCCGTGTTCGCGCGCAACTTCGATGATATTTCGATCATCCCGACGTTCGTGCTGACGCCGTTGACCTACCTGGGCGGGGTGTTTTATTCCATTACCTTGCTGCCGCCGTTCTGGCAGACCGTGTCGCTGGCCAACCCGGTGCTGCATATGGTCAACGCCTTCCGCTACGGCATTCTGGGCGTGTCGGATATCAAGATCAGCGTAGCGATCACCTTTATGATCGTGGCGACCGTGGTGCTGTATATCGGTTGTGCGCGGCTGCTGGTGAGTGGGCGCGGGATGCGTACATAAGTACTGAGCTTAATGCAGTAAAAATGTGGGAGGGAGCTTGCTCCCGATAGCGATCTTTCAGTCACTGCATGTGTGACTGAACCACTGCTATCGGGAGCAAGCCCCCTCCCACATTTGGTTTGTGTAGGTTTTTAGTTTTTCAGGGCCAGCTCTATCAGGGCATGCAGTTCTTCAACCGCCAAAGGCTGGGCCGAAAACAGAATACGAAACACCGTCGGCGCCGCGAGCAGGTTGATCAGCCGGTCCACGCTCGGTGGCGCTGATAGCGGATAGCGATCAACCATCACCTGCAACTGCCCGCTCAGGATGCTCACGCAATACCCCGGCGTCGGGCTGCTTTGCACGTCGCGCATCATATTGCGCCCAACGTCCGAACTCATCTCATCCAGATATTGCTCAGCCCAGGCTTGCAGGTCGCCGCGCAGGCTACCGGTGTTGGCCGGTTCGGTATCGGGGCGCATACGTGCCAGGGCGACGTCGGCGAGCAGTACTGACAGGTCGCCCCAGCGCCGGTAAATGGTCGACGGCGTGACGCCTGCGCACGCCGCAATCATTGGCACGGTGACACCGGAACGCTCATGGGTTTCCAGCAATTGGCGCACCGCCCTGTGGACGGATTCTTGTACCCGGGCACTACGGCCCCCCGGGCGGAGGCCTTCTTTGATTGCCATGGCTAAAACCTTAACACAAAGAATTTGCTTTAAGCGTCAGCGAGTAGCACACTCCACAAAAGCAAAATATTAGCTTTAGCGGAGTGTGCCATGATCAGCGTCAATTCCCAGCGGTCCAGCCTGACGTTCCTCGTGATCACAGTGTTGACCTTTCTCGCCGCCTCCAGCGCGCCGACGCCGTTGTACCAGGTGTATCAGGACAACCTGCATTTTTCGGCCGCGATGCTGACGGCTATCTTTGGCGTCTATGCCCTAAGCCTGTTGGCGGCGCTGCTGACGGTGGGTTCGCTTTCCGATTACCTGGGGCGCAAGCCGGTGATCTTTGCCGCGTTGCTGCTGAATATCGTAGCGATGCTGCTGTTTATCAACGCGGACAGTACGGCCTATCTGCTCGCTGCACGTGCATTACAGGGTTTTGCGACCGGTACTGCCACAGCGGTGCTGAGTGCGACGCTGCTCGATACTGACCGGGTGCGCGGCCCGATGCTCAACAGCCTTGCGCCGATGCTGGGCATGGCCAGTGGCGGGCTGGGTAGCGGTTTGCTGGTGGAGTACGCGCCACGGCCGACGCAATTGATCTATCTCACTCTGCTGGGTTTGATGGTGCTGCAGGCCGTGTATGTCTGGCGGTTGTCCGAGACGGTCAGTCGTATACCGGGGGCCTTGAAGTCCCTGGCGCCCACCCTGCATGTGCCACCGCAAGCGCGCCGGGCCTTGTGGTTGGCGATGCCGTTGAATGTGGCGGTATGGGCGCTGGGTGGGTTCTTTTCTTCTTTGGCGCCTTCGCTGGTGCGGGTCGCCACCGGGTCGACCTCGCATTTGATCGGCGGGGGGCTGGTCGCGGTGGTCACGTTAAGTGGCGCGGTCATGATCTACAGCCTGCGCAACCGTGCGGCTGACAAGGTCATGCGCCTGTCGGCGGCGTTGCTGGCCGTCGGCATGGGGCTGTTGCTGGTTGCCGTACAGACGGCCAGCCTGTGGTTGTTCTTTGTCGCCAGTGTGATCGCCGGCTTTGGTTTCGGCGGCGGCTTTATGGGCAGCGTGCGCAGTATCGTCGGGTTGGCGTTGCCCCATGAGCGCGCGGGGTTGATGTCGGCATTCTATGTACTGAGCTACCTGGCATTCTGCGTACCGGCGTTGGTGGCGGGCAATCTGAGCCGGGAGTTTGGCCTCGTCGTCACCACCGATGGCTACGCTGCGGTCCTTATTCTGTTGGCGTTGGGGGCTCTTGGCGGGCAGTTGTGGCAGGGCTCTGCCCGGGGCCGGGCAGCTGCGTAGATATGGCAAATATCTATAAAGTAGATAACAGTTAGAGATATTACCCGTTATATAGATATTCATTCAGGTTCTACCATGACCTCAACCTCATGCGAGGAAGAGGATCAAATCATGACCTGCTCGACCACCCACCGTTACAAACCTTTCAGCCACCTGACCCGTCCCCGGGAAGTGATTCGCCAGTTCACCCCGAACTGGTTTGCCGCCACCATGGGCACCGGGGTGCTGGCGCTGGCCCTGGCTCAGTTGCCGGTCACTTTGCCAGGCTTGCACGCTGTCGCTGAAGGCCTGTGGATGTTCACCATCGGCCTGTTCGTGTTGTTCAGCGTGTTGTATGCCGCCCGTTGGGTGATGTTTTTCCACGAGGCGCGGCGCATTTTCGGGCACTCCACGGTTTCGATGTTCTTCGGCACCATCCCCATGGGGCTGGCGACCATTCTCAACGGATTGCTGTTGTTCGGCCTGCCACGTTGGGGCAGTGATGTCATCCCGTTGGCCGAAGCCCTGTGGTGGCTGGACGTGGCCATGTCCCTGGCCTGCGGCGTACTCATCCCGTTCATGATGTTCACCCGCCAGGAGCACAGCATCGACCAGATGACCGCCGTCTGGCTGTTGCCCGTGGTGGCGGCCGAAGTGGCGGCGGCCAGCGGCGGCTTGCTCGCGCCGCACCTGGCCGATGCCCATGCGCAACTGGTGATGCTGGTGACCAGCTACGTACTATGGGCGTTTTCCCTGCCGGTGGCGTTCAGCATCCTGACCATCCTGATGCTGCGCATGGCCTTGCATAAATTGCCCCACGCCAATATGGCGGCGTCGAGCTGGTTGGCGCTGGGGCCGATTGGTACCGGTGCCTTGGGCATGTTGCTGTTGGGGGGCGATGCGCCAGCGATCTTCGCCGCCAATGGCCTGGAGAATGTCGGTGAAATGGCCCATGGCCTGGGCCTGATTGCAGGTATCACCCTATGGGGTTTTGGCCTGTGGTGGATGTTGATCGCCGTGCTGATCACCCTGCGTTACCTGCGCGCCGGGATCCCGTTCAACCTGGGCTGGTGGGGCTTCACCTTCCCGCTGGGGGTTTACGCCTTGGCCACGCTGAAACTGGCGAACGTGTTGCATTTGGGGTTCTTCAGCATCTTCGGCAGTGCGCTGGTGGTGGCGTTGGCGTTGATGTGGCTGATCGTGGCCAAGCGCACCGTGCAGGGGGCTTATAAAGGCGAGCTTTTTGTTTCGCCCTGCATTGCAGGACTAGCGAATAAGTAAGCAGGATTAGGTAAAGTCGTGGCCTGATAAATAAAGGCCACGCAGGAACACGGACGACGATGAGCCATCCTTCCCAATTCACCTTGCTGCGCACACGGCGTTTCTTGCCGTTTTTCATCACCCAGTTGCTGGGCGCGTTCAACGATAACATCTTCAAGCAATCGCTGATCCTGGCCATCCTTTACAAGCTCAGCATCGAGGGCGACCGCTCTATCTGGGTCAACCTGTGCGCCTTGTTGTTTATCCTGCCGTTCTTTTTGTTCTCGGCACTGGCCGGACAGTTTGGCGAGAAATTCAACAAGGACGCGTTGATCCGTGCGATCAAGATCGGCGAGATCGTGATCATGGCCGTCGGCGCGGCGGGCTTCCTGACCAATCATCTTGAATTGATGCTGTTGGCGCTGTTTGCCATGGGCACCCACTCGGCGCTCTTCGGCCCGGTGAAGTACTCGATCATGCCTCAGGCATTGCACGACGACGAGCTGGTCGGCGGTAACGGCCTGGTGGAAATGGGCACGTTCCTGGCGATCCTGGCCGGCACCATTGGTGCCGGGATCATGATGTCTTCCACCCATTACGCGCCGGTGGTGGCGGTGGCGATTGTCGGCGTGGCGGTGCTGGGTTACCTCGCCAGCCGCAGCATCCCGCGCGCGGCGGCTTCGACGCCGCAACTGCGCCTGGACTGGAATATCTTCACCCAGTCCTGGGCGACGTTGCGCATGGGCCTGGGGCAGACGCCGGCGGTGTCGCGTTCCATTGTCGGCAACTCGTGGTTCTGGTTTGTCGGTGCGATCTATCTCACGCAAATCCCGGCGTACGCCAAGGAGTGGTTGTACGGCGACGAAACCGTGGTGACCCTGATCCTCACAGTTTTCTCCGTGGGCATCGCCCTGGGCTCGATGCTGTGCGAAAAGCTTTCCGGGCGTAAGGTGGAAATCGGCCTGGTGCCTTTCGGCTCGTTTGGCCTGACGGTGTTCGGCCTGCTCCTGTGGTGGCACTCCGGCGGCTTCCCGCAGAACGTCCAGGCCAACGATTGGCTCGCGGTGCTCAGCTACGGCCAGGCCTGGTGGGTGTTGTTCGATATCCTCGGCCTGGGCGTATTCGGTGGCTTCTATATTGTGCCGCTGTATGCGCTGATCCAATCGCGCACTGCCGAGAACGAACGGGCACGGGTTATCGCGGCCAACAACATTCTCAACGCATTGTTCATGGTGGTCTCGGCCATCGTTTCGATCCTGCTGTTGAGCGTGGCCAAGCTGTCGATCCCCGAGTTGTTCCTGGTGGTGTCGCTGCTCAATATTGCGGTCAACACCTACATCTTCAGGATCGTCCCCGAATTCACCATGCGCTTCATGATCTGGCTGCTCAGCCATTCCATGTACCGCGTGGAGCATCGCAACCTGGAGGCTATTCCGGATGAAGGCGCGGCGTTGCTGGTGTGCAACCATGTGTCGTTTGTCGATGCGCTGTTGATCGGCGGCGCGGTGCGTCGGCCGATTCGCTTTGTCATGTACTACAAGATCTACCGTTTGCCGGTACTCAACTTTATCTTCCGCACCGCCGGGGCGATTCCGATTGCCGGGCGCCATGAGGATATGGAGATCTACGAACAGGCGTTCGCGCGGATTGCCCAGTATCTGAAGGAAGGTGAGTTGGTGTGCATCTTCCCGGAAGGCAAGCTGACAGCCGATGGCGAGATCAATGAATTTCGTGGTGGGGTGACGCGCATTCTGGAGGAGACACCGGTGCCGGTGATTCCGATGGCGTTGCAGGGGCTGTGGGGGAGTTTCTTCAGTCGCGATCCGCACAAGGGCTTCTTTCATCGGATCTGGTCGCGGGTGGTGTTGGTGGCGGGTGAGCCGATTGTTGTGGAGGCGGCAACGCCAGTGCAGTTGCAGGCAGTAGTGGGTGGTTTGCGGGGGAGTGTCAGGTAGTTTTCGTTGTTTGTCAGTGCCTCATCGCAGGCAAGCCAGCTCCCACCTTTTGAATTGTGAATACAGTCAAATGTGGGAGCTGGCTTGCCTGCGATAGCGTAGTGGCTTAAGTGGAAATTTTGAGCCCAATCAGCCCGCAAATAATCAACGCCACACTCGCCAACCGAAACAACGCCATGGACTCCCCAAACAGGATAATCCCGGCAATCACGGTGCCCACGGCACCGACGCCGGTCCAGATCGCATAGGCGGTGCCCAGCGGCAACTCTTTCATGGCCAGCCCCAGCAACCCAAGGCTGACGGCCATGGCGGCAATCGTCAGGGCGGTGGGCAGTGGCTTGCTGAAACCGTCGGTGTATTTCAGGCCGACGGCCCAGCCAACTTCAAACAACCCGGCAAAAAACAGAATGATCCAGGACATGATGACCTCGCTTCTACAAAGTGGGGTCGTCCCCTGGTAAGCGCCTGATAGCGTCGCGAGGTCGTCCTCGCGAAGCTTGGTAGAGTGCCGAAAACGGATCAGGCGATCAAGCTTACGGGGCGGTTTCCAGGGCGCGACGGTCTTCCTTTTCGCTCATGCGGCGGAAATACGTCGACAGCAATGCGCCGGAAATATTGTGCCAGACACTGAACAACGCACTGGGAACCGCCGCCAGCGGCGAAAAGTGCGCACTGGCCAGCGCGGCACCCAGCCCGGAGTTCTGCATACCGACTTCCAACGCCAACGACTTGCGTTGCGCCAGCGGCAACTTGAACAAGCGCCCGGTGAAGTAGCCCAGCAGGTAACCGAAGCTGTTGTGCAGCATCACCACCGCCATGATCAGCAGGCCCGATTCGGCGATCTTCGCCTGGCTTGCGGCAACCACGGCCGCGACGATGATCACAATACTGACCACCGACACCAGCGGCAGCACGTCCACCGCATGACGAACCCGCTCGCCCAGCACCCGTTGCGCCACCACGCCGAGCACAATCGGCAGCAGCACCACTTGCAGGATCGACCAGAACAGCTCCATGAACGATACCGGCAGCCAGGCCGAGGCCAGTAGCCAGATCAACGCAGGTGTGAGCAGTGGGGCGAGGAGGGTGGTGACGGCGGCAATCGCCACCGACAACGCCAGGTCGCCGCGGGCCAGCCAGGTCATCACGTTGGACGAGGTGCCGCTTGGGCAGCAGCCGACCAGGATCACGCCGACGGCAATTTCCGGCGGCAGGTGAAAGACCTGGCACAACAACCATGCCACGCCCGGCATGATCACAAAATGCGCGACCACGCCCAAGGCCACGCGCCATGGATGGCGAGCGACTTCGGCGAAGTCTTCAAGTTTCAAGGTCAGCCCCATGCCGAACATCACCAGGCCCAGCAGCGGGACGATGGCGCTTTTCAGGCCGATGAACCAGCTGGGTTCGAGGAAGGCGAGCACGGCAAATATCAACACCCAGTAGGCGAAGGTATTGCCGACGAAGCGGCTCAAGGCAGCGAGTGCACGCATGGGGATGTCCTTGTTATTAGAGTGTTGAATAGGGCGACGCGATCAAATGTGGGAGCTGGCTTGCCTGCGATAGCGGTGTATCAGTCGGCACTACTCTGGCTGACACTCCGTTATCGCAGGCAAGCCAGCTCCCACACTGACCGTGCCCACATTGGATCGGTGTTGTTTAGATGCCCTGTGGGGTTTCTTCCCCGCCCAGCGCTTCCACCAACGCCGGCAGGAACTCACCGAAGGTCAGCATCATCAAGGTAAAGCTGGCATCCAGTTGGCCCAGGGCTTCGTCGCCGCCGTCCTGTTCCGCCTGGTCTTGCAGCAGGTCTTCGAATTTCAGGCGTTTGACGGTCATCTTGTCATCGAGCATGAAGGACAGCTTGTCCTGCCACGCCAAGGACAGTTGGGTCACGACCTTGCCGGTGGTAAGGTGCAGTTGGATCTCTTCGCCGGTCAGGTCCTGGCGCTTGCAGCGCACGATGCCGCCGTCTTCATGGGTGTCGCGCAGTTCGCATTCGTCGAGGACGAAGAAGTCATCGGCCGGTTTCTGGGTAGTGACCCAGTCGGTCATGATTGCGGTCGGTGCGGTTTTTACCGTCAGCGGACGGACGGGCAGGGTGCCGATCACTTCACGCAAGGTCGACAGCAGATCTTCAGCACGCTTGGGACTGGCCGAGTTGACCAGGATCAGGCCCTGTTTCGGCGCGATCGCAGCAAAGGTCGACGAGCGACGAATAAAGGCACGCGGCAGGAAGGCCTGGATGATTTCATCCTTGATCTGGTCGCGCTCCTTCTTATAGACCTTGCGCATTTGCTCGGCTTCGATCTCTTCGACTTTCTCTTTCAGTGCGTCACGCACCACGCTACCTGGCAGGATGCGTTCTTCCTTGCGCGCGGCGATCAGCAAAAAATCTCCGCTGACGTGAACCAGGGGAGCGTCTTCACCTTTACCGAAGGGTGCAACGAAACCGTAAGTGGTCAACTCCTGGCTTGCACACGGGCGCGCCAGCTTGGTGGCCATGGCCGCTTCCAACGCCTCGGCATCAACAGGCAGATCTTGGGTCAGGCGATAGATAAGCAGGTTCTTGAACCACATGGGGTGAGTCTCTCCTCTATACAAAGGGGGGCATTATTCTCTTGATCACGCCGTAGGCCAACCCTGCCTAAGCCATTGGAAGGGCTGAAAAAAAAGATTTAAGAAAGTGCTTGCCAGACATGGGGTCGCTACGTAGAATGCGCGCCACACCGAAACGAAGGGTGATTAGCTCAGCTGGGAGAGCATCTGCCTTACAAGCAGAGGGTCGGCGGTTCGATCCCGTCATCACCCACCATTCGCTTCATGTGTTACGCGCAGCGGTAGTTCAGTCGGTTAGAATACCGGCCTGTCACGCCGGGGGTCGCGGGTTCGAGTCCCGTCCGCTGCGCCATATTCGGTCACCTGGAACGCTGAACGCCAGGTCACCACAGAAAGCCCGCTTAATCGCGGGCTTTTCTTTGTCCGGAATATGGCAAAAAATCGTACGCGGAACTTTTTTTAAATAAATTGCATTTAAATCAAGACATTACGATTTTTTGGTGTATGATGCGCCCACACCGAAACGAAGGGTGATTAGCTCAGCTGGGAGAGCATCTGCCTTACAAGCAGAGGGTCGGCGGTTCGATCCCGTCATCACCCACCATTCGCTTCAAGTGTTACGCGCAGCGGTAGTTCAGTCGGTTAGAATACCGGCCTGTCACGCCGGGGGTCGCGGGTTCGAGTCCCGTCCGCTGCGCCATATTTTGCTTCCAGGCCCACTGAACACCTGGAAACTACGAACAAAGCGGCCATTGGCCGCTTTTTTTGTGCCCGGATTTTTTCTCGCCGTTCCTCTCCAACCATAGCGTTCGCTCGCCCATCCTAGCGTCCTCATCGTCTTATTTGGGTCGCCAATCCTGCGCTGTCAATCGTCACGCCTTCAGGGTTCGTGCGCAGCCTCTATCCCTATTGAAGAACCTTGTCAATCCTAAGTGCTGATAGGAGTGCCAGTTCGTCTTGCTGCGGTAAGGTCTCGTGGACATTGGTTCTAACGGAACGGCCGAAGATGAATCGCACCTGCATGGCCATGCCTTATTTCGAAATCCCCGAACGTCACCTTGAAGCGTTCAAGGCGTATTGCGCCGTGTTTATCGAAAAGACCTCTAAAGAGCCCGGATGCCTGTACTACGGTTTCAGCTTCAATGGCACCCAAGGCCATTGCCGGGAGGTCTACAGCGATGCCCAAGGGCTTTTGAACCACTTGGTCAATATCGCTGAGCTGAATTCCGAGGCGTTTCACCTGGCTTCAATTGTTCGCTATGAAGTGCATGGGCCCCGAGAGGAGCTGGACAAGTTACGTGGCCCCCTGGCGTTTATGAAGCCGCAGTTCTTCGAACTGGAACAGTGTTTCAGCCGACCGTCTGTGGTGGCGTGAACCCGATGTATCTACAAGAGGCCTCAAGACATGTCAGTTGAACAATTACTCGGCCTGGGTGTGACGAACGCTGCGCGTGCGCCGCGTCAGCCTGCCTTCAGCCTGTTGTTTTTTTCCGATGTGCGCGAAGACATCAGCGCCAGCGAGAAATATGAGTTCGCTCGGTCGTTGACGTTGTTTGGCGATGCGCAGGGTTTTGAGGCCGTGTATTTTCCTGAGCGTCATTTCCACGAGTTTGGCGCGATTTACCCCGATTCCGCAGTAATGGCGGCGTCACTCATCCCCCAAACCCGACACATTCGTTTTCGCACCGCAGGCATCAGTTTGCCCCTGCATCACCCGGCGCGCGTGGTCGAAAGTTGGTCGATGAACGATGTACTCTCTGGCGGAAGGGTAGACCTTGGGTTCGGCTCAGGTTGGAGCCGGCCTGATTTTCTCTTGGCGCCGCACGCCTACGAGGACCGGCGCGAGGTGATGTGGCAACGCATCGAGCAGGTACGTCGCTTATGGGCGGGTGAGCGCCTTTCATTCCCGGGGCCTGGTGGCGATCCAGTGTCGGTCGTCACCTTTCCCCGTCCCCTACAGACCAGCCTGAATGTCTGGATCCTGGTAGCGCAGAATACAGAGTCGTTCATTGCCGCTGGCAAGGCGGGTTTCAACGTCTTCACGATGTTGTACGGCATTGACCTGCCGGACCTGGCCGAAAAAATTGGGCTTTATCGCCAAGCGCGCCGCGATGCGGGATTCGACCCGGCTTCCGGGCGCGTCACCCTTATGCTGCATACCCTGGTCGGGCCCGATAGCGCCTGGGTTCGCCGAGCCGTCGAAGCACCGTTCAAAGACTATATCCGCAGCTCACTGGTAGCCCACATGAAAGCACGGGCGACGCCTGACGGTCGTCCCCTGGATGCCACAGAGCAGGAAAACGTCCTGCAATACGCATTTGAGCGGTATTACGAAACCGGCGCGTTGTTCGGTACGGTCGATGAGGTTCGGTATCGAGTCGGCCAAGTGCTTGAGACCGGCGTCGATGAGATTGCCTGCCTGATGGATTTCGGCGTGGACTACGCCGTGGTGCATCAGTCCTTGCCCTACCTTGAACAACTCGTAGCCTCGTTCCAGGAGCGGTCAGCACAGTGAATATCGAACGCAAGAAAGCTCGCCTCGCCGCCGCCATCAATGCCTCGCTCAAGGCCCAGCCTGCCCCGTCCTTTCCTGAACCGGTGGCGATCATCGGGTTGTCCGCCAACGTCGCGCAGTCGGCTAGCGTACGTCAGTTCTGGCAGGCGCTGGATGATGATCGTTCGTTGATCGAGGAGATCCCGGCGACGCGCTTTGACTTCACGTCCTGGTACGCCGGATCGAATATTGAAGAAGGGAAAATGCGCACCCGTTGGGGCGGGTTTATACCCGCCATCGATCAATTCGATCCGGTCTTTTTTGGCATGTTGCCGGCGGAGGCGCGCAAGATGGATCCGCAACAACGCTTGTTGCTGATGTCGGTGCGCCAGACGTTTGAAGACGCCGGTTATCGCCACACTGACTGGAAAGGCTCGGCCACCGGTGTATTTATCGCCGCCGAGCGTAACGAATACCACCTCAACCTACTCCAGGCCCAGATTGATCCCGGCGAAGGGCTGGACCAGGCGGCCAGTATGCTCGCCAACCGGGTGTCACATTTCTATGACCTGCGTGGGCCAAGCGAACGAATCGATGCGATGTGTGCCGGCGGTGCCGTCGCGCTTCATCACGCGGTCACCGCGCTGCGCAGTGGCCAGATCAATGCTGCGATCGTCGGTGCCTGCAACTTGCTGCTGCGCCCGGACGTGTTCGTGACGTTGTCGCAAAGCGGGCAAATGAGCCCCGAACCGACCGTGAGATCCTTCGGCGCCGGCGCTGACGGCTACCTGCGCGGCGAAGGCGTGTGCAGCCTGTTGCTCAAGCCGTTGTCGAAGGCTGAGGCCGACGGCGATCATATTTATGGGCTGATCCGCAATACGGCGGTCAATTACAACGGCGGCGACGCGGCGTCAATCGCTGCGCCCAGTGTGTCCGCACATTCAAGCCTGGTACAGGATTGCTACCGACGGGCGGGGATCGATCCACGCCACGTCAGCTACATCGAAGCCCAGGGCATGGGCAACCCCGTGGCAGATATCGCTGAGTGGGATGCCCTTAATCATGGCTTGCTGGCCTTGGGACGGGAGCAAGGCGTGCAGTTGCAGGAAGGCCAGTGCGCTATCAGCACGCTCAAGCCGATGAGCGGACATATGCATGCCGCTTCAGCTATTGGCGCGCTATTCAAGATCATCCGCAGCTTGCAGACCGAAAAGATTCATAAAATCCTCGACTTTGAGCAGCCCAATCTCCACCTGCATACCGCCGGACAGCCTTGCAGGCTCGCTACCCATACCGTTGATTGGCCACGCCAGGCTACCCCGCGCCTGGCGGGTTTGCATTCCTATGGCGCAGGCGGAAACAACGCACACATTTTAGTCGAAGAATACGTGCACCAAGCGCCCGGTCGTGTGGTGCCGAGTCAGGCCCCATTGCTGTTCCCCCTTAGCGCGCCGACCCCGGCGCTGCTGGCGCTGCTCGCGGCACAAATGCACCAGGCCTTGATCGATGAGCCGACGCTGTGCCTGGAAAGTGTCAGCGACACGCTCAAATTCGGGCGCGAGAAATTTGCCGCCGCCGTGGTCATCGTGGCCATGGAGCGCCCAGGCTTGCTCGATGTGCTAGCCCAGTTACACACGGGCGATCTTACGGGCGCAGTTGTCTTCGCCAAGGACGTCGCAGCGCCTACGGACGCGGCGCTTGACCCTTGGGCCGAGCTCTGGCTGGCGGGTGAGCGCCCGATGGCGAAGGCCACCCGCGCACCACGGGTGCCCCTGCCGACGACCCCCTTTGATACCCAGTCGTTCTGGTATGACGCGCCTGCACCCATGGCGGCGTATCCGGCTCCTGGTACATCGCGTACAGGGCGCCGAGCCTGGAGCCCGGACGCCGCCGAGCAAGCGGTACGTGAAGCATTGGCCCAAGCGCTGGAACAGCCTGCGGCATCACTGGATCTGGACGCGCAGTTCAGTGAGTTGGGTTTTGATTCGATGATGGTGCGTCAACTCTGCCGGCATATGCGCGACCAGGACATCGTGGTCGAGCCAGCGGTACTGTTCGAGCACGCTACGCCGGCGCGACTGGTGGCCTGGCTGGCTTGCGCGCCTGCGCAGCGCATTGCCGCCCCTTACCACCTGCCCAGTCCGGGCGCGCGTGGGCAGATCGCGATAATCGGCATGGCCGGGGTATATCCCAAGTCAGCGGATTTGTCGGCGTTCTGGGATTGCCTGGCAAACGCAGGGGACTGCATCGAAACCGTGCCCGAGCAACGCTGGAGCCTTGACGAGCATTTTAACGCGGACCGCCAGCGTGCGATCCAAGAGGGTAAAAGCTACGGTAAATGGGGTGGTTTCATCGAAGGCCTGGATGACTTCGACCCAATGTTCTTTAACTTTTCCCTGGCCGAAGCTACCTACATGCACCCCAAGGAACGTCAATTCATCCAGTGCGCATGGCATGCCCTGGAAGATGCCGGGTATACGCCTGCGTCTCTGGAGCAGGAGAAGGTCGGCGTATTCGTGGGAGTGTCCAAGGCCGGGCACGATAACTATAAAGATTCGTTTTTTTCGATCGCCAACCGCGTGTCTTATCGCTTCGGGTTTACCGGGCCTAGCCTGCCCGTGGATACCGCCTGTTCTTCTTCGCTGACCGCGGTGCATGAGGCCTGCCTGCACTTGCAGGCAGGCGAGTGCACCGTGGCGGTTGTCGGTGGCGTCAATGCCTACACCCACCCTTCCACCTTTGCCGAGTTCGCACGACTGGGCGTGTTATCCGCCGATGGCAAGTCGCGAGCGTTCGGTGCGGGGGCCAATGGGTTTGTTCCCGGCGAAGGAGTGGGGGCGCTGTTGCTAAAGCCGCTGGAACGCGCGCTGGCGGACGGTGATATGGTTCACGGCGTCATCGCCGCCAGTGCGGTCAACCATGGCGGCAAAGCCAATGGCTACACGGTGCCCAACCCCGAAGCCCAGCGCGCCATGATTCGCCTGGCATTGGACCGGGCCGGCGTCAGTGCTGACCAGGTTACCTATGTGGAGGCCCACGGCACCGGTACGGCGCTGGGCGATCCCATCGAATTTCGCGGCCTGGTCGAGGCGTTTCGCCAGGACACCGAGCGCACCGGCTTCTGTCGCCTGGGGTCGGTCAAGAGCAACATCGGCCATCTTGAAGCTGCGGCTGGTATTGCCGGCCTGAGCAAGGTCCTCCTGCAGATGCGCCACGGGCAAATCGCGCCGTCGCTGCATTCGCAGCAGATGAACCCGGATATCGACGCCAGCCTCTCGCCTTTTCGCGTGCCTCAGGCGCTGGAACCGTGGGACGTCGACGGCGAGGGCGCGCAAGAGCGCATTGCATGCCTGTCATCCTTCGGTGCCGGCGGTGCCAATGCCCACGTGATCCTGCGCCAGGCCCCTGTGCGTGCCGAACCCGCCGAAGATGTGCGGGCCGACTACCTGATTGTCCTTTCGGCACGCCATGAGGCTGCACTTGTACGACAAGTGGACACCTTGTTAGTGTTTCTGGAACGCAATCCGTCGCTGCCCTTGCGTGACATTGCCTACACGCTGCAGGTGGGCCGCCAGGCCATGAATGCGCGATTGAGTTGCATCGCCACCTCGACTGCCGACCTCATGGATGCATTGCGTCGCTATTGTGCCGGTGAGGCCCACCCGGGCGTGCAGTCCACGACGCTCAAGGACGCCGACCGCCTGAGTTTGTTCGGTCAAGATGAATCAGCGCTGACGTTGCTTGATCAGTGGTATGCCGAGAGCAAATGGGCGCAATTAGCCCAGTTATGGAGAGCGGGGGAGGTGATCGACTGGGCGCGCCTGGTGGCGCCGGGTACTGCCCGTCGTATCAGTTTGCCGGGCTATTCGTTCGACCGTGAACCCATCCCCAGGGCACCGCAACTGGTGCCGCTTGGCAGCGTGGCCCGGCCCCCGGCGCAGCCTGGCAGGGCGCCCGTACCACCTACCACCGCCGCGACATTATTGGTGCGCCCGCGCTGGCAGCCGGTGCAGGCCTCACCTGCGGCGGCGGCGCCTCGGCGGCGCCACGTCATCCTGTGTGAGTGGCCTGGAGAACGGTCGGATCATCCAGGGTGGCAGGTGCTGACGCCAAAGGGCTTGCCGACAGAACGCTACGTGCACTGTGTCGGGCAAATTGCTGAGCATTTGCGCCAGATCATTGTCGATGCGGCGCACGAAGTTATCTCGGTACAAGTGGTAATACCCGTCAATCGGTCTGCGTGGCTGAGTGGCATTCATGGGCTGCTGAGGTCGGCGCAACTTGAAAGCAGCAAGCTGCGAACGCAGTTGGTTGAAATCGACCAGAGCTTCACTTTTACGCAGGTTCGGCACGCCGTGGAGCAGGCTGCGGCCCTGGAGGTTCATCCGTGGTTGCGGTTCGACGCTCAAGGTGGCCATGCCCGTCAGTGGACGCAGGCGACAGTACTGGATGATACGCACCGCTGTAGGTGGAAGAACGCGGGTGTCTATCTGCTCACAGGGGGAATGGGCGGGTTGGCGCAGTGTTTCGCCGCCGATATTCTCAGCCGTGTCGAAGGCGCAACCGTGGTACTGGTGGGGCGCTCCCCCTTGGGCCAGGCCGGCCAGGATCGGCTGGATGCCCTGCGGCGCATGGGCGGCCAGGTCAGCTATGAGCAAGTCGATATCAGTGACGAGGCGGCTACCGAACGGCTCGTGGCTGATGTGCAAGCCCAGTACGGTGCGCTCAATGGTGTGCTGCATTGTGCAGGAACGCTGCACGATGAGTTCTTGCGTAATTTCAAACACCAACACGGCGATGGGGTGCTGGCGGCCAAGGTGGGCGGTACCTGGTCGATCGATCAGGCGACGCGTCACTGCGACCTGGACTGTTTCGTGCTGTTTTCATCCGCCGCGGCAGCCGTCGGGCACCCGGGCCAGGCGTTCTACGCGGCGGCCAACGGCTTCATGGATGGGTTCGCCGAACAGCGCACCCAGCAGGTCCAGATGGGCGAGCGTCGAGGCCGAACCGTTTCGATTGCCTGGGGGCTGTGGCGCGACGGCGGGATGCAATTGGATGCACAGGCCAGTGCGTTGCTGGAGCGTGAGTCGGGCATGATCCCGTTGAGTCGCGAACACGGCGTTGCGGCGTTTCATCAAGTGATGGACAGTGATGCGTGCCGAATCGTGGTGATAGAAGGGGATGAACAGCGCCTGCGCCGGCGTCTGCATCCGCTGTCGAACGAGGCGACGCTGCCCGCTGATACACGCATGCTTGACGTGGTGAAAAGGTTGGCGGGGCAAGTGCTCGGCATCGCGACCAGCGAGCTTGAGGGTGACCACGACTTTGATAGCTATGGGTTGGATCAGGCGCGCTTTAATCAATTGATCCAGGCACTTGAGCGCGAATGCGGGCTTGAGGTGTCGCCATTGGTTTATCGGCAAGTGCGTTGCCTCGACGATTTGGTGGCCCACCTGCCTGCCCAGCCACGCGCCGGCACTGCGCCGCGTGCCGTGGCCGGCACCGCCTCAGCGCAAGTGCTGCTCGAGCATGCGTTGCAAGTGCTCAAACGGGTGCTATCCCCTGTGGTGCAATGGCCGGAGGATCGTCTGGACAGTGATGAGCCGCTGGAGCGCTACGGGCTGGACTCGATGATGGTCATGACGATCACCGCCGCGCTGGAGGCGCAATTCGGCGCGCTGCCCAAAACCTTGTTCTTTGAGTATTCGACGCTGCGCGCCTTGGCCGCATACCTGTGTCGCGAGCATGCATCGACGTTGGTGGCGCTGGTCGCCGACGTAGCGGGCACGCTGGCGTCAGGCCCCGATGAGGCGCGGGTGGCCGGTATTGCCAGCCACGACCCCGTGCCTGCCGACGCCGCGCAATCGCCTGCATCCGCCAAGGAGACGTCGCAACGCTTTGACGTCGCCATCATCGGCCTTGCCGGGCGCTATCCCCAGGCCCGCACCCTGGAAGAGTTTTGGCAGGTACTCAGCCAAGGGCGCGACTGTATCAGTGAGATTCCCACCGAGCGCTGGGACCACTCCCGTTATTACAGCGCTGATGAAGACGCGCCGGGCAAGACCTACGCGCGCTGGGGCGGGTTCATTGATGGAGTGGCTGAATTTGATCCGGCGTTTTTCGGTATCTCGCCGCGTGAAGCGATGGCCATGGAGCCCCAGGAGCGCTTGTTCCTGCAGACCGCTCACGAGGCCATTGAAGACGCCGGTTATACCCGCCAGGGCCTGGCAGCCAGCGCCCGTCACGAAGATGCCGAGGGCATGGTCGGTGTATTCGTCGGCGTAACGTACGAAGAGTACCAACTGTATGGGGCGCAACAGACTGCCGAGGGGCGGCCGCTGGTGCTGTCCATGAGCCCATCGTCGATTGCCAATCGCGTTTCGTTCGTCAACGGTTTCCATGGGCCAAGCATGGCCATCGATGCGATGTGTGCGTCCTCACTGACGACTATTCACCTGGCCTGCCAGAGCCTGCACAGTGGCGAATGCCAAGTAGCGCTGGCCGGAGGCGTGAATGTATCGATTCACCCCGCCAAGTTCCTCATGCTGGGGGCAGGCAAATTTGCCTCCCGACGTGGCCGCTGTGAAAGCTTCGGTGCCAGTGGCAGCGGTTACGTGCCCAGTGAGGGTGTGGGGGCTGTACTGCTTAAACCGCTGCATCAGGCCCAGGCCGATGGCGACCGTATTTATGGAGTGATTCGCGGGAGTGCCATCAACCATGGCGGGCGAACCAACGGTTATGCAGTGCCTAATCCGGCAGCCCAGGCCGCGGTGATCAGCCGTGCCTTGCGCCAGGCGAACGTGCAGCCGCGGCAGATCGGTTATGTAGAAGCTCACGGCACGGGTACGGTGTTGGGCGACCCGATCGAGGTGGCCGGCCTGTCCCGTGCGTGGCGGGCTTACACGCCGGACCGGCAGTTCTGCGCCTTGGGGTCGGTCAAGTCCAATATCGGTCATTGCGAAAGCGCTGCGGGCATCGCCGGGTTGACCAAGGTATTGCTGCAAATGAAGCACGGACTGCTGGTGAGCTCACTGCACGCTGAAACGCTCAATCCCAATATCGACTTCAGCGAAACCCCCTTTCGTGTGCAGCGTACGCTGGCACCCTGGGAGCGCCCGCTCGGCTCCGATGGCGTCCCGGGCCTGCGCATGGCTGCCATTTCCTCCTTTGGCGCCGGCGGGGCCAATGCTCACCTGATCGTCAGCGAGGCGCCGCTGGCCCAAGCTGCTCACGCGGCGATGACAGTGACTGCGCCGTTACCCATCGTTCTCTCTGCACGCTCTCGCGAAGCCTTGCTGGAGGTGGCGCAGCGGCTCGTGGACTGGTGGTTGGACGCTGCGGCCAATCGCGAGCCAGACCTGCAAGCCCTGGCCTACACGCTGCAAGTGGGGCGCGAGGCCTGGGAGTGGCGGGTGGCGCTGTTGGTCACTTCGGGCGACGAACTGGTGCGTGAGCTGCGCGCCTTTATCGATGGCGCGCTAGAGGGGCCGTCCTGGTGGTCCGGCTGCCTTCCCGAGGCGCACAGCCTGGCGACGCGTCCCAGTGAGCAAGCCTGCGCCGCCATTCGGCAGATGTTCGACCAGGCTGACTTGGGGGGCATCCTGCGTCGCTGGGTGCAAGGCGAAGCGGTTGACTGGTCACCGCTGTATCACTCGCACCGTCCAGCGCGCCTTGGCCTGCCGACGTACCCGTTTGCCCGGCAACGTTATTGGGCGCCGAGTGAGGTGGCGGTCTCGGTTGAGTCTGTGGCGTCCGTGGCGCAGGGCGGCAAGATTCGCCTGCGTGCACTGGATACTTTGCCTGTGGCTGATAGCGCACCCATCGTGCCGCCCGCGCCGCGGATACTCAGCCAACCCGCGCCTTTAGCGGCCAAGGCGGCGCCGGTTGTCCCAGTGGCCGACGACGAATGTGCACAGTTCCTGCGCCAGAGCCTGGCGGCCATGCTGTATTGCGAGCCAGGCCAAATACGCGACGGCAGCCGCTTCCTGGAGTTGGGTCTGGACTCGGTGATCGCCGCGCAATGGATCCGTGAAATCAACAAGCACTACCAGTTGAAGATTCCCGCCGACGGCATTTATACCTATCCGGTATTCAAGGCCTTTACGCAATGGGTGGGCACCCAGCTTCAGCCAACTCAAGCAACGGCTGCGCCGGTCCAGCGCGAGCCAGTGGCATCGGCACCGCAGCCTGGCGCGCAGGCAAGTGCGCAACGCGAGTCGATCCAGGACTACCTCAAGCAAAGCCTGGGTGAACTGTTGTTTCTCGACCCTGGGCAGTTGCGCAGTGGCGCGCAGTTCCTGGACCTGGGAATGGACTCGGTCACAGGCACACAATGGATGCGCGGGGTCAGCCGGCACTTTTCCATTCAACTAGCGGCCGACGCGATCTACACCTGGCCCACGCTCAAGTCCCTGGCGGATGAGGTCGATCGCCGGGTGCAGGTTGTACACAGCTCCGATGACTTGCTCGATACGATCCTGAACCAGGTGCAGAGTGGCGCCTTGGCGGCTGACAGCGCTTGCGCAGTGGTCGAAGACGTGTTGGCGCAGCGGTAGCAACATGACTTTGAATGTCGCAGGTAAGTAACGATGAGAACTGCCTATTTGGCCTCCACCGCCTATGTCTTGGGTGAACAGGCCCATGATTATCGCGACGCGGCTTCTTTCGAGGCGGTGTGCAAGCAACACAGCATGCCCGATTTCGCCAGTGTGTTTGGCTGGGGCACCTACTGGCGTACGACACGCTCGGTCGGCGAACTGCTGGTTGAGTCAGTCGCCAGCACATTGGCCAGCAGCGGCTTACGGGGCTGTGACATTGATGCGCTGGTGGTGTGCAGCAGCAATTTCGAGTCGGGCCAGGTGGTGGACTATCTGCCGCTGCTGCGCGAGCTGCAACTGGATCGCGCCTTCCCGCTGGGCGTGACATGGGGCGATTGCACCATGCTGTTGGCAGGCCTTGAGGTCGCCCGCGCCCAGGTATTGGCCGGGCTGGACAATGTGCTGGTGGTCTCGGCCAATCGTATCGAAGACGAAGCTTTCCGGTTCCAGCATTACGCGTTGTTCAGTGACGGTGCTGCCAGTTGCCTGGTGACTTCAGGGCGCCGCCGCGGCTTCGAGATGCTCGGCAGCCTGGCCAGGTCAAATGCCGGGCTGGCACACGACCCCAAGGAGGATGACACCCGGCTGTTCCGTGAGGTGCATGAGCAGTTTATGTACCGCCAGCAGATTAATACGGCGGACCTGGAACAGGTGGTGTGCAGCAACGTGTTCCTGCCAGTGCTCAAGATCAAGGAAGGCCGGCAGGGGGTGAGCGGTACACAGTTGTATGTGGATAACGTGACGCGGGTGGGGCATTGTTTTTCCGCTGATTCGCTGATCAACCTGTGCGATTACCAGGCGCGTGCGCAGCAGGTGCATGGCGGCCTGGTGATGTTGACTGCCAATGCCGATGGGCTGCGCTGCCAGACATTGTTGCAACGGGTGAGTGATGCCTGAAACCGGCGGGCTACCTTGGCTGTATGGGCAAACCTATAACCGCTCATAGGTTTGGTCAGGATCGAATTCTTGTAAGTTGAGAATGATGTGGGGTCGCCTGGCGGCCATTCCTCAAGAATTCTCCAAGGGTCGATACTGAACATGGTCAAAGACTTCGACAGCAATGAGAATGCCGGCAATGCGTCCGGGTCGGATACCCACCCGCATGCTTTCGACATTGCGATTATCGGGCTGGCGGGCCGCTATCCCCAGGCCGAAAATATCGAGGAGCTTTGGGAAAACCTCAAGCTGGGTCGCGATTGCATTACCACGGTCCCTTCGCAACGTTGGGACCACGACGCGATCTATGACCCATCCAAGGGTGTCTCCGGCAAGACCTACAGCAAGTGGGGCGGCTTCCTGCGTGGAGTCGATGAATTCGATCCGCGCTTTTTCAACATTTCACCGCGTGAAGCCGAGATCATGGACCCGCAGGAGCGCCTGTTTCTGCAGTGCGCCTACCACGTGCTCGAGGACGCCGGCTACACACGCCAGAGCTTGAGCGCCAAAGGCCGGGTTGGCGTCTATGTTGGCGTTCAGTACACCGAATACACCGCCTTCAGCACCGCACAGACGCTGGTCGCCGCACTGCCTGCCTCCATCGCCAACCGCGTGTCATTCTTCTGTGATTTTCGCGGCCCCAGCCTCACGCTCGACAGCATGTGCTCATCCTCGCTGACCACTATTCACCTGGCGTGTCAGAGCCTGCGCAGTGGCGAGTCGGAGTACGCCATTGCCGGTGGCGTTAATGTGTCGATCCATCCCAACAAGTACCTGCTGCATGCCCAGGGCCGTTTCGCGTCCAGTGTGGGTTGCTGCAAGACCTTTGGCCAAGGGGGCGACGGCTATGTGCCGGCCGAAGGCGTGGGCGCCGTGTTGCTCAAACCGTTGCCCCAGGCCATCGCCGACGGCGACCGTATCCATGCAGTGATAAAGGGCAGTTCAATCAACCATGGCGGACGGGCGACCGGGTTTACCGTGCCCAAATCGTCGGCCCAGGCCGTGGCCGTGCGTTCGGCGTTGCACCAAGCCGGCCTGGCGTCCAGCGACCTGAGCTACATAGAAGCGCATGGCACCGGCACGGCCCTAGGCGACCTGATCGAAATCGAAGGTTTGCGCACCGTGTTCGAAGCTGACGGCTTTGAACCGCAAACCTGCGCCATCGGCTCGATCAAATCGAATATCGGCCATTGTGAAAGCGCCGCGGGGATAGCCGGCCTGACCAAGGTCTTGTTGCAGCTCAAGCACCGCCAGTTGGTGCCGTCGCTGCACTCCACGCAGCTCAATCGCAATATTGATTTTGCCGGCAGCCCGTTTCACGTCCAACAAACCCTGGAGCCCTGGCTACCCAAGGGCGCCGCCGATGCTGTGCAACCGCGCCGTGCAGGTATTTCGTCATTTGGTGCCGGCGGTTCGAACGCGCACCTGGTGGTCGAGGAGTATTCCCCCCAGGCGCAGGCCCACACCCACGTACCGACGTTGCCGAGCGACGTCCTCATCGTGCTGTCGGCACGCACGCATGAGCGCCTGCAGGCGGTAGCGGCGCTGTTGCTGGGGCGCCTGGAGCAAACGCCACTGGCCTGCGACCTGGCGGGTTTGCATGATCTTGCCTACACCTTGCAGGTGGGCCGCGAAGCCCTGGACGCGCGGGCCGCGTTCACGGCCCAATCAGTGCAGGTGCTCAAGGAACGCTTGGTTGCGTTGGCAGACGGGGCCCAGCATCCCGACGTGCTCATTGGCCAGGCGCTCAAGCCGGTACGCCTGCGTGCGGGCGAAACGGCGGTGCCAGTGCAATCGCCGGCCATGGACGATAACCAGGCGGTGATGCGTCACTGGGTCAGCGGCGGTCAGGTCGAGTGGGCGCAGTTGTATCAAGGGTTCCAGCCGGCCCGAATCAGCCTGCCGCTGTACCCGTTCGTTCGGGAACGCTGCTGGGTGCCACCTGCGCCGCAGACTGCAGTGCTCGGGCGCTTCGCTGCACCCGGCGACGGCCCGCATCCGCTGCTGTCACGACAGATCACGGCAGGTGACAGCCAGCAATTTGAAGCGCAGTTTTGCGGCGACGAATTTTTTCTCGACCACCACCGTGTCAACGGGCGCAAGGTGCTGCCGGGCGTGGTCTACCTCGAAATGGCGCTGGCGGCGCTTTCGCGGGTTTCTGGGCAAGCCGACCTGGCCCTGAACAGCATCCTGTGGGTGCGCCCCTTCGAGTGCTTTAACGATCCAGTCACCCTTACCCTGGCTGTGGAACAGGCTCGTAAGGGCAGCGGTTGGGAGTTCGAGTTCTTTGCCTGGCTTACCCGTGAGCCGGGGGGCGAACCGGTGCGCCAGGTCTATTGCCGCGGCCAGGCGTCGGTGCCTGCAGAGCCCGCCCCCCTGGCCCACCTGGACGTGAACGCACTCGCGGCGCTGGCGCAAGGCGCGGCGTCGACCACCGAGTTCTATCGCCATTTTGCCGCCGTGGGTATCGAATATGGCCCTGGCCATCAGGGCCTGCATGCCTTGCGTGGCGGCGCCGAGCAAGTGCTGGGGCATGTGCGCTTGCCAGACTTCCTCAAGCCGGGTGATGAGTTCCGCTTGCATCCTTGTCTGCTCGACAGTGCACTGCAGGCAGCCATGGGTTTCACCACAGGCAGTGAGTCATCGCAAGGGCCCCAGGTGCCTTTCTCCCTGGAGCAATTGACCCTGGGCCGTTCCAGGCGCACACCCGCCTGGGTGAGGCTTACTGCACACACATCGGGTGGCGGTCGTGGCAGCTTTGCCTTCGATGTGGAGGTGTTCGACGCTCAAGGCGAGCCCTGTGTGCATCTGCATGGCCTGCGCTCACGGGTCATGGCACGAGCGCCTGCGCCGCCCAGCCTGGCCTTGATGACACCCGGCCTTGAGGCATTTGTCGAACCTGCTTGGGCCGGCCTTTCACACGCTCACCGGATTTACCTGTGCCCGGGCAGCGAAGCTCACGCCGCCCAGGTTACCGAGCACTTTCCCCAAGCCCAATGCGTACTGCTCGAATCCGGCGATGATCAGGGGCTGACATTGCCTGAGCGCTACTGCCGGGCCGCGCAAGCATTGAGCGAGCACCTGCGCCAATTACCGCACGACGGGCAAGGTTGCCTGGCGCAACTGGTCGTCGCCGACGACGATAGCTCAGGCCTGTTCGCCGGGTTGTTCGGGCTGCTGCGATCATTTGCCCGCGAGCAAACTTCATTG
The DNA here is from genome assembly GCF_020790195.1 of Pseudomonas sp. HN8-3. Taxonomy (NCBI): domain Bacteria; kingdom Pseudomonadati; phylum Pseudomonadota; class Gammaproteobacteria; order Pseudomonadales; family Pseudomonadaceae; genus Pseudomonas; species Pseudomonas sp. HN8-3. Next base: position 2,040,688 of record NZ_CP086206.1, read on the forward strand.
CGGGTGCAACTGCTCCACCTGCAGCCGGGCGATGCGTTGCCGCCACTGCTGCAGAGCGCCTGCACCGCAGATGCGGAACTCGCCCTGCACCGTCGTGATGGTCAACTGTTCAGCGCCAGCTGGCAGCGCCGGCCTGACGAACAACTGCCGGCCGAGCCGGGTGCCGCGCCGTGGAAACCTACGGGGGTTTACCTGCTCACGGGAGCTTCTGGCGCCTTGGCACGCAGCATCGCGCTGGATATCGCCCGCGCAGCAGAGGGCGTGAGCCTGGTACTGGTGGGGCGTGGAGTGCCGGATGACGACATGGCGGCCCATATCGAGCAACTCGAGAGCTTGGGCGCGCAGGTGTTGCATCGCACGGCCGACCTCGCGGACGCGACAGCTTTACGCGCACTTGTGCAGGAAGTATCAGCTCGCGTGGGATCGCTCACGGGTGTGCTGCACATCGCCGGCTGTCGTCAGGATGGGTTGCTCAGGAACAAATCGGCCGAGCACCTGCGCCAGGTGTTGCTGCCCAAGGTTGACGGCCTGTGGAACCTGGACTGCGCGACGCAAGACCAGCCCCTGGAGTTCTTCCTGGCCTTTGCCTCCATCGCGGGTGCCTTGGGTAATGCGGGTCAAAGCGACTATGCCTGCGCCAACGCGTTCATGGATCAATTCGCTGAATATCGTAATCGACAGGTGGCTGACGGCACTCGACAGGGCCATACCATCGCGATCGACTGGCCGCTGTGGGAGGACGGAGGCATGCAGTTGAGCCCTGAGCACATGGGCGCGATGACCAAGGCAACCGGCCTGCGGCCTTTGGCGACGACGCAGGGACTACAGGTGCTGCGCCATATCATCCACCAAGGCGGCGCACGCTGGTTGGTACTGCCAGGGCAGGGCGCCACCTTCGAGGCACTGGTAGCCGGGCTTGGCGTGGGGGTTGCCGCTGCCGTGGCACCGCGCAGTCAGGTGGACCCAAGCGATACTTTGCGTGGGCTGGTCGGGCAGATCCTCAAAGTCGACGCGCAAGAGATCGACGACACCACGGCATTTGCGGACATGGGCTTTGACTCGGTGATGCTGACCGAGCTGGCAACCGCCATCAATCGCACCTACACACTCGAACTGGGTACCGCGGCGCTGTTTGAGCATCCGACGCTGCAAACACTGGCGGCGCACCTGCAAGGGGCGCGGACGGCCGAATCGCAGCCGCCGGCACCGGGCTTGACCCGGGCGCAGGTTGCCCAGGGCGTGCGGGAAGTGGTCGCCGAGGCCCTCAAAGTGCGTTTGGAGGACATCGGCGATGATGATCCCTGGAGTGACTACGGGATGGACTCGGTGAGCAGTGTCCAAATGACCGGGCTGCTCAACGAACGCTTCGATATCCAATTGGCCGCCGATACGTTCCAGGCTTTTGGCAACGTGGTTGAATTGACCACCGCGATTGCCGACATCCAGGTGGTGATGGCGTGTGCCGATATCGAGCGCCAGCCCAGCGCTGGCGGTGGGGTAATTGCTGATACAGCGCTGCTCGATGAGTTGGTGGCATTGGTGTGTCAATTGTTGAAAACCGTCGCGGGCGATATCGACCCGCACACCGATCTGCATGACTTCGGTTTCGACTCGGTACTGCTGACTCAACTGTTGGCACAGATCAGCAGTACCTACGGCGTCGAACTCGACCCCGGGAGTGTTCTGGAAGATGCGACCGTGGCCGGTTTGGTGGCTCAGGTACAGGCGCAGCGCCATGGCGCAGAGCCGGCTTCGCTGCGGGTGCCGCAGGTGCAGGAGCGCCCGGCTCCTCAACGCGTGGTTACCCTGGCGGAGCCTGAGCAACGGGCCGACCGGCAAAGCCCGGTCGTGGTGCTGTTATCGGCCGGCAGTGCGGCGCAGTTACGGCAGGTGGCGGACAACTTGTTGCACCTGATCGACGGCCAGGCCGACCATGACGTGGACCTGCACACCCTCGCCAGGGTGACCCAGGCCGGCAGTGGCTTGATGCCCGTACGGTTGGGGCTCAGTGTGGTCAGCCTGGAGGCATTGGCCGAGCAGTTGCGCGCCTATCTGCAAACCGATGAGCACAGCGCTTACGCTCAAGTGGGTAACGCCGAGGTCGATGCCAGTGTGCTCAATCGCGTCATGGCATTGCCAGGCCTGGCCGATCAAGTGCAGGGCTGGCTGGATCAAGGCGGCACCTTGCCGTTATTGCAGCTGTGGTCCCAGGGCCTGGACGTGGATTGGCGTTCGCTGGCGGGCGCGGACTCGCCAGCGTCCGCGCTCAGCCGCATGCCTGCGTCGCCGTTGCGTGAGCCCGCCCCGGTCGTGACGCTGCTCAATCACGCTGGCGAGCAAGGGCTCTTCTGTTTCCCCGCCGCGGGTGCGGGCGCGCAGTCTTTTCATGCATTGGCCGCGGCCCTTGGCGATGTCGCGCAGTTGCAGGTGCTGGAGTACCCACCGCTGGATACGCAGGCACCGCCAGATCTGTCGATGCAGCGCATGGTCGCTGCGCATGTTCATACCGTCACCCGTCGCTGCCCCGCTGGTGTCGTCCGTTTGCTCGGACACTCTTTTGGGGCCAGCGTGGCTTTCGAGGTGGCGGTTGAACTCCAGGCACGCGGACGCCAGGTGCAGTTGTTCATGCTCGACAGCTTTTTCTATGTGCCTCAAGAGCTTCAAGGTGAGGTGTTGACCAGCGCGCAGTTGCGCTACTTCCTGGGTGATACACCGCTCTGCGCACGCCTGCTGGACGCCCAGGACAAAGGCGCCGTGGTGTCCCTCAAGCAGGTACGCGAGCTGATGCGTGATGCCAGCCTCAACCAGGGCCCCGCACAGGGTCCGGGTGCATGGCTGGCGGCGCAGATCGCCATGAGTGTCGACTATCGCCCCACCCACACCTTCACCGGCGACACCTGCGTGATCATCGCGGCGCAAAGCATTCTCGGCGCAAGCAGTCTTCCCCACACCCTGGCGCGCTATTGCGCCTACCTGACCGCGAGCCCCCATGTGGCCACGGTGGACGGTGGCCATATGTCGATGCTCAACCCGGGCAACGTCCATACCTTGGCGCGTGCGCTACGCCTGCACCTTGATACACCGGGTGGTAAGTCCCAAGGGCGACGCGCAGGCGAATTCTGAAGGTGGAGCGGCAAGGCTCCGCCTCAAGGGCGCGGCCGTGCCCGGGTTTGAGCAGTTCATAGGAGAAACCAGCGTGTCCATTGTTTTTATGTTTTCAGGACAGGGGTCGCAATACCGTCACATGGGGCGGGCGCTGTATGAGCGGCACGCCGGGTTTGGCCGGCACATGCGCGCGCTGGATGAGGTCGTGCGACAAACCGGCGGGTATTCGGTGCTGGATGGGTTGTATGGCGACCAGCCCCAGGCAGCGGCGCTGGACGACATTCTGGTGACGCACCCGGCCATCTTCATGGTCGAGTATGCGTTGGCGCAGTCGCTGATCGAGCACGGTGTATACCCCGACCATGTACTCGGCTCCAGCCTGGGAGAAGTGGCTGCGGCGGCTGTGAGTGGTGCGCTTGACGCCGAGCAGGCGTTGGGCTTTGTGGTTCGTCAGGCTCGATTATTCCATGAGCATTGCCCGGCGGGAGGGATGACCGCCGTACTGGCCGATATCGCCGTGTTCGAGCAATTGCAGGCCGACGGCATCGAGGTTGAGCTGGCGGCGATCAACTATCCGCAACATCTGGTCATCAGCGGGACAGTCTCTGCATTGGCTGCGGCGCAAATGCAGTTGGCGCGGCGCAACGTGGTGTTTCAGAGGCTTGATGTGAACCGCCCATTTCATTCTTCGCACATGGATCCATTGCGCGACGCATTCATTCAAACCAGCCAGGCATTGCAACTGCGCACACCGCGGATGGGCTATGTCTCGTCAACCCTTGGCGGCCCCGTCAGCCAGTTCGCCCCCGAGCACCTGTGGCATGTGGTGCGCTCGACACTGCAGTTGGCCCCCGCCATTGAATACCTTGAAGGCCTGGGCCCCCATGAATACCTCGACGCCGGCCCGTCCGGGTCGATGGCCAATTTCGCCAAACGCTGTCGCAGTGCCCACTCGGCATCCACCGACAGCCTCATTCTGAGTCCCTTCGATACCTCGGCACGCTCCTTCGAGCGGCGCATCACTTCTTCGGCACAGCGCGTTGTCAGCGCGGAGATCATGGCTATGAAACAAAGCAAAACGGTGTACATGTTTCCCGGGCAAGGCTCGCAGTTTCGCGGAATGGGTGAGGGCTTGTTCGAACGCTTTGCCGAACTGACGGCCTGTGCCGATCGCGTGCTGGGCTACTCGATCCGTGAGCTGTGCGAAAACGATCCGCGCAACGAACTTGGACAGACCCGCTTCACCCAACCTGCCCTGTATGTGGTCAATGTACTGTCGTACCTTGCTCAGGCTGGCGATGCCGCGCCCCCTGACTATGTGCTCGGGCACAGCCTCGGCGAGTTCTGCGCTTTGTTTGCCGCCGGCGCCTATGACTTCGAAACCGGATTGCGCCTGGTCAAGCGGCGCGGCGAACTCATGTCCGAGGCCACCGGGGGCGGCATGTCGGCTGTGCTGAATCTGGATCTTGCGACGATCAAACAGGTGTTGCGCCAGGCTGGGAGTACACAGCTGGATTTCGCCAACTTCAATGCCCCGCAACAGACCGTATTGGCCGGACCGCTCGACGCACTGGAAAGCGTGCGTACGCAGATTGAAGACGCCTCGGGTATTTGTGTCGCGTTGAATGTCAGCGCGCCTTTCCACTCCCGCTACATGCGTGGCGCCCAAGAAGCGTTTGCGGCTGAGCTGGCCCGTGTGACCTTCAAGCCCCTGACGCTGCCGGTGATCGCCAATGTCGACGCACGCCCTTATGAGCAGGAAGCTATCGCCAGCCAGTTGGCGCGGCAAATGACGTCATCGGTGCAGTGGGTCGAAAGCATCGAGTATTTACTGCAGGCCGGCATCACCCAGTTCAAGGAGATCGGCCCCGGCAATGTATTGACCAATCTGCAAGCGAAAATCGAAAAAAACCGTTCGCCAGCCCAGCCAGTCGTGGCATCTGCCGTGGTTGCACCGCTGCCTTTGGCTGCGCGGCATGACGACGGCGTGCCGGGCCTGGCGCTGACAGCCGAGGGGTTGGGGAGCGCCGCATTCCGCCAGGCCTACAACCTGCGGTATGCCTATATGGCCGGTGGCATGTACAAGGGCATCGCGTCGGTGGAACTGGTGGTCAAGCTTGTCAACTCAGGGTATCTGGCGTTCTTCGGCGCGGGCGGCTTGAGTACCGCAGCGGTCGAACAGGCCATTGTCGAAATCGCTCAACGCACCCAACCGCGCGCTTTCGGCATGAACCTGGTCTGCAACCTGTCCAACCCCCACAAGGAAATCGAGCTGGTCGAGTTGTTCATGCGTAAAGGCGTTACGGTGATAGAAGCCGCGGCCTTCATGCAAATCACCCCGGCGCTGGCGCTGTACCGGTTGCGCGGCCTGATCAAGGTGGGTGACCGGATCGAGGCGCGCCACCGGATCGTCGCCAAAGTCTCGCGGCCGGAGGTGGCCCAGCAGTTTCTTGATCCGGCACCTGCGCGGGTGGTGGAAAAGCTGCTTGCGCAAGGGCTGGTGACGCCCGAGCAGGCGCAGTGGGCGCAGTCGGTGCCGATGGCGGACGATCTGGTCGTAGAGGCCGATTCCGGTGGGCATACCGACATGGGCGTCACCGTGGTCTTGCTGCCGACGATCATCCGTTTGCGTGACAGCCTATGCCAGGCTGCCGGGTATACCGAACGGGTACGGGTGGGGGCCGCAGGCGGCATCGGCTCACCCGAGTCTGTGGCGGCGGCCTTCATGCTGGGGGCCGACTTTGTGGTGACCGGTTCGATCAACCAATGCACGCCCGAGGCCGGTACCAGCGATGTGGTGAAGACTCTGCTGCAGGACATCAACGTGCAGGACACCGATTACGCGCCTGCCGGTGACATGTTCGAACTGGGTGCCAGGGTACAGGTACTCAAGCGCGGGGTGTTTTTCCCGGCACGGGCCAACAAACTCTACGACCTGTGGCGTCGTTACGACTCATTGGACGAGCTGGATGAAAAGACCGCCCGGCAGATTCAGGACAGTTTCTTCAAGCGTAGCTTTGATGAAGTCTTCGAAGAAACGCGTGCCTACTACAGCAAGGTTGCGCCGCAGGAAATCGACAAGGCTCTTAGCAACCCCAAGCACAAAATGGCGCTGGTGTTCCGCTGGTATTTCATTCACAGCACACGCTTGGCCATGACTGGCAGCGAGGCGCAGCGCGTTGATTACCAGGTGCATTGCGGGCCCTCGATGGGCGCGTTTAACCAATGGGTCAAGGGTACCGACCTGGAGGACTGGCGCAACCGGCACGTCGACCTCGTGGCCGAGCGGCTGATGAACGCCGCCGCCGCTTATTTGAACACCCGCTTGCGCGCCATGCTGACGCCCGCAGCGCCGGCGCAGACGGAGGGGCGGCCCGCCTACGAGGGCGCCCCCTTACGCATGGCCGGGAGTGTGCGGACATGAAGAATCGACTGTCATCCTTGATTCGTCGTCTGGCCGGGCACACGCACACTGAGGGAGGCGTCGGCGATGCCGCGGAGGCCGCCAAGCATCGTCACCCCGGTGATATCGCGATCATCGGGATGGCCTGCCGGGTACCGGGCGCGGGCGACTACCAGCAGTTTTGGGAGAACCTGGCGAACGCGCGGGACAGCGTCACGGAGATTCCGGCGAGCCGTTGGGATTGGCGAGCATTCTGGGGCGACCCCACGAGTGAAGACGATAGAAGTCACGCACGTCACGCCGGGTGCATCGATGCGGTCGATGCGTTCGACGCACGCTTCTTCGGCATCGCGCCTGCCAGTGCGCGGATCATGGACCCCCAGCAACGCATCATGCTGGAGCTGAGCTGGGCCTGCCTTGAAGACGCAGGCGTGGTGCCGTCCGCGCTGGCCGGCTCGCGCACCGGGGTGTTCGTTGCCGCGTTCAATTATGACTACAAGCAACTGCTGGAAAGCGCCGGGTTGCCCATCGATGCCCATCACTCCACGGGCAACGCAGCGGCCGTGATTGCCAACCGTATTTCGCACTTCTACGACCTTCACGGCCCCAGCGTGCTGGTGGACACCGCCTGTTCCGGTTCGCTGAGTGCCATCCATCATGCCGTGCAGTCACTGCGCCTGGGTGAAACCGAGCTGGCCCTGGCTGGCGGGGTCAACCTGCTGCTGACACCAACCCGGCATATCGCGTTTGCGAAAACCGGCATGTTGTCCCCCACGGGGGCCTGCAAGAGTTTTGATGAAGCGGCGGACGGATATGTGCGCAGCGAGGGCGCCGGTTTGCTGCTGCTCAAGCCCCTGGCCAAGGCGCTGGCGGACGGTGATCCGATCCACGGCGTGATCAAGGGCAGCGCAGTCAATCACTGTGGCAAGACCCATACGCTGACCTACCCCAGCTCTGCGGCACAGGCGCAGGTGATAGAGCAGGCGCTTGGGGATGCGCACATTCCGGCGTCGAGTGTCAGTTATATCGAAGCCCATGGCACCGGCACCCCCAAGGGTGACCCTATCGAGATCCAAGGCCTGCGCCAGGCATTTTGCCCGCAGGCAAGCGAACCGCAGACCTGTGGGGTGGGCTCGGCCAAATCCAATATCGGCCATTTGGAGGCGGCGGCGGGCGTCGCGGGGGTGATCAAGGTCTTGCTCTCGTTCAAGGCCGGGCAACTGGCTCCCCTTTGCCATTTTTCTGCACTCAGTTCGCGGATCGACCTGCAAGGCAGTCCCTTCTACCCGGTGACCCGCCTGCAGCCTTGGGAACCAGCGTCAGGGGTACGCAGGGCAGGGGTCAGTTCCTTCGGATTCGGGGGGACCAACGGTCACCTTATCCTGGAACAACCGCCCGCGTGTGCCGAGGTCGACGTGGCGGCCCGTCCCGGCTGGCTCATCGCATTATCGGCCAAGACACCGGCCAGCTTGCGCCGCCAATGCAGCGCGTTGCATGACTGGCTGCAGGGTGCCGGCGCATCTGCCAGCCTGGCGCAACTCAGCCAGGCATTGCTCACCGGCCGCGAACACCTGGCCTGCCGGCAGGCCTGGGTGGTCAGTGATCGCGACACGCTGACTGCTCAACTACTGGCTGCCTCGCAGGCCGAGGTCCAGGCACCTGAGATGGACGAGGAGGGCGCAGCGGTGCGCCAACTTGATGCCGCACGCCTGATCAAGGCACTGCCGACGCTGGCACACGAGCCGTCGGCCTACCTGGCCCACCTGCAAACGCTGGCCGAGCATTATTGCTGCGCGGTGCCGGTGAAGTTCAGCGTGCTGTTCAGTGACCAGACGCGCCACCACCTGGGCCTGCCGAGTTACCCGTTCGCCCGTGACCGCTTCTGGTTGCCGACCGCGCCGACCGATCTGCTGGAGTACCGCCTGCAACGGCATGACCCGTCGATTGGTGACCATGTGATTGCCGACCAGCATCGGGTCGCCGGGGCTGTGACGCTGGCGGTCGCGGCTCGCGCCTGGGGGGCGCTGCCGGCGGGGGGCTGGTGCGCCAGCCAGGTGGCGTGGCTGCAGGCCCTGGACGTGCCGCTACAGGGTGCGCTGCTGCGTGTGAGCCTGCGACCAGCAAGCGCCGGGGCAACCGATTTCGAGGTGCGCGTCGAGGGCCTGGTGCATCCGTTGTGCAGCGGCACACTGGCGCCCGGCCAGACTGATGAGGTGCGGCGTGACGTGCATGCGTTGAGGCGGGCTCACCCTGACGCCTGGCTGACGCGGGAGGTGCTGTATGAGCAATTACGCAACGTCGGCATGGCATATGGGCCAACATACCGGGTGTTGCAGGACAGCCACCTGCAAGGTGATCAATCGTTGCTGGCGTTGGTCGTGGTGCCTGCGGGTGCGGCCGATGACCTGCCGTTTTCTCCCGCCGCTGTCGATGCGGCTTTTCAAGCAGCGGTGCTTTTGGCCATACGTCAATCCGGTGAGCAAGCCAGGCTGGGATTTTCGGTCGGCCAGTTGCAGCTGTCGGCTCCGTTGCCTGAGCGCTACTGGGTGCATGTCAGCGCTGCCACGACGGGCGCACAGCAGTGCCGATTCAATATTGAATGGATCGCCGAGGACGGACGCGTTTGCGCCACGGCCAAAGATTTTGTACTCAAGGCCGCCCCAGTCCAACAAGAGCAATCGCCCAAGGCCAAGGTCCACAGCGTCGAATGGCGTGTGCTGCACCCTGTTGAAGAAGGGCATGCAGAGGCACAGCGCCGCACGTTGATTATCAGCGCCGACCCGGCACAGGCACAGGCCTGGTCAGCTGGCAGCACCCAGGCCAGCGTGCTGGCAGGCCAATCGGATTGGTCGGCAGAGCAATGGCGGGACGCGCTCGGCAATGCCGGCGCTTTCGAACGCCTGATCTGGCTGGCCCCGATCCCGAGCGGCGAAGCCTGGTCTGCGCAGGCTGCCACTGCTGCGCAGGAACACGGGGTAATGGCGCTGTTCGCGCTGTGCCAGGGGCTGTTGATGCTGAAGGTGCGCGAGCACCCGCTGGAGTTGCTGGTGGTGACTCGCCAGGCACTGCAGGTGCTGCCGGGCGAGCGCCATGACCCCACGCATGCGCCCGTGCACGGTCTGGCGGGCACGCTGGCGAACGAGTGCCCAACGTGGAAGGTCCGCGTGGTGGACCTGCCCCTGGCGCCGATGGCGGCTTCACCGTCGCTTGCGCCACTGGCTGCCCTGCCGGTAGGCGCGAGCGGGGCGTGGCGCGAAGGTCAGTGGTATTGCCAGGTGCTGCGGGAGGTCAATTATTGCGCGGCGCCTCCGGTCTACCGAAAGGGTGGGTGCTACATCATCATCGGTGGTGCCGGCGGGATCGGTGTGGCCTGGACGCGACGCCTGATCGTCGATTACCAGGCTCAGGTGTACTGGATAGGCCGGCGACCTCTGGACGAAAACATCCGCGCCGACATCGAGCGTCTGGCGAGTGAAGGGCCGGCCCCGATTTACCTGCCTGCCGATGCGGGCGATCCGCAAGCGTTGCGCGAGGCTCTGGACTGGGTGCACGGCCAGCACGCCCAGGTGCATGGCGTGATCCATGCAGCCATGGTCATGCGGGGCAAGAGTGTTCAACGTATGAGCCGCGACGAGTTCAGCCAGGTGCTGGCGGCAAAGGTCGCTACCGGCGCGGCGCTGGAGCAGGCGCTGCAACGACCGCCCTTGGATTTCCTGGTGTTTTTCTCCTCGATCAATGCCTTCGAGCGATCGCCCAATCAGAGCAACTATGCAGCCGGGTGCTGTTTCATCGATGAACTGGGCGGCTATTTGGCGCAGCACTTGCCTTGTGCGGTCGCCGTTATCGACTGGGGTTACTGGGCGGACGCAGGCGCATTGGCCGGTTCGCCTGCGCTGCAAGTGCTACGTGAGAAAACAGGCGCCGGCTTGATCGGTTTGTCGGCGGCAATGGAGGTGGTTGACCTGGCGTTGTCCCGGCCATGGCTGCGCGTTGCAGGGACGGGGCGGGAGGCACGCACGCCGCTGGCATTGGAATGCCCGCGGCAACTGATCAGCGTGATGCCTTGCGAAACACAACGGATGGCAAACATGCTCGCGCTGTTTGCCATGGCCGTCGAAGGTCGTGGCTCGCTGCAATTGCGTGGCGGGCTGATGCTGGAGCCTTTGCAGACACTATTGTGCCAGGTGCTGTTGGTGCAATTGCAGGCAGCCGGGCTGTTCGACCAACCCACACCGCAGACCACCCAAGCCCTGTATCAACGCTTACAGGAACGCTCCAGCGGGACGGTAGGTGTCGATCCTCGTTGGCTGGCCCACAGCCTGCGCTGGCTGGCCGATGAGGGCTGGCTGGCCACTGATGGCGACACTTGGCGCGTGCAGCGCGTGGTGGCCGCCGAGAGTGCCTGGGCCGCCTGGGACAGTGCGTTGCGCGAGGCCGAGGGCGACGCCGACCGGCGTGCCCAGGCGCAGTTGGTTGACGCCTGCCTACGCGCCTTGCCTGCGGTGCTGAGTGGGCGCCTGCGTGCGACCGAGGTGATGTTCCCCGAGGGTTCCATGGCGCGGGTCGAGGGCATCTACAAGCACAATGCGGTGTCCGACTATTTCAACGAGGTGATCACCCAGGCGGTGCTGGCGCGGGTCCGCGCCGGTCACCAGGCCGGGGCGGCACCGGTGCGCATCCTTGAGATCGGCGCCGGCACCGGCGGCACTAGTGCAAGGGTGCTGCAGGGCCTGGATAGCTTGGGTGTCGAGGTGGGGCAGTACGCCTACACCGACCTGTCGCGGGCGTTTTTGATGCACGCCCAGACGGCTTATGGCGAGGGGCGGTCTTACCTGGATTACCGCATCCTGGATGTGGAGAAAGACCTGGTGCAGCAGGGCCTGGAACTGGGCAGCTATGATGTGGTGATCGCGACCAATGTCCTGCACGCCACCGCCGATATTCGCCAAGTGGTCGAGCACGCCAAGGCAGCGCTGAAGACGGATGGCTGGTTGTTGTTGAATGAGCTGAGCCAGGCGTCACTGTTCAGTCACCTGACCTTCGGCCTGCTGGAGGGCTGGTGGCGTTATCGCGACGAGGCGTTGCGGCTGCCGGGTACGCCGGGCTTGTCCAGTGAGCGCTGGCAGCAGGTGCTGGAAGAGGCGGGTTATCGCGGGGTGATGTTCCCGTGCCAGGCGTTTCATGGGCTGGGACAGCAAGTGGTGATGGCGCGCAGTGATGGAGTGGTGCGCCATGCCCGGGAACCGCAGGCAACGCCTGCACCTGCACCTTCGGCCGAGAGTCACGCGCCAGTGTCAGCGCCTGCCAGGCGCGCCGAGGATGGGCGGCCCCTGCTGCTGGCATCGGTACGCGAATTGGTCGCCAGCAGCCTGCAATTTGAACTGGGCGACATTCGCGACGATGAACCGTTCGCCGATTACGGCGTGGACTCAATCACTGGCGTGGCGCTGGTTCGCCAGCTGAATGCACGCCTGGCAATTGACCTGCACACGACGTGCCTCTTCGATTACCCGAGTATCAACCGGCTCGTCGACTACATGCTGGGCCAATACCCGCAGTTCGCAACGCCTGCAACCGAGCCTACGGACGCCTTGCCGGTAACCCCGCCGACTGGCGAGCCGGCACAGCCAGCGGTTGATGACCAAGCCATTGCCATTGTCGGTATCAGTGGGCGGTTCCCGCAGTCCCGAGATCTGGATGCCTTCTGGGAGCACCTGGCGGCTGGTGCCGACCTGGTCAGTACCGTGCAACGTTGGGACCCTCGGCATTGCTATGCCGGCGCAGACCAGGGCTGCGACCGCGGTGGCTTCATTGAGAGGATCGATGAGTTTGATCCACTGTTTTTCAATATTTCGCCTCTTGAGGCGACCTATATGGACCCTCAGCAACGTCTGTTCCTGCAGGAAGCCTGGAACGCGCTGGCCGATGCCGGGTGCCTGGGCGAACAGCGCCGCGCCGAGGTGAGTGTCTACGTCGGGTGCGAACAGGGCGACTATGACCAGCTGTTCGATGACATGCCGCCACCCCAGTCGTTCTGGGGCAATGCCCCCTCGATCGTGCCGGCACGCATAGCCTACTACCTGGACTTGCAAGGGCCGGCCATCACCGTCGATACCGCTTGCTCCAGCGCGCTGGTGGCCATCCACATGGCCTGCCAGAGCCTGCTTGCCGGCGATACAAAGGTGGCCTTGGCGGGTGGGGTTTTCATTCAGTCCACACCTGCGTTTTACCAAAAGGCCAACCGGGCAAGCATGTTGTCGCTCACTGGCGCCTGCCATACCTTCGACAGCCGGGCGGACGGCTTCGTCCCTGGCGAAGGGGCAGGCGCGGTGGTGCTCAAACGCCTCGCCGATGCCCTGGCTGATCGCGATCACATCCATGGGTTGATCCGCGGTTCAGGTATCAATCAGGACGGCGCCAGCAATGGCATTACTGCACCGAGCGCGTTGTCCCAGCAGCGTCTGCATGAGTCGGTCTATGCACGCTATGGCATTGACCCGGCCACCGTGCAGTTGGTCGAAGCCCATGGCACCGGGACGCGCCTGGGTGACCCGATCGAATTCCAGGCGCTCAAGGGGGCGTTCTCCCGTTACACCCAGCGCAAGGGTTACTGCGCGATCGGTTCGGTGAAGTCGAACATGGGGCACGCCGCCACCGCCGCCGCCATGGCAGGACTGTTCAAGGTCCTGTTGGCGATGCGGCATCGGCAACTGCCGCCGTCCTTGCATTTCCAACACACCAACCCGGCCATCGATTTCGCCGACAGCCCCTTTTTCCTCAATCAGCACCTGGGCGATTGGCCCGCGATTGACGGGGCCCCGCGCCGCGCCGCGATCAGTTCTTTCGGGTTCAGCGGCACCAATGCCCATATGGTCCTGGAGCAGCCACCCCTGCGCGTCCACCAGGCCAGTCTGGTGCCGGCGGTACTGATCGTGCTCGATGCACGCACCCGCGAACAACTGCACCAGCGCATGGCGGACCTGTTGGCGTTATGTGAGCGGGACGCGTCATTCGCAGTCGTAGACATGAGCTACAGCCTGCTCACCGGGCGCCAGCGTTTCGAGCAGCGTTTCCATGTTGTGGTCGCGGACCGCGCCGAATTGATCGCTGCGCTGCGCAGAGGCATGCCGGCTGACACGGCCGATCTGGCCGAAGCACACCAGCGCCGATTGCAAGGCTTGTCTGCTCGCGCCACGGGTCAGTCTCTGTACTACTTGCAGCAGTTGGCTGTATTTGCCGATGCCTGGGCAGCCGGCCAGGCAGTGGACTTCGCACCGCTGTTCGACGCCCTGGATTGCCAGCGCATGCCCCTGCCGGGCTACCCCTTTGCTCGGGAGCGTTATTGGGTAGTGGAGGCGATGCCCGCCCAGGACAAGGCTACCCATCCGCTGTCGGCCGCCATGATGCCCAATGACGGGGCGGCCATGGTCTTGCGCCTGGAGGGTGACGAATACTTCCTTGATCAACACCGCATCAACGGCGAGCCGGTGGTGCCCGGGGTGGCTTTTCTGGAGGTGCTCGCCCTTGCACGTGCTGCACATACACCTTTGACACCACTGAGCCTGATCAACCTGGTATGGCAGGCACCCTTGCGCGTGGTCTCGGAGCCCGTCGAGGTACGGGTGACACTCGATGTTCAGAGCCGACACACAGGGCTTGGCGGTGTTGAGGTCCACTCCGGGCACCCTGCGCAGGTGCACTGCGCCGGCCACTACGCTGCGCCGGCCACCGCACCCGCTGCGCTTGATCTGGCCGCCCTGCGTGAGGCCTGCCGAACGGCACCTCATTCAGCACATGACTGTTACCGGCACTTCACTGGCCTGGGGGTGGATTACGGGGTGAATTTTCGCTGCCTGGTGGAGTACGCCGCCAGCGCCGATATCGACCATCCGCAGCAACTGTTGGTGCGCTTGGCGCGCAACCCCGGTGCGACCCCCAACACCGGCTGGCTGCTCGAACCAGGCCTGACTGATTCGGCGCTGCAGGCCGCCGCCCACTGGCTGGCGCGCGATTGGCCGGAGCCGCGGGCGCTGGTGCCGTTTTCCCTGGAGCGCCTGGATGTGTTCAGTGCCGCTGAACCGGTATGGGCGTATGCAGTGCGCCGCCAGGCGGCAGGTTGGGCGAGCGTTCCGGCCGTGGATATTCAACTGGCCGATGCCAACGGCACGATCTGTGCGCAATTGCAGGGGTTGAGTTTTCGCGCCCTACCGCCACCGCAGCATCCCGGCGGTACTTCGCTGGATGCCGGGGAGAGCACCCTGTGGACGGGGGACTGGCAGCCTCGCGAGGCCACCATGGCGTTACCTGATTCTGTTGGAGAGCGCCTGTTGATGGTGGCCGCCGCGCCGCAGCGACTGCTGATGGAGCAGGCGCTGCACGGCTTGCCCTGGCATTCGCTGGTGGAGAGTGAATGGCCTGTGGGCGAGGGCTATACCCAGGCCGCGATTTCGTTGATCACACACTTGCAGGCGCACCTGCGCAAGGCTGACGGCCGGCCGTTGCACGTGCAACTGCTGGTGGAGCCACATGGGCCTTGGGCACTTTTCGAAGGCCTGGCGGCTATTCTCGAAACGGCGGCATTGGAGAACCCGGCGCTGACGGTCCAGTGCCTGCTGGTGGAGATCCAGGCGCCATCGGCGTCGCTTGTGAATGTCGTGAATCAGGCGCTGGCCCTGGGCGATCCACGCTTACGCTGGTGTGACGGGCAGTGGCAGAGCTTTGTCTGGCGCCAGTTGCCGAGCGGCCCCGGTGTTGTGCCCTGGAAGGCGACCGGGGTCTATTTGATTACCGGGGGCGCAGGCGGCATGGGCCAGGTGCTGGCCGAAGAGATTTTCCGCCATGCACCCGGGGCGACCCTGGTGCTGGCCACGCATCGGCCAACAACGCTAGAGGGCTTGGCGCACTTACACCCCGCATTCAATCGCTTGCGTGAGCGTGGGGCGCGGGTCGAAGTGGTCACCCTGGAGGTCAGCGATCGGCTGGCCACCCAGGCCCTGGTCGAACGGATCCTTGAGCGTTATGGGCGGCTGGATGGCGTGGTGCATAACGCGGGGGTGACACGCGACGCTTACCTGTTGCAAAAGACCGCCGAAGACGTGCGCGAGGTGTTTGCGCCCAAGGTCCAGGGCGTGTTGAACCTCGATGCGGCCACCGCTGAGGTGGCGCTCGATTTCTTCCTGGTGTCTTCGTCCATCAGCGCGCAGTTGGGCAATGTCGGTCAAGCCGACTACGCAGCGGCCAACTGCTTTATGGATGGGGTCGTGCGCGCGCGCCAACGTCAAGCCGAGCAGGGCCTGCGACACGGCCTGAGCATGGCTGTGGATTGGGGATATTGGGCCGACGGCGGCATGCGTATCGATGCGTTGTCCCTGGGCTTGCTCAAGCAGGCCTGGGGCCTTCTGCCTATGCCACGCGACGCCGGGTTGCACGCGCTTTATCAGGCGTTCAAGCACCGCCAGGCGAACACGCTGGTGCACTACGGCGTTGCATCGAGTGTGCGGCGTCTGCTGACGCCGACGACGCATCGTGTCGAGCCGCTCGAGCAGTGGCTGCTGGCCAACGTGGCAGCGCTGACCGGCGTGCCCGTAGCTGACATTGACCTGCAGCAGCCGTTTGCCGATTACGGCTTCGACCTGCCTATGCGCCAGGCCCTGGTGCAGCGCCTGAGCGAGACACGTGACCTGGCAGGGCAGGGCGCCCGCCTTTTGCGCTGCGAATGCCTCCAGGCTTTGCTCGACCATATCGTGCAGCTGCCTCTTACCGATTTGACGGAGAAGACTCCCGCCATGGATACACGCGACGACAGCCAGACCCGACACGCCAGGGATTTCATTATCGGACTGCTCAGGACCGTGTTGGTGACCGTGACTCGGGTCAGCCCGGCCCAGCTCCAGGATGACCGGCATTTCGAACACTACGGCATTGACTCGCTGATGGTCATCCAGATGACCGCCGAGTTGGAAAAGTCCTTTGGCTCCTTATCCAAGACCTTGTTCTTTGAACACAGCTCGATCAAAGAGCTGGCCGATTACTTTACGCGCAGGCATGCCGAGCGGCTCGGCGAACTGGCCGGTAGTGGGCCCGTGGCTCCGGCTCCTACGGTCGCCGAGTCGACGCCCGTGGCGCCCGTGAACGCACTGCCGGACGCCTCGCTCGCGCAGCCGATCGCCATTGTCGGCCTCAGCGGCCGCTACCCCAAGGCTGAGGACTTGCAGGCATTCTGGCGTAACCTGGCCGAGGGTGTCGATTGTGTCACTGAAGTGCCGGCCGAACGTTGGAGCCTGGGCGACCTGGCGCAACCGGGACGCTTGCCCGGCGGTAAGACCCTGAGTCGGTGGGGAGGCTTCCTGGATGACGTGGACAAGTTCGACCCGCTGTTTTTCAACATCTCACCCCACGACGCCGAATACATGGACCCTCAGGAGCGTGTGTTCCTGGAGTGCGCCTACGCGACCTTTGAGGATGCCGGCATGGCCTTGGGCCTGCGTAGCCCCGGTGCATTGCGGCGCACCGGTGTCTATGTAGGGGTCATGTACCAGGAGTACCAACTGTTCGGTGCCGAGCAAACCTTGCTGGGGCGCCCTATGGCGTTGTCCGGCAGCAGTGCGTCGATCGCCAACCGGGTGTCCTGGAGCCTCGGGCTCAGTGGTCCCAGCCTGGCTGTGGATTCGATGTGTTCGGCGTCGCTGACGGCGATCCATCTGGCGTGCCAGGGCATTCGCAGCGGTGACTGCGACGTGGCACTGGCAGGCGGCGTCAACGTCAGCGTGCACCCCAACAAATACTTGGGCCTGGCCCAGGGGAATTTTGCCTCCAGCCAGGGGCGCTGCCAGAGTTTCGGTGAGGGCGGCGATGGGTATGTGCCGGCCGAGGGGGTCGGTGCGGTCTTGCTCAAGTCCTTGAGCCAGGCGGTGGCCGATGGCGATCGTATCTACGGCGTGATACGTGGCAGCCAGATTAACCATGGTGGCAAGGCCAATGGATTCACCGTACCCAACCCCAATGCCCAAGCCGATGTGATCACCCAGGCGTTGGCCGCCGCCGGCGTAGACGCCGCCGATGTGGGCTATGTCGAGGCCCATGGGACTGGTACGGCCCTGGGCGATCCTATCGAACTGGCGGGCCTGGCCAAGGCTTACCGGCACTACACCGACCAGACAGCGTTCTGCGCGTTGGGCTCGGTCAAATCCAACCTCGGTCATTGCGAAAGCGCTGCCGGCATCGCCGGCCTGACCAAAGTCCTGTTGCAAATGCAAAAGGGCCAGTTGGTGCCTTCGCTGCACAGTGAGGTACTCAACCCGGCCATCGATTTTGCCCAGTCACCCTTCGTAGTCCAGCGCCACTTGGCGCCCTGGCCGCGACGGGTGCGCCGCGTAGAGGGCGTCACCGAGGAGCGCCCACGCCTGGCCGGGTTATCGTCCTTCGGCGCCGGCGGTTCGAATGCACACTTGATCATCGAGGAATACCTGGCGCCGACGCAGCCTGAGTCGCAAAGCCGGCAGCCACTGCCGGTGGCCGTTCTGTTGAGCGGCGCCAACGCCGAGCGCCTGCAAGCCTCGGCCCGGCGCCTCCTGACATTTTGCGCCGCGCCAGAAGCGCACGACCTGTCCCTGCACGACCTGGCCTATACCCTGCAAACCGGTCGAGAAGCGCACAACGCGCGGCTGGGGTTCCTGGCACATTCTATCGACGATGTGCAGGCGTGTTTGCGCGAGTATCTGCAAGGGGCGCTGACATCCGGGCGTGTGCAGGTCGGGTCGGCCCGGCAGGATGAGAACCCGCTGGTTCGGCTGTTGGGCGAAGACGATCTGTCGGCCATGGTTGCGCAATGGGCGGCCACCGGGCAGCAGGACAAACTGTTGGCACTGTGGGTCAGCGGCGGCGATATCGACTGGCAGGCGCTGTTGCCCGGACGCTGGGGCAGGATCATTTCCTTGCCAGGCTATCCGTTTGCCCGCGAACGCTTTTGGTACACGGGGATCAATTCCGATATCGGCCAGCAGAGCCCTCGCAGCCCCGGTGTGCAAGCGGCACCGCTCAGCGTGCTCAACTGTTCCGACCTGACGGGCCTGGGCTTTACCTGCCAGGTCAGTGGGCGAGACAGCTTTCTCGCCGATCATCACGTCCAAGGCAAGGCCATGATGGCGGGCTCCGCGTTTCTGGAACTGGCGCGAAAAGCAGCAGTAGCGGTGGCCACGCCTGACCAGCAGGGCGCCTTGGTGCGCCTGAGCGATGTGGTGTGGTTGGCACCCCTGGTGCTGGAAGACGGCGATGCACAACTGCGGGTACGCCTGTTTCCCGATGACACCGCACGTGTGCGTTTTGAGATCGCCACGAGCGGCGCCCAGGCACAGGCGCTCAACGTACGAGGTGTCATTGAACAGGTGCCCATGCCGACCCGTCCCCAGGTGGACCTACCCGCCTTGCTCGCGCGGCTACGCAGCAGCGCCGACTTCCATGAGCGTAACCCCGGACAGCTCTACGACGCCTATGCAGGCCTGGGCATCGATTATGGCGCAACGCACCGTTGCCTCAGCGCGGTGTATGTCGGCGACGGGCACGCCCTGGCCCTGATCGAGTGGCCTGCAGCGCAGCCGTTCGAGGCGAGTTACGGCCTGCACCCGTCAATGTTGGATGCGGCGCTGCAAGCGACGCGCGTATTGAGCGACGAAAGCGCACGACTGCAAGTGCCTTTCGCCCTGGACCAGTTGCAGGTGTTTGCTGCGTGTGAACCGCGCATGTGGGTACAGGTTAACCGCGACCCACAGCGCGAGAGTTATGACCTTGAGTTGTTCGATGAGCTCGGCTGGTTGTGCGCCAGCCTGCGCGGCCTGAAGGTTCGACAGTGGGCGCCGCCCGGTAATGGGGGGCTTGTCGAGGGGGACGAAGAGGTCGGGCTGCCGGCTGGCGAGGTGCTACTGGTGCCGCAGTGGAGCCCGTTGGCCATGCAGGCCGTCACTGCCTCGCCGACGGCCACACTGGTCATCGGTGCCGATGCTTCGCAACTGCGCAGCCTGGAGGGCGCGCAGGGGCCGTTGCTCAGTTGTGCGTCGGTACCCTCGGACAGTGTCGAGCAGTGGGTGACGCGGTTCCAGGGGTTGCCGGCCTTCGACCGCCTGGTGCTAGTCATCCCACCGAGTGCCGCCCGGCACGCGGGCGATGAATGCCTGATCGATGAACAGCACGCGTGCGCCCTGGAGCAGCTGCGTATCGTGCAAGCGTTGCTGCGTTGCGGGTTTGACAAGCGTGCGCTGCATTATGTGGTGGTGACTCGCGACGCTTGGACGCCCCATGACGCCCAACCCGTACACGCCGCCGTCCACGGCCTGGCGGGCAGTCTCGCCAAGGAGATGCCGCATTGGACGGTACAGGCCGTAGATCTGGCGCATCAGGAGCGTCTGGCCCCCACACATTTGGCGGTGATGCCCGTTGACCCTGCGCATACCTCGCGGCGCCTGCGCGATGGCGTCTGGGAGGGCCGGCAGTTGCTGCTTCATCGGCCGCAGGCGTCCGCGCAGCCGGCTTATCGCAGCAACGGCGTGTATGTGGTGATTGGCGGCAGTGGCGGCATCGGCCAGGTGTGGACCGAAAGCGTGGCTCGCGAGCACGCCGCCCAGGTGGTCTGGTTGGGGCGCCGGGCATTGGATGCTTCCATTCAGGCAGCCCTTGATCAGGTCGCGCTGCACGGCCCACGTCCGTTTTACATGAGCGTCGACGCCACAGATGCCGGGCAGTTGCAACAAGCCTGCGAGCAGATCCTGAGCCGCTTCGGCCGTATCGATGGCCTGGTGCATTCAGCCATCGTGCTGGACGACCGCAGCCTGGCGAATATGAGCGAAGACCAACTGCGGCGCAGCTTGCAGGCCAAAGTCGATATCAGTGTGCGCATGGCCCAGGTGTTCGGTGGCCAGGCACTGGATTTCGTGTTGTTCTTTTCGTCCTTGATCGCCTTCACGCGTAATGCCGGGCAAGCCAACTACGCGATGGGGTGCGTGTTCAAAGATGCCCTGGCGCGGCGCTGGGGAAGCAGCGGGTCGGTACCGGTCAAAACGTTGAACTGGGGCTATTGGGGGAGCATCGGCGTGGTGTCGTCAGCGGCCTACCGGCAACGCATGGAGCGTGAAGGCATTGGCTCCATCGAGCCGCGTGAGGCCATGCAGGCGGTGCGCACGTTGCTGGCCAGCCCACTGGACCAGATGGCATTCATCAAGACGTTGCGGCCGATCACCCTGGACGGCAATGCCGAGGCCGATCAGTGGGTCAGCCAGGCAATGGTAGCCAACGGGCCTTTGCACATTGAGGCTGATGTGGCGCAGTGGGTAGCTGCCGATGGTGCGCACGCTGCGGCCTTGCAAGACAAATACCGCCGCGACGCACAGCGCGAACGACTGCCGCAATGCCAGGTACTTTTGGTGCAATTGCAGGCAGCCGGGCTGTTCGACCAACCCACACCGCAGACCACCCAAGCCCTGTATCAACGCTTGCAGGAATGCTCCAGCGGGACGGTAGGTGTCGATCCTCGTTGGCTGGCCCACAGCCTGCGCTGGCTGGCCGATGAGGGCTGGCTGGCCACTGATGGCGACACTTGGCGCGTGCAGCGCGTGGTGGCCGCCGAGAGTGCCTGGGCCGCCTGGGACAGTGCATTGCGCGAGGCCGAGGGCGACGCCGACCGGCGTGCCCAGGCGCAGTTGGTTGACGCCTGCCTGCGCGCCTTGCCTGCGGTGCTGAGTGGGCACCTGCGTGCGACCGAGGTGATGTTCCCCGAGGGTTCCATGGCGCGGGTCGAGGGCATCTACAAGCACAATGCGGTGTCCGACTATTTCAACGAGGTGATCACCCAGGCGGTGCTGGCGCGGGTCCGCGCCGGTCACCAGGCCGGGGCGGCACCGGTGCGCATCCTTGAGATCGGCGCCGGCACCGGCGGCACTAGTGCAAGGGTGCTGCAGGGCCTGGATAGCTTGGGTGTCGAGGTGGGGCAGTACGCCTACACCGACCTGTCGCGGGCGTTTTTGATGCACGCCCAGACGGCTTATGGCGAGGGGCGGTCTTACCTGGATTACCGCATCCTGGATGTGGAGAAAGACCTGGTGCAGCAGGGCCTGGAACTGGGCAGCTATGATGTGGTGATCGCGACCAATGTCCTGCATGCCACCGCCGATATTCGCCAAGTGGTCGAGCACGCCAAGGCAGCGCTGAAGACGGATGGCTGGTTGTTGTTGAACGAGCTGAGCCAGGCGTCACTGTTCAGTCACCTGACCTTCGGCCTGCTGGAGGGCTGGTGGCGTTATCGCGACGAGGCGTTGCGGCTGCCGGGTACGCCGGGCTTGTCCAGTGAGCGCTGGCAACAGGTGCTGGAAGAGGCGGGTTATCGCGGGGTGATGTTCCCGTGCCAGGCGTTTCATGGGCTGGGCCAGCAAGTGGTGATGGCGCGCAGCAACGGGGTCGTGCAGGTGCCTCGGCGTGTCAGCCAACCAGCGGCGCCGAAGGTGGCTTTGGCCGCCCAGCCTGCTGCTGCGCCGCAACACGGCGTGGCGGCACCGGTACCGGCCGCCGATCAATTTACCCAGGTGCGCCAGGAAGTCATGGCCAGTGTGGCCAAGGCATTGAAGGTCGCCCTGGAGGTGATCGATCCACAGGAGTCATTCTCCGATTACGGGCTTGACTCGATCACCGGCGTCAACCTGGTACGGGTATTGAATGAGCGCCTGGGCATCGACCTGGGCACTACGGCACTCTTCGACTTTTCTACCGCCACGCGTCTGGCCCGGCATATTGTCGAGCAACATGGCGCGCACTTACCGCAGCCCGCGGTGACACGTGCGGCAGCCGCACCGGTCGCGCCCTTGGCCGTTGCAGTGCCGACGGCGTCCTCGCCTGCCGCCGCCCCGGCGCCAAGGGTTCAGTCGCCCGAGTCCTTCGTGCGAGAACCCATTGCAATCATTGGTATGAGCGGCCGCTTTCCCGGCGCCGAATCCCTCGATCAATTATGGGAACATCTGGCCCAAGGCCGCGACCTGACCACCCCGGTCGAGCGCTGGGACCTGCGCAGCTCCCAAGCCGATGTGTCAGGAAAGGGCCTGTGCCAGCGCGGTGGCCTGTTATCCCGGATCGATGAGTTCGACGCGTCGTTCTTTAACATCTCTGGCCTTGAAGCCACTTGCATGGATCCGCAGCAGCGGCTGTTCCTCGAGCAGGCCTGGACGGCACTGGAAGATGCCGGCTACGTAGGGCAGGCGACTGAGGGGCAACCGGTGGGGGTTTATGTAGGCGCCAGTGCCAGCGACTATCGCAGCCTGTTCGCTGAAGCTGCGCCCGCGCAAGCCTTCTGGGGCAACGCCAGCTCGATCATTCCTGCACGTATCGCCTACCATCTGGATTTACAGGGCCCGGCCATTGCCGTGGATACCGCCTGTTCCAGTTCGCTCGTCGCGATCCACCTGGCATGCCAGGCGCTCTGGACCGAGGAGATCGGCATGGCCCTGGCCGGCGGTGTGTTCGTGCAGTCAACCGCCGGGTTTTATCAGGCGGCGCAAACCGCCGGCATGCTCTCGCCCAGCGGGCATTGTCACGCGTTCGATGCGCGTGCCGACGGTTTCGTCCCCGCCGAAGGCGTCGGTGTGCTGATCCTCAAGCGCCTTCGCCAGGCGCAGGCGGATGGCGATTATATTCATG
The DNA here is from genome assembly GCF_020790195.1 of Pseudomonas sp. HN8-3. Taxonomy (NCBI): domain Bacteria; kingdom Pseudomonadati; phylum Pseudomonadota; class Gammaproteobacteria; order Pseudomonadales; family Pseudomonadaceae; genus Pseudomonas; species Pseudomonas sp. HN8-3. The sequence goes on from NZ_CP086206.1 coordinate 2,063,867, forward strand.
GCGTGATCAGTGGTATTGGCAGTAACCAGGATGGCGCCAGCAATGGCATCACTGCGCCGAGCGCGCAATCCCAGGAGCGGCTGATTCGCCAGGTGCACCGTGACTTCGCGATTGAGCCGGGTACGATTTCGATGGTGGAGGCCCATGGGACGGGTACACCGCTGGGCGACCCGATCGAATTCGAAGGCTTGACGCGAGCGTTCGCCCGACCTGGGCAGCAGGCAGGCTACTGTGCCCTGGGGTCGATCAAATCCAACCTTGGGCATTGTGTGACTGCGGCCGGAGTCGCCGGTGTGCTGAAGGTGGCGCTGGCGCTGCGCCACGGCCAGTTGCCTCCGGCAGCGGGTTTCACCCAGGCCAATGCGGCCATCGCCGTTCAGGGCAGCCCCTTTTATGTGCCGGATCAACTGCGTCCCTGGGCCACACTCGACGGTGTGCCACGGCGTGCCTCGGTCAGCTCCTTCGGGTTCAGCGGTACCAACGCTCACCTGGTGATGGAGCAGGCGCCGCTTCCACAACAGCGCGGCGCGTCCGGGGCCGGGCCCTGGCTGGTAGTGCTGTCGGCGCGCTCCGCGCAGCAATTGCGCGAGCAGGCGAGCAATCTGGCTGCCCACTGTGTGGCCGTGCAACGGTTGGACATGGCAGCGATGGCCTATACGCTGATGGCGGGGCGCAAGCACCACGAATGGCGCCTGGCCATGGTCACCCATGACGCCGGGCAATTGCAGCAAAGTCTTGAAGGCTGGTTGCAGGGGCGCGACGAGGCGACGGTGCACAGCGGGCATTGGGACGTACGCCGTTTCGTTGAACAACAGGAGGTGCTGCAGGCGGCCCGCGAGTGCCTGATTCGTCTGATGGGCAATCGCGATCAATCGACACGTGGCGAGGCATTGACCTCCCTGGCGCAAGCGTTTGTACAAGGGTATGAGCTGGATTATTCCAGCCTGTTCATGGCCGATGAGCGGCGTCGCGTGCCGTTGCCAACCTATCCGTTCTTGCGTCAGTCCTATTGGGTATCGGCGCCCGAGGTCGAGGAGCCGACGGCGGTACCGGCAGAGGAGGTGGCGGGCCAGTGGTTGTTCTGCGCGGAGCAATGGCGGGCTCACGACCTGCCAAGCAACTTTGACTGGGCAGCAAGCATCAAGGCCAGGTCTGGCGCGCGCGTGGCGGTGGTCACCCGTGAACAAGCGCGTTTCGATGCCTTCAGCCAACTGCTCTGCACGCTGTGGGCGCAGGCAGGGAGCCCGCCGCCGTCCGTCCAGCGCCTGCTGCCGGATGCACTGCCGGCTCGGGGGGCGTTACCCGAGGTGATCTTCTTCATCGGTGAGAACTCCAGCGACGGGAGGGCGTCGCCACCCGGAGGGTTGGACGCGATCAAGCAAGTGTTGGAGGTCAGCCGGCATCTGATGGCGACCGATTGGGAGCATGCCGTGGAGTGCTTCCACGTGTATCGCGCAAGCGGTTCCGGCAGCGACTGTGACGCCCAGGCAATCAGCGGTTTTGCGGCTTCCGCGAGCCTGGAGAATGCTCGGCACGGCTGGACGTTATTGGAATGTGACGCCGTGGCCGGCCCCGCCAGCGATTTACAGCTGATTGTGCGTGAATGGCTGGCTGCCGACCGTCAGGGCAGTGCGCCAGCCGTGGTCAAGTACCAGGGTACCCAGCGTTTGCGCCGGCTATTGGTTCAGCGTGAGGCGGCTGAGGCGCAAGCCCCGCGCTTTCGCCGCGATGGCCATTACCTGGTAGTGGGCGGGCTGGGGCCGGTGGGCGAGTTGTTGTGCCAGGAACTGGCGGGCACCTTCCAGGCGCGCCTGAGCATCGTCTCGCGCTCGGCGCCGAACGCCGAGCAACAGGCTCGCTGCGATGTGCTGCGCGCATTGGGCGCCACGGTCGATTACAGCAGCGTCGACATCACTGACCTGCCGGCGCTGCAACAGGTGGTCGAGCGTCGCGTGCAGGCGGCCGGGCCTTTGCAGGGTGTGATTCACTTGGCGCGGCTAGTGGATGACGGCTTGATTGTGGCCAAGCAGTGGGAGGCGTTCGAACGCTCGATTGGGGCCAAGGTCAAGGGCACGATAAACCTGGATCTGGCCACTGCCGATCAACCCCTGGCGTTTTTCACCGTGTTTTCGTCCATGGCGGCCTATGGCATCCGTGGTTCAGCCGATTACGGGTATGCCGCCGCGTTCCAGAATGCTTTCGTGCGCTACCGTCAGACGCTTGAGCGCCAGGGCAAGCGTCATGGCGTATCGAGTGCTTGCACCTGGGGTGCCTGGTGCGTGGATCGATACATGCCGGCCAATCGCCCGGCGCATTTGCAGGCCCTTGGGTTAGGGCTGATCGACATGCAGTCGGCGTTCGAGTACCTGCATACCGGCGCCGAACCGGGTGTGGTCGGCGCGATGAAAGTGCTCGATCCGGCCCTGGCCTGTCGCGGTCTGGGCATCGAACCTTTACCCGCGTCGAGTGTGCCGCCGGCTGGCGATGCCATCGGCTTGCACGCCCAACTGCACGCCTGGGAACAGGCGTGCGAGGCCGGGGCGACGCCGGATGCCGCGCAATGGTGCAAAGTGCTCAGCCGCTTTGAACTCGACGCTCTGGATGAGGCGACCATTGACCGTCTCGACCGCTTGTTCTTCCCCAGCGCACCCCGGCCGGCAACGGTCGGCGCGGGTGCACTGCTTGAGCAAGTGCGCGAAGTGATTGAGCGGGTGCTGGTGGTTGATGAGCCTGACCTGGACACCGCGTTTTCCCGGTATGGCATGGACTCGGTGGGCGCCATGCAGGTGTCTTCGGCATTGAGTCGGGCCTTGGGTTGGCTGGTGGAGCCGCGCTGGCTGGTACAGCACGCCACCATTCGTGCCCTGGCCGAATTCCTGCAAAGCCGGAACGAGGCCGCCACCCAATGACCGATCACTCTTCACTCTCAAGGAATGTGACCATGGACCAGAGTCCAGCGCTGCCCGATCTGGGCAGCTCCTTCGCGCTGCCCAATGGCGTGCGCCTGAAAAACCGCCTGGTCAAGGCCGCCATGAGCGAACAGCTCGGAGATCGACGCCATGATCCAGGGCCTGGCATGGAGAACCTCTACCGCCAGTGGGCACAGGGCGGCATAGGTTTGTCGATATCCGGCAACATCATGGTCGATCGCAATGCCATCGGCGAGTTGAGAAACGTCGTGCTGGATGCCCACAGCGACCTGAATGCATTCCGGCGCTGGGCCCTGGCAGGCAGTAGCCATGGCACGCACCTATGGGCCCAACTCAACCATCCGGGCAAGCAGATCATCAAGCTGCTGTGCGACGAGCCGGTGGCGCCATCGGCCATCAGCCTGGGCAGCGGGCTGGAAAAACACTTCAATTGCCCGCGCGCACTGACTGAGGACGGCATCGAAAAGATCATTGCGCAGTTCGCCACCAGTGCGCGACTGGCCAAGGTCGTCGGGTTCACTGGCGTGCAGATCCACGCGGCCCATGGCTATCTGATCAACCAGTTCCTGTCACCGCTGCACAATCAGCGTAGCGACCAGTGGGGCGGGAGCCTGGCCAACCGCATGCGCTTTTTGGTCCGGGTCTACCAGGCGATCCGCAGCGTGGTGGGTGACGCGTTTCCAGTGGGGATCAAACTCAACTCGGCGGACTTCATGCGGGGTGGCTTTACCGAAGAGGAGTCGTTGCAGGTGGTGGTAGCCCTTGGCAATTTGGGGCTCGATCAACTGGAAATATCCGGCGGCACCTACGAAAGCCCAGTGATGGTCGGCAACCAGGCCGCCAGCACCCGCGAGCGCGAAGCCTACTTTCTCAATTACGCGGCCAGGGTGCGCGAGGTCAGTACGCTGCCGTTGGTAGTCACCGGTGGTTTCCGCTCTGGCGCTGCGATGACCGCGGCGCTGCGAGACGCGGCCACCGACTTCATTGGGCTGGCACGTCCACTGGCGCTGGAGCCGGACATGCCGGTCAAGCTGTTGTCCGAAGCCACTTACCGTGTCGACCTGCGGCCCTTGAGTACAGGCTTTGCCGCCCTGGACCGCATCGCGACGCTCGATGTGTCGTGGTACGAACATCAATTGCAACGTATGGCCCGCCACCAGTTGCCTAAGCCCGGCCTGAGCGAGTGGCTCAGCCTGGGCAAGACCCTGCTGGATTTTGCCGCCTGCGCCAGGAAAAAGCGCAGTACGCAGTGCTCAACCTATAAGCGCTGATAGGTGGCAGCCCTCGGGCACTCTTGTACATTGCGCCCGACAGTCCCTCCCATGAACCCTGAAAGGCGGAACATGTACATGGAAGAAATCTATACGTTCGTAGTCAGTACGCTGGCTTCCAGTTGCAAGGTTCAACCCGGCGATATCGAACCGACCACCAACTTGTTCGCCGATCTGGGGATCGATAGCGTGGATTTTCTCGATGCGGTGTTCTGCATCGAGAAGCACTACGACATCCGTATCCCGGTGGGCCAATGGATGAGTGCCGTCAACGAAGGCAACGCGGCAATGACTGATTACTTCGTGATGGAACACTTCGTTGCCCAGATCGCTGCTCGTGCGGCAGCCTCGGCATGAGTGATACCTGGGCCGTCGGTTGGCCCCGGAAGATTCAGGCATGCGTAGGCAGGTAGTCGTTACCGGCGGCGGCCGAGGCATTGGCGCCAGTATTTCCACGGCGTTGGTGCAGGCCGGGTTTGTCGTATTGATTGTCGGGCACCGTGGCATCAGCGCGGGCGTTGCCTTGTGCGAAGAGCTGGACGCCCGATACGGCGCAGGCAGCGCACGCTGGGTTGGCTGCGACCTGGGCGATGCCTTGGCCGTGGAGGGCCTGTGCCGCTCGCTGGAGGCAGAAGACATTTATGGTCTGGTGCATTGCGCGGGCGTCAGCCAGGACAGCCTGGCCGCCGTTGCGGACCTGGATACCGCGCGGCACATGATGCAAGTCAATTTCTGGGCATTTGTGCAGTTGTACCAGGCCCTGGTGCGGCCCATGTCCATGCGCCGCGCAGGCAGAATCCTGTGCATCGGCTCGGTCGCAGCCGACTTCGGTATGAAGGGAAATGCGTTGTACGCCAGCAGCAAGGCAGCGCTGCGGGGTTTTGTACGTTCGAGCATGACCGAAGTCGCCTCACGCGCTATTACGATCAATTGTATCGAGCCGGGTTTTATCGAGACGGCACTGCTGGATCGCTACGCCGAACAGCGTTCGGCCATCGACCGGCGGATCCCAGCGGGTCGCTATGGTTCGCCGGAAGAAGTGGCGGGGCTGGCGGCGTTTTTGTTTTCAGAGGCCGGCAGCTACATCAACGGGCAACATCTCACCGTCGATGGTGGCCTGTCACGCAGCATGGCCGGCTAGCCAACCTGTAATGAGGAGGTTTGATGCGGGCGCTTCAACTGGTTGATAAACAGCGCCTGGCGCTGCGCGAGCTGGTGTTGCCTGCCAGGCCCGCGCCGGGTCACGCACGGGTGCGCATGGCGTTCATGACGCTTAATCACCTGGATCTTTTCGGTTACCGCGGGATGGCCTTCGCACGACGGACATTGCCTGTCACGGTGGGTGCCGAAGGCGCAGGCTTTGTGCAGGACGTGGGGCCAGGTAGTGACCCCGAACTGATCGGGCAGGCCATGGCGATCTACCCCAGTGTATTTTGTGGGTGCTGCCCGGCCTGTCTAGCCGGCCGGGAGAACCTGTGCGCCGACTCGCCCGGCGTAATGGGGTTTCATTGCGACGGGGTTGCCGCCGAGTACGTCGATGTCCCGCTGCGTATGCTGGTGCCGATACCTGCTGGCGTGCCCATGGAAATGGCGGCCTGCGCGCCGGTGACCTTCGCCACGGTGCACCATATGTTGATCGACAACGCACGCCTGATGAGCGGCGAAACCCTGCTGGTGCACGCGGGAGGCAGCGGGATCGGCTCAATCGCCATTCGCCTGGCCCGTCACCTGGGCGTCACGGTATTCGCAACGGTTGGTCGTGCCGACAAGGTTGAGCGTGCCCGGGCATTGGGCGCCGAATATGTGATTGATTACCGTGAGGAACGATTCCTGCGGGTGATTCGCGAGCAGACGGCACGCCGCGGGGTCGACGTGGTGTTCGAGCATGTGGGGGCCGATACCTGGGAGCAGAGTCTCCTGAGCCTGGCGCGTGGTGGCCGCCTGGTGATCTGCGGCTCGACCACAGGCGTGGAGGCGCCCACTAACCTGATGCACCTGTTCAATCAGCAAATTCACATTCATGGCTCTTTCGGTGCGCCCCTGAGTGGGCTGCGCGATGCATTGGCGTTGATCCAGCAGGGCGTGTTGCCCGTGATCGACTGCGTGATGCCGGTGGCCGGTTTCGAAAGTGGCTTGCAGCGCCTGCGCGAGCGGGATGTGTTCGGCAAGATCGTATTGCAATTCTAATCCGCGCCGGCGCCTGCACGCGCCGGCGTTTTTGTCGCTTGTAGGAGGAGGTGAAGATGGAAATCAACGTGGCGCAGCAAACGGTCAGTGAGTCGATCCGTGAGTTGAAGTTGCCGGGATGGGAGACGGCGTCGATCGAGACTGAAACGCACTTGCAGGGTGAACTGGGCATCGATTCCCTGCACAAGCTGATATTGCTCACGCGCTTGCAGGAACGCTCGAATTTCCAGTTTGCACAACTGAACAACGAGGCCTACAAGTTTGACACCGTAGGCGATCTGGTCAATCTCCTGGTAGCGCATGGCTAGGTGCCCTGCGCTACCTTGATTCAGGGTGCTGTCGGGGATAATGATTGAAGGGTATCGGCGACGCTGTGTTCCAGCGGCCGATAGCTCAATTGAAAGGCGCGCCTGGCGCGCTGGTCATCGAATACCCGGCGCACGCCAAGGTTCTGTCGCAGATAGCGACGCGACAGGCGTGAGTTCAGCATCGCGCTGAGGTACATCAACCAGTCGGGTGCTCGTCTTTGGGGTGCCTTGCTGTCGGGAAAGCGCTGCTTGATCATTGTGGCCAGTTCCAGCATCGAAGCCTCATGGCCCGGCACGATAAAGCGCCCCTCAATGACGTCATCCAGCGCCGCGCGCACATGCAGTTCGGCCAGGTCGCGCACATCCACGAAATGAAAGTTCAGGTCCGGGCAGACTGGTGTCTTGCCCGTGTGCAGGTCATGGAGGATGGCAATGCTGGTGGCAGCATGCCGGGGGTCGAGCACCGGCCCGATGATCACCGATGGGTTGATGCACACCACGCGAGGCTCGCAGGGCCAGGGCTGGAAGGCGTCCGTCACCAGTCGCTCGGCGGCTGTCTTGGAATACCAGTATGGGTCGCTGGCTTCCAGGGAGGCATGGTTCCAGTCGGCCTCGCTGAAGGCGTGCCCGGCTGGCATGTCTGGCGACAGAATGGCCGCCATCGACGAGGTGTACACGAAGGTGCGCACGCTGGCGGCCTGGCGTATGCCGTCGATTACGTTTTGCGTGCCGTTGACATTCATTTCCAGGGTTTGCTGCCAAAGCCGCGAGCCAGGCCGGGCGTTGTTAGTGACGCTGGCGGCGCAGTGAATAACGGTGTCGCACTCACTGAACAGGGCATTGCACGCGCCTGGCTGCGCCAGGTCGACTACGTGTAGGCGCAGTTGCGCGTGGCGGGCTGCCAGGCCTTGCAAATGCGCAGTGGGGCGGCGCAACAGGGCGTCGACGGTGCAGCCGTGGTGCAGCAGCTTTTCCACAATATGGCTGCCCAGAAAGCCTGAGGCGCCGGTGATACAGATGTGTCGGGGCATCGGTAGCGATCCTTGGGTGTTCACACGGTTGCTGGGTATAGCCCAGACCGCGATCACTGACTACTACAAGGTCTTATAGGTTTCCCGCCGATTTCGATCCGCTAAGTTAGTCGCTGCACCCCCTGAGCAACCACCGGTTGAGCCGGCTAAAGGATAGATAAATGACCCAGGCCGAAGTCTTCGATTTGATCGTCAAGCATGCCCGCGAAACCCTCCCTGAGCTTCAACAACCCATCGCCCGGAACGACCGCCTGGTGGACCTGGGCGCCAATTCGATGGACCGCGCCGACATCGTCGCCATGACTTTGAGCGCCCTTGGGTTGCGCATGCCAATGGTGCAGACGCAGGCCGCTCGCAATATCGGCGAATTGGCCGAGTTGCTTCATGGCAAGCTCTGACACGCAAGGGCTGTTGATCAGCGGGCTGGGCGTGGCTTCGTCCATCGGCACCGGTCAGCATGACTTTATCCAGGCCTTGCTGGCTGGCAATCATGCTTTTTCGATGATGCGCCGCCCGGGTCGTCAGTTGGAAAGCACATTCATCGGTGCTGAAATCGATGTGGACGAGCAAGCCGGCGCCAACCTGGAATCCGGTTCGCGGGGCATGTCGTTCTCTGCGCGCATTGCCCTGGCGACCTTGGCAGAAGCGTGGGCGGATGCGCAGCTGGATCAGTGTGACCCGACGCGTATCGGCCTGGTGGTCGGTGGCTCTAACTTCCAGCAGCGCGCCATCGAGCAGGCCCATGCGCCTTGCGCGCTGACCCCGTACTTCATCAAGCCCAGCTACGCGACGCAGTTTCTCGATACCGACCTGTGTGGAGTTTGCACCGAGCGCTTCCCCATTCGGGGGTTCGCTTACACTCTGGGGGCTGCGTCGGCCAGTGGGCAGATGGCGATTATCAATGCGGCCCAGGCTGTGCGAGCCGGGGATGTGGACGTGTGCATTGCCTTGGCGCCGGTGATGGATCTGTCGTATTGGGAGTGCCATGGCTTTCGCTCCCTGGGGGCGATGGGCTCGGACCGTTTTGCCGAGAGTCCGGCCCTGGCGTGCCGCCCTTTTGACCGTGATCGCGATGGGTTCATCTACGGTGAATCCAGTGCAGTCGTGGTGATTGAAAGCGAGGCCAGCGTGCGCCGCCGTGGCGTTTCGCCGTATGCGCGGATTGCCGGCTGGTCAGTGGCGATGGACGGCAATCGCAACCCCAACCCTTCGTTTGACGGGGAGTCCTGTGTGATCCGCCAGGCCCTGGACAAGTCGGGCTGGCGGGCGCGCCAGGTGGACTATATCAACCCGCACGGCAGTGGCTCGGTACTGGGTGATGAAACCGAACTGCGTGCCTTGGCTCATTGCGGCTTGCGCGAGGCGTCGATCAACGCGACCAAGTCCCTCATCGGTCATGGCCTGGCTTCTGCCGGGCTGGTGGAGACCATAGCCACGGTACTGCAAATGAAGGCCGGGCAACTGCACCCCAACCGCAACCTGGATCACCCCCTGGATACCGGGTTCGCATGGGTCTGCGACCGCGCTGAACAGCACGCCCTGCGCTGTGCACTCAACCTCAGCTATGGCTTCGGCGGCATCAATACAGCGTTGTGTCTGGAAAACTCAGGAAGGCTGCAATGACGAGGCAAGTGGGTATCGAGGCAATGAACGTATTTGGCGGCGCGGCGAGCCTGGATGTGACCATGCTTGCGCGACACCGCAAGCTGGACTCCCAGCGTTTCGGCAACCTGCTGATGCACGAAAAGAGCGTGGCGTTGCACAGCGAGGACCCGGTGACGTTTGCCGTGAATGCCGCCAAGCCACTGATCGATGCCTTGAGCCCGCAAGAGCGCGATCAGATTGAGTTGTTGATTACCTGTACCGAGTCGGGAATCGATTTCGGCAAGTCCGTCAGTACTTATGTGCATGACTACTTGGGGTTGAAAAAAAACTGCCGGGTTTTCGAACTCAAGCAGGCCTGCTACTCGGGCACTGCCGGTTTTCATAGCGCGGTGCAGTTCGTGTTGTCCCAGACCTCGCCCAATGCCAAGGCACTGGTGGTCGCAGTGGACCTGTGTCGCTTCCTGATGATTGGTGAAGGCGGCGCCGCAGCGCAGGACTGGGCTTTTTCGGAACCCAGTGGCGGTGCGGGCGCAGTGGCCATGTTGATCAGTGACAAGCCGCATGTATTCAGCCTCGACATCGGCGCCAGTGGTTATTACAGCTTCGAGGTGATGGACACCTGTCGGCCGGAGCCCGACAGCGAAGCCGGGGACGCCGATCTATCGTTGATGTCGTACCTGGATTGCTGTGAGCAAACCTTCAATGAATATCGCCTTCGGGTCGACGACGTGGACTATGCGCGCACGTTCGACTACCTGGCGTTTCACACGCCTTTTGGTGGCATGGTCAAAGGCGCGCACCGCTTGATGATGCGCAAGTTCGCGCCAGCCGACCCGCCAGCCATCGAAGCTGATTTCGCCCAGCGTGTGGCGCCCGGGCTGGCGTACTGCCAACGCGTGGGCAATATCATGGGGGCCACGATGTTTCTGTCCCTGGCCGGCATCATCAGCACCGCGCGGTTCGATGAGCCTCGGCGTATTGGATGCTTTTCCTATGGCTCGGGTTGCTGCTCGGAGTTTTTCAGCGGTACGGTCACGCCCCAGAGTCGTGATCATCTGTCTGCCCAGGCCATCGCACAACAACTCGATAGTCGCTATAGCCTGAGCCTGGCTGAGTACGAGTCAATCCTGCTGGGCAATGACGCCGTGCGGTTTGGTACCCGCGACCACACCGTCGCCTGTCCAGTCACCGACAGCGTAATCGCGGCGGGAGGGTTGTCGGGCAAGTTACTGTTAAGCGCGATCAACGGTTACCACCGCGAATACAGTTTCCAGCCATGAACTTCCAGGCCACCGAGTTTCGCACTGAAGGCAGCCTGGCATTCCTGCGTTTTGCGCGTCCTGAGTCGAACAATACGATCAACCGCCAAATGGTCGACGAATGCCTATGGGTATTGGAACACTGCCAGGCGCATTCGACCGTGCTGGTGCTTGAAGGCGGGCCCGAGGTTTTTTGTTTCGGCGCAGATTTCCAAGGCATGCATGACGACGCCGTGCGCGGCGCCAGCGAACGCCATCAACCAGAGCGGCTCTATGAAATCTGGCAGCGCATGGTTACCGGTTCGTTCATCACGGTGAGTCATGTACGGGGCAAGGCCAACGCCGGGGGCATGGGCTTCGTGGCTGCGAGTGACATCGTTCTCAGCCATACCGATGCCCAGTTCAGCCTCTCGGAACTCATCTTTGACGTAATGCCGGCGTGTGTGTTGCCGTTTCTGATTCGTCGCGTGGGCTTCCAGCGCGCGCATTACCTGACGCTGTCGACCCAGCCGGTCAGTGCGGCACAGGCCAGCCAGTGGGGGCTGGCGGACGACGTGGCAAGCGATAGCGATGCGTTGCTGCGCCGCCACCTGTTGCGCTTGCGGCGCCTGTCCAAGCATGGCGTCGAGCAATACAAGGGCTATATGAACAGGCTGTCCACGTTACCGTTCGACGCCCGACAGATGGCCATCGAGCAAAATCACCAGGTATTCAGCAACCCGCGCACCCGCGAAAACATCCACCGCTATGTCAGCCACGGCCTGTTCCCATGGGAGCCTGATTGATGTGCCTGACGGGCGCGCCCATGGCTGGCGAATCGTTGCAAAGAGGAGTGCCGATGGACAGTGTCATCGATTTTCAGGCGCGTGACGACGGGGTAGTGGTGCTCACGCTCCAGGACCGTGAGCATAAGAATACCTTCACGCCGGCGTTGATCGACGGATTGATACAGGCCTATGCGCGAATCAACGCCAGCGACGCCTACAAGGCAGTGGTGATCACGGGCTACGACAGTTTTTTTTGCAGTGGCGGCACCCGCGAAGGGCTGCTTGCCTTGAACCAGACGCGTGGCGATTTTACCGATGCCAATGTCTACAGCCTTGCATTTGAATGCAAGATCCCGGTGATCGCCGCGATGCAGGGGCATGCTATCGGCGGCGGCCTGGTAATGGGCTTGTTCTGCGACATCGTGGTGTTGTCCCGCGAGAGCCTGTATACCGCCAACTTCATGAAGTACGGCTTTACCCCCGGCATGGGCGCGACCTATATCCTGCCCTCCCGGCTCGGTAGCCTCGGCCAGGAAATGCTCCTGGCGGCGCAGAGCTACAGTGGTGCGCTACTTGAAGCACGCGGCGCGCCGTTTGCAGTGTTACCGCGTGCCCAGGTGCTGGCCCACGCCCTGGAGTTGGCGATGGAGTTGGCCGACAAGCCCCGGTTGTCGCTGGTCACGCTCAAGCACCATCTAAATCGCAAGCTGCGCGAAGACCTCCCCGCGGTCATTGAGCGTGAGCTGGCGATGCACGCGTTGACAATGCATCAGCCGGAAGTCGGCAAGCGAATCTCAACCTTGTTTGGCCGGTGAGAGAGACCCTTATGACCCTGAAGACCATCCTCGACGAACTGCGCGAGGGCCGGCTGAGCATCGAGCAGGCCAAGGCACGCCTGCGTATGCTGCCGGCACCCCAGCCGACGGCGCAAACCCCTGATCCCGTGGCGGTGGAAGCTGGCGATATTGCCATCATCAGCATGGCGGGACGCTTTCCTGGTGCGGCGTCGGTGGAGCAGTTCTGGGACAATTTGCGTGCTGGCGTAGACAGCATTACGCAAGTGCCGGCGACCCGCTGGGATACCGACACGTATTTCAGTGCACAAAAGGGTGAGCCGGGCAGGGCGTATTGCCGATGGGGCGGGTTCATCGAGGATGTGGACCGTTTCGATTCACTGTTTTTCGGCATTTCTCCGCGCGAAGCCCAGTTGATGGACCCTCAGGAGCGCCTGCTTTTGCAGGAGGTCTGGACCTTGTTCGAACGCATCGGCTACACCCGCGATTACCTGGCTGAGTCCTGCGACGGCGAGGTCGGGGTGTTTACCGGTTCGATGTATCAGCAGTACCACGCGTTCGACGCCGATGTGCCGCGCAAGGCCACGGTAGCCTTGTCATCGACCGCAAGCATGGCCAACCGGATTTCGCATTTTTTCAACCTCAAGGGTCCCAGCCTGGCGCTCGACACCATGTGTTCCTCGGCGGCAACGGCGCTGCATCTGGCCTGCGAAAGCCTGCGCAGCGGCAGTTGCCGGTTGGCGGTGGTGGGGGCGACGAATCTGTCTATCCACCCGTTCAAATATATTGCGTTGTGCCAGGGGCAACTGCTCGCCAGTCATCCGGGGGTTCGAGCCTACGGGCAGGCAGACGGGTTCCTGCCCGGTGAAACCGTGGCTGCGGTGCTGCTCAAGCCGCTCAAACAGGCGATTGAAGAAGGTGACACGGTCACTGCGGTGATCAAGTCCACCGCTATCAGCCACAAAGGCTATACACCCGGCTACAGCGTGCCGAGTGCTGCTGCGTTCGAGACCCTGCTGTCGCGGCATTTCCAGCGCTCGGGCATCGACCCCCGGAGTGTCGATTACGTCGAGACCTCGGCCTCAGGTGCAACCCTGGGCGATGTCGCTGAGTTCCAGGCGTTGCGAAGCGTCTATGGGCCGCGCAATACGCACTTGCCACACTGCCGTCTGGGTTCGGTGAAGTCGAACATTGGCCATGCAGAAGCCGCGATTGGCCTGGCGCAGGTGATCAAGGTGGCGTTGCAACTGCGTGACCGGGTGCTGGTGCCGTCGATTCTGACCGAACCGCTTAATCCACAAACCCGCGCTGATGAGGCGCCGCTGCGGGCCCAGCGCAGCCTGGAGCATTGGCACCATCCCAGCGATGCACCTGGCGGCATGCCCTGGCCGACACCGCGCCGTGCCGCTGTGCATACATTCGCCGCTGGCGGTGCGAATGCCCACCTGCTGTTGCAGGCGTACGACGCTGCACCCGCCGCCGTTGAGCCGGTCTCAACGCCAGGCCCGTGGCTATTGGTTTTTTCCGCAGCGACTAACGAGCGCCTGCAGGCTGTGCTTGGCAGTGCTCGGCGAGCATTGGCTGCCACCCCTTCGCTCACCCTGGATGACTTGGCGTTTACCCTCAGTCAGGGTCGTGAAGCCATGAACTGCCGGGTGGCATGGGTGCAGCGCCAACCTGGCACCTTGCTCGACACTCTGGATGCGGCGCTGGCCTGTGTTCACCGGCAACAGGGCAGTGTGGACGGCGTGGTGATTCACTATGGTGACCTTGAGGAGGTCGAGGTGCCGGATACCGCGCCCCTTGAGCGCCAGACGTTGAGCCTGGAAGAGCAGGCCCGGGCCTGGGTTGTTGGACAGATCAGCCTGCAACAGGTGTCTCGCCAGGCCAGCCTGCGTGCTGGCCGCCGCATCGTCGAGCTGCCGACTTATCCGTTTGCCAAGGTTCACTGTTGGCTGCCGACCGTTGACACATCCGCCACGCCTGCGCCTGCGATAGCCATCGCGCTGGAGGCGAACGCCGAGGATGTGCATGAGGTGGTGCGTGCGCAAATCGCCGCACTGACGCAAATCGATCCGCACACGTTGCAATTGGGCAAGCCGTTGCTTGATTACGGTTTGAATTCAGTGACCATGCTGGTGCTGGCGGCTTGCCTTTGCCAGGCATTGGAGGGGCTGGATGAGAGTCGTGACGGCCCGCAGTTAGTGCTGTGTAGGACAGCCGGCGCGCTGATCGAACAGCTTGAGCAAATGCTCGCTCCCATGCCGCCTCCGGTCAGCGAGCCGATGCCGTCGACCGCTACCCCGATCGTGCCGAGTGTGCCTGCGGCGAGTAACTACGTTGCGCCGGAACAATTGCAGGTGTACCACCGCAACGGCTACGCCTTCGATTTTGCCCACCAACCCGCCGCGCTGCCGGAGCGGGCATGGGCCGGCAAACGCGGTGTGGTGCTGGGGGCCGGGCCGGCTGGCCTGGTGGCAGCCCTGACCCTGGCGGCCAATGGTTTCGAGCAGGTGTATGTGGTCGAAAAGCGTACCGCGATCAACCGTATGCAAATGGTCACGCTTTACCCTCACACCTTGCCCTACCTGAAAAGCATCGGGGTGCTGGATGCCGTGGCACGGCGCGCCGCACGGATTGTGCGACACGATTTCTACCTCAATAGCGCCGGGCAGCGCACCCGGTATTTCTCCCGCGAGTTGCCGGCCGGCATTCTCGACAGTATCGATGCAAGCATGGCGTATGGAGACGAGACAGTCGCCGAGCTGTTCGTGGGTGAGTCGGTGATGGCCATTTCCCTGGCCGACTTGCAGGCGGTGTTGATGGAGCAGGCTTGCGCGCGGGGCGTGCGTTTTATCGCCGACCATCAGGCGACGGTGGTCGCCGACGACAGCAGGCCCGCTACCTGGCAAGTGTTGCTGAGTGCAACGGCAGGTGCGCCGTCATTCCCCCTCGATGCCGATCTGGTTGTGGTCGCTGACGGTGCGCGCAGTGCCGTGGCCCAGGCCGCGGGCATCGAGTGCACGCTGCTGCAGACCCCTCAGGGCAGTGAGAGCTGGTATGTGTTTCACTGCGCCAGTGAGGTTGCGACGTCACGCTTGAGCTATGAGTTCGCCTTCGATTCGCGCGGGCGTCTCGATCACTGCGCTTTTGGCCTGGCCTACCCTGTGCGCAAAGAGTTTGGCGTGGCGTTCTACAGCAGCACACCGACGCCACCGGCGCTCGAGCTGCTTTTGGACAAAGCTGACTTCTTCGCCAAAAGCTGGGGCGTCGAGCACCAGGGGATCAACTGGTTGACGCAACGTATTGCGGTGCATCACAGCAGGGCCGAACGGGTAGTTGATGGCAACCTGTTGTTGGTAGGAGATGCAGCCGGCACCGGCTCGCCCAACGCCGGCCTGGGTTCGGGCCTGGCGATTTCGGCCTATGGCTGGGCCCTGAACGAGTATTGCCGGCGGGCTGCGACGGATCGGGAGGCCGCGGCGGATTTCTATCAGGCCGCCGCCAGCCGCTATCCGTTGGCATGGCAAAGCCGTTCGCTGCACATCTGGGACGAGATCAACAATCTGGCAGCAGGCGTGGCGGGGCAGCGACAAACCGGTACATGAGGCACCTTGGGGCAAGCAGGCACAGTGAAGAGAGGGACACACAGCATGCAACTGATCACGCACGATGGCTTGAGCCTGGAGGTGCTACACACGCAGGCGCCGGGTGGCACCGTGGTGTTCGTCAATGCCCTGGGCATCGGCAACGCCGTGACGCAGGGCGTGGCCCAGGCGCTGCAGGCGGCCGGTATTGGCTTTGTCACCTGGGAACGGCGCGGATTGCCGGGGGCGTATGATGATAGGTTTCGCGAATATGCGCTGGACGATCAGGTGCGCGACCTGGAACACCTGATGGCCATGCTCGCTCCTGGCCCGGTGGTACTGGCCGCCTGGTGCACCGGCATTCATACCGCGTTGGCTTATGCGCGCAGATGGCCCGCACGCTTGGAGGCGCTGCTGTTGTTCAACAGCCCGAATTTCTTCAATAGCCGCTACAGCGCAGTGGCTGGCGATGCCATTGGCAAGGTCAGTCGCATATTGGTCGAAGATGAGTCCAAGCTCGATTTCATGTACCACACCATCTTCGCCAATAACACGGAACAGACAGCCACCCGCCTCACAGGGCTGGCCGATGCGCGCATCCGCGGCTTGGTGGAGGCTCCCTTCAAAAGCGGCCCCCAGGCATTGCTGCGCTATATGTACCTGATCCAAAGCGCCGCTGAGCCTGAAGTGGATCGCCAGTGGTGTGCCCCGATCAGCGTGCCAGTCCTGGTGATAGGGGGGCGGAAAGACACCATGGTGTCGTTCCAGGACTCACTGAGCCTGGGAGAGATTCTGCCCAATGCGCAGGTGCGCATCATGGACGATTGGGGGCACTACACGCTTTTCTCTGATACACAAGAGAGTGTATCCAAGGTTATGCTGGGGTTTCTGCAAACGCTGGAAGCGTTTGACTGTCGTACCGTGCCACCTGCTTTTCTCACCCCTTTTTGTGCGCCGTCAGTTGTATCGGCCGCCAGTCGACAGGGTGAGGCAGACGTGGATTGACGGGCGATGGCGGCGGCAGACCGCCAGGTAAGGTAAAGCCCCGAGGGGGTGCTTTTTTTGTTTTTACTGACAGGTGTGACTGATGAGTACGGAAGGAAGTGGGCCGGTTAGATTTCCGGCAATGGAAGATGCGGTACTCGAGCGGTGGGAAAAAGAAAAGACGTTCGAGCAATCCATCAGCGCCCGTGAGGGTAAGCCGGTGTACGTATTTTATGACGGCCCGCCGTTTGCTACCGGCCTGCCGCACTACGGCCATATTCTGACTTCCTATATCAAAGACGTCATACCGCGTTACCAGACGATGCTCGGCAAACAGGTCCCACGCCGCTGGGGCTGGGATTGCCACGGCTTGCCGGTGGAGTTCGAAGTCGAGAAGGCCATGGGCTTCAAGTCCAAGCGCGATATTCTCGAGTTTGGCGTGGAGCAGTTCAACGACGAGTGCAGAGAACTGGTGCTCAAGTACGCCGATGACTGGCGTGGCTTTGTCAACCGGATGGGCCGTTGGGTCGATTTCGATGGCGCCTACAAGACCATGGATAACGACTACATGGAGTCGGTGCTGTGGGGCTTTAAAACCTTGCATGACAAGGGGCATGTCTACGAGGGCGGCAAGATCGTGCCTTACTGCGTGCGTTGCCAGACGGTGTTGTCGAATTTCGAGGCGCGCCTGGACGACGCCTTCCGCCCGCGCCGCGATATGTCCGCCTATGTCAAGTTCAGGCAACAAGACCGCCCGGACACTTTCTTCCTGGCATGGACCACCACACCCTGGACGTTGCCTGCCAACGTCGCACTGGCCGTGGCCGCCGATGAAAACTATGTGTGCATCGAGCACGGCGAAGAGCGCCTATGGCTGGCCGAAGGTTGCCTGGGCGGCTTGTTCGATGAGCCGGTGATCCTGGAACGCTGTACCGGCGCAGAGCTGGCTGGGCTGCGTTATCTGCCGGTGGTCGGCGAGGTGATCGATGCCTCGGCCCATCGCGTGGTCACCGCCGACTTCGTACAGATGGGCGATGGCTCTGGCATTGTCCACATTGCCCCTGCGTTCGGTGAGGACGACGCCTTGCTCGGGCAGCAATACGAGTTGCCTGCACCTAACCCTGTTCGCGACGACGGTACCTTTTCCGATGCGGTGGCGCAGTATGCCGGGCAGAATATTTTCGAGGCCACGCCGCGCATCCTTGCAGATCTGAAGAGCAGTGGCTTGCTGTTCAAGCAAGAACAGATCGAACACAACTATCCACACTGCTGGCGTTGCGATAACCCTCTGATCTATCGCGCGGTAGAGTCCTGGTTCATCCGCGCGTCGGCGCTGCGCGAGCAGTTGGTGGAAAACAACAGCCAGGTCAACTGGGTGCCCGAGCATGTGAAGGAAGGGCGCTTCGGGGACTGGATCCGTAATGCCCGCGATTGGGCGGTGTCACGCAACCGTTTCTGGGGTGCGCCCATCCCGGTATGGCGCTGTGACCAGTGCGGCACCGTCGAGGTGATGGGCAGCATCGCGCAGATCGAAGCGCGTTCCGGGCGCAAGGTCGAAGACCTGCATGTGCCTCATATCGACGAGCATCGTTTCGCCTGCCAGTGCTGCGAGGGCACCATGAGTCGGGTGACCGGTGTCTTCGATTGCTGGTTCGAATCGGGCGCAATGCCGTTCGCCAGTCGGCACTACCCGTTCGAAAACAAGCAGGAGTTCGAACAGACTTTCCCTGCCGACTTCATCGTCGAGTACCTTGCGCAGACCCGCGGTTGGTTCTACACGATGATGGTCATCTCCACCGGCTGTTTCGAGCAGAACCCCTTCAAAAACGCCATGTGCCACGGGGTGATTCTGGCCAAGGACGGTCGCAAGATGTCCAAGCGCCTGAAGAACTACCCCAACCCGATGGATCTCATGCAGACCCACGGTTCGGACGCCTTGCGCGTGGCCTTGCTGGCATCGCCGGTCTGCAAGGGAGAGGACATCAAGTTCAGTGAAGAGTCGGTGCGCGACGTGGTGCGCCGCTACCATCTGCTGTTCTGGAATTGCCTGCAGTTCTATAAAACGTTCACCGAAATCGACCAGTTCAGTCCTTCCGGCGACCTTGGCCAGCCCCTGGACAATGTCCTGGACCACTACTTGTTGCATGAGTTGGCGGCGCTGGAATCGGATATCAAGATGTGGATGGAGTCTCTGGATTTTTCCAAGATCTATTCGCGTATCGAAGTGTTCATCAACGTCTTGAGTACCTGGTACCTGCGCTTGAACAAGGCACGCATCTGGCGCGATGGCCTGGATGACGACAAGCGCCAGTGCTATGAAGTGCTGCACTACGCGTTATCTAATTTTGCTCGTCTGCTGGCGCCCTTCATGCCGTTTCTGGCTGAGGCGGTCTACACCGAACTGGGGTATGCCGACTCTGTGCACCTGCAAGACTGGCCGAGCATCGATCGCCAGTACCTGTCGTACGAGCTGGCCGATGAGATGAGCAGCCTGCGTAACTTGATCGCCAGCGTGCGCAATGTGCGCGAAACCAATGGGGTTTCGCAGAAGTTTCCGTTGCGCAGCATTCGCGTCGCGGGTATCGAACAGGCCGTACTGGAGCGCTATGCACAGTTCCTCGAGGAGGAACTCAACGTCAAGCAGGTCCAGTGGGCCGCCGATGCCGACGAGTGGGCGCAGCCCGTGGTGGTATTGATCTTCTCCTTGCTCGGCAAGCGACTGGGCCCGGCGATGAAGGCGGTCACCACAGCGGTAAAGGCCGGAGAGTATGTAATCGATGAACAGGGGGTGCTGGTTGCCGCAGGGCAGACGATCCAGCCCCACGAGTTCGAGCGTCGCCTGACCGTGCGTGACACGCTCAATAACGTCGGGATTGTCGAGAACATGGTGGTCTGGCTGGACTTGGACATCGATGCCTCGCTCAAGCGCGAAGGCGCCGTACGTGAGCTCAACCGCAGGCTGCAAGACCTGCGCAAGAAAGCCAAGCTGGGCTACACCGAAAAAGTCGACATCGCCGTGCTCGGCGGTGCCTATGTCGATGAGATCCTGGTGCACCACGAGGACTGGCTCAAGAGCCAGTTACTGGTCCAGAGCTTGTTGCGCAGCGATCTTGAGGCGCCGCTGGCAGTGGACGAAGTCGAGCTGCCCGAGGGCGACCCTGTGCGTATTCAACTGCGCCGTAGCGTACTGGCCTGAGGCAATGCCGACCTGGTGCCGCGCTGTCGAGCGGCACCAGGTGGTGCCGCTGGAGTCACGATGGATCGTGAGTGGCCGTTACCACCGGGCGATATCCAGTTGTGGGTCTGTCGTGATGAGTTGATCGTCGCGGCTGACCTGTTGGCCGAATATGCCGCGGTGCTCAGTGACAGTGAGCGCCAGCGGATGGCGCAATTTCATTTTGCCCGACATCGCCATCAGTACCTGGTTACCCGGGCGCTTGTGCGTCATGTGTTGTCGATGTATCGCCCCGGTATTCCCCCGCAGCACTGGTGCTTTGCCTACAACGATCACGGCAAGCCGTGTATCGATCCGGTGTTGGACCCCTCGCAGTCCCTGCACTTCAATGTTTCCCATACCGATGGCTTGATCGTCATGGCTGTGTCGCGACAGGCAATCGGCATCGATGTTGAAGACCTGCAGCGCCAGGGCGACGGCGTTTCGGTGGCCGATACGTTCTTTGCGGCCGCCGAGCGCCACGACCTGCAGCAGTGTGGCGCAGCGCACCGTGCGCAGCGATTTTTCGAGATATGGACACTCAAGGAAGCCTACATAAAGGCCCGCGGCGAAGGTCTTGCTGTACCGCTCGACAGCTTTGCCTTCCGGCTGGGGCCAAGCTGCGGACATTCCCTTCAATTCAACCCACCGACAACCGACGCCCGGCATTGGCAATTCTGGTCAACACTGCTGCTGGCGCGCTACTGCCTGGCTGTGGCTGCCTGTCATGAATCGCCTCGGGCCAGGTTTTGCCTGCGCGTGCAGGAAGTCATTCCCCGCGTGCGTACCCTCGACCTGGCCTGCCTGTGTCGGCGCCAAGCGGCCCCCCACACGGTGACGCCGCCATGGAGGCTGCCGGGCATCTGCGCCACACCCGAGATCGACCTCGGCTAATTTACCTATCAGTGCTTATAGGTTTGGATCGCGCCGCTTTTGGTTATGCTTTTTTCGCTGGGCACTGATGTGTCGCAGGCAGGGCGCGGCAATGCATAGACCAAACGCCATCCGGGAGAGCAACGATGACATCGTGGGAAAGAGAGGTCTCGAGTGGGGCCGGCAACCGCCAGCTTCCCGTGGTCAAGGGCTGGCCACTGCTCGGCAGTGCGTTTGCCTTGATCCGCAACCCCCTGGGCTTCTTGCAAACCACGCGCAGTACCTATGGCGATGTCTACCGGGTCAAGGCCGCGCATATGAACTTCGTGGTATTGGCCGGCATGGAGGCGAACCGATTCGTGGCGGACAAGGGCAAGGATTGCTTTGTCTCAAGCGGGTTCTGGGAAGCGACCTTGCAAGAGATGCAATGCCCGCATTCGTTCATCGGCGTGGATGGTGATGCCCATCGCTTCCAGCGCAACCTGATGAAGCCGCTGTTCTCCAAGTCGGCGTTCAACGAGCGCATTCCCATGCTTGCGCAGATCTTCACGGATACCCTGCAAGCGCGCTACGGCGTTGATCAAAAGGTGTCGGCGCTGTTTCGGCATGTGCTGTCGCAGCAGATTGGTGGATCACTGCAGGGTTATCAACCCACGCCGGATGAAGTCGAGGCGCTGATGCGGTATCAGAATACCGCGATGAACGTTTGTGCCCTGAAAAAGTGGCCGCGGCTGGCGTTGCGCCTGCCGGGTTACCGGGCGGCGAAAAAGCAGGTGCAGGCGCTGGCTGACCGGATTATCGAGTCGGAACGGACCCAGGAGCAAACCCAGGGTTACTTCCAGACGCTCAAGGAAAAAGGGCAGATGGTCCAGCCCCAGTGGTTTACCCCAGGAGATATGCGCAACCACGCCATCATCTCCTACCTGGCAGGCATCGACACCGTCGGTGCCACCTTGAGCTTCATGCTGCTGGAGCTTTTCAAGCAGCCGCACTTGCACCAGGCGTTGCGTGATGAAGTGGATGCCTGTTTCAGCCAGGGATTGCCGGACGCTGATGGCCTGGAAAACATGGAGACCCTGAAGAACTTCATCCGCGAGGTGATGCGTCTTTATCCAACGGCCTACGCCGTGCGCCGTACGGCAGCGAAAGACTTCGAGTTCCAGGGTTACTCGATCGACAAAGGGCAGGACATCATTCTATTCACCACTGCCAACCACACGGATCCTGCGTGGTTCAAGAACCCTCAGGTCTTCGACATCACTCGCTATGAAGAGCCGCGGCTTGAACACCGCGCCAGCGGCGCCTGGGCACCCTTCGGTCGTGGGCCGCACACCTGCATCGGGGCGGGGCTGGCCAATATCCTGTTGTCGTTGAACCTGGCGCTGTTTTTGTATCACACCGATTTGCGCCCGGCGTGCAAGCTCAGCGATATCAAGATGGATTTCTCCAACCCCGCCGCAGGCTTGAGCGAGCGATTTGCCATTTCCTTTACGCCACGGAATCGCCCGTGAGCAGGTCCGAACTTGCGCCGCCGCGATTGTGCCAGGTCGCAATCTGCTCCGCCGACGCCGCCACCAGCATGCAGTTTTATGCCGCGTTGTTGGGTTTGCGTGCCACCGGCAGTTTTCAGGTTCGCGGACCCATGGCTGCCCGACTGTTCGAGATGACGGCGGTGCAGGGCGTCAATTACTGGATGGCTGACGCACAGGCATTTTTTCAGCTTGAATTCTTCGAGTTCAGCCAACCGTGCCGGTTGCCGGCGGCAACGCGCACACGCAGCGGCTACGAGCGCTTGTTTGTCGCGGTAGCCGATATAGACGCCGCCGTGGCGCGCTTGCAGGCGGCCGGTATACCCGTCGACCTCACCGGCACAGTGCTGCGCGACCCCGATGGCGTACCGGTGCAACTGGTGGAGGCTGAGGCTGGCGGCGCGGTCGGGCGCATTATCGGCGTACGGCTGGTGGTCGAAGATCTGGAGGACGCCGTGGATTATTTTCATCGGGCGCTGGGGCTGCCGCTGTCGGCGTGCCAGCCCTCGGCCACGGTCAGCTGCGACACGCCGCGCTGCGCCCTGGATGCGGGTGAGCACTGGATCGAACTGGTGCACCGCCAAGGCGTGGGCGCCGTACGACCACTCAATGAACCCGGACTGATGAATGTCGCCCTGGGCGTACGCCGCCCAAGCCACTTCAATGCCCTTTACCGACGCGTGCTGCGTGAAGGCTTCAGCTCAAGCACGCCGCCGGTTGGCGGTGGGTTATCCCACGTGGTGTACCTGCGCAGCCGCGCTGGGCTGTCGGTGGAGTTGCTGCAATTGCCCGCCTGGATGGATGCCATCTGGGGCTTTCGCGCTCCCGGAAGGTTGGCCAGGCTGGCGCGGTTACTGATTGGAGGGCTGGTCGGGTTGTCGGCCAGGATGGCTCGCGCATCGCCTTGAGCGTTCGTGCGGTGTTTTGGCAAACAGCAACAGGAGCACAGGCAGACATGAGAGAGGAACGTAATTGGATCAGCGACCGCCTGGCTTCGTTCGGCGACGGCATTGCGCTGATCGCCGATGGGCAGCAGTCCTCCTTCAACGCCATAGGGCAAGCGATGATGTCCTGGCAGGCGCTTCTGGCGCACCAGAACATCGCGTGCTGCACGGTAATCATCAATGGTGATTATAGCTGCGCGATGGTGGGGGCGATTCTGGCCTTGTACACCCGGCATTGCGTGGTGGTGCCACTCAATCGCAGTTCGTCTGAACGCTGCGCGGCGGTGGCACGTACGACAGGGGCCAGTTGGATCATCGACGCCGATCACCCCGGCGATCTGCAGGCGTTAACCACACAGTTGCCCACCCACGAGTTGGTGGCAGGCCTGTTCGATCGCCGAGAAGCCGGTCTGATATTGCTCAGTTCAGGCAGCAGCGGCGAGCCCAAGGCCATCCTGCTCAGCCTCGAAAGGCTTTTTGCCAAATACCGCGATGCGCCGCGCTCAAGGCCTCGTACCACGGCTGCATTCCTGTTGCTGGACCATATCGGCGGTTTCAATACGTTGCTGCACTGTTTATTCAGCGGCTCGACACTGGTCAAGCTCGATTCCCGCGACGCCGTGAGCATTTGCCGGCAGATTGCTGAACACCGGATCCAGCTCCTTCCCGCCACCCCTACATTTCTCAACATGCTGCTATGGGGACGGGCGTACGAGACCTACGATCTTTCCAGCCTGGAACTGGTGACCTACGGCACCGAGACCATGCCCGAATCGACCCTGGCCGCGCTGAACGAGGTGTTCCCGGCTGTGCGTTTCAAGCAGACCTATGGCATGAGCGAGCTGGGCATCCTCTCCACGCGCTCGGAGTCGAGTGACTCGCTGTGGATTCAAATTGCCACTGACGATGTGCAGGTGAAGGTGGTTGATCAGATTCTGTGGATCAAGACCCGCACCGCGATGCTCGGCTATCTGAACGCGCCGTCGGTGATCGATCAGGAGGGCTGGCTATGCACGGGGGATATGGTTGAAACCCGTGGCGATTATTTCCGCATCCTCGGGCGTGGAGAAAGCCTGATCAATGTGGGAGGGCTCAAAGTGCTGCCGGTAGAAGTCGAGAGTCGGCTGTTGAGCCTCCCCTTCGTCAAGGATGCCGTGGTATGGGGGCGCAAGAGTCCGGTCACCGGGCAGATCGTGGCCGCCACGGTCGTTCTGGAGGGTGAGTTGGACACCGACGACGCCAAGCGCCAGATCATGCTGCATTGCCAGCAAGGGTTGGAAGATTTCAAGGTGCCGCGTCATATCGAATTTGTGACCGGGCGCCTGCACAGCGATCGATTCAAGAAAATCAAGGTGGCCTCGCAATGACTGATGCAGTTTCTGACGCTTTACACACTCGCCATGACAGCGCTCCATCTGCGGTAAAGGGCACCATCATTGTCAGTGGCGGTAGCCAGGGCCTGGGATTGACGACGGTCCGATGTTTCCTGGAGGCAGGCTATAACGTCGCGACCTTCAGTCGTCGAGAGTCCCCGGCTGTCACGGAGTTGAGCGAGCGTGCCGACTTTCATTGGCAGGCACTGGACTGCACCGACTACTCAGCGCTCACCGCCTTCGTCCAGCAGGTGGAAAAGCGCTTCGGTGGCCTCGACGGGCTCGTCAACAATGCCGCCACCGGTGTTGAAGGCATCCTCAGCACGATGCGCGTGGCGGACATCGACAGTGCGCTTGATATCAACCTCAAGGGCCAGTTGTACCTGACCAAGCTGGTCACGGCCAAGCTGCTCAAGCGTGGCGCGGGCAGCGTGGTGAATGTGTCATCTATCAATGCCCTGCGGGGTCATTCCGGCCTGACGGTTTACAGCGCAACCAAGGCCGCGATGGATGGCTTGACCCGCAGCCTGGCCAAGGAGCTGGGCCCACGGGGCATTCGCGTCAACTCAGTTTCGCCTGGCTACTTTTCCAGCGACATGGTCAAGGACCTGAGCCCCCAGACACTCAGCAGGATCGAGCGCCGCACACCGTTGGGGCGTCTGGGTACCCAGCAGGAAGTGGCGGATCTGATCCTGTACCTGGTAGACCGGGGCACCTTTGTCACCGGTCAAAACATCGCAGTCGATGGAGGTTTCACATGCTGAATCATCAAGTCATGGATCAAGTATTCGATCAAGTAGAGCACCAGATCGCTCAGGTTCTGGGGGCGAAGGGTGGGCCTTTGGTGGCGGTGGAAATTGACAGCCGCTTCAGCGACTTGGGCCTGAGCTCCCTGGATCTGGCGACGCTGATCAGCAACCTGGAAGCGGTTTATGGAACAGACCCCTTCGCCGATGCCGTGGCGATCACCAGCATCGTGACCGTGGCGGACTTGTGTCGAGCGTATGCGCAACAGGGTGTGCCGGGGCCGAGTCCGGACCCGCTGGACGCCCAACTGCGTGATCTGCGCCAACTGTGAGCCAGGCCCTAGAGAGCCATCTGGGCGACCTGGCCGTTGTCGGGTTGGCATGCCGCTTTCCGGGTGCACCTGACCAGCGAGTGTTCTGGGAGAACCTGCGCCAGGGCCGCGAGTCGATCGTTGACCTTGACGATCAGCAACTGAGCGCGGCGGGTGTCACCCGCGAGCAATGGAGCGAGCCTGGTTATATCCGGCGCAGCCCGGTGCTTGAAGGCATCGAATGGTTCGATGCGCGGTTCTTCGGGGTTTCCGCGCGCGAGGCCATATTGCTCGATCCGCAGCATCGACTGTTGCTGGAGGTGGGGTATGAGGCGCTTGAGGATGCCGGGCATGTCAAGGCGGCTCAAGCCGGCGTGACGGGTGTCTATGCATGCATGGGGGGCATCACCACCAGCTATTTGCATCAGTTTGGTGACCGTCTCGACCCCTTGCATCATGAAACCGCCAGCCTGGTTCACCAGGGTAACGACAAGGATTTTCTCGCCACGCGCCTGTCCTTCAAGCTCAACCTGACAGGCCCGAGCATGACCGTGCAGACCGCGTGTTCAAGTTCGCTGGTGGCGTTGCACCTGGCCTGCAACGCTCTGCGCCTGGGGGAGGTCGACACTGCGCTGGTGGGGGCAGCCGCCATTCGTATTCCGCACCATACCGGTTATCCCCTCGGACAGAGCCCGTTATTGTCTCGCGACGGTCGTTGCTGTCCGTTTTCCAGTGATGCCAGCGGCACGTTGTTCGGCAGCGGCGTGGCGAGCGTCATCGTGCGCCGCCACGCCGACGCGATACGCGATGGTGATCATGTGTATGCGCTGATCAAATCCAGCCATGTCAACAATGATGGGGCGATGAAAATCGGCTACACCGCCACCAGTGTGCCAGGGCAGGCCAAAGCCATGGTGCGGGCGATCACGCTGGCGCGCGCCAATGCGCGGCAGATCAGTTATGTGGAGTGTCATGGTACCGCCACCAGCCTGGGCGACCCTCTGGAAATCAAGGCGCTTGAAAAAGCCTTCCGCCTGGATACCCAGGACCACGGTTTTTGTGCGATAGGCAGTGTCAAATCCAATATTGGTCACCTTGAACAGGCAGCCGGCATCGCCAGCCTGATCAAAGTGGCGTTGATGCTAAAGCACGACACCCTGGTGCCTTCACTCAATTTCACCACGCCCAATCCGCGCATCGATTTCGAGCATTCGCCGTTCCGGGTCAGCCAGGACACCCGGGTGTGGTCGCAGGCGCTGGAGCAACCCGCCGACACTGCGCGGTTGGCAGCGATCAATTGCCTGGGGATCGGCGGCACCAATGTGTTCAGCGTGCTGCAGTCCGTTGCGCCAGCTCTGGTGCGCGGGACCGACGCAGCGGTGGACGTGCCGATTTGTCTGTCTGCCGCAACGCGAGAGCAACTACGCCAATACCTGCTGCGGTTCGCCCATTTCGTCCGTGACAGCGGGCCAATTGATCGTCTGGCGCTGGCGCATACCATAAACATCAGCCGCAGCGCACATCGCGAGCGGTTCGCTGGTGTGTTGAAAGCAGGCATAGACGTGGACAGGTTTTTTGAAGAGGCCGCACACAGCGTGCTGGATGCGCCGGCGACGTTCACGCCGCGCCTGGTGTATTACCTGTGCGAGCAGCCGCAGCACCTTGACGATGCCAGTCGGCAGGCATGGCTGGCGGCGCCGAGATACCAGCGCATGGCCGATGATTACGCAGAGTGCCTGGGCCGTCTCTCCAGTACGCCACAGACCGTTGAAGCGGCGGCTCGCTGCGCCGAACTGGCGTTCGAAGTGGCGCTGTATCAACAGTTGGTGCGCTGGGGGATGGTGTTCGAGGCCGTGATCGACAGGGGTTACGGCCACTGGATCAACCGCTGTCTGCAGCTCGGGTGCGGCGCATCGTCGGCACTAGACGCTAGCCCTGAGTGGTTGAGCGCGTTTGTGCAGGAGGGGCAGGGCGCCGCCCAGCTTGCTTCCCCTGGCTGGCCTGATTCGGCCCAGGTTGCAGTGCTCGTCGTCAGCCGCCAGGCCTGGGCTGTAACCGTGCCATCGTCCGGGCGCTGCGTGCATCTGGCCGAGGAAATGCTGACGTTCGCTGACGTGGAACGCTTTGCCTGCGACGTTGTGCAGGCCGGAGTCAGCTTTGATTGGCTGGATTATTACCGCTTGGTAAAGGCACAGAAACTGTCATTGCCCACGTATCCGTTCGCCCGTCAACGCTATTGGCCAGTTGAAGACTGAAAGCCCGCGTGCGGTAAGTTTTTCATGGGCGCGGGAAGATGTCTCCCCATAAGGCTTATAGGTTGATGGCCGCCAGGAAGATGGGGAATATAAAAATCCAATCCGCACCGATGCCCGGGTCGCCGGCATCCACAGGAGGCGTAGATGCAGATCACTCGCCAGACCGTCCAGGACGCGTTGCAGGCCACCCTGGGCCGAGCCGTGACGGTCGAGCCACATGTGCCACTGATCGAGACTCGATTGAAAATCAACTCGCTGACCATGATGGCACTGTTCGCGCAGCTTGAGCGTGTCAGCCAGGTCACCGTTGCGCAAAAGGATGCAGTTGGCCTCTACGGTTGCAGTATCGACCAGATCGTCCAGTGGTTCGCCCAACGTGAGCAGTGAGGTCGTGAAGGCGTCGTCGCCGTTGGTAGAGCATCCGCCCGCTTGTCAGTTCGCCGCGAAGCGGGATGCGCTGGAGGAAGGCGGCACGCTGGCTGTTCAAGTAGAAGGGCAGGCGATATTGCTTTGCCAGGCCAGGCAGGCGGTCTATGCCGTGGAAAACCGCTGCCCGCATCAGGGTAAGACGATGGACGGCGCCTTGATCCGGCGCGGCCAACTGATTTGCCCGCACCACGGCGCCAGGTTCGACCTGGAGACGGGCGAGGCGTTGGGGCCGCATACCCGCTGCGCACTGACGACCTACAAGGTGCATCTGATCGACAGCGACGTGATGATCGAGCAACGCGCACAGGCCAGGCCGGAGTGCGGTACGTGAGCCTGCTTCGCCTGGCACCGCGGCTGGCAATGTGCGTCTTCTATTTTTGGTATGGCAAGGGAATGTGAGATGGAACAGTTGACCCCTGGCGTCGGTGCAAATGTATGCCTGGCATTAGCGCAGGTGTGCGATCGGCATGCCCAGCGTACCGCGCTGCACTTACCGGATCTGGGCAGTGCCGCGAAGCTGTCCTATGCCCAGCTTCATCAAGCTATCAGCAACGCAGCGGTGGCCTTGGCCGGGCTGGGTATCAAGCGTGACGATCGAATCGTGCTGTGCCTCGATGTCGAAGCCCATGCCTTGATCCTGGTATTCGCCTGCGCCTATCTCGGAGCGACCGCTGTAGTAGTGGGTAATCGCCTCAGTCAGGAAGAAATGCGCTACATCGTCAGCGATGCTGCGCCGAAGATGGTCGTCACCTCACTCAATGACCTGGGGTTGTTTGCCGGCGACCTGCATACTTCCCTGGTAGTGGTGGCAGCCTCGGACGAGGACACCGGCGAGTGCTCCGTTTTTCCTGGCATCGATGAGCTCGTCTCCATGCGGGGGGCCTGCGTCGGCATGGCGTGCGTCGCAGGCGATCATCCAGCGCTGATCCTCTATACGTCGGGCACTACCAGCCAGCCCAAGGGCGTCGTCATCTCCCACGCGCACCTGGTGTGGTCAGCGCAGTCCAATATCGAGCACCTGCAGGTCACCGAAAACGATGTGACGCTGGTGTTTTTTCCGCTCTGCCACACCATGGCTTTTTCCTATCAAGTGCTCACCTCATTGTTTTCGGGAGCCGCCATGGTGCTACGGCGGGTGTTCAACCCCCAACGCTTCTGGAGCGATGCGGCACACTTTGAATGCACATGGGCCGCGATCCTGCCGTTCGTTTGTCATGCCCTGGCAGCCCTGGAGAAACCGGTTCGACACAGCTTCAGGTTTTGGGGCTTTCCCAGCCGCAACACCGACGTGGAGGCGCTGTTTGGTGTGAAGACCGTAGGGTGGTGGGGCATGACTGAGCTGTTTGCCATTGGCAGTGTGACGAGCGAGCAGCACAGCGCGGACCTCAATTATTCGATTGGCAAGCCAGTGAGTGGCTACCGCTATCGGTTGACCGATCCCGTCACGAATGCCGGGCCGTTCAATGCGCGAATCAGTGCCGATCTGCAGTTCAACGCGCAACCCGGCAAGAATCTGTTTCTGGGCTATCTCAACAAGCCTGGCGAAACCCGCGACGCCTTCACAGAGGACGGTTGGTACATCACTGGCGACCGCTTTTTCGAGACTACCGAGGGCGTGCTGTTTTTTGATGTGCGCTTGAAAGACATCATCAAGGTGGGCGGGGAAAACGTATCGGCTTCGGAGATTGAGTTCGCTGCGTACGCCAGCGCCATGATCAGCGAAGTGGCGGTAGTGTCGCGCCCCGATCCCTTGTTGACGGAAACACCGGTGTTGTTTGCCGTGCTCAACGCTAGCGGTCGTGAGGACCAGGCGCTCGCCAGGCGGCATATCGAACAGGCCTGCCGCGAGCGCCTGGCCGACTTCAAGCGGCCTCGCGAAATTATTTTCCTGGAAGATTTTCCCCGTGCCGGCTTGCGCAAGATTGCCAAAAATCAATTGCGCCAGATGGCTTTGCAACAGGCCCATGAACCGGCCTGAGCAGGCCCGTCATTTACCGTTTGAGGAAGGCGACATGAAAAAGCTCTATGTGACCGGCGGCACTGGTTTTCTGGGAAGCCATTTTATCTATCGGCATTTGCTCACCGGTGAGTTCGATGTGACCTGCCTGGTCAGGGGGCGCGACGACAATGAGTGCCGACATCGTATCCGCGATGCGGTGCTCTCGGCGGGCCAGCATTATCCTGCCACTGACGCGCGACTCTCTTTTGCCGGCTTGAAAGCCCGGCGCGCCGATATCACCCAGCCGTTGGCGGGGATGGATATCGCTCAGTCCCGGGCGCAGGCCTCGGAGCAGGCGGTCTTCCTGCACTTTGCTTCATCGCTCAATTTCGAAGAAAAGAACCGCGACATTATCTATGAGCACAATATCAACGGCCTGACCCATGCGTTCCATGCAGCACAGGCGTTGGGCTGCCAGACGTTTTTCTATATCTCGACTGCTTATACCGCAGGCGTTGGTTCGGGTGAGGTGGAGGAATGCCTGCACCAGAGCACTGAATTCAATAACTATTACGAAGAAACCAAATGTGCGGCCGAGCACTTGATTGACCGCCTGTGCACTGCCAGTGGAATTGAGTTGGTGATTATCCGACCGTCGATTGTTATCGGTCCGCAGGCCACTCAATCCGCAGGTGGCAGCACCACTGGCCTGTATGGGTTCCTGAGGGAGGTCAACCGCCTCAAGCGCGCCATGCGCAACACTGAACAAACCGTGCGCCTGTCGGGTAAGCCCCACGCCAGGGTCAACCTGGTGCCAGTAGATCAGGTGTGCCAGGACATCATGCGGGTGTACGACAATCTGGCGAGTTGCCCGCGGGGCATCTTCCACGCCACGTCGTCGACCAATATCGAAGTGCGCGTGTTGCTCGATATTATTTCCCGGGCCATTGAGCTCAGTGGTTTGCAGATCGATGAAAGCGGGCTGGAAAACCCCTCGGCCATCGAGAAACTGCTGGCCCGTAAAACCGTGTTTTACAACCCCTACATCCACAACACCAAGACCTTTCTTCGGGCCGACGGAGGCGGCTGTGCGCTGACGATTGCAGACGTCGAGGGCTACATCAAGGGTGGGGTGGTGGCGCTGAGTCAACGCAAACCTGACCTCTTGCGTCAATACGTGATCGATACAGAAGACCGGGTGCCCCTCAATGTCTATGCCTCGGCGGACAAGCGCAAGGAAACCGTGGTCTTCATCAACGCAGTCGGCATGCCTTTGGAACTGGCCAACCGCCTCAGGGAGGCCCTGGAAGATGACTTCCGCTTTGTTACCTGGGAAAGCCGCGGTATCCCCAGCCCCGTGGATGATATCGACACCATTGACGTCAGTGTTGCGGCGCATATCGGCGACCTGCAGCGGATTTTTGATTACTTCAATATAGAAAAAGCACATCTGATCGGCTGGTGTTCGGGGGCCTACATCGCCTATCACGCCCGCAAGTTGAAAGAAGTCGCGAGCCTGACGCTTATCAGTGGCGCGTATGGCCTGGTGAGCGCAGAGGAAGAGGAGACCGCTTTCATGCGCAACCTGCGGCAGGTGTTGCCG
The DNA here is from genome assembly GCF_020790195.1 of Pseudomonas sp. HN8-3. Classification (NCBI taxonomy): domain Bacteria; kingdom Pseudomonadati; phylum Pseudomonadota; class Gammaproteobacteria; order Pseudomonadales; family Pseudomonadaceae; genus Pseudomonas; species Pseudomonas sp. HN8-3. Next base: position 2,095,806 of record NZ_CP086206.1, read on the forward strand.
CTTATTTCACAGTCGCGTAGCCAGGCAGAGCGCTTTCACGCGTCGTTTTTTGCGCGCTCCGGCAGTGAGAATACCGAGAGTGCGACACAGAGCCGCCAATCCAGCGAGATCCTCGACGCGACGGATCCGAACCTTATCCACCTGACGAGCCTGCCCTTTGAATCCGCGGAGTCGCTGTATTGCTATAGCCGGGCTATTACCGCGCTGCAAGTCGGCGAGTACCCGCTGCAGGATGAGCAACTCGGGGTGCCGTGCCATGTCATCGCCGGCACCTGTGATGAAGCTGTGAGCCCCCATGAGTCAAAGCGCTTTATCGAACTGCATGAGGGTGCTGACTATTCGGAAATCGCTGGCATGGATCATTTTGGTTTGTATAACCACCTGGGGTTGTTGGGGGTGGTGACGGCGTATATCAAGAACCTCAGCCCGGTGATGCCGGGTTCCCAGGCGGATGCATAAGTCCAGCCTGCTCATCCACACGGCATCAAAGGAGGGAAGATGAAAAGCAAATTGATCGAGCACGTCGCGGACTTGTCCATGCCCATCGATTATCAAGAGGTCCTGGCACGCGACGATCAGAGCAGTGTCCCGGCCGATATGCGGGAGCATTTTCCCGCAGGCCGGTACAGGATGGAGGTTGATCGCGACGCCTATCTGTCTGCCGGTTTTCATCAACTGGAAATGGATCGGATGTGGTCTCGAGTTTGGCAGATGGCTGCGCGGGAGGAGCAAATTCCAGAGGCGGGGGATTTGACGCTCTACGAGATCGGCGAGTTATCCTTCATCCTCGTTCGTAACGAAGCACTGGAAATCAAGGCCTACTACAACAGTTGTCGTCACCGTGGCCGGCGCCTGTGCTCGGGCGATTCGAGCGTGCGAGAACTGCGTTGCCCCTATCACGGATTTGCCTGGGACCTGGATGGCACCCTCAAGCGCATACCGGCGGCATGGGATTTTGCCCACCTCGACTGGGAAGGTCGCCGTTTGCTGGAGGTCAAGACAGACACCTGGGGCGGTTTCATTTTCATCAATATGGATCCTGCCTGCGAGCCTTTGGCCGATTATATGGAGAGCCTGCCCGGTGAGTTGGCCATCAATCAGTATGAGGGCAAGTACATTTCGGGGCACAGCCGGCACATACTCCCGGCGAACTGGAAAAACGTCATGGAGTCCTTCATGGAAGGGTTGCATGCCCCCGAGACGCACGGGCATACATGGGCCCATCTGAGCGATACCCTGCAATACGATGTTCGACCCGATGAGCGTCATGTGAGCCGCAGTTTTCACGCGGTCGGGCTATCGGTCTGCGAGGATCATGAGCCGCTGTCCGAACAGGCGATCATGGATCAATTTCATCGCAACGTACTCAATGGGAAAAGCGGCCCCTACGCCCCTCACCTTCAGGCCGGCATGACAGCAAGGCGCTACATGGCCAGTGTGATGCGTTTGCAATACGGGTTGGCCAGTGGCAGGGATGTCAGTGGGTTGTCTGACGCTGAAGCCGTCGATGTACTGCAGTATTCGCTGTTCCCGAATATGATCTTCTTTCGCGGCATTTCTCTGCCGCCCGTGCTGCGTTTTCGCCCCAACCAAAACGACCATAATAGCTGCATCTTCGATCTTTTCTACTTGGTCGACATACCCAAGGGCGCGCAGCGACCCGAGCCTGCAGCGACCGTGGAAATGGGGCCGGACGACACCTATGAGCACGCCGGTGTACTGCCTGACTGGTTAGGCTATGTATACGATCAGGACATGGACAATATCAAGAATATGCGTGCGGGCCTGCAAGCCTTGAGCAATGACCCGCTGGTATTGAGCGATCTTCATGAATCCAGGATACGGCACTTCCATAACACACTTATGCACTATCTTGACAGGCGCGATTGAACCATTCGTCACGGGACTTAATGCGCGCCATTATGACTTTTGTTTAATTTGACAATCTATGTTTTTTCGTTAACTTACTTCTTGAAGTGGATTGGATCCAACCTGCCTGGCAAGGTGAGCGTTGCTCTTCGAATAGTGGCCATTCAATGTGGGGCGGCCACTAATAGTCCCCATATAACAAGGAGGTTAAGATGCTTGAAGACATTCTGATGTGTGAGACGCTGGAGGCCTGGAGTAAAGTGCTGTTTGCCTTGGCGAAAGAGTATGGATTTTCTTCGGTGCTGTTTGGGGTTAAGCCCACGATCAGTACGCCTTTCAGCTCTTCGACCATCATCAGTAATTATTCCAGGTCATGGCGCAGTATCTATGACGCGAATGCCTATTACGAAGTCGACCCTGTTGTGTTTCATTGCTTGAACAGTTCATTGCCGTTGGTCTGGACAAAGGAAAATTTTATTAACAAGCCCGAACAGCAATTGTATGAGGCTGCGAGCGCCAGTGGTGTTTGTTCGGGGCTGTGTATGCCCATCCATGGGCCGCGCGGAGAGTTCGGAATGTTGAACTTTATTACGGATGAGAAGTCACCGGCCGACGTCATTCGTTCCAAGGGGCTGCCACAATTTGCCTTGATGCGTGATTATCTGATCGAATCGTTCCAGAAAATACAGAGTGCTGCTGAAAAGGAGGTCGAAAAACCACCGAAGTTGACCGCTCGTGAGCTGGAATGTCTGAAGTGGGTGGCCGCCGGTAAAACCTCTTGGGAAATTTCGCGAATTCTGTCCTGTGCAGAAGTTACAGTTAATTACCATGTCACCAACTTTATGCGTAAGTTCAATGCTGAATCACGCCAGCACGCCGTGATCAGCGGCATCCGTTCCGGCCTGGTCACGCCCTGATGCGGATTATCGATAACGCCTTCAATTAAGGGTTCTTATGGTCAGCGCGTTCCACTTTCCTGAATACGACCAGTTGGACGGCATTGCGCTGGCTGAGATGGTGCGCCTTAAAGAAGTAACCCCTCTGGAGCTTGTGAGCGCCGCCGTTCAGCGGATCGACGCAGGAAATGGCGCGATCAACGCGGTGGTGCATCTTCTTGAGCGCGAGGCCAAGGCACAATGCGAGGTGCCATTGGCAGACGGCCCGTTGTCCGGCGTCCCCCTATTGGTCAAGGACCTGCTTGCGGAGATTCAGGGCTGCCCCACACGTAACGGCTCCCGGCTGTTCGCGCACTATGTTGCCAGGGAGGACTCGCAGACGATCAAGCGTTATCGACAGGCGGGGTTGATCTTTGTCGGTAAAACCGCGACGCCGGAGTTGGGCTTGCATCCCTATACCGAGTCTGATGCAACCGGTGCCACACGTAACCCCTGGAACTTGGAATTGTCGCCGGGCGGCTCCAGCGGCGGTGCCTGTGCAGCGGTCGCGGCGGGCATGACCCCGATTGCCCACGGCAGCGATGGAGGTGGCTCAATTCGGCTACCCGCTTCCCATTGCGGGGTTTTCGGCCTCAAGCCAACACGTGGTCGGTCTCCCTGCGGGCCGCATTTTTCAGAGTTATGGCAGGGCCTGGTAGTTGAACACGCGGTCTCAAAAAGCGTGCGCGACAGTGCTGCCATGCTCGATATCCTGATTGCGGGGAGTGATGATGCTGATGCTTACCGTTGGCCCGCACCGGCTCAATCGTTTCTTGCGGGTATCGGCGATGCGCCTGGCAGGCTGCGCATTGCTTATACCTTCAAGCCTTTTCTGGGTGGGGATTTGAGTCCCGACTGTCGCGCCGCGTTGGAAAGCAGTTTGAAGCTGTTGACGGACCTTGGGCACGAGGTGGTTGAAGCCCATCCACCCTTGGCATCCCCCGATCAATTATGCGAAGCCATGCTGACCCTGGTGTGCGGGGAAATGGCGAGCCTGGTGCAGAACGCGGGGCGCATGCTTGATCGCGTGGCGACTTTCGCGGATTTCGAGAGCGGGACCTGGGCCCTGGCCCGGCAGGGCCATATCCTCAAAGCGGTCGATCTCGCCAGGGCGAGAGAGTTGGCGCTTCATCAGGGGCGCATCATGAGCGCCTTTCATGAACACTACGATGTGCTGGTGACGCCGGTAGCCAACCAGTTGGCATCGAAGGTGGGAGCGTTTCGCTTGAGTCCGTTGGAGGATCGCCTATCGCGTAGAGTATTAGGTAAATGGGGAATGGACTGGCCCCTGCGACTGGGCAATCGCCTTGCAGAACATTCGCGCACTGTCATGGAATATATGGGGTGGTCGACACCGTTCAATATGAGCGGGCAACCGGCGATGAGTGTGCCTCTGTACTGGAACGAAACAGGACTTCCCATCGGCACACAGTTCATCGCAAAGATGGGCAATGAGGCCTTGCTGCTGCAACTTGCACGTTCGCTTGAAGTTGCACGGCCCTGGCGACATCGTAGCCCGCCTCACTCTTCAGTGGCGTCAAGTACTCAGATCAAATAGCATTGACTGCGTCCAGGGTCTTGTTGCTCAAGTTAACTTCAACAGCGATGGCTCGTTCTACGCCGATAGTCAGGGGCGGGCCTAGTCTGACCAACTCCAGCCCCGCTTTCATCAGCATCTTTTCGACACCCACGGAAGTAACGGTGATGAGCTTTTCAACGTGCTGCGAGTGCGCATGCCTGATGAGGTGACCAATGGCCTTCATGGCGGTATTGGAAAAGCCGAAGCCGCCGCGCTCACTGGCACTTATGGCAAATCGGCTAAGCTCCCAGATGTTGGCGGCACGCGGAGGTTTTTTAGTGGTCAACAGGTTGGGGAACGTGTCTTTGAGCATATAGGGACCTGTGGTTGGCAATATACGCCAGCAGCCCGCCACTTTGTTTTCGTTGATATCATCGATCAGCAGCATATAAGTGGGGGCCAAGGCGTCGTAACCATCTATCTCCATGTCGGCAATTATCGACACATCCCAGCCTTTTTTATCCTTGAAGATTGAAGCCCGAAGTTTATGCATGCCCTCCAGATAACGTGGTGATATGTTCTCGCGTTTGTCTATTAGATATTTCATGCTGGCTTCCTCGGCTTCGAAGTGCATAGCTTTATGCAGATTGCATAAGCGTTAAACTATAAGTGTTGATAGGTATCCTGATATCAAGGAGTATGTGAAGATCCCCTTCTTCTGAGCGGGAGTTGGGCGTTTATGTATAGATGTTCAAAGTTTGTGAATGAGGTCATTTTTTTTCGAACGAAAAAAGGGGTGACCCAGGCGGATTTCTGGGCGAAATTTGGTGTCACCCAGAGTTCAGGAAGTCGAATTGAAAAGACGGGGCGGATGCTTGTTCCGTTGTACATGCTGCTGCGCTTGTACTGCGCAGGGGTTATTGCAGACGATGATCTTGAGTTGGAGTTCGAGCGTATGGGCAAGTCTGCCTCGGACAGGTTCGGCTGACTCCCAAGCCTGGCGAGTACTGCTGGGTTATTTGAGTTTTTTCTTGCGTGTCTGGCGAACGGCCAAGTGTTCGAAAATAAACGACGCGGTGCCGAACACTGCAATTATTGAAAGCACGAGCATGCCGAGAGTTGAGCTTTCCACGGTGATTTCCTGCGTAGATTTGAGTTGACGATCACGCTAGGGCCTCGGCTTCCTGGCTTCAATAGACCCGACGCAAACCTTACGGCGCCGGGCCCATTGTTACGCGCTCTTTACGCGCAACGGCCGCTACGGCGCATTGCGGCTGTGACGGTAGTCGCTGACCGCTTCATACACCGCCTTTCGCAACCGGTTGATGCCGCCGATGGGGCGGTGTGCTTCCACACCGAACCAAGGGTTGAACGACTGGTTATCGCAGGCCAGGTTCTGCGCCGGCGTGTCGAAATCCTGGGCAGGAATCCTGACCTTGGCCACGGTTTCATACGGCGCATCGCTTTCTTTCCATTCGATGCTGGTGTCTTCGATGGGCATGAACTTTTGCGGGTTCTGCCGTTGGATCTGCAGCACGAAACAGGCCGCTACGCGGTCGGTGGACAGTTGCTGATTGAGGGCGCTGCGCAGGAAGTTCGGCAGGGCCTGGTTCTGTTTAGGCAGTACGTATTCCGGGCAGCTTTGCGGGTCGGGCGCGACGCGAAACTTGGCGTTGGCCGCGCCAAACTTGTAGGGCGACACTGAAAAGTAAGTCGTCTGCGTCGGGCTGGCCGGTGCGGGCGCCAGCGTTGCCAGGGCGATAAACAGGTGACGTATTTGCCAACTGCGCGGGTCGAGCTTGGGAAAGAACGCCAGGACCTTCTTGCCATCCGCTTGCGCGCCGATGTTCTGCGCGTATTCGGCGACATCGCTGACAAAGAAATTCGGGTGGCTGAACATCACGAAATCCTGCTCGGTGCGGGCTTGCTGGTCGGCCATCAGTTGCTTGCCCGGCACATCCAATAGCTTGATCGCCATGCCGCGGGCATCGCGGATGCTGTCGAATTGCGGGTAGGCGTTGCCGTTGGACAGGCGCATCGTCGCCTGCCAGACCTTGCCCGGCTCTGCGAACACGCCTTGGCGCAAGGCCGGGTCGAGATCCGCCAGAACGCTGACCTCGGCTTTCACGCAACCATGGGCCTTGGCATGGGCATCGCGCAGGTAGCGAGTGCCTTCGCGGTGCTGGTCAACGATGCGTACGGCGGTCTGGATGATGCCTTGGGTCATCGCTGCTTCACCCGGCGGGATCTGTTCATCCGCTGACACCGGGCCACTGTGCTGCCAGGCGAACCATACGGTCGCCAGTAGCCACCCCAACAGCCCAACGCCCACCAGCCACAACAGGGTCTTGCCGAGAAAAGCGCCGAGACGCAGCCAGAGACGAGCGAGCATGGAACGTTCCTTGTTTTGTGATCGAATAATCATGGCAGTTGGTGCTCCAGCGGGCCGCCCAGTACTTTGAGGTATTCGAGCAGCGCCCAGCGCTCCTGGGGCAGCAAGCCACGACCAATGACGCCATTGCCCCGTGCGCCTGCGCGGAATTCGTGACCGCTGTTGTGATTGCCGGTGATTCGGGTATCGAACAGGAAGGCATTCTTGAACGAGGCGGTTTCAAAACCCAGATGGCGTGGATCGTAGTTGAACGTGCCTTTATAGAAGGTGGTGCTGCGTTCGTCCTGGGGCGAAAGCAGTTGGTAGATCGTCGGCACCGAACCGTTGTGCAGGAACGGCGGGGTAGCCCATACGCCTGCCAGTGGTCGCGCTTTATAGGCACGCAATTCGCGCACGCCAATCGGCAGGCCGAACCCGTCCAGGCTCGGGCGCTCGGCCGGGGTCACGCCGGCAGCGCGGTAGGCATGTTCTTCGACAAAGGCGGTGACGTAGGCCAGCCCCTGGGCCACGGACATTTTTTTCAGATCCAGTGGCGCGGTGGGCGCAGGGTGTAGTTCAACATTGAGTTGGGCCAGTTCGGCCGGGTCCCATTGCAGGGCGCTGAGGTCATAACGCTGGTCGGCAATGTTGCTGGCGGTGCCGGGGTCGGTGCCGATGTAGTCCACCGGCAGCATTTTCAACTGCTGCACCGGGCGGCCATTTTCCTCGGTGACCGCGGGTATATGGCAGCCAGCACAGTTTTCGGCGAAGAGTGCGCGACCTTGTGCGGCGAGGGGTTTGTCGATGGCGCCGAACAAGTCCTCCGGCCAGGTTGGCGGCTTGAGGCGTTGCAGGGTTTCTTCGATCAGGTGCAGGTCCCGCACGCGTACGCTGGACGGGTAGCGAGCGTCGCCCTGGAGCGGTTGGCCGGCACTGTCGAAGAAGGCCAGGGTTGCGCCTACACCAAGGGCTTCACCGATATTGCGCGCCATGGGCTGCTGAGCCGAGCCATTCCACTGCACCCAGTCGAATGTCCAGATATCCCACAACTGCGGGTAGTCCACTGGGGCATTGGCGACACGATAATTGTCGGGGGAAATAGCGTCGCCAAAGCTGGCATTGGCGATGCGCCCGAAGGCGTCAGTACGACCGGGGCCTTCTTCGGTGGGATAGAGGCCGCGATGGGTATCATTCCAGGCGACTTTGAGGAACTGGTTCAGCGATTGTTTGAAGTCCTGGCGCAGCTGATTGTGCTGGGTATCGTACTGATCACCCAGGACTTTGCGGGCGAAGCGCTCGAACTTCCACGGGTTGTAATACGTAGCGGCAAGGCTGGCGACCAGGGCTTGGCCAAAACTGCCGCCCCGCAAGGTGGGTACGCTGGAGGGCAGCACGTGTTGCGCCGAGCCACCGTCGATACGCAGGGCCTGGCCCTTGAAGTGCAATTGACCGGTGTGGCAGGCCGCACAGGTGATATCCAGGTATTGAACCTGGCTGTCGGCGTTCTGGTGTCGGGCAAAACCTACCGGCAGGTTGCCAGGGTTTTGCGGGGTGGGCACTTGCTTGGGGTCGACCAGAAACCCAAAGCGCGCCAGGTACTCCGGCGCGGCAAAGCGTTGCTCGGAGAACGGCAGCTCCAGGGCCGTGAACCAATCGTAGTGCAGGCCCTTTACCTGGGTGCCCTGGGGCGTGAAGTAGTAGGTCTGGCGGTCAGCGGCACTCCATTGATCCTGGTAGTGCACCTGCTTTACTGGCACGTAGTCCGGTAGCTTGGGGTTGAGGGTGTAATAGAGCACCACGGCCAGAATCAGGCCCAGGGCGATCAGTATCAGGAGTAAAACACGGGAAAAAGTGCGCAAGATAACTATCCTTGTCGAATTGTCGCGTTGTTATGCCACTGCGCCACAGGTGCGGCAAGTAGCGATGAGCCTGCTGGCAGGCGGTCCCGCGATCCGTCGCGGTGCCCCATGATAAATGGAAATGCTTTTAAACACGTGAACTTATCAGAAGTTTCCTGCTCACATGCCGGTAGCCATTGGTCGTGGCCGCCTGATAAGCTCGCGACTTTATTCGAATGCCCTTTTGGCGCATGAACAAGGAAATAGCATGAAACAGCATCGGTTGGCGGCGGCGGTGGCCCTGGTTAGCCTGGTACTTGCGGGTTGTGATTCGCAGACCAGCGTAGAGCTGAAAACCCCGGCGCAAAAAGCTTCCTACGGCATCGGCCTGAACATGGGCAAGAGCCTTGCCCAAGAAGGCATGGATGACCTGGACTCCAAAGCGGTAGCCCAAGGCATCGAAGATGCTGTCGGCAAGAAAGAGCAGAAGCTCAAAGATGACGAGCTGGTTGAAGCCTTCGCCGCGCTGCAAAAGCGTGCCGAAGAGCGCATGACCAAAATGAGCGAAGAGTCGGCAGCTGCCGGCAAGAAATTCCTCGAAGACAACGCCAAGAAAGACGGCGTCGTCACCACCGCTTCCGGTCTGCAGTACAAGATCGTGAAGAAGGCCGACGGCGCACAGCCCAAGCCAACCGACGTGGTGACTGTGCACTACACCGGCAAGCTCACCAACGGCACCACCTTTGACAGCTCCGTGGATCGCGGCAGCCCGATTGACCTGCCGGTCAGCGGCGTGATCCCGGGTTGGGTCGAAGGCCTGCAACTGATGCACGTTGGCGAGAAGGTCGAGCTGTACATCCCGTCCGACCTGGCCTACGGCGCCCAGAGCCCGAGCCCGGCGATTCCAGCCAACTCCGTGCTGGTATTCGACCTGGAACTGCTGGGCATCAAGGACCCAGCCAAGGCAGAAGCTGCTGACGCACCTGCTGCACCAGCCGCCAAGAAGTAATCGGCGCCTGAACACACAACGCCCCGTCTCGACGGGGCGTTGTTGTTTCTGGGTAAATCCGATAGAACCCGCAGCATTGCGCGCAGTCTGATGTAAGACTCGAGCACGGGTAGCCGCACATACAGGCCAAGTCAATGAAATCTTGGGTTTTTTTTATGTGCGCAAAAAACGCCCGATCTGACTGTAAGCCTTATAGACCGTGGCTTTCAGCTGATAAAACAGGCTCTGTTCACAAGGTTATCCACAATTTGTGTGGATAACCTTTTACCTCGCCTGGAACTGGAGTGCCTGATGAAACCACCCTTCAACTTCACCCGTTTTCTGCCCATGGCCGCGCGTCTGCTGGGCCGTGGACGTTTGCCGACCTTGCTGTTTGCCGTTGCGGCCAAAGGCTCAAGCCAGGGCAATCGCCTGGGCCAGCTCAAGGATGATCTCAAATTGCTCCAGGCCCTGTGCCTGGCTTACTGGCGCGGCGAATACCGAGCGATCAGCCCCAAGGCGTTGATCTCGGTGGTGGCGGGGTTGATGTACTTTCTGAGCCCGATTGACGCGATCCCGGACTTCATCCCGATGTTCGGCATGTTCGACGACATCGCGGTGCTGGCATGGGTCATGAAGACCCTGAGCGGCGAACTGAGCGCCTTTCGCGCCTGGCGGGATGCGCAACGCCCGGAAAAACTCGCGGTGGTTGAGCGCCTCCCTGCAACGCCTGAGCTGCTGGCCCAGGAAAACCCACAAAAAAACTAATGATGCCGGGGATCCCCCAGCGACCTTCGTGGCTGTTAGGATTACACTTCTAAGGAAAGAACTTACTTAGTAAGTGTTTTTATCCTACGGGGCAGTCATGGATATTCAGATCATTTCACGCGATGGCGCACCCGAATATGCGGTGTTGCCATGGGACCAGTACCAGGCGCTGCTAAAAGCTGCCGGTCAGCAGCCACCTACACCCGCTTCTTCTCCTGCCGCCTCTGCCGCCATCGACCAGGACCTGCGACCGCTCGCAGACCTGCGCGGCCTGCGTGAAGCCAAGGGCCTGGCTATCGAGACCCTGGCACGCACGGTGGGGATCAGCCCCTCGTACCTTGGTTTGATTGAAAGTGGTGAACGCCAGCCGGATGCCGCCATTCGCCGCAGCCTGGCCTGGGAATTGGGCGTGGCAGGTTGGAGGGATGAGTCTTGAGCCTACGTATCAGCCGTCAACACTGGGATGGGTTGCTCAACGAATTGGATCAGGCGCGTCGCCAGCGCCATTTGTTGACGTACCGGGCGCTGCTTGAGCGCCTGCAATTTCCGACGCCAGCCATGCAGACCCTGGCGGCTGCCCTGGAGCACCTGGCGGCGCTGGATGCCAAGGCCGAGCAGCCGCTGCGCAGTTCCCTGGTGATCAGCCAGGGTGCCAGCCGCCTGCCACGTACCGGGTTCTTTGAGTGTGTGGAGCGTCTAGGGCGCTTCAGTGGACCCTCCGATGGCGTGGCGGCTGCGTCCTGGCACGCTTCGGAAGTGGTGCGGGTGTTCGAGTACGAATACCCGGAGTCCGCCGAGGCTTAAAGCGCTGCTGAGTACATGTCCAGGCTGTCGATCACATGGATGCTGTAGCCGGCCACGTCCTTGGCATGGTGCTTGGCTTGCGAGGCCAGTTCTGCCAACTGGCTGGCATCGAGTTGCGCACAGGCCTGTGGATACAGATGCACCACACCGATAGACAGCGATAGCAAGGCGAACTCCTGGCGCACGCCCTGACGGTTGAGTGACACGAAGCAACCAGCATCCACGTGCTCGGCGCGGTAAAAGCGTCGGCATTGGGTATGGAAGTCGTCCAGCAACTGGTTGAGCCGCTTGCGCCAATCCTGCGGGCCCAGCACCAGCAAAAAGTCATCGCCGCCAATATGCCCGACAAAGTCGCGGCTGGGGTCTACCTGGTCGTTCAGGCATTGCGCCAGGCACAGCAGCACTTCATCCCCACGCCCGTAGCCGTAGATATCGTTGAACGGCTTGAAACTGTCGATATCCACATAACAGATCAGCGACTCGCGCTGTTGCTGCAACAGCCGAGCCAGGCATTGCTGGATCGGTACGTTGCCTGGCAGCAAAGTCAGCGGGTTGGCGTAGCGCGCCTGCTGGATTTTCAGTTCGGTGATCAGCTTGAGCACGTCGATCACCCGGCCCAGGCCCAGATAGTCACCGTTCAACGTGATGATGAAATCTTCTTCGATGCGCTGCCGTGCGCGGCTGGTCAATAAACGGCTGACCTGTTGCAAGGACTGGCTCAACTCCACCGCCAGGAAATCATCGCTCATCAATCGGCTGATCGGTTTGCGCGCAAACAAGTCGGTCGCGAACGGCTTGAGCAGCGCGTCCGACAGCGAGTGTCGGTGCACAATTCCAATCGGGCGACCGCCGCCATCCAGCACCGCCAGTGAATTGAGATTGGCCTGGTGATGGAACGCTTCCAGCACTTGAGCCGTGGCGGTGTCTTGATCCACCGCTGGCTGTTCGTTCAGCAGGGCGCTGAGGTCACTGCCTTCATCGCTGAGGGCAGTCGTGGTGTTATCCGGCTTGGGCAACATCAGGCGCGCTTCCTGCGGTGTGCAAACTGCCTTGAGCCAGGATTGAGCCCAATGCATTCAGCGGTTCGGTCACGGTCATGGCGATCTCGATCGAAAAAAAAGGACCGCAGGCGTTAAGCCTGCGGTCCTTTCATTTCACGACAGAATGATGTCTATATGATGACACTGCGTGGAGCGGTCACATTAAATTGCCATCATTTACTGCTTGGCCACCTGCTTGGTGATCTTCAGGTAGTCGAGGAGGATCCGGCCAGTCTCGGCCAAGTAGGCATCATCTTCCGGTTTGGTTTTATCCGCTTCGGTCGGCAAGGCATCTTCATCTTCTTTCTTCAGCTCTTTGAGCGGATCTTCACCCTTGGCTTTGCGGCGAGTGTTTTCCAGCACCAATTGCTGATTCTCGATGCTGGAGTGCTGTGCACGGCGATCCGCTTCGTTGAGGCTGACGGTTTTCTCTTCCATCAGCTTCTTGGCCAGGGCCAGCTTGTCGCGGATAAACACGAACTCGGCATCCTTGGCAGAGCGGGTGTCGTGGTCTGCCTTCAACTGCGTCAGGAACGGCTTGAACGGATCCGACGCCGGCTTGATCGCAGGGCGGATGGTGTCCCATGGCATGGCTTCAGGCAGTGCGCTTTCGCCGATTTCCTTGGTGTCGATAATCGACGGGAAATCGATATCCGGCAGCACGCCCTGATGCTGGGTGCTCTGCCCGGAAACCCGGTAGAACTTGGCCAGCGTCAGTTTCAGCTCGCCATGGTTCAGCGGCTGAATGGTCTGCACGGTGCCCTTGCCGAAAGTCTGGCCGCCGATGATCAGCGCACGGTGATAGTCCTGCATGGCGCCGGCGAAAATCTCTGAAGCCGAGGCCGAGAGACGGTTGACCAGCAACGCCATCGGCCCCTTGTAGAAGGCGCCCGGGTTCTCGTCTTCCAACACGTCGACACGCCCATCAGCATTGCGGACCAACACGGTTGGGCCTTTGTCGATAAACAGGCTGGTCAGCTCGGTGGCTTCTTGCAGGGAGCCGCCGCCGTTGTTGCGCAGGTCGATGACCACGCCGTCGACTTTTTCTTTCTGCAGTTCCGTCAGGATCTTCTTCACGTCGCGGGTGGTGGACTTGTAGTCCGGGTCACCGGCACGGAACGCCTTGAAGTCCAGGTAGAAGGCCGGGATCTCAATCACGCCCAGCTTGTAGTCCTTGCCATCCTGCTTGAGGTTGAGGACTTTCTTCTGCACCGCCTGGTCTTCGAGCTTCACCGCTTCACGGGTGATTGACACGATCTTGCTGGTCTGGTCGTTCGGTGCGTTGGTGTGCGGAATCACTTCCAGGCGCACCACGCTGCCTTTGGGGCCACGGATCAGCTTGACCACTTCGTCCAGGCGCCAGCCGACCACATCGACCATCTCTTTGTCAGCCTGGGCCACGCCGATGATCTTGTCTGCCGGGGCGACCTGCTTGGTCTTGTCTGCCGGGCCTGCCGGCACCAAACGTACGATCTTGACCTGGTCATTGTCGCTTTGCAGGACGGCACCAATGCCTTCCAGGGACAGACTCATGTTGATATCAAAGTTTTCCGCGTTATCCGGCGACAGATAATTGGTGTGCGGGTCGTAGGACATCGCGAAGGTGTTGATGTAGGCCTGGAAGATATCTTCGGCACGGGTCTGGTCCAGGCGCGCCAACTGATTCTTGTAGCGCTTGGTCAACAATTCCTGAATGGCCTTGGGCTCTTTGCCGGCGATCTTCAAGCGCAGCACTTCGTCCTTGACGCGTTTGCGCCACAGGTCGTCCAGCGCTGCCGTGCTGGTCAGCCAAGGGGCATCCTTGCGATCCACCAGAAGGGTTTCCTTCTGGGTGAAGTCGAGCTTGTCGATGCCTTTGTTCAGCTCACCCAGGGCGAAGTCCAGACGCGCTTTGACGCGGTCCAGGTAACGCTTGTAGATGGTGAAGCCGGGCTGCAGGTCGCCGCCTTTGAGGAAGTCGTCGAACTGCGTCTTCCACTTGTCGAACTCAGCGATATCGCTGGCCAGGAAGTAGCTGCGCGACGGATCCAGCAGCTTGAGGTAGCTGTCGTAGATGATCACCGAGCGAGCGTCGTCCAGCGGCGGCTTGCTGTAGTGATGGCGCTTGAGCAACTCGACAACGTTAAGGCTGGCAATCACCTCATCGCGATCAGGCTGAAGGTTGTCCCAGCTATTGGCTGCGAACGTATTGGTCGACATCGACGCGAAGCCGAGACCAATGAAAAAAGCGAGGGCGGTACTGGGGAACAGATGCTTCATGCTGATTCGACGCGGGGGCAATTGATAACGCATATTAGGCCGTCTTTGAGGGAGCCGGTTCCATATGGTCCGGTCGCATAATGCAAAAAGCCCGACGCTACTGCTACGGGCTCAGTCCAGACTCACTATGGAGGCACTGTGAAAGCATTGCAAGGCGTTGAGGGGCATGTGGAGGGTTAGAAGAACCCAGTCCTACATTCGATGTAGTCCATATTGCCAACAGCCTGACCGAATCCTGGATTGAAATGCAGTCAGTGTGGAGCTGGCTTGCCTGCGATAGCGGTGCACCAGATGAAGAATTCTTCACTGTTGCACCGCTATCGCAGGCAGGCCAGCTCCCACAGGTTGATCTCTATTGATTCAGGTCCAGTGGTGGATCGGCCAGCCGGCCTGTTCGGCGTGGGCGCGCAACACCGGGTCCGGGTTCACCACCTGCGGGTGGTCGACCTTGAGCAATAGCGGCAAGTCATTGCGCGAATCCGAGTAGAAATACGCCCCCTCCAGCGTTTCTCCTTCCTGCTCCAGCCATTCCAGCAGGCGCGTGATCTTGCCTTCACGATAGGTCAGCACGCCTACGGTGCTGCCGCTGTACACGCCGTGGCCGACGTCCAGGTTAATCCCCAACACTTCTTCAATACCGATACGCGCCGCAATCGGCGTGACCAGGTGAGTGCCCGAGGCGGAAATCACCAGGATCCGGTCGCCATTCGCACGGTGGCGGGCGATGGTCATGGTGGCGTCGCTATAGATCAGCGGCTCGATCACGTCCTCGACCCACGGCTCCACCAGATGCTCGATTTCTTCCGGGGTGCGGCCGATCATCGGCTCCAGGCTGAAGTCCATGAAGTCTTCCATGCGCAACTCGCCTCGGCTGTAGGCGTCCATCAATTCGTTGTTCCTGCGCATGAACGACTCAGGGTCTACCCAGCCCAGGCGGCCCATCTGTTCGCTCCACAGGGTGGCGCAGTCGCCGTGGATCAGGGTGTCGTCCAGATCAAAAATTACCAATGCCATCCGTCATGTTCTCTCTCAATAGGTCGCTGCCTGTCAGGCTACTTCACACAGGGCGCTGGGGTCGATGGAAAGTGCCAGGCGCTGGCCGTCCGGGTGCAGGTCGTCGGCCGAGCGATTGAGTACGTCGACCACCAATTCCACGCCACGGGCTTCGATGCGGTAGCGAATCACGTTACCCAGCAAGCTGTGGCTGCGCACCAGCGCATCGAGCTCGCCGCTGCGGCTCAACTCGATGGCCTCGGGGCGAATGGCAATGCGCCCCTTGATTGGCCGTTGCAACAACTGGCTGGCCTTGTCGGCATCGAGCAGGTTGTAGTTGCCGATAAAACCGGCGGCAAACACATCCACCGGGGCGGTATAGAGGGTTTCGGCATCGCCGCTTTGCACGATCTTGCCCTGGTTCATCAGAAAGATACGGTCGGACATGGTCAGGGCTTCCTCCTGGTCATGGGTCACAAAAATCGTGGTCAGCCCCAGTTCGCGCTGGATCTGGCGGATCTGTTCGCGCAAGTGCTTGCGAATACGTGCATCCAATGCCGACAGCGGTTCATCGAGCAACAGCAGGCGCGGGCGGGTCACCAGGGAGCGGGCGAGGGCGACGCGCTGGCACTGGCCGCCGGACATCTGGTGCGGATAGCGGCCGGCCAGTTCCGTTAGCTCAACCAATTGCAGCACTTCCTGCACGCGCTTGTGGCTGTCGTCGGCGTTGACCTTTTGCATGCGCAGGCCGAACGCGACGTTCTGCTCCACGGTCATGTTGGGGAACAGCGCGTAGCTCTGGAACACCATGCCGATCTGACGTTTCTGCGGGCTCAGGGGCACGATGTCCTGCCCATCCAGCAGGATTGTGCCGCTGTCTACCGAGGTTAACCCCGCGATGCAACGCAGCAGGGTGGACTTGCCGCAACCGGACGGGCCGAGCAGGGTGACGAACTCGCCCTTGGCGATTTCACAGTTGATATCGCTGAACACTGGCGTGCCGGTGTAGCTTTTTTGCAGATGTTGGACGCTGACGAAGCTCATTGGCTTTTGTCCTTGTTCAAGATATTGGCGGCCCAGGTCAGCACCAGCACAAAGAAGAAATAGGAGATCACAACGGCACTGGTGAAGTGGCCGCTGCTGTTGCGCATGTTGTTGAGGTACACCTGCAGGGTCTCGTAGCGCGTGCCGACGAGGATGTTGGCGAACACGAACTCACCGAACAGGAACGAGAACGACAACAGCAATGCCACCATCAGGCCTTTGCGCAGGTTAGGCAGCACCACCAGGATCGCCGCTTGCCAGGTGCTGGCGCCGAGCAGTTGCGAGGCGTCCATCAGGTCGCGCAGGTTGATGGCTTGCAGGTTGTTGGTGATCGCCCGGTACATGAACGGCAGCGCCACGGTGAAGTAGCAGCCGATCAGAATCCACGGCGTACCCACCATCGCCAACGGCCCGGAACCGTACAGTTGCAGCAAACCGACTGAAGACACCACCGGCGGCACCGCGAAGGGCAGCAGAATCAGAATGTTCATCAGCGCATCAAGCTTGGGAAAGTGGTAATGCACCACGAACAGCAGCGGCAAAATCAATACCACCGAAAGGATCAACGCGCCCACACACACCAGCAACGATTGCCCGAACGCCATCAGAAAGCGCGGGTCGCTCCACAGCTGTACGTACCATTTCACGCTGAATCCGGCGGGCAGGATAGTCGCCGACCAACTGCTGGAGATCGAGTAGACAAAGGTGCCGATCAGCGGCAGTACCAGAATAAGGAACAGCAGGTACACCACTACCCGATGGTAGAGGGAGGCCGGGCCGGCATCAGCGCGAGACATGGTAGCTCCTCTTGAGCAGCAGTTGATGGACCACGGTGACCACCGTCATCAGCGCCACCAGTACCACGGCCAGGGCGCTGGCCATGTTCGGGTCCAGCGACACATCACCAGAGACCAGCCCCGCGATGCGGATCGGCAGCACGTTGAAGTTGCCGGTGGTCAGGGCGTAGACCGTGGCGTAGGCGCCAAGGGCGTTGGCCAACAGGATTACGAAAGTGCCAAGCAGGGCAGGGGTGAGCACCGGCAAGCCGATATGTCGCCAGAACTGCCAGCCATTGGCGCCGAGCAGCGCAGCCGACTCACGCCAGTCTTCGCGCAATGCATCAAAGGCCGGGTAGAGCAACAGCACACCAAGAGGAATCTGGAAGTAGGTGTAGAGGATGATCAAGCCGGTCTTGGAGTACAGGTTGAAGTCCTGAATGATCCCGGCCTGCTTGAGCATGATGGTGATGCTGCCGTTGAAGCCCAGCAGGATGATGAACGCGAAGGCCAGGGGCACGCCGGCGAAGTTGCTGGTCATGTTGGCAAACGCTGTGACGAAGTTGCGCAGCGGCGAATCCACCCGTCGCAGTGAGTAGCTGCCCAGGGTTGCGATGATGATGCCGAAGATGCTGGAGTAGAAACTGATCTCCAGGCTGAGCTGAATCGCCTGCCGGTAGAACTTCGAACTGAAGATCCGTGTGAAGTTTTCCAGGCACCAACCGGCCTCTTCGGTTTGCAGGCTGTTGATCAGCACCCATACCAGCGGCGCGATCTCGAACACGATAAAGAACAGTGCGAAGGGCACCAGGCACAGCAGGGCCAGCCATTTGCCGCGGGTCATCGAATTCACTTGAGCAACTCCCGGCACACCGGTTTGTCGTGCGGCACGCCAAGCAGCTCGCAGACGGTACCGCACAGATCGGTTTGTTTCGGCGCGGCGTCAGCATCCAGGCTGAAGGCGTCACCGAGGACAAACAGCGGCACTTCGCGCTCTTGCGGCAATAGGCCGTTGTGAGAGCGGTCGTTGTTCATGCCGTGGTCGGCCGTGACCAGCACCTGGTAGCCGGCGTCGAGCCAGCCTTGCAGGTAGTCGGCCAGGATAATGTCGGCCGAACGGGCGCTGTTGCGGTATTGCGCGGTGTCGAGGCCATGCTTGTGGCCGGCATCGTCGATATTCATCGGATGCACCAGCAAAAAGTTGGGCGCGTGCTTGAGCCGCAGGCTCTCGGCATCGGCGAACAGGTGGGAGTCCGGATAGTGGTCAGTCCAGTAGAAATGCCCGTGCTGGATCGCCAGTGCCTTGTTGTCGGTGTGACGATCGCGGGCGGCGAGAAAGGGCGTGCGGTTATACAACTCGCTGACCCAGTGGTAAGCCGCCGCAGCGGTGCTCAAGCCGGCGTCGGTGGCGTAATTGAAAATGCTGCGCTGGTTGGACAGGCGCGAGACGTTGTTATGGACAATGCCGCTGTCAATCGGTGGCACGCCGGTGAGGATGCATTCATACAACGGGCGGGACAGGGCGGGCAGTTCGCATTCCAGTTTGTAGAGGGCTGCGCGTCCTGCGCCGACGTAGGCCTGCAAGTGTCCCATGGCGTGCTGGGCGACCTCGAAGTTCAGGCCGTCGAGCACGACAAGGATGACAGTGTGCTTCATGGGGGCTGGGGCTCCGCGACAGATGGGCAGATATCGTTTTTTCGGTTGAAACCGGATCAAATGTGGGAGCTGGCTTGCCTGCGATGGCGGTGTATCAGTGGACACCAATGTTGAATGTCAGACCGCTATCGCAGGCAAGCAAGCTCCCACACTGACCGCACTTCGATCAGAGAGACCGATTACTTCATCTCTACGATGACCTGCTCGTTCCACATCTGCGGAAGCTTCTTGGACGTCGCTTCCCAGGCATCGGCATCTTTGATCGGCTGCGGGTTGGCCTTGGTGTATTGCTCGCCCGGGATCAGGTTCTTGGCGATATCGGCCGGCAGCTTCAGGTCGGTTTCTGCACGGATCGGACGCGCATTGCCCTTGGCCAGGTTGAGTTGGCCTGCATCGCTGAAGATGTATTCGCGGGTCAGCTTGGCGGCGTTCGGGTGCTTGGCGTATTTGTTGATGATGGTGGTGTAGCCCGATTTCACCGAGCCATCCGATGGAATCAGCACCACGTAGTCATCCGGGTTGGCCATCTTGGCTTTGTAGCTCAGGCCGTTGAAGTCCCAGACAATGCCAACTTCGACTTCGCCTTTTTCCATGGTGGCGATGGTCGGGTTGGACAGTGAGAGGCGACCTTGCTGGGCGATCCTGGTGAAAAACTGCAGGCCCGGTGCGATGTTTTTCTCGTCGCCCTTGTTGGCGATAGCGGCGGCGAGTACCGCATTGGAGGCTTGGGCTGCGGTGCTTACATCACCCACCGACACCTTGTATTTGCCGGTTTGCAGGTCGGCCCAACTGGTCGGGACTTCGGAGCCGTGCAGCAGTTTTTTGTTGACGATAAACGCGATGGTGCCGGTATAGGCCAGGGCCCAGTGACCGTCCTTGTCTTTTGCCCAATCCGGAACCTGCGCCCAGGTGGAGGGTTTGTATGGCTGGGTGACTTCCTGCTTCACCGCGATCGGGCCGAAGGCTGCGCCCACGTCACCGATATCGGCACTGGCGTTGTCTTTTTCGGCTTTGAACTTGGCGATTTCCTGGGCCGAACTCATGTCGGTGTCGATGTGCTTGAGGCCGTAGGTCTTGGCCAGGTCTTCCCAGGTGCCTTTCCAGTTGGCCCAATCATCGGGCATGCCGACGCTGTTGACGGCGCCTTCCGCCTTGGCGGCGGCTTCCAGGGTTTTTAGATCGGTATCAGCGGCCATGGCGGCGGTGCACATGGCAATGGTCGAGCCTAACAGTGATGCCAGGAAAAGCTGTTTCATCCGAAGCTCCTTTGGGCGTTTTACACGCGGCGTTTTATACGAACGTTGGCGAGGGTGTGGTCTAGGTCAGCAATACCTGAGCCAATTTAGGCCCGATGGATGACAGTTTCATGTCGATGTCGTTTTTGAAGCACGGGTGTCGCTCAGCTCAGACTTAGCGTAGACCATGCCCAACAGCCCGCAGTCCCTGGACTTGGCCGATGTATTGCAGGGTGTGGTGCAGGCGGCGGATGCCGGCTGTCATCTGTCGGTCATCTGTAATGCCTAGGCTGGCTCGCAGCAGCAAAAGCCCAGATAGAGCGCGATTTGTGCACCTGAACGGTGCTGGTCTAGTCCAGATAGGTAACGTTGATGCGGGATGAGGCAATCAAGGCGGTAACTTCCATCGGCCTGGCTCTGCAGGAGCAGATTGACCACGGCCTGTTGCCGCCAGCCAGCAAATTGCCCGCCGAGCGCAAGCTCAGCGAGTTGTTTGGTACCACCCGCATTACCGTGCGGGAAGCCTTGTTACAACTGGAGGCCCAAGGGCAGATTTATCGCGAAGAGCGCCGGGGCTGGTTCGTCTCGCCACCGCGGCTGGCCTATAACCTGATGCAGCGCAGCCACTTTCACGCGATGGTCAGCGACCAGGGGCGTGAGGCTTCCACGCAGGTCATTTCCGCACGCTTGCAACCGGCGTCGGCGGCGGTGTGCGCGTGGTTGCAGTTGCCGGCGTTGTCGAGCGTGATCCAGATTTGCCGGGGCCGCAGGATTGACGGACGCCTGGTGTTGTACGTGGAGCACTACCTGAACCCGCAGTATTTTCCGGGGATCCTGGCGTGTGATTTGAATCAGTCGATGACTGAGCTGTATGCCAGCAAATATGACTTGCACTACGGGCGGGTGCGTTTCGAGATTGTGCCGACCTCACTGCCGGTGGAAGCGGCCGCTGCGCTGCGCGTCTCGGTGGGCAGCCCGGGCTTGCGCATCGCCCGGGTCAACTATGACCAGCACCAGCGTTTGATCGACTGCGACCTGGAGTTCTGGCGCCATGATGCGATTCATGTGGGGGTAGACGTTATGGCGTCAGCGCCTTGATCACCTGATCCACATTGGTTTGCAACTCTGTCACCGGTTCGGCGCCGTCCACATTCAACACCAGCAGTGTGGAGCCACCTGCAGTGACAGCTGCTTTTACCACTTCACTCGGCTGACGATGGTGCAACACCACCGCCACTTCGTTGTCCTTGAGCTGCGCACTGAGTTTTTGCAGCGCTTCAGGCGTCCAGTCTGCGTCTGGGCGAGCATCGGTGCTGACCAGTTCCAGGTTCAAGCTGCTGATCAAATAGGCAAAGTGATCGCTCAAGCTGACCACACTCAGGTTATCGGCCTTGGCCAGGCGCGCCTCGCTGTCGGCGGTGAGCTTGAGCAGGCGTTGCTTGAGTGCCGCCAGGTTGGTATCGATCTTTGGTTTGGCGCCTGGGGCGAGACGGCTCAGGTCGGCGGCCAATACATCGGCCATACGGCCCAGATTGTTGCTCGATTGCCAGGGTTGGCTGTTGAGGCCATCGGTGACGCCCGGTTGTACCGCAATGCCCGGCAAGCCACCGTCCACCGGGCGTGCAGCGTCCACTTCAACGATGCGGATATTGCTGCGCCGTGCCACGGGGTACAGCGGATCATCGGCCCACAGCGAGCGCAAGCCGATGGCGGCGTCGGCGTCCTGCGCCAAGGTGTTGAGTGCCGCCGCGCCGCGGCCGGTGAAGTAGGACACCTGCCGCGAGCCAGGTAGGTTGGCTGGCGCGGCGCGTTCAAGTTGCACGTCGGTATCCTTGAGCAGCACTTCGGCCAAACCGTAGGTAATGGGCAGCGAGGCCAGCACCTTGACCGGTTTTACCGACTTGGCCTTGGTCAGCGCGGCATGGCCGAGGCCGTGATCGGCCTTGAATTCCTTCGGGTCAAAACCATCAACGGCAGCCAGTGCCGATGTACTGATCAAGCAAGCGATGGCCAGGGCCATTGGGCGAAAGACAGGGCGCATTATCCAAGATTCCCTTTGAGGCTGGGCACGGTGCCGCGAGCGATGGCGGCGAAGGCGAAGGCGATACCGGCAACCAGAATGATTGCAGCGCCGGACGGGATCGGCAGGTCGAAGATGATCGGCAGCAGGATGCCGCACAGGGTACTCACAGTGGCGATCAGCACCGAGACCCAGAAAAAGCCCTTGAGCGATTGACTCAACAGGCGCGCCGCGGCGGCAGGGATCACCAGCAGCGCACCGACCAGGATCGCGCCGATCACCTTGACCGCAGCCACGGTGATCAGCGTTACCAGGATTACGAACAGGTAGTCCAACGTCTTCACCGCCACACCGCGCACCGCCGCCAGTTGCGGGTTGAAGCTGGCGAGCATGATGCGGTTGTACAGCGGCAATGCCAGGGCCATGACCAGCGAACCGACGATTGCCAGTACCAGCAAGTCATTGCCGTTGACCGTCAGTACCGAGCCAAACAAAACGTTTTCGAGGATATGCACGTTGATCTTGCCGGCCAGGATCAGCAGCAGGCTGGCGCCCAGCGCCAGCGACACCGACAGGAACACGCCGATCAAGGTATCCGGCGCCAGGCCGGTACGATTGCGCAGATAGTTGAGCAGGATGCCGAACAGCAGGCAGTAGCCGAACAGGCTGCCATAGGGCCCGGTGTAGGGTTCGCCCAGCAGGATGCCTACGGCCACGCCGGTCAGCGCAGCATGGCCGACCGCTTCGGAGAAAAACGCAAAGCGCTTGACCACCACCAGAGTGCCCAGGCCGCCCAGCACCGGGCCGATCAGCAAGCCAGCGAGCAGGGCGTTGACCACAAACCCGTAGGCCAGGGCTTCCGGCAGGTAACCGGAAGACGCCCAGCCCTGGACCATCAAGCGAAAGGCTTCATAACTCATTGTGCCGGGCTCCGCGGGTGAGTGGAGAACAGGGTCAGCAGGCGGTCCGGGGTCAGCGCCTCTTTTGGCGTGGCGTCGAACAGCACGCGACGGTTCAGGCCGGTGACACGGTCAGCCAGGCGGCCGACGGCTTCCAGGTCGTGCTCGATCCACAGCACGGTGATCCCGGCCAGGCGCCAATCATTGAGCAGCCGTTCGAACACCTGGATGCCGGCTTCATCAAGGGCCGACATGGGTTCGTCCAGCACCAGCAATTGCGGTGCAGGGATCAGGCCCTGGGCCAGCAGCACGCGCTGGCGTTCACCGCCGGACAACGCGCCCATGCGACGCTTGCGTTTGTCGTGCATGCCGACGCGCTCAAGTGCGTCACCGATCGCCGCTGCGTAATGCCGGGACAGGCCAAGGAACGCGGGCCGCCGTTGGCACATGGCAGCCATGAAATCGTCGACGGTCATCGGCAGGCCGCGGTCGAACTCCAGCGCCTGGGGCACGTAGCCAATGGTGCCGGGCGTGGCCGGCCATTCCAGGCTTAAACGGCCCTGGTGGGGCGTTTGGCCGAGCAGGGTCTTGATCAGCGAGCTTTTGCCGCCGCCATTCGGACCGACCAGCGCATGGATGCTGCCTGGCTGTACCTGGAAACTCACGTCGTCGAGGATCACGGTGCGCCCCAGGGTCAGCGAGACCTGGTCGAAGTTCAGGGTCGGGCCGACGCTGACGGCGTTCAGTTGTTGGGCGGCGGTCATGCCCCTGACTCCTGGATTGCGCGGACCACGGTGTTGAGGTTGCCGGTCATTTCCACTTCGTATTTTTCAGCGCTGTAGTCGCCATAGGAAATATGCGACAGCGGGTACAGCTTGACCCCGGATTCACGCTGGATGGTCTCGATGTAGGTGGACGGGAAATCCATCTCCGAAAAGATCACCTTCACATCCAGGGCGCGCAGTTCATCGATGGTTTTCTTCAACTGGCTGGGGCTTGGCTCGATACCGTGGGCCGGTTCTACCACTGCGGTGACTTCCAGGCCGAACTCGCGCAACAGATAGTCGTAGGCTGCGTGCACCGTGGCAACGCGCAGGTACGGGTTGGGGGCGCTGGTCAACTTGGCCAGGGCGTCGGCGCGCATCTGGCGCAGGCGCTTGCCATAGGTGCGGGCGTTCTGGGTGTAGGTTTTGGCGTTGTCCGGGTCGAGCTTGCCCAACTCGCGGGCGATGTTGTTGACCTGGGCAATCGATGCACTGATCGACAGGAAGGTGTGCGGGTTGACCACCTTGCCCGCACCGCGCGCGGCATTGCCGGTGGCCGCCAGCAGCGGCACGTTGGCGTTGGCCTCGATCACCTTGATGTCCGGGCGCTCGCTGGTGGCGATCATGCGGTCGGCGAAGTCGTCATGGCCAACCCCGTTGAGCACGATCACGTCCAGGGTGCCGATGCGCTTGATGTCGTCGGCGCGGGGCTCGTAGGCGTGTGGATTGAAGCCGGCCGGGATCAGCGGTACCACTTCAGCCTTGTCGCCGACGATATTGGCCACGTAGCTGTAGTAGGGGTGGAGGGTGATACCGATACGCAGGCGTTTAGCTGCTTCGGCATTCGCCAGGGGAGCGAGCAGCAGGCTGAGAAAGCTGACCAGCAACAGGCGCAACAGGGGCGATGAAATAGACATGAGCAATCGGTCTTCTCGTTCAGTGACGATGCTGGCGGGTCACGCCGGCATCGAATTGTGCAACCACTTGCTGCCAGCCGGCTGCGATCAGTGCCTGGTCAGTGAGGTCGGAGGGGGCGGCAAGATTGACGCTGCGGTTGAGCCAGATATCCGGCTCGTCGCCCTGCACGCGCATCAGCAGCGAGCCGCTGGTGACCGGTGCCTGGCTCAAGCCCAGGTAGGCGGCCGAGGGGAGTAACTGCCAGCGATGGCCACCACGGCTGACCGAGCTGGCATCCTGGGCAAAGGGGGCGAAGCCTTCGTCGGCCAGTTGCTCAGGTGTCGGCAGGGCGCTTTGCTCCTGCTGCAACAAGTGGATTTCATCCAGAGTCACCCGCAGGTCGGCGTAGATGCCTTGCTCGGCGGCGCTCAGGTCACGGCGGGCGTCCAACTGGTGGCTTGGCACCGCCGCAATTTCCTGGGTTTCACCGTGCAGCGCCACGACCGTGCCCGCCACCGCCAGGATGATCAGGCACAGCAGCAGCACATAGAGCGTTTCATGGCCGGCACCGGCGGGGCGTACAACCTGTGTAGTACTCATTGCGCCTGGATATCCGCTTGGTCGATTTCCACCACGTGGCCGGGGCCTGCATCAAACAGCACATAGAACTCGGCTGCGGGCTTCTTGAAGGTCAGGGTCGAATCTTCACCGAGCTTGCCGGGCACCAGGATGGTTTCGTCGTAGCCGATCACATCCAGCGTCACGCCGGGTGCGCCACTGCCGTCGGAAAAACCGCCTTTGCACTGGATCTGCTCGCCGGGGATTTCCTTGCATTCGCACATCGGGTTGTGGGCAAAGGCGGTGGTACTCAAGCCGGCGCACAGTAACAGTGCGGCGCGGGTCAGGCGCTTGAACGTCATGGTTTGACTCCTTGCTTGTTCAGCCAGGCAATGGTGGCAGGCGAAGCCTGGTTCAGCGGGATGGAACCCTGGTGCATGCTGCCGTCCCAGCCTTCCATGGTCACCCAGACTTCGGCGTCCACTGGTGTGCGTTCCGGCACCGGCAGGGCGGCGCCCATACGGTATGGCGTACCGAAGAAGATCACCCCGGCGGCCCGCAGGCTGCGGGGTTTACCGATACGCAGGTAGGTGGCCTTGACTTCGTTGGCGCAGGTGTCACACAGGGCGGCGTTGAAGAATTTCATCGGCCCGGCCGGGTTCGGGCTCGGGCCTTCATTGCGGAACTCGGCCAGGGTCAGGCTCCAGGGGCCGACTTGCACTTGCCCGGCTACGCGCTCGCCGATGCCGGCATCCCCGCGAAACAGCGCGGCGTCGGCGAAGTACTTGGGCATGAACCCCAGCGGTATCAGCAACAGCAGAACATTGATGTGAAAACGCCATTTCAGCCAGAAGGCGCGCAGGGGGGATGGCGGTACGGTCGCGACCTTGCTCATCGCTGTGCCTCCGAGGTTTTGGCCTGCATGGCCGGGATAGAAGCGGGCTGACGTTGCGTCTTGGCTTCGCGCTTGAGGGCATTGAGGGTGGCCAGGGCCGTGCGCTTGGTCCAGATCAGCAAGCCGCTCAATACCATCATGCTCAGCACCAGGCCGAAGAAGGCCCAGATCAACTTGATCCACAAACCGCCGAAGTCACCTGTGTGCAGCGGGCGCATCGACTCGGTGACGAACTCCAGGGGGGTGCGGTCGGACAACAGGTTCGAGACAGCAATTTCACCGTCATAGGGGTTCAGTTGCGCGGTCTGGAACATCAACGGGTACCAGCCGCGCCCGCCGATTTGCAGGTGGCTGTACGCGTTGCTTGGCATGAACACAAAGCTGGCGTCCAGCCCCGGGATTTTTTCGGCGGCGATGTCGATGGCCTTATCGATAGGGATCATCGGTGCCGGGACGCCCGACGCCGACAATGGCACCTTTTCACGGGCAATCACCGGCACGATGGGCTCACTGGAAATGGATATCTGGTTGTCGCTCAAGGCCGCCTCGATCAGGAACCAGGTGCCGGTGATTGAAATGACCGCGATAAACCAGATGGACCAGATGCCGCTCAGGCGGTGAAAGTCGCCCCAGAAGATCCGCGCACCGTGTCGGATACGCAGGGTAGGGCGCAGGAAACCTTTCCAGAAGCGTTTGTACACCACCAGCCCGGTGATCAGCGAGGCAAGCAGTGGCAAGCCCAGCGCGGATACCAGGTACCAGCCCCAGCTGTACCCATTGGTGAACGGCACCAGCCACCAGCCATGCAGCGCGCGGGTAAATTGCTGGAAGTTGAACGAGGGGCTGATGCCCTGGATCGCTCCGGTATAGGGGTTGGCGTAGACGTCCACCGAGCGCCCATCCGGGTAGCTGAGGCCGACGCTCAGGGCGAAGTGCGACTCATCCGGGCGAATGATGGACTGGACGATTGCCTTGGGCTCATCGCGCTTGATGGCCGCGATCACCTGGTCAAAGCTCAGTGGCTGGGCGTCATCCGACGGCTTGCTCGCACGGATATCCGGGTTGGCCAGCCACACGATTTCCTGGCTCACCACGGCCAGGGTGCCGGTGACACAGACGATCAGTACAAAGAACCAGATGGGCAACGCCAGCCAGCTATGTACGAGAAACCAGAGTTTGGAGCGTGACTTCTTCGACATATGAATGAGGGTCTTGAGCGAAGGGGGCAATGAAAGCCCGGAAAAGGCCAGTCGTAGCTTTTGCTGACGCGACGGGCTGTATCTAAATTAAGACGAATGAGAATGAGAAATCCCTAAGGCGCATATGAAAGAAAATGTTTCAGGTTCACATTCAGGCCGCATTTGAGAGCTGATCGAACACGCAATACACCAGCCCGCAGGCGTTCAGCGGCTTGCGTGCGGCCGGGCCTGACCTCCAGGGACGTGATCATGCCGCTGGGTGATTTCGTCATCAGCCATGCATTTGAGCGCCACTGCCTCGCGCCCAGCCCCTGGCTCAGCGGAAGTGCGGCTACGTAGTTATATAAGTAGAAATAACGCTCTCTATAACAGCGGCGCGCGTTGCTTTCAGTATTATTTGTTTTTCAAATAGCTTGGCTTGAACGAAAGCCCCCCCTTGTCATTAAAGGGTGTTGGCGCGGGGGCAGGTTAATTCCAGACAAATTACAAGTTTATTGTATTGACACATTGGCGGGTATCGGCTTTAGTGGGTGCGGACTTGGAAGTCGAAATATTATAAAAAGGAAGTTGATTGCATGACCGTGCTAGTCGTTTATTCGCGCCCTCAAGTGGCGAACTGTTATATCTCTCTGGTGCCGGTGATCAAATTAGTTACTTGATCGTGGTCTGTCGCCTGCCCGTCGGTTGTCATTGTTGCGAATAATACTTTTCCTGCGCTGGAAAAGTACGCGTCCCTATGCCTTAACAGAGAGTTCAAACTCATGTCGATTTTTGATCAAGCCATGCATCGTTCAGTTCAGTGGCAAGACTGGCGTTGGCAGCAGAAGAATGCCATCCGCGATGAACCTGCACTGCGCAATGCCTGCGGTGGATGGGGCGAGGCCACAACGGCGCATATCGAGCACAACTTGCAAGATCGCAAGATGCAGATCACGCCTTACTACATTGATTTGATCAAGCGTTCACTCACCACCGGCGAGGTGATGGACCACCCACTGTGGCGCCAGGTAGTACCGTATTGGAGCGAACAGGTGCAGGGCGACTACGACGGCAGTTCCGAAAATTGGGAACTCAATCATGAGATGAAGACGCCCATCTGCCAGCACAAGTACGACAACCGCGTGATCCTGCGCACCACCAACACCTGCAATGCCTATTGCCAGTTCTGTTTCGAGGCGCTGCGCACGCTGCAGGTGGGCACCGACAAAGCTAACGCCAACACCGACTCGTTCAAGGATTCGGTGGAGTACATTCGCGCTAACCCGGCGATTGAAGAGGTGATTCTCAGTGGCGGTGACCCACTGATGCTGGCCGACCGCAAGCTTGAGGAGATGCTGGCCGCATTGCGCGGCATTCGTGATGACCTGCTGATACGCATTCATTCGCGGGCGTTGAGTTTCAACCCGTTTCGCGTGACCGATGAGTTGGTGGCGATGCTGCACAAGTACAAAGTCAATGCATTTGGTGTGCATGTCTGCCACCCGCTCGAACTCAGTGCTGATTTTGCCGTCGCGGTTAAACGGATTCAGGGCGTGGTGCCGATAGTATTCTCTAACATGCCGCTGTTGCGTGGCGTGAATGATGATGAAGCGACGTTGCATAAATTATTCATTGATCTTTATCGTCTGGGCGTAAAGCCCTATTACTTATATCACTTCATGCCGTTTTCACCCGGTGCTTCAGAGTATAAGGCCTCGATCAGCCAAGCCATCGTCATAATGGATCGGCTCAAACGCCGCGTATCGAATATTGCCCTGCCCGAATATGTACTACCTCACGCACAAGGCAAGTTCACCGTGCCGTTGTTGGACTTTGAAAAACCTGAAGACTTACCGCATTTTGAAGTTCGCGATGGGCAGCGTACTTACCGTTTTCGCAACTGGGAGGGCCAATGGTGCAGTTGGCAGGATGCGGTATGAAACAGGGTGCGATTCTGTTTATTGATGTGGATGACAGCGCTTGCGCTCGCTACCGCTACCGGGAACCGCATTTCACGGTGGCCCGCGCCCACGGCTTGGCGTGTTTGACGGCCGCCGTGGCGGGGCGCAAGCACCTGCAACGACTCAGGGACGACAGTGACGAAGTGTTCCTGCTCGAAACGCTCAGTGAGCAGTCCATCCTGGAGTTGGTCGGACAGTTGGACGGGCGTTATCAGGTGCGGGGGATTTTCTGCCAGGCCGGGCACCCGTCCGCACAAGGGGAGGTGGGCTGTATCGTTGCGCAGGCGTGTCAGCGGTTGGGCTTGGTCTACAGCCACCCAGAGGCGATTGCGGCGTGCATTAACAAGTTCTTGATGCGCCGCGTGTTGAAACAGCATGAGTTGCGTTCGGTACCGTTCGTGCTGTGCAACAACGAACAGGAACTCCAGCAAGGCGCCGAGCGCGTGGGTTATCCACTGATCGCCAAACCGCCCTTTGGCGGGGCTTCGGCGTTTATCAAAAAATGCTCGAACTGGGAGGAGCTACGTAGCCACTATCGGCATTTCGTGAGTGATCATGGCGCCGCCGCTTATGCGGACTTCTACGGCTGTGCGCACGCCCTGCCGCCTGAGGGTGGGCTGCGGCGTGAATACCTGCCAGGGCGCAGCATTCTGTTGGAAGGTTATATTCCTGGCATCGAAGGCAGTGTGGAATGTGTGATTGCCGGCGAGCGTGTCCATCCGCTGCTGATCAATGAAAAACTGCTGCTGACCGAGCGCAGCGGCACCGTCCTTGAGAACCTGCTGATTTCCCCGCCGACGTCGTTCAGCCAGGCCCAGTGTGAGCAGATCCGCCAGTACGCGGTGGACTGCCTGCACGCGGTGGGCCTGACCAACGCTGTGGTGCATTTCGAGTTTCGCATGACGGACGCAGGGCCGGTGGTCATCGAGATCAACCCGCGCCTGGGCGGACTGTATGTGAACTCGGCGTTCCGCGACTTGGCCGGTGTCGATCCTTATCAGTTGTACATGGGATTGTTGTTGGGCGAGAAGGGCATCAATGCACAGTTGGAGGCCGGCGCACATAAGATCGCCGAGGCGGGGCAACACTACGCGATGCTGGCGATTTATCCGCAGCACAGTGGCCTTTTCAGGGGCATTGACGGCCTGCAGTTCCTGGACCAACACCGCTCGGTGCTGGAATACGCCCCGCAGGACCCCGGCCACTACATTGACGCGGATATCGAGGAGCATTATTTGCTCAAATGCTGGGCCCAGGTTGGCAATGCCGCCGACGCCCATGCCTTGCACGATGCGTTGCAGCAACACCTGCGCATCCTCATCGATCCACCGGTTGCAGGATAGCGATATGGACATCCCTCAGATTTCGGCGCTTTTGCGCGAACATCACTTCTGTCATCGCCCGGACTTTCGCGAACTGGTCAAAGTTGAACCGGGTGAGGAGCAAAGCTTTCGCGCGTATTGGGATAACCTGGTGCGCGACGAGGCGTTCAGGACTTACACCCACCGCGAACGGCGCATCTTGCGCTATCGTCTGTTACCGTCACGGCAATTGCAGATCGACAGGAATACGGCGTTCAAATCGCCGGTCACCTACGCGGTGAACTATCGCCAGGGCGTGAACCACCTGAGCTATAGCGAGGAGGGCTTTATCGAGCACCCACTCATGCAGAAGCTGCTGGCGACGGACCTTGCAGTGATTACCCCGCACCTGGGCGAACAGACCTATACGATCGATATCCATCAGTTCCGGGTGCGGGCGGATGGGCCATCGAGCAGCCCGACCACTTCGGGGATTCACCAGGACGGCCTGGATTGGGTGTTCATGCACTTTATTGGCGAATGCAACACGGTGCCGGTGGTGTCGGAGGTGTTTGCCGACGAAACGGAGCACAGCCGGCTGCTGCAACTGCCGATGGAGAAATTTCTGGAGACTATCGTGATCAACGACCGTGGGTTCTACCATCGGGCCGGGGAGGTGCGACCGCGGGTGGAGACGGCACCGGCCTGGCGCGATGTGCTCTTGGTAAGCCTGCGCAGTGTCGAGGAGGCACAGCCTGCATGAGCCACCATCAACAACTGAATCTGTCGACCCGCAACGCTCGCCTGATCATCTTTGCTCGCGGTGTGTCGGATTTTGGCGCGTTCCTCAACATGGTGGCGTTGTCCACTTATGTGTACTGGCTCAGCCAGAGCGTAGTGTTTGTCAGCATTTTCCTGGCGTGCCGGGTCACCGGCGGGATTGTCGCCAGCCTGTTTGGCATCCCGTTTTTTCGGCGGTTTGCCGGGCGTGGGACGTTGGCGGGGTTGGACCTGGCCCGGGCGCTGTTGCTGACGCCGCTGCTGGTGTTGTTACCGGCCCATCAACTCACCCTTCTTCCCTTTATCGCCTTCGGTATCGGCCTGTGCAATTCGCTGTTTGCCATTGGCCTCAACAGTCAGTTGCCCACCTGGGTCGCGCTGGAGCAGCGGGTGAATACCAATGCATGGATCACCTCGGCGGCCGCCACCGGCGCGGTCTTCGGAAGTTTGCTCTCCGGCTTGCTGATCGCCACGGGCGGATTTGAAGCGGTGTTTGCCGTCAACATCGGCACCTATGTGATTGCCGCTTGCCTGGTCTTGCCCTTGCGCGCGTTGTTTAGCGTTGCCGTTGCCGCGCATCGCGGGCTGGCCGCCGAATGGCACGAGCTGACCAAGGGGTTGCGCGGTGCGCCGGTGCTGGCTGCGATGTTGCTGATCAGCATGCTCGACACCCTTGGCAGCGCGGCCCATAACGTCGGCTGGCCAGTGCTGTCGCAGTACATTTCACCGGACACGGCCAAGACGGTCATGGGCTATCTGCTGGCCGTGTGGGCCTGTGGCAAGTTTGTTGGCGCGCGCATCGCCAGTGCAGTGTTGAAAGGTCGTGGCACTCAAGGCATGGAGCGCTTGTTCATGCTCGGTGTGGCGTTGATGTCCAGCGGCTTTATCCTGACATTCCAGCAGACCGAACTGTGGCTGGCGCTGTTGCTGGTGGTGTGGGCAGGGCTGGGCGATGGATTGTCCGAGGTGGCGTTGATCTCCCGTGCGCAAAGCGAGCCCGATAGCTTGCGCTTGCCGCTGTTCAGCCTCTTGACCCTGATCCAGATGGCCGGTTTTGGCGTGGGCATGCTGGTGGTCGGGCCGTTCTATGTGACGTGGACGCCGGCCCAGGTGATCGTGTTGTTCCATGGGCTGCCATTGACCGCCTTGTTGGTCATGACGGTATGGCTGGGGCGCAATGCGTACCGGGGTGTCAGATCGACAAACCCTTGAAGTGTTCCAGACTCCACACAGGCCTTTAGCTTGCCGGAGCAGGCCACGCGTGTTGGCCGGCTGGAACCTGGGGCAAGGCGTGGCGTGTTGC
Source organism: Pseudomonas sp. HN8-3 (assembly GCF_020790195.1). NCBI lineage: Bacteria > Pseudomonadati > Pseudomonadota > Gammaproteobacteria > Pseudomonadales > Pseudomonadaceae > Pseudomonas > Pseudomonas sp. HN8-3. The sequence goes on from NZ_CP086206.1 coordinate 2,128,457, forward strand.
AGGCGCGAGCAAGCTCACGCCCACAGGGTTAATTTTGCTTGAACATCTGCATGGCACGCTGGCGGATTTGCTCCTCGGTCAGGTCCTCCTTATGGGTGGCCAGGAACCAGAGGTGACCGAACGGATCCTTCACACTCGCCGAGCGATCCCCATAGAACTGATCCTGCGGCTCGGACACTACGCTGGCGCCGGCATCAACCGCCTGTTTGAATTGTGCGTCCACGTCATTCACATACAGGTGCAAACCGACACTGGGATGTGAGTCGGGATTGCGCAGGGCCGTTTCGTCACAGGGCGTGCCTAGCATGATCACCGCTTCGTCAATACGCAGCTCCGCATGGCCGACCCTGCCGTCGGGCATGTCCAGGCGCATGAACACCGAGGCGCCAAAGGCCTTTTTGTAGAACTCTATCGCCTTTGCGGCCTCGTTGATGCCCAGGTAGGGAGTAATGCCGTGGTAACCCTCGGGAATAGGTTTAACGCTCATAACGTTCTCCTTTGATTGTGGTTATGGAGTTACAGCCTTTTCACTATAGGTCACGTTGCATTGCGCAACCGGCTTTACCGATCGGAATCAAGCGTGGGCTCCAGCAGTTGCGCACCAGGGCCACGCTCACCCAACTGGTCATCGTGATTGCGCAACGGGCACGCCTCCATCGACAGGCACCCGCACCCGATACAACCATTGAGCTTGTCGCGCAGCAGCGTCAGCTTGTTGATGCGCTCATCCAGATCTTGACGCCACAAGGCCGACAGCCGTTCCCAGTCGTGAGCGTTCGGTGTGCGCCCATCGGGCAGGGCCCGCAATGCCTCGCCAATGGTCGCCAGCGGAATGCCCAGGCGTTGGGCAATTTTGATCAGCACCACCCGGCGCAGTACGTCCCGTGGATATCGCCGTTGATTGCCGGCATTGCGATTGCTCTTGATCAGCCCTTTAGATTCGTAGAAGTGCAGGGCGGTGACCGCTACGCCGCTGCGGGCGGCCAACTGACCGACGCTGAGTTCGTTGCTGAGCATGTAAGACTCCCAAACAGTGCTTGACCTCGACTTAACTAGAGGTTTTACCCTGCGTGACATCGAATCGCAAGATTCTGCCTACAGAGAAAGGGGAGTGCTCATGCAGGTATCAGAGAAAAATCGCAGCTTCACTCAATTGATCGAATTTCAGATCGAGCCCCGCCAGCAATCAGCCCTGGTGGCGGCCTTGACCACCCAGAGCGAGCGCCTCGCGGCAAGCCATGGTGGCTTTCTGAGTGCCAGTGTGCAGGTCAGCGATGATGGGCGGCGGGTGCTCAATTACCTGCAATGGCAATCCCGCGAGGACGGAGAAGCAGCCTTCAAGCGTTTCGAGCACGGCGACGAAGATTTCTGGACACTGATCCGCGCGCATCAAGCGACGGCTGTAACCTTCGGATCATTCCAGGTGTTGCGCAGTTTTGAGCGCAGTCAGGACGATGCTTTGCACTGCCGCTTAAATGGATAAATGCAGCATCCGTTCGCCCAGCAGCGTTTGCCCGGGCCGGCGTTTGTTTACCGCCAGCTCGCCGATCTTGATCAGGCGCGTGCGCGTAACGTTGCGGCTCAGGCCCAGCAGGTTGGCGGTGTGTACTTGGTTGTAATGGCTGAAGCGGTAAGCGGCGCGTAATAAAGCGTCCTCGACTTTTTCATGCAGGGCGCCGGCCTGTTCCTCGAAGAGCTTTTGAAACGCCCGCGCAAGCAAGGCTTCGGCGCTGTTGTCGGTGGCGTGCTGGCTGTCGTCCTGGCGCTCGATGCGCATATTTGACAGGCGCAGATCGTCGCGTTCGATCACGCCGTTGCGGCAGATCAGCAAGGTGTGGTGAATCACGTTTTCCAGCTCGCGAATATTGCCCGGCCAACTGTAGCGCTTGAGTTTGTGCTCGGCCTCGCTGCTGATGGTGATCGGGCCGTAGCCCAGGCGCTGGCTGTAGGCTTGGATAAAGTGGCGGGTCAGCGGCATGATATCGCCGGGGCGCTCGCGCAGCGGGCTCAGCTCCAGGCTGACCACATCGAGGCGGTAGTACAGATCTTCGCGAAAATGCCCGGCGTTGATGGCCTTTTCCAGTTGTACGTTGGTGGCGGCCAGGACTCTTACATCAATAGGTATGCTTTTGCGTGAGCCCAGGCGCACCACTTCGCGCTCCTGCAACACCCGCAGCAGTTTGACCTGGATGGCCATCGGCAGGTCGCCGATCTCATCGAGAAACAAGGTGCCGCCGTCTGCCTCTTCGAACCAGCCGGCCTTGGCGCTGAGGGCGCCGGTAAACGCGCCTTTCTCGTGGCCGAACAACTCGGCTTCCACCAGGGATTCAGAGAACGCCCCGCAGTTCACCGCTACGAACGGCCGGTTGCGCCGAGCGCTGAGGTTGTGGATATGCCGCGCCACCAGCTCTTTGCCGGTGCCGGTCTCGCCGATGATCAGCACGCTGGCTTCGCTGGGCGCCACTTGTTGGATATGGTCGAGCAGTGCCTGGGATTTGGGGTCTTCGAAGACCTGGGCCGTGGCGCGGATCGAGGTCGCAAGGGCGGGCGAGGGCGGTAGGGTCAAAAGCTGCATGGGCACCTCTCTCAGGAGTAGAACGTCGGGATCGGCAGGGACTGGCTCAATTTTAACGGCGGGGTACTGAGCAACAGAGGTGAAGTAGGTTGAACAAGGGCTGTACCAACGGGTTCAGGCTTTGATCTGTATGGGTATGGCGCTCGCTGCCGAGAAAGGGAGTTGTTGTCTGACCCCAGTTTTGGGGTTGGCTGTTGCCACTGCACAGTTGCTGACGTGTGAAGCTATTTATAGAGAAAATGATTTATTCCGTAAATGGATGTGTTTGCATATTTATAGATCTTTAAGGAATATTAGCAGCTGATTGTTGAAGGTGGCGTGCCGGTTGATAGCGACTATCACGGGCGATGATTTTTCACCGAGAAGGACCGGGAGTAGCCTGTGTTCATTGACTTGAACCCCCTCTCGCAGAGCCGCCGCCATGAACCGTTTCCTCGCTGTTTCGCTGCTACTTGTTACCTCTGTCCTTGCCGGATGTGCGTCCCATCCAGCCCCGGAATTGCGTCCATACACCGCCGAGGAGACCAGGCAATTGGCCCTGGAGGCGCTGAGCCGTCGCGGCTTGTCGTTTGACGAATATCAGCAGCAGCGCGCTGCGTTGCTTGGCCAGCCACAGAAGCCTTTCTCTTTTGATCGCCAGGGTGAAATGAACGCCGAGCGCAGCGTAGTCCTGCATGGTCGCCCCAGTTGAGCCGGCCTCTTACGATAAAAAGCCCGAGGATTCCCTTAAGGAACCTCGGGCTTTTTGTTTGCCATGGAGCTACTTCAGCCTGTTAAGCTCAATTCCAGGAGCGTTCCTACGCACATTTAAATAAAGTTACCTTCTTTAATGGCATTCGATCGGTTAAACCTGACGACCTCTGTTCCGGTCGATGCCCCCCCGAGACGCTGCTTTCGGGAGCACGCTCTGCGAGTTCTAACGTCATGAATAAACGTCCGTTGTATTTTGACTACGCCGCTACCACGCCGGTGGATGAGCGGGTTATCCAGGTGATGGTCGAGTGCCTGGGCTTCAATGCCAATTTTGGTAACCCGGCGTCCAGTTCCCATGCATTCGGCCAGGCGGCCCGGCACACGGTTGAACAGGCGCGTCGCCAGGTCGCTGAACTGGTCGGCGCCCAGCCGGAGCAGATCGTCTGGACCTCCGGCGCCACGGAGTCCAACAACCTGGCGCTCAAGGGAGTGACCCAGGCCCGGGGTGTGGCGGGTGGGCATATCATCACCAGCCAGATCGAGCACAAGGCCACACTGGATACTGCGCGGCAACTGCAGGAAGCCGGCGTGGCGGTGACCTACCTGGTGCCGGATGCGGACGGCTTGATCAGCGTCGAAGCGGTCAGCGAAGCCCTGCGCGAGGACACCTTCCTGGTCTCGCTGATGCTGGTCAATAACGAGCTGGGCACCCTGAATGACATCCCGGCCATCGGTGCGCGGGTACGTGAGCATGGCGCGTTGTTTCATGTGGACGCGGCGCAAGGGGCTGGCAAGGTAGCCATCGACCTGGGCCTGTGGCCGGTGGATTTGATGTCATTCTCCGCGCACAAGCTGTACGGCCCCAAAGGTATCGGCGCGTTGTATGTCGGGCCTTTGGCGCAGCAGAAAGTGCTGGCGCAGATTCATGGCGGTGGACACGAAGGGGGCTTGCGTTCTGGCACCCTGGCGACCCATCAGATTGCCGGCATGGGGACGGCGTTTGCCTTGGCGGCAGCGTCCTTTGCTGATGAGAAGGCTCGGATTGCAGCGTTGCGCCAGCGCCTGCTGGATCACCTGACGTCAGTTACCGGCTTGCGCCTCAATGGCAGCCCAACTCAGCGTATTCCACATACTCTGAGCCTGACGTTCAGCGAGGGTGAGTTCAACTCTGCCACACTGAGCGCGGGCATTGCCTTTTCCGCGACTTCGGCGTGCAATTCGGCAAGCAACGCACCGTCCCATGTGCTTCTGGCCCTGGGGCATGATGCTCGCACCGCCGGTCGTACCATTCGCTTGAGCCTGGGCCGGTTTACCACCGAACAGGACATCGACGAAGCCGCACAGTTGATCAAGGCAGCATTGGCCAGCGCCCCGGCGTTTTGGGCGGTCTGATTTATCATTGGCAACATATAACAATTATTCGTGGTTAGCAGGAGACACAATGAGTACGCAGCCTTTGACCCATGGAACGGTTCCCCAGCGCCTGGCGCATACCCGTGAACTGATGCGCCGCGAGGGCATTCACGCCCTGCTGGTGCCATCGGCTGACCCGCACTTGTCCGAATACTTGCCGGGCTACTGGCAGGGGCGCCAATGGTTGTCGGGGTTCCATGGTTCGGTGGGGACACTGATCGTCACGGCGGATTTTGCCGGGGTCTGGGCCGATAGCCGTTACTGGGAGCAGGCGACCAAGGAACTCAAGGGCAGTGGCATTGAGTTGGTAAAGCTGCAACCGGGCCAGCCTGGGCCGTTGGAATGGCTGGCCGAGCAAACCCCTGAAGGTGGCGTAGTGGCTGTGGACGGCGCGGTCATGGCCGTGGCTTCGGCACGTACTCTGGGGGGCAAGCTGGCCGAGCGCGGCGCCCGCTTGCGCACTGATATCGACCTGCTCGACGAAGTCTGGCAAGACCGCCCGACGCTACCAAACCAGCCGATCTACCAGCATCTGCCGCCTCAAGCCACCGTCAGCCGTGGCGAGAAACTCGCCGCACTGCGCGCCAGCTTGAAAGACAAGGGCGCCGATTGGCATTTCATCGCGACGCTGGACGACATCGCCTGGTTGTTCAACCTGCGTGGCGGTGATGTGTCCTTCAACCCGGTGTTTGTGTCTTTTGCGTTGATCAACCAACAGCAGGCTACGTTGTTTGTCGCGCTGGGCAAGGTCGATGCCGAGTTGCGGGTGATGCTCGAGCAGGATGGCGTGACGTTGCGCGACTACAGCGAAGTGGCCGATGCACTGCGTGCCGTACCGTCGGGGGCCAGTTTGCAAGTGGACCCCGTACGCGTGACGGCCGGCTTGCTGGAAAATCTCGATGCCGGCGTCAAGCTGGTTGAAGGACTCAACCCGACTACGCTCGCAAAATCCCGCAAGAGCCTGGCGGACGCGGAACATATTCGTCAGGCCATGGAGCAGGATGGCGCTGCGTTGTGCGAATTTTTTGCCTGGCTCGACAGCGCCCTGGGCCGCGAGCGCATTACCGAACTGACGATCGACGAACACTTGACTGCGGCGCGTACCCGCCGCCCTGGCTATGTGTCGCTGAGCTTCAACACCATTGCTGCGTTCAACGCCAACGGCGCCATGCCGCATTACCACGCGACTGAACAAGAGCATGCCCTGATCGAAGGCGATGGCTTGCTATTGATCGATTCCGGTGGCCAGTACCTGGGCGGCACCACGGACATCACGCGGATGGTGCCCATCGGTACCCCGAGTGATGAGCAGAAGCGCGATTGCACGCGGGTACTCAAGGGGGTGATTGCCCTGTCCCGTGCACACTTCCCCAAAGGTATTCTCTCACCGTTGCTGGATGCGATTGCCCGTGCGCCGATCTGGGCCGAAGGGGTGGACTACGGTCACGGTACAGGTCATGGCGTAGGTTATTTCCTCAATGTGCATGAGGGGCCGCAGGTTATTGCCTACCAGGCCGCTGCCGCGCCACAAACAGCGATGCAACCTGGGATGATTACTTCCATCGAGCCGGGGACTTATCGCCCTGGTCGTTGGGGTGTACGCATCGAAAACCTGGTGTTGAACCGTGAAGCGGGCAAGACCGAGTTTGGGGAGTTCCTCAAGTTCGAAACCCTGACCTTGTGCCCGATTGACACCCGTTGCCTGGAACCGTCGTTGCTGACGGCGGATGAGCGCGAATGGTTCAACGCCTATCACGCCGAGGTGCGTGAGCGCTTGAGCCCGCTGCTCAGTGGTGCGGCGCTTGAGTGGTTGCAGGTGCGTACCACAGCTATTTGATTGGCTGCAGCCGGCCTGCGCCGGCTGCAAGCTATATTTAGCTGAGGGCTTCGCGCACGAAGTCCAGTCGGTCCTGACCAAAGAACAGCTGATTGCCTACAAAAAAGCTGGGGGCACCGAACACGCCGCGTTTAACGGCTTGTTCGGTTTTGTCCTTGAGCGCGTTTTTGACGGCTTCATCATTGGACAGGGCCAATACCTGCTCTGGGTCGAACCCATGCTCGGTCAGCACGTGGGCCACGACCTCGGGATCGCCCAGGTGTCGGCCTTCCACCCAGAGGGCGCGGAACAGGCAGTCGATAAAGTCGGAGAAGCGCTCAGGCTCATGGATTTGTATGCCGGTGATTGCGCGCATCAGTACCAGTGTATTGATGGGAAAGTGCGGGTTGAACCTGAGCGGTACATTGTAGCGTTTGGCGTAGCGCGCCAAGTCATCCAGCATGTAGCGACCCTTGGCCGGCACAGTGATCGGTGAGGCGTTGCCAGTAGCCTTGAATACGCCGCCCAACAGCATCGGTTGATAGACCAGATGCGCGCCGGTCTCGGTGCAGAGTGCCGGTAGTTGGGTATAGGCCAGGTAAGTCGCGGGGCTACCGAGATCAAAGAAAAATTCCAGGGTTTTACTCATGGTCGATACTCGCTGCTTATTGTTATAGGGGCGTGTTACCAGGGTTCGTTCCAGGGGCGCAGGTCCAGCTCGAACGTCCAGGCGTCCCGGGGCTGGCTGTGCAGGTACCAGTAGTTTTCGGCGATGTGGTCAGGGTTGAGGAGGCCGTCCTGATCCTTGAGGGCATATTTTTGCGGGAAATTTTCGCGAATGAACTCGGTATCAATGGCGCCATCGACTACTACATGGGCGACGTGGATGTTCATCGGGCCTAATTCCCGCGCCATGCTTTGGGCCAGGGCGCGGATACCATGTTTGGCCCCGGCGAATGCGGCAAATCCCGCGGCCCCACGCAAGCCGGCAGTTGCGCCGGTGAACAGGATGGTGCCGCGTTTACGGGTGGCCATACGCTTGGCGACTTCGCGCGCGTTCAAGAAGCCGGAGAAACACGCCATCTCCCAAATCTTGAAGTACTTGCGTGCGGTTTCTTCCAGAATGCTGCAAGGCACGTTCGCACCGATGTTGAAGACGAACGCTTCAATGGGCCCCAGCTCCGTTTCGATTTGCTCTACCAGTGCGATCACGTCTTCTTCTTTACGTGCATCACAGGCAAAGCCATGGGCTTGCCCGCCCGCCAATTGAATGCTGTCTACCAGTGGTTGCAGTTTGTCGGCACTACGACGGGTAACGCAGGCGATGTAACCTTCGCGGGCAAAGCGCTTGGCTATGGCGCCGCCGGTTGCGTCACCGGCGCCTACCACCAATACGATTTTGTTGTTGTGCGTCATGGGAACTCCATTGGCTCGATGATCGAGCAGGAGTTTAGTCGCCATGTCGTAAATGGCCTGGCCTGTGTGGAAATTTAAGATGAGCAGTCAGGGAGACTGCTCGGGCAGCTATTTGCAGATGACGATCATGCTGCGGCTGGTATAGCCGGCAGGGTTGAGACCAAAGGGATAGTCCCCTGGCTCTTCGGAGTTGTCGCCGGACTTGGCAATCACTCGATAACCCTTGGCGCCGCATGAATTGGCGGCACTGGTGTAGCACTGGTCCCAGGAGGAGGACAGGCCCGAACAGTTGATATGCAGTCCTTTTTTACCGCGTTTCACTTCTGTTTTAGTGGTGGCGGCACACCCCGCGATGCCCACAACCAGCAACAGTATCAAAATTCGTTTCATTCCCATCCTTAATAGCCGCCCTGCAAAGAACAGGGCTGCTTTACTCGCTCTCGAGCGAAGCGTTCATGCAGTCCGTGTCGAAATTCTCCATGAATGACATTCGGTTACGGCCTAAACATGGCCTAAATGAGCGGCAAATACCAGAGCTGGGGTTAAAGATGATCAGTCGGCGGGTACCAGTGGTTTGGATTCGTGGCGCATCGTCAAAGTGGCACCGACCGAGGCCAGGATAATGCAGGTGATGGCCAGCCACTGGGCGAGCGATAGATGCTCGTGCAGGAAAAACAGGCCGGAGAGGGCGCCGAACGCCGGCTCGATACTCATCAGTGTGCCGAAAGTACGGGCGGGAAGGCGTGTTAGTGCGACCATCTCAAGGGTGTAGGGCAGGGCAGTGGACAGAATCGCCACGCCGATGGCGACAGGGATCAGTGCCGGCGTCAGCAGCGCGGCGCCGGCATGCACGATGCCGATCGGTGCAACGAAGAGGGCGGCAATCATTACCCCGAGCGCGGCGGTTTGGACGCCATTGTCATTTCCCGCCTTTTGGCCGAACAAAATGTAGAGCGCCCAGCATACGCCGGCGCCCAGCGCGTAAGCGGCCCCTATCAGATCAATGCCGCTACTGGCCTTGTCCGTCGGAATCAACAGAAGCAGGCCAATGATCGCCAGAGCAATCCACACGAAGTCGACAGCTCGGCGCGAGGCATAGATAGCTACAGCAAGCGGGCCTGTGAATTCGAGCGCTACGGCAATTCCCAGGGGGACAGTGCGCAGTGACATATAGAAGAGGAAGTTCATGCCACCTAGCGCCATCCCGTAGATGATCACTGTGCGCAGTGACTTGGCCGTCAGCTTGGCGCGCCATGGTCGCAATATGAGCAGCATGATCACACTGGCAAAAATCAAACGCAGGGCGGTGGTGCCTTGTGCGCCGACAACGGGAAACATGCTCTTGGCCAATGATGCCCCGGATTGAATGGAGGCCATGGCGATCAACAGCAGGCCGACGGGAAACAGTGCCGAGGCCAGGCTGCGGGGTGAAGTGGTCATTGAGAGGGCTCTTCTGAGGTCGTAGTCAATAAGCAGAAGACGCTATGATGCTTAACTGTCAAGCGATGAGCAATATATTGCTCAAATCGCACGCAGTGGTTGTCTATATAGTGTAATTCTTGAGTTTGCCGCGGATTTAATAGAAAACCCAAATTAAGAGTTGACGGCAGATTCTGGAAGCCTATAATTCGCCCCACTTCCGGCGCAGTCGAAACGGAAAACTCCTTGGTAAACAATGAGTTACGTAGTTTTCGGCAGCAGGTTGCTTCAGTTCATCGAAGCCAAAAGGAAGTTGAAAAAGAGGTGTTGACAGCAGCGTGTAACGCTGTAGAATTCGCCTCCCGCTGACGAGAGATCGGAAGCGCAAGTGGTTGAAGTTGTTGAAGAAATCTTCGAAAGCTTCTGAAAATAATCACTTGACAGCAAATGAGGCTGCTGTAGAATGCGCGCCTCGGTTGAGACGAAAGATCTTAACCAACCGCTCTTTAACAACTGAATCAAGCAATTCGTGTGGGTGCTTGTGGAGTCAGACTGATAGTCAACAAGATTATCAGCATCACAAGTTACTCCGCGAGAAATCAAAGATGTAACCAACGATTGCTGAGCCAAGTTTAGGGTTTCTTAAAAACCCAAAGATGTTTGAACTGAAGAGTTTGATCATGGCTCAGATTGAACGCTGGCGGCAGGCCTAACACATGCAAGTCGAGCGGTAGAGAGAAGCTTGCTTCTCTTGAGAGCGGCGGACGGGTGAGTAATGCCTAGGAATCTGCCTGGTAGTGGGGGATAACGTTCGGAAACGGACGCTAATACCGCATACGTCCTACGGGAGAAAGCAGGGGACCTTCGGGCCTTGCGCTATCAGATGAGCCTAGGTCGGATTAGCTAGTTGGTGGGGTAATGGCTCACCAAGGCGACGATCCGTAACTGGTCTGAGAGGATGATCAGTCACACTGGAACTGAGACACGGTCCAGACTCCTACGGGAGGCAGCAGTGGGGAATATTGGACAATGGGCGAAAGCCTGATCCAGCCATGCCGCGTGTGTGAAGAAGGTCTTCGGATTGTAAAGCACTTTAAGTTGGGAGGAAGGGTTGTAGATTAATACTCTGCAATTTTGACGTTACCGACAGAATAAGCACCGGCTAACTCTGTGCCAGCAGCCGCGGTAATACAGAGGGTGCAAGCGTTAATCGGAATTACTGGGCGTAAAGCGCGCGTAGGTGGTTTGTTAAGTTGGATGTGAAATCCCCGGGCTCAACCTGGGAACTGCATTCAAAACTGACTGACTAGAGTATGGTAGAGGGTGGTGGAATTTCCTGTGTAGCGGTGAAATGCGTAGATATAGGAAGGAACACCAGTGGCGAAGGCGACCACCTGGACTAATACTGACACTGAGGTGCGAAAGCGTGGGGAGCAAACAGGATTAGATACCCTGGTAGTCCACGCCGTAAACGATGTCAACTAGCCGTTGGAAGCCTTGAGCTTTTAGTGGCGCAGCTAACGCATTAAGTTGACCGCCTGGGGAGTACGGCCGCAAGGTTAAAACTCAAATGAATTGACGGGGGCCCGCACAAGCGGTGGAGCATGTGGTTTAATTCGAAGCAACGCGAAGAACCTTACCAGGCCTTGACATCCAATGAACTTTCCAGAGATGGATTGGTGCCTTCGGGAACATTGAGACAGGTGCTGCATGGCTGTCGTCAGCTCGTGTCGTGAGATGTTGGGTTAAGTCCCGTAACGAGCGCAACCCTTGTCCTTAGTTACCAGCACGTCATGGTGGGCACTCTAAGGAGACTGCCGGTGACAAACCGGAGGAAGGTGGGGATGACGTCAAGTCATCATGGCCCTTACGGCCTGGGCTACACACGTGCTACAATGGTCGGTACAGAGGGTTGCCAAGCCGCGAGGTGGAGCTAATCCCATAAAACCGATCGTAGTCCGGATCGCAGTCTGCAACTCGACTGCGTGAAGTCGGAATCGCTAGTAATCGCGAATCAGAATGTCGCGGTGAATACGTTCCCGGGCCTTGTACACACCGCCCGTCACACCATGGGAGTGGGTTGCACCAGAAGTAGCTAGTCTAACCTTCGGGAGGACGGTTACCACGGTGTGATTCATGACTGGGGTGAAGTCGTAACAAGGTAGCCGTAGGGGAACCTGCGGCTGGATCACCTCCTTAATCGACGACATCAGCTGCTCCATAAGTTCCCACACGAATTGCTTGATTCATTGAAGAAGACGAAAAGAAGCAGCCCGAAATTGGGTCTGTAGCTCAGTTGGTTAGAGCGCACCCCTGATAAGGGTGAGGTCGGCAGTTCGAATCTGCCCAGACCCACCAATTTTGTGTGGGAAACGCCTGTAGAAATACGGGGCCATAGCTCAGCTGGGAGAGCGCCTGCCTTGCACGCAGGAGGTCAACGGTTCGATCCCGTTTGGCTCCACCACTACTGCTTCTGTTTGTATAAAGCTTAGAAATGAGCATTCCATCGTTGTGATGGTGAATGTTGATTTCTAGTCTTTGACTAGTTCGTTCTTTAAAAATTTGGGTATGTGATAGAAAGATAGACTGAACGTTACTTTCACTGGTAACGGATCAGGCTAAGGTGAAATTTGTGAGTTCTCTTAATCGAGAAATTCGAATTTTCGGCGAATGTTGTCTTCATAGTATAACCAGATTGCTTGGGGTTATATGGTCAAGTGAAGAAGCGCATACGGTGGATGCCTTGGCAGTCAGAGGCGATGAAAGACGTGGTAGCCTGCGAAAAGCTTCGGGGAGTCGGCAAACAGACTTTGATCCGGAGATGTCTGAATGGGGGAACCCAGCCATCATAAGATGGTTATCTTGTACTGAATACATAGGTGCAAGAGGCGAACCAGGGGAACTGAAACATCTAAGTACCCTGAGGAAAAGAAATCAACCGAGATTCCCTTAGTAGTGGCGAGCGAACGGGGACTAGCCCTTAAGTGGCTTTGAGATTAGCGGAACGCTCTGGAAAGTGCGGCCATAGTGGGTGATAGCCCTGTACGCGAAAATCTCTTAGTCATGAAATCGAGTAGGACGGAGCACGAGAAACTTTGTCTGAATATGGGGGGACCATCCTCCAAGGCTAAATACTACTGACTGACCGATAGTGAACTAGTACCGTGAGGGAAAGGCGAAAAGAACCCCGGAGAGGGGAGTGAAATAGATCCTGAAACCGTATGCGTACAAGCAGTGGGAGCCCACTTTGTTGGGTGACTGCGTACCTTTTGTATAATGGGTCAGCGACTTATTTTCAGTGGCGAGCTTAACCGAATAGGGGAGGCGTAGCGAAAGCGAGTCTTAATAGGGCGTCTAGTCGCTGGGAATAGACCCGAAACCGGGCGATCTATCCATGGGCAGGTTGAAGGTTGGGTAACACTAACTGGAGGACCGAACCGACTACCGTTGAAAAGTTAGCGGATGACCTGTGGATCGGAGTGAAAGGCTAATCAAGCTCGGAGATAGCTGGTTCTCCTCGAAAGCTATTTAGGTAGCGCCTCATGTATCACTGTAGGGGGTAGAGCACTGTTTCGGCTAGGGGGTCATCCCGACTTACCAAACCGATGCAAACTCCGAATACCTACAAGTGCCGAGCATGGGAGACACACGGCGGGTGCTAACGTCCGTCGTGAAAAGGGAAACAACCCAGACCGTCAGCTAAGGTCCCAAAGTTATGGTTAAGTGGGAAACGATGTGGGAAGGCTTAGACAGCTAGGAGGTTGGCTTAGAAGCAGCCACCCTTTAAAGAAAGCGTAATAGCTCACTAGTCGAGTCGGCCTGCGCGGAAGATGTAACGGGGCTCAAACCATACACCGAAGCTACGGGTATCACGTAAGTGATGCGGTAGAGGAGCGTTCTGTAAGCCTGTGAAGGTGAGTTGAGAAGCTTGCTGGAGGTATCAGAAGTGCGAATGCTGACATGAGTAACGACAATGGGTGTGAAAAACACCCACGCCGAAAGACCAAGGTTTCCTGCGCAACGTTAATCGACGCAGGGTTAGTCGGTCCCTAAGGCGAGGCTGAAAAGCGTAGTCGATGGAAAACAGGTTAATATTCCTGTACTTCTGGTTATTGCGATGGAGGGACGGAGAAGGCTAGGCCAGCTTGGCGTTGGTTGTCCAAGTTTAAGGTGGTAGGCTGGAATCTTAGGTAAATCCGGGATTCTAAGGCCGAGAGCTGATGACGAGTTAACTTTTAGTTAACGAAGTGGTTGATGCCATGCTTCCAAGAAAAGCTTCTAAGCTTCAGGTAACCAGGAACCGTACCCCAAACCGACACAGGTGGTTGGGTAGAGAATACCAAGGCGCTTGAGAGAACTCGGGTGAAGGAACTAGGCAAAATGGCACCGTAACTTCGGGAGAAGGTGCGCCGGTGAGGGTGAAGGACTTGCTCCGTAAGCTCATGCCGGTCGAAGATACCAGGCCGCTGCGACTGTTTATTAAAAACACAGCACTCTGCAAACACGAAAGTGGACGTATAGGGTGTGACGCCTGCCCGGTGCCGGAAGGTTAATTGATGGGGTTAGCTAACGCGAAGCTCTTGATCGAAGCCCCGGTAAACGGCGGCCGTAACTATAACGGTCCTAAGGTAGCGAAATTCCTTGTCGGGTAAGTTCCGACCTGCACGAATGGCGTAACGATGGCGGCGCTGTCTCCACCCGAGACTCAGTGAAATTGAAATCGCTGTGAAGATGCAGTGTATCCGCGGCTAGACGGAAAGACCCCGTGAACCTTTACTATAGCTTTGCACTGGACTTTGAATTTGCTTGTGTAGGATAGGTGGGAGGCTTTGAAGCGTGGACGCCAGTCTGCGTGGAGCCAACCTTGAAATACCACCCTGGCAACTTTGAGGTTCTAACTCAGGTCCGTTATCCGGATCGAGGACAGTGTATGGTGGGTAGTTTGACTGGGGCGGTCTCCTCCTAAAGAGTAACGGAGGAGTACGAAGGTGCGCTCAGACCGGTCGGAAATCGGTCGTAGAGTATAAAGGCAAAAGCGCGCTTGACTGCGAGACAGACACGTCGAGCAGGTACGAAAGTAGGTCTTAGTGATCCGGTGGTTCTGTATGGAAGGGCCATCGCTCAACGGATAAAAGGTACTCCGGGGATAACAGGCTGATACCGCCCAAGAGTTCATATCGACGGCGGTGTTTGGCACCTCGATGTCGGCTCATCACATCCTGGGGCTGAAGCCGGTCCCAAGGGTATGGCTGTTCGCCATTTAAAGTGGTACGCGAGCTGGGTTTAGAACGTCGTGAGACAGTTCGGTCCCTATCTGCCGTGGACGTTTGAGATTTGAGAGGGGCTGCTCCTAGTACGAGAGGACCGGAGTGGACGAACCTCTGGTGTTCCGGTTGTCACGCCAGTGGCATTGCCGGGTAGCTATGTTCGGAATAGATAACCGCTGAAAGCATCTAAGCGGGAAACTAGCCTCAAGATGAGATCTCACTGGAACCTTGAGTTCCCTGAAGGGCCGTCGAAGACTACGACGTTGATAGGTTGGGTGTGTAAGCGCTGTGAGGCGTTGAGCTAACCAATACTAATTGCCCGTGAGGCTTGACCATATAACACCCAAGCAATTTGACTACTCTAACGAGCATCAGATTGCGGTGTGTGAGGACGCAATGAACCGAAAGTTCGACGCTCACAAAAACACCGAAAGCTGTCACATACCCAATTTGCTGAAGCGAGGCCAACTGGTCACGACTCAGTACCCGAATTTCTTGACGACCATAGAGCATTGGAACCACCTGATCCCATCCCGAACTCAGCAGTGAAACGATGCATCGCCGATGGTAGTGTGGGGTTTCCCCATGTGAGAGTAGGTCATCGTCAAGATTAAATTCCAGAACCCCTGTTTGCTAACGCAAACAGGGGTTTTGTTTTGGGCGGTCGAAAAGCCGGCTGCCTCTGGGACTCTCGCTTAAATAGCGTGCCGTTGGGGAAATCAATGCAAAGTGTTTCTGCATTTTTGGTATGGTGCAGCACATTTTCACAAGGACTGATCGTTACCCGCAGGAGGCGGCGTCGCTAATTTCCAACGAGATGCTGTAGAAATGCCTGAACCGATACCTATCAAAGATCACGAAAAAGAAAACCGCCTGGTCAACAAACGCTTGCTGGCCTGTGCACTGCTGGTGGTAGGCATCACCTGTGCCCTGGTGGGGCGTATGTATTTTCTGCAAGTGGTGCAGTACGACTACCACTCCACGATCTCGGAAAACAACCGGGTCCATGTACTGCCGATCACGCCAACTCGCGGCTTGATCTATGACCGTAATGGTGTAGTCCTGGCCGACAACCGTCCGAGTTACAACCTGACCATCACCCGTGAACGCACCACCGACCTTAAGGGTGAGCTGGACGCGATCGTCAATTTGCTGCATCTGCCTGCCGAAGACCGAGCCATGTTCGATAAGGCGCTTAAGCAGGCTCGTCACCCGTTTGTTCCGGTCACGTTGTTCTATGAGTTGAACGAAGAACAGATCGCTGTTTTGGCCGTCAACGAGTTCCGTCTACCAGGGGTGGACGTCGAGCCCCAGTTTGTCCGCCACTACCCGCTGGGTGCGCACTTTGCCCACTCCATCGGCTACGTCGGCCGCATCAATGAGAAAGAATCCAAGACCCTTGATTCCGTGGAGTACCGCGGTACCCAATCCATCGGTAAAACCGGGATCGAGCGTTTTTATGAGGCCGAGCTGCACGGCCATGTCGGTTATGAAGAGGTCGAGACCAACGCCCAGGGGCGCGTACTACGCGTGCTCAAGCACACCGATCCGATCCCTGGCAAAAACATCGTCCTGAGCCTCGACGTCAAGCTTCAGGAAGCCGCGGAAGAAGCCCTGGGCGACCGGCGTGGTTCGGTCGTGGCTCTGGACCCGCAAACCGGTGAAGTACTGGCCATGGTCAGCAAACCGAGTTTCGATCCGAACCTGTTCGTCACCGGCATCAGCTTCAAGGAATACGCCGCGCTGCACGATTCCATTGATCGGCCGCTGTTCAACCGCGTGCTACGTGGGCTCTATGCGCCGGGTTCAACCATTAAGCCGGAAGTTGCTATCGCGGGTCTCGACAGTGGCGTTGTCACCCCGCAAACCCGGGTGTTTGACCCTGGCTATTACCAGTTGCCGGACTTTGACCACAAATACCGCAATTGGAACCACAGTGGCGACGGTTGGGTAGACATGGACGCCGCCATCATGCGTTCCAACGACACTTACTTCTACGACCTGGCCCACAAGCTAGGCATCGATCGCCTGCACGACTACCTCGCCGAGTTCGGCCTTGGTCAGAAGGTGTCCCTGGACATGTTCGAAGAGTCCGCAGGTCTGATGCCATCCCAGGCCTGGAAGCGTGCGACCCGTCGCCAGCCCTGGTTCCCAGGCGAAACCGTCATCCTTGGCATCGGCCAGGGCTATATGCAAGTGACACCACTGCAACTGGCCCAAGCCACTGCATTGATCGCCAATAAAGGCATCTGGAACCGTCCGCACCTGGCCAAGACCATCAACGGCGTGCCTCCGGTGGATGAGAACCCGATGCCCAACGTGGTCTTAAAAGACCCGCGTGATTGGGAGCAGGTCAACCATGGTATGCAATTGGTGATGCACGACCCACGCGGTATCGCCCGGGCGGCAGCGCAAGGCGCCCAATACCGCATCGCCGGCAAGAGCGGCACCGCCCAGGTAGTGGCGATCAAGCAGGGTGAGCGCTACAACCGCAACAAGACGCTGGAGCGTCATCGCGATAACGCCTTGTTCGTCGGTTTTGCGCCGGCCGAACATCCGAAAATCGTGATTTCCGTCATGATTGAAAACGGTGAGGCCGGAGGCCGTGTGGCTGGGCCGGTTGTGCGGCAGATCATGGATGCCTGGTTGCTTGACCAGGAAGGTCATCTCAAGCCGCAGTATGCGACGCCAGCCAAAGCGCCAGGCGACCCACGCGTCTGACTCAGGCCTGCCACTCGTCCCAGCGCTCTAAGCCTTCATAGGCCAGCCATGGCACCTCATGGGCCATCCAGATATGCGAGGTGGGCCTGACGCCGGGATCATCGTCCAGCGTCGCCACCCGCACGATCACGTGGGGCTGATGCCCCCGTTCGGCAATCAGATGTGAGCCGCAGCGCGAGCAGAAGCGTCGGAGTTTCCCCGGCGAGGATTCAAAGGATGCCAAAAGCTCTTCACCGTGCGTCCAGCGAAAATGCTCGCGCATCACCCCGGCAGTGGCAACAAACGCAGCTGCGTGTGCCTTGCGACAGCTGTCGCAATGGCAGTGGCTGATGGGCATGTCCAGGCTGTCCACCTGATAGCGCACAGCTTTGCACAAGCAACTTCCATTCAATGGGTCAGTCATAACCTATGGCCAGGTCAAGGAGGGGGTCATCATCATCGCGCACAACGCAAGGTTGCGCATTGGTCGATGTCGCCTACTGTTCAAAGAAGGAGGTGACTCATGCACGTATTAGATCGAATCGAACGCAAAGTCCTGCTCAATGCATCGCGTAAACAAGTTTGGGAGGCTCTCACGGATGCCGAGCAATTTGGCAGCTGGTTCGGTATCGCGCTCAAGGGCAAAACCTTTGTAGCCGGGCAAACCATCGAAGCGCCAATTACTTACCCAGGCTACGAACATGTGGTCTGGAAGGCCAGGATCGAACGCGTCCTGCCGCAAACCCTGTTCTCTTTCTGGTGGCACCCCTTCGCGGTAGAGGAGGGCATCGACTACGACAACGAAACACCGACTCTGGTGGAGTTCACCATCGAGGATCACGCCCCCGGCATCCTGCTGCGGGTTGTCGAATCCGGTTTCGACCAGGTTCCCGAGGCACGGCGCCAGAAGGCGTTCAAGATGAACTCCCGTGGTTGGGATGAGCAGATGGGCAATATCGAAACCTATCTGAGCGAAACCCGACCAGTATGATGGTGGGCAAGGGGGCAGATCAGCCCCCCAACGTAATCACGTTCTAGAAATCAATCGACGCCGACAACTTCGCCACTCGCGGATCCCCCTGGCTCAGGAACCCGCCCTGGGCCGACTCCCAGTATTTCTCGTTGGCGACGTTCTCTACCGTGGCACCCAATGTCACCTCGCGCTTGTCCACGGCGAAGGTGTAGCGCGCACCCACGTCGAAGCGGTTCCAGGCCGGCAGGCTCAGGTTGTTGGCCGCGTCGGCGTACTGCCCGCCGGTGCGCAGCATACGCCCGCTGAGGCTTACGCCTTGCAGGCCGGGCACATCCCAATCCACCCCGGCGTTGAGCTGGAATGACGGTACGCCAATGGCACGGTTGCCGTCGTTGGCGCCGTTGAGGGTGCCCTTGAGTTCGGTTTTCATCAGGGTCACCCCGCCCAGCAAGCGCAGGCCGCTGACCGGTTCGCCGAATACGTTGAGCTCGACGCCCTTGTTGATCTGCTGACCTTCCCGCACGTAGCGGGCGGTGGTGGCGTCGATGGCCTCGGCATAACCCGCGCCGGGCTGCTCGATACGATATACACCCAGGGTCGCGCCATAGGTGCCCATGTCCACTTTGACACCCGCTTCGATCTGCTTGGACCGGGCAGGCGCATAAGCTTGCCCGCCACCGATGACCGTCAGGTTGCCTGATTTGAGCGGCGACGTCGGGCCCTGAGCCAGGCCTTCAATGCGGTTGGCATACAGAGATACGTGCTCCCACGGTTTGAACACGATGCCGTACACCGGCGTGGTGATCGATTCGTCATAGTTGGCGGTGCGGGTACCGCTCATGTAGTTGTAACTCTGCACCACCATCTGCTGGCGACGTGCACCAACGGTCACTAACAGGCGGTCATCGAAGAACCCCAAGGTGTCGGATACCGTGACGCTGCGCACGAATGTCTTGTCGGTGATGGTCGGATCGCTGAAGTCGGTACCTGGGGTATTGCGTGGGCTGTTGAGGGCCGGCGGCGCGCCGGTCACGGGGTTGTAGATATTGGTCGGGGTTTTTGCGCTGGCGAATACATAGGCGTTGCGCGCCTCGGTCCAGATGCCTGCCAGGCCGAAGTTGAGCCGATGGCTCACCGGGCCGGTGTGGAACTTGCCATTGAGGCCACCCATGGCACTGGTATTGTTTTCTTCGTGGGCGATAGTCGAGCCGCTGGCGCTGGCATTGCCGAGATTATCGCTCAAGGTCACCGACGAGTAGCGCCCCATTTCACGGCTGTGCTTGGCACCGGTTGCCGCGTAGGCGGTCCAGTTTTCATTCAGGTCATATTCGGCGCGCAGCATCCCCAAGGTGTCTTCAAGGTTGGTACTGCTCCAGCTTGGCGCGTAGTTGGTGTCTGCCGACGGCGCATCCGGCACCTGGGTGATGGTGCCAAGGAACACCGAGTTACGCCCACCGTTGATACGCTGCTTCTGATACACAAAATCACCGGACAGCCGCAAAGCATCGCCGCGGTAATCAAGGCCGACGGCAAACAGCTTCGAACGCTGGTTTTCATCGTCAATGCCGGTATCGCCTTCGCGCTGGGACAGGTTGACCCGTGCGCCAAACCGGTTGTCTTCGCCGAAGCGCTGGCCAATATCCAAGTGTTCGCCAATCCGCCCATCACTGCTGATGTCGGTGCTGAAACGACGCAGTGGCACATCATCGGCTCGCTTGGGTTGCAGGTTCACACCGCCACCAATACCCGAACCGGTGGGCGTGACGCCATTGATGAAAGCATTGGGGCCCTTGAACACTTCCACTCGCTCCAGGGCATCGGTGGAGATGATCTGGCGGGGTAGGACGCCATACAAGCCGTTATAGGAAATGTCGTCACCATTCAACGGCAAGCCACGGATCATGAACGTCTGTGACTGGTTCGCATACCCCGAGGCCTGGCGCACGGAGGAGTCATTGAGCAACACGTCGCCGACGGTTTCCGCCTGCTGGTCGCGAATCAGCTTTTCGGTGTAGGAGGACATGCTGAAGGGCACATCCATGATGTCCTGGTTGCCCAGCACACCCAGTTGGCCGCCGCGTGCAACCTGGCCACCTGCAAACTCTGGTGGCAGAGCCGTGGGCGCCAGGGCTTGGACATTGATGTTGGTGGCGCCCAGTTCCAGCACGTTGTCTGAGGCCGCTGGGGCTGCCGCTTGTGCCGCAAGGCTCACGGAGCAGCAAAGGGCGAGCAGGGTCGGGCGAAATGGCGCAGCGAAAAGATTGCAGAGGGGCATGGTCGATCCAGGCGGCTAACTTATGAGGAAGGGGGCAGCGACGTTGCGCTTCCTCACTGCGCGGATACGACTCCAACGCAAATGATAGTGATTGTTATTAATGTCCTGCAACAAATTTATGC
The DNA here is from genome assembly GCF_020790195.1 of Pseudomonas sp. HN8-3. Taxonomy (NCBI): domain Bacteria; kingdom Pseudomonadati; phylum Pseudomonadota; class Gammaproteobacteria; order Pseudomonadales; family Pseudomonadaceae; genus Pseudomonas; species Pseudomonas sp. HN8-3. The sequence goes on from NZ_CP086206.1 coordinate 2,149,126, forward strand.
GATTGCGCTCTGCGTGCGCGTTAACCTGCCGCGTTTGTACAGATGCCGAGTAGAATCACGCCCTGAAAGCGATTCCTGAGGTGCGGTACGGTGGATTTACAGCAGGGTTTTGTCCTGACCCGGCATTGGCGCGATACCCCGTTAGGCACGGAGGTCAGTTTCTGGCTGGCCACCGACCACGGGCCTCGGTGTATTCGCCTACCCGTGCAAACCTCGGTGATGTTCATCCCCGAAGTCCATCGCAAGCCGCTTGATTGGCTGCTCAAGGGCGAGCGCGATCTGGAGTTGCGTGCGCTGCAACTGTGCGACTTCCACCATCGCCCGGTCCTGGGCCTCTATGCCCGCCAGCACCGCCAATTGATGGACATCGAAAAGCGCCTGCGCAGCGCCGGGGTCGATGTCTACGAAGGCGACGTGCGACCGCCCGAGCGTTACATGATGGAGCGTTTTATCACTGCCCCCGTATGGTTCGGCGGCACGCCCGACGCGAACGGCACCGTGCTCGACGCGCAGATGAAGCCCGCGCCCGACTACCGCCCGCGCTTGAAGTTGGTGTCCCTGGACATCGAAACCACCGCCCAGGGCGATCTGTATTCCATCGCGCTGGAAGGCTGCGGCGAGCGCCAGGTGTATATGCTCGGCCCGCCAAACAAAACCGATGCCGTGGACTTCAAGCTCGACTACTGCGACACCCGTGCGCAACTGCTCGAACGCCTCAACCAATGGCTGGCCACCTTTGATCCCGATGCGATCATCGGCTGGAATGTGGTGCAGTTCGACCTGCGCGTCCTGCATGAGCACGCCCAACGCCTGAACGTGCCGCTGTTGTTGGGGCGTGGCGGTGAAGCCATGACCTGGCGCGAGCACGGCAGCCGCAATCACTACTTCGCGGCAGCGGCGGGGCGCTTGATCATCGACGGGATCGAAGCGCTGCGCTCGGCGACCTGGAGCTTTGAATCCTTCAGCCTGGAAAACGTCGCACAAACCCTGCTCGGCGAAGGCAAGGACATTTCCACCCCGTACCAGCGCATGGACGAAATCAACCGCATGTTCGCCGAGGACAAGCCCGCCTTAGCGCGCTACAACCTCAAGGACTGTGAGCTGGTCACACGGATTTTTGAAAAGACCGAGTTACTCAAGTTCTTGCTGGAGCGTGCCAGCGTCACTGGCTTGCCGGCCGATCGTAACGGCGGTTCGGTCGCCGCCTTCACCCACTTGTACCTGCCGTTGATGCATCGCCAGGGTTTCGTCGCGCCGAACCTGGGCGACAAACCGCCCCAGGCCAGCCCTGGCGGGTTTGTCATGGACTCACGCCCGGGCCTCTACGAATCGGTGCTGGTGCTGGACTACAAAAGCCTTTACCCATCGATCATCCGCAGCTTCCTGATCGACCCGGTGGGCTTGATCGAAGGCCTCAAGCATCCCGACGACAGCGACTCGGTAGAGGGCTTTCGCGGCGCACGTTTCTCCCGCACCCGGCACTGCCTGCCGTCCATCGTCACTCGCGTATCCGAAGGTCGTGAAGAGGCCAAGCGCGAGCACAACGCACCGCTGTCCCAGGCCCTGAAAATCATCATGAATGCCTTCTACGGCGTGCTCGGCTCCAGTGGCTGTCGGTTTTTCGATACGCGGTTGGCGTCGTCGATCACCCTGCGGGGGCACCAGATCATGCGCCAGACCCGCGAGCTGGTGGAGGCCCAGGGTTATGAAGTGATCTACGGCGACACCGACTCTACCTTCGTCTGGCTCGGCAGCGCCCATTCTCCGCAGGATGCCAATCGCATCGGCCTGGCGCTGGTGCAGCACGTCAATGATTGGTGGCGCGCCCACCTGAGCACCGAGTACGGCCTGCGAAGTGCTTTGGAGCTGCAATACGAAACCCACTTCAGCCGCTTCCTGATGCCGACCATCCGTGGCGCGGAGGAGGGCAGCAAGAAGCGCTACGCCGGTTTGGTGGTGCGCGACGATGGCAGCGAAGAGATGGTCTACAAAGGCCTGGAAACCGTGCGCAGCGATTGGTCGCCTCTGGCCCGGCAATTTCAGCAGGAACTCTACCGGCGCATCTTCCATCGCCAGCCCCATCAGGACTACATACGCGACTACGTGCGCCGTACCCTGAGCGGCGAATTCGACGAGTTGCTGATCTACCGCAAGCGCCTGCGCCGGCCCTTGCACGACTACGAACGCAACGTCCCGCCCCATGTGCGCGCGGCACGCCTGGCAGACGAGTACAACGACCGCCTGGGGCGCCCGCGCCAGTACCAGCGCGGTGGCTGGATCAGCTACGTGATCAGCGTCAACGGCCCCGAACCCTTGGAAGTGCGGCAAGCGCCCATCGACTACGATCACTATGTGACCCGGCAATTGCAGCCCGTTGCTGACGCGATCCTGCCGTTTGTGAATGATGACTTCGGTACCCTGGTGGGCGGGCAGATGGGGCTATTCTAGGCAATGGATCACACTGTCCCTATCGCCCATCGCTCAGGAGGCAACGCCCATGTACACACTTTATGGCACCGACGAATCCGGTTCCTGCATGATCGAAATCGCCCTGCAGCGCTGCGCCGTGCCGTGGCATCGCGTGGACGCCAGCTCCTGGCAGGACGGCGAGGGCAGCGACGCTCTTGCACGTATCAATCCACTCAAGCAGATCCCCACCCTGGTCACCCCCAATGGCCAGGTGCTGACCGAAAGCGCCGCTATCCTGATCCACCTGGGCCTGGAGTACCCCAAGTCCGAGTTGCTGGCCGGCGATCGTGCGCAGATCCTGCGCGGGCTGTTGTACATCGCCGCCAATTGCTATTCGGCGATCGGCATCATCGACTACCCGCAACGCTGGTTGGGTAATGCTGATGAGGTGCAGCAAGCGCAACTGGTCAGCGGCACACGGCGCTACCTGCACCAGGCCTGGGTCGTGTTTGCCGATCAGTTTGCCGACCAGCTGTTTACCCCGGGCAATGTGCCGAATGCACTGGGCATCATGGCGGCGGCGGTGTCGCGCTGGGATGACGCGCGCGAGGTGCTCGGCAACCTGGCGCCGGGCTTTGCGCAGAGCCTGGAGCGGGTAGACGCCGACCCTGTTGTGGCCCCGGTTTTTGCCCGGCATTGGCCGCAGTGGAAGGTCTCGTAACCGGAAGAAACAATGCTCCGGCCACTGTCCAAGCCCTTGCGTCGCGGGCGTCCTGACCTACTCTTCTCAAAGTGATGTAGGAATCATCCTTGAATTTGACTGTCGCAGACATGAAACTCAAGAACCCTGCATGGAATTCAAAGGAGGTGCGCATGCTCATCCGGTCGCTGACCCTGGCTACCTTGATGGCTTTTACGGGGCCGTTGTTGGCCGCTGATGATAATCCGCTCAAGCAGGAGTTGGGTAAGACGCGCCCGCTGGTGGTCGTGGAGCTTGATGCTGGAAACCCGACACTGGCAACGCTGAAGAAACAACTGGAAGAGGCTGCCACCAAGCAGTCCTTCGAAGAGCGCAGCATGGTGTTCTACACCGTCAAGTTCGGTAGCATTGGCGCCGAAGGGGAGAAGTTCGCCAAGGACCCAAAGGACAGCAAAAAGCTCACGCCGCCTGAAACCAACGCGCTGATCCGTGCCCTCAAGCTCGGCGTCGGCAGCGGCACCAAGGTGATCCTGATCGGCAAGGATGGCGAGAAGAAACTGGAGAAGACCGTACCGCCGGATACCCTCGACCTGAAGGAATTTTTCAGCGCCATTGACCAGATGCCGATGGCCGAGAAAGAAGCGGCTGCTCCGGTTGTGCCAGAACCTGCGCCTGCGCCTGGCAAGAACGCTACCAAAGCGGGTAAGGCAACCAAGCCGGCTGCGCCTCAACAGCTGGATGACTGAGTCCGTGCAGGAGCTGGCTTACCAGCTCCTGCGCAGGCCGTTGCGGTGGTGGCTCCAGTTCACTGTTTCCACGGCTTGAACCACCCAGCCAACCCTCCCAATACCAGGGCCGCCGTCACGGTACTCAAGCCCAGTTGCCAGCCATCGTTTTGCAGTGGATGCAAGATGACGGCTGCAGAACCCAGTAATACCGCACTCAGCCCCCATTGCAGCGGCCAGCGCAGTTGCCCAAGCAATTGCTGGCGTTGCATCAGCAGCAGGTTGGTGACGATAACCCCGCCCAACGCCGCCAGGGCGATACCCGGCAAACCCAGAAAGTACGGCAGCAGCACCAACAGCAAAGCGTTGACCCCGCTGCCCAGCAATTCGCAGCGCAAGGGCAGGCGCGTGTCGCCGCTGGCATAGGCGTAGCGGGCGAGCATAGCGTTCCAGGCGCCGAACACCAATGGCGTCGCGAACCAGGCCAGCAGGGCGGGCAGTGGGCTGTCGGCGCTTTGGGCGGGCATCAGCAGATGAATCAGCACCGGGCTGGCGCCGATCAGGCCGAGGGCGGCCGGCAGGCTGAGCAGGGTCGCAGCATCCAGGCCTCGGCGCAGCAGGGCCAGGCGCTGCTGGCCTTGTTCGCCGCTCATCATGCCCAGCAGTACCTGGTTGAGGCTCATCAGGGCGATCAAGGGCAGATTGATCAGTTTGCGTGCAAGGTTGACCCACGTGACGGCACCTTCCCCCAGGTAACTGGCGATCAAGCGCTCGAGCAGCGCCAAACCCTGGCTGGCGACATTGCTGGCCAACAATGGCCCGATGCGCCCCAACAGTTCGCGGCCCGCCAGCTTGTCGCCAGTGACTTGCCACGGCCGCCAGCCGAAAGACCAGACCGGCGCCAGCAGTGGCAGGCACATCAATACACTGCCGGCAAAAAAGCTCATGGCCAGTTCGCCGCTGTCGCTTGCGCTGCCACGGATAAACAGGTACAGCACCGGCGGCAGGTTGAACAGCAAAGAGCCCAGCCCCGGCAGCACAAAACGCTGGCGTGCCTGCAAGGGAATACTGAACAACCCATGCATCACCAGGCCCGGCGCACAGGCCGCCAGCCAGCGCAAGTTAGCGGCGGCTTCGGCATGGGCTGCGGCGTCCAGGCCGGGGCCGATCAGGCGCACCCACAGCGGCGCGCCCAGCGCCAATACGGCAAACAGGGCCAGGCCTACTCCCAGCAGGCGTGGAGAAAGGCTGGCCAGCCAGGCTTGCTGGCGTTGTGGGTCGCGTTGTTGATAGAGGGGCAGGGCAGCCGCCGCAAGCAAGCCGGCGGCCAGGGTCATGCGCAACGCTTCGGGCAAAAACACCGCCACCAGAAACCCGTCGCTGCGGCTGCCCGCGCCCCAGGCCGCCACCAGCAGCCATTCGCGGGCAAAACCGGCGACCAGCCCGGCGAGGGTCGCGACGGTCAGCCAGAGCGTGCTGCCGAACATCAGTGGAACAGGGTGAACAGGCCCTTGCCACCCACCTTATAGTTCAGATCATGGCAACGTTCGCCCATGATTTTGGCCCCGGAACCGCCAATGATTTTGTAGGGGGCCACAGCCTTGGCCACCACGGTATTGGCGCTGATCACCGAACCATGACCCAGGTGCGTGCCGTAGCCGATCAACGCCCGGCTGCCGATCCACACATAGTCGTCGATGTAGATCGGCCCGGAAATCGACCAGAACTCCGGTGCCTGCAAATCATGACTGCCGGCGATGATCAGCACGTGGGAGGCAATCGCCACGTGGTTGCCGATCACCAGCCCGGCGCGGGCGTCTACCTGGCAATGCCAACCGATCACCGTATCGTCACCGACTCTCAAGTTGTGGATGCCCAACACTTCGGTGTTACGCCACAAGCTTGTGCCCTTGCCGATCTTCGCGCCGCCCAGGCGCAGCCAGGCAATGCGCACATGGTGGCTGGGGATCTTGTTGATCAAAATGTTGTAGGCCATGTCCCAGGCGTTGCGCCAGCGATCCTTGATCGTTGCCCAGTTTTTGCCATAGCGCGGCAACAGCTTGCCCGGCAGGTCCTGTTTCATACGGCGGAACAAAAGGCGGGCCACCGGGTGCTCAAGGGCGGGTTCCAGGTCGATGGAGTTTATCCAGAAGCGCTTGTTGTCGCCTTCACCTTCTTCAAATACCACGTCGTTGGCCAGGCACCAGTCCAGCGCCTCTTCCAGGTCTGGCAGGCTCACGCCCATTTCAGCGGCCAGCGTGGGGAGGCGGTCACGCAGATCGGTGGAGTGGATCATCCGGTGCTTCATGGTTGGTTATCCTTTGGCACAATAGCAGCAACAGGGGCGGTAATGGAGGGGCGCAGACGCACCTGTTGCAGGCTCATGCCCATCAACAGCCAGAACAGCGCGATCAGTACAAAGGTGAAGCTGAAATAGTGGTCGAAAATCCCCGTCAACAGCGCTGCCATCACGCCGCATATGCACCCCAGCCACAGGGCGTTGTCGGCGGTGACCTTGCGCACCTGGCCCAGGGGCCGCACTTCACGCCACCACAACACCGTGACGGTGATAAACAACAGCATCCCCGGAATGCCGACCTTGTAGATGAAGTTCAGCCACAGGTTGGAGATGCCCAACAGGTTGGTGCCGGGTACGGGTGGGTCGATCTTGAAGCCGATCCCCAGGGGGTATGTCGACATGGCCTCGGGGAATCTTGCGTACTCGTCGAAGCGGATTTCGGTACTGGCATTGGTGGACGAGAAGATAGTCAGCAAGCGCTCCTGCAACGGCGGGTAGAACATCACCAGCGCAACCCCAAACGCCACGCCGATACCGATGATGCGCCCGCTGTTGGGTACGCGCTTATAGGTCAGCCAGATCAGCACCAGCGCCAGGGCCACGATGGCGCCACGGGAAATACTCAGCAGCAGACCGGCGCAACCCAGCACCGCCACCGCCAGGCCCAGCGCCCGGCGCCAGCCGCTGCGGGTCCAGCCGTAGAACAGTGCCAGGGGGATAAACAGCACCAGCACGCCACCCGTCAGGTTTGGGTGCACCCAGGGCGAGGCCATGCGCGTGTAGTTGGCGGAAAAAATATCCTTCACCGCTTCCGGGTGGGCGTACTTGAGGTCGGTAAGCACCTCGATCATCGACATGGCGTTGCGCGTTTTCAAAAACATGAAAATCGACAGCAACAGCATCGCCAGGTTGCCCAGCAGCAGGGCGACCACCACCTTGTCGCGGTCGGCGTCGGTGCGCAGCAGCAACGGCACGATAAACAGCAACGACAGGTTCATCAGCCAGCGTACCCAGTTCACCGGCCCGTTGCCTTCGGCATGGATGATGACCATGCCCCAGATAAACGGAATAGTGCTGAACAGCATCAACCACATCAGCGCGCGCTCGGTCGGACGCCACAGGATCAAGCCGCGGGTCTTGCCGATAAACGATTGCCAGAACACCCCGACCCAGGTCAGCCCCAACACGGCTTCGCTGATGGTGGTGCGGATCCCCAGTTCCAACGTGGTGTAGGGAATGCTGGTGGCCAACACCGCGAAAATCAGCAAGCCCCACAGGGGAAAGCGGATCAGGGTCAAGGCCACACCCGCGCCGGCCACGACCAGCAAGGCCTTGATCGGCGACAGGGCCAACAGCAAAATGCCGAAGACCAGGCCCAGGAGCAGACTGATGAGTTTTCCTGGCAGCATTAGCGGTCCAATTCCTTGAGCAAAGTATCCAGGCGCGAGCGATAGGCCGGTTCGGCAAATTGCCGGGCCCAGGCGCGCTGCGTTTCGGCGTCTGCCGTGTTGCCTGCGGTTGCCAGTTGCTGCATGACGTTCTGCAATTGCCTGGCATCATGTGGGTCGAAGCGCGGGGCGCCGGGCGGCGCGACTTCATCCAGGGCGGAACCGCGTGCCACCGCCACCGGCGTGCCGACACTCAAGGCTTCCACCACCGGCAGGCCAAAGCCTTCGGCATAAGACGGCTGCCATAGGCAGTCGGTATGACGGTAGAGGGCTTGCAGTTGGCCGTCGGATAAACCGCTGCACCAATGCAGGCCCGGCAGTTCGCCAAGGGCGGACGGTACATCGCTGGCATGGCCCACCAGCACCAGGTCCGGCACCTCAGGGTTCGCCGCACGGCAGGCCTGCCATTGGCGCAGGAAAAATGCCATGTTCTTGCGCGGCTCCCGTGTGCCCACCACCAGCCAGTAACGCGCCGGCAGGTTGTCTGGCAGCGGCTCTGGCGCTGCATTCAATTCGGGCACCAGGTTGCTCAACACCCGGAACTTGGCCCGGGCCCAGGGGAATACTCGGGCGGCTTCGTTGCAGGAAAACTGCGAAGGGCACCACACCCGGTCAGCCTGCCACACCGACCAGGCAATCGAGGCGCCGTCGATCAAGCGATAGGCCAGGGCCTTGAGCCTGGAGCGATGGAAGTTACGCTGAGTCAGCTGAAACAGATCATGCAGCACCAGGACATAACGGGTGCCGGCGGGTTTGCGGCACAGCGGCAAGCCCATATTGGCCGTGGCGATGTGCAGGTCGATCTGTTGCTCGTGCAAGGCTCTGGGCAAAAATTTGCGCTCGAACCGCAAGCGTACCTGCGGCCGTTGCAGGCCATCCAGCGGGCTGGCCCACGGTGGGCAAATGGCGTTCTGGCGTTGCGGGTGGTCCAGGGGCGCCTCAGTGAACAGCACCACCTCGGTGTTGCCCCGCGCGCGCAGGGCATCTTCCAGCGCCAGGACCTGGCGGGCGATGCCCGACAAGGGCGCAACCGTGGCGGGGCGATAGTCCAGGGCTACGCGCATGGCTGAGACTCCTTAGAGGCGATCAAGGTGCGGTAGATGTGCTCCAGTTCGTCACCGGCCACCGCCCAGTCGTGGTAATGCCGCGCATAATCGCGTGCCGCATCGGCCAGTTGCCGGGCCAGCAGCGGCTGATCCAGCAAACGCACGATGGCATCGGCCAGGGCCTCGGCGCTTTCGCCCGCGAGGTAATGCGCCTGGGGTTGCACCGCCAAACCGGAAACACCCTGGGCCGTGCTGACCAGCGGCAAGCCGGCGGCCATTGCCTCCAGCACCTTGAGCTTGGAGCCGCCGCCATGGCGCAACGCGGCGACAAAACCGGCGCAGCGCCGTTGCAGGGCGCACAGATCAGGAACAAACCCCAGCCACTCGACACGTTCATCCGGCCAACGGTCGCGCCAGTGTTCGGGCAAGCCGTAACCGGCCACTGCCAGGCGCGCGTTCGGACACTGCAGCCAGACCCGGGGGAATATCTCCTCAAGCAACCACTGCACAGCGTCCAGGTTCGGTGCGTATTCGTAATTGCCGACAAACAACAAACGCTGGCTCTGTGCATCGGCACTGACCTGGGCGAAGGCACGGCTGTCGACGCCATTGACTACCACGCTTACCGGCGTTGCAGTCAACGGCCGCATGGCCTGGGCGTCCGCGTCGGTCACCGCGATCACATGGGCGGCGGCATCGAACGCCTTGCGTTCCCATTGCCGGCAGCGCCATTGGTCGTACTGCACGAACGGCGCAGCCCACTTGGGGAAACGGTCATAAGTGGCGCCACCCAGGCTTGACTCCAGGTTGTGCTCGGTCAGCACAAACTCGCGCTGGCGCTGCTGCAAGGTGCGCAGAAACGGTTGCAGGCTGTAGCTGTGTTCCACTTGAATCACGTCCCAGCGCTCGTTCAACAGTTGCGCAAATTGGGCTTGCAACGGTGCCGACAGGCCATTGACCGTGGTCAACAGCGGCCACGGTGCAAATACGCCCGCGAGCAGGGTCATCGGGTGTTTCAGCGGCCGGCGCGGCACCACGATCAGGCGTTCGAGCAACGGTTCAAGGGCTGCGTGCACCGCGTCACCGGCCGGTGTCTTCGATTGCGCCAGCAGCGTGATGCGATGCCCGCGCTCACTCAAGGTGCGCAGCAAATGATACTGCCGGGTCTTGCCGCCGCTGGTGGTCGGCCACGGCAGATAGGGCACAATCCATAGGATTCTCATGTACAGCTCTCCATGCCCGGGGCTACCACACCAGTATCTGCAAACTCGGCTTCACCGCTGGGCGAATACCGTTGTCGTCGTTCAGGGGCTGCCGGGCTCCGGTCAGCGGGTCCAGCAGTTCTGCGTGTTTGATGTCCGGCAGGCTGATGCTGCTGCCTTTGGCACTCCAGTACATCAACAAGTGTTTTCCGTCAGGCCGAGTCCAGGCCACGCTGTAGAAACTGTCCGGCACATCCTCAAGCTTGGGCGTGGTGCCGGGTTTAAGGGAGGGGCCGGTGATCTCAAGGAAGCGGGCGAGGGCGGTGTATACCGGCTTGGGTTCGCCGTCCAGGTTCAGCAGGCCGTAATGCTGGTCGCGTGGCGAGGCGCGTTGGTCGAGGTCGGACAGCGCGAACAGGAAAATCTTCTGATAGTCCTGGGACGCCATCAACGCCAGGCGGCGCAAGGTGTAGTCGGCCTGCCCGTCGATACCGATCAGGTCCTGCATCTCCTTGGGGCCGGCATAGCTGGACCAGCCCCACTCGGTAGCCCATACGTTCTTGATCCCGGCGCTGTGCAGCATGGTATTGAGTTGATCGCCGCGCAGCAGCACTTCGTTCTTGCCCGGTTCATCGGTTTCCGGGGTCATCGAATAAGGGTGATAGGCCGCGACCATGCCCAGGTTTTGCACGCCCAGTGCGCCGAGCGCTTCGAACATCAGGGTTTTGCCCCGCGGCGGCATCTGGCTGTAGTACGCCATGCCGCCCATGACCTGCAGTTTGCCGGGCGCAGCAATATTCAACGCCTGGTGACTGGCCAATAACAATTGCCCGTACTCCTTGGCGTTGACTTTGGGGCGCCAGTTGTTCGGCAGGTTCTGCTCGTTCCACACCTGCCAGGCATCAATATTGGGGTAGCGCTTGGCCAGGAGTGCCAGGCGCAGCGCGTAGATTTCGGGGTCCCGCGGGCGATACTGGTCCTGGAACTGCGCGCCCTTGGGGGCGGTGGTGATAAAGGGCGCCGAGCCCACCAGGTAAAACACCGAGCGGATTTTTTCAGCGCTCAGGGTGCGGTCCAGTTCATCGAAGGTGCTGAGTTGATAACCGTCTTCTGTGGGCTCCAGGCGATCCCAGTGCAGGTCGACCCGCACCCATTGCAACCCAAGTTTCTTGTATTGCTTGATCTGCTGGCGGTACTGCTCGGGCGTGAACCACAGAAAGTGCGCGTTCACGCCAAGGAAGTCCTTCCATACCACAGTGCGCTCCGGGGCCAGATTCACCGGCTGCGCATCGACTTTTTCACTCGACAGCAGGGCGCCACCCACGGCGATTGCCAGCACCAGCGGCAGATAGCGCCACATCGGGCGAACAGATGAAATATTCATCGCAACGGCTCCTCACAAGCATCCCGAAATAATTCGGCAAAACGTTGGGCTGTGGTGGCCCACTGGCGTTGGTGGCCGATTTCCGCTGCCCGGGCAGCCCATTGCCGGGCCTGCTGCGGGTCGAGGATCAAGCGGTTCAAGGCGTTGCTCAAGGAATCGATATCGCCCTGCTGATAGGTGATGCCATTGCCGCCGGCCACCTCTTCAGCAAAGGCACGCGCATTGGAGGTGATCACCCCGCGCCCGCAGGCATTGGCCCACGACAGCGCGCCACTAGTGCCACGCATCTGTCCCAGGAAACCGAGTTTTTTCGATTCACGGTAGGGCAGCACCATCACATGGTGCGCCTGGATCGTAGAGGCGATCTGCGCCGATGGCAGGTCCAGCTGCCAGTCCACCACATCCTCCAGGTGCAGCGCGCTGATCTGTTGGCGCAGGCCGTCGAGGTAGTTGCCGGCCGGGTCGAAGGTCATTTCCGGGGCGGTGCCGCCGGCCAGGGTCAGGCGCACCTGGCCTCGGCATTGCGGGTGAGCGGCCAGTGACTGGGCCAGGGCCTGGAGCAGATCTTCAATGCCCTTGCCGCGATAGATAAAGCCGAAATACAACAGACGCAGCGGCGCAAGCGGCGGCAAGTCCTGGGGCGCGATGGGCAGGTTGCCGTGAGCAATCACCGCCACTTGCTGCGGGCGCAGGCCCATGCGTTGGCGCAGGCAGTCGCCTCCCAGGCGGGTGAGGGTGATCAGCCGGCGCATACCTTTGGCCAGGCGTCGTTCTTCGTGCAAGGTCAGCGGGTCGGCCAGCAGCGCCGCCGCCTGGGGCAGCGGGTGGGGCAGGCGTTCGAGCAGGGTCAAGGGGAAAAACAGCTTGGCCCGGCGCCAGATCAAGCGCTCCGGGTCATGCACCGTGGCGGTCAACGGCAGTTGTGGGTGTGCCCGACGCAGGTAGTCAAGCGCCTGGAACTCACCGAAGCGCCCACCTCCCAATTCGGCATGGACCAGGTCCACACCGTGCCAGTCAAAGGCTTGCAAGCGCTGCAACTGTTCAGCCAGGTCCTGGCAACCCGCGAGGGGGGTCACCACTTCAAGGCCCAGTTCGATCAACGCGTTGCGCAAATGCGCGGCGTAATCGGCGATTCCGGTCTGCTCCGGTGGCAGAGGTGCCAGCAATGCAATACGCATCAGGCCGCACCGCGCCAGCTGTTGATCCGCGCCAGGACCTTGGCCGGTACTTCGAAGCGGCGGCGGTTGAGGATCATGCCGTCGACTTTGCCGAACGCGGTGGTCAGCAGCGACACCGCGTTTTCGATGGTCGGTACGGTACTGGTGCGGGCTTCGATCACCAGCACGATCTGGTCGGCACGGCGTAGCGTCAAAAAGGCCTGCGGGTTGGACGACAAGGCCGAGGCGTCCAGCAACAGCACTTCACCCGCCGTGGGCGCGTTCGCCCCGTCGACCGAGACGCGGTGGCCACGTTCTTCCAGCAGGCGCTTGAGCTGCTCGATGATAAACGTCACGCCCTCGCCATGCCGCGCCGAGGTCAGGCCCAGGGCAAAGCCTTCACTGGCGATGCGCTCCAGGGGCAGCAGGCTGTACAGGCGATAGAGGCTGGCGGTGACGGCGGCCGGCGTGGCGTCTTGCACGTCGGGGATGCTGCTCCACAGCGGCACCTGGAACATCTCCTGCAAGCGTGTGCCATCGTGGATACGTTGGTCCAGCAGGTACAGCACATAAATGGTCAAAAAGCCCACGGCTACGCCGGCGGGAATGGCGAACAACAGAATCAGCAGGCTCTTGGGAAACACACGTGACGGGTTCAGGGTGGCGTGTTCGATCAGCGCGATGTTGCTGATCTGGCTGTTGTCCAGTTCGTGGTCGATACGCGCCTGTTCAAGATTGTCCGAGTACAAGGCGTAGCTTTTTTCGGCGGCGCGCAGTTGTTGGCTCAGCTTGTTGAGTTCCGGCTCATCGGTCATCGCCTTGTCACGCTGGTCACGCAGTTCGGCGAGGGTCTTGTCGTAGTTCTCGATCTCCCCGGCCAGTTTGCGCTCTTGCAATTGGGCGTCGATCACTTGCTGCTTAACGTTGATCACCAAGCTGTTGGGCGCAGTGTTTTGCGAGCGTTCCAGGCGCGTAGCCTCCTGAGCGCTGAGGGCTTCGATGTCGCGGATGTTCTGCTCGATCTGATTGACCTGCGGCGTGCCCGGCAGGTAGGTGCGCAACAGGCGTGCGCGTTCCACTTGCAGCGCATTGAGCTGGCGCTTGAGGTCCAGTTGGGTGGGATTGAGGCTGGTTTCGCGCATCGTCACCACGTCTGCCGGCTGGCTCTTGATCTGCTGGCTGGCGTTGGCCAGGAGGCTGCGAATGCCCGAGATCTGGTTTTGTGCGCTGACCTTGGCGTCGGTGACACGGTCGATCTGACTGGTGAGGTTCTTCAGGCGCGCATCGACACTGATCGAATCGATCTGCTTCAAACGGCCTTGCAGTTGGTCCTTCAGGCTTTGGATATTTTCCGCCACCTTGGCGCGTTCGGTTTCGTAGAAGGTATGCAGGCTCTTGCGCCCGAGAATCCGCGCACGTTCCTCAAGGTAGGCGTTGACCCATTCCTCGACGATTTTTTGCGCCACCGCCGGGTCGTCCCAGGTGAAGGAAATCTCGATCACTGAAGAACCCGGCTCGTGACCGGCTTTGAAGTTCTTCTCCAGCGAGGTCGCCAGGCGCTCCAGCGGGCTTTGTTTCTCGGCAAGGCCTACGAACTGCAGCACGCTGCGCACGCCGTTGATGACTTCGCCAACGCCCTTCTTGACGTAGAACTTGGTGACCTTCCAGAAGCCTTGCGGCGGCTCGGAGGTCATCGCCATATAGCGCTCGGCAACGATATGCACGATGGGCCGGCCCGTGAGCATTTTTTCTTCGTCGACAATCGGGTCGTGCTGGGTGCTCGGGGCAATCAGCGTCTGGCGGTTGGCGGCTTCGATCGGCAAGGTGGTGTTGTCCCGCCCCGGCTTGACCAGCAAGCGTGCGTCGGACTCGTAGCGAGCCGGCAACAGGAAGGCACCCAGCACCGCGACGACGATCGTGGTGATCACTGCCAGTTTGAATTCGCGGCGGTAGATGAAAAACAGCCGCAGCAGGTCGCGAAGAGAGCGGATTTCGATCACAGGATCACTCCATTGATAGGGAGGTGAAGATAGGGCGCAGGTGCATGCATCGAACTACGAGAGATGCGTTCCATTGCTAAGGCACCCCTGGGATGTTGATTTTTTCGATGTTGTTGGTCGTGTTTCCGCTGTTCTTCACGCCGCTGTCGTTAAGGTCGTAGTTAAAGCCCACGCCAATCCCTTTGTTGATCGGAAACAGCCGCGTAAAGTACATATCCACGGCCTCCACCGTCGCGCCGATGCCCGACTGCGGCACGAAGATCAAATCGCCGCGCTGCAACGCCACCCGCGGGTGATTGGGGTTGGTCAACATGCTCTCCAGGCTGATGAAGTACGTCCTGTACTTGCCATCTGGCCCGGTGCGCAGCAAGGCCACGTTGGAGGCATCCGCCGAGGGCAATACACCACCGGAACTGAGCAGTGCCTGCTCGACGCTGACGTTGCCGGCCAGGTCGAAAAACGCCGGGTTAGACACCGCACCGCCGATAAACACCTTGTTGCTCGGTGCGCTGGCGATGTTCACCGTCACCGCGGGTTCGCGGTAGATGCGCTTGTACTTCTCGGTGATTTCCTTGCCCAGGTCTTCGGGCGTGCGCAGGGCGGCCTTGACCCGGCCAATATTGGGTACCGAGATCACGCCGTCGGGGCGCACGACGAATACGGTCATGTCATCGGCCGCCGCCGGTTCCTGGGCGTCGCGCACGATCCGCAGCGAGTCGCCGGTCTGGATCAGCACCTGGGGTGGTGGCAGGTCGGCCAGGGTCAGCGCCGCTTGATGGCCGGCCTTGAGCGTATTGTTGTCAGGAAGCGGCACCCGCGCAGGGGTCGAACAGCCCGCCAGCCAGATTGAGGCACTCAAGAGGCTGAGCAGGGTAAGACGGGAACGTCGGTTGGTAGTCTTCATGACGGCTCAAGTCCAGTAGGTGGAAAACATGCCCAGACGCCGTTTAAGCGAGTTGGGCAAGTGGCGTTCAAGGTGGCCGAGGCGATAACCCAGCAATTTAAAGGCGCTGCGCATTACTACTTCTGGCGCACGGTGCAGCGCGTTCGCCTCGCGCAATGCGCGCAGTTCGGCCAGCACATAACGCTTACCTTCGCCGCCGGCGTCGCCGAACGCCTGGCGAATCCACGCCTCGCGGCCGTAGAACACACCGATATCGAAGTAGCGCTTGAACTCGTCCAGCAAGCGGTAATCGTGGGAGTGATAAACCTGCGCACTGGCGGCGTAGCGCACCTGGTAGCCGGCCAGCAAGATGCGTGCGGCGACGTAGGCGTCTTCGCTGCCAATCACATCCTGGGGGAAACCACCCACCGCCTGCAGGGCGCTGCGTCGGTACACCGAAAACGAGTCGGAGCTGAAGCAGGTCTTGATCCCCAGCTGCGGTGCATCGGCCAGGCTTTTGCTGCGGCTGGCCGCCGGGTAATTGAAGTGCCGCGACTGTGCCCCCAGCACCCCTGCACCGGGGTGCGGCAGCTGCCGTCCATAGGCCACGCCATTGAGCGGCTCCAGTTGCAATTCGGCGATCAGGTTGGCGAACGTCTCGACCGTGGCGGGGATTGCGTCCTGAGTCATGACGATCAAAGCGTCGCCGCCCACCTGTTCACTGGCCCAGCGCCGAGTGCCGCCGTGGTTGAAGTCGCGGGCATCAATCACCTCCACGCGCGCGCCAAACTCGCGAAAGCGCGCCACGGTGTCATCGCTCGATGCGCTGTCGACCACCAGCATCTCGTCCGGTTGCAGGGTTTGCATGCGCAGCGCCGGCAGTAAGCGGTCCAGATGGCTGGCCGCGTTGCGGGTGGGGATGATCAGGGACGTGCGCATCAGGGTTTCTCTTCCACCGGCGCGCGGCCGTAGATGTCGTCATAACGCACGATGTCGTCTTCGCCCAGGTACTCACCGCTCTGTACCTCAATCATCACCAGATCGATGATGCCGGGGTTGGTCAGGCGGTGTTTGTGGCCGGCGGGAATATAGGTGGACTCGTTCATATTGAGCAGGATTTCGCGCTCGCCATTGGTGATCATCGCTGCGCCGCTGACCACCACCCAATGCTCGCTGCGGTGATGGTGCATTTGCAGGGACAGCGAGCCTTTTGGCTTGACCACAATGCGCTTGATTTTGAAGCGCGTGCTTTCTTCCAGCACCGTGTAGGTGCCCCACGGGCGGGTGACTGTGCGATGCAGACTGAACGCCGGGTGATTCTGGCGCTTGAGTTCGGCGACGATATAGCGCACGTCCTGGCTGCGGTGCGCGTCGGCGATCAACAGTGCGTCCGGGGTGTCGACGATGATCAGATCGCGCACGCCCACTGCACCGAGTACCCGCTTGGGCGAGTCGATGTAGCAGTTATGCACGTCGTGCAGGATCGCCTCGCCATTGATCTGGTTGCCATTGTCATCACTGGGGGTGAGTTGGCGCAGCGCTTCCCAGGAACCGATATCGCTCCAGCCAATGTTGCAGGGCACGACCGCGACCTTTGCGGATTTTTCCATCAGGGCCACGTCGATGGAGATGTCCGGCGCGGTACCGAAACCTTCCGGGCTCAGCTCACGCTGGCGACTGCTGCTGTTCTGCAGGCTCTGGCTGTGCTCGAGTGCGGCCTTGGCTGCGTCCAGCACTGCCGGGGCGTGGCTGGCCAATTCTTCCAATAGGCTGGCCGCCTTGAAGCAGAACATGCCGGCGTTCCACAGGTGCTTGCCGCCGTCCAGATAGCCTTGGGCGGTGGCCAGATCGGGCTTCTCGACAAAGCGCCGGACCTGAAACCCGGCCCCCAACGCTGCGCCTTGTTCGATATAGCCAAAGCCGGTTTCGGCACGGTCAGGCTGAATGCCAAAGGTCACCAGGTAACCGGCCTCGGCCAGCGCACGGGCTTTTTCCACCGCTTGGACGAAGGCCGTTTCATCCAGGATCAGGTGATCGGCGGGCATCACCAGCAACTGCGCTTCAGCGCCGAAATGCTCCTGCACATGCAAGGCGGCCACGGCGATGGCGGCGGCGGTGTTACGGCCAAACGGCTCCAGCAGCAGCTCCAGGGCCAATCGCTGGGTGTTCACCGCGCGGTAGTCGTCGAGGGTGCGAAACAGCAGGTCGCGGTTGGTTACCGTCAGGATGCTGTCCACCCCCGGCAAGTGACTGGCGCGCAGGAAGGTCTTCTGCAACAGGCTCTGGTCGTCACGCATGCGCATGAAGGGTTTGGGCATGTTCTGCCGCGAAACCGGCCACAGCCGCGTGCCCGAACCACCGGAGATGATGCACGGGATCAATCCGTTAAGAGGGTTCATCAATAGACTTCCTTGGTGGAAAGGACGGCCGGAACCGTCATGAAAACGATGTACAGATCCAGCCACACCGACCATTTGGCGATGTATTCCAGGTCGTATTCGACGCGCTTCTGGATTTTGAACAGGGTGTCGGTCTCGCCACGGTAGCCATTGATCTGTGCCCAGCCGGTGATGCCTGGCTTGACCCGGTGGCGTGAGCTGTATTCGCTGACCGCTTGCTCGAACGGAATCCCGGCGGCCTTGGTAGCCGTGGCGTGGGGGCGCGGGCCGACCATCGACATATTGCCCAGCAGCACGTTGAACAGTTGTGGCAGCTCATCAATGCTGGTCTTGCGAATGATCCTGCCTACCCGGGTGATGCGCGGGTCCTGGCGTGTGGTCTGGTTCTCGGCGTTGAGGTCGGTCTGTTCGACGTACATCGAGCGGAACTTGAACACTCGGATCAGGTTGTCGTTGTAGCCAAAGCGCTTCTGGCGAAACAGCACCGGGCCCTTGGAATCGAGTTTGATCGCGATGGCCGTCGCCAGCATCACCGGTGACAGCAACAACAGGCCGAGGCTGGCCAGCAGCAGGTCTTCGCAACGCTTGATAAAGGGTGACCAGCCGCGCAGCGGCAACTGCGAGGTGTTGAACATCAGGATGCCGCCCACATCGGTGATGCGGTTATGCCCATAACGCAAGGCAGCCATGTCGGGCACCAGCATGACGTTCACCGACATCTGCCGCAGGCGTTTGACCAGCCCGTTGATACGCTGCTCGGCAGCCCAGGGCAGGGTGATCATGACCTGGTTGACCTGTTCGGAGCGGATCAGCTTTTCCAGGTCGCGGGTATTGCCCAGCAAGGGCAGGCGGCTCAATTCCTTGGGAATGCGCTCGGTACGGTCGTCGATAAAGCCGATCAGGCCGGAACGGATATCGCTGTTGCGCGACAGGTGTTCAGCCACATGCACCGCCGTCTCGGTAAAACCCAGGATCACCGTACGCTGCAAGAATTTGCCGTTCTTCATCAAATGGCGATACAGGCGCAGCATCAATATCCGCTCCACGCCAAACAGCACCAGGCTCATGGAGAACCAGGCCGCCAGGTTGCGTGGGCTCAACTGTGGGAACAGGAGCAGAATCTGGTACATGAACAGCAGGATGCAAAACGCCGAGACCCAGGCCACCAGCATCACGCGAAAACGCAGGCGATTGCTGAACAGATCCTCGGAGTACACCCCCAGGGCCTGGAACAGAATGATGGTCAAGAGCGCAAAGAATACCAGCAGGCCAAGGTAGTGGTTACGCATGTGCTCGGCGACGGGTTCCGGGTAGAACAACAGGATAATTGCCGGCACTACAGCAGTGAGGCCGTGGATCAGTTTTACGAAGACGACAAAAAACTCAACGAAACCGGGACGAGTCAAAAACAGGCTATCGACCGACGATTTACCGCGCATAGATCAGATCCTCAATACACCACCAGAACGTTCCTATTCGTTTTGCTCATCCATAAGGCAGGTTTGCTTTACAAGTGGTGCAAATCGAACAACTGCAGTTGCTGGGTAATACGTAATGCCTGTTCAGACGCAGGAATTTACGGAGTGATGGCTAAATAGTGGCTTCCTTGAGGTTCCGTGTCAATGATTTGGCTTTTTTTGCCGTTGCCTTCAATGGCTCTCATGAGGCCCCCATGATATGACGATTTATTGACATGAGAGGCCGTGCTTTCAGAAAAATCGAGAATCGATGATGGCTTTTTGGAGTGTAGGAACAAACGTGGGGATTTGCCTGCCAGCGAAAAAAAGCTTTTTTTTGACAGAAGCAGGGCGGGGGAAGGGGTGTTGTCGAACCAGAGCCGGCTTGCCGGCTCTGGTGCAAGGACTGCTGATGTTTAGAAGTTGCCTTTGAGGCTCAGCGTGAGGTTGCGCGGCTCTCCATAAAGATTACCCCAGCCTGAGGTACCCACGGTCTGGTAGTAGTTTTTATCGAACAGGTTGTTGCCGTTGAGCGCCACAGTCCAGGTGTCGTCCACCTGATACGCAATGCGCGCATTCCACAACGCATACCCGGCCTGTTCCAGTTTGATAGTTTGCAACCGGTAGTTGCTGCTTTGGGCGTTGACCCCTGCGCCGACTGTCCATTTTGACAGTGCACCGTCCAACTGGTAGTCGCCCCACAAACGCAGCATATGCCGGGGTACGTAGGTGTTGGACACCGCGCCTTCGGCTGCGCTGTCGATGTTCTTCAGGTTCTTGGTTTGCGTGTAGGTGTAGCCGCCAAACACTTGCAGGCGTTCAAGCAATTCGCCGCTCAGCTCGGCCTCGACCCCTTGGGCGCGAACTTTGCCCGTGTCGGTGTAGCAGTAGCCGTCGGAGGAACTGCCGCAGCGGGTCTCGAAATCGGTTTGGGCGGCGTTTTTTTCGATCGCGCGAAACAGCGCCAGGGAGCTGTTGAGGCGCCCGTCAAACCATTCGCCCTTGATACCCAGCTCATAGTTCTCACCCATTTTCGGCTTGAGCGCCGAACCGCTGACCGTGGCGTAGGAGCTTTGTGGCTGGAAGATATCGGCGTAGCTGGCGTACACCGAAAGGTTGTCATTGAGGTCGTAGATCAGCGCGGCAAACGGCGTGACCACGCCGGTTTCCTTGGTGCGTGCATCCTGGTCGGCCCACTCGCCCCAGGCCAGGTTCAAGGACTCACGGCGGTTTTCATACCAACTGACGCGACTGCCGAGAACCAGCATCAACGGTTCGGCCAGGCGCAGGCGCAAGGTGGCGTAGGCGCCGTATTGGGTGGCGGTTTCCTTGACCGTGCCGCCACGGTACATGTTGGGCCAGAAGGTATCGTCGGCAGGTTCCGGGAAGTGGTGGTTGGGGTTGAAAACGCTTTGGCGCTGGGGCAGGTTGCGGATCGCGTAGACATCGTCCTGGGTGCCACGACTGCCATTGGCGCCGAGGATCAACTCATGTTGCAGGCCAAACGCTTCGAATTGACCATCAATGTAGGCATCCAGGCCGTAGTCCTTGTGATCGTAATCCAGCAGCGCGGCGTAGCTGGTGAGCGTAGGGGCCGGGTTGCCATAGTCCACGGTGCTTTCGCTGGCGGCGTATTTGATGTCTTGCAGGTTGCGGCTATGCACGGCGCTGACTTTGAGCTTCCAGTCGTCGTTGAAGTGATGGGTCAGATCGGCGAACAGCGTGGTGCGCTGGCTTTGCCAATCGTTCCAGGCCTGGCCCAGGCAGGTGGAGCGGCTCAGGCCGAGGCTTTTGCCGTCGCGGTAGCGTGGCAGGCCGCTCCAGCACGGTGTGGCGTCGACATCCTCATAGCTGGCGCCGAAGCCTAGGGTGGTGTCAGGGCTGACATCCATGTCCAGCGCCGCGTAAAACGCCTGGTCCTGGCGCTTGGCAAGGTCCATGTAGGAGCCACGATTCTGCTGGCTGACCGACGCACGGCCGCGCACCGTGCCGCTGTCGTTCAACGGGCCGCCGGTGTCGAGTTCGGCGTGGTAGTTATCCCAGGTGCCCGCCGACAGCCCGAGGCTGGTGGTCGGGGTGGCTTGGGGCCGCTTACGCACGAAGTTCACTGCACCGCTGGCGGTGCCGGCGCCCTTGAGCATACCGGCGGCGCCTTTTAGCACCTCTACCCGGTCATAAATCGCCATGTTCGCGCTGAAACTGTCGGCCTGTATGTAGTCCTTGCCGATGTCTAGCGGCACACCATCGAACTGGTACTGACCGAGCATCTTGAAGCCCCGGGAGTAAAAATACTTGCCGCCCATGGGCGACTCGTAGCTGGTGATCCCTGGTGTGCGCTCCAGCAATTGGTCGATGGTGGTGATGTTCTGGTCATCCATCAGCTTGCGGGTCATCACGCTCACCGATTGCGGCGTGCGTCGCAGGCTGTGTTCGCCCTTGCCGATGGTCACCGCACCGGTGGTGTAGGAACCGCTGCCTTCGGTGGTGGCGCCTAGACGATCACCAGTGATGGTGGTGGCGCCCAGGTTCAGTGCCGAGCCGGCTTGCTGCTGAGGTAGCAGTAACCAGGCGTTCTGGCCCTGGCTTTGCGCCTGCAAACCCTGGCCCTGAAGTAACTGGCTCAGGGCCTGTTGTGGGGCCAGGGTGCCGCTCAGCCCCGGGCTGCTTTTGCCGGCCACGCTGCCCGCGTCATACGACAGGCTGATACCGGCCTGCCGCGCAAACTGATCAAGGGCGCCGGCCAGAGGCCCGGGCGCAATATTCCAGGCGCGGGCCTGGCGCTCGCTGCCGGGTTCCTGGGCTGTTGCGGTATACGGCAAAGCGCTGGCTGCCACGCACGCGCCAAGAAGAGTGGCATTGAGGGCGTGTCTGAGGGGGGAACGCTTGGAGGGGAACGCTTGCATGACCGCGGGATGCTCCTGAAGGAAGTGGACAACACCGGCCTGTTGATCGGCCTTTCCTTACAGGTCGAATGGCAATGAGAATTCACCTCATTTATTTTCGGCCGCTCAAACCCGAGCGGAGACGGTCACCCAATAGGGGCTGCGGTAGGTCACATTGATCGACAACGATTGCGCCACCAGCTTGAGTACCTGATCGGTGTCTTCCAGTTGATAGGTGCCCGAAACCCGCAGCCCCGCGACGGCTTCGCTGCAACGGAGCAAGCCGTTGCGGTAGCGGCCCAGTTCGGCCAGGAAGTCGTCAAGGCGCATATTGTGGGCGCTGATGACGCCGTCGCTCCAGGCCCAGGGATCCAGGCCATTGGTGGGAGAAGGGCGAATGCCGCTACGGTTGAACAGCACCTGTTCGCCCGGCTTGATCATTTGGCGTGCGCTGGCGTCATGGCTGTCGGCATACACCGCGACCGCACCCTGCTGCACAGCCAGCAGCGTGCCTTGGGCTTCTTCACGTACCACAAAGCGCGTGCCGAGGGTGCGCAGGTAACCATCGCGGGTGTGCACCCAGAACGGACGGTTGTCAGCGCCGGTATTGACCAACACTTCACCCTGACGCAGGTTCACCAGACGCCGGTCGGCATTCAGGGTGATATCGATGGCACTGGCGCTGTTGAGCTGGACCTTGCTGCCATCGTTCAACGCCACCCAGCGCCGCTCGCCGGTGGCCGTGCGGTAGTCCGCCATCAGGGCGGGCAGGGGCGTGTAGCCGCGACCCAGCCAGGCCAACCCGGCGGCGCCGGCAAACAAGCCCAGCAGCTTCAAGCCTTCACGCCGACTGATACGTTGGCGCGCGCCATCGAGGGCATGGCGACTGACATGCGCCGGCAGTTGGGTGAAGTCGTCATTCATGGTCGCCACGCGCTGCCACGCCAGTTGATGCGCGGCGCTGGTGTGCAGCCACTGCTCAAAGGCCGCCGTGCTGGCGTCGTCAGCGGTGTTGAAGCGCAGCTTGATCATCCACTGGATGGCCTGGTCCACCAGGCGCGGATCAGCATTCGGCATAACGTAACCGATAGCAGGCGTGCAGCGCCTTGGACAGATCACGCTCCACCGTGGCCTTGGACACGTCCAGGCGCAGGGCGATTTGCGCGCAGGTCAGGCCGTCCAGTTGGGCCAACAGAAACGCCTCGCGCACCCGTGGCTTGAGCTGGTCGAGCAAACGGTCGATGCGCGCCAGGCTGTCGAGGATCAGCAGGCGGGTTTCTTCGCTCGGCACCTCGACTTGAGGAAAGTGCGCCAGGCTTTCCAGGTAGGCACGTTCCAGTTCGCGGCGTCGGTATTGGTCGATCATCAAACTGCGCGCGATGCTGCTCAAGTAAGCACGCGGCTGCTGCAGGGTTTGTTGCTTGCGCGCGTTGAGCAGGCGCACAAAGGTTTCCTGCGCCAGGTCAGCGGCGTGTTCACGGCAGCCGGTGCGTCGGCTCAACCAGCCGCGCAGCCAGGAGTGGTGGGCTTGGTATAGCTGGCCGATGGCGGCATGGTCCAGTGGGTGATCGCTCGACATGGTCATCCTGGCGCAGCAGGCTTAATTGATAATGTTTCGCATTCTAGACGTTGGTTGTGGCATTCAGCAATCACTGGTTTGCTGCGTCAGTAATGTATCCAGCACAATTTTTGTAGAGCCTGCGAGCGCCGTGCTGACGCTGATCGCGAGTGTGTTTCACGTGCTGCTGGGCATGTTTGGCGGGGGGCTCAGCCGCTTCTTCGCCAAACGCACCAAAAGCGCCTGGCTGCAGAAGTGGGGTTTGGCGGCGGTGCTGATGGCGTTGGCCGTGCGCTTGGCGGTGATGTCGCGTCCTGCCTGACGACACGCGGGAAGCCAAGCAGGTTTCTGTGTGGCGAGGGAGCTTGCTCCCGTAACGGCCTGCCAGTCGATGCTCATTTACCTGACACCTCGCAATCCAATTGTGGGAGCTGGCTTGCCTGCGATGGCGGCCTGACAGGCGATGCTTCTCTACCTGACACCCCGCGATCCAAATGTGGAGCGGGCTTGCTCGCGAAGGCGGCCTGACAGCCGACACAGTCATACCGAGTACATATCCATTCCTGCGGTAACGGCCACTTAGGGTTCCGCCCTGACAGCGGCTCACTTTTGAACAGCGTGTCCGGTCCGTACAGGTTGAAGGTTCGCAACGCAGTGTGGTGTTGGGGATTTGCCGGATGGTAGAGGGCGTTCAGTTGCTGGTTGATCGGGTAGTAGAGGGAGGCGGCGAGACGCGAGCGCAGTAACGGCGATGCCTGTCAGTTAAGAAACAGCGCTGTACTGTGGCGAGGGAGATTGCTCCCTCGCCACGGATGAACATTCAACCCAACCGTGCAGCCGCCCGCGCCACAATCTCCCCACGCACTCTGCGTGACTCCACCGTGCGCTTGTTGGCTTCCTCCAGTACATATCGGGGCGCAGTCTCCGGGCGGCCGGAGTCAAACGGTGGGGCCGGCGCATATTCGATCTGCAGTTGCACCAGTTGCGCCGCCGCTTCGCTGTACAACTCTGCGGCCAGGGTCAGGGCAAAGTCGATGCCGGCGGTGATCCCGCCGCCGGTAAACAGGTTGCCGTCACGCACCACGCGCTCGTGCACGGGAACAGCACCGAGCGGGGCGAGCAGGTGGTGGTAGGCCCAGTGGGTCGTGGCCTTGCGACCGCGCAGCAGCCCTGCCGCGCCCAATAC
Organism: Pseudomonas sp. HN8-3; assembly: GCF_020790195.1. Lineage (NCBI taxonomy): Bacteria > Pseudomonadati > Pseudomonadota > Gammaproteobacteria > Pseudomonadales > Pseudomonadaceae > Pseudomonas > Pseudomonas sp. HN8-3. The sequence continues at coordinate 2,173,861 of NZ_CP086206.1, forward strand.
CAATGAGCCGGTGCACACCGAGGTCAGGTAGCGCACTGTCTGTGCCTGGGCCTTGAGAAAATCCAGGGTTTGCGGGTCTTCCATCAACGGGCCCACACCGGCGCCACCGGGTACGCAGAGCACATCCAGGTTCGGGCAGTCGGCGTAAGTAATGGTCGGCGTGAACACCAGGCCAGTGCTGGAGGTGATCGGCGCGAGGTCTTTCCACACAAGGTGCAGCTTCACGTCTGGCAGCGAACCGAGGACATCATAGGGGCCGGTCAGGTCCAGTTGCTGGATGCCGGGGAACAACAGAAAGCCGATCTGCAAGGTCATGGTGCAAGCTCCGAAAGAAATGGACGACCGCACTGTAGAAGCCTAGGCTTTGGCGGGTACGCCATTGAGCCCACTAATCACGCCAATCATGCCCAAGATTATTCATGTACTCGCTTTTGAAAATGCCCAGGTGCTCGATGTCACCGGGCCTCTGCAAGTATTTGCGTCGGCTAATGACCTGTTGCGCCAACGTGGTTTACCGTTGCCCTACGCGGTGAATGTGATCGCCGCTCAGCCTGAACCGGTGAGGACTTCTGCCGGCCTGGCGCTGCTGGCTGAACCGCTGCCCGCCATCGACGCGCCTTGCGATACCCTGGTGATCGCCGGTGGCTGGGGCGTGTACGCTGCCGCCGAAGACCCGACACTGGTGCAATGGGTGCGCGATAAATCCCGGCACACCCGGCGCATGGCTTCGGTGTGCACCGGGGCCTTTCTGCTGGCCGCCAGCGGTTTGCTCGATGGTTGCCGCGTGGCCACGCACTGGACGCGGTGTGAAGAACTGGCGCGCAAGTTTCCCGCGCTCACAGTGGAGGCCAATCCGATTTTCATCCAGCAGGGCGCGGTATGGACGTCTGCTGGTGTGACCGCCGGGATCGACCTGTGCCTGGCCCTGGTAGAGGATGACCTGGGGCGCGGCATTGCCTTGGAAGTGGCCCGCCACTTGGTGGTGTTCCTCAAGCGCCCTGGCGGTCAGTCGCAATTTAGCGTGACGTTATCCCTGCAAAAGAGCGACAGCCGCTTTGCCGACCTGCACGCTTGGATCGCCGACCATCTGACGCTGGATCTGAACATCGCCACCCTGGCAGCCCAGGCTGGCATGAGCGAGCGTAGCTTTGTGCGCCATTACCGCGCCGAGACCGGCCAGACCCCGGCACGGGCCGTGGAACTGATCCGTGTCGAAACCGCGCGCCGGCAATTGGCAGACAGCACGACCTCCATCAAACGTATCGCCATGCAGTGCGGTTTTGGCTGTGAGGAGACTTTGCGCCGCAGCTTTGTGCGGGCCTTGTCAGTGACGCCTCAAGCTTACCGGGAGCGTTTTTCACCGCTCCAGTAGTTCCAGCAATGCTTCAAGCGTGACCTGGGGCGCTTCCTGGAAAACATTATGACCAATGCCTGGCAAAACCAGTCGGCGATAAAAACCGCTGAAGTGATCCACATCGTCATCCTCAAGCGATGGCGGGCCCACACCGTCGTCGGCCCCGCATAACGAAATGCTGGGCACCGTTATCGCCGGTTGCTTTACCAATGCCTGCTCAATGGATTCCAGCGCGGGATCACCCGGCGCATACATGAAACGATGGCGGTAAGAGTGAATCACCACCGCGACAAAGTCCGGGTTATCAAATGACGGCGCAGTCTTGCCATACAGACTTGGCCCTTCACGCCAGGTCGGCGACCAAAGCCGCCATAACAACTCACACAGCTCTTGTCGATTGGCGGTCAAACCGTCGACCCCACGCTGGGTGTGGAAGTAATACTGGTACCACAATCGATGCTCGGTTTCCGGTGCCCGAGGCTCAAGGGACTTGGCGATGTCCTGGATGTTGTAACCGTCCCCCGTCACCAAGCCGCGTACCCGCTCGGGCCATAGCGCCGCGACAATACACGCCGCGCGCCCACCCCAGTCATACCCGGCGAGCGTGGCCTGCTTAATGGACAGCGCATCCATGAAATCCAGCAGGTCCTTGGCCAACGCCGCCTGTTGGCCGGAGCGCATGACCTGGTCGTTGATAAACCGCGTCGGGCCATAACCGCGCAAATAGGGGACCAACACCCGATAACCACGCTCGGCCAGCACCGGCGCGATTTCGTCATAACCGCGAGGGTCATAAGGGAACCCATGCAGCAGGATCACCGGCTCGCCTGCGATAGGGCCGTGGGTTTCATAAGCCACGTCTAGCATGGACGTGCGCACGTACAACAACGGGGCAGGGGACGTCAGGGTTGCCATACAGTCTTCTCCCCACTGAGTTTGCGGTCCAGGAACGTTGCCGCACTGATCAATGCCAAGTGGCTCAACGCCTGAGGTGTGTTGCCCAAGTGCCGAGCCTGGCTGTCGAATTCTTCGGCGTACAGTCCCAGCGGGTTGGCGTAGCGCAGCAGCTGTTCGAATTCCAGGTGGGCCTTTTCCACTTGCCCGGCGCGGGCCAGGCATTCGACGTACCAGAACGAGCAGGCGGCAAATGCGCCTTCTGTGCCTTGCAGCCCGTCGATCTGGCTGTCGTCATTGCGGTAGCGGTAGACCATGCCGTCGCGCACCAGGCTTTTCTGGATCGCTTCCAGCGTCGCCAGCCAGCGCGGGTCGGTGGCCGCAACGAAGCGCACCAGCGGCATCAACAGCATCGAGCCGTCCAGCGCCGTACTGCCGATATGCTGGACGAAATGCCCGCGTTCTTCGTTCCAAAAGTTGCTCCAGATGTCGGCGTAGATAGCCTGGCGTGTCTGGTCCCAGCGCGCGAATGGGGCGGGCAGCGAGCGTTTGGAGGCGAGGCGAATAGCACGGTCCAAGGCCACCCAGCACATCAGGCGCGAGTGCAGAAAGTGGTGTTGCTCGCCGCGCATTTCCCAGATACCTACGTCTTTGCGGTTCCAGATCTCACACACTTGGTCGACCACTTCCACCGTATGTTTCCAGCCTTCGTGGGAAATGGCTTCGCCGTACTTGTTGACCAGATACACCGCGTCCATCAGTTCGCCGTAGATATCCAGCTGGATCTGGTCGAACGCTTCGTTGCCCACGCGCACCGGCTGGGCGCCGCCGTGGCCGCGCAAATGATCGAGTGTGGTTTCCGGCAACTCCTGGCGACCGTCGATGCCGTAGAGAATATTGATTTTGGTCGGCTGGCCGCAGCAGTCGCTGACTCTGCCTTTGAGCCAGCGCATATAGGCGTTGGCTTCCTCGACAAACCCCAGGCGCATGAACGCGTAGACGGTAAACGACGCATCGCGTATCCAGGTATAGCGGTAATCCCAGTTGCGCTCGCCGCCGGGGCTTTCCGGCAGGCCGAAGGTGGCGGCGGCGATGATTGCGCCGTGCGTGCGCGAGGTCAAAAGCTTCAACGCCAAGGCTGAGCGGTTGACCATTTCGCGCCAGCGCCCTCGGTAATTGGACTGGGAGATCCAGCCGCGCCAGAACTTGAGGGTGCGTTCCAGGTACAGGTCCGTGCAGTTGTTGACCACCCGCGGATCATCCTGGCCGCCGAGCACAAATTCGGCGCCCTCGTCCTGGGCCAGGGTGAAGCGGGATACGACTGCATTTTCTTCGAGGGTCAGCGGGTGGCTGCCTACCAGGCGCAGGCCGGGCTGACCGTCGGCGCTGAACAGCACGCCGCTGTCATCGGCTGTGGTGTGGGTCTTGGCACGGGCGTAGTCGTGGCGCACGGCGCAACGCAGGTGCAGGTTGGCCCGGCCGCTGACCACCCGTACTCGGCGAATCAGCAAAGGCAGCTCGTCGACCTCTTCGCTGACCGCCAGCAGGTCGGTGACTTCTACCACCGCCGCGTCGCTGAGCCAGCGTGTTTGCAGCACGTTGGTGTCAGGCAGGTAGATCTGTTCGCGGCGGGCGTTGGGCAGGTCCGGGGTAAGCTGGAAGGTGCCGGCGTCGGGCGTGTCGAGCAGTGCGCAGAAGATCGACGGGCTGTCGAATTCCGGCCAGCAGAAAAAATCGATGCTGCCGCGGTCGTTTACCAGTGCGGCACTGCGCATGTCGCCGATGATGCCGTGGGCATCGATGGCGCTTTGGGGTTCTTTTTTCAGATCAACCATTGCCGCGAAACTCCGGGTAAAGGCTCATGCCACCATCGATGAACAGCGTGCTGCCGACCACGTAATCAGAAGCATCACTGGCCAGCCACACCACTGCATTGGCCACATCTTCTACATCGCCGACGCGACCGTAAGGAATCAATTTGAGCAACTCTTTCTCCGCAGCGCCTTCAGTGGCTGCGCGGTTGATCGCCGTGCGAATCGCCCCCGGCGCAACGCCGTTGATGCGGATACGTTGCTCGCTGACTTCCTGGGCGAGGGTGCGCATCAGCATCTCCACGCCGCCCTTGGACGCTGCATAATTCACATGCCCGGCCCACGGAATGACTTGATGCACCGAACTCATATGGATGATTTTGCCGGCCGCTCGTGACACCCCCTCACGAACGCCCTGACGATTGAAGATACGTACCGCCGCTCGGGCACAGAGGAACTGCCCGGTGAGGTTGACACCGATCACGGTGTTCCAGTCCTCAAGGCTCATGTCGACCAGGTTGGCGTCTTTTTGCAGGCCGGAGTTGGCCACCAGAATATCCAGGTGGCCGAAGGCATCGAGGGTCTGCGCGAACAGGCGCTCGACATCGGCCTCCTTGGACACATCGCCACCGATGGCAAGCGCCCGACCGCCGTTGGCATTGATCTGTGCGGCAAGGGCCTCGGCGGGGGCCGCCTGGGAGTTGTAGTTAAGCACCACTGCCGCGCCCGCGTCGGCCAGGGCTTTGGCTGCGCCAGCACCGATACCGGAACTGGCGCCGGTGACCAGAGCCACTTGTTGCTGCAAGGAAATCTGCATCGCCCACCCACTGTGTTTATCCGAGTCCTTTCAGCTGACTGGCGGCGGGGAGCGGAAGTTCACCGCACGGCTTTTACGCCTAGACCGCGGGCCGCAGGTGTAGCGCCGGGGCGCAAGGCAAAGGTTTATCGTAATATGCTGAAAACAAAAGGTAAGGGATGGAGCAAAGGAATGTGTATGTCGACACGCACCCCAAGGATGAAAAGTTTACTCATTGGCTTATCAGCCGTTTTATCACTGGCTCAGACATCATTGGCTGTTGCGGAAAACAGCAATGGAAAAACGCTCTATCTACAGCGATGCGGCGTGTGCCATGGACCCGATATAAAGGCCACCGGGCCATTGGCTAAAAAAAGCAATCCCCCCACGCCTGACCTTACAACCGCCGCGTTCAAACAGCGGCTGCATGATTATCCGGGCGTGATCGTCTCGTCGATAATACTTCGCCCAAATGGCAACCTGATTCCAAAAACGTTGAAGGACAACGGTGTGAAGATAGCGCCGCACGCGTGGAGCGTTCAGGATTTCCGCGATCTGCATCAATACATGAGTAGCGTGATTTCAAAAAGTTGAGGGGTTTGAGTGCGGCGGGCGTACCGGCGATGGACAGCAATTGCCCCACTTAATAGGAAGCATTACTATTCACGCCCCGCCTCCTCAGTGCCTTCGCGATGATTCCTCAGCCTCCCCGCAGAACAGGCTTTTTCGAGCACTACGAAGAGTTGATCGGCACCTGGACGCGCCGCTTGAGGAACCGTCAGCAAGCCGAGGACCTGACCCACGACACTTTTGTGCGAGTGCTTGAGTCCGACGCCAGCGAGGTTGCACAACCACGCGCCTACCTGCATCAAACCGCGCGCAATATCGCGGTGGACGCCTACCGGCGCGAAGAGCGCCGCGAGGCGTTGACGTTGCAGGCCGTTGATCAAGCCCCCCACAGCGGCGATCCGGAGCATTACATGCACGCGATTCAGTTGGCCGACTCCATCGAGCGGGCCCTGGTCGAGTTGCCGCTCAACTGTCGCAAGATTTTTATCTGGCAGAAAATCGAGGGGCTCACCCAACAGGAAATCGCCGTGCGGCTGGGGCTGTCTAAAAACATGGTGGAGAAGTATATGATCCGCACCCTGCGGCATCTGCGTGACCGCCTGGATGCAATGGCGCCATGACCCGCTTTGAAACAGGATCTTCCACGATGGATAAGCGTGTCCGTGACGAAGCGGCGCAATGGTTTGTGCGCCTGCAAGACGGCCCGTTGAACGCCGAAGAACGGCAACGTTTCGAGGCCTGGCGTGCCGAGCAGCCCGAACACCAATATGAATTCGATGTGCTGCAAGGGCTTTGGAGCGCCACGGATCTGCTGCCCCAACCCCGTTTGCAGGCTTTGTGCGATGCGCCGGCCGAGCGCCCCAGGGGTGGGGCGGTGTTGCGCTATGCGGTAGCGGCCGGTGTGGTTGCCATTGCCGTGGGCCTGGGTTTGTTCAGCGGGCTGGGCCAGTCCAAGCCCTACAGCGCCGAGTTCACTACCCGGGTGGGCGAGCAGCGCCAGGTGGCCTTGCCCGACGGTTCTGTGATGGACCTCAACAGCCGCAGTGTGGTTGCGGTTCACTACGAAAAAGGTCGGCGGGGCATTGAGCTCAAGCAGGGTGAGGCGATGTTCAGTGTCGAGCACGACGTCAGTCGCCCGTTCGTGGTGGCCGCCGGGGCAGGGCAGGTGACGGTCACCGGCACACGCTTCGATGTGCGTCGCGATGACGACCGCACCCGCGTGGTGGTCGAGACCGGCACCGTCAAGGTGCAGGGACGAGCGTCGGCTCAAGTCGTGACGCTCACCGCCGGCCGGGGCACTCATGTCGATACTCAGGGCGAAGTGGCTGCGGCCTATGCCGTAAACCCTGAAGAGCTGACCGCATGGCGCACCGGCAAACTGGTGTTCAACAACGCTAGCCTGGCCGAAGTGGTGCGGGAAGTGTCGCGCTATCGCGAGCAACCGTTGCGCATCACCACGGCAGCGGTGGGCAACCTGCGTCTGACCAGCGTGTTCAACGCCAGTGACACCGACGCCTTGCTCAAAGCCTTGCCACATATTCTGCCGGTTGCCTTGCGCACTTTGCCGGACGGCAGCCAGGAAATTATTTCACGCTGACATTCAGGTTTTTTTCGCATTGTTCGTCTTCTCCTGCAACTGCAACTGGTTTGCATTAACAGCCGCACACTTTTGCGATCACAGGACTAGGTTCGACGTGAAAAAACTCGCCCTCCACAACAATAAAACCTCCCGCTGGGCGCCTCTCGCCCTGGCTATCGCAGTCAGCATCGCGCTGCCTGCCGCACAGGCTGGCGAAGGCGTTCATATTCGCGCCCAGCCCCTGGGTGCAGCCTTGAGCCAACTGGGCCAGCAGACCTCCCTGCAAGTGTTCTTCAGCCCCGACATGGTCGCCGGCAAGCAAGCCCCAGCAGTGGATGGCAACCTCTCGCCTGAACAAGCCCTGCGCCAATTGCTGGAAGGCAGTGGGCTGGATTACCAGATCGACGCAGGCTCCGTAACCTTGCGCACGCTGAGCTCCGGCACTGGCGAAGCTGGCTCGCCGCTGGAACTGGGCGTCACCGACATCAAGGTGGTGGGCGACTGGCTCGGCGATGCCGATGCCGCCGTGGTGCAAAACCATGCGGGTGCACGCACGGTGGTGCGCCGCGAAGCCATGGTGGAGCAGGGCGCGATGAACGTCGGCGACGTATTGCGCCGCGTGCCTGGCGTGCAGGTACAGGAATCCAATGGCACCGGGGGCAGCGATATTTCTCTCAACGTCGGCGTACGCGGCTTGACCTCACGCCTGTCGCCACGCTCCACCGTGCTGATTGACGGCGTACCGGCAGCCTTCGCCCCGTACGGCCAGCCGCAACTGTCGATGGCGCCCATTTCCGCCGGTAACCTTGACAGCATCGACGTCGTGCGTGGTGCCGGGTCCGTGCGCTATGGCCCGCAGAACGTCGGCGGCGTGATCAATTTCGTGACCCGCGCCATCCCGGAAAAATTCTCCGGGGAAGTCGGCACTACCCTGCAAACGTCCGCCCACGGTGGCTGGAAGCACGTCGAAAATGCGTTTATCGGCGGCACCGCCGACAACGGCATCGGCGCCGCGCTGCTGTACTCCGGGGTCAATGGCAACGGCTATCGCAACAGCAACAATTCCAACGACATTGACGATGTAATCTTCAAGACCCACTGGGCGCCGACCGATCAAGACGACTTCTCGCTCAACTTCCACTATTACGATGCCAGCGCCGACATGCCCGGCGGCCTGACCCAGGAGCAGTTTGACGCCAACCCGTACCAGTCGGTGCGCGACTGGGACAACTTCAGCGGCCGCCGCAAGGACGTGTCCTTCAAGTACATCCGCCAGATTGACGACCGTACCCAGGCTGAAGTGCTGACCTACTATTCCGACAGCTTCCGAGGCAGCAACATCGCCAACCGCGATCTGAAAACCCTCAGTTCCTACCCACGCACCTACTACACCTTCGGCATCGAGCCACGGGTGTCCCATGTGTTCGATGTGGGCCCCAGCACGTAGGAAGTCAGCGTTGGCTACCGCTACTTGAAGGAAGGCATGCACGAGCAGGCCACCAGCCTTAACCTGGTCAACAACGTACCCACGCCAGGTGGGCAGAGCGACGGCCACGTTTATCAAGACCGCACCGGCGGCACCGAAGCCAGCGCTTTCTACATCGACAACAAAATCGACATCGGCCAGTGGACCATCACGCCGGGCATCCGCTTTGAAGACATCCGCACCGAATGGCATGACCGCCCGGTAGTGGCCTTGAACGGCAAGCGTACCGAGGAAAAACGCCGCGAGATTCACAACAATGAACCGCTACCGGCCCTGAGCGTGATGTACCACGTCAGCGACGCATGGAAACTGTTCGCCAACTACGAAACCTCCTTCGGCAGCTTGCAGTATTTCCAGTTGGGGCAGGGTGGTACCGGCAACCAGACCGCCAACGGTCTGAACCCGGAAAAAGCCAAGACCTACGAGATCGGGACGCGCTACAACGACAGCATCTGGGGCGGCGAAGTGACGCTGTTCTACATCGACTTCTCGGATGAACTGCAATACGTCAGCAATGACGTAGGCTGGACCAACCTCGGCGCCACCAAGCACGCCGGTATCGAAGCGTCGGCCCACTACGACCTGTCCAATCTTGACCCGCGCCTCGACGGTCTGACCGCCAACGCCGGCTTTACCTACACCAAGGCCACCTCCGAGGGCGACGTACCGTTCAAGGGCCGCGATCTGCCGCTGTATTCCCGTGAAGTGGCGACCCTGGGCCTGCGTTACGATGTCAATCACTGGACGCACAACCTGGACGTCTATGCTCAGTCTGGCCAGCGTGCGCCAGGCACCGGCACCACCTATATCACCCAAGGCACCGCTGACGGCCAGTACGGTGATATTCCGGGTTATGTTTCGGTCAACGTGCGCAGCGGTTATGACTTCGGTGCGCAACTGTCGAACCTGAAACTTGGCGTGGGGGTGAAAAACCTCTTCGACCAGCAACATTACACACGCTCCAGCGACAATAACGCCGGGATATACCTGGGCGAGCCGCGCACGTTCTTCGTACAGGCAAGCGTTGGATTCTGATCTTCGGTTGATGGCAATAATCGCAGCCCAAGGGTTGCGATTTTTTTTGCCCGCGCCCGGCGTAATGCAAGCCTGCCTGATCTGTTTCCTACACCGTCAAAGCACGTATTGTTGCTGCGTCAGGAACTGTTTCCGACACAAAACCACACATGGGAAAGCTGATGGGCTTCGACACTGCGTTGGAGCGACAAGCTGAAATCGCGCCTACTGCAATGGAGAAACCTATGTCTGTATCGATGGATACATCCGTCTCTGCTTCAACAACGCCAGACCGTTCACAAGTCACTGGCAAGGCTGTCGTCAAAAACACTCGCGAGGCACCTGCTGCGCCTTCTTTCAATGATCAGCGTGCTGCCCATGTCAACTTCCCGACCACGCAAAACAAGGCCGGGCCGGTGTTCGATCACCATCAGCCGGCAACAACCGCGGCTGATGTGCTTGGCCATCAACACAACCCTCCCGGGCTGCATCACTTACTGAGCCAACTCAAGCGCTGGCTCAGTCATTGGTTCCTGGGGCATCGGCCGCCCATGCATCCGGGCTGCAGCAACCCGCCGCCAAGGCCCAACCCCGGGGCAAGCAATCCACCGCCGCGCCCCGACCCTACTGCAGGGGGTAGGCCTTATCCGGTCGCCCCCGGCAGGCCGGATCCGCAATACTCATTAAAGAGTAACGAAGAGTTGGCGCAGCAATTGCGCGACAGCTTCAACGCGTTTAGAGATCCAAATAACCCTGGGTCTATCAGCGTTGACAGCATTCTTGCGATGGCGAAACGAGGATGGTCACCTAACCCGGTCATGAGGGAAAACGCCCGCTTGGCCAATGAGCTGCTGCGACGTCCGGAGCTGATGGCGGCGCTTGACCGGGACGGTCGCACCGGTGCGTTGAATGATCTTATTGATTGGAAAAGCCTGAACGCGGTTATCCAGGGAGATAACTACTTCAAGTACAAGACTGACAAGGAATTGGCCGCTGAAATGCTCGAGCATTTCGATGAACTCAAGGATGGGAGCGGCGGGCCACACCTGAAATTCAAAGACTTGAGGAAACTCGCAAGTCAGGAGCTCACAGGCGATGCAGCCAAGGATCACCTGATCCAATTGGCCCAGGCAGTCATGAAACGGGGCGACCTGCTCAAACTGTTGGATAACCTCGTCAGTGCCGACGGTGATGGAAAGATCCGTCGCAAAGCATTGGCCTTACTGTCGCAATAACCCGCCTTCAGGCGCTGTGCTGCGAAAACGGCGCCTGATTCAATCATTTAAGGAACGGCTTACGCTTATTTGCCACATAGGTGGTAACTGCGGTGGTGCATTGGCCCACTGCTTTTCAGATTTCGCCTGAGGGAAAACACATGACTTCAACTTCGTTTAATTCCTCCCAATCCTGCCGCCTTGAACTTCTGCAAAACACCCAGCAAGTAAACCCTGCGCTGTCCGAGAAGGGCGGAGTATCAGAAGGTATGCCCACTGCCGCGCAGGAATATGTGGCCCAAGCCCGCCGCATGAAAGCGTTTGCCGGCGAGCGAAAATTTCAGGCGCCCGTTGCGGATGATTTTTCCCGGGGCATGTTGGCTGACCGCCAGGTCCCAGTGGCCCGCGCTGATTCACTGAAAAGCACCGGGCTGATCAATAGCCTGGCGACGTGGTGGCGTAGTCGAAAGTCAGGTTGATGCTGCCTTGCCTGGGCTTTTACATATTGTCATTGGTATTCGCTGCTCATCCGGAACTGCCGTCTCCCTCCAACCACACATGAGGTGCTTGTCCGAGTGGAATCCATTCGTTGATCTTGTCATTCCGACACAGGTCACCAAGCGGATATGCATCTGAATAGAGTTGGAGAAAACCCATGAAAATCGAGGGTGTACTACCTCCCGGTCGGCCTCTCGCCCCTGGCGGGTCAGCTGCGCGAGCAACGACGCTATCACCGGTCACTTGGCAGGAAGCTTCTTCCGTGCCGGAGCGAGGGATCTCTCGCCAGCCCACTCTTTTGCGCGGAACGTTATCCGCTCTAAGTCATCGAGACCTACAGAACTTCCCCGCTGAACGGGCGAGCAGTTCCCTGCCGGGTGAAACTTCAACGGACAAGCAATTGGCAAAGGCCCTTGAAAAAGCCTTTGGCCTGTTGCACCCCTTCCTTAATGAGGGGCGCTTGACCTGGATGTCATTGCAGCGGATCGCCGCTCAACCCATGGGTGAAAACGAGGCACTGGACGGCGCCATTCAGGTCGTCAGGGAAATTCTCAAGCGTGCGCGGTTAAGCGACACCATCTTCAGCCGCGACGGCGATATCACGCGTGACAGCCTCAGTGCGGCAGCCCAGGCTTTGCATGGCAACAGCTCGGCGAGTGTGTTCAGCCAGGATCCGTTTCATACCCATGGCAACGCGCAAGTGGTGCAAGCGCTGCAAAGCCAGTTTGAACAGTTGAGAGACAAGACAATGGATCGCACCTTCCTGTTCGAACAACACCAGTACGTTGAGATTGCCAAGCTCAAGGCGGTCATGCAGGACCCTTACGAAGTTGATCAGAAGGGCAGCCCTGTACTGGACACGTCTACCGGCATGCCCAGGCCCCAATACAGTGAGTTGTGTGTCTACACGGCGAAGAACATTATCGAACGCCCAGGTTTGCTGCCTTCATTGGAACGTGCCAACGGCACACGACTGTTTGGCCCACCCCACAAAGAGGGGTGGTTGAGCAACAAAAGCCTCGAGCGCTGGCGGGAGCAGGACGATGCTCGCAAAGCGCGCTGACTGCCGGGCCTATACCTTGAGGATTTTGCCGCTGATGGCCACGGCCGCCAGCAACACCGCAATCAATACAAAGGCGGTACTCAGGCTGCTGCCATGGGCGATAAAGCCGATTACCGCAGGGCCGGCGAGAATGCCGGCATAACCGAGCGTGGTGATGGCCGGCACCGCAATATGCTCCGGCATGACCTTTTGTTTGCCGACGGCGGTGTACAGCACCGGCACGATATTCGAACACCCGGCACCCACCAATGCGTATCCAAGCAATGCAGTTTCCCAGGCTGGTAATAGCGTCGCGATGAGCAGGCCGACACACGCCAAGGTGCCCCCGATCACGATCACTCGCGTTGCCCCCAGGCGTCGGACAATGGCATCACCGGTCAAACGCCCAGCGGTCATGGTCAAGGCAAATGCCGCGTAGCCAAGGCCGGCGTAAGCTTCATCCAGGCCGCGCTCGGCACTGAGGAATACCGCACTCCAATCCAGCACGGCACCTTCGGCCAGGAACACGATGAAACACAGGCAACCGATGAACAACACCACACCATGGGGCACCGCAAACGCCGGGCCGGAGCTTTCACTGCCATAAGGCAGGAGGTGCGGTGCGGCCTTGAGCAGCGCCACAACCATGATAGCCACCACTACCAGCGTCGCCTGCAGTGGCGACAGGCCCAGGCCCAGCAACCCGGCAACCCCCGCTGCGCCGACGATGCCCCCCAGGCTGAATAAACCATGGAAGCCCGACATCATGGTTTTACCACTGGCGCGCTCGACAATCACCGCTTGCAGATTGACGGTGGAATCCACGGTGCCCAGGCCCGCGCCGAACAGGAACAACCCTGCGATCAACAACGGGATCGAACTGACAGTGGCCAGCATCGGCAGGGCCAGGCAGATCATGAGCGTCCCTGCGGTCAGTACGCGACGGCAGCCGTAGCGCGATGCCAAGGCGCCTGCTGCCGGCATCGCGATGATCGAGCCAACTCCCAGGCACAACAGCAGCAGGCCAAGCGTGCCTTCATTCAGATCTGCGCGCGCTTTGGCATACGGCACCAAGGGCGCCCAGGCGGCGATACCGAAGCCGGCGATAAAGAAAGCGATGCGCGTCGACATCTGCTCCAGCCGCCCGGGAATTACGGGCGCAGGGGTGGGGATGGCAGTCATGAAAAGTCCTTGGTTTTGCGTTCATCGAGCGATGTTCAGTGTCACATCCTTGCACATCAGGCCCTCTGGAGCGAGCCGGGTTCCCTTCGCGTTCGGAATCAAAAATACGGATCGAGAAAATTATTTTTACAAAGCCGGAACGCTTTGGTGGCTGATAACCACACAGGAGTGATCGAGCCTGTAGGCGGTGGTCTGGAAGGTGTGTAATCCTCGTGAGGGTGGCTGAACCCCAGGTTTCTTGCGACGGATTACCACCTTCCAGACCACTTCCCACAGGTTGGAGGTTCTGTAATACGCTTCCCCTGTCCGATAACGTTGGTGGGCAGATGTCAGCTGTTTCTTCGGAACTTGGTTATTCAGATATAAAATCGCGTAAGAATTTTCTTGTTGTTCTTAGATGTCTTATTGGCTGTATGTCTTGCTTTATAAGCGGCACTTCCATCTTCGATGTACGAAACTTCTTTTTTATTGGGTAAGCGCCGAAAAGCGCCGGAAATCGCTAAGCTTTAGTCTGTTCAGGTGCTTTTTTTCGCAATCCACCCGGTATTGGCGAGGGAGAGTCGTTCAGTTGAAAAGTTGATGGCGGGTAACAAAGGATGGTTAACGCGTTTGTTTCGTCACGTTTCAAATTAGTTCTTTCAGGCATAACTACAGACTTTCAGGTAGTAGCATTCAAAGGCACTGAAGCCCTCGATCAGCCTTACTTCATACATGTGCAACTGGTCAGCGAAGACCCTTCCTTCGATTTGGAGGCGCTGCTTCATCAACCCGCCTATCTGGACTTTGGCGAAGCGGAGCAGGGGCTGCATGGGCAGGTCTACGCCATCGGTCGAGGTGACCCTGGCGTGCGGCTCACCCGTTATCACCTGACCCTCGCCCCGCGCCTGGCCTGCCTTGCCCATCGTCGCGACCAGCGGATATTCCAGCAACGCAGCGTGCCGCAGATCATTGCAACGGTCCTTGAACACCACGGGATCCTTGCCGACGCCTATGCCTTCGAGCTTGGACCGGTGGTGTATCCACCGCGGGTGTTTTGCGTGCAGTACAGGGAATCCGACCTGCACTTTATCCAGCGGCTGTGTGAAGAGGAGGGTATTCACTACCATTTTCGCCACAGCGTGGATAACCATCTGCTGGTATTCGGTGACGACCAGACGGTATTTCGACGGCTGGCGGTGCAGCGTTATTGCTCGTCGGGTGATCCGGCGCTCGAGACCCGGGTGGTCCAGCGCTTCGACCGGCGTTTGCAGGCACGCAGTCAGCGAACCGTGCGTCGAGACTATGACTTTGAGCATCCTTCGTTTTGCCTGCAAGAACAGGCCGGTGCCAAAACGGCAGAACCATGGGAAGACTATGAATGCCCCGGTGGTTTCACCGGCCGTGCCCGGGGGGCGCAACTGGCGCGGCGTGGCCTGGAGCGCCATCAGCGTGATCGCCATCGGGTGTTGGGCAAAAGCGATCAACCCGCGTTACGCAGTGGTCACTTTCTTGAACTGTGCGGTCACCCGGATCCAGCGTGCAATGACTTATGGTTGCTGACGTCGGTGTGTCATGAGGGCTACCAGCCGCAGGTGTTGGAAGAGTCGGCATTCGAGGCCGGCGGGTTTCAGGGCTATCGCAACCGATTCACTGCAACCCCCTGGCGCGCAGTGCATCGCCCGGCCCTCAAGCACCCCAAGCCGACGATCAGTAGCAGCCAGACCGCAACGGTAACCGGGCCCGTTGGAGAGGACGTGCATTGCGATGCCTATGGCCGGGTGAAGGTGCGCTTTCATTGGGATCGCCTGGACAAAAACGACGATACGAGCAGCTGTTGGCTGCGGGTGGCGTCGGGCTGGGCCGGTGACGGATTTGGCGCGCTGGTCATTCCCCGGGTAGGCATGGAAGTGCTGGTGAGCTTCCTGGAAGGCGACCCGGACCAACCTTTGGTCAACGGCTGCCTGCCCAATGCGTCGCACTTGCCGGCTTACCCCTTGCCACAGCACAAGACACGCACGGTACTGCGCAGCCGCAGCTCCCCAGGCGGTAGCGGTGGCAATGAGCTGCATCTGGAAGACCGCAGTGGCGAAGAGCTCATCTACCTGCGCGCCCAGCGTGACCTGGAACAACGGGTGGGGCATGACAGCCGCCTGGAAGTGGCAGGGGAACGGCATGAAGTCATTCGGGGAACCAGTACGGTTCGGTTGGAGAGTGAGGAGCGTCGCCATATTCTCGGTGCTCGCAAGGTCGTGCTCGAGGCGCATGACCACCTCGACGTACAGGGCGATAGCCTGACCCGTGTTGCTCAGACCCTGGTGATCGAGGCCGGGCAACAGGTTCATCTCAAGGCTGGTGCCAACCTGGTGATTGATGCGGGTGCGCAACTGAGCCTGAAGGCTGGCGGAGAGCACCTGCTGATTCAGGCCGGAGGTATTTTCAGCAGCCGGCCCATCATCCTGGGCGGTTTACCGACCGCAACGCACTCGGTAACGCCCCCGCCAGTTGCCCGCGCGCAAGTTTCTGCAGCGCAAGGCGTCATCATGGATTTGGCTAAAAAACTGGGTGCGGACTTTTGCCCCCTGTGCGAATGCTGCCGCGAAGGTCAGTGCGATATTGCGGGGAGGGCAGCTTGATGGACAGCCTGGTCACTCGATGGATGGCCCGACAACAGCAACAAGGCTACCACCTATGCCTGATGCTTGAGGGGAGTCATGAGGCTAGCCAACCGCTGCTGGCAGGGCGCGACCTGTCGCGTTATTGCAAGCTCTACAGCGAGACCGATGCGGCGCAGTTGGCGAGTTCTGGCCCGCTGATCCTATTGCTGGAACAAATGAATGAGCCTGCACTGATCGACCTGCTGCAACATCCCGAGTCGAACTGGGGATGGCTCTTTAGCCTATCCGCTGCCGACTTGGCGGGTGCAACGCGACATTGGCGCGACAGGCTGCTGGTGGGGCCGACGGGGCAGCGGGCGCTCTATCGTATTCACGACAACCGCACCCTGGCCCGCGCCTTGCTCCATCTATCAAAGGAGCACTGGCCGGTCTATCTCGGGCCGCTGGTCAGCGTGTGCTATTGGCATGAAGGGCGCTGGCACCAAAGCGAAAACCCTGCTCCGGGCGATTATTCGGCACCGGATCCAGCGCCCTGGCTGGATACGCCAAACCCACAGGCCGAAGCCATCCTGCACGCCAATATCCTGCGTTATCTGCTCGCGGAGCACAGTGAGGACCTGGCGGCATTGGTCGAATTCCAGGACCCCAAGGTCTGGCTCAGCCAAATACTGGAACAGGCGCGGACCTGGCAATGGCGCAGCCCCGAGCAGTTGGCGTTCCTGGTGGTGCGCCGGTTGGAAGAGACGATCCGAAGCAGCGTTATTCATTGGCCGCCTCGGGCTGGGGAAACACCTGAAGTGCATTTTGAACGGGTCGTGGAGCAGTGGCACAGGGAGGTGGGAAACGGTGAGTAGGTGGATGGCAGTGGTGTTGCTTGTTCTTGGGGGCGCGGGGATTCCGGGGTGCGCGGGGCGGGTGGTGGATAGTTTTACATTGGAGGTGGATTTGCCGGCCCAGTTTGAACTTAAAACTGCTGCCAATTACCGACCTGCGACGGGTGAAAGCTGCGTTTTACCCAGGCGTCGAGGTAAGAGACCAGAGCGAAAAGTCTTTTTCACGGAATACAAACCGGTAGCGAGCAGGATTAGCTATGAACTGCCGCTGGCTGAAACGGTAGAGGGTTGCCCGTTGGTACTGCGCAGTGTGGAGTTTGGTTTTTATGCGAAGTGGGGCGCGCGGGATACAGATGTGGGAGGGGATGATGCCTATATCTCTATTAGCGATCATCTGGATATACCTGGGATGCAGGAGAAAGGAGTGAAGGAGCTATCAGGTCAGTGTCAATGGTTGTTTCGAACAGTAGGTCCCTTTCATGCAATCAGGAAAATCCTTCAGTGCCGTTCGGTTAATTCGCTAGGACAGTTGCAGACAACACGCGTTGGTGGAACTGCACAGCGCGATCAACTGCGGGGGAGAACCCTCAGGGTGATGCTAAAGATGACTGATGAGGAACGCCCCGCTTTTGGCGATAACTGGGTCGCTGTTCCAGGAGGGTGGAAACGCTGCAAGGGTATAGATTTTGCCGATCTGGATGCTTACTGCAATGGCAATAACACCGATTTCAAGCCAATCAAAATGCCGGATGGCCGCATCTGCAATATTTATCCAACGTGTGAGTGATAAGGAGTTAAGCCATGTATTTGGACGCAAGGAAGCGATCCTTTTTCAGCGACAGTGCGCCAGCTTGTTCATTGCGAGGGCACTGGGTCAGCTTTTGCCTGGTCGATGAGCTCGGAGTTGGCGCGACGTATGGCGGCCTGCCATATACCGTCCGCGACAGTGTAGGACAGCAGTACAAGGGCAGATTGAATGGAGAAGGCTTTGCCAAGCTGGAAAATATTAATAGCGGTCCCGTCATCCTTGTTTTTGATGACCTGTATTCAGGAGCAGGGCAGCCATATCGTCGGTTAATGATGCGACCCACCTATCAGCTTCCAGTTACCGAGCTTCAAGTTCGTGCTGAGCAGACTGGATTTGCTATGGCCGATGGGCGTCGCGTTGAGGCTAATCCTGCACAACAACAAGCCAACCGATTCTACCAAGTCGAAGTCAGGGATCTAGTACGCCATGTTGCCCACTTACCTGCGCTAACGCCTCGTGCCCATAGTCCCAAACGTCATGTACTGAAAATGATGGCCGACCTTGGATTCGGCCCACCCGAGCCAACGTTGTCAGGTATCGTACTGTTCCCCAACAACCACACTGTCCTCGAAGTACGACCACTACGGGCGTTGCGCCCAATGCTATGTATTGAAGACAGATTCAGTGCCCTGAACCTGTACCAGCTCGCATTGTTTGCCGCGTTGAGTTATTGCGATTTTGGGCAGGAACCCTCAGAAAGGCCTTTGCATGAAGTCCGGTTTCCGCTGTATCCAAGCGTTGGAAATTTATTCGCTGAACAGCTTTCGTTGTATCACGAAGCCTGGCGAATTGACCCGAAGCAAGTGCAGCGTTTTTATCCGCTCTATGAAGAGGTCCCTTATTCCAGCCGTTTCGAAATCCTGCCATTCGATCCTGAGTTGTATCCCCAAAACCGACCGGAACTGAAGGAAGAACAGGAGCACCCTGCGCGCTTGCACTTTTTCGATGACGAAAAATTCGGCACCGACACCCAGGCTTTCATCACTCACCACGATGAGGTAATCCTGATCGCTGTGCGAGGAACCGTCAGCCGTGCCGATGTGCTACGTGACGCAGACGCCCATCAGGTAGCGTTTGCCGAAGGCGTTGGAAAAGTGCATGACGGATTTTATCAAGCCTACCGGGCTATGCGTGATTTCGTATTGCGATACCTTGATCAGTTTCACACCGGCCAACGCATTGTAATTTGCGGCCACAGCCTCGGCGGCGCCATTGCATTGCTGTTGGCCGAAGGACTGCGCCGAACGCCGGACGCCCACTACAACATCCTCCTTTACACCTATGGGGCGCCCCGTGCCGCTGACTCCGAACTCACTGCCGGCGCTTCATCACTGGTCCACCACCGCATCGTCAATCACAACGACCCCGTGCCTAGTGTCCCCGCCCCGTGGATGAACACCACCGCCAAACTCTGGATACCCGGTGCCATCACCTTATTCAGTGCTCCTGTACCCGGTGGCCTGTTGTTCGCCGCCGGGTTGGTGCGCATGGGGGGCAACCCCTATCAACATCATGGTGAACAACATCACTTCATGCCGATCACGCTCCCGGATGGCACCCATTCTTCGGTGTTATGGAAGCCGGGCTGTGAGTCCATCGAAGAGGCGGGTTGTAATCGCGCATTGCAACTGCAGGGCGACATGCCCGACCGCGACAATCTATTGAGGCAGCTTTTTCAGGCCGGTCAACACTTCATGACCACCAGCTACATCCCTGCGGCCTGGGCTACATTGCGGCGCTGGCAACAAACCCTGGATAGCCAAGGCCCCTTGGTGACTCCAAGGGAGTTTGAGCTGCTCGACCAGGCTCTTGAGGACATGCGCGCGCAACTGCGGGCCAAACGGCGTGACCTCGCCCGTCTACGCCCTGCCAATGATCGCAGCCATGAAACCAACGATGCCTTGAACGCCGAGATCGACCGTTTGCACACCAGCCGTGAGCGTCTGGCCAGCCTGCGCTGGCGTCGCCTTCAAGCCCGCGATGTCTACGGCAGTCATGCGGAGGCTGCGCACCTGCACGCCAGCCTCAAACGCTGGTTCAGCCACCGTGAGAATCGCGAGCCTGCTCAATTTGCCAGCATCCCACCGCCTTCCCACGATGATCTGGCAAGGGCGCAAACACTGGATATCGACTCCATCGTCTAGCCACCGGGTTACATAAACTCCACCTGTGCCGGTTGCCGCTTCATCAGCACCTTGCCATTGCGGATCGAGTACAGCGGCAGGCCCTGGCTACGAATGACTTCGTAGTCGCTGTCGGCCGACAGGATCAGCAGGTTGGCAGGGCGGCCGGCTTCCAGACCGTAGCGGTCACCCAGGGCCATGGCCTTGGCACTGTTGTCGGTGACCAGGTCCAGCGCGCTTTGCAGGTTGCGGTAGCCGAGCATATGGCAGATGTGCAGGCCGGCTTCCAGCACGCGCAGGATGTTGCCATTACCCAACGGGTACCAGGGGTCGACGATGGAGTCCTGGCCGAAACACACGTTCATGCCGGCTTCGAGCAACTCGTTGACACGGGTGACGCCGCGGCGTTTCGGGAAGCTGTCGAAGCGGCCTTGCAGGTGGATACTTTCGGTGGGGCAGGACACAAAGCTGATGCCGGAATGCCCCAGCAGGCGAAACAGTTTGGCGCAGTACGCGTTGTCGTAGGAGCCCATGGCGGTGGTGTGGCTGGCGGTGACGCGGGTGCCCATGTCGCGGCTGCGGGCTTCTTCGGCAAGTACTTCGAGAAAGCGTGAGTGAGGGTCATCGGTTTCGTCACAATGCACGTCCACCAGGCAACCGGTGCGTTCGGCCAGGTCCATGAGGAACTTCACCGAACTGACCCCTTGATCGCGGGTGTATTCGAAGTGGGGGATGCCGCCGATTACGTCGGCGCCCAGGCGAATGGCTTCCTCCATCAACTCGCGGCCATTGCGGAACGACTCGATGCCCTCCTGGGGGAACGCAACAATTTGCAGGTCGATCAGGTGCGTGCTTTCTTCACGCACTTGCAGCATGGCTTTGAGCGCGGTGAGGTCCGGGTCGGTGACGTCGACATGCGTGCGCACATGCTGGATACCGTGGGCGGCGAGGGCCTGGATGGTTTTTTTGGCCCGGGCCTTGGTGTCTTCCTGGGTAATGGTGGCCTTGCGTTCCCCCCAGCACTCGATCCCCTCGAACAGCGTACCGCTCATGTTCCAGCGCGGTTCGCCGGCAGTGAGCGTGGCATCAAGGTGGATGTGGGGTTCGACGAAAGGCGGTATCACCAGGTTGCCGGCGGCGTCCAGATCGCCGGCCGCGAGCGTGGGAACGCTGGTTTGCGCAGTAATACTGGCGATCCGGCCGTGTTCCAGGTGCAGATCATGCAAGCCTTCACGGTTGCGCAGGCGGGCATTGATGATGTGCATGGTCAAGTTCCTCTTGGCTAAAAACAATCAGGCAGGCAGCCGCCGGATCCTCAAGGCGATATCGATGCCCCGGCGGTCATGATGCGTAGTATGGCGCTGAGCAACACGTAGGTCAGCGATGCGGCAACAATTCCCACCAGCGGCGCGACCCATGGCGAATTGAACGCCAGTACGGTACCCACCCCATACGCTACCAGACCCGGCCAGTTGAATGCCGGCAGGCGAGCATCCGCCAGGCGCGGATATTGGCCGCCATAACGATAGAAGAAGTCCGCCATGATCACCCCGCCAATCGGCGGGATCACGGTGCCCAGCAGGATCAGGTAGGGCACCAGCAGGTCGTACATGCCAAGCAAGGCGAGCAGGGTGCCGATTACTGCACCGGCCAGGGTCACCGTTTTGCGGCGCTGGGTGCGCAGCAGGTTGCAACCGGCGACGGCGAAGTTGTAGATGGTGTTGTCCTGGGTGCTCCAGATATTGAGCAGCAACATCGCCATCGCGGCCATGGCGAAACCTTGCAGCAGTAAAACCTCTACCACATCCGGTTGCTGATAGACGATGGCGCCATAGGCGCCGATCAGCACCATCAGGCCATTGCCGATAAAAAAGCCGATCAGGCTGGCCAGCACCGCGACCTTGGCCGAGCGCGAAAACCGCGTCCAGTTAGTGGCCTGGGTCGCACCGCTGACGAAGGTGCCGAACACCAGGGTAATCGCCGTGGACAAGTCCAACTCTGCGGTCGGCACCACCGCCAGCAGCCCCGGTAGCCCGCCGACCTTCACCGTGGCGACCCACATCGACAGGATCAACAATAACCCCATTGCAGGCACTGCGATCCAGGACAGGATTTCCAGCCCGCGATACCCCACATAGGCGGTGGCGCAGAACAATAAGCCAAACACCATCATCAACCCCAGCACACTGCCTGGGCTCAGTTGGAAATACTTGCCCAATACTACGGCCGCCGTGGCAGTGCCCCAGGCATACCAGCCGATCTGGGTAAAACCGAGGATCAAGTCGCTGAGCTTGCTGCCCACTTCGCCAAAACAGAAACGCCCCATCAACACCGAATTCAGGCCGCTCTTGAACGCGATGTAACCCAGGCCTGCGGCATAGATACCCAACAACAGGTTACCCAGGGCCACGACGCCGAGCATGTCGATGAAATTGAACGCCACCCCCAGCTTGCCGCCGGCAAACATGGTTGCGGTAAAAAAGGTAAAACCCAGCAACACCATGGCCGTGGACGCAAGGCCTTTGCGCGCATGCAGGGGGACTTCGCTGAGGGGGTAATCGTTGCCAGGTGGTTGCTGCGTCATGGGGGCTGCTCCCTGAGTAGTGACGCAGCTCGTTTGCATCGTGCGTGCCAACGCAGAGGCGGGTAGATATCAGCTAGCGCAAGCAAGCCCCTTCAAGTTACCCCAGCCCAATCCGGTGCAGAAGCAGTGCAGCGGTGAGCCAAACTGGCTCAGTCGAACAGCGTCTGCGTGGTCTCACCCCGATGAAACGCAAAGGCCGCCTCAAGATCACTTTCAATCGTGCGCCCGCGAGACAGGGGCGGCAGATCATCCAGTGTGAAAAAACCGACTTCGGTGGTTTCAAAACCTGCCATGGGCGCGAGTTGGTCCACCCGGTCACACAGGAAGTACAACTTGTAGAAATCCCTCACATCCGGCCGGTACAAGCCCTTGGCTTTGTGCGTCACGCTGTATAACGCCCTTGCGGTGACCGTCAGCCCGGCTTCTTCGCGGATTTCCTTGATAATGTTCTCGGCCGCCGACAAACCGATGTCGGCATAACCACCCGGTAATGCCCAGCAGCCATCCGTCGACTCCCGTACCAGCAAAATCCGCTCACCTTCGATCACTGCACCGCGTACATCGATCATTGGCGTCGAATATCTCTGGGCAAAATCCGAGACCAGGCCGTTGATACGCTCCAGCGGCACGTTGCCCAATTGCGCCAGCATGGTGTGGGCGATCAGGGCAATTTCTTCCAGACGTTCGCGCTCGAAATCATCGGTGCAGAAATGCAGCCCCGTGGAAGCCAGTGCCTGCAAGCGCTTGGCGTGGGTCAGCCAGGTGTTTTCCATCACGTTCTCCTGTAGGCATTTCCAAAAAAAACCACCCGCAGGTGGTTTTTCCAACACGCTACCGCTTACTCGCCGCGATAGATGCAGCCGCTGGTGCAAGTCTCATGGATGCGGATTGCACTGAGCTCCGGCAGCAGAGGTTTCAATTCATTCCAGATCCACTTGGCCAGCACTTCGCTGGTGGGGTTTTCCAGGCCGGGGATGTCATTGAGGTAGTTGTGGTCGAGGCGCTCATAGAGCGGCTTGAAAATCGCCTTGATCTCCGAGAAGTCGCGAATCCAGCCGGTATGGGGATCCAGGTCGCCGCTCAGGTGGATGGCCACCTTGAACGAATGCCCATGCAGGCGCCCGCATTTATGGCCTTCCGGTACGTGGGGCAGGCGGTGGGCGGATTCGAATGTAAATTCCTTGAAGATTTCCACAGTGTTTTCAGCTCGGTCAGGTGTCTGGCAGGCGGCGAGTTTAACAGTTTGATCAACCCTTGCGCATACCGCCCCTCGCCAGCAGGCCCTATGGGGTCAAAGGGCTTGCAAGTGTTCGCCCAATTTACCGTTATCTGCCAATGCCAGGAACTCATCCCCCAGCCGCTGGCTCTCGCTCATCGCGGTTTGCCAATATTTGTTGCGGCTCGGGTCGTCGCCCATAAAGCGCTTGAAGTCACTGCGATCTGGCAGTTTGCCGTGGGGCAGGCGGGCCAGGTAGTCCCTGGATGGCGCCAGCAACAATACATCCTGCAAGCCTTGCGGGTTGCTGCGTCGCCACGGCAGGCCCTTGTCAAACCAGCCGGGGATGACTCGGTCGGTGAAGTGCGGGTACAGCACGATGTCATCGCCGTGATAGGGCAGGTCGAGGTGGTAGTCCAGCAGGCCGCCGTCGCGGTAGGTGCCGGCTCCGGCGCCGGGCAGGTCGCGCACGCCTTGCATGACCATGGGGATTGAGCCGGATGCCAGTAGCGCCTGGCGCAGGTTGCCCAGTTCCAGGTCGATGAAGCGCGAGGCAAAGTCCTTGAGCGGATGTACCGGCGGCGCCTGGCGCGGGTCGTGGATGATCAGCCGCTCGAAATGCCGCGACAGCCGGGCGCGGCCCCGCAGGTTATCGGCAATTACCGACGACAAGCCCAGCCCCAGCCGCCCACGGTGGTCATCGGCAAGCAGCCCGTGGCTCTTGACCACCATGATGTTCAGCCGGTAGTCGGGGTTGTCCAGCACCCGCGCATCACGGCCGGCCAGCAGGTCATCGAGCATCCGTTGGCAGCTCTGACTGACTTCGGCCATGGTCACGCCCTTGGCAAAGCGCTGCTCGTTATACAAGCGGCCCAGGTCCAGCAAGCCTTGCACCGGGTCGGGCAGGCAGGCGCTGGCAAACCGCCACGAACCAATGGAGGCGCCGATCAGCGCGCGTTCCCTTGGTGCGCGCGGCAACCAGTCACCGAACAGCGCCAAGTCCAGCCCTTGGATACCCAGGGCCTTGGGGCCACCGGCCGCACCGGGGAGGATACCCACGTCGGCAGGCGCAAGTCCCTGTTCGCGAATGTGGCTGAACGCACGTTTGCCTGCCTTGAGGGTCAAGGCAGGGAACTTGATATGGATGGCAGTCATACCGGTCTCTGTTGAGGCAAGCGGAGCATTATAGAAAATCTCGCTGGCAGTGGGGAAAACGGTCCGCTTGGAAATTGCCATGGTGGCAATTCAGTTTCAGTTAAGTTGCGACAGGTACCGTGACCGGCGTAGGAAAACATCATGTAACGGAGACTTATCATGAAGCGCCTCACTGTTCTGGGCGCCGCCGCTATCATCATCGTTACGGCGACCCAGGCCGCCGCGGCGGACCCTGACAAGCCACTGATCGTGCCCGCCACTGTTACTATTGTCGCTTTCGATCAATTGGAAGCCACGGCCCTGGCCCTTCACCCCGGTTCGACGCTACTGGACACCGACCTGGATGAGGAATACGGCAAGTACGTCTACGAAGTGGAGCTGCAAGATGCCGACGGCATTGAATGGGACGTTGAATTGAACGCGCTCACCGGGCAGGTTCTCAAGAATCATCAGGATACGTAATGAAGGTAAATTTACGCGTCGGCAGTCGAGTGGCGCTGTTGCTCATGATTTTTTGCTCCAGCCTGGCGGCCCGCGACCTCAACCAGGATGAAGCCCTGGCCCTGCGCCAGCAGGGCGTGATTCTGCCGCTGGAACAGCTGCTGCACCAAGCCAT
Source organism: Pseudomonas sp. HN8-3 (assembly GCF_020790195.1). Taxonomy (NCBI): domain Bacteria; kingdom Pseudomonadati; phylum Pseudomonadota; class Gammaproteobacteria; order Pseudomonadales; family Pseudomonadaceae; genus Pseudomonas; species Pseudomonas sp. HN8-3. The sequence continues at coordinate 2,199,230 of NZ_CP086206.1, forward strand.
GGCGCGTTATCCCGGCTCGCGGCTGCTGGAGGCCGAGCTGGAAAAGAAACACGGGCAATACGCCTATGAAGTGGAATTGGTGACTACCGAAGGCGTGGTACGCGAGATCAAGCTGGACGCGACCAATGGTGTGTTGATCAAAGATGAGGAAGACTGATGCGCCTGCTTCTGGTGGAAGACAACGTGCCCCTGGCCGACGAACTGCTGGCCGGCCTGCAGCGCCAGGGCTATGCGGTCGACTGGCTGGCCGATGGCCGCGACGCCGTGTATCAAGGGCGCAGCGAGCCGTATGACCTGATCATCCTCGACCTTGGCCTGCCTGGCTTGCCCGGGCTTGAGGTGCTGGCGCAATGGCGCGCCGCCGCGCTGGCCATCCCGGTACTGATCCTCACCGCCCGCGATTCCTGGGCCGAGCGTATCGAAGGGCTCAAGGCCGGAGCCGATGATTACCTGAGCAAACCCTTTCACCCCGAAGAACTGTACTTGCGCATCCAGGCGCTGTTACGCCGCTCCCACGGCCAAGCCAACCAGCCAACGCTGCAAGCCGCCGGCCTGCATCTGGATGAAGGTCGCCAGTGTGTACTGCGCGATGGCGCCGAGATCCAACTGACGGCCGCTGAGTTTCGCTTGCTGCGCTATTTCATGCTGCACCCCGAACAGATTCTGTCCAAAAGCCATCTGGCCGAGCATTTATATGACGGCGAGACCGAGCGTGACTCCAATGTACTGGAGGTCCATGTCAACCATCTGCGCCGCAAACTGGGGCGCAGTGTGATCGAAACCCGGCGCGGCCAGGGCTACCGGTTTGGCGCCACCCCGGCATGAAGTCGATCCAGCGGCGCCTGAGCCTGGGGTTGATCAGCGTGATGGTGATCGTCGGCGTGGTACTGGCGCAGACCAGCCTCTTGCTGTTCGAAGCAGGCTTGCAGCGCTACCTGGAGGCGGGCTTGCGCAACGACAGCGAGAACCTGCTGGTGGCGCTGGTGCGCGGGCCCAACGGCGTCCAGTTGGATGAACAGCGCCTGTCGCCGGCTTATCAGCGGCCGTTCTCCGGGCATTATTTTCGTATCGACTTTGCCGATGTCCATTGGCGCTCCCGTTCACTGTGGGATCAGGAGCTGCCCAGGCTCCCGGAGGCGGGGCTCAAGGGCAACCTGCAATTGGGCCCGGAAGGTCAGCAGTTGTTGGTGTTGCGCTCGGACTACAAGCGCTTTGGCAAGTTGATTTCCATCAGCGTGGCGCAGGACTACACACCCGTGCGGGAAAGCTTTCGCCTGATGCGTCAGGTGGGCCTGGTGGTGGGGGTGGTGGCGCTGCTGCTGGTGCTGGTGCTGCAACGGGTCACCGTGCGTCGCGCCTTGCGCCCGCTGGAGACGGCGCGCAACCAGATCGCCCAACTGCAGCAAGGCCAGCGCTCCCAACTCGACACTCAGGTGCCGCAGGAACTGGAACCGCTGGTAGCGCAAATCAACCATTTGCTGGCCCACACTGAAGACAGCCTCAAGCGCTCACGCAATGCCCTCGGCAACCTGGGCCATGCGCTGAAAACCCCTATGGCGGTGCTGTTGAGCGCAGCCTCCAGTGATGCGCTCAAGGATCATCCGCAGTTGAGCCAGTTGTTGCGCGAGCAGCTGGAACAGGTGCAGCAGCGCCTCAATCGCGAGCTTAACCGTGCCCGCCTGGCGGGCGATGCGCTGCCGGGTGCACTGTTTGACTGTGAAAAAGAACTACCCGGTTTGTTGGCCACCCTGCGCATGATCCATGGTGAGCACTTGGACCTCGCCTATCATGTCGCGCCGGGTCTGCATTTGCCCTGGGACCGTGAAGACCTGTTGGAACTGCTGGGCAATCTGTTGGACAACGCCTGCAAGTGGGCGGATGCCGAGGTGCGCTTGAGCGTCAGCGAGACGCCCCGGGGCTACGTGTTAGCGGTGGAGGACGACGGTCCGGGCATTCCTCAGGCCCAGCGCGACCAGGTATTCAGTCGCGGCGCACGCCTGGATGAGCAGAGGGTCGGCCATGGCCTGGGATTGGGGATCGTGCGGGACATCGTTGAGGTGTGGGGCGGGGTGTTGCAGTTGCAGGAAAGTGAGCTGGGTGGGCTCAAGGTATTGATCGAGCTACCACGCCGCTAGCACTGACCCACCCCAGTTCAAAAATGTGGGAGCTGGCTTGCCTGCGATAGCATCGACTCGGTTTGCCTGAAATACCGAGGTGTTGCATCGCGGGCAAGCCCGGCTCCCACAGAAAAGCCTTGCTGCATTCAGACCCGAAACTGATCCATCAACCCCTGCTGCTGGTTGGCCAGGCTGTTCAACGCCTGGCTGACCCGCGCCGACTCATTGGCCTGTTCCGACAGCGACTCGGTTACATCGCGAATGGTCGCCACGTTGTTGTTGATCTCTTCGGCCACCGCGCTTTGCTCTTCGGCGGCGCTGGCGATTTGCAGGTTCATGTCGCTGATCACCGTGACGGCGTCGCCAATCTGGCGCAAGGCCGTGACGGCCTGGCCGACTTGTTCGACGCTGCCTTGGGCCTGGCGATAGCTGTTGCCCATGGAGCTGACCACGTCGGTAGTACCGTTTTGCAATTGTTCGATCACCAGGCGGGTTTCTTCCACCGACTCCTGGGTGCGTCGTGCCAGGTTGCGCACTTCGTCGGCGACCACCGCAAAACCTCGCCCGGCCTCGCCGGCACGGGCGGCTTCGATAGCGGCGTTGAGCGCCAACAGGTTGGTCTGCTCGGCGATGCCACGAATCACTTCGAGCACCGAGCCGATCTTCTCGCTGTTAGCGGCCAAGCCTTCCACCTGGGTCATGGCGGTGCTCATATCGGCGGCCAGGTCACCAATGTTGGCGGTGGTGCGGTCTATGACGGTCAAGCCTTCGCGCGTCGCCTGGTCGGCATCCTTCGCAGCTTGGGCCGCCTGAGCGGCACTGCGGGCGACGTCCTGGGCGGTGGCACTCATTTCATGGGACGCGGTGGCCACCTGATCCACCTGGCGATACTGCTGTTCCATGCCGGCACTGGTCTGCGTAGCAATCTCGGCGGACTGGTCGGCGGTGCCGCGGGCGTCCTGCACCGAGCGCTTTACCTCGGCAATGATCGGTTGCAGCTTGTCGAGGAAACGGTTGAACCAGCCAGCCAATTGGCCCAGTTCGTCCTGTTTGCTGTAAGCCAGGCGCCGGGTCAGGTCGCCTTCGCCGCTGGCGATGTCTTCGAGCATATGCGCCACGCCAAGAATCGGCCGAGTCACACTGCGCGCCATCAACCACACCAGCACCAAGCCAACCACAGCGGCCAGCAGGCCCAGGCCCAGTTCCAGCAAGGTGCCCTTGGCATTGTCAGCGTCCAGCTGGGTTTTCAGCGCCTCGGCGGGGGCTACCAGAACTTTTCCCGGTACATCCAGCAATACGCCCCACGACTTGCCCCCTGGGATCGGCGCAAACGGCGCCAGCACCTTGAGTTGCTGGTCGGTGCGCAGGCTGTGGGTCTGGGTGCTGTTGGCCAAGGCACTGACCAACTGCGCACCGCTGGCGGTGTCGACCTGCTCCAGGCGCTGGCTGAGTTTGCTGGCATCCGGGCTGTAGCCGGCCAGCAAGCCGGTGGGGCTGAGGATGCTGACTTGGGTCTGGCCGTCGTACAGCTTCTGGCTGGCCTGTTGGCTCACGGCCTGCAAGCTGTTGAGGTTGATGTCCACCGACAGTGACGCAATGACTTTGCCATTGACCATCAGCGGGAACACGATGCTGGTCATCAGCACGTTCTGGCCGTCGATCACATAGAAATAGGGTTCGATCACACACGGCTTGAGGGTCGTGCGCGGGCAGGTGAACCAGGCGTTGGCTTTTTCACCGCTTGGGCTAATGGAGGTGTCGGTCATGTCGCTTTCAGGCAGCGCCATTGAGGTGATCTTGCCCGGCGTTGGTTGCGACCAATACAGGGCGAACCGGCCTTTGTCATTACTGCCCAGTTCCGCCTGGTTGGCGAATAGCTCGTCTTTGCCATCCAGCGCATTGGCTTCGAATACCAGGGACAAACCCAGCAGGTCGGGGTTGGCCTGTAAGGCGGCCTTGACCTGGCGGGTCAGGTCTTCACGGGTGTCGAAGGCATCGAGAAAGCGTTTCTCCGCCTGTTCGCGCAAAAACAGTACCTGGCGGGAAAACCCATGGCCATATTGGTAGGCATCCATGAACTGCTGGCGAATGCCCAGCGCCTGCACTTCACCTTGGGCCTCAATGCGCGCCTGGGCGGCTTCGTCGAGCATCTTCATGCTGGACGCCTTGACCTGCTCCGAGCTCTGCGCCATGCGATACAGCGACAGACCCACCAGCAGGGTCACGATCCCAAGCAGGCACAGGCCCGCCAGCAGGGTGATTTTCCATTGAATGGAGAGCTGCCTGAGCGACATCGGGACATCCTTACCTGAAAGCACATGGAAACAGTTTATCGGCCGGCGCCCGTGGTTCTTTATTCAAACGCCCCATTTAAACCTCAAAGCGGCGTCGTTTTTTGACATGAGCGCCTGCCTGCTGCAAAGTGCGCGCCCTCTAATAAGACCTCTTTCAAGCCTGCACGCCGGCAGCTGTTCCCATGGGCCGTGCGCGGGCATGCCTGTCTTTTATGTTTTTGCTTGAGGTAACCATGATTAACGCAGTCATCGCCGCGGTCGGCACCATGCTGGTGCTCAGCCTGTCCCGCGTGCATGTGGTCATCGCCATCATCGTTGGTGCCCTGGTGGGCGGCTTGACCGGTGGCCTGGGGATCGACGCCACGCTCAAAGCCTTCAACGGCGGTCTGGGCGGTGGTGCAACCGTCGCCTTGTCTTACGCACTGCTGGGCGCTTTCGCGGTGGCCATTGCCAAGTCCGGCCTGGCCCATGCGCTGGCAGACAAAGCCTTGCTGCTGGTGGACCGTCAGGAAGCCAGCGGCGGCAGCCACGTCAAATGGCTGTTGATCGGCCTGTTGTGGGTGGTGGCGATTGCCTCGCAGAACATCCTGCCGATCCATATTGCGTTCATTCCGTTGCTGGTACCGCCGCTGTTGTACGTGCTGACCAAGCTGCAACTGGACCGCCGCCTGATTGCCTGCGTGATGACCTTCGGCCTGATCACGCCGTACATGTTCCTGCCGGTGGGCTTCGGCAATATCTTCCTCAACCAGATCCTGTTGGCCAACGTGGCCAAGAGTGGCGTGGATATCAGCCAGGTCAACGTCACCCATGCCATGGGCCTGCCGGCACTGGGCATGGTGGTCGGCCTGCTGGTGGCGGTGTTTGTCAGCTACCGCAAAAAGCGCGTGTACGACCTGGAAAAAATCGAGCGCGTCGAGCAAGTGGCGGTGCAGTACAACCCGCTGACCCTGCTGGTGGCAGGCCTGGCGATTGCCGCGGCGTTCATCATTCAGCTGTGGCTGGACTCGATGATCATCGGCGCCCTGGCCGGGTTTTTGATCTTCTCGGTGTCGGGCATCGTGCGCTGGAGCGACACCGATGACCTGTTCACCGAAGGCATGAAGATGATGGCGATGATCGGCTTCATCATGATCGCCTCGTCAGGCTTTGCCGAAGTGCTCAAGGCCACCGGTGACGTACGCTCACTGGTGGAAGCCTCGGCGGCGTTTATCGGCCATAGCCGCGGGGTAGGGGCGTTGCTGATGTTGTTGGTGGGGCTGTTGGTCACCATGGGCATCGGCTCGTCGTTTTCCACGGTGCCGATCCTTGCCGCGATTTTCGTGCCGCTGTGCGTACAACTGGGCTTCAGCCCGTTGGCCATCGTGTGCATCGTCGGCACCGCCGGTGCATTGGGCGATGCCGGCTCGCCCGCCTCGGACTCCACCCTCGGCCCCACCTCCGGCCTGAATATCGACGGCCAGCACCACCATATCTGGGACACCGTGGTGCCGACCTTCCTGCACTACAACATCCCGTTGCTGGCGTTTGGCTGGCTGGCTGCGATGACGCTCTGACGCAAGCACTGCACCTCTACGGTGGCGAGGGAGCTTGCTCCCTCGCCACACAAGCTCGCTCCTACAGAAATCACTTACCTGGCCGTTAACCTCTCAAGTCGCCACTAACAAGAGAGAAAAGCCATGCGTCTGAGTTTGAAGGCCAAAGTCCTGGCCCTTGCCGTTGTGCCGGTGTTGCTGTTTGCCGTGGTCATCAGCCTCACCACCGTGTGGATTCTGCAGGGCCAGGCCCGCAACGAAGTGGATGAAACCCGCCAGCGCCTGCTCGACGACGCCAAGGCCACTTTGCAAGGTTATGTCGAAGTGGCCATGACCACCATCAAGCCGCTCTACGACGCAGCTGCTCCCGGCGATAGCACGGCGCGGGCGCAGGTGGTCAAGTTGCTGTCCAACACCCGCTACGGCAAAGACGGTTATTTCTTCGGCTACGACTCCGAAACCATCCGCCTGTTCAAGGGCAACAGCCCGGACGGCGTAGGCAAAAGCTTCAAGGACAACCGTGACCCCAACGGTGTCTACGTCAATCGCGACCTGGTCAAGGTCGGCAAGGACGGCAGCCACTACTTGCAATACAGCTCGACCCAACCCGGCCAGACCGAACTGGTACCCAAGCTCGGCTACACCGAATACCTGCCCAAATGGGACATGGTTATCGGCACCTCTGTGAACCTGGACGGTATCGAGGCCCAGGTGGCGGTGGTCCAGGACAAGGTCGAACAGCGTATGCAAGGCGTGCTGCTGAGCATCCTTGGCGTGGCTGTGGTGGTGTTGCTGGTGATTGCGGCGGTGGGCATGTTAGTCGCCAATACCATCCTGCGCCCGCTGAACCTGATGAAAGCCAACCTCGACGACATCGCTGCCGGTGAAGGCGACCTGACCCGCCGCCTGGCCATCACCAGCCAGGATGAACTGGGCGACCTGGCCGGTGCGTTCAACCGATTTGTCGATAAAATCCACGGCCTGGTGCGCCAGATCACCGAAATGACCGCCCAGCTCACCGGGCTGGTGAGCCAGGTGTCCGACCAGGCCCAGCGCTCCGAGCAGGCCATGGAACGCCAGCGTCACGAGACCGACCAGGTGGCCACCGCGATCAACCAGATGTCGTCCGCGGCCCATGAAGTGGCGCGCAGTGCCCAGGGCGCTGCGGTCGCCGCGCAACAGACCGACGCCGAGGGCCAGGCCGCCAAACGCGTGGTGGACGGTAGCATCGCGCAGATTCACGCGCTGGTGAACGATATCCGCAGCAGCGGTGTGTCCCTGGACAGCCTGCAGCAGGATGTGTCGTCGATTGTCAGTGTGCTCGGTGTGATTCGCTCGATTGCCGAACAAACCAACCTGCTGGCGCTCAATGCGGCCATCGAGGCTGCGCGGGCCGGGGAGGCCGGCCGCGGGTTTGCCGTGGTCGCCGATGAAGTGCGCGCCCTGGCCAGCCGTACGCAAAGCAGCACCCAGGAAATCCAGGGCATGATCGATCGCCTGCAAAAGGGCACCGAAGCCGCCGTTGACGCGATGCGCCGCTCCAGCGATGCGGGCGAAGGCACCTCGGCCCAAGCCAACGAAGCCGGGGCGTCCCTCGATACCATGGCCCAGCTGATCGGTACCATTAACTCGATGAACGCGCAGATCGCCAGCGCCGCCGAAGAGCAGACTGCTGTGGCCGAAGAGATCAACCGCAGCGTGCATCAGATTGCCGTGGCGGTGGACAGCGTAGCGGATGAAACCCAGCTCGGCGCCCAGACCTCGCGCAGCCTCGCGGACCTGGGCCAGCGGTTGGGGCAGTTGGTCGGTCAATTCAGGATCTGAGGTTCTACAAATCGCGCATCAGTAGGCCAAAACGCAGGTCCATCTCGACCGGCAAGGGCACATACACCGTGTGCCCATCCCCCGGCGCCACCTCAATGGCTTGCCCCTTGGCGTTGTGCAAGGTGGCCAAGTCAAAGTGAAAGTTGCCGGCGGGCGTCATCAATTCCAGGTGATCGCCCGCGGCAAAGCGATTCTTCACCTTGACCTCGGCCAACTCCCCGCGACGTTCGCCGGTCAATTCCCCAACAAACTGCTGGCGCTCGGACACCGAGCTGCCGTTCTGGTAGTTCTGGTATTCGTCGTGCACATGCCGACGCAGGAAACCTTCGGTGTAGCCGCGCTGGGCCAGGGACTCCAGATTGGTCATCAAGCCGCGATCAAACGCGCGCCCGGCCACCGCGTCGTCGATCGCCTGGCGATACACCTGGGTGGTGCGTGCGCAATAGAAATGGGATTTGGTGCGGCCCTCGATCTTCAATGAGTGCACGCCCATCTGCGCCAGGCGCTCCACGTGCTGCACGGCGCGCAAGTCTTTGGCGTTCATGATGTACGTGCCATGTTCGTCTTCAAAGGCCGGCATTTGCTCATCGGGACGGTTGGCTTCCTGTAACAGGAATACCTGGTCGGTGGGTGTGCCGACCCCCAGCGTCGGCTGATGGTGCTGGACGATGTCGCCGGTCGCGTTCTCCACTGCCGGCGTGGCCTGGTATTTCCAGCGGCAGGCATTGGTGCAGGTGCCCTGGTTGGCGTCGCGCTTGTTCATGTAGCCCGACAGCAGGCAGCGCCCGGAATAGGCCATGCACAGGGCGCCATGTACGAACACCTCCAGTTCCATGGTCGGTACGTGCTGGCGGATCTCGCCGATTTCTTCCAGGGACAGTTCCCGCGACAGGATCACCCGGCCAATGCCTTGCTGCTGCCAGAATTGCACGCTGGCCCAGTTCACCGTGTTGGCTTGTACCGACAGATGAATCGGCATCTGCGCGAAATGCTGGCGCACCAGCATGATTAGCCCAGGGTCGGACATGATCAGCGCATCCGGGCCCATGGCGATCACCGGCGCCAGGTCCTTGAGGAAGGTCTTGAGCTTGGCGTTGTGTGGCGCAATGTTCACCACCACATAGAAACGCTTGCCTTGCGCATGGGCTTCCTGGATGCCGAGGGCGAGGTTGGCGTGGTCGAATTCGTTGTTGCGCACGCGCAGGCTGTAGCGTGGCTGGCCGGCGTAAACCGCATCGGCACCGTAGGCGAAGGCGTAGCGCATGTTTTTCAGGGTGCCGGCGGGAGCGAGCAGTTCGGGGGCAATCATCGGAGGCATGGGCGTGGGTCGCAAAAAGGCGCGAGGGTAGTGCACGGGCGGTCACAGTTTATTGACCCAGGTCTAAACAAGCCGATCTATGCTTGTTCGATAAACAAGGGCACTCCCAGGTTTCGCCGCGGACTAAGCAACAGGGCTGACACCGGCCCGGCTTTCTCATATGGACCGGACATGAATCAAACCAACCTGCAATTCAAAACCCTGCTGCTATTGCTGGCGCTGGTGACCATCGCCTTTATCTGGATATTGCTGCCGTTCTATGGCGCGGTGTTCTGGGCAGTGATCCTCGGCATCATCTTCGCGCCGATGCAGCGCCGCCTGCAGCAGCGCTTCAGTTGGAACCGCAACCTGACCTCCCTGACCACCTTGATGGTGTGCCTGGTGATCGCGATTCTGCCCGTGATCATTACCAGTGCGTTGCTGGTTCAAGAGGGGGCCACGCTGTATAAAAACGTCGAAAGCGGCAAGCTCGACGTGGCCGGTTACATCGAGCAATTCAAGAACTTCCTGCCGCCGTACTTCCAGCAACTGCTCGATCGCTTTGGCATGGGCAACCTGGAAGGGCTACGTGAAAAGGTAGTCAAGGGCGCGATGCAGGGCAGTCAGTTCTTCGCTTCCCAGGCGTTCAGCTTCGGCCAGGGCACCTTTGATTTCCTGGTGAGCTTTTTCATCATGCTGTACCTGCTGTTCTTCCTGCTGCGCGATGGCCCCGAGCTGGTGCGCAAGGTGCGCACGGCGGTGCCATTGGCCGAGCCGCAGAAGCGCCGCCTGCAACTCAAGTTCAACCGGGTGGTGCGGGCCACGGTCAAGGGCAACGTACTGGTGGCCGTGACCCAGGGTGCGCTGGGTGGTTTGATCTTCTGGTTCCTGGATATCCCCAGTGCGTTGCTCTGGGCGGTACTGATGGCGTTCCTGTCCTTGCTGCCGGCGGTGGGCGCAGGGATTGTCTGGGCGCCAGTGGCCGTTTATTTCCTGTTGAGCGGCGCCCTCTGGCAAGGCGTGGTGCTGGGGCTTTTTGGTGTATTCGTGATTGGCCTGGTGGACAACGTGCTGCGTCCGGTCCTGGTGGGCAAAGATACCAAGATGCCGGACTACCTGATCCTGATCTCGACCCTGGGCGGCTTGTCGGTGTTTGGCCTCAACGGCTTCGTGATCGGGCCGCTGGTGGCGGCCTTGTTCATGTCGTGCTGGGCGTTGTTCGCCGAAACCAAGCCGCGGGTCAAGTTGCCCTTGCCTTAGGTCTCAGGCCTGGAGCCTGAAGTCGGCCGCCAGCCGGCGTTGTGTTTCGGCGTCAGACAACGAAGTGAGCGGGCCGCTGATAGGCTCGCCATCACGTACCACGTACCAGCAGGCAAGCAAGCCGAGCTTGCGCAGAGGGGTGGGAACGGCGCTACCGATGACAGACATGATTTGAACAGTGGGCATAAGGACCTCCAATCGCTATGGAGGTCACCTTAAGGGGTGTCGCTATCCAGGAAAAATCACCTGGCTCGATAGTCGACATCAACGCCAGGCGTTAATCCACCACCTGGTCGAGCATGTTCACCACTTCGTGTTCACTGAGCAGCCCCTTGCGCACCAGGTTTTCAGCCAACAGCGCCAGGAACTTCGCGCTGCGATGGCCTTCAAGGTGCTTGAGCTCGGTCAAGGCGCTGTAGACCTTGCTGGACGTGCAGAGGCCGGCGGTGCGGTGCGGATTCTGGGTGGGCATGTTCGTTCGTCCTTAATTGTTATTGGTGGACCGGGTCGATAGTGAGACTGTTTTATGACGCAACCATGACAGCGCACGCCTGGGCCGATCAAGAGGATATGCGACTCTTGTACTGTGGGATTGTCGTCATAGCGACATTGGCAGGATTAAACCGGACGTTCCAGGCAAAAAAAGGCCCCGCATGTGGGCGAGGCCTGTTCCACTCAAGTCAATTGAAACTTACCAACCGTGCCGGTAGTAGCCGTGGGGAGGGCCGTAGTAGCCGCGAGGCGGGCCATAATAGCCACGGGGAGGCCCGTAGTAGACCGGCGCCGGGCGATAGTAAACCTGCTGCTGCACGTACACCGGTGGTGGCGGCGCGTAATAGACCGGCGGTGGGGCGGCATACACTGGCTGCGGTTGCACATACACCGGCTGTTGCACATAGACCTCACGAGGCTGGCTGGCAACCACGGAGCCGACGACTGCCGCGCCCACAAGTGCACCCAACACTGCCGGGCCACCCCAACCACCACCGTGGGCGGAGGCTTGGCCGGCCATCGCGAGTGCGCCGATAAGCAAGGCGATTCTGGGGATTTTACGCATCATGGTCATTCCTCGGTTAGCCCCTGCGCTTGTGGTCTGCAATCAATAGACCCAAGGATTGTCGCGGGGATACTTTTAAGACAACGTATTTCAAAAAAACAGCACGGCCAGTAGGTAAAGGTTGTGTAAGGTCTGTACCGATTTGCTTACTTAAAGGAGTTACCCATGCAGATGCATCCCAACAAGGACACCCAGCTGTGCATGTCGCTGTCGGCGCGCCCTGGGAACTTTGGCCTGCGTTTTCATAACCATCTGTATGAACAGCTGGGGCTGAATTTCTACTATAAAGCCTTCAGCAGCCAGGATTTAGCCGGCGCGATCGGTGGCATCCGAGCCTTGGGCGTGCGGGGTTGTGGGGTTTCCATGCCGTTCAAGGAGGCGGCCATCGCGCTGGTGGACGAACTCGACGATTCGGTTCAAGCCATTGACTCGCTGAACACCATCGTCAACACCAACGGTCATCTCAAGGCTTACAACACCGATTACATTGCTGTCGAGCAACTGCTGAAGAAGCACGCCGTGCCGAAAGACTCCACCTTCGCCCTGCGTGGCAGCGGCGGCATGGCCAAGGCGGTGGCCAGCGCCTTGCGTGATGGCGGTTATGCCAACGGTGTGATCGTAGCGCGCAATGAGGTGGCGGGCCGGGCATTGGCCAGCAACCTGGGGTATGAGTGGCAGGCGGACCTGGGCGACCTGCGTCCACAAATGCTGATCAATGTGACGCCCATTGGTATGACAGGCGGGGCCGAGGCGGATGCATTGGCGTTCGATGCGGGTGCGATTGATCAGGCAGAGACTGTCTTTGATGTGGTGGCGATCCCGGCTGAAACGCCCCTGATCGTGCATGGGCGTGCCAAGGGCAAGCGGGTGATTACCGGGTTGGAAGTGATCGCGATCCAGGCATTGGAGCAGTTTGTGCTTTATACAGGCGTGCGCCCGACGCAGGAGCAGTTCGAGGCGGCAGTAGCCTTCGCTCGAAGCTAAAGACTTACACAAATCCACTGTGGGGCTTGCTCGCGAATAAGGTGTGTCAGTCAATGGATTCTTAACTGATGCACCACTATCGCAGGCAAGCCAGCTCCCACATGTTTATCTGCGTTATGCCTGTTCCAACTGCGCCAGCCGTTCTTCCAGTGCGGCAATCCGCGCTTCCAGCTCTTCGATCCGTTCCACCGAAACAGCCCCCGCGCTACGCTCTACTGGATTGCCTCGCGCGGTCATGATCGCTTCAATATCCGCCGGATCCCCCAGCGCGTGGGTATACCGATCTTCCCGCTGGCCCGCCTGGCGCGGCACCAATACCGCCAACCCTCGGGCAATCAGGCGTTCCAGCTGGTGAACGACCTGCTCGGCATCTTCAAAGTCATGCATACGCCCGCTACGGGTCAGCAACTCGTTGACCGTCTGCGGCCCCCGCAGAAACAGCAACCCGGTCAAGATCACTTGGGCCGGCACCAGTTCCAACGCCTTGTCCACACGGTGTTCCCAGCGGTCTGCACGGCTACCCATCACCAGGCGGGTAAAGCCTTGGCCCTCCAGCGCGCGCAGGCTTTGGCCGACCTGGCCCTGGCTGAGGTTCATCACTGGCTCACGGCTGGTTTTCTGATTGCAGGCCAGCACTAGGGCGTTGAGTGTCAGGGGATAGGTTTCGGGGTGGGTCGCCTGTTTTTCGATCAGGCAGCCGAGGATGCGGATTTCCGTGCTGTTCAGGCGCGGCTCAGGGGTGTCGGTGTCATGTTCGGCGGTCATCGCGCGTTCCCTATGCAGTGAAGGTCACCAGCGTAATCCTCAAAAAATAAAAGACAAGCGCCAGGCATGGCTATAATCGCCGCTGGTTCCAACCCTGCCATTATCGTGAGACTGACATGACTATTTCCCTGTACGCCGCTTCTATCCCAGTCTTCAAGCAAATGCTCAACGCATTGAGCGATGTGCTGAACAAAGCCGAAGCCCACGCTACTGCCAAGAACATCGAGCCCAATGCCCTGCTGCAAGCGCGCCTGTTCCCGGATATGTTCCCGCTGGTGCGCCAGGTACAGATCGCCGTGGACTTCGCCAAAGGCGTGTCGGCACGCCTGGCCGAGATCGAAGTGCCCAAGTACGAAGACACTGAAGTTACCTTCGCCGACCTGCAAGCGTTGATCGCCAAGGTCCTGGCGTTTGTCGACACCATCAAGCCCGAGCAGATTGACGGCAAGGAAGGTATCGAGATCGTCACCCGCCCAGGCACCCCGAAAGAGAAGCGCTTCAGCGGCCAGTCCTACCTGCTGACCTACGGCCTGCCGCAGTTCTTCTTCCACGTCACCACCGCTTACGCTCTGCTGCGTCATAACGGTGTGGAAGTGGGCAAGCGCGATTACATGGGCGCGTTCTAAACCGGCAAGCATAAAAAAGCCCGGTGTCGTTCGTGATTGAACGGCACCGGGCTTTTTTTGCGAGGCGTTTAAGCTGCCTGTTCTTCCTTGCCCAGGCAGGCCGCCGCTGTAAACAACACATCGGTAGACGAATTCAGCGCCGTTTCCGCCGAATCCTGCAATACGCCGATGATGAAACCGACGGCCACCACCTGCATGGCGATTTCACTTGGAATGCCGAACAGGCTGCACGCCAGTGGAATCAGCAGCAGCGAGCCGCCCGCTACACCGGAGGCCCCACAGGCGCAAATGGCCGCGACCACGCTGAGCAGCACCGCGGTCGGCAGGTCCACGGCAATCCCGAGGGTGTGCACGGCCGCCAGGCTTAGCACGGTGATGGTGATTGCCGCACCGGCCATATTAATGGTGGCACCGAGCGGGATCGACACCGAATAGGTGTCTTCATGCAGGCCCAGGCGCTTGCTCAACGCCAGGTTGACCGGAATGTTGGCCGCCGAGCTGCGGGTGAAAAATGCAGTAATACCGCTTTCACGCAGGCACATCAGCACCAATGGGTACGGGTTGCGGCGCAGTTTCCAGAACACGATGGCGGGATTGATCACCAGCGCCACGAACACCATGCAGCCGATTAACACCACCAGCAGGTGCGCATAGCCGAGCAAGGCGCCGAAACCGGAGGTGGCCAGGGTCGAGGCCACCAGGCCGAAGATGCCCAGCGGGGCGAAGCGGATGACCACGCGTACGATCAGGGTCACGCCGTTGGACAGGTCGTCCAGCACCGTGCGGGTGGTTTCACCGGCATGGCGAATGGCAACGCCCATGCCGATGGCCCAGGCCAGGATACCGATGAAGTTGGCATTCATCAGTGCGCTGACCGGGTTATCCACCACACTGAGCAACAGGCTTTGCAGTACCTCGCCAATGCCGCCGGGAGCGCTCACCGTGGCGTCATGGGTGGCCAGTACCAGAGAGGAGGGGAACAACGTGCTGGCGACCACTGCGACCACGGCGGCGGAAAAGGTGCCGAGCAGGTACAGGAACAGGATCGGGCGGATATGGGTTTCCTGGCCATGCTTATGGTTGGCAATCGAGGCCATGACCAGCACAAACACCAGGATCGGCGCAACGGCCTTCAGCGCCGTGACAAACACCTTGCCGATAAAGCCCGTGGCGCGTGCGGCCTCGGGGAACAGCAAGGCCAGCACGATCCCGGCGATCAGGCCGATGACAATTTGTGTGACCAGGCTGACGCGCATTAAACGTTGCAACAGGGAAGGGGCAGCAGTCATAAAGAGTTGTCTCTAGTTTTTTTAGTAGGGCACAGCATTGCAGGCAGAAAGTACTGTAGGAAGCAGGCGCGAAGTCTAGCATGCTGTAGGACGCGTCTCGTTCGCTGCGGCATTCCGTCACCCGTTTACGTCGGATTTGGTCAAGTCCCGACATGTTCTGTTAAGATTCACCCCTCTCATCTTTCCTCTCTATCAGCGAGCCCTTCGGGCTGTCGTTGATGTCGCTGTTTCTGGAGTTTGCATGTTGTTCCCTATCTTGCTGCTGTCGGCAGCCGGTTTTACCGTGCTGACCACAGAATTCGTGATCGTCGGCTTGTTGCCCTCGATCGCCCGGGACCTGAATGTCAGTGTGTCCCAGGCCGGGCTGCTGGTGACGCTCTTCGCGTTTACCGTGGCGGCGTTCGGCCCCTTCCTGACCGCCTACTGCGCGCGGTTCCAGCGTAAGCGTCTGTTTATCAGCATCCTGATCATGTTTGCGGTGGCCAATACCGTGGCGGCATTGGCGCCCAATATTTGGATAATGTCCCTGGCTCGCTTGATTCCGGCGTTGGGCTTGCCGGTGTTTTGGGCCTTGGCCAGCGAAACGGCGGTGGACATTGTCGGCCCTGAATTCGCCGGGCGTGCCATTGAAAAAATCGGCTTCGGCATCGTCTGCGCCACCGTGTTCGGGATTCCGGTAGGCACGCTGATTGCCGATATGTTCGGTTGGCGCACCGCCTTTGCAGTGCTTGCGGTGATTGCCCTGGCCAAGGCGTTATTGCTGTTCATTTACCTGCCGGTGACCCAGGCAAAGAACGAGCAAGTCACCTTGCGCTCGCAATTCAAGATCCTGCGCAGCCCGGTGATGCAGGGCCACATCCTGCTGTCGATTCTGGTCTTCAGCGGCATGTTCACCGCCTATACCTACCTGGCGGATATCCTTGAGCGCTTGGCAGGGTTCGACGGCACGCTGGTGGGGTGGTGCCTGATGGGCTTCGGCGCGGTCGGGCTGATCGGCAATTCCCTCGGCGGGCGCGCGGTGGATCGTCACCCCTTGATTGCGTCCATAGTGTTCTGCGGGTTTATGATCGCGGGCATGGTGGCAGTGGTGCCGGCGATTCATTCCACCATTGGCCTGGCGGCAGCGATGGCGGTATGGGGCGTGACCCAGGCGGCGATGTTCCTGGTCAGCCATGTGCGATTGATGAAGGCGGCGCCCCACGCGCCGGCGTTTGCCGCCTCGCTGAATATCGCCGGGGCCAATCTCGGCATTGGCCTGGGTGCAATGGTGGGTGGGCATGTGATTGACACCCTGGGCCTGGGCAGCCTGGGCTTTGCCGCCTCAGGGTTCATCCTGGTGTCGATCCTGCTCGCACTGTGGCTGATGAGCGCCAAACCTCGCGCGGTCAGCGCCTGATCAAAGGAGGCGCGCAGTTTTTTCAGGGCAGGGCGGTAAACAACTCGCGTCTTGCCCCTTCGGTAATCGCCACGATGCCGGGGTGCTTGACCTTGCGCTCCACCGAGATCGCATAGAACGACTCGGTCACCGCGTCGGTCTGGCCGATCAGCGCCACGCCGTATTGGCGCACCACCTCATCGGCAATCACGCTGGGGGCGATGAAAATTCCGCTGCCGGATTGCCCAAACGCTTGCATCAACGCACTGTCGTCGAATTCACCGATGATCCGCGGTTGAATCTGCTGCTCGGCAAACCAGCGCTGCAACCGGCTGCGCACTACGGTCTCTGCCCCCGGAATCAATAACGGCGCACCGTGCAAACACTGTGGGAAATCGCCGCCATGCTGGTCAGCCAACGACTGGGTGGCGAAAAAACTGATGCCGCATTCCCCCAGTTTCTGGCTGTAGCCCTTGATGTCCAGATGGCTCGGCATCGGGCTGTCGGAAATCACCAGGTCCAGGCGCTGGATCGCCAGGTCGGCGAGTAAACGTTCGAGTTTGTCTTCGCGGCAGGTGATGCGCAGCGGTTCGCTCAGCTCCATGGTGGGGGCGATCAGGCGGTAGACGATGGATTTTGGCACCACATCCGCCACGCCGACCCTGAACGGGATCTGTTGCTCATCGGGCTGAGCGCGCAACATCGTCTCAAGTTCGTTGCCCGTCTGGAACATCTGCTCGGCGTAGGGCAGCGCCTGGCGCCCGGCTTCGGTCAGCTCAAGCTGGCGCCCCACCCGCTGAAACAGAGCAATGCCAAAGGTTTGCTCCAATAGGCTGATCTGCCCGCTGATGGTCTGGGGCGTGAGGTTCAGCTGTTCGCAGGCACGCACGATGCTCCCAGTCTTGGCCACCACCCAGAAGTAATGCAGCTGTCGATAATTGAGCATCGCGGTCTACACTTCGTAAAAAACGAAGTATACGCGAGAAAAATACGAATTTTCCTGAACTGTTCACCTGCATAGAATGCATCGCTATCGCGGGGCCACTATTTGGACCCAATGGTTCTAATGAGGAATACAGCATGAAACTCAATTCCCTGGGCGCGGCGTCGCTGCTTGCGCTTTCATTGGTGATAATCGGCGGTTGTGATCAGGTCGAGAAAAGCGCGCAGCAAGTGTTGGGCAAAGCCAGCGAATCGGCCAAGCAAGCGATCGATGACACCCAGAAGGCTGCCGAGCAGGCATTGAGTGAAGCGACCCAGGGCTTGATCAATCCGCAGAAGAAAGATGATCAGGAAGAAAAAGACGCTGAATCGAACACCCAAGAAACCTAATTTCCCAGCACTACCACGTCAGGACTGACCTATGGATTACCTTTTACAACTGGCCGCCAGCCCCACCGCCTGGGTCGCACTGGCTACCTTGATCGTCATGGAAATCGTGCTGGGCATCGATAACCTGATCTTTATCTCGATCCTCACCAACAAACTACCCGAGCAGCACCGGGCCAAGGCGCGGCGCATCGGTATCAGCATGGCGCTGGTATTGCGCCTGGGCCTGTTGAGCACCATCGCCTTCATCGTGCAGTTGACGGCGCCGGTGTTTGAAGTGTTCGGCCAGGCGTTCTCCTGGAAGGACATGATCCTGATCGCCGGTGGCCTGTTCCTGGTGTGGAAGGCAACCACCGAAATCCATCACAGCATGGACCCGGAGCCTGAAGAGAAAGCAACGGTTGGCAACACCGTGGCCATCGGCTTCGCGGCGGCCATCGGGCAGATCCTGTTGCTCGACCTGGTGTTCTCCATCGACAGCATCATCACGGCCGTGGGCATGACCGAGCACTTGCCGATCATGATCATTGCCGTAGTGACCTCGGTGATTGTGATGCTGGTGGCGGCCGAACCGTTGGCCAAGTTCATCAATGACAACCCGACCGTGGTGATGCTGGCCCTGGGCTTTTTGATCATGATCGGCATGACGCTGATCGCCGAAGGCTTCGGCGCCCACGTGCCAAAAGGCTACGTGTATGCGGCCATGGCGTTCTCGGCGGCTATCGAATGCCTGAACATCGCGCGGCGTAACCGCCACAAGCGTTTGCTCGCTGCCCGCGAGTAACCGCTGACCCAAAAGGCCGGCTGCGCTCACAAGAGCCCAGCCGGCCTTTTGCTGTCTGTTAGAATCGGCCCACTTGATAGCTTGAGGTCTTCCATGAACGAGCCGATTCGCCTTACCCAGTACAGCCACGGTGCGGGTTGCGGCTGCAAGATTTCGCCCCAGGTGTTGGAGGTGATCCTTGCCGGCAGCGGCGCACAGAACCTGGACCCCAACCTGTGGGTGGGCAACGCTTCACGCGATGATGCGGCGGTATACGCCATTGACGACGAGCGCGGCGTGGTCTCCACCACGGACTTTTTCATGCCGATAGTCGACGATCCCTTCGACTTCGGCCGCATCGCTGCCACCAATGCCATCAGCGACATTTATGCCATGGGCGGCGACCCCTTGATGGCCATCGCTATTCTTGGCTGGCCGGTCAACGTGCTGGCGCCGGAGATTGCCCGCGAAGTCATCCGCGGGGGCCGTTCGGTGTGCGACGCTGCCGGTATCCCGCTGGCGGGTGGGCATTCCATTGACGCCCCGGAGCCGATCTTTGGCCTGGCCGTTACCGGGATCGTGCAAAAGCGCCACATGAAGCGCAACGACACTGCCACTGCCGGCTGCAAGCTGTACCTGACCAAGCCTTTGGGCATCGGTATCCTCACCACCGCCGAAAAGAAGGGCAAGTTGCGCGAGGCCGACGTCGGCCTGGCCCGTGACTGGATGTGCACCCTCAACAAGCCTGGCAGCCGTTTCGGCAAGTTGGCCGGTGTCACTGCGATGACAGACGTTACCGGTTTCGGCCTGCTCGGCCACTTGGTGGAAATGGCTGACGGCAGTGGCCTGACGGCCCGCATCGAGTATGCAAAAGTCCCACGTCTGCCAGGGGTTGAGTACTACCTGGACCAGGGCTGCGTACCGGGCGGCACCTTGCGCAACTTCGACAGCTACGCCAGCAAGCTCGGGCGCGTGCAGGAGTTGCACAAGCGCGTGCTGTGCGACCCACAGACCAGCGGTGGCCTGCTGATCGCCGTCACCCCCGAAGGCGATAGCGAGTTTCACGCGGTAGCCGCCGAACTGGGCCTGAACCTTGAGCCAATCGGCGAACTGCTTGAGCGACAGACCAACGCGGTAGAGGTGATTTGATGGCAACTGACATCACCGATTACCGCGACATCTTCCTCAATGACCGGCCGATGATGGATACCCGCGCGCCGGTCGAATTCGTCAAGGGCGCGTTCCCCGGGGTGGTCAACCTGCCGCTGATGACCGACGACGAGCGCCAGCGGGTGGGCACCTGCTACAAGCAGCAAGGCCAGCAAGCTGCAATCGTCCTGGGCCATGAGCTGGTCTCTGGATCGATCAAGGCCGAGCGCATCGAGCAATGGGCGCAGTTTGCCCAGGCTAATCCGGATGGCTACCTGTACTGCTTTCGTGGTGGGCTGCGTTCGCAGATCGTGCAGCAATGGTTGAAAACCGAAGCGGGCATCGAGTATCCGCGTGTCGGCGGTGGCTACAAGGCAATGCGTACGTTCCTGCTGGAGACCCTGGAACAGACGACCGCTGAATGCGATTTCGTGCTGCTTGGCGGTATGACCGGTACCGGCAAGACGGAGGTATTGGGTCAACTGCGCAACGCCCTGGACCTGGAGGGCCATGCCAACCATCGGGGTTCCAGCTTCGGCAAGCGTGCCACCGCGCAGCCGTCCAATATCGACTTCGAGAACCGCCTGGCCGTGGACCTGTTGAAGAAACGCGCAGCGGGCATTGGCCAGTTCGTGGTCGAGGACGAGAGCCGCATGATCGGCAGCTGTGCGCTGCCACTGCCATTGCACAAGGGGATGCAGACGTTTCCAATGGTGTGGCTGGAAGACAGCGTTGAGGGCCGCGTCGAGCGCATTCTGAAGGATTACGTGGTCGACCTGTGCGCCGAGTTCATTGACGTGTTTGGTGAAAGCGGCCAGCTATTATTTGCCGAGCGCCTGACCCAAAGCCTGGCCAATATTCACAAGCGTCTGGGCGGCGAACGTTTCCAGCGGCTGCAGGCGATTTTGCAGGACGCCCTGGCGGAACAGGCGCGCAGCGGTGCAGTGGACCTGCACCGCGTGTGGATCGAAGGCTTGTTGCGCGAGTATTACGACCCGATGTATGCGTTCCAGCGCGAGAGCAAAGGCGCTCGGATCGAGTTTGCCGGGGAGCAAGAGGCGGTGGTGGAATATTTGCGTGAACGAGCAGCTCGGGTGGGGTGATCTTTCGGACGCCATCGCAGGCAAGCCAGCTCCCACCTTTTGAAGTGTGAATACATACAAAGGTGGGAGCTGGCTTGCCTGCGATGAGGCCATCAGCCCCACTGAAAATCTAAAGAATCACCGCCCCAATCAACCCACACACCACTCCCACCAGCATGGTCAACCCGGCCACCGTCACCAGTACCCGTGCATCGAAATCCTTGCGCAGCATCAGCAGCGACGGCAGGCTCACGCTCGGCAGGGTCATCAGCAGGGCAACGGCCGGGCCGGTGCCCATGCCCAGGGTCATCATGGTTTGTACGATGGGTATTTCTGCCGCTGTAGGAATCACGAATAACGTACCGACGATCGCCAGCGGCACCAGCCACACCAGGCTGTTGGCCATCGCCCCGTCCACATGGGGGAACAGCCACACCCTTGCTGCACCGAGGATCAATACCGCCAGAATGTACACCGGGATGGTGCTCCAGAACAGTTGCCACAAGGTGCGCAACCAACGGCTCAGGAAGGGTTGCGACTCCAGGGTGCTTACTTCGGCGACAGCCTCCAGCGCCGCTTCCGGCACTTGATCAGGGCGCGCGATACGCTGCGCTACCAGAGACACCCCCACCACCAACACAATCCCGGCCACCAGCCGCAGCGCGGTAAAGTCCCAGCCCAGCACAAACCCCATGAACACCAGCGTGGCCGGGTTCAACACCGGGTTGGCAATCCAGAACGCCAGCGCCGCGCCCACCGACACCTGCTGACGGCGCATGCCCGCCGCCACTGGCGCTGCACAGCAACTGCACATCATTCCCGGCAAGGCAAATAGCCCGCCGCGCAGGGTCGAGCCCAGCCCGGCGCGGCCAAACAGGCGCAGCAGCCAGTCGCGAGGGATCAGTACTTGCAGTAATGAACCGAGGATCACCGCCAGCACTGCGGCTTTCCAGATCGCCAGGAAATACACTTGGGCGTAGGCCAGCGCCGCTGTCAGGGGCGAGCTTTGCTGGTCATTGAGAATCGAGGCGCCAATGCTGTGGTTGTCCGCCGCTACAAACGCCTTGAGGTAGTAGGGCGACCATTTCACATAGTAGAGGCCGATGCAGGCCACCAGCAGAAACAGGGCAGGCTTGTACCAGAACGACCAGCCCCGATTGGGCTGGGAGGACGCGAGGTTGGACATGAAGAGGATCCGCAGGTGAGTCGATAGCCGGGCATCATACGCCCCTGCGGCTCACGCTTCAGATATCTGCACTGACCTGGGTCGGATCCGGGCAGGTTTCATCGCCGTTATTCAGCCCCTGCTTATAGTTGCGACTGAGCAGCGAGGCCTTGCCGTTGTGCCAGGTCAGCGTCAATACGTACAGGGAGTCATAGTCATTGCCAGACCAGTCATCGGTGAGGGTGTGCTTTTCTCCGGACGCTTCGCTGGCGACTTTGTTGATCAGCTCCGGCAGGTAACCATGGGACCAGGCCGTGTAGATCGTCGCGTTGCGGTACTTGTCCTCGACCAGTTCTTCGGCCAGGGCGCTGGTGTCATTCGCTGAGAATTCGATGTTCACCGGCAGGCCAAGCTTGATCGCGCTGGGGCTGATGGTAATCAGTGGGCGAATGTAGCTGTAGGAATTGTCCAGTTCGCCTTCCTCGACATTGCGTGTCGGGTTGGCGGCAAACACGTAGTTGGCCTTGCCAAACTTCTCCGGCAGGACAGTAGCCAGGTTCATGGCACGGTTCAGGCCCTGGCAATTGAGCTGGCCCAGGCCACCGGCCGGTTTTTCGCCGTGGCGCAGGAATACCAGGGTTTGCACGCCGTCCACGGGTTGGGCACGGCTTTCACGGGCGTCGAGAGCGGTGACGATGGCCGCGCTGACCAGCAGCAGCGGCAACATCATGTATGAATAACGTTTGAATCGTTGCACAAGGCGCAGAGGCTTGATCTTCATTATAGGTTCGAGTCTTCGTGCGTCGGGTTAAGGCGGACAGGCCCGGCCCCAGTGACGCGGCAAGCGTCCTGCGGTATTCCCTGTCGATATAGCAAGGTGCCTCCATTCACCCTTCGGGCGCTCTTAAGAGTGCAATCGGGCGTTTTGGTTCGCCCAGAGGGGATACTAGTGGGCAAATGTTGCGCAACGATGACCCATGCACGGTGGCGGGCAGATGACTATCATGAGGGCTTTCCGTCCAGGGGGTTCTCGATGAACGCACTCGCCGCTTTCCCGATCAACAGCAAATGGCCTGCCCAGCACCCGGATCGCCTGCAGTTGTATTCGTTGCCCACGCCCAACGGCGTCAAGGTGTCGATCATGCTCGAAGAACTGGGGCTGCCCTATGAAGCGCACAAGGTCAGTTTCGACACTCAGGATCAGATGTCCCCGGAGTTCATGTCCCTGAACCCCAACAACAAGATCCCCGCGATCATTGATCCTAACGGCCCGAGCGGGCAGCCGCTGGCGCTGTTCGAGTCCGGCGCGATCCTGATCTACCTGGCGGAAAAGACCAGCCAGTTGCTTTCCGAAGACCCGGCCACCCGCTATGAAACCCTGCAGTGGCTGATGTTCCAGATGGCCGGGATCGGCCCGATGTTCGGCCAGGTGGGGTTCTTCAACAAGTTCGCCGGCAAGTCTTATGAAGACAAGCGCCCGCGTGACCGCTACGCCGCTGAAGCCCGGCGCTTGCTGGGCGTTCTGGAAAAACGCCTGCTGGGCCGCACCTGGATCATGGGCGATGACTACAGCATCGCCGACATTGCCACTTTCCCCTGGATTCGCAACCTGATCGGTTTCTACGAATCCGGCGACCTGGTGGGCATTGCCGATTTCCCTAACGTACTGCGCGCATTGGACGGCTTTGTCGCACGTCCGGCGGTCATCCGTGGCCTGAATATTCCGAGCTGAAGCATGTCGACTTTCGAGTTCCAACAACTGGATGTATTCAGCCGCGTACCGCTTAAAGGCAACCCGTTGGCCGTGGTGCTCGGCGCCGATAGCCTCACCGACCAACAGATGGCGGACTTTGCCAACTGGACCAATCTCAGCGAAACCACGTTTTTGCTGACACCCAGGGATCCACGGGCCGACTACCGCGTACGCACTTTCACCACCCTCACTGAACTGCCGTTTGCCGGCCACCCGACGTTGGGCAGTTGCCACGCCTGGTTGCAGGCCGGTGGCGTACCCCGAGGCGAGGAGATTGTTCAGGAGTGCGAAATCGGTCTGGTGCGCATCCGCCGCCAAGGTGATGAACTGGCGTTTATCGCGCCGCCGTTGTTGCGTGCAGGGGCCGTGGAGGCGCCGTTGCTGGAACGCGTGCGTCTGGCATTGAAGCTGGCGCCCGAGGCGATTGTGCGCAGCCAGTGGGTCGACAATGGTGCCGGGTGGCTGGCGGTGATGCTGGCTGATCGTGACGCGGTGCTCGCGTTGCAACCGGACTATGCGCAACTGCTGGGCCTGGCCGTGGGGGTGATCGCTCCCTGTGATCCGGTGCGTGACGCGGTAGACGCACAATTTGAAGTGCGCGCCTTTATCGCTGGCGACGGCGCCCCTGAAGACCCGGCCACCGGCAGTTTGAACGCAGGTGTTGCCCAATGGCTGCTCGCCGAGGGCTTGGCGCCCAGCCGTTATGTGGTCAGCCAAGGCACGGCGATGGGGCGAGCAGGGCGTATTCACATCGAGCGCCAGGGCGATGAGGTGTGGGTCGGCGGCGCCGTAGCGCTGTGTATCCAAGGGCAGCTACAGCTCTAGATCAATAAATTGTTACGCGCCTGGCAATACACTATTGGCCCCTTGGCATTTGTGTTGCCGGGACTTGGGGGCATAAGCTTTGGCCCCAAAGATTTCAGCCATTTTTCAGGAAAGCCATGACCAGTCAGTTCCCCCAAGCCCGCCCACGTCGCCTGCGCCGCTCCCCGCAACTGCGTGGCTTGTTCCAGGAAAGCGAATTCACCCTTAACGACCTGGTGTTGCCGATCTTCGTTGAAGAAGAAATTGACGATTTCGTACCGATTACCAGTATGCCGGGCGTGCTGCGTATCCCGGAGAAGAAACTGGCCGGCGAGATCGAGCGTTACGCCCGTGCCGGCATCAAGTCGGTAATGACCTTCGGCGTGTCCCACCACCTCGACGCCAACGGCAGCGATACCTGGAAAGAGCGCGGCCTGGTTTCGCGCATGTCCTCGATCATCAAGGACGCAGTGCCGGAAATGATTGTGATGTCCGACACCTGCTTCTGCGAATACACCGACCACGGCCATTGCGGCGTGATGCACGGTGCCCATGTCGACAATGACGCAACCCTGGTCAACCTCGGCAAACAAGCCGTGGCCGCTGCCCGCGCCGGCGCCGACGTGATCGCTCCGTCCGCCGCCATGGACGGCCAGGTCCAGGCCATCCGCCGCGCCCTCGACGACGCCGGTTTCACCCACATCCCGATCATGGCCTACTCGACCAAATTCGCCTCGGCCCTTTACGGCCCGTTCCGCGAAGCGGGCGGCAGCGCCCTCAAGGGCGACCGCAAAAGCTACCAGATGAACCCGATGAACCGCCGCGAAGCCGTGCGCGAATCGCTGCTGGACGAACAGGAAGGTGCCGATGCGCTGATGGTCAAGCCAGCCGGCGCTTACCTCGACATCATCCGCGACATCCGCGAGGCTTCACGCCTGCCTGTGGCGGCGTATCAGGTGAGTGGTGAGTACGCAATGATCAAGTTCGGCGCCCAGGCCGGGGCGATTGATGAAGACCGGGTGGTGCGCGAGACATTGGGGTCGATCAAGCGGGCGGGGGCGGATTTGATCTTTACCTACTTTGCGATGGATTTGGCGTTGGCGGGGATCTAAAGGAGCCGAGTACACCTGTGGTGAGTGAGCTTGCTTGCGTGGGGCTGCCTAGCAGCCCCGTATCTCGGCCAGAAAATTATTTAATGGCGTTCTTTAATGCTATGGCAACATGGTTTAACCACGTTTCCCCATCATTCCATTCATTAGGGTAATAGTAATAACAGCCGATATCAGAGAGTAAAAAGTCTTGAAGCTCTTTCTCTGTTTTTTTGGCTGATACCAGGTTTTCTAGCTCTAATAGCACTATTGCTATCGTATCTTCAGACGATTCCGAAATAAAAAAATCAATTACGTCGTTTGCGCTTTTGTGATCATCAACCCAATCTTGATTGAAGTACCCAGCAAGAAATTGCTGTAGCTCGGGGTAGTCTTTGTTCATGGGTTTGGAAAGCCTGTGTGAATTCGATATCCAGTATGCATTTTTTGGTCTCTGCGAATAATTAAGTAAATTTCTTTTCCGGGTACAGATGTCGTAGTGTTCTTTCTGAAACTTGTGCCTATTGGCTCTTGGGATGGTTGAGTGATGACTATCTGCTGGTTGTTTCCTTGTAGGAAGTCTTTGATTTTGTCTTGATTGTTATCCAATACCTTTGAAACGGCGAGTTCAGCTGTTGCGCGATCATGAAAAGTAGAGGCTGCCGGGATATGTGGTTCCCGCCTCAAGCGGTCAAGCAATTGTTGATCCGTTCTACCGATATGCTTTTCCATAAGATGTCCTCCTGCCGCCTCATGTGCGGCTAAACCTCCTCCTGGAACGATTACGCTATAAGGCCCTTCAGGGCAGCTTGTTTTTTTACAGCTTAGTCCCAGCGGATCCACCCACCCTGTGGGATTGGGCACGTACTGGTACGCGTTGATCCCGCCCGCCAACTTCACCGGGTCCGGCGTCAGATAACGACCGATATCCGGATTGTAGTAGCGATGGTGGTTGTAATGCAGGCCGCTTTCCGCGTCGAAATACTGACCTTGAAAACGCAGCGGATTGTCGATTTTGCTTACGTCGAACCGGGCGATCTGGCCGTAGGCGCGGTAGTGGGCGGACCAGACGATTTCGCCCTCGGGGCTGGTCAGTTCCTGCGGTGTGCCGAGGTGGTCGAGTTGGTAGTTGTAGGGCGTTGTGGCTTGTGGTCCGTAGCCTTCCAGCAGTGCCAGCGGGCGGAAGCTGTTGGGCTCGTAGATATAACTGTGATGACAGTCCGCATGGTGCTCGGCAATCAGCTTGTCGCCTTGCCAGAAAAACTCCGTGGTTATGTCATCCACGGTCTTGCTGACACGCCGGCCAAACGGGTCATAGCGATAACTAGCGGTTTCGCCGTTCGGTTTTGTGATGCTGATTAACCGATGCTGGCAGTCGTAGCGGTATTCGGTGACGAGTTGATGGCCTTTGCCGCGCCGTTCGCGGATCAGGTTGCCGAAGGCGTCGTAGTCGTAATGGCGGTCGCCCTGGATCATCAGGCGGTTGCCGGCAACGATGTCCGGGCCGGGGCGGTCTTGCATCAGCAGGTTGCCCGCTGGGTCGTGGGCGAAGCGTTCCTGGACGTCTTGGGAGTGATCGGCGCGGGTCAGACGATTCAGTGGGTCGTAGCGGTAAAGGTGTTCGCCTTTACGGGTGTCGAGCAGGCGGGTGAGGTTGCCGGATTTGTCGTAGTCGTACTGGCGCTGGTAAAGGTAATTTTCCTGCTGTGTGACGGCGTGGGCGTGCAGGCGGTTTTGGTCGTCGTAGTGGTAGTGGCTGAGCAGTTGACCTTGTTGGCGTTGGTGTTCGCGGCCGCTCTTGAATAAATGTGCAGTGAGCACCTCACCATTGAGCTCGACCGTAGCGAGATGGCCTCCCTTGTCATGGTTGAAGGTGAGGCGGTTGTTGTCGGGCAGGCGCAGTTTTTGTAGTTGGCCGCAGGCGTCGTAGCCGTAGCGCAAGGTGCCCCAGCCTTGGTGTTCGGCGGTCAGGCGGTTTTGGCGGTCGTATTCGTAGGCCAACGCCCAGTGACCGTCTTCGACGCTGAGGAGGTTGCCTTGGCGGTCGTAGGCATAGTCGACAACGCTGGCATCAGGCAGGGTTTTTCGTACGAGGCGACCGGCGTGGTCGCGCTCGTAACGGGTCACTAGCTGACTGCCGTCGTCGCCGTGTTCGGTCTTTTCCAGCAGGTTGCCGTTGAGGTCGTAGACGTAGGCGGTGCGTTGGCCGTCGAAGCCGGTTTCCTGTTGGATCAGGCCGTTGGGGTGGTAGTCGAGTTGATAGGTTTCGCCGACTTCGTTTTCGATTTCGGTCAGCAGTAACCGAACATTGTCGTAGCGATACTTGACCTGGGTGCCGTCGGCGTTGATGCGGCGGCTGATCAGGTGCAGGCCATTGGCATATTCGTAGCGGGTGACGTGGCCGAGCTCATCGCGTTCGGCGATGATTTTTCCGTAGGGGTTGTAGCTGAACTCTCGTGTGGCGCCGCCTGGCAAGGCGAGGCGAATCAACCTACCGACGCTGTCCCATTCATAGACTGTCTGGGCGCCGTGTTCATCCTCACAGCCAATCTGGCGTCCTAAATCGTCATAGCGATAACGCTTGATCCCGCCATTGGGCAATTGCTCTTCCAGCAACTGCCCACGCTCATTCCACACCAGCCGATGGCAACTGTGATCCGGGTACCAAACTCCCGTCAGTTGCCCGTATTTGTTGTAGCTGTAGTCAGTCGAATTATCATCCGGATCAGTTTTGCGGATGACATCGCCTTGCTCATTACGCTCGTATTTCCAGACCGCCTCCCCACGCCTCACAACCCGAACAAAACCGTTGTCATGCTCGTAAGACGTCGGCTCATCATCCCCCGGAAACAAAGCCACCAGGCGCCCAGCTTCGTCGTACTGATAGGCCGTCACCGCGCCCAGCGGATCCTGTTCGACGGTCAGCCGCCCCTTGGCATCGTAGGATTTGAAATGCTGCGCGCCGTCCGGATCGATGCGCTGCACCAACCGCGCCCGGTCGTCGTGGACATAGACTTCCTGGCTACCATCGGCGTTATGCACCGTGACACGGCCGTCATCCCCCCAGGCATAACGCGTGTCCATCTGCGAAAAACTCGCCCAATGCCGGACGCAACGTGCCGCCTTGCCGGAGCCTTCCCACGCCCAGAAGAAACTCGCCCCACCGGCCAACTGCCGCTCAACAATGACGTGCTGATCGTCGTACCGATAACGCTCGCTTTCACCGACGGCATTGGTCGCGCAAACCAGTCGTCCGTCTTCGTCATAGGCGTAGGAAACAACGTTCTGCTCGGTTTCCCAGACGTAGGGCTCACGCCCTTTGGCGCGATGCACCTGGTAGTCCACCGCCACGATTCGATCCAGCTCATAACGCAGCAGCAGCGAGCGACCAGCACCGTTATCCAGCCGCTCGATCCGCCCGGAAGGATCACGGCAAATGCGCAGGCGGTTGTCATACGCATCGCTGATCGCAGTCAGTACACCGTCGCGAAAGTGATAGAACCGCGACGCCTGGGCCAGCACTAACTCATCAGGAGCCGAGCCCAAGTAGATCGCCGCTTCCGCCAGGCTGTTGGTAATCGCAGGCCGAGCAGAAGTCGGCAAGGGCAGGGTAGTCGAGCGGTTCTCATGATCGGTCCACACCACCGAATCGCCCGACACACAAAGCCTGTGCGCCAGCGCATGACTCCAGCCAAACCCCAACCCGCAATCCAGTTCCACCGCACTGGTGCGATACAGCCGCGTCCACTCAAACGGCAAAATCCCGTCCAGCGCGCCATCGGTAAGGGTCAGCAATTCCTCGCCGGTGACCATCGACACCGGGCAACCATGAGTGACCGTCTTATCTGCTGGAGCCGCCGCATCTCCCTTCGGATTCGACGCCACGGCAGGCGCATCATCCACCGATTCCTGGCGGACCAACGTGGTGCGTTGGGTCTTGCTGCGCACCATCGACACCGGGTTCGAAACCAGCGTATCGCCTGCCTTCAACGGCACCACCGGCACGGCCTTGACCGGTGTCGCGGCACTGCTCAGTAACACCGGCTTGGCGACCTCGACATGCGGCCCCAACCCTGGCCCCACTACTTGCTTGGCCAGCAATTCCAACAACGCTCGTGCGCGCCCGGATTTGACGTGACTGAGCACACCAGCCCCCAATCGCACCACTACGCCCATCGCACCCAAGACGCGAATCAGCAGCAGATTGATCAGGACCTCACCGGTAATTTCGCCCCACAGTTCAGCCATCTCCGGCGGCGGGAGCATGCGCATCCAGCTGACCAGCGCCGATAGATAGATAAACAACAGCGGCTCATCACTGAGCACCAGCAAGCCCTGGGCGATCGCGTCACTGCTCAGTGTCAGCAGTTCATCGAGCTCAGTTTGAGAAAGGTATTGCAGCAGTTTTTCGCTGTTGGGCTTGAGGTCCGCCAGCAGCGCCGACAGCTCGCCAATGTTGTCCCACAGGCTGTAAAGCGCCTTGACCATGCCGCTGGCAAAGGCCGCCTCCAGCAGGCGGCGCCGCTCAAGCGGGCGAGCGTCTGCGTAACTTTTCCACTGGGCTTGGAAAGTGTCGGTCCACTCTTTGCGCAGCCGGGCTTCCAGCGCTGCGATCACCGACTGGTAGGAGGCATACAGCGCCTTGAGGTGATCCTGGGAAACGTTGGGGTAAAAGCTCACCCGATATTGCTGGTTGCGATCACACTCGGTGATCTCAAGGATGCCGCTCGGGCCGATGGTCTTGTGGATGGGCTCGCCCAGCGGACCGCCGTTTGGATCAACGCGTTGCAGCATCACCGCTGTGTCGCCGATCGGCACGAACCGCGTGCTCTGGAACATATGCACCAGGGTCAACGTACCGTTGGCCCGGCAGGTGGCGACGGTGCTGCTGGGAAACAGGGAGCGATTGATCGGGGCAACGAGCGTTACCTCATCGCCGACCTTGAACACCTGCTCAAGCTCCAGCGCCGAGAAGCTCCAGAAGCTATTGGCCCAATCGTCAAAGGTGTTCAAGCAATCGCGAAAGTCACGGAAGACGCCTTCAACGTCGACCGTTTTCACGTTCATTGGGGTCAGGGCCAGCCTGCCAATGACCGGGTTCAAGCGCCAACCCCATCAACCGGGGGCGTAACGAAAACAACCATCTGCAATCCCTCGCACTGTTCAATCAGGCGAGGGACTTTGCAGCGGTTCACAGGGCAGGGGAGTAGCGCTTATCCGGCAGTTATGTGGGATGTTTCAGCTAAGGCTAGGCATCCGCTTCGGCTCACCGACGAACCCCGGTTAGACTTACCTGTCGATATCAGCACTGCCCGGCCTGTCGTTAACCAAGGAAGCCTCATGTATCCAAGTCGTCTGTTCTTTTGCCTCATGCCTTTGCTGGTGCTGGCCGGCTGTTCCACCTCCCGTGGCCCGCAGCAACCCGAGCGCAGTGAGGCCGAGGTGAAGGCGCAGATCGTGCGCCTGCTGCCGGCCAAGGTGTCGGACCGCAACGGTTGGGCCCAGGACATCTACACCGCCTTCGACACCCAGAAAATCTACCCCAGCACCGAAAACATCTGCGCCGTGCTGGCGGTGACCGAGCAGGAGTCTACCTATCAGGTCGACCCGCCTGTGCCGGGCATGGGCAAGATCGCCCAGGATGAAATCCTGCGTCGCGCCGGCAAGGTGCATGTGCCCGCGTTCGTGGTACGCAGCGCCCTGCAATTGCGTTCGCCCACCGGCAAAACCTACGCCGACCGCTTGAATGCCGCACGCACGGAGAAGGACTTGAGCGCGATCTTCGATGACTTCATCAGCATGGTGCCCCTGGGTAATACCTTGTTTGGCGGCTTCAACCCGGTGCACACCGCAGGCCCGATGCAGGTCAGTATCGACTTTGCACAAAAACAGGCGCGGGGTTATCCCTACACGGTGGACGGTACGATTCGCCGTGAAGTGTTCACCCGTCGCGGCGGTATGTACTTCGGCATCGCCCATTTGCTCGGCTACCCGGTGAGCTACGACCAGCCGCTGTACCGCTTTGCCGATTTCAATGCCGGTTGGTACGCCAGCCGCAATGCTGCGTTCCAGGCCGCGGTCAGCCGCGTGACGGGCAAAGAGCTGGCGCTGGATGGGGACTTGATCCGCTATGGCTCCCTGCTGCCCGGCACCACCGAACTGGCAGTGCGCTCACTGGGGGCGAAGCTGGACATGCGCAACCCGAGCATCCGCAGCCAGTTGGAGCAGGGCGATCAGTTGGATTTCGAGGACACTACGTTATACAAGCGCGTCTTCAGCCTGGCCGACCAGGCGGCCGGCAAACCGCTGCCACGGGCGATCCTGCCGGGCATTGTGCTCAAGAGCCCGAAGATCACCCGCAACCTGACCACGGCCTGGTTTGCCAAGCGTGTGGATGAGCGCTATCAGCGCTGTATCAAGCGCTGATCAGCTGCGACGCTTGACGAACCGGCGCCACAACCCAACCCACAGCCACACCACCGGGAACGCCAGGATCACAAACGGCAGCACATAGCTGGCACGCTCCAGGGCGTCTGCCGTGCCGTTCACCAGGTTGTCTCCCAGGTGGCTGAACATCCGGCTGAAACGTGACGCTTGGTTCGCACCGTCAGAAGAGCGGAAATTCAGGGTCACGCGATTGGTATCGAGGCGGCGTTGCTGGCCGGCGGCAACCTGGGCCAATGCCTGCAACTCATTTTCAATACTTGCTTGCTCCTTGCTCAGAACGATCAAGTCACTGACGTTGATATCCTTGCGCTTGGCCAGTTCGTCGAGGCGTTGCTGCTGGGCTTGCAGGCGCTGCTGGCGGCGGCGCACATCGTCGACCGCATCGGCCAGGTCTTCGGCGGTAGTGATGCGCTGGCCGAGTTTGCCGCCTTCAGCCGCGAGGGCGACCATCGGTTCCACACCCGTGGGTGCGATCCGCAGGATGATCTGGCCGCCGTTGCTGTCTTCGGTAATGCCAAGGATATTGCAGGCACCAAAGCGTGCCGTTTCACACGCCTCGCGGGTGGCCTGCATACGCGGCGCGAGCAGGGCGCCGGGCAGGGCCAGGGTCAGTTCATGCTCATAGGCCAGTTGCGCCCCGGCCTTGCCCTGTTCGCCATTGATGACCGTGGCGCGAGAGTGGTCCTTGGGTGAGCAACCGGCCAAGGCCAGGCCAGCGAGCAAAATCAACAGCGGCGCGCGAAGCGGGTGGGAATTGCCGTCCAGGTGGCGCATTACGTTTCCTTGAAATGTGCAGGAGAAATTGATCGCGATTAAAGCCGGTCTGGTCCATTAACGCAAAGCATTGCCGGGGATTTGCCTGGCCGATATTGGAATGGGATACGCCATGGCGTTTTCCAGTGAGCCACCGCTGCCGTTGATTACTGCCAGCATGACCTTGGACTACCTGGGCGCCGTGCAGGTGGGGGAGTGGATGGTGGTACGTTTGGAAAGCCACAAGCGCGGGCGGCAGATGGCGTTTGCGACGCTGAGTTTGCAAGTGCAGGAGCGCATTTTGCTGCGTGCGAGTGCGGTGTTTGCGGTGCCACAGGGTGACAGGCAATGAGATCAAATGTGGGAGCTGGCTTGCCTGCGATAGCGGTGTATCAGTCAGCAATAATTTGACTGACACACCGCTATCGCAGGCAAGCCAGCTCCCACCGTCTGACCGAGTGCTTACAGGTAGGGAATCGATAAAAGAAAAGGCCTGGCTTTTCGTGGAACCGGGCCTTTTCTGTGTTGCTCTTATTGGCATGGGGCTACTACGCAGCCCAACGGGAGCAAGCTCCCTCGCCACAATAGCGATCCGATTCAGTTGCGTTCGAGTGCCAGGGCCACGCCTTGGCCGCCGCCGATGCACAGCGTCGCCAAACCTTTTTTGGCGTCGCGCTTGATCATTTCATGCAGCAGGGTCACCAGCACGCGGCAGCCTGAGGCGCCAATCGGGTGGCCGATGGCGATAGCGCCGCCGTTGACGTTGACTTTATCGGCGTCCCATTCCAGCTCTTTGCCCACTGCCAAAGATTGCGCAGCGAAGGCTTCGTTGGCTTCGATCAGGTCCAGGTCTGCCAACTGCCAGCCGGCTTTGTCCAGGCAGCGGCGAGTGGCCGATACCGGACCGATGCCCATGATGGCCGGGTCCACGCCCGCATTGGCGTAGCTGGCGATACGCGCAAGTACTGGCAAGCCGAGGGCGCGGGCTTTGTCGGCGCTCATCAGCAGCACGGCGGCGGCGCCGTCGTTGAGGCTGGAGGCGTTGCCGGCGGTGACGCTGCCGTCTTTCTTGAACGCCGGCTTGAGCTTGGCCAGGGACTCGGCCGTGGTACCGGCGCGGGGTTGTTCGTCCACCGCGAAAGCCACCGGGTCGCCTTTGCGCTGGGGAATCAGGATCGGGGTGATCTCGTCGGCAAAACGTCCGGCCTCAATGGCAGCGGCGGCTTTTTGCTGGGAGGCGGCGGCGAACGCATCCTGGGCTTCACGGCTGATGCCGTACTTGTCTACCAGGTTCTCGGCGGTGATGCCCATGTGGTAGTCGTTGAATGCGTCCCACAGGCCGTCGGTGATCATGCTGTCGATCATCTTCGCGTGGCCCATGCGCAAACCGGTGCGCGCGGCGGGTAGTACGTAGGGTGCCAGGCTCATGTTTTCCATGCCGCCGGCAATGATCACCTCGGCGTCGCCGCAACGAATGGCCTGTGCGCCCAGGTGCAGGGCCTTGAGGCCCGAGCCGCAAACCTTGTTCAGGGTCAGGCTCGGCACGGCGTGGGGCAGGCCGGCGAGGATCGAAGCCTGGCGCGCCGGGTTCTGGCCGCTGCCTGCAGTGAGCACCTGGCCGAGGATCACTTCATCGACTTGGGCCGGGTCCAGGCCGGTCTGCTCCAGCAGGCGACGGATCACGGCGGCACCCAGTTCCGGGGCCGGGATGTTCGCCAGCGAACCTTGGAAGCTGCCCACGGCGGTGCGGGTGGCAGCAACAATCACGACGTCTTGCATGGAATCTGTCCTCACTGGAAGTGCATTTCTGGAACGTGGTCCGGGACGATCAGTTTACCGGCGGTCTTGCTCACAATCTCTTCAACACTGACGCCAGGTGCGCGTTCCTTGAGGACAAAAGCGCCATTTTCGATTTCCAGGTACGCCAGGTCCGTGAGCACACGCTTGATGCAGTTGGCGCCGGTCAGCGGCAGGCTGCATTGGCTGAGCAACTTGGACTCACCGTCTTTGGACGCGTGGGTCATGATCACGATGATATTTTCCGCACCGGCCACCAGGTCCATCGCACCGCCCATGCCCTTGACCAGCTTGCCGGGGATCATCCACGAGGCAATGTTGCCTTGTACGTCCACTTCAAACGCGCCGAGTACCGTGAGGTCGACATGCCCGCCGCGAATCATCGCGAAGGATTCGGCGGAGGAGAAGATCGAAGCACCGATGCGCGCGGTCACGGTTTGCTTGCCGGCGTTGATCATGTCGGCATCAATGGTTTCTTCGGTAGGAAACGGTCCCATGCCGAGCAGGCCGTTTTCCGATTGCAGCATCACTTCCATGCCGTCGGGGATGTAATTGGCCACCAGGGTCGGAATGCCGATGCCCAGGTTCACGTAGTAACCGTCCTGCATTTCGCGGGCGACGCGTTGAGCCATTTGTTCGCGGGTAAGAGCCATGGTTGTTTCCTCTTATTGTTCTGGACGGGGATTATTTGCGGACGGTGCGCTGTTCGATGCGCTTCTCGAAGGTGCCGCAGATGATCCGGTCGACGTAGATGCCAGGGGTGTGGATCTGCGCCGGGTCCAGCTCGCCCGGTTCGACGATTTCCTCGACTTCGACCACGGTGATCTTGCCCGCGGTGGCCGCCAGCGGGTTGAAGTTCTGGGCGGTGTGGCGGTAGATGACGTTGCCGAAGTGGTCGGCTTTCCAGCCTTTGACGATGGCGAAATCGCCGGTGATGGACTCTTCCATCAAATACGGGCGGCCGTTGAATTCGCGGGTCTCCTTGCCTTCGGCAACTGGGGTGCCGACGCCGGTGGCGGTGAAGAAGGCCGGGATGCCGGCGCCGCCTGCGCGCATTTTTTCCGCCAGGGTGCCCTGGGGGGTGAGGACTACTTCGATTTCGCCGCTGAGCAGCTGCTTCTCGAACAAGGCGTTTTCACCCACATAAGAGGCGATCACCTTGCTGATCTGTTTTTCTTCGAGCAGCACGCCCAGGCCGAAGCCATCGACGCCGCAGTTGTTGGAAACCACCGTCAGGTCGCGGGTGCCTTTGCGCTTGATCTCGGCAATGAGGTTTTCCGGAATGCCACACAGGCCAAAACCGCCGGAGAGCACGGTCATGCCGTCTTCCAGGCCTGCCAGTGCTTCTTCATAGGACGCCACGCGTTTATCGAAACCTGCCATATGCACCTCTTTTATTGTTTGTGGTCCAGCCAGTGCGTTGAGTGTTGCGCCAGTGGATTGATTTGTTAAGTTGTTTTTTAAGGTTGATTGATTTAGAAAACAGCATAGTCCAACTGCTGTCTGGAGCTGCCTCATGACCGTCAAACAGATGCGTGCCTTTCTCGCCGTTGCTCAGAGTCTGAGTTTTGCTGCTGCCTGCGAGCGCCTGCACCTTTCTCAGTCGGCACTGAGCTTGACCATCAAGGGGTTGGAAGAAGGGTTGGGCGGGCGCCTGTTCAGCCGCAATACCCGTAACGTCGCGTTGACCCCGGAAGGCGAATCGCTGTTGCCCCTGGCGCGACGGTTGATTGCCGACTGGGACAACGCCGAGGACGAACTGCGCCAGCGTTTTACCCTGCAACGCGGGCGCGTGACGGTGGCGGCCATGCCGTCGTTTGCCGGTAACCTGTTGCCGCCGATCCTGAAGATATTCCGCGCACGTTACCCTCAGGTGAACGTGACGGTGCATGACCTGATCAACGAGCAAGTGCTGGAGATGGTGCGCGACCGCCAGGTGGAGTTGGGCGTGGCATTCGAGCCGTCCGAAGGGTCATCGTTGGCATTTACGCCGTTATATCTGGATCGCTTTATCGCCGTGGTGCCAGGGGATTCGCCGTTGGCTCAGCGTGCCGAGATCGATTGGAAAACCTTGCTGGAGCAACCGTTTATCACGTTGCAACGCCCCTCCACGGTACGGGTGATGTTGGAAGAGCACCTTGGCGCCTTGCAGATGAAATTGCCCGTAGCGTTGGAAAGCCATCAACTGGCGACCGTGGGGAAGATGGTCGCCAGCGGGCTGGGCGTCAGCGCCGTGCCAGCGTTATGTGCCCGGCAGATGGAGGAGGCGGGTGCTCATTGCATTACCTTGACCGGCCCGGTGATCGAGCGGCCAATTGGCGTGTTGACCAAACCGGGCCATGAGTTGTCGGCGGCGGCGCAAGTGTTGTTCGATATTTTTCGGGATGAGGCGGGGAAGGGCAGGTTTCCAACTTTCTAACGTTATAAAAAATGCGGGAGCTGGCAAGCCAGCTCCCGCATTGATTGAGTAATACTTAGTAGTAGCGGTCGATCACTTTAACTTGCGAGCTGTCTTTGAAAGATGCCCAGGCATTGTTGAGTGTATCGAACACCTGCTCGATAAAGTTTCGATCAGCCGCAGCCTTCTTTCCGACATAGCCCTGGCCACGGCGGTACATCTTCAGGCGCGCCGCCAGTTCACGGTTATTGCGGTCGAACTCGGCTTCTTCGGTATGGGGCGCCAGGCAGTCAATTTGCACTTCGCCCGATTTGCCAATCCACAGGATATGGTCGTCGAGTGTGTCTTTCTGCGCTGCGAACATCTCAGCCAATTCATCGATAGTTGGTTGGTTGTTCAGATTCATGTGTAAGCCCCTTGACCAGTTGGCGATCTATCAATTGATTCGTTAAAACTGCGTAGTTGTCTCCGGTTCCGAAAACCGGGCGTCAGTGACGGTCTGCCGAATACGGGCAGGGTCTTGAACCTGATGCATGTAGTCTTGCTGATGAACTGCTACGCAACGCTTTCATAACGAAGACAAGCAGCGTTTTAGCTCCTTGTACCGGACCCTTTCGGGGCTGGTCAGCTTCATCAATCTGCCTTGTGGGCAGTGCACATCCGGAAAAACAGCTCGGCGGTCAGACGAGCCTGTTCAAAACGCTTGTTACCAACGCTCCCGATCCGGGAGACGTCTAGATCATGCAAGGACAAAAAGGTTACGTCAACGATTATGTAGTGATTATTTTTGATCACTACATAATTTGTTGTGGGGGCGGGGGAATGCGGGAAAACGTGACTTGGGCGTCATTTTTTGGAGGTGCAGGTCGGGCGTTTCAACCCTCCTGTAGGAGCCGGTCGACGAGCAACGGCAGTAGCTGCTCGCAGGAGGCCTGGATTTTAACCTGCAGCAGCTCATCCCCGCGTGTCTTGCCCAGATTGATCGCAATCACCGGCTTACGCTGCTCGACCATGGCCTTGCACAATCGGAACGCCGAATAGGCCATCAGTGACGACCCCACCACCAGCAGGCCCTCAGCGTGTTCTACCGCCGCCATCGCCTTCAGCGCCGTCGCCGGTGCGACATTCTCGCCAAAGAACACCACGTCAGGTTTGAGCCGCTCGCCGTTGCAATGGGGGCAGTGGGGCACCTGGAAGTGTTGTTCAAATGCCGGATCGAGCAAGGTGTCGCCATCCGGCGCTTGCACGGCGTGAACCTGCGCCATATGCGGGTTATCAACTTCCATTTGCCGCTGGATCACATCGCGCTCGCTGCGCAGTTGGCAATCCAGGCACAGCACCCGATGCAAGCTGCCGTGCAACTCGATCACGTCATGGCTGCCGGCCTGGTCATGCAGGGTGTCGACGTTCTGCGTGATCAGCCCGCTGATATGGCCATGGTGTTGCAGTGTCGCCAGTGCCAGGTGAGCCTTGTTCGGCTGCGCAATGCGCACACGCGGCCAACCCAGCATCGCCCGCGCCCAGTAACGGCGTCGCGCATCCGGGGTGGCAAGAAATTCCTGGTACATCATCGGTGCTTTGCCCCGGCGTACACCTTCACTGTCGCGGTAATCCGGGATGCCCGACGAGGTGCTGATGCCTGCGCCGGTCAAGGCTAAAAAGCGTCGTTCAGCCATAGCCCGGTGCAGGATTTCGAGGTGGTCTGCCTGATGTTCCAGCGTGTCGAGCATGGGGTCTCCTATTCGCCGCGGATGTATTGCTCCAGCTGTTTGATCAGATCAGCCTGTTCGGCGATGGCTTCCTTCACCAAGTCACCGATGGACAGCAGGCCCAACAGTTTGCCGTCTTCGACCACCGGCAGGTGGCGCAGGTGACTGTCGGTCATGATGTTCATGCATTCCTCGACACTTTTATGGGTGTCGACGGTGATGACGGGAGAGCTCATAACATCGTCGACCCGAGTGGTCACCGACGACAGGCCTTTGAGAATGAGTTTACGTGCGTAATCACGCTCGCTGATGATCCCTACGACTACACCTTCCTTGACGACTGGCAAGGCTCCGACGTTTTTCTCCGACATCCGCACCAGCGCTTCGAACACCGTGTGGTCCCATTGAATGGTGTGGACGTCCTGGTTTTTCTGATCCTTGGCTTTGAGCAATTGTGCGACGGTTTTCATGGCGGCCACTCCGGTGTTGTTCTTAGGTAGTCAGGGTCCCCTAAAGAATCCTAGACGGCCTGCGGCAGGGCAAGACCCAAAGCGGCGTTAAACCTGTCGAAAAACGTCATTTGCCGGATTTTTACGCGTTCTAGCCCGCCGTTGTCGGTTTCTTTGTGCGCTTTGGACTGGTCGCAGCCTTGCGTGGAGCGCTCTTGCGTTTCTTCTTCCAGGGCGTGGCACCTCGACCTGCCGGGCTGGCGGGGCCGGTGATGGTCATGCGCATACCGTTACAGCGCGCCACCTGCTTGCTCATCCACGCCGCCTGCTTGGCAACGAATTCTTCCAGGCTCATTTCGCCGCT
This sequence comes from Pseudomonas sp. HN8-3, assembly GCF_020790195.1. NCBI lineage: Bacteria > Pseudomonadati > Pseudomonadota > Gammaproteobacteria > Pseudomonadales > Pseudomonadaceae > Pseudomonas > Pseudomonas sp. HN8-3. The sequence goes on from NZ_CP086206.1 coordinate 2,238,703, forward strand.
TTGCACCATGTCCAGCGCTTGTTCCCAGATGGCGGTGGTGCCTGGGTCGGCAATGGCGCGGGGCACCGCGTCAATCAGGCTGAACGCGGCTGGGGTTGCCGACAGGGCTTTGCCGTTTTTCACCAGGTAACCGCGGTCCAGCAAGCCCTGGATGATCCCGGCGCGAGTGGCTTCGGTGCCGATGCCGGTGGTGTCCTTGAGCTTTTGCTTGAGCAGCGGGTCTTGCACCAGTTTGGCGACGTTTTTCATCGCCTTGATCAGGTCGCCTTCGGTAAAGGGCTTGGGTGGTTGGGTCCACAGGTCCTTGAGGTTGACCTTGGCCACGGCGTAGTCCTGGCCCTGCACCAGCGTCGGAAAGGCCTGGGGCGCAGGCGCTTCACGGCCTTTGGCGGGCGCCAGTGCCTCGGGCAATGCGCGTTTCCAGCCGGCTTCGATGATGACCTTGCCCACCGCACGCAACGCCTGGCCGGCACAGTCGAAATCTGCCTGGGTGCGGTCGTATTCATGGTTGGGCAGGAACTGCGCCAGGTAGCGCGCGCGTATCAAGGTGTAGACCGCACGGTGCTTGCCGGTCAGTTGGCTTAAATCCTTGCCCGCCCCAGTGGGGATGATGCCGTGGTGGGCGCTGACCTTGGCGTCATTCCAGGCCCGCGAGCGGCGTTGAGGGTCGATGTGCGGCATCAATTCGTTGACCGCCGCATCCGCACGGCCCAGCGCCGAGAGGATCTTTGGCGCCTCACTGTGCTGGCTCAACGGCAGGTAGCCGCAATCGCTGCGCGGGTAGGTGATGACCTTATGAGTTTCGTAGAGGGATTGGGCAATATCCAGGGTTTCCTGGGCGCCCAGGCCGAGCTTTTTGGAACAGATTTCCTGCAGTGTGCCGAGGTCAAAGGGCAGGGGGGCGACTTCGCGCATGCGTTCGGTGCGCAGCTTTACCAGCCGCGCCGCGTTCGCGTTGCCCATGGCGTCGGCAGCGTCCCGCGCCAGTTGCGGGTTGAGGCAACGGCCCTGATCATCGCAGGCATCTTCATTGGCGCGCCACTGGGCGGTGAAGGTCATGCTTTCGTGACGCAGGTCGACATCAATGGCCCAATACGCCACCGGTACGAAATCGGCGATGCTGCGATCACGGTCCACCACCAGGCGCAGGGTCGGGGTTTGCACCCGGCCTACTGGCAATACGCCCTGATAGCCGGATTGGCGCCCCAGTAGGGTAAACAGGCGGCTCATGTTCATACCGATCAGCCAGTCGGCGCGGGAGCGGCCCAGGGCCGAGTGATACAGGCTGAAGGTTTCGGCGCCCGGCTTGAGCGCCGCCAGGGCCTTGCGAATGGAGGCCTCGTCCAGTGCCGACAGCCATAGCCGCTGGATCGGCCCACGGTAGCGGCAATGCTCCACCAGTTCACGGGCGATCATCTCGCCCTCACGGTCAGCATCGGTGGCGATCACCAGCTCCTGGGCTTCCCCCAGCAAGCGCTTGACCGCCTTGTACTGGCTGGCGGTCTTGGGCTTGACCAGCATCTTCCATTTTTCCGGAACGATCGGCAGGTCTGCCAGCACCCAGCGTTTGTATTTGGCGTCGTAGGCGTCGGGCGGGGCGGTTTCCAACAGGTGCCCGATGCACCAGGTGACAGTAACCCCATTGCCCAGCCAGCAGCCGTCGCCGCGGCGTGTGGCGCCGAGCACGGCCGCGATATCCTTGGCCTGGGAGGGTTTTTCACAGAGGTACAGCCGCATGGTCATCACATCAGATCGGGTTGATGCCTTGCAGGATGCTTAGTCAGAAGGATTTGAGCAACCATTATCTGTATGGATGTACAGCAATTTGTGTGAGCAACAACAACCAAAATGTGGGAGGGGGGGCTTGCTCCCTCCCACAAGGGATCTTCGGTGTTCAAACGAACTCAGTTGTTATCGATATCCACATGCCGGGTTTCTTTGAGGCAGAACAAACCGACGATCAAGCTCACCCCAGTCACCACCACCGGGTACCACAGGCCATAGAAGATATCGCCGGTGTACACCACCAGGGCAAAGGATACGGTCGGCAGGAACCCGCCAAACCAGCCGTTGCCGATATGGTAGGGCAGGGACATCGACGTGTAGCGGATACGCGTCGGAAACAGCTCCACCATCAGCGCCGCCAATGGCCCGTAGCACATGGCCGCGATCAGGATCAGCACGACGATCAGCACCACCACCATCACCTTGTTGACCTGGGCCACGTCCGCCGAAGACGGGTAGCCGGCCAGGGTCACGGCGCCACGCAGTGCCGCCTCGTCAAAGCCGTCGATGCGCACATCGCCCACGCTCACCTGCACCGGGCTGCCTGCCGGAGCGGCGGCACTGCTGTAGGGCAGGCCCTGCTTGACCAGGAAGGTCTTGACCTTGTCGCATGGGCTGTCAAAACGCGCCTTGCCCACCGGGTCGAACTGGAAAGTACAGGTGGCCGGGTCGGCCAGCACGGTAATCGGCGCCTGTCGGCTGGCCTGGTCCATCGCTGGGTTGGTGTAGTGCGCCAGGCCCTTGAAGATCGGGAAGTACAGCGCGGTCGCCAGCAGCAGGCCGAGCATCAGCACCGGCTTGCGCCCGACCTTGTCCGACAGCCAGCCAAACAGGATAAAGAACGGCGCGCCAATCACCACGCTGATGATCAGCAACATATTGGCCAGGGCCGGGTCCATGCGCAGGAACTGGGTCAGGAAGAACAGCACATAGAACTGCGCCGCGTAAAAGGTCACGGCCTGCCCGCCGTTGATACTGAACAGCGCGATCAATACGACCTTGAGGTTTTCCCATTTACCGAACGATTCGCGGATCGGCGCCTTGCTGGCCTTGCCTTCTTCTTTCATTTTCAGGAAGGCCGGCGACTCGTGCAGGCTCATGCGGATCCAGGTCGAGATGCCCAGCAGCACGATGGAAAACAGGAACGGAATGCGCCAGCCCCACACTTCGAACTGATCGCCAGTGAAGTAACGGCAGGCCAGCACCACCAGCAACGACAGCAGCAGGCCGAGGGTGGCGGTGGATTGAATCCAGCTGGTATGCAGGCCGCGCTTGCCGGGTGGCGCATGTTCGGCCACATAGGTGGCCGCGCCGCCGTACTCGCCGCCCAGCGCCAGGCCCTGCAACATACGCAGTACGATCAGGATGATCGGTGCGGCGATGCCGATGCTGGCGTAGGTCGGCAGCAGCCCGACGCAGAAGGTTGCCACGCCCATCAAAATGATGGTGACCAGGAAGGTGTACTTGCGCCCGATCATGTCGCCCAGGCGGCCGAACACCAATGCTCCGAACGGGCGCACCACGAAGCCTGCGGCGAAGGCCATCAAGGCAAAGATAAACGCAGTGGTGTCGTTGACCCCGGCAAAGAACTGCTTGCTGATCACCGCCGCCAGGGCGCCGTAGAGGAAAAAGTCATACCACTCGAACACCGTCCCCAGGGACGAGGCGAAGATGACTTTTCTTGATTCGCTGGCAGTGCCTGCACTGGCCGCCGAGCCCAGGGGTTGAGCATGTTCTGACATTGGGTGTCCCTCACAGTGATTATTTATTGTTGTCCCACTGTCGGCGCCAACTTCGGCGCCGCTGTTTTTCTTCATATATCGTCAACGATTACGCGGGGTGCCCTGCGGTGCGCGGTGCGGGTGGGTTTTTCGCGAGCAAGCTCGCGCCTACAGTGTTCGGTGAAAGGATCAACTGCGCAGCCTTCTCTGCGATCATCAGCGTCGGTGAGCAGGTATTGCCGGAGGTGATGCGCGGCATGATCGACGCATCGGCAATGCGCAGCCCGGGAATGCCATGCACACGCAGTTGGCTGTCGACCACGGCGTCCTTGTCATCGCCCATGCGGCAGGTGCCCACCGGGTGGAAAATGGTGGTGCCGATGCGTGCCGCGGCTTCGTGCAGTTGTGCTTCGGTTTGCAGCGCATCGCCAGGCAGGTATTCCACCGGTTTGAACTGGCTCAAGGCGGGCGCGGCGACGATGCGCCGGGTCAGGCGGATGGCGTCGGCGGCCACGCGCAAGTCCTCGGGGTGGCTGAGGTAGTTGGGTTGTATGAGCGGGGCATCCGCCGGGTTGGCCGAGCGAATATCCACGCGGCCGCGGCTTTGCGGGCGCAGGTCGCAGACCGACGCGGTAAACGCCGGGAAGCCGTGCAACGGTTCGCCAAAGCGCTCCAGGGACAGCGGCTGCACATGGTATTCAAGGTTGGCCGACGTCTGCTCCGGCCCGGAGCGGGCAAATGCGCCAAGCTGGCTGGGCGCCATCGACAGCGGACCGCTGCGGTCGTACAGGTAGCGCAGGCCCATGCCCATCTTGCCCCACAGCGTGCCGGCGATCTGGTTCAGGGTACGTGCATTTTCCAGTTTGTAGATCAGGCGCAGTTGCAGGTGATCTTGCAGGTTGCCGCCCACGCCCGGCAGTTCATGCACCACATCAATGCCCAACGGTTTGAGCACGTTGGTGGGGCCGATCCCGGAACGCTGCAGAATGCCCGGCGAGCCCACGGCACCGGCGCACAATATGATCTCCTTGCGCGCTTTCCAGCTGAGCTGTCGGCCGTGTTGGCGCCCGCCAACCTGGGAGGCTCGGCCGTTTTCCAGCAGCACACGGTCGACCTCCACCTCCGTCAACACAGTCAGGTTGGGGCGTTGGCGGATCGGCTTGAGAAACGCCTTCGCCGCATTCCAGCGCACCCCGGCCTTCTGGTTGACCTGGAAGTAGCCGCAGCCTTCGTTGTCGCCCTGGTTGAAATCATTGATGTTGGCGATGCCGCTCTGGGCTGCCGCCTCACGAAACGCATCGAGGATTGGCCACGACAGGCGCTGCTGCTCGACGCGCCACTCGCCACCATCGCTGTGGAATTCCGAGCCACCGGCAAAGTGGTTTTCGCTGTGTTTGAACAGCGGCAACACATCGTTCCAGGCCCAGCCCGGGTTGCCTGCTGCCGCCCAGCCGTCGTAGTCCTGGGCTTGGCCGCGCATGTAGATCATGCCGTTGATGGACGAGCAGCCGCCGAGCACTTTGCCCCGTGGGTAGCTCAGGGCGCGACCTTGCAGGCCGGCTTGCGCCTCGGTTTTGAAGCACCAGTCGGTGCGCGGGTTGCCGATGCAGAACAGGTAGCCGACGGGGATATGGATCCAGGGGTAATTGTCGCGGCCACCGGCTTCGAGCAGCAGGACGCGGTGGGCCGGGTTGGCGGACAAACGATTGGCCAGCAGGCAACCGGCGGGGCCGGCGCCGACCACGATGTAATCGTATTCAGCAGTTGCAATGGGCATCTGGGGGCTCGCTTGTTTTTCTTGTTGGCCCCATCCTAGTTGTTAGTTTTCGTCTTAAAAATGTTAGTTTTTACCCAGCTGCTGTGCGTTTTTAAACAGCGCGGTCCGGGCTCAGGCAATGGAGGCGATATGTTCGACTGGAATGACCTGCGGTTTTTTCTCGAGTTGCAGCGCAGTGGCCGCCTGCTCACCGCCGCGCAACGCTTGAAAACCACGCATGCCACCGTGGCCCGGCATATCGAGGCCATCGAGAAAAGCCTCGGCACCGCGCTGTTTGTGCAACACGCCCAAGGCTACGAATTGACACCCGCGGGCGAGGCGCTGCTCAAACATGCCGAAGTCATGGAGAACGTGGCGCTGCTGGCCGAAGACGAACTCACCCACTCAGCCGCGCCCTTGGGCAAGATACGTCTGGGGGTGGCCGAAGGTCTGGGCGTGATGTTCCTCGCCGGGCGCATGGGCGGGTTGTTCGAGCGTTACCCAGGTCTGGAAGTGGAGCTGGTGGCCGTACCGCGTTTTGTCAGCATCCTCAATCGCGAAGCGGAGATCAGCATCCACCTGGAACGCCCCAGCGTCGATCAATTGGTGACACGCAAACTCACCGACTACCGTCTGGCGCTGTATGCCAGCCGCGCTTATCTTGCGCGCAACCCGCCGATCGAAAAGCGCGAAGACCTCGCCGCCCATGCCTGGATCGATTACGTCGATGACCTGCTGTTCAGCCAGGAACTGAAGTTCCTCAACAGCTTCTGTCGCAACCCCAAGGTGGTGTTCCACAGCACCAGCGTGATCGCCCAGCACCAGGCGGCGCGTTCGGGGTTGGGCATTGCCGTGTTGCCATGCTTTATGGCGGCGGGCGACAAGGATTTGGTGCCGTTGCTGCCGGCAGAGAGCATCCAGCGCAGCTACTGGATCAGCTCGCGCCGAGAGCTGCACAAGTCTGTGCGGTTGCGGGTGTTGTGGGATTATGTGGTGGAGTTGTGCGCGCGCGAGCAGAGTTTGCTACTCGGCGAATCCCGCTGACACACACGGACTAAAAGGTGGGAGCAGGCAAGCCAGCTCCCACATTTGGGCTGTGGTGTGTCAGGGACGGTCTAGAACTTTACTACCTGATGCACCTGCTCGGCACACGCCCGAGCCTCGTCAATCATCTTGCCGAACGCATCACTGGCCACTTCAGCATGGGTCAGCCAGCGTTTCTTCTGGCTCAGGCGATAGTGGTAGCGCAGCGAGCCATCCTGCAGTTTTCCGTCCAGGTCCAGGTCGTACCAGGGCGAGCGCACTGTGCAGCCGGGGATGGCTTTTTCCATCTTCCCGCCTGTCAGGGTGTAGGTGTAGTCGTAGGTTTCCGGGTTGCCCAGGTAAAGGTCGGCCTGTTGCCCCTGGCGGCGATAGTTGATGTAGCCCTCCCACCGGTCTTTCAACGACGGGTCGGTGTAGACATAGTCATTGGCCAGTTTTTCCAGGGCGCGCTGATCATTCATGCGCGCGGTGACGCTATAACCGTCATGCACCACAAAGCCGGTAGGTTCACGGGTGATCTGGCAGTCGCTGATGTCGTTGCCGAAGTTGGCGCAGATATTCTGGTCGGTGGCGGTGGTGCCTTGCTGGCGGTCGGCGACGCTCATTTGCATCAGCGGCAGGCGGCTGAAGGTGATAGTAGCTTTCACCGCGCCATCTCCTTCTTTGCCGTACTGCACCTGTTTGTCCAGGCGGATCGAGACTTCGGGCCGTTCCAATGGAATGTGTTCTTCGCGCACGTGGCCCAGGGCGTCGTTGACCAGCACCCAGCGGTCCTGAATGTCGGGCATGATCTGGCCCGGGGCGAAGACCGGATTGGTCGGGTCAAGCCACCACACCTGGTCATTCACTTCGGCACGCACGATGGCGTGGTTAGGCGCCTGGGTACCCGGAATCAGCAAGGAGTCGACCACATCGCCACGGCTCACCCACGCGGTCTCGGCCTTGATGCCACTGGCCTTGAGCATGGCCGTCAGCAGCGTCGCCAGGTCCTTGCAGTCGCCGTAGCCATGCTGCTCGATTTCCGCCAGGCTGAATGGCACATAACCACGCTCGCTGGCCCGCCAGTCACCCAGGTAGCGGTAGTGATCATTGATGTGCTGCATCAGCGCAGCCACTTGCTCGGCCGGTGCCAGGCTGCGTGCGGCGGCCACGGCGGCGGAGGCTTGCGCCGGCAGGTTGGCGCCGAGAATCTGGTTGTAACGCTGGGCGAAATCACCGAAGTAAGCCTGGCGTTCCACGGCGCTACCGACTTCCAGGCGTGGGATGCGCAGCAGGGCGGCAGCGGAGGATTCATTGATGTAGTTGAGGTAGATCGGGGCTTTAAGCGCCACGTCCAGGGTCTTGCCGTTGCTCGAAGGGGTCACGTTGAACGCGTCGAACATTTCACTGCGCCACTGGATCGGGCGTTCGGCGGTAAAGCGCGCCTTGAAGCGATCACGGCGGGCCGCGCCGGGGCCGAACTTGAGCACGTAATGGAACTGGGTCATCAGCGGTTTGGCCGGGTAGTGCTGGCGTACGGTGTAGCGGATCTTTGTGCCCACGCGCAAGTTGGGGAAGGCCAGGGAGGTTTGTTTGTCGCGGCTGAAGCCCTGGTCCGGGTTGGGCGCGCTGCGCGTGTCGATTTGAGTGGCCGCCAGGGGGACCGGCTTGGCGCCAGGCTGGGTGGACTGTGCGCTGATCACCTCAAAGGTATCGCCTTCGGAGTAATCGAAGTCGATGCGCGAAAGCATTTCGCGGCCGTTGGGCTTGAGGATCGTGTAGCGGTAAGTGGTGGTGCAGTCGGTACTGGCGTCGCGGTTGAAGTGGCAGTGCAATTCGGTGTCGTTGGCCAGCGGCGCTTCGGCTATAGGTTGCAGGGCAGCGCTGACGGAATGGGAAACAAGCCCCAGACTGATGGCAATCAAAGGGCGGTGAAACGAAAAACGGTACATGGGCGCCTCGGGTGACACATTGAAACAGCTACCCGGCGGGTAGCGAGAAGGCGCCGGATGATAATGGGTCTCAACGGCAAAAGCCAGGATTGTTCGACAATTTATCCGTCTGAAAGGCCCGTGCTAGAGCCTTTCTTTGATTTAAGTCAGGTTTTGGGCAAGTCAGTTTCGGTAGATTTTAAAGAAACCAGCGATATTCCCGCGCATGAATCTCTTGCTGAAAAGCCAAGTGATCCTGGCGCTTATTCTCGCAATATACATCGACAAATTCCGCGCCCAGCTTGTCGCGCACTACCGGTTGCTGCTGCATGGCGCGCACGGCGTCGAGCATCTCCACCGGGAAATCGGTACCGCTGTTACGGTCTTCGTTCAGCGATGTGATCGGCTCGCGCTTGGCCTCAAGCCCATGCTCCAGGCCCATCAGGATCGCCGCCAGCACCAGGTAGGGGTTGGCGTCGGCGCTGGCCAGGCGGTGCTCGATCCGCAGGTTGCGCGGGTCGGACTCGGGGATGCGCACGCACGCGTCACGGTCTTCAAAGCCCCAACTGGCGCGGGTGGCGGCGTTGACGGTGCCACCCAGGCGGCGCAAGGCATTGTGGTTGGGCGCGAAGATCGGCATGCAATGCGGCAGCAGCTCCAGGCAACCGGCCACGGCGTGGCGCAGCGGTTGCTGTTGATGAGCGGCAAGCAGGTTATTGCCCGCCGCGTCGTAGAGGCTGACATGCACATGCATGCCGCTGCCGGGAAATTGCAGGTAGGGCTTGGCCATGAAACTGGCGCGGTAACCGTGCTTGAGTGCCACGCCCCGGGTGCTGCGGCAGAACAGTGCGGCCCAGTCGGCGGCGCGCAAGCCGTCGTCGCAGTGGCCAAAGTTGATCTCGAACTGGCCGGGACCAATCTCGGCCGTGATCACGGTGATGTCGATACCCTGTTCCTGGGCGGTTTGCGCCATGTCGTCGAGCACTTCGCTGAAGCGCGAGAGCCGCTCGATATGCAGGTTGGGCTGGTCGTCGGCGTCACCACTGAGCGGGTCTCGGGCAAATTGCGGCAGGCCGTTGTCGAGCTTTTTATCGAACAGGTAGAACTCCAGCTCAAACGCAACCACCGGGTGGATGCCCTTGTGCTGCAAGCGTTCCAGCACCTTGGTCAATACTTCGCGGGGCTCGAACTCGATCGGCGCTGCGGTGCCGTCCGAGGTGATGAGCATTTGCCCCAAGGGCTGCGATTCCCAGCTAACCGGCTTCAATGTGCCCGGCACCAGGCGGCGATTGGCATCCGGGTCACCGTCGTTGAAGCAGTAGTCGCCAATCTTGAACAACCCGCCCTGAGCCCCCAGCAATACCGCGTTCTGCGGCAACTTCAACGGGCTGCCGGCGGCGACTTTTTCAAGCATCTCCACCGGGTAGCGCTTGCCGTAGAAATGCCCGGGAATGTCCAGGGCGATCAGGTCGACATAACGCACGTCGGGGTGGTTCTGGCGAAAGGTCCGTACTTCGGCCAGCAACGTTGCAGATGGGCTTTTCACGGGTGCAGCTCCTAGTTGTAAACCCACAGGACGCGGGCGGGCAGGTCGGTCAGGTTGGCGTAGCGGCAGTGGGCGAAACTGGCCAAGTGGAAACTGTCGCCTTCGTAGAGGGTGACTGCATCGGGCTCACCCTCAACCCACAGGGTCAGCTCGCCCTCCAGCACAAAGCCAGCCTGCTCGGCGCGATCGCTCATGCTCTGCTCGCCGCTGTTGGCACCGGGGGCCAACAAGCTGTCGAGCATCGAGAAAGCACCGTTCATGCTCGGCGACACCAGGATGTCGGTGATGCCATTGGCGTAATACACCGTGCGCCGCTCGTTGGGGCGTGTCACCCAGTCCACCGCCTTGGGTTTGGGCAGGCTGTAGAAATAGGTGGTGGGCACATCGAGGGCGTGGCTGATGGCGGTCAGGTCGGCGACGGTGGGTTGCGACAACCCGCGTTCCACTTGGGACACAAACCCCACCGAGCGCTCGATCTTTTGCGCCAATTGCGCCAGGGTGAGTTTCTTGTGCTTGCGCAGGTCGTGGATCAGGGTCGCGAGAGTGGCGAGTTCTTGTTGCTGGTTCATGAAATTTAGTTCGAATAATTTCATGAAAAATTACATGATTAATTTCATGGAGGCAATCGGGAGGGAGTTTGAAGCGTATTTATTCTTGCTGGAACAGGAGCTGCAGGGGTGTAGCACGCGATCGGATGCGGATCGATTGGGACAATTGTTGGCCGGACTGTATGGGTAAGCAAGGCCGAGCTGGCCACAGGGGAAACTGAGCGGGCTGAATGATTCTGCGCCGCCGCGGTCGGAACCTGGGTACGCACCATTAATTGAAGGAGCACCCATGAAGTCGAAAACCTTAGCCGCTTGCCTGCTGGTCGCTGCCAGCTTTTCCACCGCCAGCGCTGTAGTGCAAGCCGGCGATACCCCTCAGGAAACCGTGCAACCTTCAAACATCAACGCCCGTGATTTGAAAGAAGGTGATCGCGCCCCGGACATGTTGATGCGCGAGGAATCAGCGATTAAAGACTGGAAAAAGCGCGGCCTCAAACAGCCTGAGGATGAGAGCCAATGGGCGCGTGTAGGCGACAAGTACGTCCTGCTCAAAACCACCAACGGCACCATCCTTGAGATTACGCCGGTCAAGAAATAATTCTGCCGGGCCACCTGCTCGTTTCGTGGTTCATGCGTTAAGGTAACCGACCGCAATGGTCGCGTTACCTTCACAGGAAAGAAGCAGGATGCTTGCCACAATAAGAACCTACCCCCGCACGGTGAACCTGCTGCTGTGCGCCACCTTGCTGCTGACGTTGGCCAAGGCCATCACCTTTCCCTACCTGGTGATCTACCTCACCAGCCACTTCGCCCTGGACATTACCCAGGTTGGCCTGGTGATCGGCAGTTCGCTGATCGTCGGCTCGCTGCTCAGCGTATACGGCGGCTTCCTGGTCGACCGCATCAACAGCTATCGGCTGTTGCTCGCATTGAGCCTGGTGTTTGTACTGGGGTTTATCGGCACGCTGTTGGCGCAGGATATCTGGGCGTTCTATGGCTGCCTGATCCTGATCAACCTGGCCTACGCGGTCATCGACATTGCGGTGAAAGCCGGCTTCGCCAGCCTGCTGCCCGAAGACGCACGCAGTGAAGTGTTTTCCATCAAATACACCCTCACCAATATCGGTTATGCCGTGGGGCCGGCCTTCGGGGCGATGGTGGCCAAGCTGGATATCAGCCTGCCGTTTATCCTGTCGGCACTGCTGGGGCTCGGTTTTTTCCTGCTGTATTGGCGGTGGGGCGACCGCACCTTGGCCACTGTGGATGCCACGCAAAAACCGGTGCCGTTTCTGGCCGTCGCCCGTGTGCTGCTGCAAGATCGTCGCCTGGTGTGTTTCACCCTCGGCGGTTTGCTCAGTGCGGTGGTGTTCGGCCAGTTCACGGCCTACCTGTCTCAATACCTGGTAACCACCACCACCGCCGAATACACCTACACCGTGATCAGCGCAGTGCTGACCACCAACGCCGTGCTGGTGATTGCCTTGCAGTACCTGATTGGTCGGCGCATTTCGCATCGCTATCTCAGCCAATGGCTGATCGCGGGCTTGAGCATGTTCATGCTGGGGTTGATCGGTTTCGCGCTGTCCACCAGCGTGTTGTGGTGGGTATTGGCAATGGCGGTGTTTACCGTAGGGGAAATCATCGTGTTCCCGGCCGAGTACATGTTTATCGACCGAATCGCCCCGGACCACCTGCGGGGCATGTATTACGGGGCGCAGAACCTGTCCAATCTCGGTGCCGCGCTGGGGCCGGTGCTTTGTGGGCTGGTGCTGGCCAGCCTGCCGGCCCACTACATGTTCTATATGCTGGGGGCGTTTATCATTGGCGGCGGGGTGTTCTATTTCATGGGGGCGGCGATGAAGGCAAATCATCCAGCGTGAGCTTGCCGACGTTGTTGCTTTGCAGTTCGTAGCGCAACTCATCCACCATCTTCGCCACTTCCTGCGGGGTTTGCAGGCGATTGGTGCTGATGCCGGTAACCACCATGTCGACACGGCCGGTTTCTGCGTCGTAGACCTTGAGGGTCAAGGACGCATCCCGGCACAGGGTGAATTCGCACGTCAGCGGTGACAGGCCTTCTTCGATGCAGTTGCGCAGTTGAGAGAGGGTAAACATGCAGATTCCTTCAAGGCATAAATACGATCCCTTGAAGGTTATGGCGTGCACCCGCGCGCCATAAGGCGAATTCGCACTAGGTGGACTAGTGCATTTGCAAGGGTCAGGGTTTGTTTTTAAGGCGCAATTCACCGGCGAACAGCCCGCGTTCACGGGCCCAAACGATGGCCGCGCTGCGGCTGTGCACCCCCAGCTTGGAATACACCGTGGCCACGTGGTTGCGTACGGTATTGGGCGCCAGTTTCAGGCGCGAGGCGATTTCCTTGTCTGCCAGGCCCTCGCAGATCAGGCCCAGCACATCACGCTCACGGGCGGTCAGGTCGGTGAATGAGACGTTCGGCAGGTTGGGGCTGTTGACGCTCTTGGCGTTGGCCAGTTTCTCGATCAGGGTCTGGCTGAACCAGGACGCGTCCTGCATGACTTCCTCGATGGCCGCCACCAGTTCCAGCTCCGAACGTTTGCGTTCGGTGATGTTCATCAGCACCATCAGGTAGCAGGGCACGTCCTGGATGATCACCGTGTCGGCTGACACCACGCAGTCGATCACCTCGTTGCCTTTCTTGCGCACCTTGAGGTCCTGGCCGTCCAGGTTGCCGGCTTTTTCCAGGGTGGCGAACAACTGCGCGCCGGCCTGGGGGCTGTCGATAAAGTTGATGTCTTCGATGGATTTGCCGATCAACTCCTCGCTGATGTAGCCGGTGATGGTCATGAAGGCTTCGTTGACATCCACCACCTGGCGGTTGTCGGCGCTGCACACCAGGGTCGGCACCGGCGTCAGGCGGAAGGATTTGGCGAAGCGCTCTTCACTCTGGCGCAGGGCAATTTCCGCTTTGCGTCGCGGCTCAAGGTCAGTGAAGGAAAACAACATGCAGTCTTCCTCGTTCATGTCCAACGGTTGGCCGGCGACGATCACCAGTTTGCTGCCACCTTCGGGCAATCTCAGTTCGGCCTGCATCTGCGGAATAGTTGCGCCTTCGCCCAGGCGCTGGATCGCCAGGTCCTTGCGCTCGGCCTGTTCCAGCACGTCCAGTTCATACACGGATTTGCCGATGACCTGGTCACGGTTGTAGCCGGTCATCTCCAGAAAACCCTGGTTGACCTTGATGTAGCGCAGGTCGCTGAGGCGGCAGATCACGGCGGGTGCGGGGTTGGCGTTGAAGGTTTTTTCAAAGCGTTGCTCGGCGCTCGCCCATTCGGTGGCGTCGCTGAGGATCAGCACCAGCAACTCCGGCTCACCCTGCGCGTCGGACAGTATCAGGCTGCGCAAGCGGTGCACCCAGTAGCGACTCTCGTCGGCGGCAGGGGTGACTTCCACCACCACATCGCTGAACTCTTCACCAGCGGCCACGCGGCTTAACGGGTAGCTGTCCAGCTGTAAAGGATGGTTATTGCGATAGCGCAAGGCGAAACGCTCGGCGTAGGCCTCGGTATTGGCGCCCAGGTCCTCGACGGCGCTGACCCCGTGCATGGTCAAGGCAGCGTCATTGGCCCAGAGGATGGTCTGGTCGACCTCGGCCAGAATCACACCGTCGGACAACCCGGAAATGATCTGCTGCAACTGGCGGCGATTGGTTTCTTTGGCGAGAACATCGTGGGTCATAACGTCTCCGAAGGGGCGAGGCTTGAGTGCATTCGAGTACGACATCCCGGCTTCAGGATAGTGCAGAGAATTTGCCTTGGGAGGAGTGCGAATGCACCACCCGGCCTGGTGCATATGAGCCAGGACTGAACGTATGTCGTTTCGCCACACTCACACTCAACAAGGCGCATTGCCTTGCTTCTAAATTTGAAAAGGACCTTTGTATGACCACTGTCTATGAAACCAATCGATCGCTATTTCGTGTGTCATGGAGCTCGGTATTGGCCGGTAGTGCAATCGCACTGGTGACCTACCTGGTGTTGAGTGTGTTGGGTACGGCTATCGGCGCCAGCGCCGTTGACCCGATGGAAGCAGGTAACCCGTTGAGCGGCTTCGGCACGGGTGCGGGTATCTGGTTGTTTGTCTCGACCTTGGTCGCCATTGCGTTGGGTGCGTTTGTGGCTGGACGCACGGCGCCGGATCGCGGCGGCCTGCACGGGGTGCTGACCTGGACCCTGACCACCTTGCTGACCACCTGGCTGTTGGCAGGCTTGGCTTCCAGCGTCGTCGGCACCGCCGGCAACGTCGTGGGTAAAGGCTTGTCTGCTGCCGGAAGTGGCATTGCGGCCGCAGCGCCGGGGATCGGCAGCAGCATCAAGCAGCAGTTGAACGAGCAGGGGATCGAGCTGGACTGGAACAGCCTGCAAGGCCAACTCGATACCTTGCTCAAGCAAAGCGGCAAGGCGGAATTGGACCCGGCCAACGTTGAGCAAAAAGCCGACCAGGCGGCTGCCGATGGCAAACAATCGGCCACCGATGCAGCGACCAACCCTGCCCAGGCCGGTGACGAGCTCAAGCAGTGGTTTGAACGCGTGAAAGCGTCCGGCGAGCCAGCCTTGAATGCAGCGGATAAAGAAGCCCTGGTCAACATCGTCGCGGCCCGTACCGGCAAGAGCAAAGAAGAAGCCACCCAGATTGTCGACAACTATGCCCAGGCTTATCAGCAAGCCATGCAGAAGGTCGATGAGCTGAAAAAACAGGCTGAACAAAAAGCCCGTGAAGCCGGTGAAGTGGCCGCCAAGCAATTGTCCCGCGCTGCATGGAGCACCTTGGCCATGCTGCTGTTGGGCGCGGCTTTGAGCTTCTTTATTGGTCGTATCGCGTTGACTACCCGTCGCGTGCCTTTGGCGTAAAACTGTCTGCGGCAAGGACGCCGCCTGTGGGAACGGGTAAAATGCTGGCCTTTTACCCGTATCCCGCAAAGGTGTCCCTTGAGCGCAGGCAAAGCCGTTGGACTGTTATTACTCACTTCTCTGTTGGCGGCGTGTGGCACCTCGCCGCCACGCACGCCCAATGACCTGTGCGGCATCTTTCGCGAAAAAGATGACTGGTACGACGCCGCCAAGGTCACGCAAAAGCGCTGGGGCGTGCCGATCCAGGTGCCGTTTGCGATCATGTATCAGGAGTCGGGCTTTCGCTACGACGCCAAGACCCCGCGTAAATACCTGTTGTGGATCATCCCCTGGGGCCGAGTGTCCACCGCTGCGGGCTACGCCCAAGCCAAGGATGAAGTGTGGAACGACTACCGCAAAGCCACCGGCCGCAGCGGCGCTGATCGCGAAGACTTCGACGACGCCATCGATTTTATCGGCTGGTACATGGACAAGACTTACACCATCAATGGCGTCTACAAATACGACGCCTATGGTCAATACCTGAACTACCACGAAGGTTGGGGCGGCTACCGCCAGCGCACCTACGCCAGCAAAGCCTGGTTGCTACCGGTGGCGAGCAAGGTGCAGGCGCGTTCGCAGATGTATGCGCGGCAATATGCCGGGTGCAAGGATGAGTTGGGGCGAGGCTTCTGGAGCCGGTTCTGGCATTGGTTGTAGAAACCGGGGCTGCACGCAAATCAATATGTGGGAGGGGGCTTGCTCCCGATAGCAGGGTGTCAGTCAATGATGCAGGGGCTGATGCACCGCCATCGGGGGCAAGCCCCCTCCCACAGTAGATTGGGGTACGGCGCTGGTTCTGTGGCGAGGCTGTTGGCAGCCTGACAGCGGACGGCTATCTAATTGGCAGTGACCAACGAAGACTAGCCACGTGATTCGAACGGCGCAAGCGGTTGGGATTCTCTCGGAAGCGTCCTTCAAGTTAAAGGGAAATGTCATTGTTCCGACTGTTCCTACACTTGCCAAACCCAGCCGAATCTGGGAAAAGCCCAGCCTTTCACCCCTCAATGAGACCCCCATGAGCAACGACAAACTGCAGGTCACCGACATCCGCCTGGGCACCGGCAAAACCGTGGTCAAGGGCGCGCTGATCACCACCCAATACACCGGTACCCTGGAAGATGGCACGGTGTTCGATTCGTCTTGGGAGCGGGGCAAACCGTTCCAGTGTGTTATCGGTACCGGTCGCGTGATCAAGGGTTGGGACCAGGGCTTGATGGGCATGCAGGTTGGCGGCCTGCGCACCTTGTACGTACCGGCGCACCTGGCCTATGGCGAACGCTCGATGGGCGTGCATATCAAGCCAAACAGCAACCTGCGTTTCGAGATTGAATTGCTGGAAGTGCTGACGCGGGATGATTGAAGAGATTGAACATGGACGTTGACCCACAGGTGTTGCCTGGCTGCTCCCTCAAAAACATTCGGGTGGTTGAACTGCTTGGCTGCGATGAGGCTGAGCTGCAGCAGTTTTTTGAACAGGCACCGGATTACTTCATCGCGGTGAATGGCGAGCCGGCTACCCCGAGCGAAGCACGGGAAGAATTACACGGTCAGTTACCCGCTGGCTGGCAGTGCAGCCGCATGTACTGGCTGGGCTACCGCGATACGCAGGACCAACTGGTCGCCGTGGTGAATATCGCCGCAGATTTGCTCGCCGCGGGGGTGTGGCATATCGGCTTGCTGCTGGTGCATTCGCGCTGGCACGGCAGCGGGCTGGCGCAGCGCTTGCACTCGGACCTTGAGGCATGGGCGGCGGCGAAGGGTGCCCAATGGCTGCGGCTGACGGTGGTGATGGGCAATACCAGGGCCGAGCATTTTTGGCCCAGGCTTGGGTATGTACAGGTGCGAACTCGCGAGGGCATCACCATGGGGCGCCAGGTGAATAGGGTGTCGATCCAGGTCAAGCCTCTCGGCAAGTCGACCATTGACGGCTACTTGGCGTTGGTCGAGCGGGACCGGCCCAGTACGCCGTAGCCTGTACCTGTCTTAAGTGGGAGCGGTGCCTGATTTCTCCAGCTCCTTGCTTTCAACCGTGATTCCAAATCTGCCGTACAGCTCCTTTCGCCCCTTGGGCGTCAAGGCCAATGCTCGACTATCAAGGTCCTGGATCACCCATTTGCGGCTTATAACGGCTTGTAGAACAGCGGCCCCCAGTGCGCCGGCGAGGTGAGGGCGGCGCATGCTCCAATCCAGGCATGAGCAAGCGAAACGACGTCGCTGCGCCCTTACGGTTTCTATCTCGACACCGAGCCCCGTCATCGCTTTTTCGCCCTCCACGCTAAGCTGATAAGTACCGTCACCAGCGACCGGCATGCTCAACCAGCCGGCGTCGATGAAATAGTCGTGCAGTTGTACAGCCAGGGATCCTGCCATGTGGTCATAACAGGTCCGCGCCAACTGCAATCGACTGGGGGCCGTCGAAACGAACTGGGTCTGCGCGTTTCGGCTGATCACCATGAGGGCTTCAATAGCTTGGGCCACGTGCGCGTCTGCCAGGCTGAAGTAGCGGTGCCTGCCCTGCGTGTGCAGTTTTATCAAACCGTCCTCTTTGAGCCTTGCCAAGTGCGCGCTCGCCGTGGATGCACTGACGTCGGCAATGACAGCCATTTCGGTGCTGGTACGGGCGTGGCCGTCCATCAGCGAACAAAGCATTTTCGTCCTCGCGGGCTCCGCGATGGCGCCTGCGACACGGGAAATAGCAGTGTCATTGCTTTGGGAATCCATATTTCGTTCCTGAGCGAATTGTGGGGGGGACGATTGCTCGATAGTAGCCGTTCTTTGTGAAAAGGACTGCCAAAATGACGCCGTTTGAAGCCGCTACTCATGTCGATCCCTACGTTTATTACTCATGCCTCAGGCAGCAAAGGGAACTGTTGTTCGATGCAGATCTTGGTGTATGGATTGCCAGTGGCGCCGGCGTTGTCGAGGCCATTCTGGAACATCCCGACTGCCTTGTACGTCCACTGCACGAGCCGATTCCAACTGCCCTTGCGCAAGGCGCCGCAGGCCATGTTTTCGGTCGTTTGATGCGCATGAACGAGGGGACGCAACATCAGTGCCCGCGCAGGGTTATCGAGCCCATCCTGGCCTCGATGGGCACGCAAAACATCGCAGGCCTCGTGGCGCAGGTCGTCGAGACATTTGATATCTCGGGCGATAACCCGAATGAGTGGATGTTCACGTTGCCGGTTTCGGTCATTGCATCCTTGATAGGTTTCACATCCAGCCAGCTAAAGGAAGTCGTGCAGCTGACACGGGATTTTGTTGCCTGTCTGTCGCCGTTAAGTGACGAGGCTCAACTCGGTAAAGCCCATTGCGCGGCGGCACGGCTGAGCCAAATGTTCCAAACGCTGCTGAGTAACGATGATAAAGGTAGTGGTGTGTTGGGCCGTCTTTATAGCGATTACGACGCTTCAGCCTGGGAAGACGATGATGCATTGATCGCGAATCTGATCGGGCTATTGTCACAGACCTGCGAAGCCACCGCCGGGCTGATCGGCAACACCCTTATAGCGCTCCAACGTAAGCCTGAGCTGTTTGAAGGCATGCAAGCCACACCGACGCTTGTCGCTGAGTGGGTGGCAGAGGTCGCGCGCCACGATTCACCGGTACAAAACACTCGGCGGTTTGTTGCCAGGCGATGCAAGATTGGCGACAGCGTTTTAGAGGCGGGCGATACCATTTTATTATTGCTCGCTGCTGCCAACCGAGACCCCTGCGCCAACCCAGACCCCGACAGCTTCTTGCTCAAGCGGGCGCGACGACGAACCTTCAGCTTCGGCTCAGGCAGACATCAATGTCCAGGCCAACCCTTGGCATTGGCTATTGCCTCAGAAGTGATTTCGGCATTCTTGCATCGACAGCCCAACGCTTCTGCCCGTGATTATCGCTGGCGTTATTTGCCTTCCCTGAATGGCCGTATCCCACAGTTCTGCCGTGATGAGGAGACTCAACAATGATCGCTGTTATTTTTGAAGCCTGGCCGCACGAGGAGCACTACCAGCGTTATCTCGACCTCGCTGCCGAACTCAAGCCCCTGCTGGCTCAAATCGATGGTTTCATTTCAGTTGAGCGTTTCCAGAGCCTGAGTGAACCTGGAAAACTGCTGTCGCTATCATTCTGGCGTGACGAGGAAGCAATCCAGCAGTGGCGCAGCCTTGAGCTACATCGAGCAGCTCAATCAGCAGGCCGTCGGCAGGTTTTTGCTGACTACCACCTGCGTATTGCTCAGGTAGTGCGCGATTACAGTCTCGAAGATCGTGTCCAAGCGCCGGCCGATAGCAGGCAAGCTCATGAATGAAAGCACAGCACCTGGCCCATAGCTGGGGCGTATCTGCGAATTCAGTGTGTCAGGCAGTGAATGCGTAGCTGACACACCTCTTCGGGAGCAAGCCCCCTCCCACATTTGCTGGCAGATGGGGTTGAGAAAGGCATTCCTGAACCCATCCTGAAGAATTTTCGTGTTCTCCATGTGGGCACCTTCCTACGGTTTACTCGGCCACCATCGGGGCGTAAGCTTCGCGCGTTTTCATTAATAGCGGAGACCCTCAGTGGGTACTTGTTCGAGTGACAGTCGTCGGCCGGTTTCGGTAACCGGCATCTACTTGGCAAGGTAACGCGCATTTTCCAGATGCCGTTGTCTCGCCTCACAAAGCGAGAAGCGGTATCCCGGCAGTGGCCCGTCCTGGCGCCTGCCTGAATCCCTCTCATCGACGCTGACCAGCACCGGGGTAACGCCTGGATGCTACGGACGCGCCTGCCTTTTACGGCCGGCGGGCCATTTTCTCCGCCTGGAGATGCTTGAGACTGTGACTGACGCCAGTGTCAGCCGCGAAGTACCGCCCAGCCTGGCGCACATGGGGCCGCTGGCACACTACTTCAAATTGCAGGCGCTGGCGTCGCTGTACTTCGTATTTTTGCCAGTGATTTCGCTGGCGTACATGGCGCTGATCCAAGCGGTGAAGGGCTACTACATCCGCAAGTTTGGCTGGCAGTAATACGTTTTATGCAACACCGCAAAAACTGTGGGAGCCGGGCTTGCCCGCGATGACGGTGTATCAGTCGCCTGATTCATTGGCTGACGCGCCGCTATCGCAGGCAAGCCAGCTCCCACAGGGACCTGCGGTGCTTCCAATTTGCCACTGCATTCATGGAGATTTTTTTATGCAGGCAATCAACAACATCAACCTCAACTCCCTGATCGATACCGTGGTCAGCCTCAGCGCGGCGTTTATTCTGGGTGGTTTGATCGGCTTCGAGCGCCAGTACCGCCAGCGCACCGCGGGCTTGCGTACCAATGTGCTGGTGGCGGTGGGCGCGGCGATTTTTGTCGACATGGCCAACCGCCTCGGTGGTGCGGAAGGCGCTGTGCGTGTAGTCGCTTACGTGGTGTCGGGCATCGGCTTCCTGGGGGCCGGTGTGATCATGCGTGAAGAAGGCAACGTGCGCGGCCTCAATACGGCGGCCACCCTGTGGGCTTCGGCGGCGGTGGGCGCCTGTGCCGGTGCCGACCTGATCCTTGAGGCATTGCTGGGCACGCTGTTTGTGCTGGCGGCCAATACCTTGCTGCGACCGATCGTCAACAACATCAACCGTCAGCCACTGGACGTGGTATCGGCAGAGGTCACCAACATCCTTTACGTGATTGCGCGGCGCAGCCAGCAACAGGCAGTGATGGTCCTGTTGGAAGCCGAGCTGGCACGCTGTAACTACCCGGCCAGCGATGTCGACGTGCGACCATTCGGCAGTGAAGAAGTGGAAATCGAGGCCACTCTGGCCGCAACGTCGGTCGATGGCGATGAGCTGGATGCACTGGTGACGCGCATCTCCACGTCAACCCTGGTGGTACAGGCCTTCTGGAGCCCGAGTACCACCGACTGATCCCTCTGGGCACGCCAGGATTGGCTAAGCTTAGTTGTGGAAAAATCCTACATATAGTCAGGAATATCCCTTCAATTGAAACATCTTGGCGTTGGTAAGGTTGGGCACTTGCGGCTGTTGGGTCGTTGTGGTCCGGCGTCCGTGGTTATGCTGAGTTAATTGAAGGGGCCAGACATCGCCTGGTTATCGCCATGAGGGTATGCAGTGCCGCTCGTCGGAACTGTCATTTCTCACAGGTATCCAGTCCCGGTGTTATGTGTAAGGGTATTTTGTCCACATAGGGAAGTTTTATGAGCAAAGCATTAATTGTGGATGACCATCCATTTATCTGCGCGACGGTCAAACACCTTCTGAAATCGGAAGGGTTTACTGAAATCTACCAAGCAGGGGATGGGGCAGATGCAATGCAGTTGGCCAGGGAGCAACGTCCCGAGCTGATCATTCTCGACCTTGCGCTGCCGAAACTGGGTGGGTTGGAGGTTATCAGCCGGGTCAAGGCACTGGCCCTGCCGTGCAAGATTCTGGTGCTCACCTCTTACATGGCGGTGTTCTTTTCTACCCGCTGTATGCGTGCCGGAGCGATGGGGTTCGTGGCCAAGACCGGGGAGTTGGACGAGTTGATCAAAGCCATCAGGGCGATCAGGTCGGGCTACAGCTGCTTCCCCAGTTTGCCGACCAGTTCGGTACGCCGTGATGACCTGCAGGAAACGGAACGACAAATGATCGAGTCATTGTCGGACCGTGAATTGACCGTATTGCAGATGCTGGCCCTGGGGCTGGGCAATAAGGAAGTGGCCGCGAAAATGCTGCTGAGCCACAAGACCATCAGCACCTACAAGACTCGACTCAAGGAGAAGTTACGTATGTCCTCGGTGGTGCATTTGTCCAAGTTTGCCCAGCGCAACCATCTGATCTGAGCTGCAAATGATCACCACCGCGTTGACCAGGTTCGTCGCGATCCTTTGGATGAGCCTATTACCCCTGATCGCGGTGGCCTTTGAAGAGCCCCAGGCTTTGCAACTGTTGGGGCACTCCCACCTCGAAATCCCCAAAGTAGAGATGACCGAGGCTGATTGGCGCTGGCTACGCGAGCGGCGCACATTGGTCATGGGGATTTCTGCCCCCGATTACGTGCCTTTTGACCTGACCAATAACAACGACGAACTCGAAGGTATCACGGCCGACTTTGCCGCGCTGATTGGCCAGGCCCTGCATATCTCCATCGAGGTTCGGCGTTACGAAACCCGTGATGATGTGGTCCAGGCCCTGAAGCAGGGTGACGTGGATTTTCTCGGTTCCGCCAATGGCTATGAGGCTGCCGACAAGCAATTGCAGTTGTCTCGTTCCTACGCCAACGATCAACCGACCCTGGTGACTCGCAGCGGTGACAGCCAAGCGTTGAGTGACGACCTGGCAGGCAAGCGGGTGGCAATGCTGTATCACTATATGCAGCCCGACGCTGTCCGGGCATTTTACCCCCGTGCACAGTTGGAGCTTTTTGCCTCGACCTTCGAGGCCATTGGCGCCGTGGCGTTTGGTCGCGCCGATGTATACCTGGGCGATGCCATCAGCAGCAATTACCTGATCAATCGCAACCACCTGAACAATGTACGCATGGCTGATTTTTCCACCCTGGAGGTCAACCCGTTTGCGTTTGCCGTCACCCGGGACAATACGCGGCTGCTGCAGATCATCAATGCGGCGCTGGAGGCCATTCCCGCCAGTGAGCACATGGAAATCCTGCGCCGCTGGAGCGGTGGCAACCTGGGCATCGTGGGCATCGACCGGCTGCACTTGAGTGCCAATGAACAACGCTGGGTGCAGAAAAATCCACGGGTCAGAGTCGCGGTGCTAAACGACTTTCTGCCATTGTCTTTTATCGGTGAAAAGGGGCAATTCGAAGGGCTGAGTGCGGAGGTGCTGTCGCGCATCAGCTTGCGCACCGGTTTGAAGTTCGATGTGGTCCCGGGCAGTTCGTTGCCGCGCCAGGTCAATATTGTCAGTGCGGGCACGGCGGATATGCTGGCGGTGGTTACCCCCAGTACGGAACGTGCCGACAAAGTGCGCTTTACCCGGCCCTACCTGACCAGCCCGTTTGTGCTGGTGACCCGCGACAGCCCTGATAGCCCGCTCACGCTGGAGGATATGGTTGGCAAACGCCTGGCCATGGTGACCGGCAATGGCCTGCATGATGAGATAGCGCAAAACTTTCCAGGGGTTGCGTTTATCGACGTTGAAAACCCGCTGCAAGCCATGGCGCTGGTGGCCAATGGCGACGCCGAGGGCGCCGTGAACTCGCTGATCAGTGCGCGCTATCTGATCACCCGGCATTACCGTGACCGCTTGCGTATCACCAGTACGGTCGGCACTGAACCGGCGCGCGTGACCTTCGGGGTCAACCGCAGTCATTTGGAGCTGTATTCGATCCTGGACAAGGCACTGCTGAGCATCACACCGCAGGAAATGGATGAATTGATTGGCCAATGGCGCAGCGAAGTCATCATCGAGGACAGCTACTGGCTGCGTTATCGCAACGTGATCATTCAGGGCTTCGGGTTGGCCGCACTGTTGTTGGTGGTCACGCTGGGTTGGATCATCTACTTGCGCAGCCTGATTCGTAAGCGCGTGCAGGCCGAGCGGGCGCTCAGCGATCAGATGCGGTTCATGAGCGTATTGATCGACGGCACCCCGCATCCGATTTATGTACGCGACCGCCAGGGTCGGTTGATGGCCTGTAACAATGCGTACCTCGATGTGTTTGGTTACAAGCTTGAAGACGTGATCGGCAAGACGGTGATGGAAACCGACGTCAACAATCCTCCACAGGCCCAGTCGTTTCATGAGGATTACCTGCGCTTGATGGCCGCCGGTGAACCGCAGATTCATGACCGGATACTCAAGGTGCCCAACGGCGACGTGCTGACCATTTACCAATGGATGCTGCCGTATCGCGACGGCGACGAGAAGGTGGTGGGCATGATTGCCGGTTGGGTGGATGTCAGCGAGCGTCATCGCTTGCTGGGCCAATTGCAGGAAGCCAAGGACGATGCCGACGCCGCTAACCGCGCCAAGACTACCTTCCTGGCGACCATGAGCCACGAAATCCGCACGCCAATGAACGCCGTGATCGGCATGATCGAGTTGGCCTTGAAAAATGCCGAACAGGGGCGGGCCGACCGTGATGCCTTGGAAGTGGCATCCGTGGCATCGCGCGGCATGCTGGAGTTGATTGGCGACATTCTCGATATCGCGCGGATCGAGTCCGGGCATTTGTCGCTGACCCTGGAGCCGGCCAATCTGCGTGAGCTGCTGGCATCGGTGGCGCGCGTGTTCGAGGGATTGGCGCGAGCCAAGGGGGTGGCGCTGCAAGTCCAGCTGGAGTCCTTGGTTGAGCGGACGGTGCTGGTCGACCCGCTACGCTTCAAACAGGTGGTGTCGAACCTGTTGAGCAATGCCATCAAGTTTACCGCCAGCGGCCAGGTAAGCCTCGGGGCGCGGGCGGTAGTCGAGGGCGACCGGTTGAATGTGCAGCTATGGGTGCAAGACACCGGCATTGGGATCAGCGTCAAAGATCAGCAGCGATTGTTCAGCCTGTTTATCCAGGGCAGCAATAACCAGCAGTCGGCCCGCAGCGGTTCTGGCCTGGGGTTGGTGATCAGCCGCAGCTTGTGCGAAATGATGGGCGGCCAGTTGCACTTGAGCAGCGTGTTGGGGCAGGGCACCCGGGTGGATGTGACACTGGCGCTGGCCCTGACGGACAGCTTGCCGACCCATGCCGCACACACTGCTGATGCCGTGCCAGAGGGCCGCGCACTGCGCATCCTGGTGGTGGATGACTACCCGGCCAACCGCTTGCTGCTGGCGCGCCAGTTGACCTTCCTGGGCCACCAGATCACTACGGCCGAAGATGGCGTCCAAGGGTTTGAGCAGTGGCGGGCGGGACAATTCGACGGTGTGATCACCGATTGCAATATGCCGTTCAAGAATGGCTACCAGTTGGCGTGCGAGATTCGTGCGCAAGAACGTGAACGGGGTCAGGCACCTTGCCTGCTGTTGGGGTTCACCGCCAACGCCCAGCCGGAGGAAACCGAGCGCTGTCGGCAAGCCGGCATGGACGGCTGCCTGTTCAAACCCACCGGGCTGGACGACTTGCGCTCGGCATTGGCTTCGCGTTCAGCCGAGTTGGGCCCGCCACAAATGCAGGCGTTTGACTTGAGCACCCTGGTCGCATTGACGGGGGACGATCGCCCCGCGCTTATCGAGTTGCTGGTGCCGTTGCTCGACAGCCTGGAAACGGACCGTGCCTTGCTCTCACAGCTGTCAAGCCAGGCCGACTTTGCCAAGCTGCACGACCTGGCCCATCGCGCCAAGGGTGGCGCACGGATGGTCAAGGCGCAGGGGTTGGTCGCGTGTTGTGAAACATTGGAGGCGGTGTGTGAACAGCGGGACCGCCTGGCATTGGGCCCTGCGGTTGATGGCGTCAGTGAAGCGATTGGTATTTTGCAGCAAGGCTTGAACGCGTATTGCAATCGGCCTTGACCGCGGTTGATCACCATTCAGGCGATTTGGGAAAACTCTTACGTGAACGGGGAAAATGCCTGATTTTGTCGTCGGCATATGTCTGGAAAATGGGCGACGCTCACTGCCGAGCACTGCCTGCCCCAGGGGTTTGCCATGCCAAACAAAGCACTGACTGTCCTGATTGCCGATGAACAGCATCTGCGACGCCTGTACATCGAGAAAATGCTCAACCAGTTGGGGTATTACCGGATCGTGCCGGTGCAAACGCTCGAAGAAGTCCAGATTCTGACCTCCATTCCAGCCGAACCCTTCGATGCGCTCATCATCAATGCCGGGTTGCTGGACCATGCCATTGGGCTCCAGCAGTCAGTGCACCACGTGTTGGTATACGAGCACATCGACCTGGGCGAGCCTGCCGGTGCAGCGTCAGCGGTGCGGGTGCGTCTGCCGGGCGTGCCGGACAACGTCAGCCTCGAACACTTCATGGACATCGTCGACCCATCCGAGGCTGCCCATGGCCTGCGGGTACTGCCGTGGCTACGGGAGTTGTCCCGGGCGCGGGTGGCCCGGGCCTAGCTTCGCTTCAACGCTGCTGCCGCATGTTGATCCACACCCGTCAGTTGGTTTTGTGAGAGGCGCGCAGACGTTCGGCCGCACTGCGCAGCAACTGCTCGGTTCCGTCCCAACCCAGGCAACCATCGGTTACCGACACGCCGTATTGCATTGACGCGCTCAGCGGCTGACAGCCTTCGAACAAGTGGCTCTCAAGCATCATGCCGATCAGCGACGTATCACCCTGCAAGCGCTGCTCCAGTACGTCATTGAACACTGCCGGTTGGCGCAGTGGGTCCTTGCCGCTGTTGGCGTGGCTGCAATCGACCATGATCCGCGCCGCCACTTTGGCCTTGGCCAGGTCATGTTTCACCTGGGCCACGCTCTGTGCATCGTAGTTTGGCCCACGGTGACCGCCGCGCAGTACCAGGTGTGTGTCGGGGTTGCCTGGCGTCTGGATGATGGCGGGATGGCCTTGGCTGTCGACACCGAAATGGCGATGCGGGTGGGACGCTGAGCGCATTGCATCACAGGCAATCGCGACGCCGCCGTCGGTGCCGTTCTTGAAACCTACGGGCATGCCCAGGCCGCTGGCCATCTCGCGGTGGATCTGCGACTCGGTGGTGCGTGCGCCGATGGCGACCCAACTGAGCAGGTCATCGAAGTAGCCGGCAGCCATGGGTTGCAACAGCTCGGTGGCGACCGGCAGGCCCAGGCGCAGCATTTCACGCATCAGTTCGCGGGACAGGGTCAAGCCGGCGGCCATGTCATCGCTGCCGTCCAGGTGCGGGTCGTAGGCCAGGCCTTTCCAGCCGATGGTGGTACGCGGTTTTTCGACGTAGGCGCGGATCACCAGCAGCATCTGGTCGCTGACTTCAAGCGCGAGTTTCTTCAGGTTGCGTGCGTATTCCATGGCCGATTGCGGATCGTGGATCGAACACGGGCCGACAATCACCAGTAAGCGCGAGTCTTCGCCATTGAGGATGGCACGCACGGCCTGGCGATGGGCGTGGATCTGTTCATGGAGGAACGGGCTGAGGGGCAGCTGGTGTTTCAGCTCAAGGGAGCTGGGCAGGCGCTGGGTCAGGGCTTCATTGGCGCTGTTGAGGGTGCAGACGGGCAAAGCGGCGACGGAGGAGTTCATATTCAAGGCTTCCTGGGCAAGCGGCGGGTTGTTCCCGCGCGCTTGGCCTACTGGGGTGTTCGACAATTGGCCGTACTGGCGACGTGTGTTGGTTTGCCACCAATAGGTGACCGATCGGAGGCGGCAGGCTGTCCCGAACGGAGCTGGCTAAATCGCCATGCAGTGCAAGTGTCGAAGCGGTAATAAGTGGCGTAGTTCATGGCGTGATTCCTTTAAGTGTTCTTGAACAAACAAAATGGTTAGCGGCTGAAAAACAAAACCCCCGGTCGGGGAGCCGACCGGGGGTTTAGATTTCTCTGGTAGGCGACCCCTTGAGTAGTGGGCGCCGATTTCAGGTATCAGGTGCGCCAGTGGCTAAACCAATACCCAAAATAAAAGCCGGCCAGTGCGCTCGAACCGTTCACGCGGGTAGCCGACACCGAGCGCAAGGCGCTGGCAGCAGGGCAAACCTGAGTGTGGGTGAGTTGCAACATGATGGCTCTCCAAATGATGGGGGGAGCTTACTAGAGGCGCACGGGTGGATTCAATCAGTAATTTCTATTGCTTGAGGGTACTTACGGCTATGGGGTGAGTGTCGCTATGCTGGTGGCTCATAAACGACGATTGCCAGGACGCGACCATGACTGCCTTGACCCTTGCTGCGGCGCAAACCCTTTCCATTGCCGGCGACGTTGAAGCCAATATCGCACGGCACCGGGTGTTCATGCAGGCTGCGGCAGAGCAGGGTGTGCAATTGCTGGTGTTTCCGGAGCTGTCTTTGACCGGTTATGAACCCACGCTGGCCGCTGACTTGGCCATCGCTCCCGATGCGCCAGTGTTGGCGCCCCTGCGCGAGATGGCGCGCGAGTTGCAGCTGACGGCAGTGGTGGGTATGCCGATCCGACTGGCCCCGCAAGCGGATGTTTTGATTGGCGCCCTGGTGCTGGGGGCCGACGGCTCACTGGCGGTGTACACCAAGCAGCATCTGCATCCAGGCGAAGACGTGGCGTTTGCGGCCGGGCAGGGTGGTGAGGCACTCCAATGGGGCAATGACCGTATTGCCCTAGCGGTTTGCGCCGACTTCTCCCACGCCAGTCATCCACGTCATGCGGCGCAAGCGGGCGCCAATGTCTACGCAGCAGGCGTACTGATCAGCGAAGGCGGCTACGCAAAAGACAGCGCGCTGCTGCAGGGCTATGCCGCGGAGCATCGTCTGCTGGTGCTGATGGCTAACCACGGTGGCCCATCGGGTGGCTGGACCTGTGCAGGTCGCAGCGCGATCTGGGCCGCGGACGGCCGTTTGCTTGCAGCGGTACCCGGTGTCGGCGAAGCGCTGGTGATTGCCCGTCGCGACGGCGAGCATTGGGTGGGCCAAGTGGTGGCCGTGTAAATGGCTTTTCACCTGCGTGCTGCCACAGAACAGGATCTGCCGTTTGCGCGGGCCCTGACCCACGAGGCGATGAACCGCTACTACGTGCAAAACCAGCTGATTTGGTCCAATGCCGGCTTCGACACGGCCTGGGCCGGTCGGGAAAACTGGCTGATTTGCCGAGATGACCATACGTTGGGATTTATCAGCCTCAGTCGCGACGGTGGCGCTCTATACATCCGTGAGTTGCATTTGATCCAGGCGTATCGCGGGCAGGGCGCAGGCACTTGGGTGCTGGAGCAAATAGCGCTGAAGGCGCAGGCGCTTGGGCTGTTGCGGTTGACCGTTTTCAAGACCAATCCGGCCAGAAGGCTCTATCAACGCATGGGGTTCAGCATTGTTGGCGAGGAGGATGGTTTCTGGCGGATGGAGCGTGTCTGTCGCGTACGCTAAACCCTGTACAAAATCCTAATAAGCGCATACTGATTCAGGAACCGACTTCCCTTGATGCTCCAGCCAGGCCTTGGCTTGTGCAGCGGTGCGGATTCCGGGCATGGTTCAAAACCGTTCAAGTTCGTTCGACGAAGAGATGAGGGCGTCACCTCTTGATGTGTGCAAAATGGGATCATGCATCCAAATGAGTGGAATCGGTTCGCGTTTAAGGCAAGAAAGAGAGCGACTCGGCCTGTCGCAGAAAGTTTTTGGTGAAATCGGAGGCGTTGAAGCCAACGCTCAAGGCAAATATGAAAGCGGCGGGTGTGCGCCCCAGGATTTCTGACCTTTTGCCCAATAAATTCGGTCGTCCACCACCCGTTGGACGACTACCGGGCAGGCAAACTCCATATATATGACGCTTGCGGCTAGGTCTGTGCCCAGCTTTTTTGCTAAGGTGTTCAGCAATCTATAAGACCATATCGCGAGGTGTCTGCTTGATTAGGGTGCTAGTAGTCGATGATCATGATCTCGTTCGTACAGGCATTACACGAATGCTGGCTGACATCGACGGCCTGCAAGTAGTCGGCCAGGCTGAGTCAGGGGAGGAGTCTCTGATCAAGGCTCGGGAATTGAAACCCGATGTGGTGTTGATGGACGTCAAGATGCCTGGGATCGGCGGTCTTGGTGCCACGACCAAGCTGTTGCGCAGCCACCCGGACATCAAGGTCGTGGTGGTGACGGTGTGCGAGGAAGACCCGTTTCCGACGCGGCTCCTGCAGGCCGGTGCTGCGGGCTACCTGACCAAAGGCGCGGGCCTGGCGGAGATGGTGCAGGCCATTCGCCTGGTCTTTGCCGGCCAGCGTTACATCAGCCCGCAGATCGCCCAACAGTTGGCGATCAAATCCTTCCAGCCCACCAGCGATTCGCCGTTTGATACGCTGTCGGAGCGGGAAATCCAGATCGCCTTGATGATCGTCGGTTGCCAGAAAGTGCAGTCGATCTCCGACAAGCTGTGCCTGTCGCCCAAGACCGTCAATACCTACCGCTATCGCATCTTCGAGAAGCTCGCCATCAGCAGTGATGTTGAATTGACCCTGCTCGCGGTGCGCCACGGCATGGTGGACGCCAGCGCCTGACATGACTACGCCGTTTGATCCAAGTGCCTTTCTCTCGACCTGCAGTGGCCGCCCCGGCGTGTACCGCATGTTCGACAGCGAGGCACGCCTGCTGTATGTGGGCAAAGCCAAGAACCTCAAGAACCGGCTGGCGAGTTATTTTCGCAAGTCCGGCCTTGCGCCGAAAACCGCTGCCCTGGTGGCACGTATCGCCCAGGTCGAAACCACCATCACCGCCAATGAAACCGAGGCGCTGCTGCTTGAGCAGACGCTGATCAAGGAATGGCGGCCGCCGTACAACATCCTGCTGCGTGACGATAAATCCTACCCTTACGTGTTTTTATCGGATGGCAACTTCCCGCGCCTGAGCATTCATCGCGGGGCTAAAAAACAAAAGGGCAAGTACTTCGGGCCTTATCCCAGCGCAGGTGCGATCCGTGAAAGCCTGAGCCTGCTGCAAAAAACCTTTTTTGTACGCCAGTGCGAAGACAGCTTCTACAAGAACCGCACGCGGCCGTGCCTGCAATACCAGATCAAGCGCTGCAAGGCGCCCTGTGTGGGCCTGGTTGAGCCGGCAGAGTACGCTGAGGATGTGCGCCACTCGGTGATGTTCCTCGAAGGGCGCAGCAATGCGCTCACCGATGAGCTGTCCGGGGCCATGGAGCAGGCGGCCAGCACCCTGGATTTCGAAAAGGCTGCCGAACTGCGTGACCAGATCTCCCTGCTGCGCCGCGTCCAGGACCAGCAAAGCATGGAAGGCGGCACCGGTGACGTCGACGTGATCGCCGCGTTCGTCAACCCGGGCGGCGCCTGTGTGCACCTGATCAGCGTGCGCGCTGGCCGAGTGCTGGGCAGCAAGAACTTTTTCCCGCAGACCGGTATCGACGAAGAGGTTGCCGAGGTGATGGCCGCATTCCTTGGCCAGTACTACGTGAGCAGCCCTGAGCGCGACCTGCCGTCGGAGCTGATCGTCAATGTGGTGCACGAAGACTTCCCCACTTTGATCGAAGCGATCCACGCCTTGCGCGGCCGCGAGCTGGACATCAGCCACCGCGTACGCGGCACCCGTGCCCGCTGGCAGCAACTGGCCGTGACCAACGCCGAACAGGCCCTGAGCGCGCGCCTGGCCAATCGACAGCACGTTGCCGCACGCTTCGACGCCCTGGCCGAAGTCCTCAACCTGGACGAGCCGCCCCAGCGCCTGGAGTGCTACGACATCAGCCACTCCAGCGGTGAGGCCACGGTGGCCTCCTGCGTGGTGTTCGGGCCGGAAGGGCCGATCAAGTCCGACTACCGGCGCTACAACATTGAAGGTGTTACCGCAGGCGATGACTACGCCGCGATGCACCAGGCGCTCACGCGGCGTTTCAGCAAGTTGAAGGACGGGGAGGGCAAGTTGCCCGATATCCTGCTGGTAGACGGCGGCAAGGGCCAGTTGTCCATGGCGCGAGACGTGCTCAACGAACTGGCGGTGCCCGACCTGATCCTGCTCGGCGTCGCCAAGGGCACCACGCGAAAGGCCGGTTTCGAGACGTTGTACTTGAATGATGCCGCCCATGAGTTCACGTTGAAGGGCGACTCGCCTGCGCTGCACCTGATTCAACAAATCCGTGACGAAGCCCACCGTTTCGCCATTACCGGCCACCGCGCGCGCCGTGGCAAAACCCGGCGAACCTCAACCCTGGAAGGGGTGGCAGGGGTTGGCCCGACGCGGCGTCGCGACTTGCTTAAACATTTTGGTGGCTTGCAGGAGCTCTCCCGTGCCAGCATTGACGAAATAGCCAAAGCACCCGGTATCAGTAAAAAGCTCGCTGAATTGATTTATGCCAATCTGCACAGCGAATAGAATGCCTTCTCACCTCGTAGCCAGTTGTGCCGATGAATATCCCTAATCTGATCACCGTACTACGCGTCCTGCTTATCCCGATTTTCATTTTGTTGTTCTATTTGCCGTATGAATGGAGCTACGTCGCGTCCAGTTCGGTATTTGCATTCGCAGCCGCCACCGACTGGCTCGACGGCTACCTGGCCCGCCGCCTGGAACAGAGCACGCCGTTCGGCGCGTTCCTCGACCCCGTGGCCGACAAACTCATGGTTGCCGTCGCCCTGGTCCTGCTGGTGCAGGAGCACGGCAACCTATGGCTGACCCTGCCGGCCGCCGTCATCATCGGCCGCGAGATCGTCGTCTCGGCCCTACGCGAATGGATGGCCGAAATCGGCGCCCGCGCCCACGTCGCCGTATCGAACATGGGCAAATGGAAAACTGCCGCGCAGATGCTCGCGCTGGTCATCCTGCTGGCCAACCCGTCGGACTTCACATTCTGGGTGCTTACCGGCTACGCCTTGCTGCTCGTCGCCGCAGGCTTGACCCTGTGGTCCATGCTGCAATATCTGCGTGCGGCCTGGCCCCATCTGCGAACCACCGTTGAAAAGAAATAAAACTTTTTTGAATCAAGGGGTTGACGGGTGCTGAGGATTCTATAGAATGCGCATCACCAAGCGGGAATAGCTCAGTTGGTAGAGCACGACCTTGCCAAGGTCGGGGTCGCGAGTTCGAGTCTCGTTTCCCGCTCCAAGCATTAATGAAAAAGCCACTCTAACGAGTGGCTTTTTTTTGCCTGCGATTTGTGGAATAGACGCTTTGGCGTCGTTTTTCGTTTCTTGAGAAAACCACTGAAATCCAGGGTGATCGGTAAATCTAGGTACCGTTCCAGGTGCTGTCTCATGGCCAGGCTCGAACCCGCATTGTTGCTGGATACTCTCAGGTCGTGAGACGAGCTGTTCACCCCATCATTGGTTCGGTCTGGCCTTAAATGACACTGAAATCAATTAAAATTCGATGTGTCCGGGGTGAGTAAAATTCGGTGACTCAATTTTCTGAACCCTCTGCCAACCCCGATAGTTGATCCAGTTCTGTGTAGTCAGATGATGTTTCTACAGCCGTAAAGTCGTGATCATTTGTTTTATGAGCGTGCTCCTGAATCGTTGTGAAATCTTCGTTGTCAGGGTTATGGACAGGTACCATTTCTATTTGAAGGGCAGGGCCGAACGGAGCGCAGCTTGAACTCTTCTTCAGAACCATCGCCCAGGATTTGGGTGAGCTTAAAGCGCTGAGCGTGGGGCAGAGCAGTGATGAGGTGGTCCGTTTACTGCATCGGATTCGGGGCGCGCTGGCGGTCGGCAAAGCCAAGAGCCTGATCCAGTTGTGTCGCGAGCTGGAGATCGCTGTCGCACGGGATGGGCTGGCCCACACCCATGCAGATGTTGCAGCGTTTATCCAGCGCGTCGAATGCGCTATTGAGATTTATAAGCTTGGAATGCCGCCCCGTTCAGGCAGATCCCCACCGCATAAGGCTACAAAGCCGACCCCGAGTCGTTTCTTGGAGAAAGATGCTGCAGATAGCTATAACGTCGGCGATACGTCTGCCTCCTCATGGTCAGTTTCAACTTCTCCTTGACTGATCACTATGACCGTCTGCCATCTGGACGATCACAAAGCTTTTCTGGAGCACTGGCTATTAACCGGTTCCCGCCATCCTCTTAAGCTGGCTTGACTGATTTTCAGCCAGCAACAAGTAGGAAGTGAACATGAAAAGGTTGCATAAGAAAGTCGCGCTGGTGACTGGTGCCTCCAAGGGCATCGGCGCAGCGATTGCCAAGCAATTGGCCCAGGATGGCGCCACTGTGATCGTCAACTATGCCAGCAGTCGCTTAGACGCCGAGCGAGTGGTTGAGCAGATTTTGCAAACCGGCGCCAGGGCCTACGCGGTGCAGGCGGACGTGTCCAACAGCACTGACCTCAAGGCGTTGTTCAAGACCATCGTGCATGAGCATGGCCATCTCGACATTCTGGTCAACAATGCCGGTGTCTATTCGACCAGTCCCCTGGCCGATATCACCGAACAGGAGTTTCACCGTCAATTCAACCTCAACGTTCTAGGGCTGATCCAATGCACACAAGCTGCCGTTGAAGTGTTCAACGTGCTGGGGGCCAGCATCGTCAATGTCAGCTCAAGCGTGACTTCGTTCACGCCGGCCAACTCAACGGTGTACACCGCGTCCAAGGCTGCGGTTGACGCGATCACCCGCACGCTGGCCAATGAACTGGGGCCGAGAAATATCCGGGTCAACTCGGTCAACCCAGGGTTGGTCGTCACCGAGGGCGTGCACGCCAGTGGCTTCTTCGAAGATGCGTTCCGTCAGAAAATCGAAGCGATCACGCCGCTGGGCCGCATCGGTCAGCCCGAAGACATCGCACCCGCCGTCGCCTTCCTGGCGTCGTCCGATGCAAGCTGGATCACCGGTGAAACCCTGATAATCGGCGGTGGCCTGCACTAAGCCTGGGTGGCGTGCTCGCGCACATAGTGGCGGGGCGACTGTGACATCACGCGCTTGAATGCGGTACTGAATGCGCTTTCGGACTCATAACCCAATGAGAACGCGATGGTGGAGACCGAGTCATCGGAGTTTTTCAGTCGGTCGCTTGCCAGCAACATCCGCCAGTACGTCAGGTATTCCATCGGTGCTGCGCCCACCACTTGCTTGAAGCGCAACGCGAACGCCGAGCGCGACATGGTAGCCCGTTGCGCCAACTCCTGGACGCTCCAGCGATGGGAAGGGTCAGCGTGCATGGCACTCAGAGCGACACTGAGGTGACGGTCAGCCAAGCCGTAAAACCAACCAGTGCCGTTGTTCTCCAGCGTTGCCAGGTGGGTGCGTAGTACTTCGACCAGCATCAGGTGCGCCAAGTGCTCATTCATCAGCGAGCGGCCGGGGCGCTTCTGCTGTAGCTCCGACGTGAACCGTTCCAGCGCCCAGCGCAGGAGCGATGCCTGCGGTTCATTGGCCTGCACGTGAACCATTGAGGGCAGGCTGCTGAGTAATAACTGGGTAGGAACACCGCTGAAGTCAAACCGGCCACCGACCAATTGCGTGTCGTTGCCGCCGTAATGCAGGGCCAGTTCGTCCGTTGCGAGGGTTTGAAAGTGACCATCGGAATTCATCAGCGGCTGGGACATATCGCTGTAGAGCGAAAAAGGCATGCCCCGAGTCATCAGAAAGCAATCGCCTTGGTGCAGGCGCTGCGGCTGCTGTTCGCCCTCTACGTGCAGCCAGCAACTGCCCTTGATCACCGCCGTGAACTTGATGCCTTCGCGCTCGGGAAAGGTGAAAGCCCAATCACCGCCCAGGGAAAGCGTGGCGGAGTGGTAATTACGGATTCTCAACAGTGAAAGAACGTCGGACAGAGGATCCATGCATCACCTGGTTGGACGAATAATAAAGTAATCGCGATTTTATATCAGAGCTAATCCAGATTTCATCTTTAAATGTGAGGTTCTCCATGCAAATCAATTTCGATAAGTCTTATGGCCCGCTGATCGATGGCGTGTTTGAAACTGAGGATAAGTCGCGCTCGTTTGCTGCGGTCGACCCTGCCACGGGCAGACACCTAGCTTACATTCATTATTGTGACGCCAAAGATGTTGATCGCGCTGTGAAGGCCGCGCATGCAGCGTTTCCAGCCTGGCGTACCCTGGGTCAGCAGATGCGCGCACGCCTGGTGAACCTCTTGGCGGACGAGATCGAAGAGCACAGCGAACGTCTGGCCATGATCGATGCCCATGACGTGGGGCGCTGCATCAGCGAAGTACGCAAGGACTACCTGACTGCTGTCCGGCACTACCGCTATTTCGCCTCGGTGATCATGGCCCATGAAGACACCGGCCGTGAAATTGAAGGCGGTTATGCCATTGCCAAGCGTGAACCACTTGGCGTTTGCGGGCAGATCATTCCCTGGAACGCGCCGGCGATCATGGCCGCGTTCAAGCTCGCCCCCGCGCTGGTAGCCGGCAATACCGTCGTGCTCAAACCTGATGAAAATGCTTCGGTGTCGACGCTGGAACTGGGCAAGTTGATCAACAAGATCTTTCCCGCCGGGGTGGTGAACATGGTCACTGGGTTGGGAGAGATAGTCGGTGCAGCATTGAGCGAGCATCCTCTGGTCAGGAAACTGTCATTTACCGGCAGTACCGAAGTCGGCCGCACAGTAGCCGGTGTTGCAGCCCGGCGCCTCATGCCTTCAACACTGGAGCTGGGCGGCAAGAGTGCCAATATCGTATTCCCTGACATCGATGACATCGATGCGGTGGTCGACAACGCCACTTTCGCGGCCATTCATAACAATGGGCAGTCGTGCCTGGCTGGCACTCGTTTGTTTGTGCATGCCTCGATCGCAGAGGCGTTTCAGGAAAAGCTGATAGCCGCGTTCAAGCGTGTGAGAGTAGGAGCACCCTTGGCAGAGGATTCACGGGTCAGTTGTGTGGTCAACGCCCAACAAGGTGAGCGCGTGTTGAGTTACATCACCATGGGCCTGGAAGAGGGCGCCGAGTTGCTCGCAGGTGGCGGCCGGGCTGCAGTCCCAGGTTGTGAAAATGGCTACTTCATTCAGCCAACGTTGTTACTTGCACGTAACGACATGAGCATCTGCCAGGAAGAGATTTTTGGCCCGGTGCTATCGCTGATCGTGTGGGACGACTATGAAACGATGATCGCCCAAGCCAATGACACTGAATATGGGTTGGCCTCCGGGATCTACACCAGCAATTTGCAGCACGCTATGGAGACTGCAGCACGGCTGGAGGCAGGTTCGGTGTGGATCAATCGTTACTCGAACATTACCGATGGCACTGCGTTTGGAGGGTATAAGAACAGTGGGATTGGGCGTGAGTTTTGTCGGGAGACGCTCAATGCTTATACACAGATAAAGACGATCACAATGCAGGCGCGTGCACCACTGCCCTGGTTTGCAGGCGTGTAATTCAACGGGGATCTGCGCGCAGCCGTAGGGTGCGCGCATGACTTGCCCCTTCATGATTTCAACGATTGTACGTGGTTAAATTCGCCGCAAACTACCCCTTCACTTGTCCGACCTGCACTGGCATGTACTCGGCGCCGCCTCGGCAGCCATGTTCCAGTTCCTTGCTGCGTCCAGGCACCTATTCATTGCGCATCAATGCCGTGCTGGCCGGCTCAGGATCGGCCACGGGCGTGGCCGATTACCTTGGGAGTTAGGCTTACCCGCGAGGGCCTTGTCCGGTAACCGCATACGAACTGAGCGGCTCCGGCGCACGCCAGCCACCACCCAACGCTTTATAGAGTTGCACCACATTGAGATACGACGCGGTCTCTGCCTGCGTCAGCGCGTCCTGAGCATTCAGTTGCGTACGCTGCGCGTCCAGCTCTACCAGATACGCCGCACTACCTGCTTCATAACGCGCATGTGCCAGTCGAGCCGCACGCTCACTTTGCGCTGCTGCTTCAGCCAGGCTACGTACCCGTTGCTGCGACAAGCTATAGGTCGTCAGCGCGCCCTCGGTTTCCTCAATCGCATTCAGTACCACTTGCTCATAACGCGCCTGACTACCCACCTCTCGCGCCTGCGCCTCGCGCTGCCTTGCCTTGACACTGGCCAGGTGCAGCGCCGGCCAACTGAC
The DNA here is from genome assembly GCF_020790195.1 of Pseudomonas sp. HN8-3. Taxonomy (NCBI): domain Bacteria; kingdom Pseudomonadati; phylum Pseudomonadota; class Gammaproteobacteria; order Pseudomonadales; family Pseudomonadaceae; genus Pseudomonas; species Pseudomonas sp. HN8-3. The sequence goes on from NZ_CP086206.1 coordinate 2,276,427, forward strand.
CGAAGGCATCACGCTGAACGCGCGGCTGCCGCTGTCGCCCAAATCCCCACCGCGCAAGGCCACAAAGCCGAGAAAGCCGCCCAGGTCGATCCGTGGGTAAAGCTCGGCCGTCACCGCGCCAATGTCCGCATTCGACGCCGCCAAAGCGCGTTCGGCGCTGGCGACATCGGGACGCTGGCGCAGCAAGTCACTTATCTGGCCAATCGGCAAGCGTGTGACCAGTGCCGGCAAGGGTTTCAGGTCGGTCAGCGCTTGCAGCTCATTGGGCCGCGAGCCCGTGAGTACGGCGAGCCGATAACGGCTGAGCGCTTGACGGGTTTCCAAACTCGGCAGTGTGGCTTGCACCCGTGCGCGCTCGGCCAGGGCGCTGGCCAGCTCGTCGGCGGTGCCGCGTCCGGCATCCACGCGGCCCTGGACCAGCGCCACGGTTTTTTCCTGATTACTCAGGTTGGCCTGGGCCACCGCTAATTGCCGTTGCGCGCCGCGCAGTTCAAAGTAGTGACGCGCCACGTCAGCGGTCACTACGATACGGGTTTGCGCAAGGTCCGCCGCGACGGCCTCAGCGCGTGCCGAAGACGCCTGCGACAGGCGCTGCAGCCGGCCGAACAGGTCCAGCTCCCACTGCGCATCCAAGCCGGCCTGATAGGTCTTGGCCAGGTTGCGCTCACCGCTCGGGCCGGGGTTGGCCTGGGACAGGCTACGGGAATAAGCCCCGCTGGCGGTCACCGTTGGCAGCTGGTCCAACTGACGCTGATCCAGCACCGCACGAGCCTCCAGCAACCTGGCCTGGGCGATGCGCAGGTCATGGTTACGCGCCAGCGCTTGATCGATCAGCGCATCCAGTTGTGGGTCCTGGAATTGTCGCCACCAATCCTGTTGCACGCGGGTGCTGCTATACAGCGCGGTATCGGGGCTTTGAGTCAGCTCTACTGCGGGCTCGTTACTGGCCCGGTAGTCCGGGCCGACGGTACAGCCCGTCATCCAGGCCGAGCAGACCAGCAGCGCGAGCGGGCGAATCACGAAGGTATTAAAGGGGTGCATATATGTCTCCTTACACCGTCTGGGTCGTGGCGGCGTCGGCTGCATCGGCAGCGGCCAGCGCACGGGCGCGGGGTGTGGTGGCCGCGATACGATGGTCGACGGCAATGAACGAATACATGGTCGGCAAAACCAGCAAAGTGAACAGCGTACCCACCAACATGCCCACCACGATCACCAGGCCAAGGTCATAACGGCTATGGGCACCGGCACCGGAGGCGAACAGCAGGGGAATCAAGCCCGCCACCATCGCCGCCGTGGTCATCAGGATCGGCCGCAGGCGCATCTTCGCCGAGTGCAGAATCGCCTCACGACGATCCAGGCCCTGCTTGACCTGCATCTCATTGGCGAACTCCACCATCAGGATGCCGTGTTTGCTGATCAGGCCGATCAGGGTCACCAGGCCGATCTGTGTGTAGATATTGATGGTCGCCATGCCCAAGGCCAGTGGAATCAATGCACCGCATATCGACATCGGCACGCTGATCAGAATGATCAACGGGTCACGCAGGCTTTCATACTGCGCAGCGAGTACCAGGTAGATCACGATGATTGCGAACAGGAACGCCATGACCAGCGCGCCGCTTTCCTGATGATATTGGCGTGCATCCGAAAGCCAGTCGTAGGTGAAACCCGGCGGCAGCAGTTTGGCTCGCGCCTCGAGGAACTTCACTGCATCGCCCATGGCCACGCCTGGGTTGGGGATCGCCTGGAAGATCGCCGAATTGAGCTGGTCGAACTGGGTCAATTGATTGGGCTCGACCCCGGTCGAGACGCTGACCAGATTAGACAGCGGCACTTGCCCACCGCTGGCGCTGGTCACATAAAAGCGCGACAGTGCTTCGGGCGTCAGCCGTTCACCACGCAGGCTCTGCGGGATCACATCATAGGAGCGACCGTCCATGGCGAAGCGGTTGACGTAGTTTTCGCCCACCAGCACCGCCAGGGTGTCACCCAGGTCCTTCATGGTTACGCCCAGGCTGTTGGCCTTGGTGCGGTCAACTTTGATCTTGATCACCGAGTTGTTGTAGTCCAGGTCGCTGTCCACGACCATGAACAAACCGCTTTCACGTGCGGCGTGTTTGAGCGCTTCCATCGCCTCATAGACCACGCTGTAGTCACCGGCGCTCTTGATCACCATCTGCACCGGCAGGCCACCGGTCGAGCCCGGCAGTGAAGGCAGCTGGAAGGCAAAGACGTTGCTGCCCTCGATGGTGTTGGCGCGGTTCTGCATATCGCCCTGAATCTGGTCGGCGTTGCGCTCGCGTTTTTCCCAATCGACGAAGTTGACCCCGCCGATGCTGTTGGATACGCCGTTGCTGCCGTTGACCAGCCACAGGTTGCTCTGCTCCGGCAATGTCCCCATGGCTTCGTTCCACTGTTTGCCGAACTTCTCGACGTAGTCGATGTTGGCGTTTTGTGGAGACTTGATGGCCGTTAACACCGTGGACTGGTCCTCGGTGGGCGCCAGTTCGGTCTGGGCACGGCTGTATAGCCAGGGCACGCTGATCAGCACGATGACCGCAATCGTAAACGTGACCCAACGGTGGTGCAGCGACAGATCCAGCACCCGGCCATACGCGCTGCCGAGACGGTGAAAGAATCTCTCGGCCTTGCGCGCCATCCAGCCTTCGTTCATCTGGCTGTTGAGCAGCAGTGAGCTCATGACCGGCGACAGCGTAAGCGCGATAATGCCTGAGACCACCACCGAGCCGGCCAAGGTGAAGGCGAACTCCTTGAACAGCGAGCCGGTCAGCCCGCCCATGAGGCCTATGGGCGCATACACGGCCGCCAGCGTCAGGGTCATCGCAATCACCGGCGCTGCCACCTCACGTGCGCCCAGCAGGGCTGCATATGTGGGAGACTTGCCTTCTTCGATATGACGGTGAACGTTCTCCACCACAATGATCGCGTCATCCACCACCAGGCCGATGGCCAATACCATCGCCAGCAAGGTCAGCAAGTTAATGCTGAACCCGAACATCGACATGAATGCGGCCGCACCCAACATCGACAAGGGAATGGTGACCACCGGGATGATCACTGCCCGCGCCGAACCCAGGCTCAAGAAAATCACCAGTACCACGATGGCAATGGCTTCGCCCAGCGTACCGAGTACTTCATCAATCGATGCGCTGATAAAACGTGCCAGCTCAAACGGCACAGCGACTTTCACGTCCGGCGGCAGGTTGGCGCGGATCCCCGGCAGCAATTCATTTACCTTCTTGACGATCACCAGCGGGTTGGCATTGGGCGCGGCATTCAGGCCGAAAAACACTGCTTGAACTCCGTCCATGGTGGCGCTGGTGTCGGTGGACGCGGCGCCCAGTTCCACGGTAGCGATATCATTCAGGTGCACCACACCGGCAGCGCTGGACTTGACCACCAACTGTCGAAACTCGGCGACATCGACCAGGTCGGTGTTGATCTGGATATCCGACACCACATACAAACCCTTGGCCTGGCCGGGCGCAGCCTGCACGTTGTTATTCAACAGGGCCTGGGCCACATCGCTGCCGGAAATGCCATGGGCGGCCATGCGATTGGCATCCAGCCAGATACGCATGGCCATTGTCTGCCCGCCGCTGAGGTTGATGCTGCCGACCCCTTCGATGGAAGACAGTTGCGGTTGCACCACGCGCTGCAAGTAGTCCGAGAGTGCGGCGGTGGACAGGGTCGGGCTGGAAAAACCCACATAGGCCACGGCTGTGGCCTCACCGGAGGACTTCACAATCACCGGATCGTAAGCCTGCTCCGGCAAGCGGTATTTGACCTCGTTGACCTTGGCCATCACCTGGGTCATGGCCTTGTTGGAGTCGGCGTTGAGCTTCATGCGCACGGTGATCACGCTTTTGCCCTGGGTCGACGTCGAGCTCATGTAGTCCACGTCTTCCACGGTGGCGACCGATTGCGCGATGGCCTGGGTGACGAAACCCTGCATCAATTGCGGTGAAGCACCGGGGTACTGGGTGGTGATCGTCAGCGTGGAGCTTTCCGTCAGGGGGTACTGACGAATCGGCAGGTTATTTATGGCCAGCAGCCCCATCAATAAAATCAGGGTGCTGACCACCAGCGCCAACACCGGGCGCCGCACGAACAAGTCGGTGAATTTCATTTTCAGATCCTTGGTGTATCAGCGGCTTGCGGCTTGGTCGAGCCCTACGGTGTCCTTGAGCGCAATGCGTACCAGGGCGTCGCTGCTCAAGCGCAACTGACCGGAGGTGACCACGCGATCACCGGCCTTTACGCCGTCAAGCAGCACGACCCGGCCATCCGAGCGTTCGCCGGTCTTCACGTAGACTTGGCGTACCGTGTTGGTCAGTTGGGTATCAGCGCCCTCGACGACGTAGACAAAGTCACCGTAGGCGCTGTAGCTCACGGCTGTTTCAGGCACGCTGATCACGTCTTTTTTGGCTGGCAGATGGACTTCGCCATTGGCGTACATGCCGGGTGACAGCAGGTTGTCCGGATTCGGAACCGTGGCCTGGACCAGCACCGTGCGGGTGCCGGGGTCGATACGTGGTTCGAGGGTACTGACGTGGCCCATGAACAAGCGCTGGGGGTACGCGTCTACGCTGACGCTCATCTCCTGGCCCGTTTTGAGCTGTGCCAGGGCACGTTCGGGCAGGGTGATGTTGGCGTACAGCGTCTGTGCGTCGGTCAGCGACACCATGGCATCTCCGGCCTGCACGAACTGGCCCAGGTTGACCTTGCGTACACCCAGCACGCCGGTGAAAGGGGCCTTGATGCGTTTCTGATCGATCAGCGCCTTGATCCGCACGATATCGGCCAGCGCCTGGGAGTAGGCGGACTGCACCTGATCCAGTTCCTCTTGCGTCGCCGCCTGTTGGGGCAGCAAGCGTTGGGTTCGTTGCAACTTGGCCTTGGCGTTGGCGGCCTGGGCCTGAAGCCTGGCCAGTTCGCCTTGCTCCGGCGCATCGTTGAGTCGCACCAGAGTTTGCCCGGCTTTCACCCGCTCGCCGGGTTGGAATGCAATGGCACGTACCAGGCCACCGCTTTCGGCGGTGACCATGACTTGGTGGGTGGCTTCCAGTTCACCGATACCCGCCAACGTGTTAGGCATATCGGCTTGCGTGGCGGTGGCGACGGCTACCTGGATGGCCGGCGCAGCCGTTCCGGCCGTCGTTTGGGTAGGTTGCGCAGAGGTGGACTGCCGGTACAAGCCGACGGCGCCGCCAATGGCGAGCACCGCAGCAATCGTGACGCACACTTTAAGTTTTTTATGCATGATTCCGGTACTGACGTAAGGCAAAAAATTAAGAGCCCTGATGGCTCAACGGTGACGAGCGCTCAACTGGACTGTTGATGCGCATGAGGGAGTCGGACCCGTGCAGCGAGAATCGCCAGCACGGCACCGAGCCCCAGAAAAAAGACCAAGGCGGCGACCACGCTCGGGGCAAGCCCCATCGAATCCACCAGTAGCCCAAGCGGAATAGGCACAGCGTTGAACAGGTAGATGGTCATATAGAAATACGCCACCAACTTGGCGTGGCAGTTGGCGGGAGCCAGCTGATTGATCAGCCGCGCACTGCCGACAAAAATGGCCCCGTAGGCATAGCCGCCGATTACCAGGGCCAACGCGGCGAGCGTCAGCGAATGGACCGAGAAGGCCGTCAGCAGGAGCAGGAAGGCCGCACACTGGGCGAGCAGCCCAGAACGCAATGCACGCGCTGCATCCAGGCGTTTGCAATACAGCTGGCTGGCCCCGGCGATCAACAGGTACACCGCCATGCTGTAGCCAAACATGCCGCGGTCACTCAAGCCCAGTTGCTGTTCGGCAGCGCCGGGGCCAATCACGAAGACGCAGGCCGTGAACGACCAGCTGAAAAACACCGACCACGCGCACAAGTGGAAGGGCCGACCAATACCCCGCAGGCCTTCACGTAACGACGCTTGTGCAGTGTGAGCGGCGGTGTGGGCCTGGAGGGCGTGGCGGGGCCAGAGCGCCAGTACGCCGAGGGCGGCGACAGCGACCAGGGCCATGATCGACCAGAAGGGCAGGCTGGCCGGGTACAGGTTCAGTTGCAGTGCCACGCCGCTGAGCACTGGGCCGAAAGCCAACCCCAGGATCATTGCCAAGGTGGCCAGCGTCGCCGCCAACTTGCCGTTGTCGAGCGGACCGAACCGCACCAGCGTCACGTTCACCGCGGTGGTCATGATCCCTGCGCCAAGCCCCGAGATGGCGCGGGCCGCACATAGGGCCCACAACGAATCGCATTCGGCGCACAACCAGGCGCCGATCAGCACCAGTGCAATGGCTGGGAGCAGCAAAAAACGCTGGTCTTTGACATGGCCGGCGATGCGCGCCAGGGTCATCAAAGCCAGCAAAACACCGGCACCGTAGGCGCCGAATATAAACGTCAGGTCCACAGCGTTGATCTGCAGGTGTTCTTGGTAAAAAGGGTACAGCGGCGTGGGTGCGCTGCTGTTCATGAGCGCTGCGGTCAGTGACAGCGCGAGAAAAAACATCAAGCCTTTTGAGCCGTGTTTAGTGATATCGACGGACATGAGTCTCCCAGCCCAGCGCTCAGGGCTTTTGCCGAGTGAATGTTTGCAAGCGGGATGTGAATGCGGTTTAGAGGGCTTTGCCCATTGGCAAATGATACGGACCGGTGCGATTGGCACCATGCCCGAAACCCCAGGCTTCATTTGCCATCGTCCAAAGCGGGGCCGACCTAACTCATCGGGGGTAACAACTGTGGGTTATCGTCAACGGCTGGCCGACTACCTAGACTTGAGCCAATTCTTCACGGGCTTATCGAGAGTAAAAACATGCGCTTACGAGACCTGGGCATCACCATTGGCACGGGCACACCCGGGGCGTTCAACGCCATCACCGACGTGCCCGGCGTTCGCGTCGGCCATCACACCCTCAATGCCGAAAGCACCGACGGCTCGATGCATACCGGTGTGACCATCATCGAGCCGCGGCCGGTCGCAGCTCATCTGGCGCCGTGTTTCGCCGGCGTTCACGTGCTCAACGGCAACGGCGACGCCACCGGTCTGGAGTGGATTCGCGAAGCAGGCTTGCTGACCACACCCATTGCCTACACCAATACCCACAGCGTCGGCGTGGTACGTGATGCACTGGTGGCCGCCGAACGTGAAATGGGCAAGCAACACACCTATTGGTGCATGCCGGTGGTGCTGGAAACCTACGATGGCATTTTGAGCGATATCTGGGACCAGCACGTCACCGCCGAGCATGTGCACGCCGCATTGGCGGATGCACACAGCGGCCCGGTGCAGGAAGGCTGCGTGGGCGGCGGTAACGGGATGATCTGCCATGAATTCAAAGGTGGGATTGGTACGTCGTCTCGCGTGCTGAGCGCCGAAGAGGGCGGCTGGACCGTGGGCGCACTGGTGCAGGCCAACTACGGCGTACGCAGCGCCTTGCGCGTGGCGGGTTACCCGGTGGGCAGCGTATTGCAGGACACGCCTTCGCCTTATGACGGGCCGGTGAACGTCGGCGTGCCTGGCATGGGGTCTATCGTGATCACCATCGCCACCGACGCGCCCTTGCTGCCCCATCAATGCACACGCCTGGCACAGCGTGCGAGTATCGGTTTGGCGCGGGTCGGTGGCGGCACCGAAGACGACAGCGGCGACATCTTCATCGCGTTCTCTGTAGGCAATACCGGCTTGCCGGTTGCTAATCTCGGGCAACCCGGCCCGCCGACCACGGCCTTACAGATGGTCAATAACGACTACATCTCCGCGTTGTTTGTGGCCGCTGCGGACGCCGTCGAGGAAGCAATTCTCAATGCTCTGTTGGCCGCCAACGACCTGCAGGGCCGTGGCCGACAAGCACTGGCGCTCAAACCTGAACAATTGCTGGCGGCGATGACGAAGGTGGGTTGGACGGCTGCTGTTCACTCCTGAGCCTGAAGGAACAATAGGAACAGCTCGGACTGGGATTTGATCCCCAGCTTGTTGTACATGTGCTTGCGATGCACCTTGACCGTTTCGGCAGAGATCGCCAGCTTGCGGGCGATCTCTTTGTTCGAGCAGCCACTGAGCATCAACTGCGCTACCTCGGCTTCACGGCTCGACAACGCCGAGCTGATCTGCAGCGTCGGTGACAGCAGGCGCTCTTGCCAGTCCGTTGACGGCTCTGCTGACGGCGCGCTGTTCGAAGCCTGTTCAAACACGCAGCGCTGACGCATCAGGCCGGCCACCCAGGGCTGGATCAACCGCAGCAGTGCCAGTTGCTCCTGGCTGAAGCGGCAACGGCTGCCCAACGACAGGCTCAGAGTGCGCTGGGGATCGAGTTGCACATTGAGATGTATCTCATCGGCGACCACGTTCAGGCGGAAGTAGCGCTGGTAATAATCGGTCTGCTCAAAACACTCGGGGGCAACGTCGTCCAGTTGAAACAGCCCACTTCGCGGTGATTCGCGATTGGCCAGGTAAAACGGATCGAGCAGGTAAAGCCCCTTGAGGTAGTCCTGGAACAGCGAGTCGGTGCCGCCTTCCTCCGTAGGCGATTCAGCCAGTACCAGTGGCCTGCCAGGGTTGAAGATCAGTACCACCCAGCTGTCCACCGGCACATAGCGCCCGAGCAAACGCGTCATGGATACCCAGAAGTGCGGTTGGTCGAGGTTTTCGATCAGCCGCCCGACCGCGTCATGCCAGGCCACATCCTGCAAGGTCAGATTGGTTTGACTACCCATTGCGGGGTACCCCATTGAAGTGATTTTTTCCCATTGCGCTGCACCCCATACTCATTTGAAGGCCCGGGTAAATTCGGGTTTCCACTTTGCCCAAGGACCTGCCATGAACATCGAACTCTTGCAGTTAGCCGGCCGCGACGGTGATACCGCTTATAACCTGGGACGCACCTTGGAGACCATCGCCAACTGCAACGCGGATACCGACTTGCTGGTATTTCCGGAAACCCATTTGATGGGCTTCGTCGGTGGCGAACAACTGGCCAAGGTCGCCGAGCCTCTGGACGGCCCGACGCTGCAAACCGTGCAGCAGGCGGTGCGCCAACGCAATGTGTCGGTTGTGATTGGCTTGGTCGAACGTGATGCGGACGCCTATTACAACACCTCGGTATTGATCACACCCGAGGGTATTGCCCTGCGCTATCGCAAAACCCATCTGTGGCCCTCCGAGCGCGCCGACATCACGCCAGGCGATCGCTTCGTCACTACGCTGTGGAACGGCGTGCGTGTCGGCCTGCTGATCTGCTACGACATCGAGCTGCCGGAAACGGCGCGGGCGCTGGGGCAATTGGGTGCCGAATTGATCATCGTCACCAACGGCAACATGGACCCCTACGGCCCGGTGCATCGCACCGCGATCATGGCCAGGGCCCAGGAAAACCAGGTGTTCTGCGTGATGGTCAACCGCGCGGGGCAGGGCGATGACGGTCTGGTATTTGCTGGCGGCAGCACGGTGGTCGACCCGTTTGGTCGCGTGCCGTACGAAGCCGGGCGCGAAGAAACCCGTCATGCGTTCGGTCTGGACCTTGCTCAAATCAAGGCGGCTCGCAGGGATTATCACTACCTCAATGATCGTCGGTTGCTGCTGCAAGGCGAGGCTGTCGAGCATCCCAATGGCCGCCGTGAACTGCTTATTCGCTGACTGCGTTTGTACCCTCCATAACAATAATCAGCTGGTGCGCAGGTGCCGGCCCAGGAGTTCGTGATGATCGCTATTCGATGCATGCAATGGGGGCTGGCTGCCGTTATCAGCGGCGCAATGGCATGCGCTCAGGCGGCGGAGCCGAAGGTCAATATCTATAACTGGTATGACTTCATCGCGCCCACTACGCTGAAGGATTTCCAGGCGCAGACCGGCATTCAATCGGCCTACGACGTGTTCGACAACAGCGAGGTCATGCAAAGCAAACTTATGGCCGGGCGTAGCGGCTATGACGTGGTAGTCGCTACCGGCGACCTGTTGCCGAACCTGATCAAGGCCGGTGTACTCAAGGAACTGGATCGCTCGCAACTGACCAACCTGTCACATCTGGATCCGGATATCCTGGCCAAGGTCAGCAGCAACGACCCCGGTAATCGTTTTGCCGTGCCTTATCTGTGGGGCACCACCGGCATTGGTTACGACGTCGCCAAAGTCCACGCGCTCCTGGGTGACAACGCACCGGTAGATTCCTGGGACCTGATTTTCAAAGAAGAAAACCTCGCCAGGCTGGGCGAGTGCGGCGTGGCGATGCTGGATGCGCCCGCTGAAATCATCCCGATCGCCTTGCACTATCTGGGGTTGCCCTATAACAGCCAGAACCCGGAAGACTACCTCAAGGCCCAGGCCCTGCTGTTGAAACTGCGCCCGCACATTCGCTACTTCGACTCCTCGCGCTTTATCACCGATCTGGCCAATGGCGATATCTGCGCTGTCGTCGGCTGGGCGGGCGGCGTAATGGACGCTCGCAAAGCGGCCGATGCCGCCGGCAATGGTCGCCGGATCCAGTACAGCATCCCCAAGGAAGGCGCGCCGATCTGGGTGGAAAACCTGGTACTGCTCAACGATGCACCGAATCCCCAGCAGGGCCTGGCGTTCATCGACTACATGCTGCGCCCGCCGGTGATTGCCGCGTCGTCCAATTACCTCAGCTATGCCAATGCCAACAAGGACGCCAAAGGGCTGGTTGATGCGAAGGTGCGCGATAATCCTGGGGTTTATCCTTCCAAGGCAGTGCTGGATACGCTATTTGCGCTGGAGCCGCTGCCCTTGAAACTGGAGCGCGTGCGTACGCGGGTCTGGAGCAAGGTCAAGAGTGGGACCTGAGCTTGCGTAGCCAGGTGCTTATGGCTTCAACGAGTTCGACCTTGCATTCCACCGGCAACCAATGCCCGCCGGGTAGGCTCGCCACGGTGAGATCTACGCAGGCCGCTCGCATTGGATCGCCCAGATGATTACCTTTGATGGTGTTCATCTGATCGTAATCGCCGTTCACAAACAACACTGGCAATGACAAGAGGCCGCCATTGCACGCCCGGTGTGCATACTCAATGTTGGCATCGTCGTTTAAATACCACGCGCAGGGAGCGCGGAAACCATGCGCCTGGAAACTGCGCACCAATTGCGCGAAGTCTGCCTGCGGCCAGAGTGCAAGGTCTGGCTGGGTGAGGGGGGCCCGGTGCGCTTGGCCGAACCGCCCGCCCTTGCGGGTCACTTCGGCATTCGCTGCAATCTTGCCGATATTCGCCGGGTCGCCTCGGCGATAAATCGACGCCAGCGATGCGGCTTTATCCGCATCAAGGTCAGCGACAGCGCACGCAAAGTGTGTGTTGTAGTAGCGGTAATAATCCCATTGACCGTCCGGATACGTGTCCGCCGGGTAGATCGAGCGGTCAACCAGTGGGACGAGCGTTGGCAGCGCGTTAGTGGTGGGGAAGTACGGGACCGAAATCAATACAACACCGCAGCTGCGCTGAGGCTCATGAGCGACCAGTTCACCCGCCACGACGCTGCCCCAATCGTGGCCTACCCAAATGGCGGGCCTGCCACCGAGATGGTCGTGAAGCTCTGCCATGTCGGCCACGATGTTTTCAAGGGTGTACGCCTGCGTGGGCGCGGGTGCAGAAGAACGACCATAACCGCGCATGTCGGGTGCAACGCAGTGCCAGCCTTGTGCCGCGAATGCTTGGATCTGTGCGCGCCAGATCAGGCTGAGCTCCGGCCAACCGTGCAGGAACAGCATCAATGGCCCATCGGCCGGTCCCATCTCTACATAGTGCGTCGTATGGCGCGGTGTATTGAGAACACGCGAGGTCAGCTTGGAAGTGGACACAGTCTCTCCTCATGCTACGTCGGCTGATAAACTCGAAGCGGCAACACTATACTGAGCGGTAGGCTTCATGTTTCGTTCCCATTCGGCGCTTCCAGCGCCCGAGGCAAAGTCTTGCGTGTGAATGAAATTTATCCAAGGTGGAATGCTTTTTCAGTACATACACTCAGGGAAGAGCGAAAGGCGGCAATAGCAGTCGCGTTTTTCAATACAGGTGCATTGAGGATCAAGTATGTTGAATGTTGACCAGCCCCCCACAACCACACGCGAACCCAGTGAATACGAGAGCCTGGTCGCGATGGGGACTCACTTGCTCGATGTGATTCCGGGGGCAATTTACCTCTGTGACCGCGACGGGTGGCTCGTCAGGTTCAACAGCGAAGCGGTTAGTTTGTGGGGACGAACACCAGCCCTCGGTAAGCATGGCGACCGCTATTGCGGCTCATATCGACTTTATACGACAGACGGCGCTCCATTGGCGGTCGACGAATGTCCGATGGCGTCGACGCTCAACGCTGGCCTGTGTGCGCGTAACCAGGAAGTCTTGATCGAGCGCCCTGACGGATCTCGCTTCGTAGCGCTCATGAATATCCGCACGCTTAGCGATCGCCATGGACGAATCCAGGGCGCGATCAATTGCTTTCAGGACGTCTCGGCGCACCACGCAATAGCCGAGGAGCTGCGACGCAAAAGTTCCGACCTCGAAGACTTTTTCGAAAACAGCGCCGTGGGCCTGCATATTGTCAGCGGCGAAGGCATTATCCTGCGCGCCAATAAAGCCGAGTTATCGCTGCTGGGCTATTGCGCGGACGAATACATCGGCCGTCACATCACTGAATTTCATGTGGATGAACCGGTCATCGGCGACATCCTCCATAAACTCGGCAGCGGCGATTGCCTGAACAGTTACCCGGCGCGCCTGCGGGCCAAGGACGGCAGCATCAGGCACGTAGCGATTACCTCGAATGGGCGATTCGAAGACGGCAAGTTCTTCAACACACGTTGCTTCACGATTGACGTGACCCGCGTGCACGACGCCGAAACCGGGCGCCAGGAGAGCGATGACCGGCTGGCGGCGACCTACGAGGCGGCGACCATCGGCATTGCCGAGGCTGGCGAGGACGGTCGCCTGCTGCGGGTCAACGATGCCCTTTGCACCATGCTCGGGCGCCCTCGTGAGCAATTGCTGGCGATGACCTTCCTGGACTACACCCACCCAGACAGTGTCGAGCAGGACGCGGCGTTATACGCACGACAGGTGGCGGGTGAACTGGACAACTACGTGTTGCGCAAACGCGCGTTCAAGCTCGATGGCCAGGCGCTTTATCTGGATGTTCATAGCTCGTCGGTCAGGGCGCCGGATGGCCGATTCCGCTATGGTGTGCGGGTCATTCAGGACGTCACGCTGGCCCGAAAAATGGAAAACCGGGTGCGTGAAAGCGAACGGCACATGCGCGATCTGCTCGAGGCGCTGCCGGCAGCGGTCTACACCACCGACGCCGAAGGGCGTATCACTTTTTATAATCGTGCGGCCGTCGAGTTGTCGGGGCGCACGCCGCAACTGGGCGACCTGTGGTGTGTCACCTGGAAACTATTTAACACCGACGGCTCTTTTCTGCCTCACGACCAATGCCCGATGGCCGTGGCACTCAAGGAAAACCGCGCCATACGCGGCGTCGAGGCCGTCGCCGAGCGTCCGGATGGCACCCGCGTGTCTTTCACGCCGTATCCGACCCCGCTGCACGATGCCGATGGCAATCTGATCGGCGCGATCAACATGCTTGTGGATATCACCGAGCGAAAGCAGGCCGAAGACCGACAAAAGAACTTGATCGATGAACTCAATCATCGGGTCAAGAACACCCTGGCCACGGTCCAGTCCCTGGCGTCCCAGACCGCGCGTAACGCGCAGGATGCCAGGGACGGCTACACCCGGTTCGAAGCCCGATTGCTCGCCTTGTCGCGTGCCCATGACCTGCTGACGAAGCGGCATTGGGGCCTTACGCCGCTGGGAGTGCTGGCCCAGGAAGTGTTGGTGCCGGTGTTTGGCCATGATTCCGGTCGCGTGGTGATTGCCGGTGATGCCATCGAGGTCGACACCCGCGTCGCCCTGAACCTGACCATGACACTTAACGAACTGGCGATCAACGCCCTCAAATACGGAGCGATGTCCACCGACACCGGGACACTCTCGGTGAGCTGGAGCGTGCGACCCCAGCCCAGCGGCGCGCTGCTCACCGTGGACTGGCGCGAACAAGGCGGGCCTTCGGTCTCCACGCCGGAGCGCGAAGGCTTGGGTTCGCGGTTGATGAAGCGCTGTATCGAGCGTGATCTAGGCGGTTCGTTCGAACTTGACTTCGCCCCTGAGGGCGTTCACTGCCGCTTCTCGTTTATGCTCGCTGAGAACCAGACATGACCACGTTCCCAGGCACCAGAGTGCTCCTGGTTGAAGACGAGGGCACCATCGCCATGTTGATCGAGGAAATGCTCGAAGACCTGGAGTGCACCGTAGTCGCCTCCGTGGCCCAACTCGCCAAGGCGATACACGTGGCAGGGGTGGTGGATGTCAACTTGGCGATCCTCGACGTGAACCTGGCTGGAGAATACGTCTTCCCAGTGGCGCGGATTCTGCGCGCACGCCACATTCCGTTTTTGTTCAGTACGGGCTACGGCGGCAGTGGCCTGCCGGAAGAGTTCAGGGGCTGTCCGGTGTTGCATAAGCCATTTGCGGAAAAGGATCTGCGGTTGAAAATTGCGCTGACGCTGGAGTCTTAGGTAAGACCCACGGTGTTGCGCAGGTAACGGGCCGGTGAGGTGCCCAGGGTTTTACGAAACATCGTGATGAACGAGCTGACTGACTCATAGCCGAGCGCTTCAGCGGTTCTCTGCACTGATTGCCCTTCGGCCAGGCTTTGCAGGGCGACGATGATCTGCCATTGCTTGCGCCATTGTCCGAAGGTCAGGCCGGTTTCGGCTTTTACCAGGCGGGCCAGCGAGCGTTCGCTCATGGCCACGTGGCGTGCCCAGTTTGCCATGGTGGCGCGGTTGGCGGGATCCTGCGCCAGGGCCCGGGCGATGGTGCGCAGCGGGTTTGAGGCGGGTAGAGGCAGGTAGAGTTGTTCGGTGGGGGCCAGTTCAAGCGCTTCGAGCAGTACGCGGGCCAATCGAGCAGTGCGTGAATCGGCCGGGTAATCCTGAGCCTGGCCGCTCAGGTGCAGGATCAGCTCAAGGATCAATGGCGACAGCGCCAAGGTACAGCAGCGATCCGGCAGCGATGCAGCGCCGGGCTCCACGAACAGAAAACACACCTGCCCGTTGGCTGTCACGCGGTTGCTATGAGCGACGCCCCCCGGGATCCACACGCCGAACCCTGACGGCACCATCCACACGCCATCTTCCACCGTACACACAATGCCACCGCAACACGCCACCACCAGTTGCCCCTTGCGGTGCTTGTGTACGGCAGACTCGCTGTCGTTGCGCTGGGGTTCCAGCATCAGCGCTACGGCGGGCTGGGAAAGGGTGTCGTACTCAAACTGATCGACTTGGATCTGTGCCATGCAAGCTCATCCAGGGTTGTCCGGATTTGATTATATTTTGGCAGTGTACTCAATATCGGCAGTGGCAGTAATTCCCTAGCATCACCTACAAGCCTGCCTTCCTTGGGCGGGCGACTGCTAGAACCTTCCGAATCCCGGTGCTTGCCATGCTTAGCGAAATCTCGATTGCCAACCTCTACTTTCCGCCCTTGTTGATCTACCTGGGTGCGTCCCTCCTGGCCTACCGGCTGATCGAACGTCTGGCCGGTCGCTGGCTGGACCGAGCGTGGCACCCGGCGCTGGCGCGTTTTTTTGTCTCGCTCATCGTCGTGTCGACGATGGTCGTCCATTGCTGAGCGAGGCCGCGCATGTCTATCGTCAAACTGCTTAAAACTGCCGCCACCGTGGGGCTTGGCGTGCTGGCCCTGGTGTTTTGCCTGCAACTCTGGCGGGCATACGTGCTGGCGCCCTGGACGCGGGATGGGCGGGTGAGTGCACAGGTGATCCGCATTGCGCCCGAGGTGTCCGGCCAAATCGATCAGTTATGGGTCAGTGACAACCAATGGGTGGCAAAGGGTGCTTTGCTCTATCGGATTGATACGCGTGCTTATCGATTGACCCAGCAGCAGCGCGCAGCGCAATTCGCAGAAGCGCGGAGTGTGTTCGAGCAGCGCAGTGCGCAGTTCAAGCGGCGCGCGCAACTGGGCGGCGCCATCGCCCGGGAAGAGATCGACAACGCGGCGCGTGACTTGGCCGTGGCCCAAGCACGTTTGGACGCGGCACGCAGCCAGTTGGCCCAGGCCCAGCTCGACCTTGACCGCACGACTGTGCGTTCGCCAGTGGACGGCTACGTCACGCAACTGCGGTTGCAGCCCGGTGACTATGCGCAGGCGGGTGCTACCAACCTGTTCGTGGTCGACGCTCATAGTTTCTGGATCACGGGCTATTTTGAAGAGACCAAGCTGCCGGGTGTACTCATCGGCGCACCGGTGTCGATCAAGCTGATGGGCTTTGACCCGCTGCTGGAAGGCCACGTGGCAAGCCTGGGCAGAGGCATTGCCGACACCAATGAGTTGCGCAACGACAGCGGCTTGCCCCAGGTGAGCCCGACCTTCAGTTGGATTCGTCTGGCCCAGCGAGTGCCCGTGCGCATCGAGTTGGACAAGGTGCCGGACGGGGTAGAGTTGGCGGCGGGCATGACCGCCAGTGTCGAAGTGACGCAGCCGGGCGCCGCAGCGCGCTGGCGACTCACCCAATGGCTGCAGGCGTTCATGTGATGACTGGCCTGGCGACACGCTTTTTCGCGGCGATCCCTCGGCCCTGGACGTCCGCCACGCTTGCCTACGTGCTGCGCAGTATCCTGGCGGCAAGCCTGGCACTCTGGCTTGGTTTCCAACTGCATCTGGATTCGCCATTCTCGGGTGCGTCCACGGTGTTGTTGCTGGTGCAGCCCATCCAAGGGGCAGTGCGAGGCAAGGGTGTGTACCGGATGCTGGGCACCCTGGTCGGCATGGTCGCGGCCTTCGTGCTGATAGGGCTGTTCGCACAACAGATGCTGTTGTTCATACTGGGCGTCGGTATATGGCTGGGCCTGTGCGTCGGTGCAATGACGGTTTTGCGTCATTACCAGGCCACCGCGGCAGTGGTGGCGGGCTATACGGTGTGTTTGGCGCTGGGCCCTGCCATCGTCGCCCCGGAACAGGGCTTCGACCACATCATCACTCGTGGCACGGCGGTAGCGCTCGGCGTGCTCAGCTTGAGCCTGGTAGCGACGCTGTTCAGCGCCAAGACCATGGCGCATAAAGTTCGAAGCTCGCTGATCGACGCCTGTGCGCGCAGCGCCCGGCTGCTCGCGGCAAGCCTTGTGGGTGAAGAGCCTGCGCAGCTGGCGACGCAACGGCACCAGCTCGCGATCGATATCAGCAAGGTGGACGACCAGCTTGGGCTCGGCCGTGGCGAATCGTCGCTGATCCGCTCGCGGCAGCTGGCGATTCAGGCCGGCCTGGCGCATCTGCAGTCGGCTGTGCTCGACGTGCACCCGGACGACCCCGACCCCGCAATCGACCCCGCGTTGCGCGCCCGCATAAGCACAGGCTTGCAGCAACTGAGTGAATGCCTGGCGCAGGCTCGCTGCGACTTTCGCGCCGCGGCCGCGACACTGGAGCAACTGCGTCGCTGGGTGGATGATTGCGCCCACTCAAGCCCACACCTGCGGTTGCGCAGCGAACGCTTGGACGACCAATTGGCGGACTTGGGCGAGGCCCTGTTGAACTTCGCCAGCCTCGACCAGGCTCGCCGCGCGCCAGTACGCGCCGTGGGGTATCACCGCCATTACGCGGATGCGGCGCGAAACGGCATCCGGGCACTGCTCGCCATACTGAGTGCGGGTGCGATCTGGTATTTCAGCGGCTGGGATCAAGGGCCCACATTACTGGCGGTGCTGGGGCCGTACTGCACCCTGGTGGCGACGGCTGCCGCGCCAGCCCAAGGTATCAACGGTTTTATCCGCGGCACGCTCTACGCGATTGTGGCGGCGGCGCTGTGCAAATTCCTGTTGATGCCACAGATCAACGGCTTCCCTCTGTTGTTGCTGGTCATGGCGGGCTTCTGGTCATTCGGCATCCATGCCACGAGCCAGCCGCGCCATGCCCTGCAAGGGGTTGCCTACCTGATCGGCTTCAACACCCTGGTGAGCACCGGTATGACCGCCACCTACGATTTCGTCGGTTTCGCCAACCAGGCGCTGGCCTGGATCGTGGCGATGATTGTGTGCCTCCTGGCGTTTCAGATCCTGCCCAAAGATCCAGCCAGGCAGGTACGCGCATTGACACGTGCGCTGCACCGGCACACACGCCTGCTGCTACGCCAGGCAAATACAATCGATCATGCTCAATGGCAAGCGGAGCAACAACACCGGTTAGTTACGTTGAAGAGTTTGCTTGGCGCTGATCACCCGCACGCTGACCCGGCGGGCTACTTGTCGCTGCAACTGAGCAAGCAATTGAATCGGCTACAGCGCAAAGCCAGCGGTGTTGATCCGGCATCTCCCGTGGCCCGATGCGTGCAAAGCGGTGCGCGGCGGGTTGCACGATATGCCCATCATCCCGCGATCGGCGCCGCACAGGCGCGGCGCACATCCCGGTCGTTGAGCAGGCTTGGTGCGCCTCATCTGGCGAGCGGATATCAGCACTTGGCGCGGCTGCTGGAGCAATACGCGAACCTGGTGCTTTAGGGCTAACATGAGTCAATGCTCATGCTCAGCGCTTACTGCTAACTCGCCGGACACCCTATCTATGAGAGATCTGCCGCCCACCGCGACCTTGCGCGCCTTCGAAGCCGCCACTCGCCACCCGACCTTTACCGCGGCCGCGCAGGAGTTGCATGTTACTCAGAGCGCGGTCAGCCACCAGCTCAAACACCTGGAAGCGCTTTGGGGCCTGGCGTTGTTCGAGCGTGGCCAGTCGTTACGCCTGACCCCGGCGGGGGCTACCCTGGCGCCCATCGTGCGCGAATTCTTCATGAGCCTGGAGGCGACCCTGGCCGACCTGCGCGAGCAAAAGGGCAGGGTACGGCTCAAGGTCAGCACCACTTATTCCTTTGCCTTGAAATGGCTGCTGCCACGCTTGCCGAACCTCGCTCGCCAGCACCCCGAGCTGCTGGTTGCGCTGGACACCACGGACGACGTCATCCACTTTTCCGACGCCCAAGCGGATGTCGCGGTCCGGCTGGGCAAGGGGAATTACCCGGGCCTGTATTCGGAGTTTTTGTTCGGCGAGCAGGTGTTTCCCGTGGCCAGCCCCGAACTGTTGCGGCGCCTTGGCACCCCGGGCAGCCCCGCCCATTTATTGGACTTCCCGCTGCTGGCCCGCGATGGCGCCGAGCTGGCACCGAAATGGGAGGTCTGGTTTCAAGCGGTGGGGCTGGCTTTTACGCCGCTCAGGGAAAGCGTCAGGTTTGGCGACACCAACATGACCGTCGAGGCGGCCCTGCTCGGCCATGGCATCGCGTTGGTGCGCAGCGGGCATGTGGAGCAGGAAATCAGCGATGGCCGCCTGGTGCGCCTGTTCGATGTGCCGTTCCCGTCACCGCTTGCCTACTATTTTGTGTGCCCCAAGGGCATCGAAACCCAGCCGCATATCTTCAGCTTTCGTCAATGGCTGATGAGCGAGGCGCTGAAAGTACAACGGGCGGATCAATGAGGTATGAGTATCTGTTCATGCTGTGATGAGCAGACTTCGCTGTAAGCCGGGGCCTTGGCTTGCCTAAGATGGCGCATGCCTACTCATATCATCTTCCTGGTGCTGTTCGCCGCCCTGCTTCATGCCAGCTGGAACGCGCTATTGCGTGGTGGTGCCGACCGGCTATGGTCGATGACTGTCATGTGCATGGCCATTGCCTTCACCAGTCTCATCGCCGCTACGTTCATGGTGACGCCGGCGATTGAGAGCTGGGGCTATGGGGTGCTTTCGGCGTTGCTGCATGTCGGTTACAACCTGTTCCTGGTGCGCAGCTACCGGGTGGGCGACCTGGGGCAGATCTATCCGATTTCCCGGGGCTCGTCGCCGGCGCTGATCACCCTGGGGGCTGCGGTATTTGCCGGGGAACGCATTGCGCCCGTCGAGTTGCTGGGGATTGCACTGGTGTCAGGGGCGATTATTTCCCTGGCTTTCAGCGGGCGTCGGTTGTCGGTTCCCAGCCTGCCTTATGCGCTGGGAACGGGCTGTTTCATCGCGGCCTACAGCGTTGTCGACGGTATCGGCGCCAGGCTCTCCGGCGCGCCGCTGGCCTATACCGTATGGATGTGCGCGTTGTGGGGCGTGATGATGCCAGCGGTGTACATCGGCCTGCGCGATGCCCGCAGTTTATTAAGCCTGCGCCCCGGTACCTTGGCCGCGGTGGTCGGCGGGCTGGTGTCTTTGCTGGCCTATGCAATCGTGATCTACGCGATGAACGAAGCGCCGTTGGGCGCGGTATCGGCATTGCGCGAAACCAGCGTGTTGTTCGCGATGTTGATTGGCTACTTTTTTCTTGGCGAAACCCTTACCGCGCGCAGGGTCCTGGCGTGCGTGGTGATCGCCGGCGGCACCCTTATCATCGGCTGATACAGCCATCATCCAAGGAGGTATTTTCAATGGTTGACGTCTCGCAGGCACCGCTGATCCTGATCACCGGTGGCAGTCGCGGAGTGGGTGCCGCGACCGCCCGGCCATCGACCGCAGGTTCGGGCGCCTCGACGTACTGGTCAATAATACCGGCGTGCTGACGACTCAGTCGCGTCTGGAGGACCTGAGCCTGGAGCGCATGCAGCGCATCTTCGCGGTCAACGCCATCGGCCCGATGCCCGTGTGGTTAAAGGTGAGCACTGGTAGAACGGTGCCGGGCCCTGGAGGTTGCTTGCACTGGCCCTGAAGCATCGGTTGTTTCACTTGAGGCGAGTGTGGCAGAGGTTGAAGGCGCGATAGATGATCTTGAGCAGGCGCTGTTGAGTTTTCAGCAGGGTGGGGCGTGAGCCGTATGGTCTGGTTCAAGCCGAGGCGAGGCTGTTGGTGTAGGAAATTTCTGTGGGTGCTATTGCTGCAGTGCAAGCAGAGTGCTTGTATGCTTGCGCCCATAAACCGGTGGCCTCTGTAAGTGCCGACGTTCGAATGATGGCTGGACTGGAAACCGGACTTCCTTAAGGTGCTGACGTGAAGCGCGATACCCGCCTTGTGATGCTTTTGCTGTTGGTGATTGGTTGCTCCCTGACCTCGTTGACGATCTGGAAGGTTCTGTCTTCGCGTGAGCGCGCGCTGGCGGAAGTGGATGTGCATGGTTTGAACCTGACCCAGGCACTCAATACCTATACCGAAGGTATCGTCCGGCAAAGCGCGCTGTTGTTGCTGGGCCTGGTCGAGCGCCTCGAAACCGAAGGCAGTGGCCCGGCGCAAATCGAGCGTATCCATGCGTTGATCAACCGCCAGCAGCCGCTGATGCCGCAGCTCAGTGGCATCACGGTGTATGACCGTCAGGGCGGCTGGTTGATGTCCTCCAACCGGCGGATTCCAGAGGGGGCCAATAGCAGCGATCGCGCCTATTTCATTCATCATCGTGACGATCCGAGCCCCGAGCCGTTCATTGGCCCACCGGTTCAGAGCCGTGCCAATCAGGAATGGGTGGTTACCGTCAGCCGCCGATTCAATGATGCATCGGGCAATTTTGCCGGGGTGGTTGCGGTGACGCTGGGGGTGGAAAACTTTCTGCGCGTGTTCGGCAAGCTTGACGTTGGCCTGGAGGGTGCCATCGGCTTGTCCTACACCGACGGCACGTTGCTGGTGCGCTATCCCTTCCGTGAACAGGACATGGGGCGCAATTTTTCCAAGTCGCCTATCTATGCCAAGTATTTCGATCAGCCTTTTGGCACCACCGCGCATACCTCCAGCCTGGATGGTGTGGAGCGGTTGTATGCCTTTCGCAAAAGCGAAACGCTGCCGCTGATTACCACCGTCGCGCTGGGCAAGCATGAAGCCCTCGCGGCGTGGCGCATCGAGGCGGCACTGTCGGCAGTCGTGGTGGCGGGCTTGTTGGGGCTGACCGGGCTGATCGGCTGGTTCCTGATTCTGGATATTCGCCGGCGAACCGCGGCGGAAGAGGCGCTGCGCGTCGCCCAGCAACAGTTGCTCGATTCCAATCGTCAATTGGCGTTCCTGGCGATGAAGGACGCGTTGACCGGTTTGGCGAACCGCCGTTGTTTCGATGAAACACTGGCCCTGGAAGCACGCCGGGCGCAGCGTGAAGGTACGTCGCTGGCGTTGTTGATGATCGATATCGACCATTTCAAACGCTACAACGATGCCTTCGGTCACGTGGTCGGCGACACTTGCTTGCAGAGGGTCAGCAGGCTATTGGAACGATGCGCGCGACGACCGTCAGACCTGGTGGCGCGTTATGGCGGTGAGGAAATGGCGATCATCATGCCCGGCACCGACAGCCAAGGCGCGGCGGTGGTCGCGCAACGGATCCTTGAGTCGCTGCAGCACGAAAACATCACGCACCCAGGCAGCCCGTTCGGTTACGTCAGTGTGAGTATCGGCATTGCCGCGGGCACGGGTTTGCGTCTGGAACCGCCGCTCGGATTGATCGAGGCGGCTGATCAGGCGCTTTACTCGGCGAAGGCTGCGGGACGCAATGGATTTTCCCTGCACGCCACGGGGCATTGATTGTCTGCTCTAACCTCACATCCCCAGCGTCGGAATCATCACTTCACCACACTCCATGAGTTGGCCTGCCGTGACTTCCAACTGCGCAGTGGGCTTGGCCGCATAGCCAGCAATGAAGCCGGCGCTTAGCAGTAAAAGGCACAGGCAGGCTTTTCTCAGAATCATGCGCGTAGTTCTCAAATTAGGTCGCAAGGGAGATGCACAGATTGTGTATTCAAGAAAAGGTTCCTGAACAAGGCGTCACACCGTTAGCTGATCGCCAATAGGCAAGCGCCGAACACGCATGCCGGTGGCCGCCGCAAGGGCATTTCAACTCCTCGCCGATGCGCCGGGTTGGAGTCATCAGGGCAGTGGGTCAAATAATCCATCAGGCGCCCAGCCCATCACTGTTTCAAGGTGACCTGTGTGTTCGTCCCGTTGCTCTCTGAATACGGTAAAACCGTGCTTCTTGTAGAAGTGAAGGCTGGGAACATTCTGCGAATACACGCTCAGTTGAAGTGAGGTTCTGGCTGCCTGCGCGTCCTTGAGCAATTGTGTACCGATACCACTGCCCTGATGCTCAGGCGCGACAAACAGCGCCGCCAGGGTGTCTTCATATACGCAACTGAAGCCCAGCACTTTCCCGTCGGCTTCAAACACACGGGTCACGGCGCTGGGCAGGTAGACCTCGCGCATGGCGCCCAGTTGGTCATGCCAGAAGGCGGGGTCGATAAAGTGGTGGGCCAGGATGGACGCGTGCAGCCAAATATCCAGGACGGGTTCCAGGTCGGCAGGTTGAAAGTGGCGAATCATAGTGCCTCAGTGTTTGAGTGAGCAGGCCGAACCCTGGCGAGACCGGCGCTGCCGCGCTTGAAGGTTCCTGCTGCTGCGATGGTGAGTAGGCGGCGAAAAGTCGGGCATTGTGCGTGGTTGGGGGCAGGGCAGGCGGCCGCATGGCGCAAGCCCCGGCTCATCGCCTGCAGGTGTTTGACCGTGGCATCAATCTCGTCGGCCTTGGCCAGCAGTACCGCTCTATCCACATTGGCCTGGCCATTGGGTGACAGCATGGCGTGTATCTCGTCCAGCGACAGGCCACCCGCCTGCCCGAGGGCGATGACCGCCAACTGCTCAACGACCGCTGCTGCGAAATGACGGCGAGCACCGGGCGGGCTGGTCGATGTAATCAACCCCTTCTTTTCATAAAAACGCAGCGTATGGGCAGGAATGCCCGTGCGTTTGACGACCTCGGTGATATCCATTGGCAGACCATTGACTTGAAGTTGACTTCAACTTCTATGATGCCTGCGCAGGTCGAATGGGTCCATGACTAAGAGGTAGGTATGACAGCGTTGGAAGGGGTTGCACAGGTGGTGTTGTTGGGGGCAGGGGCTACCGTGGTGATGGATATGTGGATGCTGCTGATGAAGGTGCTTGGCTTTCCGACCCTGAATTTTGCGTTCGTTGGGCGTTGGGTCGGCCATGCGTGCCGGGGGCGATTTGCGCATTCAAGCATTGGGCAAGCGCTTCCCGTTCGAGGTGAAGTAGCCCTGGGTTGGATCGCGCATTACGTCACCGGAGTGGTGTTCGCGTGGGTGCTGGTGTGGATTGAAGGCGATGCCTGGTTGCTGGCGCCGACCTTTGTACCTGCACTGGCGTGGGGTGTTGTGACAGTGGCCGTTCCGCTGTTTGTGATACAGCCGGCCATGGGGGCCGGGTTTGCATCGTCCAGGACGCCGACGCCAGGCAAGAACCGACTGCGCAGCCTGATCAACCATGGCGTGTTTGGTGTGGGCCTTTACCTGGCGGCGTGGGTGATCGCCTGGGCCTGGGTCTGATGCAGATCAGCGCAGGAATTTGACGTACACGCACTCGGGGTCGTCTTCGTCGAGGTTCTCGATCTGCCCGCTGGGTATGAATCCGGCCTTTGTCATCAATGCCTGGGACGCGCGGTTGGAGGCGTTGGTGGAGGCGAACAACTTCGGCGTCTTGCAGGCCGCCTCGGCCGCCGCCAGCAGGCGCAGGGCCACACCCTGGCGCTGGTAGGTCGGTGATACCACCACAAGGGCAATAAAGCCGTGATCGAAAAAGTCGTGGGTGAGCACCAGGTACCCGGCGCACGTGTGGTCGCTGACTGCCACCAGGCATTGCTGGTTAACCACGGCATCGTGGATAAACACGCGGCGGTGGGCATGGGCAGCCGCGTAGGCGTCCAGTTCAACCAGGGCGTGTACGTCGTCGGGTTGGGCCTGGCGGATCAGCCACTCTGCGGCGGTGGGGGAGCGGTGTTCAGTCATGGGCGTTCTGGTTTTTTCTTCCACGTGGCGAGTGCCGGCTTCACGTTCATGTATGAGTCCCTAGCGCATAGGGATAGCACATTTTTATTACGCAACGGTAGGCGCGAGCTTGCTCGTGAAAAACTCTCAGGCGCCGTGTTCATTCAGAAAGTACACGTCAGCGTTGATGATTTTCGCGAACAAGCTCGCTCCTACAACAAAAAGGGAAATCTGTCGGCAACGGTTATCCGATTTTATGAAAATTGCTCTGAACTATCGCGCTCGGCACGCCCTCGCAACATTATCCATACACAGGAGGGAATCCGATGAACCACTACCCAACACCACCCTTCAATCCCCAGCAGCAGCCCGTTCCGGGCGACCAGCGCAAGATGGACCCGGTGCCGGATTGCGGTGAGCAAAGCTACAAAGGCTCGGGGCGCCTGGCCAACAAGATTGCGTTGATCACCGGCGCCGACAGCGGTATCGGGCGTGCGGTGGCGATTGCCTTTGCTCGCGAAGGCGCGGACGTCGCGGTGTCGTATCTGGACGAGCATGAGGACGCCAAGGAGACCGCTCGCTGGGTCGAAGCGGCAGGGCGCCAGTGCCTGTTGCTGCCCGGCGACCTGGGCGACGCGGCGCAGTGCACGGCGATCGTCAATGACACCGTCGAGAAATTCGGCCGTATCGATGTGCTGGTCAATAACGCTGCGTTCCAGATGACCTATAAATCCCTGGAAGATATTCCCGACGAGGATTGGGTGAAAACCTTCAACGTCAATATCACGGCGATGTTTCGCATCTGCAAGGCGGCGCTGCCGCATATGGCGCAAGGCAGTTCGATCATCAACACCTCGTCGGTCAATTCCGATATGCCCAACCCGACCCTGTTGCCCTATGCGGCCACCAAGGGTGCCATTGCCAACTTCACCGCCGGCCTGGCGCAGATGCTGGGCGAGCGTGGCATTCGGGTGAACAGCGTAGCGCCGGGGCCGATCTGGACGCCGTTGATCGTGTCGACCATGCCCGAGGAGTCGGTGAAGCATTTCGGTGGCAACACGCCACTGGGCCGCCCAGGCCAGCCGGTGGAAGTGGCGCCCATCTATGTGTTGCTGGCGTCGGATGAAGGCAGTTACATCTCTGGCGAGCGCTATGGCGTGACGGGGGGCAAGCCGATTCTTTGAACAGGCACATAACCCTGATTCAAGCAGCTCTAAAATGTGGGAGGGGGCTTGCCCCCGATAGCCATGGGTATCTACACAACTTCGTAGCAGCCACCAGTAACCACGATGCGAAGCGAGCCGCTCTTGATCTTGATCTGCTTTTGATCTTGATCTTAGGCGCCCCGTTAAACCACGCTGGCCGGAATTCGCCAGGGATTTGGGGGGTAAACCGGCAGGGATGCCGGTTTAGCCGCCCCGCGCCATGGATGGCGCGTGGCGGCGGCCCCCCAAATCCCTGGCGGATTACGGGCACACCGAGCCTAGGCGAGGTGCCGAGTGGTGGGGCAAGAGCGCTTTGGTTACTTTCGCGCTTTTCGAAAGTGACCCGCTGTAAAAGCGGAACCAATAGCAGCCGTGACTCAAATAACGGATATGTACTCGGTCAAAGTCCAGCATCCTGGTCGGCTCTTAGGCCGCCATCGGGGGCAAGCCCCCTCCCACAGGTCCGGCGTCACACCAAAGGTGTGTAGACACCCATGCCCCGATAGCGACAAACCAGTCCACGCTTTGTTGACTGACACGCCCCGGACGGGGCGTGTCTTTTTTGTAGGAGCAAGCTTGCTCGCGAAAGGCTCACAAGCGCCGCGTCCCTTCAGGTTTACGCATTATCGTTGACATTTTTCGCGAGCAAGCTCGCTCCTACGTTCTCATAGCCCGCCGTATACGCATCCACTCTCGATAAGCCGCAGTCCGCTGCGCATCCGCAAGCTTCTTCGCCTCGGTGAAGCGCGCCCAGGTTGTTGCATCGCCGCTGTAGTGTTCGATGATGTTATACGCCTGCGCATCCAGTCGATCCGCTTCGAAAAACATCTGGGTGTTCTGCGCAATCTCCTCATCCCACCTTTGACTGATTGTGTAATCCAGCACCTGACTGTTCATTGTGTGACACCCTCCGCCCACTGAATTTCTTCCGCCCCGCACCAGCGCACATCGGTAATGCCGTATTTTTCCGCCATCGGCTTGGACACGCGCTTGAGGTTGTTTTGACCGAACCTGGGGATGACCGCCACGCCGGCATCGCAACTGGCCCAGTGCCATGCTTCAGCATTGTTCATGCGTGCCGTACGCACGATAAAGGACCTCGGCTCGCCGTGAAGTTGATACTTGATGGTAAATAGCTCGTTGGTTTTCATGAGGCCTCCCTATGCTCATGAACTACAGATAATTGACGTCAAAAAAAATTCAAAGAACTTGTCGGGCAATTCGATGGGGGGCTGTCAGCGCTGCGGCAGTCAGTCATCCACGGTAAATTCTACCCACCCGGCTTTGTCAGCGGGCCGCTCTATCTCGGCGATTACACCGCCGACGGAGGTACCGTCTGGCAAGTTCACCATGACGAAATTGGGATGGCCGGGCCACTCCAGTGGAGTGTCAAAGTCCAGGCGAACCAGGGTTGGTTTACCACTACCTGTCAGATTTACGTCAACGTGTTCGTTGAGGCGTTCATCTGCTTGGGTTCCGAGGTGACGCGAAGCCGTGATGATGCTGGCGGGGCCTTGATAATCGAAAGACATGTTGCAATACCTCATGCAAAGGGCGGCGAATGCAGCCGTATTCTTGTGTGGCAAGCGCGGGTCAATGATTGTTCAATCCAGATGATCCGGCGGCGCCGTCAGTGCCGGTGAGGCGTTGCGGTAGGGTCGTCGATCTGGATGATCGTGCCGTGGCGCCAGGCATCCGCCCCGGGTGCAATGGCCGGTGGGGCTATATCGGCGCGAGAGCGCTTCTTCTCGGTGCTGTCGATACCCAGGCGTTGATCGCGCTCGGCGACCATCCTTGGATCAGCCTGGCCGTCAGCGGTAAACCCCATCATCAGTTGAGGCACACCCAATGGCAGGCGCTTGTGCAGGTCGGTATGCCAGGTGTGCCAGGTCTTGCCGTAGGTGTGCACCAGCTTTTCCATCAGCGCGTGCTCGGCCACCGCGGGAATGCCGGGTGCGACCAGCTGGCCGGACTTCACCTCATGCACATGGCTGTGCCACAAGGCTTTCTCCGGTGCCGGCAGGCTGTTGAACAACTGCTCGCTGATGATGTATTCCACGCCCATCAACTTGGCGTCCTTGCGGTTGCCGTCGTAAATCACGCACTGGATCACCTCCTCATTGAGGATGGAGCAGTAGTGGTGCGCTTCCATCTGCACGTCGGGGTGGCCGTTGTAGAAGTGAAAGCCGTCCAGGTAGGCATTGAGCGCGTCGATGGGCGGACGTGACTGCAGCAGGGCGGCACCGGTATCGAGTGCTCGCGTGCCTGGCGATTTGGCATCACCCGGCGCCACCACGTTTGAGGCTGAGTCGTTGCCCGCGCACGCTGTCAACGAGGCGACGCAAATTGCCAGGCACAGCGATGGCAGTGCAGGTTGCAGGCGGTGAATGTTCATCGGGGATTCCCTCCATGGGCAGTTGTCGAGAACATCTAGAAAGCCTGCCGAGGAGGGTGTTCAACCGGATAGGGGGGGCGCATGGTTTGCGACGATTTGTGGAACAAGCGTTCAGCGTACCGGGTCCTTTTTCACAAGCGTGCAGTTCGGCGCAAATGGCAGTCGCCACACCGGTTTACTGGTGCCTGACGGCAAGGACGGCATTCCGGCCGGGACCATCTGTAGCGAGTCCCTAGCCCTGGAGTTTGATGGTCACCAGCAGTTCATTGGCGTTGTTCTTGCCGGCATCAACGACAACGCCGTGATAGGTGCGGCCTTCGGTTTTGATCTGAACCGTATGGGCCTTCAATAGTTGTTCCGGCCACGGCGAGAGAATTTGCAGCGACACGCCCGCACCCGCTTCCATGACCTTCGCCATGCACTCGCAAGACAGGGGGTTCACGCCGAGCAGCGTGTCTTGAAGGTAGTCGATTTTGACGCGTTGCAAGGGGGTAGCAGCACCAGCGTGCATGGCAAGCCTCGTTGATTTTTGCGTTTACTCCACGGAGGAGAGGCGGGACGATTGTCGCGAAACTACCATGTCTTCCAGGATTTCCCGAACGAGCCGATTGATCCCTGGCTCGCCGTGATACTGGGCACGGTTGATGTTGGCGATGGTGAACTGGTTGGCATCGGGCGCGAGCACCGTCACCGACAGGCTGTTATCCGGATTGATCGTGCAGGAGACACGGCAGTTGCACAGCCGCCTCGCAAGCGCGCGCTGGATTTGCGCTTTGGTCAACGTGTCCATGGGGTCACCGGATAGCAGGCCTTAACGGATCAAGGGTAGCTCAAATTGGTCGTGCGTAAAGGCTAGCGAGTTGATGGCAAGCCACTCGTCAGTCGCTGAGGCTGCGCATTGAACATATGGGCGGTTGCGCCAGCCTGATACAGCATAGGCTGATGCATCACCCAAACATCGCTAGGGGAATCTCATGAAGAAGTTATATATGTGCCTGGGCTTGTGCAGTGTGTTCATGCTGCACGGTTGTTTTGACAGTTCCGATAACACCACCAAAGACAACACCAGCGGCAGCAAGTCTTCGGTGCAGATGCAGGAAGGCAAGGCGGACGAAAGCAAATAGAGGTCCCCGGGCCAAATGTGAGAGGGGGCCTGCTGCCGATATAGGTGTGTCAGTCTATGCAACTGTGACTGAACCACCGCAATCGGGAGCAAGTCCCCTCCCACGGTTCATACATCACTCAGCGCATATGCAGGATGATCGGGCTGCTGCTCGCCGGGTCAGTATGCCCGCGCAATTTGCTCACCGCTTTTGCATCGACCGCGCCACCGTTGTTGCCCCAGGTGCCACGCACGTAGCTCAGCACGTCGGCGATTTCCTGGTCGGACAGCTGCTCACGAAACGCCGGCATCCGGTAGGCGTCCGGCATCCCCGCCGCCACCACGCGCTGCGAGCCGTTGAGGGTGATGTTGATCGCCGAGGCGTTTTCCTTGGCCAGTGCCGACGTGGCGCCGGCCAGGGGCGGCATCCATTCGGGCTGGCCTTTGCCGTCGAGGCCGTGGCAGGAGGCGCAGCGGGTCGCATAAGTGTGGGCGCCGGGCGCATCCTGGTTTGCTGTCACCGCCTGATACTGCCAGGGGCTGCCATCACGCTGCGGGTCACCGGGCAGTGATTTGAGATAGCGGGCGATAGCGGCCAGGTCCTCGTCCTGCATGAACTGCGTGGAGTTGTTGAAGGCTTCGGTCATCGAGCCGTAGACCACGGCATGGGCATTGCGCCCCGTCTTGAGGAACTGCACGATCTGCGCTTCGCTCCAGCGGCCCAGCCCGGTGTTGGGGTCCTGGCGCAGGCTGGGTGCGTACCAGCCGTCAAGCAGCGCTCCAGCGAGGAACGGCGCGCCGGATTCGTCCAGGGCTTTCTCGTTGAAGGCCAGGCCACGCGGTGTGTGGCAACTGCCGCAGTGGCCTGGGCCCTGGACAATGTAGGCGCCACGGTTCCACAGCGCGTCCTGGTCGGGCTTGGCGGCGTAAGTGGCGGTGGGCGCAAACACGCCATTCCACAGGGCGATGGGCCAGCGCAGGTTGAGCGGCCAGGGAATATCGCTGGGGATATTCGGCTGGTTGGCCGGTTGCACGCCCTTCATGAAAAACGCATACAGCGCCTTCACATCGTCGTCGCTGAGCTTGACGTAAGACGGGTAGGGCATGGCCGGGTACAGCCGACGGCCGCCCGGTGCGACACCCTGGCGTACGGCGCGATCAAAGTCGGCCAGGCTATAGGCGCCGATGCCATGCTCGCGGTCGGGGGTGATGTTGGTGGCGTGGATCGCCCCCAGGGGCGTGGCCATTTCCAGGCCACCGGCGAAGGGCTGCTTGCCGGCCAGGCTGTGGCAAGCCACACAGTCACTCACCCGCGCGACGTATTCGCCGCGACTGACCAATGCAGGGTCGAAACTCGTGGCCTGTTGTTGTTCAAACGGCGAGGCGGGCTCGCGGGTGACGTACCAGGCCAGCAGGCCTGCGGCGACCAGGCAGGGCAGCGCCAGCCAGCCTGCGGTTCTTGCGAATCGGCGGTTGTTCATGGGCGTTCCCTGTGGGTTAACTGAAGGTGTGGCGGCTCAACGGCAAGCTGCGGATGCGCTGGCCGGTCAACTGTGCCACCGCATTGATCACCGCCGGTGCCACGGCGGGCAATGGCGGTTCACCGATGCCTCCCATCTTTTCGCCGCTCTCGACGATCTTCACGTGGACCTGCGCCATACGCGAGGGCGGCAGGATCGGATACAGGTCGTAGTTACGCGCCCGTGGCATACCGTCCACGTACACCGCTTCCTCCAGCAACGTTTGCGAGAGCCCCAGGGCTACCGCGCCGCTGACCTGGGCTTGAATGATCGCCGGGTTGACGATGCTGCCCGGGTCGATGGCCTCCCAGATATGGTGAACCTTGACCTGGCCGTTCTCGATCGACACTTCGGCGACTACCGCCGCGTGAGAGCCAAAGGGCGAAGCCATGGCCACCCCGCGTGCACGGCGCGTGCCGTCTTCGGCGGTGTAGGGGCCACGCTTCCAACCACCGGACAGCTCGCCCACCGCTTGCAGCAAGGTGGTCAGCCGCGGGTTGTCGCGCAGCAGGTGCAGGCGCAACTCATACGGGTCGTGGCCGCCCTTGTCCGCCAGCTCATCCAGGAATGATTCGTAGAAAAAATCGTTAAGGGAATTACCCACTGAACGCCAGTAGCCGAGCATGGGCGCGCCCTTGACGTAGATCTGCGCGATGCGCTTGTTGGGGATCGCATAACTCTTGCCCGACAGGCCTTCCAGGGCGGTGGGGTCGATCTGCTCGCCCTGTTTGCCACTGAGGGCTTCGGTAGGGCCTTCGGTGGCACTCACCGCTTCGATGGCCACCGGCAGGCCCTTGTCGTCCAGGGCGGCACGAAACTTCACCACGGCGAGCGGGCGCAACACATCGCGCAGGAACTCTTCTTCACGGCTCCAGATCAGCTTGATCGGGCGGCCGACGGCCTTGGCCAGC
The DNA here is from genome assembly GCF_020790195.1 of Pseudomonas sp. HN8-3. Lineage (NCBI taxonomy): Bacteria > Pseudomonadati > Pseudomonadota > Gammaproteobacteria > Pseudomonadales > Pseudomonadaceae > Pseudomonas > Pseudomonas sp. HN8-3. The sequence continues at coordinate 2,308,365 of NZ_CP086206.1, forward strand.
GCGATAGCCTGCGGGTACGGATTAGCCGAGTCATACAGGAAATGCCGACCAAAAAAGCCCCCCAGCAGCGGGGAGTGCAGGGTGATTTGCTCGGTGGCGAGGCCGGTGCGCTTGGCAATGTCGGCGCGGAACATATCCGGCGCCTGGTTGGGCAGCCACACCTCAAGCGTGCCGTCGGGGTTGAAGCGCGCCAAGGCAGAAGGCGGCTCCAGCTGGGCATGGTTGAGGTATTGGTTATGGTAGGTGGCTTCGAGCCGAGTCTTGGCGCCAGCCAGGGCGCCGGCGACATCGCCCTGGTTTTCGTCATCGCGGGCCGGGCCCTGCTGGGCGGCGAGGAAGTCGAGGTATTTGTCGCTGGAAAAATCCGCCGGCATCGCCCGTACGGTCGAGTCGGCAGAGGCTTCCTGCCATTCAACCTGGATGGCCTCCACCGCACGCTTGGCGTGCCACCAGCGTTCGGCCACCACCGCCACGGCGCCTGGCAAGGTATGAACCGAATGCACCCCCGGCATGACCTCGACCTGGGCCTGGTTGCGCAGGCTGCCCACGCTCATGCCCAGGCGCGGCGCGTGCTGGACGGCGGCGTGGAGCATGTTGTCGAGTTTAAGGTCGATGGTGTAAAGCGCCTTGCCGGTGGATTTGTCATAGGCATCCAGGCGTTTGACCGGCTTGCCGATCCAACGGAACTGGCTAGGGTCGCGCAGGGTGATGGTAGCGGGGTCGGGCACCGGCATATCGAGGGCACGACCGGCCAGTTCACCGTAGCCCACGGAGCGGCCGGAAGCGGCGTGTACCACGCGGCCAGGCTGGGTGGTCAGCTCGCTGAGCGGCACGCGCAGTTGCTCGGCGCCGGCCTGCATCAGCATGGCGCGGGCGAGGGCGCCGAGGCGGCGCATGGTCGGGTAGCTCATGCGCACCGACATGCTGCCGCCGGTGATGCGCAGGCCGTTTTCCATTACCACGTAGGCTTCACCCGGCGGGGCGGCTTCGACGATGAAGGTGGCGGGGTCGGCATCCAACTCTTCGCCGATGATCTGTGCCATGGCGGTGTGGGTGCCCTGGCCGCCTTCCATGAAGGGGCTGAGCAGGCGCACGCTACCGTCCGGGCGAATTTCCAGGAACGCCGGCACTTGGGTGCCGCGTTCAGCAGCGCCGGTGGCGGCCTGCACCCGCGACGAGCCCAGGGGCAAGCCAAAGCCGATGACCAGCGCACCTACGGCGGTACTGGCGAGAAAGCGCCGACGCGACAGGTTGATCGGCTCGTCCAATTTAACGCCGGGCAGGATCTCGGACATATTCATCAGGCGGTCTCCTTCCCGGCGGCCAGGCCATCCATGGCGGCATGGATGGCGTTGTAAGTGCCGCAGCGGCACAGGTTGACCATTGCCGCATCGATCTGCGCTTTCGACGGAGCGGGGGTGTGCTTGAGCAGCGCGGTGGCCGCCATCACTTGCCCGGACTGGCAGTAGCCGCACTGCGCCACCTGGTGCTCGACCCAGGCAGAGACCACGCGTTTGCCCACCTCGTCGGCCTCGATGGCTTCGATGGTGGTGATCTCGCGACCGACCACCCCGGCTACCGGCGTCACGCACGAGCGCACCACATTGCCGTCCACCAGCACCGAACAGGCGCCGCACTGGGCCAGGCCGCAGCCGTACTTGGTGCCGGTCAGGCCCAGGTTGTCGCGGATCACCCACAACAACGGCGTGTCTGCCTCGGCCTCGACTTGATAGGCCTTTTGGTTAATACGTAATTCCATGGCTGGCTCACCTGCTGATCATCGGTTGGTGCTGCAAAATTCTTATAGGAACGGTGCGACTGTACGTCGCCCATCGTCGAACTCTAGACCACCGCGCAACAGCTATCTATGCAATCGACTTCAAGTTCAGAGGATCAGGCAAGAATTCAACAGGATTGGGTCACTGTCCTCTGTAGGAGCGAGCCTTCATCAGCTGCCAGTGAATTGAAACCCGCCTGACAGTTTTTCCTTCAAATACCCCACCAGCACCGTCACGGACCTGGGCACATGGGGCGAGTAGGGCCGAATCAGATAAATTTCATCGGCAAACGCGCCCTTGAGCGTCCAGCCCTTCAACACCTGCACCAGCTTGCCGCTGGCCAGGGCGGCATGGGCGCTGAAGTCCGGCAGCAAGGCAACGCCCAAGTGATTGAGCGCCGCGTCGCGCAAGGCCTCGCTGTTGTTGGTTGAAAAGCTGCCGGCGATGGGCACGGTGATGCGCTCGATATTTTTGCTGCCGCGCTCGAAGGTCCAGGCCGGCTGGTCGCTGCCCCGTGGGTAGTAAAGGCAGTTGTGGGCGCCCAGGTCTGCCGGGGTTCGCGGTTCACCGTGGCGTTGCAGGTAGTCCCGGGTCGCCACCAGCACCGAGGTGGTATCGCACAGCTTCCACGCCACATGCGTCTCCGGCACCTGGAAACCGTGGCGCACCGCCAGGTCGTAGCCTTCGGCCGCCAGTGAGCTCAAGGCGTCGGACACGTCTAGCTGGATGCGCACTTGCGGGTACTGCTGCAAAAAACCGGAAAGGTGCGGCACCAGTTGTTGCCGGGCAAACGCCACGGGGGCGGTCAGGCGCACCAGGCCGCGAATTTCGCCGACGGAGTCGCGCACCGACGAGAAGCTGCGGGCAATCTGCGCATAGGCGCTGCGCACTTCGCGGGTCAAAGACAGCCCGGCTTCGGTCAATCGCACGCTGCGGGTGGTGCGGGTCACCAGGCGCGTACCGGTGGCTTTCTCCAGATCGGAGATGCGCTGGCTGACCGCCGATTTGCTCACCCCTAACCGTGCCGCGGCGGCGGTGTAGGTGCCTTGTTCTTCCAGCACCGACAGCCAGTGGATATGGGTCCACAGCCCTTCGATCTCAGCCTTTTCCATGAGTGTATTGTTCGCATAAAAGGACAATAAGTTCTGGATTCTGCTCTGGTTTGGAACAAATCGAAAGCCTATCGTGTGTCCCAACGCTACCCACCTGGGATCCATTGCCATGACCACGACCATCGAGCACTACATCAACGACCAGCGCGTGAGCCGCGATGATCGCTATCAGGACGTCTACAACCCGGCCACCGGTGACGTCACCGCGCGCGTGGCCCTGGCCAGCCGCCAGACCGTAGGCGAAGCCGTCGCTGCCGCCCAGGCTGCATTCGCCGGCTGGGCCGACACCCCGCCGATCCGCCGCGCCCGCGTGTTGTTTGAATACCTGCACCTGCTGCGTGAGCGCAAGGATGACTTGGCGCGCATCATTGTCGCCGAGCACGGCAAGGTCTTCACCGACGCCCAGGGCGAAGTCGACCGTGGCATCGACATTCTCGAATTTGCCTGCGGCATTCCCAACCTGCTCAAGGGCGAGCATTCCGACCAGGTCTCCCGTGGCATGGACAACTGGACCATGCGCCAGCCGCTGGGCGTGGTGGCCGGCGTGACGCCATTCAACTTCCCGGTGATGGTGCCGATGTGGATGTACCCGATCGCCATCGCGGCGGGCAACACCTTCATCCTCAAGCCAAGCCCCACCGACCCGAGCGCTTCGTTGTTCATGGCCGAGCTGCTGCGTGAAGCGGGCTTGCCCAAAGGCGTGTTCAACGTGGTGCAGGGCGACAAGGAATCGGTGGATGCGCTGATCGAACACCCGGACGTCAAGGCCGTGAGCTTTGTCGGTTCTACGCCGATTGCCCAGTACATCTATGAGAGCGGCGCCCGCAACGGCAAGCGCGTACAAGGCCTGGGCGGGGCGAAAAACCACATGGTGGTGATGCCCGACGCCGATATCGAGCGCACCGTCGATGCACTGATGGGCGCTGCCTACGGTAGCGCCGGCGAGCGCTGCATGGCCATTTCGGTGGCGGTGCTGGTGGGGGATGTGGGTGATAAGGTCATCGCCGCCTTGAGCGAGCGCGCCAAGACGCTGCGCATTACCGACGGCCGCGACTTGAAAGCCGAGATGGGCCCGATCGTTTCGCGGGCCGCCCTGGAGCGCATCAGCGGCTATATCGAGCAAGGCGTACAGGCTGGCGCGCAATTGCTACTCGACGGTCGTGACTACGTGCCAACCGAACCCGGCCTGGAAAACGGCTTCTGGCTTGGCGCCACGCTGTTCGACCACGTGACCCAAGACATGAGCATCTACCGCGAAGAAATCTTCGGCCCGGTGCTGGCCTGCGTGCGCGTCAACGATTTCGCCGAAGCGGTGAAGCTGGTCAACGACCACGAGTTTGGCAACGGCGTCAGCTGCTTCACCCGCGACGGCAACATCGCCCGCGAATTCGCCCGGCGCATTGAAGTGGGCATGGTTGGCATCAACGTGCCGATCCCTGTACCGATGGCCTGGCATGGTTTTGGCGGCTGGAAGAAGAGCCTGTTTGGCGACATGCATGCCTACGGCACTGAGGGGGTGCGTTTCTACACCAAGCAGAAGTCGATCATGCAGCGTTGGTCGGAGAGTATTGAACAGGGTGCGGAGTTTGCGATGCCGGTGTCGAAGTAAGGTCTCACGAGCACTGTAAGTCCAAGTGTGGGAGGGGGCTTGCTCCCGATAGCAGAGTGTCAGTCAGTCTCTATGTGACTGAAACACCGCTATCGGGAGCAAGCCCCCTCCCACATTTCGTACGCGTTTGTTCTGAATTGACGCGATGAGCATAAAAGTCCAGTATGGAATTATAAGTACAAAACAGCTGCTGTCCGTTTTTCTTCACTCTTGCCAAACCAACAACAACCCGCGAGAACCCGCTCATGAAGAAACGCCACCTTATTCCCGCCCTGGCCCTGAGTCTGTTCGCTGCCAGCCACCTGCTGGCCGCCGAGAAAACCCTGCGCATCGGCATCGAGGCCGCTTACCCACCGTTTGCGTCCAAGACCGGCGACGGCAAGATCGTCGGCTTCGACTACGACATCGGCAACGCCCTGTGCGCGCAAATGAAGGTCAAGTGCGTGTGGGTTGAAGGTGAGTTCGATGGTTTGATCCCGTCCCTCAAGGTCAAGAAAATCGACCTGGCGCTGTCGTCCATGACCATCAACGAGGACCGCAAGAAGTCGGTGGATTTCACCCACAAATACTACTTCACCTCCTCACGCCTGGTGATGAAGGACGGCGCAGTGGTGGATGACCAGTACGCCAGCCTCAAGGGCAAGAACGTCGGCGTACAGCGCGCCACCACCACCGACCGTTATGCCACCGAGGTGTTCGAACCCAAGGGCATCAACGTCAAGCGCTACAGCAATAACGAAGAGATCTACATGGACCTGGCCGCAGGGCGCCTGGACGCGATTTTTGCTGACACCATCCCCTTGAGTGACTTCCTCTCGATGCCACGCGGCCAGGGTTACGCGTTTGTGGGGCCGGAACTCAAGGATCCGAAATACGTGGGCGAGGGCGCGGGGATTGCGGTGCGCAAGGGCAATGGCGAGTTGGTCAGCGAATTGAATGCGGCCATCGACGGCATTCGTGCCAGTGGTGAATACCAGAAGATTTCACAGCAGTACTTCAAGGCTGATATCTACGGCGACTGATCCAGGGAAATACGCGGTCAATGTGGGAGCTGTCGAGTTCCCACAGGGGGGCGGCGCTGTCTTCAGAAAGGGCTCAACCCTTGAGTTCCTTCAAATGCTTGTAGACCGTCGCCCGCCCCATGCCCAGTACGTTGGCGACATAGTTGGACGCGCTCTTGCCCTTGAACGCGCCTTCGGCGTGTAACGCCAACACCAGTTCACGTTTGTGGTCGCGGGTCAGCAGGTTCAGGCTCAACTGACGCTCACGCAGCCAGCCATGCAGAAAGGTGTTGATGCGCTCCTGCCAATCATCGCGAAACAGCGCGTCTGGCTGGGCGATCAGCTTGCTCGGCGACAGGAACAGGTCCAGCGCGGCCTTGGCGTTTTCCAGCAGTGAGATATTCAGGTTGATGCACAGCACGGCCAGCCTGCGACCGTTGTGGTCGTGCAGCACGGTGCTCAGGCTGCGGATTTTCTGACCGTCCCAGTTAAGCTTCTCATAAGGCCCGATATTCACTTCACTGACGTCACCGTCGAGCATGTCCTCCAGCGACGAGTCGTCACCCAGGATGCGTTTGGACAGATTGTTGGCGATGTAATCGACGGTTTGCGTGCGCAGGTCATGCAGGACCACCTCCGCATGGGGAAAGAACAGCGTGGCGATCGCATCGGCAATCGCACGAAAGTTCTGCATGACGTTGTCGTGTTCAGCGGTGTTCATCAAAGGGGCTCCAGGCGGACGGGGGAGAGCATACCAGCGTCCAGCCCGAACTGTACGAGGTGCTCGGGCAGCGGCTCGCCGCGCACCAGTGCAGCGCTGGCCTGGCCCATGGCCGGTGAGGTCTGGATGCCATAACCGCCCTGTGCCGCCACCCAGAACAGCCCCGGTACCTGTGGGTCAAAACCGCTGAGCAAATCCCCATCGGCCACAAAACTGCGCAGGCCGGCCCAGGTGCGCGTCGGGCGGCGGATGGTCAGGGTGGTGGCTTCCTCGATCTGGTAGATGCCCATGGCGATATCCAGCTCTTCGGGTTGCACGTCCTGGGCCTGGACCGGGTCGGCGTTGGCCGGCGAGCCGAGGAACATGCCCGCGTCGGGCTTCATGTAGAAGGCTTCGTCAAGGGCCACCAGCATCGGCCAGTCATGGGCATCGACGCCGTCCGGGCCGGCGAAGATAAATGCGGAGCGACGTTTGGGTTGCAAACCGATGGAGGCCGCGCCTGCCAGGCCGCCGATATGGTCGGCCCAGGCGCCGGCAGCATTGATGATGACCGGCGCGGTGAAGGTCCCATCCTGGGTACGCACGTGCCACAGGCCGTCGATGTCGCGGCTCAAGCCCAGCACATGGCTGTCGGTGCGCACTTGGCCATTGTTGCGACGGATGCCGCGCAGGTAGCCCTGGTGCAGGGCGTCGGTATCGATGTCGCACGCCGTTGGGTCATAGATTGCGCCGTGGACTTTTTCCCGGCGCAGGATCGGCAAGCGTTTACAGGCCTCGTCGGCGCTCAAGCGTTCCACCTGTGCCACGGTGGCTTTGGCGCTCAGGTATTGACTATCGAGTTCGGCCGGGTCGCCGGTGAAATCGACGGTCATTTCGCCCCGCGGAGTGAGCAGTGGGTGTTCGCAGAAACCTGCTGGCGGCTGGTCGAAAAACGCCCGGCTGGCCAGGGTCAGCGCGCGCACTTGCGGGGTGCCGTATGCAGCGGTGTAGAGCGCCGCCGAGCGCCCCGTGGAGTGATAAGCCGGATGGTTTTCGCGCTCCAGCACCAGCACCTTGGCGTGCTGCGACAACCAGAAGCCGGTGGACGCGCCGGCAATGCCGCCGCCGATGATGATGAAGTCTGCGTGGTGCATGTGAATCTCCTGATTAGCGCTGGCGTTGGTACAGGGCATTGGCCAATGCAATATCTTCCAGGCCCAGGCCGATAGAGCGGAAAAACACATGGCGCTGAGGGTCCGGGCGCTGCGCCATATCGCTGAGCAGTTCGGGCAGGTCGCCGAGCACCGCACGTTTATCCCAGCCGTGCTGTTCGCTGGCAATCAGCATGTCGCCCGCCGCATCCGGGGTGGTCTGGCGATAATCGCAGTACACCTGCATCTGTTCGAGGCACACGGGAGGCACTTCGTGGGCACGCGGTGCGTTGGTGCTGATGGAGGTGATCAACGCGGGCTTGCTCAGGCGCATCGGGTCGATCACTGGGCCTGCCGATGAGGTGCAGAGCAGAATCACATCGGCATCTTGCAGCGCGGCATCGCAGCTGGCGGCGAGGCTCAGGCGCGGGTCCAGCGCGTTGAGTTGCGCGCGCGTTTCGGCGCTGGCACTGCCAAGGCTTGGGGAATACAGGCGGATGTGCTGCCAGTCACGCAGGTTTTGCACATAGCGCAGGTGTGCCTGGGCGACCTTGCCGCTGCCGATAATCGCCAGGCGCTGCGCCGACAGCGGCGCCAGCGCGTCGACTGCCAATGCGGTGGTGGCGGCCGTGCGTGCGGTGGTCAATTCAGCGGCATCGCACAACAGCAGCGGCTGGCCGCTGTGCATCGACATCAGCAGGGTCCACGCCGTCACCAGCGGGCCCTGTTCACGCACGATGTAGGGCGAGGTCTTGACGCCATACACGCCATCTTCTGCCAGCACTCCCAGGTAATTGATGAAATCTCCCGCGCCTTGGGGAAACTCCACCCACTGCTGCGCCGGCTGCACCGCCTGCCCGGCGGCGAGCTCGCGAAACAGCTTGCGCAGGATAGCGGGCACGTCGATTTGAGCCAGCAAGGTACGGGCCTGGGCCTGGTCGATGATGAGGGGGGGATTGGACATGGACGCCTCTGAATAAACTTATTTGTCCATTATGGACTTTTAGTTTGCGTTCGCAATAACCCATGGAAAAAATCAGATCAATGTGGGAGGGGCGGTGCGACGATTCGACTTGCCCCCGATGGCGGCGGGTCAGTCACAGATGTGCTTCTGACACTCCCTCATCGGGAGCAAGCCCCCTCCCACAGTTTTAACCATGGCGCGCCCAAAGGCGCCACTAACCAATGTGCAATATCGACAGTGAGCAATAGCGAAAACGGCATGTAACACGTGCCACGCTTATTGGAGGAACCTATTCGCTTGGAGGTGCGACTCATCTGACGGCTGATGTAGTTACGAGGGGCGCGCGATCTGTGTACGCAAACTCCACCAGCGCAGCCTGCCCCCTATGATGCAGTCAGGTGGGGTAATCGCAATTGTCTGAAAAAGGTACCTCATCAATGTTCTTGGATGATTTTTCTTCACTGAGCCCCGATTGCTATTTGCCCGGTGATCCCTCGTATTCAGAGATCACGGGCGCACTGGATTTCCCCAGCAACAATACAGCTGACCCTCTCAGCGAAACATCGAGCATTCTGGCCCGACCTCTGTCCCAAGAGGCGCTTTACACTACGATCATCCATGGACCTTTCACGAGCTCTTTGCGCAATACCCTGGAAGAACAGCTGCAGTGTATCGATGCGTATGCCCTCCGGGTTACCGCGCTGATCGATAGCATAGAACGGGGGAACGAAGGTGAGCGCAATATCCGGTTCCAACAGACTCGTCAGTTCCTGGAACCTGCAGGTTACTTTAGCGCCGGATTGTTGGCCGCTGGGTACGACCCCCATGAAAAAATCAGCGTGACATTCAACACTTACGTAGGGAAATGGACGCCGGAGGTAAAAACCAACACGGACACACGCACCTACTTTGCTTGGGAAATAGCAGCTGGCGCGCTAAAGCACGACCGGACATCGGAAGGTGGCCTGGTCAATTTCCGAACAACCCACATCGAGCCACAAGACCGCAGCAGGATCAGTGATCTGGAGGCGTTGGGAGCGCGACTCCAGGGCCATTGGGAAGCTGAGGTAGCCAAGCCAATGAGCGATGAGTCAGGGCCACTGGCCGAGCGCTCGGGCAAAGCGGATGTCTATGTGCTGCGCGGCACCTTGCAAAGCCTGTTAAACGATAAGACTGGCTTCGAAAAGTTAAGCGTTGAAACACAAGAGGCGATCCATCGAACGTTATATTGGAACGGCCAAGTCATTATTCCCAATCTCTATGGTTACCCATTGGCAGGCTATGCCTTTATTCCTGACTTGCCCTTTGATGGGAATGTCGAGCATCGACCCAATAAGGGGTTGATGATTGATTTGAAGAGCGGCAAGGCCAGTGAAATATCGGGCGATAGAGGGTTTTCCGAGTGGGCCAAAGAAAATCGCCATAGCATCGTCAGTCGATTCAATGCCAGCGACAGACAAGGCGGTAAAGACGCGCATTGGCCCAAAGCTGGCGAGGTACTTGATCATTACATTGCGGGCAATCTTGCTACCTATCCGGGGCGTCAAAACATAGTCAAAGACAAGGCTGTGCCGGTGTGGGAAACATTCAATTATACGAAGTCGCGAGGCAGTGATTATTTTTTGAAGCACGGTAGCCTCAGCTCCGGTATTGCCGCAGCGTACCAAGGGTTAAATGCCAATAATGCGGTGTGGAATGACCAGACACAGGTATTTGGCGCCTCGCAGCAACGATGGAAGGCAATAAAAGAAGTATGGGGCAGTACCTTTGGTTATGCGCCCGTCGTTGGCAATCTGGGCCAGATCGTTTTCGGAGTGCACGACTCCATTTATGGCATGACGGCTAATGATCGCGTGGCAGGCAATGCCGCAGCGGCCATTTCAGCTTTGCAGCTGGCGCACGAGCTGTCGCCAGTCGGGCCAGAGGCGCAGGAGCCGCCGCTCATACCGTTTAACGCCAGCGCCAATGATCGTTACCAATGGCACCCTGCAGTGCAGCCTAACGAAGTTGAACTGACGCGAATATCAAATGCTCCGGCCACTACGCCTTCCACCCCAGCGCCAACCTTTGCGGGAATGCGCGAGGTGGAGTTCAGGGGCAAGAAGTATTTTGTTGCTGACAAACCCGATGTGGCAGATGGTGAACATTACAAGTTGCGAGTACCCGACCCGCAAGCCCCCTCAAAATTGGCGTATAGCGGCATTGCCGCCAAGCCGGATGAGGCGGGAGTGTGGACAAGAATGGGCGTCCCGGGTGGCGGGCTGAAAGAATATTTTTCCCGTAAATACAGGCAGGCACGGGAAACGTTGGACGCCGTTGCTCAACAACATGCCGACATGGCGCTCCCCGTCAAGGAACACGAGGTCGAGCAGTTTACAAAGACGCTGGTTACACTTATGGGCGAGAGTAATGCGGGTGAGTTCGAATGGATTGAAACCTACACTCACGCGGATTCCGACTTTGTCAACGGGCCACTGAGAGCGGGTAAAACCACGCCTGAGCTTGAAGCGTTTCTCGGCGAGTTCAATCAATTGAACCCTTATGAAGGCAAAGCTTATCGCTCGGCTTTTGTAACGGATGAAGGCGCGAAAAGGCTTAAAGATGGTGTTGGGAAAGTGTTCCAGGACCCGGGGGTGCAATCTGCTTCGGCGACGGTGCGTAATTCTGCCGAATGGGAAGGATGGGCCAAAGGCGCGGCGAAGCAGCGAACCCATGCCACCCAGCAGGTGGTGTATGTATTTGATGAGTCAGTGCCGAAAATGAATATGTCGACGGACTTTTTGAAGGACCATGTTGCCATAGGTGCTGGAAAGGTTTTGCAGGAGCTGGCTTTCAAAGAGCAGGGCCAAAAGTTGTTTGTGTACCTCGCTTCGCCCTCCAAAATACCGAAGCATGTTTACAATCTATTTGATGGGAAGATCATTTACTGATTGCCTGAGCCCCTCAGTCGGCTGGATGGCGGCATGACTATGTGCGCCACGCCGCCGTTTTGAGGGACTGGCGAATCAGCGCCGTCCTGCCCGCGTACTCACATCCACCCACACCGCCACTACCAAAATGCTGCCCTTGACGATCATCTGCCAGTAACTGTCCACGTCGAGCATCGACATGCCGTTATCCAGGCTGGTAATCACCAATGCTCCGAGCAACGCGCCATACACCGTGCCCGAGCCACCGCGCATCGAGGTGCCGCCAATAAAACATGCGGCGATGGCGTCGAGTTCGCCCATGTTGCCCGCCGACGGTGACCCGGCGGCGAGGCGGGCGGTGTTGACCAGACCGGCGAGGGCGCACATCACGCCCATGATGCCGAAGATCCACAGTTTCACCGCTTGCACATTGATGCCCGACAGGCGCGTGGCTTCCATATTGCTGCCCACCGCATAGACGCGGCGGCCGAACACGGTCTGGCGAGTGACGTAGCTGAACACGCCGAGCAGCACCAGTAACAACAGCACCGGTACCGGAATGCCGTCGTAGCGGTTCAGCGTGGTGACAAACCCGGCGAGCACCGCACCGATCAGCACCACGCGCAATCCATCACGCACCGGCGAGTGCGCGGCCAAACCATGCAGCGCGCGGTTGCGCCGTTGTTTCCAGGTGAGGAATACCGTCAGGGCAAACAGCAACACCCCGAGCCCGATACCGACGGTGTGGGGCAAATACCCCTGGCCCACATACACCAGCGACGGCGACACCGGTGCAATGGTGGTGCCGCCGGTAATCCCCAGCAAAATCCCGCGAAACGCCAGCATCCCGCCCAGGCCGACGATAAACGAGGGGATGCGCAGATAGGCGGTCATGTAACCGTTGGCCAGGCCGATCATCAACCCGCACAGCGCCACCAGGCTGAGGTTGGCCAGCAGCGGTACGTGATAGACCACGTCCAGAATCGCCGCCAGCCCGCCCAACAGTCCGAGCAACGAACCTACCGACAAATCGATCTCGCCGCTGATAATCACCAGCACCATACCGCACGCCAATATGCCGGTGATCGACATCTGCCGCAGCAGGTTGGACAAGTTGCGCGGCGTGACGAAGCCGCCCTCGGTCTGCCAACTGAAAAACAGCCAGATGAACGCCACGGCGATCACCAGGGCGAGCATTTTGTAGCGGGTGAAAAGCTGTTTGACCTGATTCATCTACGCGGTCTTCCGATTATTAGGGTGTTGGCTGAGCGCAGCGGCGAGCACCTGTTCCTGGGTAAGCCCCTCGTTGATGAAGTCACCGCGCAGTTGGCCGTCGCCGATTACCAGCACGCGGTTGGATACGCCGAGCACTTCGGCCAGCTCCGAGGAAACCATGATGATCGACACACCTTCGGCCGCCAGCGCGCCCATCAGTTTGTAGATCTCATACTTGGCGCCCACATCCACCCCACGTGTGGGTTCGTCGAGGATCAGCACCTTGGGCTTGGCCATCAGCATTTTCGCGAGCACGGCCTTTTGCTGATTGCCGCCGGACAGGCTGGTGATCGGCAGCAACGGGCTGGCGGTCTTGAGGTGCATACGTGCGATTTGCTGGTCGATGCTGCCCAGTTCGGCCTCAGCGTCGATGCGGCTCAGGTGCGCATAGGTGTCGAGCACAGCCAGGGTGATGTTATGGCCGACGCCCAGGTCGGGAATGATGCCTTGGCGCTTGCGGTCTTCGGGCACCATGCACAACCCGGCGCGGATCGATTTGAGCGGTGTGCGCGTATCGACGATTTGGCCGTCCAGCCACACCTGCGCGCTGTAGCGTCCGGGGTAGGCGCCGAACAGTGCCGACACCAGTTCGGTGCGCCCGGCGCCCACGAGCCCTGCAATGCCGAGGATTTCGCCGCGCTTGAGCACAAACGAAATATCGTCGACGCGCTTGCGCTTGGGGTTGTCGACGTCGTAGCAGGTGACGTTGCGCGCTTCAAAAATCACCTCGCCCACTGCATGTGGCTCGGTGGGGTAGAGGTTGCTCATTTCGCGGCCGACCATCTGGGTGATGATCTGTGCAATGTCCATGTCCGCCATGGCGGTGGTCGCGATGTGCTTGCCGTCGCGGATCACTGCGATGGTGTCGCACACCGCCGCCACTTCATCGAGCTTGTGCGAGATATACACGCAGGCCACGCCCTTGGCCTTGAGGCCCTGGATGATGCCCAGCAGCACTTCGATTTCCGAGCGGGTCAGGGCTGAGGACGGCTCGTCAAGGATCAACAGGCGTGCTTGCTTGTTGAGGGCCTTGGCGATTTCCACCAGTTGCTGGTAGCCGCCGCCGTACTGCGACACTGGCAGCGCCACGTTTATGTCCGGCACCTGGAGTTCGCGCATCAAGGCTTCGGCCCGTTGCAGCATCGCCGGATAGTTCATGCGCCCGCCGGGCAGGGTCAGCTCGTGGCCCATGAAGATGTTTTCGGCCACCGACAGGTCGGGCACCAGGGTCAGTTCCTGGTGAATGATGACGATGCCGGCGGCCTCGGTTTCGCGAATGGACTGGGCCTTGAGCGGTTGCCCGTCCCAGAGGATTTCGCCCTCCCAGGTGCCGTAGGGGTAGACCGCCGACAGCACCTTCATCAAGGTGGATTTACCGGCACCGTTCTCACCGCACAGCCCGACGCACTCTCCCGGGCGTACCTTGATATCGATGCCATTGAGGGCGTTGATACCGCCAAAGCTTTTGACGATGCCGTTCATTTGCAGCAGATAGTCGGCGGCCATGGCGGTCATTGCCCGCCGATCTGCTCTTTGGTGTAGAACCCATCCTTCTCCAGTACGTCGATATTGGCTTTGGTCAGCGGCGTTGGGGTGAGCAGGATGGTGTCGACTTTCTTGCTGCCGTTGTCGTACTGCGAGCTGTAGGTCGGCTTTTCGCTGCGCGCCAGTTGCACCGAGAGCTTGGCGGCTTCGGTGGCGATCAGCTTGAGCGGCTTGTAGACGGTCATGGTCTGGGTGCCGTCGATCACACGCTTGATCGCCGCGAGGTCAGCGTCCTGGCCGGAGATCGGCACCTTGCCCGCCAGCTTCTGTGCGGCCAGGGCCTGGATCGCGCCGCCGGCGGTGGCGTCGTTGGAGGCAACGATGGCATCGATCTTGTTGTCATTACGGGTCAGGGCATTTTCGACAATGCTCAAGGCTTCGGTAGGGTTCCACTCCTTGACCCACTGCTGGCCGACAATCTTGATGTCGCCCTTGTCGATAGCCGGTTGCAGCACCTTCATCTGGCCTTCGCGCAGCACCTTGGCGTTGTTGTCCGTCGGTGCGCCGCCGAGCAGGAAGTAATTGCCCTTGGGCGCCGCTTGCAGCACGCCGTTGGCCTGCATCTCACCGACTTTTTCGTTATCAAACGAGATGTACGCGTCGATGTCTGCGTTGAGGATCAGGCGGTCGTAAGACACCACTTTGATCCCGGCCTTCTTGGCTTCGGCTACGGCGTTGGTCAGCACCGTGGCGTTGAACGGCACGATCACGATCACATCGACGCCACGGGAGATCAGGTTTTCGATTTGCGAGATTTGCTTTTGCTCGTTGGCATCAGCGGACTGCACGAAGACCTTGGCATCAAGTTTTTCCGCGGCGGCGACGAAGTAATCGCGGTCGCGGGACCAGCGCTCCAGGCGCAAGTCATCGATGGAAAACCCGATTTTCGGATGGGCCGGATCGGCCATCACCGGCAAGGCGAGCAGGGCCAGGGCAGTGGCGAGCAGGGTGCGTGTGAATGACTTCATGGTGGTGCGTCCTTTTATTGTTGTTGGAAAGACACTAGGTGAAGACTCTCATTGTGGCTAGGGAGCAAGCTCCCTCGCCACAGGACACTCAGGTGTAGATAAACCGATTCACAACCCCCTCAAGCATCTCCTGTCGACCACTCACGGCCTGCGGATTCAGTTCGTGGGCAAACGCATGTTCAGCCAATGATTCCAGGCTGAACTCACCTGCCAGCACCGCTTGGCCCAATGGCTGCTGCCACCCGGCGTAACGCTGGTCCCTGAATTGCTGCAACGTGTCGTTCTGCACCATCGCCGCCGCACGTTCCAGGGCCAGCGCCAGCACATCCATGGCTGCCACATGCCCGTGGAACAGGTCCACCTCGTCCAGGCTCTGGCGGCGCACCTTGGAATCGAAATTGTAGCCACCGTTCTTGAAGCCTCCCGCCTTGAGGATTTCATAGGTGGCCAGGGTCATTTCTTCGACGCTGTTGGGGAACTGGTCGGTGTCCCAGCCGTTCTGCGGGTCGCCGCGGTTGGCGTCGATGCTGCCGAAGATCCCGAGGGACACGGCCGTGGCAATTTCATGATGAAAACTGTGCCCGGCCAGCGTCGCGTGGTTGGCCTCGATGTTCACCTTGATTTCGTTCTCCAGGCCGTACTCATGCAGGAAGCCGAACACCGTAGCGCTGTCGTAATCGTACTGGTGCTTGGTAGGCTCCTGGGGTTTTGGCTCGATCAACAGGTCACCCGTAAAGCCGATCTTGTGCTTGTGCTCCACCACCATGCGCATAAACCGGCCGAGCTGCTCACGCTCACGCTTGAGGTCGGTGTTGAGCAGGGTTTCATAACCTTCACGGCCGCCCCACAACACATAGTTGGCGCCCTTGAGACGCAGCGTGGCATTCATCGCACTGAACACCTGCGCGGCGGCGAAGGCGAACACTTCCGGGTCGGGATTACTCGCTGCCCCGGCGGCAAAGCGCGGGTTGCTGAAGCAATTGGCGGTGCCCCACAGCAGCTTGATGCCGGTCTGTTCCTGATGGCGCTCCAGGTGATCGACCATCTGTGCGAAATGGTTGCGGTACTCCTTGAGCGAGCTGCCTTCCGGCGCTACGTCGGTGTCGTGAAAGCTGTAGTAGTCGATGCCCAATTTGGAGAAAAACTCAAAGGCCGCCTCCGCTTTGCCGATTGCCACCTCCATCGGATCGCCATTGCGCTGCCATGGGCGTTTGAACGTACCCATGCCAAACATATCCGCTCCCGGCCACACAAAGGTATGCCAGTAACAAGCGGCCATGCGCAGGTGCTCACGCATGGGTTTGCCGAGGATCAGCTTGTTGGCGTCGTAATGGCCAAAGGCGAGGGGGGATGCGCTGGCAGGGCCTTCGAAGCGAACCTTCTCGACACCGGGGAAGTACGGCATGGCGGTTTCCTTATTGTTCTGGGCGGTGTCTGGATACTAGCAACGGCGCCCTGGCCGCTGATTATGAAAATCACCAAGGTGTAGTGCGATTTTGCACAGCGAGGTCTAGTCTGCACCTACCGGCCCCAAGGACAAAAACAATGAAAACCCTACCGCCCGTGCACCGCATCGCCTTGCTCTTCAACGGCAGCAAAATCTACGACCGCGGCATCATCACCGGTATCGGCAATTACCTGAGCAGCACCCGCGCGTCCTGGGACTTGTTCCTGGAAGAGGATTTTCTCTGCCGTCTGCGCGGTATCGAGCGTTGGCAGGGAGACGGCATCATTGCCGACTTCGATGACCCGTTGATCGGCGAGGCGCTGGCCGGGAGTCGGATACCGGTGGTGGCGGTGGGGGGATCTTACGAGGATGTCAGCGCGTACCCCAAGGGCATTCCCTATGTTGCGACCGATAACCATGCCTTGATGAAGCTGGCCTACGAGCATTTGATCGAGGCCGGGCTGACGCGGTTTGCCTGTTTCAGCCTGCCCGAGGCCCAGGCCAATCGTTGGGCGCAGGAGCGTGAGAAAGCCTTTCGCGGCTTGGTGCAACGCGATGGCTTGCCGGTGGAGATCTATCGCGGCCTGGGCACCAGTGCGCCGTTGTGGGACAGCGCGGTGGAGCAGCAGATTGCCTGGCTGCACAGCCTGCCCAAGCCCATCGGTATTATCGCGGTCACCGATGCTCGTGCCCGGCAGTTGTTGCAAGCTTGCCTGACGGCGGGCATTGCGGTGCCGGAGGAGGTGGCGTTGATCGGGATCGACAACGACCCGCTGACCCGCACCCTCACGCGGGTGCCGCTGAGTTCGGTGATCCAGGGCACCGAGACCATGGGCCGTACTGCCGCGGCCTTGCTGCATCAGATGCTGCACGGCAAGCCCTGCACCGGCACGCAGGTGCTGGTGCCGCCGGACGCGATCAACGTGCAGGCCTCCAGCCTGCATCAGCCCTTGGGCAACCCTTATGTGATGCAGGCATTGCTGTTTATCCGTCAGTACGCGTGCCAGGGGATCAAGACCGACCAGGTCGCCGCCTATGTCGGGGTCTCACGCTCGTCATTGGAAGCGCACTTTCGCAAGGTGCGCGGGTGCAGCGTGCATGACGAAATCCTGCGCTTCAAACTCGCCGCCGCCGCCAAGGGCCTGGAGAACCAGGACCTGGCCATCGCCGACATCGCCGCCCGCTGCGGCTTCACCTCTGCGCAGTACTTGCATACGGTGTTTCGCCGCGAGTTTGGCTGTACGCCACGTCAGTATCAGCAGGGCATGCCAGTTGCAGCGCCTGTTGCATGCTTGCCAGCTTGATCTGGGTTTCTTCGTACTCATTGGCTGGCAGCGAGCCCTCGACAATCCCGCAGCCGGCAAACGCATGGCAGTGCCTGGGGGTGATCAGCGCCGAGCGCAGGGCCACGAGAAAATCGCCATTGCCCTCGGCGTCCAGCCAGCCCACTGGCGCGGCATACCAGCCGCGATCAAAGCCTTCGTGTTCACGGATAAAATCCAGCGCAGGCGTGCGCGGTAGGCCGCCGACCGCGGGGGTAGGGTGCAAGGCTTGGATACCGTCCAGCAGGCGCTTGCCGGTGTTGAGCCTCGCGGTGATGGGCGTGCTCAAATGCTGCACGGTGGCAAGTTTCAGCAAGTTGGGGTGCGGCGCGGCGTGCAGGTCGCTGACCTTGTCACCCAAGGCTTGGGTAATGGTCTGCACCACCAGTCGATGCTCGTGCTGCTCTTTCGGGTCGGCCAATAAACGTTTCCCCAGCGCCTGATCTTCATTGGGCTTTAACCCACGACGGGTGCTGCCTGCCAGGGCGTGGGTGGTGAGACGGCCCGCCTCGCAACTGAGCAACCGCTCGGGTGTGGCGCCCATGAAGCAGTGTTCGCCCCGGTGAATCGCGAACAAGTGCGAGGCGTTACGCCGAGCGTGCAGGCGGCCCATCACCGCGCCAGTGTCGAGCGCGGCGTCCAGGTGGTGGTCGATATGCCGCGCCAGCACCACCTTGCTCAAGTCACCCCGGGCGATGACGTTCAACGCGGTGTCGACCTTGGCCTGCCATTGATCCCGCGGCAGTGCGACGCGTTCCACTACATAGGGGGTAGGAGCAACGTGGGTGGCTGGGTTGAGCAGTTGTTCAAGGGCGGCCAGGCTTGCTTGCACCAAGGCCGCAGGATCGCTGCCGGGCTCGACCACGCGCTGGCAGCGTAGCCAGCGCCCGTGGCTGTCCTCGCTGAGCAACCAGTGGGCAAGGTGGAAACTGGCATCGGCAAACGGCGCCCAATGGGATGCGCAGGGCTGCTGCTCATCAAAGCGCATACCGCCCAGCAGCAAGGGCGGATGCGGGCCGTTCACCAGCGCATCGGCGCACAGTGCGAACCATTGGCGATCCACTTCGGCCATGCGCTGGGGCCCCCAGGCTTCGATCTGCCAGGTGCAGCCGAGGCCGAACAAACTCAAGTCCGGCGAGTGCGCACACCAGAAGAAACCCTGGCGATGGGCCTCGTACAGTGCCAGGGGCGCCAGCGTCGGCGCGGGGTAGGCGCTGACGGCAATAACGGGGCGCTGGTACGCCACCGCCCGTTGGTGCGCGGCCTGGAAGGTCTTGAGCAAATCGGCCGCGTTCATACGCACTGGCTCTTTTTCTGTAGCCAGAAGGCCGTCTGCTCGGCGATGTACCAGTGGATGATCTGGTTGAACAGGCCCTCGACAAACTCGCCATCCAGCCCGACCTCCTGCGCCCACTGCCGGCGCTGGGGCAACATCGCCGCAACGCGATCGGGTGCGGCAATGCTGGCCTGGTCGGGTTTGAATGCGGAGGCGGCCTTGACGTATTGCATGCGCAGGCCGAGGGCGTCGATGATCTGCTTGTCGAGGCTGTCGATGGCATGGCGAATGTCGTGAAGGCCAGTGCAGTGTTCCGGGGTTTTCATCGTGCGTCTCCCTGAAGGTAGGCGGTGCGCTGCAACAGGTGGTCGATCACCGGTCGCGGCTGATGCTTGAGGTAAAAGTGGTCGCCGTCGAACAGGCGGATGTCCGGGGTATGGCGGCTCAGGTCGGCCCAGGCGCGAGCCTGCTCCAGGCTGACTTCGGCGTCATCGCGGGCCAGCAGTACATCCAGCGGTGCCGTCAACGGCCGCAGGTTCGCGGGGCGCCAGGTTTCGATGGCCTGGTAGTCGCTGCGCAACGCCGGCAGAAACAGCGTGCGTAACTGCGGGTTGGCCCACAGGTCTGCGGCCTGGGCGTCCTGGCGCAGGATGTCGGCAATCAACGCGCTGTCGTCCTGGCGATGCAGGTCGCTGGAGGGTTGCCGGTGCGGCGGTGCGTGGGCCGAAACAAATACGTGGTCAGGGCCGACACCGCCGGCCTCCAGCAGCGTGCCGACGGCATAGGCAAGCGCCGCGCCCATGCTGTGGCCGAACAGCCACAGGGGCCGCGCAGGCAAGGTCAGCAACGCCTGGCTGATGTGCTCGGCGAGGGTCGCCAGGCATGGGATATGCGCTTCGTTGAAGCGCTCTTCGCGCCCGGGGTACTGCACTGCCAACAGGTCAATGTCACCCGGCAAATGCGCCAGCCACGGCCGAAAAAAGCTCGCGCTGCCACCGGCGTGGGGCAGGCACACCAGGCGTGCGCGGGGCTGTTGCCCCTCACGCAATACACGTAGCCACGGGCTCATAAGGCCAGCACCTGTTCCGCCAGGGCCTTGCGGTTGACCTTGCCCAGGCGCGTCAGCGGAAACTCGCGCAGCACCTGCAAGCGGTCTGGCAACTTGTAGGCCGCCAGCCCACGCTCGCGCAGCCAGGCGTTGATCGACGCCAGGTCCAATGGCGCGCCGTGGGCCAGTACGCAGGCGCAACTGCGCTCACCCAGCAACTCGTCGGCCAGCGCCACCAGCGCCACATCGCGGATCAGCGGATGGCCGAGCAGCAGGTTCTCGATCTCTTCCACCGGAATCTTTTCGCCGCCCCGGTTGATCACATCCTTGCTGCGCCCCTCGACGATCAAGTGCCCTTCGGGCAGGCGCCGTACCAGGTCGCCGCTGCGATAAAAGCCATCGGCGGTAAAGGCGCGCTGGTTGTGCTCGCGAGCGTTGTAGTAACCGCGAATGGTGTAGGGCCCGCGCACCAGCAATTCACCGACGGCGCCGGGAGCCACCGGCACATCGTCGGCATCGACGATACGGATCTCGTCTGCGCCGGTCAGCGGCAGGCCCTGGGTGTCGAAGACCAGCGCCTGCGGGTCATCCAGCCTGGTAAAACACAGCAATCCTTCGGCCATGCCGTACACCTGTTGCAGGCCACAGCCCAGGGTGGGGCGGATGCGTGCGGCGATCTCGGCCTTGAGGCGTGCGCCACCGACTTGCAGCCATTGCAGGCTGCTGAGGTCGTTGTCGGACCATTGCGCCACTTCCAGCCACAGCAACACCAATGGCGGAATCAACGCCGTGTGGGTAATGCGTTCGCGCTCGATCAGTTCGAAGGCGGTGTCGGGGCTTGGTTCCGGCGCCAGTACCAGGGTGGCGCCGACACTGAACACCCCGAGTGCGCCCGGCGAGGCCAGCGGGAAGTTATGTGCCACCGGCAGCGCCGCCAGGTAACGGGTGTGGCGGTCGAAACCGCAGGCTTGCGCCGCCAGCCGGGCATTGCACGCATAGTCGTCATGGGTGCGCGGGATCAGCTTGGGCAGGCCAGTGGTGCCGCCGGACAGCAATAGCACCGCCACATCGCGAGCGTCCGGCGCCGGGAACGGGTGAGGCGTGGCGACGCAGTCGGCCAGGGCCACGAATTCCTCGGCTGCGCCTACCACCCACACCTGTTGCAGGCTCGACACTTGGCTACGCAACGTGCGCGCCAGGGGCCGATAATCGAAGCCCAAGTGCTGGTCGATAATCACATAGGCCACCGCTTGGCTAAGGTGCGCCAAGTGGGCCAATTCATGTTCGCGGTGGGCCGGCAACGCAAACACCGGGATCGCTCCCAGGCGCAACAGAGCGAAGGTCAGGCTGAAAAACTCGGCGATATTGGGCAGTTGCACCAGCACTCGCTGGCCGGCGACCAGCCCGCGCGCGGCGAGGCCGGCGGCCAGGCGGTCGGCGTGTTGGTCCAGCTCGGCGTAGCTCCAGCGTCGGTTGCCGTCCACCAGCGCCTCTTGCTGCGGCGTACGCTGGGCTTGCTCACGCAGCAGTTGGCCCAGTGGCACGCCTTGCCAGTAGCCTTGCTCGCGGTAGCGGCGGATAAAATCTTCGGGCCAGTCTGTGAATCCATCAAGCATGGCTATCTCCATGTGCAGTCGGGCAGCTCAGCAATTGCGCACCGTGTAACGTCAATGGTTGCGCCAGGCCGGCGACTTGCACCGCCTGTACGCCGGTAAATTCGGCGGGTTGCAGGTGCAACATCGGGTCATCGCCCGCGAGCAGGTTGAGGGCGGTGCGGTCGGCGGGGCTTACGCCCAGGTGAATGGCCGCCAGCCCCGTGGCGCCGTTGGGATGGATCAGTCGCTGCGGGTGCTGGGAGGGTGAATAGGGCGTGACCAGAAACGGCAGGCGCTCATGTCGTGGGTAAACAAACCGAAAGCGCGTCTGGCTGCCGTCCGCACAGGTGCGTTGCCACTTCACCACACGGCCCATGGCCACGCCGCCGGCCGCCAGGTTTGTCAGACGGGGTGCCAGGGCCAGGTCATCGCAGAGCAGCGCGAGGTCGCAAAACCCCTCACCCTGGGCAGCCCAGCGCAACATGCGCCGCCCGGCGCCACGCCCGGCCAGGCAGTCGATGGGCCACTTGAACAACCAGGCATGACGCGGGGTGGTGAGCAGCTCGATGATCGGCCCGCGGCTGAACCAGATATGCGCATGTTGCGCGCGGGCCTCGGCGGTGGCGTAGATGACCTCGAAACCGGCGGCGCGAAAGTTCGCCACCGCCTGGTGCAGGTCGCGAACCCACAGCAGCACATGGCTGCAGGACGAACGGGATTGGGCAGTGTTCAAAAGGGCAGGGCTCCCACGAGTTGCGCGCTGGGGTCAGCGCCAGGCGGCTGTACGGCGTCGGCGCAGCGATGCAGTTCGGTCATCGGCAGCGCACGGGGAATCGGCGGTTCAATCAGTTCCGGCATGCCGATCAGGCTGTTCATTTCACGCCAGGCCATCGACACCTCGGTGGCCCACATGCCGCTGCGCAGGCGCTGCGCCGGTTCGGCGATGTCGGCGCACAGCGCATCCAGGGCGAGGCTGACCGCATCGGGCCAGAGCTGGTTGAACACCTGGTGATAGCTGGCGGGTATGTGCGGGTCGAGCACCACCATGCTCGGCCCGGCCAATCGTTCACTGCCTTTGCCTGCCATGATCAGGCGGTCGGTGTCGTCCCGTGGTGCGTGCAGGCGTGGGTTCCACAGCACCGGGCCGTGGGTGTCGCACAGGCTCAGCACGCCGCCTTCACAGCCGACTTCAAGGCGATGCAGCAGGAACGAGTGGTTATCCGGGTCTTGGGGGTGCACCTGGTTTTGTACGCGCAGGCTGATCGGCACGCCATTGAAGCTGGCGTTCAACCGCGTGAAGGGTTGCGCACCGACACTGGCGGCCGGCGCCGCAAATACCCAGGGCCGCAAACCACCGGCCAGGCGCCCGAGAATATCCAGCAACGGGTAGGCCACCTGGCTGTTACAGGCCGCGTCGATATAGGCCAGCCCTTGTTGCTCACGCAGGTACGCGGCTACCGCCAGAAAACGCCGGATCGCAAGGATATTCGGGTACAGCGTATTGACCGCATAGGCCGCCTGGCCCTGACGCGCCGCCTGCATGCACGCGGCGATTTCGCGGTGATGCACCGGGTGTTCCTGCAATACGTGAATGCCACGGCGCAAGAACTGCTGGGCCAGTTCGCTGCCCACGCCACCGGTGGCGCCGGAACGCACCACCACGCAGGCAATGTCGACGCTATCGGGCACCTGCTCGACGGCCTCGTACAGCGCCACCCCGTAGTGATCGGCGCAGGCCTTTGAATAGGCATTGCCACGCGACAGGATGCCGACCAATTCATAGCGCTCATGGGCACGAGCCAAGGCTTGCAGGTAGATGCGGCCGAACGCGGTGCCGGCGACGATCACGCGTGGACGAGCGCGGCTCATGACCAGGTCACCGGCAGGCAGTGGGCACCGCGAAAGAACGTCGCCGTTTTCCACTGCACCTGCCCGCAGCGTTGCAGGTTGGGCAGGCGTTCTACCAAGGCTTGCAACGCCTCTTGCAACTCCACCCGCGCCAGCGCCGAGCCGATGCAGTGATGCAGGCCGTGGCCGAAGCCGAAATGGCCGGCGGCATCGCGTTGCAGGTTGAGGGTTTGCGGGTCGGCAAAGCGCGCCGGGTCATGGTTGGCCGCACCGATGGACGCGAAAACGGCTTCGCCCTGGCGAACCAGGGTTTCACCTACCTGGATATCTTCGAGGGCGTAATGCACAAACATCGCCGCCGACGCCAGCGGGATATAGCGCAGCAGCTCTTCCACCGCCTGGGGAATCTGCTCGGGATGGGCCTTGAGTTGTTGCCACTGTGCGGGGTTGTCCAGCAACACCAGAATGAAATTGGGGATCTGCGAAGCACTGCCTTCGTAGCCGGCGACGAGGATGGCGATGCACAACAGCAGCAGTTGGTCTTCGCTCAGGCGCTCGCCTTGGTCATCGGCCTGGGCCAGGGCGGTCATGAAATCGTCCTGAGGCTGACGGCGCCGCTCGGCGACCAGGCCCTTGATGTACTCGGCCAGTTCACCCAAGTGCTGTTGGGTCAACGCGGCGTCTTCGGCGCGGGTCGACAGCAATGAGTCGTTCCATACCTTAAAGCGTTCACGGTCTTGCAGCGGTACGCCCAGCAGCTCGCAAATCAACGCCAGGGGCAACGGTAAGGCATAGTCGCTAACCAAGTCGGCGGGCGGGCCGGCGGCGAGCATACGGTCGATCAACTCATGGGCGTAGGCCCGGGCATGGGGGCGCAGTGCTTCGACGCGCCGCCGGGTAAACGCCTGGGCGGCGCGGGAGCGGATCCGCGTGAGTTGCGGCGGGTCCATCATCACGATGCCGCCGGCAATTCGCGGGAATGCTCGCGGGGCATCGTCGCGGCGAAATGCTTCGCTGCGGCTGAAGCGCCGGTCGCTCAGCACCAGGCGCACATCGTCATAGCGCGTGGCGAGCCAGGCGGGCGCGCCGATGGGCATCTGGATACGCAGCAGGCCCGGTGCTTGCTGGGCATGGCGGTAAGGCTCGGCGAGCTCCAGGTCGGTGAAGGCATTGAAAGGGTAGGCCAGCGGGGTCATGGCAAGTCCTTGGCGGTAGGCAGGTCGGGCAAACGGTCGAGCAGTTCCAGGTGCAGGTCTGGGTGTTCCAGGTGCGCGGCCAGCGCGGCGCGGCTCAAGCGTTGGCAGGGCACTTGGGCGACGAACACACGATGGCCGAGCGACGCCAGCGGGTGGTCGGCGGCGGGCAGGCTGCGATTGCCCTGGAACCCGGCGCGGGCCAGGGCGGTTTGCCATTGGTTGAGGTCCAGGAAGGTAGTGCTGCTCAGCGCGCGCTCATCGCTGGCCTGGTTGAGCATGAAAGCCTGGGAGGCCATCACCCAGAACTCCTCCTGGGTCGGCTCGCTGAACACCAGCCAGCCGCCGGGTTTTAGCAAGGCGAGCAGGGTGGCCAGGGAGCGCTCGGTGTCGCGGGCGGCATTCAGCACGCCCCCGGCGACGATCAGGTCCCAACTCTGGGTGCGATAGCCTTGGGCAGGGGCGGGGCGGTCGATATCAAACACCCCGTGGCGCACCCACGGCCAGGCGTGCAGACGCTCGGCGGCCTGTTCGCTGAAGTAGCGCGACACGTCGGTGCACAGATAGTCCACCGTGACCTTGGCCAGGGCCGGCACTACGGCCTGGGTGGTGGAACCGGTGCCGGCACCGACTTCCAGCACCCGCAAGGGCTCGGTGCCGCTCTGGCGCGCAGCCCAGGCGCCAATCCAGTGAGCCACGGCGCGATGCTGGTACTGCGCCGCCAGGCTTTCGCGGTACAACGCTGCCGCACGTTCGGTGCGGCCTTCGGGAAACAGCAGGTGCACCGCTGCGCACTCACCGCGCATCAACGCCGGCAACTGGCGAGCGTTGTCGCGCGCGTAATCGAGGGTGGCGCTGCCGCCGGTGTTGCGCGCCCAGTCCAGGCTCAACTGTGCCCAGATGCCCTCCAGGCTGGCGTCGCTCCAGGTGCTGGCGTCGAGGTTGGGATGCAGGTGGTCGCCTTGGCGGCGCAGCAAATCCTCGGCTTGGAGCACGTCGAGCCAGCGTGCGATGAGCGGGCGGTGGCCGGGGGCGATGCCGGCATTGGCGAGGCTGTGCGCCACATCGTTGAGCGGTGCGGGCAGCAGGCCGCACTGCTCCAGGCCATTGAGCATCGACAGCAAAGCGGCGTGGCTCAAGCGCTGGTTCAACTGTACGGCGTCGGTCAGTTGCGTGACGCTGAATTGCTGATCGACGGCGGCTGCGGTCGCGTCCAACTGATCGTCCACTGTCGCCGGTTCGCACGGCTGGGGCACCGCGAACAGCGTCGTGCCGTGCAGCGCCACCGCATTCACCTGGGGATGTTCCAGTGCCCGCTGGCACCAGCGCTGGTGCTCACGCTTGACGCTGACCAGGTCGCGCCCGTCATCAGTAAAACCCTCTACGTGGCAATCGAGCTGCGCCGCTGCCCGTTCCGCCAACTGCCAGTCGCCCGGTCGGGAGCTGATGAACAACAGTTGTTGCAGATGGCTCAGATCACTCAGGGCCAGGGCGGGAAAGTCCAGCAGACGCTCCAGTTGTTCGGCGCTCATCATTACCACCGCCGGACGCTGGCGTTCGAGCACTGCCAGCAAACGGGCCGGGGCCTGTTGATGCAGGCCCAGGTCGGTAAAGACCGGCAAGCGCCAGGGGTGCTTGCCGGCGGGCAGTTCGATCAGCAAGGTGTCGATATTCATGCTCAAACTCCTCTGGCCTGGAACAAGCGCTGCCCCGCAGCAGCGAGCGGTTCGCCCGCGTCAGGCCACACCTCCAGCAACTCAAAACCTGCAACCTGCAAGGCCTGGCGCCACGCGTCGACGGCCATGAAGGCTTCATCGCCAGCACGCAGCGGCGCATCGGCCGGCGGCGACAGCAACAGGTGCATGAAGGTCAGCATCGCCGGGTTGTCGGCGATGGATTCACTAAACAGCAAGGCGCCCCAATCGCGCAGGCTGGTGCGGATCTGGCCGAGGCAGTCGGGCAGGTCGCGGGCGTTGTGCAGTGCGTTGCCGGCAATCACCAGGTCTTGGCTGCGAGGCGCTATGCCCTGGTCGCTGAAGCGGCGATTGAGATCGAGCAGGCCGAACTGCATCCCCGGCTCAAGACGAAACTGACGCTGGGCCGCACTGGTGAACAGCGAGCTGATGTCGGTAAAGCGATAATCCTTCTCGCGTTCTTGCAGCGCCGTCAGCACCGTAGCGGTGGTGCAACCGGCGCCGCCGCCCAGCTCCAGCACCTGCAGCGGCCCGGCAGCGGCGCTGACTTGCCGCGCCCGGGCCCCCAAGGCTTGATTGATCGCCGCAGTGAAGTGGTTGTGCTGGTAGGTGCCCATCACCTTCACCGGGTCCCCGCCAAGCATCAGCAAGTGGGTGAGGGTGAACTGATCGCGCAGCAGGTCGGGCAGGCATTCGATCACTTGGGTATGCAGGCGCGCCATGCTCGCTGGAAAGCCCAATGCGGCATACAGGCGCGGCAGTTCACCCACTTGCGGGTCATCGGGGGGCACTTGCCAACCCAGGCGTTTACCTTCCTCGTGCAGCAGGCCGGCACGGGTCAACGCGGCCAGCCAGCGGCGTACCACCCAGGCATGACGGGCCGCCGTGCCCAGGGCCTGGTTGATGTGCTCGGCAGTGCGCCACGCCTGCAACGGCAACGCCTGGCTGTGCAATAACACCTGGGCCATCACGCCCAGGCTCAAGTGTTCCAGCTCGTTCAGGGCGTTGTTCATAGGCAACCTTCTTGGGCGACATGCAGTTGATCGAGCGGGCCGTGCAACAGGTTCAAGCTAAGAATCGCCGAGGTGCACAGCAGGCGCTCCAGGCTGGCGGCGGGCGGCAGGGCCTGGGCCGCTTCATGGCAGCCGGCGCTGATCTCACCCTCCACCACGCTGATCACCGTGATCACGGCCATGGCTGCGGTGAGCGCCGCATTGCCTGCGCCACTGAGCACCAGGCTGCGGGTCCGGACCTCGCTATCGTGCAGGCCCTCCAGTTGCAGCAGCAGGGTGACGAAGGGCGCCTGGCCGCTGAGATCCAGGCGGCTGGCTTCGCACAAGCGCTGCACCGCTTCTGCCCTTGGCAAGCCGTGAGCCTGGTCAAACGCCTTGAGCACGTAGCCGTCGGTGATCACGTTGAACCACTGGCCGACGTCCAGGTTCAGGTCCATGGCCAGACGTTCACCCTCAAGGTTCAGGTAGGGCAGCAGGTGAACCGAGCCGGGAAAGCACGGTACCGACACCTCGCGCCGGCGCCGCAGTGCGCGGCTGCGACGCCCGTGTTGCCAGGCCGCCAGCGGTTCGCTGCTACCGTCCACCGCGCCTTGCAAAAAGTCGTCGGCAGCCACGGCGGTGAAGTGATCGCGCAAGCCGAAATAGCTGGTCAGGCTGCGCACCTGGGTGAATTCCTGCTCGGCCAGCCAGCGCGGCAGCAGGCCGGTGAACCCCGGTTGCAGGCCTGCGCCCAATATCGCGCAGCGGCCACGCCATTGGGCGGGGTCGAGGTGCATATGACCGGCGGCGTCGACGTAATGGGCGTCGGCCTGCAACGCTGCCAGCGCGGCACGGTCCTGCACGCGCCACGAGGGGCCCGCGCAGTTGAGCAGCACATCGCAACCGCGGGCGAAGGTGGCCAAAGCCTCGGCACCGTTGAAGTCCACTTCGGCCCATTGCAAACGGGCTTGGGGCCATTGCTGCTGGAGAACCTGCACGCAGTGCGCGCCCTTGGCGGCATCGCGCCCACCCAGGCGCAGCTCGTTCACTCCCAGCGTCAACAACGCCTTGGCGCTGGCCAGCCCCACGTCGCCACTGGCGCCCAACACCCCGATCAGCATGGCTGCGCCTCGGCTTTCAAGCGCCAGCCGCCGGCGCGCTGGCGGTCATGCCAGAACCCGGCGTAGCGACCGTTTTGGGCAAGTAATTGTGCGTGCGTCCCCGATTCCACCAATCGGCCCTCATCCAGCACCAGTATCTGGTCGGCGGCCATGATGGTGGGCAGGCGATGGGCGATCACCAGCACTGTGGCGTTTTGCATCAAGGCGTGAATCGCCGTCTGCACGAAGGCTTCGTTGTGCGGGTCCAGGGCTGCCGTGGCTTCATCCAGCAGTACGATGGGCGCCCGCTTGAGCAGGGCCCGGGCCAGGGATACCCGTTGGCGTTCGCCGCCGGACAGCGCCGCGCCACCTTCGCCTACCGGGGTGTTCCAGCCCTGGGGCAGGCGCGCGACGATTTCATCCACACCGGCCAATCGCGCCGCTCCGGCCACTTGCTCGGCGCTGGCGTCCGGGTTGCCGACGCGAATGTTGGCCTCCAGGCTGTCGTCGAACAGGTAGACGTCCTGCATCACCAGAGATAACTGCGCCATCAGCGCTGCGTTGGACAGCTCGCGTACGTCTACACCGCCAACCCTGACGCTGCCCTCGCTGGCATCGAAAAAGCGCATCAACAAGCGGGTGACAGTGGTTTTGCCCGAGCCCGAAGCGCCGACAATCGCGGTCATCGAATGCGCCGGTGCGCTGAAGGTCAGGTTATGCAGCACCTTTGGTCCGCTGGGGTACCCGAAGCTGACCTTGTCGAAGGCCAGGGTGCCGGGTGCCGTCAGCGGTTGGCTCACCGCGGGTTCCGGCAGCGGCGGCTCGCGCAGGATGCCCACCAGTTGCTCCAGGTCGTTAGCGGCCATGCGTAACAGACCACTGCGCGCCGCCGCTTCGGCCAGCGGCCCGACAAAACGTGCCGCCAGCGCGAGCAAGGCGACCAACTGGATGGCGTCGATTTCGCCATGGGCGGCCAGGGCGATGCCCACGCCCACCAGCAACGCAAACGCCAGTTGTACGGTCAGGCCACCGGCCAGCAACTTGGGAAAGGTCTGCGACAGCATCGAGCCGCCCGCGTGTTTCTGCGCCAGGTTGGCGGCCTGCAACGGCGCGTAGCCGTCCTGGGTGCGACCAAAGGCGCGCAGCACTGGCTGGTAGCGGGCGAACTCGACCACGCGGTTACCGGCCAGAGTCGCGGCGGCTTCCACGCGCGCATCATTGCTGCCGATGGCGGCGGCCGACCAGTGATGGGTGAAGTAGATCAGCGGCGCGCACAATGCGGCGGTCAGGCCCAGGCGCCAGTCGAACACGAACAGGGTCAGCGCCACGGTAGCCGGCACTACCACGCCAGACACCACCGGCCCCAGGTAATGGGCAAACAAGCCGGTGACCATCAGCGTGCCGCTGGTGGCACTGCGCGACAGACGCCCGACCTTCTCGGAGTTGAACCAGCCCAGCGGCAGGCTGACCAGGTGCTGGCCAAGGCGGTCATGCAAGGTGGTCAACACCAGCAGCGCCAGGGCAAAGCCCTTCATGGCCTGCTGGTAATGGGCGATGCAGGTCAGCACCACCATCGCCGCCAGGCCAGCCAGCCAGAGGGACGCGCTGTGCAGGTCAGCGGCAAACAGCGCGTGCAGGATCGGCACCAGCAACGCCACGGCCAGCCCTTGCAACACGGCACTGGTCACCAGCCAGGCGAGGTAGCGGTACAGGCGTGCGGCGTGGGCCGGGCCCAATAAAGTCACGAGGCTGCGGATCACAAGGACATCTCCAGGTCGGGGGCGGTGGTTTCGGTGCCGGCGCGCCACAGGCGGGCATAGGTGCCGTTCGCTGCCAGCAATTGCTCGTGAGTACCGTTTTCCAGCACGCGGCCCTGGTCGAGCACCACGATCTGGTCGACGCCGCAGATACTCGCCAGACGGTGGGCAATCACCAGTACCGTGCGGCCGCGGGCCAGGGCAGAGAGGGCATCCTGGATCAGCGCTTCGGATTCGGGGTCGGCGTGGGAGGTGGCTTCATCGAGGATCAGCACCGGCGTATCGGCCAACAGCGTGCGAGCGATGGACAAGCGCTGGGCTTCACCGCCGGAAAAAATCGCGTCTTCGCCGATCACCGACTGATAGCCGCGGGGCAGGGCGCGGATGCGTTGATGAATCTGCGCGGAGCGTGCCGCGGCCTCGACGTCGGCATCGCTGGCCTCGGGGCGGCCCAGGCGCAGATTGTCGGCGACGGTGCCGTGCACCAGTTGCGCGTCTTGCAACACAAAGCCAACGTGTTGATACAGCTGGCGCGGGTCAATCTCGCGCACATCCACACCACCCACGCAGACCCGCCCGGCGTTGACGTCGTGAAAGCGCGGTACCAACTTGGCCAGGGTCGATTTGCCCGCGCCGGAGGCACCCACCAGCGCGGTGACGCTGCCGGCCGGGCAGTGCAGGTCGACGCCATTGAGGATCAGGTGCTCGGGGTCATAGCCGAACTGTACCTGTTCAAAGCGAATATCACTGCCCTGGGGCATCCTGCACACCTTGGGTGTGGGCAGTTCCTCAACCTCAAGCAGCGCCTCGATGCGGTCGGCGGCCGCGAGGGCAGTGCGCTGGGCGGTGAGGCTCTGGTTGATCACCAGCAACGACTGCGGAATCACCACGGCTACCAGGGTTTCGGCGAACAACTCCAGCGCTGTAATCCAGCCCTGGGCCAGCAACAGGCTGCCCACCCCCAGGCTCACCAACAGAATTACCGGCACGCTCAGGGCCATCGATGAAAACGCTTCCAGGCGCAGCAGCGGCCGCACCCAGCCAGCGTATTGCGTGCTGAACTGGTCGACCGCCTGCTGATAGCTGCGATGGGCCTGGCCCACCTGGCCGAACGCCTTGACCACGGCAATACCGTGGACAAACTCGACAATCGCCGCGCTGACCCGGGTCATGCTCTTGTCGAGCAACTGCATCTTGGCGCCGAAGCCGCGCATCATCAGGCTGTAGGCCACCGCGTAGATCGGCAGGGTCAGCACCGCCAGCAGCGCCAGGCGCCAGTTCAATGTGGCCAACCAGATCAGCCCTGCCAGCGGGGTGACTATCGCCGCCGTTACTTCCACTGCGTGATGGGCAACCAGGTGGTGCAGGTCTTCCAGGTCGTCCTGCACCACTTTGCGCACCGCGCCGGAGGTGGTGTCGGTGTACCAGCCCAGCGGCACGCGCCCCAGCTTGCGCACCATGGCTTCGCGCAAGCTCGATTGCAGGCGGTGGTCGGCCAGGTGGGTCAGCCACAGCGCGACGCCGCTGGCCATCCAGCCAAGGCTCAGGGCGACCACTACCAGCGCCGCCCACAGCCACAACGTGTGGCTGTGGGCATTGCCGGCCAGCAGCAAGCGGCCCAGTTCGGTCAGGCCGATAAAGGGCACCAGGTTGACCAGTGCGCCGACGGCGGCGAATACCACACCGAGGCGGATCAGGCGGTTGACCGGGCGTTTGAGGGTATCGAGTGCGGTGCTCATGAGTTTTTCCGAAGGGCCTCAAGCAGGTGCGCGGTGACGGTGTGCACGTGGGGTGGCTCGATGACGCTGAAATGGTTGCCCGGCACGTCGATCAGGTTGAATTGCCCCAGGCACGCGTCCTCCCAGAACGGCGCCGCCAGATGGCCGACGCCGCCGGTGATCCCGAACGATTGCTGCTCCAGACAGCGCAGGTAGGTCATGTTGCCGAGGAACGGCGGCGGATCGAACCGTGCCGCCCGCATACTGTGGCGGCATACGCGGAACAGCGTGGGCACCAGCTCCGGGCCGATGGGCACCCCGGCCTGGCCGGACGCCAGGCGCGCATACTCGGCCAGGCGTTCTTCCTGGCTGCGCGCCGACTGTTGCTGCACCGCCAATGCCAGCGCCTCCAGGCCCGGGTCGCCGCCCAAGGCAGCCATGGCCCCGGCGGGTACGCGGCGGTTGTCGCGGGCCATCAGCAGGTCGATGGCGCGGTACACGTCGTAGTCTTCGATATGCGCGCCGAACACGGTTTTCACCGGGTCCAGGTTGAGGTTGGGCACGAAGATCGCCTCATAGGCCAGCTCTTCGTCGGTGTCGATAAACATCGGGATACTGTCGATCAGGCTCAGGTCCACCACTTCCATGCCACGTTCCAGCAGGCGCCGGGCGACTTCGGTGGCGAGCAGGCCGCCCAGGCAGTAGCCGATCAACTGGAAGCGCTGATGGCCGTCGGCGATCAAGCGTTCGGTGTAGTCCTGGGCCACGCTTTCGATCAGGCGCTTGGGTTCCAGGGCCAGGTACTGCGCGGTGTCGGCCACCGCAAAACCGATCACCGGGCCGGCCTGCTGAGCGGCGAGTGAGCGGCCCAGGTGCTGGAAATAATCCAGGGTGCCGAGGGCCGCGTGGAACATCACCCGCACCGGGCCGACGTCGCCGCCGCCAAAGGGCACCACCAACGCGTTGCTGTTGGATGAACGCTGGGATTGGCCGGGATTGACCGCAGACGGTGCGCTTTCTCCATGGTTGAGCAGGCGCGCCAGTGCGCTGACAGTCGGCTCGTTGAGCATCTGCCGCAACAGGGTGTCGTAGCTCAGGCGTTGCGCCTGGGGCAGTTGTTCGCGCAACTGGCCAGCGACGCGGGCGAGGATCAGCGAATCGGCGCCTTTTTCGTAGAAGCTGTCGTCGGCGCCGATCTGCCCCAGGCCCAGGGCCTCGGCCCACACTTGGCACAGCTGCGCGGTAAGTGGGTCACTGGGTAACTGCTCGCTGCTGGCGGCTTGGGTATCCACGGCGGGGCGCCAGTTGGCCAGGGTCTTGCGGTCGACCTTTCCGTTGGCGGTCAAGGGCAGGCGGTCGAGTACTTGTACGTGCGCCGGCAGCATGTAGTCCGGCAGGCGTTGCGCGAGAGCGCGGCGCAGGCTGTCGACGCTCAGACGCTGGAACCCGGCCTTGAAGCGTGCGGCGAATACTTGCATACCCAGGGCCGCCAGCGGGTGGTCGGCGTGGGGCAGGGCCGGCAGGCTTTCGCCGCCGAATGCCTGGATACGCTCACGCCAGGTGTCGGCGCTGCACAAGCCGCTGCGGCCTTGGTCGTGATCGCCGCCTGACGGCGTCATCATGAAGCCCTGGGTCAGCAGAATCGGCGGCCATTCGCCGGTCGGCTCGCTGAACACCAGCCAGCCACCCGGGCTGAGCAGTTCGGTGATCTGGCCGAGGGCGTTGTCGATGTCCTTGACGCTGTTGAGCATGCCCGCGCACAGCACGATATCCACGCTGTTGCTGGCCAGGCCCTGGGGGCGGATGGGCTGATCGATGTCCAGCACGCCATAACGCACCCAGGCGTGGTCGGCAAAGCGTTGCCTGGCCGCCGGCAGGAAAAACGCGGTCATGTCGGTGAACAGGTAATCCACTTCGAGCCCATCGAGCAGGCTGATCACCGGCGCACTGGTAGCGCCGGTGCCCGCGCCGATTTCGAGGATGCGCAGCGGGCCGTCGCCTTCGTGGTGGGTAGCAAGGCGGTTGATCAGCGCAGCGATGCTGTGGTTGTTGTAGCGCGACACGGCATCCCCGCCATACAGCTGCAATGCCAGGTCTTGCTCGCCCTGAGGGAACAACAGGTCGAACGGGTTGACATCGCCGCGCAGCAGTTTTTGCAGTTGCCCGACGTGGTTGAGCTGGTAGTCGAGCAGCGTCTGGCTGCACAGCCCGGATGCGACCGCCTGTTCCACCCGGCCCCAGGCCAGCGCCGGGTTTGGCGCGCTGTCGAGCAGGCGATAGCGGGACTGTTCACGGTGCAACAGGCCCGCGTCACACAAGGCCGCGAGCCAGCGCCGCACCAGCCAGTGATGGCGGGGCTGCGCTTGCAGGGCCTGCAGGATGGTGGGTGCATCCGGTTCGGCCCACGCGCCGCTGAATAGATTGGCCTTGAGCATCACGTCCAGCATCGAACTCAACGCTGCGCCACTGAGGTCCGCCTGATAGTCGCGTACCTGTTGGGGGTCAAAGCTGCCGACCTGGCTGTCGGCGTAGCGCTGCACCGCCGTCAGCAACGGCGCGCCGGGTAGCGGTTCGGGTTCGGCCCGCGCAGGCGTGACGAAGCCCAGCAGTTCGTCGCTGAACAGGCTGACCGCGCTGTCCACGCCCGGGGTGGAGAGCAGTGCGGCGTCGATTTCGCCCAGTTCCACCCGATGTCCACGGATCTTGACCTGGCCGTCGTTACGGCCGAGGAACTCCAGTTCACCCCCCGGCAGATAGCGGCCACGGTCACCGGTGCGGTACAGGCGCTGACCGTCGAGCGGGTGTGCAAAGAAGCGTGCCTCAGTCAACGCCGGGTCGCCCAGGTAACCCTGGGCCAGGCCGACGCCGGTGATGTACAGGTCACCCGGCACCCAGGTCGGCACGTCGCGCCATTGGTTGTCCAGCACGCGAAAGCCCTGGTTGGCCAGCGGCAAGCCGTAGGGAATGCTGCGCCACGCGGGGTCAATTGCGCCGATGGGGTGCAGGTTGGACCAGATCGAAGCCTCGGTGGCGCCGCCCAGAGCCACCAGGGCCAGGCCCGGCAACAGCGCGTGCAGTTGCGGCGCCAGGTTCAGCGCGATCCAGTCACCCGACAACAACGCCAGGCGCAGGCTGTCCAGGGGGCGCGGCTCGGCTTGCAGGTAGTGGGCCAGCATCTGCAATTGCGCCGGTACCGAGTTCCACAGAGTCACCTGATGGCGCTGCACCAGCTCGGCCCAGTGCGACGGGTCGGCGCCGCGTGCCGGGTCGGGCAGCACCAGGGTGCCGCCCACCGCGAGGGGGCCGAACAGGTCATACACCGACAAATCGAAACTCAGTTGCGCCAGGCCCAACACGCGGTCGGCGGCGTTGACCGCAAAGCGCCGGTTGATGTCCTGCACGGTATTGAGCGCAGCGCGAT
Source organism: Pseudomonas sp. HN8-3 (assembly GCF_020790195.1). NCBI lineage: Bacteria > Pseudomonadati > Pseudomonadota > Gammaproteobacteria > Pseudomonadales > Pseudomonadaceae > Pseudomonas > Pseudomonas sp. HN8-3. The sequence goes on from NZ_CP086206.1 coordinate 2,343,788, forward strand.
GGCTGATCATCACGCCCTTGGGTTCACCGGTGGAGCCGGAGGTGTAGATCACATAAGCGAGATCGTCGGGGCTGCCGTGCGGTGCCGGGAAGTCCGAAGTGGTCGGCGCCAGTTGATCCACGGCATGCCAGTGCAGGCCCTCCGGCAGTGGCGTGTGGGGCAGGGCCTGGGACTGGCCGAGCACGTGGCGCACCTTGGCGCTGTGCAGCACGCGGTCGCGGCGGGCGGCCGGGGCATGGCTGTCCAGAGGCAGGTAGGCGGCGCCGGCCAGGAGCACGCCGTAGGCCGCCACCACTTGGTCACGGCCCTTGGGCATCAGGATCGCCACTGGTTCCTGGGCGCGGCAACCGGCGGCGCTGAGGGCAGCAGCGACTGCCAAGGCACGCTCCATCAGGGCGGCGTAGGTCAGGCTGCCGTGGGCATCGATCACTGCCAGGGCCTGCGGCTGTTCCCAGGCCATGCTCAGCAGGCTGTCATGCAGGCGGCCGGTGGGCAGCGGCGCGGCGGTGGCATTGGCGGCCAGGCGCTCACGTTGTTGCCAGGCCGGCAACGGCACTTGCATGGGGTGGTCCCAGGCGGCCGGGTCGAGGGCCAGTAACTGTAACTCGGCGACGAATGCCTGCTGCATGTCTTCGATCAGGCCGTCGGGGAACACGCCTTGGCGCACATCCCAGTGGATGTGCAAACCCTGCGCGTCGTCCATCACCTGGCAGTCGAGGGTCACCTGCGGAGTTTGGGTGATGCCGTGGCCGACCTGTCGCTGGCTGGCGGGAGGTGGTTCGATCGCCAGGCCGATAGCACTGGTGAACACCACCGGCATGGACGCCGCTTCACGCCCGCGCCGGCGACCGATTTCGCGCATCACCTGGATGCCGGAAAACAGCCGGTGCTCCAGGTCGGCAAACAGTTGATTGCCCAGTTGGCGTGCCTGGCTGGTGAAATCCTGGCCCTGGGGATCATTGACCTGCAACAGGCTGACCGAGGTGAAATCCCCCACCAGTTGACCCACTTGCGGATGCAGCGGCAAGCGGTTGAGCAGTGTCAGATTGAGGCTGAAGGTGGGTTGCTGGCTCCAGCGTTGCAAGGTGCCGACGTAGGCGCTGAGCACCACGATGGACGGGGTGAGGCCGAGGGCGCCGGCGGCGCTTTTCAAGGCTGCCCATGGTTGCGCGTCGAGTTGCGCGCAGTGGCGCTGGAAGCGTGGCACGCTGGTGTCTTCGCCGCTCAGGGGCGCCGGCAGTTGCGGGGCGGGGGGCAGTTCATCGATACGCGCCATCCAGTAGTCACGGTCGCGTTGGTGGCGGCTGCCTTCGAGCAGGCCCCGTTCGGCCAGCAGGTAGTCGCGAAAGGTGATGTCCAGGCTGGGCAAGCTGGCCTGGGGGTCGTGCAGTAGCTGTTCCAGTTCATTGAACAGCAGTTGCGCGCTGGCCCAGTCGGCGATCAATGAGTCCATGGAGAAGTGCAGGGTGTCGCCGCTGTCACTGCGGCTCAGGCGCAATTCGAACAGCGGCCAGATATCGGTAGGGTAGAGCTTCTGCTCCATGGCCTCACGTATCTGCTGCACGGCGTGCTGGTGCTGTTCACGAGTGGCGCCGCGCAGGTCGGCGACGTCCACCGGGTAATGGGCGACTTCGGCCAGCACGCGCTGGGAGCCTTCGCTGGCGATCACCGCGCGCAGCATGTCGTGCCGGGCAATCAGGCGGTTCCAGGCGTGTTCGACCTGCTGCAGGTCGAGGCTCGGCCAGCTCAGTTCGAGGTAACCGTGGCAGGCCACGTTGCCGTAGCCGAATGATGACTGGCGGCCGAGCAGGTAGGCGTTCTGCACATCGGTGAGCGGGAACGGCGCGTGGCGCTGTGCCGGGTCGGCCATTACCTGGGGCCGCTCCTGGGTTTGCAGCAGGTGCAGGATCTGCTGCTTGTGCTCGCGCAGTTGCGCCAGGCGCTCGGCGTCGAGCAGGCCCTGGGGCGCGCGGAATTTGAGTTGACCATCCTGGGGCCAGAGTTCGACGCCCAGGGACTTGAGTTCGCTTAACAGTTTGGCGGCGGGCATGGGGGCAGCTCCTGGGATAAGGGCAGGTTGCGCGGGCATCAGATGACGCCCTCTTCAACGGTGTGCGGGGTGGGTTGGCGCTCTACCGCGTGGGCCACTTCCATCAGGCTGGCGGCGCCGAACAACTGGCCCATGGGCAATTCCAGGCCAACACGGCTGCGCAGCATTTCGAGAAACCGCGTGGCCAGCAGGCTGTCGCCGCCCAGGCGGAAAAAATTGTCGTGGCGCGACACGCTGGGCACGTTGAGCAATTGCTGCCACAGCTCGGCGACCAGTTGCTCTGCGGCGCTCAGCGGGGCTTCATCCACGGCGCAGTGGGACCGGGCAGCTGCCGCCAACGGCGCAAGCAAGGCACGGCGATCCACCTTGCCATTGCTGCTCAGGGGAAGGCGTTCCAGCACCAGGATGTGTTCCGGGCGCATATAGGCGGGCAGGCATTGCACCAGATGCTTGGCCAGCACCTCGGCGCAAGTGCTGGCGGTGACAGCAGCCAGCAGGCGCTGATCCTCGACCAGCACCACGGCCCGGTTCACGCAGGGATGACGGGCCAGCGCGGCTTCGACTTCCCCCAGCTCGATACGATGGCCGTGAATCTTCACCTGGGTGTCGGCACGCCCGAGAAACTCCAGCAACCCGCCTGGGTGGTAGCGGCCCAGGTCGCCGGTGCGGTACCAACCCTCGACAAAGCGCTCGGCATTCAATTGCGGCGCATGGCGATAGCCGCGTGCGACGCCGGCGCCGCCAATCCACAACTCGCCCGTGACCCAGTCCGGGCAGTCGCGGCCAAGGGCGTCGACCACGCGGTAAGCCTGGTTCGCCAGCGGCACGCCGTAGGGGATCGAGCGCCAGCCCGGCAACAGTTGCCGTACCTCGTAATGGTTGGACCAGATCGCCGCTTCGGTGGCGCCGCCCAAGGCAATAAAGCGGCAATCCTGGGCTTGTTGGCGCAGGCGTTGCGGCAGGTCGAGGCCGATCCAGTCGCCCGACAGCAGGGCCACCTTCAGCGCCAGGGGTTGGCGCTCAAGGGCGTTGGCTTCCAGCAGCATGTCGAGCAGCGCCGGTACGCTGTTCCACAGGCTCACGCGGTGGTGTCGCAGGGCCTTGAGCCAGGCGCGGGCGTCGCGGCGCTGGTCTTCGTCGATCAACACCAGGGCCGCGCCCACCGAGAGCAGGCCGAACACGTCATACACCGACAGGTCGAAGTCCAGCGCCGACAGCGCCAGACTGCGGTCCGACGCGTCGATGCCGTAGCAGCGGTTGATCTCGGCCACGGTGTTCATGGCGGCGCGGTGGGTGATTTCCACGCCCTTGGGCTGGCCGGTGGAGCCGGAGGTGTAAATCACGTAGGCCAGTTGGTTGGCGCACACGGCCAGCGGTGCCGATAGCGGTTCGGCGCTTTGCGCCTGGGACGGCTTCAGATGCTTGACGCCTGGCAGCTGTGGGTCGTGCTCGGCGAGGATCAGGCTGACGCCGGCCTGTTGCAGAATGCGTTGGCAACGCTGCAACGGCTGGTCGACACCCACTGGCAGGTAGGCGGCGCCGGCGGCCAGCACGGCCAATACACTCGCGATCTGTTGCGGGCCCTTGGCCAGGGAGACCGCCACCAGGTCACCGGCTGTCACCCCTGCGTCCATCAGGCTACGGGCGATGCGCAACGCCCGTTCGGCCAGTTCGCCGTAGCTCAGGCTGTCATGCTCACCCCACAACAGCGCAGGGCGATGCGGGGCGTGGTGCGCGTGCTGGAAAAAGCCCTGATGCAAGGTCGGATCACCCGGCACGCCGGGGCCGGGAGCATTCAGGCGGGCGCGCAGTTGCGCCTGGGCCAGGGGCAGCAAGTCTGGCGGCGCGTCGTCCCAGGCGTGTTCGGCCAGCCAGTGGAGGCTGCGCAGGTAGGCGTCGAACATGGCTTCGACCAGCCCTTCGGGGAACAGGCCGACCACGCGGTCCCAGTTCAGGGCGATGCCGCCGTCGGCTTCCACCACCTGATGATCGAGCCATACCTGTGGGGTTTGGGTCAGGCCGAATACCTGCCGGGCGAACGGCCCGTCTACCGGTGCGGCGGTGCCATCCGGCACCCCCAGGGCACTGGTGAAGACCACCGGCATGTTGACCTGCTGTTCGCCGCGTTGCCGCGCCAGTTGACGCAGCAAGTTCACCGAACCGATGCAGCGGTGTTCCAGCGCATCGCCGAGTTGCTGCTGGGTGCGCCGTGCGCGGTCGATCCAGCGTTCGCCGACCTTGGGCGCATAGCCGAGCAGGGTCAGGGAGGTGAAATCGCCCATGACCTGATCGATCTGCGGATGCACCGGCCGGCGGTCAAACAGGGTCAGGTTGAGACTCAGGTCGGGGCGCGCACTCCAGCGCCCGAGGGTTTCGGCAAACGCGCAGAGCAGTACCGCCGAAGCAGTCAGGCCGTGTTGCTGGGCCTTGGCCAGGATCGCTTGCCAGGCATCGGCCTTGACCTGCCCCTGCAGGCGCTCGAAGCGCGGTTGGCCCACGTTGGCGGGGTCGGTTGCCAGGGGCAGTTGCGGGTGCGGCGGCAACGTGGGCAGGCGTTCCTGCCAGAACTGTTGCGCGGCGTGCAATTCGTCAGGTTCCACATGGGATTGCACTTGATAGTCGCGAAATGAAAGCTGCAGCGGTGCCAGGGCCAGCGTCGGCTCGCGGTACAACGCGTCGAGTTCGGCATAGAAACGCAGGATGCTCAGGGCATCAAGAATCAGGTTGTCCAGGCTGATCGCCAGCCGCGTGTGCCGGCCCTGGGTCACCGCCTGCACATCGAACAGCGGCCATTGGGCGGGATCGAACACGCGGTGGGCACAGTGTTCGCGCAGGTCTTCAAGGCAGGCGTAGCGCTGGCCGATCACGAAGGTGGGCACCTGGGGGAGGATGCGTGCCTGGCCTGTGTGGTCGAACACCGTGCGCAGCGTTTCGTGGCGTTCGATCAGGCGTGCCAATGCGTGTTGCAGGCGTGGCAGGTCGAGGTCTTCGACGTCGTATTCGCGGTAGAAGTGGCAGCTCACGCCGCCCAATACCAGGCTGGGGTCGCGGCCCAGCCAGTAGGCTTGCTGCACCTCGGTCATGGGGAAGGGCGCGTGACGTTGGTCGAGGTCCGGTACCACGGTGCGTTGTGTTTCGGCCTGGGCCTGTTGATGCAGGCCTGTGCAGAACTGCGCCAGCACCGGCTTGGCAAACACCTGGGCGATCCGTGCGCCCCCCAGCCCTTGTTCGGCCAGCAGGCGCACCAGGCGCGTGGCGCTCAGGGAGTCGCCACCGAGGGCAAAGAAGTTGTGCTCACGGCAGACCTCGCCACAGCCGAGCAATTGCTGCCAGGCGCGGGCCACCTGTTGTTCGATGGCTCCGCAGGGCGGCGACAGCTGGGCAGGGACGGCGCTGCTGTGGTCGGCCAGCCAGCCGTTGAGTGCGTTGCGATCCACCTTGCCATTGCTTGTCAGGGGCCACTGCGCGCAGCCGAGAATCAGGCTGGGAATCATATAGGCCGGCAGGCGCTCGGCCAGGTCCGGCAGCTCCAGCACTGTGGGCTGCTCCGGGCCATTTGCAAGGCGCACCGCCGCTGCCAGGTGCTGGCCGACCAGCAGCGCCACCGCCTGTTCGACGCCGGGGCACGCCAGCAGCGCCTGTTCTACTTCACCGGCTTCGATGCGGTAGCCATGCAATTTGAGTTGGAAGTCTGTGCGCCCCAGAAACTCGACCGTGCCGTCGGGGTGGTAGCGCGCACTGTCGCCGGTGCGGTACCAACGCAGGCCCTGGTACTGCACAAATCGTTCGGCGCTGCGTACCGGGTCGCCACGGTAACCCTCGGCCACCCCGGCGCCGCCGATCCACAGTTCACCGGCCACCCAATCCGGGCAGTCATGGCCATGCCGGTCGACGATGCGCAGGCTGACGTTATCCAGCGGCTTGCCGTAGGGCAGGCAATGCCAGTGCAGTGCCTGGCCGGGGGCGGCTTCGAACAGCGTCGAGTGAATCGCCGCTTCCGTTGCGCCGCCCAGGGCCATGAAGCGGCAACCGGGCGCCTGGGCCCACAGACGTGGCGCCAACTGCGGCGCGACCTTGTCACCACCGAGCAATACAGCGCGCAGGGGCAGTGGGGCGTCGGCGCAACCCAGCAACATGTCGAGCAGCGCCGGCACGCAATTGAGCACAGTGGCGCGGTGCTGCACGGCCAGTTCACGCCAGCGTGGGGCGTCGCGTTGCGCTTGGGGCTCGATCAGGATCACCGCAGCGCCGTTGGCCAGCGCGGCAAACAGGTCAAACACCGACAGGTCGAATTCCAGCGCGGAGAGCGCCAGGATTCGGTCTTCGCCATTGAGCTGCAAACGCCGTTGCAGGTCTTCCAGGGTGTTGGCTGCGGCCAGGTGGCTGACCTCCACGCCCTTGGGCTCACCGGTGGAACCGGAGGTATAAAGAACATAGGCCAGGTCGCTGATCGCACCGGGGCGCGGCGCCTGCAACGCGGTGTCGGTGTGCGGCAAGCGAGTGAGCAACAAGCGTGCGCCGGACGACTGGCAGATCTTGCGGCAACGCGCCTCGGGCTGGTCGGCGCCGATGGGCAGGTAGGTGGCGCTGCACGCCAGGATGCCCAGCACGGCGATCACCTGCTCGGGGCCTTTGGGCAGTTGCAACGCCACGATGTCACCGCGCTGCACGCCCTGGCCTTCGAGGTAGGCGGCGACTGCGAGGGCTCGCTCGGCCAGCTCGCCGTAGCTGATGATGTGGTTGCCGTGCAGCAGTGCGGGCCGGGCGGGCGTCAACTGCGCCAGGGTGAAAAAACCTTCGTGCAGGCGTGTCACCGGTAATGCTGTGCGCTGGCCTTGGGTGGCGCGGCGTACGTCAAGCTGGCTGGCGGGAAGCAGCGCCGGCACCGTCTGATCCCAGGCCGCAGCGTCATGGCACAGGCGCTGCAACAGGCCGGTATAGGCATCGAACAGGCCATCGAGCACGCCCTCGGCGAACAACCCTTCGCGGGCGTCGAGGTTGACCAGAATGCCGCCGTCCAGCTCGGTGACCTGGGCGTCCAGCCACACCTGCGGGCCCTGGGAAATGATCCAGGCCGGCTGGCCGAAACTCTCCTGCACGCCCTCGGCGAACAGTTCCCCCAGGCCCAGCGCGCTGGTGTACACCACCGGCGCCAGCACTTGCTCGCCGCGATGGCGGGACAGTTCACGCAACACCTCAAGGCCGGAAAACGCACTGTGTGCGGCATCACCATGAAAGCGTCGTTGCAGCGCCGTGGCTCGGGCGGCGAAGGTGCCGGTCATGCGGCCGTCCCAGGCCAGCAGGATCGAGGAGGTGAAGTCACCGACCAGGCGCTCGACATCGGTATGCAAAGGCACACGGTTGAACAGCGGCAGGTTGAGCAGCAGCTCAGGCGTCTCGCACCAGGCGCCAAGGGCTTCGCAAAACACCGCGGCCAGGGCCATGGCCGGGGTCAGGGCGTGCTCGCGGGCGTGGCGTTCGAACGCCTGGCGTTGGGACGCCGACAACCAGTGGTGACGGCGGCGCACCTGGCGCTCATCGCCCTGGCTCTTGATGGGCAAGCGTGGGGCGCCGGGCAAGGCGTCCAGGCGCTGCAACCAGTAGTCGCGGGCGTGTCGATGGCGCTCGCGGTGCTCGGGGCTGGCGTGCTCCAGGCGCAGGTCGGCCAGGTAACGGGGGAAGCTGTAATCCAGCGCGGGCAGCGGCTGTAGGCGGTACAACTGCACCAGGTCGCCGAGCAGGGTACGCAGGCTCAAGGCGTCGGCGGCGAGCATGTCGAGGTTCAGGTGCAGGCGCGTGCCCTGGGGCAACAGTGATAACTGGATGTCCAGCACCTGGCCGTGTTCCACGGCCAACTGGCGATGGGAAAGTTCGGCGCGCAAGACGTGCAGATGGTGTTGCCGCTGTTCGGCATCGGCCTGGCGCAGGTCATGCACTTTGAGTCCCGGCCATGGACTGCGGGGCAGGATCTGCTGGCGGCCATCGTCGAGGAATTGCGCCCGCAACATGGGGTGGCGGGCCAACAAGGCGTGCACGGCGGCTTCCAGGCGGGCCGGGTCGACGTCGTGACCGTCGAATTCGTTATAGAAGTGTGCAGCCACACCACCCAGTGCCTGGCCAGGGGCACGGCCGATCCAGTACGCATGTTGCATGGGGGCCAGTTCGAAGGGCTGGCCATCGTCGGCGCTGTGATTGACGGGCGCGGCAGGAGCCGGCGCGGTGTCGAGCAGGGCCAGCCAGGCGCACAGGCGCGGGTCGGCCACCAGCTCGGCGAAACGCGCGGCCAGACCCTGACGCCGCCATTGGCCTGCCAGGCGGATCAGGGTGACCGAATCCAGGCCCCATTCGATCAGGTTGGCCTCCAGAGGGATCTGCTCGGCAGGCTGTCCCAGGGCTTCGGACAGGGAACGGCGCAGCAGGGTTAGGGTTGAGGTGCTGGGAGTGGCCATGGCTCAACGTCTTCTCATCGCTAGGGCCCGGACCGGCGTTGGCCCAGGCGCTGAGGGGCAGGTAATTGCGTGGAAGGAGATGCTAGTCATTCTCATTGTCTCGACTACCCGGATCGAATCGTTTTTGCCCCGTATCCGTTTCCCTCGCGCGGTTTCGGGCGTGTGAGGGGTGGGGCATAACGCCGATCAGCGTGCGGGATACGGTTGGAAAATGACTTGAATCGGGTAGAGCCGCGCCGCCGCCCTTGACTACCGTCGCTCGCCGCCCTTTTGCAGGGCTTGTCCTTGAGGGAGTTGTGGATGTCAGTCGATTCGGGTTTGCAGGTGCGCGGTTTGTGCAAGCGCTACAACAATGGCGTTGAGGCGCTGCGCGGCGTTGACCTGAATGTGGGGCCGGGCATGTACGGTTTGCTCGGCCCCAATGGCGCGGGCAAAAGCAGCCTGATGCGCACCCTGGCGACCTTGCAGCAGCCGGACGCCGGCAGCATCCACCTGGATGGTGTGGATGTGTTGGCCGATGCCGAGCATTTGCGTCGTCGCCTGGGTTACTTGCCACAGCAGCTGGGGGCGTATCCGGGAGTGAGTGCACGGGATTTGCTTGATCGGTTTGCCTGGCTCAAGGGGCGTACCGACACTCGCCAGCGCCGCGAGGAAGTCGAGGGCTTGCTGGCCAAGGTCAACCTGCAGGAAGCCGCGCACCGGGCGTTGGCCACGTATTCGGGCGGCATGTTGCGTCGCTTCGGCATTGCCATGGCCCTGATCGGCTCGCCGCGCTTGCTGATCGTCGATGAGCCGACCGCCGGGCTCGACCCGGCCGAGCGCAACCGTTTTCACCGAGTGTTGGCGGATGTGGCGGCCGAGTCCATCGTGTTGCTCTCGACCCATATCGTTGAAGACGTCGAGAACCTGTGCAGCCGCCTGGCGGTGCTGGCCGCTGGGCAGATTATTGTCGAAGGGCGCCCGGCGGATTTGCTCGAGGCTGAGCAGGGCCGTTTATGGGAGGCGTCGTTCGGTCGTGGTGAGCCGCTGCCCGACGCCTTGCATGTGGCGGCGAGCCCCGACGGCAGCCGCGTGATCGTGCACGGCGAACGTCCGGCTGACCCGCGCTTCAGGCCCCACGCGCCGCGCCTGGAAGACATCTATTACCTGGCGCTGGCCCAGGCTGGCGAGGCAGTCGCGGCATGAATACCTTTGCTCTCTTGATGCGCGAGGCCTGGGTGCAAGTGCGCGCCGGACTGCGCAGCGGCATTCCACTCCTGGTGTTCCTGGGCCTCACCGGCTATTTGCTGATGTCCCTGACCAATGCCGACTATGTGCAGAAAATGGGCGCCAGCGACATCGCACGCAATGCGCCGAGCCTGATCTACCTGATGTCGTGCGGGTGCATGTTTTTCCTGTTTTTCGCCTGGGCCTGGGTGTTCGCCCAACCGGCACTGCGCGACCGCGAGGCGCAATTGGAAGAGGTGCTGCTGGCCTTGCCGCTGTCGCTGCCGGCGCTGCTGTGGGGGCGCTTTATCGGCGCGGCGCTGGTGGGTGGCTTGCTCGCCAGTTCGCTGATCGTGGGCTTTCTGGTCAGCCCGGTACTGGGCTGGCTCGGCTGGGTGCCGGCCGCGAGTATCGGTGCACCGATGTGGTCGGCGCTGGGGTTTGCCTGGGTTGCGTTGCTGTTGCCGGTCAGCACCGGGGTTGGGGCCTTGTATTACCTGCTGGCCTTGCGCAGTCGTGGCCTGGCGGCACCGTTTGGGTTGGCGACGGTGTTGATGCTGCTGTGGATGTTTGCCGTGGTGGTGCTCAAGGGGGGGCATATAAACCCGCTGTTGGCTGCCAGCCTGGACCCGTCGCTGTTCACCTTTGCCCAGGCCCAGGTCGAGACCTGGAGCGCCGCGCAGAAATCCCAATCGCTGTTGGCCTTGACCCCGGGGTTCTGGCTTAACCGGCTGTTGTGGTGTGTTGTGCCGCTGCTGTTATTGGCCGCTGTATTGGCGCGCACCACGCGCCAGGGCTTGATGGGCAAACGCAGCGGGGCAGTGCTGGCGGAGCCGCCGATGTTACTGGCAGGCGCAGTGACCTTGCCTGGCCCGCTGACCCATAGCCAATGGTCGCGCGCCCTGTGGTATGAGGCACGTTGGCAGGTACGCCAGCTGTTTGCCCGGCGCCTCTGGTGGGTGGCGCTCGGCTTGCTGTTGGTGATGGGTGTGCTCAGTGGCTTTGTCCACGGCGTGTGGCATGCGCGAGGACCGATGGTGCCCCGGGCGGACCTGACCCTGCCGTTGTTGTCGAGTGCGTTGTTCCTGGTGATGGCCTTTATGGTTGCGGCGCTGGTTGGGCTGGTGTGCCGACGCGATGACGTCGAAGGGTTTGGCGCTATGTTGCAGGCAACTGCGGCCCCGGCGTGGTTGCGATTGCTGGGGCGGGTGGCTTGTGTGCTGCTGGCGACCCTGACGCTTGCGCTGGTGCCGGGCCTGGCCAGCTTGCTGATCAGTGCGATTGCCGCGCCCGACAGCCTGGCGCCGGGCTTTGTGCTGGTGTATCAGGCGTTGGTGTTCGCGCCTCCATTGGTGGAGCTGGCGATGCTCACAGTGCTGGTGCATGCGCTGATCCGCCGATCCGGGCTGGCGTATGCCGCCTCGATGCTGCTGACGTTTTTCCTGGTACTCAACCATGAGTTGGGCCTGGTCACCTATCCGGCCTATGCCATGGCGATTCCTGCGCATGTGAGCGTGTCGCTGCTGACCGGCTGGGCGCCGTGGCTGGCGTTTCTGACGACCTTGGCCGGTTGGAAACTGGCCGGTTGCCTGGTCATGCTCGCGATCGCGGCACTGGCCTTGCCCCGTGGGCCGGAGCGTCGTCGATTGAGCGACGTGCGCCGCGGTTTGCTCGGCTTGCCCGGTGTGTTGCTGGCTCTGGGTGCTGTCGGCTTGCTTGGCAGCGGCGTGTTGTTGCAGCGGCATTTGGTGGAGCAGGGCGATTACCAGTCTGTCGCCGAGCAACGCGCCGAACGCGCCGACTGGGAACGGCGCTGGCTGCCCGGGGCGAGTGCCTGGCAGGTGGCGGGCGGGCAGTTGCAGGTGCAGGTCGATTCGGCCGCCCGGCAGGTGGTGGGCCAGTGGACGTTGGATGGGGTGCTCACTACCGGCCTCGATGCCGAGTTGCCACCGGGTATGCAGGTGACCGCGGTCAGCGTGATGGGGCGCCCCGTTGTGTTTGAACACGCCACCGAGCACCTGCGGGTGCCGTTGGAGGGGTGCGCAGCGAGCGGTTGTCAGGTGGTGTTGAACTGGACGGTGAGTGCTGACGGCTGGCCTGCCGAGGGTGAAGCATTCTGGCTTGGGCCTCAGGGTGTGTGGCTGCAAGCGCACCGTGTGGTGCCACGCTTGGGCCTGGACAGCGAGCGGTTGTTGCGTGCACCGGCCCAGCGCAGCGAAGCCGGGTTGCCGACAGCGGTGCCCCGGTTGCCGACGGGCGCTGCGGTGGCGGTGGATGCCGTTGCACCGGCCGGGCACTGGCAATGGCAGCTTGAGGTCGATGGCCAGGCCATTACCGGCAGCAGTGAGGGGCCGCTGGACTTTGCCTATGCCACGTCGGCTCAGAAGGATATCAGCCGCGAGAACACCGCCCGTGAAGTGCAGGAGGACCTGGACGCGATGAGCGCCTGTGTGGCGCGGCGCCTGGGCAGCCGTCCCAGCGTCGAACAACTGAGTCAGTGGCCTGTCGGCATGGGTGCCAGCCGTCTGAGTCATGGCCATTTACTGCTTGGCCAGTCACCCAATTGGGACGTGGCGCCGACAGGCGTCGGGCGCTGGACGCGCCGTGCCCATATCGCCGAACTGCTTGCCCGCCAATCGCTGGTCGAGGCGAGCAACCTGCGCCAAACCCCCGGCTACCTGTGGCTCAGCCAGGGTGTGGCAGGTGCGCTGGGCCTGCTGTGTGTGGAGGACATCGATGGTGCTGATGCCCGTGCAGCGCTGGTCAAGCTGATGGCCGACGACCTGACCCGTGCCCTGGGCAACGACGGTGAGCCCGTCGGCACCCTGGCCGATGCCCGCGAACAGGGGTGGGCCGCCAGTTATGCCGCACTGGTCAGCCTTGACTGGGTCGCCGGGCAAACTCCCGAACAGCTCACGGCGCTGACCGCCGATGTCCGTAACGGCCAGGGATGGCCAACTGCGATCCAGGGCCTGCTGGGCGCGCCCTCCGATCCTGTGATTGCCGCCGCGCTCAAGCGCTGGGGGCCTGTGCAATGAAGTTGAATCATCCCTGTCTTTTGGAGCTTTGCCATGTCATCTGAACTGTCTATCCAGCCGCTGCGTCGTCCTTTCGGTTGGCGCGCCAACGTATTGACCCAAGCCATGGCGCTGACCTTGTCCAGCCAGATGTGCACGGCCTATGCTGCTGACTATCAACCCGCCGCCAGTAGCGAGACCATCGAGCTGGCGCCGGTGACAGTCAGTGCGCGGTTGAACCAGGAAAGTGCCAAGGACATTCCATTCGGTCTCTCGGTGCTTGATGGGAAAACGCTTGAGACCCGGCGGTTACGCACCCTGGAAGATGCCTTGCGCACCACGCCGGGGGTGGATGTGAACTCCTGGGGCGGCGCCAACGACGCCAACGTGCGCATCCGCGGGGTCGGCTCGCTGAACCAGATGAGCATGGATGACGGCTCGGTGGTGCTGAACGTGGACGGCGTGCCGATGTCGGTGCGCAACGCGGCAATGGCCACCCTCGACGTGCAGCAAGTGGAAGTGCTCAAGGGGCCGCAAGGCACGTTGTTCGGACGTAACAGCGAGGCCGGCGCGATTAACATCACCACCCGCAAACCCACCCGTGAGCTGGAAGGCTATGTGCGCGGCGAAGTGGGCAACCAGGGCCAGTTCATGACCGAGGGCGCAGTGGGCGGGCCGCTGACCGAGTCCCTGGCCGGGCGACTTGCCGTGCGGCGCAGCGGCTTTGATAACTGGGTCGATGACCAGCAGGATGGCGACCCCCTGACCAAGCCCCGCGACCTGGCATTGCGCGGCAGCCTGTTGTGGGACAACGATGAAGGGACCAACGGCCTGCTGACCGTAGAGCGCCAGCGCGCCGATCATTATGCCGGCTCGGAGATCCTGCGCCCGTTCGGCAATCGCCCGAGTCTCGATTACACCCCGGGTACGTTCAATGGCAACAAGAAGACCAACGAGCGTTATTCCTTCGAGCTCAACCATGACCTGGCCCAGGCCCGGATCACCTCGATCAGCGCCTACACCAGCACCGACTTCAATGCGGTCAAGGGTTATGATCGCAACATCACCCAGGCGCTGTATGGTCAACCGTTTGAATACCTGATCGAAGACTCGGCCCACGAGCGGGTCTGGAGCCAGGACCTGCGCCTGGGTTCGCTGGCGGATGCCGAGGTGTTCTGGGTGACCGGGGTGAACCTGTCGCGCTCCGAGCGCAGCTTTGACTCCAACAACTTCACCAACGGCGCGAAGCAGTTGCGCGACTTCACCACCAACAGTTATGCCGCCTACGGCGAAGTCACCTTCCCGATTGCCGAAGACTGGAAACTCACTACTGGCCTGCGCCACACCTGGGACCGCAAGACCTACGGCGCCGACTACAGCGGTGGCGGCAAGCTGGTCAGCGACAGCCGACGCTTGCAGGACGATTACAACACCGGGCGCGTGGCCCTGAACTACGCGTGGACGCCGCAGACCAATGTGTATGCGGTGTTGTCGCGGGGCTATAAGTCGGCCGGGTTTAACGACTACGCCACCTCGATCAAGGACAGCGAGCCCTACAAGGCGGCCAAGGTGAACTCCGCCGAGGTCGGCTTCAAGCATGAAAGCGAAGGCGGCGCACTGAGCCTGGAAGGCGCGTTGTTCATTACGCGTGTGCAGGATGATCACTTGCTGGGTTATGACTTCACATCCCTGGCAGTCAGCGCAGTGAATGCTGATACCCGCAGCAAAGGCGCCGAGTTGTCGAGCACCTGGCATGTCACCGATGCACTGACCTTGGGCAGTGCCATCAGCTACACCAACGCGGTGGTCACCTCCGATGCGCCGGGTGTTTCCGGTGGTGATGTGGCCAAGGGCAGCCGCGTGCCGGATGTGCCGTTGTGGAGTGGAAACTTCAGTGTGGCCTGGAAGAAGCCTTTGGGTGAACTGCTGGGCTTGCCCGCGCCGCGCTTGAACACCTTGCTCAACTACCGCGTACAGAAAAACCGCCCGGCTGATCCGCAGAATCACTACGATCTCAAGGGCTATGCCAAGCTGGACTTGCACCTTGGAGTAGAGAGTGGGGGGTCGGAGGTATATCTGTGGGGCGATAACTTGTTGGATGCGCGGTATGACCTGTATGGCGCGTATTCCACTGATACGGTGCTGACCGGGATGCCGGGGCGCGGGCGTTCGGCGGGGGTGGGGTATAGCTATCAATTCTGAGGCAGCCACTGGGTGCAATGTGGGAGGGGCTTGCTCCCGCTGGCGACCTGACAGCCTATAGCTATCTAACTGATGCCCTACGATCCAAATGTGGGAGGGGGCTTGCCCCCGATGGCGACCTGACAGTTGACCAGGATGTTGGATCAGACCGAGTACATATCCGTTATTTAGGTAACGGCTGCTATTGGTTCCGCTTTTACAGCGGGTCACTTTGAAAAGCGCAAAGTAACCAAACGCTCTTGCCCCACCACTCGGCACCTCGCTTAGGCTCGGTGTGCCCGTAATCCGCCATGGATTTGGGGGGCCGCCGCCACGCGCCATCCATGGCGCGGGGCGGCTAAACCGGCATCCCTGCCGGTTTACCCCCCAAATCCCTGTCGAATTCCGGCCAGCGTGGTTTAACGGGGCGCCTGAGATCAAAAGCAGATCAAGATCAAGATCAAGAGCGGCTCGCTGCGCATCGTGGTTACCGTCGGCTGCTACACAGCTGTGTAGATACCCATGCCCCGATGGGGGAGTGTCAGTCAGGACATTTGTGACTGATCCACCGCCATCGGGAGCAAGCCCCCTCCCACATTTGAACTCAGGACAGCCGGCCGAATCGCGTCGGTTCAGAACTGGTAGGTGTAGCCCACGCCTAACGTACGCCGACGCGACGGCCCACCATAGGCCACCGGGTCGCTGTAGAAACCATAGGTGTCATACGTCTGGTTCAACAGATTGTCGGCAAACGCATACACCTCGCCAAACTTGCTCTCCAGCCCCGCCCGCAGGTCGAGTTTCTCGTAGTTGTCCAGGTTGAAGTGGTTCTGCGGGTCTGCCGTGCGTTCACCCACCAGGTGGTAGTTGAGGCTGGTGTTGAGGTTGGTCTGGCCAAGGCTGGCGAAGTTGCCCAGGGGGTGTTTCCAGCTGGCGTTGACGTTGCCGCTCCAGCGGGGCACGTCCGGGGTACGGTTGCCGGCGGCGACGTCGCCAGCCTGGATGCCTTGCACGCCGCTGGTGATCTTGGCATCGAGGTAGGTCGCGCTGGCGGCTAGGGTCAGACCGTAGTCGAAGCGCCAGCTACCTTCCAGTTCGGCGCCGCGGGTGCGGGTGTCGGCGTTGAAGGCGTTGGTGGCGAAGGTCGCCGCGTCGTAGCCAAGCAAGTGATCATCGTGCACGCGGGTGTAGAACAGCGCGCCGTTGAGGCTGCCGCGACGGTCGTCGGTCTCGCTCTTGAACCCCAGTTCGGCGGCCCTGCTGACGGCGGCCTTGTAGGGTTCGCTGTCGCTGACCTGGGAGGCATAATCATTGAACCCGCCGGATTTATACCCTCTTGCCAATTGCACGTAGACGTTGGTCTGTGGGGTGATCGCATAACTCAGGGCGACGCGGCCGGTGCCGTAGTGGTCGGTGAGTGCGCGCGAGTCGTCCACGGCGCTCGAACCTGCGAAGTATTGGCCGTCGTAGGTCTTGCGGTCCCAGGAATGGCGGTAGCCGGTGGTGAGTTTCAGGCGTTCGGTGAGCGGGACAGTCACTTCGCCGTAGCCTGCGTAGGTGGTGGTAGTGAAGTCGCGGAACTTGGCGCCGGAGGTGCCGTAGGTGTTGCGTGGGGTGTCGTAGCTGCGTTCATTGCGGCTAGCGGCGACGCCGGCGACCCAGAACACGTCGGAATCGGGCAATGAGCCCAGGTGTATATCCTGGCTCCAGCTGCGCTCGAAGGATTTGTCCACCACCCAGAACTCACCGGGCGTGCCATAGAGGGCGCCCATCAGCTTGCTGTCGTAGGCGATCAAGCCGGTGAAGTCGGCAGTGCCAGTGGCGGTGGTGGAGGTCAGCCGACTGTTGGCGAAGTCGTGGTCGACCTTGATCGTGTAGCGCTCGGTGGTCTTTTCGTTGTCGTCGAACAGGCCAGGCGTCAGGTCCAGGCTCGGGTGGCTGCCGTAGGGGCGCAGTACCAGGGAATTGGTGGCGCGTTCGGTCTGCTGGCGTTCGGCGCTGAACAGCACGTGGGTGTCATCGTTGAGGTCCCACAACAAGCTGGCGCGATAGGCTTCGTTGCGCGGTTTGGTAATGGGGTTATGGGTCTGGTCGTTGTCGATCCAGCTGTCGTAGCCGGCACGTCGCACCGCCAGGCGGCCGCTGAGGCTGTCACTGAGCGGTCCGCCAATGGCGCCTTCGGTGAGGAACTGGCCTTTCTGGCCGACTTCACCACGCACATAACCTTCGAGTTCCCGGCTGGGTTGGCGGGTGGTGATATTCACGGCACCGGCCTGGCCGATTGCGCCGGACAGTGTGCCCTGCGGCCCCTTGAGCACTTCGATGCGGTCGACGTCGAGGGTGCCGAACCCCAGGCTGCGCGACGACACAGGTACGCCGTCGATATTGAATGCGACCGAACTGTCGTCCATGGACATCTGGTAAAGCGAACCGACACCGCGGATCAACACGTTGAAGTCGTTGGGCCCGCCGGAAGAATTGACGCTGACCCCTGAGGTATTGCGCAGTGCGCTTTCCAGGGTATCGAGGCGTTGGGTACGCAGTTGTTCGCCATCGACCACACTGACGCTGATCGGTACTTCCTTGGAATCTTCCTGGGCCAAGCGCGCCGTTACCGTGGAGGCGGGCAGTTGCAGAGGTTCGCCGAGGGTGGCGGCGAAGGCGGTAGGGGTCAGTGTCAAAGCAATCGCTATTGTTATACTATTACGTTTGTAGCAAGATTGACGGGTAGCCGCCGTGTTGCATCGTGCAGACATGATGGGACCTTGACTGAGAGTTCTGATCGGCGTGCGTTGCTCAGGGGCAGCAGCAATCTGGCTTGGCACGTGCGGTGCGCCAAATGCTAATAATTATCAATTGCAGAGTTCTACCCCGATGTGGTCTGATTCGAGCCGTATCCGGTCAGCCAGGAGATTTACGATGTCAGCCGTTCAGGGAGGCGCAGGAGAACCGATGCCGGTCTCGCGAATCATTACGGGAGGGTTTGGTAGCGATCTGGGGCCGGGAGCGCATTGCCGGGTCACGCGTATGACCCTGCAGGAGGGCCTGGACATCGTTCGTTGGCAGAGCACCTTTGAGCAGCCGGTAGAGTTGCCCTTGCAAGACGACAGCGAGTGCATTCACTTCAGCTTCACCAACCTGTTAAAGGGCAAGGCCGCGTGCAGCTTTCGCGATGGGCGCCGGCAACGTCGCTATGTGATTGATGAAGGCGCGGGCAGCATCAGCTTTGGCCGTTGCCGCCATGGCCTATATCATCAGCACGGCGAGATCGACAACATCACCGTCATGATTCGCCCCGAGTTGCTGGCCCAGTGGGAATTGAAGCTCGACCCGCTGCTGAACAAGGCATTGGCCTGCGAACATTGCTTCCTCGACGGCCATCGCAGCGGTGAAATGAGTGCTACCGCGCACATGCTCGGCCTGGCCATGGACCACGGCGCCAGCCTGCCATCGGCCCCGCCGCGCAGCAGCCTGTGGCTGTACGGGCAAAGTGTCACGCTGGTCAGTCTGTTCCTCGAAGCGCGCCAGGATGGCGAATGCACCTGCCGCGTCAGCCACACCGACCGCCAGCGCCTGGTGCGGGCCCGCGATCGTTTGCTGGAAGATCTGGGCAAGGCGCCAAGCCTGTCGGAGTTGGCCCGTGAGTCCGGCTTGAGCCAGCCCAAGCTCACCCGCGGGTTTCGCCAGCTGTTCTCCAACAGCGTCTATGGCGTGTTCCAGCAGACGCGCATGATCCAGGCGCGCAGCCGCTTGATGAGCGGCAATGAATCGGTGATGCGCATCGCCTCGGACCTCGGTTATGCCAACGCCAGCCATTTCGCCACTGCGTTCCGCAAGCAGTTCGGGATCAATCCGTCGATGTTGAAAAATGGCGGGCGCGGCAGAGCCCTGGATGTCGGCTGACTAGAAGGTCGCTTTCACCTGCAGTCCCAGCACCAGCGCGTTGTCGATGTTCTGTGCGGAAAACGCCCCCGGCTCGATGATGTATTGCACGTCCGGGCGCAAGGTCAGCCACGGTGTGGCCTGGTAGCCGTAGCTGAGTTCGATCAGCTGTTCAGCGTTGTCCAGATTGGCGTAGGCCGCATCCGCATTATCCCGGCTGCGCGGGTTGGGCACTGCACGGCCATAACCGAGGGCGACGGTATCCCGTGGGCGACTGTCGAACGGTTTGTACAGCACCAGCCCCGCGCCATACCACTTGGTGAACGGCGAAGCCGCTTCGCTGGCCGCAGAGTATTGGCCGAAGGCGTGCAAGCTGCGGCCTTGGGAGGATTGGGAGGCCCACACCGCCTGGTCGATCAACAGGTAGTGACCGCCGCGCCCGCTGACGTCCTTGTTGCTGCCAATGCGTTTTACATCGGAACTGTCGTAGTAATAACCGAGCTTGTATTCACCCGGCAGGCTGCCCGCGTGCTTGTAGATCAGCTCGATGGGCACCACGGTGCCGGTGGTGTGCTTGGGCCCCAGGTGCCAGGCGCGGCTGGAGTTGCCATTGCTGGAAGGGTCGACGTTGAACGCCGCCACCCGCAGTTGCCAGTTTGGCGAAAAGTCATATTTCACCCGCGCGCCCAGGTGCGCATTCGGGTAATTGGCCCAGCCACTGCCGCCCGACATGTTCAGCGGATGCCCGCAGAATCCGGCGTTCATGAAATTGCACAAAATGCCGCTGTCCAGGCCGCCGAGGTCATTGCCCATGGCCATGTAGCCGAGCTTGACGTTGAGTGCGGGGGTGAACAGCGTGCGCTCGTAGCTCAACTCGGTGAGGCGCGTGTAGAGGCCGCCGTAGTTTTCCTGGATCGGCAGGCGGTTGCCCACCAGGTCTTCGGAAGCGCTGTTGCCGCGCCGGTCGTTGATGGTCAGCTGGATGCGGTCGCCGTTGTTGAAACCGTAAAGCTTGCCCAGGTCGAACTGCACGCCGAGCTTGAGGTTTTGCGAATAGCGGGCCGAGCGATGCTGGCCGCCGTGGGCGTTGTAAGCGGTTTCGCCGCTGTAGTCGCCGGTAAAGCGGATGCCTTGTGCGTCGAGCTCACGGCGCAGGCCGCCCCAGTCGCCGGTCAGGGTGGTGTCGTCGGCTTGAACGGGCAGGGCAGCAGTCAACGCCAGGCCGAGCACCAGGCGCCCAAGGGAGGTATGAGAAGTAGGGTTCATGCGGAGTTCCAAACGCAAAGCGCGGTGCGGGAGCACCGCGCGAACAGAGAGGGGTTACGGCAGGGCGTAGGCGATCACGTAGTCGCCGCGGTCGGTGGACTGGCGCGCGCCGCCGGCGGTGACGACGATGTACTGCTTGCCGGTTTTTGGCGACACGTAGGTCATCGGGCCACCCTGGCTGCCGACCGGCAAACGAGCTTTCCAGATTTCGTCACCGTTGCCACTGTTGAAGGCGCGCAGGTAGAAGTCCTGGGTGCCGGCGATAAAGATCAGGCCGCCTTGGGTGGACAGCGTGCCGCCCAGTGTCGGCAGGCCGACTTTGATTGGCAGGTGCATGCGGATGCCCAGGGGGCCGGTGTCTTCAACCGTGCCCACCGGTACTTGCCAGGCAACTTTTTGCGTCTTCATGTCGATAGCGGTCAAGGTGCCGAATGGCGGTGCCTGGCAGGGAATGCCGGCCACCGACAGGAAGCGGTTCTTGTTGACCGCGTAAGGCGTGCCCTTGAGCGGCACGGCGCCCATACCGGTGTTCAGTGCTTCACCACCGGAAGAGGCCTGGGCCTTGTTTTGCGACGGCACCATTTGGATCCACAGCCCCAGGCGCATGTCGTTGACGAAGATAAAACCGTGTACCGGATCGGTGGAGATGCTGCCCCAGTTCATGCCGCCGAGCGAACCCGGAAAGCTCAGGGATTTATCGGTGCCCGGCGCGGTGTACAGGCCGTCGTAGCGCATGCCTTTGAAGTCGATACGGCACAGCAACTGGTCGTACGGCGTAGCACCCCACATGTCCGATTCGGTCAGGGTCTGCGCGCCAATCTGCGGCATACCCACCGATTTTGGCTGGGTCGGGGAGTATGGTTCGTTGGGAATGTTCGCGGCCTTGACCGGCACTTCCTGCACGTCGGTCAGCGGTTTGCCGGTGGCGCGGTCGAGCACGTAGATCTGCCCGGCCTTGGTGCCGATCACCACGGCCGGTACTGCCTTGTCGCTGCCTGGCGGGGTGAAGTCGATCAGGCTCGGCTGCATCGGCAGGTCGAAGTCCCAGAGGTCATTGTGGACGGTCTGGTAGACCCACTTTTCGGCACCGGTGGACGCGTCGAGCGCCAGCACGGAGGCGCCATATTTGTGGTTCAGCTGGGTGCGTTCCACGCCGTAAATGTCGGTGGAGGAGCTGCCCATCGGCAGGAAAACGGTGTTCATCAGCGGGTCGTAGGACATCGGCGCCCAGCTGTTCGGCGTGCTGCGCACATAGGTGCTGCCCGCGGCCGGCGCTTGCTTGTCTTCAGGGTTGCCTGGGTCGAACGCCCAACGCATCTGGCCGCTGATCACATCAAAACCACGGATCACGCCGCCTGGCATATCGGTCTGCACGTTGTCGGCGACACGGCCACCGACAACGACGGTGGTGCCGGCGATCAAAGGCGCCGAGGACAGTTGGTAGTAGCTGTCCGGCACATTACCCAGGCCGGCTTTCAAGTCCACTTGGCCATGGGTGCCGAAGTCTTCGCAGAACTTGCCGGTGTCGGCATCCACGGCGATCAGGCGCGCATCAATGGTGTTGGTCAGCAGGCGACGCTGGCACTGCGCACCGGCAGGCACGCTGGCGGCAATGATCGGCGAGCTGTTGGGCTGGGTCGGCTGGGCAATCGGCGCAGTGGCGTCGAAGTAGGCCATGCCACGGCAACGCTGCCACACCGCTGACTGGGCGTTGACCTCGTTCTTCCACAGCTCTTTGCCGGTGTCGGCGTCCAGAGCGATCAAGTTGTTGTGCGGGGTGCAGATGAAGACTTTGTTGCCGATCTGCAAGGGCGTCAGCTGGTCTTCGGCGCCGTTGCCGTCGCTGATGGCCACGTCACCGGTGTGGTAGGTCCAGGCGACTTTGAGTTTGTCGATGTTGTCGCGATTGATCTGGTCCAGCGCGGCGAAGCGGCTGCCGCCCTCGGTGTTGCCGTAGTGCGCCCAGTCTTTCTGTGCATCGGCTTCGGCTACCGGGGTGATGCCAGGGCCGGCACCGGTCGGCGCCACGCTTGGGTGAGCGACGAACATATTGCCTGCCGCCACCGCCACGCCGACTGCCAACAAAGCCGCGACCGCATAAGCGCCGCGCGCCGGTTTGCCGGCCAGCAATGGATACACCAGCGCCACGACCACGCCGATCACCGCGAACATGAACAGCCGCGAGAACAGCGGCCAGTACACCAGGCCCACGTCGGCCACTGCCCATACGGCCGTACCGACGAGGAACGCGGCAAACCACCACGCCCCGGCAGGCTTGCGCCGAGCGATCAGCAGCCCGGAGACGGCCATGGCCACGCCACCTGCCAGGAAGTACCAGGAACCTCCCAGGCTGACCAGTTTGGCGCCGCCCACGGCAAGCGCAAGGCCGAGCAGGGCGATGACAACGCCCAGGCCCAGGAGTAGAAATCTAGAGACGCCAGCGGCGCGCGATGCTCGTTTCATGTCGAATAGACTCGAGTGAGAGAGGGCAAAGACGCGATTTTAGCAAGATAAGTAACCGGTTAGTACATTGTGCCTCGTAATAGTCTTTTACAACTACGGCGACGATGCCTTGGCTCAGGCCAACGCATCGCGCTGCATCGATTGCAGGTTCTTCTCAATGGTTTCGCAAATCGCCTCCATCTGGATCTGATGCTCGCTGGAGTGAAACGGGCTTTGCAGGTCGGTGCCGATACGCTCGATGGCCAGCAGCATAAAGCCCACTACCGTGGAAGCCAGCGGGGTAAACCAGCCGAGGGATTCCACCAGGCCCACCGGTACGATCAGGCAGAACAGCGAGATAAACAGCCGCGGGAAATACACGTAGGGGTAGGGCAATGGTGTATTGGCGATGCGCTCCATGCCGCCTTGGGCATTGGACAGGTCGACCAGGGTCGACTCCAGCCGCGCCAGGCGAATACTGTCCAGGTGGCCGGCTTTGTATTCCTTGGCCAGCAACGCCGCTGACCCGGTCAGGATGTCATTGGCAAAATTGTTGGTCGCGCCATTGCGGGCAAATTCCTCGGCGGGGATAAACGCTCGCACTTCATCCGGGCAGGGTTCGCCCTTGAGGTGGGCGGCCAGGCAATTCACATACGCCACATGGCGGCGCAGCAATGTGGATTTGATCGGATTCACTTCGCCGTCGGGGTCATCCAGCAGCGTCAGCACCTGGCGCGCAAAGCTGCGTGAATTGTTGACCATCGCCCCCCATAACGTGCGCGCTTCCCACCAGCGGTTATAGGCGCTGCTGTTGCGAAAACTGATCAACACCACCAGCGCCGAACCCAGCAATGTCAGTGGCATCAGCGGCAGGTTGATCTTGGTGGTCAGAAACAACATGAAGTCCACGGTTACTGCCACATCCCACAGCAATAGCCAGAACAGGGCCCAGCCCACATAGCCCATGGTCTTGATGATCAGGCGGTATTTCTTCAGGACGGCAGCTTTCAAACGAGAACCTCGCGGCGGGCGGTTGGCAACAATGCTCTGTTACGACGCCACGCAAGGGAGAAAGGTTCGCCGGTTGCTGAATCGATTCGTCGACCAGTCACTAGCTTCGGAGGATGTAACGAGAAGTTACGCGCAGGTGTGCGCAGAGGGTCCACTTGAATCTGGAACAACTTTGGTACTGATGACGTCTTGTCCGGCAATCGCTGTACATTGCGTTCGAGGCAAAAAGCCATTAACCGTAGGGTTTACCACGTGATTTGTTTTGGGGCCGGGCTGCAGGGATTTCGTAGCTGAGATCAGTGGAATCAAGTTGGATGATCAGGGCTCTTTCATGCATGTCAGTTCGTTGAAGTCGGCTATGTGTAATACCGCGCAAGCGCTCGAACGTCATAAGGATTTTGAATCGTGCCTGAGAGCGCATTACCACGTGCTGCTCGTGCCCTATTCCCGAAGACCGTTTTTCTACAAGAGTGCACTTAAATACAGCCGTTTGATGGTGTCGTTTGCCTTATTGAGTGAATACTTCGCCACACCCTTACCGTTATTGTCGGAAGTTAAGACCCTGTGTGTGACGCGAAGGTATTGTTCAAAAAACAGCCTGGAATCAATGTTCCTGTTATTGCGGGCGCTGGGCTTCATGGACGTCGCGCCGCACCCCGAAGACAGTCGCTTCAGGGTCTACGCGCCGTCGGATGAGGCCTGTCGCGAAGCGCGTTTGATGTTGACCTCGCTCACCGAGTCATTGGCGCGGCTTTACCCTGAGCGGGCGATTTTCCGGCAAATGCGCGAGTTGGATGACCGGGGCTTCCTGTCCCTTTATTTCAAGGGCTTTGCCATTATCCTCGACGCCGATCTCACGGTGGATGTACTGCTTCCCGAGTGTTACTGGTTGGTGAAACGAGACGCCGGGCATCTGTTGATGTTGGCGATTTATAACGATGCCTTCGCGCCGGAAAATGATCGGGCCACGTTCCGGTCATCGTCTTATCTGGCCTTGGCCAAGCAACTTTCCGTGTCCAAGACTCACATTATTCGAATGGTCCAGGAGGGCGTCGAGAAGGGGTATTTCAAAGCTCACTCCAAGACCCGGCTGGAAGTGCTGCCGCCTTTTGTCAGTCTGGTAAAACGCTTTATGGCCTTTTCTTTTGCGCTGGGCCTGCATGCTATTGAGATGGGAGCGTAAGGATGCCTGCTAACTTGAAGTTAAGGCCCAGGATGCGCAGGTTGTTGTCGCCTGCGGTGACCCAAGCGGAATGGATCGGGATCATTGCCTGGGTCGGTATCTGGCTGATTCATCCAGCCATGCAGTTCGACCTGTCCATGTTGGGTGTCACCATTGGCCTGTTGCTGGTATGCCGGTTTCACTCCAAAACCGCCAACTTTCTACTGTGGCGGATGCTGGGAGTGGCCTATATCGTGATGTTGTCCGTGGGGTTTGCCTATGTCATTGGCCTTAATCAGGAGTTGCGTATCTACGGCTTGCCCCTGGCCGTCACCCTGGTGGTCGGCAGCGCTATCTTGTTTATCAGTGTTCAGGATTATCTGGTCGGCGCCCTGTTGGTCTGGTTCATATTATGGTCGCCGATGCAGGCCGATATATATGCAGGAACACAGGCTTATCTGCTGATATTTTGCGCATCTTCGGTCTCCATCGGTTTCATCCTGAGTTATTCGTATTTGAAGAACCTGCGTTCGGTGTTGTTGGTGGAAAGCGAGTTTCGCGCCTTGGCCGAAACCGATTACTTGACCTCGATCCTTAACCGTCGCGCTTTTATGCAAAGCTTCGAACAGTTGCTCGACAGCGGCCAGGCTGGCTACTTCATCATGTTGGATATCGACAGCTTCAAGGCAAAAAATGATCTGTACGGTCACGATGTCGGTGACAAGATCCTGCGGGCCATGGCCGTGTGCCTGAAAAACGCCAAAGGCAGCCACAGCTTTGGAAGAATCGGCGGGGAAGAGTTCGGCGTGTTGTTGCAGGACGATGACCCGGTCTTCGCCCGTGAGTTCGTGCTGGGTTTGTTGCAGGCCATACGCTCAAGTGTTGCCGCGCCTCACAACTACACCTGCAGTGCGGGCATGGCACGCTTCGCGCCAGGTGACGAGTTATCGGCGGTGCTCAAGATGGCGGACAAAAATCTTTACGGCGCCAAACGCAATGGCAAGGACTGCGTTCACCTTAATGGCGTGTTGCTGCAGCCTGTTGCGTCCTGAGGGGCAAAACGCCCGCTAGGATTGCGCAAGAACACTCGCCAGCAACCCGGGAAAGCGGCTCTCAAGCTCTTCACGGCGCAACGAATTCATATGGGTGGTGCCCACATTGCGCGTGTGTACCAGGCCCGCATCACGTAACACCCTGAAGTGGTGGGACATGCTGGACTTGGGCCGCCCGCCATCCAGTTCACCACAGCTGGCTTCGGCCACGCCGGCCAGGCAGCGCACGATGTCCAGGCGCACGGGGTCGCTGAGGGCGTACAGCACGCGCTCAAGCGTCAATTCTTGCAGGGTAGGGTGTTTGAAGGCTCGCATGGGGCGGATCATAACAGGGGGGTAGCGTTCAATACCATAGTTCGATTACCATCGAACTATCGAATCACACACGCTTCTCTCGGAGTATCTGATGTCCGCATTGTTCGAACCGTTCAAACTCAAAGACGTTACCTTGCGCAATCGCATTGCCATCCCGCCGATGTGCCAATACATGGCCGACGACGGCATGGTCAACGACTGGCACCATGTGCACCTGGCCGGCATGGCCCGGGGCGGTGCCGGCCTGCTGGTAGTCGAGGCCACAGCAGTCGCACCGGAGGGGCGTATCACCCCAGGCTGCGCCGGTATCTGGAGCGATGCCCATGCCCAGGCGTTCGTGCCGATGGTCAAGGCCATCAAGGCCGCAGGTTCGGTACCGGGCATCCAGATCGCCCACGCGGGCCGCAAAGCCAGCGCCAACCGCCCATGGGAGGGCGATGACCACATCCCGGCTTCCGATGCCCGCAGCTGGGAAACCATCGCGCCGTCGGCCATTGCATTCGGCGCCAATTTGCCCAACGTGCCGCGTGCCATGACCCTGGAAGACATCGCCCGCGTCCAGCAAGACTTCGTCGATGCCGCCCGTCGCGCCCGCGATGCCGGTTTTGAATGGATCGAACTGCACTTCGCCCACGGTTACCTGGGCCAAAGCTTTTTCTCCGAGCACTCCAACCAGCGCACCGATGCCTACGGCGGCAGCTTCGATAACCGCAGCCGTTTTCTCCTGGAAACCCTGGCCGCCGTACGCGAAGTCTGGCCGGAAAACCTGCCACTGACCGCACGCTTTGGCGTGATCGAATATGACGGCCGCGACGAGCAGACGCTTACCGAATCCATCGAGTTGGCGCGCCGCTTCAAGGCCGGTGGCCTGGATCTGTTGAGCGTCAGTGTCGGTTTCACGATTCCTGACACCAACATCCCGTGGGGTCCGGCGTTCATGGGGCCAATTGCTGAACGTGTACGTCGTGAAGCCGGTATCCCGGTGACATCGGCGTGGGGCTTTGGTACTCCGCAACTGGCCGAAGGCGCGCTGCAGGCCGGTCATCTGGACTTGGTTTCGGTAGGGCGTGCGCATTTGGCCGATCCGCACTGGGCGTACTTTGCCGCCAAGGAGTTGGGCGTGGACAAGTCCTCCTGGACCTTGCCGGCGCCTTACGCACATTGGTTGGAACGCTACCGTTGAGGCCAGCCAGCCGGTGATATGAGCCACTCGATTGAGTGGCTTTTTTTCGCCCGTGGTTTTTGCAGTACCCGCTCGATACAACGCCGATACTGGAAAAATAACAAATGAGAATTGATATCAAACGAGAATATGCTGAGATATGATGCGCGGCGAATTATTGGCAGGTTTGCCGCCCCATCTGGCTCATTCACTAGGTTTACATCCATGCGTCGTACCCTGATTTCAATCTGTGTGCTCCAGGCGTTTTCCCCTTTGACCTGGGCAGAGGATGCCCCTGCTGAAAAAGCCAGTATCGAGCTGCAAGCCACCAATGTGACTGCTACTGCAGATTTCGAATCGGCGCAGGGCCCGGTTCAGGGCTACCACGCCACCCGTTCAGCCAGTGCGACACGCACCGACACCTCGATTCATGAAACCCCACAGTCCATCAGCGTTGTCTCCAAAGACGTGGTCGAGGATATCGGCGCAACCCGCCTGCAAGATGCCCTCGACTACGCCGGCGGCGTCGGCCGCGCCAACAACTTTGGCGGCCAGGGCCTGACCACCTTCACCGTACGTGGCTTCACCACCGGTGAGTTCTACCGCAATGGGTTCCCGATCAACCGGGGCTACCCGAACATGCCGGATGCCAACACCATCGAACGCCTTGAGGTGTTGCGCGGCCCCGCAACCATGCTCTACGGCCGTGGCGACCCCGGTGGTACGTTCAACGTGGTGTCCAAGCAACCCTTGGCCGAACGCACCGTCACCCTGGGCAGCCAGGTGAATGACCAGGGCATGAAGCGCGGCACCCTGGATGCCTCCGGCCCTCTGGACGAAGAGGGCCGTCTGGCGTATCGCCTCAACGTGGTGGGCGAGGGTGGCGATACCTTCCGCGATCATGTCGAGACCGAGCGCTACGGCGTGACGCCGGTGATCACCTGGCAGGCCACCGATGCCACCAAGGTGACCTTCGAAGGCGACTTCATGCGCAACAACCACCCGCTGGACCGTGGCCTGACGCGTTTCCCCAACCAGCGCGGCACGCCATCGCGCGATACGTTCTGGGGCGACAAGGATGCCGGCAAGCTGCACAACGACAACAACATGGCCCAGTTGCGTTTCGAGCACGCGCTCAACGACAACTGGACCCTGGGCGGCGGTTTCCAATGGTTGGACGGCAGCTTGAAAGGTAACGCCATTGAAGCCAATGGACCGAGCAGCCTGGGCGCCGATGGCCGTACCCTGCAACGCAACTTCAACTACCGCAAGCTGGAATGGACCGACAAGGATTACCAGCTCAACCTGACGGGCCACTTCTCCACGGGCGGGTTCGAGCACACCTTGCTCACCGGTATCGAGTACGAGGATTACGACTACAAGTCGATCATCCAGCGTTCCAGTGCGGCCCTGGGCACTTACCCGATCGACATCTTCAATCCGGTGTACGGCCAAACGCGCCCGGCGCTGACTCGCACGCCCACCCACGATAAAGAAAACCTCAAGACCTACGCTGCCTTCGTGCAGGACCAGGTGGCACTGACCGAGCGTCTGAAAGTCTTGGCAGGTGCGCGTTTCGAGCGTTTTGAACATGACTACCAAAGTTATGTGGCGGGAGTAAAACCGTGGACCGCCGCCGACAACGCCGTCACGCCGCGTGTGGGCGTGATCTACGACCTCACCGACACCGTCGCGGTCTATGCCGACGCCGCCCGTTCGTTCAAGCCCAACACCGGCGCCAGCCGCGAAGGCGGTGGTTTCGCGCCGGAGAAAGGCAAGTCCTACGAGATGGGCATCAAGTGGGAGGCGCTTGATCGTCAACTGAGCGTCGACGCGGCGGTCTACCAGATCGAAAAGAAAAACGTGCTGGCCACCGACCCTTTGGACAATACCCTGAGTGTCGCGACCGGCCAGGTACGCAGCCGCGGATTTGACCTCAACGTGGCGGGCAACCTCACACCCGAGTGGCGTGTGATCGGCGGCTACGCCTACGTGGACGCCGAAGTCACCCGCGACACCACCCTGCACGCCGGCACCCGCTTGATGAACATCCCGCGCAACAGCTTCAGCCTGCTCAACGTCTACGAGTTCCAGGACGGCGCACTCAAAGGGCTGGGCCTGGGTGCCGGTGGTAAGTACGTCGACCAGCGCGCCGGCCAGACCGCCAATACGGCCTTCTCGATGGACGCCTACACCGTGGTCGACCTGCTGGGTTACTACAAGGTCAACGAGCAGGTGCGCCTGAACCTGGACGTGAAAAACCTGTTCAACCGCGAGTATGAGGAAGGCGCGTTCGGCAATATCTACGCTTACCCAGGCGCACCGCGCACCGTGCAGGTCGGAATCTCCTACACCCTATAAGGCTATACACAGTACTCAATGTGGGAGGGGGCTTGCTCCCGATAGCGGTGAGTCAGTCTCAATGTTTTTGACTGATACACCACTATCGGGAGCAAGCCCCCTCCCACATTTGCAGCTGCGTTACTGTCAGGTTTGACAGTAGACAGTGAAGGGCGATGGAGGGATGTTTGCCGTTAACGTGTCAGCGTAGTGGTCGGCGCTTATTATTTTTCCAAGCCACGCTTAATAGGGATATTAAAAATGGAACAGGAACTCATAAATGAAGTTGAAGAACTGATTAAAAAAACCAACGATGCGGAGCGTCTGTTCACCCGGTACGCCACCAAGTGCTACACGTCAGCCTTGCAAAAATACGCCAAGGAAATCAGCGAGACCTCATACACGTATCTGTTGGCCGAGCTTGCCGAAAGTTCGTTGAGCTCCGAAATCCTCGGCCGGCCAGGTGCCAATATCAGCCTGGTCAGGATCGAGATAGAGGAGGTTATGCTCGAAGCCGACGTGATCAAGAAATTGAAACGGGCCGAAACCCACTATCTGGAAACGTTGGAATCGGTGCGTAAGTTCGAAGACCTTAAACGCTTTGAAAAGATGCAGGACACGTCCGATATCGTGCGCTCGATAAAACTGGGTGTGTCACGTTTCAATATCCTGTTTGTCATCCTGCTGATCGGCGGCTTGACGTGGGCGGCGATCAATCTGCCTAAAGAAGCCCTGGCGCTTATATCTGCCGCTATCGGCGGGGCTATCACCCACTTGTTGTCCGAGCGCCAGGCGGTGCTGGCGCTGAAAAAAGAGGGCGATAACACCTGCCCCAGAGCCAACAATAACAATCAGGAGTGAGTGCGACGGGGTGGGGTTACAACGGCGTCAATACATTCATCACCGTATCCAGCGCCACCCGCGTGTCATCCAGTTGTACCAGCGAGGCATGCCTTGCGCCCAGCGCATCGCGGTTCTGGATCGCGGTGAGGATTGCCTTGTGCCGGGGCAGGCTCAGGCCCTGGATATCCGGGCGGCGGTTGGTGATATTGATCGACTCGCGCAGCGGCAACGAGAGCATGTTGCACATATAGGCGAGCAGGTCGTTGCGGGTGGCGTCGGCAATCGCGCGGTGGAAGTCCAGGTCGGCCTGCAACAGATCCTCATGGGTCTTGGCGGTTTCCATGCCCTGGTAGGCTTGTTCGATGATGGCGATGTCTTCATCGGTGGCGGTGGTCGCGGCCATGGCAGCGATTTCCGGTTCGAGGATGCGGCGCACCCCGGCCAGCGTATTGAAGAACTCACTGTGGGGCGTGGACTGCATCAACCAGGACAGCACATCCGGGTCGAGCAGGTGCCATTTCAAGCGTGGCCGTACCACCGCACCCACCCGTGGCTTGGAATACACCAGGCCCTTGGCGCTGAGCACCCGCGTCGCCTCGCGCAACACTGAACGGCTGACCTGGTATTCCTCGCACAGCGTGGCTTCCATGGGCAACCGTTCTTCGGGCTTGAAGCGACCGGAAACGATGTGCATGCCCAGGTCCTGAACGATCTGGGCATGCTGGCTCTTGCGCGGCTTGGGCGGCTGGTGATCCATAACGACGGGCAGGCTCTGGCTTGAATTCGCCGCATCATAGCATCCCAATTAGTGGGAATGCCGTGGGACTTCCGCTCCGCGGCAGCCCACCAGGAAGTCAAAGTCGCAGCCCTGGTCGGCTTGCAGCACATGGTCGATGTACAGTTGGCGATAGCCACCGACGATCAGCTTTTGCGGTGGCGCCAGATCAGCCATGCGCGCCGCCAGCTCGGCGTCGGGGATGTCCAGGTGCAGGCGGCCATTGGCGCAGTCGAGTTCAATCCAGTCACCTTCCTTCACGGCCGCCAATGGCCCGCCGGCAGCGGCTTCCGGTGCCACGTGCAAGACCACCGTGCCGTAGGCGGTGCCGCTCATGCGCGCATCGGAAATGCGCACCATGTCAGTCACGCCCTGGGCCAGCAGTTTGGCCGGCAGTCCCATGTTGCCGACCTCGGCCATGCCTGGGTAACCCTTGGGGCCGCAGTTCTTCATGACCAGGATCGAGTTGGCGTCCACGTCCAGCTCCGGATCGTTGATGCGCGCCTTGTACATGTCGAAGTTTTCGAACACCACCGCACGGCCACGGTGTTGCATCAGTTCGGCGCTGGCGGCAGACGGCTTGAGCACCGCACCCAACGGCGCCAGATTGCCGCGCAGCACGCAGATGCCGCCGTCGGCGCGAATTGGGTTGTCGAGGGTGCGGATCACTTCGTCCTGGCCGTAGATCGGCGAGTCCTTGGTGTTCTCGCCCAGGGACTTGCCGTTGACGGTCAAGGCGTTCGGGTGGGGGATCAGGTTGGCCTCACCCAGGCGACGCAACACGGCAGGCAGGCCGCCAGCGTAGTAGAACTCTTCCATCAGGAAGCGCCCTGAGGGTTGCAGGTCGACGATGGTCGGCATGCCGCGCCCGATGCGGGTCCAGTCATCGAGGTCCAGCTCCACGCCGATGCGCCCGGCGATGGCTTTAAGGTGAATCACCGCGTTGGTCGAACCGCCGATGGCCGCGTTCACGCGAATCGCGTTTTCAAACGCTTCTTTGGTGAGGATCTTCGACAGCTTCAAGTCTTCGCGCACCATCTCGACCGCACGCATACCGGACATGTGCGCCAGCACATAACGCCGCGCATCCACCGCTGGGATCGCCGCGTTGTGGGGCAGGGACGTGCCCAGTGCCTCGGCCATGCACGCCATGGTCGAGGCGGTGCCCATGGTGTTGCAGGTGCCTGCCGAGCGCGACATGCCGCCTTCGGCCGCGAGGAAGTCATCCAGGGTGATGGTGCCAGCCTTGACCTGTTCGCTGAGCTGCCACACCACCGTGCCCGAGCCGATGTCCTGGCCCTTGTGTTTACCATTGAGCATCGGCCCGCCGGTGACCACGATAGCCGGCACGTCGCAACTGGCGGCGCCCATCAGCAGCGCCGGGGTGGTTTTGTCGCAGCCGGTCAGCAGCACCACACCGTCAATCGGGTTACCGCGAATCGCTTCTTCCACATCCATGCTTGCCAGGTTGCGGGTCAGCATCGCGGTAGGGCGCAGGTTGGATTCGCCGTTGGAGAACACCGGGAACTCCACCGGGAAGCCACCGGCCTCGATCACGCCGCGCTTGACGTGCTCGGCGATCTGGCGGAAATGCGCGTTGCACGGGGTCAGCTCCGACCAGGTGTTACAGATGCCGATGATCGGCTTGCCATGGAACTGGTGGTCGGCAATGCCCTGGTTCTTCATCCAGCTGCGGTACATGAAGCCGTTTTTGTCGGCGGTACCAAACCACTGGGCGGAGCGTAGGCCGGGCTTTTTGTCAGGCATGATCGATTCTCTTATTGTATGACTATATGTTCTATGCGTGCTTAAACATAAGCGCAAAATCGCTGCTTTGGAAGTGTTGTTTTGTAAATAGTCCTACTATATAGTCTTTCTCAACTGAGGTATGACCCTGGCGGATTTCGCGAGAGGCGTCCCCCGAGCTTCTATAAAAACAACAATCGGAGATCGACCCCATGAGCCAGGAATTGCGGCTTATTCGGCGCATCACGCTGAAACTGATTCCCTTCCTGATCCTGCTGTACCTGATCGCCTACGTGGACCGTTCCGCCGTAGGGTTCGCCAAGCTGCACATGGGCGCCGACGTTGGTATCGGTGATGCTGCCTATGGCCTGGGCGCCGGGCTGTTCTTCATCGGCTACTTCCTGTTCGAGATCCCCAGCAACCTGATGCTCGACCGCTTCGGCGCGCGGCGCTGGTTTGCGCGCATCATGATTACCTGGGGCGCCATCACCATCGGCATGGCCTTTGTGCAGGGGCCGCACAGTTTCTATGTGATGCGCTTTCTGCTGGGCGCGGCGGAAGCCGGGTTCTTCCCCGGCGTGCTGTACTACATCACCCAGTGGTTCCCGGTGCGCCATCGCGGCAAGATCCTTGGGCTGTTCATTCTCTCCCAACCCATTGCAATGATGATCACCGGGCCCGTGTCCGGTGGTTTGCTCGGCATGGACGGCATTCTTGGCCTGCACGGTTGGCAGTGGCTGTTTATCGTGATCGGCACCCCGGCGATCCTGCTGACCTGGCCGGTGCTGCGCTACCTGCCGGACGGTCCCAGGCAGGTCAGCTGGATGAGCGAGCAAGAGAAAACCTGGCTTACCGGCGAGCTGGAAAAAGACCTGCAAGCCTACGGCCAGACCCGTCACGGCAACCCGCTGCATGCGCTCAAAGACAAACGCGTGCTGTTGCTGGCGCTGTTCTACCTGCCGGTGACCCTGAGCATCTACGGCCTGGGCCTGTGGTTGCCGACCCTGATCAAGCAGTTCGGTGGCAGTGACCTCACCACCGGCTTCATCTCGGCCGTGCCGTATATCTTCGGCATCATCGGCCTGCTGATCATCCCGCGCAGTTCCGATCGATTGAACGACCGCTATGGCCATCTCGCCGTGCTCTATGTGCTCGGCGCCATTGGCCTGTTCTGCAGTGCCTGGCTGAGTGTGCCGGTGCTGCAGATGGCCGCGCTGTGCCTGGCAGCTTTCGCGATGTTTTCCTGCACGGCGGTGTTCTGGACTTTGCCGGGACGTTTTTTTGCCGGTGCCAGCGCGGCGGCCGGCATCGCCTTGATCAACTCGGTGGGCAACCTTGGCGGCTATATCGGCCCGTTCGTGATCGGGGCGCTCAAGGAGTACACCGGCAACCTCGCCTCGGGCCTGTATTTCCTATCCGGCGTGATGCTGTTCGGGTTGCTGCTGACCCTCGTGGTCTACCGCTTGCTGGAGCGCAAGCACGTACTGCCCGTCGATCAATTTGCCGCCAGCGCCCGTGGCGCCACACGTACTTAAATCCAGGAGAACCTGCATGCGTTTAGTTCAGTTCGAGTTGAGCAACGGTGAGCGCCGCGTCGGCGTGGTGGAAGGCAACACCCTGCGGGAAGTGCAGGGCGCATACAGCGTGCGCGAATTGGCCCTGGCCGCCATCGAAGCCGGGGTCAAATTGCAGCAACAGGTACAGAGCCTGGGCCTGGGCGCCAGTCATGACTACGCGGCGCTGCTGGCCGAACTTAAAATCCTGCCACCGCTGGACCACCCGGACCCGGCCCATATGCTGATCAGCGGCACCGGTCTGACCCACCTGGGCAGTGCCTCGGCCCGCGACAAGATGCACCAGCAGGCCGGTGATGACAGCGCGATGACCGACACCATGCGCATCTTCAAATGGGGCGTGGAGGGCGGCAAACCCGCTGCCGGCCAGGCCGGTGTGCAGCCGGAGTGGTTCTACAAGGGCGACGGCAGCATTGTCGTGCGTCCAGGCGCCGCCTTCCCGGTGCCGCCGTTTGCCGAAGACGCCGGCGAAGAGCCGGAAATCGGCGGCCTGTATGTGATCGGTCACGACCGCAAGCCTTATCGCCTGGGCTTCGCGGTGGGCAACGAGTTCTCCGACCATGTGATGGAACGCAAGAACTACCTGTACCTGGCCCATTCCAAACTGCGCAGTTGCAGCTATGGCCCGGAGCTGCGCGTGGGCGAGTTGCCCGCGCATCTGGCCGGTACCAGCCGCATCCTGCGTAACGGCGAGGTGATCTGGCAAAGCGAATTTCTCAGCGGCGAAGCCAACATGTGCCACAGCCTGGAAAATCTTGAATACCACCACTTCAAATACAGTCAGTTTCTCAAACCGGGCGATGTGCATATTCACTTCTTCGGCACCGCTACCCTGTCATTCGCCGACGGTATACGTACTCAACCGGGCGATGTGTTCCAGATCAGCCAGGCTGAGTTCGGCGCGCCATTGATCAACGGCATCGGCACGGTCGACGCGGTATTCGAACCCGGCCACGTCATCACCCTTTAAGGAGACCTACATGACCCAGTTCCTCGGCCACAACTACATCGGCGGCCAGCGCAGCGCCAACGGCAGCGTCAAGCTGCAGAGTATCGATGCCACCACCGGCGAAGCCTTGCCCCAGGATTTCTACCAGGCCACCCCGCAAGAGGTGGATGCCGCCGCCAAAGCCGCAGCGGCCGCTTACCCGGCCTACCGCGCCTTGAGCGCCGCACGGCGTGCGCGGTTTCTGGACGCGGTGGCCGATGAGCTGGACGCGCTGGGCGATGATTTCGTCGAGTTGGTCTGCCGCGAAACTGCGTTGCCTGCTGCCCGTATCAAAGGCGAGCGCGGGCGTACCAGTGGCCAGATGCGCTTGTTCGCCACCGTGCTGCGCCGTGGTGATTTCTACGGGGCGCGTATCGACAAAGCCCTGCCGGACCGCCAGCCGTTGCCGCGTCCGGACCTGCGCCAATACCGTATCGGCCTGGGCCCGGTGGCAGTGTTCGGTGCCAGCAACTTCCCCCTGGCGTTTTCTACCGCCGGTGGCGACACCGCCGCTGCGCTGGCCGCCGGTTGCCCGGTGGTGTTCAAGGCGCACAGCGGGCACATGGCGACCGCCGAGCGCGTGGCCGATGCGATCATTCGCGCCGCCGAGGCCAGCGAGATGCCGGCGGGCGTGTTCAACATGATCTTCGGCGGCGGTGTCGGTGAAGCGCTGGTCAAGCACCCGGCAATCCAGGCGGTGGGCTTTACCGGTTCGCTCAAGGGTGGTCGTGCCCTGTGCGATATGGCGGCCGCACGCCCGCAACCGATCCCGGTATTTGCCGAAATGTCGAGCATCAACCCGGTCATCGTGCTGCCCCAGGCCCTGCAAACGCGTGCCGAGAGCGTCGCCCGCGACCTGACTGCCTCGGTGGTACAAGGCTGCGGCCAGTTCTGCACCAACCCCGGACTGGTGATTGGCATCGCTTCGCCTGCGTTCACCGCGTTCACGCAACAGGTCGCGCAATTGATCGGTGAGCAACCGGCGCAAACCATGCTCAACACCGGCACCCTGGACAGCTACGGCAAGGGCCTGGAAAAACTCCTGTCTCACCCGGGCATCCAGCATCTGGCAGGCAGCGCGCAAGCGGGCAACCAGGCTCAACCGCAACTGTTCAAGGCGGATGTACGCTTGCTGATCGACGGCGACGAAGTGCTGCAGGAAGAAGTGTTCGGCCCCACCACGGTGTTTGTCGAGGTCGTCGACCAGGCTCAACTCAGCGCCGCCCTGCATGGGCTGCACGGCCAGTTGACCGCCACGATCATCGGCGAACCGGCTGACCTGCAACAGTTCGCCGAGTTGACGCCGCTGCTGGAGCAGAAGGTCGGGCGCATCCTGCTCAACGGTTACCCCACGGGGGTGGAAGTCTGCGATTCGATGGTGCACGGCGGGCCGTATCCGGCGACCTCCGACGCCCGCGGCACCTCGGTCGGCACCCTGGCCATCGACCGTTTCCTGCGGCCCGTGTGCTTCCAGAATTACCCTGATAGCCTGCTGCCCGACGCGTTGAAAAACGCCAACCCGTTGCGTATCCAGCGCTTGGTGGATGGCGCACCGTCTCGAGAATCGCTGTAAGTCATCAGGAGGCTTCATGTCGTTGAGCGCAGTCACCCCACACCGTGCCCGGTTGGGCGAAGGGCCGTTCTGGGATGTTCGATCCCAGGCGCTTTACTGGGTGGATATCGCCGCCAAACAGGCACTGCGCTGGATGGACGGGCAGTTGCAGGTGTGGCAGTTGCCCGAGCATGTCTCGGCGTTCATTCCGTGTGAAAGCGGCGATGCGCTGGTGACCTTGAGCAGCGGTGTGTATCGCCTCGACCTGGCTACCCAGGCGCTGACCCTGCTGTGCGTGGCCGACCCGCAACCGGGCAACCGTGGCAACGAAGCGCGCTGCGATGCCCAGGGCCGGCTGTGGCTGGGCACCATGCAGAACAATATCGGTGAGCAGGGCGAAGACCTGCCCATCACCCGGCGCTCCGGTGGCCTGTTCCGTGTCGATGCCGATGCGCGGGTCACGCCGTTGCTGACCGGGCTGGGCATTCCCAACACGTTGCTTTGGAACGAGGAGGGTAGCCAGGTGCATTTCGGCGACAGCATGGACGGCACGCTGTATCAGCATTCGATCCAGTCCGACGGCCAGCTCGACCCCGCCCAGGTATGGTTTGCACCCCATGAGCGCGGTGGGCCGGACGGCTCGGCCATGGACAGCGAGGGCTACATCTGGAACGCCCGTTGGGACGGCAGTTGCCTGCTGCGCCTGACGCCCGCAGGTGAGGTCGATCGCATCATCGAGCTGCCGGTCAGTCGTCCCACCAGTTGCGTGTTCGGTGGGCCCGACCTCACTACCTTGTATATCACCAGTGCCGCGAGTCCCTTGGATCACCCTTTGGACGGTGCGCTGTTGGCCATTGAAGTCGATATCCCTGGCAAGCCTTGCCATCGTTTCGCCGGTTAAACCCAAGACTCAAAAACAACAACAAGAGGTGTCGTTCATGAAAAAGGTTCTACGCGTTCTGGCTGCCGCTGTTGCGTTAAGCAGCCTCAGCAGCATCGTATCCGCTGAAGAAGTGAAGATCGGCTTCCTGGTCAAGCAGGCCGAAGAGCCGTGGTTCCAGACTGAATGGGCTTTCGCCGAAAAAGCCGGCAAGGAGCATGGCTTCACCGTGATCAAGATCGCCGTGCCCGACGGCGAGAAAACCCTCTCGGCCATCGACAGCCTCGCCGCCAACGGTGCCAAGGGCTTTGTGATCTGCCCACCGGACGTGTCCCTGGGCCCGGCCATTGTCGCCAAGGCCAAGGTCAATGGCCTGAAAGTCATGGCCGTGGATGACCGCTTTGTCGATGCCAAGGGCAACTTCATGGAAGACGTGCCGTACCTGGGCATGGCCGCGTTTGAAGTGGGCCAGAAACAAGGAGCCGCCATGGCCGCCGAAGCGAAAAAACGCGGCTGGGACTGGAAGGACACCTATGCGGTGATCAATACCTTCAACGAGCTCGATACCGGTAAAAAGCGCACTGACGGCTCGATCAAATCCCTGGAAGAAGCCGGCATCCCCAAGGATCACATCCTCACCGCTGCCCTCAAGACTCTTGACGTGCCTGGCAGCATGGACGCCACCAACTCGGCCCTGGTCAAGCTGCCCGGCGGCGCTAAAAACCTGATCATCGGCGGCATGAACGACAACACCGTGCTCGGCGGCGTGCGCGCCACTGAAAGCGCCGGCTTCAAGGCCGCCAACGTGATCGGCATCGGCATTAATGGCACCGACGCCATCGGCGAATTGAAGAAAGCCGACAGCGGTTTCTTCGGCTCCATGCTGCCGAGCCCGCACATCGAGGGCTATAACACCGCACTGATGATGTACGAGTGGGTCACCAAAGGCACTGAACCACCGAAGTACACCGCCATGGACGAAGTCACCCTGATCACCCGCGAGAACTTCAAGGAAGAGTTGACCAAAATCGGGTTGTGGAAATGACCGCTGCGGCCCTGCGTTTTGACGCTATCGGCAAAACCTTTCCCGGGGTCAAGGCGCTGGACGGCATCAGCTTCACCGCCCACGCCGGGCAGGTGCATGCCCTGATGGGCGAGAACGGTGCGGGCAAGTCGACGCTGCTGAAAATCCTCGGCGGCGCCTACATTCCCAGCAGCGGCAGCGTGCAGATCGGCGCGCAGGTCATGGCGTTCAAGAGCGCTGCCGACAGCATCGCCAACGGTGTCGCGGTGATCCACCAGGAACTGCACCTGGTGCCGGAAATGAGCGTGGCCGAGAACCTGTTCCTCGGGCACTTGCCGACGCGTTTCGGTGTGGTCAACCGCGGCGTGCTGCGCCAGCAGGCGCTGGCATGTCTCAAGGGCCTGGCCGATGAGATCGACCCCGACGAGAAGCTCGGGCGCCTGTCTTTGGGCCAGCGCCAACTGGTGGAAATCGCCAAGGCGTTGTCCCGCGGTGCCAACGTGATCGCCTTCGATGAGCCCACCAGCAGTTTGTCGGCGCGGGAGATCGACCGGCTGATGGCAATCATTGCGCGCCTGCGCGACGAGGGCAAAGTGGTGCTCTACGTGTCGCACCGCATGGAAGAAGTGTTCCGTATCTGCGACGCGGTGACGGTGTTCAAGGACGGTCGCTACGTGCGCACGTTCGAGGACATGAGCACGCTGACCCACGACCAGTTGGTGACCTGCATGGTCGGTCGCGATATCCAGGACATCTACGACTACCGCCCGCGCGAGCACGGCGAAGTGGCGCTCAAGGTGGACGGCCTGCTCGGCCCGGGCCTGCGCGAGCCGATCAGCTTTGAGGTGCGCAAGGGCGAGGTCCTTGGCTTGTTCGGGCTGGTGGGGGCAGGGCGCACCGAGCTGTTTCGCCTGCTCAGTGGTTTAGAGCGCGCCAGCGCCGGCAGCCTGCAGCTGTGCGGGCAAGCCCTGCAATTGCGCTCACCCCGCGACGCCATCGCCGCCGGTATCTTGCTGTGCCCGGAGGATCGCAAAAAGGAAGGCATCATCCCGCTGGGCAGCGTCGCCGAAAACATCAACATCAGTGCCCGGGATGCGCACTCCACCTTTGGCTGGCTGTTGCGCGAAGGCTGGGAGAAAGCTAACGCCGACCGGCAGATCCAGGCGATGCGGGTCAAAACCCCGAACGCGGCGCAGAAGATCCTGTACCTCTCCGGCGGCAACCAGCAGAAAGCCATTCTCGGCCGCTGGCTGTCGATGCCGATGAAGGTCCTGCTGCTGGACGAGCCCACCCGCGGTATCGACATCGGTGCCAAGTCGGAGATTTACCAGATCATCCATAACCTGGCGGCCAGCGGCATAGCGGTGATCGTGGTGTCCAGCGACCTGATGGAGGTGATGGGCATTTCCGACCGCATCCTGGTGCTGTGCGAAGGCGCCATGCGCGGCGAACAACTGCGCGAGCACGCGACTGAATCCAACCTGCTGCAGCTGGCCTTGCCGCGCGGCCTGGCGAACTGAGAGAAGACCATGACTATTCAAAACAACGCGCTGCCTTCGGCACGCAAACCCCTCGATATGCGCGCATTGCTCGACAACTGGGCGATGCTGTTGGCGGCGGTGGGCATCTTCGTGCTGTGCGCGCTGCTGATCGATAACTTCCTCTCGCCGCTGAATATGCGTGGGCTGGGCTTGGCGATATCCACGGTGGGCATTGCTGCGTGCACCATGCTGTTTTGCCTGGCGTCGGGGCACTTCGACTTGTCGGTGGGCTCGGTGATCGCTTGTGCCGGTGTGGTGGCGGCGATTGTGATGCGCGATACCGACAGCGTGATGCTGGGCATCGGCGCTGCATTGTTGATGGGCCTGATGGTGGGGCTGATCAACGGCATCGTGATCGCCAAGCTGCGCGTCAATGCCTTGATCACCACCCTGGCGACCATGCAGATCGTGCGCGGCCTGGCGTACATCTTCGCCGACGGCAAAGCGGTGGGTGTGTCGCAGGAACAGTTCTTTGTGTTCGGCAACGGCCAGTTGTTCGGTGTGCCGGTGCCGATCCTGATCACCATCGTGTGCTTTCTGTTTTTTGGTTGGCTGCTCAACTACACCACTTACGGGCGCAACACCATGGCCATCGGCGGCAACCCGGAAGCTGCGTTGTTGGCGGGGGTGAACGTTGATCGCACCAAGATATTGATCTTCGCCGTGCACGGCCTGATCGGTGCCCTGGCCGGGGTGATCCTGGCGTCGCGCATGACCTCGGGCCAGCCGATGATCGGCCAGGGCTTCGAGCTGACAGTGATCTCTGCGTGCGTGCTGGGCGGCGTATCGCTGAGCGGCGGCATCGGCATGATTCGCCATGTGATTGCCGGGGTGCTGATCCTGGCGATCATCGAGAACGCGATGAACCTGAAGAACATCGACACGTTTTACCAGTACGTGATTCGCGGCTCGATCCTGCTTTTGGCCGTTGTTATTGACCGTATGAAACAACGTTGATTCAAGCCTTCGGGAGATCAAATATGGAAGGGCGGTGCGACGATTCGACTTGCTCGCGAAGGCGGCCTCAGGGTCGACCAGGATGTTGGATCAGACTGAGTACATATCCGTTATTGGGGTAACGGCCGCTATGGGTTCCGCCCTTACGGCGGCTCACTTTTGAACAGCGCAAAAGTAAGCAAAACGCTCTTGCCCCACCACTCGGCACCTCGCTTAGGCTCGGTGTGCCCGTAATTCGCCAGTGATTTGGGGGGCCGCCGCCACGCGCCATCCATGGCGCGGGGCGGCTAAACCGGCATCCCTGCCGGTTTACCCCCCAAATCCCTGTCGAATTCCGGCCAGCGTGGTTTAACGGGGCGCCTGAGATCAAGATCAAAAGCAGATCAAGATCAAGATCGGCTCGCTTCGCATCGTAGTTACCTTCGGCTGCTACAACCTACAAAATTGTGTAGATACCTGTGCTCCCACATGTTCACCGAGCACGGCCGATCCAGACGGGTGGGTGGGTGCCAAGGCCGTTACGAAATCAAGCTTGCCCTTGCCTGAACAAATCCACTGCCACGCTTCAAGCGACCAACGGGGGCTTGCGTCACCTCTGTTTAATTGTTAGCTTCTGGCAAAATGTTAACGATAACATTTGCTCTAACAATAAAAACAAAACAGAGACTCACGCCATGAAAATGCTCCCAAAAACCCTGTGTTTACTGGCTGTCGGCATCACCTTCGGTACTCAAGCCTTTGCCGCCACACCGCCCGCGCCCATTCGTATCGGCGCCTCCTTCCAGGAAATCAACAACCCCTATTTCGTCACCATGAAAAACGCTCTGGAAGAAGCCGGCGCGACCATCGGTGCCAAGCTGATCATCACCGACGCCCGCCACGACGTGTCCAAGCAGGTCAGTGACGTCGAAGACATGCTGCAAAAAGGCATCGATATCCTGCTGATCAACCCTACCGATTCGGTCGGCGTGCAGTCCGCCGTCAAGTCGGCCCACGCCGCAGGCGTCGTGGTGGTGGCGGTGGATGCCCAGGCGGACGGCCCGCTGGATTCGTTCGTGGGCTCGAAGAACTTCGACGCGGGCTTCCAGGCGTGTGAATACCTGGCGAAGACCATCGGTGGCAAAGGCAATATCGCCATCCTCGACGGCATCGCCGTGGTGCCGATTCTCGAACGTGTGCGCGGTTGCAAAGAGGCGGTGGCCAAGCACCCGGACGTCAAGATCGTCAGCATCCAGAACGGCAAGCAGGAGCGTGACCAGGCGCTGACCGTGACCGAAAACATGCTGCAGGCCCAGCCGACCCTCAAGGGTATTTTCAGCGTGAATGACAACGGCTCCCTCGGTGCGCTCTCGGCCATCGAAGCCAGCGGCATGGACGTGAAACTGGTGAGCGTCGACGGTGCGCCGGAAGCGATCAAGGCGATCCAGAAACCCGGCAGCCATTTCATCGCCACCTCGGCCCAGTACCCCCGCGACCAGAT
Source organism: Pseudomonas sp. HN8-3 (assembly GCF_020790195.1). NCBI lineage: Bacteria > Pseudomonadati > Pseudomonadota > Gammaproteobacteria > Pseudomonadales > Pseudomonadaceae > Pseudomonas > Pseudomonas sp. HN8-3. The sequence continues at coordinate 2,386,683 of NZ_CP086206.1, forward strand.
CCGCCTCGCCCTGGGCATTGCCCTGGCCAAAAAGTGGGGCTCTCAAGTCCCGGCCAGCGTGCCGGTGGACATCACCTTGATCGACCAGGCCAAGGCCAGGGACTTCAGCTGGTAAACCCCCAGGCCCCACGCAAACCGTGGGGCCCAGGTCTTCCTTCTGAGCGCGAGGTCGGCGGTATGAGCAGTCTTCTGAAGCTGGAAAACATCTGTAAGCGTTACCCGGGGGTCCAGGCCCTCAAGTCCATCAACCTGCAAGTGGAGCGTGGCGAAATCCATGCCTTGCTGGGGGAAAATGGCGCGGGCAAATCCACCCTGATGAAGATCCTCGGCGGCGTCGAGCATCAGGACGAAGGGCAGATCCTCATCGACGGCCAGGCGCAGCAGTTCGCTACTTACCGCGATGCCATCGCCGCCGGTATCGGCATCGTGTTCCAGGAGTTCAGCCTGATTCCCTACCTCACGGCGGTGGAAAACATCTTCCTCGGCCATGAGTTGAGCAACCGCTTCGGCCTGTTGCGCAAACGTGAGATGGCCGAGGCGGCGCAGGCGTTGTTTCAGCGTTTGGGGGTGAGTATCGACCTGTATTGCGCGGTCAAGCACCTGAGCGTGGCCGAGCAGCAGTTCGTCGAAATCGCCAAGGCCCTGGCCCTGGACGCACGCCTGCTGGTACTCGATGAACCCACCGCGACGCTGACGCCCAGCGAAGCCGAGTTGCTGTTCGAGATCATGCGCGAACTCAAGCGCCAGGGCGTGGCGGTGATTTTTATCTCGCACCACCTGGAAGAGATTTTCCAGGTCTGTGACCGCATCAGCGTGCTGCGCGACGGCGGCAATGTGGGCGTCACCGACGTGGCCGACAGCGATATCGACCGCCTGGTGGAGATGATGGTGGGGCGCCGCCTGGAGTGCAGTTTCCCGCCCAAGCCCACTTGCGAGCGCGGCCCGCTGTTGCTGGAGGTCAAAGACATCCAGCTGGTGCGCAATGGCCCACACAACAGCTTCCAACTGCACAAGGGCGAAATCCTGGGCTTTGCCGGACTGGTCGGCTCGGGCCGTACCGAATTGGCCCTGGGCATGATGGGGGCGCTGCCGTCGGTGAGCAAAGAGGTGTGGCTGCGCGGCGAAAAAATCAGCCTTGACGACCCAGCCCAAGCCTTGGCGCACGGCATCGGCCTGCTGCCGGAAAGTCGCAAGAGCGAAGGGCTGATCACCGATTTCAGCATTCGCGAAAACATCTCCCTGAACAACCTGCCCAAATATCAGAACGCCTCGGGCCTGATCGACAAGGCCAAGGAGTGCGCCAGCGTCGAAGCGCTGATGCGCCAGCTGTCGATCAAGGCGCCCAGCGGCGAAAGTCGCGTGCTTAACCTCAGCGGCGGCAATCAGCAAAAAGTCGTGATCGCGCGCTGGATCAACCACCACTGCGAGGTGCTGGTGTTCGACGAGCCCACCCGCGGCATCGACGTCGGCGCCAAGGCGCAGATCTACGCGCTGATGCGCAGCCTCACCGAACAAGGCTACGCAATCATTATGATTTCCTCCGAATTGCCCGAAGTCATCGGCATGTGCGACCGCGTCGCCGTGTTCCACAAGGGCGCGATCGTCAAGGTCCTGGAAGCGTCCGCCGTCAATCCTCAAGAGGTCATGCGCCATGCAACAGGGGGCTCAAGTGAATACGTCCATTAACACCGCAAACACCGGCCGCTTGCGCCTGAATGTGGCACGGCTGCTGCGCTCACCGGCGTTCTATCCCTTCGTCGGGCTGGTGGTGGTGACCCTGGTGATGATCCTTGCCAGCGACACCTTCCTCACCGCCAGCAACCTTTCCAATATCGCTCGCCAGGTATCGATCAACGCGATCATCGCGGTGGGCATGACCTGCGTGATTCTTACCGGTGGCATCGACTTGTCGGTGGGGCCGGTGATGGCGTTATCCGGCACGCTCACGGCCGGTTTGATGGTGGCCGGCGTGCCGCCCGGCCTGGCGATTGGCGCCGGGTTGCTGGTAGGCGTGGCGTTCGGCATCGGCAACGGGCTGTTCGTGGCTTACCTGCACATGCCACCGATCATCGTCACGCTGGCGACCATGGGCATCGCCCGTGGGTTCGGGCTGATGTACACCGACGGCTACCCGATTTCCGGGCTGCCGGAGTGGTTCGCCTTTTTCGGGCGCGGCAGCGTGTTCGGTATGCAGGTGCCGATCCTGATCATGTTGCTCACTTACCTGGCCGCCTATGTGTTGCTGCAACACACGCGTATAGGCCGCTACATCTACGCCATCGGCGGCAATGAAGAAGCGGTGCGTTTGTCCGGGGTGCGTGCGGCGCGCTTCAAGCTGCTGGTGTACGGCATCAGTGGCCTGACCGCGGCGATAGCCGGGCTGGTGCTCACCTCGCGGCTGATGAGCGGCCAGCCCAATGCCGGTGTGTCGTTCGAGCTTGATGCGATTGCCGCCGTGGTACTCGGCGGTGCATCGATCGCCGGCGGGCGCGGGGTGATCGTCGGCACCTTGCTCGGCGCCATGCTGCTGGGCGTGTTGAACAACGGCTTGAACATGCTTGGCGTATCGCCTTACGTACAGAGCGTGATCAAGGGCGGGATCATTTTGCTGGCGATCTTTATCAGCCGTCAGCGCCATCGATAAATACCTCATCACACAGGACCCAACACCATGGACAAGCACACCCACATGCAAGCCGTCGTCTGCCACGGCCCGAAAGACTACCGCCTGGAACGCATCGGCAAACCCCAGGCCCGCGCCAATGAGTTAGTGATTCGCATCGCTGCCTGCGGTATCTGCGCCAGTGATTGCAAGTGCCACTCCGGCGCTGCGATGTTCTGGGGCGGTGACAACCCCTGGGTCAAGGCGCCGGTGGTGCCGGGGCATGAATTTTTCGGCTACGTGGTGGAGGCGGGCGAGGGCGCCGAGGAACACTTCGAGGTCAAGGTCGGTGACAAGGTCATCGCCGAACAGATCGTGCCGTGCGGCAAGTGCCGTTTCTGCAAATCGGGCAAATACTGGATGTGCGAAGTGCACAATATTTTCGGCTTCCAGCGTGAAGTGGCCGAAGGCGGCATGGCCCAGTACATGCGTATTCCCAAGACTGCCATCGTGCACAAGATCCCTGAGGCGGTGTCCCTGGAAGACTCGGCCCTGGTGGAGCCCATGGCCTGCTCGATCCACACCGTGAACCGCGGCGACATCCAGCTCGATGACGTGGTGGTGATTGCCGGTGCGGGCACCCTTGGCCTGTGCATGGTCCAGGTCGCCGCGTTGAAAACCCCGAAAAAGCTGGTGGTGATCGACATGGTCGACGCGCGCCTGGAACTGGCCAAGCAATTCGGCGCCGATGTGGTGATCAATCCCGCCCGTGACAACGCCCGCGAGATCATCAATGGCCTCACCGACAACTATGGTTGCGATGTCTACATCGAAACCACCGGCGTCCCGGCCGGCGTCACCCAGGGCCTGGACCTGATCCGCAAGCTTGGGCGGTTTGTGGAGTTCAGCGTGTTTGGCGCCGAGACCAGCGTGGACTGGTCGATCATCGGCGACCGCAAGGAACTCGACGTACGCGGCGCGCACCTGGGGCCGTATTGCTACCCGATTGCCATCGACTTGTTCGAGCGTGGCCTGGTCACGTCCAAAGGCATCGTCACCCACGATTTCCCGCTGGACGACTGGGCCGAAGCGTTCGAACTGGCGAACTCGACCAAGTCGATCAAGGTGCTGTTGAAACCGGTGCTGCCCGCCCATGAGTAACAACATGAACTACGTCATGGGTGTCGACATCGGCACCCAGAGCACCAAGGCGCTGCTGGTGGATGCCCAAGGCACGATCATTGCCCAGCACAGCCAGGGCTATCGCGTGGATACCCCCAAAGTGCGCTGGGCCGAGCAATGGCCGCAGGTGTGGCTGGACGCTGTGCAAGCCTGCGTTGCCCAGTGCATGGCCAAGGCTGGCGTGCCGGCGGGGCAGGTCAAGGCGCTGTGCATCAGCAGCCTGTACGGCGGCTCGGGGATTGCCGTGGATGCGCAGATGACACCGTTGCACCCGTGCCTGATCTGGATGGACCGCCGCGCTGGCGAGCAGGTCGAGTGGGTGCGTGAGCATGTGGATCTGGAGCGGCTGTTCGCGGTCACCGGTAACTCGGTGGACAGCTACTACGGTTTCACCAAAATGCTCTGGCTCAAGCAGCATCAACCGCAAGTGTGGGCGAACACTCGCTACTTGCTGCCGCCCAACAGCTACATCAACTGGTGCCTGACCGGTGAGTTGGCGGTGGACCACAGCAGCGCCGGCAATATCGGCGGTATCTACGATGTGGCGGCGCGCAACTGGTCAGGCGAGATGCTGGATGCGCTGGGTATCGCGCGGTCGATGATGCCCGAGCGCTTGGTGTATTCCGGTGAGGTGGTGGGTGGTTTGCTCGCAGACTGGGCCACTCGCCTGGGCTTGCAGGCGGGCACGCCCATCCTGGCCGGTGGCGTGGACGCGGCCATGGCGACCCTGGCCGCAGGCGTCACCCAGCCGGGTAATCATGTGGCGATGATCGGCACCAGCATGTGCTGGGGTTACCTCAACCAGCAAGTGGATGCGCACCACGGCCTGGTGAGCATGCCGCATGTCTATAACGGCCACCGCGACCTGTACATCTTCGGCGGTGCGATCACCGCCGGAGCGTCGGTCAGCTGGTTTCGCGAGCAGTTCTGCCAGGCCGAAGAGCAGCAGGCCCAGACAACCGGGCAAGACAGCCTGGTGCTGCTGGAGCAGAGTGCCAGGAAGATCCCGGCGGGCAGTGAAGGCGTGGTGTTCCTGCCGTACCTGATGGGCGAGCGCAGCCCGGTATGGGACGACCGCGCCAGCGGCAGTTTTGTCGGGCTGAACCTGTATCACAGCCGCATTCACCTGTACCGCGCGGTGCTGGAGGGTGTGAGTTTTGCCCTGCGCCACAATATCGAAGCGGGCACCCAGGGCGCGCATTCCCTTGACCCGCGTTTGATCGTGGTGGGTGGGGCGAGCCATTCGGATTTGTGGATGCAGATCATTGCCGATGTCACCCGCTACCCGGTGTACACCATTGTCCAGGAGGTTGAAGCGGCTCTGGGCGCGGCGTTGCTGGCGGCGCATACGGTGGGGTTGGTCAGTGATGAGGCGATGGACACAGGCTGGGTGCAACTGGAGCAACGGGCGCAGCCCAAGCGCGAGAATGTCATGGCCTATGACCGGGCGTTTACCGAGTACCTGAAGCTGTATCCGGCCCTGAAACCGATCATGCACAACCTGCAAGCTACCTGACTCAACACGGTTAAAAATGTGGGAGGGGGCTTGCTCCCGATGGCGGTGTATCAGTCAGCTTATCTGTAGCTGACACACCGCCATCGGGAGCAAGCCCCCTCCCACAGTCAATCTTCATTGTTCTTGAGATTTTTATCTATGAACGCAGTCTTCAACTTCACCCACCAGCGCATCCTCGTCACCGGCGCCAGCAGTGGTATCGGTCGCGAAATCGCGCTCCAGCTGATCAACAGCGGCGCCGAAGTCTTTGCCCTTGGCCGCGACGCCCAAGCCTTGGCCGCACTGGGCTGCCACTCCCTGTGTGTGGACATTGCCGACAGCACTGCCCTCGATAAAGCGCTGCAAGACCTGCCACCCCTGCACGGCCTGGTCAACTGCGCCGGCATCTCGCGCCTGGAGCCCGCCGCCGCGATCAGCGCCGAGGCTTTCGACCAGGTAATGAACGTTAACGCCCGTGCCGCCGCCCAGGTGGCCAGCCGTGTCGCGGCCAAGATGATCGCGGCAAACATTACCGGCAGTATCGTCAACGTCTCCAGCCAGGCGTCGTTGGTGGCGCTGGACGATCATCTCGGTTACTGCGCCTCCAAGGCCGCCCTGGATGCGATCACCCGCGTGCAATGCGCTGAATGGGGCCGCTTTGGTATTCGGGTAAACAGCGTCAACCCCACGGTGACGCTTACGCCGATGGCAACCATGGCCTGGTCCGAGCCGGCCAAGCGCGATCCGGCATTGGCGGCAATTCCCCTGGGGCGTTTTGCGCAACCCTCGGAAGTGGCGTTGCCGGTGCTGTTCCTGCTCAGCGATGCCGCCAGCATGATCAGCGGCGTCAGCCTGCCCATCGACGGCGGTTACACCAGCCGCTAGCCGTTTTCCAACTGGCCGGCGATGACCACCTTGTCCCGCGGCTTGTACGGATCTTCCAGGCGATCGAGCAGCAAACGTACCGCGCTGCTGCCAGCCAGTGACGCGTCGTGGGCCACGCAGGCGATCGGCACGCCAAAGATATCGGCGAAGGGCAGGCGGTCGATGCCGCAGATGGTCAGGCTGTCATGGGGGATGTTGTGCATGCGCAGTGCGCGCAGGGCGCCGAGGGTGATCAACTGGTTAAAACCCATGATCGCGTCCGGCGCCGAATGTTCGGCGAGGTAGTCCAGGGTGTGCAGGTAGGATGGCATCAGCGTGTAGTCGCCCGCCTGCACTTCAACGTGCACCTGGGGATGCTCGGCCAGCACTTCGCGCAAGCCTTTGAGGCGCTCCACGGTGATGCGCGAGTGCTCGGGGCCGGTCAGCACCAGCAGGCGCTTGAGGTGCGGCGTCTGGCGCAACAAGTAGTGCGCGGCCTGGATGCCGCTGTGGTAGTTGTCGAGCACCACGCGGCTGAACGGGCTGTCGTGGATCGTGCGATCCAGCAGCACCACAGGGGTCTTGCCGTTACCCAGGCGTTCCAGGTAGTCGGGCTGGTAGCTGGGCTCATCGGAGACCGGCGACAGGATGATCCCCGCCACGCGGTAACCCAGCAGCGTATCGACCGCCTTGCTTTCCAGTTCTTCCAGTTCGTCGGTGTCCACCAGCATGATGGTGTAGCCGTGTTGTTTCGCCTCGCGGGAAATGGCCTTGATCATTTCGCTGTAGAACGGGTTGTCCACCGAGGCGGTGATCACGCCGATGATCAGGCTTTCACTGCGCTTGAGCCCGCGCGCGAAGGCGTTGGGCACGTAGTCGAGTTCGCGTGCCACTTCGAGGATGCGCGCCAGGGTGGCGGGTTTTACCAGGTCAGGTTTGCTCAGCGCCCGGGACACGGTGATGGTGGTCATGCCGACCCGTTTGGCAATGTCGCTGATGGTGACGGACTTTTTCTTGTTCATCGGTAAGGCTGCGAGAGAACACATCAGCAGGCTAGCATGTGTGCAGGCCCAGTGTGATTCAAATCAGCGGGTCCCAGCGTTGCGACCAGTCACCTTCAGCCTTGACCACCTCGCGCAGCAACGCCAGCGCCTGCTGCAACACCGCCGAATCCCGCGCCCGCGAATACACCAGATAAGTCGGGAAACTGAACTCCGGCGCCTTGGGCACGCGCTGCATCACGCCACTGTCCAGATAGCTTTGCACCACCCGCGTGCGGAAATACCCGGCGCCGCCGTTTTCCAGGATGTACTGCAGCGCCAATGGGCCCAGGTTGAAACTCACGGCGGCACGTGCGCGGTCGGGCAGGGCGGCGTCATGCTGCTGGCGGAAACCCTGGCCCCAGTCGATATACACATAGGGCTCGGGTTTGCTCGCCAATTGCACCAGGATCAGTTTTTCTTCCAGCACTTGCTCTACCTGCAAACCTGGCCAGTACTGCGGCTGAAACACCAGCGCGGCATCGAGCACGCCCAACTCCAGTTGACGCAACAGGTACTCGCCCTCGCGAATTTCGGTACGCAGTGCATGTCCGGGAATATGCTCGCGCAGCGCCTTGGCCCAACCGAGCATCAGCGGGTTGCACAGGCTGACCTCACCGCCGATATGCAGCACATTGCGATAGCCATCGGGTAACGGCAGGTCACGGCGCGCCGCTTCCCAGGTTTGCAGCAGCTGGTTGGCGTACACCACAAAGGCCTCGCCATCGGCGGTCAGGCGTGCACCGGCACGGTTGCGGATAAACAGCGTGCTGCCCAACTGGCTCTCCAGGTTCTTGACCCGGGCGGTGATGGCGGTCTGGGTGACGTGCAGTTTCTCCGCCGCTGCGGCGAGGCTGCCGCAGCGGGTGATTTCGAGGAAGGTGCGTGCCAGTTCGATGTCCATGAAGCCCCCCGGAAGAAGAATGGAGGGCATTGTAGTGGAATGCGGTAAAAACTGTGGGAGGGGGCATGCCTCCCACAGTTTCGATTGAATCTCAGCTCAGGGTTTCAGGTGCTTGCAAATGCTCGGTAGGGCAGGCTTTTGCATAGGCATGACACACCCTCAACACCTGCTCATCGGCAAACCGAGCAGCCACCACATGCAACCCCACCGGCAAACCATTGGCGGCCAACCCACACGGCACCGACGCAGCCGGTTGCTGGGTGAGGTTGAAGGGGTAGCTGAACGGCGTCCATTCCATCCACTCGTTCATCCCCGAACCCGGCGGTACGTTGTGCCCGGCTTTGAACGCGGTAATCGGAATCATCGGCGACACCAGCACGTCGTAGTGCTCATGGAACGCCGCCATGCGCGCGACCAGTGCGGCGCGCGCTTCCAGGGCGGCGTTGAAGTCGTCCAGGCTCAGACGCTCGCCCCGTTGCGCAATACGCAGCAGCCCCGGGTCCAGCAGTTGCTTTTGCGCGTCGCTCATGGAGCCGGTCAGGCGTGCAGCGCCGGCGGCCCACAGGGTGCTGAACACCTCAAGCGGGTCGCTGAAACCCGGGTCGATCTGCTCGACATGGGCGCCCAATTGCACCAGGCGCTCCACCGCCTGGGCGACGACCTTGGCGACTTGCGGGTCGACATCCACATAGCCGAATGTCGGGCTATAAGCCACGCGCAAGCCCTTCAGATCCGCCCCTGGGGTGAGCCAGGGCGTGGTCCTTGGCGCCCCGATCAGGCCATCGCGCACATCCATTTGTGCCACGGTCTGTAGCATCAGCACGCTGTCTTCCACCGTGCGGGTCATGGGCCCCAGGTGCGACAGGATGGTCATGGAGCTGGCCGGCCACTGCGGCACATAACCGAAGGTCGGCTTGATCCCGAACGTGCCGGTGAACGCACACGGGATGCGAATCGAACCGCCCGCATCGCTGCCCTGGTGCAACACGCCCAGGTTCAACGCCGCCGCCGCGCCCGCGCCACCCGACGAGCCGCCCGCGGTGGTGCGTGTATCCCACGGGTTGCGGGTGATGCCGTACAGTGGGTTGTCGGTGACGCCTTTCCAGCCGAACTCGGGGGTGGTGGTCTTGCCCAACAACACCGCGCCGGCCTTGCGCATGAAGTGCGAGAAGGGCGCGTCCACATTCCAAGGCCCCTCGGCGGATGAGGTGCGCGAGCCCTTGCGGGTGGGCATGCCGAGGGTCAGCGTGAGGTCTTTTATCGACGCTGGTACGCCATCCAGGGCGCCGCAAGGGGCACCTTTTAACCAACGTTGCTCCGAGGCCCGCGCCGCGTTCAATGCACCCTCAGGATCGACATGGCAGTAGGCGTTCACCACCGGGTTGTAGCGTTCGATGCGCAGTAACGCATCTTCGGTGACCTCTACCGGTGACAAGCTCTTGTCGCGATAATGCTTGAGCAGTTGCACCGCCGTCAGTTGGCCGATCTCACTCATGCTTGAACTCCCTGAGCCGCGTTGACCATGGCCCGCAGCAACACCGCGCAGCCAGCCGCCAGATCATCCGGCGCGGCGTTTTCGATTTCGTTATGGCTGATGCCGCCTTCGCACGGCACGAAGATCATCCCGGCGGGGCCCAGTTCGGCGACGAAGATCGCGTCATGCCCGGCGCCGCTGACGATGTCCATATGGCTCAAGCCCAAGGCTCTCGCGCCATCGCGCACGGCATTGACGCAGTCCGGGTGGAAGTCCAGCGGCGGGAAGTCGGCGGTGGGCGTCAGTTCAAAGGTCAAGCCGTGTCGGGCGGCCGTGGTTTCGATCACTGCGCGTACTTCATCGACCATGGCTTGCAGTTTGTCCCCATGCAGGTGACGCAAGTCGATGGTCATCTGCACCTGGCCGGGAATCACATTGCGCGAACCCGGGTGCAGGTTCAGGCAACCAACGGTGCCGCAGGCATGGGGCTGTTGTTGATGGGCGATACGGTTGACCGCGCTGACCACCTCGGCGGCGCCGACCAGGGCGTCCTTGCGCAGGTGCATCGGTGTGGGGCCGGCGTGGGCTTCGACGCCGGTGAGGGTCAGGTCGAACCATTTCTGGCCCAGGCAGCCCATGACCACGCCGATAGTGGTGGCCTGGTCTTCCAGTACCGGGCCTTGCTCTATATGGGCTTCGAAGTAGGCGCCGACCGGATGGCCCAGAACCGCACGGGAACCGGCATAGCCAATGCGCTGTAATTCGGCACCTACCGACAGGCCCTGGTCGTCGCGTTTGTCGAGGGTGTCCTGCAAGTCGAACTTCCCGGCAAACACCCCGGAACCCATCATGCATGGTGGGAAGCGCGAGCCTTCTTCGTTGGTCCACACCACCACTTCAATCGGCGCCTGGGTCTGGATCTGCAAGTCATTCAAGGTACGGATCACTTCCAGCCCGGCCATCACCCCGTAGCAGCCGTCGAACTTGCCGCCGGTGGGTTGGGTGTCGATGTGGCTGCCGGTCATCACCGGGGGCAGGGCGGGGTTGCGTCCGGCACGACGCGCAAAGATATTGCCGATGGCGTCGACAGTGACGCTGCACCCAGCCGCTTCGCACCACTGCACAAACAGGTCGCGGGCCTGGCGGTCCAGATCGGTGAGGGCCAGGCGACACACGCCACCCTTGGCCGTGGCGCCGAGTCGGGCCAGGTCCATCAGCGATTGCCACAGGCGGTCACGGTTGATCAGCGGGGCGTTGCTCGGGAGCGGTTGCGCAACACTATTCATCAGAGATCTCCAGTCAGGCACTCAAGGCCAGATAACGGTTCTTGATCGACGGGTCGGCACGGAAGTCAGCGGCGCTGCCTTCGTACACCACGCGGCCCTGTTCGAGTACGTAATGGCGGTCGGCGAGTTTGTCGCAGACCATCAGGTTCTGCTCCACCAGCAGCACCGGCAGGCCGTCGTCCTTGACCTTGCGCAGGATCTTCACCAGCTCGTCGACAATCACCGGGGCCAAGCCCTCGGTGGGTTCGTCGAGGATCAGCAGCTTGGGGTCGTTGAGCAGGGCGCGGGCGATGGCAAGCATTTGCTGTTCGCCGCCGGATAGCGCATGGCCGGCGTTTTTGCGCCGTTCCTTGAGGCGCGGGAACATGGCGTATACGTCGTCCAGTTGCCATCGGCTGCTTTTGCGCACGGCGATGCGCAGGTTTTCCTCGACGCTGAGCAGGCGGAAAATCCCGCGGTTCTCCGGCACCAGCGCTAAGCCCTGGCGTGCAATTTCAAAGATTTTCTGCCCCACCAGCGCCTGGCCATTGAAGTGAATCTGGCCCTGACGCGGGCAAATGATGCCGAGGATGCTGCGCAGGGTGGTGGTCTTGCCGGCGCCATTGCGACCCAGCAGGGTCACCAGTTCGCCAGGGTTGACGGTCAATGACACGCCCTCCAGCACATGGCTCTTGTCGTAGTAGGAATGGATATTCTCGACGATTAGCATCAGGCAGCCTCCCCAAGGTATGCAGTACGCACACGTTCATCGGCACGAACGAAATCCGGCGTGCCTTCCACCAGGATCTGCCCATGGCTCATCACCGTGATGCGTTGGCTGATGGACATGACAATGCTCATGTTGTGTTCGATCAACAGCACCGTGTGGTCGCGGCCAAGGTCGCTGATCAATTGGGTCATGATCGGGATATCGTCGATGCCCATGCCCGAGGTCGGTTCGTCGAGCATCAACAGTTTGGGTTTGGAGCAGATCGACATGCCCACCTCCAGCACCCTTTGCTGGCCGTGGGACAACTCGCCGGCCAGGGTGTCGGCGCGGGCAGTGAGTTGCAGGCGCTCAAGGACCTGGTCGGCCATCTCCAGGTGTTCGCGCTTGCTGTCCACTCGGCGCCAGAAGTTCAAGGCACGGGCGCCATCGCGGCCCTGGGCGGCCAGGCGCAGGTTTTCGCGCACGCTGAGGTTCTGGAACAGGCTGGTGAGCTGGAACGAACGCGCCATGCCCAGGCCGACGCGGGCATGGGCGGGCTTGCGCATCAGGTTGTTGCCGTCGAAATGGATCGCTCCGGCAGTGGCCTGGCGCTCACCTGTCAGGCAATGAAACAGGCTGGTCTTGCCAGCGCCATTGGGGCCGATAATGGTGTGGATAGTGCCGGCCTCGACCTTGAGGTTGACGCCATTGACCGCATGGAACGCGCCATAGGCCAGTTCCAGGTGTTGGGTTTCCAGCAGGATGCTCATAGCCCTTGCTCCTTGGCGACGACCGCGCTTTTGCGCGTGCCGCGCACCTTCTCGAACAGCGAGGCGAGGCCGCCCCACAAACCGCCGCGCATGAAGATCACCACCAGGATCAGGATCACCCCCAGCAGCATCAGCCAGCGCGGCCACAGGTCGGAGAGGAAATCCCCCAGCAGCACAATGGAGCCGGCGCCCAGCAATGAGCCGAACAACGAGCCAGTGCCGCCGACGATGGTCATGATCAGAATGTTCTCGGACATCGCCAGGTCAATATTGGACAGTGGCACAAAGTGCAGCAGCATGGCGTAGAGCGCCCCGGCAATCCCGGTGACCGCCCCGGACAGCACGAACACCAGGATCTTGAAGTGCCGCGTGTCGTAGCCGATGGCCGAGGCCCGGGTTTCGTTTTCACGGATCGCCATCAGCGTGCTGCCGAACGGCGAAGCGATCACCCGGCGAGCGCCGATAAAGATCAGCAGGAACAGCACCGCGACAAATCCATAGAAGGCACGGGCATCGGCCAAGGACAACAGCACGGTTTCACCCACACGGATTTCCGGGCGCGGCACGCTGAGCAGGCCGTTGTCGCCGCCGGTCCAGTCGCTCAGGGTGTAGGCGACGAAATAGGCCATCTGGCTGAACGCCAGCGTGAGCATCACGAAGTAAATGCCGGTGCGCCGAATCGCCAGGGCGCCCACCAGCAATGCCAGGAAACCGCCGGCGATGGCGGCACCCAGCAGTGCGGTGAACAACCCCAGTTGCAGGTGGATCATCAGCAACGCCGCGCAGTAGGCGCCGGCCCCGAAGAAGATGCCTTGGCCGAATGACAGCAAGCCGGTGTAGCCCAGCAACAGGTTGCAAGCCAGGGCGGCCATGGCAAAGATCAGGATCTCGGTGGCCAGGGTTGCCGAGGGCAGTATCAACGGCAGGCCGATCAGCACCGCCAATACCCACAGCAGCATCGCTTTGGATTGGGTTTTGGCAAACGGCAGGGGGTTTTTCTCGCTCATGTCAGGCTCTCCCGAACAGGCCGTAGGGGCGCACCAGAATCACCACGGCCATCGCGCCGTAGATCATCAGGCTCGCACCCTGGGGCCAGAGTGTGGTCATCAGGCTTTGCACGACGCCTACCAGCAAACCGCCGACCAGCGCGCCGCTGAACGAGCCCATGCCGCCGATCACCACCACCACGAACGCCACCCCGAGAATCTCCGGGCCGACAAAGGGCTGGGCGCCGCGCAACGGCGCGAACAACACCCCGGCGACACCGGCCAGGGCCACGCCGAGGGCGAAGGTCATGGAGAACAGGCGGAAAATATTGGTGCCCAGCAATGACACGGTTTCAGTGCTCTCACTGCCGGCGCGCACCAGGGCGCCGAAGCGCGTGCGTTCCAGCAGCAGCCACAGGCCCAGGCCGACGAGCCCGGAAAACACGATGAGAAACAGGCGGTAGTAGGGATAGACAAAATCCCCCACCACCAGCACGCCGCGCAGCAACTCCGGTACGGCGACACTTTTGCCCACCGGGCCCCAGATCATCACGCTGGCTTCCTGGATAATCAGCGCGATCCCCAGGGTTACCAGAATCTGGAACATGTGCGGCAAGTGGTAGATCCGCTGGATCAGCACACGCTCGATCACCCAGGCCAGCGCAGCCACCACCAGCGGCGCGACGAGCAGCGCCAGCCAGAAGCTGCCGGTGAGGCTCACGGCGGTGTAGCAGATGTAGGCGCCCAGCAGGAAAAACGCGCCGTGGGCGAAGTTGACGAAGTTGAGCAGGCCGAAAATGATCGTCAGCCCGACCGCGATCAGGAAGTAGATCATCCCCAGCCCAAGGCCGTTGAGAATCTGGAACAGGTACAAATTGAGCATGCAGGAACCCTCTGCAGGCGGCCGCTTGCGCGGCCCTGCGCGACAAAAAGTAAGCAGTCAGCCGAGCGTGCAGCCCGTCGCCTCGACCGGTGGGAACGATTGGCCGGCGCTGAGCACCTTGGCCAGGTCGTCCTTGTCGGCCATGTCGCCGCTGGCCTTGCCGACCAGCAGGTAGTAATCCTTGATCACCTGATGGTCGCCGGCGCGGATCGACTCCTTGCCGGTCGGGCCTTCATAGCTCAAGCCTTGCATGGCCTTGGCCACGGTTGCGCCGTCGAAGCTGCCGGTGGCGATGACGGTGTCGAGCATGACCTTGGTGCTGATGTAGTCGGCGGCCAGCGGGTAGGTGGGGTTGATGCCGTATTTGGCCTGGGTCAGCTTGACCAGTTCGCGGTTGAGTGGCGTATCGACCTGATGCCAGTACTGCGCGCCGAGGTACACACCTTCGAGCACATCGCTGCCCAGTTCCTGGAATTGATCAAGGCCGGCCGACCATACCAGCAGCACCTTCATGCGTTCCTTGATGCCGAAGTTCACCGCCTGGCGCAGGGTGTTGGACGACTGGCTGCCGAAGTTGAGCAGTACCAGCACGTCGGGCCGGGTGGAAATGGCGTTGGTCAGGTAGCCGGAGAATTCCTGCTCCTGCAGCGAGTGGTAGCTGTTGCCGACGTGTTCCAGGCCGTGCTCCTTCAGCACGTTCTTTGCGCCTTCGAGCAAGGCTTCGCCGAACACGTATTGCGGCGTGATGGTGTACCAGCGTTTGGCGTCCGGCAGCAGTTTGATCAGCGGCACCATGGTTTCGCGGATCGCGCCGTAGGTGGGCACTGACCAGCGGAAGGTCGCCTTGTTGCAATCCTTGCCGGTGACTTCATCGGCACCCACCGGGGTCATGAACACGCCGCCGACTTTATCGACTTCCTTGGCCACCGCCAGGGCGGAAGACGACAGTGTGCAGCCCTGGAAGAACCGTGCGCCGTCCTGCGCGATTGCCTCCTGCACCTTGCGCACCGCTTTGCCGGCGTTGCCTTCGGTGTCGATAACCTTGTAGGTGAGCGGGCGGCCGAGGATCTCGGCATGCTGTTGCACGGCCAGGCGCGAACCCATGTCGGCAAATTTGCCATAGCTGGCAAACGCGCCAGACATGGACTTGAGGCCGTAAAAGGTAAAAGGCTCGGCGGCGAAGGCCGAACGCACGCTCAGCGGCAAGCTGAGGGCGGCGGCTGCGGTGAGGCTGGCTTTCAATAACGTACGACGCTGCATGGGGTGACTCCCTGGTTTAGTTATTGGCAGGAGCGGCAAGGGCGATACGGTGGTGCACGGGCCTGTGGGCAGGCTTGTTATTGGGTAACTCGGTTCAACAGATGGACACGGTCAAATGTGGGAGCTGGCTTGCCTGCGATGCGGGCGCCTCGGTGTTACAGGGGGACCGAGCCGATACCATCGCAGGCAAGCCAGCTCCCACATTGATTGGGTTTTGTTCCTAACGGTGATCAAACTCCAGAAGGAAGTGCGGGCTGACCTGGCCTTCCAGCGCAGTCATATGGTGTTCGGCATCGCACATATGCTCATGCATCAAACTGCGCACGGCGCTTTCATCCCCGGCACGAAAGGCGATCAGCAGTTGTTTGTGATAGTCGAGGTTGGCCGCGTCGAACTGCTTGCGCTTGGGCTTGTAGGCTTTCTTCAGTACCACCAGGTCGCGCAGCAGGTCGTTGAGAAACTGCGCCATAAAACTCAGCAGCGGGTTGGGGCACGCCCGGGCCAGCAGGTTGTGGAACTCCAGTTCCGCCAGGCGCTGTTCGCGCTGGCCGGCTTCGCTGTCTTCGGGGGCGCTGCAAAAATCCACATTGGCTTGCAGGGCCTGATAGTCGTCTTCGCTCAAGCGCCCGAGCACCGATAGCGCCAGTTCCACTTCGATGACCTTGCGCAACTGATACACCTGCTCGCCATCCAGATGCTGGAAGTGCAGGTAGTTGCGCAAGGCGCGGCTGGCAGGTTCAGTGCCGGCCTGGTTCAGATAAGCCCCGCCACTGGGGCCGGTGCGCGTATTGACCAACCCTTCGACTTCCAATGCCTTGAGCGCTTCGCGTGCCGAGCCCTTGGAGCACTGGAAGCTCTCCATCAGCTCGCGTTCGGTGGGCAAGCGGTCGCCGGGCTTCAAGGCATCGGTGACGATGGAGCGCTTGACCGACTCGACAATCACATCGGACAGCTTCTGGCGTTTGCGGCGTAGCGGGCGAGTCAGCATGGGTTCGATTTATCGTATTAATGCGGATAAATAGCACTTAATAACGATTGCATCGGAGCGTCAACGCAGCGTGTCGTTTTCGATGGCAACAGGTCGCAAATGCGCCGGTTACTCCCAGGCACCCAGGTCAAGGCAGCGCGCGGAGGCTGGCGGCTGTTTGCCATAGGCGAGGAAATCCCCCAGCCAGCGGGTGACACAGCCGTCGGCGCCCGACTGCTTGGACTCCTTGAGCAATAACTGCTCGACGCCCACAGCGATAGGATCGCCCGGCGCCGCATTAATCAGCACCATGCGTGCGATGCGCTCGGGAAACAGCGTGCCGTAGCGGCTGCCAAGACGGGTCGCGGCGGCGCTGCCCAGGTAGTGCAGGCGCGCTTCGCCGAGCTGCCCGCGCACATATTCCATGTCCAGCGCCGCCTGCTCGACCGCGTTTGACTGGCGCAGGTCGCGGGTGCTCAGTTCGATCACGTCATAACGGTCCACCAGCGTGCGATAAGCGCGGGTGGCGAGCGACTCCCAGTGGCTGGCCAGGTGCAGCACGAAAGGCGCGTTGGCGGGCTGGGGCGGTTCGCCGGCCTGGATGAACACCACGCCCTCGCGGTTGAGCGGTTGCCTTGCGCCCACACGCGTCACGCTCAGGCGTATACGACCGCGCCCGGGAGCAGCGTGGTCCCGTGGCACACTGACCAGGCCGCATTGGGTGCGCCCGACCACCTCAGGGTCCAGGCGCGCAGTGGTAGTGAGGGGGCAATCCAACAGCCAGTCGATTGCAGTGGGCACGATCAAGGGCTCAGCGCGCACTGCGTTTGCTATAAGCCAGCAGCTTATGCAGACCAGGCTTTTTACAAGAACGCTGGGTGTCATCACGAGGTCCCGGGCAGCCGTATGTAACAGCTTTTTTACCAAGGACCTGGGGGTGGAGAATGTAAGGCTAAGAAACAGTTTGTGTAAGAAATACCGATTTTGCTTATCAGCTATCGGTCTTCCATCCACCCCCTAATGCCTTGTACAGCGCGATACTGGCTTGCAGCCGCGACAGGCGCAGTTGCACGTTCAGGTCCTGGGCGGCATAGAGGGTGCGTTGGGTTTCCAGCACCGTAAGCAGGTCTTCGGCGCCGGCCTCGTAGCGGCTTTGCGCAATCTCAAAGGCCGTTTGCGCCTGCTGCAGTTCTTCGGTTTGCCATTGGCGTTGCTGGTCCAGGCGAGTCAGGCTGCTGAGGGCTTTTTCCACATCGGCAAAGCCGTTGATGATCGCCCCGCGGTAGGTCTGCAGCAGTTCATCCTGGCGCGCACGGGCTTTATCGCGCTCGGCACTCAGCCGACCGTTGTTGAAGATCGGTGCGATCAGGCCCGAGGTCAGGGTGTAGAACGGGCTGAGCAGAACATCTTCAGCCTTGTACGCACCCGAGCCGAGGGTTGCGCCCAATGTCACCGTGGGCAGCATGGCCGCACGGGCCACTGTGACGTCGGCATTGGCCGCCGCCAGCTGTGCCTCGGCCTGGGCGATGTCAGGGCGGCGACGCAACAACTGGCTAGGCACACCGGGGCCGATATTCGGCCAGGTCAGTGCCTGGAACGGCTCGCTGCCCAGCGCCAGGGCCTGTACGGGCTGGCCGAGCAAGGCGGCGAGGGTGATGCGCGATTCTTCGGCCGATTGCTGGATCAGCGGCAGTTGCCGTTGCTGGCCGGCCACCAGGCTCTTCTGTTGTGCCAACTCCAGGCCCGTGGCGGAACCGGCATCGTAGCGGGTTTGCACCAGGTCCAGCACATTGCGCGCATTGGCCAGGTTCAGCTCGGCGATCTGCAGGCGCTGGTGCGCGGCCAGGGTTTGCGCATAGCGGTCGGCGACATTGCTGAGCAAGGTCAACTCCACGTTGGCCTGATCGAACTCACTGGCGTGCAGGCTATGCACAGCGCTGTCTCGCGCAGCGGCGCGGCCACCCCAGAAGTCGATTTCGTAGCTGGCCGTGAGGTTGGCGTCATAGTTATTGACCGTCTTGTTGCTCTCGGTGGCGTCCAGATCCGAGTTGCCGCTGCCGCGCAACAGTCTTTGACGGCTGGCGCTGAGGTTGAACTTCACCTCGGGCAGTAACGGTGCGCCGGCAATCACCGCTGTCGCCTGGGCCTGCCGCACCCGCGCCATGGCCGCAGCCACATCAAAGCTGTCACGGCGGGCCTGATCGATCAGGCGGTTCAGCACAGGGCTGCCAAACTGCGTCCACCAACGCTGGTTGGTGGCCTGGTCGGCGTCGCGCTCGGCATATTGCCAGACGGCGGGCGCGGCAATGCTGCTGTCGAGGGCAGGCGAAGTGCCGGCACAGGCATTGAGCAACAGGCACAGGCTGAGTGTCGACAGGTGCGGTGCGATGGATCGTTTATTCACTGGTCAATGCCTTAACCGGATCGAGCCGGGCAGCTTTACGGGCCGGCATAAAGCCGAATACGACGCCGGTGACCAGCGCACAGCCAAACGCGCCGAACACCGCCACCAGGGAAAACTGCACCGCCACTTCGGCCAGCACCAGCACGCCGCCCACCAGCAATGCCAGGGCGATTCCGAACAGACCGCCGACCACCGAGAGCATCACCGCCTCGGTGAGGAATTGGCGCAGGATGTCGCGCTGGCGCGCCCCGGTGGCCATGCGGATGCCGATTTCGCGGGTGCGTTCGCGCACGGTCATCAACATGATATTCATCACGCCGATACCGCCCACCAGCAGGGAAATCGCGGCAATCGAGCCGAGCATCAGCGACAGGGTGTTTTGCGTGCGCGCCTCGGCCTGGATCATTGCTGCGTCGTTGGTCAGGTGGAAGTCGCGTTTGCCACCGTGCAGCCTTTGCATAAGCTGGCTGATGGCTTGCTCGGCCTCTTGCACCTTGCGCGCATCGGCGGCGGCAATGACGACGTATTCGGGGTTATAGGTGCCGAACAGGCGCACGCTGGCGGCGGTGTAGGGGATGGCCACACGGTCGTCGCTGTCCTGCATGCCGGAGCTGGAGCCTTTTTCCGCCAACACGCCAATCACCTGGAAGGGCACGTTTTCGATCAGGATGTATTGGCCGATGGGGTCCAGCTGGCCTTTGAACAGCTTTTCGCGCACGCGATGACCGATCACCGCCACCGTGGCCCCGGCGCGCTCGTCGGCTTCGGTAAAGTAGCTACCTTCGGCCACAGGCCAGTTGAAGATGTCCGGGAAGTTGGTGTCGTTACCGCCCACATAGGCCATGTAGTCGACGTTGCCGAAGCGCACACCGGCGTAGGTGCCGTTCACCGGCATGATGCGTTTGACCTGGGGCAATGTAGCCAATGCGGCCACATCATTGAGGGTCACGATACCGGGTGGCGTGCGCGGGTTAGGCGAAAAGCCGCTCAGGTAGATGATGTTGGAGCCGAAGGCCGCCATCTGCGCCATGACCTGGCGCTTGCTGCCTTCGCCCACCGCCAACATCACCACCACCGACGCCACGCCGATGATGATCCCCAGCAGCGTCAATGCGGTGCGAAAGCGGTTGATCCACATCACCCGCCAGGCCGCCTGCACCGCGTCCAGCAGCTCGGCTTTCCAGGCACCATTGTGTTCGGCGCCGTCGGCCAGGCGCTGGCGCAGGTCCACGGCTTGCAATGCGTCGCTGCCGGCCGTGACGGGCACGTGGGGGGGGCTCAACGCCGAATCGCTGATGATCAGGCCGTCGCTGATCTCGATGATGCGGTTGGCGTGCGCCGCGACTTCGCGGTCGTGGGTAATCAGGATAACCACGTGGCCCTGGCTCGCCAATTCATCCAGCAGCACCATCACCTCGGCACCGCTGTGGCTGTCGAGGGCACCGGTGGGTTCATCGGCAAGGATGATATGCCCGCCGTTCATCAACGCACGGGCAATCGAGACGCGCTGCTGCTGACCACCGGAGAGCTGGTGCGGGCGGTTGTTGGTGCGATCGGCCAGGCCCAGGCGGGTCAGCAGAGCCTTGGCGCGGGCATGGCGTTCGGCAGCGCCGATGCCGGCATAGATCGCCGGCATCTCGACGTTTTCCTGGGCCGAGCCGGACGGGATCAGGTGGTAGCCCTGGAACACGAAACCAAAGGCTTCGCGGCGCAGCCAGGCCAGTGCGTCGCTGTCCAGGTGCGCGACGTTTTCCCCGGCGAACAGGTAGTCGCCCACGGTGGGGCGGTCGAGGCAACCGAGGATGTTCATCAGTGTGGATTTGCCGGAGCCCGAGGCGCCGACGATGGCAACGAACTCTCCTGCATGGATCGACAGGTCGATCCCGCGCAATACGTCGACCTGCGGGCTGTCGCCGCCGCCGTAGGATTTGCGGATGTTCTTGAGTTCGATCAGTGGCGTGGTCACGTCAACCCCCGCTGCTGCTGGCGGGGCCGATCAACAGGTGATCGCCTTCGTCCAGGCCATCCAACACTTCAACTCGCAGGCGGTCACTGATACCCAGCTGTACTTCTCGCTTCTGGATGGCACCGTTTTTGGTCACGACCCGCGCGATCTGCTTGTCGGTGCCTTGGCTGCCGAGCAGCGCTGCGACCGGGATGGTGAGAGCGTCCTTGACCTGGCTGGCTACGAAAAACACCTGGGTGGTCATTTCGGCCATCAGTGCATTGTCAGTGTTGTCCACATCCAGCAGTACGGTGTACAGCACTACGCGGCCACTACCGGTTTTGCTCGTGCTACTGGGGCTGCCGCTGCCCTGGCTGGTTTCATTCAGCGGCTTGGGCGGTATCGGCAGGATCTGGCGCACGGTGCTGCTCCAGCGCCGGTTGCCGCCGGCGAGGGTAGTGAAATAGGCGCTCATGCCCGGTTTGACGTGGCCGATATCGGCTTCGGACACTTCGGCCCATACGGTCATTGGTGACAATTTGGCGATGCGCAGGATCAACGGCGTTTGTTGTTGGGCGTTGAGGGTTTGGCCGACTCGCGCATCTACCGCCACCACGGTGCCGCTCATGGGCGCGTAAATCCGCGTATAGCCCAGTTCGGCCTCGTCACTGCGCAGGCTGGCCTGGGCTTGGCGGATCTGTGCCTGGAACATATCGACACGGGCTTGGGTGGCACTCAGTTCGGCTTTGGCGGTTTGCACATCTTCTTCGCGGGTGGCGTTGCCTGCAACCAAGCGTTGCTGGCGCTGGTATTTCTGGCGTGCGAGTTCGTGCTGGGCTTTCTGTTCCTGCAACTGCGCCTTGAGGTTTTCAATGGAATAGCGGCTGGCGTCGAGCTTGGCCTGTTGCGTGGCGGGATCGATTTCCACCAGCAGATCGCCTTCCTTGACTTGATCACCAGCCTCCACATGGATTTTGCGAATCTGTCCGGACGCCTGGGCACCCACGTCCACATAACGGCGCGGTTGCAGGGTGCCCAGTGACGTAACGCTATTTTCAATGTCGCCGCGGGTTACGGTGACCGTGGGTAGGCTGTCGCGGCCCGACGGCAGCACTTGCCAGGCAGCCACCACAAGGATGGGGAGCAGGCACGCCAGCACAAGCAGGGCGCGTCGGGCAGGTCGAGGGCGTTTCATGTCTTGGTTCCAGCCAGGAGGTGTTGGCCGCAGGAGCGGGGAGTTGACAGTTATACGAGAAAAATACTCGGGAATTTAGGTTGTTACACATGTGGTAACAGCTCGTGCGACGAAAAAAAATGCACCGTTGGTGCAAGACTCCTTTAAAAGTAGATGAGAATTACTATAAATTGCACGCACTCAAACTGCCATCATCGATGGGCTCGCTCCTACACGGGCTGGCATCGTTAGCACCACGGCCATGGGGCCAGGAGTCATGTTGGAAAACTACTATCGCGAGCTGGTGTGTTTCCTGAACGCCAAGCTGGGCAACCGTCAGGTGGCCGAAGATGTGGTGCATGACGCTTATGTTCGGGTGCTGGAGCGTTCCAGCGACATCCCGATCGAACAGCCCCGCGCCTTCCTGTACCGCACGGCCTTGAACCTGGTGATCGACGGCCACCGGCGCAACGCCTTGCGTCAGTCCGAGCCTCTTGAGGTGCTGGACAGCGAAGAACGCTTCGCCCCCTGTTCACCCCACACCAGTCATGACCACAACCAGCGCCTGGAGATGCTTGAGCGCGCCCTGGCCGAGTTGCCGGCGGCGTGTCGCGACAGTTTCCTGCTGCGCAAGCTCGAGGGCCTGTCCCATGTGCAAATCGCCGAGCGCCTGGGGATTTCCCGCAGCCTGGTGGAAAAACACATCGTCAACGCCATGAAGCATTGCCGGGTGCGTATGCGTGAGTGGGAAGCGCACTGATCGCCAGTTGGTTAAATTTTATTTCACTGTCCTCGTTTCCTATCAACACACGGCCTGTTGTTCAGGCCATGAAGGTATTCCCGCCCCACCGCCAAGGGGCTTATCCAGAGGACACTGGAATGACACAGGCAATTGCTTCGCCCGCGGTTCACGACCTGATCGGTATCGGCTTCGGCCCTTCGAACCTGGCGCTGGCCATCGCCCTGCAGGAGCGTGAAAAGGCCCAGGGCAAGCTGGACGTGCTGTTTCTCGACAAACAGGCCGACTACCGCTGGCACGGCAATACGCTGGTGACCCAAAGTGAGCTGCAGATCTCTTTCCTCAAGGACCTGGTGACCCTGCGCAACCCCACGAGCCCGTACTCCTTCGTCAATTACCTCAAGGCTCACGATCGCCTGGTGGACTTCATCAACCTGGGCACCTTCTACCCCTGCCGTATGGAGTACAACGACTACCTGCGCTGGGTGGCCGGGCAGTTCCAGGCCCAGGCCAACTACGGTGAGGAAGTGCTGGCCATCGAACCGATCCTGCATCAGCAGCAGGTGGAGGCCTTGCGCGTCATTTCCCGCGATGCCCAGGGCGAGCAGCATGTGCGTACCACCCGCTCGGTGGTGGTCAGCGCCGGCGGCACTGCGCGCATCCCCGAAGCGTTCAAGGCGCTCAAGGGTGACAGCCGCGTGTTCCATCATTCCCAGTATCTGGAGCGCATGGCGAGCCAGCCTTGCGTGGATGGCAAGGCCATGCGCATCGCGGTGATCGGCGGCGGCCAGAGCGCGGCCGAAGCCTTTATCGACCTCAATGACAGCTTCCCGTCGGTGCAGGTCGATATGATCCTGCGCGGCTCGGCGCTCAAGCCGGCCGATGACAGCCCGTTCGTCAACGAAGTGTTCTCGCCGGCGTTTACCGACCTGGTGTTCCAGCAAGTGGGGGCCGAACGCGAGCGTTTGGTCGCCGAGTACCAGAACACCAACTATTCGGTGGTGGACCTGGACCTGATCGAGCGCATCTACGGGATTTTCTACCGTCAGAAAGTTTCCGGCATCGCCCGCCAGGCGTTCCGCACCATGACCGTGGTGGAGAAGGCCACGCCCGGGCCGCTGGGTATCGAACTGGTATTGCGCAACAACGCCACGGGCGAAACCAGCGTCAACCACTACGACGCCGTGATCCTCGCCACCGGCTATGAGCGCCAGATGCACCGCGAACTGTTGGCGCCGCTGCAAGCCTACATGGGCGACTTCGAAGTGGCCCGCGACTACCGCATCGTCACCGACGAGCGCTGCAAGGCGGGTATCTACATCCAGGGCTTCAGCCAGGCCAGCCATGGCTTGAGCGATACCTTGCTGTCGGTGCTGCCGATTCGGGCCGATGAGATTGCGGCGTCGTTGTATGAGAACGATCGAAACCGTGACAAGGGCCGTTCGGTGCAGGACCTGCTCCTGGCAACCGCCAGCTGATCTGCCCCTCCTACAGACGGCACTTGTGACAACGTGCGGCTATTGGTACTGTACAAAAAACCAGTATCGGTAGCCCGTCATGCAGTTGATCGAAAAACTCAGCATCCTCGCCGACGCCGCCAAGTACGACGCGTCGTGCGCCAGCAGCGGCGCGCCCAAGCGCAGCTCCGAGGGCAAGGCGGGGTTGGGTTCCACCGACGGCATGGGCATCTGCCACAGCTACACGCCCGATGGCCGTTGCGTGTCGCTGCTCAAGGTGTTGCTTACCAACTTCTGCCTTTACGACTGCCAGTATTGCGTCAACCGCCGTTCCAGCGACGTGCCCCGTGCGCGTTTCAGCCCGGAAGAGGTGGTCACCCTGACCCTGGATTTCTACAAGCGCAATTGCGTCAGCGGGCTGTTTCTCAGCTCCGGCATCATCCGTTCGTCGGACTACACAATGGAGCAATTGGTGCGGGTCGCCAAACTGCTGCGCGAAGAGCATGACTTTCGCGGCTATATCCACCTCAAGACCATTCCCGATGCGGATCCTGCATTGATTGCCGAGGCTGGTCGTTATGCCGATCGCCTGAGCGTGAATATCGAACTGCCCACCGAGGCCAGCCTGCAGACCCTGGCGCCGGAGAAGCAGATTGTGTCGATCAAGCAGGCGATGCAGACCATCTACACCGGCGAGCAGACGGTGTTCAACGAGCCTCGCGCCCCGCGTTTCGCCCCGGCCGGGCAGAGCACGCAGATGATCGTAGGTGCCGACGACACCGATGACAGCACCATCCTCCACGGTGCCGAGGCGTTGTATGGCAATTTCAAGCTGCGCCGCGTGTACTACTCGGCGTTCAGTCCCATCCCCAACAGCCCGAAAAGCGTGCCCCTGGCCGCGCCGCCGTTGATGCGCGAGCACCGCTTGTACCAGGCCGACTTCCTGCTGCGCAGCTACGGTTTCAGCGCCAGGGAGCTGTTTGCCGGCCCCGGCCACCTGGCCCTGGATATCGACCCCAAGCTGGCCTGGGCCCTGGAGCATCGCGAAGTGTTCCCCCTGGACCTGAACCGCGCAGAGCCCACCCTGATTGCGCGCATCCCCGGTATTGGCCTGCGCACCACCCAACGCCTGGTGGACCTGCGCCGCGAGCGCAAGATCCGCTTCGAAGACCTGGCGCGCATGCGCTGCGTACTGGCCAAGGCCAAACCGTTCTTCATCACCAGTGACTACCACCCGCAACAGGCCGACAGCACCAGCGTGTTGCTGCGCGAGCAATTGCGCGACCGTCCGCAGCCGCAACAGATGGGGCTGTGGGGATGATCAGTCTGGAATGCGACAACCTGTTCAGCACCTGGCGCGAACAGGCGCGCTGGCTGCTCAGCCATCAGGTCGACCCCAGCCAGGTGAGCTGGGGCGAGGCACAAGCAGCTGACCTGTTCGCTACCGATGAGCCGATCCCGCCAGGGTTGGGGCCCTTCCAGGCACGGATTCCCAAGGCGCTGTTGGAGTTGCTGGAGTCTGCCGCCTGTTATCACGGTGATCAACGCTGGAGCCTGCTGTATGAAGTGCTGTGGCGGGTCAGCCACGGTGATCGCACTGCGATGCTGGCGGGGGACAAGCTGGGCAGCGAGTTGCAGCGACGCATCAAGCAAGTCAGCCGCGAGTCCCATCACCTGCATGCGTTTGTGCGCTTTATTGCCCTGCCGGCTGAGGCGGGGCCCGAACTTCCTGAATACGTGGCCTGGCATGAACCGGCCCACGACATTCTCAAAAGTGCCAGCCAGCATTTTGTCGGGCGCATGGGCCGTCATCGCTGGATGATCGCCACGCCCCTGGACGGGGTGTATTACGACGGCGAGCAATTGATTCATCAGCGCCAGTGCCCCGAGGCCTGGCAGCAACTGGCACAGAATGTTGAAGATCCCCACAGCGCCATGTGGCTGACCTACTACAGTCACATCTTCAACCCGGCGCGGCTGAATCCCAAGGTGATGGAAGGGCACTTGCCCAGCCGCTTCTGGAAGAATTTGCCGGAGGGCAAGTTGATCCCGGGGCTGATCAGCGAGGCGCGTACGGGCAAGCAGAAGGATGGGCAGGCGAAGCTGGTGGGGGCCAAGCCAGGCAAAAGAATTGCAAACCCGGTCAATGTGGGAGCTGGCTTGCCTGCGATAGCGGTCGACCAGTCAGATGTGAGGTGACTGATGCACCGCATCGCAGGCAAGCCAGCTCCCACATTTGGTTTTCGCAGCCTGGGGGAGTGGGTATCAGGCCAGTTCGGTCGCAGTGTTCTTGACTACTGCCAACTCTGGATGGGCCACCAACTTATCAATGTGCAACTCATCATTGTTCAACCAGATCTCGGTCAGCACCCGGTAATGCTCCATATCCCGGCAGCGCATACGCAGGCTGTAGTCGAACGGCCCGCTGATCAACTGGCATTCGAACACCTGCGGGCAGGCTTTGACGCAGGCTTCGAAGGCCTTTTGCGCCGAGCGCCCGCTCTGGTTGGACAAGGCCACCAGCACCAGCAGCGACAGCCCTGGTGAGACCATCTGCACATCGATGATCGCCCCATACCCACGGATCACCCCGCGTCGCTCCAACTTGCGCACCCGCTCCAGGCATGGCCTGGGGGTCAGGTGCACCAGCGACGAGAGTTTTTCATAGGTGATGCGCCCCTGGTGCCTGAGCACATCGATGATCGCCTCGTCGATGCGATCCAGCGCAGGGGAGGAGTGGGGTCCGTTGGCCTTGGTATCCATGAGTTCACTTCAAACGGTTGGAAAGAAATTGCTGCAAGCGTTCGCTGTTGGGGTGGTCGAGGATCTCGGCGCCGCCGTGTTCCTCGACTCGGCCCTGATGCAGGAACAGCACTTGGCTTGACACCTGGCGGGCAAAGCCCATTTCGTGGGTGACCATCAGCATGGTACGGCCTTCCTCGGCCAACGTCTGTATGACTTTGAGCACTTCGCCTACAAGTTCCGGGTCGAGGGCTGAGGTCGGTTCGTCGAACAGGATAATCTCCGGCTCCATCGCCAATGCCCGCGCAATCGCCACGCGTTGCTGCTGGCCACCCGAGAGGAACGCCGGGTATTGATCCGCCACGCGGCCTGGCAAGCCGACTTTGTCCAGGTACAGGCGCGCACGTTTTTCCGCCTCGGCGGCGCTCACATTCAGCACCCGGCGCGGGGCCATGGTGATGTTTTCCAGCACCGTCATGTGACTCCACAGGTTGAAGTGCTGGAACACCATGGCCAGGCGCGTGCGCAGGTTTTGCAGTTGTGCCTGGTGCGGCGCGCGGGTGCCGGCGCGGCCTTGTTGCATTTCGATGCTGATGCCGTCAAGGGTGATGACCCCGGCGTCCGGCTGTTCAAGGAAGTTGATGCAACGCAGCATGGTGCTTTTACCCGAGCCGCTGGCGCCGATCAGACTGATCACATCGCCTTGACGGGCATTGAGGGACACACCTTTGAGCACTTCGTGTTCGCCGTAGCGTTTGTGAATGCCTTCGACTTGAAGCTTGATGGCGGCAGTTGCAGTTTCGACAACCGGTACATCCACCGGATAAACGGCCAGGGCCTGCGCGGACTGATTCATGGGTTAGCCTCGGGTAGGAACAAGAAAACGCATCCAGCGACGTTCGGCCAGCCGAAACAGGCCCACCAGTGCAAAGGACAGCAGCATGTAGAGCAGGGCGGCGATACCAAACGCCTGAAAGGTCAGGAAGGTTTCGGCATTCGCATCGCGGGCGACCTTGAGGATGTCGGCAACGGTGGCGGTAAACGCCAGTGACGTGGCGTGCAGCATCAGGATCATTTCATTGCTGTAGGCCGGCAATGCGCGGCGCAATGCGGCGGGTACCACCACGAACAGATTCAGCCGCCAGCCGTGCAGGCCATAGGCGCGTGCCGCTTCGATTTCGCCGTGGGGAATATTGCGGATCGCCCCGGCGAAGATTTCCACGGTGTAGGCACAGGTGTTGAGCACAAACGCCAACAAGGTGCAGTTCAGCGCATTGCGGAAAAACTGGTTGAGCAGGGCGTTGTCCTGCACCACCTCCAGGCTGTACAGCCCGGTGTAGCAAATCAGCAACTGGATATACAGCGGCGTGCCGCGGAACAGGTAGGTGTAGACCTCCACCGGCCAGCGCAGCCAGACGTGCTGCGAAACCCGCGCCAGTGCCAGGGGGATCGACAGGCAAAAACCGAGCACCACCGAGATGATGAACAGCCACAAGGTCATGGCGACGCCGGACAAGCCGCTGCCATCGCTGAACAGGTAGGCCAGGCCGTATTGCTGGAACAGTTCGATCATCGCGCCATCCCCTTGATGCCCAGGTTATAGCGCCGTTCGAGGCGCTTGAAGATGCGGTTGGAGAGGGTAGTGATCAGCAGGTACACCAGGCCCGCGAGGATCAGGAAGTACAGTGGCTCGCTGGTGGACTTGCCGGCGTTTTGTGCGGCCTTGACCAGGTCTGACAGGCCGATGATCGACACCAGCGCCGTGGACTTGAGCAGCACCAGCCAGTTATTGCCCAGGCCCGGCAGGGCAAAACGCATCAGTTGTGGGAACAGCACCAGGTGGAAGCGCTGCCAGCGGCTCAGGCCATAAGCCGTCGCGGCTTCCAACTGGCCCACCGGTACGCTGAGGATCGCGCCACGGAAGTTCTCGGTGAAATACGCGCCGTAGATAAATCCCAGGGTGACCACCCCGGCGGTGAACGGGTCGATTTCAAAGTACTCCCAGCCGAACACTTCAGTCAGGTCGTTGAGCCACAGTTGCAGGCTATAGAAGATCAGCAGTATCAACACCAGGTCCGGCACGCTGCGGATCAGCGTGGTGTAGAGCGTGGCCGGTACGCGCAGCCATCTGGCGCTGGATAGCTTGGCGCCGGCGGCGACCAGGCCCAGGGTTAGGCTCAGGGCCAGGGCGAGGAAGGCCAGCTTGAGCGTCATCCAGGCACCCTGGGCCAGCATCGGGCCGTAGCCTTGCAGGTTGAGGAGTTCGTTCATGGGAAGATCTCTAAAAGGCACACACACCATCTTTGTGGGGAACCGATTTGTGTGGGAGGGGGGGCTTGCTCCCGATAGCGGTGGTTCAGTCAATATTTTCAATGACTGACCACTGCTATCGGGAGCAAGCCCCCCTCCCACAAAAGCTGCATCCACAGGGAGGTCGATGGCTTAGTTATTCGTTGTAGATATCTTGATCGCCGAAGTATTTCTTCTGGATCTGCGCGTAAGTGCCATCGGCCTGGACGGCGGCGATGCCTTTATTGATCAGCTCACGCAGTGCCTGGTCGTTCTTGCGCAGGCCCATGGCGATGTCCAGCGGCAGGGTCGGGTCCTTGAAGGCCGGGCCGGTCTTGAAGTCGGCGCCTTCGGGCTTGGACAGGAAGTTGAGCTGGGCTTCGAGTTTGTCGGTCAGGGTGGCGTCGAGGCGCCCGTTTTGCAGGTCGGCGTAGTTCTGCTCTTGAGACTGGTACGCCTTGATCTGCGCACCCAGCCTGGCCAGGTGCGCTCGGGCGTAGGCTTCCTGCAGCGAGCCTTGCAGCACGCCGACCTGCTTGCCCTTGAGCGATTCCGGGGTATCGCCGAAGTCGGCGCCTTTGCGCGTGATCACCGAGGTGGGGCTGAGGAACAGGCGATCGGTAAAGTCGATGACTTTTTCGCGAGCCGGGGTCACGGCCATGGAGGACATGATGGCGTCGAACTTGCGCGCACGCAGGGCCGGGATCATGCCGTCGAATTCATTGTGCACCCAGGTGCATTTCACTTCGAGCTTGGCGCAGATGGCGTTGCCCAGTTCAATATCGAAGCCTTGCAGGCTGCCGTCGGCGGCCACGGATTCGAAGGGTGGGTATTCGGGGAACACGCCAAAACGGATTTCTTTCCAGTCCTGGGCGTGGGCGGCGGTGGCGCACAGAGGCAACAGCAACGCAGCGAAGAGTGATCGCAGTGGAGTCATGTGGAGGTCCCTATATTTTGTAATTGATGTCAGGGCAGTGAATAACTGGGAGCAGAGAATGCTTCATGATGGTGCGTTTTTTGTGTCGTTTACCCCCTGCACAAAGCGCAAATTGCGCTGTTAAAACCGACAATGCAGCGCAATCGGCTGTTGCACCCGCCGAATCGGCTTTTAACCCAGCAAAGTCCGGCCTGCCCTCGACGCAAAGCGGCAGGCCAGAGCGGTCTCAGGCGCGCTTTTTGTGCTGTGCGACCGGTTGCCGGGCCAGGCGGGCAAACAGGTCTTTGGGGTCAGCCAGGTCGGGTACCAGTTCCAGCTCGCTGCCCACGTCCAACGCCTTGGCGACGTCCAGTACATAACGCAGGGCCGAGTAGTCTTCGATGGCAAAACCCACCGAGTCGAACAGGGTGATCTGGCGCGCATTCTCGCGGCCGGGCTTCTGGCCGTTGATCACTTGCCACAACTCGGTCACCGGCGAATCCTCAGGCATGTGCTGGATCTCACCTTCGATGCGGCTTTGCGGTTCGTACTCCACGATCACCCGGGCACGTTCGACGATGCGCCGGTCCAGCTCGGTCTTGCCCGGGCAATCGCCACCCACGGCATTGAGGTGCATACCCGGTTCGATCATCTCGTCGGTGAGGATGGTTGCATAAGCCTTGTCGGCAGTGACGGTGGTGACGATATCCGCGCCTTTGACCGCGTCGGCCACGCTGTCAGCCAGGATCACCTTGATCGCCGGGAACGCCTTGAGGTTGGCGGCGAGTTTGGCGGTGGCCTTGGCGTCGATATCGAACAGGCGAATTTCGTTAATGCCAAGCATGGCGTGGAAGGCCAGGGCCTGGAATTCGCTTTGGCAGCCGTTGCCGATCAACGCCATGCTGCGGCTGTTGTCGCGCGCCAGGTAGCGGGCGACCAGGGCCGAGGTGGCAGCGGTGCGGATGGCGGTAGTCAGGGTCATTTCCGCCAGCAGCACGGGTTTGCCGGTATCCACATCGCCCAAGGCGCCAAAGGCCATCACGGTCAGCATACCGGCCAGGGTGTTTTTCGGGTGGCCGTTGACGTATTTGAACGCATACAGCGAGGCGTCCGAGACGGGCATCAACTCGATCACGCCATCCGGTGAATGGTTGGCCAGGCGTGCGCATTTCTCGAAGTCCTGCCAGCGCAGGTAGTCGGCACGGATGTACTCGGCCATCTCGGTGATGCAGGTTTGCAAACCTTTTTGCGAAACCAGGTAGCTGAGGTCGTTGACGTCGATATAACGGGTCATGGCAAGACTCCTTATTGAAATGAGGGGCGGATCGGCAGATGCACTTCGGCCAACATGCAACGGGCACTGCCGCCGCCGATGCGTTCGATGTTGTCGATATTCACCACCACTGGTCGCGTATGGCGCTCCACCTGCTGGCGCTGCGCCGGTTGCAACGCGCGCCAGGCGCTGGCAGACATCACCAGCAATGGCTGGCCGTCACGGTCGTGGACTTCGAGCATGTTGCCGGCGAAGGCCTCCAACTGGTCGAAGTCGAGGGCGAGGATGTCCTTGCCGGTGTCGCGCAGTGAGCGTTCCAGGGCCAGGCGCTCGCGCTCGTCGGGCAGGGCTTGCAGGCACACCACTGCGAGGTCGCGACCGACGCTCATCATCACGTTGCTGTGGTAGATCGGTGCGTGGTGGCGGTCCAGGGCGTGGAACACGCAAAGTTGGTAGTCCAGACGTTCGGCAAACTGGCGCAGCGCCGCGTGATGGGTGCGCCCGGAGTGGCAGGCGTAGCTGATGCGGTGCTGGCGGTCGAGCACCATGCTGCCGGTGCCTTCGAGGAAGATGTCCTGTTGTTCCAGGTGGCTGAGGTCGATGGTGGTGTTGATCGCAAAGCGCTGCTCCAGAACTTGCAGCACGCCTTTGTTGCGCTCCAGCCGTCGGTTCTGGCCTTGCATGGGGTAGAGCACCAGGCTGCCGTCGGCGTGGCTGCTCCACCAATTATTGGGAAAGATCGAGTCCGGGGTGTGAGGGGCCGGAGTGTCCTGCACCACCAGCACCTCCACGCCGTGGCTGCGCAGGGTGTCGACATAGCCGTCGAATTCTTTCAGCGCTTTGTGCTGTGCACTGAGCGGGTCCGGCGGCGGGCGTTGAAAACGGTTGTTGATCGCGGTATCCGGGTTGAAGGCAAAGCGCGCCGGGCGAATCATCAGGACGGTGTTGGTGGTTTGCATGGGGGCACGGGTCCATGGGGGATCTTGTGACGCTATTTTGTGCCATAGGGTGGGAGGATCCCGGCTGAAACAGCGGGGCGGCTCAGCCGGGAAAGCTGAAAAGGTGGATAAGGCAGCTGAATCGGCTGCCGGATTGAAATGTGCTCAGATGTAGGGGGGCAACCTGCTCAATAGCCGTTACCTGTCACGCCACCATAATGATCTTCGATACCAGCTCCACCACGGTCTTGGCCTGTAATTTCTTCATCAACCGCGCCCGGTGCACTTCCACCGTGCGGTGGGAAATCGCCAGGCGCAGGGCGATTTCCTTGGACTTGAAACCATTGACGATGTGCATGGCGATTTCCCGCTCCCGCGGCGTGAGGTCGCCAGTGCCCTGATGCAGACGGTCCAGGCGTTCGAAGTGCCAGATCATCAGCTTGAACGGGTCTTTGGGGGTGAGGGTGTAGCCGTGGGACTTGGCCCAGAACACTTCGCCATTGTGGTGCTGCATGAAGCGCTCATCGGAATAAAAGCCGTTGTCGCTGTCGAGCAGCCAGTCATGGCTGCGCTTGCCGATGGCATGGTAGTCGGCCTGGGACGGGTAGATCAGCAGGGTCAACTGATTGACCAGTGCCTGGCGTGTATAGCCGAACAGCTTCAGGAAGGCATCGTTGCAGTCGAGTATTACCCGGTCGCTGGTGACGATCTGCGGGGCAGGGGACAGCTTGAACGCCAGGCGTTCGAGGTCGGGAAATTGCTGTGCAAGCGCGTTCATGGGGCATCCTGCCTCGTTGTTCAATGCCCTGGTGCGCTACTTACCCATGTAAGTAGTTACACGAATTGGCGCGGGACCAGGGGTGGGTCATTGTAAGTAAAGTCCGGATCAAGAACAGAAGAAATTGATTATGCCTGCTGATTGCGTCTCCATTGTTGCCGCTGGTCACTCCCGCTTTGGTCGCCTGGAAGGCACCACGCTGGAAGACCTGATCGTCCAGGTTACCCGTGAAGCCTTGAGTGACGCTGCGATTGATGCGTCGCAAATCGACGCGCTGTTCCTGGGGCATTTCAACTCTGGGCTGGTGCCCGACGGCTTTGCCGCCTCGTTGCTGTTGCAGGCCGACCCCGGGCTGCGCTTCAAACCTGCCACCCGCTGCGAAAACGCCTGCGCTTCGGGTTCGGCGGCGATCCAGGCGGGAGTCAATGCGATTCTCTCCGGCAGCGCCGAGTTGGTGCTGGTGGTGGGCGCCGAAAAGATGACTCACACCAGCACCGCCGCGGTCACCCAAGCCCTGGCCGGCGCCGGCTATCAGAACGACTCGGCCGAAGCCGGCCTGAGTTTCCCGCAATTGTTCGGCCGCGCCGCCCGCCAATACGCCGAGCGCTACCACTGTCCGCTGGGCTCGATGGCGGCCATCGCCACCAAAAACCACTCCAATGCCATGGCTAACCCGCTGGCGCAGATGCATCGGGAGATGAATTTCGAGCACTGCAACAACGTGTCCCAGAGCAACCCGTTCGTGGCCGACTCCCTGCGCCTGACGGACTGCTCGCTGATCAGCGACGGCGCCGCTGCGATCATCCTGGCGTCACCCAAACGTGCGCGAGCGTTTCGCCGCGAGGTGCAGATCCGGGCGATGACCCAGGTCAATGACACCTTGCCCATCGCCCAGCGCGACATCCTCGCCTTTGAAGGCCCGCAACGAGCGATCCATGCAGCGCTGCGCACAGCGAATGTGACCCTGGCAGACCTGAGTTTCGCCGAGGTGCACGACTGTTTCACCATTGCCGAGCTGCTGATCTACGAAGCCATGGGCCTGGCGCCCAAAGGCGAAGGGCATCGCGTGCTCGACAGCGGCGTGGTGCGTGCCGGCGGGCGCTTGCCGGTCAACCTTTCCGGCGGGCTCAAGGCCAAGGGGCATCCGGTCGGTGCAACGGGGGTGTCCATGCATGCCTTGGCGTTCCGGCAATTGACCGGGGAACCGATTGGCCTGGCGGTGCCCAACCCGGAGTTCGGCCTGGTGTTCAACATGGGCGGCATGGCGGTGGCCAACTACGCATCGGTCCTGCAGGCACGCCGGAGCTGAGCCATGAACATTGCCAACTGGCTGCACGACACCCAGCGTCGGGCCCCGCAACGCCCGGCGCTGTTCAACGGCACCACCCAAGTGGCCGACTACGCCACCTTCGCCGCCCACGTGCGCCAACGCGCCGCGCACCTGGTGGACCAGCACGGCCTGGTGCCGGGGGACGCGGTGGCGCTGCTGATGAAAAACAGCTGCGACTATCTGGAATTGCTCTATGCCATCTGGTGGATGGGCGCCGTGGCAGTGCCGATCAATGCCAAACTGCACCCCAGCGAAGCGGCGTGGATTGCCGATAACGCCGAGGCACGCTTGATCTTTACCGATGGCGGCCGGGTGTTTTCATCACGGGATTTGCCCCCGCGCTGCAAGGAGCTGGACGGCCACCTCTTACCTCTCAACACTGGCTGGCCGACCCTGGAGCAACCGGTGCCACGCCACGACCAGGACCTCGCCTGGCTGTTCTATACCTCCGGCACGACAGGGCGCTCCAAGGGTGTGATGCTGTCCCACGGCAACCTGGTCGCCATGTCGCTGTGCTACGCCACAGATGTCGATGCGGTCAGCGCCGACGATGCCGCGGTGTATGCCGCGCCGATGTCCCACGGTGCTGGCCTGTATAACTTTATCCATGTGCGTTGCGGTGCACGCCACGTGGTGCCGGCCTCCCATGGCTTCGACGCCGCCGAGCTGTTCGGGCTGGCCGAGCAGGTGGGCAATGTGTCGCTGTTTGCCGCGCCGACCATGGTCAAGCGCATGGTCGAGCAGGCACGGCGCCAGGATTATCACGGCGCTGGCATCAAGACCATCGTGTATGGCGGCGGCCCGATGTACCTGGCCGATCTGCGTGAAGCCGCCGACACCTTCGGGCCGCGCCTGGTGCAGATCTACGGTCAGGGCGAGAGCCCGATGACTATCAGCGTGTTGCCCCGTGCAGTGATTGCCGATCGCCAACGCCCCGACTGGGCCAGCCTGGCCGCTTCGGTGGGCCACGCGCAGTCCTGTGTGGAAATCCGTATTCTCGATACTGCGCACCAGCCTTTGCCCACCGGTGAG
The DNA here is from genome assembly GCF_020790195.1 of Pseudomonas sp. HN8-3. NCBI lineage: Bacteria > Pseudomonadati > Pseudomonadota > Gammaproteobacteria > Pseudomonadales > Pseudomonadaceae > Pseudomonas > Pseudomonas sp. HN8-3. The sequence goes on from NZ_CP086206.1 coordinate 2,422,101, forward strand.
CGCGGCGAAATCGCGGTGCGTGGCGCCACCGTGATGCAAGGCTACTGGCGCAACCCGCAAGCCACTGGCCAAACCTTGGTGGACGGCTGGCTGCTGACCGGTGATATCGGCTATCTAGACGCAGCCGGCTATCTGACCCTGACGGATCGCTCCAAGGACGTGATCATCAGCGGCGGCAGCAACGTCTACCCGCGTGAAGTCGAGGAAGTGCTGGCCCAGCATCCGCAGGTGTTTGAGGTGTGCGTGGTGGGCGAGCCGGACGCTCAGTGGGGGGAGTCGGTGGTGGCGTTTGTGGTGACGCGCAGCGGCCAGCCCCTGGATGAGGGTGAACTCACCGCCTGGTTCCTGACGCGCATGGCCTCGTTCAAGAAACCGAAAAAATATGTATGGCGCAGCGACTTGCCCAAGAACAGCTACGGCAAGATTCTCAAGACCGACTTGCGGCAGTGGTTGAAAGCAGCGAGTATCGCCGCGCTTTGACATGGATCGATAATCAGACAAGGAGTCCCCACGATGGGCAATCCCGCACAAGACACTGTCCGCAAGCGCCGCCGAGCGTTTCTGGGCGCCACCTCGGGCCACTTGATCGAGTGGTACGACTACGGCGTCTATGGGTTTCTCGCGGTCTATATCGGCCAGGCGTTCTTCGTCTCCGATGACCCCACCACCAGCCTGCTGGCCAGCTTCGCCGCGTTTGCCCTGAGCTTCTTTATCCGCCCTCTGGGTGGGCTGTTCTTCGGCCCGCTGGCAGACAAGATCGGCCGGCGCAAAACCCTGATCATGGCGCTGGTGATGATGACCGGTTCCACGGTGATGCTGGGGTTGTTGCCGACCTACGCCAGCCTGGGCATCGCCGCGCCGATCCTGCTGATCCTGGTGCGCTGCGTGCAGGGCTTCTCGGCGGGCGGCGAAATCGGCACGGTCACCAGCTTTATCTCCGAATACGCAGGGCCCGGTCGCCGCGGCTTCGCCACCTGCTGGTTGATGGTCACCGCTGTGCTCGGCCTGTTGCTGGGCGGCGCCGTGGCCAATGGCATGACCTGGGTGCTGGGCGCCGAGGTCATGCAGGAATGGGCCTGGCGCGTACCGTTCCTGATCGCTGCGCCCCTGGGCTTTATCTCCATGTACATCCGCCTCAAGCTTGAAGACAGCCCCGAGTTTTTAGCCCTGCAACGCGCCGGGCAAACCTCGCGGGCGCCGCTGCGGGAGGTCTGGCAGTGGAAGCGCGCGATTGCCCTGGTGTTCTTTATCATCACCTTGCACAGCTCGATCTTCTACCTGGTGCTGACCTTCGCCTCGACCTACATGGCCAAGATCCTCAAGTTCGACAGCGGCACCACCTTGCTCTACGTGTTCGTTGCCAGTTTCTCGGCCGCCTTCGTGATGCCGTTTGGCGGGGCATTTACCGATAAATACGGGCGCAAGCCGTTCCTGATGGTGATCGGCACGTTGGCGACCCTGGCGATGTTCTGGCTGTTCAAGTCGGCACCCACCGCGACCCCGGCGTCGTTCTTCGCACCGTTGATGGCGGTGGCGATTCTGTTCGGGCTGTATGCGTCGTCGACCTACGCGTTGATGAGTGAGCTGCTGCCGACGCGGATTCGCTCCACCGGCATTGCAGTGGCATACAACGTGCCGGTGGCGGTGTTTGGCGGCAGTGCGCCGTTGATTTCCACCTGGTTGATCAAGGTGACCGGGGACATTACTTCGCCGTGGTACTTCTACGTGGCCACCGGGGTGGTGTCGCTGGTGGCATTGGTGGTGTTGCGCAAGGAGGATTTTGTCGCCAGCGGTCATTCGGCGCTTGTGCCCGCCGATGTGGGAGGGGACTTGCTCCCGAAGACGGCCTCATAGTCGACGCTTATCCAACTGATGCAGCACGATCCAAAAAAGGTGGCCAGCCGTTGTTGTGATGAGAATGGGTCATTTCCAATGAATTGACCCAAGGTTTTGGCGATGAGCTATACCTTAATCGGTTCGATGCTCCCACACCGCCTTAATCAATGATCAACAAGGAAGAGACCACTATGAGCGATGTTCAACTGATCACCAGCGTATCCATTCAAAGCCTCACCGAGCTGTTGCAGGAAGCCGGGTATCGGGTCAACCAGTCTGAGCAGAACGGCGTTGTGCAATTGCTCAGCGCCAGTCAGGGCATCGGTTTTGCCGTGCGCTTTGGCAACCCGGCGGCCGAGCAGGGCAGTTATGTGGACTTTACCTACAGCTGCGCCCTGCGGGTGCAGGGTGAATTGCCCGAGGGCCTGGCTCAGGTGTGGAATGCCTCGCGGCGCTTTGCGCGGTTGTCGGTGCAGGGTGAGTTTCTGTTGATGGAGATGGACGTGGTGGTGGCCGGTGTCGGCGCTTCGCATCTGCGTAGCCAGTTGGAACTGTGGGACCGCCTGTTGCAGGAATTTATCGTCTACCTGCGCGAATACAGCCAGCAAGCCGCGCAGTTGCAGGCTCAGGCCGCAGCCGCTCCGCTCAGTGAGAGTGCATCCGCCTGATTAAATGTGGGAGGGGGCAAGCCCCTCCCACAGGTACATCGTTCACACTGGGGGTGCAGTAACATACCGAAAACAGAGTGAAGTGCGATGCTCGCCACCCGTTTGACCCTGATCTGCCACGCCATCACCCCCCTGCAAAAACATGGGCGTTTTCCCGACGATGAGTCCGTCTCGATGGACTGGCAAAGTGCTGCTTGCTCCCTGGCCGGACGCTACAAAAAACAGCCACGCCTGCTCTGCGGCCCCGAAGCCAGGGCCCGCCAGACAGCCGGCTTGTTCGGCGCCCACGCCGAGGTTGAAGTGGCGTTGCGCGATGTTGATCTCGGTTTATGGAAAGGCCAGGACATCAGCCAACTCGATAGCCAGGAATTAAAGGCCTGGAGCGCCGACAGCACCCGCGCACCCCATGGCGGCGAGTCGGTGGATCAGCTCTGTGCGCGTGTGGGCCAATGGCTCGCATCGCTCGAAACCCACCCCGGCCATACAGTCGCCGTGACCCACCCGTTCGTGATTCGCGCCGCGATACTCTCCGTCATGCAGTTCCCGGTCTCGATGTTCTATCGGATCGACGTCGAGCCCCTGTCGGCCACTGAGTTGCGCTTCAATGGCGTGTGGCGCCTGCGCCTGGAAACTCACGCCTGACGTGCAGATCATGGCAAAATCAACGCCCCGCACTGAGAGCACCCCATGAAACGCATCCTGATCATCGGCATTGGCGCCGGCAACCCTGACTACATCACGATGCAGGCCGTGAAGGCGCTGAACCGTACCGACGTGTTCTTCCTGATGGACAAGGGCCAGAGCAAGGACAAGCTGATCGACCTGCGCCGTGAGATCTGCCAGACCTACATCACCGAGCCCGGCTACCGTTTTGTCGAGGCCGATTGCCCTGAGCGCGTACGCGGTGACATCGACTACACCACCGCCGTGCAGGACCTTAACCGCGATAAGCAGCACACCTTCGAGCGCATGATCAACGAAGAAATGGCTGACGGTGAAGTGGGGGCGTTCCTGGCCTGGGGGGATCCTGCGCTGTACGACAGCACCATTCGTATCTTGCAGGCGATCCTGGCCAGTGGCCGGTGCGTGTTCGAGTTCGAGGTGATCCCCGGCATCACCAGCGTGCAGGCGCTGGCGGCCCAGCATAAGGTGCCGTTGAACCGTATCGGCAAGTCCGTCGAAATCACCACGGGACGTCGCCTGGCGGCGGGGCAGGCCAGTGATGCCGATACCCTGGTGGTGATGCTCGACGCAGAAGATTCCTACCGCAGCGTGGCGGATCAGGACCTGGATATTTACTGGGGCGCCTACCTGGGCACGCCTGACGAAATCCTGATCAGCGGTAAAGTGGCCCACGTGGCGCAAGAGATCGAACGGGTACGCAAGGCGGCGCGCCTGGAAAACGGCTGGATCATGGACACCTATTTGTTGCGCAAACCCTGAGGTAAATCCGATGCTCAAACAGCTTGCCCTCGCATTGGCCCTGGTGGCCGGCGCCGTTCATGCCGACACCGGCTTGCACACCGACTTGCCGTTGTCCTACCTGGAACAAACCCAGAGCGATGCGCGCAACCAGCCGCTGGTGATCTTCCTGCATGGTTTTGGCAGCAACGAGGAAGGCCTGTTTGGTATCAAGGACGCGTTGCCATCCACCTGGACCTACCTGTCGGTGCGTGCGCCGCTGCCGGTGGAACCGCACGGTTATCGTTGGTTTACCAAGACTGATGAGCCTGAGTACAACGGCGAGACCGATGAGCTGTTCAGCAGCGCCCGACTGATCAAGGACTTTGTGGTCAAGGCCACGGCCAAGTACCACACCCAAAGCGATCGGGTATTCCTGGTGGGGTTCAGCCAAGGCGCGATCATGTCTTACGAGGTGGCCTTGCGTGAACCCGAGTTGGTACGCGGTATCGCCGCGCTCAGTGGCAGCGTGCTACCGGTACTCAGGTCTGCGCTGAAGCCTGATGCGTCCATGGGCAAACTGGCGATTTTTATCGGCCATGGCACTCTGGACCAGGCGCTGCCCTTCAGCTCGGCCACGCAGGCAGATAAGGTGCTGGTGGGGTTGGGGCTCAAGCCGGAGTTTCATGAATACCCGGGGATGAATCACACGATCAGCGAAGCGGAAGTGCAGGACTTGAAAGCCTGGCTAGAGAAAAGCTTGAAGTGAAATGCAGTAAAAAATGTGGGAGGGGCGGTTACTTGCCGCCCGTAATCTGCTTCACCAATGCCGCATGCCCCTTCACATCATCGGCCCGGGAAATCGCCTGGATCACTAGCAGATGGTTGCCGGAACCACCCAGGAACGTGGAGTTCAAGGTCTTGCCGCCGCCCTGGGTAGCGCTGCTGTCAACCTGGCGCAGGCCCAGGCCCTTGTAAGTGAGTTTCTTCTCGCCCAGCTTCTTGAAGTCGGGCAGGGCGGCGCTCTGGTCCTTGACGAAATCGGCCACGGCACCATCAAGGAACTGCGGGTCGTTATCCTTGATGGTTGCCCCATCGTTGCGCACGGTTTCAGCGACGATCACCACACTTTTCGTTGTCGAGTTGGCATACAGCGTGCCCTGGGTATCGGCGGTGCCGTCCTCAGCCTTGCCGGAAGGCAGGGCGTCAGCGCTGTAAGCCTTGGGCAGGTTGAAGGTGAACTTGCCACCCAGGGTGGAGATTTTTTGCGTGGTTGGCTTGGCGGCAGCGAACACGCTGCCGGCGGTAAGCGCGAGGGCCAGCAGCACTGCGGTCTTGGTGAACGTGGCCATGTGGCGCTCCAGGGATGAACGAAATTGCGGCGTATTCTGTCAGAAAATTCGCAATTTCGTTCATTCTCCATGTCACACCTTGTCGGACTCTTCCTCAAGTCTGTCCATCTCAAACAAGCGCGCCAGTTCCGTACGGGCTTCCTGAGCGGTTTGCATGACTTTGGCTGCATCGTCGTACACCGCGTGTTGCGCGGCGAGCACTTGCTGGTCGTGGGTCTTGAAGCGGTTGATGCGCGCGTCGGCCTGAGCCTGGCTCAAGCCAAGGCCGACCAGAGTGCGGCGGCTCATTTCCAGGCTGGAGTAGAAGGTTTCGCGCACCGGTGAAGCGTCCAGGTCCACCAGGCGGTGTACGTGCTGGCGGTTACGGGCACGGGCAATGATCTTCATGTGCGGGTAGAGGCTGCGCACCAGAGCGGCAGTCTTGATGTTGATCTCCGGATCGTCCATGGCAATGACGAAGAATTCGGCCTGATCGACCTTGGCTGCGTGGAGGATTTCCGGGCGCTGGGGGTCGCCGTAGAACACCGGCATACCGCCAAAACTGCGGGTCAGCTCGATGGTTTCCACGGAGGTGTCGAGGGCGATAAACGAAATGTTCTGCGCCCGCAGGATCCGCGCCACGATCTGACCCATCCGCCCCATGCCGGCAATGACCACGCGGGGCGCATCGCTTTCGATGGCGCGGTATTCCTCGGGCACTTCCACTGGCTTGACCTTGGGTTTGAACAGCTTCGGACACACCAGCAGCAACAGCGGGGTCAAGGCCATGGACAGGGTGATGGTCAGCACCAGCACATCGTAAAGGTGTGGTTCGAACAGGCCTTGGTCGCGGCCGATCTTGAACACCACGAAGGCGAATTCACCCCCGGCTGCCAGCACCACGCCGAGGCGCAAGGCGCTTTCGCGATTGAGATCGCCGACCATGCGGCCAACGGCGTATAGCAGGGGCAGTTTCAACCCGATCAACAGCAGGGTCAGGCCGATCACCACCAGCGGCGTACTGAGCAGCAGGCTGAGGTTGGCGCCCATGCCCACGCTGATAAAGAACAGCCCCAGCAGCAGGCCCTTGAAGGGTTCGATCTGGGATTCCAGTTCGTGGCGGTATTCCGAATCTGCCAGCAGCAGGCCGGCGAGGAACGCCCCCAGGGCCATGGACACGCCCACCAGCTCCATCAGCCAGGCGGTGCCGATCACCACCAGCAGCGCGGTGGCGGTGGATACTTCGCGCAGACCGGTTTTGGCGACGATGCGAAACACCGGACGCAATAGGTAGCGCCCGCCGATGATCACCACGGCGATGCTGCCCAGTACCTGCAAGCCATGGCGCAGGCCCTCGGCTTCGGTGGTTGGGTGACTGCCACCGGCCAGCAAGGGTACGAGGGCGATCAGCGGGATGGCCGCGATGTCCTGAAACAGCAGGATGGCGAAAGCCAGACGCCCGTGGGGCTGGTTAAGCTCCTTGCGCTCGGCCAGGCTTTGCAGGCCAAACGCGGTGGAGGACAGCGCCAGGCCCAGGCCCAGCACGATGGCACTGTTCCATGGCTGGCCAAACAGCCACAGCGCCACCGCGCCCATGACCAACCCAGTGAGCAGCACCTGGGCCAGGCCGACACCGAACACGGCCTTGCGCATCACCCACAGGCGTTTGGGCGACAGCTCCAGGCCGATGATGAACAACAGCAGCACCACACCCAATTCAGAGAACTGCGCCACGCTTTGCGGGTTGCCGATCAGGCCGAGTACCGACGGGCCGATGATCACACCGGCAAACAGATAGCCCAGCACCGCACCTAGTTGCAGGCGCTTGGCCAGGGGCACGGTGAGCACGGCAGCGAGCAGGAACACTACGGCCGCTTGTAACAGGTTGCCTTCATGGGGCATTGCGAACTCCATTGTTTACTTGAATCAACGGCTAACCGCAGAGGGAAATAGGGCGCTATTAGAACGCTTTTTCACATTTTGAAACTTGTATTTTTGTCGCGACAGTCAATGGATGTTGGTTGTTACCCCATTCGATCACGGGTTTTACGAAAGTATTAATACCATTTAATTCAATGACTTTTCCTTGGCTCTACTAACGTTTCGACAAACTGGATTGTTAGTCAACACGGTCAGGTATTTCGAATTCGATGCGTGTGGAAGGTTAAACCCGGGCTTTTTACGCATTCATGGACGAAACGCTTGCACCACAAGGAGTAGAACGTGGATAGAAGACTTGCGACTGCCGCTGTACCTCGTATTTCTGCGCTTTCTCTTGCTATCCGCCTGGGCGTGGCCGGTTTGGTCATGGGCTTGGCGAGCCCGGATGTGTTCGCTGCCTGTACCCCGGCAAGTCCTGCAGCCGGCGCGACGGTGACCTGTACGGGCGTGCCGTCATTGCCATTGTTCCTCAACACCTTCAGCAGCGCGGTCAACGACCTGACAGTCAACGTCAGCCCCGGAGCGCAACTCAATGCGACGCTGGGCGGCAAAGCGTTGACCCTGACGGGTAACAACGCGACGTTGAATAACTCCGGCACCATTGACCCGGCACTCCTGGGATTGGTTTCAGTGCTGAGCGGTGGCGTAGTGATCGGCAACACGGCAGCCAGCGCGTTGAACATCACCAACACCGCCACCGGCATCATGCGCGGTACCGGTGCGCTGCTGGGGCTCAACCTGGCCTCGCTCGATGGCATGGCCCTGAACGCCACCAACGGTGCAGGCGGCATCACCACCATCGTCAACAACGGCACCATCGGCTCTTCGTCCTTGCTCGGCCTGACCCTGTTCACTTCCGACACCCCAGTGGTGGCGGTGCAAGGCGGCGGGCAAGTCAACATGACCAACAACGGCACCCTGACCGGGCGCGTGGCGTTCGAAAGCTCCACCGCTGGTAACACTTTCCTCAACACCGGGACTATATCCGGCGGTGTGTCGATGGGGGCCGGTAGCACCAACACCTTCACCGCTGTCACCGGTTCAAGCGTAACGAACGGCGGCGGCATCGGCGCGAGCCTGGGCGGACTGCTCGGTGTGAACCTGACATTCGCGCCCACCGGCCAAGTGGATGGTGGCGCGCTGGGCAGCAACACCTTGATCTTGCAGAACACCACGGGTGTCGGCGGCGGTATCACGGGGACTGGCACAGCGTCGAGCGCCAACTATGTCAACTTCAACAACCTGACCATCAACAGCGGCACCTGGACCCTGCAAGGGCCTTTGGTCAGCGGCAGCACGACCCTCAATGGCGGCATTTCGCAGTTCAATAACAACACCACCTTCGGCACTGGTGTGTTGACCGTCAACGGCGGGACCATCGAGGCCACCGGCAATGGCTTGACCCTGTCCAATTTGCTGACCCTGGGCACTGGCGGCTTGACGGTGCAGGGTGCCTCGACCGGGCTGACCCTCAGCGGCGTGCTCTCGGGCGCGGGCGGCTTGACCAAGGCCGGTACCGGGCAACTGATCCTCAGCGGCGCCAATACTTACACAGGTGCGACGAACCTGGCCGGCGGTTCGGTGCAACTGGGCAATAACCTGGCCTTGAGCAGCAGCGCAGTGACGGTCAGTGCAGCCACCACCTTGCAGGCCCCCGGTACTGTCAGCCTGGGTAATGCGCTGACCCTGAACGGCAACCTGACCACCGACGTCGCCGGCGCGCTGAACTTGGGCGGTGCGATTTCCGGCGCCAGTGGGATCACCCACAGCGGTGCGGGCAGCTTGACCCTCAATGGCGTCAACAGCGGCTACAGCGGCACCACCAGCCTGGGCGCCGGCACACTGGTGTTGGGCAATAACACCGCATTGGGCAGCGGTGGCTTGAGTGTGACGGGTGCCGCAAACCTTGATGCTGGCGGTGCGTCGTTACTCACCAACAACGTGGCGCTGGGCGCCAACCTGACGCTGACCGGCACCAACCCGCTGACGTTGGGCGGGGTGATGTCCGGCGCCGGCAGCTTGATCAAAACCGGTGCGGGCCTGTTGACCTTGACCGGCAACAATACGCGCACCGGGATTACTGCGCTGAATGCCGGTGGGCTGGTGGTAGGTTCCGCTACCGCGTTGGGTTCCGGAGCATTAAATGCGGCGGCGGGCACGACCCTGGACGCCAGCACGGCCGTCACCTTGACCAATGCGGTCAACCTGGCGGGCAACCTGGGCATCGGCGGCACCGCCGATCTGACCCTGAGCGGTGGCATCAATGGTGCCGGTAGCCTGACCAAAGCCGGCGCGGCCAACCTGATTCTCAGTGGCGCCAATGGCTTCCTGGGTGGCACCACCTTGAATGCAGGCACACTGACCGTCGGCAGCAACTCGGCGCTAGGCCTTGGCGACCTGACTGTCGGCGGCGCGGCGACTCTGGACAGCAGCGCGGCGGTTGCGCTGAGCAATGGCATTGTCCTCAATGCCGGGCTGACCGTTGGCGGCACCAATGCGCTGACCCTGGGCAATACGATCAGCGGCGCGGGCCCGCTGATCAAGGACGGCCTGGCCAATCTGACCCTCAACGGCACCAACACCTTCAGCGGTGGCGCCACCCTCAATGCCGGTACCTTGACCCTGGGCACATCGGGCGCGCTGGGCAGCGGCGCCTTGACGGTCGGCGGCGCAGCCACCCTGGACAATAGCGCGGCCTTCGGGATCGGCAACGACATTGCACTGAATGCCGACTTGAGCCTCGCGGGCAATAACGACCTGGCGCTGAACGGCGTGATCAGCGGCGCGGGTGCGCTGATCAAAAATGGCCTGGCCGATCTGGCGCTGTCGGGCAGCAACACCTTCACTGGCGTCGTGGATATCCTGTCTGGCAGCGTCACGCTGTTGAGCGCCGATGCCCTGGCGGGCAGTTCCGGCGCCAACGTGGCAGCCGGTGCGGCGCTGAACCTGAATGTCGATTCCAGCCTGGCCGGCCTCAGCGGCACGGGCGACGTGGCGGTGGGCGGTGGTTTCAATCTCACCGTAGGCGGCCTGAGCACCAGCAGTACCTTTGACGGTAGCCTCAGTGGCGCGGGTGGCTTGATCAAGGTTGGCACCGGCACGCTGGACCTCACCGGGATCAACGGCATCAGTGGTAACACGGCAATCAACGCAGGCACCTTGAACCTCACCGGTTCCCTGGGCAGTGCGGTGGTTGACGTGAATAGTGGCGGCACGCTGACCGGCAGCGGTTCGCTGTTGGGTGCGGTGAATATCAACAACGGCGGGCACTTGGCCCTGGGTAGCGGCGCGACCTTATCCGCCGGCAGCTTGAACATGAGCGCCGGCGGCAATCTGGATGTGGCCCTCGGTGCACCTTCGCTGACTTCGTTGCTGAATGTCGGTGGCAATGTGAACCTGGCCGGTAACATGAACGTCAGCGATGCCGGTGGTTTCGGTGCCGGTGTGTATCGGTTGATCAACTACACCGGCAGCCTGGCCGGCGCATTGAACGTCAACAGCGTGCCGTTGGGCTATGGCCTGGGTGACCTGTTGGTACAAACCTCGGTGGGCAGCCAGGTCAATCTGGTGGTGTCGGCACCGAACATCCGTTTCTGGGACGGCAGCAACACCGTGCCCAACGGCAGTGTTGACGGTGGCAGCGGCACCTGGACGGCGGGCGGCACCAACTGGACCTCGTCCGACGGCATTCTCAACCAGACCTGGGGCGGCGGTTTTGCGGTGTTCCAGGGCGCGGCGGGTACCGTCAGCGTGGAGGGTGCGCAGACCCTTACTGGCATGCAATTCGTCACCGATGGCTACAATCTGGTCAGTGGCACCGGGGGGCAATTGAGCACCGGCAGTGGCAACTTCGCGGTGCGTGTCGACCCGCTGGCAACCGCGACCATTGGCGTCGATATCACCGGGGCAGGTGCCCTGAATAAACTCGATACCGGCACACTGGTACTCGGTGGCGCCAACAGCTACACCGGTGGCACCTTGCTCAATGGCGGTACGTTGGTGGTCGGCAGTAACACCGCGCTGGGCACTGGCGCCCTGACCGCTGCGGCGGGCACCACGCTGGACAGCAATACCGCGGCAGCGCTTGGCAATGACGTCACCCTCAACGGCGACCTGAACCTGGCGGGCAGCAACGCGTTGGCGCTCAACGGCGTGATTGGCGGCACGGGCGGCTTGATCAAAAATGGCGCGGCCACTGTGACCCTGGGTGGCAGCAATACCTTCCTTGGCCCGGTGGCCTTGAATGCGGGTGGTCTGGTGCTGGCGGCCAATAGCGCGTTGGGCGCTGGCGTGCTCAATGCGGCAGGCGGTACAACCCTGGATGCAAGCACTGCGCTGAGCGTCAACAATGCAATCAACCTGGCGGGCAATCTGGGCATCGGCGGCACCGCCGACCTGGCCCTGACGGGGGCGATCAATGGCGCCGGCAGCCTGACTAAAGATGGCGCTGCCAACCTTACCCTGACGGGTGCCAATGCCTTTCTCGGCGGTACCACACTGAACGCCGGGACGCTGACCCTGGGCAATGCGGCGGCGCTGGGGCTGGGCAATCTGATCGTTGGTGGCGCCGCAACCCTGGATAACAATGCAGCCTTGACCATCGGTAACAACGCCGTCCTGAACGCGGCGCTGACCGTAGCCGGCAGCAATGACCTGACCCTGGGTGGCCTGCTCAGTGGCACTGGCGAGCTGGTCAAGAACGGCGCCGCCGACCTGACGCTCAACGGCGTCAACACTTATCAAGGCGGTACCACCCTCAATGCGGGCACCTTGACCCTCGGTACGGCAGCGGCGCTGGGTACCGGCGCCTTGACGGTCGGCGGTGCGGCCACCTTGGCCAACAGCACACCGCTGGTGCTGGCCAACGCGGTCAACCTCAATGCAGGCCTGACAGTGGGTGGTCTCAATAACAACTTGACTCTCGCAGGTGTGCTGACAGGCAGTGGTGACCTGATCAAAACCGGCACGGCTGATTTGAGCCTGACTGGCAACAACACCTTCAACGGCTTGTTCGATGTGCAATCGGGCAGCCTTACCACCGTGGGCAATGGGGCATTGGGTGTCGGTGCCGGCGTCAATCTGGCGGGCGGTACCTCCCTGAACCTGGGCGGTACCGCCAGCCTGGGCGCGCTCACCGGCACAGGGCTGGCGACAGTCGGGGCGGGCAGCACGTTGAGCGTTGGCGGTAATAACCTCGACAGCACGTTCGACGGCGTATTGGCCGGGCTCGGCAACTTTGCCAAGGACGGCACGGGCGCCCTGACCCTCGGTGGCCTCAGCGCGCTCACCGGCGATACGCTGGTCAATGGTGGCAGCCTGCTCGTCAACGGCTCATTGGCCAGCGCCAATGTGAGCGTGGGCAGCGGCGCAACCCTGGGCGGTACCGGTACCTTGCTGGGCAATGTGGTCATCGCCGATGGCGGCCACCTGGCGGTCAACTCGGGCGCTACCCTGACCACCGGCTCGTTGTTGCTCAATGCCAACTCCAACCTGGATGCCGGCCTTGGCGCGCCATCCACCGGCGGTACGGCACTGGTACAAGTCAACGGCAACCTGACCCTGGACGGTACGCTCAACGTGAGTGACATCGGCGGCTTCGGCACCGGTATCTATCGCCTGATCGACTACACCGGCGGCCTGACCAACAACGGCCTGCAACTGGGCAGCCTGCCGGTGAATATCCCGGCCGCTGACCTGGACCTGCAAACCGCCATCGGCAACCAGGTCAACCTGTTGGTCAACGGCAGTACCAACGTGCAGTTCTGGGACGGCAGTCAAGTCACCGGCAACGGTGCCATCGAAGGCGGCAGCGGCACCTGGAGCGCAGGCACCGGCAACTGGACCGGCGTCAACGGCGCATTCAATACAACCTGGGCGCCGAACAGCTTTGCGGTATTCCAGGGCACAGCGGGCACCGTCACCGTTGACGGCGCGCAAGCTATCACTGGGTTGCAGTTCGTCACGGATGGCTACAACCTGGCGGGTGGCACGGCGGGGGCCTTGACCCTGTTCAATGGCACCGGCGGCAACACCGCCGTGCGGGTCGACCCTGGCGTCACCGCGACCCTGGGCGTCACGCTCAATGGCGGCGGTACCCTGGCCAAGCTGGACACCGGCACCCTGGTACTCAACGGGGCCAACAGCTACACCGGTGGCACCGAGCTCAATGGCGGCACGCTGGTGGTCGGCAATGACAGTGCCCTGGGCAGTGGCGTGTTGACCACCGCCAATGGCACCACTTTGGACAGCAACGCTGCGGTCAACCTGGCCAACAATGTGAACGTCAACGGTACGTTGACTGTTGGCGGCAGCAACGCCTTGACCCTGGCCGGCACCGTGGCAGGCACCGGCAGCCTGATCAAAAATGGCATCGCCAACCTGACCCTCAGTGGTAACAACACCTACGCCGGGCCAACCGCACTCAACGCCGGCGCCTTGATCCTGGGCTCCAATAGCGCACTGGGCAGTGGCGCGTTGAACGCGGCAGCCGGTACCAGCCTCGACAGCAGCACCGCGGTGGCTTTGGCCAATACCCTGAACCTGGCCGGTAACCTGGACATTCTGGGAACTGCCGACCTGAGCTTGAACGGTGTGGTCAGTGGTGCCGGCGGCCTGACCAAAACCGGTGCGGGCAACCTGACCCTTAATGGCGCCAATGCCTATCTCGGTGGCACCCAACTGAACGCGGGGTCGTTGACCCTGGGCAACGCATCGGCCCTGGGCAGCGGTGCCCTGGCAGTCAATGGCGTCGCGACCCTGGATACCAGCGCTGCACTGGCCCTGGCCAATATCACCAGCCTGAATGCTGCGCTGACAGTCGGCGGCAGCAATGATCTGAGCCTTGATGGCGTAGTTGATGGCAGCGGTTCCCTGACCAAGGCCGGCGGCGCCAACCTGACGCTCAACGGCGCCAACAGCTACAGCGGTGGCACAACCCTCAATGCCGGTACATTGACCTTGGGCAACGCCACGGCTCTGGGGTCGGGCGCCTTGACCGTCGGCGGGGCGGCGACCCTGGCCAACAGCACGCCGCTGGTGCTGGCCAACGCGGTCAATCTTAATGGCGACCTGACCGTCGCAGGCAGCAATAACCTGACCCTGGCCGGGGTACTGGCCGGCAATGCGGCGCTGATCAAAAATGGCGCGGCGGACCTGTTGCTCACTGGCAATAACAGCTTCAGCGGCCCGCTGACTGTGGCCGGCGGCAGCGTGACTACGTTGGGTAACGGCGCACTGGGCAGCACTTCCGGCGTTACTGTCGGCAGCGGCGCCAGCCTCAACCTGGGCGGCAATGCCAGCCTCAACACGCTGGCCGGCAACGGCACGGTGCAGGTGGCGGGCGGTAGCACGCTGGCGGTGGGCGGCAGCAACCTGGACAACACCTTTGGCGGTTCGCTGGGCGGCACCGGTGGCCTGGATAAAAACGGCAGCGGTGTGCTCAACCTGAGCGGCACCAATGGCATCAGCGGCGCCGCCAACGTCAACGGTGGCACCTTGAATGTCACAGGCTCGCTGGCCAGTGCCACGGTGGCGGTCAACAACGGCGCGACCCTGACCGGCAGCGGTGCTCTTGGTGGTGCCGTGACTGTCGCCGACGGCGGCCATATCGGCCTGAAAACCGGCAGCACGCTGTCGGTGGGCTCGCTGGTGCTGGGCGGCAACTCCAATCTGGATGTCGGTCTAGGCACCCCAGTTGTGGGCGGCGGCACCGGGCTGCTGAATGTCGGCGGCGACCTGACCCTGGACGGCAACCTCAACGTCACCGATATCGGCGGCTTTGGCAGCGGCGTCTATAACCTCATCAACTACGGCGGGGCGCTTACCGACAACGGGTTGACCCTCGGCATACTGCCGGGCAGCGTGGTGCCGGGCGATCTGCAAGTGCAGACCGCCATCAGCAACAAGGTCAACCTGCTGGTGACTGCACCTAACACTACTGTGCAGTTCTGGGATGGCAATAACCTGATCGGCAACGCTGCCATCGACGGTGGTAACGGTACCTGGGGCGCCGGTAATACCAACTGGACCAATGTCGACGGCACGCTCAACCAAGGCTGGACCAATAGTTTCGCAGTGTTCCAGGGCGCAGCCGGCAATGTGACGGTGGACGGCACGCAAAACATCACCGGCATGCAGTTTGTCACCGATGGCTATAACCTGGCCTCCGGCACGGCGGGTGTGCTTAACCTGGTCAATGGCGGCACCGGCAATACCGCGGTGCGCGTCGATCCGAACGTGACCGCGACCCTGGGCGTCACGCTCAATGGTGCCGGTACCCTGGCTAAGCTCGACAGCGGCACCCTGGTGCTCAACGGCGCCAATGGCTACACCGGCGGCACTGCGCTCAACGGCGGCACTCTGGTGGTCGGCAACAACAGTGCCCTGGGCACCGGCGTACTGACCGCCGCGGCGGGCACCACCCTGGACAGCAACGCGGCAGTGAGCCTGGCCAATGCAGCGGTACTCAACGGCACCCTGGCGATTGGCGGCAGCAACGCGTTGACCCTCAATGGTGGCATCAGCGGCAGCGGCAGCCTGGTGAAAAACGGCGCTGCAACCTTGACCCTCAATGGCACCAACAGCTACAGCGGCGGCACTGGCCTCAACGCCGGTCAACTGGTGCTGGGCAACAACGCTGCCCTGGGCAGCGGTGCCCTGACTGTCGGCGGCGCTGCGCAACTGGATGGTGGCACTGACTTGCAACTGGCCAATGCCGTCAATCTGGGCGGCCCGCTGACCCTGGCCGGCAGCCATGACCTGGCCCTCAACGGCGTCGTCAGCGGCACCGGCAGCCTGGTGAAAAACGGCAGTGGCGCCTTGCTGCTGGCGGGTGCCAACACCTACGGCGGCGGCACCACGCTCAACGGTGGCACCACCACCGGCAACACCAACAGCCTGCAAGGCGCCATCGCCAACAATGCGGCATTGACCTTTGAGCAAGCCACCGACGGCACCTACACCGGCAACCTCACCGGCACCGGCGTACTGAACAAAACCGGCACCGGCGCGTTGCTGCTGACCGGTAACAACAGCTTTACCGGCACTACCAACGTCAACACCGGCAGCCTGTTGGTCAACGGCACCTTGAACAGCGCTGCGGTGCAAGTTGCCGGCGGCGCGACCCTGGGTGGCAGCGGCACCTTGGGCGGTGTGGTGAGCATGGCGGACGGTTCGGTGCTCAAGGCGGGCTCGACGTCCCCACTGTCGGTGGGCTCGCTGGCCTTGTCGTCGGGCACCACGCTGGACTTCGCCCTCGGCGCACCGGGTGCTTCGAGCACTGCGGTGAATGTCGCTGGCAACCTGACCCTGGACGGAACGCTCAACGTCAGTGATGCCGGCGGCTTCGGTCTGGGCGTGTATCAACTGTTCCGCTATGGCGGCAGCTTGGTCGATAACGGCCTTACCTTTGGCACCTTGCCCGTCGCCTTGGGCAACGTGAGCCTGCAAACCGCGCTGGCCAACCAGCTCAACCTGGTGGTGCAAAATGCCCCAGGGCAGATCCAGTTCTGGAACGGCGGCACCACCAACCCCGACGGCACCATCACCGGTGGCAGCGGCACCTGGGGCCCGGGCACCAACTGGACCGACCCCACCGGTACCCAAGGGCAGGCGTCCACCAACCAGTTCGCGGTATTTGGCGGGCAGGGCGGCACCGTGACGGTTGTCGGTAACCAAGGCTTTACCGGCCTGCAATTCCTTGACGCCGGTTACACCCTGACGGCCGGCGCTGGGGGCAGCTTGAGCCCGACCAATTCGGCGGATGGCAGCCTGGCTGCGGTGCGGGTCAACTCCGGCGTGACCGCCCAGATCGATGCACCGCTGGTAGGAACCGGTGGGATCAACAAGTTGGATTCCGGCACGTTGCTGCTGACCGGCGCCAATACCTACACCGGCGGCACTACGGTCAGTGGCGGTACGCTGGTGGGCAATACCACCAGCCTGCAAGGCAGCATCCTCGACAACGCCAGTCTGGTATTTGCCCAAAGCAGTAATGGCCAATTCAACGGCACCTTGAGCGGCACCGGTGCGGTGGTCAAGCAAGGCACCGGCGCGCTGTTGCTGACCGGCAACCAGCCGTTCAGCGGTACCGTAGCGGTGCAAGAGGGCGTGCTGCAGGTGGGTAATGCGGCCAACCCAGGCGCGGTGCTCGGCGGTCAGGTCACCGTGGCCAGCGGTGCGGGCCTGACCGGCAACGGCAGTGTCGGTTCGCTGGTCAACAACGGCTCAGTGACGCCTGACGGCGGCAAGTTGACCGTGGCCGGCAACTTCACCAACGCCAGCACGGGCGCGCTGAACCTGGTGATCACCCCATCCACCACCGGCTCCCTGGCCGTGGGCGGCACTGCCAACCTGGGCGGCACCTTGAATGTGATCAACCTGGCACCGTATGCCGGCGCGACCACCTACACCCTGCTGACTGCGGGCGCGGTCAACGGCACCTTTGCCACCACCAACCTGGAGAACCTGGCGTTCCTGACTACCGCGTTGAACTACAGCCCAACCCAGGTGGCACTGGCGGTCAGCCGCAACAACGTCAGCTATGCCAGTGTGGCGGCTACCGCTAACCAGCGCGGCGTGGCGGCGGCCTTGGGCAGCGGCGCAGCCGTCGGTGGCGTGGCGGTGCAGAACGCGTTGCTCAATTCTGACGTGGCAGGAGCGCGTGCAGCCTTCGACAGCTTGTCTGGCGAGATCCACGCCAGCACTGCCAGCGCGATGCTCGAAGATTCGCGTTACGTACGTGACGCGGTCAACGAGCGTATGCGCCAACCCGGTTGCTACCGCGAGGACGACCCACGCAATGCCCTGGCGCCGAGCGAAAACCGTCTGACCAGTGCCGGTTGCCACGGCGAGATGGTCGGTTGGATGCGCGTACTCGGCACCTGGGGCCATATGGGCGGTGACAGCAATACCGCCAAGCTGGACCGCAATCTCAGCGGCTTCCTGCTCGGCACCGACAAGCAAGTGGACGACGCCTGGCGCGTCGGTGTGGCCGCCGGCTACACCCGCAGTGATCTGGATGCCAAGCGCCGTAATTCCAGTGCCGATGTGGACAGCTACCACTTGATGGCCTACACCGCCTACCAGCAGGAAGCCTTCGCCGCACGCATGGGCGTGGCGTACAGCTGGCATGACATCGAAAGCAAACGCAACGTGGCGGTCGGCGGTGAGGGCCAACGCCTGAAAGCCGACTACAAGGCACGCAGTGCCCAGGTGTTCGGTGAAGTCGGCTACACCATCCAAACCGCCAGCGTGGCCCTGGAACCGTTCGCCGGCCTGGCCTACGTCAACTACGACAGCGATACGATCAAGGAAAAAGGCGGCTCGGCAGCCCTGCGTGGCGATGCCGACCAGAGTATTACCTACTCGACCTTGGGCGTACGCATCGGCCAGACCCTTACCTTGGGCAACGGCTCGAAAATCACCCCACGGGGCAGCATCGGCTGGCGCCATGCCTTCGGCGATACCAAACCTGATGCCGACCTGAGCTTCATTAATGGCGGTGGCTCGTTCAGCACCCAGGGCGTACCGATTGCCAAGGACAGCGCGGTGGTGGAGGCGGGCCTGGACTACCAGATCAGCCAGAACGGCAAGCTGGGCCTGGGCTACTCGGGTCAACTCTCGCGCAACGACAAGGACCATGCAGTGACGGTGAGTTTCTCCCTCGGTTTTTGATCAAGGCCGAGTTTTTTCAACCGCCCGAAAGGGCGGTTTTTTTTTGAAGTAATACTGGTTCCTGAATGCACAGAGTTTATTGCTCACCCGCCAGGCTGAAGAATGTACACACAATTTCTTCCGGAGCGCGGCTGGTGTGGCGTGCTCGACTCGGGTTATTCCCGTTGTCCTGAACGTGGCTAACGCCCGTCAGGATTCACCTTCCTTGCGGGCACTGTTTGTTACTATCGCCATCCCTTGCCAACAGGAGTCACCGGCCCATGCAACACCAGTGGGATGAAATGCACCGCACCCGCAAGCCCACATTCGTTCTATGTGGCGAGCCTCAGGGGGATGTGCTCAATCTCTATGTTCACGGTTATTCGGCCTTCTTCAACCGCCAGCAACTGGGCAATTTCAAGGCACAACTGGCGGGTATCGAAGGCTCGACCAACCTGATGCTGTTCTGGCCGGCGGGGCACTTTCTGGAAAACCTGTTTGCGCCGTTCAAGGATGTAATCGCTTCGATGCTCGGCGGTGGTGGCCTGGGCGCAGCGACGGTGGGCGTCGGTAGGGCGATTGCCTATTTTCTTGACCATTACAAAAGTGTCGAGGCGCGGGTCGATGAAGTGGCCAGGACCTTGTTGCCTGAACTGGCCGGCTACCTGCACGACGAGGCGCTGCCGGTGCGGCGCATCAACCTGATCGGTCATTCCCTGGGCGCACGTATTCTGGTCAAGAGTCTGTTGGCCAGCCCCGATATCGCCCGCGAGCTGCCGTTGAATAACCTGTTGCTGATGGGCGGGGCGATCTGTACGTCAAGCCCTTGGGATGACGTGTCGGCGCCGCTCAAGGGCCGGCTGATCAACTGCCATTCCAGCAAGGACTGGGCGCTGGCCTTGAAGCCGGATAGCGAGCGCTGCATCGGCCGTTATGCGATTGACGTTACGCCTGCACTCAAGACCAAGGTCACCAATGTGCATCTGGCCAGCTTCGATCATGCCGCTTATTGGCCGCAATTGAAGACGGTGGTGCAGTACACCGACTTGCTGCAGGAGCGCCGTGGCCTGATCCGTGCCGACCTGCGCAGCAGCGAAGTGCGCTTTGCCGAAGAAGATGCCGAACTGTTCCCGGCGCTGGTGCAGGCGCGTCCTGAAGAGCTGAAGTTCCTCGCCGAGCTGATGGCGCAAAAGCGCAGTGCCTCGATCGACGCCAGTGTGCGTGAACCGCTGAAACTGGCCATCGAGTTGCAGCGCATGGGCGGTGACAGCTTCATGAACCTGGCCCGTGGTCACGGGGTGAGCTATCGCCAGATTGCCGAGGAGGTGGCGCAACGCCTGGGCATCAAGTTCGACGAGCCACTTCAAAGCGTGGCGCTGGCGGATATCGAAGCGCAGGTCGCTGAAAAACTGATCGAGCAGTACAAGGACAAACTCAGCCGCACCGACCGTCAGGCGTTCGACGCCGAACTCAAGGCCGCCGCGCAAAAAGAGCAGGGGTTGTTCACCCGCTTCGACGTGGGTCGTTCGGCCACCACAGCCTTGAGCGGTACCGCGCTGGCCGGGCTGACCGGGTTTATCCTGCGTCGGGGTGCAGCCACGGCGATTCCGGTGGTGGGCCAGGCGCTGGCTGCGGCGATGTTGCTGGTCAGCGGCGTGCGAGCGTTTTCCGGCCCGGCGTATTCGATCACCACCTTGGCGGTATTGGTGGTCGGTGTGATTCGTCAGCGCATGGAGCGCGAGGCGCTGAACCAGGAGCTGGACCTGGTTGTGCAAGTGGTAGAGGCCTTTGATTTGCCGCGAGATACAGTGATGCGCACAGTCGCGTCCGACTGATAAGCTGCTGCCCAAGCCTAGTGTATTGTCTGGAATTGCGCGTGAAATTCAACCTGCCGAAAATCGCTACCGCTCCGTTCTGCCCGCCGGAAGTGGCCGGCTCTGTTGCCGTTGACCCCAAGGCGTCCTTTTTCAAACGCATGTTGATGTTCGCCGGCCCCGGCTTGTTGATCTCCATTGGCTACATGGACCCGGGCAATTGGGCGACCGCCATTGAAGCCGGTTCACGCTACGGCTACAGCCTGTTATTTGTGGTGCTGCTGGCCAGCCTTGCGGGGATGGCGGTGCAGTGCCTGTGCTCACGGCTGGGCATCGCCACCGGCAAGGACCTGGCGCAGCTGTGCCGCGAGCGTTACAGCAAGCGCTCCTCACGTACCCAGTGGCTGCTGGCGGAAATCTCCATCATCGCCACCGATCTTGCCGAAGTGCTCGGTTGCGCCCTGGCGTTTCACCTGCTGCTTGGCGTGTCGCTGACCACCGGCATTGTCATCACTGCCTTCGACACGCTGTTGATCCTGGCCCTGCAAAACCGCGGCTTCCGCCGCCTTGAAGCGATCATGCTGGCGCTGGTGGCGACCATCGGCGTGTGTTTCTTTATCGAACTGGTGCTGATCAAACCCTACTGGCCCGACGTGCTCAGCGGTTTCACGCCTTCACTGTCGGCGATCAGCGACGCGGCGCCGTTGTACCTGGCGATCGGCATCCTTGGCGCCACGGTCATGCCCCATAACCTCTACCTGCACACCTCCATCGTGCAGACGCGCCTGATCGGCAAGGACCTGGCGAGCAAGCAGGACGCGGTCAAGCTGGCGCGTATCGACACCATCGGTTCCCTGGCTCTGGCACTGTTGGTCAACGCAGCGATCCTGGTGCTGGCCGCTGCGGCGTTCTACAAGACGGGCCATACCGATGTGGTGGAAATCCAGGACGCCTATCACCTGCTCGACCCACTGGTAGGTGGCGCCTTCGCCAGCATCCTGTTCGGTATAGCGTTGCTGGCGTCTGGGCAGAGTTCGACCTTTACCGGCACCATTGCCGGGCAAGTGATCATGGAGGGCTACCTGAACCTGCGCATACCCTGCTGGCAACGCCGCCTGATCACTCGCGGACTGGCGTTGATCCCGGCGTTCCTTGGGGTATGGCTGATGGGCGACGATGCCATCGGCAAGCTGCTGATTCTCAGCCAGGTGGTACTCAGCCTGCAGTTGCCGTTCGCGCTGTATCCACTGATTCGCATGACCGGTGACAAGCAGTTGATGGGGCCTTTCGTCAATCGACTGCCCACGCGGCTGTTGGCGTGGTTCCTGTTCGCGGTGATCAGTGGGGCGAATGCGTGGTTGATTGGGCAGTGGTTGTTTTGATCTGCCGATCCCAATACGGCACCGTCCCAAAACACTCCACGAAATAGTCGATCACCGTACGCACTTTCAACGACAATCTCCGGCTGCCCGGCCACAGTGCGGCAATCTGCTGGGGCTCCAGGGTGGTCGCCACTTCATATTCAGTCAGCACAGCCTGCAAACTGCCGGCGCGCAGGCTTTCGCCAATCAGCCAGGACGGAAACACCACCAGGCCCAGGCCCTGTTCGGCGGCGTGGGTCAGGGTGTCGGCGTGGTTGCCGGTGATCGGGCCCTTGACGCTGTAGGAGGTCCAGTCACTTTGGCCGCGCCGGAAGAACCAGCGTTGCTGGCCCGTGATGCCTTTGTAGGCCAGGCAGTGGTGGTCGACCAGTTCGTCGGGGTGGCGCGGCGTGCCGTGTTGCGCCAGGTAGGCGGGGCTTGCGGCGATGCGAAAGCGCTGGGGCGCGAAGATGCGTGCCTGCATACCCGAATCATTGAGCACGCCAATGCGAAACAGCAGGTCGGTGCCGTCTTGCAGTGGGTCGACGAAGGTATCGGTTTGCTGGATATCCAGTTGCAGCTTCGGGTAACGCCGGCACAGTTGCCCCAACCACGGTGAAAGGTGGCGCTGGCCGAATACCATCGGCGCATTGATACGCACCAGTCCGCTGGGCTCACTGTCTTGTTCCTGCAGGGCTTGGTTCGCCGTTTCCAGCTGCTCCAATACCAGCCGCGCGTGACGCCCCAGCAGGCGCCCGGCTTCGGTGGGGCTTACGGCGCGGGTGTGGCGGTACAGCAATTGCTGGCCGAGGGCCTGTTCCATCAGTTGAATCTGCCGCGAAATGGAGGAGGGTGCCAGGCTTTCTCGGCGGGCCACTTCGGAAAAACTGCCATGGTCGAGCACGGCGACGAACAGGCGCAGCGCCTTGAAACTCAGCTCATTCAAACCCTGCATCATCTCTCCTGGCTGTGCGTGTTGCGCAAAGGTGTTGTTTGCATGCTCCCATTTATCGCACAGGACGGCCACCGGATAATGCGCGCCATGTTTTCTTTGTTGATGCGCAGGTGATTTATGCAGGCACGTTCTATCGAAGGTGTGGCGCAGGCCAGACCTAACAAAAATTTTCTGCGGTTGCTGTTGTTGCCGTTGGTGATCCTGGCGGGCATGGGCCTGTCGGTGGAGGCTGGCCTGCTCGGGCCGTTGGGCGCGCAGGTCGGGCATTTGTGGGCGACCTTGAGCATCTTTGGCGTCGGCACCGCGATTCTCCTTCTACTGCTGCTGTTCAGCGGCCCGCAGAAGGGCCCGGCATTTACCCAACTGCCGCGCTGGCAGTTGATTGGTGGGTTCCTGGGGCCGATGTATGTGGTGGTGCTGACCCTAGCCACGCCCCACATCGGTATCGCCATGACCATGATTGCGATCCTGTCCGGCCAGGTGGGCAAGAGTGTATTGATCGACCACTTCGGTTGGTTCGGCACGGCGCGCAAGCGCGTCAATGGCGAACGCTGGATTGCGCTGGCGTTGATTGTGGCGGCATTGGTCCTGATTGCACGAGGGTAAGACGATGAATCTGATTCTGTTATTGGTGGTGGTGATTGCAGCAGGGGCGGTGTTGAGTGTGCAGGCCGCGATCAATGGGCGCCTGGGCCAGACGGTTGGGGTATTGCGCAGCAGCCTGCTGACTTTTGCCGTTGGTGCACTCACCACGGCGTTGTTGATATTTTTCTTCGAGCCGGCTCAGGCCGTCAGCCTGCTGGACGTGCCGAAATGGCAATTGACCGGCGCCTTGTTCGGTGTGGTGTACATGCTGGTGATGGTCGGCGCGGTGCCGGTGGTTGGCACGGCTGTCGCCACGGTGGCGGTGATTGTCGGGCAGTTGGGCATGGGCATGCTGATCGACAACTTTGGCTGGTTGGGTAACCCGGCGATCGAATTGTCGGGCAGCCGCATCGTGGCGATGCTGTGCCTGGCGCTGGCACTGGTGTTCATGTACCGCAGCAATACCCGGGCGGCCGACTGACGGCGCTGAACCTTGGCGCTCTGCGTGGAGTCACTGCTTAAGGTGTGGCGTTCGCTGCACCGGGACGACCATGAAGAAGGAGTCTGACCATGCCAGATAAAACCTGTGCTTGCCCACACTGCAAATGCGTACTGGGTGCCGATGCGATCATGAAGGACGGTAAAGGTTATTGCTGCCAGGGCTGTGCCGAGCACCATGCCCACGGTGAGCCTTGCGCCGCCGCGACCGGCTGTGAGTGCGCCAAGTCGGCCCGCACCTGACGTGATCTACCTGCAGGCTCGGACAACCCGGGCCTGCCGGGTGAGTAAAAACAGTTCGCTTGTCGGCGGCCAGTCTTTACCATGGTCGCCTTTCCCTTGATTGACATATACCCGCCATGGCCCTGGCCGCGCCCCCCGACCTCAGTGATCAAGCCGTCCCAGTGCAGCCCCTGGCACGCACGTACCCGCGTGGGTTGTATGTGGAACCCCATCGCCATGAATGGGGCCAGTTGCTCTATGCGATGAGCGGCGTGATGTGGGTCGAGACGCCCCGTGAAGCCCTGATAGTTGCGCCGCAGCGCGCCGTGTGGTTGCCGCCGGGAGTCGAACACGGCATCCGTGTTGTCTCCGACTTGCAGATGCGCAACATCTACCTGCGCCCGGCGTTGGCGGCGACGCTGGACAGTCAGGTGCAGGTGATTGAGGTGGGCCGGTTATTGCGTGAATTGATCGTGACGTTAGTGGAGCAGGTCGATCACGCCGATGCCGGCTACTACGAGGCGCTCGTTGGCCTGGCCCTGTTGGAGCTGCAACGGGCACGCCGCTCGCAAATCCGTATCGTCATGCCGGTGGCGACTGATCGTCGGCTAAGCAGTGTATGCCGGGCGGTCATGGCTGCGCCGTCCCTGGACATCCCTTTCGAGCAGCACGCCGAAACTGTCGGTGCCAGCGTGCGCACCCTGGCGCGGTTGTTCCAGAACCACCTGGGCATGGGCTTCGCGCAGTGGCGGCGCCAAGTGCAGTTGGCGACGGCGGCGGCGGAACTGATCCAGGGCCGGTCGGTGAGCGGCATTGCTCGTGCCCTGGGGTATTCGCCCAGCAGTTTCAGCGACATGTTCCGCCGTGAACTGGGTGTATCGCCTTCGCAGTACGCGGGTTGGCCGAAATCCTGAAGCACTTGGCCGATGCCGAAGCCAGTCGCACCTTAAGCTGAGCCCATCAATCAACCGGGCGTAGTCACCATGAACTATCTGATTTCCTTGGCCATCGGCCTGTTTGTCGGCGTGATCTACGGCGCGCTGGGCTTTCGTTCGCCCGCACCGCCGGCCATTGCTCTGGTGGGGCTGATGGGCATGCTGCTCGGCGAACAGTTGTGGCCCATGGGGCGGCAGTTGGTCAGCGGTTGGTTGTCCTGATCCTTTTCTTCTTCGACGGATGCCTTTAATGAAAGCACTACAATTTAGCGCCAGTGGCGACCTCGCCGACCTGCGCCTGGTCGATGTTGCCACGCCCGTACCGTCTGCCGATGAAGTGCTGGTCCAGGTCAAAGCCGCCGGTCTGAACCCCAGCGATGTGAAAAACGTACTCGGCCGGTTTCCCTACACCACGCTGCCGCGCATTCCCGGGCGTGATTTTGCCGGGGTGGTGGTCGAAGGTCCGCCAGCCTTGCTCGGTCAGGAAGTCTGGGGCACCGGTCGCGACCTGGGCTTTTTTGCTGACGGCTCCCATGCCCAATACCTTCGGGTATTGGCCACAGGCGTGGTGCCCAAGCCCGGTCACTTGAGCTTCACCCAGGCCGCGAGCCTTGGCGTGCCGTATACCACGGCCTGGGATGCGCTGGAACGCAGTGGTGTGGGCAAGGGCACGCGGTTGCTGGTGATCGGCGCCAATGGTGCTGTTGGCAGCGCGGCGTTGGCACTGGCGAAGCTTCGTGGTGCGCAGGTGCTGGCAGCGGTGCGTCGCCCTGATCAGGTGGATGTCTTACAGGCGCAAGGCGTGGAGGCGATTGCCCTGGGCCAACCGCAGGAACTGGGCGTACAAGTGCACGCCGTGTTCAAGGGCGGCGCCGAGGTGATCTTCGATACCAGCGGTTTCTGGCTGCCCGCTGCAGTGGCGGGGTTGGCGCCTTTCGGCCGTATCGCAATCATTGCCGCGCCGGTCGACGGCCACGTGCAACTGCCGGCTCTGGCGCTGTATCGCAAGGGGGGGACGGTGGTAGGCGTCAACTCTTTGCTCTATAGCTGTGAGCAATGTGCGGTGATGTTAGGGGCGTTCGGGCGGTTCTTTGATGAGGGGTTGTTGCCGTTGCCCACCGGCCTGCGCGAAGTGGCGTTGGCTGATGGAGTTGAGTGTTATGAGCAAGTGAACAGCGGCAGCCCGGACAAATTCATCCTGCTGCCGTGACATCGCCTCAAATGTGGGAGGGGGTAAGCCCCTCCCACTTCAGATCTTTACTCGGCCTCGGGTACGCCTTTTTCCCACGCCGACCACTGCTTCACAATCGCCTGCACCAGCGGGTTGCCCGTGCGGTACAGGTTTTCCAGTGCCGGTACAAAGCCACCCTGGTCCGCATACTTGAGCAAGTTGTCGACCTCGCTGTAACCCGGATAAGGCCGATCAAAATCGGAGCCTGCGCGCACTACGGCCAGGCGCTGGATATCCACCAGACCTTCACGGCTGGCGCGTAGCAGGGCTTCATAAGTGGAGTTGTCCTCCTGCTGGGTGGTGCAGTATTCGCCTTTATTGTCGGTGAGCAACTTGGTCCAGACTTCGGCGCGTTCGCTCAGGCGGGTGCCGGAAAACCAGGTATTGCCCGCCAGCGTGTCGCAGCGCGTGACTTGCGGCGGCTGGTTGGCCGGGGCGTCGGGATAGTGCTTGCGCCAGGCGGCGGATTCTTTGCTCTCGGTCAGCTCCACCTTGTGCGACAAGGCAAACGCCTTGGCTTGCAGCTTGGGGTTGAGCTCGAATACTTCGGTCTTGTAGTCCAGCGGTGGCTTTTCGTTGGGCCCCTTGGTGTTGATGCCGATATAACCGGTCGGCCAGTCCTTGGGCGCATCCCGTGAATCCAGCTCCCACTGGGTGCCGAACTCCACCAGGTAATGGGCCCAGGCGGCGGTGCCGATGGTGCCGTGCTTGGGGCTGATACCGGCGATACCGGCGATCAGGAAATAGCTCTGGCGCAGGTCGAATTTGGGCGACAAGGCCAGGGCCAGGGTCGATGCAGCGGCGTTGGTCTGGCCCATGCCGGTTACCAGCAGGCACACGTCCTGGGTGTTGCAGCGAATCACTGGGTACTCGGCAGACAGCCCCGGCACGCGTACTTCCTGCTTGAGTTCCAGGCGGTCGATCCAGGTTTGCGCCTCGGGGGCGAACATGGTGATCAACATCACCTTGGGCTTGATCGGTGCGGGGTTATCCGCCAGCACTACGTGGGGCAGCAGAGCGAGGCCGACGGCCAGCGAGATACGAGTCAGTGCGTTCATGTACAGCTCCTTGATCAGAATTGGTAACCCACGCCGGCGTAGTAACCCCAGCCATCAGAGCGGGCGCGGAAGTTGCCTTCGCCGAAATTCAACTCGCTGCCGTCTTCCCAGTTGCCACCGTTGTGAAAGTAACGACCCACCAGGGTAAAGCGCAGGTGGGTGAACGCGTACAGCAACACGTTGGTAGCCACCAGGGAATTGGCGGTGCGCGCCGGGTTGTCCTTGTGCAGGTCCGAGCCGAAGTCGTAGTTGGTAAAGCCGATATAGGTCAGCGAAGCACCGTTGTCGAACTTGCCGATGGGCACGATGTACTTCATCTGCGCGCGGTAGCCATCCCAGGAATATTCATTGCTGGCGCCGTAGTTTTCCCACTGGTAGCGGCCATAAAAGTTGGCCGACAGGTTGACCCGCGAGTGGGTGTCGATATCGGTGCCCAGGCCGCTGTACAGGGTGTTGGCGCGGTTTTCCTTATGACTGCCGTGATCGTAAATCCAGTCGAAGGCCACATACCACTCCTTGAACGGGCCGATTGCCAGGCTGCGCCCTGCGAGGTAGTCGATGGAGATCCGCGGTTCATGCTCCATGAATACCGGCGAGCCATGGTCCCATACACCTTTGTCATTACTGTTACCGATGGTGAGGATCTTCGGCACGTCGATATAGCCGTACAGCTCAAAGGGCCCCTTGCGCCCGAAGTACTCGTACTCCAGGTAGACGTCATCCTGCGGCTTGGGGCCGAAGCTGATGTCTTTGCTGCCGATCAGCGTCAGGTCCTGGTTGAACCACTCCGACAGGTAAACACCTTTTTTCGCCGGTGGGCTGGCCTCAGGGCTTAGGGTTTCGCCCTGGGCTGAATCATCGACGGGCTTTTGCTGCGCCAAAATGGGGCCACTGAGTACTCCCGTAACGGCGGCCAGTAGCAGGGAAACACCAAGGCAAGCACGAGGCTTAGAGGTGGGATGCATTGAAAGTCCTTATTCGTACGCGGTTTAACCCGATTCGTCGGGTAGGGCTGAACTTGGCTGCCAAGTTCGTTCCGCAAACGTTTGCACAGGCTGTACCAACTTGTGCCAATGGCTTGAACTGTTTGGAAAAAACGCGAATTAGCCGACGCTTTGGTCAGAAAACCTGCGGGTTACATGTCATCCTGTGCCCACCCACTGGAGCACTCATATGTTCGATCACTATCTGCGCGCCTGGAGCTTGAGTGCCGATGGCGAGCCTATCGTTACGCCTGGCAGTCACCTTTTGCCGGTGCGCTGGCAAGGCATGGCGGCGATGTTGAAAATTGCCCATACCTCGGAAGAAAAGCTTGGCGGTCGTTTGTTGAGTTGGTGGGCAGGCGACGGCGCGGCTCAGGTGTTTGCCCATGACCACACCGCAGTATTGATGGAGCGCGCCACTGGGCCAGGTTCCTTGATGCGCATGGCCCTCAATGGCCAGGACGACGAAGCCAGCCAGATCGCCTGCGCTACCGTGGCCCGACTGCATGCGCCCCGCGCATCGCCGCCCGAGGGTTTGCTTGGACTGGATGAATGGTTCAATGCCTTGTGGAACGCCGCCGAGCGCGAAGGTGGCGTGCTACGCGATTGCGCGGCGATGGCCCGTACCTTGTTGGCGGCGCAACAGGATAGGGTGGTGCTGCACGGAGATATCCATCACAACAATATTCTCGACTTCGGCCCTCGGGGTTGGCTGGCGATTGATCCAAAACGGGTGGTGGGTGAGCGCGGCTACGATTACGTCAACCTGATCTGCAATCCGGATTTGCCTACTGCTAGCGACCCGCAGCGTTTCAGCCGCCAGGTCGAGGTGATTACGCAGGCGGCGGGGCTGTCGCGCACGCGTCTGCTGCAATGGGTGGTGGCTCACGCTGGGCTGTCCGCCGCCTGGTTTCTGGAAGATCAGGAACGCGAGCGCGCCGAGGCTGAGTTGCGGGTGGCTTGCCTGGCGCAACAGGCACTGGGTCAATAGGTGAGCTTGGCGCGTGGTGGTTGATTGGCGATGGAGTTGAATAAATGCAATGCAGTCTGCCGCCGGTATTCGCTCGGCGTCTGATGCATTTCGATGCGAAAATGGCGGTTGAAATTGGACAGGTTGGCGTAGCCCACTTCAAAGCAGATATCCGCCACCGACATCTGGCTTTGCAACAACAACCGGCAGGCACGTTGCACGCGGAACTTGCGCATCAGGTCGATAAAACCGTGGCCGGTGTTGCGCTTGAAAAAACGCGAGAAGCCCGGCTCGCTCATCTCCAATTGCCGCGCAATGTCCGATAGGCGCACGTCGCCGGTCAGTTCGCGCATCAGGTAATCAAAGGCTTTGTTGATGCGATCGGCACTGCGCGCATCCAGGGTGGGTGCGTAGTACGGGCTGGCCAGGGTCTTGGCCTGTGTGGGCGAGGCGTTCTTCAGGGTGTCGAGCAGCTGCAGGAACAGGGTCAGGCGTTGCAGGCCATGGGCGCTGCCGATGGCCTCCATCAGCCGTGCCGCACTCGTTGCTGCTTCGCCGCTGAATTCAAGGCCGCATCGCGCCCGTTCAAACAACGGTTGTAGATCGCCGAGCTCAGGCAGGGTGGTGCGCAGGGCGAGGAGGGCGGCGCCGTCGAACTGCAGCACCACGTCGCGGCCGCTCAGGTATTCGCCCGGCGCCAGGTCGCCGATCCAGTCGTGGGGCAGGTCAGGACCGATCAACGCGACATGACCGGCGCTGAACGCACCAATATAGTCGCCCGCCACCAGCTTGCCGCTGCCCTGGCGGATCAGGTGAATCTCGAACTCGGGGTGGTGGTTCCAGCGCGCCAGCTCATAGGGATAGTCATGTTCGAACCAGCGAAAACCATGCTCCGGTTCGGGCAGGATCACTTCAAGCTCCGCAGGGCGGTGCTCGAACGGGCTGGCGCGGCTGATGGGCATGGTGCTGCCTCTTGTCGTTGTGCAATGGACTCAAAATACGCGCACCGGCAATCAGTGTGCTACCCCGGCTTTGCCTTGCACTGGTACTTTTTTGATCCTGGGCTTGAGGTCAAAAAAGTATCAGCCGCGCAGTCGCCAGTCGTTTGTGAGGGCCAGGCCGAGCTGCTGTAATCGAAGCACGCCCACAAAAACAACAGGTGCAATGTGCCGGCGACCCGAACTCATTTTTACAGGACACCGCGATGAAACGACTCGAAGGTAAAAGCGCGTTGATCACCGGATCGGCGCGGGGTATCGGCCGCGCATTTGCCCAGGCCTATATTGCTGAAGGCGCTACCGTTGCCATTGCCGACATCAACCTGCAACGCGCCCAGGCCACCGCCGCCGAATTGGGCCCCCAGGCTTACGCCGTGGCGATGGACGTCACCGATCAAGCTTGCATCGACGCCGCCATCGCCGCGGTCGTGGCCCATGCCGGCAAGCTGGATATCCTGATCAACAATGCTGCGCTGTTCGACCTGGCACCTATTATCGACATTACCCGCGACAGCTTTGAGCGGCTGTTCTCGATCAACGTCGCCGGCACCCTGTTCACGCTACAAGCCGCGGCCCGGCAGATGATCAGCCAGGGCCATGGCGGCAAGATCATCAACATGGCCAGCCAGGCCGGACGACGGGGTGAGCCGTTGGTAGCCGTCTATTGTGCGACCAAGGCGGCGGTGATCAGCCTGACGCAATCGGCGGGGTTGAACCTGATCAAGCAGGGCATCAACGTCAATGCCATCGCTCCGGGCGTAGTGGACGGCGAGCACTGGGACGCCGTTGATGCGCTGTTTGCCAGGCATGAGGGGCTGGCACCTGGCGAGAAGAAAAAGCGGGTAGGGGATGAGGTACCGTTCGGGCGCATGGGCACGGCGCAAGATCTGACCGGAATGGCGATCTTCCTGGCGTCGAAGGAAGCCGATTATGTGGTGGCCCAGACCTACAACGTGGATGGCGGCAACTGGATGAACTGAAGCCATGCACCGTTAAAAACTAGGAGGGTCGGTGCGACGATTCGACTTGTACCCATGGCGGTGTTGCCAGCCATCTATAAAGTGACTGACACTCCGTCACCTGGGGCCAGCCACCGGAGAATCACGATGACCCTTGCGAAAACCGCCATCGCTTCATTCGACGTCGACGCGCAGAAAAGCTTCACGCCTTTGTGCCCCAACGAGTTGCCGGTGGTCGGTGGCGACCGCATTGGCGCCGAACTCAACTACATGGCCAGTCTCGCCGGTCATCGCATCGGCAGCAAGGACGCCCACACCCCGCACGCCCCTTGGGTGGTCGCGCAGCACAGCCAGATGTTGCAGCCCACTGGCCTTGCCCACGCCGATGTCACCTGGGTCAGCCACTGCGTGCCGGGTACCGAAGGCTTCACGTTGCTCGACGAACTGCCAGCGCCTTATGACTATGACTACTTCATCTGGAAGGGCGTCGAACCCGACCTGCACCCTTATGGCGCCTGCTACCATGACCTGCATGACAAACTGTCCACCGGCGTCATCGAATACCTCAAGGCCCGAGGGGTGGTGCGTGTGATCGTCGGCGGCCTGGCTTTGGACTACTGCGTCAAGACCACTGCGTTGCAGTTGCTCAAGGCCGGATTGCAAGTGGTCCTGCACCTGCCGGCGTGCCGCAGCATCAGCGAGGAGGGGGGTGTACAGGCGGTCAATGAGTTGCTCAAGGCGGGTGCTGTCATCAGTAGCACCCGCGATGAACTGGCCGCGATTGCGCAGCGCTCAAGCCTCAACGCTCAATCGAGCGACTCCACCGCGCATTCCATTCCGGCCTCGCCTGGTTAACCTGGTCCCAGTCAATTGAAATCGCCGTCTGCAAGTAACCTTGCATGGCTTCCACCCGTGCCCGGGTCTTTTCGGTGGTGGGCGTCGTCGGGTTCGAAGGGATCTGGTCGCCGTCCTCCAGCGCCGGCGCCTGGGCCTCGGCGGTCAGCAAGAACGCTGCGAGTTTCTGCGCCAGTTCCGGCTGGTCATTGCGGGCGATCACGCATTCGGCCACGTTGAGAACCACCGCGCCTTCCTTGGGCTGCGCATATTCCATGGGTATGCCCAACAGCTTCTGCGTGGCGACCTGGGTCGGCGTCAGGGGGAAGAGTGCGGCTTCGTCGGTTTGCACCATCTCGGAGATCTTCGCGGAGCTGGCGATGTATTCCAGTACGTTGGGGCCGACGCTCGTAGGCCAGGCTTTGAAGCCCGGTTCTACATTGGTTTCATCGCCACCCTGGATGCGGTTGAACATCAGGAAACCGTGCAGGCCAAAGGTGGAGGAGGCCAGGGACTGGAACACCACTTTGTCCTTGAAACGCGGGTCGGCCAGGTCCATCCACGAGGTGGGTGCGGACCAGCCCTTGTCCTTGAACATCTTGGCGTTGTAACCCAGGCCGGTGACGCCCAGTGTTACGGCCACGGCTTCGTCCTTGATTCTGGCCTTGGCCGGGATCTGCTCCAGGGTCGGGCTTGGCGCGAGCTTGTCGCACAGGCCCATGGAGATCGCGCGGTACATGATGCCGTCGTCGAGGAACATGACGTGCATCTGCGGGTTGGCCTTGTTGGCCTGGACCTTGGCAAGGATGTCCGAGGAGGTGCCGGGTACGATCACCACCTTGACGTTGTTGGCTTTCTCGAAGGCGGGCAGCACCTTGTCGGCGTACACCCGTTCCATGGTACCGCCGTTCATGCCCAGATACAGCGTGGGGGCGGCATGGGCGGTGCCGGTGAGCAAGGCGAGGGACAAGCAGGATAAAGCGATGCGTGAGTGCATGGATGTTTTTCCTCTCAGGCTTGGAAACGACGGATGGAAAACGCTTCGATGGGTTGGCGGCTGGCCCCTGCGCAGACAATCTCTGCCAGGGCTTCGCCGACTGCGGGGCCGAGCTGGAACCCGGCGCCGGCGAAGCCGAAACCGTGGAGCAGGCCAGGTTGGGTGCTGCTGGGGCCGATCACCGGTTCGTGATCGGGCAAGTAACCTTCGGTGCCGCTCCAGGTCCGGATCGCCTGGGCACCCTTGAGAAATGGATAGAGTTCGCTGGCATTGCGCAGAATTTCCAGCAGCGCGGCCTGACCTGGCCTGGCTTGCTGTGGGCCGAGGGCAAAGCCGCGACCGCCGCCGAGGATGCAGTTGCCCCTGGCGACTTGCCGCGCATAGATCCCTCCGCCCTCGACACCGGTACTGACAGTCATCACCACCGGCAGTGGTTCGGTGACCAGCATCGCCGGGTGCGCCGAGGTAATCGGTACCGGCTCGTCAAACTGTGCAGCGACACTGCCGGCCCAGGCACCGGCGCAGTTGAGCAGCCAGGGGGCTTGCAGATGCAAGCCATTGGCACAGTGCACCTGGAACTGTTGGCTGTTGTGCTCGATGCCGATCACTTCGGCTTGCTCGTACACCTCGGCGCCGTGGCGTAGGGCGGCACGGGCGAAGGCAGGGGCCACTAGTCGCGGGTTGGCATGTCCGTCTTCCGGGCACAAGGAGGCACCCACTGCCACGTCGCCCACCCAGGGGAAACGCCCGCGCA
Organism: Pseudomonas sp. HN8-3; assembly: GCF_020790195.1. Lineage (NCBI taxonomy): Bacteria > Pseudomonadati > Pseudomonadota > Gammaproteobacteria > Pseudomonadales > Pseudomonadaceae > Pseudomonas > Pseudomonas sp. HN8-3. The sequence goes on from NZ_CP086206.1 coordinate 2,456,084, forward strand.
ACTCAGTGCGATCCAACAGCTGCAAGCCCAGGTCGAAGCCACGGGTTTGTTCGGCATACGCATGCAACGCAGCAAAATCTGCCGGGCTGCGCGCCAGCTTCAAATGCCCGCAGCGCACGTACTCGCCACTAATGCCAATCAAGCCTGGCAAGTCGGCCCACAGTTGATGGGCGCGCTGGGACAACGGTAACTGATGCAAGGGCCGGCCCTGGCGGCGCACGCCGCCATAATTGACGCCGCTGGAGTGCGAGCCACAAAAATCCCGTTCCACCAGCGCCACCCGCTGGCCTTTTCGCGCGAGTGTCAAAGCTGCCGAAGCGCCGACGATGCCGCCGCCCAGGACGATGACGTCGATCATGGTTGCCCCTCCACGCCAAACGGCAGCGGCTTGATCGGCGCTTGGCCTCGCAGGCGTCCGACTTGTTCGATGCCACGCCCGCTGCGCTGGGCGACAATTTCCGCCGTCGCCAACCCGCACATCCGTCCCTGGCAGCGGCCCATGCCAATGCGGCAATGGGCTTTGACCCGATTTATTTCCCAGTGACCCTCATCCACTACTGCCCGCACTTCACCGACGCTGACCTCTTCGCAGCGGCACAGAATCAGTTCGTCGGGGGCTTGCACAGCCCATTGTTCGGGGAAAGGGAACGCGGTTTCCAGGCCCTGACGAAAGCCCTGGATCCTCGCCAACTGCTTCTGCAGCGTATCCTGGCGGTGCTGATCGACCGTAATGCCGGCATCCTCCAGCAGCGCCAAAGCCGCATATTCGCCAGCCATCTGCGCCGCATCCGCGCCCATGATCCCTGCGCCATCGCCAGCCAGATACACCGCCTCGACGCTGCTGCGCCCAGCGCAGTCCCGCTGCGGCAACCAGGCGCGGTTGAGATTATTCCAGGCAAAGTCACAGCCGAGTAAATCCGCTAGTTGCGTTTCGCTGCGCAGGGCATGCGCGAAGGCCACCGCATCGCATTCCAGCGTCTGTTCGCCCCAGCGAATGCCGTGGACCCGTTGCTCTCCATCGATCTGCGACAGTGTTGCGCCCTGATGCACGGCAATCCCATGGGTCGTCAGCCAAGCACGGTAATACAAACCCTTTGCCAGGGTCGCCGGTTGCCTGAGCAGCGCCGGTAATGCGCGACATTGGGCACTGAACGGCGCACTGTCGAGCACGGCCAACACCTTGGCGCCCGCCTGGGCATATTGATAAGCGACGAGATAGAGCAGTGGTCCGGAACCACAAAACACTACGCGTTCGCCAATTGCGCAGCCCTGGTACTTCAAGGCGATTTGCGCCGCGCCCAGGCTGTAGACGCCCGGCAAGGTCCAGCCCGGCACCGGCAGGATGCGGTCGGTGGCGCCGGTGGCGACAATGATGCGCGAATACTCAACGCTGTCGATGCGACCGCTGGTGAGCAGGTCGAGACGGTTGTCCTCGGCGTTCCATACCAGGGTTTGCGGCCGGTAGTCGATCAACGGCGCAAGCTCGTCCATGATGCGATGCACGGTCTGCGCCTTGCTCGCTTCAAAGCCGTAGAGTTGTTTGGCCGAGCGCTGGAAGTTTGCCGGTTGGCGCCGATATATCTGCCCGCCGCCGCGCAGGTTCTCATCGATCAAGCAGGGTTTTATGCCGTGATCGAGCAGCGTACGTGCGGCAGCGATGCCCGCTGGGCCTGCGCCTACAATTGCCACGGGCTTCATGGCTGCCGTCCTGGATCGCGGCTGATCGCGTGACCTTCTTCGAGCAACGTCGAGCAGGCCCGTACGCGTCGCCCATCGGCAAGCCGTACCCAACAATCCTGACACGCACCCATCAGGCAAAAACCGGCGCGGCGTTCGGCGCTGAAATCGCTGCCGCGCAGATGGTCGGCGCAGGTCAGCATGGCAGTCAGCAAGGTATCGCCGAGCAGCCCGGTGGCCGGCTGCCCATCAAGGGTGAACGCCAGGGCTGGGCGCTGGGTTTCGGTCAGCCGCTTGAACAGCGCCATCAATGTTTCCCCACCAGTACACGGTCCAGGCCGTAGACCCGATCGAGCAGAATCATGGTCGCTGCGGTGAGTGCGATCACCAGCGCCGATACCGCCGCCATCATTGGATCGATGGACTCAGTGGCATACACGTACATGCGCACCGGCAGGGTTTGTGTGGCAGGTGAACTGACGAAGATTGACAGGGTCACCTCATCGAAACTGTTGATGAACGCCAGCAACCAACCACCGGCCACCCCAGGCAAAATCATCGGCAAGGTGATTTGCCGGAACAACGTAAAGCGCCCGGCTCCGAGGGATTCGGCGGCCTGCTCGGCACTGCGATCAATCCCGATCGCTGCCGCCAGCACCAGGCGCAGTACATAGGGAGTGATGATCACCACGTGCGCCAGCATCAGCCAGGTAAAGCTGCCATTAACGCCCATCAACGCAAACAGGCGCAGCATCGCCACGCCCAGCACCAGGTGCGGGATGATGATCGGCGACAGAAACAGTGCACTGAAAAAGTTACGCCCGGGGAACGTATAGCGACTGATCGCCAAAGCCGCCGGTACCGCGATCAAGGTCGCCAGGGACGCGGCGGTAAACGCCAGGATCAGGCTGTTATAGAAGGCCTGGATGAAGTCGGCGCGTTCGAATACGGCGCGAAACCAGCGCAGGGAAAAGCCCGACGTGGGCAGGCTCAAGGTGTTTTCCGGGGTGAACGCCACCAGGCACACCACCACCAGCGGCGCCATCATGAACAGCACCACCAAACCATGGAAACCGAGGGCCAAAGGACCGTTTCTGGACATGCGCTTAAACCCCCAGGGACTTTTTATAGCGGCTTTCGACCATTCGGTTCCAGCTCAGCATGATCAGTAGATTGACCAACAGCAGCACCACCGCGATGGTCGCGCCCATGGGCCAGTTGAGTTCCGAGAGGTATTGGTCATACACCACAGTGGCGACCATTTTCAGACGTCGCCCGCCCAGCAGCCCTGGGATTGCGAATGAACTGGCGGCCAGGCCGAACACGATCAAGGTGCCGGACAGCACACCGGGCATCACTTGCGGCAACACGATCTTGCGCATCACCGTGGCCTGGCTTGCGCCCAGAGAAAGCGCCGCTTGTTCCGCCGAGGGGTCGAGCTTTTGCAGGGAGGTCCATACCGGGATGATCATGAACGGCAGCATCACGTGCACCAGCGCGATGATCACGGCGAACGGCGTATACAGCAGCTTCACCGGGCGCCCGCCGATGGCCTGGATCACTTGGTTGACCAGGCCATCGGCGCCGAGCAGCAAGCTCCAGCCAAACGCGCGTACCACCACGGAAATCAGAAGCGGTGTGAGGATCAGGATCAGGAAGACCGACCGCCACGGCGTACCCATGCGGCTGAGGATGTACGCCTCCGGTACCCCGATCAGCACGCACAGCAACGTTACCAGCGCACTGATCCAGAAGGTGCGCCAGAAGATCTCGTAGAAATAGGCATCGCTCAACAATGCCAGGTAGTGGTCCAGGGTCCACTGATCGGCCTTTACACCCACCTGGTAATCGAACACGTTGAAGGACAGTACCAGCGTCAAGGCCAATGGCAAGATCAGTAACCCGCCAAACAGCACCAATGCCGGTAACGAGAGCAGGTAGCCGCGCCTCATGGGTGCACCTCATCGGCCGCCAGTACCCGCAGCAAATCCGCTTGCCATTGCAGGCCCACTGCCGCGCCGTTGCAAAGCGGTGCGCTGCCATCGTTGCCGCGCACCACGGTAATTTCGCCAAGGGGGGTATGGATGCGATACAGCCATTGGCTGCCGAAAAAGTAGCGGTCGAGCACCTGGCCTTGCACGCGGCCTGAACCTGCTTGTACCAATTGGATCTTTTCCGGACGCAGGCTCAGGGTCAGTTGGCCAGCGCCGCCCTGGTGACGCACTTGGGGGACACCGAGCGCGTCGTAGTCGCCGGCCAGCAGGTTGGCCTTGCCGACAAAGTCAGAGATGAAGCGCGTGCGCGGGTGTTCATAGAGTTTGTACGGCGCGTCGATCTGGGTCACGCGCCCGGCCTGCATCACGACCACGCGATCGCTGATGGAGAGCGCTTCGCCCTGGTCATGGGTGACCATTAAGGTGGTGATGCCCACCGCACATTGAATGCGGCGGATCTCGAACTGCATCTCTTCACGCAGGTTGGCGTCAAGGTTGGACAACGGTTCATCCAACAGCAGAACCGGTGGCTCGATCACCAATGCACGGGCCAGCGCGACGCGTTGGCGTTGGCCGCCGGAGAGTTCCCGAGGGTAGCGTTCGGCATGGGGGGCCAGACGCACCAGTTCGAGTACGGTCTTGACGAGGCTTGCGATCTTGGTGGCCGGTACCTTGCGCATCTTCAAGCCGAAGGCGACGTTGTCGCGCACGCTCATATGGGGAAACAGCGCATAACTTTGGAACACCACGCCCAGGCCACGACTGGCAGGCTTGGCGCGGGTGATGTCGCGACCATCGAGCAGGATCTGGCCGCTGCTCACCTCGACAAAGCCGGCGATCATTTGCAGGGTGGTGGTCTTGCCGCAGCCCGAAGGACCAAGCAGGGAAACGAATTCACCTTTTTCCACCGCGAGGTCGGTGGCAACTACTGCATCAACGGCGCCGTAGCGTTTACTCAAGGCGTTGAGTTGGAGAAATGCCATGTCTGCGTTCCACCTTTTATTCCGCCGCGCCGAAGCGCGCTTTTTTGTTTTGGGCAGATGCGAAAAGAGTGTTGCCGGTGCGTTGACGCTCGATCTTGAGTCGGCTGCCAGTTGTTGTTCGTTTCGCCCCTGTGGACGCAGATTAGAGCGAAGACTAGGATGGGCGGAAGATGGAATTTCATTCAGCGGACTACTATTTTAAGATTTATTCACTGAGCAGAATTTATGTTGATATCGAGTGATACAGATTCCATTCAGCGGAATAGTAGCGGCAAGGAAGTCGGTGCTGGTGGCGTATCCCGCGTGTTTGCCTTACTACGCGCTCTGGGTGAAGTGCCCGAGGGAGGCGAACGTGTCACCCAGCTCGCCCACCGAGTTGGCCTCTCCCAGCCCACCACTCACCGCTTGCTACGCAGCCTGATGGATGAAGGCATGGTCGAGCAGGATGCGCGCAGTAAACGCTATCGCCTGAGCCTGGAGTTCTTTGCGTTGGCGGCCAATGCCGGCAAGACTGGCAACCTGCGCGATCTGGTGCGCCCAAGCCTGTTGCGCCTGAGTGCATCGTTGGGAGATTCGCTGTTCCTGCTGGCTCGCAGCGGCTTCGACGCCATTTGCCTGGACCGCAGCGAAGGCCCGTATCCGATTCGTACCTTCACCGGTGATATCGGCGGGCGCGTAGCCCTGGGGGTAGGGCAGGGCAGCCTGGCAATTCTGGCCTTTCTGCCGCAGGAAGAGCGCGAGACGGTCATCCGCTACAACCTGCCACGGCTCAAGGATTTTCATTTGTATGACGAAGTGCTGCTGCGCTCCGAAGTTGAGAACGTTCGCAATTTGGGCTACGCGGCACGCAACACCGGGGTGCTGGAAGGTATGGCGGGGTTGGCAGTGCCGATCCTCAACCGCGAGGGGCATGCGGTCGCAGCGTTGAGTGTGGCGACCATCAGTGACCGCCTGGGGCCAAGCCGATTGCCGATGGTGGTGGAGTTGCTCAAGCGCGAAGCTGCAGCAATCGGGCCACGCATCAACCCGTTCGACCCTACGTTGCGCAGGCCGTCGCAGACGTTTGGTGGATGAGTGATCTTTGCTAAAACGCATTAGCATTGGATCCACTTACGGTATAACCCTGCGACGCTTTCGTTATTCGAGGTCCCATTTTTCATGCTGACCCCTTTGCAACGCCCGCTGTGGCAGATCTATCTGATCTTTCTGGCACCGATGGTGCTGTCCAATTTTCTGCAAAGCTTTTCCGGCACCCTCAACGGTATCTATGTCGGGCAAATGCTCGGCACCCAGGCTTTGGCGGCGGTGTCGGGGATGTTCCCCATCGTGTTTTTCTTTATCGCCCTGGTGATCGGCCTGGGGGCGGGCGCCTCAGTGTTGATCGGCCAGGCGTGGGGTGCCCAGGAGACGGGGCTGGTCAAGGTGATTACCGGCGCCACCCTGACGTTGGGCGCCCTGGTGGGCCTGATTGCCGCGGTGCTGGGCAGCCTGTTTGCGCGCCCGGCCTTGCAGGCATTGGGTACGCCGCTGGATGTGCTCGACGATGCGGTGGGCTATGCCCAGATGATGATGTTGATCATGCCGCTGTTGCTGGTGTTCATCCTCTATACCCAGTTGCTGCGTGGGGTGAGCGACACGATTTCGCCGTTGCTGGCGTTAATGGTTTCGACCCTGGTGGGCTTGCTGCTGACGCCAGCGCTGATTCGCGGCTGGATCGGCCTGCCGCCCCTTGGCATCCAGAGTGCGGTTTACGCAGGTTTGGTGGCTAACGCCTTGGCGATGCTGTTCCTGGTCCTGCGCCTGCGGCATAAAAACCATGTGATGGCACCGGATCGCGAGCTGCTCGCGGCTTTACGCCTGGACCGCGTCATCCTCGGTAAAGTGCTGCGCATCGGCCTGCCGACAGGCTTGCAGATGGTGGTGTTGTCGTTGTCGGAATTGGTCATCCTGGCCCTGGTCAATAGCCACGGCTCCCAGGCCACGGCGGCTTATGGCGCGGTGACGCAGATCGTCAACTACGTCCAGTTCCCGGCGCTGTCGATTGCCATCACCGCCTCGATCCTCGGTGCCCAGGCGATCGGCGCCGGGCGCCTGGAGCGCATCGGGCCGATCCTGCGCACGGGGTTGGTGATCAACCTGTGCCTGACCGGGGGCCTGATTGTGCTCGGTTATGGGTTGTCGCACTGGTTGCTGGGGCTGTTCATCACTGACGACAGCGCCCGGATCAGAGCCGAACACCTGCTGCACATCATGCTCTGGAGCATCCTGGTGTTCGGCTTCCAGGCGGTGATCGGCGGCATCATGCGCGCCAGCGGCGTGGTGCTGATGCCGGTGGCAATCTCGATTTTCTGCGTGCTTTGCGTGGAGCTGCCGATGGCTTATCTGTTCAACGCACACTTCGGGCTGGAGGGGGTGTGGATGGCGTTCCCGGTGACCTACCTGGCAATGCTGGTATTGCAGACCGCGTATTACCGGCTGGTATGGCGGCATAAGCAGATCAAGCGGTTGGTTTGAGGCTGAGCCCGCGCAGTAACACCTCCAGGCCCTGCAAGCCTTCCTCCAGCCGCGCGCTCGGGTGTGCATCCCGGGCGATCCACAACGCCGTGTTGACCAGGCTGCCGTTGATCAACTGCGCCAGTGCCTGGCTGGGTGCCGGCTCCACCCATCCGGCTTGCATCAGGGCCTCCAAGAGTTGGCGCAACGACTCAACGCAGTGGTGTTGTGAGCCGGTATCCCCCAGCACCGCTGGCGCATCCTGCAACACAATGCGCTGGATTTCCGGATCCTGGGCCATGCGCAGATAAGCTCGGCAGCGTTCGCAAAACCCGCTCCAGGGCTCTATGGCCTGCGCGCTGATGCGTTGCAAGTGCTCGTCCATCTCGCTGTCGAGCTGGGCGACTACGGCTGCCAGCAAGCCTTTTTTGTCACCAAAGTGATGGTACAACGCACCGCGCGTCAGCCCGGCTTGAGCGGTAAAGTCATCCATCGAGGTATGGGCATAGCCTTGGGTGGCGAATGCCCGGCGCGCACTTGCGATCAGGCGGGCGCGAGTCTCTTCGATCATTTCGGCACGGGCTCGGCTCATGGAAGTCTCATTGGTTGGTGATTGACATACGGTGCGTATGCGAAGCATGATCCATCACATACGCACCGTATGTATTCTGCCCGCATCGTTTCAGATAGCAAGGCCGCGGCTTGAGCAAGAGGTTACGCAGGATGGCAAACCCTTACGCCGAATTATTCCAGGTCCCAGGCGCCCGAGCCTTTGTGCTCGCAGGCATGTTGGCGCGCATGCCAATCTCGATGACCGGTATCGGCCTGATCACCATGCTCGCCCAAGTCCATGGCGGTTATGGGCTGGCGGGGTCGGTGGCGGCGGTGTTTGCCCTGGCCACGGCGTTTTGTGCGCCGCAAGTGTCGCGTTGGGTGGACCGCTACGGCCAGGGCAAGGTCCTGCCGATAGCCGCACTGATCGGCGGCGGGGCGCTATTGATGTTGTTGCTGTGTACGCGTTTGCAGGCACCAAGCTGGACGCTGTTCCTGTTTGCTGCGCTGGCCGGCTGCATGCCCAATATGTCCGCCATGGTGCGGGCGCGCTGGACCGAGTTGTACCGCGGCCAGCCCAGGCTGCAAACCGCGTTTGCTCTGGAGTCGGTGCTGGATGAGGTGTGCTTTATTATCGGCCCACCCATTTCTGTGGGCCTGAGCGTAGTGCTGTTCCCCGAAGCCGGCCCTTTGGTGGCGGCATTGTTACTAGCGGTGGGCGTCACCACCTTTGTAATGCAGCGGCAAACCGAGCCACCCATACACGAGCACCACGGCGCGCATGGCCGCTGGCTGATCGCTTCCCCTGCGGTTTTGATTCTGATGACCTTGCTGCTGGCCATGGGCGTGATCGTCGGCGTGGTGGACGTGGTCAGTGTGGCGTTCGCCCAGCATCAGGGCCAGCCGGCGGCGGCGAGTGTTGTGCTGTCGGTGTACGCCATCGGTTCGTGCCTGGCCGGGCTGGCTTTCGGTGCCCTCAAGCTCAAGGCGCCGTTGCCGCGTCAGTTCCTGTTCTGCGGTGTGGCCACGGCGTTGACTACCTTGCCCTTGTTGCTGGTGAGCAACATCCCCGGCCTGGCCGTCGCCATATTTATCTCCGGCCTGTTCTTTGCGCCCACCTTGATCGTGTCGATGGCCATGGTCGAGCAGATCGTTGCGCCCAGCCGTCTTACCGAAGGCATGACCTGGTTGATCACCGGGCTGAGCATCGGCGTTGCTATCGGCGCCGCCAGCTCTGGTTGGATGATCGATCATTTCGGCGCTGCCAGTGGGTTCCGGGTGGCGTTGGCGGCGGGGGCGGTGGTGTTGTTGGCCGCATGGTTGGGGTATCGGCGGTTGGGCTGAGTGCCGGCTTGTTCACACTTGATAGCGACCGCTGTGTCGATGCCACTCGTAATTGCCGCCCAGCCAGGCTTTTACCCCGCCGAGGAAGCGCTTGAGCGTGGGGGAGGCCTGTTTGAGCAGCCTTCTTTCCTTGGCTTCATATCTACGTATAAGCGTGTTGTGAAGATCGGCTGTCAACCACAAGGCTTGCTGTAATGAACAACCTTGTTCGTTTGCCAGCAGCAATGGCAGGTTGAAATCACCGATGCCAGGCTCTTGCTCTTTGGATGCGGAATACAAGTCATTGACGAGCATGGTCAAACTTGCAGCTAGGGCGATCACTTCGCGTACAGGCGCAGAAAAATAAGTATCGGCACCCAGTTCATAGCCGCCGACAATATCAATGAGGGCCATGCAAGGTAAAAAGCTGTTGACTTGACGATGTGCCAAATATTCCCAGACTTGAGGCAGGCTGTGTTCGATGCGCCATGAAGCTTCCGCATTCATGGTCACGAACATCGCAATGGTCTCCGACTGAACGCGAGCTTTCTGCGAGGGTGTCGCATAGCGATCCAGGTGGTTCATATATCCCCGCAATCCACGTAAAACCGGATCATCGTTGAGCGCACGTTTGAGCGCGAGGTCGTGGGATGGAATCAGATATGCCCTGTCCAGGGCGGCCAGGGCCAGTGACAAGCGTGCGCCCAGGAGCTTGGGGTTGGCGCCACTTCGCTCATCATCACAATAGTGATCGTCTACCGCGAACAGCGCCGCCATGCATTTTGCAGACAGTAGCAAGCGTTGAACGTCGTCGGTGTCGGCGTGACACAGCATTACGAAACGCCCGAAGTTCGAGGCCCTTACGTGATCCAACTGCCCCTCGAAAATACCGATTCGATTGATCCACGCCATTAACAGCGCATTGATACGGTTGCCGAGCGCTTCGTCCAGTCGTATCGGTAATGGACATTCAAGCGCAGGTATTTCCAGGCCGGTTGAGTTTTTTTGTGGGGGAGGCGGCGGGCTGATGTCGTTCATAGCAAGACTCCGGGTGTCTATGCCATTGGACGTTACTGCGGACCAAGGATCAGGAAGGGCGTTGATTTCAATTTAGAAGTCCGGGTGGAAAAACACAATGGACCCTTTAGTTCTGATTGGAGTCAACGAACTCTAATGCCCGAATAAGACCATTTGGGATGACTCGCGTCGTCACTTCGCCACACGCATCGAACGAGCCCTGTGGCGATGTTGCCTGACTGGCCAATTCAAACCGCCGCTAGACCGTCGTCGTGCTGTTGCAGAAACTCATTCAGCGCTTGGCGCGTAAGGTCGTTCAACGTCACCTTTTTACGCATTGCGGCCAGAGCGGCTGCCAGATGCAGTTCATGCCCAACGCGTACGTTGAACGAGCCCTTGCATGGCTTCTCAGGTGATTGCCCCAGGGTCTGGCAGGTAGCCAGATAATCGTCCACGGCTTCGCGAAAGGCTGCGTCCAGTTCTGCGACGGTTTTGCCTTCGTAGCTCACTAATGCCTTGATGAATAAAATCTTGCCGAACAGGCAGTTGTCTTCGAGGCTGGCCTCGATAGAGCCGATGTAGCCTTTATGTTTGAGCTGGTTGTTCACTGAATCAGTTCTCCTGATTTCAATTGTTCGATGATCTGGCGCCGAATGTAATGTTTCAGTTCGTTGCCCGGGTGAGGCTTGTGCAACGTGATCATTGCACTGGGGTCGCCGATATCGAACTTGACGCGGCTTCCAGCCCCTTCAATCAGTGTGTATCCGAGTCGGCGTAACAGCGTGACGAGCTCGGGCCAGGTAAATGCCATGTGCTCATTGAGCAATTTGGCGAGCAGCTTTTCATTTTTGGACACGACGTTCCTTGCGTGTAACTAAATGTAGTTGCAAAAAGTGGTGTTCGTCAATGCTAGCTCGGGGGCGTGTGCCTTTCCCGGAATTGATGTAACCCTTGATGACAGCTCGCTCGATGCCACCCATCCCCCCGCTAATTTTTCCCTTCCCGGTTCGTTTTATAGGGACGACGTGCCTTTGTGCTTCCCGCCTATTGCCCCGGATTCGAAGAAATGAATGCTGAAGACTCCTTGAAACTTGCTCGCCGGTTTATCGGGCTGCCCCTGGAAAAACGCCAACTGTTCCTGCAAGCCCTGCAGAAAGAGGGCGTGGATTTTTCCAGGTTTCCGATACCGGCAGGGGTGGAGGTTGAGGATCGCCAGGCGCTTTCCTACGCGCAGCAGCGCATGTGGTTTCTCTGGCAATTGGAACCGGCCAGTGGCGCCTACAATTTACCTGGCGCGGTGCGCTTGACCGGCGCGCTGAGCCTACCTGCGATGGAGCAGGCGTTCGCCAGCCTGGTGGCGCGTCACGAAACCCTGCGCACCGTGTTCCAGCGACAGGCCGACGAGCGCTTGGCGCAGGTGGCGGTAGAACCGGCGGTGAATGTCGAGCAGTTGGACGTCAGCGCCTTGCCAGCCGCCGAGCGCGAGCAGGCCGTCAGCGACGCCGCTACCCGCCAGTCCCTGTTGCCGTTCGACCTGGAGCACGGCCCGCTGCTGCGTGTGCAACTGCTCAAACTCGCCGATCAAGAGCACGTGCTGCTGCTGACCCTGCATCACATCGTCTCTGATGGTTGGTCGATGAACGTGCTGATCGACGAGTTCATTCGTTGCTATGACGCCCATGAGCGCAACGAAGAACCGCAATTGCCGGCGCTGCCGATCCAGTACAGCGACTATGCCCTGTGGCAACGGCGCTGGCTGGAAGCGGGGGAGCAGGCGCGCCAGTTGGAATACTGGCAGGCGCGCCTGGGCGACGAGCATCCGGTACTGGAACTGCCCACCGACCACCCACGCCCGGCGATGCCCAGCCATCAAGGCACGCGGTATAACTTCGCGATTGATCCGGCATTGGCGGTACAACTGCGCAGTTGCGCGCAAAAACACAACGTCACTTTGTTCATGCTGCTGCTGGGCGCGTTCAATGTGCTGCTGCATCGCTATACGGGCCAGGGTGATATCCGCGTCGGCGTGCCGATTGCCAATCGCAACCGCACTGAAGTCGAAGGGCTGATCGGTTTCTTCGTCAATACCCAGGTGTTGCGCACCGAACTGAGCGGGCAAACCCGCGTGACCGAGCTGTTGCAAGGCATCAAGGAACACGCCCTGGGTGCCCAGGCCCATCAGGAATTGCCCTTCGAGCGCCTGGTAGAAGCGCTGAAAATCGAGCGCAACCTGAGTCACACGCCGCTGTTCCAGGTGATGTACAACCACCAGCCGGTCGTCGCCGACATCGCTTCGGTCAGTACCGCGTCCGGCCTTGAGCTGGCCCTGGTGGAATGGCAAGGCCGCACCACGCAGTTCGACCTGACCCTGGACACCTATGAAAAATCCGGCACCCTGCACGCCGCGCTGACCTACGCCAATGACCTGTTTGACGCGCCGACCATCGACCGCATGGCCCAACACTGGATCAGCCTGTTGCAGGCGATGGTGTTGGATGGCGAACAGCGTATCGGCGAATTGTCGATGCTTGATGCCCAAGAACAGCACCGGCTGGTTCACACCTGGAACCAGACTGCCGAGCCATACCCAACCGAACGCGCAATTCATCACCTGATCGAAGACCAGGTTCAGCGCACCCCGGATGCACCGGCACTGGTATTCGGTACAACCACCTTGACCTACGCCCAGCTCGACAGCCGGGCCAACCAGCTGGCCCACGCCTTGTGCGAGCAGGGCGTAGGCCCCGACGTGCTGGTGGGGATCTGTGTCGAGCGTTCCGTCGAAATGGTCATCGGCTTGCTGGCGATTCTCAAGGCCGGTGGCGCCTACGTGCCCCTCGACCCCGAGTATCCCCAGGAACGCCTGGCCTACATGATCGAAGACAGCGGCATTCGGTTGCTGCTCAGCCAGCAAAGCCTGCTGGCCGCGCTGCCCGCTGCCGGTATCCAGGTGATTGCCCTGGATCAGCCGGCGCTGTGGCTCGACGGCTACAGCCACACAGCGCCCGCCGTCGCTATTGATGCACTCAATCTCGCCTATGTGATCTACACCTCCGGCTCCACCGGCAAGCCCAAGGGCGCCGGCAACAGCCATCGAGCGCTGGTCAACCGCTTGAGCTGGATGCAGCAGGCGTACGGTCTGGATGCCGCGGATGCGGTGTTGCAGAAAACCCCGTTCAGCTTCGACGTGTCGGTGTGGGAATTCTTCTGGCCGCTGATGACCGGTGCGCGCCTGGTGGTTGCGGCGCCTGGGGAGCACCGTGAACCGGCGCGCCTGATCGAAACCATCGGCCGGTACGCCATCACCACGTTGCACTTCGTGCCGTCGATGTTGCAGGTGTTTATCCATGAGCCGGGCGTTCAAACGTGTGCGAGCCTCACGCGAATCGTGTGCAGTGGCGAAGCCTTGCCCCTGGATGCGCAACGGCAGGTGTTCGCCAGGCTGCCCGATGTGGCGCTGTACAACCTCTATGGCCCGACCGAAGCGGCCATCGACGTCACCCACTGGACCTGCATCGACGAAGGCGCCGACAGCGTACCCATCGGCCGCCCGATCGCCAACCTCGCCACCTATGTGCTCGACGCCCAACTCAACCCGGTGCCTGACGGTGTAGCTGGCGAGCTGTACCTGGGCGGTACTGGCCTGGCGCGCAGTTATCATCGGCGCCCGGCGTTGACCGCCGAACGTTTTGTGCCAAGCCCGTTCGTGACGGGTGAGCGGCTGTATCGTACCGGTGACCGTGTGCGCCAGCGCGCCGATGGTGTGATCGAATACCTCGGCCGTCTCGATCACCAAGTCAAGTTGCGCGGCTTGCGTATCGAACTGGGCGAAATCGAAACCCGCCTGATGCAGCACCCGCAAGTGCGCGAAGCGGTGGTGTTGGTGCAAGGTGGCAAACAATTGGTCGCGTACCTGGTGTGTGAAGGCGAGGAGCCGACCGACCTCAAGGCCTGGCTGCTCGGCAGCCTGCCGGAATATATGGTGCCGACCCACTTCCTCACCCTGGCCAAGCTGCCGGTGACCGCCAACGGCAAGCTTGACCGCAAGGCATTGCCACTGCCGGATGCAGCGCTGCAACAGGCGTTTATCGCCCCACAAGGCGACCTGCAAACAGCCCTGGCGGCGATCTGGAGCGATGTGCTCGGCGTTGAACAGGTCGGCCAGGACGATAACTTCTTCGAGCTGGGTGGCGACTCGATCATTTCTATCCAGGTGGTCAGCCGCGCCCGCCGGGCCGGTATCCGACTCAGCCCCCGGGACCTGTTCCAGTACCAAAGCATCCGTAGCCTTTCACGGGTGGCCAGCTTCGACCAAGTCAGCCTGATCGACCAGGGCCCGCTCAGTGGCGAGGTGATTCTGACCCCAGTGCAACAGCACTTTTTCGCCCAGGCGATCCCGGCACATCATCACTGGAACCAGTCGTTGCTGCTGACCCCGCGAGAGGCGTTGCAGCCCGCGCAGCTGGAAGCGGCCTTGAACCAGCTGATCCAGCATCACGACGTCTTGCGCCTGCGTTTTGTGCAGCAGGCGGATGGCTGGCATCAGAGCCATGCGGCGCCCCTCGCCGAGCCGCTGCTGTGGCAGTCCCACGCCAACATCGACGCCGAGTTGGCAGCGCTTTGTGATGAAGCCCAGCGCAGCCTCGACCTCGAACAAGGCCCGCTGATACGCGCCGCATTGGTGAGCATGGCCGATGGCAGCCAACGCTTGCTGCTGGTGATCCACCACCTGGTCGTCGATGGTGTGTCCTGGCGCATCCTGCTCGAAGACCTGCAACAGGCTTACCGCGAACAGTCGCTGCCGGCGAAAACCAGCGCGTACCAGCATTGGGCGCAGCAACTTCACGACCACGCGCAAACCCTCGACGAACAACTGCCGTACTGGCAGGCGCAATCGGTCGACACCGATCTACCTTGCGACCACCCCGAGGGCGGCCTGCAAAACCGGCTGGGCACCAAACTGGAAACCCGCCTCGACGCCGAGCAGACCCGCCGGTTGCTGCAAGACGCACCGGCGGCCTATCGCACCCAGGTCAACGACCTGCTGCTGACGGCCCTGGCGCGGGTGATCAGCCGCTGGAGCGAACAACCCGCTGCGCTGATCCAGCTCGAAGGCCATGGCCGCGAAGACCTGTTCGACGACATCGACCTGAGCCGCACCGTCGGCTGGTTTACCAGCCTGTTCCCGGTGCGTCTGCGCGCCGAAGGCGAGTTGTCCGATGCGATCAAATCGGTCAAGGAGCAACTGCGCGCCGTGCCCGACAAGGGCCTGGGTTACGGTCTGCTGCGTTACCTGGGGTCGCCGCAGGCCCGCGAAAGCCTGGCGAACCTCGCCGCACCGCGCATTACGTTCAACTACCTGGGCCAGTTCGACCGTCAGTTCAATGAGTCGGCACTCTTCGTACCGGCCAGTGAAGGCAGCGGCCAAGCCCAGGATCCCGAGGCACCGCTGGCCAACTGGTTGACAGTGGAAGGGCAGGTGTATGGCGGTGAGTTGGCGCTGCAATGGGGCTTCAGTCGTGAGATGTTTGACGTGTCGAGCGTCCAGCGTCTGGCGGATGAATACACCGCTGAACTCAAGGCGTTGATCGAACATTGCTGTGCTGCTCCGGCAGGGCAGGTGACCCCGTCGGATTTTCCGTTGGCACGTCTTACTCAGCAGCAACTGGATGCATTGCCCGTGGCGGGGTCGGCCATTGCCGATCTTCACCCGCTGTCGCCGATGCAGCAGGGCATGTTGTTCCACACGTTGCTTGCGCCCGAGGCCCAGTCTTATATCAACCAGTTGCGGCTCGACATCGAAGGGCTCGACCTATTGGCCTTCGGGCGTGCGTGGCAGGCCGCGCTGGACCGCCATGACACCCTGCGCAGCAGCTTCCACTGGTTGGGAATGGACAGTGCTCACCAGTTGATCCAGCACCAGGTTGACCTGCAACTGCAAGTGATTGAAGACCCGTATGCCGACTTCGACGCCCTGGCCCAGGCTGAACGTGAGCGCGGTTTCGCACTGAATGCCGCGCCGCTGTTTCGCCTGACCCTGGTGCGCGGTGCGGGCGCGGCCTGGCACCTGATTTTTACCAGCCACCACATTCTCATGGATGGCTGGAGCAACGCGCAGTTGCTTGGCGAAGTCATTGCTCACTACGCAGGCCAGGCTGTGCCCGCACCACTGGGGCAATGGCGCGATTATTTGGGCTGGTTGCAACAGCAAGGCTCTGGCGAAGCGTTCTGGAAAGCCGCACTGGCAGCATTGCCGGCGCCGACCTTGCTGGCCCAGGCACTGCGCAAGCCGGTGGACGGGATCGGCATGGCGGACCATCACGTGGCGCTGGACAGCGACGTTACCCGACGTCTCGGCGAGTTTGCGCGCCAGCACAAAGTGACCCTCAATACCGTGTTGCAAGGCGCCTGGAGCCTGCTGTTGCAGCGCTACACAGGCCAGGATTGCGTGGCCTTCGGCGCCACCGTGGCCGGGCGTTCCGCGCCACTGCCAGGGATCGAGCAGCAACTGGGCCTGTTCATCAATACCTTGCCGATCATCAGTGCAGCCTCGCCAGCCCAGTCGGTCGCAAGCTGGCTCGGCGAGTTGCAAGCGCTCAACCTCAGCCTGCGCGACCATGAGCATGTACCGCTCTACGATATCCAGGCTTGGGCCGGCCATCACGGCGCGGTGTTCGATACCTTGCTGGTGTTCGAAAACTTCCCGGTTGCCGAGGCGCTCAAGCAAGGCGCGCCGGCTGGCCTGACCTTCGGCCGCCTGCACAACCATGAACAAACGCACTACCCATTGACCCTGGGCATTGAGCTGGGGGCCAACCTGCGCCTGGAGTTCAGCTACGACCGTTCGCTGTTCAGCGAGCCGCAAGTCGCCCGCCTGAGCGCCAACCTTCAACACCTGCTGGCGCAATTGCTCGCAGATGCCCATGTACCCCTTGGTAACCTGCGCCTTCTCGACGCCACCGCACAGCAGAATATGCTCGCTCTCAGCCGGTCAGCTGCGGCTGCCCAGGGTAACGAGCGCGTGCATCAACGCATCGCTGCCCAAGCCCAGGCCACCCCAGACGCCATGGCTGTACTGGCCGGTGGCGAAGGCTTGACGTACGCCGAGCTAAACCAGCGGGCCAATCGTCTGGCCCATCGCCTATTGGAGCTTGGTGTCGGTCCCGGACAACGGGTGGGCCTGGCTTCGCGTCGTGGCCCACAGTTGATTGTCAGCCTGTTGGCGGTACTCAAAAGTGGCGCGGCCTACGTACCGCTGGACCCGAAATACCCCGTCGAGCGCCTGGCCTACATGCTCGCCGACAGCCGACTCAACCTGCTGCTCAGCGAAGTGGGCTTGCTCGTGGATCTGCCATTGCCCCAAGGACTGGCACGTGTGGATTTCACCGCCTGCGGTGACGAGCTGGCCGGCTACCCGACGACCAACGTGCCCAACCCTGCTGCCGCTGCTGATCTGGCATATGTGATCTACACCTCGGGCTCCACCGGTCAGCCCAAAGGTGTGGCCATCGATCATGCCGCCCTCGGTCAATTCTGCGACAGTGCCACGCTGTACAGCCGCTTGAGTGCCGAGGATCGCGTCTTGCAGTTTGCGACCTTCAGTTTCGACGGTTTTGTCGAGCAGTGCTTCCCGCCCTTGTGTGTGGGTGCAGCGTTGATCATGCGCAGTGATGAGCTGTGGGACGCCGGGCAACTGGCGCGGGAGATCGTCGAGCAAGGCGTAACCCTGGCCGACTTGCCGGCGGCCTACTGGTATCTGTTGGCGCAGGAATGTGCAGTGCACTGCCGCTCCCTGGGCAAGCTGCGCCAGGTGCATGTGGGCGGTGAAGCCATGGCGGTGGAGGGTGTACGTGCCTGGCATGCCGCAGGGCTTGGTCATGTGCGCCTGGTCAATACCTACGGGCCGACCGAAGCCACGGTGGTGTCCAGCGTGCATGACTGCCAGTTGACCGATGCCAACGACGCGTACGGCGTACCGATTGGGCAGGCGATTGCGGGGCGTGCGCTGTATGTGCTCGACAGCGGTTTCGAACTGCTGAGCACCGACGGTGTGGGCGAGTTATGCATCGGCGCCGAGGCGGGCTTGGCCCAGTGCTACTTCGATCGCCCGGCGCTCACTGCCGAGCGCTTCTTGCCGGACCCATTTTCCGCCACGCCCGGTGCGCGGCTTTATCGCAGTGGCGACCTGGCCCGGTACAACGCGGCGGGGGCGCTGGAATACGTGGGGCGTATCGACCATCAGGTGAAGATTCGCGGCCTTCGTATCGAAATGGGCGAGATCGAAGCCAGCCTGCAAGCCTTGCCCGACGTGCGTGAAGCGGCAGTGATTGCCCAGCCGAGCGCGATCGGCATGCAGTTGGTGGCGTATGTGGTACCCGCCGACGATCAGCAGTTGGAAACGCAGGCACTGGCCACTCGCTTGCGTCAGGCGTTACCGGATTACATGGTGCCGGGACATTGGGTGGTACTCGATGCCTTGCCGCTTAACAACAATGGCAAGCTCGACCGCCGGGCGCTGCCGGCACCGGATCTGAGCCAGGCGTGCGCCGTGTACGTGGCACCTCAGAGCCCTTTGCAGGTGCAGTTGGCAGCGATCTGGCAAGCGGTGCTGCACGTGGAGCGGGTTGGCCTGGACGACCACTTCTTCGAGCGCGGCGGTCACTCGTTGCTGGCGACTCAGGTGATCTCACGGGTGCGTCACGACCTCAAGCTGGACGTGCCGTTGCGGGCCCTGTTCGAACAGCCGACGCTGGCAGCCTTCGCGGCGGCTTGCGCAGGCTTGACGGCCGATACGGCGCCAGCGCTCCAAGTACTTGGACGTGAGCAGCCGCTGGCGTTGTCCTTTGCTCAGGAGCGTCAATGGTTCCTGTGGCAATTGGACCCGGCCAGCGCGGCTTACCATGTACCGACTGCATTGCACGTGCGCGGTCAACTCGACAGTGCGGCACTTGCACGCGCCGTCCAGGCCCTGGTGCAGCGTCATGAGCCGCTGCGCACTACGTTTGTGGAGGCGGGCGAGCACACCTTGCAAGTCGTCCACCCCAGTCTGACCGTGCCGATTGAGCAGCAAGCGATCGACGCCGATGCCATCGAGCACGCCGTCAGCGAAGAAATCCAGCGCCCGTTCGACCTGCTTGACGGCCCATTGATGCGCGTCAAGTTGCTGGTCGTCGCGCCTGAGCACCACGTGCTGGTCATTACCCAGCACCACATCATCTCTGATGGCTGGTCGATGCAGGTCATGATCGACGAGTTGGTAGCGCTGTACCAAGGTGACGCGGACTTGCCGGCCTTGCCGATCCAGTACGCCGACTATGCCCGTTGGCAGCGTGATTGGATGGCGGCAGGGGAGCAACAACGCCAGCTCGATTACTGGTGCGCCCGTCTGGGTAACGAACATCCGCTGCTGGACTTGCCGCTGGACCATCCGCGCCCAGCGGTGCAGAGCTATCGCGGCGCACGCCGGCAGATCCATCTTGACCGCGTGATGCTGGCTGAGCTCAAAGCCTTGGCCGAACGCCAGGACGTGACCTTGTTCATGCTCCTGCTGGCCTCGTTCCAGACCTTGCTGCACCGCTACAGCGGCCAGTCGCAGGTTCGCGTCGGCGTGCCGATCGCCAACCGTAATCGTCTCGAAACCGAGCGGCTGATGGGCTTCTTCGTCAATACCCAAGTGCTGCAGGCGCAGTTGCACGGGCAGATGCCTTTCGAGCAGTTGCTGGGCCAAGTCAAACTGCGCGCTTTAGAAGCCCAGGCCCATCAGGACCTGCCGTTCGAGCAACTTGTGCAGGTGTTGCAGCCGGAGCGCAGCCTGAGCCATAACCCACTATTCCAGGTGATGTTCAATCATCAAAGCAGCCTGCGTTCGGGTTCAGTGCAACTGTCTGGCCTGGTGTTGCAGCCAATGGACTGGGCGGGTCACAGCACGCAGTTCGACCTGAACCTGGAAACCGAGGAATCGGCCGACGGCCTCTGGGCGTCCCTGACCTACGCCACCGACTTGTTTGACGCTGCAACGGTGGAGCGTCTGGCCGAGCATTGGCAAAACTTGCTGCGCGCGGTCGTGCACGATGCCTCCCAGCCCTTGGATGAACTGGCGATGCTGAGCACGTCGCAATGGCAACAAATGGTGCACGACTGGAACCGCAGCGACACCCCATACCCACACGAACACTGCGTACACCAGCTGTTTGAGGCCCAGGCCGTGGCGCAACCCGACGCCATCGCGCTGCACTTCGACGAGGAGCGCCTGAGCTACGGTGAACTCAACCGCCGCGCCAATCGCCTGGCCCATCGTTTGATCGCCATGGGCGTCGGCCCGGACGTGCTGGTGGCAGTGCACGTGGAGCGCTCCCTGGACATGGTGGTCGGCTTGCTCGCGACTCTCAAGGCCGGTGGCGCCTATGTCCCACTCGACCCGCAATTCCCGGCAGAGCGCCTGGCGTTCATGCTCGAAGACAGCCGCGCCCGGGTGCTGCTGACCCAGGCGCACCTGCAAGGGCGCCTGGTGCAGCCGCAAGGCGTGCAGGTGCTGATGGTCGAGGATGTCGGCACGCAGGCATATAACCCGCAGGTTGGCGTTACACCGCAAAATCTGGCCTACGTCATCTACACCTCCGGCTCCACCGGCAAGCCTAAAGGGGTGATGGTAGGCCACCAGGCGCTGTGCAGCTTTACCAGCGGTATGGCCGGCACCTTGGATATTGGCCGGCAGACGCGGCTGTTGTCGCTGACGACCTTCTCGTTCGATATCTTCGCCCTGGAGCTGTACGTGCCGCTGAGTATGGGCGGCACAGTGCTACTGAGCGCCCAGGACATGGCCCTCGACCCTGAGGCGATTCTCGAACTGGCCCAGCGTCAGGCCGCGAGTGTGCTGCAGGCCACGCCATCGAGCTGGCGCATGTTGCTCGATAGCCCGCGCGCCCATTTACTGAGTGGCATAACCTGTCTGTGCGGTGGTGAAGCGCTGCCAGCCGACTTGGCCCAGCGCCTGCTCGAGCTGCAAGGTACCGTATGGAACCTCTATGGCCCGACGGAAACTACCATCTGGTCAGCGGCTCATCGTCTGCACCAAGCGCAGCCTTTCGTTGGACGGCCGATTGCCAATACCGGGTTGTTTATCCTCAATCCCGGCCTCACTCCATGCCCGCAAGGCGCGTCTGGCGAGCTGCTGATCGGCGGTGTCGGCCTGGCGCGCGGTTACCACAGGCAGCCGGCCCTCACTGCCGAACGCTTCGTGCCCAACCCGTTTGGGGCGCCGGGCGAACGCCTGTACCGCACCGGTGACCTGGCACGCTACCGGGCCGACGGCGTGGTGGAGTACATCGGGCGCGTCGACCATCAGGTCAAGGTCCGTGGCTTCCGGATCGAGCTGGGTGAAATCGAAGCCTGTCTGCGTGAGCACGACGGTGTACGCGAAGCGGTGGTGCTGGCCGATAACGACCGCCTGATCGCCTATCTGGTCAGCTCCGCACCGCAGCCACAGCAGGCGTACAAAGCCGCGCTGCGCGAGCGCCTGCCGGATTACATGGTGCCTGCGCACTGGATGTTCCTCGATAGCCTGCCCTTGACCCCCAACGGCAAGCTCGACCGCAAGGCGCTGCCCAAGCCGGAGGTTGGCGATTCACTCAAAGGCCATATAGCACCGGTAACCCTGCGCGAGCAGCAGGTGGCGGCCATCTGGGCCGAAGTGCTGGAGGTGCCGCAGGTCGGCCTCGACGACCACTTCTTCGAGCTGGGTGGCCATTCATTGCTGGCTACGCGTGTGGTGTCGCGGGTTCGCCAGGCCCTGACACTGGAAGTTGCGCTCAAGACCTTGTTCGAACACCCGCTGCTGAGTGATTTCGTTCGGGCCTTGGGCGAGGAGTGCGCTCCTGCGCCAGCGTTGCTCAAGGCCGACCGCACGCAGCCTTTGCCGCTGTCCTACGCTCAGGAGCGCCAATGGTTCCTCTGGCAACTGGACCCGACCGGCGCCGCGTACCACATCCCCAGCGCCTTGCGTTTGCAAGGGCCGTTGGACCTGAGTGCACTGCAACGCAGCTTCGACAGCCTGCTGGCACGCCATGAAAGCTTGCGCACGCATTTTCAGCAACAGGCCACCGGTGCGTTGCAGGTCATTGAGGCCGTTGGCTGCGTCGATATCGACCGGGTCGATAGTGATTACGCTAGCCTCAAGGCGCGGGTCGCCGAAGTGGTCGCCCACCCGTTCGACCTGCTGCGCGGGCCACTGCTGCGGGTCAAGTTGCTGCGTCTGGCCGACGATGATCATGTGCTGGTGCTGGTGCAGCACCACATCGTCTCCGATGGTTGGTCGATGCAACTGATGGTTGAGGAGTTGGTGCAGTTGTATGCCGCCTTCAGCCAGGGTCAAACCCCAAGCCTGCCGATGCTGCCGATCCAGTACGCCGACTATGCCGTATGGCAACGCGACTGGATGGCCGCGGGCGAGCAGGCACGTCAACTGGCCTACTGGCGCGAGCATTTGGGCGGCGAGCAACCGGTGCTGGAATTGCCGTTCGATCACCCGCGCCCGGCTCAGCCAAGCCATCGCGGCGCCCGCTTGGGCATCGAGTTGGCCCCCGAGCTGTTGGACGGCTTGCGCAGCCTGGCACGCAGCGCGGGTGTGACGCTGCCGATGGTGCTGCTGGCGTCTTACCAGGCCTTGTTGCATCGCTACAGCGGCCAGGAGGACGTGCGCGTCGGCGTGCCGATTGCCAACCGCAACCGTCTCGAAACCGAGGGTTTGATTGGCTTCTTCGTCAACACCCAAGTGCTCAAGGCCGATATTCATGGCCAGATGAGCGTGGAGCAATTGCTGCACCAGGTACGCCAGCGCTCTTTGGAGGCTCAGGCGCACCAGGACCTGCCCTTCGAGCAGTTGGTGCAGGCTTTGCAACCGGAGCGCAGCCTGAGCCTGAGCCCGTTGTTCCAAGTAGTGTTCAACCACCGTGTAAGCGGTGCCGACAGCCACCTGAGTCGCCTGACCGACCTGCACGTGGAGGTCCTGGATCTGGATGAGGGCGTGGCCCAGTTCGACCTGGCGCTGGATGTGGAAGAAAACCCGACCGTGCTGCGCGCCTCCCTGAGTTACGCCACTGACCTGTTCGCTGTGGCGACCATCGAGCGGATGGCCGGGCATTGGCAGAACCTGTTGCGGGCAATGGTGGCCGACCAACAACAGGCTATCGGCCAATTGAAGCTGCTGGGCCAGGATGAGCAACAGCACATCCTTGAGCTGTGGAACCAGACCGACGCCGGTTTCTGCGCCGAGCGTCTTGTCCACGAGTTGGTAGCCGACCGTGCCCGGGAAACCCCGGATGCGGTGGCGGTTAAGTTCGATGCGCAAACCCTGAGCTACGCCGAACTGGATCGCCAGGCCAACCGTCTGGCTCATGCCCTGATTGCCCGTGGCGTCGGCCCGGAAGTGCGCGTGGCGATTGCCATGCCGCGCAGCGCCGAGATCATGGTGGCGTTCCTGGCGGTGATGAAAGCCGGTGGCGTGTATGTGCCGCTGGATATCGAGTACCCGCGTGATCGCTTGCTCTACATGATGCAGGACAGCCGTGCGCAACTGCTGCTGACCCATAGCCGTGCGTTGCAACAACTGCCGATCCCCGAGGGGCTCACCACCCTGGCGATCGATCGTAGCGAAGAATGGACCGGTTACAGTGATACGGCACTAGACGTGGCACCAGACGTGGCGCTGGATGGCGACAACCTCGCCTACGTGATCTACACCTCCGGTTCCACCGGCCTGCCCAAGGGCGTGGCGGTGTCTCACGGGCCGTTGGTGGCGCACATTATCGCCACCGGCGAGCGCTATGAAACCTCGCCGGCCGATTGCGAACTGCACTTTATGTCGTTCGCCTTCGACGGCTCCCACGAAGGCTGGATGCACCCGTTGATCAACGGCGCCAGCGTGTTGATCCGTGATGACAGCCTGTGGTTGCCGGAATACACCTATGAGCAGATGCACCGCCATAACGTGACCATGGCGGTCTTCCCGCCGGTGTACCTGCAACAGTTGGCCGAACATGCCGAACGCGACGGCAACCCACCGGCGGTGCGGGTGTATTGCTTCGGCGGTGATGCCGTCGCTCAAGCCAGCTATGACCTGGCATGGCGTGCACTCAAACCAACGTATTTGTTCAACGGCTATGGCCCGACCGAAACCGTGGTTACGCCGTTGCTGTGGAAAGCGCGCAAGGGTGACCCATGCGGCGCTGTCTACGCACCCATCGGCACCTTGCTCGGCAACCGCAGCGGTTACGTCCTGGATTCGCAACTCAATCTGCAACCCATCGGCGTGGCAGGCGAGTTGTACCTGGGCGGCGAGGGCGTGGCCCGGGGTTACCTGGAGCGCCCGGCACTGACTGCCGAGCGTTTCGTGCCGGACCCGTTCGGCAAACCGGGCAGCCGTGTGTACCGCAGCGGCGACCTGACCCGTGGGCGTCCGGATGGGGTGGTGGACTACCTGGGGCGTGTTGACCATCAGGTGAAGATCCGCGGTTTCCGTATCGAGTTGGGTGAAATCGAAGCGCGTTTGCGCGAGCAGGTCAGCGTCGGTGAAACCGTGGTGGTCGCCCAGGAGGGGCCGACCGGCAAGCAGTTGGTGGCCTATGTAGTGCCGGCAGATGTCAGCCTGGCAGACCCCGCCGAGTTTCGCGATGCCCTGCGGCGAGCCTTGAAAGCCGACCTGCCGGACTACATGGTGCCCAGCCACTTCGTATTCCTGGCGCAAATGCCGCTGACCCCCAACGGCAAGCTCGACCGCAAGGGGTTGCCATTGCCGGATGCGAGCCAGATGCAGCAACAGTACGTGGCCCCGCAAACCGAGCTTGAACAACAGATCGCTGCGATCTGGGCCGACATCCTGCACCTGCCGCAAGTGGGCCTGAACGACAACTTCTTTGAAGTCGGCGGCCATTCCTTGCTGGCGATCCAGATCACCTCCCGGGTGCAAGCCGAATTGGGCCTTGACGTGCCGCTGATGGAACTGTTCCAGACCGATTCGCTGCGTGCCTACGTGCAGGCGGCAGCCACTTTCCGCGCCGGCAGCGTGGAAGATTTTGATGACCTGCGTGACTTTTTGAGCGAACTAGAGGCGATTTGAACCATGCTTTCCAATCCTAATATCGACTTGGTGTCGCGCTTTCTTCGCTTGCCTCTGGAGCAGCGCCAGCAGTTTTACCAGCGCCTGCAAAGCCGGGGCATGAGTTTCGCTCAACTGCCGATTGCCTCGATCCGCGAGGACGGCCAACATCTGCCGCTGTCCTACGCTCAAGAGCGCCAGTGGTTCCTTTGGCAACTGGATCCGGACAGCACCGCCTATCACATCCCCGGGGCCCTGCGTTTGCACGGGCACTTGGACCTGGCGGCATTGCAGCGCAGTTTCGACAGCCTGCTGGCCCGGCATGAGAGCTTGCGCACACAACTGGTCGAGGACGGCGAACGCCTCTGGCAAGCGGTGATGCCCCAGGCGCGGGTGCAGATCCACCAGGCGCGTATCGACGAGGCACAGTTGATGGCGCGGGTGGAAGCCGAAGTCGCACGGCCGTTCGATTTGCACCAGGCGCCGTTGTTGCGCGTGACGCTGCTGCAACTGGCCGAAGATGAACATGTGCTGGTGATGGTGCAGCACCACATCGTCTCCGATGGTTGGTCGATGCAAGTGATGGTCGAAGAGCTGGTGCAGTTCTACGCCGCTCACAGTCAGGGCCATGATTTGCAACTGCCTGAGCTGCCGATCCAGTACGCCGACTACGCCTTGTGGCAACGAGGCTGGATGGAGGCCGGAGAGCAGGCGCGCCAGCTGGCCTATTGGCAGGCCCTGCTGGGCGGCGAGCAGCCGGTGCTTGAGCTACCGCTGGACCGCCCGCGTCCGGCGCAGCAAAGCCATCGCGGTGCAAGCGTGCAGGTGCATCTGCCACCGGCTCTGGTGGCCGGTCTCAAGCGCCTGGCGCAGCAGGAGGGTGTGACGGCGTTCATGCTGTTGCTGGCGTCGTTCCAAGCCCTGTTGTATCGCTACAGCGGGCAGTCGGACATTCGTATTGGCGTGCCGAATGCCAATCGAAACCGTGTCGAAACCGAGCGGCTGATCGGCTTCTTCGTCAATACGCAGGTGCTCAAGGCTGACCTCGACGGGCAGATGAGCTTTGCCGAACTGCTGCAACAAACCAAGCGTCGCGCCCTGGAGGCCCAGGCCCATCAGGATCTGCCGTTCGAACAACTGGTGGTGGCGTTGCAGCCCGAACGCAGCTTGAGCCACAACCCATTGTTCCAGGTGATGTTCAACCACCAGACCGATGCCCAGGGCGGCCGCGAAGGCCAGCAGTTACCGGGCCTGCGTGTGGTGGAACTGGAGTGGGACAGCCCGACCACCCATTTCGATCTGAGCCTGGATACCCATGAATCCGCCGAGGGCCTCTGGGCTGCGCTGACCTATGCCACTGACTTGTTCGACGCCGCTACCGTCGAGCGCTTGGCGCAGCACTGGCAGCACGTGTTGCAGGCGGTGGTGAACGCACCGCGCAGCCGTCTCTGCGAGCTGCCGATGCTGAGTGCCGTGGAGCAACAGGTGATGCTCCAGGATTGGAATGCTCCGGCGTGTGCCACCACCCTGCACGCGGTGCACCGGCTGTTTGAAGCCCAGGCCGACCGGCAGCCGGGCCGCCAGGCCCTGGCCCTGAATGACCAGGCCCTCAGCTATGGCGAACTGAATCGCCAGGCCAACCGCCTGGCGCATTACCTGCTGGCCCAGGGCATCGGCGCTGATGGGCGGGTGGGGATCTGCGTCGAGCGCTCCTTTGCCATGGTGGTCAGCTTGCTGGCGGTGCTCAAGACGGGCGCAGCCTATGTGCCGTTGGACCCTGAGTACCCGCGCGAACGCCTGGTGCATATGCTTGAGGACAGCGGCGTCGGGCTGGTGTTGACTCAATCCCACCTGCGCGGGCGCCTGCCGTTGCCGGCTCATGTGTCGTCCGTGGATATTGATCTGGCCCCATTGGCGCAGTGCTCCGAGGACAATCTACCGACTGATGTCGAGCCCCAGAGCCTGGCGTACGTGATCTACACCTCCGGCTCCACCGGCAAGCCCAAGGGGGTTGCCATCAGCCATGCTGCCCTGAGTGAGTTCGTTGGCATCGCGGCGGATTACTCGCAACTGGTTGCCCAAGACCGGGTGTTGCAGTTTGCCACCCTGAACTTCGACGGTTTTGTCGAGCAGTTGTACCCGGCCCTGACCCTCGGTGCCACCGTAGTACTGCGCGGCCCGCAACTGTGGGACGGTGCCGAGCTGTATCGGCAGATCATCGCCCAGGGCATCACCTTGGCCGACTTGCCCACGGCCTACTGGAAGCTGTTCCTGCAAGACTGCCTGGCAGCGGGCCCGAGGTCTTATGGTGCCTTGCGCCAGATCCATATCGGCGGCGAAGCCATGCCGTTGGATGGCCCACTCCTGTGGCAGCGCGCAGGGCTTAGCCATGTGCGCTTGCTCAACACCTACGGGCCTACCGAGGCCACTGTGGTCTCCAGTGTGCTGGACTGCACCGACGCGAGCGCCGTCAGCGCCGCCGGTGCCAGCCCGATTGGCCGGGCGCTGCCAGGGCGTGGTCTGTATGTGCTGGACCGCGACCTGAACTTGCTGGCGCTGGGCGCAGTCGGTGAACTCTATATCGCCAGCGCCAGTGGCTTGGCCCGCGCTTATTTACAACGGCCGGGCCTGACTGCCGAACGTTTCGTCGCGGACCCGTTCGGCGCGGCAGGCGAGCGCCTGTACCGCACGGGCGACCTGGCGCGTTATCGCGCCGACGGCGTGGTGGAGTATGTCGGGCGGGTCGACCACCAGGTCAAGATCCGTGGTTTCCGCATTGAACTGGGTGAGATTGAAAGCGTACTGCTGGCTCAGGACAGTGTGCGTGAAGCCTTGTTGCTGGCGGCTGACAACCAACTGGTGGCCTACCTGGTGCCGGCGCAGACGCTGTCTGAAACCGAGCGCGCGGAGGCTGGCGAACAACTGATGCTGACCTTGCGTGAACACCTGCCGGACTACATGGTGCCAGCGCACCTGATCTTCCTCGACCACATGCCTTTGAACCCCAACGGCAAGCTGGACCGCCAGGCGCTGCCAAAACCCGAAGCCGCCGCCATGCAACGGGACTGGCTGGCGCCGGTCACGCCGTTGCAGCAACAGGTGGCAGCGATCTGGGCGGATGTCCTCGGCACCGAGCACGTGGGCCTGAACCAGCACTTTTTCGAACTGGGCGGCCATTCGCTGTTGGCGATGCAGGTGGTATCACGGATACGCCAGACCCTGAGCCTGGAAGTGCCGCTCAAGGCCGTGTTCGAACACCCACGCCTGGAGGCATTTGTCACCGCCTTGCAGGCCCAGGACAGCCCGATGCCGACGGCGCCACCTCTGCTGCCGGCGGGCCGCGAGCAGCCGTTGCCGTTGTCTTATGCCCAGGAGCGTCAATGGTTTCTGTGGCAACTGGAGCCCCAGAGTGCGGCGTATCACATCCCCAGTGCATTACGCTTGAAAGGGCAGTTGGATCTAGGCGCGCTTCAGCACAGTTTCGATAGCTTGCTGGCGCGCCATGAAAGCTTGCGCACCCATATTCGCCAGGATCACGACGGCGCGGTGCAAGTGATTGAACCGCAGGTGGCCTTGCCGATCACCCAGGCTGATGTCGATGAGGCCCAGCTTCAGGCCCGGGTAGAAGCGTTGATTGCCCAGCCGTTCGACCTGCAGCAGGGCCCGTTGCTACGCGTGACGTTGCTGCGCCTGGCCGCCGACGAGCATGTGTTGGTGCTGGTGCAGCATCATATCGTCTCCGATGGTTGGTCAATGCAGTTAGTGGTCGAGGAGTTGGTGCAGTTGTATGCCGGTTACAGCCAAGGCCAGGATGTGCCGCTACCGGTGTTGCCGATCCAGTACGCCGATTATGCCGTATGGCAGCGTAACTGGATGGACGCCGGCGAGAAGCAACGTCAACTGGCCTACTGGCGTGAGCTGTTGGGCGGTGAGCAGAGCGTGCTGGAGTTGCCGTTCGACCACCAGCGCCCGGCGGTGCAGAGCCACCGTGGCGCGCGCCTGGCCTTCGAGCTGGCGCCCGAACTCACCCAGGGTCTCAAGGTGTTGGCGCAAGAGCAGGGCGTGACCCTGTTCATGTTGCTGCTGGCATCGTTCCAGACTTTGTTGCACCGCTACAGCGGCCAGGAAGAAATACGCGTCGGTGTGCCGATTGCCAACCGCCATCGCAGCGAGACCGAGCGGCTGATCGGCTTTTTCGTCAACACTCAGGTGCTCAAGGCGGATGTGCATGGGCAGATGAGCGTCGAGCAGTTGTTGCAGCACGTTCGACAACGCGCGGTCGAGGCCCAGGCCCACCAGGACTTGCCGTTCGAACAACTGGTGGAAGCTCTGCAACCTGAGCGTAGTCTGAGTCATAACCCGTTGTTTCAGGTCATGTTCAACCACCAGACCGATGTCGGCCAGGTCCAGGTTCAGCGCCAATTGCCAGCGTTGCAGGTGCAAGGGCTGGAGTGGGAAAGCAAGACCGCTCATTTCGACCTGGACCTGGATATCCAGGAGTCTACCGAAGGCATATGGGCCACCCTGGGTTATGCCCAGGACCTGTTCGAAGCTGGCACTGTGCAACGCATGGCGCGCCACTGGCAGAACCTGCTGCAGGGGATGGTTGCCAACCCGCGGCAGCAGCTCAGTCAGTTGAGCTTGCTGGACGCGGCCGAACAACAACAGATCCTGCAACTCTGGAACCGCACGGATTCTGGCTTCTCGGCCGAGCGCTGGGTGCACGAATTGTTTGCCGATCGCGCCCGGGAAAACCCGACGGCGGTGGCGGTGAAGTTCGACGCACAAACCCTGAGCTACGGCGAACTGGATCGCCAGGCCAACCGTCTGGCTCATGCCCTGATTGCCCGTGGCGTCGGCCCGGAAGTGCGCGTGGCCATTGCCATGCCGCGCAGTGCCGAAATCATGGTGGCGTTCCTGGCGGTGATGAAAGCCGGTGGCGTGTATGTGCCGCTGGATATCGAGTACCCGCGTGATCGCTTGCTGTACATGATGCAGGACAGCCGCTCGAAATTGCTGCTGACTCATTCTGCAGTGCAGCAGCGGTTGCCGATCCCGGAGGGCCTGGAAGCCTTGGCGGTGGATCAGGTGCACGCCTGGTCAGGTTATAGCGAAACAGCACCGAATGTGGCGCTGGACGGCGACAACCTCGCCTACGTGATCTACACCTCCGGTTCCACCGGCCTGCCCAAGGGCGTGGCGGTGTCTCACGGGCCGTTGGTGGCGCACATTATCGCTACCGGCGAGCGCTATGAAACCTCGCCGGCCGATTGCGAACTGCACTTCATGTCGTTCGCCTTCGACGGCTCCCACGAAGGCTGGATGCACCCATTGATCAACGGCGCCAGCGTGTTGATCCGTGATGACAGCCTGTGGTTGCCCGAATACACCTATGAGCAGATGCACCGCCATAACGTGACCATGGCGGTCTTCCCGCCGGTGTACCTGCAACAGTTGGCCGAACATGCCGAGCGCGACGGCAACCCACCGGCGGTGCGGGTGTATTGCTTCGGCGGTGATGCCGTTGCTCAAGCCAGCTATGACCTGGCTTGGCGCGCGCTGAAACCCAAGTACCTGTTCAACGGCTATGGCCCGACCGAAACCGTGGTTACGCCGTTGCTGTGGAAAGCGCGCAAGGGCGACCCATGCGGTGCAGTCTACGCACCCATCGGCACCTTGCTCGGCAACCGCAGCGGTTACGTCCTGGATTCTCAACTCAATCTGCAACCCATCGGCGTGGCAGGCGAGTTGTACCTGGGCGGCGAGGGCGTGGCCCGGGGTTACCTGGAGCGCCCGGCACTGACTGCCGAGCGTTTCGTGCCGGACCCGTTCGGCAAACCGGGCAGCCGTGTGTACCGCAGCGGCGACCTGACCCGTGGGCGTCCGGATGGGGTGGTGGACTACCTGGGGCGTGTTGACCATCAGGTGAAGATCCGCGGTTTCCGTATCGAGTTGGGTGAAATCGAAGCGCGTTTGCGCGAGCAGGTCAGCGTCGGTGAAACCGTGGTGGTGGCTCAGGAGGGCCCGACCGGCAAGCAGCTGGTGGCCTATGTCGTGCCGCTGGACTCAACACTTCTGGACGACGCAGTCGCTCAATCAAACGGCCGCGAAACCTTACGTCGCGCGTTGAAATCCCGCTTGCCGGACTACATGGTGCCGACGCACTTGATGTTCCTCGAACGTATGCCGCTGACCCCTAACGGCAAGCTCGATCGCAAGGGCTTGCCGCTGCCGGATGTGAGCCAGATGCAGCAGGTGTATGTGGCACCTCAGAGCGAGTTGGAGCAGAAGATCGCCACCATCTGGGCCGACGTGCTGCGTCTGCCGCAAGTCGGCTTGCATGACAACTTCTTCGAACTGGGTGGCGACTCGATCATTTCGATCCAGGTGGTCAGCCGGGCTCGCCAGGCCGGGGTGCGCTTCACGCCCAAGGATCTGTTCCAGCATCAGACCGTGCAAAGCCTGGCGACCGTCGCCCGGGAAGGCGAGGGCACGGTGCAACTGGACCAGTCGGCACTGACCGGCGAGTTGCTGCTGCTGCCAGTGCAACAAGGCTTCTTTGCCGATGACATTCCCCAGCGTCACCACTGGAACCAGTCTGTGGTGCTGCAACCGCACCAGCCGTTGCAGGCGCCGCTGCTGGTGGCGGCACTGCAGGCGTTGATCGTGCATCACGATGCCTTGCGCAGCACTTTCGTCGAGGGGCCGCAAGGCTGGAGCGCAGCTTACCGCGGTCCCGATCAGCACCAGGCTGAACAGGTGTTGTGGCAAACCACCTTGAACAGCGTCGAGGAGCTGGACGCCCTGGGTGAAGAAGCCCAACGCAGCCTCGACCTGGCTATCGGACCGTTAGTGCGTGCTGTGTTGGCGCAGTTGGCCGATGGCTCCCAGCGTTTGTTGCTGGTGATCCATCACTTGGTGGTGGACGGTGTGTCGTGGCGCATCCTGCTTGAAGACCTGCAAAGCGCTTACCAGCAACTGGCGCAGGGCGCTCCTGTGGCGTTGCCCGCCAAGACCAGCGCCACCCGCGCCTGGGCCGCACGCTTGCAGATCTATGCCCGTAGCGCTGCGCTGCAACACCAACTGGCCTGGTGGCAGACGCAATTGCAAGGCAGCCCGGTCGGCTTGCCCGGCGCTGATCCACAGGCAAGCTTGAGCAATCAGCTGGCGCTGAGCGTGAGCACGCAGTTGGACGCCACGTATACGCGACGTTTGCTGCAAGACGCGCCGAGTGCCTACCGTACCCAGATCAACGACCTGCTGCTCACCGCCCTGGCGCGGGTGATTACACGCTGGAGCGGCGAGGCTTCGATGTTGATACGGCTGGAAGGCCACGGTCGTGAAGACCTGTTCGATGAGATCGACCTGACCCGCACGGTCGGTTGGTTTACCAGCCTTTACCCATTGCATTTGGTTCCGGCTGACTCCCTGGGTACTTCCCTGAAACACATCAAGGAGCAATTGCGCGCCGTGCCCGACAAGGGCCTGGGGTTTGGCGCATTGCGATACCTGGGCGATACCGAGGCGCAACTGGCGCTGGCGGCCTTGCCACGCCCACGTATTACCTTCAACTACCTGGGGCAGTTTGACGCCAGTTTTGACAATGGCGAACAGCCAGGGCTGTTCACACCGACCGGTGATGCCAGTGGTGCCGAGCAAAGCCAGCAGGCGCCTTTGGGCAACTGGCTGGAGATCAATGGCCAAGTCTTTGGCGGCGAGCTGAAATTGAACTGGAGCTTCAGCCAGGCGATGTTCGATGAGGCGACGGTGCAATGCCTGGCTGATGAATATGCAACTGAACTCAAGGCGCTGATCGACCACTGCTGTGAGTCGACGCACCAGGGCGTGACGCCGTCGGACTTCCCCCTGGCGCGGTTGTCCCAGGCACAGTTGGATGGCCTGGCGCTGAACGTGGCCGAGGTCGAAGACCTGTACCCGTTGTCACCGATGCAGCAAGGCATGTTGTTCCAATCGCTGTACGGCGAAGGCTCGGGTGACTACATCAACCAGATGCGCATTGATGTGCAGGGCCTGGACGTAGCGCGCTTCCACCAGGCATGGCAGGTGGCGGTGGAGCGTCATGAGATCCTGCGCAGCGGTGTTGTCTGGCAGGCGGAGCTTGAGCAGCCTTTGCAGGTGGTCTACAAGCAGGCGCACCTGCCGTTTGTGCAGTTGGATTGGCAAACGCGTGCAGACTGCAACCAGGCTCTTGATGACTTGGCCGAGTCGGCACGGGCCCAGGGCTTTGTGCTGGAGCAGGCGCCGTTGCTGAGCTTGACGGTGGTGCGCACGGGGGTATCGAGCTACCACCTGATCTACACCAATCACCATATCCTGATGGATGGCTGGAGTGGTTCGCAGCTGTTCGGTGAGGTGCTGCAACAGTATGCGGGTGAGGCGCTGCCCGCGCCGACCGGGCGTTATCGTGACTATATCGCCTGGCTGCAGGCGCAGGATAAAGCTGCCAGTCAAGCGTTCTGGAAAGACCAACTGGTCAACCTGCAAGAGCCTACGCGTCTGTCCCGTTCCGCACAGTCTGAGGCGGACGCGGTCCTGGCGGTCAATGGCGAACATCGCTTGAGCCTGGATGCCGCGCAAACCGAACAGCTTAGAACCTTTGCCCAGCGCCACAAGGTGACCCTCAATACCCTGGTGCAAGGCGCCTGGTTGTTGCTGTTGCATCACCACACCGGGCAAGCCACCGTAGCCTTCGGCGCCACGGTGGCAGGGCGTCCGGCGCAACTTCGCGGGATTGAACAGCAGGTCGGATTGTTCATTAACACGCTGCCCGTGGTGGCGACGCCGGATGCGCAGATGTCGGTCAGCCACTGGTTGCAGCAGCTCCAGCAGCAGAACGTTGGCTTGCGTGAGCAAGAACACACGCCGCTGTTCGAGATCCAGCGTTGGGCCGGGCTGGGCGGTGAAGCCCTGTTCGACAGTATCCTGGTGTTTGAAAATTATCCGGTGTCCGAGGCGCTGGAGCAGGGTGCACCGTCGGGGTTGCGGTTTGGTGCAGTGCACAGCCTGGAGCAGACCCACTATCCATTGACCGTGTTGTTGGCCCTCGGCGAGACACTGGGCCTGGAATTCAATTACGCCCGCCAGGCCTTCAGCACAACGCATATCCAGCGCTTGGCCGAGCACTTCCAGCAGTTGCTGCTGGCTCTGGCCACCGATGGCAGTCAACGTCTTGGCGCGTTGCCGTCTCTGGCGCAGGCCGAGCGTCAGTTGGTGGTGCAGGATTGGAATGCCACGGCGGTGGACTACCCGCTCGATCAAGCAGTACACCGCTTGATCGAGGCTCAGGTATTGCGCACGCCGGATGCGCAGGCGTTGGTGTTTGACGGGCAAACCCTGAGTTACAGCGCGTTGAACGCCCGGGCCAACCGGCTGGCGCACCGCTTGATGGCGGCCGGAGTCGGCCCGGATGTGCTGGTGGGCCTGGCGCTGGAGCGCTCGGTGGAAATGGTGGTCGGCCTGTTGGCGGTGCTCAAGGCCGGTGGCGCCTATGTGCCGCTGGACCCGGAATACCCCGGTGACCGCCTGGCCTACATGCTGCAAGACAGTGGCGTACAACTGCTGTTGACCCAGACCCACCTGCTGGCGCAACTGCCGGTTCCAGCGGGTGTGAGCACTCTGGTGCTGGAGCAGGGCGATGCCTGGTTGGAGGCGTTCGGCAGCCACAACCCGGATATTACCGTGCATGGCGAAAACCTCGCCTACGTGATCTACACCTCCGGTTCCACCGGCCAACCCAAGGGCGCCGGCAACCGCCATAACGCACTGACCAACCGCCTGTGCTGGATGCAGCAGGCCTATGGTCTGGACGCCCGCGACAGCGTATTGCAGAAAACCCCGTTCAGCTTTGACGTGTCGGTGTGGGAGTTCTTCTGGCCGTTGATGACCGGCGCCCGCCTAGTGGTGGCGGCGCCGGGGGATCATCGTGACCCTGCCAGGCTGGTGAGCCTGATCAACTCGCAGCAGATCACCACGCTGCATTTCGTGCCGTCCATGCTGCAAGCGTTCTTGCAAGACGCGGCAGTTGCTTCGTGCCAGAGCCTGCAACGCATCGTCTGCAGCGGTGAGGCATTGCCCGCGGACGCCCAGCAACAGGTGTTCGCCAAGTTACCCCACGCCGGGTTGTACAACCTGTACGGTCCCACCGAAGCGGCTATCGATGTGACCCACTGGACTTGTGTCGAGGAAGGCCGCGATGCCGTGCCGATTGGCCGACCGATTGCCAACCTGGGTTGCTACGTGTTGGATGACAATCTGGAGCCGGCACCGGTGGGCGTGTTGGGTGAATTGTACTTGGGCGGTATTGGCTTGGCGCGGGGTTACCATCGCCGCGCGGCACTCACCGCTGAGCGTTTTGTGACTGACCCGTTCGGTAGCGGCACACGTCTGTATCGCACCGGCGACCTGGCGCGTTATCGCGACGATGGCGTGATCGAATATGCCGGGCGCATGGACCATCAGGTCAAACTGCGTGGCCTGCGTATCGAGTTGGGAGAAATCGAAGCGCGCCTGCTGGAGCTCGACAGTATCCGCGAAGCCGCAGTGCTGGCGGTGGACGGCACGCACCTGGTGGGTTACCTGGTGCTGC
This sequence comes from Pseudomonas sp. HN8-3, assembly GCF_020790195.1. Taxonomy (NCBI): domain Bacteria; kingdom Pseudomonadati; phylum Pseudomonadota; class Gammaproteobacteria; order Pseudomonadales; family Pseudomonadaceae; genus Pseudomonas; species Pseudomonas sp. HN8-3. The sequence goes on from NZ_CP086206.1 coordinate 2,491,820, forward strand.
AACAGCCGCTTGAGGATTGGAAAGCGGCGGTGGTTGCGTACCTGGCCGCGCAGTTGCCGGACTACATGGTCCCAGCGCAGTGGGTGGTGCTGACGCAGATGCCGCTGAGCCCGAACGGCAAGTTGGACCGTAAGGCACTGCCCAAGCCTGAGGCTCAGAGCGCTGAGCAACACCAGGCACCTGTCACCGAGATCGAGCAGCAGATCGCGGCGATCTGGCGCGAGGTTCTGGAAGTGGAGCGTGTGGGGCTTCGCGACAATTTCTTCGAACTCGGCGGCCATTCGCTGCGGGTGCTGATGCTCAAGGAGCGGATTCGCAAGGTCAGCGGCGTGAACCTGTCCGTCAGCCAATTGATGCTTAACCCCACCGTGGCGGGGCAGGTCAAGTGCTTGCAGGGCGATAGCCGAGCGTCGTTGATCGTCAAGCTTAACCAGCAGACGCAAGGCACGCCGTTGTTCATGTTCCACCCAAGCTTCGGCTCGGTGCATTGCTACACCGCGATTGCTCTGGCCCTGCGTGAGCAGCGCCCGGTGTACGGGGTAATGTGTCGCGCATTGGCTGAAGACGGCGCCGCGGTGCCGCATTGGCAGGTGATGGTCGAGGATTACACCGCGCAATTGTTGGCGGCCCAACCCCATGGCGCGTTCCGCCTGGCCGGCTGGTCGTTGGGCGGTAATCTGGCCATGGAAGTGGCCTACGGCCTGGAGCAAGCCGGCCGCGAGGTTGAGTTTGTAGGCTGGATCGACGCTGCGCCGCCGCAGTGGGTCAAACCCTACTGGGATGCTGTGGAGGTCGAGGACGACCTCGAAGTCTCAGCCAATGAGCGCCGTGCCGCCTTGTTGGGGGTGATGTTCCCCGAATTTGCCGAGTCCATCCAGGGTGCCTGGCAGCAATGCCGGCGGGATACCGAGGATGAAGCGCAGCAATGGCTGGGATTCGTGAGCTGGGCTGAACAGACCTTGGGCGAAGCATTTACTGCCGTCAAAGAGGAACTGCTGCGTGGCAATGAGGCGCAGATATCCTGGGACGTTGACCGGGCACTGAGTGAGCGCTTGCTGCAGGCTGACTTCAAGCCGATCAAGGCTCCCATCAGTTGCTGGTGGGCAGCCAAGAGCCGGGCAGGGCGATTCAAGGAAGTGATTGAGCAGCAGATGGCGACGGTGATCAGCCAGGGGCGTATCGAGCGCTCGGTGATGATTGAGACTGATCATGACGGCATCATCGACAGCGCGGTGTTCATCAGCAGTTTGGTGGATGCGATGAGGTAAGCCGCCGCTTTACGAGAAGCCCGGATCCTGTATCCGGGTTTTTTGTGGGTGAGCGGCATAGTCTTTTTGGCTGATGCCGATCAATGAAGCAGCCACAGACTATTTTCGTACGAAAAAAAAAACGCCCGGTGAGCGTTCAACTCTCACCGGGCGTGCGGTCGATCAAGGGGTGCGATCAGAAGTCCCAGCGGGTGCTGACCATCACGTTGCGTGGCTCGCCGTAGGCGGCTGAGTCATAGAAGCCCACGTTGCTGTAGTAGGACTTGTCGAAGATATTGTTGAAGTTGACGGTGGCCGAAAGGTTCTTGGTGACCTGGTAGCGGGTCATCAAGTCCACCAACCAGTAGGATTCCTGAGTGATGTCCTGGTTGGTCTCGGTCACGCCGTTCCAGATTGAATTCCAGCCCTTCGTCTGCCAGCGCAGGCCACCACCGATGGTGAACTGGTCCAGGCTGCCCTTGAGTTTGTAGGTGGTGTTCAGGTTGACCTGGTGCTCGGGTTCGAAAGTGGAGATTTTCTTGTCTTTGTTATCGCGCACGATCTTATGGGTGTAGCCGCCCTGGAGTTGCCAGCCTGGGCTCAACTCACCGGAGATCTCCGCTTCGTAGCCTTTGGTGACTGCCTTGGATCCCTTGAATGCATACTGAAAGCCGTCTGGGGCTGGGGTCTGGTTGTTGTAGGCATCGTCCGGGATAGCCCGATTGGTCTCGTGAACTTCAAAATACGCAATGCTGGTGTTCAGGCGACCCTCAAAGAATTCGCCCTTCAGCCCCAGCTCGTAGTTTTGCCCTTCATCCGGTTCCAGCAGCGTTTTGTTCCGATCTTTATAGGTGCTTTCCTGAGGTTGGAAAATATCGGTGTAGCTGGCGTACACCGAGAAGTTGTCGTTGAGGTCGTAGATTACACCGGCATAAGGAATGAACCGGCCGGTTTCCTTGTAGGACGGGTTGTTGCCGGTGACGTGATAATTGGCCACGCGCCCACCCAGGATCACGTTCAGGTCGTCTATCACGTTAAAGCGTGCGGTCAGGTAGTAACCGGTTTGGCGAATGGTGTCATCGATGTGCTGTTGGGCCGGGCCGTAGATCGGTTTGGCGATATGGCCGTTCCAGTTATAGAAATCGACCTTGTTGCCTCCTGGCCATTCCGGCGACCAGTAGCCCTTGCCTTGCCAGCGCGAGGTGCCGATGGACCCCCCCACCACCAGTTCATGTTCGCGACCAAACAGGCTGAACGGCCCGGTGGCGTAGAGATCGGCCGACGTGCTCTTGGTTTCGCCGGTGTATTTCTGCCCGTTGATCTCGGCGGTGCCATCGGCTTTCGGCTGGATGAACTGAATCGAAGCCAGGTCCGCATGGTAGCCGTTGATCTTGTGGTCGAGCTGGAACTTGGTCACCCAGCCGTCACCCAGGTCATGCTCGAGCATGGCGAACGCGGTACGGGTGTTCTGCTCCCAGGAACTCCACGTGGTGCCGTTGTTGTACGAGCGCGGCATCTTGTTGATGCTGCCGTTGGAGTTGACCAGTGGGAAGGACCCGGACCAGCTCGACCCCTGCGGAATGTTGTCCTGGTAATCGAAGCCCACCGTCAGCATGGTGTCCGGGGAGAGGTCGAATTCGGTGATGCCGTAGTAGGTTTCGGTCTTGCGCGAGTAGTGGTCCATGAAGGACTTTTTGTCTTGATACGCCGCCACGGCACGCCCACGGACATTGCCGCTGTCGGTCAACGGGCCGCTCACATCCACTTCGCTGCGGTAGTTGTCCCAGGAACCCGCGCCCAGTTGGACGTGGCCCTTGAATTCCGAGGTTGGCTTCTTGCGGACCAGGTTGATGGTCGCGCCCAGGGAGCCGGCACCGTTGAGCAGGCCTGTTGAGCCCTTGAGGACCTCGACACGGTCGTAGATCGCCATGTCGCTCAGGGTGTTGCCTGCGGAGTAACCGACGTTACGCACGGTGGACGGAATACCGTCGTACTGGAAGCTGTTGACCGAGAAGCCACGGGAATAGTAGTTGGTACGGTCGGAGTCATAGGCTGAAACCGTGATACCCGGCGTGTGGCGCATCACATCATCAACGTTGTTGAGGCCGAAGTCTTCGATGTGCTGGCGCGTGATCACCGTGATCGACTGTGGGGTTTGCCGTGGCGTCAGGGTCAGGCGGGTAGCCGTGGCAACGGTGCCCGGCGTGTAGGAACCGGAGTCTTCGGTGATATTGCCCAGGTAGTTGGCTGTCACCTGGGTCGGGCTCAGTTCCATTGAACCACCGCTGCTGGCGGCGGCAACGGTCAAGGTATTGCCATTGAGGCTATAGGTGGTCTGGCTGCCAGCCAGCAACGCGTCAATGGCCTGCTGCGGCTGCATCTTGCCCTTGACGGCGCGGCTGTTCTTGCCCTGTACGTCGCCTGGGCTGTACAGCACTTGCACATTGGTCTGGCGGCCAAATTCCTGCAGTGCGCTCCCCAGCGACTGTGCAGGAATATTCAGCTCGATCTCCTGGGCTTGCACATAACCTGCAATTGGCATCGACACAGCCAGCGCCAGGGTACTCGGCAAGAGGTTGATGTTCAGGGCCCGGCGCATGGATAGCGCTTTGCTCAGGGGGCTGAGACCGAGTCGTGCTGGCATGGATGCTTTCTCTTCTGTGTTTTAAGTGGGCAATTATAAGTGTTTATTGAGGCTGGTTCTCATTACCACTAGTGAGACGTTCCTACTTCGCAAAACCGGAAAAAATATTCCGATGCATCATGCAGGCTCCATTTCATGCACCACCTGGCCGGCGCGCAGGCGCACCAATTGGTCGGCAATGTCGAAATAACGGTCGTCATGGCTGATCACGATGATGGTCTTGCCCAGCCGTTTGAGGTCCGGCAGTAGCTCGGTGTAGAAGATGCGGCGAAAGGCCGGGTCCTGGTCGGCAGCCCATTCGTCGAACACCAGTACCGGGCGCTCCTCCAGCCAGGCATTGACCAGGGCCAGGCGTTTGCGCTGGCCGGTGGACAGGTCGGTGGTGCTGAACACACCATCCTTGACGCTGACCTTGTGCGCGATTTCCAGGCGTTCCAGGTATTTGGTCGCGCTGTCCAGGGACTGGGCTGCGCTGCCTTGTACCAAATCGTCGAACAGGTAGTAGTCAGAAAACACCGTAGTGAACAACTGCCGATAATCGTCGCGTTCAGGGGCGGTCACCGCTGTGCCGTTGAGCACAATCTCGCCGGCCTGAGGCGGATACAGGCCCAGCAGCAGCTTGATCAAGGTGGTCTTGCCGCTACCGTTTTCGCCGACGATAAATACGATATCGCCTTGCTTGATGCTGAGGTTGATCGGCCCCAGATGGAACGGCTGGCTGCCTTCTACCGCTGGTGGGCTGTAGCTGACGCCGCGCAGTTCAAGGCTGTTGACCAGCGGCTTTGGCGCTTCACTGTCGTCCATCAACAAGTGGGGCTCGGGCGAAGAAAAACGCTCCGACAGTTCGCTGATGCGCCCAAAGGCAATCTTGGCCTTGCCCACAACCGGCAAGTAACCCAGCAGGTGCTCCAGTGGACCCTTCATGTACAACAGCACCAGCACGAAACCAGTAATCACCGTAGGGTCAGGGTTGGGGTTGTACGCCTGCATCGCCAAAGCCAGGCCGATGACCACGAAGAACAGCATCGAGCCGAAGGTCTTGGCCAGAATATAAATATTGACCGAGCGCACCTGGATGTCGCTGATGCGGTCAGCGGTTTCCTGGATGCGATGGGTGTTCATGCGAAACCGCCGCGGGCGGTGCATGCGCAATTCCTTCGCGCCGGAGGCAATCGCATTGTAATAGCGCTGCAATTCATCCTCGTGGCTGCGGGCCAGGTCGAAGCCCTGGATGCCTTTGCCGCCGGCAATGAACTGCACGGCGCTACCGACAATGATCGCGACCACCATCATCAGAAACATCGGCACCGACAGGTAAGCCAGGTAACCGAGGCAACCCAGGGTGACGGTGGCGGCGATGGCCAGGGGTGTGAAGGCAAAGGAAAAATCGCTGATGGTGTCCACGTCGTGGGTCAGCACCGGGATCAGGCGGTGGGAGCGATACTGCTCGATCTGCCCGATCGGAGCTGACAGCACCTTTTCACCCAGATCCTTGCGCAGGGCGGCAATGATCCGTTGCCCGACATAGTTGGTGCCGATGTCGGAAATGATCGAACTGATAAGCGCCACCACGCACAAGGCGGCAAAGGTCAGGACCACGCCCTGTGTCATGCCGCCCTCGGAATGCAGAGCATTGTTGATGGTTGCCAGCAGCAGGGTGATGGCCAGGCCGCCGACCATGCCGAGGGCGACGGAGACCGTCACAATGGTGCGAAAGGGCCGGAGCAATGCGAGCAAACCTCTGAAGGCGCCGCGCTTGGGGTCGGTCATAAATACTTCCCGGGAAATGAAAAAGAGGGGGCTGGGCACACAGACCCTTACCCATGACAAACGAAGTGCCGGCGTGACTATTTAGCTCGCTGTGCCGGGCGGTGGCCGTGGGCGATAAATTGCCTGGGGCCTGGTTCGTTCTTGTTGTGTAGGCGCACGCGTATCGACGCTGTGCGTGGCCCTTTCAGCGAGAGCGAAACAAATGACGAAAAAGAACCTGGTGTATGTCTGGTCCCTGAGAAATGCCGCTGCCGACAAGGCCGGGCAGCCGGTGGCCTATAAGGACCACGAGCGCTACATGAAGTCGGTGCTGGAGTTTCTGGTGGGCTCGCTCAACGACACGCCGCTGGGCGAGGTCTACAACCTGGTGGGCGTGGTGTATGACGACGATGAGCAAAACCCGCGTGACCAGCAGTTGGTCGCGGACTATGGCTTCGCCTACAAGCCGGGCCGCCAGTGGTTGTACCCGGCGGATTTGCGCGTGCAGGGCAAGTTGGTCAATGACCTGCTGCTGAGCGTGCCGTCCACCTATCGCCGGCTGCCACGGGGCAGCGCCGAACATATCGCCGGCAAGCAGGATTTCGAGCGGCGCCTGCATGACACCCTGGTGGAGTTGAAGGCCGACATCGTGGTGCTTGACGGTTTGCTGGTTATCCTCGATGAACTGGTGCGTCCGGGCGCGCCGTTTGCCCGTCGCATCATGAACATTCATCCGGGCATCACCCGCATCGAATCGCCTTACGAGCGCCGTGGGGCCTATGCCACCTGGAATGCGTTGTACGGTGCGCGTGGGCAAGCGGTTGTAGATTGGGCGACCAGGCAGACCCAGCCGTGCGAGCCGCTGTACCTGACCGGTGCATCGTTCCACTACGTGGATAACGGTATCGACTCCGGTGAAGTGTTCCACGACGTGCTCAAGACGGAGATTTCGCCCGAGGACACCATCCTCGAACTGCGCTGGAACAACTTCAATAACAGCCTGTTCCCGGCGCTGCACGAGGGCTTGGAGCTGTTGGCCAAACAAGGCTGAGCACAATCTTGCTGATGCATGGGATCTAAATGTGGGAGGGGGCTTGCTCCCGATGAGGGCATGTCAGTCAATGCATGGGTGACTGACACACCGCTATCGGGAGCAAGCCCCCTCCCACAATTTAGAGCTCGCGCACGACCCGAAACCCAATCCAGTCCCCGCGCGTCTGCGGATAGATGTTGTTGCGGTTGCCCGAACGTGAAAACACCGGCGCCTCGCCCCAGTCATTGCCGCGAATCTGATAAGCCTCACAGTTCGGCTCCACCCACGCACTGCCATCAGTCGGTGCGCCGACGTAGTTCGGGTGCTCGCAATCGGCTACCCGCTCATACACATTGCCGTGCATGTCATACATCCCGAACGCATTCGGCGGGTAGCTGCCGACCGGCGACGAATAGCTATAGCCGTCCGCCGGGCCGTAGGTGTTGGCGTGCTTGGCGATGCTGTAGCCCTTGCCCTCGTCGAACGGAAAGGGGAACGGTCCGGTGGTACCGGCGCGCGCGGCGTATTCACGCTGGGCTTCGCTGACCATGTGGTACGTGTGTCCGGTCTTCTTCGACAACCAACTCACGTATTGCTTGATGTCGTCCATGTCCATGCACACTGCCGGCTGGCGTGGGCCCTGGGGGTAGCGCGGCTTGCTGGCGATACATTCGCGGCCGGGGCGGTCGTCGCCGTTGGCGATCTTCACGCCGGTCTGGCGCACGTAACTGTCCCATTCGCCGGCGGTGATGTGGAAACGGCTCATGGCGAACGGCTTGGCGAAGGTCACTTCATGCATCGGGCCTTCATCGGGCTCGCGCCCCACTTCATCGTCCGGGGTGCCCATGGTGAAGGTGCCGGCGGGCAGCACCACCATCTCGGGGCAGTCCTTGCAGTCCTTGAAGACCTTGCCCGGCTGCGGGGCGGCAGCATGGGCCAGGTTGGGCAGCAGGGCCCCACACAGGGCGGTGAGCGCCAGGGCGGTCAGGGGTTTGAGTCGGGATGGAGTCATGTGGGCATCTCGTTCAAAGGGAAAAAGGTCATAACCGCTGGCTCAGCAAGGTCATGAAGCGCTGGATCTCGGCCGAGTTGTTGAGCAGGCCGGGCGAGGTGCGAATCACCGGGCCGACGTCACGGTCTACCGCGTCCACCACCACGCGGTTTTTCATCAGGTGGGCCGCGACTGCATCGCTGTCCTGGCCCTTGACCCGAAAGAAGGTGAAGCCCGCCGACAGCTCGGGGCTGCGTGGTGTCACCAGTTCGATCTGCGAGTGAGCCAGCAACTGGTCTTTCAGTTCGGTATTGAGCGCATGGATGCGTGCCTGTACCGGCGCCTTGCCCAACTGCAGGTGCAACTTGAAGGCTTCGTCGGCGGCCCAGCGATGTTCGAAGGCGTGGTAGCCGCCGGGTGTCATGGTCGTGGCGAAGTCCTTGTCTTCCGAGAAGGTCGGTATCATCGGTGTGACGTATTTGTTTTCGGTCTCGCGGGCGCACACCAGGCCGGTGCCGCGCGGGCCGAACATCCACTTGTGGGTGCCTGATATAAAGAAGTCGCAGTGCATGTCCGGGAAGTCGAGGTTCTCGACGCCGAAGCCGTGCACGCCGTCGACCACATAGAGAATGCGGTCCGGCTCGTCGCGGTTGCGGTTGTGTTCGTCCACCAGCTTGCCGATCTCGCCGATGGGCAATTTCACGCCGCTGCCCGACTGCACCCACGTCATGCCCAATACGCGAGTGTTGGGGCGGATATTGCGCTGGATATTGCTCAGCACCTCATCGACCGATACCTGATTGGCGTTTTCGAACAGGCGTATTTTACGAACCTGGGTCTGCTCCTTGCGCACTCTGAAATCCAGGCTGAACTCGGTGGCATAGTGCTCGTGCACGGTGGTGAGGATTTCCTGGTCGGCGCGCACCTTGATCCCGCCGTAAATCATCGCCAGCCCTTCGGATGTGCTACCGGTGAGGGCGATCTGTGCGGGTTTGGCTTTCAAATAGCGGCCGGCCCACTCGCGTACCTGGCCTTCGCGCTTCCAGGTCTCCTGCAGGTCCCAGTCCATGGCCAGCCCGGGGTTGCGATCGATCTGCTGGCGGTAGCGTTCAATGGCTTCGCGCACCGGCTTGGGGTGCGAGGCCACCAGAAAGTTGGAAAAGTGCAGGTAGTCCGGGTCCTGGTTGAACAGCTGTTTGAGTCCCGTCCATGGGTCGTTTGTAGTGGCTGCCAGTGCCTCGGGCAGCAGTGCGGCGCCCAGTGGCAGGCTCGCGGCAAAGACGCCGGCCTGCTTGAGAAATGTACGGCGGTCGGTCATGGACTTACTTCGTGCTGGTTAGCGATTGGCCAATGGTTTGGCGGCTTTTTGTACCTGGTCCCACACCCGCAGGAAGTTGCCGCCCCACAGTTTGGCAATATCGGCTTCGGAGTAGCCGCGCTGGATCAATTCGGCGGTGACGTTGCGTACTTCGCCAACGTTCTCCCAGCCCTGCAAACCACCGCCGTCGTTGAAGTCCGAAGCGATGCCGACGTGATCAATGCCGATCTTGCGCACGGTGTAGTCGATGGCGTCTCCCAGGTCCTTGAGGGTGGCCTTGGGTTCTTCTTCAAGGATGGCGTACAGCGCGCCGGCATACTCGCCGAAGCGTTGCTCGGGCCAGGCGGCAATGATTGCATCGCCGGGCATCAAGGCCATGGCCAGGTTGGGCAGTGGTGGCAGGTCGAAGCGTGCGCGCAGGGTGTTGAGCTTGTCCTGGGTCGGCTGGCTCAAGGGGCGCAGGTACGCGGGGAAGCCCACCACCTGCACCACGCCGCCGCTGTTCTTGATCAGTTGCAGTTCTTTGTCGCTGAGGTTGCGCGGGATATCCACCGACGCCCGAGGCGCCGAGTGGGATGCCACCATCGGCGTGCGGCTCAACTGCGCGACTTGCTCCAGGGCCTTGGTCGACATTTGCGATACATCGATGATCACGCCCAGGTCATTCAGGCGATGCACCGCCTGCCGGCCGATCGGCGACAGGCCTTCAAGGGCGTCGGGCGAGTCATTGAAAAACGGCAGCGGGCGCGAAGAGTCGGACCAGGCGTTGTTGCCGATGTAGCTGAACCCGAACATGCGCATGCCGCGTGCAGCCCACAGGTCCAGCTGGTTGAGGTCGTTGCCCAGCGGGTAGGCGTTGAGCATGCTGATAAAGATCGCGAACTTGCCTTCGCCGTGCAGGCGCCGCATATCGTCCGGGGTGTAGGCGATGCCCACCTGGTTGGGAAAGTCGCGCACCATGCCGGAGATGATCTTGTAGCGCACCTCCTGTTCGTGGCGGGCCTCTTCGACAAAACCGTCGGTGGGCTTGTGCGGGGCGTTCGCGCCGTTCCAGATTTCCGGCCAGCCGAAGATCGTCAGCGCGGCGCCTGACAACCGGCCCCGCGCCGCCTTGGCCAGGTCGAACTGGCCGCTGCCATCCTTGTCGGCTTCATTGCCTGCCGTACCGAAATCCAGGGGCAGGGTGATGTGGCTGTCGAACGACAACAGGCGATCCTGCATTTCATTGGCCTGCTTGATCACCTCCAGCGGGTAGCCGGCGTTGCCCTTGAACCATTGGTCCCAGACCAGAAAACCGACCCCGGCGCCGATAGCCAGGGCCAACGGCAGGCCGATATACAACGCCTTTTTCGAACGTGATTTTGTCATTGCCATCTCAGTCAGTTGCGGCCTTTGCTATCAGGGAAGAACGAGCGCTGGCGGGGGAAATTTAGGCGGCGCTGGCGCGACGGTAAATTTCAGCGGGCTGCAAACGTTCTAGCTCTGATCAAGCCGTTTCCTAAGGTAGCCAATGACAATCTCTCGACGTGGGTTCATCGCAGGCCTGGCGCTGACCGGCGCGGCCGTGCCGGCGGCCTTTTATGCCCATCGCGAGCTGACGCGGGAAGAAGAATTCCCCATCACCCCCGGCGAAGCCACGGTGGACCTGGCCGACACTCAGGGCCAGCACCTGGCGAACACCCTGCGCGGCGTCTGGAGCCTGCGCCTGGCAGGGCGCGATGCCGGCCTTGCGGGTTTGCCGTTGCACGGCCTGGAGCTGCTGCTCGACATCGCCCCTCGTGGCCGGGGGCTGCGGGGTTACCTGGACACCGCCGAGAACCTGCGTGCCGACGGCGAGCCACGCTATCGAGTCTTGGGCGACCTGCTGACGGGCGAGGGAGCCGTGCTCTATTGGCGGTTGATCGACCGCGACTCAGTCGGCGGTGTGCCGACCTATGAGTTCAAGATGACCCTGGATGAAGTCTGGGCCGACTTCGGCAATGCCGGCAGCGCCACGCTCAGCGGGCAAATCCTCGACCTCGATCGCCCCCTGGCGTTGATCGAGCGCGACAATCGTTTCATCGCGCACAAACAGCTGTTCCCCGAGGCACGACAACGCATCGGTCTGAATCCCACGTTGCTGGCCTGGCTGGTTTCTCCCGAACATCGCCTGTTTCACCAACTGTGGCACGCCACGCGTGACCAGTGGCACAAGCTCTCCGAAGAAAAACGCGAGGCCCTGCGTGGCATCGGCTGGCAACCGGGGCCCCGTGGCCAGGAGCGCGATGCCCGCGGCAAACGCAAGGATCGCAATGGCTCGGGCATCGACTTCTTCTTCATGCACCGGCATATGCTCGGTACTGCGCGCTCCATGCAAGACCTGCCGTCGTGGCCGCAATTCCCCGCGCCGCAACCGGCGCTGGAGCGTGATCGCCTGGGCTTTGTGCGCTACTTCGACAACCACGACGGCTTCGCGCTGCCGCCCTGTTGGTCGGCGCCGGACGACGCCGACTACACCCAGTGGGTCAGTGATATCAAGGCGGCCGAGACCTACCACAGCAACTTCCAAGTCTGGGAATCCCAATACCGCGACCCGCGCTACCTGGCCAAGTTGACACTGGGCCAGTTGGGCTCGGAGATGGAGCTGGGCCTGCACGACTGGCTGCACATGCGCTGGGCCTCGGTGCCCCGCGACCCGTCCAACGGCGCACCTGTGCCGTTCGCCCGTGACCCAGCAGACTTCTCGGCACGCTGGTATGCGCCGGAGAATGACTTTCTTGGCGATCCGTTTTCATCCCACGTCAATCCGGTGTTCTGGCACTTCCACGGCTGGATCGATGACCGTATCGAAGACTGGTTCCGCGCCCACGAGCGTTTCAACCCGGGCGAAGTGCGTCGCCTTGAAGTCAACGGTGTGGCCTGGTTTGCGCCGGGGCGTTGGGTTGAAGTGGGCGACCCCTGGCTGGGCCCGGACACCCACGGTTGCAGCACCACGCCGGGCTTGCAGCAGGGTCGCTCGATGGAAATGGACCCGGAAATCATGAAACTGGCCCTGCGTATTACCTTCGGCGCCGATGAGGACCTGCTCAAGGGGTTGTTCAAACGCGTACCGCGGCGGCCTTGGTATGCGCGGCATTTGAAGGTCAAGCGCGAGACATGACTGCGCGGTAGACCTTGACACCTTCAGGTCCGTACGCAACGATCAACTCAATTTTAATAAATTGAGTTTCGGCCATGGCTAAGATCCAGAAACCGGTTGATTTCGAGGTGTTATTAAAACGCCACGGCCTGGAAATTTTCGAGCTGGCTCGCACTTTCAAGGCGATCGACGACAAAGGTAGGTATTTGCACTGGGATGAGTTTCGCCGTTATCCCGCACCGGGCCTCAACAAAGAGGCAGCGTGGGCCGCTATCAAAATGTCCCGTGCGTGTGCGAGCAAAACCTTGGAGCTGCGCAGTGAATGCGGCAGGCCTTTTTTCCTGTACACCACTGATTTTTGCGACGCGGTGATTCATGCCGTGGAGTCAGTCACGTCCAGGCTAGGAGGGGCGACTGCTTCCTCTCCTCAATACCGCGACAACACTCAGTATCTGGTCGATTCATTGATGATGGAGGAGGCAATCTCCAGTGCCCAGTTGGAAGGCGCTGCTACCACTCGCAAGATCGCCAAGGACATGTTGGCCAAGGAGCGCACGCCGCAGAATGACGATGAGCGGATGATCCTGAACAACTATCATCTGATGAAGCGGGCCAAATACAGCAAGGATGCAAACCTCTCTATCGCGCTGATCTGCGAGTTTCACGGCATCGCTACGGCGGGGATTGAAGAGGGCGACGCTCATCCTGGGCAGCTTAGAATCGCTGACGATATTTTTGTGGGCGGGGCTGCGGGAGAAGTCGTTCACCAACCTCCTCAGGCAGCGCTGCTACCGGACAGGCTCGAAGCGCTTTGCCGGTTTGCAAATGACCGACATGACGGCCAAGCCGGCAGGCATTTTATCCATCCCGTGGTGAAGGCGATCATCCTGCACTTCATGCTCGGTTATGAGCACCCATTCAGGGACGGCAACGGGCGCACTGCGCGGTGTTTATTTTACTGGTTCATGCTCAAAAGCGGTTACTGGCCCTTTGAGTACATCTCCATCAGCACACTGCTCAAGGAGGCACCCATGCAATATGGGCGCTCATATGTTCATACGGAAACCGACGCTTTTGATTTGACCTATTTCGTCATTTATCAATTAAGGGTTATCGAGCGCGCCATCAACGAATTCATGGCGTACTTTGAAAGCAAACGTAAAGAAGCCGTGGAACTGATGGGCTGGCTGGGTACGCTTGGATTGCAGGCTGAGCTGAATTACCGACAAGGGCATTTCTTGAAAAAAGTGCTCCACCAACCTGGGCGCATCTTTACGCCCAAGGAACTCACGCACGACTATGACATTTCGGAAAACACCGCACGCAAGGACCTGGAGAGGCTGGCCGGCATGAAGGTGCTGTTCAAAGTGCAGGAAGGCAAGAGTTTCTTGTACGTTGCCAGAGAGGATGGTCAAGCCAACTTGAAGAAGCTGAAGCCGAAAAGCTAGGGTTTTTCAATCTTGCTCCTCTGCCCGCAGTTGCGCACTCATCTGATCGCAACTGCGCGCCCAGTCGCTGAGCCATTGGGGCATAGGCGGCGAAGTCTCTTCCAGACCCAGTTCGCGCACGAAATCCGACGGCGGCACGTTGCCCTTGGCGCCGCGGAACACTCCACGGATCACCACCACGCCGATCACTCGGCCATGGCTGACGAAGCGGTGCTCCATCAGGCTCCACTTGTGGTCCCAGCCGAGCATTCGGGTGTGCACTTCAAATACCTCGAACAGTTTCAACTCGCGGCGAAACTTGCCCCAGGTATCGCCTACGATCGGCACTGCCTTGTGGCGCAGCGCCACGCGAAAGGCACCCGTGCGCAACACAAAATCCATGCGCGCCACATCTGCCAGGGTGAAATAACGACCATTGGTGACATGCCGGTTCAGATCCAGGTCCAACGGCCAAACCCTCATGCGCACCACCGTAGTGGCCAGGCCATGTACCGGTTTGCGCCAGGGGCGACGCAATAGCATGTGCAGTAATCGAAACCAGAGATTCATGAAAAGACGCCAGACAGTTGAACAATGACCGCACTGTAAAGGCGAGGAATCGGATAAGGTAGGTGCGCAAATGACTTATTTCATGCGAAAAGCGCAAACTGGTTTTTAAATGCACATTACCTTGCTTCTGGCTGACCGATGTTCCGCTGCCAATGCCACCCTCGCCATGGAAGTACTCAGTGCGGCCAACCTGTTTGCGGATAGCCCGTGCTTTGAGGTGGTGCTGGCTTCCCTCGATGGGCAGGCGGTGATGACATGGGGCGGCCAGCGCCTGGAGGTGGATTGCAGCGTGGCGCAGGTGGCCCGGACCGACCTGGTATTGATCCCAGGCTTTCTGTTTACCCTCAAGGAAGTCTTGCCGACGTTTGCCGCTTACGGCCCTTGGTTGCGTGAGCAGCACGGTCGTGGCGCAGTGCTGGCCTCGATGTGCACGGCCGCGTTTCTCTTGGCCGAGACGGGCCTGTTGCAGGGCTTGCGCGCCACCACCCATTGGGCGTTTACCGAGTTCTTCCGTCGTCGCTATGCCCAGGTCTGTCTGGATGAGGGGCAGATCCTCTGCGAAGAGAACCGCTTGATTACCTGCGGTGGCGCCACGGCGGCGATGGATTTGATGCTGCACCTGATCCGCCGCTTCGGCTCTGCGGAACTGGCTTATACCTGCGGCAAATATTTGCTGATCGATACCGGGCGCACCGAACAGTCGGTGTATGCCATGTGGTCATTGCCCAAAAGCCACGGGGATAGCGAGATTCTGCGCGTACAGCACTGGTTGGAGCAGCACTTTACCGAGTCATTGGTGATCGACGAGGTGGCCCGGCGCTTCGGCTTTGGCGTGCGTAATTTCAAGCGCCGCTTCAAGGACGCCACCGGTCATACGCCAATCGGCTACCTGCAAACCCTGCGTCTGGAACGGGCCAAGCAGATGCTTGAGTCAACGCGCATGACGCTCGACAGCATTACCTATGCCGTTGGCTATGAAGACAGCAATTCGTTTCGGCGCCTGTTTCAGCAGCGGGTGGGTATGTTGCCGGCGGCGTATCGCAAGAAATTCCTGGTCGTCCAGGGCTGACTCAAATGTGGAAGGGGCGGTGCGACGATTCGACTTCCCCCGGAGGCGACCTGGCAGCCGAGCAAATCGCAGACGAAAAAAAACCGGCTGATCAGGCCGGTTTGGGGGCTCCCGCAAACAGCGCGGGGTTATACGTGGGAGCTCAGCAGACGCTCGGCACCACCTTCGGCCAGGCCACGTTCCTGCAAGCGCTCGGCACCACCTTCGGCCAAGCCACGTTCCTGCAAGCGGTCAGCACCACCTTCGGCCAGACCACGTTCCTGCAAGCGGTCAGCACCACCTTCGGCCAGACCACGTTCCTGCAAGCGGTCAGCACCGCCTTCGGCCAGACCGCGTTCCTGCAAGCGATCCGCGCCGCCTTCGGCAACACGGGTTTCTATCAGCCGGTCGGCACCGCCTTCAGCGACTACCGGGTGGGCAAAAGCGTTTGCAGCGAGTACCGAGAAAGCGAGGCTAAGCAGGATTTGGCGTTTCATGATGGTGTGCTCCGAGTGCTTTAGTTGGGTGCCGTTTGGCATGGGTTTGATGTTACGCGCTGCATGTTTTAAGAGAACTTCATTGCGCTGATGGTGACTATCGATGCCAGCGATGGTCCCGCTTACGGGGCCATCACCGTGACCGTCATGGCATCTGCGGCAGTTCGTTGGGGCGCAGGTCAAACACCAGCACTTCGGCGTCCTCGCCATGGCTCAGGCGGATCTGGCGCTCGTCCCGCACTCGCACACCGTCGCCTTCCTGCAAGCGCTGACCATTGAGTTCAACGCTGCCGCGTGCCACATGGACGTAGGCGTAGCGATCCGGTGCCAGCTCCAGGCGGGTACTTTCGTCAGCGTCGAACAGCCCGGCATACACCCGCGCGTCCTGACGCACTTTCAGCGAACCGTTGGCGCCGTCCGGCGAGATGATCAACTGCAAGCGCCCACGTTTTTGCGCTTCACTGAAGTGCTCCTGCTGATAGCGTGGCTTGGCGCCGGCTTCGTTGGGCACGATCCAGATTTGCAGGAAATGCACACCAAGGCGCTGGCTGTGGTTGAACTCGCTGTGGGCCACGCCGCTGCCGGCGCTCATCAGTTGCACATCGCCGGGGCGAATCACCGAACCAGTGCCCAGGGTGTCCTTGTGCTCCAGTGCGCCTTCAAGCACATAGGAGAAGATCTCCATGTCGCGGTGGGGGTGCTGGCCGAAGCCTTTACCCGCGGCGACACGGTCATCATTGATCACCAGCAGGTCGGAAAACCCCTGCTCCTTAGGGTTCCAGTAGTTGGCGAAAGAGAAGGTGTGGAACGACTTCAACCAACCGTGATTGGCGGCGCCGCGTTCGGAAGCTTTGCGAAGGGTCAGCATGGTCCAGTCCTCAAGTGAGCGCAGGCTGCGAGATGCAGGGCGCTTGCGTTGAGAAGAAGGTTAATGGTTAACAAAAGATTGATTAAGAAGGTGGAAATAGAATTACTGTCAACTTCAGGTTGACAGTAAAAGTCGTGCCATAATGCCCGCCGCACTCCTTCTCGATGGACATTTCCCGCTTATGAAAACCGTGGCCATGGCGCTGTTCCCGGACTTCCTGCTGCTCGACATGGCCGGGCCGCTTGAAGTGTTTTCGATTGCCAACCGCTACCTGCCGGCGGCCGATCACTACCAGATCCTGACCATTGGCACGGAGCCTGGTCCGTTGCGGGCATCCAATGGTGTGGTGGTCCAGACCGATCTACTGTTGGAACAGGCTCAGGCGGCTTATGACCTGCTGCTGGTGCCGGGTGGCCCAGGTGCCTATAACGAATGCCATCCCGCGTTGCTGCCTTGGCTGAAGGCCGCCGCGCCGCGTGCCCGGCGTTTCGGCTCGATCTGCACCGGGGCCTTTGTGCTCGGCCATGCAGGCCTGCTTGACGCGCGCCGCGTGACGACCCACTGGCACTACACAGAGCGCTTGATCAAGGCCTTTCCCGGCGCCATCGTCGAGACCGATCGCATTTACTTGCAGGACGGGCGCCTGATTACCTCCGGCGGCGTCACTGCGGGTATCGACCTGGCCCTGTCGGTGGTTGCCCAGGACCATGGCAAGCAAGTGGCGGTGGATGTGGCCAAAGTCTTGCTGGTGGTGATGAAGCGCCAGGGTGGCCAGGCCCAGTTCAGCCCCATGACGGCTGCGGTAGCGCCGCAGGAAACCGCGATCACCCGCGTGCAGAACCACGTGCTGGCGCATCTTGATCAGCCGTTTACCATCGAGTCCATGGCCGAACTGGCCGGCATGAGTGCACGCCATTTTGCGCGACTGTTCGCCAAGGACGTGCAGATGACGCCCATGGCGTTCTTGCAGGGCGCGCGCATCGACCGTGCCCGGCAACTGCTGGAAACCACCGACCTGCCGCTCAAGACCGTGGCGTTCCACGCAGGCTTTGGCAGCGTGCGGCATATGCGCTTTCTGTTCAGTGAAAAACTGGGCCTGAACCCGACCCAATACCGACAACAGTTCAGTTAACGACACAATGTCCGTCTGAGGCACTCGATTGTCCGTATCGCTCCCCGTGCCAGCATTGTCCTGTCATCGCTAGCTGGCAAGATAGGGCCGAGCCCATGGAAAAGGATGCGCAGGCACTCAAGCACGGGTGTTTCAGCGCAGTTACGGACATGCAAGATTCTGCGACGCTGAGCTTCGGCCCCTACACCTTTCATCGGCAACAGCGCCTGGTCAGCAAGTCTGGCTGGCCGGTGCCGTTGGGCGGGCGTGCGTTGGATATTCTTACGGTACTGCTGGAAGCGCCGGGGCAGTTCATCAGCAAGGCCACCTTGATCGAACGGGTCTGGCCCAACAGCGTCGTCGAAGACAATAACCTGCGCGTGCATATTGCCGCGTTGCGCCGGGCGCTGGACGGACGACGCCTGATCCTCAATCACCCCCAGCGTGGTTATTGCTTCATTGGCCCCGTGCAAGCCACTGTGCCGACGCTGCCGGCCGCGCATAACCTGGCTGCCCGGCTCAGCCCGGTGTTCGGTCGCGAAGAGCTGGTGAGCCTGCTGGCGCGGCGCTTGTCCGGGCAACGCTTGCTGACCCTCACCGGTGTGGCCGGCGTCGGCAAAAGTACGCTGGCCCTGGTCCTGGCCGAACGCGTGTTGTCGCGCTATCGCGACGGGGTGTGGTGGCTCGACCTGACCCAGATGCAAACCCTTGGCGAACTGCTTGCCAGCGTTGCCACGGTCATGCAGTTCAAGCCCACTGACAGCCTCGATGAGGTGTCTCTCCAGTTGGCCTCGCGCCAACTGCTACTGGTGCTCGACGGTGCCGACCTGTTGCTCGGCGCCTGTCGAAAGCTGGTGCGCACACTGCGCGAAAGAGCGCCCGAGGTGAGTATCCTGATCAGCAGCCGCGAACCCTTGCTGGCGCCCGGCGAGTGGGTGTTGCGTGTACCTGCGCTGGCACTGCCTTCACCGTCGGCGTGCCGCAGTGTCGAGCAGGCCATGGCGTGTGCCGCAGTGCAGCTGTTTGTCGCCCGCGCCCGCGCCAGCCAGCAGGATTTTGTATTGCGGCCGCAGGACCTGGCGCCGTTGCGCGATATTTGTCGACGCCTGGACGGTATCCCATTGGCCCTCGAACTGGCGGCCGCCCAGGTCGATGCGCTGGGCATCGGCGCAGTGCAGCAGCAGTTGCGCAGCGGCCTGCTGGGGCTGACGCGCGGTCGCCGCACAGCGGTAGAGCACCATCGCTCAATGACCGCGGCCCTGGATTGGAGCTACGAGCGTCTGAGCCTGCCGCAGTGCTGGCTGTTCTTGCAGTTGGCCTTGTTCAAGATGGCGGTGAGCTTGCCCACGTTGAGTGAGATGGTACGCGGTACCGAGCTTGAGCACGCCGACCTGTCCTATCTGTTGGCGCGTCTGGTCAATACCTCGCTGCTGGTCATCGAGCCTGGGCTTGGCCCGCGGCGCTACCGGTTGCTCAACTGCGTGCGCAGCTATGCTTTGGCACAATTGCGTGATCCGGACCAGGTGCAGCGGTTGCAGCAAGGTTATGGAGACTGCCTGGATGTGTGTTCAGGCCGGCCGTTTGTCTTGCAACTGGTCGAGCAGGCCGCGCACGCGCATTAAGTCCTGGGTGGCGAAGCCTTCGGTAAATTGCGCGTGGATCGGGCTCAGCAGGTTCCTGGCAGCCAGGCTGCGCCCTTGCTGTTGCCACAGTTGCGCCAGGGAGTGCGCACATCGCAGCTCCCAGGCGAGCGCGCCTTGCTGGCGCGCCAGGCCAAGGGCCTGGAGCAAGAGGGCTTCAGCGACGCGCATATCACCTTGACGCGCCAACTGTTCGGCACGCACCCGCAGGATTTCCGCGGCGCACCAGCCGGCAGCGCCACTGCGTGCCCTTTCGATGGCGGCCGCGTCGGCTTCACGGGAGCCGAGTGTGATCAAGGTATCCTCGATCAGTCCCAGACCCTGCAAATGGTTGTCATCCAGGATGCCGGCGTAATGCCCGGCCCAGGTCTGGAACAGTTGCACTGAATGCTTGTGGGATTGCTCCAGCAGCAGCGTTTGCAACGCGTGTGCGTCGTCTTCGGCGCCGTTGTAGCGGGCGATTACCACGCTGGCCAACGCCAGGGTGTAGCAAATCGATGTGCCGTGATTGATCTGCAGCGCCAGCTCCAGCGCCTGGCTGGCGGTGCGCCAGGCGCGCTCGGGAAAGCCTTGTAGCCACAGAATTCTCGCCAAGATGGTCAGGGACGCGACGTTTTGGTCGTACTGCACGCCCACGCCATGGGCGAAGCGGTTCACGTGGCCACTGTGGGTCATGCGCTGCAGCACCTGCTCGGCATGGTGACGAGCAAGCGGCTGATTGCCCATGTAGTGCTGGCCCAGCGCGCGCAAGCGTTGGACGCTGAGGTCCAGCAGCGGTTCGGTGCGCGGGTCGAGGCGCTCGAACTGTACGCTTTGCTCCAGCGCCTCGGCATAGCGTCCGGCACACAGGTTCACGGCCATATGGCCTGAGACCGCACGCAACTGGCCGGCCAGGTCCTGATTCATTTCGGCCAGGCGTGCGGCCCCCACGAAGGCTGCGACGGTCTGGGGCGCGGGGCCCAAGGCATGGTACGAAAGACTGCCCAAAGCCAACTGCAATTGCAGGGTCAATTGGGTGCAAGGGGTCTTGACCTGATCAATCAGCGCCAGCGCCTTGTGCACATAACCGCCATGCTCGCGCAGTAACGACAGCTCCTGCCACAGCGGCATCGCACTGACCGTCAGGCGAATGGCCAACAGGTGCTCGTTTTCCTCGGTAAAGCCCCAGTCGAGTGCGGCGCGCACGTCCTCGCGCAGCGGTGCGTAACGGTCGAGCCAGGGCTGCGTGGCGATCAGTTCCCAGTCGCCTTGCGCCTGTTCCATCAGCGCCAGGCACCTGGCGGCGTGGCGTTCGCGAGTGGCGTGCAGCTCGCCGGCCTGGCTGAGCTTTTCCAGGGCATAGGTGCGGGTAATATCCAGCAGGCGATAAACCATCTCGTCATCGCTGGCTTCCACGTTCAACAGCGACTTGGCCACCAGTTGCGTGATGGAGCCCAGCACCTGGGCCGGGGCAATGTTTTCCCCGGCGATCACCGCCGCCGCGCTGACCAGGCTGAAACCACCGCGAAACACCGCGAGCCGGCGCAGGCAGATTTTTTCGCATTCGGTGAGCAGGTCAAAACTCCAGTCGAGCGTAGCTCGCAGGGTTTGCTGGCGGGGCAGGGCACTGCGTCGCCCGCGGGTCAGCAGACGGAAGTTGTCCTCCATCTGCACCAGCAGCCCCTGCAAGCCAAAGCGTTCGATCTGCGCGGCGACCAGTTCGATCGCCAGGGGAATGCCGTCCAGGCGCTGACAAATATCGATTGCCAACGGCAGTTCGGCTTCGCTGAGGGCAAAGCTGTCCTGATGAGACATCGCCCGCTCGATCAGCAACTGCATGGCCGGGTAACCCAGGGCCTGGGCACGGTTGCCGGTGGCGGGCGGGCAGGCCAGCGGTTCGAGGCGTTGTACATGTTCACCCTCGGCGCGCAGGGCTTCGCGGCTGGTGCTGAGAATGTGCAGGTGCGGCGCATGGCGCAACAGGGTTTCGCTGATCAGGGCAATGTCGTCGAGCAGGTGTTCGCAATTATCGATCACCAGCAGCATCTGGCGCGCCTGCAGGCTGCGGGCAAAGCTGACCAGTGGCGCATTTTCGCCGGGAGTGAGGCCGAGCAGGGCGGCGAGATTGGGCAGGATCATCGATGCGGCGCTCAGCGGCGCCAGGTCCAGCAGATGAATCCCATCGCGGTAATGCCCGATCAGCAATTCGGCGACACGCAGGGCCACGGTGGTCTTGCCGATGCCACCGGCGCCGGTCAGGGTGATGAAGCGTTGCTGCGGCAGTTGCTGCACCAGCGCGTCGATCAGGGCCTGGCGGCCGATCATTCGCGTGCGTCGCAGCGGCAGGTTATGGCGCGGGCGCTGGGGGGCGCCGTCAGTGGGTAGCGTCATCGGTTCGATGCTCAGTGGCGCAACAAAGCTGTAGCCGCGCTGGGCGACTGTGACGATATAGCGCTGCCCGGCCTGGCCGTCACCCAGCGCCTTGCGCAACGCCGCCATGTGTACCCGCAGGTTGCCGTCTTCCACCACGCTTGTGGGCCAGACCCGCGCGATCAGCTCCTGCTTGCTCACCACATTGCCGGCTTGCTCCAGCAGGATCAGCAGGATATCCACCGCCCGCCGCCCCAGGCGCAACGGGCGACCAGCCTCCAGCACCAGGCGCTGGCGCGGGTGGATGCAGTAGGGGCCGAAGTGCACGGCCTGGTCGCTCAGGTCTGTCATGGTTGCCCAGGTTATGGAGTAGGGGTTGGGCCAGCATATTCCAGCTGCGTCACGACCACTAGGCGGCGATCACGTCAGGTTTGGGACGCGAGTGGTGATTTCGCCAGGTCATCGGGTTCACACCTTCGCTGCGCGTGAACATATGGCAGAAGTGCGCCTGGTCGCAGAATCCGCATTCCAGGCTGATTTGCGTGAGGCTCAAGGACGAACCGGTGATCAATTCCTTGGCCCGCAGAATCCGCTGCTGGCGAATCCATTCCTGGGGCGACACCCCGGTGGTGCATTTGAAGGCGCGGGAGAAATGGCTGCGCGACAAGGCGCAGGCCTGGGCCAGGTCGGCGATGGCCAGGCTTTCGCCGAGATTGGCGAGGATCAATTGCTTGGCGATGCGCTCGCGCCGGGGGCACAGGCCACCGGTGGCGGACAAACGAGGGGCATATTGCTCAAGTCGGGCCATGACAAATATCCGCAGTCGATGGGAGCGTTCCCGTGAATGGATGCAGTGTAGACGCGGCTTATCTTGTTGCCGGGCCGCCTGGCTGACGAGTTAATCGTTGTTAATTTCGCCAGGTGCCGTCGCATAAAAGACAGCACGGCTATGCAATCGCAGGCGTGCGGGGCATGCTTTGCTTGCCCTCTGCAAATTGTCTGGATACCGCCATGAACCGCAACGACCTGCGTCGCGTCGATATGAACCTGCTGGTGATTTTCGAGGCCCTGATGTTCGAAAAAAACCTGACCCGGGTCGCCGAGAAGCTCTTCATGGGCCAACCGGCGGTCAGCGCGGCGCTGGGCCGTCTGCGCGATTTGTTCGACGACCCGTTGTTGCTGCGCAACGGTCGCGGCATGGAGCCCACGCCACGTGCGATGGCAATACTCAAGGAGCTGCAACCGGCCATGGACACCATCTCCGGCGCCGTCAGCCGCGCCAAGGATTTCGACCCTTCCACCAGTTGTGCGGTGTTTCGCATTGGCCTGTCCGATGACGCCGAGTTCGGGCTGTTTCCCGCGTTGCTCAGCCAATTGCGCGAGGAGGCCCCGGGCATCATCGTGGTGGTGCGCCGGGCCAATTACCTGTTGATGTCATCGCTGCTGGCCAGCGGCGAGATTTCGGTCGGGGTGAGCTACACCACCGAACTGCCGGCCAATGCCAAGCGCAAGAAACTGCGGGATATTCCCTGCAAGGTGTTGCGCGGGGATGACGGTGAGGCGCCGCTGAGTCTGGATGACTACTGCGCCAGGCCCCATGCAATGGTGTCGTTTTCAGGGGACTTGAGCGGCAATATCGATTTGGACCTGGCGCGCATCGGTCGCTCGCGGCGGGTGGTGCTGGCGGTGCCGCAGTTCAGCGGGTTGCGCGCGTTGCTGGCGGGTACACAGATCATCGCGACCGTGCCGGACTACGCAGCGTGCGCGTTGACCGAAGGCACCCGCTTGCGGGCCGAGGATCCGCCGTTTGCGATTGATGCGGCGGAGCTGTCGATGGTCTGGAGCGGGGTGCATGACAATGACCCGGCGGAGCGCTGGCTACGCGGGCGGATTGCCGAGCATATGGCGGCGAGCTGACTGCCAAGTGACTGTCGGTGATCTCCTCCCACAGAAACCCAGACAGCACATACATCCAATTCCCAGTACCCCCGGCCCGGCAAACTCCTCCCATCGCTCAATCCTGCGGGGGAGTCACCCAATCATGGACCCAACACCTAAAACCAGCTCTGACGAAGTCGTCACGCTGGTCGTCAAGCACCGGGTCAAGCCCGGCCGTGAAACAGAGTACGAAGCCTGGCTACGCCGCATCGTGCGTATCGCTGGCGAACGCCCCGGCCACCTGGGCGTCGACGTGGTGCGCAGCCAGCAAAACGGCACGGCCCTGTTCACCTGCGTATTGCGCTATAGCTCCACCGATGCCCTGGAACTGTGGCTCGACTCCCCACAACGCCAGGCCCTGATCGACGAAGCCGCGCCGATGCTGGCTGACGGCGATCAGACTGAAATCGGCGGCGCCAATGAGTTCTGGTTCGCCCCTCAGGCCGACGGCGCCGCTAAGCCGCCGCGCTGGAAGCAGGCGGTGGTCAGCCTGCTTGTGATCCTGCCGCAAACCTTGCTGCTGCCCTTTATCTGGGGGCCGATCCTGCGGCTGCATCCGTTTTTGTCCAACTACGTGGTCTCGACCTTTTTGGTCACCCTCACCATCGTGCTGTTGGTGGTGTACCTGCTGATGCCGGCAGCCACCCGCTTGTTCGCTCCCTGGCTTGAAGCCTCTGTAAAGGAAACCCTATGAACGCCGATCTGATTCTGTTCAATGGCCAGTTCCACACCGTGGACCGGGAAAACCCACGCGCCAGCGCCGTCGCCATTCGCGACGGGCGCTTCGTCGCTGTCGGCACTGACGGCGAGGCCATGGCCCTGCGCGGCAACGGCACCCAGGTGATCGACCTCAAGGGCCGCACCGTCATCCCCGGCCTCAACGACTCGCACCTGCACCTGATCCGTGGCGGGCTGAACTACAACCTCGAACTGCGCTGGGAGGGTGTGCCGTCCCTGGCCGATGCCTTGCGCATGCTCAAGGACCAGGCCGACCGTACCCCCACGCCGCAATGGGTGCGCGTGGTCGGCGGCTGGAACGAATTCCAGTTCGCCGAAAAACGCATGCCCACCCTGGAAGAACTCAACCAGGCCGCGCCGGATACGCCGGTGTTCGTGCTGCACCTGTACGACCGCGCCTTGCTCAACCGTGCGGCGCTGCGCGTGGCCGGCTACACCAAGGACACGCCGAACCCACCGGGCGGCGAGATCGTACGTGACAGCAACGGCAACCCCACCGGGATGCTGGTGGCGCGGCCCAACGCGATGATTTTGTATTCGACCTTGGCCAAAGGCCCAAAACTGCCGCTGGAATATCAGGTTAACTCCACCCGCCAATTCATGCGCGAACTCAATCGCCTGGGCCTGACCAGCGCTATCGATGCCGGCGGTGGTTTCCAGAACTACCCGGACGATTACGCGGTGATCGAGCAACTGGCCAAGGACCAGCAGTTGACGGTGCGCATCGCTTATAACCTGTTCACCCAAAAGCCCAAGGAAGAACTCAGCGACTTCAAGAACTGGACCGGCAGCGTGACCCTGCATCAGGGTGACGACTACCTGCGCCACAACGGTGCCGGGGAGATGCTGGTGTTCTCCGCTGCGGACTTCGAAGACTTCCTCGAACCACGTCCGGACCTGCCGCTGACCATGGAACAGGAGTTGGAACCGGTGGTGCGCCACCTGGTGGAACAGCGCTGGCCGTTCCGCCTGCACGCCACTTACGACGAATCCATCTCGCGTATGCTCGACGTGTTCGAGAAGGTCAACCGTGACATTCCGTTCAATGGCCTGCCGTGGTTCTTCGACCATGCCGAAACCATCACCCCGAAAAACATCGAACGGGTGCGCGCCCTCGGCGGTGGTATTGCGATCCAGGATCGCATGGCGTTCCAGGGTGAGTACTTTGTCGAGCGCTATGGCGCCAAGGCCGCCGAAGCCACGCCACCGATCAAACGCATGTTGGCCGAAGGCGTGCCGGTAGGGGCGGGCACCGATGCCACGCGGGTCTCCAGCTATAACCCCTGGACCTCGTTGTACTGGATGGTCAGCGGCCGCACGGTCGGCGGTCTGGAGCTGCACGCCGAGGGCTTGCCGCGCCTTACCGCGCTGGAATTGTTTACCCACGGCAGCGCCTGGTTCTCGTCCGAGCAGGGCAAGAAAGGCCAGATCAAGGTCGGCCAGTTGGCGGACGTGGCCGCGTTGTCGGCGGACTTCTTCAGTGTCGATGAAGAAGCCATCAAGTGGATCGAGTCGGTACTCACCGTGGTCGGCGGCAAGGTCGTCTACGGCGCTGGCGACTTCGAAGATTACGCCCCGCCGCGCGTGCCGGTGCTGCCGGACTGGTCGCCGGTGGCCAAGGTGCCAGGGCACTGGCGCCCGACTTCGCCGATGCAGGCGCAGGTACATCAGTGCAGCGGCCCGTGCGGCGTACACGCCCACAGCCATGAAAAAGCCCGTCTTTCCAGCGTGCCGGTCAGCGACTTCCAGGGTTTCTGGGGCGCGTTCGGCTGCTCATGCTTTGCCTTTTAATCCAGAAACCCAAGGAGTTACCCCATGACTTACAAGCGCTTGAACAAAGATGACGCCGTTGTCCTGCTGGTCGATCACCAAACCGGTCTGATCTCCCTGGTGCAGGATTTTTCCCCCAACGAGTTCAAGAACAACGTGTTGGCCCTGGCCGACGTAGCCAAGTTCTTCAACCTGCCGACCATCCTGACCACCAGCTTTGAAAGCGGCCCCAACGGCCCACTGGTTCCGGAACTCAAGGCACTGTTCCCGGACGCGCCGTACATCGCTCGCCCTGGCCAGATCAACGCCTGGGACAATGAAGAGTTCGTCAAGGCCGTCAAGGCCACCGGCCGTAAGCAGATCATCATTGCTGGTGTGGTGACGGATGTGTGCGTTGCCTTCCCGACCCTGTGCGCCCTGGCCGAAGGCTTCGAGGTGTTTGTGGTCACTGACGCCTCCGGCACCTTCAACGAGACCGTGCAACAAGCTGCCTGGGCACGTATGACCGCCGCGGGTGCGCAACTGGTGAACTGGTTCTCGGTGGCCTGCGAGCTGCAAGTGGACTGGCGCAACGACATGGAAGGCCTGGCCAACCTGCTGTCGCCGCGCATCCCCAACTACCGCAACCTGATGAACAGCTACTCGGCGTTTACTACCAAATAACCGGTTCTCGAAACTTGTAGGTAATCCCTGTGGGAGGGGGCTTGCTCCCGATAGCGGTGAGTCAGATATGGATTAATTGACTGACCCACCGCTATCGGGAGCAAGCCCCCTCCCACATCAGGTTTGTGGTGTGCCTCTTAACCCGCTATAAAACAGCCCATCGTCCACCGAGTAGCGACAATGAACCCCTTCGAAGACATGCGCCTGTTCTGTCAGGTCATGGAGTCCGGCAGTTTCACCGCCGCCGCCGAGCAACTGGGCCTGTCCAAGCAATTTGTCAGCCGCCGCCTGATCCAGCTGGAAGAACGCCTGGGCGTGCGCCTGCTCAATCGCTCCACGCGGCGCCTGGATGTCACGCCACTGGGCCAGAGTTACTACGAATCCGCCTTGCGCCTGCTCAGTGATGTCGAGCAGGTGGAGCAGGGTATTGCCGGGCAGAACAGCGAACCGCGCGGCACGATTCGCCTCAGTGCGCCGCTTTCGTTTGCCATGGCGCACTTGGGTTGCCTGCTGCCGCTGTTCCTGCAGCGCTATCCCGACGTGTCGGTGGAGGTTGATCTCAGCGACCGCCCGGTAGACCTGATCGGCGAAGGCTACGACTTGGTGCTGCGGATCGGCACCCTGGAAGACTCCACCTTGATCGCCCGCCGTATCGCCAGCATCCCGAGGGTGTATTGCGCCAGCCCCGATTACCTGGCTTTGCGCGGCACGCCGCAAAAACCTGACGACCTTGCCGACCACGACTGCCTGCCTTACGGTCACGGCCGCCAGGTGCAATGGCGTTTCAAGGGCAAGCTGCAAGCGCTGAATGTGAGCGGGCGCATGCGGGTCAACAACGGCGATTTGCTGCGTGACACCGCCATTGCCGGGTTGGGGGTTACCTACCTGCCGACGTTCATAGTCGGCGAGGCATTGAAGGACGGTCGCCTGGTCAGCGTATTGGACGAGTTCGCGCCCGAAGCCCTGACGTTGTCGGCGGTGTACCCCCAGCACCGGCAGAGTTCACGGCCGGTACAGGCGTTGGTCGAGTTCCTGCGTGAACGCCTGGCTGGCGGCTGCTGATAAGTGTGGGAGCAGGCAAGCCAGCTCCTGTACTTTGAATAGCGTCAGGCGTTTGCTACGTTGGTTAATTCAAGGCCCGCCACATACCGCTCCAGATTCGCCAGGAACGTATCCGCAATCTCCTCCTTGCTGTTGGTAGAAATCGCCGACGTATGCGGCGACAACCGCACCCTGGGATGGGTATACAGCGGATGCCCGTCCGGCAACGGCTCCGGCTCGGTCACGTCGAGCGATGCCAGCCCGATCTGCCCGTTATCCAGCGCCTCCAGCAGCGCCTCCTGATCCAGCAAGCCACCGCGTGCGATGTTGATCAGGTGCAGCCCCGGCTTGGCGCTGCCCAGCACGTCACGGTTGATAACGTGCCGCGTTGCCTCGGTCAGTGGTGCCGCCACCACCAGGTGGTCGGCGCGGGCGAACAGGTCGTGGATGTCAGTGGCGGCCTCCACGCCGGCGCTGAACGGAGCCTGGCTCTGACGCAGCGCGATCACCTTGAGGCCAAGGCCCAGGGCTTTTTGCGCCAGGCTTTCGCCAATCGCCCCAAAGCCCAAGATACCCAGGGTGGTACCTTTGAGCGGGCGCAGGGCGGTGAAATTCCACTGCGAGTCTTTCACCCAGATGTCCGGCAGATGTTTGGCGGCGGCAAAGATTGCTGCCAGGGCGAATTCGGCCAGGTTGTCGGCCGCGCTGCCCCGGGACGTGCTCACAGGCGGGCCGTTGAACAGCCACTGCGGGTAGAAGTCGATGCCCGATGACACCAGGTGCACCCATTGCGCGCCGTAGGGCCAGCCCGGTGGGGGCGTGTCGGGGGCGATATAGCCGCGCACATTGATCGGGCGCAACAGCAGGATATTGGCCTGGGGTGGCAGGTCGTTCGGCGCACCCACCGGCACACCGATCACCTGAGCTTGGGGGTGCAGCGGCGCCAGTCGTTCGCGAATGACCTGGTTGAAGTCTTCGTCCAACTGGCTGGCAATTATCACGTGGCTCATGGGCGCTCCTTCTGGTGTTGGGTAAACACGGCTCTGCCGACACCTTGCAGCACGGCGTCGTTTTGTGGGGTATGCACGCGGCTGCACAGCACATCGCGGTAATGCCGTTGCAGTGGGCTATGGCGTGACAAGCCTGGGTTGCCCGAGGCTTCGATGGCCAGCTCGACGGCGCGGATCGCGTTACCGGTCACCAGGTATTTCAATTGTGCGGCGTTGGCGGTCGGCGTGTGGCCTTGAGCGGCAGCCTCAAGCAGGCTGCGATTGGCGAACAGCAAGGTGTCGATATGGCCGACGGTTTCCTGAAAGCGCGGCAAAGTGGACAGCGCAGCACCCAGGTTGGATGGCTTGCGCTCTTGCAGCCAATTCACCAACCAGTCCCGCGCCGCCTGGGCTACCGCGTCGTAAACCGACGACAGCAGCACTGACATCCACAGCAAGCCTTCGCCATCCAGTTCCGGTTGCGGCGCGCTAAAGGGGCTGACGCTGACGGCGTGGTCCAGTGGCACCAGTACGTTGTCGAGCACCACCTCGTGGCTGCAAGTGGCGCGCATACCCAGGTGATCCCAGGTGTCGATGATGCTCACGCCGGGGCTGTCCTTGGCCACCAGCCAGGCGCCCACCAGCGGGTCTGCGTCGTCGCTGCGCGCCCATACGCTGAACCAGCTCAAGCCATGGCTGCCGGTGGAGTAGAGTTTGCGCCCGCTGATACGCCAGCCGTCAACGGTGCGCACGGCGGTGGTGGCGGGTAAACCGCCACGGGCCGGTGTGCCCAGGTCCGGCTCGACGCGCAGGGCATTGATCAGCGCACCGTTGCGCACCGCGTCCTCGGCGACGCGTACCCGCAGGTGCCGGGGCCAGGTTTTGCTGTCTTGCAGGCGGGCGTGTTGCAGGTACTGCATCACCAGGATCAGCGCCGTGGAGGGCTCGCCCTTGGCGACGGCGCTGATGGCCTTGCGCGCCTGTGCCAGGCTGGCACCGCCGCCGCCGAGGGCGCTGGGGACGGTGAGGGCGACCAGGCCGTGTTGGTGCAACAGGTTGAAGTTGGCGTGGGGGAAGGCGCCGCTTTCGTCATAGGCATGAGCGGTCCCGGCCAGTTCGGCGCTGAGGCGGGTGAGCGTGGTGTCGAAATCGACGACGTCTACAGCGCGTAGAGACGAGTGAGTCATCAGCATGTACTCGGTCAAGTGTGGGAGGGTGTCTAGCCTTGAGCGGGGCTCGCACTGCATCCCTCTTTAGCGCGAGGCCTGGTCGAGGGTGGCACGCTTGGCGTTAAAGCTTGGGTCGAAGCCTTGGGAGACATCGATGCGATTGGGCAGCAGTCCCTCTTTTACATACGTGTCGGCGGTGGCTTGCAGGCCGCTGATCACTGCGTCGTCAATCGCGACCGGCGACAGGTGAGTGTCCTTGGCCACTTCGATATGCACGGCCAGCGGCAAGCCGGTGATCCTGGCCTGGGCGGCGGCATACTCATCGGGGTGGGCGTTGGCCCAAGCGTAGGCGCGGTCAACCCGTGCGACAAAGTCGTCCAGTTGCGCGCGCTTGTCGGCAATGGCCTGGCCGGTCGCAGCGAAGTACAGGTGATTGCTCAGCACGTGTTTACCGCTGACCAGCACGCGAGCGTTGCTCTGTGAGGTGACCACGGTGGTGTACGGGTCCCAGGTGGCCCAGGCGTCTGCAGTGCCGTTGTCCAGCACCAGCCGCGATTCGGCAGGCAGCAGGAATATGAACTGCACATCCTGAGTGCTCAGGCCCGCATCGTTCAGGGCCCTGATCGCCAGGTAATGCCCGATGGAGCCGCGCCCGGTGACGATTTTTTTGCCTTTGAGATCGGCCGCGGTCTTGATCGGCGAGTCCTTGGGCACCAGCAGCGCGGTGGTGTTACGCCCTTGTGCATGGATGATGCTGATCACTTTGAGCGACGCGCCGGCGCCCAGAGCGAACACATAAGGAGCGTCACCAAGCGCGCCGACATCCACGGCGCCGGCATTCAGCGCTTCGCCCAAGGGCGAGGCCGAGGGGAATTCCGACCACTTGATTTCGTAGGGCACGTTGCGGGTTTCGCCAGAGGCTTGCAGCAGCGCCTTGATCGTGGATTTCTGGTTGGCCACGCGCAGCGGTTGCAGGTCAGCAGCCTGTACGCTGGACAGCAGGCCGAGGGCCAGGGCGGCGCCCAGTAGCAGGTGTTTGAAAGGGATGGCGTACAGCATGGGACACACTCCAGGCGTTGGATAAGGGGGATACCTCCACCTGGAGAAGGGGTCGGATAGGCGAAAACGATGCAGCAGCAGGTCAGATCACGTAGAAACCATGGGTGCCGTCGCGGGCCAGTTGCTCGACCAGGCCGAACTCCCAATCCAGGTAAGCCTGCATGGCTTCCCGTGGGTTGTCGGTGCCTTCGTAGGGGCGACGGTAGCGGTCGATACGCGGTGAGGCGAGGTGGGTTTCGCCTTCCTCCAGGGGCAGTTGCGCGGCGATCCAGGCGGCAGTGCCGTCCTGCAACACGAACACCTGCTGGCCGGTCAGCGCTTGCACCTCGGCCACCGCCAGGCGTGCCAATTGGCTGCTGCCGCAGGTCAATACGTAGCGCTGGGCACGCGGCACCTTGGCCAGGGCCTGGGGCAGTTGCGCACGCAGCACCCACCAGGCACCGGGGATATGGCGTTTGACGTAATTGGCGCTCGCGGTGAAGTCCAGCACCACGGTGTCACCATGGCCCAGCCAGTCGGCGAGGGTGTGCGGGCTGATCAGTTCGGCCTGGGGTGGCGCAGGCACTGGCGCGACCCACCCGCCGCGTTCGCTGAAGTGCTCGGCTTGCAGGTCATCCAGCACATGCACTTGCCAACCCAACTGAGCCAGCCAGGAGGCGGACATATTGGCACGCACGCCGTCATCATCGACCAGCACCAGGCGCGCACCGCGTACGCTGGCGACGTGGTCGGTTTCCTGCACCAGTTGCCCGCCGGGTGTGGCGCGTGCCCCGGGCAGGTGCCCGGCTTCGAATTCTTCCGGGGTGCGCACATCGAACAGGTAGGTGGTGCGCGTCGTGTCCTGCTGCCAGTGGTGTAGATCGTCAAGGGTGGCGCGGCCGACACGGGCCTTGTCGGCAACGCGGCGTGCAGCCTCGGCGGCGGGTTGGCGATGTTCCTCTGGCGTTGGCGCGAAGCGGCGGGCTTGGCTGTGGGCAAGTGTTTGCCCGGCCAGGGTCCAGCCGATGGTGCCGTTGCGTAGCGCCGCGACCGGGTTGGGAAGGCCGGCATTGATCAACGACTGGGTACCAATAATGCTGCGGGTGCGCCCGGCGCAGTTGACGATAATGCGCGTGGCCGGGTCTGGCGCCAGTTCGCGGGCGCGCAAGACCAGCTCGGCACCCGGCACGCTGATACCGGTTGGAATACTCATGGTCTGGTATTCGTCGAAACGGCGGGCATCGAGCACCACCATATCGGCCTGGCTGTCGAGCAGGGCCTGGACTTCTTCGGCGGCCAGGGATGGCGTGTGGCGCTGGCTTTCCACCAGCTCGCCAAAGGCTTTGCTCGGCACGTTGACGTCGATAAACAGCTCGCCACCCGCGCGGCGCCACCCGTCCAGTCCCCCCTCAAGCAGGCTGACCTGGGTGTAGCCCAGCTCAAGTAGACGTTCGGCAGCGCGGCTGGCCAGCCCTTCACCGTTGTCATACAGGGTGACCTGGGTATCGCGGCGTGGAATGCGTGCGTACACCTCCAGTTCCAGCTTGGACAGCGGGATATTGGCGGCGAACAACGGGTGGGACTCGGCAAACGGCGCTTCTTCACGCACGTCGATCAACGCCAGCTCCTCACGGTCCAACAGGGCCTGACGAATCTGGGCAAAGCTGCGGGTCGATACGGTGGTCATAGGGCAGGGCTCTTTTCTTTGGACAGGTCCCAGATGTTCGGGAGCGTGGCGTTGGAATAACCGGAGATAAACAATTTTTCGCTGCCGTCGGGCTGGTACACCGCACGGCGTACCGCACCGATATTAGCGCCGTATACATGGATGCTGATGGACACCTGATCGCGGTGGGCATTGCTGACCTGATGGATATCGCCGATCTTGGGCGATACCGCCTCGACCTGGCCCGGCAGCAGCTGGACGGGTGAGCCTTGCGCCACCAGGCTGCCGTCGGGCGCACGAGCAAAGCCCTGGGAAAACTCAGCGCCCCGCAACATGCCGATCAGCCCCCACACCCGATGGTCATGAATCGGCGTGCTTTGCCCTGGCCCCCACACAAAACTGACCAGGCTGAAACGCTGGCGCGAATCGGCATGCAGCAAAAATTGCTGATAGCGCTTGGGATCGGGCTGGGCGAACTCGTCGGGGAGCCAGTCATCATGGCTGACCAGTTGCGCCAGCAGCTTGCCGCCGCGGTGCAGCAGGTCGCCTTCACGTGGGTTGGCGTCGATCAATTCCGCCAGGGCGCCTATGAAGGCTCTGAGTCTCTCGGGGTGTCGGGCCTGGGGCATGACCATTCCATCGTGCTGTTGTGATGGGTTTATATAAGCATAATGTTTAAGGTTAATATGCTATTTTTTAATGATTAGCTTATAGCCACAGGTAATTTAGAACCGACGTGAATAGCGTTAGACGTTATCGATCCCAAGGCGGGCTATCCAGAGCGGTGCGCGACAACTATGCTTCACGCACATCTTAATGACTGATCTCTATGTGCGGCCCAAATGAAAATTGACGATATCGATGCCTTTGTCGAAGTGATTCGTTGCCAGTCCATCAGCCATGCCGCCGAGTCGTTGCAACTGACCCAGCCGGCTATTACCCGCCGTGTGCAGAACTTCGAGCAGGCGCTGGGGGTGGAGCTGTTCGACCGCAACACCAAACCCCTCAAGCCGACGCTGATCGGCACCCGCGTCTATGAACAATGCCGGCTGATCTTGCGTGAGATGGATGCCCTGCGCGAACTGGTGGCCACCGATGCACCGCCCACCGGCGTGTTACGCCTGGGCGTCCCGCAAACCATTGGCGATGTGGTGTTGCTGGATGCGCTCAAGCACCTGCGCACTGAATACGCCGACCTGCGCGCCCAGGTTGCCACCGGCTGGGGCAGCCAATTGGTCGGCAAGATCGAACGCGGCGAACTGGATGCGGCGGTGGCGTTGTTCCCGGCGGGCAAGATTTTCCCGGACAACGTTGTCGGCGAGTCCATCGGCAAGATGGAACTGGTGGTGGTCTGTGCCAAGGCGCAGCTGCCGAAGAAGCCTTGCAAGCTGGCGGACGTGTACCAGAACGGCTGGATCCTCAACCCGGATGGTTGCGGCTTCCGTGCCGGGTTGCAGCGCACCTTGTCGGACCAGGGCCTGGCGTTGCGGGTCAACCTGGAAACCTTCGGCACCGAGTTGCAACTGGGTCTGGTGGCGGATGGGCTGGGCCTTGGCCTGGTGCCACGTCCGTTGCTGGAACGCAGCGCTCAGCGCGAGCACCTGGCAGTGATGCCGCTCAAGGATTTCAAACCGGTGATGGATTTGTGGCTGATCTATCCGCACTTTCTCGGCAACCTGCAAGGGCCGGTGAATGCGTTCGGGCAATGGGTGGCGGCTTCTTTGCATAAGGTTCGGGAAGTGGCGTGATATGAAAAAAAATAATAATTAGCTTAGATTAAAATGTGCTTTTTATTATTTTTTTGCTTCCCCTAGGCTGGCCTGACGTCCTTAAGGCCATCCAGGAAGTTTTGTCATGAGCAGCGTCACCTCGCTATCGAGTGTTTCCAATACTGTCCGCCAACGTGTTACGCCAGAGGAATGGGAGGTGCGTGTCAAACTGGCCGCCGCCTATCGCCTGGCGGCCCTGTACAAGTGGACCGACCATATCTATACCCATTTCTCGGCCCGTGTGCCGGGGCCCGATGAGCATTTCCTGATTAACGCCTTTGGGCTGTTGTTCGATGAAATCACTGCGTCCAACCTGGTTAAGGTCGATCTGGACGGCACTCTCGTCGATGACCCTACGGGCCTTGGCATCAACTACGCCGGTTATGTGATCCACAGTGCCATTCACGGCGCGCGCCACGATTTGCAAGCGGTGCTGCACACCCATACCCGCGACGGCATTGCCGTGTCGGCGCAGAAGGGCGGCTTGCTGCCGATCTCCCAGCACGCCATTGCGTTCTCAGGGCGCGTGGCCTACCACGGCTATGAAGGCGTGGCCCTGGACCTGGACGAGCGCGAGCGGCTGGTCGCGGATTTGGGCGACAAGAGCGTGATGATCCTGCGTAACCATGGCTTGTTGACGGCGGGTGTCAGCGTCGAGCACGCCTTTCAGCAACTGCAAGGCCTGGAGCGCGCGTGCAATATCCAGATTGCTGCGCAGGCGGCGGGGAATGCCGAGTTGGTTTTCCCGCCCGCAGAGGTGGTAGCCAAGGTCGAGCAGCAGGCCAAGGTGTTCAGCAATGGGGAAGGGCCGGGCGTGGCACGGCATTGGAATGCGCTGGTACGCCAGTTGGAGCGCACTGATACCGACTACAAGAACTGATCCTGAGTGCGCAGCAAATCAAATGTGGGAGGGAGCAAGCCCCCCCCACATTGTTCTTAAGCCACTTGCTGGGCCTGTTCCCTCTCTGCGACCAACTCGCGGGTGAGGGGAATCAACTTCTTGCCATAGTCGATCGCATCATTGAGCGGATCAAACCCGCGAATCAGGAAAGTGGTAATCCCCAGGTCGTAGTAATCCAACAGTGCCTCTGCAACTTGTTCTGCGGTGCCCACCAACGAAGTGGAGTTGCCCTGCGCCCCGAGCAACCCGGCGATCCCGGTCCACAAACGCTTATCCAGCCGCGACCCCTGTGCCGCCGCCGCCAGCAACCGCCGCGAGCCTTCATTCGGCGGTTCACGGCGCACAAAGCCATGCTGCTCGGCCAGTGCTGTGGCCTGCTGCAGAATCTGCTCGGCACGTTGCCACGCCAGTTCCTCGGTCTCGGCGAGGATCGGCCGTAGAGACAAACTGAAGCGAATCGTACGCCCGTGCCTGGCCGCTTCTGCCCGCACCTGGGTCACCACTTCGCGTACCTGTTCATAGGTCTCCCCCCACAGCGCATACACATCCGCGTGCTTGCCGGCCACTGCGATCGCAGCAGCTGAGGAACCGCCAAAGTACAGTGGAATATGCGGTTGTTGCGGCGACTTCACCGTGGAGTGCGCGCCTTGCACTTGGTAGTACGTGCCGGTGAAGTCGAAGGGATGCTCGCTGGTCCATTCCTGGCGCACCACGCTCAGGTACTCGTCGGTGCGCGCATAGCGTTCATCCTTGCCGATATGACTGCCATCGGCACGCAGTTCGTTGTCATCGCCACCGGTGATGATGTGCACGGCGGTACGCCCTCCGTTGAACACATCCAGCGTGGCGAACTGGCGGGCAGCCAGGGTGGGCTGGGCAAAGCCCGGGCGGTGGGCGATAAGAAATTGCAGTCGGGTGGTGACGCTGGCCGCATGGGCCGCGATCAACGTGCTGTCCGGGCTGTTGGAATGGAATGCCACCAGGGCGCGGTCGAACCCCGCCGTTTCGTGGGCACGGGCGACGCTTTCAACGTAGTCCGGTTGCAGAGTCGGGCCGCTGCGCGGGTGGATTTCCGAGGCGTGATGGCCGCCGATATAGCCGATGAATTCGATGCTCATGGTCAGGTCCTTGTCGAGGTCGGTAAACAAGCCTCCACCGGGCAGGGGGTCGGTCCGTCGCATGAAAGTAGGGCTCACGGGCGAATCTGTAAAATGCCGATTGGTTCTAACCTAATTATAAAATTAAAGAATAATTATGATTGATTATTATAGAAGCTGTTTTTTGGCTTCGATCTCAAATGGAGAGCGTTTATAGATAAGGCCTCTAAAAAACTGTTCTCGGACGTGGCGCATTTCTAATGCCTCGCCTTGGCTCGACAGCGCCTGCAAATGAACTACCTTGAGTGACGAGCCCTCCCAATCGGTACTCAAGTATGCGCACGTTATGGACGCGATATCTGGCGTTGCTGGACAACGACCTGAGCACACAGATCTTCGACAACGTAAAGAACCTGCTGGTGTGCGCGCTGTTGTTCGCAGCGGGGACCAATACGCTGGTGGGGCAACAGGAGTTGTTTATCGGGGTGTTCGCCTCCAACGTCGCCGGTTGGGGGTTGATTATCCTGTCGACGCTGTTGATGTTGCTGAACGTCAGTGACGGCATTCGAAGGCTGGCCAAGTTGCGCTATCACCTGGCGCTACAACTGTTGTTGATCCTGGTGTACGTGGTGGTTGCCGAGCGGGTGGTAGAGATTGTGTGGGGCTTCCGCGCCCATTGACGTATCCTGCGCGCCTGGTTTTTCACTGATTCAAACAAAGATGACAGGACAAGATATGCAGGCGCTGCTCGAGTCGATTCTCGACGAAGTGCGCCCCCTGATCGGCCTCGGCAAAGTGGCCGACTACATCCCTGCGCTGGCCGACGTGCCCGCCGACCAACTGGGCATTGCGGTCTACGGCAACGATGGCACGGCTTACAGCGCCGGTGATGCCGACACACTGTTCTCGGTGCAAAGCATCTCCAAGGTCTTCAGCCTGGTGCAGGCCATCGATCACGGCGGCGAAAGCATCTGGGAACGCCTGGGCCATGAGCCCTCAGGGCAACCGTTCAACTCCATGGTGCAACTGGAATTCGAACGCGGCCGCCCGCGCAATCCGTTTATCAATGCCGGCGCTCTGGTGATCTGCGACATCAACCAATCGCGCTTTGCGGTGCCGATCTTGTCGATGCGCGACTTTGTACGGCGCCTGTCGGGTAACCCGCAGATCCTGGTCAATAGCGTGGTCGCCGAATCCGAAGCCCAGCACGGTGCGCGCAATGCGGCCATGGCCTACCTGATGAAATCCTTCGGCAACTTCCATAACGATGTGGACGCGGTGCTGCACAGCTACTTCAACTATTGCGCGCTGCAGATGAGCTGCCTGGACTTGGCCCGGGCCTTCAGTTTCTTGGCCAATGAAGGCGTGAGTGCCCACAGTGGCGAGCAGATTTTGACAGCGCGCCAGACCAAGCAGGTCAACTCGATCATGGCCACCAGCGGGCTGTATGACGAGGCGGGCAATTTTGCCTATCGCGTTGGGTTGCCGGGCAAGAGCGGGGTAGGCGGGGGGATCGTCGCGGTGGTACCGGGGCAGTTTACGGTGTGCGTGTGGTCGCCGGAGTTGAACGCGGCAGGGAACTCGCTGGCGGGGATGAAGGCGTTGGAATTGTTGAGTGAGCGGATTGGGTGGTCGGTGTTCTAGGGGCGAGTGGAACGCTGATCAACAGGCGCTATAAAAACACAATGTGAGAGGGGGCTTGCTCCCGATCGCCGTGTGTCAGATATAAATTAATTGACTGACGCACCGCTATCGGGAGCAAGCCCCCTCCCACATTTGCATCTTCAGTGTTTTGGGGAGTGGTGTACGGCCTGGCTTTATGTGGCGGGGCAGGCTTCATCCAGGAGTTTGTCTACCAGCAACTGCGCGCCTTCAGCATCCGGCAGATGCCCAGCGTTCATCCAGGCTGCCTGCGTCATCCTTGACGATCTTCGCGAGCAAACTCGCTCCTGCAGGAATCTAGCGACGTGGCTTTTTGAGGCGCGGCACAATCATGCCCACCTCACGCCTGTAGCGTCGATACCGCTCACCAAACAGCTGCACCAGATCCCTTTCTTCGAAACGGGCACCCACGAACAAATAAACCGACATCCCCAGCGCAAACAACAGATGGCCTGCCGTCATATGCGGGGTTGCCCAGAAAGCGATCAAAAATCCCAGGTACATCGGGTGACGCACGACACGGTAGAACAGCGGCGTTTTAAATATCGCCGCCTTTTGTGGGGTGTTTCGCCAATGATCAACGGCCTGTTTTAACCCGAACAGCTCGAAGTGACTGATCAGGAAGGTTGCCAGCAACACCATGCCCCAGCCCAGCCAGAACACACCTGACAACAGTGCCTTGGCCCAAGCCGCTTCAACCTCCCAGACGGTGTATGGAATGGGTTGCCACAGCCAGAACATCAACCCAAGCACCAGGCTGCTGAGCAGCACATAGGTGGAACGTTCAGCCACGGGGGGAATGAGTGTGGTCATTGTGTTCTTGAAGCTTCTACGTGCCATGAGGCTATGCTGGGCAGCGAACAGAATCATCAGCAGGCCGTTACTCAGCGCTGCAAGCGGCCAGTTGACAGGTTGCCCATCGTTAATGGCTTTGGGCACCAGCACGCTACCAGTGAAGCCTATAAGGTATAAAAACACGGTCAGGAAAATCAGATAGCAGGCAATGCTGTAGAGCAGCCAGGCCAGATGTACCGTGAGGTCGTTGGTTTGTTTTTGCGGACTCATGACGATTCCTTTCGCACATGGTGAGGGGATAAGTGAGTCAGACTAGTGGAATTTGTGCGGCCCTTAACCTGTGAGAATTGACAGTTGCTTAGATGGATTGGCGATTATCTTGCGTGGATTGTGGTGTGCTTGCCCAAACAAAAAATGCGCCCTGGGGGCGCATTTTTTGTCAGTCAGCAATCACCTATTCAGGCAATCGCATCCCAAGCCCGATCACCGTTCTCGTCCTTGATCCGAGTCGGTAAGCCCATCACGTCCAGCGCTTTCAGGAACGGCTCAGCCGGCAGTTCCTCGACGTTGGCCATGTGCTTCACATCCCATTCACCACGCGCAACCAGCAGCGCTGCGGCTACCGGTGGTACGCCTGCGGTGTAGGAGATGCCCTGGCTGTCGGTCTCGGCAAAGGCTTCTTCATGGCAGGCCACGTTGTAGATGAACATCTCGCGTGGCTGGCCGCCTTTGGTGCCTTTGACCAGGTCGCCGATGCAGGTCTTGCCGGTGTAGCCCGGGGCAAGCGATGACGGGTCGGGCAGCACGGCCTTGACCACTTTCAACGGCACCACTTCCAGGCCTTCGGCGGTCTTGACCGGTTTTTCCGAGAGCAGGCCGAGGTTTTTCAGCACGGTGAACACGTTGATGTAGTGCTCGCCAAAGCTCATCCAGAACCGCACGTTGGGCACGTCGAGGTTTTTCGACAGCGAGTGCACTTCATCGTGGCCGGTGAGGTAGAGGTTTTGCGAGCCGACTACCGGCAGGTCGTCGGTACGTTTGACTTCGAACATGGTGTTGCTGGTCCACTGGCTGTTCTGCCAGCTCCACACCTGCCCGGTGAATTCGCGGAAGTTGATTTCCGGATCGAAATTGGTGGCGAAGTATTTGCCATGGGAGCCGGCATTGACGTCGAGAATGTCGATCGAATCAATGCGGTCGAAATGCTGTTGCTGCGCCAGCGCGGCGTACGCGTTGACGACACCCGGGTCGAAGCCCACGCCAAGGATGGCGGTGATGTTCTTCTGTTTGCATTCTTCCAGGTGATTCCATTCGTAGTTGCCGTACCACGGCGGGGTCTCGCAGACCTTGCCCGGCTCTTCGTGGATGGCGGTGTCGAGGTAGGCAACGCCCGTGTCGATGCAGGCACGCAGCACCGACATGTTGAGAAACGCGGAACCTACGTTGATGACGATCTGCGACTCGGTCTCGCGGATCAGGGCCTTGGTCGCTTCCACGTCCAGGGCGTTCAGCGCAAAGGCCTGGATATCGGCGGGTACCTTGAGGCTACCCTTGGCCTTGACGCTGTCGATGATGGCCTGGCATTTGGAGATGTTGCGCGACGCGATAGCAATACGACCGAGTTCGTCGTTGTGCTGCGCGCACTTGTGGGCCACCACCTTGGCGACACCTCCTGCACCAATGATAAGAACGTTCTTTTTCAATTGCTTTATTTCTCCTATATCCGCCAGCTTAGGAAAGGCTGGACAGGTAGTCGTCGTAACCAAATTCACGAACCACCTCGACTGTACCGTCGAGTTGTTTCACTACGATGGACGGCATTTTCAGGCCGTTGAACCAATTTTTCTTGACCATGGTGTAGCCCGCGGTGTCGATGAACGACAGTCGATCGCCGATGGCCAGCGGACGATCAAATTGATACTCGCCGAAGATGTCCCCGGCCAGGCAGGATTTGCCGCACACCATGTAGGTATGTTCGCCCTCGCTCGGCGCCAGCTTGGCGTTGAGGCGATAGATCAGCAGGTCCAGCAGGTGGGCTTCGATGGAGCTGTCTACTACGGCGAGGTTCTTGCCGTTGTAGAGGGTGTCGAGCACGGTGACTTCCAGGGAGGCGCTATTAGTGATCGCTGCTTCGCCGGGTTCCAGGTACACCTGCACGCCGTACTTCTCGGAAAACGCCTTCAAGCGTGCGCAGAACGCGTCCAGCGCATAGCCTTCACCGGTGAAATGGATGCCGCCGCCGAGGCTGACCCATTTGACCTTGTGCAGCAGCTCACCGAAGCGTTCCTCGATGGTGCCGAGCATCTTGTCGAACAGGCTGAAGTCGCCGTTCTCGCAGTTGTTGTGGAACATGAAGCCGGAGATCTGATCGATCACGGCATCGATCTTCACCGGGTCCCACTCGCCCAGGCGGCTGAACGGGCGCGCAGGGTCGGCCAGCAGGTAATCGGAGCTGCTCACCTGCGGGTTTACGCGCAGGCCACGGGTCTTGCCTTCGCTGCGCTCGGCAAAGCGCTGCAGCTGGCTGATGGAGTTGAAGATGATCTTGTCGCAGTTCTCGAGCATCTCTTCGATTTCATCGTCGGCCCAGGCCACGCTGTAGGCGTGCGCTTCACCTTCGAACTTCTGGCGACCGAGCTTCAACTCGTACAGCGACGACGAGGTGGTGCCGTCCATGTATTGCTGCATCAAGTCGAACACCGACCAAGTGGCAAAACACTTGAGCGCCAGCAGAGCCTTGGCGCCGGACTGCTCGCGCACGTAGGCAATCTTCTGCATGTTGACCAGAAGCTTCTGTTTATCGATGAGGTAGTACGGCGTTTTGATCATTTTTGAGAGCCTGCGGCGGTGCCTGCCAAAAAAGGACACGCATTGTGCCCGCACTTGGGGCAGATCGAAAGGTTAGCGGGCGGAAATTGCGCGCTTGCGTTTAAGCATACGGAACGAGTGTGACCGTTCGTTAGGATGACGGTAATAACTGCCAGTGCGGTTATGGGCAATGCGCAGTCGTACGAACATGAATGGATCTTGTGATGATCTAGAATTAAATGAGTTTGTCTCACTATTGCCGACTGCCGACAATGAGCGCCATAAACATCGACATTGGAGCTTTACGTCATGGCAGTCGCTCATTCCCTCGGATTTCCGCGCATTGGACGCGATCGTGAACTGAAAAAAGCGCAGGAAGCGTTCTGGAAAGGCGAGCTCGACGAAGCCGGCCTGCGCGCCGTTGGCCGTGACCTGCGCAAGACCCATTGGGCGCTGCAAAAACAGGCTGGTATTGAACTGCTGCCTGCTGGTGATTTCGCCTGGTACGACCAGGTGCTGACTCACTCGCTGATGTTTGGCGTGATCCCCGAGCGTTTCCGCCCGGCCGATGGCCACGCCACGTTGCACACCTTGTTCGCCATGGCTCGCGGCGTCAGTGACAACTGCTGCGGCGGTGCTCACGCCCAGGAGATGACCAAGTGGTTTGATACCAACTATCACTATTTGGTGCCGGAGTTCAGCGCCGATCAGCAGTTCCACCTGGGTTGGGATCAACTGTTCGAAGAGGTCAAGGAAGCCCGTGACCTGGGCCACACCGTCAAGCCTGTCGTCATTGGCCCACTGACCTACCTGTGGCTGGGCAAGGCCAAGGGCGACGCTTTTGACAAGCTTGATCTGCTTGAGCGCTTGCTGCCGCTGTACGGGCAGATCTTCCAGCGCCTGGCGGACCTGGGCGTTGAGTGGGTGCAGATTGATGAGCCGATCCTGGTGCTCGACTTGCCGCAGGACTGGAAGAACGCGTTTGAGCGTGCCTATAACCTGATCCAGCGGGACCCGCTGAAAAAACTGGTGGCTACCTACTTCGGTGGCCTGGAAGAAAATCTCGGCCTGGCGGCCAACTTGCCGGTGGATGGCCTGCACATCGATCTGGTGAGAGCACCGGAACAGTACCCGACCATCCTGGATCGCTTGCCGGCCTATAAGGTGTTGTCCCTGGGCGTGGTCAATGGCCGCAACGTGTGGCGTTGCGACCTGGAGAAGGCCCTGGCCACGTTGCAGCATGCCCATGAGAAGCTCGGCGATCGCCTGTGGGTCGCGGCGTCCTGCTCGTTACTGCACAGCCCGGTCGACCTGGGCCGTGAAGACAAGTTGGATGCCGAGTTGAAAAGCTGGCTGGCCTTTGCCGTGCAAAAGTGCGAAGAAGTGGCGCTGCTGGCCCAAGCTGTCGACCAGCCCGAGGCACCCGCTGTACTTGCCGCCCTGGCTGAAAGCCGTGCCGTACAGGTTGCTCGCCAGGCATCGACACGGATCCACAAGCCTGCCGTACAAGCCCGCGTCGCCGCCATCACCGAGCAGGACAGCCAGCGCCAGTCGCCATTTGCCCAGCGTATCGAGAAGCAGCGCGCCGGCCTGAACCTGCCACTGTTCCCGACCACCACCATCGGTTCGTTCCCGCAGACCGCGTCGATCCGCCTGGCGCGCCAGTCGTACAAGGCTGGCAAGTTGAGCGAGGCCGAATACGTCGAAGCCATGCACAGCGAGATCAAGCACGCTGTCCAGGTGCAGGAAAACCTCGGCCTGGATGTGCTGGTGCACGGTGAGGCCGAGCGTAACGACATGGTCGAGTACTTCGCCGAACAACTGGATGGCTACGCGTTCACTCGTTTCGGCTGGGTGCAGAGCTACGGTTCTCGTTGCGTGAAGCCGGCAGTGATCTTCGGTGACCTGAGCCGCCCGAAAGCCATGACCGTGGAGTGGATCCGCTACGCCCAGGGGCTGACCGACAAGGTATTGAAGGGCATGTTGACCGGCCCGGTAACGATGCTGATGTGGTCGTTCCCACGGGAAGATGTGAGCCGCGAAGTGCAGGCCCGGCAACTGGCCCTGGCGATTCGTGACGAAGTGGTGGACCTGGAAGCCGCTGGCATCAAGATCGTGCAGATCGACGAAGCCGCGTTCCGCGAAGGGTTGCCGTTACGCCAGGCGCAGTGGCAACACTACCTGGACTGGGCTACTGAAGTGTTCCGCCTGTGCGCCTGCGGTGTGCGCGACGAAACCCAGATCCACACTCACATGTGCTACAGCGAGTTCAACGATGTGATCGAGTCGATCGCAGCGATGGATGCCGACGTGATTACCATCGAAACGTCGCGTTCGGACATGGAGTTGCTTGATGCCTTTGAAGCCTTTGACTACCCGAACGACATCGGCCCCGGTGTGTATGACATCCACTCGCCACGGGTGCCGGATGTATCGCAGATGGCTAACTTGCTGCGCAAGGCCGCCAAGCGGATTCCGGCAGAGCGTTTGTGGGTCAACCCCGATTGCGGCTTGAAGACCCGCGGTTGGCCGGAGACGGAGGCGGCGCTCATTCACATGGTCACCGCCGCCCGCCAACTG
The DNA here is from genome assembly GCF_020790195.1 of Pseudomonas sp. HN8-3. Lineage (NCBI taxonomy): Bacteria > Pseudomonadati > Pseudomonadota > Gammaproteobacteria > Pseudomonadales > Pseudomonadaceae > Pseudomonas > Pseudomonas sp. HN8-3. The sequence continues at coordinate 2,536,054 of NZ_CP086206.1, forward strand.
CGCGCCGAATTGGCCTGATATTGTCTGCAAGTGTGGGAGGGGGCTTGCCCCCGTGGCGGCCTGACAGCCGAAGCATCTCTACCTGACACCCCAGGATCTAAATGTGGGAGGGGGCTTGCTCCCGATGGCGGCCTGACAGCCGACACAGTTATACCGAGTACATATCCATTCCTGCGGTAACGGCTGATATTGGTTCCGCTTTTACAGCGGCTCACTTTTGAAAAGCGCAAAAGTACCCAAACGCTCTTGCCCCACCACTCGGCACCTCGCTTCGGCTCGGTGTACCCGTAATCCGACACTGATTTGGGGGGGCGCCTAAGATCAAGATCAAAAGCAGATCAAGAGCGGCTCGCTTCGCATCGTGGTTACGGTCGGCAGCTACAAAGTTGTGTAGATACCTATGCCCCGATAGCGGTAGTTCAGCCAAGGAATTGGATACTGATCCACCGCTATCGGGAGCAAGCCTCCTCCCACATTTTGAGCCGCGTCAGGTCAGAGGTACTTGAGCCAGGCGATATCGCGCCGGCGCGCTTTGAGCCCGGCAAACCAACGTACCGGCGGGTATAGCACCAGCGGCAACACCAAAGCTGTCAGCCACACCGCACCGATGCTGTCGAAGCCGAAATAGTTGCCGTGGTTGAGCCCAAACCACGCCACACAGGCGACATACAGCACCTTCAGCACATACAGATGCAGCAGATAAAAGAACATCGGCGCTGCGCCAAACACCGCCAGCACGCCAATCCAGCGCTTATGCCCAGCGCGTTCGAATGCCAGCAACAGCAACAACCCAACCCCCAACGTCAACGCCAGGAACAACAGCGACGGCGGGTACTTGGTGATGTTGAAGAAGCTCATCAGGGTCTGCACGCCATTGTCATACACGTACCAAGGCTGCTCGCCGTAGCCATTGACTGCCCGCAGCAGCACAAAACCCATTAATGCCGCCACGCCCGCGATCAGCAAATGACGCTGACGCACAGCCGGTAGTGCGGTAGCGGCAAACCATGGCCCGAATCCATAACCCAGGGCGATCACACCGATCCACGGCAGCACCGGATAAGTCACGCGCAGACGCAGGTTTTCCGACGCCTCGATCCAGCTGCGCTCATGCAGGATTGACCAGCCACTCTGCAACGCCGAATCCTGGGCAAAGTGCACTCCGTCGAGCAGGTTATGCCCGGCGATGATCATCAGCGCCAAGCTGATCAGCAGCGGGCGCGGCAACCACACCAGTGCTGCGAGGGCGATCATGCTCACGCCGATGGCCCAGATCACTTGCATATAGATCACACTGGGCGGCAACTGGAAGGTCCACGCGAAGTTGACCAAGGTGAATTCCAGCACCACCAGAAACAGCCCACGTTTGAACAAAAAGGCCGACACATCGCGTCGCCCCTGATACTTCTGGCCGTACAGCCACGCCGACAATCCAGTGAGCAACACAAATACCGGCGCGCAGAGATGGGCGAGGGTGCGGCTGACAAACAGCGCAGGCTCGGTGCTGTCGATGCTCATGGGGTCGCTGACCTGGCGATGCAACAGGAAGGTTTCACGCACGTGGTCCAGTAGCATGAACAGGATCACCAGGCCGCGCAGGGCGTCGATGGACTGCAGGCGTTGGCGTAAGGTAGTAGCGTCAGTCATAAGTGGGAATCACAAGCGGGCAAATAATTGACGTTATCCTATAACATTTATTGAGGCACATGATGATCAGCATGAAGACGCAATCAGCCGAGGCCGTGATCGAATTCTGGAAACAGGCGGGGCCCAAGCGTTGGTTCGCCAAGGACGATGGCTTCGATACAGCCTTTCGCGACACCTTCCACGCCACCCATATGCAAGCCGCGCGGCGCGAGCTGGACGGTTGGCTGGCCACGGCCGACGGCGCACTGGCGTTATTGATCCTGCTGGACCAATACCCGCGCAACGCCTTTCGCGGCACTGCGCATATGTTCGCCACCGACCCGCTGGCGCGTCTGTATGCGCAGCAGATGGTGGACGCCGGGTTGGATCAACAGATCGATCCCCAGTTACGCGCGTTTTGTTATTTACCGTTTGAGCATTCGGAAGACCCGCAAGACCAGCAGCGCTCGTTGGTGCTTAACCAGCAGTTGGACGCCAGCACCTATCACTGGGCCAGGGAACATGCCGATATTATCCAGCGGTTTGGGCGCTTTCCCCATCGCAATGCGGTGTTGGGCAGGGTCACCACCGAGCAGGAGCACCTGTTCCTCAAAGCGGGTGGTTTCGCTGGTTGATGCTATTCCCATCAGGAATGCCCCCATAAAAACCCTGCATTGTCCTTATCGACCTGAATCTCGTAGCGTGGCGTTTCATCTTCGGAGATAGCCCATGAGCCAACCCCCGCTGCGCCTCTACGTTGATTCGCTGTTCACCAGCCCCTACGCCATGTCGGTGTTCGTTGCCCTGCGGGAAAAAGGCCTGACGTTCGACACGGTCACCCTGGACCTGGATGCTGGGCAAAACCAGTCGGCAGATTACGCCCAGCGCTCCCTGACCCAACGGGTACCGACTCTGGAGCACGGTGATTTTACGCTGTCGGAATCTTCGGCAATCACTGAGTACCTGGACCAGGCGTACCCCCAGATCAGCGTTTACCCGGCTGATCTGCAGCAGCGGGCGAGGGCGCGGCAGGTTCAGGCATGGTTGCGCAGCGACTTGCTGCCGATTCGCCAGGAACGCTCGACGCTGGTGGTGTTCTGCGGGCAGAAGATGCCGCCTCTATCGCCGGTGGCTCAGGCTGCTGCGCGTAAGTTGATCGGCGCGGCGCAGGTTCTCCTGGCAGGCAACCCTGAGCATTTGTTTGGCGAGTGGTCGATCGTCGATGTAGACCTGGCGGTGATGCTCAATCGCCTGATCCTCAACGGCGACCCCGTGCCGGCCGAGCTGGTGATGTACGCGCAACGCCAGTGGCAACGGCCGTCAGTGCGGGAGTGGGTCAACCTGCGACGGCCTGTGCTCTAGCTGCCACTCTTCCTCGACACGTCGGTCCAGGTCCTCCCAGTGGGCCATGCCCAGCACCCGCATGGTGTTCAAGCCCCGCAGGTAACCACGCAGTTGCTGGGCGCTGGCCGAGCGTTGTTTGGCGTCGGCACTTGGGTCCAGCAACACTTCTTCATACTCGACCAGGTAATCGGCGACCCGCTCGCGAAATTCCGGCAGTACGGCATCGCGGATACGGTCGAAGGTTTTCTGGTAGGGCTTCATGGCGGGGTCCTTATAGGTTTTATGGGCTGCCTGACACTATCGGTTCAAATGATAGTCACCATCAAGGATCACAAGTTCTGTTTTTTCGCCAAGCGCGCAGAATCTGCTCATCCAGACGCAGCTCAAGGAAATGCGCGATGAGGACGATTATCCAGCTTACTTTAATGGCCCTGATGTTGGGCACCACCCTCATGACCACCCCGGCGATTGCCGATGAGCTGCGTACAGGCCATTTGCTGCCGCTGGCCGCTAGCGTAGAATCCCTGCAACGCACCCAGAGGGTAGGGGTGTTGTTCAGCGAAAATACCCGCGACAACCTCATCTACCTTGAGCGCTACCATGCCATGGCACTTAACGGCGCCAAGGATGCTCTGGATGGGCGGATTCGCCAGGCGTTCGTCAACAGCTCCGATCCCGAGCTGGCCATCGACTGGTTGATGAACTCGCTGCAGGGCGCTTTTTTCTCGGTGACGGTCTATGGCAGCCTGGATGACATGGTGCAGGCGCATCCGGATGTGGTGGTGGTGCTCGATACCCATAACCAATTGCTGACCCAGCGTAACGACCGGGTCGAGGCACGCTTTGCAGCACGCTTCTATGACGCGAACCTACAATACATCGCCAAGGCCGAAGGTTCGGTGGACAGGCAAGTGCCGTCAGTGTGGGTGCACGGCAAGGCGGCGCCGGAGATTGCCGCGCTGATCGAGCAGCAGCGAGATGTACAGCAAGATGCCCTGAAGCAGTTCGATGTGTCGCTCAAGGCCCTGGTTCGCGCAGGTTGATTCGCGAGTGGATGTGAACCCTATTGGTTATTTTCAGGAATCTGTATGCGCTCTTTTTTCGCTCCGGCCCTGGCTTTTGCAGCCTCGTTGCTGACCGGTTGTATCACGGCTCCCAATGCCCCATCGCTGACCCTGCAAACCGACAAGACCCCCGAAGGCTATGTGCAATGCGTATTGCCCAAGCTGGAAAAACACGGCATCACCTCGACCGTGACGCAGAATTCGCGTCACGCCAAGGTGCTGTTGACCAGCAAGATTGCTGCTGATGATGTGCTGGAAGCCTACAAGTCCCAGGACGGCACCAAGGTGTTCCTGTATGAGCGCAAACCGCTGGCCTCTGCGATCAAACCGTCGCGGCTTGAGCAGGCGGCCCAGGACTGCAAGTAAGCCCGTTCTGAAAGGCAATGCCTTTCAAAATGTGGGAGGGGGCTTGCTCCCGATGGCGGTGGGTCAGCTACAGATGAGCTGACTGACACACTGCTATCGGGAGCAAGCCCCCTCCCACATTTGGACCAACACTCGGCTCAGGGTTTGGCTTCGTTGCTGAAACTGCTCACGGTCTTGATCAGCCCCAGCGCCGCCAACGCCACCAACTCACCGCCTTTCTCCACCGTCGCCAGCGCCGGGTCCGAGCCCATGCGGCCATCGGGGAAGCGCGCGCGAAAGTCCAGCGCCTCGCGGATCGGCCCGGTGTTGGCAATTTGCGGTGAGTAATCGGCAGACTTGATCGACTGCGGGTAAGCCCACTGCGTCACCGCAATCTCCGACGGCGTGGCGTGGCTGCCGTGGCCGACCGGGAATTGGCGCTGGGCCAGGTCGGTGACGCCTTCCAGGTCCCACCAGTTCACCAGCTTCAGCGCAAACCCGGCCGGGCGGCGGGCGAAGCTGGCTTCGGCGTACAGTTCGGAAAACGCCGCTTCGATCGTGGCGATATTGCCGCCGTGGCCGTTCAGGAACAGGATTTTCTCGAAGCCATGCCCGGCCAGCGAACGCACCCAATCGCCAATCGCGGCGATAAAGGTGGAAGGGCGCAGCGAGATGGTGCCGGGAAACCCCAGGTGGTGCTGGGCCATGCCGATATTGAAAGTAGGGCCGATCAGAATGTCGGCGTTTTTTTGCGCCTCATGGGCGATGATCTCCGGGCACATCCAGTCGGTGCCCAGCAGGCCCGTGGGGCCGTGTTGTTCGTTGGAGCCGATGGGGATCACGACCGTGCGGCTGCGTTCCAGGAACTGCCCGATTTCGATCCAGGTGCTGGTGTGTAGAAGCATGCGAGGCTCTCTTTTATCTGTGGGGACAGGCTATCCGCCACGGATTGTACGACTACTCGCTACCTGCTGTGGCTTGCAATTGAGGTAGGTCGAGGACTTCAACCAGCGCTGGTCGGGGTACCAGGAAAACATGAACTGCCCATCCTTGAGCTTGTCTACCACTTGACGGGCGACCTGCGGGCGTACTGCCGGGCAGCCCTGGCTGCGGCCGATGCGGCCTTCGCGCTTGCTCCACAACGGGCTGACGTAGTCGGCGGCATGGATCACGATGGCGCGGTCGCGCGCCAGGTCATTGAAGCCGGGCTCCAGGCCATCCATGCGCAGCGAGTAGCCATGAGCGCCGAGGTAGCTTTCCTGGGTGCGGAACAAGCCCAGGCTGGATTGATGGCTGCCTTCGAGATTGGAGAACTGGGTGGCGAAGTTTTCCCCGGACTTGGCGCCATGCGCCACCAGGTCACGCAGCAGCAGGGTCTGTTTGCGCAAATCGAAGATCCACAGCCGACGGGCGGTCGAGGGCTGGGAGTAGTCAATAACCGCTAGGCGATCGGAACGTTCTTCGCCGTTATTGACAGCGCACTGCACCGCGCTCAGGGCGCTTTTGAGTACAGTGGGATTGAGTTCTGGAGCCGAGCGCGCCAGGCTGCTATACAAGGAAGGTGGGGTGCCAGTGGCCGCGAGCGCAAAATTGCTCAGTAAAGCCAGGCCCCCGGTGATCAAGCCGAGGTGGCGCATAAAAGTCAGCATCTACAGTCGATTCCCCCGCTGTGGAGTGGAGCTAAGTCAATTGTTCAAAAAACACGCATGTTACTTGAGCATTTGCCTGCTCGTTGCACCATTGGTCGCGACAGCCGATGCGCTGGCGCCTGAGCCGCTACCTGTGACCACGCCTGCGCCCGTCGACCTGGCGCCGGTACAGCAGGCGCTGGCGCAACTGTCCAGCGTCTGCCCCCACCTGGTCTCGCGGGTCGATGCCACCGCCCAAGTGCGCCTGCAAGCCTTTTACCAGCAGCAAGGCAATGCACCGTTATGGTCGGCCGACGAGTCCCGGCAAGCCTTGCAAACCCAGTTGTTGATGCTGGCCGACGACGGCCTGGACCCCACCCACTATAGCTTGCCTGCGGTAGATGCCACGGCCAACGTGCTGTGCAGCGATATCGCGACCAGTCAGCAATACCTGCAAGCCCTGCACGATTTGCATTACGGGCGCCTGCTGCAATCGCGCTATGAACCGCTCTGGCATTCGCAACCGCCTGCGACGGACCCGAACACCGTAGTATTGGCATTTGCCGCCACCGGCTTGCAGGACATGGCCAAAGCGTTTGACCAGGCACGCCCAAGTGCAGACTTGTACCGCAGCCTGCGCAACGTCTATTCCAGCCTGCGCCAGCAGCCTTTACCGCACTGGGATGCGGTGGGTAGTGGCCCGTTGTTACGCCCCGGCATGGAAGACCCGCGCGTGCCGGAGTTGGCGCGACGCCTGCACAGTGGCGGCTATCTGGCCAAGTTGCCCAACGGCAAGCAATATCAGGGCGACCTGGTCAAGGCGGCGAAGGCGTTCCAGCTCAGCCACTCGTTGCAAGCCGATGGCGTGATCGGCGCCGGCACCGTGGCCGAACTTAACATCAGCCCGGCGGTACGCCGCGAGCAACTGCGCATCAACCTGGAGCGTTTCCGCTGGCTGGCCCAGGACCTTGAGCCTGAAGGCGTAGTGGTCAATGTGGCCGCCGCGCAATTGAGCGTGTACCAGAGCGGCATCCCGGTGTGGCAAACCCGCTTGCAAGTGGGCCGCGCCGAACGCCAGACACCGCTGCTCAAGTCGCGCATCACGCGGCTGACCCTCAACCCCACCTGGACCATCCCGCCGACCATCATGCGCGAGGACAAACTCCCGGCTATCCGCCTCAACCCCGAGTACCTGCGCCAGCAAAACCTGCAAGTACTCGACGCCGAAGGTCATCCGCTGACCCCCGAGCAGGTCGATTGGGCGCGCCCCGGCAATATCCTGCTGCGCCAACAGGCTGGCCCGCGCAACCCGCTGGGCAAGATCGTGATGCGCTTCCCCAACCCGTTCTCGGTGTACCTGCACGACACGCCCAGCCAGCCGCTGTTTACCAAGGGGCCAAGGGCGTTCAGTTCGGGGTGTGTGAGGGTCGAGCAACCGCTGCTGCTGCGTGACCTGCTGGTGACCCCGGCCGAACGCACCCGTACCGATGAACTGTTGGCCACCGGCTTGACCCATGAATTCAGGCTGGCCACCCCGGTGCCGGTGCTGTTGGGCTATTGGACGGTGGAAGTGGATCGCCAGGGGAGCCTGGTCTATGCGCCGGATATCTATGCGCTTGATCCGGTGTTGATCAAAGCCATGGGAAGTGTGCTCTAGGCACAATGTGGCAGGGGTCTTCATGACCCCATCTGACCTATTCAGGTATCAACTGCTGGCGACATTCCAGCACCAGTCGGGCGCCGCCCAGCTCACTGGTACCGACGTCGAGCTTGAAGCCATGCAGGTTGATGATCGCCGCCACAATCGACAGCCCCAGACCAAAGCCACCTTGCTGATCGTTTTCATCCACCCGATAAAAGCGCTGGAACACCGACGCGCGTTCAGCCGCCGGAATTCCGGGCCCCGAGTCGAGCACTTCAATGCGCGTACTGCCCATATCATTGACCGCTCGCAGGATGACCTTGCCATTGGGCGGAGTGAACTTGATCGAATTGCTCAACAGGTTGGCCAAGGCTTCAAACAACAGGGCGCGGTCGCCCGTTACCCACGGCAGCGATTCGGGAGCCTGCAATACCAACTCCATTTCACCTTCCTCCGCCAGGGGCAGGTAGAAGTCATGCAATTCGCGCAGCAACGGCAGCGGGTCCAGCACCAGGAAGCCTGACCTGCGCTGGTGATCTTCCAGTTCGGAAATGCGCAGCAGCCCGCGAAAGCGCGCCATCAGCGTGTCGGTTTCGGCAATGGCGTCATCGAGTTTCACTGCGTGGGCGGAGTCTTCCTCGGCTTGCTGCTTGATGCGGTAAAGCTGTGCGCGCAGGCGGGTGAGGGGGGTACGCAGGTCATGGGCGATGGCGTCGCACACGCCCTTGACCTCGTTCATCAGTTTCTCGATGCGTTCGAGCATGGCGTTGACGATGGCCGCGAGCATGTCCAGTTCGTCGCGCCGATTGGACAGCGGCAAGCGGTGCGTCAGGTCGCCGGCGACGATGGCTTCGGCGCTGGCCTGGATCCCGCGGATGCGCCGCAACGGACGCCGGCGCAGCAGGTGCCAGCCCGCAGCGCCGGGGATGATGGTCAACGACAGCGCCCACAGCAGGGCATGCCAGATGATCCGCGTCACACCGAACAACGACCCGTTGGCGCGCACCAGCACAAGCCAGCGCCCGTCGTCGGTGTGGGTGGCCACGGCATCGCAGCTGTCCTTGGGCAGCTTGGGGTCATCGGATTCGACGCAATTGGCCAGGGTGTGGATCTTGCCATCCAGGGGCAGGTCCGCCGGTACCGTGCGGATTGGCCCGCTCAAGGGCCGAAACTGCTCATCGAACAAGCCATAAGCATCCACGCCCTTCATGTCGAAGGTCATGCTGGTGGTCAGCGCTTCCACCAGGGCTTCGCCGTCGAAGCGCTGGAACAAGTGCTGGCGTTGCAGAAGAGAATGGCGCGAGAGGTCGCTGAGGTAGCCCGACACCTCGTAATACAGCACCCCCATGAGGATGCAACTCCACGCCACGAACAACGAGCTGTACAGCGCCAGCAGGCGGCTGCTGGAAGAGCGCCAGCCCTTAGAGGGGTTCAGCAATGACATACCCGGAACCTCGTACCGTGCGGATCAGCGGCGTGAGGCCCGGGGGATCGATTTTCTTGCGCAGGCGACCGATGTGCACATCGATCAGGTTGGTGCCCGGGTCAAAGTGATAACCCCAGACTTCCTCGAAAATCATCATCCGCGACAGGATCTGCCCGGTGTTGCGCATCAGGAATTCCAGCAGTTTGTATTCGGTGGGCAACAGGGTCAGCGGCTGCTCGGCGCGGCTGGCTTCGCGGCTGATCAGGTTCAATTCTAGATCCGCCACGCGCAGGGCGGTTTCGAACTCCTTGACCGTGCTTTTGCGCCGCAGCAGCACTTCGACACGGGCGGCCATTTCGTCGGAGGCGAACGGCTTGGTCAGATAGTCATCACCGCCGGCACGCAGGCCACGTACACGCTCGTCGACATCGGAGAGGGCGCTGATCATCAGGATCGGCGTCGATACGCCAATCGTGCGCAAGGTGGTAACGATGGCCAGGCCATCCAGTTCGGGCAACATGCGGTCGAGGGTGATCAGGTCGTAATCGCCGCTTACGGCGCGGACCAGGCCCTCGCGGCCGTTGTCTACCCAGTCTACGTCCAGTCCATGGCTACTCAGCTCGGCGACGATCTCGCGGGCCGTTACGGCGTCATCCTCGATGGTCAAAATGCGGGTCATAGGATTACCTGGTGAGCGTTCACACTAGAAGTGGACGTCATTTTGCCAAGAAGTTGCTGAATGTTTCCTAAATAAAACTTCATCTTGGCAAAACTGCCACCTGTTCATGACTGGCACCACCACATGAATGCATATCGCCCGCCCTTAACGCCCGTTTCTTGCAACTTGCATGACTTTAGTAAGTTCAATTTAATTAACTTATTGAAATACAAGGAATTTAAATTATTTGCCGACTGGCATGGTGCCTGCACTGTCCCTTTTGAGACTTGTAACACTATTTTTCATGCCTGGAGCAAAACAACAATGATCACATCCTCATCCGCGCTGCAAGAGTCAAGCACGCTCTCCGGGGTTTCCTGGGGGGCGATCTTCGCCGGGGCCGCTGCGGCGGCTGCGCTGTCACTGATTCTGGTGCTGCTGGGCTTCGGCCTGGGCTTTTCGGCGGTGTCGCCGTGGGCCGATAGCGGTATCAGTGCCAAGGGCCTTGGCATTTCCACGATTGTCTGGCTGGCCTTTACCCAGATCGTCGCTTCGGGCCTGGGTGGCTACATCGCCGGCCGCTTGCGGGTGAAGTGGGCCAACATGCATGGCGATGAAGTGTACTTTCGCGATACCGCCCATGGTTTCCTGGCGTGGGCCGTGGCCACATTGATCACGGCAATGCTGGTGGTCGGTTCGGTCAGCAGTGTCGTCAGTGGTGGTGTGAAAGCCGGTGCCAGCGTTGCGTCGGGCGCCGCCAGTGGCTTGACCCAAGCAGCCGGCAGCGCAGCCAAAGGTGCCGACAGCGGCGACTTCGGCTACTACGTCGACAGCCTGTTCCGCGATGACCGCCCAGCCGCGGTCAGCGACGATGCGGCCCATGCCGTGGTCGGCCGTATCTTCGCCCGGACCCTGAGCAATGACGGTCAACTGGCCGCCGAAGACCGTGCCTACCTGGCCCAGTTGATCACCCAGCGTACCAACCTCAGCCAGGCGGATGCCGAAGCGCGTATCGATAAAGTGTACGGCGATGCCCGTAAAGCCATCGAAGACGCCAAGCTCAAAGCCAAGCAGGCCGCCGAGACCGCCGCGAAAGTGGCTGCCTATACCTCGCTGTGGACCTTCGTGGCGCTGTTGATCGGTGCATTCTTCGCCAGCTTCGCTGCCACCTTCGGCGGTCGCCGCCGGGATGCCGTGGTGTACGTCGAAACCGAAAACTACGTTCGTTAATTCAAGGCCCATTCATTTAAGGAAAGCATCATGCGCTCATTACTGCTGTGGTTCCTCGGCGTGCCGATTCCGGTGATCATTCTGATCGCGATCTTCATGCACTAAACCCGGGCCTGGCTCGGTAAAGGGTGGGAAGGGCTTTGCTCCTTCCCACTTTTCGTTTTGCGCAACGTCAGCCAACTGATGACCAGCAAGGTGCTGGCCAGCGATGTCATGATTACCAACGGTTGTGCAGTGCCATCCGATAGCAGCCCGGTGGCCCAACTGCTCACAGCCGTCACAAACATCTGAATAAAAAAGAACAACCCCGACGCCGTACCGGCAATCGCGCCGTAGGGCTGCAACACCGACAACTGGCAGGCGGGCATCGTCAGCCCCACCGACACCATGATCACCACCATCGGCAACACAATCGCCAGCCAATCCTGCGCCAGCAGTGTCGTGGCCGTCGCAAGCAGTACGCTGCCCAGCACATTCAGGCCGATGGCGAAGCTGATCAAGCGGTCTGCCTCGAACCGCGCTACCAGGCGGCGGAACAGGTTGGCGCCGAACATATAGCCACTGATCGTTGCGGCAAATACCAGGGCGTAGGCGCTCGGCGATAAATCAAAGCCGCGTTGCAGCAACGCCGAAGACTCGCTGATAAACGGAAAATAGGTGCTGTACACGCAGCCGATCGCCAAGGCATAACGCAGGAAATAGCGGTCGCGCAGCAGTTGGCCGTAGATGCTCAGCAATTGGGTGGGTGGCGCGGCGGCCACTTGTGGCGGACGGGTTTCCGGCAGGCGGCGCTGGACCACCAGGCACAACAGGCTGCCAATCACCGCCAGCAAAACAAACAAACCCCGCCAACCCAAGAGGGGCAACAGCACGCTGCCAAGCACCGGCGCGGCCATGGGCGAGACCGCCATTGCCATGGAGATCAACCCCAGCAAGCGCGCCTGCTCCTGTGGGGCAAAATAGTCGCGCACGATCACCCGGCCTATTACCGTGGTGCAACACCCGCCAAGGGCCTGGAACAGCCGCGCAATGATCAATACCCTCAGGCTGTCGGCCAGTGCGCAGGTGAGGGTTGCCAGTACATACATCGTCAACCCGGCCAGCAACACCGGACGCCGGCCGAAGCGGTCGGTAAGCGGGCCGCTGACCAGCAAGGAAATCGCCGATCCGAGGGTGTAGAGCGTCAGTACCAGCTGCAGTTGGCTATCGGAGGTCTGGAAGTAGTCGGCCATAGCGGGCAGGGCGGGCAAGTGCAGGTCCAGGGTGAGGCGCGGCAAGCCCACCAGGACCGTCAGCAGCGTTAGCCAGAACCAGGGAGCGAGAATGCGTTGCGTCATGGGCGGTTACTTCGCGAGGGGTAGAGCCCGGACTCTAGCGGCGTTGTGGTTTAATCCGCAGAACCACTTGTGCATGGAAGGACTGGACCACTATGAGCCGAGGAAAAGCCGCCTCCAACCTTGACTTGCCGCGCCCGGACAACTTGGGCGAGGGTAAACAGCAGGGCGCCTATGAGGCTTTGCGGGGGGCGATCCTGACTCGGCAGTTGCCGGCCGACAGCCGTTTGCCATCGACCCGCAGCCTGGCCGAGCGCTGGCAGGTTTCGCGCGGCACCCTTGAGGTCGTGTTCGACCGCTTGCACAGCGAAGGCTATGTGCAGCGCGTGGCGGGCTCTGGCACGCGGGTGCGCGCGGTGATTCCCGAGCAATTCATTGCGGCCCCGGCGTCAAAACAAATGCTGCGCCGCCCGGTTGACCCCGACCCACCCCACGCCGGGGTACAGAGCCATGTGCCCTTTGTCGCACGGCGCCCGGATGCCGGCCTGTTCGACCTGAAAGCCTGGGCGCGTTGCGTCGCCCGTGGGTTGTTGGCCGCAGGCCCTGGTGTACTGGAGGCCGCGCATCCTGGTGGGCTGCCGGCCCTGCGTGAGCACATTGCGGATTACTTGCGCAGTTATCGCGGCATGCACTGCGAGGCGGATGAAGTGATTGTCACCACGGGTATTCGTCATGGCCTTGACCTGATCGCCCGCACGCTGCTCCAACCGGGTGACCTGGCCTGCGTCGAGGACCCCGGCTACACCCCGGCGCGGCGTCTGTTCAAGCTGGCCGGCGCACAGGTGCAGTCGATCCCGGTCACCGCCGAAGGGCTCGATACCGCTCAGTTGCCTGCCCACGCACGACTGGTGTATGTCACCCCCGCGCACCAGGCCCCGCTGGGCGTGACCCTGTCGGTGTCGCACCGCCTGGCATTGCTGGACTGGGCAAATCGAGCGGATGCCTGGGTGGTCGAAGACGACTACGACAGCGAGTACAACTACAACAGCGCACCTTTGGCCGCGCTCAAGTCCCTGGATGCGAACGACCGCGTGCTCTACTGCGGCAGCTTCAACAAGAACCTGTTTCCAGGGTTGCGAGTCGGTTTCATGGTGGTGCCCAAAACCCTGCGTCCGTCACTGCTGCGCACCTTGCAACTGACCGGGCATTCGGTGGGCGCCAGTGATCAGTCGGGCCTGGTGGACTTTCTTGGCAGCGGTGCGTTTGTGCGGCATTTGCGCGCTTCGCGTCAGGCCTATCAGGCGCGGCGTGATGCCCTGCTCGCCTGCCTCCCGCCGGACGTCACGGTCACTGGCGAGCAGGCCGGGCTGCATTTTGTGCTGTGGTTACCGGCAGGGGTGCCAGAGGCGGATTTCTGCGCCCGTGCCGCCGACGCCGGGCTGAGTTTGCAGGCACTGGGCAAGTTTTGTGTCGATGTAACGTTGCCGCCCGCCGTGATTGTCGGCTACACCGCATTGACCCTCGCGCAGATCCGCTTCCACGGCCGGGCTCTGGCGCAATTGCTGTAGGAGCGCGTCAGTCGTCGAACCCGACCTGCTCATGAATTTCATCCACCTTCAATTCCAACCGATAGGCCACCGCAATAAACAACGCCTGGCACAGGCACAAGGTGGCGCTCAGCGAGCGAAAGGCAAACGATGAGCCTTCATTGACCAACAGCACCGCATTCGCGCGCTTGGCCAGCGGCGACAGGTTGCTGTCGGTGATGATCAAGGTCTTGGCCTGGTGATGCTGGGCAATGCGCAGGCAGTGCTGGGTCTCTTTGCCGTAGGGCGTAAAACTGATGGCAATCACCAGGTCATTGGCGCGCACGCTGCGCATCTGCTCGCGATAACTGCCGCCTAGCCCCGAGATCAGGTGGATGCGCTTGTTGGTGTGCTGCAGGTTGTAGACCAGGTAGTCGGCCACGGCAAAGGAACGGCGCACACCGACCACGTAGATGTTGTCGGCATTGACCACCAGGTCCACGGCTTTCTCGAAGGCCGCATCGTCCAGTTCCAGGCCCAGGCGTTCGATCCCGGACAGGGTGGCGTTGACACACTCACGCGCCAGGTCGCCGCCGCTGGCTTTCTGCGACTTGTTGGCGATCATGCTGCGGATGCGCTGCTGGTAGTTCTGCACCGGTGTGGTCTTGTGGGTATAGGCCTCGCGAAACAGCGCCTGCATTTCACTGAAACCGCTGAAGCCGAAACGCTGGGAAAACCGCACGATGGCCGAGGGGTGCACTTCGCATTCACGGGCGATGTCACTGATGCGATCGACCATGATCCGGTCGCTCTGCTGGCTCATGTAACTGGCGATGCGCTTGAGCTGGCGCGGCAGGCTTTCGTATTCGTCGGTGATCAGCTGCAACAGGCGTTCGGCATTGATCGGAGGGCTGGCGACAGTTGCTTCCAGGGTGGTCTCGGGATCGGTGCGGGACATGGGCAATCCTTCTGGCGTGTTCGTCTGATGCGCTGATGGGTGGCGCAAGTCTACAGGGTAGGCGCAAAAAAATACCTCGGCATCACGGCCCGCGTGGCCTGCTGAAACGATGCACGGGCGCTGGCGTGCCGCTATGCTGACGTATTGGAAAATATATTCCACTAAAAATAATTATGGAATAAATATTGATTGCCGCCGTCGGACGTTCTAGTCTGCTCCCACCAAGAGCGTTTGCCGCCACTACGGCGGCACAACGCAGGCTGATAAAAATAACAGGAGCCAGCATGGGCCAGACTCGTTTTGCCAGTGGGCGTCAATTGGATCTGATTTGCCTGGGGCGCCTGGGCGTCGACCTCTACGCGCAGCAAGTGGGTGCGCGGCTTGAGGATGTGTCCAGCTTTGCCAAATACCTCGGCGGTTCCTCCGCCAACATCGCCTTCGGCACTGCCCGGCTGGGGCTCAAGTCGGCGATGCTGAGCCGGGTGGGCGACGACCATATGGGCCGTTTTCTGATCGAATCCCTGACCCGCGAAGGTTGCGATGTCAGCGGCATCAAGGTCGACCCCGAACGCCTCACCGCCCTGGTGCTGCTGGGTCTCAAAGACCGTGAAACCTTTCCCCTGGTGTTCTACCGCGAAAACTGCGCCGACATGGCCCTGCGCGCCGAAGACATCAGCGAAGCCTTTGTTGCATCGAGCAAGGCGCTGCTGATCACCGGCACGCATTTCTCCACCGACGGTGTGTACAAGGCCAGCATTCAGGCGCTGGATTACGCAGCCAAACACAACGTCAAACGGGTGCTGGATATCGACTACCGCCCGGTGCTATGGGGCCTGGCGGGCAAGGCCGATGGCGAAACCCGTTTTGTTGCCGACCAGAATGTCAGCCAGCATGTGCAGAAAATCCTGGCGCGTTTCGACCTGATCGTCGGCACTGAAGAAGAATTCCTCATCGCCGGTGGTAGTGAAGACCTGCTCACCGCCCTGCGCACGGTGCGCGAACTGACGGCCGCCACCCTGGTGGTCAAGCTCGGCCCGCAAGGCTGCACGGTGATCCACGGCGAGATCCCTGCGCGGTTGGAGGACGGGGCTATCTATCCCGGTGTGCGCGTTGAAGTGCTTAATGTGCTGGGTGCTGGCGATGCCTTCATGTCAGGCTTTCTCAGTGGCTGGCTCAACGACGCCAGCGACGAGCGTTGCAGCCAGTTGGCCAATGCCTGTGGCGGCCTGGTGGTCTCGCGGCACGCCTGTGCGCCGGCCATGCCCACGCCCGCCGAACTCGATTACCTGTTCAACAGCCCGGTGCCGATCACCCGTCCCGATCAGGATGCGACCCTGCAGCGCCTGCACCGCGTCACGGTGCCGCGCAAGGCTTGGAAGCAACTGTTCGTGTTTGCCTTCGATCACCGCTGGCAGCTGGTGGACCTGGCGCAAAAAGGCGGCCAGGACTTGACGCGAATCAGCGCCATCAAGCAGCTGTTTATCCAGGCCATCGAACGTGTGGAGACCAAGCTCGCCGAGCAGGGCATCGAGGCCGACGTGGGCCTGCTTGCCGATCAGCGTTTTGGCCAGGATGCCCTCAATGCCGCCAGCGGCCGAGGCTGGTGGATTGCCCGCCCGGTCGAAGTGCAGAACTCACGGCCTCTGGCGTTCGAACACGGTCGCTCGGTGGGCAGCAACCTGATTGCCTGGCCCCAGGAACAGATCATCAAATGCCTGGTGCAATTTCACCCCGATGACGAACCTATGCTGCGCCTGGAACAGGAGGCGCAGCTCAAGGCGGTGTATGAGGCGTCCATCGTCAGCGGCCATGAACTGCTGCTGGAAGTCATCCCGCCCAAGGATCACCCCTCCACTTATCCCGACGTTTTGTATCGCAGCCTCAAGCGCCTGTACAACTTGGGTATCTACCCGGCCTGGTGGAAGATCGAAGCGCAGTCGGCCGCCGACTGGAAAAAGCTCGACGAACTGATCCAGGAGCGTGACCCGTACTGCCGTGGTGTGGTGCTGCTTGGCCTGAACGCGTCGGCTGAATGTCTTGCCGACGGTTTTCAGCAAGCCCGCCTGAGCACCACCTGCCGCGGATTTGCCGTCGGCCGCACGATCTTCCAGGAGCCGAGCCGGGCGTGGATGGCGGGGGAGATCGATGATGAGACCTTGATCCAGCAGGTACAGGCTACCTTCGAACAACTCATCAACGCCTGGCGCAGTGCTCGAATTTAGTCACACATTCCAAATGTGCAATGCAATCCAATGTGGGAGGGAGCAAGCCCCCTCCCACATAAAGCAGATCTCAGTGATCTCTAGAGAAAACAATAAAAGGTGCAGCCATGCCCGCAATCCGAATTGGCATCAACCCGATCTCCTGGAGCAATGACGACCTCCCGGCCCTTGGCGGTGAAACCCCGCTGAGCACGGCCCTGAGTGAAGGCAAGGACATCGGCTACGAAGGTTTTGAACTCAATGGCAAGTTTCCCAAGGATGCCAAGGGCGTCGGAGACGTGCTGCGTCCCTATGATCTGGCGCTGGTCTCGGGCTGGTACTCCAGCCGCCTGGCCCGTCGTTCGGTGGCCGAGGAGATCGAGGCCATTGCCGGCCATGTCGAACTGCTCAAACAAAACGGCGCCAACGTACTGGTATACGGCGAAGTCGCCGATTCGATCCAGGGTTCACGCATTCGCCTGATAGAACGTCCGCGTTTTCATAGCGAACAGGCCTGGCAGGCGTACGCCGACAAGCTCACCGAGCTGGCGCGTTTCACCTTGTCTCAAGGCGTGCGCCTGGCCTACCACCACCATATGGGCGCCTACGTCGAGTCTCCCGAAGACATTGACCAGTTGATGAAACGCACGGGGCCGGAAGTCGGCCTGCTGTTCGATTCGGGCCACTGCTACATGGGCGGCGGCGAACCCATCGAGGTGTTGCGCAAGCACATCGACCGCGTTTGCCATGTGCATTTCAAGGACGTGCGCAAACCCGTGGTGCAATTGGCGCGCAATCAGATGTGGAGTTTTCCCGATTGCATCGTCAACGGCACTTTCACCGTGCCAGGGGACGGCGATATCGACTTTGCGTCGTTACTGGACGTGCTGCTGGCTGCGAACTACGCAGGCTGGCTGGTGGTGGAAGCCGAGCAGGACCCGGCCGTGGCGCCCAGTTATATCTACGCAAAAAAGGGCTATGACACCTTGCGTGCGCTTCTCGACGAGAGGGTTTGAGTGATGAGCTTGTTGGTCAAAAGCAGCAAACGCGGGCAAACCATGGTTGCCCTGGAGGCGGGGCGCCTGGAGTACGTAGGTTTCGCCGTTTACCGCTTGAGCCTGGGCGAAACCTTGCCGGTCAGCGCGGGCGATCAGGAGCTGTGCCTGGTGCTGCTCAGCGGTCGGGTGAATATCGAAGGCGAAGGCTTCAATTGGCAGAACCTGGGTGATCGCCAGTCGGTGTTCGAAGACAAATCACCGTTCGCCGCCTATTTGCCGCCGGGCATCGACGCCCAAGTCACGGCCCTGAGCGATGTACAGATTGCCGTGTGTGCGGCGCCGGGTGCGGCGGGTTTTGCCCCGCGCCTGATCCGCCCCGAGCAGTGCAAACGCAGTGTGCGCGGCAAAGGCGCCAACACCCGCTACGTCTGCGACATCCTGCCCGACAGCGAGCCGGCCCATTCGCTGCTGGTGGTGGAAGTGCGCACACCGTCGGGGCATTCCTCAAGTTACCCGCCGCACAAACACGATACCGATGACCTGCCGCACCAGAGCTTTCTGGAAGAAACCTACTACCACCAGGTCAATCCACCCCAGGGCTTTGTGTTCCAGCGCGTGTACACCGACGACCGCAGCATCGACCAGGCCATGGCCGTGGAAAACAGCGACCTGGTGGTGGTGCCCAAGGGATATCACCCGGTCAGCGTGCCGTATGGCTACGAGTCTTATTACCTCAATGTCATGGCCGGCCCCAAGCGCGCCTGGCATTTCCATAACGACCCGCAGCACAGTTGGCTGCTGGACCTTTAAACGGTTTTGGACGGAGAACAACAACAATGAAGTCGCCGCTACGTTTTGCCCTTAACCGTATGGTCGCGCCTGACTTGCCCCTGGCGGATTTTATCCAGCTGGCCAAAGCCCTCCAGTGCGATGCCATCGAGATTCGCAACGACCTCAAAAACCGCGAAATCGAATACGGCATGTCCGCCGCCCGCGTGCGTGAGTTGTGCGCGGCGCAGGGCATCAAGGTACTGTCGATCAACGCGCTGTACCCTTTTGATGTGTGGAACGACGAACGCCGCGCTCAGGCAATCGAACTGGCCACCTACGCCCGTGAGTGCGGGGCCCAGGGCCTGGTGATGTGCCCGTTCAATCAGCCTGGCGATACGCGTAACGACGCGCAGCGCGCCGCTGGTTTGCGCACCGCGTTGAGCGAACTGGCATTGATCCTGCGTGAGTACGGGATTCTCGGTTTCATCGAACCCCTGGGCTTCGCAGTATCCGCCCTGCGCCGCAAGCGCGTGGCAGTGGATGCAATCAAGGCCATCGGTGGCCTGGATGTGTTTCGTGTGGTGCATGACACCTTTCACCATCATTTGGCCGGCGAGCATGAGTTCTTCCCGGAGCTGACCGGGCTGGTGCATATCTCCGGGGTGGAAGACCACGAGGCGCCGCTTGACTCAATCCGCGACGGCCACCGCGTGCTGGTGGGCGAGGACGATATTCTCGGGAATGCGGCGCAGATCGACACCTTGCTGAGCACCGGCTACAGCGGCTATCTGTCGTTCGAGCCGTTTGCCGAAAGCGTGCATGGATTGGCGGATATCCGGCAGGCGTTGGGGGCAAGCATCGCCCACCTGCAAAAACGATAAGGGGCGCGACATGAGCACCACACGATTGACCATGGCCCAGGCCTTGGTGAAGTTTCTGGATAACCAATACATCGAAGTCGACGGCGTACAGAGCAAGTTCGTTGCCGGGGTGTTCACTATTTTCGGGCATGGCAATGTGTTGGGCCTTGGCCAGGCGCTTGAGCAGGACAGCGGCGACCTGGTGGTGCACCAGGGCCGCAACGAACAAGGCATGGCCCATGCCGCCATCGGGTTTGCCAAGCAGCACCTGCGCCGCAAGATCTATGCGTGCACGGCCTCGGTGGGGCCTGGCGCTGCGAATATGCTCACTGCCGCAGCCACCGCCACGGCCAACCGCATACCGCTGCTGCTGTTGCCCGGCGATGTCTACGCCAGCCGCCAGCCCGACCCGGTGCTGCAGCAGATCGAGCAGTTCCACGACCTGAGCATCAGCACCAACGACGCGTTCCGCGCCGTGAGCAAATACTGGGACCGCATCAACCGCCCCGAACAGTTGATGACGGCGGCGATCCACGCCATGCGCGTGCTCACCGACCCTGCCGAAACCGGCGCGGTGACATTGGCGTTGCCCCAGGATGTGCAGGCCGAGGCCTGGGACTATCCCGACTACTTCCTGCAAAAGCGCGTGCACCGTATCGACCGGCGCCCGGCCACCGCCGCGATGATCGGCGATGCGCTGGCGGCGTTTCGCGGCAAGCGCAAACCGCTGATCATTTGTGGCGGCGGGGTGAAGTACTCCGGCGCCAATGCGGCGCTGCAAGCCTTTGCCGAGCGCTTTGAGATTCCCTTTGCCGAAACACAGGCCGGTAAAAGCGCGGTGGTCTCCAGCCATGCACTGAACGTCGGCGGCATCGGCGAAACCGGCTGCCTGGCGGCGAACCTGCTGGCCCCCGAGGCGGACCTGATCATCGGCATCGGCACGCGGTATACCGACTTCACGACCTCGTCGAAATCGCTGTTCAAGCACCCCGAGGTGACTTTTCTCAACCTCAATGTCAGCACCTGCGACGCGTTGAAGCTGGACGGTGTGCAAGTGGTGGCGGATGCCAGAGTCGCGCTTGAAGCGCTGGCCGATGCCCTCGGCGATTACCGTTCCGGCTGGGGCGAGCAGATCGCTGACGCCAAGGCGCAACTGAATGCCGAAGTGGATCGCGTGTACCAGGTGCAATACTCAGACGATGATTTCGTGCCGGAAGTTGACGACCTTCTGGACCGCGCCGTACTGCGCGAGTTTATCGAGCTGACCGGCTCCTGCCTGACCCAAAGCCGCGTACTGGGCGTGCTCAACCAGGCGCTGGCCGACGATGCGATCATCGTCGCCGCCGCCGGCAGCCTGCCCGGGGACTTGCAGCGCGCCTGGCGCAGCAAGGGCGTCAATACCTATCACGTCGAATACGGCTATTCGTGCATGGGCTACGAGATCAATGCCGCCTTGGGCGTGAAGCTCGCCGAGCCGACCAAAGAGGTCTACGCCCTGGTCGGTGACGGCTCCTACATGATGCTGCACTCGGAGCTGGCCACTTCGATCCAGGAACGGCGCAAGATCAACGTGGTGCTGCTCGACAACATGGCCTTCGGTTGCATCAACAACCTGCAAATCGGCAATGGCATGGACAGCTTCGGCACCGAGTTTCGCTTCCGCAACCCCGAGAGCGGCAAGCTCGACGGCGGCCTGGTGCCGGTGGATTTCGCCATGAGTGCGGCGGCCTATGGTTGCAAGACCTACAAGGTCAGCACGCTAGAGCAGCTGGAAGCGGCCCTGGCCGATGCGCGCACGCAAACCGTCTCGACGCTGATCGATATCAAAGTGCTGCCCAAGACCATGGTCCACGGCTACCTGTCGTGGTGGCGGGTAGGTGTGGCGCAGGTGTCCACCAGTGAACGCACGAATGCAGCGGCAAAAAAACTCAATGAACACCTGGCCAAGGCCCGGCAGTACTAATAACAAGAGGAGTGTTTACATGTCTTTGAAGCTTGGAGTGATTGGTACGGGCGCCATTGGCCGGGACCATATCCGTCGTTGCAGCCAGACCTTGCTCAACAGCCAGGTGGTGGCGGTCACTGATATCAACCTTGCGCAGGCCGCGCAGGTGGTGGCGGACTTGAAGCTGGACGCCGAGGTGTACCCGGACGGCCATGCGCTGATCAACTCGCCAGAGGTCGAAGCCATCCTTGTGACGTCGTGGGGGCCGAGCCACGAAGAGTTCGTGCTGGCCGCCATCGCCGCCGGCAAACCGGTGTTCTGTGAAAAACCCCTGGCGGTCACCGCGCAAGGCTGCCGCAAGATCGTCGAGGCCGAAGTGGCCTGCGGTAAGCGCCTGGTGCAGGTGGGCTTCATGCGTCCGTATGACGAAGGCTATCGGGCCTTGAAAGCTGTGATCGACAGCGGCCAGATCGGCGAGCCGTTGATGCTGCACTGCGCGCACCGTAACCCGACGGTGGGCGAGAATTACAACACCGACATGGCGATCACCGACACCCTGATCCACGAACTGGACGTGCTGCGTTGGTTGCTCAATGACGACTATGTGTCCGTGCAGGTGGTCTTCCCGCGCAAGACCAGCAAGGCCCTGGCCCACCTGCGCGACCCGCAGATCGTGCTGCTGGAAACCGCCAAGGGCACGCGTATCGACGTGGAGGTATTTGTGAACTGCCAATACGGCTACGACATCCAGTGCGAAGTGGTGGGGGAGACCGGCATCGCCAAGTTGCCGGAGCCGTCCCAGGTGCAACTGCGCAGCGGTGCGAAGCTGTCCAATGCGATCCTGATGGATTGGAAGGATCGCTTTATCGGTGCCTATGACGTGGAGTTGCAGGCGTTTATCGACAGCGTGCGGGCTGGGCAGGTCGGTGGGCCGTCGGCGTGGGATGGGTATGCGGCGGCGGTGGCGGCGGATGCGTGTATTGAAGCCCAGGGCAGCGGGCAGATTGTGCAGGTGAGCTTGCCGGATCGCCCACACTTCTACGGCTGATCCCAATCTCACAGGTGGAACCTGGTCAATGTGGGAGGGGGCAAGCCCCCTCCCACATTTGAACAGTGTTTGCACTTCAAAGCAGGAGTGAATCATGCGAATTGGACTAGTCGGCTATGGCCACGGAGGGCGCTTCTTTCATGCGCCGCTGATTGCGACGTTGCCTGGTGCGACGTTTGTGGGCGTTGTCACACGCTCGCCGGAGCGTCGCCAGCAATTAAGTACCGATCTACCAGGCGTGAAGGCCTTCGACTCCATCGGCCAGATCGTCGAAGCCGGCGTCGACGCCCTGGTGATTTCCACCACCCTCAAAGGTCGCCCAGCGTTGGTACTGGAAGCCATCGAACACGGCGTGGCGGTGGTCAGCGACAAACCCTTTGCGGCCAACGCCGAACAAGCCCAAGCCCTGATCACTGCCGCCGAGCGCCAGGGCTCGCTGCTCAGCGTCTACCAGAATCGGCGCTGGGATTCGGATTACCTGACTCTGCGCAAACTCATCGATGCCGGTGCCCTGGGCACCATCACCCGCTTTGAATCTCGTGTAGAACGCTACAGCCCACAAGCCGTGGGCAATGCCAGCGGCGGCGGGTGGCTGCTTGACCTGGGCAGCCACTTGGTCGATCAGGCGCTGCAACTGTTCGGCCCGGTGGACCGAGTGTTCGCCCAACTGCACTACACCCCTGAACACCCCAGCGTGGATCACGGCTTTTTTGTTTCCCTGAGCCACGCCAACGGCGTGATTTCACACCTGTGGGGCAACGCCTTGCAGAACAGCCAGGCGCCGCGCTTTCGTGTCAGTGGAACCTTGGGTTGCTACACCGTCGAAGGGTTGGATGGCCAGGAAGAAGCGCTGATCGCCGGTAAATCGCCGAAGACCGAAGGCGAGCACTGGGGCGCGGAGGAGCATCGACGCTGGGGCTGGTTCGAACAAGGCTCGGAGCGTGAGCGGGTGCCGTCGGAAAAGGGCTGCTGGACACAGTTCTATCGCCAGTTGCAGTTGGCCGTGCAAGGGCAGGGACCGCTGCCGGTGAGCGCCTATGACGCGCTGGAAACCACCCGTATATTGGACGCCGCACGCCTGGGCGCCGAGCGCCAGCAAGTGGTTTCGACAAAAATAGAATAAAATTCTAAAACAGGTTGATATGGAAATTATTTTCTAATACAGTCGTTTCCAGGTTGCATAAAGTACGTCCCGGACCCAGCGGGCGACTCAACAAAAACAAGATCAAAAACAACCAGGTACCGTCAGATGAAAATCTTCAACGCTGTACTTCGAGTTTTACGCCCCGCCCAAGCGCCACGCGGACTGCCCCGCGCCCGGCCGTTCTACTTCTCCTTCCTTAACGTGCTGTGCGTCGAAAACCAGGGCGCGCTGGTGTGCTGCATTCCAGGGGCGCCAGTGGTGCGACTGACAGCCGAGTCCTGATAAACGCAACGTCGAAAAAAACCAACAAGAAAGTGGAGACAGACCGTTCATGAAGACCCCGATCCGTTTTACCGCGCTGGCCCTGTCCATGCTGCTGGCCAGTGGCGTTGCCGGCGCCGCCGATCTGAAGGTGGGCGTCACGATGTCTGCGTTCGATGACACCTTCCTCACCTACCTGCGCGAAGACATGGACAAGCAAGCCAAGTCCTACCCCAAGGGCGATGGCGTGCAATTGCAGTTTGAAGACGCGCGGGCCGATGTGGTCAAGCAATTGAGCCAGGTCGAGAACTTTATCAGCCAGAAAGTCGACGCCATTATCGTCAACCCGGTCGATACCGCTTCGACCAAGAACATCATTGCGGCTGCGACCAAGGCGGGCATTCCGCTGGTGTTCGTCAACCGTCGCCCGGACCAGAAAGACTTGCCCAAGGACGTGGTGGCAGTGACCTCCGATGACGTCGAGGCCGGGCGCCTGCAAATGCAATACATCGCCGAAAAACTCGGCGGCAAGGGCAAGATCGTGATCCTGCTGGGTGACCTGGCGAACAACTCCACCACCAACCGCACCAAGGGTGTCAAGGAAGTGCTGGCCAAGTACCCGGACATCAAGATCGAGCAGGAGCAGACCGGCGCCTGGCTGCGTGACCGGGGCATGACCCTGGTCAACGACTGGTTGACCCAGGGGCGTGATTTCAATGCGGTGCTGGCCAACAACGATGAGATGGCGATCGGGGCGTCCATGGCCCTGCGATCGGCCGGCAAGGAAAAAGGCAGCGTGCTGATTGCCGGTGTTGACGGTACGCCGGATGGCTTGAACGCGATCACCAAGGGTGACATGGCCGCCTCGGCGTTCCAGGACGCCAAGGGCCAAGCGGTGGGTTCCGTGGAAGCGGCGCGCAAGATGGCCAAAAAAGAGCCGGTGGAGCAGAACGTGGTGATCCCGTTCCAGTTGATCACCCCGGACAACGTCAAAGACTTCAAGTAGCCCTGACACAACAACAATAAGCCGGCAGGGCGGTCACGGCCGCCCTGCAGATGGAGTGCCTCCCTATGCTTGCTCAAGCCGCTGCCTCGCAGCCCCCGGGCATCCAGCCGTTGCCGCTGGACGAACCCTACCTGCTGGAAATTCTCAACATCAGCAAAGGCTTTCCCGGTGTTGTCGCCCTGGACGATGTGCAACTGCGGGTGCGCCCCGGCACGGTGCTGGCATTGATGGGCGAGAACGGCGCGGGTAAATCGACGCTGATGAAGATCATCGCCGGCATCTACCAGCCCGACGCCGGGGAAATCCGCCTGCGTGGCAAGCCTATTACCTTCGAAACGCCGCTGGCGGCGCAAAAGGCCGGGATCGCCATGATCCATCAGGAGCTCAACCTGATGCCCCATATGAGCATCGCCGAGAACATCTGGATCGGCCGCGAGCAGCTCAACAGCCTGCACATGGTCAACCACCGCGAAATGCATCGCTGCACCGCCGAGTTGCTGGCGCGCCTGCGCATCAACCTCGACCCTGAAGAGCAGGTGGGCAACCTGAGCATCGCCGAACGGCAGATGGTCGAGATTGCCAAGGCGGTCTCGTACGACTCCGACATCCTGATCATGGATGAACCCACCTCGGCCATTACCGACAAGGAAGTGGCCCACCTGTTTTCGATCATTGCCGACCTCAAGGCACAGGGCAAAGGCATCGTGTACATCACGCACAAAATGAACGAAGTGTTCGCTATCGCCGATGAAGTGGCGGTGTTCCGCGACGGCCAGTACATAGGCCTGCAACGTGCCGACAGCATGAACAGCGACAGCCTGATCTCGATGATGGTGGGGCGAGAGTTGAGCCAGTTGTTCCCGGTGCGCGAGACGCCGATAGGTGAGTTGCTGCTGTCGGTACGCGACCTGAGCCTGGACGGCGTGTTCAAGGACGTCTCGTTCGACCTGCACGCCGGGGAGATTCTCGGTATCGCCGGCCTGATGGGCTCTGGGCGTACCAATGTGGCGGAAACCATTTTTGGCATTACCCCAAGCACCGGTGGGCAAATCACCCTGGACGGCAAGGCGGTGCGCATTACCGACCCGCACATGGCCATCGAGAAAGGCTTTGCGCTATTGACCGAAGATCGCAAACTCAGCGGCCTGTTCCCGTGCCTGTCGGTGCTGGAAAACATGGAGATGGCGGTGTTGCCGCACTATTCGGGCAGTGGCTTTATCCAGCAGAAGGCCCTGCGCGGCCTGTGCGAAGAGATGTGCAAGAAGCTGCGAGTAAAAACTCCGTCCCTGGAGCAATGCATCGACACCTTGTCGGGCGGTAACCAGCAAAAGGCACTGCTGGCACGCTGGCTGATGACCAACCCAAGGCTGCTGATCCTGGATGAACCGACCCGCGGTATCGATGTGGGCGCCAAGGCCGAGATCTATCGCTTGATCGCCTTTCTTGCCAGCGAAGGCATGGCGGTGATCATGATTTCCTCGGAACTGCCCGAAGTGCTTGGCATGAGCGACCGGGTGATGGTGATGCACGAAGGCGAACTGATGGGCACCCTGGATCGTGCCGAGGCCACCCAGGAAAAAGTCATGCAGTTGGCCTCCGGCATGTCTGCGGTCCACTGATCTACAGAATAAGAAGGTGATGGGCTATGAACGCAATAACAGACAACAAGCCGGCGACGGCACCGGTGAAGAATCGTCGACGCATGCCCACCGAGCTGAGCATCTTTTTGGTGCTGATCGGTATCGGCCTGGTGTTTGAACTGTTCGGCTGGATCGTGCGCGACCAGAGCTTCTTGATGAACTCCCAGCGCCTGGTGCTGATGATTCTGCAAGTCTCGATCATCGGCCTGCTGGCCATCGGCGTGACCCAGGTGATCATCACCACGGGGATCGACTTGTCGTCAGGCTCGGTGCTGGCCTTGTCGGCGATGATCGCTGCCAGCCTGGCGCAGACCTCGGATTTTTCCCGGGCGGTGTTTCCGTCCCTGACCGACTTGCCGGTGTGGATCCCGGTGGCGATGGGCCTGGGCGTGGGGCTGCTGGCAGGGGCGATCAATGGCAGCATTATCGCGGTGACCGGCATCCCGCCGTTTATCGCGACCCTGGGCATGATGGTCTCGGCCCGTGGCCTGGCGCGTTACTACACCGAAGGCCAGCCGGTGAGCATGCTCTCGGATTCCTACACGGCCATCGGCCATGGTGCCATGCCGGTGATCATCTTCCTGGTGGTGGCGGTGATCTTCCATATTGCCCTGCGTTATACCAAGTACGGCAAGTACACCTACGCCATCGGCGGCAATATGCAGGCGGCGCGCACCTCGGGCATCAACGTCAAGCGCCACTTGATCATCGTCTATAGCATCGCCGGGCTGCTGGCGGGCCTGGCCGGCGTGGTGGCCTCGGCCCGTGCCGCGACAGGGCAGGCGGGCATGGGCATGTCCTACGAGCTGGATGCGATTGCCGCTGCGGTGATCGGCGGCACCAGCCTGGCGGGCGGGGTGGGGCGCATCACCGGCACCGTGATCGGCGCGCTGATCCTCGGCGTGATGGCCAGCGGGTTTACCTTCGTGGGGGTGGATGCGTATATCCAGGACATCATCAAGGGCCTGATCATCGTGGTGGCAGTGGTGATCGACCAGTACCGCAACAAGCGCAAGCTCAAGCGCTGAGTGAATCCAAGGGCCGACTCAGATCAAATGTGGGAGGGAGCAAGCCCCCTCCCACATTTAGCCCGGGATCAGCCACTTTCAACCGTTTGTCTTCTATATAGCTCCACAAACTTGAATTTCTTGCTATAAACGCACTCCGATGACCGTTCGCCAAGCCCGTCCTGGTGCCTTTGGGGGTTAATTGGGAAAAAATGCCTGTCTTTTCAGTTGCTGCGCTCTCAAGTCGGCCTTAGACTGCCGCCCCTCGTAAATTGAGTGCCGGGTGGCGCTTGAAATGGACGGCGCCCTTCCGAGACCTGCACAGGCCTTGCGGAACGCTCCCTTATTCGCCTTAATGCACGTATTTTTTATAGAGAAATCAATGACAAAGGAAAAGTTGCTGGCCATGCCGGCGGATGACTACATGAATGCCGAACAGCACGCTTTTTTCGAGAAGTTGCTGCAAGACATGAAGGTGGAACACCACGAGCGCATTGAACAGAACCGCATCGCCATTGAAAGCCTGGACACCCCGGCGGACCCGGCTGACGCGGCTTCCGTCGAAGAAGAGCGCACCTGGCTGGTAAATGCCATCGACCGCGACCAGCGTATGCTGCCGCAACTTGAGCGCGCCCTGGAGCGCATCAAGGAAGATTCTTTTGGCTGGTGTGATGACAGCGGCGAGCCGATCGGCCTCAAGCGCCTGCTGATCAGCCCGACCACCAAGTACTGCATCGAAGCCCAAGAGCGCCACGAGCAGATCGACAAGCATCAGCGTCAAGCCTGATGTGCTGAATGGGGGGCCTGCCAGTGAGCTGGCTGCCCCGTCTGCAACAACCTCCCGAGATCATCCGGCCCGCGTCTGGCGCGATGGATTGTTGCTGTTTATGCAATGAAGCTATTCCCAGGATAGCTTTTTCCAACTGGAATAAAACCGTAGCATGGCCAACATTGTTAGGCAGCTAACTAATGCTACGGAGAACTTCCATGCAAAACAAAGTCGATGTGGCCGTGATGATCGGCAGCGGTGTACCTGAGACCCTGCGTGCCTTGGGTCAGAAAGCCTGCTGGGTAGTGTTGCTCAATGGTGAACAGCGCGGCACCGCTTTTGCCAGTCGCGATGAGGCGCAGGAGTGTCAGGCTGCCTGGCAAGCGCTGTTGCGCATGGAACAGTCAGACAGCCTGCATTGAGACCTTGCTAGTGAGATTGATGCAGGCGCTGATTCAACTCATCCACCGGGATGGCCCACTCAGCGTCTTCACGCAGTTCTTCCTTAAGAAACTGCGCCTGTTGGGGCGTCCAGAACGGCGCATCGATCAACTTCACGCCTTCCGGCAACGGATGCGCGACGATGAAGGCATCAATGGCCTCAGGGGTTGAATCCAGGCCCAGTTGTTCAAACAGGGTTTCGAGCGTGGGGATTGGCGCGTCCATTGGGTACTCCATACAAAGTGAGGATCGTTGTGTATGGGAGGCTTGAGGCGCGTTAGAGTTCTATCGAGGTGTCAGGAATTGAGAGCACCCGAATCCACGGCGGTTTTCAGGGCTTTTGCGGCTTCTTTTGCTGCAAAGGCAGCGGCGTCTACAGTCTTGAACCAACGGTCTTTTTCTACTTGGTGCGCGGTCACAGTGGTCAGCGGTGGTTTGGCCCGCATGATAATGACTGCTTGAAACTCTCCGTCTACTTCCCTGGCATCGCCGTGGATAAAAAATTCGCCAATATCAAATTCCGTCACGTATAGCCTTCCCTTCAAGGTAACTGCACTGATGAAACCTGACCCGCACGGGGCAAACTTCAATGGACGGGCCAGTATGGCAGTTGTTGAGGGGCGCAGGCGCAGTAAAGTCACCCAGGTGACGAAACGAGTCCCCCGCAAAGGGCATGCAGCCTGGCTTCAAGCATTTTGGCCAATTCACAGGCTTTATTGTGGTCGCTGCGAAACCCCTTGATCCTGCCACTGGGCACTTCAAGAATGTGGAAAAAGTTCTTTCCGGCCGGTACCACTTGGTAAATAACCGAATGGGAGTACCCATCAAGGTTATGCAAGCAGTAGTATTGGCGTTCGTCTGGACATGATGAACGAGTGTGGAAGGACGTAGCATTGTGTTGACGTCGTTGCATGCTCAGCTCCTGTCGATCGATCTTGTTAGCCTGTGTTTGGCGTTTCGGGTGGTTTTGACCCGGCTTGCTGTTTTAGTATTGTCGTCGGTAGTTCGCAACTGGTTCCATGCCCGTGTATTTTTTGTTTCGGGTGTCGGAAAGTGCACTTTTGACTGGGTTATTCTCTGAAGTTGGTCGACTCGTATTCTCGGGTCGTTGAACCTGTGATTTGCTGTGCCACCGGCTGACCTTGCTTTAGGTCCACCGCGGCTGGGTGTACGAGTCCTGCGGGTTATCTTCAGGTTTTTGACGAATGTGTGATCGTGCCGTAACGGCCGTTTTTTTGTGCTGCCCGCTTCGGCGGCCAGCGCTTTCTTGATGTGGGGGCGTTTCCTTGGCAGTCAGTAATCTGGATATGCACGCGTTATTCGTGCTGGGTGATTTGCGCGCAAAGTTGGTCAAACAGTTTCAATCCCGGTTTGTCTACGTCACTGAACAGACGCCGGAAGGCATCTACATCGCCGAGATCGATACCGAAGCGGCACTGGTCGTGGATGACAAGCCACGCCTGGAACTCAAGGTGGGCGACCATTTCCGTGCGGCTGTTTTACCCAGCCGCGAAGGTGGAAAGTTCGAACTCAAGTTTCGCGATATCAAGTTGACCGTTTACGGCCTCGGCGACTACGCCTTTGTATCGTCGAACGAAGGCCAGGGCATTGTGTTCAAGGAAGGCCATAGCGTGATGCTGGTATTTGCCGCCCATGAACAATTGCAGGAAGGGTTGACCAAAACTCTCAAGGCCGTGACGGGCAAGGCCGCCAAGTGGCGCAAGGGTGAACTGGTGACGTTCAAGGCCAGCGAATAACCGATAAATACGCTGTGCACCTTTGTCTTTCGGAACCTCTACTACAGTTGAGTTGACTTAACTATTCAGAGGCTTCGCGCATTAGCGGCAAAGCCGTTTGCCATGACTGAGAGAACGCGAGGTGCAAAGGCATGAGAGGATTGAAGTCACTGGTGGCAGCGTCACTGACGGCCCTGAGTCTGTCACTGCCGGTATCGGCTGCTCAGGCACCGGTGCATTTTGCCGACCTCAACTGGGAAAGCGGCAGCCTGATCACCGAAGTACTGCGCTTTATCGTCGAAAAGGGTTATGACTTGCCCACCGACACCTTGCCTGGCACCACCATCACCCTGGAAACCGCCCTGGCCAAGAACGACATCCAGGTGATCGGCGAAGAGTGGGCGGGCCGCAGCCCTGTTTGGGTCAAGGCTGAAGCCGAAGGCAAAGTGGTAGGGCTTGGAGACACAGTCAAAGGCGCCACTGAAGGCTGGTGGGTGCCGGAATACGTGGTCAAGGGCGACCCGTCCAGAAACCTCAAGGCCCTGGCGCCGGACCTGAAGAGCGTACAGGACCTGGCGCGCTACAAGGATGTATTCAAAGACCCGGAATCCCCGGGCAAGGGGCGCTTTCTCAACAGCCCCATCGGCTGGACGTCCGAAGTGGTCAACAAACAGAAGCTCAAGGCCTATGGCCTGGACGACACTTACGTGAACTTCCGCAGCGGCTCGGGCGCAGCGCTGGATGCCGAGATTGCCTCGTCGATCCGCCGGGGCAAGCCGGTGCTGTTCTATTACTGGTCACCCACCCCGTTGATGGGGCGCTATAAATTGATCCAGCTGGAAGAACCGCCGTTTGATGCCGATGCATGGAAGACCCTGACCGACGCGGACAACACTGACCCCAAGCCTACGCGCTCGCTGGCATCCAAATTGAGCATTGGCGTATCGACGCCGTTCCAGCAGCAATATCCGCAGATCACCCAGTTCTTCGAAAAAGTCGAGTTCCCCATCGAGCCGCTTAACAAGGCCCTGGCGAAGATGAGCGAAAACCACACCGCGCCACGGGACGTGGCCCAGGCGTTCCTCAAGGAGCACCCTGAGGTGTGGAAGGCGTGGTTGACGCCAGATGTAGCCCAGAAGGTTGAGGCGAGTCTCAAGTAACCGATAGTCTTAATGTGGGAGGGGGCTTGCTCCCGATAGCGGTGTATCAGCTTGCATATGCATTGACTGAACCACCACTATCGGGAGCAAGCCCCCTCCCACAGTTGACTGCATTTCAGGCTCAGAACTTGGTTTGCACCGCTACCTCAAACGTTCTCGGCGAACCCAGGTAATACGCCGGCGACACATGGGCAAACTCGGCATACACCTCATTGGTCAAGTTGCGCACCCGCGCGGTCACCGAGGTGCGGGCGTCCAGCTTGTAGCGCAGGAACGTACCGAACAGCGTGTAAGCCGGCACTGTCTGGGTGTTGGCATAATCGGCATACACCTGGTCGACATAGCGCGCATCCACCCCCCCTTGCCAATCCTCTGAGAAGTCGTAGGTCAACCACAGGTTGCCCACGCGCTTGGGCACATTGGTCGGCGTATTGCCTTTGCGCGATACCACGGCGCCGCTGGCAACTTTGTCATTGAATTCATCGTACTCGGCATCCACCCAGGCAAAGTTCCCTTCGGCCAGCAGCCTTGGCGTGATGCGCAGTGAGCTGGCCAGTTCGATACCCTTGGACGACTGCGCGCCCACCGGGATGCTGTTGGTGGGGTCCTGTGGGTCAGTGACGGCAAAGTCTTCGCGTTCGATCTTGTAGACGGCGACCGTTGCCGAGCCGCGACCGTCCAGGTAATCGAACTTGCTGCCGATCTCCCACTGCTTGCCGGTGGATACGTCGAACACCTGGGTGGTGGTATTGGGCTGTTCGACGGCGGTGCTGTATTGCACATAGACGTTGGCCGACGGAACAAACTGATAGGTAAGCCCCACACGGCCGGTTACTGGCTCCCAACTGCGCTTGAAGTGCCGAGGGTTGGTAGCGGTGATTGTGCGGTGGTTGGTCACGTCCAGGTCGATGGCGTCATAACGCAGGCCGGTCAGCAGTGACAGCTTGTCCGTGAGCCCCAGGCGGTTTTCCACGAACAGCGCCTTGGTGGTGACCTGGTTGGTCTTGTCCTTGATGAAGCCCGGCCGGGTGCCGGGGATGTCATAGAAGTGTCCCGGGGTGTAGTTGTTCGGGTCGACGGTACTTTGACCCGATACGTTCAAGGGGCTGTTGGTGGTGCTGTTGACCTTGTACTCAAAACCGCCAGACCAAGTGGTGGAGAGGCCGAACACGCTGGTGTCATGACGCAGTTCAAACTGGTTGCCGTCCTGTTCGCCCTGATGCCGCACCTGATAGGCCGTGGAGCGGTTAACGGCGCTGTTGTCGGCGTTGTACTGGTAGGTCTCCAGGTTGCGGTAATCGCGCTGGCTGTCGAGGTGGTAGAGGGTATTTTTCAGCGTGGTGCTGTCGTTGATCCGATAGTCGATGATCGAGCGGGCCCAGATTGTACGCTGCTCATAACGTCCGTCGGCGACGTTGTAGTTGTTGAAGCGGTTGTGCTTGTCGATCTTCAGTTCGCCGGCCTTGGGATTGAGCACCGGTGTGCCCCAATACGGGCTGTCTTCATGCTCATCCTGATATTCCAGGGCCAGGGTGTGGGAAAGGTTGGGCGTGAGGTCGCTGAGGAGGGAAAACGCCACGCTCCAGGCATCCCGTTGAGCGCGGTCGATGTGGCTGTGGTTGGTGTTGCGGCTCACATCCAGTCGCGCGTAATGCTGCACATCGGCGCCGGGCTCGGTCAGCGCGTGATTAAGGCCGAAGGCCATACCGGCGGTGTCGTAGCTGCCGTAGGTCAGTTGGCCTTCTGCGGCCTGTTCTTCACGGGTGGCCAACTTGCTCACGTAATTGAGCGAGCCGCCCACGGAGCCGGCGCCGTTGATCAGGGAGGAGGGGCCGCCGACCAGTTCCACACGGTCGTAGATCCACGCATCCACCGGCCGCGCCAGGCCTGTGGCGACATTGATGCCGTTGAACATCTGGGTAATCTGGCTGCTGGTAAACCCGCGGTACGAGACAAAACCACCAAACCCGGGCGGCGCGCTGGCGTTGACGCCGGGCAGGGTATTGGCCGCCTCGCGAAAGGTCCTGGCGCCACGGCGCTCGATATCGTTGCGGTTGGCAATGGCCACCGAGGCCGGGGTTTCCCGCACGCTCAGGCCCAGGCGCGAGGCCATGCCGCTGGATTGATCCAGAGCCAGGCCGGGCTCAATGTTTTGATCACCTTCAATGGTGGTCGGCGCCAACTCAAGGGCGCAGGCGCAAACGGGCAGGCAGCCGAACAGGCCCGCCAACAGGGGTAGATGTTTCATGGTTGAATCCTGAAAACTTGGCTTGAAAACAACGCACAGCCACCGGTCCTTCCTCTCGGAAACGGTCGGCAATGCAGATCAGAAAGCGCAGGGATCAGGCGTAGGCAGGTGGCGCACGCGGGTTAGCCGTGGGCCAGGTGAAACGGGCCGGAATATCAGCGGCGAGCACCACCGCAGCAGGTGGCGCATGGGGTTGTGGCAGTACCGCCACATTCAGATGGGAGTTGAGCGCAGGCCCCATGCCGCCGGTAGAACACAGCGGGCAACCAAAGGCCTTCGACAGGGTTGGCAGACTTTCATCCGTGGAGTTGCTGGGCAGGGGCGCCTGGGTGCGCGGGTCCACCGTACAGAACTGGCCGCTGATGCCGTTGAGCTGCATCCCCACCATCTGCCCATGACCAATGCTGCAGGCGAATACATTGAACAGGACGCAGCAGTAGAGCATCCAGGCAATGAGCGAGCGGTCGGCACGGGCGAGTTTCATGGGGCGGCACTTTACCATCAGCCGCCGACGAAATGCCTGCAAAAAATCTCAGGGCGACTATCCTGATTCCCACATTTTTCGGGAGCGTCCGCCATGAGTTTTGTCATTGCGCGATGGATTGTCGGGGTTTTTACCTTTATCAGCATGGTGCATCTTTACTGGGCGGCTGGCGGCAAATTCGGCAGCCTGGCGGCGATTCCGCAACTGCCTGGTGAATTTGCCAGCGGGCCGCGACCGGCGTTCAAGCCGTCGGCGCTGGGCACCTTTCTGGTCGCGATGGGGCTGGTAGCGATTGCCTTGCTCGTTTGCCTGCGCGCCGGGCTGTATTTCTCGCCGGTGTCCCATGGCGCGTTGCAGTGGGGCATCAGTGTGATTGCGGTGCTGATGTTTGCCCGGGCGATTGGCGATTCGGAGCTGGTAGGTTTTTTCAAGAAGGTCGGCAACTCTCGGTTTGCGCGCCTGGATACGTACCTGTACTCGCCGTTGTGCCTTGTGTTGGGTGCCGGGTTGTTGGTGGTGGCCTGGACCTGATGGTCTCGGCGCCATACCTGTGGCTAGGGAGCTTGCTCTCGTGACGGTCGGACAGCCAGCACATATCTACCTGACAAATCGAGATCCAAATGTGGGAGGGGGCTTGCTCCCGATGGCGGCCTCAGGGCCGACCAGGATGCTGGATCAGACCGAGTACATATCCGTTATTCAGGTAACGGCTGCTATTGGTTCCGCCCTTACGGCGGCTCACTTTTGAAAAGCGCAAAAGTAAGCAAAACGCTCTTGCCCCACCACTCGGCACCTCGCTTAGGCTCGGTGTGCCCGTAATCCGCCATGGATTTGGGGGGGCGCCGCCACGCGCCATCCATGGCGCGGGGCGGCTAAACCGGCATCCCTGCCGGTTTACCCCCCAAATCCCTGTCGGATTACGGCCAGCGTGGTTTGACGGGGCGCCTAAGATCAAAAGCAGATCAAGATCAAGAGCGGCTCGCTTCGCATCGTGGTTAGCCACATCAAAGTGGCTATAGCGCCGGTAGCGCTTGACCTGCGCATCCAATCCCCACTCAAAACACCCTCCAGACAAAAACACACCCTCCCGGTTTTATAGCGCTTGACCTTCCCAATGTGGCAAGCCCGATAAAAACCTCCAGTGTCGATTTGTCTTGAAAATTCCAAGGAGGGTGAACGATGTACGCCAAACCAATAAGCCTGATCACCGGGGCAATGGCCGTGGTGTTGACGCTGGGCGGATGCACAGACAACGCGCCGCCGGCCGCTGCCGCCAAGCCGCCCAGCGTGCCGGTGGCCGAAGTGGTGGCGCGAGCGGTGACGCCGTTTGTCGAGTACACCGGTTCGTTGACCGCCATTGAGCAGGTCGAACTGCGCCCGCGTGTCAGTGGTTATCTGCAAAGTGTCAGCGTGCCCGAAGGCCAGTTCGTCACCAAGGGCAGCCCGTTGTTTGTGATTGACCCGCGGGGATTTCAGGCCGCGTTGAACGCTGCCAAGGCGCGTTTGCGCGAGGCCGAGGCCAATGCGTTGCTGGCCCAGGCCGAGCATGGCCGAGCCGAGCAACTGTTCGCCAAGAAGGTGGTGGCGCGTGATCGCCTCGACACCGCCATTGCCTCCTTGAATGCCGGCAGGGCCCAGGTCGAGGCGGCGAAGGCGGCATTGGATACGGCACAGCTGGACCTGAGCTACACACGCGTCACCGCGCCCATCAGCGGCCGCATCGATCGTGCCCTCGTCACCGAAGGCAACTATGTCACCCGAGGGGAGACGCCGTTGACGACGATCGTTTCGGTCGATCCGTTGCATGTGTACTTCGATGTCGACGAGCGCACCTATCTGCACTCGTTGGCAGCGACCCGTGAACACGCCGGATCGAAGGGGGACAAAGCTGCCAAGGTAATGGTGGCGATGCTCAATGATGCGACCTATGCGCGGGCCGGGCTGGTGGACTTTCTGGCCAACGCAGCCGACCGCAAGACCGGCACCGTGCGCGTGCGTGCGGTGGTCGAAAACCCGGACGGGCGCCTGACCCCCGGGCTGTTCGCCAAGGTCAAGCTGGACACCGGCGCGGCACAAACGCGGGTGTTGATTGCCGACCATTCCATCGGCACCGACCAGGGCCGGCGCTATGTGCTGGTGGTCGGTGACGGCGACAAGACCCAATACCGCCCGGTCGAATTGGGCCCGATGGCTGACGGCCTGCGGGTGATTGAACAGGGCCTGCAACCGGGCGAGCGCATTGTCGTCAAAGGGCTGGTGCGCCCGGGCATGACGGTGACGCCGCTGGCCGCCAGCATCGAGGGCAAGCCGCTTGAGGCACCGCTGACTGTGGGAGGCGTGCAATGAGCTTTCCACGGTTCTTTATTGATCGGCCCATCTTCGCCATCGTCCTGTCGGTGTTGATGATGATCGGCGGCCTTGTCGCCTTCTTCCACCTGCCGCTGAGCGAATACCCCGCGGTCACGCCACCCACTGTGCAAGTCACCGCGAATTATCCTGGGGCCAACCCGCAAGTGATTGCCGAGACGGTGGCGGCGCCACTGGAACAGGTGATCACCGGCGTTGAGGGCATGCTCTACATGACCTCGCAGTCGGCCACCGATGGCCGCATGATCCTGACGGCGACCTTCGCCCAGGGCACCAATGCCGACATGGCGCAGATCCAGGTGCAAAACCGCGTCTCGCGTGCGTTGCCGCGTTTGCCCGAAGAGGTGCAGCGTCTCGGTGTGGTCACGCAGAAGACCTCGCCGGACATCCTCATGGTGGTCCACCTGCTGTCTCCCGACCAACGTTATGACCCGCTGTACATCTCCAACTACGCCTACTTGCAGGTGCGCGATGAGCTGTCGCGCATACCGGGGATCAACGACGTGCTGGTGTGGGGCGCCGGTGAATACAGCATGAGGCTGTGGCTCGACCCGGACCTGATCGCTGCCCGTGGCTTGACCGCCGGTGATGTGATCGGCGCCGTACGCGAGCAGAACGTGCAAGTGGCAGCCGGCTCGGTCGGCCAGTCACCTGATTCCAATGCGGCTTTCCAAGTCACGGTCAACACCCTCGGGCGCCTGACGGACGAAGCGCAGTTCGGCGACATCATCATCCGCACCGGCGATAACGGCCAGGTCACGCGCCTGCGCGATGTGGCCCGTATCGAGATGGGCGCCGATGCCTATGCGCTGCGCAGCCTGTTGGATGGCGAGCCGGCCGTGGCTTTGCAGATCATCCAGAGCCCAGGGGCCAATGCGCTCGATGTAGCGCAGGCGGTGCGTGACACCATGCAGCGCCTGCAGGCCAACTTCCCCGAAGGGCTGGTGTCGCGGATAGCCTACGACCCGACCGTGTTTGTGCGCGCTTCGCTGGAGTCAGTCGCCATCACGCTGATGGAAGCGATCCTGCTGGTGGTCATCGTGGTGGTGGTGTTCCTGCGTAACTGGCGCGCATCGCTGATCCCGTTGATGGCTGTGCCGGTATCGATCATTGGCACCTTCGCGGTCATGCATCTGATGGGGTTTTCCCTCAATACCTTGTCGTTGTTCGGGCTGGTGTTGTCGATCGGCATCGTGGTCGACGATGCCATCGTGGTGGTCGAGAACGTCGAGCGGCATATCGAGAACGGCGAGGAGCCCACCGAGGCAGCGCGCAAGGCAATGGGGGAGGTCACCGGCCCGATCATCGCCATTACCTCGGTGCTGGCGGCGGTGTTTATTCCCACAGCGTTTCTCAGTGGTCTGCAGGGTGAGTTCTACCGGCAATTTGCGCTGACCATCGCGATTTCCACGATCCTCTCGGCGGTCAACTCGTTGACCCTGAGTCCGGCGCTGGCCGGCCTGTTGCTGCGCCCGCGCAGCGCCGCCGTGGCGCACGACCCGCGCAGCCTGCGCGGTCGTGCTGCGCATTGGGTGCAGGTGCTGAGCCGACCGTTCCAGCGGGCGCCGCAGGCGTATGGCAACTCGGTGCGCAAGGTCGTCGGCCGCCGCGGGGTGGCGCTGGTCGCCTACAGCGCATTACTGGCGCTGACCTGGTTCGGCTTCAACGCTGTACCGGCGGGCTTTGTGCCGATGCAAGACAAGTACTATCTGGTGGGTATCGCCCAATTGCCCAATTCGGCCTCGCTGGACCGTACCGATGCGGTGGTGCGGCAGATGTCGAAGATCGCCCTGGATGAACCGGGCGTCGAAAGCGTCGTGGCGTTCCCGGGGTTATCGGTCAACGGCTTCGTCAATGTGCCGAATGCTGCGGTGATGTTTGTCATGCTCGATCCATTCAAGGAACGAACCTCGCCCGATATGACCGCGGTCGCCATCGCCGGGCGCCTGCAAGCCAAGTTCGCGAGCATCCCTGACGGATTCCTCGGCGTATTCCCGCCGCCGCCGGTGCCCGGCCTTGGAGTGACCGGTGGCTTTAAGTTACAGGTCGAGGACCGTGGCGGGGTTGGGCTTGAGGCATTGGTGCAGCAGACCCAGGTATTGATGACCAAAGCCACTGAGTCGGGCCAGGTCGCCGGATTGATGACCAGCCTGGACGTCAACGCACCGCAGTTGAACGTCGACATCGATCGCACCCAGGTCAAGAGCCAGGGCGTGCGTCTGGCGGATGTGTTCGAGTCTTTGCAGGTCTATCTCGGGTCGCTGTATGTCAACGACTTCAACCGTTTCGGCCGGACCTACAAGGTGACCGCCCAGGCTGATGCCGATCATCGTATGCAGGCCGAAGCCATCGGCCGCCTGCAAGTGCGCAATGCGGCCGGGAACATGTTGCCGTTGTCGGCGTTTGTCACCGTCACACCGGGTTCCGGCCCGGACCGGGTGATTCACTACAACGGCTACCCTTCGGCGGATATCTCCGGTGGGGCGATGCCTGGGGTCAGCTCGGGGCAAGCTGTTGCGCTGATGGAGCGGCTGGCGCAGGAGGTACTGCCCGAAGGCGTGACCTATGAATGGACGGATTTGACCTACCAGCAAAAACTCGCCGGATCATCGGCGCTGTTTATTTTCCCGCTGTGTGTGTTGCTGGCGTACCTGATCCTCGCCGCGCAGTACAACAGTTGGCTGTTGCCTCTGGCGGTCTTGCTGATCGTGCCCATGTGCTTGCTCAGCGCGATCATCGGCGTGTGGCTGGTGGACGGTGACAACAACGTGTTCGTGCAGATCGGGTTGGTGGTGCTGGTGGGGCTTGCGGCGAAGAACGCCATTCTGATCGTCGAGTTTGCCCGCAGCCTCGAAGCCGAAGGTGCGAGCCCGTTGGAGGCGGTTGTCCACGCGTGCCAACTGCGCTTGCGGCCGATCCTGATGACGTCGCTTGCATTCATCGCCGGCGTGGTACCGCTGGTATTGGCCAGTGGCGCCGGGGCAGAAATGCGTCATGCCATGGGGGTTGCAGTGTTTGCTGGGATGTTGGGGGTGACGCTGTTCGGACTGTTCCTCACGCCGGTGTTCTACGTGGTGATGCGCAGCCTGGCGCTGCGCTTGCAGCGTCAGGGTTCGAGTCCGAAGTTGCAGCTGGAGGAGCGCGCATCATGAAACGGTCTTTTCCACTCTTTATGTTGCCGTTGCTGCTGGTGGCCGGCTGCGCTGCGGTAGGGCCTGACTATTCCGCGCCGGTGCTGCCCGCCCCGCACAGGCCGGCAAGCTTCGGTGCGCCCGTTGCAGGTCTGGGCAGCGGTGAGGTCGAGGTGCAGTGGTGGCAAGTGTTCGACGAGCCGGCACTCAGCCAATTGATTCAGCAGGCGCTGGCGGCCAACCACGACATCGGCATCGCCGCCGTACGCCTGGATGAAGCCAAGGCGATGCTGCGCGAGAGCCGCCAAGGGTTTCTGCCCAGTGGCGGTGCCGCCCTCGGTTATGAGCACCGACGGCGCAGTGAAGTCGAGACGCCGCTGGGCCAGGAACGCTCAATCGAAACCACCCGCGCGGCGCTGGATGCGGCCTGGGAAATCGACCTGTTTGGGCGCGTCCGCCGCTCGGTAGAGGCAGCGCAAGCGCAGGCGGGGTCGCGCCAGGCATTGCTGCGCAGTGTGCAGGCGAGCGTCGCCGCCACCGTCGCGGCCACCTGGTTCGAACTGCAAGGGATCGAAGCTGAACATGCGGTGGTCGCGGATATCAGCCAGAGCCAGCGCGACAGCCTGGGCCTGGTGGAACATCTGGTCAGCGTCGGCGCCGCCACCGAGTTCGACCGGCTGCGCGCCGAGGCCTTGCTGCGCAATGTCGAGGCGGTAGCGCCCGACCTTGAGCGGCGACGCGCAACCTCCAACAACGCGTTGGCGGTGCTGCTGGGGCAGGCGCCGCAGGGGTTCAATCCGCCTGCGGCCAAGCCCGGCCGTGAGGCCTTGAGCCTGCGTACCCTGCAAGTCGGCGACCCGGCCGGCTTGTTGGCCCGGCGCGCCGATATCGCTGCGGCCGAGCGCACGCTGGCAGCCGAGACTGCACAAATAGGCGTGGAAACCGCTGGTTTGTATCCGGATATCCAGGTGCAGGGCTCCATCGGGCTACTGGCCGGAAGCCTCGGTTCGCTGGGGGACGCCGGTATGCAGTCGAACTTTATCGCCCCGGTGATTCGCTGGTCGCTGCTGGACACCGGGCGTGTACGCGCACGGATCGCCGCCAGCGAGGCGCGTACCCAAGCGGCCTTGATCGCCTATGACCAGACCGTATTGCGTGCCCTGCAGGAAACCGACGATGCGTTCCAGGCCAACAGTGCCGCGGGCAGCACCTTGGGCCTGCGGCTGCTGGAGGCGGCGGCCAATCGCGAGGCGGCCAGGTTTGCGCGCACGCGATTTGCCGAAGGCGAGGGCATGTATCTGGATGTGCTTGAGGCCGAACGTGCCGACTTCACCAGCCGCCGTGCGTTAACGGCGGCGCGCACCCAGCAGCGCTTGGCGGTGGTGGGGATCTACAAGGCGCTGGGCGGTGGCTGGCAGATTTGTGAACAGGCGGGGCAGGCTTGCAGTGGGGCTGCGGCGCTGCGTTAGCCACAGCCGAGCAAAAACACAGCACGGCAGTGCAAATGTGGGAGGGGGCTTGCTCCCGATGGCGGCGGGTCAGTCAGTACATCTGGCACTGACCCACTGCCATCGGGAGCAAGCCCCCTCCCACATTTTGCTCTCCACACGCCAGGTAAATGTCCATTGGGAAAAGAAATTTCCTACAGGTATTGACCTTGCCACTAGAGGAACCTTTAGCCTTTTCTTCGAGTACGCCAAATCACAAAAACAAGAATCGAGGGGTTATCAATGGATACTGCTGCCCTGTTACAACGCTCGGATTCCGACCTGTTCACCACGGCCTCGACACTGATGGCCAGTGCCCTGGAACCCGGCGCCCACTACGCCCAGGTCACTCGCGCGCTGGAAGCCCTGCTTGCGCTGACCCGGCAAGGCCTGTCGGGAGATGCCGACGCCTACGCCCATTACCAGTCAGCTCTGCTGCAACTGCACATCCCGGGCGAGCCGCGCACTGAGCCGACCCGCCGCTGGATGGCCAGCGAGGTCTACCGCGTCGAAGACGAGTTCGCCGCCGACCTGCCGGGCTTCACCGCGTTGCCGGTGGATGAGTTCCGCCAGTTGGTCGACGCTGAAATCGCCGCGCGCAGCCGGGTCAACCACCCCATGTCGGTGCACCTGTTCCAGGGTACGCCGCCTGTGCAAGATGTGCGGTTCTTCCTGGCGCATCACTGGACCCGCTCCTACAACTTTTACAGCCTGCTGGCCGAACTGGCCTTTCGCTTTGAAGCGATCGAAGACGCCTCGGTGTTCTACCGCAACCTTTACGGTGAAGCGGGTGCCGAGACGCCGGAGCATTCGCACCCGGCGATGCTGGCCCATCTGATGGAATATTTCGATATTGCGCTGGCGATCGATTTTCCTGCGCTGCATCCGTTGGAAAAGGCCTACCTCAATAATCGCATTCGCTGCGTGCGCCACACCGATGTCGCCTGGGGCCTTGCACTGCTCTATGCGGTGGAGTCAGTCAGTTGCGTCAACCATCGGCGCATCTACGAGCTGTTGCAACGCCTGGATGTTCCACAGCAACCCAGTGAATTCCATCGCCTGCATGGCACCCAGGATGAGATCGATACCGAGGAGATGTGGGCACTGATTGCCAAGTTCGCCGGCGATGAAGGCTTCCAGCGCACGTTCATGCGCGCGTTGAAACGTCACTTCGAAATCAACAAGGCCTACTTCGACAGTTTGTGGCAGCAGATGCAGGCACTGCGCCTGTCTGCCTGAGCCCTGTGATCGCAGAACAACAATAATGGAGCACATGATGAGCCCACGTAATTTCTCGCAGCCGCAGTTGCAGAATATCCACACCGCCGAAGCCCGCTTGTTGGCCGAAGCGCTGAAGCCCGAGGCAACGTTCAATCGCATCGAAATTGCCGCCAATATGCTGAGCGGCCTGTGCGAGTCGGGCTTGCAGGGCGACGCCGCAAACGCGGCGCAGTGCCAGCAATTGCTGTATATCCTTTCGCTCAGCGATGACGTTGCCAGCGCCTCGACCCGTCGCTGGCTGGCCAATGCCATCTATCGCGTGCAAGAGCGCTTCATGCCGTCGGTGGATCTGGCATCGCCCTTGTCCGAAACCGGCTTCCAGCAACGCCTGGAAGAACAAATTGCCGCGCAATCGCGA
This sequence comes from Pseudomonas sp. HN8-3, assembly GCF_020790195.1. NCBI lineage: Bacteria > Pseudomonadati > Pseudomonadota > Gammaproteobacteria > Pseudomonadales > Pseudomonadaceae > Pseudomonas > Pseudomonas sp. HN8-3. The sequence goes on from NZ_CP086206.1 coordinate 2,579,118, forward strand.
GAGCATCACCCGATGTCGCAGTATGTGTTTGAGGGCAAGGCTTCCCGCGAACAACTGCAGGTATTTCTGCGCCATCAATGGTTCCGCACCTACCGCCTGTACCGTGATGCCGCCGACCTGTTGGTCAACCTGACCGACGTCGACGAGGCCGCCGCACTCGGCCGTTATCTGTACGGCGAACTGGGCGAAGAGGACGAGCAGCGCTCCCACCCTCGGTTGTTGGCCAAGCTCCTCGCCGCCATTGGCCTGACCGCCGATTTCGAAGCCATCTCGACCATGCCCGAAGAAATCGCCTACCTGAACAACCGCGCGCGGTGTTTCCGTAACCCCGATGTCGGCTGGGGCCTGGCGGTGTTCTATATCACCGAGCTGGTGGTGCCCGGCAATCACGGCAAGCTGTACAACGCTTTGCGCAACGCGGGCTTGAGCCAGGACGACGCGCAGTACTACGAAGTGCATATCAGCCTGGTGCCGCCACGAGCCAAGCGTGAATGGGCGCTGATTTCACGCCGTATTCCGGACCTCGGGTTCCAGAACGCGTTTCTGACGTCGCTGGCCGAGCACTTCCGGCTGGAGCGGGCTTATTACGATGCGGTCTGGGAAGAAATGCAGCGCGTGAAATAGCCCTCCCTGGACAACGCGAGTACCCCGACATGCCAAGTCATATAACTGAATCCCGTATCCACGGGGGCGCTTACTCGTCCCCGGAATTTGCCGCGATCTTCTCTGATGCCAATCAGGTGCAGAAGTGGCTCGATGTTGAAACAGCACTGGCGGCGACCCAGGCGCAGATGGGCATCATCCCCCCTGAGGCCGCGCGGGAAATCGCCCGGATCGCCAGTGTGGAACTGCTGGACCTTGATGCCCTGGGGCGCCAGAGCATGGAAACCGGGCATATCCTGGTGCCGACCCTTCGCGCACTGGAGGCCCTGTGCGCCGATGGCCTGGGTGAATACGTGCACTACGGCGTGACCACCCAGGACATCCTCGACACCGGCCTTATGTTGCAGGTCCGCGATGCCTGGGGCCTGGTGTTGCAGCGTTTGCGCGCTATCCGTGGGCATTTGCTCAAGCTTGCGCTGCGACACAAACACACGGCGATGGTCGCCAGGACCCACGGGCAACAAGCGCTGCCCACCACGTTCGGCTACAAGGTGGCAGTGTGGGTCGATGAGATTGATCGACACCTTGAGCGTTTTGACGAAGCCTATGCCCGGGTCATGGTGGGCAATCTCACCGGCGCCGTGGGCACCCTGGCCGGTCTTGGCCCGCAGGGCCTGGAGGTGCAGCGCCGGACTCTGGAAAGCCTCGGCCTGGCGGCACCGTTGAGCAGTTGGCACAGCGCCCGCGACCGCATTCTGGAGGCGGCGTGGTTGCTGGTGCAGGCATCGGCAACCCTGGGTCGGGTTGCCAATGAGATCTACCACCTGCAACGCACCGAGATTGATGAGGTGCGCGAAGGGCGACGGGCAGGGCAGGTGGGGAGCAGCACCATGCCCCACAAGCAAAACCCGTCGACGGTGGATTTGATCAGCGCGCTGTCGCGCCTGGTGCGTGCGCAGATGCTTGCGCTCACCGACGCGGCATTCCAGCTGCATGAACGAGACGGCACCACCTGGCGGATTGAGTGGGCTGCCTTGCCGGAGCTGTTCATCTATGCCGGGGCCTTGCTCGCCCGTATGGAAGGCGTACTGCTGGCCGGCCTGGACGTGCGCGAAGCACGGATGCGCAGCAACCTGGATATGCTCGGCGGGCTGATCCTGTCGGAACGCATCATGCTCGCGCTGGCGCCGCGTCTGGGCAAGCAGACGGCCCATCACCTGATCCACGACATCGCCCTGCAGGCTCAAGGTTCGGGCGGTTCTTTTCGCGAAGCCTTGCTCAGCGATCAACGTCTGCACGGCTGTTTCACCCGCCAGGCACTCGACGACCTGCTTGACCCGGCCGCCTACACCGGGTTGGCGGCGGAGATGGTCGAGCAGGTGGCCAATAAAACAATCCCCCGCTGTTCAAGCGATGACCTTGAAGCGGTGATGGCAACCCAAGGCAATACCAGTCAGTCCCAGTACGCTATGGAGGGTATGTAATGGATGCGCAAACGTTGGAAACGGTAGCCCGTGCGTCTTGCACCGCACGCACCGAACACCTGGGCCTCGATCATGAAGGCGAGCAATGCCGGCATGAACACAGCCACATTCTCGACTCGAAAACCCACGGTTCAGGCTATGCCGGCCCGCAGAGCCGCAAGATCTTCTGCAGTCACTGTCGCTTGCAACGCTGGCTGGATGTGGAAGCCGCGCTGGCCATGGCTCAGGCCGATGTGAATATCATCCCCCGCGAGGCCGCCCTTGAAATCGAGAAAGCCGCCTTGCTATCGGGCATCAATGTGCGTCAGTTGGCCGACGGCGTGGCTGCCACCGGCCATTCGCTGATGCCGTTGCTGAGCGCCCTGCAAAAAAATTGCAGCCCAAGCGCCCGCGAGTACGTTCACTACGGCGCCACCACCCAGGATATCCAGGACACCGCCCAGTCCCTGGAAATGCGCGACGTCCTCGACGCGATGGACCAGGCTCTGGAGACCTTGCTCGGCAAGTTGTCGACCCTGGCCGATGCGCACCGTGACTCGCTTATGGTGGCCAGGACTCACTCGATCCCGGCATTGCCGACCACCTTCGGGCTGAAGGTCGCCGGCTGGATCGATGAACTGTTGCGGCATCGCCAGCGCCTGGCCGAAGCGCGTCAGCGTGTGCTGGTAGTGCAGCTGTTCGGCGGGGTTGGCACCATGGCGGCGTTCGGCCCGGAAGCGATACCGATGCTGGAACGCTTCGCGCAGCGCCTGTCGCTGCAAGTGCCGCTGACGGGGTGGCACGTGTCCCGTGACCGCGTCGCGGAGTTTGTCAGCACCCTGGCCATGGTCACGGCCTCCTTGGCCCGTGTGGCCGATGAGATCCGCACGCTCAATCGCTGGGAAATCGCTGAAGTGGAAGTGGGCTGGAGCGACCAGCAGATCGGCAGCAGCACCATGCCGCACAAACGCAACCCCGAAGGCTGCGAGCAAGTGGTGGTGTTGGCGCGGCTGGCCAAGGCCCAGGTCATGCTGGCCCTGGACGCGATGATCCTCGAACACGAGCGCGATTATCGCGGCACACGCCTGGAATGGTGTGCGGTGGCGGACGTTTCTCACTATGCGCTGATGGCGCTGTCGATCCTGACCGACACCATCGATGGGCTCACCGTTAACGTCAAAAAGATGGAGGGCACTGCCCATGCCTACGGCGATGCGATCTGCACCGAAGCCGTGGTGTTCGAAATGGCGCGCAAGTTGGGCAAGAGCAGCGCCTACCAGATCATCTTTGAAGTGTCCCAGGCCAGCCAGCGTGATCACGTGTCGATCCGCGCCGCAATCGAAGCCGACGCCCGGGTGCTTGCCGTCATGAATGCAGGCGCTTTGGCGCGACTGTTCGAGCCGAGAACTCACCTGGGCATGTCCGAACACATCGTCGATAACGTGCTGTCCAAACTGGCGGCGCGTTGATCACTGAACAGACTTACACAATCATCAAGGAGCGACAGATGTCCAAACTTATGGAAGTTGATCAAGCCAAGGTTCAACAGTTTTCGGCGCGCATCATGGAGGACTACGGCAACACGCTGCGCGGCGCCATGCTCTACATCGGCGACCAGTTGGGCTTGTTCAAGGCACTGGCCGACGGCGAGGCCGTCACCTTGGAACAATTGGCGCACAAGACCGGCTACAACGCCCGCTACTTGCGTGAATGGCTGGGCAGTATGGTCACCGGAAATTATGTGACCTATGACGCTCAAACTCGCCGCTACCGGATGCCCGCTGAATTTGTGCCGGTACTCGCCGATGAAGACTCGCCGTATTTCGCCGGTGGCATCATCCAGTTGAGCGTGCCGTTCGTAAGCATGGCGCCCAAAGTCATCGAAGCCTTCCGCCATGGCGGTGGCTGCGCCGAAGAAGCGTTCCCGCTGGAAACCTGGAAAGGCATGGAGCGCATGACCATGCCTTGGTACAAGCACTACCTGGTCCAGCACTGGATCCCGTCCCTGGACGGTGTCGAAGAGAAGCTCAAAACCGGCGGCAGTGTGCTGGATTTCGGCTGCGGCGCGGGCTTGGCGGCGATCACTATGGCCAAGGCTTACCCCGAGGCGCGCATCGTCGGCTGCGATTTCCACTTGCCTTCCATCGAGTTGGCCCGCGCCAACGCCGAGGCGGCTGGGGTGGGCGACCGGGTGCAGTTCGAGGTCAACGATTCGGATGCCCTGCGCGGCCAGCAGTTCGACTTCGTGACCACTTTCGTGGTGATCCACGACGCCACTGACCCCCAGCAAATGCTCAAGGATCTGCGCGCCGCCACGGCCAAAGACGGCACCTACCTGATGGTAGAACTCAACCTGTCCGAAGAGCTGCACGAGAACATGAACCTGTTCGGCCGCGTCATGTACCCGCAGAGCACCCTCTATTGCATGACTTGCTCGCTGTCCCATGGCGGGGAAGGGCTGGGAGCGTTCATGGGTGAGAAACGTGCGCGCCAGATGGCGCAGGCGGCCGGTTTCAGCCATTTCCGCAAAGTTCCCTCGGAGTGGCCGCCGATGCCCGCGCTATTCGAACTCAAGCCTTGATGTGAGCTTGCTGTGGCGAAGGCGCTTGCACCCTCGCCACGGTGCGCAGCGTTCCCGAAATATTGCGCAATAAGGCAATTTAATGGCCCCTTTGTAACAAAATCCTCGCCAAAATCACTTTTATTTTCAGGTGGTTAGGCGGGGATGCAAATGCGCACTGTTGGAATGATGCTGATTGCCTGCTCCCTGGCGGGGGGCGCGACCACCGTACAGGCTCGGGAGTTGCGTGAGGGTGACAAGTACATGTGCAGTTGGGGCGCGGGCACAGCTGCCAGGGCTCAGGAGTTGAAGTTGTCCGGAGTGTCGCTGTATGCCGCTCGGCAGAAGATCCAGACCATCAAGTTCAACAAATCCTGGATGCGCATGATGGCCATGGGGATTACCGAGCAAACCTATGACAGCCACTCAAGACTGAAGCCGGAGGCGATCCGCAAAAGTTTTTACCAGGATTGCCTGCGCTACAAAGTCGCACGTAAATAAGCCGAAGCCGTTTAACGACGCTTACAAATCCCCCACAAACCCTGTGTGAGTATTTGCATACAATTGCGCACTTCTTCATGGAGGCTTGTATGCGAGTGCTTATTCGAGCGGCGACAGCCGATGATGTCGATACGCTGTGCGCTATTCGCACCTCGGTGGTGCAAAACCATCTGAGCCTTGAGCAGATGGCCGAACGGGGGATCACGCCGCCGGTACTGGTCGACGCGATACGCCAAGCGCCTTGCGCCTGGGTCGCCGAAGTCAACGGCCAGGCCGCCGGATTTTCCATGGTTGATCTGGATGAAGGTGAAGTGTTCGCGATGTTCGTGTTGCCTACACACGAGAACCTGGGCCTGGGACGGCAACTGATGGCAGTGGCTGAAGCCGCTTTGTTTGAACGCCACAACAGGCTGTACCTGGTCACTGACGGGCGTGATGAAATCCGTGCCAACGGTTTCTATCAACGCCTGGGCTGGTCCAGCGTCGGCCCAGTTGATGGCGACGATGTTCGCTACGAAAAGAGCAGGGCACCCTAAGGTCATGAGTGCCCAAAAACCCCCATCCTCCAACGGCTTGCTGTATCTCGCCGTGGGGGTGCTGTGCCTCGCGGCGCTACTGGGGTTCTATTTCGTTCAACTCAACGCCCAGGTGGACCGCCAGCGTGAAGAGGCCGCTGAGCGCCTGGCGCTTTGTCGGCACATGGAGACCGTCGTGGAGGTGAGCGCTGCCAGGCGCGCTGAACTTCAACAGACGTGCAAGCAATTGAGTGAACAGTGATTGAACAGTGTGCCGTACCTAATCAATAACCCTTTTTTATAAATGGACTTATGGCACGGGTATAACCGTTACTTGCACCAAAAAGTGGCACTAACTGTTCCCGTTACCATAAAAAACATGTGGTTATTGAATGACTTACGGCGCTTTCAATCCGACGAAAGGATTAAAATAATCTTGTTACACGTTTTTACAGTCGCTACTATAGCCGGGCGTTCACCTCCCACGGTTTATGCATTTTTAAATCCCAAGTTTCCATCAGCTACTTGGGATTTTTTTTGCCTGGAATTAAGTACGGGCAATAACGGCAGCGATACGGCCTGTCATTCGAAACGCGCTCGTTGCCGGGCGAAATGAGGCATGGCTAACACTTTTGCATCAATCGTCCGGCCTGCGGCAAAACCTCATCTACGCTGTTTGGATCACAACCATCAGGTAGGCCCGTACAAGGGCGCTTGTCATGATCTCGATCGTCGAATTCAACCGCATCATGGCCTCGGGGTTCCAGCCTCTTTGCTGCGACTGCACCTTGAACAGCGATGGCTCGCTGCGCATCAGCATCTATGAGCCGCAGTCCGGTCGCGTCGATCTTCTGTTGACGTGCGTATCCCCTGAAGGCCTAAACAGCATCCGTTCCATCTCAAACCTGATTGGTGAGTTGCGTGCCGAGATCAAGGCCGGGCGCCGTGGGTTTGCGGCGGTAGGTTAGTGGTTGTGCGCGGCGTCAGAGGCGCCGCAGGAAGGATTTGACGATGTGACGGGTGGCGTCGGTGGTGTCCAGTTCGTCCAGGGCGCTGTAGGCGTACCACTGGCAGGCAACGATTTCGTTGCACGGCCGCGCCTCCTCGATATTCACCACCGAGGCCTCGAACACGTGGTGCAGCGTGTCGCGGGCCTTCAGCTCTTGCAAGTACAGCAAGCCATCGACGCTTAATCCGGTTTCTTCTTCCAGCTCGCGTTCGGCGGCGCCCACCGGGCGTTCGTCGCGTTCTACCTTGCCGCCCGGCAAGGCCCACTTTGATCTGGCCTTGCGCACGAAGAGAATATGCCCTTCATGTTCGCAAATGACGGTTGCCCTAATTTTCATCGTATGTGCCCCCGCGCCGGATGAATGTCACAAAAGTGTAATGCAAATGTCATGCTAAGTGGTTATGGCGTGCCGGGTTCTGTATGTGGATACTGCCCGATTGACGAAGACGAACGAGGGCATTCGATGAAGACCATACGCTGGGGCATGATCGGCTGTGGCAGTGTCACTGAGTTAAAGAGTGGACCCGCTTTCTACAAAGCGCCAGGTTCGGCATTGGTGGCCGTGATGGGGCGGCGTATCGAGGCGGTGCGCGATTATGCGGCGCGGCACGGTATCGCGCGTTTTCATACCGATGCCCAGGCACTGATCAATGACCCTGAGGTGGATGCGGTCTACATCGCCACACCGCCCGACAGTCACCTTGAATACAGCCTGATGGTGGCGGCGGCGGGCAAGCATTGCTGCGTCGAAAAACCCATGTCGCTGAATGCCGAGCAGAGCGCATTGATGCAACGCACCTTCGAGCGCGCCGGGCTGCACCTGTTTGTTTCCTACTATCGGCGCTCGTTGCCGCGCTTTCAGCAAGTGCGCAGCTGGTTGCAGGAAGGGCGTATCGGTGAGTTGCGGCACCTGACCTGGACCCTGTGCAAGCCTGCCGCTGCAACTGATAGCAACGCCGCCAATTGGCGCACCGATCCGGCCATTGCCGGTGGCGGCTATTTCGCCGACCTGGCCAGCCACGGGTTCGACCTGTTCCAGTACCTGGCCGGGGATATTGTCGAGGTCTCAGGCTTTTCCGCGCGTCAGGCCGGGCGCTACGCGGCAGAGGATGCCGTGACGGCCTGCTGGACCTTCGCCAATGGTGCCTTGGGCATGGGCTGCTGGAACTTCGTGGCGGACCGTCGCGAAGACCGTGTCGAATTGATCGGCAGCCGTGGCCGCATTCAGTTTTCAGTGTTCGAGGACCAGCCGTTGCGCCTGGAAGGCGAAACCAGCGAGGTGTTGGAAGTGCCGTGCCATGCACATATCCAGTGGCACCACGTACTGGGCATGAATGCGCATATTCGCGGGGACGCCGAACATCCGTCGCTGGCGATCGAGGCGTTGAAGACCGATATCATCCTGGACAAGGTGTTGCAACGTTACTCCAATCATCCCTAGCTGCCGCGATAGCGTAAGACTTCATTTTTTAAAGGAATACCGGGATGAAATACTGGATGGTGTTGTGGCTCCTGATCGCCACAGTTGCAACTGCGGCGCCGCGTGACCAAGGGCTGCCGGGGGAGTTTGACTTTTATGTGCTGTCGTTGTCGTGGTCACCGACCTTCTGCCTGACGCACCCAGGCAATGAACAGTGCACGGGCAAGGGCTATGGGTTTGTGTTACACGGCTTGTGGCCGCAATACGCGCGGGGAGGGTGGCCGGCCTCCTGTGCGCCACAGTCACGCTTGAATGACGAGGAAATGGACAAGGGTGCGGCAATGTTTCCAACCCGTGCGCTGCTCAAGCACGAGTGGGCCAAGCATGGCACCTGCAGCGGGCTCGAACCGCTGGAATATCTGGACAAGACCGACACGGCACTCGGCGCGGTGGTCATCCCGCCGCAACTGCAGCCATTCAATACACCACCGTCGCTACAGGCGCGTGAGATTGAGGACTTGTTTCGCGAGAGTAACCCGCGCATGGGCAATCACGGCTTGGCAGTGATCTGCAAGGGCAAGGTGCTGTCGGAGGTGCGCGTGTGCCTGACCAAGGAACTGGCATTCACCGGATGCCCGCGCAGTGTAAAAAGCCAATGCCGTAGCGGTGATATTCGCATTCCGACGCAGCGCTGAGCTCGATTGCGGCAGCCAGGTTGTTCTCGTGACGGCCTAAAAGCAACACTGATCTTGTGGGAGGGAGCTTGCTCCCGATGGCGGCCTCAGGGCCGACCACGAGGCTGGATCAGACCGAGTACATGTCCATTCCTGTGGTAACGGCCGCTATTGGTTCCGCTTTTACAGCGGGTCACTTTGGAAAAGAGGATGGCATGAAGGCTCCAGGACAAAGGCGAAACACGGGTTTTACCAGAAGGTCCGCGAGCGCAGGTATTAATACGACGGTCGTGACGGATGAAAGTGTTACAGCATTGAACAACACGGGTGCCGATTGTTAGGGTAGACGGCCAACAGGAGGGTAAGTACATGGATTTCACCGGCAAAACCGCGATCGTCACCGGCGGCGCACGCGGCTTGGGGCTCAGCTATGCACGAGGGTTGGCCCTGGCCGGCGCCCGTGTGGTCATCAGCGATATTGGTGCCGACAAGATGGGTGCAGGCACCGATGCGTCGGTGGTGCAACAGGCCGCCGACACCCTGCGTGACGAAGGGCTGACGGTGGTGGGCCATGGCGGTGACTTGTCCACGGACGAGGGGTGCCGGCAACTGATCGCGTTTGCCCTCGAAATGTTCGGCCGGCTCGACATCCTGATTCACAACGCCGGTTGGGTGGGTTACCAGCCCATCGCAGAACTGGACGCCAGCTTCCTTCAGCGCGCCATGGACATCAATCTCTACGCCCCGCTGTGGCTGTGCAAGCATGCTTGGCCGCACCTGCTGCGCTCTAGCGCGCCGCGCATCATCCTCACCACTTCCGACCGCGCCATGTATGCGCAATACGAGCAAACCGGGCTAGTGGCTTACAGCGCCGGCAAGATGGCACAGTTGGGCATCATGAACGCGCTGAGTCATGAAGGTGCCGAGGCCGGAATCCGCGTCAACGCGATCTCGCCGGTGGCCAAGACACGCATGTGGGGCGTGACCGACGAGCCGGACGAACTCAAGCCGGAGTGGGTGACGCCGGGGGTCTTGTTCCTTGCTTCGTCGCAGTGCACGGATACCGGCTACATACTGCGCGCCAGCAACGGCCAATTCACCGCGACGCGTTTCAGCGAAAATCCCGGTGTGGATTACCCGCGCAATCTCGCCCGTATAAAAGCGGGGAGTGCTGAAGATGTTGCTGCCGCATGGTCGCGCATCAAACAGCCGCCTACCCAGGCCGTCACCTGAATCTGTCTCCCTCTACCAAGGCTTGACCATGAACAATAGCCCCGTGCGCATCACTGGCGAAGAAACCCTTTCGGACAACTGGTACCTGTTGAAGAAATACAGCTTCGACCTGCGCCGTCGCGACGGTAGCTGGCAAGCCCAGACGCGTGAGGTCTACGACCGGGGCAACGGCGCAACGATCCTTTTGTACAACCGCGAGCGCCGCACGGTGCTGCTGATTCGCCAGTTCCGTATGCCGACGTTCGTCAACGATTACTCCGGCTACCTGATTGAAGCAGCGGCCGGCTTGCTCGACAACGCCAGCCCCGAAGAGCGTATACGCCTGGAAGCCGAAGAAGAGACCGGCTACCGCGTGGGGCATGTGGAGAAAATCTATGCAGCGTTTATGAGCCCGGGATCGGTGACTGAACGGATTCACTTTTTTATCGGTGAGTATCAGCCAGGCGATCGAGTTGGGGCGGGCGGTGGCCTGGAAGAAGAGGGCGAGGATATCGAGGTGTTGGAGCTGGGCTTCGAGCAGGCGCTGGCGATGGTGCAGAGTGGGGATATTGTGGATGGAAAAACGATTATGTTATTGCAGCATTTGGAGTTGCGGATACTGAGAGACGGGTGGTGATGGGACCAGGCGTGCAGGCAAAAAAATCCCGCCTGTAAAGACGGGATTGTTTGACCCGGGTTACCGAATCAGGAAGGGAACAGTTCGCTCAACTTCATCGCCAGCATCATGTCGCCTTCGGTGCGCAGCTTGCCGCCCATGAACGCCTGCATGCCGTCGGTGGAACCGTCGACGATGCCTTCCAGGGTCTCGCTGTCCATCACCAGGGTGACCTGGGCGTCAGGGTTTTCACCTTCCTGGAGTTCGCAGGTCTTGTCCTTGACCACCAGCGAAAAATTCTTGGTGTCGTCGATACGGAAACCGAACACCAGGTCCAAGCCTTCGGCAGCGCTTGGGTTGAATTTGGCTTTCATTGCTTCTACAGCTTTGGCTACGTCAGTCATGGTTTCGATCCTTTTATGGTGAGTCCAGTGACCTTGGGGTCACGGTTGGCCGCAGTTCATCGGAAAGTGATGAGCTGCGGCGCCTTCAACAGTTGCAGGTGGGCATGACTGTTGAAGGAAGCCAGTGCCACCTCGCGACCACGGAATTTCAGCTGGTTGAGCGAGGTGTTTACAATTTGCCAGTTCATTTCGAACGCCTGGGCTGCAGGCATTCGGGTAATCAGGTGGAGCAGGGCGGTGATGGTGCCGCCGGACGTGAACACCGCGATTTTGTCGGCGCTCCGGGCGGCCTCAAGGATGCGTTGCAAGCCACCCTGGACCCGCTCGACAAACCCCAGCCAGCTTTCCAGCCCAGGTGGGTCATAGGTGCCGGCCAGCCAGCGCTCGATGATCAGGGCGAAGATGCGCTGGAACTCGCTGCGGTTCTGCGGGCCATTGCGCAGGATATGCACGGCATCGGGCTCGCTGCCGAGTAAATCAGGCAGCAGGCCGCGGATGATGGCTTCGCCGTCGAACTCGTTGAAGGCGCTGTCGGTTTCGAGTATGGGGGCCGGCAGGCCGAGGGCGCGGTATTGATCGAACGTGGCGCTGGCGGTGTGTTGCTGGCGACGCAGGTCGCCGGCGATACAGCGGTCGAACACCAGGCCCAGGTCTGCCAGATGGCGACCGAGCACTTGCGCCTGTTCCACGCCGACGGGCGACAGGACGTCATAGTCGTCTGCACCGAAGGAGGCCTGGCCATGTCGAATCAGATAGATGCTGCCCACGTCCGTTTTCCCGGTACGTTGAAAGTCTGGCGAGGTTATGAGGATGCCTGCGAGCTGTCAATGAAAAAACATACGCTTGTTTTAAAAGCCCGTTGGAGCCCGCCTGCTGGCGGTTTGAGCACTGGCTCCAACGCAGTGGCGTCGGTATGCTGGGGCCATCCGCGCCTGGCGCAGTGCATTTTTTAAGGAGACATATGGATTTTCTGGCCGAATACGCGAGCTTTCTGGCGAAGACCGTCACCCTGGTGGTCGCTATTCTGGTGGTATTGATCAGCTTCGCAGCGCTGCGCAGCAAGGGTCGTCGCAAGTCCGCCGGCCAACTGCAGGTCAGCAAGCTGAATGATTTCTACAAGGGCCTGCGCGAGCGCCTGGAGTCGAGCCTGCTCGACAAAGACCAGCTCAAGGCGCTGCGCAAGTCCGAGAGCAAAGCCGAAAAGAAGAAAGACAAGAACAAGCCCCAGGCCAAGGCACGGGTGTTCGTGCTGGATTTCAATGGCGACATCAAGGCGTCGGCGACCGAAAGCCTGCGCCATGAAATCACCGCGCTGCTGAGCCTGGCCACACCCAAGGATGAAGTGGTGCTGCGCCTGGAAAGCGGCGGCGGCATGGTGCACAGCTATGGCCTGGCGTCGTCGCAACTGGCGCGCATCCGCCAGGCCGGCGTGCCGTTGACCGTGTGCATCGACAAGGTGGCGGCCAGCGGCGGCTACATGATGGCGTGCATCGGCGAGAAGATCATCAGCGCACCGTTCGCCATCCTCGGCTCCATCGGCGTGGTCGCGCAGTTGCCCAACGTCAACCGCCTGCTGAAAAAGCACGACATCGACTTCGAAGTGCTGACCGCCGGTGAATACAAACGCACCCTCACGGTGTTTGGCGAAAATACCGAGAAGGGCCGGGAGAAGTTCCAGGAAGACCTGGACATCACCCACCAGTTGTTCAAGAACTTTGTCTCGCGGTACCGCCCGCAATTGGCGATTGATGATGTAGCGACCGGTGAAGTGTGGTTGGGTGTGGCCGCCCTCGACAAACAGTTGGTCGACGAGCTGCAGACCAGCGATGAATACCTGGCCACCAAGGCCAAGACTGCCGAAGTGTTCCACCTGCACTATGCCGAGCGTAAAAGCCTGCAAGAGCGCGTGGGCCTGGCGGCCAGCGGTTCGGTCGACCGGGTATTGCTAACCTGGTGGAGCCGTTTGACCCAGCAGCGGTTCTGGTAAATCCTCAGGCTGTAGGCGGTCCCCTGTGGGAGGGGGCTTGCCCCCGATGGGCACGGACATCCACACAACCTATTAGCTGCCGACCGTAACCACGATGCGAAGCGAGCCGCTCTTGATCTTGCTTTTGATCTTGGGCGCCCCGTTAAACCACGCTGGCCGGAATTCGACAGGGATTTGGGGGGTAAACCGGCAGGGATGCCGGTTTAGCCGCCCCGCGCCATGGATGGCGCGTGGCGGCGGCCCCCCAAATCCCTGTCGGATTACGGGCACACCGAGCCTAGGCGAGGTGCCGAGTGGTGGGGCAAGAGCGCTTTGGTTACTTTCGCCTGGGCCGGCATTCCGGCTTTTCGAAAGTGACCCGCTGTAAGAGCGGAACCCATAGTGGCCGTCACCTAAATAACGGATATGTACTCGGTCTGATCCAGCATCCCGGTCGGCCCTGAGGCCGCCATCGGGAGCAAGCCCCCTCCCACATTCAGCTGTGTGTGGGTATCGGCTTGCGCATCAGGCTCCCCACCACCAGCGCGCCCAGCAACCCCAATAAACCCGCCACCCACAACACCCCGCTGAACCCACCCACAAACGCCTGCCGCGCCAGCGGTTGCACTGTTACTCGCGCTGCTTCGGGCACCAGGTCCAGCGCCGCGGGCATATCACCGGCTACCACCCGCGAAGCAATACCCGCCACCTGCGCCTGCCACTGCGGGTCGATACTCGCGCTTAGCAACTGTTCGCTGTGGCTGCTCAGCAATGCGCCATACACGCCGATGGCCAACATGATTGCGCTGAAGCGCATGGTGGTGCTCATGCCCGAGGCCATACCTGCGCGATCCCGCGGCACGCAGGCCATGATGTTTTTCTGCGTGTCGCCATTGAGTAACCCCGCGCCTGCACCGGTGACGGCGATCGCCAGGGCAAAGGGCAGATAGCCGCCGGCCTGCACGGCCCACGCGCTCAACAGATTGCCGCAGCCCACCAGGGTCAAGCCACTCGCCATCATGGTCGCCGGTGTGAAGCGTGCCGCCAGACGTACACCGACGCGCGGGCAGATCAGCATGGTCAAGGCAAACGGCAACATGCCCAGGCCCGAGGCAATCGCGGAGAAACCCAGGCCGTTCTGCAGGTAGAACGGCAGCAACGTCATCATCACCTGGGCGCAACCGGCGTAGGCAAACATGCCGAGCAAGGCGCCGATAAAGCGTGGGTGCCGAAACAGCTGCAAGTCCACCATCGATCGCTGCTGCAGGTGCTCGACCAGCACAAACACACCCATCAGCAGCCCACCGCCGAGCAGGCGAGCGTAGGTCAGCGGGCTATCCCAACCGATGCGATTGGCCTCGATCAGCCCCCAGATCAGGCACAGCAAGCTGCCACTGAACGCCAGGCTGCCCCAGGGATCCAGGCGCGCCGATCGGCTGTCGCGGGACTCGGGAATCGCCCGCAGCACCAAGGCCATCAGTACCAGCCCCACCGGCAGATTGAGATAGAAAATCCAGCGCCAGCCCAGGTACTCGGTAATCAAGCCGCCCAGGGTCGGTGCGGCGGTCATCGCCACGCCCATGCAAGCGCCCCAGAACGCCCAGGCCTTGGCGCGTTCTATTTCATCGTGGAAGGTATGCCCGATAGACGCCAGTGCCGAGGTCAGCAGCAGCGCTGCACCCACCCCCTTCACGGCCCGGGCGATGTCCAGCCACAGCGCGGTGGGTGCTGCGCCGCAGCCCAGGGAGGCGAGGATGAAAATACCCAGGCCCCAGACCAGGGTTTTCTTGCGGCCAAAGCGGTCGGCGATACTCCCGGCCGGCAACAACAAGGCGGCGAACGCCAGCATATAAGCGCTGACGACCCACTCGATATCGGCAAAGTTGGCGCCCAGGTCGCGGGCGATGCTCGGCAGCGTGACGGCAACGATGTTGGTATCCAGCACGATCAACGAGCAGACAGCGGAGGCGGTCACCAGCGTCAGGCGTGGACTGACCCGGCTCACAAGCAAATTACCTGGTAGGCAATACGGAAATCTCGGTTGACTTGCATCGCAAGGGCTCTCTAGTGTCCAGGTACTGCGAGCTTATCCCTGGCTAATCACATTTTTGTTAGGCACCAGGAAGTACTTCATTACCTTTGAGCTAATACTGCCATGGAAATCCGCCATTTTCGTTACTTCCTGGCCGTGGCCCGGCAGCGCAATTTCACCCGCGCCGCCGAGCAATTGGGCATTGCGCCGCCGACCCTGAGCCGGCAAATCCAGGACATGGAAACCAGCCTGGGCACGCGCTTGTTTGTCCGCCGGCAGCGCGAAGTCAGCCTCACCGAAGCAGGTGCCGCGCTGCTGAGCGAGGCCGAAGCCGCCGTGCGCCAATTCGAGTTCGCCCAGCGCAATGCCCAGCGCGCCGGGCGTGGCGAGATCGGGCATATTGAGTTGGGCTACGTGGCCTCGGCGCTGTACTGCGGGCTGTTGCAGCGCCAGGTACGGGGGTTCAGCCAGGCGTTTGCCGATGTGAACGTGAACCTGCGCGAATGGGCTATGGCTGCGCTACCGGGCGCGGTGGCAGATGGGCGCTGCGATATCGGTTATATCCGTTCGCCGATGACTCTGCCGGACGGCGTGGAGGCGGTGCGCCTGGACAGCGAAGGCTTTGTGCTGGCGCTGGCCCATGATTCCTGGCTGCTGGGGCTTAAGGCAATCACCTGCGAGCACCTGGAAAACGAGACGTTTATCTTGCCGGAACAAATCAGCGGCACCCTGCATGTCGCCGCCCAGGGCGGCTACGCACCGCGCCTCGGCGCGCAGCCGGGCGGGTTGGTGGCGGTGGTGGCCCTGGTGTCGTTGGGGCAGGGGGTTGCGGTAGTGCCGGCATCGATGGTCGGGCATGTGAGCCTGCCGGGCGTGGTGTATCGCAATATCCAGGGCAATGAGGCTTCGTCGTGGTTGTCGTTGATTTACCGGCGTTTTGAAAAAGCGCCGGCGGTGGCGCGGTATATCCAGCAGGTCAAGCAGTCAGTCGCGGCTGCACCGAGTCGGCCAGGCGCGTAAGAATCAGGCAGCACGACACCGCCCCGGCGTCCAGCACCCCGAGAGAGCGCTCGCCCAGGCGACTGGCGCGGCCGATCTTGGCCACCAGGTCCTTGGTCGAATCGCGCCCCTGGGAGGCGGCGGTTTTCATCGCCTCCAGCGCATCGTTGAAAGACGCCCCGGATGCATGTGCCTGTTCAAACGCCTCTACTGCAGGAATAAGGGTATCCATCAGGCACTTGTCGCCCACGCCCGCCTCGGTGATGTCCTGCAGTGAGGTCAGGCCGCCGCGCAACAGATGGGCGAAGGTCGCGGCGTCGATGTCTTCACAATTGCGCACTTCGTCGGCCATGCCAATAAACAGGCTGCCATACAGCGGGCCCATGGAGCCGCCGATGCCTTCCATCAGGCTCAGGGTCAGTTCATCCAGGGCTTGGGCCAGGCTCAGTTGGCGGCCCTCGATAGTGCGACCGCAGTGGGCGAAGCCCTTGGCCATGTTGATGCCGTGGTCGCCGTCGCCAATGGCGCCGTCGACTTCGCTGAGGTATTCGCGATTGGCCACGATGACGCTGACCAGGTCGGCAACGATGGCGCTGCCGTCACGGGTGGAAAAGTGCTGGCTCATGTTTACTCCGCCTGGGTCATGCCGATGGAACGGCAGGGTTGGTCGATCAGGGTTTTCAGCTCGGCGTCGAGGCCGAGCAGGGTCAGGGTCACACCCATCATTTCCAGGGAGGTGAAGTAGTTGCCGACGTAGCAACGGTGAATCTTCAAGCCCTTGGCCTTGAGTTGTTTTTCCACCTCGGCGTAGAAAATGTACAGCTCCATCACTGGCGTGGCGCCAAGGCCCGAGACCAGCACCACCACACTGTCGTCCTGGCTGAAGTCGCGGTCGGCCAGGATCGGCGCAAGCATGCGCTCGGCCATGGCCGCAGCCGGTTCAATCGGAATGACTTCGATGCCCGGCTCGCCATGATGGCCGATGCCCAGTTCCATCTGGCCGTCAGGGATCTGGAAGTTCGGCTTGCCGACGGCGGCGATGGTGCAGGGCGTGAGGCCGATACCGATCGAGCGGCAGTGGTCGACGGTCTTCTGCGCGACGCGAATCACCCCGTCGAGGTCGTAATGCTGGGCGGCGGCGGCACCGCCGATCTTCCACATGAAGATTTCCCCGGCCACTCCGCGACGCTTGGCGATATCGGCCTTGGGCGCCGAAGCCACGTCGTCGTTGGCCACCACGGTGCGGATGCGCATGTCTTTGCTGGCGGCCATTTTCATCGCCAGCTTGACGTTCATATTGTCGCCGGCGTAGTTGCCATACAGGCAGGCTACGCCCGCGCCATGGTCGGCGGCGCGGAAGGCGTCGAAAAAGCTCTTGGCGGTGGGCGAGGAGAAAATCTCGCCGACGGCCACGGCGTCTACCAGGCCCGGGCCGACATAGCCGAGGAACGCCGGCTCATGCCCGGAGCCGCCGCCGGTGACGATGCCGACCCGACCCTGACCGGAGGGCCGGGCCTTGACGATGACCCGTGGGTTGGTTTCGTACTGGCGTAGTTCGGGGTGCGCGACCAGGATGCCGCGCAGCATGTCTTCGACCACTTGGTCGGGATCGTTGATGACTCGATTCATAACGCGGGTTCCTGTGTTCTTGTTCTAAGGGGTGACACCCCTCCATTGTGGGAGCTGGCTTGCCTGCGATGGCGGTGTGTCAGTTGGGGAATCTTTATCTGATTCACCGCCATCGCAGGCAAGCCAGCTCCCACAGGGTTGTGCGTTGTTGCTGCAATCAGGGTTCGAGGACCACTTTGAGCGATTTATCGCCGCGCTCCATCACCGCAAACGCCTCCTTGAAATCCGCCAGTGCAAACTTGTGGGTCACCACATCGCGCATGTCGATCTTGCGGTTGCCGATAAAGTCGATGGCTCTCGGGTACATATAGGGCCCCAGGTGCGAGCCGAGGATGTCCAGCTCCTTGCGATCGCCAATGATCGACCAATCGACAGTGGCCTCGTCATTGAACACGCTGAACTCGACGAAGCGCCCCAGCTTGCGCAGCATCGCCAGGCCCTGGTTGACCGCCTTGTGGTGCCCGGTGGCTTCGATGTAGATGTCGCAACCGTAGCCGTCGGTGATCTCGCGGATTTTGGCCAGCACATCGACCTCTGCCGGGTTCCAGACTTCGTCGGCGCCCATGCGCAGGGCGAGGGCGGCGCGTTCGGGTTTCATGTCCAGCACGATGAGTTTTTTCGGGTTGCGCAATCGCACCGCGCCGATAATGCCCAGGCCCAAAGTGCCGGCGCCTGCGACCACTACGATGTCGTCATGGTCGACGTTGGCGCGCTCCGCCGCGTGCAGCGAGCAGGCCAGCGGCTCGATCAGGATCGCTTCGTCGGGCGCGATGGATTCCGGCACTTTGTGGATGATGCCTTCCTTGGTGAAAATCATGTACTGGGCCATGGCGCCCTGCACATTATTCTGGAAGCCATACAGGTCATGCTTCTGGCACATCCAGTACTGGCCGTGGTTGCAGAAGCGGCAACCCCAGCACGGCACGATCTGTTCGGAAATCACCCGGTCGCCGACCGCCACGCCGCGCTTTTCGGCGCCTGGGCCAAGGGCGACCACACGGCACACGAACTCATGCCCGGGAATCATCGGCGGTTTTACGTAGCGTGGTTGCTCGGCATCGCCCCAGAACGACGGCGCGCCGCGATAGGTCTTGATATCGCCCATGCAAATGCCGCACAGCTCGACCTTGGTCAGGATCTCGTCGGGGCCGGGGGTGGGTACGTCGACGGTTTCCAGGCGGTAGTCTTCCGGCCCATGGCAGACCACGGCCTGCATGGTTTTGGGGATGCTCGGGGCAAGTTGTTCGGGTGTGCGTTCGGTGACGGTGGACATGACAAGACCTCACGACATAAAGATGAATTACTGAATGCTGTAGCCGCCGTCGATCACCATGTTGGCGCCGGTGATCATCTGCGCGGCATCGCTGAGCAGGTATAGCGCCAGCCCGGCGATTTCTTCCGGCTGGGCAAAACGCCCCGCCGGGATCTGCAATTTGGCCCGCTCACCCACGTCGCCGGCCCAGGCTTTTTTGCCCAGGGCGGTTTCGACGATGGTGGGGGAGATGGCATTGACGTTCACCTGCGGCGCCCACTCCATGGCCAATACCTTGGTCATGCCGACGATGGCGGCTTTGCTGGCGCAGTAGGCGACGTGACGGTCCAGGCCAATCACAGCGGCCTGGGACGCCAGGTTGACGATGCGCCCGCTGCCTTGGGCGAGCATATGTCTGGCGCAGGCCTGGGCCACGAAGAAACTCGCCTTGAGGTTGATGTCCAGGGTAGTGTCCCAGGCGCTTTCGCTGACCTCGATGGCTTTGTCCAGCAACACCACGCCTGCGCTGTTGATCAGGTAATCCAGGCGTTGGAAATGTGTGAATACGCGGTCGATGGCGGGTTGTATCTGGCCGGTCTGGCCGAGGTCGACGGCAATGCCCAGGTGCCCGGCACCCAGGCTGGCGGCCACCTCGACCACGGCCGGGTCGCGGTCCAGCAGCGCCACCCTTGCGCCGCGTTCCGCCAGTAAGTTGGCGCAGGCCAGACCAATGCCGGCGGCGCCACCGGTGATGACAGCGCAACGGCCGCTGAGGTCGAAGGCTTGGTTCCAGAAACCAGACATGAATAACTCCCGTTACAGATCAAAAGGTAGAACGCGGTCCAATGTGGGAGCTGGCTTGCCTGCGATTGCATCGACCCGGTCTACCTGATGCACCCAGGTGCCTGCATCGCAGGCAAGCCAGCTCCCACAGTTGACTGTGTTTCCAGCCACTGACTACTTGCCGCCGCTGACTTGCTTGTACAGCGCATCCGCATTGGCATTGGTCACCGGCACCCACGGCAGGATGTAGTTCCTGGCCGTGCCGTCATCCCATTTCACGTCCTTGGCGTAGCGCTTCCAGATCACCGATTGCGGCTTGTAGTCCTCACCGGCCAGGGCGCGCAGGGCCACGTCCAGTGCGCCTTGGGATTGGGCCTGGGCGTCCTGGAGGAATGTGGTGACTTCGTCTTTTTTTGCCGCCTGGATCGCATCCGGCATACCGTCGATGGAGGTCACGGGTACCTCTTTGGAGGTCAGTCCGTGGGACTTCAGGGCCTGCACAGCGCCGAGGGCCATGTCGTCGTTCTGGGCGATCACGCCGTTGATACCCTTGGGGTGGGCGTTGAGCCAGTCTTCGGTGAGGGTCATGGCCTGGGCGCGGTCCCAGTTGGCGGTTTTCTTCTCGATGATCTTGATATCAGGGTGTTTGCCCAACACTTCCAGCTCGCCTTTTTCCCGGTCGATCTGCGCCGACTGGCCAATCGGGCCCTGGATGATCACCACGTTGCCCTTGCCGTTGAGCTTGTCGACCATGGCCTGGGCTTGCAGGCGACCACCTTCCACGTCGTCGTTACCGACATACGGCACGTTGGCATCGGCTACTTTCGTATTGGAGGCGATGACCACCACGTCGTTGCTCATGGCCGCCTTGACTGTGCCGACGCCGGCCTTGGTATCAATGGGCACGAACAGAATCGCGTCGTAGCGTTGGGTCACCATGTTTTCGATCTGGTTGTTCTGGGTCAGGGCGTCGTAGTTGCCGTCGAATACGGTCAACTGCACGGTGCCATCCTTGACGGCCGGATGTTCCTTGAGCTCACGCACCCAGTTCTGCATGAACTGGCCCTTGAGGCCGTAGACGGCTGCGCCGATCTTGTAGGTCTTGCCATCGGCTGCCATGGCGACACTGCTGGCGAGCAGGGAGAGGGCCGCCGCGGCGGCCAGGGTAGTACCCAGTTTCATAAGTCGAACTCCAGTTATTGTTATCGGTCGTTCTTCAGCGTTTTTTCTTGCGCCACACGTCGATCAGTACTGCGAACACGATGATCAGGCCCTTGGCGACCTGCTGGTAATAGGAGGACACGCCGAGCAGGTTCAGGCCGTTGTTGATCACACCGATCAGCAGCGCCCCGAACAAGGTGCCGACAATGCTACCGGTACCGCCCGACAGGCTGGTGCCGCCGATCACCACCGCGGCAATCGCGTCCAGCTCATAGGAAACCCCGGCCTGGGGCAGGGCAGAGGTGGTACGTGCCGACAACACCACGCCGGCCAATCCGGCGAGCAGGCCCGAAACCACGTACACCGAAAACATCACCTTGCGCACGCCGATGCCGGAGGTGCGTGCGCTTTTTTCATTGCCGCCTACCGCGTACACGTAGCGGCCGTAGGTGGTGTAGCGCAGCACCATCCAGAAGATCAGCGCGACCACAGCGAAGATAATGATCGGCACGCCCACTGGGCCGATCTTGCCGATACCCAGCGCCAGGTAGGCGTCGGGCAGGTCGGTGATCGGGCTGCCGTCGTTGAGGATAAAGGTCATGCCGCGGGCGATGCTGAGCATACCCAGGGTGGCCACGAACGGCGGGATCGACAGGTTGGCGACCATAAAACCGTTGACCACGCCAAGCATCGCCCCGGCAAACATCCCGGCGCTGACTGCCGCCAACAGGCCATAGCCCTGGGTGGCGACCATCGCGCTGCACAATCCGGCAAAGGCCAGGATCGAACCTACCGACAAGTCGATGCCCTTGGTCAGGATCACATAGGTCATGCCCACGGCGAGGATGCCGTTGATGGAGGTCTGGCGCAGGATGTCCATCCAGTTACGCCAGGTCATGAAGTATTCGCTGGAAAACGCCATCACCACGCACAGCAGGATAAACACCAGCGGCAGGCCGAAGCGGTCCAGAGACAGGCGCAAGCGGTTGCGTGGCGCGGTGGTGACAGGGGCGGCAAGGGTTTTGGCATTCATGAGGCAAGACTCAACAAGGCTTCCTGGGAAAGGGCAGTGTCGGTGCTGATGGTCACCAGCCGGCCGCCCTTGAATACGGCAATGCGATCACTCAAGTGCAGCAGTTCCGGAGCTTCGGACGACACCACAATGGCGGCGCCGCCGGCCCGTACGAACTGGTCGAGCAGGTGGTAGATCTCCTGCTTGGCGCCTTCATCGATGCCGCGGGTGGGTTCGTCGCAAAGCAGGCACACCGGCTCGGTGGACAGGCATTTGGCGAGCACGACTTTTTGTTGGTTGCCGCCGCTCATGGACGCCACCGGCAGGTCCAGAGAGCTGGTCTTGATCTGCAGGCGCTTGACCATGTCTTCGGCCAGTTGGGCTTCCTTGCGCGCATTGATCAGCGACCAACTCGACAAACGCTTGTAGGCCGACAGCGCGATGTTCGAGAGGATGCTGCCGGTCAGCACCAGGCCACTGTCCTTGCGGTCTTCGGTGACCAGCGACATACCGGCGTTGATGGTGGCCTTGGGCAGTCCGATGGGCATGGGCTTGCCTTGCAGGGTGACGCTGCCGGAATCGGCTACGGTCAGGCCGTAGATGCAGTTGAGAAACTCACTGCGCCCGGAGCCCATCAGCCCGTAAATGCCAAGAATTTCGCCACGGCGCAATTGCAGGCTGATGTCGTGGAACTCGCCGTTGCGGCTCAGGTTGTCGACTTGCAGGCAGGTGTCGGCGGCGCATTCACGGCCGACCTTGTGGTCGATGCGCGTCAGTTCCTGGCCGACAATACCGCGCACCAGGTGGTCGCGGTCGATATCGGCCATGCGCCCGCTTTCCACAAAGGCACCATCGCGAAAGATGCTGTAGTCATCGGCGATCTGCGCCAGTTCGCTCAAGCGATGGGACACATACACGATACCGGCACCCCGTGCAGTGAGGCGGCGAATGGCCTTGAACAGGGTTTCTGCCTCGCGCTCGCCGATGGCCGAGGTGGGCTCGTCCATGATCATCACCTGGCAGTCATGGCTGAACGCCTTGGCGATTTCCACCAGTTGAATTTGCGCCACGCTCAAGCGGTGCATGGGGCTGGTGGCGTCGACGTCGAACTCCAGGCTTTCCAGCAGCTCGCGGGTGCGGCGATTCAGGGCCTTGCTGTCGACAATGCAACCGGCGCGGCGCGGCTCGCGGCCCAGCCAGATGTTTTCGGCGACGGTCATGTAGGGGATGGGTTCGAGCTCCTGGGTGATCATCGCGATCCCCGAGGCCAAGGCTTCACTCGGGCGATTGAACTGCACCGGTGCGCCGTTGAGCAGAATGCTGCCGGCGTCACGCTGGGTGATGCCCATCAGGATGCCCAGGAAGGTCGACTTGCCGGCACCGTTGCCGCCGCACAGGGCGTGGACGCTGCCGGCGCGTAGAGAGAGGCGTCCGTCACGCAGGGCTGGCACCCCGGCGTAAGCCTTGGCGACGTGTTCAGCCTGGAGCAGTAATGGCTTGGCCATCGGCGTGTCCTCGTGCTGTGAATTCTTATTAGGTCGCACAGTCATGTTTCGCTGTGATCATATGTGTATCAAATGAAATTCTGATCAGTCAATCTCTTTCATTAAAAAGCGTTGATTCTCATCTGGAGTGACTATATCGGCTGTTTAGCCCGCTTTGACTGCAAGGTCAGTTAAATCTCGCTTGACATGAAGGGCATAATGATCGCGAAATGACTGAGCGAAATTTCATTGAGTGATCATATGATCAGTCTTAATCTAGATCAGGGCAGCGGAGCCAGACGCCATGAACACACCTTTTCCGGTGGCTATCGGATGCGATGAAGCGGGTTTTGAGCTTAAAGAGCTGTTGAAGCGCCATATCGAGGCGCTGGGTTACCCGGTCACTGACTTCGGTACCCATTCCATCGCGCCGGTGCTCTATCCGGACATCGCGCTGGCTGTGGCCAACGCTATCAGCGCCGGGCAGCAGCGCCTCGGTGTGCTGGTGTGCGGCACCGGCATCGGCATGGCCATCTCGGCCAACAAGGTGTTGGGTATCCGCGCGGCTCAGGCCCATGACACCTATTCGGCGGAGCGGGCGCGCAAGAGCAACGATGCGCAGATTCTGTCCATCGGTGCGCGGGTGATCGGCGCCGAACTGGCCAAGAGCATTGTCACGGCGTTCCTGGCCTCGGAGTTCGAGGTGGCGCGTTCCGGGGCCAAGGTCGAGCGCATCAACGCAATCGAGCGCGATGGGCATCAGTAGTGGACGGCACGGGGCAAGAGTCGGGAGAATGCGCCTTTGACGCCGAAACGGAAGCCCGTCCCCATGAGTGACAGTACCCAGCGCATGGCCAGCGATATCGATCAAATGACCGAAGTGGCGATGCTCTATTACCTTGAGAACGTCACTCAGGAAGCCATTGCCAAGCGCTTTGACCTGTCGCGGGCCAAAGTCAGCCGCCTGCTCAAGCGTGCGCGAGATGAAGGCATTGTCGAGGTGCGCGTGTTGCAGCACCCGGCGATGAACAACGAACTGGAACGCGCGTTGGTGGAGCGCTTCAAGCTCGACCGCGCCTTGATCGCCGTTGACCATAGCGACCCCGACACCCAGCGCTCGGCAGTCGCTAGCCTGGTCGCCAACTACCTGAACAAAACCTTGGGCGATGGCATGATCGTCGCCGTGGGCATGGGCCGTAACGTCGGCGCGGTGGCCGATAACGTGTTCCTGCCGGTGACGCGCAACTGCACGTTCGTATGTGCTATCGGTGGTTCGCTCAAGGCCGGCGAGTACATGAACCCCGACCATATCTGCCGGCGCCTTGCACTGCGCTTTGGCGGCGAGAGCGAAAGCCTGTACGCCCCGGCGCTGGTGGCCAACCCGGAACTGCGCGGTGTGTTGATCAATAACGACACGGTACGCTCCACCCTCGACCGCGCCCGGCGTGCCGACATTGCCCTGATCGGCATTGGTGATATGAGCGAAAACAGCAACATGGTGCGCATGGGCTGGTTCTCGCCCCAGGAAATCGCCCAGGCGCGGTTGTCCGGCACGGTGGGCGATATGATGGGCTATGACTTTATCGATATTCACGGCCAGCCGGCGGTCAACGCCATTCAAGGCCGAGTGATCGGGTTGACGGTGCAGGAGCTGTTCCGCATCCCGGATGTGGTGGCGATTGCCAGTGAAAACACCAAGGCCGCGGCGACGCTGGGGGCGTTGCGGTCGGGGGTGATCAATACGCTGGCGACGACCGTCACCAATGCCCACACCATCCTGGCGCTGGATGATGCCACCCGAAAGTCTTGATACCACACCGTTCCAAATGTGGAATGGGGGGCTTGTGTGGGAGGGGGCTTGCTCCCGATAGCGGTGTGTCAGCCAGCTTATATATTGACTGACACACCGCCATCGGGAGCAAGCCCCCTCCCACATTGGTTTTGCATCGGCTGGAAGACAGGTTTTGTAATAGTTTTGCTATGTGGGAATTGTGTATTTGGGCTGTAGGATTCAAGTCCTTTTGTTATTTCAGGACTTGCATGAACACCCTCTCGGAGCCTCCCAGTCGTCTTTCCCCAAGACACTTACTGTCGCTGTTCCCCCTGAAGCACCCCGTATTCCGACTGCTAACCTTGTCCCGGTCCACTGACCGCGCATTGCCGTGTCCGGCATTCTGAAAACTTTGAATACAGAGACTCTATAAATGGAATGGTTAGCGGATCCAACGGCCTGGCTGGGCCTGGCGACCTTGATTGTGCTGGAACTGGTGCTGGGTATCGACAACCTGGTGTTTATCGCGATCCTGGCAGACAAGTTGCCGCCGGAGCAGCGTGACCGTGCACGTTTGATCGGTTTGTCCCTGGCGTTGCTGATGCGTCTGGGCCTGTTGGCGAGTATTTCCTGGTTGGTGACCCTCACCCAGCCGTTGTTCGAGGTGTTCGACAAGAGCTTTTCCGGCCGTGACCTGATCATGCTGTTCGGTGGTGTGTTCCTGTTGTTCAAGGCCACCATGGAGCTGCACGAACGCCTGGAAGGCCACGTGGCCCAGCACAAGGGCAATGTGGCTTATGCGATGTTCTGGCCGATCGTGGCGCAGATCGTGGTGCTCGACGCAGTGTTCTCCCTCGATGCGGTGATTACCGCAGTGGGCATGGTCGATGAGTTGGCGGTGATGATGATCGCGGTGATCGTGTCCATCGGTTTGATGATCGTGGCGAGCAAGCCGCTGACCCGTTTCGTCAACGCCCACCCTACGGTCATCATGCTGTGCCTGGGCTTCTTGATGATGATCGGTTTCGCCCTGACCGCCGAAGGCTTGGGCTTCCATATTCCCAAGGGCTACCTGTACGCGGCCATTGGTTTCTCGATTCTGATCGAGGTGTTCAACCAGATTGCCCGCTCGCGTCGCAAGAAATCGGCACAAGGTGTGCTGCCGGTGCGTGAGCGTACGGCCCATGCAGTGATGCGTTTATTGGGTGGCCGCAGCCTGGCGGTGGAAGAGGTGGGTGAAGATGTCGCTGACTTGCTGGGCGAGCCGGATACGGCGCAGGGCCCGCTGTTTGATCGGCGTGAGCGGGTGATGATCAGCGGTGTGCTGCAACTGGCCGAACGGCCGATTCGTACCCTGATGACACCACGGGCCAAGGTTGACTGCATCGACCTGGCGGACGATCCCGACACGATCCGCCTGAAGCTGATGCATTCGTCCTACTCGCGTTTGCCGCTGATCCGCAACGGTGCGGTGGATGAACCCTTGGGCTTTGTGCACAAGAAGGAACTGCTCAAGGAGTACCTGGCCGGTAACGAGCCGAACCTGGAGCACCTGGCGCGCCGGGCGATCAACCTGCTGGAGAGCTTTTCGATCCTCAATGCCCTGGAGCAGATGCGCCAGGAGTCCACCCACATCGCCTTCGTGATCAACGAATTCGGGGACTTCATGGGCGTGTTGAGCATGACCGATATTCTGGAGTCCATCGCCGGTGAATTGCCCGATGCCAGCGAAATCGAAGGGCCGGACATCGTCGAGCAGAACGACGGCTTTCGTGCCAACGGTGCCTTGAACCTCAATCTGGTGCGTCAGCGCACGGGCTTCAAGGCTGCGGCGACCGAGGATTATCAAACCCTGGCGGGGTTGGTGATGAGCCTGCTCGACCGTTTGCCGGTGGTGGGCGATAGCCTGGAACATGAGGGTTGGCGTTTGACGGTAGCTGAAGTGGAGGAGCGTCGAGTGACGCAAGTGCACTTGCGCCCTTGCTCAGGTCATAACGGTTGAAGATGTCTGTTACGCACTGCTCTTGCTCTTCAAGTGGGCCGAAGCCCTTGAGTTTTTCTACCACGATTCCCTCCTGGTAGATCAGTAGCGTCGGGGTGCCTGTCACATCAGGGTGCCTCGGCGTATGGGCGCAATCGAGTACCAAACTGACTAGCCAGGGATGCTTCCAAGCGGCCTGTTCGAATAAGGAGCCTGCTTGCGCACAGGCAGGGCAGTGCTCGGAAACAAACAGAATGAACACCGGGCGCGGGGTGTTCAGTACCTGATTGAACTCTTTGGCGCTGGAAATTCTGCGCGTGGCGACTCCCATGTCGATCCCCTTCCGGCTGTGTTGGTTTTTGCCAACGCTAAGCCGGTGGGGTACCACCGTCTACTGTCAACCTTCACAGGTGTGCGTCGATCCGAGGCGGTCAGTATGGGGGCGCAGTAACACCGTTGTGGGGCGTTGCGTAGCAACACCCGATGCTGGCGGCGCAAAGCCGTTAAGCGCTTCAATACCTATCTTACTGAACCCTAAAGAGTTTCCCGACCGCATATTTTTCCTCCCGTGGCTGTGGCACACTTTCTGCTGTCTATTCCGTTGTTACATACCAAGTTCCGGTATAACGGAATACACAACCCCTGGAGTGCTTGTCATGCATCACCGACCTTCCGTATTCAAAGCGTGTGTTTTTCTTGTTGCCGCATCGGCTTCCTTCACAAGCATGGTGCAGGCGGCGGACAGCAAGCTGGATGATGTGCTCAAGCGCGGGCATCTGATCGTGGGTACAGGCAGTACCAATGCGCCGTGGCACTTCCAGGGAGCGGATGGCAAATTGCAGGGGTTTGATATCGACATCGGCCGCATGGTGGCCAAGGGTTTGTTCAATGACCCGAGCAAGGTCGAGTTTGTGGTGCAGTCATCCGATGCGCGCATTCCCAACCTGCTGACGGACAAGGTTGACATGAGCTGCCAGTTCATCACCGTCACCGCCAGCCGTGCGCAGCAGGTGGCTTTTACTTTGCCGTACTACCGCGAAGGTGTCGGCCTGCTGTTGCCCAACAACAGCAAGTACAAGGAAATCGAAGACCTTCAAGCCGCAGGCGATGACGTGACCGTGGCCGTGCTGCAAAACGTGTACGCCGAAGAGCTGGTGCACCAGGCACTGCCCAAAGCCAAGGTCGACCAGTACGACAGTGTCGACCTGATGTACCAGGCCGTGAACTCCGGTCGCGCCGACGCGGCTGCCACCGATCAGTCCTCGGTCAAATACCTGATGGTGCAGAACCCCGGTCGCTACCGCAGCCCCACTTACGCCTGGAGCCCGCAAACCTACGCGTGTGCGGTCAAGCGTGGCGACCAGGATTGGCTGAATTTCGTCAACACCGCGCTGCATGAAGCCATGACCGGTGTGGAATTTCCCACCTACAAAGCTTCTTTCAAGCAGTGGTTCGGCGTTGACCTGCCAGAACCGGCCATCGGTTTTCCCGTGGAATTCAAATGATCCGGAACAGCCGGGGCGTGCTTGAGCACGCCTCACTCAGGTATTGCCGACCATGAACTATCAGTTGAATTTTGCCGCCGTCTGGCGTGACTTCGACACCTTGCTGGCGGGGCTCGGCCTGGGCCTGCAGTTGGCCCTGCTGTCGATTGCCATCGGCTGCGTGATCGGCCTGCTGATGGCGTTCGCCATGCTGTCCCGGCACCGCGCGTTGCGCATCCTCGCTTCGGTGTACGTGACGGTGGTGCGCAATACGCCGATCCTGGTGTTGATCCTGTTGATCTATTTCGCCTTGCCGTCCCTGGGGATTCGCCTGGACAAAATCCCTTCGTTCATCGTCACCCTGTCGCTGTACGCCGGTGCCTACCTGACCGAAGTATTCCGCGCCGGGCTGTTGAATATTCCCAAGGGCTTGCGTGAAGCGGGGTTGGCGATCGGCCTTGGCGAATGGCGGATTCGCGCCTATATCACCGTGCCGGTGATGCTGCGCAACGTGCTGCCGGCGCTGTCGAACAACTTTATCTCGCTGTTCAAGGACACGTCCCTGGCCGCCGCGATCGCGGTGCCGGAGCTGACCTATTACGCCCGCAAGATCAACGTTGAAAGCTACCGGGTGATTGAAACCTGGCTGGTTACGACCGCGCTCTATGTGGCTGCCTGTTACCTGATTGCCATGCTGCTCCGTTACCTGGAGCAGCGTCTGGCGATCCGTCGTTAAGGAAGGGTTTGCATGTACGAATCCCCCAGTTGGCTGCATGAATTGTGGATCGCCCGCGAGACCCTGTGGGCCGGCTTCCAGGCCAGTGTGTCGGTCTCGGCACTGGCGATTATCTTCGGCACCCTGATCGGTATCGTCGCCGGGTTGATCCTGACCTACGGCAAGTTCTGGATGCGTGCACCGTTTCGTCTGTACGTCGATCTGATCCGAGGCACCCCGGTGTTCGTGCTGGTGTTGGCGTGTTTCTACATGCTCCCGGCCCTGGGCTGGAAAATCAGTGCATTCCAGGCCGGTGCGGTCGGGTTGACCCTGTTCTGTGGCTCCCACGTGTCGGAAATCGTGCGCGGTGCACTGCAAGCCATTCCCCGTGGGCAACTGGAAGCGGGCAAGGCCATTGGCCTGACGTTTTACCAGTCGTTGGGCTATGTGTTGTTGCCCCAGGCCCTGCGTCAGATCCTGCCGACCTGGGTCAATTCCTCTACCGAAATCGTCAAGGCGTCCACTTTGCTGTCGGTGATCGGCGTGGCCGAATTGCTGCTCAGCACCCAGCAGGTGATCGCCCGCACCTTCATGACCCTGGAGTTCTACCTGTTCGCCGGTTTCATGTTCTTTGTCATCAACTACGCCATCGAATTATTCGGGCGCTACATTGAAAAGCGGGTGGCCTTGCCATGAACCAAGCTCAAACCAAACCAGCGCTGCTGGACATTCGTGGCCTGCGTAAACAGTACGGCCAGGTGGAAGTGCTCAAGGGTGTCGATCTGTCGATGCAGCGCGGCAATGTGGTGACGTTGATCGGCTCCAGCGGCTCGGGCAAGACCACCTTGCTGCGTTGCGTGAACTTGCTTGAGGAGTTCCAGGGCGGGCAGATCACCCTGGACGGCGAGTCCATTGGCTACAGCGAGGTCGGCGGCAAGCGCGTACGGCACCCGGAGCGGGTGATTGCCCAACACCGCGCCATGACCGGCATGGCGTTCCAGCAATTCAACCTGTTCCCGCATCTGACCGCGCTGCAAAACGTCACCCTTGGCTTGCTCAAGGTCAAGAAGATGGGCAAGGATGAAGCCGTGGCCCTGGCCGAAAAGTGGCTGGACCGCGTCGGCCTGCTGGAGCGGCGCAACCACTTTCCCGGCCAATTGTCTGGTGGTCAGCAACAGCGCGTGGCGATTGCCCGCGCCATTGCCATGAACCCCAGTCTGATGCTGTTCGACGAGGTCACATCGGCCCTCGATCCGGAGCTGGTAGGCGAAGTGCTCAGCGTGATCAAGGGGCTGGCGGAGGAGGGCATGACCATGTTGCTGGTCACCCACGAAATGCGCTTTGCCTATGAAGTTTCCGACCAGATCGTCTTCATGAACCAGGGCCGCATTGAAGAGCAGGGCACTGCGAAGGACATCTTCGAGCGGCCGCAGTCGCCGCGACTGGCGGAATTTTTAAAGAACATTCGTTTTTAACAAGGAGCAACTTTTATGAGCATTACTCGTTACGGTACCGGCAGCACCGCAGGTGGCGGCCAGCCACGCCCGTTCGCACGTGCGGTGGAGGCCGATGGCTGGCTGTATGTGTCGGGCCAGGTGCCGGCGGTGGATGGCGAAATCATCAGTGGCGGCATCGTCGAGCAAACCCGGCAGACCATGCGCAACGTGGTGGCGATCCTCGAAGAAGCCGGCTATGAGCTCAAGGATGTTGTGCGCGTGGGCGTGTGGCTGGAAGATCCACGGGACTTCTGGAGTTTCAACAAGGTCTTCGGCGAATACTTCACCCCCGAGCACGCCCCGGCGCGGGCTTGTGTGCAGGCCAATATGATGGTTGATTGCAAGGTTGAGATCGACTGCGTGGCCTACAAGAAAAAGGGCTGAATGCCCCCACTCTTGAGATCACTGAAGATCAATGTGGGAGCTGGCTTGCCTGCGATGACGTAGTGCCAGATAACACCTTTGTCACTGACCCACCGTCATCGCGGGCAAGCCCGCTCCCACAGGGGATCACCGTGCAGCAAACACCTTTGACCGGACCCATCACTGCCATGACCGAAGACACCATCAAACGCCGCGCCAAAGGCCTGGACCGTGCGTTCGATATCCTTGATTTTCTCAAGGAGATCGGCCAACCCCTGCGCCCGAATGACATTGCCAGCGGCATCGGCAGCCCCAAGTCCACGGTCTACGAATTGGTCGCGTCGCTGCTGGAGCGGCGCATTCTGGAAACCGTGGGCAAGGACGGTCACGTGTATCTGGGGCGCCAGTTGTATTTCCTCGGCCAGGCGCACCTGCGGCACTTCGACCTAACCCGCGAGGCCGATCACGCCCTGCAGGAAATCGTCAGCCAGACCCACGAAACCGCGCAGATGTGCCTGCTCAACGGGCGCAAGTACACGGTGGCGCTGATGCGCGAAGGCCAGCGGCATTTTCGTATTTCTTCGGATATCGGTGAAAACGCGCCGATCCCGTGGACCGCTTCCGGGCGTTTGTTGCTGGGGCATTTGAGCGACCAGCAGATCATCGAGCTGATCGACCCCGACGATTTCATCCTGCCGGACGGCCTGCGCCTGCCGCTCGATACCTTCCTGGCGCAGATCCGCCAGGCCACCGTCGATGGGTTCTTTTCCTTCGACAGTGTGGCCGACACCTTCACCCATTGCTTCGCCGCCCCGGTGCGGGACGCCCAGGGCATCAGCATTGCGACCCTGTGCATCGTTGCCCCGCGAGCCGATGCCAGCAAGCACTACCACGACTATCGCCGGGTGCTGATCGACAGCGCCAACAGCCTGGCCCGGCGCATCAACGAATAGGAGTTTTCCATGTCTGCCCTCAATGCCGTTGAAAAAGGTGCCGCCGCCGTCGGTGCCCATTTGGTCCGCGATGTCAGCCTGCCGGCGCTGGTGCTGCACCGTGACGCCCTGGAGCACAATATTCGCTGGATGCAGGACTTTGTCAGCCACAGCGGCGCCGAGCTGGCGCCCCACGGCAAGACCAGCATGATGCCTGCGCTGTTCGAGCGCCAGATCACCGCCGGTGCCTGGGGGATCACCCTGGCCAACGCCGTACAAACCCGCGCCGCCTATGCCGGTGGCGTGCGTCGTGTGCTGATGGCCAACCAATTGGTGGGTGCGCCGAACATGGCGCTGATCGCCGACCTGCTGGCCGATCAGGATTTCGACTTCCATTGCATGGTTGATCACCCGGACAACGTCGCGGATCTGGGCCTGTTCTTCGCCGCGCGCGGCCTGCGTCTGAACGTGATGATCGAATACGGCGTGGTCGGCGGCCGGTGTGGCTGTCGCAGCGAGCAGGAAGTGCGTGAACTGGCCCGGGCAATCAAGGCCCAACCGGCATTGGCGTTGACCGGCATCGAAGGCTACGAAGGGGTGATCCACGGCGAGCACGCCATCAGCGGCATCCGTGACTTCGCTGCCAGCCTGGTGCGCCTGGCGGTGGACCTGCAAGACAGCGGCCTGTTCGACCTGCCCAAACCTATCATCACGGCGTCGGGCTCGGCCTGGTACGACCTGATCGCCGAGTCGTTCGAGGCGCAGAACGCTGCCGGTCGTTTCCTCAGTGTGTTGCGCCCAGGCAGCTACGTGGCCCACGACCATGGCATCTACAAAGACGCGCAATGCTGCGTGCTCGACCGACGCAGCGACCTCAACGAGGGCCTGCGCCCGGCGATGGAAGTCTGGGCGCATGTGCAGTCGCTGCCGGAGCCGGGGTTTGCGGTGGTTGCCCTGGGTAAGCGTGACGTGGCCTATGACGCCGGCTTGCCGGTGCCGCTCAAGCGCTACAAGGCCGGGATCGTCCCGGCGCACGGTGATGATGTGAGCGCGTGCAAGGTCACCGCGGTGATGGACCAACATGCGTTCATGACCGTAGCGCCGGGTGTTGAGTTGCGCATTGGCGACATCATTTCGTTTGGCACGTCCCACCCCTGCCTGACCTTCGACAAATGGCAGGTGGGTTGCCTGGTGGATGAGCAGTTGCAGGTGGTCGAGTCGCTGCGTACCTGTTTCTAGACCGCGTCGCACCTATCGGGGGCAAGCCCCCTCCCACATTTGGAATGCATTCCCCTGTGGGAGGGGGCTTGCCCCCGATGAGGCCATCAGCCCCACCGAGACAGCAGCCATGACCACCCAACCCCGCATCGCCCTTATCGGCGAATGCATGATCGAACTGCAACACCGCGCCGACGGCAGCCTGCACCAGAGCTTCGGCGGCGACACCCTGAACACGGCGGTGTACCTGCGCCGTGAGCTGGGCGAGTGCGCCAGCGTCGACTACGTCACCGCCTTGGGCGATGACAGTTTCAGCGACGCCATGTGCCAGCAGTGGCAAACCGAGGGCCTTGGCCTGAGCATGGTCCAGCGCCTGCCCGGGCGTCTGCCGGGTTTGTACTGCATCCAGACCGACGCCAGTGGCGAGCGCAAGTTTCTTTACTGGCGCAACGAAGCGGCCGTGCGTGACTGCTTTACCACGGCTGCGGCCGAGCCGATCCTGGCAGCGTTGCCGGACTATGACGTGGTGTATTTCAGCGGCATTACCCTGGCGGTGCTGGGCGAGGTTGGGCGCGAGCGCTTGCTGCACACCCTGGTCGAAACCCGCCGCCGAGGTGGCAAGGTGGTGTTCGATAACAATTACCGGCCACGGCTATGGGCTGATGTGCAAGCGGCCCGTGCGGCTTATCGCAAGGTGTTGGCCGAAGTGGATATAGCCTTGTTGACCGAGGATGACGAGCACGCGTTGTTTGGCTATGAGGACAGCGAGCAGGTGTTTGCGGCCTATCCATCGATTGCAGAAGTGGTGCTCAAGCGTGGCGCGGATGCGTGTTTGATTCGCTGTGCGGGAGAGCGTTTTGCGGTGCCGGCGTTGAAGGTGGAAAAGGTGGTGGACACTACGGCGGCGGGAGATTCGTTCAGTGCGGCGTATCTGGCCGGGCGGCTCAAAGGTGGCTCGCCGCAAGAGGCTGCATTGGCTGGGCATCGGCTGGCGAGTCGGGTGATTCAGCTGCCGGGGGCGCTGATACCGAGGTGAATGGCCGCCTGCGGCGGATCGGGAGCAAGCCCCCTCCCACATTAGACTGCATTCCTTCAGTTGGAACAGGGTCAACTGCGGGAGGGGGCTAAAGGCAATCCCATCAATCCCGGTAAAACACCTGCACCAGGTGATAGCCAAACTTGCTCTTGATCGGCCCGTGCACCACCTTCACCGGCTTCTTGAAGATCACCGCATCAATCGCGCCCACCATCTGCCCGGGCCGCACTTCGCCCAGATCGCCGCCACGCTTGCCCGACGGGCAGGTGGAGTACTTCTTGGCCAGCACGTCAAAGGCTTCACCCTTGGCAATGCGCTGCTTGAGTTGTTCGGCTTCTTCGCTGGTTTTCACCAGGATATGACGGGCTTGGGCTTTCATTGATCTCTACCAGGTGTGCGACGGCGCGCGATTATGCCTGAACTCAGGCCTCGCCGCCGATCATGCTGCGGATTTTGGTGGCCAGCAGGTCGATCGAAAAGGGCTTGGCGACCATGTCCATGCCGTCTTCCAAAAAGCCCTGGCGCTCAGCGGCTTTCTCGGCATAACCGGTCATGAACAACACCCGCAGGCCGGGGCGATGCTGGCGCGCGATTTCCGCCAGTTGCCGGCCGTTCATGCCCGGCAGGCCGACGTCGGTCACCAGCAAATCCACGCGCAAATCCGACTCCAGCAGCGGCAGCGCGGCACGGGCGTCGGCCGCCTGGTGCGCGGTATAGCCCAGTTCATCGAGGACGTTGACCACCAACATGCGCACCGCCGGGTCGTCCTCGACCACCACCACGGCTTCACCGGCCAGGGCCACCGGGGCTTCGGTGAGGCTGACGGGCAGGTCGCTTTCCAGTGCGGTGCCGTACAGGCGCGGCAGGTACAGGCGCACGCAGGTGCCCTGGCCCGGTTCGCTCTGGATCGTTACATGGCCGCCGGACTGCTGGGCAAAGCCGTAAATCATCGACAGCCCAAGGCCGGTGCCTTGGCCGATAGGCTTGGTGGTGAAGAACGGGTCGAATGCCTTGGCGAGGATTTTCGGCGCCATGCCGCTGCCGTTGTCGCTCACGCCGAGCATCACGTAGTCGCCGGCCTTGACCGGCTCCAGGGTGGTGATGTCGGTGCCGTCCAGGTAGCTGTTGGCGGTTTCGATCAGCAACTCGCCGCCGTCGGGCATGGCGTCGCGGGCGTTGATCACCAGGTTGAGCAGGGCGTTTTCCAATTGGCTGGCGTCGGTGTTCACCGGCCAGATGTCCTTGCCCAGTTGCACCTTGAGCGCGATATGCGCGCCCTTGGTGCGCTGGAACAGATCTTCCAGGGATGCCACCAGCTGGTTGGGATCGGTGGGGCGGCGGTCCAGCGACTGGCGCCGCGAAAACGCCAGCAGGCGGTGGGTGAGGGCGGCGGCGCGATGGGCCGAGGATACGGCGGCATCGGCAAAGCGGCCAATCTCATCGCTGCGCCCGGCGGCAATATAGCGCTGCATCAGGTCCAGGCTGCCGATGATGCCGGTGAGCATATTGTTGAAGTCATGGGCGATACCGCCGGTGAGCTGGCCCACCGCTTCCATCTTCTGCGCATGGCGCAGGGCGTCTTCGGCGCGTTCACGCTCGAACATCTCGTTCTGCAGGCGCTGGTTGGCCTCGGCCAGCGCCTGGGTACGCTGGGCCACACGCTCTTCGAGGTTCTCGTTGAGATGACGCAGGGCTTCCTCGGTGAGTTTGCGTTCGGTCTCGTCGATCACAAAAATGTAGAAGCCGTTCACCGAACCGTCATTGCTGAAGCGCGGCAGGTATTTCATCAACGCGTGGCGCGGGCGGCCGTCGCGATGGGGCGTGAGGGTCATGAAGCTGCACGCCTTGCCGTTCAGGGCCGCTTCGATCTTGTCTATTCGTCCGGCATACACCTCATCACCGAGCACTTCGCGGATGGTCTTGCCGTACAGCTCCTGGGGCGTCTTGCCGTACCAGTCGAGGTAGGCGCTGTTGTTCAGGCGAAAGCGCTGCTCATGGTCCACGTAGCCGATCAACACCGGCATGGCGTTGATGATCAGTTGCAGCTCGGTCTGGCTCTGGCGCAGCGCCTGTTCGGTGTGCTTGCGCTCGGTGAGGTCCAGCGCGGCGCCGAGGAAGCGTGCGGGTCGGCCTTGTTGGTCCTTGTAGCAGCGGCCACGGGCAAACACCCAGCGCACCTGGCCGTCGGCTTGCAGCAGGCGGTACTCCTCGGCGTATTCAGTGCCGAAGGTGATGCAATGCTTGATGCTGCGCGTGACCATGCCACGGTCTTCGGGATGCACGCCGAGCAGATAGGTGCTGATGGGCAGCAGGCCGGCGTCACTCGGGTCGACACCGTGCAGGTAGGCGAAATGTGCATCGGCGATAAAGTGATCTTCACCGATGTCCCAGTCCCAGGTGCCCACGGCATCGGTCGCCGCCAGTGCCAGTTGCAGGCGCTGCTCGGTGTTGTGCTGGGCCTTGAGGCTCGCTTCGGAACGCTGCTGCAGTTCCAGGGTTTTGCTGCGCCGTTCATTGGTTTCGATGGCGGTGACCAGGATGCCTGCCACCTGGCCACTTTCGTCGCGCACCGGGCTGTAGGTCAGGTCGAGCCAGATTTCGGTGTCGCGACATTCGCGTTGCAAGACAAAACGCTGCTCGCTGAAGGTGCGCACCTGGCCGCCGAGCACTGCGTCGTACACCGGTGCGGCGAAGCTTTGCAGCTCCGGCCAGGTCTGGTGCGCAGGTTGGCCCAGGGCGCCGGGGTGCTTGTTGCCCACCAGTTGGGCGAAGCCATCGTTATAAAGTTGTATGAGTTGCGGGCCCCACAGCAGCACCATCGGCATCGGCGAATGCACGACGATATCGACGGCGGTGCGCAGGCTCTGCGGCCAATCAGTGGCCTCACCGAGGGGGCTTTGCGCCCAGTCCAGCCGCTTGATCAATGCAGCGGCTTCGCTACCGGTGGATGTTCCATTCATGAAAAAAAGCCCTGAACACGACGCTTTGAAAAATGACCACATCCATTGTCCCAAGGATCATCAATGGATGACTACCCCGGAAAAATAGCACGCATTGACGGCTTTTCTTCAAAACAGCGGTTCAGCGCTGAAACCTTTCATCTAAAAATCCAGTTCAGGGCGTCGGCGAAACTGCTCCAGTGCTTCGGGATTGGCGAGGGCATCGGTGTTCTTTACCGGCTCCCCATGTACCACGTTGCGCACCGCCAACTCTACGATCTTGCCGCTGATGGTGCGAGGGATATCCGTGACAGCGAGGATCTTGGCCGGTACGTGGCGCGGCGTGGTGTTGGCACGGATCACCTGGCGGATCTGCTGTTGCAGCGCTTCATCCAGCTCGACGCCGTCATCGAGGCGTACAAACAGCACCACACGCACATCGTCCTGCCAGCGCTGGCCGATGGCGAGGCTTTCCAGCACCTGTGGGATTTTTTCCACTTGGCGGTATATCTCGGCGGTGCCGATGCGTACGCCGCCAGGGTTGAGCACCGCGTCTGAGCGCCCATGAATCAGCAGGCTGCCATTGGCCCGCTGCTCAGCATAATCACCCTGGGCCCATACGCCGGGGAACTGGCTGAAATAGGAGGCGCGCAGCTTGTGCTGGTGCGGGTCGTTCCACAGCCCAATGGGCATGGCCGGAAAGTGCCGGGTGCAGACCAGCTCGCCTTTTTCCCCGATCAGCGGCCGGCTCTGGTCGTCCCACACCTCGATGGCCATGGCCAGGCTCTTGCATTGCATCTCACCGCGCCGCACCGGCAGCACCGGGTTGCCGATCACGAAGCAGGAGACGATATCGGTGCCACCGGACATCGACGACAGGCACAGCTCGTTCTTGATCTCGCGGTACACATAGTCGTAGCTCTGGGGTGACAGTGGCGAGCCGGTGGAAATCAGGCCCTTGAGGCTGCTCAGGTCGTGGCTCAGGCGTGGCCGCAACCCGGCTTTCTCCAGGGTAGCGAGGAATTTCGGGCTGGTGCCGAATACACTGATTTTTTCCGCATCGATCAAGTCGATCAAACGCTCGGGGCCGGGGTGGAACGGTGAGCCGTCATACAGCACCGCCGTGGCGCCTATCGCCAGCACCGACACCAGCCAGTTCCACATCATCCAGCCGCAGGTGGTGTAGTAGAACAGGCAGTCCTCGCGGCTCAGGTCGGCGTGCAGGCCGTGTTCCTTGAGGTGGGTGAGCAGCACGCCGCCGGTGCCATGGATAATGCATTTGGGGATGCCGGTGGTGCCGCTGGAATAGAGGATATACAGCGGATGTTCGAACGGCACTGCGACAAATTCGGGCACGCCGCCGGCCTGATAGAAGTCGTCCCACAGCGTGACACGGGCTTGGCTCAGATAATCGTCGACCTGTGCCTGAGGCCGGGCGTACGGCACGATGATCAGCTGTTGTAGGGAGGGCAGGCGCGCGAGGATTTCATTGAGCTTGGCGCTCTGGTCGATGTTTTTGCCTGCATAGCGGTAGCCGGCGCAGGTAATTAGCACTTTGGGTTCGATCTGGCCGAATCGATCGATGACGCCCTGGGTGCCGAAATCCGGCGAAGAGCATGACCAGATCGCGCCGAGGCTGGTGGTGGCAAGCATACCCACCAGGGTTTGCCAGGTGTTGGGCATGCACGCGGCCACTCGGTCACCCATGCCCACGCCTGCCGCGCGCAGGCTGCTTTGCAGGCCTGCGACGTGGGCGGCCAGCTCGGCGTAGGTCAGTTGTTCACGCAGTCCGTCTTCGCTGATAGCGACTACGGCAGGGTGATCGTCGCGGCGGCGCAACAAGTGTTCGGCAAAGTTCAGGGTGGCGCCGGGAAACCATTGGGCGCTGGGCATCTCGATGTCTTCGATCAGTGTGACGCTGGGCGGGCTGCGAAACTGCACGTCGAAGAACGCCACAATCGCCTGCCAGAAGTCCGGGCGCTGGTCGATGCTCCATTGGTGCAGGGCAGGGTAGTCGTGGAGGTGCAGGTCGTGGCGTTGGTTGATGAAGCGACGGAACTGGTCCATCCGTGTGTTGGCGATGCGTTCGGGCGAGGGTTGCCAGAGGATGTCGGACATAGCGAAATCTCTTGTTCTAGTATCGGTCTTCCAAACAATAGCGTTCCAATGTGGGAGGGGGCTTGCTCCCGATAGCGGTGGTTCAGTTACAAATGTCTACCCTGACACACTGCTATCGGGAGCAAGCCCCCTCCCACATTTTGATCTCCGGTGTCTGGGGGGTTATTGGGCCAGCCAGCCACCGTCGATATTCCACGCCGCACCGCGCACTTGGGCGCCAGCTTCGCTGCACAAAAACAGCACCAGCTCACCCAGCTGCGACGGCGTCACAAACTCCAGGGACGGCTGCTTTTCAGCCAGCAAATCCTGCTGCGCCTGTTGCGGGTCGATCCCACTGGCCACGCGATCATCAATCTGCTTCTGCACCAGCGGCGTCAGCACCCAGCCCGGGCAGATCGCATTGCAGGTCACATTGCTGGTGGCGGTTTCCAGGCCCACCACCTTGGTCAGGCCGATCACCCCATGCTTGGCCGCCACGTAGGCAGCCTTGCCCATTGAGCCGACCTGGCCGTGCACCGAGGCGATATTGACGATACGCCCCCAGCCCTTGGCCTTCATGCCCGGCAGGCTCAAACGTGTACTGTGGAACACGGAGGACAGGTTGATCGCGATAATCGAATCCCAGCGCTCCACCGGGAAGTCTTCCACCGCCGCCACATGCTGGATGCCGGCATTGT
The DNA here is from genome assembly GCF_020790195.1 of Pseudomonas sp. HN8-3. Taxonomy (NCBI): domain Bacteria; kingdom Pseudomonadati; phylum Pseudomonadota; class Gammaproteobacteria; order Pseudomonadales; family Pseudomonadaceae; genus Pseudomonas; species Pseudomonas sp. HN8-3. The sequence continues at coordinate 2,619,143 of NZ_CP086206.1, forward strand.
TGACCAGAATATCCACGCCACCGAACTCGCGCTCGGCGTAGGCGAGCATGTCGGCGATCTGCGCCGGGTCGCTGACATCCGCCGGGTGATGCCCGACCTTGCCACCAAACGCCTGCACCTGGGCGATCACCGCGCTGGCGTCGCCAAAGCCGTTGAGAATCAGGTTGGCGCCGGCCTTGGCCAGGCTCAGTGCTATCCCTAAGCCGATGCCGCTGGTGGAGCCGGTGACCAGGGCGGTTTTGCCATTCAAATTCGTCATGAAAACCTCACACAATACCGGTGGCATAGAAAGTACCGATCACCACGAACACCGCGAGGGTCTTGATAATCGTGATGCCGAAAATGTCCTTGTAGGCTTCGCGGTGGGTCAAGCCGGTGACCGCCAGCAGCGTGATCACCGCGCCGTTGTGGGGCAGGGTGTCCATGCCGCCGCTGGCCATGGCCGCGACCCGGTGCAGCACTTCAAGAGGGATATTGGCCGCATGGGCCGCTGAAATAAAGCTCTCGGACATCGCCGCCAGGGCAATGCTCATGCCGCCGGAAGCCGAGCCGGTGATGCCCGCCAGCAGGGTCACGGTAATTGCTTCGTTGACCAGCGGGTTGGGGATGCCCTTGAGCCAGTCTGCCAGTACCAGAAAGCCTGGCAGCGAGGCGATTACTGCGCCAAAGCCGTATTCCGAGGCGGTGTTCATTGCCGCCAGCAGCGCGCCGCTGACCGCACTTTTACTGCCTTCGGCCAGCTTGCTTTTGATCGCGGAGAAGCCGAACACCAGTACCACGATAATCCCCACCAGCAACGCCGCCTGCACCGCCCAGATCGCGGTGAGCTTGGCGATTTCGGTGGTCACCGGTGCGCTCATGCCTGGCAGGCTGAGGCTGTGGGTCTTGCCGTACCACTGCGGGATCCAGTGGGTAAACAGCAGGTTCATTACCCCGACCAGAATCAACGGCGACAGCGCGATCCAGGGATTGGGCAGGCTGAGGTTCTCGGCGGTTTCCGGCTCGTTACGCAACTCGGTGCCATAACCTTCCCCGGCCCGCTGGGCCTTGTTGCGCTGGCGGGCCAGGTAGAGCATACCGGTGCAAAACACGAAGATCGTGCCGATCAGCCCCAGCCACGGCGCCGCCCAGGCAGTGGTGTTGAAGAAGGTACTGGGGATGATGTTCTGGATCTGCGGCGTGCCGGGCAGGGCGTCCATGGTGAACGAGAACGCGCCGAGGGCGATGGTTGCCGGGATCAGGCGCTTGGGGATATTGCTCTGGCGAAACATCTCCGCCGCGAACGGGTACACGGCAAACACCACCACGAACAGCGACACGCCGCCGTAAGTGAGCAGGGCGCAGACCAGCACGATAACCAGCATCGCCTGGCGTGCGCCCAGCAAGCGGATCGCAGCCGCCACGATCGAGCGCGAGAAACCCGACAACTCGATCAGCTTGCCGAACACTGCACCGAGCAGGAACACCGGGAAATACAGCTTGATAAAACCGACCATCTTTTCCATGAACACCCCGGTAAAGGCAGGGGCGACGGCGGAGGGGTCGGTGAGCAGCACCGCGCCGAGGGCGGCAATGGGGGCGAACAGGATAACGCTATAGCCACGGTACGCAGCCAGCATCAGCAGCGCGAGCGCGGCCAGGGCAATGATCACACTCATGGTGTGTCTCCATCGGATTGTTATTGTTGTGGGGTGAAGCGGTGGGAGGGCTATAGCTAGATGTGTGCCATGTTATTAACTATTTGAAAAACAACGATATTTTCAGAATTTTCAACAGCGCTTTGAAGTTTTATCTCTATTTTGAGACAAACAAATACCTAATGTGGGAGGGGGCTTGCTCCCGATAGCAGTGGGTCAGGTACAGATGCTCAGCCTGACACACTGCCATCGGGAGCAAGCCCCTCTCACAATGGATTGTCTTTGTATTGAGAATTGGGTCTCAATATGGAGACTGAGTTAGCCCCAGCGCCACCATTTTCTTGTACAGCGTCGACCGGCCAAGCCCCAACTGCCTGGCGGCCTCTACCACATTCCCGGTACACGCCTGCAACGCCGCACCAATCACCTGCCGATCAAACCGCTCCCGCGCCGCCGCAAAGGTTTCACCCTCGATCGCGCCCACCGGGCCACGGACTACTGGGCTGAACGTACCAATCGCTGCACGAACCTGCGCGGCATTCAACATCAGGTCATCACTGAGCAACGCCGCCCGCTCCAGCACATTGCGCAGTTCACGGATATTGCCCGGCCATGCATGTTGTGCGAGCAACACCAGCGCCTCAGGGTCCAGTTCGTGCTGGCTGCGCAGCTCTTCGAGGATCGCCTCGCTCAGCGCCGGAATATCCTCCAGCCGTTCACGCAACGGCGGTACCTGGATCGGCAGTACGTTGAGGCGGTAATACAAATCCGCACGAAACTCGCCACGTTTGATCGCTGCCTCCAGGTCCATGGATGTCGCGGCAATCACCCGCACATCGCTGTGCAGCATCTCGTTGGAGCCCACCGGTTCGAATTCCTTTTCCTGCAACACCCGCAGCAATTTGCTTTGCAGCGGCAGCGGCATGTCGCCAATTTCATCGAGAAACAGCGTGCCGCCCTGGGCGATCTGGAACTTGCCGGGGCGACCCTTGCGGTCGGCGCCGGTAAACGCGCCGGGGGCGGTGCCGAAGAACTCCGCTTCGAGCAGGTCATGGGGAATCGCGGCGCTGTTGATGCTCACGAAGGCTTTGTGCGCCCGCGGTGACGCACCGTGGATAGCCTGGGCCAGCAGTTCCTTGCCGGTGCCGGTTTCCCCCAGCAGCAACACCGGCGACTCGGCACTCGCACTGCGCCGCGCCCGGCGCTTGACCTCCAGGCTGGCGGCGCTGGTGCCGATAAAATGCGCGAAGTTGTATTTGCTTTGCCGCGAGCGCAGCAGCGAGCGCGTCGAGGCCAGCTCTTGCTGCATGCTCAGGTAGCGCTCGATCAGCGGTGACAGGTTGCGCAACTCATCGAACAGCGCAAAGCCAATCGCGCCGATCACCGCTCCGGCATCATCGTGGATTGGCAGGCGCATCACCACCAGCGGGCCCTTGGGGGTGTCCTGGATATCCAGCAGTATCGGCCGGTCGTTGTGCACCACCTGGCGCAACAGGCTGTTGGAAATCACCTGCTCGCAGGGCTGGCCGATGGCCTCATCGGCGCTGTGCAGGCCGAAACGCCTAGCGTAGCGCTCGTTCATCCACACGATGTTCGCGTCGCGGTCGACGATGACCGTGCCTTCGCTGGACTGCTCGATGATCTCGAACAACGACTGAATGGCCAGGCCGCGAACGTGTTGATAATCCTTGAGGCTGGTACTCATGGAGGCAGAATCCTGTTGATCATCACAAAGGGATGTGCGCTGCAGCCAGCAGTTCTTTGGTATAGGGGTGCTGGGGCGAATCAAACACATCATGACTGGCACCGCGCTCCACTACCTTGCCATCCTTGACCACGATCATGTCATGGGCCATGGCGCGCACCACGGCCAGGTCATGGCTGATAAACAGGTAAGTCAGGCCATATTTGTCCTGCAGTTCACGCAGCAACGCCACCACTTGTTTCTGCACCGTACGGTCCAGGGCCGAAGTGGGTTCGTCGAGCAGCATCAGCGCCGGTTTGAGCACCAGGGCGCGGGCGATGGCGATGCGTTGGCGCTGGCCACCGGAAAACTCATGGGGGTAGCGATGCCGGCTGGCGGGGTCGAGGCCCACGTCCTTGAGCACCTGGATCACCTGGGCATCGCGCTCGGCCAGGCTGCATGGCGCATGCACTTCCAGGCCTTCGCTGATGATCTGCTCGACCGACATGCGCGGGCTGAGGCTGCCATAGGGGTCCTGGAACACCACCTGCATCTGCTTGCGCCACGGGCGCATCTGCTGATGGTTGAGCGGGTCGAGGGCCTCGCCCTGGAAGCGGATGCTGCCGGTGGAGTCAAGCAAACGCAGGATCGCCTGGCCCAACGTCGATTTGCCTGAGCCGGACTCACCGACAATCCCCAGGGTCTTGCCGCGCTGCACGCTGAGGCTGATGCCGTCGACCGCACGCAGCCAGGTCTTGCGCCGAAACAACCCGCCGCCCAAGGGGAAATCGACGTTGAGGTTGTCTACTTGCAACACCGTCTCGCGCGCATCGCTGCACAGCGCATCGCCCGTGGGCTCGGCGTCCAGCAGCAGGCGGCTGTAAGGGTGCTGTGGGGCCGTGAACAAGGTCTGGCAGTCAGCCTGCTCGACAATTTCCCCGGCGCGCATCACGCAGACCCGCTGGGCGATACTGCGCACCAGGTTAAGGTCATGGCTGATCAGCAGCAGCGACATGCCCAGGCGTTGCTGCAAAGACTTGAGCAGCAGCAGGATCTTGCGCTGCACGGTCACGTCCAGCGCGGTGGTGGGCTCGTCGGCAATCAGCAACTCCGGCTCGCAGGCCAGGGCCATGGCGATCATCACCCGCTGGCGCTGGCCGCCGGACAACTGATGCGGGTAGGCCTTGAGCCGTTCCTGGGGTTTCTGGATACCCACCAGCTCCAGCAGTTCGAGAATCCGCGCCCGCGCCTGCTTGCCGCCCAGGCCCTTGTGCAGCAGCAGGGTTTCGCCGATTTGCTTTTCGATGCTGTGCAACGGGTTCAGGGACGTCATCGGCTCCTGGAAGATCATCGCAATTCGGTTACCGCGCAGTTTTTGCAGGGTAGACGGCGCTGCACCGATCAACTCCTGGCCACGATACTTGATCGAGCCCGTGGTTTCGGTACCGGCTTGCGGCAGCAGTTGCAGGATTGAATGGGCGGTCACTGACTTGCCCGAGCCCGACTCACCCACCAGCGCCAGGCACTCGCCGGGGCGCACATCCAGGCTCAGATTGCGTACCACGGTCTGGCCGCTGAACGCGACGCACAGGTCGCGGATTTCGATCAGGTTCATAGGCAATTACTCATGAGCGAGGGTCGAAGGCGTCACGCAACGCCTCGCCGATAAACACCAGCAACGACAGGATCAGCGCCAAGGTGAAAAACGCGGTCAGGCCCAGCCAGGGGGCTTGCAGGTTCTGCTTGCCCTGGGCGATCAGCTCACCCAGGGAGGCGCTGCCAGCCGGCATACCGAAGCCGAGGAAATCCAGGGCGCTCAAGGTCGATATCGCCCCGGTCAAGATAAACGGCAGATAGCTCAGCGTCGCGGTCATGGCATTGGGCAGGATATGCCGGCGAATGATCTTGGCGTCGCCCAGGCCCAGGGCGCGCGCGGCCTTGACGTACTCCAGGTTGCGCCCGCGCAGGAACTCGGCGCGCACCACATCCACCAGCGCCAGCCAGGAAAACAGCGCCATGATCCCCAGCAACCACCAGAAATTCGGCTCGACGAACCCCGACAGGATAATCAGCAAGTACAGCACCGGCAGGCCGGACCACACCTCCAGAATGCGCTGCCCGAGCAAATCCACCCAGCCGCCGTAGTAACCCTGCAACGCCCCGGCGGCAATGCCGATGGCGGCGCTGATGGCGGTCAAGGCCAGGGCAAACAGGATCGACACCCTTGCGCCGAAGATCACCCGCGCCAGTACATCGCGGGACTGGTCATCGGTGCCCAGCCAGTTCACCGCCGACGGTGGGCTCGGGGCAGGGCGGGTCAGCTCATAATTGGGGGTGTCGTCGCTGAAGGGAATCGGCGGGAACAGCATCCAGCCGCCGTCCTGCTTGATCAGCTTTTGCACATAGTCACTGCGGTAATCCGCCTGGAACGGCAGCTGCCCGCCGAACTGCTGTTCGGTGTAGCGCTTGAACACCGGGAAATACAGTTCGTTCTTGAAGCTGAGCACCAAGGGTTTGTCATTGGCGATCAGCTCGCCGCCCAGCGTCAGGATAAACAGGCCGATAAACAACCACAGCGACCACCAGCCACGCCGGTTTTTCTTGAAGCGTTCGAAACGCCGACGCGCAACGGGAGACAGGTCAAGCATCAGGCGTTCCTCGCAGCAAAGTCGATACGCGGGTCCACCAGGGTGTAGCAGAGGTCACCGATGAGTTTTATCAAAAGGCCGAACAGGGTGAAGATAAACAGCGAGCCGAATACCACCGGGTAGTCACGGGACACTGCCGCCTCGTAGCTCATGCGGCCCAGGCCGTCGAGGGAGAAGATCACTTCGATCAGCAGTGAGCCGGCAAAAAATACGCTGATAAACGCTTGGGGAATCCCCGAGATCACCAGCAGCATGGCATTGCGAAACACATGGCCATACAGCACCCGGCGTTCGCTCAGGCCCTTGGCACGGGCGGTCACCACGTACTGGCGGGTAATCTCATTGAGGAAAGAGTTCTTGGTGAGGATGGTCAAGGTGGCAAACCCGCCGATCACCAGCGCCGTCACCGGCAAAACCAGGTGCCAGAAATAGTCGGCAACCTTGCCCACGGTGCTCAGTTCGGCAAAGTTTTCCGACACCAGCCCGCGCACCGGGAACCAGTTCAGCGACGTACCGCCGGCGAATACCACAATCAGAAACATCGCAAACAGGAACGCCGGCATCGCGTAACCGATCACGATGGCCGTGCTGCTCCACATGTCAAAGCTGCTGCCATGGCGCACGGCCTTGCGTATCCCCAAGGGTATCGACACCAGGTAGGTGATCAGCGTCGCCCACAGGCCAAGGGAAATGGTAACTGGCATCTTTTCCAGGATCAGGTCGGTCACCGTCGCGCCGCGAAAGAAACTGTTGCCGAAGTCCAGCTGGGCGTAGTTCTTGAGCATCAGCCACAGGCGTTCCGGTGCGGACTTATCGAAGCCGTATTGTTTTTCGATGTCCTTGATCAGCTTCGGGTCCAGGCCACGACTGGCCCGGGAGCCGCTGATACCTTCGCCGGATGCGCCCGCTACACCGCCGCCGCCAATGCCTTGCAGATGGGCAATGGCCTGTTCCACCGGCCCGCCGGGCGCGGCCTGCACGATCACGAAGTTCACCAGCAGGATGATCACCAGCGTCGGGATGATCAGCAGCAGGCGCCGTACGATATAGGCAAACATCAACGGGCTCCTCCGCGTTTTTTCAGCTCGGCCTGCATTTGCTCGTTAGTCAGTGGCGTGGGGCTGACTTCCCACCAGGTTTCCAGGGCTTCGTCATTCTTCGCCTCGATCGCCGGGCGGCCGAAACGGTTCCACCACGCGGCGGAGGTGCCCGGGGGGTAATAGTTGGGGATCCACAGGTAATTCCATTGCAGCACACGGTCCAGGGCGTGGGCGTAGGTGAGCATCTGCGCCTGGGTGTCGGCCTTCACCAAACCGTTGATCAGCGTATCGACGGCCGGATCCTTGAGTGCGATGTAGTTGTTGGCGCCCGGATCGAACGCAGCGGCGGAGCCGAAGTAGTTGTACAGCTCCATGCCGGGCGAGGTGGTGACCGGAAAACCGGTGACGATCATGTCGTAGTCACGGGCCATCAGGCGGTTCACGTACTGCGACGAGTCGATGCGGCGGATATTGAGGGTGATGCCGATCTGCGCCAGGTTGCGCTTGTAGGGCAGCAACAGGCGCTCAAGCCCGTTCTGGACGTTGAGGAAGGTGAACTCCAGCGGCTCGCCCTGGGCGTTGACGAGTTTGTCACCCACCGGTTTCCAGCCAGCGTCCTCAAGCAGTGCCAGGGCTTGCAGTTGTTTATCGCGGATCATGCCGCTGCCGTCGGTGACCGGGGCCTTGAATACCTGGGTAAACACTTCATCCGGGATTTGCCCGCGCAACGGTTCCAGGATCGCCAGTTCTTCCTGGGTCGGCAATTGGCTGGCCGCCAGCGGGCTGTTGGAAAAGTAGCTTTGCTGGCGGATGTACAGGTTGCGCATCATTTGCCGGTTGGCCCATTCGAAATCCCACAGCATCGCCAAGGCCTGGCGCACGCGGCGATCTTTGAAAATCGGCTTCTGCACGTTGAACACATAGCCTTGGGCCGGTTGCGGCATCTCTTTGGCCAGGTGTGCGCGCTGCAGGCGACCATCGTCCAGCGCCGGGCCGTTGTAGCCGATGGAATAGCCGGTGGCGGAGAATTCACGGTTGAAGTCGTAGGCGCCGCCGCGCAGCACCTGGCGCGCCACTTCGGTGTCGCCGAAGTATTCCAGGCTCAGGTGATCGAAGTTGTACAGGCCACGGCTGACCGGCAAATCCTTGCCCCACCAATCCGGATCGCGGGTAAAGGTGATGGTGCTGCCGGAGTCGATCTTGCTGACCTTGTACGGGCCGCTGCCCAGCGGGGCTTCGTAGCCGCCGCCATTGGCAAAGTCGCGGGTCTTCCACCAATGCTCCGGGAACACCGGCAAGGTGGCGATATCCAGGGGCAGGGTGCGGTTGTCGTTGCTGGAGAAGTCGAAGCGTACCTGACGCTCGCCTTCGACTTCGACGTGCTTGACGTCGGCAAACAACGTGCGAAAGCGCAGGCTGCCTTGGGTCATCAGCAGATCGAAGCTGTAGCGCACGTCTTCGGCTGTAATCGGGGTACCGTCGGCGAAACGCGCCTTGGGATTGAGGTAGAAACGTAGCGACAGGCCGTCGTCGGCGCGCTCCATTTTTTCTGCCACCAGGCCATAAACGGTGTAGGGCTCATCCAGCGAGCGCAGCGCCAGGGGCGCATACACCCAGCCGTCGACCTGAGACACGCCAATACCTTTGTCGATATACGGCAGCACATGATCAAACCGCCCGACCTCCAGCGCCGAGCGCCGCAGGCTGCCGCCCTTGGGCGCGTTGGGGTTTGCATAGTCGAAGTGGCTGAAACCGGCGGGGTACTTGGCGGGCTCGCCGTAAACCGTCAGGTAGGTTTGCGGGGCCGCGATCGCCGCAGTGCTGGCCATCAGCAGGGCCAGGGTGGAGCAGAGCAGAGATGAAAAAGCCAATCGCATTATCAGCCTTGAACGCCGGGTTAAGAAGAATAGGGATTTGTACGCTAACGGCCTGGGCATCGCCAGTCATCACATGCACAACGGCCCGCCAAAGGGCGGGCCGTTGTTTATCGCATCTGCGCCGATTGAATCAATCCTGGCGGCTGGTGACTTCCAGCAGGTGATAACCGAACTGGGTTTTCACCGGGCCCTGCACTGTATTGACCGGGGCGCTGAATACGACAGTGTCGAATTCCTTGACCATTTGGCCTGGGCCGAACGAACCCAGGTCACCGCCCTGGCGGCTGGATGGGCAGGACGAATTGGCTTTGGCGATTTCTGCGAAATCAGCGCCGCCTTCGATTTGGGCCTTGAGTTCGTTGCACTTGTCTTCAGTGGAAACGAGGATGTGACGGGCGGTGGCTTTGGCCATGGGGAATAACTCCTAGAGTAAAAAAACGGTGAGCGTACCGGATTCAGGCGGTTATTTCCTGGCAAAGTTCCGCTGTTGTTCAGTCCTGCCTTTTTCAGCGTGGCGGTTCAAGGCAACACGATGTAGTCGTTGCGCTGCACGATCGGTTGGTGCGGCCCCTGCACCAGGTGGATATAACGGCCGTCCACCAAGTCGATCGGCAGGCAGTCGTCAATATCCAGCACGCCGTCGGTGTGGGCCTGGGACCAGTGGCGCAGCATCTGCTGCTTGCCCTGGCTCATGGCCTGCTGTTTGTTACGAGCGACTACCAGCAGGTAGTGATGGGCCTCGCCGAAGCTATGGGCTTCATAGCCCCCGAGGTTGATGAAGTACAGGCGGGGCGCGTCGCCATGAGGCGCCAGATGGCTCAGTTCAACTTTCCAGCCGTCGACGCCGTCGACCGCCATCCATGAGTCGATGTGCACACCCTTGGGGCTGCCAAACCAGGCGTCGCGCAATTGCGGGTAGCTGGCCTGCAACGTATCCGCCATGGCGAACACTACATCGTGTACTTCGATTTTTGCCCGTGGATGCTTGCCCCCGAGCATGACGACAAACAGCATTACCGGTGATTCCTGGCGACTGGCGAAAGGGCAACCATACTGCGATTGAACCCTTTTGTCCGCTCAATGCCACATTGTTAATCAGCACACTCACCAGGAGGTTGTCATGCGTACCATTGATCTGGCCGGTGTTCCCGTCCCTGTCATCGGCCAGGGGACCTGGCGCATGGGCGAAGACCCAAGCCGGCGCCGCGCCGAAGTTGCTGCGCTGCAACTGGGTATCGATGAGGGCCTGACGCTCATCGATACCGCCGAGATGTATGGCGACGGCGGTGCCGAAGAGGTGGTCGCAGAGGCGATTCGTGGCAAGCGCGACCAGGTATTTCTGGTCAGCAAGGTCTATCCGCATAACGCCAGCCAAAAGGGGGTGCCTCGCGCCTGCGAAGCCAGCCTTCAGCGCCTTGGCACCGATTACATTGATTTGTATCTGTTGCACTGGCGCGGCCAGTACCCACTTGAAGAAACTGTCGAAGCGTTCGAGCGTTTGCGCGAGGCCGGCAAAATCGGCCGCTGGGGTGTTTCCAACTTTGATGTGGCAGACCTGCAGGAGCTCGCATCCCCTGCATGTGCGACCAATCAAGTGCTCTACAACATTGAAGAGCGCGGGATCGAGTTCGACCTGTTGCCATGGTGGCAACAGCATCATTTGCCACTGATGGCTTATTGTCCCATCGCCCAGGGTGGTGAGCTGCTGTCGAGCCCGACCCTCAAGCAGATCGCACGTCGCCATGAGGTCACACCGGCCCAGGTATCGCTGGCGTGGGTCCTGCGCCAGGAGGGTGTCATCGCAATCCCCAAGGCGGTCACACCTGAACACATCCGACTCAACGCCGCAGCTGCGAAGCTGGTGTTGGATGAACATGACCTGGACGCTATCGATCGTGTGTTCGCAGCGCCCAAGCGTAAGCACCCATTGGCGATGGTGTAACCGGCCAGCAGGAACGGCGCCTTCCCTGGCAGCTGTTCCCGCTCTAGCCGTGGTTAGCCGGCCACTGGGCTGCGCCAGTCGTCCGAGCCGGAAGTTCCGGCCACTTCGTGAGTCCAGATGATCTTGCGATAGGTGAAGTGCACATCCTCCAGATGAGTGAAGTGGGCGTTGTCGGGGTCCTGGCAGTTGGGCATGCGTGACTGGATGTCCACGATAGTCGCACCCTCCAGTTCAATGGTGAAGTAGTGCTCCTGGGTTCCGGCGGACGAGGTGCGCAGCCATTCGAGGCGGCAGGAGACTTCTTCACCGCTGGTCAGGGCGCTGAACAGCAACGGTGACGATTTATCGAAAACCTTGCTGATCATCAGCGGCTTGTGCACGCGCTGACCTGTCGGCTGGCCCGATTGCGGATCGCGAGGAATGATCACCTGATGGGCAAATGCCTGGACCAGTATCTGATCCTCATGACCTTCCTGATAAATGTTGCCTACCGAGTCCTGAGTAAATGTGCCTGCCGTGATCAAACCTTGTTTGACTCCGGTGATGGAGAGGTACGCGGGTGTTGGCATGATTGGTTTCCTTGCCGGGTTGAGTAGGTTTTGCCGAACAGCGAAATGGCTGAACGGGTAGGTGCCTATAACCTATAACAAGAAGCGTGCCTGAAAGTGTGAAGTTCAATGAAATAAGGGTGAGCACTGTTTGGTGCGCTGCGTATTGGGTTTTTATTCCGGGCTATGGGCTGTTTTTAGTTATAAAAGTTGCGCATCGATGCGCACTTAGTTGCTCACGTGTTTTTACGGTGAAGTATACGGCTGGCCGAGCTAACAGAGTTGTTGTTACTCGAATGTGTGCGCAAATAGCTGCGCAGGCCAAGATTATAGCGGCGCGTAGGATGTTTCTTAAGTTTTGGTCCGTCGCTTGCTCATTGCTTTATGCATGGCTAAGGTTCTTGTGTCTCGATATGTTTGAACGGAACTTAAGGGCTCTCTGATACGTACTTTAATGGCGTTAAGTTTGCCTATTTTGCCTTGGATGGTTGTGTGCGGCCGAAAATGAGTCATTCAAAAGAACTGTATGCCGATTATTTGCTACTTGCACGAGCAGCCTGTTCGCCAGGTAGTTTCGTGGGCATTGATATGCGCTTTTCCAACGAGTTCGAAGCGCTGGAAGGCGAACTTGGCAAAGCGCAGTCGGTTCATGGCAATGGGCTGCCGGATTGGCAGCGGGTCAGCGAAATCAGCGAATGCCTGCTGCGTGAGCACTCCAAGGATCTGCGTGTCGCCTGCTGGTTGACCTGGGCCTTGTATCAGCGTGATTCATTGGCTGGATTGCTGGCCGGCCTCGGTGTGCTGCGTGAGCTCTGCGAGCACCATTGGGTGCACGTCTACCCTGGCAAACTGCGTACCCGCGTTGCAGCGTTTGGCTGGTTGGTGTCGCGTCTTGAGCAAGCGTTTGCAAAAAAAATCTCGCTCAATGATCAACAGCCTTTATTTCAAGCGTTGCTGGAACACCTCGAACATCTGGACCAACTATGGGCCCAACATCTGGGGAGTGATGCTCCCGTGCTGCTGCCGATTCGACGGCAATTGGCGGAGCGCCTGGCCGATGCCGCGCAAGGGGCGCCAGAAGCTGATGGGGGCGCGGGTGCTATTCCCGGCGTGAGGCAAGCGGCGGTCCAGTTGCCCACCCCCGAGCAATCGGTCAACAGCGAAAAAGAGGCGCACAAATTACTGCGCTCATTACAGGAACAGGCCCGGCCTTTATGCGCCTGGTGGTTGCGCCAGAACGCCACCGACCTGCGGGCTTTGCGCCTGGGCCGAACCTTGGCATGGCTGATGCTCGTCAACTACCCCGACGCCAACAGTGAACGCATAACCGCGCTGCGCCCATTGGCCGCCGACAAGCTCAAGCGTTATCAGGAGCGCTTGAGCCAAGGCCATTACGCCGATGTGCTGTTCGAACTGGAAGTCAGTCTGGCCGGTGCGTTGTTCTGGTTCGATGGTTTGCGCATGGCCTGGGAGTGTCTGGACGGCTTGCACGCGGACCTGGCCATGGCCGAACTGGAGATACATTTCGCGCTGCTGCTGCAGCGCCTGCCAAACCTGACGGAGTACCGCTTCGACGACGGCACCCCCTTTGCCGACACTGCGACAGCCGAGTGGATTGCGCTGCACGTGATGCGCCATGTGCGCAAGCCTGCGCCCAGTGAAGTCGTGACCGACCTGACGACCCAGCCCTGGGACGCGGCGTTGGAAGCGGTAATGCCTTGTCTGCGCAAGGACGGGCTCAAAGCCGCGGTGGGTGTGATCAAGCAAGGCTTGCAGGGCGCGGTCAGTGATCGCTGCCGTTTTCATTGGCGCCTGGCGCTGGCCAGGCTGTGCATGGCGGCCGGCAAACACGAGCTGGCCAGGATCCAGCTGGAGCAACTCGATCTTCAATTACAGCGCACGGGCCTGGAAAGTTGGGAGCCGGCGTTGGCCCTGCAAGTCGCTCAGCTCCTGTACCGCTGCTACGACCTGCTACCTCAAAGCCAAGCCATACGCGACGGCAAGGATGCCCTGCATCGCCGGTTGTGTCATTTCGACCTGGAAGCAGTACTTCAATAGCGCCTCATCAAATAAAAGGAAAAGCACCATGGCCAAAGACGGTTCGGTAGCCCCCAAGGAACGTATCAATATTACCTTCAAACCCGCGCTCGGCGGTGCCCAGGAAGAGGTCGAGCTACCGTTGAAGCTGCTGGTGCTGGGGGATTTTTCCAAACGTGCGGACCTGCGCAAGCTGGAAGATCGCAAGCCCATCGGTATCGACAAGCACACCCTCGACGAGGTGTTGGCCAAGCAAGCAGTGAGCCTGACGCTGAACGTACCCAATCGCCTCCAGGATCAAGCCGACGTGGAAGAACTGGCGATCCAGGTTCGCATCAACGCGATGAAAGACTTCAATCCCGCGAATCTTGTCGAGCAGATCCCGGAGTTGCAAAAGCTGATGGCACTGCGTGAAGCACTGGTGGCGCTCAAGGGACCATTGGGCAACACCCCAAGCTTTCGCAAGGCGATCGAGCAGGCATTGACCCATAGTGATTCCCGCGCACGAGTTCTGGCCGAGCTTGGGCTGCCCAGCCCAGACGCCTGACATTTTCAGTAAAAGGACACTGATACCATGACCACGATTCAACACGAGCTGCAATCGGTACAGACTATCCACACCTGCAGCATCCTCGACAACATCACCGCCCAGACATTGCTGAGCGCCGACGACGAGGCTTACGGCATCGCCAAGCGCGGCGTATCGGCGTTTATCGCGGAGCTGCTCAAGCCACACAACCGTGACGAACCGGTAAAGAAACGCCTGGTCGACCGGATGATCGCCGAAATCGATACCAAGCTCAGCCAGCAAATGGATGAGATCCTGCACCATCCCGACTTCCAGGCGCTGGAAGCTTCCTGGCGGGGGTTGCAGTTGCTGGTCGACCGCACCAATTTTCGCGAGAACATCAAGATCGAGCTGTTGAATGTCTCACGCGAAGACCTGCTGGATGATTTCGAGGATTCCTCGGAAATCACTCAGTCCGGGCTTTACAAGCATGTTTACAGCGCTGAATACGGTCAGTTCGGTGGGCAGCCGGTGGGTGCGATCATTGCCAATTATTTTCTCTCGCCCAGTGCGCCCGATGTAAAGCTGATGCAATACGCCTCCAGCGTCGCCAGCATGGCTCACGCCCCCTTTATTGCTGCGGCGGGGCCGAGTTTCTTTGGCTTGGAAAGCTTCACCGGGCTGCCCGACCTGAAAGACCTGCGGGATCACTTCGAAGGGCCGCAGTTTGCCAAATGGCAAAGCTTTCGCCAGAGCGAAGACGCCCGTTACATTGGCCTTACCGTCCCGCGCTTTCTGTTGCGCACCCCGTATGACCCCCTTGAGTGCCCAGTCAAAACCTTTGCGTATCAGGAAAACGTGGTTAACAGCCACGAGCATTACCTGTGGGGCAATACCGCCTATGCCTTTGCCACGCGCCTGACAGACAGTTTCGCTCGCTTTCGCTGGTGCCCGAATATCATCGGGCCGCAAAGCGGCGGGGCCGTCGAGGACCTCCCACTGCATCACTTCCAGAGCATGGGCGAGATTGAAACCAAGATCCCTACCGAAGTGCTGGTATCGGATCGGCGCGAATACGAGCTGGCCCAAGAAGGGTTCATCGCCTTGACCATGCGCAAGGGCAGCGACAATGCAGCGTTCTTTTCCGCCAGCTCCGTGCAAAAGCCCAAATCCTTTGGCATCAGTGAAGAAGGCAGGGCGGCAGAACTGAATTACCGCTTGGGCACCCAATTGCCCTACATGATGGTGGTCAACCGCCTGGCCCATTACCTCAAGGTTCTGCAACGCGAACAGTTGGGCGCTTGGAAAGAGCGCACGGACCTTGAGCAGGAACTCAACAAGTGGGTTCGCCAATATGTGGCGGATCAGGAAAACCCCAGCGCCGAAGTGCGTGGACGGCGCCCACTGCGTGCCGCGCGCATCGTCGTAAGTGATGTCGAGGGCGAGCCAGGCTGGTACCGCGTCAACGTGACAGTGCGCCCGCATTTCAAGTACATGGGGGCAGACTTCACCTTGTCCCTGGTTGGCAAGCTCGATAAAGAATGAGCAGAGGCCAGGGCATGGTTCAGCACAACAGCCTTTTCGAGCGTCTTGAATACGGTGCATCGACGCGAGGGTGTCCTGTGGCGTCCATCGCCGCACATCTGGGGAAAATGCTCAGCACACGTGCGGGCAGTGTCCAGACACTGGCTGATTATGGTTTGCCTGATCTCAACGACATGCGACTGAGCCTGCATGAATCATTGACTCAGTCGCGGCTGCATATCGAGCGTTTTATCCAGGCCTACGAACCGCGACTGGCGAATGTGCATGTCAGGCTGTTGCCCGATGTGCGTGGGTCCCTGGTCCTGGCATTTGCAATTGAAGCTGAGCGAGTTATCGACGGCGTCCTGCAACCGGTCGTGTTTCAGGCCCGTCTTGCGCAAGCCGGGCGGGTAGAGGTTTTCGTCCATGACGTTTAACCGCTACTTTCAAAGTGAACTCAGCGGCCTGCGCCAACAAGGGCGGCGTTTTTCCGAGCGCAATCCAGCTCTGGCGCCGTTTCTTGCTGAGGCCGGCCAGGACCCGGATGTCGAGCGTTTACTGGAGGGGTTTGCATTTCTGACCGCTCGCCTGCGACAAAAGCTGGATGACGAACTGCCGGAGCTGACGCATTCGTTGATGCACTTGTTATGGCCCCATTACATGCGGCCAACACCGGCCTTCAGCATCCTGCAATTCGACCCCTTGAAACGTGCCGGCCCCAGTGTTCGAGTGGCCCGGGACACCGCCGTGGAAAGCGCTCCCATCAAGGGTGAGCGTTGTCGGTTCCGCACATGCTATGCCACCGACATCATGCCCCTGCAACTCAGTGGCCTGGAATACCGCTGCCAGGGCGAGGGAGCCTGGCTGGAGTTGCAACTGACCATGAGTACCCAAGGTAACTTCAGTGAGTTGGCATTTGATTCGCTGAGGCTGCACTTGGCTGGCGACCACTACATCAGTCAGGGCCTGTACCTCAGCCTGTTGCGCCATGTCGACAGTATCTGCCTGTCGCTGCTGGATCACGAGGGTGTACCGGTGAGGACCCGCGACGGGCTACCTGTAACGCTGCGCCTCAGTGCCGGCCAGGTTCAGCCAGTGGGGTTTTCCCCGGAGCAGGCGCTGATTCCTTATCCGCAGAACACCTTTGATGGTTATCGGCATCTGCAGGAGTACTTCGCTTTTCCCGAGAAATACCTGTTTGTCGACGTCGAAGGGCTGAACGTGGTGCACACGCTGCCTGACGAGCTGCTACGGGAGACGCATGGCATGGTGATGCGCTTCGAACTTCACACCCAGGGCCGTGATCCCCTGCGTCCAACCCTGGACAACGTGAAGCTGTATTGCACGCCCATCGTCAACCTGTTCAAACAGGATGCGATCCCCATTCGCCTGGACGGTAAACAGGATGAGTACCTGTTGGTACCTGGGGAATATACGCCGGGCAATGCCAGTGTGTTTTCCGTGGACCAGGTCACCGGGTGGCGCCCCGGCGGGTTGGGCTACCAGACCTATGTGCCGTTCGAGTCGTTTGAACATGACTGCGATCACGAGGCTTCGGCGGCACCCTCCAGTTACAGCATTCGCCAGCGTTCGTCGGTACAGCATGGCGGGCTTGATACCTGGATGGGATTCCCCAGCCGCCGCGAACAGGGCCAGGAAACCCTGTCGGTCGAACTGACCTGTACCAATTGCAACCTGCCGCGCCAACTTCGTGCAGGCGAAATCACCCTGCCCGGGGAACAGACCCCGGAGTCATTGGGGTTTTGCAACATCACCACACCCACAGCGAGCTTTGCGCCGCCACTGGACCAGGATTTTTTGTGGAAGCTCATCAGCAATATGTCGGTCAACTATCTGTCGTTGACCGATATCAATGCCTTGAAAGTGATACTCCAAACCTACGACTTGCCGCGCTATCACGATCGACAGGCGCTGAAGGTCAGTCAGAAAAGGTTGAGCGCTTTGCGCTCCATTCGCCATGAGGCAGTGGACC
This sequence comes from Pseudomonas sp. HN8-3, assembly GCF_020790195.1. NCBI lineage: Bacteria > Pseudomonadati > Pseudomonadota > Gammaproteobacteria > Pseudomonadales > Pseudomonadaceae > Pseudomonas > Pseudomonas sp. HN8-3. The sequence continues at coordinate 2,636,581 of NZ_CP086206.1, forward strand.
GTCTGCACCGCGGTCTGCCTGTTCGAGGCTTGCAGGTCGAGCTGACGGTTGATTCCCAGGGCTTTGTCGGTCAGGGCGATCTGTTTGTATTCGCCTCTGTTCTCAATCAGTTCTTTGCGCTCTATGCAAGCCTCAATTCGTATCACGAGTTGCGGGTCATCAGCACACAAGGAGACGTGTACCTATGGCCATCCCGGATGGGGCAGCAACCGCTGTTTTGACTCAACTTTGCCGTGTGATTCGTGAGTACACGCTATTTCAGGCGATTGTGCAGGTCATCGAACGACTGCGCGAGGCTCATCCGCTGCTGGATGACGAGGCGCTGTATGACCAATTGGAGTTCCAGGCCAACCCCGGTTTTGGGTTTGCCGCGCACGATATCGACCGTGTGGAGTTTTTCAGCGAGCACGGGGCCTTGCGCGCTCGCTTGCGTCTCAACGTATTGGGGTTATTCGGTGCTGGCTCGCCGCTACCTGCGTTTTACGCCGAGCAAGCGTTTGCCGAGCGTTCGGGCGGCAACCCGACTCGAGATTTGCTTGATCTGTTCCATCATCGCCTGCAGCGCTTGATGTTGCCGATCTGGCGCAAATACCGTTATCGGGCGTGTTTCCGGGCAGGTGCTAACGACAGGTTTTCCGAGCAGATGTTTGCCTTGATGGGGCTGGGCGACAGCGCAATTCGCAGTGCTTCGCAGCTTGATTGCAAGCGCCTGCTGCCTTATCTGGGCCTGCTGAGTTTGCGAGTGCACTCGGCTGCGCTGATCGAGGCTGTCCTGCGTTACTACTTCAAGCACGACGCGTTGTTTATCGAGCAATGGGTGGAGCGCACGGTCGAGGTCAGCCAGTTGCAATGCAATCATCTGGGGCGGGCCAACAGTGCCCTTGGTCAGGACCTTGTCCTGGGGCATCGCATCGCTGACCGCAGCGGTAAGTTCAGGGTGCATCTTCTGGCGCTGGGTTGGCAGCGTTTCCATGATTTTCTGCCTATCGCTGAGGCGTACCAGCGGCTGTGCGCGCTGGTGCGACTGACCCTGCGCGACCCTCTGGAATACGACCTGCGCCTGACGTTGGCGCCGGGCGAGGTCAGGCCGTTGCACATCGGCGAAAACACGCTTTGCCGCCTGGGCTGGACCACCTGGCTGGCGCATGAACAGGCCGACGGCGTGGTTACGCTTGCCAGCAATTTTCACAGGGGTTGATGATCATGATGAATGTGGACCTGCCAGGCGAATTGTCCGACCCACTGGTATACGCCAATGCGCTGGCCGCCTGCTTTACACGCCTGGCGTTGTACCGTGATGAACAGGCGCTGCCTGACGCGCTCGTCGCCGGTGTGGCACAACTGAGCCAGTGCGAACTCAGCCAGTTTTACCTGCTCAATGAAGTGACCGGTCGCCTTGAACTGATTGCCCAACATTTGTCCGAGGCGGCATCGATGGTCGTCGCGGTCGCAGATTCTGATCTGCACCATCCACCCCTGTTGAACCATACCTTGAGCCAAGGTGCTGTCCTGAGCCTGGAAGATGTGCAGAGCAGTTGCCATGACGTTAATTTCCTGCCCGTACCGGTGAAGCCCTGGCGGGCGCTGTTGAGCGTGCCGTTGCTCAATCGTGGTGAGCGGGTCGCCGGTGTACTGCTGTGCGCTCGGCAACAGCCGGGCCAGTTGCAAGGCTACGCCACCTCCCTGGCGCAGTTGGGCAGCTTCGCCGTGAACCAGCTGCTGGTACTGCGCAGTATGCAGCCCAACGTTGATTCAAGGCTCAGGTGCAACAAGCCATTGGCCAGGGAGTACGGATTGATTGGCTCCAGTGCGGCGATGAAACAGACGTGCCATTTGATCAGTAAAGTCCTGCATACCCCGTATACCGTACTGCTGTGCGGCGAGACCGGTACCGGCAAGGAAGTGGTAGCTCGGGCCATTCACGCGGCCGGCCCGCGCCGGGAGAAAGCCTTCGTCGTGCAGAACTGCGCAGCGTTCCCTGAAGGGCTGCTTGAGAGCGAGCTCTTCGGTTATCGCAAAGGTGCGTTCACGGGGGCCGAGCGCAATCATGCGGGTCTGTTTGATGCCGCGCACGGCGGTACGTTGCTGCTGGATGAAATCGGCGACATGCCGCTGGCACTGCAAGCCAAATTGCTGCGGGCCTTGCAGGAGGGCGAGGTTCGGCCGCTGGGTGCCAGCGCGGCGCATAAGGTCGACGTGCGGATCATTGCGGCCACTCATCGCGACCTCGCTGCGATGGTCGCCGAGGGGCGCTTTCGCGAAGACCTCTATTACCGGCTCGTGCAGTTTCCGATCACGTTACCGGCCCTGCGCGAGCGAGACGGCGACCTGCTGCAACTGGCGCGCTATTTCACTGACGAGGCGTGCGCGGCGCTGGAGAGGTCACCCGTGGGTTGGTCCACCCTGGCCCTTGATCAACTGTCCGGCCACGCCTTTCCCGGCAACGTACGCGAGCTTAAATGCATGGTTGAGCGTGCCGTGTTGTTGTGTGACGCCGGCGTGATCTTGCCGGAGCACCTGGCGCTGCCACCGACTGCGGCGCCGGCCGCGAGCGACGATGTGACGCTGCGCCAGCGCATGGAACGAGTAGAGCGAGTGTTCCTGCTCGATTGCTTGCACAAGAACCATGGCAATCGCACCCGTACCGCGCGGGAGCTAGGGGTTGCCCGACGCACGCTGCTTTACCGTCTTGCACGCTTGAATATCCCCGTCGGCGATGCCAGGGAGAAATGCTAATGGTGCACTTGATTTTTACTGTGGGAGAAACCTGATGCCTGACCGTCCATGGCACGCCGTGTTGCTTGTGTTGTGTTTGCTGGGTGGCTGTAACGCCAACTACGTGTTCGATGATGCCGAGTACCGTCCTCTGGGTGACCCACAGGCAATTACTCGTGGCCGATGAATAGAGGGATCATGACGATGCAGCTTGTGTTTGAGGTCTGTACGGTCGACAGCGCCAGCGCCGAACCCTCGGCCCATAAGGTATTTGACGCAGTGGGCGGCGTGATTGGCCGCGGCCCCGGATGTGACTGGGTGATACCCGACCCCAGCCGCGTGCTCTCCAGTCACCATGGATTAGTCGGTTACCGTGAGGGCCGCTATTTCCTAACTGATATCAGCCGCAACGGTATTGGCGTGGCAGGCAGTGCTGAACGCCTGCGCAAGGGGCAGGCGCGATTGATCAATGATGGGGATGTATTCGAACTTGGGGCGTTGGCGCTACGTGCGCGTTTGTTGCAACCCGCACGACCTTGCGGCGAGCTGCGTACCAGTGCGGCAGTACCGATTCCCGATGATGCCTTCCTGTCCCTGGACCCTCTGCACGCGCTGGACCTGGAGCACCAGCAGCAGGCCATCTCGGATGACCTGGCAGCATTGAGCGAGGCTGTTGATGAGCAAGGGGTGTGGGCCGAACGCCACGGGACCGATAGGGAGCATGTGACATTCCCGCGCCGGGCAGAACCCGGGGTAGAGGTTGCTGCGGTGCACGTTAGTGCAATGGCACCCTCGACTGATGAAGTGTTCTGGTCAAAGTTCGCGGCGGCCTTGGGCGTGGGGCTCGACGCACTCGACCCAGCGGCCAGGGAGGTGCTGGCGATCAAGGTCGCGGGCTTGTTTCGCTTGACGATCCAGGGGCTGCAACAAGCCCTGCGCACGCGTGAAGAGTTGCATCACGAATGGGGGAGGTCGTCGTTCGACAGTCAGGGCGCAGCCCGGAACCCTTTGAAAATGTTCAGCGACACCAACGCGGCGTTATCCGCACTGCTGGATACAGGGGCTTTGGGCCAAATGCCCGCCTCGCGGGCCATTGGTCTGGCTCATCGGGAGCTGCAGGTACATCAGGTCGCGCTGCAGGCTGCCTGTCGCAGCACCGTGAACAAGGTGTACACGGCCTTCGAGCCGAACCATTTGGCCTGGTGCTTTGAATCTCAGGGCAAGCCGCCACGATTTTTCACCGATGGCGCGCGTTGGCGTGCTTACCAGCGTCACTACCAGCGTTTGGTGGCGCAAGGGCCGTTGAACGATCGCCCGTTGAACGGCGATTTCGCCACGGCCTATGAAGAACAGGTGCGCCTGATCTCCTCCCTGCACATTGATTTTTCAGGATGATATTCATGTATCGAGCTACCCGTGCTTTGGTGTTGCTTTTGTTTGGTTTCTTGGCGGGTTGCAGCGCCGTATCGCCTTTTTCCACGCTGACCAAGCTGGACGTTGTGTTGACCGCCAACGAGCACGTCAACCCTGACCTGCACGGTCGCCCCTCTCCCGTGGTGGTGCAGTTGATCGAACTGCGCCATGGCGTAGCCTTCGAACATGCCGACTTCTTCAGCCTGTATGACAAGGCGCAGCAATTGCTGGCAAAGGACTGGGTAAGCAGTGAAGAAGTCGAGCTGCGTCCAGGTGACCACCTGGCGCTCAAACTCCGTATCGGTCCCGACAGTCGTTTTGTAGGGGTGTTGGCGGCTTACCGAGACTTGCCGCACGTTCAATGGCGGCAGTTGATCCCCGTGACTATGCACCAGCGCAACCGTGCCGATCTGGTGCTGGACCAGGACGGTATACGCGTCGTCGACTCGCTCGCCGGGATGGAGGTGCGCTGAGATGCCTGTTCATAAAGTGATCTGGCAAGAAGGCATGTTGCTGCGGCCACAGCACTTGCAGCACAACGACCGCTATTACCAGCAGCAACTCAACCAGACGCGCCTGTTGGGCAGTGATGCCTGGGGCTTCCTTACGCTGGAATTGAATGAGCAATACCTAAAGCTGGGCAAGCTGGTGGTCAACCAGGCGAGTGGCGTCTTGCCGGACGGTAGCTTGTTTGATTTGAGTGCCGCTATGGAACCGCTGGTGTTGCAGGTGCCAACTGATGCGGGCAGGCAGGGCATTTACCTGGCACTGCCCCTGGCCAGCGGCAATCACCTTGAGGTCCGCCAGCCTGAACAGAGCGATGTTCTGGCGCGTTACCTGCGATGCGAAGTGGAAGTGGGAGACTCCAACCTGGGTGTAGATGCGCGTTGCCGAATCAGCTGCGCACGGCCCGACTTACGCCTTGTATTGGGCGAGCAGGCGGGTGATCAGAGCTTCGTCAAACTCAAGGTTGCCCAGGTACTGGACGTCAGCGGTGAAGGGGGCGTGAGCCTGGATACCGCGTTCATCCCGACCTTCATTTTCGTGCAGGAGCATGGCTACTTGGCGTCGTGCCTTAACGAAGTCGTCGGTCTGCTTGCCAGCCGCGGCGATGCCATCGCGGCGCGCATTCGTGGCGAGAGCACGGCTGCAAGCACACAACTCGGTGATTTCCTGATGCTGCAGGTGATCAATCGTACCGAACTTGCGCTGCGGCACTGCCTGAGCCAGGCCCAGGTTCGACCCGAAGCGCTGTTCCGCCTGTTGGTGTCGATGCTCGGCGAGCTATCAACGTTCGCCTGTGACAGTAAACGCGCGCAGCTGGACGTGCATTATCGACACAGCGACCAGGGCGCCAGTTTTCGTGGGTTGATGGAGCGCCTACGCGCCGTCCTGTCGGTGGTGCTTGAGCAACATGCGATCGAATTGACATTGCAACCACGCCAGTACGGCGTTCTGGTCTGCCCGGTCAACGAGTTGAAATTGCTCGGCACGGCCACGTTCATCCTGGCAGCCACCGCGCAGTGTGAGGCAGAGGAACTGCGCCAGCGCCTGCCGGCACACCTGAAAGTCGGGCCGGTAGAGCGCATACGTGAGTTGGTCAACCTGCACCTGGCCGGTATCAAGGTCAAGCCGCTGCCAGTGGCGCCGCGGCAGATTCCGTTTCATGCCGGCAAGACCTACTTCATCCTCGATATGAGTGCCCCCGAGATCGCGCAATTGCAGCAGTCGGGCGGTTTCGCGTTCCACGTAGGCGGTGACTTCGCCGGGCTTGAACTCAACTTTTGGGCCATCAGGAATTGAATGCCATGGACAGTGAGTACACACAGGATGAAAGAACCGTCCTGCTCGACCGCGAGGGTCATGGGCCTGCACAGGGGGCATTGACGGACTTCCCATCGCCGCCACGCTATGAGCAGCTGGAAGATCGCATGATCTATGCCGGCCGTATGCTCGATGCGTCGAGCTTCAAGGCTGGGCTCAACCCGCTGGTGGCTGCGGCTTGGGCGGTGTTGTCCGAGATCGTGGCGCTCAGGGTCTGCTCTGGTCGCGAAGACCTGGGCACGCTCAACGACCGATTGTCATTGACGGTGACTCAATTCGAAACCCGCGCCTTGCAGGGCGGTGTTGAAAGCAGCCAAGTCATGTCGGCGCGTTATGTGTTGTGCAGTGTGATCGATGAGGCGGTTGTTACTACGGCGTGGGGGGCACAGAGTGAATGGTCGAAGGTTAGCCTGTTGAGCCGCTTTCATAACGAAACCTTCGGGGGCGAAAAAGTTTTCCAACTGCTGGAGCGTCTATCACGCGACCCGGTGAAGAACCTGCCGATGCTGGAGCTGCTTTACCTGTGCCTATCCCTGGGGTTCGAGGGCAAATACCGAGTGATGGAGCGCGGCATGTCGCAACTGGAGGGTGTTCGCGATGCCTTGTATCGCCAGATCCGGCACGTACGCGGGGAGCCGTCGCCGGCGCCACCCGTACCCGCGATGCACGGGGCGAGCCGGCGTACGGGGTTGTGCGTTGTTCCCGTTACCTGGTTGGTCATCTTCACCCTGGTTTGCTTGCTGGCAATGTACACAGGATTTGCCTGGGTGCTGAGCAAGGAGCGCGCGAACGCGCTGCAACCGCTTCAATTTTCGGCGTCGGATTTGATCCGCACGTCCTTGTAAACGCAGGGAGCAAAGAATGAGCGCATTCTTCAAGGGTGTGGGCGCCGTGCTGGGCCGGATTTGGGTTTGGAGCCTGTTGCTGGCGCTTTCGTGTGCGGCAGTGGTGTGGTTTTGGGGGCCGCTGCTGGCGGTGAATGATCAGCCTGTTTGGCAGGGCGCGACGGCTCGCCTGGTCACCATCAGTGTCGTGTTTCTGCTTTGGGGGTTGGTGATGGTCCTTGCCGGCGGTGGTCGTGCCGCCCGGCGTCCACGGTCTGAGCGCCAGCCCCGCCAGCAGCCGTCGACACGTGTGGAGAACGAATACCGCTGCGTACGCACTCGGTTCAAGGATGCGGTTCACCTGCTGAAAACCTCCAGCCGTTATGGAGAGCGCAGCGCGCGTTGGCGCCATGAGTTGCCCTGGTACCTGTTGATGGGTGAGCCGGGCAGTGGCAAGACGCAGCTGCTGGCGGCAGCCGGCTTGCAGTTATCGCCTGAACACGCTGACAGGCGACCGACGAGCAGCAGTGCTCATTGCGAGTGGTATTTCGCCGACGAAGGCGTACTCGTCGACACCCCGGGGCGCTATCTGACCCAACCTGACAGTGCAGTGGATGCCGCAGGCTGGGCCACCCTGCTGAATCTCCTCAGGTGGCGCCGCCGGGTGCGCCCGCTCAACGGCGTGGTGGTGGCGCTGTCGGTAGACACGTTGCTCAACACCAGCGAGTACGACCTGGATCACCATGCCCGTCGTGTGCACGCGCGCTTGCAGGAGATCCGGCAAACGCTACATGTGGATGTGCCGATCTATCTGGTGTTGACCCAGGCCGATCGATTGCCGGGATTCGCTGAGTTCTTTGATTCACCCCATGGGGAAAGTGCCGACAGTCTGCTGGGGCAGCCACTGGACGTCGGCAGCGGCATGGCTGAAATTACTCAGGTGCACGAGGCCGTCGAGGGATTGTTGCAGCGTTTGAACGGTGAGCTGATTGCGCGACTGCACCAGGAGGGCAACGTTGAACGTCGTGGTCAGATCCTGGAGTTTCCCCAACAGGCGGCACGCGTCGGTGAGCGTGTAAGCCTGTTCGCTGAAATGGCCTTTTCTGCTCATCGCTACCAACCCATCAATGGTTTGCGAGGGTTCTTCCTGACCTGTGCCGATGACAGGCATGCACGTTTTGTGAGGGGGCTGTTCAGCCAGGTGATCTTTGCCGAAGCCGGTCTTGCCAGCCTGCAAGCCCAGGAGCAGCAGCGCATCCGTCAGCGCCAGGGCCTGCAAGCGATGACAGTCGCGCTGATTCTTGGCGGTGTCGGTGGCCTGTGGATGTACAGCTACAGCGTCAACCAGCTACGCCTGGTCCAACTGGCGGCATTGGTCGCCCAGACGATGCCGGCCACAGGGGCTCAAAACGATGAAAGCCCGGCGTTGTTGGGGCTGTTGGATGCGCGGTTGGCGGCGACCCGGGTGTTTCCGGCGGCGCAGGATGTGCGCTTGGTCGAGCGCCTCGGCCTGTATCAGGGCGAGGTGAGTCGTGCCTGGGTAGACCAGGCTTATGAGCAGGCGCTGCAACAGCAACTGCTGGTCTGGATAACCGCGCAGCTTGAAGAACAGATAGACGCAAGCCTGGGGGATCGCGAACGGTTATTGGATAACCTGCGTGCGTATTTGATGCTCAATCTGCGCGAGCGCCGTGACGCCACCTGGCTGGCACAGCATGTGACAGGCCTTTGGTCGGTGCGTTTTGCCGGGGATATGCCCACGCAGAAGCGTCTGGGAGAGCACTTGGCACGGCTGCTTGAACGGCCGTTTGTCACACCGCTCAACGATGAACGAGTGGCCCAGGCCCGCGAAGTGCTGAGAGGGGAATCTTTGGCCGATGGCGTGTATCGAGTATTGCGCGAACAAGCGCGCAACCTGGAACCGTTGCGCCTGGCCGAGGGTAAGGTATTTGCCACGATCGACCCGCCTGTTCCCGGTTTCTATACAAAAAGATATGTGCAGTACTTTGAGGCGCAGGGCCCGAGGCTGGTCAATGCCATCGCTCAGGATAATTGGGTGCTGGGGCAGGGCACCGACCTGGGGCCACAGGATCTGCGGCGGTTGATGGCAGAACTGCAGCAACGCTACTTCAGTGAGTATGCCGATGCCTGGAGCGACGTACTCGGACGAGTCAGGCTGCAACAGACCGACAGCCTGCGCCAGGATGCCGACCAGCTCATGAGCCTGACCTCGGCACAGTCCCCGTTGATTCGGCTATTGCAGCAGTTGCGGGAAAACACTCGTTTGCTGCCAGGCCATGTGCTGCTGGATAAGGTGTCCCAGCATTCGGGAGAGCTGGCAGGGCTGGCCAAGGCGACGTTGACGGATGGGCAGTCGGTTTTTGACGATGCGCCACGGCGGGCATTGCAGCAGCGGTTTGAACCCTTGCATCAGTTGCTCGATGAGCAGCACAACCCCGGCGCAGAGCTGGCCCAGGCGTTGCGTTTGCTCGGTGAGCTGCACCTGCAACTCACGGCATTGAACCGTGACAGTGCGCCAGAACAGGCGGCCTTCCTGCGGGCTCGACAGCGTATGGAGGGGCAGCAGGATGTACTGGGCAATTTGCGTGATGCTGCTGCGCGTCTGCCGCTGCCGCTTGCCGGTTGGTTCGAGGGCGTGGCCGACGACAGTTGGCGGCATTTGCTGGAGCAGGCGTATGTGCATGTCAATCAACGGTATCAAAGCGACGTACATAGCCTTTATGCCAAGGCCCTTCGCCGACGTTATCCATTCAATGCCCATGCAAGCAGTGATGTTGCGCTGCATGATTTTCAGGAGTTCTTCAAGCCGCAGGGGGTAATGGCACGTTTTTATGAGGGATATCTTCGGCCTTTCATCAGCGCCGATGGCAGCCGCTACAGGTTGCGTGGGTTGGATGGCCAGAGTTTGCCGGTTTCGCGCTCGCTGCTGGACCAACTGACGAAAACCCAGGTAATCCGCCGCGGCTTTTTCAGCGAGGACTCGGGGGAGTTATCTGTGCGATTTACCTTGGCGCCCTACAGCCTGGACCAATCGGTCAGCCGAGCCGTACTGCGGTTTGGCGACCAGCAGTTGGAATATCGGCACGGCCCGATCACACCCATGCCGTTTCATTGGCCCACCGAGGCAGAGAATGGGCGCAGCAGCCTTGTGCTGGACAGAGGTACGGAGCAGCGCCCGTTGGGGATCGAGAAAAACGCAGGGGCCTGGTCGCTGTTCCGGTTTTTCGATCTGCTGCAGAAAGAACCCGCAAGTGGTGCAAATATGCAGATTTTCAAGGCAGACCTCGCCGGTCTGCGCGCCAATTACCTGCTGACCAGCCAGCGCACGCCAGGGCCGTTTGATATGGACACATGGCGCACCTTTCGATTGCCGGAGCAACTGTGAGCCAGGCCGGCGCCCATTGGCGCAGTGCCGGGCGCACCCAGCGAGGGCAGGCGCGACTGCGTAATGAAGATGCGTTTCTGGACAACCCGCATGGCGGTTGCTGGGCTGTGGCGGACGGAATGGGCGGCTATCGGCACGGTGATGTCGCCAGTCGTTGGGTGGTCAGCCACCTGGCTTCAGTGCCGGCTCATGGCAACCTCCATCAACGGATCAATGCCGTTCGGGAAAGTTTGCAAGGCGTTAACCAGCGATTGCGGCGCGCGTGGACAGAGCCCGACACAAATGATGGCGCGACGATGGGCAGTACCGTGGTTGCCTTGCTGTTGGAGAACGGGCGGGCGGCCTGTGTCTGGGCTGGAGACAGTCGCTGCTATCTATGGCGGGGCCAGAACTTGTACCAGTTGTCCAAGGATCACTCGCTGCTGCGGCGCCTCATGGACGAGCGTCATATCAGCGTGGCGCAAGCCCAGGCGCACCCCGATGCCAGGGCCTTGACCCGCGCCGTTGGTGCGCGCTCGCGTTTGGACCTTGAGGTATTGGAGCTCAGTACTCGCCCTGGGGATGTATTCCTGCTGTGCAGCGATGGCCTGTATCAGACCCTCAGCCATGTCGAGGTGGGACGGGCGTTGAGCAGGAGAACGCCCCGGCAGGCGGTGGAACAATTATTCGCCGGGGCGTTGCGCAGGCCGGTGCGAGATGACCTGACCGCAGTTGTGGTGCAACCTTGAACCTGGCGGTCGCACCATCCCGTCTGCTGGCAGGGCGTTATCACCTTGAGCACGTCCTGGGCAGCGGCGGCATGGGTGTGGTGTACCGCGCGCGCGATCTGTTGCATGAGCAATTGGGCCAGCCTTGCTCCAGGGTGGCACTTAAGCTGCTGGGCGAGTCCATTTCCCAGTGCCCCGACGCGCATGTGCTGTTGTACGGCGAGTTTGCGTTGGCTCGCAGCCTGCGACATGACCGTGTGGTACGGGTGTTTTCCTTTGAGGTCGACACCCACAGCAAAATTGCGTTTTTCACCATGGAGCTGCTGCAAGGGGTGACCCTCGACCGGCTGCTGCTGGAGTGCCCCTATGGTTTGCCCTGGCAGGAACTGCAACCCATCGCGCTGCAGTTGCTGGATGCTTTGGCCTACATCCACCAGAAGAACGTCCTGCATGGCGATGTGAAACCCGCCAACGTCATGGTGGGAGAGGAGGGCGTATGTTTGTTCGATTTTGGCCTGGGGCATGCTCAGACGCAGGAGGCGATGGGTTTGCCAAGTGTCAGCCGTACTCGTTTCAATGCCTGGACACCCGCCTACGCGGCCCCGGAGTTACTGGACGGCGGTGCGCTGAGCGGCGCTGCGGACGTATACGGCATGGCTTGCATTGTGTATGAGCTGGCTAGTGGCCAGCGCATCGGCGCACGCTCTTTCACTGACCGGCTGGCCCGGCCCGCGCAATTACCCAGGCACTGCTGGCCGGCATTACATTCGGCGTTGGCGATAGATCCGCAGCGTCGAACCGTAACAGTCGCCGAATTGCGCCAAGTGATGGCCTGTAGCCGGCCACGCTGGTACTTGTAGGGTAAAGGTCAGACCGCCAGGCCATGCAGCTGGCAATACTCCACCCAGTCCATACCGGCCATCTGTGCGACTTCTTTATGCACTTCGCGGCGCTGGGCCTCGAAGGTTTCGGTGGAGTCGGCCGTCAGTTTAAGGGTCAGTTCCCAGGCGAACAGGTGTTGCTGCTCCGCGTGGGCTTCGAACGCTTCGTGCAAGCGCTCGGCGCGATACTGCGCCAGGGTTTCCCCCCTGGCCTGGGCGGCCAACGGGTTGAGGTTGTCCAGCTCAGCGGCGATGTGTGGCTGATCGCGCAAAAACCTGTCCAAGGCGAGCTGGTAAGTATCGCTGGGTGCTGACAAGGATGTGCCCTTAGTGCGAAGGACGGGACTTGGAATCGCCTGAGTGCGCGCTGGGGTGAAGGCGCGCACGTTTGCGGGCTCTGCGTCGCATCCAGTTCTGCAACGGCGCCAGCAAGAAGAACATCAGGTAAGCGACTAGCACCAGTGCCAGGTCAACCCAGGTTTCAGCGACAGGCCCGGTGAACAGCTCAATGACATTCTTGATTACAAACAGCAGCACCACACTGCACAACCACAGCAAAATGGTGACAAATAGGGGACGCATGTTGCTTGACCGCTTGTCTTGCATAGTGAAGCTCTCTCCTTTGTGCCTGTTGTCGTTCCAGGCCTGATTCCCTGACTGCGTACCTGCTGGTTTGCAAGTTGTAACATCCTTTAACACGCAGACAGACGCGGATGATACCGACTCAGATAGCCTTAGGGGTTGCTTCAAGTCAGAAAGTTCGATAATTCGGTGGGAAATAAGTGCAGCTATCGTGCGTTTTATCCCAAGAAGCGCGGTGCGGCTTGGCAAAAGTCTTTTGCTCCTGCACTCAGGGCGTGTAGCGTTAGCGTGTGTTTCCAGCCCTGGCTTCCAGCGGCAATAGGTGACGGGCAGAGGACGGCTCATGGCGCAAACGCTGTTCAAACTTTTCCTTACCCAGCGCCTGGCGGTCTTGGCCAGCACCGAGTCGTTGCGTGCGATTCGCGAGGGGTTGTTGTGGATACTGCCGTGTTTGTTGGTATCCGCCGGATTCCTGATCCTGTCCGAGTGCGCCCAGGCGTTGGGGTTCGCCCCTCAGGTAGTGAGTTTCCTGGCGGGGTTGCACAACCAGATCAGCTCGGTGATTCCCTTGCTGGTTGCGGCCTCCATCGGTTACATGTTGGCGATCCAGCATCGCCTGCCACAGCTGCCGGTCGCCTTCCTGTGCCTGGCCCACGTGGTGGTTGCCACGTTCGTATTGCGCGAGTATCCCCGGGCGTCGGCCACCTTCCTGCTGTTTATTGCCATCGCTTCGCCCTTGATCAATGTGCCGGCCATTGCCTGGCTGCACCGTTTTCGCTGGACACGTCTGGTCAACGAAGACCTGGTTGGGCATAACCTCAAGGGCACCATCAACATGGTGATCCCTGGCGCGATCACGGCGTTGTCACTGGTGATGATACTGACGTTGCTGTTGCTGATTCCCTACGTGGCGCAATTGCAGGGGCCTCAGGTGCTCGATGCGTTGCAATCGCCTTACAGCACTGGGTTGTTTGTAACGCTGATGAATTCGCTGCTGTGGTTCTTCGGCATTCACGGCGTCTATGCCATGCAGCCGTTGTTCGATGTACTGGACCAGGCCGTGGTGCTCAACGGTGCGGCGCTGGCGGCGGGACAGCCGGTCCAATACCTGCTCAATAACGGCCTGCTCGGCAGTTTTGCGTTTATCGGCGGATCGGGCGCGACCTTGTGCCTGCTGCTGGCGATCCTGGTGTTTTCCCGCAGCCACTCCATGCGGTTACTGGCGATCGCCAGCTTGCCGTTGTCGTTATTCAACGTCAGCGAGGTGCTGTTGTTTGGCTTGCCGATCATTCTCAACCCGCGTTTGTTCATACCGTTTCTACTGGTGCCGGCGTTCAACGCGATGGTGGCTTTGACGGTGGTGCAATTGGGCTGGGTCTCGCCGGCGGTGGCCAGCGTGCCGTTTACCGCGCCGGTGCTGCTCAATGCCTACCTCAGCACCCATGGCGACGTGGCGGCTGTGGCCCTGCAAGTGTTGCTGTTGGGCATGGGCACGCTGGTGTATGCGCCCTACGTGCGGGCCATTCATCGTCAGTCCATCGACGGTGGCACGGTTTACCTCAAGTCTCTGGACATGACCTTTCGCGGACTCGAAGAAAAAGGCCGCCTGCTGGAGTTCGATCCGGTAATGGCCTCCCACCGGACCCTGGCGCGGCAGGCCGTTGAATTGAGCCGGATCCAGCAGATCAGCGATTACGAGTTCTACCTTGAATTCCAACCCCAGGTGTCTACCCGTACCGGCTTGTGCACCGGGTGCGAGGCATTGATGCGCGCCCGGGACAGCCACGGCACGGTGCATTCACCCTGGGAGTTCCTGCAATGGCTGGCACAAGCCAGGCTGATGCCGGACGTGGACGTGTGGGTGGCGTCCCAGGCCGTGCGCCAGTATCAGAAGTGGCGCAAGATCGGCTTTGAACTGCCCATGACCATCAACATTTCCAGTGCCACCTTGAAGGACGCTGCCTATGGTGATCGCCTGGTGGAAATTCTTGCCCAGGCGGATGGCCGGGTGTCGGTGGAAATCACCGAAGATGCGCTGGTCAGCGATATTCCCGCCGCCCGCCAAACCATCCATAAACTGCAGGCCACCGGAGCAAAAGTGTATCTCGATGATTTTGGCACCGGGTTTTCCGCGTTGAGTTACCTGCACCAGTTTCCTGTGGACTTTATTAAGATCGACCGCAGTTTTGTGGTGGCCCAGCGCGACCCCAAGGGCGCCCAGGTGCTGACCGGCATGTTGCGGTTTTGTGAGGCGTTGAACCTGGGCGTGGTAGTGGAGGGGGTGGAGACTGCCGAGCAACTGGCGTTCTTGAGTACGGGACCTGAGTTGTTTATCCAGGGGTGGTATTTCAGCAAGGCATTGCCGGGTGATCAGTTGCCGCGCTTTGTGCGCGAGCGGGCGGCGGTGGTTTGATCCGGCGGTGGGGACGACCGGATAGCCAGACGCTCTTGCCCCACCACTCGGCGATTGGCTAGCGGCAGGTCTGGTCCGTCATGGTCTCACGAGGCGCCAACGTCGTTTTCGTCGATGACCGTTTTTTCGTCACGTTGGGGCAATGCACAGGTCGGGCTGGGCGTGGGCAGACTGGACATGATGATCAGCGGGAGCAGTACCAGCAGGTGCTTGAGTGTTGACATGAAGAGTGAGTCTAGGCCTGGAATCACGCCTTTACAGAATCACCACAAATGTTCACCAAGGGGCATTTTGTTCAATATCCGCAGTGTCTGAGCCTTTACCGTGAAGTCACCTGTGTTTGACTTAACAAGAAGGGACTGCAATGAGCTTGATCATTTCCATGGCTGCTTTCGCCCTGGCCACCTCCATTACCCCTGGCCCGGTCAACGTGGTTGCCCTGAGCAGCGGTGCACGCTTTGGCTTTGCCGCCAGCCAGAAACATGTGTTCGGCGCGGCAGTCGGCTTCACTTTACTGCTGGTGCTGATCGGCCTGGGGCTGCATGAAGTGCTGGTGCGCTGGCCGATACTGACTCAGGTGATCCAGTGGGGCGGGGTGGCTTTCCTGTTGTATATGGCTTGGAAACTGGCGATGGATGACGGTCGACTTGACGCTGAAGGCGCCGCTACCGCGCCATCGATGCTGTACGGCGCGATCATGCAATGGCTCAACCCCAAAGCCTGGCTGGCCTGCGTGGCCGGGATGGGGCTGTTCGTGGCCGATGGCGATGCGGGGCAGGTATGGCTGTTTGCGGCGCTTTACCTGGTGATTTGCTACCTGTCGGTAGCGTGCTGGGCGTATGCCGGGACGTTTTTGCGTCGCTACCTGAACAACCCGCAGGGCGTGCGCCTGTTCAACCGCTCAATGGCCGCGTTGCTGGTGGCCAGTGTGGGTTATTTGCTGATGGCTTGAGGTTCTCGCGGTACTGCCCGGGCGTGGCGGCAAAGTGCTGTTTGAACGTGCGCTGGAAGTGCGCCTGGTCGGCAAAGCCTGCGGCCAGGGCGACATCGGCAATCAGTTCGCCGTCGCGCAATCGAGCGCGGGCGAACTGGATACGGCGATTGACCAGGAAGGCATGGGGTGTCAGCCCGTAATACTGCTTGAAGGCGCGAATCAGGTACGACGGCGACAGCTCGGCTGCCAGGCAAATGTCCTCCAGCTTCAACGCCTCGGTGCAGTGTTCACGGATGAAGTCCGCTGCACGCTCCAGCTTGTGATTGACCTCCCGTATCGGCGTAAGCGAGGGGTTCAAACGCTGCTGGACTTCGCTGAAGTAACCCACCAGCGCGCTCTGTTTGTGCAGCAGTTCGGCCTGCTCATCCACCAACAGTCGGTACAACGCCAATAAGCCGTTATACAGCGAGACGTCTAGGGTGTAGGGGGTGCTGAACGGGCGGTAACCCTGGTCGGTGCTGAAACCCAACTGGTGCTGCAGGTCGGTCAGCCAGGGTGTGTCCAGGTAGAGCATATGGTAGGACCAATGCTCATTCTGGATAGGGTTACAGGCGTGCACGTCGCCGGGGTTCATCAGCACCACGGTGCCTGCGCTGATCTCGAACGTCTGTGTGTCGTAGTGGTAATAGCTGCGCCCGGCGGTGATCGCGCCGATGGAAAAGTGCTCATGGGCGTGCCGGGTATAGGTGACTTTGCGCCCGTCGGCAATGGTGCGCGCCTCGATAAACGGCAAGCGTTCGTCGCGCCAGAAACAAGGCGCCTGAGCGGGGCGGGCAGTGGTGTTCAGCGACATGGCGGTGGCTCCATCCCTTGAGAGATCGAGGGCTGATCTTTACACACACCGCCAGTGGCGTCAGCCTTGATGTGATGTCAGGCAGGTACCAAAAAGGCGGCCTTGAGCAATTGGCGGGTGTAGGCATGTTGTGGGTCGGCAAAAATCGCCTTGGCATCGCCTTGCTCCACCACCTGGCCTTGCTTGACCACCATCAGTTGGTGGCTGAGCGCCTTCACCACCGCCAGGTCATGGCTGATAAACAGGTACGTCAAGTTGTACTTGGCCTGCAAGCCGCGCAGCAACTCAACCACCTGGCGTTGTACCGTGCGGTCCAGGGCCGAGGTGGGCTCGTCCAGCAAAATCAGGCGCGGCTTGAGCACCAGGGCGCGGGCGATGGCGATACGTTGGCGTTGGCCACCGGAGAATTCGTGGGGGTAGCGATGACGGGATTCGGGGTCCAGGCCCACTTCCCTGAGCGCTGCGATAATCGCTGCTTCCTGCTCGTCAGGCGTGCCCATCTTGTGGATGCGCAAGCCCTCGCCGACGATTTCGCTGACGCACATGCGCGGGCTCAGGCTGCCGAATGGGTCCTGGAACACCACCTGCATTTCCCGGCGCAACGGGCGCACCTGTTGCTGGGTAAGCGTGTCCAGTTGCTGGCCTTCGAAGCGTATCCCGCCCTTGCTGCCGATCAGGCGCAAAATCGCCAGGCCCAGGGTGGACTTGCCCGAGCCACTTTCACCGACGATGCCCAGGGTTTGCCCCTGGGGCAGGCTGAAATTGATGCCGTCCACCGCCTTGACGTAATCCACGGTGTTGCGCAAAAAGCCTTTCTTGATCGGGAACCAGACTTTCAGGTCGTCTACTTCCAGCAACGGTGGGCCGACCTCATTGCCGGCCGGCCCGCCGCTGGGCTCTGCTGCCAATAATTCCTGGGTATAGGGGTGCTGGGGCGACCGGAACAATGTCTCGCACTCGGCCTGCTCCACGATGCAACCTTGCTGCATCACGCACACGCGATGGGCGATGCGTCGCACCAGGTTGAGGTCGTGGCTGATCAGCAACAGCGCCATGCCCAGCCGCGCCTGCAACTCCTTGAGCAACTCCAGGATCTTCAACTGCACGGTGACATCCAGGGCCGTGGTCGGCTCATCGGCGATCAGCAGCTCCGGCTCATTGGCCAACGCCATGGCGATCATCACCCGCTGGCGCTGGCCGCCGGACAATTCGTGGGGCAGCGCCTTGAGGCGTTTGTGCGGTTCGGGGATGCCCACCAGCTCCAGCAATTCCAGGGTGCGCCGGGTGGCGGCCTTGCCCGTCAGGCCCTTGTGCAGGCCGAGTACTTCGTTGATTTGCTTCTCGATGGAGTGCAGCGGGTTCAACGAGGTCATCGGCTCCTGGAAGATCATTGCAATGCGGTTGCCGCGAATATGCCGCAGGGTCTTTTCTTTAAGGGTCAGCAGGTCTTGCCCGGCGTATTCGATAGTGCCGCTCGGGTGTCGCGCCAACGGGTAGGGCAGCAGCCGCAGGATCGAGTGGGCCGTTACCGACTTTCCGGAGCCGCTTTCGCCGACCAGTGCCAGGGTCTCACCCCGTTTGATGTCGAAACTCACCTGGTTGACCACGCGGTGGTGATGTTCACCGGTGACAAACTCGACACTGAGGTCACGGATTTCAATCAGATTGTCCGGATTCATCTCATTTCCTCGGGTCGAACGCATCGCGAGCGGACTCGCCGATAAACACCAGCAGGCTCAACATGATCGCCAGTACGGCAAAGGCACTCATGCCCAGCCACGGCGCTTGCAGGTTGGATTTACCCTGGGCCACCAGTTCACCCAGCGACGGCGAACCCGCCGGCAGGCCGAAGCCAAGGAAATCCAGGGCGGTGAGGGTGCCGATGGCGCCGGTAAGGATGAATGGCAAAAAGGTCATGGTCGAGACCATCGCATTGGGCAGGATATGGCGGAACATGATCGCGCCGTTCTGCATGCCCAGCGCCCGTGCTGCGCGCACGTACTCAAGGTTGCGCCCGCGCAGGAACTCGGCGCGCACCACATCCACCAGGCTCATCCAGGAAAACAGCAGCATGATCCCCAGCAGCCACCAGAAGTTGGGTTGCACGAAGCTGGCGAGGATGATCAGCAGGTAGAGCACCGGCAGCCCCGACCAGATCTCCAGAAAGCGCTGCCCGGCCAGGTCGACCCAGCCGCCATAGAACCCCTGCAACGCGCCGGCAATCACGCCGATGATCGAGCTGAGCACGGTCAGGGTCAGAGCAAACAGCACCGATACGCGAAAGCCGTAGATCACCCGCGCCAGCACGTCACGCCCCTGGTCATCGGTACCCAGCAGGTTGACGCTTGAAGGGGGGGCAGGGGCGGGGACCTTCAGGTCGTAGTTGATGCTCTGGTAGCTGAACGGGATCGGTGCCCACAAGGTCCAGGCATCCTTGGCCTTGAGCAGCTCCTGGATATACGGGCTCTTGTAGTTGGCTTCCAGGGGGAATTCGCCGCCGAAGGTGGTCTCGGGGTAGCGCTTGAGCGCCGGGAAATACCAGTCGCCGTCGTAATGTACGGCCAGGGGTTTGTCGTTGGCGATCAGCTCGGCGCCCAGGCTCAGCCCGAACAGGATCAGGAACAGCCACAGCGACCACCAGCCACGTTTGTTGGCCTTGAACCGCTCGAACCGGCGGCGATTGAGGGGGGACAGGTTCATCTCAATGCTCCCGGCTGGCGAAGTCGATACGCGGATCGACCAGGGTATAGGTGAGGTCACCGATCAGTTTCACGACCAGCCCCAGCAGGGTGAAGATAAACAGCGTGCCGAATACCACCGGATAGTCGCGGTTGATTGCCGCTTCAAAGCTCATCAGGCCCAGGCCGTCGAGGGAGAAGATCACCTCCACCAGCAGCGAGCCGGTAAAGAAGATGCCGATGAACGCCGAGGGGAAGCCGGCGATCACCAGCAGCATCGCATTACGGAACACGTGGCCGTAGAGCACGCGGTGGTTGGTCAGCCCTTTGGCCTTGGCAGTGACCACGTATTGCTTGTTGATCTCGTCGAGAAAGCTGTTCTTGGTCAGCAGGGTCATGGTCGCGAAGTTGCCGATCACCAGTGCGGTGACGGGCAAGGCCAAGTGCCAGAAGTAATCGAGGATCTTGCCGCCAACGCTCAACTCGTCGAAGTTGTTGGAGGTCAGCCCGCGCAAGGGGAACCAGTCGAAATAACTGCCGCCGGCAAACACCACGATCAGCAAGATCGCAAACAGGAACGCCGGAATCGCATAACCCACGATGATGGCCGAGCTGGTCCACACATCGAAGTGGCTGCCGTGTCGCGTGGCCTTGGCGATCCCCAGCGGAATCGACACCAGGTACATGATCAGGGTGCTCCATAACCCGAGAGAGATGGACACCGGCATCTTTTCCTTGATCAGGTCGATGACCTTGGCGTCACGAAAAAAACTGTCGCCAAAATCCAGCCGGGCGTAGTTCTTGACCATGATCCACAAGCGTTCCGGCGCCGACTTGTCGAAGCCGTACATCTTTTCGATTTCCTTGATCAGCGCCGGGTCCAGGCCCTGGGCGCCACGGTAGCTGGAGCCGGCCACCGCAACTTCGGCCCCGCCCCCGGCAATACGGCTGGTGGCGCCGTCGAAGCCTTCCAGCTTGGCGATCATCTGCTCCACCGGCCCGCCGGGGGCGGCCTGGATGATGACGAAATTGATCAGCAAAATCCCGAACAGCGTGGGAATGATCAGCAACAGGCGGCGAACAATATAGGCCAGCATTCAATCGCCTCCGCTCGCCGCATCGGCGTTTTGTGTGGTGTCCAGGGAGACCGCCGGTTTGACATCGGGTTTGGCCCACCAGGTGGCCGTGCCC
Source organism: Pseudomonas sp. HN8-3 (assembly GCF_020790195.1). Classification (NCBI taxonomy): domain Bacteria; kingdom Pseudomonadati; phylum Pseudomonadota; class Gammaproteobacteria; order Pseudomonadales; family Pseudomonadaceae; genus Pseudomonas; species Pseudomonas sp. HN8-3. Next base: position 2,657,002 of record NZ_CP086206.1, read on the forward strand.
ACGTCGTAGCGTGGCGAGACCTTGGGATGACCCAAGTGGTCCCAGTACGCCACGCGGAAGGTCTTGATGTGCCAGTTGGGCACCACGTAGTAACCAAACTGGAGTACGCGGTCGAGCGCCCTGGCGTGGGCAATCAGGCTTTGGCGCGAGCCGGCATCGATCAGCTCTTCGACCAGTTGGTCAACGGCCGGATCCTTGAGGCCCATGTAGTTACGGCTGCCGGGTTTGTCGGCGCTGGACGACTTCCAGAATTCGCGCTGCTCGTTACCGGGCGAGGTGGACTGTGGGAAGCTGCCCACCAGCATGTCGAAATCCCGTGAGCGCAGGCGGTTGACGAACTGCGAGACATCCACTCGGCGAATCACCAGGTCGATGCCCAGGTCGGCCAGGTTGCGCTTGAACGGCAGCAGGATGCGTTCGAATTCGGTCTGGGCCAGCAGGAATTCAATAGTCACCGGTTTGCCGGTGCTGTCGACCATCTTGTCATCGACAATCTTCCAGCCGGCAGCTTGCAACAGCTGGTAAGCCTCGCGCTGCTGGGTGCGGATCATGCCGCTGCCATCGGTTTTGGAAGGTTCGAAGGCCTGAGTGAAGACTTCGGGCGGGATCTTGTCGCGCAAAGGCTCAAGGATCGCCAGTTCATCCGGGCCAGGTAAACCGGTGGCGGCCATTTCCGAGTTTTCGAAATAGCTGCGGGTTCGGGTGTACGCGCCGTTGAACAGCTGCTTGTTGCTCCATTCGAAATCCAGTAGCAGGCTGATCGCCTTGCGCACCCGCACATCCTGAAACATCGGCTTGCGCATATTGAACACAAAGCCCTGCATGCCGGTGGGGTTGCCGTTGGGGATTTCTTCCTTGATCAGTCGGCCCTGGGTCACCGCTGGAATGTTGTAGGCGTTGGCCCAGTTCTTTGCGCTGAACTCCAGCCAGTAATCGAATTGCCCGGCCTTCAAGGCTTCCAGGGACACGGTGCTGTCACGGTAGTAATCAGTGATGCGGGTGTCGAAATTGTAGAAGCCCTTGTTGACCGGCAGGTCCTTGGCCCAGTAGTCCTTGACCCGCTCGTAGCGAATCATGCGTCCGGGCTTGACCTCCGCCACCTGGTAAGGCCCGCTGCCCAGAGGAGCTTCCAGGTTGCCCTTGGAAAAGTCGCGGCTCGCCCACCAGTGCTTGGGCAGCACTGGCAACTGCCCGAGTATCAGCGGCAATTCGCGGTTGTTGGTGCGCTTGAACTTGAACAGCACACGCAACGGGTCTTCGGCCACGACTTCGTCGACATCGGCGTAGTAGTTGCGGTAAAGCGGGTTACCGTCCTTGATCAGGGTCTGGAAGGTAAACACCACGTCCTCGGCGCGCATCGGATGTCCATCGTGGAAGCGCGCTTCGGGGCGCAGGTAGAAACGCACCCAACTGTTGTCCGGGGCTTTTTCGATCTTGCCCGCCACCAGCCCGTATTCGGTAATGGGCTCGTCCAGGCTTTGCATGGCCAGGGTGTCGTAGATCAACGGCAGGTTATCCGCCGGCACGCCCTTGCTGATGTAGGGGTTGAGGCTGTCGAAGCCGCCCATGGCCGATTCGCGGAAGGTGCCGCCTTTGGGGGCGTCGGGGTTGACGTAGTCGAAATGCTTGAAGTCGGCGGGGTACTTGGGGGGCTCGTTGTAGAGGGTCAGCGCGTGTTGCGGGGCGGCTTGGGCCGAGGTGCACAGCAACAGGCTGGCGAGCAGGGTAGTACGCAAAGACATCATTGGGCTTTCTCCGAAGCTTTCAGCCACCACGCACTCAGGCCCAGGCTATAGGGCGGTGTGGTAACGAAGGCGAACCGGTTGCGGTACGCCAGGCGATGATAGTTGAGGTACCAGTTGGGAATGCTGTAGTGCTGCCACAGCAGCACGCGGTCCAGGGCGCGGCCGGCCGCCAGTTGTTCTTCTCGGGTCTGCGCCGCCAGCAGTTGATCCAACAGATGGTCGACCACCGGGTTGGCGATGCCGGCGTAGTTCTTGCTGCCTTTGATCGTGGCCTGGCTGGAGTGAAAGTACTGCCACTGCTCCAGACCCGGGCTTAGGGTCTGGTTGAGAGTCATCAGAATCATGTCGAAATCGAATTGATCGAGGCGCTGTTTGTACTGTGCCCGGTCGACGGTGCGCAACCGGGCGTCGATGCCGATGCGGGTCAGATTTTCGACATAAGGTTGCAGGATGCGCTCAAGGTTCGGGTTGACCAACAGGATCTCCAGGCGTAGCGGTTGCCCATCCTTGTTGAGCAGGCGTTGGCCCGACAGTTTCCAGCCGGCTTCGCCGAGCAGTGCCAGGGCGCGACGCAGCGTGTCGCGGGGGATACCGCGACCGTCGGTCTGCGGCAGGCTGAACGGCTGGGTAAACAGTGCGGCCGGCAGTTGGTCGCGATAGGGCGAGAGCATCAGCCACTCATGGCCCACGGGCAGGCCGGTGGCCGAGAATTCGCTGTTGGGGTAATAGCTCACCGAACGCTTGTAGGCGCTGCTGAACAGGGTGCGGTTGGTCCACTCGAAGTCGAACATCAACCCCAGGGCTTCGCGGACCTTGGCCTGGCTGAAGGCGGGCCGCCGGGTATTCATGAACAGGCCCTGGCTCTGGGTGGGGATCTGGTGGGCAATCTGCGCCTTGATCACATCGCCACGATTGACCGCCGGGAAGTTGTAGCCCGTGGCCCAGTTCTTGGCCTGATGCTCGATATAAATGTCGAATTCACCAGCCTTGAAGGCTTCAAAAGCCACGTCGCTGTCGCGATAGAACTCCACCTCGACCTTGTCGTAGTTGTAGAAGCCTCGGTTGACCGGCAGGTCCTTGCCCCAGTAATTCTTGACCCGTTCAAACACCAACTGCCGCCCAGGGGCGACCTTGGTGATGCGGTATGGCCCGCTGCCCAGCGGCGGCTCGAAGGTGGTGGCCTTGAAATCGCGGTTCTTCCAGTAGTGCAGGGGCAGCACCGGCAATTCGCCCAGGCGCAGGATCAGCAACGGGTTGCCCGCACGCTTGAATACAAAACGGATGCGGTGGCGGTTGAGAATATCGACCCGGGCCACTTCCTGCAGGCTCGTACGGTATTGCGGATGGCCTTCGGTCAACAGCGTGCGATAGGAAAACGCCACGTCTGCGGCGGTGATCGGCTTGCCGTCGTGAAAGCGCGCTTCGGGGCGCAGGTTGAACACCACCCAACTGCGGTCCTCGCTGTATTCCACCGACTGGGCAATCAGGCCATAGCTGGAAGTGGGCTCGTCGCCCGACGGCGCGTACTGGCCGGTGCCGACCATCAAGGGTTCGTTCAGCTCATTGACGCCGTATTGCAGGAAATTGCCGGTGGAAACCGGGCTGGTGCCCTTGAAGGTATAGGGGTTGAGCGTGTCGAACGTGCCAAAGGCCATAACCCGCAGCGTGCCGCCTTTGGGCGCTGCAGGGTTTACCCAATCGTAATGGGTGAATTTGGCCGGGTACTTGAGTGAGCCGAACTGCGCGTAACCGTGGCTCTCGGTAATCGTCGCGTTCGCAGCAAAGCTCAAGGCCAGACTTGTTAGTAGAAGGAGAGGACGCTTCAAGTCAGAGATCCGATCCAGGCGGCTTGGGCTTTATGATCGGTACAGTAACAGCTTGTTCCGGTTGGAAAAAGCCAGTTAGGGCGATGGCGATCCAATGTGGGAGGGGGCTTGCTCCCGATAGCGGCATGTCAGCCAATACATAGGCTGACTGACCCACTGCTATCGGGAGCAAGCCCCCTCCCACATTAGCCTCCGGTGTTCTTGAGGGCTTTATCTTGGCCCGGAAACCACCAGCATCTGCCCTGGCTTTAACGCCTGGCCGGTGCGCGGGTTCCAACGCTTGAGATGTTGCATCTCAACGTTGAAGCGCTTGGCGACCATGTACAACGAGTCGCCTTTCTTGACCTTGTACTGCACCGGTTTTTTCGCGACGGCCTTGCGGGTGTCCTGCATCACCAGGGTCTGGCCGACCTTGAGTGCCTGGCCGTTGAGCTTGTTCCAGCGTTGCAGGTCATGCACGTCGACCTTGTTGGCCTTGGCGATCAAGGTAAGGTTATCGCCACTGCGCACCTTGTAGCTGCGGGTACGCCCGGCCACCGACTTGGTCTCGACTTCGTCGAACACCGGCTTCTTGGGGCGCATGCTCAGCAATTCTTCCGGCTTCATCGTCGAAAGGGTGCTGGTGAGCAGCTGCGCCTTGGAGGTCGGCACCAGCAAATGCTGGGGGCCGTCCAGGGTGGTGCGTTGTTTCAGGGCCGGGTTGAGCTGGAACAGTTCGTCTTCGTCGATTTCGGCCAACGCGGCAACCCGTGACAGGTCCATGCTTTGCTTGACTTCAACCACTTCAAAATACGGCGTGTTGGCAATCGGGTTCAGGTTGACGCCGTAGGCCTCTGGCGCCAGAACCACCTGGGACAGGGCCAGGAACTTGGGCACATAGTCCTTGGTTTCCTGGGGCAGGGGCAGGTTCCAGTAATCGGTAGGCAGGCCGAGCTTTTCGTTGCGCTCGATCGCCCGGCTGACCGTACCTTCGCCGGCGTTATAAGCCGCCAATGCCAGCAGCCAGTCGCCGTTGAACATGTCATGCAGACGTGTCAGATAGTCCAGGGCGGCGGTGGTGGAGGCGGTAATGTCGCGGCGGCCGTCGTAGGCACGGGTCTGGCGCAGGTTGAAGTAGCGCCCGGTGGAGGGAATGAACTGCCACAAGCCGACCGCATCGCTGCGCGAATAAGCCATCGGGTTGTAGGCACTTTCAATCACTGGCAGCAGGGCCAGCTCCAGAGGCATGTTGCGTTCTTCAAGGCGTTCGACGATGTAATGAATGTAGAGGCTGCCGCGTTCACCGGCGTTCTCCAGAAAGGACGGGTTGCTGGCGAACCACAGACGCTGTTGCTCGATGCGTGGGTTGACGCCGACACCGTCCTGCAATTGAAAGCCCCGACGCATGCGTTCCCAGACATCCTGGGGTACTTCGGGGCTGGGCTTCTCTGATAGCCAAATAGGTTTTTGCTTGATCTTGGCAGCAAGATTGGGTTTGGGTTGCACGGTGGATTGTGCAGCGTAATTGGTCGATTGGCAGCCCGCCAGAGTTGCGGAAACGGCCACCGCCACGGCTTGAGCCAGGCGGGTCAATGCGTCTGAAGAAATGGATTTACGAATAGATGACGACATTGGCTGGAAGTAAGTTCCGGGCAAAAATGTCGGGCGATTCTAGAAAGCGCTTTGGTTCCGGTCAACCATTCAGAAATTACGTATCAGATTGCATCCTCTTAGAACTTATCTTTCCAAGCCCTCAAGCTAGCAAACACCTCGGCCCCAGAGCGGTTGTCGCGGCCATTCCGTTCGTCCGCTTTTTGTTTAACGGATGTTTCAGCGGTGCGCAAAAAGGGATTCGTGAGTTTTTCCAGCGCCAGGCTCGAAGGCAGCGTGATCTCGCCACGGGCGCGGAGTTGGGCAACATTTTCCACCCGTTCGGCGATATCGGTGTTGTCCGGTTCAACGGCCTGGGCAAACTTGAGGTTGCTTTGTGTGTATTCATGGGTGCAGTACACAAGTGTATCGGCAGGCAGGGCGGCCAGGCGCTGCAGGGAGGCATGCATCTGCTCCGGCGTCCCCTCGAACAGGCGGCCGCAACCGGCAGCGAACAGCGTATCGCCACACAACAACACGCCCTGGTGGTAAAAGGCGATATGCCCCAGCGTGTGCCCCGGCACGGCGTACACGTCGAAGTCCCAGCCCAGCACGTTGATGCGGTCATTGTCGTGCAGGGCTACATCCCGCGCCGGAATCTTTTCATTGGCCGGGCCGTAGACCTTGGCGCCGGTAATATTTTTCAGTTGCTCGACACCGCCCACATGATCATGGTGATGGTGGGTGACCAGAATGTCGCTGAGGGTCCACTCGGTGTTCTGCTTGAGCCAGGCCAGCACCGGCGCGGCATCGCCGGGGTCGACCACGGCGCAGCGCAGGGTGGAAGGGTCTTGTAACAACCAGATGTAGTTGTCGGTGAAGGCGGGTAGGGCACTGATCTGTATCATTCTTCGATTCGCCAAGCTGAACACATTGGTGCATCTTAGAACGTCTAGGCGAGTTGGAGAATGCAATGACTGATAAAGCGTTCGCCCAGGCCGATCCTGAGTGGCTGGCCCTGATCAGCGCGGCCCGCGAATGGTTGTCCGGGCCGATTGGACAATTTCTGCTGGACGAAGAGCGGCGTATGCTCGACGACGAGCTGGGCCGGTTCTTTGGCGGCTATCTGGTGCATTACGGCCCCTCTGCCCAGACGCCGCCTTCGGCGCCCCAGGTGCAACGCAATGTTCGCCTGGGCGCGCCGCTGCCGGGGGTGGAAATCGTCTGTGAGGAACAGGCCTGGCCCTTGAGCGAGCACGCCGCTGATGTGGTGGTGCTGCAGCATGGCCTGGATTTCTGCCTGTCGCCCCATGGGTTGCTGCGCGAAGCCGCGAGCAGCGTGCGCCCAGGTGGCCATTTGCTGATTGTCGGTATCAACCCCTGGAGCAGTTGGGGCTTGCGCCGTGTGTTCGCCCGTGATGGCCTGCGTCAGGCGCGCTGCATCTCGCCATCGCGGGTGGGAGACTGGCTGAACCTGCTGGGCTTTGCGCTGGAGAAACGTCGCTTCGGGTGCTATCGTCCGCCGCTTGCGACAGCCAAGTGGCAGGGCCGCCTGGCGGGCTGGGAACGCCGTGCGGGTGCCTGGCAATTATCCGGCGGCGGCTTCTATCTACTGGTAGCGCGCAAGATCGTGGTCGGGTTGCGGCCGGTGCGTCAGGTTGCGCGCCAGCCCATTGGCAAGCTCGTGCCGATGCCGATGGCCAAGGTCAACCGCAAGCAAAGCGAACGCTGAACCCTTTTTTGATTTCAGGCCGGTTTGTCCGGCCTCGGGATACTGTCGGTCGATTACCGCCAGCCCGTTTTGATGGATACAACCGATGACCGATAGCGTAGAACTCTTCACCGATGGCGCCTGCAAGGGCAATCCCGGCCCTGGCGGTTGGGGCGCCTTGCTGGTGTGCAAGGGCGTGGAGAAGGAACTGTGGGGCGGTGAAGCCAACACCACCAATAACCGCATGGAGCTGATGGGCGCTATTCGTGGCCTGGAAGAGCTCAAGCGGCGCTGCAACGTCTTGCTGGTGACCGACTCGCAATACGTGATGAAGGGCATCAACGAGTGGATGGTCAACTGGAAGAAGCGCGGTTGGAAGACGGCGGCCAAGGAGCCGGTCAAGAATGCTGACTTGTGGCAGTTGCTCGACGAGCAATGCAACCGTCACGACATCACCTGGAAATGGGTGCGTGGGCACATCGGCCACCCTGGCAACGAACGCGCCGACCAGTTGGCCAATCGTGGCGTGGATGAAGTGCGCGGCTACAAGCAGAGCTGAATCAGCTCACGTGTTAACATCGCGCCCTTTGATTCACCACATCACATTGCACACCACACCGTTGAGAGCTGAACCCTGATGGCCATCCGATCTGTTGTACTCGATACCGAAACCACCGGCATGCCGGTGACCGATGGTCACCGGATCATCGAAATCGGTTGCGTCGAACTGATGGGGCGCCGGCTGACCGGCCGCCACTTCCACGTTTACCTGCAACCGGACCGTGACAGTGACGAAGGCGCGATCGGCGTCCACGGCATCACCGATGAATTCCTCAAGGGCAAGCCACGCTTTGCCGAAGTCGCTGATGAGTTCTTCGAGTTCATCAACGGCGCCCAGTTGATCATCCATAACGCGGCGTTCGACATCGGCTTCATCAACAACGAATTTGCCCTGATGGGGCAGACGGACCGTGCGGACATTTCCCAGCACTGCACGATCCTCGATACCTTGATGATGGCCCGTGAGCGTCACCCGGGCCAACGCAACAGCCTCGATGCCTTGTGCAAGCGTTATGGTGTCGATAACTCCGGCCGTGAACTGCACGGCGCCTTGCTCGACTCCGAGATCCTGGCCGACGTTTACCTGACCATGACCGGCGGGCAAACCAGCCTGTCCCTGGCTGGTAATGCCTCTGATGGCAGCGGCTCGGCAGAAGGCTCCGGCAATCGCCCTTCGGAAATCCGCCGCCTGCCGGCCGATCGCAAGCCTACGCCGATCATCCGCGCCAGCGAGCAGGACCTGGCCGAGCACGTGGCGCGGCTGGAAGCGATTGCCAAGGCGGCGGGTGCGCCGGCGTTGTGGACTCAATTGACACAACAATAAGCACGGGGCAGTGCAGTTGATCTTGATGGGCTGCCAAATCTTCATTCGCCACATTCGCTTCCAGCTTCTACCCTGAGTGCAAAGCCCTCCGGAGTAAGAGCGCTCATGTACAAAGACCTCAAGTTCCCTATTCTTATCGTGCACCGTGACATCAAGGCCGACACCGTTGCCGGTGACCGGGTTCGAGGCATCGCCAGGGAGTTGGAACAAGAGGGCTTCAGTATATTTTCTGCGGTGGACTACGCCGAAGGGCGGTTGGTGGCTTCCACCCATCACGGTTTGGCGTGCATGTTGATCGCAGCAGAAGGCGCCGGGGAAAATACCCACCTGCTGCAAAACATGGTCGAGCTGATCCGCCTGGCGCGGGTGAGGGCACCCAACCTGCCGATCTTTGCCCTGGGTGAGCAAGTCACCCTGGAAAACGCGCCGGCCGATGCGATGAGCGAGCTTAACCAGCTACGCGGCATTCTTTATCTGTTCGAAGACACCGTACCGTTCCTGGCGCGCCAGGTCGCCCGCTCTGCACGCACTTACCTGGACGGCCTGTTACCGCCGTTCTTCAAGGCCTTGGTGCAGCACACCGCCGATTCCAATTATTCCTGGCACACCCCTGGCCATGGCGGTGGCGTGGCGTATCGTAAAAGCCCGGTGGGGCAGGCGTTTCACCAGTTCTTCGGGGAGAACACCCTGCGCTCGGACTTGTCTGTTTCTGTCCCTGAACTGGGCTCGCTGCTCGATCATACTGGGCCCCTGGCCGAAGCCGAGGCCCGCGCCGCGCGCAACTTTGGCGCCGACCATACGTTCTTCGTCATCAATGGCACCTCCACCGCCAACAAGATCGTCTGGCATTCCATGGTCGGTCGCGACGACCTGGTGTTGGTGGACCGCAACTGCCACAAATCGGTGTTGCACTCGATCATCATGACCGGCGCTATCCCGCTGTACCTGTGCCCGGAGCGCAACGAACTGGGGATCATCGGCCCGATCCCCCTGAGCGAATTCAGCCCCGAGTCAATCCGCGCCAAGATCGACGCCAGCCCGTTGGCATATGGCCGGCCACCCAAGGTGAAGCTGGCGGTGGTGACCAATTCCACCTACGACGGCCTGTGCTACAACGCCGAACTGATCAAGCAGCAATTGGGTAATAGCGTAGAGGTGCTGCACTTCGATGAAGCCTGGTATGCCTATGCGGCATTTCACGAGTTTTTCGCCGGGCGCTATGGCATGGGCACCTCGCGCACACCGGACAGCCCGCTGGTATTTACCACCCACTCCACCCACAAACTGCTGGCCGCATTCAGCCAGGCATCGATGATTCATGTGCAGGATGGCGGCGCACGGCAGCTGGACCGTGACCGTTTCAACGAAGCCTTCATGATGCACATCTCGACTTCACCGCAATACAGCATCATCGCTTCGCTGGATGTCGCTTCGGCGATGATGGAAGGCCCCGCCGGGCGCTCGCTGTTGCAGGAAATGTTCGACGAGGCCCTGAGTTTCCGCCGCGCGCTGGCCAATCTGCGCCAGCATATTGCTGCCGAGGATTGGTGGTTTTCGATCTGGCAGCCACAATCGGTGGCGGGTATCGACCGCGTTGCCACGGCGGACTGGCTATTGCATCCCCAGGATGATTGGCACGGCTTTGGCGATGTGGCTGAAGATTATGTCTTGCTGGACCCGATCAAAGTCACCCTGGTGATGCCTGGCCTCAATGCAGGTGGCGCCTTGAGCGATTGTGGGATTCCCGCCGCGGTGGTCAGCAAGTTTCTCTGGGAGCGCGGCCTGGTGGTGGAAAAAACCGGGCTTTATTCGTTCCTCGTGTTGTTTTCCATGGGGATCACCAAAGGCAAGTGGAGCACCTTGCTCACCGAGTTGCTGGAGTTCAAGCGCAGTTACGATGCCAACGTCAGCCTGGCCAGTTGTTTGCCCTCGGTGTACGCCCAGGGGCCGGTACGTTATCAGGGCTTGGGCCTGCGCGATCTTTGCGACCAGTTGCACAGCTGTTACCGTAGCAACGCCACCGCCAAGCATCTCAAGCGCATGTACACGGTATTGCCGCAGATAGCGATGAAACCCGCCGATGCCTACGACCAACTGGTCAGAGGCGAAGTTGAAGCGGTATCCATCGATGCCTTGCCAGGACGCGTCGCAGCCGTAATGCTGGTGCCTTATCCACCGGGCATTCCATTGATAATGCCCGGCGAGCGCTTTACTGAATCAACGCGGTCAATCATCGACTACCTGGCATTTGCCCGCACGTTCGATAGCAGTTTCCCCGGTTTTGTCGCCGATGTTCATGGGCTGCAACACGAAGATGACGGCAGTGGCCGTCGTTACACCGTCGATTGCATCAAGGGTTAAGAATGTTTATGCAGCAAGCTGTGATGAACCCGAAGTACCCAGGGCTCAGTGTGCGCGTCGCCGACGAAGGCTTCGACGCATACGTATGGGGCAATGACTTCAGCTTCGAGGTCAGCGCCTATGGCATACCGCAGATGGGCCAGCGCGTCGAGCAATGGCCGGTTGAGCGCGTCCTGACGTATCGCAAATGCTATGGCATCGACCCGGAAGAGTTCGCCAGCTTTCGCGATGCCGCCGACAGTGCGATCTTCATGGCCTACCTGGATGACCGTGCGGTAGGGCACATTGTGGTCAGCACCAACTGGAACGGTTTTGCGCATGTTGATGAGTTGGCCGTGGTGTTGCCGGCGCGACGCCATGGCGTGGCCAAGGCGCTGCTGGATGTGGCGCAGTTCTGGGCGCGCAAGAAAAACCTACCGGGCATGATGCTGGAAACCCAGAACAATAATCTGGGTGCCTGCCGCCTGTATGAGCGCTGCGGGTACGTGATGGGCGGGATAGACCAACTGCGTTATCGCGGGATTGATCCACAAACACGCGAGGTGGCGATTTTCTGGTATCGGTTGTTCAAGACCGAGGTGGAAGCAGTCTGAACTCGCTTCTACAAGGGTTTGGTGTCGTTGCAAGCCAGGCTTTCGGCTTTCTGGGTGACTATTTCCAGCAGCGCATTCAAGGCTGGTGATGTCGCACCGTCCTTCAGGGTCAGTGCATAGAGGCTGACCAGTATGGGGGGCGACACCGGGCATACATCCAGCCCGGCCTCCCTTGCACCAAAGGCGGTAAAGGGGTCGACAATCGCCAAGCCTTCTCCGGCCTCGACCATGCTGCGCATCATCTGGTACGTCTGCACCCGCGTTTGCACCACCGGCAGCGGGCGCAGGGCTTGCAGCTTGGCATCCAGCAGGCGGCTGAGCGGGTCATGCCCCTCAAGTCCGATCAGCGACTGCCCGGCCAGGTCTTGCAGCGCAATGTACTTCTGCCTGGGTTTGAGCCAGCCATGGGGCGCGAGCAATTGCAGCTTGCCCTGGGCCAGCACCGTGCTTTGGATTTGCGCATGTTCCGGGTCATGCAGGCTCAGGCCCACATCCGCTTCGTGCAGCAGCAGGCTCCTGACGATATCCCGGGTCGGCTGGCTCGACAGATTGCACGGCGTATCCTGGAAACGTCTGCGCAGCACGGCGATGCTGTGCGGCAACAGCTGGTTGGCCAGGGGCGGGGTGCAAAGGGCACGCAGGGTTGGAGCGTGATGGTGTTTCAAACGGCTGGCCAATCGCTGTACTGGCTCAAAGGCTTCGTACAGTTGGGCAATGTGCGTCTGCAACTCCAGCGTTTCCCGTGTTGCCTGGAGCCGACCGCGCACGCTGGCAAACAGCATGAACCCCAGCTGCAACTCGGCGTCCTTCAGGATTGCGTCTACTTCACCCACAGAGAGTTGCAACCATTCGGCGGCCGTGCCCAGGTGTCCGGTTTGCAAGATGGCCTGAATCACTTCGATATGACGTAAACGCATGGCCGGAGTCTATGTGCAGCGCGATGGGTATTCAATGGTGCAAGCCCTCAGGCGCAAAAAAGACTGCGCGGGTCGCCCCGGCCTATGGCGCTCGGCCATGACCTCATTAGAATGGTGCGTCTGATCAGCAACGACCAATGCCGGCTTGCCGGTACTTACAACAAAAAACAGGTCTGGTCTCAAATGCCTCTACCCTCGACGTTCTTCGGGGTGACGGCCAAGCAACTCGTGGTTCTTGTGACCGTGGGATGCGTGGCGGCTTACCTCTTCAACGACCCCACGGAACACCCATCCGAAGGCCTTGCACTTGAAACGTTCATCCGTTCCCAGGAAAAAGTGAACGAGCAGGTCGGCACTGTGTTGGCGGTTACCTTGATCAAGCAAGTGGAGGCGTACCCCGCGTCCAACCGGTCGGGCTACAAGCGCTCGATGTACGCGGTGGAGGGGGAGAGAGGGCAACTGGTGGTGACGCTCAAACAAAGTGAGCAGGGCATCGAAGTGACGCAGATCCGCAGTCCTTGATGGCCCCGGCCCAGTCAACGCCATCGATGGCCAGGACTGAGCGGGTGTACAAACGGGGACCCTTATGATGCCAGGGTAGTTTTCGATTCGCGGACGAGAATGGTCCCCGACTGGATCAGTTTGAATTCATCGCCTTCCAGTTTCTCTACACGGTCGCCAATGGCCAGCTTGTAGGTGGTGGTGGGCGTCGAGCCAGCCAGGTCGCCTTGCGCCGGGTTGGATTCCTGGAACTCATGCACCGAATATACGCGGCCTTCCGCGTCTCTGGCATGGAACTGTCCGACTAGTACTGCTGCCATCTGTTTAGAACCTCTGGAGATAAACGCTCGATTTGCGGTTCTGTAGACCGTCAGGGAGCGGGGTAGTTTACCTATAAGAAAAAAATACTATTCGCTGATATTTTCAGACACTTCCTACGCAGGTTACTGCAAGGAAAACGCCCCGGTAATCATCGAAACCCTCTGGTGAACACGCCGCTAAGCCTTTATAACTACAAGCTCCTTTATTCAGAAGTCGGGAAACCTCAATGAGCAAGGTCTACACGATTGCCGTCCTGGTGGGCAGCTTGAGAAAAGCGTCGATCAACCGCAAGGTCGCCCTGGCCTTGGCCGAGCTGGCGCCTGCCAATCTCAAGTTGAACATTGTTGAAATCGGCGACTTGCCGCTCTACAACGAGGACATCGACGGTGCAACACCGCCCGCAGCCTACAGTACTTTCCGCCAACAGGTGAGTTCATCCGACGCGGTGCTGTTCGTGACCCCGGAATACAACCGCTCCGTACCGGCAGCGTTGAAGAACGCTATCGACGTAGGTTCTCGTCCATATGGGCAAAGCGCCTGGAGCGGCAAGCCTGGTGCGATCATCAGTGTGTCGCCGGGTGCCATTGGTGGTTTCGGCGCCAATCATCACCTGCGCCAGTCACTGGTGTTCCTGGATGTGTGGTGCATGCAGCAGCCGGAAGCTTACCTGGGTGGGGCGGGCAGTGTGTTCGATGAGGCGGGCAAGGTCTCGGAAAAGACCAAACCATTCTTGCAAGCATTTATCGATGCCTACGGCAAATGGGTGGAAAAACAGAAGGCTTGATCGGGCAATGCGCTCAGGTGTGGGAGGAGCAAGCCCCTCCCACCTTTTCGTTTAACGCAGCCAGTTGGTCCGGGCCAGTTCAATCACCTCATCCCCGCGCCCACTCATCACCGCTTTGAGCATATACAAGCTGAACCCTTTGGCCTGTTCCAGCTTGATACTTGGCGGCATCACCAGTTCCTGAGTGGCGGTCACCACGTCTACCAGCACCGGGCCATCATGGGCCAATGCGCGGCGCAAAGCCGGCTCGAGGTCTTCGGATTGCTCCACGCGAATCCCCAGGATGCCCATGGCATTGGACATGGCCGCGAAGTCCGGGTTTTTCAGCTCGGTGCCAGTGTCCAGGTACCCGGCAGCCTTCATTTCCATGGCCACAAACCCCAGGGACGAGTTATTGAACACAATGAGTTTGACCGGCAGATTCAACTGCGCCAGTGAAATGAAATCCCCCATCAACATGGTAAACCCGCCATCGCCCGACATTGAAATCACCTGGCGCCCAGGGAATGCCGCCTGGGCGCCGATGGCCTGAGGCATGGCGTTGGCCATCGAGCCATGATTGAACGAGCCGATCAGCCGGCGTTTGCCATTCATCTTCAAATAACGCGCCGCCCACACCGTGGGTGAGCCGACGTCGGCGGTGAAGATCGCATCATCGTCGGCCAGCTCGCTGAGCAAGCGTGCGACGTACTGGGGGTGGATCGGTCGATTCGCCTTGGAGGGTTGCGCCAAGTCATCCAGCCCCTGACGGGCCTTCTCGTAGTGCTTCAACGAGGTCTCAAGAAAGCTGCGATCGGTCTTGCGGGTCAGGCGCGGCAGCAGGGCATCGATGGTCTCCCTGACATCGGCTGCGATGCCCAGATCCAGCGTGGCGCGTCGTCCCAGGGCTTGCGGGTCGCGATCAACCTGAATGATCTTGGCATCGGTGGGGTAGAACTGGCGGTAGGGGAAGTCGGTGCCGAGCATGATCAAAGTGTCGCAGTCGAGCATGGCGTGGTAACCGGAACTGAAACCGATCAGGCCGGTCATGCCCACGTCAAACGGGTTATCCCACTCCACATGTTCCTTGCCGCGCAACGCGTGCACCACCGGCGCGCCGAGCGCATCGGCCAGCGCTACGACTTGGTCGTGGGCACCGGCACAGCCGCTGCCGCACAGCAGGGTGACCTTTTCACTGCCCTGAAGGATCTCGCTGAGGCGTTGCAGGTCCTGCTCAGCCGGTAAGGTGCGCGGTGCGTGCAGAGCTGGCCAGGGCTTGAGTTTATCTTCCACTTCAAGCAACGACACATCCCCCGGAATCACCACCACCGCTACGCCGCGGTTGAGGATTGCCGAGCGCATGGCACGGTGCAGTACCTGGGGCATCTGCTCGGGGTTGCTCACCAGCTCGATGAAATGGCTGCACTCCTTGAACAGTTCCTGGGGATGGGTTTCCTGGAAATAGTTGAGGCCGATCTCTGACGACGGAATTTGCGCAGCAATCGCCAGCACCGGCACATGGTTGCGATGGCAGTCGAACAAACCATTGATCAAATGCAGGTTGCCCGGCCCGCAACTGCCGGCACACACCGTCAACTCCCCCGTGGCGGCGGCTTCGGCACCGGCGGCAAAGGCGGCGACTTCTTCGTGGCGCACATGCATCCACTCGATACTGTCCATGCTGCGCAGTGCGTCGGTCAGGCCATTGAGACTGTCACCGGTCAGGCCCCAGATGCGCTTGATACCCGCCTGTTCAAGGGTGGTCGCCAGTTGCTGGGCCAGGTTGATTTTCGCCATAAGGAACTCCAGTCGTCAGTGAGGTTAAAAACTGCTGATCAGTAGAGGACAGTTCGATTACAGCGAATGCTCACCCTATAGTGTGAAGATTGCTTCATGGCCACGCGGTATTGGCGGGGGCGCCGGGGGATGAACCACTGGTCACGTACCAGCGCAATGCACGGGGCGACGTTGGCCTTGGTCTGCCCACCTAAATTTGCAGAGCCAAGCAGGACCAAATGTGGGAGGGGGCTTGCTCCCGATAGCGGTGGATCAGGCAACGAATCTGTTGACTGGTACTCCGTCATCGGGGGCAAGCCCCCTCCCACATTTTGATACTCAGCGTCGACGGAACAGCGGCAGCGGCTCGTCAGTGGCCGCCTGATAGGTCACCGAAAAGTCCTTGAGGCTTTCCAGCGCTTCGTACGGGTCTTTGTCGGCGCGCAAGGCGAAGGCATCGAACCCGCAGCGGTGCAGGTAGAACAACTGGTCACGCAGCACATCGCCAATCGCCCGCAGTTCGCCCTTGTAGCCATAACGGTCACGTAGCAGGCGGGCGTTCGAGTAGTTGCGGCCATCGGTGAACGCCGGGAAGTTCAGGGCGATGACCTGGAAGTGTTCCACGTCGGCGCCGATTTCCTCGGCTTCTTCATCGGCGTCCAGCCACACGCCCAGGCCGCCATCGCGGGCCTTGAGGGCGTGGCCGTGTTCGCGCCACAGGGCCAGCGGCACGATCAGGTCGTCGCAGTTGGAGATGCCGTCGAAGCTCGCGTCCTTGGGCAGCAGGTGCCAGGTTTCGTCGACGACTTCGTTGTTCTTAATGATTCGCTGCATAGACGCGCTCCTTGAACAGGTCGATGCCGATGCGCTGGTAGGTGTCGATGAAACGTTCATCTTCGGTGCGCTGTTCGATGTAGACGTCGATCAGCTTGCCGATCACCTCGGGCATGGCTTCCTGGGCGAAGGATGGGCCGAGGATCTTGCCCAGGCTCGCATCGCGGCTGGCGCTGCCACCCAGGGACACTTGGTAGAATTCTTCGCCTTTCTTGTCCACGCCCAGGATGCCGATGTGGCCGACGTGGTGGTGACCACAGGCGTTCATGCAACCGGAGATGTTCAGGTCCAGCTCGCCGATGTCGAACAGGTAGTCCAGGTCGTCGAAACGGCGCTGGATGGATTCGGCAATCGGGATCGACTTGGCGTTGGCCAGGGAGCAGAAGTCGCCGCCCGGGCAGCAGATGATGTCGGTCAACAGGCCAATGTTCGGCGTGGCAAAACCGCCTTCGCGCAACTCGCCCCACAGGCTGAACAGCTGGCTTTGCTCGACGTCCGCAAGAATGATGTTCTGCTCGTGGGAGGTACGCAGTTGGCCAAAGCTGTAGCGCTCGGCCAGGTCGGCAACGGCGTCCAGCTGCTTGTCGGTGATATCGCCTGGGGCAACGCCGGTGGGCTTGAGCGACAGGGTCACCGCCACATAGCCTGGCTTCTTGTGCGCCAGGGTGTTGCGCGTGCGCCAGCGGGCGAAACCTGGGTGTTGCTGGTCAAGGGCGGCCAGTTCGGCGTCCTGGTTGCTCAGGGCTTTATATTCAGGATCGACAAAATGCTTGGCGACGCGGTGCACTTCGGCTTCGGTCAGGGTGGTCTGGCCGCCGCGCAGGTGTTCCATTTCGGCGTCGACTTTCTGGGCAAACACCTCAGGGGTCAGCGCTTTGACCAGGATCTTGATCCGGGCTTTGTACTTGTTGTCGCGACGGCCGTAGCGGTTGTAGACCCGCAGGATGGCGTCGAGGTAACTCAGCAGGTCCTGCCACGGCAGGAACTCGTTGATGAACGCGCCGACCACCGGGGTACGGCCCAATCCACCACCCACCAGCACGCGGAAACCCAGCTCACCGGCAGCGTTGTACACCGGCTCCAGGCCGATATCGTGCACTTCGATGGCGGCGCGGTCCGAGGTCGAGCCATTGATGGCGATCTTGAACTTGCGCGGCAGGTAGGCGAACTCAGGGTGGAAGGTAGTCCACTGGCGCACGATCTCGCACCACGGCCGTGGGTCGATCAACTCGTCGGCAGCCACGCCGGCAAACTGATCGGTGGTCACGTTGCGCAGGCAGTTACCGCTGGTCTGAATGGCGTGCATTTGCACAGTGGCCAGTTCAGCCAGGATGTCCGGCACGTCTTCCAGGGCCGGCCAGTTGAACTGCACATTCTGGCGGGTACTGATGTGGGCATAGCCTTTGTCGAAGTCGCGGGCAATCCTGGCCATCATTCGCGTCTGGCGCGAAGTCAGCTGGCCATAGGGCACGGCGACCCGCAGCATCGGCGCAAAGCGCTGAACATAAAGGCCATTTTGCAGGCGCAGAGGGCGGAACTCTTCTTCGCTCAGTTCACCTGCTAAGTAGCGTCGGGTCTGATCACGGAACTGCTTGACGCGGTCCTCGATGATGCGCTGATCGTATTCGTCGTATACGTACATATAGGTCCTGTTCTCGGCAAATCTGCGCGCACGGCCGCGCACTCCCAACGGAGCCGGCGCACGATACCAGTTTGCGTATATGCGCAAAAGTGATGTTTGGGTATATGTAAATAACCAAACTGACTAATGAGAACTGTTATCGCCATACCCACATTTGTCATAGGGGCAACTCTGGTCTTTACTGTGGTCGAGTCTTAGTGCCGTCACCTATAAAACTGACAAGAGGCGATGCAATGAGCAATTCCACCAAAGCCCGTAAACCTGACAGTACCGTGGATGCTTGGGCCATTCTGTTCCTGATCATCTTGGTGGTCGGGACGGCCGTGTTCTGGGTCAGCCACCAGTAAAAGAGCGTTGACTGAGCCTCGATTTGCTGTCGCATTGCCACTATTATGGCGATCAATATTCCAGGCTCGAAACAACCATGTTGAAGGTTCTGATTACGTGTATGTGGTTAGCAGGATCGACGTACGGGGCGATGGCCCGGGCGGCGTCGGTGGTTTTTCTTAACCCAGGCTCGTCCACGGAAACCTTTTGGGTCAGTTATGCGCAATTCATGCAGGCCGCCGCCAAGGACCTCGGCCTGGATTTGCGCGTGCGCTATTCCGAGCGGAATGCCGATAACACCCTGGCACAAGCCCGTGAGACGCTGCAAGGCAGTCAGCGGCCCGACTATCTGGTGCTGGTCAATGAGCAATATGTAGCCCCGCCGATCTTGCGCATGGCCCGGGGCAGTGGGGTCAAGCTACTGATTGTGAATAACGCACTGACCGGCGATCAGGTGCAATTGCTGGATGCCCATAAAGACGCTGAGTGGATCGGCAGCCTGGTGGCCGACGATGAGCAGGCCGGTTACCTGATGCTCATCGACCTGCTAGGCAACCATGCCCCGCTCGCGCCAGGGGCATCCCTTGAGCTGTTGGCGTTTTCCGGAGCCAAGAACACCCCGGCTGCGCAGTTGCGTGAAAAAGGTTTGCGCCGTGCGTTGGCCGAGCACCCCCAAGTGCGTCTGCGTCAGCTTGTCTACGGTGAGTGGAACCGCCAGCGTGCCTTTGAGCAGGCCACACTGTTATTCAAACGCTACCCGCAGGCCGCATTGGTGTGGTCGGCCAATGATGAAATGGCACTGGGTGCCATGCAGGCCCTGCAAGACAGCGGGCGGGTGCCGGGTAAAGACGTGTTGTTCAGTGCGCTCAATAGCTCGCCAGAAATCCTCAGGGCACGCTTGGATGGGCGCCTGAGTACCTTGGTGGCAGGGCACTTCACTTTGGGCGGATGGGCGATGGTGTTGATCAATGACCATGCCAAGGGTATCGATATCGGCGCGACCGGCACGCGCGACCGTCAACAAGCATTGTTCCAACTGATCGATGCCGACCAGGCGCGACAGTTGCAGGCGTCGACGCCGTCGGTGGATTTTCGCGCACTGTCGGCCGTAGGCAAACCGGCATCCTACCGGTACCCGTTCAGCCTGCAATTACTGCTGCGTTAAACCCCGGCCAAGTGCAGCACAAGCTTGACGATGCCGAACAACGTCAAGGCAAATACCGCCGTGAAAAGCAGGCCCAGGATCACAAAGTGGCTGGGCTTGCCGTGGGTAAAGTCACGGGTGCGGTTCTTGCCGCTCTGAACACCAAAGGCCGCTGCCAGGACGCTGTGGAGCATTTGCCAGAAGGTTGGCGGCTTGTTGTTGGCTGGATCGTTCATAAAACCCTCGTGCGCAAGGCTGTCTTACAGAGCATAGACAATTGGGCAGCACGCGGCTGGCTTGTATCAGCCCTCTGAACCCTGCTTCTTGATCGTTCCCACGAGTGGAAACGATCAAGAACGACCGTACACCTCCAGGTGCAGGAACAGCTTCTGATCAAGCGGCGCATCGATCCGTGCGTCATCCAGATAGATCACGACGCGGTTATTGGCCTTGTCCCGCTCCATCAGTTCTTTGCGCGTAAACAGGCGTTCTGCTGGGGTCTTCAGGTGGCCGTAATTAGGCGGTGAGACGGGAGAGTCGACGGAGGTGTAATGGAAGTGCGCGTACCACAGGTTAGCTTCCTCCCACTTTATTCCTGGTTTGATTTTACGTTTGTCACGTATGACATATTCGGTGAGAAAGTCACCGGCCTTCAGTGGAATACGTTTTTTTTTCTTCACCAGGTTGATATCAACAAAACCATGTGTGTGTAAATAATCGACCTTGTAGGCTTTGGGGCGCTGTAACAGATACCCTTCGGCGCACACCTTGTGAGCCTGTTTAGAGGCAGCTTTTGCCGCGTCATCGTAGCGCTTGCGCAGGGCAGCGGCTTCTTCGCCAGTCGCGCTCTCAAGCTCCTTGGCCAATGCTGAAAATTTTGCCGCATGTTGACTCAGCATCTCCTCCCAATCCCTGGGGTTGACTGTCTCGCGTTGACTGGGCTCCTGGAGTTTGCGCTGTTGGAAGCTAATACGTTCATTGATACTGGTTCGCTCGTTTTCGATGGTTTGTGCATCCGCTTTGATTCTTTTCAATGAGCGAACCACAGGCGCGGGCGTTTTTGCCGGCACACTCTCGGGCTTGACGATTTTCCAAACGCCTTCGCTGGGATGTTCGTGGTAAGAGGCGATGATTGCGCCGGTGAGTGGGTCGGCAATGTCGACATAATTGCCCGGTTCATTGGGCTGGTGCGTACGCATGTCGCCCACCAGACTCTTCTTGTCTGCGGTTTTGATCACCCGCCGGGTGGTGGATTTTTGTCGTTTGGTTTTGTCGAGAGCCGGCCTGGGGGCAATCTTTTCTTCAACGAGGATCAAGTTGGCCAGTTGCGCCTCAAGGCTTGAACGTGCCTCACCCAGGTGTTCCAGGTACGACACGCGATAAGCCTCCCGCACGAAACCGGAGTTCATTTCGTACAACGACTTAACGGCATTCTCCAGTTGCTCATAGCGCTCAAGGGCACCCTTGAGGACATTGATTTGCTCCACCGTCGAGTAGCCTGAGGTGGTGCGCATTTCTGTATGTGCGAGCACAATGCTGACGATTTGGGGGTCGTGGAGTACACGGATGAACGGAAACTCCATCACCCCCATTGGGCGATGGGTTCGATTGAACACCAAATCAGTGAACACTAGCAGTGCATGCTGTTTGATCGCCACTGAGGAGATGTTTTGATCGGAAGGGTCTCCTTCCAACAGTAATGGGCGCAGTGCAGGGTCGGCTTGCTTGAGGAAGGTCTCGATCTGTTCTGCCGGCTCGATCATTTGATTGAGGGCCGCTACTTGGCGCTTTTTGGTGTTGATGTACTCATCGTAGGCATGGGTGATGTTTTCCGGTAATTCTCGATTGGCGCGCTCACCGAGCTCGTCGGAGTTTTCGCCGTTGTCGCTTACCAGAGTGTCGGCCATTTTTTGCGCCAGACACGCAAAGACCGAACTCCAGTAGCTATAGATGATTCTTGTGGCCTTATCTCGTGTTTGCCTGCGTGTGGAATCTGTGCGGTCGGCTTGCATCAGTTCATCGGCCTTGGCTTCGATTCGCTGCATCACAGGGATCAATGTCCGGCCGTTTTGTTGGTAGTTGTCGAGTGCTGTTTCCCACTGGGCCCTGGCATGTGCTGTATCGACTCGCCTGGCCGCGTGGCGCCTGGCGACCTGGGCGTGAAGCTGCGGGATGCTGGCTGAGGTGCCGAGGAGTAGCCAGTCCTTTCTCAGAAGTGTCGCCTGGTCGGCCAGATTGGCGCGGGTCGTATTCAAGATGGACTCCAACACAGCGGTAGAGATCACTTCTGAATTCATCTCTATCAAGAGCGCGTCAAATTCTTGTTTTAACGTGCGAATACGCTGGTCACGCTTTGACTTCCACCCACTCAAGCTGTCCCTGGGCATGCCACCCTCCAGCCTGGCACGCCGGTCCAGCCGCCAATGCCCTTGGCCATCGCTGACCAGCTTGAAGCCGGGATGCTGGGGATGGTCCGGATGCACCAGATAGACCTCGTTGAAACCCGGCACCACGTTCGCCTGAAACAACAACCCGCCAATGCTGGCGTGCCACTTGCCGTCAATCCAGTACAGCCCTTTGAGAACACCGTGTGTTAGAGGGGAGGGTAGCGGAGTGGGCCACGGAACTTGCACATCGAGCAGCGCCTTGAGCAACTTCGCGCCGGCTTGAGGGCTGGCAATCGAGTGACCGAAGTCCAGGGCCGTGTGGCCGGTCGCCGGTGGTTCACCGGGCAGCGATACTGGGCCATGGCGCACTATGGGCGCTTCTTGCGCAGCGGGCAGTCCCGCCGAGCGGTGCCACGTTTCCAGGTGCAGGGCATGCTCCTGCGCGGAGGGCTCCGACAACGGCTGTCGAGACCGATCGGAACGGGCAGTGGCGTGCAGCAGCACCATGGCGGTGTTGAGCAAAAGATCGATCAGGGCCAGCTCACGGGTGGTGGGATCGTTGCTGTCCAGGCCGGCCAGATCCTGCTCCAGGCTGCTGACCAGCACCATGAACCAACCAGCCAGCATGGCCGGGCCCTGTACCAGCGGTAACAGTAGGGTATTGAACAGCAACCACGCGCCTTCCATCACGACGGCCCAGCGGCTTTCGTGGTTGGACACCGACTCGCGGTCCGCCAGGTCGACCAAGGCCCGTGCCGTGCTGCCGAACAGATGATTGAGCAGTTGACCGTTGACTTGCGATTGCAGCCATTCGCCCGCGCCTTCATCGACGGCGAGCGTCGCAGGTGCTGGCTTTTCAGGGATGCTGAATTCATCCCCGGGCAGGAAACGAATGATGTGCGGTTCCTTGATGCCGCCATGGTCATAGATGGGGCGGGCCGTGTCGCTCAGCCACGCCAGCACCGTGTCTTGCAACGCACCGGGCGCGGCCAGTGCGTCGAGCAAGGCCTGGCGGGTCGGGTATTCATGCAGGGCCTCGGCATACAGCGGCTGGTACAGCAGGTGCGGGCCGACACTCGTATCACGCGGCTCGATAATGAACGCGTTGTTGACTTCATCCGGTGCGGCCCCGGGCTTGCGGCACAGGGCCAATGGGCGCAGAACAATCTCCTGTTCGTCGACGATTCGGTCCGAGGGCATTTCACCCATCAACGCTTTGACGTAGCGATAACCGGTGACGGTGACGCCATGCTGCCCGCGAATCTTGTATTCCAGTGCCTGCATCGGCAGCTTGACCTTGAGTTCGCGGGTAAACAGGGTTTCCCGGCGGCGCGCGTCAACCGTGTCGGACAACAAGGTGTCTTTGATTGTTTGTGGATAGGTGGCGCCGATATCGACACGCTGGATCAGCCCGGTACTGCCCAGCAGGTAGTCTTCATTGAGCCAGCTTGGAAGGGGCGTTGCATTTTTGGAGGACAGCGTGAGTGTGCCTTTAGGTTTGCCGGCCAGGTTCTTCAGCGCCAACTCCGTCAGCGACATGCGCACATGCTCGATAATACCGGCGCCGCCTGGATAACCGGCGGCCACGGCAAAGTCCAGCACCACTTCGTCAGGGTCGCAGTCGCCATGATCGGCTTGCATCTGCTTGCGCAGCGCGGCGCGGCTGAAACCGTAGATGTTTTCAATGCCCTCGTTGAACGAGCGGCCCTGGTTGCGTTGCAGCACCTGCGCCATGTCCTGTACGTGGCGATGGTAGGCAAAACGGTCGGTGACGCTGGCCTGGGCGAGCCATGGCGGCAGTTGCTCATTGACCTTTTGCAAGGTCGGCTCAGCGGCTGTCGGCACCTGGGTAAACAGCAGCGCCGGATCGGTGAGTTTTCCCAGGCGTCGTTCAAGCGTTCTTTCGTCCTGGCCCTGAAATTTCAACGTCGCCAGATCTTCCAGTTGCTGATTGAGGATCAGGCCGGCCTGTTGCTCGAACACATTGCCGTCCGGTTCGTTGCGCCGCCACGTAAGGCTGTCGAACTGGAAGCGCGCCTGCATCCTGGCTCCCCAGGCAACACCGAAGTCATCGAGGCCGTCAAACGCCTGGATATCCCCGGCCACGCTGTACAGCAGCACCTGCTTGTCGCGCACCAGCAGCAGGTCGGGGGTTAGCAGGCTGACCTGTTCGCCGGCATGGGTGAATGTGTTCTCAATCAAATAAACATAGGTGGCGGGTGAGGATTGGGGCAGGCGCTCGGCTTGCACCGGCCAGGTAGCGACGACCCTGAGCATGTCCCGCTGGGTCGGGTTCAAGCTCGATTGGCTGGCGGCTATTGCCGTCATCCGGCCGTTGAGAAATTCGCCCAGCCACTGCCAGCGGCTGCTGCCATGGCTGTCGGTTTCGCTCCAGTAGTCGGCCAGCGCAGCCTGGAAATACAGGTGAATCGATTCGGGCAGTTCATCAATGATGCTTGCGATTGCCTGCATGTCGATCTGCGGCGCGGCATCAGGCTTGAGGATCGTGGGAATCTGTTGCGTCAGGTAGTACGCCATTCCGTGTTTGGGCCGTAGGTCGAGCAACTGTGGGTTGAGCACATGGGCGATGGCAACTTCCATCAACGACCGGTAGGTGTACACCCCATCGGGGTGCGGGATGGCCAGCTTGACGGTAGCCAAGTCCAGCTTGAGCGATGGATAGCGCTCCAGGATACGGTCGCGCAGGGCATTGAACACCACGGAATACAAGGCCGGGCGCGTAGCGAAATGCGCATGGATGGCCTGGGCGGGCAGTTGGCTCAGGGTCGTGGGGGTGCTCGGGGTGGGCATGATGAAATCCTTTTACCTGTTTGAGAGAAGCGACAGGAAATCGAATGTGGTGACCCCGCAGGCGGTACAGGAATACCACTGCCGGCGCCCCGCCCCGAACGCGCACGACGTCATATATGCACCGCCTGGCCTAGCGGGCGCCGTGATGTGCTGTCAGTCCATTTCAAAGGAGTGACACGATGGACTCTTCATCCCAGCTTTCTTCGCCGGGCGTGCCAACCAACGACGTACCTGAGCCGGTGAAAAAGCTCAACGCCACCCAAAGCCTGCACGGTGACTTCCTGGAGCGCAGCAGTCCTGATTGGCTGATCAGCGCGACGCCGGCCCGCAAGCAGGCGCTCAAGGACGCCAGCACGGTCATGCCAGCGTGGCTCGCGAACGCCACGCCTGAGCAACGCAATGAGGTGACCGGCCGTTTTCTTGCCAACCTCACCACCCAGACGCAACTGGACAAGACGATGGCCTCCTTCCAGGGCATCGACGACTTCGCCCGGCCCTTGCTGCTCACAGCCCTGAAGGATCAGTACCGACTGGACCTCGATGTCGACAAAACCCTGTTGTGCCTGCGCCGCCCGCTGGCGGTGGGGATTGCCGAAGTCGAGGCGGGGGATTTCGAGTTCTTGAAACTGCCCCTGCTGGAAGCGGCCTTGCACAACTTTGAGGCCTACGAGTGCAAGGAGGGCGCTTACCACAAGACCTCCGGGTTCATGCAAGCCACCGGCACCTCCGGCACCTACCACTCGGTGGCGATCAACCTGAAGGTCAGTGAGTTTTTGACGCTGTGTCGAAACCTCAATATCGGCGCCAAATACCAGGCCTACCTGCAATCATTTTTCTACCCCGAAGACGCCAGCGCGCAAGTCACCCTGCGTGACCAGTTCATCGCCAATCAGAAGGCCGCCGTCAGGGCCGCCGCCGAGCAGGCACTGTTGACCGGCGATATCGAGCCGGCCGATCACCGCATGCTGCTGTCGGTGATCGAGGGTGAAATTCATCCCTGGATGGGCGACAAGCAGGTCTGGTTCAGGACCCTGGGCCTGATGCGGCTGCGTATGACCGGCTGCATGGTGTTCTCGATCTGCAAG
The DNA here is from genome assembly GCF_020790195.1 of Pseudomonas sp. HN8-3. Taxonomy (NCBI): domain Bacteria; kingdom Pseudomonadati; phylum Pseudomonadota; class Gammaproteobacteria; order Pseudomonadales; family Pseudomonadaceae; genus Pseudomonas; species Pseudomonas sp. HN8-3. The sequence goes on from NZ_CP086206.1 coordinate 2,682,699, forward strand.
AAATACAGCTACCCGGACGAGCTGATCATCTATGTGCCCCAGGACCCTGAGCATCCGCTCAAGCGCTACCGCTGGCGGCAAATGCAGGCTGAATTCAAGCGCCTGTTCACCGCCCGCGACCCGGCCAAGGCCAATGATCCCTCGCCGACGCCGTACCAGCAGTTTTTCAGTCGCTTCGTGCCCTACGACAAGCGGCCCTACTACTTCAGCCAGTTCACCCAGAAAGCCGCCGACTCACCCACCGACATCTGGCGCTCACCGTGGAAGAAATTGCTAGATTTCACCACGCCGCACTTCATCACCGGCATCAAGGAGTTGCCGCCCGAGGCGCCTGCCAAGCTTGAACCCAACCCCGACCCTTTCCTTGATCCCTCAACGCGCACGCGGCGCGGTAAAGGGATCTGGGCGGCGAACATCGACCCTTGGCAGTACTTCTACGAGCAACACCGCGAGCAGGTAATCGCAGATGCACGGGCCCATGCCGTGCCCACCGCGGACGTGGATGCCAAGGCCCGTGACGCCAAACTGGCGCACCTGCTGGAAATCGGCATGCTGGGGTTGAACATGGTGTCGATGTTCGTACCGGTGCTGGGCGAGGTCATGATGGGGGTGATGGCCGGGCAGTTGCTCTATGAAACCCTGGAAGGTGCGATTGAATGGGGCGAAGGTGACCGCCAGGCGGCCAAGGCGCACTTGATTGACGTGGCCGAGAACCTGGCACAGATCGCCGTGATGGCCGGTGTGGGGGCGGGCGTCAGTCGCTGGCGAGCGGCCAAGGCCGAGCCGGTGATCGAGGCACTTAGCGAGGTTAAGCGGCCCGATGGCCAGGTACGCTTGTGGAAGCCGAGCCTGAGTGGTTATGAACACCCCGTGACCCTGGACCGCGCCGCCTACCCCAACGCCCAAGGGCAGTATGTGAAAGAGGGCAGGACCTATATCCGCCAAGGCCCTCAGGTTTACGAGCAATACTTTGACGAGTCAATTCAGAAGTGGCGGATCAAGCACCCCACCGACCCCCAGGCCTACCAACCGATGCTTGAGCACAACGGTCACGGCGCCTGGCGGCATACCCTGGAGCGCCCGCTGGAGTGGGATCGGTTGACGCTGTTGCGGCGCATGGGGCATCAAACCGAGGTATTCACTGACCAGGAGTTGCTCAAGGTCGCCGATGTCAGCGGCGTCATCGACAACACGCTGCGCAAGATGCATATGGACCATACGCTTGCGCCGCCCGAGCTGATTGATGCGCTGCGCCTGTTCAAGGCGGATGCAGATGTGTCGCGGGTGATCGAGCAACTAGAGGGTACCCGTGATATTGATGACCTGTACCTGTATGCGCTGCCGTTGATCGTTGAAATGCCCGGTTGGCCGCGAGGGCGCGTACTGGAAGTGTTCGAGGGGGCCGGTACCTTCGGCCGGTCGGTCAAGTATGGTGCTCACCGCTCGTTTAAAGGTGGGCGCGCAGCGCTGCCGATCAAGGTGGGGCGCAGCGATATTCTCGGCGGCGAAGTGCCTGCGCGGATTCTATTGGCGTTGGACGATTCAGAGCGGGTGCAGTTGCTCGGCACCGACGGCCCAGGCAGCCTCGACGCGCGCAAGGCGAGGTTCAACCAGCGACTGGCCGACTATGCGCGCGAGCGCAGGCCGGCGATTTTCGACAGTATCTACGGCGGCACCGAGCCGCTGGACAAGCGTATCAGCCTGCTGCAACGCACTTGCCCGGGGCTCAGCAAGGCGGCAGCGCAAACGGTGCTCGACCACGCCCGTGTCGATGAGCTTGAACGGCTAGCCGCCACCGCGCGCGTACCCTTGAACATGCTCGAGGAAGCTCGCTGGTATGCGCGACAAGGACGGTTGGCCCGAGCCTACGCCGGGCTGCGTAGCGAGACGATTGCCGCGGCCGACAGCCGACGGCTGGCGCTGCATGCCCTTCAAACGCTGCCGGGCTGGCCGGATACGTTGCGCCTGGAAGTGCGCAGCACCCACACGCGTGGCACGCTGATCGACAGCATTGGTGCGCCCACCGCGGCGCAGAAAAAATACTTGGTCAAGCACGGCCCCAGCTACCAGGCGTTCGATGAGCGGGGCGAAGCACTCAACAGTCTGGCACCGGAGGGCGACAACTTTTTCGCCTCGCTGATGCATGCCTTGCCCGATGAGGCGCGCCAGAGCCTGGGAGTGCCGCAGGTCAGCCAACACGCCGTGTTGCAACGCAAACTGATCGAGCAAGCCGATGCGCATCGTCTGGAGGCCTCGGCGTGGCTGGAGCCAAAAGTGCCCAGGTTCAAGCCGCCGGTGCGCATCAACGACACGCTGATAGGTTATCAGGCCAGTGGGCGGGGGCCGAGTGTGAGCCCGCTGCTGGCTCATCAGGTGCGCATAATCTATCCGGATCTGGATGAGGTGCAGATCAATGCGTTTTTCCTTGAGCTGGTACGGGCGGGGAACGATGGCCGAGCAATCGTCAGCAGGTTGAAAGCGCTGTTTGAAGAGCGCCAGGCGCTGCATGACGCGCTCAATCATTGGGTCAATCGCTCGTCGGTAGCCAATCGTCAGAGCAATTTCCTCGCCGGGGAAGCGCTCAAGCGTAGCTGGGGCCGTTCTTGGTTGGCCGGGAAAGTGCCGAGTGCCGATGCCTTGGCGTTGACCCTCAATGAACCGTTGCCTTCATTGACGGCGAACTTTTCATACGTGCGTGAACTATCTGTTCTCGGTACGGCCCTGCATGACACCAATATCGATGGGTTTCTGAGCCAGTTTCCCTCTCTCGAAAAACTGACCTTGCGGCCGCCCTATTTCCCAACCGTAGAAACCACGGATGCCAGCCCGAAGTTGACCCGCGTGCCCCAGGTGTTGGCACAGTTCACAGGGCTCAAACATTTGGCAGTCAGCTTCGATGCACATCAGTTGACCGCGCAGTTATCGTCGCAATTGACGGCACTGGCCGGCCTTGAACACCTGGAGCTCGGTTATTTCGCCTACGACGGCCACGTCCTCAACGGCCTGGATTTAAGCCCCTTGCAACGCTTGAAACGCTTGAAGATCGTGGCGCCCAACGTGCCAATGCAATGGCCCGCCTATGTGCAGAAACTGCCGCTTCTGGAGCGACTGGATCTGGCCCAGACCGCCATTGCCACGTTGCCTGCCGAGCTCTATAGCGGGTACGAGCGGTTATGGAGCGGGTTATCGCTGGACTGGTCGACGTTCAGCTATGAAGACTTCAAGCCAGCCTATGAGCACGTCAGGAATTATGCGGGGTCGTTCGGGCCACACCTGGCGAACCTGGACGAAATGGTCAGAGGCTTTGCACGCGGAGAATTGAGCCTGCTGATGGGCGAGGTCCCTGTCGGCCGTCGAATGACGGACGTGGTCATGGGCCTGTGGAACACGCCACAAACGCGGATGAACGCCGTGCAAGCGCTGCGTGAAGAACACCTCGGCATTTTCAAGCCGTTCTACGAACCCTCTTTGGTCCCCGTACTCCGGGTGCGCTGGAGGGACGGGCAGAATGCAAGCATCCTGGCGTTGCTGAAGAAAAGCTGGCGCGGGGCGGTATGCCAACGCTATGGCCTGCCGACCGATATCGATATTTCGATGTTTGAACTGCCGGATCCAAAGATGTCGCCGACCAATCCCCTGGTCGCTGAAAAAATCCGCGAATTGCCGGTGTTGCCGGCCGGTACCTTTTCGCATGTCAAAACGTTAAAGGTGAATTGGCTGGAGGATGTGCCGCCTGATCAGCTCAGTGGTTTCATCCAGGCGTTCGCCGGAACGCAAAGCCTTGAACTGCGCTTCAGTCGCCTCACTGAGGTACCGATCAGTGCGGACATCCTGCCGGAATTGACACACCTGGACTTGTCCGACAACCAGATCGCAGTGACCCCGGCAGTACAGGCTCAATTCAATGGGTTGAACAGGCTGCAAGTGCTGAGCCTGCAATACAACCGGCTGGGCACCCTCGACGTCAGCGCACTGACCCGCCTGACGGCGCTGAACCTGCGCGAATCGATGCTACGGGAATGGCCGCAAGGTGCTGAACACCTCGCGCAATTGGCTTGCCTGGACTTACGTGACAATCAGTTGACGAGCCTTGCACCGCTCGCGCTTGATGATTCAGATGTGTTGATGCGCACTGAGTTGGCAGGCAACCCGTTGAGCGTCGAAGGCACGACGGTACTCAATGCAGCGCGGCGTCGGATCGAGACGACCAAAGGATTGCCTGAGGGGGCGTTGAGCCGGTTTGCGCTGGATCAGGAACCCCTGGTGTTTCCCCCGAAGCAGACCGCAGGTTCGGTAGCGCACTATTTGCTGCCCTTGCCATCGGGTAGTGGACACTTTGAGGGTGTTCCGGAAAATGCGATAAGGGCGTTAAGCCCGCTCTCGACGCAAGAGCAAGCCATGGCCAGGGTCAGGCAACTGCGCGAGACGGGGCTGAGCGACCTGCAAATAGATACGCAGGTCGCTCGGTGGTATCAGACCCACGACGTGCTGACGCGTGAGTTGAATGGTTGGTTGTTTACCCGCGAGGCGCGCGCTTTTGGCGACAGTCTCGACAGTCTGAAGCGAGTAACCCCCGCACAGGCGATCCGCGAATCCTGGGTTCGGGCTGTGGTAGAAGGGCGCCCGGCTGGCGAGGTCGAGACGTTGAGCTTGCAGGCGACCCAACCTGGTGATTTTCCCGCGCTCTCCGTGCCGTTTACCCATGTGCGCAGCCTCAATCTGACGGGGGTCAAGCTCACTGCGCAAGGCAGCAACGGATTTTTAGCCGCCTTTGGCCCATTGAACCGGTTGATACTCAGTGGTAATGAGCTGACAGCACTGCCCGAAGCCGTTCAACGCATGGAGCAGCTTGAACGTCTGGAACTGGCCTACAACGCCTTCACGCAAGCGCCGTCGTTGCCTGCTCGATTGCGCAGTGAGCGCTTGCGTTGGTTGGACTTGAATCATAACAACCTGCAGGCATTTGATATGCGGGACTTCAGTCGCCTGGAGACACTGGACGTGAGCTACAACGACATCGCAAGCTGGCCCGAGGGGGCGTTGGAGTCGCAGCACCTGACCCGGCTGAACCTGAGCGGCAATGCGCTGGTGTCCTTCCCGCAGTCTCTACTCGAAGGCGCGCACGACGGCTTGGTGTCAGGTACGGACCTGTCCGATAACCATAACCTGACCGCGCAAGCCCTTGAACAAATGCGCAATTACGCCGAGGCGCATGAGGCCAATGAGGTCATGGGCTTTTCGCGAGCAGAACTGGACCGCGCCCATCGTCGCAATTATGGCGGGTCCGACACTGAGTCGGACCCGGACTCCGACTCCGATGCTGATTCGGGCTCTGGTTCTGACGACGATGATAGTGATCCGGACGCCGGCTACCTGCCGGCTGAGAGCATTGAAAACCCGCTGCAAAATACCGCGCAGCCGGCACTTGACCCCTGGTTGGCCGATACCTCAGCGGAGTTGGCGACACAACGAACAGCGCTGTGGAATCAACTGGCACAGGCGCAGGATCATGATCGGTTTTTCCACCTCATTTCGCTGTTGCGCCTGACCTCGGAATTCAACCTCAATCGTCCAAGCCTCACGCAACGGGTATGGGGGGTTATCGCGGGGGCCGCAGAAAATGCCGAGTTGCGCGGTACCCTGTTCATCGAAGCCGAAACCCATGGCACCTGTATCGATGGCCGCATCCTCACGTTCAGTGAGATGGAAGTGCGGGTGTTCGAATACCGCGCCTTGCGCGATATCCCACAGCAGCGGCTCGACCTCAGGGGCCGGGCGCTGCTGAACCTGTCGCGGCAGTTGTTTCGGTTGAGCAGGGCCGATCAACTCGCAGAAGCCGCCGCGGTGGGCATGGACCGGGCCGAGGTGCGCTTGAGTTACCGGATCGGCTTGACCCGCGGCTGGCCCGACGGCCTGGAGCTGCCTGGGCAGCCGACCTACATGGCGTTCGCAAACCCGATCAATGCCGAGCTACAGGCACAGTTACGCGCACAAATCCTGGCAACTGAAAGTACCGATGCGTTTGTCGAAAGCCTGATTCAACGTGAGTACTGGTTGCGTTATCTGGATGAGCGTTACGCCGAACAGTTCGAGGCCCTTGAGGACGAACTGGCACGCCGTTATGAAGCCTTGGAGGACGCGCACAGTGATCGGGGCGATGCCCAGAGCATGGCGCGCTATGAGCAAGCCATAGGCCAGTTGGAGATCGAACGGGCCGCCGCCCGTACTCAGAAACGCATGGAGCTGTCCCGGGCGGAGATACAACGGTTATCGGGCATGGAACCTGCCACGCCCGCTCCGTCGTCACCCCAGCCCGGTCCGTCCTGGCGTCCCTGAAGCGGCAATTTAAGAGCGCCGAACCGGGTGGTCGGGGTTTAACCTCAGTTGTCATACCCCAGGTTCGGCGCCAGCCAGCGCTCCGTCACGCTGAGGTCCTGGCCTTTGCGCGCGGTGTAGCTGGCGACCTGGTCTTTGTCGACCTTGCCCACGGCAAAGTACTGCGCCTGCGGGTGGGCGAAGTACCAGCCGCTGACTGCTGCTGCCGGGAACATGGCGTAGTGCTCGGTGAGGAACACGCCGCTGCGCCCGGCGTGCATTTCACGGGCCTCGGGGTCCAGCAGTTGGAACAGCTGGGCTTTCTCGGTGTGATCCGGGCACGCCGGGTAGCCGGGGGCAGGGCGGATGCCGCTGTACTGCTCCTTGATCAGCGCCTCGTTGTCCAGTTGTTCATCCTTGGCATAGCCCCAGTGTTCTTTGCGCACTTGCTGGTGCAGCCATTCGGCGCAGGCTTCGGCCAGGCGGTCGGCGAGGGCCTTGACCATGATCGAGTTGTAGTCGTCGCCAGCGTCCTGGTAAGCCTTGGCCACTTCCTCGGCACCGATGCCGGCGGTGGTGATGAAACCACCGATGTAGTCGGTCACGCCGCTGTCCTTGGGCGCGACGAAGTCGGCCAGGGAAAAATTCGGCTTGCCGTCGGTCTTGATGATTTGTTGGCGCAGGTGATGCAGTTTGGCGATGGGCTGGCCGTCGTCGCCGTAGACTTCCAGGTCATCGTCCTGCACCTGATTGGTCGGCCAGAAACCGAACACCGCGCGGGCGCTGATGAGTTTCTCGTCGATCAGCTTCTTGAGCATTTCCTGGGCATCGGCGTACAGCGCAGTGGCGGCTTCACCGACCACCTCGTCTTCGAGGATGCGCGGGAACTTGCCGGCCAGGTCCCAGGAGATAAAGAACGGCGTCCAGTCGATGTACTCGGCCAGGACGTTGAGGTCGATATTGTCCAGCACCTTGGCGCCGGTAAAGGTCGGTTTGACCGGGGTGTAGCTGCTCCAGTCGAACTGCGGCTTCTTGGCGATGGCCGCCGGGTAGCTCAGGCGTTCGGTACGCGCACTGCGGTTGGAGGTGCGTTCACGCACGTCGATATATTCCAGGCGGGTTTTCTCGACGAAACCGGCCTTCAGTTCCTTGGACAGCAACTGCGTGGCCACACCCACGGCGCGCGAGGCGTCGGTCACGTAGATCACGGCGTCATTGCTGTACTTGGGCTCGATTTTCACTGCCGTGTGCGCCTTGGAGGTGGTCGCGCCACCGATCATCAACGGCAGGTGGAAGTCCTGGCGCTGCATCTCGCGGGCCACATGCACCATTTCATCCAGGGACGGCGTGATCAGGCCGGACAGGCCGATGATGTCGCACTTCTGCTCCTTGGCCACCTGCAGGATCTTCTCGGCAGGCACCATTACACCCAAATCCACGATGTCATAGCCGTTGCACCCGAGCACCACGCCGACGATGTTCTTGCCGATGTCATGCACGTCGCCTTTGACCGTGGCCATCAGGATCTTGCCCTTGGCCTCCGGCTTGTCGCCTTTTTCCAGCTCGATAAACGGGATCAAGTGGGCCACGGCCTGCTTCATTACGCGGGCGGATTTCACCACCTGGGGCAGGAACATTTTGCCGGCGCCGAACAGGTCGCCGACGATGTTCATGCCGGACATCAGCGGGCCTTCGATCACTTCGATCGGACGTGCGAACGACAGGCGCGACTCTTCGGTGTCTTCGACGATATGCGTGGTGATGCCCTTGACCAGCGCATGTTCCAGACGCTTGTTGACGTCCCAGCCACGCCATTCCTCGGTCTCGGCTTCCTTGACGCTGCCGTCGCCTTTGTACTTGTCGGCAATCGCCAGCAGGGCGTCGGTGCCTTCCGGCGTGCGGTTAAGCACCACGTCTTCCACGGCGTCACGCAGCTCGACCGGGATCTGGTCGTAGATCTCCAACTGGCCGGCGTTGACGATACCCATGGTCAGGCCGTTGCGGATCGCATACAGCAGGAACACCGAGTGGATCGCCTCACGCACCGGGTTGTTGCCGCGGAACGAGAATGACACGTTGGATACGCCGCCGGAGGTCAGCGCATACGGCAGTTCGTCGCGGATGTAGGCACAGGCGTTGATGAAATCGACGGCGTAATTGTTGTGCTCCTCGATACCGGTGGCGACGGCGAAGATATTCGGGTCGAAGATGATGTCTTCCGGCGGGAAGCCGACTTCATTCACCAGAATGTCGTAGGAGCGTTTGCAGATCTCTTTTTTACGCGCTTCGGTGTCGGCCTGCCCGGCTTCGTCGAAGGCCATCACCACTACCGCAGCGCCGTAACGCTTGCACAGTTTGGCGTGATGAATGAACTGCTCGACGCCTTCCTTCATGCTGATGGAGTTGACGATGCCCTTGCCCTGGATGCATTTGAGGCCGGCCTCGATCACTTCCCACTTGGAGGAGTCGATCATGATCGGCACACGGGAGATGTCCGGCTCTCCGGCAATCAGATTGAGGAAGGTGACCATGGCCTTCTTCGAATCCAACATGCCTTCATCCATGTTGATGTCGATCACCTGGGCGCCGGCTTCCACCTGCTGCAGGGCGACTTCCAGGGCTTCGGTGTAGTTGTCTTCGCGGATCAGCCGAGCGAACTTGGCCGAGCCGGTAATGTTGGTACGCTCGCCGACGTTGACGAACAACGAGCTGCGATCGATGGTGAACGGCTCCAGGCCGGACAGGCGGCAGGCTTTGGGAATGTCCGGGATCGGGCGCGGCGCATAACCGGCAACGGCCTTGGCAATGGCTTCGATATGGCCCGGTGTGGTGCCGCAGCAGCCGCCGACGATATTCAGGAAACCGCTCTGGGCGAACTCTTCGATGACCTTGGCGGTTTGTGACGGCAGTTCGTCGTACTCGCCGAATTCGTTGGGCAGGCCGGCGTTGGGGTGCGCCGAAACGTGGGTGTTGGCTTTGTTCGACAACTCCTCCAGGTAGGGGCGCAGCTCGCTTGCGCCCAGAGCGCAGTTCAAACCGACCGAGATCGGCTTGGCGTGGGCCACGGAGTTCCAGAACGCTTCGGTGGTCTGGCCCGACAGGGTACGGCCGGAGGCATCGGTGATGGTGCCGGAGATCATGATCGGCAGTTCGATATTCAGTTCTTCGAACACGCCTTGCACGGCGAAGATCGCCGCCTTGGCGTTGAGGGTATCGAAGATGGTTTCGATCAGGATCAGGTCGGCACCGCCTTCGATCAGGCCCTTGGTGGCCTCGGTGTAGTTTTCCACCAGTTCGTCGAAAGTCACGTTGCGGTAGCCAGGGTTGTTCACGTCCGGGGACAGTGAGCAGGTACGGCTGGTCGGGCCCAGTACACCGGCGACAAAACGCGGCTTGGCCGGGTTCTCATGGGTTTTGGCGTCGGCCACCTTGCGCGCCAGGCGGGCGCCTTCCACGTTCAATTCATAGGCCAGCTCTTCCATGCCATAGTCGGCCATGGAGATCCGCGTGGCGTTGAAGGTGTTGGTTTCAAGGATGTCGGCGCCGGCGTCCAGGTAGGCCTTCTCGATTCCGCCGATCACGTCGGGACGAGTGAGGACCAGCAGGTCGTTGTTGCCCTTCACGTCGCTTGGCCAGTCGGCGAAGCGTTTGCCTCGGTAGTCCTGCTCCTCAAGCTTATAGCTCTGGATCATCGTGCCCATGCCACCGTCGAGGATCAGGATACGGTCCTTGAGGGCTTTGTGAAGGGCTTGCAGGCGAGCGCTACGATCGGGCATGGGACTACTCTGGTCAGGCATTACGGAGGGCGTGAATCATAGCAAACCTGTGCCGATTTAGAGCATGTCAGGGTTCTGCATGAATATCGCTCATGTTGTCGGCAGTCATGGCCCGGTAGAATCACCGCCACTTCACAGACCGCACGCCTTGAATCGGGACCCGATACATGTCACTTCGTTTGATCGTCAGCGCCGTCCTGGCCTTGATAGCCAGTACCGCGCAGGCTGACGGCCGCGCTTCGGCGATTTCCTATACCCGCGATATCCAACCGATCTTCACCGAGAAGTGCGTGGCCTGCCATGCCTGCTACGACTCTGCTTGCCAACTCAACCTTGGCAGCGCAGAGGGCGCGGCCCGTGGCGCGAGCAAGGTGCCGGTGTACGACGGCGAGCGTAGCCAGGCCACACCGACTACACGGCTGTTCTATGACGCGTTCGGCAAACAAGCCTGGCAGCAGAAGGGCTTCTATTCGGTACTGGATGCCCAGGGCAGCCAGGCTGCGTTGATGGCACGTATGCTGGAGCTGGGGCATAACGCGCCATTGCCACCCAATGCCAAACTGCCCGACGAGATTGTATTGGGCCTGAACCGCCAAAACATGTGCGCGACGCCCGGCGAGTTCAACGCCTATGCCGGCGCCCATCCCAAGGAGGGCATGCCGCTGGCCGTCACCGGCCTGACCGACCAGCAATACCAGACCCTGCAACGCTGGCTGGCCTCCGGTGCGCCGATTGATGAGCAGAGTCTGGCTCCCAGCACCAGGGAAGCCTTGCAGGTGCAGCAATGGGAAACCCTGTTCAACCAGCCGGGCGCCCGGCAAAGCCTGGTGGCGCGCTGGTTGTACGAGCATTTGTTCCTCGCCCACATTTACTTCGAAAACGGCGAGCCGGGGCATTACTTCCAGTGGGTGCGTTCGCGTACGCCGAGCGGGCAGCCGATCGACTTGATCGCGACCCGTCGTCCTAACGATGACCCAGGCACTCAGGTCTATTACCGCCTGTGGCCGGTACAGGGCGTGATCGTGCATAAAACCCACATCACTTACCCGTTCAGCGCGGCGAAAATGGCACGGATCAAAGACCTGTTCTATTCCGGTGACTGGCAGGTGAGCGCCTTGCCGGGCTACGGACCGGGGCGCCGTGCCAACCCGTTCGAAACCTTCGAAGCCATACCGGCCAAGGCGCGTTATCAGTTCATGTTGGATAACGCCGAATACTTCGTGCGCACCTTCATCCGCGGTCCTGTATGCCGTGGGCAGATCGCCACGGACGTGATCCGTGACAACTTCTGGACACTGTTCCAGGAGCCGGACCATGACCTGTACATCACCGATGCCCGTTACCGCGGCCAGGCCACGCCATTGTTGGCCATGCCTGGGCAAAACGATGATGTGGGCAGTGTGCTGGGCCTGTGGCTGGCCTATCGCGACAAGCGTAATCAGTATGAGGCGTTGCGCCGCGATAGCTACGCAGATGTGCCGCCGCCGAGTTGGTCGAGCTTGTGGGCGGGTAATGACAATGCCTTGCTGACCATCTTTCGCCATTTCGACAGCGCCTCGGTGACCAAGGGCCTGATCGGTGAGGTGCCGCAGACGATGTGGCTGTTCGATTACCCACTGCTGGAGCGCACTTATTACCAGTTGGCAGTCAACTTCGACGTGTTCGGCAATGTGTCGCACCAGGCCCAGACGCGCTTGTACTTCGACCTGATCCGCAACGGCGCCGAACAGAACTTCCTGCGTCTGATGCCGGCCGACACCCGCGAGGACTTCCTTGACGACTGGTACCAGAACAGTGGCAAGCTCAAGCTGTGGCTGGACTATGAAGCCATTGATGACGACAAGCCCACGGGGCTGCATCTGGACGAGAAAGATCCCAAGCGCGATTTTGCCAACCAACTGCTGACGCGTTACGGCGGTTTGAACGTCAGCCCGGACCCGATCAACCGCTGCACCGGGGCCTATTGCTCGCGCACCTGTATCGACCCGGCCTTGCAGGACGCCGAACAGGCGCTTAGCCGCCTGACGTCGCGCCCGGCGGCGGGGCTCAAGGTGATCGACCAGTTGCCCGAAGCCACCATGCTGCGCATCGAAACCCAGAGTGGCCAGCGCGTGGTCTACAGCATGCTGCGTAACCGTGCCCACAGTAACGTGGCTTTCCTGTTGGGTGAGGCTTATCGCTACCAGCCGGGCCTCGACACACTGACCATCTATCCGGGGGTGATGAGCAGTTACCCGAACTTCATGTTCAACATTCCAGCTCAAGAGGTGCCGCAATTCGTCACGCAAATGGAGCAGGCCAAGGATGCCAAGCGGTTTGAGAAAATAGTCGATCGCTGGGGGGTACGCCGCAGTCATCCGCAGTTCTGGCAATACTTCCACGATTTGTCGCGGTACATTCGTGAAACCACGCCAGTGGAAGAGGGTGTATTGGACATGAACCGCTACGAGAATCTATAACTACTGTATTGGTCCGGTCATTTCTCCAAGTGAGCGCTGAAGCAGTCGGATACCTACCTACGGACTGGACAGGGGACACCGATGTTGATTTCAGTGCAGTTTCTACGCGCCTTGGCGGCATGGAGTGTGGTGGGCCACCATTTCATGCAAGGGTTTTTCAACTTTGAAGCCAGCAACGCGCTGGAATTTCTGTTTGTCGACAAAGGCGCCATTGGGGTGGATGTGTTCTTTGTCATCAGTGGCTTGGTGATTTACCTGGCGACTGCCGACAAAGCGCTGAACCCCGGGCGTTTCATGCTGATGCGCGTGGCGAGGATTGTTCCTGCGTATTGGTTCTATACCCTGCTCATGATTCTCGTGGTTGCCGTTGTGCCTGCGATCTTTCCAGAGGCTCGGCTCGAACCCGGTCATGTACTCATGTCGATGCTCTTTATACCGGCCCAAAACCCGGGAGGCTTCGGCGTCTACCCACTGCTCGATGTCGGGTGGACACTGAATTTCGAGATGCTGTTTTATTGCCTGTTTGCCTTTGCCTTGCTGGTGCCCGCGGCCTATCGCTTGTGGGTGGTAGCAGCGCTGCTGTATCTGGTGTGCTACATCATCACTCCCGCCGTTGACCTGGCCAGTGACTTCTACCATGAGGACATTATTTTCGAGTTCCTGATGGGCGTGGTGATCGGCATGCTGTATCGGCGCGGCCTATGCCGGGCCAAGCCGTGGCTGGCATTGTTGAGTATCGCAGCGGCCCTGGTGGCTATTGATCATGGCGCGGACATACCCCGAGCCCTGGAGTGGGGAGTACCCAGCGCGATAGTGGTCTTCAGTTGCGTGGCGCTGGAACCTTACTTCCAGGGCGCGCGCTTGTTGAAGGTGCTCGGGGATTGCTCCTACTCGGTCTATCTACTCCACGTGTTGGTGCTCAGCGCCGGGCGTTGGATCGCCGACCGCACGGGGATCGACCCTTACGCCATATTGCCTGGATGTATCGTCATCATCGGACTGGGCGCATTTGTGAGTTACCAATGGCTGGAGAGGCCTGCCTACCGCACGCTCACACGCTGGTTTGGCGTTGATGCTCCGGCACCCCTTTCGACAGCGCCTCGGTGACCAGGGATCTGGTCGGCGAAGCGCTTTACAAGTGGCCGGTCTCAGGGCTTCAAGTACTTCCAATAGCTTTTGCCATAGTCCATCAATAACTCGGTCCCGGCCGGAATATCCCGCCACGCGACAATAAATACCATGTATTTACCTACGCACAGGGAGCCGACGTTCTCGATACCGACATCGGTAATGCCCGGTACCTTGACCGCATTGATCAGGCTCAGCGTATTACTGTTGCCGTGGCCGCTAATGCTGGCACCGCTGGTGTTGGTCTGAAATAGATATGTGCCGACCGCCGCTTCACCCTTTTCAAGTATTTCGGTATTCACCGAAGCTTGGTCCAAGTGCAGCTTGCCGGTGTACGGCCCCAGCACATCGAACCGCTTGATGTCGGTGCGGGCCACGACCGAGAGTCCGCGTTCCGTGCCCTCGTTGAGTTTCTTGACCTCCAGCAATCGATCGAGCTTGCGATGATGGTTGCCCTCCTTGGAGATCCATTCGCGAATGCTCTTGGTGGCAGCCTCCTTGACTTCCACATGTTGCATGCCGATGAACTCATCGAAAAAGCCGTTGGCATCGGTAATTTTGATGTTTTGCAGTGGGCCTTCCAGTTCCAGGGTCAAGCTGCGCCTGACATCGTTTGGGTCCTGCAGGATCGGTGCGTTGTTGTTGATTTTATGGTCAAAGGACGCCGTGATTGAAGTGGAACGCCGGCGGGCAGGGACGGCCTCTTCATCCAGGCGCGGATGTTTCGAGCCGCCTGCCGTAGGTGGCGGGGCGGGGCGTTTCCTGGCGATCGGTTGATCCAGCGGGCTCCTCTGCCCGAAGATCAACATTTCCCTGCCGGCGCGGGTCATGCTGCCATTGTCATTGACGTAGGCGCTCCAGATCATCGGATTGAGGTTTTTCTCATCGACAAACGTGAGCACGGAATGCCTTGAACCAGGGGTAATGTAGTGCTTGTGCCATTCGTCCAGGTGTTCAGGTGTCAGTACGGTGAATTCTCCACCGTTGGCATGCTTGGCGAGCACTTTGCCGGCGGCGCGATAGCTGCCATCGAGGTTGACGTACTGTGCCAAATCCCGTGGGTCCAGGTTATGGTCAGCGGCGAAGCCTTCAAGGGTAAGGCTGTTGCGTTCTCGTTGCGAGCTGTTGCGCCAATGCTCCAGATGGTCGTGGGTAATGGCGGTACGGGCGGTTCCCGCACGGTCGAGCATCTGTTGCCCTCGGGGTGTCAACGTGTCGCGGCTTTTGACAAATTGGCGGAATGCGGTGGGGTCCAGATTGTAGGTCTTGATGAAGGTGTCCAGGGTTTTTTTCAAGGCGTGTTCACTGGATTCGGTCCATTTCTGCAGGATCGAGGGGGTCACGACGTTCGTGACATCCGGCGCGCCACCCGTGACTTTGATCTGGCTTGAGTACCAATGCCCCGGTTCTACGGAGGATAGCGTGATCGACAGGTCGCGATTGTTCTTCGGGTTGACCATGACCACCGAGAAGCTGTTGTCGGCGCCCGCGGCGGTTTCCTGGATAAATCCATAGGAATTGTCACGTACCTGATACACCGCGATCTTGCCCTTGTCATCGACATTGCAGATGAACTTCTGGTTGTAGTCCGCGCGGGAGAAGATACCGCGTGCGTCGGGTTTGAGACCGCTGATCAACTGAGGGTCGACGGCGTATTGACGGATCAACGGGCTGCTGTTGCTGATCACCGTGATCGGTTCGCGATAACGCGGGCCGAAGGCTTTATTGGACGCGGCATCGATGAGGCGAAAATCTGGCGCGTCGAGGCTACCGACGTTACGCATCGGAATGTCAGGGAAACCGTCGACGGTAAAGAGTCGATCGCCGGCCTGAAGTGGCTTCCAGGTCGTGGGGTCAACTGACTTCATGTGGCGGGCAGCGAGGGTTCCATCGCGTAGGAGGGCGACCCCGCGTTTCGTCTGGCGCATGGCAATACGGCCAAGCTTGACCAGTCCAAAGCGCGCCAGCCTGAGCAGGCTGGGTACCGCCGCCAGGGGGTTGAGTTCCTGCAGAACTGAAATCACCAGCGTGCCTGTCAGTTTTGCGAGTTTTGGCAAGGCCAGGCGCAACCCGGTTTTCCCGGCCTGGATGATCAGACGGCTGGAGCCGGCAACATACCTTCCGACCGGCAAGGCAAAAGACACGAAGTCGATGGTCAGGCTCGCGATCCCCGGTTTGATGCGCTGGGGATCCCCGGATGCGAGGTCGTCAATGCCGGCCCAGAAGGGAACAAATACCTTGCCCCAGAACGTCATGTCTTCCAGTACATCGCGGCCGATGTCCATTTCCCGTGTGCTTTTGCGGGTCTGTTCCAGGAGCGCTTCTTCGTCGCGGAAAAACAGCTCTCGGGCGATCATACTCGCCAATTGTTCACTGCGCGGGGCATACAGGGTATTAGGGGCGAACGATTCGATTCGACGTCCCAGGGCATCGATGGCCGGCAATGTTTCGCCGACTTGCTCAACGATCAACTCGGCCTTGCGGCCTGCAACAGGGGTATTGCTCTCCTTGTAGGCATTCGGATCAAAGGGGACTTCGGTGGCCAACCTGTATTTACACCAACTCATCGCGTCGCGTAGCTCTACGACCTTGCCGTCCAGCGGCAGGGTCTTGATGTCAGGACGTCGACGAATCAATCCGGCGAGGGGGAACACCTCGATGTAGTTGGCATGGAAGGGCTGGCGTGGTTTTACGATTCGAAGGATGAAACCTGCCCGGTAACGAACGGCATCGGTCTTGCGTTTGTCTTCATATTCGACCGGAACCTTGTCCAGGGCTTTTCGCAATGAGTACACCGTGATTTCGTCTTGATCCACATTAAGGGTGTCAGAACCCAGGTGGGCAAGCAGGGATTGGATCAAGACCTTGTAGGCGTTCCTGGGCGTCTCAAGGGCCTCACGGAAAACTTTGTCGTACTCGGCGTCCGACGCCGAGCGCCAACGACTGGGCAGCTTGAGCGCAAGATCGCGGACTGCGTTGAACACCTCATGCTCATGTTGCTCGAGGGCGGCTACGGCTTGGGCAAGTTCCTCACGGGAGTGGCCTGACTGCCGAGTGGCAATCAACCCGTTGGCTTGCGCCCAGTAAACGCTCGGCGCGAGCTTGGCGGCCGCTACCAGTGCTTGTTGCTCGGGGCTGTTGGCATGGGCGCTATAGTGTGCCGCTGGCAGGTTGAGCAATTGTTCGAAGGTCATGTGGCGCGATGAGCCTGGTGCCAGCGCTTCGGCCAGAAGGAAACCGCTTCTGAAGTTGACCCAGGCAGTGGTGACACCGTAGGGCAGGTCCTGGGGAATATCGGCGACCCATACCTCGCTGGCGATATTGGCCTTGGCCACGCACATCACCAAGGGTGTCGACTCAGGGCTGATCGACAGGGCGTTTTCAAAGCGCCGGGCCAAAGAATTGCGGATCGACGAATAGTAAGTTCCCGCTGAGATGAACAACTTCAATTCATTATCAATGGACGCTTGAGGTGCGGGGATGATCGTCAGCCATAGCGCGCGCCAGAGTAATTTCACTAGAACCGGCTGTGGGCAACTTTCGTGCTTTTGGCTGCCATACCAGCCCAACGCCGTGGCTATCCGTTCGGCCAGTGCCAGGTTCTGCGGGCTGTTGAGAATCTGCTCAAGCAAGACCGTTGGTGTCGTTGCGAGCAGTTCCTGCTGCGATGGGGAATAGTGCTCAGGCAATACTGTACGGAACAGAGATCGGCCGGTTTCCTTTTCGATTTGGCGGGTCACCTCCTTGATAGTTTCGTCGGCCGGTGCATCCAACAAATGCTCCAAGTCGCTTACGTGGCCGTCGTGTCCTAGTCGCTGCAGAACGCGGTGCTCCTGCAGGCCATAGAGCACCGATTTCCACTGTGCGGTGGTCTTGGGCTGTGGGGGGGCGATGGAGTAATACTTGAAGACCAGATCAAGCCTTACCGAGCCATCGGCTTTGAGTCCATTGCCCACGCGGCGGTTGATGTCGAGCAATACATCGACGTCGATGGACCAATAAGTGGGGACATGTCGAAGGACCACGGCGTGGTCGTCGATGCTGAAAACTTCGGGAAGAGCGGGCATCGGCGGGCGGGTGCTGCTGAGCATTGTCGAGAGCAGGTCGTAGAGAAAGTCCCGCCCCAGTACGGAATTGTCAGGCTCTGGTTTCTTGCAGAGGAACTGTTGAAAGTCTTCATCCTCCTGCAGTTTTTTCAGCACCCGAAAGGCTTCCTTGCACTCGCGACCCAATGCGGAATCTTGCGGGGGGTAATAATAACAATCAGAAGCGGGTGACGACTTCAGTGGGATGCGTGCGGTCACGTAATCAATCAAATGGTCCAGATGCGCTGGCTGTTCAGGCAAACCCTTGAAATGGAAACTCTGCATAGCAATATTCATTGAATCCTCACAACCAATAGCCGAAGAGGATTCACTATATTCAGCATGATTTTGCGGGAGGCCTATATAACTAGGTGCAAGGCAGGCGTTGGCGATCGATCTGTTTTCACGGGCAATGGGGCGGTTGTTCGCCATCGGTCAGGGGGATAGGGGGGCTTTTCCGACAAAAATGCTCGGACTTTGTACCTGCGTAATAATTTGGCGTAAACTGCCGGCAAGCCTGTGAGGAGTTTCCATGACTGCCATAACCATTACCGACGCCGCCCACGATTACCTGGCTGACCTGCTGTCCAAGCAGAACACCCCGGGTATCGGCATCCGCGTCTTTATCACCCAGCCCGGCACCCAGTACGCCGAGACCTGCATTGCCTACTGCAAGCCTGGTGAAGAGAAGCCTGAAGACACCGCCCTGGGGCTGAAAAGCTTCACCGCGTACATCGATGCCTTCAGCGAAGCTTTCCTTGACGACGCCGTAGTCGACTACGCCACCGATCGCATGGGCGGCCAGTTGACTATCAAGGCACCCAACGCCAAGGTGCCCAACGTTAACGCCGACAGCCCGGTCAATGAGCGGATCAACTACTACCTGCAAACCGAGATCAACCCGGGGCTGGCCAGCCACGGCGGTCAGGTGAGCCTGATCGACGTAGTGGATGACGGTATCGCGGTATTGAAGTTCGGCGGCGGCTGCCAGGGTTGCGGCCAGGCGGACGTGACCCTGCGCGAGGGCATCGAGCGCACCTTGCTTGAGCGTATTCCTGAGCTCAAGGGTGTGCGCGACGTGACTGATCACACGCAGAAAGAAAACGCCTACTACTGAGTAAGGTGTTCACTGCGAGCTTAAAAAACGGCGCCCCGTGAGCGCCGTTTTTTATGCTCTAAATTCAGCAAGTTATGATGATTGTCTGATAGTTTGGATTGGCTGTGGGTCAGTCCATGTCTTCAAGGGCGATAGAGGTGGGCGTGACCTGCGCGGTACAGCGAGGACTCGCCAAAGCTATCATTTGCCAACACCCGCCCGACTATAATCAGCGCCGTACGCCGAAAGCCTTTAGTCGCGACCTTCTGGGCAATATCACTCAACGAACCCACCACCCAATCCTGGTCCGGCCATGTCGCGCGGTGCACCACGGCGATCGGGCAATCTGCACCATAGTGCAGCAGCAGCTCAGCGACGATCCTGTCCAGATGATTGACCCCCAAGTGAATGGCCATTGTCGTGCCGTGCCGGGCCAGGCTGTCGAAGTCCTCACCCGCCGGCATGCTGGTTTTATCCGCATAACGGGTCAGGATCACACTCTGGGCAATGTCCGGCAGGGTCAGTTCGGTTTCCAGCAACGCCGCGCAGGCAGCCACCGCCGTGACCCCGGGAATGATCTGAAAGGGAATGCCCAGCTCGCGCAAGTGACGGATTTGCTCACCAATCGCCCCATACAGGCTCGGGTCGCCGGAGTGCACGCGCGCCACATCCTGGCCTTGCGCATGGGCGGCTTTGATCACGTCGATGATCTGTTCCAGGTGCAGCTCGGCACTGTTGACCACCTGGCGTGCCTGATGACCTTCCAGTACTGCCGCAGGCACCAGCGAGCCAGCGTAGATGATCACCGGGCAGCTGCGGATCAGCCGCTGGCCCTTGACGGTAATCAGTTCCGGGTCGCCGGGGCCTGCGCCGATGAAGTAGACGGTCATGGGGAATTCCTGTTGAAAAAACGGGCGAGCATGAAGATTGCTCATGATCGAGAGCGGCAATTATCGGGATTTTAACCGGCGCAGGCTAATGCAAGGGTGGCCTGGATGGTTTTCTTGCGGGTGATGAGCAGGTGGGCAGGGCCGTGGGCGAGTTGCTCGGCCAAGGCCAATGCGGCACTTTCGGCGATGCCGTAACAGCCGGTATGGCTAAATGCTACGTCTGATTTGTGGCTCAGCCGATGTTCAAAGCCGGCCAGTTGTTCGGCGCTGAAACACTGCAAGGGCAGGCTCAATAATTGGGCCAGGGCCACCAACCCCGGCTCAGCCTGTTTGCGATCAATGCTCGCCAGCGCGGTAATGCGTTGGCGTTCAATGCCGCCTTCGGCGAGGGCGCTATCAAGGAGTTCCAGCAGGGTTCGGACATCACAACCCCGCTGGCAACCCAGGCCGACGACGAGGGTCATGCCGAGTAGTGTTCGTCGCGGTTACGGCGAAACAGCCAGGCACTGATCAGACCAAGGGCCAGCCAGAACGCCACATTGGTCAACTGCGACGCGATCTTGAACTGGGCTTCGAGGGCCTCCGGGGCCAGCATGGAGTGGACTTCCGGCTGCGGAGCGCCAATCACGTGGGGTACGGCGACGATCGCCACGCCCAGCACTTTGAGCAACCAGCCGCGACCGAACACCAGCAAAGCAATGCCAGCAGCGGTAGACGCGGCAGTGCCGATCCACCAGATCTGCCGTTGCGCCAGATCAGCGGCGGCGGTGCCCGGCAGTTCAGGCGGCAGGCCCAAGGTCGGCGCAAGTACGAATGTCGCGTAACCGGCCAGGCCCCACAGTAGCCCTTGAGCTGTACGGGTTGGTGCGCGCAGGGTGTACAGGCCGGCCAGCATCAGCGCAAACCCGACCGCAACGACTAGGTTGCCACCGGTGGTCGACAGCACGCGCTGCCAGCCATCTTCCGGCTCCCAGGCTTCGGCGTCGTGGGTGTGGGCAGCGGTGCCAGCAGCATGTTCATGGGGGACTTCGGCAACAGCTGGAGCCTTTTCAAAGGTCTCCGCCTGCAAAATCAACGGCGCGACCCACAAGCTTTGCAGCAGGGTCAGCAGCAGGGCGGCCAATAAGCCGGTGAACCCTGCGGTTTGGGCAATACGCTTGATCATGTCGGCAGGTCTCAGTGGCACGGGAACGCGGCGCTGTGGCGGGTATCGTGGGCCGCGTTGTGCACGGCTTCGATATGGGAGAAACCGGCGAAATACACCAGGCACGCACCAAGGATTGACGCACCGATGGCGGCGGTCAGGCGTTGGCTCAAGGTGGCAGTGCTGCTGGCGGAGTGCGAAGTGCTGCTGATGATCGACATGGCGCGTCCCTTTCAGGTATCAGGGTGAAACGAGCGCATGAAAACCCCGCGAGCCAGGCACGCAGGGTTCTGAACAGCGCCCGCCCACCGCGGGTTTGTTATCTGATATTTTCGGGCCGGTCTCCGGGCTTGCGAGGGGCGGCTCTTGATAGAGTCCATCCTGACAAGCGTCTCCTTCCCATGCACAGCACAGTGGATTTGACGCTTCGCTCGCTTACCGTTGCGGGGGCAGCACCGGACTGGCCATAAGTCTATGACGCACCGGTTTCCCGTTTCACCCTGTGAGGGGCACCCGAAACAAGATGTGTAGGAGAGCATGACGCAGTGATGTGCGTCAAACTGATACGTAGTGACGAACGCAGCTTGCCTGTCGAAACCTTGCCATCTTGTATCAAGCACCGCCGACTGTGTTGTATCTGACCGAACTAATCAGGTGAGTCGGTAATCCAGCAAAATCGCAAAGTGCTCTCCCATATAAGTTGGCTTTGTTAACATGTGCTCGATGTTTTCAATATCAAATCTCCCATCTTCCGCGCCGGGCCGGCCATGGTCACCAATTCCGATATCTAACTCACGAAGTACCCGAGGGTTCTGCAGGAGTATTTTGGCATAGAGGGTTGCCTCGGCGGAAAAAGCTCTGGTGGTTGGTATTTGACCTGCCGCTTCTTTCAATTCGTTAAAGTTTACAAATCGGTCGTTTTCGCCTGCGGCGTACTCACGAAAGTGCTTTTTTATCCCATTTATCAGATCGTCTTGGAAGCAATGGAGTAGGGGGCCACGTTTGCTGATCCCTTGTTCCACAAGGCTGCTCATAAGCGGCTCTGATCGTTTGAATCGCGGTAAGTTGCCGCGAGCGTTCAGGGCTGCGGGAGGGTTGTCCTGAGAATCCAGCGGCGCACGCCCAACAGCGTCAGCACTGACGGGCTGTTTGTTATTGAGTGCACCCGTATTGTTAAAAAGAGCGAGGGGGGTGGGCGCGTTAGAAGTCGATATCAGCATGATTCATTCCTGAAGCCAATGGATTAAAATTCGCCACATTTCAAAAACACTCCGCTAATTGCGAAATGGCAGGAGTCTCTGTATGAAATGAGCACTGCTGCGTGGTGTCGTTCTGCGCGTCCGTTCCGTATTGAATATGACATCATATTGCAGGGCGCTTTTGCGGGATCGGCGCAAGCCTTACAAAGACTGAGTTGGTCAAGGCACAGGCTGGGTAAGTTTATGCTTTAGGCGGCGCGACATTGACCCGCTCCGTTGCACTGCGTAGCCTTGCACCCTCGAGGTTCTTCGGCCCAGGTCGAAGCTAAGAAGGGAACGCGGTTCAAGCCGCGGCTGCCCCCGCAACTGTGAAGGGTTCAGTTGACTGCCACGCCACTGCCGAGACGGCGGGAAGGCGCAGTCAGCGTTGGTCACAAGACCTGCACGCCCCAAGCCAGGAGACCTGCCTCGTCACCGATTTTCCAATTCAACCGGGCGGGGTGATCCGGTGACGAAATCCGCTGCTGCGCGCGCCGCAGGGCCTGTCGTCCCGTATGCCCGCCCCAAAGGGCATCCGATGAAAACACTGGCCAAACTCCCCGTCACCATCGTTACCGGCTTCCTCGGCTCGGGCAAGACCACGTTGCTGCGCCACATGCTCGATAACGCCCAGGGCCGTCGCATAGCCGTGATCGTCAACGAGTTCGGCGAACTGGGCATTGACGGCGAAATCCTCAAGCAATGCTCCATCGGGTGTACCGAAGAAGAAGCCAACGGCCGCGTGTACGAACTCGCCAACGGCTGCCTGTGCTGCACCGTGCAGGAAGAGTTCTTCCCGGTGATGCGCGAACTGGTCGCCCGTCGTGGTGACCTTGACCATATCCTGATCGAAACCTCGGGGCTGGCCTTGCCAAAACCCTTGGTGCAAGCGTTCCAGTGGCCGGAAATCCGCAGCGCCTGCACGGTTGACGCGGTGATCACGGTGGTCGACAGCCCGGCCGTGGCCGCCGGCACTTTCGCTGCGTTCCCGGATCAAGTCGACGCCCAGCGCAAACTGGACCCGAACCTGGACCACGAGTCGCCTTTGCACGAGCTGTTCGCCGACCAACTGGCCAGCGCCGATCTGGTGATCCTCAACAAAGCCGACCTGATCAGCACCGAAGACCTGGCCCGCGTGCGCCTGGAAGTGGCCGAAGAGTTGCCGCCGGCGGTTAAGATCATCGAAGCCAGCAGCGGTCGCCTGCCATTGGACGTGCTGATCGGCCTGGGTGCCGGCTCCGAAGAGCATATCGACGCTCGCCACAGCCATCACGATCACCACCATGAAGGCGAAGACGACCACGATCACGATGCTTTCGACTCCATCTCCATCGACCTGCCTCAAGCCGACGAAGCACTGTTGCTGGACGCCCTGACCCAATTGGTGGTGCAACACGGCATTTTGCGCGTCAAAGGCTTTGCTGCTATCCCGAACAAGCCGATGCGCCTGCTGATCCAGGGCGTGGGCACACGCTTTGACAAGCACTTCGACCGTGCCTGGGGTGCCGATGAAGCGCGTATCACGCGCCTGGTGCTGATCGGTCAGGAGCTGGACGCCGCTGGCCTTGAAGCGCAATTGCGCGCTGCCCTCAGCGTTTAACCATGCACCTGCTCAGGACCCAACCCGGTGGTTTCGTCGCGGACGACAATATTGCCGACCTTGGCCAAACCCCCGCCGAGCTGGTGATCCTGTGCAGCGGTGACTCCAGCCTGGCGCTGCTGGCCGAAGCCGCCCAGCAGTTGCCCGAGGATTACCCCAGCCTGCGCCTGGCCAACCCGATGCAGGTGCAGAACCACGCCTCGGTCGACCTGTACGTCGATGAGGTGTTGCGTCACGCCAAGGTCATCCTGATTTCCTTGCATGGCGGCATTGGTTATTGGCGCTACGGCATCGAGCGCCTGGTGGAGTTGGCCGAGCGTGGCGTCACGTTGATCCTGGTGCCGGGGGATGATCGTCCAGACCCGGAACTCAGCGGCCTGAGCACTGTTGCTGCTGAACAGCGCGAGCGTCTGTGGCACTTTTTGCGCCAGGGCGGCCTTGGCAATGCGTTGGACTTTTATCACTGCCTGGCCAGCGCCCATCTGGGCCGCGACTATGCCTGGGCCGAGCCACAAACCTTGCCGCGTACGGCGATCTATCACCCGCACAAAGCCAATGCCCGCCTCAATGACTGGCAGGCGGATTGGCGCGCCGACTTCCCCGTGGCCGCGGTGCTGTTCTACCGCTCCCACTTGCAGGCGGCCAATACCGGGTTTATCGATGTGTTCTGCCAGCGCTTGCAGGCAGCGGGCCTGAACCCATTGCCCATCGCAGTGGCCAGTTTGAAAGAGCCCGGTTGCCTCACAGTGGTCGAGGACCTGTTGGACGACGTGCAAGTCGCGGTGATCCTCAACACCACAGGCTTTGCCCAATCCAGCCCCGAAGCGCCGCATCTGCGACCGTTTCGGCGCAACGTCCCGGTGATCCAGGCGATCTGCGCCCAGGATAACCAGCCCGGCTGGGAGGCCAACGAACAGGGGCTCGGCCCCCGCGACCTGGCCATGCATATTGCCTTGCCCGAGCTGGATGGGCGCATCATCAGCCGGCCGATCAGCTTCAAGGACCTGGCCTGGCGCAGCGAGCGCAGCCAGTCTGACGTGGTGTGCTACCGCGCAGCGCCCGAGCGCATGGATTTTGTCGCTGAACTGGCGCGGCGTTGGGTTGACTTGGCCCGGGTGCCGAATGCCGACAAACGCATCGCCCTGATCCTCGCCAACTACCCGACCCGTGACGGTCGCATCGGTAACGGTGTGGGCCTGGACACGCCAGCAGCGGCGCTGAATATCCTGCGGGCCTTGCAGGTTGAAGGCTATCCGGTGGCGCCGGCGCTTGCGGACAGCGGCACCGCACTGATCCACGAGCTGCTCGGCGGTGTCACCAACGACCTCGACAGCCTCGACCAGCGCCCGTGCCATCAAAGCCTGGGCCTGGCCGAGTACCAGGCGTTGTTCGATCGACTGCCCGAGTCCAATCGCCAGGCCGTGCTGCAACGTTGGGGTGCTCCACAAAACGATCCAATGTTCCGCGACGGCCGCATGATGATCGCCGGCCTGCGCCTGGGCCTGACCTTCGTCGGCATCCAGCCTGCCCGGGGTTACCAGGTGGACGCGAGTGCCGTGTACCACGACCCGGACCTGGTGCCGCCCCATGGGTACCTGGCGTTCTATTTCTGGCTGCGTCACACCTACGGCGCACACGGCGTGATTCATGTGGGCAAGCACGGCAACCTGGAGTGGTTGCCGGGCAAGGGCGTGGGCCTGTCGGAAAACTGCTGGCCGGATGCATTGCTGGGGCCGCTGCCGAACATCTACCCGTTTATCGTCAACGACCCGGGCGAGGGTGCCCAGGCCAAGCGGCGTACCCAGGCCGTGATCATCGACCATCTGATGCCACCGTTGACCCGTGCCGAAACCTACGGCCCGTTGCGTAACCTTGAGTTGTTGGCCGACGAGTATTACGAGGCGCAATTGCTCGACCCGCGCCGCGCCCTTGAGTTGCAAAAAGACATTCTCAAGCTGGTGCGCGAAACCCGCATCGACCAGGAGCTGGAGCTGGACAGCGAGACTGACGCCGACATCTGGTTGCCGCGCCTGGACACCTACCTGTGCGATTTGAAGGAGTCGCAGATCCGCGACGGCCTGCATGTCTTTGGCGAGTCGCCCGAGGGCCGCTTGCGCATCGACACCTTGCTGGCGTTGCTGCGCATTCCGCGTGGCGATGGCCGTGGCCCGCAATCGAGCCTGTTGCGGGTGCTGGCCAAGGCCTTCGAACTGGGCTTCGATCCGCTCGATTGCGCCTTGGCCGAACCATGGACGGGGCGGCGCCCCCAGGTACTGCAAAAGATCGACGGGCAGTTGTGGCGCACCGCCGGCGATACCCGCGAACGCCTGGAGCTTTACGCAACGCGCTTGATCGAGCAGGCGCTGGAAGGCCCTGTCGAGCAGTTGGAAGAGCCTGGCTGGGAGGACGTCAAGTCGGTCGTCGAAAGCCTGCGCATCGTGGTGGCGCCACGCCTGGACGCCTGCGGCCCGGCGGAAATGCGCGGCCTGCTCGATGCCTTGAGCGGGCGCTTCGTCCCGGCAGGGCCCAGCGGTGCGCCCAGTCGCGGACGCCTGGATGTGCTGCCGACCGGGCGTAACTTCTTTACCGTGGACGTACGCAACCTGCCAACCACCACAGCCTGGCGCATCGGTTTCCAATCGGCCAACCTGATTCTGGAACGCCATCTACAGGATCATGGCGATCATTTGCGCCAACTCGGCCTGTCGGTATGGGGCACGGCCACCATGCGCACCGGCGGTGATGATATCGCCCAGGCCATGGCGCTGATGGGCGTGCGCCCGGTATGGGCCACCGGCAGCCAGCGGGTCGACGATTTTGAAATCCTGCCGATCAGCCTGCTGGATCGCCCGCGTGTCGACGTGACCCTGCGCGTGTCCGGCTTCTTCCGCGATGCCTTCGCCAACCTGATCCGCCTGTTCGACGCAGCGGTGCAGGCGGTGGCGGCCCTGGATGAACCGGACGACATGAACCCTTTGGCCGCCAAGGTGCGCAGCGAGCGCCAGGCGCTGGTTGAGTCGGGCCTGAATGCAGAGGCTGCGGCCAAGCAGGCCGGCTGGCGCATCTTCGGCGCCAAACCGGGCGCCTATGGCGCGGGCGTGCAGGGCGCGGTTGACGGGCGCCTGTGGCAGAGCCGCGAGGACTTGGCCGAGGTCTACCTCAACTGGGGCGGCTATGCCTACGGGGGCTCCGATGAAGGCACCGCCGCCCGCGAGCAGTTTGCCCAGCGCCTGAGCCAAGTGCAGGCGGTGTTGCAGAACCAGGACAACCGCGAGCACGACTTGCTCGATTCCAATGATTACTACCAATTCCAGGGCGGTATGCTCGCCGCCGTGGAAACCCTGAGCGGTGACAAGGCCGCCAGTTATCATGGCGACCACAGTCAGCCGGACTTGCCCAGAATCCGCACCTTGAAGGAAGAGCTGAACCGGGTGATCCGCGCCCGCGCCGCCAACCCCAAGTGGATCGAAGGCGTGAAACGCCATGGCTATAAAGGCGCGTTTGAAATGGCCGCGACCGTGGACAACCTGTTCGCTTTCGACGCCACCACCGCGTTGATCGACGACCATCAATATGCACTGCTCGCCGATGCCTACCTGCTGGACCCTGACACCCGGGCGTTTGTGCAGCAGCACAACCCCGATGCCCTGCGCGACATGACCGAGCGTATGCTCGAAGCCCAGCAGCGGGGCATGTGGCAGGCGCCGGGGGCTTATCGCGAAGCACTGGAAAACCTCTTGCTGGATATAGAAGAAGACAGCTGATGACCGAGATTCCCCATTTTCCGCTGTCCGCCGTGGTCGGTGCTGACGACCTGAAACTGGCGCTGTGCCTGACCGCCATCGACCCCCGCATCGGCGGCGTGCTGATCGAAGGCCCGCGAGGCATGGCCAAGTCGACCCTGGCCCGTGGGCTGGCGGACCTCCTCGCCAGTGGCCAGTTCGTGACTTTGCCCCTGGGCGCGACCGAGGAACGCCTGGTCGGCACGTTGGACCTGGAAGCCGCACTGGGCGAAGGCCGTGCACAATTTTCCCCCGGCGTGTTGGCCAAGGCTGACGGCGGCGTGCTGTATGTGGATGAAGTCAACCTGCTGGCCGACCATTTGGTGGACCTGCTGTTGGACGTGGCCGCCAGCGGCACCAACCTGATCGAGCGCGACGGTATTTCCCATCGGCATTCGGCGCGCTTTGTGCTGATCGGCACCATGAACCCGGAGGAGGGGGAGTTGCGCCCGCAGTTGCTCGACCGCTTTGGTTTCAATGTGGCGCTGAGCGGGCAGACCTTGCCCGCCGAACGTGGGCAGATCATTCGTCGTCGTCTGGATTTCGACAGTGATCCGGCGGCCTTCTGCGCGCAGTGGGCCGCGCCGCAAGCCGAGTTGCGCGAACGCTGCACGCAGGCGCGGGCGCGACTCGACAGCATCGACCTGGACGATCACGCCTTGGCGCAGATTACCGAACGCTGCTTTGCCGCAGGCGTGGACGGTATGCGCGCCGACCTGGTCTGGCTGCGTGGTGCCCGGGCCCATGCGGCGTGGCGAGGCGCGTCAGCCATTGCCGAGCAAGACATCGAAGCGGTGGCCGAGTTTGCCTTGCGCCATCGCCGTCAGCAGCAAACGCCCGCGGCCGCACCGCCGAATCAAGGGCAGTCGTCGAAACCGTCTGAAAGCTCGCCCGGCCAAGGCCAATGGGGCGATATGCCTGCGCCGGCCTTGCCCACGGGCGCCCGCCGCGATGTGCCGGCCTGGCCAAAAAAGCCCTAGGCATTCGCCCCCGACCTGACGCGGGGGCGGATGCCCGGCCCCAGGCGGGGCGACTGGACAACGGCAGGCAGGGCAAGGCGCGCAGCGCACAGAAAGGCAGGATCAATTGGCCGGGTACGTTGCTCGGTGGACGGCCACAATGCCGTGATGATCTGCTGTTCCACCTGCGTAGCCGTTCGGCGCCGGAACTGTGGTTGGTAATCGTCGATGCCTCGGCGTCCACCCGGCGCCATCGGGCGTTGACCGATGCCAAGGGTTTGTTGGCTCAGCTGTTCGACGACGCTTATCGGCAACGGGCGCGCATGGCGCTGTTGACGGCCAGCGGATCAGCGCCGAAGTGGCAGGTGCAGGGCTTGAAGGCGGCAAAGGGATTGACGGGTTGGCTGGAGCAGTTAGGCGCCGGTGGCGGTACGCCATTGCTCGCCGCCTTGAGCGAGGCCGGGCAGTGGCTCAAAGCGCGGCGCAAGCGTTACCCGGCGCAGCAACAGCGATTGCTGGTGATCACTGATGGTCGGCTCAAAGCCATTGATGGGTTGCCGCCGTTGGAGTGTCCGGGGTTACTGGTAGACATTGAGCGCGGGCCGATCAGGTTGGGACGGGCTCAGGAGTTGGCGATGGGGTTGCAGTTGGATTATCAGCATATCGATGATGTGTAGTGCCTGGGCAATCGACATCGGGAGCAAGCCCCCTCCCACATTTTTCAGTGCGCCGCACTACCTTGTGGAAGGGGGCTTGCCCCCGATGGCTGCCTTGAATACACCGAGGATTTATCAGCCTGCCCCCGGCACATTCGGCCAAAGATCCGCCACCAGAAACAACCGCTCCGCTTCCTCCCAGTCCTCACCGTTCTGCACCATCCGAACCAGTAACTGCGCCGGTGCCATCGGATCCAGGTCCTTCAGCCAGCTTTGCATCTGCGCTTCACTCCACACTTGATCCGCCGTGTAATGCGCAGGTGCCAACCAGGCGTGGCGGGGCAGGGGTTGCCAGTGGCCGGGTGGGCGGGTGCTGACAAAATCCGACCAGTCACGCTGATGCAACCAGCAACCACGCAGATGCTGCGGGTGGGCGCCGATTGGGGGTTGCGCCGTGCCAGGCCAGGGATAGAGCAGATAACCGCCCAGCCACAAATGCGCATCGAACACCTGGATATCCAGCGCCGCCAAGGCGTCGCGGCTCTCGGCCCGCGCAGAAATCGGCAGTTGATGTTCGGCCAGGTGCGCCAGCTTGCGGTCCAGCCGGTCATGGCAGCCCGGCCCGAGCCATAGCGCGGTGTCCTGGCCATTGCCGTCCTGTGGGCCAAGATAGAGTTTGATCGCCAGTTCCAGATGGTGCACGCCATCGCGGTCGCGCAACAGCATGTCCAGTTCGCCCAGGGTATGCCCGGCGCGGCGGATCGGCAGGTTGGCGGCCAGCAATTCCACACCCGGCGCGTGCTGCACGGCAAACTGCCACAGGCGCTCGTAATAGAGGCCCAGGCGCCGTGTGCGCGACAGGCTGAGCCACTGCTGCAGGGCGCTGCTGTCCTGATCAAGCGCACGCAGCCAATGCTCAAGCCGGTGTGGCGCCTGCGCCCAGTCACTGCCGGCCAGCGGGTGGCGCTGCGGCCACGGCGTTTGCGCCAGCATGGGCGGGGCGAGGATCACCCACGCCAGGTCGCGCACCTCGGGGTGGCGCAATTGGCGGGGCAAGTTGTGCAAGTCAGGGAACACGGTCATGGTCCGAGCATAGCCTTTTCAGCCGGGTGAAGGTGCCTGAGAACCATTGTCATCAAGGCGCGGCGGCGACAAAGGATTTTGCCTGACGCGGCCTTTCGCCCATAATCGTTCTTTTTTGCCGCACCCCAAATCCCGCAGGAGCCCCATGGAGCAATTTCGCAATATCGGCATTATCGGTCGCCTGGGCAGTACCCAGGTGTTGGACACCGTCCGCCGGCTGAAGAAGTTTCTGCTCGAGCGCCACCTGCATGTGATCCTCGAAGACACCATCGCCGAAATCCTCCCGGGCCACGGCCTGCAGACCTCGTCGCGCAAGATGCTCGGCGAGGTCTGCGACATGGTCATCGTGGTCGGCGGCGATGGCAGCCTGCTCGGCGCCGCCCGGGCGCTGGCGCGGCATAACGTGCCGGTGCTGGGGATCAACCGCGGCAGCCTGGGGTTTCTGACCGACATCCGCCCCGATGAGCTGGAAGTCGAAGTGGCCAAGGTGCTCGACGGCCATTACCTGGTGGAAAACCGCTTCCTGCTGCAAGCCGAAGTGCGCCGCCATGGCGAGGCGATCGGCCAGGGCGATGCCCTCAACGATGTGGTGCTGCACCCGGGCAAATCCACGCGGATGATCGAGTTCGAGCTGTATATCGACGGCCAGTTCGTGTGCAGCCAGAAGGCCGACGGCCTGATTGTCGCCACGCCTACTGGCTCCACCGCGTATGCACTATCGGCCGGTGGCCCGATCATGCATCCCAAGCTCGATGCCATTGTGATCGTGCCGATGTACCCCCATATGTTGTCCAGCAGACCGATTGTGGTCGATGGCAACAGCGAGCTGAAAATCGTGGTGTCCAAAGACATGCAGATCTACCCGCAAGTCTCCTGCGACGGGCAGAACCATTTCACCTGCGCCCCCGGTGACACCATCACCGTGAGCAAGAAGGCACAGAAGTTGCGCTTGATCCACCCGCTGGATCACAACTACTACGAAGTGTGCCGTACCAAGTTGGGCTGGGGCAGCCGCTTGGGGGGTGGGGGCGACTGATGCTCGATCCCGCGCGTAGCTACGACCTGATTGGTGACGTGCACGGTTGCGCTCATACCCTTGAGCACTTGCTCGACCAATTGGGTTACCACAAGCAGGGCGGCACCTGGCGCCATCCGTCGCGCATGGCGGTGTTCCTGGGCGATATCATCGACCGTGGCCCACGTATCCGCGAGGCGCTGCATATCGTCCACGATATGACCGTGGCCGGGCAGGCGCTGTGCATCATGGGCAACCATGAGTTCAATGCGCTGGGCTGGACCACCCCGGCACCACCCGGCAGCGGCAGGCAGTTCGTGCGCGAGCACAACCCACGTCATGCGCGGTTGATCCAAGAGACCCTGACCCAGTTCGAGCACCACCCGGCCGACTGGCACGACTTCCTCGGCTGGTTCTACGACATGCCGCTGTTTGTCGATGCCGGGCGTTTTCGCGTGGTGCACGCGTGCTGGGATGAAGGCTTCATCCAGCCATTGCGCGCCACCTTCCCGGATGGCTGCATCGACCAGCACTTCCTGCAAGCCGCCGCCGTACCGGGCAGCTTCGCCTGCAACGCCTTCGATCGGCTGTTGCGCGGCACCGATATGCGCCTGCCCGACGGCCTGACCCTGACCGGCGGCGATGGCTTGACGCGGTCGTTCTTCCGCACCAAGTTCTGGGAAGATGACCCCAAGACCTACGGTGACATCGTGTTCCAGCCCGACGCTTTGCCAGAGCCGGTGGCGCGCACGCCGTTGTCGTCCACCGAAAAGAATTCCCTGCTGCGCTACGGCGTCGACGAGCCGTTGTTGTTCGTCGGCCATTACTGGCGCAGTGGCAAACCGGCGCCGATCCGCCCGAACCTGGCCTGCCTGGACTACAGCGCGGTGCTGTACGGCAAGCTGGTGGCGTATCGACTCGACCAGGAAACCCAACTGGATCCGCGTAAATTTGTATGGGTCGACGTTGAGCGACCCGAGGCCATTCCATGAGTACCGTAGCCGTATTGCGCTTGCCCCTGAGTGTCGACCTGGGTGGTTTCGTCAAGTTGCTGCAACGCATGCAGGTGCCCCATCGCGTCAGTGAAGAGGCGGGTGAGCAAGTGTTGTGGGTGCCTGAAACCATCAGCGATGACGTGCGCGTGTTGTATCAACGCTTTCCTGCCGGCGACCCGGACCAGCAGCTGGATATTCCTGAACAGGCGCCAGTTGCACGGCCAGGTTTCGTCCAGCAGCTGCGTCATAGCCCTGTCACGGCGCTGGTGCTGTTGGCCAGCCTGATTGTCGGCGCCGTGACCCTGCTTGGTGAAAACCTGCAAGCCATGGCCTGGCTGACGTTCCTGCCGTTCCGGGTGCTGGGCGAGTACATCCAGTTCACGCCTTTGGCCGACACGCTCGCTTCAGGGCAGTGGTGGCGATTGGTCACGCCGATGCTGATCCACTTCGGCATCCTGCACCTGGCCATGAACGGCATGTGGTACTGGGAGTTGGGCCGGCGCATCGAAGCGCGCCAGGGCAGTATCAACCTGCTGGGGTTGACCCTGTTGTTCAGCCTGGTCTCCAACTACGCGCAATACGCTTATGGCGGCCCTGGCCTGTTCGGTGGCTTGTCCGGTGTGTTGTATGGCCTGCTCGGGCATTGCTGGATCTTTCAACTATTGTCACCCAACCCAGCCTATCGCCTGCCCCGTGGGGTGCTGGTGATGATGCTGGTGTGGCTGCTGCTCTGCCTGTCGGGGCTGGTCTCGATGATCGGCTTCGGCCAAATCGCCAACGCGGCCCATGTCGGCGGCCTGGTTATCGGTTGCCTCACCGGTTTGCTCGGCGGGCTGTACAACCGTCGCAAATCGTCTATTTGATAAGGAAGAGCCGAATGTCCTCTTTTGCTGAAATGATCGAAAACATCACCCCCGATATCTATGAAAGCCTCAAGCTCGCCGTGGAAATCGGCAAATGGTCCGATGGCCGCAAGCTCACCGCCGAACAGCGCGAATTGTCCCTGCAAGCGATGATCGCCTGGGAGATCCAGAACCTGCCCGAAGAGCAGCGTACCGGCTATATGGGCCCGCAGGAATGCGCGTCCAAGTCGGAGCCGGTGGCGAACATCCTGTTCAAGTCGGATGCGATCCATTGATTGAAATTGGTCGTGGTGCAGTCAGCAAAATGTCGGCGCAACTTGGTGAGCCGACTGTTCAATATGCGTTTCGCCTGGGCGATGTCGAGGTGCCGGTCAATCCGATGATCGGCACCCATGTGCGCCTGGAGTACCTGGGTGCCATTCATTGCAGCCATTGCGGGCGCAAGACCAAGACCAGCTTCAGTCAAGGGTATTGCTACCCGTGCATGACCAAGCTGGCCCAGTGTGACCTGTGCATCATGAGCCCCGAGCGTTGCCATTACGACGCCGGCACCTGCCGTGATCCGGGCTGGGGCGAAAAATTCTGCATGACCGACCATGTGGTGTACCTGGCCAATTCGTCGGGGGTCAAGGTCGGCATCACGCGTGCCACCCAGCTGCCCACCCGCTGGCTGGACCAGGGTGCCAGCCAGGCATTGCCGATCATGCGCGTGTCGACTCGCCAGCAGTCCGGCTTCGTCGAAGACCTGTTCCGCAGCCAGGTGGCCGACAAGACCAACTGGCGCGCCTTGCTCAAGGGCGACGCGCAATCGGTGGACCTCAAGCAGGTGCGCGATGAGCTGTTCGCCTCCTGCGCCGAAGGCTTGCTGGGTTTGCAGGAACGCTTTGGCCTGCAAGCCATCCAAACCATTGCCGACATCGAGCCGATTGAAATCCGCTACCCGGTCGAGCAGTATCCGACCAAGATCGTCAGCTTCAACCTGGACAAGAACCCGATTGCCGAAGGCACGCTGCTGGGGATCAAGGGCCAATACCTGATCTTCGATACCGGCGTCATCAATATTCGTAAATACACGGCCTACCAGCTCGCCGTGCATCAGTAGAAGGATCCCGAGCATGCGCACCGAACAACCGAAGATGATTTACCTTAAGGACTATCAGGCGCCGGACTACCTGATCGACGAGACGCACCTGACCTTCGAGTTGTTCGAGGACCACAGCCTGGTCCACGCGCAGCTGGTGATGCGCCGCAACCCCGAGCGCGGCGCCGGTTTGCCGCCCTTGGTACTCGACGGCCAGCAACTTGAACTGTTGAGCGTCAACCTGGCCGACCAGCCGCTGACGGACGCTGACTACCAGTTGACCGACAGCCACCTGACCGTGCAGCCAAAGAGTGAGACCTTCACCCTCGACACCACCGTCAAGATCCATCCGGAAACCAACACTGCCCTGGAAGGTTTGTACAAATCCAGCGGTATGTTCTGCACCCAGTGCGAGGCCGAGGGCTTTCGCAAGATCACTTACTACCTCGACCGCCCGGACGTAATGAGCGTGTTCACCACCACGGTGATCGCCGAGCAGCATAGCTACCCGGTGCTGTTGTCCAACGGTAATCCGATTGCCAGTGGCCCTGGCGAAGACGGCCGGCACTGGGCGACCTGGGAAGATCCGTTCAAGAAGCCGGCGTACCTGTTTGCGCTGGTGGCCGGTGACCTGTGGTGCGTCGAAGACAGCTTCACCACCATGACCAATCGCGAAGTCGCGTTGCGCATCTACGTCGAGCCGGAAAACATCGACAAGTGCCAGCACGCCATGACCAGCCTGAAGAAATCAATGCGCTGGGACGAAGAAACCTACGGCCGCGAGTACGACCTGGATATCTTCATGATCGTGGCGGTCAACGATTTCAACATGGGCGCCATGGAGAACAAGGGCCTCAATATCTTCAACTCCAGCGCCGTGCTGGCCCGCGCCGAAACCGCTACCGACGCCGCCCACCAGCGCGTCGAAGCCATCGTCGCCCACGAATACTTCCACAACTGGTCGGGCAACCGCGTGACCTGCCGCGACTGGTTCCAGTTGTCGCTCAAGGAAGGCTTCACCGTGTTCCGTGATTCGGGCTTCTCCGCCGACATGAACTCGGCCACGGTCAAGCGCATTCAGGATGTGGCCTATCTGCGTACGCACCAGTTCGCCGAAGACGCTGGCCCTATGGCCCACGCGGTGCGCCCGGACAGCTTTATCGAGATCTCCAACTTCTACACCCTGACCGTTTACGAAAAGGGCTCGGAAGTAGTCGGCATGATCCACACCTTGCTCGGCGCCGAAGGCTTCCGCAAAGGCAGTGACCTGTACTTCGAACGCCATGACGGTCAGGCCGTGACCTGCGACGACTTTATCAAGGCCATGGAAGACGCCAATGGCGCCGACCTCAGCCAGTTCAAACGCTGGTACAGCCAGGCGGGTACGCCACGCTTGGCGGTGAGCGAGTCCTACGACGCGGCGGCCAGGACCTACAGCCTGACCTTCCGCCAGAGCTGCCCGCCAACGCCGGACAAGGTCGAAAAACTGCCGTTCGTGATCCCGGTGGAATTGGGCCTGCTGGACGGGCAGGGCGCCGCAATCAACTTGCGCCTGGCCGGTGAGGCTACAGCTGCAGGCACCTCACGAGTGATCTCGGTGACTGAAGCCGAGCAGACGTTCACCTTCGTCGATGTCGCTGAAAAGCCGTTGCCTTCGCTGTTGCGTGGGTTTTCGGCGCCGGTGAAATTGAGCTTCCCGTATAACCGCGATCAGTTGATGTTCCTGATGCAGCACGACAGCGACGGCTTCAACCGCTGGGATGCCGGCCAGCAGCTGTCGGTGCAGGTGTTGCAGGAACTGATCGCCCAGCATCAGGCAGGCCAGCCGCTGAAGCTGGACCAGCGCCTGATCGATGCGCTGCGCACGGTATTGAGCGACGAAAGTCTCGACCAGGCCATGGTCGCGGAAATGCTCTCGCTGCCAAGTGAAGCCTACCTGACGGAAATCAGCGAAGTGGCGGATGTGGATGCGATCCACGCGGCCCGTGAATATGCCCGCAAGCAACTGGCCGAGAACCTGTTCGAAGGCTTGTGGCTGCGCTACCAGGCCAATCGTGAGCTGTCCAAGCAAACGCCGTACGTGGCAGAGGCCGAGCACTTTGCCCGCCGTGCCTTGCAGAACATCGCGTTGTCGTACCTGATGCTCAGCGGCAAGCCAGAAGTATTGGCGGCCACCCTGGATCAGTTCGACACCAGCGATAACATGACCGAACGCCTGACGGCCCTTGCGGTGCTGGTGAACTCGCCGTTCGAAGCGGAAAAGGCCCAGGCGCTGGCGGTGTTTGCCGAGAACTTCAAGGACAACCCGTTGGTCATGGACCAGTGGTTCAGTGTTCAGGCCGGCAGCACGTTGCCGGGCGGGCTGGCGCGGGTCAAGGCGTTGATGGAACACCCGGCGTTCACCATCAAGAACCCGAACAAGGTGCGCGCCTTGATCGGCGCATTCGCCGGCCAGAATCTGGTCAACTTCCATGCGGCGGATGGCTCGGGTTATCGCTTCCTGGCGGATCTGGTGATCGAGCTCAACACCTTGAACCCGCAGATCGCCTCGCGCCAACTGGCGCCGCTGACGCGCTGGCGCAAGTATGACAGCGCACGCCAGGCGCTGATGAAGGCGCAACTGGAGCGCATTCTCGCGTGTGGCGAGCTGTCCAGCGATGTGTATGAGGTGGTCAGCAAGAGCCTGGCGTAACGTTTTCTGCCTGATGTTCCGGGGGCAAAATGTGGGAGCGGGCTTGCTCGCGAAGGCGGCCAGGCAGCCGACACAGTTATACCGAGTACATATCCATTGCTGCGGTAACGGCTGATATTGGTTCCGCTTTTACAGCGGGTCACTTTTGGAAAAGAGCCCGGAATGCCGGCCCAGCCAAAAGTAACCAAAAGGGCTCTTGCCCCACCACTCGGCACCTCGCTTAGGCTCGGTGTGCCCGTAATCCGCCAGTGATTTGGGGGGGCGCCGCCACGCGCCATCCATGGCGCGGGGCGGCTAAACCGGCATCCCTGCCGGTTTACCCCCCAAATCCCTGTCGAATTTCGGCCAGCGTGGTTTAACGGGGCGTCTGAGATCAAAAGCAGATCAAGATCAAGAGCGGCTCGCTTCGCATCGTGGTTACGGTTGGTGACTACAAACCAGGCTCAACGGGGCGTGCCCCCTCTCATATTTAGTCCGCAGAGCAGCATCTGACATGACGTTCGACTCGCCCCTCATTGCCTACCAGCACGCTATCGCCCAGCAAGGCTTCGTCTCCGACGACGCCCAGCGTCGGGCGGTGCAGGCTTTGCAAACCTGTCACGAGGGGTTGCATCAAGGCCATTCGCCAGTTGCCGGGGTCTATCTGTGGGGGCCGGTGGGGCGTGGCAAGACCTGGCTGATGGACCAGTTCCACCAAAGCCTGCGTGTGCCCGCGCGGCGTCAGCATTTTCATCACTTCATGGGGTGGGTGCATCAGCGCTTGTTCCAGCTCACCGGAACCCAGGATCCTTTGCGGGCGCTGGCTCAGGAGCTGAGCCAGGAAGTGCGCGTGCTGTGCTTCGATGAACTGTTTGTCAATGATATCGGCGACGCGATCATCCTCGGGCGGCTGTTCCAAGTGATGTTCGAGCAAGGCGTGGTAATGGTGTGCACCTCCAACCAGCCGCCTGATCAGTTGTATGCCGATGGCTTCAATCGCGAGCGTTTTCTGCCGGGCATCGACGCGCTCCAGCAGCATATGCAAGTGGTGGCGGTGGACGGTGGCGAAGATCATCGCCTGCATCCGGGGGTGGGGCAGCAACGCTATTGGGTGAATCAACCGAATGCACTGGCTGCGGTGTTCAAGCAATTGAGCCAAGGCCAGGCCGTAAGCAGCGGGGCGGTGAGCGTGGGGTACCGCTCCATTGTGGCGGTGCAGGCCAGTGATACGGTGCTCTGGTGTCGTTACGCCGAACTGTGCGAGCAACCCCTGGCCGCGATGGACTTCATGCTGCTGTGCGATAGCTTCGAGGCCATCCTCCTGGGTGAGGTCCCGAACCTCAGCGCCCAACAGCGCCCGGGGCGGATTGCCCGTGGCACCGAGGACGGCGCCGAGCGTGTGATGGCCGGGGACCGCCAATTGCCGCAACTGTCGGTTCATGATGACAGCGTGCGGCGCTTTATCGCCTTGGTGGACGAATGCTACGACCGCAAGGTGCCACTCTTTATCGAGGCCCGGGTGCCCTTGGAGTGCCTGTACACCGAAGGCTACCTGGAGTTTCCATTTCGTCGCACCCTGAGCCGCTTGCAAGAGATGCAACTGCAGCGCTTTGCTGTCTAGGAAAAATCCCCACTCCAGGGGCTTTTGCGCGATTTGATGCGAGCAACCTTCGCAATTTCTGTCAGATATTTGTAGTTAATCTCCTTCATCTACTGCCGACTCCACGCTTACAATCGAGGCTCTCAAAGGGGAACGAATCCCTGGTTGTCGTTATCGAGGAAGGAAATGGACACCCCAGACATCCTGGTGCTGCAAGCCAGCTATACCAACGAGGTGCACGCCAACGCCATCGGCTTGCTGCTCAACCACTATGCGCAAGACCCGATGGGCGGCGGCCACGCCTTGTCAGCCGATCTGTTGCAGCAACTGCCGGCTGAACTGGCCAAGCGTCCTCATGCGTTCAGCGTGCTGGCATTTGTCGGTGGCGAACCGGCGGGGTTGGTCAATTGTTTTGAGGGCTTCTCGACGTTTGCTTGCCGCCCGCTGGTCAACGTTCACGATGTGATGGTGAGGGAACAGTTTCGTGGCTTGGGCTTGAGCCAGAAAATGCTGCAGAAGGTCGAAGAAATCGCCCGCCAGAGGGGCTGCTGCAAGATTACTCTGGAAGTGCTTGAGGGCAATGAACTGGCGCAATCGGCGTATCGCAAGTTCGGGTTCGATGATTCAGTATTTGATCCGAAGTATGGCCATATGTTGTTTTGGAGCAAGTCGCTGTCATAAATGACTGGCGAAAAAAAGGCGCCATTAGATGGCGCCCAATAAACCTTTGCCAACGGAGCGGGATGGCGCAGGGTATTACGGATTAACTAAGCATTAAATCAACTGTTCGGTTGTTCCTGGCTGACGGTATCGACTTTCAACGTCTTCCCGTCGGCAGAGGCCATTCGTTGCTCTGCTGTGCCGTGAGTTTGCTGTTGAATGAAGCTGAAGTTGTCGTAGAACTCCTTCGAACGCTCTGAACCGCCCTCTGCGAAGGCAGCGGCGGAGGTCAGGGTCATCAGGCTGGCAAGCATCAACGTCGAGATTTTCATCGCGGTATTCCCATTAAGAGTGATAGGTGTCTGGCCGTTCCTTGATCAGAATCATGGAGCGACTATGGCGCTATCTTATTAAGTGGGAATTAACTGACAGACACTGCGAAGTTAACGATTTTGTTAACTTCGCAGGGAGCGACTACAGCTTCCAGTCCAATGCAAGCGTGATAGATCGCGGGTCACCCCAATACACACCATTATAAAAGCCGACACGTTCGTAATATTTTTTATCAAATAGATTGTTAACGTTAACCGAGGCGGAAACCTGTTCGTCGAACTGGTAGCGTGACATCAGGTTGACCACGGTGTAACCCTGTTGCGTGATCTTCGCCCGCGTGGTTATCGGCCGACCTTCGCTATTGCGTGCCCCTGTGGGCCGGTTACCGAAATCGTAGATTTCGCTTTGCCAGTTCACCGCGCCACCGACGGTGAGGTTGCGCCATGCGCCCGGCAGGCGATAGGCGCTGGAAACCTTCAACAGGTTCAAGGGCTGGCCCGTATTGGTACGTTTGTCTGAGCCATTAAGCGAGTGGGTGTAGGTGTAGCCGGCGGTCAGGTTCCAGTCCGGCCGGATTTCGCCTGCGGCTTCCAATTCGAAGCCGTTGACCTTGTTACCCTTGCCGCCAGACTTGTAGTACTCCTCGCCAGTGACGGGGTTGGGAGGGACCGAGTCATCGCGCTCTGCAACGTTGTCCTGGGTGCTCCAGAAATAGGCGGCCGCCAGGTTCAGACGTTCATTGAGCAGGCTGCCCTTGAGCCCCACCTCATAATTGCTGCCCACCACCGGTTCCAGGTACTTCTTGTTGACGTCACGCCTGTCTTGCGGCTTGAAGATATCGGTGTAGCTTGCGTAAACGGTGTACTGCGGGGTGATGTCATAGAGCAGCCCGGCGTAGGGCGTCCACATGTCGTTGTGGGTCTGGCGTGTTTTGCCGGCAGCCGTCAGTTGATCATTGTCGTTGTATTCAGGCGTGGCGCTTTCCAGCTCCCAGCTGCCGTAGCGGCTACCCAGCACGGCGTGCAAGCGGTCTGTAAGGCTCAGTCGAGTGGCGAGGTAGCCGGCTTTCTGCTGTTTTTTGCTGTGTTCGCCCTTGAGGTCGGTGACCGTGTCGGCGAACTTGCCGATATCGCCCATGTGCTTCCAATCCTCGATGGGGTAGTAGCTGGCAGGCAGGTCGTTACGCATAAAGGGCGAGACGTCCCGTTGGGCGGCCTCGCCATAGCCCATCATCAACCCGTGTTCGCGGCCCAGCAGGGTGTAGCTGCCGGCCAGGTTGAAGTCGATGGCTTCCATCCGCGACGTACCGCGCATATGACTGGCCCAGGCCGTCATGCCGCTGCGGTCCGCATTGGGAAAACCGGTGCCGCCGTAGTAGACCTTGCCGTCGGTGTCACTTTGGCGATGGGTATAGGCAGCCTTCAAATGCCAGTCGCCGCCGAGCCGATGGTCGAGGGTGGCGAAGGTGGTCTTG
Organism: Pseudomonas sp. HN8-3; assembly: GCF_020790195.1. Classification (NCBI taxonomy): domain Bacteria; kingdom Pseudomonadati; phylum Pseudomonadota; class Gammaproteobacteria; order Pseudomonadales; family Pseudomonadaceae; genus Pseudomonas; species Pseudomonas sp. HN8-3. The sequence goes on from NZ_CP086206.1 coordinate 2,723,602, forward strand.
TCAGTCAGCGGCCAGGAGCTCCAGTGCGCCGCCATATTGGTGGAGCGAGGCAACCTTGCCTTGCCGCCCTGGCTGTTCCAGTAGGGCACAGTGCCCCAGGAGGTGCCTTGTACCTGTTTGTCCTGGTAATCAAAACCTACAGCCAGCACCGTATCGTCTGAAAGGTCACCTTCGAGAATGCCGTAGCCAACTGCGCGCTGCAGCCCATAGTTATCGCGAAAGGATTTGCTGTCACGGTAGGCCAGGACGCTACGCCCGCGCAGCTTACCGTCGAACGCCAAAGGCCCACCTACGTCGATGTAGCTGTAGTAGTTGTCATGGCTGGCGCCACTCACACCGGTCTGTGCCTGCCATTGGGCAGTAGGGCGCTTGCGCACCATGTTGACGGTGGCCGATGGGTCGCCCGCGCCTGTGGTCAGGCCCGTGGCGCCGCGTACCACTTCGATACGGTCGTAGATGATGGTGTCGGCGTCGGACTTCATGTAGCCGAATGTGTTGAGCATCCCATCAACCTGGAAGTTGTTGATGCCGTAACCGCGGGAGGAGTAGTAGACACGGTCCGAATCGTTATGTTGAACGTTGATGCCGGTGGTCTGGCGCAGCACTTCGGTCAAGGTGTTGAGGTTGAAGTCATCCATCTGCTGGCGTGTGATCACCGAGATCGATTGCGGGGTTTCCTTGATGGAAAGGTTCAGGCGGGTGGCGGTATTCATCGAACCGGTGGTGTAGGCACCGGTGTGCTCGGTGGTGGACCCAAGGCCGTCGGCGCTGATAGTGGTCGCGTCCAGCTCCAGGGCTTTGCTGGAGGCTTGTCCGGGGTCGATTTCAGCCAGCAGATCCGGGCTCAGCGCAAGACTGAACAGACCGAAGGTAATGGTCATGGAACGGGTAAAAGGCGCGAACATTGCGGCAGACTCCTTGTCGTCTTTTAACCCTCCCTGGGTGGGAGGGCATGGTTCAAAGACGAAAGGAGGTGTGGAACTTTAGGCTTAAACGAGAACGATTGTTATCTTTGTGTTGCAGCGCCCCTGATTACTTCGCCACCACTTCGGCGCCATTGGCCTTCTTCGGCTTGATCAGGCTGAAGTCGATCAGGGCCTTCTGCTTGGTTTCGTAAGGGTTGCCGATCAACAAGGGCCGAGGCTTGAAGCTGTCGCTGACCAGGCTCTTGCTGTGGTCCAGTTCGTCAAAACTCAAGCCTGCCATGTCGGCCCAGGTATGGATCAACTGCGAACTGCTGTAAGGCCGTTGCAGGTCGCCGGCGAAACTCCAGTCGTGGCTTTCGCGCCACTTCGGTGAGGCGTAGGCCATGAACGGGATAGTGTACATCGGTGCAGTCGGCTTGCCTTCGTTGCGGCCCAGGGTGTCGTGGCCGGCGGAGTCGAACACGTCTTCGCCGTGGTCCGAGAGGTACAGCAAAAAGCCGTTGGGGTCGGTCTTGGCGTAGTCCTTGATCAGGCTGGAGACCACGAAGTCGTTGTACAGCACTGCGTTGTCATAGCTGTTGTAAGTCGGCAACTGCGCGTCGCTGACACCGGCCGGCACGCCCTGGCGGTCGGTGAACTTGTCGAACGTCGGCGGGTAACGGTACTGGTAGCTCATGTGAGTACCCAGCAGGTGCACCACGATGAACTTGCGCTCGGCGGTATCGGCCAGGGCCTTGGAAAAAGGCGCCAGCACATCGCCGTCGTACTGGCGGGCGTTCTGGTTGCGGTTGTTGTTCAGGTACACCTGCTCGTCGGCCTGTTCGGAAAAGGTCGTGAGCATGGTGTTGCGCTTGGTCATGGTCTGCTGGTTGGTGATCCAGAAGGTCTTGTAGCCGGCCTGTTTCATCACGCTGACAATCGACGGCGTCTTGAGGTACAGGTCCGGGTTTTCTTCATCGGCAAAGGTCAGCACCTGTTGCAGCGCTTCAATGGTATAGGGGCGAGGGGTGATGACGTTATCGAACACGGCCAGTTGGTCGCGCAGCTTGTCCAGTTCCGGCGTGGTGTTGCGCGGATAACCGTACAGGCTCATGCGCTGGCGGTTGGTGGACTCGCCGATTACCAGTACCAGCGTGGACGGCTGGCCGGCCATGCTGTCCTTGAGGTTCTTCAATGGCGGGATCTGGCTGGCGCTGTTGAGCATGCCCTGCATATTGTCCAGCTGTTCGGTGTAGCGACGGTAGGCGACGATCATCTGCCAAGGCACGGCAGGCTCGATACGGGTTTCGAAACGATCAATGGCCAATTCCATGGTTTCGCTGGTGGCGATTTGCTTGACCAGCGGGTAGCCCACAACCGCCAGGACAATGGCGATGGCCGCCACGATCGACTGGCCGCGAGGCAGGTACACCGGGCGCAGGCGCGTCCAGAGGAAGATAGCGAAGGCGGTGTGGGCTATGAACGCCAACACAATCCACCAGGCAAAATATTGGGTCGCGTATTCGCCCGCTTCGGAGATGTTCGACTCGAACATGATGAAGATGACGCTCTGGGAGAACTCCTGCTGGTAAATGAAGAAGTAACCCAGGCTGGCCATGGAGCAGGCCCACAACACCACACCGATCAAGGCGGCAAGCAGGCGTGTCTTGCGCGGGAACAGCAACATCGGCGCCAGCCATAGTGCACTCATGAAGAATGCCTGGCGGAAACCACTGAAGCCGGACGTGCCGGTCAGTTGGATAAGAAGCTGGGTAATACCCGAGAAATACCAGAAAAACAGGAATAGCCAACCAAGGCCGGCCCAATCAAAGCCTTTCGCAGTCGTCGTGCTGCGTTTGAACATCGCCATCCAGCGCCCCATCAGTCAATGATCGTCGCGCAGAGTCGCGCGACATCGGGCCGCTCAGAACGTGAGCGGCATCGCGGGCGGGAGTATCAGGATAAGTGTGTGAAAACTTTGTGAGTTTTCCGTAGGTATTGCCTTACAAACTGACCAGGTGCGTTCAGCAGAGCGCCGGCTTGGCCTGGGATTGCAGTTCGAGCTGGGCTTGAAGGTGTGAACGCAGACGCAGGACTTCCTGTTGCAACTGATCGCGCTCGTCCTTCAACTGGCGCAATTCATCGCGACGGATGCTGACGTAGAGGGTCTGTGGCGGGCGGGTCATCTGTGCTGTGCTCATTGCTTACCTCGCAAATAGCCGGTAGATCGCGCTGCTCAAACAGGGTTTGGGCAACAGTCGGAAGCAAGTTTGAATTCTTTTTTGCAGCAAGGGAACTTTTTTATTTTTGGCGGTCGTGTGACTTTTCAGGCGGTGATGGTGAAACGATGGCAACTTTTTTGTCATGAAACTACACGGATCTGCTCTGGACTAACCCTCATTAGCCTCATTGCGCTATAAACTATGTCACACATTTTTTAGAAGTTAGGAGCATCAGCACATGCAACTGGGGATTATCGGACTAGGCCGCATGGGCGGTAACATTGCGCGGCGCCTGATGCTCAATGGGCATACCACCGTTGTATACGACCGTAACGAAGCCTTCGTCAAAGCCTTGAGCGAGGAGGGCGCCACTGGCGTCGCCGACTTGAATGCCCTGGTGGCTGGCCTGCAAAAGCCCCGTGCGGTCTGGGTAATGTTGCCGGCGGGCGCGCCCACCGAAGACACCATCAATGCCTTGAGCGAGCTGCTCGAAGACGGCGATGTGATCATCGACGGCGGCAATACCAACTACAAGGATGATGTACGTCGCGGCAAGGCCCTGGCTGAAAAGGGCCTGCACTACGTTGACGTCGGCACTTCCGGCGGCGTCTGGGGCCTGGAGCGTGGCTATTGCATGATGATCGGCGGCGACGTCGAGACCGTGCAGCGCCTGGACCCGATCTTCAAGAGCCTGGCCCCTGGCCTTGGCAATATCCCGCGCACCAAGGACCGTTCGGCCGCAGCCGACCCACGCGCCGAGCACGGTTATATCCATGCAGGCCCGGCGGGTTCCGGTCACTTCGTCAAGATGATCCACAACGGCATTGAATACGGAATGATGCAGGCGTTCGCCGAAGGTTTTGACATCCTCAAGACCAAGAACTCGGAAAACCTGCCGGAGGATCAGCGCTTTGACCTCAACGTTGCCGATATCGCCGAAGTCTGGCGCCGTGGCAGCGTGGTGTCGTCGTGGCTGCTGGACTTGACCGCCGACGCCCTGGCCACCGACCCGAAACTCGATGGTTACTCCGGTTCCGTAGCGGACAGCGGCGAAGGCCGTTGGACCATCGAAGCGGCCATGGAACAAGCGGTGCCGGTACCGGTGCTGTCGACGTCGCTGTTTGCGCGTTTCCGCTCCCGCCAGCAGAGCACCTACGGCGACAAAATGCTGTCTGCCATGCGCTTCGGCTTTGGCGGCCATGTGGAGACCTCCAAAAAATGACCGCCAACGGCAAGAAACCCAAGGCCGAACCTGCTCCACCTACCACGTTGTTTCTGTTTGGCGCCCATGGCGACCTGGTCAAGCGCCTGCTCATGCCGGCGCTGTACAACCTGAGCCGCGACGGGTTGCTGGGCGATGGCCTGCGTATTGTCGGCGTTGATCACAACGCCATCAGCGACGCAGACTTCGCCAAGAAGCTTGAGGATTTCATTCGCACCGAAGCCGCCAGCAAGGTCAGGGGCAATGCTGAACATGCCCTGGACCCTGCGCTGTGGGCGCAACTGGCCAAGGGCATCAGCTATGTCGAGGGCGACTTCCTAGACGACGGCACCTACGCGGATATTGCGCAGAAGATCGCCGACAGCGGCACCGGCAACGCCGTGTTCTACCTCGCCACTGCGCCGCGCTTCTTCAGTGAAGTGGTGCAGCGCCTGGGCAGTGCCGGTTTGTTGAATGAAACGGACGATGGCTTTCGGCGTGTGGTTATCGAGAAGCCGTTCGGCTCCGACCTGGCCACCGCCGAGGCGCTGAACGCGTGCCTGCTCAAGGTGATGAGCGAGAAGCAGATCTACCGCATCGACCATTACCTGGGCAAGGAGACGGTGCAGAATATTCTGGTCAGCCGCTTCTCCAACGTGCTGTTCGAAGCGTTCTGGAACAACCATTACATCGATCACGTGCAAATCACCGCGGCTGAAACCGTCGGCGTTGAAACCCGAGGTAACTTTTTCGAAAAAACCGGCACACTGCGCGACATGGTGCCCAACCATCTGTTCCAGCTACTGGCGATGGTCGCCATGGAACCGCCGGCAGCCTTTGGTGCCGATGCGGTGCGCGGTGAGAAAGCCAAGGTGGTGGGTGCGATCCGTCCCTGGTCGCTGGAAGATGCGCGGGCCAACTCCGTGCGTGGTCAGTACACCGCTGGCGAAATCGCTGGCAAGCCATTGCCCGGTTATCGCGAAGAAGCCAACGTCGCACCCGACAGCAGCACCGAGACCTTCGTTGCGCTCAAAGTGATGATTGATAACTGGCGTTGGGTCGGTGTGCCGTTTTACTTGCGAACCGGCAAGCGCATGAGCATCCGCGACACCGAGATCGTGATCTGCTTCAAGCAGGCGCCTTATGCGCAATTTCGCGATACCGAAGTCGATGAGCTCAAGCCCACTTACTTGAAAATCCAGATCCAGCCGAACGAAGGCATGTGGTTCGACCTGCTGGCCAAGAAGCCTGGGCCGACTCTGGAGATGGCCAATATCGAGTTGGGTTTTGACTACAAGGACTTCTTCGAGATGCAGCCCTCGACAGGTTACGAAACCCTGATCTACGACTGTTTGACCGGCGATCAGACGTTGTTCCAGCGTGCCGACAACATCGAGAACGGTTGGCGCGCCGTGCAGCCGTTCCTGGATGCATGGAAGGAAGACGACGGTATCCAGGCCTACAAGGCTGGCGAAGATGGCCCGGTGGCAGCGGGTGCGTTACTCGCTCGTGACGGCCGCACCTGGCACAGCCTCGGATGAGTGACGTAACGATTCATCCCATCCGCTTTGTCCTCAGTGATGTAGACGGGACGCTGTTGCACCCCGACCACAGCCTCAGCCAGCGTACCGCCGATGCAATTGGTGCGATGCGTGAAGCCGGGGTGCTGTTCAGCCTCGCCAGCGGGCGTCCGCCCAAGGCCATGCTGCATTTGATCGAGACGTTTGGCATCGATGTGCCGGTGGCCGGTTTCAACGGCGGCACGCTGGTCAACCCGGATGGCAGCATCCTGGTGGCTCACCATTTGCCGGCAGAAGCGGCACTGGTCACGCTGGCGCTGTTTTCTGCCGAGCCGGATGTAGAAGTGTGGGTGTTTGCCGACGGCGATTGGCTGCGCCGCGACCCGCCAGGGCCAATGATGCAGCGCGAAGCTGATGGCCTGGGCTATGGCCCGGTGGTCGTGGAGAGTTTCGAGCCCTACCTGGACCGGGTCGACAAGATTGTCGCGGCCAGTAACAACACGCAGTTGCTGGTGGAGTTGGAAGCGCAGTTGCAGCCCAAGGTACAAGGTTTGGCTCAGGTATCGCGTTCGCAGCCGGTGTATCTGGACGTGACCGCAATGCTGGCTAACAAAGGCGAAGCCTTGAAAACCCTGGCTGAGCACCTTGGCGTGCCGCTGAACCGGACCGCCGCCATCGGCGACGGCGGCAACGATCCGGCGATGTTTCACGTGGCTGGGTTGTCGATTGCCATGGGCCAGGCCGAAGAAACCGTCAAGCGTCAGGCCAATGTGGTGACCGGCAGCAACGTCGAGGACGGGGCTGCCGAGGCATTCGAGCGGTTTATTCTCGCGGCACGCTAAGTACTTGAAGTGTTATTGCACAACTTCCAGCCGATGTTTGACGTTGGCTGGAAGTTGTCGCATTGAATTACTTCGGCATTGCCCAGGACTGTAACTGGTAGCCATCTTTGTCGAGCTCGGCGCGAGCCTGCAACAATAGGTCTTCAAGTTGAGCCGGGTCGGTATAGGCAGTCGACGACAGCTGTTTTCTGCCGATACGGGTGTTGGTACGGTCGATGACGCTCAGGCTGAGGGCGCCATTGCCATCGTGCCAGGCCACGCACTGAAAGGGTTGGAAGGCACGGTCTGCAATCAAAAGAGCTTCGTTGATGCGCAGCGGAGCGTTCATTTGGGTCTTCTCTCTGTATGCCCATTCAAGTGAGTACCGGCGGTTGGGCTGACCGTGCGGTGGGTTACTTGTACTGATGCACGATGGTGGGGTGCGGGTCACATGCTAGAGCAAGAAATTTTAACTTTCCCTGACTAACGTCATGTAAGCGGCTGTTTTGAAAGCTGATTGAAAGTTTCGGCAGCAGCAAACTTTTTGCCCCCGATTAAACACACATGGCTTTTTGCCCGCACTTATAGCGAAATAGTACAAGGTGAGCGTCAAGATCTTGCTAGGGTTAGCGCCAGGCGCCCCAAATCCTTGTTTCTAAATAACTTTAATAATCTTGGCGCCAAGGAATCGTCATGATTGTGACACCTGTTCAACGCCGCTTGCTGGTAGTCGAGCCCTGTGATGACTGTCACAGGCTACTACCCGGCTTGCGCACTGCCGGCTGGGAAGTTGACAGCTGTGCATTGCAGGCGGTGGGGGATCGTTCTTGCGATGTGGGCCTGCTCCGCTTGCAGTCCTGCCATCTGGAACGCCCCGAGGCGGTCAAGGAGTTGATTGGCCGCAGCGGTACCGAGTGGATCGCCGTGCTCAGTCCTGAAGTCCTGCGTTTGCAGAATGTCGCAGATTTTGTCTGCGAATGGTTCTTCGATTTTCATACCTTGCCGTTCGATGTGGCTCGGGTCCAGGTGACCATTGGGCGTGCGTTTGGCATGGCGCGATTGCGGGGCAAAGGTGTCGTGCCGGTAGATGAACCCCACGAGTTGTTAGGCGACAGCCGCCCGATTCGTGAACTGCGCAAATTGTTGTCGAAGTTGGCGCCCACCGAATCGCCGGTACTGATTCGTGGCGACAGCGGCACCGGCAAAGAGCTGGTCGCCAAGACCCTTCATCGGCAATCCCAGCGCCACGCCAAGCCGTTTGTGGCGATTAACTGTGGGGCGATCCCTGAACATCTGATCCAGTCGGAACTGTTCGGCCATGAAAAGGGCGCCTTTACCGGCGCACATCAGCGCAAGGTCGGACGGATTGAGGCGGCCCACGGTGGCACGTTGTTTCTGGATGAAATCGGCGATTTGCCGATGGAGCTGCAAGCCAACCTGTTGCGCTTTCTTCAGGAAAAACATATCGAGCGCGTCGGCGGCAGCCAACCCATTTCGGTGGATGTGCGGGTGCTGGCAGCCACCCATGTGGATCTTGAAGCCGCGGTGGAGAAGGGCGCCTTTCGCGAAGACCTGTATTACCGCCTCAATGTCTTGCAAGTAGTCACGGCCCCATTGCGCGAGCGCCATGGTGACGTGGCGATGCTGGCCAATCATTTTTCGCGTTTCTACAGCCAGGAAACCGGCCGACGCCCGCGCAGCTTCAGCGAAGAGGCACTGGTGGCGATGGGGCAACACCCGTGGCCGGGCAATGTGCGTGAGTTGGCCAACCGTGTGCGCCGCGGTCTGGTGCTGGCCGAAGGGCGCCAGATCGAAGCCGTGGACCTGGGGCTGCAAGGCCAGCAGGTACTTTCGCCGCCGATGGCGACACTGGAAGACTACAAGCACCGCGCCGAACGCCAGGCGTTGTGCGATGTGCTCAATCGGCACAGCGATAATTTCAGTGTTGCAGCCCGTGTGCTGGGGATTTCCCGGCCGACGTTCTACCGGCTGCTGCACAAGCACCAGATCCGCTAAGGCGGGTTGTGGAGGGTAATGCCGGTCAGTTAAGCGCAGATCCCCTGTGGGAGGGGGCTTGCTCCCGATGGCGGCCTCAGGACCGGCCGGGATGTTGGATTAGACCGAGTACATATCCGTTATTTGGGTAACGGCTGCTACTGGTTCCGCTCTTACAGCGGGTCACTTTTGAAAAGAAGAGCCCAAAAGTAACCAAAAGGCTCTTGCCCCACCACTCGGCACCTCGCCTGGGCTCGGTGTGCCCGTAATCCGCCAGGGATTTGGGGGGCCGCCGCCACGCGCCATCCATGGCGCGGGGCGGCTAAACCGGCATCCCTGCCGGTTTACCCCCCAAATCCCTGTCGAATTCCGGCCAGCGTGGTTTGACGGGGCGCCTAAGATCAAAAGCAGATCAAGATCAAGAACGGCTCGCTTCGCATCGTGGTTGCCATTGGCGACTGCAAAGTTGTGTAGATACCTATGCCCCGATAGCGGTGGATCAACCAACATCAATGTTTGCTGGGCCGACGTCTTCGCGGGCTTGCCCCTCCCACTTTTTCGCGGTCAGAAGTAGTACGGGAATTTCAGGCTGAACGTAAAGTCCGGCGCATCATCGGTCATCCCGATCGCCAGGTTCGGCACAATGGTCAGGTTATCCGAGGCGGCAATCGTCATGCCTACGTTGAAATAACCCGCGTTGGCATCGCTGGACACCACCGATTGCCAGTCGCCGCCGTCCGGCTTGAGCTTGCTCTTGCGCTGCACCAGATCGGAAACCGAGAACGACATGCTCATCTTCTCGTTCAAGGCGAACGCCACACCGACACCGAACTGGAAGCTGTCGCCCAGGCGTACTTTGCCCCCCACCTTCTGGTTGACTTCACTGCTGATGTCATCGAACGAGTCTTCGAAGTTGTGGGTATACGACAGCGAACCGAACAGCACCGCCGGGTCGAAGGTCTTGACCAGGGAAATGCCCGGTGTAACCGACCAGACCCCGTTGCCCGTAGGCAGGCTTTCCGGCAAGTAGAGGTTGTCGTTATTGGGTTGCCTGACCAGCTTGATGCCGAACGGCTCTTTACCCGTGGGCGCCTTGACGCGCACAGACACTACCGCATCCGGCAAGGTCGGCGTTTCGTCGAGGAACTTGTAGGCCACGCCAAAGTTGACGTCACCGATGGTAGGGTCGCGGGTCACCGAGGCTTCCGAGGTAGCGGTGGCATCGTTGCCGGCGCCGCCGGACTGGTAGGTCGAATCGCGGTACACCACGGGGACGTTCAGATCGAACTGCCAGCGGTTGTCGACGTTGTAGCGCCCGGTAAGGTCCAGGGTCCAACTGTCGGACTTGATCCGGTCCAGGTTGATATTGCCCAGAAAGATCGAGTCCAGCGCCAGGAAGCCATTGAGGGTCAATTGGCGTGCGTCGTAACGGGCATAGGTGATGCCGGTTTCCACGCTGAACTTGCCATTGCCGAAAAAGCCGCTGGCCTCGTTGTACAGGTTGCTCACACTTTGCGCAGGGGCCGAGTCGTCCTTGAGGGATTGGCCGTAGGAGCTGCCGCCACCGCCTGCACCACCTGACGCTGCGGCTGCACCGGTACCCGTGGCGGCGACAGCGTTAGCGCCTTGCTTGAAGTCGGCAGGTGATTTGGCCAAGCGCTTGGGGGCGGGCGCTGCGGGTTGATCCTCTACCTGACGCACGCGTTGCTCCAGCACGGCCAAGGCTTTTTGCTGCACGTCATAGCGTTGCTTGAGTTCCAGCAGTTCCTTTTTCAGGGTTTCGATATCGGCGTCTGGCGCGGCATACAGCAAGGATGCGGGCAAGAGCGTACTTAAACAAATCACCGCGCGTAGCGATAACGATCGATGCATGAAATAAGCCGTCCTGTTCTAATGCGAAAGTGTCGAGGGTCAGCGTAGTTCAATAACCGAGCGTGCGTAGGCCTTTGAGTTGATCCAAATTGCAGTTCAACGCGCCGTTGTTCAAGCCGTTATTGTTCATCACGACGTTGAGTTGGGTGATGTTTCTGACAAGGTTGCTGTTGCCGGTCAGCACCGTTCCCTGCAGCACATTGCCGCCGCCGATCTGCTGCAGGCTGTTGCCCTGGTTGTGGTTGGCCTGGATCGCCATCTGCACGCCGCCATTGTTGGCCGAAACGCTGACGCGGCCCGCCGCGCTGTCGCCGGTCACGGTGCCGCCGGCCATCAGCACTTGCCCCGTTTGCAGGTTACTGGCGGGGGCGACACCATTCTCGATGCTGATGCCCACATCGTTGTAGGCGGTGTTGCCATCGCCTGCGGTGCGCACGCTTTGGGTTACGCCCTGGCCGCTGCCGAGGCCGGCGCCACCGACCACATTACCGGTGCCGGTGTTTGGCAGGCTGCCGTTACCCGTGGAGCCGGTGGTTTGCACATAGAATTGCGGAGTAACGGTGGTCTTGTCGATCTGCATGTTGGCCGTGCCGGTAATGCGGTCACCGACGGCGTTGGTCCAGGTGCTGCTCATGACAATACCGAAGCTGATGATGCGCCCCGGCATTACGTAACGGCCACGCAAGTCGGCCATCTGCGCATCATTGAGTTCGATCGGTTTGAAAGCCGATGAAGCATAGGCGGGCATAGAGGCTGCCAGACACAAGACCGTCAGCCAACGGAAAGTGTTCATCTGCTGCTCCTGGGGCGTCCTGCCCCTTATTGCGCTTCTAGAAGAAGTCGCTCTGGATAAAACCGAAATCCATCAACTCGGCATCGCCCACGGGCCGGAACTCGTTCAACTGGTTCTTGGCCGTCAGCGGAGTGGGCGGGTCAAGCAAGACGTTGGCCTTGTCGTAACCTTCACCCAGCACGGCAAACACAATGCCATTCCAGCCTTTGACGAAGTCGTCACGGGAATAGCGCTTGTGCCCCAGCACGGGATCGCCGATATACACCCAGTCCTTGTCGGCCCGCTGCATCACCACGAAGTGCTTGTAGCCACGGATCTCCAGCAGCACCACCACGGGAATCTTCACCGTCACCAGGGTATCGGGTGCGATCTTGTAGCCGCGGGCACGCATACCGATGCTTTCGAGGTAGCGCTTCATATCCAGCATGGAAAAGCCTTGGGTGCGCACCAGGTCCTGGTCGGCGGTTACCAGCATCCCTTTGATGATGTGGTCTTCGTCGACGTCCAGCCAATAGGCCTGGCGCAGGATGGTCGCGAGTGCCGCGGCACCGCAGCTGAAATCGGTTTTCTGTTCCACCAGGTTGGCGAACCGGCGCTCACGGATGCTCTCGACCTTCTTGAAGATCACCGCACCGCCGGGCATGGCGGAAATCGCCATGGTGCCTGCCCAGGTTGTGCCGGTGAGCAACATCAAGAGGGTGAGGGTCGCGATACGCATGATCGAATGACCTGTTGGGCACTGAAATAAAAAGGGCCTTGTTGCCAAGGCCCCGTTGGATCAGAAGCGCACGCCGCTAGGGCAGGCGGTGCAACCTTGACCGATCACCAGGCTGTTGCTGCCCTGGTTGCCCGCACCGGATTGCAGGTTGACGCCTACGTTGCCTGAGTTGCGGTTGACCGAGTTGTCGAGGCTGGAATTGTTCGACACGTATTGAGCTTTGCCACCATAGCCGTGGCTGCTGGCGGCGGTGCTGAGGAAGTTGTTGGCAAGCGAGTTTTGTTCGGTATTGGCTGCCGCCGCGATATTTTTCCCGTCAGCGGTCACGATAGCCAGGTTGTTTTTACCTTGGTTGCCTTGACCGGACTGGCCGTTGTAACCGACGTTGCCGGAGTTACCGTTAACAGCATTATCCAGGGAGGAGTTGTTTTGCGTGCCTTTGTTGATGAAGCTGTTCAGCCCGCTGTTTTGATTCACGTCGACCACGCCGAACACGGTCGCTGCATCGCCTTTGGCGCTGGAGATGGCGGCAGAGTTGTCGGCCTGGTTGCCACTGCCAGACTGCACGTTGACGCCGACGTTACCGCTGTTGCCATTGACGGAGTCATCGGCAGACGCGTTGTTTTCGGTTTTGGTGTCGTTGAATTTATTGCCTGCGCTGTTTTGTACATCCGTGACGACAGCAGCAATTACGCCCGTTGGCTGAGGCGCTGGGTGCCAGCCACCCGCTTGAGCAGCTGCTGCCATGAGTGCGGCGAGAGCGAAAACCAGAGGTTTCAGAGCCATTTGAGGTTTCATGGTGTTTCTCCTTGCTTCTAATTAGTTGGGTTAAGTGTTGGTACGGTCTAACTAACGTCTACCAAGCGGTTACTTGATAGTGATGCCCAGGGTGTTAGCCACTCGGTTCCCCACCCCGGCACTCTGGTTCACCTGAATCACTCCTCGGCTGCCGGTGAAGGCCTGGTCGCTGGTCGCGACCTGGCGGCTGCCAGTGGTGGGGGTGAGCCCTGAGTCGGTCAACTGCGTCGTGTTCTGTTGCAACAGGACGCTGTCATCGATGCTTTGCGGGCCAGGGTTGAGGCTGATCCGCACCGCGTTGATTGATTGGTTATTGGCCCCGGCCGACTGGTTAACGCCCAGCACGCCGTTGCCATTGATAAATGAAGCGCCCTGAATCGCCACCTTGGCACTCAAGGACGGGTCGACGTTGCCGTCGAGCCGCTGGATATTCACATTGGTGGCCTGGCCATCGAGCGCGATTGCGCGGCTGTTGGACATCTGTTGCTGGTTGCCGGCGGCCTGGTTGATCGACAGCACACCTTCGTACTGTTGGCCGCTGTTATTGATAACGGCGGTGTTGTCGGCCATTGCCGAGACGCTGCCCAGCAGGGCGATGGTCAACAGGATGCGCTTCATCATTTGCCCCCCAGCATGTTGCCCAGATTGTTCAAGGGCGCCATGCCGCGCTGGATCGAACCATTGATCTGCCCAGCCATGCTGCTGCCCGCGCCATGGCCGGCGGCTGCACCGGCGCCCTGGGTCGACAGGCTGTTTTGCGTGGCGCCCAGGCCAGACAGGTTGCCGTTGGGCTGGATGGATCGCGCAAGGCCAGAACCGCTGCGGATGCCGCCAATGTCCCGATCACTGAGTTCGCCGGAGGTGGCACTGATGATTTCTTTGCTGGGGTTGGCGTTGGCAGTGGTGGGGTATGGATCGGGGAGGGAGGTGCGTCCGTACATGTGACCCTGCACGGTTCGCCCTGTCACGATAACGCCATCGCCCGCATGGCTGATGCCGGCGCTGAGCACGCAGCTGATCAGCAGTACGGTTATCGAGGCGTGTGTGAGTGTGATCACGGCGGCAGTCCTTTTTCTGAACGCTGACCCTAAACAGCGTTATCAGGGAAAGAGCAGAACCCGTGCCGCTTTTCGTTTACGTTTGAAACTCAATAGGTTGCAATTTTTCTGCGCGCATCGCCGATAGCAGTGTTTCAAGCATGAAACAGTCGCTGGGCGGCGCGATATGCCCGGCCACACTCTTCAACTGTGTCAGCGATGAAACAGTCTCGATGACAGATGCATGAATCCGCAGCCGCTGGGCGATTCAGCGTACCGAGGTGTTTCAAAAGTGGACACTGAAGTAAAAAAAACGCGCCTCAACCCTTGGGCGTTTTACCCGGGATGGAGTTGAGTACGGGATTGCCATCCTGGTTGCGGGTCAGGTAGACCGGCAGGACCTTGGGCAGGGAAGGGATGAGGTTGTTGACCTCGCTGAGGTTATAGATGCCACCAATGCGAATGCTCCCGGTGCCAGCATCCGCCAGCATCACTGGCTTGTTCAGGTATCGGTTGATCAGCGGCAACGCATCGGCCAATGCAAGGTTATCAAGCACCAGCTTGCCCGTACGCCAGGCAAGCGCAGGGTCATTGGGTTTGATCGCGGCGACTTGCGGCGTGGCGTCGCCGCGGTGGTAGCTGGCCTGCATCCCCGGAGTCAACGGCACGCTGCCATGCACCGCGTCGCTGGTGATCTGCACCGAGCCTTCCAGCAACATTACCCGCACCTGGTCTTCATACTTCCACACATTGAACTGGGTGCCCGTCACCCGAACCTGGCCTTCGCCAGCCTGCACGATAAACGGGTGCTCGCTGTCGTGGGTGACGTTGAAAAACGCTTCGCCCTTGGCCAACTTCACCTGGCGACGATCCTTGTAGTGGCTGTAGACCAGCTCGGTGCCCAGGTTCAACTCCACCTCACTGCCGTCACCGAGGGTAACTTTGCGCAGCCCGTTGGTGGCGTCAAACCGCTCGTATGAGCTTGGCAACCAACCGGCTTCCCACCCCGTGAAGGCGGCCAGCGGCAGAGCAGCAAGGCAGATAGCGGCTGCCACCGCATAAGAGCGCCAGCGTTTACGAGGCTTGAGCGGCACCACAAGCGGTGCAGGCGCATTGCGGGGCAAATGATCGGCCACGTCCCAGATTTCCAACATCGCGGCATACTCGAAGGCGTGCAGCGGGTGGGCATCGTGCCAATGTTCGAAGGCCTGACGTTCAGCCGCCGTGCAGTCGCTGGCATGCACACGCATACACCAATGCGCAGCGGCGTCGGTGATGGCGTCGTATTCGGCTTCTGAAAGGGACTTTTCGCTCATTTATCCATCCTGATTTCCCCACATTCTACCCCCCCGAGCCTTACGGCGAGAACAGCATCATGGCGATTGCATATCAATTGGAACTTATTCTTGTTTAAACGCGCCTAAAAAATCAGGAAACACACTGTCATCCACCAAGGAGTACGAAAATGTTGAAGAAAACCTTAGCCGCCCTGTGTGCGACCACCGCGCTGTTGAGCGCCGGCGCTGCGCTGGCAGACAAGCCGGGTGCGGGCTGGATTCCGATTGAAAAAGCTATTGAAGTGGCGAAGACCAAGGCTGGGTATGTCGAGGTCTACGCCGCCGAAGCCGATAACGACGGCTACTGGGAAGTCAAAGGCCGTAAATCCGACGGCGTGGTGTATGAAGCACGAATCGACGGCGCCTCGGGCAATGTCCTGCGCGACCAGAAAGATTGATTCACGTGTTGGGGGCCTGCTCAGGCCCCCTCATCCAGCATTCGCCCCAGATGTGTAATCAGGTAACTGACTGAGTCGGCGTTGGATAGAATGACGTCAATACGCTTGTCGACATTGCTCATGAAAACTTCTCGGGCCTCATTCAGGGTCTTGGCACCCGTGATATTCAGGACTCTGCGTTTGAGGAAGCTGGTGGCGGTGAAAAAGCCGTAATCCTCCCAGGTATTGGATATGTCATCCCATGCCTTGAATAGCATAGTTGCCGGCGTCAACGTCGACAGCCCGCTCGTTTGCAAATCATCTTGGCGCGTCTTCACCGCCTGAGCACCCGGCTTTGCCGTATCGATCAGGTCTCGGAATGGCTCCAGGCTCCGCAGGTAGGCAATGTCCTCTGTCTTGAACCGCAGATGCGTCAGCTCATGGATCAGGGTAGAGGCTCTGGCATGGGCGAACATGTCGAAAGGTTCACTCAGTATGGTGGCGTATTCAGCCAGGTTTGGATGGAAGAACCTTTCGAACAAGTACACTTTGCGCTCGCTGTCACCGAGAAGCACCATCGCGTAATCAGTGGTGGGGGCTTTCACGCTTTCACCGCTGACAAAGCGCATTGAGTCAGGCCCGATCAAGGTGGGGTCGCTTAACTCATCCAGTATTCCATCGATGATGTCCTCGATTTTCTTCACTTGGGCCGGGTTCAGATTGAGAGTGCCGAACAGGTCGCACAAGAACAGGCCTACCCGGCTATCAGGCTTGAGCAGCTCTGCAAAGTGATGGATGTTGCGCTTGCAGTTGACGGCGTAGTAAGTCGATACGTTCAAGGCTTCGTCGATGACTTGGGCTTTCCAGCTTGACACTGCAGCGATCGCCCTTATGCCCTGCGCTTCAATATTGATGTCGCGCCTTTCGGCTCGTCGCACTTTTTGCCGCGTCCAGGCCTGGCCGAAGCGGGGCTTGTGTATGCTCAGGTCCATTACCCATTTGCCATCAGCATTGCGACCGACGTAGGGGCCCTGCTGATCGTCGTTGTCCAGGCGCCAGTGCTCCTTGGTTTTCTTCACCGGATACACCTTGCCTGCCAGCGGCACGTAACTCTTGGCGCTCGCCTTATCCTTGTAGACATGGGTGGAGGTGTCCAGCTCAAGGTCCTCCAGGGCGATGTCGTAGCCCTCCAAGCGCTGCAACCGCGTTCGCGAAGTGGCGGTGACGTCCCGCAGGCCCGGGGCAGTGGCGGTGGGCAGGCCGCCTTCCGGCAGGTCGACCAGGTCAGCGTCATCAGGCGGTGGGGTTTCGCTGCCATCAAGCTCGCTGTACAGGGCGGCCATTTGCACCACGGCCAGGCTGAAGTCCTTCATCGCGGCTTTCCACTGGTGCAGTTGCAGCGCTTCAGCCGAGCGCTTGACTAACTGGTAGCTGCGCCAGACCACAAGTGGATAGGCGAGTTTACCCGCCATGAAGTGCACTGCCGCGGGTATGCCCTTGCCGAACACGCCCACCACTTTATCCCAAAGCAGCTTGGAGCCTTTTTCGAACTGGCAGGCGAGCATTTTTAGCAGGATCAGCGTGTTCTCACTGAATAAATAGTGCAGCAGGTTGCCGGTCACGGCAGATGAGGCCAGGCTCATATCCGAAGAGCGATGAAGGTTGTTTTGCAGCAAGCTGCGGTAAACGGCCTGGTGCGGATCTTCCAGGTGCTGAATGACCCAGTCCTGCAGTTCCCCTGGTCGCTCCACCTCATCCAGCAGCGCTTGCTCGTTGTCATATTGCTTGAGCACGTGGTTTTCACTGTAGGGCGCATAGAGCACTACCGGACCGGCCTCTTTACCTCCAGGGCTGATCAGGTACATGCCCAATACCTTGGCGGCAGTAGCGCCTGCAGTCGCCACCAGCTCAACGGGCCGGATCAGCGTCGATACGTCCTTCAACGCCGCACGTGCCAGGCCGTCAGGCATGTCGAACACCTGCTGGACCAAGCCCAAGGCCTTGTTTGACAGGCGTTCTTGCAGATGTTGCTCGTGGGCGTATTGCAACACCTGCCATGGCAGTTGCCGACAGAACAGGCGCCGCCGTTTGCGTGCAGCTTCCGTGCGGGTGTCCATCTCGGTTTGCAATCGCTTTTGGTACACCGATTTCAAGTCCAGTTGCCGCACCAGTTGAACCAGCGCATTGGCATCCAGGGTGTCCGGCAGCGGTGTGGCGGTGCGCGATCGCGGGCCGATAGTCTGGTTGTTCAGGTCCGGCCAGTGACGCAAGGCAAAATCGGTCAGGCTGTAGTCATGGATGTCGAGGGCCTGGTGCACGGGAATCAGCACGTCATCGGGGCTGAGTGTGTGTTCGGGGAAGCGTGCCTGGAGCAGCTTGCTCAGGGCGCCAAAGGTGTGCTCGCGCAGGGACAGGATGCCCTGCAGGTAGTCTTCCTCTTCCGGGGCGCTGTTGTGGTATTGCTCAAGCAGTTCTGCATGGTAGATCTGCTCGTTGGCGGGCGCCATTGCCAGCCACACGGGCAGGGCCTGCTGGGTGACCATGGCATCGGCCAGCGCCTTGGCTCGTGCAAGGTTGGTGGGCGCCGGGATCTGCAGGATCTCATCCAGGCGGTCCTGCACGGCGCGCGCCGGCAAGTCCATGGCCAGCAGTCGGTCTACCGAGTCCATGACGTAATCGCCGTAGGTTTTCAGGCGATTGTCCAGCAGGTTATCGTCAATACGTTGCAGCGCAGCCAGGCGATACGCCTGATGAGGCACGCGCTGGGACAATGACAGATTCTCCAGTAGCGACAGTCGTTTGATCGGATGCGCCAGGCGCTGGGTGAGCGCCTCGCGCAGGGCCGAGACCGACGCAAAAACCTCATGACCACGCCGAGGCGTCCATAGGATCGCCTGGCCCGAATTCTTGGGGTCAAGGCCGCCACGTTCGGTCAGTACAAACAGATTGGCCAGCGGCAGCAGCGCGTCGGACGTACCCTTGTGCAATGCCAGCGCATAAGCATCCGGCAGAAACCCGTTGATCCCATGTCGGGTCAGGCGCGCCAGGCTGTCAGTTCGCAGGACCGCATCAAGAATGGCGTTGCTGCGGTGCGTCAGCGTTTTACCCAGCAGTCGCAGTTCAGCCTCGCTGCGCAAGCCCAACAGCATCGAGTGCGCGTGTTTATCGCGGATATTGTTCAGGAACAGGCGCGGGAGTTCACGCATCTCGTGGCCGGCAAACACCTTCAAGACCCGTTCGATCATGTTGTTGAAGGTTTTGAGGGGCATGTTATTGAGCTTCAGGGCGACACCCTGGTTGCGTTCTGCGTAAAACCCAGTTCTGGAAGACACTGGGAGCGGCTTGCTCTTCTGGCCGAGGCGCTCGATGAAATGTTCAACCATGCTCAGCGAAGACACAGGCGCGCGCTCCTCACGCTGCTCGGCGCGGGACGCGTAAGTGTTGACATAAATCTCGTCGGCCTTGAGGTCCAGTCGTTGGGTTTGCAGTTCTGTGTTCAGGGCCAGGGTGGCCATGCTGCGCAGTGTCGGGTGCTTAAGGCGCTCGATCTGCAATCCTTCTTGGGCAGCGCGCAGGCGTTGCAGGTGCAGCTTGGCGCGCTCGGCTTGCACCGTGGAGGGGCGGCCATTGCCGCTGCTGACGGGATGTATCGTCCAGCGCCCATCGGTGTCCAGGTCGGCCAGGCGACTGTCGAGCATGGTGCGGATGTCCAGGGCGTAATCGAGCAATGCTTCCAGGTCCACCTGGCCGGCGCTGCTGCGATAGAGGCTCAGGGCATGGTTCATATTACTGGTCTGCTTGGCGGCGATGTCTTCGATCATGTCGGTGAACACGTGCCCGGTGACGGGGTGTGCGGCAACGTTGATCTGGTCCAGGCCGATAAAGGTGTTGCGCTCGTCCAGAGAGAGGAAATTGAGCAGTTCATCTTCGTGCCCGGCGGCGGTGAGCATGGTCAATAGCGTGTCTTTGAGATCGTCCAGATCCTTAAGTACCTGCAAGCCACGGGATTGGGTATAAAGGTAGGCATGGCTGTCATGCAGCATCAGGGTACTGGCCAGTTCCACGTAGTGCTGGTAGGGCGCGTAGATGCGCACTTTTTCCACGCTCAGTTTGGCGGCGTAGGTGCTGCGAGCGCCCTGGTCGCTGAGGAGCAGGGCCTGGAGCATATGGCTTTCGTCAGCACTGAGGATGCCGTTCTGGCGCTTGAGCAGCACATCGAGGCGGAACTTGTCAGCCAGGATTTGCGCGAACAGGTCAAGGCGTGAGGTGCCGCTGTCGATGTCTTCGTTCCAGTAGGTCTGTAGCAGGCTCTCGAGCAATTTGGACAGCGTACCGGAGGTTTGTTCGATGAGCGTGTCCCAATACTCGCGATCTTGTTGCAACTGGGGCTGGGTGAAGTGGCTGGTGACGTGCTTGGGGTTGATGAATTCGCGAGTTTGCCCCAAGGGCCAGGCATGTTTGACATAGAACTGCAATAACGCATCACGTAACGACAGGGAGTCGATCCAGCGTCGATCGGCATCCGTCGGGCTTTGGAGAAAGCAGTTCACTTGCGTTTGCCGCTGATCCAGGCCGGGGAAATGAGGGTGCGCCATGATGCCGAGCAATGTGTCGAGCATGGCGGACAAGGTCGGGGTCTTCTGCAAGTGCTCAAGCATTGCTTGCACGTTGGCCTGTTGGCAGGCCTGCAGGGTTTGTTCCTGGTCTTGCATGACCGCACCCAGGACCGGCGAAGTGGTCAGTGTCAGAGCGCTATCCGCCGGCAGACTGTTGCGCTGTGCAATCGACAGAAAACTCAGCAACTCCACGCGCTGTACCGAATCAGCCAACGCCTGACTGACCTCGGCAAGCAGCGAGGCATGGCTGTCAAACACCTGGATACCGCCATAAGGCGTGTACAGCAGAGCCTTGGCACCGTCGGGCGTGGAACTCATCACAAACGCGCCGGCCAGTGGGATCGCAACCTGCCCCGACACATTGATCATTAGCTTTTCTACACGCATGGGCGGGCTTTGCAGGCGGGTATCCTGACGGCTGGCGTCGCTGGCGTAATACACGCCGTGCAGCCATTCCAGATCCTTGACGGTGAACCCCAGGGCGCGTTCGCGCTCGCTCAATGTCGAGCGATTGACGGGTAGCAGGAACTCGTCGAAAAAATAGGGCGGGGTGACACGGGTCATCGCCTGTCTCCAGCGTGAATAGGAAGACACAGGGTAGGCAGGCACCTATGACTGGCGGGGGTAACTATTGAGTCTCGTCGTAAGTTGACAGTGAGCGCTGCAGGTGGTGTTTAATCGACGGCCTGGATGTCCATTCGTTGCCCCTTCCAATCATAAAAATGGAGCTTCAAATGTCTGCGCAGTCTCCGACAGTTGTCACGGCCTTCATCAGCTTCACTGAGTTGGTGGGGGTGCTCCAACAGATTTTCGTCAGGCACGGCACCTCGCCAGAAGTGGCGGCGATCCTTGCGCACAATTGCGCCAGCGCTGAACGTGATGGCGCTCATAGCCACGGTATTTTTCGTATCCCGGGTTACCTCTCGACCCTGGCCAGCGGTTGGGTAAATGGCGCCGCCGTGCCGATCGTGACCGACGTTGCGTCAGGCTTCGTACGGGTCGACGCCGCCAATGGGTTCGCCCAACCCGCTCTGGCGGCCGCGCGTGCGTTGCTGGTGAGCAAGGCCCGCAGCGCCGGCATTGCGTTACTGGCTATCCACAATTCCCATCACTTTGCTGCCTTGTGGCCGGACGTCGAACCTTTCGCCGAAGAAGGGCTGGTTGCACTCAGTGTGGTCAACAGCATGACCTGCGTGGTGCCCCATGGCGCTGATCGCCCGTTGTTCGGCACCAACCCCATCGCGTTTGCTGCGCCGCGGGCCGATGGCGCGCCGATTGTGTTCGACCTGGCCACCAGCGCCATCGCCCATGGCGACGTGCAGATCGCCGCGCGCAAAGGCGAACGGCTCCCACCAGGCATGGGCGTCGATAGCCTGGGCCAGCCGACCCAGGACCCGAAAGCCATTCTGGAGGGGGGCGCGCTGTTGCCATTTGGTGGGCATAAGGGGTCGGCGTTGTCGATGATGGTCGAGTTGCTGGCGGCGGCACTGACAGGCGGCAATTTTTCGTTCGAATTCAATTGGGCCGATCATCCGGGAGCGCGTACGCCCTGGACCGGCCAATTACTGATAGTAATCGATCCGCGCAAAACCGCCGGGCAAAGCTTTGCCGAGCGCAGCCAGGAACTGGTGCGGCAGATGCATGCGGCGGGGTTACGGCGATTACCGGGGGATCGGCGCCATCGCACACGGGCGGAGTCGCAGGAAGCAGGCATAGAGCTTGACGCGCAGGACCTTCGGCAACTGCGAGAACTGGCGGCGGGGTGAAACAGGCTGCGCCATGGGCGCAGCCCGTGCTGATCAGTTACGGCGACCCAGCAGCAGACCCACCACCAGGCCAAAGCCTGCGGAAATGGCCACGGTCTGCCATGGATGACCGCCGATGTAGGTCTCGGTGGCGTCCACGACTGGCTTGCTGCGCTCACGGACGCTGGACACCGAATCCAGGGCTTGCTTGAGTTTGATGGCAACCTGCTCGCGCAGGGTTTCACCTTCCTCGCCTACCAGGGATGCGCTGCTTTTGAGCAGTTTGTCCGATTCTTCGATCAGCGCGGTCAGTTCGCTGAAGGCTTGATCCTTGATTTGTTCTTCGACGGCTTGGGCGGCGGTTTTGCGGGCCATGTGTGACTCCTTGCAAGTGAATGTGACAGTGAACAATGGAGTATCGGGCAGCGGCAAAAGTTGCAGTTATTTTGCGAGCCGTCCATTTGCGGCACAATGGTGATCAGGCCCTTTGGGCCTACAGTGTAAGATGTCAGTCATTTGTGCAGCAGGTAATTCAACATGAGCTTCAATCTCGCCAACAAGACCCTCGCCGAACGCGCCGAGCTGGAAGACGAAAAGTCGCGCCTCTACGACCTTTGGCAAACCAACCTGGGCAAAGCCAAGGGCGAAGCGGCCCGTTTGTTCGGCGAGCGCGCCAAGCGCAAGGGAAAATGGGCCGAGTGGGTGCGCGCCGAACTTGACGGCATGTCGCCGCCGGAGTTTTCCAACATGGTGCGCAGTGAAGTCAACAAGCTGATGGCAGCGGCGAAATAAAGCACGCCACGATCGCCTCGCGAACCTTGAGCAACAGCGGATCAAGCTGGGCCTGGGTACGCCAGCCCAACTCCACCGGGTAGTGCGGCAGCGCCAGCGGGCAGGGCAGCACACGCAAGCCGGTCATCTGCGCAATCGCTTGGGCCGCATGACCGGGGATCGTCGCCACCGCCGCGCTGCCTTTGAGCAGGTACGGCAGCGCCGCAAAGTGGCTGGTGGACGCACATACCTGGCGGCTCAAGCCCTGCGCCGCCAACCCTTCATCGGTAATACCGATAAACCCGCCTGACGACACCAGCACATGGTCGCGTGCGATGAATTCTGCAAGCTCGATACCTTGCTGATCGGGCGCCAGGCTACCTGGGTCAACCAGGCAACGGTAGTCACCTTCGCCCAGCACTTGCCGACTCAGCCTGCGCTCGGCAAACCCGCCGGCGGTAATGGCCAGGTCCAGGTTGCGGTCGAGCAGGGCAGCCGCAACGATCTGGCTGTGGGTCTGGCGAAAGATCACCCGCAGTTTCGGCAGGCGCTCTGCAATGGCGTCCATCAGCTGCCGGCCGTAGGCGATTTCGAAATCGTCTGACAGACCTAACACCACCGATCGCCCCTGATAATGCGGGTTATCCGGGTGGATCATCGCCAGGCTTTGTCGGCAGCGGTCCAATGCCTCGCTGATCACCGGTTTCAACTGATTGGCCCGCAGGGTGGGCGCCAGGCCGCGACCGGTGCGTACGAAAAGTGGGTCGCCATATAGTTCGCGTAAACGCCGCAAACCGGCGCTGATTGCCGATTGCGTAACGCCCAGGCGCAAGGCAGCACGGCTGGCGCTGGACTCGTCGTGCAGGGCTTCGAAGGTTTTCAGCAGGTTCAGGTCAACCTGGGCGATATTCATTTGGCTCATATCATTTAGCACTGAGGTGGGCTTTATTCATGATCGAGTCTGGCCGGAGAATGGGCAACCCTTGTTACCGGAGTGAGCACAATGCCCGTATCGATCGTCGCAGCCCTGCAAATCGGCTCCTTGCCTGGCGGCAAAGCGCAAACCCTGGCGCAGATCCTGGCCTATGAAGATGAAATACAGCGCAGTGGCGCGCAGTTGGTGGTGATGCCTGAGGCGTTGCTGGGGGGATATCCCAAGGGCGAAAGCTTCGGCACGCAATTGGGCTATCGCCTGCCCGAAGGCCGTGAAGCCTTTGCGCGGTACTTTGCCAATGCCATCGACGTGCCGGGCGTGGAGACCAAGGCGCTGGCCGGGTTATCGGCGCGTACCGGTGCGAGCCTGGTGCTCGGCGTGATCGAGCGCAGTGGCAGCACGCTGTATTGCACCGTGCTGTATTTCGAACCGTCGAGCGGTTTGGTCGCCAAGCACCGCAAACTCATGCCGACCGGCACTGAGCGGCTGATCTGGGGCAAGGGCGACGGCTCAACCTTGCCGGTGATTGACGCGGCTGTCGGGCGTATCGGCGGGGCGGTGTGCTGGGAGAACATGATGCCGCTGTTGCGCACGGCGATGTATGCCAAGGGCGTGCAGGTGTGGTGTGCGCCCACAGTGGACGAGCGCGAGATGTGGCAGGTGAGCATGCGCCATATTGCCCATGAAGGCCGTTGCTTTGTGGTCAGCGCCTGCCAGGTGCAGGCATCACCGCAGGCCTTGGGTGTGGAGGTTGCCAACTGGCCGGCGGAGCGCCCGTTGATTGCCGGTGGCAGCGTGATCGTCGGTCCCATGGGCGATATTTTGGCGGGGCCGTTGCTGGGGGAGGCGGGTTTGTTGACGGCGCAGATCGATACAGATGATCTGGTGCGGGCACGCTACGACTACGACGTAGTGGGGCATTACGCTCGGCCGGATATTTTTGAATTGGTGGTGGACGAGCGCGCCAAGTCAGGCGTGCGCTACATCACTGATTGAACCGGGTCAACCCAAGGCTTTTGTAGGCGCGAGCTTGCATTTCGCAGATTTGGATCAGATCACTCGCGCATCACCAGGTGGCGGTATTGGGCAAATCCAGAGTGCCACGCTCTACAAAGCGCATGGTGCCGAACAATCCGCCCGCCAGTTTGCCGCGCAGCACATAGGGCAGGTTATTCAGGCTTTGGGTCTGGCTCAGGCCCAGGGTCTGGCGCAACACCGAGAACGCCGAAACACTCACGGGGACCATCAGCACCGTCTCGGAAAAACGTGGGATGCTGCCGGCCTGGTCACTTACCCCGGACGCCAACGGCCGGCCATTGACTTCCAGATCCAGCGCCACGCCGTTGTAGTCGATTGCCGTTTCATTGGGGTTCTGCACCCGCAGCTTCACGGCAAAGCGCACTTCCAGATCCTGGCTTTGCAGGGGCTCGATGCCCACCACGTTGATATTCACCGGGTCGCGATTGGGGAACAGCGCGCAGGCGCTCAAGCTCAGCAACAACAACGAAAGAACCATGAGCTTGCGCATATAAAAGTGCTCCTACTGTTTCGTGACGTCCGGGTCCTGCATGACCTTGAGGGTAGAGGACTCCGGATCGAATTCATCTTCTTCCAGCTCTATGAACTCTTCGGGCAGGAAAATGTTCAGCAGGATTGCACAGAACGCACCCACAGTGATCGGCGATTCGAAGATGTTGTGCAGCGCCTTGGGCAAATCGCGCAGCACTTCCGGCACTGCGGCGACGCCCAGGCCCATCCCCAGGGAAATCGCCACGATCAGCACATTGCGCCGGTGCAGGCCGGCTTCGGCGAGGATCTTGATCCCGGCCACGGCTACGGTGCCGAACATGATCAGGGTCGCGCCGCCAAGTACTGGTTTGGGCATCAGTTGCAGCACCGCGCCGATCATCGGGAACAACCCCAGCAGCACCAGCAGCCCGGCGATAAAGTACGCCACGTAGCGGCTGGCCACGCCGGTCAGCTGGATCACGCCGTTGTTCTGGGCGAACGTCACCATCGGCAGGCTGTTGAAGGTAGCGGCCATCGCCGAGTTGAGGCCATCGGCCAGCAGGCCGGATTTGATGCGCTTGATATACAGCGGGCCCTTGACCGGTTGCTGGGAGATCATCGAATTGGCTGTCAGGTCTCCAGCCGCTTCCAGAGGCGAAATCAGGAAGATCACCGCCACCGGGATAAATGCCACCCAGTCAAACGAGAAGCCGTACTTGAACGGCACCGGCACGCTGATCAACGGCACCTGGGGCAGGGCGGCCATGTCGACGCGGCCCAGCCACCACGCCACCACAAAGCCCAACGTCAGGCCGATCACGATCGAACCCAGGCGCAGGAACGGGTTGTTGAAACGGTTGAGCACCACGATGGTCAGCAGCACCAGCGCCGCCAGGCCCATATTGCTGGCGGCGCCCAGGTCGCCAGCGCCATAGCCGCCGGCCATGTCGGTGACCGCCACCTTGATCAGTGACAGGCCCATCAAGGTAATGATGGTGCCAGTCACAACCGGGGTGATCAGCTTGCGCAGTTTGCCGATGAACTGGCTCAGCACTACTTCGATAAACGCGGCGAAAAAGCAGATGCCAAAGATCGTCGACAGGATTTCATCGGTGCCGCCGCCCCGGGCCTTAACCATAAAGCCCGCACTGAGAATCACGCTGATAAACGAAAAGCTGGTGCCTTGCAGGCACAACAGGCCCGAACCCACTGGCCCGAACGTGCGTGCCTGCACAAAGGTGCCGAGCCCCGAGACGAACAACGCCATGCTCACCAGGTAGGGCACTTCGCTTTCGAGGCCCAACACGCCGCCGACAATCAGGGTCGGGGTGATGATGCCGACGAAGCTGGCCAAGACGTGCTGCAGGGCGGCAAATATCGCGGCGGTGAAGTGCGGGCGGTCTTCCAGGCCGTAGATCAGGTCGGATTTATAGCGCGGGCGAGGGGCTTGAGCGTCAGACAAAATGATGGCTCGGGTCGGAAAATGGAGGCGAAGAATGCCAGAAACCGTCAGTCGTCAGAAGTGTAAAAAAATATTAATAAAGACCCTGCGCAAAAAACTGTCCCGGCCGATAGTGAATATAGGCCCACATTACAACGACAACAGTGGTGACCAAGGTCTGGCCGGCGCGTTGACGCTGACAGATCGTTTCGCGACAGGGACGTTCGCAAACACTACTTCTGAGAGCAGCCCTATGTCCCTTCGTCACCTGAATATTGCGCCTCGAGCGTTTCTCGGTTTCGCCTTCATTGCAGTGTTAGTGGTCATCCTGGGGGTGTTTGCGGTCAACCGCATGACGCAGATTCGGCAGTCTTCCGTGGACATGAGCGCAACCCAGCTGCCCAGCGTGACGTCCCTGGGCAACATCACTGAAAACGTACTGCGCATGCGCATCCTGTCGTTCCGGGTGTTGGTCAACCGCGAACCGGCTGCCCTGCAGGAAGCCGAAACCCGCATCGGCGTGCTGACCGATAAGGTCAAGGCCGCCCAGGCCCATTACGCCCAGCTATCGATGGGCGAGCAAGAGGCGGTGATGTACAAGACCTTCAGCGTGACGCTGGATAATTACTTGAAGGCCCAGGCCGACATGCTGGTGTTGTCCAAGCAAGGCAAGGTCGATGAAATGCGCGCGCTGATCAACAGCCGCATCAAGGACGGCACCGACCAGATGGGCGAGCAGTTGAACAAGCTGATCGCCCTCAATGCCGCCGATGCTAAAACCGCCGACGCGGCGGCTGGGCAAAGTTATGAGGGCGCAATCACCGGTGTGGTGGCAGTGTCGGTGGTGGCCGCATTGCTCACGGTGCTGTTGGCTTGGCTGCTGACCCGCAGCATCGTTACGCCATTGCGCAAAGCCGTGGAAGTTGCCGAGACCATCGCCGCCGGCAACCTCAGCAAAACCTTCGCGGACGATGGCAAGGATGAACCTGCGCGCTTGCTCAGTGCCTTGTCGAGCATGCAGGCCAACCTGCGCCAGACCATCCAGCATATCGCCGGCTCGGCCACGCAGCTGGCTTCGGCGGCAGAAGAGCTGAGTGCGGTGACCGAGGAAGCCTCTCGTGGCCTGCAGCAACAGAACAATGAAATCGATCAAGCCGCCACGGCGGTCAACGAGATGACCGCAGCGGTAGAGGAAGTGGCGCGTAATGCTGTCTCCACCTCCGAGGCCTCCGGGCAGTCCAACCACGTGGCGCGCGAAGGCCGCGACCGGGTGATGGATACTGTCGGCGCGATCCAGACCATGACCCAGGATGTGCAAAACACCGCCGTGATGATCGAAGGCCTGGCGACTCAAGGACGGGATATCGGCAAGGTCCTCGACGTGATCCGTGCGATTGCCGAGCAGACCAACCTGTTGGCGCTTAACGCCGCGATTGAAGCCGCCCGTGCCGGCGAAGCCGGGCGCGGCTTTGCGGTGGTTGCCGACGAAGTGCGGGCCCTGGCCCATCGCACCGCGCAATCGACCCAGGAAATCGAGAAGATGGTCGCTGGCATCCAAAATGGCACCGGTGAAGCGGTGCAGTCCATGCAGCAAAGCAACCAACGCAGCCAGGCCACCCTGGAAATGGCCCGTGCTGCCGGCGTGGCCCTGGAGCAGATCACCCAGTCCATCAGCCTGATCAACGAACGCAACCTGGTGATTGCCAGCGCCTCGGAAGAACAGGCCCAGGTCTCCCGCGAAGTAGACCGCAACCTCGTCAACATCCGCGACCTGGCTACCCAGTCAGCGGCGGGCGCCAACCAGACCAGCGCGGCCAGCCATGAGCTGTCGAGGTTGGCGGTGGATTTGAATGGGATGGTGGCCAGGTTCGTTATCTAACCGCTCAGCGTGTTCTCATGTGGTTGTCTTCAAGGCCAGGCGCAGGAATGCGCCTTTGGAGTTAGGGCTTACTTGGCCGGAGGTGTTGGTGATGGTGTAATAGATCAGGTGAACACCGTCTGGAAAGGTACGTAGCACATCGCCAGTGATCGGGACAATTGCTGCGGTGGTTGTGCTGGTAATAACGTAAGGAACGATGGGTTCTTCGTCAGGCCCCCCGATCCGCATTCCTATCTTGCTTCCTACGACTTGCGTGGGATAAACGGGAACTGTCACCAGTAGTGTGTCGCCGTTGGCTTGCAGGTAGGCGGGGGTAACGCCATTGGCGACCTCCGCCGGTAACTCAGGTTTGACGGGAACCGGACCTGTGCTGTTTTCAGGCGTCATGACATTACTCTCCTTGAGTTAGTGCCCCTGCCTCAGTTGGGGCGCAAAGTCATTCCAGCGCTTTTCTGAGCACAGGGATACTGTCAAGGTTCACAGCTAGGCACCGCAGTTTTGGCGTGTTAAGAACGCTTCCACACATGTGGATTGACCAGATTCTGTGGCCGCTCGCCTGATAACGCCTGCAGCAGATTATCCACCGCACACTTGGCCATCGCCTCGCGCGTCTCATGAGTCGCCGAGCCGATATGCGGCGTCGCTACCACGTTGTTCAAGCGCAGCAACGGCGAGTCGTGGCTGAGCGGTTCCTTCTCGAACACATCCAACCCAGCCGCCCGGATGGTGCGTTGCTGCAACGCTTCGACCAGCGCAGCCTCGTCCACCACCTTGCCGCGGGAGATATTGATAAAGATCGTCTCCGGCCCCATCAGTGCGAACTCTTCGGCGCCGATCAGCTTCTCGGTTTCGGCGGTCAACGGCAGGGTCAGGCAGACAAAATCCGCCTCTTTGAGCAAGTCCTGGAGGCTTCGGTACTGCGCGCCAAAGCGCGCCTCCACCGCAGGCTTTGGCGAATGGCTGTGGTAGATCACCGGCATGCCGAAGCCAAAATGCCCACGCTGGGCCAAGGCTTCGCCGATGCGGCCCATGCCGATGATACCCAACGTCTTGCCATGCACATCGCTGCCAAAATGCGCCGGGCCGATGTTCTTGTTCCACTGGCCGGCACGCACCATGTCGGCCAACTCGACCACACGCCGGGCGGTCGCCAGGATCAGCGCAAAGCCGGTGTCGGCGGTGGTTTCGGTGAGCACATCCGGGGTGTTGCTGAGCAGAATGCCGCGTTGGGTCAGGTAGTCGATGTCGTAGTTGTCGACCCCGACCGAGACGCTGGCCACGGCTTCCAGCTTGGGTGCCAGGTCGAGCAACCGGGCATCCAGGCGCAGGCTTGCACCCAACAGACCATGGGCGCTGGGCAGCGCATCGCGCAGTTTGGCCAGGCCGGCCTCATCCAGTGCATCGATCAGCGTGACCTCGGCCTGCTCATGCAGGCGGGCCATCAGCGGCGCGGACAGTTTCTTGTACAACACAACGGACTTTTTCATGAGGTTTTTACCTTCAACTCCAGGGTTGGCACCGGCGAGCGGTCACTCGCGCCGGGCTTGAGGAAAATCGTCAGCACCACCGACAGCAGCAACGCGCCGCTCATCAACAGGTACGAAGCGCCAGGCGAGCCGGTGCTGCTGTTGAGGTAACCCACCAGGTACGAGCCACCGAACGAGCCCAGCGCGCCCATGCTGTTGATCAGCGCCATGGCGCCACCGGCGACGTTGGCTGGGAGGATTTCCGGGACGATGGCAAAGAACGGGCCGTAGGGTGCATACATGCATGCACCGGCGATCACCAGCAGGGTGTAGGACCACCAGAAATGTTCGGCACCCAACACGTAGGACGCGTAGAAGGCGATGGACGCAATCAGCAATGGTGGCCACACAAAGCGCTTACGCTTTTGCAGTTTGTCCGAGCCCCAGGACACCACCAGCATCCCGATCACCGCCGCCAGGTACGGCAGCGCCGAGAGCCAGCCGGCTTCGACCATGTCCATCTGCAAGCCGGCCTTGAGGATCGACGGCAGCCACAGCACAAAGCCATACACGCCGATGCTCCAGCAGAAGAATTGCAGGGCGAGGATGATCACCTTGGGCGAACGGAACGCCTCGGCGTAATTCTTCACCGCCTTGATACCCACCTGTTCGGCGGCGAGGGCGGTTTCCAGGTCTTTTTTGTGCTGTTCACTCAGCCACTTGGCGTCGGCGGGTTTTTCATCCGCCAGCTTCCACCAGATGAACGCCCACAGTACGGCCGGCAGGCCCTCGATGATAAACATCCAGCGCCAGCTGAAGTGCTGCACCAGGTAGCCCGAGACCACCGACATCCACAGCATGGTCACCGGGTTGCCGAGGATCAGGAAGGTATTGGCCCGCGAGCGTTCGGCACGGGTGAACCAATGGCACAGGTACACCAGCATGGCTGGCATCACCGCGGCTTCGACCACCCCGAGCATGAAGCGGATGGCGATCAGCATATAGGCGTTGGACACCACGCCGGTCAGAGTCGCCAGGCCGCCCCAGAGGATCAGGCTGACGAAGATCAGTTTTTTGACGCTGCGCTTTTGCGCATAGATTGCTCCCGGTACCTGGAAGAAAAAGTAGCCGAGGAAAAACAGCGCACCGAGCAGCGAAGACATGCCGGGCGTGATCATCAGGTCTTCGGCCATCCCGGAGGCGGCGGCAAAGCCGTAGTTGGCTCGGTCCAGGTAGGCCAGGCTGTAGGTGATAAACACGATAGGCATGATGTACCACCAACGACGGGTGGCGAGTTTCACGGTTTCCATGGGGTTGCTCCTGAGCTTGTTGTAGTTGTGGCAACAGGTAATGGGTTACGCAACGGATCGAGTGGGTAATTCGGCGCGGGTCGGCAAACCCTCCATATCGCCACGGCTCTGCACGGCGCGGCTGCCGATCCAGTTAGCGCGCTGGACGGCCTCGGGGAAGCTTGAGTTTTCCAGCAGGGCACTGATCATGCCCACGGCAAAACCATCGCCGGCGCCGACGGTGTCCACGACTTTTTCCACCTTGACTGCGGCGATAAAGCCCTGGTCCATGTGGGTGCGGTAATAGGCGCCTTCGGGGCCGAGTTTGATCGCCACGGCTTCGGCGCCCTGGTCGAGGTAGAACGCAGCGATATCCGCAGGATCCTCGAAACCGGTGAGCAGGCGGCCTTCACCCAGGCCCGGCAAAATCCAGTCGGCAAGAGCGGCCAAGGCGTTGATTTCGCGGATCATCTGCGCCTGGCTGGCCCAGAGCGAGGGACGCAGGTTCGGGTCGAATGACACGCTGCGCCCGGCGTTACGCATCTGCGTCATCAGTTCGAAGGAGAGTTCACGGGTGGCATCGGACAATGCCGGTGGAATCCCGGTAGCGTGCAGATGGCGGGCTTGCAACAACGCAGGGCTGATATCGGCGATGGACAAATGGCTGGCCGCCGAGCCTTTGCGAAAGTACTCGACCTGGGGATCAGCGCCGGCCTCTTCGCGCGACTTGAGCTGAAACCCGGTGGGATGCA
The DNA here is from genome assembly GCF_020790195.1 of Pseudomonas sp. HN8-3. Lineage (NCBI taxonomy): Bacteria > Pseudomonadati > Pseudomonadota > Gammaproteobacteria > Pseudomonadales > Pseudomonadaceae > Pseudomonas > Pseudomonas sp. HN8-3. The sequence continues at coordinate 2,755,600 of NZ_CP086206.1, forward strand.
ACGGGTCGACGGCCACATGGCGGCAATCAATGCCTTCCTTGCCCAGCGTGTCGACCACAAAGCGCCCGAGGGAGTCGTCACCTACTCGGCTCAGCCATGCCACGTTGAACCCCAGGCGCGACAAGCCAATCGCGACATTGCTGTCGGCGCCGGCAATGCGTTTGTGAAACTGCGCGACCTGGCCCAGATCGCCGGTCTGCTCGGCGACAAACATCGCCATGGTTTCACCAAACGACAGGATATCGATCTCAGACATGCGCATTCTCCACGCGGGGTTGGCCAAGGCAGGCGAGGGTGGCGACCTGTTGTGCAGTGACCTCGACCAGGTCATCGCCCTGCAACGGAAATTCCACCGCCCGCGTAATACCTTGAGTCATGTGTTTGAGCAGTTGTTCCCACAGATGCAGGTCGGTGGCGCCGGGTGGCAAGGCCACCAGCTTGCCGTCCGGGCGACGGGCCACGGCCTTGCAGTGCAGGTAATCCACATGCCGGCCCAGCAGGCGTGCAGCGGTCAGCGCGGACTGGTCTTGCCACTGCCAGTTGCCGATATCGAAGGTCATTTTCACCGGCAAGCCCAGGCGTTCGACTTCGGTGAAAAACCGTTGCATGGGTTCAATGCGCCCACCGTGCAGGGTCTGGTCGTTTTCCACCAGCAGCTTGACCGGGTGGCGGTTGAGCAAGGCGTGCAGGCTTTCCAGGTCGTTTGTGTCGGTGAAGTAACCGAGCGAGACCTTCAGCCAGCCCGAGCCAAAGGCCTGGGCGCGGTCCAGGGTGGCGGCCAGCTCGGCATTGGGCTGCGCACGGCCGGCGACCCACAGCTCCAAGGGCGAGGAAAATACTGATTCCAGGCCTTGTTCTGCAGCGGCCAGGGCCAGCTCGGCCGGTTGCTCGGTGGTGAGCAGTTCTTCACGCCATTCAATGCGCTGGGCACCGGCGGCGCTGAGCAGCGCGACAAAACTCAATTGACCCTGCTGGCGAACCAGGTCGGCGCCGTAGCTGGAAAGGCTGATGGAGACGGGGTATTTATGCATTGTTGTTTACCTCTGAAACCGGTTTCATTTTCATGCGCAGAACAAAAAATGTGGGAGCGGGCTTGCCCGCGAAAGCGGTGTGTCAGTCAGCTTGGAAGTGGCTGACCTATCGCTTTCGCGGGCAAGCCCGCTCCCACAAGGGATTGGGTAGAGCCGCGGATAATAAGCTCCGGTAAAAAATCCAGGGTGCGCGTGGGGGCGGTATCGCCGCGCAGGCGCTTGAGCAAACAGTCAAAAGCGCTGGCGCCAATCGCTTGCGTCGGTTGGGCGAGGGCGGTAATCCCATTACCCACCAGCGGGTACCAGTCCAGGTCATCCAGGGCAATCAGGCCCACGTCGGTGAACAGCTCGCAACCCAATGCCTTGAGCGCACGTGTGCAGGCCAGCGCAGCAACACCGTTGGCGCAAAACAGCGCCTTGGGGCCGGGCTTGGCGAGAAAGGCTTGCAGACGTTTTTCCAGTTCGCCGTTCAGCTCAACCACGGCACCGGTCAACGCCGGGCGTTTGGCAATCTCGGTGGTGAAACTCTCCAGGCGCTCAAGACGCGAGCTGGTGCCGTCGGTGGCTTCGCTTACCAACAGCACGTCGCGATAACCCTGTTGCTCAAGATGCTCTACCGCAATACGCACCGCCGCCGGGTTGTCCAGGCCCACCAAGTCACTGTGCAACGGCTCGACCTTGCGGTCCACTAACACCAGGGGCATTTCCCGTTGCAGTTCCAGCAGTTGGTCGAGGTGATGGCCCAGGGTGTTCACGATCAACCCTTCGATGTTGTACGAGCGCAGCGCTGCCAGGTGCTGGCGCTCCTGCTCGTCATCGCGGTCGGTGTTGCACACCACCAGGCTGTAGCCGTGCTGGCGGCAGGCGGTTTCGACGCCGTGCATCACCGCGATGGAGTAGGGGTTGCGGATATCAGCCACCAGCATGCCGATCAGGCGCGTGCGCCCACGCTTGAGGCCACGGGCCATCTGGTTGGGGCGGTAGCCGAGTTCTGCGATGGCGTGTTCGATACGCAGGGCGATGGCATCGGAGAGCAGGGCGCGGTCATCGCCGATAAAGCGCGACACGCTGGCCTTGGACACGCACGCTCGCTCGGCGACGTCGAGCATGGTCACGCGGCTGCGCTGGGCGGCGGAAAATGGAGTCACGGCAAAGCCTTTCTTATTGGAATGAGTAACGGGATGAAACCGGTTTCAGAAAACACTAGCCCATCGTCTTCGTCAAGAGAATCTTGGTCGTGTGAAGCCACTGGTCAGCGGGGAGATCCGACGAGCGGTGGTCCTACCTGTGAGTTTTGACAGTATCGGCTGGGCCAGAGGAGGTGTTCAATGGCGCCAACAGAACCTCTGGTATTGGCACGCTGAGAGCAGGGGGCGGTTTAGAAAATGCTTGAATGACGGGAGGTTTAAATGACTACTTCCACTACTGGCCAGAGTGCCAATGGGCCTACGGGCTCAGGAGGCATCCTTGTGCTTGAGGCGCCAACAGTCGTCGACGTATTACCAGATGGATTATTACCCGCTCGATTCAATTTCACTGATCTACGCATCTTGCTTGAGACACCTTGGGCGGTTTTGCCCGGCCCCGGAAGGTTTCAGTACGTGATTTTCGAATGGCATGTCCGAGGTGCCAGGTCCGTTGATACCCCGCACTTTGAGCTGCGTGGCCCACTGACGGATGCCGACTTCCCTCTGCCCATGACGATTCCTCAGGCGTTCCTGCTGAGCAGTGCCATCGTTGACCTGCGCTACCGGATTCATAACACCCGGCCAGATAGCCCGAGTGTCGATACCTCGTCGCCCGTGACGATTAGAATCGACCGCGACGCTCCAGGCGTCGGCTCGTTACTGGCGCCTGCCATTTTCCCGATCGATCCGATCACCCAACCCTATCTGGATGCAAATCCCATGGTGCGCATGGAGATCCCCGAGGGCTATCTCGGACGTGAAGTCGGGGACAAGGTGCTGATGTACTTTTCGGATATGAATATGCTGCCAACCGGCCTACCCACTTGGGTTTCGCCACCGCTGACCAGTGATAGCGGCCGCATTTTTGTGGACGTGCCCAATGACGTGTTCCGCGCCTACCCTGGCGCGCTATGGCTTTTCTGTTTTTATCGTTTGGAGGATCGCGCCGGTAATGTGAACCCGACCTTTTCATTGTTGGCGCGGGTCGGGTTGGCAACCGATCTTCCACCCATCCAGTTCACTCGGCCTGAATTTCCTCAGGCTTTGCTTCACCCAAACCGGTATTTGACCTGCAGCACCCAACCGCCAATCTGGTACGGAGTCGAGGTGGCAATCCCGGCAGACCCGAACATCCAGCACGGGGATTTGATCACGCTCAGGTTTCAGGGGTATGGCCAGTATCCGGACGTCGACCCAGATCCGAATGTTGTGGAAACCCTTGAGCATTACTGGGATGCAGTGGCGGATGCATCCGGCTACAACTTCTGGATTCGTGACGTCGAGCGCGTAATCCGGCCATTGAAAATAAATGCCGGTGGAGAGGCTCATTACCTTGTGTCCAGGAATCGAACGCCCATTGGCCGTTCAGCTTCCAGGTTTGTGCAGTTCGATCGTTTGGTGCCTACATCGCCACCACCGCCCAACTCGGTTTACTGCTGGGAAGGCGGCAATGGTCCCGAGCCCTGAGCCAGGGTGCGGGTTTAGTAGAACATTTTGAACTGAATGTAGTTGGTCGAAGAATCATTCGGCTGAAGAGAGTGTGTCCCGGTTTCAGTCTCCTGGCCGTAACTCAAGTGACTGAACGAGCGTTTGCGGCCCGCCAGTGCGCGCGGTGCCTATTCTAAAGCAGCAAGGAGAGACTGAAATGAGTAGAAAACGTGGTTCGACTACGACGCCAGCGCCTTTGGTTCTCAATGCACCCACGATTGACGAGGCGTTGGATGATGCGACTGGCCTTATCTCGGCGGTCGTCGCCCGTGTTGGCATTAACGTTCAGTTACGGACCGGGACAGCATCAAGGGGCACGGACTGGATGGGCGTTGAAATCCGGGATATCACTGTGAGCCCGCCTACCTGGACCACCTTGGTGGCGCCTTATCAAATCAACCAGACGCCCGTTCCTCCGATAATCAGCAGGTTTATTCCCGCGCCGGTACCTGAGTATCGACATGGCTACTACGAGCTCAGGAATACTCAATACCGTAATCAGGCCGGCATACCAGGCCCCTCCCTTGACTCCTCCAACCCGGGTGCTTTTCGGGTTGATACCATTGCACCCTATGCCGTAGCGACTTCACGCGAGCAGCCGCTTGTTCCAGTCTTCGCAAATGTGCCGCCGGGCACGGTCATTAACGATGCCTTCCTGATCGATCAAGGCGGCGTGGAGATTCAGATCCCCCCGAATGACTTTGGTCCACAGACTGGGCGATTCGAAGCGGGGGATATGATTAACGTGTACTTCAGCCCGGTGATGGACCCGCGCCCCGAGTATCTGGTGAGTGGCTCAGGTGTGCCTATGTTGCCATCCCCTGATGTAAGCACTTTTTTCCTGGCCAGGAACCTGATTATCCTGAGCGGGCTATATTATATTTTCTACACCATCACTGACCGGGCAGGTAACGTCAGCCGTCCCTCGTTCAATGATTTTCGAACAGTCTCGTTGTTGGACGATCCGCAGCCTTTGGAGCCGTTCCTGCCCTTGGCGCCGGCACCACGTGCCGGCAGCACGGATGATCTTCTCGATATTCAGGATTATCGTCAGGGGATTGAAGCCCACGTTGAAGATTATCCTGACCACGCCACTGGCCTGGACAAGTTCGAGATGCAATGGGAAGCACAGCCCTTTGGGCCGCAAACCGCTGAGCTGGTTGAATTTCCGGTGGTCTTCAGCAACATGAATGATGCGATTAAAGACGCATATACCGCAACGCTGGGGCCGCAGACGGTGACCCTGCGCTACCGTATCGAACGAAATGGCGTGTTTTTCCCTTCTCCTGATAAAACGGTGCGGCTTGACCTGTCGGTGGAGGGGCCTGTTCTTCCAGGCACTCTTGAACCCGGCGATGTAAACCCAGCGCTGAACCTGGCGCAGGTGTTCGGCGGGGGGCCCACTCCGGAGCTGAACACCCTGCGCATTGGCGATGCGAATCAACCCGTCACCATTGTGATCCCGCTCTGGACCATTGCAGCGCTGCCCCATGCGAATAACGAGTTTGTCCTGTTGTGGGGGGCTACGAAAGAGCGAGTAGGGCCTTTCCCCCTCAGCACGACAGTGCCCGGAGATGACGCGACGTTCACCATTCCTTGGGAGGTCGTTGCCCGCCACGGCAATGAGTTGCAGCCCGTCAGCTATGTGGTCATTGGCCCCGGCACCACGAATGAAAACCCGTCGGGCGTTACCATGGTCGACGTGGTCGATGCAGTGAGGGTCGTACTGCCGCCTGCTGAGTTCTTACACCTTGACGCCAACGACGAGTGGAGTTGCCAATCGCTGCGAACCCGCGCGCCCGGAGCACCACCGACGCTTTACGCCGAGCTCTTCATTCCAGGCGATCCGAGGTTGGAGGTAGGTAATAGCGTGACGGTAACCGTTACGATCTTCAGTGAAGCCTTTGGCTTTCCACCGGGTCCATTCACGCAGACCTTTACCCACCCATCGTTGAGCCAAGGGGATAAGGACAATGGATTTGTCGTTGAAATCCCTTATCGTCCATTCCTGACCCAGTCCGTGCTTGGGCCTTGCGAGGTGACCTACTCAACGATCGTCAACACTGGGGCTACCGGTAACAGTGAATTGGCTGAGGTGTACACGGTATTTTCCAACCCTGAGACATACTGTGATGGGGTAACTATCGTAAGACCTTGAACTCAATGAAAAACGTTAAATACAAAAGGGAAGCACGGCTTCCCTTTTGTGTGTCTGACAGTTATGTATTGCTCCTTGTCGGAAAGACCTTCAGCTTCTTTGTTAAGTATGTTTTTCCAACACTCTAAAATATCAATCGCTACATCCATCTAAGATAAATCCTACAGCCATAGGTATGTTCGCTGCGTAACCTCTGCGCCGCACCGGTAAGGCTTCATTCCGAGGGAACGAGCCAAACCGTTTCGAAGGCTCCACCCAGAGGATGAACTCACATGCGACTGTTAACTGAATTCGAGCTCAAACCTTTGAGCAAGATGATGAAGGTTCCAACTATTACTTTTTTGATGTTTGCGGCTGTGCATTCCACCGCTCAGGCAGACCACCTGATTGGTGAGTCAAAAACCATTGAAAGCAACGAACTCAATAATGACTGGCAGCTGGATTTCAGATCTGAACTGACCGTCAATGGTGCTCGTGCCCAACATATCCTGGTCAACGATTCGGCACTGATTGTCAATGCGGGCAGCCGCATCAATGACATCCGAGCCACCCAAGGCTCTTTAGTGAGCCTGGACGGCGCCACCGTTGATTCAAGCCACGCAGTGTTTGGTGCGGTGCGTCTGGATGACAGCGATGCGCTTATTAACGGCAGCAACATCACCAGCCATACCACCATGGGTCTGCAAGCGTTCCAGAGTCACGACTCTGACAAGGGCGGGGTAGCCGAAGTATTCAATAGCACCATCCGTGGTCACATCGGTGGCGCAGTGGCGACTGGCAACAGCGAGCTGCACTTTAACGACCACACGTTGGTCGAAGGTACCGGCGTCGATAGTTTTGGCGTGTCGCTCGATGGTGCAACGGCAACTGCCAGCCAAAAAAGCAGGATTATCGGTGGCAAGAACGGCGTGGTGTTCACCAATGACCTCAACAGCGCGAATACGGGCAAGTTGGTATTGGATAACTCCAGCGTCGAAGGCCGCAGCGGTGCCGCCATTGCCGTCAATGGTTTTCCCGGCGAGGCCATGGCCGTTGAGATCGATATACGCAACGGCTCGACCTTGATCGGCGGTAACGGCTCATTGCTGGAGGTCAACGGCGGCGCCGTGGCGAGCATGAATGTCGATAACAGCGACCTACGTGGCAACGTTATCGTCGAGGACGGCAGCACGGCGCATTTGAGCTTGCAAAACCGTGCCGGGCTGACGGGCCAACTGCAGAATGTCACCAGTCTAGCTGTCGGTGATCAGTCTTATTGGGCGTTGACAGGCGACAGCCAAGTGGGCGCCTTGAGCCTCGCCGGCGGTACGGTGAAGTTCGGTGATACCGATGCGTTCTACCAGTTGGACGTAGACAGCCTTGAGGGTAATGGCACCTTCGTCATGGGGACCGATTTCGCCCGTGGCATTACGGACTTCTTGAACGTCGAGGGCGAGGCCAAAGGCGACCACAAGCTGTTGCTCGCAGCCAGCGGTGCGGAACCGACCAACCCGCAAGATATCCGCGTCGTTCACACCGGCGGCGGTGATGCACAGTTTTCCCTGGTAGGCGATGTAGTCGATGTCGGCGCTTATTCCTATGGCCTGAAAAAGGAAGGTACCGACTGGTTCCTCGACCCGAACAACCGTGTGATCAGCCCCGGTACCCGCTCGGTATTGGCGCTGTTCAACACCGCACCGACCGTGTGGTACGGCGAGGCGACATCCCTGCGTTCGCGTATGGGCGAGCTGCGTTTCGAGCCTGGACAGGCGGGCGTGTGGATACGCGGTTATGGCAACAAGTACGAAGTGTCCGACAGCACCGGGATTGGCTACAGCCAGAACCAGCGGGGCTTTACCCTCGGTGCAGACACACCCTTGGCCGACAGCCAGTGGCTGGTGGGCGTAATGGCCGGTCACAGCACCTCTGACCTGAACCTCAAGCGCGGTACCTCGGGGAACGTGAAGAGTTACTACCTGGGTGCGTATGCGACCTGGCTGGACGAGGAGAGCGGCCTGTATTTCGATGCGGTGGCCAAGGTTAACCGCTTCCAGAATGAGTCCAAGGTGGGCCTGAGTGACGGCACCTCATCCAAGGGCAAGTACAACAATACCGGTGGCGGCCTGTCGGCTGAGTTCGGTCGTAACATCAAGCTGGACGACGGGTTCTTTATCGAACCTTACGCGCAAATGTCTACGGTGGTGATCCAGGGTGCCAATTACAGCCTGGATAATGGCTTGGAAGCCAAGGGTGAGCGTACGCGGTCGATCATGGCCAAGGCCGGCGCGACCGTCGGGCGGGATATACAGCTCGACTCCGGCAGTGTCGTGCAGCCTTATCTGCGCGCAGCGATGGTGCATGAGTTTGCCAACAACAATAAGGTCTCGGTGAACAACAATGTGTTCAACAACGACCTCTCTGGTTCTCGCGCCGAATTCGGGGCGGGTATGGCGGTGAAGCTCTCGCAGAACCTGCAGCTGCATGCCGACCTTGAGCACAGCAGCGGCGGCCGGGTTGAACAGCCTTGGGGCGCTAACGTAGGGGTGCGTTACACCTGGTAAAGACGTAACACACAACAACGCCCGTATCGAAAGATGCGGGCGCTTTTTTTTGCGAATAACATCAACTGGTCAGGTCGAAGTCGACGTCCAGGACGTGCGCATGCCCGTTAACATCATGATCGGTTGTAGCATGCAGCGTACCTCTGATTTTAATGACGCCGGCCGCGAGTCCCCGAATGATCAAAGTACCCTCAATGGCGCTCACTGTATAATGATCCTGGGGTAACTTTACTGAATACCAGACCTTAACATTCGTGAACTCTTGTTTTGCGAGGTCGATCTCCTGGCCTACCCGAACGTTATCGGGTATCTGAATGAATATTTCTTTTATGGTCACTGAGTTATCGGCGTGTCGGCCATTGATTCTATAGACAGCTTGTTCGAAGTCGTGCACCACGGTGGTGGTTTGAAATTCGATGGGGGATAAATCGACCTTCGCCTCGAAGAGGCCAGTCGCAGTAATTCGTTTGGGACGTAATGCCTTTTGTTGCGCCAAGGTTAACGGTTGCGCTAGTACGGTCATGATCGCTTCTCCATCGCTGATGATTGTGCGAGTAACAGAGGTAGAGGGGGGCTCTGCCTTGTTCATGTAACAGCAGTGCATCGACGCCGTAAACTGTCAAAACTAACAGTATACAAATCTTGCTGCGTGTGGCTCTCTGGCGCCCGGCTTGCTTGGGCGTACGATGTATTAGATGCTTATTGACGGGCGTGTCTACTGTTAAGAATGACAGTCTGGAAATTTAACTCTGTTTAGATCCCCTACCGAAGAATCTCACATGATCGTACTTATCCAGGTTGAACTCATGAGCAACAACGCCATGCATTGATTGAAACGTCGCTGCGCATGGGGTGAAGCCAGCCATCGATTAGAGCCTGCCCCCAAGACTGCCCAGGCGCTGAGGCAAGGCAGCGATATCAAAAAAAATATCAGCGACAAAGACATTACCCGTTTTTGCTGCTCTGCACCGTTGCCGGCAAATACGCTGACCACAGCGAGTGCCATCATCCAGGTCTTGGGGTTTATCAGCTGCAAGCACGCTGAGCCGAACAGGCCGAGTCGCCTGTGCGCAGATTGCTCCCCTATGACATGTGGCGGTGCGCTGAAGATCTGCCAGGCCAGGTAACTTAGCCAGGCCATGCCGACCCACTGCATCGCCGTTTGCACTCTGGGCATCTGCGCCAGCGACTGGCCCACACCGGAACCCACCAGCAGCACAATCCCCGACGCCCCCACACCAGCCCCCAGAATAATGGGCAATGCAGCCTTGAAGCCGTAACGGGCGCTGTTGCTCAGCACCAGGATATTGGTCGGGCCGGGGGTGATGGAGGCGACAAAGGCGAACAGCATGAAAGGCACGAACGTGGACAGCATGACGGGGGACTCCGGCGAGCTCATTTAGAGCGCCCATCTTCACAAGCCCGGGCGTTACCGGTCTGGAAGATTTGTGCAGCGTTTGCGGTACGCGGCCGGTGTCAGCCCATAAGCCCGCATGAACCAGCGGCCCAAATGACTTTGATCGGCGAAACCCAGGGCCATCGCCACGTCTGCCGGTTGATCGCCCTTGGCCAATAGATACCGGGCACGGGCCAGGCGCAGTTGCACCAGATACGCGTGGGGCGGCAGGCCGAAGGCGCTCTTGAACGCGCGGCTCAGGCGAAAGCGGTCGACGCCGCAGGCCAGCCCGAGTTCATCCATGCCGACGTCCTGATGCAGATGGGCGTGCAGGTATTCCCGGGCCTTGTGCGCCACCTGCGGCAAACGTGGGTCATCGCGGTAGCGCATGCGCCAATAGAGCTGGCCGGTGAGGCGTTCCAGCAAGTAGTCCAGCGCGCTCTGCCGCACGATCCGCAGTTCGCCGTGGTGCAAACTCTCAAACGCCTGACTGGTGGCCAGGGCCAGGCGTGGATCGCTGGCCAAGGTGCGGGCGAAACTCAACTGATGATGGGCGGGTGCTTCCTCGAAGACACTGGCGATTTCCCGTTCCAGCCACTGCGGGTCAAGGTAGAGCATGCGGTAAGTGAAGCCGTCGACCGTCGGGGCATTGCCGTCGTGGAGTTCTCCAGGCTCCAGCAGGAATACCTGCCCCGGCACGCTGTCATGGCGCATGCGCCGGCAGTTGAATTGCTGCACGCCTTGTTCGGTGACGCCCACCAGGTAGCTGTCGTGCCAATGGGGGTCATACGCATGGCCTTCGAAATGCGCGCGCAGGGTCTCGATACCGGTGTCGGCGTCCTGGGACAAGTCGATCCAATTGTGCGCAGGCATACAACACCGAGGCGGAAAGTGAAGGGCTATTAGCGGCAACACCGGGGTGGGCGTCTAGAAGGTTTGTGCAGTCTAGCCAAACAACCCGGCGGCGATGTTGATCGAAAAGCCCAGAATAGCAGTGTTGAACAAAAAACCGATCAACGACTGCCCCAGCACCACCTTGCGCAGGCCACGGGTGGCGACGCCCACATCCGAGGTTTGTACCGCTACGCCGATGGTGAAGGAAAAGTACAGGAAGTCCCAATAGTTGGGCGTGAGCAAGCCTTCGGCAAAACGTAGGGCGGGCTCCTTGCCTGGCCAAGTGTAATAGAGCCTGGCGTAGTGCACGCTGAAAATCACCCCGATCAATAGCCACGAGCCGATCACCGTCAGCCCGGTAAAACCGTAGTGCAGCAGGCGCTCGGAAGCAGCCAGGTCCTTGCTGCCCACCAGTTCGAAGGTGATGGTCGCCAGGCTGGCGATGGCGGCAATGCACACCATGAACAGCACCAGGCCGGCGTTCTCGTCTTCGATTTCGGCGATGCGCTTGACGTCTTCGGCCTTGGCGCGAATGGTCAACCACAGCATCAGTATCAGGTAGGTCCAGACCCCGGCGTTCCAGCCGATCAGGATTTTGCTGGCAAGGGTGTCAGCCGGTACCAGAATGCCCACGGCAAGGCCCAGTACGGCGGCGGACGAGAGGCGAGGGTGGGTGCGGGCGAGGAAGGGCATGGTTGGTCACAGCTGGCGATAGTTGAGCAGACTGTACCTGATCCTGTGGGAGGGGGCTTGCTCCCGATTGCGGTGTATCAGTGCCAAATAGGCTGGCTGACACATTGCAATCGGGAGCAAGCCCCCTCCCACATTTTTTATCGCGTGCGGCGGGATTATTGCGCTTTGTGGCGCTTGCGCACCAGCTTCATCACCACCACAAAGAACACCGGCACAAACACCACCGCCAAGGTCGCCGTGATCATCCCGCCAATCACACCGGTACCAATTGCCTGCTGGCTGGCCGAACTGGCCCCGGTGGCAATTGCCAGCGGCACCACGCCGAGGATAAACGCCAGCGAGGTCATGATGATCGGTCGCAGTCGCAACCGCGCCGCCTTCAAGGTGGCGTCGATCAAATTCTCGCCTTGGTCATACAGGTCCTTGGCGAACTCGATGATCAGGATCGCGTTTTTCGCCGACAGGCCGATGATGGTGATCAGGCCGACCTTGAAGAACACGTCGTTGGGCATCCCGCGCAAGGACACCGCCAGCACCGCTCCCAGTACGCCCAGCGGCACCACCAGCAACACCGAGGTCGGGATCGACCAGCTTTCATACAGCGCGGCCAGGCACAGGAACACGATCAGCAATGACAGGCCCAACAGCAACGGTGCCTGGGAGCCGGACAAGCGCTCCTGCAACGACAAGCCCGTCCATTCCTGGCCCAGCCCGGCGGGCAACTGGCTGACCAGGCGCTGGATTTCGTTCATGGCCTCGCCCGTGCTGTGCCCCGGCGCCGCCTCACCGCTGATGGCGATGGCTGGGTAGCCGTTATAGCGGGTCAACTGCGTCGGGCCCTGGGTCCACTTGGCTTCGACAAAGGCCGACAGCGGCACCATCTTGCCCGCGTTGTTGCGCACGTTGATCTTCATCAGGTCGGCCACCTGGCTGCGCTGGTCGCCTTCGGCCTGCACCACCACCCGCTGCATACGGCCCTGATTGGGGAAGTCATTGACATACGCAGAACCGATCGCCGAGGAGAGCACATTGCCGACGTCGGCAAACGACACGCCCAGGGCGTTGGCCTGCTTGCGGTCGACTTCCAGCTGCACTTGCGGTGCTTCGGCCAGGGCGCTTTCACGCACGTTGGCAAGAATCGGGCTTTTTGCCGCAGCGTCCAGGAGTTCGGTACGCGCGGCCATCAACCCGGCATGGCCGACGCCGCCACGGTCCTGCAAGCGGAACTCGAACCCGCTGGAGGTGCCGAGGCCGTCCACCGGCGGTGGCAGAATCGCGTAGGCAATCGCATCCTTGAGGTCGCCAAAGGCCATGTTGGCGCGGTCGGCAATCGACGCTGCCGAATCATTACTGCCGCGCTCCGACCAGTCCTTGAGCGTGGTAAATGCCAGCGCCGCGTTCTGTCCGGAGCCGGAGAAACTGAAGCCCATGATCATGGTGGTGTCACCCACCCCCGGCTCCTCGGCGTTATGCGCCTCGATCTGCTCGGCCACCTGCACCGTACGGTTCTTGCTGGCACCTGGCGGCAGCTGGATATCGGTGATGGTGTAGCCCTGATCTTCCACCGGCAGGAACGAGGAGGGCAGGCGGCTGAACAACAGCCCCATGCCGACCAGCAATACCAGGTAGATCAGCAGGTAGCGGCCGCTGCGCTTGAGGGCATAGGCCACCCAACCTTCATAGCGATTGGTGAGTTGGTCAAAGCGCTTGTTGAACCAGCCGAAGAAACCACCCTTGGCATGGTGCTCGCCCTTGGCAATCGGCTTGAGCAAGGTGGCGCACAGGGCCGGCGTCAAGGTCAGGGCCAGGAACGCCGAGAACAGGATCGAGGTGGCCATCGACAGCGAGAACTGCTGGTAGATCACGCCCACCGAGCCCGGCATGAATGCCATCGGCAAGAACACCGCCACCAGCACCAGGGTAATACCGATGATGGCGCCGGTGATCTGGCCCATGGCTTTTTTCGTCGCGTCCTTGGGTGACAAGCCCTCGGTGGCCATGATGCGTTCGACGTTTTCCACCACCACGATGGCATCGTCCACCAGGATGCCGATGGCCAATACCATGCCGAACATGGTCAGCACGTTGATCGAGAAGCCCAGCAACAGCATGGTGGCAAAGGTGCCCATCAACGCAATTGGCACTACCAGCGTGGGGATCAGGGTGTAGCGCACGTTCTGCAGGAACAGGAACATCACCGCAAACACCAGCGCCATCGCCTCCAGCAAGGTGTAGACCACCTTGGTGATCGAGACCTTGACGAACGGCGAGGTGTCGTACGGAATCTTGTATTCCACGTTGGCTGGGAAGTAGCGCGACAGTTCATCCATCTTCGCCCGCACCAGGGTTGCGGTGCTCAGCGCGTTGGCGCCCGGCGACAGCTGCACGCTGACGGCGGTGGACGGCTTGCCGTTCAGACGGGTGGAGAACTGGTATTCCTGGCTGCCGACTTCCACCCGTGCCACGTCGCCGATGCGCACGGTGGAGCCGTCGGGGTTGGCCTTGAGCACGATGTCGGCGAATTCCGCCGGGGTCGACAATTGCCCCTTGACCAGGATCGCCGCGGTGATTTCCTGGGTGTTGGTGCCCGGCAAGTCACCAATGCTGCCTGCCGAGACCTGGGCGTTCTGCGCACTGATTGCAGCGTTGACGTCCGCCGGCGTGAGGTTGAAACCGATCAGCTTCTGGGGGTCGATCCAGATACGCATCGCCCGCTCGGCGCCATACAACTGGGCCTTGCCGACGCCGTCCAGGCGCTTGAGCTCGTTCATCACGTTGCGCGCCAGGTAGTCGCTGAGCGCAACGTCGTCGAGCTTGCCGTCGTTGGAGGTCAGGGTCACCAGCAGCAGGAAGCCGGCGGAGACCTTTTCCACCTGCAAGCCTTGCTGGGTCACGGCCTGGGGCAGGCGCGGCTCGACGACCTTGAGGCGGTTCTGCACATCCACCTGGGCCATTTCCGGGTCGGTGCCCGGCTGGAAGGTCGCGGTGATCGTCGCCGAGCCCAGGCTGCTCTGGGATTCGAAATACAGCAGGTGATCAGCGCCGTTGAGCTCCTGCTCAATCAGGCTGACCACGCTTTCGTCCAGGGTCTGGGCAGAGGCACCCGGGTACACCGCGTAGATTTCCACCTTCGGTGGCGCGACGTTGGGGTACTGGGCCACCGGCAACTGCGGGATGGCCAGGAAGCCGGCCAGCAGGATAAACAGGGCCACCACCCAGGCGAAAATCGGGCGGTCAATAAAGAACTGCGGCATGACGGGTTATTCCTTTACGAGCGGGCTGTCGTCCACTTCAACTTTTTCGCCGGGGCGTGCATGTTGCAGGCCCTCGACGATAATGCGATCGCCTGGCTTGAGGCCGCTGCTGACAATCCAGCGATCTTCGATCACCGCGCCCAATTCCACCGGCTGCTGGCTGACGGTCTGCTCGGCGTCCAGCAGCAACACCATCGGGATGCCGGCGCTGTCACGGGTGATGGCACGTTGCGGCACGCTGATGCCTTGCTTGTCCACGGCCTGCTCCAGGCGCACCCGTACAAAGCTGCCGGGCAACAGGTCCAGATCCGGGTTGGGGAACTCGCTGCGCAAAATGATCTGCCCGGTGCCCGGGTCAACGCTGATCTCGGCGAACAGCAGTTTGCCCGGCAACGGGTACAGGCTGCCGTCGTCCTGGATCAGGGTGGCCTTGGCCTGGTCCTGGCCGACCTGTTTCAGGCTGCCGGCACGAAAGGCGCGGCGCAGGTCGTTCAACTCGCGGGTGGACTGGGTGAGGTCGGCGTGGATCGGGTCCAGTTGCTGGATGATCGCCAGCGGCGTGGCTTCGTTCTGGCCGACCAGCGCGCCTTCGGTCACCAGGGCACGGCCGATGCGCCCGGAAATCGGCGCGGTCACGGTGGCATAGCCCAGGTTCAGCCTGGCGCGCTCGACGGCAGCCTTTTGCGCAGCAACCTCTGCGTTGGTCTGGCGCAGGGCGGCGCGGGCGTTGTCGTATTCCTGGCCGCTGATGGCGTTGCCTTCAACCAACTGGCTGTAGCGCTGCTCTTGCAGGCGGGCCTGGAACGCATTGGCTTCGGCCTTGCTCAGGTTGGCCTGGGCGCTGTCCAGGTCAGCCTTGAAGGGCGCCGGGTCGATGCGGAACAGCACGTCGCCCTGTTTCACATCGTGACCTTCCTTGAACACACGCTGCATGACCACACCGGCCACTCGGGCACGCACTTCGGCAATGCGCGGCGCGGCGATACGCCCGCTCAGTTCGCTGGTAATGGACAGGGGCTTGGCCTGCAGGGTTTCGATGCGCACTTTGGCCAGGGGCATTTCCGGCGCCTCGTCTGCAGACTGACCACACGCGCTCAGCGCCAGTGTGAGGGCCAACAGGCAAAACGGCGCAAATAGATTCTTCGACATGCTCTTATCCCAATATTGACTGGCGCATCCTAAAGTCACCTGCGCCGTGGTGCTGTGAAGCTGTGTAGGTCGTGTGTGAAGAAGTGTAAGGTACGGCGCGCGTGGCGTCGGGGGCGTATATCCTTGCACAACCTTGCTTACAATGAAGATCAAATGTGGGAGGGAGCAAGCCCCTTCCCACATGGGATTTGTGTACGACTTATCAGTGTATTTTCTGGAAACACCCTATGCCCAACATCCTTCTGGTCGAAGACGACGCCGCACTCTCCGAGCTGATCGCCAGCTACCTGGAACGCAATGGCTATCACGTCAGTGTGCTCAGCCGTGGCGACCACGTACGCGAACGTGCGCGTCTCAACCCGCCGGACCTGGTGATCCTCGACCTGATGTTGCCGGGCCTGGACGGCCTGCAAGTCTGCCGCCTGCTGCGCGCCGACTCGGCGGGCTTGCCGATCCTGATGCTGACCGCCCGCGACGACAGCCACGACCAAGTGCTGGGCCTGGAAATGGGTGCCGACGATTATGTGACCAAACCCTGCGAGCCGCGCGTGCTGCTGGCCCGGGTGCGCACGCTGCTGCGCCGTAGCAGCCTGTCCGAGCCCCAGGTGGCCAACGACCGGATCATCATGGGCAACCTGTGCATCGACCTGTCGGAACGCACCGTCACCTGGCGCGAGCAGGCGGTGGAGCTGTCCAGCGGCGAATACAACCTGCTGGTGGTACTGGCGCGCCACGCCGGTGAAGTGCTCAGCCGCGACCAGATCCTGCAACGCCTTCGCGGCATCGAGTTCAACGGTACCGATCGCTCGGTGGACGTGGCCATTTCCAAGTTGCGGCGCAAGTTCGACGACCACGCCGGCGAGGCGCGCAAGATCAAGACCGTGTGGGGCAAGGGTTATCTGTTCAGCCGCTCCGAGTGGGAATGCTGAACCATGTTCCGTGTGCTGCTACGCCTCTACCTGATCACTATCGTCACCTACAGTGCAGCCATCTTTCTGATTCCCAAGCTGGTGATCCAACTGTTCGAACACCGCTACATGGACTACAACATCGAACAGTCCCGTGGCCTGCAAAAGCTGATGGTCAAGCAATACCAGCGCGCACCGGTGGAGCACTGGTCCCAGGTGACCGACCAGTTGAGTCGCGATTTTGCGCCATTGAAGGTTGAACTGTTGCTGCGCCAGGACGCTCGCTATACGCCGCAGGAAGAACAACTGCTGGAGCAAGGCAAGTCGGTGATCCGCCTGGGCGAGTGGGGCTGGATGGAAGAAATCAGCTCGCCGATCAACCAGCAGTTCGCGGTCAAGCTGACCATTCCGCCGGACCCGCTGGACATGAACCTGCTGTACTGGTCGATGAACGTGCTGATCGGCGCGGCGCTGCTGGCGTGCCTGCTGGTGTGGCTGCGCCCGCACTGGCGTGACCTGGAGCGCCTCAAAAGCACCGCCGCGCTGTTGGGCAAGGGCCACCTTGGAGAGCGCACGCGCCTTCCGCCCAGCTCCAGCATCGGCAGCCTGGCGACGGTGTTCGACACCATGGCCGACGATATCGAGCACCTGCTGAACCAGCAGCGCGACTTGCTCAATGCGGTCTCCCACGAACTGCGCACACCGCTCACCCGCCTGGATTTCGGCCTGGCGCTGGCGCTCTCCGAAGACTTGCCCCAGGCCAGTCGCGAGCGTCTGCAAAGCCTGGTGGCGCATATTCGCGAGCTGGATGAACTGGTGCTGGAATTGCTGTCCTACAGCCGCCTGCAAAATCCTGCGCAATTGCCCGAACGGGTCGAGGTGGCGCTCGATGAGTTTATCGACAGCGTGCTGGGCAGCGTCGACGACGAGCTGGAAAACCCCGAGATTGTCATCGACGTGGCGCTCGACTGCACCGTGGAGCGCTTCAGCCTCGACCCGCGCCTTACCGCCCGCGCCTTGCAGAACCTGCTGCGCAACGCGACGCGCTATTGCGACAAACGCATTCAGGTGGGGGTCAAGGTGTGTCCCAACGGCTGCGAAATCTGGGTGGACGACGACGGCATCGGCATACCGATGGACCAGCGCGAGCGCATCTTCGAACCGTTCTACCGCCTGGACCGCAGCCGCGACCGTGCCACCGGCGGCTTCGGCCTGGGCCTGGCGATCAGCCGACGTGCCCTGGAGGCCCAGGGCGGCACCTTGACAGCCCTGGCCTCGCCTCTGGGCGGAGCGCGGTTTCGGGTGTGGTTGCCTACTCGAGCCGATTAGAAAATCCGCGGGGAAGGGCGCACACTGTGCGACCCGCTCTACCCGAGGAGAGATTGGCAATGACTGGTGTCCACACGTCCGCTCAACAGGGTTTCTCGACCCAGGCCGTCACTTACGCCCAAGGCCGACCGGACTATCCGCGCCAACTGACCGGTTGGCTGGCCGAGGCGCTGCATATCAATTCGCAATCGACGGTGATCGACCTCGGCGCCGGCACTGGCAAGTTCACCCGCTTGCTCAGCAGCCTGGCACCGACCCTGATTGCGGTCGAGCCAGTGGCACAGATGGGCGCGCAGTTGGCCAAACTATTGCCGGATGTACGCCTGCTCGACGGCACCGCCGAGTCCATCCCCTTGGCGTCCGCCAGCGCCGATGCCCTGGTGTGTGCCCAGGCATTCCACTGGTTCTCCACCCGCGCCGCACTGGCGGAAATTCATCGCGTGCTCAAGCCTGGCGGGCGACTGGGGTTGGTGTGGAATGTGCGCGATGAGTCGGTGGACTGGGTGGCGGCAATCACTGAAATCATCACGCCGTATGAGGGGGACACCCCGCGTTTTCATAGCGGGCGTTGGCGGGAAGCTTTCACCGGTGAGTATTTTGGCACCCCACAGATGACCTGCTTTGCCTATCAACATGTGGGCAGCCCGCAAGAAGTGATTATGGATCGTTTTCTCTCGGTGAGCTTTATCGCAGCGTTGCCGCCTGCGGAAAAAGCCAAGGTCACCGCTCAGTTACGCACCTTGATCGCTACCCATCCCAGCCTGCAAAACCGCGATACCGTGGCCTTCCCATATCAAACTCAAGCTTATCTGTGTGAACGTCTAAGCTAAAAGGCATAAAGTCAGATCACATTGGTATAAGTGGTTATAAGAAAAATCGCTATCCTGCGGCCAGAAATTTATAAGGCCGCGGGTAGCTGTAATGGATGTAGGTAATTTTGGTTTCGTGGTTGCCGGCCTGATCGTAGGTTTTATCGTGGGCATGACTGGCGTAGGCGGAGGCTCGTTGATGACCCCGATCCTGTTGTGGTTCGGCATCAATCCGGCGACTGCCGTGGGCACTGACTTGCTGTATGCCGCCATCACCAAATCCGGTGGCGTGCTGGTGCACGGCAAGAACAAGAACATCGACTGGACCATCACCGGCTGGCTCACCCTGGGCAGCGTGCCCGCGGTGTTGTTGACCTTATGGTTCCTTGCCAGCTTGCACACCGATCCCAGCGCGATGAACGCGGTGATCAAGCAGGCACTCGGTGTGGTATTGCTGCTGACGGCCCTGGCGATCCTGTTCAAGAAAAGCCTGTTGGCCTTTGCTCAGCGACATGCCGGTGATGACTACCACATGCGCCCGCGCAACCTGAACGCCCTGACCGTGGTGACCGGCGCGGTCCTTGGCACCATGGTAGCCCTGACGTCCATTGGCGCCGGGGCCCTCGGCACGGTGGCGCTGTTTATCCTCTACCCATTCCTGGCCACGCGGCGTCTGGTCGGCACCGAAATCGCCCATGCCGTGCCCCTGACCCTGGTGGCGGGCCTTGGCCACGCGAGCATGGGCAATATGGACTGGCATCTGCTGGGCTTCTTGCTGATGGGCTCGTTGCCGGGGATCTACTTCGGCAGCCATATGACCGGCAAGATCTCCGACAGCGTGTTACGCCCGTGCCTGGCGGTGATGTTGATGGCGGTGGGGTACAAGCTGGCGTTCTGAGCCGCATGTGCTCCACATGTGGGAGGGGGCTTGCCCCCGATTAGCATAGGTATCTACACATCTTTTGGTACGGCGCTACACCCTGTGGGAGGGGCGGTGCGACGATTCGACTTGCTCCCGATGGCTGCCTCAGGGCCGACCAGGATGTTGGATTAGACCGAGTACATATCCGTTATTTAGGTAACGGCTGATATTGGTTCCGCTTTTACAGCGGCTCACTTTTGAAAAGAGCGCAAAAGTAAGCAAAACGCTCTTGCCCCACCACTCGGCACCTCGCTTTGGCTCGGTGTGCCCGTAATCCGCCATGGATTTGGGGGGCCGCCGCCACGCGCCATCCATGGCGCGGGGCGGCTAAACCGGCATCCCTGCCGGTTTACCCCCCAAATCCCTGTCGAATTCCGGCCAGCGTGGTTTGACGGGGCGCCTAAGATCAAGATCAAGAGCGGCTCGCTTCGCATCGTGGTTACGGTCGGCAGCTACAAAGTTGTGTAGATACCTATGCCCCGATAGCGGTAGTTCAGCCAAGGAATTGGATACTGACCCACCGCTATCGGGAGCAAGCCCCCTCCCACAGTTTGACCCAGATCAACTTCAGGCCTTCGCCGGGCCGTTGCCGATTTGCCACACAAACGGTGGCTCTGTCCCGTTGATCACCCAGTCGCCCACGATCCGCGCCTTGTAGATCACCGGATTGTGCGAAGACACCGTCCGTGCGTTGCGCCAATGCCGGTCCAGCGCCTTGCCTTGGCGCACATCCGAGGCCCCTAAGGCGTTGAACAATTGGCTGGTGGCACGCTGGATCAAATCCGAAACCACCACTTGCGCCGTCGCCGACTCAATCTCAGCCGCCACATTGGCTTCGTGTTCGGCCACGTCATTGCCGCCAAAGCGCGCCAGATAAGCCTGTTGCGCCGGCACTGCGGCCTTCAACGCGCTGGCCTGGGCGGCGTATACCAACGCGGCGACTTCGCCCACCACCTGTTGCACCTGCGCATCCTGGCTGACGTGCGTTGCATTGCCATGGCTGTAGATGCGCTGGCGGTTGCGCACCTGGTGGCCCACGTCGATGAGCGCAGCGCGACCGATACCGGCCAGTGTCGCCAGCAACACCAGTTGGTAGAACGCAGTCTGGTATTTGAAGCGGGTGGCAAAGTCGATCAGGTTTTCAATTTCCACCACCGCGTCGGTAAACCGCGAGGTGCCGCTGCCGGTGGTGCGCTGGCCAAAGCCGTCCCAGTCATCGCGCTGCACTACGCCTGGCTGATGGGTGCGGGTGGCGGCGATCACGGCGCCGCCGGTGTCGCTGCGTTGAGCGTAAACATCGATCCAGTCCGAGAACAGGCTGCCGGTGCTGTAGAACTTTTCGCCGTTGAGTTTCCAGCGGTCGCCGTCAGGGCTGACCTGGGTCACCACCTCACCGATGGCCACCGTGCCGATTTCGGTCCAGGCGCAGCCGACGATATCGCCATCGACAAAACGCTTGAACCACAGATCACGGCTTGCGCCGGGTGGCGCATTCAGGCGGTCTTCGGCAAATGCGAAGTGCCCGCGCAGGGCCTGGGGCACGTTGGAGTCGGCCGCTGCCAGTTCGATCAACAGTTCAAACAACTGCGGCAGTGACGCGCCATCACCGCCGTATTCCACCGGCACCCGCACCGCGCCAAAACCAGCGTCCTTGAGCCATTGAATCGGTTCGTAGGGCAGTGTGCGGCTGTGCTCGCGCTCAACCGCACCCTCGGCGATGCGCTGGAAGATCGGCCGAAAACGTGCGGCCAGCGCAGGGTAATCGGCGCCGGTAGACAGCGGGTTGATGACGTGATGTTCAGTCATGGGTAGGGCTCCTGGCAGTGATCGAATGTGCTGGAGATTGCACAGTTCGTGCCGGGACTTTGCTCCCCTGTTTGCGGTACGAGAGGGTGATTGGGTGTTGCTCCTGCAACAGCAGATCGACAAACCGCTGCGATCGGTGACATTGCCGGCAGGCTGATCAGATATCCGTTTTTTAACGCAGCGCCCATGGCGCGGGCATTTGCGGGTGACTGGCACGCTTGCTGCGTAAGCTACATGACATCCATTTGTGCGAGGTACCGTCCGATGAGTCAGCAAGCCGTGAAATTTGCCTATTGGGTGCCCAACGTCAGCGGTGGGCTGGTGGTCAGCAAGATCGAACAGCGCACTCACTGGGGCATCGACTACAACCGCAAACTGGCGCAGTTGGCCGAAGCCGCAGGCTTTGAATACGGCCTGACCCAGATTCGCTTCACCGCCGGTTATGGCGCCGAAAACCAGCATGAGTCCGTGGCGTTCAGCCATGCTTTGCTGGCGGCGACCACCACGCTCAAAGTGATCGCGGCGATCCTGCCAGGTCCCTGGCAACCGGCGTTGGCGGCCAAGCAATTGGCGACCATCGACCAGCTCACCAATGGCCGTATTGCGGTGAATATCGTCAGTGGCTGGTTCAAGGGCGAGTTCCAGGCCATTGGCGAACCCTGGCTGGAGCACGATGAGCGCTACCGTCGTTCAGAAGAATTCATCCGCGCCCTCAAAGGCATCTGGACCCAGGACGATTTCACCTTCAAGGGCGATTTCTATCGTTTCAACAACTACACCCTCAAGCCCAAGCCATTGGGCCAGCCAGAGGTTTTCCAGGGGGGTAGTTCACGGGCGGCACGGGACATGGCGGCGCGGGTCTCGGACTGGTACTTCACTAACGGCAACACCCCCGAAGGCATCAAGGCCCAGGTCGATGATATCCGCGCCAAGGCCGCTGCCAATCACCATTCGGTTAAGGTCGGCGTGAACGCCTTTGTGATCGCCCGCGACACCGAAGAAGAAGCCCGGGCCGTGCTGGCGGAAATCATCGACCAGGCCGACCCGGAAGCGGTCAACGCCTTTGGTGATGCCGCCAAGCAGGCGGGCAAGGCTTCGCCGGAAGGCGAGGGCAACTGGGCCAAGTCCAGCTTCGAAGACCTGGTGCAGTACAACGATGGCTTCAAGACCAACCTGATTGGCACCCCGCGGCAGATCGCCGAACGCATTGTCGCGCTCAAGGCCGTGGGCGTGGACCTGGTGCTCGCGGGCTTTCTGCATTTTCAGGAAGAGGTGGAGTACTTCGGCAAACGTGTTTTGCCGCTGGTGCGTGAGCTGGAAGCCACGGCCGATGCAGGCGCGAGCGGTTTTTCCAGGCACAAGGCAGCTGTGTGATCTTCGTAGTAGTCGTCGACCCAGGCAAAGCGCCGATAGCCATTGCGCTCATACAGGGAGAGTGCGCCGGGGTTGTCGGTGCGCACTTGCAGACGCAGGTACGCGCAATCGTTGGCCAGGGCGCAGGCTTCGATGTGCTCCAGTAACTGATGGCCCAGACCGATGCCTCGAGCGTGCTCGGCAATGGCGATGGAATACAAGCGCGCCAGCCGGGCGCCACGACGAAACAGCACCAGCCCATAGCCGAGCAGTTCACCGTGCTGTTGCACAAGCCACAACTGGCCATTGGCCCGGCTGATCATCCAGCGCAGACTGCGCGAAGACAGCCGATCACTGCTGAAACACTGCTGCTCCAACGCCACTAATGCAGGCACATCGTCGAGGGTTGCAACGCGAAAGAAAAGAGCCATAAGACCACCGTAAAAGTTGCGTAACGAAACGGGACTTCCCTAAAAGATCGTGCTTAATAGAAAAGGTCGAGTTCTCTAAAGCGGATCAACTATTATGTCGGCGGTACAAGGTCATTGGCGTCAAGTATCCGAGCAAACAGTTGCGGCGACAATAACGTCCAACGGTTATTTTTCCGCGCCACCCCGAAGTTCGAGCCAAGTGGTGATTATTGTCGAGCGCAAGGAAGATTGGGCCTCCTATTTTCCCAGCGAGGATATCGTCACCGCCCAGGAGTACCTGGAGCAGACCCGGGAAAACGAAACAGGCAAGCGCGTACAGGTAATCAACCTGTGCCGCAGCTACAAGTACCTGGGGCACGGCTACTACTGCTCGTTGCTGGCCGAGGCGCGTGGGCACAAGGTGATTCCATCGGTGCGCACCATCAGCGAACTGACCAGGAAAGCCCTGTATGGCCTGTCTCTGGATGATCTGGACAAAAGCCTGGAAAAGGCCCTGAGTCATCATCTCTACAGCAATACCGAAGGCTTTACCCTGACACTGTATTTCGGTCGGACCACGATAGAACCTTTGCAGGAGTTAGCGCGCCAGTTGTTTGAAACCTTTCCCTGTCCGATCTTGTTAGTTGAATTCCGTCAACATAACGGCTGGCATATCGAAGGCGTTAAGTCTGGCGTATTGCACAAGTTACGCGACGATCAGGAAGACCAATTCGCCCACGCCCTCGACAACTTCAGTCGCAAGGTCTGGCGTCAGCCGCGCTCACGTCGGTTGGCCCGTTATGACCTGGCAATTCTTCACGATCCTCAGGAGCAACTGCCTCCGTCCAACCCCCGCGCCCTGGAAAATTTCATACGGGTCGGCAAGGGCCTGGGCATTGATGTGGAGTTGATCGAGCGCAAGGATTACGCGCGCCTGGCCGAGTACGACGCCTTGCTCATCCGTGAGACTACCAGCGTCGATAACCATACCTACCGTTTCGCCAAGAAAGCCGAAAGCGAGGGGCTGGTGGTGATGGATGACCCCGCATCGATCCTGCGCTGCACCAACAAGGTCTATCTCACCGACCTGCTGAACAGCCATCAACTGGGCATGCCGGCCACCGAGATTCTTTACAAGGAGCGGCCGGAAGATTTCGAGCGCGTCGGCGAGCGCCTGGGTTTCCCACTGGTGTTGAAGATCCCCGATGGCTGTTTCTCCCGAGGGGTGATAAAGGTCGAAAGCCAGGCGGCGTTGCTCAAGGCCACGGCCGAGCTGTTCGAGCATTCGGTACTGCTGCTGGCCCAAGAGTTCTTCTACACCGAATACGACTGGCGCATCGGCGTGCTCAACCGTAAACCGATTTTCGCCTGCCAGTACTTCATGTCCAAGGGGCATTGGCAGATCTACAACCACAAGGCCATTGGCCAGGCCGTCAACGGTGAGTGTCGCACCCTGGCGGTCCACGAAGCGCCAAAAGCCGTGGTGGAACTGGCAGTGAAGACTGCCAACCTGATCGGCGACGGCCTCTATGGCGTGGACCTCAAGCAGTCCGGCGACAAAGTGGTGGTGATTGAGGTCAACGACAACCCCAACCTGGATGCGGGCATCGAAGATGCCTACCTGCAGGACGATCTGTATGGCTTGGTGCTGGAGGAGTTTGTGCGCCGCCTGGAGCTTAAACGCCAGGGTCAGGTATGGTAACAATCAAGCAGACCGCTGAAACTCGCGGTTGCCAGGGCAGGAAGGCGAGCAACCTTTACCTGCCGTCGGACGGTTGATTCGATGCCAGTTAAACCGACATCCGGTTATGTTCAGGTTGTCCGCCGGAGTCTATAAATACCGTTCCCAGATGGGAATATAACGACGTTCATGATTCAGGCTCGCAACGTTGGGCCTGAAGCAGTTCCGTTGATGGAGCAGTTCAGCGTCACATTTGTGAGTGCACGTCTCTTTAATGGATTTAAGGAGACACGACATGACTGACTTAATAACTTTTGCCCTGCCTGAAGCTGTAACTGATAGCAAGGCCGATCGCCAATTGGGCCGAGCGCTCATAGATGCTTGGCGCAAAGACGGTATTTTTCAGATCAGCATCCATGACGAACAGGACCAGAAGGTCAAGCGCGCCATGGCAGCCAGCAAGGCTTTTTTCAAACTGCCCCGGGAAGAGAAGTCGCGCTTAGTCAGCAGTCTTACCTATGCAGGGTATGTTGCTTCTGGCGAAGAGGTCACGGCTGGCGAGCAGGATCAATCGGAAATTTTCACCATTTGCAAAGATCTGCCACTGGAGGATCAGCGCGTTGTAGACGGCTGGCCGTGCCACGGTCCCGTGCCATGGCCCAATGACGAATACCGCGACAGCATGAAAGCCTTCCTGGAGGAATTGGGTGACACGGGCGAAAAGTTGTTGAAGCTGGTGGCACTCGGACTGGGATTGGAAATAAATGCTTTGACGCAGCTTAGCGAGGATGGCTGGCACCATATGCGTGTTCTGCGTTTCCCTGCCGAGTCGGCGCAAACCTGCCGAGGTATTGGGGCCCATACCGACTACGGCATGCTGGTGATCGCTACTCAGGATGAGGTGGGAGGTTTGTATATTCGGCCTCCGGTCGACGGCGAACATCGCAAGCGCAACTGGTTGCCTGACGAAAGCACTGCAGGTTTATTCGAAAACGACGAGCCCTGGACGTTCGTGAAACCGGTACCGCGCGTGTTCACAGTGTTTCCGGGTGATATTTTGCAATTCATGACCGATGGACTTCTGCTCTCGACGCCTCACAAGGTCAAGCTAAACTCACGTGAGCGTTTTGCCATGGCCTACTTTCACGAGCCGAGTTTCAGCGTTTCAGCCAAGCCATTATTCAGTCAGAGCTGTACTGAACGTATTCATTACGGCACACATTTCACCAACATGTTTATGCGTTGCTATCCGCAACGGATAACGACCCAGTGCATTCTCAAGGAGAATCGCTTGAGCCACCTGGAAGGTATTAGTCTGGCCCACGCGCACCCTTGAGTTCGTTACGCTCCCGAGCGGGTAGGCCGCTCGGGAGACTTTTCAATGGCCGATCAGCGCCCATTGCTCAAGGTAGTGATTCCACCGGTTCTGCATCAGTTTGTTTTTGCAACGTGAGCACCTCAAACCCGTCCGCCGTCACTGCCACAGTATGTTCCCACTGCGCCGACAGACTGTTGTCCTTGGTCACCACCGTCCAGCCATCCTTGAGACTGCGCGTCTTGGCGCCGCCCTGGTTGAGCATGGGCTCCACGGTAAACACCATACCTTCGCGCAGAACGAGGCCGGTGCCAGGGCGGCCGAAGTGCAGGATCTGTGGCTCTTCATGCATCTGTTTGCCGATGCCATGGCCGCAGTATTCACGCACCACGCTGTAGCCGTTGGCCTGGGCGTGACTCTGAATCGCATGACCGATATCACCCAGGCGAGCGCCGGGCTTGACCTGGCGGATGCCGGCCCACATCGCCTCGAAGGTCATTTCTACCAGGCGTTTGGCCTTGGGCGCCACGTTACCGATCATGTACATCTTGCTGGAGTCGGCAATGAAACCGCCTTTTTCCAGGGTGATGTCGATGTTGATGATGTCGCCGTCCTTGAGGAACTGCGTGGCGCTGGGCATGCCATGGCACACCACTTCGTTGATCGAGGTGTTGATGCAAAAGGGGTAGTCGTACTGACCCAGGCTGGCGGGGCGGGCCTTGAGTTCGTGGCGGATGAAGGCTTCGACGGCGCTGTCCAGCTCAAGAGTGGAGAGGCCGGCGGCGACATAACCGTCGAGCATGTCGAACACCTGGGCCAGCAGGCGCCCCGACTCTCGCATCACGGCCAGTTGGGCGGCTGTCTTGATCATCAGCTGCGCCCCCGGATCAGGTCGGGCTTGTCCAGCAACAACTTGTTGATCAGCTCGTTGTAGGGCAGGTGCGGGTTGAGCTCGGCGAGCAGGCCGATCTTGATCCAGAACTCGGCCTGGGCGTTGATGGAGCGGTCCATGGCGGCGCTGGCCAGGCGAAGCTGTTCGTGCAGTTGGTCGGTGATTTTGACGATGCCCATGAGGTTCACTGTGTAGGTTTGATATACAAAGCGTATACGTTTCGTATGCTTTGCGTAAACCCCTGGTTCAAATGAGGCGCGCGATAGTTGCGACATGTTGCCGAAAAGAGCGTCGACACAGGTTGCTGTTTGAACTGACATGCAGGGTTAAACGTTTAATCGCAGTGGTTCGACGATTATTTAAAGGCTGCAATCGGCTTCATATTAATCGGCAGGTCGCTTATGAAGAAAAGTTACAACAATGCTGAGATTTGCCGAGTAGGCTGGGTGAGTACAGGCGTCTGCCAGGGTTGGCAAGACGGGGCAGGCTAGCGCCTGCCAGCCCATAAAAACTGATTGGCAGTCTCAAAAAAGGAGAGGTTGGCCATGCTTTCGGAACTGGAACTTCGCAGCATTATTGAAGGAAGTTTTCTGCCTAAACGGTGCGAATGCACCAAAGCCGAGGATGCTTCGTTGACGATCAAGGTGTATGACGACCGCGACCGTGACCGGGTGGACTTGGAAGTCAAAGGTATAAACGCCGACAAACTCGACAGCAGTCGAGCCATTTGCAACCTGATCGCCGGTTTGCGTGAAGACCTCAAGCACACCCAGACCCACACCCTGCGTCGAGCAGGAGGGCGCGGTTATTTCTAGTTAAGCCTTGAATTCAAGTTGACCCAGGGCCTGGCATTCGCCAGGCCCATTGTTATGCGCGTCAGCCCAGCTGATGACGGTACGGCAGGTCGGGGCCGGTCTTGGTACAGGTCAACGCGGCAGCCCGAATCGCAAAGCCGAGCATGTTATCAATCTGCACGCGCGTGAGCTGTTGCAGGCCAGTCACTGAGTCAAGCTGATGCTCGGTCAGCCAGGCAATCAACGCGGCCTGGAAGGTGTCGCCGGCGCCCACAGTGTCAGCCATCACCACCTTGACTGCCGGCGCCGACCAGTTGCCGTGCTGACGGCTGAATACGCTGGCGCCATCGCCGCCGCGGGTGAGGAACACCAGTTGGCAGCGGTGTTGCAGCCAACCGTGCAGCACACTTTCGGGTGACTGGTCGGGGTAGAGCAGGTGCAGGTCTTCGTCGCTGACCTTGATCAGGTCGGCATGTGTGACCAGCTCGGCGACGCGATCACGCCATAGTTGGATGTCCGGCTGCGGGTTAAGGCGCACGTTAGGGTCCAGGCTGATCAGGCGCTTGCCGCTTTCGCGCTTGACCAGCGCCAACAGGGTGTCGCCAATCGGTTGCACCACCAGTGAGAACGAGCCGATATGCAGCCCGCGCACCTCTTCGCCGAGTACCGGCAAATGCGCGACTTCCAGCAACCGATCCGCACAGCCTTCGCCACGGAAGTTGTACTGCGGTGAGCCATTGGCGCCCACAGCGACCATCGACAACGTGGTCGGCGCGGCAAATTCCACCAGGAACTGCTCGCTGACCCCTTCATCTTTCAGCACCTGCAACAAGCGCCGGCCGAGGAAGTCGCTGGACAGGCCGCCGAACAACCCGGCTTCAATCCCCAGGCGGCGCAGGCCCACGGCCACATTGAATGGCGAGCCCCCGGCAATCGCCTTGTAATTGACTTTGGCGGCCTGCCCGCTGGCATCCTCCTCGCTGAAAAAATCAAACAGCGCCTCACCACACACCAGATACATAGTCGTTCGCTCTTAAAGGGATGCCACGTGCTGTTGATAACGCTCATACGCCTGTTGATAGGCGCTGACACTCTCGGTTGCCGGCAAGGTGAGGCTGGCCGGGTCGACGCTCACACATTTGTCGCACAGGCTGGCCAAGGGTTCGCCGCTCTGGCACCAGGCGGCCTGGATTGCCGCGCCCAGGGCGGCGGCTTCGCTCTGTTCGGTGCACACCACTTCGGTGTGCATGATATCGGCGACCATCTGCCGCCACACCGGGCTTTTCGAGCCGCCGCCGATCAGGCGGATGCTCTGGCTTTGCAAGCCGGTCTGGCGCAGCAGGTCAAGGCCATAGCGCAGGCCGAAGGTGGTGCCCTCGACCACGGCGCGGCACAGGTTGGCGCGGGTCAGGTTGGTCATGGTCAGACCGTGCAGGCTGCCGGTGGCGTGGGGCAGGGCAGGCACGCGTTCGCCATTGAGAAACGGCAGCATGCTCACCCCGTCGGCGCCAATCGGGGCTTGTTCGACCAAGGCGTTGAACGCCTGCAAGTCGAGTTCGAACAGCTCGCGAATTACCCCGGTGGCGTTGGTCAGGTTCATGGTGCAGATCAGCGGCAGCCAGCCGCCACTGGACGAGCAAAAGGTCGCTACCGACGCCTGCGGGCTGACGTTGGGCTGGTCGGCAAACGCATACACGGTGCCTGATGAGCCCAGGCTCATGGTGATCACGCCGGGAGCGATATTGCCGGTGCCGATGGCGCCCATCATATTGTCGCCGCCGCCGCTGGACACCACGGCGTTGGGGTTGATGCCCAGGTGCTCGGCAATGGCCGGCAGGATCGTGCCCACCGCCTGGTCGGCTTCGATCAACTGCGGCAGCGCTGCCTCCAGGCGGCCGCCGGGGTCGATGTGCCTGAGCAGCGCCACATCCCAGGTGCGGCTGCGCACGTCAAAGTAACCGGTGCCCGAGGCGTCGCCGTACTCGGCGCAGGCGCGACCGGTGAGCCAGTAGTTGAGGTAGTCGTGGGGCAGCAGGATATGGGCGATGCGGGCAAATACGTCCGGGTGCTGTTCACGGGTCCAGAGCAGTTTGGAGACGGTGTAGCCCGGCGCGATGGCTACGCCCAGGCGTTCCAGGGAGCCGCTTTCGCCGCCCAGGTGTGCCAGCAGGCGCTCGTTCTCCGGCGCGGTTTCGGTGTCGCACCATAACTTGGCCGGGCGCAGCACTTCACCTTGTTCGTCCAGCAGCACCAGGCCGTGCTGCTGGCCGGAAACGCCGATGCCAAGGATGTCCTGGCCGTCCACCCCGGCTTGTTGCAGGGCACGGTGGGTGGCTTCGGTGAAGGCGTCCAGCCATTCCTGGGTGTGTTGCTCGCGCCGGCCGTTGGCGCCGCTGATCAAGGTATGCGCGGCGGCGCCCAGGCCCAGCACCTTGCCGCTGGAGGCGTCGAGGACGATGGCCTTGGTGCCTTGAGTGCCGCAGTCGATTCCGAGGAACAGGTTTTGCTGGGTCATGATGGAGTGCTCAGCAGTATTATTTTTGGATTGGTAACCCGGTCAAGTGTGGGAGGGGGCTTGCTCCCGATGAGGGAGTGTCAGTCAAATACCTTTCTCTGACCTACCGCTATCGGGAGCAAGCCCCCTCCCACAGTTTTAATCCGGTTTGTTCAGGAGTTGTTGCAGGGTTTGGGTGACGCCTTTGTCGCGCAGGCTTGCATAGCACCGCTCAAACGCTGCCACAAACTCAGCGGACTTGGGAATAGCCGTGCCAAAAATCTCCTCTACCCCCAGCAACCGCTGGCTGATCAGTGTGTCATCACTCACCAGCCCCTGGCAGTACTCGGCCCTTGGATCGGGGATCTTGTAGCTCACGCCATTCTCATCCACCCCTTTCAAATACAAGGCCCAGGCCGCCACTACCAGCGCTGCACGCTTAGTCTCGCGGCCATCGGCAATCAAGCGATTGATGGTCGGCACGGTGAACTTGGGAAACTTCGACGAACCATCGGAACACACCCGTTCCAACTGGTCGGCAATCGCCTGGTTGGAAAAGCGCTCCACCAGCGTCTGCTTGTACGCCGTCAGGTCGATGCCCGGCACCGGCGCCAGGTTCGGCGTAACGTCCAGGTCCATGTACGCACGCATATACGCCACGAACAGCGGGTCGTTCATGGTCTCGTGGACAAACCGATAACCCTTGAGAAAACCCAGGTAGGTGAGGGCCAGGTGGCTGCCGTTGAGCAAGCCGATCTTCATCTCTTCGTAAGGCGTGACGTCATCGGTGAACTGCACGCCGACCTTCTCCCAGGCCGGGCGACCGTTGACGAACTTGTCTTCCAGTACCCACTGCACAAACGGTTCGCACACCACCGGCCAGGCATCGTCGACGCCATGTTCATCATGCAGTTGCAGGCGGTGGGCGGTGCTGGTCATTGGCGTGATGCGGTCGACCATGGCGTTCGGGAAGCTCACGTTGGTTTTGATCCAGTCATGCAGCTCGGCGTTGTGTAGCGCGGCGAAGGCCAGCAGTGCCTTGCGCGTGACGGCGCCGTTGTGCGGCAGGTTATCGCAGGACATGACGGTAAATGCCGCAGTGCCGGCGGCGCGGCGTTGGGTGAGCGCTGCGCAGATAAAACCGAACACGGTTTTGGGTGTCTTGGGGTGCGCCAGGTCATGCTGGATCTGTGGCAGGTGGGCCATGAATTCGCCGTTGCTGTCATCAATGCAGTAGCCGCCCTCGGTGATGGTCAACGAGACGATGCGGATAGCCGGGTCAGCCAGTTTGTCGATCAACGCCTGGGCGCCGTCTTCGGCCAGCAGCATATTGCTGAGGGCGCCGATGACGCGTACTTCGGTGTCGTCGGTGTCACCTAGCTCATACAGGGTAAACAAGTAATCCTGGCCGGCCAGGTCGTCGCGAGCCTTGCGGTCCTCGGCACGCAGGCCCACGCCACAAATGCCCCAGTCCAGGCCCTCGCCGGTATTCATCAAGGCGTCGGTGTAATACGCCTGGTGTGCGCGGTGAAAGCCACCGACGCCGATATGGGCGATGCCCTGGCGGGTGTCGGCAAGCGCATAAGCCGGGATTTTCACTTGCGGCGCCAACTGCGTGAGATTGTGTTTATTCAGTTTCATCTAAAAATACTCGCGGAGTCAGGCGGCTGCGCGCAGTGGGCGGGCCACCGCTACGCCGTCAGTGTCGAACAGATGGCAGTGCGCCGAGTCCAGGTGCAGGTGCAACGTCTCGCCGTACTGGCTGGCCATGTCGCCGCGAATCCGCATGGTCAGCGGTTCGCCATTGGCGGTGATGACGTGGCAGAAGGTGTCGCTGCCCAGGCGCTCGCCAACGTCAGCGGTGACGGTCAGGGTGGTTTGCCCTGGCGCGGCGATTTCCAGATGCTCGGGACGAATGCCCAGGGTCACCGCGCTGCCGACGCTCAAGGTCGCGCCACTCAACGGCAGGCTGATCAGGGTGCCAGCGTCCAATTGCACGTCGCAGCCATGGCCTTCGACACGCGTGACCTTGCCCTTGAGAAAGCCCATCTTCGGCGTGCCGAGAAAGCCGGCCACAAACAGGTTGGCCGGTTGGTGATACAGCTCCAACGGCGAGCCGACCTGCTCGATACGGCCACTGTTGAGCACCACCACCTTGTCGGCCAGGGTCATGGCTTCGACCTGGTCGTGGGTCACGTAGATCATGGTGGCTTGCAGTTCTTTATGCAGGCGCGCCAGTTCCAGGCGCATCTGCACGCGCAGCGCCGCGTCGAGGTTGGACAGCGGCTCGTCGAACAGGAAGATTTTCGGGTTACGCACAATCGCCCGGCCAATCGCCACGCGCTGGCGCTGGCCGCCGGACAGTTGCTTGGGCTTGCGCTCCAGCAGCGGCCCCAGTTCCAGGATGCGCGCCGCTTCGCTGACCTTGCTCTCGACCAGCTTCTTGTCGACACCGGCCAGGTCCAGGGCAAACGACATGTTCTTGCGCACGCTCATGTGCGGGTACAGCGCGTAGGTCTGGAACACCATGGCCAGGTCGCGCTTGGCCGGGGTCACTTCGGTGATGTCGCGGCCATCCAGTTCGATGGTGCCTTCCGTGACTTCTTCCAGGCCGGCGATCAGGCGTAGCAGGGTGGATTTGCCGCAGCCCGACGGGCCGACGAACACCACGAATTCCTTGTCGTTCACTTCAAGGTCAATGCCCTTGATGATCGAGAAACCTTCGAAGCCTTTTTGCAGATTCTTGATTTTCAGGTTAGCCATGATGGGCCTCCTTTTCGAATTATTATTTGACGGCGCCGAAGGACAAACCGCGCACCAGCTGTTTCTGGCTGATCCAGCCAAAGATCAGGATCGGCGCGCAGGCCAGGGTCGAGACGGCGGACAACTTGGCCCAGAACAAACCTTCGGGGCTGGAGTAGGAGGCGATCAGTGCGGTCAACGGCGCAGCGCTCGACGAGGTCAGGTT
This sequence comes from Pseudomonas sp. HN8-3, assembly GCF_020790195.1. NCBI lineage: Bacteria > Pseudomonadati > Pseudomonadota > Gammaproteobacteria > Pseudomonadales > Pseudomonadaceae > Pseudomonas > Pseudomonas sp. HN8-3. The sequence continues at coordinate 2,789,071 of NZ_CP086206.1, forward strand.
CAGCGACCAGAACGCCTCGTTCCAGCACAGGATCAGCGACAGCAACACCGTGGAGGCCAGGCCACCCTTGGCGATCGGCAACAGCACGCGGACCATTTCCTGCCACAGGGTGGCGCCGTCCAGGCGGGCGGCTTCGAGGATGTCCTTGGGGATGTCCTTGAAGTAGGTGTACACCATCCACACCACGATCGGCAGGTTGATCAGGGTGTAGATGATGATCAGCGCGATACGCGTGTCCAACAGGCCAAGGCTCTTGGCCAACAGATAGATCGGCATCAGCACGCCCACCGGTGGCAGCATCTTGGTCGACAGCATCCACAGCAGCGTGCCCTTGGTGCGCTGGGTTTCGTAGAACGCCATGGAGTAGGCGGCCGGCACCGAGATCAGTAGGCACAGGGCAGTGGCGCTGAACGAAATCACCACCGAGTTCCAGGCGTAGGCGAAGTAGTTGCTGCGTTCGTTGATGTGCAGGTAGTTCTCCAGCGTCGGCGTGAAGATGAACTGCGGCGGGGTGGCGAACGCATCGATTTCAGTCTTGAAGCTGGTCAGCACCATCCAGAAGATCGGGAAGAAAATCAGGATCGCGATGGCCCAGGCCAACGTACCGAGTAGCAGGCTTTGCAGGCGGCGGGATTGTTGAAGTGTCATGGCGCGGCCCTCAAGGCTTGTCAGTCAGGTTTTTGCCGATCATCCGCACCAGGATGATCGCCGCGATATTGGCGATGACCACGGCAATCAAGCCACCGGCCGAGGCCATGCCCACGTCGAACTGCACCAGCGCCTGGTTGTAGATCAGGTAGGCGAGGTTGGTCGAGGCGTAACCCGGGCCACCGTTGGTGGTGGTGAAGATTTCGGCGAACACCGAGAGCAGGAAGATGGTTTCGATCATCACCACCACGGCAATCGGGCGGGCCAGATGGGGCAGGGTCAGGTGCCAGAAGATCGCAATGGCGCCGGCACCGTCCAGGCGTGCAGCTTCCTTTTGCTCCTGGTCCAGGGACTGCATGGCGGTCATCAGCAGCAGGATCGCGAAGGGCAGCCACTGCCACGACACAATGATGATGATCGACAGCAGCGGGTAGTGCGCCAGCCAATCCACCGGCTCGGCGCCGAAGAACTTCCACACGGCGGCGAGGATCCCCGACACCGGGTGGAAAATCAGGTTTTTCCAGATCAGCGCGCCGACGGTGGGCATGATGAAGAATGGCGAAATCAACAGCACCCGCACGATGCCACGCCCCAGGAACTCACTGGCCTCCAGCAGCGCGCTGATCAACACGCCGAACACCACACTGATCAGCAACACGCTGCCCACCAGCAACAGGGTATTGGTAGCGCCGGGCAGGAAACCCGAGTCGGTGATGAAGTAGCTGAAGTTTTCCAACCCCACGAATTGGTTTTCGCCGGGGTAGAGCAGGTTGTAGCGGATCAGCGAAAAGTACAGGGTCATGCCCAGAGGCACGATCATCCACAGCAGCAACAAGGCCACCGAGGGGCTGACAAGGAACCAGCCGGGGTTGGCCAGGCGGTTTTTGGCGGGTGTATTCATTAGAATCAAGACCAGTCAGATACGAATCGGAGCGCGGTCAGTGTGGGAGGGGGCTTGCTCCCGATAGCGGTGTATCAGTCACACAATCATCAACTGGTAGATTGCTATCGGGAGCAAGCCCCCTCCCACATTGGACTGTGGTGAGGGCAGGGGTTACTTGGGGTAACCAGCCCGCTTCATTTCACGCTCGGTGGTGGTCTGCGCGGCGGTCAATGCGGCATCCACCGTCTGCTGACCGGTCAACGCACCGGAGAAGAACTTGCCGACCTGGGTACCAATCGCCTGGAACTCAGGAATGGTCACCAACTGGATACCGATATACGGCACCGGCTTCTCGGTCGGCTTGGTCGGGTCCGCCACTTTCAGTGATTCCAGGGTCACCTTGGCGAACGGCGCGGCCTTCATGTACTCGTCGCTGTAGGTGGATTGGCGCGTACCCGGCGGCACATTGGCGATGCCATCGGTCTTGGCCACGAGCTGGCCGTATTCCTTGGAAGTGGCCCAACTGGTGAACACCTTGGCGGCGTCCTTGGCCTTGGAGCTGGTAGGGATCGCCAGGCTCCAGGAGTACAGCCACGAGGTGCCCTTGTCGGTCTTCTCGTGGGGCGCGAACGTGAATCCGACATGCTCGGCGACCTTGCTCTGGCTCTTGTCGGTGACAAACGAACCGGCGACGCTGGCGTCTACCCAGATCGCGCATTTGCCGCTGTTGAACAGCGCCAGGTTCTCGTTGAAACCGTTGCTGGACGCACCCGGCGGGCCGGATTTCTTCATGTTGTCGACGTAGAAGTTCAGCGCGTCCTTCCACTCGGGGCCGTTGAATTGCGGTTGCCATTTCTCATCGAACCAGCGCGCACCGAAGCCGTTGGCCAGGGTGGTGATCAGCGCCATGTTCTCACCCCAACCGGCTTTGCCGCGCAGGCACAGGCCGTATTGCTCTTTGGATTTATCAGTAAGTTTGGCCGCATATTCGCCGATCTGGCTCCAGGTCGGGTGCTCGGGCATGGTCAGCCCGGCGTCCTTGAACAGGTCGGTGCGGTAATAGGTGATCGAGCTTTCGGCGTAGAACGGCAGGGCGTACAGCGAACCCTTGACGGACAAGCCATCACGTACCGAAGGGAACACATCATCAAGGTCGTAGGAGGCCGGCAGGTCCTTCATCGGCTCCAGCCAACCCTTGGCGCCCCACAGTGCGGCTTCGTACATGCCGATGGTCAACACGTCGAACTGCCCGCCCTGGGTAGCAATGTCGGTGGTGAGGCGTTGGCGCAACACGTTTTCTTCGAGCACCACCCAGTTCAACTTGATCTCTGGGTGCTCGGCCTCGAAGGTTTTCGAGAGCTTCTGCATACGGATCATGTCGCTGTTGTTGACGGTGGCAATGGTCAGGGTTTGCGCGCCAAGGCTGACGGCGCTGAGGGTCATGCATGCAGTCATGCAGGAACAGGCAAGCAGAGCTTTTGCTGTGAACTTCATCGCGCACTCCATTTCCGCGCCCAGGGGGCTACAGAAGGACGGTTATTGTTGTTGTGTCTTCCTACAGGTAGCCAGGAAGAGTGTGCGTCGATTACAGCCTTGAAATGGGGTTGTGACAAATCCTTGGGCGCACGCGCACTGATACTTTTTTGCACTCGATGATCGTCCCCGTGGTGCGTGGGGACGATCGATGCCGTATTTAACGCTCGATATCAGCCAGTGCTCGCTCAGCCAGCAAGCGAGATACCTCGATCAACTGGGCAATCCCCAGCGCGCCTTCGCGCCGTGAGCCGTCGAGATCAAAGGCGAAATCGCAGGTGAGGGCGTGGGCAGAGGCGAGGGATTCGCTGAGGTTGACCAGTAGGTCTTGCGTGGAGATGCCGTCTTTTACGGTGAACAGCACGCTGGGTGTTGGATCGATTGGGGGATTTGGGGTGGGCTTGATCATGGTGGAACTCCTGATTTAAGTGGAGCTACCACTGATCGCCGCGACGCGATCGGGTGGTAGCTGTACGCAGGTTCGCGGACCGGAATCAGGAAACCGGCATACCCGAAGGTATCCCGCGCACAGCCACCATAAGGGCGCACAGTAGACGATAAAAAGACGTCAACTGAAAGCGGAAATGGCACTTTGCGTCTGATTAAACCGGGCCGCGACGCCCGACCGCTGCGTGTGCAGCGGTGTACGGAGACTAGAGATTGAGTGTCCTAGGGACAACCTCAAAACCTTGTAAGACGTTTCTGTTTCCTGACGCCTGCCGAACGATCAACCTCAAGCCAAATTCTGCTCAGTCAACCGCTGCACCGCCAATCGCCGGTAGTGGGACGGCGTCATACCCTTAAGCTGCTGAAAACGCCGATTGAAGTTGGAAATATTGTTGAACCCCGACTCAAAACACACATCCGTCACCGCCTTGTCCCCATCGGCCAGCAACTCGCAGGACTTGCTGATGCGCAGCCGATTGACGAATTCAATAAAAGTCCGCCCGGTGGCCTGCTTGAATACACGGGAAAAATACGTCGGTTTCATCCCCAGGTACTCCGCGACTTCCTCCAGCGGCAGCTCGCGCGCGTAGTGGGCAAAGATGTAGTCCACCGCTCGGTTGGTGCGGTCGATGCTGTGTTCATCGGCTTGCTGTGGTGTGGTTACGCCGGACAGCAGCTGGTAGTCCTCACAGGCGCTCAATACCTCCAGCAGGATAAAGAAATGCCCCAGGCGCGCCATGCCGTGGGCGTCTTCAATGTGCTGCATGAGGGTCATGGCGTGGGCAATGGTCTTTTTGCAGCGGAATTCGATGCCGTACTGCGCGCGTTCGAGCAGCGGCGCCAGGCGTTTGAGTTCGGTGAAGATATGGCTGCCGTGTTCGAACAACTCGTCGGTGAAGTTCACCAGCATGTCGCGCTTGGGGACCACTTCGCCTTCTTCCACCTGGCTGATCCAGTTGTGGGGCAGGTTGGGGCCGGTGAGGAACAGGCTTTCCGGGTAGAAGTTGCCGATGTAGTCACCGATAAACACCTTGCCGGAGCTGGCGACGATCAGGTGCAGCTCGTATTCCTTGTGGAAGTGCCAGCGCACCAGCGGGCAGGGGAAGCCGTGCTGGCGATAGATGATGGACAGACCGTTGTGATCGTCCATCAGCTCGTAGGAGGGATCGGTGATGCGCGTTGCTCGGGTCATGCTGCCGTCGCTTTATTGTGGTCGCTGCGTAGGATAATGCCCCGTCGCGCACGACCTCGCCAGCAGCAGTGTTTACAGGTTGCGGTTTTTTGCCTCGATCCACTGGGACATGTACTGGGTACTCTTGTGCGCGTGATGGCGCAGCATACTGCCGGTGAAGTTGTCCCGGCGATGGGCAGCGAGGTTGCGGCGGCATTGCTCCAGGCAGTCCACCAAGGCTGGCCCGTGCAGAGTCTGGTCATAGCGCCGGGCCAGCAGTTGGCGCCCGTGTTCCTGGGCCTGGGTCCAGCGCTCGTGGTCCTGGTAGAGGGCCACAGCAGCGGCGGCCAGGGCCGGGGCGTCGTGTTCGATCACGCCGGGCCAGGGTTGATCATCGCCCATGGCCTCGGCGCCGATCGGGGTGGTGACATTGGGGGTGCCGCAGAGCATGGCGTCGATCAACTTGCCCTTGATGCCCGCGCCAAAGCGCAACGGTGCCAGGCAGATGCGTGCGGCGGTCATGACTTGCAGCGCGTCTTCGGCCCAGTTCATCACATGAAAACCCTGTGCCGGGTTGTGCAGGGCGGTGGCCTTGGGTGGGGTGTAGGCGCCATAGATATGCAGCTGCGCGCCCGGCAACTGTTGGCGAATCAGCGGCCACAGGCTTTGCTTCATCCACAGCACCGCATCCCAGTTGGGCGCGTGGCGGAAGTTGCCGATGCTGAGAAAGTGCGCACGGTCTTCAAACGGCGCAAACGCGGCGGTGGGCGGTTGCAACATCAACGGGCACCAATGGAGCAGAGCGGCGGGCACCTTGAACTGCTCGGTGAGCAGGCGGATTTCCACGTCGGAGATCATCAAGCTGATGTCACAGCGGTAAATCGCGGCGATTTCGCGCTTGGCCAGGTCGGTATCGGCCATGCGCTGGAACTCGTCTTGAAGCGCAGGCGCGAACAGGGCGCTGAAGTCGTCGCTGTCGGGGTTGGCTTTCACCTGCTCCTTGAAACGCTGGTGGCGGGCATCGCGCAGGCTTTGCAGGTCGGAGGTTTCCAGCACGCGCAGGGCGTTGGGGCAGCATTGCTCCACGCGCCAGCCGAATTGCTCCTCCATCATGAAACGGTCGAACAGTACGATATCCGGGGCCAGTTCGCGGATAAAGTCATCGAAACTGCTGTTATTCAGTTCGATGGCGCATTCGGCGATGCCAAGTGCCGGCAAGTCGGCCTTGTGTTCGCCGATGGTCGCAGGGCTGCTGAAGGTAATGTCCCAACCTTGCGTAAGAAAACTCTCAAGGATCTGCATCATATGCCCCCCCGCAGCCGAGGAGCGGGGCTCTGGCCAGACGTAACCAATGACCAGAACTTTGGTGGCAGGCTGATTCATCGACGACGGTTTCCTTGAAGGGCAGGCGAAAAGCGCGCAATTAAACCACAACCTGGCGACATGACAATTTGTGTCTGCGGTAGGTAGCATCGGCACTTTGTGGTTAACTTCGGCCTCTCGAATTCGTTTAACCAAAAACCAGCATAAGGATTCCGTTCATGGCTCAAGTCACCCTCAAAGGCAACACGGTCCAGGTTGAAGGCGAACTGCCGAAAGTCGGCGCCAAAGCCGCAGATTTCACCCTGACCGCCGGCGACCTGTCCGACGCCACCCTGGCCACCTTTGCCGGCAAGCGCAAAGTGCTGAACATCTTCCCAAGCGTTGATACCCCAACCTGCGCCACTTCCGTGCGCAAGTTCAATGCCCAGGCCAACGATGTGGCCAACACCGTGGTGCTGTGCATCTCCACCGACCTGCCATTCGCCCAAGCGCGCTTCTGTGGTTCCGAAGGCCTGGAAAACGTTAAGAACCTGTCGGACTTCCGTGATTCGGATTTCGCCGTTGATTATGGTGTGGCGATTGCCGACGGCCCGCTCAAAGGCCTGACCGCTCGCGCTGTCGTGGTACTGGACGAAAACGACAATGTGCTGCACAGCGAGTTGGTCAAGGAAATCGCTGAAGAGCCAAACTACGATGCGGCCCTGGCTGTATTGAAGTAACTGTTTCTGCGCGTAACTGTCGTTTGGCAGTAACACGTATGATGCATGATTGCGGCCTGGCCTAGTCCAGGCCGTTTTTATTTGAGTGTCAGCGGTTTAGCGAAATAGCTGGCGGACTAAGATCAGACGTTAAAAGTTGTAAGCCCAAGGTAAATAGCCGGTAAAGGTGCTTTTCTAAACGCCCCCCAGTGCTTATCTTTCAGCCTCCCGAAGAAGAAGCTCTCATCCCCAATGGTTGATCACTCCATGCAATCCTCCTCCCGCAACTCCCGCCGCTGGCTGTTTGGCCTGCTTGTGCTGCTGGTTATCGCCGGCCTGTGCTGGAAATTCTGGCCCGGCGGCGCGGCTCACAAGGACGCTCCTGCGGGGCACACCGGCAAGACCGGCATGGCGCGCCCGGGCTTCGGCGGTTCCACCGGCCCGGTGCCGGTGCGCGTGGCGCCGGTGGTGCAGGGGGAGTTTGCGGTGTACTACAAGGCGCTGGGCACGGTCACCGCGCTCAACACCATTAATGTGCGCAGCCGGGTGGGCGGTGAGCTGGTGAAGATCGCCTTTGAAGAAGGCCAGATGGTCAAGGCCGGCGACCTGCTGGCAGAAATCGACCCGCGCAGCTACCAGAACGCCTTGCTCCAGGCCCAGGGCACATTGCTGCAGAACCAGGCGCAGTTGAAAAACGCCCAGGTCGATGTGGAGCGTTATCGCGGCCTGTACGCCCAGGACAGTATCGCCAAGCAGACCCTGGACACCGCCGAAGCGCTGGTCCTGCAATACCAGGGCACGGTCAAGACCAACCAGGGCGCGGTCGACGATGCCAAGCTCAACCTTGAATTCACCAGGATCCGTGCGCCGATCAGCGGCCGCGTTGGCCTGCGCCAGCTCGATGTCGGCAACCTGGTCGCAGCCAATGACACCACCGCCCTGGCGGTCATCACCCAGACCCAGCCGATCAGCGTGGCGTTCACCCTGCCGGAAAATACCCTGGAAACCGTACTGGCCCGTTACCACGCCGGCAACAAACTGCCCGTGGAAGCCTGGGACCGTAGCGACGTGAAAAAACAGGCGGTCGGCGTGTTGCAGAGCCTGGACAACCAGATCGACGTCACCACCGGTACTTTGAAGTTCAAGGCGCGCTTTGATAACAAGGACCAGGCGCTGTTCCCCAACCAGTTCGTCAATGTGCACTTGCTTGCCGACACCTTGCATAACGTGGTGTTGGCGCCGTCGGCGGCGGTCCAGTTCGGCAACACCGGCACCTTTGTCTACAAGCTTGACGGTGACAACAAGGTCAAGGTCCAGCCCCTGGTGCTGGGTGACACCGACGGTGAGAACACCGTGGTCAAGGAGGGCCTGGTCGCAGGCGATCGCGTGGTGCTGGAAGGCACTGACCGTCTCAAGGACGGCAGCGAAATCGAAGTGGTCAACGAAAGCAAGGAAGTGCCGACCACGCCTACCGAACACCTGCAAGGCAAGCCCGCGGCAAAAGGGGAGACCGGCGCTGACGCCGGCAAGGCGCAAAAGGTCGGTTCATGAACCTGTCACGCCTGTTTATCCTGCGCCCGGTCGCCACCACGCTGAGTATGCTGGCGATTGTATTGGCCGGGATCATTTCGTACCGCTTGTTGCCGGTATCGGCCTTGCCCCAGGTGGACTACCCGACGATCCGGGTGATGACCCTGTACCCCGGCGCCAGCCCAGACGTGATGACCAGTGCGGTCACTGCGCCGCTGGAGCGTCAGTTCGGGCAGATGCCCGGGCTGACCCAGATGGCGTCCACCAGCTCGGGCGGTGCGTCGGTGCTGACCCTGCGTTTCAACCTCGACGTCAATATGGATGTCGCCGAGCAACAGGTGCAGGCCGCAATCAACGCCGCCACCAACCTGTTGCCCAAGGATTTGCCGGCGCCGCCGGTGTACAACAAGGTCAACCCTGCCGACACCCCGGTGCTGACCCTGGCGATTACTTCCAAGACCATGCTGCTGCCCAAGCTCAATGACCTGGTCGATACGCGCATGGCGCAGAAAATCGCCCAGATCAGCGGCGTCGGCATGGTCAGTATTGCCGGTGGCCAGCGCCAGGCCGTGCGTATCAAGGTCAACCCCGAGGCCCTGGCGGCCAATGGCTTGAACCTGTCGGATGTGCGTGCGCTGATCGCCGCCTCCAACGTCAACCAGCCCAAGGGTAACTTCGACGGCCCCACCCGCGTGTCGATGCTCGATGCCAACGACCAGTTGGTCTCACCCCAGCAATATGCCGAGCTGATCCTGGCCTACAACAATGGCGCACCGTTGCGCCTCAAGGATGTAGCGCAAATCGTCGACGGCGCCGAAAACGAGCGCCTCGCGGCCTGGGCCAACGAGAACCAGGCGGTACTGCTCAACATCCAGCGCCAGCCGGGCGCCAACGTGATCGAGGTAGTCGACCGTATCAAGGCGCTGCTGCCGAGCATCACCGACAACCTGCCGGCCGGCCTGGACGTGACGGTGCTTACCGACCGTACCCAGACCATCCGCGCCTCGGTGAAAGACGTACAACACGAGCTTCTGATTGCCATCGCCCTGGTGGTGATGGTGACGTTCCTGTTCCTGCGTCGGGTCAGCGCCACGATCATTCCGTCCATCGCCGTGCCGCTGTCTCTGGTGGGTACCTTTGGCGTGATGTACCTGGCGGGGTTCTCCATCAATAACCTGACGCTGATGGCCCTGACCATCGCCACGGGGTTTGTGGTGGATGACGCCATCGTTATGCTGGAGAACATTTCTCGCTATATCGAGGAGGGCGAGACGCCGATGGCGGCGGCGCTCAAGGGCGCCAAGCAGATCGGCTTCACCCTGATTTCCCTGACCTTGTCGCTGATTGCGGTACTGATCCCACTGCTGTTCATGGCTGACGTGGTCGGGCGGCTGTTCCGCGAGTTCGCCATCACCCTGGCGGTGGCGATCCTGATTTCGCTGGTTGTGTCCCTGACCCTTACGCCGATGATGTGCGCGCGCTTGCTCAAGCGCGAACCGAAGGAAGAAGAGCAGGGACGTTTCTACAAGGCCAGCGGCGCCTGGATCGATTGGCTGATCCAGGCCTATGGCCGCAAGTTGCAGTGGGTGCTCAAGCACCAGCCGCTGACCCTGCTGGTGGCCATTGCTACCCTGGGGCTTACGGTGGTGCTGTACCTGGTGGTGCCCAAGGGCTTTTTTCCGGTGCAGGACACCGGGGTGATCCAGGGTATTTCCGAAGCGCCGCAGTCGATTTCCTTTGCGGCGATGAGCCAGCGTCAGCAGGAGCTGGCGAAGATCATCCTTGCTGATCCCGCGGTCCAGAGCCTGTCGTCCTACATCGGTGTGGACGGCGATAACGCCACCCTCAATAGTGGCCGCTTGTTGATCAACCTCAAGGCCCACGGCCAGCGCGACTTGAGCGCAGCCGAGGTGATCACCCGCTTGCAACCGCAAATCGACAAGCTGGTGGGCATCCGCCTGTTCATGCAGCCGGTGCAGGACCTCACCATCGAGGACCGCGTCAGCCGTACCCAGTACCAGTTCAGCATGTCGTCGCCGGACGCCGAGTTGCTGGCACTGTGGAGTGGCAAGCTGGTGCACGCCCTCAGTCAACAGCCGGAACTCACCGACGTTGCCAGCGACTTGCAGGACAAAGGCTTGCAGGTGTACCTGGTGATCGACCGCGACGCGGCCTCGCGCCTGGGTGTGAGTGTCTCGACCATTACCGACGCGTTGTATGACGCCTTTGGCCAACGGCAGATCTCTACCATCTATACCCAGGCCAGCCAATATCGCGTGGTGCTGCAAGCTCAGTCCGGCGAAACCCTCGGCCCGGCCGCGCTCAACCAGATCCATGTGAAGACCACCGACGGCGGCCAGGTGCGGCTGTCGAGCCTGGCCCATGTCGAGCAGCGCCAGGCGCAGTTGGCGATTGCCCATATCGGCCAGTTCCCGGCGGTGATGATGTCGTTCAACCTGGCCCCCGGCGTCGCCCTGGGCAAGGGTGTGGAGCTGATCAACCAGACCCAGAAGGACATTGGCATGCCGGTGGGCGTGCAAACCCAGTTCCAGGGTGCCGCCCAGGCGTTCGAGGCGTCGCTGTCGAGTACCTTGCTGCTGATCCTGGCCGCGGTGGTCACCATGTACATCGTGCTGGGCGTGCTTTACGAGAGCTATATCCACCCGATCACTATCCTTTCGACCTTGCCGTCGGCGGCGGTGGGGGCCTTGCTGGCCCTGCTGCTCAGTGGCAATGACCTGGGCATGATCGCGATCATCGGCATCATCCTGCTGATCGGTATCGTGAAAAAGAACGCGATCATGATGATCGACTTCGCCCTCGACGCCGAGCGTAATCAGGGCCTGGACCCACAGACGGCGATTTACCAGGCGGCGCTGTTGCGTTTCCGGCCGATCCTGATGACTACCCTGGCCGCGTTGTTCGGTGCGGTACCGCTGATGCTTGCCAGCGGTTCCGGCGCGGAGTTGCGCCAACCGCTGGGTTTGGTGATGGTCGGTGGCTTGCTGGTGAGCCAGGTGTTGACGCTGTTCACCACGCCGGTGATCTACCTGTACTTCGATCGCCTTGGCCGGCGCTGGCGCAAAGAGCCGCAACGCCTGGAGCCGGTTGAGCCATGAACCTGTCCGGACCTTTCATTCGCCGGCCGGTAGCGACCATGCTGCTGAGTCTGGCGATCATGTTGCTCGGTGGCGTCAGCTTCAACCTTTTGCCGGTGTCGCCGCTGCCGCAGATCGACTTTCCGGTGATCGTGGTGTCGGCCAGCCTGCCCGGCGCCAGCCCCGAGGTGATGGCGTCCAGCGTGGCGACGCCATTGGAGCGTTCATTCGGTTCGATTGCCGGTATCACCACCATGAGCAGTTCGTCGAGCCAGGGCTCGACTCGGGTGATCCTGGCCTTTGATTCCGACCGCGATATCAACGGTGCGGCGCGGGAAGTGCAGGCGGCGATCAATGCCTCGCGCAACCTGTTGCCCAGCGGTATGCGCAGCATGCCCACCTACAAGAAGATCAACCCGTCCCAGGCACCGATCATGGTGTTGTCGCTGACCTCCGACGTGCTGCAGAAGGGCCAGCTGTATGACCTGGCGTCGACCATCCTGTCCCAGAGCCTGTCCCAGGTGCCGGGCGTGGGCGAAGTGCAGATCGGCGGCAGCTCCCTGCCGGCAGTGCGCATCGAGTTGGAACCCAAGGCCCTCGACCAGTACGGCGTGGCCCTGGACGATGTGCGCAATACCATCGCCAATGCCAACCAGCGCCGGCCCAAGGGCTCCCTGGAAGACGCTGAGCGCAATTGGCAGATCCAGGCCAACGACCAGCTGGAAAAAGCCAAGGACTACGCGCCGCTATTGATCCGCTATCAGGACGGCGCGGCCCTGCGCCTGGGGGATGTGGCGAAGATCACCGATGGTGTGGAAGACCGCTACAACAGTGGCTTCTTCAATAATGATTCGGCGGTGCTGCTGGTGATCAACCGCCAGTCCGGCGCCAACATCATTGAAACGGTCAGGCAGATCAAGGCCCAGTTGCCGGCGTTGCAGGCAGTGCTGCCGTCCAGCGTCAAACTCAGCCTGGCCATGGACCGCTCGCCAGTGATCACTGCCACCCTGCATGAAGCGGAAATGACCCTGCTGATTGCCGTGGGCCTGGTGATCCTGGTGGTGTACCTGTTCCTGGGTAACTTCCGTGCTTCGCTGATCCCGACCCTGGCGGTGCCGGTGTCGCTGGTCGGCACCTTCGCGGTGATGTACCTGTACGGGTTTTCGCTGAACAACTTTTCGTTGATGGCGCTGATCCTGGCCACCGGGCTGGTGGTGGACGATGCCATCGTGGTGCTGGAGAACATTTCCCGGCACATCGACGAGGGTGTGCCGCCGATGAAGGCGGCGTACCTGGGTGCCGAAGAAGTCGGCTTTACCTTGTTGTCGATGAACGTGTCGCTGGTGGCGGTGTTCCTGTCGATCCTGTTCATGGGCGGGATTGTCACCAACCTGTTTCGCGAGTTTTCCATCACCTTGTCGGCGGCGATCATCGTCTCGCTGATTGTCTCGCTGACCTTGACGCCGATGCTCTGCGCCCGCTGGCTCAAGCCTCATGACAAGACCCGGCAGACCGGTTTGCAGCGCTGGAGCCAGAAGGTCAACGACCGCATGGTCGCCGGCTACGCCACCAGCCTGGACTGGGTATTGCGCCACCGGCGCCTGACCCTGCTCAGCCTGTTGATTACCGTGGGGGTGAATATCGCGCTGTATGTGGTGGTGCCAAAAACCTTCATGCCTCAGCAGGACACCGGCCAATTGATCGGGTTTGTGCGCGGTGACGATGGCCTGTCGTTCAGCGTGATGCAGCCGAAGATGGAAGTCTTCCGCCAGGCGGTGCTCAAGGATCCGGCGGTGCTCAGCGTGGCCGGCTTTATCGGTGGCAACCAAGGCACTAACAACGCAGTGATGCTGGTGCGCCTCAAACCCATCAGTGAACGCAAGATCTCTGCCCAGGCGGTGATCGAGCGTCTGCGCAAAGAGGTGCCGTTGGTACCGGGCGGGCGCCTGTTCCTGATGGCCGACCAGGACCTGCAGTTCGGCGGCGGCCGCGACCAGACCAGCGCGCAATATTCCTACATCCTGCAAAGCGGCGACCTGGCCGCGTTGCGCCTGTGGTACCCGAAAGTGGTCGCGGCGATGCGTGAGTTGCCCGAGCTGACTGCCATCGACGCTCGCGAAGGCCGGGGCGCGGCGCAGGTCACGCTGATCGTCGATCGGGACCAGGCCAAGCGTCTGGGCATCGACATGGACATGGTCACGTCGGTACTCAACAACGCCTACAGCCAGCGGCAGATTTCCACCATCTACGACAGCCTCAACCAGTATCAGGTGGTGATGGAGGTCAACCCCAAGTATGCCCAGGACCCGATCACCCTGAACCAGGTCCAGGTGATTACTGCCGATGGTGCGCGGGTGCCGTTGTCGACCATTGCCCATTACGAGAACAGCCTGGCCGACGATCGCGTCAGCCATGAAGGCCAGTTCGCTTCAGAAAACATCGCCTTCGATATGGCGCCCGGGGTGACGGTAGAGCAGGGCACCGCGGCCATCGAGCGAGCGATTGCCAAGGTCGGCCTGCCTGAAGATGTGATCGCCAAGATGGCCGGCACCGCCGACGCCTTTGCGGCCACGCAGAAGGGCCAGCCGTTCATGATTCTCGGTGCGTTGGTGGCGGTGTACCTGGTGCTGGGCATTCTGTATGAAAGCTATATCCACCCGCTGACCATTCTCTCGACCCTGCCGTCGGCGGGTGTTGGCGCGTTGCTGGCGATCTACCTGCTGGGCGGCGAGTTCAGTCTGATATCGTTGCTGGGCTTGTTCCTGCTGATCGGTGTGGTGAAGAAAAACGCGATCCTGATGATCGACCTGGCGCTGCAACTGGAGCGCAACGACGGCATGAGCCCGCTGGAATCGATCCGCAGCGCCTGTCTGCTACGCCTGCGACCCATTTTGATGACCACGCTGGCCGCCATCCTCGGCGCCTTGCCGTTGCTGCTCGGCACCGGCGATGGCGCGGAAATGCGCCATCCGTTGGGCCTGACCATTATTGGTGGCCTGGTCTTCAGCCAGATCCTGACCCTTTACACCACCCCGGTGGTCTACCTCTATCTCGACCGCGCGCGCCACCGCTTCAATGCCTGGCGCGGCGTGCGTACCGATGCTGCCCTGGACACTGCGCTATGACCGATTCAACCAAATTATTGTGGCGAGGGAGCAAGCACCCTCACCACAACAACACAATGAAGTTATTGGCCGTGATGATGTGTGGGGTGTTGCTCAGCGCCTGCGCCATTGGCCCTGACTACAAGCGCCCGGAGGTCATCGAACCGGTGCAGTTCAAAGAAGCCCAGGGCTGGCGCCAGGCCAACCCCAGCGATTCCCTGGCCCGTGGCGCCTGGTGGGAGCTGTATGGCGACCGCCAACTCAATGAGCTGGTAGAGCGCCTCAACACGTCCAACCAGACCGTTGCCCAGGCCGAAGCGCGCTTTCGCCAGGCCAAGGCGCTGGTGCGCAGTTCCCGCGGGGCGTTTTACCCCAGCGTCGACCTGAGCGTGGGTAAAACCCGCGCCAGCCAGGGTACCGGCAGCAGCAGCGCCAGCCTCAGCAGTTCCAGCAGTGGTATCCGCGACACCCTCAATGCGCAGTTGGGCGTGAGTTGGGAAGCCGATATCTGGGGCAAGTTGCGCCGTGGACTAGAGGCCAATGAAGCCAGCGCCGAGGCCAGCTCGGCAGACCTGGCCGCGATGCGCCTGAGCCAACAGTCGGAACTGGTGCAGAGCTACCTGCAACTGCGGGTCATGGACGAACAGACGCGCCTGTTGCAAGCCACCCTGGACACCTACCAGCGTTCATTGAAAATGACCGAAAACCAGTACCGTGCCGGGGTGGCCGGCAAGGATGCCATCGCCCAGGCGCAAACTCAGCTCAAGACCACCCAGGCCAGCCTGATCGACCTGATCTGGCAGCGGGCCCAGCTGGAAAACGCCATTGCCGTGCTGATCGGCGAAGCCCCGGCCAACTTCAACCTGGCGGTGAGCAAAGACATTCCGGCGCTGCCGCAAATACCGGTGAGCCTGCCGTCCCAGTTGCTGGAACGTCGCCCCGATATTGCCTCGGCCGAACGCTCGGTGATCGCCGCCAACGCCAACATCGGCGTGGCCAAGGCGGCCTATTACCCGGATCTCAGCCTGAGCTTGCAGGGCGGCTACTCCAGCAGCACCTATGAAGATTGGATCAGCCTGCCGAACCGCTTCTGGTCGGTGGGGCCGAAACTGGCGATGACCCTGTTCGATGGCGGCCAGCGCTCGGCGGAAGTCGACCGCACCGTGGCCAGCTATGACGAGACCGTGGCCAAGTACCGCCAGACCGTACTGGATGGGTTCCGTGAAGTGGAAAACTACATGGTGCAACTCAAGGTGCTGGCGGACGAAGCTGTGGTCAGCAATGAAGCGCTGGAATCGGCGCGTGAGTCGTTGCGCTTGACCGAGAACCAGTACAAGGCGGGTCTGATCGCTTACCTGGATGTGGTGACTGTGCAGGCGACGGCCTTGAGCAACGAGCGCACCGTGTTGACCTTGTTGCAGTCGCGGCTGGTGGCGAGTGTGCAGTTGATTGCGGCGTTGGGTGGTGGCTGGGATGGCCAGACGTCTCTTGCCGAGAAGGAGTGAGCGAATACCTGCGCATCCTGTAGGAGCGAGCTTGCTCGCGAAGAACACACAGACACCGCGTTTCCCCCGGTTTCGCACGTCATCGTTGACGATCTTCGCGAGCAAGCTCGCTCCTACAGTGGGGAGGCCCCTTTCCACAGGTATTGAAAAACACCCGCATTAAGCCAGCAGATTGACGCCAAAAAATGACTAATGGCTATCTGCTTAATTAATCACCTGCCCCAGAATCATTCTCGCTACAATCGCCCGCTTTGCCACCCGGCATGGGCTTTTACGCCCTGTTGCCTGCGAGAAGCCCCATGTTGATCGGTAGCTATTCAACCTCCCTGGTCGTGATTTCCCTGTGCGTTGCAATGCTGGCGTCCTACACCGCGTTGGACCTGGCCGGGCGTATCGCTACGACGAAGGGGCGTGCCGTTTACCTATGGATTACCGGCGGCGCAGCAGCCATGGGCGTGGGCATCTGGTCCATGCACTTTATCGGCATGTTGGCCCTGCGCCTGCCGTTTGCCCTCGGGTTTGACCTGGGCATCACTGCGCTGTCGCTGTTGATCGCTGTGTTATCCAGTGGCTTCGCCTTATGGCTGGTCAGCCAGCCACGTCTGCCGGCCTGGCAACTGGCGTTCGGTGCGCTGGTGATGGGTGCCGGTATCGCCAGCATGCACTACACCGGCATGGCAGCGATGCGCATGACCCCGGGTATCGACTACGACCCGACCTTGTTCGGCGCTTCGTTGTTGATCGCGGTAATGGCCTCCGGCGCCGCGCTGTGGATCGCCTTCAACCTGCGTCGCAATACGCCTTACGTGCGCCTGGCGCGGGGTGCGGCGGCGGTGGTGATGGGCGTGGCCATTGTCGGCATGCACTACACCGGGATGGCCGCGGCGCAGTTTGCCGATGACAGTTTCTGCGGTGCCGCGCTAACGGGCTTGAGCGGCAAGGGCCTGGATAACCTGGTCTTGGTGACCTCCCTTGCGGTGTTGGTCATAGCGTTGTTGACCTCCTTGCTGGATGCCCGCCTGGAGGCGCGCACCGCTGTACTCGCCGATTCCTTGACCCTGGCCAACCAGGAACTGACCCACCTGGCACTGCACGACATGCTTACCGGCTTGCCCAATCGCACACTGCTGGCGGATCGCATTCAACAAGGCATTCAGGCGGTGTACGAGCAGGGCGGTTGCTTTGCGCTGATGTTTATCGACCTGGACGGCTTCAAGCCGGTCAACGATGCCTTCGGTCATCACATGGGCGATCAACTGCTGCGCGAGGTTGGCCTGCGTCTGCGCGAGGACTTGCGCAGCCAGGACACCCTGGCCCGTATTGGCGGTGACGAGTTCGTGTTGCTGGTGCAATTGACCCAGCCGGACGATGCCATGGGCCTGGCCGAGCGTCAGGTCGGTCTGATCAACCGCGCTTTCACGGTGGCCGAGCATGAGCTGAAAATCTCCGCGAGTATCGGTATCGCCATGTTCCCGGGCAACGGTAATAACCCCCAGGAGCTGTTGATGAACGCCGACGCGGCGATGTATCACGCCAAGGGCATGGGCAAGAACGGCTACAGCTTCTTCGATGCGTCAATGAACACCAATGCGCGCAAGCAACTGCAATTGTTGCAGGACCTGCGCAATGCCCTTGAACTCGGCGAGTTTCGCTTGTATTACCAACCCAAGTTCGATGCGGTGAGCGGTATTGCCGTGGGGGCCGAGGCGTTGTTGCGCTGGGAGCATCCGCAACAGGGCTTGTTGCTGCCGGCAGCTTTTATCGCGCTGGCGGAGAAAACCGGGCTGATCATTGCCATCGGTGAATGGGTACTCGACGAAGCCTGCCGCCAGATGAGCCTGTGGTACGCACAGGGTTATCAGAGCTGGCGCATCGCCGTGAATCTTTCGGCGCTGCAGTTCTGTCATGCCGGGTTGGTCAACAGTGTTGCGGCTGCTCTGGAGCGCCACCAATTACCCGCCAACAGCCTCACGCTGGAGATCACCGAGACCACTGCCATGAGCGATGCCGATGCGAGCATGACGGTATTGCAGCAGCTCTCGGACATGGGAGTGGACCTGTCCATCGATGACTTTGGCACCGGTTACTCCAGCCTGATGTACCTCAAGCGCCTGCCGGCCAACGAGTTGAAGATCGACCGCGGCTTTGTACGCGACCTGGAGCACGACAGCGACGACGCCGCCATCGTCTCGGCCATTGTCGCCCTCGGCCAGGCCCTGGACTTGCGGATCGTTGCCGAAGGCGTGGAAACCGAAGCGCAGCAAAATTTCCTTACCCGCCTGGGGTGTGATTCCTTGCAAGGCTATTTGTTGGGGCATCCATTGCCGGCCGACAATTTCATGGCAAACATCCTCGCCGGCGAAGATGCGCCAGCGCCTGACAAAAGCCATCAGTGACGGGTATTCTTGGATCCAACCCTAACCATCAGGTTGAATCAGGAGACCGTAGCCATGGACAAAGTCGTCATCATCACCGGAGGCAGCCGCGGGATTGGCGCCGAGACGGCCTTGCTGGCTGCTCGCGAAGGTTATCGCATCTGCATTAACTATCAGTCGGACGAGAAGGCTGCCCATGCCGTGCTTGAACAAGTGCGCGGCCTCGGCGCCCAGGCCATTGCGGTGCGCGCTGATGTCAGCATCGAAGATGAAGTGATAGCGCTGTTCAATCGCGTGGATGCCGAATTGGGGCGTGTCACGGCGCTGGTCAACAACGCCGGTACTGTGGGGCAAAAGTCGCGGGTCGACGAGATGTCCGAGTTTCGTATCCTGAAGATCATGAAGACCAACGTGCTGGGCCCGATCCTGTGCGCCAAGCACGCGGTGCTGCGTATGTCGCCTCGGCATGGCGGGCAGGGTGGCAGTATCGTCAACGTGTCCTCGGTGGCGGCGCGGCTGGGGTCGCCAGGTGAGTATGTGGACTACGCTGCGTCCAAGGGCGCTCTGGATACCTTCACCCTCGGTCTGTCCAAAGAAGTCGCAGGTGAAGGCATTCGAGTCAACGCGGTACGCCCTGGTTATATCTTTACCGATTTCCACGCCCTGAGCGGCGACCCGGACCGCGTCAGCAAGTTGGAGTCCGGTATCCCCATGGCGCGTGGCGGGCGTCCGGATGAAGTGGCTGAGGCGATTATCTGGTTGCTGTCGGACAAGGCCTCATACGCCACCGGCACCTTTTTAGACCTAGGGGGCGGACGCTGAAAAGCAGCTTACTGCCCGAGGTTTTGCAGCACGTCGTAGCCGTTTTCCGCGAATGCTACAAGTAGACGGGCTTCTGAGTTCTTTCGGGTGGAATAGCCGGCGTTGTGAAAGCCATTGATCTTGCCGTCGTGTCGTTCGCTGTTACCGACGCGGCGATCATTCACATTGTCGAGGACGTTAATCACTCTCGCCAGGTTATAGGCCGCGTGGGCCCTGGCCTTGGCATCAGGGTTGGCGAATGTCCAGTCCCCCAGTCGGCGCTTGAGCAAGTCTGTCACCGGGTAGCTATCGCGGCGCTTGAACAGGTGCTTGAGCGCAGGATTGGCGTTGATGATCTGCCGGGTGGTACGACGGTCACCGACGGGAGGTTCTTCGGGCGCAGTCGGCGCAATAAGCCAGTTATTTTCAGGGCGACCTTCGCCAAGCCGATAGGCGGTCGATGCCGCAAGAGGGTTGATGCGCATGACGATCTCGACATGAGGATAGGCATAGCTAGGTGGTTCCTGATGGCACACGGTTCCACGGGCTGTGTTTCGCGCCGTTAAAAAGACCGCACTATCCGCCCCAGCGTCTCCATGGCCTTTTCCGAGGCTTCGTTCCATGGGCTGCCATAGTTCAAGCGTATGCAGTTTCTGAAGCGCTGGGTCGCTGAAAAAATCGGCCCCGGTGCGATGCTGATGCCTTGGGCCAGGGCCATCTGGAACAATTTCAGCGAGTCGGTTTGCTCCGGCAATTCCAACCACAGAAAATAACCGCCCGCCGGCTGGCTGACCCGTGTCTGGGCCGGGAAGTAGCGGGCGATGGCCGCCAGCATGGCGCTTTGCTGTTCTTCCAGGGCATAGCGCAATTTGCGCAGATGCCGGTCATAACCGCCGTGTTGCAGGTAGTCGGCAATCGCCGCCTGGGCCGGCATCGACGGGCACAGCGAGGTCATCAGTTTCAGGCGCTCGACCTTCTGCGCAAAGCGCCCGGCCGCGACCCAGCCGACGCGGTAGCCCGGTGCCAGGCTCTTGGCAAAGGAGCCGCAGTGCATCACCAGCCCTTCGGTATCAAACGCCTTGGCCGGTTTTGGCGCGTGTTGCCCGTAGTACAACTCGGCATAGACATCATCTTCGATCAACGGCACCTGATGGCTGCGCAACAGCTCTACCAGCGCCTGTTTTTTTGCTTCGGGCAGGGTGGCGCCCATGGGGTTCTGGAAGCTGGTCATGGTCCAGCAGGCCTTGATTGGGTAGCGCTCAAGACTTTGTGCCAAGGCGTTCAGGTCAATACCATCGCGCGGGTGCACCGGGATTTCCACGGCCTTGAGTTTCAGGCGCTCCAGCACTTGCAGGCAGGCGTAGAACGCCGGTGCCTCGATGGCAACCAGGTCGCCCGGTTCAGTCACGGCTTGCAGGCACAGGTTCAGCGCTTCGAGGGCACCGTTGGTAATCAGCAGCTCCTCCATGGGCAGCATCAGGCCGCCGACCATGTAGCGTAGGGCAATCTGTCGGCGCAGTTGCGGGTTGCCCGGCGACATGTCGGTGACCACCAGGCGCGGGTCCATTTCGCGGCTGGCGCTGGCCAGGGAGCGGGCCAGGCGCGGCAACGGGAACAGCATCGGGCTGGGGAAGGCCGAGCCGAAGGGCACTGTATTAGGGTCTTTGATGGAGTCGAGTACCGAAAACACCAATTCACTGACGTCCACATGGGTGGACTCATGCACCTGCTCGCTCACCACTGGCTCGGAAAACGGGCTCGGCGCATGGGTGTTGACGAAGTAGCCCGAACGCGGCCGCGCGCGAATCAGGCCACGGCGTTCCAGCAAGTAATACGCTTGGAACACGGTAGACGGGCTGACGCCGTAGGTCTGGCTGGCATAGCGCACCGACGGTACGCGCTGACCTGGGCCAAGGACGCCGGAGCGGATCAGTTCTGCGATGTCATCGGCGAATTTTTCGTAGCGTTTCATGGCAGCCTTAAACAGTTTTCAGTCTGTACGCCGGGTAAGTGTGTGTGGGAGCTTGCCCACGATTAGCATAGGTATCTACACATTTTTGGTACGGCGCTGTACCTGTGGCGAGGGAGCTTGCTCCCGTGACGACCAGTCAGCCAGCGCATATCTATCTGATGCTCCGAGATCCAAATGTGGGAGCGGGCTTGCTCGCGAAGGCGGCCAGGCAGCCGACACAGTTATACCGAGTACATATCCATTGCTGCGGTAACGGCCACTTATGGTTCCGCTCTTACAGCGGGTCACTTTCGAAAAGCCGGAATGCCGGCCCAGAATCCCTGTCGAATTCCGGCCAGCGTGGTTTGACGGGGCGCTTAAGATCAAAAACAGATCAAGATCAAGAGCGGCTCGCTTCGCATCGTAGTTACCGTCGGCTTCTACAACCTAAAAAATTGTGTAGATACCTATGTCCCGATGAGGGGGTGTCAGTAACCAAAACTGTTCTGACCCACCGCTATCGGGAGCAAGCCCCCTCCCACATTGGCGGATTGTCAGCGGTTCAACGGCGCGACGAAGCGACTGTCTGCGGCGCTGTAGATCCAGGGCTCATCCACATCTGTCACCTTGAAGCGCAGGCTCTGCGAGCTGCTCGCCGGCTTCTCGGCCAGCAGTGCCACTGACACCGGCATATCGACGATTTCTCCGGGCGCCAGGCTGATCCGGGTCTTGCCTTGCAACTGGAACCCGTCGGCATCCACCAGTTCCACCCGGTAGTCCTGGCGTTGCTGGGTCTTGTTGATGACCTTGAGGCTGTAGATGTTCTCGATCAAACCCTGGCTGTTTTCGCGAAACATGCCGCGGTCCTTGGTGACATCCAGCGACACCATCGGCCGTTCAATCAAGGCCACCACCAACGCGGCAATCATTACCAGCAGTACGGCACTGTAGCCGATCAGGCGTGGCCTGAGCAGATGAGTCTTGCCACCCTGCAGTTGGTGTTCACTGGTGTAGCTCACCAAACCCCGGGCATAGCCCATTTTGTCCATGATCGAGTCGCAGGCATCAATGCAGGCCGCACAGCCGATACATTCCATTTGCAGGCCGTCGCGGATATCGATGCCGGTAGGGCAAACCTGCACGCACAGCTGGCAATCAATGCAATCACCGAGCCCTGCATCGGCTGGCTGCACTTCGCGTTTGCGCGGGCCACGGCGTTCGCCGCGGGCGGTATCGTAGGAAATGGTCAGGGTGTCTTTATCAAACATTACGCTTTGGAATCGCGCATACGGGCACATATGCATGCACACCGCTTCGCGTAACCAGCCGGCATTGATGTAGGTAGCGCCCGTGAAAAACAGCACCCAGAACAGGCTCACCCCGCCGATTTGCCAGGTCAGCAGTTCGACGGCGAGAGGGCGGATGGGCGTGAAGTAGCCGACAAAGGTCAGCCCGGTCAGCACGCTGATGCCCAGCCACAGCGTATGTTTGGCTGAGCGTCGCGCGAGTTTGTTCAGGCTCCACGGGGCCGCCTGCAGCTTGATACGCTGGTTGCGCTCGCCCTCGGTGATCTTTTCACACCACATGAACAGCCACGTGAACGAGCTTTGCGGGCAGGTATAACCGCACCAGACGCGGCCGGCAAACACCGTGATCGCAAACAGGCCGAAGGCACAGATGATCAGCAGCGCCGAGAGCAGGATAAAGTCCTGCGGCCAGAAGGTGGCGCCGAAAATGTGGAACTTGCTGTGCGCCAGGTCCCACAGCACGGCCTGGCGCCCACCCCAGTTCAGCCATACGGTGCCGAAAAAGGCCAGGAACAGCAAAGCCGTTCCACTGACACGCAAGGTGCGGAACAGGCCGGTAAAGCTGCGGGTATGGATCAGGTTATCGCTGGATTTGGCCTTCACCTTCTTTGGGTGTATGGGCTCAAAGGTTTCCACGGTTGGGATTCGTTCGCTCATGGTCGTTCGCTCATCAGCCTCCATCAGGCCAATGCACTATGGGCGACAGGCTGTTTGCATAACAGACTCAGGTATGGCGATATAAAGCGGATCAGATGGGCTGGATGTACCCATCTGCGTCAATGTGCTGCACCCCAGCGTCAATAAGGTGCAGCGATCGATCGAAGGGGCTGACGCAGATCAATTAAATCACCGAACCCGGTTCGTCGGCCTTCACGTGCTGACGGCCATCGGTGGCGCCTTCAACCGTCAGGGCGTCCGCCTCGGCTTCGGTGATGTAGATGCGAGAACCCGCCAATTCCAGATAAGACATGGCTTTGTCGTGATCGGTAAGGATGGTCACCCGGGTGGCGGGCAGGCTTTGTTCCTGGCCGTTTTCGTCGAGCGTGAAGTAGCACAGATGATTTTCGATGTGTACGGTCATGACGATCTCCGTTTTGTGAACTGTGCAGCGTTAGGCGACTGCCATGCGCACGGGTTCCGGGCAACTGACTGGCGGTCTGTGCGGTCTATTCTTTACTCATAATAAAAGGAGCGCATCCATGGACGTCTGGTGGCAACAAGTGTGGCAAACCCTGCAAGCCGAGTTCGCCGACATCACCGATGCCCGGCAACTCACTCAAGTGACTGTGCGCCTGCTGATCGCTGCGATCCTGGGTGGCATCCTGGGTTTTGAGCGTGAACACAAGGGCAAGGCGGCGGGCGTGCGCACTCATATGCTGGTGGCGCTTGGCGCGGCGCTGTTCGTGCTGGTGCCGCAGATGTCCGGCAACCAGGCAGACGCCATGAGCCGGGTGGTTCAAGGGGTGATTGCGGGCATCGGCTTCCTTGGCGCCGGCACTATCCTCAAGGGCAAGGAAGATGAAGAGGGCCAGCATGTGAAGGGCCTGACCACGGCTGCCGGGTTGTGGATGACCGCCGCCATCGGGGTGGCGGCGGGCATGGGGCGTGAATCGACGGCGGTACTCAGTACGTTGCTGGCCCTGGCGGTGTTCAGCATCATGCCGAGAATCGTCAAGTTAGTGGAAAAGTGATACCCAGCCATCAGGTCACGATGTTGCTTTGGCGCACCTCACCAAACACCTTCAGTACGAAGGGTGGCTTGCCTGGAGCATCAGCAATGACTACCACGCTGACATTTTTATTGGGCGAATATTGAATCTGTATCTCCCCGATCGACTCTGGGCGGCGCTCAACCCACCGCAGCGGGGTGTTCAACTGTTTCTGAATGCCGGTCAGGTTCAGTTTGTCTTGGGATTTGAAATTCCGGATCTCTTGAGGAGACTCGAGTGTGGATTCACTGGCAGAGCGGAAGCTGTAGGTTGCAGAGCTGTCGTGGCCAGTGTCGGAGGCCGATGGCGGTGGCGTGGCATCTGCTTGTGACGCGTCGAGCTTTTCCTTGGCCAGCGAATCGCAGGTATTGCTTAAGGTTTTATAGGTCGAGTCCATCCTGGAATAGTGTTGTTTGATTTTGGCTAACTCTGCGAGTGAGTTATCGAGACGGCCAAAAGAGCTCGAGGCGTCGCCGTCAAATGCCCCGAGCAGGGCCTCGATATTTTCAAAGGCGAATTTATTCATTACCTCTTCTGTTGTTTTGTGCTTGGCTGAGTTCAGGTTCCTGGCACCGGCATTGAGCACGACGCTCATCTCTTCAAATTTTTTGCGGTTCGCTTTGGCGTCGGGCCCACGTAACGCTGCGCGCCTGTTTTCTGGCTGAAAAATCCATTCGAGTTCGGACTTGATCGCACGAGATTGGGCAGAGTCCGGATTGCCCTGTAGCGCGTTGATTGTTTCCGGGGTCAATAGTGTATGAGTATCGCTCACGCGTTTCGTCGCGTCTGCGTGTTGCTCAGGAGAGGTCTGATTGGAACGCGTGTCAGGCGATTGCTGTGCACGGTCCGGTGCCTTGGGCGTAACGGACCAGTTCGGGCCAGCGTTGAGCAACGCGTCCACCTGCTGCTGTGTGGGCCGGCCCTGAGCTTGGGCGCCGCTGGAGTGTCCAGGTGGCGATGGCTGCGTGCGGGAAAAGTGCTGAGGGTTGATAGTCGACATGGTGTCCTCGCGATAGGATCAGAACTTCCCATCGGAAGATGGGTTGAGTGCGAGGTAAATATATAAACCTGCAGTCACGCGAGCATTCAGGCTTGTTCCCAGTGTCTGTAGGAGAGTTCGATTTTTTGCGGCTCGCTCGAGTTGAAGAACAGCCTGGCCCCTCCCGAGCGAACCTCCATCATTGTGACTCAGACGATGACCGGCGGCGTGGTCGTGGGCGGTTCTTGCGCTGCGGGTGGCTCATCTTCAGGGGGTTCCTGCTTTGGCGCCGGCGTCGGCTCCGAAGGCGGCAAGGGCGGGGCATCGATATTCGGATCTTCGGGTTCAGGGGGTATTGGGATATTCATCAGTGTGGCCTCCTTTGTGCTTGGCTCTATGGGTGGACCATTGCCTTGGGGAATTGATTCCCCGCCCGGCGGCCACATATCCACCTGAACTTTTGCCGCGCGCCCAGGCTCGGACTTTAAACGGCTCTGCTCAGGGAGAGCGTCGCCGTACTTGAATTCGGATCAAGCAAAGAGCGTCCACGGGGCGTAAGGGGAAGATGCTCGATGACTGCTGAAATACTGGCTCCAGAGGGCTGCGCACTGCCGTTGTCGCAAGCGCTGTTGTTACCCAGGATCGCTATCGAAAGCACCATGCCGGTGATCGACAAGGGGGAATTTGCCGTCAAGGCCGTGGTCGGCCAGCGCGTCAATGTCACCAGTAAAGTGTTCGCCGATGGCCACGACAAACTGGCGGTGCTGATCCGCTGGCACGCGCTGGAGGATGAAAGCTGGCACAGCGTGGTCATGACCGATGTCGGTAACAATGGCTGGGAGGGCGCGTTCACCGTCGCCCACCTCGGTCCGCATGAATACTGCATCGAGGCATGGATCGATACCTTCGCCAGCTTCTGCTATGAACTGCGCAAGAAACACGAGGCCGGGGTGCCGGTCAGCCTTGAATTGCAGGAGGGCCGTAGCCTGGTGTTGCAGGCCGCCGAGCGCAGTGACAACGAATTGCGCGACCGCTTGATGTTGCTGCACCACGAATTGTCGGGCC
Organism: Pseudomonas sp. HN8-3; assembly: GCF_020790195.1. Classification (NCBI taxonomy): domain Bacteria; kingdom Pseudomonadati; phylum Pseudomonadota; class Gammaproteobacteria; order Pseudomonadales; family Pseudomonadaceae; genus Pseudomonas; species Pseudomonas sp. HN8-3. The sequence goes on from NZ_CP086206.1 coordinate 2,815,198, forward strand.
TGCTGGAAACCGAGCAGGTGGCGTTGTTCCTGCACGAAGACAGTGCACACCTGATGACCCAGGCCGATCATCGCGCTTATCTGAGCATCAGCCCCGCCTACCCGATTGACGTAGAGCGTGAGGCGGCGCAGTTCGCCAGTTGGTATGAGCTGTTTCCCCGCTCGATCACCGACGATCCGGCCCGCCACGGCACATTCAATGACGTGCACTCGCGCTTGTCGATGATCCACGACATGGGCTTTGACGTGCTGTACTTCCCGCCGATCCATCCCATCGGCCGCAGCCATCGCAAGGGTAAGAACAACTCACTCACCGCCGGCCCCGATGATCCGGGCAGCCCCTATGCCATCGGCAGCGAGGAGGGCGGGCACGAGGCGATTCACCCGCAACTGGGCAGTCGTCAGGATTTCCGTCGCCTGGTCAAAGCCGCTGCCGACCACGGCCTGGAAATTGCGCTGGACTTTGCCATCCAATGCTCCCAGGACCATCCGTGGCTTGAACAGCACCCTGGCTGGTTCAACTGGCGCCCCGATGGCACGATTAAATACGCAGAGAACCCGCCGAAAAAGTACCAGGACATCGTTAACGTCGATTTTTATGCGGCGGATGCGATTCCGGGCTTATGGACAGAGCTGCGCGATATTGTGGTGGGTTGGGTGGAAGAGGGCGTGAAGACCTTTCGCGTCGATAATCCCCACACCAAGCCGCTGCCATTCTGGCAATGGCTGATCAGTGATGTCAGGTCCAGATACCCTGAGGTGATCTTCCTCGCCGAGGCCTTTACGACTCCGGCGATGATGGCGCGCCTGGGCAAGGTCGGCTACTCCCAGAGCTACACCTACTTCACCTGGCGCAATACCAAGGCCGAGTTGAGCGAGTACCTGACGCAATTGAACCAGTCGCCGTGGCGCGAATGCTACCGGCCGAACTTCTTCGTCAATACACCTGATATCAACCCAGGCTTTTTGCACCAGTCCGGGCGCGCCGGCTTCTTGATTCGTGCCGCGCTGGCGGCCATGGGCTCGGGCCTGTGGGGCATGTATTCAGGCTTTGAACTGTGCGAAGCCGCGCCAGTGCCGGGCAAGGAGGAATACCTGGATTCGGAGAAGTACGAAATCCGCCCGCGGGACTTCACCGCCCCCGGCAACATCATTGCCGAGATCGCCCAACTCAACCGTATCCGTCGGCAGAACCCGGCCCTGCACACACACCTGGGGCTCAAGCTCTACAACGCCTGGAACGACAACATCCTGTATTTCGGCAAGCGCAGCGAAGATGGCAGCAACTTCATTCTGGTGGCAGTCAACCTCGATCCCTTTAACGCTCAGGAAGCCCATTTTGAACTACCGCTGTGGGAACTGGGCCTGCCGGATGACGCCCAGACCCAGGGTGAAGACTTGATGAACGGCCACCGTTGGACCTGGTACGGCAAGACCCAATGGACACGGCTTGAACCGCAGATGCCCTTTGGAATCTGGCGCATCACCCATTCCCCAGGCTGATGGAGTTCCCCTGTGGGAGCTGGCCTGCCTGCGATAGCGATTTGTCAGCCACCATTTCAGGTACTGACAGACCGTTATCGCAGGCAAGCCAGCTCCCACACTGGATCGCATTCCGTCTGCAGAACTTTAGTGTTTTCAGGAGTTCCCGATGGCGAAGAAACCCAAGACAGCCACCTTCATCAAAGACCCGCTCTGGTACAAGGATGCGGTGATTTACCAGGTTCACGTCAAATCCTACTTTGACTCCAACAATGATGGCATCGGTGACTTCCCCGGGCTGATTGCCAAGCTCGACTATATTGCCGACCTTGGCGTGAACACCATCTGGCTATTGCCGTTCTACCCCTCGCCACGTCGCGATGACGGCTACGATATTGCCGAATACCGTGGCGTGCACAGCGACTACGGGACCATGGCCGATGCCAAACGCTTCATCGCCGAGGCGCATAAACGCGGGCTGCGGGTAATTACCGAGCTGGTGATCAACCACACATCCGACCAGCACCCCTGGTTCCAGCGTGCGCGCAAGGCCAAGCCGGGTTCGGCCGCGCGGGACTTCTACGTGTGGTCGGACGATGACCAGAAGTACGACGGCACGCGCATCATTTTTCTCGATACCGAAAAATCCAACTGGACCTGGGACCCGGTCGCCGGCCAGTACTTCTGGCACCGCTTCTACTCCCACCAGCCCGACCTCAACTTCGATAACCCGCAAGTCATGAAGGCCGTACTGTCGGTGATGCGCTATTGGCTGGACCTGGGCATTGACGGCCTGCGTCTGGACGCCATCCCCTACCTGATCGAACGCGACGGCACCAACAACGAAAACCTGGCTGAAACCCACGACGTCCTCAAGCAGATTCGCGCCGAAATCGATGCCCATTATCCCGACCGAATGCTGCTGGCCGAAGCTAACCAATGGCCCGAAGACACGCAGCTGTATTTCGGTGAGCGCAAAGGCGATGACGGCGATGAATGCCATATGGCCTTCCACTTCCCGCTGATGCCGCGCATGTATATGGCGCTGGCCCAGGAAGACCGCTTTCCCATCACCGATATTCTGCGCCAGACCCCGGAGATTCCCGCCAATTGCCAATGGGCGATCTTCCTGCGCAACCATGATGAGCTGACCCTGGAGATGGTCACCGACAAAGAACGAGACTACCTGTGGAACTACTACGCCGCAGACCGCCGCGCCCGAATCAACCTGGGTATTCGTCGACGCCTGGCGCCGCTGATGGAGCGTGATCGTCGCCGTGTCGAGTTGCTCAACAGCCTGTTGTTGTCGATGCCGGGCACACCGACTTTGTATTACGGCGATGAGATCGGCATGGGTGACAACATCTACTTGGGCGACCGCGACGGTGTGCGTACGCCTATGCAGTGGTCTATCGACCGCAATGGCGGCTTCTCCCGTGCCAACCCGGCCAGCCTTGTATTGCCGCCGATCATGGACCCGCAATACGGTTATCAATCGGTCAACGTCGAGACCCAGGCCCAGGACCCGCATTCGTTGCTGAACTGGACCCGGCGCATGCTCGCGGTGCGCAAGCAGTCCAAGGCCTTTGGCCGTGGCAGCCTGAAAATGCTCTCGCCGACCAATCGGCGCATCCTGGCTTACACCCGTGAATACACGGGGGAAGACGGCCACACCGAAATCATCCTGTGCGTGGCCAATGTGTCGCGCAGCGCCCAGGCGGCGGAGCTGGACTTGTCTGCCTTCGCCGGCATGGTGCCGGTGGAGATGCTCGGCGGTAATGCCTTTCCACCGATTGGCCAGCTGAATTTCCTGCTGACCCTGGCGCCCTATGGCTTTTATTGGTTTGTGCTGGCGACGGAAAACCAGATGCCAAGCTGGCATGTGGAACCGGCGCAGAGCATGCCCGACTTCACCACTCTGGTACTGAAAAAACGCATGGAAGAATTACTCGAAGAGCCTTGCCGCACCAGCCTGGAACAAACCTCATTGCCAGCCTGGTTGCCCAAACGTCGCTGGTTTGCCGGCAAAGACACGGCGATCGACAGCGTGCGCATCGCTTACGGCGTACGTTTTGGCGACCCACAGCACCCGGTATTGCTCAGTGAAGTCGAGGTCAGCAGCGGCGGTCAGGTCAGCCGTTATCAACTGCCGTTGGGCTTTCTCGGCGAAGATCAGGTGAGCAGCGCCTTGCCCCAGCAATTGGCCCTGGCCCGGGTGCGACGTACTCGCCAGGTAGGGTTGGTGACCGATGCCTTCAGCCTTGAGCCTTTCATCCGTGAAGTCATCCAGGCGATGCAGGCAGGGACCGTGCTCAACTCCAGTGAGGGCGATCTGCGGTTTGAGGCGACCGGACACCTGGCCGGGCTGCAACTGACTCACGAATCGCCGGTGCGTTACTTGTCTGCCGAGCAGTCCAACAGTTCGGTGGTGTTGGGCGAAAGCCTGGTGCTCAAGCTGATTCGCAAAGTCAGCGCCGGGGTACACCCGGAGCTGGAAATGAGCGCCTACCTGACCGCCGCCGGCTACCCGAATATCTCGCCTTTGCTGGGCTTTATGAGCCGCCGCGACGCGCAGGGGCAGGACAACCTGCTGATGATTGCCCAGGGCTACCTGAGCAACCAGGGCGATGCCTGGAGCTGGACCCAGAACAACCTGGAACGGGCGATCCGCGACGAGTTGGCCGAGGCCATTTCTGAACAGGAGCAGCACTACAACGCCCTTGGCGAACTGGCGGATTTCGCCGCGGCGCTCGGCCAGCGCCTGGGGGAAATGCATGGGGTGCTGGGGGCGCCAACGGATGACAAGGACTTCCAACCGCAAGTCACCACCGCCAAGGATACTCAGGCCTGGGCCAAGGATGTCGGCGCGCAGATCGAGCGTGCGCTGCAATTGCTCAAGCTTCATCAAAGCCAGTTGAACCCCGCTGACCAGGCGTTGGTCAGTGAGTTACTGGTACACAAAAAAGCCATCGCCGGGCATGTCCAGGCGTTGGCGAAGGCCACGGTCGGCGGGCTGCGGATTCGTGTCCACGGTGACTTGCACCTGGGCCAGGTGCTGGTGGTCAAGGGCGACGCGTACCTGATCGACTTTGAAGGGGAACCTGCGCGGCCGTTGCATGAGCGGCGCGGCAAGCACAGCCCCTATAAAGATGTGAGCGGAGTGCTGCGCTCCTTTGACTACGCGGCGGCCATGGCCCTGAATGTGCAAGCAGTGGATCAGACACCGCAAGCCAACACTGCGCGCAAGCGCGTCACCGATCGCTATCTGAGTGAAGCCCGCGAGGCATTTACTCAGGCTTATCAGACGGCGACGTCTACACTGGCGCATGATTGGCAGGATGCCAACGGCCAGGACGCAGCGCTGACGTTGTTCAGCCTGGAAAAGGCCGCGTACGAAGTGGCCTACGAAGCGGAAAATCGCCCGACCTGGTTGCCGGTGCCCTTGCAAGGGCTGCATGGCTTGCTGAGCGGGCTTACACCTAAATCGAAACCTGTACGCGGTGGGGAGACGTCATGAGTTTTACACATAAAGAACCGCTGCAGCCCAAGTTGACTGCATTGCCGGCGTCCAAGGACGTCGAAGCGCTGGTACGCGCCGAACACCCGGATCCGTTCTCGATCCTGGGCCCGCATGACGACGAGCAGGGCGGGCAGTTTATTCGCGCCTTTCTGCCAGAGGCGCTCAGCGTTCAGGTACTCAGCCGGGATGGCGGTGAAGTGCTGGGTAGCCTCGAGGCAACCCAGGTGCCAGGCTTGTTTGTCGGGCAGTTCAGCACGCGCCAGCCGTACCTGCTGAAAATCCAGTGGGCGGGCGGTGAACAGATTACCGAAGACCCCTACAGCTTCAGTCAATTGCTGTTGGGGGAAATGGACCTTTACCTGTTTGCCGAAGGCAATCACCGCGACCTGGGCAGTTGCCTGGGGGCCCAGGTGACCAGTGTCGATGGCGTGCAAGGTGTGCGCTTTGCGGTGTGGGCACCGAATGCGCGGCGGGTTTCGGTAGTTGGCGATTTCAATATCTGGGACGGTCGCCGCCATCCGATGCGCCTGCGTCACCCCTCCGGCGTGTGGGAGATTTTTATCCCACGTTTGCAGCCGGGCGCTGCCTACAAATACGAAATCCTCGGGGCTCATGGGATCCTGCCGCTCAAGGCCGACCCGGTGGCGCTGGCCACTCAACTGCCGCCCGATACGGCCTCCAAGGTCGCCGCACCGTTGCAGGTGGACTGGCAAGACCATGAGTGGATGCAAGCCCGGGGTGACAAGCAGAAATCCACGGCGCCGTTGTCGATCTACGAGCTGCACGTGGGCTCCTGGCAGTGCGAGCTGGACGAGACCGGCGAGGTCGCCCGTCAATACGGCTGGCGTGAACTGGCGGAGCGCTTGATCCCCTACGTGCAGCAACTGGGCTTCACCCATATCGAGCTGATGCCGATCATGGAGCACCCCTTTGGTGGTTCCTGGGGCTATCAGGCTTTGTCGCAATTCGCCCCGAGTGCACGCTTTGGATCGCCCGAGGATTTCGCCTGGTTCGTCAATGCCTGTCACCAGGCGGATATCGGCGTGATTCTCGATTGGGTGCCGGCGCATTTCCCCACCGATACCCACGGCCTGGCGCAGTTCGACGGCACAGCGCTGTACGAGTATGCCAACCCGCTGGAGGGCTTTCACCAGGACTGGGACACGCTGATCTACAACCTGGGCCGTACGGAAGTGCACGGCTTCATGCTGGCCTCGGCCCTGCACTGGCTCAAGCATTTTCATGTGGATGGGCTACGGGTGGATGCGGTGGCTTCGATGTTGTACCGCGATTATTCGCGCAAGGCCGGCGAGTGGGTGCCCAACCGCCATGGCGGGCGCGAGAACCTGGAAGCCATCGATTTTCTGCGGCATTTGAACGACGTGGTCGCCCTTGAAGCGCCCGGCGCGCTGGTGATCGCCGAGGAATCGACGGCATGGCCGGGGGTCAGCCAGCCTACCCAGCAAGGTGGCCTGGGGTTCAATTACAAGTGGAACATGGGCTGGATGCATGACTCGCTGCACTACATCCAGCAAGACCCGGTGTACCGCGCCCATCATCACAACGAGCTGAGCTTCGGCCTGGTATATGCCTGGTCCGAGCGTTTTATCTTGCCGATCTCACACGATGAAGTGGTGCACGGCAAGCACTCGCTGATCGACAAGATGCCGGGAGATCGCTGGCAGAAGTTTGCCAATCTGCGCGCCTATCTGAGTTTCATGTGGATGCATCCGGGCAAGAAGCTGTTGTTCATGGGCTGCGAATTTGGCCAGTGGCGCGAATGGAACCACGACCAGCAACTGGACTGGTATCTGCTGCAATACCCTGAGCACCGTGGTGTGCAGAAGCTGGTGGGCGATTTGAACCGCCTGTACCGCGAGGAGCCGGCGCTGCATGAACAGGATGATGCTCCCCAAGGCTTCCAGTGGCTGATTGGCGATGATGCGATCAACAGTGTTTACGCCTGGCTGCGCTGGAGCAAGGACGGCCGGCCGGTGCTTGTGGTTGCTAACTTCACTCCGGTGCCGCGTGAAGGCTATGCGGTTGGTGTGCCGTTCGGCGGGCGTTGGAGTGAGGTAATCAACAGTGATGCGGACACTTACGCCGGTTCCAACTTTGGCAATGGGGGAGAGGTGTTCACCCAGGATGAGCCGCGTCATGGGCAACCGGTGTCGCTGTCGTTGAACCTGCCGCCGCTGGGTGTGTTGATTCTGCGTCCGCAGGAGCTGTAAGGGCACTGGATTGGCGGATGCAGTTGTTCCCGATACTGGCAGGGCGCCACAATGGCGCCTTTGCCGTCGCAATCGACACAGGCGCATTGCATGAACAGCCTTGGGCATGGGCAAGATCAGGATCCCATCATCGAGCAGCAAGTGCGAACCGACCGGTTGCACCAACTGTTTCGCCAGTCGTTCTCGGCCGTCTTCGGTAGTTATCTGGGCGCCGCCATGCTCTGCTGGCTGTGCTGGGATCGCTTCGATCATCGAATCATTCTGGTATGGCTGGTGCTGCTGGGTTGCTCGTCACTGCTGCGCCTGCACATGTTCGTGCAGTGGTTTCGCTGCCCTGACAGCGAGCGCACCCCAAAGCGTTGGGAGCGGCGTTACTGGATCACGCTGATGTTGTCGGCTGGCATCTGGGGAGGTGGAGCGCTGGCGGTGATGCCGGTTGATGACCGAGTGTCCCAGGTACTGGTGATGCTCTTTACCGTAGGAATGTCAGTCAGTGCGGTGTCCTGCTACTCGGCCTTTCGCTACATGACCTTGAGTTCGATGGCGTTGGTGCTGTTGCCCTGTACGCTGTGGCTGTTGTTCCAGCCGGCGCCGATGCAAGTGGGTGTGGCCCTGGCGGTGCTGGTGTTTTCATCTTTTGTGGTGACGGCCACCTGCAAACTGTCCGATGCGCTGGAAAAAGCCTTCCGCCTGACTCGGCAAATGGAGCGTACACACCGTCTTTCAACCCGCGCGGCCCAAACCGATGAGCGCGACGGGTTTGAAGACCTGCACCGCTAAGGCTCAAGGTCTTGATCAGGTGGCCGTAGCGGTCTGATCCTTGGACATCGCCCTCACCAACGCCCTGGCGACCTGTTCGGCGGAGTAGGGTTTGGCGAGGAACTCAAACCCCTCATAACCGCTGTCCGCCAGCTCTTCGCTGTAGCCTGAGACAAGTACCACCGGCAGGTCCAGACGCCGCTCACGCAGCAGTCTGGCCATCGCAACGCCGGTCATCCCCGGCATGACCACATCCGAAAAAATCGCGTCGAAGGCTCGGGCGTCGTTGCCAGCGAGGGCCAGTGCCTGCTCGGCATTGGTCGCCCAAGTGGTCTTGTAGCCCAGGTCCTTGAGGATCTGGCTGGCGAAACGTCCCACTTCCAGGTTGTCTTCTACGATCAGAACATGCCGTTGGGCAGCCTCCTGCGGCGGTACAAGTTGCTCCTGTTCGTCCTGCTGCGGGGCGGGTTCGCCTTCCACTTGGGGCAAATACAAGGTGAACACAGTGCCCTGGCCGAGGGTACTTGCCACATCGATGTTGCCGCCCGACTGTTTGGCAAAGCCGAAGACTTGCGACAGGCCCAGCCCGGTGCCTTTGCCAACGGCCTTGGTGGTGAAGAACGGCTCGAAGATACGGTCGATGGTGTCGCCGGCAATACCGGTGCCGGTGTCGGTCAGAGAGATGCTGATGTACGGCAGGCGCGACTCGGCGTCACCGCGGATGCGCGGCAGCGCTTGCTGTGTGGCGACCTTGAGGGTCAGGGTGCCCTGGCCGTCCATTGCGTCGCGAGCATTGAGTGCGATGTTGAGCAGCGCGGTTTCGAGTTGGCTGGGGTCAATGCGTGCGTAGCACGGCTGATCGGGCAACTGCACCTGTACATGAATGCGGGCGCCGGTGACACTTTCAAGCATCTCGCCGATGTTGCGTACCCGCTGGCTGACATCCAATACCTGCGGGTTCAACGGCTGGCGACGGGCGAAGGCAAGCAATTGGCTGGTGAGTTTACTGGCCCGCTCCACGGTGTCGGAGACGACGCTCATGTAGCGCTGGCGACGCTCTTGCGACAAGTTCGGTTGGCGCAGGAAGTCCACTGACGAGCGAATGATGGTCAGCAGGTTGTTGAAGTCATGGGCGACGCCGCCGGTCAGTTGGCCGATGGCTTCAAGCTTCTGTGACTGGCGCAGCGCGGCCTCGGCCTGGGCCAGCGCGAGGGTGCGTTCTTCCACGCGCTGCTCCAGTGTGGCGTTGAGTTCGGTGTAGGCCGCCAAACCCTCGCGTACGGCGGCATCGGCGCGCACGCGCTCGATGTGCGCCCAGGACCGTTCGGTCACTTCACCCAACAACGCCAGATCGTAGGGCGACCAGTAGCGGGGCTGTTTGTCATGCACGGCCATCAGCGCCGTGAGACGTCCATCCTTGATCAGCGGCACGCAGATGGTAGCCGTGACGCCCAGCGCCTGGAAGGTTGCCGACTCATCGGCGGGCAGTTCGATCAGGTTATCGCGGATCACCAGGGGCTGACCGGCACGCAGAGCCCTCACCGCGCGTTCGCCGAACGCCGCCAGGCTGTAGTGGCCGATGATGCTGGGTGAGCCCTGCGCCGCCCAGTCGCCACGGATAGTGAAGCCATCTTCATCCTCATCCATATCGGCATAGGCGCAAATCGACACTTGCAGGTGTTGCGCCAGCAGTTGGGTGGTCGATGTCATGATGGCTTCGGCGTCGGTGGCGCTGGCCACGGCGTTGCCGATGGCATCCAGCACCGCCAGGCGACGGGCGAGGAATACGGTGGAGGTGGTCTCGGTCACCGTATCGAGCATGCCCACCACGTTGCCTCGGGAGTCGCGGATAGGGCTGTAGCAAAAAGTGAAATACGCCTGTTCCGGCGCACCATTGCGCTTGAGCATCAGCGGGAAGTTTTCAATATAGGTGGCATGACCGTCGAACGCCGCGCTGGCGATGGGGCTTATCTCGCTCCAGGCCTCGTGCCACACCTCGCTGAAAGGGCGGCCCAGTGCCTCCGGCTTGTTGCCCAGAATCGGCCGGAATGCATCGTTGTAGAGCGTAATCAACTCAGGCCCCCAAACAATGGCCTGGGGAAACCTGGAAGCGAAGCACAGCGCGACGGTGGTCTTCAATACATCGGACCACTGCTCCAGCGGGCCGAGGGGCGTACTGGCCCAATCATGCTGGCGGACCCGCTCGGCCATGTCGCTGTTGCCTTGCAGCCAATTCATCATGGGGTCAACACCTTATCTACCGCGGTTCGACTATTGCCTGAAACGTCAGGTTGCCAAGCAACAGACCTGAATGACTGCTCCCAGTTCAGCGCGAATATCCAGGTTATTGAGCGGCGAATACACCTGTCCAATAGATACCCGCATCGCTCTTGGGGTCCATCGCGTAGGCCGCGCCCAATTCGCGAAATTGCGGGTTCATCAGGTTGGCGCAATGGCCGGGGCTGGCGAGCCAACCGTCCACGACTTTGCGTGGGGTATCGAGGCCGGCAGCGATGTTTTCGCCGATGTTCTTTGCGATATACCCGGCCAGTTCGGCGCGGTCACCGGGAGTACGACCGTCGTGGTCCAGGTGGTCGAAGAAGTTGCCGTTGGCCATGTTGCGCGTGTGGCTGTTGGCCGCGCTGGCCAGGGTGTCGTTCCACGACAGCGGCGTGGTCGCGCTGAACGCCTGGGTGCCGCATTGATGTGGTTCGGCGCGCGCAGCGTTGACCAGGTTCAGCAGTTGCTTGCCTTCGGTCTGCCAGTCGCCCAGGCCACTGGTCAGCAGCGGGCGGGCCAGCACGATGCGCCAATCCTGGCCGCTGTTGCTGACGCCGATGTCGACATATTGCGGGTCCAGTACGACCCGACAGAAGCTTTCGCGCACTGCTTTCATGGCGGCGTCGGCATCCTTGGGCCCGGACAGGCTGATGGCCTGCACGTTGACCATAGGGTACGCAGCCCGCGCCAGCGACTGCTGCAAATCGCCGACATTGGAGGCCGGCAGCACCAGCCGTGTGTCGCTGGTCAGCGGTGGCAGTTCCTGGGAACCCTGGTCACCGCAGCGTTGCACCTGGCTGCGGTATTGGTTGATCTGTTGGACTAACTGACTTTCTTCATTCGCCATCGCGCTGGCGCAGAACACCGTAGTGGCGGCCAGCGTCGTAAGACCCATCATCAATGACAGAACGCGCATGGACGTTACCCTTGAGCTTGAAAGTGCCCATGATGCGCGATCCAGGTGCATCCATGCACCCGTTGGTCCGAACTTTTTTCTTCAGTTCTTGAATGTCGAGTGTTTTGCACCCTGATCGCAGAGGGCGAACACCACCACCAGCAGGGCGGAAATCGCGAGGATAACCACCACGCCATCGGTGGAATGAGTGGCCGAGGCCGCCACCATCGACAGCGCGCCCAGCGGTGCCAGGCCACCGGCAATCGCGGTGCCGATTTCGCGCCCGGTGCCGAAACCCGATGAGCGCGTCTGGGTCGGGAATTGCCGGCTCAGGAACGAGCCCTGGGGCGCAAACATCATCGGCGCAAGGATACCGGTGCCCACGCCGATGGCCAGATAGATCATCAGGCTTTCACCACTGTTGAGCAGGGCCAGGAACGGGTAGGCGAACAGCAGCGAGCACAGACCGCCGAGCATCAACACGGTCTTGCTGCTCCACTTGTCGCACAGCCAGCCAAAGCAAGGCACGGCCACGATGGCCACCAGGCTGGCGATGGTCACCGACAGGGAGGTGACGTGTACATCCACACCTTTGAATTGGGTCAGGTACGCCAGGGAGAAGGTCTTGAAGATATAGCTCAGGGCGTTGTAGCCAATCGCGACAAAGAACACCACGGCGAGGCCCTTGAGGTCGTTCTTGAACAACGCTTTAAGGGGCGACGGCTTGGCCTTGGCTTTTTCCTTGCTCAGTTCCTCGAACTGCGGGGTTTCCGGAATGCTGTTACGCACCCACAGACCCACGCCCACCAGCACGATGCTGCAGATAAAGGGGATGCGCCAACCGCCGGCCAGCAAGAACTCGTTACCGTTGATGGTCAGCAGGTAAATGGTCAGTGAGGACAGCAACAGGCCCAGGTTCAGCCCCAGTGCCGGCCAGGCACCTTGGCTGCCGCGCTTGCCATGGGAGGCGTGTTCGTAGGAAGTTACCGCGGCGCCCGACAGTTCAGCACCCGCGCCCAGCCCCTGGATGATGCGGATGAACACCAGCAGGATCGGCGCCCAGATACCGATGGAGGCATAGCTGGGGATCAGGCCGATCAGCGTGGTGCACACGCCCATCAGGCAGAAGGTCAGCACCAGCACCTGCTTGCGTCCGAACTTGTCACCCAGGTAGCCGAACAGAATGCCGCCGAAAGGGCGGGCGATAAAGCCGATGGCAAAGGTGGAAAAGGCCATCAGCGTGGCCGTTTTCGGGTCGCTGTTATCGAAGAAGATCTTCGAAAACACAATGGCCGCCATGGTGGCGTACAGGTAAAAGTCGTACCACTCCAGCATCGAGCCAAAGATGGTGGCGGCGGCCACTTTGCGCAGGCGCTTGCGGGTTTGTTCGGGCGTTTCGGTGCCGGGGATGGAGGCGGATGCCGACATGCTGGATTTCCTTCTGGTCTTTGTAGTTATTTTTGGGTGAACGGGCAGTACGGGTATTACTGAGGCTGGAACAGACGGTCGGCGATCATCGCGCCGATGGGCATGGCCGAGGTGGCGGCCGGTGAAGGTGCGTTGCACACGTGGAGCATTCGCGGGGTTTGGGCGAACAGGAAATCGTGTACCAGGCTGCCGTCGCGCATGACTGCCTGGGCACGGATACCGGCCTCGTAGGGCAGCAAGTCGTCGAGGGTCAGAGAAGGGCAGTACTTGCGGCACTGCTCCAGGTAGCCGGACTTGAACAAAGAGTTTTTCATCTCGGTGGTGCCGGAGCCGAGGTTCTGCCAGAGGGTTTTCCAGAAACCCGGGAAGCTGGCGTATTGCGCCACATCGCGCCAGTTCACCGAGAACTTGCGGTAGTTCTCGCGGCCCAGGCCCAGCACGGCATTCGGGCCGACGGTGACACTGCCGTCGATCATGCGTGTCAGGTGCACGCCGAGAAACGGCAACTGCGGGTCGGGGATCGGGTAGATCAGGTGGTTGACGATGTTGTTCTTTGCCGCCGGCAAGCGGAAGTACTCGCCGCGAAACGGGATGATCTGATGGTCGATACTGATCCCGGCCAGGCGAGCCAGGCGGTCCGATTGCAAACCGGCGCACACCACCAGGTGCCGCGCCTGCCAGGTTTCGCCCTGGGTATGGACCGTGACTTTATCGGTGTCTTCGTGGATCGCAGTGACCGTGCGTTCCAGGCAGATCTGCCCGTCGTTGCGGCGAATCACCTGGGCCATGGTCTCGCACACCTGGCGGTAATCGACAATGCCGGTGGCATCGAGAAACAAGCCGCCCAGGCCGACGATGTTTGGTTCACGCTCGCGCAGTTGCTCGGCATCCAGGCGCTCGACCTGCATACCGTTGAGCTGGGCGCGGGCGTGCAGGGCTTCCATGCGTTGCATTTCCAGGGGGCTGGAGGCCACCAGCAGCTTGCCGCACACCTCGAACTTGATCCCGTGTTCGCGGCAGAACTGCTTGGTGGCTTCGGCACCGCGCTTGCACAGGTCGGCCTTGAGGCTGCCGGGGGCGTAGTAAATGCCGGCGTGGATCACGCCGCTGTTGTGGCCGGTCTGGTGCTTGGCCAGCACTGGCTCCTTTTCCAGGATCACCAGTGATGCGCCGGGTTGGCGCTTGAGCAGTTCCATGGCAGTGGCGAGGCCGACGATGCCGCCGCCGATAATGCAAAAGTCGTGAATCATTGCTGGGAGTACCTAAGGTTAGACATTTTGGTCTGCTTATCAGGTTGTCAGACTAATGTTTTTGTTAAAAAAATGGCGTGTCCGGGGACACGCTTTAAAAAGTCGATCAGTTGATGGGAGGCAGTTCCAGTTGCAAGCGCCGTGCGGATGCACGCAGATGGGCCTCTGCACTGGCAGCGGCGCGTTGGGCATCACCGTCGGCGATGGCCTGATAGAGCTGCTGGTGTTCCTGGGTCGCATCGGCCGAGCCGGTGGCGAAGCGCGAGGCAGAGTTTTCCCAGGCGGTCTTGCGTGCGCTCGCCAGCTGGCTTCTGAGGAAGTCATGGAAGGCCACGAAGTAGTCATTCTTGCTGGCGTCGGCAATGGCGCGGTGGAATTCCACATCGGCCAGGGCTGCGGCTTCAAAGTCGTCGCGATGGTCCTGCATGGCCTGCAAGGCGCTTTCCATGCGTTGCAGGTCGGCGGCGTCACGGCGCTGGGCGGCAATCGAGGCGGCTTGGGTTTCGATCCACAGGCGCACTTCGAACATCTGCGCCAGGTCAGGCCGTCGCCCATTTTGCTGCGGGAAACGGAACACCGTGCCGGCCGGGGTCTGCGAAATGAACGACCCCAACCCCCGGCGGGCGGTGAGAACACCGTCGGCCTTGAGCTGGGCAATGGCCTCGCGCACCACAGAGCGGCTGACGTTGAGCTGTTCAGCCAATTGCTGTTCGGTAGGCAGGCGCGACTCCGGAGCCAGTTGGCCGGATTCGATTTCTGCGCGAATGGCGCTGACAACCCGTACGACAAGCGAGTCGGGGCGCTGGAGCTCAAGCATGATGAAACCTTGGTAATCAGGTTGTCAGACAATAGTCGTTACGAATTTAGCTTGTCAATATGTGTCCAACACGATCAGTGCAGCAAGATAGGCGGCAAGGCCCGTTACCTGCGTTCACTGTGCGGGCCATGAGCGGCCTGCAACAGGTACAATCGCCGCTGCCTTGACGCGAAACTCCAGGAATTTGCATGTTCAGCCTTACCCGTTACACCACGCCGTGCCCCGAATCGGTCAATAGCCAGATCCTGCAGATGGTGGTGGACAACCTCACCGACATCAGCAGTGTCGCGCTGGCGCCAAGTAACTTGCTCTACAACATCTACCAGTACGCCATCGGGTTTGAGGTGCACTTGTACCTTGAGGCGTTGAATGGCGAGAAGGGCATCGCCGTCGAGCTGGTCGTGGCGATGCAGGACGAAACCGTTGTCGGTTTTTGCCTGTATCTGCCGGTCAAGAACGACCCTCAAGCCTGCGGCATTGCCTTTATGGCGGTGCAGGCCGGCTTTCGTCGCCAGGGCGTGGCGAAGCAAATGCTAGGCGATGTGCTGGCGCGCTATCCCCACGCCGAACTGGCCTGTGCGGTGGAGAAGGTGCCAGCATTCGAGGCCATGGGTTTTCAAGTGCGCGGCGCACGTGGCACCCAAGTGCTGATGAACACCCGGGACTACGGCACCGATGGCTTGATGGGGGTGTTGGATGTGGCAGCGATCTATCGTTCGCTGGAAGTGTGCCAGATTCATACCTACCTGCTGCAAAAGCACGGCAAGCGCGCCATGGTCGACGCTGAAAAACAGCGTGACCGGCATCTGGATCAGTTGACGCGCAAGGTGCAGCTGTACATCCAGCAGCGGTTTCCTACGATTTGACCCGCTGGACCATCCCCAGGATGGTCGCCAGCAATTCCTGCTGGGCCTCCTCACGGCTGATCTCGCCATTGGCTGCCGCATGAGACAGGGCTTCCGCCGCACCGAGCATAGCGCGCAAGCCGGCCTTGGAAACACCGCCGCCCGAGGCGAACGGTGACAGTGCGTTGGAGCACTTTTCCAGGAAGATCGCCTCATATTCGCGCTTGAGTACCGCCAGCTCCGGCGAGCCGCTCAGCGCGGCAATCACTCCGGGGATTTCCCGGCCCTGCAACAGCACGCAATCGACATACGCCGACGCGATCACCCATGCCCGGTCCTCTAGCGTCGCCTTACTGGTGTCGATGGCCTCGGTAAAGACCTGGTCCTGGCGCGCATCGAAATCGGCATACAACGCCGCCAGCAATCCCGCACGCGTGGTGAAGTGGTCGTAGACCACCGGCTTGGTCACACCTGCCAGCTCCGCCAGGCGGCCCAGGGTCAGGGCGTCGGTGCCTTCCTCGCGCACCAATTGCCACGCCACATCGAGTAATTGGCGCTGGCGATCTTCACGGGACAAGCGCCGACGTGGGGCAGGGGATTCACTGCTTGACATGCTTATATACCAAAAGTAATTTAAGGGGCGTAACTTACTAAACGTAGCTTAATCCTGTCAGGAGTTAAAGTCATGCACGCCTTGATCGTAGTTGCTCATCACGACCGGAAATCGCTCACCCATAGCGTAGCGGCTCAGGTAGGCGCCGGTTTGACCGCCGCCGGCCACACCTTCGAAATCGCCGACCTTGCCGCCGAAGGGTTCGATCCACGCTACACCGCCGCCGACCATCAGGTGCACCGCGCTCATGCAACTCCGCCGGCCGATGTGCTGGCCGAACAGGCGCGTATCGAGCGCGCCGACGCGCTGGTGGTGGCTTTCCCGATCTACTGGTGGTCGATGCCGGCGTTGCTCAAAGGCTGGGTCGACCGCGTGTTCGTCAACGGCTGGGCGATTGATTATGGCCCCGACACACCCGTCGTGAAAAAACTGCGCCACTTGCAGGTGCACCTGCTGGCCCTCGGGGGCGCGGATGACAGCGCTTTCGATCGGCACGGCTATGCCAAGGCCATGCACACCCAGATCGATTACGGCATCTTTGATTACTGCGGGGCGCAGGTGCTGACGTCCAAGCTGCTGCTGGATTCGGAGAGCGGGGGCGCCCAGGCGCATTTGCACACGGCCAAAGCTGTGGGGCAGGGGATGTTCCAGCGCGAGACAGTCGCGGGGTGATTCAGGTGTCGCGAAACAGGTCGTGGGCATCGAGCAAGCGGTAGGCAATCTCGGGGCGTTTTTCCAGGCCGCGGCGGATCGACGCCGGGATCGATTGACGAGTCTTGCGGCACATGCCCGGCAACTCGTCGATAACGATCTGGATCCCGCGCATACTCTTGACCTCGGTATGCCCAGGCGCAATGTGCACGCGGATGCCCAGTTGCTCGTACATCCGCTGCTGCATGTGTTCAAGGTCTTGCAGACTCTTGAGGTTTTCAAGGCGTTCGAGCAGGATTTTTTCCTGCTGTCGCGTCAACTGGAGGATGCGCAGGTCCGCGCCGGGCGCCTCCAGCAGTTGTTCACGCTCGCACACACAGGCGCCGGGAGGGCAGGGTTGGCGAATGGTCATTGACGCTCCCGGCGAAGTTTCACGATCGGCGTGTCAGTAGGTCAATTGAACGCCCAGGCTGCCCAAGGCTTTCCAGTACTCAGGGTAGGTCTTGGCCACGCAGTCCGGGTCCTGGATGCGAATCCCCGAAACTTTCAGCCCGGCCAGGGCAAAGCACATAGCGATGCGGTGGTCGGCGTGGGTGTCGATCAGCGCCGTGCACGCGGTGCCGGCCAGGGCTGGGTCGCTCGCAACCAGCAGGTCGTCGCCCTCAATGCTCGCCAGGCCTGGGCGGATCTCATTGAGGCCATCGTGCAGTGCCTGTACACGGTCACATTCCTTGACGCGCAGGTTCGCCAGTTCAGTAAAACGCACCGGGGTGTTGTTGAAAGCGGCGAGCACGGCCAGGGTCGGGATTGCGTCCTGCATTTGCGAACCGACCACCGTGGCTTGCATGTTCGGGAACTGGGCGATCACCGCCTGGGCCTGGGCGTCCGGCTGGGTGAAATCCTGGGCCGCGACACCGATGTCGATACGGCCAGCGGTCAGCACTTCGGCGGCCCACAGGTAGGTAGCGGCCGAGGCGTCGGGTTCGATCAGGTAATCCCGGGCGGTGTAGCCGGTCGGGGCGACGCGCCAGGTGGTGTCGTCCACGGCTTCAACCTGGGCGCCAAAGGCGCGCATGCAATCCAGGGTCAGGTCCACGTAGCCACGGGCGCCGATGTCTTTGCCGGTCAACGCCACTTCAATCGGCGCCTCACCACAGGCCGCGAGCATCAGCAGGGCCGATACATACTGGCTGGACAAGCCGCCATCGATCTCAAAGCGCCTGGCTTGTACCTTGCCTGTGCCATGCACGGTCACGGGCGGGCAGCCAGTGGGGCTGTCGACCTGAATTCCGTTTTGGCCGAGGGCGGTCAGCAGCGGGCCAATCGGGCGCTTTTGCATGTATTCATCGCCGTCCAGCACCACGCTGCCTTGCACGGTGGCCACGGCGGCGGTGAGAAAGCGCATGGCAGTCCCAGCGTTACCGAGGAACAGTGGTTGGGGAGGCAATTGCAGCGAGCCTTGGCTGGTGACGACAAACGTGGTGTCGTCTGGCTCATCGATACTCACACCCATCTGACGCAGGGCGACTGACATGTGGCGAGTGTCATCGCTTTTCAACGCACCGCTCAAACGGCTGGTGCCCTTGGCCAATGCCGCCAGCAACAGGGCGCGGTTGGTAATGGATTTGGAGCCGGGGGGCGCGACCTTGCCATTGAGAGGAAAGTTGGGCGGTGTAACGGTCACGGTTTTTTGCGAACTCAAGGTACAAGGCTCCTGGTCAAGGCGAGGTGGCGTGGAGTGGCCGACGTGCGGACCCGAATAATCAGGCAAACACGCCATGCTTGTCGAGTGAGCAAGTGATCTGCGTGAATTTTCTGGAATGTGCTCCGATTCAAATGTGGGACGGGGCCAGCAAGCCCGGCTTAACGCTGGCTCAACCAGTAGTCATGCAGCACCCGCGCAGCCGGTTCGATTTCGCTGACCTGCTGTTGATGGGCGTTTATATCCAGGTCCGCCGGAAGTTCGAAATTGTCCTGCTCGGCGCACGCGGTGATTTTTTCCAGTTGCCCGGCTTGTTCGGCGGGCAATGGCGGCCAGTTGCCGATCGTCACACCCCGCACATAACCAAAACACCATTCTTCAGCCAGCGTCACCGCCTGGTCTTGATGTTCGGTTTCATCGAAACGGGCTTTGAATGCCTGGGAGTCGGTGGCCAATCGAGCGGCCAGGGTATTCATATGGCGTACACACAGTTCGAGAAAATCCTGGGCCTCGTCCATGTTGTCCCATTCAGGGTTTTGCCCACCCCAGATCGCCGGGAACCACTCGGCCACGTCCACCTTGGCCGGGCTGGAAACCAGGGCGGTGAAATAACCGTCGAGTTCGGCCATGTTCAGCACCGAGTGGTCTTCACCGTATTTGAGCAAGGTGGCGTCAATGAAGTCGAAATCGGCGGGAGCGAGGGGTTGGGCGTGCATGGCATATCCTTAAAACGTCGAGCGCCGCTGACAGGGGCGGCTTAAAGCGCAAAGGATGGCGTGTGCACCGGGTTTTATCCAGCGTCTTTTCCCTCACCGTGGCCAGTCCCGCTTTTGGCCGATGCGCCGTGGCGCACCCTTGATATAGTCTGGCCTTCCTCAATCGCCAGTCAGGGATCACTGCCATGTCCGAATACCAAGCCTTCGTCGTCGAACTGAGCGGCAACGTTGCCCATGTGCAGATCAATCGCCCGGAAAAGATCAACGCCATGAACGCGGCGTTCTGGACCGAAATCATCGACATCTTCCAATGGATCGACGACACCGATGCCGTGCGCGCCGTGGTGCTCAGTGGTGCGGGCAAGCATTTCTCTTCGGGTATCGACCTGATGATGCTGGCCTCGATAGCCAATGAGTTCAGCAAGGACGTGGGGCGTAATGCGCGCCTGTTACGGCGCAAGATCCTCGAGCTGCAAGCCTCGTTCAATGCGGTCGACCATTGCCGCAAGCCGGTACTCGCCGCGATCCAGGGCTACTGCATTGGCGGGGCCATTGACCTGATCAGCGCCTGCGACATGCGCTACGCGGCCGAGGGCGCGCAGTTCTCGATCAAGGAAATCGACATCGGCATGGCCGCTGACGTAGGCACTTTGCAACGCCTGCCGCGCATCATCGGCGACGGCATGTTGCGTGAGTTGGCTTACACCGGTCGCCAGTTCGGTGCTGAAGAAGCGCGCAGCATCGGCCTGGTCAATCGCGTGTATGCCGATCAGGACAGCCTGCTGGCCGGCGTTATGGAAATCGCCCATGAAATCGCCGCCAAGTCGCCAATCGCCGTGACCGGCACCAAAGCCATGATCAGCTACATGCGTGACCACACAGTCAATGACGGCCTGGAATACGTTGCCACCTGGAACTCGGCTATGTTGCAATCCAACGACTTGCGCGTGGCCATTGCGGCCCATATGAGCAAGCAGAAACCCGAATTCGTGGATTGACTGATATGACCCCAGGCTGGATTACCACAACGCTGCTGGATAACGACGCCGTCGGCGGCTGGGCCGTCGCCCGCAGCCGTGAGGGCTTTTTGCATGACGCCAATGGCCCTCTGTTCCCTCGGGAGTGGCTTAAGCGTCAGGACCTGCCGGTGTTCGCTGAACACGGCATCGGCCACCTCGATGGTGAACCGGTGTACTTGCTGGAACTCGACAGTGCTGCCGATGTGCCAGGGTGCAGTTGGCAGGGGCTGCGCGGTTTCATGCTACAGGGCGATCACACTCTCTACAGAGTGCTGGGCTACGCCGCCCAGATCGGCACCTGGGCGCGGGAGCATCGTTTCTGCGGCAGTTGCGGCCAGGCCATGGTTCAGGTCCCGCGGGAGCGGGCGATGTACTGCGCGCCTTGCGACCTGCGCAGCTACCCACGGATTTCGCCGAGCATGATCGTGCTGGTGACCCGTGGTGACGAGATTCTTCTGGCGCGCTCGCCACGTTTCGTCACAGGGGTCTACAGCACCTTGGCCGGCTTTGCCGAACCCGGCGAATCGGCCGAAGACTGCCTGATCCGCGAAGTGCGCGAGGAAGTGCAGATAGAAGTGAAGAATATCCAGTACATGGGCAGCCAGTGCTGGCCGTTCCCCCATTCGATGATGCTGGGTTTCCACGCCGAGTACGCCGGTGGCGACATCGTGCCCCAGGCCGACGAGATCGAGGATGCGCAGTGGTTCAACATCCACGAACTGCCGCCGTTGCCGGCGTCACGTTCGATTGCTCGTTACCTGATCGACCTCTACGTGGCCCGCCGCTTAGGCCACGCTGAACCAGTGCTGCCAGGCTAGGCGTACGGTCAGGCCCAGCACCACGGTGATAAACACCGGGCGAATGAATTTGGCGCCGCCGCTGATTGCGCTGCGTGCGCCAAATAACGCGCCACACATCACTGACACGCCCATCGCCAGCCCGACGATCCAGTCTACCGAGCCATTGATGATAAACACCGTCAGCGCCGCCGCGTTGCTGACGAAGTTCATGCTGCGCGCGACGCCGCTGGCCTTCACCAGGTCGATGGGGTGCAGCAGCATCGTGCTGACGGTCCAGAATGCACCGGTGCCAGGCCCGGCCACGCCGTCATAGAAGCCCAGGCCAAAGCCCTGGGTGGCCTGCCATTTCTTCTTGATCGGTGCTTCGGCATCCACCGGCGCCTTTGGCGTACCGCCGAACAACAGGTACACCCCGCAGGCAAAGACGATCACCGGCAGCATCTTGTTCAGGGTTTCGGCGGGCAGGTAGTGGGCGACCACGGCACCGGTCAGTGCGCCGATCAATGTACCGACGATGGCGTGCACCCATTGGCGCGGGTGGAACAGCTTGCGCCGGTAAAAGGTGAAACTGGCGGTGGCCGAGCCGAAGGTGGAGCTGAGTTTGTTGGTGCCCAGTACCAGGTGAGGCGGCATACCGGCGGTGAGCAGAGCCGGAGTGGTCAGCAGCCCGCCGCCGCCGGCGATGGCGTCGATAAAACCGGCGATAAAGGCAACGACGGCCAGGATGGCCAGGGTGGTGAGGTCAACGCTGAGTTCGAAGGGCATGGGCAGGGCTTATTGTTGGAGGGCCGCAGAAAGCCAGCATCTTACTGCGATGTGACTCAAATGTGGGAGGGGGCTTGCCCCCGATGGCGGTGGGTCAGTCAGCTTATTGGTCACTGACCCACTGCTATCGGGGGCAAGCCCCCTCCCACATTTTTACCGAGCGTGCTCGGTCATTTGTGCGCGCCCAGCCACTCCAGCGCCGTACGCCAGATGCAAATGCCCAGGAAATACGCCGACATCAGCGACCACAATCCGAACGTCCACGGGTTGGTGTTGGGATAGTCCACCACCATCAAAAAGCTGCACAGTAACCAGATCGTAGTCACCGCAATATTGATCGGCATGAAGCGCTTGACCCGGAATGGGTGCAAAAACTTCATCGGTGTCACGGTCAGCAGGGCCAGGCCGATCACGGTCAGCAAGGTGACCCAGGCGTCAGGCTGGATGATGTACACGCACAGGGCGACCACGTTCCAGGCGGCGGGGAAGCCGACGAAGTAGTTGTCCTTGCTCTTCATGTTCACATTGCAAAAGCAGAACAGCGAAGACACCAGAATCACCGACACCGTAAACAGGTGGGTAAATTCCGGCAGGTCGATATAGCGGTAGATAAACAGTGCGGGGATGAACACATAGGTGAGGTAATCGATCACCAGGTCCAGGACCGAGCCGTCAAAGCTGGGCAATACCGTGCTGACATTCACCCGTCGTGCCAGCGAGCCATCGACGCCATCCACCACCAGCGCCAGGCCCAGCCATAGCAGGCACGCCTTGGGGGAGTTTTCCAGCAGCGCCAGGGTGGCCAGGAAGGCCAGTACCACTCCGGTGGCAGTAAAGCCGTGGGCGCCCCAGGCTTTGAGTCTGGCTACATGCAGGGTCGATATCACGGGCGGTTCTCCAAAAGGTCAAACGGGGCAGCCGACAACGTAGCGCCGTCGAGTCTGGCCGGGGAATGCAGGTATCGACCGGGAAGAGGGGGATAAGGTTCACCGCCCGGTGTCTGCGTAAGCGTAGCAAGCGTAGGACGATTCGGCATCAACCCTGACGGAACACCAGGGCCTTCAGCCCACTTTGCGGATCGACGTCGGGGAATTCCGGCGGGTTGTCCAGGCGCTGCACGAAGCGCAGGCCCGGTGCCTCGCGGGTTACACCGTCGATCAGGAAATCTTCGCCGAAGGCTGGGTCATTCATACACGCCAGCACCGTACCTTGGGCGGTGAGCAAGTCCGGCAGGCGGCGCAGCACGCGCTGGTAGTCCTTGGTCAGCAGGAAGCTGCCTTTCTGGAATGACGGCGGGTCGATGATCACCAGATCGTAAGGGCCGCTGTGGGTGACCTTGGCCCAGGACTTGAACAAGTCGTGGCCCAGGAAGGTGACTTTGCTCAGGTCATGCCCGTTCAGGCGATGGTTGTCGCGGCCACGACTGAGGGCGCCACGGGCCATGTCCAGGTTCACCACATGGTCGGCGCCGCCTTCGATGGCGGCCACCGAAAAACCGCAGGTATAGGCAAACAAATTCAGCACGCGCTGGCCATGGGCCTGTTCGCGCACCCAGTTGCGCCCGTAGCGCATGTCGAGAAATAGCCCGCTGTTCTGCTTTTTACCCAGGTCGATCAGGTACCGCAGGCCGCCCTCGGTGATGGTCAGCTCATCGATGGCCTCACCCACTAACCACTCGGTGGTGCTTTGCGGCAGGTAGCGGTGTTGCAGCGCCACTGTGTGCGCGCCAAAGCTCGCCCAGTCGATGTTCAGCAGCGTCTGCTTGAGGGCTTGCAGGTGCTCGGTTTCCTTGAACAGCGCCACCAGCACCACCCCTTGCAGCCAGTCCACCGTCAGTTGTTCCAGGCCCGGCCAGCAACGGCCGCGGCCATGGAACAGGCGCCGGGTTTCCACCGGTGCGTCAGCCAGGGCGGTCAGCAAGTGGGCGTGAAGGGTAGCGAGTGCGTCTGGGTTCATCGTTGTGCGTCAGTCATCGGGCGGGCGGCATTTTAAACACAATTGCCGGGTTTGCGGGTGCATGAGCACAACGTGCTGGAATAAAGCCGATCTACAGTGATTCATGCTCAAAATTCTGTTGGGTGAGCCTGATAACAGGCAAAAAATCCTTCAGCACCGACATAAACTGGAAAAAAAGTCCGGAGGTGCCCATGAACGGTTTCGCCCACGCAGTCAATCACACGGCGCAGGATCAGCAGGAGCTGGATGAGTGGCGTGATGCCCTGGCCTCGCTGGTGGCCAATGCCGGCCCCGCCCGGGCCCGCGAAATTCTAGACCTGCTGGCCCGCGAAGGCGGTGCGCCGGGCATCGACTGGAAACCCCGCCACGGCACACCGTATATCAACAGCATCAGCGTCGAGCAGCAGCCGGCTTTTCCCGGCGACCTGGCCACCGAAGAGCGCCTCGCCTCGCTGGTGCGCTGGAATGCCCTGGCCATGGTGGTGCGCGCCAATCAGGCGTATGGCGAACTGGGCGGGCATATCGCCAGTTACGCCAGCGCCGCGGATTTGTTCGAAGTGGGCTTCAACCACTTTTTCCGCGCCCGCAGCGAGCAATCCGGCGGTGACCTGGTGTTCTACCAGCCCCATTCGGCGCCCGGTATTTATGCCCGTGCCTACCTTGAAGGGCGCCTGACAGAACAGGATCTGGCCCACTACCGCCAAGAAATCGGTGGGCCGAAGGAGGGCGCTCGCGGGCTGTCCAGCTATCCCCATCCATGGTTGATGCCCGACTTCTGGCAGTTCCCCACCGGTTCCATGGGCATTGGCCCCATCAGCTCGATTTTCCAGGCGCGCTTTATGCGTTACCTGCAGCACCGCAGCTTGCAGGACACCTCGGACCGCCATGTGTGGGGCGTGTTCGGCGACGGCGAAATGGACGAACCGGAAAGCATGTCAGCCCTGACCCTGGCCGCCCGCGAGGGCCTGGATAACCTGACCTGGGTCGTCAACTGCAACCTGCAACGCCTCGACGGCCCGGTACGCGGTAATGGACGCATCATCGACGAGTTGGAGGCATTGTTCAGCGGCGCCGGTTGGAATGTGATCAAACTGGTGTGGGGCTCGGACTGGGATGCGTTGCTCGCCAAGGACGTCGACGGCTCATTGGTCCGAACCCTTTCGCACACCGTGGATGGGCAGTTCCAAACCTTCGCCGCCAAGGATGGCGCCTATAACCGCGAGCATTTTTTTGGCCAGAGTGAATCCCTGGCCAAGCTGGTCGAGGGCCTGAGCGATGATCAGATCGACCGCCTCAAGCGTGGCGGCCATGACATGGTCAAGATCCACGCCGCTTACCACGCTGCCCGCCGGACCAAGGGCAAACCCACGGTGATCCTGGCCCAGACCAAAAAGGGCTTTGGCATGGGCGAAGCCGGGCAGGGCAAGATGACCACTCACCAACAGAAGAAGCTTGATCGCCAGGCGCTGATTGCCTTTCGCAATCGTTTCCAATTGCCGCTGTCGGATGAGCAGGTCGAGTCCTTGAGTTTTTTCAAGCCGGCCGATGACAGCCTGGAGTTACGCTACCTGCACCAGCGCCGCAACACCCTGGGCGGTTACGTGCCCAGCCGCAGCCAGCTCGCAGCGCGTGTCAGCGTGCCGTCCATGAGCAGTTATGCGGGTTTCGCCACGGCCGCTGAAGGCAAGGAAATGTCTACCACCATGGCCTTCGTCCGTATGCTCACCCACTTGCTCAAAGACGGACAATTGGGGCCGCGCATCGTGCCCATCGTTGCCGACGAGGCGCGTACGTTCGGCATGGCCAACCTGTTCAAGCAGATTGGCATCTACTCCAGTGTCGGCCAGCACTATGAGCCGGAAGACATCGGCTCGATCCTCAGTTACCGCGAAGCCACCGACGGGCAGATCCTGGAAGAAGGCATCAGCGAAGCCAGCGCCATCAGTTCCTGGGTGGCCGCCGCGACCAGTTACTCGGTGCATGGCCTGCGCATGTTGCCCTTCTATATCTATTACTCGATGTTCGGTTTTCAGCGCGTGGGCGACCTTATCTGGGCAGCTGCCGACCAGCGTGCCCGGGGCTTCCTGCTCGGCGCCACGGCCGGGCGCACCACCCTGGGCGGCGAAGGTTTGCAGCATCAGGACGGCAGCAGCCACCTTGCTGCCGCCGCCGTGCCCAATTGCCGCGCCTATGATCCGGCGTTCGCCGGTGAGTTTGCGGTGATCCTCGACCACGGTATGCGTCGGATGCTGGAGCAGGATGTCGACGAGTTCTACTACGTGACGCTGATGAACGAAAACTACGCGCAACCCAGCCTGACGGAAGGCGTGGAAGGCGCGATCATCAAGGGCATGTATCGCTTGCAGGGTACGCAGGACGCGCAGGTGCGCCTGCTCGGCTCCGGCACGCTGGTGCGTGAGGCCCTGGCGGCGGCGCAGTTGCTGATGGACGACTGGCAGGTGCAAAGCGCGGTGTACAGCGTCACCAGCTTCAGTGAACTGGCGCGGGAAGCGAGAGAGGTGGAGCGCTGGAATCGCCTGCATCCGCAGGGCATCAAGCGTGTCAGTCATTTGCATGACTGTTTGCCCAAAGGCGCGCCGGTGATTGCCGTGTCCGATTATGTGCGGGCAGTGCCGCAGATGATTGGCTCGTACGTGGATTCGGGCTACACCGTGCTCGGCACCGATGGGTTTGGGCGCAGTGATACACGGGCGGCGTTGCGTGATTTCTTTGAGGTGGATCGGCACCATATTGTGCTGGCAGCGTTGACGGCATTGGTGGAGCAGGGGAGTTTGGCGCCGGCGGTGTGTCAGCGCGCGATTCATCTCTACGGGTTGCAGCCAGAACGGGATGCGCCCTGGACCTGCTGATTGTGGGAGGGGCTTGCTCCCGATAGCGGTGTGTCAGTAACTGATGAGCTGACTGATCCACCGCTATCGGCAGCAAACCCCTCTCCCACATTAGACTGTGGCGATCAGGGCTGGTCCGAAGGCATCCTTGAGGAATCCAGGGGCGATATAGCGCTCGTAATGCGCCTCTGAAAGCAGAAAGAATTCCCGATCTATCGCATCGCGCAAATCCGCCAGGTGGCGCTCGCGAAACTCCGGCAGCAATGCCAACCCATAGGCATCCAGCCTGGAAATCACCCGTGCACCCCGCGCGATCAGCTGGTATGCCCAGCAATACGGCGACTGGTGCGGCATAAAGCGAATCTTGCGGGCCTCCAACTGCTGTCGCAGGCAGTGTGGGTCGAACACTTCCAGCTTGCTGGCCATCACCTGCACCAGTAGCTGTTCCAGACGCAGCCATACCGCCTGTTTTTCCTCGGCGTTATAGCCATTCCACTGGATCACCTCGTGGTGATAGCGCTTGCAGCCCCGACAGACCAGATCACCGTAGACGGTGGAGCACAGGCCGACGCAAGGGGTCTTGATGGAGTGCGGCATTTTCAAGCCTTTGAAGAAAGTGTAAGCGTGTTTAGTCGGTGTTTCTGCGTCGCCAAATGGGCAACGATGGCTTCAATCCATTGCGAGCGACACCCATGAGAGCATCGATCAAACCCTGGCTGTATGCCGTGATGTTCACCGCTGTTGCCGGCTGTTCCAACCCACCCACTCAAAGAGACATCGCCATGCCCAAACCTCTGGTATCCCTCGCCGTACTCAAGGCCAAACCTGGCCAAGAACACGCGCTCAAGACTGGCTTGCTGAGCCTGATCGAACCGACGCGGGCCGAACCTGGCAATCTGGATTACGTGTTGTTCGAGCGACGCGATGAACCCGGCACGTTCTATATGCGCGAGGCGTTCAAGAGCCAGGCAGCACTGGATGAGCATTTTGCCACGCCGTACTTCCAGCACTTTGCGGCCACGGCGGATGCTTTGCTCAGCGAGCCGTTGCAGTTGATTTTCCTGGAGCAGGTGTCGAACTGAAGCCGTTGACTGTAGGAGCGAGCTTGCTCGCTCCTACAGCGTTACGTCAGTCCCAGCTCAGCGCACCACCTGTTTGATACTCGATCACGCGGGTTTCGAAGAAGTTTTTCTCTTTCTTCAAGTCCATGATCTCGCTCATCCACGGGAACGGGTTGGTGGTGCCTGGGTACTCTTCCTTCAAGCCAATCTGCGACAGGCGACGGTTGGCGATGAACTTGAGATAGTCCTCCATCATCGCCGCGTTCATGCCGAGAACACCGCGAGGCATAGTGTCACGAGCGTACTCGATCTCCAGCTGGGTCCCTTGCAGGATCATCTGGGTCGCTTCTTCCTTCATCTCGGCATCCCACAAATGCGGGTTTTCGATTTTGATCTGGTTGATCACATCGATACCGAAGTTCAGGTGCATCGACTCGTCGCGCAGGATGTACTGGAACTGCTCGGCCACGCCGGTCATCTTGTTGCGGCGACCCATGGACAAAATCTGGGTGAAGCCGCAATAGAAGAAGATGCCTTCCAGCACGCAGTAGTAAGCGACCAGGTTACGCAGCAGCTCCTTGTCGGTCTCGACGGTGCCGGTTTCGAATTTGGGATCGGAGATCGAACGGGTGTATTTCAGGCCCCAGGCGGCTTTTTTAGCGACCGATGGAATCTCGTGGTACATGTTGAAGATCTCGCCCTCATCCATGGCCAGCGATTCGATGCAGTACTGGTAGGCGTGGGTGTGGATCGCTTCTTCGAAGGCCTGGCGCAGGATGTACTGGCGGCACTCCGGGTTGGTGATCAGGCGGTACACGGCCAGCACCAGGTTGTTGGCGACCAGGGAGTCGGCGGTGGAGAAGAAGCCGAGGTTGCGCATGACGATGCGGCGTTCGTCGTCGGTCAGGCCTTCGGGGTTTTTCCACAGGGCGATGTCGGCGGTCATGTTGACCTCTTGCGGCATCCAGTGGTTGGCGCAGCCGTCGAGGTACTTCTGCCAGGCCCAGTCGTACTTGAAAGGCACGAGTTGGTTGAGGTCGGCGCGGCAGTTGATCATGCGCTTTTCGTCGACGGCGACGCGGGCGGCGGAGCCTTCCAGCTCAGCGAGGCCTTCGGCGACGTCGAGTTTGTCCAGGGCGGCCTTGGCGCGGATGATCGCGGCGGAGTCGTTGGCGGTCACGTTGCGCGCCTCCAGGGCAGCAGCGGCGCCGGCACCGTCGAGGCGGTCCATGTTGGCTTCGCTTGCATGGCCGGCGTTGGCGCCTTTGATCACCGCTGCACCGGTGTCTTCGTTGTCGACTTCATCCCAACTCAGCATTGAAATACTCCCTTCTGATCCGTTCTGACGGTGTTCAACCCGTCCAAAAAATGTGCGATTTGCAGGCTACCAGGCATTGAAATACTGCGCTGAGTGTGGTCGGTAAATACCGATTCTGCACACTATGTAGTGGTCTGTTCTGTTTGTGGGCACACTATATGGTGTGTAACAAGGTTGGTCAACGCACAAGATATGCGGTCATACGTCGCTGTCGAGCGTGCGGCGCCGGGCAGATGGGCGCCGAAGGATATTTCCCTCATATATCATTATGGAATGGATAAATAGTTATTTATTCCTTTTAATGTTTTCTCGTGAGGCGCATTTTGGGGGCCTGCGCATTCGTGCGGATTGACCCAACAGCCAAAAGGAAAGCCGACATGACCATCAAAGCGATCAACGTGCGCAACCAGTTCAAAGGCGTAATCAAGGAAATTCTGCTGGGGGAAGTCGTGTCGGAAATCGACGTGCAGACGGCGTCCGGCATTGTTACTTCGGTGATTACCACGCGCTCGGTACGTGACCTGGAATTGAAGGTGGGCAGCGAAGTGATTGCCTTTGTGAAGTCGACGGAAGTGTCCATCGCCAAGTTGTGAATGGATAACGTGGGTGGGGATTGCTTACCCCTCCCACGAATGTTTCGCTGGGCGAGTCAGCGCTGGCGCAAGGCACGTTCCATGCGCTGTATACCTTCCTCGAGCATCGCCCGTGGGCAACCGAAGTTCAGGCGCACGAACTGTTGGCTGTCATCGCCAAATTCAATCCCGGCACTCAGGCCGACCCTGGCCTGTTCCAGAAAGAACCGTTGCGGGTCTTCCAGGCCCAATGCGCTGCAATCGAGCCACGCCAGGAAGGTACCTTGTGGTGCGTGCATCACTACACCGGGCAGGCGGGTCTTTAGCGCATCGAGCAGGTAATCACGGTTGGCCTGCAGGTACTGCAACAGCGCAGCGAGCCAGTCGCCGCATTGGCTGTAGGCCGCGCGAGTGGCTTCCAGGCCCAGGGGGCTGACGCTGTCGACCATGCCGCAGCGCGCGTTATTGAAGCGCTCGCGCAGCTCGGCGTTTTGCACCACGGCGAAGCAGGTCTTCAAGCCGGCCACGTTATACGCCTTGCTCGCCGACATCAGGGTGATAGTGCGCTGGGCAATCTCGGGGCTGAGGCTGGCAGTGGGGATATGCCGGCGACCATCGAAGCACAGCTCGGCATGAATCTCGTCGCTGATGATCAGCGCGCCGCTGTCAAGGCAGGCGTCGGCCACAGCCTGCAGTTCTTCGCGGGGGAATACTTTGCCGATGGGATTGTGCGGGTTACTCAGCAGCAGCGCACCGGCACCGCTCAATGCCTGGCGCATCGCAGGCATTGGCGTGACGTATGCGCCGTTGATCAACTCGAACGGCATTTCGATGCGCGGCAGGTTCCAGTTGCCGGGTGCCAGGCGAATCGGCCGGTAGTTGGGGGTTTGCAGCACTACCGCTTGGCCGGGTTTGACGAAGGCGTGCAAGGCCATGTTGAAACCAGGCTCGACGCCAGGCAGAAATAGCAGTTCTTCAGGTTGTACGCGCCAGGCGTACTTGGCCCACAGGTCCGCGATGATGGCCTCGCGCACATCCGGGCCGGCTACGCTGTAGCCAAGAATCTGTTGGTCGAGGCGCGTGTGCAGGGCCTGCAATACAGCGGGCGGTGCGGCGATGTCCATATCGGCGATCCACATCGGCAGAACGTCTTGCGGGTAGCGGCTCCACTTGGTACTGCCGGTACCGTGGCGTGGGTGGAGCGTGTCGAAATCAAAGCTCATGAAAAAGGCTCGTATCAAAGCGGCGGCGAAAAAGTGGCGCTGATTCTAGCGCCATTGGCGGTACAAATGTGGGAGGAAGCTAGCCCCCTCCCACATTCGGTTTATTCGCTGTTTCGTTACGCGTCCGTTCCATGACCGACAAGTTCTGTAATAAAAACGCCATTGCACTGGGGATTAGATTTGGGAGCGGCTATTTTGGCGCATCTCAATAAATAGAGTAGCCATGGATGAAATACCAACCTTTGCACCGCACTTTGATCGCCACTGCGCTCGTGTTGACAGTCAGCGGTGTTCACGCCGCTTCCCAGGCCCCGGTAGCCGGTGAAAATGGCATGGTGGTGACGGCCCAGCACCTGGCCACACATGTCGGCGTGGATGTGCTCAAGGCCGGCGGCAACGCAGTGGATGCAGCCGTTGCCGTGGGCTACGCGCTGGCGGTGGTGTACCCGGCGGCGGGTAACCTCGGTGGCGGCGGTTTCATGACCGTGCAACTGGCGGACGGACGCAAGACCTTCCTTGACTTCCGCGAAAAGGCCCCGTTGGCGGCCACCGCCGACATGTATCTGGACAAGGCCGGCAACGTGGTCGAGGGCCTCAGCGCCAAAGGCCATTTGGCGGTCGGCATACCGGGTACCGTTTCCGGCATGGAACTGGCCCTGAGCAAATACGGCACTCTCAAGCGCGCCCAAGTGATTGCCCCGGCGATCAAACTGGCGGAAAACGGCTTTGAGCTGGAGCAGGGCGATATCGACCTGTTGCACACCGCCACTGGCGAATTCGAGAAAGATCAGGATTTGCGCGGGATCTTCCTGCACAACGGCCAACCGCTGCAGGTGGGCCAGAAATTGGTGCAAAAAGACCTGGCCAGGACCCTCAAGGAAATCTCCGCCAAGGGCACCGACGGTTTCTATAAAGGTTGGGTGGCCAAGGCTTTGGTGGATTCCAGCCAGGCCGGCAAGGGCATCATCACCCAGGCCGACCTCGACAAGTACAAGACCCGCGAACTGGCGCCCATCGAGTGCGATTACCGTGGTTATCATGTGGTCTCGGCGCCACCACCCAGTTCGGGCGGCGTGGTGATCTGCCAGATCATGAACATCCTCGAAGGCTACCCGATGGCCGACCTCGGTTATCACTCGGCCCAGGGCCTGCACTACCAGATCGAAGCGATGCGCCATGCCTACGTGGACCGCAACAGCTACCTCGGCGATCCGGATTTCGTGAAGAACCCGATCGAGCATCTGCTGGACAAGAACTACGCCACCAAGTTGCGCGCTGCCATCGAGCCGCAAAAGGCCGGTGATTCCCAGGCGATCAAGCCAGGTGTGTCACCCCACGAAGGCAACAACACCACTCACTATTCGATCGTCGACAAATGGGGCAACGCGGTCTCGGTGACCTACACCCTCAACGATTGGTTTGGTGCCGGGGTGATGGCGAGCAAGACCGGGGTGATCCTCAACGATGAAATGGACGACTTCACCGTCAAGGTCGGCGTGCCGAACATGTACGGGCTGGTGCAGGGCGAAGCCAACGCTATCGCACCGGGCAAGGCGCCGCTGTCGTCGATGAGCCCGACCATCGTCACCAAGGACGGCAAGGCGGTCATGGTGGTCGGCACGCCAGGTGGCAGCCGCATCATCACCGCCACCTTGCTGACCATCCTGAATGTGATCGACTACAAGATGAATATCCAGGAAGCGGTCGACGCACCACGCTTCCATCAGCAATGGATGCCCGAGACCACTAACCTTGAGACCTTTGCGGTCAGCCCGGATACCCAGAAGATCCTCGAAAGCTGGGGCCATAAGTTTGCAGGCCCGCAAGATGCCAACCACTTGGCGGCGATCCTGGTAGGCGCGCCTTCCCTGGGTGGCAAGCCAGTGGGTAACAATCGTTTCTATGGGGCGAACGATCCGCGGCGCAACACGGGCTTGTCGTTGGGTTACTAAAGCCTGGTACGGTAAAAAATGTGGGAGCGGGCTTGCCCGCGAAAGCGGTGGGTCAGTCTATGCATGTGCTAGCTGATACATAGCATTCGCGGGCAAGCCCGCTCCCACAGGGGAAGTGTGTCAGCGCTTAAGCAACTGTTCTACTGCGGAAAATGCCGCTTGGCGACGCTGCTCCCAATCCCCGCGAATCACCACCACCGGCTGTTGATGCTCTTGCATCCACTCCAGGCTGGCCTGGAAAAACGCCCGGCGATCGGCCAGTTCGGGCTGGCAGCGCTGGCCATCGGCGCTCCATTCCACGTCCTCGGGGGAGAGCAGCAGGTGCAGGTCGTACTGCCGGGCCAGCAGTTCGTCATCAAGCCAACCGGGGTAATCGCCAAACAGGGTCTGGCTCCATAGCCTGTTGGTCAGCAGGTGGGTGTCGAGGATCAACAGCGCAGGGCGCCGGGCGCGGGCGCTGTCTTCCCAGGCTAATTGGCCATGGGCGATGGCGGGGATATCCGCCAGGGTCGTGTCACGCTGATGGTGATCGATGAAATGCCGCACGTATTCACCCACCATCAACCCGCCGAAGTGCGCGTGCAGTTGCGCCGCCAACCAGCTTTTGCCGCTGGATTCCGGGCCTGCCAGTACCACCACCTTCATGAGTGCAACGCCGGGTCGGCGCGCCATTCGCGCCAGCCTTGTACGGCAATCACGGTAAACAGTGCATAGAGCGCGGCTGTGAGGTAGAGGCCTTTGTAGAGGAACAGCCCGACAAAAATCACGTCAACGACAATCCACAGCGCCCAGCACTGCACGCGTTTTTGCGCCATCCACATCTGCGCCACCAGGCTGAAACCGGTGAGGGCGGCGTCGAGCCAGGGCTGGGCGGCGTCGGTCCAGTGAGCCATGGCGGCGCCGAGCAACAGGCTGCCGACGGCGCCCACGGCCAGGCTGACCATGATCGCAGGTGCCCGCAGGCTGGTGACCTGACGGCCCTGTTTGACTTCGCCGGCACGGGTCCATTGCCACCAGCCATACACCTGCAACGCGGCGTAGACCACTTGCAGCAGCATGTCGGAGTAAAGCTTGACCTCGAAAAACACCCAGGTGTAGAGCAGCACCATCACCAGGCCGATGGGCCAGCACCAAGGGTTTTGTTTGACCGTCAGCCAGACAGCGATCACCCCCAGGGCGGCGGCGAACAGTTCAAGCCCGGACATGGCGGATCCTTGGGAAGTGGGAGAGGGCGGTGATTGTACCCAGAGCTCACCGATCCTCAAAACACAGCAATACAAATGTGGGAGGGGGCTCGCCACCATGCCCCGTGTAGGAGCGAGCTTGCTCGCGAAAAACGTCAACGGTAACGCGTGTTTCCTGAGTAAACGCGGCGCCTCTGGGTTTTTCGCGAGCAAGCTCGCTCCTACATAAGGCTAAGCAAGCCCCCTCCCACAATTTACCCGGCGCTAGATTCGGAACTGACGCAACAGCCCATCAAGCTGTTCACTCAAGCCCCGCAACTGCGCACTCGCCACGCTGGATTGTTCCGCCGCCAGCGCCGTGCTGTGGGACAGCCCGGCCGCCTGGGTGACGTTCTGGTTGATGTCTTCCACCACATGGGCTTGTTGCAGGGTGGCGCTGGCAATCGAAGCATTCAACCCGTTGAGGTTGTGCAGTGCCTGGCCGATGGCGGTGAGGCTGGCTCCGGCCTGGCCGGCCTGTTCGATGGTCAGTTGCGAGGCGCTGTGGCTGTCACTGATGACCTTGACCGCCGCTTCCGAGTGGCCTTGCAGGCGCTCGATCATCACCTGGATTTCGGCGGTGGATTTTTGCGTGCGCTGGGCCAGCAAGCGCACTTCATCGGCGACCACCGCAAAGCCACGGCCTTGCTCCCCGGCGCGGGCAGCTTCGATGGCGGCGTTGAGGGCGAGCAAGTTGGTCTGATCGGCAATGGAGCGGATCACTTCCAGTACTCCGCCGATCTGCGTGCTTTCGCTGGAGAGCGTGCGGATCACCTCCACAGCCTGGCTGATGGTGCTGGAGAGCTGATCGATCTGCTGCAAGCTGCCGTCAATATTCACTTGGCCCTGTTGCGCCTGGGCCTGGGCATCGCGCATTTCGCTGGCCGCGTGCTCGGCATTCTTGGCCACGTCCTGCACGCCGTAAGTGACTTCGTTGATGGCGGTGGCCACCAGTTCCATCTGCTGCGACTGCTGCTGGCTGCGGTCGTGGGCCTGGCTGGCGTTGTGGCCCAACTCGGTGGATGACTGGCCCAAAGCGTTCGCGCATACCTGCAATTGGCCGACCACCTGGCGCAACTTGGCGGTGAAGCCATTGAAGTGGCGGGCCAGCTGGGTAAGCTCGTCGCTGCCATGGGTGTCGAGACTGCGGGTCAGGTCGCTTTCACCGCTGGCAATATTGCCCATGGCATTCACCGCCGCCTGCAATGGCTGCACGATACTGCGGGCGATCAGCACCACCAGCACGGCCATCATCAGCGCAATGCCCAGGCCGATTGCCGAGGCTTTCCATACCTGGGTCTTGAACTCGGCCTGCACATCATCCACGTACACGCCGGAGCCGATAATCCAGCCCCAGGGTTCGAACAGCTGGATATAGGAGGTTTTCTCCACCGGTGCGTCGGCGCCCGGTTTCGGCCAGCGATAGTTGACGATCCCGGCGCCCTTGGCCTTGGCCAGAATCACGAACTCATTGAACACGGCGAAACCATCCGGGTCACGAATCGCCGAGAGGTTCTGGCCATCGAGCTTGGGGTTGGCCGCGTGCATGATCATCACGGGGGTGAGGTCGTTGATCCAGAAGTAGTCATCGTGGTCGTAGCGCAGGCCACGCACCGCGCTCAGGGCTTGCTGCTGCGCGGCGTCGCGGGTCAGTACCCCGGTTTTTTCCAGGTTCTGGTAATACCCGAGTACGCCACTGGCGGTCTGCACCACGTGCTGGGTCTGCTGGCGCTTGGCCTGGTAGAGGTCGCCGTGGATCTGGTTCAGCATCAGCAGCCCCAAGGCCAGCAGCATCAACACGGCGACTATCAGGATCAGCCAAAGGCGGCGGCTGATCGACATGCTGCGCAAACTGTTCATCGTCCTGTCACTCCATGCTCTTTATAATTGTGGTGCTGCTTCGAGATTTCCGGCGTGTCTGATAGGCTTTCGGCCCGGAATCGAAAAACCTGAGTACTGCCTGATTTTTCACGGAATTTTTGCAGACCGGCGTTGAGAATCAACTGCGGGCGCCTGAGTGCGCTCGTCGTCAGTGAACTTTAAAAAAGACTAAGAGGCATGCCACGCGCATGACCTTTGGAGAGAGCATGGATTTTTGGACCGCCATACAGGCATTGATTCTCGGCATCGTCGAGGGGCTGACGGAGTTCCTGCCGATCTCCAGCACCGGGCACCAGATCATCGTCGCCGACCTGATCAATTTCGGCGGCGAGCGTTTCGAAGCTTTCAATATCATTATCCAGCTGGGCGCGATCCTGGCGGTGGTCTGGGAGTTTCGCCGCAAGATCCTCGATGTGGTCATCGGCCTGCCGACCCAGCCCAAGGCCCGGCGTTTCACCGTCAACCTGATCATCGCCGTATTGCCGGCGGTGGTATTGGGGGTGATTTTTGCCGACCTGATCAAGCATTACCTGTTCAACCCGATCACCGTAGCCAGTGCCCTGGTGGTCGGTGGGGTGATCATGTTGTGGGCCGAACAGCGCCAACATGCGGTGCGCGCTGAAACGGTGGATGACATTACCTGGAAAGACGCCCTCAAGGTCGGCCTGGCCCAGTGCCTGGCAATGATTCCGGGCACTTCGCGCTCCGGTGCGACGATTATCGGCGGCCTGTTGTTCGGCCTGTCGCGCAAGACGGCCACCGAGTTTTCGTTCTTCCTGGCCATGCCGACCATGGTCGGGGCGGCGGTGTACTCGGGCTACAAGTACCGCGACCTGTTCCAGCCGGCGGACTTCCCGGTATTCGCCATAGGTTTTGTCACCTCGTTCATTTTCGCCATGATCGCGGTCAAGGGCTTGCTCAAGTTCATCGCCAGCCACAGCTACGCGGTCTTTGCCTGGTACCGGATTGCCTTCGGCCTGGTCATCCTGGCGACCTGGCAATTCGGCTGGATCGACTGGACTGCGGTCAAGCCATGAGCATCCAGCATCCACGCCTGAAGGCGCTGATCTTTGTGTTGTTATGCGCCGCGCCACTGTTGGGTTCAGCGGTGCTGTGGTATCGCGGCGAGACGGTGATCCCGCTGGCGGCGTATGGCGTGGTCAGTGTGGTGGCGTTCTTCCTGTACTGGAGCGACAAGCGCAAGGCGCAGACCGAGGGCCGGCGCACCCCGGAAAACATTCTGCACGCTGTCGAGCTGGCAGGCGGTTGGCCGGGTGCGCTGATTGCCCAGCAGGTGTTCAGGCACAAGACGCGCAAGGTGTCTTACCAGGTGCTGTTCTGGGTGATCGTGCTGCTGCATCAGGTGTTTTGGCTGGACCAGCTGTTCCTGGGCGGTACGCTGCTTTCAATCCTCTAGCAACAAACCGACCTGCGTGCGCTTGGGCAGTTTGCTCACCACCAGTTGGTGGGAGCGCTGCAACAAGCCACGCAGCTCATCGGCGCCCAGCGGGTAGGGCGTATTCATGATGATCCACTGCGCCCGCGCCAGATACGGTGCGGGGTGGATGCCGGGGCGGTCGACGTGGCCCAGGAACAGTTCCTTGTCGACCTTGAACGCCAGCGACTCGCCGCGCAGGTTCTGCTGGGCGAACATCTTGTTGCCGGCAATCGAGAACACCCGCACACCGCCCCACTTATAATCTTCCCGCGCACCGGGCAGGGTCAGGCAGAACGCGGCCACTTGTGCTTCAGTCATGCTCATAACAATCGATCTCCACAGCCTTTGAAGCCTTCTTCCAAATAGTCGATCCACGCGCGGATCGCCGGCAGCACGCCGCGCCGATGCGGGTATACGGCTTGCAACCAGCCGCCCGGCAATGACCATTGCGGCAGCAATTGCACCAGGCGGCCGCTGGCCAGTTCCTCTTCGCAATACATCATCGGCAGCACCGTAAAGCCCAGGCCCATGATGGCGCTGGCCTTGCGCACGATGAAGTCATCGATGCCCAGGCGGGCCTCCATCACCAGATCGTGAAGGTTGCCCTGGGGGTCGATAATCCGCTGGTGCACCATGCGGTCGGCTTCCAGTGCGCCGAGTATGGGCAGTTGCTTGAGGTCTTCAAGGGCGAGGACCTGCCGCTCGCGCATCAATGCCGGGCTGGCGACCAGCACTGTCTGGGCCTGGCGCAGGCGCTTGGTCACCAGCAGCGGGTCTTCATCACCCAGTTCGCGCACACGCAGGGCAACATCAATGCCTTCGGCGACCAGATCGACGCGGCGATTGACCAGGGTCATGTCCAGTTGCACCAACGGGTGCGCGGCCAGAAAGCCTGCCACCAATTCCGGCAGGATCTGCTGGGCCAGACCCACCGGGCACGTGACCCGCAGGCGTCCACGCGGCTCGCTGGACATGCTCGCCACGGCCTCATCGGCCATCTCCGCTTCCAGCAACATCGCCTGGCAATGGCGCAAGTAACGCTCGCCCACGGCAGTCAGGGTCAGTTGTCGGGTAGTGCGTTGCAGCAGGCGCGCTCCCAGGCGCTCTTCAAGCTCGGCAATGCGCCGTGACAGCCTGGACTTGGGAATCCCCAGCAGCCGGCCCGCCGCGGCGAAACCGCCGGCTTCGACGACTTTGGCGAAATAGTAGAGATCGTTGAGGTCTTGCATGGTCGGCCTATTGTCCTGTCAGTAGGACAAACTATCGCATTTCAGATGGCTTATCGACTATTGGTTTCATGCGTAGCATCACCACCATCTGATCGCCACTGTCGATCCCACCTCGGAGATCCACCATGAAACTATTGCATATCGATTCCAGCATCCTCGGCGACAACTCGGCTTCCCGCCAACTCAGTGCCGGTGTGGTCAAGGCATGGCAAGCGGCTGAACCGGGTGTGCAAGTGACTTACCGTGACCTGGCCAGCGAAGGCATCAACCACTTCTCCGGCGCTACCCTGGGTGCACTGGGCACTGCGGCCGAACTGCGCGATGCCGCGCAAAAGCACGAGGCCGAACTGAGTGCATCATCGCTGGCTGAATTCCTCGCCGCCGATGCCATAGTGGTAGGCGCGCCGATGTACAACTTCACTATTCCTACCCAGTTGAAAGCCTGGATTGATCGCATCGCGGTTGCCGGCCAGACCTTCCGCTACACCGAAGCCGGCCCTGAAGGCCTGTGCGGTAACAAGAAGGTGATTATCGTGTCCACGGCCGGTGGCTTGCACGCGGATCAGGCATCTGGCGCTGCCCATGAAGGCTACTTGAAACTGCTGTTCGGTTTTCTCGGCATCACCAATATTGAAATCGTCCGCGCTGAAGGGCTGGCCTACGGTGATGAAGCGCGCAGCAAAGCATTGAACGACGCCAACGTGCGGATCAACCAGCAGTTGTTCGCCGCCGCGTAAGGCTTGTGTAAATTAAGCCGTTGCCCGGTTTCATTCTGAAGCCGGGCGCCTAAACTCTGTATTCTGATCGCCTGAACGCGAGCGGAGTACGGAGTTTTTTCGTTTGTGGCCCAGGTTATGCAGAGGTTATGCAGATAGGGATCCGATACCTGGACTTTTATTCGACATGCCGGTTCTTACGCAGCAAAGGTGGACATCCCCATGATGCGTCTTAGTGCTGTTCTGGTTCTTTCGCTGCTTAGCGGCCTGCTTTCAGTGCACGCTGCACCGGCACCGCACCCGCATTGGAGTGTGGGGTTTCATCGCATGAGCGTGCTCGACCCGCTGGATTCGCAGCCGATGAAGGCCATTGCGTTTTACCCTTCCACTGACACCGAACGCACCACGCCGCTGGGCGCCTATCAGGTCGCGGCCAGTGAAGACGCCAAGGTTGCCATCGGCCGTTTTCCCATGCTGATGTTGTCCCACGGCAATACCGGCACGCCCCTGGCCTTGCATGATCTGGCCACGTCACTGGCGCGCAAGGGATTTGTGGTGGTGGCGGTCCTGCATCCCGGCGACAACTATAAGGACCACAGCCGCCTGGGCACTGTGAGTAATCTATATGGCCGGCCGATCCAGATCTCCCAGGCGATCACCGCGACCCTGGCTGATCCCATGCTGTCGCCCTTTGTGGATGTCGATCAGATTGGCGTGATCGGCTATTCCGCCGGTGGCGAAACCGCGCTGATCCTGGCGGGCGCCAAGCCGGATTTCGAGCGCCTGCGCCGTTACTGCCAACAACGCCCCGAGGACCGTGATGCCTGCACCACGAAGGGCGAGTTGGTGGTCGACCGCGACGACTTGCAGCCCCAGGCCGACCCACGCATCCATGCCTTGATGCTGATGGCGCCACTGAGCCTGATGTTTGGCCGTCACACCCTGGCTGATGTGCACGTGCCGGTGTTGCTCTACAGTGGCGACGGCGACCAGTTGGTGGCGGTGGACAAAAACGCTGCCGCCCTGGCGCGTAAGCTCCCAGAGCCACCGGACTTCAAGCTGTTAGCCGGGGCAGGGCACTTTGTATTCATGGCGCCATGCGACAGCGATCAACTGGCGACAATGCCAGGCATCTGCACCGATGCCGATGGCGTCGACCGCGAAGGTATTCACCGCGATATGGTCTCCGAGGCCGGGCGCTTTTTCAGCCGAACCCTCGGTGAGGCGACGCGTGCCGGCCTGCAGACCGCTGATCAGTAGGCGCGGCGCCTGAGCAGTACGGTCAGGGCGAGTGCGCTGACCGACAGCAACGCGGCACAGAAGAAGATCCAGCCGTAGCCGAGGTTCAACGCCACGGCGCCCATCAACGGCCCGGCAATCGCCAGCGCCAGGTCGAAAAACACCGCATAGGCACTCAGCCCCGCACCTCGGCTGCTGTCCGGCACTTGCTTGATGGCTTCCACCCCCAGCGCCGGGTACACCAGCGACAGGCCAAAGCCGGTCAACCCGGCACCGATCAAAGCAACGCCGGTGGACGGCGCCAGCCACAGCAGCGTCAGGCCCAGGATTTCGATGCTCATGCAGGCGATGGCGGCGGTAAATCCGCCAAATCGGCTGATGGCAGAAATGAACATCAGGCGCGACAGAATAAAGCACACGCCAAATACCGTCAGGCAATACGCCGCGCCGCTCCAGCCACGATTGAGGTAATACAGGGTGATGAAGGTCGTCAGCGTGCCGTAGCCAATCGACGCCAGGCACAGGCTGGTGCCGAACGGTGCGATTCGCCCGAACACTGCCCAGAACGGCAGCCGCTCACCGCGCACCACCGGCACCGACGGTTTATTGCGGATCAGCACCAGCCCCAGCCCCGCCAACACCGACAGGGCAACCCCCAGGCTGGTATAGCCATATTCCGCCACCATCACCACGCCGACCGGCGCACCAACGGCAATGGCGCCGTAGGAGGCAATGCCATTCCAGGAGATCGAGCGGGCCGTGTGTTCAGTCCCCACCGCGCCCATGCACCAACTGATGGTGCCCACGCCAATCAGGCCCTGGGCCACGCCCAGCAACAGGCGACCGACGATCAGAATGCCCAGGCTCAAGGCTGGCAGGCTGTCCACCAGGGTGGCGATAAAGGTCAGCACGCCGCTGATCAGGATGCCGGCCAGGCCCAGCACGATCGCACGCTTGGTGCCGACGTTATCCGACATCCGTCCGGCCATCGGGCGGCTGAGCAACGTGGCCAGGTATTGCGAACCGATGGTGACCCCGGCGACAACTGCGCTGAAACCCAGTTGTTC
This sequence comes from Pseudomonas sp. HN8-3, assembly GCF_020790195.1. NCBI lineage: Bacteria > Pseudomonadati > Pseudomonadota > Gammaproteobacteria > Pseudomonadales > Pseudomonadaceae > Pseudomonas > Pseudomonas sp. HN8-3. The sequence goes on from NZ_CP086206.1 coordinate 2,856,694, forward strand.
GTGCACATAGCCTGGAATCACCGCAATCGGCAGGCCGATGCAGATAAAGGCTATGAAGGTGTAGAACACGATGGAGACGATCTGCAGGGTGATCGACAGGGAGGAGGGGGCGGCAGGCATGGGTACTCGATCGCTGGCGGGCGGTACGGCCATGATGCCACTGCTCTAACCAATGTGGGAGGGGGCTAGCTCCCTCCCACATTTGGATCTGACTGCCCTGGAAGCTGAGGGCGTTCTTAGAACACCACACCCTGGCTACGCAGGTAGTCGTCATAGGTACCGCTGAAGTCGATCACGCCGCTTGGGCTCAACTCGATGATGCGGGTCGCCAGGGACGATACGAACTCGCGGTCGTGGCTGACGAAGATCAGCGTGCCCGGGTAGTTTTCCAGTGCCAGGTTCAGCGCCTCGATGGATTCCATGTCCAAGTGGTTGGTCGGTTCGTCCATGATCAGCACGTTCGGCTTTTGCAGGATCAGCTTGCCGAACAACATGCGGCCTTGCTCACCACCGGAGATCACTTTGACCGACTTCTGGATTTCGTCGTTGGAGAACAACATGCGGCCCAGGGTGCCACGGATCATTTGTTCGCCTTGGGTCCACTGGCCCATCCAGTCGAACAGGCTCACGTCGTCTTCGAAGTCGTGGGCGTGGTCCTGGGCGTAGTAGCCCAGTTCGGCGGCGTCGGTCCACTTGATGCTGCCGGCATCCGGGGTCAGTTCGTTGACCAGGGTGCGCAGCAGGGTGGTCTTGCCGATACCGTTCGGGCCGATGATTGCCACGCGCTCGCCAGCTTCAACCTGGAAGCTGAAGTCCTTGAACAGCGGCTTGCCGTCAAAGCCTTTGGCCATCTTTTCGACCATGACCGCCTGGCGGTGCAGCTTTTTGTTCTGCTCGAAACGGATGAACGGGCTCACACGACTCGACGGCTTGACTTCGGCCAGTTGGATCTTGTCGATCGCCTTGGCACGGGACGTGGCCTGCTTGGCTTTGGAGGCGTTGGCCGAGAAGCGGCTGACGAAGGATTGCAGTTCGGAGATCTGCGCTTTCTTCTTGGCGTTGTCCGACAGCAACTGCTCGCGGGACTGGGTCGCCACGGTCATGTACTCGTCGTAGTTGCCCGGGAACAGGCGCAGCTCGCCGTAGTCCAGGTCAGCCATGTGGGTGCACACGCTGTTCAGGAAGTGACGGTCGTGAGAGATGATGATCATCAGGCTGGAGCGCTGGGTGAGGATGTTTTCTAGCCAGCGGATGGTATTGATGTCCAGGTGGTTGGTCGGTTCGTCGAGCAACAGCACTTCAGGGTCCGAGAACAGCGCCTGAGCCAGCAATACACGCAGTTTCCAGCCTGGGGACACTTCGCTCATCGGGCCGAAATGCTGCTCCAGGGGAATCCCCAGGCCCAGCAACAACTCACCGGCGCGGGATTCGGCGGTGTAGCCGTCCATTTCGGCGAACTCGGTTTCCAGCTCGGCCACGGCCATGCCGTCTTCTTCGCTCATTTCCGGCAGCGAGTAGATACGGTCGCGCTCGGCCTTGACCTTCCACAGCTCTTCGTGGCCCATGATCACGGTGTCGAGCACGGTGAATTCTTCGTAGGCGAACTGGTCCTGGCGCAGTTTACCCAGGCGCACATTCGGCTCCAGCATGACCTGGCCGCCGGACGGGTCGAGGTCGCCACCGAGGATTTTCATGAAGGTCGACTTGCCGCAACCGTTGGCCCCGATCAAACCATAGCGGTTGCCGGCGCCGAACTTGACCGAGACGTTCTCGAAGAGCGGCTTGGCGCCGAACTGCATGGTGATGTTAGCTGTGGAGATCAATTACTTTACCTATCAATGGGTTGCGAGCGTGACGGCAGGTGCCTTCAGGCATGCGTCAACAGCGACATCAAGGCGCGAAACCCGGTCGCTGAGCGGAAAATTTGGGATGTGTGTTGGAATTTGGCGCGCATTGTCGCATATGTGAGGCGACAGTTGTATGGCAGTCGACGACGATGTTCCGCGCCTTGCGTGATTCGAAGCGCTGAAACCAAAGCTCGGGCCGGCGGGCAGGTATTCATTTTTTAGGTAACGATTGACAGTCCTTTCCCGTCCATCACCAATCTGTCCCGGCCATGGGCACTGAGGCCACATCAAAAGTCATCTGAAAAGGGGCAATGGGTATGGGGGTTTTCGATTACAAGAGCATGACGGGCCAGAAGGCCAAGGCGCTGCTGAACGACGCTTTGGCCTTGTCCGATTACGCTTATGACGCCAGCGGCCAACCGCTGACCGCTGGCGGCTGGGCGCCTATCGGTGCGCAAGCACTGGGGGTGACGCAGAAAGTCGACGAGTACGGCACCTTTTGGGGCGAGACGGTATTGGCTCCCTCCGCCAACGTCAAGATTGTGGGACAGTACGATGGCGTGGGTAAGCTGATCGCCATGGGGGTTGCCTTTCGTGGGACGTCCTTTGGCTTGTCCTGGGATGGATTGGGCGACGTCGCCAGCGATCTGGCTGCTGCCGCCGTTCCCGGATACGCCGCCAATTATGCTCAGTTCGCGTTCAGTGGCTTATTGGAGAACGTCGCCAGCTACGCCAGGAGCCAGGGCTTGACCGGCAAGGATATCCTGGTCACCGGCCATAGCCTCGGCGCACTCGGAGCCAACAGCTTGGCGACCTTGAGCCATGATCATTGGGGCGGTTTCTTCGAGGATGCCAACTACGTCACCTTTGCCTCACCCACACAATGTTCGGGTGACACTCGGATCTTGAATATCGGCTATGAGAATGACCTGGTGTTCAAGGCCATTGATGGCGAAGGCATCAATACATCGGCACTGCGCTGGGGTAACGATAGCGTTTGGGATTCGGCGGCCAATAACCTGGTCAGCTTTACCGATAACTACGCCTCAGCCTGGGCGCATTTACCCAATGCCCTCAACTGGGGAGTCGGCAAGGCTCACTTCCTGGACGGTTACATCCAAGGCATGAAGCGTATCGCGTCCTCGGATTTCTACGACCTGACCAGCAAAGACTCGACTATCGTACTCTCCAGCCTCAGCGAGGCCACGCGTGAAACCACCTGGGTGCAAGACCTGAACCGCTACGCCGAAAAACACACCGGCAATACCTTCATCTTCGGTACCGAGGGCAACGACCTGCTCAAGGGCGGAGCGGGCAATGACTTCCTGGAAGGTGGCGCAGGTGATGATCGTTTCCGCGATGACGGCGGCTACAACATCCTGCTGGGGGGGCAGGGCAGTAACGTCTTCGAACTGCAAAAGCCACTGGGCGCCTTCAGCTTTGCCAATGACGGCGATGGCACGTTGTATATCAACGACGCCTATGGCGGTATCAGTATGACCCGGGATATCGGCGCATTGGTCAGCAAAGAGAAGGCCTATATACCCTGGACTTCAATCCCTTGGGGCTCCAATGACATCACCTATAAGGTGACCGGCGATGGCCTGCTGGCCGGTAACGACCTTACGCACTACGCGGCCTCTACCAACGGCGATGCGCATGACAATGTCCTCACCGCTCATGCCACGGGTGATTGGCTGTTCGGCTTGGGTGGCGACGATCACCTGATCGGAGGCCCGGGTAATGACGTATTTGTCGGCGGCACCGGCAATGACCTGATGGTTGCAGGCGGTGGCAGTAATACCTTCCTGTTCGACGGCATCTTCGGCAACGACCGGATCCAGGGTTACCAGGCCAGCGATAAATTGGTGTTCATGGGTATGGCTGGCCTGGGTCAGGATTACGATTACCGCTCTTATGCCTCGACATTCGAGGACAACACCGTGCTGGCCTTTGGTGACAACTCGGTGATGTTAATGGGCGTGAACATGACTCAGTTGAATGGCGCAGGCATCTTTATTTCCTGAACGCGGGCGGGGCAGAGCACCTTGGATGACAGGGGGGGCTCTGCTTCAGCCCATTACCGGCACCTGCAGGCTGGGTTTTGCCAGGGTTTCCGGCATCGCCAGCCACAACAGCAGCAACGCCACGCCCGCCACGCCCGCCAAGGTCAGAAAGGCTGCGTTATAGCCGGCCTGTTGCACCACGAAGCCGGCCAGGCTGCTGCTTAGCGCCGCGCCGAGGCCGAACACAGTGGAAAGGGCGCCTAGACTGACATTGAAACGCCCGGTGCCTTGGGTCAGGTCCTTGACGATCACCGGGAACAACGCGCCGAAAATCCCCGCGCCGATACCGTCAAGCGTCTGCACCGCCACCAGCCAATACGGATCGCTGGACAGGGTATACAGCACGCCACGCAGCGGCAGTATCAGAAAGCCGGCCAGCAACAGCGGCTTGCGCCCCCAGATATCAGCCTTGAGCCCGACCAGCCAGGCGATCGGGACCATGACCAACTGTGCAGCGACAATGCAGGCTGAGGTCAGGGGCGTGGCCATCTGCAGGTTGATCTGCGCCAGTTTCTGGCTGACCAGTGGCAGCATCGCGGCATTGGCCAGGTGAAACAGCGCGCAGCACACGGCGAACAGCAGCAACGGGCGGTTGGCCAGCAAGACTGTCAGGCCCGATGGCTGCTCATGGTCACTGTGATGGGCGGGATCGAAGCCACGGGCCACGTCATGATCAATCGCCTTGCCAGAAACACAACTGACCGCAATGACACTGGCGACCGCCATAAACGCCATCAGGTAAAACACCACCACCGGCCCATACAGATACGCCAGGCCCCCGGCCAGCAGTGCGGCCACAGCGTTGCCGGCGTGGTTGAAGGTTTCGTTGCGCCCGGTACGCCGAGTGAAAGCACGGGGGCCGGTAATACCAAGGGAGATGGCAGAAATGGCCGGGGCGAATACCGATGCGGCAACGGCGCTGGCGGCTTGGGTCAGCGCCACCCAGCCAAATGAACTGACGAAGGGCAGTATCAGGCAACTGCCGGTGACCAGCAGCGCGGCAATCGCGATGACTGCACGCTTGCTGCGGGTTCGGTCGATCAGCGCACCCGCCGGGCCCTGGGTGATCAAGGCGGCGATACCGGCCAGGGTCATGACTACGCCGATACTGGCCGGGTCCCATTTATGGACCGCCAGCAGGTAGATCGCCAGGTACGGCCCGAGACCGTCGCGAACATCCGCGAGGAAGAAGTTCAGGCTGTCCAGGGAAAGGGCGGTACGCAGATCTGAATGATGGGCCACGGGGCGAACTTCAAGAGCGGCGTTCAAGGGCTGAACACGCGATGGCTTAATGACCGGTAGGCTTGGCCATAAGTTTCGCTGAGACTGCGGGTTTTATCTGGCAGATATTTGGCTTATGTTCCTAAGCCCGCTGTATTGACTTTCTGGAGACGCAATGGACATGCCCTCAGCGCAAGAGGCGATTGCCAGCAATAAAAACGCTTGGGACGAATCGGCCCGGTTGCACAAAGACACGGCGACCTGGAGGGAGCTACTGGCCTCGGTGGCCGAACCTGACTTTTCCTGCCTTGACCCCACTATCACCGCGTTGCTGCATGAGATAGGTGTGGTGGGCAAGGACGTGGTGCAATTGTGCTGCAACAACGGACGCGAAAGCCTTTCGTTGTATGGCTTGGGGGCCCGTTCGGTGGTGGGGGTTGATCAATCCCGGGCGTTTCTTGAACAGGCGCGGGAATTGGCCGAGGTCTCGCCACACAGCCCTGATTTCATTGAGACCGATATCCACCATTTGCCGGAGCGTTTGCAGGCACGGTTCGATATTGCCCTGGTGACCATTGGCGTGCTGGGTTGGATGCCGGATGTGGCGTTGTTCATGCGCCAGGTTGCCAGTGTGCTGAAGCCCGGCGGTACGTTGGTCATGTACGAAACCCATCCCTTTCTTGAGGTGTTTGACCCCTGTGGGGCCAACCCGATGCTGCCTGCCAGTTCTTACTTCCAGCGTGAACCCTTTGTGCTGCAGGAGGCAATTGTCTATGAAGGGAAGGACGAGCGGCCCGGGCCGACCTCCTATTGGTATGTACATACCCTGGGCAGTGTGGTCAGCGCGGCTATCGCAGCGCAGTTGCAGATCGCTCATTTGCAGGAATACCCGCATTCCAACCGGGAAGAACTCTACGATCAATATGAGCATCAGGCCGCGCAACTGCCCCTGTGCTTTACCATGACAGCGATCAGGCGTGATGGCTGATAAAGGTTTGCGCACGCAAAAAAAAGGCCCGCGAGGAGAGGGCGGGCCAAGTGATTCACTGGAGTAGGTAGGCCTGACCTTATAGGTCGAAAAGTGAAGGCCTTGTGAAAATGCCGTGATCAAATCGGATAATCACGTCTAATGCCGATCAGTGTAGGAGCGAGCAAGCTCGCTCCTATGTATGGACTCTTTCTGGCCGATACTGCCCAGGCCGAGCACGCCCAGGGTCTTGCCATGCAGGTCACCGCCCAGGCCCACCTGCCATCCGCCTGCGCGCAGCGAGTTGGCTTCGGCCAGCAGATTGCGCGCAGAGGCCATGATCAGCGCCCAGGTCAGTTCCGGCGCCGCGTGTTTATAGCTGTCGGTGCCGCACACCTGAATACCCAGGGCCTTGGCGGCGGCAATATCGATGGCAGCATTGCGCATACCGCCGGTGACCAGCAGTTTGAGCTTGGGCAACTCTCGCAGCAGGGCCTCGTCGAAGGTGGACCGTTCGCGCATGACGCAAATCACCTCGAAGCCCTTCAAGCGTTCAACCATTGTCGCCGTATCTGCGGGGTAGTCGTGGAGAAAATGTACCTGGCCCACGCCGTCCAGCGCCGACCAATCCACCACGTCACTGGCGACGTTCTGCCAGTCATCTATCACTGCGATCTGTATCGACATGCCATGGGCCTCGAAATCAAAGGGCATTCATACCCTGCAACAGCGCTTTATGAAACTGCTCCGGTTCTTCCATCTGTGGCGCGTGGCCCAGGCCGGGGAATTCCACCAGTGTGGCGTGGGGAATCAGCTTGGCCACCTGCTTGCCCAGCACCTGGTAATTGCCAATCCTGGCCTTGACTGCCGGCGGCGCCACATCTTTGCCGATGGCTGTGGTGTCGCTGGTGCCGATCAGCAGCAAGGTGGGCACCTTAAGGTCCTTGAATTCGTAGTACACCGGCTGGGTGAAGATCATGTCGTAAATCAATGCCGAGTTCCACGCGACTTGGGTATGCCCCGGGCCTTTGTTCAGGCCGGCGAGCATATCCACCCAGCGTTCGTATTCCGGCTTCCAGCGCCCGCCATAATAGGTGTCGCGTTCATATTTGCGCACCCCGTCGGCACTCATTTTCAGCTCGCGCTGGTACCACTGGTCGACGCTCTGGTAGGGCACACCGAGGGCTTTCCAGTCTTCCAGGCCGATAGGGTTCACCAGCCCAAGTTGTTCGGTTTGCTCGGGGTACATCAAGGCATAGCGGGTGGCAAGCATCCCGCCGGTGGAATGGCCGATCACCGTGGCCTTCTGGATGCCGAGTTTTTCCAGCAGTTGGTGGGTGTTGGCCGCCAATTGCTGGAAGCTGTACTGGTAGTGATCGGGCTTGCTGGAGGTGCAGAAGCCCACCTGGTCCGGCGCGATCACGCGGTAACCGGCGTCGCTCAAGGCCTTGATCGAACCTTCCCAGGTGGCACCGCAAAAGTTCTTGCCGTGCATCAGCACCACGCTGCGGCCGTTGGCTTTGCCTTTGGCAGGCACGTCCATGTAGCCCATTTGCAGGGATTTGCCTTGGGACTGGAAGGTGAAATGTTCAACGGGATGGGGGTATTGAAAACCCTGGAGTTCAGGGCCGTAGCTGGGCCCTTCAGTGGCAGCGAGCACAGGGGCGGTGTTGGCTGTGAGCAGGGCGGCAATGCAGATAATGCGGGCCAGGGGCATGGACGGAGCTCCGAGTAGGGTATTCGGATGCTGTTTGGATGGGATTAAGTGAGAATTAACATTTGTTCTGGAAAGCCCTTTTCAGGCGATATGTCAGGGCGACTACCTTCGGTTTTTCCATTGGCTTTAGATATATTTCCGCGACCTCTTTGAAGCGTTGTTAGTATTTGCTGAGTGCTGCCATTCACCCTGAAAAAAGGGACAGTCTACGGTTAAATAGAACTGCCCCCGTTCAAGCGGGTGTGCGGCTAGTTTTCTATTTTATTACTATTGACCGCTATCGAGTTAAAACGGTTGCTGTTGACGGTGGCGAACCATGCCGTTACTCCTGACGCCAAGTTAGTGGTCCAATAATAGTAAATCCCAAACTCAGTTTTGTAATGGGTGCGCGACCAATAGTAATTATTTGGCATCGGCCAACGACCGGCGTACTGCTGTTGCATAAGCTTCTGTTCATTAAGGGTGGGTAGGGTCATGTCCCGCTCTATCGCCCTTTCATACACTTCTTCGTGCGCGCCTACACCGTTGTTGTAAACCCAGATCACGTTGGTAACGTACACTCCGACGGTTACGGTCTGTGGCGGACTCGAAGAGTCCGTGATTCGGATGGTTGTTTGACCATTGCCCCGTGAGGAAACCGCTCCAGTTGTACTGACAGAAGCGATATAGCTTTTATCGGATGAGTAAGTATAAGGGCCGGTACCGCCGCCCACGCTCAGTTGCGTCGTATTGCCAGGGGTGTTGGCGGGGAGGAGGCTGGGGTAATCTCCCAGCATGAATGTAAATCCGGAGAGCTGGATATAAGTCGGCGTGACGTATAACGGAGTGCTGCGACTGATAGTGTATTGCGTACTGGGGAACTCAACTGCCCGGCTCTGATCGTCGATACCATTATAGGCCACGTAAAAACTCAACGTTACCTGGCTATTATTTGCCACCCTGTCCAACCAACTACGCAGCACAGCTTTATCTCTCAAACCATTGGCGGCCTCCGTGGCGCTGATCAGTTCGCCCTCCATCACCAGTAGATCTTCTATACCGTCGCTGCTGAGTATCATCCACCCTAGTTGGTCTTTGTCGCTCAAAGGCCACTTATCCACTGATGCCTTGGCGTCGCCGGTAAAACTACCCAGGTTCAGCGTGCCTCCATCAATAATACTGTTGATGAGTGGCTGCGGTAAGTCCGTGGCCGGAATCGTATTGACTTTCACCGTCTGCACCTGCGACGGGCGTGGGGCAGCCACGCCCCTGCTCACCACCGAATACTTCAAGCACACGGTACTGTTCACACTATGGTGCAAGACCTTGGCCGAGGTCAGGTTGAACACTACCGTGCCTCCATCCAGCCCATTCTGGCTGGTTGAATAAGAGGTGCCGTCGGCAAAAAACCAGTCAAGCGTGATGAAGTCTTGGCTACTCATACCGTCATAGCGAACCGTTGCCGTCGTATTGTGTTGAATGGGCAGCGGGTCCACTGTCACATTCGGCCCTGTATCGGTGGTGCCATTGATAAACGGGTGGGGAAGATCTCCTGATAATGCCTGAATGGTGTACGTGCGCCGACGGAAGTGCACTGCATTGGCTTTGTTGGTGCTACGATCGAAACTGGCCCAGAAATCGATGAACAGCGGCATTCCATCCTTGAGTCTGCGCAGATCCGGCGGCGTCGGTGGCATGATGCCCTGACTCTCGCCCTCAGGCGTTACCAGGTTCTCGCTGTAGGTATCCTCAATGTAATCCGCGCCATCGTCGTAGATACCTTCATATCGCATCCACATCCGCTGAAACCGGTGAATGAACGGCCAGATATTGATCAGGGTGCGCTCCCGGCCAGTAAGCTGGGAAATTACCAATACCGGGTTATCATGCCCTTCGATGGTGGGGATCGGTAGCGTGGTCAGGGGCAGTAACAGCAGATCCAGTATGGGCGACGGTATTCTCCGCGTGCCGCGCAGCACAAAGTACTGCACGGGAATCTGGCGGCCTTCGGAAAGAATGTTGGCGCCTACTACTTCGCTCGGTACGTCAAAGTGCACTGTTCTTGAGGTGTTGCCATTCTTGGTTTCTTCATAAGTGCCAATGCCCGGTACGCCGCTGAACACTGCCAGGATCCGGTCGCTGGGTGACATGTTCAGAAACGATACTTCAATCGTTGCTCCGGTCGTTGCGGACTCCGGCCTTAGTAGGTCTGGGTCTCGTGAGGCTTCAAGCACTTCCGGCCTCAACAGCTCACCTATTGCTTTACCGACCGTCACGTCAAGCGTCTCAGAGCGCAGTGTTGTGTTGCCGCGTATGAGGGAATAGCTCAAGCGAATGGAGCCGTTGTTATTCACGTCGACATAATTTCGATCTACCGGAAACGAAATCTCTCCTCCTACCACGACGTTAATCGTGTCGCCTGTGTTGCCACCCACCCCAGAGCCTACCCAGCGCCACACGACGGTGTCACCTCGTTGGAAGGTATAGGGGAGAGTGACATTGACCTGGAAGATCACATCGGCCGGATCGAGGTTGCCATTTTCATCTACTCCCTCAATGTGCGGCGCAGGCAGGTCGGCGCGACGTTCGCCTATTTCTACTATCAGGTGCTCGGATTCGCGCACCGTCAGCACATCGGCTTCCTGTATCGTGTTCACACCGTCATTGACGCGATAAAAGACGTCGATCGGCCCGAGCCCGACGAACTGTGCGAAATTTGCCGGCGTCACAATCCGAAAGCGTGTGGGTGGTGGTGGGTCGCCGGCCTGCTGGGTTTGTTCATAAAACACTAGGCCGCCGCCGGGTCGGTGCGCCTCAAAGCGCAAGGTGACGGGATAGTTCGGACTGTATGGCACGAAGGCCGGGAAGTTGACTTTGAGGTAGGGGACGGTCGGATCGATCAAGCCGCCTTCGTTTTCCTCGATTTCAACTGCAGGCATGTTGGAAACAGTACCAAAAACTGTGACAGACAGACTTTGGGAATAGCCAATCTCAGTGCCTAGCGGGAATTGCAGCGTATAGGAGATTTGCATCGAGCCGTTGATCAGGTCTTCGAGGATGCTGTTCTCGACGGTGGTATATGCCGAACGCCCGGGCCGGGCAGCAAACGCTGGCAATGGGATGGTGACTTTCGTTTTATCTTCGCGTGTACCCACGATGGTAGCTACGATCTGAGTGCCTGCTGGCGTTGGGGAGCCATTCGGGAGCCGTGTGGGCGCAACCACTTCGAGTTCGAAGTGACTCTCTGCGTACTGGTCGAAATCGACGTTATTATTGTCTGTTCCATCCACCAAAAAGTGGGGGCGCATGAGTGCGTCTGGATCCAGGTTACTGTTCAGGTTTACGACCTGAGACCACTGCTGCACTTCCCCTGAGAAGTTCAGCACCAAGTCGTAGATCCGGAACCGGATAGTCAACAGACCGCTACCGCCCAATTCGATGACCTCCCACGGGACGAACACCTCGATAGGCGTCAGTCCCTCGGCCTGATCCGCGTCCAACTGCAGCTCTACCAAACGACCGTTCCAATACAACTCGATGGTGTCCCCTACAAATGCATCTGGGTAGTGATCAATGGTAATGAGCACACCATCACGTGCGCGCTCGGGGTCGAGTACGGCATCTGAGCCACTCAAGTCCTCTGGCAGGTGAAGGACCAGCGCCGAATGGTAGGGGAGTCCCGGGTCCTGATCCACGCCCCCTGGCCGGGTATCTTTCAGGAACCAGGTTTCTTCCTCCGATGTACTTTCAGTGCCAGACCCGTTACGCCTGACCAGGCCATAGCAGGGGTGCACAATACCTAGCGGTACATGCTCGCGTAGTACCGAGAGTTGGTAGCGTCTTTGCGTTTCCTCGCCAGCAACAATTTCCCCCCAGGCGACCGGAAAACGCCGATCTCCCATATACCATTCGTAAGAATCGCCGACGTTCTTCGTGGTCCAGCTCTCGAAGGTAATCAGCAAACGGTTTTCGAGGCTGCGTATGCCAACCCCTACATCAGCCAGAAGTTCGGGAAGGGGACGTACAGTGTTGTCGTTGTAGGGCGGCGGCTCCAGGTCTGCGATGCGTGGTGGGTGCAGGATGGGTGGACTGTCTGTGCGTTTATCGGACATGGTGGTGACCCTTCAGGCTGATTTGAGAAACGTGCCAAACAGGGTCAGCAAATATGAGAGAGTGGTCACCGTCTAGCTGTGAGAAATGACAGTGGCGACGAGCGGTCAGCTACTGAATAATGAGTGTCAGCGCGCTATAACGCACGCCCTTGGCCAGGGTTACCAGCAGCAAAAAACGCCACAACGGCTCTCGCATCACCCCGGCCACCAAGGTCAGCGGGTCGCCGATGATAGGTACCCAACTGAGCAACAGCGTCCAATGCCCCCAACGCAGGTAATGCCCGCGGGCTCTATCCAGCTGCTTGGCACTCACCGGAAACCAGCGCCGTTCCTTGAAGCGCTCTACCGAACGCCCCAGCAGCCAATTGACCACCGACCCCAGCACGTTGCCCAACGTGGCGATACCCAGCAGCAGCCACAGGTTGTAATGCCCGCTGATCAGCAGGCCGACCAGCACGGCTTCAGATTGCAGGGGCAATAACGTTGCGGCGCCAAACGCCGCGACGAACAGCCCCAGGTAACCCGTCAGCACCGGTCAGTGGGCCGGGTAGTCGGCTATGTATGTATGGACTCGCCCCCACTTTCAACCCGCTTTTCAAACATTGGTACCCGGTTGCATCTATGTATCAGGCCTATCCGAGGAAGCTCCAAACAGCTTCTGGCCAACATTGGATCAGCTCGCGATCTGCCCATTACAAAAGGCTGCGCAAATACGCATCACCCTTCTTGCTCATCTTGCCGAAATTGCCCTGTGCTTGCAGTAATCGCGCCCATGCCTGAGCACCTGGCCCGGTTTCCACCAGCACCGTCACGCTTGCTGGAAGCTTAAGAAGAAAGGTTTGAAAGGCCTCTCGTGACTTAATCCGATCCTCGAATATCACCTGGCCGAGCGCATTCTCACCGGCCACCTGGAAGACCTTTTTGGCAAGGTCTACCGCGACGTTTACGCAAGTAGATACATCGGCTGACAAAGACTGATTGATCGTCGTATGCTTTTTCATGGGCTCGCCCTCGCTGTCGTTGGCTTCTATAAGAATGCCACCGTGGCGCATAGACGCCTCGGCTTGGGCGAGTCCATCTAATTACAGAGGTAACTCATGAGCGCCGCACGAAGGTGCGCATGGTTTGCCCAGGGCCGGTGCTGAATACGGTGGGCCTGGGAATGCCTTCATCCGCTGCGATAAATACGAAATCATCGCCGTCGAGCCGGTAACTGGCGGGAAGCTGCTTGCCCGCGTCATCGCCGATAGCGTCAATCCAGGTAATGCTTTTGGGCGTGGTACTGGCATCCAGGAAAAAACGGCCCGCCAGCAGTTGATCACCATTGACGGTGGTCACTTCGAAGCAATCGCCCGTGATGGTGGTAATAGCCCCTGGCGCACTGTGGGCGTCGGCGGGGTTGAGGATGCCACTGTCTTCAAGGGCAGTCTGCTCCCAGGTGCCTTGTAAGCCGCGTAAATCGAGAGTTGAAACAGACAGCATGCAAATTCCTTATTGCTGATCAGGGAAGCGCCCCGTTGCATCAGGTACGCAACCACGACGTAGGCGGATAAGTTTTTTCTTTAGAAGACAGCTATTTGACAGCATTTTGATGTTCTATTGACTATGCTTGCAAGCGCGCAAGTCCGACAATGCTGCGCCATTTGTACTACTCCTCGATATAAAACCGAAATAATCCTTGGAAATGTGGGATATTTCGGCTGGCTAAGTGGTCACATCGCCACCGGTCCGGCGTATCCAGGGCGTTGTCCCTGATTTTTGAAGCCATTTAGGTTTCTGAGAATGATGGCCTTTTAGTATTATTTTAAGGTGTTCTTATTTTGAATCGCACTTCCCCGCTCCCGCCCTCCGTAGCGTCTGATGAAATTGACTTGTTTGAATTGTTTCACGCCATCTGGCGACAAAAAAAGCTGGTAGTCGGATGTACGCTTCTGGTGGGCGTATTAGGGGCAGGGTACGCGTTCCTGGCACCCAAGACTTATGAAGTCAGCAGTGTGCTGCGGCCTGCGGCAATCAATGAACTGGATGCGTTGAACCGTTCGGAAGTCTATAAGTTGCCTCCCGCTGACGCCCTGATGAAAGTGGGAGCACAGTTAGACTCTTACGAGGCGCGCTTGGGATTTTTCAAGGAACACGAGGAATTGTTCAAGGCGTTCAAGAAGCCGGGGCAGAGCCTTGAGCAAAGCTTTGAGGCGTTCAATCGAAACTCTGTCAACCTGATCTTGCCGGATCCGAAGAAATCAGACTCGCTGAGCAGCTATATTCGCTTGGAACTGCAATACCCGACAGACGTTGATGGTGTCGCGATCCTCAACGGCTTTGTAGACTACGCCATCGCCGCCGAGCGTCAGCAGGTTGGCGCCGACCTCAAGGTGATCGTCAATAACCGCTTGAGCGAACTCAAAGGCAAGATCGACGCCGCCCGTGACAACTACGATACGGAAAAGGAATCCAAGATCGCCAAGTTGCTCGAGGCTGACCGACTCAAGCGTGCCCAGTTGCAGGATGAGCTCAGCGCGCTGCGCTTGCAGATGAAGATGGAGCGTACCAATCGCCTGGCCGAGCTGGCGGAAGCCATCGCCATTGCCAAGTCCATGGGCATCCGCACCCCGACGACACCATCTTCCATGGCGGACTCCACGCGCAGTGGGTCGAGCCAGGTCATGCGCACAGAGGTGAACAATCAGAAGATCCCGCTGTACTTCATGGGCACCGAGGCTCTGGAAGCCGAACGCGCTGCGCTGCAACAGCGCACCAGCGATGACTTCACCAACCCGCGAATTGCCGAGATCGGCAAGGATTTGCAACTGCTCGAAAGCAACCGCGAAGTCGAGGTGCTGCGCAAGCGCGGCAATGAGGACATATTCCTGCAGGACGTCGAGCCGCTTCGTGCTGAAGTTGCCAGGCTGCGTGGCTTGAACATCGACATGAGCAACCTCAAGCTGGTAACGGTCGACCGCCGCGCCCAAGAGCCTCTGGCGCCGATCAAACCGAAAAAATCGCTGATCATTGCTTTGAGTCTGGTGGGCGGCCTGTTGGTGGGACTCATGATCGCGCTGATTCGCTACTTCATCCGCAGCCGCAGCCAGGCCGTACCCTTTACGGCGTTGGGAGACGGCAGTTTGCCCCGCCGCGAGATTAAGGACACCCCGCAATAATTTCAGCAAAACCTTTAAGCAGGTGGGCGGGAACGCCCGCCTGTTCCCTTCCCCAGCACACTCAGTAGACAGCTTTTCACAATTCTTAGTTAACCTTTGGTTACAAAGTATGGCTAAATAACGGCCAATGGTTACACGCCGCAGGTCGCCCAGCCTGCCGTGTCACCTGTACGTGAATTGTGATTTCAGGTGCTGCATATCCATCCTCGGCCGTTGTGGGCCCGCAGGAGCAGCCTGTTCTCTCCCTGACTTGTGACGAATCCCTTGAAACTCATCATTGTTGCTCTCTACGTTGCCTCCATTGCGTATGTACACCTGCGTGGTCGGGTGCGACACAAGCTGGGTCGCCAGCTTAGCGATCACTCGACGTTCCTGGCGCCGATCAACTGTTTCCTGTACTTGTTCTCCAAGCAGCCCAGCCGTCCCTATCTGTCGCCCAGCGATTTTCCAGACCTGAGCCCCTTGCAGGAACATTGGCAAGAGATCCGCGAGGAAGGCCAGAACCTGATGCGGGCCGGGGA
Source organism: Pseudomonas sp. HN8-3 (assembly GCF_020790195.1). NCBI lineage: Bacteria > Pseudomonadati > Pseudomonadota > Gammaproteobacteria > Pseudomonadales > Pseudomonadaceae > Pseudomonas > Pseudomonas sp. HN8-3. The sequence continues at coordinate 2,872,282 of NZ_CP086206.1, forward strand.
GATCAAACGTTCGGATCAGTACAACGACGTGGGTTTCAACTCGTTTTTCAAGTCGGGCTGGAAGCGCTTTTACCTCAAGTGGTATGGCGACAGCCACCCTTCGGCGATGAAGCTGTGCCCGCGCACCACCGAGTTGGTGCAAGGGATCGGCTCGATCAAGGCCGCGATGTTCGCCGAACTGCCGCCGGGCTCCAAGCTGGTGCGCCACCGTGACCCGTACGCGGGCTCCTATCGGTATCACCTGGGGCTCGATACGCCCAACGACCCGGGGTGCTACATCAATGTGGATGGCGAGAGCTATTACTGGCGCGACGGCGAGCCGGTGATGTTCGACGAGACCTACATTCACTACGCAGAAAACACCACCCAGCAGAACCGCATCATTCTGTTCTGCGATATTGAACGCCCGATGAAGTACCGCTGGGCGGCGGCATTCAACCGTTGGTTCAGCCGCAATGTAATGGCCGCTGCAGGCTCGCCCAATGATGATGGTGACAAGACCGGCGGCCTCAACCGCGCCTTTACCCGCTTGTACAAGATCCGCCTGCGCGGCAAAGAGCTCAAAAAGCGCAACCGCACACGCTACTACCTGGAAAAATGGGCGATCTTTGCCGGTCTGGCGCTGATCTTCATTCTTATCTGAACCCTGTGCCGGGCGCGAATCACTGCGGTGGTTTTGCGCCCAGCTTGTCCCACATCTTCTTGCCGATTTTCTGCCGATTGGCATAGCCGGCCCATGGGTCGCCCTTCAACCCCTGCAGACGCTCATGCAGGTTCGCCACCGTCCACTGCTGGGCCCCGCGCAATCCTTTCAATTCTTCCCGACTGACCGGCACCGATACCGGCAGACCCGGCCGCGCACGCACGGAGTATGCCGCCACAGTGCTGGCGCCACGGGCGTTGCGCAGGTAGTCGATAAAGATCTTGCCCACACGGTTTTTAGGGCCGCTGGTGGCGGTAAAGCGTTCGGACAGTTGCTGGCTCATAAATTGGGCGATGGCCTTGGCGAATGCCTTGACGGCGTCCCAGCCATCACGCCGGGCCAGCGGCACGATCAGGTGCAGACCTTTACCGCCGCTGGTCTTGACGAAGGCTTGCAAGCCCAGCTCATCCAGCACCGACAGGGTCAGTTCGGCCGCTTCCAACATGGATTTCCAGGGCAGGGCCGGGTCCGGGTCGAGGTCCAGGACGAACAGGTCAGGGGTTTCAATCTTGTCCGTAGTGGCGCCCCAGGTATGCAACTCGACAGTGCCCATTTGCACGGCGCCGGCCAGCGCCTCTGCGCTGTCTACCTCCATCAGGCGTGCATGACCGGGATCCAGGGCCTGATCCAGTTGCTTGATGTGGGGAATTGCCAGGCGTTCGGAGTGCTTCTGAAAAAACTGCTCCCCTTCGATGCCTTCGGGTGCGCGCAGCAGCGACACAGGACGACCGCGCAGGAACGGCAGGATCCATTCGCTGATGTCGGCGTAGAACTGCGCCAATTGCTGTTTTTGCGTGCCACTGTGCTTGTCGATAATGCGATCGGGGTGGGTGATTTTCACGTTCTTCACCGCTATGTCGGCTTTATCGGTTTTCTGCTTGTTCGAGGCATTGACCGACTTTGCCGCACGCGGCTGTTCATGAATGATCTGCGACGCAGGCTTATCAGTGCGCAGCCCCACAAAGGCCGCCTGGCGCACCACGCCTTCACGCGTCCATTCGGCGAATTGCACTTCACCCACCAGGCGCGGCTCGACCCAATGCACGCCACGGGCCTGGGTGCTGGTCAAAGGCTTTTGCAAGGGCGAGTCCTTGCGCTCCAATGGCGTGAGCTTGGCGTAGATGGATTTCAACGTGGCCTGATCAAATCCGGTGCCCACACGCCCGGCATATACCAGCCCGGTTTCATCGTTGACGGCCACCAGCAGCGCGCCAAACCCGCTGCGCGAACCCTGAGGGCGGGTGTAGCCAACAATCACAAACTCCTGGCGCAGGCGGCATTTGAGCTTGATCCAGTCAGCACTGCGGCGGGACACATAGGGGCTGCCTGCACGCTTGCCGATCACGCCTTCGAGCGCCAGGTCGCAGGCGCTTTCGAAAATATCGCGGTGGTTGGCGGCAAAGGCTTCGGAGAAACGCAGCAGTTTGCTTTTGCTGCCGGCGAGCGCAGCTTTAAGCGCAGCCCGACGCTCCTCGACCGGATCTTCGCGTTGATCACGGCCGTTCAGGAAGGGGGCATCAAACAGGTAATAGACGATGTCCAGGCTGCGGCCGATATCGAAGGCATTCTGCAACGCCTGGAAATCCGGCAACCCGTCGCCGTTGAGGCTGACCACTTCGCCATCCAGCCAGCTGTCCTTGAGCTTGAGGGCTTGCAAGGCTTTGGCCTGGCGCGGCAGGCGTTCGGTCCAGTCGTGGCCGTTGCGAGTGAACAGGCGCACTTCACCGTCATGGATGCGCGCGAGAATGCGATAACCGTCGAACTTGATCTCGTAGCTCCAATCGCCCTCGGGGGCGCGATCGACCAAGGTCGCCAATTGCGGGGCAAATTCTTCGGGTATGGCGCTCACTTGCGTGCGGGCCTTGGCCTTTGGCGCTGCCTTTTTTTTGACTGGGACCTTGGCCTTGGGCGTGCCGACCACCGCATCGCTGAGCACGCTGGCAGGCTCGGCGTCGACAATATCGTATTCAGAAGCGGGGCGTGCCTGCTGGTCTTTTTCCTTGATCAGTAGCCACTGCTCCTTGTCGCCACTGCCCTTGAGTCGGGTGCGTACCAGGGTCCAATCCCCAGCGAGTTTTTCGCCCACCAGCGTGAACTTGAGCTTGCCGGCCGCATAGGCTTTGCGCGGCTCGTCATGGGGCTGCCAGATACCTCGGTCCCACACAATCACATCGCCTGCGCCATATTGGCCGGCTGGGATGCTGCCCTCGAAACCGCCATAGCTCAGGGGGTGGTCTTCAACGTGGACCGCCAGGCGCTTCTGGCTTGGGTCCAGGCTCGGGCCCTTGGGCACCGCCCAGCTCAACAGCACGCCGTCGAGCTCCAGGCGAAAGTCATAATGCAGGTTGCGCGCATCATGCTTTTGAATCACGAAGCTCAGCGCCGAGGCTTTCCGCTTGCTGGCGGGTGAGCTGCCGGCGGGTTCGGCGGTGATCTTGAAATCGCGCTTGCGGTTGTATTCGCTCAGGGGCTTTGCCATGTCGCGCTCCAGTCAATGGCAGGCTCAAGAGGCCTTTTTGTTGGATTTCTTCGCGGCGGGCTTTTTCGCCGCGGGTTTGCCCGCCAGGCTGCGTTTAAGCAGTTCGGTCAGGTCGATAACGTCGGCGGATTTGCGCTCTTCGCTGTCTTGGCTCGACTCCACGTCTTCGATCTTGCCGGCCTTGGCCTTTTTCGCCACCAGCGCCATGATCTTGTCCTGGAAGCTGTCGCGGTACTCGTCGGGTTGCCAGTCTGCACTCATGTCTTCCACCAGGCGCTTGGCCATGTCCAATTCACCCTTGGCCAGGGTCGGTTTGGTTACATCGGCACCGAGTTCCAGCTCGTCCAGGCTGCGCACTTCTGCGGGCCAGCGCAGCATCACCAGTACCAGGGCCGATTCGAGCGGCATCAACGCGGCCAAGTGCTGTTTGGTATGCAGCACCACATTGGCCAGGGCGACCTTGCCGGTTTTCTTCAGGGTTTCGCGCAGCAGTGCATAGACCTTGCCGCCACGTTTGTCCGGCGCCAGGAAGTAGGGCGTGTCGATGTTTTGCAGGGGGATCTGGTCAGCGGCGACAAACGCGATGATCTCAATGGTCTGGGTCGATTTCGGATGGGCCGAGCGAATTTCATCTTCGCTGAGCACCACATAACGGCCCTTCTCAAAGGCGACGCCCTTGACGATATGTTCCTTGGTGACTTCCTTGCCCGTGGTTTTGTTGATGCGCTTGTAGCCGACCGGGTCCATGCTGCGTTTGTCCAGCCAGTCGAAATCAACGCCTTGGGAAGATGTCGCCGAGACCAGCGACACCGGGATATGAACCAGACCGAAACTGATAGCGCCTTTCCAGATTGCCCGTGGCATAACTCCGATTCCTTAAAAAGTGAGCCTGTTCTGGTGACTCGCAGGCCGCGGCAAAAGTTTCGGCGGGCAGATGCTCGGACAGATCGTGTTACACCTGATGAGAAACTATTTAGTGTCGCAAGCCGAACCCATGGCGTAGCGTGTTATCGAAAGCACGTAGTACTCGGCATAGAGAGGCTCCGTCATGAATGCTTATGTACGTTATCTTGCAGTACTTGCGCTGGGCCTGGCCCTGGCGCCTTGGGCCCAGGCGCAAAACCTGCCGGGCCAATACGACACCAATAACAGCCCGATTCACCGGGCCAACCCCAATAGCATGCAGGGCACTCAGCCCAATGCACCTGCGGCCGGCGGTATCCAGACTGCGCCCACCGGCCCTCGGCCGACCGTGGAAAACCGCGGAATCGGCAATACGTATCCCAAGCGCGACGTAGCTCCCAGTCGCCCGGCCACCGAAACCAAAGCACCCACCTATGATGCCAACGGCAATCGCCGGTAAGGACTTCGCCTTATGTTTCTACGCAAAACTCTGCTAGCGGCTGTCTGTGCCGCCACGCTGCTGCCGCTGACCACCGTTTATGCCGCCGATAGCCAGCAGTACCCCAGCGAGCAAGGCAGCATTACCGTCACGCCGATCGCCAAAGGCCTGGATCATCCATGGGCGCTGGCGTTTCTACCGGATCGGCAGGGCTTCCTGGTGACCGAGCTTCCCGGGCATCTGCGATTTGTCAGCCCCGACGGTAAGCTTTCCGCTCCGTTGAAGGGGGTGCCGCAAGTCTGGGCCAAGGGGCAGGGCGGGTTACTGGATGTGGTGTTGTCACCAGACTTCAAGCAGGACCGTATGGTCTACCTGTCGTACGCCGAAGGCGGCGGGCAGGATGGCAAAGCCGGAACCGCTGTGGGGCGCGGGCGCCTGTCTGCTGACATGAGCGGCCTGGAGGACTTCAAGGTGATCCTGCGCCAGGAGCCCAAGCTGTCTACCGGCAACCACTTCGGCTCGCGCCTGGCGTTCGATCGTGACGGCTATCTGTTCGTGACCCTGGGCGAGAACAACGACCGCCCGACCGCCCAGGACCTGGACAAGCTGCAAGGCAAAGTTGTGCGCATCTATCCAGATGGCCGCGTACCGGATGACAACCCCTTCGTCGGTCAACCCGGTGTACGTCCCGAGATCTGGTCCTACGGCCAGCGTAACCCACAGGGCCTGGCGCTGAACCCGTGGAGCGGCACGATCTGGGAAAACGAGCATGGGCCGCGTGGGGGCGATGAAGTGAACATCATCGAGCGCGGCAAGAACTACGGGTGGCCGCTGGCGACCCACGGCATCAACTACTCTCTGCTACCGATTCCCGAAGCCAAGGGCAAAACGGCAGAAGGCACGGTGCAGCCCCATCATGTCTGGGAGAAGTCCCCGGCCATCAGCGGCATGGCGTTCTATGACGCCGACCGGTTCAAGGTGTGGCAGCACAATCTGTTTATCGGTGCGCTGGGCACTCAGGAGTTGATTCGGTTGCAGTTCGAGGGTGACAGGGTCGTTCACGAGGAACGTTTGCTGGGCGAGTTGAAAGCGCGAATTCGTGACGTGCGGCAGGGGCCGGATGGGTTTCTGTATGTGCTGACGGATGAGGATAATGGAGTGTTGTATCGGGTCGGGCTGAATCAGGACTGATGCCTTTCGGTAATCGCTTTTTGTAGGAGCGAGCAAGCTCGCTCCTACAAAGGGTAAGAGAGCTACAGCCCTAGGTCTGACAAGCCCGGATGATCATCCGGGCGACGCCCCAGCGGCCAGTGGAACTTGCGTTCGCTTTCCTGGATCGGCTTATCGTTGATGCAGGCAAAGCGGTTGGCCATCAGGCCGTTCTCATCGAACTCCCAGTTTTCATTTCCGTAGGAACGAAACCAGTTGCCGGAGTCGTCATGCCACTCATAGGCATAGCGCACGGCGATGCGGTTGCCGGTGAACGCCCACAACTCCTTGATCAATCGATAATCCAGTTCCCTGGCCCATTTACGGCTCAGGAACTGCCTGGCTTCTTCGCGGTTGTGGGCGAATTCGGCGCGGTTACGCCACTGGGTGTCCAGGGTGTAGGCCAGGGAAACCCGTTCTGGGTCGCGGGAGTTCCAGCCGTCTTCGGCCAGCCGGACTTTTTCGATGGCTGACTCGCGAGTAAAGGGCGGTAGGGGCGGGCGGGCTTGTGCATTGGCTGACATGGGGTGGCTCCTTAAAACAATAGGGTTGAATGATAGAAGTTGCCAATTCCGAGAATTCAAAGTCCCAATAACGTTCGCGCCATGCATTGCGCATTATCGGCAGCTGTTGAATCACCCATGATCAGGGCAACGGTAATGGCGCCATCGATCAGGATCAGCAGTTGCGCGGCCTGCTGTTGCGGGTCGGGGGTGCCATGTGCTTGACACAGTTCAAGTGCGTACTCGAACAGTTTGTGTTTATGGGCCTTGGCCAGCAGGCGCACCGGATCTTGAGCGTTGCCGGTTTCGCCACTGGTGTTGATAAAAGCGCAGCCGCGAAAATCCGCGGAACCGAACCAGCTTTTCAGGGCGCTGAACAGCGCCAGCAAGCGCTCGCCGCTGTTGTCGCTGCGTTCTACTTCGCTGCGCAGCCACTGCATCCAGCGTTCGTCGCGACGCTGCAGGGCGGCAATCACCAACTCGTCCTTGTTGGCGAAATAGCGATAGATGCTTTTTCTCGATACGCCAGCGGTTTTTACCAGCAAGTCCATGCCGGTGGCGGCGATGCCATGGCGATAGATCAGCTTTTCGGTGACGTCGAGGATAATGTCGCGGGTTATGTCGTTCATGCTTACTACAGTAGAACGATCGTTCTTCTTGGTCAACCGGCTTTTTTCCATGCCGTACGGCGAGACCTGAGCAGCCCCATGGTGTAAGCTCTGGACCTCTTCGGATTCGACCCATTGCGAGCCCTATGCCGTCGTTCTTCAAACGCTCCCTGTTGCCCAAACTACGCGGTTTCCCGCTGTCCCCGGAGGCCATCGAGGTGCTGTCCGGCGCCGATGCCTATCGTCGCTGCCTGCTGGAAAAAATCTCCCAGGCGACGCGTCGCATCTACATCGTCGCCTTGTACTTGCAACACGACGAAGCGGGGCAGGAGATCTACGACGCGCTTCACGCTGCCAAGGCGGCACGGCCGGAGTTGGACATCGTGGTGATGGTCGACTGGTTGCGCGCCCAGCGTGGCTTGATTGGCGCCGGCAAGCAGCCGGGCAACAGCGCCTGGTACCAGGCCATGACGCAAAGCCACGCCAGCGAAGTGCCGGTGTATGGCGTGCCGGTGCAAACCCGCGAGCTGTTTGGCGTATTGCACCTCAAGGGCTTTGTGATCGATGACAGCGTGCTGTACAGCGGCGCCAGCCTCAACAATGTGTATTTGCACAAGTTCGACAAGTACCGCTTTGATCGTTACCACCTGATCCATAGCCAGGTGCTGGCCGATTCTATGCAACACCTGATCGAGCACGGCCTGGTGGCATCCAAGGCCGTGCACCGCCTGGACCTGCCCAACCCGCCGACCACCCGCAGCCTGCGCAACGATATCGGCGACCTGCGCAGCCGTCTCAAGCACGCGGCCTATGACACCACGGCCGGGCAGTTGCCCAATGGTCACCTCTCGGTGAGCCCGTTGCTCGGCGTTGGCAAGAACAACCCCCTGAGCCGGGTCATTCTGGAGCTGATCGCCAGCGCCCAGCAGCAGTTGACCATCTGCACCCCGTATTTCAACCTGCCGTTGCCGGTGACCCGCGAGATCAACCGCGCACTGGCGCGTGGAGTGAAGATCGACATCGTGGTCGGCGACAAGACGGCCAACGACTTCTATATTCCGCCCAGCGAGCCGTTCAAGGTGATCGCGGCCTTGCCTTATCTGTATGAGATCAGCCTGCGCCGCTTTGCCAAGCGTCACCAGCCGATGATCGACAGCGGCCAGTTGAACCTGCACCTGTGGCGCGATGGCGACAACACCTACCACCTTAAGGGCATGTGGGTTGACCAGCGCTATACCTTGCTGACCGGCAACAACCTCAACCCCAGGGCATTTCGCCTCGACCTGGAAAACGGCTTGCTGATCGACGACCCCAAGGGCCAATGGCTGGAGCCGCGACATACCGAGCTGGCGCAGATCTTCCAGCACACCACGCGTATCCAGGGCTACCAGCAATTGCAGACGTTGGTTGATTACCCGCCGGCAGTGGGTAAATTCCTGCGTCGGGTCAGCCGAGTGCGCATTGAGCGTTTGCTGTACCGCATTTTGTAGCCGTTATCCCGCAGGCAAAAAACACCCAGGCCCTCAACAGGGCCTGGATGTTTTTTTTGCCGGTAGCCTTTAATTCAAACCCAGCTTGCCGCGCAGCATCGACAAGTCTTCAGCCAGGGTGTTGACCGGGCCTACCAGGGCCTTGCGGTCGTTGTCCTTGACCTTGTCGTAGGTTTCAAAGCCGCCATCCTGGGTCTTGTACTTGGCCAGGATCTTGTCCACGGTGGCGAAGTTTTTATCGACCTTGGCCAGGAACGCCTGGTCCTGCTGCCCGATCTGGCCACGGAACAGATCGACGATTTTCTTTGCACCGTCGATGTTGCCCTGGAAGTCATACAGGTCGGTATGGCTGTAGCGGTCTTCTTCGCCGGAGATCTTGGTGGCGGCGACTTCCTCCAACAGCGCCGCAGCGCCGCCGACGACTTTTTCCGGCGGGAAGGTCAGGCCATCGACCCGCGTCTTGAGATCGTTCACATCGGTATTGAGCTTGGCGGTCAGTGCTTCCAGGCCCTTGGTCGAGTTTTGCGCGAACAGCGCGTATTCAATCCGGTGAAAGCCGGTGAAGTCTTCGGCCGTCACACCTTTTTCATGGTCATCGACACGCGAATCGATGGACGCGTCGAGGTCGCTGAACAGCTCGGCGATCGGCTCGATGGCCTCATAGTGCACGCGGGTCGGCGCATAGAGCTTCTTGGCGGTGGCCAGGTCACCTTTATTGATGGCGTTGGTAAACGCCTGGGTCTGGGTGACCAGTTCGCCGATTTCCTCGGTAACGTAGATCTTGTAGTCCGATACCGGGCCTACCAGGTCGAGCGGCGCGGTAGCGGCGAAGGCAGCCAGCGGCGCAAGGCTCATTAACAACGACAACGCGATAGACGACTTCTTCATGGGGGCATTCCGCTCTGGTGTGTTTCAGGTCTTGGCAGGGGGGGTTGAGTGGGTTGCAGCAAGCAGCGTGCGCCCGATGAAATCCTCAGGGCCGGTGACCCCTGGCAAAGTGAAAAAATACCCGCCGCCGACCGGCTTGAGGTATTCCTCCAGAGGCTCGCCGTTGAGCCGCGTTTGCACGCTGATAAAGCCTTTCTCCAGGTCAGCCTGATAGCAGATGAACAACAGGCCCATGTCCAGCTGACCGTTTTTGTTGACGCCGTTGGAGTAGTTGAACGGCCGCCGCAGGATCAGGTTGGCCTGGGTCTGCGGGGTGCGCGGGTTGGCCAGGCGGATGTGCGCATCAAGCTTGGTCAACTTGCCATGCGGGTCTTTGCTGTAGTCCGGCACCTGGGTTTCATGCTGGCCATCCATGGGGGCGCCGGTGGGTTTGACGCGGCCGATGATGCTTTCCTGTTCTTGCAGTGGGGTGCGATCCCAGCGCTCGACAAAGTTGCGGATGATACGCACGGCCTGGTAACTGCCATGGGCCGCCCAGGCGGGTTCGTCGCTGCTCGGTTGCACCCAGACGATCTGGTCCATGGCCTTGGCATCGTTGGAGTCGGGGTTGGCCGAACCGTCGCGAAAACCCAGGAAGTTACGCGCACTCTGCGCCGGTTCGCCGGGCTTGGCCGGGGCCTGGGGCGGCACGCTGCCTTCTTGTTTCCAGCGCACCAGCAGCAAGTCAGGCAGGTTTTTCACGATATCGCGCAGGGCGTGGATGTTGGTATCGGGCGTGTTGGAACTGAACTGCAGGCTCAGGTCGCCGTGGCACTGCGCCGGCTCCAGTGCATCGTTGGGGAAACCCACCATGCGGATCAGGCGCTTGGGCTTGACGGCACTGAGGCCGAAGCGCTCATCGAACAACGATTCGCCGATCGACACGGTGATGGTCAGGTTATCTGGGGTAACCACCGGGCCAAGGATGCCGGAGTCGGTGGGTGGCAGTTTCGGGTCGACCTGCGGCACGGTGCCGCCGCTCATCAGGAACGCGATACGCTCGTTCAGGGTGCGGAACAAACGTTCGAGGTCCTCGCGGTCGCTGGCCAGTACGTCGAAGGCCACCACCATGCCGCAGGCCGGGCGCGGGGTGACAATGCCGCTCTGATGCTGACCGAAAAAAGCCTGGTGGTCGTGGGTCTTGTCGCTGCGCGGAGCGCTGGTGACTTGCTCGGCCGCTGCGGCCATGGCCGGGCAGGTCAAGGTGCTGCCGGCGATGACCGCGCCGGTGGCCGCCATGCCCAGCAGGACGCGGCGACGCGCAAGGTTTAGCTGTTCTGAATCACTCATGTATGCGTTCGTCTCACTGCAGGCCGGAAAGGCCAAGGGCGGGGTCGATTCCATCGAGTGCGGCGGCCAGTGCCTTGGCCTTGTCGGCGATCTGCTGGCGCTGATCGGCGGTGATGCTGTCGTACGTGCTGTAGGTATTGCCGACTTTGAATGCAGCGAGTTCGGCGTCGAAGGCATTCAGCGCGCTGTCGATATCGGTCAGCAAGCCGGCTGCGGACTTGCCCAGCAGCGGGCGCATCAAGTCGACCACTTTACGAGCGACGTCCAGGTTGGCGGCAAAGCCGTTCAGATCGATATGGCTGTAGCGCTCCTCTTCACCACTGCGGGCACGTACATCCGCCAGGCTGTTGAGGTTGCGTACCACAATGCTCACCAGTTGCTCTGGGGGCAGCGATTGCGCCAGCAACTGTTGCTTGAGCTTGGTGACGTCGGCCACCAGGCGTTGCGCGACCGGCGCCAGGCCGTCGAGACTGTGTTGCTGGAACAGGCTGTATTCGAGGCGATGGAAGCCGCTGAAGGCCGGGTCCTGCTCGCGCTTTTCAAAGTAGTCGGCGCGGGCGTTGATTGCGTTATCCAATTCGGCCAGGCGTTGAGAGGCAGGCGCCAGGCGCTGATACGCCTCACGGGCCGGCACATACAGGGCCTGCGCCTGGGCCAGATCACCGGCGTCGATAGCCTGTTGCAGCGCCGTCACCGCCTTGATCAGTGCACCGCTCTGGCCGCTCAAGTACACACGGAACTCCGACAACGGGCCGATAAACGCCACCATCGACGGCTTGGCCTTGGCCTGGGCGTCGGACTCCGTGGTGGGGGTGACATGCAAGGTGCCACGCGGGTTGCTCAACAGGCCACAGGTGATGGCGTAGTCACCGGGCAACAGGTTGGCGTTGATCACCTGGCTCAGGCCAGGGGCAATGTTTTCCCGTTCCTCGACCACCAGCACACCGTCGAGGATTTCCCACTCCACCGCACGGTCGGAGCGGTTGATGATACGAAAGCTTGCGCGCCCGGCCGGCACGGTGAGGGCGCTGGGCTCGCAGGCGTGGCTGTGAATCGTGACTGCGATTTCATTGTGGTTGGTCTGGCGCTTGGTCGCGGCCAATTGCGAGGCGTAGTAGAACAGGCCACCGGCGGCGATCATCACCACCACCGAGCCGGCCACACCCCAGCGCAAGGCGCGGGATGGCGGGGCCGATTGAGGGGTTGGGTTGGACAAGAGACGGTCCTTACTGGCTGGAAACGGAAGAAGTCGTGGCGACAGGCTTGGCGGGGGCCGAGGGCAGGAAGAACATCACCAGGGCCACCACCAGGTAAATCACATAGGCACCCAGGGTGCTGACGGTCGGCGCCTCCTGATAACCGAACATGCCGGCCAGTACCGAGCCCAACGGGCTATCCATGGGCAGCGCAGCGCTGAAATCGAACAGCACGGTTTGCCAGTGGTTCCACACACCGGCCTCATGCAGGGCTTGCACCGAATTGGCGAGAATGCCGGCCGCCACTACAAGGATGAACAGGCCGGTCCAGCGGAAAAACGCGCCGAGGTTCAGGCGCATGCTGCCGGAATAGATGAGGAAACCGACGACGATGGCCAGGATCAGGCCGAGCAGGGCACCTATCGGCGCGCCCATACCTTCGCTCTGCTGAAACACCGCCAGCAGAAAGAACACCGTCTCCAGCCCTTCGCGGGCCACGGCAAAAAACACCATGGCGATCAGCGCAAATACCTGGTGCCTGGAGCCGGTCAGGGCATGGTCGAGGGACTCATGCAGAGCGTGTTTGATTGACCGCGCCACTTTGCGCATCCAGAACACCATGGAACTGAGGATGCCCACTGCGACAAGCCCTACGATCCCTTCGAACAATTCCTGCTGCTTTTGCGGAAATTCAGCGCTGACCAACTCAAGGCCGCCACCGACCAGCAAGGCCAGGGCAGCGGCAAGGAATACGCCGATCCACACGGCGGGCATCCATTGACCACGCCCGGTCTGTTGCAAGTAACTGGCGATGATGCCAACGATCAAGGCGGCTTCAATGCCTTCGCGCAGCATGATTAAAAAAGGAACGAGCATCGGGCACCAGGGCGTAACTAGTTAGGAAGCTAAGTTGTAACATAATGATACTCATTGCTAAACAAGAAATATTGACCTTTGCTGAACGAGGGCTGAACAGTGGTGGCGAAGCGCGACCGCCCTTATGATGCAGGCCACCTGGTTTTCAGTCGGATAACTCAACATCCCATGTCGGAAAAAGACACCATCTCCATCCACCTTGTGCGCGAAGCGCTGTTGCAGAGCTGTGCGCCTGGTGCGGCCACTGTCGAGGCATTGAGCAAAGTCGGGATTGACCCTGCGTTGCTTGAGCAGCCCAATGCCCGTGTCCCGGCCACGGCCTATGCGCGCCTTTGGCGTTTGCTGGCGCGGCGCAGGGATGACGAGTTTTTTGGCATGGACCCGCGCGCACTCAAATCCGGTAGCCTGGCGTTTCTGTGTCGCGCCGCCATGGCGCAACCGAGTCTGGCGGCGGGCCTGGAAACCGGCCTGGGGTTTCTGTCGTTGATGCTGGAGCACATGCCGGCACAGTTGGTTCGCCAACAGAGCCTGGCGGAGATCGTCCTGCTCGAACCCGATGAGCCCAAGCGTGCGTTCACGTATTTCACTTATTGGATGATCGTCCACGGCGTTGCGTGCTGGCTGGCGGGGCGTCGCATCCCGATCCTGGCCATTGAGCTGCGTTGCGCGCAGCCGGACTTCTGTGACGATTACCAGGTAATGTTTTCCGACAACCTGCGCTTTGATCGACCTCGTACCCGCATGATCTTTTCTGCCGACTGCCTGGACCTGCCGATCAAACGCAGTCAGCAGGAGCTCCAACGTTTTCTGGCCCATGCACCCGCTAACATCCTGGTCAAATACCGCGACCCTGAAAGCCTCGCCACGCGCATCAAGCACGACCTTCGGCAGATGCCTCCCGACACCTGGCCGGAAACGGAGGGCCTTGCCGCCAGGCTATGTATTTCTGCGTCCACCCTGCGTCGGCGCCTGGCGGAAGAGGGGCAGACTTATCAGGGCCTCAAAGACAGTGTGCGCAAAGAACTGGCGATTGTGTGGTTGGCTGAACCGCAGATCAGCTTTGCCGAGATTGCCACGCGGCTGGGGTTTGCCGATGCGAGTTCGTTCTACAAGGCGTTTCGCAAGTGGGCGGGGTCGAATCCGGGGCATTATCGGAGTTTGATTTTGAGCGACTCGAGTCGGTTCTAACCTTCGTTATGCGCAAGTAAGACATTTCTTACTCATTCCTTCACCCCAGTATGACAGAACGCTCCTTCGATATTTTAGGACGCGGCCGGCATATTTGGCGCTTGATTTCGTGCACTGTAAGCAACGTGTTCCTACCCGCATTAGTGGGTGCTTGATATCTGCTGGGCTGATATCGAGTGTCATGTGCTGGCAGCCGTTGCTTAACTGCGAGGTGCGCTTATGGGGAAATAAAAGATCAGATATTTCGAGTGGGTATTTATTTACTATTTTCTGATTTGAGGTGAGATCATGAAAGGTCTTATTGCGTTGCCGTGTCTCGCGTTAATGCTTTTGTCTGCTCAGGTGTCGGCCTTGTGTCTGTATATAAGTGATAGCTATAGCGGGCTTTTGCCACCTGGTGTCGAAACGACTGTGTATGGCCCGTTCATAATAACTTCCGCGAATGGATGTGCGGGTGCGACTATTGATGCCTCAGCTTCCACGGGAGGAGGGCGGGCGCCACAGTTGATTATCCAAAAGCAGTTGGGAGCCTCTTGGCAATCTGTTGCGACAAGCTTTGGGAGCAGCGCTTCATACTCTGGATCGTTTGGTACCTATCGAGTCGCTATGTTCAATTCCGACCCTGATGTGAAATCCTACTCAGGCACCGCCAAATACGGCCGCTGAAGGCCTGCAATGGCAGTGCGTTAAGATCCTCCTTAGCGCACTGCCCAAACGACTTGGATTCAAGCTTGCTCATGAATCTTTAAATCACTTCTGGAAGAGTTGACGAAGTAGGTCAATGCGCCTATCGCGTGATTGGCATCTATCATCCCACGCCGCCACCTCAAAGTATCTTCTTTCACGTCTGCAGGATTATTTTCAAGGAAATCATTGTAGTCCTCAAGCCGCTCATTAAACAAAGCGATGGCGTTGAATTTGACGTCTGTTTCTGTAGGAAGACCATCTGCACCACTCGCCAAATTGCCTTCGGCGAATATTACAAATGCATGTATATCTATCATTTCATCGTCGAATAATCGTCGTGCTACTTTTCTGAGGTCATCTGAGCTTATGGCTGTCATGTCAAAGCCCTTTAAATATTCTTTCAGGTCGGCGATTTTTTTTGTTTCACCAAGATTTAGTGTGTCAGCTGCTACGGACTCCTCAGTGATTGTGAATTTATTCGTTATTTGTTCAGGATTTTTAATAACGTAAGCGTTGGTTGCCTTGGTATGCCTCATCTGCTCAGCAGTCAACATGATAGCCATGTCGCCTTCCTCCATTAGTAAGTGGCACTTGGTTGTCGACACGTGCGCCAATTACTTTAACGTGGGTGTACCGCTTGCCTACATGAAAATGCACTGTTGTTTCTGAAGTATTAAAACCTGGAAGCCAGGTATAGCGCAGTACTAGGACATTACCTACGAAGGACTTCTTAATTGGCTTACAGAAATAACGTTCAATATTTTAGGAAGTCCTGACAAAAAAAAGCCCCGCGACCGAATGGAACGCAGGGCTAAAAATTGGCTGGATGCGACCAACCAAAGGAGCTCTTTACATCACTTGTTGCTGGCCACCACTGCATCCGGTTGCCAGCCACCACCCAACGCCTTGTAGATCGCCACAATGCCGCGATACAGATCCACTTCGGCCTGGGCCTGGGAGTCCTCTGCGGCCAGGCGTTCGCGTTGGGCGTCGAGCAGTACCAGGAAGTCCACGGTGCCTTCGCGGTAGCGGATCGCGGCGAGGTCGGCGGCGGCGCGGCTGGATTCGCTTTGGCGGATCAGAGACACCAGGCGTTGCTGACGCTTGCCGTAATCGCTGAAGGCGTTCTCGGACTCTTCCAGGGCCAGCAGCACTTGCTGCTCGTAGGTTGCCAGGGCGCCGTCGGCCTCGGCATTCGCACCGCGCAAACGCGCACGCACACTGCCCAGGTCAAACGCGGCCCAGGTAATGCTTGGGCCCAGGGACCAGGCATTCGCTGCAGCCGAGCCGATCTGCGAACCACGTCCGGCGGTAAAGCCGAGGAAGCCGCTGAGGCTGACCCGTGGGAACAGGTCGGCCTTGGCCACGCCGATACGCGCGGTGGCGGCGGCCAGCTTGCGTTCGGCGCTGAGGATGTCCGGGCGCCGTTGCAGCAATTGCCCCGGGTCGCCAATCGGCAGGGCCTTGGCGATTGCCGGCAGGTCTTTGGGGCTAAGGTCCACGCTCAGTTTGTCGGGGCGCTGGCCGAGGAGGGTGGCGATGCGATTGCGCTCGCGCACTTGTTCGGCTTGCAGCTGCGGCACGCTGGCTTCCACCGCCGCCAGGCGTGCGTCGGCACGCTCGACGTCGAGTTGATCACCCACGCCGGCATCGCGCAGGCTGACGGTGATGGTGCGTGATTCCTGCTGGTTCTTCAGGTTGTCCAGGGCGATGCGTTCACGCAGTTGCGCCCCGCGCAGTTGGCCATAGGCATCCACCAGTTCAGCGATCATGGTGACTTGCAGTTGGTACAGGTCGGCTTCGGCCACCTGTTGGTCAGCGTCGCTGGCTTCCAGGTTGCGGCGGATGCGCCCGAACAAATCCACTTCCCAGGCCATGTCCAGGCCCAGGTCATAGCGCTCGCTGTTGACACGCTTGGTAGTCTGGCCGGGAATCTGGCCCTTGCCCACATCGCTGCTGGCGCGGGAGGTGACCACTGGCATGATGTCGTTGGCCGCGTCGTCACGGATAGCCCGTGCTGCCCGCAGGCGGGCAAAGGCTACGCGCAAATCACGGTTGCCGCTCAGCGACTGGGTTACCAGCTGGTTGAGCGTCGGGTCTTCGAACTGCTGCCACCAGATGCCTTCGTACTTGGCATGGTCGTAGCTTTTGCTGTCGGCGGCGGCCGTGATGTTGGCCGCCTCCAGTTGCTGGGTCTTGTAGTCCGGGCCTACGGCACAGGCGGCGAGCGCCAGTACCAGCAAGCTCGGCAGGAATACTTTCACACTCATTGCTGTGTCTCCAGCTTCAAGGCCTTGGCCGCTTTGCGCGCTTCCTGGCGCTCAACATAGCGACGGATCAGTACGTAGAACACTGGCGTCAGCAACAGACCGAAGAAGGTCACACCAATCATCCCGGAGAACACCGCCACACCCATGGCATGGCGCATCTCGGCACCCGCACCGCTGGACAATACCAACGGCACCACACCCATGATGAACGCGAACGAGGTCATCAGGATCGGCCGCAGACGCAGGCGGCAGGCTTCCAGTACCGCGGCCAGCGGGTCGAGGCCCTCCGCTTGTTTATCCTTGGCAAACTCGACGATCAGGATCGCGTTCTTGCAGGCCAGGCCCACCAGTACGATCAGGCCGATCTGGGTGAAGATGTTGTTGTCGCCGCCCGAGATGATCACACCGGTAATGGCCGACAGCAGCGTCATCGGTACGATCAGGATCACCGCCAGCGGCAGGCTCCAGCTTTCGTATTGGGCGGCCAGTACCAGGAATGCCAGCAGCACGCAGAGCGGGAACACGAACAGCGCGGTATTGCCCGAGAGGATTTGCTGATAGGTCAGGTCAGTCCACTCATAGGTCATGCCGTTGGGCAGTTCATCCTTCAACAGCTTTTCAATCGCAGCCTGGGCCTGGCCGGAGCTGTAGCCCGGTGCGGCGTTGCCGTTGATTTCAGCGGTGATAAAGCCGTTGTAGTGCATCACGCGGTCCGGGCCCGAGGTGTCGCTGACCTTGATAAAGGTCGCCAGGGGGATCATCTCGCCTTTGTTGTTGCGCACTTTCAGCTGGCCGATCTGGTCGGAGTCCTGACGGAACTGCTGCTCGGCCTGCACGTTGACCTGGTAGGTACGCCCGAAGCGGTTGAAGTCGTTGGCATACAACGAACCCAGGTAGACCTGCAGCGTGTCGAAGATGTCGCTGATCGCCACGCCGTGGGTCTTGGCCTTTTCGCGGTCGATGGCGGCGTCGACTTGCGGCACGTTCACTGTGTAGCTGGTGAACAGGCCGAACAGTTCAGGCACGCTGTGACTCTTGGCAATGACGTTCTGGACTTCTTTGTACAGCTCGTCGTAGCCGAGGTTGCTACGGTCTTCGATCTGCAGGCGAAACCCGCCGATGGTGCCCAGGCCCTGTACCGGTGGCGGCGGGAAGATCGCCATGTACGCTTCTTCAATGTTGGCGTATTGGCCATTCAACGCCCCGGCAATCGCCCCGGCCGACATGCTCGCGTCTTTACGCTCATCGAAGGGCTTCAAGGTCACAAACACGATGCCGCTGTTCGGGCTGTTGGTGAAGCCGTTGATCGACAGGCCCGGGAAGGCAATCGCGGCCTCCACGCCGGGCTGTTTAAGGGCGATCTCCGACATGCGCTTCATCACGTTTTCGGTGCGGTCCAGGCTTGCAGCGTCGGGCAGTTGGGCGAAGGCCACCAGGTATTGCTTGTCCTGGGCCGGTACGAAACCGGTCGGGGTGTGAGCAAACCCGAAGAACGTCAGCACCATCAGCCCGGCGTATACGAACAGGGCGATACCACTGCCGCGAATCACTCGGCGTACGGTACCCACGTAGCCATGGCTGGCCTTTTCGAAAAAGCGGTTGAAGGGACGGAATAGCCAGCCACCGAAGAGCTTGTCGAGGAACTTCGAGAAGCGATCCTTCGGCGCATCGTGACCGCGCAACAACACGGCGGCCAGGGCAGGGGACAGCGTCAGCGAGTTAAACGCCGAGATCACGGTCGAGATCGCGATGGTCAACGCGAACTGCTTGTAGAACTGCCCGGTCAAGCCACTGATAAAAGCGGCTGGAATGAATACCGCACACAGCACCAGCGCTGTAGCGATGATCGGGCCGGTAACTTCGCTCATGGCTTTTTCGGTGGCCGGGAACGGCTCCAGGCCCAGTTCGATATTGCGCTCGACGTTCTCCACCACCACGATCGCGTCATCCACCACGATACCGATGGCCAGTACCAGGCCGAACAATGACAGGGCGTTGAGCGAGAATCCGAACAGGTGCATCACCGCAAACGTACCGATCAAGGATACCGGCACCGCCACCAACGGAATGATCGAGGCGCGCCAGGTCTGCAGGAACAGAATCACCACCAGCACCACAAGGATCAGCGCTTCGAACAGTGTGTGCACCACCGCTTCGATAGAGCCGCGTACAAAAATGGTCGGGTCATAGGCAATGCGGTAATCCATGCCCGCCGGGAAACTCTTTTTCAGCTCGGCCATCTTGCTGCGCACATCGTTGGAGATGTCGATGGCATTGGAGCCGGGGCGCTGGAAGATCGGAATCGCAACGGCCGGCTGGTTATCGATCAACGAGCGCAGCGCGTATTGGCTGGAGCCCAGCTCGACCCGGGCGATGTCTTTGAGGCGCGTGATTTCACCGTTGGCGCCGGCACGAATCACGATGTTCTCGAACTCTTCCTCGGTGACCAGGCGGCCTTGGGTATTGACCGACAACTGGAAGCTGGTGTCACTCGGCGCAGGCTGAGCGCCCAGGGCACCGGCAGCCACCTGGCGGTTCTGCTCGCGGATCGCCGTGACCACATCGGTGGCGGTCAGGTTGCGCGAGGCGGTCTTGTTCGGATCCAGCCATACGCGCAGGGAGTAGTCACCCATGCCGAACAGCTGCACATCGCCGACGCCACCCAAACGGGCCAGTTCGTCCTTGATGTTGAGGATCGCGTAGTTGGACAGGTACAGCATGTCGTAACGCTGATCCGGGGAGGTCAAGTGCACCACCATGGTCAGGTCGGGGGAAGCCTTGTCCACGGTGATACCGATGCGTGTCACTTCCTCAGGCAGCTTTGGCTGAGTCCGCGTCACACGGTTTTGCACTTGCACCTGCGCGTTGTCCAGGTCGGTGCCCAGGGCGAAGGTGATAGTCAGGGTCAGCTTACCGTCGGCGGTGGACTGCGAGGACATGTACAGCATGTTCTCGACACCCGTGATGGCCTGCTCCAGCGGTGCGGCCACGGTTTCGCCGATGACTTTGGGGTTGGCACCCGGGAAGTTGGCGCGTACCACCACAGTCGGCGGCACTACTTCCGGGTATTCGCTGATCGGCAGTTGGAACAGCGAGATTGCACCCGCGATCAGGATCAACAGCGACAGCACCGCTGCGAAGATCGGCCGCGAAATGAAGAACTTGGAAAAATTCATCTTGAGTCTTATCCCTTAACCGCGTGGAGTCGCAGTGCTGGCGAGCTTGGGCGCGGTCGTTTCCGGCGCCACTTGCTCCAGGTTGCTGGCTTCAAGCGCTTGTCGTTGTTGGGCCAAGGCGGCGAGGGTTTCCTTGCTGGCCATCGGAATGGTTTCCGGCGCGACCGGTGAGCCGGGGCGCACACGCTGCAGGCCCTTGACGATCACGGTGTCGTCCTTGGTCAGGCCGCTGCGTACGATGCGCAAGCCTTCGATCTTGGGCCCCAATTCCACCGCGCGGTAAGCCGGCTTGTCGCCGTCCATCACCAGCACAAACTTCTTGCCCAGGTCGGTACCGACGGCTTCATCGTTGATCAGCACGGCGGAGTAGGTGCCGCTGCCGACCAGCTTCAAGCGCGCATACAGGCCAGGGGTGTATTCGCCCTTGCTGTTGTCAAACACCGCACGGCCACGGATGGTGCCGGTGGACGGGTTGACCTGGTTGTCGACGAAGTTCATCTGGCCCAGGTGCGGGTTGCCGGTTTCGTTGGACAGGCCCAGATACACCGGGGTGGTTGCGCCGCGACGGCCTTCACGGGCCAGTTCGGTGTACTTGAGGAACACACGCTCGTCGGCGTCGAAGTAGGCGTAGACCTTGTCGGTGGACACCACACTGGTCAGCGCAGTGGTGTCGGCGGTCACCAGGTTGCCGGCGGTGATTTCGGCACGGCTGACGCGGCCGCTGATCGGTGAAGTGACACGGGTAAAGCTCAAGTTCAGGCGGGCCAGGTCCAACTGCGCCTGGATCCCGGCCATGGCGGCGCGGGCCTCCTGGGCGGCGGTGGTGCGCGAGTCGGCCAGTTCAGCGGAGATCGCATTGCTCTGGCGCAGGCGTTCGCCGCGTTGCGCTTCGTTTTCGCTGCGGGTGGCGGCGGCTTTGGTCTGTGCAAGCTGGGCTTCCAGGCGGCGCACTTCGGCCTGGAACGGGCGCGGGTCGATCTGGAACAGCAGGTCGCCTTTCTTGACCAAAGCGCCTTCAGTAAAAGCGACCTGGTCAATCTGGCCGGACACCCGAGGACGAATTTGCACGGTTTCCGGGGCTTCCAGCCGTCCGGTAAATTCGTCCCACTCGTTGACCGGCTGTTCCAGTACCTTGGCCACGCTGACCTTGGCTGGGGGCATGGCGGCCGCTTGTTCGGGAGACTTGCCGCACGCGCTCATCACCACCACGGCCAGAATCGCCAGGGGGAAGCGCAAAAGTTTGAGTGACTGTTCCATGAGGTGCATCCGCCAATGTATTTGAGATGGGCGGATCATGCGCGGCGGGGTGCTATGTCACGAATCGAATGAAGCAAAGGTAACTATCATTAGGAATGATATAAGAGGGGAGCCAGCCCTCTAGCATGGGGGTTTCGTTAGGGAGCTATCAATAGCCTTGATGACAAAAGACTGTTGCCTAAGGTGCATCGAATGCTTCACCCAGAAAATCGATCAAGGCGCGCACCGACGGCATCAGCCCGCGCCGGGATGGAAATACCGCCGTGATAACGCCTTGCACGGGCTGCCACTCAGGCAGCAAGACAACCAGACGCCCCTCGGCGACATCCTCCTTGACCACCACCCATGGCAGGTTGGCGATGCCTACTCCCGCCAGTGTCGCGTTTTTCAAAGTCGGCACATCATCGCTGACCAGGCGCGGCGTGTGCTGGATCTGCGTCGTCGCGCCATCCTGGCCGGTCAGCTCCCACACGTACTGAATCATCAGGTTGCCCCAGTGCACGGTGGGCAGCCCGGCAAGGTCGGCGGGTTGCGAGGGCAGGGCATAGTCCTGCAAAAAAGCCGCGCTCGCCACCAGCACCTGAGTACTTTTACCGAGCAGTTTCATCACCAGTTCACTGCTTTCCAGGGGTGGGAAACACAGGCTCAAGGCAAGGTCATAACCCTCGGCAATCACATCGACCTTACGGTTGAAGCTCTTCACATTCAGTTCGACGTTGCCGCATTGCGCCATGAATTGAGCCAGCATCGGCGCCACCCAATAGTTGAGCAGCGCGGTGGTGCAACTCAGGCGAATCAAGCCGCGAGGTTCTGATTTGTTGAAGGCCACCACATCTTCTGCCGACTCGGCCTCGGCAATCATCGCCACACAATGTCGATAATAAGCCTGGCCGATATCGGTAACCTGGAACTGGCGCGTCGAACGCTGTATCAGCCGCGCTCCAAGCCTTGCCTCAAGCTGACCGACCCTGCGACTCAGGGTCGACTTGGGCAGGTTCAACGCTCGACCCGCCGCCGCAAAGCCGCCGTGCTCGACCACCTTGGCGTAAAGGAAGAGTTCGTTCAGGTCGAACATGGGCAGTGTTCCATTTTTGAGATGCCCCCAGCTTAATCCAACTCAGGCCCTACGTTGAGCGAATGTCAGCGCTTTCATCCGTGCGTCAGTTCAGTGTACGGCTGACCTCACGCAGGCGCGCGTCGCTCAGGTTGCCGGTGGACGCCAACAGGTGCAACTGGGCCATCAGGATCGCATAGCGTTGTTGGGCCAGGCGTTGTTGGGTATCGGTGACTTTCTGTTGGGCATCCAGTACGTCGGTGTTGATGCGGGAACCGGCTTCGAAGCCGTGGGTCACGGCGGCGAGGTTGATCTGGCTGGAGTTCAAGGCCTGCTTGAGTGCCTGATATTGGCTCATGCCGTTGGTGACTTGCAGGTAGGCCTGACGGGCCTTCATCCCGGCGTTGCGGCGTGCGTCTTCGACTTCGTCCGCTGCCTTGCTTTGCAATGCATGGGCTTCGCGCACGCGACTGCTGGTGCGGCCACCGCTGTAGAGCGGAACGCTCAGTTTGACCCCGACCACGGTCTGGTTATAGCGATTTTCCGGTAACGTAACATCGTATACATCACCGCCGACAGAGGCGAAGCGGCCATGGGCGGCGATCAGATCAAGGGTGGGCAAATGGCCGGCCCGTTCCTTGTCGATGTCCATTTCGGCCAGGCGCTGGGCAATCTGCGCCGCCTGTACGGCGAGGTTGCCTTGTTGCGCGGTCGTGGCCCAATCATCGATGACAGCGGGCACCGGGGCACTGAACTGCGGCTCTTTGCCTGACCACGGCCCCACCTGTGCGGCAGTCAATTGGGTGAGTGTTTCGTTGGCGATGTCCAATGCACCACGGGCGGCAATCTGTTCGGCGAATGCCTGGTCGTATTTGGCCTGAACCTGCGCGAGCGCGTTAGCGGTGGTAGCCCCGTCGGCCAGCAGTCGCTGGCTACGCGTCTGGCTCTGGCGCAGGGTTTGTAGCTGTTGTGTGCGGGTGCTCAACAGTTCCTGATTGAGCAGCACGTCGAAATAAGCGCGGGCAACGCGCAGCATCAGCGCTTGGCGCGCCTGTTCAGTGTGCAGTTCACTGGCACTGATCAACAGTTTGCTTTGGTCGTGGGCGATCACATTCTGCCAACGCAGCAGCGGCTGTGTGAGGACCACCGCGTAGGCGTTGGTGTTATTGCGATTGCGATGATAATCGGAAGAGTCCTCGGCATCGACCCAGGCCGCGCCGCCGGTGACAGACAGGTCTGGCAGCAGGTTGGCACGGCTTTGCGGTTCCTTTTCTGCCGTGGCCAATTGCTGGGCCTGTGCGGCGGCGAACTGCATGTCGTGGGTCAGTGCCTTCTGGTACAGGTGGTACAAGTCATTTGCCGATACCTGGGTGGGCGCGCAGGCGAGTGCCAGCCAATACAGAGGCATGAGCAGGGGGGCGGTGTTGAGATGCAGGCCTGGAATACGCAAGGGGTGTGCTCCACTTAAAGATTTATCGACTGATGTGGCTTCTGCGCATCATCAGCACCATGGGAATACCAATGGCCATTACCGCTCCCAAGGTGCCGAACAGCATGCTGAACGCCAGCATTTGCCCTTGTTCGCGTGTTTGCATGTAGGGCATCAGGGCCAGGGCTTGTTGATGGCTCGCCAGGCCCAGGGAAAGAAACAGCGGGTCGGTTTCCACACCTCCCCAGCCACTGGCAACCAGACTCGATTCGGTGACATGTTCGGAAAGCAGGCGGTAGCGTTCCCACGAGAACCGTGTGAGCAGGGTGGCTGCGATGGCGATACCCACGCTGCCCCCCAACTGGCGCATCAGGTTGAGTACGCCCGAAGCACCGGAGATCAATGTCAGCGGCAGGCGGCGCATCGCCAGGTTGGTCAGCGGCACGAAGATCATGCCCAGGCCCAGGCCGCGGATCACCAAGGGCCAGTACAGCGTGTCCGGGTTGCTGTCGAGGGTGAACTGGGTGTGCAGGAACATGGCATAGCAGTACATGACAATGCCCAGCGTGACGAACACGCGCTCGTCGATCTTGTTTTCCTGGGACAGCTTGCCGATCACCAAGGTGCTGATGGCGCTGGCCACTGCCCCGGGGAAAATCACCAGCCCGCTCTGGTAAGCGCTCTGCGCCAGTAAGGTCTGCAAGAACAGCGGCACCATGAACAACGTGCTGTACAGCCCGAAGCCCACACAAAATGCACAGATGCATCCCATCAGGAACTCGCGATTCTGGAACAGTGCGACGTTGACGATTGGGTTGGCCACACGCCGCTCCCACCAGAAGAAGCCCACCAGGCTGAAGCTGCTGAGCAACAGGCAGGCTACGGTCCAGTTGGACGCCATCCAGTCCCAGTGTTCGCCGCGCTCCAGCAGGATCTGCAGGCTGCCGACGCCCAGAGCCAGCAAGCAGAAGCCGCTGTAGTCGACGCTGGAAGGTTTTTGTTCGTTGGGCGAGTCGTTGA
Organism: Pseudomonas sp. HN8-3; assembly: GCF_020790195.1. Lineage (NCBI taxonomy): Bacteria > Pseudomonadati > Pseudomonadota > Gammaproteobacteria > Pseudomonadales > Pseudomonadaceae > Pseudomonas > Pseudomonas sp. HN8-3. The sequence continues at coordinate 2,896,986 of NZ_CP086206.1, forward strand.
TACACAGCCAGCACAGCAACAAGGCCACGGCACCGATCGGCAAGTTGATCAAGAAGATCCAGTGCCACGACAAGGTGTCGATCAGGTAGCCGCCGACGGTCGGGCCGAGGGTTGGCCCCATCATCACCCCCACGCCGTACAACGCCATGCCGCTGCTGACTTTTTCCTTGGGGAACACGTCGTAGATGATGGCCTGGGAAATGCCCAGCAACCCGCCGCCCGCCAGGCCTTGCAGCACCCGAAACGCGACCAGTTGCCAGAGTTCGGCAGACATCGCGCAACCCAACGATGCCAGTACGAACAGCGCAGTAGAGACCAGGTAATAAGTACGCCGGCCGAACCACGCCGATAGCCAGCCACTGACCGGAAGAATCACCACGTTGGCCACCACATAACCGGTGGAGACCCAGGAGATTTCATCCACCGACGCCCCGTAGGTGCCCATCAGACTGGGAATCGCGACGTTGACGATGGTGACATCGAGCAGCTCCATCATCGAGACCAGCGTGACGGTAAACGCAATCAGGTAGGGCGACCTCATAGCGTCTGGCCGGCGTCGTCAGGTGCGGCCACTTCGACGAACGCGCTCATGCCCGGGCTCAACAGCGACTTGTAGTCATCCGGCACAGCGTTGAGCGCGATGCGCACCTGCACGCGCTGCACCACTTTGGTGAAGTTGCCCGTGGCATTCTCCTGGGGCAGCAATGAGAACTTCGCCCCGGTAGCCGGTGCCAGGCTTTCGACGACGCCGTCGAAGGCGTGCCCGGGGAAGGCGTCCACGGTAACTCGGGCATTCTGGCCGACGCGCACGCGGCCGACCTGGGTCTCCTTGAAGTTGGCGGTAATCCACAGCGGTTCGGTGGCGATCAGGCTCATGAGCTTTTGGCCGGCGACCACAAACTGGCCAGGCTCCACTTCTTTTTTCGAGACAATGCTGCGCAACGGCGCGGTCTGGCGGGTGTCGTTGAGCTGGATCCTGGATTGTTCCAGCTCAGCTTGCGCGGCCGCGATCCGATAGTCCTGCACCTTGAGTTCGGCCTTGTTGGCCAAGGTGCTTTGGGCCGCGGCCTGGGCGTTGCTGCGCGCTACCCCCTGGGCATGGCTGAGGGCATCGAAACGCGCCTTGGCCACTTCCTGGTCCTGGGTGCTCAGCACGCCTTGAGCGCCGAGGCGACGGGCACGCTGGTAGTCGTTACGCGCTTGCTCAAGGTTGGCGCTCGCTTGAGCCAGGGCCGCTTGCGCGGCCTCGCGCATGGCCACTGCACCGAGCACCTGGCTGTCCAGCGCCCCCGGCACGCCTGCGCGCCCGGCGGCGGCGAGCAGCGCTTGCCACTGTGCTTCGCGCTGCTGCAGCTGGTAGCGGTATTCACTGTCGCGGATCTGAAACAGCAGGTCGCCGCTTTGTACCGTGACGTTGTCCACCACCGGCACACTGATCACCACGCCCGAGAGCTTGGCCCGTACCGGGATGATCACCCCGTCGAGTTCGGCGTTGTCGGTACTCACGTAGGTGCTGGAATACTGCCAGCGCTGCCAGCCCAGTATCAGCAACCCGCCGACCACGACGCCGCACAGCGTCAGTTTTATCAACTTGCCTTTGGTCATGTGGTACTCCCTGTCGATGCACGTTGAGGTCAAGCAGGCTCAGAAACGGTGTGGACCTCCCGCGCAGGACGGCTCACCGTCGGCTGAGCCTTGTCCAGCAGGAACTGATGCACGCCATTCCACAGGTCAATCCGTGAGTTGATTGCGGTTTTCGCACTCTCGACCATGTGCAGGTGTTGCGCGGGGCTGGTGACGATTTCGGCGATGATGCGTTTGGCCGCCGGGCCGTGATCGTCACCATCCATCTCGATGTGGCGCTTCAAGTAATACGTGAGCATCGGTACCTCGCTTTCACTGACCGACCATTGCGACAGCAGGCGACCAAACATGTCGGGGATAATGTCTTCACGCCCGAAGAAGAAGTACGCCAGGACCGCTTCGGTGCTGCCGTGTTGCGCAATATCGAGGGTCTGGCACATGAACACTTTGGCCGCCGTTGGAATCTCTCCGTGGTTGAGCGCCTTGGCCAGCGGAACCTTGGCCTGGATAGCGGCCAGGAAGCGGCGGAATACGCTGCTGTCGGCGCCGATTTCATCCATGGCCGCGAGGTACAGGTCCAGGTGGCTGATAAAACCGCCCTCGGGATGCTCGTCGGTCTCTTCACCGACCACGATTTCGTTGATCAGGCGGGCGGCGGTGATGTGTACCGGCGGTACCCAGGGCAACTCCACGCAGGTGAGGTCGCGCTGGATACGCTTGAGCAAGGTCATGAAGTCCCAGACGGCGAACACGTGAAATTCCATCAGGGTGCGCACGTCTTCTACGGTGCGGATACTGGCGAACAAGGGGTGACTGAACAGCTGCTCGCGCTCGGTTTCAATGTGGCTATCGATATCAAAAGGCATGCGTGCTCCTGCGGCCTGAAGGGTCAGGCAGAAAATCCAGCGGAAATTAAGGGTGTGTGTCGTTTACCGTGTTTGTACGGTAGGGGTGGCGCCCGGTGGCATACCGGAAAGACCGCACGAAGTGCTTTTCCAGCAGGTATTGCCGGTTTTCGTACCACCCCGCGTCCAGCAGTTGACGGTGTACCTTGGGCAGTCGCCAGCAAGGCACCGCGGGGTAAAAATGATGTTCCAGGTGAAAGTTCGAACCCGCGTGCAGCCAGGTGTTGAGGCGCGAAGTGCGTGAACGCGCTGGCGGCAAGTGCGGGCCTGCGTCGAAAGCATGTTCTTGATAGGCATTGACCGCCGACAGCATGAACGCCACCGCCAGGCTCAAGGAAAACCCCAGCAGCAACCCGTCGATGAGCCACATGGCCAGCCCATAAAGGCTGAGCCATACAACCTGACAGGCGATATTGCAGCGCGCCAGCCATTGCACCTGGGCTGAACTCAACGGCAGCGCCGAGGGATTGCCCAATGGCCCGAACGCCAGGCGCCAGGTGGTCTGCAGATAACGCAGGGTGGCGATCAAGCGCGACAGGGTGATGCGGCTTACCAGTGTGTGGTAACGCGAAAAGAGCCGGTAGTCCGGGTCCTTCGTGCTGTTGCTGTAACGGTGGTGTTGCCAATGGTCTACAAAGTAACCGGTCACACAGAACCCCGGCAGCAGCGAACTGGTGGCAATGCCCAGGTAGCAACTGCGCATGGGGTTCGCACTCAGGTTGAAGTGGAAACCTTCATGCCCAAGGATCGCTTGCAGAAATAACCCGTATCCCGCCAATACCACCAACGGCAAACACACCAGCGTCCACAGGGTGGAAGCTGTGGTCGTCACCCACACAAACAGTGCCAGTGGCAACAGGTACAGGCTCAAGGCGTAGGCGATGATCAGCAAGGACTCCCTCGGCCGGGCCTTGAACAAGGCACGGTCGAGACGGACCTGGGGCTTGGGGTGCAGGTGGCTGGCCATTGGCGACGGCTTACTCGATCAGTTCAGGGTTGAGCACCAGGTGGCCGCCGCGCGTGAGCGTGCGCAGGCGCATGGCGATAAAGCCATCCACCACGCTCGGCACGCTGCGTGCGGTATACATGGCCAGCGTGCCCATGAACGTCAGCCCCCGGTTGCGCAGGCCATTTTTCTGGCAGGCACGTACCAGGCCGTTCGCGGCGGCATCCAGCTTTTCTTCGAGGGACAGCAGGGTCTTGTCACCCCATTTGAAGGTCACCAGGCGTTTGACCGACAGGCCCACACGCTGCGCGGGCAAGTGGATCGCCGTGTCGATGAACCCCGGGTACACCGTGACCACGTCAAGTTCCCCGCGATACTGCATACGCAGCACATCCGAATAAGCGCTCAGCGCACGTTTGCTCGCAGCATAGGCGGCCACGTAGGGTGCATTCACCAGCGCGAACAGTGAGGACACGTTGACCACTTTGCCGCGCTTTCGCAGCAACCCCGGCAGGAACCCCGAAGTCAGTTGCCAAGGCGCGAACAGGTTGACATCCACCGCGCGGGTCACCTCATCGGTGACGCCGGTTTCGCCGCGTTCCAGCGTCAGGGTGCCGGCGTTATTGACCAGAATGTCGATGTCGCCGAAATCGGTGCTGATGGCGCTGATCACGTTGGCCACGGCGTGGCGGTCGCACAGGTCGACTTGATAAAACGCGTCCAGCAGACTGCTGTCTTGCGGTGCGAGGATGTCAAGGCCAATCACGGTGGCGCCCAGTTGCTTGAGTTTGCAGGCCGCTGCGAAACCCAGGCCGCGCGCGGTGCCGGTGATAACAATGGTTTTTCCGAGCAGGTTCATGAGTGCGCTCCGGTCATGCTGAAGGTTGATGCGGACAAGTAGGTGTCAAGGTTGGTCGCCATCGAGATCCTGGCCGGTGGATGAAATTGCAGACCGCGGCAGGCCATCAACCCGTTGGAGCTCAGGTTGCTGGTGATGAACGCCATCCCGCCCAACATGGCGTGAGCCTGGTCGGAGAGCTGGGCAAGGCGTTGCTCGATGCCGTAACGCACCAGCAGCAGACGGGCCAGCACGTTAGGCAAGTCCTGTGGGTTGCGCTCGATATCCAGGGCCGCGCCTTCCAGCGCGCTGATCGCCAATTGCAGGTCGGCTGCCAGGTCCACGCGGTGATGCGCGGTCCAGCGGGCGGCGTCTGTGACCGACTCGATCAGGCCGGCGCAGGCACCCACATAGGATGCGCAAATCAACAGTTCGAACCAGATAAAACCCACGGTTTGCACGTCGCCCAGCTGGTGGGTGTAACCGGCGGAAAACACCATGCGCTCGGGCACCAGCACTTCGTTGAGGCGCACTTCGATGCTTTCAGCGCCGGCCAAGGCGCTGTTCTGCCAGAAGGGATTACGGCTGATGCCCGGCGCAGTGGCCGGAATCAATGCGACCATCAGCTCTTCGCCGCCAGGGGTTTGGCGGATATAGCTGGCGGTGAGCAAGTCCATCGACTGTCCGAGGCAGCAGGGCTTCTTGCTGCCGCTGAGTAACACCCCCTCTGGGGTGTGCACCGCTTGCATGGCCGAGTCGAGAATGCCCGCTCCGCTGGTGCCCTCGGCAAACCCCGAAGACAGCAACAAGCGTTTTTGTGCGACGGCAGCCAGCAACAGGCCTTCGGCGCCGCCACCGTTCTGCGTGAGTGCCAATAAGCTCGCCACGGAAAACTGGTGCATGGTGCTGGCCACTGCCAGCGAGGGCGAGCGGGCCCCCAGGGCGATCTGCACATGCACCGCGTCGAGGATATTCGCGCCCAGCCCGCCGGCTTCGCGGTTGACCAGCAAACCCACCGGGCCATGTTGCTTGAACAGGGCGATGACCTCGCTCTGTGGCGCCTCACGCTGGGCCGGAGGAATGGCCGCCAGACGCTCGTCAAAACCAGGGGCGTAGCGTTGAAGCAGATCGCGTGAGCGATTCAGTAACGACAGTGACATGGTTCAGGCCTTCAAGTAGCTCGCCGGAAACAGGCCGGTGATGATCGAGTGAATGTTGTCCCGGATGGCTTGTTTGGCCACAGGGTCGAGCATGTCCGCGAGCATCGGCAGGCCCAGGTCGAAGCGCGATTTGAAGGAGATGATCGCGTCCTTGCCGTCCGGCAAGACGTGCCAGGTGCCGGAGAAGTGATCGACGTCGCCGGCCATCTGCTCGAAATGAATTTCCCGGGTGTCGGCATTGAAGGTGTCACGCTCCTGCCACTTGAGAATGCCGCTGTGGAAGTTGACCTCCCAGGACGTAAACGACACCTGGTCGCTGACCTTGTTGATGCTGATATCGCGCACCGACTCGCAGAGCTCGACGTAATTGCTGAAATCGCTGATCACCGCAAATACTTCATCAGCGCAGGCATGGGGAATATGGGCCTGCACGTTGACTTCTTGCATGGGGGAAAACTCCATTTAAAGGGATGGCATCGAAGTGGTCAGTGCCTGGGTGAAGCCTTCGATCAACCAGTTGCAATCCTGGGCCGTCAGCAATGGCGACGGCGTCAGCCTTATCACCCGGTGATCATTGAGCGAGTGGCACACAATGATGCGTTGCTCGATCAGGGCCATGACCATGTTGGCGGCAATTGAGGCCTCGGCGAACTCAAAGCCCAACAGCAAACCCGCACTGCGCAGTTGCACACGTTCGGCCCAACCTCTTTGTTGCAACAGCGCGCTGAAGCGGGCGTGCAGGTCCTGGCCCAGTAACCGGGCACGCGCGACCAGGTCTTCTTGCACCATCACTTGCAGCGTGGCCTGCACGGCCGCCATGGCCAGCGGGTTGGCGCCGAAGGTCGAGGTGTGGACCGTAGGGTTGCGATTGAACGGCGCATAGATCGTGGCGCTGGCGACCATGACGCTCACCGGTACGCAACCGCCGGACAGGCTTTTACCTACCAGCATGATGTCGGGCACCACCTGTTCCTGGTCACAGCCCCACCAATAGCCGGTGCGGCCCAGGCCAGATTGGATCTCGTCGATAATCAGCACGGCGCCATACTGATTGCACAGCTCGCGCACACGCCTGAGGTAACCCGATGGCGGCAGAATGACTCCCGCTTCGGCCTGGATCGGTTCGAGGATCACGCAGGCCTTGTCCGGCGATGCGCGTAGTTGCTGCTCAAGTGCGACGCTGTCGCCAAACGGCACGAACTCGCTGTCGCTGAGCAACCCATTGAAGGGTTCTCGGTAGCTCTCGCGGCCGGTGACGGCGAGGGCGCCGAGGGTCTTGCCGTGGAACCCCCCGAAGGTCGACAGCGTACGACGGCAACCGTTGAGGCGCGCGAGCTTCAAGCCGGCTTCGGTGGCCTCGGCGCCTGAATTGCAAAAGAACACATAGTCCAGGTCGCCCGGGCACTGCGCTGCCAGGGCACGTGCTGCAAAGGCCTGTTGCGGGTTGAGCAACAACTTGCTGGCCAAAGCGTTTTGCTGCAGTTGCCGGGTAACCGCTTCCACGACGACCGGGTGGCCATGGCCGAGGAAAAACACGCCATAGCCGCCTGCATCCAGGTATTGACGGCCTTGCTCGTCGTAGATGTAGACGCCACGGCTGGACTGCTCGATCGGCAGGTTCATCAGCGAGGCGAGGCGTGCGTAGCCCGAGTTGACGTGCTGGCGCAGGTATTGGTCGACCTGTGCAGCGTCGAGAGTAGGTTCGATAACAGTGTGGTTCATGCCACGCTCGCTTCTGTGGACGTTGTCACCGGCTGCTTGAGCATGCGCGTCAGAGCCCCCAGCTTGGGTGCCAGGTGGTTGAGCGACAGCAGCAACTCGCGGCCAACATCACGCTGGCTGAACGCCGGCTCGCCGAGTAACTGCGGCAATGAAGTGGGCAGTGGCGTGCGCAGGCAGGCATAGCGGCACAACTGGGTGGCACGGGTCAGGGCAGCCTGGATATTGCCGCTCAGCGCCGGCAGAAATACCGGGCGGATCAACCGTTCGTAAATATCCGGCGCCATGCAGCGTGGCCGTGTGAAGGGTTGCATCTGGGCTTCCATGGATTGGCACATCAGGTCCAGCAGCCCCGTCAGATCCAGAGCCTGTGGGCCGCTGGTGAGAAAGTAGTCGTCGCCGATCAAACGCTGGTGCAGCGCGTTGGCAATCGCTCGGGCCGCGACGTCACGGGCGATCAGGTCCACATAGCCAGCAGGCGGGCAGGGTACGATGGGCAGTACGCCAGACATCATCAGCCCCATGGTCATATGGAAACCCTGAAAGTTGGGCATATGCCCGGTGCTGGCGTCACCGATAATGATGGATGGACGAAAGATCGACACATCGATGCCAGCCGAGCGCACCAGGGTTTCGGCCTGGCGCTTGGCGACTTCGTATGGCGTTTCCGGTTGCACGCCTTCGTAATAGTCGCAAGGGTGGGTAAAGGCGGTGCTGATGTGATACAGCGGCACCTTGGCTTGCTGCACGAAGGCCACGACGTTTTCGGTGCCAAGGTAGTTCACCGAAAAGATCTGATCGATATCACCGTCCAGGCGCGTCACCGCCGCGGCGTGGATCACCCAGTCGACACGCTCAACCAGCGCCGCATAAACGTCGCTGGCCAAGCCCAGGTCAACGCTGCAAATATCACCCTTGAGCACTTCCACTCGGGGATCGCGGATACGGCTCTTGCGCGCCAGGCAGACCAGGTGAAAGTCCTCTGCCAGGCAGTCGATCAGTGACTCACCGAGCACCCCTGAGCCTCCAGTGAGAAGGACGGTTAGTTTTTGCTGTGCTGACATGTAGGGCGCATCCTGCGGATTCATCGAAAGAATTCATGGTGCGTTTCGCCGAATTGCAGGCACAGGTGCCCCGGGCGAACACTCTTCTATTCACTTTCGGTGGCGCTGAGGTGCTCTGGGAGGAGGTGATCAGCGCTTAACGTTGTCGCGAATAAGATGCGATCGATATTGGCGTTTTGATATCAGTGCGTCTTGAACGAAACGCTTGTCTTACGCAAAACCTCAGCGGCGGTGCGCGGCGTCATGCCAATCATGCGGCGCATCATGCGAGCCAGATGCGCCTGGTCGGAGAAACCGCCGTCGGCGGCGGCGTCCGATAAAGTCGAACCGCCGGCCAGGGATTTGGAGGCCCGTTCCAATTTGTTCCAGATGATCCACTGGGAGAGGGAAACCCCCATCTGGTGGGCGGCGACGCAGCGCAACCGGGGGCTGGACAACCCCACCGCCTGGGCAGCGCGACTGACGCAACCTGGGCCGTCGCGGTCCAGGCGCAAAATATTCAGGGCTTTGTGGAGCCTGTGGTCGATCGGCGGGGTAATTGCCAGCAAACGCGAGAGGGCATCGACAAAGTGCGACAGGGATGTACTACGGCGAAAGCACGTCAGCAGTTCATCACTGGCCAGGGCGATGCCATCGTCCTGGAGCAACGCATTGAGTGCACGGCCCAACGCCGTGTCCGGGCTGACATATAAAAACGCTACCGGATGACTCTCCGCCACGGCACGGTGTTCGACGTTGGGACCGATGATCACACCTGCCGCACGGAGCACCCTTCCGGGCAACTCAAGGGTGGCGGGGTGACCTACGCCGATGCACAGTTGGATGGCGACATGGGAATGAGCAGTGTTTTGATCCGCACGGCCAATGTAGCCGGCCCACGAGTCGCCAAAGGTAACGCTGCCATCCCACATTTGAAGTCTTCCTTGACGTGTTGGGTGATTGTTCGACGCGTGCAGGGTAGGCCTGCACAGGTCTGGATTCAAGCGTGACGCTGGGTCGCTGTCTTTTCGTTGCACAGCGAGTGCATATCAAGCCGACTCTTGCTAGAGGCTATCCGGATCCCCGAAAAACATTTTGACTGGGCTCTAGGACGGTATTTTCAGGCGGAAAAAATTCAAATGTGCCCCCAGTTTTGCCCCCAGTGCATCAGGTTCGCGAATGGCGATCTCCGGCAGAGCCAGATGGATTCAGATGGCTTTCAGTAGTTCATAAGTGAAGGGAGGGGGGCTCGCATTGCCTACCTCTCAGTCGGGAATTACCAGCGACGTCGGATAGAGCTGTCTACGGTGCTGCGAATCTTTCAGTCCGACGCTGATTGATCTGCGAACATCTGGATACTTATACAGCCATTGCGCAACCTCCGACGATTTGCACCAAAAATTGTCTCCGTTGTTGTTTACCGCTCCCGTCAATCACGCTAACTTGCGGTAACGCTGGCAGAGTGCTGCTATCGGTCATCCCTGACCAGATCTCACTCGCGCGCACAGCTGCTCAGCTGGTGCCTACCCTTAATCAGGGCGGGATCATTGATCGCGCGCAGCAACCGCAAGAGGATTCTGCGGTTTAGTGTTTGTAGGAAGTGTTATGGATGGCGTGAGCTTCAAGCAGGTAGATCAGTATGCCCTGTGTTGTGTCGAGAATTTTTCTGATGAGCTTAAGCTCGCGCTGAGGGAAAACCTCACCCGTATCTGCCATGGTGCTGATCAGGCCAGCAAGGACAGGGCGATCTACAAATACCCTGCGACGATTAAGCACTTCTGGAACGAGCGCTATTCCAAGAAAACTTGGGAAACCCGGATTGGTATGCTGGGTGAGCTCCTGTCTCACGTCATCATTCTGAAGCTCTTCCCCAACTTCGATGTGGTCTCCCCGTTCTTCAATATGGAAGAGAAGAGTATCCGGAAGGGCTTCGATCTCCTCCTATACGAGACCTCAACCAACAACGTCTGGATCACCGAGGTCAAGTCGGGCGGCAGAGGGGCGGACAAGACTTCTTGCTCGGCCACAAGTGCTCAATTGCGTTTGGCTCGGGATGACCTCAAGAGGCGTTTGGCTGAGCCGGAGCTCAATCACTGGCTCAATGCGATAAATGCCGCGAAAAATGCGATCCACAACAAAGCTAATTACCGGGACTCGGTTATTGAGATCTTGGAGATGGAAGGTGATTTGGCTGAAGAAGACGGGGCGAGTGCTTCGGACAACAATGTGTTTCTGGTCTCTGCCCTGTTCAGCGAAGTGTCCCAGGCTATCGCCGAAAATACCGTGTCAAATTTCACCACCAAGCTGGTAGCTGAAGCTGTGTTCAAAACGGTGTGGGTGCTGTCCCTCCACAAAGGCACCATGGAAAAGCTGGAAGAGTTTTTGAGGCAGGAGGCGGAGCAGTAGCATGGAAGAGCTGACTATCAGGAAACTGGGCAACACCAAGTTCAAGGATCTGTATTTCCAACTCCTCAAGGGAGACGAACTGGGTAACACAGAGATTGTGAAACTTTTGGCGATCGCCGTGCTGCTCCTTAACCACAAGACCCTCGAAATTCGACGTCTCGGCTACCGCATTATCCTGTTTTACGGTAACGCTTCGGGTCAGTACCAGGCGCTGTACGATGTAGCACTCAACAGTGGTCTTCACCCTGTCTCAGCAGTAATCAGCAGCTACTTTTCCGAGGATGATCACCGCAGCGAGTCGTTCATCCGAAACATCGTGGGCAGCTACATCGATACCTTCCGTGATCAAGGCATCGTGCTGACTGAGCAACAGGATGCCCTGCGGACATTTGTTCAGTCGGAGTACCGTAAGTCGTCAGTCGTGGTTGCTCCGACCAGTTACGGTAAATCTGAGCTCATCATCCAATCGGTGAGGGAAAATCCAGGGCAGCGCATCCTGATCCTTGTGCCTTCTAAGGCTCTGCTGGCCCAGACGAAAAAGCGGTTGATCTACGCGGACATTGAGGGGTTGGGCAAGGTGGTGACCCATCCCGAGATGTATTCGGTTGAGCGAAAGAACAGGGCATTTGTCCTGACCCAGGAGCGGCTCAACAGGCTCTTGAACGAGAACGCCGGGCTGAGCTTCGATATGGTCTTCGTCGACGAGGCCCACAACCTGCTGCAGAGCGACCGCAGAAGTGAGTTACTGGCTGCCATGCTGTGCATCCTGGGTGCTCGTAATCCGGAAACATCATTCAAGTTCCTGACTCCCTTCCTATGCGATGAACTCAACGTCCGTGTGCGCTTCCTGGACATGATCCCGAGCGGATTCAAGATCGACGAGTACATCAAGTCTGAGCGCTTCTACATCAGGGATTTTAGGGGAGGGAGGGGCCAGACGAAGCTCAAGCTCTATGACCATTTCCTGAATGACTGGATGGAGTTCGATCGGAGGTATGCAAACTGCTTCGAGCTCATCAAAGGCGAAGCACTGTCCAAAAACATTGTTTACGGCAACAGGAAGAAAAGCATTGAGTCATTTGCGGTTGAACTGGCAGCCGTGCTGCCGCCCGTAGATTGTCCGCTGATCCAGACGGCCTGTGCCGAGCTAGGAGAGCTTTTTGACCGACGCTACAAACTGATCGGCTGCCTGCGCAAAGGCGTTATGTACCACCATGGTTCGATCCCTGACACCATCCGTCTTTACTTGGAGAACCTCTTCAGTAGCTCCAAGCAGATGAGGTTTCTGGTCTGCAACTCCACGCTTCTGGAAGGGGTGAACCTGCCGATCGAACGACTCTTCGTTTTTGATTTTTTCAAAGGGAAGCAAAAGCTGACACCATCTCAATTCAAGAACCTGGTCGGACGCGTCAATCGGTTCAGTGAGGTCTTTGCGCCTGGAGCTAAGGCTGCGTTGAGAAAGCTGGAGTCCAGCATCTACCTGTTGGGCGTAAATGGCTACACACGCGAAAATGCAGCGCTTGAGACTTTCTACGATAAATCCGTCAACGTCTCAAAGGTGGTCAAGGACACTGTCAGCAACGTTCTGCTTGAAGCCACCAAGATCATCGATGGGAAGGTGTCGGTTCTCTATGACGACGCCGTGGCTCGTCTAGAGAATCTGCATCCTGGCGTGGTTAAAGATCGAGAGTGTCGTTACGTTACTACTCAGGTGGGCAAGCTCCTCATCGCGAACAGTGTCAGTGAAATTGACGTGTTCTCAGAGGAGCAGGCTATTGAACGGAAGATCAGGCGAGGCATCGAGGCGAACGGCGTCATCAATACCGTTGACAGGCTGATGCTTGCGATCTCCAAATCGTTCGTCGATCACTTCGACGACAGCCGAGAGTACAGCGACCTGGTGCGTCTCAAGCAAGAGCCTGCCCGGAATTTTTACGCCATGATCCTGGATTGGAAGCTGAAGAAACTCAGCGTCAAGCAGACGATCCGACAGACGCTCGCGTACTGGAAAAAGCTGGTCGAGACTAGCCATAGCGATCACGTATTCGTGGGTAAATGGGGTGATACCAAATATCGCGACAGCAAGTACGAGAACTGGGTAAGAATCTCCCAAAAGGATGACGGCGAGCGTATTAACCTGGCAATCGTCCGTCTCAAGGACGAGAACGATTTCTTCGACAACAAGATTTTCAAGTTCGTCGAGGTGCTGAATGGGGTTGGTGCCCTGGATCCAGGCTTCTACAAACTCATCAAATACGGTACTGCGGATGACACCAAGATCAAGCTCATCCGCGATGGCTACAGCCATGGCCTGGCGGATCTGATGCTCGAACGGTACCCCGAAACTGTGCGTGCGACGCTCGGCGGCGAGATCGAAGTGAGCCCTCGCCTAGTGAACATGATGATTAACAACGAGGAAAGCGATCTGCTGATTTTTGAAGCCAAGATGAACCTCAAACCCATCTGATCGGGAAGACTAAGATGTGATGAGCGGACGTAGAAATTGAGTAATTTGCATCGACCCATTGGCTTTGCGAATCGCCACTGATCTTTATATGAATCGATACAAGGATGTTTGTTGCTTTGGGCTTGATGAGGCTGCGTGCGCATTGCTTGTGATTGGAATTATACTGTTGGCTAAAATTCTTTGGTTTTCACTGGTGAAAAATAGTGCAGCTGATATTCATATTTTTTAAGCCGTATTTTTTCTTCGCATACATAGCGGCATACGGCATATCTCAAAATCTTGAGGGTGTTGGTCTATTTGGCTTATTGAATAATATCCATGATCCGGATTTCCCGCTACCCATACTTAATTTAAGTCCGGTTGCGGGAGTGAAAATAATCGCAGGGCTGTTGTTTGTATTGCTTGCTCCTCTCGTGCTCATGCTTGTTAGAGGTGGATTTATTCTCGGGAAAACGGCGGGAATAACCATGCTCGCAATCGTACTCCTGCCAGGCGTTTTGTCGTTGCTGGGTATATCTATGCCGCTGGTTTTTTTCATCCCGAATGAGTTTCATTTGGGGGCGGGTTATATTGGAGGGTTTTGGAGTAATGGTGCAAGCTTTCTAATTGCATTTATGTGGGGGTGGGCCGCTATTATGATGGTGGCAAATATTTTTAAAAGCCAAAAATTCAAACACGCTTACGATCATTTATGGTGTCTCTTAACACTTGTAGGGTGTATGTATTTGGTTGTGGATTCACAGGCGAAATCTCATGAGGAAAGCAAGGTCCGAACCAATGCAATCATTGGTAAGTATCTAGATTTCTATAATGACAGATATACGGTTTTGAATTCGCTTTGTGAGGCTAACTTGGCGCTTGCTATGCAAGAAAAAAATATTTGCGAAAGGGCGCGGAGTATTTTTAATACATTGCCTCCTGAGATAACGCAGTCGGAACCTGAATTTAGACGATACGGTGACTCTTGGTTGGCGAATATTCCTAGCAAGGATGATATTGAACGTTTGAATTCAAGCGTCTGTTCGCATCGCGATGGCTCGAAGATTTGTCAGGAAACGCCTGTTGAGCTTCTGATAAATAGCCAAGAGCTTGGCGATAAGATACTCATTCCAACGTCTGGACAAACTGAAAGGCTGAGGAGATTATACGGCAAACTTAACTCCGAAGTGGAGAATGTTACTCGCTCAAAAGAACATACGCATTTAAAATATTTTCTATTCTGTGTGATCTGTTTTATTGCTGGAGGTAAGTCTGCAACCTCCTCGATTTCATTTGTTGGTGAGAATAATATGAAGTCGCGGTCTTGGAGTCGAAAGATTGCATTCTCAATATTTTTTAATATTTGGTTTTTTGTCTGGCTCATAAGGGGGAGCTTTGGCCAACCTTCAGCTAGTAAGTTATAGTCTATTTCTGAAACGACATAGCCAAGAGCGGTTAGGCAGAGATTCTGGCGTTGGCAGTATTTCAAAGCCTTGGATGAATACTGGTGGGGGTTAAAATCTATATCCTTCCTGTGCAGGAAGAAGCATACTCAGTTCGAATAATAAAACCTCAAGGGGCAGATGCTCCTTGAGGTTTTATTTATTACTGGATGTTCTGCTTGCGCCAGTTTTCTACAGCAGTCGAGAGGCGGTTATCTTTGGCATTTTTTTGCCATTCATCCCAGAAATTTACCGTACCGCTATTAGGTTTGTTTGCGGGCTCGTCGATCCTGATCCTGCTCGGTAACAAGCTAGCATCACCTACGACCAGGGCTTCACCCGTATCAAGAGTCGGAAGAATGTCGCTGAAGCCGCCAAGGCTGTCAGGAAGCAGACGCTTGATAACACTTTGGTCCTCTGCGTTCGTCAGCCTCATGGAGACGAAGTTACTGCACTGACTGAGCATCGTCTTGTTGACTTCAGACGGGCGCTGGCTGATCACCACCAGGCTTACACCGTATTTTCGACCTTCCTTGGCGATACGTTCAAAGATATCCAGGGAGATATCATCGGCAGAATCGGCCATGTTGCGTTGCGGCATGTAGAGATGCGCTTCGTCACAAAGGAGCGCAATAGGATGACGCATCTCAGAAGGAGTCCACTGCTGAACGGAGAACGTGACTCGCGCAACAAGGGATACGATCAGCGGCAGAACGTCCGACGGCACCTCCGAGAAGTCGATAATCTTAATGCCAGCCTTACCGTTCTCACCAGTGCTGCCGAGCACGGCGCTGGCGAATTTTTCAAGCCAGGTGAAATCCAGAACGTCTCCACCGCCGTTGAACATAAAGCCCAAGCGTCTATCGGAGATCTTGTTTTCAAGCCGAGAGATCATTCGAGCAAGCTTGCCAAAGAAATCGCCCTGCTTTTCACTGCCAGCCTTAGCGCCAGGGACCATCTCGATGTTGATCTCATTCAGTCTGCCCATCAGGAAATCGAGATCAAATGGAACCGGGCTGTCCACTGTGAAGTGTTTCAGCACATCTGTTTGGTCGTTGTCCTCAAGGTACTTTCTTTTCGCCTGGTTAATTTCACGCGCCATGATCATGGCCTGGTTAGGCGCGTTTTGGTCGCTCCGGTCGACAAACATGGAAACGAGCGCTTCGTACGACAGTAGCCAATACGGTAGGTAAAGCACACCTTTATCAAGGGTGCGTCCAGCCTCAACGTCTGCGGGGCCCGCCACTTTGAAGTGCTGAATACCGGCACCAACCAAAGGCAAATATTCGCCATGCAGATCGAAGACAATCGCGTTAGCAGAAGCCAGCCCCGACATCTGCTCAATGATTTTGGCGGTCGTCCAAGACTTTCCGGAGCCGGTGCTTCCGCCAATGAATGCATGGCGCTGGAAGAATTTGTTGCCGTTAAGATAGGCAACAGCATGCTCATCCAAAGTGTATTTGCCGAGTGTCAGGGCGTTACCACCTGCGGCTACGTTAGAGAGTGTGCGCATGAACCCGGTAAGATTGTCACCCTCCAGCGAAAAGCAATTGGCATCAATTTCTGGAACGCTTTCCAGCGTACGGCGAAAAACATTCTCACGTTCTCCATCGCGGTCAAGCATGGTGCCAATTAGAGAGATACGGCACAGGTTCAACTCAGAAGGTTGATCATTGATCCCATCAATTACGAGATCGCCGATGGCCCGCTTCCGTGTCACCTGTGTAATGAGACCGATAAGGTGTTGGCCGATCCTGCTGCTTTGCAGAACGGCCAGATGATTCACCTGCAGGCGCTTGAGCTGGTGGACATTCTCCACTTCCACCATGACAGTTGCGGTATCGACGGAGGCCACTTTGCCAAGCGCTTCTTCATCCTTAAAATTAAAGATCGGCATATTGTTTTCCTACATTATGAGTGACAGATAACCTTCAAGACTCCAGATATTCCTTTCTACCGTCACTGGGGTATCACTCAGAGAGGAGTAGACAATTGATTGGTCGTTTGTTGCGCCGCGCTCGATTGCCAGATAGTTTTGGGCCTTGCCTTCAAGAATTAGTCTTTTGGCAGACTCGGAAAGCGCAAAGGTTATAATTGTGACTGGCGCTTTCTGGCGAAGGCATTTCGCCATGAGCTTCGGCTGGATGTGTTCGTCATTGAAACCGTAGCCAATGCACAGATATGAGCCTGCCTCATTAATGGCCGTATCGGCGTTGTTGATGATGGAACGGAATGGCTCAAGGTGAGTTTTCTGATATTTCTGGCTGCCAGGGGTTACGATCTGAGGCTCATATTTATCAGGTACATCCTGAGTGACCGAGAAGGCAACGGTATCGTTAAGAGGGGACTGGAACCAATCAAGGGATCCATGCACCTTCCAGATATTTACGCGGCGCGCAGCGTTTATTTCCGTCGCAGCTGCAAGCTGGCGGAAATAACCATGCGTGAACCCGGTGTAGTGGTGAATCCGACCCTGATCGCAGGCGTACTCTGCCAACCGATCATAATTCGTAGTCACGATGTTAATAATTTTCAGACTGCTCATGAACATATGTTCAAGCAGCCGACTCAGGGGGAACATCGAATTGTTCTGGAGGCTATCCTGAAAGATTTTGCTGTCTTCAGAGTTTATCAGCGCCCAAGTTGACTTGATGATTCTTGCCGTGAGCGTGTTAGAAGCATCGATCTGGTGCAGGGCTGCCTCCAAGTCGACATTATCCTTCAGCAACTGACAGAATTTGGCCCACGCGTCGATCTCGGCAGTGTTCAATCCTGAAATGTCCGTATTTTCGACCAAGTGGTTCGCCAATGCCCACATTCCAGACACGCCATGTGCAGCGGACGCGCCGCTGCCCAGAATGATGACGGGGGCCTTACCATAGTAGTCCTGCGCCTGTTTTTGATAATTTAGGTCTGACAAGGCTCTGTCCCTTGCTGTCTGCAACAGCCCAAATGAAAATTTCTACTTTTGCTTCAATAATGAAGACTGCCCGGTTTATTTTCGGCTCTGTAACGAGCCGCTTGGCAAAGTGGGCCGGCTTTTTCGTACGTATGGTTGGAGCTGACTTCCACAGCTTGTGCTTGTCCGAAATAATTGTTACCAGCGAGGTAGTCCAACGTTTGCTGGAAAGCTGCTCGAGTCAGCGCCAACTGCGAGTCTTCCAATCCGGTCTCAATCACAACGCGATTTGCATCAACGGTCGTGATTCGGAAACGGGCGCTACGCGACGGTATTTGCAGTTCCTTGCCTTGCAGACGGCTGGTTAATGCCCAGAGAGTGTTGTCGACCTGAATGATATGCTGCATGGGATAATTCCTCCGTTGCTGAACGGACGCTAGCTTTAACTTGAAGCGACTTATGGAATCTTGATCCCCAACGCATTCAGCGATGGTGTATCCATCCGGCCATTCACGGTCAGCCCACTGTCCATCTGAAAGGCCATCAACGCACCACGTGTCGCCTTGCCCATCACCCCATCAATGGTGCCTTGGTAATACTGGCGCACCATCAGCGCGGTCTGCACACGGGTGACCAGGTTGCTTTTCTGCTCATTGGTCGCGCGGCTCTTTGAAGTGCTCGAACTTGTCCCGCTGGTAGTGCCAGACGACCGATAAAGGCTGCTGCTGCTTGGGATGCTGCTCGAAGCACTCGGCGCGCTGTAGCTTCGGGTGCTGGTAGCGGGTGGGCTGTAGTAGCGAGGTGCGCTATAGCCACCCGAGCCGCTGTAGTGAGAACTGTGCGAACTGTGGGACCGGTGAGAACTGTGCGAGCGATGTGCCGCATAGATGTTGACGGTGTTTGGCGCATTGAGCGTATCGGCAAATACCGGGGGCTGTAGCTTGTCGGGGGGTTGCCAGTTCGCATCCGCGAGCGACAGATGGCCCGCCTGTGCCAGGGTGGTACTTGCCATTGGCAGCAGGCTGATCCCACTGATGAGGACTTTCCAGCGATCGAGCAATTTCACTGTGCACTCCTTGCATAGGCGCTAAAGGCCTCGGTCGATAGTAGTTGTACGCCGCGGCTCTGCCAGCGGTCGGTGTGGGATTTGAAGAAGCCAGAGCAATGTTTGACGGCAGCGCATTGCTGGCAGGTATCGATGAACAGGTTCTTCCAGTCCGAGATGCTCTGGCGGGCGAAACGCGAGAGGTGGGCCGGGATCAGGCACAGGGGCAAGTTGTAGATCGAAACCGGCACTCCGCGGTTGAACAGGAAATACACGGCCTGGCTCAACGACTCCTGATAGTCCAGCGGGTCAATCCACAGTTCTTCATAGTGCTTCCTGGCCAGGCCGGTACTCTCGATACCCATCAGCGCAACATGCCGCACGAAGGGCAGGTTCCTGAACACGTAGTGGGCAAGTTCTGGCAAGCGTGGCGTGGTCAGGCGATTGAGCACCACGCGTATCTCGATGATCTGGTTGGCACGCGCCAGGTTGTAAAGACCTTGCAGGGTTTCGCTAAACGCGCCGGGAGCCTGCACCACATGATCATGGTCTTCGGCATTGTCGGCATACAGCGGAATACCCCAGCTCAACTGAGGGTGGTCGATAGTAGAGAGTGCTTGGATCCAGCTCGGATCTTTGAACAGGCGCCCATTGCTGAGCACATGAATGGATTTCTGCGGCAAAACGGCTTTGCACTTGGCCAGAGTTTCGAGTAGGCCGTCGCGATAGAGTGTTGGCTCGCCGCCGCTGATGCCCAAGTTTTCCTCGCCCGGGTCCATCAGGTCGATCAGCCGAAGGTTTTCCTCGATGTGCCAACGGTCATCGATATCTTTGGGTGGCTGCGAGCACATCAGGCAGAGGCTGTTGCAACGATCGGTCATGAACAGCAGGTTGCTGTCCGAGCCTCGTCGATACAGCACTCGCACCAAAGCGTTGCCTGGTGTGATGGCAATGACATCGCCGGGCTGCACGACATCCGCATCTTTGGGTGTGTGCAGGTGTAGCCGCTCGCTGTCGAAGTCGCCAATCAATGGCTCTGGGGTCAGGAATCCACCCACGGGCAATGAAAGCAGGTTCGGGCTCCGTAGCCGTTCTTGGTTTGGCAGCCAAAGCAGCAGCTCACCGACCTCAGCGTTTCCGGCACATACAGCCAGGCCTTGTTCGATAAACTCATCCAGGGTGATGACTTTGAGCAGCTTTGGCTCATTCAGGTGATGGATTTCGAAATGGGTGTCTTTGCGCAGCATCGCCATCAGCCCCTGTAACCCGGGAACCGAACATCGCTGTAGGAGCGCCTGTTCAACCAGGACAACAGCACCCTCTGCGCGTTGTCGTCGCCATCGCGAAGCAGGCCGAATAAATGCTTCAGCAGTCCCATGTTTTTCTTGCAGAAGCTGCTGAACACCCGGTGTCCGATTGGGTCGCCTTGGCGCGCATAGTGTTCGATGGGGTCTGCGCCGCAGTAGGGGACCAGTGCGCAGTCCGAGCAGCCCGGCAGTGCCTCCGCAACACCACTGGCAAGCAATGCCTCCATGACGGGCGATGCCAGTAGTTCAGACAAGTGTTGCTGTACGGTGCCGAGCCTCAAGCTATCTTCACCCATCTCCAGCAACATTCGGGCTTCGTCCGAGGGATAGACATAACCGTCATAGTTGTAAACCAACGCCGCAGTACCTGCGCCAGCAGGGGAGCGCAGGTCCACATAGCCGGAGGAGAAGGGCGTGAGGATGTTCTTCAGCAGCAGGCTCGTGTAACTCTCCGACAGGTACACGCCCTGCTGGTTGATACGCAGCAAATAGTCCAGTGCCTTCTTGTAGAAGGCCAGGTATCGCTCAATCGGATAATCAAGTCGATGGGCACTCTTGGTGGCAAACCCATAAGGGCTCAGAGGCCGAAGCGAGATGCCGGAGAAGCCCTGGCTTACATACTCATCGATGATCGCTTCAGGTTGTTCGAGGCTTCTTGAAGTCAGCGTGGTC
This sequence comes from Pseudomonas sp. HN8-3, assembly GCF_020790195.1. Classification (NCBI taxonomy): domain Bacteria; kingdom Pseudomonadati; phylum Pseudomonadota; class Gammaproteobacteria; order Pseudomonadales; family Pseudomonadaceae; genus Pseudomonas; species Pseudomonas sp. HN8-3. The sequence goes on from NZ_CP086206.1 coordinate 2,917,398, forward strand.
AGCGCGGAAACTGCATCATGGCCAAGGCGCTCACGGACCCACTGGATGCCTTTTACAGTGCGTTCGTAGGAGTCTCGTGACGGGGTAGGGCGGTTGGCATTGTGCAAGGGCGCGGGCCCATCGAGCGAGGTCGAAAACTGGATGCGATTTTTTTCTGCGAAGTCGAGTATTTCCTCCGTCAGGTGGTGCAGCGTGGTGGTGATGACGAACTGGATATCCCGTTGTTCGACCACGTTCCGTTCAACGACCCATTCGACAATCTGGCGGACGCGCTCGAAGGCCAGAAGCGGCTCGCCACCCTGAAACTCCACAGTCAGGGCGGGAGCATTCGATTCGAACAGGCGATCGACCGCCGCCTGTGCATCCGCTTCCGACAGGTCGTGGCCGGATCCTCCCAGAGGGGCCCGCGACACCTGGCAGTACTGGCAGGTGTGGTTGCAGCGCAATGTAACCACGAACAAGTGCAGTGCAGGGCCCTGGAAGATGAAGTCCTTGCGGCTGCGATACTGCGCGGCCATTTCTGGGAACGGGTCGTGGCGGCCGGGTTCGTAGATGAAGTGGCGGGCCAGCAGGTCCTTGTAAAAAGGCGTACTTGCTTGAACGTCGAAGTAACTGAGGGCTCGTAATTGCGCGTCGTTCACGTGCATGTACTCACCGGTATCGGAGGTGAGTAGGATGTCACGGTCATGTCCCGTGTTCATGCGCATGAATCGAAAAGGCAGCAAGCGGTAGTGCTTGGCGTCTGTCGCAATCAGTGTCACTGCGAAACCCCACATCCAGCGAGCGCGGCTCGGGCCAGGACTTCGCGCAACCCTGCTGTTTCGCGGTTTATATGGTCGCGTAGGGCGAAGTCGTTCAGATGCTGGAGGATCAGCGAGTGAGCCTGCTCCGGGGAAAGCGTTAGCCTTGCTTCAGCGGGGTGGGCCGTGATGCTTATCTGATTGGTTTCAATACCGACCTGGATCGCGACAGTGTCGGCCAGGGAATAAGCGGCGCGTTTCACCACGCTGAGCGGGTAGACTGCGCTGTCGAGTTTCAGCGTGACTGGCCATGTCATCGGAACCGATCCTTCAAATCCGTTGGAAACGTGTGGATTTTGCAGGTTGCCGAGGCATTATGCCATCATAATTTTTTACATTTGCACGCATTTGTCCAGCGTGGTGGGTGGTGCGCTCACTACGGCTCGGCCATTGATACGGGGTAGGGCCGAGGGTTCATATCTCCCTCAGTTCACCCATCCTCATCAATAGCCTGCTTGGCCTCAGGCTGGGGGCATTCTTTTCAAACCAGCATACCCTCAGATTTGCCCCCAATGTAGCAATCCACTGGAAGTGAATGGATCTCCATGGCCTATGAAAAGCCAGAAATGATCAGCTAAACAACCTGCCCGACAAAGCCTAAAGACTCTCAGGATCCCCGAAAAACATCTGAATCCGCGACCTCAACCACCGCTCCCCCGGATCATTATCCTGCGACCCCCGCCATGCCATATGCAGCTCAAACGAGCGCACGGGCAGCGGCGGGTCTTCGGCGCGCAACCCTCCCGCCGCGGTCAACGCTTCAGCCGCATAATCCGGCACGGTGGCCAGAATGTCGGTACCCGCCAGCAAGGTGCCAAGCCCGTTGAACTGTGGCACGGCCAGTACTACGTGGCGTTTGCGGTCGAGTTTCTCCAGCTCTTCATCAATAAACCCGCTCAGGTCGCCGGCGAATGACACCAATGCATGGGGGCGTGAGCAGAAGTCGTCCAGGCTCAGCGAGCCGGGCACGCTGTCGGCGCGCAGCAGTTTTGGCAGGCTGCGCCGCAGTACCTTGCGCTTGGCATTGGCCGGCAGGTCGGCGGTGTAACTGACGCCGATGGAGATTTCACCGGAGGCGAGCAGACTGGGCATCAGGATGTAATTGACGCGGCGTACCACCAGCACAATGCCGGGGGCTTCGGAACGCAGGCGTTTGAGCAATTGCGGAAGCAGGGCAAATTCCACGTCATCGGACAGGCCGATGCGGAACACGGCGGTGCTGGTGGCGGGATCGAATTCGGCGGCGCGGCTGACGGCGGTGGAAATCGAGTCCAGGGCCGGGGAGAGCAGGGCGAAGATTTCCACGGCGCGGGCCGAGGGTTCCATGCTGCGCCCGGTGCGCACGAACAGCGGGTCATCGAACAGCCCACGCAGGCGCGACAAGGCCGCGCTGATGGCCGGCTGGCCGAGGAACAATTTCTCGGCCGCGCGGGTCACACTGCGCTCATGCATCAAGGTTTCGAATACGATCAAGAGGTTAAGGTCGACACGACGCAGGTCGTTACGGTTCATCTTGTGTCCTGGAAGAGTCTGCAAACTTGATGTGAGCGGTCACACAGGAACCCATAAGGTCCTATTCAGAAGCATGACCGGCATGAATCTTACGGGGAAAGGCTGGTACTCTGCACCGGCTAATTGATTTTTCCTACGATAGTTGAGGTCTGCTCCTCCTTCGCGGAATCAATGACAGGCATGTCGACTATTAATGGCGACCGGTGGTCTTACCTGGAAAGCCCAGATAAAGTTCATGGCATTAGAGGTTACTTTGACGAGGTTTGCGATGTCCCGCACGATCCGTTTTCACAAGTTTGGTCCGGCCGAGGTGCTCAAATGCGAAGAGCATGCAGCCGCGCAGCCCGCACCGGGCGAAGTGCAGGTGCGTGTCGAGGCAATTGGCATCAGCTGGTACGACATTCTGTGGCGCCAGAACCTGGCGTCTTCCCATGCGCGCTTGCCTTCGGGCCTTGGTCATGAAATGGCCGGTGTTGTTGTCGCCCTCGGCGATGGCGTGGATGACTTGGCAGTGGGCGACAAGGTGGCCAGTTTTCCGGCCGAGAGCCCCAATGATTACCCGGTGTACGGCGAGCAGATCGTCCTGCCCCGTTCGGCGCTGACCCGTTACCCGGATGTCTTGAGCCCGATTGAAGCCAGCGTGCACTACACGCCGTTGCTGATTGCCTACTTTGCCTACATGGATCTGGCGCGGGTCAAACCGGGGCAGTTTGCCTTGGTGACCGATGCCAGCCATTGTTCCGGCCCATCGTTTGTACAACTGGGCAAGGCCTTGGGTGTGCGGGTGATCGCCGCTACCAAAGACAGTGCCGAGCGCGAATACCTGCTGTCCCTTGGGGCAGAAAAAGTCATCGTCACCGAAGAACAAGACCTGCTCATGCAGATCAACAAGTTCACCGATAACCGTGGCGTGGACGTGGTATTCGATGGCCTGGGTGGCCCGCAGATGTCGCTGCTCGGTGATGTGCTGGCACCGCGTGGCAGCCTGGTGCTGTATGGCCTGCAAGGCGGCAACCAGACGCCGTTCCCGGCCTGTGCGGCGTTCCAGAAGAACATTCAGTTCTTCGTGCACTGTATCGGCAACTTCACGGGCAAGCCGGAACTGGGCATCATCCAGGACCAGGTGGCAGTGCAGCGCGCCTTGCGTGAGATCAACCAACTGACGGCCGATCGGGTGCTGGTCCCACTGAAAACCACGGTGTTTCCGTTCGGTAAGTTCGTCGAAGCACATCGATACATGGACGAATGCCCGTGTCGCGAGCGTGTGGCGTTGCAGGTTGAAGCTGTTTGAGCTGTAGGAGTATTCGTAAATGAATACGTTGGCGTCTGGGCCTATGAGGCAAATGCGCCATTTGACAGGGCTTAACCCGCATCGGGGTTGAGCCGCCGCGAGGGTGTTGCGCCCTGCAAACAATACCTTTTTTCCTTACGCCGCCCTGAATTCCAGCGCGGCGCTGTTGCGTGCGCGCCAAAAAAGTTCGGTCGCCTGCCCATCTGAACTGCTTTCAGGCGTTGTTCTGTATCTGTTAATCATTATTTGAGTGCCGATAATTGTGTCTTCGCTGTCATCTCAAGGATTGAGCAATGATTGAATACCTGACATTAACGTCTCGCACCTCTGAAACTAGCGATGCACGGGTCGCCTTCTCGAAAGTGCAAAACAAATACGCAGTCGCTTTACCTGAGCCAACAATGAGCGGGTAACTAATATGCGTCGGACGTTTCCTTAGTTGCTTAGTTAAAGTGGTGTAGGGCGTTGTCGGAATATTCCTAAGACATGCGGCCAGCCGCGCTGGAAGCCGTGCACGCCCACGACTCAGCATCGGTGGCGCCATTGACTGCTCCGGTGAGCGGTCCTGCGATTTTGTTGCAGGGTGCTAATGTTGAATCAACCTCGCACGATGCAACTGACGACAAACTTATAGATGTAATGGGTCGAGCAATGACAATTGATAATTGCTTGAAGCTAATATTTCAATTCAGGTAGTAGAACGATGAGCGCTATTCATGAGCAAGCCATGAACTATGTTTACCAGCAAGTTCTGCAACGGTTGGTCGGGCACTTTACCCGTGACGAACGTACCGCACTGCAACTGTTGATCCAGCGAATTGTGGTAGCGGCCGGTGGCATGGAACAAGTAGGCAACTACAAAGTGCTGATTGCTCACGGCGGGGGTGAGGTCAGCAGCTACACCCTGGCGCTGTTGCGTGCGGCGCAACTGAGCATCGCCGGGCGTGCACCCAAGACTTTTCATCTGCGCGTGGCAACGTTGCGGCATCCGGGTATGACTCAGGCAACGCTTGATTCACTGCACCAGGGCTATGGCGCGTTGTTCTTCCATGATGATTCTCGGGTTGAACTGCTGATGGTCGAAAACCATGAAGTACTGCCCTTTAATCATCAGCGCCCGGCGTCCAGTGCCGGGCGTGAAGTCAGCCAGCGCAATATGCTGATGATAGGGCACCTGACGTCCGGGGACATTCGCGCCATCCTGCGCAACGACACGTATCTGGCCCTTGGCGATTTCTATCAGCGGGTTGCTACCTGGAACGGCGGTGTGCACGCGGTGGTCAGCGGCGATTCGGTGCGCAAGCAAAGCCAATACATCGCGTGGCTGAAGAAAAATGCCCTGGCAACCGGTCTCGCGTTCGCGCCCGGCAAGCCGACATCGCTCAACGGGTTGTTTGCACGCATGGAAGAATGGAGCGTCGGCTGCTACCGCGACCTCTATGGCGAGCACTACGCGGGCACCGAGAACCCAGGCCGGGGCGGGCACCGGCATTTGGCCTACATCGGTATTGCCGACCTGCTCGACGATGTCGACGTCGCGCGCGCGCCGCTGCTTACGGAGTTTCTGGCTCACAAGCGCGACCCGTTCGAGTTCCAGTTCAGCCACCCAGCCTATCCAAACCCATTGCTCATGGCACATATGTACGGCTTGCAGGCCCAATGCCTGCGTGAGCTCTCCTATGAGCACGGTGTCGAAGGTTTTGTTCGTCACGCGGCAGACTACATGCTGCGCAGACGCGTCCCCATTGAGTTGATCACCGAGGCGTCCAGCCCGGATGGGCGGGTATTGTCGACCACCTACGCCCAGGCGTTTTTTGGTCTGGATGAAAGTCAGTTGACTTGCCTGCTGTTCGCGCCTTTCGTTCAGCATGGCGAACGGCTGGAGGGCTTCTTGCGTCAATGCCATCCCGGCATGTTGGTGGCACTGCCCGAACTGCACAAGGCGCTGCAGGGCAAGCCTGCTGCGGACATGTTGCATCAGTGGCTGGTAGACACCAGTGGTTTGCCGATGGCCTTATTGCAGCATTTGTATCGCAAGCGAACATTGCCGGCTGCGCACGGCTCTCGCATCCACAAACAACTGTTTAGCCGGCCCGAGGCCCGGATCGCCCAAGTGTCGGGGCGCTAGCACCGTGCATTGGCGTATAGATGCCGGTGAGCGGCGATGAACCTGAGGGGAGAGCGGCAGGCAGACTTTGCCTATCAGGCGGTGTACCGCTACATGATCAACCTGATCAACGAAGTCAGCCTGGAAACGCCGGTCAAGTTGCCGTCGTTGCGTCAGTTGTCGACACGCATGAACGTGTCGATCTCGACGATTCAGTACGCTTACTCTTTGCTGGAAAAGGAAGGGCGGGTCTACTCGGTGGCCAAGTCTGGCTATTTCGCCTGGCCTGTGGCGACAAACCCGCCGGTCATGGCGGGCGCCGACCTGCTTGAGCGGCTGTATGCGGCGGCGCGACGCCCGACCATGGTTGTGCTCAGTGGTGATGAGCCGGCGTTGTTGGGGTCACTGGATGGCGCTTTGCTTGCGCTGGAGCGCCAGCTGGTGCGCAGGTATCCACACCACCTGCAACCGTCGCAACCTTCTGGCGTATGGGAATTACGGGCGGCATTGGCGGCCCGTTATACCTCGTCGCCTAGCCATTGCTGGCAGGCCGACGAGGTGTATATCGGCGCCGATCTTCAGGGCGTACTGCAAATCCTGATCGACACGCTTGGCCTCGAGGGTACGGTGGTGCTGGCTGAATCGCCCTGCGATTACCTGGTCTTGCGCCTGTTACAAAGCGCTGGCGTGCGGGTTATCGAACTGCCCTGGCACGCCGATGGCAGCTTCGACTTGGCCACGTTCGAGCACCTGCTCAAGCACGAACCGGTGCACCTTGTGCTGCTGTCCTCCGTGGTCAGCATGCCCTCGGGTAACGCGCTGACGCTACCTGAACGGCTGCAAGTAGCGCATTTGCTGGAGCGGCACGCCTGTTGGTTGCTGGAGAACGACACGTTTGGTGAGCTGAGCTTCGCGTCGTCGCAGACGGCTTTGCGCAACCTGGTCAACCCGCAGCGGCTGATTGTGTTTTCTTCGTTCGAAAAGGTGTTGGGGCCAGAAGCGCCGTTTGGGTACCTACTGACGCAGCAAATGGGCAGTGAGTTGCAGCGCCAGTTTTTGCTGCGCTCATTTCGACTTTCCTCCATTCGGCAACGCGCCATTGCTCGGCTATATGAGAGCGGGCGGTTGGATCAGCACTTGCAGACGTTATGCCAGCGCCTTCAGGAACAGGCGCAAGCCATGAGCCATCGGTTGGATGTGCATATGCAAGGGCGTGTGAGTTATCGAATGCCTATCGCCGGGGCAAGTTTCTGGTTGCAGTCGGTGGTGCCGGTGGATATGCGTCTGGTGTTCCAGCGCATGCTCGCCCAGCAGGTCGTGATTGCGCCGGGGGAGTTGTTCAGCCTCTTAGGCTTGCATCACCAGCATATGCGCTTGAGTCATACGTTCAGCGGCCACCCCAATCTGGATATTGTCCTGAATGCGCTGGCTCAGGCGCTGCTCCAGGCACAGACCGATTAATGTTTGAAACTTCTCTCCGAATTGTGGGATCGATAACATCGCTCAGTAGTCCAACTCTGAGTAAACTGTCATTTTTTCCGAATCCTTATTTTCCGAGGTTTATGCATGACTATCAGTCCTTTTGCGGGCAAACCGGCGCCGGCTCAGTTGCTGGTGGATATCCCGCGACTGGTCACGGCCTATTACACCGGCCAGCCTGATGCAGCAATCTCTACCCAGCGTGTAGCCTTTGGTACCTCCGGGCACCGAGGCAGTTCGTTCGAGCTGAGCTTCAATGAATGGCATGTGCTGGCGATCAGCCAGGCGATCTGCCTGTACCGTGAAGCCCAAGGCATCACAGGGCCGTTGTTCGTTGGCCTGGATACCCATGCATTGTCCACGCCGGCCGGTGCCAGTGCCCTGGAAGTGCTGGCTGCCAATGGCGTGCACGTCATGCTGGCTGAGGGCGATGAGTACACACCGACCCCGGCGATTTCCCACGCCATCATTTGCTACAACCGCGGCCGCACCAGCGGCCTGGCGGACGGCATTGTGATCACCCCGTCGCACAATCCGCCGCAGAGTGGCGGCTACAAGTACAACCCGCCCAATGGCGGCCCGGCCGATACCCACGTCACCAAGTGGATTGAAGCCAAAGCCAATGAACTGCTGGCCAACAAGCTTGCTGGGGTCAAGCGCATCACCCATGCCCAGGCGCTCAAGGCGGACACCACTCATCGCCATGACTACCTCAACAGCTATGTGGCCGACCTGATCAATGTGATCGATATGGACGCGATCCGCAGTGCTGATCTGCGCCTGGGCGTTGATCCCTTGGGCGGGGCGGGGGTGCGCTACTGGTCGGCAATCGCCGAGCACTACCGCCTGAACCTGGAGGTGGTGAACACCGAAGTGGATTCCACCTTCCGCTTCATGAGCGTGGACTGGGATGGACAGATCCGCATGGACCCATCCTCCAGCTACGCCATGCAGAGCCTCATTGGTCTCAAGGAACGTTTTGACGTGGCGTTTGCCTGTGACCCGGATCATGACCGTCACGGTATCGTCACGCCCTCCGGCGGCCTGTTGGCGCCGAACAACTACCTGGCGGTGTCCATCGATTACCTGTTCCAGAACCGTCCTGATTGGCGAGCCGATGCGGCGGTGGGCAAGACCGTGGTCAGCAGTGGCCTGATCGATCGCGTGGCTGCACGTATGGGCCGGCGCCTGTATGAAGTGCCGGTGGGCTTCAAATGGTTTGCCGATGGCTTGTTCGAAGGCTCGTTGGGTTTTGGCGGCGAAGAAAGCGCTGGTGCTTCGTTCCTGCGCAAGGACGGCACGGTCTGGAGCACTGACAAGGACGGCCTGATCCCGGCCTTGCTCGCAGCGGAAATGACCTCGCGCAAGGGCCAGGATCCCAGCCAGATCTACCGCGGCCTGACCGATGCACTCGGCGAACCGTTTGCCATTCGCGTGGATGCCAAGGCGACCCCGGCGCAGAAAGCCCTGCTGGGCAAGCTGTCGCCGGAGCAGGTGACGTCCACCCAATTGGCCGGCGAGAGCATCCAGCAGATCCTCAGCCATGCCCCGGGCAATAACCAGGCGATTGGCGGCTTGAAGGTCATGACGGAAAACGGCTGGTTTGCTGCGCGGCCATCGGGTACCGAGGACATCTACAAGATCTACGCCGAGAGTTTTATCGGCGAAGAACACCTCAAGCAGCTGGTGGAAGAGGCGCAGGTGCTGGTGGACGGCGCAATTTCCCAGTAACGGTGTAGGAGGGGGCTTGCCCCCGATAGCGGTGGGTCAGTCACAGATGTGTTGACTGGCATAACCTCATCGGGAGCAAACTCCCTCCCACATTAGATAGCAGCATGATGCAAGATCAGGCCAGGTCGACCAGCACGATCTCGCTGTCCTCGATCGCCGTCACCCGCAACACTTGCTCATCCTCAACGGCCACGCCGTCTCGCGCCTGTGCGCGCAAACCATTGACTTCAATTACGCCGGTTGCCGGCACCAGGTACGCCCGGCGTCCGTGGTCCAGCCGGTATTCGGCGCTTTCCCCAGCTTTCAGGTTCGCCGCCACCAAGCGTGCATCGGCACGAATGCGCAGGCTTTCACTGTCGCCAGCCTTGCCGCTGGCCAGCGTCACAAAGCCTTCACGATTACCTTGCGGAAACGGCTTGGCACCCCAGGACGGTGGCAAGCCGGCCTCATTCGGGATGATCCAGATCTGGAAGATCTTGGTCGGGGTGGCCTCCAGGTTGTACTCGCTGTGGGCGATCCCGGTACCAGCGCTCATCACCTGTACATCGCCCGCCTCGGTGCGGCCTTTGTTGCCCAGGTTATCGGCATGGCTGATTGCGCCTTCGCGTACGTAGGTGATGATTTCCATGTCGCGGTGCGGGTGCTGGGGGAAACCGCTGCCAGGCGCGATGATGTCGTCGTTCCATACCCGCAAATTGCCCCAGTGCATACGCTCGGGGTCGTGGTATTCGGCGAATGAAAAGTGGTGATGGGCGTCGAGCCAGCCATGATGGGCGCCGCCGAGGGTGTTGAAAGGTCGAAGTTCAAGCATGATCGTCTCCTGTGAATGAGCCCATCATCCAGCAGCGCATGATCGATAAAAAGCGTAAAAAATGCCTGATTCCTATCCATCAATTCGATCATTTAAATCTGCTTCAACTTTCACTTCATCGCCTAACTACATGACCGTAAAGCAATTGGCTGGAACTGAGCGTCGATTCCGGCGACCATGGCGGCCTTGTCAAAGCCAAGCTCATCGCAGGAGTCCGCGTGCCGCAACAAAAGCCTGATCTGCCCCCTGAACTGCGCCCCTTGGCTGAAATGCCGTTATTGAAGCGGCTGGCCGCTCGCCTGTTCGGCCATGGTCTCACCCGTTTGCGCGCGCAGCACCGGTTTTCCTGGCTGCATGGCCAGGCCGACGGTTTTCGCAATGGGCATGAAGCCGGTGTGGAATATGGGTATCGCGAGGGTAAGGCCGATGGTCTTGAAGAGGGCCGGCAAGTCCTGTTGATTCGCGACTTTCGCCCTGATGAGCACCGAGCGCCCGGTGTGGATGACAGCCTGTTCGACGATTGGCGATTGCCGCTCACCGCCCATTTGAAGAAGCGCATGAAGGCGGATGTGGCACGCCTGCTGTCAGCCCACGCGCAGCCGAGCACAGCGCAGTGGAAGATGATCTTCAGCGACACGCCCTCGACCTCGGTGATTGCGGGCGCCGGCGCAGGTAAATCGACCTCCCTGGTGTTGCGTATCCTGTTGCTCACCCATTACCTGGGTTTTGAGTTGAGTTCGATGACTGTGGTGACGTTCACCCGCGAGTCGCGCAAGGACTTCATCAACAAGCTCATGGAGATTCTGAGCCTGTGGGGCCAACCCCTTGACCTGAAACAAGCCCAGGCGGTGGTGCGTACGTTTCACTCGCGCATCCTGCCGATGGTGCGCAGCCTGCCGGGTTTTGAACGGCTGCAAGCCTTTGAAAACCTCAGTGGCGGCTTCGAAGACGCCGATAGCAATGCCTTCGATCTACGTATCAGTGATGCCCAGCGCCAACATATGAACGCCTGTTATCACCGTTTGCAGGGGCATCATGCGCGTTTTCGCGAGTTGATTGCGCCGCTGGCTCGCCAGGGCCTGCAGCTCAAGGAGCTGGAGCGCGATCATCCGGACGTGCAAAAGCGCATGGCCGTGACCGAGTTGGCAGCCAAACGTGATGAAGAACTCTGCGACGTGATCGAGGACCTGTGGTTCCGCGCGGGCGCCTGGCCGATCAAAGGCATCGAACCCAGCCGTCAGACTTTTGAAATCAACGGTGCCAAGTTTCATTGTCACGGCTATATCCCGCAGTTGGATGCCTGGGTCGTATTGGGTTTCGATGCGCGGGAAAACGCGGGGATCAGCCGCCCAAACTCAAAACTATCGGTGCGCGCAGAGTGGGCGGTAAAGCGCACCCTGTTTCAAGCTTTCTGCCATAAGCCGTTGATATGGCTTGATAACTACGATTCATCCAAGCGCCTTTTAAGCAGTCTGGCCGGCGAAGCCACGGCCGGGCCGGGCTTTGATTACAAGGTCAAGGGTGAACTCGCCTCGGCCCCGCTGCTGGACAGTTTTGTCATGGCGGCCGGGTTTATCGAGAACCTCGGGCTGGACGTACCGACGGCCGTGGGCCAGATGAGCTTCGCCAAGGACGACCCGGATCGGTTGTTCTTCGAGGCCTTGAGCATTTTCTGGAAGGCCCTGGAAGACCACCTGCTCGATCAATCACCGCCGATCATGACCTACAACCGAATGTTTTCCCTGTTTGGCGAAAATACCCCGGAGAACCTCAAGCTGCTCAGTGATCCCTTGCTGCGGCCGATGTCACACCTGATGATCGACGAATTCCAGGATGTATCGCCGCAGATCGTCTCGTGGATCCGTGCCACGCTGCGGGAAATCCGCAGTCGCGGCCCGGCCATGCACGTCGGGCGTGGGGCGCAACGCTCATCCTTGCTGTGTGTCGGCGATGACTGGCAGTCGATTTATGGCTGGCGCGGCAGTTCGCCCAAGTACTTCATGGAATTCAACCAGGAATTTGTCGCACCGAGCACCACTCGCGTGATGCTGGGCGAGAACTACCGCAGCCACCAACACATCATCGACGCGGCCGAGCATATCGTGCGCACCGCACCGGCCATCCCCGGCAAGAAGGCCAAGGCCAGTGGCGAGCCCAAGGCATTGGTGCCGGTCACCGTGCTGGAGCGCGACGACGCGGCGCTCGGCCGGCGGTTGCTGGAGCATTATCAACGCGGGGATACGGTCTTGATGCTTTATCGAAAAAGCAGCGATAAGTTGCTGATTCAAGAGCATATTCAGTCTGTTGTTAATGTGGATTCTAGCTTGCCGATCCACGAGCGCCGTCTGAAACAGCTCACTTACCACAGCGCCAAGGGCCTGCAGGCCGATGCAGTATTTCTGCTTGGGGACTGCCAGCATCTCACCAGCTCGCCCTACAAAAACCAGGTCTACCGCATGGCGGGCTTGGGCAAGGAAGGTGACAGCGAGCCGTACGACAATGCGCAAAAGGACGAAATACTACGACTGGCCTACGTCGGTATTACCCGAGCGGTCAGCCACTGCTACTGGTATGTGGAAAAGTCGGAGGGCCAGGGTGTAAACGTGCCCAGGGCATCCGAGCGGGTGGATGGCAAGAAAGCGTTTTTCGACGATCAGCGCTGAACCTTCATCTGACACACAGCAAAATGTGGGAGGGGCTTGTCCCCTCCCGCATCAGGTAATCGGCGGCTGACAAATACTATTCAGGCCCGCAACGACAACGGCGGCACAAAACACTCCAGCTCATCCTCCACGGCCTCGATAATGCGCTCCACATCAGCGGCGTTCATCACTGTGGCGCAAGGTATGCCGGCGATGGCGATCAATGTTTCACCGCTGGCGCGGTCGAACAGGCGGGCGATCATGCTGCCGGGGGCATCCATACTCCCCTCGAAGCCCATCGGATGAAAATGCCAGCGCATCAACTGGCACGCATTGGGAAAAGTCACTTTGTTCATGTTGCCTACCTTGTTCATTGAGCGCTTCCTTTAGCTCGCGGCAGGGGTCAGGACCTTCGTTGGTCAAGACGGCGAATAACTTAAAAATAGCATTCGTTCGCAAGTACAAGGTGAGTTTTTCGGCCCCGTTCGGCGGTTCTTTTACCTGATTTTGATGTGGATCATGTCCTACAGCAGATTAGGCAAAAGGCCATTACTTCGAATGGTCGTCTGGCCATTGTGGGGGGCGGGTAGATTTAGGCAATCTCAAGCATTTTGTTCGCTGTGCTGGCGCAGGGGCGGTGCGACGATTCGACTTGCTCCCGATGGCGGCCTCAGGGCTGACCAGGGTGCTGGATCAGACCGGGTATATAGCCGTTATTGGGTAACGGCTGCTATTGGTTCCGCTTTTACAGCGGGTCACTTTGGAAAAAAAGAGCCCCAAAGTAACCAAAGGGCTCTTGCCCCACCACTCGGCACCTCGCTTAGGCTCGGTGTGCCCGTAATCCGACAGGGATTTGGGGGGCCGCCGCCACGCGCCATCCATGGCGCGGGGCGGCTAAACCGGCATCCCTGCCGGTTTACCCCCCAAATCCCTGTCGAATTCCGGCCAGCGTGGTTTGACGGGGCGCTTAAGATCAAAAGCAGATCAAGATCAAGATCAAGAGCGGCTCGCTTCGCATCGTGGTTACTGTTGGCTGCTATCAAGTTGTGCGACGGGTCGGTCTATATCGCACCGGACGTTAATTGACACTTTTCAGATAATTAACCGGCCACTGGTTAAATAAATAATGGCGTCATGATTAAGACATTTTTTGTCAACTATTCCGAATGGAAAGAAGGGGTGTCACTGTGAGAGATTTCGGCCGCAACACGTAACACTCTCACATAACTGATTATCAACAGGTGACTTATATGTCTTCCATAGAAAGCCTTCCAATCGGCGGTACATGGACCCAGTCCGAGTTACGTGGCACAGACCAGCGCGAACGGCTGGAGGCCAGGCGCGGCGAGCCTTCAGTGCTGGTCGGCGGGGCAGGCGGCGACCAACTGGTGGGGCGTCAGGGTGCCAATACATTCAAATATGAAAAAAGCACCGACTCCCTCACCGATGATCCGGACACGATCCTGAATTTCAATCCGAAAGAAGATGAGATCGATGTGTCCCTGATGTTAAAGGACCACGCTATATCAGCAATCAACATTCAACCAGGCCCGCCTGTGGAGGTGGGCGATGTGCAACTGAGCCACGCGTTCGGCGTGAGTACATTGACTATCAAAGTCAATGCCGAAGGGCCGAACTTTTCCGTACGCGTTGATGGTGTAAATCTGTTGCCGCAGCATATTAATTTCTTCCATTCGGATTAAGCCTACGGGTTCTCCAGGTCATGCCCCAGCGACTGGATAAACAGTGAAAACAACTCGGGCTGTGACGAGATATCGAGCTTGGCGTAAAGGTGCCTGCGGTGCACTTTGACCGTGTCCGGCGAGATCTTGAGGCGTTCGGCCATGGCCTTGGAGGAAAAACCCCGTAACACCAGGCGAGCGATTTCCAGCTCGCGGTCCGACAGTACACCACTGCCGAAATGACTCAGCGCGTCCCGAATCTGGCTGTCTATTGCCGGTGCTCGCTGAGTGCTTTGCTGCCAGTGCTGCTGCATCAATGGCAGCACCCAAGCAGCCAATGTGGTCAACAGCCCGGTTTCCTCAAAGCTGAAGCGTCGCTGCATACCCAGGGACAGTGAAAGCGTGCCCGTGCCGGGCAATTGCAGGATCAACTGCACTTCGTCTTCCAGCACGTTGTCGTGGAAGTAGTTGAGGAAGTACTCACTCTGGCGAAAATGGTCCGGCGCCACTTCCTCCAGGCGGTACACGCCGCTGGCATAGTTCTCGCGGCACGCCTGGTAGAACGGATCGAGCAGGTACAGACCGTTGAGGTACACCAGCATCGACGCCGGTTTGCTGCTGGGCTGGGCGTCGTACTCCTCAAGGGCCTGGGGCGGGCCGTCCAGCGGGTAGAAAATCGCCAGGGCGTTATCGAAGGGCAGGCATTGGTGCAATAACAGCACCAATTGTTTCCAGAACCGTTCGGTGCCGATTTGTGACAGGGTGCGCCCCAATCCCGCGTGCATGCCGATTTCCCGGAACAGGCTCATATCACTGGCTCCCCTCAAAAGATCGGCCAAGGGTTCGGCTTTTAGCCGGTACCGTCAAGGGGAGTACGCCAATAGGGGAATTGGCCTACCGGCCCGCCAGCCGATAACGTCGTCACTATTCAACGGGAAGCATATCCCGCACACACACATCATTTTTCGTTTCTGCCTCACACCAAAAACAACGACAGAGGATAACGATATGAGCGCTACCCCCACGCCCGATGGCGTGCTCAAGCCCACCTTGAGCGTCTTTGATGTAGTGGCTATCACCGTTTCCGCGGTGACGCCGGCCAGTTCCGTATTTGTGATCGCCCCGTTCGCCATTCAGCAAGCGGGCAGCGGCGTGTTCCTGGCGTTTGTGATGGCCGGGTTGCTGGCGTTGATGTTCGCCTTCTGTTACGCCGAACTCGGACGCGCCCATAACAGTGCCGGTGGCGAGTATGTGTATGCCAAGCGCGTGTTTGGTGGCATGGCCGGCTACGCCACGTTCCTGACGGTGCTGGTGATGTTGCTGTTTATCCCGCCGGTATTGGCGACTGGTGCGGCGACTTATCTGAATAATGCCTTGGGTACGAACTTCGACTCCCAAACTGTCGCCCTGGTGATCGTGGTGTGCAGCTACGCCCTGGGCATTCTCAATATCAAGCTCAATGCCTGGATTACCGGCACCTGCCTGCTGTTGGAAGTGGCAGCGTTGCTGGTGATTGTGGTGATCGGCTTCGGCAACCCGGTGCAGCCGGCCAGCGTATTGTTCCAGCCGCAGATCGTCGAAAACGGCGTGTTGCACCTCGCGCCCTGGGCCCTGGTGATCGGTGCCGTCGGTATTGGCCTGTTCTCATTCAATGGCTACGGCCCGGCGGTGTTGCTGGCTGAAGACATGAAATGCGGCGGCAAGGGGGTACACAAGGCGGTGCTGTGGTCCCTGGGGTTGGTGGTGGTGATCGAACTTGTGCCAATCACCGCACTCTTGATCGGCGCGCCGTCCCTGAGTGAGATGATCAGCAGCCCCGACCCCATTGGCTATCTGTTGACCAGTCACGGTAATGAAACCCTGTCGCGGTTGGTCAGTGCCGGGATTTTCCTGTCGGTGTTCAACGCAATTGTGGCCATTGTCATCCAGATCGGCCGGGTGGTGTTCAGCAGCGGACGCGATGCACTGTGGACGCCGAGTATCAACAAGCTGTTCACGCGGATTCATCCGCGCTGGGATTCGCCGTGGCTGGCTACGTTGTTCCTGGCGATTCCTTCGGCGCTGTTGAGTTTCAGCTCGAACCTGGCGGATCTGACGTCGTTCAGCGTGTTGCTGATCATGCTGGTGTACCTGGTGGTGGCGCTGAGCGCGCTGATGAGCCGGGTGCTGCTGCGTGATCGCGAACATCCCTATCGCATGCCATTGTGGCCGTTGCCGGCCGTGCTGGCGGTGCTCGGCGCGGGGTATCTGTTAGTGACCTTGATCCTTGAGGCGTCGATGCGCGACATCATGGTCATTATCGGCTTGCTGGCGCTGTCGGTGATTTTGTATTGCATCAGTGGCCGGTCGAGTCCGGTCTTTCAGAAATTGTAAGGAGTGGGTATGCGCGCACGTCAATTGGGTATCACGCTGGGGCTGGGCACGCCTGGCGAATTGAATGCCATCACCGATGTTCCCGGGGTTCGCGTCGGCCACACCACGCTCAAGACGCGTATCGACGGCAAGCAGGTGCGTACCGGCGTGACGGTGGTCCAGCCGCGCGCCGGTGAGGCCCGGCATCAACCCTGTTTTGCCGGGTACCACGTGCTGAACGGCAATGGTGATGCCACCGGCCTTGAGTGGATCAACGAGGCCGGATTGTTGACCACGCCGATGGCCATCACCAACACCCACAGCGTCGGGATCGTGCGTGACACCTTGATCGCCCTGGAGCGCGAACGCCTGCAAGACCCCGCGGTGTACTGGTGCATGCCGGTGGTCATGGAAACCTATGACGGCCTGCTCAACGATATCTGGGGCCAGCATGTGCAACCTGAGCATGTGCGCCAGGCACTCGACCATGCCGAAACCGGCCCGGTGCAGGAAGGCGCCGTGGGCGGCGGCACCGGGATGATCTGCCATGAGTTCAAGGGCGGCATCGGCAGCGCATCCCGGCGCTTGTCGGCGGAGCAGGGCGGCTGGACCGTCGGCGTATTGGTGCAGGCCAACCATGGCAAGCGCCAGGAGCTGCGGGTCGATGGCTACCCGGTGGGCCGACATTTGATGGACATCACTTCGCCCTTTGCCGAGCAGGGCACGCCCGGCATGGGGTCCATCGTGGTGATTATCGCCACCGACGCGCCGTTGCTGCCCCATCAGTGCCAACGCCTGGCGCAGCGGGCGTCCATCGGTATCGCACGCACCGGTGGCGGCACCGAGGATTCCAGCGGTGACTTGTTTCTGGCCTTTGCCACCGGTAATCAGGATTTGCCGCAGGCGGACTACGGGCGCAAGGACCTGCCGCTGCGTACCGCGTTGCATATGGTCAATAACGATCATATTTCTCCACTGTTCAGCGCGGCGGCGGAGGCAGTGGAAGAAGCAATCATCAACGCGATGCTGGCAGGGGAAGACATGACCACACAGGCGGGTGTCCAGGTGCCTGGCCTGGCCGGCGAGACCCTCTTGGCAGCATTGCACAAGTGTGGCTGGAGTGTGCCCCGGCAATAGGGGACACTGCACTTTAATAGTGCAAGTAGTGGCTATTTAATGCCGCTAATGACACCGTGACAATATATTGGATCCATTACTCAAGTGCGCCGCTCAACTTGGAGCGGCTTTACTGCTATTTAATATTTAAATAATGCGGCGCTCGAATTCGGCGGGTAAAAGCAAGCGTTCCCAGTAAACACTGCGTGGGACTTCCTCAAGTTGAACCTGTGTCACATTTTTGCTGTGGAAATAGATGTAGACGAAAGATTTCAAGTTGTGTCAGTTTTCTTACGCCTTCAAAAGAGGTGAGTGATAGGACTATCCTCGCCCGCGAGGTTCCTATCGAACAAAGACTGATGCACTTGCAAACAAGGAAGTACGTTTATGTCAAAAGTAAAAGACAAAGCTATTGTATCTGCCGCGCAAGCCAGCACTGCTTACTCGCAAATCGATAGCTTCAGCCATTTGTATGACCGTGGCGGTAACCTCACAGTCAATGGCAAACCGTCCTACACCGTGGACCAGGCAGCGACCCAGCTGCTGCGGGATGGCGCCGCGTATCGGGACTTTGATGGCAACGGCAAGATCGATCTGACCTACACCTTCCTCACCTCGGCTACCCAGAGCACCATGAACAAACATGGCATCTCAGGGTTCAGCCAGTTCAACGCCCAGCAGAAAGCACAGGCCGCACTGGCCATGCAATCCTGGTCGGATGTCGCCAACGTAACCTTTACCGAAAAGGCTTCCGGCGGTGACGGTCACATGACCTTCGGCAACTACAGCAGCGGCCAGGACGGCGCCGCGGCCTTCGCTTACCTGCCCGGCACCGGTGCGGGCTACGATGGCACCTCGTGGTACCTGACCAACAACAGCTACACGCCGAACAAGACTCCGGACCTGAACAACTATGGTCGGCAGACCCTGACCCACGAAATCGGCCACACCCTGGGCCTGGCTCACCCTGGCGACTACAACGCCGGGAACGGCAACCCGACCTATAACGACGCGACCTATGGACAGGACACGCGTGGCTATAGCCTCATGAGTTACTGGAGCGAGAGCAACACCAACCAGAACTTCAGCAAAGGTGGCGTCGAGGCTTACGCTTCCGGCCCGCTGATCGACGACATCGCCGCGATCCAGAAGCTCTACGGTGCCAACCTCAACACCCGCGCCGGCGACACCACCTACGGGTTCAACTCCAACACCGGGCGTGATTTCCTCAGCGCCACATCCAACGCCGACAAGCTGGTGTTCTCGGTGTGGGACGGTGGCGGCAACGACACCCTGGACTTCTCTGGCTTCACTCAAAACCAGAAGATCAACCTCACTGCCACCTCGTTCTCCGATGTTGGCGGCCTGGTCGGCAACGTGTCGATCGCCAAGGGCGTCACCATCGAGAACGCATTCGGCGGTTCGGGCAACGACCTGATCATTGGTAACCAAGTCGCCAACACCATCAAGGGCGGGGCCGGCAACGACCTCATCTACGGCGGCGGCGGTGCGGACCAACTGTGGGGCGGGGCCGGCAGCGATACCTTCGTGTACGGTGCCAGTTCCGATTCCAAGCCAGGGGCTGCGGACAAGATCTTTGACTTCACCTCCGGTTCCGACAAGATCGATCTGTCGGGCATCACCAAGGGTGCGGGCTTGAGCTTCGTCAATGCGTTCACCGGCCATGCCGGCGATGCTGTGCTGAGCTATGCCTCGGGTACTAACCTGGGCACCTTGGCCGTGGACTTCTCCGGGCACGGCGTGGCGGATTTCCTCGTCACCACCGTTGGCCAGGCAGCCGTCAGCGACATCGTGGCCTGATGCACGGCGCGGCGCCTCGGCGCCGCGCTCCAGGATGGAGCTTTATATGCCACGTTTTTCTCATTTGATCGCCTGTGCTTCGCAGGTGTTGTTCGTTTTGGCAGGAGCCCACGCAATGGCTAGCAGTCTTGTATTACCGACCTCCGCCCAGTTGGCGGGGCATTGGCAATTGAAGCAGCAGGACCAGGTATGCGCGCTGGATTTATTGGAACAGGCCAATGCCCTGGGAGGCGATATCGCTTGTGTGGAGCAATGGCTGGGCGACAAGCCACAGACGTGGTCGCCAACGCCGGACGGCATTTGGCTGTTTAACGCCGAAGGCTCAGGGATCACGCATTTGAATCGCCAGAAAGAAGGCGAATATCAAGCCCGCACTAAAACCGGGCAAGTTGTCGAGCTGAAACGAATGCCTTAGTTAAAAGTTATAAGCATATAACTCGATTTAGCAGTTGGCCGTGCGCTTCCTCGGCAGGGCGACTATTACGTGCAGTGCGCTCCAGGAAGATAAAACAATATGGCGAAGTCCCAAGGGGTCGCGCCCTTATTCAGGGCGCTGGGTGAATACAAGAGTATTTTGATCAGCGTTGGCTGTTTCACGGCATTGATTAACCTGCTGATGCTGGTGCCGTCGATTTACATGTTGCAAGTGTATGACCGTGTGTTGTCCTCCCAGAATGAAACCACCCTGGTGATGTTGACGCTGATGGTCGTGGGCTTCTTTGCGTTTATTGGCCTGCTTGAAGTTATCCGCAGCTTTATCGTGATTCGCATTGGCAGCCAGTTGGAGCGGCGTTTCAATCTGCGCGTGTACAAGGCCGCATTCGAACGCAACCTGCAACGCGGCCAGGGTCATGCCGGGCAATCCCTGGGCGACCTGACCGCGCTGCGTCAATTCATCACCGGGCCTGCGTTGTTCGCGTTCTTTGATGCGCCATGGTTCCCGATCTATCTGTTCGTGATTTTCCTCTTCAACGTGTGGCTCGGCGTGCTGGCCACGGCTGGCGCGGTATTGCTGATTGCCCTGGCTTGCCTGAATGAATACCTGACCAAAAAACCATTGGGCGAGGCGGGTGTGTTTTCCCAGCAGTCAACCCAATTGGCCACCAGCCACCTGCACAACGCCGAGACGATCCAGGCGATGGGTATGCTCGGTGCGTTGCGCAAACGCTGGTTCGGGGTGCATTCGCAGTTTCTGGGCTTCCAGAACACCGCCAGCGATACCGGGTCGGTCATTACCTCTCTGAGCAAATCCCTGCGCCTGTGCCTGCAATCTTTGGTATTGGGGCTGGGCGCCTACCTGGTGATCAAGGGCCAGATGACCGCCGGGATGATGATCGCAGGCTCCATCCTGATGGGCCGCGTACTCAGCCCCATCGACCAGCTGATCGCGGTGTGGAAGCAATGGAGTTCGGCCAAGCTGGCTTACCAGCGCCTTGATGGGCTGCTGCGTGAATTCCCGCCAGAGGGCGAGCAAATGGCCTTGCCGGCGCCCAAGGGCCAGGTCAGTTTCGAACAGGTCAGTGCTGGCCCACCGGGGCGGCACATGGCGACCTTGCATCAAGTCAGTTTCAACCTGGCGGCCGGTGAAGTGCTGGGCGTGCTGGGCGCGTCGGGCTCCGGCAAGTCCACCCTGGCCCGCGTGCTGGTGGGCGTGTGGCCGACCCTGGCCGGCACCGTGCGGCTGGACGGCGCGGACATTCACCGTTGGGACCGCGACGACCTCGGCCCGCACATCGGCTATTTGCCCCAGGACATCGAGCTGTTCAGCGGCAGCATCGCCGACAACATCGCACGCTTTCGCGAGGCCGACCCGGAGCTGGTGGTCAAGGCCGCGCAACAGGCCGGTGTGCATGAACTGATCCTGCGCCTGCCCCAAGGCTACGACACGGTGCTGGGCGATAACGGCGGCGGCCTGTCCGGTGGCCAGAAACAACGCGTGGCCCTGGCCCGCGCCCTGTACGGCGGGCCGCGCCTGATTGTGCTGGATGAGCCCAACTCCAACCTTGATACGGTCGGCGAAGCGGCGTTGGCCAGCGCCATCGTGCAGATGAAAGCCCAAGGCAGCAGCGTCGTGCTGGTGACGCATCGCTCCTCGGCATTGGCCCAGGCCGACAAATTGCTGGTGCTTGGCGACGGCCATCTGCAAGCGTTCGGGCCCAGCCAGGAAGTGCTGCGGGCGTTGTCCGGGCAACAGCAGGAAGCGCCGAAAGAGAAAACCGGTGTCAGTTTCAGTCGTCAGTACCCGGCCGCAAGGAACCCAGGCGCATGAGCAGTATTACGGTAGAACCTCGTTTCAAAGAGCGCGATGCCCGCTTCTTCGTGCGTATGGGCTGGCTGATGACGGTCGTCGGTGCCGGTGGTTTTTTCCTCTGGGCCAGCCTGGCACCGTTGGATCAGGGCATCCCGGTGCAAGGCACCGTGGTGGTGTCGGGCAAGCGCAAGGCCGTGCAAACCTTCAGCCCCGGTGTGGTCAGCCGCATCCTGGTCAAGGAGGGCGAACTGGTCAAGCAGGGCCAGCCGCTGTTTCGTCTCGACCAGACCCAGAACCAGGCCGACGTACAATCCCTGCAAGCGCAGTACCGCATGGCCTGGGCCAGTGTGGCCCGTTGGCAGAGCGAGCGCGACAATCTGCCGAGCATTACCTTTCCCACCGAGCTGAGCGCCAATCCTGATCCAGCCCTGGCGTTGGTGCTGGAAGGCCAGCGCCAGCTGTTCAGCAGCCGCCGCGACGCCTTCGCCCGTGAACAAGCCGGGATTCGCGCCAGCATCGAAGGCGCTACCTCACAGTTGAGCGGTATGCGCCGTGCCCGCAGTGACTTGACCGCCCAGGCCCAATCCCTGCGCGCGCAACTGAGCAATCTGCAACCCTTGGCCGACAACGGCTACATCCCGCGCAACCGGCTGATGGACTACCAGCGCCAGTTGTCTCAGGTGCAGCAGGACCTGGCGCAAAACGCCGGTGAAAGCGGCCGGATAGAGCAGGGCATTGTCGAGTCGCGGCTCAAATTGCAGCAGCACAGCGAGGAGTATCAAAAAGAGGTGCGCAGCCAATTGGCCGACGCGCAATTGCGCAGCCTGACCCTGGAACAGCAACTCACGTCTGCGGGGTTCAACCTGCAACACAGCGAAATCAACGCGCCGGCCGATGGCATCGCCGTCAACCTCAGCGTGCACACCGAAGGCGCCGTGGTGCGCGCCGGGGAAACCCTGTTGGAAATCGTGCCCCAGGGCACGCGCCTGGAAGTCGAAGGGCATCTACCGGTGCATCTGGTGGACAAGGTCGGCACGCACTTGCCCGTCGACATCCTCTTCACCGCCTTCAACCAGAGCCGCACGCCACGGGTACCGGGCGAAGTCAGCCTGATTTCCGCCGACCAGATGCTCGATGAAAAAACAGGCGCCCCGTATTACGTGCTGCGCACCAGCGTCAGCGACGCGGCGATGGAAAAACTCCACGGTTTGGTGATCAAGCCCGGCATGCCTGCCGAGATGTTCGTGCGTACCGGCGAGCGGTCATTGCTCAATTACCTGTTCAAGCCGCTGCTGGATCGCGCCGGCTCCGCGTTGACTGAGGAATGAGCATGAAGCCAGTGTTCATTTCGCTATTGCTGGTGTGTGGCAGTGCCCAGGCCGCCATGGGCCCGTTCGATGTTTACGAGCAGGCGCTGCGCAACGATCCGGTGTTCCTCGGCGCGATCAAGGAGCGCGACGCCGGCCTGGAAAACCGCACCATCGGCCGCGCCGGGCTGCTGCCGAGGCTGTCCTACAACTACAACAAGGGCCGCAACAACTCCGAGGCGCATCTGCCCGACGGGCGCGGCGGCAGCTATAGGGACGACCGCAACTACAACAGCTACGGCTCCACCTTCAGCCTGCAACAACCGTTGTTTGATTACGAAGCCTATGCCAACTACCGCAAGGGCGTGGCCCAAGCGCTGTTTGCCGATGAAAGCTTTCGCGACAAGAGCCAGGCGCTGCTGGTGCGGGTGTTGAGCTATTACACCCAGGCGCTGTTTGCCCAGGATCAGATCGACATCGCCCGGGCAAAGAAAAAGGCCTTCGAGCAGCAATTCCAGCAGAACGAGCACTTGTTCAAGGCCGGCGAGGGCACGCGCACGGACATCCTTGAAGCCGAGTCGCGCTACGAGCTGGCCACTGCCGAAGAGATCCAGGCCCTGGATGAGCAGGATGCGTCACTCAGGGAGCTGGGCGCGTTGATCGGCGTGCAAAGCGTCAACATCAACGACCTGGCGCCGCTGAACCAGAGCTTTGCCGCGTTCACCCTGACCCCGGCCAATTACGACACCTGGCATGAGCTGGCGCTCACCAACAACCCGGTGCTGGCTTCACAGCGTCAGTCGCTGGAAGTGGCGCGCTATGAAGTGGAACGCAATCGTGCCGGGCATTTGCCGCGAATCACCGCGTATGCCACGTCGCGCAAACAGGAGTCCGACAGCGGCAACACCTACAACCAGCGCTACGACACCAACACTATTGGCGTCGAAGTGAGCATGCCGCTGTATGCCGGTGGCGGCATTTCGGCCTCCACCCGCCAGGCCAGCCGCGCAATGGAGCAGGCCGAGTACGAGCTGGAAGGCAAGACCCGCGAAACCCTGATCGAGCTGCGCCGCCAGTTCAGTGCATGTCTGTCGGGCGTGAGCAAGCTGCGTGCCTACCAGAAGGCATTGGTATCCGCCGAGGCGCTGGTGGTGTCGACCAAGCAGAGCATCCTTGGTGGCGAGCGGGTCAACCTTGATGCGCTGAATGCCGAGCAGCAGCTCTACAGCACTCGCCGCGACCTGGCCCAGGCGCGGTACGACTACCTGATGGCCTGGACCAAATTGCACTACTACGCGGGCAACTTGCGCGACACCGACCTGGCCAAGGTAGACGAGGCCTTCGGCCCGGATAAAAACCTGTAGGAGTTCGCTCCTATAAGGGGAATAACAATAATCAGGAGTGTGCAGATGATCACTGATTCACCGCGTTTCAAACCCTTCACCGCAGGTTCATTGCTGTTGTTGTCCGTTGCGGCACAGGCGCAATACACCGAGACCGGCCAAGCGGGTAACCCGGCCAGTTGGCGTTCGGCCGAATACCAAAGCGATTGGGGCCTGGGCCGTATGAAGGCCGATGAAGCCTACGCCGCCGGGATCAGTGGCCAAGGCGTGAAAATCGGCGCGCTGGACTCGGGCTTCGATGCCAATCACCCCGAAGCCTCCAAAGACCGCTTTCATGCGGTGACCGCCACCGGCACCTATGTCGACGGCAGCGCGTTCAGCACCACGGGCGCGCTCAACCCCAACAACGATTCCCACGGTACTCATGTCACCGGCACCATGGGCGCCGCCCGCGACGGCGTGGGCATGCACGGCGTGGCGTACAACGCGCAAGTCTATGTGGGCAACACCAACGCCAACGACAGCTTCCTGTTCGGCCCGACGCCAGACCCCAAGTACTTCAAGACGGTATACACCGCGATGGTGGATTCCGGCGTGCGCGCCATCAACAACAGTTGGGGCAGCCAGCCCAAGGATGTCAGCTACCAGACCCTCGGTGACCTGCACGCCGCCTATGCCCAGCACTACAACCGTGGCACCTGGCTGGACGCCGCGGCGGATGTGGCCAAGGCCGGGGTGATCAACGTGTTCAGCGCCGGCAACAGCGGCTATGCCAATGCCAGCGTGCGCTCGGCCTTGCCGTATTTTCAGCCGGAACTGGAAGGCCACTGGCTGGCAGTGTCGGGGCTGGATAAGGCTAATAACCAGAAATACAACAAGTGCGGTATCGCCAAATACTGGTGCATTTCCACGCCCGGCGCGCTGATCAACAGCACTATTCCCGACGGTGGTTATGGGGTCAAATCCGGCACCTCGATGTCGGCACCCCATGCCACCGGGGCGTTGGCGCTGGTGATGGAGCGCTATCCCTATATGACCAACGAGCAAGCGTTGCAGGTGTTGCTGACCACTGCCACGCAGCTTGACGGTTCGATCACCCAGGCGCCCAACGCAATCGTCGGTTGGGGCGTGCCGGACCTCGGCAGGGCGATGCACGGCCCGGGTCAACTGCTGGGAGCCATGGATGTGAACCTGGCAGCCGGGCAGGGTGATGTGTGGAGCAACGGCATCTCCGACCAGGCCTTGCTTGCGCGCCAGGCCGAGGACCGCGCCGAGCACAGCACCTGGCAGCAAACCCTGATCGACAAGGGCTGGCAGAACGGCGTGAGCGCCACCGCCAGCCAGCAGGACCAGACCGACTACGCCATCGGCAACGCCCGCGACCAGGCGGCGGCGAACCGTGTGTATGAAGGCAGCCTGATCAAGTCCGGCGCCGGCAGCCTGGTCCTCAGCGGTGACAGCACCTATCGGGGCGCCACTATCGTCAATGGCGGCCTGTTGGCGGTGAACGGTTCGCTGACCTCGGCAGTCACCGTGAATGACAGCGGCACCCTTGGCGGTTCCGGGCGTATCGCCGCGTTGTCGGTAAACAACGGCGGCCGCGTGGCACCGGGCAATTCCGTGGGCACCTTGCAGGTAGCGGGAGATGTGAACCTCGGCGCGGGCTCGACCTATGCAGTGGAACTGACGCCCACCAGCAGCGACCGTATTGTCGCGGGCGGCAAGGCGGTCCTGGGCGGCGGCACCGTCACCTTGGCGCTGGAAAACAGCCCCACGTTACTCAGTCAAAGTCAGGTCCAAAGCCTGATCGGCCGGCAATACTCGATCCTTGAGGCCGCGGGCGGCATCCAGGGCCAGTTTGGCCAAGTGCTACCCAACTACCTGTTCCTCGGTGGCACCCTCGACTATGCCGCCAACGCTGTGCAACTGAACGTGGGGCGCAACGACGCGAGTTTTGCCAGCGTCGCCGCCACCCGTAACCAGCGCAACGTGGCGGCGGCTGCCGAGCAATTGGGCGCCAGCAACCCGGTGTATGAAAGCCTGTTGCAGTCGCAGTCAGTCGCCATCGCCCAGCAGGGTTTGCAGCAACTGTCCGGTGAAATCTACCCCGCCGTCGGCGCGATGCTGATCAACGACAGCCTGCAACTGCGCAATGCCGTGGGCGAGCGCCTGCGCCACGTACCAGTGAGCGGCGAAAGCAACCTGTGGTTCAAGGCGCTCGGTGCCTGGGGCAAGAGTGACAGCCGCAGCGAAACGGCCGGTTCGACCACCTCCATCGGCGGCCTGCTGGCGGGCGTGGATGGCGCACTGGATGAGCAGACCCGCGTGGGTGTTGTCGCCGGTTACAGCGACAGCTCCTTGAATATGGGCAGCGGCACGCACTCATCGGCATCCATCGACAGCTACCACTTCGGCGCGTATGCCGGGCGCGAGCTGGGCGACTGGCGCTTGAGTGTCGGCGGTGCCTACAGCTGGCATCGCGGGGATGTGAAGCGCGACCTGCAATGGGGTGATGTCAGCGGCAAGCAAAAAACCAAGCTGGATGCGACCACAGCGCAAGTCTTCACCGAAGCAGCGTACCGCATCCGCCTGCAAGCGGTGGCCTTGGAACCGTTCGCCAACCTGGCCTATGTGCACCTGAACAGCGAGTCGTTCCACGAAAAAGGCGATGCCGCCGCCCTGGAACGCGGCAGTGACCGCCGCGATGCGGTGCTCAGCACCCTTGGCGTACGGGCATTGAAAACCCTGGCCCTCAATGACCACCAGCAACTGGAACTCTCCGGTTCGTTGGGCTGGCAACACAGCCTCACCGCCGTGGAATCCGAAGAGCACTTGGCGTTTGTCGCAGGCGGGCCTTCATTCGCCGTGCGCAGTGCGCCGTTGCTGCGTGACGCTGCTTTGGTGGGGCTGCAAGCCAGCCTGGCGCTGAATGCCGCGACGCGGGTCAACCTGGATTACAACGGCCAGTTGGGTGGCCGCGCGAAAACCCAGGGTGTGGGTTTGAGCCTGAACTGGCAGTTCTGAAGACACCGCGAACAAAAAATGTGGGAGCAGGCAAGCCAGCGCCCACATTGAATCGGCGGTGTTCTGGAGAAAGTGATTTACACACGTGCAATAAGAAAACTAAGGAAGGTCACCGTGAAAAAACGCAAGTCAGGGTTAACTACCGCCATCCACACCGGCCCGGGCTACCCGCTCAAGGCGCTGAGCTGCGTGCCATACGGCGCGTTGCTGTGTTGCCTGGCAAGCCTGGGAACCGCTCAGGCTGCACCCTATGTGGAAACCGGCAAGCTGGGTGATGCCGCCAGTTGGCGCAGCAACGAGTTCAAGGCCGACTGGGGCTTGGGCGCCGTGCATGCCGACACCGCGTATGCCGCCGGCTACACCGGCAAGGGCGTCAAGCTGGGGATCTTTGACCAGCCGGTGTATGCCCAGCACCCGGAATTCGCCAGCCCCGACAAGGTGGTGACGATTGTCACCGAGGGCATTCGCCAATATACCGACCCGTATATCCCGGTGAAGGCCGGTGATGCGTTCCGCTACGACGGCACGCCGTCCAAGGACTCCAACGGCAAGCTGGGTAACCACGGCACCCACGTCGGCGGCATTGCTGCGGGTAACCGCGATGGCGGGCCGATGCATGGCGTGGCGTTCAATGCGCAAATCCTCACCGCCGAAAACGGTGACCCGGGCCCGGAAGACGGGATTATCCTCGGCAACGATGGCGCGGTTTACAAGGCCGGCTGGGACGGGTTGGTTGCCAGCGGCGCACGCATCATCAACAACAGCTGGGGTATCGGCATCGGTGACCAGTACGCCAAGGGCGGCCGCGATCCGGCGTTCCCCAATTTCACCGTGAATGAAGCCCAGGCGCAGTTCAATACGATCCGGCCGATCCTCGGCACGATCGCAGGTGGTGCTTATCAAGGCGCCATCGACGCGGCCCGCAGTGGTGTGCTGACCATCTTTGCCGCCGGTAACGACTACAACCGCAACAACCCGGACGCGATTTCCGGCCTGGCGTATTTTGTGCCGGAGATTGCGCCGAACTGGCTGTCGGTGGCGGCATTGCAGCAGAACCCGGACACCGCCAGCCCTGATCCGTATGTGATCAGCACCTTCTCTTCACGTTGCGGCTATGCGGCGAGTTTTTGCGTGTCGGCACCCGGTACCAAGATCTACAGCTCGATCATCAACGGCACCGACCTGAACAACCTGACCACCGACTGGGCCAACAAAAACGGCACCTCCATGGCCGCCCCCCATGTGGCGGGTGCAGCAGCGGTGCTGATGGAGCGCTTCGAGTACATGAGCGGCGACCAGATCTCCACGGTGCTCAAGACCACGGCCACTGACCTCGGCGCGCCGGGTATCGACTCGCTGTATGGCTGGGGCATGATCAACCTGGGCAAGGCGGTCAACGGCCCGGGGATGTTTATCACCGCCGAGGACATTCCTGCCGAGTTCCGCATTGAGGGCGCCTATGGCAGCGGCCAGTTCGTCGCGGACCTGCCGGGCGTCGGTGCGGTGGTGGACGCGGGCAAACCGACCCAGCGCATTTGCAACGACGTGCACTGCGGGCTGGATGTGTGGAGCAACAACATTTCAGGCCATGGCGGCTTGACCAAGCAGGGCATCGGCACCCTGGTGCTGGCCGGCGCCAACACCTACAGCGGCCCGACCCTGGTCAACCAGGGCTTGCTGGCGGTCAACGGTTCGGTCACCTCCGATGTCATCGTCAGCCAGACCGGCGTAATCGGTGGCTCGGGGCGTATCGGCTCGCTGACGGCAAATAGCGGCGGCGCCGTGGCGCCGGGCAATTCCATTGGCACCCTGAACGTGGCAGGTAATGTCACCTTCAACCCGGGCTCGACCTACGCTGTGGAATTATCGCCTACCAGCAGCGACCGTATCGTCGCCGGGGGTACCGCCACGCTCAATGGCGGCACCGTAACCCTGGCCCTGGAAAACAGCCCGACACTGTTGAGTGCAACCCAGGCCCAAAGCCTGATCGGCCGTCAGTACAACATCCTGCAAGCGGCGGGCGGTGTCACCGGCAGTTTTGGTGCCGTACTGCCCAACTATCTGTTTGTCGGCGGCACCTTGAATTACGCGGCCAACGGTGTGCAGTTAGACGTGACACGCACCAACAGCTTCGCCAGTGTTGCTGCTACACCGAACCAACGCGCCGTGGCCGCAGCCGCTGAGCAATTGGGTGCGGGCAATGGCGTGTATGAAAGCTTGCTGTTGGCACCGACGGCCGCTTCGGCCCAGGGCGCGTTCCAGCAACTGAGCGGTGAAGTCTATCCGGCGCTGCAAACTGCATTGGTCAATGACAGCCGTTATGTACGCGAAGCAGTGGGCGAGCGCTTGCGCAATGGCGAGATGGGCGCAACCAGCCAAGCCATCGACAGCCGTGGCAACGTATGGGTCAAGGCCCTGGGCGCCTGGGGCAAGACCGACAGCCGCAGCGACACCGCTGGCTATAACACCTCCATCGGCGGGATGCTTGCCGGGGTGGACGGTGCCCTCGACGACGCCACGCGCATTGGCCTGGTCGCGGGTTACAGCGATACCTCGCTGAACATGGGCAGTGACACCCATAGCCGCGCCTCGGTCGACAGCTACCACTTCGGTGCTTATGCCGGGCATGAAATCGGCGCCTGGCGCCTGAGCGGTGGGGCGACCTACAGCTGGCACCGCGCCGATGTGAAGCGCGACCTGCAATACGGCGATGTCGCCGGCAAGCAAAAGGCCAAGGTCGATGCGCACAGCACCCAGGTGTTCACCGAAGCGGCGTATCGCATCAACCTGCAACCGCTGGCCCTGGAGCCGTTCGCCAACCTGGCCTATGTGCACCTGGACACGGACAGCTTCAAAGAGAAGGGCGATGCCGCTGCGCTGAAAAGTGGCGACGACAGCCGCGACCTGGTGTTGAGCACCTTGGGTGTGCGCGCCTTGAAGACCTTCAACGTCAACGACCACCAGCAATTGGAAGTCTCCGGCACTCTGGGCTGGCAGCACAACCTGAGCAGCACCGATTCCGAGCAACACCTGGCGTTTGCCTCGGGTGGCCCGTCGTTCGCGGTCGAAAGTGCGCCGATGGTGCGGGATGCCGCACTGGTTGGGGCACGGGTCAGCCTGGCGTTGAGCAAGGATGCGCGGGTGAACTTTGACTACAACGGCCTGCTGGCCAGCAAAGAGAAGGTGCACGGCGTCGGCTTGAGCCTGGACTGGGCGTTCTAAAGGTCAGGTGTAGTTGGTTGTGGCGAGGGAGCAAGCTCCCTCGCCACAGAAGCTCACTCCTACAGTAGGTAACGGATAACAGGTGTTTTGGCTTTCTCTACAAATCCAACAACAGAGAGGCACTACCAATGGGTATCTTTGACTATAAAAACCTCGGCACCGAGGGTTCCAAAACGTTGTTCGCCGATGCGATGGCGATCACGATGTATTCCTACCACAACCTGGATAACGGCTTTGCCGTGGGTTACCAGAACAACGGCTTGGGCCTTGGCCTGCCGGCCACGCTGGTGAGCGCGCTGATTGGCAGCGGCAACGCCCAAGGCGTGATTCCCGGGATCCCGTGGAACCCGGATTCAGAAAAAGCCGCCCTCGACGCAGTGCAACAGGCCGGTTGGACCCCCATCAGCGCCAGCACCCTGGGCTATACCGGCAAGGTCGATGCCCGTGGCACCTTCTTTGGCGAAAAGGCTGCCTACGGTACCGCCCAAGTGGAAGTGCTGGGCAAATACGATGACGCCGGCAAACTGCTGGAAATCGGCATCGGCTTCCGTGGCACCTCGGGGCCACGGGAAAGCCTGATCACCGATTCCATCGGGGATGTGATCAGTGACCTGCTTGCTGCATTCGGTCCCAAGGACTATGCAAAAAATTACGCTGGCGAGGCGTTTGGCAACTTGCTCGGCGACGTCGCTGACTATGCCAGCGCCCAGGGCCTGAGCGGCAAGGATGTGGTGGTCAGCGGCCACAGCCTGGGCGGCCTTGCGGTCAACAGCATGGCGGATCTGAGCGGGAGCAAATGGTCAGGGTTCTACACCGATTCCAATTACGTAGCCTATGCGTCGCCCACCCAAAGCGCCGGCGACAAGGTGCTTAACGTCGGCTACGAAAACGACCCGGTATTCCGGGCGCTGGACGGTTCCTCATTCAACCTGTCGTCCCTGGGCGTACACGACAAACCCCACGAATCGAGCACCGACAATATTGTCAGCTTCAACGACCACTACGCTTCCGCACTGTGGAACGTGCTGCCGTTTTCCATCCTCAACCTGCCGACCTGGGTCTCGCACTTGCCCACCGGTTATGGCGACGGCATGACGCGCATCCTCGAGTCCGGCTTCTACGAGCAGATGACCCGTGACTCCACAGTGATCGTCGCCAACCTGTCCGATCCGGCACGGGCCAACACCTGGGTGCAGGACTTGAACCGCAACGCCGAGGCGCACAAGGGCAATACCTTTATCATCGGCAGCGACGGCGACGACCTGATCAAGGGCGGCAGGGGGGCGGACTTTATCGAAGGCGGCAAGGGTAATGATACGATCCGCGACAGCAGCGGGCATAACACGTTTTTGTTCAGTGGGCAGTTTGGTAATGATCGAGTGATTGGCTATCAGTCGACAGACAAGCTGGTGTTCAACGATGTGCAGGGCAGTACCGATTATCGCGATCACACCAAGGTGGTTGGCGGGGATACGGTGATCAGTTTTGGTGCCGATTCGGTGACGTTGGTGGGCGTGAGCAGTCTGTCGGGGGAGGGGATTGTTATCGCTTAAGTTGGAATGCGGTTGAAAACTGTGGGAGGGGGCCTGCCCCCTCCCACATTTGATCGGTGTTGATTCGAAGATTAGTTTTCCTTGCGCACCGTGGCTACATCATCGGCCTTGATGCGAATGCGCTTGCCGGCGATATCGGTAAATTCATAGAAGCCGTCGGCTGTCTTGGCGTTGGGCGTGTCCTTGGTCAAATACTGCGTGCCATTTTGCAATGTCACTACCGTTTGCGTGGAGCAACCGGCCAATACCAGAAAAGTGAGTGCAACCAGCGGCAGACCCAAATTCTTCATGTTCATAACCCTTACCTTTAACCCTGAAAAGTCCCGCAGCGTCTGGCTGTGGGCTATAAATGTTACGCGATCAACTCCCTCATCTGATCGTTTTTTTGCAAAAAGTTGCAGGCGCCATTTATCTATTACCGATTGCAACAACGGCTTTGCATCGGCACTCTGTATGCATAACCAGTATTTGACTCCCTTGCGCCATGGCCAACCCCCTCGAAGACCCCTTGTATTACCTGCATAACTTCCGCCAGGTCCTGGCCTGGCTGGGGCAACGCTATGCCGATCTGCTCGATGCGGACGAACAGCATTTCATTCAGCAATTTGACAGGTTGCCCCAGGCGTCCCAGGCGTTATTGGTGCGCATGGTGATGCGCAAGGGTGTGCATTTTCGCGGCGCCAAGCTTAATTATGTGGAAATCGGCTGCCCCCATGCGGCCGCGGGCCCATTACGAGAACTGGGATGGGTGGATGACCAAAGCCCGCTGCCGTTTGCCACCTTGTTCGCCTTGCTGCAAAAGGGCGAAATCCTCGGCGCGTTCAGGCCCTGGATCGATCAGCCCAAGGGCAACAAGGCCACCTGGCTCGAACCGCTGGCGGCGCAGTTCAGCGAGCCGCGCAGTTTTGCTCAATGGTGCCCGGGCTTGGATGATGTGCTCTATAGCCTTACGGTCATGGCGTTGTGTGATCGCCTGCGCTTGATGTTCTTTGGCAACCTGCACCAGGACTGGTCCGAGTTCGTGCTGGCAGACCTGGGCATCTACACCTATGAAAAAGTCGAGATTTGCGCCGAGTCCCGCGGGTTACGCACGCGTGACGACGTGGTGGGGTTCCTGTTCCTGCACCAGTGCCAGCAAGCGTTTGAAGCCGGTGAGGCATTAGACACGCTGCTGGTGCAGATCGCTGGCCTGTGCACCGACAACCCCTGGCTGGAAAAACGCCGCGCCAAGCTGTTGTTCCAGATCGGCCAGTATTGCGAGCGCTGCGCCGAGCTTGCGCTGGCTGAACAGATCTACCTTGCCTGCGCCTATCCCGGTGCACGTGCGCGGTTGATCCGGGTCGTTGAGCGCCAAGAGGATTACGCCCGAGCGCTGGCCCTGGCCACTGCAGCCCAGCAGGCCCCGGAAAGCGCCGCTGAACAACAGCACTTGCTGCGTGTATTGCCGCGCCTGCGCCGCAAACTCGGCGAACCGGCGTTGCCCAAGGCCAAGCCGCAAGCGGTTGCACGCCTTGACCTGGCACTCGCCCAGGCGCCGCTGATGTCGGTGGAATACTGCGTCCAGGCGCACCTGAACGAGCCCGAGGCACCGGTGCATTACGTCGAGAATGGGTTGATCAACTCGCTGTTCGGCCTGTTGTGCTGGGAAGCGATTTTCGCGCCACTGCCGGGCGCGTTCTTCCATCCGTTCCAGCGTGGGCCGGCGGACCTGCACAGCGAAGACTTCCATCAACGCCGCGAGGCGTTGTTTGCTGCGTGTTTCGAGCAACTGGGGGATGAGCGCTACAAGGCCACCATCCGCCAACGTTTTCTGGACAAATGGGGTATCCAATCACCTTTCGTGTTTTGGAACCTGCTCAGCGAAGAGCTGTTGGAGCAAGCCCTGGCCTGCCTGCCCGCCGAGCACCTGCGCCATTGGTTCACACGCCTGCTGCTGGATATCCGCGCCAACCGCACCGGAATGCCGGACCTGATCCAGTTCTGGCCTGCACAAAAAACCTACCGCATGATCGAGGTCAAGGGCCCGGGCGACCGCCTGCAAGACAACCAATTGCGCTGGCTGCAATTTTGCGGCGAGTACCAGATGCCGGTCACCGTCTGTTACGTGCGCTGGGCGGAGCAACCCGCTTGAGTTACAGCGTGGCCGTACGGGCGCTGTGTGAGTTCACGGCCAAGGTCGGCGACCTTGACCTGCGCTTTACCCCGTCGCCCAGCGCCCAGGAAGGTATCGTCGGCCACCGTACGGTGGCGTCCCGGCGCAGCGCGCACTACCAGAATGAAGTCGCCCTGGAGGGGCAATACCAGCAGCTCAACGTGCGGGGCAGGGCGGACGGCTACGACCCCGACGCCAACCGCCTTGAAGAAGTCAAAACCTACCGCGGCGACCTCTCTGCCCAGCCCGCCAACCATCGGCAACTGCACTGGGCCCAGGTCAAGGTGTATGGCTGGCTGATGTGCCAGAAGCTCGGCCTCGGCGAAATCGACTTGGCGCTGGTGTACTTCGATATCGTTGGCGAAGGCGAGACGCTGCTGAACCAACGTTTCGAGGCGGCGCAGCTTGAGCGCTTTTTCAATCAGCAATGTGCGTTGTTCCTCGACTGGGCCCAATTGGAAATGCAGCACCGCGATAAGCGCAACAAGGCCGCCCAAGCCCTGGCATTTCCCCATGCCGATTTTCGTCCCG
This sequence comes from Pseudomonas sp. HN8-3, assembly GCF_020790195.1. Classification (NCBI taxonomy): domain Bacteria; kingdom Pseudomonadati; phylum Pseudomonadota; class Gammaproteobacteria; order Pseudomonadales; family Pseudomonadaceae; genus Pseudomonas; species Pseudomonas sp. HN8-3. The sequence goes on from NZ_CP086206.1 coordinate 2,952,125, forward strand.
GGCAGCGTACGTTGGCCGAGTCGGTCTACAAGGCGGTCAGCACCGGTCGTTGCCTGATGGCCCAGGCGCCCACGGGCATCGGCAAGACCGTCGGTACCCTCTTCCCGATGCTCAAGGCGCTGGCGCCGCAGCAGCTGGACAAGGTGTTCTTCCTTACCGCCAAAACGCCGGGGCGCAAGCTCGCCCTGGATGCCGCCCAGGTGCTGTACGACAGCAGTCCGGATCTGCCGCTGCGTGTACTTGAGCTGGTTGCACGGGACAAGGCGTGCGAACACCTGGATAAAGCCTGCCATGGTGATTCCTGCCCACTGGCCAAGGGTTTTTACGACCGCTTGCCCGCCGCCCGCCATGCCGCGTCCAGGGTTCGCCTGCTCGATCAGCGCAGCCTGCGCAGTGTGGCGCTGGCCCATGACGTGTGCCCGTATTACCTCAGCCAGGAAATGGCGCGCTGGGCCGACCTGGTGGTCGCCGACTACAACTATTTTTTCGACTTCGGCGCCCTGTTATTCGGCCTGGCGCAGTTGAACCAATGGCGTGTTGCGACGCTGGTCGACGAGGCCCATAACCTGGTGGAACGCGCCCGTTCGATGTACAGCGCCAGCCTCGACCAATACAGCCTCAAGACCTTGCGCGATACCGCGCCCGAGCCGCTGAACAAACCCTTGCAGCGCCTGAACCGCGAGTGCAACGCGTTGCACAAGGAACAAGTCGCGCCGTATCAGGCCTATGCCACCCGGCCCGACAAACTGCTACAGGCCCTGAGCCTGTGCACCAGCGCCATGGGCGACTACTTCAACGATCACCCCGAGTCCCTCAATGGCGACCTGCAAGCCTTCTACTTTGAAGCACTGCAATTTTCCAAGGTGGCCGAGCTATTCAACGAACACTTCATCTTCGACATCAGCAAGCGCCAGTTCAGTGGCAAGCGCAGTAGCTCGACCCTGTGCCTGCGTAATGTGGTGCCGGCCGAATTCATCCGGCCCCGATTGACGGCGGCTCGCAGCAGCGTGCTGTTTTCCGCGACCCTGAGCCCACGCCACTATTACGCCGATTTACTCGGGTTGCCGGCGGATACTGCCTGGGTCGATGTAGAGTCGCCGTTCAAGGCCGAGCAATTGCAGGTCAGCATCGTTGAGCGCATCTCTACACGCTTTGTGCACCGCCAGGCGTCGCTGGAACCTATTGTGGAATTGATCGCCCGGCAATTTGCCGAGCAGCCGGGCAACTACCTGGCGTTTTTCTCCAGCTTCGATTACCTGCAGCAAGTGGCGCAGTTACTCGCCGAACGACACCCGCAGATTGCACTGTGGCTGCAGTCACGCGGCATGGCCGAGGCCGAGCGCCAGGCGTTCCTGGACCAGTTCACCCAGCACAGCCAAGGCATCGGTTTTGCGGTATTGGGCGGCGCGTTTGGCGAAGGTATCGACCTACCGGGGGCGCGTTTGATTGGCGCTTTTATTGCCACCCTGGGCTTGCCGCAACTCAACCCGGTGAATGAACAGATCAAGGCACGCATGGGCGAGGTTTTCGGCGCGGGGTATGACTACACCTACCTGTATCCCGGCATCCAGAAGGTGGTGCAAGCGGCGGGGAGGGTGATCCGCAGCCAGCACGATCGCGGCGTGGTAATGCTGATCGATGACCGCTTTGGCGAGGCACGGGTTCGACAGTTGCTGCCGAGGTGGTGGGCGATCAATGTTTGACAGATTACGGCGATTCAAATGTGGGAGGGGGCTTGCTCCCGATTGCGGCGTATCTGCCAGCCAGTATGTAGCTGACCCACCGCTATCGGGAGCAAGCCCCCTCCCACATTTGAGCGGTGGTGTTGCTTAGATTACTTCCAGGTAAGAACTGTGTATCGCCCGCGCCAACTCGCGCACGGTGTCGATAAAGTCCGTCAACCGGGCGTGCAGTCCATCTTCCAGAATCTCATCGATCCCGGTATACCGCAGCCTTGCTTCGAACTCCGCCGCCAGGCGCTGCGCCGTGCGTCCGTAACTGCCGGGCAAGTCGGCGAGGATATGGCTCAACTCTTCGATGCACGCGTGCAGCGAGCGCGGGACATCGCTGCGTAACAGCAGTAGCTCCGAGACCGAGCGTGCATTCAGGGCGTTGGGGTATAACTCGGTGTACGCCTCGAACGAGGACAGCGCACGCAGCAGGGCGCTCCACTGGTAATAACCGCGAGCCGACAAGTCGCTGACTTCTTCGGACTCTTCACCAAACATCTCATAGCGCGCATCCAGCAGGCGCAAGGTGTTGTCGGCGCGTTCGACAAAGGTGCCAAGGCGAATAAACCGGTAGGCGTCATTGCGCATGATGGTGCCCGAGGTCGCGCCGCGAAACAGGTGCGAGCGTTGCTTGACCCAGTCGCAGAAGTGGCTGATGCCATGCCGCGCCAGGCCGCCGGCGGCGATGCTGCGCATTTCCAGCCAGGTGGCGTTGAGGTTTTCCCACATATCGGCGGTGATGCGCCCGCGCACGGCGTGGGCATTGCCTCGGGCGGCGCGCAGGCAGTTGTAGATGCTGGCCGGGTTTTCTTCGTCCAGGGCGAAGAAGTGCAACATGCGCTCGGCATCCAGGGTCTGGTGACGCTCCAGGTAGCTGTCCAGGGTGCCGCTGCTGAGCAACGACATTGCCAGCTCATCCAGGCCATCGCTGCGCCCGGCCTGGGGCATCAACGACAGTGAATAACTGACTTCCAACATGCGCGCCAGGTTCTCGGCGCGTTCCAGGTAGCGCGACATCCAGTACAGATCAGCAGCGGTTCTACTCAACATACTCAGCCCTCCACCACCCAGGTGTCCTTGGTTCCGCCGCCTTGCGACGAGTTGACGACCAGCGAGCCTTCCTTCAGCGCCACGCGGGTCAAGCCGCCCGGCACCAGGCGGGTTTCCTTGCCCGAGAGCACGAAGGGGCGCAGGTCGATATGCCGGGGCGCGATGCCGTTTTCGACAAAGGTCGGGCAGGTGGACAGGCTCAAGGTCGGTTGGGCGATATAAGCGTGGGGACGCGCCTTGATGCGCTGGCGAAAATCTTCGATCTCGGCTGCGCTGGAGGCGGGGCCCACCAACATGCCGTAGCCGCCGGAACCCTGGGTTTCCTTGACCACCAGTTGTTCCAGGTTGGCCAGCACATGGGACAGTTCATCGGGCTTGCGGCACTGGAAGGTCGGTACGTTTTGCAGCACCGGCTCCTCGTCCAGATAGAAGCGGATCATCGCCGGCACATAGGGGTAGATCGACTTGTCGTCGGCCACCCCGGTGCCGATCGCGTTGGCGAGCACCACATTACCCGCGCAATAGGCCGCCACCAGGCCGGGTACGCCGAGCATTGACTTGGGGTTGAACGCCTCGGGGTCAAGGAAGGCGTCGTCGATGCGCCGGTAGATCACGTCCACCGCCTTGGGGCCATCGGTGGTGCGCATGAATACCTTGAGGTCGTGCACGAACAGATCGGCGCCTTCGACCAGCTCCACGCCCATTTCCCGCGCCAGGAACGCGTGTTCGAAAAAAGCGCTGTTGAAGCGCCCAGGGGTCAATACCACCACATTGGGGTTATCGAGGCGGCTGGCGCTTTTCAAGGTCTTGAGCAGCAGGTTGGGGTAGTGGTCCACCGGCGCAATGCGTTGCTTGGCGAACACTTCCGGGAACAGGCGCATCATCATCTTGCGGTCTTCGAGCATGTAGCTCACGCCGCTGGGGGTACGCAGGTTGTCTTCGAGCACGTAATAGGTGCCGTCGCCGTCGCGTACCAGGTCGACACCGGAGATGTGCGAGTAAATGTCGCGGTGCAGGTCCAGGCCGACCATCGCCTTCTGATAGCCCTCGTTGCCCAGCACCTGTTCTGCCGGAATGATCCCGGCCTTGATAATGCGCTGGTCGTGGTAGATGTCGGCGAGGAACATGTTCAGTGCGTTGACCCGCTGGATACAGCCGCGCTCGATCAGGCTCCACTCACTGGCGGGGATGCTGCGGGGGATGATGTCGAAGGGAATCAGGCGTTCGGTGTCTTGCTCGTCGCCATACAGGGTGAAGGTGATCCCGGCGCGATGGAACAGCAAGTCGGCTTCACGGCGACGCTGGGCCAGCAGTTCCGGCGGCGTGTTGGCCAGCCAGCGGGAAAAATCCTGATAGTGGGCGCGGCATACGCCGTTTGCGTCATTCATTTCATCGAAGAAAGTTCGAGCCATTCCAGTACCTTGTCAGTGCCGAGGGTTTCCTGGGTGGCACTGCCGCTTAAAAAACGCATGTTCTTATGAGCCCGTGGCTGAGGGTGCCAACAGGCCTGGTCCTTACTTTCTTATGGAGTCGGCTCTGGGTCGCGGGGTAACGAATGCTCCTGTTTTCGGGTAGATGAATGGATAAAGCAAGGGATGTGCCGGAACGCACACAAGGTGGCAATTACCTGTGGCGAGCGAGCTTGCCCGCGCTGGAGTGCGCAGCGCTCGCGCTTTTGTGGGGGCCGCTGCGCAGCCCAGCGCGAGCAAGCTCGCTCGCCACAGAAGCGGGCTCACCACAAGGGGGCAGAGGGCGCCCTGACTTGGTGCGCAAGAAACTTGAACTTCATCCACGTCCGATTCTTCTAACGAGTCCCGTCACTTTGTGGAGCATCGTTGTGCCCCGAATCATCTCCCCAAACACGCCGGAAGCGGCCCTGACCGACCATAGCGAACACAACGCCAAGATCTTCGGCTCGCCCAAGGATCGCCTCGACTTCTACCGGCGCGAGATCCAGTACGAAACCAGCATCCTGGCCAACCGCACCGACGCTTACCTCACTGCGCAATCGTTTCTGGTGATCGCCTTCGTGTCCGGCATGGGCAACCTCAACCCGGAATGGGGCAAGCTGTTCACGCTGGTGGTGCCGGTGATCCTCGCCGCGCTGGGTATTCTCAGCTCGCTCAACGCCTGGCCTGGCATACGCGCGGCCTACCAGATCATTGATCACTGGCACTACAAGCAAAGCGAATTGCTGCGCAGCGAGCCGGTGATGGGCCTGGCCTACGATGAATCGCCGCTGTTTTCCGAAATGGAGTCCAGTCACAAGGGCTATCGCAAGTCGTTGCTGTTTTCCATGCGCGCGCCGTGGTTGTTCATGGTGTTCTGGCTGGTGCTGGGCATCTATGCGTTTTATATCCAGGTGGACAATCCACTGCGCTGAGCAATCGGACGGAACTTCACTGGGGCACGTGACGCCTTAGCTTTACGCGGTAAAGATTTATTACCGGTCTGTGAAGAGGTATGCCATGTCTACATCCAACGATCCCCAAACCAGCAACCGCAATGACCCTGCCATCGATGGTGGCGAGCCCGCTCCGGGCACCGCTGCCGATGCGCCCAAGGACCCGACGCCTGCCAGCGACCCCAAGGCCAAGGAAAACGACTACAGTCCAGACTTCAAGCCTGAGCGCGAGCACAAGCCTGAAACCGATGCCGATATCGATACCCAAGGCGGTTAACGGAGACGGTCATGTCAAAAGAACTCGACGAAGAACTCAACGACCCCGGCAATGAAGATCCGGGTTCGCTGATGGATGATGCGCAAGTGCCGCTCAACGATCTGGATGAAGCGGCCGACGTCGGCAATACCGACAGTCAGGATTGATCGGGCGGCGGGCCAAAGGGATCGGTGAGCTTGAACAGTAGGTATTCTTACTGTGCTTGATCCACTGAAACCTTCTGGCCCGGTACGCGGTTATCCGTCACGCCAAGCGCGGCGCAGGATTCATTTTTTGTGCGCGGCGCGTCGTTCGTACCACGCCAGCAAGGGCTGGGTGCTGAGGCCATGCACCATCACGCTCAGCGCGATCACCGAGAGGGTCAGGTTCACCGCCACGGCGCTGCTGGTACCGATCAGCCCATGGTTGAGCGCATAGAACAGGTAGTAGAGGCTGCCGATCCCACGAATACCAAACCAACTGACCAGGCTGCGTTGCCGCCGATCCAGCAGGCTGCCCCAAGGCATCGCAAACACGCTGAGCGGGCGAACCACACAGAACAGCAACGCCGCCACCGCCAGCGCGCGCCAATCCCAATGGCTTACCAATACGATGCCCAAGACGCTGACCAGGAACACCTCCATCGAGCGCTCGACCAGGCTGCCAAAAGCCAGCATGTCGCCCATCATCACGCCGGCGGCGATCTGGGTGTCCTTCAACTGGCTGACGTCACCGTGCAGCGCCTGCTCGGGCTCGATCTCCAGATGGCCCACCACCGGCTGGGCCAGGTGCTCGGCCGGCGTTTGCGCATAACCGGTGGATTTGACCTCGGCCTGGCGCAGCCCCAGGCCCGCCGCAAACACCGACAAGAAGCCGTAGCCGCCGACCGCTTCAGCCGTCACATACGCCAGGGCAATCAGCGCGAGGGTGAGGTAGTCATTCGGTGACAGGGTGCTATCGGCATTGATCAAGCGCAGGCGCAGGGTGATACGGCCAATGCCGCGGCCCATCCAGTAACCCATCAACAGCCCGGCCGGTACCGCCCACAGCAGGTTCTTCAGCACCCAGCCGCCGAACCAGTCGCCGTCGAAACCGCCATGTTGCATGAACAGCAGGCCAAAAATCACAAAAGGAAACGCAGTGCCGTCGTTCAACCCTGCTTCGCCGGACAGGCCGAATCGCAATGCGTCATAGTCCTGGGCATTGTTGACCTGCACCAGGCCGGCCAGCACCGGATCTGTGGGCGCCAGCATCGCCCCCACCAGCAATGAAACGCCCCAGGTTAAATCGAACAGGTAGTGCAGCAACAGGCAGGTGCCGAGGATGGTCAGCAGCATCACCGGCCCGGCCATGCCAAAGGCGATGCGCCAGGTGCGGTGCTTGAGCGGCAGGCGCAATTTCAAACCGCTGACAAACAGCGAAAACAGCACCGCCACTTCCGTCAGGTGCTCCATCCAGCGCGCTGAGCCCTTCACGTCCAGGTGCAACAAGTCCACGCCCAGCGGGCCGATGGCGATGCCCAGCAACAAGCACACCGCTGAGGTGGTCACCGGCATCCAGCGCAAATAGGAGGAGGTGAGGGCGAGGGTGAGCAGTACGGCGCCCAATACGGCCAACCATAGAATGAAAGTCATCGTGCGTGTTCCAGGGCCGTGGTCTATGCAGGTTTGAGAACAGCGACCGGGAGGGGGTTCAATGTGATTGCCTGCCACGGGGACAAGGCCCTATTTATCCATTGAACGACGGTTTGCTATGCACTAAGTTGACCGATTGTTGCCGCGCGCATATTTATGGATTTGCGTCTTTATTCTTTCACCAGAGGCTCTGGCATGAGGTTTTCTCCCTTCGTTGAGCGAATTGCAGGGCAGGGCGTCGCCGCCTGGGACATCCACCACGCTGCGTTCGACGCTGCCGGCCAGGGCGAAGACGTCATCATCCTCAGCGTCGGCGACCCGGATTTCGCCACGCCGGCCTTTATCACTGACGCCGCCGTCAATGCCTTGCACGCGGGAGATTCCCACTACACCGAGATCGCCGGGCGCCCGGCCTTGCGCGAGGCGATCGCGACCCGCTACCGCCAGACCCTGGCCCGCCCGTTGGCGGCTGACAACGTCATCATCGTGCCCGGTGCGCAGAACGCGCTGTTCATCAGCTCGCTATGCCTGTTGCAGGCCGGCGACGAAGTGCTGGTGCTCGACCCGATGTACGTCACCTACGAAGCCACGCTCAAGGCCAGCGGCGCCACCCTGGTGCGGGTGCCCTGCAGTGCGCAGTCCGGCTTTCGACTGGATCCACCATTGCTCGCCGCCGCGATCACGCCGCGCACCCGGGCGATATTCTTTTCTAATCCGAACAACCCCACTGGCGTGGTGCTCAACCGGCAAGAGCTGCAAGCCATTGCGGACTTGGCGATCGCACATGACCTGTGGGTGGTAGTGGATGAGGTCTATGAAAGCCTGGTGTTCGACGGTGAATACCACAGCCTGGCGGCGTTGCCGGGCATGGCGCAGCGCTGCATTGTGATCGGCAGCTTGTCCAAGTCCCATGCCATGACCGGCTGGCGAATCGGTTGGCTCATCGCCCCAGCGCAAATGGTGCAGCACGCTGAAACCCTGCTGTTGAGCATGATGTACGGCTTGCCCGGCTTCGTGATGGAGGCGGCGACAGCTGCGGTGTTGGCCCATGACGAAGTCACGCAAGGCATGCGTGAGACTTACCGACGCCGACGCGACCTGGTGGTGACTGCCTTGAGCGCCTGCCCGGGCATCCGCGTGCAGGCGCCGCAAGCGGGCATGTTTGTGTTGGTGGATGTGCGCGATACGGGCCTGGGGTCCCTGGATTTCGCCTGGCGCCTGTTTCGTGAAACTGGCGTGTCGGTGCTGGACGCGGCAGCCTTCGGCGAGCCTGCCCAGGGCTTCGTTCGGCTTTCCTTTACCTTGGGCGAGGAGCGTCTGGCGCAAGCCTGTCGGCGGATTGTGCTGTTTGTTGAACAGCTTGCCAGTGAGCGGGCCGTGCACTGGGCGTGAGTACTTGCCCAACTCTCCCACAGGCTACGCAGCCCTGTTAGTCAGCCAACGGCGGCAAACGCCGTTTCACCGGGGTTTTCTTGACGATAGCGGTGTTGGTCTCGGCATAGGTATTCAGCCGGTCCAGCAGCGTGTCGAGGTGCTCCATGGTGCGTACATGCAGGCGTGCGATAAAGCAGTCGTCGCCCGTGACCTTATCGCATTCTGTGAACTCGGGGATCGCCTGGATCTGGCGTTCCACTTCCTGCAGTTTGCCGGGCAGGGGGCGGATGCGCACGATGGCTTGCAGCAGGTAGCCGAAGTGCTTGGGGTCGATGTCGACGGTGTAGTGGGTCAGCACGCCGCGCTCTTCCAGGCGGCGCAGACGTTCGCTGACGCTCGGCGAAGACAAACCGGTGATGCCCGCCAGGGTCTTGAGGGACAGGCGCGAGTCGTCCATCAAGGCGGCGATCAATTGCTGGTCGATAGTGTCGATCATGAGCTTTGCCTAATAAGAAAAGGTGAATCCTGGGTTTTGCCTTTTTTAGTCGCTGTAGCCGTGTCGAGCAGATTGCCATAATTGAGCCTCACTTGAGGAGCCTCAATCATGGATACATCAATCCGTCGCGGAACCTGGGAAATGATCGCTGCCATGCTGATCTCCGGCACCATTGGCTGGTTTGTGCTGGTGTCGGGCGTGTCGGTGCTTGAGGTGGTGTTCTGGCGTTGCGTGATTGGCGCGCTGACACTGCTGCTGGTCTGCGCGTTGCTGGGGTATTTGCGCCTGGAGTTACTCAACTGGGCCAAGCTAGGGCTGGCAGTGCTCAGCGGCGTGGCGATCGTCGGTAACTGGCTGTTGCTGTTCGAGTCCTATTCCCGTGCGTCGATCGCGATCAGCACGGCGGTGTACAACGTGCAGCCGTTCATACTGGTGATGCTGGCAGCGGTGTTTCTCGGTGAGAAGATCACCGTGCAGAAAATGGCATGGCTGAGTGTGGCGTTCCTGGGCATGTTGGCGATCGTGACCGCCCATGGTGAGCAATCGGGTGGCGGGAACTATCTTGCTGGCATTGCCTTGGCCTTGGGCGCGGCATTTTTGTACGCGGTGGCGGCGCTGATCATCAAACGCCTGAAGGACGTACCGCCGCATTTGATGGCGTTGATCCAGGTGACCACCGGCGCCGTGCTGCTGGCGCCGCTGGTGCCCTGGCACAGCTTGCCCGGGTCGACCACTGCCTGGGCGGCACTGGCGACATTGGGCGTGGTGCATACCGGTTTGATGTATGTGTTGCTGTACGGGGCTATTCAGAAGCTGCCCACGGCGATGACCGGCGCGTTGTCGTTCATCTATCCGATTGCGGCGATCCTGGTCGACTGGATCGCGTTCGGGCATCGCCTGGGGTGGCTGCAATGGCTGGGTGTGGCGGCGATTCTGCTGGCCGCTGCCGGGCTGCAGCGGGGCTGGTGGTGGCCCCGCGCCCGTCAGCTCAGTGCGTGCCCTGATAGATGAGGTTTTCCGGGTTGAAATGCTCTACAGCACTGCCCGGCTGCGGCAACCCAAGAATATGCCCCTTGATCTTGCCCACCACATGCATCTCGCACGGCTTGCAATCGAACTTCAAGGTCAGCACTTCGTCGCCGTGGATCAACTGCATCGGCGCGACTTTGGTCTTCACGCCGGTGACGCCCTTGGCCTGTTTGGGGCACAGGTTGAACGAGAAACGCAGGCAATGCTTGGTGATCATTACTGGCACTTCGCCGGTTTCTTCGTGGGCTTCGAAGGCCGCATCGATCAGCTTCACGCCGTGACGGTGGTAGAAGTCGCGGGCCTTCTGGTTATAGACGTTGGCCAGGAATGACAGATGCGCATCCGGATACACCGGCGGCGGGGTGGTCTCGGCCTTGCGTCCGCCCCGAGGGTGCGCCTTGATGCGGGCGGCGGTCAGGGCTTCGATCACTTCACGGCGCATGGCCTTGAGCTGCGAGTTGGGGATGAAGAACGCCTGCGGCGCGTCCAGCTCGATGCGGGTGGCGTGATACTCCGTAGTGCCGAGCTGGCCGAGCAGATCGCGCAGGGTGTCCAGTGCCTGTTCCGGCTTGTTGGCTACACCAAACGGGCCGGGCAGGGTGACACTGGCGCTGATGCCTTCTTCGCTGGTGGCGGTGAGGTGCAACTGCTCTTCACGCAGGCGTGCAACCCACGCCAGGCCGATACGGCGTTCGGCGGACGTCTTGAGCAGTGCCTGTTGCCAGTTATGGTCCAGGTTACGGTTCAAAGGATGGTTGGGGCGCAACTGATGCAGGCCGGCCGGCATTTCATTCGGCTCGACGCGGTAGCGATAGCGTTTCTCGCCGTCTTCTTCGAACTCGCCTTTAGGCTCGGCGATATTGGCGCGGAACCCTACCACTTCACGCTTGACCAGCACATTCAGACCATCGCCGTTGGAAAGCGGCTCATGGGTGACTACCTGCAAGTCGCGCTTGCCGGCTTTTTCCACCACACCCACGGGCAGGCCGGTAAACGTCGGGGTGTCGAACGCGCCGATGTCGATCTTGCGATCGGTGACGAAATAGTCGGTGCTGCCACGGTGGAAGGTTTTTTCCGGGTCGGGCACGAAGAAGTGCGCGGTACGCCCGCTGGAGGCACGGGCCAGATCCGGGCGGTCTTCGAGGATTTCGTCGAGGCGCTGGCGGTAGTAGGCGGTGATGTTCTTCACATAGCCCATGTCCTTGTAGCGGCCTTCGATTTTGAATGAACGCACACCCGCTTCGACCAGCGCGCGCAGGTTGGCGCTCTGGTTGTTGTCTTTCATCGACAGCAGGTGCTTTTCAAAGGCCACGACGCGGCCCTGGTCATCTTTCAAGGTGTACGGCAGACGGCAGGCCTGGGAGCAATCGCCACGGTTGGCACTGCGGCCATTCTGCGCATGGGAAATATTGCACTGCCCGGAGAACGCCACGCACAGGGCGCCGTGGATAAAGAATTCGATGGCGGCATCGGTTTCGTCGGCGATCGCGCGGATTTCCTGCAGGTTCAGCTCACGGGCCAATACCAATTGCGAGAAACCGGCCTGGTCAAGAAACTTTGCCCGGCCCAGGGTGCGGATGTCGGTCTGGGTGCTGGCGTGTAGCTCGATGGGCGGAATATCCAGCTCCATCACGCCCAGATCCTGCACGATCAACGCGTCTACACCTGCGTCATACAGCTGGTGGATCAGCTTGCGCGCCGGCTCCAGCTCGTTGTCATGCAAAATGGTGTTGATGGTGGTGAAGACGCGGGCGTGGTATCGACGGGCGAATTCCACCAGCTGCGCGATATCGCTCACGTCGTTACACGCATTATGGCGAGCGCCGAAGCTCGGCCCGCCGATATAAATGGCGTCGGCGCCATGCAGAATGGCCTCGCGCGCAATGGCGACATCGCGTGCAGGGCTGAGCAATTCAAGGTGATGCTTGGGCAAGGACATAGTTTTTTTAGTCAGGCTTGTCACGGTCGAGGCGCGCATTGTAGCCGTGAAATGCCCGGCCGGCATCTACCGCAGGGCTGTCGGGCCCAGGGCCCTGTGTGGGAGGGGCTTGCTCCCGATGAGGGTGTGTCAGTAATTAAAACTGTTCTGACCCACCGCTATCGGGAGCAAGCCCCCTCCCACATTTGCTGTAGCGTCATAGATATCAGGCTTTGGCAGCCATCGCCGTTACTTCAACACGCATCCCGTCCACCGCCAACGCAGCCACACCCACCGCAGCCCGCACCGGCCATGGCTTGGCGAAAAAGCGCTTGTAGACTTCATTGAACGCAGCGCGGTCGGCCATATCGGTGAGGTAGATGGTCAGGTGCATCACCCGATCCATGGAACTGCCGGCTTTTTCCAGCGCGACTTTGAGCGCTTGCAGGGTGCATTCGCTTTGCAGGGTGATGTCGCCCAGCTCCAGGCTGCCGTCGGCGTGGGTCGGGATTTGGGTCGAGACCAGAATGCCGTTGAAGCCGATGACATCGGAGGAGATGGAGTCGGCATCTGGGTCGGGAGTGAAAGAAAGATCGTGGTTGGCCATGTAGGTCTCATGTGCAGTGCGGATCGAAGGTTGGCGAACAGTTTAAACACTGCCCGCTCGAAGGTCACGGCGCCTGCGTCTGTAGTTGCTACCCCCTCTAACAGGTAAGCTTGCGCCAGCATGTCAGTGAACGAACGATAGGGATATTGGAATGGTAGTTAAGTTAATGACGACGGCAGCGTGCTGGGACATGGACGCTAACGTGTCGGCCAGTTTTGCGCACGCGGCCCCCAAGGACCTGTTTTATTTTTGCCCTTGTTGCCTTGAGGAGGTCGTTGCGGCCATTTCAATTCTGGGCAACTTCTATTTCAGGGCGCTGAACTCTCACAAACCGCGCTGTGTGAACGAAAAAGCCCCGTCTCATGCGTCTGCGTTTCCAGGAGTGTCAGCCCCGCGACCGGCCTATATCGCGCCGCCGCTTATCCCAAGCCACTTGGGCAAACTCTCCACGCGGCGCAAAAACGCCAAACCAACGGTTACCGAGATGCAAGCTCTGGCCTCGTCGCTCCAAGCGTCGACGTCTGCGGTTATACACCCAGGCACTTTGGCTGAAGTTGTTGAAGCATGGTCTGCTATGACCGTAAACGTCCGTCAGCGAACATCGCTATCTATCGCGGGCCAGCAACTGACCTATTTCGATGCGTTTGCGCAGCTTACTGCCGCTCAAAAGAACATTGCGTCCCTGGGATGTGATCGACTCATCACCCATGCTCAGGCGACGGTGTCGCTGCTGGATAACGTAGTTTTAGTCGTAACCTGGCTCAAGTTCGATACACAAAACAAACCCGTGCCGATCAGAGTAAAAATGAAGCGCAGTGATCCAGTAGCCAATCAATTGGCCAAAGGTCAGCACGTAAGGCTGTTTCTGCATGGTCCTGCCCCTGTACTCAATGCTCAGCAAAAATACTTCGAAATGCAGAACATCAGCGAGTACCTGGGATTCATTGTGATGACGTAAAACAACTGTTTTGCGCCATCACAGTTTTTACCGCGGTGAGCCTTGGCGGTTGGATGAGTCCGATGCTGACAAGGCGAATCAGCACCGGCAGGGCAATTACTCTTTAACGTCCATGAACTCTTCAGCCCACGCCACATAGCTCTCCGGCAACGTGTAGGTGTGGGTCAGCTCCGTGGCGCTGAGATTGGACGTGCTATGGGTAAGCTGGCGTTGCGCACGCAGGCTGTCGTAGGTGGCCTTGATCGCGGCGAAGTAGGCGCCATGCCCGGCTACGACGATGCGCACGCCCAGGCTGGCCAGGCGCTCGCTGTCATGCAGTTGCGGGTTGCCGTAGGTCACCAGCATCAACGGCACGCTGAGGTTCTCGGCGATTTGCTCCAGGTGCTCGAAATCTTTGACGCCGACCATGCAGATGCCATCGGCGCCGGCCTTTTCGTAGGCTTTGGTGCGGGCGATAACATCGGCGGTGGGCAACACGCCGGCGTTGGTGCGGGCAATGATCGACAATTCGGGGTCGACGCGCGCCTCAATGGCTGCCTTGACCTTGCCGATGCCTTCTTCTACCGAAATCAGATCGGTGGACTTGCGCCCGAATTGCGCTGGCAGCAGGGTGTCTTCAATGGTCAGCGCGGCGACACCGGCGCGTTCCAGTTCTTCGACGGTACGCATCACGTTCAGCGCATTACCGTAGCCGTGGTCGGCGTCGGCAATGAAGGGTAACTGGGCGACGCGGCCAATGCGGGTGGCTTGCTCAACGAACTCACTCAGGGTAATCAACGCAAAATCGGGGGCCGCCAGCACCTGCAGGGAGGCGACTGAACCGCCCAGGATTCCGACTTCAAAACCCAGGTCGGCTGCGATGCGGGCAGACATGGGGTCGAATACGGAGGCGGTTTCAACGCAGATGGGCGTTGCCAGCAGGTCACGGAAGTTACGGCGTAGCGCTGAGTGAGAAATCTTGGGCATGTTCTTTCCTGGCTTTGGTCATCGTCAAGTGACGATCAATGTCTATTCGTGGTGCCGGGAGATTACCACGCAGACGGGCAGGGGATTATGACGTTTGAGCGGGGCCGTGCTATTGAGCGACGGCGCTGTATGACTGGCCCAGGTCACGGGCCCAGCCGTCGAGCACTTCTTTTACGTTGTCGGCGGTCATCACTTGCTTGTCGTTATCCAGGGGAATGCCGGTGCCCTCGCTCACGATGGCTGCCACCACATCGCCGGTCGAGCCGTCTTCGAGGGACAGTTGCGTGGCGATCTCGCTGTCCTGGTCGCGGATGCCGGCGGCGGTGCTCACGCCCGCTGCGACCAGGGTGATCGGCAGCCATTCATACAGGCGCAAGCCTTGGGGGCTGGTGGCGATCCGGGTAATTGCGGGGCGTACCGTAAGCGTGTCGGGCCCGGGCTTTGCGGCCAGATACATGTGTTTGCCAAGCTCCGACCGCAGTACCAAGTCGTAATATCCGGTGACGTGGAAGAGGGTGCTTTGCGGTATCTGGGCGCTGGGTTCAACGGCCGGGAAAAACTGGCTGGGCGCCAGGTACACCTGCTTGTATCGGCCACGCTTCAAGGCCGGACTGACCCAACTCAGCACGGTCTGGCCCGAAGCACTCTGGTGCTCTTTAAGCAGGCTGTAATCGTGAAGAAAACCCGCGTCTTCGGGCTCGATACGGTTGCTGCTGCAGGCCGCCAGGCTCAAGGTGGCCGCCATCAATAACGGCAGTGAACGTTTGCAGGTCATCAGTGGGCTGCCTGTTCGTTCGGGTTGTCATGAGAGCATTCGATGTGCAACTGCCCATGGGTCATGATCCAATGGACAAGCTCGGCGATGGGGATGGAGTGGGCATACTCGACCCAGCGCCCGGCGTCGGGGCTGTAATGTTCGAAGTAGCGGCGCAATACGATGCGGTCCTGGTCCGCCGTCAGGCCCAGGCAGGATTCCTGGAACAGCATGGGGCTGTCCTGTGCGGGGGACGATGTGCGCTGGCTCAGCACCAATGGCCGCCCGGTGTCCTGTGCCTGCTCGGTATACCTGCTGCTAGAAACCTTCATGAACGTCTCCTTGAATGGAAGGCGTGCAGGATGCCCGACGGGTTTTTCCCGAAGATGTCCGGGTTGTGTCCGTGGCGAAGGAATGTTGCTCGATTGAAATAAATGACCCCGGCGCCGGAATGGTTTTAGATGTTTTCCTTTTTTGCCAGGGGACCTGGGAACGTGAGCAGACTGCTGATCGTCGACGACGACGGAGAAATTCGGGCATTGCTGAAGAAGTTCTTCGTGCAGCACGCCTATGAAGTCGACGTGGCTGCCGACGGAGAAGCCATGTGGGCAGCCATCGCCCGGCAGCGGCCAGACACCATTATCCTTGACCTCATGCTGCCCGGTGAAGGCGGTCTTAGCCTGTGCCAGAAAGTCCGGGCGCAGATGGGCATTCCAATCATCATGCTCACGGCCATGGGCGAGCTCAGTGATCGCATCGTCGGCCTGGAGCTGGGCGCCGACGACTATCTGACCAAACCGTTTGCCCCCCGCGAATTGCTGGCCCGTCTGCGTGCGGTGCAACGGCGGGCGGGGCAGCCCGTCGGCGCTGGCAGTGAGCATTCCCGGCCAATCATCGCGTTCGCCGGTTGGCATCTGGATATTACCTGCCGCGAGCTGCGCTCTCCCGAGGGCGTGATGATTCCGCTGTCCGGTGGCGAATTCGACTTGCTGGTGGTGTTTCTTGAGCATCCTCAGCGCATCCTCACCCGCGACCAATTGATCGACCTGACCCACGGCCGGGACCACGACGCCTTCGACCGCAGCATCGACGTGCAGGTCAGCCGACTGCGGCGCAAGATCGAGCCCGATTGCAAACGCCCGGACCTGATCCGCACGGTACGCAATGGCGGCTATCTGTTCACCGCCCCGGTCACCCGGTCATGATCCGCGGCCTGTTGCGTCGCGACACCCTGAACCGGCGCATCGCCCTGACCATTCTCGCCGCGATGCTCGCTTCGCTGGCGCTTAATGCCTTGTTCGTCCAGGTTGCCGGGGTCTGGGCGCGCCCGCCGATCGAGCGCACGGGGTTGCTGGAGCAGATGGCCGCCACCACCAAAGTCATCGAAGCCGCGCCTGCAACGCTGCGTTCGCAACTGGCGGCAGCGGCCAGCGATGCCCGCCTGCATGTGGCCTGGCATAACGAGCCCGCGGATTTCGGCCTTCCCGACGGCAACACGGCGCTTCAAACGGGCGAAGTCCCGGGGATACAAGCACTGTTTGGCACTGGGCGACAAATTAAGGTGTTCAGCCCCAACGATTGGCCGCGTGGCAGCCCCGAAGCGCACTATGTTGCGCTCGTGCAGTTGCTCGATGGCAGCTGGCTGTCATTCGTCCCGCCTGAACGCACGTGGGGGCTGAGCGCACCCACGCGCATCGCGGTGATCATCACCCTGGGGTTGATCGCGACCTTGTTGGTGGCCTGGCTCGCGACCCGGCAATTGGCCCAACCGTTGCAGCGTTTCGCCAGTGCCGCCAGGCGTTTTGGTGGTGATTTGCGCGCTCCGCCCATCGACAGCGAAGGCCCCCACGAAATACGCCAGGCCATCATCGCCTTCAACACCATGCAGGCGCAGATCCAGCATTTCATTGGCGAACGCACCCATATGCTCGCGGCGATTTCCCACGACTTGCGCGCGCCTTTGACGCGGATTCGCCTGCGTTGCGAGTTCATGGAGGATCTGGACCATCAGCACAAACTGATTCGCGATGTCGAGGAAATGCAGTCGATGATCAACGCTGCGCTGGCGTTCTTTCGCGACGATACGGTGCTGGAGCAACGCACTGCATTCGATCTGTCGGAGCTGCTGCAAACCATCATCGATGACTATCGCGACCAGCATTTTGCGGTGGATTTCATTGGGCCGTCCCACCTGGTCTATCACGGACGCCCACTGGGACTTAAGCGGGTGATCGTCAACCTGCTGGAGAACGCCGCCAAATATGCGCGTCACCCTGGCATCTCTCTGAGTGGGGACGGTCAGCGCATCTGCATTGAGGTTCATGACCAGGGGCCGGGGATTCCCGAGGCTGACCTTGAGCGCGTATTCGATCCATTCTTTCGCCTCGAAACCTCGCGCAATCGTAATACCGGTGGCGTGGGTCTCGGGCTTTCAGCAGCACGCGCCATTGTGCGCGAGCAGGGCGGCGAACTGACGCTAAGCAACCGTCTGCGTGGCTCAGGCTTGGTGGCGCGGGTCGAGCTGCCTCGATAGCCTGATGCGGTGCGCGCATTATTTGCGCATTACGTTATGCGTTATAGGTATTTTACACGCGCCTCTTAGAACAGCATCGTATTGATCCTTACGAACATTGCCGAGACCGCACGCGCGGATCGACTTGACTGCCCAACACGGCATCTGGAGACGAGCGTGCGTTACCTGACAACACTGGCGGCCGGGTTGGCCGCCACCTTGCTAAGCCTGACGGCACAGGCACAAACCCTGGTCGTGGGTGACCAGAGCTATAACGCCCAAGCGGTGATGGAAGCGGCGGGGGTGTTGGATGATCTGCCCTATACCCTGGAGTGGAAGCAATTCACCGCCGGGTCACCGGTGGCCGAAGCGCTCAACGTCGGCAGCCTGGATATCGGCCTGCTGGGCGATGCGCCGGTATTGTTCCTGGGCGCATTGGGCGCACCGATCAAGGTGATTGCCGTCAGCCGCCAGAATCTTGCGGGCGTGGCGATCCTGGTGAAAAAGGATTCGTCGATCCACAGCCTGGCCGATCTTGCGGGCAAGCGTGCGGCCATCTGGAAGGGCTCCTGGAGCCAGCAACTGCTGCTGACTGCATTGGATAAAGCCGGGGTTGCACGGGACTCTCTGGAGTTGCGCTACCTCAGCGCGCTGGATGCGTCCCATGCGCTGGAGGGCGGCGCGGTTGACGTCATCGCCACCTGGGAGCCCTATGTCACGCAACAGGAACGCCAGGGTGCGCGAGTGCTGGCGACCGCCGAGGGGCTGATCCCGGCGCAGAGCTTCATTGCCGCCAACGCCAATGCGGTAGAGGCCAAGCGTGAGCCTATCAGCGACTTTCTCCAGCGGCTGAAAAAAGCCCGTGACTGGGCTCGCCAAAACCCGGCCAACGCCGATGCCTATGCCGATGCCTGGGCCAAGCGCACCCGTGCCGACGCCGACATCGCCCGTGTGTGGTTTGCTCGGGCGCGCACCACCGTCGAGCCACTGACCGCCCAGGTGCCTGTGGAAGCGCAAAAGACCGTGGACTTTTTCGCCAGCCAGGGCCTGATCAAGGCTTACCCGGCCGCCCAACTGTTTGACCTTTCCTTCGCGGCGTCCTTGCAGCCCGCCGTCGCCAGCCGCCAGCCCTGAAGGGGTCTCGTCATGACTAAAAGACAGCTCAAACTGGGCGCCCTGACCATGGGATGTGGTGGCCCGGGCCGGCATAACCTGTGGCTCGACCCGCAACTGCCGGCCGATGCCAGCGTCAACGTCGACTGGTACATCGAGATTGCGCGCCAGGCCGAGGCGGCGCTGTTCGACTTGATGTTTATCGTCGACAGCCAATTTATCACCCCCGGCTCGCCGTCCCATTACCTCAACCGCCTGGAGCCGCTGACACTGTTATCGGCGCTGGCGGTGAGTACCCGGCATATCGGCCTGGTTGGCACGCTGACCACCTCCTACAACTCGCCGTATAACGTGGCGCGGCGCCTGGCGTCCCTGGATTTGATCAGCAAAGGCCGCGCCGGCTGGAACGTGGTCACCAGCGGTGATGCTGGCACCGCAGGCAATTACAGCCGCGATGAACATTATGACTACGCCACCCGCTATGGCCGCGCCGCCGAACACGTCCAGGTGGTGCAGGGGTTGTGGAACTCTTACGAAGACGATGCGTTCGTGCGCGACCGCGCTACCGGCCAGTTTCTCGACCCCAGCAAGCTGCACAGCCTGAACCACCAGGGCGAACATTTTCGCGTGGTCGGCCCGCTGAATATCCAACGCTCACCCCAGGGCCAACCGGTGATCTTTCAGGCCGGAGATTCCGAGCCAGGCCGCGATCTGGGCGCAGCCACGGCGGACGTGATCTTCACCCATGCGGCCAGCATCGAGCAGGGCCAGGCGTTTTACCGGGATATCAAGGGCAGGGCGGGACAAAGAGGGCGCGATCCGGAGCAGTTATTGATCATGCCCGGTGCGGAAGTCTATGTGGGTGACACTGATGCACAGGCCCGGGAAATCGAGCAGCACTACCATCAACTCGACCATAGTTTTGAACTGGCGCTCAAGGAGTTCGGGCGTAATTTCGGCTGGCATGATTTCAGCCAGTACGACCTGGATGCGCCATTCCCGCAAGAGAGCCTGGAAGCGGCGCGCAGCAGTTTTTTCACCAATGCCAAACGCATCGCCGATCAGGCGCGGGAGAAGGGTTTCACCTTGCGCCAGGCCATTGAGTTTGGTCGGCAACTGCGTCCTGGCGCCTTCGTGGGTAGCGCCGATACGGTGGCGCAGAAAATGGCCGCCTGGCTCCAGGCGCGGGCTGTGGACGGGTTCAATATCTACATCGGCCACCCCGGGCAGTTCGATCGATTCACCCGGGAGGTGATTCCGTTGTTGCAGGAGCGTGGGGTTTACCGCACAGAGTATGAAGGCTCGACTTTGCGCGAAAGTCTGGGGTTGGCGATACCACGGTTCAAGGTTTGATAGCGGTGTCGACAGGGAGCCAAGCACCTCCCCATTTCGCATAACTGCTGTGCAGTACCAGGGATTAATCCGCCTGCGCGCACTGCCTATAGTTCATTCACACACCGCAGCGTTTAAAAGCGCTGCGGGCTCCAGCCAAAAACTGAGATGAGCCTGATGAACGAATTCAACCCTGTGCCGACGGATATAAACCAAATGGACGCCGAGTACTTCGAGTACAGCAAAGCGGCCAACCCCATCAGTGCCAACCTTATTGCGCGCATTCCCTACCACAGCTTTCCCGCCTCGTTATACGACAGTGGCCCTTCACGCGTGGTACCGCTGGACCTCAGCGACGCTTTGGGCTGCGAAGGCCCTGCGACAGGCCCCGGGCTGTGCGCGAATTTCATGCGCCTTAACCGTGGCGACACGCTGACCGTGCAACCCAATGCGACGTCCCAGGTGTTCTACGTGATCGCCGGCGAGGGCAGCGTGGTTCAGGGCGAACATGAGATTCAATGGTCAAAAGGTTGCTTTATGGCCTTGCCTGGCTTGCAGGCAGCACACTTCAGCGCCCGCCAGGATGCCCGTCTTTACTACGTGCACGATGAACCGTTATTGCGTTACCTGGGGGTGGCACGCAGCGCAGACCGCTTCGCACCGACGCTGTACCCCGCAGAACTGGCTAACGCCAAGCTGCGTGAAGCGGCCGACGATCCTCGTGCGCAAGACCGCAGCCGCATCAGCATTTTGCTGGGCAACCGCAATTTCCCCCAGACGCGCACCGTGACCCATGTGCTGTGGGCCATGTATGGGATCCTGCCGGCAGGCTCGGTACAGAAACCTCACCGGCATCAGTCGATTGCGCTGGACTTCATTATTGATTGCCCGCCGGGGTGTTACTCGCTGGTGGGCACCGAGTTGGACGCGGACGGGCAGATCCGCAATCCGCAGCGGGTGGACTGGTCGCCTGGCCTGGCATTTGTCACGCCGCCGGGGTACTGGCACGCGCACTTCAATGAATCGGACACCGAGGCGTTCCTGATTCCGATTCAGGACGCAGGGCTGCAAACCTATCTGCGCTCCCTGGATATTCGTTTCAGTTGAGTCATGTCCACTCAGGCGTTTCGCCCAGTCGCTCAACGATAAAGTCGATAAAGCACCTGACCTTGGACGACACGATGCGCTTGGGCGGGTAGACAAACCACACGGCGAAGTCGCGCTCGACATCGCGTATTTGCCATTGCGGCAGCCACACGAGCAACTCGCCGGCCTGGATGCTCTGGGCGACCAACCAATCCGGCAAAAGGGCAAAGCCCAGCCCCTGGCGTGCGGCGATCAGTTGTGCGTCGAGATCATTTATCCGAATGCAGCCGTTGTGCAGCAGCGGTGATACCTGGTCGCCGCAGTCAAAGCTGATAGCGCCCGTAGGCAGCGTACCCAACACCGCGGGCAAACCGGCGAGGTCGGCAGGGGTTGAGGGTGCAGGGTGCTGCCTGGCAAAAGCCGGGCTGACCACCACACGGTAATGGCCATCGCAGAGTTTGCGGGCCTTGAGCGTCGAATCGGCCAGCGCGCCAATGCGTATGGCTAGATCGACGCCGGCATGAATCAGGTTGACCTGAGCATTATCCAATACCAATTCCACACTGATTTGCGGGTAGCGCGCGCAAAAGTCCTTCAAGGCTGGAAGGATGTGATGGCGGGCGAATGCCGGCGGCAGGTTGAGCTTCAACAAGCCCCTGGGCTGCTGGTTCAACGCAGACGTCGCCGCCTTGGCGTGTTCCAGTTCATCCAGCACCCTGCGGGCGTGCATCAGGAAGGTCTGGCCGCCTTCGGTCAGGTGCAAGGTGCGCGTGGAGCGGTTGAACAACGCGATACCCAGGTCCTGCTCAAGATCCTTTATATAGCGTGAAACCGTGGACGCCTTGATCCCCAAACGCTCGGCTGCGCGGGAGAAGTTATTGCCTTCGGCAGCTTCGACGAAGGCGGTGAGGGCACTGAAATAGTCCAAGGGCAGCCTCGGGGCAGGGCAGGAAAGTTGGCAGGTTGTTGAAGTTTGCAGGGCGCTGTCAACTCGAAACTATCGTCATTTGCTGGCACAAGCTTGATCCTGGTCAGGTAACGCTGCTGCCACGCTCTATAACCTTGAGCTTCCATCAAAGGCCAGGGACGGCTCAAGGAGCACCTCTGGTTGCCCAATCTCAAGGAAGAGTCAGCCATGCGATCATTGAAGATCCTGTTGTTATCCTCGGCATTCAACGGTTTGACCCAGCGGGCCTGGCTGGATTTGCGCCAGGCGGGTCACGACCCCAGCGTTGTGGTATTCACCGATGAAACTACGGTGTGTCGCCACGTCGAGGCGTCAGGCGCCGACCTGGTGATCTGCCCATTCCTGAAGGACCGTGTACCACAGCAGCTATGGAGCCACCCGCAGCGCCCGGTGGTGATCATCCATCCCGGCATCGTCGGTGACCGTGGCGCCAGCGCACTGGACTGGGCCATCACCCAGCAGGTCCGGCGCTGGGGCGTCACGGCCCTGCAGGCCGTGGAGGAAATGGACGCCGGGCCGATCTGGTCGACCTGTGAATTCGACATGCCCGCCGATGTACGCAAATCCGAGCTGTACAACGGCCCGGTGAGTGACGCGGCGATCGTCTGCATCCGCGACGTGGTGGAAAAATTCGCCAATGGCTTCGTCCCGGAGCCCCTCGACTACACGCAACCTAGCGTTATCGGGCGGTTGCAGCCGAACATGACCCAGGCTGACCGCACCTTCAGTTGGTTCGATTGCGCAAGCTTCATCAAGCGCAGCATCGACGCCGCCGACGGCCAACCCGGGGTGTTGGCAAGCCTGCTGGGCGGGCAATATTACCTGTACGACGCGCACTTGGACTCACGCCAGGGCACCCCGGGAGACATCCTCGCGGTACAGGACGACGCCGTGTTGGTGGCAGCAGGGGATCACAGCCTGTGGATCGGCTCGCTCAAACGCAAGGCCCAGCCAGGGGAGGAGACCTTCAAGCTGCCGGCTCGCCATGTCTTGGCTGAACAACTGGCTGACATTCCGGTGTTGAACAGCTCGATCGCGCAACAAAGCTTCAATGCGCTGGCCTATCAACCGATTCGCTACCGGGAGGCCGGTCACGTCGGCGAACTGACATTCGAGTTCTACAACGGCGCCATGAGCACCGAACAATGCCAACGACTGGTGGCAGCATTGCACTGGGCCAAGGCGCGAGACACCCAAGTGTTGTTGATCAAGGGCGGGCGAGGGAGCTTTTCCAATGGTGTACACCTCAATGTCATCCAGGCCGCCAAAGTGCCGGGGCTGGAAGCCTGGGCCAATATTCAAGCCATCGACGATGTGTGCCGAGAGCTGCTAACCGCCAGGCAACTGGTGATCAGCGGCCTGACCGGCAGTGCGGGCGCAGGCGGCGTGATGCTCGCGCTGGCCGCTGATATTGTCTTGGCACGTGAGGGCGTAGTGCTCAACCCGCATTACAAAACCATGGGGCTCTATGGCTCCGAATACTGGACCTACAGCCTGCCCCGAGCCGTAGGCCGTGAGATCGCGCACAAGCTCACCGAAGAGTGCCTGCCCGTCAGTGCCGTCCAGGCCTTGCAGCACGGCATGGTTCAGGACATCGGCCCACGCTGCCCACACGCCTTTGATCTGTGGCTCTCTCAACAGGCCCAAAGCGCGCTGACCGATGAGAAGTATCTGTACGCACGCACCCGTAAAGCCACGCTGGATAGTCAGCAGGTTGAACGTTGCCGCGAACATGAGCTGGTACAGATGCAGTTGGATATGGTGCAAAACCGCCAACAGTTTGCCGAAAAGTGCCGAAACTTCGTGTTTAAACGCAAAACCTGCCAGACCCCGCAGCGCTTGATCGCGCCCTGGGCGGTGACGTACGAGGCCGAAGTCCCGGAATGCTGAATGGCTGACCGATCCTCTACGGTCGACGCGGGAAGGGCCCAGCCTCGCATTGGGCAATAGGGTTCCCCATAATGGAGGCCAATTCGCCCAAACGCTCAGACCAGAGGCCCCATGGAACTGCACAACCTCAACGATAACGCAGCGCTCGTATGAATCGTGCGCTGTTTATTTCGTTGGATGGGCCCAAGGGCACCGGCAAAACCACGCTGTTGGAGGCCGTTACGACAGCATTGAGGGCCGACAACAAAAAGGTTGTCCGCCTGTGCGAGCGCAAGAGCGATCCCTATCGAGCGCAAACGATGGCTCTGGTTAACACATTCGCCAGAGACCCCAGCCGGGATCTGGAACTTGAGGTGTGTGAACGCTTTGCCGACAGCCGTCGCTGGATTACCCGGCACGTACTGGCTGCCCAGCCACCTGACAGCATCATCCTGATGGACCGTTGGTACCCCTCCGATGCCGCGTTTCGGCGGTTGATACCGTTTAAAGACATTCTTGCGCTGAACCTTGATCGACAGGTGCAAGTGCCGGATCTACATGTGGGGGTTGTCACCACTGCGCAAATATCCTGGGCGAGGGCAGCGGCAAGGCGACGCGGGCTGAGCAGTACGGTGATGCATAAGCTGGAGGAGCAGGTTGTGTGTACAGAGGCGTTTGAGCGGGCGGTTGTGGGGCAGGGGTGGGTGATGTGTCGCAATGAAGGGACGATTGAGGAGGCGATGAGGCGGGTGGTTTCGCAGATATATAAAGTCCTTTGATCGAATTCAACATGAAGGGCGCTAGGCTAAAAACAGAACGGCTGCGACACATCAGTAGCTTCAATAAGGTTTCCCTCGTACCCCCTAGAGTTCCACGCCAGGAGGTACGAGAGAGGTAAGCCATAGCCCTTAAACCAATCCTTCGCGTTTGTATTGATTTGCCGAACTGTCAGCGGGCTTGGGTTTTCTGGAACAGGTCAGCTGGTAAGCAATTGCCAACCATAGGAACCATCCCGGCATGACCATCAACGCAATTCGGGTATCTGGTCTCAATGCCAGCAGACAAAGAACAAAGCCCAGAAACGCCAAAGAGAACCAGGCCATCGGCGCACCGCCAGGCATCTTGTAGGCCGATTTTGCATGCAGGTCAGGACGAGTTTTGCAATAGGCAATGTACGACGCGAGGATCGTCGACCAAGTGAAAATCACCAGAATTGCTGACACGGTAGAGACGATGGTGAACGCGGTCATGACTTCTGGAACGATGAACAGCAACAACACGCCCAGCAGCATCAACAAGGTGGTGAACGCCAAACTCAGCAGAGGCACGCTGTTGCTCGACAGACGCCGGAAAATCCCCGGAGCGTTGTCCTGATTGGCCAGCCCGAACAGCATCCGGCTGGATGAAAATACGCCACTGTTGGCCGATGAGGCGGCGGATGTCAGCACCACAAAGTTGACGATACCGGCTGCTGCGGGGAACCCCGCAACCAGAAACAGCTCGACGAAGGGGCTCTTGTTGGGCGAAACCTGTTGCCAGGAAGTCACTGCAATAATGCAGGCCAGTGCCAGCACATAAAACAAGATGATTCTGAGCGGAATCGAGTTGATGGCTTTAGGCAGGGTCTTTTCGGGGGAGCGCGTTTCGGCGGCTGCGGTGCCGATCAGCTCGGTGCCCGCAAATGAGAAAATCGCCATCTGAAACCCGGCAAAGAAACCGAACAAGCCGTTGGGGAATGCGCCCTGTTTATCCAGCAAGTGGTTCAGGGACGCAGTGACGCCACTGGGTGAGACAAAGGAGCTGGCAATCATCACCATGCTCACGCCAATCAGGGCAACGACGGCAATGATTTTGATGATCGCGAACCAGAACTCCACTTCACCGAAGAGCCTGACAGTCAGCACGTTCAAGGCGAACAGTGTTATCAGCATGCCGATGGCCGGTATCCAGGCGGGTAAATCAGGGAACCAATACTGAAAAAATCCACCCACCACAACTGCATCACCTATCACTGCAACGCTCCAGCTTAGCCAATATGACCAGCCGAGAAAGAATGCTGCGCGTGGGCCAAGATAGGCACCGGCAAAATCAGCGAAGGTTTTGAAGTTCAAGTTGGAAAGTAACATTTCGCCCATGGCACGCATGACGAAGTAGACGAACAGACCGATGATCATATAGATGAGGATGATCGACGTGCCGGAGAGGGCGATGATCTTCCCGGACCCCATGAACAGGCCTGTCCCGATAGCACCGCCCATGGCCATTAACTGAATGTGACGATTGCTGAGCGTGCGCTGCAGCGCGGGCTGTTCAACCCGTTCGGACGGAGTCGATTTCATTACAAAACCTCTTGATTTTATGTTTTTGAGTTTTGGTAGAAAAGTGGGAATCACGTGACCTTGATAGAGATGTAATGGCTACTGACGGTGGTGGTTTGCGGATGGCAGGCTTTTCCTCCGCTAACAAGGTGCACGGCCAATAAAAAGAGTCATGTTTTTGTTCTCCGATTCAACAGTCGAAAGGCTGCGATTCAGGCGCGTTTGCTCTCGTAACCATGCAGCACATTGACGGCATTGATCCCGATTTCATCAACCATGTACCCGCCTTCCATCACAAACAGGGCAGGGCAGCCCACGCCGGCTATCAGCTCGCCGATGCCGATGAAGTCTTCGCTTTCAAGCAAAAAGTGGCTGATGGGGTCGTCCTTGAAGGTGTCGACGCCCAGTGAAATAACCAGCACTTCAGGGGCAAATTGTTGGAGTTTCTTGCAGGCGTGGAGCAAGGCGTTGCGGTAGCTTTCCCAAGAGGTGTTCTTCGGCAGCGGATAGTTCAGGTTGTAACCTTCGCCGTGACCAGCGCCGACTTCGTGGCTGTAGCCTGAGTAGTACGGGTAGGACACCGTCGGTTCGCCGTGCAGCGAGACAAACATGACGTCACTGCGCCCGTAGAAAATATTCTGGGTACCGTTGCCATGATGAAAGTCGACATCCAATACCGCGACACGCTTGGCGCCTCGGGTAATAGCCTGCTGTGCGGCAATGGCTGCGTTGTTCAGATAGCAATAGCCGCCCATGTATTCACGTGCTGCGTGATGGCCGGGCGGGCGGCATAGGGCAAAGGCACTGTCGTGACCTTCATCGATCAGCGCCAGTCCGGTCAGCGCGATATCGGCACTGGTTTTTACCGCTTGCCAGGTGGTGGCGGTAATGGGGGAGCCGGCGTCCATGGCGTAGAAACCCAGCTTGCCGTCGATGAAACTCGGAACTTGCTCGTTGGCCAGATCACGCACTGGCCATACCAGCGGCAAGGCGTCGTGGGTGCGCCCGGTTGCACACCATTCAGACCAGGCAGATTCCAGAAAAGTTACGTAGCGCTCGCTGTGCGCGTTGACATAGCACGACCGATCAAATGCTCGCGGTTCGATGATCTGGCCAAGACCTACCTGTTTGACCCGATTGTGGACGGTATCGGCCCGAC
Source organism: Pseudomonas sp. HN8-3 (assembly GCF_020790195.1). Lineage (NCBI taxonomy): Bacteria > Pseudomonadati > Pseudomonadota > Gammaproteobacteria > Pseudomonadales > Pseudomonadaceae > Pseudomonas > Pseudomonas sp. HN8-3. Next base: position 2,979,657 of record NZ_CP086206.1, read on the forward strand.
TGGGCTGTTCGAAGGACGGCTTGAGCACGCCGTCTTTCAATTCGGTGCCGTGGTGCAAACGGTGGGAATCACTGAAAACTGTAAACATTGTGCGCATCCGTTGATGTGAGCCAGTGCAAATATTCTGTTCCGGCTCTGATGCGCTTTCTTTGCTTTGTTTTCGTGGTTTACTGGATTATTCGGGCGTTTTTACTCAGGAATGACGTAATGCAGAAAAAAACATCCAAACGCATCAGTCTCGATGACACCGACCTGGCGATTCTCGCGTTGCTGCAGGAGGATGCGAGTATTTCCAACTCCGAGCTCAGTGAGCGCTTGTCGTTAAGCCTGACACCTTGTTGGAGGCGGCGTAAGAGAATGGAGGAGGCGGGCGTGATTAAAGGCTACCAGGCGAACCTTGATCGACGAATGCTGGGGCTGGATATCATGGCGTTCGTGCACATCCGTTTTTCCACCCACGCCGACCATGCTCCCGATGCTTTTGAGGCGGTGATTGCTCAACTGCCTGAAGTGTTGTCTTGTCACAAGATCACCGGGGATGCCGATTACGTGCTGCAAGTGTTGGCAGAGGACCTTGATAGCTACAGTGACTTTATCGAACAGGTGCTCAGGCGTCAGGTGGGTATTGCGTCCATCCAGTCCAGTCTGGCTTTACGCGAAATTAAGACCAGTAGCCGTATCGCGATACCTAAATCGATTAAGGCGTGAATGGGCAGGGGTTAGACCACGAAGTGGAACCCTGTCTTTAACCGCATAGCCAAGGAGTGCGGCTGAAGTACGCCTTTATCAAGCAGCGCGCAGGCGACTATTCGATTTGACGGCTTTGCCTGACGCTGAAAGTCCATCCCAGCGGTTATTACGCCTGGCTGTCTGAGCCGCAATCTGTACGCGCTAAAGGCGACCAGCGACTGCTGGGTTTGATCAAGCATTCCTGGCTGGAGAGCGGCGGCGTTTATGGCTATCGCAAAATCCACGACGATCTGCGCGAGGTCGGTGAGGATTGTGGTCGTCATCGTGTGGCGAGGCTAATGCGTCTCGAAGGTCTGCGTTCTCAGACAGATTATCGACGCCGCCCTGGAAAGTACGGCGGTAAGCCAGCGGTCGTCTCACCCAATTTGCTGAAGCGCCACTTCGATGTTGTGGAACCCAACAAGGTTTGGGTAACCGACATCACGTACATTCGTACGTATGAAGGCTGGTTGTATTTGGCGGTGGTACTGGATCTGTTTTCTCGGCAGGTCGTTGGCTGGTCAATGAAGTCGCAGATGACCAGTGATTTGGCCATTGATGCGTTGTTGATGGCGGTTTGGAGGCGTAAGCCGAAGCAAGAGGTGATGGTTCATTCCGACCAAGGCAGCGAGATGTTCTACAACGTAAAACGCCGCCATGGTTTCAACAATCAGCTGTCGCCGGTAGGGTTTGAAAAGCGTTACGCAATGAGCTTGCAAGGTGTCTAGAGCATCCGGGGCGATTCAAGGTAACCGAGAAGAAGGACAGGATAGTCGTCAGTGACAGGGTTCCTTCACAATATCAAATTTAACATAATATACATTATGCGAACCACTGAGCCATCCTTCAGGGGCTCTGTTCGGCGCATTTCACTAAGCGACCTAGACCACCGCGCGCCAGATTCATAAGCAGCCATCGTTGCCCTCGCTGACCTGCCTCCGTTTGACCCTTGGGCCACCGGGCATTTACGGCGAGTCAGCACACGGTTCACCAACGCTGTGGTGAAATCGATAACGTTGCCCGTCATAACGCAGTACTGGGAAACAAGAGCCCGGGCCGCCGACCTCGACATCAGGCCAACCATTACTGCCTTTGCCAGGGAGAAACTCAGCGACGCCGCTTTCTTTGAGCATGAGTTTCCAGTGACCGTCAGTCTGCTGGCTGACTAGATAAAATCCAGTACCCGCTTGCCCATAACAGTCAGTGCTGCCTTCGGTAATCAACGCATCCGGCCGACCGTCGCCGTTCAGGTCCTTGATCAGCTCCATGGTTGCCGGCGTGTAGCTACCTGTTGTCTCGATTTCGCACTCCGACGTCTCTTGGTTAAATCCAGCAGCGCGGAAAGCTTTTATCTGCTCGCTACGCGGCAGTTCATCCGCCAGCGCCGTGGCACTGATCACGAAACATGCCACCCATAGACCTGACGTAAGCCTTCCCCGCATATAGACCGTCCCTTTATGATGCTCAAATGTAAAGTATCGTGCACGTACCCACACTAGCGTGAAGGATGAGCTAGCTCTGCCCTTATTATATAACCACTGACTATAACTAAACTAAATGACTATTTAGTTGAGTTATATATAGATAGGCCGGTTCACAACCTGAACCGATCCACCGACTGCGACAGCTTCCCCGCCAAACTCGACAATTCATCCGTCGTTGACGCCGTGTCTCCAATCACGCGGCTGTTGTTTTGCGACATACCTGCAATCATCTCCACCTGGTGAGCAATTTCATTGCTGGCCAGGCTTTGCTCGCTGATGGTGCGGGAAATATCGTTGACCAATTCGGTGGTGCTGAGCGTGGCCTGAAGGATCTCGCGAATGGCGCGTTCCACTTCGGCGGTAACGGCCATGCCCTTGTCCACTTGAGCAACGCCCTCCTCCATGCTGGTCACCGCTTCCCGGGTGTTCAGCTGGATGCGCCCGACCATACTGGCGATCTCCTGCGTGGATGCGCTGGTGCGTCCGGCCAGGCTGCGCACTTCATCGGCGACGACTGCAAAGCCGCGGCCCTGCTCACCTGCACGGGCGGCTTCGATGGCGGCGTTCAGGGCCAGCAGGTTGGTCTGGTCGGCGATGCCTTTGATCACTTGAATAATGCTGTAGATCGCCTCGGACTCCTTGTCCAGTGTGCGGATCACTTGGGCCGATTGCTGCGCTGAACGGGCAATGCCATCCATGTCGCTGACAACCTGGTGAATGACGCGGCCGCCGTCCTTGGCCAGGGTTTCTGCCTGGTTGGCCATGTCGAGGGCGCGTTGGGCGTGGCGAGTGATTTCCTCAATGCTGGCAGTCATTTCGCTAGCGGCGGCGGCCATGGTGCTGGCGGCGGCGCTTTGCTGTTGACTGCTGCCTGCGACTTCATGGCAACCCTGGCTCAGTTGTTCGCTCATGCCATTGACGCCGTGGGCGTTGCTGCGAACCACTTCAATCATGCCGCGCAAATCCCGCTGCATGGTGGCCAGGCTGCGAATCAGCGCACTGGCTTCATCGTGATTTCTGGGCTCGATAATAGGTTCGCTCAAGTTGCCATGGGCAATGCTGTCGGCAATGCGGCTGGCGGTACGCAGTGGCCCCATGATGCTCAGGATCACCCAGCGCCCTTGTGCCAGCAGCAGTAACAGGCTGGCGATCAGTACCACGGCCAGGGTCCAATTGGCGTGGCTGATGGTTTGTCGGGTACCGATACTGGTCAGTTGAGTCTTGTTTTCGATCAGTTCGCTCAAGGCCGCCATTTGATCTTCCAGCCGACTGAACGCGGCATTGAAGGTCTCCAGCTCACCACGGGCGGCTTCGGGGTTGTCCAGGGCCAGCGCGACGATACGCTCACCGGCGCTGATATAGGTATCCAGGCTGGGCTTGATGTTTTCCAGGCTCGCCTTGATTGCATCGTCCAACGGCTGCTTGAAGTTGTCCGCCAGCACCTGGCGAAAGTGTTCGGCATGTTCCTTGAGCGAGCTGTTGACCTGGGCCGGTGTGCTGGTGCTTTTGCCTAGCCCCACCAACATGGCCGACAGCACGTCGGCACGCAGGGCGTCGTGCATCATGTCGGCTTCCATGTGATTACGCAGCACGGTCATGCTGACGTCATTGTCCTGTACCGCATCGCCCATCCGGGTATTTCCCAAATAGCTGGCCAGGCTCATGATCAAGGCGGTGAGCAATCCGGTCCCAATCAACAGCATCAAGCGTAATTTGATCGTCATGCTGGTATCCCCGTGCCAGGACCATCGGTTGGGAATCCAACCGTTCAAGTGCTCACTGTTAGCTGTATCGGCAACAACTCCTTGTTAGTGAAGCCTAAGTTTGCGGATCTGCGCGTTTCACTTAAGCTGACCGTCCTTTGCTCCAGCCGGACCTGCCAAATGTCTCGAAGTATCGCCCATCTCGCCCTGCTGCTGGGCTTGATCACCGCCGTCGGCCCGTTTGCCATCGACATCTACCTGCCCGCGCTGCCAACCCTGGGCGCAAGCCTTGGGGCCTCACCGGCGGCGGTGCAGATGAGCCTCACCGTGTTCTTCATGGTCATTGGTGTGTGCCAGTTGTTCTACGGGCCGATCAGCGATGTGTTCGGGCGCAAACTGCCGATTTATGCGGGTTTGGTGATCTTTACCGTTGGCAGTATCGGCTGCGCATTGGCGCCGACGATCGAAGTATTGATCGGATTTCGTGCCATACAGGCGTTCGGTGCCTGTGCGGGGATGGTGATCCCGCGGGCGATCGTGCGCGACCTGTACACCGGCCATGAGGCAGCGCGCCTGATGGCTTTGCTGATGCTGGTGATGAGTGTTTCGCCAATCCTCGCGCCGCTGGCCGGCAGCCTGGTGATTTCGATCTGGAGTTGGCGCGAAGTATTTGCTGTGCTGGCGGTGGTCGCCGTGCTGTGCCTGGTCATGACCATCGTGCAACTACCGGAAACCCACCCGGCCGAACGCCGTTTGGGCAAGACCCTGGGCAATGCATTCGGCAGTTATGGAGCGCTGTTGCGCGACCCGGTATTCACCGGGTTATCGGTGGTGTGCGGGTTTGGCCTTGCGACCTTCTTTGTATTTATCGGCAGCGCGCCCTTCGTATACATCGAATATTTCGGCCTGACACCGACGCAGTTCAGCCTGTGTTTTGCCCTCAACGCCGCCTCGTTTTTTGCCATGAGCCAACTGACCGCACGCCTGAGCGCACGGTTTGGTCTGGCGCCGCTTATTCGTTGGTCGGTGGTCACAGTAGCCACGATCATGGCCCTGTTGGCAGCCACCACATTCTGGGGTGATAGCCTGCCCTTGATGATGGGCCTGCTGTTTATCGGGTTCGGTTTTCTCGGCCTGTTGCTGCCGGCGGCAGGTGTGCTGTCGCTGGAAGATCATGGCGCGGTGGCAGGCTCTGCGTCTGCCTTGCTTGGCGCGATCCAGATGGTTACCGCGGCCGTTTCGATGACCCTGGTGGGCGTGTTCGCCGACCATACTCCTGCACCGATGTTGATCGGCATTGCGCTATGTGCGCTTGCCGCGATGCTCACCACGTTGTGGACCTTGCGCCGGTTGCCGGCGCACCTGGCCTCAAGCGTCCCGCCCTCCTCCTGAGGCTTGCCCTACCCCGCCCAGCTCACAGATCAAAGCGGTCCACTGCCCTGCGCCGCTCATTGTCGTCGCGTACGTCGTAGCTGGCGGTGGTCTGGATATTGGTGTGATGCGCCAATTTCTGGGCAATCGACAAATCATGCTCTTCGATCACTCGGGTGATGAACGAACGGCGGAAATCATGGGGCATGATTTTCACACCCACCTGATCACCGCGCTGCCGAGCAATGTAATAAATCGCATGTTTGGTAATGCGTTCGCGCGTGATGTGGCTGCCCCGGCGGATACGGTTGAACAGAAAGGTGTCGTCCTGCTCACCTTCCTTGAGTTGTTCACGACGAAACTCAAGCCACGCCCGCAGTTTTGCGAACGCCCAGTCCGGCGCGTACTTGATCAGTTCCTTATTACCTTTGCCGATCACCCGCAGGCTGCGCTGATCAAAATTGATCTGCTCGAGGTCGAGATTGACCGACTCCGACTTGCGCATCCCGGAGCCATACAACAGGCCGATCACTGCGGCATCCCGCAGGCCCTGGGGCCGAGGATCGGCGGCGCATACATCGAGCATCTCGCGGATCAGTGTACGACGCAGGTTGCGGCCCTGCCCCAGGCGCGTACCGGCGGCAGCCTTGACCGAGCGCATCTTCAACAGGTGATCCTGGCTGATCAAGCTCATGCGCCACGCTTCATTCATCACTCCTCGTACCGCATTCACGTACAGCGATGAGGTATTCGGCGCATAGCCGTCCTCGCGCAATGCGGCCACCAGTGCGACGACGTGTTCGGGTTGCAGTAGATGCCAGTCAATGTCTTCGAGATTGAGGTCTTCGAAACCCAGGCGGTCGGCGGCATCCTGCAGCACGTAGCGCATGGTCAGTTGGCTGGAGGGCGCCAGGCGAGTGAGGTAGAGGGTCAGCGGGTTGCGGATAGTCTCGGTCAAGGGATCAGCCTTTGGATTAAATACATCAATCAACTCGTTGATTAATCGATGTATTTAGTGGGTTGGCGAAGACTGAGTCTAACCCAGGCGCGGCCCTGGCACAAAATCACGGCGCCAATTCGACTTCCTCTGCCGGTTCCTGCGGTTGCGCCAGGGACTGGCTCCAGTCAGCGTCCTGTCGCTGCATCAGCGCAAACCAATGCCCACGCATAAACGTCAGGTAGCCAGCCGGGGCCTTGGCAAAGTCCTTCTCGTCGCCATAGCAGCCTGGCAGTGGCAGTTCGGTGCCCTGCTCCTTGTACTGGCTGACCAACTTCTGTTGGGCCTCGACGCTGCAGTCAGTGGGCAAGGGCATGCCGCGCAGGGCACCGGCATCTTCGTCCCACCAACTGGCGCCGACGCGATCGAGGCCGCGCAGGCGATACTTGCCGGACTTGCCGACCCGCATGATCAGCTTGAACTCATTGGGGCTCACATCACTGGTACAGGTGCGCGAATAACCGACCGTGACCTGGGTATTGCCGTCGCGCAGCAGGTCGGTGACTTTGGTGGCCGCCTGATCAAAGCGCAGGCTGGCGTCGAACTCGCAGTGTTGCACGTCGTCGTGCAGCATCCAGACCCGCTTGGGGCGATCGCCCGTGAGCAGGTACTGCGCTGCGTAGACAAACGCCGACTGGGTGCCATCATCCTCCCGCTCGCTGACCTGCTCGGCGAGTACCAGCAGGTTCTTGCCCTGAAGGTCATCCCAGGTATAAGCAGCGACTTGCTTGCCGGGCACTTCCACACCTTCCGGCACCTGTTCGATGCTGGTCAGTGCGATCCCTTCATCGGCGCGTACGCTGGTGAAACAGGCCATCGTCATCAATAATCCCATCAACGCAGGCCGCAACTGGCCGCGCAAAAGCTGCACGCTATTCATCCGAGTACCCTGGCAAGAGATGGCTTACTTTACCGGCACTTGAGCGCCAATGCAGAGAAGATTGTTCAATCACCGGCATTGGCCGAGCGGGAGCGCCCGGATTGAACCAAACGCCCGGCACAGCGTTCCGATCTGACCATCCGGCCTGCACATGTAACGCCTTGATTACTTAGCTGAACCCTAGCTGTCTACCTGTCAAATAAACGAGTTTTTCATCCGCCTTTCATATTCGTTGCACACATTTGCGCTTAACCTTGTAAGCAGTACTTCAGGGCATTCCGTGGTTTATCGACTAACCTGTTGATTACGCTTTATCTTTAGCGCCGCGTTGTCATCTGCGGGCTGTAGTTCTGCCCGATGATTGCTGCTGTTTTCACGCGTCAAGTTGCTCCAGCCGAGGTCATGAAACTTTGAAACCCTACCCTATTCACTGCGTGTCGATCGTTATCCCGGTCTACAACGAACAAGAGAGCCTGCCGGAGCTGCTGCGTCGTACTACAGCAGCCTGCAAGCAGCTGGCCTACGAATACGAAATCATCCTGGTGGATGACGGTAGCCGCGACAATTCGGCCCAACTGCTCGAAGACGCCGCCGCTGAAGAAGGCAGCCATGTTGTAGCGGTGATCCTCAACCGCAACTACGGCCAGCACGCCGCGATCATGGCCGGCTTCGAACAGTGCCGTGGCGAAGTCGTAATCACCCTCGACGCCGACTTGCAGAACCCGCCGGAAGAGATCCCGCGCCTGGTGGAGCAAGCTGCCCTGGGCTACGACGTGGTCGCCACGGTGCGTAACAACCGCCAGGACTCAGCGTTCCGTCGCTGGCCGTCGCGCTTGATCAACCTGGCCGTGCAGCGCTCTACCGGCGTGGCCATGACCGACTACGGCTGCATGTTGCGTGCCTACCGCCGCACCATCGTCGACGCCATGCTCGCCTGCCGTGAACGCAGCACCTTCATCCCGATCCTGGCCAACGGCTTTGCCCGCCATACCACGGAAATCCTCGTGCACCACGCCGAGCGTGAGCACGGCGAGTCCAAATACAGCGCCATGCGCCTGATCAGCTTGATGTTCGACCTGCTGACCTGCATGACCACCACACCATTGCGCCTGCTGTCCATCGTCGGTTTCAGCCTCGCGGCGTTGGGCGTGCTGTTCGCCTTTGCGCTGATCGTCATGCGCCTGGCCTTCGGCGCCGATTGGGCGGGTGATGGTCTGTTCGTGCTGTTTGCGGTGCTGTTCGTGTTTACCGGTGGCCAGTTCATCGGCATGGGCCTGCTGGGCGAATACCTGGGCCGCATGTACAGCGATGTACGCGCCCGCCCGCGCTTCTTTATTGAAAAAGTGCTGCGCAACCAGCCGGCAGCACCGACTCCAGTCGTCGTCGTTGACGGCCTGGTGTCTTCCCATACTTCTACTTCTACTTCTACTTCTCCTTCGGATCAGGTTCAGTCATGAGTTCAAAAGCTGTTGTCTTCGCTTACCACGATATCGGCTGTGCAGGCATTGAAGCCCTGCTCGGTGCGGGTTACGACATTGCTGCCGTGTTCACCCATGCCGATGACCCCAAGGAAAACAATTTCTACGGCTCCGTCGCCCAGCTCTGCGCACGCCATGGCATCCCGGTGCACGCCCCGGAAGACGCCAACCACCCGCTGTGGGTCGAGCGCATCGCCAAGTTGAACCCGGAGTACATCTTCTCCTTCTACTACCGCAACCTGCTGAGCGAACCGTTGCTGGCCACCGCCCGCAAGGGCGCGTTCAACCTGCACGGTTCGTTGCTACCTAAATACCGTGGCCGCGCCCCGGCCAACTGGGTGTTGGTCAACGGCGAAACCGAAACCGGCGTCACCCTGCACCGCATGGTCAAGCGTGCCGATGCCGGCGCCATCCTCGCCCAGCAGAAAGTCAGCATCGACCGCACCGACACCGGCCTGAGCCTGCACGCCAAATTGCGTGATGCGGCCACAGCCTTGCTGCGCGACGCGCTGCCACAATTGGCCATGGGCAAGCTGACCGAAACCGCCCAGGACGAAAACCAAGCCACCTATTTTGGCCGCCGCACTGCCGCCGATGGCAAGCTGGACTGGAAAAAGCCTGCCGAACAACTGTTCAACCTGGTGCGCGCGGTGACGCAGCCGTACCCGGGCGCCTTCTGCGCAGTGGGCGAGCACAAGCTGATCGTATGGCAAGCCGACGTGGTCAAGGGCAACGACGGTTTGGCGCCAGGCCGTGTGATCAGCGTCAACCCGCTGCGTATTGCCTGCGGTGAAGACTCCTTGGTCATCAAGTTTGGCCAGCGTAACGAAAACGGCCTGTACCTGGCCGGCCCGGCCCTGGCCGATGAACTGGGCCTGGTGGATGGCTCCGTACTGCGTGGCGCCGAGTCTGGCCGCAAGCCACGTCGTACCCGCGTGTTGATCCTGGGCGTAAACGGCTTTATCGGTAACCACCTGTCCGAGCGCCTGCTGCGTGACGACCGTTACGAAGTCTATGGCCTGGACATCGGCTCCGACGCCATCGAGCGTCTGCGCAGCCACCCTAATTTCCATTATGTGGAAGGCGATATCAGCATCCACACCGAGTGGATCGAATACCACATCAAGAAATGCGACGTGGTCCTGCCATTGGTTGCCATCGCCACGCCAATCGAATACACCCGTAACCCACTGCGTGTGTTCGAACTGGACTTCGAAGAAAACCTCAAGCTGGTGCGCTACTGCGTCAAGTACAACAAGCGCGTGATCTTCCCCTCGACCTCCGAAGTCTATGGCATGTGCCAGGACCAGTATTTCGATGAAGACACCTCCAACCTGGTGGTCGGCCCGGTCAACAAGCAGCGCTGGATCTACTCGGTGTCCAAGCAGCTGCTGGACCGCGTGATCTGGGCCTACGGCGACAAGGGCCTGAAGTTCACCCTGTTCCGTCCGTTCAACTGGATGGGCCCGCGTCTGGACCGCCTTGACTCTGCGCGTATCGGCAGCTCCCGCGCCATTACCCAATTGATCCTGAACCTGGTGGAAGGTACGCCGATCCGTCTGTTCGACGGTGGTGAGCAGAAGCGTTGCTTCACCGACATTGCCGACGGTATCGAAGCGCTGGCGCGCATCATTGATAACGACAATGGCGTGTGCGACAGCCAGATCATCAACATCGGCAACCCGGAAAACGAAGCGAGCATCCGCCAGTTGGGCGAAGAGCTGCTGCGTCAGTTCGAGGCTCACCCACTGCGCCACAACTTCCCACCGTTCGCCGGTTTCCGCGACGTCGAAAGCAAGGCGTTCTATGGCACGGGCTACCAGGACGTGGCGCACCGCAAGCCGAGCATCGAGAACGCCAAGCGCCTGCTGAACTGGGAGCCGAGCGTGCAGATGAGCGAAACCATCGGCAACACGCTCGATTTCTTCCTGCGTGAAGCCATGCTTGAAATTGCGGATAAAAAGTAATGCAGGCAGGTCTTCGCATCGACGTCGATACCTACCGTGGCACCCGTGAAGGTGTGCCGCGGCTGCTCGAATCCCTGGATGAAGCCGGGGTAAAGGCGACGTTCTTCTTCAGTGTCGGCCCGGACAACATGGGCCGACATCTGTGGCGCCTGATTCGGCCACAGTTTTTGTGGAAGATGCTGCGTTCCAACGCCGTCGGCCTGTATGGCTGGGACATCTTGCTGGCCGGCACCGCCTGGCCAGGCAAGCCAATCGGCCGCGACCTGGGGCATCTGATGCGCCAGGCCAAGGCCGCCGGGCATGAAGTCGGCCTGCACGCCTGGGATCACCATGGCTGGCAGGCCAATACCGGGCGTTGGAGCGAGGCACAGCTGGTCGAGCAGATTCGGCGTGGTGTGCAGACTTTGAGCGACATTCTAGGCGAGCGCGTGGACTGTTCAGCCGCCGCCGGGTGGCGCGCCGACGAACGTGTGGTGCAAGCCAAGCAAGGCTTCAATTTTCGCTACAACAGTGATTGCCGGGGCACCAGCCTGTTTCGACCGACACTGGCCGATGGCAGCGCGGGCACCCCACAAATTCCGGTGGACCTGCCGACCTTCGACGAAGTCGTCGGGCCGGTGGTGGCTGCCAATGATTTCAACCGCTTCATCCTGGACCGGTTCAGCGCAGCGAAGCTGAACGTCTACACAATCCACGCAGAAGTTGAAGGGATTCTGATGGCCAATGATTTTCGTCAGTTGCTCGCCCAGGCAGGGCAGCGCGGCATTGATTTCAAACCCTTGGGTGATCTTCTGCCCGCAGATGTAACCACCCTGCCCCAACAAAAACTGGTGCGCGGCGCATTGAGCGGCCGCGAGGGTTGGCTGGGAGTACAGCAGGCATGATTCGTCGCTGGGCCTTGCCCCTGCTCCTGCTGGCGTTTGCCGCGTTTTACCTGCTGCCGCTGGCCACCCATGGCCTGTGGATTCCCGATGAAACCCGCTATGCGCAGATCAGCCAGGAAATGCTGCTGACCGGCAAATGGTCCTCACCGCACTTCATGGGCATTCGTTACTTCGAAAAACCCGCCGCGGGCTACTGGATGATTGCGCTGGGCCAGGCGATTTTCGGGCAGAACCTGTTCGGCGTGCGGTTTGCCTCGGCCTTGAGCAGCGCCTTGAGCATTGTGCTGGTTTACCTGGTATCCCGCCGGTTATGGAGCGACCCGCACAAAAGCCTGGTCAGCACCCTGCTGTACATGAGCTTCGTCAGCGTGGCGGCCCTCGGTGGTTATTCCAACCTGGACCCGCAGTTCACCTTCTGGGTCAACCTGACCGGCGTGGCGTTGTGGTTCTGCTTTGACAGCAGCACGCGGCGCGGCCGACTGTGGTCATGGGCGCTGTTGGGTTTCGCGTGCGGCATGGGCTTCATGACCAAGGGCTTCCTGGCCTGGTTGCTACCGGTATTGATCGCCCTGCCCTACGCCCTCTGGCAAAAACGCCTGGGTGAGTTGTGCACGTTTGGCGGCGTGGCCGTGGTGGTTGCAATTGCTGTCAGCGTGCCGTGGGCATTGGCTGTGCACCTGCAAGAACCGGACTACTGGCATTTCTTTTTCTGGCACGAGCACATCCAGCGCTTTGCCGGGGAAGATGCCCAGCACGCTGAGCCGTTCTGGTATTACCTGCCGCTGCTGGTAGCGTTCGCGCTACCGTGGGTAGCCCTGTTGCCGTCCACGCTCAAGCAGGCATGGCTGCAAAAGCGCGCGCCGAAAACCGCATTCCTGCTGCTATGGCTGTTGATGCCGCTGGCGTTTTTCAGCCTGGCCAAGGGCAAGTTGCCCTCCTACATCATGCCTTGCATGCTGCCCCTGGCGTTGCTGATGGGCTCGACCTTGAGCGACAAGCTCAAGCAAGGCCACGGTCGCGTCCTGCGCATCAATGGCTGGCTGAACCTGGCGATCGGTGTGCTGGTATTGCTGGCCCTCAGCTGGTTCCAGTTGAAAAAACCGGTGTACGAGCCGGGTGAGGAAACCTTCAGCCTGGTGCTGGTGTTCATCTTCCTGTTCGGTTGGATCGTGGTCAACCTGCTGCAAGCGGCACGGCCCTTGACGTTGTGGGCCGCGCCTCTGATTGGCAGTGGGCTACTAGTGGTTTTGGTGCCTGCGGCATTGCCCCATTCGGTGGTTTATAACAAGACCCCGGACCAGTTCATCATCGATCACATCGAGGAATTACAGCCCACTGTCGCCCTGTTGAGCAACGATCTGGGCGCTGCTTCTGCACTGTCCTGGCGTCTCAAACGACCGGATATCACGCTCTACAACACCTCGGGCGAGGTCAAGTACGGGCTGGCTTACGCCGACACGGCCCATCGGCTGGTCGACCGTAACGCGATCCAGGCATGGATGGCGCAAACCCGCCGCACCGGTGCCGTGGGTGTGGTGATGCGCGTCAACAGCCAAGGTGAAAAGGACGAGCTCGCGCTGCTGCCCACCGATGGCAAGCGTTATGCCCAAGGCAAGATCGTGATCCTGATTTTCCCGCAGGTCGCGCCATGACCACCCTGCTGCTGCTGCTCACAGCCTGCTTGCTCACCTGCATGGGCCAGGTATCGCAAAAGTTTGCCGTGGAAAGCTGGCGGAACCTGCCTCAAGGCTGGGCATTGAAGGTGCGCTCGCCGTGGTTATGGTCAGCGTTGGTGTGCCTGGGCCTGGGCCTGGTGGTGTGGCTGCTGGTATTGCAACGCCTGGAAGTGGGGATTGCCTACCCCATGCTCAGCCTGAATTTTGTGCTGGTCACGCTGATGGCGCGCTTTGTATTTCACGAACCCATTGATGGCCGCCACTGGCTGGGTGTGGGGCTGGTGATTGCCGGCGTCGTGCTGCTGGGGCGCCAGGTATGAGCCGCATAAAGGGTTTCGCCCTGGCCCTGGGCAGTGTCGGCCTGGTGAGTGGCGCCCAACTGGGCATGCGCTGGAGCATGACGCGCCTGCCCTTGCCCACCGAGTGGCTGGCCGCCTTCGCCCACAACAGCATCGACCTGAGCGCCCTGGGCGTGGTGATCCTGGCGATCATCGCCTACGCGCTGTCGATGCTCTGCTGGCTTGGCGCACTCAAGCATTTGCCTCTGGGCCGTGCCTACTCGCTGCTCAGCATCAGCTACGCGTTGGTCTATCTGCTGGCCGCCAGCCTGCCGGTGTTCAACGAAGCTTTCTCGCTTTCAAAAACCCTGGGGGTGGCCTTGGTCATCCTCGGCGTACTGGTTATCAACTCTCGTCGTGCATGCACCTCAAGTCCCAGGAATACCCCATGAAAATCAGCGTATTTGGTAGTGGTTACGTTGGTCTGGTACAGGCCACTGTATTAGCCGAAGTCGGTCACGATGTCATTTGCATGGACGTTGACAAGAGCAAGGTCGAGTCGCTCCAGAAAGGTCACGTGACCATCTTCGAGCCGGGCCTGGCCGCGATGGTCAAGGACAACCTGGAAAGCGGACGCCTGCATTTTACCTACGACGAAAAACTCGCTGTCGAGCACGGTGAAGTGTTGTTCATCGCCGTGGGTACGCCGTCGGATGAAGACGGCTCTGCCGACCTGAAATACGTGCTGTCGGTGGGTGACGCCGTGTCCCGCCACCGCGTGCAGCCGGTAATCCTGGTGGAGAAATCCACCGTGCCGGTCGGCACCGGTGACACCCTGCGCGCTCATATCGAAAAGAACCTGAATGCCGCTGGCCGTCAGTTGGAGTTCGATATTGTCTCCAACCCGGAATTCCTCAAGGAAGGCTCGGCCGTTGCCGACTGCCGCCGCCCGGACCGCATCATCATTGGCTGCGAGCGCGAGGAAGTACGTGAGGTCATGCGCGACCTGTACGCGCCGTTCAATCGCAACCACGACCGCATCATTTTTATGGACCTGCGCAGCGCCGAACTGACCAAGTACGCCGCCAACTGCATGTTGGCCACCAAGATCAGCTTCATCAACCAGATTGCCGAACTGGCCGAGCACCTGGGCGCCGATATTGAATCGGTGCGCCTGGGCATTGGTGCCGACTCGCGAATCGGCTACCACTTCATCTACCCAGGCTGTGGCTACGGCGGCTCGTGCTTCCCCAAAGACATGCGTGCCTTGATCCATAGCGCCAAGCAAGCCAACTGCTCCAGCGACCTGCTCGAAGCAGTGGAAGCCATCAACCAGCGCCAGAAGAGCAAGCTGTTCGAGCGCATCAATGCGTTCTTCAAAGGCAATCTGAAGGGCAAGACCTTCGCCCTGTGGGGCCTGGCCTTCAAGCCCAACACCGATGACATGCGCGACGCTCCCAGCCGCGTGCTGATGGAAGCCTTGTGGGCCGCCGGTGCCAATGTGCGCGCCTTCGACCCGGAAGCCATGCAGGAAACCCAGCGGATCTATGGCGACGACCCGCGCCTGATGCTGATGGGCACCCCGGAGTCCACCCTGGGCGGCGCCGATGCGCTGATCGTGTGCACCGAATGGCAACAATTCAAGGCGCCGGACTTCGACCTGATTCACCAGCGCTTGAAAACCCCGGTGATCTTCGATGGCCGCAACCTGTATGACGGCGAACGCCTGACACGCAAAGGCTTCAAGTATTTCCCCATTGGCCGTGGCGATTCCTGCGAGTTGCCGATTCCCCAGCAAAACTGGGTGGAACAGGTCAGGGATGTCGGCTAGGTGAACAAGGCTTTCCCATCCATGCAGAGCAGCACAATCCGCCGCCATTCACTGGGGCTTGGGCTCTTGGCGCTGGTGCTGTTTATCGCCGGCAACTGGCACCAGGCAATTATTGGCTTTGATTCACGCTTCGTGGTGTTTGCCCAGGAAATGCTGCGCCACGGGCCTGGTTTCTTCCCCACGACCTACGGCCAACCGTATGCCGACTACCTGGCGACTTCAACGCTGCTGACCTGGCTGCTGTCGTTGCCATTGGGCCAGGTCACCAGCCTGACGGCATGGCTGCCCACCGCGGTCGCGTCAGCAGTGATCGTAATGCTGGTCTACCGCCTGACTGCGCCCTACTCCCCGCGCTGGGGGCTGTTGAGCCTGGCAATGTTGCTGCTCAGCAGCACCTTTGTCAGCGAAACCCGCGCGGTCTCCTTGGACCAGATGCTCGCCGCCGTGACCCTGGCGGTGTTCTATCTGGGCTATGCCCATGATCACTTCGCTGCTGCCAAGCGCTTGCATTGGGTGTTTGTGTTGCTGCTGCTCGGGTTTGCACTGCGTGGGCCGATTGGCCTGGTGATCCCCACAGGCGTTTTGTGCAGCTATTACCTGATCAACCGCCAATGGCGCAGCCTGTTCAGCTTCGGCCTGCTGGCGTTGGCGCTGCTGGCGGCGTGCGTCGGTCTGTTGCTGCTGCTGGCCAAGCTCAGCGGCGGCGAAGACTTCATGCATGACGTGATTCGTATGCAGTTCCTGGGGCGCATGGATGGCAGCGAAGGCTCCGGCGGTGTGCTGTATTACTTCACCAGCTCCATGGGTAACTACGCGCTGGCTTATCCGCTGGCAATATTGGTACTGGTGGCGGTCATGATCGGCGGGCGGCGCACACCGGATCCGGCATTGAAGCTGGTGTTGTATTGCGCAGCCGCGGGTGTGCTGGTGATGGTGGGCCTGTCGGTGCCCCAGGCGAAAAAAGCGCGCTATATCCTGCCGATGTTGCCGATGGCAGCGATCATTGCCGCGTATCCGTTCCAGGCGACACAGGGGCGACTGTTTGCCTGGCTGCGCGGCCTGATGCTGGGCGTCTGGACGCTATTGCCGACGCTGTTGGTGATTGGCCTGCTAGTGGCGCGGCGGCGTTATCCGGAGCCGCTGGCCCACCTCGAAGTGATCTTCGCCGTGCTTGGGCTGCTTCAGATCCTGGCGCTGCTGACACTGCTCAAGTCCCGACTGCGTACGTATGGCCCGGCCCTGGCTGCAGTGCTGGCCCTTTGGACAACCTACATCCTCGTGGTCGAACCCCTGGAGCGTCGGTTATACGACACCCGCACGTTCAGCCTCGCCGTCAAGGCTCAAGTCCTGCAGCAACCGGCGCCCGTGGTGCTGCACGCGCTGGGTAAAGACGCGAAAGCCATCAAGTTCATGGTCAACTTCGATTGTGACAAGGTCCCGCTGTTTACCCAATTGCCCATTGAATTGAAGCCGATCCAGGCCCCGGCATGGTTGGTCATGAGCCAGGCCGACTTCGAAGGGCTGGACGATCCACGCTTGCGTTCGATCACGCCCACGCTGACCGGCGAGTTCGACAAGAACCCCTACGTATTGTTGCATCTGGTAAAAACCACGGTGCCATGAGCACTTTTCCAGGGGCATTGTAAGAAAGAACGCCGACTCTTTAACCAGTAGGCGTCTTTCATCACAAGCACCAAGAAAACACCTACATTCCTTTGCGTAATAGCTGGTGCACTTTCCCTTCCTGTGCATGGAACCCGACGGTAGACTCGCTGCCACGTGCGTTAAGTATCTACCACCCGATCGTCAGGGCTGTCCCGAAAGCGCTTGGGTCAAGGCACGCCATAACTACAAGGACGCTGTAGGCTGCCCAAGCGCGATGGCTTACTTCATTGAGAGGACAATGCCGTGCGAGAGGAACTGTTGAATGTACCTTTACCAAGACTGGATCGTTTGATGGCATTGCGCGACGCGCTGGTGGCGTTGAAGGGGCCACTGGCCGACGACGCCAAATTGCGCGAAAACCTGCATGAGCGCTTGTTCAATGAAGAGGCCAATAACCGGGTGCTGGGCAAACTCTGCACACCAGCGCCCACTGTGGCAGGCCCCATTACCTTCGGAGACACCCTTTAACTGCATAATATTTGCGTTTAACCTTCATTAATATGCAGTGGTGCGATCAGACCAACCTCGGCACACTGCACGGGTTCCTCCCCCAAATGTTGGAACGTTCAAAGGGCTGCACCGGGAAACCAGGCAGGCCTTTTTTTTCGCCCGCCGTTTATGGATCGTCTTTAAATGCTCGCTCGCTGGTTACCCGCTGCAATCAACACCCGCCCCGCTGAATGGAGTCGTGCCGGCATCGGCATGGCTTTGGGCACAATGTTCAGTGTCTGGGCTTGCGCCCAGGTATTCGGCATGGAGGTCGCCCTGCATTTGCTCGGCCCCCTTGGCGCTTCGGCCGTGTTGCTGTTTGCGGTGTCATCGGGAGCGCTGGCCCAGCCATGGTCGATCATGGGCAGTTACCTGTGTGCCGGCATCGTTGCATTGCTGGTGGCACGGGTACTGGGGCGAACCCTGGGTAGCGCGTGCCTGGCGGCGGGCATGACGGTAATCCTGATTTGTTGGCTGCGTTGCCTGCACCCACCGGCCGGTGGCCTGGCCATGACCCTGGTACTGGCCGACCCTGCGTCCATCGCCCTGGGCTGGTATGAACTGGCGCCGGTCATGCTGGGTGCCGGCGCTCTGCTGGGATGCGCACTGCTCTATAACAATGCCACGCGCACACGTTACCCCAAGGGGCCAGCCGAGCCTGCTCCTGTCGTCCTCGGCATTCAGCCCGTGAGCGATCCATCGATTACAGCGGCCGACCTCAAGCTGGCGCTGGCCGAAATGGAGCAATTTTACGATGTCGAGCCCACTGAGCTGGAACAACTGATCCACGCAGCAGAAGGCCATGCACGACGTCGCAGTATCGGTGAGGTCCTGGCCAACCGCGCGGCTTGATCCCTACGGCATAAATGCAAAAACGACCTGCATGATTACCGGTTGTACTGGGCAAATTTGCACTGGTAGGATCGCGAGAAGGTTCGCCCGCGAACATCTTGATAAAGAACAATAAAAGCAGGGAGTTAGTGATGACTGCTCAGGTTTCATCCGAAGCAAGCCACGCCGATATTCAGCAGGAAGTACTGAGTGAAGTGCGTAACCATATCGGCCACCTCACCCTCAATCGCCCCGCCGGCTTGAATGCCATCACCCTCGACATGGTCCGCCAGTTGACGGCGCAGTTGCAGGCGTGGGCGGATGACCCGCAGGTTTATGCCGTGGTGCTGCGTGGCGCCGGCGAAAAAGCCTTCTGCGCTGGCGGCGACATCCGCTCGCTGTACGATAGTTTCAAGAACGGCGACACCCTGCACCAGGATTTCTTCGTGGAGGAATATGCCCTTGACCTGGCCATCCACCATTACCGTAAACCGGTCGTGGCACTGATGGACGGCTTCGTCCTCGGCGGCGGCATGGGCCTGGTACAAGGCGCGGATCTGCGGGTCGTCACTGAACGCAGTCGCCTGGCGATGCCGGAAGTGGCTATCGGCTACTTCCCTGATGTAGGCGGCAGCTATTTCCTGTCGCGTATTCCCGGTGAGCTGGGGACTTACCTTGGCGTGACCGGGGTGCAGATACGTGCCGCCGATGCGCTGTATTGCGGGCTGGCCGACTGGTCTATCGACAGCGCCAGACTCCCCGCCCTGGACAACAAGCTCGACCAGTTGCAATGGAGCGATTCCCCCCTCAAGGATTTGCAAGGTGTGCTCACCAAACTGGCGGTGCAGCAATTGCCCGATGCGCCGCTGGCGGCCCTGCGCCCGGTCATTGATCACTTCTTCGCCCTGCCGGATGTACCGAGCATCGTCGAGCAATTGCAGGCGGTTACGGTCGCCGACACCCACGAATGGGCGTTGACTACCGCCCATCTGATGCAGACCCGCTCGCCCCTGGCCATGGCCGTGACCTTGCAAATGCTGCGTCGTGGTCGGCACCTCCCGCTGGAACAGTGCTTTGCTCTGGAGCTGCACCTGGACCGTCAATGGTTCGAACGTGGCGACCTGATTGAAGGCGTTCGCGCCCTGATCATCGACAAGGATAAAGCCCCGCGCTGGAACCCGCCCACGCTCAATGCGCTGGATGCCAGCCACGTCGAGAGCTTCTTCCACAGCTTCGCGCAGATTGAGAAATAAGCCATGCAAGATCTTGAATACACAGAAGAACAAATCATGATCCGCGACATGGCGCGGGACTTCGCCCGTGGCGAAATTGCTCCCCATGCCCAAGCCTGGGAGAAAGCCGGGTGGATCGACGACGCGCTGGTGGCAAAGATGGGCGAACTGGGCCTGCTCGGCATGGTGGTCCCGGAAGAATGGGGCGGCACCTATGTGGACTACGTGGCCTACGCGCTGGCCGTGGAGGAAATTTCCGCGGGTGACGGCGCCACGGGCGCCTTGATGAGTATCCATAATTCAGTGGGTTGCGGGCCTATCCTCAACTACGGCACAGCTGAGCAAAAACACATATGGCTGGCCGAACTCGCCAGCGGCCAGGCCATCGGCTGCTTCTGCCTGACCGAACCTCAGGCCGGCTCCGAAGCCCACAACCTGCGCACCCGTGCCGAATTGAAAGACGGCCAGTGGGTGATCAACGGCGCCAAGCAATTTGTCAGCAACGGCAAGCGCGCCAGGTTGGCCATCGTGTTTGCGGTGACCGATCCGGAACTGGGCAAGAAGGGTATTTCAGCGTTTCTGGTGCCTACCGACACCCCGGGTTTTGTGGTCGACCGCACCGAACACAAGATGGGCATCCGTGCGTCGGACACCTGTGCCGTTACGCTCAACCAATGCAGCGTGCCGCAAGCTAACCTGCTGGGTGAGCGCGGCAAGGGCCTGGCAATCGCCCTGTCCAACCTGGAAGGTGGGCGCATCGGTATTGCCGCCCAGGCCTTGGGCATCGCCCGCGCCGCCTTTGAAGCAGCGCTGGCTTATGCCCGGGATCGCGTGCAGTTCGACAAGGCGATCATCGAACATCAGAGCGTGGCCAACCTGTTGGCTGACATGCAAACGCAGCTGAATGCAGCACGCTTGCTGATCCTCCACGCTGCGCGCCTGCGCAGTGCCGGCAAACCATGCTTGTCCGAAGCTTCCCAGGCCAAGCTGTTTGCCTCGGAAATGGCCGAGCGGGTCTGCTCCAAGGCGATGCAGATTCATGGGGGGTATGGGTATCTGGAAGACTATCCGGTGGAGCGTTACTACCGGGATGCGCGGATCACGCAGATTTACGAAGGCACCAGCGAGATTCAGCGGATGGTGATTGCCAGGGAACTCAAGCACTACCAGCTCTGACTGACACACTGCAAAAAACTGTGTCAAACGCTGCAGTTCAAATGTGGGAGGGGGTTTGCTCCCGATGGCCGTGGTTCAGTAGCTGATGTGCTGACTGATCCACCGCCATCGGGAGCAAGCCCCCTCCCACAGCGTTTTACTTATCCTTGAACTCCGGCGCCCGCTTGGCCACGAATGCGGCCATGCCTTCCTTCTGATCCTGGGTCGCAAACGCCGCGTGGAACACCCGGCGCTCAAAGCGCACGCCTTCGGACAGGCTGACTTCAAAGGCGCGGTTCACGCTCTCCTTGACCATCATGCTGATCGGCACTGACTTACTGGCGATCAGGGCAGCGACTTTCAGCGCTTCTTCCAGCAACTCATCGGCCGGCACGATACGCGCCACGATCCCGCAACGCTCGGCTTCGACGGCGTCGATAAAGCGCCCGGTCAGGCACATTTCCATGGCCTTGGCCTTGCCCACGGCGCGGGTCAGGCGCTGGGTGCCGCCCATGCCCGGCAGCACGCCGAGGTTGATTTCCGGCTGGCCGAACCTGGCACTGTCACCGGCCAGGATAAAGTCGCACATCAACGCCAGTTCACAGCCGCCACCGAGGGCAAAGCCATTCACCGCCGCAATGATCGGCTTGCGGCGGTTGGCCACACGGTCACTGTCGCTGAACAGGTCGTCCATGTAGATCTGCGGGTAAGTCAGCTCGGCCATTTCCTTGATGTCGGCGCCGGCCGCAAAGGCTTTTTTCGAGCCGGTGAGCACGATGCAGCCGACCTCTGGGTTGGCCTCCAGGTTATCCAGCGCCTGGTTCAGTTCGCTGACCAGTTGCGCGTTCAAGGCGTTCAACGCCTGCGGGCGGTTGAGGGTAATCAGCCCGACGCGGCCCTGGACGTCAAGCAGGATGGTTTCATAACTCATGTATCGGCTCCTTATAGATTGCGTGAGATGACCATGCGTTGAATATCGCTGGTGCCTTCGTAAATCTGGCAGACCCGCACATCGCGGTAGATCCGCTCCAAGGGGAAGTCGCTCAGGTAACCGTAACCGCCCAGGGTTTGCAAGGCGGCCGAACAGACTTTCTCGGCCATTTCCGAAGCAAACAGCTTGGCCATGGATGCCTCCACCAACGCCGGCTTGCCGCTGTCACGCAGGGCCGCGGCGTAATGCACCATCTGCCGGGCCACGGCAATTTGCGTGGCCATGTCCGCCAGGCGAAAGGCGACGGCCTGGTGCTCGATCAACGGTTTGCCGAAGCTTTCCCGCTCACGGGCATAGTCGCGGGCTGCTTCGAAGGCGGCGCGGGCCATGCCCACCGACTGGGAAGCGATGCCGACACGGCCACCCTCAAGGTTGGCCAGGGCGATCTTGTAACCCTCGCCCTCCTCGCCCAGGCGATTGGCCACGGGCACCTTCACGTCTTCAAACAGGATCTGGCACGTGTCGGAAGCATGTTGCCCGAGCTTGTCTTCGACTCGCGCCACGGTGTAGCCCGCAGAGTCAGTGGGTACGATGAAGGCACTGATCCCGCGCTTGCCCGCTGCCGGTTCGGTGACGGCAAACACAATCACGATCCCGGCGTTTTGCCCGGAGGTGATGAACTGTTTGCAGCCATTGAGCACATAGTGATCGCCTTCAAGGCGTGCACGGGTCTTCAAGCTGCTGGCATCGGAACCGGCCTGGGGTTCGGTCAATGCGAAGGCACCGAGCATGGTGCCACTGGCCAGGGGCGTGAGGAATTGGGCCTTTTGCTGGTCATTGCCGAATTTGAGGATCGGCACGCAGCCCACCGAGTTGTGCACACTCATGATGGTCGAGCACGCGCCGTCACCTGCGGCGATTTCTTCCAGGGCCATGGCGTAGGCCAGGTAGCCGGTGTCGCAACCGCCCCACTGTTCCGGCACCAACATGCCGAAAAAGCCCAGTTCGGCCATTTCAGCGATGGCTTCCTTGGGAAAGCGATGCTCGCGATCCCATTCGGCGGCGAACGGCTTCAAGCGTTCCTGGGCAAATTGCCGGGCGGCGTCGCTGATTTGCAGTTGTTCGTCATTGGGCAGCATAAGTCATCCTTAGTAGAGGCATTCAACGGCCATGGCCGTGGCTTCACCGCCGCCGATACAAATGGCCGCGACGCCACGCTTGAGGCCCTTCTGGCGCAGGGCCGACAGCAGTGTCACCAGGATCCGCGCACCCGAAGCACCAATAGGATGGCCTAGGGCGCAGGCACCACCATGCACGTTGACCTTGTCGTGAGGGATCGCAAGCTTGCTCATGGTCACCAGGCTGACCACGGCAAAGGCTTCGTTGATTTCGAACAGGTCGACGTCTTCCAGGCGCCAGCCAGTCTTGCTCATCAACGCGCGTATCGCCCCCACCGGCGCCACCGGAAACAGCCCCGGCTCATCGGCAAACGCGGCGTGCCCGTGGATCAACGCCAACGGCTTGAGGCCACGTTTATGGGCGTCCGACTCGCGCATCAGCAGCAATGCCGCGGCGCCGTCGGAGATCGAGCTGGAATTGGCCGCGGTGACGGTGCCGCCTTCACGGAACGCCGGCTTCAGGCTGGCGATCTTGTCCAGCTTGGCTTTAGGCGGCTGTTCATCGTGCAGGATGGTTTTTTGTTCCTTACCCACGGTGACCTGCACCGGGACGATCTCGCTGGCGAAGCTGCCATGGGTGATGGCCTCCTGCGCGCGCGTCAGGGACGCGATGGCGAAGGCATCCTGAGCTTCCCGGGTAAAGCCGTTGTGCTCGGCGCAGTCTTCGGCAAAGGTGCCCATCAGGCGGCCCTTGTCGTAGGCATCCTCCAGGCCATCGAGAAACATATGGTCAAGCACCTTGCCGTGCCCCATGCGGTAGCCGCTGCGCGCACGATCCAGCAGGTACGGTGCGTTAGACATGCTTTCCATGCCGCCGGCGATCACCACATCGACGCTGCCGGCGCGCAATGAGTCGTGGGCGAGAATCGTCGCCTCCATGCCCGAGCCGCACATCTTGTTCAGGGTGGTGCAGCGGGTGGACTTGTCCAGGCCGGCGCCCAGGGCCGCCTGGCGTGCAGGTGCCTGCCCGAGCCCGGCCGGCAGTACGCAGCCAAACAACACCTCGTCCACCGCATCGGTGGCGATACCGGCGCGTTCAACGGCGGCACGAATCGCTGCGGCGCCCAGCTGCGGTGCGGTCAGGCTTTTGAGGTCGCCCTGGAACCCGCCCATGGGCGTGCGCACGGCGCTGACAATCACAATAGGGTCGTTCATACAGGCACTCCTTACTTGGCGGCCATACGCAAGGCACCGTCGAGACGGATCACCTCACCATTGAGCATGCTGTTTTCAAGGATATGTCGCACCAGCGCGGCATATTCGGCGGGTTTGCCCAGGCGCGGTGGAAACGGCACGCCAGCGGCCAGGGAGTCGCGAACTTCCGGAGTCATGCCGGCCATCATCGGGGTTTCGAAAATGCCCGGGGCGATGGTCATCACGCGGATGCCGAAACGCGCCAGTTCCCGAGCGGCGGGCAAGGTCAAACTGGCAATCGCACCTTTGGACGCGGCATACGCGGCCTGGCCGATCTGCCCATCGAATGCCGCCACCGAGGCGGTATTGATGATCACACCGCGCTCGCCGTCAGCATTCGCTTCGGTTTCTGCGATCGCCGCAGCGGCCAGGCGCAAGAGGTTGAAGCTGCCGATCAGATTGACGTTGATCACCTGGGCAAAGCTGGCCAGCCCATGCGGGCCGTTCTTGCCAAGGATTTTCTCGCCGCGCACGACACCGGCGCAGTTGATCAGGCCATGCAAACCACCAAACGCCTCCACCGCTGCCTTCACGGCAGTTTCGGCAGCGGCTTCCTGGCAGATATCTGCCACGGTGCTACGAGCGTTGTCGCCCAGTTGCGTGGCCTTGGCGGCAACGGCGTCGGCGTTCAAGTCCACCAGCATGACTTTGGCGCCGGCCGCGATGAGCATGTCAGCCGTGGCCGCGCCGAGGCCAGAAGCACCGCCGCTGACCAGAAATACCTTGTTTTCAATCTGCATCGTTGTTTCCTTTGAAAGGGATCAAGCCAAGGCCGCCTGGGCCTTGGCTATTTCCTGATTGCGCAAAATGAAGCGTTGCAGCTTGCCGCTCGGGGTTTTGGGCAAGTCGCTGACAAATTCGATTTCCCGTGGGTAAGCAT
Source organism: Pseudomonas sp. HN8-3 (assembly GCF_020790195.1). NCBI lineage: Bacteria > Pseudomonadati > Pseudomonadota > Gammaproteobacteria > Pseudomonadales > Pseudomonadaceae > Pseudomonas > Pseudomonas sp. HN8-3. The sequence continues at coordinate 3,004,490 of NZ_CP086206.1, forward strand.
GGGCGGCCAGGCGCTGGCGTACATGCAGGCGCAGCTCTTCGGCCAGTTCCGGGGTGGCGCGGTATTGCTCGCTGATCACCACGAAGGCTTTCACCAGTTCAGTACGCTCAGGGCATGGTTTGCCGACCACGGCGGCCTCGACCACCGCCGGGTGTTCGACCAGGGCGCTTTCGACATCGAATGGCCCCACGCGGTAGCCGGAAGTGGTAATCACGTCATCGCTGCGCCCGACAAAACTGATACTGCCGTCGGGGTTCAATTCCACCGTATCGCCACTGAGGTAGTACTTGCCGACGAAGGCTTTGGTCTTCACACCGTCGTAGCCGGCAAACCAGCACATCGGCGATTGCTCGCGGTCGATGGCCAGAATGCCGGGCTGCCCGGCTGGCAGTTCCTGGTGGTTGTCATCCAGCACCACGATGCGGTGCCCGGGCGAAGCGAACCCCGCCGAGCCCACATGCACCGGATGCGTCAAGCCGTGGTGATTGCACAAGACCATGCCCAGCTCGGTCTGGCCGTAGTGGTCGTGGATGGTCACCTCCAGGTTGTCGGCGAACCAGCGGATCACCTCCGGGTTCAACGGCTCGCCGGCACTGCTGACGATGCGCAGCTTGCCCTTGATTGAACGGGCGAACTGCTCGCCGCCGGCAATCAGCAATCGATACGCCGTGGGCGAGCCGGTCAGGTTGGTGATCGCGTATTTATTGATGACCCGGCAGGTGCTTTCCAGGGTGAACGGGCCGTCGTAGAAGGTAATCGGATGCCCCATGGACAACGGCCCGGTCACACCGAAATAGATGCCATAGGCCCAACCGGGGTCGGCGACGTTCCAGAACGCGTCTTCAGGGCGCAAGTCCACGGCGTCGCGCATATAGCCCTGGAACGCGACAATGGCTTTGAGCGGCACCGAGAGTGCTTTGGAGGGACCGGTGGTGCCCGAAGTGAACATCAGCAGGAACGGATCCTCCGCGCCCAGCAACACCGGCTCGCAGACGTTGGAGTAGTTGGGCAGCTCAGCCCAGAAGCTATAGTCGCCACGCACGATGCCCTCGCCCTTGGCGCCGGTGACCGTGACAATGGTCGGGCAGCCGGCGACTTCGGCCAGCTTGGGGCGGTTCACCGCGTCGGTGACCACCAGCGCCGCGCCGGAGCTGGTCAGGCGATGTTCAATGGCCTTGGGGCCGAAGGCGGTAAACAGCGGCTGATATACCGCGCCGATGCGCCAGGTTGCGAACACCACCACCAGCAACTCGGCCGTACGTGGCAGCAGGCCCGCCACCTTGTCGCCGCGCTTGACGCCCTGGGCCAGGAGGAAATTGGCGAAGCGTGCGGCCTGATCCTGCAATTCAGTAAAGGTCGACGTGGCGCTGCGCCCGTCCCGACCCTCCCAGAACAACGCGATGCGCCCTGGCAGCGCGTGGCGGTCACAGCACTCCACGCAGGCATTGAGCGCCTGCAGGTTGCCAGCCAGTGCGGCATCGACAGTGCGCTGATAATCAAACTCGGTGGTGGCGGCCAAATACTCACGCATCGTTTCAATCCTTCTGTATTTTTATTTTCAGGACTTTTTAACTGGATAAATCGGCTGAAATAGTCGCTCCAGAGCGTTGCAGGGGCAATGGTCAAAGCCTTCAACTTGGCTGACTGGTTTGGCCAATCCTGCTATCGGCGGCTACGCCGATCATTGGTCCCACCGATCAAACGGTCGATCCAAGTGATTGGACGCTCTGCAAGCCAGCTTCTACCCTGATGCCTGCACCCTCACAGAAGCCTGCCATGATCGTTCGCCCCAAGCCCAACCTGCTGGGCATCCTGTTTTCCCTCAAGGGCTCGATTGCCAAGCGCATTGCCTGGCGCAGCCTGTTGGTCACGCTGCTGGCTTCAGTCATCGTGCTGGTGGAAACCCTGCACCCCGCCTATTTTTCCAAGGTCAACGCTACGCCCTTTACCTTGCTGGGCTTGTCGTTGTCGATTTTCATGAGTTTTCGCAACAACGCCTGCTACGACCGCTGGTGGGAAGGCCGCAAGCAACTGGGACAGATGATCATCGAGGTACGCTCGCTGATTCGTGAAACCCAGGTGCTCGGCGATACCCCCGAGCGGGCCGGGCTGTTGCGTGAGCTATGCGGTTTTGCCCATGGCTTGATCGCGCATTTGCGCCATGAAGATGAGGTGCGCGCCATACAGCCCTGGGTTACCGTGCGCGCGAGCCACCCCAACTTGCCTGACAGCGTGCTGCAGATGCTCGGTGCGCGGTTGTGCGTTCTGGCCCGGCAGGGTGTGATCAGTGAATGGCGCTACACCCAGCTGGAAGCTCGGCTAGTCGGCCTCAGCCAGGTGCAGGCGTCCTGTGAGCGCATCAAGACCACCCCGCTGCCCTTCCCCTACACCTTGCTGCTACACCGCACCATTTACCTGTTCTGCATCCTGTTACCCTTCGCCATGGCCGAACCGCTGGGCTGGTTGACGCCGGTGTTCACTGCAATCGTCAGCTACACCTTCTTTGGTCTGGATGCGATCGGCGATGAATTGGAAGACCCGTTTGGCTTTGACGAAAACGACCTGCCGTGCGATGCCATCCTGCGAACCCTGGAGCGCGAGATCCTGGCGGCCCTCGGTGAAGTCGACTTGCCTGCTGCGCCGCAACCGGTGGAGTACGTGCTGACCTGACGCCGGTTTGACACTGGCCCTGCACTGACCGAAGCTGATGGCTTTGCACTAGCAACCACAGTTTTCGGACGCCCGCATGTCAAAGTCACGCCGTAACTCCATCATCGGCCTGTGCGCCCTGTTGTTGATCGTGTCGATCACTTGGTTTTTCTCTCGTCCCCCTCAAGTCACCGTGGCGCCCGCCATTGCCCACGGTTATTCCAAGGCGTTGAAACAGGCCCAAAACGGTGAGCCGGGCGCTGCGCGCGTGTTGTACCAACAGTTGGGACGGCCTGATCTGTCGCCTGAGCGCCGTGCCGCCCTGCACGCCCAATTGCCCAATTACCCCAGCCCCCAAGCGCTGAAGCTGGCGGATAAAGACCTGGCCGATGAATCTGCAATGGTTCGCGAAGCGGCGATCCACAGCATCGTCGGCCTGGTACCTAGCGGCCAGCGCACCCTGTTGCTCGGTCCGGTACTGGATGATCCCGAACAGGCTGTGCGCTTTGCTGCGGCCAATGCCCTGCTCGGTCTGTCGCCGGACACCCTGGGCTTGTATTTCGGCCCCTTGCAGCAGGTACTCGACGAGTTTGTGAAAACCCTCAAGGCCCAGCCCGAAACCGCTGAAGGCTGGATCCAACTGGCGCGCCTGTACATCCACAGCGCGATGCTGGCACCGGCGCAAGACGCTCTGGAACAGGCAATGCGCCTGGAACCGGACAACCTGCAAGCAGGCGTGGCGCAAATCGAACTGCTGGACAAGCAAGGCAAGAGCGAGGAGTCGCGCCAACTGTTGGCGCAGCAATTGGCGGCGCATCCGGAGTCGGCCTACCTGCAACACGCGTTGGGCATGTGGTTGCTGCACCACGGCGAGCGCCCCTATGCCTTGCTCGGCCTGTCCAAGGCGGTGGAGCTTGAGCCGGACAACCAGGATTATCGCTTTGACCTGGCCACCACACTGCACGACCAGGATGAACTGGAGGCGGCCCAGCGCCAGTTGGAAGAGATCGTTCAGCGCCACCCGGCCAATCGCAAAGCACGTGTACTGCTGGTCAATTACTGGAAAGAGAGCGGCCAATTGCAGAACGTCCAGGTGCTGCTGGCACAGTTGGAGCAGCAGAACCCGGATGATCCAGCCTTACAGCAAGGCCTGTAGGAACGAGCTTGCGCGCTCCTACACGACTGCAATTCTTAAGAAACGTTGAACCGCCACATGCCGATACGGTCAAGTGAATATGGCGCGCCCCTTCGGCGTGCACCCAACTTGTACGTGACCTGAGGGCACTTCTTGTCTACATCCAATGCGCTTTTAAGTGAAAAGGCGGCCACCGGCATCGAAGGTCTTGATGACATTCTTTCCGGCGGGCTATCACGTAGCCATTTGTTTCTCCTTGAAGGTGAGCCGGGCACCGGTAAAACCACCGTCGCCCTGCACTTCTTGCAGGCAGGGGCGAAAAACGGTGAAAAATCGCTGTATATCACCTTGTCAGAAACCGAGCGGGAACTGCGCCAAGGTGCCAAGTCCCACGGTTGGGACCTGGACGACAACATCCATATCTTCGAATTGACCCCGCCCGAAAGCTTGCTCAATGCAGAGCATCAGCAGAGCTTGCTGTATTCCTCCGACCTGGAGCTGGGCGAAGCCACTCGGCAGATTTTCGAAGTGGTGGAACGCGTCAAACCGACCCGCGTGGTAGTCGACAGCCTGTCGGAGATCCGTCTGCTGGCGCAAAGCTCGCTGCGCTATCGCCGGCAAATCCTGGCGATCAAGCACTACTTCGTGCGTTATGACGCCACGGTACTGCTGCTCGATGACCTGACCACCGAGTCTCTCGACAAAACCGTGCACAGCGTGGCTCACGGCGTCATCCGCCTGGAAGAGTTAACCCCTGACTACGGCGCCGAACGCCGTCGTGTGCGAATCGTGAAGTACCGCGGGCAGAAATACCGGGGCGGCTTCCACGACTTCACCATCATAGGAGACGGTGTACATGTGTTCCCGCGTCTGGTAGCGGCCGAGCACCGTGGTGGCTATGTACGGCAAACCATGAGCAGCGGCATTGCCGAACTGGATGCCTTGATGGGCGGCGGTGTTGAGACCGGCTCCAGCAGTCTGATCCTCGGTCCGGCCGGTACCGGCAAATCCTTGATCTCGATGATTTTTGCCGCCGCCGCCGTAGAGCGCGGAGAAAAGGCGGCACTGTTCATCTTTGACGAAGAGATGGGTCTGCTGTTCGAGCGCATGAGGAACATGGGTATTGACCTGGAGGCTATGCAAGCGACCGGCAATCTGTTGATCGAACAGGTGGACGCGGCCGAGTTGTCCCCGGGTGAGTTTTCCCATCGGGTACGACGTTGTGTGGACGAACGCGGCATCAAGACGGTGGTAATTGACAGTATCAATGGTTATCAAGCGGCGATGCCGGAAGAAAATGCACTGATCCTGCATATGCACGAACTGCTGCTCTATCTCAACCGCCGCGGCGCTGCGACCTTTATGACCGTTGCCCAGCACGGCCTGGTCGGCGATATGCAAACCCCGGTAGACATCACCTACCTGGCCGACACCGTTATCCTGCTGCGTTATTTCGAAGCACTGGGCAAGGTCCGCCGCGCGATTTCCATTATCAAGAAACGCACCGGTTCCCACGAATCGACCATACGCGAATACCGTATCAGCAGTCGCGGCATGACCGTAGGCCAACCCCTGGATAATTTCCAGGGCGTGTTGCGCGGCATTCCGACCTACATGGGCGCCGGTTCACCCCTGCTCAAGGAAGAGGACGTGTGACCCCGCCTCCTTCTGCCTTCGAACGAGCCATCATCCTTGCGCCCCTGGGGCGAGACAGCTCACTCGCGCTGATGATGCTCAATGAAGCCGGTTACCAAGGTGTGGTTGCCGGCAGTCTTGAGGATTTGTGCGCAGCGCTGAACGAGGGTGCCGGCCTGCTCATCATTGCGGCTGAAGCCTTGCGTGGCGTGAACCTGGAACCTTTGCTGGAGTTCCTGCACCGACAGCCGGCCTGGTCGGACCTGCCCATTGTGTTGATGACCCATCACGGCGGCAGTGAACAAAATGGCTCTTCACACTTGAGCGGGCTACTGGGCAACGTCACGTTCCTTGAGCGCCCATTCCATCCTGTGACGCTTATCAGTCTGGTCAGTACTGCACTGCGCGGTCGTCGACGCCAATACGAAGCGCGCGACCGGCTGATCGACTTGAGCCAGAGCGAACTGCGTTTGCAGCGCACCCTGGAAACCCTCGAACAGCAAGTGGAAGAACGCACTGCGCAACTGCGCAACAACGAAGAAGCGTTGCGCCAATCGCAGAAAATGGAAGCCGTCGGCCAGTTGACCGGCGGTATCGCCCATGACTTCAACAATATGCTCACCGGAATTATCGGCAGCCTGGAATTGCTGCGCAGGCGCGTGTCCCGCGGCAAGCTGGATGACCTGGACAGCCTGATCGACCTGGGCGTGACCTCCGCCAACCGTGCGGCCAGCCTTACCCACCGACTGTTGGCGTTCTCCCGTCGACAATCGCTGGATTCCAAACCCGTGCAGATCAATCAGTTGGTCATTTCCATGGGCGAGTTGCTGCAACGCAGCATCAACGAAAGTATCAGCCTGGACATGCGCTTGAGCGAGGTGTTGTGGACAGCCGAAGCCGACCCGAACCAACTCGAAAGCGCCCTGCTCAACCTGGTAATCAATGCACGCGACGCGATGCCCACGGGGGGCACGCTCAGGGTGGAAACCACCAATCGCCACCTCGACAGTGTCTTCACCGCCGCCTACGGCTCCCTGACACCGGGCGATTACGTAGAGCTGAGTGTCAGCGACAACGGTTGCGGCATACCGCAACACTTGATGGGCCGTGTGTTCGATCCGTTTTTCACCACCAAACCCATCGGCCAGGGCACCGGGCTGGGGCTGTCAATGATCTATGGCTTCGCTCGCCAGTCTCGTGGGCATGTGACCATCCACAGCGAAGTCAACAAAGGCACCACGGTCAGCTTGTTCCTACCGCGTTTTATCGGCGAGCCCCAAGCCCAGGAACCGCTCAATCCGACTTTGCTACCGTTTGCCAATGCAGGGGAAACGGTGTTGATCGTCGAGGATGACCCCGCAGTACGGGTGCTGGTCAGCGCCGTGCTCAAGGAACTGGGTTATGGGTTTATCGAGGCTGAGGACGCGAATACGGCGGTGCCAATCATTGAGTCCGAACAACGCATTGACCTGATGATCAGCGATGTCGGGTTACCCGGTATGAATGGCCGGCAATTGGCGGAAATCGGCCGGCAAATTCGACCTGAACTCAAGGTGTTGTTCATTACAGGCTATGCCGAACACGCAGCGGTGCGCGGTGGTTTCCTGGACCCAGGGATGCAGTTGATCACCAAGCCGTTTACGTTTGATTTATTAACGGCCACAGTACGGGAGATGATTCGGGAGTAAGGGCCTTTATCAGAACTGACAGCCCTTTCGCTGTGACGAAGGGGCTGATCATGTTTTAGCTTGCCTTAAACTTTACTGGGCGATAATAAAAGGGTATTTCCTTTCCAGACCGAGAGCCGCTAATTCCTTTAGAGCTGGTTTTACTTGTGCCAAGGGATAAATTCAGCTGAAGCTGATTGTAGATCCTCTGGTTAATATCAGCGGCTGAAGCTCCGGGACTTGTCAGATTTATATCTGCCTTTAAAGCATCAACATGTTCAGGCACGACATACGCACGAACAGGCCCTTGAAACGCCTTGACATCACGCTTTATTAATTTCCCAAACTGACTCCCAAAAGAATTGGCAGAACCATTGGCTGAGTGACACATCAACAAGCGTACATTGTTGAACTTTTCAGGGCTAATACCCGAAGCGCGAAGATGCTCCAGCAGATCAGCGGGCGTGTTCTTCTTACCATTAAAAAACATACTCATTGGCTCATCAGTGAGAAGCTGTTTAAAGTTCGGATTGACGCCATGGGCACAGATATTAAGCCTCTCCACGCCTTTATATTTATCCACATAGCAAAAAATACCATCGCCGAGCACCTTGAAGTCCTTGATTTCGCGCCCTAAATGTATTGCGCGATCATTGGCCAGGCTTTTTTCCAGGTGATTGGTTTTTTTTCTGCGGCGTACCACTTCACCGACGCCATCTGCAACATCATCTGCAACGCCCAAGCTGTCCTCAAAATACCTGGCGGTTTCAGGGGTGAAGTTTTCCAGGGGTTTGCCATAGACTTTGTTTTTGGTTACATCATAAGGTGACCATCTGCCAGTCGCCTCATCGAACTTCGCAGCGACGTTCGATATTGGCTCGCCGTTGAGCGGTTTATAAGTACCTATTGCAATATCGTGTCTATTGGAGAGCTTAAGTAAGTCGACACTGTCGGAGGATCCTGTCAACCTGCCGAACCACTGACGGCCTGTGGATACCAGTTTCCCCCCACCGTTTGTTGTCGACCTAAGCAAGTTACCCACGCCAGCTGTCGATTTGCCAGCAGTCAGGAACTTTCCGAAGTGGCTTGACCCCGCACGAGATGCTCCACTAACCGGCTTTCCTAGCCCTGCGGTGGCGCCGTATAACACGATATCAAAAATGATATCCGCAGCTGCATCTTTGTAATTGCCGTGTGCCAAATTCCACACGGCAGACCCTCCGGGGATTAAACCCAGGATCAGGTTACGAAAAAACGTCTGTTTTTCTTTTTCTTGATCAAACGTTGTTACTTCGCGAGTGGAGGCCTTCACCTCCTCCATGCCGTAGGATCCTATAATGTTTTTAGAGAGCAGCATGCCCAAAAAATTACTTCGGTCACTGGAAAATGAATCAGGTAGGAAATCTTCGTTCTCTGGGGCTCCCCGCCTAGTGGCGGCGTCATCAGAGGCCGGATGTTTTTGAATGGTATCAACGGTGAATTGTTTGCCAAGACCGCCGTACTGGATTTCAGTCTCTGGACCTTGAGGCCCCTCATGGAAGGTGTCCTTCCAATCGTCTCGTTTTCGTATCGCCTTGCGTTGAGGATCAAACTCATAGTAAGTCTCGACACCGTTACGAACGGTTTTAATAATCAGTGACCTATCTTCTTTAGGCCGTGAAAAACCGTTGGAATAGTGTAGAGCTCCCGCACGGCCTGCGATTGTTTCCGTACGCGTTGTCTGACCTTTTTCATAAAACTCCAAATCGCCCCATTCGATGTTTTTGCGGTCTTCCAGAGGTAAGTTGGAAATAAGCTTTTTGGTCACTGTACTCCAGGCCTGCGACAAATCCTCCGCGTACTGATCGAACACCTCGCTGTGTTTTGTTATCGGATCCGGCAACGTTAAAAGTTTGTTGATGACTGTTTCAGTAATCTTGGGGTTGGTGGAGTACCAACCCACCGTCAACCCTGCCTTCTTCGCCAGAAAAAGGTCCAGCAATGAATAACTGCCTTCAGGATCTAATGTAAGCGATGGAGTTAACCTGTAGCCATCCGTCCGAGTGACGTGGCTACGGATACTCTTTTCTTCAAACGGCATGTCCTCACCGAAGTGCGCCTTGAGCTCGGCCAGTGCTATAGAACGCTGCGTCGGGGGTGAGGACGTCAATACGTCAGCGGCGCTCAATATCTGCTGTTGCTCCTGACTGAATGCCTTCTGGGTTTCTTCCAGCTGTTGAGCTGTATGCTCCTTTGTTAGCGAGAGCTTGCCATGAGCTTTGCCCCATTCGCGGAGCCCAGGCAAGGCCGTCAGCGTTTGAATCTCTTGCTCATGGTCTGTAATAGGCTCAATAGCGTCGAAATTAACAATTTCGCTAAAGCTCATGCGTGTCGCGGCACCCGGGCTGGTTGCTTCGAGCCGGCCTACCGCTGCCTTGAGCTTGAGCCAGTTAGCTGAGAGATAGGTCACGTCTTCGGGAATGTCTTTGACACATAGCTCTGGTGCGGCACGACTCAGTAGAAGCATTGCTGCAACTGGCGCGGCCTCTGGTGTGGTTTTGTTGGTCTGCACCAGATGATCGATCAGCCCTTGTTTGATGACGGACAAGGGCTGGTGATTGAACTCGGGCGCGGTGAGATTAAACCCGGCAATGTAATCGGGCTTTGCCTCAACCAGACTTTGTGAGTCCAGTGTCACAGCCAATACCGTCAACAATACTTCCCGTGGTGTGGAGTGTTGCGCCACCTCCCCCATTCGCTTTTTCAGCTCCGTGCCTAATTTTTGGCCCACACCGCTGTTGAGGATCCATTCTACGGTGGCGACTGGATCCCCTTGATCGAGTACGGCACGGGGGACCTGCTTTACCAATGCCCCCAACACATCAGCGCTGCCAAGCCGAGCGTCACTGCTCAAGCCAGGCAATGGCGGCTGGTTGTCAATGACTATGCGCACCAGTTCAGACTGGTCCTCGGCGGACATTGGCGTGGGCCATGCCAATGCGCCGGCAAAGTTTCCGTCGGTTGTTTGAGGCAATGCAGGGGAGCCCAGAACATGGATCAGATTTTTCAGTTCGTCCACATTATTTGGCACGTACCAGCCGTTTGCATGAAGCAGGTCTTGCAGACTGGCGTCGGGCTGTTGAGTGTCTTGTCGGTAGGATGAGTCTGGGTGGGCCGAGACCCGTGTATCGGCCAGATACCCGGCAAGGAACTGAGGATGGACGTGGTTGAATTTCTTCAGTTTTTCAAGCAACGCGAATTTGTTGGCGCTATCGCCTAGCTCGCGCTTTTGCTGTTCCAGTATCTCGGGCGATTGAGCGCCAAGATCGACATAAGTCTCAGCTCCCAACACATCGGATTCCTGATTATGTTCAAGCTGCGTGGCTCGGGCGAGCACTTCTTCTTTTCTGTAAGGCAGCAGTACCTCACCATAAAATCGAGCAACCAGAATCAACGGCGCCAGCTCTGGGCGGGTTGGCGCGTCGACGGTGGAAGACCCCAACGCTTTCGCGGCCACCATGATCGGGCCCGTAGCCTCCCGCCAGCCGGGGCCTTGTTCCGAACCGCGCAATTCAGTACGTTCGCCATTGATCGTAACGGTCAGCACGTCACTGTGAGGGTTGATGGTGATGGCTTGTGAGGTATCGATATTCTTCGATTTCGCCCATTCCAGGAAAACCGGGCTATGGGTAGCGTTGTACAGTTGCTGCCACCATGCGCCAAACCGCGAGTCATTAGGAATATTGTCAATTGTTTCATCGCCCGTGTTTGTCTGCGTTGCTTGGCGTATGGCACTCGCATAAAGCTCCAACAGCCGCCTATCGTCAGTTGCCCCGGTGGCTTGGGCTTGTTGTATGGGCGCCTCGATAGAAAGCGGGTGCGAGTTCATTACCGGATCAGACAGGCGGTTGCTTGAGGAAATATTGGATAGGGTCATGGGTCAACCTTCTGAAAGACAAATTAATAAAGTCAGTGATGAATGTGGCTCATCACCGACGAGATTAATGGGCTGAATCTGTCAGAAGGTTCCGATCAGGATATATAAAGCAACGATATTTCGACGCCGCCTTGGCAAAAGGCCGTCATGACAGGCTGAAATATACTTTCGTTATGTCATCCGACATTGTTACCACTTTCCTCGCTTAAAAAACCAAGATCGATATGAATGTTGCCACTACCTTTTTGCTTGAGTCAGCCTTTCACCGGGTTAGCAGAGTTGCCCAACCTGAAGTTATTACTCCATCGGCTGATGTTGGACTCATCCGCGAGGATTTTCCCTCGCGGTGGAGGACGTGTACTTATGCAAGCAAACGCTGGATATGCTCTTGCAACGTATCCAAATCAAACGGCTTGGCGAGGATAGGTGCATTGCGCGTGATCGGGCTGTTGCAGTCGAGGATTTCCTGCGGGTAGCCGCTGATAAAAATCACTTTCAATTCCGGTCGCAGCTTGAGCGCCGGCTCGGCAATCTGCACCCCGGAAATCCCGCCAGGCAGGCGATAATCGGTGACCATCAGGTCCAGGTGCGGCTTGGTCGCTAGGATTTCAAAGGCCTGCTCCCCATCGATTGCCTTCAAGACCCGGTAGCCCAAACCTGCCAGGTATTCACCCAGCACAAACATAATGGATTCGTCATCCTCGACGATCAGTACGACATCTTGCGCATCTTCACTCATGGGAAGCCTTTGTCCGGTCAATTGCTGCAGTTACGACCATGGGGTCACGCAGAGGTTGCGTTGAGCTGACGATTGATTTCACGCAGCCGCCTCAAGGGGCAGGCACACCCGAAACAGGGCGCCCTCGCCTATCTGGCTCTCGACCTCAATGGTGCCGCCATGGGCGGCAACAATCTGCTCGGAAATAAACAACCCCAGGCCCAGGCCAGCGGCGGCATGGTTGGCAGAAACCCGTTCGAACTGCTGAAAAATGCGCTTCTGGTTGGCTTCACTGATACCAATGCCACGGTCCCGTACTTCCACGCGCGCCTCGCCATGCTCGGTATACACCCGCACATCCACCGGGCTTTTGGCCCCGTAGCGCAGGGCATTGGTCAGCAGGTTGGTAATCACCTGCTCGATACGAAACTCATCCCAGTTGCCTTCCACAGCCTCGTCGGCCACCAACTGCATCGACGACTCGGCAGCGGCGACCTGTGGTTCGAAGTTATGTACGAGGTTGCGCACCAGTTGCGCCAGATCAAAACGCGCCGGGCGTATGGACAGCTTGCCGGTGCGGATGCGCGACACATCGAGCATGTCTTCGATCAGGCGGATCAGGCTTTTGATCTGCCGCTCATCGCGGTCGACCATCGCATGCATCTTGTCCAGGGTAAACGCGGCTGCGTTGTCACGGGCCAGGTGCATCTTGCGCAGCTGGGTCTCCAGAATCAGCCCGTTCAGAGGCGTACGCACTTCGTGGGCGACAATCGACATGAAGTCGTCTCGCATACGCACCGCCTGCTCCAGCTCGGCCTGTGTAGCTTGCAGGCGCGTAAGCAACAGCTCCTGCTCGCGGCGGCTGCGCTCTAGTTCCTCGACTTGCAGCTTCATCGCCTTGCTCTGGCGATACAGGTCGACGAACACATTGACCTTGCTCTTCACCGCGTGGATGTCCAGCGGCTTGTGCAGGAAATCTACCGCCCCGCTTTCATAGCCCTTGAAGGCATAGTTGAGTTCGCGGCCGGCAGCGCTGACGAACACAATGGGAATGTTCTTGGTCTTTTCGGTGCCGCGCATCAGTTCGGCCAGTTCGAAACCGTTCATGCCGGGCATCTGCACGTCAAGAATCGCCATGGCGAATTCGTGTTCCAGCAACAAGGACAACGCCTCGTCGGCACTCAATGCCTTGAAGACCTGGCGATCCTCGCGCTTGATCAGCGCTTCAAGGGCCAGCAGGTTTTCCGGCAGATCGTCGACGATCAGCAGTTTGGCCTGGACAGTACTTAACATGGGAAGGGTTCCAGGGAAGCCAGCAATGAGCCGATCTGGCTCAAGGAAAGAATATGGTCAGGTGTATGCAAGGCCAGGGCCGCCAGGGGCATCACGGCGATCCGTGCCTGTTTGGGGTCCTGCACGATGGTGGTGCCGCCGGATTGCTTGACGTGGGCCAGCCCCTGCGCACCGTCCTGGTTGGCGCCGGTCAACAGGATCGCCAGCAGGCGCGGCCCATACACATCGGCAGCCGAGGCAAACAGGTAGTCGATGGCCGGCCGTGAGTGGTGCACACGGTCTTCCTGGCTCAGGGACAGGCTGCGGTCATGTTCCACCGACAAGTGATAACCAGGCCCGGCAAAATACAAGGTGCCCGCTTCGACCGCCTCTTTGTCCCGGGCTTCCTTGACCGGAATGCTCAGGCGCCGCGCAAAGACTTCTGCCAACTGGCTGCGACGCTCATCCGGCAGGTGCAGCACGGCGATGATCGGCAGGCTGAAGGTCACAGGCAGTTCACCAAAAATGCTCAGCAAGGCCTCAACGCCGCCGGCGGAAGCGCCGACAACGATAGCTTCAATCCCACGCATCGGGGGGTCATGCGCCTCGCTCATGATTTTCGGTAGATCCGTTCCTGTTTGACCAAGGGTTCGAATTGCTTGCTGTAGGCAGAAAAATCCAGGGTTTCCTTGCTGCCCAAGACGAGAAAGCCACGATGACACAGCGACTCATGAAACAATCCGAATGCGCGATCCTGCAACTTTTTATTGAAGTAAATCAATACGTTACGACATGAAATTAATTGTGTTTCTGAGAATACGCTGTCGGTCGCCAAGCTGTGGTCGGCGAAGGTCACGTTCTCGCGCAGCGTCTTGTCGAAGATCGCATAATCGTAGGCTGCGGTGTAATAGTCGGCAAATGAACGCTGCCCACCTGCCTGCTGATAATTGGCTGTGTAGGCGCGAACGTTCTCAAGGGAGAAGATGCCCTGCTTGGCTTTCTCCAGCGATGCCGGATTGATGTCCGTGGCGTAGATGATCGTGCGCTCCAGCAACCCCTCTTCGCGCAACAGGATGGCCATGGAGTATACCTCCTCGCCCGTGCTGCAGCCGGCGATCCAGATCTTGATCGACGGGTAGGTCTTGAGCAGCGGTACCACTTCCTGGCGGATGGCGAGGAAGTGCGACGGGTCGCGAAACATTTCGCTCACCGGGATCGTCAAGAATTGCAGCAACTGCATGAACGCTGCCGGGTCGTGCAGCACTCGCTCCTGCAGCGCCGAAATAGTCGCGCAGTCGAACTGGCGCAAGGCGTGGGCCACGCGCCGTTTGACCGACGCACCGGAGTAGTCACGAAAGTCGTAGCTGTACTTGAGGTAAATCGCCTCAATCAACAGGCGCAGCTCAATGTCGCTGCTTTTGTCCAAAAAACACTGCTCCACTTAAATACGTTCCATCTTCGGTAGCCATACGCGAATCAGCGAAAACAGACGGTCCAGGTCAATCGGCTTGGCCAGATAGTCGTTGGACCCGGCCGCCAGGCAGCGTTCCTGATCGTCTTTCATGGCCTTGGCCGTCACCGCAATGATCGGCAGTTTTTTCCAGCGCGGGTCCTGGCGGATCAAGGCCGTGGCCTCGTAACCGTCCATCTCGGGCATCATGACGTCCATCAATACCAGGTCGACATCCTCGACTTCGTTGAGCTTGTCGATAGCTTCGCGTCCGTTACGTCCGATAACCACTACGGCGCCCTTGTGCTCCAGGGCGCTGGTCAGGGCGAAGATATTGCGTACATCGTCGTCCACCAGCAGGATCTTGCGCCCCTCGAAGACCTTGTCGCGGCTGCGGGCAGTCTTGAGCATCTTCTGGCGGTCATGGGACAGCTGGGATTCGACTTTGTGCAGAAAGAGTGTGACTTCATCCAGCAGGCGTTCAGGTGAGCGTGCACCCTTGATAATGATCGAGCGGGAATACTTGCGCAGCTCAGCTTCTTCATCGCGGGTCAGGTTGCGCCCGGTATAGACGATTACCGGCGGGAACGAGCAGATGTCTTCGGTGGCCATGCGTTTGAGCAGCTCATTGCCGAGCATATCCGGCAACTTGAGGTCGATGATCATGCAGTCGTAGATGTTGTTGCGCAGCAGGTCGAGGGCTTCCTGGGCAAAGCCTACGGCGGTGATCTCGATGTCATCGTCGCCGATCAGGCGGGCAATGCTGTCACGTTGCAGATCATCGTCCTCTACCAGGAGCACGCGCTTGACCTTCTGGGTCAGCTTGGCTTCCAGGCGGGCGAACACGTCCTTGAGCTCTTCACGAGTGGTGGGTTTGACCGCATAGCCGATGGCGCCCATGTGCATGGCAGCTTCGACGCGGTCTTCCACGGAAATCACGTGCACGGGGATGTGGCGGGTGTTGGCGTGTTCTTTGAGACGCTGCAGCACGGTCAGCCCGGAATGGTCTGGCAGGCGCATGTCCAGCAGGATCGCGTCCGGGATGTATTCCTCGGCAAGGCTGTAGCCTTCGTCGGCGCCGTGGGCGACCAGGCAGTGGTAGCCCAGCTCATGGGCCAGGTCGAACAGGATGCGCGCGAAGTTGGGTTCGTCTTCCACCACCAGGATGCAGCGGGTGCTGAAAGGGGCCTTTTCACGGTCATCGGCAAAACGTGGGATCTGCTGGGTATCAGTGACTGGCAGCGCAGAAATCTTCACCGGTGCAGGGCTTGGCGCGACCACGGCTTGGCGCGGTTGCTCGATAGGTGCTGCGTCTTCCTCACGCTCCACGTACTGCTCCGGCAATACCAGTGTGAAAATGCTGCCTTTGCCTGTTTCGCTGGTCACGCTGATGTAGCCGCCGAGCAACGCCGCCAGGTCGCGGGAAATGGACAGGCCCAGGCCGGTGCCGCCATAACGGCGATTAGTGGTGCCATCAGCCTGGCGGAAGGCTTCGAAGATGCTTTCCTGCTGGTCCAGGGCGATACCGATGCCAGAGTCGCGCACGGTAAAGGCAATGCCCTCCCCTGGCGCCCTGGAGACCGTCAGGCTGACCTCACCCTGTTCGGTGAACTTGATGGCGTTGGACAACAAGTTCTTGAGGATCTGCTCCAGACGCTGCCGGTCGGTAAACAGCAAAGTCGGTGCACCCTCCTGCACGTCCACCTCAAAGCCCAGCTTGCGATCTGCCGCCAGCGGCTCGAACATGCCCCGCAAGCCGTCGACAAGGCGTACCACACTGGAGTTCTCCGGGCGCACTTCCAGCTTGCCGGCTTCAACCTTGGAAATATCCAGAATGTCGTTGATCAGGTTGAGCAAGTCATTGCCGGCCGAATAGATCGACTCGGCAAACTTGACCTGCTCGGCGCTGAGGTTTTCCTGGGGGTTTTCTGCCAACAACTTGGCCAGGATCAACGAGCTGTTCAGTGGGGTGCGCAGCTCGTGGGACATGTTGGCGAGGAACTCGGACTTGTATTTGCTGGAGCGTTGCAACTCATCGGCGCGGTCTTCGAGCTCCAGTTGGGCCTGGTTGAGCTGGATATTCTTGCGATCCATGGCGTCGCGCTGCTCGGCCAGGGTCTGGGTCTGCGCGGCCAGTTGCTCGTTGGTCTGCTCAAGCTCGGCCTGCTGGGTTTCCAGGTGGGCCTGGGATTCCTTGAGGATACGCGACTGTTCTTCCAGCTCTTC
Source organism: Pseudomonas sp. HN8-3 (assembly GCF_020790195.1). Classification (NCBI taxonomy): domain Bacteria; kingdom Pseudomonadati; phylum Pseudomonadota; class Gammaproteobacteria; order Pseudomonadales; family Pseudomonadaceae; genus Pseudomonas; species Pseudomonas sp. HN8-3. Next base: position 3,021,158 of record NZ_CP086206.1, read on the forward strand.
GTTGGCGGTCTTGAGTTCTTCCTGCTGCACTTGCAGCTCTTCGTTGAGCTGTTGGGTTTCGGCCAGTACTTCCTGCAAGCGCTGGCGATAGCGGGCGGCTTCGATAGAGGTGCCGATATTGCCGGCGATCAGTTCCAGCAGTTCGACATCGCGCTCATCCAGCGCACGCAGGAAGCCCAGTTCAACCACACCGTTGACGCGGTCTTCATCGCTGGTCGGCATCACCAGCACGCTGCGGGTAGCGCCTTCGCCCAGGCCGGAGCTGACCTTGAAGTAATCCACCGGCACATCGTCCAGGCGAATCAGGCGATCCAGCTGGGCGGCCTGCCCGACGATGCCTTCGTCGCTATAGATCGACTGCTCCTGCTGCTCTTGCTCGCGGGAGAACCCATAAGTGGCCACGCGCTTGAGGCCGCCGTGCTCATCGCGCACATACAAAGCGGCAACGGCCGAGCCCATGTACTGAGCGAAGAACTGCAGGATGTTGCGCCCGAGCATGTTCAGGGTCAGCTGGCCAAGCACCTGTTCAGCCAGTTCGGTCTGGCCATTGCGTAGCCAGGCTTGCTGTTCGAGGCGTCGCGCAATCTTCTGTTGTGACGCGAGGTTCTTACTGTAACTGTCTGAAAGTGAAACTAAATTCTTTCTACCGATATAAGCAAGAAACCCACTCAGTCCCAGTACGAACACCAGGTACAGGGTGACGCTGAGCACCGTCGTGCGGGTGACCTCTTGGTTACGGGTGATGCGGAACTGCTGCTCCATCGCCACCGCGTCTTCGTACTCCCGGCGAATCTCGTCCGTCAGGCGTTTGCCACGGCCAGCCTTGACGGCGCCACGGTAGTCACCGTTCTGGCGCTGCATATCAATCATCGACTGGGCGTAGGTGTTCCACTCGTTCTGCAAGGCTTCCAGGCGTTTGAGGCGGTCGACCTGCTGGGGGTTGTCTGCCACCAGGTCTTGCAAATTACGCAGGTCGGCAATGATTCGCGGCTTGGCCACTTCATAAGGGTCGAGAAAATGCTCGTCACCGGAGATCAGAAAACCGCGCATGCCGGTCTCCAGGTCAACTGTCAGCTTGGACGTCTCATTGAGGTTATTGATGACCCGATCGGTGTGCTCCACCCACTGGATCACCGAAAGCAGATAGGTAATCAGGCAGACGAAAAATACCGCACTGAGCACCCCCACGCCCAAGGGTAGGGCCACGTTACGGCTCAACAGAGTACGAAAGCTCTTTTCATCGACGGACGACGTGGGAGTCATGGGGATGCCTTGGCCAAATGCGGAAAAACCGGGAGTTTGCCCCAAAGTTGCGCTTGAACGCTATTTTTCTAAGGCCGAAATACACAAGAAGCATCACCCGCGAGCAAAAAATACGCCATGGCTTTGCCTGTTTTACATTCGGTTATTGACGTTATTTCTCACACAGCGGAGTAGGAAGTATCGGAACCTGCCCCATCCACCCCTCCACTCAGGAGGGCGTCTCGGGACAAGGAGGCTCCATTAGGAGGGCGCATTTCCTATCCACATTTAAGGTTTATCTATCATGTTGAATATCGAGCGACGTGCTTTGTCCTCTGTGTCAAGCGCCATTCCATTCCCTGAAGAAACACAAGCCCCCGACACCCCTCAAACTCAATCGACCCTATCGTCCCCCCCTGCGCGCACCAGCCTGATACCTTCCCGGAAAACCGGTTTGGTCGCCCAGTTGGCAGACAAAGAAAATTTGAAGTCACTGGGCCAAAAGCTCCAGCAGATTGCGGCGAAACTGGGTGAAGAGGCGCAGCCCTCAGCCGTCCTCGCCGCGCTGGGCAGCACCCCGCTGGATATTCACCCTGGATCTTCCTACGCTGAAGAAGCGGGTGGCAGTGTGACCCTGGAGACCTTCATCAAGAAGTTCCTGGGGTTGCCGTTGCCCAGTAGCCATGTCCAACTCACGGGCCTCGCGTCCACGGTGACCAGCCGCTCGATGGAAAACCCGCTGGGCAACCTGAGCGGCGCGCTGTCCTGGCCGGTGCCCTTGAGCAAAGATGAACAACAACGCTTGCGTAACATCAGCCTGAATCAAGAACATGCGCTGGGTGATAAGCCGTTATTGATGCAAACCAAAGGCGGTGTATTGGAGTTCCTGCGCTACCAGCAACCCATTACCACAGGGCCTCAGGATGATCCGGCTAAAATACTGCTGGCACTGATCCGTACCCCGCAGGCACAGTTGATGGGCAAAGACCTGCAGGAGCGAATGCAAGGCCTTGCCAGCGACAGCAGCGTGACCGACTACCTCTTGGCGGGCATCACATTGCAGTTGGACCCGGAGTCGATCACCGCTCCTCATCGCAATAAAATCGCCGGTTTCGATCTGGCCAGCAACCAGCACTGGGGTAAGCCTGCGTCCACTATCATCGATAACCTGTCCAATTGGCTGATCGATAAAGGCAAAACGTCCCCGGAAATGGCCAAGGTGGGGGCCTACCTGCTGTTGGCCGGCCGTGCGCCTGAGTACCTGATCAAGGACATCCCTTCCAGCGTGAAAGTCGGCAGTGCCCTGTGGGCCCAACTGACCATCGCCGCCGCAAAAATCGAAGCCCACACACCTGGTCGGGTTCCCGGCATGACCTATGCCGAAGTGCTGATAGCAGCAGAATCCTTACCGGCCAATACCTACGCCGTTCAAACGGCCCAGCGCGATGCCCTGATACTTTGGGGTGGGGCGCGAAACCTGCTGGATCGCCATAACAGCGAACCTACACCTTCACAAATCGAACAGGTCAGGGTGGCTTACAACAACCATCTGAAAACGTTGACGGATATCTCGTCCTCCATACAGGTGCCTATCCCCAATCGCACGGAGATGGCGCTTGACTGCCTGAAAGCTGAGTTTCCCGACGTAGATCCGGCGGTTTTCGAAGCCCGAGTATTGGCCAAGCGTTACACCGGTGATGGCCGCGCTCCCAGCGGTGACCCGAGAATGCGCTCCATGCTCGATATTCTGCTGGAGGGGGAGCGCCTAGGACAGAAATACGCATGGATCACCAACGACAAACGGATTCCGATCACTGCATTCAATCGCTTTGCACGCACCGAAGAGTGTGACATCACCGCAAACTTCATGGACCAATATGAAAAGGCTATAACGGCACAAAAGAAAGGCCACCATGGGATGGTCAAACATCTGATTGGCGAGCTGCCATTGGAAGATCGCAAAAACTTTGAATTCGGCAAACTTGAATACTTCTACAACGATGAATACCGCAAAACAAAGAACGGCAGATTAGAGTTGGTCAAACGTGACCGTACCTTGTATGTGAAAACCACCCGAGAAGGTGTGGAAACCCTTTACCACATCAACACCAGCACCGGCAGTATCGAGAAAAAAAACGAGCTGATCTCAAATTTCCCTGGCCTGCTCCCCCTAGAAAAAACCAATAAGGCCGGGGAACAACTCCACGCGATATCAAGGCCTTATCACCCTTTCACTAACTCGCCCGCCCCTGACTCTGCAGAAAAACCTGGCAGTGATGCGATTCCCAATAGCTTCGACTCCAGCCGAACCAATGCGATTGCCAGTTTCTACCTGGAAAAAATGGACCTCGACCGCAAGGAGTTGCTCAATTACGCCAAGAGCGTTACTTCCTTCGAGCATGATCGGATGGGCGATAGTCAGGTGGGTGAGTTCCTGCTCAATTTGATCCCATTTCGGCCTGCCGTTAACAACATTCGGCAAGGCAACTACGGCGAGGCGGTATCTGACCTGGCCTTCGATATCCTCGGATTCCTCACTTTTGGCGTGGGCAAAGCTGCGCAAGCCGGCAATGCCGCGCTCAAGGGCGTGCGGACCTTGAGTGCTGGCGTCAGGGCCGTGAAGACAGCAAAGCTCTTCGGTGCAATGGCAATTGATTCACTCAACGTACTCGGCGGTCTGGTCGGCGGGATAACCGGGGTTGGGACCGTGCTACATAAAATTGCGACCAAGGGGCTCGAATGCGTGAACATGCTCAAAGGCGCAACCGGTAGTTATGACCTGCTTAAAGCCGCCAGTAAACAGGAGGGCATCGTCGCAACCGGCACCTACAAGGTTACAGAGCAGACGGTCGAAGGCGGCGCTGTGTTTCGAGAGGGCAAGTGGTACGCCTATGACCCGATCACGCAGAAGCCTTACGGAGCTGCGCTGGTTGATTTCACACCTGCGACCGTTGCCGCCAATGGTCAGATAAACAGTAACTTTATTGACTGGATAGCCAGGTATGCCGCGCCCAATCCATCCACCAGTCGCGAGATATTCAGAGACACATTAGAGAGCGCCCAGAGAAATGATAGCGTTGCCTACATGCGAGGCTTTAACTCGGGCCGGGTCGAAGATGTCCCAGGCTACCACCCAACGATGAAGCAATCGGAGGTTAGGGATCTGGCAGCCACGAAGACCAATGATCCTGAGGCGGTAGGCACATTGGCCAAGGAAATACAGAAACGCATGGCGCACACTAGCCTTGAACATTACAAAGCTTTTCAAAATGAGATGGTTGCCCAAGGGGGTAAAGCCTACGCGATGCCGCAAAACCTCTACCTCAGCCAAACGGACCTGGCTTCTAATGGGGAGTGCGCAGCTATCGTGAATACCATGGCGCTGGCGATTCTGCACGGTCGCAGGGACCAGTTCATCAGTAACTTCATGAAAGCAGTTGGGAATGCTGACGACCCCAACGTAAAGGCTTTTCGTAAGCAACTGAACCAAATGCATCAGGTTCTGAGTAGTCAGTATCACGGTACGCAACCTTTCAGCCAATTGCCGTACACCGACATTATCGACAATCTCAGCAAGGCAACTCCTCCGACACTCTTGGCGATCAGTACCAAAGATCATGGGCTGCTCGCAGGCGTCACCCTGAACAAAAACAACGAGAAAGAATGGTTTTTCTTCAACCCCAACTTCGGGTTGGCGACGTTTGCGGATGAGGCCTCAATGCGCCGGGGGCTGGAGGTCTCTTTGAACAGTGGATGGGCCGCCGGCACGCTTAAACCCGTCGACGTTGCCAGCGGCGTACCAGAGTTCAACGTCAGTTATTTCAACGAACAGAGCTTTGTCAACACCGTGCCGTACAACGAGCCCTATCCGCTGATCACCGCAAATCTTTGACCTTCGTTTGAATCACTTGCGTCAATGGCATGGTTGCGCAGTGCCATTGACGTTCTTCCCTTTGTTCCCGCGACATTTGCTCGCATACCCTTCACAATGCCCCACCGCAACGGAACTTGCCGAGATCGGCGCGACTCATTAGAGAATGGTCTTTCAAGCGTTGAAGACACGCCCTTTATTTTTCAGGAATCTCCCTTATGTCCGCTGAAGCATCCACCATCCTTGTAGTCGAAGACGATGCCATCGTGCGCATGCTGATCGTCGATGTACTCGAAGAGTTGGAGTTCAAGGTGCTTGAGGCCGCTGACGCCGAAGAGGCACTCTCTATGGTGCAGGACACTAGCCAGGTGATCGACCTGATGATGACCGACGTCGGCCTGCCAGACATGAATGGCAGGGAGCTGGCGACCAAGGTCCGCGAACTGCGCCCCACCCTGCCTATTCTATTTGCCAGTGGCTATGCCGAAAATATTGATGCGACGTCCGGCATGCAGGTGATCGCCAAGCCATTTTCCATCGACCAACTACGTGACAAAGTCAAATCAATGCTTCCAGCCTGACACCTCCTTTAGGATCTGTCCGCGTCGGCGAAGGGATTAACGTGACGTTCAGCCAATAAAACTGGAAACTCTGCGCCTTCACCTCACGCTCTTAGACAGAACTCAGGAAGGACGCAACAACATGATTGGAAAACCGACGCGCCTGCTGTTGGCGAGCCTCTCGATATTTATGAGTACCGGCGCCTGGGCTGACTTCACCGCCAGCCCGAGTGAAGCCCGGGCAATCGCCAAGGAAGCCTACCTGTACGGTTTCCCGGTGGTGCAAATGTACAAGACGCTCTACACCCAGGCCGTTGACAAGGGCGGCGCCCACTTCAAGGCGCCGTTCAACCATATCGGTAATACCGCGCAGGTATTGACCCCCAAGGACACCGCGCTCCCTAGCCCGAACGCCGACACACCCTACTCATTCGTATGGATGGATCTGCGCAAAGAGCCTCTGGTACTGACCCTGCCCAGGATTGAAGACGAGCGCTACTACTCGGTGCAGTTGATCGACCTCTATTCCCAGAACATTGCTTATCTGGGCACCCGCAGCACCGGTAACAACGGCGGTCACTACATGATTGCCGGGCCTGACTGGAAAGGTCAGCAACCGGTGGACATCGACCGAGTGGTCTACAGCGAAAGCAACATCGCCTACGCCCTATACCGCACGCAGCTGTTCGATGACAAGGACCTGGGCAAGGTCAAGCAAATCCAGAGCGGCTATAAAGTGCAGCCCCTGAGCAGCTATGTGAAGCAGCCTGCCCCGGCCAAGGTGCCGAAGATCGAATGGCCCAAGCCGACGGCGACCATGACCGAAGGCCCGCAACTGTTTCGCTACCTGAACTTCATGCTGGCCTTCGCCGCCCCACAGGACAGCGAAAAAGACCTGCTGGCGCGCTTTGCCAAAATCGGCATAGCGCCGGGTGCGCCGTTCAAGGTCAACCAATTGACAGCAGAACAGCGCAAGGCCCTGGAAGAAGGCATCGCCGATGGCCGGGCCGAATTTGCCGCGTTCAAAAAGGACAAACTCGACACTCATCAGGTTGCCCAGGCTGATCTGTTCGGTAGCCGCGACCGCCTGCAAAACAACTACCTGTATCGCTACGCCGGTGCCGAGTTAGGCATTTTCGGTCACTCCAGCGACGAAGCGGCTCACCTGACCTACGACGTCGACAGTGAGGGTAAGCCGGCCAACGGCGCACGCCACAGCTACACCGTGCATTTTGCCAAGGACCAGCTGCCACCGACCGATGCGTTCTGGTCGCTGACCCTGTACGACGCCAAGACAAAAATGCTGGTGCCTAACCACAAGAAACGCTATCTGATCAACTCGCGGATGTTATCGACCCTCCAGCGTGACGCCGACGGTGGCCTCACCCTGGCGCTGCAACACCACGAGCCACCGAAGGCCGAACAGAGCAATTGGCTGCCGGCCCCGCCCGGTCCGTTCTATGCGATCCTGCGTATTTACCTGCCCAAGCCCGAGGTGGGTAACGGTCAATGGAAGCTGCCCCCGTTGACACCGCTGAAATAGCACCTGGGCTTGCCGAGGCTCAATGTTTCTTGAGCTTCACGTAGGACTGATGCAGGTCCGACGCCCAGCCGTCAATGACGACTTTCACGTCGTCGGCCTTGAGCACCTGTGAGTCGTTGGCCAATGGCTTGCCGGTGCCTTTGCGTACCACCTGGGCCACCACTTTGTTCGTGCCTCCATCGAGGAACTGCGCCTCAGTGCCCAGCGTGGTCTCCTGATCGCGGATGCCCGTGCCGGTGCTGACTGCTGCGGCCACCAGCGCCACGGGGATAAACTCATAGGGCTTGAGGCTTTCGGTCTTGCTGCTCACGGCGGTAATCGCCGCACGCACCACGATCACGCCTGGGCCCGGAGCATTGGCCAGGGGCAGTGACTTGGCCAGTTCACGCCTGAGCGCCTGGTTGTAATAATCGCTGATGCCCCGCAGGGTGCTGTACGGAATCTTTGCGGTGGCCTGGGGTTTGGGATAGAACTGGGTAGGCTCGATGTACGCCGCGGTGTAGCGGCTCAAGTCCAACTGCGGATCGACCCAGCGCATCACCTCTGCCCCGGAGGGCGACTTGGCTTCCTTGAGCTGGCTGTAATTGGAGAGAAACCCTGAATACTCATCCGGTTGCGGCACCTTGCTGGCACAGCCTGCCATGCCGAGCGAGGCGACGCACAGTGTGCTGATCATGAGCCTTAATTTCATTGTTGAACTCCCTGGCGACCATCATCGTAAGAATGAGTTTTAGGTATAGCCAATACTTGGGCAATGCACCTGATTAAATGCAGAGCCTGTTTTCTTCTGTGCCGATCATGCGCGTTCGCGCGGGATCAGGCTCTGTAGCTGAGTGGCCAGGAAGTTGGCGTCGAAACCGAAGGTGTCCGGGTCTTTCAGGCCGTTGGTTTTCTTCCACAGCCAGTCGTGCTTATCCACCGGCAGGACCAGCGACACACTGCCGTGGCGAGCGGCGGTGAGGCCCATCACCGATACTGAAATCAAACCACCGACGCCCATCACATCCGGCACGAACTCCACGCTTTTGCCAGTGATGTGCACACTGAGTTTTTCGCTCTTGAAGGGTGAACTCTCCACCGGCACGCTCGGGCTGCTGGCGGTGTAAGCCTCACGCTGAACCTCCAGCAAACCTACGGTTTTTACCGGCTCCAGCCACTGTTCAATCTGGCCGAACAGCTCGCCAAGCTTCTGCGCCCAACGTGCTGATTGCAGGTCGAACTGCTGTTGTTTGTGTGCTTCGCTATCGGCGTAATGACGAAGCATCTCGCCCAGTTGCTGTACATCGTCCATTGCGGATTTCCTTGGGTGAGCCAGGTTGCCAAGCCTGATCATGGCAGATGCAGAGCATTACCGTATGGGTTAAAAACTGCTCCGGTGATTTTGTCGGCAACTGCGTATGACGAACCCACCGTCGATGAGTAAGGTGGTGCCCTACCCCCTTGTCCGGAGCATTGCATGCGCACCATCGGCCTTATCGGCGGCATGAGTTGGGAATCCAGCGCCGAGTATTACCGCCTCATCAACCAGCGCGTACGTGACCAGCTTGGCCCTTTGCGTAGCGCGCAGATTTTGCTGTACAGCGTGGACTTCGGCCCGGTGGAGCAGGCCCAGCACGCCGGGCGCTGGGACGATACCGCGCTGATCCTGGAGGACGCCGCACGCCGTTTGCAGGCAGGGGGCGCCGAGTGCGTGGTGCTGTGTACCAATACCATGCACCTGGTGGCGCCGGGTATTGAGGCGGCGGTGTCGATTCCATTCCTGCATATTGCCGACGCCACGGCGGCCGCAGCCCTTGAGGCCGGAACCTTGACGGTGGGTCTGCTCGGTACCGCGTTTACTATGGAACAGGACTTCCTCAAATCCCGCCTCGCCGCCCAGGGCCTGACCGTGCTGATACCGGACGCGGAAGAGCGCAAGCAAGTGCACCGAATCATTTATCAAGAGTTGTGCGTGGGAGTCATCAGCGACGCTTCGCGCCAGGTGTATCAGCGGGTGATCCGGGCGCTCGCCGCGCGCGGCGCCCAGGCGGTCATCCTCGGCTGCACGGAAATCTGCCTGTTGATCCAGCCCGAACACAGCGCCCTGCCGCTGCTGGATACCACCGCGCTGCATGCGCAGGCTGCGGTGGCGTTTGCTCTAGCGGATTAAGCCGACTTGCGCAGGCGCGCCATGCTCAGGGTGTCGACAAACGCACCGTCACGCAGGGCGTAATCGCGCAACCGGCCCTCCACTTCGAAGCCGAACTTGCGATACAGGTGATGCGCGGCTTCGTTGTCGGCATACACCGTCAGTTCCACGCGGTGCAGGTTCATCCAGTTGTCGGCGACGTCCAGCGCGGCGGTCAACAGCCGCGAGCCGACGCCCTTGCCCTGCCAGGCAGTCGCCACGCCCATGCCGAATGAACCGACATGGCTCTGACGCACGCGCAGGTACTGTTCCAGGCCCAGTTGGCCAACCACTTCACCGCCATGTACTGCCACCAGCTGCAAGCGCCGCTCGTTATCCATCACCAAACGCTTGCGCCAGGCTTCCACCGATTGGAAAGGCATTTGCAGCACCTGACGGCAGACCGCCGGTTCGTTGTAGAGCGCGGCGACGCCCTCAAGGTGGGCCTCGGTAAAGCGCTGGATCACGATATGGGGCTCAGGTGTGTGCATTGCGTTTCATCCTTTGAAAGACCAATGGCGGACCAGTGTAGGGGCAAAGTCAGCCGCCTGACGAGCCCGGCGTTTTCCCACACATCAACCAGTGCCATCCTGCATCTGAACGATAGCAGTCCAGCCGTGCAACATCGATACTCAACCCAGGCCCTGCCCCCTGACCCCAGGCCCCGGCCTTCACCCTGTGACGAGAACAACAAAAAAAGTCCCACAGAGGAATACCTATGAGTCGCCTTGATCCCAATGGCCTGTTGCAGGCCTTCAGTACCCTGGCCCTGGATCTGCAGCGCCTGGCCCAACATCAAGACATCGAACATTTCCAGCACCATGCCCTGGCACGGCTGAGCCAGTTGCTGGCATTTGACAGTGCCTGGTGGGGGCGCGCGGCGGTGATTGACGGTATGCCGGAGGAGCACAACAGCTACCTGTACCATTTACCACCACACTACCTGGCGGACTGGCAGTCGATCCGCCATCTGGACGTGACCGTCGGCCGAGTGCATGCAACACCCGGCCAGGCCGTGATCATCGACATGCGCGACCCGGCCAATGGCAGCGCCTTGAATTGGCTGGGGCAGCGCCACGGCCTGGGCCAATTGCTGTGCGTGATCCATATCGACCCGCAAACCCACCTCAGCGACCACCTGACGCTATACCGCAAACCCGGTGCGCCCAGGTTCAACACCCATGACTGCCTGCTGCTCAATAATCTGATGTTGCATCTGGTGGCGGCAGTGTCCGCGAACCAGATCCGCACGCTGGTGGCCATGCGTGAAACCCTGACCAGCCCACGCAACCTCGCCTTGGCTGTATGCGACCCTCAAGGCGTATTGCAATGCGCCGAGCGCGGCTTTATCGACATTTTGCTCAGTGAGTGGCCGCGCTGGAGCGGCCCTACCCTGCCGGTACAACTGGATGAACGCGGCCATGCCGGCAAGCACATTCACATCCAGGTTTCGGCAGTGGGCGACCAGTTGCTGCTGGCGGCGCGCCTCAACCGTGCACTGCCCCAGTTGAGCCCGCGAGAGAACGACGTGGCCCAGGGGTTTGGCGAGGGCAAGACTTATAAGCAAGTGGCCCGCGACCTTGGCCTTTCACCCAATACGGTACGTCACCATCTGCGCGCCATTTACACCAAGCTGGGGGTCAACGACAAGGCGCGTATAGCGCACTTGGTACACGCCCCACCCGACTGATCCTCGCCCTTTCAACTTAAGCCTTTGCCACGCTCGTTTTCACGGTCGCGGGCAACTGTTGCCCGTTTTTTGGCTGCCCCTTACAAGAGACGCCTTGCCATGATTCATTCACCTCTACGCAAGATCACAGTGTTGCTTGGCGGCACGCTGCTCAGCCTCGACAACCAGGCTGCCGACCTTAACGCTCGGGACTTTTTTGGCGCACCGGCGGGCACCAGCCTGGGGGTGGTGTACCTGCCCGCCACCCGTGCCGGCGATTTCCATGGGCCCGCCGACAGCACCGGCAAGGCCGACCTCAAGGTCAACGCCCTGGCCTACCGCCAGGTGTATTTCACCGACGCCTGCGGCACGCTGTGTACGCCGCAGTTCATCCTGCCATTTGCCGACATTACGGCGCGCTTGCCCGGCACTGAGCAGCGCACCCGCGAGCGCGGCCTGGGCGATCCACAAGTGGGCGGCACGCTGTTTTTCATCAACGACCCGGCATCGCGCACCTACAGCGGCCTGTTGAGCCTGATCACCGTGCCTCTAGGTGAGTACCACAGCCAGAACCCGGATGTGTCCCCGGGTGCCAACCGTTGGGGCGCCACCTTTGTCTACAACTACACCCAGGGCATCGGCGATAACTGGGTGGTGGAAGCCAACCTCGAAGCCCAGTTTTACGCCAAGAATGACGACTATTTTGGCAGCGAACTCAAGCAAGCCCCGCTGTATCGCCTGCAAGCCTTTGCGTCCTATGACTTCAGCGCCGCCACTTACGGGGCACTGCGCCTGATCCAGGCGGATGGTGGTGCGCTGCGCATCAACAATCTCCGTATCGACGATACCCACAAACGCTACACGCAACTGGGCCTGGAACTGGGGCATTGGCTCGACACCCAGAACCAACTGATGGTCAGCCTTTCGCAAAACGTCGCTGCCTCCAACGGCTATGCCGGGACCGAGGCATTGCTGCGTCTGGTCCATGTGTTCTGATCCCCATTCCTGGAGTTTGAAAATGCCTACTCAACCCTCTGCGGCAAAGGCACGGCTGGCAGCAATCGTGCTGTTTGCCGCCATCACCCCGACCATCCTGATGACCGCACCCGCCGTGGCCGCGCAGTTGGCCAGCGAATGGCAACTGAGCCCGGCACGCATTGGCGATTTGTTTTCCGTGGAGCTGGGCGCGATGAGCCTGGCGACCTTGCCTGCCTGGTGGTGGCTCAAGCGCGTTGACTGGCGCACCGCGGCCCTGATTGCAGCGCTGCTGTTTATCGTGGCCAATCTGTTGTCGATGCGCGCCGACACCTATGCAGCGTTACTGGCGCTGCGCTGTGCCAGCGCCCTGGCCGGCGGCTCATTGATGATCCTCTGCTTGGCCAGCGCCGCCACTACCGCCAATCCCAGCCGTGTCTACGGGCTGTGGGTGATGGGCCAATTAGTCGTCGGTGCACTCGGGCTGATCGTACTGCCGGGCTTGTTCGAGCGGTTTGGACTGAACGCCTGCTACCTGATCCTGGCAGGCTTGATGACCCTGTTGCTGCCTCTGGCCCGGGCGTTTCCCGCTGGCAATGCCACGGCACCGGCAAACCACGGCCCTTCATTGCCTGGCTCGCGCTGGAAAGCCGCGCTGGGGGTCGGCGCGGTCCTGGCCTTTTACATCAGCCTGGGCGGTGTCTGGACCTTTATCGGTGCCTTGGGCGCCAGTGTCGGGATTTCCCCGCAACACAGTGGTGAGGTACTCGCCATCGCAACCGTAATGGGCATTGCCGGCGCCGCGAGCGCGTCGCTGATTGGCGGGCGACTGCCCCGAGCAATTCTGTTGCTCGGGGGTTATGCGCTGATGGTGGCGGCTGTGCTGCTTTTGCTCGGCGAGCCAGCGCTGCTGCGTTTTGCCCTGGCGGCGCTGCTGTTCAAGTTCACCTGGACGTTCATCCTGCCGTTGGTGCTGGCCTGCCTGGCCGCCCTTGATCACAGCGGCAAACTCATGAACGCCTCCAACCTGGTGATCGGCGGTGGCCTGGCCATCGGCCCGGCGATTGCCGGCCGCCTGATCGAGGCCAGCGGCGGGTTCACCCTCCTGCTGCTGGGCGCTGCCGTCATCACGTTGCTTTCCCTGGTGATGATCTTCACCAGCCGTCCCAATCACCTCACCGAACTGGAGCCGGTATGAACCGAACCACCGCATTTTTCTTCGATGAAATGAGCCTGTGGCACAGCGCAGGTGCGCACGCGCTGACATTGCCCGTAGGCGGCTGGGTACAGCCGCCGGCTGGCAGCGGTCATGCCGAATCCCCGGAGACCAAACGTCGCTTGAAAAGCTTGTTGGATGTGTCTGGATTGACGCGTCATCTGCACCTGCTTAGCGCACCGCCGGCCAGTGAAGCAGACCTGCTACGGGTGCACAGCAGCGCTTATCTGCAACGCTTCAAGGCCCTGAGCGATGCTGGCGGCGGCGAGCTCGGCCCACAGGCGCCGATTGGGCCGGGCAGCTACGAGATCGCGAAACTGTCTGCGGGCTTGACCATCGCCGCCGTAGACACGGTGCTCAAGGGTCAGGCGCACAATGCCTATTCCCTGTCTCGGCCGCCTGGGCATCACTGCCTGGCAGACAGCGCCATGGGCTTCTGCTTTCTCGCCAATATTGCCATTGCCATCGAAGCGGCCAAGGTCCATAACGGGCTCGGCAAAGTCGCAGTGATCGACTGGGACGTGCACCACGGTAACGGCACGCAATCAATCTTCGAGGAGCGCGCCGATGTGTTGACGGTTTCACTGCACCAGGACGCTTGCTACCCACCGGGCTACAGCGGCGAACGGGATCGTGGCCGGGGTGCCGGTCTGGGCGCCAACATCAATATCCCGCTGCCACCGGGCAGTGGTCACGCAACCTATGCGCATACGATGGAACGCATTGTGCTGCCCGCCCTGGAGCGTTTCGAGCCAGAGTTGATCATCATCGCCTGCGGCTATGACGCCAATGCCGTCGACCCACTGGCGCGCATGTTGCTGCACAGCGAATCGTTCCGGCTGATGACCCGCAGCCTGCGCGAGGCAGCCGAGCGTTTGTGCCAGGGCCGTCTGGTGCTGGTGCATGAAGGCGGTTACAGCGAAGCCTACGTACCGTTTTGCGGGTTGGCGACTCTGGAGGAATTAAGCGGCGTGCGCACCGCGGTGCAAGACCCAATGCTGGAGTTTGTGCAATTGCAGCAACCCGGTGCGGCGCTGCAAGCGTTTCAGGAGCAGTGGGTGGAGCGGTTGGCGCAGGGGGTCAGCGATTAGCAGCAAGGCGCCACACCCGCGCAATATCCGCGGCGCGCTCGCGCAACAGGCGTGGCGCCTCGCTGCAGGCTTGTTCCAGGCTCATTGGTCCCGACGGTAGGGCAAATGCTGCATCCACACCGTGGGCATACATCTGCTCGTAACCGTCGCCCAAGGTGCCTGCGATCACAATGACCGGTACGCCGTGCTGGCTGGCGATGCGCGCTACCCCGAACGGGGTCTTGCCGCGCAGGGTCTGAGCGTCGAAGCGGCCTTCGCCAGTGATGACCAGGTCGGCGCCGCGTACGGCGTCTTCGAGGCCGACCAGTTCGGCGACCACCTCCACGCCCGGACGAAATTGCGCACCGAGGAATGCCTTGGCCGCGAAGCCCAGACCACCGGCAGCACCACTGCCGGGTTCGTCGCGCACATCCTTGGGCAGCACCTGGGCGCAGTGGTGGGCGAAATGGTCAAGGGCGGCGTCCAGTTGTGCCACCTGCTCGGGACTCGCACCTTTCTGCGGGCCGAAAATCGCTGAGGCACCGTGAGGACCGCACAGGGGGTTATTGACGTCAGCAGCGATCTCAAAACGCACCTGCGCCAAACGCGGGTCGAGCGTTTCAAGGCTAATACACGCCAGGCGCGCCAACGCCAGCCCACCCGGGGACAGCGGCTGACTTTCTGCGTCAAAAAGTTGCACACCCAGGGCCTGCATCGCACCAGCCCCGCCATCGTTGGTAGCACTGCCGCCAATCGCCAGGATAATACGCTGCGCCCCCGCATCCAGGGCGGCGCAGATCAACTCCCCGGTGCCATATGTTGTCGTCGAACACGCGTCGCGCTGGCCGGGCGCGACCAGTTGCAAACCACTGGCCTCGGCCATCTCGATAATCGCGGTATGGCTGTCGGCCAACCAGCCCCAACGCGCCTCGACTTCGTCTCCCAGTGGGCCTCGCACGGTTTGCCGGCGCAACTGGCCATTGCACGCGGCAAGTACCGCATCCACCGTGCCCTCACCGCCATCGGCCATCGGGCATTCGACCAACTGCGCATCCGGCCAGACCTGGGCCAACCCTTCGGCAATGGCCTGGGCCGTGCCTGCGGCACTGAGGCTGTCCTTGAACGAGTCGGGGGCGATGATGATCTTCATGATGGGCTTTCTCCGGTTTTTATAATGCCCATGCTGCCAGTTGGCCTGGGCAATGACGCCGGTCCGATGCACAAGTGCAGGTGGGGTTTGTTGGTCATTTCTACAAAGCCTGCGCCTCCAGAGGCTGAGGCAACAACTGCACGCCCAGGTATAAGGTAAGCATACCGTCGAGGGTCAGCGGGTCGACGCCGCTGAGTTCGGCAATACGCTCCATGCGGTAACGCAAGCTGTTGTGGTGGATGCCCAAGGCATCGGCACACGCCTGGCTTTGCCCGTCGTGCTCGCACCAACTGCGCAAGGTCGCCAGCAGTTGCCCATTGCTATCCTTGGCCAGCACCTTGCGCAATGGGTTGAGCAGCTCGTCCAGCGCGTCGTCGTTTCGATGACGCCAGAGCATGACCGGCAGACGATAACGGGTGAGGGTCAATAGGCGTGTTTGCGGCAGGAGATCGCGGCCATAGGCAAGTAGATCACTGACCCTGCGGTAACAGCGGCGCAGCCCTGGCAAGCCATCCGCTTGCCCGCCAACCGCAACACGCAGGATAGTCCAACCCAGGCCGTCGAGCTTTTCCAGCAAACGCGGATTATCGACCTGCACAGCGGCAGGCCGGCACCACAGCAGGGAGAACTGCGCAGGGCTGACGCACCAACTGTCGGGATAGCGGCTGGTAAGCCAGGCACTCAAGGCTTCTGCCGATTGGCCCGGGCCCAGTTCGAACAGGTATGGCGTGCGCGCCAGATGCGGTTTGAGGCCCAGTTGCCGGGCTTCGTCCACCAGGCGGGGGGAGTCGCCATTGTCGGCCAGCAGCAAGGCCAGCAAATCATCGCAACGCTGGCGTCGCCATTGCTGCTCAGCTTGCTGATGGCGGTGGCTGACCAACATTTCAGCCGTCATACGCACCAGTTCGGCATAGGTGCGCAGGCCATCGGGTTCGCCGGTAATTCCCAGCACGCCGATCAGCCGCTGATCGTGCATAAGCGGCAGGTTAATGCCCGGTTGCACGCCCTTGAGATGCTTGGCGGTCTGCCCGTCGATTTCCACCACCCTGCCATTGGCCAGGACCAACTGCGCCCCTTCGTGACGAGTATTGATACGCTCCGGCTCACCGCTGCCGAGGATCAGGCCCTGGCTGTCCATGACGTTGACGTTATACGGCAGGATTGCCATGGTGCGATCGACAATCTCCTGCGCCAAGTCATGATCCAACTCGAACATGGGGCTAATTTCCTGAAAAGACGGGTTGTTCACCGGCACAGCGCAAAGGCGGCTTCGCTGTGCGCCGGCACAAAGACAGTCGCCCATCACGTCGCCGAGACTGTTGGGGCGGTCAACGTTACCCTCGCGCCGCGAAAAATCATAATAAAGAGAGAATCCCCATGTCACAGAGCGCTACTGCCGCACTGGCCAGCGATGACGATAAAAACGCCATCTACAAGCGCATTACCCTGCGCCTGATCCCCTTCATCTTTATCTGCTACCTGTTCAATTACCTCGACCGGGTAAACGTTGGCTTTGCCAAGTTGCAGATGCTCGATGCGTTGAAGTTCAGCGAAACCGTATACGGCCTGGGCGCCGGGATTTTCTTTATCGGCTACGTGCTGTGCGGCGTGCCGAGCAACCTGGCACTCACCCGGTTCGGCCCACGGCGCTGGATCGCGTTGATGATGATCGTGTGGGGGACGCTGTCTACCTGCTTGCTGTTTGTGACCACGCCGACGCATTTCTACACCTTACGCCTGTTTACCGGTGCCGCTGAAGCCGGCTTCTTCCCCGGCGTGGTGCTGTACCTCTCGCAGTGGTTCCCGACCTTCCGCCGAGGGCGGATCATGGCGCTGTTCATGTCGGCAATCCCGGTGTCCGGCTTGCTCGGCAGCCCGTTCTCTGGGTGGATCCTCAACCACTTCGCAGCCGGCCAAGGTGGCCTGGCGGGCTGGCAGTGGATGTTCCTGCTGCAGGGCATCCCGACTGTGATCCTCGGCGCCCTCGCCTACTTTCTGCTCAGTGACAGCTTCGCCAATGCCAAGTGGCTCAAGCCCCATGAACGCGCAGTGTTGGAAGCCGACCAGGCCACGGACCTGGCGAACAAGCCCGCAACCACCAGCGATTCGCTGGCCGAAGTCTTCAAGAACCCGGCGATCTGGGCGTTCGGCCTGATCTACTTCTGCATCCAGAGCGGCGTGTATGCGATCAACTTCTGGCTGCCTTCGATCATCAAGAACCTGGGGTTCAGCGACAACCTGGTGATTGGCTGGCTCAGCGCGATCCCCTATTTGCTGGCGGCGGTGTTCATGCTGCTGGTGGGCCGCTCCGCTGACTTGCGCAAGGAACGCCGCTGGCACTTGGTAGTGCCGATGCTGATGGGCGCCATCGGCCTGGTGATTGCGGTTAACTTCGCCACCACCCCGGCCATCGCCATCCTTGGCTTGACCATCGCCACCATGGGTGCACTTACCGGCCTGCCAATGTTCTGGCCGGTGCCCACCGCCATGCTCAGTGCCGGTGCCGCAGCGGGTGGCTTGGCGTTGATCAACTCCATGGGGCAGATGGCGGGGTTTCTCAGCCCGTATATCGTCGGTTTTGTGAAAGATGCCACTGGTTCAACCGATGTGGCGTTGTACCTGCTGGCGGCGGTGATTGTGGGTGGGAGTATGTTGGCTTTGCGGATGACGCGTGCGCTCAAGGTTTAACCTCCATGGGACGGCGCAGATGCTCTTGGAAGGCGTGAGGGTGTTTGCGTCGGCACACGCTGCCTTGAATGGAATTAAAGGCTTGCTTTTTATACCTGTCACTTTTGACAGTATTCAAATTTTTGGATCGCATTTAGCCTTCACTGTGAATTCATTTCACTTCTTGAAGGGCTATCGAGATGATCAGTAAAACAGCACAGGGCACCCAAGGTAAGTTAACAGTCACAGTAGCAGGCGCGCACAACCTGACCTTCCAAGGTGACGCGGATAAAATGGATATGTACCAGGAGCCAAATGGAATATGGCATTTGGTGGCGACAAAACGTCTCTCGCCAGAGCCCAACCATTTTTATGGCATTGATATTTATCTTCCCGCTGAGCTACCGAGTGACGAGACCGAACACAGCTATAGCTTTGCCGATGGGCACGCCAGGTTGCTCTTTTCTGCGTATGAAAACTCGGGCATTTCTCCCTATTGGGCAACTGCCGGGGAGATAACAGTGTCATTCGACGGTGAACGGATGCAGGCGTCTTTCTCGGGTAAAGCGCAGTTTGGTAGCGATAAACAAATAACGCTGACAAAAGGTGATGTCGACCTGACAGGCGTGTCAATGGTTCACAGCGCCCAGTATCCGGCCAAGGGTGAACTGGACCTGACTTTCGAGGGTGGGCCGCTACCGGGTTCTTACTCTTTCAAAACCGACCTGCGGATTGATAGCTCCGACTTCGGGGGCCACCGCCCGGATCGCCGAATCTTCATGGGCGACTATTACGATGACGGCTTGCCGCGGACTCGGAATATTTTTGCCATCGTGGTCTATAACGACGCGAAGGGATTGATCCATGACCTGGCCGGCAATAATGACGTCCGCGTTCAGTTTCAACGACTCGACACTTATGGGACGGTGACAGCCCATGCTGGGGTGCTGAAACTGAACGAAGAAGTCACTGACGAGCATGGCTCGGGTGAGTTTGCCTGTTCCTTTCGAAGAAATGACGGGCCTGAGTTTACTGCCATAGGGACGTTTACACTGGACAAGGCCCGTCATTAACCAAAGGGCACCGGCGGTGGGCGGTTACAGCTGCCCGCCGCCGTCGATATCGATGATGCTTCCCGTTATAAAGCTGTTCTCCATGGCCAGCACATACCCCGCCGCCACTTCTTCAGCCTGCCCTACCCGGCCAACCGGCAATGCCCCGCCTGCGTTGGCAAACATCGCCACGCGCTGCTCTTGCGCCAACCCGGCATAGGCCGGGGTGTCAATCACGCCCGGGCTGATGACATTGACTCGACGTGGCGCCAGTTCCTTGGCCAGTTGCTTGCCCAATGCTTCGGTCGCAGCGTTGATGCCGGTCTTGATGAACTGCCCCGGTGCCAGCTTGCGCCCCAACTGACCGGAAGTCAGGCTGATGCTGCCGTGTTCATTCAGGAACGGCAGCGCCTGTTGAATCGCACGCAGCGCGCCCCAGAGTTTCACATTGAAATTTTCCTGGGCTTCGTCAAGGTCGGTTTCGATCAGGGGCTTGGCCCGCACCGAAGGGCCCGAGGTGTAGACCAGGTGGTCAAAATGCCCCACCGTTTCGAACAATCGCTGCAACGACGCGCTATCGGTGACGTCCACCGGTTCGCTGCGTGCGCCTTTCTCGATGCCGGAGGTCAAGCGACGCCCGGCCAGCACCACGTGCGCGCCGCGAGCGATGGCCGCCTGGGCCACTGCCGCGCCGATACCGCTGCTGCCGCCAATAACGATGACGGTTTTACCGCTCAGAGAAGAGACCATGTGAAAACTACCTGGATAAGAAAGTGAGCCTTCATCTTCCCAGCTTGGCAATCGGCGAAAAATCCGGGTAAAACGACAAGATCTTTAAAGGATTTTTATCAATGGGCTCGATTCTCGACCTTGAAGTCTTTGTGCGCAGCGCCGACACCGGTAGCCTGACCGCTGCCGCCCGTAGCCTCGGCCTTACCCCAGCAGCGGCCAGTATTGCCCTCAAGCGTCTTGAAACCCGGCTCGGCATCCGCCTGCTTGCCCGCTCCACCCGCAGCATGCGCCTGACCGAAGAAGGCCGGCGTTATCTGGACAGTGTGCGAGTGGCGCTGGAAGCCCTGTCCGAAGGCGAACATGCCATCAAGCAACAAGGCCAAAGCCTCAGTGGTTTATTGCAATTGGCCGCTCCCTCGGACTTTGGCCGCAATGTGCTGCTGGGCTGGCTGGATGAGTTCAAGCTCGAGCATCCGAACATCCGCCTGCAATTGTTACTCAACGACAGCAATGCCGATTTGTTTCGCGACACCGTCGATATCGCCCTGCGCTTTGGCGTGCCGAGGGATTCCAGCCTGGTGGCGCTGCCGGTGGTGCCCGGCCACCAGCGCATCGTCTGCGCCAGCCCCGACTACCTGGCGCGCTACGGTGCACCGCAGGTGCCTGCAGATTTGGCGCAGCACAGTACGCTGCGCTACATGCGCCGCGGGCAGGCCAATAGCACCTGGTATTTCCGCCAGGGCACACTGCTGCAGGAGGTCGAAGTCAGCGGCGACTACCTCAGCGATGACGGCGAAATCGTTCGGCGCTGGGCGCTGGCCGGCCATGGCATTGCCTATAAAGCCAACCTGGATGTGGCCCGAGACGTCCAGGCCGGGCGGCTGGTGCCGCTGCTTCCCGACTGGCAAGGCGAACCCACGCCGTTCAACCTGATGTGCCCTCACCGTCTGCAAGTATCGGAGCGGGTGAAAGTGCTGCATCGTTTTTTACAGGCCCGCTGCCAGACATTGCTGCGCGGATGAAGAAATGCGCCCAGGGCTTGTTCCAGAGCCGTCGGGTCTGGTATTGCATGACTCACATTTGCCTGCAATGAGGAGCTTTGCATGATTTACCGCACATTGGGCCAGTCCGGGTTGAAAGTCAGCGCACTGACGCTCGGCACCATGATGTTTGGCGAACAAACCAGCACCGAAGACTCGCTGCGTATCATCGACAAGGCCTGGGACCAGGGTATCAATTTTATCGACACCGCCGACGTCTACACCGGCGGGCGCTCCGAAGAGATCGTCGGCGAAGCCATTGCGCGCAATCGCCAGGATTGGGTACTGGCCACCAAGGTCGGCTTCGGCCCCGCCGATGGTTTGCCCAACCGCAGCGGGTTGAACCGCAAGCGCATCTTCAATGCGTTGGAAGCCAGCCTTGCGCGCCTGGATACCGATTACCTGGACATCTACTATCTGCACCGTGAAGATCACGACACGCCTTTGGAGGTAACCGTGTCGGCCATTGGCGACCTGATCCGCCAAGGCAAGATCCGCTACTGGGGCCTGTCCAATTATCGCGGTTGGCGCATCGCTGAAGTGATTCGCGTGGCCGAGCGCCTGGGGGTAGATAAACCCATTATCAGCCAGCCGCTGTATAACATCGTCAACCGCCAGGCCGAGGTCGAGCAAATCACAGCGGCGGCAGCCTATGGTTTGGGTGTAGTGCCTTACAGCCCGCTGGCACGTGGGGTGCTCAGTGGCAAGTACGCACCTGACGTTACACCCGAGCCAGGCAGCCGTGCCGCGCGCCAGGACAAGCGCATCCTGGAAACCGAATGGCGGGTGGAATCGCTACGCATCGCCCAGCTGATCCAGCAATACACCCAGGGACGTGGCGTGGGGATTGTAGAGTTCGCAATTGCCTGGGTGCTTAATAATGCGGCAGTGAGTTCGGCGATTGTGGGGCCGCGTACCGAGGCGCAGTGGGATGCCTACACTCGCGCGCTGGACGTAAACATCACGCCTGAGGATGAGGCCTTCATTGATTCGCTGGTCACGCCCGGGCACTCGTCCACTCCGGGGTTCAACGACGTGGGCCATTTTGTTTCCGGCCGCGTGGCGTTGCGAGCGGGCTGAAATCTGCCTGATAGCATGGAGATTAAAATGTGGGTGGGAGCAAACTCCCGCCCACATTCTATTTCTCGCAAAAAACGCCATACTCCCCTCCTGGAACTGGATATGAATCGGCTTTCGCGAGGACAGTGTGTCTAAAGGTGTGGTGTTATCGGTCTTGGCCTCGGTGTTGTTTGCCGTGATGTATTACTTCACGTCACTGCTCACACCGTTGAGTGGTCTGGAGATTTTCGGCTGGCGCATGTTGCTTACAGTACCGTGCATGACGGTGTTCATGATCGTCAGCGGCGAGTGGCGGCGGGTGTGGGAACTGTTGCGGATGTTGGCGGCCAAGCCGCGCCTGATCGCCGGGGTGCTGGTGTCTTCTGCCTTGCTCGGCGTGCAGTTGTGGCTGTTTATGTGGGCGCCGCTGAATGGGCGCAGCCTGGACGTGTCCGTGGGGTACTTCCTGCTGCCGCTGACCATGGTGCTCACCGGGCGCCTGGTCTACGGCGAGCGGTTGTCAAGGTTGCAACAGATCGCCGTGGTGTTTGCCGCGCTGGGCGTACTGAACGAGTTGTATCAGGCTGGTGGTTTTTCCTGGGCAACGCTGGTGGTGATCATAGGCTACCCGGTGTATTTCGTGGTGCGCAAATACCTGACCACTGATCATTTGGGCGGGCTGTGGCTGGATATGGCGTTGATGCTGCCGGTGGCCTGGTGGTTTGTGCAGAGCGGCGAACAGGGTTTTGCGGTGCTCGATGTGCATCCCAAGCTATACGGGTTGATTCCGATGCTGGGCTTGATCAGCGCTTCGGCGCTGGTGAGCTACATCATTGCCAGTCGCTTGCTGGCCTTCAGCCTGTTCGGGCTGCTGAGCTACGTAGAACCGGTGCTGCTGCTGGCGGTGGCCCTGCTGTTGGGCGAAGGCATCCAAGGCGGGCAATGGCTGACCTATATCCCGATCTGGCTGGCGGTGATGGTGCTGGTGTATGAAGGGTTCAAACATCTAGTGCGTCAGCACCGAGCTTGAGTGGCTGGATGGAAACGGCGCAATGGCGTGGGGTATCCATTCCCCTCTGTCGAGTCAGGTCCTGACTTCGGTCGTCGGTAATTCAGGCGTACCTACGCTTTGTTCAATAACGTTGGCTGTGTTCTCCAACCTTTTCCTCCACTTACCGTAATGGGGGATGTTGCTCTGGATTTGACTGCCCACCCTTTCCAAGTTGGCATCCATCTCTGCCTTATCAACACCAAACACCTTGCCGACACGATTGTCGTGATTCAATTCAAGCAGTGTTCCTTTGATGGGGTCTTTCAGGATGGTTTCGATGGAATTCGCCACGTTGTCAGGAAGACCCAGCGCTTTCAACGCGGTGGCGAGGCCATGCCCAGGACTTCTGAGTTGCTTCAGGAACTCGTCGTAAAGACCCATTAGGTCATTAGCGCGCACGTTGTCCAGGGAGACACTGGTTATTTTCTTGCGGAACTCGTTGAAGGTCATGGGTTCAAGCGGTTTGTTTTGGTTCAACCCGTTTTGGACGAAATAAAATCTCCTCGCCTTGGCGTCCTTTTTTTGGCCGCCGCCTTGCAAGTTTCCATAAGCGTCGTAGCTATAGACGATGGCTTCTCCATCTGGCCGATACCCGACATAAAACGCCTTTCCATCTGGTTCCAGTTTATAGAGCTGCGTTCGCACCAGCCCGTCGACCTGAGCGAGTGGGACCGAGGCGTCTTTGTTCAACCGCTCGAAAATATCCCCCCGCTCATGGCCGAAACTACCCACGACCGCATTAATATCGCCAGCCGCGAACTCGCCGAACTGCTTGTTGACCCGTTCCTGCTGTTTGGGTGCTTCAGGATTGGAAAAATGCTGGGTAAATCGCTTTCGCTCAGTCGGGTCATTGGCTACGTCCTTGAGCCAGGCCGTCATTTCCTCTGCATCCTTGAACTCATGAAACGAGGTCACGTCATCTTCCGGCATATAAAGGACGAGATTAGGCCCATCTTCGGTAGGCAGCACCCGCTTGATCACCATCATGTCATTGGACTGGGCGCCATCAACCGCGAATGTCGAGACCTGCACTCCGGGCGCACCCGGTTTGTTGGGTGAGACCACAGCCTTCACCAACTGATAACCCTCGGCACTGAGGGTGTCGCCCAGGAACTCGGTTTCGCCATCATCCAGAAACTTCTTACGCGCCTGATTGACCAGGTCTGCATCATCGGATGAACGCACATAGCGAACTGGCTCGGTCTGTTCCGCTGGTAGGCTGGGCTCGATCGGGCGTTGAGGGGTAGGACAATTCACATTCATAAGCGGACCTCTTCGGAATGGAAGCGCAGGTTTTTCTGCGCTCCTCGCCTCTGTGTGATATTTGAAAAACCATTTGTTCCTATTTCACCGCCCGGCAATTACAACCCGATATAACAGACACAAAAAAGCCCGGTAAAAACCGGGCTTTTTCGTTATCCATTGAATTACTCGGCAGTCAGTACGCCACGACGCACCTGGTCGCGCTCAATCGACTCGAACAGCGCCTTGAAATTGCCTTCGCCAAATCCATCGTCGCCCTTGCGCTGAATGAACTCGAAGAACACCGGCCCCATCAGGGTTTCCGAGAAGATCTGCAAAAGCAGGCGCTTATCGCCTGCAATCGAGGAACCATCCAGCAGGATGCCACGCGATTGCAACTGGTCTACCGGCTCGCCGTGGTTCGGCAGGCGGCCTTCCAGCATTTCGTAGTAAGTGTCTGGCGGTGCGGTCATAAAACGCATGCCGATCTTCTTCAACGCGTCCCAGGTTTTGACCAGGTCGTCGGTGAGGAACGCCACGTGTTGAATGCCTTCGCCGTTGAACTGCATCAGGAACTCTTCGATCTGCCCGGCGCCCTTGGACGATTCTTCGTTCAACGGGATGCGGATCTTGCCATCCGGTGCGCTCATGGCCTTGGAGGTCAGGCCAGTGTATTCGCCCTTGATGTCGAAATAGCGCGCTTCGCGGAAGTTGAACAGTTTTTCGTAGAAGTTGGCCCAGTAGATCATGCGTCCGCGATAGACGTTATGGGTCAGGTGGTCGATGACCTTGAGGCCGGCGCCTACCGGATTGCGGTCAACGCCTTCGAGATAGACGAAATCGATGTCATAGATCGAGTTACCTTCGCCGAAGCGGTCGATCAGGTACAGCGGCGAACCGCCGATACCCTTGATCGCCGGCAGGTTCAGTTCCATCGGCCCGGTTTCAATATGAATCGGCTGGGCGCCCAGTTCCAGGGCCCGGTTGTAGGCTTTTTGCGAGTCCTTGACGCGGAATGCCATGCCGCACACCGACGGCCCATGTTCGGCCGCGAAGTAGGCGGCGAGACTGCCGGGTTCGTTGTTGAGGATCAGGTTGATCTCGCCCTGGCGATACAGGTGCACGTCCTTGGAACGGTGGGTCGCCACCTTGGTGAAGCCCATGATCTCGAAGATCGGCTCCAGCGTGCCAGGCGTCGGCGATGCGAATTCGATAAATTCAAAGCCCATCAGGCCCATCGGGTTTTCATATTGGTCGGTCATTTCGATGCCTCATCATTCTTGTAGGTAGCAATTGATCAGTTGCGAGCAAGGATGAGGTTCGAGGGTGGCGCACAGGAAAGACCCCGCACGCTGCGGGCGAGGAAGTCACCAAAGATGAGGGGGGAGCCGAGTAGCTTCATGGTGTCATCAGTCTCTGACGGCCGAGGCTTGCGTGAGCGCAAGTCCATATTCTTGTATGCGTAAACCGATTCTACACAGCGTAAACAGATTTGTCCGTACTCTTATCAAATCCCCATTGCCCTGCTTCGTGCAAGAGGTTTGTAGCAAGCGCGCCGGCTGGTTGAGCACCCGGGACACGCGTGAATAGGCCCTCAGCCCAGAATCAACAATCGGTAGCGAGCGTACTTGAGCAATGCCATCTATCATCGGCACATACCCTTCTTTTTTCAGCGACTGACTGTCCCTATGCCCCTGACCTCCAAAGGCCCACGAGGCCGAGCCACACGTTACGTCATCAGCGCAACCTGTGGACTGCTCCCGATTCTGCTGGGGGTCGCGATTCTTTACTGGCAAGCTGAACGCACACTTGAACAAAGCACCACACAAACGGCTCAGGAAGCAGTGCGCCAGTTCGATTTGATGCTCGACAATACCGCCCTCGCCGCCCGGGATTTGCTGCCATTGGCAGGCAAGCCGTGCGATAACGCGGCGAAACTGGCGCTGCGCGAACAGGTCACGCGCCGGCCGTTCGTACGCGCCACCACGTTGTCCTGGCAGAAAAACATTTATTGCAGCTCACTGTTTGGCGGCGACTACCAATCGCCGGTTAACCCGGACGACTATGTGGATGGCCGGTTGTGGTTGATGAATGGCAACCCTGTCACGCCAGATACTGCGTTACTGGTTTACCGCCTGGTGGAGGGTGAGCAAGGCGCGTTTGCCTCGATCGACAGCTACCACCTCACCAATGCCTTGCGCCTGATCAGTCGTTACGCCTATTTGGTGCTGCAAGTCGGGCCCAATTGGCTGGATGCCGACGGCAAAGTGCATAACGACGCAGTGCCCGTGTTCGCCGTGGCGCATCATCACCTGGCGTCGGCGCGCTATCACTACAGCGTCGAGGCCGGGATGCCTGCCGGGGAAACCTGGCGTTATATGCAGGCCCGCTATCCGGCGGTGTTCAGCCTGGTGGCGTTCTTTGGTGTGCTGGCTGGCATCCTCGCCCATTGGCTGCAAAAACGCTCGTCGGCACCCACCCACGAACTGCAACGTGCATTAAGCGCCAACGAATTTATCCCGTATTTCCAACCCGTGGTGCGCGGTGATACGCGTCAGTGGGCCGGTTGCGAAGTGCTGATGCGCTGGAAACATCCCAAAGAGGGCCTGGTGCGGCCAGATTTGTTTATTCCCCTGGCCGAAGACTCCGGCCTCATCGTGCCGATGACCCGCGCCCTGCTGCGCCAGACCGCCGCGCAACTGGCGCCCCATGCCGAACGCTTCAACCCCGGTTTTCATATTGGCGTGAACATTACCGCGCGGCATTGCCAGGACCTCGAACTGGTGAACGATTGCCAGGAGTTTCTCGCAGCCTTCCCGCCCGGCCAGGTCACCTTGGTACTGGAGCTGACCGAACGCGAGCTGATCGAGCCCACCGAGACCACCCGCAGACTGTTTGACGCCCTGCATCAGTTGGGGGTGATGATCGCGATCGATGACTTCGGCACCGGCCATTCCAGCCTCGGTTACTTGCGCAACTTCAATGTCGACTACTTGAAGATTGATCAGAGCTTTGTCGCCATGATCGGTGTGGATGCACTGTCACGGCATATTCTGGACAGCATCATAGAACTGTCAGCCAAGCTTGACCTTGGCATTGTTGCCGAAGGCGTGGAAACAGCAGAACAGTGTGAATACCTCGTCGCCCAAGGTGTGGATTTCTTACAAGGTTACCTGTTCGGCAAGCCGCTACCCTGCGATGAGTTCATTAAATCGTTAGGCAACCGATGAAAGATTGTTATTTGGACAGAAGACATGATTTACTCCAGAGGGATTAACTACTACAATTTTTCTGCCTGTGCAGAACTCGCAGAAGGGTCTTCTTCGTTGACGTCGTGTTAACGTTTCTGGCTTATAGCTTTGTCTGCAGTTGATATCAGCCACTACACTATTGGAGTACAGATTTTGTCCAGACTCGCCGAATTTCGCGCAGCAGAAAAAGCCCTTCAAGAGCAGCTGGCCCAGCTGGAATCCTTGAAGAATGACGCAGGCTTGAAGAAAGAAATCGAATTCGAAGAAAAGCTCAAAAAGCTGATGGACAGCTACGGCAAAAGTCTGCGCGATGTCATCGCCATTCTTGATCCAGCCCCGCGCAAGGCGGGTGCAACCATCGCCGCAGCGCCAAAGCAGCGCCGTGCACGGGTCGTCAAGGTTTACCACAACCCGCATACCGGTGAGCTGATCGAGACCAAAGGCGGCAACCACCGCGGCCTGAAAGCGTGGAAAGAAGAGTACGGCGCTGCCACGGTAGATTCCTGGCTGCGCGGTTAATCATCCCGCACTAAAAAAAGCCCCGCACATGCGGGGCTTTTTTGCAGTTGACGGTTCGAAAGCGAACTTAACCAGCCGTTCATTTTGTTCAAAACCACTAAAAAGGGTCGATTCAAAGTTTCAGGCTGTTACGCACCGAACTGACTTCGTCTTTGCTCGCCTCGTAGGCTTGCGCCTGGCCCGCGTAAGAAAATACATAGGCCTTATCTGTATCCACTGCGCCGACTAATGTTTGTGACAACACGTGCCGTCCATTTTCGGTTATCACGCAAGTAGTCTCCAACGCTTCAAGGCGACTCAGTGTCGTAGGATGCATCTTGCTGCACACGCTTTGATAACCGCCCTGAGCGAAATCTTTCTGAATCGATTTGCGCATTTCCAGTAACACGCCTGGAAGATTAACTTTATGTCCGGTTTCAATTGGCGTGCCGGTCAACTCCATGACCATCAGGGTTGCGCCGTTTTCATCATTTTTGATCGCGCGCTGGCGAGACACTGTTTGAGCCTTCGCGGGGACTTCGTCGTCAGGTATGACTTCTTCGACCTGCCAGCCGCTGGGCCAATGAATCTCCGGGTCGGCCGCCAATACGAACGGGCTCCCCAGCATCAGGCACAACGTACTCAACAGCGATTTACGAAACTCGATCATTATGAAAAACGCCCAGGGTTCAAGCCGCAAAGTTTGCGGCCCCGGACCCGCCGCTCGCAAGGGCCGCGTGCGTTTTTTCATTTGGCGCGGCAGGTAGCCCTTGCGTATCATGAGCCGGCAGCACGGATGCTTGCCGCACGCCAAGGGACCGCTTTGCCCCATTTTTTCTGGAGGGCCCATGAGCCTGCACGAACTGAACACCTTCCCGGGCGTCACTGCCCAACCTGACACCGCCACTGCAAATTTTGTGTTTAACCACACCATGTTGCGGGTCAAGGACATCACCAAATCGCTGGACTTCTACACCCGCGTGCTGGGTTTCTCCCTGGTTGAAAAACGCGACTTCCCGGAAGCCGAATTCAGCCTGTATTTCCTCGCCCTGGTGGACAAGGCCCAAATCCCGGCCGACGCCGCCGAGCGCACCCAGTGGATGAAATCGATTCCGGGCATCCTTGAGCTGACCCATAACCACGGCACCGAAAACGACGCCGACTTTGCCTATCACAACGGCAATACCGACCCGCGTGGCTTTGGCCATATCTGTATTTCGGTACCGGATATCGTCGCTGCGTGCGAGCGTTTCGAAGCGCTGGGCTGCGATTTCCAGAAGCGCCTGACGGATGGCCGCATGAAGAGCCTGGCCTTCATCAAGGACCCGGATGGTTACTGGGTCGAGATCATCCAGCCGGCGCCGATGTAACACGCGGCGCGTCTCGCGCAGTACGCAGGAATAAAAAAGCCCCATGATTGCTCATGGGGCTTTTTTGGTTTTTCGCGTGTCACTTATGCCGGGGCTGATGTGCGAATCAAGTGATCGAATGCACTCAGGGAGGCCTTGGCACCCTCGCCCACCGCAATGACGATCTGCTTGTAGGGCACGGTAGTGACGTCACCGGCCGCAAATACACCCGGCAGTGAAGTCTCGCCACGGGCATCCACGATGATCTCGCCGCGAGGCGTCAACTCCACCGTGCCTTTGAGCCAGTCGGTGTTGGGCAACAAACCGATCTGCACGAAGATACCTTCCAGGTCGATAGTCTTGAACTCACCACTGTCGCGATCCTTGTAGGCAAGGCCGGTGACTTTCTGACCATCGCCTTTGACTTCGCTGGTCAGCGCGCTGGTAATCACATCCACGTTCGGCAAGCTGTAAAGCTTGCGTTGCAGCACCGCATCGGCGCGCAACTTGCTGTCAAACTCAAGCAACGTGACATGGTTGACGATCCCGGCCAAATCAATAGCCGCTTCCACACCGGAGTTACCGCCGCCGATCACCGCAACGCGCTTGCCCTTGAACAGCGGCCCATCGCAGTGCGGGCAGAAGCACACGCCCTTGGCCTTGTATTCCTGCTCGCCCGGCACACCCATCTCTCTCCAGCGGGCGCCAGTGGCCAGGATAACGGTCTTGGACTTGAGGGTCGCACCGCTTTCGAAGCGAATCTCATGCAACTCACCGGCATTTTTCGCCGGCACCAGGCTGCTGGCGCGCTGCAGGTTCATGATGTCCACGTCGTACTGACGCACATGCGCTTCCAACGCACTGGCCAGTTTCGGCCCTTCGGTTTCCTGTACCGAGATAAAGTTCTCGATGGACATAGTGTCCAGCACCTGGCCACCAAAACGTTCAGCCGCTACACCGGTACGGATACCTTTACGGGCTGCGTAGATGGCCGCCGAGGAACCGGCTGGGCCGCCGCCGACAACCAATACATCGAACGCCTCTTTGGCACTGATTTTCTCGGCGGCTTTTTCGAGGCCGCTAGTGTCGAGCTTGGCAAGAATTTCTTCCAGGCCCATGCGGCCCTGGCCGAAGTTCACTCCATTCAAGTAGACACTGGGCACCGCCATGATCTGGCGTTCGTCGACTTCGGCCTGGAACAGCGCGCCGTCGATGGCCACATGACGGATATTGGGGTTCAGCACCGCCATCAGGTTCAGGGCCTGGACCACGTCCGGGCAGTTCTGGCACGACAGCGAAAAGTATGTCTCGAAGCTGAACTCACCTTTAAGGGCGCGGATCTGTTCAATCACTTCGACACTGGCCTTCGACGGGTGGCCACCGACTTGCAACAGAGCCAGCACCAGCGAAGTGAATTCATGACCCATGGGGATGCCGGCGAAGCGCAGGCTGATATCGGCACCCGGGCGGTTGATGGAGAACGATGGCCTGCGCGCATCATCGCCATCGGTTTTCAGGGTAATCAGCGTGGTGAGGCTGATGACGTCCTGTAAAAGAGCAAGCATTTCCTGGGATTTCGCGCCGTCGTCGAGGGAGGCGACGATCTCGATCGGCTGGGTGACCCGTTCCAGGTATGACTTCAACTGAGCTTTAAGATTGGCGTCCAACATACGGGCGATTTCCTGTTCATTCGGTTTATTGCAGACAAAAAAACGCCCGAGCGAATCTCGCCCGGGCGTTTTGAGGGCGGATGCAGCTTACTTAAGTGCGGATTCCCGCCCTTGATACGTCTTCACAGACTTAGATCTTGCCGACCAGGTCCAGGGACGGAGCCAGAGTGGCCTCGCCTTCTTTCCACTTGGCTGGGCACACTTCGCCTGGGTGGGCAGCGACGTATTGAGCAGCCTTGATCTTGCGCAGTAGCTCGGAAGCGTCACGGCCAACACCGCCGTCGTTCAGTTCAACGATCTTGATCTGACCTTCCGGGTTGATCACGAAAGTACCGCGGTCTGCCAAGCCGGCTTCTTCGATCAGTACGTCGAAGTTGCGGGAGATGGTCAGGGTTGGGTCACCGATCATGGTGTACTGGATTTTGCCGATGGCTGGCGAAGTGTTGTGCCAGGCAGCGTGGGCAAAATGGGTGTCTGTGGACACGCTGTAGATTTCGACGCCCAGCTTCTGGAATTCGGCGTAGTTGTCAGCCAGGTCTTCCAGTTCGGTTGGGCAAACGAAGGTAAAGTCGGCTGGGTAGAAGAATACTACCGACCACTTGCCTTTCAGGTCAGCGTCGGTCACATCCAGGAAGCTGCCGTTTTTGAAAGCGGTGGCTTTAAACGGTTTTACTTGGCTGTTGATGATAGGCATCGTTGACTCTCCGTCAGGGGTTAAGAAGTTGATGAGATGAATCCTACCGACTCTTTCGGTCGATGGCCCATTGGCAAACCTGATGCTGATGATTGGCTTTCTCTATCAAGTGGCGGTATTGATAGAAGAAATTTCAAATCAGCGGCTGGGTGGCCAAGGTCATGCCGAGAAACGGCGTCGCTTCAACATAGCGCATGGCGGATTTCATGTCGTTCCACCCGACGTAACTCATCAGCGACTTCAAGTCCCAGCCACTGCGATGGGCCCAGGTGGCAAAGCCGCGCCGCAGGGAGTGGCTGGTGTATTGCTCGGCGGGGATGCCTGCACGTTCCAGGGCCTGGCGCAATAATGGGATGACACTATTGGGATGCAGCCCCTCCTCGCCCAGGTTGCCCCAACGGTCGATGCCGCGAAAGACCGGGCCGCGAACCAGCGCCGAGGCGCTGAGCCAGTCGCTGTAAGCTTGCACCGGGCACAGGCGCAGCAGCGCTGGCGTCTGGTATGTCTTGCCCAGGTTTTCCCGATCGCCTTTGCTACGCGGTAGGTACAGGCTGATCCCGGCGCCGGGCACAGCCTGGACGTGCTCAATGCTTAATCGGACCAGCTCATCACTGCGAAACCCCCGCCAAAAGCCCAGCAGGACCAGCGCAGTGTCACGCTTGGCGCGCAGCAATCGGGGCTGGTCCTGGTTTTCGCTGGCCTGGCTTGCTTCAAGCGCCAGTGAAGTGACGACCTGCTCAAGATGCTGTAGCTGCAAAGGCTCTGCCTGCCGCTCGCGCGCTGGATGCACGGCACGAATCCCCTTGAGCACCTTGCGCACCACGGGCGCTTTCGTCGGATCGGCAAAGCCCTGGCTGGTATGCCACTGCGCCAGTGCCGAAAGCCGCAGTTTCAAGGTGTTCACCGCCAACACTCCGGCGTGCGCCACCAGATAACGCGCCACGCTGTCGCTGGTGGCCGGCAGAAACCCTCCCCAACTCACTTCGAAGTGCTCGATCGCCGCACGGTAGCTGCGGCGCGTGTTGTCGCGGGTCGCAGCGTTGAGATATCGATCCAGCTCGCTCATGGGTGTCGTTTCGTACTGCCGTCAGGAGAAGTGGCGGTTAAAACCGTTATGACACGGGATAATACGCCAATATCCCATCTGTTAAATCATGAATTTCAACGAGTTTTTATACATGTTATAGTACGTATATACATACCATGTACCACAGTACTAAATCGACGGAGACCCCATGGCTCGCGGCGGCATAAACAAAGCAGTAGTTCAAACGGCACGCTTGGCAATCCTTGCCCGCGGCGAAAACCCCAGCATCGACGCAGTACGGATCGAGATGGGTAATACCGGTTCCAAAACCACTATTCATCGCTATTTGAAGGAACTGGACGAAAGTGAAACCCGGCTGACCATTACCGAGGCGCCGATTGACGACGAGCTAGGCGAGCTGGTTGCACGTCTGGCCCAGCGCCTGAAAGAGAAGGCTCAGGAGCCGATTGACTTGGCGCTGGCGCAATTTGAACAGCAGAAAACCGCCCTGCTCGCCCAGGTTGAGGCGCTTGAAGAGGCACACACTCAGCTCAAGCAGCAATTTGATATCCAGGCCGCAGCCCTGGCGGAAGAAAGCGCTGCGCTGCAAACCGTCAGCACCAGCCTGCAAACCGAGCAAACCCGTAACGCCGGGTTGAGCCAGGCGTGCAGTGATTACGAGTTGCGGATCAACGACAAGGACGAACAGATTCGCTCACTGGAAGAGAAACACCTGCACGCACGCGACGCGCTTGAGCATTACCGCAACGCGATAAAGGAACAGCGCGAGCAAGAGCAGCGTCGCCATGAAGGCCAGCTGCAGCAGGTTCAAGCCGAATTGCGCCAGGCTCAGCAAAGCGCACTCGTACGCCAGGATGAAATCACCCAACTGCATCGCGATAATGAACGCCTGCTGATTGAGCAGCGAGTGACCACCAAGGAACTGAACGCATTGCAGGATCAGACCCGCAAGGATCAGGCCGCACAACTCAAGCTCAATGAGCATCTGAGCAAGATCGACAGCGAGCGCGCCCTGCTTCAGGAGCGCCTGCGGGTTGCAGCACTGGACAGTCAGGCACGCCAGGAGGCGCTACTTGAAAATCAGCAGCGCAACAAGGCACTGGAACTGGACCTGATCAAGGCCCAGGCCAGCATCGACGCGCTGCGCCTGGCCGCCGCCGTTGCAGCGGCGCCAGAGACAGCACAACCATCTTGATCAATCGGCCACAGGCGTGCGCATGGTGACGAACTCTTCGGCCGCCGTCGGGTGCACGCCGATGGTCTCGTCGAAATGCTGTTTGGTCGCGCCCGCCTTGAGCGCGATCGCCAGCCCCTGCACGATTTCGCCTGCATCCGGACCGACCATGTGGCAGCCCAAGACCTTGTCGGTGTCGGCATCGACCACCAGTTTCATCAGGGTCTTTTCCTGGCAGTCGGTCAAGGTCAGCTTCATAGGCCGGAAACGGCTTTCAAAGATCTGCACCTTGTGACCTTGCTTGCGCGCGTCTTCTTCCGTCAGCCCGACGGTGCCGATATTCGGCAGGCTGAACACCGCCGTTGCGATGTTGGCGTAATCCACCGCACGGTACTGCTCAGGCTTGAACAGGCGCCGCGCCACGGCCATGCCTTCAGCCAGGGCGACCGGCGTCAGTTGCACCCGACCAATCACATCGCCAATGGCCAGGATCGATGGTTCGGCGGTCTGGTAAAGATCGTCCACCTCAACGAAGCCGCGCTCGTCCAACTTCACACCGGTATTTTCCAGCCCCAGGTTGTCGAGCATCGGGCGGCGGCCGGTAGCATAGAACACACAGTCGGCTTCCAGCACGCGGCCATCCTTCAAGGTGGCCTTGAGGCTACCGTCGGCTTGCTTGTCGATGCGCTCGATATCGGCATTGAACTGCAGGTCCAGCCCGCGCTTGGTCAGTTCTTCCTTCAGATGGGTGCGCACCGAACCGTCGAAACCGCGCAAGAACAAGTCACCGCGATACAGCAAGGTGGTGTTGGCACCCAAACCATGGAAAATTCCGGCGAATTCCACTGCAATGTAACCACCACCCACCACCAGTACGCGCTTGGGTAGCTCTTTAAGAAAGAACGCCTCATTGGAACCGATCGCGTGTTCACGCCCTGGAATTTCCGGGATCTGCGGCCAGCCGCCGGTAGCGATCAGGATGTGCCTGGCAGTAAAGCGCTCGCCGTTGATCTCTACCTGATGCGCATCTACCAGACGCGCATGGCCTTCATGCAGGGTCACCCCGCTGTTGACCAGCAGGTTGCGATAGATGCCATTAAGACGGTTGATCTCTCGATCCTTGTTGGCAATCAGGGTTGCCCAGTCAAAGTTCGCTTCGCCCAATGCCCAACCGAAACCACTGGCTTGCTCGAAGTCTTCGGCAAAATGCGCGCCGTACACCAACAGCTTTTTCGGCACGCAGCCGACGTTCACACAGGTGCCGCCCAGATAGCGGCTTTCCGCAACGGCCACCTTGGCACCGAAGCCTGCGGCAAAGCGCGCCGCACGAACACCGCCGGAACCGGCGCCAATTACATACAGGTCAAAATCGTAGGCCATTTCACTCTCCTCGGCAGAACACCAGCATACCGACTTACATGGGGCTGAAAAACGAAAAAGCCACCCGAAGGTGGCTTTCTCTTGAAACAGTGCGGCAAGCGTGAATCAGTAGGCCTTGCCAGTCTTGTAGAAGTGCTCGTAGCAGAAGTTGGTTGCTTCGATGTAGCCTTCGGCGCCACCGCAGTCAAAACGCTGCCCTTTGAACTTGTAGGCAATTACGCAACCGTCTTTGGCTTGCTTCAACAGTGCATCGGTGATCTGGATTTCGCCACCCTTGCCCGGCTCGGTTTCTTCGATCAGCTTGAAGATGTCCGGGGTGAGGATGTAACGACCGATGATCGCCAGGTTCGACGGAGCATCTTCCGGCGCTGGCTTCTCGACCATGTCACGCACGCGGATCAAGCCATCGCCAATATCGTCGCCGGCGATAACACCGTACTTGTTGGTTTCGGTTGGGTTGACTTCCATCACCGCAACGATGGTGCAGCGGTATTTCTGGTAGAGCTTGACCATCTGGGTCAGCACACCATCACCTTCCAGGTTCACACACAGGTCATCCGCCAGAACCACGGCGAACGGTTCGTCACCGATCAGCGGGCGACCGGTAAGGATAGCGTGGCCGAGGCCTTTCATCTGAGTCTGACGGGTGTAGGAGAACGAGCACTCGTCGAGCAATTTACGGATGCCGACCAGGTATTTTTCCTTATCGGTGCCTTTGATCTGGTTTTCCAGCTCATAGCTGATGTCGAAGTGGTCTTCCAGGGCGCGTTTGCCGCGGCCGGTAACGATGGAGATCTCGTTCAGGCCGGCATCCAGGGCTTCTTCCACGCCGTACTGAATCAGTGGCTTGTTCACCACCGGCAGCATCTCTTTGGGCATGGCTTTGGTCGCTGGCAAGAAGCGAGTGCCGTAACCGGCTGCTGGGAACAAGCATTTCTTGATCATATGAGTCCTTACAAAGGGCTGTGCGTACGGAATTCGGCGCAGTCTAATCAGGCCGCAGTCACCTTACAATGGGTCCTGCTGGCGTTGCGATGTCATCATAGAGAAAAAATGTCGGCGTAAGTTCCGCTGATCTTGCAAAGGGGTTGCCCACGATCAGACGAAACACACCCGCCCCCCCTTTATTTAAAAGGGCTGCAATGGTTTTAGCACGCTTTTCGCCGCCTGGCACTGACCTGCAACAACTTGCGCCCCCCCTAGCCGTTTGGCGGTATCATGGCCGCCTTGAA
The DNA here is from genome assembly GCF_020790195.1 of Pseudomonas sp. HN8-3. NCBI lineage: Bacteria > Pseudomonadati > Pseudomonadota > Gammaproteobacteria > Pseudomonadales > Pseudomonadaceae > Pseudomonas > Pseudomonas sp. HN8-3. Next base: position 3,057,760 of record NZ_CP086206.1, read on the forward strand.
TCAGACCACGAGATTGCCAATAGATGTCAGAACCCAAAGGTGTAAACGGCTACCTGATCACGCAGCGTGCAGACGGCTGGCACTTGATCAATTTTCACGGCGACAGCGTTGCCGGAACATTTGCGACCGAGAGCCAGGCGATTGCCGTAGCTGAAGTGTTTGTGGATGAAGCAGGCCACGCGTCGAGCAAACGTCCGAAAAACAAGTAAGCCTCGCCACACCGCCACAAAAAAGCCCCGGTCGACGGGGCTTTTTTTTGGACGCCTGTATTTGTCGGCGCCGTGCGACCTCTCCGCCCTCGACACTTAGTTGTTTCGCTTCGTAATTAACTATTGTTTTTTAGTTCGCGTAATCCCATTCTTACATCCGCACCCCCAACTAACATATTCTTATTTATTAGAGTGTGGCTCATTTCCTACAGTCAAAAACAGATTTTTGGCAAATCGCCATATCCTTCCTATATATCCTTACACCGTGTAGCTACACAACTAACGGAATGTGCCGACTTACTTTCTCATGGCAAAACAGCACAATCACTTCCACTTCGAGCGTACCCGTGAATTGCAATACAACTAGTTGGAAACTGTGATTATTCAACAGCCGACTCGGCCGACGACTGGCCGGCGTTCCGGGAGCTACGTTTGGGGTGAAACAGTCAGTCCCGCTCGCAATGGTGACGGGGCTCTTCAATGACATTTTTATGCGGGCATCTGCAAATGAAAACCAAGTTCAAAACTGCGCTGTTTACCCTCGGGCTGTTCGCGGGCTCGATTTCTGGAGCTAACGCGGCAGATGGGACCATTACCTTTCTGGGATCGGTCCACTCGGGGGCCTGCTCCATCAAGCCTGAATCCGTAGATCAGAGCGTTCACCTGGGCGCAATCGCAAAGCATCAATTGCAGGCAGGCGGAAAGTCTGAAGCCCGCCGTGTGCTGATAGAGCTTGAAGGCTGTGACCTGGCGGGCCTCACCGACAACACCGTGACCACAACCTTTACCGCGGCGCCGTCAACCGACGTCCCTGGGGCGATCGGCACCGTCGGTAGTGCAGGCCGCGTGGGCATCATGATGACCCATGGCGGCAGCCCTGTTCAGCTCGGTGTGGCGACGGTGCCCCAGGCCATTTCTACCGGTGATAACACCCTGGAGTTCGGCGCCTATGTTCAAGGCGCTGCTACCGGCGACATCGTCCCGGGCGATTTCAGTGCAGTCACTAATTTCACCTTGGCTTATCAGTAAGTTTTCCCCCCGCCACTTTCGGTGGCGGGGGGCTGGTGGAGATAGCGGTGAAAACATTCATAAGTCTAGCGATCACCTCGTCGCTGGCGATGCTCATCAGCCCTTACGTTTTTGCGCAGACGCTTGCACAGGGCGAGGGTGTGGTCACGCTGGGCGGAGAAGTCGTTGACTCGGCTTGCGGGTTGGAGCTGACCAGTGCTGATCAATCCATTGAAATGACGCCCGAACCCATAGGTCGGCTTTTACGCAATGCGTTGGGAGAGCCTCACCCTTTCGAGTTGCGCCTGGTCAATTGCTCGCTGACCCGTCCCGACCCGCATCGCCCAGGGGCGACGTTGCCTGATTGGCAACATCTGCGCGTCACGTTTGACGGCCCTCGCGACAGAGAAGGCCGCTCCTTTGCCGCCTTTGGTGATTCACAGGGGATCGCCTTCCATATTTGGGATTCGGCCGGCCAGGAGAGTGTTCCGGGTGAGCAGATGGCGCCGCACCCCTTGGCGGAAGGTGACATGACACTTCACTACACGCTGCGGCTGGTGGGTAACGGGCTGCCGCTGGCACCTGGCGCACATCGCGTCGCCGTGCGGTTCAAGTTGGAATACTTTTGAACATTGATGGGTTGCTTTCATGCTGAATGCGTCGAAGATCAAAAACAAGCTGCGTCCGAGTCTGGTTGGCGGGCTGATGTCACTGGCAGGAACTGCATGGGCCGGCGGTGATATCGAATTCAATACGGACGTTCTTGATCTCAATGATCGCACCAATATCGATTTGTCTCGATTTGCACGCAGCGGGTTCATTTTGCCCGGCACCTACACGATGCTTGTACAGATAAATGGCCAGCCTGTTTCCGAGCAATCGGTGGCATTTTACCCGCCCGAGGATGACCCCAAAGGAAGCCAGGCGTGTTTGTCAGTTGACCTGGTGGAACAACTGGGCCTGAAGGCATCCGAAGCGGCCAGCCTGACCTGGTGGAAAGGTAGCGAGTGCCTGGACATTCACAGCCTGCCAGGTACGGAGGTCAGCGCGGATCTGGCGACCTCCACGCTGAGCATCAACCTCCCCCACGCCTACCTTGAATACAGCGCGATCAATTGGGACCCACCCGCACGCTGGGATGAAGGGGTGCCAGGGCTTTTGATTGACTACAACATGACGGCGCAGTCCAACGCTCAAAAAAACGAGCGTACCCGCAATCACCTCAGTGGTAATGGCACCGTGGGTGCCAATGCCGGGGCTTGGCGCCTGCGTGCCGATTGGCAGGGGCGTGTCGACAGCGCGAGGGACAGATCTGCCGGGGAGCAAAAACTGGAATGGAGTCGTTACTACGCTTATCGCGCGATACCTGCGCTGAAGGCGCGCCTGTTGGTGGGAGAGAACTACCTGTATTCGGATCTGTTTGACAGCTTCCGTTTTACCGGGGCGGCGCTCAACTCGGACGAAAGCCAGTTGCCACCTAATTTGCGCGGTTACGCCCCTGAAGTGCTCGGGGTGGCCAAAACCAATGCCAGGGTGGTAGTCAGCCAGCAAGGGCGCGTGCTGTATGAAACCCTGGTGGCAGCCGGCCCATTTCGCATTCAGGATCTTAATGATGCCGTCGCCGGCACGCTGGATGTGCGCGTCGAGGAGCAGGACGGCTCGGTGCAGACTTTCAAGCTCAACACTGCTGGTGTGCCCTACCTCACGCGCCCCGGGCAGGTTCGATACAAACTGGCAACTGGTCGCCCTTCCAGTCTTCAGTACGGCGCTGACGGTAATCTCTTTGGCACGGGCGAGTTTTCGTGGGGGGTCAGCAACGGCTGGTCGCTGTTTGGCGGCGCTATAACGGATAAGTACTACCGGGCGGCAACGATTGGGGCGGGACGTGACCTTTTGGCTTTGGGCGCCCTCTCGCTGGATGTTACCCAGTCCCACGCCAACGTGTGGAATGAAACGCTGTCCGGTAAATCCTTGCGCCTGCAATATTCGAAGAACTTTGAACAATACGACAGCCAAGTAACCTTTGCCGGCTACCGGTTCTCCGACAAGAACTTCTTGAGCATGAGTGAATACTTGGATGCTCGTCACTACGGAATGAATGGCGAACTGGCTGGGCGCGAAAAATACGATGAGCACGGTCAATACACGGGTGGATGGAAGCCTGTGGGTGGCAGCAAGGCGCTTTATACAGCCACTGTAAATAAGCAGTTTCGAGACTTGGGTGCCACCGTCTACGCCAGTTACAACAAACAAACTTATTGGACCCGACCGGCGACTCAACGTTGGAACTTGTCGCTGTCACGTTATTTCAATATTGGTACCGTCAAAAACATGAGCCTGTCTTTGAACGTGTACCGCACTCAGGATTATAACTATAAGGATAACGGTATGGCGCTGACGGTCAGTGTGCCACTGGGACGCAGCGGCACGCTATCGTTGGACGCTAACAGAACCGCGGGCAAAAACGGGTTTTCAACCCGCTACAGTGATCGCATTGATGAGCGCAACAGTTACCAACTCAGTGCGAGCGACAATTCGGCCAGCGGCTATCTAAGCCATGCGGGTGACCAGGCTGACTTGACGCTTGCTGCCAGTCGGCAGCAAGGCAACTACACCAGCCTCAGCATGTCAGCTCGCGGCGGTGGCACGCTCACGCCTCACGGGGCAGCGCTGCATCGTACCAACAGCATGGGCGGGACCCGCCTGATGGTCGATACCGGCGGTGTTGCTGATGTGCCGGTGCGCGGTTACGGCACGCCAACCCGCAGTAATGCGTTTGGCAAGGCCGTCATTTCCGATTTGAGCAGCTACCAGCGTACGGCCGCCAGTGTCGACCTGGAACGCTTGCCGAGCAATGTCGAAGCCACCCAGTCGGTCACCCAACTGACGCTCACGGAAGGGGCCATCGGTTATCGCGCCCTGGAACTCATTTCCGGTGAGAAAGCCATGGCTGTCCTGCGTCTGCCGGATGGCAGTGCGCCGCCCTTCGGTGCAATGGTCAAAAACACAAAACAGCAGGACACCGGGATTGTGAATGACGGCGGCAATGTGTACCTGAGCGGTATCCAGCCAGGCGAGCAGATGGTCGTCAGTTGGAGCGGCCGCGAGCAATGCACCCTCACCTTACCCGTCGTTTTGCCTGCGGATGGCCTGACCAATGCACTGCAACTGGACTGCCGGATGGCAGTCACCGATCAACCCTTGTCCGCGCCGGCAGAGCTGACCGGCAAGCACACCGCCCCGGAGACTACATCATCATGACATTGAACATACGCATCACACTCTCGACCCTCACACTGCTGGCGCTCAGCCTGAGCCAAAACGCCACCGCAGCGATTGGCCTGGACCGTACCCGGGTGATTTTTGATGGTGGCAAGGATGCCACCAGCGTGAGCATCACCAATAACAACACCCAGCTGCCTTATCTGGCCCAAGGCTGGATCGAGGATGAGCAAGGCCAGAAGATAACCACACCCTTGATCGTGTTGCCACCGGTGCAGCGCGTAGAACCCGGCAAACAAAGCCAAGTGAAGGTCCAGGCGTTACCGGCAGCCAAGTCCCTGCCCCAAGACCGGGAGACGGTCTATTACTTCAACCTGCGGGAAATTCCACCTCGCACCGATAAGGCCAACACGTTGCAAATCGCGTTGCAGACCCGTATCAAATTGTTCTACCGACCACAAGCCATCGCGCCCAGCCAACAAGAAGTTTCCAACCCCTGGCAGGAGCGCCTGACCCTTACCCGACAAGGCGAGCGTTATCAAGTCAATAACCCGACGCCTTACTACGTGACGCTGGTGGACGCACGTAGCAGCAAGGACGGCAAGACCGTCGCGGGCTTCGAGCCGCTGATGGTCCCGCCCAAAGGTGCTGTGACGTTAGGCCCGACGGTCAAAGCCCTCGGTTCCACGCCTCATCTTGCCTACGTCAATGATTACGGCGCACGCCCACTGCTGGCCTTCTCCTGCAGCGGTGAGACTTGCAAGGTGAACCTGCAAGCAGCACCGCCTAACCAGTAAGTCTGCCGCCGGAGTAAGCCATGAAACCGCACTATATGAAGGTACTGAGCGGCCTGTTACTGGCCTGTTGGGGGAGTGCGCAGGCCGCGGATGTCGAGGGTATGAATGGCGTGCTGAATATTTCCGGGTCCATGCATGAAACACCTTGCAGCCTGGAAATGAACTCGCTGCATCAAACCATTGACCTGGGCGTGGTATCCACCAGCCAGTTACGCCGGCCCGGCGATCAGGCAAACCAGGTGGCGTTCCAGTTGCGCTTTACCGATTGCAATCGCACCGCTGGCAGCATCCGCAGTGAACGCACCGGCAATCTTACGTGGAGTGCCTTTCAGCCGGTGCTATCGGTCGCATTCCTTGCGCCTGCGGATGCCGATGATTCACGGCTGGTCAAAGTGCAAGGCATCACCGGGATGGGCCTGCAGCTGACCGACTCGCTTGGGCGGGATGTACAACTGGGATCGAGGGGCGAACCGCTGTTCTTGCCCCTGGGCGGCAACACCAAAACCTGGAACGTCCGGCCCACTCGCACCTCCGCGCCACTGTCCAGCGGGGCATTCCGCGCCGTGGTGGATTTCAGGCTCAATTATGAGTAAGAGCAGAGCAATGGCTAAATCAAACGGTTCGTGGGCTGTATTTATCGCGAGCAACCTGCTATTGGCGCTCAGCCAGGGGGTTCAGGCCGATACCAACCTGACCATCCGAGCGGTCATCATCGCGCCGCCCCCGTGTGTCATCAACAGCGGAAGCACGCTCAACGTGCCTTTTGGCAATGACCTGCTGACCTCTCGGATTGACGGCGTCAACTACCGTCGAGATGTGCCCTACACCGTCACCTGCGCCTCCCCTTTCAGCAATGCGTTGACACTGGAACTCAAGGGCACGAGTGCCGCGTTTGACAATCGCGTGCTCGTGACCCGCAAACCGGATCTTGGCGTGAAGCTGTTCGTCAATGGCGCTGATTGGCCCTTGAACACGGCGGTGAACTTTACCTATCCCAACGTTCCGGTGGTGCAGGCAGTACCGGTCAAACGCGCAGGCAGCACCTTGACCGGTGGAACATTCGATGCGGCAGCCACTCTGGTGGTGGATTACCAATGAAATCGATCACCGATAAAGAGAACCGAGCCATGACCCTTTGGCCGCAGAGAGCGCTGCTCGCCTTGTGTTCCATCGGCCTTTGCAGTGGTGCATCAGCCAACCTGACTTTCAGCGGCACGCTGAATGAGCCGCCGCCTTGCACCATCGATGCCGGCAACACGATTGAAGTCGATTTTGGTGACGTCGGGATAAAGCGCGTCGACGGTGTGAGGTACCGCCAGGGCGTCGGCTACACCATTAGCTGTGGCACCGACACCCTGCCATGGGAGCTGAAGTTGAGCGTCAACGGTACCGCCACATCGTTTGACGGTTCAGCCGTACAGACCAGCGTGCCGGAGCTGGGCATTCGGGTTTTCCAGAATAACCAGCCGTTTCCACTCAACACACCCCTGGACATCATCCTGTCGTCACCGCCCGTACTGGAAGTGGTACCGGTCAAACAGCCGGGGGCAACCCTGGCGCCCGCAAGGTTTACGGCGGTGGCCACGCTGTTGGCCGAATACCAGTAGGAGTCGAATCAATGGGACACAAGCGCCATACAGCTTGGCCGTCTACTGCGCTGATACTGGCCCTGGGCCTGATCGGCGAGGGACAAGCAGCGGACAATCTGAGCTTCAAGGGCAACCTGGTTCAGGAGGCTTGCACGCTGCGTCCTGGTGACGATGCCGTCACGTTGGAACTCTGGGACGTCACCAGCAAACACCTCTATATCAACACACGCTCACAGGGCAAAGATTTCAGGCTGCACCTGGAGAACTGCGACACCACGGTTGGCTCCACCGTCACCATCACGTTTGGCGGCAGGGAAAATGCCGCGCTGCCCGGAATGCTCGCGCTGGACGCAGGAAGTGGCGCCTCGGGTATCGGGGTTGGCATAGAGACGCCGAGCAACAAGCCACTGCCGTTGAACACCGTCAGTGATGCGCAGGTGTTGAGTGACGGCAGCAATGTGATCGCGCTTAAAGCCTTTGTGCAGGGCGAGCCGCAGGCCATCAGTGACCAGACCATCGGGCAAGGCGTGTACAGGGTGACCTCTACTTTTACGTTGGACTATCCGTAGCCGCTCCTCGGCAGAGAACGGCATGGACAAACCCTTAACTCTCTTCCGGACGGTTTCAGCACGGGGCTGTATACCTGCGCAGCGACCTGCGGACAGAGGAGCAATGAGAGATCAAAAATGAAACAACTCTATGGAGCTATAGTGCTTCTCGTGCTGCTGAGTAGTGTCACCACGACCGTGCGAGCAGCGGATTGCCGCGTTAATGGCGGACCATGGCAATACGTAGGCGACGGCGGAATTCTTAACCTGCAGGTCCCCGTCAACGTTAGTCTCGGCTCGGACAGCACCCGTATCATTCTTGAAGGCGCGTGGCTGGACTGCCGATTTACCTTCTGGGCTGCTCACCCTACGCGCATAGACTTTTGGGGAACAGCGGCGCCAGCCGGCCCTCCCTGGGTGCCCGGTCCGAAATTTTCCAACCAAGGTACCGGCTTACGCATAAACGGCGCGTTTTATAACACTCCAGTGCCGTTTAACATCCGGATCGCGACCATGCCTAATAACGGTGCGGCGTATCCCATCAGTGTGGCCCCCTATATCTTGCTGCGAAACGATCCGAGCAACCCTATCGAGGTTCAAAGAGGGGATGTCCTGGGCATGCTGAATCTCTACCAAACGAACAATTACAGTTCGGGAACTACGAGGCTCGTACTCACGTACACCGCCGCGAACAACTTCGGCGTCTCCCCATCGACTTGCACGATCAACAATAACAACCCGATCGAGATCAACTTCGGCGACGTAAACCAGCGGGCGATCGGCAGCGATCCACTGACCACGCCCATTCGCACCAACCGCAGGCTAAGCTACTCATGCCCGAATAGCGGAATTACCACGCCGATAACCATCACCTACAAAGGCATCCCGTCGTCGTTTGATAATCGGCTCCTGACAATGACCAACCCCAACGTAGGTACCGCCCTTGTACGTGCAGGCTCTGCGGTTCGAGTCAACGGTTCATTCCTGACCCAAATTACCAACAGTGTAGGAGGCGATGATGTGACGTTTTCGCTGGTGGGACAAGCGGGCTCGCTCCCTGCAGCTGGGGCAATCAGCGGGAGCGGCGTGCTGGTGATGGGAGTGCCCTGACGGCCACCAACAGCTGACTTACGCTAACCAAAGGTGCGCAAGCGCAGTACTTGCAACGGCGACTGCACACCAGGTGGCAGTTCGCTATAATCCGCGCCAACGCCCCACGATAGTGTCAGCGCCCTCTACCCTCTCGACGAAGACCTTTTATGAAAAAAATCCTGGCACTGACTGCGGTACTAGCACTTGCCGGCTGCACGACCGCTTCCGACACTTTGCTGAAAAATGGCGAACAAGGCTTGACTATCGACTGCTCGGGCGAGGCCAACTCATGGGCCAGTTGCTACGAGAAAGCTGACGCCTCTTGTGCCGGCACCGGTTACCGCATCGTCGGCACCAACGGCACGCCAGCCCTCAAGGACAGCGACAAGACCCTGGGCCAGGACGTAGGCAATTTCAAGGGCCGCAGTGTGGTGGTGGTGTGCAAGTAAACCGCCGGACTACAGATGCACTTCGGCAAACTTGATACCCAGGCCGCGCAAGATTTCGATGAGGTCATCCAGGCGTGCAAATGACTCGACCTCGTCCTGATCGTCTACCAGGAAGTAACTGCGGCCGCCGCTTTTCTTGAAGAATACGATCCACTCGCCCAGATCGGCGGGGTTCTGGATGACATGGGTCGCCGAAATCTGACCTTCGGCCTGACGGGCTTTGACGTGTTCTCGTTTCATAACGGGCTTTCCAGAAAGAACAAATGCCGCTCGAACCCAAGGTTTGAGCGGCATCTTTATAGTGAATGCACGACAGTTTAACGGATGCCCTGCCCGATCAGCACGGACGCATAGGCAAAAAAAGCCCCAATCCTGCAGGATCGGGGCTTTTTATCGGATTCAGTGCGTAGGGTGAGACGCCTTGCCAGCGCAACCAGACTCAGCCGGAAATGCACTCTTCCCCAGCTTTCTTCACGTCGCCCGGCCGGATCGGCACGTTGGACATGCTTTCATAGAGCTTGATACTGCTACCACTGGAGCGGTCTTCGATTTCGAAGATCGCAGAAGGGTCCGCCGAAAACTTCTGCGGCACGATGACCTGGATACCGTCTTTATGGGGTTCGATCTGTGGCGGCCGACGGGTCGCCTCCAGTTTGCGCACAACACACGCCGCATATTCCTGCGGTTTCTTCCCTGAGATGACCACCAACGTTGGCGGGGTCTGCTTGATATCTGCAACCGAAGCACACCCAGCAATTGCCAAGGCCAGCACCAACACACTCCACTTCATACTAAAACCTCCGATAAAGACCCTACGACAGCGGGGATGGTAAATTTCTCCCAGCAACGTAGGATTTATCTCTGATAACACGGTAAATAACTGTTTTTAATTGTCGAAGTCGTCGACGACGGCCCGATAATAAACGCGCTGGGGCTGATAAACTCCATCTTAACCTACGTATCGTTCTGATTTTTCAGAAAAAGCCCTTCTGGAGACACCCGCATGAAATTCATTCACCAGCGTGAGCACCTCAACGAGGGAGACATTGTCGTTATCGAATGTTCACAGACCTGCAACATCCGCTTGATGAGCGATGCGAACTTTCGCAGCTTCAAAAATGGCGGGCGCCATACCTACCACGGCGGTGCATTCGATAAATTCCCGGCCAAGATCACTGCACCCAGCACCGGCTTCTGGAACATCACCCTTGATGTGGTGACCCGTCGCGCCATCAGCGTGACCCGCAAGCCTGCGCTGTCCCACAAGATCCGCATCGTTCGCCGCACCAGCACCAAGCTGAGCTGAACCAGCAACTGACAGGAAAAAAGCAGTGACCCCTACGACCAAATACGTCATCAAGTACAAGCTCAACGGCGAACGCCGCTTCGAATTTGCCCAGTTGCAAAGCAACAGCGTCGAAGAAGCCAAGCAAGCCCTGGCGGAAAGTCACGATGCCAGCGACGTAATTACCGACATCACCGTGAGCAAGGCGCTGTAAGTCATGCCGGGCCCTACTGCCGATTTGTTCGCCGATGATGCCCTGCAACAACCTGCCGGGCGCGAGCAGATCGGTGAAGAGTCCTACGTTCTAAGGGGCTATGCCCTGCCCTGGATTGAGCGGTTGCTACCTGAGTTGCGGCGTGTGCTGGCCCAGTCCCCCTTTCGGCAAATGGTCACGCCCGGTGGCTTTACCATGTCGGCAGCGCTGAGCAGTTGCGGCGAACTGGGCTGGACCACCGATACCCGCGGCTATCGCTACAGCCCACTCGACCCGCGCAACCAGCAACCCTGGCCGGCCATGCCGGATGCGTTGCGCCAACTGGCCATGGCGGCGGCAACCGAGGCCGGCTTCCGCGACTTTCTGCCTGACGCTTGCCTGATCAACCGTTACGTGCCAGGGGCAAAGATGTCCCTGCACCAGGACAAGAACGAGCGCAGCTACACCGCACCGGTGGTCTCAGTGTCCCTTGGCCTGCCGGCGATTTTCCTGTTCGGTGGCCATGAGCGCAGTGACAAAACGCAAAAAGTCTCGCTGTTCCATGGCGATGTGGTGGTGTGGGGCGGGGTTGATCGCCTGCGCTTTCATGGGGTGATGCCGATCAAGGCCGGCGAGCATCCGGTCATGGGGGCACAGCGCATCAACCTGACCTTTCGCACCGCCGGCTAATTTGACCGCAAGCTTCGGAGTTTTACCGGTGGGCGACCCGCTTAATCTGCCCCTGAACCGTCTGGAGTGCAGGCCATGAACAACGAACACGATCCGCGCTGGGCCGCCATCATTGCCCGCGATGCCAAGGCAGATGCCCTGTTTGTCTACGGCGTGAAAACCACGGGCGTGTATTGCCGCCCCAGCAGTGCTTCGCGTTTGCCACGCCCTGAGAATATCGAGTTCTTCGACACACCGGCCCAGGCCGAAGCCGCGGGTTATCGTGCCAGCAAACGCGCTACGGGCGATCAGACTCAACTGGCGGCTTACCATGCGCAGTTAGTCGCCGACGCCTGCCGGCTGATCGAACAGGCTGAAACGCCCCCGAGCCTGGATGTACTGGCAAGCCAGGCCGGGTTGAGCCCGTTCCACTTCCACCGTGTGTTCAAGGCCGGCACTGGCTTGACCCCCAAGCGCTACGCCAGCGCCCTGCGCTCACGTAAGGTCCGCGATGGCCTCAAGGGGCAGCAGTCGGTGACAGACGCCCTGTATGACGCAGGCTTTAACGCCAACAGCCGTTTTTATGAAGCGGCTGACCAGCTACTCGGCATGAAACCTAAGGACTACAAAGGCGGCGGCGTCAATAACAACATTCGCTTTGCCGTCGGCCAATGCTCGCTGGGCGCAATTCTAGTGGCGCAGAGTCAGCGTGGCGTGTGTGCGATTTTGCTCGGGGATGATCCGGATAAACTGGTGCGCGACCTGCAAGATCAGTTTCCCAAGGCAGAGTTGGTTGGCGCGGATCAGGATTTCGAACAACTGGTCGCCCAGGTGGTGGGCTTTGTCGAAGCCCCTGCCCTGGGCCTGGATCTGCCTCTGGACCTGCGCGGCACTGCCTTTCAGGAACGGGTATGGCAGGCATTGCGCGAAATCCCGGTAGGAAGTACCGCCAGCTATGCCCAGATAGCCGAGCACATCGGTGCGCCCACCGCCTTTCGCGCCGTGGCCCAGGCCTGTGGTGCCAACCACCTGGCGGTGGCGATTCCCTGTCATCGTGTGGTACGCAGCAATGGCGAACTGTCGGGGTACCGCTGGGGGGTGGAGCGCAAACGTGAGCTGCTGAAGCGCGAAACCCCCTCCTCATAAAATGCCATTCTCGTCCAGTGAATAAAACAGAGTGGCCCGGAGCCAACGGCCCTGCTAAAACAGCGAAATGCCCTACTAACGCTGGAGACGCATCCCATGAGCACCTGGCCAGACACCCGTATTCTCGACCTGCTGGGCATCGACGTGCCGATCATCCAGGCGCCAATGGCCGGCGCGACGACCACCGCCATGGTCATCGCTGCCCAACGCGCGGGGGCGCTGGGTTCCATGCCTGCCGCAGCGCTGAGTATCGAGCAACTGCGTGAAGCGGTCACTGTCATCCGCCAGGCCAGTACACGGCCGTTGAATCTGAACTTCTTCTGCCATCAGCCGCCTGTGGCCGATGAAGAGCGTGACCGCCATTGGAAGGATGTGCTGCAACCCTACTATCACGAACTTGGTGCCGATTTTGATGCGCCCACCCCCGTGTCCAATCGCGCACCGTTCAACGACGCGGCGTGCCAGTTGGTGGAACAACTGCGCCCGGAAGTCGTGAGCTTTCATTTTGGTCTGCCGGAAAAGTCCTTGCTCGATCGGGTAAAAGCCACGGGCGCCAAAGTGCTGTCATCGGCCACCACCGTTGAGGAAGCAATCTGGCTGGAAAAACACGGCTGCGACGCAATTATTGCCATGGGCATTGAAGCCGGTGGGCACCGTGGCCTATTCCTCAGCGATGACCTGAACAGCCAGATCGGGTTGATGGCACTGGTGCCGCAAGTGGTCGACGCAGTCAGCGTGCCGGTGATTGCCGCAGGCGGCATCGGTGATGCGCGTGGCATCGTCGCGGCCCTTGCCCTGGGCGCCTCGGCAGTCCAGATCGGCACGGCGTACCTGTTCACGCCCGAAGCCAGCATCACCGCCTCGCACCACCACGCGCTGCGCCATGCCCAGGCCAGTGAGACGGCACTGACCAACCTCTTCACCGGCCGCCCGGCGCGGGGCATCGTCAACCGCGTGATGCGGGAGCTCGGCCCGATCAACCCGAGCGCCCCGGCATTCCCCAAAGCCGGAGGTGCGTTAATGCCGCTCAAGGCCAAGGATGAAGCAGGTTTCAGCAACCTGTGGGCGGGCCAGGCACTGGGGCTTGGCAAAGACCTGTCCACTTATGACCTGACGCTTCAATTGTCCGAGCAGGCGTTGACCGGACTCGCGCGCCACTGACATCAGCGGCAACTTTGCACTGTACCGGCAATGGCCAACCGCTATATATTCCCATACATAGCGGTAGAGCCTTCTACCTGAACGCCCCGTACAGCCCAAGGAGTCGCTTCACGATGAACCGTATCTCGCGCCTGGCCCCCCTGCTTGCCGTGTTCGTGCTAGGTTCGGCCCATGCCGATGAAGTGCAGGTGGCCGTGGCCGCCAACTTCACCGCGCCGATCCAGGCAATTGCCGTCGACTTCGAGAAAGACACCGGCCACACGCTCATCGCAGCCTACGGTGCTACCGGGCAGTTCTATACCCAGATCAAGAACGGCGCGCCGTTCGAGGTGTTCCTCAGCGCCGATGACACTACCCCGCAGAAGCTCGAAAGCGAAGGCCAGACGGTCAAGGGGTCGCGCTTCACCTACGCCGTCGGCACCCTTGCGCTGTGGTCGGCAACAGCAGGCTACGTGGACGCCAAAGGTGAAGTGCTCAAGCACAATCAATTCAAGCACCTGTCCATCGCCAACCCCAAAGCCGCGCCCTATGGCCTGGCCGCCACCCAGGTACTGGCCAAGCAAGGTTTGACCGCGCAGGTCAAGGACAAGCTCGTCGAAGGCCAGAACATCACCCAGGCCTATCAGTTCGTGTCCACCGGGAATGCCGAGCTGGGCTTTGTCGCCTTGTCGCAGATCTATAAAGACGGCAAAGTCACCAGCGGTTCGGCGTGGATTGTTCCGGCATCGATGCATGACCCGATCAAACAGGACGCCGTGATCCTCAACAAAGGCAAGGACAGCGCCGCTGCCAAGGCGCTGGTTGAGTACCTGAAAGGCCCGAAAGCCGCTGCCATCATCAAATCCTACGGCTACGAGCTGTAAATGCCCCTGTCGAGTGCTGACTTTTCCGCGATCTGGTTGACCATCAAACTGGCGTCACTGACTACTGTGATCCTGTTGATCATCGGCACTCCGATAGCCCTGTGGCTGTCGCGCACCACCTCATGGTGGCGCGGCCCCGTCGGTGCAGTAGTCGCATTACCGTTGGTGCTGCCGCCAACGGTCATCGGTTTCTACTTGCTGTTGAGCATGGGCCCCAACGGTTACTTCGGCCAGTTCACCCAATGGCTGGGCCTGGGCACGCTTACATTCAGTTTTGCCGGGCTGGTGATCGGCTCGGTGATCTATTCCATGCCGTTCGTGGTGCAGCCGTTGCAGAACGCCTTTTCCGCCATCGGCACACGCCCATTGGAAGTAGCCGCGACCTTGCGCGCCAATCCGTGGGACACGTTTTTCACAGTGATCCTGCCCCTGGCACGCCCGGGTTTTATCACCGCGTCGATCCTCGGCTTTGCCCATACCGTCGGCGAGTTCGGCGTGGTGTTGATGATCGGCGGCAATATCCCGGACAAGACCCGAGTAGTCTCGGTGCAAATATACGACCACGTCGAAGCCATGGAATATGCCCAGGCCCATTGGTTGGCCGGCGTCATGGTGGTGTTCGCGTTCCTCGTATTGCTGGCGTTGTACTCCAGCCGCAAAACCAGGATGGGCTGGAGCTGATCGTGATGATTGATATACGTCTGAACTTGAAATATTCCGCCTTTGCGCTGGACGTGGACCTGCAATTGCCTGGGCGCGGGGTGACCGCGTTATATGGGCAGTCCGGCTCCGGCAAGACCACCTGCCTGCGTTGTATCGCCGGCTTGGAGCGCGCCGAGGAGGGTTTTGTACAGATCAATGATGAGGTCTGGCAAGACAGCCGCAACGGGCTGTTCGTACCACCGCATAAACGCGCCTTGGGGTATGTATTCCAAGAGGCAAGCCTGTTTGCTCACCTGTCGGTGCGGGCCAATCTGGAGTTCGGCCTCAAGCGCATCCCGCGCGCGCAACGGCGTGTGGATATGGCCCAGGCCACCGAGCTGCTGGGCATCGGTCACCTGCTTGAGCGTCACCCACAACACCTGTCCGGGGGCGAGCGTCAGCGCATCGGTATCGCCAGGGCCTTGCTCACCAGCCCCAGGCTGTTACTGATGGATGAACCGCTGGCCGCCTTGGACAGCAAACGCAAAAACGAGATCCTGCCGTACCTGGAGCGCCTGCACGACGAGCTGGATATCCCGGTGCTCTACGTCAGCCATGCCCAGGATGAAGTCGCGCGCCTGGCCGACCATATCGTCCTGCTCAGCGACGGCAAGGCCCTGGCCAGCGGCCCCATCGGCGAAACCCTGGCGCGTCTCGATTTGCCCCTGGCCCTGGGCGACGATGCCGGCGTGGTGATCGCCGGCAGCGTCATTGCCTACGACGCGCACTATCAGTTGCTCACCCTGCAACTGCCTGACTGCCGATTGCAGATTCGCGTGGCCCATGCGCCGGTGGCGGTGGGTAAACCGTTGCGGGTCAAGATCCAGGCACGGGATGTGAGCCTCAACCTGCAAGCGGACGAACACAGCAGCATCCTCAATCGTTTGCCCGTGACGGTCATCCAGGACATGGGGGCGGATAACAGCGCCCATGTTCTGGTACGCCTGGATGCCGGCGGCACACCATTGCTGGCACGTATCACGCGTTTCTCCCGCGACCAGCTGCAACTGCATCCGGGCCAGGTGCTGTGGGCGCAAATCAAGGCGGTGGCGGTGCTGGCTTAAGCAATTGGCACGACCGCAAAACGCTGCGGTCAATCAGACATACCGGCCTGATTTGTTGCCAAGGAACCCGCACCATGCCCGACTCTTCGTTGCCCGCCGACCTGCCCCGTGACCTGCATTATGTGGATGACACCCAGCCTGGAATCCGCCGTAAAAAGCTGCGGGGCAAGTTTCAATACCTGGACGCAAAAGGCCAGCGCATTACCGATGCTGATGAAATAAAACGTCTGAACGCACTGGCGGTACCGCCCGCCTACACCGATGTGTGGATCTGCGCAGACCCGCGCGGCCATCTGCAAGCCACCGGCCGCGACGCCCGTGGCCGCAAGCAATACCGTTACCACCCACGCTGGCGCGAAGTGCGTGACAGCGACAAGTATTCGCGGTTGCAGGCATTCGGCAGCGCCTTGCCAAAATTGCGCAAACAGCTGGAAGCCCAAATCGCCGAGCCCGGCTTTACCCGCGAAAAGGTGCTGGCCACGGTGGTGACGTTGCTGGACGCCACGCTGATCCGCGTCGGCAATACCCAATACGCCCGCGAGAATAAATCCTACGGCCTGACCACCCTGCGCAATCGCCATGTGGACATCAAGGGCAGCGAAATCCAGTTTCAGTTTCGCGGCAAAAGCGGTGTCGAGCACCAAGTGAGCGTCAAGGACCGACGCCTGGCCCGCGTGGTCAAGCGCTGCATGGAATTGCCCGGGCAGAACCTGTTCCAGTATCTGGACGAAGACGGTGAACGCCACACCGTCAGTTCCCATGACGTCAACGCTTACCTGCACGAACTCACCGGCGAAGACTTCACCGCCAAGGACTACCGCACCTGGGCGGGCACGGCGATGGCATTGGCGGTGTTGCGCGAGTTGGCGTGGCAGCCGGAGTCAGACGCCAAGCGGCACGTGGTAGGAATGGTCAAGGACGTGGCCAGGCAGTTGGGCAACACGCCCGCCGTGTGCCGCAAGTGCTACATCCACCCCGCGGTGCTTGAGCATTTCAGCCTCGGCGAACTGTCGAAACTGCCCAAGCCACGAGTGCGCAAGGGTCTGAAAGCCGAGGAAGTCGCCCTGGCGATGTTCCTGGAGAAGCTGGCCGAAGACTTGCCGCACAAAGCCAAGGTGGGTTAGCCTTTGCGCCCCTTCTGATTTACGGGACGAGCGCCGACGTGAACAACTAAGCCTTCCAGAATGTATCCGCAACGAGCCGCCTGGCGCGCTTGTTGGCCTGTTCGACATTTTTTTGGAGGTGCTGATGACTGACGTCAACCGGCTGCCCGTTCTTGTTTCCCTGCAACATGTGTCTTTCCAGTTCGCCAATGGCGAAACCTTGCTGGAGGACGTGAACCTGTCCATTGATCGCACCCACACCGGCATCGTCGGGCGCAATGGCCGTGGTAAAAGTATCCTGGCGAAGTTGATGGCCGGCATCCTGCAACCGTCTTCAGGCACATTGAAAAGACCACTCAGCCTGATCTATGTGCCCCAGGCGTTGACGATTCAAGCGGGAGAAACTGTCGCCCATATCACCGGCACCGCCCCTGCCCTGGCCGCCCTGGAGCGTATGGCACGCGGCGACGGCCGCCAGGGCGATCTGGAACTGATCGATGATCGCTGGGACCTCGCAGAGCGCCTACGCCTGGCATTGGATGCCGCAGGCTTGCCAACACTTGCCGCCGACACTCAATCCGACCGACTCAGCGGCGGCCAACTGGCCAGGGTCGCGCTGATCGGAGCGCTGTTGGCGGCGCCGCAGTTGTTGATTCTGGACGAACCCAGCAACCACCTCGACAGCGCCGGGCGCGAGTGGCTGTTGCGCGAACTGGCTGATTGGCGCGGCGGCCTGGTGGTGGTCAGCCATGACCGCCAATTACTCGACACCATGGCGCGCATCATCGAATTATCGCCCCTTGGCGTTCAGGTGTATGGCGGCAACTACGCTGCCTATCGACAGCAACGCGATACCCAACAGCACGCCGCTATCGCCGCATGGGAACATGCGCGCCAGGAACGTAGCCGTGAGCGTCGGCGCTTGCAAAAAGACCATGACAGCCTCCAGCGCCATGCTGCGCGCTCACGCAAGCAGGCCGAGACCGCCAACGTCGACCGTTTTACCAAGGCCCGCTGGAAAAGCGCTGCCAAGGAAGTCGTCAGCACGGTGCGCAGTGCCCACCACGATCACAAACACCAACTCGACGCCCAGGTGCGCCAAGCCTACGCGCGCGTAGTGGATGAGACGCCGACCCTGCTCGCCTTGCCAGGCTCGGCAGTACCCAACGGCCGGCAGGTCCTGACTCTGGAACGTGCGCAATTGCCCTGGCTCGACCCCAAGGCGTCGGGCACCTACCTGACGATCAGCCTGTCGGGGGCCGCACGCGTTGCCGTACGCGGGCCGAACGGTTGCGGTAAATCCACCCTGCTCAAATTACTTGCAGGCCAGTGGCAGGCGATCAGTGGCGGGTGCACAGTGGCGGTGCCCAGCGCTTATATCGATCAGCAGCTGGCGTTGCTGGATGACCGGTGCAGCATTGTCGAGCAGCTCAACCTGCTCGACACGCCGTTGGCCGAAGCCGAACTGCGCACGCGCCTGGCGCTGCTGCAGCTGGATGCTTCGCGGGTCACGCGGCCGACCGGGCAACTCAGCGGTGGCGAGCGCTTGAAAGCCGCCATGGCCGTTGCCTTGTGGCGTGATACACCAGCGCAATTGTTGCTCCTGGATGAACCCACCAACCACTTGGACCTGGAGTCGGTGCTTGCCTTTGAGCAGGCCTTGAAGGGATTTACCGGCGCGATGCTGGCCGTGTCACACGACCCTGCATTCTTGCAGGCGATCGAGCCGACTCATCATCTGACCTGGCACCCCACAGGCTGGCAACTGGAACGTGCCTGAAGTCATTGCGCATACACGCAAAGCGTCCTACGGTAGTGGCCGAATAATCTCATCGTGGAACCCAGCCCCATGCTGCCTTCGTCCCGCAAGCCTTACACCAATGCCACGCTCGCCCATCGCCAGCGCTGGCGTGGCCGCGTGGGCTTGATGCTGGTGGCCTGCCTGTCGGTGCTGGCGGGCATGACCGATGCCATTGGCTTTATGGCCAGCGGCGATTTCGTCTCGTTCATGAGCGGCAACACCACGCGCCTGGCGGTGGCCATCAGCGCGGGTGACCTGGGGCTCACCGGGCGTCTGGTGTTGCTGGTTGCCACCTTTGTGGTCGGTAATGCCTTGGGTGTGGTGGTCAGCCGTTTCAGCAAGCGCCACGCACTGCCGTTGTTGCTGTGCATCGGCGCCTTGCTCTGCGGCGCGGCGCTGTTGCCGGCGACCGACACCTTGCCCGCGTTGCTCGCGGCAATTATTGCCATGGGCATGCTCAACGCGGCGGTCGAAGAAGTGAACGGATTACCCGTGGGGCTCACTTACGTCACCGGGGCGCTCTCACGCTTTGGTCGCGGGCTGGGGCGCTGGGTAATGGGCGAGCGTCGCAATGGTTGGCGCGTGCAATTGATTCCGTGGGCCGGAATGTTTGTCGGTGCCGTGATCGGCGCACTGCTGGAGCAGCAAATGGGACTGCGCGCACTGTGGGTCAGTGGTGCATTGGCGGGGTTATTGGGGCTGGTGACATTGATGATTCCGCGGCGCTGGCACTTGGGTTTTATGCCGCGTTGAGGCTGAACAAAGAGGTGCTCGCTCGACGTTTAAGCCTCGACATCCGTGTACCGGTAAAGAGCCATCACGTCGAGCGAGCGATTGAATCATAAGGCAATGCCCGGCGGCTGTCCCGCCAGGCGTTTCGGAATCGGGTTAAGGCAAGGTATTACAGACAAGTGGCAAGCGCTGCCAGGCGACGTTTGGCTGGCATGTTGTCCTCCACGGCATAGTATTTGACGGTAGAACCCGCCCCTGTGCTTTGTATGTCAACAAAGTAGTCGCCGGCCGTGGTGTAGACGGTGTAGCCACCTGCCTCGGTGGGCTCTTTGAAACCGCCGGCATCAACGCCGAACACGCGCTCATCCTGCCAGCCGAACTGAATGCACTGGGCGACCACCAGGGTGGCCTTGTCCGATGCCAGGGTTTTATAGGGGCTGCCTGCACGCGCCTCTTTCATCTTCGAGCCCGCGCAACCGGCCAGTGCGGCCAGTACCAATGCGCCGATTACCATCTTGAACATGCCTGTGCTTCCTTGGAAAAACCGTGACTCTACCACTGTGCCGCGGCCAACTGACGCGCCCATGAACTTTGTTTCACTGTGACGGGCCAACCCGCCGTCTATAGTGGCCAAGCTCATTTTTTGGAAGTCTCCCTTCTGCCCGCCCTCCCGCGGGCTTTTTTTTGCCCTGGCGTCAGAACCACCAGCGAAACAGATAGAACAGCGCCATGCTCAACAGCACAGTGATCAGCACACTGCGCGTCCAGAACATCAAGGCCACGGCGCAGATACCTGCGAGCAAGTAAGGGTTGCTCGGGCTCAAGTTGAGCCGATGATCTGCCAGGAAAATAATCGGCCCGCAGATCGCCGTAAGCATCCCCGGCACGGCAAAACCCAGGAACTCACGGGCGCCACGATTAAGCCTCACCGGCAAACGTGGCTCAATAAACAGGTAGCGGTTGAAAAACACCACAAGGCCCATGGCCACAATCATCAGGTAAATCATCGCTGCCCAACTCCCAATCGCTTGCAGGCAAAACCTGCGCTCATCCCCAGTACACCCGAGACCACCACCGCCGACTCCCAGTGCAAATAACTCAACCACACCGAACACAGCAGCGAGACCGCGACACACACCACGGTCGGCACATCGCGCACCACCGGAGTGATCAGGGCGATAAAGGTTGCGGCAATGGAAAACTCCAGCCCCAGCTGATCAAGGCCCGGAATGCTTTTGCCCAACACAATGCCGGCCAGGGTGAACAGGTTCCAGATGATGTAAAACGTCAGGCCGACGCCCAATGCGTACCAACGATTGAAGGTCTGGCGGTCATAGTGGTTGACCAGGGCAAAGAATTCATCGGTCAGCAGGAAACCCAGGCTCATGCGCCACCGGACATTGAGCGACGACAGCGTGGGACGCATGTGCATGCCATAGAGCAGATGCTGGGAGGTCAGTAACAAAGTGGTGAGTACGATGGATATCAGGCTGGCACCGCTCTTGACCATGCCGATGGCCACCAACTGCGCCGCACCGGCAAACACGATGGCAGACAAGCCTTGGGCTTGCAGCGGGGTAAATTGCGCATCGATGGCCATGGAGCCGGCGAGCAACCCCCACGGGGCGCAGGCAAGAGACAAGGGAATAACGGCGATGGCGCCGCGAGTGAAGGCGTAATGAGGTAATGCAGTGGGCATGGAAACGGCTCATCGACGGACAGTCGACAAGCATGCCAGTGCAATCAGGGGCTTGTCTTGAACGATCTTGCTCAGGCGAGCCTCACCGAAACCTGCTCCACCGAATCCCGCGCTTCACGCAGTTCGTACGCGTCCTGGTTCAGCCGGTGGATGGTGTTGAGCAGGCGCTGGCGCAGCACTTCGTCACCGAGTTTTTCCACGGCGCGCATCAGGTCGAACGCCGCGGTTTCGTTATTTTCCGCGACGGAATCCAGGGTCTTGCGCAGGTTGCGAGTGGCACGGGTCACGCGGGTTCTTCCTTCATCAGCAATGAGCAGGCACTGTAGGACCTTTGTGTTTCATTTTAATTTCAAACAGTTGTGGCTGTTTCACGGGCATTTGATCCACATCAACTGAAACAGGATTTGACCGAAACATATGGAAATACGTATATTCGAATAACCATATATGGATACCCTGATCATGTCGGATCTCCTCTCTCCTCCCACCCTGTTCAAGTGCCTGGCTGATGCCACCCGCGCTCGGATGACCCTATTGATCCTGCGCGAAGGCGAACTTTGCGTATGCGAACTGATCCATGCCTTGGACGATAGCCAGCCGAAGATCTCCCGTCATCTGGCGCAACTGCGCAGTTGCGGGCTGCTGCTGGACCGCCGTCAAGGGCAATGGATCTACTACCGCATCAACCCGGCACTGCCCGCCTGGGTCACACAGGTGTTGGACACCACCCTGCAAGCCAACCAGCCATGGTTGCAGAACGACGCGCTGCGTCTGGATGCAATGGGCGACAGACCACAACGGGCCAGCACCTGCTGCTGAGCCATCGGAGCGTTTATTCATGCTTGTCGCAATTGCGATTTTCCTCGTCACCATCGTACTGGTCATCTGGCAGCCCAAGGGCCTTGGCGTGGGCTGGAGTGCCAGCCTGGGCGCGATCCTGGCCCTGGGTTGCGGGGTGATCAGCCTGGCGGACATCCCGGTGGTGTGGCACATCATCTGGAATGCCACCGGTACCTTCGTCGCACTGATCATCATCAGCCTGTTGCTGGACGAAGCCGGCTTCTTTGCCTGGACAGCCCTACATGTGGCGCGTTGGGGGCGTGGCCGCGGACGGCGGTTGTTTGCCTATATGGTGCTGCTGGGTGCGCTGGTGTCGGCGCTGTTTGCCAATGACGGTGCGGCGTTGATTCTCACGCCCATCGTGATGTCGATGCTGCTGGCCCTGCGTTTTTCACCGGCAGCGACCCTGGCATTCGTCATGGGCGCGGGGTTTATCGCCGATACGGCGAGCCTGCCATTGGTGGTATCGAACCTGGTAAACATCGTCTCGGCTGATTATTTCAAGATCGGCTTCAACGAATATGCCGCCGTGATGGTGCCGGTGAACCTGGTCAGCGTGGCCGCGACCCTGGCAGTGCTGCTGTGGTTTTTCCGCCGGGACATTCCCCAGACCTACGACCCGGCCGACCTGGAAGACCCCGCCAGTGCCATCCACGACCCCGCGACGTTCCGCGCCGGTTGGTGGGTACTGGGTATTCTGCTCATCGGCTGTTTCGCCCTGGAACCTCTGGGCATTCCCATCAGTGCGATTTCCGCCGTCTGCGCCGTACTGCTGCTGGTGATTGCCGCCAAGGGCCACAAGATTTCCACACGTAAAGTCCTCAAGGAAGCGCCCTGGCAGATCGTGATCTTTTCCCTGGGCATGTACCTGGTGGTGTATGGGCTGCGTAACGCCGGCCTGACCGACTACCTGGCCACCTGGCTCGACACTTTCGCCACCTATGGTGTGTGGGGCGCGGCTATGGGCACCGGGGTGCTGACGGCGCTGCTCTCATCGGCGATGAATAACCTGCCGACGGTGCTGATCGGCGCACTCTCCATCGAGTCCAGCCATGCTGTGGGCGTGGTCAAGGACGCAATGATCTACGCCAATGTGATCGGCAGCGACCTGGGCCCGAAAATCACCCCCATAGGCAGTTTGGCCACCTTGCTGTGGCTGCATATCCTGGCACGCAAAGGCATCACTATCACTTGGGGTTACTACTTCAAGGTCGGAATCGTGCTGACTTTGCCGGTGCTGTTGATCACCCTCGCTGCCCTCGCCTTGCGCCTGAGCGTTTAAAGGAGCCTGCAATGAAAGTGCTTTTCATGTGTACCGCTAACAGTTGTCGCAGTATTTTGTCCGAAGCCATGTTCAATCATATGGCGCCTGAGGGCTTCGAAGCGATCAGCTCCGGCAGTTTCCCCAAGGGCCAGGTTTTGCCCCGCAGCCTGAGCACGCTGCAGGCAGCCGGCATCAGCACCGAAGGTTTGTACAGCAAGGGCAATGACGCCTTTGAAGGCAGCCCGCCGGATGTGGTCATCACGGTGTGCGACAACGCGGCCGGGGAAGCTTGCCCTGTGTATTTCGGTGCGGCGGTGAAGGCGCATTGGGGGTTGCAGGACCCTTCCCACGTGCAGGGTGATGAAGCCCAGGTAGACGCTGCATTCAAGGCCACCCTCGACATTATTGCCGCTCGCTGCGAGGCGTTTTTTGCGCTGCCATTTGCCAGCCTCGGCGCGGATGAATTGAAGGTTGAACTTGAGCGTATAGCCTCAATGTGGGAGGGGGCTTGCTCCCGATAGCGGAGGGTCAGCTACAGATGAGCTGACTGACACACTGCTATCGGGGGCAAGCCCCCTCCCACATTTGGATCGTGGACCATTAAAATCTGCATGGTTTCTTAACCCTGCGCTGACGTATGCTTTCGCACTTTCCTGAAAGGACACGGGCATGCTGTCGATCTTTGTCTATGCGCTGGTATTCGGTTTTGTGTTTTGCCTGTCTCCTGGCGCGGTGCTGGCAGAGACCCTGCGTCGCGGCTTGCTGCATGGTTTCACACCGGCCCTGATGGTGCAGTTTGGTTCCCTCGTAGGCGATGCAGTCTGGGCAGTGATCGGCCTCACCGGTATCGCACTGCTGATTCAGCATGATGCGGTGCGAGTGCCACTGACGATCTTCTGCGCGCTGTACCTGGCCTGGCTGGGCATCCGCAGCCTGATTGATGCGTGGCAGTTACCCGCAACCGACAACGTCCCTGCCAGCTCAGGCAAAAATGCGTTGGCCGTAGGCGCGGCGATCTCCCTGGCCAACCCAAAGAATATTGTCTACTGGGGCGCCCTGGGCAGCGCCCTGTCGGGCATCGTCGGCGCAACCCCCAGCCAGGGGCAGACCCTGACGTTTTTTGCCGGATTCATGCTGGCGTCGGTGCTCTCGTGTTTTCTCACCGCCGCGTTGGTGAATCTGCTGCGCAAGAACGCATCACCGACCTGGCAACGCGTGAGTTATGCGGCGTGCGGTTTAGTATTGATCTATCTGGCGATACTCGCCGCGCAAGGTATATAAAGTTATCTGGCCAGTAACTTGAACATGCCTCTTGTCTGAACAAACTCTGAACGCGGACTAATTTAGTTAATCATGCGTTGACATTCTGTAACGCTCTGAGTAGATTGCCCGTGCCCGCAACTGGGGCCTTTTTTAAACCTCACAAAAGAAGCCAATGGACACAGTATCTAGTCGCTGTCCGAGCACCGCCTCTGCGGGCATCGGGCGCCAAACCCAGAATATGACAGGACTCGCCTTCCAGGTCCGGTAAGCTGCGCTAGAGCTCGATGCTCCACCGTAACTGCCTCACCGGTCGCGTGTCCGGTCCCGAGGTGTGTTATGACCTTCCAACTCATTGCTTTACCCGATGTACCTACACTGGCCGCAGCCTTGCGCGCCAAGCTGTGCCGCGAGCCCGTGGGCTTCAGGCCAACCCGCCCGGCCTTTGCTGCACCCTCCTCCCAAGTACGCCCGGTACCGCCGCTGGCGCACTGGCGTATCTGCCCTGACAGCGGCCAACTGGTGCAGCACTGGGATCACGCCGACCCTCAAGACCCACAGAGACCCAAGGTTTCCCGCCTGGCGCAAGCCAGCTTGATGCTCGGTCTTTACGTGAGCGCTCGCGCCGCCTGACCTGGCTGGAAACAACAACTTTCTTATTGACGCCCTGGAGTTCTTTATGAACAAGTCCAGTAGGAGCCCGCTGCGCGCAAGTTAATTAATGCGCTGTTAGCGGGCATTGTAGAAGTTACCTGAACACTTTATTTAAACCGATCGCGAAGTCCGCGGCTCGGCATGCTTTCGCTCGCCTATATGCAGGTAAGTACTGGGTATGTTTTGTCGAGAATTGGCGACAGGAGTACAGACAATGAGCGCCGTAAAAAACACGCCTCTGCACAAGAAAAATGGCACCGCTGCCGACACCAAGCTGTCGATGCGCGCCGCCCGTGAAGCCCAGAATGGCCTGGCGGCCACCCTCGCCAATGTACGAGCCACCCAGGACGGCCTGACCGAACTGGACGCCTCGGCGCGTCTGCAACGGGAAGGCTATAACGAAGTCGCCCATGACAAGCCGCCACACGCCATCGTCCAGTTCCTGCAGGCACTGAACAACCCGTTCATCTACGTGCTGTTGACCCTGGGCGGTATCAGCTTTGTCACCGACTATTGGTTGCCACTGCAGGCGGGTGAAGAAGTCGATCTGACCAAAGTCATCATCATCATGACCATGGTGTTGCTCAGCAGCCTGCTGCGCTTCTGGCAGGAACACCGCTCGGCCAAATCCGCCGAGGCCCTGAAGGCGATGGTACGCACCACCGCCACCGTGCTACGTCGCGAACAGGTCGGCGCCCAGCCCACTTTGCGCGAAGTGCCGATGCGCGATCTGGTGGCCGGCGATATCGTGCAGTTGTCGGCCGGCGACATGATCCCCGCCGACATCCGCCTGATCGAGTCACGCGACCTGTTTATCAGCCAGGCCGTGCTGACCGGTGAAGCCTTGCCGGTGGAGAAGTACGACACCCTGGGCGATGTCACGCAAAAATCCGCCTCCAACCTCGCCGCCGACCAAGGTAATCTGCTGGACCTGCCGAACATCTGCTTTATGGGCACTAACGTGGTGAGCGGCCGCGCCAAGGCGGTGGTGGTGGCTACCGGACCGCGCACTTACTTCGGCTCCCTGGCCAAGGCGATTGTCGGCTCGCGGGTGCAAACCGCCTTCGACCGTGGCGTGAACAGTGTCAGTTGGCTGCTGATCCGCTTCATGTTGGTGATGGTGCCGATCGTGTTCTTCCTCAATGGCTTCTCCAAGGGGGACTGGGGCGATGCCTTCCTGTTTGCCCTGGCGGTGGCCGTCGGCCTGACCCCGGAAATGCTGCCGATGATCGTCAGTGCCAACCTGGCCAAAGGCGCTACAGCCATGGCCAAGCGCAAAGTGGTGGTCAAGCGCCTCAACGCGATCCAGAACTTCGGTTCAATGGATGTGCTGTGCACCGACAAGACCGGCACCCTGACCCAGGACAAGATCATCCTTGAGCATCACGTCAACGCCTTCGGCCAGCGCGACGACGCGGTGCTGTCCCTGGCCTGGCTCAACAGCTTTCACCAGAGCGGCATGAAGAACCTGATGGACCAGGCCGTGGTGCAGTTCTCGGCGCAAAACCCCAAGTTCCAGGTGCCATTTGCCTACAGCAAGGTCGATGAATTGCCCTTCGACTTTGTACGCCGTCGCCTGTCGATCGTGGTCAAGGATGCCGCCGGTGACCAGTTGCTGGTGTGCAAAGGGGCCGTGGAAGAGATGCTGAGCATTTCAACCCACACCCTGGAAGACGGCGCCGCCGTACCCCTGGACGATCGCCGTCGCGAGGCACTGCTGGCGATTGCCAACGACTACAACGAAGACGGTTTCCGGGTACTGGTGGTCGCAACCCGCCATATCCCCAAGGCATTGGCGCGTCAGCAATACACCACTGCCGATGAACGCAACCTGGTGATCCAGGGCTTCCTGACCTTCCTCGACCCGCCGAAGGAAACCGCGGGCCCGGCAATTGCCGCGCTGCAACAGATTGGCGTGGCGGTCAAAGTGTTGACCGGCGACAACGCGGTGGTCACCAGCAAGATCTGCCGCCAGGTTGGCCTCGAACCCGGCCAGCCGCTGCTGGGCGTGGAAATCGAAGCCATGGACGACGCCACCCTGCTGCGCCGCGTGGAAGAACGCACGGTGTTCGCCAAGCTGACACCGCTGCAAAAATCCCGTGTGCTCAAGGCACTGCAAGCCAACGGCCATACGGTGGGCTTTCTCGGCGACGGCATCAACGATGCACCGGCGCTACGGGATGCCGACGTGGGTATTTCGGTGGACAGCGGCACGGATATCGCCAAGGAGTCGGCCGACATCATCCTGCTGGAAAAGAGCCTGATGGTGCTGGAAGAAGGCGTGCTCAAGGGCCGCGAAACCTTCGGCAATATCATGAAGTACCTGAACATGACCGCCAGCTCCAACTTCGGCAACGTGTTCTCGGTGCTGGTAGCCAGTGCGTTCATTCCGTTCATGCCGATGCTGGCGATCCACCTGCTGCTGCAGAACCTGATGTACGACATCTCCCAATTGGCTCTGCCGTGGGACAAGATGGACAAGGAGTACCTGGCCAAACCGCGCAAGTGGGATGCAAAAAATATCGGCCGCTTCATGATCTGGATCGGGCCGACCTCATCAATCTTCGACATCACCACCTTTGCCCTGATGTGGTACGTGTTCTCGGCCAACAGTGTGGAAATGCAGACGCTGTTCCAGTCCGGTTGGTTTATCGAAGGGCTGCTTTCGCAAACCCTGGTGGTGCATATGCTGCGCACCCGCAAGATTCCGTTCTTCCAGAGCACGGCCGCATGGCCGGTGTTGATGATGACCTGCATTGTGATCGCCTTGGGCATCTACGTGCCGTTCTCGCCGCTAGGCACCCTGGTGGGTCTGCAACCGCTGCCGATGGCGTACTTCCCATGGCTGGTAGGCACCCTGCTGGCTTACTGCTGCGTCGCTCAACTGATGAAAACGATCTACATCCGCCGCTTCAAGCAGTGGTACTGATCCCCCGCCATTCAAACGGTGGTGGTCGCCCGGCCGCCACCGTGCAATACAAGGATGCTCCCTATGCGCGTCTTGATCTGTGCAGGTCGTCATTACGCCGACACCAAAAAGTCCCGCCACGTGCTGGACGCTTACCACCGCCTGCACCCAGTGCAGGTGTTGATCCACGGCGGCAACCAGTTCCTCGGCAGCGAGATCGAGGAATGGGCGCGGGAAATCGGTATCGACGTGGTGCGCTACCCACCCAATTGGCAGCGCCACGGCAAACAGGCGGAACGCCAACGCAACCACTTCATGCTGGCCGACAGCCGCCCCGACCTGATCATCGCCCTGCCCGGCGGTGACGATACCTCGGAGCTGGTCTGCCAGGCCAAAGCCAGCGGCATTTCGGTGCTGACCGTAGAAAGCTGAATTCAAGCGAGGTGCACCATGCACACCCCACACAACCCGAAGCACCCGGACGGGTTTGCCAAATATCGCGCGCGCCATTTGCGCAGGGCGCGTCCCACCCTGCTGCTCTTGCCACCGGCCAAGCGCCGCGCCTTGCAGCGCAACCTGATCTTTATCGGCGTGACGCTGGGCACGCTGTTAATCCTCGCTCTGGTTTCCAAGGCGAATGCTGCCGGCGGCGCCTACGTGGTGGATGATGGCGCGATCAATGCGCCTGGCGAATGCAACATCGATGCCTGGCACACCGCCAATCGGCACGCAGGCAGTATGCACAACGAAACCTTGTCCCCGGCCTGCACGTTCAGTGGTATGCCATGGGTGCAGTGGGGCGCGGCGTTATCGCGGGCCACTGACGCGGGAAAGGGCGAAACGCAAGTCAGCCCACAGGTGAAGGCGCAGCTGTTGTCACGAGAAGACCTGGGGCTGGAGTTGGCAGTCTCCGTCGGGGCGCACATTGCCCTCGATCGTCAGCACGCATTCGACGGCGCTGACTTCAACGTGCCGTTAACGTGGCAGGCCATGGATGCATTGCGCCTGAACCTGAATGCCGGCTGGAACCATGCCTATAACGACGGCGCGCAACAGCACCGCCTGACCTGGGGCATGGGTTTCGAATACCAGCTTGCGCAGGTGTTGACGTTGATTGGCGAACGCTATGGCCAGGAAGGCGGTGAACAAGCATGGCAGGCGGGGCCGAGATTCCACGTCGGCAAGTTTGTCGACGTGGACCTGGTGGTCGGGCGCAGTTTGACTGGGGACCGTGCCCAGTGGCTGACCACTGGGGCTACTTTCAGGTTCTAGGCCTTGGCCTGTTGCTCCAGGTGTACCTGCAACTGGGGGTCGATTTGCAGCTGCCCGGCCAGATCGTCCAGGTAGTTTCGCTCGGCGTCCTGCTGATCATTAACCAGCAGGACGCTGGCCAGGTAAATCTCCGAAGCGATTGCTGGGTCCTTGGCATATTCAGCGAAATCTGCGGCATCCAGTGGCTTGGCGACTTCGGCGTCGAGCCACTGCTGCAGTTGTGGATCGTCGGTATGACGGCCGATCTCGGTAGAGATCATCTTTTTCTCTTGCTCATCGATCCTGCCGTCCGCCTTGGCTGCTGCGATCATTGCACGCAGTACGCCGTGGCTATGGGCTTCGGCTTCAGGCCCTTCAAGCTGGTCAACGGTCTGGATGGCTTGCTGCGGTGCATTCGCCTGCTGACGTTGCCACGCTTGATACGCCTGGAAGGCGGCCATGCCGAGAGATGCCAGCGCCGCGTAATTCATTCCGCCGCTGCTACGCGTCTGGGTCGTGCCGCCTGCCGGAGCGCCGCCCAACAAGCCACCCAGGCCACCCAGTAAACCACCCAAGCCGCCACCGGCTGATGCATTGCCGGTACCGGCGTTTTTCAACAAACCTCCAAGCAATCCGCCCAGGCCGCCGCCCGAAGCGCCGCCGCCTTGCTGCCCTGCTCGCCACAGTTGTTCCAGTAGATCGCTGGTATTCATGGTGTCGCCCTCCCGGGGCGCAATAATGGCGTTTATCAAACATAGTTCGCCTGCGATGGAACACCATGACCGCCGGGCGGGCAAGCTTTATGATGTCGCCACCATGCCGTCAAGGGAGAACCGCGGTGAACCGCATCGAGCATATTGGGTTGATGGCCCACTACAATCAATGGATGAACCGTAAGGTCTACGCCGCCGCCGGCACCTTGACCGACGCGGAGTTGACGGTGGATCGCCAGGCGTTTTTCGGCTCGATCCTCGGCACCTTGAACCACCTGATGCTGGGCGACACAGTCTGGCTCAAGCGCTTTGCCGAACATCCGGCGGGCTTTCGCGCGTTGGCACCGTTGAGCGACATCCCTACACCGGTGGATCTCAAGCAATTGGCCTTTGCCAACCTGAGTGAACTGTCAGCCCATCGCGCCTGGCTGGATCAATTGATCATTGATTGGGCCAACACGCTGCAGGAGTCTGATCTGGACCAGCGCCTGCGCTACCACAACATGCGCGGCGTGGCAGGTGAGAAGCCCTTCTTCGGCCTGCTGGTGCACTTTTTCAACCACCAGACCCACCACCGGGGCCAGGTGACAACACTGCTGACCCAGGCTGGCGTGGACGTGGGTACTACCGACCTGCTGGCACTGATTGACTGAACGCGGGCACAGCGCATTACACAAATCTTGTGGGAGCGGGCTTGCTCGCGAATGCGGTACGTCAGGCACTGAGCCAGTTACTGAAGCACCGCTTTCCCGAGCAAGCCCTCTCCTTTACTTCACCTTGCTGCTCAACGTCTCCACACTGCGCTTCAAATCATCCAGGCCGCGCTTGAGGCCGGCGATTTCGTCTTTCTGCCGATCTATCGTATTTTTCTGCTCATCCACCGTGCGCTTGAGACTCGACAACTGGCTATCACTGCTGCTGGAACTCGACCCGTCTTTACGCTTGAACTCGTCAAATGCACGATCCTGATCATCCATTTTGGTTTTCAGGCTTTGCAGCTCGCTTTCGCTACGCTTTTGCGCCGCTTGCAACGCCTCGATATCGCCGACGGAAATACTCGACGACTTCAACACATAGGTATTGCCCGCCTCTACCGAGGCGCCCGTCAATCTGTCTGTCGACGATGCACTGAACTCTCCCCACCGCACCGCACTCGCCGCCTGCGCCGGGCCAGCTATCGCCGCACCCAACAGCCCCACCACGCCTGCAGCCATCATCCAAGAACGCCTACGGACACTGAGCATCAACTGACTCCTTTGCGATTTGCCGGGATGGCATGTCGCTATGACTGTCATTTATGAGGCGTGTTCCTGCGGCGCAAGCATTCATCAGGACTTAACCCAAAGGCCCTGTAGATCACTGATCTGCCACACTTTTTCATCGGTATCTTTATGCAGGAAAGCGCGCTTCGAGGTTGCGCCGAAGCGACAGGATCTATATATTCCCAACCCTGCTACACCGCGCTACCGCCCGAATGGCGAAACTGGTAGACGCATGGGACTTAAAATCCCCCGCTCGTAAGGGCGTCCCGGTTCGATTCCGGGTTCGGGCACCATAGATATCAAGGGCTTGCCAGGGAAACCTGAGCAGGCCCTTATCTTTTCAGCTCCGCAATTCTCTCTAAGCTCTACGAAAACCAACTGGCTCTAGAAACTTCCATCATTGAGTTGCCGAGCCGGGTGGAAGCAGCGAGGGCTAAAGTGCTTATTTACTCCAGATTGAATACTAGGCAATGGGCCTATGCGAAAGAACTCGAGTGAATAACAACTATTTCAAAATCTTATTTAACCATTCGTCAGAATCGACGCGTTGGCAAGGTAATGACACCTTGCATTTTCCCGCCTGTAAGCTTGACTGCGGAAGCAGGTAGAACAATAAACCCATGCAACACATTGCATTTTACTTGGAGTCCAGCATTGAGCTGGACTCCAGTATCAATTGAATATGGCGCCAGCGAGTTAACCTAACTACGGATTTTCTGTAGCAGTGGCAAGTCTGCAGCTTTATTTTAAATAGGGAGCCAACTCATGGAATTTAAAATCCAAAAGGAATGCAAATATGGCTATCACAATCACAAACGGCGCAAGCAGAATTGTCAAGGTTGCAGTAAGTGCATGGCATACTGATACAACCCCCAGTGAGGACTACTACCCAATAGAGCAAGGTAATAGCGACACGTGGACGCGTAGCGATTCAAGAGGCTATTTAATGGTCGTCCAAGGTCTAGCAAAGACAAACGAGTACTACATTTCCTCCAGCAGCAAAATCGTTATCGAGGATGACCGTGTCAAAGATCACGGCCAATCTATTAGCCCACTAACGTCTGTAAATGCCTGATGTGTGTCGGTAAACGCATGTAGAGGTCACTCAAAACAGGAGACGGCCGAGAAAATTCATGCCCGGGCCGGAGTTGCCAACCCGACACATTAGTAAGTATTGGCACGTCCTCTTCAGTATTTTGGAGCTTCTATAGTTCCCCAATCTACGGGGTTTTTAAGAGTGGAGGCCAAGTTTTTTTGCAAGAGCAATCTACGGGCGAGTGAGATCAAATCGTTCGTTCGCTTTCGTTGTTATCTCGAAGCGAGAGCAATGCCAGGCAGAAGACAGCTGCATGACCGATCTCTACACACTGACCGGCTAACTGACCGAGTCAGCATGAGAGGGGATCTGGCCGTGATCAATATATTGAGGACGAGCCATCAATAGGCCACCACACTACTTAACCGCCTCTTGGATGCACCTTGAGAACCGTGAATTACCGCCCCGCAATAAAATCAGTCAATTGACTCACCAACCCAAGGTGTTTTAATAATTTTTAAGAATATATCAACAAGTTATATACCATATTTAATTTTTAAATAACACTAAACCCATAAGTCCTTTATAAATGACTACCACAACAAGAAGGCAACGAAAACGTGATAAGCATATAACACTTCAAATCAATGGACACGAAGGAATGTACTCGTATGACTATCTTGGCGAAAAATCTTGTTAGCCCACTCACCACTTCGGCGCAGCTGCGAACAAGTGAAGATTACCAGGCACTCTATAATTTTTCACACACCTATGATCGAGGAGGATTTAATTCCTCACAGGGCAAGCCGTCTTACACTATTGCGCAGGCCGCGGATGAAATAACTCGAGGAGGTTACTATTGGGGTGACAACGACCACAATGGGAAATACAACTTCACCTACAGCTTTCTGACTTCAGAAAGTCAAGCATACGCCTCCGAGAATGTTTCTGGCTTCAGCGCATTCAACGCTCAACAGAGATCCCAGGCAGCCCTTTCGTTCCAATCCTGGTCGGACGTCGCCAACATTTCATTCATCGAATCCAGAAGCGGAGGCGACGCACATATATCACTGGGTAATTATAGTAACGACCTGCAGCATGGAGGTGCCAGGTCGGCTTTCGCCTTTTACCCTAATAACAGCGGAAATAGCGATGCGTTGTTTTATACCAATCAAAACTATCAAGAAAATTTAACACCGGCAAACGGCAATTACGGTCGTCAAACCTTGACCCATGAAATTGGTCACACACTTGGACTGCAGCATCCAGGTTCGTACGACGCCAGTGTGGGTCAACCGTCGTATTCGGATGCGAAATATGCCGAAGATACACATGCTTACTCCGTGATGAGTTACTGGAGCGAGAGCAACACCAACCAGAACTTCAGTAAAGGTGGTGTCGAAGCCTATGCTGCGGGCCCGCTGATCGACGACATCGCCGCGATCCAGAAGCTCTACGGTGCCAACTACAGCACTCGCGCCGGTGACACGACCTACGGGTTCAACTCCAATACCGGGCGTGATTTCCTCACTGCCACATCCGATGCCGACAAGCTGGTGTTTTCGGTATGGGACGGCGGCGGCAAAGACACTCTAGACTTCTCCGGTTTCACTCAAAACCAGAAGATCAACCTCACTGCCACCTCGTTTTCTGATGTGGGCGGCCTGGTGGGCAACGTGTCGATCGCCAAGGGCGTCACCATCGAGAACGCATTCGGCGGTTCGGGCAACGACCTGATCATTGGTAACCAGGTCGCCAACCTCATCAAAGGCGGGGCCGGTAACGACCTCATCTACGGAGGTGGCGGCGCAGACCAATTGTGGGGCGGCGCCGGCAACGACACGTTCGTGTACGGTGCCAGTTCCGATTCCACGCCACGCGCTGCGGACAAGATCTTTGACTTCACCTCGGGCTCCGACAAGATCGACCTGTCGGGCATTACCAAAGGTGCGGGCTTGAGCTTCGTCAATGCATTTACCGGCCATGCCGGCGATGCTGTGCTGAACTATGCCTCGGGTACCAACCTGGGCACCTTGGCTGTGGACTTCTCCGGACACGGTGTGGCGGATTTCCTCGTCACCACCGTTGGCCAGGCAGCCGTCAGCGACATCGTGGCGTGATACAAAGCGCGGCGCTTGGCGCGCCGCGCTCAATGATTGGAAAGGAACTCACGATCAAATACTCAGTTCTACCCATGCAGCTGCGCCCCACTATTGCTGCAATGTGGAGCGGCTGCACTTCTCCCTAGTTGATTTCGGTTACGAAATTTTCGCGAGAGCGCCGTACTTTTTTCAGGTTTACCAGCCAGTCAGACTCTGCTGCCCGATACCCCAAAGGCAGGAGCACCACACTGCGCAGATGTCTGGCTCCCAGTCCCAGAATCTCATCGACAGCCGATGGGTCGAAACCTTCCATGGGCGTCGCGTCGACTTGCTCGGATGCCGCGGCGATTAAAGCCGAGCCCAGGCCAATATAGGCTTGGCGCGCAGCCGCTTGATAGTTGGCCTCCTGCCCACGCTCGGCGACTATACCGAGGAGCATTTGACGGTAATCTTCCCAACCCTGGTTGACGGTAGCTCGTACCGTATTGGTCAGGTCGAACATCATGTTGACACGCTCAGGCGTGATGTCATCCCAGGCGGCGAACACCAGTAAATGAGAGCAGTCGGTCACCTGGGACTGATTCCAGCTGACCGCCTTAATCTTTTCGCGAATTTGCGGATTGGTCACCACCAGCAATTCAAATGGCTGGAGCCCGCTCGACGTCGCCGTCAGTCGTACCGCCTCCAGGATTCGCTCCAGCTTTTCAGCAGGTATTGTCTTGGACGAATCGTAACTTTTCGTCGCATAACGCCAATTCAGCAACTCGGTTATTTTGCTCATTCTTCACATTCCACGTAGGTCAACGGTGTTTATCCAGCCCAATCCGATTACCTTCCGGATTACGCTGCGGCTTATACTGCGGATTAAAGTCAACTTGAAGGTCAAGCAAAAAATGAAGATAGGCGAGATTGCGCGACGTACCGGCCTTGCTGCTTCAGCAATACGCTACTACGAGGAGCAAGGCCTGCTGGACGCCCCCACGCGCGACATGAACAACTATCGCTATTACAGCGAGTCCACCATTAAACGCCTGGAAGTCGTGATCCACGCGCAAAGGCTGGGGTTTTCCCTCGACACCATTCGTGGCCTTTTCCTTCATGACGGGAGCTGCTCCAAATCCCTCACTCTGGAACAGATCAATGTACGTCTGGAGGAGATACAGCAAATCGAAGCCACACTAAAAGTGCAGCGTGAGGAGTTGTTGATGCTGCAACAAACCCTTGAAGAAAGCCTTCGTACTGGCATCGCACCGGGATTGGATTGCCCGCGCAGCGCTGAGCGATCAAGGCCTGATCGAGCCGTAGTCATGCGAAGCAAGCACATGATGGCTACCGGCAAGTGAGGAAAACGCGATACTGCGGGATATAGATTGCTATAAAACGATAAGCAAGAAAAAACCCCACAGCATCAGCGATCCTGTGAGGTTTTACCGCCAACTGTACCGATGCCGCATCAAACCACGCTGATCATCTCTGCGCTCAGCTGTGCCGCATTGAACCCCACCAGGGTGACACTGCTGTCCCCCGCCAGAATCACGCTGTCACTGCCGTTCTGGGTGGTGGACCCGATTACAGCATCGGCGCTCGCAAACAACGACTTGGCGAACACCAGCAGATCATGCCCGTTCTGATGGATGTTGAAGTCGCTGATCACGTCGTGGCCGAACCCGCGCTGATCGAACACAAACAAGTCGCTGCCCACGCCACCACTGAGCTGGTCATTGCCCTGCCCGCCGATCAAAACATCATTACCGCTGGCGCCATACAGCGAGTCGTTACCCATGCCGCCCAGCAACGTGTCGTTGCCGTCACCGCCGTGCAGCAGGTCATTGCCGGCGCCACCGTCGAGCCGATCATTGCCGTTCTGGCCGAATATCAGGTCGCGTGCTGCAGTGCCTTTCAGGGTGTCGGCCAGTTGGCTACCTTCAATGGATCTGGCGTAAGCCTTGTCGGCGCCGAACAGGCCATCGAAATCCAGCTTGCCGTTGGTGACCGTATAAGACGGCGTCAGCGTCTGCTCGATACCGCTGAAGATGCCACCGATAACAGGCAGTTGACCGAGCGTGTTGGCAAGGCCCGTTTCGAACTCGACATGCTCTACGCCATGCAGTTCTTTAAGGCCGTATTGGCCGCTGCTATCGTTCAAAAACAACGTACCGTCGCTCAGTTTCACGGCTTCGTAGGCGGACGCCGTACCTTTGAGAAAGACTTTGTCATCGCCTGCACCGCCAGCAACGATATCGGTACCGGTACTGACCCGGAAACTGTCGTTACCACTGAACCCGTCGAGGAAGTCATCGCTGCGACCATCCTGCAGCTTGTCTGCACTGTCGGTGCCCAGCAGGAAGGCCGGTGTACCGTAATGGTTGGAGGTGGCGGTCTGTTTGTCGCTGACCCAGGTGAAGCTGCGGCTGATCGCGTCGAGGTTGCTGATCACGATGGTGCTATCGCGCTCGATGTAATCGTAGAACGTCGACTGGGCGATGCGCTGGATGGGGTTGATGAAAATACCTTCGAGGTGCGCGGCCCATCCTGACAAGTTGGCGATGGAAAACGGACCGTTGGGCCAGGTTGGCAGGGCGTAGATCGTATCGAACAGCACAATATTGTCGGTCGTCGAGGTGTAACTGGCGTCACTCCCCTGAAGAGCGTCGATGATGGCGCTTCCCACGTTGGTTTCCTGACCGGTGAGGCGGTGCACCACATCGTTTTCAAAACCGAAGTTGTAGATTCCGTCGCTGTTGCTGGACTTGGGTGACTCCATGCCAAAGTAGTCCGAATCCTTGAAGAAACCGTCTGCCAGCGTGTCTTTGCCGATATACATACTGTTAGTGACTGAGCCACCCTGGCTGTAGCCGGTTACCAGCACATCCTTGCCGCTCAGGTTGTGGCCTATCGCGTAATCCTTGATTGAATTGAGCAGGTACTCATAGCCGTTGATATACGAGTTATCGATCATGGCCGGCCAGCCCAGCAGATCAGTCAGGGAGTTGGTGCCGGCAATGGAAAACCCCATTTTCAGCAATTGACCACTGTCATCGTATTGACCAAACACCCTGGCCTGGGAACCGAACACGCCATCGCCGGTGAAGCTTCCGGTGATATCGGTGTGACTGCTATCAACGCTCAGTTCATTGGCGCCGATTTCACGCCAGCCTTTGGGCAATGCAAAGGTGTTGCCCTCCCCCAGTACCGCACCTGGAAGGTTGTAGAGCGCGCCTACGGTCGCGACACCGCTGGTGTAAGTGGCGAGGTTCCAGGCATCTGAAATCAGCACACGGGCATCTTGACCCTTGTAATCGAATATAGCCATGTCAGTACTCCTTGAGCCCAGCGATCAACACCGAAGTCGACGGTAATAACTGATACGTCGGGCTAAACAATATGCATTGAAGTTGTTGTTGTGCATTCTGTTCAGGCTGCTTCTTTTCTTAATATCGACTTTTACCATTAAGGAAGCTTGTCAACATTAGCGTAGAAACATTGCCGTACATCGACCGACTATCGGATTGTAAGGAGCTGTTATTAAGCACCCATACAAAAAAAAGCGCCGGGAGCGCTATTTAACAAACAATAAGTGGGCGTTTGTTTTTTACGTGACTAATGGGTCAGGACTAATTAAACCCGCCGCGCGCGTTATGGATGACTTACTCAACCCAATAACGATCCAATATCAAATAGCGATGCAGATAACACTCGCCCTCAGGAAGAAAAAACTTCAGCACCTTGTCGCGCCGGCTTTTGATATCGGGGCACTTGCTGCCTGGCCAATTGCGCCTGCACGCCCGCGACAGCTTCAAGTACTCTCTGCGCCCACTGCCCATCCTGCGGGTCAACCACGACCACACGAAAGCCATGTTCATGACCTTCTATGCGCACGCCCTCGGAATCATCCACGTGTAAATCGATATCGAAGGCCGACGGAAGCTTCGACGGCGTGTTCAACAGCCCGCGCGCGTTGAGGGCTTGGTTATGCACGACGCTGTTCACCACGCCATCGACGCGTATGCCGTACAGCATCAGCCAACGCCTGATATACGAAGGCGCCCGGCCTGACGAGGTGTAAACCCAGATGCTGCACCCCTGGCGCCGTAGCTCCCGGGTCAGGGAGCGGGTGCCGACACGCAGCGGCTCGCCCCACCAGCGATGGACGCAGGCCGGCAACCAGCTGCTTTCCACGGGCGAGTGATCAAGTTGGCAGGCCAGGGTGTCGTCGATATCAAACGAGATCCGTACGCGTGGCCGTGTGAGCAGACGCGTGGACAGGGCTTGAACGAGTAGGTTGGCGGACGTTCGGCATTTGCCCGCAAAGGTTTGATACCTGCTCATCATTGGCCTCCCTGATAGATTGGTTGCGGTGCGTCGCTCAAGAAAAACACACCCGGATCAGGCGCTTGTTCCTCCAGGAACGCGGCGTACTTTTTCTTGATCTTGGGCAATTCATACAGGGCCTTCACCCCATGTTTGGCCGAGTTGCGGATCACCGAGGAGGGGTTGAAGTAGCCTTCGGCGTTTTCGAGTGTCAGCACGAACGGCGGCAACCCTGCACGCATCAGCAGGTAGCTGACGATCAGCGAGCCACTGCGGTTATTACCTTCGATGAACAATTGCGGTTTGCTGAGGATGCGTACATACACACCTGCTGCACGCTTCCACACCGATTCACTGCGGTAGGCGCAGTACCAATTGAACAAGTCCTTGATGCCACCCTCAACGTTGTTGAAGAAGTGCTCCTCGGTTGCGGCCAGGTGTTGCGCGTATTCCAGGCGGCGTGCCGGATCTCGACCACAGAGCACCGTGGCGTTGATCTCCAGCATCAGGTCAAGGTGGTGCAGATCAAACAGGTCCACGCCCTGGGCGACGTAGTCGTCAACCAGCGCATAACCTGCAAGCACATTCTCCAACACCTCGTCCGTCAGCGGGTCCCGCGGCTCGGTAAACTGCGTGCTGAGCTGGGCAAAGCGGCTCTGCACCTTACGCAGGGCGCGTTCAATCGCTGGCAAATCTAGACGATGCGTTACAGGCATTGGCATTCCCGAGAAGACGTTGGCGCAGGTGCGGCTGTTATCGAACATGGATGGTTCAGCTGAACTTGCCGCTGATGTAATCCTCGGTCATCTGCTCACGCGGGCTGCCGAAAATCTGCGCAGTCGGGCCCATTTCCACCAGGTAGCCAGTGCGCGTGCCTTGGGAAATATCCACCGAGAAAAACGCCGTGGTGTCTGCTACCCGGATGGCCTGTTGCATGTTGTGGGTCACCAGTGCGATGGTGTAGTCCTTCTTCAATTCCACCATCAGCTCCTCCACCCGGCGGGTCGCGATAGGGTCGAGGGCCGAACACGGCTCATCGAGCAACAGCACTTCCGGCTCGGTGGCGATGGCGCGGGCGATACACAACCGCTGCTGCTGACCACCAGAAAGCGACAAGCCACTGACCTTGAGCTTGTCCTTGACCTCATCCCACAGCGCCGCGCCTTGCAGGGCGTGCTTGACGCGGTCGCCGAGGTCGCCTTTGTAGCGGTTCAGGCGCAGGCCGAACGCGACGTTGTCGAAGATGCTCATGGAAAACGGGTTGGGCTGCTGGAACACCATGCCGATATAGCGGCGTACCACCACCGGGTCGACGCCCTTGCCATACACGTCCTGGCCGAGGAAATGCACGTGGCCCTCGAAGCGAAAGCCCTTCACCAAATCGTTCATGCGGTTGAGGCTGCGCAGCACAGTACTTTTGCCGCAGCCCGACGGGCCGATAAACCCGGTGATCTTGTTTTTTTCAATCGGCACATGGCTGTCACGCACCGCCATGAAGTTGCCGTAGAAAATCCTGTCCAGCTTGCAGTCCATGACCACAGGCGACTGGGTGACAAACGGAGCGGCTATTTGCGCAGTTGAGACGTTCAAAATTCAGATGCTCCCGTTCTTAATACTTGGGCTTGCCGAAGATACGGCTGACAATATTGACAACCAGCACAATCATCACCAACACCAACGAGGCCGCCCAGGCGAGCTCAAGCTGGTTGTCGAACGGCATGCCGGAGAAGTTGTAGATCAGCACCGCCAGCGAGGCCGTGGGGTTCATGACCGCGAGGTCGCCGTCGTGGTAGATCCAGTAGTTGCTGAACAGCGCGGTAAACAGCAGCGGCGCGGTTTCACCGGCAGCACGGGCCACGGCGAGCATCACGCCGGTGAGGATCGCCGGCAGGCCGGTAGGCAAAATGATCTTCCAGATCACCTGCGAGCGCGTACAGCCCATGCCGTAGGCGGCGTCCTTCATGATCTTGGGCACCATGCGCATCGACTCTTCGGCGGTGAGCACCACGATCGGCAGCATCAGTACCGCCAGGGCTACACCGCCCGCTGGCGCCGAGTAAGTACCGGTGGTCATGACCACCAGGGCGTAGGCGAACACCCCGGCCAGGATCGACGGCAGGCCCGTGAGCATCTTGGCGGCAAAGCGCGCAGTGTTCGCCAATTTGCTGTCCGGCCCCAGTTCGGCCAGGAAGATCGCCGCCATGATGCCGACCGGCACCGCGATGGCGGCAGCAATGCCGACCATCACAAAGGTGCCTGCCATGGCGTTGCCGAAACCGCCGCCGGTTTCGAAGCCGGTGGGCGGCAGTTCGGTGAACACTTCCAGGCTCAGGCGTGCGCCACCACGGGTGATCAGCATGTAGAGCACGGAAATCAGCGGCACACTGGCCAGCAGCGCGCCCAGCCAGACCAGCGTTGTCAACACCAGGCTGCGCAGGGCGCGGCCTTCGAACTTGCGCTGCAGGCTGGGCACCGCGGTGATTGGGGACGTGAGGTCAGTCATTGTTTAGTACCGCGCTGGGCGTAGAGCATGATCATGGAACCGATGACGTTCACCAGCAGCGTGATAAACATCAGCACGAGCGCGGCGTACATCAACACCTCGATCTCATTCGGCCCGGCTTCGGGAAAGTTCAGCGCCAACAAGGCCGCCAAGGTATTGGCCGGCGCAAACAGCGACAGTGAGATGTTGTTGGCGTTGCCCACCAGCATTGCCAGCGCCATGGTTTCACCCAGCGCGCGGCCGAGGCCGAGCACCAGCGAACCGAAAATACCAGTGGCGGCAGAAGGCACCATCACCTTGAGAATCGCCTCCCAATGGGT
This sequence comes from Pseudomonas sp. HN8-3, assembly GCF_020790195.1. Classification (NCBI taxonomy): domain Bacteria; kingdom Pseudomonadati; phylum Pseudomonadota; class Gammaproteobacteria; order Pseudomonadales; family Pseudomonadaceae; genus Pseudomonas; species Pseudomonas sp. HN8-3. The sequence goes on from NZ_CP086206.1 coordinate 3,099,516, forward strand.
AGTCCCCATACCGTAGGCAGCCTGCTTGGTTTTCATCGGCACGCTGGTCAGGGCGTCCTGGGACACGGCGGCAATCGTCGGCAGAATCATGATCGCCAATACCAGCGCCGCAGGCAGCAACCCTGGCCCGCTCAAGGAGGTGCCGAAAAACGGGATCCAGCCCAGTTCACTGTTCAACCAGGTGGTCAGTGGCCGGATCGCCGGGATCACCACGTAGATGCCCCACAGGCCATACACCACGCTGGGGATGGCCGCGAGCAATTCAACGATGGTGCGAAACACCGCCGCCAGCTTCGCCGGCAGGAAATCCTGAGTCAGGAAAATCGCCATGCTGACGCCGAAAACCCCTGCAATCAGCAGCGCAATCAGGGCGCTATAGAGCGTGCCCCAAATCGCTGGCAGGATCCCGTACTTGCCTTGGTTGACATCCCAGACACTGCCAAAAAGCACGTCGAAACCGTGCTTCTCCATGCCGGGAAGAGCCTTGCGTCCCACCTCGAATACCAAGGCTGCGACCAACGCCAGAATCAGTACCACCCCGATTCGCGCAAGCCCACGGAAGGTGCGATCGACCAGGAAGTCTTTCGCAGAGGGGGGTTGGCAGGCAGAATCCGGGTTAACCGGAACGACGAAAGGTTTGATCATGGGCGAATTCCGGAACAAGGGGGGAAACGCTCCCGGCCTGGCTGACAGCCCAGGCCAAGAGCGACCTCACGGGTGTTACTGGATGTTGGCGGAAGCTTTACGCACCTGATCGACCACCGATTGCGGCAGTGGGATGTAGCCCATCGAGTCGGCGATTTTCTGCCCCTCGGTCAAGCTGTACTCGACCATTTCGCGCATGGCCTTGGCCTTGGCCGGATTACCGTTGTCCTTGCGGAAGATCATCCAGGTGTAGGACGTGATCGGGTAGGACTTGGCACCGTCCGGATCCGGCAGCCAGGCCACCAGGCTTTCCGGCATTTTCACTGCTGCCAGGGCCTCGGCACCGCTCTCGGCGTTCGGTACCACGTACTGGCCGGCCTTGTTCTGCAACTGGGCGAAGTCGACCTTGGCCAGCTTGGCGAAGCCGTACTCGATGTAGCCAATCGCGCCTGGCGTCTGGCGTACGGTGGCCGTCACGCCATCATTCTTGGGCGACTTGATGAATTTGTCGCTGGCAGGCCAGTTGACCGTGTTGCCCTCGCCCAGCGCCGTTTTGAATTCAGGATTGATGGTCGCCAAATGCTTGGTGAACACCGCCGTGGTGCCGCTGGAGTCTGCACGCACTACCACGGTGATCGGTGTGTCGGTCAGTTTCAGGTCCGGGTTGGCGGCGACTATCTGTGGGTCGTTCCACTTGGTGATCTTGCCCAGGAAGATATTGGAATACACATCGCGTGGCAGCTTGAGGCCCTTGGGGTTGCCCGGCAGGTTATACGCCAGCACGATTTCACCCGCGGTCATCGGCAGCAATTGCACGCCTTCGGCCACCTTGGCGATGTCTTCATCTTTCATGGCCGAATCACTGGCGGCGAAATCGACGGTTTTATTCAGGAAGTCCTGCACACCTGCGCCGCTGCCCTTGGATTGATAATCCACAGTGACGCCAGCGGTCTTCTTGCTGAAGTCCTTGAACCAGGTGAGGTAGATCGGTGCAGGGAAGCTGGCGCCGGAGCCGGTGAGGCGCACGTTTTCGGCGGCGAAGGTCATGGAGGAGGCACACAGAGAAACCGTAACGGCCAGTGCTGCAGACTTCATCAAGCTTTTCATTAAAAGAACTCGTTGTGGTGACGGGCTCCCGAACTGTGCAGCAGGGTTGTTACATTTTTATGAAAATTGAGTGGCGAACCGGGGTTTTGTCCCTGTTTGCCGCTACAACGATGTATTTTCGGGCGATTGGTTAGTAACAAATTGCGTCTAAAATGCTGCGATCCCCTATGGCGGCATAGGTATCTACACATCTTTTGATACGGCGCTGTACCTGTGGCGAGGGAGCTTGCTCCCGCTGGCGGCCTCAGGGCCGACCCGGGTGCTGGGTCAGATCGAGTACATATCCGTTATTTAAGTAACGGCCACTATTGGTTCCGCTCTTACAGCGGCTCACTTTTGAAAAGCGCAAAAGTGAGCAAAACGCTCTTGCCCCACCACTCGGCACCTCCCTCAGGCTCGGTGTGCCCGTAATCCGACAGGGATTTGGGGGGCCGCCGCCCCGCGCCATCCATGGCGCGGGGCGGCTAAACCCCTGTCGAATTCCGGCCAGCGTGGTTTAACGGGGCGCCTAAGATCAAAAGCAGATCAAGAGCAGCTCGCTTCGCATCGTGGTTACCGTAGGGGGCTGCAAACTGAAGTTGTGTAGATACCCATGCCTATGGCGAGGGCGCTTGTTCCTGCTGAGCTACGCAGCACCCCCGCCCCCGCAGGACTCATGGCTGGCGACAAATCAAGGCGGCCCCCCTGATCTCGGCGCCATCGGCCGTTTCCTTGCCATCTGCCACAGCCATGCTGTCTGCCCCAAGAACCGCCGCCCGGTTGAGCGCCCGTCGCAAGGTGTCATCCGGCCCAGACCCCTGCACGGTGAACATTTCAATCAGTCGACACTGGTTCGAAGACGAGGCAGTGACCAGGTTGACGTTAAAACCGCGCTCGGTCAGTTGGGTGGAACACGCAGGCAATACGCTTACCGCCGCAAATGCCAGCGTTACCGGAAAAAGATTGTGCATAGCATGACTGCCTCTAAGTATTAAGCGCTAAAACGCCTGGAGGTAACGTAGCGTCAGTTGCGTTCCTTGGGCGCGATTTTCAGCGCCACTTTCAAAATACAGGTTCGCAAAGAATGTTCGCTTGCCTTGCTGATACATCACGCCGGGTCCTATGCCTACCACTTGCTCCCTGGAGTCCTGTTGCCGATGGCCATCGATACGGTCATCGCTGATCTGCTTGAGTTGATACCCCGCCACGCCGACCCGCCAGCGTTCGGCAACGGCGTAGGACACCGCGAGGTTACTGTGGATCGCTTGGCCCGGCTGGATACTGCTGGCGTTCAGGACCGAGGCCGGGTCGTGATTACGACTGGACCATGCGTAGTTGAAACGGCCGCTCACCTCCAGGCGATCGGTCAACTCCCAGGTAAATACGTAATGAGGGTTGAATACCCAGACATTGCTGCCGGTAATGATGCTTGAATTCTTGTCGTAAGAGCCGGTGGGCAATGAAAACACGAAGTTCAGGCGCTGCCAGTAAGGCCGACCGAAGAACGAAACAGGCGCCCACTGCAACAGAAACGGGCTGACGACCATGTCGCCCTGGCGGGTGCGGCGGCCCTCGGGGCCATGATCGATATCCAGTTCCAGGTTCACCAGCGGCAACAATACCTCAGCGCCGTAATTGGCCCCCAACAGCGTCTTGTCACTGAAGTAGGCCAAGTGCGGCAGCACCGTGGTGCTGTGCACCTGCTGGCGCCCGGGCAGCGAATGGCCGTGGGCATCGTAGGCCGAGTGACTGCGGTAGTACTGCACTGGCAACTCGAACAGCGCGCCGGGGCCGGCGACCCCGTCCATGAAACTGGCATTGCCCAAGGCCAGGGGCGGCAGGCTGACACTGTCCGCCTCGCTGGTGGCGCAGGCCAATGCCGAGCTGATGCCCAGAACCCGAATCCATTGTGTTTGACGCATACAGCACCTTCATTGACTGCCGATTAAAAAACGGCGAATGGGTAATCCACGATCACCCGGTACTCATCGGCATTCGAGTTGCCACGGGTATTGCCCGGCGCGGTATAGCCTTGGCCGGATCGATGCGCGGCCCAGCGCAATGTGACGTTCAAGCCCTTGGCCTTGCCGCCCGGCACCGCATAACGCAGGGCGACGTCGCGTTCCCAGTGGTGCGCATCCTTGCCCGCAGCGTTATAGATGTAGCCGTAGCCGGTGCTGTTGGGGTCGACTCGCGTGAGGTTCGCTTCACCCCGGGTGTAGGAGGTGCTGAGCTGAATGTCCGGCGCGTTGATGAAGGCCAGGCTGGTCTGGTATTGGATCTTCCACGACTTTTCACCCGGGGCATTGAAGTCGGCGTATTGCTGGGAATTGTTCAGGTACATGAACGTGCGGTCGTCCTGCACGACGTAGTCGAACGGCGTGTCACCGTCGACCTTCTGCACACCGAGGGTCAGGCTCTGGCCTGCGCCGGACAGGGTCAGGCCGCCGGTGTAAGTATTGTTGTCGATGCGCCCCAAGTGGCTTTGGCCCTGGTCACGGGTCTTGAAGTAATGCACATACGGCGTCAGCGTGACCCCATGGTTCAACGTGAAGGGGTAGCTGACCCCAGCGTAATACTGGCTCCAGATATCGCTGAGCTGGCCGCCATACAGCGTCAGCGTAACCCCGCCCGGCGCACTGTAAACGCCGCCCAGCCAGCTCATGTGCGAACTCTCGCGCTTGGCCGCCACACCGGCCTTGTTGCCAGTGCCGTAACTGGTGGTCAGGTGGCTCTGGCCGCTCTGGTTGCGCAAGCGTGTGGAATCGACCCAGCCGGTATCGAGGGTCAGGTTTTGCAAGCTGTAGTTCTTCAGTGTCACACCGCGAAAAGTCTGCGGGACCACACGGCTCACTCCGCTGGCCACCAGTGGGTTATCCAGGTACTGGTCACCGGCCTGCACCAGGCTGCCAAAACCGCGCAGCTTGAGTGCCGCGCCCGCTGCAGAGAAGTCTGACTCCGGGGCCTTTTTCGAATCCAGCGGCAGCAAACCCGCCCCGCCACTGCCTCCACCGCCATCGAGCTTGAGACCATAGAACCCATGCACATCGACCCCCACACCAATCGGCGTGTCGGTGTAACCCGAGCGAAACGACAGGTACACACCTTGCACCCATTCACGCTGATCCAGGCGCGACGGCGTGTTGTGGTTATCGCGGCCCAGGTAGTAATTGCGCAGCAGCCCATTGAGGGACGAGCCGCCGACAAATCCCGGCGTCACCGCCAGTTCGGCTTTCTGTCGTTCATTGATACCGGTGCTGAGGTTATCCCGTTGGCCCAAGGAGTTATCGGCCTGCACGCCCGCCGCCGAGAGTGACACCGTGAGCGATATGGAGACACGCACGATCCGCTTGAAAATAGGCATCAGCGTTGCTCCTGTGGTTGTTCAATCACCGTCACGGTCGCCGTAGTGCCCGCGCGCAAGCGGCCCTATCCCAGGAGCAAGTGCAAGCTGCCAATACATCGGCAGCCTGCATTCCAGGCTTACTTGCCTTCAGTCAACGCGTTGTAGCTGGTGAACAGGTTGCGGTAGTCAGGGATGTGGTTGGAGAACAACGTCCCCAAGCCTTCGATATCGTTGCGCCAGTCGCGGTGCAACTCACAGGCCAGGCCGAACCAGGTCATCAGTTGCGCGCCGTTGGCCGACATGCGGGCCCAGGCCGATTGCTGGGTCAGCTCATTGAAGGTGCCGGAGGCATCGGTAACCACAAACACCTCGAAGCCTTCCGCCAGCGCCGACAGCGCCGGGAACGCCACGCACACTTCGGTCACCACGCCGGCAATGATCAGTTGCTTCTTGCCGGTGGCCTTGATGGCCTTGACGAAGTCTTCGTTGTCCCAGGCATTGATCTGCCCAGGACGGGCAATGTACGGAGCGTCCGGGAACAGCGCCTTGAGTTCCGGTACCAGCGGGCCATTGGGGCCGGTTTCGAAACTGGTGGTCAGGATGGTCGGCAGCTTGAAGTACTTGGCCAGGTCAGCCAGGGCCAGCACGTTGTTCTTGAACTTGTCCGGGTCGATGTCGCGGACCAATGACAGCAGGCCAGCCTGATGGTCGACCAACAACACAGCGGCGTTATCTTTGTCCAAGCGAACGTAAGGTGTAGACATCGTGATACTCCTGATAAAGAAGGTGACGCCCCGAGTGGGCGCCCGGTAAAGAACCCAGCGTGTTTACTTGCGCTGTGAGTCTAGTTCTTCGTGATTGTTTGCCACTTCCTGAGCCTTGATGTAGCTCTCGATCAGCAGTTGGTAGTGCGGCATCGCCTGGGTGTAGACGTTCGCCCACTCCTGGGCATCCGGACGGTTCCACGAACCTTGCAACTCCGAGAGCGTGCCCATGATGTCGATCGGCACCGCGCCGGCTTGGGCCAGGCGCGCGATGGTCAGGTCAGTGGCCAGCTTGGAGTGGTTGCCCGAAGCGTCGACCACCGCAAACACCTTGTAGCCTTCATGCACCGCCGCGATGGACGGAAACGCCAGGCATACGCTGGTCAGGGTGCCGGCGATCACCAGGGTTTTCTTGCCGGTGGCTTTGACGGCGGCGTGGAACTCAGGGTTGTCCCAGGCGTTGATTTCGCCACGGCGGGCGACGTATTGGGCATGCGGCGCGGCCTCGTGGATTTCCGGGATCAGCGGGCCATTGGGGCCTTGTGGAACCGAAGCGGTAGTGATGACCGGGATTTTCAACAGGGTCGCGGCCTTGGCCAACGCGATAGCGTTAGCGCGCAGTTGAGGAACATCAATGTCCTTGACGATCTGGAACAGACCACTCTGGTGGTCGATCAGCAACATGGCCGTGTCGGCGGGATCAATCGTCGGCTTTTGACCATTGAAGTTTGCAGCGTTACCTGATGCAGTCATTTGCATTTCCTCTTGCTTGGATAGACCTCCCTGGAATGGTGTGCCGGAACAGTGCCCGGCAGTGTCTGCACTTCCTGTATAGACACGCTCCGACCGGTATCCACGACTTGCGCCTGTAGGACACCTGCGAAAAAACAATGGAGCCACCTTAATCATCAGCTTCAAGGTTAGGTAGTGGCTGAACCGGGCCGCTGCATCTCAAAAATGGAACGATGTGCCGCCCCTTCCACATTGGATCAGGCTCGCCTCAATGGCTGGTCATGCCAGCCATGTGCATCATCCAGCGCAAGCCACTCGCAAGGATGCCGAGGGCGAGCACGCTGGCGAACCAGATAGCGATCAGCCAGAACACCCGCTGGTACCAACGGCCAGCAGGCCGCGGCTTTTCACCCTTAGTGGTAGCCATCGCCAATCCTCACTTTGCCGCGGAATACGTAGTAGCTCCAGCAGGTGTACATCAGGATGATCGGCAGGATGAACAGCGTGCCGATCAGGATGAACAACTGGCTCGAAGGCGGCGATGCAGCGTCCCACAAGCTGATGGATGGCGGCACAATGTTCGGCCAGATGCTGAAGGCCAGCCCGATATACCCCAGGAACACCAGCATCAGGGTGAATACGAACGGCCAGTGCGAGTGGTGTTGGCGCAACGTTTTCAACAGCCCCACCAGTGCCAGTACGCCCAGCAGCATCAGGCCGCCAAACACCACAATGTGCGCCTGGGCAAACCAGCGCAGGGCGATTTCCGGGTGCAGCCACGGCGTCCACACGCACAGCACCGCCACCACCGCCATCAGCGCGAAGGCCAAGTAGCGGCTGAACAGGCGCATGCGCGATTCGAGCATGCCTTCGGTCTTGACCAGCAACCAGGTGCTGCCCAGCAACGCGTAGGCCACCACCAACCCAACCCCGCAGAACAGCGGGAACGGCGAGAGCCAGTCGAGGCTGCCCCCGGCAAACTGGCGATTGACCACCGCAATGCCGGCGATGTAGGTGCCGATCACCACGCCCTGGCAAAAGGTCGCCAGGAACGAGCCGCCGATAAACGCCATGTCCCAGATATGCCGCTTCTGCGGGCTGGCCTTGAAGCGGAATTCAAACGCCACGCCACGAAAGATCAGCCCGGCCAGCATGAAAATCAGCGGTAGGTACAACGCCTCCAGGATCACCGAGTACGCCAGCGGAAACGCCCCATACAACGCCGCGCCGCCGAGTACCAACCACGTCTCGTTACCGTCCCATACCGGCGCCACGGTGTTCATCATCACGTCGCGCTCCTGCTCGTCCGGGATCAGCGGAAACAGGATGCCCAGGCCCAAATCGAAGCCATCCATGATCACGTACATCATCACCCCGAAGGCAATGATCACGCCCCAGATCAACGACAGGTCTATACCTACAATGCCCATGTGCAATCCCTTTGATCAGTTGGTGTGGTCGCCGGACGCGAGCGTCTCGGTGACAGCGGACAGAGGACGGCGCGGTGTGCGTTCCTGGCCGGGGCCGCCCTGTGGCGGATGGTCGTGATGGGGCTGCGGGCCCTTGCGCACCAGCTTCATCATGTAGCCGATACCCACGGCAAATACCGAGAAGTAGATCAGCACAAACAACGCCAGGGAGATGCTCAGTTGCGTGACGCTGTGATTGGACGCCGCGTCTGCGGTACGCATCAGCCCGTAAACCACCCACGGCTGGCGCCCTACTTCAGTGGTGATCCAGCCGGCCAGCATGGCGATCAGCCCGGTCGGCCCCATGAACAGCACCAGGCGCAGGAATAACCGATTGCGATACAGCGCGCCGTTACGGCGCAACGCCAAGCCCAGTATCCCAGTGAGGATCATCAACATCCCCAGCCCGGCCATGATCCGGAAACTGAAGAAAATGATGCTCGAGTTCGGCCGGTCTTGCTTGGGGAAGCTCTTGAGCGCCGGGATCTGTTTGTCCAGGCTGTGGGTGAGGATCAGGCTGCCCAGGTACGGGACTTCTATCGCGTAGCGGGTCTTTTCGGCCTCCATGTCAGGGATACCGAACAGCACCAGCGGCGTCGCGCCGTTACCGACGTTTTCCCAATGCCCTTCAATCGCAGCAATTTTCGCCGGCTGGTGCTCCAGAGTGTTCAAACCATGGGCATCACCGACGACCGCCTGGATCGGAGCCACGATCAACGCCATCCACAACGCCATCGAGAGCATTTTACGCACTGCCGGGGTGTCGTTTTTACGCAGCAAGTGCCAGGCCGCCGATGAGCCGACGAAGAACGCCGTGGCAACAAAGGCAGCGATTGCCATATGCGCCAGGCGGAACGGGAACGACGGGTTGAAGACGATGGCGAACCAGTCCAGCGGCACCACCCGGCCATCCACGATGGAGAAGCCCTGGGGCGTTTGCATCCAGCTGTTGGACGCCAGGATCCAGAACGTCGAGATCAACGTCCCGATGGCGACCATCACCGTAGAAAAGAAGTGCAAACCGCGCCCTACCCGGTTCCAGCCAAACAGCATGACCCCGAGGAAACCCGCTTCCAGGAAGAACGCCGTCAGCACCTCATAGGTGAGCAACGGCCCGGTGATGCTGCCGGCAAAGTCCGAGAAGCGACTCCAATTGGTGCCGAACTCGTAGGCCATGACCAGGCCCGAGACCACGCCCATGCCGAAGTTGACGGCGAAGATCTTCGACCAGAAGTGATACAGGTCCTTGTAGACCGCGTTGTTGGTTCTCAGCCACAAGCCTTCGAGCACCGCCAGGAAACTGGCCAGGCCGATGGTGATAGCGGGGAAAATAATGTGAAACGAGACCGTGAAGGCGAATTGAATTCGCGCAAGGTCCAGCGCCTCGAAATTTAACATGGCAATACCCTTATTGAAACACGATGCTCACGCGCACCCGGCCCGGCGTGCCTCAGGCCTCGTGGCCTGGGGCAAACGGATGTGCAGTGATCAGGGAAAACCAGGGCGCCATACTGGCCGCCCCGGTACGACTCAAGCGCCGTGGGACTGGATCAGATTGCTGACCGGCGCGGGTTCAAGCCGGATGGCGATGAACTTCGACGTCGGGGTAAAGGTGCGGTCGCCATAGCTTTCCAGCGGCACCAACGGGTTGGTTTCGGGGTAATAGGCGGCGGCCTGCCCGGCGGGAATGTCATAGGCGATCAAGGTGAAGCCGCTGACCCGACGCTCACGGCCATCGCCCCACAGCGAGACCATGTCGACTTTCTGCCCCGGCTCGTAGCCCAGTTTGCGGATGTCCTGTTCATTGACGAACACCACATCGCGCATGCCATAGACGCCGCGATAGCGGTCATCGAGCCCGTACAGGGTGGTGTTGTACTGGTCGTGGGAACGCATGGTCTGCAGGATCAGCTCCGGCTTGACGTCCAGGTTGCGCACGCCTTCGCTGACCAGGTGCGCCGGCAACACGCTGGAGACAAACTGGGCTTTGCCGCTGTTGGTTTTCCAGATGCGTCGCGCTGCGTCGTTGCCCAGATGAAAGCCGCCCGGGTGCAGCAGTTTGGTGTTGAAGTCCTTGAAGCCGGGAATGGTGTCGGCAATCAAGTCGCGGATGCGGCCGTAGTCGGCCACCGTCCACAGCCAGTCAATCGGGTGATTGCCCAGGGTCGCATTGGCGATCCCGGCAATGATTGCCGGTTCCGAACGCATCAGCGGCGATTTGGGTTTCAGCTGGCCGTGGGAGATGTGCACCATGCTGAAGGTGTCTTCAACGGTCACGCCTTGCGGGCCTTGTTCCTGGATGTCGATATCGGTGCGGCCCAGGCACGGCAGGATCAAGGCTTCGCGCCCCGTCACCAGATGGCTACGGTTGAGCTTGGTGGCGATATGCACGGTGAGGTCGCACTTGCGCAGTGCCGCGTGGGTGCGCGGGGTGTCCGGCGTGGCTTGGGCAAAATTGCCGCCCAGGCCGATGAAGACCTTGGCGCGCCCTTCTTCCATGGCCGCAATCGCCATGACCGTGTTGTGACCATGGCGGCGCGGGACCTTGAAGTCAAAGCGTGCTTCCAATGCGTTGATCAATTCCGGCGGCGCCAGTTCGTTGATGCCCATGGTGCGGTCGCCCTGCACGTTGCTGTGGCCACGCACGGGCGATAGCCCCGCCCCTGGCCGGCCGATATTGCCGCGCAACAGTTGCACGTTGATGATTTCCTGCACGGTCAGCACCGAGTGTGTGTGCTGGGTCACGCCCATCGCCCAGCACATGATCACCCGCTTGGCGCGTCGGTACATGCGTGCGGCCAGCTCGATATCCTCAAGGCTCAGGCCCGATTGCGCGACGATATGCTCCCATGAGGTGGCGTCCACTTGCGCCAGATAGTGCTCCAGGCCCGAGGTGTGCTGGGCAATGAAAGCGCGGTCGAAGACTGCCTCGCCATCGTTCTCCAGGGCTTCACGTTCCCATTTGAGCAGGAACTTGGCGATACCACGAAAGGCCGCCATGTCGCCGCCCAAGGCCGGGCGAAAGTACGCCGACGAGGTAGGTTCGGAACCGTTGGTGAGCATCTCCAGGGGATGCTGCGGGTGTTGGAAACGCTCCAGCCCACGCTCCTTGAGCGGGTTGAAACAGATCACCTGGGCTCCGCGCTTTACCGCCTCGCGCAGCGGTTCGAGCATACGTGGGTGGTTGGTGCCGGGGTTCTGGCCGATGACGAAAATCGCGTCGGCTTCTTCCAGGTCATCGAAGGTCACCGTGCCTTTGCCCACGCCAACACTGTCGTCCATGCCCAGGCCGCTGGCTTCGTGGCACATGTTCGAACAGTCGGGAAAGTTGTTGGTGCCGTAGGCGCGAACGAACAGCTGATACAAATAAGCCGCCTCGTTACTGGCGCGGCCCGAGGTATAGAACTCGGCCTGGTCCGGCGACTCCAGTTCGTTTAGGTGCTTGGCGATCAGGGCAAAGGCATCATCCCAAGTGATTTCGACATAACGGTCCAGGGAGTCGTCATAGCGCATCGGGTGTGTCAGGCGGCCCTGGTATTCGAGCCAATAGTCACTTTGCGCTGCCAGCGACGACACCGTGTATTTGTTGAAGAACGCCGGATTGACCAGGCGCCCGGTGGCTTCCCAGTTGACCGCCTTGGCGCCGTTCTCGCAGAACTTGACCATGCCGCTTTCCGGCGACTCGCCCCAGGCGCAACCGGGGCAGTCGAAACCGCCGTTCTGGTTGGTCTTGAGCATCGCACGAATGTTCTTGAGCGCGTTTTCACTGCCCAGCCAGTTTTTCGTCACCGCGATCAGCGCGCCCCAACCGGCGGCGGCCCCCTTGTACGGTTTATAACGTTCAACTTCGCTCATGATGTTTCTCCAGGACTTCACGCATAGGCAGCGCCTAACTTAAAGCCTTTATTGATGGTTATTTTCAGGCATTGCAGAACGCAAACAGTGTTTGCACCGATCTTTCCACGGTCTAGAAATCGGTTTACATATTCAGGCTAGGCCCTGCAAAAACATCTGTCTAATCACAAATAACGACCACGCCATCGACACCATCTATCAAGATTAAAATCTTTATTTTTCATAGTGATACGAACCTGGAAAGCCCCAATAAAATCGTTATAGATTTCATCGATCACTCAGTTGTTAATAGTGATTAGACGCCCTTGAAAAACAACTTTAGGCTTGAATCAAATAAGGCTCCCATCTCTGTCGAGCGCTCAAAAACAACGCCATGGCTACGCTCTTATTGAGTCGCAGCCGGAGGTTTCCATGACCGATAAAATCCTGATGGATAGTTTTTCTCGCCGGGTCGACTATCTCAGAATGTCGGTGACCGACCGCTGCGATTTCCGTTGTGTGTATTGCATGGCCGAGGACATGCAGTTCCTGCCGCGCCAACGCATCCTCACACTGGAAGAGCTGTATCAACTGGCTGAAAGCTTCGTCACCCTGGGCACTCGCAAAATTCGCCTGACCGGCGGCGAGCCGCTGATTCGCCCAGGTGTGGTTGACCTGTGCCAGCGCATCGCCGCCCTCCCCGGCCTGCGCGAGCTGTGCATGACCACCAACGGCTCGCAGTTGGGCAAGCTCGCAGCCCCCTTGTTCGACGCCGGCCTCAAGCGCCTGAATATCAGCCTCGACAGCCTTGATCCCCAGCGCTTTCGCGAACTGACGCGCACCGGCGACCTAGCCAAAGTCATCGCCGGTATTGACGCTGCGAATGCTGCGGGTTTTCAACACACCAAACTCAATTGCGTGGTGATGAAAGGCCGCAACGATCACGAGATCAACGACCTGGTAGCGTTCGCCATCGAGCGCGGCGTGGATATCAGCTTTATCGAGGAAATGCCCCTGGGCGTGATCAGCGAACACAGCCGTGCCGAGGCTTTCTATTCCAGCGCGCAAGTGCGCGAGCGCATCGCCGAACGCTACACCCTGATCGACTCGGCCGAATCGACCCAGGGCCCTTCACGCTACTGGCGCCTGGCCGAAGCACCGCATATTCGCCTGGGCTTTATTTCCCCCCACAGCCACAACTTCTGCGGCACCTGCAACCGCGTGCGGTTGACCGTTGAAGGCCGCTTGCTGCTGTGCCTGGGCAACGAGCATTCGGTCGACCTCAAGGAGGTGCTGCGCCGTTACCCGGGTGAACCGCAACGGCTGGAGCACGCCATTCTCGAGTCGATGAAGATCAAGCCGTACCAACACAACTTCGAGCTCAACGATGACGTGCAGGTGGTGCGTTTCATGAACATGACCGGCGGCTAGCTGGCCGGCTTCTCTTTCTTTGTACTCAGTTGACCCGAGGTACCCCATGCACAAACACTCGCCTACCCTGACCCATCTGGACGCCGCAGGCCGAGCCAGCATGGTCGACGTCACCGACAAAGCCGCCACCACCCGCGAAGCCCAGGCCCAGGCTTGGGTGCACATGTTGCCGGCCACCTTGCAACTGATCCAGGCCAACGGCCATCCCAAGGGCGACGTGTTTGCCGTGGCACGTATCGCCGGGATCATGGCCGCGAAGAAAACCCATGAGCTTATTCCGCTGTGCCATCCGCTGATGCTCAGTTCGATCCACCTCGAACTGCGCGCCATCGAGCCTGACAGAGTGCAGATCCTCAGCACCTGCCGGCTCAACGGCCAGACCGGCGTCGAACTCGAAGCCCTGACCGCCGCCAGCGTGGCAGCCTTGACGATCTATGACATGTGCAAGGCCGTGGATCGGGGCATGGTCATCGACCGAATCCAGCTGCTGAAAAAACACGGCGGCAAGTCAGGCACCTTCATTGCAGGAGACGCCCAATGATTCTGATCAACTACTTTGCGCGCTACCGTGAACAACTGGGCGTTGGCGGTGAAAAGCTCGTATTGGATGAGTCCCTGCGCACCATTGCAGACGTCAGGCAATTGCTATGCGCCCGCGGTGAGACCTGGCAGCAGGTGCTGGGTGAAACCAGCCTGATGTGCGCGCTGAACCAGGAACTCTGCACACCGCAAGCGCTGATCGAAGACTTCGACGAAATTGCGTTCTTCCCCCAAGTGACCGGAGGCTGACCCATGCCGGTTCAGGTGCAGACCGAACTGTTGGACCTGGGTGAACTGACCCGCAGCGTACACGCCGAAGACCCCGGCGTTGGCGCCGTGGCCACGTTCGTCGGTTATGTACGCGATATCAACCAGGGCGATCAGGTCAGCGCGTTGTTCCTTGAGCACTACCCGGGCATGACCGAGCGCTCACTGCAGTTGATCGTTGATCAAGCCCACGAACGCTGGCCGTTGCAGCGGGTAAGCATCGTTCATCGTGTGGGCGCGTTGCAAGTGGGTGAGGCCATCGTCTTCGTCGGCGTCGCCAGTCAACATCGCCAGGCGGCCTTTGAGGCCTGCGCGTTCCTGATGGACTACCTCAAGACTCGGGCGCCGTTCTGGAAGCGGGAGCAAACGCCAGCTGGAGAGCGTTGGGTAGAAGGACGGGAAAGTGATCGACTGGCGCAGGAGCGGTGGGCGCTTTAGATCTGAATGTGGAAGCGTACATCGCCCTGTGTAGGAGCGAGCTTGCTCGCTCCTACAACTGGCATTAGCGTGCCCGAATCAGAACAACTCAGAGAACGGTATAAACCGCGCCGTATCACCCATCTGCAACCTGCTGCCCTCGCAAATTTCAACCAACCCATCCGCCCACGACGCCCCCAGCATCACTCCGGAACTCTGGTTCGGATACAGCACCGCCCTGCCCGCCTCGATCCTGGCTCGCAGGTACTCGCGGCGACTGCCGGCCTTGGGCCAGTCAAACCCCACATTCACCTCAAAGCTCATCAGCGTGACATCATCGACGCCCTGGATACGCAGTAGATAAGCCCGGGCCAGCAAGCCGAAGGTCACCAGTGCCGAGGCCGGGTTGCCGGGCAGGCCAATCACCGGTACTCGGCCAAACGAACCGACGGTCAGGGGTTTGCCCGGTTTGATCGCAAGTTTCCAGAACAATGGCTTGCCGCATTCACGCAGTACCTGGCCGAGGCAATCGGCATCGCCGGCCGACACGCCGCCGGTGGTCAGAATCAGGTCGGCCGCCTGTTGCAGCTGCTCCAGCTTGAGCCGAGTCAGTTGCGACTGGTCGGGCAGAATGCCGCCGTCGATGACCTCACAACCCAGTGCCCCCAGCCAATGGCTGAGCAAAGTGCGATTGCTGTTGTAGATGCAGCCAGGCTTGAGCGGTGTGCCCGGCTCGGCCAGTTCATCGCCGGTGGACAGCAGCGCCACCCGTGGCCGGCGTACCACCGACACATGGGTACAGCCCTGGGCCGCCGCAATGGCCAGCTCGAAAGGGCCGAGTCGCTTGCCGGCCTGCAGTAATACCTCACCGGCGCGGTTTTCCTGGCCTTGGGTGCGGATATTCTGGCCCTCGCGCAGCGGCTGGGTAAAGCGCACACGCGCATCGTCCAGCACCTCGGCGTTCTCCTGCATTTCGATGCAGTTGGCCCCGTCCGGCACCGGTGCGCCGGTGAAGATGCGCGCACAGGTACCGGGCTGCAGCGGTTCAGGCGCTTGACCGGCGAAGATCTGCTGCGACACCGGCAGTGGCTGGCCGTGCCAGTCTGTGAGGTTCAGGGCGTAGCCGTCCATGGCACTGTTGGGCCAGGGCGGCAGGTCCAGGCTCGCCACCAGGTCATTGGCCAGCACCCGTTGCCGGGCATCGCTGAGCAGCACCGGCTCGCTGTCGTGCAGGCGGTGCTCCTCGGCCAGGGCCAACAACGCAGCAATGGCCTCCTCCACCGACATCAGCGCGGCGCGGCTCATCCTCGCGTGCCGCACAGAGCCACCGGCTTGAGGTGCGGCACGAAGTTACATGGTCGGTGGCGCGCATCGAGCTGCTCGGCCAGAATACCTTCCCAGGCAGTACGACAAGCACCCGTCGAGCCCGGCAGGCAGCACACCAGCGTGCCGTTGGCCAACCCGGCCAAGGCGCGGCTCTGCACCGTGGACGTACCAATATCAAGAATCGAGATCGCACGGAACAGCTCACCAAAACCATCAATGTGCTTATCCAGCAAACAGCCCACCGCCTCGGGGGTGCTGTCGCGGCCGGTAAACCCCGTGCCGCCGGTAATCAACACCACCTGCACGCGCTCATCGGCGATCCAGGCCGCCACCTGGGCGCGAATTTTGTACAGGTCATCCTTGAGCAGGTTGCGCTCCAACAAGCTGTGCCCAGCTTCCAGCAGGCGACTGACCAGCAATTGCCCGGAGGTGTCATTGGCATATTCGCGGGTATCGCTGACCGTCAACACGGCAATATTCAGGGGTACAAACAATGCATCCGACGTGACGCTCATGTGATTCTCCGGCAGGCAATTATCAAAACAATGGCCTGAGGCTAAAGCGCTGAAACGATGGCTGTCTAATCGTTACGACTGACCGGGTTATCGAGCGTTTCTATCACGGCTTTTACTGCCGGCCCTGGACTGCTATCGAGTGCATCAATCACTCTGTCAATACAGGTGATTGGACGTGCCTGCCGTTACAATGAGATCGTCTGCTCATTCATTCGCCGGGTTGCGCGGGGTTCCAGCACCTTGCGCCATGAACGGCTTTTCACTTATTCCCAGGCAGGTGCCTTAATGGACATAAAGCAACTCAAATTCCTGATCGCGCTGGAGCAGACCCGGCACTTCGGCCAGGCTGCTGCACGCTGCCATATCACCCAGCCGACCCTGTCGATGCGCCTGCGCAACCTGGAAGATGAGCTTGGCCTGGAGCTGGTCACCCGCGGCCAGCGCTTTGAAGGCTTCACCGAAGCCGGCGAGCGTGTGCTGGCCTGGGCGAGGACGCTGCTCGCCGCCCATGACGGCCTGTTCGCCGAAGCCGCCGCTTGCCGTGGCCAACTGGTCGGTAACCTGCGCCTGGGCCTGGTGCCCCTGAGCGGTTTCAACCCGATCAGTTTCATTCAGGACTTGTCCCACACCTTCCCGGAACTCAAGTTCAGCCTCACATCCATGAGTTCGGACAGGATCATCGAAGCGCTGGGCACCAACCAGCTGGACCTGGGTGTGTGCTACCTGGACCACGTCAACCCCAACTACCTGGATTTTTTCGAAATGGGCGAGACCCGTGTCGGGCTGCTCTACGACACCCGCCACTTCCATTTCGAAGGCACCCAAATGAGCTGGGAAGACGCCGCCGAACTGCCACTGGGGATGATCAGTAACGGTATGCACTACCGCAAATCCATCGACCTGAGTTTCCGCAGCCGTGGCCTGGATCCGCAGCCCATCCTCGAAAGCGATTCCACCTATCAACTGTTCCAGGCGATCCACGAAGGCTTCTGCTGCGCGATCATGCCGTTGGACAGCGGCCTGGAAAGCCCGATCGAGAACCTGGCGTTCATCAACCTGCCGGACGCCAGCGTCCTCGCGCCCCTGGGCATGGTGATGCGCAAGACCGAACCACGCTCGGCCATTGCCGAGAAGTGTTTTGCCGAAGCCAGGAAGTTGTTTGCGATCAAGGGCGAGGGTTAACGCGCACAAAAAAGGCGCTCCGTAGAGCGCCTTTTTACCGCCGTTTGCGTTACTGCACACTTACCTGACGCAGTTCAGGCTTGGTTTCGCCACCAATCGTGATGCGTTTGGGCTTGGCCTCTTCAGGCACCTCGCGCTGCAGGTCGATGCTCAGCAACCCGTTGGTCAGGGCTGCACCGCGCACTTCGATGTGGTCCGCCAGGCGGAACGACAACCGGAAGGCACGTTGAGCAATGCCTTGGTGCAGGTAAGCGACCTTATCGTCGGTTTCGCGTTTACCGCCGGAAACCGTCAAGACGCCCCTTTCGACCTGGATATCCAGATCCTCCTCGGTCAGGCCGGCAACCGCGATGACAATCCGATAGGCGTCATCACCGTGCTTTTCCACGTTGTGAGGTGGATAGGAATTCGGAGCCTCGCTACGCAGCGCCGACTCGAACAGGTCGTTGAAGCGGTCAAAGCCCACCGATTGACGGAACAGTGGGGCCAACGAAAGGGTAGTAGCCATTTTAAAATCTCCTGAGTTTCTCCAAGTGATTTAGTACGCGACCCGCGTTCGGCATCGCGTGATCAAAAATTTATGGACGAGAAAACGGAATTCAAGAGGGCTGCAAGAAATTTTTTCTTGCGCCAATGAGTATCGCAAAAACCGCAGCGATACCGCATGTGCTCTAATCTGAATGCCAGGCGTGCTTTAACCCGTGAGCGCCTGAGACAGCCCTTGAGGTACAAAAAATGAAAATGACATTCCCTGCCCTGGCATTGGGCATCCTGATTTCCCAAGGGGCCCTGGCCGCCGGAGATGGCACTGCCGCACTGGGCGGCGGTGTCGGCGGCGCGTTGGGCAATGTGGTAGGCCAACAGCTCGGCGGGTCCACCGGTGCGGCCATCGGCGCAGGTGTGGGTGGCGCAGCGGGTGGCGCGGTCGGCGCGCAAAAGGGCAATAAAACCGAAGCGGCGATTGGCGGCGGTTTGGGCTCGGCAGGCGGGTCGGTGATTGGCAATCGCCTGGGCGGCACCACCGGTTCGACCATCGGCGCAGGCGTCGGTGGTGCAGCCGGAGGCGCGCTGGGCAATAACCTGGCCGACGACGAAAGCAATCATCGCTCAGGCGGCGCCAAGCACAAAGGCAACAAGCATAAGCACAAGAATAAGCATCATTGATCGGCTTGCCATAATGCCAGGTGTAGGAGCGAGCAAGCTCGCTCCTACGTCGGGCCAATATCCATTTACATCGGCGTGCTGCTCACTACCCGCAACGCCAGCCCTTCATAGGCATCCAGCGTAATCGTGAACGTGCCCTCCTCTGTCAAATCGCCTTCCACGCGCTCATTGATGATATCCACCACCGGCCCCGGTGCGATGTTAGGCAGGTGCAGGGATTCGGTGATCGGCGTGGCACCAAAGTTCAGCGCAGTGATCTGCGTCCCCTTGCCCGCCGGCAGTTCGTGAACCATGACCAGCAACCCCGGATGCTCGACATCCGGTATCAGGATCTGACGGCTCGCGGCGATGTCGTAGGCGCGGCGTACGCTGAGGATTTTCTGCAATTGCGAAGCGAATGAGTCCGGGTCCTGCAACTGGTGGTTCAGGCTGCCGTACAGGCTTTTGGAGCGCGGCATCTGCCCGGCCGACAGCTCGGCCTCGGGATTCAGGTCGACCAGATCGTAAGCGCCGCGATGTATCCAGCGGGTATCACCATCGGCCATCAGGTGCGCCACGTCTTCGGCCGCCAACGGCAGCGCACCCACCAGGTCCCAGCCAGACAGGGCAAACACCCCAGGCTGCATGGCGTTGTACATCACCAGCAGCAAATGGATCTGGCGAATCTGCTGGATATCCGCAGCGGTAATCGCCTCAAGGTCACGAATGCCCAGGGCAGCAGTGATGATGCTGACCGTGGTGCAGGACACACCGTTGGTGACGAACTTGAGGTTGTACGGCGCATGTTCACCGGTCAGTCGTTCGTACATCTGCTCGCGGATATGCTCGCGCAGGATGTTGCCGGGAAAGGTCTGGCCCTGGAACAGGAAGGTGTCATGGGCGTGCAGCGTCCAGAAGTGCACCAACTCCAGAGTCAGTTCGTCGTGGTTCTGCAGCGCGTGGATCAACGAACCCGGGTCGATGCCCAACGTGTGCATCTGGCGCAGCATCAGGCGCAGGAATTCAGTGTCGCCCATCAGCAACGCGTGCTGGTAGGCCGGCCGGGTGATGAAGTCGTATGACAGGTCTGCACCGCCGTGGGACATGGAGGCAATGTCATCCACAGTCAGGTTGAGTTCCTGGAAACTGAAACCGCCCGCCTTGCGAATTGCGCCGCCGAGCAACTGGTTGCCGGTGATCGACAGCGGATGGCTTTCCGACCAGGCCGTGCCGTCCAGCTTGCGCTCCACGCCGAGAAAACCGTTGGCGTCCAGGCGCAGGATCTTCGCGCCCATCACATCAATGGCGTGCAACGCATCACCGATGATCATCTGCTGCGCGGCGAACGAGGGGTCCAGCCAATTGAGCGACGGCTGGCCTTCCTTGAAGTAATGCAGGTACACCCATCGCCGTGGTTTGCCATCCACGCCGACCACCTCTGGCGTGGCGCTCCAGTCGGTTTCCTTTACCCCGGGTTCGAAGAAGATCACCCGCTGCAACTGGCCAACGATGTAGTGCTTGTCGCGCAGTGCGTCCACCTGCACCGGGCTGAGGTTCTGTGCATCACGGCCCTCGACCACGTCCGGCAGCAACGGCCAATCTTCCTCACGGATTTCCACCATGTGGTACAGCCCGGGGTAGTCCTCGTAGGCCATCTCCGCCAAGCGAAAATCCGCGCCCTTGCCGGTGTGGGATGGGATTACATCGTCGATGATCACCGCATTGTGCGCGGCGGCCATGCGCGTCAACGCCTGTAACTGCGCCTCGGTGCCCAGTTGCGGGTCGATGTCGAAGCTGATGCGGTCGAAATTGCCGTCGATGGTCGGGGTATGTTCGGTGCCAGCCAAGCCACCAGACTTTTTCAATGGGCCGTTGTGAATGCCTTGAATGCCAATTTTCGACAAGGCATGCCAGAGGGTTTCATCCCCCAGCGCTTCGAGCACCGTGCCGCCTTCGCGGGTGACAATCGACGCCGGGTAGGCGGTGAACCACACTGACGACAAGGCTGACGCATCACGCGGCCGGGTATGCGCGTAGGGCTGCTGCCACAAGCGCCCTTGCCCGGAGTAGAGCTTGGCTCGCTGCCGCGCCGCGTGCAGCATCGATTGTTGCACCAGCCAGTTCACATGATCGTTGTTCGCCGCGGTCATAAGCTCGGTACCTGTGGTCGTTAAAGGTTACTCGTAAGCATATGAGGGGCCTGCGCGCCATTCGTTGCATTGAAATAGAGCCAGGGCCGGCAGCAATCTAAAATGTGGATAGCGGTGTGTCAGTCAGCATATGTTTATCTGACCCATAGCTATCGGGAGCAAGTCGAATCGTCGCACCGCCCCTCCCACACTGGATTTTCGTCTGTCTTGTCTCTTGGCGTTGTCTGCCGATACTGCCTGGGGGTGAACCCGGTCGATGCCTTGAACTGGCGGGTAAACGCGCTGTGGTCGGTGTACCCGCATTGCAGCGCCACCTCGGTAATCGGCAGCTCGGTATGCAACAACCGCCGGGCATGTTCCAGGCGTACCTTCTGGATCATTTGCCGCGGCGTGAGGTGGAAGACGCGCTTGCAGTAGCGCTCCAGTTGCGCCACGGATATCCCGGCAATACGGGTCAGTTCACCGAGGGTCACGCGACGGTTGAAATGGGCGCGGATGTGTTCATCCACCGCCGCCAGGCGTTGATAACCCGGATGGGTTTCGCTGGCCGATTGCAGGTCTACCGAAATCCCGGCCAAGCCAATGATTGCACCGAGCCGGTTGTACAGCGGCCATTTGTGCGTGAGGCACCAGCCGGGTTCGCGGGTGCCGTAGAGGTGTAATTCAAGCTGGTCTTCCAACACCCGCCCCTGTTCGAGCACACGCCGATCCTGCTCGGTATAGCCCGGCCCCAGTTGCGCAGGGAACACCTCGGCGCTGGTCTTGCCCAGCAGCGGTTGCAACTGCCTCAGGCCGCAGCGCTGCACCAGGGTGCGGTTGGCGAGCACGTAGCGGGCGTCGATGTCCTTGATAAAAATCGCGGCGTTGGGCAGCACGTCGAACATCGGTAATAACTGCTCTACCCCGTTCAATAGCTGCTCGATGCTGTCGGGGCGGCTGCCGTGGAGAAGGCTCGCAAACGCGCTGTGCAACATGACTTTCACCGCCCTTTTATTGATCGACGGCCAGCAGATTGCGCCATGTGCCGGGCGCTGTCGAGTGCGGGAAATTGTGCTGAATTCGTCATTCATCCCCACGTAAAACATCAATCGCCGCCGGGCTGGCGGGTTCACGATAGCGCCACTGCATGCCTATCCAATAACTCACAAGAAGGCGCCGCTATGTCAGGCCAAGGCAAGTTCAAGAAACAGTTGTCACTGATGGACCTCACCTTTATCGGGCTGGGAGCCATCTTCGGTTCGGGTTGGTTATTCGCCGCCAGTCATGTGTCGGCCATCGCCGGCCCGGCGGGGATTTTTTCCTGGTTGCTGGGTGGATTCGCCGTGCTGTTGCTGGGCATTGTCTATTGCGAACTCGGCGCCGCCCTGCCCCGCGCCGGTGGCGTAGTGCGTTACCCGGTGTACTCCCATGGCCCGTTGCTGGGCTACCTGATGGGCTTTATTACGCTGATCGCGTTTTCCAGCCTGGTGGCGATTGAAGTGGTTGCCTCGCGCCAATACGCCGCAGCGTGGTTTCCGGAGTTGACCAAGGCTGGTTCCAGCGACCCGACCACCCTGGGCTGGCTGGTGCAGTTCGCGCTGCTATGCCTGTTCTTTATCCTCAACTACCGCAGCGTCAAGACGTTCGCCATCGCCAATAACCTGGTGAGCGTGTTCAAGTTCATCGTGCCGTTGCTGGTGATCGGCGTGCTGTTCACCTTCTTCAAACCGGCGAACTTCCAGATGCATGGTTTTGCACCGTTCGGCCTCTCGGGCATTGAGATGGCGGTGTCGGCTGGCGGCGTGATCTTCGCCTACCTGGGGCTGACGCCGATCATTTCGGTGGCCAGCGAAGTCAAAAACCCGCAGCGCACCATCCCCATCGCGTTGATCCTCTCGGTACTGTTGTCGACTGCCATCTATGTGCTGCTGCAAACCGCGTTCCTCGGCGGTGTGCCCACCGAAATGCTCGCCAATGGCTGGGCCGGCATCAGCAAGGAGCTGGCCCTGCCGTATCGCGATATCGCTCTGGCGCTGGGTGTAGGTTGGCTGGCTTATCTGGTGGTGGCCGATGCGGTGATCTCCCCCAGCGGATGCGGCAATATCTACATGAATGCCACCCCGCGCGTGGTGTATGGCTGGGCGCAGACCGGCACCTTTTTCAAGATCTTCACGCGCATCGATGAAAAGTCCGGCATCCCGCGCCCGGCGCTGTGGCTGACCTTTGGCCTGTCGGTGTTCTGGACCCTGCCGTTCCCTTCCTGGGAAGCGCTGATCAACGTGGTGTCCGCCGCGTTGATCCTGAGCTACGCCGTGGCCCCGGTGACCGTCGCCGCTCTGCGCCGCAATGCACCGGACATGGCGCGGCCGTTCCGGGTCAAGGGCATGGCGGTATTGGGCCCGCTGTCATTCATCATCGCCGCGCTGATCGTGTATTGGTCAGGCTGGAACACGGTGTCATGGCTGTTGGGCCTGCAAATCCTGATGTTTGTGGTGTACCTGCTGTGTGCACGCTGGGTACCGACCGCGCACCTCAATCTCAAGCAGCAAATACGCTCCTCGGCCTGGTTGATCGGCTTCTACGCCGTGACCATTTTGCTCTCCAAGCTCGGCAGCTTTGGCGGTATCGGCGTGATCAGCCACCCGTTTGACACGCTGGTCGTAGCGGCCTGCGCCCTGGGCATCTACTACTGGGGCGCCGCCACCGGTGTGCCGGCCCACCTGGTACGCCTGGAGACCGAAGACGATGAAAGCGAAGCGGTCACTGACAGCCACTACGACACTCCCCTCCCGGCGGCCACTCACTGATGGAACCTTCCATGAAGCGACTGCATGTAATCGATTCCCACACCGGTGGCGAACCCACGCGCCTGATCATGAACGGCTTCCCGGCTTTGGCGGGCACCACCGTCGCCGAGCAGCTTGAAGATCTGCGCACTCATCACGATCAATGGCGTCGCGCCTGCCTGCTGGAGCCACGGGGCAACGATGTACTGGTCGGTGCACTGTACTGCGCGCCGGTCACGCCGGGCGCCACCTGTGGAGTGATTTTCTTCAACAATGCCGGCTACCTCGGCATGTGCGGCCACGGCACTATCGGCCTGGTCGCCTCCCTGCATTACCTCGGCCTTATCGCGCCAGGTGTCCACACCATCGACACCCCGGTAGGCCCGGTGGCAGCCACGCTGCACGAAGACGGTGGCGTAACCCTGCGCAACGTGCCCGCCTACCGCTACCGCCAGCAGGTACCGGTGCAGGTGCCCGGGTATGGCGTGGTGCTGGGCGACATCGCCTGGGGCGGCAACTGGTTTTTCCTGGTGTCGGACCACGGCCAGGCCCTGCAGATGAGCAACGTTGACGTCTTGACCGACTACACCTGGGCGATGCTCAAGGCCCTTGAGGCCCAAGGTATTCACGGCGCAGACGGCGCGTTGATCGACCATGTCGAACTGTTCGCCGACGACGCCCAGGCCGACAGCCGCAACTTCGTGATGTGCCCCGGCAAAGCCTATGACCGCTCCCCCTGCGGCACCGGCACCAGCGCCAAGCTCGCGTGCCTGGCCGCCGATGGAAAACTCGCGGCGGGGCAGACCTGGGTACAAGCCAGCATCACCGGCAGCCAGTTCCAGGGCCGCTATGAATGGGACGGCGAACGCGTGCGTCCCTTCATCACCGGCCGCGCGTACATGACTGCCGACAGCACCTTGCTGATCGACGAGCAGGACCCGTTTGCCTGGGGCATCTGAGCCTTTTATTTATTAACCTGAATGGAGTTAGCACCATGAGCGACAACATCTTCACCGGCTGCATGCCCGCCCTGATGACCCCCTGCACCGCCGAGCGCCAACCGGACTTTGACGCACTGGTCGCCAAAGGCCGCGAGCTGATTGATATCGGCATGAGTGCGGTGGTGTATTGCGGATCCATGGGCGATTGGCCGCTGCTCACCGAGGCTCAGCGTCAGGAAGGCGTGGCGCGTCTGGTCGCGGCCGGCGTGCCGACCATCGTCGGCACCGGCGCGGTGAACAGCCGTGAGGCGGTGGCCCACGCGGCCCATGCCGCCAAGGTCGGCGCCCATGGCTTGATGGTGATTCCCCGCGTGCTGTCCCGTGGGGCTTCGGTCACCGCGCAAAAGGCCCACTTCGCGGCGATCCTCAACGCTGCGCCCAACCTGCCGGCGGTGATCTACAACAGTCCCTACTACGGCTTCGCCACCCGCGCCGATCTGTTCTTCGAACTGCGCCGCGAGCACCCGAACCTGATCGGCTTCAAGGAGTTCGGCGGCGCCGCCGACCTGCGCTACGCCGCAGAAAACATCACCTCCCAGGACGATGACGTGACGCTGATGGTTGGCGTCGATACGCAAGTGGTGCACGGCTTCGTCAATTGCAACGCCACCGGCGCCATCACCGGCATCGGCAACGCGTTGCCGCGGGAAGTGCTGCAACTGGTGGCCCTGAGCAAAAAGGCCGCCAAGGGTGATGCCAAGGCGCGACGCCAGGCCCGCGAGCTGGAAGCTGCGCTGGCGGTGCTGTCGTCGTTCGATGAGGGCTGTGACCTGGTGCTGTATTACAAGCATTTGATGGTGCTCAACGGCGATCAGGGCTACGCCCTGCACTTCAACGAAACCGATGTGCTCAGCGCTGCCCAGCGCCGCTATGCCGAGCAGCAGTACGCGCTGTTCCGCCAGTGGTATGCCAACTGGTCGGCTGAACAGAACGTCGCTTGATTTTCTGTAGGAGCGAGCTTGCTCGCTCCTACAACACCCCTCTGTTTTTCAGGATGCCCCATGACTCTGACAGGCAAGATGCTGATTGGTCAGCAATCCCTTTGCGGCCATCGCGATGCGATCCGCGCTATCAACCCCGCCACCGACACGCCACTGGAACCCGCCTATGCCGGCGGCGATGGCGAGCAGGTCGAGCAGGCCTGCGCACTGGCATGGGCCGCGTTCGATACTTACCGCGAAACCACCTTGGCAGACCGCGCCGGGTTTCTTGAAACCATTGCCGATAACATCGAAGCCCTGGGCGATGAATTGATCGAACGCGCCAGCGCCGAAACCGGCCTGCCCCGCGCACGCATTCAAGGTGAACGCGGTCGTACCTGCGGGCAACTGCGCGCCTTTGCCCGCACTGTACGCCTGGGTGAATGGCTCGACGTACGAGTCGATACCGCGCAACCCCAGCGCCAACCGCTGCCCCGCGCCGACCTGCGCCAGCGACATATCGCCCTGGGCCCGGTCGCAGTGTTTGGGGCAAGCAACTTTCCCCTGGCCTTCTCCGTGGCGGGCGGCGATACCGCATCGGCACTGGCAGCCGGTTGCCCGGTGGTGGTCAAGGCCCACAGCGCCCACCCCGGCACCAGCGAACTGGTGGGCCGCGCCGTTGCCCAGGCGGTCAAACAGTGTGGTTTGCCCGAAGGGGTATTTTCACTGCTCTATGGCGCGGGTAACGAGGTGGGTATCGCACTGGTGACCGACCCGCGCATCAAGGCCGTGGGTTTTACCGGGTCACGCGGTGGCGGTATCGCCCTGTGCCAGGCCGCGCAGGCACGCCCTGAGCCGATCCCGGTGTATGCGGAAATGAGTTCGATCAACCCTGTGTACCTGTTTCCTGCCGCGCTTGAAGCACGGGCCGAGCCATTGGCCGAAGGTTTCGTCGCGTCACTGACCCAAGGTGCCGGCCAGTTCTGCACCAACCCTGGCTTGGTAATCGCCGTGAAAGGCAGCGCCCTGGACCGATTTATCAAGGTCGCCAGTGATCTGCTTCCACGTTGCCCGGCGCAGACCATGCTCACCCCGGGCATCTTCAGCGCCTACGAAACCGGCGTGAGTGCATTGGCCCGGCACGCCCAAGTCGCCGCCAAGGGCCTGGCGGGAGCTGGGCCGAACCAAGGCCAGGCCCATCTGTTCGTAACTCAGGCCCAGGCATTCCTGAGCAACGAACACCTGCAGGCCGAGGTCTTCGGCGCCGCCTCGCTGGTGGTGGAATGCGGCGATGCCGAGCAAGTGCGACGGGTATCCGAACACCTGGAAGGTCAACTCACCGCGACCTTGCATATGGATGACCTGGATCTGCCACAAGCCCGGGCCCTGCTGCCCGTGCTGGAGCGCAAGGCCGGGCGCCTGTTGGTCAACGGCTGGCCGACCGGCGTGGAAGTCTGCGATGCGATGGTGCATGGCGGGCCGTTCCCGGCGACCTCGGATGCGCGCAGCACCTCGGTGGGCACGGCGGCGATCCAAAGGTTCCTGCGGCCGGTGTGCTATCAGGATTTCCCGGATGCCTTACTGCCCGCTGCGCTCGGGCACGACAACCCGCTAGGGCTGCGGCGCCTGCTTGACGGCCAGAGAGAGGCGTAGCCATGGCCCAGCCCAATCAAGCAGACATTGTGGTGGTGGGCGCCGGCATCATCGGCGTCGCCTGTGCCTTGCAGCTGGCGCGCCAGGGCCGCCAAGTGCTGGTGGTCGACGCGCAGGCGCCGGGCATGGGCGCCTCCTACGGCAATGCCGGTCACCTGGCGACAGAGCAGGTATTTCCCATTGCTGACCTGTCGATCCTCAAGCGCTTGCCGGCCATGCTGCTGGACCCCATGGGCCCACTGCGCCTGGACTGGACCTACCTGCCCCGCGCCCTGCCCTGGTTTATTCGCCTATTGTTGAATCTGCGACCGGCAAGCTACCAGCGCACCGTGGCCGGCCTGCGTGCATTGAACGAAGGCAGCCTGGGCGCGTGGCAGCGCTTGCTGCACTCCATTGGGCAAGCGCATTTGTTGCGTGAAGACGGTTCACTGCTGGTGTTTGAGCGCGCCGAATCCCGCGCTGCCATCGATGCGTTGCAGCAGCGCATGACTCAGCAAGGCGTAGCGGTGAACTTCTGGAGCGGCGATGCGGTGCGCAAGGCCGCGCCACAACTGAGCGACGCGATACAAGGCGGATTGTTCTTCCCCACTACCGGGCACTTTGTCGACCCGTACACCGTGGTGGGCGAACTGGTGAACGCGGCCAAGGCCGAGGGCGTGCAATTTCTGAAGCAGCGCGTGTTGGATGGACGCCTGGAGGGCAACGGCGTTTCATTGATGACCGACCAAGGTGTACTGACAGCGCGCCAAGTACTCATCGCCTGCGGTGCGCACTCGGCCAAACTCACCACCGCACTGACCGGCAAACAGGTGCCGCTGGACACCGAGCGCGGTTATCACCTGATGCTGCCCCACGAGCATCAGCGCCTGCCCTTTGCCGTCACCTCGCTGGAGCGCAAGTTCATCATGACCCCCCTGTCCGGCGGTTTGCGCCTGGCCGGCACAGTCGAATTCGCCGGCCTCGACCGCCCGGCCAATATGCAACGGGCCTGGCAACTGCATCGCTTGAGCAAAGGACTGTTTCGTCACGACCTCAGCGACCGTGGCGCCACGCCGTGGATGGGGTTTCGGCCGTCCCTGCCCGACTCGCTGCCGATCATCGACCGGGTGTGCGACGGCAAAGTACTGCTTGCGTTCGGGCACCAGCATTTGGGGCTGACACAGGCGGCGGTGACCGCCGAAAGGGTTGGGCAACTCGCGACGGGAGAGCGGGTGGCTGAGTTACGGCCCTATCGATTGGAGCGGTTCTAAGCCTTGTCGCTGCATGAGCGAGGCACTGTATAAGGCATCAGCGGTGTCTTGGATTTCATCGTGCATCCATAGCTTGTCCAGCCAACCGATAGGGATAGCGTGCACACCATAATATGCACCTGCCAATTGACCTAAGATTGCGGCGGTGGTGTCAGCGTCATCCCCCAGATTTGCGGCAGCAAGCACAGCCTCAGCGAAACTGGCAGTGTGATCGAAGCACCAGAATGCGGCCTCCAGGGAAGCCACCGCGTAACCTGAGCCGACGATTTCGGTGTGCGTTTTATCGCGGTATTCGCCGCGTGCGATAGCCGTGACCTTTGGAGCTGACAAAGAGGTGTTTGAGAAGCTCAGCACTTCACCTTTCGAAACACCGCTCAGTGCGTTACCGATGGCTTCTGCCAGCAGTTGGCAACACTCGATGGCTTCCTGGGCAGCATGGGTTGTGCGTGAGCTTTGCGCAGTGAAACGGCGGATGTTCTCCAAGTCTGGGAAATAGAACAACACCACAGGCGCAAGGCGCATCATTGATCCATTACCGGCGGAATAGGGATTCGTTGAGCCCGAAAAACCGTCGCCAGTTTGCTGAAACATCGCCAACGCATCGCGAATCGTCATCCCGATATCGAAACACTCACCGGTAGAGCTCAGATACCCGCACTTCCACCAATTCAGATAACGTCCCATCTGGTCGTTCGCATCGAAGCCGCCCTTGTGCAACAAGCTTTCGGCCAGACACAGCGCCATGGACGTGTCGTCCGTCCATTGGCCAGGCTTGAGATTGAACGGCCCGCCTCCAAGCATATCTGTGACGGGAGAAAAGCTGCCGCGGGGCATGAATTCAACCGTGGTTCCTACTGCGTCGCCGCACGCCAGCCCAAGCAAGCTGCCGCGATAACGATCCATAAGCGTTATGACCATTTACATTCCTTCAGAAGGCGCTTCAACTCCTGCCACGTTACCTGACCAACCGCTTCTCCTTGGAGGGGCGATATCCGAAATACGCGCTGTAGCACTTGCTGAAATGGCTCGGCGAGACAAACCCGCAAGCCACCAGCACATCCACCTGGGACAGCTCCGTATGCTGCAACAGGCGCCGCGCTTCGGTCACACGCAGTTCCATGTAGTAGCGTTGTGGCGTAGTTCCCAGTTGCTCCTTGAACAGGCGCTCCAGTTGGCGGCGGGAGCGACCGGCATAGACGGCGAGTTGATCGAGTTCCAGGGGTTCTTCGAGGTTGGCGTCCATCAACTTCACCACTTCACGCAGCGGTGCGCTGACACAGACGTTTTCGGTGGGTTTGATACGGCGATAGCGCGACTCTTCGAACGCCAGGATATCTTCGATACCTTCGACCAATGCTTTGCCATGCAGGCTCTTGATCCAGTCCAGCGCCATGTGGAAAGCACCGGAGGGGCTGGACGCAGTGAGGCGATCACGGTCGATCACGTAGGGCTCGCTGGTGACCTGTGCGCCTTTGGATACTTCCGCCAGCGCCGGACGGTGCTCGGGGTGAATGGCGCAGCGATAGCCCTGTAACAGGCCGGCGCGACCGAGAAACCACGAGCCGTTCCACAGACCCGCCAGGCTGACACCCGCCTCGGCCGCGCTGCGCAACAGCTGGATAAAGGGTTCGCTGGCCTTGAGTTCGGTGCGAAAGCCCCCGCAGATGACCAGCAGGTCCAAGTCCGGCAAGACCGCAGGTTCCAGGCTCGCATCGGGGCGGATGACCAGGCCCAGGTCGCTGATGACTTCGCCTTCGCCCCAACCGAAGGTGCGCGAAGCAAATAGCTCGGGGCGCAACAGATTGGCGGTCACCAGCGTGTCCAGGGTCTGGGTGAAAGCGGGCAGAGAGAAGTGTTCAAGTAGCAGGAAACCGACGCGGGTCACCAACGCTGCTTGCCGGGAGGGATCGTTGAGGTAGCGCAGGTTCTTGCCTTGCATGCCACCGCTGAACTGGCGTCTTTCCATCGAGGGTGGACCCACTCTTATTGTTGATGCAGTGGGCGCTATCTTAGGGGCAAATGCGGTGGCTGTCTCAGGGGCGGCGCTGATCTTTATAAAAACTGTTGGCTTGAAAAGCCCCGGCGCAGGCGCTAACGGGCAATCTGATACGGTTTTTTCTTTTCTATCTGCGCCTGTATTGAAAACCGCTCCAGGCGGACAATAGCCCCATCCCGACATTCCTGTCGTCCCCCCCTTCCCTTCGGAGGCCTTATGACCAAGATGGCAATTTTCCTGTTCGGCTTTTTGGTGCTGACCATTGGTATCGGGATGCTGGCGACTATTTCGCCGGTGTAGACGCATTTCAATTCAGGAGCGCGTTTCACAAAGCTTTCACAGACGTGCGCCTATTGTGCCTACAGCTCCTGAAAACATCCCCTTTAGCCCGCCCCCCATCGCGGGCTTTTCTTTGTCTGTAATTTTCCCTTGTGCACCGGTATGACTACCCTGTCGTACACGCTTAAGCTTTTTACCCCACACAGAGTGCACGCTTTTGATAGACGACCTCGACGGCCCCAGGACAGCGCAACAGGAACTGTTCTACGACCTTGAAGACGCCAGCGCGGTTATCGGCTGGTCGGTGGTGCAACTGACGGCATTGGCAGCTGGCGGCGCATCCAATAACGTAGCGACGTTAACGAAAGTCTGCGCGCTACTCACAGCTCAGCAGCAAAGGCTTGAAGCCTACGCAAGTGAAGTCAAGGCCCAGAGAATCAATAGATCCGAGGCCAGTGGCTGACGCCGAGCCTCGGAGCATCGAACTGAAACCGGCGCGAATGGCTGGCCCGGATTTATGCTCAATCAGCGGTTTTGCGCGGAAGGCTGCTGATTACCACCTTGTTGTTTTTTTACACGCTTGCGTGACCTGAGCTCGTATTGATGGTGAATAAACCAGGCAATCAACAGCACGCCCGTCACGGCGAAAACCAGGGTCAACAGCTCTATTGCGGTGCCTTCGTGTGAAAACATTTTTTCGTCCCTCATCCTGAAGTCGTTTGACCGAAAAAAGCCAAACCGAAATTGTTTGTAATAATTCAAACATTTTCAGGGTAGTTGGCAAACACACACGTGACAACCCCAACCGAGCTGGAACCGTTGATCTAGACCTGTCACTCGTCGAAAACCGGCCATTTTCTCGAACGTCACCGGCTTTAGGTCTCGGTTACTGACTAGTCCCGGAAGCGTCCTGCTCGACCACCATATCCAGTACGTAGACCTTCGAAGGCGCGTCTGCGGGCGGATTCTTCCATTCGTATTCCTTGACCCGCAGCACAGTGCGCACGCCGTCATGATGCTCGAAGCCTTCGATAGACTGATACAGCGGATGCCACGCATCCTGGGTCGCAAGTTGCAGGCCGGCGTCGTCATAGCGTCGCTCGCGCACTTGAAGGCACTGATAGTCAGGAATCATCGGGTGACTGCACTTGACGGTCTTGGCGGCCACCTCCAGGAATTTGACCTCACCCTTGCTCCCGTAACGCGTCTGCGGCGTAGCCTCGCCCTGCAGCTTGAGCACCGAGCCGTTGGCGGTAGTCAGTTGCAGCATCGGCGCCGTGTTGTCGCCGGTGATGACAGCACGCAGGTCGCCCTTGAACAGTCGAGCGACCTCTGCGTCAAGGTCCATCAGGCTCTTGTCGCAAGCCATAAGCGTTGAAGCCAGTGACTGCACTTTCAACACCCCATCCTGATACTGATAGCCGCCGAACTGGCCGTTGCAGCCACCGCTGATATTCAGATTCTTGTCACCGAAGGAAACGCGCAGCTTGCGTTCGATGCCTTTATTCAGAGCGAAGAGAGGTTTACCCGCGGCATCATTGGCCGAAACCAGGTTCCAGTAATAGGCGGGTAAAGCCGGCTGGGCTACAGCAGCCGAGGTAGTCGTGAGCATGGAGGGCGAGTCCTCATGGCTTTTGGAGGTGGAGGCACAGCCCTGGATCAGTGCAGCGCAAACGGCTGCAAGAAGAATGTTCTGTTTCATGGTTGTCTCGGTCAGCTTTGATAAGTACGGACATAGTCCTGCGCTTGCCAACATACGCACTGAATAAGTGCACGGGAAGCGTTGCCAAATCACAGACAATAAAAAACCCCGTAGACGTTAATCTACGGGGTTTTCAAGAGTGGAGGCCGAGGTCGGAATCGAACCGGCGTAGGCGGATTTGCAATCCGCTGCATAACCATTTTGCTACTCGGCCTCAAACGATCAATGCCCTTGTCGCTGACATTCACCGCATACAAACTGGAGTGGGCTATGTGAAGCCTGCCTCTACTCTAACTCATTGAATACATTGAAGTTTTTAATGCTTCATTGCGTTCGATGGGCGCCATTATGTACTCATTTGCCTATGCCTGCAACCCCTTGATTTCAAAAAATATTCTGCTCTGGCATCAAGGGGTTGCGGGTCTGCCCTATTCCTTGACGGTGTGGAGCTGGTATTGCGGATCGGCCTTGATCTGAGCGTCGGTGAACGGCAACGGGCGCAGTTTTTTCTCGGAGAAGGCCTGGGTCTGGTCCTTTGAGTAAGGGGACGCCGGGTTGCTGGATTCGGAGAACGCCAGCACGCCGACTGCGTTGGGGCCGTCGTTATCGAAGGTGACGATTTGCAGGTAGCTGGTACCGCTGACGACCTCGCGTTTGCCGTCGGCGCGGGGCACGGTTTGCATGGCGTTGTAGACACCCAGTTCTTGCGGGCCGCCGTGGATGGGGGTTTGGCCGCTGACCTGGATCTCACCCCAACGGCTCAGGCCGAGTTGGTTGACGTCTGCGCTGGAGGCCAGCATGGCTTCACGCAGCGCGGCGGCCACCGGCGCGCGATCGATGGCGAGGCCGCGGGGCGTGGTCAGGGGGTGGGCCGGGTCAAAGGCGACACGCCAGGCATCGGGAGTTTGCTGCAGGTGCTGCATCAGGTTGATGAAGTGCAGCAGGCCGATGCCGCTGTCGAGGTTGGCGCGCCGATCCCAGGTTTTCAAGCTGGTGCACAGTGGCTGGAGCGCGGCGGCGTCGGTGCCAAGTTGCTTGGCGCAAAAATCGAGCAGGTCCGGCATGACTTGGCCCGCCAGGTACACCTCGTTGTCCATGACCATGTTTTGCAGGTCGCTGACGCTGATCGGCTGTTTGTCCAGGGATTGCAGGCGTTGCAGGGCGAAACGTGCGCGTGGACTCAGGCCAATATTGTCCTGGCTGATCACCGGCGAGAACCCGCTCAGCGGCGCCTCGGGGTTAGCCATCCAGGCAGAGTCGTTGGAGTGCTGTACATAGTCGATGCGTTGCAACTGCGGCAACTGCGCCGCCGTGAAGATCCCTGCTTGCGCAGCCTTGGGGTCGATGTCCCAGGCGCAGGCGCTGCGGCTGCCGTCGAGTATGATCATTTGCAGGCCGGCCCGTGGGTCGCTGCATTGCGCCAGTTTGGCGGCGCTGACGTTGGGTACTACCGACAGGTTCATGTACAGGCTCTGCCCCTGATCATCGGCAGCCAGGGTGTTGACCCATGGGATGCCCTGAAGGGAGTGCACCGCAGTTTGCAGCTCAGTGATGCTGCCCGCACGGTTCATGGCATGCCACTGTTGCAGTACGCGGTCGTTGCCCAGGTTCGCGTCGCGCAGGCTGAAGGCGTATTTGTTGTCCCAGTCCAGCTTGCCGGGCCATTGCACCACGGGGCCGAACTGCGAACTGTAGACGGTGTGGGCAACGTCCTTGAGGCTGCCATCGGCCTGTTTGACCTGCACGGTCAGCGTGGTTTTATCCAGGGCAACGGACTTGCCGTCAAGCATATAGCGCGTGGAATCCTTGGGGTCCAGGGTCAGTCGGTACAGGGTGAAATGCTTGGAGGTGTCCACTGTATGCGTCCACGCCACGTGCTGGTTGAAGCCGATATTCACCACGGGTAAACCTGGCAGTGCGGCACCCATTACATCCAGTTGGCCAGGGATGGTCAGGTGCATTTCGTAGAAACGCATGCCACCCACCCATGGGAAATGCGGGTTGGCCAGCAACATCCCACGGCCATTGAAAGAACGATCACGCCCCACCGCGACGGCATTACTGCCCCGGTCGAGGCTGAAGCGTTGCTGATGCGCGGCGGCCTGTGCAAATGCCTGCGCGCCGGGTTGCACACCGGCGATGGCTTGGGGCGGCGTGGCGCCCACCAAGGCTTCGGCGAACTGGCCAACGCCACCTTCTACCAGCAACCGGCGCGTCAGTTTGACCAGATCCTCTTTAACCAGCGGTCGTACCCACGCCGCCTGGCATTGTGCGGGCGCGCCCTGCTCCTTCAAATAGCGGTTATAGCCGGCCACGTAGCCTTCGATACGCTGGCGGATCTGCGGGGTCTGCGCACGCCAGAATGCCTGCACCGCGCCGGGTGTATTGAGCCAGGTAAAGAACACATCGCTGGCAAGGTTGTTGCGTTCCTCCAGGGTTGCCTGCTCGGGGCCGAAATAGCGCGCGCGCTCGCCGTTCACCGTGACCACTTCATTGGCCAGCAGGCACAGGTTGTCCTGGGCATACGCGTAACCGATGCCAAAGCCCAGGCCGCGCTCGTCATTGGCGCGGATATGTGGCACGCCGTAAGTGGTACGGCGAATATCGGCCGACGCCTGAGCCACATGCTCGCGCGCCGAGGCCGCAAAGCTCAGCCCCAGCAACACCCCTGCCACGCAGCCCCTGAATAACCCGTTGGAAATAATCACGCAGACCCCGCAGTCAAATTGAATACCCTCGGTAGATACAACTACCCCACCGTAAGGACGCAATTAACCGGGAAGAATTTAGCCACGAACGGGGCTTATCCAGGCCGGCGACAGTGTGACAAACCTGATACCGACAAATTTTCTACATTCGGCACTTCATGATTTTGCTCTCTCGTTCGTCTTATTGAATAAGAGCACCATCATTTTCCTGATCAGGCTCTGATAAGGAGTTTTTGCATGTACAACCCGCAAGTGCCCACGGATGGACATTCACCGACAGCCGAGGCCAACTATGGCAACGGTTCACAAGGCTTTGGCAAGGCGCCCGAACAGCAGGGCAACCAGCGCATTCGCCATTTGCTCAAGTGTTTCGGTCTGCGCACCAGCCTGATTCGGCTGAAGGTCATCGACGCCCTCCTCAACGCCGCCGACAATCAGCGCACCCTGGGGGTGCGGGGCGTGCACAGCCACTTGCTGGAGCTGGGCATCCCGTTGTCGTTTCTCAGTGTGCGTGAGGTGCTCAAGCGTCTGTGCAGCGAGGGCGTGATCACCCTCAATGCCGATAAAAGCTACAGCCTCCATGAAGAGGCTGCCAAAGTGCTCGAAGGTCGCGCCTGAGTCACGCCGCGCTGATCAGAAGTGCGGCTTGACCTTGCGACGCATGATGCCGTTGATCACCACTACCACCACGGCAATCGCAATGGCCAGGTACTGGAAGGTCTTTTCGCTGATCACGCCAATGTTCTGCAGGTAGGACAGGCCGAACATCGAGGCCAGCACGGCCAGGGCGATCAGAATCGAGTATTTCAAGCGTTGCTTTTGGGTCATGACGAAGTTCCTGAACCTTAAAGAATGTATCCGCTGTGTTTCGCCGCACGTACCCGAAAATCGGGACGAACCGGGTCGGCTGCGTCTCATGTTACAGGCGATCAAAAATTTTGGCTTGTTCGGCGCTCACACGGGCCGTCGGTTTTAATCGTTGAGAGGGCAATCTTCTCGCGTCTTGCTGACTTGATTTCTCACACACCACAGGTAGCCATGCGGGAACCGTAATGCCCAGAGCGCACACGAATCAGTGCGCTCAGGCTACAGGTATGTAGCCTTTTGGAGCGTTGACGTTTCCATGCCTGAAAGGTGAGTGACTGTGAACATTCAACATGCTGCCCCACTTCGTAGTTTGCAATTTTCGCCGCTATCTACCGACCTTCCCCAAACACCGCCAGATGTTGACGCTCAGGTGGGCGATACCACCGCCACCGCTGAGCCAGCGCTGCCGGATGGACGCCAGACACTGAGAAAAAAATTAAGCGACCGCCAGGAGCTGCATAACCTTGCCAAGGCCCTCGATACGGCGCTGGAGAAACTGCCCGAAGACGCAACACCAGAGGCCGTGGCCGCGTATTTCCTGTCCACCCATCTCACGCTTGCGTCCGCCGATGCGTCCCCACGCACCGCCAGCCTCGAATCGCTCATCAAAGCAGCAAGCCCTTACTATCCCAAGACCCGAGTAGAGCTGCAGGAGCTTGCCCAGAACCTCTGCGAGCACGTCCAGAAGCACCCATTGGGCAACTTGAGTGGTGCTCTGGCCTGGACACTGCCATTGAGCATTGAACATCAGCGCACGGCCTACAATGTCATCGCGTCGAATAGCGCGAATCTGCCAGGCTTGCCACTGCCCAAGCCTGGCGTCGGCGCCCTGGACTACCTTGCCAACGCCGTCACCCTGTCTCCACAACTGATGCAAGACCCTGCTGCCGCGCTGGAGAAACTGCTCGACTCACCGCAAGCCGCAGCGCTAGGCGCCGCGGTTCAAGCCAGTGTGGGCGGGATTGCCACAAGCAGCAGCGCCAATGACTATGTGCTGGCGACCATCCATTTGAGCCTCGACCCTGAAGCGCTGGATCAAAAATCCAATCGAAACATAGTGGCCGGCTTTGATTTGGGCGTCGAAATCCACAGGGACTCATCGCCCGCCTCCGTGGTTGAGGCCCTTGCCAATCACCTGAGCAGCACTGGCCGTACTTCCCCTGCTACCGCCGCGCTGGCAGCCCGGTTGCTGCTGATGCGGGTCGCCCCCCAGTTTTTGATCAAAGACATTCCAGCGTCAGTACGTTGCCACAGCCAGGCGTGGGCAAACTTATGTATCGCGGTGGCCGGTATCGAAGCCCACACGCCCGGGAGGACGATGAACATGAACTTCGCCGAAGTGATGTGCGCAGACCCGTCGCAATACCCAGCCAGTGAAGCGGCAAAGAAAAATGCACTGATTGACTGGTGTGTGGCCAACGACGTGATTTACCGCTTCGACGACGCACACTACACCGCGGAGGATTTCGAGTACGCCCGCACAGCTTTCAATGCTCAACATGAAGCGTTGAAAGAGGCGTCCGCTTTGCTCGACAAGCCCTTGCCGAATCGAGAAAGAATGGCACAAGAACGAATCGAGCAGCACTTGGGTGATGACTTTCCTCTGGATGACAAACTCTTTTGTCTGAATTATCACAAGATGGGGCTCAAGGGCCAACGCTTCGGCCCTCTCTACTCGCTGCGCGAGCTCACCATGCAAGGGCTGAAAATCAACACCAACGACTGGGTGATCCGCAATAACACCAAGGGCGTCAACCTGGGTGCCGTCGCTCTTTTCACCCACAGCCCACACTTCAACGTCCCCCAGGAATTTGATAAACAATTCGCCGAAGTAACGACCCATTGTAAAAAAATCCACCATTACACGTGGATGAATGCCATTACCCAGTTGCCTGTCGCAGATCGAGAGATTTTAAACAACGCAAAGCTTAGTTTTTATCAAGAGAACACCTACCGCAGCTCGCCTATTCCGTTTTGGCCAAACAAACTGTTCCACACCAGCCCAAGAGTTTTGATGCAAGCAGAGCTCAAGGGCGAGAAACACGTTTACGAATTCGACCCGGTCACCGCGACTATCAAAAAAGCTTCTTCGGGACGCATCGCAGCGGATGAATACATAGCCAATGAAGTCACCAAGATCGAAGCGCTCCCACTCAGCAAGAACCTGAATAATCTGGGTGTCGAAAAGACCCGAGAAGGCCCCCCTGTCAATACATTCAAAAACCCACGCATCCACGACATCGCCCAGATGATAGTCAACGCGCAAGGCGTCGACAGTGACGCCGTCAGGCGGCAAGCAGAAGGTAGGACGTCTACGGAAAGGAACCGTGACACCCTCAATACCATCGGCGAATTTATCCTCGACCTGATTCCGCTGAGAACGGCCATCGTCAATTGGCGTAACGGCAACTATAAAGATGCGGCTGTCGATCTGGCATTTGACGCCTTCGGTTTTCTCACTGCCGGCGTGGGCACCGCGTCAAAACTGCTGAAGGGCGCGCATAAAACCAGCAACGCCATCAGCAAACTGGCGCGCGCCACCCGAATAATCGGCGCCGACGTCTTGAGCGCTTTCAATCCGCTGGGTGGTTTAGGCGATGCGGCGGTGGGCGCCGGCAAGCTGGCCCTGGCAGGTGCCGGCGCCGCCGGTGACGGCATACAGCGTCTGCGAGGCATGGCCAGGGGCAGCGACCTGATCGAGGCAGGCGCGCCCTTCGATGATGTCGCTATCGGCCTGTTCAAGCGTGGTGACAAAAACCTGGAAGCCTCTGCCGTTCTACATGAGGGCAAATGGTACGCCGTGGATGCGGGCACCCGGGAGCCTTACGGCCCGCCTC
Source organism: Pseudomonas sp. HN8-3 (assembly GCF_020790195.1). Taxonomy (NCBI): domain Bacteria; kingdom Pseudomonadati; phylum Pseudomonadota; class Gammaproteobacteria; order Pseudomonadales; family Pseudomonadaceae; genus Pseudomonas; species Pseudomonas sp. HN8-3. Next base: position 3,138,341 of record NZ_CP086206.1, read on the forward strand.
TCGATGCGTTCGTTCCGACGCATACTTACATGCCTGTGGCATACGCCCCGAGTCATTCGCAAGCGCATCGATTCGACCCGATAGGTCGACCTACACGTCCCAGGATCAGCAGCAAAGTCACAAGAAAGGAGCTGCCCAAAGGCAGCTATGTAGAAAGCATGAAAGGGAAACTGGAGCCAGGGCACTTCCTGCGCGGTGACGGCAAAGATGAAACCCTGAAAAAATTCATCGAGGAAATGTACGAGACCTATGACGCCCTCAAAGAGGGCGCCCTGCCACCACGCATAGTGGCGCCGCAAATCTCCAAGACCGCGCCCGCAGCCGAAGTGATCACAGAGGCACTGAAAGTTTCCAATGGCATCGTGTTCGGAGAGTCCCATAAAGAGATGGCCAGCTTTAAGTTGCTCTTCGACAACGTTGAGAAATTCAAACAGGAGGGGGTGAAGAAGATCTATTTCGAGGGCGTCATCGACTTACCTTCCAAGGGCATTGTCGATGATGGCATCGGCAACCTTGCCAATCCCGACCTCCCTCGCACCCAACCGACATTTGACGAGCTCAAAGCCAAATTCGAATTGCATGGCATCGAAGTGTTGCCGCTTGATCACTATTATTTAACCCGGCATAAAGACGCAAAACTAGGCCGCACCGAGACAGGGTTCGGCTCCAGGCAACGCCTCGAAGAGTTCAATTACTATGCGTCAGAAGTGATCCAGGCCAACTCCGGAACGGAAAAGTGGCTTGCCTTGGTCGGTCAATCACACATGAATACCACTGAGGGTGTTCCGGGCTTGGCCGAGATGACAGGCAGCATCAGTATCGGGGTCTTCGACAAACCTTCGCCCAACGTAGGAAACCCTCTCTCCCCCACAGACTTGCCAGGTGACCTGGTTATTCAGGTTTAACCCTGCCCTGCGCTTCGAGCGACAGTGTGTCGCTCGAATGTGCGTGTTTATCCCCGCTGCACCCAGCGCTGGTGCAGCCCACGTGCCAGCGCATCCAGCGCGAACCCCAACAGCCCGATCACCACCACCATCGCCATCAACTCCGAATACGCCAGGCGATCACGGGTATCGAGGATGTAATAGCCCAGCCCTGCACTGACCCCGAGCATCTCGCACGGCACCAGCACGATCCATAGGATACCGATGGCCAGGCGTACGCCGGTCAGCACATGCCCGACCACACCAGGAATGATGACTCGACGCAACGTCTCCCAGCGCGTGGCACTCAGGCTCTTGCTCAACTGCAACCAACGCGGGTCGAGTTGACGCACGCCGGCTGCGGTGTTGAGCACGATCGGCCATACCGCGGCAAACGCCAGCAGGAAATAGATCGGCTGGTCGCCTACCCCCATGAGCATCACCACGATAGGCATCCAGGACAGGGGCGAGATCATCCGCAGAAACTGGAAGGCCGGCGTAGTCGCCGCCTCCAGATTGCGCGAACTGCCCACCAGCAGACCCAGTGGCACCCCGATCAACAGCGCAAGAAACAGCCCGACAAAGATACGCTTGAGGCTCACGGCGATGTGCAGGTACAGCTCACTGCGGCCAAGCAATTCCCACAGGCTGCTTGCGGTGGCCGCCAGCGAAAAGCGCGCCGACAGGCCATCGGCCTCGCCGAACACTTTCACACCCAGCCACCACAGCAACATCAAACCTGCCAAGCCGCTCAACCCCAGCGACCAGCCCAGGATTCTACCGTTGTTCAAACGCCAATCTCCTCATGCCGCTCATAGCCGTCCGGCAAGCCGAAGGTTTTCATGCCGCCCACCGCTTCGATCGCCTGACGCACAAAGCGATCATCCACCAGGTCCTTGGCGACAAACGCCGGATCGAGGTCAGCGAGGAATTTCTTGTCGCCTTCGATCAGAGTGTCCTTCAAGCGCCGCACCAGTTCCTCGGTATAGCTCGGAAATGGATAAGGCTGGAAATCGATGCGGTGCTCGTCCCAATTGGCATGCTGGATCGCCCCGTCCGCCAAATAGGCGGCGCGGTCGCTGGCAGCCGGGGCCAGGACTTTGCTCAACACCGGCTCGGCGTGTGGCGTGTAACGGTTCGGGCCATCCTTGGACAAGAGTTTCACCGCCTCTTCGCGGTTGTCGCGGGTCCACACCTGGGCCTTGACGATGGCGTTCACCACCTTCTGCGACCACTCCGGGCGGTTGGTCAGGTCGTGCTCGTGCATGAACACCACGCAGCACGCGTGGTTGCGCCATACATCACCGGTAAAGCGCTGCACGCGGCCGACCTTGAGGTTCTCGGCCAGCGCGTTGAACGGCTCGGCGACGATATAGCCGTCGATGCGCTTGCTGGCCAGTGCGGGCGGCATGTCCGACGGCGGTAATACGATCAGGTTGACTTCATTGGCGGCAATCGAACTGCCGGTCGCACGCGTCACCGGCGTGAGGCCGTTGTCGCGGAACAGTTGCTGCACCACCACGTTATGGATCGAGTACCAGAACGGAATCGCCACCGACTTGCCGCCCAGTTGCTTCACGTCGGTTATGCCTGGCGATACGGTCAGGCCCGAGCCGCCCACATGGTTCCAGGCCACGACTTTGGCCGGCACCTTGCTGCCGTAGCGCGCCCACACGGTCATCGGTGACAGCAGATGAATCACGTTGACCTGCCCTGAGATGAACGCCTCGATCACCTGAGCCCAACTGCGCAACAGCACCGGACGTTCGGCCTTGATGCCTTCGGCTTCGAACAGGCCGTTGTTGTGGGCAACCAGCAACGGCGTAGCGTCGGTGATCGGCAGATAACCGATACGCACCGGCGCGTCGGGCTCAGTGGCGGCGCGCGCCTGCAGGCTGCTCAACAGCGGCAAGGCGCCGGCGGCACTGAGCACCGCCGAGAGTTTGAGAAAGTCACGGCGCGAGTGGGTCAGGTCATCCAGACACATGGCTAAGCTCCTGTTGTTCAAGGGGGTTGGGTTGAGGGCGGCTCGCCTGCCGTAAGGTTTTCAGAATATCGATACGCAGCGCGCCGATGGCCTCGACCTGTTCGTCCCGAGGTTGCGGCAAGTCGATATGCCATTCACCCAACGTCCGCGCCGGGCGGTTACCCAGTAGCAGGATGCGGTCGGACAGCAGTAGCGCTTCGTCAATGTCATGGGTGATCAATACCGCCGCCGAACCTTGCTCACGGTTGACCTTGAGCAGCAGGTGCTGCATGTCGGCGCGGGTCACTTCGTCCAGCGCACCGAAGGGTTCATCCAGCAGCAGCACTTGAGGCTGGCGGGCCAGGCAGCGGGCCAGCGCGGTGCGCTGGGCCATGCCGCCGGACAGTTGCGCCGGGAACTGCTGGCGCGCATGTTCCAGGCCTACCGCCGCGATGGCGTGGTCGACACGACGGCGGCGCTCTTCAACACTCAAGTGCGGCTGGCGGGCGAAGTCCAGGCCGAAGGCGACGTTTTTTTCCAGGTTCAACCAGGGCAACAGGCTGGGGTCTTGAAAGGCCACCGCCACCCGTGGGTGCGGACCGCTCAAGGGTTCGCCCAGCACGTGCACACGACCGGCCTGGGGTAGCTGCAAGCCGGCAAGCACACGCAGCAGGCTGGATTTGCCCACGCCGCTGGGCCCCAGGATCGACACCACTTCGCCCGCCTGCAACTGCAAGTCAAACCCTTGCAGTACCGGGCCGCTAGCATACCCCAGGCAAATCCCCTGGGCCGTCATGACCGCCTGGCTCATAGGTTGGCCTGGCGCTGCAACTCAGTGCGCAGTTGCACCAGGCTGGGCGTCACAATCGGCACAAATGCCGACTCGCGCCAGCGCCGCGCAAAGCCACTACCGTGGGCGGTGAGGTAGGCTTTGCCGCCACTGGCCTGCAGTTCAAGCTGCACGGCGCTGGCGGCGGTTTCTGCCAGGGCAATGCGCAGCTTGAACAAGGGGATCGGCTCGGCAGCAAAACGCCCAGCCAGCAACCCGCTCTTGAGCTCGCTGACCAGATGGTCCAGCGTCGCCCGCAAGGCTTCCAGCTCTTCGCGCAACACCGTACGGCTGGCCCCCAGATGATTGGCCACCTCGGCCAGGGAGCGGCGGGCCAGGCCAATCGACATGCCGCACTGCAAACCAAGGAACGCCGGGCGCACTGCCGGCAGGAACTTGCGCGCGTCCTCGTGCAGCAACCAGTCACGGCTCAGCTCCACGCCTTCCAGGCCAAGGGCAGCGGTGTTGCTCGATTGCAACCCAAGCAGCTCCAGATCGCGGGAGCGCTGCAAGCCCGCCACTGAATCCGGGATCGCCAGGATAAACGGCGTACCACCGCCCGCATGTTCGATAGCAGCTGCGGCGACAAAACCATTCTTGCGCAGGTTGGTCACCCAATGCAGACGACCGTTGAGCGTCCAGCCATGCTCGTTGGGCTCGGCGCTGATCTGCAACGACTCGATACCCGATATGAACTTCATCGCATTCGACAGCCCGGTGGCTCCGGCCAACTTGCCGCTGAGCAGGTCCGGCATCAGGTGTTCGCGCAGGCGCTGATTGGGGCTCTGCAACAAGTACTCGATAAACGAGCGCTGGCCCCAGCACACAAATGCCGCCGCCAGGGAATGGCTGGCCACATTGGCGATGGCCTCGACCGCACCCGCCACATCACCGCCCAGCCCGCCCAGTTGGGTGGGCACACCGATTTTCAGAATATTGGCTTCTGCCAGGCGTGGCAGCACTTCCTGTGGATCGCAACTGCCCACGTCCAGGGCCTGCGCTTGAACATCGAGCCAACGGCTCAAGATTGGGTCAAGCATTCATGTCTCTCCTTTTACAGCAGGTGGACCAACGCCGATTCAGCTTGCCGGTTTTTCCCAGCGGTACTGCGCCAGTTCCGGGTTCAGCGGGGTACGGGCAAACACGTTAGCGAAATTGCACAGGGTTGCCAGGCTTACGCCCAGGATGACCTCCAGCGCGTGGCCCTTGGTATAGCCGGCCGCGAGAAACGCCTCAAAGCCGGCATCGCTGACATCACCCCGAGTGGCGATCACTTCGCGGGTAAAGGCGGCGAGTGTCTCATAGCGAGTATCAGGCAGCTCACCCAGCCGGCGCAGGGCCTCGATCACGTTCTCGGGCAGCTTGGCCTTGTTGCGCGCAACGGCGGTGTGGCCGGCGACACAGAAATCGCACCCGTGGGTAGTAGCAGCAATCAACTGCACCACTTCGCGGTCGGCCAGGCTCAGTTCGGCCTTGGCATTCAAGCCGGAGACAGTGATATAGGTTTCCAGCGCCGCCGGTGCATTGGCCAACACCGCCAGCAGATTAGGAATGAAACCCGAGGCCTTCTGCGCATTTTCCAGGAAAGGTTTCGCCGCTTCCGGGGCGGTGTCAGGGGTGAGCAACGGTACACGGGACATGGAGTGGTCTCCTGTTGGGTTCGAGTGCGCCAGTCTGTTGGTTCTAAAAAAATCGCTCAATAGGCTAAAGTAGCGATTACTTGCTCTTGAGTCTTTCCATTAGATGAATTCGTCCAGCACTCTTGTCGATTGGTTATTAGATAGCCTTGAACTCAATACCAATTTGTTTCACGTCGGCCGCTACTGCGGTGACTGGCACGCCAGCACGCACAGCCTGGCCCAGGCAAGCTTCCATTTGATCGTGCAGGGCGATTGCTGGCTGCATATCGACGGTGATCCAACGTCCCGGCACCTGAACAATGGTGACGCCGTGTTTCTACTGCGTGACCTGGCCTATCGGTTGTCCGGGGAAAGTATCGCGGCAAGCGCCCAAGAGTGCCCTCGCCGGCCGATGCTGCCCCTCGATAGCAGTGCCATGGATGGCGTGGGCCTGGTTTGCGGCTTCTTCCATTTCCAATCCGGCTTGTCGGCGATGATTGTCGACAGCCTGCCCGCCTGGATCATCCTGCGTGCCGGTGATCCATCGTTGACCGCTGCGCGCAATCTGTTCGAATTGATCCTGCAGGAGTGCGAGCGCCTACCCGCGCCCTCCTCGGCCTTGCTCGAACGTCTTTGCCACTTGTTGTTTTTATATGTACTGCGCCAGCAAGTCATCGACAACACCGAGCTGGGCGGCCTGGCAGCGCTGGGCCGGCAACCGGCATTTGCCGGCCTGCTGGAGCAGCTGATTGCGCGCCCGGCCGAGCCCTGGAGCCTGGAAAGCATGGCGGCGTGCACGGGGTTATCCCGTTCGGCGTTTTTCAAGCGTTTCAGGGAGTTATGCGGGCAGTCGCCGGGGCAGGTATTGCTGGTGATACGTATGCGCCATGCCTGTGGGCTGCTCAAGGCGGACCAGACCGTGGCCGAGGTCTCGCTGGCAGCCGGGTATCAGTCGGTGGCCGCATTTACCCGGGCCTTTAATAAAGTCACCGGGCAGCAACCTGGCGCCTATCGCAGGGCACAAGCCTAACCTTGTAAACCCGTGCCGGGCCGAGCACGCAAGTGCACCAACCAATCCGTGACGGCCGAGCAACTGGCACTGGCCTGGGTATTGGCCCAAGGTGACTACATCATCCCAATCCCCGGGACCAAGCGGCGTACCTACTTGCAAGAGAATGTCGCGGCGGTATCGATCACCCTCAGCAAGGACGAACTGGCTGGGCTGGATGCAATCTTCCCGGCCGATGCAACCGCCGGTTTGCGCTACCCCAAGGAAGTGATGGCCCTGTTGGATATCTAATTTTCAGCGTGCTGATCAACGGCCTGAATACTCCCGTGCGAAGCGCGGGAGCCAGACTATTCTGACAGCTCCCAGTGTAAAAACCCGCCACACAGGAGGTGTGTCATGCACGCGACTGAGCAGCCGATCCGCTTGGAGCAGATCAGTCAGGAACGCTTCATCCAGGCCCCAATCGAAATTGTCTACGACTATGTTACCCAGCCCGACCGCTGGCACGAATGGCACCCCACCTCCCTCAGCGCCGACACCGGCACCCGCGGCTCATTACCGGTCGGCTCGCGCTTTACTGAAGACATCGACCTGCTGGGCATTCGCGTATCCATGAGCTACCGCGTGCAAATTGCCCGCTGCCCCGATGAGTTCAGGACCGTGTTCACCTCACTGGCGGTGGACGGTTGTATCCATTATTTTTTGCAAGCCCATCAGGGTGGCACTCGGTTCAAGCGCGTATTGACGTATGAAACCGAACTGCAACTCGCTACCTTGCACAAACGCATGATCAAACTCTCCGCCATTGCCCTGGACCAGCTCAAGCAGCGGTTGGAAAGCCCAGGCTTCGTATAATTTAGAAACATTACCAGCGCGTATCAGTGTAAAAAGCAGGGAGAATGCGCGGTTTATTGCTGCGCTTTCAGTGAGACCCCTGATGAAAAACCCATTGCGACTGGCCTTGCTCTGCACCCTGCTTGCCACCCCCCTGGCCCAGGCCGCCGAGCTGATTCCCATCGATGTACACCGCGATGCCAATTGCGGTTGCTGCAAAAAATGGATCAGCCATCTGGAAAACAACGGTTTCAAGGTCAACGACCACGTTGAAGCAGACATGAGCGCGGTCAAGCAACGCCTGGGCGTCGCCCCGCGCCTCGGTTCGTGCCATACCGCTGTGATCGACGGCAAGTTCGTCGAAGGCCATGTACCCGCCGAGCAGGTGTTGGCCTTGCGCCAGCGTCATGACCTGCTGGGTCTTGCCGCACCGGGCATGCCTTTGGGCTCGCCGGGTATGGAAGTGGAAGGGCGTAGCGAGGCGTATCAAGTCATCGGTCTGACCCGTGAAGGCAAGGATGTGGTGGTGGCCGACTACCCGGCCCACTGACCGGTGCTGACGGGTTACCTGGGGCTGTTCGTCGCGGCGTTTGGCGCCGCAACGTTATTGCCCCTGCAATCTGAAGCCGTGCTGGTCGGCCTGCTGATCAGCGGGCATTACAACCTGTGGCTGCTGCTGGGTATCGCCACGTTGGGCAACGTGCTGGGGTCGGTGGTCAATTGGCTGCTGGGGCGTTCGGTAGAGCGCTTCAAGGAACGGCGCTGGTTTCCGGTGAGTGCCAAGCAGCTGGATAGAGCCCGCGGGCATTACCTGCGTTGGGGGCATTGGACGCTGTTGCTCAGTTGGGTACCTATCATCGGCGACCCGCTGACCTTGGTGGCCGGGGTGATGCGAGAGCCGTTGTGGCGTTTTTTGCTGCTGGTAACCCTGGCCAAGGGCGTGCGTTATAGCGCGCTGACACTCATTATTCAGTAGCTGACCGCTCGTCGCCACTGTCATTTCTCACAGCTAGACGGTGACCACTCTCTCATATTTGCTGACCCTGTTTGGCACGTTTCTCAAATCAGCCTGAAGGGTCACCACCATGTCCGATAAACGCACAGACAGTCCACCCATCCTGCACCCACCACGCATCGCAGACCTGGAGCCGCCGCCCTACAACGACAACACTGTACGTCCCCTTCCCGAACTTCTGGCTGATGTAGGGGTTGGCATACGCAGCCTCGAAAACCGTTTGCTGATTACCTTCGAGAGCTGGACCACGAAGAACGTCGGCGATTCTTACGAATGGTATATGGGAGATCGGCGTTTTCCGGTCGCCTGGGGGGAAATTGTTGCTGGCGAGGAAACGCAAAGACGCTACCAACTCTCGGTACTACGCGAGCATGTACCGCTAGGTATTGTGTACCCCTGCTATGGCCTGGTCAGGCGTAACGGGTCTGGCACTGAAAGTACATCGGAGGAAGAAACCTGGTTCTTGAAAGATACTCGGCCAGGGGGCGTGGATCAGGACCCAGGACTCCCCTACCATTCGGCGCTGGTCCTTCACCTGCCAGAGGACTTGAGTGGCTCAGATGCCGTACTCGACCCCGAGCGCGCACGTGATGGTGTGCTCATTACCATTGATCACTACCCAGATGCATTTGTAGGGGACACCATCGAGTTGTATTGGAACGGTCGTTTGGTAGAGCTGCAGTTGGACGCGGATCAGGCCGAGGGACTGACGCCTATCGAGGTGTTCGTCCCGTGGGAGGTCATCGAATTGGGCGGTAGCGGTCTGTTGACTATCCGGTTCCGGATCTACGACTTGGTGCTGAACTTCTCAGGGGAAGTGCAGCAGTGGTCTCAGGTCGTAAACCTGAACAGTAACCTGGATCCAGACGCACTCATGCGCCCCCACTTTTTGGTGGATGGAACAGACAATAATAACGTCGATTTCGACCAGTACGCAGAGAGTCACTTCGAACTCGAAGTGGTTGCGCCCACACGGCTCCCGAATGGCTCCCCAACGCCAGCAGGCACTCAGATCGTAGCTACCATCGTGGGTACACGCGAAGATAAAACGAAAGTCACCATCCCATTGCCAGCGTTTGCTGCCCGGCCCGGGCGTTCGGCATATACCACCGTCGAGAACAGCATCCTCGAAGACCTGATCAACGGCTCGATGCAAATCTCCTATACGCTGCAATTCCCGCTAGGCACTGAGATTGGCTATTCCCAAAGTCTGTCTGTCACAGTTTTTGGTACTGTTTCCAACATGCCTGCAGTTGAAATCGAGGAAAACGAAGGCGGCTTGATCGATCCGACCGTCCCCTACCTCAAAGTCAACTTCCCGGCCTTCGTGCCATACAGTCCGAACTATCCCGTCACCTTGCGCTTTGAGGCGCACCGACCCGGCGGCGGCCTAGTGTTTTATGAACAAACCCAGCAGGCCGGCGACCCACCACCACCCACACGCTTTCGGATTGTGACGCCGGCAAATTTCGCACAGTTCGTCGGGCTCGGGCCGATCGACGTCTTTTATCGCGTCAATGACGGTGTGAACACGATACAGGAAGCCGATGTGCTGACGGTGCGCGAATCCGAGCACCTGATAGTAGAAATAGGCGAACGTCGCGCCGACCTGCCTGCGCCGCACATTGAGGGAGTAGATGAAAATGGCAACCTCGATCCGGCCGATGTGATCTTCCAGGTCAATGTCACTCTCCCCTATACCTTCCAACGAGGTGACACCGTCGTGTGGCGCTGGGTAGGCTCTGGGGTGGGTGGCAACACAGGCGACACGATTAACGTCGTGGTAGGAGGAGAGATTTCGTTTCCGGTAGATCGAAATTATGTCGACGTGAATAACAACGGCTCCATTCGCTTGAGCTATTCCCTCATACGCGGCAACACAACACTGCGCTCTGAGACGCTTGACGTGACGGTCGGTAAAGCAATAGGTGAGCTGTTGAGGCCGGAAGTGCTTGAAGCCTCACGAGACCCAGACCTACTAAGGCCGGAGTCCGCAACGACCGGAGCAACGATTGAAGTATCGTTTCTGAACATGTCACCCAGCGACCGGATCCTGGCAGTGTTCAGCGGCGTACCGGGCATTGGCACTTATGAAGAAACCAAGAATGGCAACACCTCAAGAACAGTGCACTTTGACGTACCGAGCGAAGTAGTAGGCGCCAACATTCTTTCCGAAGGCCGCCAGATTCCCGTGCAGTACTTTGTGCTGCGCGGCACGCGGAGAATACCGTCGCCCATACTGGATCTGCTGTTACTGCCCCTGACCACGCTACCGATCCCCACCATCGAAGGGCATGATAACCCGGTATTGGTAATTTCCCAGCTTACTGGCCGGGAGCGCACCCTGATCAATATCTGGCCGTTCATTCACCGGTTTCAGCGGATGTGGATGCGATATGAAGGTATCTACGACGATGGCGCGGATTACATTGAGGATACCTACAGCGAGAACCTGGTAACGCCTGAGGGCGAGAGTCAGGGCATCATGCCACCGACGCCGCCGGATCTGCGCAGACTCAAGGATGGAATGCCGCTGTTCATCGATTTCTGGGCCAGTTTCGATCGTAGCACCAACAAAGCCAATGCAGTGCACTTCCGTCGGCGCACGTACACCATTCAGGCATTATCAGGAGATCTTCCCCACCCGTTTATCAATGGCACCACCGATACAGGGCCGAATGTGACAGTGGACCCGCTGCCCATTCAACACAATACGACGGCAACGGTTCGCTATGACGGTATGAGTAGCCAAGACTTCATCACGCTTGACTGGTTTTTTGCCGACGGCACCTCTTATTCAACCAGCCAGAATGGGCTGGATGGAGGCACGGTAGTGTTCAACCTGACCTCGGCCAAGGTCTTGCACCATAGTGTGAACAGTACCGTGTGCTTGAAGTATTCGGTGGTGAGCAGGGGCGTGGCTGCCCCACGCCCGTCGCAGGTGCAGACGGTGAAAGTCAATACGATTCCGGCCACGGACTTACCGCAGCCACTCATCAACAGTATTATTGATGGAGGCACGCTGAACCTGGGTAGTTTTACCGGCGACGCCAAGGCATCAGTGGATAAGTGGCCTTTGAGCGACAAAGACCAACTAGGGTGGATGATACTCAGCAGCGACGGTATAGAAGATCTACTGGTGATGGAGGGCGAACTGATCAGCGCCACGGAGGCCGCCAATGGTTTGAGAGATAAAGCTGTGCTGCGTAGTTGGTTGGACAGGGTGGCAAATAATAGCCAGGTAACGTTGAGTTTTTACGTGGCCTATAATGGTATCGACGATCAGAGCCGGGCAGTTGAGTTTCCAAAGACGACCTATACCGTCGTCGAGTCTAAACCTCTTATCATTGACACCTCAACCATGTACCTGAATGGCTGGCACTTCAACTCCACAGGCGCATTGCAGATTGCTGATTTTCCTGGAGCCGCACTTACTCGTCAGCCAGCAAGTGGAACGCCTCCTTATTACTATTCAATTCGACCACAAAACTCTCCAGTAGCAGTTGTAGATGCCAATGGAAACGTCAGAAGCAAAAGTAACGGCACCACTCGAGTCTACGTGAGGGACAGTGCGAGTCAAGAGGTCAGCTATCCTGTCACAGTATCAAACTGCTGGTATGTAGTTATATTGGCCGGTGACAAATATCCCTTTGGCCACCACAACTTCAGTGAAAGGGTCCAACCACCGTATACGCAAATCCCGGAAGATAAATGGCCTTCTATCTACACGGCGTATGGCCAGGTACCTATCAGATGGAGTGGCGGGATCCAACCCGCTTGGATAACTCCTGTGGTTCAGGGTGGCAGGTCTAAAACCTATAACATGTATACGGGAGTCAGCCAATCCGCGGGCGTTAACGAAAACATCAGGTACGCTTTGGCCGTACTTCCTTCAATTTCATCAGGGAACTAGCCCCAATGTAAAATAAAAATATCAGGAGAATTAGAGGGGGCAGTTCTATTTAACCGTAGACTGTCCCTTTTTTCAGGGTGAATGGCAGCACTCAGCAAATACTAACAACGTTTCAAAGAGGTCGCGGAAATATATCTAAAGCCAATGGAAAAACCGAAGGTAGTCGCCCTGACATATCGCCTGAAAAGGGCTTTCCAGAACAAATGTTAATTCTCACTTAATCCCATCCAAACAGCATCCGAATACCCTACTCGGAGCTCCGTCCATGCCCCTGGCCCGCATTATCTGCATTGCCGCCCTGCTCACAGCCAACACCGCCCCTGTGCTCGCTGCCACTGAAGGGCCCAGCTACGGCCCTGAACTCCAGGGTTTTCAATACCCCCATCCCGTTGAACATTTCACCTTCCAGTCCCAAGGCAAATCCCTGCAAATGGGCTACATGGACGTGCCTGCCAAAGGCAAAGCCAACGGCCGCAGCGTGGTGCTGATGCACGGCAAGAACTTTTGCGGTGCCACCTGGGAAGGTTCGATCAAGGCCTTGAGCGACGCCGGTTACCGCGTGATCGCGCCGGACCAGGTGGGCTTCTGCACCTCCAGCAAGCCCGATCACTACCAGTACAGCTTCCAGCAATTGGCGGCCAACACCCACCAACTGCTGGAAAAACTCGGCATCCAGAAGGCCACGGTGATCGGCCATTCCACCGGCGGGATGCTTGCCACCCGCTATGCCTTGATGTACCCCGAGCAAACCGAACAGCTTGGACTGGTGAACCCTATCGGCCTGGAAGACTGGAAAGCCCTCGGTGTGCCCTACCAGAGCGTCGACCAGTGGTACCAGCGCGAATTGAAACTGAGCGCCGACGGGGTGCGCAAATATGAACGCGACACCTATTACGTGGGGCGCTGGAAGCCGGAATACGAACGCTGGGTGGATATGCTCGCCGGCCTGAACAAAGGCCCGGGGCATATCCAAGTCGCATGGAACTCGGCATTGATTTACGACATGATCTTCACCCAACCGGTGTACTACGAATTCAAGGATCTGAAGGTGCCCACCCTGTTGCTAATTGGCACCAGCGACACCACAGCCATCGGCAAAGATGTGGCGCCGCCGGCGGTCAAGGCCAGGATTGGCAATTACCAGGTGCTGGGCAAGCAGGTAGCCAAGCTGATTCCCCACGCCACACTGGTGGAATTCCCCGGCCTGGGCCATGCGCCACAGATGGAAGAACCGGAGCAGTTTCATAAAGCGCTGTTGCAGGGTATGAATGCCCTTTGATTTCGAGGCCCATGGCATGTCGATACAGATCGCAGTGATAGATGACTGGCAGAACGTCGCCAGTGACGTGGTGGATTGGTCGGCGCTGGACGGCGTGGGCCAGGTACATTTTCTCCACGACTACCCCGCTGATACGGCGACAATGGTTGAACGCTTGAAGGGCTTCGAGGTGATTTGCGTCATGCGCGAACGGTCCACCTTCGACGAGGCCCTGCTGCGAGAGTTGCCCAAGCTCAAACTGCTGGTCACCGGCGGTATGCGCAATGCTGCCATCGATATTGCCGCCGCCAAGGCCCTGGGTATTCAGGTGTGCGGCACCGACAGCTATAAACACGCGGCGCCGGAACTGACCTGGGCGCTGATCATGGCCTCTACGCGCAATCTGCTGGCCGAAGCCAACTCGCTGCGCGCAGGCGGATGGCAGGTGGGCCTGGGCGGTGACCTGCATGGCAAGACCCTGGGCGTGCTCGGCCTGGGCAGTATCGGCCAGAAAGTCGCGACGTTTGCCCAGGCATTCGGTATGCGGGTGATCGCCTGGAGCGAAAACCTCACGCCGCAACGGGCGGCTGAAGCAGGCGTGACATGGGTCAGCAAGCGCGAGTTGTTTGAACAGGCGGATATCCTCACCATCCATCTGGTGCTCAGTGAGCGCAGCCGTGGGCTGGTGGATGCCCAGGCTCTGGCGTGGATGAAGCCCACGGCGCACCTGGTGAACACCGCGCGCGGGCCGATTGTGGATGAGCAGGCGCTGGTGCAGGCATTGAGCAGTGGCCGCCTGGCCGGGGCGGCGCTGGATGTGTATGCCCAGGAACCGCTGCCGACTGATCATCCATTTCGCCGCTTGCCCAATGTGCTGGCCACGCCACACGTGGGGTATGTGAGTGAGCACAATTACCGGCAGTTCTATCAACAGATGATTGAAGACATTCAGGCCTGGGCCGATGGCGTGCCCATCCGCGTGCTGGGCTGACGCATCAAAAAGGTGCGGCCCTGCCTTCCTGTAGGAGCGAGCTTGCTCGCGAAAATCGTCAACGATAAAGCATGTTTCTTGAATAAACGCGGCGTCTGTGAGTCTTTCGCGAGCAAGCTCGCTCCTACAGAGAACACGCTGCATATCGTTAGATTTATTTTGTCCTACAAAAAACCGCGCTAAACCCTGCAGGCTCTGGGATCTGGCCTAGACTCATGACCGATGGGTCCGTTCCAAAACAAAAACCCCGCAAAAAATCTAAACTTTCCAACTCCGCCTCAGGTCAAGTTTTAGGTAAGGACGTGCACGAGCGTTTCACGCCGAATGCCCGTTCATCCAATCTTTTTCAGCCGACGTTGCAACTGGCATACGCCTTGCCAGCTTGTATAGCGCTGGTGTGCCTGGCCGCAGGATGCGGCCACTTGGAGCTGATGGCAGCGGGCCATTAGCGAACCAACAAATGGGAGTGCATTATGATCAGTGCCGCAGTAGATACTCAGGGAGAGCGTTTTAGTCAGCCGGTAGGGGGGCCAACGTCTTTGGTCGACCTGCCCAACACTGTGCGGCCGATCGTGAGTCAGAATCCGAATCGAAAGAAAGTCTTGTTCGTCACTTCCGAGTTCGCCGACCTGGTGAAAACCGGTGGCCTGGGCGATGTGTCCGCCGCCCTGCCCCGCGCCATGGCGCATTTGCACGATGTGCGGGTGCTGATCCCCGGGTACCCGCAAGTGATGGAAAGCGACAATCCGATTCATATCGTCGGTGAGCTGGGCGGCCACGCGGCGCTGCCGCCTTGCAAGATCGGGCGTATGGACCTGGCGGACGGCCTGGTCATCTATGTGCTGATCTGCCCCGAACTGTATGAGCGTGAAGGCACGCCGTACGGCGCCAATAACGGCCGCGACTGGCCGGATAACCATATTCGCTTCGCCCGCCTGGGCCTGGCCGCCGCCGACATGGCCGCCAACCTGGCACAGATCCATTGGTGCCCCGACCTGGTGCACGCCCATGACTGGCCCGCGGGCCTTGCGCCGGCGTACATGCACTGGCGTGGGTCACGCACGCCAACACTGTTCACCATTCATAACCTGGCCTATCAGGGTGTGGTGAGCCTGGCGTCGACGCCCGAACTAGGCATCCCACCCCACGCCCTGCAGCAGGAAGGCATGGAGTTCTACGGCAAGATGTCGTTCCTCAAGGCGGGCATGGCGTATTCCAGCCACATCACCACCGTGAGCGCCACCTACGCCCAGGAAATCACGACGCCGGAATTCGGCTGTGGCCTGGATGGCTTTCTTGCCAGCAAGACTCAACAAGGTTTGCTCAGCGGTATTCCCAACGGCATCGACGAAAGCTGGGAAACGTCCACCGATACGCACTTGACCCACAATTTCAATATCGGCGACTGGGAAGGCAAGGCGATAAACGCCACCCATGTGCGCGAGCTGTTTGGACTGCACGCGTCCAACGGCCCGCTATTCGCCGTGGTGTCACGCCTGGTTTATCAGAAGGGTCTGGACCTGACTGAAGCGGTCGCCGGCTTTATCGTCGAAAACGGTGGCCAGATCGCGATCATCGGCCGTGGCGAACCCGAAGAGGAACAGGCCATGCGCGAATTGGCGCTGCGCTTCCCGGGCCAGGTGGGTGTGCGCATCGGCTTCAACGAGACCGATGCCCGTCGCATGTTTGCCGGCAGCGACTTCCTGTTGATGCCTTCGCGCTATGAACCTTGCGGCCTGAGCCAGATGTACGCGCAACGCTTTGGTTCGTTGCCGGTGGCGCGTAATACCGGTGGCCTGGCGGACACCATTGAAGATGGCGTCACCGGCTTCCTGTTCAATGAATCGACGGTGCAAAGCTACGAAGAAGCCCTGCGCCGTGCCTTCAAGGTATTCGCCTTCCCCGGCCTGCTCAACGCCATGCGCAGCCGCGCCATGACACAACCGTTCAACTGGTGCCAGGCGGTTGAACCCTACGCCGAGCTCTACGAACAACTGGTGGCCAAGGCCTTGGGGAAACCAACCAAATAGCCACTTGAACCAACCCGGGAGGTCTTCATAGATGCCGTTACGGACTCTGGACACCTGGCCCCACGGCGCAATCATGCTGGACGCGCAACACACGCGTTTTGCCTTGTGGGCGCCAGACGCTTTTTATGTCAGCGTTGAATTGCAACACGGTAAATCCATCACCCTGCTGCCCCAGGCGGATGGCTGGTTCGAAGTCGAAGCAGCCTGCCCTGCCGGCACGCTCTACCGCTTTAACATCGATGGGGAAAACGCGGTTCCCGACCCCGCTTCCAGGGCCCAGGCCCAGGACGTGCACGGTTGGAGTCAAGTGGTCGACCCCAACGCTTACCCATGGCGCCATACCCAGTGGCAAGGCCGCCCTTGGCACACCGCGGTGATCTACGAACTGCATGTGGGCGCCATGGGTGGCTACGCCGAAGTCGAGAAGCACCTGCCACGTCTGGCTGAGCTGGGAATCACTGCGATCGAGTTGATGCCACTGGCGCAGTTCCCCGGTGAACGCAACTGGGGCTATGACGGCGTGCTGCCCTACGCACCGCACGCCGCCTACGGTACGCCCGAACAGCTCAAGCACTTGATCGACACTGCCCATGCCCATGGTTTGGCGGTGATGCTCGATGTGGTCTACAACCACTTCGGGCCCGATGGCAATTACCTGGGCCAGTACGCCACGGGGTTCTTCCAGGAGGACGTGCATACCCCGTGGGGCGCCGGTATCGATTTCGAGCGCCGTGAAGTGCGGGATTTTTTCCTTGATAACGCGCTGATGTGGCTGCTGGAATACCGCTTCGACGGCCTGCGCCTGGATGCGGTACACGCCATCGATAATCCCGGGTTCTTGCAGGAACTGGCACACCGCGTGCGTCAGCAGGTGCACGACGACCGGCACGTCTGGCTAGTGCTGGAGAACGAGCTGAACCAGGCCAGCCTGCTGAAGGAAGATTTCAACGCCCAGTGGAATGATGACTTTCATAACGTGCTGCACGTGCTGCTGACCGGTGAAACCGATGCCTATTACAGCGATTTCGCCGAACAGCCCACCGCCAAACTGGCGCGTTGCCTGGGCGAGGGCTTTATATATCAGGGCGAAACTACCCGCCACGGCCATGCACGCGGCGAACCCAGTGCAGATCTGCCGCCCAGCGCTTTCGTGGCGTTTTTGCAGAACCACGACCAGATCGGCAACCGCGCCCTGGGCGAACGCCTGCACCAACTGTGTTCGCCCCAGGCGCTGAACGCGGCGACGGCTCTATTGCTGCTCAGCCCGATGATCCCGCTGATGTTCATGGGCGATGAGGTGAATGCGGCCGAACCCTTTCTGTTTTTCACCGACCATCACGGCGAACTGGCCGAGGCGGTGCGCGAAGGCCGGCGCAACGAGTTCGCCGATTTCGCGGCGTTTCACGACCCCGAACAACGCGAACGTATTCCCGATCCCAATGCACTGGAAACCTTTGTGCAATCGGCACCCTCTTTCGTCGAGAACGAGCACACCCAGCTCTATCGTCAGCTGTTGAGCCTGCGTCACCAACACCTAGTGCCGCACTTGCCGGGCACTGTGGCCTTGGGCGCGCAGGTGATGGCCGAAGGAGCTGTCACGGCGCGTTGGCGCCTGGGCAACGGCAGCCTGTTGCAAATCGACCTGAACCTGAGTGAACAGCCTCTGGATCACCCCGCGCCACACCCCATCATTTTCCAGACGCCTGCCCAGCAAGGTACGCAGTTACCACCGTTGAGCGCACGCGTTTGCTTATCACCTGCCGGAGAACACTTTTGAGCGAAGCGAACCTGGAACTACTCGCCAGTCGCGCGGGCCTGGCCGTCGATTGGATCGATGCCAACGGTCGCCCGCAACACGTGCAGCCCGAAGCCTTGCGCGCCGTTCTCAAAGGGCTGGGGCACCCGGCCGATACCGACGCCGAGATCGACGCCAGCCTGCAGGAACTGGAGCAGGTGCAACAAGACACGCACCTGCCGCCCTTGATCACCATCGACAGCGGCGCAAGCCTGGACCTGGCGCGCTACTTCGCCCCGGACACCCCGTGTCGCGTCAGCCTGGAAGGTGGTGAAACCCTGGAGCTGCGCCTGGACGGCAATGCGGTGCTGCCCGGGGTGATTGCCCTCGGCTACCACCAGGTGCATATCGATGGGCAAACCTTCACCCTGGCCGTTGCGCCCAGCCACTGCTACAGCGTGGCCGACGCGGTGGACAGCCGCCCCGCTCGCGCCTGGGGCTTGAGCGCCCAGCTGTATGCCTTGCGTCGCCGCGGCGATGGTGGCTTCGGGGACACCCTGGCCCTGGAGCATCTGGTGCGCTCGGCGGCCGAGCGCGGTGCCGACGCGGTGGCGATCAGCCCCATGCACGCAATGTTCAGCGCCGACACCGAACGTTTCAGCCCTTATTCACCGTCCAGCCGCCTGTTTCTCAACAGCCTGTACGCCTCGCCCGCCTGCATCCTTGGCGAGCGTGAAGTGCACGACGCTACCGAGGCCGTCGGCCTGACCGACGAACTGCGGGATTTGGAGCAACTCACGCTGATCGACTGGCCCACCGCCGCCAAGGCCAAGCAACGCCTGCTGCGTGCGCTGTATGAGGACTTCCGCCACGGCGCACATCCGCAACATGCCGACTTCCAGAGCTTCCGCCAGGCCGGCGGCGAGGCCCTGGAAAACCACTGCCGCTTCGAAGCCGTGCAAGCGCAACGTGCCGCCGCCGGCGAAGAGCTCGACTGGCGCCACTGGCCCGAAGACTGGCGCACGCCGCAGAGCCCGGCGCTGGCGCAGTTTGCTGAAGAAAACCGCGATGAGATCGGCTACTTTGCCTTCACCCAATGGTTGATCGCCCGCAGCCTGGCGCGCGCGCAACAGGCCGCCCGTGGCAGCGGCATGGGCATCGGCCTGATTGCCGACCTGGCGGTGGGTGCCGACGGTGGCGGCAGCCAGGCATGGAGTCGCCAGGATGAACTGCTGGCCGACCTCACGGTAGGCGCACCGCCGGATATTCTCAACCGTGCAGGCCAGGGTTGGGGCATCTCCGCCTTCTCCCCGGAAGGTCTCAAGCGCAATGGCTTTCGTGCGTTTATCGAAATGCTGCGGGCCAACTTCGCCCATGCCGGTGGCTTGCGCATCGATCATGTGATGGGCCTGCAACGCCTGTGGGTCATCCCCCTGGGTGCCTCGCCCCGCGAAGGCGCCTACTTGTATTACCCGGTGGACGACCTGCTGCGTTTGCTGGCGCTGGAATCGCACCGCCACCAGGCCATCGTCCTCGGTGAAGACCTGGGTACGGTGCCCGAGGGCCTGCGTGAAAAGCTCAGCGCCCGCTCGATTCTGGGTATGCGCGTATTGCTGTTCGAACAGGACCACGAAGGCCGGTTCACGCCGATTCTTGACTGGCCCGACAACGCCTTGGCCACCACCAGCACCCACGACCTGCCCACGCTCAATGGCTGGTGGCACAGCCGTGATATCGAGTGGAATATCCAGCTCGACCTGATCGACCCTCCCACCGTGGAGCAATGGAGCGAACACCGTCTGCGCGAACGTCATGCACTGCGTCAGGCCTTGAGCCAGGACCCGCAGAACTTTGTCGATGAGATCCGCAACGACACCGATCACGTGATCGACGCCAGCGTGCGCTACCTCGGCCACACCCGTGCGCCACTGGTATTGCTGCCGCTGGAGGACGCGCTGGGCATCGAAGAGCAAGCCAACCTGCCCGGCACCCTCGATACCCACCCCAACTGGCGCCGACGCTTGCCAGGCGAGGCCGCCAGCCTGCTCGACCACGACAGTGCTGCGCGCCGCCTCGAACTGTTGGCCGTGGCGCGCAACCAAGCCTATGAGCGTGACCGATGAACGTACTGCCCCTGCGCGCCACCCAGCGCCTGCAATTTCATAAAGGCTTTACCCTCGATGATGCGGTGCCGCTGGTGCCGTATTTTGCCCGACTGGGCATCAGCCACCTGTATGCCTCGCCGCTCCTGAGCGCCCGCGCCGGCTCCATGCATGGCTACGATGTGGTCGACCCCACTCGCGTCAACCCGGAGTTGGGTGGCGAGGCAGCATTGCGTCGCCTGGTCGCCACCCTGCGTGAACACAACATGGGCCTGATCCTGGATATCGTTTCCAATCACATGGCCGTGGGTGGCGCGGATAACCCCTGGTGGCTGGACCTGCTGGAATGGGGGCGCTTGAGCCCCTACAGCGAGTTTTTCGACATCCAGTGGCACTCGCCCGACCCGTTGCTCAAAGGCCAATTGCTGATGCCGTTCCTGGGCAGCGATTACGGCGAAGCCTTGCAGAGCGGAGCGTTGACGCTCAAGTTCGACGCCGCTCACGGCAGCTTCTACGCCGAGCATTACGAGCATCGCTTCCCGATCTGCCCACGGGACTACGCCTTGATCCTGGGCGGCGATGAGGTGCTCAAACCGCTGGCCGAGCGTTTCGCCGCCCTCGCCTATCACGACGATGCCTACACCGAAGCCGCTAGGCTCAAGCAGGCGCTGACCGAACGCGCCACCGAAGTCTTACCGGCCATCAAGCAACGGCTGGCCGCTTTCGATGGTCGCCAGCCTGAGGGTTTCGAGCGCTTGCATCATCTGCTTGAGCAACAGACCTACCGCCTGGCCAGTTGGCGCACCGCCGCAGACGACATCAACTGGCGGCGCTTCTTCGACGTCAATGAACTGGGCGGCCTGCGCGTGGAGCGCACGGCAGTGTTCGAAGCCACCCACGGCAAGATTTTCGAGCTGATCGGCGCGGGCTTGATCGATGGCCTGCGCATCGACCATATCGACGGCCTGGCCGACCCACGTGGTTATTGCCGCAAACTGCGCCGCCGCGTGGACGCGCTGTCGCCACAGCGCCATTTGCCGATCTTCGTGGAGAAGATCCTCGGCGAAGGCGAAACCCTGCGCGAAGACTGGCAAGTGGACGGCACCACTGGCTACGAATTCATGAATCAACTGTCGTTGCTGCAACACCATCCTGACGGTTTTGCTCCGCTGGCCGACCTGTGGACGCGCCACAGCGAACGGCCCTCGGAGTTTATCGACGAAGCCCGCTTGGCGCGCCAGCAAATCCTCAATGGCTCGTTGGGCGGCGACTTCGAAAGCGTGGCCCAGGCCCTGCTGCAAGTGGCCCGCGATGATGTGATGACCCGCGACCTGACCCTGGGTGCGATCCGTCGGGCCTTGCAGGAGCTGATTGTGCATTTCCCGGTGTACCGCACCTACATCAGTGCCAGGGGCCGCAGCACCGCCGACGACAAGGTGTTCCAGCAGGCCATGGACGGTGCGCGCAGTACCCTTAACGAAGGCGACTGGCCGGTGCTTGAGCACCTGGAAAAATGGTTGGGCGGCCAGCCTTGGCGCAATCGCCCGGTGGGCCGTGAGCGCAAGATCCTCAAACATGCCTGCGTGCGCTTCCAGCAGCTGACATCACCCGCCGCAGCAAAGGCCGTGGAAGACACCGCGTTCTATCGCTCGGCCGTATTGCTGTCGCGTAACGACGTGGGCTTCAGTACCGAACAATTCAGTGCGCCGTTGGCAGATTTTCACCAGGCCAATCAACAGCGCCTGGCTACCTTCCCGAACAATCTGCTGGCCACCGCCACCCATGACCACAAGCGCGGCGAAGACACCCGCGCACGCCTGGCGGTGCTCAGCGAGTGCGCGCCCTGGTATGCCGAACAGGTCGAACACTGGCGCAACCTCGCCGCGCCCTTGCGCGAGGGTACCGACAGCCCTTCGGCGGGTGATGAGCTGATCCTGTATCAGGTGCTGCTCGGCAGTTGGCCGCTGGAGCACAACCCGGACTTTGAGGCTTACCAGCAACGGCTCTGGCAATGGCAACAGAAAGCCCTGCGCGAAGCCAAGTTACAAAGCAGCTGGAGCGCGCCCAACGAAGCCTATGAGCAGGGTGTCGAGCGCTTCCTCAAGCGTCTACTGCTCAGCGAAGCCGGCCAAGCGCTGCGCGATGCGCTCGACAGCGCCGTTCAAGCCATCGCCCCCTCCGGCGCTCTGAACAGCCTGGCGCAAACTTTGCTTCACCTCACCGTGCCGGGTGTACCGGATGTGTACCAGGGCGACGAGTTCTGGGACTTCAGCCTGGTGGATCCGGACAACCGACGCCCGGTGGATTTCGATGCGCGCCAGCGTGCCCTGGATACCCCACCCGACATCGGTGAGCTGTTGTTCAACTGGCGCGATGGGCGTATCAAACAAGCGTTGATCGCCCAGGTGCTGAACGCGCGCAGAGCCTGTCCCGAGCTGTTTCGCAAAGGCAGCTATACGCCGCTCGAAGTGGTGGGTCGGCACGCGGAGCGCGTGGTTGCGTTTTACCGTGAGCACCAGGGCCAACAGCTGTTGGTGGTGGTGCCGCGCTGGCCTTATCCGTTGCTGGAAAACGGTGTATTTCCCCACATCAATGCGCAGGTGTGGGGCGATACCCGGGTGAAATTACCGTTCGCCACCACAACACAAAACTGGAAGGGACTTTTTCAAACAGGCGCAGTCACACCCAACAAGGAGCTGTTGATCAGCGCTGCCCTGGGGGATCTCCCGGTCAATGTCTTTATCAATCCTGATAATCAAGAAAGCTGAACATTTTCTGTGAGGAGTTTGTGATGAGTAAAGAAGACAAACGTATTCGCGAACTGGCGCATCAGATCTGGGAGTCTGAAGGCAAGCCGGACGGTGCGCACGATCGCCACTGGGAGATGGCGCGCAAACTGGCCGAAGCCGAGGCGCTGACGCCCAGCAAGCCCAAGCCTGCCGCCAAGCCGAAAACCGCGCCCAAGGCGGCCGCCAAACCCAATCCGGTAGCCGCCAAGCCCGCGCCGAAAAAACCGACCGCCCCGAAGAAGCCAAAACCACCCGCCCCATGATTTCTCGGGCCTGCAGCCGTTATCCCAGGCTGCAGGCCCTTTTTCGTCCATGTCCTTTGCTGAAACACCGTCAGCACGGCCGCGTTCGGCCCGAGAAAAGACCCCTTGCAGGAGCAACACCATGAGCAGACCCGAGAACACCACAGCGACGCCGGATCATGAACCGTCGCGGATTCGTGAAGGTTTGCCCTTCCCGCTCGGCGCCACCTGGGATGGCCTGGGCGTCAACTTTGCACTGTTTTCGGCCAACGCCACCAAAGTGGAGTTGTGCCTGTTCGATGACACCGGCGAAGTCGAGCTGGAGCGCATCGAACTGCCCGAATACACCGACGAGATCTTCCACGGTTACCTGCCCGACGCCCACCCCGGGCTGATCTACGGCTACCGCGTGTACGGCGCGTACGACCCGGCCAATGGTCATCGCTTCAACCACAACAAGCTGCTGATCGACCCCTACGCCAAGCAACTCGTGGGCGAACTAAAATGGTCGGAGGCGCTGTTCGGCTACACCATCGGCCACCCGGATGACGACCTCAGCTTCGATGAGCGCGACAGCGCACCCTTCGTGCCCAAGTGCAAGGTTATCGACCCGGCACACACCTGGGGCAACGATCAACCCGTACGGGTGCCTTGGGACCGCACGATCATCTATGAAACCCATCTGCGCGGTATCAGCATGCGCCACCCTTCGGTGGGCGAGTCCGTGCGCGGCACCTGCGCCGGCTTGATGGAAGACGACGTGCTCAAACATATCCGCCAGTTGGGCGTCTCTTCGGTCGAGCTGCTGCCGGTGCACGCCTTCGTCAACGACCAGCACTTGCTGGAAAAAGGCATGACCAACTACTGGGGCTACAACAGCATTGCCTTCTTCGCCCCCGACCCGCGCTACCTGGCCAGCGGCAAGATCGCCGAGTTCAAGGAAATGGTCGCGCACCTGCATGAGCAGAAGCTGGAAGTGATTCTGGACGTGGTCTACAACCACACCGCCGAAGGCAACGAGCGCGGCCCGACCCTGTCCATGCGCGGCATCGACAACGCCTCTTACTACCGCCTGATGCCCGACGACAAGCGCTTCTACATCAACGACTCCGGTACCGGCAACACCCTGGACCTGAGCCACCCTTGCGTGCTGCAAATGGTCACCGACTCCCTGCGTTACTGGGCCACCGAGATGCATGTGGACGGTTTCCGCTTCGACTTGGCAACCATTCTGGGCCGCTACCGCGACGGGTTCGACGAACGCCACAGCTTCCTGGTCGCCTGCCGCCAGGATCCAGTGCTGCGCCAGTTGAAAATGATTGCCGAACCCTGGGACTGCGGCCCCGGCGGCTACCAGGTGGGCAACTTCCCGCCAGGCTGGGTGGAATGGAACGACCGCTTCCGCGACACCGTGCGTGCGTTCTGGAAAGGCGACGACGGCCAACTGGCGGATTTTGCCGGGCGCATGACCGCCTCGGGCGAGATGTTCAACCATCGTGGGCGCCGGCCTTACAGCTCGGTGAACTTCATCACCGCCCACGACGGTTTTACCTTGCACGACCTGGTCTCTTACAACGACAAGCACAACGAGGCCAACGACGAAAACAACCAGGACGGCAGCAATAACAACCTGTCGTGGAACCACGGTGTCGAAGGCCCGACCGACGACCCTGAGATCAACGCACTGCGCCTGCGCCAGATGCGCAACTTCTTCGCCACCCTGCTGCTGGCCCAGGGCACTCCGATGATCGTCGCCGGTGACGAGTTCGCCCGCACCCAGCACGGCAACAACAATGCCTACTGCCAGGACAGCGAAATCGGTTGGGTCAACTGGGACCTGGACGATGACGGCAAGGCCCTGCTCAAGTTCGTCAAGCGCTTGATCAAGCTGCGCCTGGCCTACCCGATTCTGCGTCGTGGACGCTTCCTGGTCGGCGACTACAACGAAGACATCGGCGTAAAAGACGTCACCTGGCTGGCGCCCGATGGCAACGAAATGAACACCGAGCAATGGGAAGACAGCCAGGGTCGCTGCCTGGGCATGTTGATGGATGGCCGCGCCCAGGAAACCGGGATCCGCCGGGCGGGTGCCGATGCTACGCTGTTGCTGGTGGTCAATGCCCACCATGACATGGTCAATTTCCGCCTGCCGCCGGTGCCGGAGGGTGAGTTCTGGACGTGCATGCTCGATACCAATGAGCCGGCGATACGCGGCCAGGAGCGTTTTGACTTTGAGCATGAGTACGCCGTGACCGGCCGCTCACTGCTGTTGTTTGAACTGCAGCGTGAAGACGAGGTGTGAGATGGCGTTGCACAGTTTCCTTCAGGGCTACCGGGGCTACGCGGATACATACGCCCTGGGTACGGCACTGAAGGCACTTCAGGAAGAAGGCCTCGATCAACTGCCGCTGCCGGGCAGCGGCGCAACCCTGGCCCGCTTCAGTCGGCTGGCCCAGGTGGCCGGCCATGACTTGCGCCTGTGCAAGTTGTTCGAAGGTCATACCGACGCGCTGGCGATCATGGCCGAACTCGACAGCCCCGCGCCGCCGCTTGGCAGTACGTGGGGCATGTGGGCGGCCGAACCACCCGCAGCCAAGGTGCGCGTACGGCGCGACGGTCAGTGGCTGATCGTCGATGGACGCAAAGCCTGGTGTTCCGGCGCGGCGGTGGTCAGCCACGGCTTGCTGACTGCCTGGGACGAGGATGATCGGCAGCAGCTGGTGGCCGTGGCGATGGATCAACCCGGCGTCACGGTGTCGGACGAGGGTTGGAATGCGGTAGGCATGGCTGCCACCGGTAGCGTTGACGTTCTGTTCAACGCGGCCAGGGGTATCGCGGTGGGCGGGCCGGGTGATTACCTGTCGCGCCCCGGTTTCTGGCAGGGCGGAGTCGGTATCGCCGCGTGCTGGTATGGCGGCGCGCAACGCCTGGGCGAAGCGCTGCGCACCCACTGTGCGCAACGCTCGGAGCCTCATGCGCTGGCCCATTTGGGGGCGGTTGACAGCGCACTGAACAGCGCCGCTTGCGTACTACGCGCCAGCGCCGAGCAGATAGACCGCGAGCCTCGCGCCGATGCCAGGCAACTGGCCCAACAGACACGCGCATGTATTGAAGACACCGTCGAGCAGGTCATGCGTCATGTCGGCCATGCGGTAGGCGCCGGCCCCTACTGCAAAGACCCGCACTTTGCCCGGTTGATGGCAGATTTGCCGGTGTATGTGCGGCAAAGTCATGCCGAACGCGACCTGGCTGCCCTCGGCGAACTGGTCACCGGCGACGACTCGGGACGGTGGCAGTTATGAAACCCAATCCGATTGTCGGCCAGGGCACCCCACTCAATCATTGGCAAACCTCGGCACGGCTGGCCGAGTTGCCGCACATCAGCGCCGCGCAGTTGGTACCGCAGGGGCACCGCGCGGTGATCATCGCACCGCACCCGGACGATGAAGTGCTCGGCAGCGGTGGCCTGCTGCAAGGTCTGGCCGTATTGGAGCGCCCAATCCTGTTGATCTCCGTCACCGACGGCAGCGCCAGCCATCCCGGCTCCAAACGCTGGCCGGTGGCACGCCTGGGCGTGGTGCGCCCGCAGGAGTCGGCCCAGGCTCTGCACCGCCTGGGCCTGCCGTTGCACAGCTTGAAGTGGCTGCGCGGCGGCTTTACCGACAGCAAGGTGGCCGAGCGCGAAGCCCAACTGTGCGAGTTCATCCAGCGTCACCTCAAACCCACCGACATCGTGTTCGCCACCTGGCGCGAGGATGGCCATTGCGACCACGAAGCGGTGGGCCGTGCCAGCGCCAAAGCGGCCCAGGCTGTCGGCGCCACCCTGTGCGAACTGCCGGTGTGGACCTGGCACTGGGCGACTGCCGAAGACCACCGGGTGCCCTGGCATCGGGCGCGCAAGATTGCATTGACGCCCGAGCAAGTGGCACGCAAACGCCACGCGATCCACGCGTTCGCCAGCCAGTTGGAGGGCGACCCGCAGGTCGGCCTGCCGCCGGTGCTGGCACCCTACGTAGTGGAACGCTTGCTGCAACCTTTTGAAGTGGTGTTTGTATGAGTGTGGCCACCCCGTACTTTGATCAACTGTTTGCTGGTAACGACGACCCCTGGGCGTTTCGTCAGCGTTGGTACGAACAACGCAAGCGCGCACTGACCCTGGCCGTGCTGACCCGACCGCGCTATGCCTCGATCTTCGAGCCTGGTTGTGCCAACGGCGAGCTGAGCGCCGAACTGGCGACCCGTTGTGAGCGCCTGCTGTGCTGCGACACCGCTAGCGCCGCCGTGCAACTGGCACAGACGCGCCTGACCGCGTTTGCTCATGCTCATGTAGAACAGCGCCGGCTGCCCCAGGAATGGCCCGCGGGTCAGTTCGAACTGATCGTGTTGAGCGAGCTTTGTTACTACCTTGATGTAAATGATCTGAATCGTCTGATCGATCACGCCCTGGCGGCCTTGACCGATAACGGCCAACTCCTGGCCTGCCACTGGCGCCCGCCCATTGACGGTTGCCCGCAAACCGCCGAACAGGTGCACGCCCTGCTCCAGCACCGACTGGGTATGCCACCGCTGGTACAGCACCATGACAAGGATTTTCTGCTCGATTTGTGGAGCCGCGATGGCACCTCGGTCGCGCGCCATGAGGGGTTGCGATGATCGGCATCTTGATTCCGGTGCACAACGAAGAAGCGCTGCTGGATGACTGCCTGAGGGCTGCGCAGATCGCCGCCAACCATCCGGGGTTGCACGGGGAAACGGTGCAGATCCTGGTAGTGCTCGACAGTTGCAGCGATGCCAGTGCAGCGATCGCCCAGGCGCATGATGTGCAAAGCGTCCAGGTGCAGGCACGCAACGTAGGGCGAGCCCGAGGCGTCGGCGCACGGCACTTGTTGAACCAGGGTGCGCGCTGGATTTCCTGTACCGACGCCGACAGCCGCGTGGCCCCCGACTGGCTGGTGGCTCAACTGGCCCTGGGCTGTGACGCGGTGTGTGGCACCGTGACCGTGGACGCCTGGAGTGAGGGGTTTGACCCCGCGGCGCAGATTCGTTATCACCAGGCTTACCAGGCGCGTGATGGCCATCGGCACATCCATGGCGCCAACCTGGGCGTGAGTGCCAGTGCCTATGTGCAGGCCGGCGGCTTTGAACCGCTGGCGTGCCACGAGGATGTGCAATTGGTGCGTGAACTGGAACGTTGCGGTGCTTCCATTGCCTGGAGCCATGCGCCGCAAGTGGTCACCAGCGCACGCCTGGATTGCCGCGCCCAGGGCGGTTTCGGCGATTACCTGAAAAGCCTGATGATGGTTTCGTAAAAAAACGACAAACCTGTGACACATCCTTGTCTATGCTGAGAGTGCCTTGCATAGCATCCCAGGATTGGAATGCCGTGCACTCACCGCAGCGGAGCCTGCGCTGAAGTCAAGAGCATTACCCACCGACAAGGACGTGACACCCCATGAAGCCTGCCTCCTCAAGCGAAGGCCGTCGCGGCCCCGCGCAAATCTGGAACAGCGCGCCGCAGTTGGCGCAAATCCCCTGCATCGCACTGGCTACCCTGGTGCCGCCCGGTGCCCGGGTTGTGGTGATAGCGCCCCACCCTGGCGATGAAGTCCTGGCGTGCGGCGGTTTGCTGCAACTGCTCAGCACGCGCGAGCATCCGCTGAAATTGATCTCCATTACCGATGGCAGCGCCAGCCATCCAGGCTCCCAGGTGTGGCCGGCCAGGCGCTTGAGCGTGGTGCGCCCCCAGGAAAGCGCCGAGGCCTTGCGCCGCCTCGGTATGCCGTTGCACAGCCTCAAATGGATTCGCGGTGGTTTTTGCGACGACGCGCTAGCTGCCCACGAGCAGCCGATGAGCCAGTTCATTGCGCGCTACTTGCAACCTGGAGACGTGGTGTTTACCACCTGGCGCAATGACGGTAATGACGACCACGATGCAGTCGGTCGGGCGAGTGCAAAAGCTTGTAGCCTGGTGGGCGCGCGACTGTATGAACTGGCGATCTGGGCCTGGCATTGGCCGGCACGCGAGGGTGCGGTGATTCCCTGGCAACGCGCACGCAAGGTGCGCCTGGACACCTGGAGCGTGGCGCGCAAACTGCACGCCGCCCATGCCTATGCCAGCCAATTGGTCGGCGACCCACAGATCGGCTTACCGCCCATGCTCGCCCAAGTGTTGCTTGAGCGTATGCGCGAACCCTACGAGATCGTGTTCACCTAGGCATTGGCTCGTCTATACCTGTCAGGTTTTACAGTGGCGGCCTTTTCGATCTGCAACTAAGGTGCGACAAGTGCTGCGCCAGTTGAGGTGCAGTCGAGAAAGCCATGCCAACCCATTGCATTGCCCGGTGTTTTCAGATGCAGGTAACTCGTAGTCCCTGATCCGTATCGCGTTCGTTGTTGCCATGGTTTTGAACCGCGCCCGCTGTACCGGGCGACGGGACATCATTGTGCTCAAGCGAGGACGGATCATGCGCACACGGATAACTTCTTTGTTGTACTCAGCGATTATTCTGACGGCATCGCCGTTTGCCTCGTATGCAGCGTGCACGGTCAACAACACGCCAGGCAACGACACCTCCAGTTGTGACAGCGCCACCGCGCCGGGCTTTACCGATACCGGCGGCGACGACACCCTCGAACTCACCGCCACGGGTCGAGTAAGCGGGAATGTGA
Organism: Pseudomonas sp. HN8-3; assembly: GCF_020790195.1. Classification (NCBI taxonomy): domain Bacteria; kingdom Pseudomonadati; phylum Pseudomonadota; class Gammaproteobacteria; order Pseudomonadales; family Pseudomonadaceae; genus Pseudomonas; species Pseudomonas sp. HN8-3. The sequence continues at coordinate 3,168,265 of NZ_CP086206.1, forward strand.
TCTTTGGAAGCGGCAATGATCACGTGGTTGTCAACGGCCCGAGCGCGGGCATCGATGGCAACCTCAACCAGGGTGATGGCAATAACATTTTCCAGCTCAACCAGGGCAGTATCACCGGATCCATCAGCCAAGGCGCGGGCGCTGATGTGGTGGAGATTTCCGGGGGCCAGGTAGGCGCTGTCAACCAGGGCTCGGGGATCGACCGTTTTGACATGCGCGGCGGCACCATTGCCTCGCTGGAACAGGGCGACGGCCTGGACGTCTTCAACATGAGAGCAGGCACCATCACCGGCGGCTTCGACGACGGCGACGATGCGACGATGACCGGCGGCACCATCGGCCGGGTCAACATGAAACTCGATGACAACCGGTTCGATATGTCTGGTGGCCGGATCATCGGCAACCTGGTGACCGGCTTCGGCAAAGACACCATCCTGATTTCAAACAACGCGTTCGTGGGCGGCAATATCAGCGTCAGCGGCGGTGACGATCAGGTGATCATTTCCGGTGGTGAGGTTAACGGGCAAGTGTTGCTCAGCTTCGGTAACGATGAATTTATCTGGTCCGGCGGCAACCTGCATTCCTCCGTGTTAATGGGGGCCGGCGACGATACGGCGCTGCTTCAGGGGCTGGTGGCTGAGCAAGTGGCGGCGGCGCAACTGATAGATGGTGGCGTGGGGATTGACGCCTTGACCCTGGACAACACCAAAACCGCTGATCCCGGCCTGTTTGCCAACTGGGAAAGCATTCGCCTGGACAACGGCTCACAAATGAACCTGGGCGGGACGTTGACTCTGGGGGACAGCGAGACTGGCACCGGCGCCCTGCTCATTGATAGCACCAGTTCGCTGCTGGTCAACACGGGCGGGATCAATCCGTTTACCGCCGGCCAGTTGGTCAACGTGACCAACAGCGGCACCCTCGACATGGTCACTGGCAGCACCACCGCCCGTGACACCTTGACCATCAACGGCAATTACACCGGCAACGGCGGGCGTCTGGCGCTGCAAACCGTGTTGGGAGCAGACGACTCGGCCAGCGACAAACTGGTGGTCAGCAGCGGCACACTGCAGGGCAACACCACCCTGTTGATTACCAACCTTGGGGGCGCCGGCGCGGCGACGTTACAAGACGGCATCCAGGTAGTGCAGGCGCTCAATGGCGCCAGCGGGCCTGGCACTGCCTTTACCTTGGGCAATACGGTAACGGCCGGGGCGTTTGACTACTACCTGTTCAAAGGCGCGGGCACGGCTGGAACCGAGCAGAGTTATTACCTGCGCTCCACGATTCCGGGCACACCGCTGCCCGAACCAGAAGGGCCGGTCACGCCAGTGCCTGAGCCGGTGGTTGGAACCCCGCCCCTGCCGTCTAACCCCACTGACAAGGAGGTCCCGATCTATCGCCCCGAAGTACCGCTGTACTCTGTGTTGTTTCCTGCCGCGCAGCAAATCGTGCAGGGCATGCTCGGCACGTATCACGAGCGCATGGGCGATCAGAGCCGGCAACAGCAAACCGGCGTCATGCCGGCAGGTTGGGGCCGGGTCTACGGCAGCAGCAGCCGCCAGAGTCTCGCCGGTGCGGTCAACCCTACGTTGGACGGTTCGCTGACAGGGTTCCAGGTCGGCACCGATGTGTTCGCCAGCCTGCTGGACAACGGCCTGTTGCAGCGCCTTGGGTTCTTTGTCGGTCACAGTCGCCTCAAAGGCAATGTAAAAGGCTTCAACGGCGGCTGGGAGAACAAGGACGCCGGCAAAACCACCTTGCGCGGCGATAGCCTGGGGGTCTACTGGACACTGATCGGCGCCAACCAGGCTTATCTTGACCTGGTGTTGATGGGCACCCGCTTTGATGGCAACAACGAGTCAGCGCGTGGCGTCAAGATGAAAACCCGCGGGCATAACGTTACCGCCTCCGCCGAAGTGGGCTGGCCGTTCGCGCTGAGCGCTCGCTGGATTCTGGAGCCCCAGGCGCAGTTGATCGTCGGCAAAGCCAAGCTCGATAGCCAGAACGACGGTATTTCCGACGTTTCCTATGACGCCGATACCAACGTCACTACGCGCCTGGGTGTGCGCTTGCGCGGCGATTACACCGTCAATGGCCTGCCGCTGCAGCCTTATGTGCGTGCGAATGTCTGGCATTCCAGCGCTGGGGACAACAGTGTGATATTCAACGATGTGACGCGTATAGACACCGAACAGAAATCCACCACGATTGATGCCAGCCTCGGGGCAACCCTGCAAGTTGCCCAGGGCATCAGCCTGTACGGTGAAGTCGGTTATGACCGCAACCTGGACAGCAATAGCTACAACGGCCGCCATGGGACGCTCGGCGTAAGAATGGATTTCTGACCCAGAAACCGCTGTAGGAGCGAGCTTGCTCGCGAAAAACTCACAGACGCCGCGGTCATTCAGCCAACACGCGTTATCGTTGAGATTTTTCGCGAGCAAGCTCGCTCCTACACGGCCATGTAAGACTTTTTCCCAGAGCTTGGATCTGCCACACTGATGCGAATAATTATCAACAGATTTTTTATTTGCCACGGATGGCCTTTGGGAGCTCTCTATCCATGTTCGTGCAACAACGCGCCAGCAACGTTTTTTCACCCAGCCTGATGGCGATGGCTATCTGCCTGACAACCTCGCACGCGGCCCTGGCCGCCGACGCCGAAGCCCCGGCCACCATTGAGCTGGGCGCCACCCAGGTGTCGGGCCAGCAGCTTGGCGCAACCACTGAAGGCAGCGAGTCATACACCACCGGCTCGATGAAGACTGCAACCAAACTGCCGCTGACCCTGCGTGAAACCCCACAAGCTGTCACCGTGATTACGCGCCAGCGCATGGATGACCAGGCCATGACCAGCATCAACGACGTGGTCAACGCCACGCCCGGGTTGTTCCTCAACTACTCCAACGGGCCTGGCCGCCAGAGCTACACCGCTCGCGGTTTCGACATCGACAACCTGATGTATGACGGTATCCCCAGCGGTTACAACGGCGCGTCGGTGGGCGCCCAGCCAAACCTGGCGATGTTCGACCGTGTCGAGGTGGTGCGCGGCGCCACCGGCCTGGTGACCGGCGCGGGCAACCCCTCGGCAGCCATCAACCTGATCCGCAAGCGGCCCCTGGACGAACAGAAAGTCACCCTCACCGGCGCCGCCGGCAGCTGGGATGACTACCGTGGCGAATTCGACGCCTCCAGCCCACTCAACCCCAGTGGTACCTGGCGCGGTCGCGTCGTCACGTCCTACCGCGACGCCAACAGCTTTATCGACAAGGCCGAGCAGGATCACGGCCTGTTCTACGCCGTCACCGAAGCCGACCTGAGCGAAGACACCACTCTCACCCTCGGCTACTCGAACCAGAAGGACAAGACCAACTACTTCTGGGGGGCTTCGATGGTCGGCCTGGATGGCCGTCACCTGGACCTGTCGCGCTCTTACAACCCCGGTACCGGCTGGGAAAACAAAGACCAGGAAATCAATACCGTGTTCGCCGAGTTGCGCCAGCGCCTGGCCAATGACTGGAGCCTGCAGGTCAACGCCAATTATTCCGAACAGGACGCATTGTTCTCAGGCTCCTACCAATCGCGCTGGACGAACAAGACCCTCGCCCGCACGGTGTATCAGGCCCGCTATGATGAAAACCAGGCCGGCGTCGACGCCTTTGCCAGCGGCCCGTTCGAGGCGTTCGGGCGCACTCATGAGCTGGTGGTGGGCGCCAGCAAGCGCATCTACGACATGACCACTCATAACTACAGCCCGTATGAAATGAACTGGCCGATCAATGCCGGCAAACCGAACTTCACCCGCACCAACAACGCTCGTGAAGTCACCACCCAGGACGGTTTCTACCTGACCTCGCGCCTGAGCCTGGCCGACCCGTTGAAGCTGATCCTTGGCGGGCGCCTGGACTGGTATGACTATGACAACCGTGATGGCGACGGCGACTACAAGGTTACCCGCAACCTCACCCGCTACGCCGGCTTGATCTACGAACTGAACGACCAGCACTCGGTGTATGTAAGCTACAGCGACATCTTCACGCCACAGAAAGAGAAGAGCACTGCCGGCACCCCGCTCAAGCCCATCGTCGGCAAGAACTATGAAATCGGCCTCAAGGGCGAATACCTGGGGGGCGCGTTGAATGCGAGCGTGGCGCTGTTCCGCGTTGACCAGGAAAACCGCGCCGTGCAGATCGTTGTGCCGAACTGCCCACAGGCCTCTTGCAACCAGGCCTCGGGGGAAATCCGCAGCCAGGGCATCGACTTCGAACTGCAAGGTGCCTTGACCGAGAACTGGCAAGTCGGCGGTGGCTACACCTACGCGCGAACCCACACCATCAAGGACGACGCCAACCCGCAGAAGGTCAACAAGCAGTTCGACACCGACACCCCCGAACACCTGTTCAAAGTCACCACTCGCTATAACTTCCAGGGCCCGCTGGAAAAACTCCGGGTCGGCGGCAACATCTCCTGGCAGAGCCGCATGTACAACGACATCAAGCTGGCCGATGGCAGCACCTACCGGCTCAAGCAAGGCGGTTACGCCGTCACCGACCTGATGGCCGGCTACCGGGTCAACCAACACCTGGACCTGCAAGTCAATGCCAACAACATCTTCGATCGCCGGTACTACCAGTCCATTTCCAACGATGTGGACTATGGCGGCGATTCCTATGGCAGCCCACGCAACATGATGCTGACCGCCAAGTACAGCTTCTGATTCCAGGCTGTACCGTGGGAGGGCCTGCGCCCTCCCACTCAAGTCCCCTTCCCGCCTGCCGATAACCGATTGCCGGATCTGATCCGGTAAAAAACGCTGCACCTGACTTGCTATCGACCAGCGGCCATCGTGGCACGCCACATGCTTGGTTGCTGGCATCACTACATGGAGTAACCGTGAATGCCCCTTCGCACACGCTTCCAGGAGCACTATCGCAAGGCCGACCGCATTATGCTGGCATTGATCTGGCTGATGTTCCTGTTCTCCCTGGGGTTGGCGTTCTGGCATGACACCTTGCTCCAGGCGCTGATCGTCGGTGGCGGCACCGGCATGGTGCTGACGGCTCTCTACCGTGTCATCGGCGGCACCCGCGTGATGCGTTGCGCACTGGGCGCCGGCTTGATGGTGATGGCGGCGTTGCACATCAATCAGGCACACGGGGTGATCGAATCCCACTTCGGCATTTTCGCGCTGTTGGCGGTGTTGACCTTCTACCGTGACTGGCTGCCGATCCTGGTGGCGGCGCTGACCATCGCCGTGCACCACCTGGTGTTCCATGCGCTGCAGCACCAGGGTTTGCCGGTGTTTGTGATGGAGCATCACGGCGGCTGGACGATGATCTTCGTCCACGCCTTCTATGTGGTGATGGAAACCGTGGCCCTGTTGTACCTGGCGGTCCACAGCCAGGCGGAAGCTGTCGAAAGCCAGGAAATGCTTGAGAAGATGCTCGCTGTAACTTCACAGTTCACCGAGCAAAGCGCGCACGATGAAGACAAGGTGCGCGTGTCCCTGGCCAAGCGCTTCGACCACTTCCTGCAACAACTGACTCACCTGATCGACGGTGTCGCCCGCGACTCCCACGGCCTGGGGCAACTCGGCCAGGAACTGGCCTGCGCCAGTGGCACCCTGGAAAAAGGTGCGCGGCATCAACTGGTGCAGATCGGCGAAATGAACGGTTCGATGCAGCGCATGGAAGACGCCATGGGCCACATTACGGTGCAAGTCGAACAAGCCGTGGAACACGCCGGCCAAGCCAGTCAGCAAATTGTTCGCGGCCAGGAGAGCGTCGGCCGCGCTCAGCTTGAAATCAGCCAGTTGGCCTCACGCATCAACGGCACTGAATCCACCGTGCAATCGTTGGCCGTGCAGGCCGAGCAAATCGGCTCGGTGCTGGAAGTGATCAGCAGCATCGCCAACCAGACCAACCTGCTGGCCCTCAACGCGGCCATCGAAGCCGCCCGCGCCGGCGAGCAAGGCCGCGGGTTTGCCGTGGTCGCCGACGAAGTGCGCAGCCTGGCACAGCGCACCGCCCTCTCCACCCAGGAAATCAAAACCATCATCGAGGGCCTGCAGCATGGCAGCCGCGAGGCCGTCGAAGCCATGCACGCCAGCCGCGAAGGCGTGGAGCGTTGCGTGCAAGACAGCCAATTGGCGGTGCAGATGCTCCGGGCGGTCGGCGAGGACATTGCGCATATCGATCAACTTAATGGCCGCATCGTCGCGACCACCCGCGAGCAGACCTCGGCCAACCTGGAGATCGTCGAGCGCTTGCAGTCGGTGCAGAGCATCGCCCAAAGCACTGCCGACGATGTGGAAACCCTGGCCCGCAGCAGCGAACGCCTGCCGCCGATTGCAGTGCGCCTGGATGCATTGGGGCGCAGGTTTCATCCTTGAATGCGCCGGTACGCTCCCCGTGAGGCTTTTCGCTGCACATCATCGCCTTCCGCTCGCACACAGCGAAACTCCTGCACCGTCTTTCGGTCGATGCTTTCAAGAGACCGATAGCGCCTCAGATGCCTTGTGTGTGCGTGTGTGTGTGTGTAATGAATGCTGCGGAGACAGCCATGAAAGAAGCCTTCAACGATTTGCCCGGCCCCATAAAGCGACAGGCTGACAGACTCCTTCGCGAGATCGAACTCGCGGGGTCGATGATTCTTGCAGTAAAAGGGGGGGCCAAAGCCCAAGGGTTTGTTCTGGGAATAACCTGCTGCAAGGGGCTGACATCCGAGCGCTGTGAGCAACTGGCAAGCCATTTTGACAGCATTGTAGAGCGCAAGCTGAGGTCGCTGACACTCGGGTTTTAGCGTCAGCGGGATGAACTCTGTCGGCACGCAGAGTGGATCAATGCTATCGCTACCCCCGGCCGCGCTTTTAAAGCTGCGAACAACCTCCTACACTGCCGGGAATTTCCCTGCATCTGCGCAGCCTCGCTCTTGTGCCCTACCCTTCAGGATTACAGACATGCGCCTGGCCGATTTCATCCTTGAGCACCTCGAACCGATTCTGCAAGCCTGGGAAGATTTCGCCAGAACCCTCGACACCCCGGGCGAGGACCTCGACAGCGTGGCGCTGCGCGACCATGCCGAGCAGATGTTGCGAGCCATCGTCAGCGACCTGCGAACCAAACAGACCCGCCAAGAGCAAATCGCCAAGGCCCAGGGCCTGGCCCCCGCGGAGGAGCAGGAGACCGCGGCAGAAATCCACGCCATCACGCGGTTGATGGCCGGCTTCACCATCGATCAGATGGTGTCGGAATACCGCGCCCTGCGCACCAGTGTGGTCAGCCAGTGGATGCGCCAGATCAAGGACGGCACGCCGATCAACGTTGACGACATGACCCGTTTCCACGAGGCCATTGACCAGGCCCTCGCCGAGTCCATCGCCAGCTATTCACGCGCGGTCGAGGCATCGCGCAACGTGTTTCTGGGCATCCTCGGCCACGACCTGCGCACGCCGCTCGGCGCGATCCTGCTGGGTGCCGACGTGCTGCGGCGCTCCCAGGATGCAGGCCCCAAGGCGAACAAAGTGGCCAACCAGATCTACACCAGTGTGCGTCGAGCGAGCAAGATCGTCGGCGACTTGCTCGACCTGACCCGCTGCCAGATGGGGCCGGGCATTCCGGTCAGAACGGCCGATATAGATCTCTCACCGCTTTGCCAGCGTGTCGTAGAGGAAATCCGCACGTTTCATCCTGAAGCGATCATCCTGTTCGATTCGAAGACCCAGGCGTCGGGCCAGTTCGACGGCGCCCGAATGGAGCAGGTGTTCTCGAACATCGTCAGCAACGCCGTGCAGCATGGCGACACCACGCGGCCTATCCAGGTCGAGTTGGAGTTACAGGAAGATTTCGCGGTATTTTCCGTGCACAACAGTGGAGAGGCGATACCTGAGGATGTGCTGCCGTTCATCTTCAACCCCATGGGCCGCTTCTCTCAGCGTACTGCCGTCAATCACGGCCCCACAGAGGGCTTGGGCCTGGGCCTGTTCATCGCCTCGGAAATCGTCGCTTCCCATGGCGGATCGATTGAGGTCAGCTCTGATACCGAACACGGCACGGTGTTTCATGTGCGGCTTCCCCTCAATTCGATAGCCTAGGTATCAACACAGCTTCGGCGCGACCCTGAACCGATGGGAAAGGGCAAGCCCTAATACCAGTCAGTTAAGCGAACGAAATGCTCAAAGCAGCGCAGATCAAATGTGGGAGCGGGCTTGCCCGCGAAGACGTCGGCCCAGCAAACATTGGTGTTGACTGACCCACCGCTTTCGCGAGCAAGCCCGCTCCCACAGGAGATCTACGTTTAACTGACCGGCATGGTTATATTCTGAACCCGGTCAACAAGAACAAGTCGATTTGGTTGACGACGCAAGGGCTGGAGCGAGGCCGGCAACTGGTTGATCGGTTGTTTGGAACAAAAACTCAGGTAAAGGACAACCTGTACCGCACCTCCACCAGTGTGACGCCGCCCCTCTCAATCTTGAGTTCGCTGCCTGCGTCCTCGACACAACCGACCCTGCGATAAAAGCGCATGGCCCGTTCATTGCGGGCCAGGACCCAAAGCGTCAGGCAGTCATACCCCTGCTGAACCAACGCCTGCAAGCCCGCGTTCCACAGCGCCAGCCCGACGCCCGTTTGCCAATACCTGGTCAGAACATAGATGGCCATAACCTCCCCTGCATTTGCCCCGGCGGCCTCTTCGTCACGGCTGGCGCCAACGGCTATCCACCCGACAATCTGCTGGTCCACCTCTGCGACCCATACTTCCGGTTCGCCCGCTGTTATCGAGCGACACCAATAGGCTTCGCGCTAAGCCAGGGTGGCTTGCAACCCGTTCAAGTAGTCGGTGGGCATCAGGTCGCGATACGCCTCTTGCCAACTGCTGATATGCACTTGGGCAATGGCGTTTGCGTCGGTGGATAATGCTCTGCGAATCATGCGGGCTCCTTCCATCGTGCACTGAATCTTGTCTTCGCAGTGTGCCTACGGGCCTATGACAAAATCAGTTACGCCGGGGATGAAATAAAGATCTTGCGCTCCGGCACGCAGATGCACTGCCAGCCTCATTGCTGTCACTGCCGACTGCCCCTATCCTCAACGCTCTCGTCCGACCAAACCCGGAGCCGCCATGGACCTCGCCACCCTCGCCCTCTTCTTGCCTGCCTGCTTCGCCCTGAACATGGCGCCTGGCCCCAACAACCTGCTGTCGGTAAGCAACGCCACCCGTTACGGCTACCGTACCTCCTGCCTCGCAGGTCTCGGTCGGTTGCTGGCCTTTGCCGGCATGATCGCCCTCGCCTCCGCCGGGTTGGCGGTGGTGCTGCAAACGTCGGAGTTGTTGTTTTACGGGATCAAGATACTTGGCGCGGCGTACCTGTTTTATCTGGCGTACCAGCTATGGCGTGCGCAACCACAGACAGAGTCACAAACAGCCGCTCACCAGGTCGGCTTATGGGCCCTGGCACGGCAGGAGTTTCTGGTGGCGGCGGGCAACCCGAAAGCCATCCTGATCTTCACCGCTTTCCTGCCGCAGTTCGTGGTACCTGGCCAACCCATCACCGCACAGTTCGCCCTGCTGGGCGCGATGTTCCTGGCCCTGGAATGGATCGCCATCAGCGCCTACGCCTACATGGGCCTGCATATGCGCCGCTGGTTTGCCGAGCCAAGGGGCAAGCGCATCTTCAATCGTTGCTGCGCGGGGCTGTTGTCAGCGGCGGCGGCAGTGTTGTTAACGGCGCGCAGGGCGTAACCCAACCACTGTAGGAGCGAGCTTGCTCGCGAAGGCCGCCAACGTTGGCACGGGGTGCCTGGATAAAAGGTGGCGCTCTTGGGTTTGCGTGAGCACGTTGACGCAGACAGGCATTGACCTAGAATCGCCACCCCAAAAATTCAGCGCGCACAGCGAGAAGGAGCTTAGATGCGACGGGTGATGATTGTGGGTCAACCTGGGTCAGGCAAAAGCACCTTGGCGCGCAAGCTTGGTCAGTGCACGGGTTTGCCGGTCGTTCATATCGACACTATCCACTGGCAGCCAGGGTGGATCGAACGCAGCCGCGACGCGAAGACCCAGCTTTGCCTTGAGGTCGAGGCCCGTGAACGCTGGATATTCGAAGGAGGCCATTCAACCACTTGGGACAACCGGCTGGCCCGCGCAGATCTGTTGATATGGATTGACCGTTCGGCGACGCTCCGATTCTGGCGCGTATTGCTCAGGACGCTGCTCAAACGCGGTCAGACTCGGCCTGACTTGCCGGAGAACTGCCCCGAACGACTGGCGAACCTGCCGGAGTTTTTTAGATTCATGTGGCAGACCAAAGAGTCAGCACGAGTAAAGATGCAACAACTCGTGGAGGCTGCCCCACCCGCCTGCCGTGTGGTTCATCTGCGGTCCAATCGGGACACCCGGATATTTCTTGCGAGCATTGGACGTTCGATTGGCCGGACAACGCCAGATTGATCGTCGGCTGACGGCTTCACTCCGTCGTTAATGTTGCCGCACCCCGCATAAGCGTGGGTGCTCAACATCAATAACATCGCAATGATGCTCCAGGCGGCGTCATTCCTTGGTCAAATCAACCAACGGCGTCTGCCGCACCTCAGTCTCACGCCCATCCTGAATTTCGCTGACCTGCTTCAAAGCCTTATCAACAGCGGCCTTGTCCGCCAACAGGCTGTAGCTGATGCGGAACTGCTTGTGTTCCTTCGGCCCGATTGTCGGCACCAGATTCAGTGGCCGCTGATAACGACGGTTGTAGGAAAAACTCGTCCCTGGCTCCAGCCCCGTGACATAGCCCTGGCCTTGGGTGTCGGTGTTTTTCCAGAGGGAAAACACCGGCAGTGTCTGCGTATTGAAGCCAACCGAAACGCCCAGGCTGCCGGCCTTGTTATGCAGCACGGTCAAGGTATCGCCCTTGGCATCGGCATACGGCACCACGTTGTAGACTGTTTCGTCATAGTCTTTGGTCGGTGCGCGATAGGTTTGCCAGTCGGCCAATTCGCCCTTGGCCTTGTCGTTGAACGGCGACACCTGCTTCACCGGCGCGACAAACCGCGCGCCCTGCTCCAGGAACGGGGTGCTGAAGTTACTGTGATACAGCGCCTGGTATTCCTTCGGATAGTCGCCGTTGTTGGTCAGGGTGTCATTGAGGGCAAACACCACACTGCCGGGTTGAGTGACCAGTTCGGTCGCGACAGAGAAGTCGACCTTCTTGAACGCCTGCTCTTTCAGCTCGCCGCGCAGGGTGATGGCATACGGTGGTTTTTCATCGATATGCAGCGTGACTTTATTCGCAGGAATATTGGCGGCCCGCCCGTGCAGGGTCAGCAGTTCGCCGTTGTCCATGCCAGGGTGGCCGACCCACTCGTAGCCGCAGCGGGTGACCAGCTCGTTGAAACCTTCCAGCCAGCCCAACCCACCGCGGCCATTGAGCTCGATGAACGACGGATTGACCACTTCCTTGACCGGCGAATCCCAACCCATGCGCACATCGCCGACCGAAGCCTGCAACACGTTCATACCGCGAGTCGGCACCACCGAAAGCTTCATCGTGCCGTTATCGATATCAACGATGCTCACCCCCTCCTGCCGACCACCGTGCAAGGTGCGCAGGGTAACGCTGAAGGGCTTGGCGGTTTGTACGCCGAGCTGCTGGCTGGTGATCTGCCAGTTCTGGGCGGCTTTGTCGTTGTCGAGGAGCACGTAATCCCAGGCCATGGCGTGGGAGGTGACGGAGAGTGTGCTTAGGGCAACGAGGAGTTTTAGCGGGGTCATAGCGGTGGCCTTTATTGGAGTTGTGAGGGTTTTATAAACTCGATGAAACGTTTCAGCAAGCTTAAAAAGCGTGATGGTGTGGGGAAATATCAAGAAGGGAATGAGGCTAGTCGGGGGCAGACTGCAGCGAGAATGTGGGGTGAGCGGCGTTCGAGCTTCAGTCCATCCGTGCCGGTTACAACCTTTGCGTTGTTCGTCGGCTGCAACGACGCTGATAGTTTCCCGGTCGCCCATGTGGCGATCAGGTTTGGCGACCTGATTATCGGTAAATCATTGCATTTATCGGAGTTTCAAAAATGGAAAGATATATCCCTCTTACTGGAATCGATCGGGTTCCAACGTCCCTGCTCATTGACTCGCAAGCACCGCTCGATGTGCTGCAAGCGATGGCTGACTATCGCATTCGCACCGTGACTCAAGTATTGGAAAACATCGCTTTTCGGGGTGAAGTGGAGGCTGACTGCGTGGTGCTTTCGGATTTTGCTCAACTACTGGCGATACCGTTGCGGGATGGGTGTGATCTGATGGATGTTATCGCGCGTCGATTGCGGGAGCAGGCTTCGGAGGTAGAAGCGCACTCTACAGCGGTTAGCTAGAAAGGGCTCCGTGCGCTGGAGCAAGGCAGGCCAGCGCGTGGAGGAGAAACTGGTTATTTCTCACGGGCCGTAAACGGCCAGTTCCGGTCTTTTGCGACCGGCTACAATCGACCCAGAGTTGCCTCTCAGAGAGCTAAAGCTGAGGTTGTCACTCGTCAAACAGAGTCCAGCCATGGCAAATGCCGTCAAAGTCTTTTGCCGTAAAAAATAATACAAGTTCCTCGGGGTCAAATTTTGTGTACAGCCAGTGCCCAGGAACAGGGCCTCTCGTTATCACGTATTCCAAGCGGTACTTTTGAACGGCTGCAGAACTGAGAGAAGCTGAATTCAACTCAAATCTGTCACCTTGATTGAGCGCCCATAGCTTTCCAACAAGGCTGTCATCAAGTACCACCTCTTCAGCTGTCTCCATCAGATGCCGTGTATGCAGTTTTTTTTGAAGCCTAACGCTTCTGGCCATGGATCAACCTACCAATAAACAGTCCGAAGATCGGCATGATAATACTGGAACGCGGAGATGACCGCTCTGGGGCTATTTCAGCCGGTTCCGACAGGCAGCTATTGGCCGAAATCCGCCGATCCCCCCCTCCCAACAAATCCAGACCTAAACCCGCACCTCCTCAACCCCCATGCCGCTCCACCAAAAAATCCACAAACGCCCTAACCCGCGCCGGCATCGCCCCTCCCCCCACAAACACCGCATGAATCGGCTCCACATCCCCCGGGTTAAAGTCCTCCAGCAACACCACTAACTCCCCCCGCTTCACCTCCTCCACCACACTAAACGCCCCAATCCGCGCAATTCCTGCCCCCAGCTTTGCCAACTGTGCCAATGCCTCGCCACTGTTGCCCTCAATCGTCCCCGCCACCTTCAACGAAAACTCCCGCCCATCCGCCCTGAACGGCCAATCCGGCGCCGCTCGGCGGAAGTTGAAGCGCAGGCAGTTGTGCTGGAGTAGATCCTGCGGCGTTACCGGGGTGCCATGCCTTGCCAGGTACTCCGGTGAGGCGACGATAACTTGCCCGGTGGAGCCGATATGCCGGGCGGTCAGCGGGCTGTCGGCGAGGGGGCCGAAGCGGATGGCGACGTCGGCCTGGCCGCCGAGGATGTCCACCACCTCATCGCCGAGCATCAGGTCGACGACGATGGCCGGATAGCGGGCGCTGAAGGCGGCGATCAGCGGGACGATGGTCATGCGGCCATGGGCCAGGGCGGCGCTGACTCGCAGGCGGCCGCGTGGGGTGCCTTGGTCGGTGATGGCGTCTTCGACTTCGGCCATGTCTGCGAGGATGCGCCGGGCGCCGCGCAGGTAGGCTTCGCCTTCGGCGGTGAAGGTGATGGCGCGGGTGGTGCGCAGCAGCAGTCGGGTGCCGATGCGCTTTTCGGTGCGAGTGATGATGCGGCTGATGGACGAGGGTGTCAGCCCCAGGGCTCGCGCCGCGCCCGACAGGCTGTCGTGCTCGGCAACCATGGCGAACACTTCCATCTCTCCTGACCGACCGCCGATGTCCATTTGTGCCTCCTGCGCAAAGCTGTAGTTCCCGAGCAAGGGCTACTGCTTGAAAAGGCTGGATTGTAGCATTCGGCACACAGATGAGGAGTCAACCATGCGTATCAATCCACCCCTTGTAGCCTTGTCCATCGGTGCCTTCGGCATCGGGGTCACGGAGTTTGCGCCCATGGGCATGTTGCCCGGTATTGCCGCCGATCTTGGCGTATCCATTCCAGCCGCCGGGCTGCTGGTGAGTGCCTATGCCATGGGCGTGCTGATCGGCGCGCCGATCATGACCCTCGCCACGGCGAGAGTGCCGCGTCGTTATTTGCTGATCGGGCTGATGGCGATTTTTACCCTGGGCAATTTATTGTCGGCGCTGGCCACCAACTACCAGACCTTGATGATCGCAAGGCTGGTGACGTCGCTGAACCACGGGGCGTTTTTCGGCATTGGTTCGATTGTGGCAGCCAGCGTGGTAGCGCCGGAGAAACGCGCGGGAGCGGTCGCGGCGATGTTTCTCGGGCTGACCTTGGCGACCATCGGCGGCGTGCCGCTGGCGACCTGGTTTGGCGAGAACTTTGGTTGGCGCACGGCGTTCTGGGGGATCAGCGGCCTCGGTGCGGTGGTGATGGCGGCGCTGTGGTGGGCGTTGCCGAATGCACCCGCGCCTAAAGGTGGCAGCCTGATGGCGGAAATCCGCGTATTGGGCCGCGGGCCGGTGCTGGCCGCGCTTGCGCTGACCGTGGTGGGCTCCAGTGCGATGTTCACGGTGTTCACTTACATCGCGCCGATTCTGCGCAACGTCACCCACGCCTCGACCAACTTCGTCACCGGGATGCTTGTGCTGTTCGGGATCGGGCTGACCCTGGGCAACGTGTGGGGCGGCAAGTCGGCCGACCGCTCGGTGGACCGTACCTTGATCACCTCGCTGGTGGTGTTGATTGCCGTGCTGCTGGCCTTCTCGGTACTGATGCAATGGCCGCTGCCTGCCGCCGTGTCGATCCTGCTATGGGGTGCCGCCAGTTTTGCGCTGGTACCGCCGTTGCAGATGCGTGTGATGGAGGCCGCCAAGGATGCGCCTAACCTGGCGTCGGCGATGAACATCGGCGCGTTCAATTTTGGCAATGCGATTGGTGCGGCGCTGGGTGGCGCGGTGATCAACGCCGGTCTGGGCTACCCGGCCATTTCCCTGGCCGGTGCAATCATGGCGGGCCTGGGCTTGCTGATGGTGCTGGGTTTGGCCTGGCGCTCGCGGCGTGCGGGTTTACGCACTTGCCGGGAAGCCGTGCAAGCCTGAACAGCAGGCTGGAAAGCCCCACCCAACTGCCTTATAACTACGCCCTTCAGTCAAGGAGACGCGTAATGAAAACCATGGTAGTGGGCGCCAGCAAAGGCCTGGGCAAGGCGCTGATCGAGGGGTTGGGCGAACCCGGGGATACGCTGATCGGTGTATCCCGCAGCCGTCCAGAACAGCTCAACCACAAGGCTGATGTGCAGGTGCGTTGGATCGAAGCCAACCTGGCCGAACCCGCCAAAGCTGCCCAGGCCATTGAAGCCTCGGTGGCCGAGAGTGGGCTGGATACCTTGATCTACAACCTGGGTATCTGGGAAGAATTTGCCTTCGACCCGGCGTACAACTTTTTGGCCGACAGTGATGAGCAGCTCGAAGCCATTGTCACGTGCAACATCACCGCTACCTTGTTGCTGATCAAACGCCTGCTGCCGGTGCTGCTCGACAGCGCCAACCCACGGATCATCCTGACTGGCTCGACCTCCGGCCTGCCGCAAAGTGGCCGCCCGGAGGTGGCCTTCGGTGCCTCCAAGTTTGCGCTGCGCGGGATTGCCGATGCCTTGCGTGAAGGCTATCGGCATCAGCGCCTGGGCGTGACCTGCCTGAACCTGGGCTACCTGAACACCGAAGACCCGTTGAGCACACCGCTCGCAGTGGCGGCGCAACGCGGTGAAGGCCAGTCGATTCCGGTGCATGACGTGGTGCAAGTGGTGCGCATGACGCTGAACTTGTCGCCGGCCAGTTTCGTCAAGGAAATTACCTTGCCGGCGATCCTGGATGAGCGGTTCTGAACGGGGCGGAACGCCCGCGGTTATCGTCTAGACTTCACGCACCTTCCAACCCGAGGAGCCTTGCGATGAACAACAAAAATACGATCTGCCTCTGGTACAACAACGATGCCCTGGAGGCGGCGACCTTCTACGCCAACACCTTTCCCGACAGTAAAGTGGGGAACGTTCACCATGCGCCTGGCGACTACCCGGCCGGCAAGCAGGGCGAAGTGTTGACCGTGGAATTCACCGTGCTGGGTATCCCCTGCGTCGGCCTGAATGGCGGCCAGATGTTCAAGCACAGTGAGGCGTTTTCCTTTCAGGTGTCTACGGATGACCAGGAAGAAACCGATCGCTTGTGGAATGCCATCGTCAACAATGGTGGGCAGGCAAGCGCCTGCGGCTGGTGCAAGGACAAGTGGGGGTTGTCGTGGCAGATCTCGCCACGGGTGTTGGTCGATGCGGTCACCAGCAAAGATCCTGCCGTCGCCAAGCGTGCGTTTGAGGCGATGATGAAAATGACCAAGATTGATATTGCAACCATAGAAGACGCTGTGGCCGGACGTTGATGTGCATGATGTCGATCCGAACTTGAAGGCCGCCACCTTTCATACAGATCACAAACATCCTTATTCGCAAAGGAGATTAAAATAATAAATTCAAAAACTATTTAATATAAAATACTGTGAACTCTTACAGTTATCGCAGGCTTACCGGCCGTGTAGTTTTCAAGTCGTACATATCTCCCCCACGAAGGGGGCCTACTACGACATAAGGAAATGAACATGGCCCACAATCCAATGGGTACGGACCCTAGCGATTCCGAGAACGATCCGATTTTTAACGCCACCACTCAAAAACGCAACGTGGTCGATCCACGCACAGGCCTGTTCGAGGCCTTTATTCCCCTCCCCTCAATCGTCGGTAACGACGGCAGCGGCCCTGTGTTTGAAATGGGGCTTCACTGTGCCCCCACCTTCAATAACCTGTTCGCATTGGGGGATGGCTGTTTTTTTGGGCTAACCACTTATAGCACTGCGCATAACCGTTTAACATTGCACTCCGGCGAAGTACTAAATATAAAAAAAGGTATCGATCCTGACCCACAAAACGATGCCGTTAATGTCTCCTGGTTCAACAACCAACTGACCGTGATGCGCAAGGACACAAGACATGAAGTATTGGAATTGCTGGACAACACAGGCATCTATGTACCAAAAATATTGACAACCTATAATCCCGACCTCAAGGAGTCGAAAAACTTATATTTCACATGGACATCAACGCCCCACGTTATAGAGGGCAAAACGTATTATCAACTTCAATTAACAGGCATCACGGACAGCACCAAGCGAAACCTGCTCAAGATTGAATACACGCCCCCCGCGCCCGATACATCGCCGGCCATTGGGACAGTCAAGATTATGTTCTGGCCTGATGATGCAACTCAAACCCTCACCTACACGTTGGCACTTAAAGATTACGCCCTGCAGTCCGTTACCCTCGGGAATACTCACAAAACCACCTTGGAGTATTTGGACCATCCGGTGTGTGGTTGGCTGTTGAACAAGATCACCAATGTCGACGGACTCCAAGAGGCGGTCGAATATAAAGACAACGGACTGACATTTCCGGACAACCCACAGTTGTCAGCGTTGCCTTGCGTCAGTACTCACACGCTCACCCCAACGGGTGGCGGCACGCCTGTTATTACAACCTATGCGTATGAGCGTCAAGATGAAAAAAAATACCGGACGATCATGGCTGAGGGCGTACCGGCCATTCGCACCACGGTTTATCAATACGACGATGAACATGACGTCAAGACTGAGACGCTCTCCCAAGGTTCTGCCAAAACCCTGACAGCGTATAACATGAGTAAGGATGATGACCTTGATAGTCGTGAAACCCGAGTAACTTACCAACAAGCGAACAGAAGCCGGACAACGACGAACAAGAATACTTTTAACGATAGTTCTGGCCTTATCAAAAACCAACAACAGACCATTACTACCGAGATGGACTATCTACGCTCGTTTACAGACCCGATTTACAATTTTTTGAAACATAGCAACGGTACGCTAAAAGCCCGCGAATTACTAAGCGCAATCGCACGCGCTTCCAAGGAAGAACAAAATGACAAACCGGGCACTCAGTGGGAAACCGCAGACTATACATATGAGAGCCTGTTCCCATCTGCCGCGCTGGATACCAAGTTTGTCGAAACACCCGGTTTACTGGCAATCATCCCTGGGCTGTCCGACTTGATCCCCGGCTTGCGTAATGTTGCCGAGTTCGAACTTCACCGATATGAAATGACCCCCTCGCTGGAGGCCAGACTTTACAGTACGTTGCAATGCAGTTTAGCGACGGATAAATTTGCCGATGCCGCGCTGGTAGGCCAACAGTACGAATACTTCGAGGCTAACGTTACAGAGGAAGGCAATGTCATCGAAGACTTTCGCACCGGACGTGTGAAGAGCATCCGCCGGTCGACATTGGGCAATAAACATTTGGCGCCCCTGGTGAGTGACCCTCTACGTTCGTTCGCCTATGCCTTGGGGGGCGTGGGTAATATCGAACTTACCACCACAACGACCGAAACCGATGAACAAGGTAACAGCCGCACCTCTTCGGAAACCAAGAGCACTCTTGACGGACGCCTCATTCGCCAAGTCGACGTTGATGGCAACCGCACCGAGTACAGCTACAACAATAACGGCCAACTGAGCACTTTGACAGTGTGCGCGCAGAGCACTACCTATCGCCAAGTCACCACCTACACTTACCCGGCCCCCGGGCAGATACAAATGACCACCCCCAATGGGCAAACCCGCTTGAGTCAATACGATGGCCAAGACCGACTGGTCAGTGAATACTTGATCGAAGATGGCCAAAAAAAGCTGATCAAAGCCGTCAGCTACGACCGTATTGGGCGTGAACTACGTACCACCCAGTATGATTACCAGAATATGCCACTCCAACTCCTTGAATGGCAGGAGTTGAAATATGATGACTGGAATCGGGTCAGCGGACGACGCTACAGCAACGGCAGGGAAGATTTCGACCTCAAAGACCCCATCGCACTGACGCTTACACAATGGACCGGCAAGGCAACCGACAAGCACAGAACAATTACCACCTATAACTTGGATGAGACCATCAAGAAGATTGAATGGAGAGGCAAGGAGGGCAACATTTATCAGACCCAGACTGCCACCTATACCCGCGCCAGGCAGATCAAGCAACTGCACACGGATGGTGAACTGGGCGATACAACCATTGATTACGCTTACGATGGCGGTGGCCGTCTGTTGAGCGAAAAACATAGCGAAAAGAACAACGGAATACTGGCCCCCAGCCTGGTCTACACCTATTACTACACTTACCCTAAACACTGGCTGATGACCGAAGCCACCCAGATCGATATCGAATTCTCGAATAACCGCCACATACTGGGCAAACGCACCATCGACAGTTGGGGCCGAGTCACCTCACTCACCCGCGGCAAGTGCACTGAAACCTATACCTATATAGGCGCCAGCTCAGTCCCTGCGTCAACCCAAACCGCCGATGGCACTCTACTCCAACATGAATACATCAAGGAACTTGGCAACCGCTTGGCAAACACCGGCACGACCAACCGCACCGAGCAGCAATCTTACACCTACGCGTATGGGGCACAGAAGATCTCGTCAGCGAGCGAGGGCGAAAAGTTTCTCGAGTACAATCATGACGCCAACCTGTATATAACTAATCAGCATATACAAACTCAGCCCGGTCAAACCAAAGAGACATTTTCCGAGTATTCACACGGTGGACGCCTGCTCACCAATACAGACCCTACAGGTAATAAGACACTGTTCCTTTACAGCGGAGATCAACGCTATGCAGCCAACAATTTCCACTTTACGTGTAGCCATAATTATGACAGTCAGGGACTTTTGAGTAAGGAGCTGATTATTGGTCCTATTAACTCAACCGATCCGAAGGTCACTTTCGATGTGACATATACCTACGACGCAGAACGGCGTGAAACCAGTCGCCGATTTACACTCAGTGGCAAAGTTGATCTCAAAATAGAGAGTGCGTATTACGGCGACGGCAAACTGAAATCGGTGTTCTTGAAACAGGACAACATCGTGCTGGGGTCACGCATCATGGCTTACACGCCGGGTGGGCGACTCAAGTCCTATACCACCACGGGCGTATGGCGACCCAAGACCCCAAAAAACCAGGACATCGACAAGCAAGAGTTCACTTACGATGCATTGGGAAATGTCACCACTTGCGTCACAAGCTTTGGTGGGTTCAAGAACACCACAACCAACAGCAACGATAGTCTGAATGGTTTTCGGTTGGCGACAGTCTACAACAGCCATTCGGACTACCCCGAAGCCGCCACATTGAGGTACGACGCAGCCGGGCGGGTGACACAGGACGCTTCGGGAAAAAAATACACGTATGACTGGCTCGGTCGATTGATCCAGGCCGGGAGTATCCGTTATAGCTATGATCCCTCCGACCGCCTGATGATCCGGGACAACAACGGCGTGCAAACTCAACTCATCTATGACGGGCTAACGGTGTGTGGAGAATATTCGACTGCCAATAACGACAGCAGCCGGGAGCTGAATCCCGGGAGCGAGGGCTGTACGGTTCTACAGATCAAACGCTCGGGCGTGAAAAGAACCCTGTTTGAACTCAGAGACGTCCATGGCACGGTATGGGCCAGCTATGACCTTCAGGCCCAAACTCTCAGGCATCACGCCTATACGGCATACGGCGAGCAATCCCCGGCCGAGACCGATTCCATGCTGGGTTTCAAGGGCGAATTCCTTGATGCCGATACGGGTCAATACGTTTTGGGGGCGGGCGGACAAGGACGCTATTACTCAGCTTCCAGCATGTGTTTCTACACTCCGGACAGCCTCAGCCCTTTCGGGCCAGGTGGCCCTAATCTGTATGCCTACTGCGCCGAGGGTGATCCAGTCAATTTCAGCGACCCCAGCGGACATTTTTCAGTGAATGACGCTTTGTGGAATCAATGGCAGGGCCAAGGGCGCGAGCCTGGACCCATCTCGCTCGGGCCCGATAATCCATTGGGCACCTGGATTTTCGGTGCGATTGGCATATTGGCCGCCATCGTGAGTGGGGGCACATCTTTACTGCTTACGGCTGCGCTGGTCGGGCTCGCGGTCGTGTCATTAGCGGCTAATATCGCGTCGGTGCTTACCCAAGATACCAATCCTGAACTCTCGAGTATTCTCGCCTGGGTATCCTTGGGCACAGGAGTATTGGGAGGCGGGGCCATGCTCGTTAAAAAAGTCGCCTCTCTTGCCCTGTACCTGGGGCGCTCTGGAATCGCGATGGCCAGAAACCTTCTTTCTAGAACCGTCCCGAACTTGAT
Organism: Pseudomonas sp. HN8-3; assembly: GCF_020790195.1. Classification (NCBI taxonomy): domain Bacteria; kingdom Pseudomonadati; phylum Pseudomonadota; class Gammaproteobacteria; order Pseudomonadales; family Pseudomonadaceae; genus Pseudomonas; species Pseudomonas sp. HN8-3. The sequence goes on from NZ_CP086206.1 coordinate 3,189,594, forward strand.
CCCAAGACTTAGACGACTCGGACAATTCAAAGACTATCGTCGCTTGTACGGGGATTTTGCAAATGGCAAGCCCCCATACATGGTCGGGCGGATACCAGGCAAGGCTGTGAAGGCATTGGAAGAAGGAAAGCGGGCCAAAAACTTCTTTACTGCGGCTGAAGCCAACACGGTCGCATTCTTTACCACTGGGACGCTTGGAAATACTGAAGCCTTTGACTCTGATGTGGCTAACCAAATCAATAACACCATTGGCGACTTAACATGGTTACCTTGGGGCTCTTTTATGAAACTTTGGCTGAAGGTTCGATAGCTCGTCCGATAGAGCCATAAAAGCGTCCGGCTATGCCTAGAAATGGCCATAGCCGAACGCCGATGTGGGAGCGCTCGAGCTTTAGCGAGGCCGCGATGGCGGTGGGTCAGGCAACATAAATGCCGACAGTGCCGCCGCCTTCGCAGCCTCGCCAAAGCTCGACAACTACCATATTTGATCTCCACCATCTCCCCTCCTGCGCATCACCCATGCGCCAAAAAAAGTCATGCATCGGACCGCCCGGTTGCGACCCGGGCGATACCGGCCTATGTTTCAAGCCATGCTGTGATTTGCTGTCCCCCACCCTGTGCCCATCCCGTAACCAGGTGACGACATGCCCACCCTATCCCGCCCTGCCGTACTTGAACTGATCGGTAACACGCCGCTGGTCAAGGTCAGCCGCTTCGATACCGGCCCTTGCACGCTGTTTCTAAAGCTTGAATCGCAAAACCCTGGCGGTTCCATCAAGGATCGCATCGGCTTGGCCATGATCGACGCCGCCGAGCGTGATGGGCGCTTGCGTCCTGGGGGTACCATCATCGAAGCCACCGCAGGCAATACCGGCCTGGGCTTGGCGCTGGTAGGCCGGGCCAAGGGGTATCGGGTGGTGCTGGTAGTGCCCGACAAGATGTCCACGGAGAAAGTGCTGCACCTGAAGGCCATGGGCGCCGAAGTACATATCACCCGCTCCGATGTGGGCAAGGGCCACCCGGAGTATTACCAGGACGTGGCGGCACGGCTGGCCAAGGATATTCCGGGCTCGTTCTTTGCTGATCAGTTCAACAACCCGGCCAACCCACTGGCCCACGAAACCAGCACCGCGCCGGAGATCTGGGCGCAGACCCAACATGACGTCGACGCGATTGTGGTCGGCGTCGGCTCGGCCGGCACCCTCACCGGCTTGACGCGTTTTTTCAAGCGTGTGCAGCCCGATCTCACGATGGTACTGGCCGACCCGGTGGGTTCAGTCATGGCCGAATACAGCCGCAGCCGGCAACTTGAAACGCCTGGCTCCTGGGCCGTGGAAGGCATCGGCGAAGACTTCATCCCGTCGATTGCCGATCTGTCCAGCGTGCGCCACGCCTACTCCATCAGCGATGAAGAGAGCTTCGACCACGCCCGCCAATTGCTCAAGGCCGAAGGCATTCTCGGCGGCTCGTCCACCGGCACCCTGCTCGCCGCTGCCCTGCGCTACTGCCGCGAGCAAACCGAGCCCAAGCGCGTGGTGACCTTTGTGTGCGACACCGGCACGCGTTATTTATCGAAGGTTTACAACGACCAATGGATGAACGACGCCGGCCTGCTGCAGTACAAACATTACGGCGACCTGCGCGACCTGATCGCCCGCCGCTTCGAAGACGGCCGTGTGATCAGCGTGAGCCCCGACGACACCCTGCTCACTGCGTTCCAACGCATGCGCCTGGCGGATGTGTCGCAACTGCCGGTGCTGGTAGACGGCCAACAATTGGCGGGCGTGATCGACGAATCGGACATTCTGCTGGGCCTGCACCATGACGCGGCGGACTTTTCCATGACCGTCGCCAGCGCCATGACCGACACCTTGCACACCCTGCCCCCCAGCGCCAGCCTGGCCGAACTGCAGGCAGAACTGGATCGCGGCCTGGTCGCCATTATTGCCGACGCCTCGGGCTTCCATGGCCTGATCACCCGCGTCGACCTGCTTAATCACCTACGGAGATCCCTTGCATGAGTCAGCCCGATAAAAGCGCGTTTGCCACCCGTGTGATCCACGCCGGGCAGTCACCCGACCCGACCACGGGCGCGCTGATGCCGCCGATCTACGCCAACTCCACTTACCTGCAAGACAGCCCCGGTGTGCACAAGGGCTTCGACTACGGCCGCTCCCACAACCCCACGCGTTTTGCCCTGGAGCGCTGCGTGGCCGACCTTGAAGGCGGCAGCCAGGCGTTTGCATTTGCGTCGGGGCTGGCGGCGATTTCCACCGTGCTCGAATTGCTCGATGCCGGTGCGCATATCGTTTCGGGCAATGACCTGTATGGCGGCACCTTCCGGCTGTTCGACAAGGTGCGCCAACGCAGCGCTGGGCACCGTTTCAGCTATATCGACCTGAGCGACTTGTCGGCCTTTGAAGCGTCGTTGCAGGACGACACGCGCATGGTCTGGGTCGAGACCCCGAGCAACCCGCTGCTGAGCCTCACCGACCTGCGCGCCGTCGCACGCATCTGCCGTGCCCGCGGAATTATCTGCGTGGCCGACAACACCTTCGCCAGCCCGTGGATCCAGCGGCCGCTGGAACTGGGTTTCGATATCGTGGTGCACTCCACTACCAAGTATCTGAACGGGCATTCCGATGTGATCGGCGGTATCGCCATTGTCGGTGACAATCCGGACCTGGCCGAACGCCTGGGCTTCCTGCAAAACTCGGTCGGTGCCATTGCCGGGCCGTTCGATGCGTTCCTGACCCTGCGCGGCGTGAAAACCCTGGCGCTGCGCATGGAGCGCCATTGCAGCAATGCCCTGGAGCTGGCCACCTGGCTGGAACAGCAACCGCAAGTGGCGCGAGTGTATTACCCCGGCCTGAAATCCCATCCACAGCACGCGCTGGCCAAGCAGCAAATGCGCGGTTTTGGCGGGATGATTTCGGTGGATTTGAACAGTGACCTGGCCGGTGCCAGGCGCTTTCTGGAGAACGTCAGGATCTTCGCCCTGGCCGAGAGCCTGGGTGGTGTGGAAAGCCTGATCGAACACCCCGCGATCATGACGCACGCGAGCATCCCGGCGGCCACGCGGGCGCAGTTGGGGATTGGTGATGGGCTGGTGCGGTTGTCGGTGGGGGTTGAGGATGTGGAGGATTTGCGAGCGGATTTAGCCCAAGCCTTGGCACACATCTAACGTCAAATATCGAGCAAAATGTGAGAGGGGGCTTGCTCCCGATAGCAGGGTGTCAGTCACTGTATTTGTTGACTGATACACCGCTATCGGGAGCAAGCCCCCTCCCACATTAAATCAACTGCGTAATCAGCCTTGGGTGATGTTGGCTCGTGCACTGTGCAGCTTCTTGTAGCTGTCGATCAAGCGCAGATGCCGGTCCAGCCCTTCGAGCTTCATGCTGGTCGGCGTCAACCCGTAGAACCGAACACTGCCGTCGACCGAGCCGATCACCGCGTCCATGCGCTCATTGCCGAACATGCGCCGGAAGTTGGCCTCGTAGTCGGCCAGCTCCAGGTCGTCATCCAGCTCCATCTCCAGCACCGCGTTCATCGCCTGGTAAAACAGGCCGCGCTCGACAGTGTTGTCGTTGTACTGCAGGAACATCTCCACGCATTCCTTGGCTTCTTCATACTGCTTGAGGGCCAGGAATATCAGCAGTTTCAGCTCAAGGATGGTCAACTGGCCCCACGCGGTGTTGTCGTCGAACTCGATGCCGATCAGGGTGGTGATGTCGGTGTAGTCGTCCAGCTCGCTTTCAATCAGGCGTTCGACCAAGGCTTGCAGCTCGTCCTCGTTGAGGCGATGCAGGTTGAGGATGTCTTCGCGAAAGAACAGCGCCTTGTTGGTGTTATCCCAGATCAGGTCGTCCATCGGGTAGATTTCCGAATAGTCCGGCACCAGGATGCGGCAGGCGGTGGCGCCCAGGTGTTCGTACACCGCCATGTAGCACTCCTTGCCCATGCCTTCAAGAATGCCGAACAGCGTCGCGGCTTCTTGGGCGTTAGAGTCTTCACCGTGGCCCGAGAAGTCCCACTCGACGAACTCGTAATCCGACTGGGCGCTGAAGAAGCGCCACGACACTACGCCGCTGGAGTCGATAAAGTGCTCGACGAAATTGTTCGGCTCGGTCACCGCCTGGCCTTCGAAGGTCGGCTGCGGCAGGTCGTTCAAACCTTCGAAGCTGCGGCCTTGCAGCAGCTCGGTGAGGCTGCGCTCCAGTGCCACTTCCAGGCTCGGGTGCGCACCGAAGGAGGCAAACACGCCACCGGTGCGCGGGTTCATCAAGGTCACGCACATCACCGGAAATTCACCGCCCAGGGATGCATCCTTGACCAGCACCGGGAAACCCTGGGCCTCCAGCCCCTCAATACCGGCGAGGATGCCAGGGTATTTGGCCAACACCTCGGCAGGTACATCCGGCAGGGCGAATTCGCCTTCGATGATTTCGCGCTTCACCGCCCGCTCGAAAATCTCCGACAGGCACTGCACCTGAGCTTCGGCCAGGGTGTTGCCGGCACTCATGCCGTTGCTCAGGTAGAGGTTTTCGATCAGGTTGGACGGGAAATACACCACTTCACCATCGGACTGGCGCACGAACGGCAGCGAGACAATGCCTCGGGCTTCATTGCCCGAGTTGGTGTCGAACAGGTGCGAACCGCGCAACTCGCCCTCGCGGTTGTAGATCTTCAGGCAGTAGGCATCGAGGATTTCACTCGGCAACTCATCGTCCGGGCCCGGCTGAAACCAGCGCTCATCCGGATAATGCACGAACGGCGCATTGGCCAGCTCTTCGCCCCAGAACTGGTCGTTGTAGAAGAAGTTGCAGTTGAGCCGCTCGATAAACTCGCCAAGCGCCGACGCCAGTGCGCCCTCCTTCGTCGCGCCCTTGCCGTTGGTAAAGCACATCGGCGAATGCGCATCGCGCACATGCAGCGACCAGACGTTGGGCACGATATTGCGCCACGAGGCGATCTCGATCTTCATGCCCAGCCCGGCGAGGATGCCGGACATGTTGGCGATGGTCTGCTCCAGCGGCAGGTCCTTGCCAGCAATGTAGGTGCCCGCCTCGGACGTGGAATTGGGCATCAACAACGCCTGGGCGTCGGCGTCGAGATTTTCCACCTGCTCAATCACGAACTCCGGCCCGGCCTGCACCACTTTCTTCACGGTGCAACGGTCGATGGAACGCAGGATGCCCTGGCGGTCCTTGTCCGAGATGTCCGCCGGCAGCTCGACCTGGATCTTGAAAATCTGGTTGTAGCGGTTTTCCGGGTCGACGATGTTGTTCTGCGACAGGCGAATATTCTCCGTGGGAATATTGCGCGTCTGGCAGTACAACTTCACAAAGTACGCCGCACACAACGCCGACGAAGCCAGGAAGTAATCGAATGGCCCCGGTGCCGACCCATCGCCCTTGTAGCGGATGGGCTGGTCGGCAATGACCGTGAAGTCATCGAACTTGGCTTCAAGCCGAAGGTTGTCGAGAAAGTTGACCTTAATTTCCATGCGGGCACACCAGAATAACGAGCTAAACAAATTGGCGGCCATTATGAAGCGTTTCGCCGGGAAGTCTCAGGGTTTTGCGTGTGGGTTGCCGATCGGTGGTAACGTCCAACCGACCTGTAGGAGCGAGCAAGCCCGCTCCCACACTTGAATCGCGATACTCATCCCTACAAGGACAGGCCATGGAACCGATAGCGACGAACGCTGCACTGGTGATCATTGATATGCAGAGAGGCATGGCCGATCCCGCCCTGGGCCGCCGCAACAACCCAGACGCCGAACTGCGCATACAACAGTTGCTCAATGCCTGGCGACAGGCGCAACGCCCGATCGTCCATGTGCGGCATATCTCCCGCTCTCCCGGCTCGGTGTTCTGGCCAGGCCAACCAGGCTGTGAATTCCAGGACACGCTGCAACCCCTGGGTCACGAGCATGTGGTGGAAAAAAATGTACCGGATGCCTTCATCGCCACGGGCCTGGAACGCTGGCTGCACATGCGCTCGATCAAACAACTGGTGATCGTAGGCGTCATCACTAATAACTCAGTGGAGGCCACCGCACGCTCTGGGGGCAACTTGGGGTTCGACGTAATCGTGGCGGCGGATGCCTGTTTTACTTTCGATCAAACCGACTTGTCGGGACGCCTGTGGCTCGCCGAAGACGTGCACGCGTTATCGCTCAGTAACCTCGCGATGGACTATGCCAGGGTGCTCCAAAGCGGTGAAATCCTCACCCATTGTTAACAGAGAGGGCGGACATGAATCAGGGCAAGCGCATTGTGGTCATTGGCGCCGGTATCGTCGGGGCTTCACTGGCCTATCACCTGGCCGGCAAGGGTGCGAAGGTGACGGTGGTCGATGCCGGTGACGTTGCTTGCGGGGTCACGGCTACTTCGTTTGCCTGGATAAACACTACCTGCGACGCACCCGACCCCATCGCCTCATTGCGCAGTGCTGCGATTGACGCGTATCACCGCCTGGAACATGAGTTGCCCGACGTGAAGATACGCTGGACAGGCGCCCTGTGTTACGGCCCAAACATTCAACCCAGGGCGAACTCACGGATCACTCGTGAGCGTATCCAGGCACTTGAGCCGCAGTTGAAAAACCCGCCTGAATACGCTCAGTTCGAAGCCGAGGAAGGCGCACTGGACGCTGTACAAACCACCCATGCGTTAATAGCCGCCGCCCAGGCCCTCGGTGCCAGGCTGCTGACACACAACCCAGTGCTGGGCTTCAGCAGGCAGGGTTCGCAGGTCACCGGCGTTGAAACCCGCCGGGGCGTCATCCATGCCGACAGGGTGGTGCTCGCAGCCGGAACGGGCACGGCAGCACTGACAAGCCTGCTGGGTTTGCCCTTGCCGATAGACGCCTCGCCAGCGATTTTCATCCGCTACAGCGCCCCGCCCGGGATTGTGCACACGCTCATTTCCAACCCTGAAATGGAAGTACGCGAAAGTGCAGAGGGTATTTGGCTGGCAGCCGAAGACTACCTTGGCAACGCCCCGGAACATCAGCCCGCCGCCATCGCCCGCCGCACCGCCCTGGCCATTGCCGGTGAGCTTGAGGGCGTCCCTTCCATCCAGCCACAACTGGCGTGCGTCGGGCTCAGGCCCATCCCCGTCGATGGCCTGCCGATCATTGGCGAGTTGCCGAGTGCCAACGGTGTGTATGTCTGCGTGATGCATCCAGGCGTGACACTTGCGGCCATCGTGGGGCAGTTGGTCAGTGAAGAGATCATGGAGAGCATAACGTCCCCTGCCCTGGCGCCTTGCCGACCCGAGCGCTTTTTCAATCCTGAAAAGAGTTAGACGATTGCGGGCGCTCACGCATTCGATTGATTCCTGTCTCCAGCCGCTGAAACCATCCAACTTAAAAATGCGCGCAATCGCGTGCTGAACATCTCGCACTCGGCGCTTGGGTTGCGTGCTTCAAACAGGAAATAGGCAATGTGTACGCGCATCGAGGGGTAATGCTCTACGAATAGCGCGACGTATTCTTCCAGCGTATGCGGCCACATCCGTGCTTCTTTCGGGCGCAGGGTATGGGTGGCGCGGATCAAGGCCCGCGAAGCTTCCCGCTGCAAGCGATGGCGTATGTGTTCAGTGCTGGCCTGTTCGATGCGCACCAGGTAGCCGGTGAGCGCCTGCTCGAAATCACCATTGACCGCCAAGGCGATAGCCCGGGACGGGCGAAACGCTTCGAAGTGCTGTGACAGGTCTTCGCCCCAGACACAACGGCAATGATGTTTGAGCCAGAAGCCCCAACTGTTTCGGTTTTCATGTGCCAAGACTTGAGCACGATGACCGATGTCGAAATCGATCTTGGTGACTTGCCGATGCCGTTGCTCCAAGGCGATTCGAGCCGCCTCCAATTGCTCAAGCACGGGCGCATCCGGTGGTTCGATCAGTATCAGCGTGAGATCCAAGTCGCAAATCCCGACCTCGGCCTGGCCCCGTGCGACGCTGCCATACAGGTAAATCCCGTGCAGCCCCAACGCGGGCTGGGACAGGGTGGCGCAGATATCCACCAGCACGGGCTTGAATTCGGGTTGTATAGGCGCATCGGCGACGGTGAGGATAAAGCCGTCGGCATCGATACCCGCAGGTTGTTGGGTGCTCATGGCCGATGCACCTTGATCACCAGCCCTTCTTCTTCACTCGGCACGCAGAAGCGGCGAGTGAGCAGGTCGAACTCGGCGTCGGTCGCGGCAAAGTCATGCTCACCCCGGACGTTACGCTCATTCAGGCGGGCGCGGCAGCAGTGGTCTTCGCTGAGCACAATGGCCGCGTGCTCGGCAGCCAGGGTTTTGGCGAGCGTGGACTTGCCGGAGGCGATCTTGCCGCACAACAGATGCAGGGTTGGCATAAAACGATTCCTTGTTGGGGCCAAGCAGGATGAGTCATGGAGCTGGCGTCGTAAACACATCCAGGTACATCTGCCAGGAAACATCTCCACCTCTCAATGAACTTTCTGACAAATGACAGGCTCCTTTCCTATGCGAAGTCAGCGCGCCCTGAGTCCAGGGTGCAGAACGATAAGGAGCCGCCACCGACATGACTACCCTACCCACCTACCCCGTCGTCAGACCTGGCCCGCTGCATGGGACCTTACTGGCCGGCACCGTGCCGTTGTTTCTCGGCGCCTTGCTCAGTGATATCGCCTACGGCCAGAGTTACCAGATCCAATGGGCCAACTTCGCCTCCTGGCTGATCGCCGGGGCGCTGGTGTTCTGTGGTTTTGCCCTGTTGTTTGCGCTGGTCAACCTGGTGCGTGCCGAACACAAGGGCGGGCGCCCCGTGGCGTATTTCCTGCTGTTGCTGGCTACTTGGGTACTCGGGCTGATCAATGCCTTCCAACACGCCAAGGACGCGTACGCCATGATGCCCACCGGCCTGGTGCTGTCGGCGATTGTCACCGCCCTGGCGATCATCGCCACCTGGATCGGCTTGACCAACCTGCGCTCAGGAGCTGCCCGATGAAACCACTCAACACATTGACCGTGCTCAGCGCTGCCCTGTTGCTGAGTGCCTGTGGCGGCGAAGGTGACAAGACCCAGGCCCGCGGCCCCGATCCCAAGCTGCCCGAACAACAAAGCAGCCTGCTGCCGAGCATGAAGATCGCCGAGCCCACGCCTTGGGGCGAACAAAAGCCCAAGGTGCCCGAAGGCTACAGCGTGACCGCCATCGCCACCGACCTGGCAATCCCCCGCCAAACTCTGGTGTTGCCCAACGGCGACATCCTCGTAGCCGAAGGCCGTGGCGGCAGTGCGGCCAAGCTCAAGCCCAAGGACGTGATTGCCAGCGTGATCAAGGCTCAGGGCAACACCAAGGTCAAAGGCGGCAACCGCATTACCCTGCTGCGCGATGCCGACGGCGACGGCACCTATGAACTCAAGACCGTGTTCGCCGACAACCTCAACGCCCCCTATGGCCTGGCATACGCCGACGGCAAACTCTATGTGGCCAACCAGGACGCGCTGGTGCGTTTCGATTACGCCGACGGCCAGACCAAGGCCAGTGCGCCACCGGTCAAAGTCACCGACCTGCCGGCGCAGATCAATCACCACTGGACCAAGTCCTTGGCGGTCAGTGATGACGGGCGCCAGCTGTATGTGGGCATCGGCTCCAACAGCAACATCACCGAACGCGGCATGGAAGTGGAGATTGACCGCGCCATGGTCTGGCAGATCGACGCGGCCACTGGCGCGCACAAACCCTACGCTACCGGGCTACGCAACCCCACGGCACTGACCATCCAACCGGGCTCCGGGCAACTGTGGACGGTGGTCAACGAACGCGATGAACTCGGCCCCGACCTGGTGCCGGACTACCTGACGTCAGTGCGCGAAGGTGCCTTCTACGGTTGGCCCTACAGCTACTGGGGCCAGAACGTCGACCCACGCGCCCAACCGCAGAACCCAGCCAAAGTAGCCTCGGCGATCAAGCCCGATTACAGCCTGGGTTCCCATGTGGCCGCGCTGGGGGTGGACTTTTCCATCCCGGCCATGGGTGAAAAATTCGCCGAGGGTGTGTTCGTCGGCGAGCACGGCAGTTGGAACCGCGACGCGCCGGTGGGCTACAAGGTGATCTTTGTGCCGTTCAGCAATGGCAAGCCGGCGGGCGAGCCTATCGACTTCGCCACCGGCTTTCGTGGTGACGACGGCAAGACCCGTGGGCGCCCGGTGGGCGTGACGGTGGACCCCAAAGGTGCGTTGATCATTGCCGACGACCTGGCCAATACCCTTTGGCGCGTCACCCGTAATAAATAACCGGGTGTGACAGGGGCGGCGACGCCCCTGTCAGTCGTCCTTGTGCAATTGCGCTTCAAGCCAGGCCAGCAACGCAGCCACCTCCCCCCGACTGCTTGCCCCATGCTGCCTGTACACCGAAATAGCCTCCGGCAGAAACACGCTTTCAGCACAGGGGCGCACCAGTGCCCCACTGTCAATCAGCCTGCTGGCGGTGCGACGCCAGCCCATCGCAACACCGTGCCCTTCCACCGCCGCCTGCAACATCAGCGGGTAGCTGTCGAAGGTGGCACTGCGCGCATCTTTGGCCAACACCCGCCCGAACACCTGCAGCCACTCATCCCACTCCATCAAGTGTGGAGGCTCAGAGCTATGGTGCAAAAAGGTGCACGGCTGTAACTCACCGAGCGGTAACGGCTGCTGCGGGCACAGGTAGGCGGGACTGCACACCGGAAACACTTCATCAGAAGCGGTAAACATCAGCGTATGGGCACCACTGGCGCGCCGGGTACTTTGCAGGGCTACATCGAAGTGGCCCTCGAATTGCGTGATGGGCCGCGTGCAGGTCACCACCTGGATCTCGACCTGCGGGTATTGCTGGTGGAAGGTCGACAGGCGCGGCATCAACCAATAAAACGCCTCGCACAACTGGCACAACAGCACCACCCGATTGCGTTGCGGCGCCGTGCGCAGCTGAGCCGCGCCATCACTGATGCTTTGCAACGCGGCACTGACCACCCGCCCCAATTCACGCCCCTCTTGCGTCAGGAACACCGCACGGTTGCGCCGACTAAAGAGTTTCACCCCCAGGTTATCTTCCAGCCCGCGAATCTGCCGGCTGACAGCCGCCTGGGTGATGTGCAGCTCATCGGCCGCCTTGGAAAAACTTTCCAGGCGCGCAGCGGCTTCAAACGGCAACAGGCTGGCGAGGGGCGGTAAGGTTTTGCCAAGTAGATTCATAATCTGAGGTAATGCATCAAGGGCCGAGAACTCGTTTGTAGCACAGCCGTGCGGCTGGGCACCATGGATCCATTACTTCATGGATCAGCCTGATGAGCACTTCCCAAGCTTCAGTCTTTACCGGCGTGATATGCGCGGTGGTCGCCACCCTTGGCTGGGCACTGAACTTCATTGCGCCCTACGTCACCGGGGCCTACAGCCTCTACGATCTGATGGCTGTGCGCTTTCTGATAGCCGGCGGGCTGGGCATCGTCTGGATGATTGTGTGTCGATCGCAACTGCGGATACTCAGCCATGGCCAGTGCCTGCTCGCGGCACTGCTGGGCGCACTGGGTTGCCTGGGCTACGGCGTATGCATTGCAGGCGGCGTGATCGTCGGCGGCCCGGTGCTGACGCCAGCGTTTGTCGGGATGGTCCCGGTGCTGCTGGCGCTGATAGGCAACGCCAGCGATAAAACCCTGCAGTGGCGTCAACTGGTGATGCCGTTGCTCTGTCTCTCGGTGGGGCTGCTACTGGTCAATATCAGCAGTCTGCACCAGCCCTCTTCGGGCAGCGGCTCCTGGTTGGCCGGTCTGTTTTTTTCTTTGGGCGCCGTCGCCTTATGGATGGCGTTCAGCGTGATCAACCAACAGCAACTGGCGCACCTGCCGGCCAAGGTGACAGGTGTGTGGACCGCCCTGATGCTAGTGGGGGCCGGTGCCGCTGCGCTGATCATCCTCCCGTGGCTATACGTGTTGGGCGTGTTGCGGTTGCCCACCCTTGGCGCTGGCTGGAGCCAGGCATGGCCGCTGTATGCCTGGAGCCTGGTGATCGCCGTGATGTCCACCGTCGTCGGCGCCTGGGCCTGGAACGCCGCGACGCGGCGCCTGCCCATGGTATTGAGCGGCCAGTTGATTGCCCTGGAATCACTGTTCGCCAGCCTGCTGGGCTTGTGGTTTCACCAGCGCTGGCCAACGCCCATGGAAACAGCGGGCCTGGCCGCGGTATTGATCGGCGTAGTAATGGCAGTTCGTATCATCTTGGCGGACGTAAAGACCGTCACAACCCACGATGCTTTAGGGGAGATTCAATCATGACCCACGCAAGTGATGCCTTGGCACTGCGCGAAACTTTCGACTTTCACGGGCAGGCGGTGCGCTGGGGCCAACTCGGCACTCAGGGCCCGGCCTTGGTGATGGTGCATGGCACGCCCTTCTCTGCCCATGTGTGGCGACGCATCGCGCCATTGTTCGCCCAGCACTGTCGAGTGTTCTATTACGACCTGCTCGGCTACGGCCAGTCGCAAAAGGCACCGGGGCAGGACGTCTCCCTCGGCGTGCAAAACACCTTGCTGGCCGCACTGCTTGAACATTGGGGCCTGGAACGTCCTCATCTACTCGCCCATGATTTCGGCGGTGCCACGGCACTGCGCACGCATCTGCTGGATGGCTGCGACTACGCCAGCCTCACCTTGATCGATCCCGTTGCCCTGGCGCCCTGGGGTTCGCCGCTGATTCAGCATGTGCGTCAACATGAACGGGGCTTCAGCGATGCGCCGGCATACATCCATGAAGCGATCGTGCGTGCCTATCTTCAGGGCGCCGCTTTCAAGTCGCTGCCTGCCGAGGTATTGCAAGCTTATGTCACGCCATGGACGGGCGAGATTGGCCAGGCCGCCTTTTACCGACAGATCGTGCAAATGGATCAGCGTTATACCGATGCGATAGAAGATCAACTCGCCAGCGTCCGCTGCCCGGTGCTGCTGCTGTGGGGTGAAGAAGACCGGTGGATCCCGCTGGCGCAAGGCGATGCACTTGCTGGCAGATTGGCCGGGGCACGCTACCTGCGTATCCCCCACGCCGGGCATCTGGTACAAGAAGATGCACCAGAAGCCATCGTTGCCGCGCTGATGGCGTTTCTACGGTTGCCTGAAGCGGCCCCTAAAGATCAGTAATTTCCTTGTGACGGGGCACCAATGCCTTCATCACGCTCCAGGCCACCAGGTAAGCCAGGGCGCAGATGGCAAACATGATCATGTAGCCGGTGTGGATGTCGTTGATGGACTTGTAGTAGTCGAACACCCAACCGCCGATCTTGGTCATGACCACACCGCCCAAGCCCCCTGCCATGCCACCAATGCCGACCACCGAGGCCACGGTTTTCTGCGGGAACATATCGGACACGGTGGTGAAGATATTGCACGACCACGCCTGGTGCGCCGAGGCCCCCACGCCAATCAGCAGCACCGGTACCCAGAAGCTCAGGTAACCCAGAGGCTGTGCCAGCAACACCACCAGCGGGAACAGCGCAATCACCAGCATGGCTTTCATACGCCCGTCATAGGGTGCATCGCCGCGCGCCATGAAGTAGCTCGGGAACCAGCCGCCACCGATGCTGCCGACCATGGTCATGCTGTACAGCACCGCCAGCGGCATGACGATATCCGCGCCTTTCATGCCGTACTGCGCCGACAGGTAGGTGGGCAACCAGAACAGGAAAAACCACCACACACCGTCAGTCATGAACTTGCCAAAGGCGAACGCCCACGTCTGGCGGTAAGTCAGCAGTTTGAACCAGGAGACTTTCTTTGCGTTGGCGCCCGTAGGCTCCGGAGTGAAAGGCTGTACGGTCTGATCGCTGCGGATATAGGCCAGTTCTTCAGCGGACAGTCGTTTTTGCTGTTCCGGTTTTTCGTACACGGCGGCCCAGACTGCCACCCACACAAAGCCCAACATGCCAATGACCATAAACGCCGCTTCCCAGCCCCACCAGCCTGCGATCAACGGCACGCAGATCGGCGCCAGGATCGCGCCGACGTTGGCACCGGAGTTGAAGATGCCGGTGGCCAGTGAGCGTTCCTTCTTGGGAAAATATTCAGCGGTGGCCTTGATCGCGATAGGGAAATTACCCGCTTCGCCGATCGCCAACACGGCACGTGACAGCATGAACCCGGCAATCGACACCGGAATCACCGCCAGGCCGACAGCGCTGCTGACCGCCGCAATGCCCTCGCCCATCGGCACCGAAAACGCATGCATGATCGCCCCAGTAGACCAGATGCCGATCGCCACCACATACGCGGCCTTGGTACCGATCTTGTCGACAAACCGCCCGGCAAACAGCATGGCAATCGCGTAGACGAACTGGAACACCGCGGCGATGTTGGCGTAATCGGTGTTGCTCCAGCCAAATTGTGTCGAGAGTTGCGGCGCCAACAGGCTCAGCACCTGACGGTCGAGGTAGTTGACCGTGGTCGCGAAAAACAGCATCGCGCAGATCGTCCAGCGATAGCTGCCGACCGCCTGGCCGACACGATAGGCACTGATGGGCTCGTTCAGATTCATGGCATCACTTTTTTATTTTTGTTAGGTAGGACACATGTAACGTCATATGTCGTCGTACAACTGTGACTTTTATATCGGGACGCCTGCGCAGTGTCAATCTGAACAAGCACCGTTTATCGAGGAATTACGTAAGTACGAAAAACGTCAGGTGCCAGCAGTTGTAGGATGACAAACCCGCAACACCAAGCTGGGAGCTTGGCCAGGTACGTCGTCCAGCAGGCCGAAGGGCTGCATGCCAATCTTCTCCAGTACGCGGATCGACGCGGCATGATCGGGTCGTACCAGACCGAAAACCTCGGGCAAACCCAAGGTTACAAAAGCCAGCTCCAACGCGTCACGGCCCACCTCGGTGGCGTAGCCCTGCCCCCAGGCTTCGACGGCAAAGCGATAACCGAGGTTGATGCGTCGTTGGGTCAGATAGTTAAGCGGTGCAATGCCGCCAAACCCGATGATGTGTTCGGGCGCTTCTTTACGGGCAATCGCCCACCAGCCGTAGCCGTGAGTGGCCCATTGCGCCATCCAGTGAGCCAACAAGCGTTGAGCCGTCGCAAGATCGGGCATGGGCCCGGCCGGGTTGAACAGATTGGTCTGCGGATCACCGAAGATCGCAAACAACCGCTGGACATCGGCCAGTCGTGGTTGGCGGTAGATGAGGCGTGAATAGCGGTTTGGCATACAAATGACGTCTCCATTTGCGGCATGAGCCTGCGAGCGGAGTTTAGCCAATATCGCTATCGTCGCCGCAGTCAGTTAAGCGAACGAAATGCTCAAAGCAGCGACGACCCAATGTGGGAGAGGGCCTGCCCCCGATGGCGGTGAGTCAGTTAATAATAAGCGTCTGGCAGCACTGCTATCGGGGCAAGCCCCCTCCCACATTTAAATTTGGTTGAGGCGTGGATTCGCACGCCGCCGCGAGGGCACTCACACGATATTTTCGCTAATGCGAGAAAAAACACCCGATGCGGTGAATTTTTTCGTGTCCACTTGTATCTGAACTGACAGAGCGGTGCCATCGTAGCGATGGCACCTCCCCGTTCAGCTTTAGAGTGGCCCGCATGAAACTACGGAAAAAACGCGTCAAACCCATCGGCTTGAAAGACATCACCATTGTCGACGACAACAAGATGCGCAAGGCGATCACCGCCGCCGCCCTTGGCAATGCCATGGAATGGTTCGACTTCGGCGTGTATGGCTTTGTCGCCTATGTGCTGGGCAAGGTGTTCTTCCCCGATGCGTCCCCCAGCGTACAAATGATCGCCGCATTGGGTACCTTCTCGGTGCCCTTCCTGATTCGCCCATTGGGCGGTCTGTTCTTCGGTGCCTTGGGAGATAAGTACGGACGGCAAAAAGTCCTCGCTGCCACCATCGTGATCATGTCCCTGAGCACCTTCGCCATCGGCTTGATCCCCGGCTATGCCTCCATTGGCATTTGGGCGCCAATCCTGCTGCTGCTGTGCAAAATGGCCCAGGGCTTCTCGGTAGGCGGCGAATACACCGGTGCGTCAATCTTCGTGGCCGAATACGCCCCGGACCGCAAGCGCGGCTTCCTCGGCAGTTGGCTGGACTTTGGCTCGATTGCCGGTTTCGTCCTCGGCGCGGGTGTGGTGGTACTGATCTCCACCGTGCTCGGCGAAGCGGAATTCGAATCCTGGGGCTGGCGCCTGCCGTTCTTCCTTGCCCTGCCCCTGGGCATCATCGGCCTGTACCTGCGCCACGCACTGGAAGAGACCCCAGCGTTCCAGCAGCACGTCGACAAGCTTGAACAGGGCGACCGCGAAGGCCTGAGCCATGGCCCTAAAGTCTCGTTCAAGGAAATCGCCACCAAACACTGGCGCAGCCTGTTGACCTGCATCGGTATTGTCGCGGCCACCAACGTGACCTACTACATGTTGCTCACGTACATGCCCAGCTACCTGTCGCATAACTTGCACTACGCCGAAAACAGCGGCGTGTTGATCATCATCGCGATCATGGTCGGCATGTTGTTCGTGCAGCCATTCATTGGCTTTGTCAGCGACAAGATCGGCCGCAAGCCGTTCATCATCGCCGGCAGCATCGGCCTGCTGTTTCTGTCGATCCCGGCGTTCATGCTGATCACCAGCGGCAAGACCGGCTTGATCTTCAGCGGCCTGCTGATCCTGGCGATCGTGCTGAACTTCTTTATCGGCGTGATGGCCTCGACCTTGCCAGCAATGTTTCCAACGCACTTGCGCTACAGCGCCCTGGCCAGTGCATTCAACGTCTCGGTGCTGATCGCCGGCGTCACGCCAACCGTCGTCGCCTGGCTGGTGGAAAGCACCAACGACCTGTACATGCCCGCCTATTACCTGATGGTGTTCGCCGTGGTCGGCCTGGTCACGGGCCTGACCATGAAAGAAACCGCCAACAAGCCACTGCGCGGCGCGGCGCCTGCGGCATCCGACATGGAAGAAGCCAAGGAGCTGCTGCAGGAGCATCACGACAACATCGAGCAGAAGATCGAAGACATCGACGCCGAGATTGCCGCGCTGCAAGCCAAGCGTGAAAACCTGGTGCAGCAGCATCCACGGATTAACTAAGACCTGACTGTGCGTGGTCGCGCCAAGCGACCACGCCACTGGAGTGCCCAGCATGGTTTCAAGCGTCACCGCACAATCGTTACTCAGCGCAGACGAACGCGCCGCTATTGCAGAAATCGAAGCGACTACCAACATCCTCAAGCTGGTCACGCGCCTGACCGGGATGAGATTTGCCGGCATTGCCAAATTCACCGACCTGGAATGGGTGGTGTGTTCGGCCTACGACCCTCTGCAAATGGGCATCAATGTCGACGACGTACTCGACCTCGAAACTACCCTGTGCAGTGAGTTCTGCATCGACCCTCAAGCCCTGTTCATCCCGCAGATCAGCCATAACGGCCGCTTTGCCTCGCGCCCGGTGGTCAAGCAATACGCCATCGAAAGCTATGCCGGTGCACCGATCTTTTTACCCGATGGGCGCCTGTTCGGCGCGCTGTGCGCGCTGGACTCACGGGCAATGCTGTTCGATGACCCCAACCTGCCCGAAACCCTGAGCCTGTTTGCGCGGCTGATCGGCTGCATTTTCTACGCTAACCTGGCCCCGGATCAGTAACCCCCGCCCTGCCCCGCAGGGCGACCATGTCGCGCTTGGGTGGCACGCCAAACAAGCGACTGTACTCACGACTGAACTGCGACGGGCTCTCATAGCCCACTTTGAACGCTGCGCTGGACACGTCCTGGTGCTCGTTCAACATCAAGCGCCGCGCCTCATTCAAGCGCAGCCATTTCTGGTACTGCAGCGGGCTCATCGCCGTCAGTTGCCGGAAGTGATGGTGGAAGGTCGCCGCGCTCATTTGCACCCGCGCTGCCAATTCTTCCACGCGTAGCGCCGCATCGAAATTCAATTTTAACCAATCGATAGCCTTGGCAATCCGATAACCCTGCCCGTCCACCGAACAGATCTGGCGCAGGCGGCCAGCCTGGTCGCTTTTCAATAGGCGGTAATGAATCTCACGCTGGATCAACGGGGCGAGCACCGGAATGGCTTCAGGCTCCTCAAGCAACGCGACCAGACGAGCGAATGCGCTGAGCATACCGTCGGTGACCGTACCGATACCCACGCCTTTCAGCACCGCACGCTCTCGGGTTGGCGGCAGATCACCTTGGGCAATCAACTCGGCCAACATGCGCAAGTCCAGTTTGAACGTCAGCCCCAGGCAGGGTTGCTCGGGGCTGGCGACCAGCACCTCCGAGTTGGCCGGAATGTCCAGCGACGTCACCAGAAAGCGCGAGCTGTCGTAGGGGTAACCCTCACCACCGGCCCACAATTGCTTCTGGCCCTGCACCACCAGCACGATGCACGGTTCGACCATGCACACCACAGGCGCGGCCGGTTGTTCACGCCGATAGAACCCCAGCCCGGGAATCGGCATGGGGTAATCGCCGGGCGACGGGGTGCGCGACTCGATGGAGTGCGCGAGGGTTTGCAGGGACGCAGGGTGGATGCTCATAACGGACTCTTTTGCCTCTTTGCGCAACTTTACTCCCGCACGCCTCGCGAGTCCCAGGTATACCGCGAGACTCAGAGGATCAGGCAAGTAATCTGGCGAATCGAACTATGGAGCATGGGGTTTGATCCGGAAAATGCGCAGGCCATTGACGCATTAACGGGTTTACGCCATGTCTGATACACCTACCAAAAGCAGTTGGGGCGCGGTGCTGGCGATGTCGCTCGCCGCGTTCGCCCTGGTCGCCTCCGAATTCATGCCCGTCAGCCTGCTGACACCGTTGGCCGCCGACCTGCACATCACCGAAGGCCAGGCTGGCCAGGGCATTTCCGTATCCGGGGTGTTTGCCCTGCTCACCAGCCTGGTGATCGCCTCGATCGCTACACGGGTGGACCGCAAGCACCTGTTGATGGCGTTGACGCTGCTGATGATTATCTCCGGCACCGTGGTAGCGTTCGCGCCCAATTACCTGGTGTTCATGCTCGGCCGAGCCTTGATTGGCGTGGCGATTGGTGGCTTCTGGTCATTGTCGGCGGCCACGGCGATGCGCCTGGTGCCGCAAGCGCAGATACCGCGGGCCCTTGCCATCGTCAACGGCGGCAACGCGCTGGCAACGGTGATCGCCGCGCCGCTGGGCAGCTTTCTCGGCGGGATCATCGGCTGGCGCGGTGCGTTCTTCTGCGTGGTGCCGGTCGCGGTGGTTGCACTGGTATGGCTGCTCGCCAGCCTGCCCGCGCTGAAAAACCAGGGTGAGGCGAAAACCGCCAATGCCTTGCGCCTGATGAAAAACCCCAAGGTGGCCTTGGGCATGTTCGCCGTCAGCGTGTTCTTCATGGGCCAGTTCATGTTGTTCACCTACCTGCGCCCGTTTCTGGAAAGCGTCACGCGGGTTGAGGTTTCTACGCTGTCGTTGATGCTGTTGGTGCTTGGCCTGGCAGGCCTGGCCGGTACGTTTTTGATTGAACGTTTCCTCAAGCACAACCTGTACCCGACACTGATTGCCATCCCGCTGATCATGGCAGGCCTCGCACTTGCGCTGGTGGAATGGGGCCATTCAACGATCATAACCACGCTATTGCTCGGCAGTTGGGGCCTGGTGGCAACCGCCGCACCTGTGGGCTGGTGGACGTGGCTGGCGCAGACCTTGCCCGATGACGCCGAAGCCGGCGGCGGATTGATGGTGGCTATCATCCAATTGGCGATTGCTGCCGGCGCCACCGTCGGCGGCGTGGCGTTCGACCTGAGCGGCTACCAGGCCACCTTTGAACTCAGTGCCGGCTTGCTGGTAGTCGCCACCCTGCTCGCCTGCCTGACGTCACGCCGTGCTGTGCAAGCTCGTGTTATCAGCGGTGCTACCTGAAAAAATGACTCGGCGTCTTGCCAAACTGTTTCTTGAACATGCTGGTAAAGGCGCTGGGGCTTTCGTAACCCAGTTCAAATGCCACGTCGATAATCTTCTGCCCTACCGCTATGCGCTCCAGCGCCAGCAGCAGCCGCGCCTGCTGGCGCCATTGGCCGAAGGTCATGCCGGTTTCCTTGCGAAACAGGCGCTGAATGGTGGTTTGATCCAACCCCAGACGTGCGCTCCAATCGGCGACGGTGGAGGCATCCCCCGGTTCGTCCTGCAACGCCAGGCAAATCTGGCTGAGGCGCGGGTCGGCAGGCTGCGGCAGGGACAACGGCAAGTCCGGTAGGATCGCCAGTTCGTCGAGGATCAGGTGCATGATCCTGGTATCGCGTGAGTCCTCGGCATACGGCGGCTTCAGGCTGACCGAGGCCTTGATCAGTTCACTCAACAGCGGCGAAACCGTCACCGTCTTCGGCTCGGCTGGCAGGTTCGGGAAGCTGTCCGGGCGCACGAACACGCTGCGCATCTTCAACGTGCCCACGCATCGCAGCGAATGGACTTGCCCGCACGGCATCCAGAAGCCACGGTTGGGTGGCACCGTCCATTGATTCAGCGCCGAATACACCACCATCACCCCGCCAATGGCATAGAGCAGTTGATGCTTGTTGTGGCTGTGTTCCGGGATCACCCAGTTTTCCGGATAATCGGTGGCCGAGCTGATGACGGCCCAATCGCCTTCATCGATCTCTTGGAGAAATTTGTCTAGGGATTTGATTGTTTCGCCCTTTTTGCGATGGTTTATGCCCGAATTTCGCGAGACAGGCATTTTCTTCGAATTTAGCATAGCTTTCGAAACAATTAGAAATGGCTGCCAGCTAAAGTACTGTCTGCCCCTGTTCGCTGCCTTGTATGGAATGCCCGCATGTCGAGCCTCACCGCGACACCCGCCGCTGCCACCACGACACCCCAGGTAAGCCCTCTGGTCATGCGCGTCCTCGGCGCCTGCGCCCTGGCGCATATGATCAATGACCTGATCCAGGCCGTGCTGCCGTCGATCTACCCGATGCTCAAGGCCAACTACGGCCTGAGCTTCACCCAGGTCGGCCTGATCACCCTGACCTTCCAGTTGACCGCCTCCCTGCTGCAACCGTGGATCGGCTATCACACCGACCGCCACCCCAAGCCCTGGCTGCTGCCGGCGGGCATGGTGTGCACCTTGATCGGTATTTTGATGCTGGCGTTTGTCGGCAACTTCCCGGCAATTCTGCTCGCGGCGGGGCTGGTGGGTGTCGGCTCGTCGACCTTCCATCCGGAAACCTCGCGGGTCGCACGCCTGGCGTCCGGTGGGCGCTATGGCCTGGCGCAGTCGACCTTCCAGGTCGGCGGCAACACCGGCAGCGCGTTCGGCCCTTTGCTGGCGGCAGCGATCATCATTCCCTACGGCCAGACCCATATCGCCTGGTTCGGCCTGTTTGCGGTGTTCGCGATCCTGGTGCTGTATGGCTTGAGCCGCTGGTACCGTCACCATCTCAATCTGTTCAAGCTCAAACAGGGCAGCCAGGCGACCCATGGCTTGTCCAAAGGCCGTGTGACTTTCGCCCTGGTGGTTCTGGCCGTGCTGGTGTTCTCCAAGTATTGGTACATGACCAGCCTGACCAGCTACTTCACCTTCTACCTGATTGAAAAATTCCAGCTGTCGGTGGCCAGCTCGCAGATGTACCTGTTCCTGTTCCTTGGCGCGGTGGCGGTCGGCACCTTCGCCGGGGGCCCGATCGGCGACAAGATCGGCCGCAAGAAAGTCATCTGGTTCTCGATCCTCGGCGCCGCGCCGTTCACCCTCGCCCTGCCCTACGTCGACCTGTTCTGGACCGCCGTACTCAGCGTGGTCATCGGTTTCATCATCGCCTCGGCGTTCTCGGCCATTGTGGTGTTTGCCCAGGAACTGGTGCCGGGCAACGTGGGCATGATCGCTGGGATATTCTTCGGCCTGATGTTCGGTTTCAGCGGGATTGGCGCGGCGTTGCTGGGGTTGCTTGCCGATAACCACGGGATCGAATACGTCTACAAACTGTGCTCGTTCTTGCCGTTGGTGGGCATCTTGACGGTACTGCTGCCTTCGACCAAAGGCGTTTGAACGAAGGCAGGTGAGTATTTACCTGATCAAACTGTGGGAGGGACTTGCGCCCGGTAAGCATAGGTATCTTCACAACTTTGGTGCGACGCCGAAACTGTGGGAGGGGGCTTGCTCCCGATGGCGGCCTCAGGGCCGATCAGGATGCTGGGTCAGACCGAGTACATATCCGTTATTTAGGTCACGGCCACGGTTGGTTCCGCTTTTACAGCGGGTCACTTTGGAAAAAAAAGAGCCCCAAAGTAACCAAAGGGCTCTTGCCCCACCACTCGGCACCTCGCCTGGGCTCGGTGTGCCCGTAATCCGACAGGGATTTGGGGGGCCGCCTCAGATCAAAAGCAGATCAAGATCAAGAGCGGCTCGCTTCGCATCGTGGTTACTGTCGTTGGCATCTACCGTCAGGTGCGTCGCGAGAACCCATTAACGACGATATACAGCAGCGGCCCTACCGACACGAACACCGCCGTCAACAGGAAATACGGGATCAACGACGCCACGGAGCGCCCTCGTCCGCGCGCGTCCCGGTACATCCACACACACGCCAGCACCGCCATCAAATACAGGTCAATCACCACCTGTGCGGTATCAGGCCGCGACATCAGCTCGCGTCCAAATGCCAGCAGTGATTGCTCGGCCGTGAGCATCGCCGCCGCCGTGTAGAGGGTAAATCCCAGCAGGGCAACCAGAGCAATATAGGGTCTGTGCATGGTCTCTTCCTTGAAGCGCAATGGTAGTCATCGCGGCCACCTTAGCTGGTTTTGTGAAATATCTGTACGTAGACTGCCGCCATCCCCCCACGTGAAGGCGGCGAAAAAACGTGATGCAAGTTACTGAAGTCTCCATTGCCCAATTGCGCGCTGCGCTTGAAGCCGGGCAGACCACGGCCGTTGAACTGGTCCAGGCATACCTGGCACGGATCGATGCCTACGATGGCCCGCAGACAGCTACGGCGCTGAACGCCGTGGTGGTGCGCAACCCTGACGCCCTGAAAGAAGCCGAGGCGTCGGATGCGCGCCGCGCCAAGGGCCAGACCCTGGGACCGTTGGAGGGTATTCCCTACACGGCCAAGGACAGTTACCTGGTCAAAGGTCTGACGGCCGCATCCGGCAGCCCGGCGTTTGCCAAACTGGTGGCCCAGCGCGATGCCTTCACCATTGAGCGTCTGCGTGCCGGTGGCGCGATCTGCCTGGGCAAGACCAACATGCCGCCGATGGCCAATGGCGGTATGCAGCGTGGCGTGTATGGCCGCGCCGAAAGCCCTTACAACGCCGACTACCTGACCGCGCCATTTGCGTCCGGTTCTTCCAACGGCGCGGGCACTGCCACCGCCGCCAGCTTTGCAGCGTTTGGCCTGGCTGAAGAAACCTGGTCGAGTGGCCGCGGCCCGGCCTCCAACAATGGTTTGTGTGCCTACACGCCTTCCCGTGGGGTGATTTCGGTACGCGGCAATTGGCCATTGACCCCGACGATGGACGTCGTGGTGCCATATGCGCGCACCATGGCCGACCTGTTGGAAGTGCTCGACGTCGTGGTGGCCGAAGACCCCGACAAGCGCGGCGACCTGTGGCGCCTGCAACCCTGGGTGCCGATCCCCAGCGTCACCTCGGTGCGCCCGACCTCATACGCCGCACTGGCCACCAGCAGCGAAAGCCTTGCCGGCAAGCGCTTTGGCGTGCCGCGCATGTACATCAATGCCGACCCCGACGCCGGCACCAGCGAAAAACCCGGTATCGGCGGGCCCACCGGGCAAAGGATCAATACCCGCGCCACGGTGATCGAGTTGTGGCAAGCCGCCCGCCAGGCGCTGGAGGCCGCCGGCGCCGAAGTGATCGAGGTGGATTTCCCGCTGGTATCCAACTGCGAAGGCGACCGCCCCGGCGCGCCAACGGTGTTTACCCGTGGCCTGGTGTCCAAGGAGTTCCTCCACGACGAACTGTGGGAGCTGTCTGCCTGGGCCTTCGATGACTTCCTGCGCGCCAACAACGATCCGGCGCTCAACCGCCTGGCGGATGTGGACGGACCAAAGATCTTCCCCCACGACCCCGGCACCCTGCCCAACCGTGAAGACGACCTCGCCGCCGGCATGGATGAATACGTGCGCATGGCCCAACGCGGCATCACACCGTGGGACCAGATCGGTACCGTGCCCGATGGCCTGCGTGGCCTGGAAGCAACCCGACGCCTGGATCTGGAAGACTGGATGGACAACCTCGGCCTCGACGCCGTGCTGTTCCCGACCGTAGCCGATGTAGGCCCGGCCGATGCCGACGTGAACGAAGCGTCTGCCGACATCGCCTGGAGCAACGGCGTGTGGGTGGCCAACGGTAACCTCGCGATTCGCCACCTGGGCGTGCCCACCGTCACCGTGCCGATGGGCGTGATGGCGGATATCGGTATGCCGGTGGGGCTGACGTTTGCCGGGCGTGCTTATGATGATTCGGCGCTGCTGCGCTTTGCCGCAGCGTTTGAAGCCACCGGCAGCAAACGCGTGATACCGCCACGCACACCACCGCTGCCCAGCGAATAAAAGCAATTCAAATATGGGAGGGTATCTACACAACTTTGCAGTCGCCAACAGTAACCACGATGCGAAGCGAGCCGCTCTTGATCTTGCTCTTGATCTTGCTCTTGATCTGCTTTTGATCTTAAGCGCCCCGTCAAACCACGCTGGCCGGAATTCGACAGGGATTTGGGGGGTAAACCGGCAGGGATGCCGGTTTAGCCGCCCCGCGCCATGGATGGCGCGTGGCGGCGCCCCCCCCAAATCCATGTCGGATTACGGGCACACCGAGCCGAAGCGAGGTGCCGAGTGGTGGGGCAAGAGCGTTTGGGTTACTTTTGCGCTTTTCAAAAGTGACCCGCTGTAAAAGCGGAACCAATAGTGGTCGTTACCGCAGCAATGGATATGTACTCGGCCTGATCCAACATCCTGGTCGGCCCTGAGGCCGCCATCGGGAGCAAGCCCCCTCCTACATTTTGCTGTATTTGCAATCAAGCACCGTGGCTTAGGGCAGCGTCACCTCGCGACGCTGCCACTCGTCCACCACATCACCCATAGTCTTGGGGACGCCATTGAGAATCCACGCCATAAAGGGGCGGTTGAACTTGAACGTCGGCCCGCACTGTTCACGCATGAAACGGCGCACGTTCTGAGTGTTTTTATAGCCCGGGGTCACCGGTGTCCCACGGGTGAGAGGGTCGCTGTGCCAGTCAAAAGCCATTTTTACCTCGGCTATGGGGTGCTGGTTACCACTCTAACCTCGAATCATCTCAGCCCATTTCAAAATTTCACTTTCCTTCCCTGCCGAAATTATTGCATGGTTGTACGACGACATACCTCGTCGTATCCACCCAACAAAAACAAGGAACACCCATGCCCAACCTCAAAGTGCTGATCGGCTTCCTGTGCCTGTTTTCCGGCTACGTCGCCGCCGCCCCTGCTGAAAAGGAAGTGGCCCAGGCAGTCGACCAGCTGACCCAAGCCATGTTGCATCTGGACGTCAAGCAACTTCACGCGCTGACATCCGACACGCTCACCTACGGCCACTCCAGCGGCAAAGTGCAGAACAAGGCGCAATTTATCGCCGACCTGCAAACCCACACCAGCGCCTTCAAGACTCTGGAAATGCAGAACCAGACCATCACCCTTAATGGCGATACCGCCCTGGTGCGCAACCACTTCCATGCCCTGGCGGTTAACAGTGGTGTGGACACGCCAACCGATATCGACAACTTCCAGGTCTGGCAGAAGCAACACGGCAAGTGGTTGCTGATAGGGCGCCAGGCTTACAAATACTGAGCACAGCTCACCACGCCACCACTTTGCGTATCGTCTCCAGGGCCCCACGCAACTGCGCCATCGGCACCGATCCCAGGGCCACGCGCAGTGCGTGGGGCACCTGGGCCGAGACTGCGAACGGTTCGGCGGTGGACACGCAAATGCCTTCGCGCTGCAAGGTCATGACGACTTGATCGGCGCGAGCCTCTTCTGCCAACGGCAGCCACAAAAAATACGATGACGGATGGCTGACATACCGCACGCCCGTCAGCACTTGGGCTGCCAGTGCCTGGCGGGCTTGGGCATCCGCGCGTTTTTGCGCCTCCAGTTGCGCCACCGTACCGTCTTCGAGCCAGGCCACTGCAATGGCACTCATCACGCCTGGCACGCTCCAGGTGGTGGCCATGATCGTACGTTCCAACCTGCTCACCCAAGCTGAAGGCGCCGCGATAAACCCTATGCGCAAACCGGCGGCGACATTCTTGGACAGCCCACCCACATACACCGTGCGCTCCGGGGCCAGTGCCGCCAACGGCGCAGGTGCATCTTCGGCGAGAAACGCATAGGCGCCATCCTCGACGATCATCAGGTTGTGCTGCCGGGCAATCGCCACCAAACGCTTGCGCTGCTCCAGGCTCAGTACCCAGCCCAGCGGGTTATGCAGGGTTGGCATGCTGTATACCGCACGTACCGGGCGCTGGCGACACAGGCTATGCAGATGGTCCAGGTCCGGGCCGGCCGTGGTCACCGGGATGGCGACGATTTCCAGGTGCAGGGTTTCGGCCAGCGCCTTGAAGCCCGGATAAGTCAGCGCATCCACCGCGATCACATCCCCAGGCTTGAGCAACGTCATCAGGGTCACCGCCAAGCCGTGCTGGGCGCCGCTGACCACCAGTACCTGCTCGGCGGACACCGTGAGTCCTCGATTCAACAAGTGCCGGGCCATGGCGGCGCGCTCATGCACGCGCCCTGCATGGGGCTGGTAACGCAGCAGTGCCTCCAGATCGCCCGACAACGCCAACTGGCGCAACGCCGTGCGCAACAGCTCGGCCTGCCCAGGCAAGGACGGGTAGTTGAAATTCAGGTCGAGCAGGCCCGGCGCCACCGTCATCTGCCCGCTGCCCTGCCCCGGCGGCAAGGTGATTTCACGCACGAAGGTACCGCGACCGGTCTCGCCACTGACCAGGCCCATGGCTTCCAACTCGCTGTACACCCGGCTCGCGGTGACCAGCGCCAAGCCGTGTTCAGCGGCCAACTGGCGATGAGTAGGCAAGCGCGTGCCGGCAGGCATTCGTCCACTGCGGATGGCCTCGGCGAAGGTATCGACCAGCGATTTGTAGCGCGCACGGGGCATCGGGATGTATCCATGACAATTTTTTGATTGTCCTAATCTTCAGCCCTAGGATGAGCCGCACGCAACCCCACTTTCGGACATACCGTCATGGAACGCATCGCCCGCTTCGGCACCCTGGATGTCAGCACTCAGGGTTGGATCAACGGTTTTATCGGCGTGGTGATTTTCAGCGGATCGCTGCCGGCCACGCGCCTGGCGGTCATGGAGTTCGACCCGGTGTTCCTGACCATGATCCGCGCCACCCTCGCCGCCCTGCTGGGGGGCTGCCTGTTGTGGCTATTCAAGCAAAAACGCCCCACCCGTCAGCAATGGGCGCCCTTGGTGATCGTCGCTCTGGGCGTGGTGATCGGCTTCCCACTGCTCACCGCCTTGGCCCTGCAATACGTGACCTCGGCCCACTCCATCGTCTTCATCGGCCTGCTGCCCCTGGCCACGGCGGTATTTGGCGTGCTGCGTGGCGGCGAGCGACCCAAGCCAGTGTTCTGGTTGTTTTCCATCCTGGGCAGCCTGTTGGTGATGGGTTACGCCTTTGCCCAAGGCTTGAGCGCCGCCCCTGCAGGCGACTTGTTGATGCTGTTGGCGGTGCTGGTCTGCGGCCTGGGTTATGCCGAAGGCGCCAAGCTGTCGCGCAGCCTGGGTGGCTGGCAGGTGATTTGTTGGGCGCTGGTGGTGTCGCTGCCGCTGGTGGCACCGTTGAGCCTGCTGCTGGCGCCTTCGACCCTCAGCGGCATTAGCCTGCCGGCGTGGCTGAGCCTGGGGTACGTGGCGCTGTTCAGCATGTTGATCGGCTTTGTGTTCTGGTACCGCGGCTTGGCCCAGGGCGGCATTGCCGCAGTCGGCCAGTTGCAGCTGCTGCAACCTTTCTTCGGCCTGGCGCTGGCCGCGGGCCTGCTGCATGAGCAGGTCAGCCTGGGCATGGTGCTGGTGACGTTCGCGGTGATCGGCTGCGTGGCCGGGGCGAAGAAGTTTGCCCGCTGACGCGTGGCCTGCTAAACAGGGAAGTCGCCTGAACAATAACAAGGACTTTGCATGACCACCGCTTCTCTCCAAGACATCACCGCGCCAGAAGGCATCTGCTACGGCTGCGGCAGCAGCAACCCCCATGGCCTGCATATCAAGAGCCGCTGGGCCGAAGATGGCGTACACGTGGTCGCCGAGCATCAACCCGAAGCCAAATATAGCGGCTGGCCAGACCTGGTCTACGGCGGCCTGATCGCCATGCTGGTGGATTGCCATTCCAACTGGACCGCCATGGCCTACCACTACCGCGCCGAACAGCGCGAACCCGGCAGCCTGCCGCGCATCGACTGCGTCACCGGCAACCTGGGGATCAAATTCATCAAGCCCACACCGATGGGCGTGCCACTGACCCTGCGCGCACGGGTCGAAGGCGACATCGGGCGCAAAAGCCGCGTGGTCTGCGAGGTGTACGCCGGTGACGTGCTCACGGCCATCGGCGATTCAGTTTTCGTACGCGTCGACACCGGGCAATTGGCCGCGGCCGCCCATGGTCGCGAGGCGTGATCCTGGTCTACAGTGACTGCAACCGCTGATCGAGGACTGCACCCATGCCCCGTCTTACCGCCAAGGACTTTGCTCCCGAACTGCTGGAACTCTACGACGGCTACGCCCACGGCAAGATCAACCGCCGCGAGTTTCTCGACCGTGCCGCGCTGTTCACCTTGGGCGGCCTCACCGCCTCGGCGCTGCTGGCAGCCCTGAGCCCCAACTACGCCCTGGCCGAACAGGTCAAATTCACCGATCCGGATATCGTCGCCGACTACGTCACCTACCCTTCGCCCAAGGGCAACGGCACGGTGCGCGGTTACCTGGTGCGCCCGTCCAAGGCTGCGGCAAAACTGCCCGCCGTGGTGGTGGTGCATGAAAACCGTGGCCTGAATCCGTATATCGAAGACGTGGCCCGGCGCCTGGCCAAAGCCGGCTTCATTGCCCTGGCACCCGATGGCCTGACGTCCGTGGGCGGCTACCCCGGCAACGATGAAAAAGGCGTGGCGCTGCAACAGACTGTCGACCCGACCAAACTGATGAACGACTTCTTCGCCGCCATCGAATGGCTGATGCACCACGACAGCAGTACCGGCAAAGTCGGCATCACCGGCTTCTGTTACGGCGGCGGCGTGACCAACGCGGCGGCGGTGGCCTACCCGGAACTGGGCGCTGCGGTGTCGTTCTACGGGCGCCAACCCGAGGCCAAAGACGTGCCGCGCATCAAGTCACCGATCATGTTGCATTTCGGGGAACTGGATACGCGGATCAATGAGGGTTGGCCGGCGTATGAGCAGGCGTTGAAAGCTGCGGGCACGACGTATGAGGCTTACATCTACAAAGGCGCCAACCACGGTTTTCACAACGATTCGACACCGCGGTATGACGAGGCAGCAGCCAACCTGGCGTGGGAGCGCACCCTGGGCTGGTTCCGCAAATACCTCGCCTAACCGCCGCCTTCCACATTCTTATTCAATACACGTCTGCAACCACCCCTTGAACGCCAACATCGCGGGTGTCTCGTTGCGTGACTGCAAACGGGTCAACCAATAACTGCCGGTCGTGATCCCCACATCGAACGGCTGGCGGATCACATCGCTTTCCAACTGGCGTGAAAACATCAACGCTGGCGCCAGGGCCACACCGCTGCCTTGCAGGGCGGCCTCCATCATCGCCAGCGAAGAGTCGAACACGATACTGCGCGGCACCAGGGTGTCTGCCGGCAACCCGGCAGCCTGCAACCAAAGGCTCCATTCATCGGCACGGTAAGAGCGCAGCAAGGTGTGCTTCAACACGTCGGCCGGGCTGTGCAATTGCTCGGCAATCTGCGGCACGCACAACACCGTCAGCGGGGCTTCCAGCAAAGGGCAGGCCTCGGTGCCATGCCAGGCGCCTGCGCCAAACCGAATGGCGTAATCCAGGCCCTCGGCAGCGACATCAACGCGGTTGTTGTGAGTGGACAGGCGCAAATCAATAAACGGATAGCGGCTGTGGAAATCCGCCAAACGAGGCAATAGCCAGCCCACGGCGAAGGTGCCGACCGCGCCCACTGTCAGCACCTCGCGGTAGTGACCGCCCTCGAACTGGCCCAGGGTGTGGGCAATACGGTCGAAGGCTTCACGCAACACCGGCAACAGGGTTTCGCCTTCGCGAGTGAGCATCAGGCCGCGTGGCAGGCGCTTGAACAGCGTGACATTGAGCTGCGCTTCGAGGCTTTTGACTTGATGGCTGACTGCGGCTTGGGTCACGCATAGCTCGATGGCCGCGCGGGTAAAGCTCAAATGGCGCGCCGAGGCTTCAAAAGCGCGCAGGGCATTGAGGGGCAGATGGGAACGCAACAAGGCTTACCCCAATTTTTCTAATGGCTGGTGCGAGATATCATCGTTTGCTCCGGGTATAAAATCCACCTAGATTTGCCACGCCTGCGCAGGCTCTGATCATCATTGCCACTTTTACATGGAAGCGAATCACCATGAAATATCAGCCAAAGTACCTGGTTTCAGCTTTGCTGCTCGTATCCGGCGGCTGTATGGCCGCCACCGATATACGCCAGGTCGTGGACAGCAACGTCAAACCCTTGATGCAACAGCAAGGCATCCCCGGCCTTGCAGTCGCGGTGGTGAACCAGGGCAAGGTGCAATACTTTAATTACGGCGTAGCCGCCAAGGACACCCAGGCCGCGGTCACTCAAAACACGCTGTTCGAAATCGGCTCGGTAAGTAAAACCTTCACCGCTACCCTTGGTGGTTATGCCCAGGCCATCGGCAAGCTCAAGCTGTCGGACACAGCCAGCCAGTACTTGCCGTCCCTGGCCGGCAGCGCGTTCGATCGCATCAGCCTGCTGCAACTGGCGACCTATACCCCTGGCGGCTTGCCGCTGCAATTTCCGGATGCAGCCGACAGTGCATCGACCATGCTGGGCTACTTCCAGCATTGGAAGCCGACTTACGCTGCGGGTGAACAACGCTTGTACTCCAACCCCAGCATCGGCCTGTTCGGCTACCTGACCGCGCAAAGCCTGGGCCAGCCGTTCAACGTTGCCATGGAGAAGACGCTGCTGCCCAAGCTAGGGTTGACCAACACCTATGTCAGCGTGCGCACGGACAAAGCCAGCCAATATGCCCAAGGCTATGACAAGCAGCAAAAACCTGTGCGCGTCAGCCCCGGCGCGCTGGACAGTGAAGCCTACGGGCTCAAGACCACCAGCCAGGACCTCGCCCGCTATGTCATTGCGAACATGCACCCGCAAACCCTGGAACAGCCCGTGCAACAGGCCATCGCCGCCACCCACGCTGGCTACTACACCGTGAACGGCATGACCCAGGGCCTGGGCTGGGAGCGCTACCCCTACCCCATCACCCTGCAAGCGTTGATCGACGGTAACTCAACACCGATGGCAATGGAGCCGCACAAGGTCACCTGGCTCAACCCGGCCCAGGCGCAGCCGGCCAACGTGTTGTACAACAAGACCGGCTCTACCGGTGGCTTTGGTGCGTATGTGGCGTATGTGCCGAGCAAGGATATGGGCGTGGTGATTCTGGCCAACAAGAACTACCCGAATGCCGAGCGGGTAAAAGTGGCCCATGCGATCTTGAGTGCGATGGATCAGTAAGGCCGAAACAATCAACAAATGTGGGAGGGGGCAATCCCTCCCACCTTACATCCCCAGCCAATGCGGCAGCGCAAGGGAAATGAACGGCAAGTAAGTCACCATGATCAGGAACACCAGCAAAATCATCAGCCACGGCATCGCCGCGCGAATGGTCTGCCCCAATGTCAGCCCGGTCACCGCCGAGGTCACGAACAGGTTCAACCCCACCGGCGGGTGCACCAGGCCGATTTCCATATTCACCACCATCACGATCCCCAGATGAATCGGGTCAATCCCGAGCTTCATCGCGATCGGGAAGAAGATCGGCGCCAGGATCAGCACGATGGCCGACGGTTCCATAAAGCTGCCGGCAATCAGCAGCACCACGTTGACCATGATCAGAAAACCAATCGGCGTCAGCCCTTCGGAGATCACCCACGCAGTGATTTCCTGGGGGATCTGCTCCGTGGTCAGCACATGGGCAAACAGCATGGCGTTGGCGATGATGAACATCAGCATGATCGACAAGCGCCCCGACTCCAGCAGCACCTTGGGGCAGTCGCGCAGCGTCATGTCCTTGTAGATGAACAGCGCGACAAACGCCGAGTACACCGCCGCCACCGCTGCGGCTTCAGTCGGGGTGAACATGCCGCTGTAGATACCGCCGAGGATGATCACCAACAGCAACAGGCCCCAGAACGCCCGGCGTGCGCAACTGAGCCACTCGCGGAACGTCGCCCGTGGTTGCGCGGGTAGCTTCTTGATACGCGCGACGATGTAGATCGCGATCATCAACATCAGGCCCAGCAACAGTCCCGGGATCACCCCAGCCATGAACAGCTTGCCCACTGAGGTTTCGGTCGCCGCCGAATACACCACCATCACAATCGAAGGCGGAATCAGGATACCCAAGGTCCCGGCGTTGCAGATGATCCCCGCACCAAACTCCTTCGGATAACCGGAACGCACCATGCCTGCCACGGCAATCGAGCCCACCGCCGCCACCGTGGCCGGTGACGAGCCGGACAGCGCGGCAAACAACATGCAGGCCAGCACCGCTGCAATCGCCAGACCGCCACGGATATGACCGACACAGGCATTGGCAAAGTCGATCAGCCGCTGAGCCACGCCACCAGTGGTCATAAAGGCACCGGACAGTAGGAAGAACGGGATCGCCAGGAAGGTATAGGCGTCGCTGGTTTCAAACAGCTTGATCGCCAGGGAGCTCACCGAGTCCTGGCTGAACATCAGGATCGACACCGCGCCGGACAGCCCCAGGGAAATCGCAATCGGCACGCCAAGGAACATGAACACGAACAACAGCAGAAACAGACAGAGCACGGCCATCAGTGACGCTCCTCATGGCTGCCGGCCAACTTGCTGGCCTCCCCGGCCTCATCGGCCAATCCCAACCCGACCTGGCGGTGGGTAAAAATGCGGTAGAAAATTTCCAGGTAGCGAATCAATACCAAGGCAAAACCGATAGGCACGATCACCACGATGTCACCGACGTCGATACCGAACTGGTCAAGGTCCTCGGCACCGATATGTGCGGTCATTACCGCACTCACCCACTTGTAGCTGGCGACCATGAACAGGCCGGCGTAGGCCAGGCAGCACAGGCAGGCGAGCATCCCGAGCAAGCGTTGTACCGGGCGTTTGGTCAACCTGACCAGCGCGTCCACGCCCAGGTGGCCGGCGGTGCGTACTCCGTAGGAAATGCCGAAGAAAATCAACCAGCCGAACATGGCCTTGGTCAGCGCCACGCTCCAGGTCATGTCCTGGGCCCAAGTCATGGTGGCGTCGCCTACCGCGTTGAAAAAGTCGCTGCTCAAGGCCCACTTGTCGGCCAGGGAAAAGAACAGGGTGTAGATGTTATTGAGCATGACGTAGACGAATGTCACCAGGGTCATGGCGGCCAGCAGGAAGGCAATAAAGCCTTCCTCCAGGTGCTCCCAGACGCGCCTTAGCGTTTGCATGGCAAAACCTCGCGAGGCAAATGAAATACCAGGGTGGAACTTGCCCAAATGTAGGAGGGGGCTTGCTCCCGATAGCAATGTGTCAGCTTGCAGATCTGTCTCTGATCCACCGCTATCGGGAGCAAGCCGCCTCCCACATTGGATCTCAGTACACCCTGGGATTATTGGTTGGAAGCGTCCGCTGCCTTGATCAGCTCAGCCCCGATCTGGCCTTCGAACTTCTGCCACACCGGGCGCATGGCTTCGCGCCAGAGCGTGCGTTGCTCGGGGGTAAGTTCGATGATCTCGCTGGTCTTGGCATCGATGATCTTCTGCCTGGCCGACTGGTTCAGCGCTTCGGCCTGCTTGTTCACCTCGACAGTGACTTCGGCCATGATCTGCTCCAGCGTGCTGCGGACATCCGGCGCCAGGCCGTTCCAGAACTTGGCGTTGGTGATCACCATGTAGTCGATCAGGCCATGGTTGGACTCGGTGAAATACTTCTGCACCTCGTTGACCTTCTGGCTTTCATAGTTCGACCAGGTGTTCTCGGTGCCATTCACGGTGCCGGTCTGCAAGCCCTGGTAAACCTCGGCAAAGCTCATCTTGCGCGGGTTGGCGCGGATCGCCTTGAACTGCTCTTCAAGCACGCTGGAGGCTTGCACGCGAAACTTCAGGCCACGGGCGTCCTTGGGTTCGTGCAGGGCCTTGTTGGCGGAGAGTTGCTTGAGGCCGTTGTGCCAATAGGCCAGGCCGAGAATGTTCTTGTCCTGCATTGCAGTCAGCAGTTGCTTGCCCTGGGCGGCCTGGAAACGGTCGACGGCAGCCAGGTCGTTGAACAGGAACGGCAGGTCGTAGATCTGCACCTGTTTGGTGTACTGCTCGAACTTGGCCAGGGACGGCGCCAGCATCTGCACGTCACCCAACAGCAACGCTTCCATTTCCTTGCCATCGCCGAACAGCGACGAGTTGGGGTACACCTCGACCTTGACCTTGCCGGGCAGGCGTTCTTCGGCGAGCTTCTTGAACAGCAGCGCGCCCTGGCCTTTGGGCGTGTTCTCGGCCACCACGTGGGCGAACTTGATCACAATCGGGTCAGCCGCCTGGGCCAGGCCCGCGGCGAACAAGGTGGCGGCGCACAGCAGCGCCCGAGAGAGCTTGAGCATGGGAAATCACCTTCTTATTGTTGTGTTGTAAGGCAAAGTGCCTGATGTGCTGCATATTGAGAATTTCGAATTTTAGATACCTGCGTTCGGCCTGGCCGAACACCAACCTCAAGGAGCATGTCGATCCTGTGGGAAGGCTTATCCAGTCAGGGTTGGGCAGCCAGCAGTCTTTGTGCCCGCAGCAACACCGGCGCATCCAACATCTGCCCATCAATCTGATAGGCCCCTGCCCCATGGGCACTCGCCTCCACTACCCGCTTGGCCCAGGCCAGGTCTTCAGCGCTGGGCGCCAACGCCTGATGAATCACCGGAACCTGCTTGGGATGGATACACAACGCCCCGGCAAAACCCATTTCATAGGCGTGCCGGATCGAACTGCGCAGGCCCTCAGGGTCGTCGATGGCCGGATGTACGCCGTCCAGCGGTGCCACCAGATCGGCGGCGCGCGAATGCACGATCAGTGACAGGCGCGCCTGGTCGAGGGCAAACTCAGCAGCGCGGGAATGGCTGCTCAGGTTCAGATCCAGGGCCAGGTCCAAGCCACCGAACGACAGCCGCTCTACCAGCGGAGCATGGGCAATCTCGGCCACCGCCAACAAGCCGCGAGCGCTTTCGATGATCGGCCAGATGGGTTTGCCGGTGGCAGCCACTACGGCGACCTGGGCTGCGCTCTCGACCTTGGGGAGCAGCACACCCGCGACATTTGCATGAGCCTTGCAGAACGCCACATCCTCAAAATGCTCGACGTGTTCCGGCGCATTGATGCGCACCCACACCTGAGCCTCGGGGTGGGCCTGCAGGAACATCCCCAGATTGTCCCGGGCCTGGCGCTTGAGCGGCTCTTCCACGGCGTCTTCAAAATCCACAATGACTGCGTCGGCGCCGCTGGCCAAGGCTTTGGCGAACCGCTCCGGGCGGCTGCCCGGCACAAACAACGCTGAACGAACTAAAGGCTTTGGCATCGCACACTTCCTGATCAGATAACGCCGCGCGCACGCAGGCTGTCGATGGCTTCACCGGAATAACCCAGCTGGTCGAGAATGCCCTGGCTGTGTTGCCCCAGTGCCGGCACACCATCCATGCGCGGGGTAAACGCGGCGTTACGCGCTGGTGGCAGCAGCGAGGGCAACGGCCCGGCCGGGCTGTCGACTTCACGCCAACTGTCGCGGGCCTTGAGTTGAGGGTGGGCCCATACGCCTTGCATATCGTTGACCCGCGCGCTGGCGATCTGCGCATCCTCCAGACGCTGAATCACCGCCTCGGCGTCCAACCGGGCAAAACTGTCCACGATAATCTGGCGCAGCGCCTCGCGGTTGGCCGAACGCTTGAAGTTGGCGCTGAAACGTTCGTCCGTCGCCAGCGCCGGGGTGAGCAGTACCTTGTCGCAGAACGCCGCCCACTCGCGCTCATTCTGCAACCCGAGCATCACCGTGCCGCCATCACCAGTGGGAAACGGCCCATAGGGGTAAATCGTTGAATGTGCTGCGCCCGCACGCGGGGGCGGCGGCGCGCCGTCGAAGGCGTAATACATCGGGTAGCCCATCCACTCCACCAGGCTTTCCAACATGCTCACATCGATACGGCTGCCCTTGCCGGTCGTGCCCCGCAGCAGCAACGCCGAAAGAATGCCGCTGTAGGCATACATGCCCGCGGAGATATCCGCGATGGAGCAGCCGGCCTTGGCCATCTGCTCATCACCCGGGCCGCCAGTCACCGACAGGAAGCCGCCTTCGCTCTGGATCAGCAGGTCGTAGGCTTTCTTTTTCTCGTAGGGCCCGCCTTCGCCATAGCCGGAGATATCGCAGACGATCAGCCTTGGAAAACGTTGATGCAGTGCCTCGAACGACAAGCCCATGCGCGCCGCCGCGCCGGGTGCAAGGTTTTGCACCAGCACATCGGCATCGGCCAGCAGCGCTTCAAGGATGGCGCCCGCCTCGCCCTGCTTGAGGTCCAGGGTCAGGCTTTCCTTTGAACGGTTGGTCCAGACGAAATGCGATGCCAGGCCGCGCACGCGTTCGTCATAACCTCGGGCAAAGTCACCGGCACCGGGGCGCTCGACCTTGATCACGCGGGCGCCGAGATCGGCCAATTGGCGGGTACAGAATGGCGCGGCAATCGCGTGTTCCAGGCTGACAACCGTGATGCCGTCCAGCGGTCGTTGATTACTCATGACAAATCCCTCAAAGCCAATGGGCCATGGACACGGTGTTACGCAGGTTCCATACCTGCTCGATCAGGCCACTGGCCTGGGCGGGGGTACGGGCGCCGCTGAAGTGAGTCAGGCGCTGGAACTTATCCGCCAGTTCGGCGCGGCTCAAGGTGTTGCCCGGGTCGCCCTTGGGCTCGTCGATGGCGCCGTGCAGCGTGCGGCCATCGGTGGTGGTGACGGTGACGCGGCCCAGCCAGCGTTGCGGGTAGGCAGCATCGACCTCGGGGTCGAGGGTCATGCTGACCTTGTCGCGAAACGCCGCGACCGCAGGGTCGGTCAACGCCAGCTGATGGAACTCGGGCAACCCGGCTTTGCCATGCACAGCGATCAGGCCAAGCACGGTGCCCATGGAGAATTTGGCCTGGTGCACGGTGGCCGGCACCGTCACCCGGCCGAGCACATCGATGGCGCCTTGATGCACGCGGGTTTCCACTCGGGAGATTTGCGCCGCGCTCAAGCCTTCACGCTGCATCACGTCCAGTAGCGCATCCGCAGCGGGATGGGTGTGGCGGCAGGAGGCGTGGAACTTGAACGAGGTTTCCACCAGCGCCCAGCGGCTACCCAAATCAGCGGACAACTTGCTAGGTTCTGAATCACTCGACATGCCCGCCGCCAAGCCTTGATCGCCTTCAAGGATATTGCGCGCACCGGTCAATCCATCGGCTGTCAGGTAAGCTGCCAGCAAGCCATCCGCTGCGGCTTTGGCCGTGTGCAGTTGCTTGGAGTCGGCGGCATCGCGCAAGAACTCCCACAGCCCTGCCGCTTGAGTGCCGGCACTGCCGAGCAGGTTGATGAACTGTTCCTGGTTGAAGTCGAGCAATTTGCCCACGGCGACCGCCGCCGCCAGGGTGCCGACGGTGGCCGTGGTGTGGAAGATGCGGTAGTGCGAGCGGCCCAGGAACTCGCCGATGCGAATCCCGGCCTCATAACCGGCCACCGCAGCCAGCAACAGATCGCGACCCGATTTGCCCAGGTCCTGGGCGGCCGCCAGCGCGGCGGGAAACACCACCGTGGCCGGGTGCAGCACCGAACTGTTGTGCAGGTCATCCTGCTCCACCAGGTGCGACGATGCCGCATTGACCAGTGCCGCAAAATACGCGCTGCTGCTGGCGCCGCTGACGATCACCTGGGCCGGGCCGCTGCTCGGCCCCATCTTCTGCGCATAGCGCTCGAACAGGGGAATCGGGTGTGCGCTCTGGCTGGCCAGCGCCGAGGCGAGCCAATCCAGATACAGCTCCTCGATGCGATCCAGTACGTGCTCGGGCAACTGCGAGTAGGTCAGATCAGCGAGGAATTGGCACAGGGCTTGGGTATGACGCATGCTCAGGCCCTCAGAAACTGCGTGGCAGTTCGAGCAGGTGCTCGGCCACGTAGGACAGGATCAGGTTGGTGGAAATCGGCGCCACCTGGTACAGGCGCGTCTCGCGGAATTTGCGTTCCACGTCGTATTCGCAGGCAAAACCAAAGCCACCGTGGGTTTGCAGGCAAGCGTTGGCTGCCTCCCACGACGCCTTGGCCGCCAGGTACTTGGCCATGTTGGCGCTGGCCCCGGCGTTCTTGCCGCTGTCGTATTCCTCGCAGGCACGCCAGCGCATCAAGTCGGCCGCTTCGATCTCGATATGCGCTTCGGCAATCGGGAATTGCACGCCCTGGTTCTGCCCGATTGGCCGGCCAAACACCACGCGGTCGCGAGCATAGGCGCTGGCCTTTTCGATAAACCAGCGGCCGTCGCCGATGCACTCGGCGGCGATCAGGGTGCGCTCGGCATTGAGGCCATCGAGGATGTATTTGAAGCCCTTGCCCTCTTCGCCAATCAGGCTGTCGGCCGGCAATTCCAGGTTGTC
This sequence comes from Pseudomonas sp. HN8-3, assembly GCF_020790195.1. Lineage (NCBI taxonomy): Bacteria > Pseudomonadati > Pseudomonadota > Gammaproteobacteria > Pseudomonadales > Pseudomonadaceae > Pseudomonas > Pseudomonas sp. HN8-3. Next base: position 3,228,523 of record NZ_CP086206.1, read on the forward strand.
GAAGAACAGTTCGTTGGTCTCATGGTTGACCATATTGGCGATGGGCTGCACGGTCAGGCCGTTACCGATGGCCTCGCGCAGGTCGACCAGGAAGATCGACATGCCTTCGGACTTTTTCTTCACCTCGGCCAAGGGTGTAGTGCGCGCCAGCAAGATCATCAGGTCGGAATGCTGCACTCGCGAGATCCAGACTTTCTGGCCGTTGATCACGTACTTGTCGCCGCGTTTGATCGCGGTGGTCTTGATCTTGGTGGTGTCAGTGCCCGTGGTGGGCTCGGTGACGCCCATTGATTGCAGACGCAGTTCACCGCTGGCCAGCTTGGGCAGGTAGAAGCGCTTTTGCGCCTCACTGCCGTGACGCAACAGGGTGAACATGTTGTACATCTGGCCATGCACGGTGCCGGAGTTACCGCCGCAACGGTTGACCTCTTCGAGGATCACCGACGCTTCGGCCAGGCCCAGGCCGGAACCGCCATACTCTTCGGGGATCATTGCCGACAGCCAGCCGGCATCGGTCAGGGCCTTGACGAAGGCTTCGGGGAAGCCTTCGTCTTCGTCGATCCTGCGCCAGTAGGCGGCATCGAACTCGGCGCACAAGGCGCGCACGCCTTCGCGGATGGCATTGAGTTCTTCGTTGTCATTGGGGTTCATGCGCGGCTCTCCGCCTGTTGTTCTTGGGTTATTCGAAATGCACCTGGGCGGTCTGCGCCAGACCTTCAGCGTTGCCGGCCCAAAGTTCTGCGACGCCGGTTGCGCTGATGCGCCCGCCTACTTCAAACGGCTGCGGTGCAATCAACGGGCGCACGCCGCGATAGATGAAACGGCGCAGCGTGGCTTCAGGGTGCGCCCGGCAGAACGCGCGCAGGCTCAAGGTAGCGATCAGTGGGCCATGCACCACCAAGCCGCTGTAGCCTTCAGTGGCGGTGACATAGGGATAGTCGTAATGGATGCGGTGGCCGTTGAAGGTCACGGCGCTGTAGCGGAACAATAGGGTTGGTGTCGGTTCCACCGCTTCTGTCCATTCGCCCCGGACCAGGGCATCGCCGCTGCCGGGTTTGGGCGGCGTGGGCTCGCGATAGACGATGTCCTGTTCCTCGCGGATCGCCAGGCGCCCGGCCTGGGAATAGTCGTGGCGCACCGTGACAAACAACAGCGAACCGGTGCGACCGGTCTTTTCTTCGACCTGAGTGATGGTCGACACGCGGGTCGCCGCCTCGCCGGCTCGCAGCGGGTGCACAAACTCGATACGCCCACCGGCCCACATGCGATTACGGTTATCGGCCGGTGGCAAGAACCCGCCGCGAGCCGGGTGGCCATCGCTGCCCAGGGCCGACTCCGGCAGCGGGTCCTGGAAAAAGCACCATTGCCACAATGCGGGTACGGCTGCACCGTCGGCAGGCCCCCCTTCACCGAACGTGGCGGCGATGCGCTTGAGCAGGTTATGGCTCAGGTGATCGTGGGCAGTCTCGCTTCGGCCGATCCAATCAGTGGCGCTCATCGGGTGCAGATCCTCAGGCAGTGGGTGTCTGCTGCCGATCATGCAAGGGCCTGCCCGTTCTGAGAATTTGCATTTCAATAAACCAGCGTTCGGTTATGCTGAACGCTGCCACCCTGTACCGGGAGTCTTGCATGCACTTTGATCTCGCCGACCTGCGCCTGTTTATCCATATCGCCGAATCCCCCAGCCTGACCCAGGGCGCCAAGCGCGCGTTTCTGTCGCCGGCCGCCGCGAGTGCGCGGATCAAGGCCCTGGAAGGTCAGCTCGACACCCGCCTGTTGTACCGCGACAGCCGTGGCGTGGAGATCACCCCGGCGGGCGAGCGCCTGTTGCACCATGCGCGATTGATCATGCGTCAGGTGGACTACCTGAAAAGCGAGTTCACCCAATACGGCGTGGACTCAGCCGGGCATATCCGCATCTTCGCCAACACCACGGCGGTCACCGAGTTCTTGCCGGAAGTGCTGGCGGGCTTTTTGTCCCAGCGCCCAGGCGTGACCGTCGACCTGCAGGAGCGCCTGTCTCGGGACATCGTGCGCGGCGTACTCGATGGCACCAGCGACATGGGCATTATTGCCGGTCCCGTGGAAGCTGCTGGCTTGCAGGTGCTGCATTTCAGTACGGATGAATTGGTGCTGATGGTGCCCGTCGGGCATCCCTTGGCCGATCAGCCTTCGGTCACCCTCGAACAAACCCTCGCCTACCAGCATATCGGCCTGCATGAAGGCAGCACGCTGCTGAGTTTCCTGCGCGAACACGTCGAGCGCCTGGGCAAGCAGTTGTCGCTGCGCATCCAGGTGTCGAGCTTCGAGGCGATCTGCCGGATGGTCGAGGCCGGCGTGGGCATCGGGATCATTCCCGAGTCCGCCGCCCAGCGCCACAGCCGCACCATGCAGTTGGTGACGGTGAAGCTGGACGAGCCTTGGGCGATTCGCGAGCGCAGCATTCTGGTGCGCGAGTTGGAGGCATTGCCGGGGACCATTCGGGCACTGATCGCCACATTGATGCCCTGATCCTGTAGGCGCGAGCAAGTTCGCTCCTACAGTTGGCCGTTAACAGTCTTTGACAGTTTCCCGACAAAGCACTCAAAGATTCTCAGCCCCCGCCGCCCTAGCATTTCAGCATCCAAATCATCATTCGGGTGCTCTTGATGTTTCGCAGACTGCGCGGTATTCCGCTATTGGGTTGCCTGCTGAGCAGTATCGGTTGCCACTCGCAACCGCCTGCTCCGCCGCCGATTCAAAAAGGCGATTACGGCGCGATCATCCGTTACCTGCAAACACGCATACCCCGGGAGATGGTCCGGGAAAATGTGGCAGGCTTGTCGATTGCCCTGGTCAATGGCCAGGAGTTGATCTGGGCCCGTGGCTTTGGCCTGGCCGACAAGGCCCAGGGCGTGCCGGTTACGCCCAACACGGCGTTTCGCGCCGGGGGGATTTCCAAACTGATCACCGCCACAGCGGCGCTGCAGTTGGTGGAGCAACAGCGCCTGGCACTGGATGCACCGATCCAGCAAACCCTGCGTGAATTTTACGTACGCTCGCGCTTTCATGACGACCAGGCCGAAGCAGATCGCGCCATCACGTTACGGCGTTTGCTCAGCCATCAATCCGGCCTGCCCAGTGAGCACCTGCGTGACCTGCACAGCACCTATGCCATGGGGCAGATGCCGATGCGCGTGTCGGGCGTATGGCTGAGCAGCCCGCCCGGTTTTCAGGTGGCTTATTCCAACCTCGGCTATTCGCTGGTGGGTGCCGCCATCGAGCGCAGCAGCGGCAAAAGCTTCGAAGCCCAGCTACAAAGCAGCCTCTTGACCCCCTTGCACATGAACCAGGCCAGTTTCCTCGGCACCGGCGCGCAATTGAGCTTTCGCGCCCTGGGTTATGAGGACGGCAACACCAGCACCGACGCGCAGGTACGCGACCTTGCCGCCGGTGGCCTGTGGGCCAGCCCCAAGGATCTGAGTCACTACGTGCAGATGTTGTTTGCCAAAGGCACCTACAAGGGCAACCGCGTGCTGGGCAGCGCTTCAATAGATCAAATGTTCACCCAGCAAAACACCGGCAACGCCTTGGATTTTGACTGCCAGATGGGCCTGGGCTGGTTTCTGGCGCCATGCGGTGACGAGCCGATTGCCCCCGGTGTGCGTACTTACCAGCACAGCGGCGGCGGCGATGATTTCGCCGCCCAGGTGACTCTGCTGCCGGACCAGCAACTGGCCGTGATCATCATGGCCAACGACAGCAATGCCGAAGAGATGGTGGTGTCGCTGTCCATCGACAGCCTGCGCCTGATGCTTGAGGCACAAACCGGCGAGCGCCCCTGCGCCGACGACTGCCAGGCTCCCAGCCACGGTCTGAAACTGCGCCACGTGCCAGCGGCCGTCGACCGCAAGCGCCTGGCCGGGTTCTACGCGACCCCCTGGGGCGTATTCCGTATCAAGGATGACCGTGAGCGCCTGGCTGGCGAACTGGCCGGCTACACCTTCGACTTGTTGCGCGATGACCAGGGCTGGCTGCGTGCGCAGAAAAAGGTCCTGGGTTTTTGGCTCAAGGACCTGGGCGACCTGGGTCGCATCCAGCTTGATGTAGTGACGGTACAAGGCCGGCAGATGCTCACGGCCCGCAGCCACGGCCAACGCATTGCTATCGGTGAGCGCATCGAGCCGCCGACCCTGTCTACGGCTTGGGCCGACACCATCGGCACCTATCAGGTACTCAACAGCCATGAACCCGACGCACCGTTGAGCGGCATCAGTGTGCGCCTGGAAGACGGCTTCCTGGTGATACGCGGCCAATTGCACGACGAGCCTCTGACTGACTACATCCTGCTGCCGGTCGACAACGCCCACGCGGTACTCGCCGGCACCGGCTATGGCCTGGGCGACACCGTCAGCCGCCAGGTCAACGGGCTGAGCGCTTCGGGTTATTCCTTCAAACGCACCCAGTCCCCCCACACACCCTTGAATTTCTAACCTGGAGAAACACCTGATGCACGCAAAAAACCTGTGCCTGTCAGTGACCTCACTGTGCCTGCTTGCCGCCGCCGACACGGCGCTTGCCGAAGACTGGCAATACAGCCTCAAGGCCGGCATAGCCAACGCCCCCCGCTACAGTGGCAGCGACGAACGCATGACGGCGCCTGTGCTGGGCGGCAAAATCATCAGCCCTTGGGGCGTCTTCCTCGACACTGATACGGGCCTGGGCTGGGGTTATGAAGGCAATGCCTTGAGCTTCAGCGCATACGTTGGCGCAAGCGATTCGCGCAAGGATAAAAACGAAAGCATGCATGCCGGCTCCAAACGCCTCAAAGGCATGGGCGAGATCAAGTCACGCCCGCAATTGGGGGTGAGTGCCGCCTACAACCTCGGCGGTGTGATCATTGGCGCCACCCTGGAACATGCGCTTGAAGAAGATAAACACAAGGACACCGGCAAGGCTTTTACCCATCTGGAGTTGAGCCTGGGGACCAATCTCTATGAAGGCCGTTACGGTTCCGTCGATACCGCCATCAACAGCCACTTTGGTGACCGCGACTACCTGCAGACCTGGTACGGCGTGACCACCGGCCAAGCCGCGCGCAGCCGCTTCAAGGCATACAAGGCCAGCGGCGGCAATATCAGCAATGGCATGAACCTTACGTGGAGCTTGCCAATCAGCGAGCACACACAGTTCTCGACGCTGCTGGATGTGCAGTACCTGGCGGATAAAGCGGGCAAGAGCCCGATTGTGGAGCGCCGCTTGCAGACGTCGGTGATGGGGATGGTGGAATACACCTTCTGATTCAAGTTGGTAACCCAATCAAAATGTGGGAGGGGCAGTGCAGTATTCAAAAGGTGTTACTCGCCATACGCCCAGGTCATCCGAAACGACGCCCCGCCCCACTCCGAATCCAGCACTTCCACGTGCCCGCCATGCCACTGGCTGACGCGTTTGACCAATGCCAGGCCCAAGCCAAACCCTCCAGTACGGCGGTCGCGGCTGGCATCGAGGCGCAGGAACGGTTCGAAGATCTTGATGCGGCCCTCCAGCGGCACGCCTGGGCCATCGTCATTGACCCGTACTTCATAGCCGTTGCCGAACTTGACCAGCGACACTTCCACGCGGCGATCGGCATAACGGATGGCGTTACGCAGCAGGTTGATCACCGCGCGCGCCATAAAGCGTGGCTCGATGCGGATAAAGTCGACCTCACAGGTACGCAGCGATAACTGCACCCCCTGTGCTTCGGCCTCCAGGGCCACACTGCCGATCACGCTGTCGAGCCAGCTGTGGGCTTCGATGTTCTCGCGGGTGACCTGGGTGGCACCGCGCTCCAGGCTGGCGTAGGTCAACAGTTCGGAAACCATTTCTTCCAGCTCGCCGAGGTCGGCGTACATATCGGCAATCAACTCGCTGCTCTGGCGTGGATCGATCTGCTGGCGCAGTTGATCAAGTTCAAACGACAAGCGCGCAATCGGCGTGCGCAATTCGTGAGATACGGCGTTGGTGAGTTCGCGCTGGTTGGCGATCAGGCTCTCGATGCGCTCGGCCATCTGGTTGAAGTGCCCTGCCAGTTCGCGAACGGTGGAGCGCCTTGGCAACAGGATGCGTGAGCCGAGGTCATTGTCACCAAAACGTTGCGCCGCCAGGCGGATATGCTCCAGGTCACGCCAGTGCGGGCGTACCCAGAAATACAGGACGATGGCCAGGCCTGCGCCCAGAAAGCCATAAGCCCACAAATACAGCCATTTGGGTTCTTCCGGCAGCTGGATCTCAAGTAATTGCGGGCCGCCGTCAATCGCTGACAGGAACTTCATAAAATCCTCGCGTACCACCACTTGGTCACTCGCCAGGAGTTTCTGTTCGCGCTCGCTCAGGTGCTGGGCGTCGCGCTGCACCAGTTTCAGGCGCAAGCCATAATGCGGTTGCAGCTCAGCCAGGCGTGCCTGGCGCGCCTCTCCCTGTACCGGTCGCAATTGTTCCACCAGGGCCCACGCCGGGCCGCGCAAGGCTTCACGGTTATAGGTCTCGTTGGACTCGGGCATGTACGCGTCCAGGCCATAGTTGACCAGCCAGACCGACCCGGCCAGGCCGAGCGCGAGGATCACATAGAGGCGCAGATACAAGCGCAGCATCTAAACCTCCCACGCGAACGGATTGAACAGGTAACCCTTGCCCCAGATGGTTTTGATGCACACCGGCTCGCGTGGGTTGTCGTTGAGCTTGCCGCGCAATTTGCTGATGTAGACGTCAACGCTGCGATTGAGGCCATCAAAGGCAATACCACGCATACGGTTGAGGATGTCATCGCGCGAGAGGATCTTGCCCGAGCTGCTGGCCAGTAACCACAGCAACTCGAACTCCATGGTCGTCAGATCGATGGTCTGACCGCCCAGGCTGACGACCCGGCAGCTGCGATCAATCGACAAGCGGCCGAACTCCAGGGCACCCCGCGCCGCGGGCTCGGGCACCTGGCGGCGCTGCAACGCACGCAAACGTGCAAGCAGCACCGGCGGCTTGATCGGCTTGATCACGTAATCGTCAGCCCCAGACTCAAGGCCCAGGATATGGTCCAGATCGTCTTCCTTGGCCGTCAGGATCACGATGGGCGTGTCTGACACATTGCGAATTTCGCGGCAAACATGCAGCCCGCTCTGGCCTGGCAGCATCAAATCGAGCACGACAATCCTGGGTTTGAAGTCCAGGAACGCTGCCAGGGCTTCATCGCCCCGGTGCACGACACGCACCTCAAAACCATGCTGCGACAGGAACTGCGCGATCAGCCCTGCCAGCTTTTCATCGTCCTCAACGAGCAGGACCTTGCCCAGACCCAGGTTTTCCATAAGTTCTCAGTGTAGAAACGCAGATTGAAGTGCGCGCATTATAGGTGGCAAGCAGGCGCACAGAAGCAGCTGGCCAGTACGAGCTGATGAAGCTTCATGCTTTTAAGAGTTTTTAACAAATAGCCTGCAATCTTTAACGCCATTCTCAAGGAGTTGTATGCGCAAGGATTATCTGGCGTTCTTCGTTTCGCTGTTCCTCTCGCGGCTGGCCGACCAGATCCTGCTGTTCATCGTGCCGCTGATCGTGTTCCAGACCACTCAAAGCGTGTCGTGGGCGGGCCTGGCGTTTTTTGTCGAATCGCTGCCGCGCTATCTGGCATTTCCGGTGTGCGGAGCCTTGTGCGACAGGTTTTCACCCGTACGCATTCTGCATATCAGCCAGGTGTATCGCGCGCTGGCCTGCGTGGTGGCGGTGGCGCTGTATGGGCTGTTCGACGGGATCCATTGGCTGGTGATGCTGTCCGCGTTGTGCGGGGTATTGACCACTCAGGGCATCATGGCGCGGGAGGTGGTGATGCCGCATGTCTTCCAGCATTACACCTACGCCAAGACCTTGTCCTATTCGCAGATTGCCGACCAGAGTGGCCTGGTGCTCGGGCCGTTGCTGGCAGCGTTGATGCTGCAGGTTTGGGCCTGGCCCTGGGTGGTGCTGGCCATCGCCGCACTGTTTGTTCTCGCTGACCTGGCAATGCTGATCTGGCAGCGCAACACCACGGTGAGCCTGCAAAGCCATGGGCAGCACCCGGGTATCTGGCTGCAACCGCTGCGCACCGCGTTTGGCCACATCCGCAACCTGGTGGAACTCAAGCGCATCATCATTCTGGCAGTCGGCGTGAACCTGATTATCGGGGTCACACTGGCCACCTCGGCCGCCATGGTTACCGGCCAATACGCCGCCGACAAGGATGCCTACGCCCTGCTGCAAGCCGCCGGCGCGCTGGTCACCATCGGGATTCTGTTTTACCTGGCACGCTCATCACTGCCGTTGAAAGTAATGGGTGGGCTGTCGTATTCGATGATTGCAGTCGGCGCGCTGATCACCGCCGTCAGCCCCGGTGTGTGGGCGTATGCCGTGGGCTTCCTGCTGGTGACGGGCTTCGACAAGATGTTCAACGTGTACCTGCGCAGCACCCGTCAAAAAGTGATTCCGGTGCAGGATTTCGGCAAGACGGTAGGCGTGATCACCTTGCTCAACAACCTGCCGCAGCCGTTGGCGGGCTTGATGATCGCCGGGCTGGCAGCGCCGTTGGGCACGCATACGGTGATCCTGCTGCTCGCCGGGATCACCGCCTTGATCGGCGTGGCGGTGGCCTCAGGCTGGCACGCCACTGTGAAAGCGGAACTCGATGTCGGGTGATTCGATCAGCTCCTTCTCGGCCGCCCTCACCCGCTCGATCACCTGGGCGATGTCCTTGGCGTCGCCGTACTGGTAGGCCAGCTTCAAGTAACCCTGGAAGTGCCGCGCCTCGCTTTTGAGCAAACCGAAGTAGAACTTGCCGAGCTCTTCGTCCAAATGCGGCACCAATGCTTCGAAACGCTCGCAGCTGCGTGCTTCGATAAAGGCGCCGACCACCAGGGTGTCCACCAGCTTGACCGGCTCGTGGCTGCGCACCACCTTGCGCAAACCCGAGGCATAACGGCCCGCGTGCAGTTGGCGCAGTTCAACCTTGCGCTTTTTCATCAGGCGCATGACTTGCTCGTGGTGCACCAGTTCTTCGCGGGCCAGGCGCGACATCATATTGATCAGGTCAACATGGCCGTGGTACTTGGCCATCAGGCTCAGGGCGGTGCTGGCGGCTTTGAATTCGCAGTTCTTGTGGTCGATCAGCAGGGTTTCCTGATCGGCCAGAGCGGCCTGGACCCAGGCGTCGGGGGTGCGGCAGCCGAGGAATTCGTGGATTTCGGGCAGGTTCATCGGGCTCACGGGCAAAGGATCACAAAAGGGCGCCGATTATACCGACCCCGCCGCAGACCACCAGCCACCGGCCTTGATGTGCATCAACATGACGTCTGGCGGGCAGCAACTATAGTTGTTGCATGCCCCTTCCTGGAGATCCCGATCATGCAAGCCATCCGCAGCATCCTGGTGGTCATCGAGCCCGAGCATTCGGAAAGCCTGGCCCTCAAGCGTGGCAAGCTGATTGCCGGGGTGACCGACGCACATCTGCACTTGCTGGTCTGCGACAAGAAACACGAGCATTCGGCGCTGTTGAGCGTGCTCAAGGAAGGTTTAAGGAACGACGGCTACAGCGTCTCCACCGAACAGGCGTGGAACGACAGCCTGCATGACACCATTATCGAGGTGCAGCAAGCCGAAGGCTGCGGCCTGGTGATCAAACAGCATTTTCCCGACAGCCCGCTGAAAAAAGCCCTGTTGACGCCGGCGGACTGGAAGCTGCTGCGCTATTGCCCGACGCCGGTGCTGCTGGTCAAGACCGCCACGCCATGGGCCGACGGGGTGATTCTGGCGGCCATCGATGTGGGCAACACCGACGGCGAACACCGCTCGTTGCACAATTCGATCATCGACCACGGGTTTGATATAGCCAGCCTGGCCAAGGCGCAGCTGCATGTGATCAGCGCCCACCCGTCGCCGATGCTGTCGGCAGCCGACCCGACCTTCCAGCTCAAGGAAACCATCGAGGCGCGCTATCGCGAACAATGCAAGGCATTCCAGGACGAGTTCGACGTGGACGACAGGCACCTGCATATCAAGGAAGGCCCGGCCGATGTGCTGATCCCGCATATGGCCCATCAGCTGCACGCGGCGGTGACCATCATCGGCACCGTGGCCCGCACCGGGATTTCGGGGGCGTTGATCGGTAATACGGCGGAGGTGGTGCTCGATGCGGTGGAAAGCGATGTACTGGTGCTCAAGCCGCAGACGTTGATGGATCATCTGCAAGAACTGGCAACCAAGCCCTGAAGAACAATAGAGGGCAAAATGTGGGAGGGGGCTTGCTCCCGATAGCAGTGGGTCAGTGAAGGATGGGCTGACTGACACACTGCTATCGGGAGCAAGCCCCCTCCCACATTTGGATGCATGCTGTCAGGTAGACAGCGCATCTCTCAGGAACCCCGGGGCGATATAGCGCTGGTAATGCGCCTCGGACAAGATAAAGAACTCCCGATCAATCGCATCGCGCAGGTCCGGCAAGGGCCAATCGCGAAACTCCGGCAACAGCACCATGCCGTACGCCTCAAGGTTATTGATCACCCGCGCCCCGCGTGCGATCAACTGGTAGGCCCAGCAATACTCGGACTGGTGCGGCACGAAGCGGATCTTGCGTTGCTCCAACTGCCCGCGCAGGGTCTTGGGGTCAAACACCTCCACTTTGCCGGCCATCACCTGCACCAGCAGTTGCTCAAGCCTGAGCCAGACTGCGCGCTTTTCTTCTTCTTTATAGCCGTTCCACTGGATCACCTCGTGGTGGAAGCGCTTGCAGCCGCGGCACACGAGGTCGCCGTAGACCGTGGAGCAGAGGCCGACGCAGGGGGTCTTGATGGTTTGGTTGGACATGGGCGACAACACGCAAATCAGCGAAACAGTGCGCCATGTTAGCCCTTTGTCTAAGGTTGATCACCCAGCAAACTTGGCCAGGCAACTTACCTTTAGATTTTTTTTGCCGTAGAATCACCCGGCCTTGTAAGGCGCCAATAATCCGCTGGAAGCTGTTTTCAAAGCGTCACGAGCACAGTCGTTCCTTCAGAACGGTGTTGGCGTGGTTTCGACCCGGTAGGTCAGAGCCCACGCCAACCCTCATCAGCTCCGTTCTGCAGGCGTAAAACTTTGAAAGCAGCTTCTGTAAAGGAATGCCGGCAGCGCTGGCTTTGCGGCCCAAAAAGCCCCTGAGCGCATGCGTGCCGTTCATTTCTGGATGAGCGTCCCGTGGGACCACTGATGAGGGTAATAACTGTGCTTGAAGCCTACCGCAAACATATCGAAGAGCGTGCAGCACTGGGTATCGTTCCCCAGCCGCTTAACGCCGAACAAACCGCAGGCCTGGTCGAGCTGCTGAAAAATCCTCCGGCTGGCGAAGAAGAATTCCTCGTTGACCTGATCACCAACCGCATTCCACCAGGCGTTGACGAAGCTGCCTACGTCAAGGCCGGTTTCCTGTCTGCCCTGGCCAAGGGCGAAGCCACTTCCCCCCTGATCGACAAGAAACGCGCTGTTGAACTGCTCGGCACCATGCAAGGCGGCTACAACATCGTGACGTTGGTCGAGCTGCTGGACGACGCCACCCTGGCGCCCGTCGCGGCCGCCCAACTCAAGCACACCCTGCTGATGTTCGATGCGTTCCACGACGTCGCCGAAAAAGCCCGCAACGGCAACGAACACGCCAAAGGCGTGATCCAGTCCTGGGCTGACGGCGAGTGGTTCCGCAACCGCCCTACCCTGGCCGACAAGATCAGCCTGCGCGTGTTCAAGGTCACCGGCGAAACCAACACCGACGACCTGTCGCCTGCGCCGGACGCCTGGTCCCGCCCTGACATCCCGCTGCACGCCCTGGCCATGCTGAAAATGGCTCGTGAAGGCATCGTGCCGGACGAGCAAGGCAAGACCGGCCCGATGAAGCAGATCGAAGAAATGCGCGGCCAAGGCTTCCCGATCGCCTACGTCGGTGACGTGGTCGGTACCGGTTCGTCGCGTAAGTCGGCCACCAACTCGGTACTGTGGTTCTTCGGTGACGACGTGCCTTACGTGCCGAACAAGCGTGCCGGCGGTTTCTGCTTCGGCAGCAAGATCGCTCCGATCTTCTACAACACCATGGAAGATGCTGGCGCATTGCCAATCGAATTCGACGTCACCAACATGAACATGGGCGACGTGATCGACCTGTACCCTCATGCTGGCAAAGTCTGCAAACACGGCACCGACGAAGTCCTGACCACCTTCGAAATGAAGACTCCGGTACTGTTGGACGAAGTTCGCGCCGGCGGCCGTATCCCGCTGATCATCGGTCGCGGCCTGACCGACAAGGCCCGCGCCGAACTGGGCCTGGGCCCTACCGACCTGTTCAAGCTGCCTGAAGCGCCTGTCGACACCGGCAAGGGCTTCACCCTGGCACAGAAGATGGTCGGCAAGGCGTGCGGCCTGCCAGAAGGCAAAGGCGTTCGTCCTGGTACCTACTGCGAGCCGAAGATGACCACCGTGGGCTCCCAGGACACCACCGGTCCAATGACCCGTGACGAACTGAAAGACCTGGCGTGCCTGGGCTTCTCGACCGACCTGGTGATGCAGTCGTTCTGCCACACCGCGGCGTACCCGAAGCCGATCGACGTGACCACCCACCACACCCTGCCTGACTTCATCATGACCCGTGGCGGTGTATCGCTGCGTCCGGGCGACGGCATCATCCACAGCTGGCTCAACCGTATGCTGCTGCCGGACACCGTCGGTACCGGTGGCGACTCCCACACCCGTTTCCCGATGGGCATCTCGTTCCCGGCCGGTTCCGGTCTGGTCGCGTTCGCCGCAGCCACTGGCGTAATGCCACTGGACATGCCGGAATCGATCCTGGTGCGCTTCAAAGGCAAGATGAAGCCTGGCATCACCCTGCGTGACCTGGTTCATGCCATTCCTTACTACGCGATCCAGGCTGGCCTGCTGACCGTAGAGAAGAAAGGCAAGAAAAACGCCTTCTCCGGCCGCATCCTGGAAATCGAAGGCCTGAACGATCTGACGCTGGAACAGGCTTTCGAGCTGTCCGACGCCTCGGCTGAACGTTCGGCTGCCGGTTGCACCATCAAGCTGTCCAAAGAGTCCGTTACCGAGTACCTGAACTCCAACATCACCCTGCTGCGCTGGATGATCGGTGAAGGCTACGGCGATGCCCGCACCCTGGAACGTCGCGCCCAAGCGATGGAAGCCTGGGTTGCCAACCCGGAACTGATGGAAGCCGATGCCGACGCCGAATACGCCGAAATCATCGAGATCGACCTGTCGGAAATCAACGAGCCGATCCTCTGCGCCCCTAACGACCCGGACGATGCCCGTCTGTTGTCCAGCGTTGCCGGTGAGAAGATCGACGAAGTGTTCATCGGTTCGTGCATGACCAACATCGGTCACTTCCGCGCTGCCGGTAAGCTGCTGGAGCAGGTCAAGGGCCAGCTGCCGACTCGTCTGTGGCTGTCGCCGCCGACCAAGATGGACGCTCACCAGTTGACCGAAGAAGGCTACTACGGCATCTACGGCAAGGCTGGCGCACGCATGGAAATGCCGGGCTGCTCGCTGTGCATGGGTAACCAGGCACGTGTAGAACCGAACTCCACCGTCGTGTCGACGTCGACCCGTAACTTCCCGAACCGCCTGGGTGACGGTGCAAACGTCTACCTGGCATCGGCCGAACTGGCGGCAGTGGCCTCTACCCTGGGTCGCCTGCCGACTGTCGAAGAGTACATGGGCTACGCAGCGAAACTGGACACCATGGCCAGTGACGTCTACCGCTACCTGAACTTCGACCAGATCGCCGAGTTCCGCAAGATCGCAGCAAGCGCCAACATCCCGGTGATTCAAGCTTAAGGGTGTGTTGATGTGAAAGACGCCGCGTATCGCAAGATACGCGGCGTTTTTTTATGCCTGGAACTAACCTTTACTGCCAACACAAAACCAATGTGGGAGCTGGCTTGCCTGCGATAGCGGTGTATCAGTCATGAATGTAATGACTGACACATAGCTATCGCAGGCAAGCCAGCTCCCACACTTTTAGAGCTGTGCAGTCAGATAGACCGCATCAGGGCTCAGGCAACCAGCGAATACACCAATGCCGTAATCGCCACCAGGCCGACGGCGGTGACAAACACATTCGATGCCTGCCCACGGTACTTGGCCATGGCCGGCACCTTGCGGATCGCATACATCGGCATCAGGAACAGGATCGACGCAATCACCGGCCCACCCAGGGTCTCGATCATACCGAGGATGCTTGGGTTAAGCGTGGCGACGATCCAGCACACCACCAGCATGAAGGCGGCGGTCATGCGGTCCAGGGTCTTCGGTGCCGGGCGGCGACCGGTCTTGACCACCAGCCCCTTGAGACCCTCGCTGGCACCGATGTAGTGGCCCAGGAACGACTTGGCAATCGCCACGAACGCAATCAACGGGGCGGCAAAGGCGATGGTCGGGTTGTCGAAGTGGTTGGCCAGGTACGACAGGATCGACAGGTTCTGCGCTTTCGCCTCGGCCAGTTGCGCGGGCGACAGGGTCAGCACGCAACTGAACACGAAGAACAGCACCATCGCCACCATCAGCAAGTGAGCGCGGGACAGGATCTGCGAACTGCGCTCCTCGGCGTGTGCGCCGTACTGACGCTTCTGGTCAACCGCAAAGGCCGAGATGATCGGCGAATGGTTGAACGAGAACACCATCACCGGAATCGCCAGCCACAGCGTATTGAGCAGCGCCGACGGTGCCGGCACCTCGCTGGCAGTGCTGAGAATGCCGCCATTCCAGTGCGGCACCAGGTACACGGCCAGGAACAGCAAGGCGACGATAAACGGATACACCATCAGGCTCATGGCCTTGACGATCACTTGCTCACCGCAGCGCACCACGGCCAGCAGGCCGAGGATCAGCACAAACGCCAGGATCGCACGAGGCGGCGGCATGATGTGCAGTTGGTGTTCCATGAAGCTGCTCACGGTATTGGTCAGTGCCACGCTGTAGATCAGCAGGATCGGGAAGATCGCGAAGAAATACAGCAAGGTGATCAACGCACCCGCCTTGATACCGAAATGCTCTTCGACCACGTCGGTGATGTCTGAGCCTTCACGGCCAGACAGCACGAAACGGGTCAGCCCACGGTGGGCAAAGAACGTCATCGGGAACGCCAGTAACGCCAGGATCACCAGCGGCCAGAAGCCCCCCAGGCCCGCGTTGATTGGCAGAAACAAAGTACCGGCGCCAATGGCGGTACCGAATAGCCCGAGCATCCAGGTGGTGTCCTGGCGGCTCCAGCTTGTGAGGGTTGCAGGTGTCGTTGCATAGCGTTCGTCGACGCTATTGGCCTGATCATTCATCCGGTCGGATCTCCGCATTCACATGGCCAGCACGAGTCAGAAAAACCTGACAGGCAGCGCCCTGGCCGTAACAAGGGCCGGATTGTCCGGGATTCTCTTGAATAAGCAAAGACTTAGATGAGGAACGGTAATGCAGTGCAAAGGCTGGAAGGCAGCCCATGGGGCGGCTCAGTTGATTCAACGCCAGATGTCCACCGCCTTTACCCACCTCACGAACGCCCCTGCCAGCGGGGCATTGGGAGGGTCGATCACGCAAGGCCGACGAAGCTTTGTTTAAATAAACCCAGTCACTCAAAGTTCGCCAGTGGGGAGCCGCTGACAGAGACCCAATATCAATTAAAGTTAAACACCTTCACATATAAGAAAGTTCTTACATACAGTTAATCAACGCCTCTCGATTGAAACTCTAATGATTGCGGCATTTGTTGCAAGGGTTTTCCCAGGCATTGAGAGCCCCTTCTATCACGTTTATATTCCAGTCCAGTTCAAAAAAACAAAAGCATCTAAACCCACCACAGCAGAATTAAAAACCTCACTCATCAGGAGCGACTAGATGAACAAACACAACCTTATTTTCTCCCTGATACTTGCCACCGGAATACTCAGCCCATTGGCCAGCCAAGCACAACCGGCAGTAGAAAACTCAGACGCAAGTGCCCTGGGTACATCCCCCCGCTGGCTGACGACAAAAGTTTATATAGAAGGCGCCCCGGAGATCGACGTAAAGGACAAGTACCCAGGTGTCGTTGGAATATCAGTGTGGGACCCTGAACGTAATCGCTACGAATTTTTCTACACCGATACCGGGCTATCAAAATATGACAACGGCGGCGGCGGTTACTTCATGGTAACGGGTGACAAGAAAAACCATATCCTGATACCGGATAAAGGTGCAACGAAAACCATCGTCAGAAAACTTGAGACGTTGAACAATCAGGAATTCACTTATTCTCGTGAAGTGCCGCGCGACATGATCGACGCCAACCCTCTTGTTCGAATACATGTGGTTCATGCGCCCTATACCGGATCAGTCAAAACCACCCCCACCCACTAACCCTCAACACTCATCCCACGAGTAGCGACAATACTCATAAAAGGCCTCACTCAATGAAAACACTATTAAAGCCTTTACTGGCGTCTGTTTTATTGCTCTCTACCCTTGTTTCAGGCGGCCTTCATGCGCAGGCTTCCACGTCAGGAAAACCTGTCGCCATCAGCGCTGACAATGCGGTCATGTTGACCGTCTTCCTCAAACATGACCAATCTCGCAACTTGAACGAAATAAGAACAAAACTCACCGAACAGGAACTCTTTAAAGTATTCCCTCCTGAAGGGGTAGAGATTGTCAGTTGGAACATCGCCATGGGGATCGGTCACGTCATCGTTCTACGCTTCCCCGCCTCGCGCCTGCGGGAAGTCAATCTCGCCATCGAACGCTCTGCATGGGGCCCCTTCAGGACGGAGTTCTTTCCTACCTACGATTACATGGACATCGTAGCGGCCGAACAGAGCAAGGTGCGCAAGCCCGTACCCGCTAAATAATTCGCACGCGTGCAAACAGCGTCTCCCACTCGCCGAGACGCTGGCACTTTTCGCAAAATCAGTGGCGCTTTCTCTGCGCCCTCAGCATTTCACACAACACAAATGCAGCATAATCCGAGCATCGAACTCACCGGAGAGCTGCCCCATGCCCACCACCGTTCTAGTCCTGGTTGAAACCATCAACGAATACCTGCAAATCATCGAAAGCAATGACTTTCACGTGATCCTGGCGCCGACGCCCGCAGAACGGGCCCAGGCGATCAAGGCCCACGCAGGGCAGATCAAGGCCGTGCTGACCCGCGGGCCGCTGGGGCTGTATGCCGAGGAAATCGCCGCGCTTCCATTGCTGGAGATCATCTGCGTGATCGGTGCCGGCTACGAACACGTGGATCTGCAAGCGGCAAGCAACCGTGGGATCGTGGTCACCAACGGTGCCGGCGTGAACGCCCCCTCGGTGGCCGATCACGCCATGGCGCTGCTGCTCTCGCTGGTGCGCGGGATTCCCCAGACCGATGCCGCCGTGCGGCGCAGCGAATGGCCGAAGGTCATGCGCCCTTCCCTGGCCGGCAAGCAACTGGGAATTCTCGGGCTCGGTGCCGTGGGGATGGAAATCGCCAGGCGCGCCGCCCTCGGCTTCGGCATGGAGGTGAGCTATCACAACCGCCAACCCCGCGATGACGTGGATTACACCTACTGTTCAACGGCCGTCGAACTGGCGCGCACCTCGGACTTCCTGATCCTGGCCACGCCAGGTGGGGCCAGCACTCGCCATCTGATCGATAAACATGCGCTGGATGCGTTGGGCCCCAATGGCTATCTGGTGAACATTGGCCGCGGCAGCGTGGTGGTGACCGCTGACCTCGTGGCTGCCCTGGAGCAACGGCGTATCGGCGGCGCCGCGCTGGATGTATTCGACGACGAACCCAAGGTGCCCGACGCCCTCAAGCGCCTGAGCAATACCGTCCTGACCTCCCATGTGGCCGGCCTGTCACCGGAGGCGGCCCATGACACCGTGCAGCGGGTGGCCGACAACCTGGTGGAATACTTCGCCGGCCGTCCGGTGCTCACGCCGGTTGCACTGCCAGCGCCCGCAAAATGACCGATCAGGCACGCTGATCACCCTTCAACACGCTAACCTATTAAGCCGCCCCGACCTTGTCGCTGGGCGGCGGTGCGCATTAGATTAGGAAATAGTCCAAGGCCTTTAGAATAAGCAGAAGGGATAAGCATGGCGCTGAACGACCAATCGACCCAGATTCGCCCCGGCGAAGAACTTGATGCCAGCCTGATCGATCCCTACCTCAAGGCCCACATTCCGGGCTTGAACGGCACGCCTGCGATCAGTCAGTTCCCCGGCGGCGCATCGAACCTGACCTACCTGCTGGAATATCCAGGCCAGGAATTCGTGCTGCGTCGCCCGCCGTTTGGCCACAAGGCCAAGTCCGCCCACGACATGGGCCGCGAATACCGCATTCTCAACCAGCTCAAAGATGGTTTTCCGTATTGCCCCAAGGCATACGTGCACTGCACCGATGAATCAGTGATCGGTGCCGAGTTCTATGTGATGGAACGGGTCAACGGCATCATCCTGCGCTCTGACCTGCCGCCCGAACTGGGCCTGGACGCGGCCAAGACTCAAGCGCTGTGCAAAAGCTTTATCGACAAGTTCGTCGAACTGCATCAAGTCGACTACAGCGCCTGCGGCCTGGCCGACCTGGGCAAGCCTGAAGGCTACGTGGCGCGGCAGATTCGTGGCTGGGGCGAGCGCTACGAAAAAGCCCTGACCCCTGATGCGCCAAAATGGGAAGCGGTACGCGCCTGGCTCAACGACAAAATGCCAGCCGATTCGCCCACGTCCAGCATCGTGCATAACGACTACCGCTTCGATAACGTGATCCTCGACCCCCACAACCCGATGCAGATCATCGGCGTGCTGGATTGGGAACTGACCACCCTGGGCGACCCGCTGATGGACCTGGGCAACACCCTCGCCTACTGGATCGAAGCCGCAGATCCGGCGCCGGTGCAACTGATGCGGCGCCAGCCGAGCAACGCCCCGGGGATGCTCACCCGCCGTCAGTTTGTCGACTACTACGCCGAGCGCTCGGGGCTTGCGATCGACAATTTCGATTTCTATTACACCTACGGCCTGTTCCGGCTGGCCGGCATCGTGCAGCAGATCTACTACCGCTTTTTCCACGGCCAGACCCAGGACAAACGCTTTGCGCAGTTCATCCACATGAACAAGCTGCTGGAGCAAATGAGCCTGAATGTCATTGGCAAATCAGCGCTCTGATCGCAACCACAAGGAACCCTTATGTCCAAGACCAACCTGTTTGACCTTGACGGCAAGATCGCCTTCGTTTCCGGCGCCAGCCGTGGTATCGGCGAGGCCATTGCCAAGCTGCTGGCCCAGCAAGGCGCCCACGTGATCGTCTCCAGCCGCAAGCTGGAAGGTTGCCAGCACGTCGCCGACGCGATCATTGCCGACGGCGGCAAGGCCACGGCGATTGCCTGCCATATCGGTGAAATGGAGCAGATTACCCAGGTGTTCGCCGGCATCCGCGAACAGTTCGGCCGCCTGGATATTCTGGTCAACAACGCCGCGACCAACCCGCAGTTCTGCAACGTGCTGGATACCGACCTTGGCGCATTCCAGAAGACGGTCGACGTGAATATCCGCGGTTACTTCTTCATGTCGGTGGAAGCCGGCAAGCTGATGCGCGAGAACGGCGGCGGCAGCATCATCAACGTGGCGTCGATCAACGGCATTTCGCCGGGCGTGTTCCAGGGCATCTACTCGGTCACCAAGGCTGCCGTGATCAACATGACCAAGGTGTTCGCCAAGGAATGCGCGGCATTCGGCATCCGTTGCAACGCACTGCTGCCGGGCCTGACTGATACCAAATTCGCCTCGGCGCTGGTCAAGAACGATTCGATCCTGAAAGTGGCCCTGGCACAGATCCCCCTCAAGCGCGTCGCCGACCCCAGCGAAATGGCCGGCGCGGTGTTGTATCTGGCCAGCGATGCGTCGAGCTACACCACCGGTGTGTCGTTGAATGTAGACGGCGGCTTCCTGTCCTGACACTGCCTGGTTTCTTCAGATCGATTTGCGCGTAACCTTGGCGCGGATCGATCTGTCTCCAGGATGAAACATGGAACTGCACCTCGTCATCAATGGCCGCAAGGACCTGGCTGCCCAGCTTTATCAGCAACTGCGCGAAGCTATCGCCACCGGGCGACTGTCGGCGGGTACGCAACTGCCACCGAGCCGACTGCTCGCCGAACAACTGGGCGTATCGCGCAAGACGGTGTCGGATACCTACACCACCCTCACGTACGAAGGCCTGCTGATCGGCAAGATCGGCCGCGGCACTTTCGTCAATGCGTGGGCGCCCCAACCCGATCGCGTGCAAACCGCCACCGACCTGGCCTGCGCCGCCAACCTGGGCAAGTGGGCAGCACTGCCCTCGCCCATGGGCCACCCTTCCCGTGAGGGCATCCTGCGCTACGAATTTATCGGCGGCGCGACTGCACGCAACCAGTTCCCTCAGGACGAATGGCGACGCTGCACCCAGGATGCGCTGCGCCGTATCGCCCAGAACAGTGGTTTCTACAGCCAACCGGAAGGGTTACCGGCATTGCGCGAGGCCATCGCCGGGCATATCGCGTTTTCCCGAGGGGTCAAATGCCGCGCCAGCGATATCGTGGTCACCAATGGCGCGCAGCAGGCGCTGGACCTGATTGCCCGCGTGGTGCTGGAACCCGGCAGCATGGTCGCGATGGAAGACCCAGGCTATAGCCCCGCGCGCCAAATGTTCGTAGCGATGGGCGCCAGCGTCGCCAGCGTGGCCGTCGACGAACAGGGCCTCCAGGTCGATCAGATCCCCGATGGCACCCGTCTGATCTACGTAACCCCGTCCCACCAGTTCCCCCTCGGCATGCCGATGAGTCAGAGGCGCCGCCAGGCACTGCTGGACCGCGCAATCGAGCTGGGTGCGATCATCATCGAAGACGACTACGACAGCGAATTTCGCTACGAAGGGCGCGCCACCGACTCCCTGCAAAGCCTGGACACCCGAGGCGTGGTCACCTACGTCGGGACCTTTTCCAAAACCCTGTTGCCCGAGTTGCGCCTGGGCTACGCGGTGCTGCCGCCAGCGATCTATGGCGCGGTGCTCAAGGCCAAGCAGTTGACCGACCAGCACAGCTCTACCCTGCCGCAGTGGGCATTGGCCAAGTTCATCAGCGAAGGCTACCTGCTCAAGCATATTCGCCGTTGCCACAGCATCTATGCGGGGCGTCGCGAACGAATACTGCAGCGTCTGGCGGGCGATCTGTCACCGTGGTTCGAGGCGGTTCCGACGGTGGCGGGCTTTCACCTGGCGGCATTGTGCAAGGTAGCGTTGAATATCCCATTGCTGATAGAACAGGCGCGTCAGGTCGAGGTGGGGTTGTACCCCCTGGACGTATTCTTCCACGACGTGCCATTACGCTCGGGGCTGATTTTCGGCTTCGGCGCCATCGAGACCCTGGACATCGACCCGGCGCTGGACAAGGTGCGCGATATTCTCCGGCAGATTGGCTAAGGGGTTTTCCGGTGTATTGGTCATTGGTGGCGTACAGGCTACGGCGTAGGGTGAAGAGGTCTCGAACTACGCGGAATCCTGATCATGAAACGATTGCTCGCCACCACACTGATGCTCACCTCCCTCAGCGCATTTGCCCACGACCCGGTATACAACCAGGAAACGCTCAAGGTGCTGCAGGAGCACCCCTTGACCAACGTGCCCGGCAAGAAAACCATCATGCTCACCGTTGACTACGCCCCCGGCCAGGCCACCGTGCCCCATAGCCACACCGGCACTGCGGTGGCTTATGTGCTGCAAGGCGCGATCACCTCGCGGGTCAATGATGAAAAGGCGATCACCTACAAAGCCGGGCAATCGTTCTACGAACCGGCCGGCTCGCGGCATTTTGAGTCAAGCAATGCCAGCCAGACCCAACCGGCCAGGCTGCTGGTGGTGATGGTGCTGGATGACAAGGCTGAGGTACTCACCCCGCTTCCCAAATAATCAGCAACACCACAAAACCCATGTGGGAGCTGGCTTGCCTGCTCCCACAGTTTTAACCGTGTCTGGTCAGGGACGTTTGAATAGGTCGCGCTGGTGTTCAATGCGCAGCCGGCACTCGCAACCCTCCAGATGATCATTGACCATCCCCATCGCCTGCATCAACGCATACATCGTGGTCGGGCCGACGAAGGTCCAGCCGCGTTTCTTCAGGGCCTTGGACAAGCGCATCGAAGCCGCTGAGGTCGGATTGGCCGTCCAGTAAGCCATGTCCACCACTGCCGGCCGCTCTTCTGCGGCGGGCTCGAACGCCCACAGCCAGCGCGCCAGCGAGCCGGTCTCCTCCACAAGTTCACAGGCCCGGCGTGCGTTGTTGATGGCCGAGATGATCTTTGCCCGATTGCGCACGATGCTTGGCTCGCTCATCAACCGCTCAATGTCCGCTTCGCCGTACTGCGCCACCCGGCGAAAATCAAAACCCTCGAACGCCTGCCGAAAGTTATCGCGCTTGCGCAGAATGGTGATCCACGCCATCCCCGCCTGAAACCCCTCCAGGCAGATCTTCTCGTACAACGCGATGTCATCCGCCACCGGCACACCCCACTCGTGGTCGTGGTAATGCAGGTACGCAGGCGCTGCAGTGCGCCAGGCGCAATACATGCGCCCTGCTTCGTCGGTTGTAAGCCCTGATTGGTCCATCCATCACCTCGTATGCCCAAGGCGATGATACGCAAAAAAAATTAATCCCCGTCAACCGCTCAAGCACCGTACTTACCGACCAACTGGTCAGACCGGGACCTGCCAACCGCTGAATATTTACTTGTTGTTTGAAAAAAACCAAGCGTAGACTGGCCGCGCACTGGACTTACCGGTAAGACCACAACAATTAAGCCCTGGAACCACCAGGGCACCGAATAGAGATCCCTCCCATGCTCAGATGGTGCTCGCGTTCGATTTTCCTGCAAGTCGTGATTGGCCTGATGCTCGGCATCGCCTGCGGCCTGGCCCTTCCCGAATTTTCCTCACAACTCAAACCCCTGGGCGACGGCTTTATCAAGCTGATCAAAATGCTGATCGGCCTGATCGTGTTCTGTGTCGTGGTCAGCGGTATTTCCGGCGCCGGCGATTTGAAGAAGGTCGGGCGTATCGGGCTCAAGTCGGTGATCTACTTTGAAGTGCTGACCACCGTCGCCCTGGTGCTTGGCCTGATCATGGCCTTCAGCACCGGCATCGGCAGCGGCGCCAATATTCATCTTGAGCAACTCTCTTCCGCCGGCTTGAATGAGCTGGCCGACAAGGGCCAACACATCAAGGGCACCAGCCAGTTCCTGATGGACCTGATTCCCAACTCGGTGATCGGTGCGTTTGCCGATAACAACGTGTTACAGGTGCTGCTGTTCTCGGTGCTGTTCGGCAGTGCGCTGAACCTGGTGGGCGAAGCGGCCAGCGGTATCTCGCGGCTGATCAATGAGCTTAGCCATGTGATCTTCCGCATCATGGGCATGATCGTGCGCCTGGCGCCGATTGGCGTATTCGGTGCCATCGCGTTCACCACCAGCACCTACGGCCTGGACTCGCTGCAACACCTGGGCAGCCTGGTTGGGCTGTTCTACCTGACGTGCTTTGCCTTTGTCGCGCTGATCCTCGGGCTGGTAATGCGCTTGTCCGGCCTGCGGATGCTGCCGCTGCTCAAGTACCTGCGCGAAGAGCTGCTGATCGTGATGGGCACCGCTTCGTCCGACGCTGTGCTGCCGCAGATCATGCGCAAGCTGGAACATTTGGGCATTGGCAGTTCCACCGTGGGTTTGGTAATTCCCACCGGGTACTCGTTCAACCTCGACGGTTTCTCGATCTACCTGACCCTGGCCATCGTGTTTATCGCCAACGCCACCGGTACACCGCTGTCGATGACCGACTTGCTGACCATCCTCCTGGTATCGTTGATCACCTCCAAAGGCGCCCACGGCATTCCGGGCTCGGCATTGGTGATTCTAGCGGCGACACTCACGGCGATCCCGGCAATTCCGGTGGTGGGCCTGGTGTTGGTGCTGGCGGTGGACTGGTTCATGGGGATCGGTCGTGCGCTGACCAACCTGATCGGCAACTGCGTGGCTACAGTGGCGATTGCTCGCTGGGAAAAAGATATCGATATCCAGCGTGCCAACAAGGTGCTCGACGGCCAGCAGGGCTATGCCTTTCAGGCCAAGAAGCCGGTGCTGCCGGCGCATCAGGAGTTCTAGGACAACACCCATCCAATGTGGGAGCTGGCTTGCCTGCGATAGCGGTGAGTCAGCGTCAAATGTAGTGCCTGACACTCAGTCATCGCAGGCAAGCCAGCTCCCACATTGGCCCTTTGCCAGACTGAATACTGTATGAGCAACATCAAGGAGCCTTCGACGTGATCAGCACCTCAACCGTCGTCAATTCAGTGGTAGAAAAACTGCGCGCCGCCTTGGCGCGAGGCCAGTGGCGCCGCGGTGAAATGCTGCCAGGCCAGCGTGAGCTGGCCGAGCAACTGGGTATCAGCCGCCCGAGCCTGCGTGAAGCGGTGATCGTGCTGGAGACCTTGGGCCTGGTGCGTTCCATGCCGGGCAAAGGTGTGGTGGTACTGGAAACCAGCGTCAGCGAGCCGCAGTCGAACGACGCGGTGGCCGACGCCAGCCTGGAAGACATCCTGCAACTGCGCTATACCCTCGAACCCTTCATCGTCGGCCTGGTCGCCCAATCCATCAGCAGCAAGGAAATCGGCCAACTGCGCCTGACGCTGATGGACATGCGCGAAGCCCTGGATGCCGGCGACGCCGAGGCGGGCATGAACGCCTACATCGACTTTCACGAAGAACTGTTTGCCCTGACCTCCAACCCGATCTTCCAGAACGTGGTGCAGCAAACCAGCACCGCGCTCAAACAAAGCGCCCAGGTATTGCGCAACTCCCCTGAACACCTGGCCGAACGCCTGCAAGAGAACGAAGCCGTGGTACGCGCCATCCGCAACAAGAACAGCGCCCTGGCCAGTGCCGAAATGCGTCGGCACATCCTGCAGGAAGGCTTGCGCATGGGCATTCGCTTGAATATCCCGGATGACCATCTGGGCAGCTGAATAATTGGAGACCGGCCATGAACGTCCACGCCCTGCAACGTGACCCTCTGCCCTGCCTGCGCCTGGTGTCGGGCAAGAAGCCTTCGGTTGACGACATCTACCCGCGCTTGTTCGACGCGATCCTTGAGCAACGCATTGCGCCCGCCAGCCGCTTCACCGAAGAAGGCCTGGGCGAACTCTTTGGCGTGAGCCGCAGCGTGATTCGCCGGGTGCTCGCCAAGCTGTCCCATCAGCAAGTGGTCATCCTGCGCCCCAACCAGCGCGCCCAGGTCGCCGCGCCGGATGCCCAGCACACACGGCAGATTCTTGAAGCACGGCGCCTGACCGAAATGACCGTGGTGCAACTGGCCTGCGCCCAGGCCACAGCGATGCAAATCCGCCAACTGCGCGAGCTGATTGCGCAGGAGCGCGACGCCATTGAGCGTGACCAGCGTGGGCCGGCGATCCGGTTTTCTGGGGAGTTTCATCTGCAACTGGCGCACATGGCAGGCAATGCGCCGTTGGCACAGTTTCTCAACAGCCTGGTGCCGTTGACGTCGTTGATCATTGCGCAATTTGAAACGAAGGCCTGCACGTATTGTGCGTGGCAGGAGCATATGGCGATTGTGGATGCCGTGGAACAGCGCGACGCCCACACGGCTGTCGTCCTGATGACCCAGCACCTGGATCACCTGGAAACCCGGCTACTCAAACACCACTGATTCCGAATGAAGTTCAAACTGTGGGAGCTGGCTTGCCTGCGATAGCGGTGTACCAGTGACTCGATTATTAACTGACCCACCGCTATCGCAGGCAAGCCAGCTCCCACATTGATCGCATTCCAGATCAAATAAAAAGCCCCCGCATCTCACGATGCGGGGGCTTTTGGTTTACCGAAGCATCAAGCCGGCTGCAACACCGACTGACCACTCAACGCCAGGTCCAGCAACTCACGATTGGCCACCGCGTACATGGCGTAGTCCGTGCCAACCGCAGCACGAATTTCCACCATCATGGCACGCCAGCGATCAGCCATGTCCTGATGCTGTTCAAGCCACAGGGCCACGCGGGCTTCCATGTCTTGTGGCGCGTCGGCCATTTGCAGTACCGAAATGGTAATCGCCCGTTGCTGCCAGTCCACGTCATCGCGGAAGGCTTCACGGGCCTGGGCCTGCCAGTTGTTGGCCACAGGAAGATCGCTGATCTGCTGCAGGTACCACGGCAGGTCCAGGGCGCTGCCGACGGCGAAGTAGGCTTTGGCCACTTCGGCGGCGTCATGCCCGGTCACGTCGGCGGCTTCGATGATCGGCAGCAAGGTGTACAGGTGGGTAGTGCCTGCAACCATGCGTGCCAACAATTCCGGTACGCCGGCCTGGGTGTAGGCCTGGTAACGGTTCTGCCAGCCTTCACGGGTCGGACCTTCCAGCAGTTCGTCGAGCTTGAGGCCCAACGCCGCCAGGTGCGGACCGAAGTGCGCTGTGTCACGACCGGCGTCCTGTTCGTTGCGACGGCTGCGCAGGAACCAGCGCGTAGCACGACGGCCCAGGCGCATCAGCTCGTCCATCAGCTCCAGTTGCACGTCGGCCGACACCTGGTGGTCCAGGGCTTCGATCTGACGGAACCAGTGCGGCAGGTGGAAGATATCGCGCACGATCACATAGGCACCGGCGACGTTCGCCGGGCTCATGCCGGTCGACTCTTTGAGTCGCTGCACGAAGGTGATGCCCATGTGGTTGACCAGGTCGTTGGCGATCTGGGTGCTGACGATCTCGCGCTTGAGGCGATGGCGACGCATGGCTTCGGAGAACTTGGCCACCAGGCTCGGTGGGAACGCGGTCTCCATGTCACGGGTCAGGTATTCGTCATCCGGCACCAGGGATTTGAGCAGCGCTTCCTTGAGGTCGATCTTGCTGTACGAAATCAGCACCGACAACTCCGGACGGGTCAAGCCCTTGCCGGTCGAAGCGCGCTCGGTGAGCTGCTCTTCGGTCGGCAGGTACTCGATGGCGCGGTCCAGCTTGCCACGGCCTTCCAGGTCACTCATCAGGCGTTTGTACTCGGCGGCGCGCTCGTAAGCCTTGCGTGCGGCCAGGGACAGGGCCTGGGTCTGCTTGTAGTTGTTGCCCAACACCAGGTGGCCGACTTCGTCGGTCATGCTCGCCAGCAACTGGTTGCGCTGCTTGTCGGTCATGTCACCGGCCTGCACCACTTCGTTGAGCAGGATCTTGATGTTCACTTCGTGGTCGGAGCAGTCCACGCCACCGGCGTTGTCGATGAAGTCGGTGTTGGAACCGCCGCCATTGAGGCCGAATTCCACACGGCCCAGTTGGGTCATGCCGAGGTTACCGCCCTCGCCCACCACCTTGCAGCGCAGCTCGTTGCCGTTGACACGCAGCGCGTCGTTGGCCTTGTCGCCCACGTCGGCATGGCTTTCGGTGCTGGCCTTGACGTAGGTACCGATACCGCCGTTCCACAACAGGTCCACCGGCGCCTTGAGCAAGGCGTTGAGCAGTTCGGTCGGGGTCAGCTTGTCGGCCTGGATGTCGAAACGCTCTTTCATCTGTGGCGAGATGGCGATGCTCTTGGCGCTTCGCGAGAAGATACCGCCGCCTTCAGACATGATGCTGGTGTCGTAGTCGGTCCAGGACGAACGCGGCAGCTCGAACATGCGCTGGCGCTCGACGAAGCTGGTGGCCGGGTTCGGGTTCGGGTCGATGAAGATGTGCAGGTGGTTGAAGGCCGCCACCAGTTGCAGCTTGTCGGACATCAGCAAACCGTTACCGAACACGTCACCGGCCATATCGCCGACGCCCACTACGGTGATGCTGTCTTCCTGCACGTTGATGCCGCGCTCACGGAAGTGACGCTGCACACCGACCCACGCGCCCTTGGCGGTGATGCCCATTTTCTTGTGGTCGTAACCGGCAGAACCGCCGGAAGCGAACGCGTCACCCAGCCAGAAACCGTAGTCGATAGCGATGCCGTTGGCGATGTCGGAGAAGGTTGCAGTGCCCTTGTCCGCCGCCACCACCAGGTAGGGGTCATCGTCGTCATGGCGCACGACGTTGGCCGGTGGCACCAGGGCGCCGTCCTTCAGGTTGTCGGTAATGTCCAACAGGCCGGAAATGAAGATGCGGTAGCAGGCGATGCCCTCGGCCGCGATCTCGTCCCGGCTGCCGCCCAATGGCAGGCGACGCGGCAGGAAGCCGCCCTTGGCGCCCACCGGCACGATCACCGAGTTTTTCACTTGCTGGGCTTTTACCAGGCCGAGCACTTCGGTACGGAAGTCTTCTTCACGGTCGGACCAGCGCAGGCCGCCGCGAGCGACGTTGCCGAAGCGCAGATGCACGCCTTCAACACGGGGCGAGTACACGAAGATTTCAAACTTCGGCACCGGCTTGGGCAGCTCGGGGATCGCGTGCGGGTTGAACTTGAAGCTGAAGTACGACTTGTTCTGGCCGTTGGCGTCAGTCTGGTAGAAGTTGGTACGCAGGGTCGCCTTGATCAGGTCCAGGTAGCGACGCAGGATACGGTCTTCGTTGAGCACCTGAACGTCGTCCAGGGCGGTGAGGATCGCTTGTTCCAGGCGTTGCTGCTTGTCTTCCAGGTCGTCGGCGGTGAGCTTGCGCGCCAGGTAGAAGCGGGTCTTGAACAACCGGGTCAACTCGCGGGCGATGTCGGTGTGGTTGTTCAGGGTGCTGGCGATATAGCCCAGGTCGAAGCCCAGGCGGATCTGCTTGAGGTAGCGAGCATAAGCACGCAGCAACGCGACGTCGCGCCATGGCAGGCCGGCGGTCAATACCAGGCGGTTGAACGCATCGTTCTCGGCATCGCCATGCACGATGTGCACGAATGCGTCCTGCAGGGTGTCGTTGAGCTGCTGGATATCCAGGTTCACGCCTTCGGCGGCGATGAATGCAAAGTCATGGATCCAGAACTCACGGCCATTGGCATGGCGCAGGCGATACGGAAACTCGCCCAGCACGCGCAGGCCGAGGTTTTCCAGGATCGGCAGCACGTCGGACAGCGCCAGCGGGGTGTCAGCGTGATAGAGTTTGCAATGCAGTTCGCGCTGACCGGAGACCTGGCCCAGCGGCTGATAGAAGCTCATCACCAGCGGGTTGGCTTCGGTGAGGCTGTTCAGATGCTGCATGTCGACCACGGCCGAATGCGCGGCGAAACGCTCGCGGTAGCCGGCCGGGAAGCCTTTGGGGAAGTCCGCCAGCACGTTGGTGCCGTGGGCTTCGCCGAAACTCTCCACCACCAGACTGGCGTAGTCGTCCTGCCAGCTGCGGCAGGCTTGCACCACTTCTTTTTCCAGTTGCAGCGGGTCGATGTCCAGGCGGTTCTTCGGGTCGACCCGCAGAATCAGTTGCACACGGGCCAGCACGGACTCGGAGAAGAAGGTCCAGAACTCGCAGTCCGAAGCCTTGAGGCGATCCATCAGCACTTGCTGGATCTTCTGACGCACTTCGGTGGAATAGATATCGCGCGGCACATAGGCCAGGCAGTAGCAGAAACGACCGTACGGATCTTTGCGCAGGAACACGCGGATCTTGTTGCGTTCCTGGATCTGCACGATCGACATCACGGTGCTGAACAGCTCGTCGACCGGGGTCTGGAACAGGTCGTCACGGGGCAGCACTTCAACCACTTGGGCCAGTTCCTTGCCCAGATGCGCCTTGGCCTGGAAGCCCGAGCGACGCTCGATTTCCGCTACCTTGCGGCGAATGTACGGGATCACTCGCACGCTTTCGCCGTACACCGAGGAGGTGTAGAGGCCCATGAAGCGGTGTTCCTTGATGACCTTGCCGTCGGCACTGATCTCGCGGATCGACACGTAGTCCGGATACGCCGGGCGGTGCACGCGGCTTGGGTGTGCAGCCTTGGCGAACGACAGCACCGTCGGTTCACGCAGGTAGGCCACGGCGTAGTCTTCGATGCGCAGGTCTTCGGCGGTGAGGCCGGCGCGCAACAGCTTGGTCAGACCGAGGAAGGAGCTGGCGTCATATTCGATATGACCGCCGTCCGCCTCGTCACGTACCACGAACTCTTCATAGCCCAGGAAGGTGAAGTGGTTGCCCACCAGCCATTCCAGGAAGTTCTTGATCTCGGCTTTTTCTTCACCGTCGATCGTGAATGCGCTGGCGTCGATACCGGCCAGCAGGTCCTGGACCTTGGCTTTCATCGGTTCGAAATCGGCCACGGCCACGCGCACTTCGCCCAGCACCTGCTCCAGCTCTTTGCTCAGCACGTTCAGCTCGGCGGCGTTGGCGCAGCGGTCGATCTCCAGGTACATCAGCGACTCTTGCAGGATGCCTTCGCCCTGGGTGCCCTTGGGCAGGATTTCCAGCAACTCACCCTTGCTGCCACGGCGCACGCTGAGCACGGTGGTTTGCAGGGTATGGATGCTGTAGCCACGGCGGTTCAGCTCGGTACGGACCGAGTCCACCAGAAATGGCAGGTCATGGTGCAGCACTTCGACCGCGGTGTGGGTCGATTGCCAGCCATGACGTTCGTAATCGGGGTTGTAGACCCGCACTTGCGGTTGGGTGTGATCGAAGCGCTCAAGCAGGCGCCAGGCAGACAGGGTGCAACCGGCCAGGTCGGAAAGGCGACGCTGGGTCAGTTCGTCCAGGGAAATGATGCCGAAGAATTGCTCAGCGAACAGCGCCACTTGTGGCAGTGCCTGTTCACTGATGTGCTGCGCCAGTGCCGCTTGCAGTTGATGCTGGAAGTCGGCCTTGCTGGCTGCGGTGAAGAACGCCATCTGTGGTACTCCGCTTGGGCTTGTTATTGATGGAAGCGTCGCGTGTTATCCCCTTGCGGGGAGACCGTCAGCTCTGTTCGTGGGTCACGATAAACGAATCAGGCCGACAGGTGGGTGAAGCTGGACAGGACAGTCAGGTCACATACAACTTCCACAAGATGCACACCTTGCCGGGTGACGGTACGACGGGCAGGTCAGGCGCCGGGCGCGGGGCACATCCGTTGCGCAGCTTAACGAGTGTAGGAAGACCGCTGCTTGCGACGCTGCGACATATTCGGTCATCGGTAAGCAGGCAATAGGTTGCAACTTGGGCAACCGCGTTTTTCCGGGCAAAAAACCTGCGTTTTTCAGCCCTCTGAGTACCGAAAATGACTGATACCGCACGCCAGGTCATGCCCTGGGTCTGACACACCCTGCAGCATAAAATTCGCCGCAATGGCACAATTGCCAGCGCAACGCCCTCCTCCACACAGGATTTCCCATGCTGCAGCTGAAAACCGACGCCCTGATGGCCACCCCGTGCGACGAAGAAGAAGACAACATGGCCATGCTTTGCTGCCACGGCAAAAACGGCGAAATGTTCATGTTGAGCCGCTACCCGGATGAAGAGGAAGTGGAACTGACCTGGGATTACGAGCCGTCGACGCTGGATGGGCTGAAGATCACCTTGAGTGCCACGACGTTGCTGATCGAACTTGCAGCCGGTGATGCCGATGCATTGGGTGGCAAGGATCATCTGGAGATCACCCACGCCACGGCCGCATCCGACCTGGCTGAAGTGGAGGAAACCTTGCAGAAAATCCTCGCAGGCACTGGCACTTTCATCCGGACTTGAGCTGCACCCTGGTTCAAATGTGGGAAGGGGCTTGCCCCCGATAGCGGCGGGCCAGTTAATACATCGGTGCCTGACACACGGGCATCGGCGGCAAGCCCCCTCCCACATTGACCGTGTTCCCACACCAAAAGCCTACAAGTTTTTCTGAAAATACCCGTGACGTCGTTAGTCGTCACCCCCTTCGATGCATTAAAGTAAGCCTCCCAAGCCTGGCGCTCGCGCTCCACCATCAGGCTCATCTTTCCAGGAACCGTCATCGATGGAACATCGTGAAGCGCTGCTTGCGCTGCGAACCTTTCTTTCTACGCAGATTCTCGGCCAGGAAAAACTCATCGATCGCCTGCTGATCGCCCTGCTCGCCGACGGCCATATGCTGGTCGAAGGCGCACCGGGGCTGGCCAAGACCAAGGCGATCAAGGAGCTGGCCGAAGGCATCGAAGCGCAGTTCCATCGTATCCAGTTCACCCCCGACCTGCTGCCCGCCGACATCACCGGCACCGAGATCTATCGCCCGGAAACCGGCAGTTTCGTGTTCCAGCAGGGGCCGATATTCCACAACCTGGTGCTCGCCGACGAAATCAACCGCGCCCCGGCCAAGGTCCAGTCGGCCTTGCTTGAAGCGATGGCCGAGCGCCAGGTCAGCGTGGGCCGTAGCACTTACGAGCTATCGCCGCTGTTTTTGGTGATGGCCACGCAGAACCCCATCGAGCAGGAAGGCACCTACCCTCTGCCCGAAGCCCAGCTCGACCGCTTCCTCATGCACGTGAAGATCGGTTTCCCGGACGCCGCCGTCGAACGGCGCATCCTTCAGCAGGCCCGCGGCGAAGCGCTCAATGGCGAAACCAAGCCCGAGCGGCGCGTCAGCCAACAGGCGATCTTTGCCGCCCGCAAGGAAATCCTTGGCCTGTACATGGCCGATGCGGTAGAGGAATACCTGGTGCAACTGGTCATGGCCACGCGTACGCCTTCCAAGTTCGACCCGGAAATGGCCGAGTGGATCGCCTATGGCGCCAGCCCCCGAGGCTCCATCGCCCTGGACCGTTGCGCCCGCGCCCACGCCTGGCTGGCCGGTCGCGACTTCGTGAGCCCCGAGGATATCCAGGCGGTGCTGTTCGACGTGCTGCGTCACCGCATCATCCTGTCGTTCGAAGCCGAAGCTGCCGGGATCGACCAGGACCGCGTGGTGCAACGCATTCTTGACGTTGTTGCCGTCGCTTGAAGCCGATGAACGCCAGCGATGGTATACGCGTAACCCTCAGTGAACTGATTGAGATGCGTCACCACGTGCGCGAAGTGCAGCTGTTCTCCACGCCCGGCCAGCGCAGCCCGTTGATCGGCCTGCACCACTCCAAGCTGCGCGGGCGCGGTGTGGACTTCGATCAGGTGCGGGTGTACCAGGCGGGCGACGACGTGCGCACCATCGACTGGCGCGTGACAGCGCGCACCCAGGAACCGCACACCAAGTTGTTCCACGAAGAACGCGAACGGCCGATCTTTATCATGGTGGAGCAAAGCTGCCGTCTGTTCTTCGGCTCGGGGCAGATGTTCAAGTCGGTGCTCGCCGCACAAGCGGCCAGCCTGATCGGCTGGGCGGCCCTGGGGCATAACGATCGGGTCGGCGGACTGGTGTTCGGCGACAGCGAGCACTACGAAATCAAGCCTCGACGCAGCAAACAAAGCCTGTTGCAGCTGCTTAACCGCCTGGTGCGGGTCAACCAGAGCCTGAACACCGAAAGCCGCCCCGAAGCTGACGCCCTGGGCATGGCCTTGCGCCGTGGCCGTGAAGTGTTGCGACCGGGCAGCCTGGGGATTGTGATCTGCGATGAACGGGCGCTGACTGACAGCGCCGAGCAACAGCTGAGCCTGCTGTCGCGACATTGCGACCTGCTGCTGCTGCCCATTTCCGACCCGCTTGATCACGCCCTGCCCGCCGCCGGGTTACTGCGCTTTGCAGAACGCGGCGCACAGCTGGAACTGGACACCCTGAACATTGATTTGCGCCAGGCCTACAAAGCCCAGGCCGAAGCGCGTATCGCCCGCTGGGAACGGCTCGCGCAAAAGCTGCGGGTATTGTTGATGCCGTTGAGCACACAGAGTGAAATGGTCGAGCAACTGCGCGAGTACCTCAACCCGCAACGCCCGGTTAAAAAACAATGAGCAGCCTGGACCAACTGCAACCGCTGATCGCCCCGCCGGCCATCGGCTTCTGGCCGCCTGCGCCCGGCTGGTGGCTGTTGCTGCTGGTGATCCCGCTGCTCGGCTGGGGCCTGTGGTGGTTGCGCCGCTTCCTGCCAACCCGCCGCCCCGTGGCCCGCGCCGAACAACCGCTGGACCCGCTGCGCATCGCCGCCCTCGCCGAACTGGCCTTGATGCCCAAGCCCTACGACGGCGCGCCCGCAGGTGCCTGGCTGCAACAACTCAACGGCCTGCTCAAGCGCCTGTGCCGTAACGACTACCCGTATAGCCAGAGCCATACCCTCAACGGCCGCAAATGGCTGGCCTTCCTCGACAACCGCTGCCCCGCCGCCGGCCTGACGCGCTGGATGGTACTGGTGGAAGGCGCCTACAAGCCCGAATGCAAACTCGACGACAAAGCTATCGCCGGCCTGACTCAAGCTGTCGACACCTGGATCCGCAAACATGTTTGAGTTCGCCTGGCCGTGGATCTTTACCCTGTTGCCATTGCCCTGGTTGATGCGCCTGATCCTGCCCGTGGCCGACAGCGGCGAACCGGCATTGAAAGTCAGCTACCTGAGCGACCTCGAAGGCTTGGCCCGCCGTCGCGCCCGCGCCAACCTGCCAGGCTGGCGCCAGCAGGCCCCCTTCGTGGTGCTGTGGCTGCTGCTGTTGACTGCCGCCGCACGCCCGCAATGGCTGGGCGAGCCTTTGCCAATTGCCGCCAGTGGCCGGGACTTGCTGGTGGCGGTCGACGTGTCAGGCTCCATGGATTTCCCCGACATGCACTGGCAGGGTGAGGACGTGAGTCGCCTGGCCCTGGTCAAACACCTGCTCGGGGACTTTCTTGAAGAACGCGAAGGTGACCGCGTGGGCTTGATCCTGTTTGGTACTCAAGCCTACCTGCAGGCACCGCTGACCTTTGATCGGCGCACCGTACGTACCTGGCTGGACGAAGCGCGTATCGGCATTGCCGGCAAGAACACCGCCATCGGTGATGCCATTGGCCTGGCCTTGAAACGCCTGCGCCAACGCCCGGCGCAAAGCCGTGTGCTGATCCTGATCACCGACGGCGCCAATAACGCCGGGCAGATCGACCCGTTGACGGCAGCGCGACTGGCGGCCGAAGAAGGCGTGAAGATTTACCCGATCGGCATTGGCGCCGACCCGGAGCAAACCGGTTCCCTGGGCATTCTCGGCGTAAATCCGAGCCTGGACCTCGACGAGCCGGCGCTCAAGGCGATGGCCGAGGCCACCGGCGGTCAATATTTCCGCGCCCATGACGGCGAGGAACTGCAGCAAATCAAGGAGACCCTCGACACCCTGGAGCCCGTCGAACAACAACCCACCCAAGCGCGACCGGCCCAGGCGTTGTACAGCGGCCCGCTGGCGCTGGCGCTGATCTTGAGCCTGTTGCTGGTGATCCAGGAACGCTGGCCCAACAACGCCTTGCAACGCGGGTTCAACAAGCTGTCGAGCAAAGGGATCTTCCTGCAACAACACCCTGAATGGCGCCAGCGCCTCAAGCGCTTGCGTTTGCGGAGACGTCGATGATCGCCCTGTGGCCGCACTGGTTCCGGCCCTGGTGGCTGTTGCTGCTGCCGCTGCTCGGCTGGTTGCTGTGGCAGTTGTGGCACCGACAAAAGCGCGCCGGCCGCTGGCAGATGATCCTGCCACCGGCCTTCCATGCCGTACTGCTCAGTGGCGGCAACGGCCGCGAGAGCAAATCGCCGTGGGTGCTGCTGGGCATCGCCTGGCTGTTGGCCGTGCTGGCGTTGCTGGGGCCCAGTTGGCAACGGGTTGAACAGCCCAGTCAGAAACCCGCTGACCCGCTGGTGGTACTGCTGGAACTGACCCCGGAAATGCTTGCCACCGACAGCCCGCCCAACCGCCTGGAGCAGGCGCGGCGCAAGCTGTATGACCTGCTGCAAGCACGCACCGATGCGCAAACCGCCATCGTCGTGTATGCGGGCAGCGCCCATACGCTGGTGCCGCTGTCGGACGACCTGGCCACCAGCCGCAATCTGCTGGAGGCCCTGCGCCCCTCGATCATGCCCGAGCCCGGCCATCGCGCCGATCTGGCCGTGGAAAAAGCCCTCGGCCTGCTCAAGCAAGGCGGGCTCGGCCAGGGGCGCCTGCTGCTGATCGGCTCCTCGCTGTCGAAACAGGAGCGCCAGGGCATCCGCCTGCAACTGCAAAGCGCCCAGGCACCGCCCTTGTCGATCCTCGGCATCGGCAGCCGTGAAGGCACACCGGTGACCCAGGAAAGCGGCGAGTTCCTCAAGGACGACCAGGGCGCGATCCTGGTGCCACGCCTCGACAGCCCGACGCTCAAGGCCTTCGCCAGTGAAATGGGTGGCCGCTACCGTGCAGCGCGCCTGGATGACAAGGACCTGCGCCAACTGGGTATGCTCGACAGCGTACAAGCCCTGCGCAACGACGGCCAAGTGCTGCACCTGGACACCTGGGCCGATCAGGGTTACTGGCTGCTGCTGCCGCTGTTACTGCTGGCCGCCTGCGCCGGGCGTCGCGGCTGGCTGTTCTGCCTGCCGTTGCTGTTGCTGGGCGCGCCACAACCCAGTTACGCCTTTGGCCTTCAGGACCTGTGGCTGCGCCCCGACCAGCAAGGTCAATACCTGCTCAAGCACAAGCGCCCAGCCGAAGCCGCCGAACACTTTCAAGACCCGCAATGGCAAGGTGTAGCCCTGTACGAAGCCGGCAATTACGCCGAGGCGATCAAACGTTTTGCCCAGGGCAACGACGCCTATTCCCACTACAATCGAGGCAATGCCCTGGCCAAAGCCGGTGAACTTGAAGCCGCTATCGACGCCTACGAGCAAGCCCTGGAAGCCCAGCCCGATCTGCAACCGGCGCTGAAAAACAAGGCCCTGGTTGAAACCCTGATGCAAGAGCA
Source organism: Pseudomonas sp. HN8-3 (assembly GCF_020790195.1). NCBI lineage: Bacteria > Pseudomonadati > Pseudomonadota > Gammaproteobacteria > Pseudomonadales > Pseudomonadaceae > Pseudomonas > Pseudomonas sp. HN8-3. Next base: position 3,265,254 of record NZ_CP086206.1, read on the forward strand.
AGCCGAGCCCGAGCCGACCCAGCCTGCAAAAAACGAAGATGACGAAAGCCCCCAACCCGGCCAAACTGCGCAACCGGGGGCCAGCGGGCAAACGGGCCAGAGCGGCGAACAATCGCCCCAGGGCCAGGGCGAAGCCAGCAGCGGTGAAACTCAGGCCGGCGCCACCCCACAGCCAGGCCACAATGAAGTGCCGGGCAGCGAACTGGGCGACGAGCACACCACCACGCCGCCCCTGCGCCCTGTCGACACCCGCCTTGAAGGTGAGCGCCGCCAGGCGCTGGAGCAATGGCTGCAAGAGATCCCGGACAATCCCGGTGAGCTGCTGCGGCGCAAATTCTGGTACGAACAGCAACAACATCAGGACACGACTCGATGAGCCGCCGCACCACCCTTTTGCTTCTGCTCGCGTTGTCGGCAGGCCACGCCCAGGCGGCGAACCTGGTTGCCAGCGTTGACCGTAACCGCCTCAACTCCGGGGAAACGGTGGAGCTGACGGTGGAGTCCAGCGATGTAACCCAATTCGGCAAGCCGGACCTGTCGCCCCTGGACGCACAGTTTGAAGTCAGCGGCACCCGCCAGATCAACCAGCTCACCACCCTGGGCGGCGATAACCACGCCACCACCCGCTGGATCATCACCCTGCTGCCCAAGGAAAACGGCAACGTGATCATCCCGCCGTTGCAAGTGGGCGCACTCAAGACCCAGCCGATCACCCTGCAAGTGGTCGAAACCGTCAGCCAGAACACCAGCACCGAACTTGCCCCGGTGTTCATCGAGGCCAACCTCGACCAGACCGCCGTATACGTCCAGGCCCAAGCGCTGTTGACCGTACGCGTGTACCACTCGGTATCACTGTATGACGACAGCAGCCTCACGCCCTTGCAGATTCCCGATGCACGTGTCGAACAACTGGGCGAGTCGCGTACCTATGAGAAGGTCATCAACAGCATCCGCCATGGCGTGATCGAGACCCGCTACGCTGTCTACCCGCAGCACAGCGGCACGGTGGTGATTCCGGCGCAGACCTTCAGCGCTACCCTGGTGGAGTCGCGTCCACCCCAGGAAAACACACTGCAGGGCACCAAGCCGGGCAAGATGATCCACGTCAGCTCTGCGGCCCTGCCGTTGACGATCAAACCCAAGCCGGACCTCTACCCCGCCGACGCTCCCTGGCTGCCGGCGCGCAGCCTGACCCTGAGCGAAGGCTGGAACCCTACGCCGGACCACGTGCAGGTCGGCGACTCTCTGACTCGCAGCCTCACCGTGCAGGCCGAGGGCTTATCCAGCGCACAGTTGCCGGCGCTGCCCAGCGCCGACGTCAACGGCCTGCGCCGCTACCCGGACCAACCGGTACTGGGCAACCAGACCAGCGACCGCGGCCTGATCGGCAGCCGTGAAGACCGCGAAGCCCTGGTGCCAACCCGCGCCGGCGAGCTGGAACTGCCGCCGGTGGAAGTGGTGTGGTGGAACACCCACGAAGATCACCTGGAACGCACCAGCCTGCCGGCGCGCACTGTGCAAGTGGCGGTCAATCCCAGCCTGGTGGTGGACGCACCCGCCACGCCGACCATCATCACCGCACCCGACGATGAGCGCCTGTGGCTGTGGCAACTGAGCACACTGATCCTGGCATGCACCACGTTGCTGGGCTTCGGCCTGTGGTGGCGCGCCCGTCGGCAGCCGGCCGTACTGCGCGCCGCGCAAACCGGCCCGAGCCCGCGCACCCTGCTCGACGACCTCAAGCGCGCCACCCAGGCCAACGATCCGCAAGCCACCCGCCAGGCCCTCGATGCCTGGGCGCGTCAACAGCCGGAAACCCTGGCCGACATGGCGGCGCGGTTTGTGCCATTGTCAGATGCCCTGGATGGCTTGAACGGCGCGCTGTACAGCGAAAGCGGCCAGTACTGGCTGGGTGAAGACCTGTGGCGTGCGATCAAGGCCATCCCCGTGGCCGAACGCGAGCAGGACCCGGCGACCGACACCACCAGCTTGCCGCCGTTGTATCCCAAGTAATACCGCAAACTCATGTGGGAGGGGGCTTGCTCCCGATGGCAGAGTTTCAGTTGATACATCTTTAACTGACCCACCGCTATCGGGAGCAAGCCCCCTCCCACAGTTGCGCGGTGTCGCCTGTTCGACATCCATCTGGATGTTAGTGATTACGGCGCGGCACCTTCCATTCACGATGGGGGAATTTGTACAGATAGTTCAGGTTATCCATATCGAACCGGCCATCTTCCTTGCCGGGGCCACCAAAGAAGCTGATGCCGATATCCAGCTTGCGCAGCAGTTCGGGGCGTGACAACAACTCCAGTGCCGTGTGGTGTGCCTCTGGAGAAAATGACCTGTCGCTGGCTATCAGACCGGCCGCTTCTTTCAATTCATTGAAGTTTACGTAGCTGTCTGTCGCCCCGGCGGCGAACTCGCGAAAGTGGTCGCGGACCAGCCCTATCAGTTGCCGGTCGGTCACTCCACCAAAAGGACGCGCGTGAGGGGCGCCGGCTTGGGCCTCAGCGCTTCGCGCTTGCCGATGGCTGGACGAGGGTGAGGTTTTTTCAGGGTTCACCTGCTGAGGCATCACGTGAAAAGGACTAATAGGGGATGCATTTATTGAAACTGTCATGGTGAGTCTCTGATTCCGAAGGTTAATTAAGGCGTCCACGTGAGTGTGTGGTCCTCCCCTGCCCAACCGTTCCCCACGGCTGGCGCCCAACGCGACATGGCCCGCGCAATGGCCTGCCTGCCCCCCCCAACCCCGTCAACACCCATAACCCCTGTGGGAGGGGGCTTGCTCCCGATAACGGTGGATCAGCCAATTAATCCATATCTGATTCACCGTCATCGGGGCAAGTCCTCTGCTATATCGGGTCTGGGCCACTTGCAGGCACTGTGTGCGTGTTTACAGGTAAACTCCCCTCCTTTTCATCTTCTCCACGGAGTTCGCCTTGCGTCTGTTTCACACCTCCGACTGGCACCTGGGCCAAAACCTCCACGGCCAGGAACGCGACTTCGAACATGCCTGTTTCCTTGAGTGGCTGCTGGGCCAACTGAAGGCCCAGCGCCCGGATGCGCTGTTGATCGCTGGCGATATCTTCGACACGGTCAACCCGCCGCTCAAGGCCCAGGAACGCCTGTATGACTTCATCATCAGCGCCCACGAGCAAAACCCGACGCTGACGATTGTGATGATCGCCGGCAACCATGACTCCGGCTCGCGTATCGAGCTGCCCGCGCCATTGATGCGCCGCCTGCGCACTCATGCCCTGGGCCGGGTGTTGTGGCTCGACGATGGCCAGTTGGACGCAGAACGCCTGCTGATCCCCTTGCCGGATGCCAAAGGCAAGATTGCCGCCTGGTGCCTGGCGCTGCCATTCCTGCGCCCGGCGGAAGTTACCGGTGCGCATCTGGGAGACGACTACTTGCGGGGTATCGGCCAGGTGCATGAATGGCTGATCGCCGCCGCCAATGCCAAACGCAAAAAAGGCCAGGCACTGATAGCCATCAGTCATGCGCACATGGCCGGGGGGTCGGTATCGGAAGACTCCGAGCGCAGCCTGATCATCGGCAATGCCGAGGCACTGCCGGCCAGCCTGTTCGACAAAACCGTCGGCTATGTTGCCCTCGGCCACTTGCACAAGCCGCAACAGGTCAATGGCGAAGAGCGCATTCGCTACAGCGGCTCGCCGATTCCGCTGTCGTTTTCCGAGATTGGCTACAAGCATCAGGTGCTCGACGTGACGTTCCAGGGTGAACGGTTGGTGGGCGTCGAACCGCTGCTGATCCCCCGTTCAGTCAACCTGCAACGTCTGGAAGCCGCACCGCTGGCGGACATCCTCAAGCAGCTGCGCGACCTGCCGGACATCGACCTGCTGGCCGAAACCCAACGTCACCCTTGGCTGGAAGTGCGGGTACGCCTCGACGAACCACAGCCAGACCTGCGCCAGCAGATCGAAACCGCCCTGCAAGGCAAGGCCGTACGCCTGGTGCGCATCGCCGCCGAATACGCCGGCCAGCGCGGCAACAGCGAAAGCGACGATGAGCGCTTGATCGAACTCGACCAGCTCACGCCCCAGGAATTGTTCAGCCGTGCCTGGCAGGACAGCTATGGCAGCGAAGTGGATGAACAAACCCTGAAGGATTTCGCCGTGCTGCTCCAGGAAGTGCAACAGGAGGACGAACAGCCATGAAGATCCTCGCTATCCGCCTGAAAAACCTCGCCTCCCTGGCCGGCCCGTTCGAGATCGACTTCACCGCCGAGCCCCTGGCCAGTGCGGGCCTGTTCGCTATCACCGGGCCGACCGGCGCGGGTAAAAGCACGCTGCTTGACGCATTGTGCCTGGCGTTGTTCGGCGCGGTGCCGCGCCTGGGCGATACCGGCCAGGCCAAGATGCCGGACGCCGACACCGATATCTCCATCGGCGATCCGCGCACGCTGATTCGGCGCGGCACCGGCGGCGGTTATGCCGAAGTGGATTTCGTCGGCGTCAGTGGCCGTCGCTACCGTGCGCGCTGGGAAGCCAACCGCGCCCGCGACAAGGCCGGCGGCAAGTTGCAGAACAGCCGGCAAAGCTTGATCGACCTGGACAGCGAGCAACTGCTGGCCAGCCAGAAAACCGAATACAAGACTCAGCTTGAGCTGGCCCTGGGCCTGAACTTCGAGCAGTTCACCCGTGCGGTGTTGCTGGCGCAAAGCGAGTTCAGCGCCTTCCTCAAGGCCAATGACAATGAGCGCAGCGAACTGCTGGAAAAGCTCACCGACACCGCGCTGTACACCCAACTGGGGCGACGTGCATTCGACAAGGCCAAGGAGGCCAGGGACGCCCACAAACAGTTGCAAGACCAGGCCACCGGCGTAGTGCCCTTGGCACCTGAAGCCCGCGCCGAACTCGATCAACAGTTGGCCGAGGCCCAGCAACAACTCAAGACCCAGCAGGCCCAGCTCAAGCAGTTGGAGTTGCAGCACACCTGGCTTAAAGAGTTGCGTGAGTGGCAAGAGCGCCAGCTCAGCGCCGTCGAACAACTGCAGCAGGCCCAGCAGCAGTGGGACAGCCAAGGCCCGCAACGCCAGGACCTCAATCGCCTGGAGCAATTGGCACCGCAACGTCATCACTTCCTGCGCCAGGCTGAACTCGGCACCCTGCTGACGCCACTCGCGGCACAGATTCAGCAACAGCTGGAGCAGCAAGTCGCCCTGCATACCCGCCAGGACCAGGCGCAACAACAGCAAGTGGCCGCCCAAGCGGCGCTGGCCGGCGCCCTGAAAAACCAGGCCGAGGCGGCTCCCCTGCTGCGCCAGGCCGTTGAAGAACAGAACACCCTCGCCCACTTGACCCGGGAACTGGCCAAGCGCAGCGAAGAAAAACAACAACAGCAAAGCGCCTGCAACGAAGGCCACGCCCTGCTCAAGGGTTTGCAAGACACGCAAACCCAAGTCGCCGAGCGCCTGCACCGCCTGGCTGCCGAGCTTGAGCACAGCACCGCCCTTGCCCCGCTGAGCGAAGCCTGGAACGCCTACCGCGACCGTCTGCAACAGCTGATGGTGATCGGCAATCGCCTCAACAAGGGCGAGGCCGAACTGCCGCAACTCGAACAGCGTGCCAGCGCCGCCGCCGATCAGTTCACCCAACAGCGCGAAGCCCTCGACCTGCTCTATCAGGAAGCCGGTGCCGAACCCCACGCGGTGGCCGAGCAAATTCAGTTGCTGGCCAGCCTGCTGCAGGATAATCGCAAGCAACAGCGTGCTTTCGAAGACCTGGCCCGCTTGTGGGACAGCCAGCAGCAACTGGATCAACAGACAGGCGCGCTGACACAACAACTCGCCGATGCCGCGCAACGCCGCGAGCGACTGAACCAGAGCGGTTTGCAAACCAAGGCCGAACTCAGCGTGGCTGAGCAAACCCTGACGGTGACCAAGCAACTGCTGGAACGTCAGCGCCTGGCCCGCAGCGCCAGCGTCGAAGAGTTGCGCGCGCAATTGCAGGATGACCAGCCCTGCCCGGTGTGCGGCAGCCACGAGCATCCGTATCACCAGCCCGAAGCCCTGTTGCAGAGCCTGGGTCGCCATGACGAGAACGAAGAAGCCACGGCGCAAAAGGCGGTCGACGACCTCAAGGAAAAACTCAATGAACTGCGCGGTGAAGTCGGTGGACTGATCGCCGAACAGAAGGAGTTCCTGCGCCAACAGGAACAGCTGGCGATACAACAGCAAGGCCTGGCACAGAGCCTGGAGGCCCATCCGCTGTACGCCTCGTTGTTCAATCAGGACGCGGCCAAACGCAGCGGCTGGCTGGCTCAGCAACTGGCCCAACTGACCCAGAGCCTCACTCAGGACGAACAACGCCAGGACGCCCTGCTCAACCTGCAACAAAACGCCGGGCGCCTTCAGCAGCAGTTGCAAGCCGCTCAGGAGGCCAGCCAGCAAACCCGGCAGTTGCTGGTGGACCAGCAACGGGAATTGGCCAAGGACCGCGAACGCCTCGACGCAGAACTCGCCACCTTCGCCACCCTGTTGCCCACCCAAACCCTGGAGGGTTTGCGCAGTGCGCCTGCGGCGACCTTCATGCAGCTCGACCAGCAGGTCAGTCAACGCCTTGAGCAGTTGGGCCATCAGCGCGATGAACTGGCCGAGCAGCAGGAGCGCCAGCAGGCCATCGAGAAACAGCAGACCCACCAGCAACATCGCCAGCAGCAGCTCGACGCGCTCACGCTGCAAGTCACCGAAGTGGCCTCACAGCAACAAGCTGTTCAAGAAAAACTCAGCGCCTTGCTGGGCGACCACGCCAGCGCCGAACACTGGCAGCAGCAACTGGAGCAGGCCGTCGCGCAGTCACGCCAAAGCGAGACCGACGCCAACCACGAGCTGCACACCGTGCACACGGCCCTGGTCCAACTGGCTGCTGACCTTAAGGCCCAGCAGGACCGCCAACACGCGCTGCAAGCGGAACAACAAGCGCTTGAAACACGCATCAATGAATGGCGCACGCTGCACCCCGATCTGGATAACCAGGGCCTGTCACGTTTATTAGCCTTCGATGAGGCTCAGATCGCGCAGCTACGCCAGGACCTGAACAGCAGCGAAAAAACTGTCGAGCAAGCCAAGGTGCTGCTGCAAGAGCGCGAACAGCGCTTGGCCGAACACCAGGCCTTGCACAACGGCAATCTCAACGCCGATCAACTGGACCACACCCTGGCGGCGCTCAATCAGCGGCTGGCCGAAGGCGAGAAGCATTGCGCCGAACTGCGCGCCCGCCAAGCCGAAGATCAACGCCGCCAGGACGCCAACCAGGCCCTGGCCGAACAGATCACCAAGGCCTATGAAGAATGGCAGCGCTGGGCGCGCCTGAATGCGTTGATCGGTTCGGCCACCGGCGACACCTTCCGCAAGATCGCCCAGGCCTACAACCTCGATTTGCTGGTGCACCATGCCAACGTGCAGTTGCGCCAACTGGTGCGCCGCTACCGGCTTAAACGCGGCGGCAGTATGCTCGGGCTGTTGGTGATGGACACGGAGATGGGTGACGAATTGCGCTCGGTACACTCACTGTCCGGTGGCGAAACCTTCCTGGTGTCATTGGCGCTGGCCTTGGGCCTGGCGTCCATGGCCTCAAGCACCTTGAAGATCGAGTCGCTGTTTATCGATGAAGGTTTCGGCAGCCTCGACCCCGAGTCCCTGCAATTGGCCATGGACGCTTTGGATGGTTTGCAGGCTCAGGGCCGCAAGGTGGCGGTGATCTCTCACGTTCAGGAAATGCACGAGCGTATCCCGGTGCAAATCCAGGTCAAGCGCCAGGGCAATGGCCTGAGCACCCTGGAGGTCAAGTGAGCCAGGCGCTGCTGTATTCGTTCCGGCGCTGCCCTTATGCAATGCGGGCGCGATTGGCGCTGCGCTATTCAGGCGTGCCGGTGGACATTATCGAAGTGAGCCTGAAAGCCAAACCGACCGAGATGCTGGCGCTGTCGCCCAAGGGCACGGTGCCGGTGTTGAGCGTCGAAGGCCGAGTGATCGAAGAAAGCCTGGAGATCATGCAGTGGGCGCTGGCACAGCACGATCCCGAGGATTGGTTGTTGCAGGGTGAGCATGCGGTATTGGCGCTGATCAGCGAGAACGATCAGGTGTTCAAACATCACTTGAATCGATACAAGTACGCCGAACGCTACCCGGAGCAACCGATGGAACATTATCGGGCCGAGGGCGAGGTGTTTTTGCGCAAGCTGGAGGGTTTGCTGACAGAGCGGGAGTATTTGCTTGCCGATCACCTGAGCCTGGCAGATGCGGCGCTGGTGCCCTTTGTAAGGCAGTTTGCCCATGTGGATCGCGAGTGGTTTGCGGGGACGCCGTACTACCGGTTGCAGGCGTGGCTTCAACGGTTTCTGGAATCACCGCTGTTTATTGCGGTGATGGCAAAAACCTGAGTTTTACTCGACTAAATGTGGGAGGAGCTTGCTCCCGATAGCGGTGGGTCAGTCACAGGTGTGCTTACTGATACTCCCTCATCGGGGCATAGGTATCTACACAACTTCTGGTATGGCGCTGTACCTGTGGGAGGGGGCTTGCTCCCGATGGCGGCCTCAGGGCCGACCAGGATGCCGGATCAAACCGAGTACATATCCGTTATTTAGGCAACGGCTACTATTGGTTCCGCTCTTACAGCGGCTCACTTTTGAAAAGCGCAAAAGTAAGCAAAACGCTCTTGCCCCACCACTCGGCACCTCGCCTAGGCTCGGAGTGCCCGTAATCCGCCAGTGATTTGGGGGGCGCTTAAGATCAAAAGCAGATCAAGATCAAGAGCGGCTCGCTTCGCATCGTGGTTACGCTCGGCGGTGGCTACAAAAGTTGTGTAGATACCCATGCTCATCGGGGGCAAGCCCCCTCCCACATCAGGCCTCTATTGTCTGAAGCTCAGTGCTGAGTCTTGTGATCCAGCGCTGCATAGAAATTGGCACTCTGTTGCAGGTATTTCTGGGTGTAGGCCGTGACACTGGATTTCTTGTCAGTGACTTCCACGCTGGCGCTGGCAGGCAATGCCACGGTGGCGGAAACAGCGGAAGCGGCGATGATGGAGAAGAGATTCAAGTTCATGGCGGTAACCCTTGTGTTCGTTTGGTTGAGTGGCCGGTGGAGGCCTTGGAACCAAACTTACGCCCGAGGGTTGGACCTTAGAAATGCTTTGAAACAGTAGCCGCTATCAACCGAATTAATACAACGGCTCAGGCCCCGCACTGCGGGGCCTGTGGCTTATTGACGCACCAGGAACTTGAGGTCGCTGGGGGCATCGATCGGCAATTGCTGCACGGTTTTACCCAACAAACCGGTCTTGGGGTCGCGTTCAACCACCACGATTTCATTGCTTTTCTGGTTGGCGATCAGCAGGAACTTGCCGCTCGGGTCGAGGCTGAACTCACGAGGGTGATCACCTTCGACAGAGCGACGCTGGATTTCCTTGAGGTGCGCGGTGGCCGGGTCGATGCTGAACACCAGCAACTGATTGGCCGTACCGCGGTTGCTCACGTAGAGGAACTTGCCGTCGCTTGACGCATGCAGCGCCGCGCCGGCTTTGTCGGACACCGGTTGGCCAGCGGCATAGTCCAGCAGCTGGGTTTGCGTCAGCTTGCCATCGCTGTAATCGAACACCGCGACCTGAGCGCTCATTTCGGTGGTCAGCCAGGCGTGTTTGCCGTCGGCGCTGAACAGCAAATGACGTGGGCCGCTGCCGGGTGGCAGTTGCACCGAGGCCGGGTTGGCCGGCGTCAGCGGCAATTCGTGATTGGCCTTGGGATCGTACTGGTAGACAAACACTTTGTCCGCGCCCAGATCCTGCACATATACGTACTTGCCATCCGGTGACGACACCACGGAATGCACGTGATTGGACGCCTGGCGCTCAGGATTTACCCGGCTGGCCGGATGCCCGCTCAACTGCACCGGGGCCGACAGCTTGCCCTCGGCGCCTACCGGCAGCACCGCCAGGCTGCCGCCCGGGTCTTCGAGTACCGAATAGTTGGCAACAAACAGGTGACGCCCATCGGCGGCGACGCTGGAATGGGTCGGCTCGTTGCCCAGGCTCTGCACCTGGTTGATCAGGGTGAGCTGATGATTTTGCGGGTCGATGCTGTAACTGCTGACACGACCCACCGGGTCTTTCTGGCCTGGACCGTTCTCGTTGACCACAAACAGGTACTTCTGGTCCTTGGAAACCGTCAACCACGACGGGTTGGCCGTCTTGGCAGCCAGCACCGGCTTGCCGCTGAACTGCCCGGTGCGGCTGTCGAATTGCAGGCGGTAGATACCTTCGCTGGTGCCGGCGGTATAGCTGCCCACCAGCAGCTCATAGGTGTCAGCCGGTGCAGCCTGCACCGACATGGCACCGACACTGCCCGCCATCAGCAAGGGCCAGAATTTACGCATCATCATCGGCTACATCCTCATCGTTATTGTTGCCGGTGAAGGCGCTCATGCAGATCAAGCGGTGCTCGCCCGATTCACCGGTAAGGGTCCAGCTTTGCAGGGTGCCGTCGAACGTGGCCGCCTGCACCTGGGCCAGGCTGAACGCCCAGCGTTTTTCTGCACGGCCGTCCATGGCGGTGATCAGCAACTTCTCGTTATCGAGTTCGAAGTCAAAGGCGTGCAAGCCATCGATTTCAAGCATGTCGCTGGTTTCAAGGGTGTCCGGCAGGGTGGCAGATTCGGCAGTCATCACATCAGTCGTTCAGAGGAAAGACCTCATGATAGGCCAAATTGTTGCATCGGCCTAAACGCTGCGTTCAACCATCGGGGGCGTTCACATGCCGCCATAATTACTCCCCCCTACGTCGGCCTGCGCATTATCAGCTTTTGCCGCTGATACAGCGTTGCCGGAAACAGCTGATTACTCATTGTTCATTTGACGGTTAAGCACCGGTCGTTAATTTTCGCTCGCCTGTTCGCTTTAGGCGTTCAGGGTCAAATCGCTACGCCGAGCAAGATCTCAACGACAAGGAAGCTACACGATGATCCATGGAAACCACCCTTCACGACTTTCCGACTACACCTTGAGCCCCGTACCGCTCCCCCCCGTTACCCACAAGTCGGGGAAAGTGCTCGAAATACCCCCTGGCAGCCACTCCGAGGCGTCGCTCCAAACGGACCACGATCAATCACTGCGCAGATCCCGGCGCGATACCAGCGTCCATTACGAAACATCGCCGGGGTCGTCATCGCTCAGATCCGGCTTGAGCTTTGTGCCGCTAAGCCCAACGCCGGCCGCTACGGTCTCAACGCCGCAGCCCGCTGCCGACATCACAGCCAATACGGTTGCACACCAGTTCGCTGGCCGGCCCACGTTGCGCTCAGTGGTGTCGAACCTGCTCAGCGACGCCATCAAAAACCTGTATCCCACCCTGGCGTTTGACCCTCGATACACAGCGTTGGCCGAACCCATTTCCAACAATCCCCCCCAGTACTGCTTGACCCCTTTGCTGGACGTAGCACTCAAGCACCTGACCCGCGACGGCGAGCTGGACTTTACCGATAAACACTCACTGGCCTGCACGCTGATTGATCAAGCCACGGGCCATATGCTCAAACCGGGGCCCTTGGCGGGAGCGCTGGTGCCGGGCATCGATATGCAAGCCATCGAATTGATCATCCGCAGCCTGCGAACCACTCTCAAAAGCGGTTTCGAACAAGCGCTGGTTCGCCACTTCAACGGCAACGCCTATAACACCCAGGACATCCCCAATCTTGAGACAAACCGTTGGCTATGGCTGAGCGACACACTCAGGGACACCCTGCGAACCGCCGCATTGAAACAACCCGGGCTCACCGACACGCAACGCGAGACTCTCGATCAGCTCGCCACCTACCCGGATCAAGTGCACCGCCAAGCCGCAAAAGGCAACGCAGCGGCCAAGGTATTTATCCTCGACACCACCGTAAGCCATGGCGCCAGCAATTCAGCTCAACTGAGCCCGGATCTGTTGATCACACGAGAAGTCGACGGCCGTACGCAAGTGCTGCATACAACCCCCGCTGGAGTCGTCACACCGTATGACTCATTGCAAGCATTCGGCGAAGCCTGGGGGAGAAACCTGGAGAAAGTGTTTGTTTTCGACAGCCTGAATTGGAAGCGCCAGGAAATCGATACAAACATTTTTGATACACAAGCGGCGCTCATCCTCAATGCCATGGTGGAAAACGTCGCATCCATTGAGCTCCCAACGTCGGGCACGCCTGATCAACTGGAGCAGGCCTTCTTCCGTGCAAGCGACCCGAGCCCCTGGTTCACCGGAGCCTATGCTGCAAATGCGGCCGAGCTTGGGCGGCTGCGCGATAATTTGCCAGGCTGGCTCAAAAACGCCAGCGAAGCAGATCGTGACACTTACCGGCGTCACTCGTTGGCACTGGCCAGCAGCGTACAACGTAACAACGGCCGGACGTTTCTCGACGGCATTCCCGATATCCGCACCTACGCCCAGCAGCAACTGGACGAGCAATTGTCCGGTAAGGGCTACACGGCAAAGGATGTGGAGGTGGTGTTCAAGGTCGCCGTGGGTAATCTGGGCAGCGGCTACATCGAGCGGGTGAAGATGAGCCTGGTGGATATGGCTCTGAACAATCTCGCCGGCTTGCCCAAGGGCGAGATGGAAGTCCATCTGCGTGGGCAACCGGTCAGCGATCCGCAAATGCCGCAGATGCTCAAGAACCTGATCAGCAGCGTGGATATCGGTCGCCACTACCCACAACTGCTCAATCGCGAACTGCTCAGCGAGACCCAGCAATCCCGGGACCGGGCAGCGCGTTTTGTCGAGCAGGTACCGATCCAGCTCGCCATGCAGGCGCTGGAGCTCAAGCTCAAGGGCGAAGCCAGCATGAGCGCCCAGGGTTACCGCTTTATTGAAGCACTCACCCAGCCCGGTGCGGGCAGCAAACAGGTGGACGGACAGGAGATTACCGTGCGCCCCCTGGCATTTGTGCGCAAACCAGGGGCAACGCCAGACGTTGTCGACAACATGTTCATCATCGAACCAGTGGCCGGCACCAGCGGCCCACATATTCTCTATCGTGCGCAACTGAAGCCCGCGTTGCTGGAGTTTGCAAGCCGCGACGCGCTGCTGGAAGCCATCCGCCAGCCGGGTGCGTTGCAAGACAGCGTGCTGGCCTGGTTGAAGGATGACAAGGTCAGAGCGGTGTATGGCAATGGCGGTTTTCGCACCCCCAATATTGCACGCTTCACCGTATTCAATGAGTTCGACCCACCCACCACGCCCAAGCCCACCACCCTCGCCGTCGACGGCTATGCTGAGGCCACCACGCTACGCCAGGACCAGCTCAACGGTGGTCTATTCACGCATTGGTTCCGATCCAACGCCAACAGCCTCGTCACCCTGGCGGAAGGCCAATCCACCTCCGACGCTGAAAGCCGCTGGGCCTCGCACAAGGAACTCGGTTGGCTGCTGTTCAACACGTTGCTGCCGGTATTGCGCGGGCCGGGGGCTATGGCGGGCTGGTTACTGCAATTGGCCAACAGCGAAGAGGACATCAAGCGGCTCTCCACACCAAGCGACCCGGACCCGACTTCGGCGGTGATCGACCTGCTGATCAATTTGGGCATGACGCTGACCCATGCTCCGACCGGCGAACCTGGCAAACCAGCGCAGTCCTTTGAACACTTCGAGCAGGACGCCCATTCCGACAGCCGCGGTCCGCGCCCTCGCGACAGCAATCAGCCGATAGTTCGCCAGGCTGTGATCCGTCAGGACCCGACACCTCCCTCCTCCGGCAATTTTGGCGACAACGGTATGGCCATCGATATCCGCTTATCCAGCCCGCGTGGATTGACGCCAAGCCTGCTTGCACACATAGACTCGTTCAAAGTAACGGCTCCGACCGCCCCTGGATTGCCCATCGCCGAAGGCATCAAAAAAGGTCTGTACCAAGTGAACGATAAGCTGTATGCCAACATCGACAATCACTGGTATCGCGTAGCGACCGACCTGGATGGCCCGTACGTTATTGATGAACAGAACAAGGCACGTACGGCACCGCCAATACAACGCGATGCCCAGGGTCGTTGGCATTTTGACGTGGCACCCAAGCTCAAGGGAGGCATGCCAAAAAACGAGAGCCCGCAGGATATGGTCAAAAAAAACCTGCTAGCGCAGTAGCAAGCAAAGGCGAACTTTCAGCGCAGCACGCGGGAATTGACCAAAGTGGTAGAAGCCCATACAAGCGCACTCAAAGAAATCCAAACCAGCCTCTCCGACTACGAGACCGCTCGAAAAAAACTCAAGACGCTTCGCAACCTATCCAGGAGTGAGGGTTCGGCACAGCGATTTCTTGCGCCCTATCTAGAACAGTACGAGGCCTCCGAGCGGCTCAAGAGCAACCTGGACCAGCAACTTCAGGCGCTCAAGCCGCTGACACAAACCCTAAAGGTGGCTGGCGAAAAAGCCATTGAAATCATTGCACCCAAAAAATTCGGCGGGGTCGACGACCTGTCCAAATTCAAAGAGGACCGCTCAGAGGTGTACGAAAAAGTCCTGCACGCCCTGACTGAAATAGATGACGTTTACACGAAGCTGGCCAACGACGCCCGCCACGTTGGAGTGAACGGCGCCTCGCTGGAGGAGTTGATACGGCAGTCCAATAACGACTCCGAGATCGCTTACGATGAATTGATGGAAGTGTCCGAAATGGCCTATCACGCTACTGAAAACCTATTGGCGTCGAAGCAGGCGGTCAGTGACACATTTGATCAGTGGAAGAACGACTCCCCCTTCGGTAATAAAAAAGCCGAGGAGTACATCAAAGAGCGTTACACCTCCCCTCCCGCCGCCAGAATACTGACATCAAAACTGAATAGGATGTCGTTCCTCAAATTACTAACCACGACATGGTCTGCCCGCAGCGCAGGGGCAACTGACCACCTGCAGATGAAGCGTTTCCTGGCAGAATCCCTGAAAACCGAAATAGTCGCTTTTAATGATCTGCACCAATACACCGGCTACACCTTGAGCGAACGCAATGCCGCGCTGACTACCATTATCACTAAATACAAACAGGTATTGAGCGACAGCCTCCTTATGCAGGAGGAGCACCCAGAGCTCTTTCGGGCGCAATACCACCAGCGTTTCACCGAGGTACTCAATAAGCTCATCGCCGAAGCGGAAGCCGAGTTGGTCCAGGTCGTCGAAGAAGAGCAGTTTCTAATTCCAAAAGCGCCCCCACGCAGCGACCAACGGGCCAAACCGAGTAATCAACGCGTATTCAAGACTGAAGACAATGAGACCTTGATCGGCACCCTGCGCGCTCCGGAACCGGGCCAGACCTTTGACATTGTCGATGTGATAGACCCACAAAGCGGCCAACCCGTGGCGAGTTACAGCGAACACGCGAATGATCGTGGGTGGGTGAAGATCATCCGTGGGCAGCCCACACCTCCCCGCCTTGCCTCCCCCCCGAGGTCCCTGGCGAACTATAAGAGCGAGGCACAAAAGCTGATGAGTGACGCGGCGAAAGAGGAGCAGTCAATTCTTTTCCAGAAACGCAAACTTAACGATCCGGCGCGGCGCGATACTGTTACCCCCAAGGATTGGAACGATATGCTAGAACCGCTGGCCAATAAACTCAGGGAGACAGCTGATCAAGCCGAAGCCAGCCATAGAGCCAGACCGGAAACCGCCGACTTAGTTGCACAATGGAGGGCCGCCGCAGATGAGCTGCTGCAAAAGGCCCGTCAACACGCCGCAGACGGCTTTCTGGTTCAGCCGCCGACAGCGGAAAATGTCGACTTCTTGTGGACCCATCGCTTTGTCGATATCAACCTGGTAAAGCGGGACTTCCAATTAAAGCCAAACGACTTTCTCACCGAGTACCAAGTTCGCAAAAAAGGCGAAGTCGAACCGTTGTGGTATGCCCACTTCCACTATCCGCAGAAAGGCTGGAAGCGAGCCGACCACAACGCTGCGCATCTGAAAATCCCATCCCAACGCTACAAGACCCAAAAGGACTTGATTAGAGAAGCAGGAAACAATGGCGTCGTGGAGAAAATAACCAAAGCCAGTATTACAGCCCCGCTGGACCAGAAGCTCTTTCTGGAGCTGTGAGGCTGATCAACTGACGCTCTGCAAAAAGCCGCACAGTGCGGCTTTTTGCATTGGCTTAATGCGCAAACAACGAATTGCCCTTCTGCCCCGCCAGTTTCTCAGGCTTGATCAGGAACCGCGCGAGTGCGGGTAGTAGCCACAACGCGCCGAACATGTTCCACAACAACATGAAGGTCAGCATCAAGCCCATGTCGGCCTGGAACTTGATGGCCGAAAAGATCCAGGTACACACACCAATGGCCAGGCACAGGCCGGTGAACAGCACAGCTTTACCGGTGGACTTCAACGTCTGGTAGTACGCCTCTTGCAGCGGCAAACCTGCACGCAGGAAACTTTCCAGACGGCTGTAGATGTAGATACCGTAGTCCACGCCAATCCCCACGCCCAGGGCCACCACCGGCAAGGTCGCAACCTTGACGCCAATACCCATGAACGCCATCAGCGCGTTACCCAGCACCGAGGTCAGCACCAGCGGCAGCACAATGCACAAAGTCGCCGCCCAGGACCGGAAGGTGATCATGCACATGGTCGCCACACACAGGTACACCAGGATCAGGATGATCAGTTCCGACTCCTTGATCACTTCGTTGGTGGCGGCTTCGATCCCTGCGTTACCAGCAGCGAGGATGAACTCCAGGCCGTCCTTGTTGTTTTCCTTGGCGAAGTCCTGCACAGCGTGCACCGCACGGTCGAGGGTTTCGGCCTTGTGATCGTTGAGGAACACCAGCACCGGCGCCAGGGAACAGTTGTTGTTGTACAGGCCATCGGCACGGGCGATGGAGTTGTTCAGCACATCGGGGTTACGCGACAGGGTTTCCCATTTCAGGTTGCCCTCGTTCATGCCTTTGATCATTTGTTTGGATACGGTCACCAACGAGATCGCCGACTGCACACCCTCGGTGTTCTGCATCTTCCACATCAACTGGTCGATGGGCGCCATGGCTTCATAGCGCGAGCAGCCTTCGGCACGGGTCTTGACCATCACTACCAGCACGTCGGAGCTGGTGGAGTAGTTGCTGATGATGAAGTTGTTATCTTTGTTGTAGCGCGAGTCCGGGCGCAGTTCCGGTGCGCCTTGGTCGAGATCGCCGATCTTCAGGTTCTGGCTGTACCACAGGCCGCCACCAAAGGCGATCAAGGCCAGGAAAATCGAGACCGGCGCAACTTTCGGGCTGGCGAATTTGGACAGCAGGCGCCAGAACGCATGTTCGCGGTTCGCGTCTTTCTTGCTCTTGGCGATGGCGCGTTTGCTTATCCCTACATAGGAAATCGCTACCGGCAATAGGATCAGGTTGGTGAACACGATCACCGCCACGCCGATCGATGCGCCGATGGCCAGTTCACGGATCACGCCGATATCAATGATCAGCAGGGTAATAAAGCCAACCGCATCCGCGAGAATCGCGATCATCCCCGGCAGGAACAGTTGCCGGAACGTGCGGCGCGCAGCCGTCAGGGCGTTGTCGGCCTCACCGGACTGCAGGGCGATGCCGTTGATCTTCTGTACGCCGTGGGAAATACCGATGGCGAAGATCAGGAACGGTACCAGCATCGAGTAGGGATCCAGCCCGAAACCGGCGGCATGCATCAGGCCCAACTGCCATACCACCGCCACCAATGTGGTGCTCAACACCGCGATGGTGCTGCGCAGGCAGTTGGTGAACCACAACAACAGGACCAAGGTGATGCCAAAGGCCACGCCAAAGAACAGCACCACCATGATCAGGCCGTCGATCAGGTCTCCGACTTTCTTGGCAAAGCCGACAATGTGGATTTTTACATTAGGGTTTTGCGCCTCGAACTTGTTGCGGATCTTGTCCTCAAGCTCGTGGGAAAACTTCTGGTAGTCCAGGGCCAGTAGCTTGCCCTGGTCCTGCGGGTCCGGGTAGGACTCCAGCAACGGGATATCGACAATGCTCGATTTGAAATCGTTAGCCACCAAACGCCCGACCTGGCCGGACTTGAGCACGTTGTTGCGCAGTTGGTCGAGGCTTTGCGGCGAGCCGTTGTAGCTCTGCGGGATCACTTCACCGCCGGCAAAGCCTTCTTCGGTCACTTCGGTCCAGCGCACGCTGGGGCTCCACAGCGACTTGAGGCCCGAACGATCGACGCCAGAGATGTAGAACACCTCGTCATTGATCTGACGCAGGGTCTCCATATAGTCCTTGGTGAAGATATCCCCATCCTTGGCCTCCACCGAAATGCGCACGGTGTTGCCCAGGTTGGCCAGGTCGTTGCGGTGCTCCATCATCTTTTCGATGAAGGGGTGCTTGAGGGGGATCATCTTTTCAAAGCTGGTAGACGGGCGAATCAACGTCGCCTGCCAGAACAGGAAAATACTCACCAGCAGGCAGATGACGATCACCGCCGGGCGATTGTTAAAAATCAGGCGCTCAAGAAAGGTCGCTTTATCGTTGTGATGACTGCTCATGCGTTCCCCGCCCTTCTTATTGTTTTACGAGTTCGGCGCCGGCTGGCGTGGCGACACGAACGCCACCCTGCCCCACCAGAATCAAGTTGCCATTGCCTGCGGCTGTGACTGCCGAGAGTGAAATCCGGTCCGGGCGATTGAACACGCTGAACGTCTGGCCGTCGTCATGGCTGACCACCACGCTGCCACCGTTGCCGACGACGACGATGGCGCCATCATCAAGCAAGGTGGCGCCAGACAGGCCGAACTCAAGCGCACCGCGTGTGGCATTGAGTTCGACCTGTTCCCAGGTGCTGCCGAAATCCGTGGAGCGGTAGAGATTGCCGCGCAAGCCATAAGCCAGCAGGGTCTGCGGCTGCGCCGTACTGATCACGCCAAACAACGAGCCCTCGTAGGGGCCTTCGAGTTTCTCCCAGGTTTGGCCATCGTCGCTGGAGCGGAACATGCTGCCCTGTTCGCCGACGATAAACAGGCCGGCGTCCTTGATCCGGGCGATGGCGTTGAGGTGAAACTGGTCTTCGTTATCGAGGCGGTCACTGACGTCGGCCCAGGTGGTGCCGCCGTCGGTGGTTTCAATCAACGCACCGTAGGCGCCGACGGCCAGTCCGTGCTTGGCATCGTTGAACCACACATCGAGCAACGGCGCTTCGCGCTTGAGGTCTTCATATTGCTGGGTCCACGTGGCGCCGCCATCGGAACTGGCAAGAATTTGCGCATCATGGCCGACAGCCCAGCCCTGTTGGTCATCGACGAAAAACACCGCCGTGAGCAGTTGCCGGGTGGGAACTTTGGCTTGGGTCCAGGTGTTGCCCTGGTCATCGGAATACAGGATATGCCCACGATCACCGACCGCCACCAGCCGCTTGCCGGCGTGAACCACATCGATCATCAAGCCTTTGGCGGCCTTGGGGGATTGAATCGCAAATACCGCGGCGGCGGAGGTATCGCTGGCGGCCAGTACGGGCGTAGACAACACCGCACCGGCAAGCAGCGAGAGCGCTGTGGCCAGCAACGCAACCCTGCGTGCGGCGCGTGGGCGGCAAACAACCCAACCCATGACAGGCTCACTCATAGACCTTTCTCCCATTTATTATTGTTAGGTCGGCTTATCTTCCAGGACGTTGAAACCTGCAATCTAGAGCGCCTGGAGTCAGCACGGGCCATCCTATCGGGCTTTGGAATCGTCTGACAATCGGCGCTACGTTATCTTTTGTTAACTGGCGGCGTTTGGCTACGGCTGAATAGGTTCATATCAACTGAAGTGATGAGTGAATTTTTATTCCAACTATTGATATTTGCGAATTTTTATTCCATTAATGCCATCCCTGAAAACAATAATCAAAGGACCACGGCTATGCGTGAACTCGGAATCGGCTTGATCGGCACAGGCTTCATGGGCCGTGCCCACGCGTTAGCGTTCAATAACGCGCGCACAGTGTTCGAGTTGCCGGTACAGCTAAAGCTTGCTGCCCTGGCCGATGCCGACACCGAGCGAGCCCAACGCTGCGCCACGGCCTGGGGGTTTGACCAGGCCCATGGTGATTGGCAGGCGCTGATCGAGGACCCTAAGGTCGATGTCGTGGCCATCACCACCCCCAACCACCTGCACTACCCCATGGCCATGGCCGCGATTGCGGCGGGCAAAGCGGTGTATTGCGAGAAACCCCTGGCCATCAGCCTGGAGCAAGCCGATGCCATGCGCCGTGCAGCCAGCAACGCCGGGGTGGTGACGCGAGTGGGCTACAACTACCAGCACAACCCGATGATCGTGTTGGCGCGCCAGATGCTAGCCCGGGGTGAGCTGGGCCAGATCATCAGCTTCCAGGGTGAGTTCAGCGAAGACTTCATGGCCGATCCGGTCTCGCCGTGGTCGTGGCGCTGCGAAGTGGGACACGCCGGTGGTGCTCTGGCTGACCTGGGCAGCCATTTGCTGTCGATGGCGCGTTACCTTGTGGGCGATGTGATCAGTGTGTGTGCCGATACCCAGACCGTGCATGCTCAGCGCCCCGCGACCCAAGGCAGCGCTGATTTGAAATCCATCGCCGTGGATGACCAGGTGCACGCCCTGCTGCGCTTCGCCAACGGTGCACGCGGCACGGTGAGCAGCAGTTGGCTCAAGCACGGCTACAAAAACCACCTGTGCTTTGAAATAAGCGGGACCAAAGGCACCTTGGCGTTCGATCAGGAGCGCTTGAATGAACTGCGCCTGCACCGCGTCGGGCAGGACGGCTTTCAACGCGTGTTGGCAGGCCCTACGCTGCCCGGCTATGCGGCGTTCAGCCCGGCGGCGGGGCATCAGTTGGGCTACAACGAGTTGAAGACACTGGAGGTGCAGGAGTTGATCATGGCGCTGGCGGGGCAAGGTGCGGATGGCACGGATTTTGAGGCTGCATGGGAGGTGGAGCGGTTGGCGACAGCGATTCGCGTGGCGGCCCTGGAGGAGCGCTGGGTCAAGGTCAGCGCACTTTAATCAATCACGGTGCTAGGCTCTGTACGAAATCCCGAGAAACCCAATCGGCGTCCCTCGGAAGCTGTAATTTTGTAGAGTTTCCAGCTATCTACGGAAAGGAATCCTGTGATGGCAAAGCGTTACGAACTCTCGGATGAAGCCTGGGCTGTGGTTGCTGATCTCTTCACCGAAACACATGGCCGGGGGCGGCCCCGTCTGAGCGACCGCCTGATGCTCGATGGCGTGCTGTGGGTGCTCTGCTCAGGTGCTGCGTGGCGAGATATGCCGGAACGCTTCGGCCCGTGGTCAACGGTCTATCAACGATTTAGGGGCTGGCGAAACCAGGGGACATTCGATCAGATGCTCAAACGCTTGCACCTGAGATTGAATGAGCAAGGCTTGATCGATTTGCAAACCTGGATGATCGACTCAACCGCAGTACGCGCAACCCGAGCCTCCTCTGGCGCCGGGAAAAAAGGGGGCCTGACGAGCCTGCCGATCACGCTCTAGGCCGCAGTCGTGGTGGCCTGACAACCAAAATCCACATGCTCTGCGACGCCAACGGAACACCGTTGCGCTTCCTCCTCTCTGGCGGTCATGCCAGTGACATCAGCTACGCCCACCCCCTGTTAAACGAGGTCAGCATTCCATCGAGCCAACGTGGCCGCCCGCGTAAACGCTGTAGATGGTTGCTTGCCGACGAGGGCTACGACGCCGAAGCGCTACGCCGCTACTGCGACCAATATCGGATGCAACCCGTCATCCCGCTGCGCTCGATGAAGCGCAAACCCAAGCCTGGCTTACCAAGACTGTTTGATCGGCCAAAGTACCGACAGCGCAACATCATCGAGCGCATGTTTGGCTGGCTGAAAGAGAACCGCCGGATCGTGACACGCTTCGACAAGCTCGCGAAAAGCTATGCCGCTATGGTCTCGCTGGCTTGTTCCATGCGGTGTTTGCGACATCTCTTTTCGTACAGAGCCTAACACCACGTCGCAATTTTCATTGTGTCCCTGCCAAAAAATCAACTTAAAGAATAACCAATCGAAAAACATTTCATAAAGTTATAACAAATACCCTGAAACTACCAAGCTTTTAGTGCAATCGGGTCTAACAACTGTCATTTCTGACAGTTGCAAGAGCAGCTTGGCGCACACATTCTATCTCCCTAAGCCCGACACCATCAGCAATTGGCTTAGTGCACAAACCCTAACTGTTTTTTATAAAGGAAATTATCATGATCATTGAAATATATTCCCGGCAACAATTAAAAGACGAAATCCAAAACCTCATGATTGCTGTCACAGGAGATAACTATAAAGATATAAGAATCAAAGTCGAGGAATACGTTTACTACGAAAAAGGTCCCGGAACTCCTTTAACTTTGGACGGACACCTCAGGATCGAGGCGAACGGGTCTGAGATTAACGTCTCGATTGAGGACTATGTATCTAAAATCGAAGAATATCTAAACGCTGATATTCGCTACAGAGAAAAAGATGAAAAATTTTCAGAAATAATTGAGTTTCAACGTTTTAAAACCCCCTTTAAGCGAAACATCAAGCATGAATACAAAGGTAAAACGATGTATTGCGCCGTCTCGATGAGTATTAACAATCTTAAATATCTTAACTGAACCGAGCGGTTGTAGAGCCAAGGCTTTTCCGTCAACAACCATGGTACTTTTCTCACACTGACTCGGGTAGGTAGACTTAGGGTCTGTACGAAATCCCGAGAAACCCAGTCGGCGTCCCTCGGAAGCTGAAATTTTGTAGAGTTTCCAGCTATCTACGGAAAGGAATCCTGTGATGGCAAAGCGTTACGAACTCTCGGATGAAGCCTGGGCTATGGTTGCTGATCTCTTCACCGAAACACATGGTCGGGGGCGGCCCCGTCTGAGCGACCGCCTGATGCTCGATGGCGTGCTGTGGGTGCTCTGCTCAGGTGCTGCGTGGCGAGATATGCCGGAACGCTTCGGCCCGTGGTCAACGGTCTATCAACGATTTAGGGGCTGGCGAAACCAGGGGACATTCGATCAGATGCTCAAACGCTTGCACCTGAGATTGAATGAGCAAGGCTTGATCGATTTGCAAACTTGGATGATCGACTCAACCGCAGTACGCGCAACCCGAGCCTCCTCTGGCGCCGGGAAAAAAGGGGGCCTGACGAGCCTGCCGATCACGCTCTAGGCCGCAGTCGTGGTGGCCTGACAACCAAAATCCACATGCTCTGCGACGCCAACGGAACACCGTTGCGCTTCCTCCTCTCTGGCGGTCATGCCAGTGACATCAGCTACGCCCACCCCCTGTTAAACGAGGTCAGCATTCCATCGAGCCAACGTGGCCGCCCGCGTAAACGCTGTAGATGGTTGCTTGCCGACAAGGGCTACGACGCCGAAGCGCTACGCCGCTACTGCGACCAATATCGGATGCAACCCGTCATCCCGCTGCGCTCGATGAAGCGCAAACCCAAACCTGGCTTACCAAGACTGTTTGATCGGCCAAAGTACCGACAGCGCAACATCATCGAGCGCATGTTTGGCTGGCTGAAAGAGAACCGCCGGATCGTGACACGCTTCGACAAGCTCGCGAAAAGCTATGCCGCTATGGTCTCGCTGGCTTGTTCCATGCGGTGTTTGCGACATCTCTTTTCGTACAGAGCCTAGTAATCAATCACGTCGCCCTGTCTACGGGCGACGTCACTCATTGTTGCATGTTCTATGCACGCACTCATTGCTTGTTTTCTAAATAACGAAAATATGAGCGCACGAGCCATTCAACGCCCATTCTATCTGACAAGATAACCCTCGCCCTTCGCTTAACTATCTTGGCACCTCCCCCACAAAGTAATTATTCCGACAACACCTAGCACACTAGCAACATGATCACAGTTACCTAACAACACAATCATATATCGAAATACTGTACCCCTAGAGCAGCCTCCCAAAAGCGTCTAACTTACCCCCGCCTTCTACATCAATTGCAAGCATGGCCAGCAACTAATACCCACTTACTCAAGGGTCTCAATCATGTCGTCGATTCGCGCTTACTGCCCGCCCGCAAAATCGTTCTCTGTGACAACCGAAACTTCCAACTTATCCGCTAGCAACTCACTCTCTTCCGATCCTCCCAATGAAGTTGCTAAAAGTCTCACTCGCAGCAACTATAAAATACAAGATCGCAATGGTGACGGACAACTCACTGTGTCCTATGCATTTACCGAATTCAGCGAGACCAAAAAGAGAGCATTCAGGCAGGCACTTCGGTCTTGGGAAGATGTTATAAAAGTCAATTTTGTCGAAAATGGCAAAAATGCTGACACTCACCTGTCAGTTCGGGAAGTCTCAGGTGGGGGCGGTGACGCTACGTTGCCAAATGCTTACGGCGCTCAGGACGTAAATATCGGAAAAAATGAAGGGGCCGGGCTGCATGCGGCAATGGTCCACGAGATCGGGCACACCTTGGGACTTGAGCATCCGGATCTTGACCTCCCTCAAAGCAGCGACGTCTATAGCACTATGAGTTATAACTTTAGCCTGTTTCGCCCCAATGAAAATAATAAAAACTCGTTCGTATCGGACTCTTCCCAAACCCCGATGATGCACGATATTGCCGGCGCTCATTTGCGATACAAGGCCAACGACGAAACCCGTAAAGGCAATACGACCTACGGTTTCAACTCCAACACAGAGCGCGACCACTACACGTTGACCTCCCCCAACGACTTGCCGTTCTTTTGTGTCTGGGATAACGGCGGTGAAGACACTCTGGATTTTTCCGGTTTCAAAAAAAATCAAAGGATCAACTTGAACGCGGGAACACTCTCGGATGTCGGCGGCCGTGAGGGTAATGTATCAATTGCCAAGGGCGTTGTTATTGAAAATGCCATTGGCGGCTCGGGGCACGATGTGCTGATCGGCAATAACGCCAACAACCGCATGAGGGGAGGTGCTGGCGGCGACACGCTGACCGGTGGAGGTGGCGCAGATACCTTTGTATATAACAGTGTCAGCGACTCACCTGGTGAAAACCCCGATACACTCACAGACTTCACAAGTGGCATCGACAAGATTGACCTGTCAACCATGTTGAAAGATGCGGGCATCCAGAAACCCAAGCTTGTTGACTGGCACACGGGGAAGAAAGGTGAACTGACGCTGGACTACGATGAGAGTATCAAGCGCTACAGGCTGATCATGAATGTAACTGGCGACCCCTATTCCATGCTGGTGATTCTGAGTGAAAAGCCCATAAAGCCCACAGATATTTTGACGAATGCCACCCCAGTGGTGCCACCTGAATCAAAACTTACACGCCCTTCCGTTCCCACTCCGGTACCCACGACGCCACCCCCGGTTACGCCTCCACTTGCGCAATCCACAGCCGCCGACACTGTCTACGGCTTCAACTCCAACACGGGCAAGCCCGAAACCAGCCTTACGTCTCCCACCGACAGGCCCGGTTTCAGCGTGCACGACAAACAAGGCAATGACACGCTGGACTTCTCTGGCTTCGCGCAAAACCAGCGAATCAACCTGACCCCGGATTCACGCTCCAGCGTGGGTGGTTTGACTAACAACGTGCACATCAGCGCCCAAACCCTTATCGAAAACGCGAAAGGCGGCACAGGCAACGATCGTATTACCGGAAACAGTGCGGACAACGTCCTGACTGGAGGTGGCGGAGCCGACATACTGACCGGCAACGGTGGCTCCAACACGTTTACTTATCATGCCGCCGGCGACTCCCCGCGCAACAACGCTGACTTGCTTATGGACTTCACCACAGGCCAAGACAAAATCGACTTGAGCAGCCTGAGCGAAAATTCGCAAGTCCAACTCAACTACGTCAGTCAGTACAGCGGACAACCGGGCGATACCATCCTGACATTCAACCCAAAAACCAATAGGTACTTCCTCGGTGTCGATTTGACGGGAAATGGCAAGACTGATTTCTTGATCAAAAGCATCCGACCGATCCACAGCCAGGATGTCATTGGTCTCAATTTCCCCGACGATGGTTACCTCTGACGATTGGCCAGCCCCGGTAAACCGAGTCAGCGCAATGCGCGCCGCAGTACCTTGCCAACCGTCGTCTTGGGCAGCTCGGTACTGCGGAACTCCACATACCGGGGCACCTTGTACCCCGTCAGGTATTCCCGGCAATGCGCAAGAATCTGCTCCTGGGTCAGGGCCGGATCCTTGCGCACCACGATGATCTTGACCTTCTCCCCACTCACGGCATCTTCCACACCGATCGCCGCCACTTCCGCGACACCCGGGTGCATCGCCACCACGTCCTCGATTTCATTGGGGTACACATTGAAACCCGAGACCAGGATCATGTCCTTCTTGCGGTCCACCAGGCGAATATAGCCGCGCCCGTCCATCACCCCGATATCGCCGGTGGACAGCCAACCGTCGGCATCCAATACCTCAGCAGTTTCCTTGGGCCGCTTCCAGTAGCCCTGCATCACTTGCGGGCCGCGTACTTGCAGCTCGCCTTGCTCGCCGATGTCAGCCAGCTCGCCGTCTTCGCGCATGAAACGCACCCAGGTCGACGGCAACGGCACGCCGATGCTGCCGGTAAATTCCATCTCGCGCATACGCGAAATATCGATAGGGCTGATGCTCACCACGGGCGAACACTCGGTCAGCCCGTAGCCTTCGATGATCGGCAGCCCGGTCACCTCCTTCCAGCGCTTGGCCACCGCGGTGTGGGTGGCCATACCGCCGGCGATCACCAGGCGCAGGTCGGAAAAATCCCGCGAGCAGAATTCCTTGTTCTCCAGCAAGCCATTAAACAGCGTGTTAACCCCGGCAATCCCGTTGAAGCGCTCCTTGCGCAGGATCATCTGCACCCGCTTCACGTCCCGCGGGTTGGCGATGAGGATATTGCGCCCGCCCAGGCACATGAACATCAGGCAATTCACGGTCAGCGAAAAGATGTGGTAAAGCGGCAGCAGGGTCACATTGGTTTCCTGCTTGTGCTGGTCCAGTTGGTCGCCGACCCAGGCCTTGGCTTGCAGCAGGTTGGCAATGATATTGCGATGGCTGAGCATCACGCCCTTGGCATCGCCGGTAGTGCCGCCGGTGTACTGCAGGAAGGCCAGCTCATCGCGATCCAGCGCAACCGGCAAGTGGTGCAGCCCCCTGCCCTGTTCAAGCACCTGCTTGAAGCGCAGCGCACCGGGCAGCTTGAAAGCCGGCACCTGCTTCTGCACGCGGCGCAGGATAAAGTTCATCGCCGCGCCCTTGAAGGTCCCCAGCAAATCACCGATAGCCGCGAGCACCACGCGCTTGACGCTGCTGCCGGCCATGGCTTTTTCCAGGGTGTGGGCGAAGTTCTCGAAGATCACCACGGTTTCGGCGCCGCTGTCCTTGAGCAGGTGCTTGAGTTCATGGGCGGTGTACAACGGGTTGACGTTGACCACCACGGCACCGGCCAGGATCGAGCCCAACAGGCAGATCGGGTATTGCAAGCAGTTGGGCATCATCAGCGCCACGCGGTCGCCCTTCTTTACGCCCTGGCCCTGTAACCAAGCGGCAAAGGCGATGCCCTGAACCCGCCAGTCGGCGTAGGTCATTTCGGTGCCGATGCTGACGTAGGCCACCCGCTCGCTGAATTTTTCAAGATGCTCCAGGAACACTTCACGCAGCGACGGATACTCCTCGATCCCGGTCTCGATATCGGCTGGAACGCCGGGCAGGTAAGTGTTCAACCAGATACGTTCGGTGTGTTCCAGGCTGATAGCGTTCATGGCAGTGTCCTTATTGTTGTTTTTAAAAGCGTTACTTTTCGACGATGGCGGTAATGCCCAATCCACCCGCCGCACAGATCGAGATCAGGCCGCGGCCACCACCGCGTTCATGGATCGCCTTGGCCAGCGCCGCCAATTGCCGACCGCCAGTGGCCGCGAACGGATGGCCGCAGCCCAGTGAGCCACCGTTGACGTTCATCTTGCTGCGCTCGATGGTGCCCAAGGGCGTCTCAAGGCCGAGCCGCTCGCGGCAATATTCAGGGTCTTCCCACGCTTTGAGCGTACACAGCACCTGGGCGGCAAACGCTTCGTGTATCTCGAATAAATCAAAGTCGGCAAAACTCAAGCCTTCCCGTTGCAACATGCGCGGCACGGCGTAGGCCGGTGCCATCAGCAGGCCCTCGGTGCCGTCGACAAAATTTACCGCCGCCGTCTCACCCGTGCGCAAGTAGGCCAGCACCGGCCAGCCATTGGCGGTGGCCCATTCTTCACTGGCAAGCAGCACCACCGAAGCGCCATCGGTCAAGGGCGTGGAGTTGCCGGCAGTGAGGGTGCCGTTCTGGCGGTCGAATACCGGCGACAGGCCCGCCAGTTTCTCCAGGCTGATATCGGCACGCAGGTTATTGTCGCGGGCCAGGCCGCGATGGGGACTGATCAGGTCGTCGAAAAAACCGCGGTTGTAGGCCGCGTCCAATCGTTGGTGGCTGGTAAGGGTCAACTCGTCCTGGGCCAGGCGCTTGATCTGCCAGCGCTTGGCCATTTCTTCGCAGTGTTCGCCCATGGACAGCCCCGTACGCGGCTCGCCATTGCGCGGCAGCAGCGGCTTGAACAACATCGACGGGCGCACGTTGAGGAGTTGCTTGAGCTTGTCGCCCATGCCCTTGGCGCGATTGGCCGCAAGCAAGGTATGGCGCAAGGATTCGTTGATGCCGATAGGCGCGTCGGAGGTGGTGTCGGCGCCACCGGCAATGCCGACTTCGATCTGGCCCAGAGCGATTTTATTCGCCACCAGCAGCGCAGCTTCAAGCCCGGTGCCGCAGGCTTGCTGCACATCATAGGCCGGGGTTTGCGGCGACAGTGTGGTGGACAACAGCGCTTCACGGGCCAGGTTGAAATCCCGCGAATGCTTGATCACTGCCCCGGCGGCAAATTCGCCCAGGCGTTGGCCATGCAGGTTGTAACGGTCGACCAGGCCCTGGAGAGCGGCGACCAGCAGATCCTGGTTGCTGTCATGGGCATACACCGTGTTGGAGCGAGCAAACGGAATGCGATTGCCGCCGATAATCGCCACGCGGCGAGTTGGCGCCGGGTTGAAGCTGTAGTCACTCATCACTGGTTCTCTTTCCAAATAAATAGCCCGCGCATATGGGGTTTGTCCCCGGCGAAATTGCGCACTTCGAACTCACGGCGTGGGCCAGTCACCGGGTGGCTCCACAGGGCGACCTGGCCAGGCAGGAAAATCGGCAACTTGAAATCGCAATGCGCTTGCGCCTGCTCCAGGCCACCGGGCGGTTGTTGCGCCGCCAATGCACGGCCCAGCGTCCACATGCCATGGGCGATGGCACGGCGAAAACCAAAAAGCCTGGCCCCAATGACCGAGGTGTGAATCGGATTGAAATCCCCCGAGACCTTGGCAAAGCGTCGCCCCAGGTCGGCGGGAAGCACCCAGCGCTGGGTGCGCAACAAGCCTTCCTCCTGCAATGGCAATGGGTCATTCCATGGCTCACCCACGGGGTTGTTGACGTTACGGCGCAGGTACAGGCTGTCGCTTTCCCACACCAGCGCGCCCGCACTGAAGGCACGGGTGGCGATACTCAATGCCTGCCCCTTGGGATGGGCGACCCAGCGCTCGCAGTACACCTCCACGCGCAACGCCTGGCCCTGGTGCAGGCGCTGGTGCTGACGAATACGATTGGCCAGATGCACCATGCCGCTGGCCGGGTACGGGAAGCTTGGCCGGGTCAGCAGCATCAAGTGCAAGGGAAAGGCCAATACATGGGGGTAGGACAGCGGCACGCCCTGTTCGGGACGAAAGCCACAGGCCCGTGCGTAAGCGGCGATACCCGCGGGGGAAAGCGCCACCGCAGCGCGCACCAGGCACGCCGTGGGTAACAGCGGCGCACCGTCGAGCTTGGGCTTGCGCATAGCGCGCATACCGTCGAGCAGCAACTGCGTGCGCGACGGCGGCGGGTCGATAATCTGCGTCACATAGTCCATCGCTTCAGGCTCCCAACAGGCTTTGGCCACACACTCGCACGACCTGGCCATTCACTCCGCCCGACGCAGGATGAGCGAGCCAGGCGATAGTCTCGGCCACATCAATAGGCTGCCCGCCCTGAGACAATGAATTCATGCGCCGCCCCGCCTCACGGATCATCAACGGGATCTTCGCGGTCATCTGGGTCTCGATAAAGCCGGGCGCCACCGCATTCACTGTGACCTGCCGGGCCGCCGCACGCGGTGCCAGACCTTGCACCAGGCCAATCACGCCCGCCTTGGAGGTGGCATAGTTGCTTTGCCCCAGGTTGCCGGCAATCCCTGAAATCGACGACACGCAGATGATGCGCCCACCGGCGTTTATGCCCTGGTTGTCGAGCAAGGCTTCACTGAGCTGCAACGGTGCCTGCAGGTTGACCGCCATCACGCTGCGCCAGGCGGCTTCGGTCATCTTGGCGATGGTCTTGTCACGGGTGATCCCGGCGTTGTGCACCACCACATCAAAGCCACCGTATTGGCTGACATGGGCTTGCAACAGCGCGGCGGTGTCGGCGGCGGTGATGTCCAGGGGCAACGACGACCCGCCGACGCTGGCGGCGGCCTGTTGCAAAGCTTGCTGGGCCTGGGGCACGTCCACGCACACCACATGGGCGCCGTCACGCGCCAGCACCTGGGCGATG
Source organism: Pseudomonas sp. HN8-3 (assembly GCF_020790195.1). NCBI lineage: Bacteria > Pseudomonadati > Pseudomonadota > Gammaproteobacteria > Pseudomonadales > Pseudomonadaceae > Pseudomonas > Pseudomonas sp. HN8-3. Next base: position 3,295,873 of record NZ_CP086206.1, read on the forward strand.
GCCAGGCCGATGCCTCGGGAAGCACCGGTGACCAAGGCACGGCGACCGGCGAAGGGTTTGTCCCAATTGACGGTGGTGCTGCCATCCACAGGTTTTTCCAGGCGCACCACCTGCCCCGAGACATAGGCAGAGCGGCGTGAGAGGAAGAAGCGCAAACTGCTGTCCAATGCCTCCTCGGCACCCGGCGCCACATACAACAATTGTACGGTGATCGCCCGACGCAGCTCCTTGGCCAGCGAGCGCACCAAGCCCTCCAGAGCACGCTGAGCGATGGCCTGGGGCAAGTCCTTGCTGTGTTCCGGCGCAGTGCCGAGCACCACCACTCGGCCATGTTGACCGAGGCGCTTGGCGTTGGCGTGGAAGAACAGGTAGAGCTCGTCCAACTGTTGCAGATCGACCACGCCACTGGCATCAAACACTGCGCCTTGCACCTTGACCGTGGACGGCGCCTTGAGGGTTGCCGCCGTGGCGGCGACGGTGTCGGTGGCGCTGAAAATACGCTGCACCGACGCCGCCAGGCACCCTGCCCCGGCGATGATCACCGGGTTGGCCAGCCCGGCCTGGCCGCTGCGATGACGCTGCAGCGCCAAGGGTTGCGGCAAGCCAATAGCCTGGGCCAGGCGACGGCCCCAGGGGGAGTTGACGAATGAAAGGTAGTTGTCACTCATGGTAAGCACTCACTCACGCCACACATTTGCCTTGTAAACCCAATCAAATGTGGGAGGGGGCAAGCCCCCTCCCACACTGTCAATTCACCGGGGCGTTTTCGCTTTGGCTGCTGCGCCGTTTGGCGGCCGGTTCGAGCGCCTGCTTGCGCTGCTGCAACGCCTCCAGCAAACCAAAATCCTGGGGGAAGTCATCCACCTGGATACCGTGATCGGCGTATTCCACATAGCGGCCCAGCAAGGCGTCCTCGTCGTCGCTGATCAAGTCCAGCGCCCGCGCCTTGACGCGCCATTCGGTAAAGGCCGTGGCCGAAATCGGCAGCGGGCCAAGCAAACCTTGCTTGATGGCGGGTTTAAGCCGAGCCTCGATCGACTCCACCTGTGGCAGTAAACGAAAGCCCAATTCGCCGTAGGCCAGCTTGTCGATTTCCGGGCGCGGGATGTAGGAATTGGCCAGCAAGCGGTCGCGGGTTTCCCCAGGGGTTTGCACCACATCGGCCACTTGCGCCAACAGACGATCCGACGGTTTGTGCAGGGGAATGCCAAACGGAAAACTCAACGCGCGCACCACCGTCGCCGCTGGTTTCGACGGGTAGTTGTCGAGCACCTCAGCCAAGGCTTCATAGGCGCGCAGCAACGCGTCCTGCGCCGCCCAATGCACCAGCGGCAGATCTGCCTGGGGCCGGCCGTCGTCCTCGAAACGCTTGAGTACGCACGACAGGATGTACAGCTGCGACAGAATATCCCCCAAACGCCCGGTGATACTTTCCTTGCGCTTGAGGGCCCCCCCGAGCACGCCCATGGAAATGTCCGAGATCAACGCCAGCACCACCGACAGCCGATTGGCCTGACGGTAGTAGGACGCCAGCGCCGGGTCGGTCTTGGCAGGCGCGGCAAGCAGGCGCCCGCCAGTCAGGGAATGCACCGCTGCGCGGACGGTGTTGGCCAGTACAAAACTCACATGGCCGAACATCGCGCTGTCGAAGTCTTCCAGCGCCTTGCGCCGGTCCGGGTTGCGCGCCGCTTCCATTTCGCGCAACACATAGGGGTGGCAACGAATCAGGCCCTGGCCAAAGATGATCAGGCAGCGGGTCATGATGTTGGCGCCTTCCACCGTAATGGCGATGGGGCTTTGCTGATAGGCACGGGCGAGGAAGTTATTGGGCCCCATGCAGATGCCCTTGCCGGCGACAATGTCCATGCCGTCGTTGACGATGATGCGCGCGCGCTCAGTGACGTGGTATTTGGCAATGGCTGAGATCACTGAAGGTTTCTCACCGGCATCCAGGGACGCTACCGACACCTTGCGCACCGCATCGCAGGCATACAGGTGCCCGGCCATGCGCGCCAACGGAGCCTGCACCCCTTCGAACTTGCCGATGGGCAAGCCGAACTGCTTGCGCATCGCCGCATAGGCTGTAGTGCCGCGCACGGCGACTTTACCCAGGCCAACGTTAGCCGAAGGCAGGGAAATAGCCCGGCCCGCGGCCAGGCACTCCATCAACATGCGCCAGCCGTTACCGACTTGTTCACGGCCGCCAATCACCCACTCCAGTGGAATGAATACGTCCTTGCCGGTGGTAGGACCGTTCTGGAACACCGCATTCAGCGGCCAGTGACGACGACCGCTGTTCACCCCTGGATGAGAAGTCGGGATCAGCGCACAGGTAATACCCAGGGAACCGGCCGCGCCAAGCAGGCCGTCCGGGTCTTCGGCGCGAAATGCCAGGCCCAATACCGTGGCAATCGGGCCAAGGGTGATGTAACGCTTGTCCCAGGTCACTTTGAAACCCAGCACTTCTTCGCCTTCGTGCAAACCTTTGCAGACAATGCCCAGGTCCGGGATCGCACCCGCATCAGAGCCGGCATACGGGCTGGTCAAGGCAAAACACGGGATGTCTTCGCCCCGCGCCAGGCGCGGCAGGTAGTAATTGCGCTGGGCGTCGGTGCCGTAATGCAGCAGCAATTCGGCCGGGCCCAGGGAGTTGGGCACCATCACCGAAATCGCCGCCGCCGAGCAGCGAGTCGACAGCTTCATCACCACCTGGGAGTGGGCGTAGTGGGAGAAGCCTTTGCCTCCGTACTGCTTGGGAATAATCATGCCGAGGAACCCGGCGTCCTTGGTGTATTGCCAGCCTTCGGGGGACATGTCCTGCCAGACTTGGGTGGTTTCCCAGTCGTTGGCAATGTCGCACAGGGTTTCGACCTCATTGTCGAGAAAGGCTTGCTCCTCCGCACTCAGGCTGGCCGGCGCGGCTTGCAACAGGCGCTGCCAGTTGGGCTTGCCGCTGAACAGCTCGGCATCCCACCACACAGTGCCGGACTCGATGGCCGCACGCTCGGTGTCGGACATCGCCGGCATGATCGTGCGAAACAGGCCTAGGGCCTTGCTGGTCAACAGCGTGCGGCGCAGGGGTTTGAGCGCCAGCACCAGGGCCGGCAACACCACCAGTACCGCCGCGACGGCGGTGCCCAGGCCGGCCACGACGTTGAACAGGTAACCCGCTGCCAGCCAAACCAGGCCAGTGACCAGCCACAGGGTAGCGGCGGCTTGTCGATACGCCAGGGCAATCGCTGCTGCGAAACCCACCAATAACCAGATAAGCATAGGGATACCTCTACTTGATTCGAGATGTGGCCAAAGCACAGGCAGGTCGAGCTGCGCGGCGGCGTAAAACCACACTACAAACTTGAATGATTAAATTCAAATTTTGTTTTGAAATTTTTATTTAGTCATTGAGCGCAATAATTTGAGGCCGAACGAAGGCCTCAAAACAGTTATCAAAATCGTTGAGCAGCGAGCACCAGATGCTCTGGTACTCGCTGTCAGGATGGGCTCAGAACTTGTACGTGGCTGACAGGCTGACAATATCGCCTGAGGACTCGGCCTTGCCGTCAAGCCTGCCACCGCCCAGTCGGTCTACGTTCTGGGTCTTGATGTTGACCTTCTCGACAAATTGATGCGAGTACGCGGCGTCCAGAGTCAAGCCAGGAACGGCTTTGATATCGTAGCCCGCACCCAAAGAGAGAAAGTAACGGTCACCGTCAGGAATACGCGGATCGCGCGTCGAATTGCGGGTTGGCGTTTGGTCATAGGCCACACCAGCGCGCAAGGTCAGCTCGTCCGTTGCCTTGAAATCTCCCCCCACCGAGTACATCCACGCATCTTTGTAGTTATAGGGAATGGCGACGATAGTCGAACCCTGAGACTTGAGCGTGAGGTCCTTGAAGGACGACCACTGGGTCCACATGGCGCTGAGACCCAAGGTCCAGCGGTCGTTGAACTGGTGCACCCAGTCGAGCGCCGCGGTGGCTGGAATATCCAACTGAGTACTGGCATGGGCGCCACCGGGGTACAGCGTCAGGCCCGGATAAGCCGTTTCGACCAGCGTCTTGCCGTTACCGAAGATCGTATCGTCAGTCATCAGGCCATTGTTCAAGGCATCAGCCCGGACGCTGTATTTGCCTGTCAGCTTGTTTTTGATTTTGGCGTGATAGTTAAGGCCCAGCGAGTCTCGATCAGTCGGCTTCCAGACAACACCGGTAAACCAGCCAGTGGAGATGTTATCGACCTTCACCCGCATCAGCGCGGTGCCGACGCCCGCCGGAAATGCCCCGTTACCCAAGCCTGGTGAGACTGACGCGGCCGAAAACAGGTCAACATTCTGGCTGACGAAGCCTTGACTGCGCTGAACGATAAGGCCCCCGCCGATGGAGAAGTCGTCACGCACCTTGAAGGATAAGGAGCCCGTCAGACCGACGGTCTCGATTTTGGTGTCCACGGCGAAGTCGCGAAACTTGGAGTTTTCATTCCAGGTGGTGCGCATACCTTGCGGCACGACCTGACTGAGGCCGAATGCAAAGCGGTCACCGATTGGAATAACGAGGAAGCCGGTAGGCAACCAGGCGGTGAAACCACCCTGGCCGCCATCGTTGTTATTGAGTGCTGCAGTGCTGGGGTCAAAGCTGCCATCAGGCATTACCGCCGTATTACTGACCGGGTTACCGGTGTAATCATAGGCTTGGCCGCTGTATTTGATTTTGACCCGAGCATAGTCAACGGTCTGTTGAACCACGGACTGGTCGACGAACGCCATGGCCGCCGGGTTGTTGTAGGCAGAGCTTGGATCATTCTTGAACAGAGAGCCGCCGCCGAATGCCCGGCCCCAGCCTGGAGCACCATAAGTCGGCGTGGAGAAACCACCCGCCTGCGCGGGCGCAGTCGTCATCAAGCCTCCCAATATTGCCAGCCCCAGCAGTGTTTGAGCCTGTTGTTTCTTACTGATCATGCGGCACTCCTTATTATTATGCGCTCCCGGCATGGCCGGCTTTCCACGACAGCCGGCACCTCTGGCGAGGTACCGGCCTTTCAGCGGGTGATCAACCCTTTATTCTGCAATAAGCAGCCGTTATGGATTGACGGTCAGGCCAGCAGCAGTAGTGGTCAGCGAAACCACGTTGCAGCCACCGCTCAGAGCCTGGTTGGCAGCTGTAAGCGTGTGAGTCGCAGCATTCCAGGCCACGCTGATAGTGGATGGACCGCAGTCGGTACCTGGGATTACGATGGTCTTTTTAATGGTGTAACCAACGTTCTCTACTTGGCCGGTAGTGCCCGACAAGGCCGTCAGCTTCCAGCCTGGCGACGGGATGCTTTTCAAGGTGGGCAATGCACACAGGCCACCGCCGGTCAGCGAGGCATTGTTGATAGTCGCAACGCCGCCGCTGACATTGCCGCTGAAGGTAATGCCACAGGTCACAGAGCCCCCGAACGACGACGGTGACTGCACCACGATGGAGCCTGCGGTCGTGGTGAAAGGGCCTTCCGGGCTGATTGAAGCCGCATTGGCCATCGAAGCAGCACCCATGCAAACAGCCAGGGCAGTCAACGACACGAGAGTTTTCAAGCTTTTCATTGTTTTTCCTCACATGTTATGGCGATTCATTTCGCCAGGGATAATGGCCATGATCGAGAGGTCACGGTGAAACTGCAGAACTTCCCTTTCCAGCCAAATTTCAATGCATTTACCGCTGCAACAGTTGGAACGGTTTATTCGACCACTTTGAAGTTGGGCGGCATCTTGATGGATACCGTGTTGATCTTGCAGTCTTCGCCAATAGCAACATTGGCGGCTTCCAACTTGCCGGTGGCGTTATCCCAAGTACCGTCGGCGGTTGAAGGGCCGCACTTGCCGCCCAGGCCAAAGGCGTGCACATCGACGCTGATCCTGGACATCGAGCCACTCTTTGTATCTTTGGCGACCAGCACCCAGGGCAAATTGATCGCTTCGACACGGCTGCATTTGAGGCCACCGTCAAACTCGACTTTATCGACATTCACCGATGAGCCATCGGCCGCGACCTTGCCGGCCACCTTGATCGTGCAGTCGGCGCTGATCAGCTTGCCTTTGGAAAAGCTGATGGGCCCTTGAGCCGTGAAGGCACTGCCAGCAGGTTCGATACGGGCAGCCTGGGCCTGGTGATAAACAATCAGGCCCATCGCTGCCAGCAGGATATGGGCGGTGAACTTGGCAGAACTTTGCATGGTGTACGTCCTTCCCTTGAAATTATTTTTGTAGGGTCAAACCACGTTCTTGCACCTGATACTGGGGGCGACAAGGACCTGCGCGATACACAGATCCCGAGTACGCACGTACTGCTTACTTCATTTCAAAACGGCTTGGCGCTGTTGCTGTACTTCTCCAGATACTTCAAACGCTGTGACGGTTGAAGATTGGTCAGGGTGATATCCCCGGCATAATGATTGAGTACCCGATGGTCCATACGACGTCGCCACAGGTAAGGCACATAGGCCCAGACAATCATGCTCGCGTAACCATACGGAAGTTGCGGTGACTCATCGAAGTGGCGCAACGACTGATAACTGCGCGTGGGGTTGGCATGGTGATCGGAATGCCGCTGAAGTTGGAACAGGAAGATATTGGTGACAATCCGGTTACTGTTCCATGAATGGCGCGGCGAGCAGCGTTCGTAACGGCCATTGGGCAACTTCTGGCGCTTGAGGCCGTAATGCTCGACGTAGTTCACCACTTCCAGCAACGAGAACCCGTAGATGCCCTGGATGATCAGGAACGGAATCACCGCCGCGCCCAACCAGGCAATCATCGCGCCCCACAACACCACGCTGTACATCCAGGCACTTAGCACGGCGTTCTTCCAGTGCAAGGCCGGCAAACCGAGTTTGCGCAGGCGTTCGCGTTCCAGGTTCCAGGCCGACACGGCGCTGAACCACACCGAACGCGGCAGGAATGCCCAAAAACTTTCCCCCAACCGCGAGCTGGCGGGATCTTCCGGGGTGGCGACCCGAACGTGATGGCCGCGGTTATGTTCGGTGTAGAAGTGCCCGTAGAACGTCGGCGCCAGGGTGACCTTGGCCAGGAACACTTCCAGGGGCTTGGGTTTGTGCCCCAGTTCATGGGCGGTGTTGATCGCGATGCCCGTGGCAGCGCCGGTGGACATTGCCATACCCAGGTAAGTGAACACGCTGATGTGGCCATGCAGTTCAGTGCGTGCGGTGACGAATGCAGCAGCCTTGGCCAGCCAGCTCGACGGCTCAAGTGTGGCCGTGGCGTTCAGCAGGCCGCCGTTGATGATCCAGTCGATGCCACCGGCGGCCAGCCAGCCGGTGATAATCACTGAAGAGATCACAAACAGCACGCCGGTGTAGACGATCCAGCGATAGTAACGTTGGGATTCAAGGTTGCTGACGGCAGATTCAGGCGGGTTGCTGACATCTTCGCCGAGCAGGCCGTCGATCAGGGGGATCAAGCCGAAGATCACCAGCACACCCACCCACCACAATTGCTGTACACCGGTGCCGATCGCCAGGGCGCCGGAGAGCAAGGGGGTTGCCAGTGGCATGATGCCGAGCCACCACAGGTGGCGCTTACCGTCGGTCCAGACGTGCGGGGCGGCCAGGGTCTGATTCATGGCATCCTCCGTACACATCCGGTGTGCATTGGGGCAGCAAACAGGTTTACGGAGCGCTGACTGCCCCGAGAAATCAACCATGCGATAAAAGGCGTTTTTTTCATTATTTTATTCGCTCTTAGGCATTTCAAAAATAATTTCAAATTACACATTGAAATAATTTTTTTAAATAAATAGCGCGGAATCGTTAGGTCGTCAACTAGTTTCTCCAGCCCTTTTTACCGTGACCGGGCAGTCTCTTTTTCAGCCGTCTGATCAGGCGTCTAGGACAGGCATCAACGCCTTTGAACCGCGAGTCGGGTGCACCCTTATCTACTCGCCAGGGCCTTGGGAGGGTGCAACAGCCGGATGCCTGCCCCGGGCCTGACGCGCTTGGCGACCTGCTCCACCAGCGCCACCACTCGCTCTGTCGCGGTGATCGGCAACATATGCCCACAGCCTTCGACCACTTGCATTTTCAGCCCTGGCACCTTGCTCGCCAGGGCCTGGCCGTGTTTCTGAAAGTCGAGCACCTTGTCGCGGGTGCCATAGATCAGCCCGATGGGCAAGGTCAGTTGCGGGTAGCGCTTGACCATGTCGGGCAGGTGGTCGTTGACCCGGTTGATTTCGGTGGACGCGGCATAGAAGTTGTCCGGACGCATGCCCAGCAGCCCGCCGCCCCGGGTGGCGAAGTCCGGCGGTGCGGCATCGGGGGCGAAGACGCCTTTGACCACCGCATTTTTACTCAGCAGGCCTACGGGCATCGTCAGGGTGTGGGCCATCCAGCGTCGCAGCCAGGCCGGGCGCACCGATAATGACAGGAACACCAGCGGCAACATGCGTTGCGGGTGAGTCAAAGGCGCTACCAGTACCAACCCGGATACCGCATGGGGATGGTCGAGGGCCAGCGCCAGAGCAACCGCGCCACCCAGGGAATGGCCCAGCACCAAAGGCTTGCCCAGGTCGAGCGTGTCGATAAAGGCCGCGATTTGTCGGGCCTGGCCCGGTAAGTCTGCGGCCGTGCCGCGGTGTCGGCTGGAATAGCCTGACCCCGGCCGGTCAAGGGTGATCACGCGAAAATGCTCACGCAACTGACCGGACAAGGCATACGTGAGGTTACGGCTGCTGCCCATCAGCCCGTGGATCATCACCAGCGGCGGGCCCTTGCCCTCTTCGACATAATGAAAGCGCTCGCCATCCACCTCGACGAAACGCCCGTTGATCGGAACCCGCGCTTCAATGCGCCGCGTCATCCAGGCACTCAAGCCCCATAACGCCACGCTGGCGCCGGCCAGCACACCCGCAGCGACAACCCATTCCACAGCCATAGCTCGGTCCTCTGCTTCCCTGCTGCTGGCGACCCGACCGGAATTGATCAGGGCCTCAGCCATCGTCCACCCCTTGGACCTGGACGTCCTGCATACCACGCTCGTCCGTCGGACAAATCGCACATGCGGAACAAGGTCCTAGCGTAGGCGAAATTTTCAGGTAGATTATTTAAAATCTTTTTTAAAATAATTAATTCAATTTTCCTTTGCAATGGTGTTCTATCTAAAAGACAAAACAAAAAGAGGAGCACATCCGATGCCCACCCGCTTTCTATCTATGAGGCACGCCCATGACTGCCCACAGTGATTCAATTGACATTGCCATCATTGGCTCGGGGTTCGCTGGCCTGTGTATGGCGATCAAGCTCAAGGAGGCCGGGCTCACCGACTTCTTCATCGCCGAACAGGCCGAGACCCTCGGCGGTACCTGGCGCGATAACCACTACCCGGGTTGCGCCTGTGACGTGCAGTCCCATGTGTATTCATTTTCCTTCGCGCCCAACCCGGACTGGTCGCGACAGTTCGCGACACAACCTGAGATCCGCGCCTATCTGGAACACTGCGCCACACGTTTTGAGCTGGCGCCCTACCTGCGTTTTGGCATGGCCCTGCAACGTGCGGTGTTTGATGAGCAACAGCAGCGCTGGCACCTGAGCTTCAGCAATGGCCGCCAAGTCAGCGCACGGGTGCTGGTCTCGGCCATGGGCGGGCTGTCTCGCCCGGCGCTGCCGGATATCCCGGGGCTGGACAGCTTCAAGGGCAAGCGTTTTCACTCCCAGCAGTGGGACCATGACTACTCGTTGAAAGGCAAGCGCGTGGCCGTGATCGGCACCGGCGCCAGTGCCATCCAGTTCGTGCCGCAGATCGCGCCACAAGTGGCGCACCTGGACCTGTTCCAGCGCACGCCGCCCTGGATCATGCCCAAACCGGACCGGCCGATTTCAACGCTTGAACGCTGGCTGTTCAAACACTTGCCGTTCACCCAAAAGCTGGTGCGCGGCGCGTTCTATTGGGCACTGGAAGGCCGGGTGGTGGGTTTTGCCTTGCACCCACGCCTGATGAAGATGGTGCAGAAAATCGCCCTGCGGCATCTGCGCAAACAAGTGGCCCGCCCTTCCCTGCGCAAGACGCTGACGCCGGACTACACCATCGGCTGCAAGCGCGTGCTGATCTCCAATGACTACTACCCGGCGCTGTCGCGCAGTAATGTCGAGGTGGTCACCGACAGGGTGCTGCGCATCGAAGCTGATGGTGTGATCACCGCCGACGGGATCAAGCATCCCGCTGACTGCCTGATCTTCGGCACCGGCTTCCAGGCCAGCGACCCCTTGCCGCGAGACTGCATCATCGGCCGCGACGGCATCGACCTGATGGACGCCTGGAGCGACGGCGCCCATGCCTTCAAAGGCACCACCGTGCCGGGCTATCCCAACCTGTTTCTGATCGTCGGACCCAACACCGGCCTGGGGCATAACTCGATGATCCTGATGATCGAAGCTCAGGTCACCTACATCCTCGATGCCTTGAAACATATGCGGCGCCAGCGCATTGCCACGGTCGAGGTCAAACCCGCCGTAGAGCACGCCTACAACCACCAGTTGCAGGACAAGCTCAAGCGCACCATCTGGAACACCGGCGGCTGCCAGAGCTGGTACCTGGACCCACGCACCGGCAAGAACACCACGCTGTGGCCCGGTTCTACCTGGCGTTTCAAACAGCTCACCCGTCACTTTGCGCTCAAGGACTACGTCGCCAGCCCGTTGCCGGCGCCCGCTCTGCCACGTCCCGTACCAGCCCCTCACTCCGCCACAGAAGGCAGCCTGTCATGAAGTCATTCAATGGCCGCGTTGCGGCGATCACCGGTGCAGCCTCCGGCATGGGCCGCGCATTGGCTTTAGCCTTGGCACGCGAAGGCTGCCACCTGGCCTTGGCCGACAAGAACAGCCAGGGGTTGGAACAGACCCTGGAGCTGATCCGCACATCGACCTTGTCGCCCGTGACCGTTACCACGCAGGTGCTGGACGTCTCTGACCGCCAAGCCATGCAGGATTGGGCTGCACGCTGTGCCGCGGAACATGGCCAGGTCAACCTGGTGTTCAACAATGCCGGGGTGGCGCTGTCGAGTACCGTCGAAGGCGTGGACTACGCCGACCTGGAATGGATCGTCGGCATCAACTTCTGGGGCGTGGTGCATGGCACCAAGGCGTTCCTGCCGTATCTCAAGGCCAGCGGCGAAGGCCACATAGTCAATACTTCCAGCGTGTTCGGCCTGTTCGCCCAACCCGGCATGAGCGGTTACAACGCCACCAAGTTTGCTGTGCGCGGGTTCACCGAGGCTCTGCGCCAGGAACTCGACCTGCAACGCTGCGGCGTATCGGCCACCTGTGTGCACCCCGGTGGTATTCGTACTGATATCTGCCGCAGCAGCCGCATCGACGCGAACATGACCGGTTTTCTCATCCACAGCGAACAACAGGCCCGCGCCGATTTCGAAAAGCTGTTCATTACCGACGCCGACCAGGCCGCCAAAGTGATCCTGCTAGGTGTACGCAAAAACAAGCGCCGTGTGCTGATCGGCCGCGACGCCTATTTTCTCGACCTGCTCGCCCGTTGCCTGCCTTCGGCCTATCAGGCACTGGTGGTGTTTGCCAGCAAACGCATGGCGCCCAAGCCGCGCACACAGGTCTTTGAAACCAACGACCAGTCCCATCTCTGAACAGGAGGACGCAGCATGTTGCCGATCCGTCGCGATATCCGTTTTGCCTTGCCTGCCGAGCGCATCAAAGACTGGCATGAACAAGGGCCGGTGATCAGCCACTTCTTCAACGCCCTGTCGTTGCTGTTTCCCCAGGGCGAGCTGTTTTTCATGGACAGCGTGCGCCACTACCGCGGGCAGATCGACGATCCCGAACTGAAAAAGGAAATCCAGGGTTTCATAGGCCAGGAGGCCATGCACAGCCGCGAACATGTGGCCTATAACGACCTGCTGCAAGCGGCGGGCTTGCCGGCGCACACCCTCGACCGACGCCTGAAGTTCTTCCTCGACTTGCAGAAGAAACACCTGCCGCCGTCGTTCAACCTGGCGGTGACCATCGCCCTTGAGCACTACACTGCGATGCTGGCGGAAATCCTGTTGAGCGACCCCTCGCGCTTTGGTGATTCACTCAAGGGTTACCAGCAGATGTGGTATTGGCACGCCTTGGAAGAAACCGAACATAAAGCCGTAGCCTTCGATGTATGGAACCAGGTGATCAAACCCGGCCCCGCACGCTACCTGCTGCGCACCGGCACCATGCTGACCACCACCGTCATGTTCTGGCTAGTGGTGCTGGACTTCCACGTGCGGCTGTTGATTGCCGACCGCAGCTCGGGCGGCACGCTGAAGGGGCTGTGGCGCATGGTCAAATACTTGTACGGCCCCAAGGGCGTGTTCCCGCGGATGCTCAGGCCGTGGCTGCATTATTTCAAACCGGGGTTTCACCCCTGGGAACATGACAACCGCGCACGCCTGGCGGGCATAGATGGCTTGCTTGAAGAGATCGAGCGCACGCGGCGCGGCGCCAAAGGGGTGTAGCTACCGATGCCTATGCACGCCATGGGTGCTAGACCTTTGGCTGCAGCAGCAAGGCGACCAGGGCGCTCCACCCCGTTTGGTGCGACGCCCCCAACCCTCGCCCTGTCTCGCCATGAAAGTATTCATGAAACAACACCAGATCGCGGCTGGCCGGGTCCGCCTCCAGCTGCGCATACCCTGCCATGGATGGCCGCAGGCCATTTTCATCGCGCAGGAATAATCCGGTCAGGCGCTGGCTGAGGCTGTCGGCCACGTCTTCCAGCGACGCCAGATAGCCGCTGCCTGTGGGGTATTCCACTGAGAAGTTATCTGCGTAGTAGCGGTGAAATTCACGCAGCGATTCGATCAGCATGTAGTTCACCGGCATCCACAGCGGCCCGCGCCAATTGGAGTTGCCGCCGTACAGGCGAGAGTCGGATTCGCCGGGCTGGTAACTGGCGCACAGGGTGTCGCCATTCATCTTCAGCACCAGGGGTTGCTCTGCAAAGGTCTTGGACAAGGCGCGCACACCGAAGGTCGACAAGAACTCCTGGTCATCCAACATGCGGCGCAGCAAATCCTTGGTACGCTCGCCACGCAGCAACGCCAACAACAGGCGATTGCCCTGCCCCGGTTCGTTCCAGCGCGAGACCAGTTTGGCCAGGTCGGGCCGGTGATGCATAAACCCCAGCAGACGCTCGCGCAGGCCTTCCAAGCCTTCATGTTCGCGCTGTTCCAGCACCAGCACAGCGAACAGCGGCATCAGGCCGACGATAGACCGCAAACGCACCGGTTCGCTCTGGCCGTCGGGACGGTGCAGTACGTCGTAGAAGAACAGGTCCTGCTCATCCCACAAGCCTTCGGCACTGTCATCGACGCGGTTGATGGCGCCGGCGATATACAGGAAGTGCTCGAAAAACTTTACCGCAATGTCCACGTACACGGCGTTGCGCTTGGCCAGCTCCAGCCCGATGCGCATCAGGTCCAGGGCATAGGCCGCGACCCAGGCAGTGCCATCGGCCTGGTCCAACTGGTAACCCGGCGGCAGCGTGGCCGAGCGGTCGAACAAGGCGATATTGTCCAGGCCCAGAAAACCACCCTGGAACAGGTTGCGGCCTTCAGCGTCCTTGCGGTTGACCCACCAGGAAAAATTCAGCAGCAGCTTGTGGAAGATCCGCTCCAGAAAGTCCATATCGCCCACGCCGGTCAGCGCCTTGTCTTGCTGATACACGCGCCAGCTGGCCCAGGCATGCACTGGCGGGTTGGCATCGTCGAAGCGCCATTCGTAGGCGGGCAATTGGCCGTTGGGGTGCATGAAACGGTCTTTAACCAGCAACAGCAGCTGTTGCTTGGCGTAGCCGGGATCGATCAGCGCCATGGCCACCGCCTGGAAGCCTTGGTCCCAGGAGGCGTACCACGGGTATTCCCAGGTATCGGGCATGGACAGGATGTCGAAGTTGGACAGGTGCCGCCAATGGGTATTACGGAGATGCAGGCGCTCGGGCGGCGGCGCAGGCTGGGCCGGATCACCGTCGAGCCACTGGTTGACGTCGAAATAGTACAACTGCTTGGACCACAGCAAGCCGGCCAGGGCCTGGCGCTGCACATTGCGCGCATCGTCATTGGCGATACCCTGTTGCAGGGCTGCGTAGAAGTCATCGGCATCGCGGCGGCGCTGTTCGAACAACTTGCGTGCGTTGACCTCGGGGGCGTCCAGAGGGGCAAAGCGCAGATAGAGGCTTTTGCTTTCCAGGCCCGCCAGTTCAAGCGTGAACCGCGCCGCCACTTTGGTGCCCGAATCATGGCGGACCGCCGACTCCACACCCTCCACCACGTAATCGTTGATGCCATCCTTGAACGGCCCGGACGTCGGCTGCCCGCCCAGTTTGGCGAAGTTGCTCTCGTTTTCGCAGAACAACCATTGCCACCCATCCTGGCCCCAGGCGGTGAGCTGGCGATCGTCCATCTCATGATGACGGGCGAGCACGCGGTCGCCGTCCAGCGTCAACCTGGGTTTGGGCGCATCAAAGGTCCAGCTCCAGTCATTGCGCGCCCACAACTGGGGCAGCACCTGCAGACGTGTCGGCTGCTCCGAGCGGTTGTGCACGGTGACACGCATGAAAATATCGTCGGGCTGGTGCTTGGCGTATTCGACGCTGATGTCGCAGTAACGGTTGTCTTCAAACACGCCGGTATCAAGGATTTCATACTCGGTATCGCCCAGCCCACGGCGAGCGTTTTCAGCGATCAGGTCGGCATAGGGAAAGGCGGCATGGGGGTATTTGTAGAGCATGCGCATGTAGGCATGGCTCGGTACGCCATCGACGAAAAAGTACAGTTCCTTGACGTCTTCACCGTGGTTGCCTTCAGCGTTATTGAGGCCGAACAGGCGCTCCTTGAGGATCGCATCCCGTTCGTTCCACAGCGCCAGGCCCAGGCACCAGCGTTGTGCCTTGTCGCTGAAACCGGCCAGGCCGTCCTCGCCCCAGCGATAAGCGCGGCTGCGCGCCTGTTCATGGGGGAAGTAGGCCCAGGCGTCGCCATCGGCGCTGTAGTCTTCGCGCACGGTGCCCCATTGGCGTTCGCTCAAGTACGGGCCCCACTCACGCCAACGCTCGGCATCTTGCGTCGCCAGGCGCTGGCCTTCAATCGTGTCAAGCAGGCGGTTTGCGGGTACGGCCGTCATTGAGTCCTCCATCACCTACACAGTGAGGCGCAGTGTAGAACCCAATGGTGCCCGGTTGCACATGAAGACTCACAGCACCAGGCGTTGACAAGCCGCTGGGGCTGGGTTTGCTCCTGTTCATGGCATCTCATTCATTTGCAGAATGAAGTCCAGAGGAATCTTCGTTTGCAAGCCGGCCTGCGCCTCAACAAAATCGGGCAAAGGTCATTTTGCTCGCCACAGCCATCAGGAATTTTTCTATGCACGCCACTGCACATGTCAGCCCCGATGAGATCCGCAAGGGCTTTTCCAAGGCCATGTCCGACATGTACCGCGATGAAGTACCTCTGTACGGCGCGCTGCTGGAACTGGTGGCCCAAACCAATGCACGCGTACTCGACAGCCAACCTGAGCTGGTGCAGCAGTTGCAGCGCACCGGAGAAATCCAGCGCCTGGACATGGAGCGCCATGGCGCCATCCGCCTGGGCACTGCCGCAGAACTGGCGACCATCAGCCGCCTGTTCGCGGTCATGGGCATGCAACCGGTGGGCTACTACGACCTCACCCCCGCCGGTGTGCCGGTGCATTCCACGGCCTTTCGCGCCGTGCATGAGCACGCGCTGCAAACCAGCCCGTTCCGGGTGTTCACCTCGCTGCTGCGCCTGGAGCTGATCGAAAACCTGGAGCTGCGCGCTTTCGCCGAAAGTGCCCTGGCCAAGCGCTCGATCTTCACCCCCGGCGCCCTGGCGCTGATCGAACAGGCCGAAACACAGGGCGGCTTGAATGTCCGCGACGCCCAGGCTTTCATCGACGAGGCGCTGGAGACGTTCCGCTGGCATAACACCGCCACCGTGACAGGCGCGCAATACGAGCAACTGAGCAACCAGCACCGCCTGATCGCCGACGTGGTCGCCTTCAGGGGCCCGCATATCAACCATCTCACGCCACGCACCCTGGACATCGACCAGGTACAGGCCGCCATGCCCGGCAAAGGCATTACGCCCAAAGCCGTGATCGAAGGCCCACCACGGCGCCATTGCCCGATCCTGCTGCGCCAGACCAGCTTCAAGGCGCTCGACGAACCGATCGCGTTCACCGACGCCCACGGCAGCCACAGCGCACGCTTTGGCGAAATCGAACAACGCGGTGTAGCGCTCACGCCTAAAGGCCGCGCCCTGTACGACCAACTGCTGAACGCCGCCCGCGATGAACTCGGCGCGTTCCCCAACGAGGCCAACGCCGAGCGTTATGTGCAATTGATGGAACGGCACTTTACGGCGTTCCCGGATACCCCCGCACAGATGCGCGAGCAGGGCCTGGCGTACTTTCGTTACTTCGTTACCGCAAAAGGCCTGGCGGCACGCGGCCAGCCCGAGCAGCCGCGAACGTTGCAAGCGCTGGTCAACGCCGATCACGTGGCGGTGGAGCCATTGGTGTATGAGGATTTTCTGCCGGTCAGTGCGGCGGGGATTTTCCAGTCAAACCTGGGGGATGCGGCGCAAAGTCATTACGCGGCCAACGCCAACCAGGCGCAATTCGAACAGGCGCTGGGGCGCAAGACGATTGATGAGTTGCAGCTTTACGGCGAGACGCAGCAGCGTTCCATTGATGAATGCCTGGGCACACTGCTGGCCTGAAATAGGGTGTCCTCCCCGGCTCAGCGGCACAATCCTTGCGCCGCAACAGTCCCCAGAGCCGGGTGGACGGGGCGCATCATAAAGACACAGTCCTGCGATGTCCCGCATACAAATCTGAACAAATATTGCCGTTTTGCGCCTAGCCTAATCGCCCGGCGATTTCGTCCTTGATCAGCAGCCGTTTCTTCTTCAGGTTTTCCACTTTCTCATCGCTGGCACTGGCTTTTTCCGCCTCCAGCACATTCGCGTCGGCATCGTCATATTGAGTGAGCAGCGAATCCAGCCGTTTGTCGTCCGCCCTGCGCTTGTGAACGTCTTCCTTGCTGACACCCAAGTCCTCATACAGGTCGTGTTTCACTGGCATGGCGTACCTCCACAAATTGATCAATGGTCTACGCCCTTGAAGCTAGCCCATTCCAATGGGTCTTGTCATGTTTGAGGTCAATACAGTCCCGTTCGTCGTGCAGCATGCGATGGGATCAAACCTTTGCCGTGCCCTGCCCTCCACTGTAGATCGCCACCCGAGGGAGACAGGTTTCATGAATCACGCTGCCACTGCTGCCGACACTCAATGCATCAACACGCTTCGCACCCTGGCCATGGACGCTGTACAGAAGGCCAATTCGGGGCATCCGGGCACGCCCATGGGCCTGGCGCCGGTGGGTTATACGTTGTGGAGTCGCTTCCTGCGTTATCACCCCGAACATCCCGATTGGCCTAACCGTGACCGTTTTGTGTTGTCAGTGGGGCATGCGTCGATGCTGCTGTATTCGCTGTTGCATCTGGCCGGTGTGGTGGAGATTGACGCCCACGGCCAGCGCTCCGGCCAGCCGGCCATCAGCCTCGACGATATCAAGCAGTTCCGGCAGATGGGTTCCAAGACCCCAGGCCACCCCGAATACCGCATGACCACCGGCGTGGAAACCACCACCGGCCCGCTCGGCCAGGGCTGCGCCAACAGCGTGGGCATGGCCATGGCCCAGCGTTGGCTGGCCGAGCGCTTCAACCGCGACGGCCAGGTACTGTTCGACTACGACGTCTACACCCTGTGTGGTGACGGCGACATGATGGAAGGCATCAGCAGCGAGGCGGCCTCGATGGCCGGCCACTTGAAGCTGGATAACCTGTGCTGGATCTACGACAACAACACCATCAGCATCGAGGGCCACACTGAACTGGCCTTCAGCGAAGACGTGATCAAGCGCTTCCAGGCCTACGGCTGGCACACCCAGCACGTCACCGACGCCAATGACTTGCAGGCGTTGAGCGTGGCGCTGGAAACCTTCAAGGCCAATACCGGCGCGCCGACCCTGATCGTGGTCGACAGCGTGATCGGCTATGGCTCGCCGCACAAGCACAACACCGCCGCCGCCCACGGCGAGCCTCTGGGCGAAGACGAGATTCGCCTGACCAAGGCTGCCTATGGCTGGCCGCAGGATTCGAGCTTCCTGGTGCCCGACGAAGCCCGCACGGTACTGCGTGATGCCCTCTGCGAACGCGCCGAACCGCTGTTCGCCGAATGGAACCAGACCCTGGCATCCCTCGACCCGCAACGGGCCGATGAACTGCACCGAATGCGCGCCGGCGAAATGCCCGAGCAATGGCAGGCGCACCTGCCCAGCTTCGCCGCCGATGCCAAGGGCGTCGCCAGCCGGGCCTCCGGCGGCGAGGTATTGAATGCCTTCGCCCAACAGATCCCCTGGTTGCTGGGCGGCTCGGCGGATCTGTCGCCGTCGACCAAAACCAACCTGACGTTCGACGGCGCCGGGCGCTTCAGCGCCGATGACTACAGCGGGCGAAACCTGCACTTCGGCATCCGCGAGCACGCCATGGGCGCAATTGCCAATGGCATGGCGTTGTCCTACCTGCGCCCGTACACCTCGACCTTCCTGGTGTTCAGCGACTATATGAAGCCACCGATCCGCCTGGCGGCGATCATGGAATTGCCGGTGATTTTCGTGTTTACCCATGACTCCATCGGCGTGGGTGAAGACGGGCCGACGCACCAACCGATCGAACACCTGACCCAACTGCGCGCCACGCCAGGGCTGCTGACTCTGCGCCCGGGCGACGCCAATGAAACCCTGGAGTTGTGGAAGGTGGCCCTGGCGCAAACCCATCGGCCAAGCTGCGTGGTGCTGTCGCGCCAGGCGCTGCCAACCCTGGATCGCACCCAGTATGCGTGCGCCTCCGGTGCGGCCAAAGGTGCCTATGTAATGGCCGCTGCGGATAAGCCTGAAGTCATTCTGATCGCGACAGGCAGTGAGGTCAGCCTGGCGGTGGCTGCTTACGAGCAACTCAAGGGCGAAGGCGTGGCCGCGCAAGTGGTATCGATGCCGAGTTGGGAGTTGTTTGAAGACCAGGATCAAGCCTACCGCGACAGCGTCTTGCCGCCTGCGATAAAAGCGCGGGTGGTGGTGGAACAGGCGGGGCCCCTGGGTTGGGATCGCTATGTCGGGCAAACCGGTGCCAAGGTGGTGATGAACAGCTTTGGCGCGTCGGCGCCATTGGCCAAGTTGCAGGAGAAGTTCGGGTTTACCGTGGAGAATGTGGTGAAGCTGGCCAAGGAGCAGATCCAGCATAACCTCACTGACTAGCGCTTGGCTTAATGCGGGAGGGGGCTTGCTCCCTCCCACATTTGGTCATCAACAACTGCTAGATCAGCGCCTGGGTTAGATAAGGCGCGGTTCGGCTGTGCTTGCTTTTGGCAACCTTGTGCGGCGTACCACACGCCACCACCTTCCCGCCCAGGTCCCCTGCCCCCGGCCCGATATCAATGACCCAGTCACTCTGGGCCACCACGCGCATCTCATGCTCGACCACAACCACGGTATGCCCCGCATCGACCAGTTGATTCAACTGGCTGAGCAAGCGGTCGACATCCTTGGGGTGCAAGCCGGTGGTCGGCTCGTCGAGCACATACAACGTAGCGCCGCGGGCGTTGCGTTGCAGTTCGCTGGCGAGCTTGATGCGCTGGGCTTCACCGCCGGACAGTTCGGTGGCCGGCTGGCCAAGGCGCAGATAGCCCAGGCCGATATCGCGCAGCACCTGCAACGAGCGCAGTACGCCAGGCTGCTCGGCAAAGACTTCCACTGCCTGCTCGACCGTCAAGCCCAGTACCTGGGCGATGTTCAAACCCTGCCATTTGATCGCCAAGGTCTCGGGGTTGTAACGCGCACCGTGGCAAGTGGGGCACGGCGCGTACACGCTGGGCATAAACAGCAGCTCAACGCTGACAAAGCCTTCACCCTCGCAGTTCGGGCACCGCCCCTTGGCGACATTGAACGAAAACTGCCCGGCGTCGTAAGCGCGTTTCTTGGCCGCCGGCGTAGCGGCGAACAGCTTGCGCACGTTGTCGAACAGCCCGGTGTAGGTCGCCAGGTTAGAGCGCGGCGTGCGGCCGATAGGTTTCTGGTCCACCTGCACCAGGCGGCGAATGTGTTCCAGCCCGGCACTGATGCGCCCGCCACTGGCTTGCGGTGCGGCGTCTTCCAGGCTTGGCTCGTCGTCATTTTCCAGCACGCGCCCAAGGCCCGTGGCCACCAGTTCCAGCAACGCCTGGCTGACCAGGCTGGATTTGCCCGAGCCGGAAATACCGGTTACTGCGGTAAAGCAGCCCAGCGGGAAGTCCACCTTCAGGTCAAAGAGGTTATTGCGCGTCACGCCTTCGAGCTTCAGCCAGGCAGTGGGCTCGCGCCGCGCCACGTTGGCCGGGCGCTGTGGAGCAAACAGGTATTCACGGGTCTGCGACGCCTCGATAGCCTCCAACCCCGCAGGCGGCCCGCTGTACAGCACCTGCCCGCCATGCTCACCGGCTGCCGGGCCCACGTCGATCAACCAGTCGGCGCGGCGCATGGTTTCCAGGTCGTGCTCCACTACAAACAATGAATTGCCCGCGGCCTTCAAGCGCTCAAGCGCACTGAACAACGCTTCGCCGTCCGCCGGATGCAGGCCCGCCGAGGGCTCGTCCAGCACATAGATGACGCCAAACAACTGCGAGCCCAACTGGGTGGCCAGGCGCAAACGCTGCAACTCTCCGGAGGACAAGGTCGGCGTGCTGCGTTCCAGCGACAGATAGCCCAGGCCCAACTCGATCAGGGTGTTCACCCGTTCGAGCAAGTCCTGGGCGATGCGTTGGGCTGCCAGGCGCTTTTCCACCGACAATTTCATCTTGTCCTGCCCCGCCGCCACCGGCCGCAGCAATTGGGCCAATTGCGCCAGGGACAGTTGTGACAACTCTCCGATATCCACCCCGGCAAACTTCACCGACAGTGCCGCCTGGGTCAGGCGCTTGCCGTGGCATAACGGGCAGGCACTGCCTTGCATGAACTGCGACACACGCTTTTTCATGAGTGCGCTTTGGGTATGGGCGAAGGTGTGCAGGATGTAGCGCCGTGCGCCGCTGAAAGTGCCCTGGTAGCTGGGTTCGAGCTTGCGTTTCAACGCATCGCGGGTCTGCTGCGGGGTAAAGCCGGCGTATACCGGCACGGTGGGGGTTTCTTCGGTGAACAGGATCCAGTCGCGCTGTTTTTTCGGCAGGTCACGCCAGGGGATGTCGACGTCATAGCCCAGGGTCACAAGGATGTCGCGCAGGTTCTGGCCCTGCCAGGCCAGCGGCCAGGACGCCACCGCACGCTGGCGGATGGTCAAGGACGGATCGGGCACCATCAGCGCTTCGGTCACTTCATACACGCGGCCCAAGCCATGGCATTGCGGGCACGCGCCCTGGGGCAGGTTCGGGGAAAAGTCCTCGGCATACAGCATGGCCTGCCCCGGCGGGTAGCTGCCGGCGCGTGAATACAGCATACGGATCAAGCTCGACAGCGTGGTGACGCTGCCCACCGAAGAGCGCGCACTCGGCGTGCCACGTTGCTGTTGCAGGGCCACCGCCGGCGGCAAGCCCTCGATGCTGTCCACATCCGGCACGCCCACCTGGTCGATCAAGCGTCGCGCATAGGGCGCCACCGATTCGAAATAGCGACGCTGCGCCTCGGCATACACGGTGGAAAACGCCAGGGACGATTTGCCGGAGCCGGATACCCCGGTAAACACCACCAGGGCATCGCGTGGAATATCCACATCGACGTTACGCAGATTATGTTCACGGGCGCCACGCACCCTGACAAAGCCCGGTTGCTGGGCGGTAACCGCAGGGATGTTGCGCTGTGATGTCATGGGCAACCTTGTCTTGCACTGAGCACCCTGCGCACGCGTTGAGTCAGGGCATCGGGGCTGTAGGGTTTGCTCAGCAAGTGGATGTCGGCGCCGAGCAAATGATTGGAGGACAGGATGTCGCGGGTGTGGCCGGAGGTGAACAGCACCGCCACCGGCGGGTTCTGCGTACGCGCCCAAGTGGCCAGGTCAGTGCTCTTGACCCGGCCTGGCATCACCACGTCGGTGAAGATCAGGTCCGGCGCTGCGCCGCGCTGCAACACCTGCATCGCGCGGTCGCCGTCTTCGGCGGTCAATACGGTATAACCCGACTGCTGCAGCAACTCGACCACCGTCAGGCGCACGCCTTCGTTGTCCTCGACCACCAGGATGGTTTCCTGGCCGCCACCTTGCGGGTCCACGTCACTGTAGTCGTCGAGGCACTCGGGCTCCAGGCTGTGGGGGAAGTACATCTGCACCAGTGAGCCCTTGCCCTCCTCGCTCCACATATCCACATGCCCGCCGCTTTGGCGCACAAAACCAAACACCATGCTCAGCCCCAGACCGGTGCCGTGGCCTTCGCGTTTGGTGGTAAAGAAGGGTTCGAAGGCCCGCTTGAGGGTGGCCTGGGACATGCCCACACCGGTGTCGGCCACCGCCAGGCGCACGTACTCGCCGGGCTTGATGCTTTTGCCGATGCAATCGTCAGGGTTGAGGATGACGTTTTCCCCGGTGATCCGAATCACCCCTTCGCCCTGCATGGCATCCCGGGCGTTGATTGCCAGGTTGAGCAACGCGTTCTCCAGCTGGTTGCGGTCGACATTGATGCACCAGGAGTCCTGGGGTAATTGCACGTCGATATGGATGGTTTCCCCCAGCGCCCGTTGCAGCAACTCGCCCAGGCCGGCATAAATGCGCTGCGGGTTGTACACCGCGGGTGATAACGGTTGGCGACGGGCAAACGCCAGCAATTGCGATGACAACTTGGCCCCACGCTCGACTGCCGCGATGGCCGCGGTCACGCGACGTTGCACCTGGCAATTGTCCGGCTCATGCCGGGCAAGCAAATGCAGATTGCCGGCGATCACTTGCAGCAGGTTATTGAAGTCATGGGCCACGCCCCCGGTCAGGCCGCCAATCGCTTCCAGCTTTTGTGACTGGCGCAACTGGTCTTCGGCGGCAGAGCGCGCCTGCACCTCGGCGGCCACGCGTTGCTCCAGATTATGGGTAAGCTCCTGGCGCACCCGCTCGGACTTCACCAGCTCGGTGGTTTCCACCACAATCGCCAGCACGCCGGCCGGCTGCTGGTTGTCACCCGCCACCGGGCTGTAGTAGAGGTCCAGCCACACGCTTTCCGGTCGGCCGTGACGCGACAACACCAGTTCCTTGTTATTGAACGACAAGGTACCGCCCGCCAGGCACGTATCCACCACATGCCGATTGAACTCGGCCACTTCCGGCCAGCCCAGTTCCACCGGCGTGCCCAACAGGTAAGGATGGCGCCCGCCGGCAAATGCCGAATAGCTGTCGTTGTAGATCATGTACCCCGCCCGCCCCCACAGCATCACCATCGGTACGGGTGAGGCCAGCATCATTTGCACGGTGCAAGCCAGGCTTGTGGACCACTGATCCAAAGGGCCAAGGTCGGTAGTTGACCAGTCAAAGGTGCGTATCCGCTGAGCCATTTCGCCGGCCCAGCCTTCACAGCCGTGGGGGTTGGATAAAAATTGCATCATTGGGCTCTGTGCGCAGGAGAGGACGATCGCAAGTTTTGGAGCGCGCCGACGGTGGATGGTTTCATCTTGTGTACGCTGGAATGCAGAAACCACTGAACTCAATGAAAATCCCGGCTGCGCACCACCATGCCATCCAACAGCGGCGTCAAATCGGTCAGGCGCCCTGCGATCAAATGCCGCACCTCGCCCACCGCCTCCCAGCGCCCATCCACCTTGAGCAGGCGCGACCCCACCAGCGCCCGGCGCTGGCGCTCGGCCAGGTCGCGCCAGACCACTACATTGAGGTTGCCGAACTCATCTTCGAGGGTGACAAAGGTCACGCCACTGGCCGTACCAGGGCGCTGGCGACCGGTCACCAACCCGGCGATGCTCACATTGCGCCCATGCTCCACCGCCAGCAACTCTTGGGAACTGCGGCAGCGTCGCTTGCGCAGCTCGGCGCGCAACAAGGCCAAGGGGTGCGGCCCAAGGGTGGTGCCCAGCGTGGCGTAATCGGCTTGCAGGTCCTCGCCTACGCTGGGCGCGGGTAATGCCACCACGGTTTCATCCTGACCTGGCTGGCCGGCAAACAAGCCGAGCTGCTTGTGCACACCGGCCACGTCCCAGCGCGCCTGGTGTCGGTTGCCGGCCAGGGCGCGCAATGCACCGGCATCCGCCAGCAGCGCCTGGGCCCGGGCATCCAGGCCGGCGCGTGCGTCCAGGTCGGCGATGTCGCTGAACGGTTGCCGGTGGCGTGCGGCTTCGATACGCCGCCCGTCGTCCTCGCGAAACCCCGAGATCATGCGCAAGCCCATACGAATCGCCGGTTGCTGGCCATCGATGGGCTCCAGGCTGCAATCCCAGTCACTGGCCTGCACATCCACCGGGCGAATCTGCAAGCGATGGCGCCGGGCGTCCTGCAGGATCTGGTCCGGGCTATAGAAACCCATGGGCCAGCTGTTGATCAGGGCGCAGGCAAAGGCCGCCGGTTCATGGCATTTGAGCCAGCAACTGGCGTAGGTCAACAGGGCAAAACTGGCCGCGTGGGACTCGGGGAAACCATAGCTGCCAAAGCCTTTGATCTGCTCGAAAATCTGCGCGGCAAAGGCTTCGGTGTAGCCGTTGCCGAGCATACCGTCGCGCAGCCGCTTCTGGTGCGGCTCCAGGCCGCCGTGACGTTTCCAGGCGGCCATGGAGCGGCGCAGCTGGTCGGCCTCGCCAGGGCTGTAGTCGGCGGCGACCATCGCGATCTGCATCACTTGTTCCTGGAATAAAGGGATACCCAAGGTGCGTTTGAGCACGGCCTCCAATTCGGGTGAAGGATAGGTTTCTGCTTCCTCTTTGTTTCTGCGGCGCAAATACGGATGCACCATGCCGCCCTGAATCGGCCCAGGGCGCACGATGGCGACTTCGATCACCAGGTCATAGAACGTTTGCGGCTTGAGCCTGGGCAACATCGACATCTGCGCCCGCGATTCGATCTGGAACACGCCGATGGTGTCAGCCTTGCTGATCATGGCGTAGGTCGCCGGATCCTCCTTTGGGATGCCTGCCAGGCTCAAATCCAGGTTGCGATGCCGACGCAGTAAATCGAAACAGCGGCGGATTGCGCTGAGCATACCGAGGGCGAGGATATCCACCTTGAGCAGGCCGACGGCGTCGAGGTCATCCTTGTCCCACTGGATGATGGTGCGCTCGGCCATGGCCGCATTTTCCACTGGCACCAGGGTGTCCAGCGGGTATTCGGAAATCACGAAACCGCCGGGGTGCTGGGACAGGTGCCGGGGAAAGCCGATCAGTTGCCGGGTGAGCGTCAACACGCGGCGCAGCAGTGGGCTGTCCGGATCGAAACCGCTTTCACGCAGGCGTTCAAGAGGTGGCGCGTCATCACTCCAGCGCCCGCAGCAGTCGGCCAACGCGTTGATCTGGTCTGGTGGCAGCCCGAGGGCCTTGGCTACATCGCGCACTGCGCCGGCGGCGTGGTAGCTGCTGACCACCGCCGTCAACGCTGCACGATTGCGGCCGTAGCGCTGGAATACGTATTGCAGCACTTCTTCGCGGCGCTCGTGCTCGAAGTCTACGTCGATGTCCGGCGGTTCATTGCGCTCTTTGGAAAGGAAGCGCTCGAACAGCAAGTCGCTCAAGCTCGGGTTGATTTCGGTGATACCCAAGGCAAAACACACCGCCGAATTGGCCGCCGAGCCACGGCCCTGACACAGGATCGAGCGGCTGCGGGCGAAGCGCACGATGTCGTGCACCGTGAGGAAATAACTTTCGTAGCCCAACTCGCTGATCAGCAGCAGCTCCTTGTCGATCTGCTGCAAGGTCTTGGCATCGACGCCCTCGGGCCAGCGCCGGGCAATGCCTTCTTCGGTCACCGCACGCAACCAGGAGGCGGCGTCATGACCTGTCGGCACCAGTTCGCGTGGGTAGTGATAGCGCAACTGGCTGAGGTCGAAGGTACAACGCCGCGCAATCGCCAGGGTTTCGTCAAGCAGCGCTTGCGGGTACAGCGCGGTCAGGGCATCGAGGCTGCGCAAGTGCCGTTCGCCATTGGGATGCAACAAGGTACCGGCGTCGGCCACCGCGACGTGATGGCGGATGGCGGTCATGGTGTCTTGCAGGGCACGGCGGCCACGAGCATGCATGTGCACATCGCCGCAAGCCACCGCCGGGATCTGCAACCGGGCGGCCAGGTTCAGACGCTGCTCCAGGTGGCGCCCATCGTCCTGGCCGCAATGCAACTGCACTGCCAGCCACAGGCGCCTGTTGAAAGTGCGGCACAGCCATTGGATCGAGGCCTGGGTGTCATGGTCCTGCGCCACCCACAGCGCCAACAGGCCGGGCAATGGTTGCTCGAAGTCTTCCTGCAGCAGGCGGTAACGGCCTTTTTCAGCACGGCGACGGGCCAGGGTGATCAGACGGCACAGATGCTGGTAGCCGTTGAGGTCTTGCACCAGCAGCACCAGTTTGGGGCCGTTTTCGATGCGCACTTCACTGCCGATAATCAGCGGCAAATCCACCGCTTTCGCTGCTTGCCAGGCCCGTACGATGCCCGACAAGGTGCATTCATCAGTGATTGCCAGGGCGCTGTAGCCCTGGTGTTTGGCCCGCTGGAACAGCTCCAGTGCACTGGAGGCACCGCGCTGGAAGCTGAAGTTGGACAGGCAATGCAGTTCGGCGTAACTCATGCGCTACTCGCTCCTACCGAGCTCATGCAAACCAGCCTTGCAGCCACAGTCCATCGCTGCACCCCACATTGCGGTAGGCCCAGCCTTGCTGGCCGGCGCGGGTCTGGATCAGGTAATAGTCGCGGCGGATATCGGCGCCATCCCACCAGCCGGATTCGATGCGCTCCGGGCCCATCAGAATGTGCACGCCCTGCTCGGCCAGCAGCGTCGGTTCGGACAGCAACCAGCCGGGGCGCCGCACCTTGTTCAAGCTCGGGCATGGACGGCTGTCGGTCGCGGCTTGCCAGGCGCATTCGGGACGATGGTCAGCGTGAAAGCGCAGGCCCTGCACCGCCTCATCCCCCAGGCGCGCACGCAGGCGTTCGCGCAATTGTTCCCACGGCAGGGTTTGCTGCGGGCGGTCGTCGAACAGGTCCTGGCGCTGGGGCACGAACACCGGCAAGTCCTCGGCCACCAGGCGCAAACCGCGCACCGGCGAGGTGACCTGGACCTGTTCCAGGCGGCCACGGGCCAGTTCGAACAGCATCAAAGGCTCACGCTCGGCACTGAGCAAGCCCACCTTGATCACGCTGTCGGGCGCCTGGGCATGTTCCAGGTGCAGGTCAAAGCGCTGCACGCCACTGTCGCGCCCGCAAAGGAAGGCCGACAAGTCGCCGGTCAAGCGCCGCAATGGAAACAGCAAGGCCTGGTGGGATTGCACATCGAAGTTCAACTCGATGCGCGCCTCGAACTGGTCCGGCGGCTGATAGAACGCCAGGGCCAAGGGGCGTTGCCCGCTCAGGGCGTCGAGGTGCTTGAGCAGGCTGGCGTCAAAACGTCGCGCCAGGGTATGCCGCGGCAATGCCTGCACCTGGGCCAGGGTGCGCAGGCCCATGCGTGACAAGGCGGTGGCGGCCTGCGGGTCAAGACCGGCGCGGTCGACAGGCAGTGGCGCCAGGGCCTGCATCAAGGCGTTGTCATCGGCCACGGCCAGGCCATCGTAAAGGTTTGCCAACACCCGCGCCGCCGCCGGATTGGGCGCTGCGACGATGCGGTGACGAAAGCCAAGGTCGGTCAACTCCTTGCGCAAGCGCGCCTCGAACTGCGACCAGGGCCCAAACAGGCCCAGGCTCGATTCGATCTCGAACAACAAGGCGCGCGGGTAATACAGGCTGACCTGGGAACTGAAACGGTAGGCCCAGGCGGCAAGCAACTGCTGCAATCGTTCGATTTCCAGAGGGTCGTATTCCACACAGGCAAAGCCCTTGGCCAGGGCATGGGCTGCCGTCAACGATTGACCAGGGCGCAAGCCCAGGGCACGGGCGGCGGCGTTGACGGTTTGCAGCACACGCCGCTGCGGCGTGCCGGCCAGCAGTGCCAGAGGCTGGTCAGGTTCGGGATGCACACGCTGCGCCCCGTCCAGCGCCAATTGCGGGAATACGATACAGACCCAACGCATGGCAACCTCAATGCCCCGCCAGGGCAATCGGTGCCGGATGGGCCAACCCGCCCCGGCACTTGAGCACGCGCACTTGTGCAGGCTTTGCCTCGACCGCCAGGCGCAAGGCCGCGGGCGAGGCATTGACCGCCTCATTCAAGGAGCGCCAGGCAAATGCCAGGGTCTGTCCGGTTTCCGCCGCCACCTGCAAGCGCCGCAAGGCCCGATCATCGGCCTTGCGCGGCCAGCACAACACCGCACCGCAACTGCCGGAGCGCAGGCATTGTTCCACCGCCCACAGCGCATCGCGCTCCTGGGCCTGGATAATGGAAAGCTGACGCACATCTACCCCGGCGCTCTGCCAGGCATGGGGATACGGCGTATAGGGCGGCGCCACCAGCACAATGCGCTCACCCAGGGCCGACAAGCGTGCCAGGGTTGGCAGCACCAGTTGCAATTCGCCCACCCCGTCCTTGGCCATGAGGATTTCACTCAAGGCCGCTTCCGGCCAGCCGCCAGTGGGCAGCACCGCATCCAGCGCCGCCAGCCCCGTGGGGTGCACGCTGGCCGGTGGTGCGGCGGGCCGGCCCTTCCAGACTCGCCCGCCATTGAACAGCGAGTCCAGGGCAACCACGGCGCCCATCAGCCTTGCCTCACCAGGCCACAGAACACCCCTTCGATGGCCAGGTCCTGGTCGGGGCCGACCACAATGGGTTGATATGCCGGGTTGCGCGGCAATAAACGCACCCGCTCGCCGCTACGCTCAAAACGCTTGATGGTGACCTCACCATCCAGACGCGCCACCACAATCTGCCCGTTCAAGGCTTCGGCACTGCGACGTACGCCCACCAGGTCGCCGTCGAGAATGCCATCTTCGATCATCGAATCGCCCTGTACTCGCAGCAGGTAGTCAGGGGTCTTGGCGAAAGTGGCCGGATCCAGTTGCAAGTGGCTGTGCACGTCCGCATCGGCACCGATGGGCCGGCCAGCCGCCACGCGGCCAAGTACCGGGACATCCAGCCACTCGGGACGCGCGGGTTGATTGAGCAAACGAATGCCACGGGCCTGGTTGGGGTTGACCTCAATGAAACCGGCTTCGGTCAAGGCCACCACATGCTTGCGGGCGACGCTGCGCGAGGCGAAGCCGAACGCCTCGGCGATCTCAGCGAGGCTGGGGGGCTGGCCTTGGTGCGCGATGCGCTCGCGAATGAAGGTCAGGATGGCGGTACGGCGGGGAGTCAGGTTGGTCATGGAGTACATTTGTACTCCTGTAGGAAATTTCTGACAACAACCGTCAGTCGGCGATCAACTGCCTGGTCATCACCGCATAAATATCTACACAACTTTGTAGCTACCGCACGTAACCACGCGCTTCAGCCAGCAATTATTTGAAGCCGCCCAGCAACCCAAGCAATTGTTATGGGTGCCCGGTGCCAGCCATAACAACAGCATGAGCCTGGCCGCTCGCAACTATGGCAAGGCGCTGGAAAACCTGATGCGCACGCAGATACCCGCCCGGGTAGTGACACACTCCACAGGGCGCGACAACGCGTCATAAATACACTTTTCGACACTGGGTTCGCGTTTGGCTGTCAAGCGCAAACCCTGCCCATACTGGCCCGAAACACAAGTTGATCAAATAATGATCTTCACGCAAATCGCCAACGCAGCCGGGCCTTCGCAAAGTTATCCACAGAGATACCCACGGTTTTCGTGGACAACTCTTTTTATATTTTTACGTTTTTTTGCTCAGGCAGCACTTTCAGGAAAGGTGCCAGGCAGCAAAATTTCGCGGTTCACATCGCGTATATCGTTATAGCCACACAGCGCCATCGACACGTCCAACTCACGGGCGATGATATCGAGCGCCTTGGTCACGCCCGCCTCACCCATCGCCCCCAGGCCATACAAGTGCGGGCGACCGATCATGGTGCCCCTGGCGCCCAACGCCATGGCCTTGAGCACGTCCTGGCCGGAACGAATACCACCGTCGAGCCACACTTCAATACGGTTGCCTACGGCCTCAACAATGGCGGGCAACTGGCTGATACTCGACGGCGCGCCATCGAGTTGCCGACCACCGTGGTTGCTCACCACCAACGCATCCGCGCCGGAGTCGGCCGCCAGGCGCGCATCCTCCACGTCAAGGATGCCCTTGATGATCAACTTGCCGCCCCAGCACCGCTTGATCCACTCCACATCGTCCCAACTCAGGCGCGGGTCAAATTGCTGGGCAGTCCAGGACGACAGCGAACTCATGTCGGCCACGCCCTTCACATGCCCGACGATATTGCCGAAGCCACGCCGCTGGGTGCCGAGCATACCCATGACCCAGCGCGGTTTGGTCATCATGTTGAGGATATTGGGCAGGGTCAGTTTGGGCGGCGCCGACAAGCCGTTGATCAAGTCCTTGTGGCGTTGCCCCAGGATCTGCAAGTCCAGCGTCAGCACCAGCGCATCCACCCCGGCAGCCTTGGCGCGTTCGATAAGTTGCTCGATAAACCCACGGTCGCGCATCACATAAAGCTGGAACCAGAATGGCTGGCCGACATGCTCGGCAATGTCTTCCAGCGAGCAAATACTCATGGTCGACAAGGTGTAGCGCAGGCCGAACGCCGCAGCGGCTCGTGCGGTCAGGATCTCGCCATCGGCATGTTGCATGCCTGCCAGGCCGGTAGGTGCCAGGGCCACGGGCATGGCCATGTCCTGGCCAATCATGCTGGCGCGGATCGAACGCTCATCAATATTGCGTGCCACGCGCTGGCGGAACTTGATGCGCGCAAAATCGCTTTCATTGGCGCGGTAGGTGCTCTCAGTCCAGGAGCCGGAATCGGCGTAGTCGTAGAACATCCGGGGTACACGTTTTTGCGCCAGCTTGCGTAAGTCTTCGATGGTTGTGATCAACGACATCGGGTCACCTCTCCCTGAACTGAACACAGAGAGTAACCGGCCATCGCCCACGCAACCAGCCGTTGCGTTTCTCGAAGCTGATGACTAATCTCGCATAAACCCGCAACAAAGCGCATAAACATGCACAACGCCCATCAAGCTATTGACCTGCCTTCCCTGCGTAAACAAAAGATCCTGTTGTTGCTCGAACGCGACGGCAAGGTCACGGCTTCCGAGCTGGTCGAGCATTTCGCTGTGTCCCAGGACACCATCCGCCGCGACCTCGGCGAACTCGCCGCCGCCGGTTTATTGCAGCGCGTACACGGCGGCGCCCTGCCTCGTCCCAAGGACACCGGCAAGGATTTCTTCACCCGTGTCGGCGAAACCACCGAAGTCAAACGCCACCTCGCGCGCCTGGCGGCCGAGCGAGTTGAAGACGGCCAGATCGTGCTGTTCGATTCCGGCTCCACTACCCTGCAGATCGCCCAGTCACTGCCGCAGGCGATCCACCTGACGGTGGTCACCCCATCGCCGATGATCGCCATCGCCCTGGCGGACCATCCGCATGTAACGCTGATCCTGGCCGGAGGCCAACTCAACCCCGCCACCCTGTCAACCGGCGGGCATGAAGCGCTGCGCCTGATCCAGAGCATCAAGGCCGACCTGCTGTTTACCGGCGTGTGCGCACTGCACCCGCAAGTGGGCATTACCTCGCTGCATTTTGCCGAAGTGGCAGTCAAGCAAGCCTTGATCGACAGCGCGTCCCAAGTGGTTGCAGTGACAACCTCAGACAAACTCGGTGCAGTGGAACCGTTTGTGGTGGCGCCGTGCAGCCGTATTCATACGCTGATTACCGAGTGGGATGCGCCGGGGGTGGAGGCATATGAGCAATCAGGCGTGGAAGTGCTGCGGGTGGAGATCTGATTGCAGCATTAGCGATTAGCCATATTCGTCATGAGATTGATCGCATCTTGGACCGTGGTAATTTTATTGCTGTCTTTGTCCCGAATTTCGAAGCCAAACTCATCCTCCAAAGCCATGACGAGTTCAACAAGTGTTATAGAGTCGGCACCCAGATCGTCAATGAAAGATGCTTCGTTTCTAACCTGGGCTACATCAACCGCTAACTGCTCACTCACTATTTTTCTGAGACGTTGCTCTATATCAGCCATTTTTGCATACCCTTGCTCAACGTTATCGAAACCCAGCCGTTTGAGGCAGGCGTGTAAACGCCTTTAAAGATAAGCACAGGTAAAAAAGCTTCTACTGTCAGAATTGACAGTCAGCTATATCGGTTCGCAATAAGCAATGACTGTGTATCCACAGATATCGTTCGATGCTTAGAAACCTGCCGTTTTAGACCTAGTAAAGGGTTAAGCCCTGACGGCGGGTCACTTATAAAAAAAGCCCGACAGTGCCACCACTTGGCACCTCGCCCAAGCTCCAACCAGTGCAGCCCACATACAGCGTTGGCATCAAAACAACACATCCGCCGCGTCGCGCATGAAAATCTCGATGGTCTTGGGACCTACGCCATCAAATTCACCCAAGCGTTGTTCAAACGCCTGGCGATCTTCGCTGGCCTGCCGAATCCCGGTAATCTTGCCGCCGTAATCGGCATTGAGCCGGGCACTCAGGTCCAACAGGCGCTGCGCCGTGGTTTCGTCATACCGCACGTAATGCGCCCGCCCCAACATCGCCACTAACTCCCGCGATGTACAGTGCTGCAATTTGCGCGGCGTATCACGCCCCTCCTCCTCAACGATCACCTTGTAAGCCTGGGCAGCGATGGGCGCCTGGATGCGTTTGCCCATCAGGAAGCTGGCGATGAACCACTTGAACAGACTGGCGTCATCATCGGGTTTTAGCTCGATGCCCAACTGGGCAGCGCTGATGGAGCGGGCCATGCTCAATGCCCTTTGTCGAGCTTCTCGTTGATCGCATCCGTCTGGCGTTCAATGTCCTTGATCGAGGTGGGTGTCACCACTTTGTCGATGGTTTCGGTCTTCGGGTTCGCACGCTCCAGCGTCTGCCCTTTCAGACCTTCAGCCTTACCCTTCTGCGCGTCTTCAGAGCTGACGGGGTCGGGGGTTTTATCGGCGCTCTTGTGTTCGTTCACAGTGCAATCTCCTGCCTATAACGGCCTTCCAAACAGTGGCGGCCTTATGCAGCAGAACACGCTGAATTTGAATTGGTTCAAGGAAATTGCCACACCTGACCGTTGGGCAAACACGCGCAAAAAAAATTAAACCTTTTGCTCGCCCCCCCGCTCAACACTTGGGTACGGCATCGCGCCATTTCCTGAGGAGAGACACCATGACAACTCGACTGATGAAACAAATGGGCCTGACGTTCGCACTCGTTGCCGGCTCGATTTCGACCGCTATGGCGGCCACGTCCAACGACTTTGTCGACAACGCCGCCGAGGGCGGTATTACCGAGGTGGAAGCCGGCAAGCTGGCGCTGGAAAAAAGCAGCTCGGCAGACGTAAAAACCTTTGCGCAGCATATGGTGACCGACCATACCAAAGCCAACAACGAGCTGATGGCCTTGGCAAAAAAACTCGATATCGAGGTTCCGGATGACGCCGCCCTGACCGACAAGGCGAAGAAAGCGATTCTGGAAATGCGCAACGAATCGTTCGACAAGGCCTACGCCAACAACCAGGTGGCCGCCCATGAAAAAACCGTAGAACTGTTCAAGAAAGAAGCGGCCTCTTCGGACAATGCCGAGCTGAAGGCTTTCGCCACCAAGACGCTGCCAACCCTTGAAGCTCACTTGAAAATGGCCAAGGAACTGCAAAGCAAATACGCCAAATAATCAACCTGACACCGGAGGCATCTGAGTATGAGTTCGCAACTCACGGGTAAGAAAATCCTCGTCATCACGTCCAACACCGGGATCGAGCGCGACGAGCTGCTCAAACCCCTGGAAACCCTGCGTGGCTATGGCGCGACGGTGACGCACGCCTCCAGCAAGGGCGGCACTACCCAGACCTTTGTCGGCGATACCGAAAAGGACGGGACAGTTGAGTCCGATGTGCAATTGTCTGATGTGGTCGGCAGCAACTTCGATGCATTGGTCATCCCGGGCGGGACGGTGAATGCCGACACTTTGCGTCAGGATGCCGCGGCGCTGCGCTTGATCAACGAGTTCGCTAAGGCCGGCAAGACCATCGCAGCGATCTGCCACGGCCCGTGGGCGCTGATCGACGCAGGCGTGGTCAAGGGCAAAACCCTGACCTCGTACAAAAGCGTACGCATCGACTTGGAAAACGCTGGCGCTGCGGGCGTAGTGGATGCTGAGGTCAAGGAATGCAAAGCCAATGGCTGGACCTTGATCACCTCACGGACGCCGGACGATTTGCCGGCGTTCAATGAGGCGATTGCCAGAGCTGTGGCCGGCTGATCATGGCTAACGAATGACAACAGGCGCCCATGGGCGCCTGTTTTTATATGGCTCACCGACTCAGCTCTTGCGATGCTCAGCCATCTCGCGCTTGGGGCCGAACATCGCCCATGCGATCAACCCCAACAGCGGCACGAAAACCAGTACCACCACCCACAGTCCCTTGGTCTCCCAGCCACCGGTACTGCGCAAGACGATATTGATCGCCCACAGTTCCAAGAGCAGCAGAATCACTGCCAATATGATCCAGATATATTCTATTTGCATGATTCACCTCCTGAGGTCTAAAGGTTAGGTCAAGCAGATCGCTCAAGGGTTCCATTAGAATTTTCAGGAACGCTCACGCGAGCCCGGCACGTGCCCGGCAGGAGTGCGTTGTGCAATCTCGAAAGGGCCAGACCATGCAAGCTGCACGACGAACCCGCCCATATAAATCCCTATCTATTTGATTTAAATAGTTATTTAACCCTGAATAAAGTTGGTACGGCTGATGCAATTCCCTCACTACGAGGCGTGCGTTTCGACATGCCCGACAACTACCCGTGAGGTTGCACATGAATGCCATCGACCTGCTTAAAGCCGACCATGAACGCGTCAAGACCCTGCTGACCCAACTAAGCGAGTCCACCGAGCGCGGGGTTAAAAAGCGCACCGAGTTGCTAGCCAAGCTCGAGATGGAAATCACCCTGCACACCAAGCTCGAAGAAGAAATCCTTTATCCCGCTTTTAGAAAAGCCGGTGGCAAGGAGCAAGACATCATGTACCACGAGGCCAAGGAAGAGCACCGTACCGTCGACTCGCTGGTGCTGCCCGACCTGAAGCAGACCGAACCCTCCTCCACCGAATTTTCAGGCCGTGTGAAAGTGGTCAAGGAACTGCTTGAGCACCACATCGAAGAGGAAGAAACGGAGATGTTTCCCCAGGCGAAAAAACTGCTGGGCAAGGCAATACTTGAAGAGCTGGGGGCCGAAATGGAGGCGATGAAAGCGGCCTACAAAAAGGCCTCGACCAACAAACCCCTCGCGGCCTGATAGACCCGCAAATGAAAGCTCAAGCGACGGCCCCACGGGGTCTGTCGCGCTATCGAGCTTCACCAGTGATTTCTCCTCGCCTACTCGGCGACCCGGCCGACCGAGCCGGCCTGGACGCCCATGCTAGCGTGCCGTTGCCCATGGCATTGGCACTGGGCTTTCAGGAGATTCACCAAAATGGACACGCATTCGCCCACCTACACCAGGCTCTTCAAGGAAGACTGGGAGCTGCTTTGCTCGGCTTCCTCCATGGCTGCCGTCGATTCACCGGCAGCCTATCTAAAGGCGCTGTATTTATTTGCCCAGGTGCTTGAGGACAGCGGAAAAGGCCGAGCCGGCAAAGTCACCCTGGACCAGCGGCGACCTGAGCTCAAGGCATTGCCCATCGACGAACACAGCCTGACGGCTGTGATCCCCCAACTGTCGATCATTAATGAAACCCTCACTCACCAGATCGACACATACCTTGGAAAGACCACCGGTGAAAACCGTGGACGCTCGCTGGATACGGTGCTTGGTCTTCAACGTTTTCCGTTCGCACTGCCGTTTGAACGAGCCCATCGGCAATGCTGGCTCAGCTTGTCCGCAGGCAAGCCGCAACTGGGTGAACTCAGCTATCGCATCAGTCTGAAGCTGCCCATTACCCAACGCGCTCAGAACGCCTACGGCGTCGTCAGGCACGCGGCCTATGAAGCACAGCGATTGCTGTGCGGCTTGAGCCCTGCACAGCAAAACTTGTTGACGGAACCGTTTCTGGAAAACTCGGGGAATGTGCACGCCACTGAGTTTTTCGCGCGGCACTATGGCCTCCAAGAGGAGTCGCTCAGAAAAACGCCCCATTGGCTGCACCAAACCGCTCTGACTCGCGACCAGGCTCAGGCATTACTGGCATGTGGCAGGTACCTGCCGGTGCTCTCGGGCAATGTATCTGCCGCCGCACTGCCAAGGCCGACGCCCGAGCTGCAGACACATGAACGGGCAGCCTACGTGAACGGCCCAATAACCAGCAATGCCGAGACGCGGCAACCGCTGTCGATAGAGCACACAGAACTGCAAAACACCTCATGGAACCGCTACCAGCGCCTGCACCGAATGATTCGCCTGCAACGCTGGACGCAACTGCCGTTTGAGGATCTGGACGCGCTGTTGATCAGCGTTGTGCGACGTGAGCAGGATGCTGATCCGCATCAGCCCTGCAACGACAATACCCTGCGGGCGCTGGGTGTCTACCGCTACCTGGAGCGGCGTCATGGCCTGCCACTTGAAGAGTTTGCGGCGATGCTGGATGAGCTTCCTGTGTGGGCGTCGGGCAATCGCCTGTCGCTGTATGACCAGGTGTTCAACCACGCTTCAATGCCCGGCGAGACACTGCGGGTGGATGTGCCAAATCTGGCGCTGCATGAAGCGCTGCCGGACAACCTGCGACATCGGCTGTGTGCCGGTCTGAACCTTGGGGACACCCCCGACGCCTTGCATTGGCTGATCGGACAGGCGCGCCAATACCTGCCTTCGCCTTGCCCGACGCTGACGTTCTATAGCGCCCTGTACCGCCAGGCCCGGATCGCACGGTTGTTCGGGTTATCGGTGCTCGACAGTCATCACGTGGCGGCACTGCTCGGCGGTACGGATTACACAGTCCAACTGGTCAACCCCTCCCTACGCAGCTCCGGCGTCAATGCACCGCCAGACATGCTCGATATGCTGATGCAAATGGATTGGCTGCTCGGTTGGCTCAAGGACGCGCGCCAATCGGTTGATCAACTTCGCCGTCGTTTAGTCCTGGAGGAAGACGCACAGCCGGCCCAGGTCCAGGCGTACCTCACCCAGCTTGATGACTTGGTGCAATTGACCCGACAGGGGCTGCTGGCGCAAGAAGACATCGCTGACCTTACGCTGCCCCAGCCCGAACCTGACACCAGGGCCGCGCCTATTCCCTGGCATGCCCTCATCGTCCAGGGCCTGCTGCACAGCCACCCCCAGCTCAAGCCGCCAGCTCCCAGCGAACTGCCCAAGGCACTTGTGCAACTCATTGAAGCTCGAACCCTGAGCCTGGACCCGACCCGCAACGCTACCCTGCACGCTGATGCCAAACACGCAGTGACCAAGAAGCTCGGCGAGTTCTATCGGCAGCTGCAGCCTTTGAAGGAAAAAATCGATGCGCTGTTCGGCGCCCCCTCGCATTTGCCTGGCGATCCGGCACTGTACCTGCAATCGCGCAAGCTCGCCGCCCGACAGATTGCCCGTGCGGCCACCGCCCAATCGCCCCTTGACCTGGTCAAACATCTGCTGCTGCTGTTGCCGGACGCCGAAGTGTTATTGGAGCTGACGGTGAGCCGCCAGACCCTGCACACCTTTTTGCTCCACCCGCACTGGTTGAGCCAGGAGCAGACGCAAGGCTCGCTGCTCAAGCTGACACTGAACACTCTGTACCTGCTGCAGCGCTTTGCCCACTGCCTCGACACCTATGGGCTTGCCCAACACAGCGTTCTCGATTACCTGCAACGCGCCAACACACCCTCTGCGGCAGACGTCGACACCTCGGCCAGCCCACGACTGGCCGCCCTGCTCAAGTGGGACGCCGGCGAGATCGAGCATCTGGTCGACCATCTCCCGAACAAACAGGTAAAAACCCTGGCCGACCTGGACTGGATCCTGCGTTGCCACCAAACCGTCAGACTCACCGGGCTCTGTGCCAAAACCCTGCTCAAGGCGACCGACCTGCACGCCACATTGATGAATGAGGACTGGAAACACGTCGGTTCGGCATTGATCACTACCGCCCCATAACACCGCTTTGTTGCGACCGGATCAAGGAACGACCATGTCTGCCCCCATCACCCAATACCTCAACGAACAGCTGCGCGACGCGATGCTGGCGTTCTACATGAACACCGTACTGCCCGAAGATCCCACCGTGCAGGCACTGCAACTGGCCGACACCTTCAAGCGCGTCGACGATGTCTACACCTACTGGCTGCTCGACCCCCAGGTCAGCCACGCGGTGCCCACTACTCGTATTGCCAGCGCGATTGCCAGCCTTCAGCAGTACATCAACGCCATCTACCTGGGCCTGGAACCCGGCTACGAAAAAACAGGCATGAGCCATGCCCAGCAGACCGAATGGCGAGACACCTTGCTGACCTACTCGCTGTGGCGTGCCAACCAACAACTTCGCCAGTACCCGGCCAGTTACCTGAGCCCCACCCTGCGCCACGACAAGAGCGACAGTTTCAGACAACTGGAAGACGAGTTGAACCAGTTCCGGACCGAGCCGGCATCGCTATTGAAGGCTGTCCACGGTTACCTCAATCGCTTCGAAGAACTCGCCAATATCAGAACCCTCAATGGCTATATCGATGGCGACAAGGACAGCTTCGCCAGCAGCGCCTATTACTTCATTGGCAAATCCAGCTCTGAAAACACCTATTACTGGCGCACGCTGGCTATGTCTGAGCGCCCAGCCGAGGGCACCGCTCCCAACCCAACGGCCTGGTCGGGATGGAAAAAAATCCATCTGTCCATCGACGACAATGTTCCCGAACAGACGATCCGCCCAGTGGTGTTCAATGGCCGTCTTTTCCTGGTGTGGGCCCAATGTATCAATCCGATGTCCTCCACCAAAGACATCACCCCGTTTGGACGCGGCGACGTTGAATCCGACAAGGACTACCAGCAACGCCTGGATACCCGGATACAAAGTACCTACCTGCAGTTCCGGCTGTACTTCTCGTTCAAAAAGCTCGATGACAGCTGGAGCACGCCGCAACTGTGCATCCAGGAATACAACATCGCCAAAGACCTCGACGAGTTGAGTTCAGAGGACTTGATGAGTGCCACCCATACGATTGCCGTTGTAGACGCGAACACCCACGCACCGTCGCTGTTTCTGGGCCTCATCGCCAATCCGGACGCTCCAGCACCCGCGCAGAACAACGGTACCCATAGAAACTTTTACCAAGCCATTCGCGTGGACGAACACTTCAACACCCATTGGCTTGAGAGCATCGGTAGCACCCGCAAGACGCGCCTGTGGCTCGATGAGTCTCACCTGGAACTGGCGGGGCGCTACCTGGCCATGTTTGCACACCACAACCATGCCAGGTTTCAGTTCAGGGCTACGAAAACCGCGCAGGTAAACGTGGAGGCTTTAACCCATGACGCGCCTCATGGCGCTGTCAACGGCTGGAATTATGCAGGCCACCAGAACAAGATCCGTGCGCTGACGAGCGCCGATATCAAGTTCAATACCACGACCTCGATACTGGAGGTGACGACCAGGCTCGCAGAAGGCTTCGAGCCGCATCGCACCCTGATCTTCAACTACGACAACGACCTGGTCACGTTTACCCTGACCTTGAGTACAAACGGCGTGCCCCGGGCAAATGAAACACTGAAGTTGAGCGCCACCTCACAGATCCATCTCAAGAGCGCCGTGCTCATTGAAGTGTCCTCCGTGCAAATAGGGCTGAGCCTCAAATGCCAGAAAACCGGAGTCGAGCAGGCTGACTTTATTCGCAATCAAAGTAATGAACCGTTCAGTCTTGCCCTACCACCGAAAAAAAATGCCAGCCCCCACACAGATTCCGTCACCCTGGACCTGGACGGGGCATACATTTCACGCGAAGCCTTCGAGTATTTTTCCAACGCCCCGGATTCTGCTTACCTCGTTTCGCTGACATTCCATGAAGATCACGGCTCGCCACCGGACCATAAGCACGACTTGTTCATCGGCACTGTCACGCTCTACCAAAAACAACGTCTGTACAGACCCGTACTGATGTATATGAAACAAGCCGATGCTGCTTTGCCGGAAACCCTGAACAGGAACAATACCGTGCTGGTCGGGCAGGCCGAACACTCGCGCCGCAACCTGCGCGATGCCTTCCCGGAACTGTCCATAAAGCATTTTTTTGACGTGCCGATCGAGTTCGCGCCGCAGACGATGAGACCTTATGGCGAGGACCCCGGCAATCCTCCCCCGACCTCATTGACCCTTATCCACGGCGTGTTGATACTGGAAAGCGATGTGCGCTATCCCTCGCCTACCATTCTGGGCTATGCGCTGAAAACTGCCACATTCACGCTCGGCACCCATAGCAATCCTCCTGTCATCCCGCTGGCCCCGCGCATTCGTCGTCTCACATCGGCGCCTTATGGCACGGCGGAGTTCATCGATTTCGACGGCAGCGCCATCGAGTACGGCGTTACGCCTAAGCACAAACGCGCGCCCATTCGTACCAATACCTGCGTCGCGAGCCTGCTGACAAAAACCGCAGGGGCTGATGTGCATCACCTGTTCTCCTTGCCAACGGACGCCTGGCGTGAGCCACCGCTGGCGGGCGAAAAGAATTACAGCCTGCTGGACTTCCAGGGTGCCCATGGCGCGTATTACTGGGAGCTGTTTCTTTACCTGCCCTGGTTGTTGGCGCACCGTTTGAACCTGGAACAGCAATATGCCGACGCCGAAGTCTGGATACGTTTTCTTTTCGATCCTGCTCACCAGTCTGCCCATTGGCGTCAGCCGATGCTGTTGGCCGACACTACGCCACAACCCAGCCAGACCTTGCTCTGCGCTCATCGACTGGCCAAAAGCAGCCCCGTGCATTTTCGCCAGGCGCTGTACCTGTTGTATGTCGATATCCTGCTTAATCGCGGTGACGCGGCCTACCGGGAAATGAGCCGCGACAGTCTGGCCGAGGCCAAGCTGTGGTACATCCGCGCTAAAGGATTGCTGGGGCTGCGCCCACCGCTCAATGCTGTTGATCCCTGGGTGACCACGACCCTGGACAAACTGCAAAGTCCCTCGTCACTTGGCATAACGCCGGTGCCTGCCGGCACAGCACGGCTGTGCCGATCCCTGAGCCCGGACCTGCTGATGCGCTGGGACAAGGTTGATGCGCGCCTGTACAACCTTCGCCATCACCTTGACCTGACCGGCAAGCCCATGAGCCTGCCGCTCTACGCCGCCACGCTGACACCCCAAACGTTGCTGGCCGCCTACCAGCAAGGCACCGGCGGCGCCGGCGTGCAGACAACCCTGCGCACTGCGCACGCCGGGCACTATCGCTTCCAGGTGGTACTGGGGCACGCGTTGCAGGCCGTCGATAACCTGATCCAGTTGGGAGTGACCTTGCTGTCACTGTGGGAGCGCAAGGAGCAGGCCCACTCTGTAGAATCCCAGCAACAACAGGCCTGGGAACTGGCAAGGTTAGCCGTCGAGCAACAAGCCCAGGCCGTGCAGGTCGATACCAGAAACAAGCATGCCCTACTGGCCGGACGTCGCATCGTCGAGGCCCGGGTGGCCTTCTTCGAGCAGCAACTCAAGGTCGGCATCAGCCCGGCAGAAGCCCAGGCCACCCAGGCGTATCAGGACAGCGCACACTGGGAAACGGCAGCCGCGGTTGCTCAAGCCGGCGCGGGCCTGGCGATGCTGATACCGAATATTTTCGGCACCTCCAATGGCGGCGTGCGTTACGAAGGTGCCTTTCACGCGCTGCAAGCCATGTCCCAAGGCATGGCCAACGAACAGCGCGCCAACGCCGCCCACCTCGACCGCTCCGACCTGTTCGCCCGCCGCGCCGCCGAATGGGGCAATGCCCTGGAGCAGGCGCGCCTGGAACTGGCCCAGGTCGATGCACAACTGCTGGCTTACACCGAACAAGAGCAACATACCCGCCTGCAATTGCGCCTGGCCCAAACCTCGTTCACCCAGGCGCGAACCTTGTATGACCTACTGGGTAAACGCTTTACCAACGCTCAGCTCTATCAATGGCTCAACGGCCAGCTTTCGACGTTCTACTACCAGGCGTATGACGCCACCCTGTCCCTGTGCCTGGCCGCCGAGGCGTGCTGGCAAGAGGAGCGCGCGGAGTGGGACAAACACTTCATTCAAACCGGGCTCTGGGTTCGCCAATACCGTGGCCTCAGCGCCGGCGAAGCCCTTAAACAGAATTTGCTGAGCATGAGCAGTGCCTACGCCACCCAGAACGAACGCCTGCTGGAGATCACCAAAACCGTGTCGTTGCGTCAGCTTCACGACCAAGACGCTTCAGCCACAGGCGATAAACCCTGGGCAACGCTTAAAGCCGAACTGCTGACTAACGGTACGCTGAGCTTCGAACTGACCCGCAAGCTGTTCGACGACGATTACCCTGGCCACTACCTGCGACGGATCAAAAGCGTCAGTGTCTCGCTGCCTGCCACCCTGGGGCCCTACGAAGACATCAAGGCCCTCCTGACCCAGACCGGCAATACCACGCAGCTTGCGCCCACCTCTGATAAACCCGAGGTTGCAGTAAAGAAAGACTGGCGCGCCAGGCAGGAAATCGCCCTGTCCAACGGGCTCAACGACAGCGGCCTGTTTACTTTGAACTTCGACGGTGACGAACGTTATCTGCCGTTCGAATACACCGGCGCCATTTCCACCTGGCAACTGAGCTTCCCCAACCATACGCGGCAACGGGACCTGCTCAAATCCTTGACCGATATCATCGTGCACCTGCGTTACACCGCCAGGAACAGCGGAGGCCTGCGATGAGCATGCAGTCATCCGATTTTTTGCAGCCGGCAATCCCTGCCCTGCCCAAGGGCGGCGGTGCCATCCAGGGCCCTGGCGTCAGTTGGGGGCCTGTCGGCTCACGGGGCGAGGCGTGCCTGGACGTGCCTTTGCCGATTTCGCCCGGACGCGGTTTCGTCCCTGCGTTGAGCCTCGGGTATCGCAGCTCACAAGGCAATGGCCCGTTCGGACTCGGCTGGACACTGTCGGCGGGCGCGATCAGCCGTGATACACGCAAGGGTATCCCGGCCTACGGCGAAGATGACCGTTTCGTCAGCCCCCAGGGTGTCGAGCTGATCCCGGAGCGTGACGCCCATGGCGAGATTCACGCCACCGCTTGCGACCAGTACAACGGCCTGCCCCTGGGTGAAGCACATCGGGTAGTGCGCTATGTACCCATCGTCGAGGGCAGGTTCGATCGGATCGAACATTGGTCATCCTCAAGTGATACTGCCGGGTTCTGGCTGGTACAGGGTGCGGACGGCTGCGTACATCTGTTCGGCAAAACCCTGATCGCTCGCTGCACAGACCCGGAGGACAGCCGCCATGTGGCCCAATGGCTGTTGCAGGAAAGCCTCAATCCCCTGGGAGAGCAGATTTATTACCACTACAAGCCAGAAGACCAGCGCGCTCCAATCACCAGGGATTACCGTGCGCAGCGTTACCTGGCCAGGGTGTGCTACGGCAACCTGCGACACTGCGAACACTTGGCGCTTTGGAATACCGATGTGCTCGCCGAGAAACAATGGCACTTCGAGCTGCTGCTCGACTATGGCGAACGCCACATCGAGCTGAGCCAGGTGCCGACCTACGCCGAGCAACAGCCGTGGCTCTCGCGCAACGACCCGTTCTGCAATTACGCCTACGGTTTTGAACTCGGCA
Source organism: Pseudomonas sp. HN8-3 (assembly GCF_020790195.1). Classification (NCBI taxonomy): domain Bacteria; kingdom Pseudomonadati; phylum Pseudomonadota; class Gammaproteobacteria; order Pseudomonadales; family Pseudomonadaceae; genus Pseudomonas; species Pseudomonas sp. HN8-3. The sequence continues at coordinate 3,339,887 of NZ_CP086206.1, forward strand.
CCCAGCGGCTTTGCCGGCAAGTCCTGATGTTTCATTACTTCCCGGATGAGCCGAGCATGGGCGCCGACCCGGTGCTGACCCGGCGACTGCTGCTGGAACACACCGACCGTCACGCCGCAGGCAGTTGCTTGAATGCCTTGCACAACCAGGCATATGACGCTCAGGGAACGGCCAGCGCCTGGCCGCCCCTGGAACTGGCCTATAGCGCCTTCAAGCCGGTACTGGAACCCGCCCGCTACCAGCCGTTCGACGGCATGGCAGGTGTCAACGATGGGCAACACTATCAACTGGTGGACCTGCGCAACGACGGTCTGCCGGGCATCCTGCACCGTACCGACAAAAGTTGGTATTACCGCGAACCGCTCAGGGCTGCGCGTGCGACCGGCCTCGATGCGGTGACCTATGGGCCATGGCAGGCATTGCCACGCATTCCCGTCGCCGACACTGCCCAGGCCACCCGTCAGGCCCTGGCAGACCTTAATGGTGACGGGCACCTCGAATGGGTGGTGGCCCAACCGGGCATGAGCGGTTTTTTCACCCTCGATACGCAGCAACAATGGTCAAGTTTTACGCCGTTCGCGGCGATACCCCAGGAGTTTTTCCATCCCCACGGGCAATTCGCTGACCTGATGGGCAGCGGCCGCCTGGACCTTGCGTTGATCGGCAATCACAGCGTGCGTTTGTATGCCCATCATCAGGGCGAGGGGTATGGCGCCGGCCTCCAAGTGCCCTACGAGCACGCCGACGAGGGTCTGCCCACGCTCAGCCATACATCGACCGAACTGGTCGCCTTCTGCGACCCGTTGGGCAGCGGTCAACAGCACTTGGTGCGTATTCGCCATAATGAAATCAGATGCTGGCCAAACCTGGGCCGCGGACGCTTCGGCAAGGGGTTCATGTTTGCGGCATTGCCGTTCGACTACGCCAGCTTCGACGCCGCCAATATCCGCCTGGCTGACCTCGACGGTTCAGGCGCGGTGGACCTGATTTACCTGCAGCCCGAACAACTGCTGATTCTCATGAACCGCGCCGGCAGCGGGCTGATGCCGCCCGTGACGTTGCCCTGGCCAGACGGCGTGCTCCACGACGCGACGTGTCAGGTCAGTTTCGCCGACCTTCAAGGCCTGGGCTGTTCCAGCCTGATCCTGAGCGTGCCGCACATCAAACCCCGGCATTGGCGCTTCGACTTTGTCCGCCGAAAACCTTATTTGTTGACGGCAACCCTCAACAACATGGGAGCGGCCACCCAACTGAGTTACCGCAGCAGTGCCCAGGAATGGCTCGACGAAAAACACCAGCGCCAGTCATCGGGGAAAGCCTCAGTCAGCAGCCTGCCCTTCCCCGTGCCGGTGGTTCGGCATCAGCGGCAAACAGACCAGGTCAGCGGCAATCGGCTGACCCAGTATTTTCGCTACCGTGAAGCCTGTCACGACAGCGTTGAGCGCCGGTTCATCGGCTTCGGCCTGGTGCTGGAAAGCGATATGCCGCCGTACGCCAATACCGCATCGGGGATACTGACCAAGCGCTGGTTCAATACACTTGAGCTTTCGCGAGAGGGGTTTTATGCAGGGGATCGGCATGCGCCTGTGGTGGGGCCGACCCTGCTGAGCCAGTTGGAGACCGGGCGCACTCTGGACACCCTGATTGCCAACCCGCAGGCATCGACCTGGCATCAAGTGCGGCGTGCGCTGGCCGGTAGCCTGTTGCGCGAGGAGGTCTACGCCGCCGCCGATCAACCGCCGAACGGCGTGCCCTACTCGGTGCAGCAGCAACGTTATCTGGTACGCCTTATAAGCCCGTCGCGAAAGGCTGGCGAACCGGCGACACTGCTGCCTTTGCTGCTGGAATCGATCACCTGTCACTACGAGCGCCAACAGGATGATCCGCGCTGTCGGCACCTGTTGAATCTGCGCTGGGACACCTACGCAAGCCTTGTGCACAGCGTGGTGGTCGATTATGCCCGCCGCAAGAGCGCCACTGACGCCGCGCCGTCCGGCCAACCCCATGAGCAGCAGTGGTGGCGTGCGGCGCACGACCCGGCACAACAGGCTTACTACCTCAACGAAACCCTCGCCCGCTTCATTCACCTGGACGCACCGCAACGCTGGCGCCTGCAACTGCCTTACCAGCAGCGCAGCAACGTACTGACGCTACCCAGGCAAGCATGGCCGCACGGGCAGATCGGCTATGAACAATTCGTCGCCGAGGACGCGTCCAACCCCTTGAGGCCGGGTGACCAGCGCCAACTCGGCGGGCTGTCGGTGCAGCACTATTGCCTGGCGGAGCACACCACGCCGTTACCGCCCGGAACCGCGAGTTTCCAGGCTTTGCCCGCTTACGTCGAAGTGGCCGAACTCGATGCGCCGGCATTGAGTGTCTATCAGGACCCACAGATCACCGCCACCTTGACCGAACAGCATTATCGCCCGATGTCCGCGTTTCTCTCGGCGATTGCTGGGCAGGACGATGCAATGACACTTTGGTCGGTCGGCCGCGGCTATAACCGTTACGCGCAACCTGAAGGGTTCTACCGGCCTCGTCGCCACCAGGCCAGCATGAGCCACGCCGCGACGCAGACCGAATACGATGCCTACTGGCTACACGTGATCAAGGTTCAGTCAGCGGACGGCTGCTCGACCCAAGCCGACTACGACTACCGGAACGGTCTGCCGGTGACAGTCACCGACGCACAGCGCACCCGACAGTACGCGCAATACGATGCCCGCGGACATCTGATTGCCACTGGCCTTGGGGGTGAGGAACAGGGCGCGCCTGTCGGCTATGACAACTGGCAATCCGTCACCCGCGCCCTCGATAGCGGCCCGACACAAGCGCTGGCCGATCCTGCCACGGCCCTTAACAATGCCCAGAGCGCCTGCTTTTATGACGTGTTCAGTTGGATGGGCCACATCCCGCCTGCCAGTGTGCAGGCGCACTGGGTGAGCAGCGGTTACCTGCTGCCCAGCGGGCACATTCGGGCCTCAGCGCTGTCGCGCATCAACCACCTGCCCAGCCAGCAGCCCCATCATCAAACGCTCATAAGCCTGATCAAGACCGCCCGTCGAGTACCGGTGCACGCCGTGGTGCTGCATGACGACCACTGGCAGGGAACGCCAGGTGAGGCCGATCGGCAGATCCACGTAGCCCTCGCCTTCAGTGATGGTTTTGGTCGCGTGCGGCAAACCCAGGAGCAGGCACAATCAGGCCCCGCGTTTGAGGTCGACCACGCAGGGACATTAAGCGAGGGCGCCGATCAAGTCGAAGCCAGTCGCCGTTGGCGCATCAGTGGGCGCGTCGAATACGACAACCGAGGTGGCGTGGCGCGGACCTGGCGGCCTTACTTCGCCGACCGTGCCGGGTACATCGATGACGAGGCATTCAACGCCTCACGCCCCAGCGAGCGACAGGTGCATGATGCTCTGGGGCGCCCTGTAAGTGTGCTCAACGCCAATGGCGGCCTGCGGCGCCAAACGTATTGGGCCTGGTACACCGTAAGCGAGGACGAAAACGACACCGAGGAGGACAATCCTGCCGATTAGCAGCACTGAAGGCCGTTGCCGAGGCAGCGGCCTTCAAGACAAAAGAACGCGTCACCCTCGGTGTGGATTCATCACCCTGACAGCCCGATAGTGAAAGCCACTGACGTGCTGAATCAATAGCCGATACGCACCGCGACCGCGCTGGCCGCGATACCCCGGCAAATCAAAGCCTCGAATGTTATTTCCGTAAGCGTGCCCTCTTTCCATGGCCCATTCTCTGGATGCCAGCCTGTTGAGGACGTCCCTGATAATTCCCCCATCACGCCCACGCAACTCGTTCAGAATATTTGATTCGTCGATCACAAGGCGTTCCGGCGCTCGACCGGAAGAAGGCCCTGGGCGTTCAGCTGCCGTCACCTCTTCAACTGCGCCAGAACCTCGTCGCCCCGCACTTGCGGCTTTTGTCAGCGGGCGTACTTCGGTAGCTGTCAGCCCGGCTGCCGGCAGTGGGCCAACCCTTTCATGTCGCGGAGGGCGCAGCGTCATCGCTTCAAATCCCAGTCTTTTTAACTCCCGATTCGGGTTTTTGTGTGATTGGGCAGCTTTCAAAGCCGCGTGCTTGCCCTGACCGGGTCCGGTGTAGGCATAAATGCCACCGTAATCATCAGGTATCAATCCGTAGGCGTAGCTCCCGCTGTCGGATTTGTTCACTCGGAACTGATGAAGAAAATCCGCAAACGCAGTGATCTCCTCCTCGCTGGGGTTGGCCCCTTGCAATATATTCCGGGCATTTTCCATGGCCAGTTCTCGATAAACTGCACTGCGCTCGTTTTCCCAGCTCCTGTCAGTTCTTACCTGCTGGCGAACCCACAACGTTGCGCCCACAACTGCCATCATGAATCCCGCGATAGCTATCTGCGCGGCTTGGCTTGCGTCCAGGCCAATGGCTGGCCCAGCCAACACCGCCATGATAATGATGATGACCACTTCAACCAGGGGATTGCGCTGCAAGCCATTGTCATCCACGTAGCCGACAGGGTTGTTCCCGACCATGGCGTACAGGTTCAACCCATCCACATCCCCCGCCGGATCTGCACTTATCCACCGCATCAACCAGGGTGCGTAATACCTGAACCCGTAGTAATACAGGCCGCTGGCGTCTCGCTCCTTGCCCGAGTAACGCCGGTTTTTATAGCTTGCTTCAAGCGCATTCTTCGCGGCCCACCAGGCGGTCGCACCGAACGGGTAATAACTTTCCTGGCTCAGCAAGGCTGCCTTTTCGTCAAGCTCCAAGGTACTGCTGCCCAGGTGATCGCAGAGGCTGAAGCGCAGTTGCTCGTCCACCATGCCCTCGGGGCGCCCCTGTTGCCATTGCAACCCTCTGACCGCAGTGCGCCCGGCCTGAGCAAGCAGCACATTGCGCCATTCACCCGAGGTGCCCTGGCGATGCAGCTCCAGGCCCGGTAGATACAGCACTTCATGGGTATGGGTCTGTGAGCCGGCGTGTGCCACTCGGCGTTTGCTGACCCGCTGGCCGGCGCCGTCGTACACATAGACCTCATCGTCATGTTCGCCGCTGTCACGCAGCACTTGTACAACACGAACCAATTGGTTGCGCACATTCCAGGTCAGCGCCTGCCCACGCGCCAGTTCCTTGAGGTTGCCGGCCTGATCAAAGCGATTGCCCAGGCCGGGCGCCGTCGCCCCCTCCCGCTCGATCACGCTGTGGTTACTGTGTTTACCTGCGCGCATGTGCTGGGTAAAGCCGCTGCCGGAGGAAGGAACATGGCGCATCTGCGTCAGGTTGCCGGCCGGGTCGTAGGCGTAGTGTCGGGTGTAGTTGCGCCAGAGATTGTCGTCCGTGGCCCCGAACGTGACCCTGCCCGGCAGCGCGGATGTGCCGGCGCTACGGGAGTTTTCCCGGCCAGTGGCCTTGATCAATCGTGACAGGCTGTCGTACTCGAACGTACTGACCGCCGCCACCTGAACGTTAGTCGCCCACCGCGTCGGCTGCGCCGCGTCGTGGATGCGCAGCACGTTGCCGACCCGGTCGTAGCGGTATGAAAGGTCTTGCAGGAGCCTACCCGGCGTGTTTTTGAGGTGGGCGCTCAAGCGCATCAAACGGCCATCGGCATCGGCGTACTCGGCCACGCTAACGACGCCATTGCCCGTGCGTTCGGCCAACACCTGCGCCGAGGCGTTGAAGGTGCGCTGATCCACCAAGGTCTTGCGCGCTCCGCTCTTGAAGACTATTTCGCTGTGGGTCAACAAGCCGTCTACGCCGTAACGCGATTGCTGACGATTGCCGAGGGCATCGACCTGTTCCAGCACCTGGCCCAGCGCGCCGTACCGCCAGGTGGTCGTGAATGCCTCAGCCTGCAAGTGTGCGTCGCGTTCACTCTCCGCCAGCGGCCAGTCGGACGCAGTGTATTGTGCGCGCAAACGCCGGGTTTGCACCGTGACGCTGCCCTGTACGTTGTAATGATCGAAGAACAGCGTACCGGCTGGATCATCGTGGCGGATCAAGCGGCCACAGCGATTACGTGCCGCCTCCCGAGACGTCATGCCGGCGTAGGTCATGCGCTCCACGCAGCGCTCTGCCGCTTCGTCTGCGGCACGCTCAAACACCGCCACGGGGCGTAGCAACTGATCGTACTCAAACCGCTGCCGGGCGCCACGGCTGTCCCATTGCTGCACGACCTGACCAGCGCTGCCAGGCAGCATGACCTGGCTACCGGCATCCACACTATCGGTGCTCAGGGGTAGCCCGGTGAGGCTATGGCGATGGGACAGATTGGGCGGCACAGCGTCGTCAAGGCCGTGCAGGTCAGATAGCCTGGGGTCCCATTGTTGTTGCAGGAAGCCCCGGGCGCCGAATACCTGGCGTGTGACATACTCCAGAGGTTGCTGTTGTAGCGTGTTGCGGTGGTAAGCCACGCTACGCACGGTCAACCCTCGCGGGTCGAAAACCGTCAGTGACGGGGTGTTTTGGTGCAAGGAAGGCATAAGCGGATAAACCTGAAAACCAATGGTTCACAAAGCCTAGTCATCCGCTCGAAGGTCGCATGGCAGCGCACCACGCTGTGAAGCGTGCGGGCCTTCCGAATCTCTCGTCAGCGCTTCAAGCCCGACGACTGAACATGCGTCGCAATACCTGAGGCTCGCCTCGCAGCGAATGCACAAGCACCGCGCCGATATGCCCGACAATCAATACCAGCATCGTCCACCCCAGTTCGCTGTGGAAGTCGCGGCCCAGATCAATCATCCACTGCACCTTTTCGCCTTCCAGGCCCTCCATGATCGTCAGGCCAAACGCCGAAAATTCGCGACCGGAGCCGTACTGGCGCAGCAGCCCGATCACGGGGATCAGCAACATCAGCGCATACAGCGCGCCATGCCCGATCGATGACCAGCGGTTCACGCTTGGAGGACGACGGTGCCGGTGCAACAGGTTCCAACTGGTCCGCAGTATCAGCAGCACCAGCAATAACAACCCTGTGGGCTTGTGATAGGGCCACAGCAGTTTGTCCACCGTAGAGTCGGAAGCCAGGTAGTGGGCCACCGCCGTGCAATAGATCCAGGTGAAAACCAGGGCCATCAACCAGTGCAGCGCCCGACTGACAACATCGTAGTGATCACTGGGCAAAGGGGTTGTCTCGAACATCTTCTTCATCGCAGCCTCTTGTGTTTTTGGCGTCGAACGTGAACATCGCACTCTTGCGGGTAAAAAAATACCGTTCCCATCAGCAGTATGAAAAAACAGTTTCATCCTACAAAAAGTTCGCGTTTCTTACGTCGCCTCACGTCATAGTTCGACCAGCACTTCAAGGCACCGGTTGCCAGCCGCTGAAGCCGGCCTGGCGGGTCAACGGGCACCAGGCAAAATCCCCTACCGGGGCAGGCAACACCTGGCGTTCGATATCAACCAGCGGCCTGCCCTTCCAATCGACAACCCGTGTGTCTTGCCAGGCCAGAACCACGCCCTGGGCCGGGCTTTGATCGGTCGTCACCCAGCACGCCGCCGCGGCAGCCATAAAGGTTTCTATCGGCTCGTTATCTATTTGCGCACGGTACATCGAGCCCAGCAGCCAGCGGCAGACGTTCAGATGGTAGGTCCAATCCAACGGCGGCTGATTGCGATAGGCCCAGGTCATAAAGCTGCGGAACAGGTTCAGCCCCTCCGGCGGGTCAAGCTTGAGCAATGCCGGGCAGATATCGAACAAAGTGTGCCAATGGGGTAACAGGCGTGCATCCAGGTGCACAAAGCAACGGGCATTACTCGGGTAGTCGGGCAGCGCGGGCTCCGCGCACAGGCGACGGGACGCCTTGCTGACCAGGCGGCTCGCGCCTGCAGGCAATAGTTGATTCATGGATAGCACCCATAATCGTGACGGCAGAATGCCCCCTGGTCTCAGGAGGCCCAAGGCATACGTCAGAATGCAGGGGAAGCGCGGGGGTTGGCCGAGGGCCAGGAGTAACGCGGTGGCGCCTTGTTGCGCCGCTCATGGCCCGGGCGCGGGGTTTGCCCGAGGCCAAGAAGCCAGGCCAGGCCGATCAGGAATACGATAGCGACGGTAATGGCGTTGCAGACCGGGCAGGCAAAGTAGTTCGAGATGTTGCTGGAACTCGGGTCAGCCAACCCTTTATCGGAAATTGGCAACTGGACACCTTCCACCGAACAGAACAGCCCACCGATGCCATTGAGCTGCTGGCCCATCATCTGACCGTGCCCCAAACCGCAGGCGAACAGGTTCATCAGCACGCAGAAGTACAGGGCCCAGGCGATCAGCGAACGGTCAGAGTGGCGCAATTTCATGGCGGCGACTCTACCACTGAAGCCGCAAAAGGATGAAGTACGGTGCGCCCCTGTGGCAGAACGTCGCAGATTACGCAGGGTGGCCAGGGTTGATAGACTCTGCACCCTTCTCGTTACTCCTTTTCCAAGCCTGATCGGCCGCTTCACAGCCCTGCAGGCGTTTCACAGGATGCACAGTTGATGAGTACGTTATTCACCCGCCGCAAAGTGCTGACCGGCATGGGCCTGTTGGGCCTGGGCAGCCTGCTGGGCGGCTGTGACTACAGCCCCAAACTGAACTTCAAGTACGGCAAGGACCTCAGTGACAAGATCATGGGCCGTACCTTCAAGCTCAAGAACACCGCCGGCGAAACCGTCACCTTGAGCTCGTACCGTGGCCTGATGCCCGTGGTGTTCTTCGGTTTCACCCAATGCCCAGCGGTCTGCCCGACCGCCCTGGCACGCGCCGCCCAGGCCAAGAAGCTGATGGGCCGCGACGGCAAGATCATGCAGGTGGTGTTCATCACCCTGGACCCGGAACGCGACACTCCCGAGATTCTCGACAAGTACGTCAAGGCCTTCGACCCCAGCTTCGAAGCCCTCTACGGCACCCCGGAAGAAATCGCCGTGGCCGCCAAGGAGTTCGGGATCTTTTATGAAAAGATCCCCGCCGGCGACACCTACACCTTGTCCCACACCGCCACCAGCTTCGTGTTCGACACCCGTGGCAACCTGCGCCTTGGCTTGCAGGCATCCCTTACCGCTCAAGAGTGCGCAGAAGACCTGCTCACCGTCATGGAGGTCTGCTAATGACTACCGCTCAATCCCTGAAACGCTTTGCCTTCGGCCTTACCCTGCTCGGCCTCGCCGCCCACGCCAGCGCCCAGGTGCAAGTGCAAGTGCAAGTGACCGACGCCTGGGTACGCGCCTCCGTACCGGGCCAGCCGTCCAGCGGTGCCTTCATGACCCTCACCGCCGACAGCGACAGCCAACTGCTCAGCGTGGCCTCGCCGGTGGCCAAGGACGTGCAGATCCATGAAATGAGCATGAAGGACGACGTGATGCGCATGGGCCCGGTGGACTCGGTGGCCCTGCCGGCGGGTAAAGCCGTCAAGCTCGACCCCAACGGCTATCACGTCATGCTGATGGGCCTGACCGGCCAGATCAAGGAAGGCGACCAGGTGCCGCTGACCCTTACGGTGAAGGATGCCAAGGGTGAAAAGCAGACCGTTGAGGTGAAGGCCAATGCCCGTGGCCTGGACGGCATGGATCACAGCCAGATGGACCATAGCAAGATGCATTGATTGCCCTGTGTAGGCGGTCCTGTGGGAGGGGGCTTGCTCCCGATGGCGGCCTCAGGGCCGACCAGGATGCTGGATCAGGCCGAGTACATATCCGTTATTTAGGTAACGGCTGATATTGGTTCCGCTTTTACAGCGGGTCACTTTCGAAAAGCGCGAAAGTAACCAAAGCGCTCTTGCCCCACCACTCGGCACCTCGCTTAGGCTCGGTGTGCCCGTAATCCGCCATGGATTTGGGGGGCCGCCGCCACGCGCCATCCATGGCGCGGGGCGGCTAAACCGGCATCCCTGCCGGTTTACCCCCCAAATCCCTGTCGAATTCCGGCCAGCGTGGTTTGACGGGGCGCCTAAGATCAAGATCAAAAGCAGATCAAGAGCGGCTCGCTTCGCATCGTGGTTACGGTCGGCTGCTACAGAGTTGTGTAGATATCGATACTTATCGGGAGCAAGCTCCCTCGCCACGGATTCGGGGCCCAGGCGTTGCTCAGGTCATTGAGCAATTGCGCGCTGCATTCAAAACGCCGGCATGACCCGCAGCCGCTTAACCATCGGCACACACGCCAGCACCAACCCCGAGGGTGAGCGATACACCGCCTGCTCATCCCCCACATAACCACACGAGCGGTAGAAACTCACCGCATTCAAGGTGGCGTCCAGCACTACCTTTTCAATCTCCATCTGCCGTGCAATGCCCTCCACATGCGCAAGCATCGCCTTGCCATAGCCGCGCCCAGTGAACGCAGGCCGCACGAACAACGCTCCCACCTCATGGTGGTCAGGATCGAGCATACCGGTAGCGACAGCTTCACCATTCACCCAGCCCAGGTAGAACGGTTTTTCCATCAACACGCTGTAGCCATCACTTGCGCAACCTCGGGTCCAGAGCGCCATTTGCTCCGCGCTGTAGGCGCCAATGCACTGACCGCGAATGGCGTCACGGCGAATCTCGAACGCTCTGTCGGCGTCGTCTGGCGTAGCTCGTTTTATCTCCAACACTGCCTGTTCCTTCCATGACCTCAAATTGCCATTAGCCCATTTGTGCTAATCGACCCTGCCCGCCCGCGGCGCTATATTCCTCGGCACTTCCAACGCTTCCTCAGCACCGCGCATTCATTGCGTGCGGGTTTGTTGCGCGCTGGAAAAACCAAAACAACCCCAAGGAAGACGCACCATGAAACTCCACTCCCCTGTTACTCGCCTTGCCCTGCTGGGCGCCTTGATCATCGGCGTCGCCGGTTGCAGCAATATCAAGCCCACTGAAGATCACCTCAAGAAGCTGTCGGAAACCAACCTGGGCGAGCCGGTTAAACGTATTTCCAATGTGCGCAGCGATTCCATGACCACTTACTATGTCGCCAACACTGCGTCCGGCGAATACAACTGCTCCGTACCAAGCGGGGCCAGCGGCGGTGCATTTGCGATCGCCAGTTTTGGCCTGATGAAACCTGCCGCCTACTGCCAGCCAAAAGGCGCACGTGGCAACGGGCTGACACCGTTCATGCAGTAACTTTTTCCTGGCTGAGGTCACGCAACCTGCCGCGCAGTTCCGCAGGGCGCACCGGTTTGGACAAGATGGCGATCTGACGGTCGTGCAACGCGGCCTGGATTCTCTCCACGTCGTGACCGGTGAGGATCAACGCCGGCACCGCCCAACCGCGTTGCTGGCGTAGCTCGTCGATGCATTCAATGCCAGTGGCGTGATTACCCAGGTCGTAGTCGGCGACGATAATATCGCAGTCGCTGACCAGCCCCTTCCCACTCGACTCAGCCTGCACCTGGCACCCCCATCGCTCCAGCAGCGCCTGGGTGGCAAGCAGCACGTTGTGGTCATCCTCCACCAGGCACACTTTCAGACCGGTGAGCAGACCGGCCTGGCGCACATCGTCGCGCAGCGCCAGTTGACGCGGCGCGGTGGCCAGGGCCAGGCCGTGCAGGCTCACCGAGGTGCCCTGGCCCAACCGCGAACGCAGGCTCACCTGCATCCCCATCAATTGCCCCAGGCGCTTGACGATGGACAGCCCGAGGCCCACGCCTTCGACATCCTTGTCACGCAATTGGCGCACGCGATAGAACTCTTCGAAGACCTTTGACAGATGCTCCCGTGCAATCCCTCGCCCCTGATCATGCACCTCTATGACCAAGCCGTTTTCACGACTACGCACGCCGATCAGCACTGGCCGCTGCGCGCCGTACTTGAAGCAATTGGAGAGCAGGTTTTGCACCATGGTTGCCAACATGCCCGGGTCCACCCGTACCCAGTGAGTGCAGGGGCGCAAGCGCAACTCCACGCCGGCCCAGCGTGCGGCCTCGGCATTCTGGCGCACCAGGTCGGCGAGAAAGTCGCCCAGGTGGATCACCTGGTATTTGGGCAACAGGCGACCGTTGTCGAGGGTGTAGAGGTCGAGGATCGAACGGAACAGTTGCGACACGTTGAGCAGCGAGCGATCGATATTGTCCACCAGCCGCCGCTCGTCATCCCCCAACCGTGCTTCGCGCAGGCAGGCGGTGAACAGGCCAATGGAGTGGATCGGCTGGCGCAGGTCATGGCTGGCTTGGGCGAGAAAGCGGGATTTTTCCAGGTTGGCGGCAATGGCTTGTTCCGAAGCCTTGCGCGTGCGCTCCAGAAGGATATGGGCGTACACCGGGATCACCGTGCTGGTGATCATCAGCATCAACACCATGAACGGTTGCGCCTGCCACAGCGGCGTAAGCTGGTACACGATCAGCAGCGCCAGCAACGCCAGCCCCGTGGCAATCGCCAGGTAGCGCGACCCGTAGCGCATCCCGTTGCCCAGGTTCACCCAGACCATCACCGCATACAGCGGCAACGCCGCCTCACCACCCACCACCAGGCCGAACGACGTGCCGGTGTAGTCGTGGATCATGCCGAAGATGCGCCGCGCCGGGTAATGCCCGGGCCAACGTGCGATCACCTGGCGCAACACGATGGACGCCAGCAGGAACCCGAAGATATACAGGATCACCGGCAGGTAGGTGTCCAGCGACTGCCCGGGCAAAAAACCCAGTACGCTGATATACACAATGGCGATGGTGGCCACCACGATGCGCAGGTTAGCCTGATCGAGTTCGGAGTTGGTCTCGGGACTCATAGTCATATCCTTGACAGATCATCTTTGGAAAAGGGGCCCTCGGCCCGCTGGTAAAGTAGCATGCCTCGACACCACCTTGCCCCAGGAAGGAGCTCACCATGACCGGCCGGATCATCATCGCCGACGACCACCCGATGTTTCGCGAAGGCATGGCGCGCACCGTGCGGCGCCTGCTACCCGACGCCCAGGTGCAAGAGGCCGGCGACCTGGCCACGGTGAATGCGCTGCTGTGCGAGCCGAGCGAAGTCGACACTCTGATCCTCGACCTGCGCTTCCCCGGCCTGACTTGCATCAGCCAACTGGCCGAACTGCGCCAGCAACTGCGGCGCACAACGTTGATCGTGGTGTCGATGGTCGACGACCCGGCGCTGATCGAACAGGTGATGGCCCTGGGCGCCGACGGTTTCATCGGCAAGAACATCGCCCCCGACGACATCGGCCAGGCGTTGCTGGCGATTCGCGCCGGCGAAGTGCTGGTCAAGTTCGCGCCTTCGGGTCTGCTGCCGCTGGACACCCACACCCTCACCACCCGCCAGCAGGAAGTGCTGCGCCTGATTGCCCAGGGCAAGACCAACAAGGAAATCGCCAAGGCCCTGGATATTTCGCCGTTTACCGTGCGCATTCATGTGTCGTCATTGCTGCGCAGTTTGAATGTGCCGTCGCGGGCGGCGGCGGCAGTAAAGTATTCCGGGGAATTCTAGGTCGTCCAAATGTGGGAGGGGGCTTGCTCCCGATGGCAGTGGGTCAGTCCAAGATGCGTTTACTGACACTCGCTCATCGGGAGCAAGCCCCCTCCCACATTGGACTGAGTCGCATCAGTCAGGCCTGCGCTCTGCATCCGATATTTCAGTTGAACCTCACACCTTCCCCTCCAAGCAAATGGCCTTGTTGTGCCATAAGCTCGACGTTTGTTTATGATGTTGCCTTTCGCTCAACGCCCTGGAACCACCCATGCCCACCCTTACCCTGCGTACCGCTCTGCCCACCGACGCCCACCGCTGCTTTGAAATCGAAACCAGCGCATACGAAGGCGACGAAGCCGCCACCCTGGAAAAAATCACCACGCGCATCGCCCAGTATCCCCAGGGCTTTTTGATCCTGGAGGCGGATGGCGAAATCGCAGGTTTCATCAATTCCGGCTGTGCCCACAATGTGGTGATGTCGGATGAGGCATTCAAGGAGTTGGTAGGCCATGTGGCCGAGGCGCCGAATGTGGTGATCATGTCGGTGGTGGTCGACCCGGCACATCAAGGCAAAGGCTATGCAAAAAAACTGATGACCGCGTTCGTGCAGCGCATGGCAGCAATGGGCAAGCAGACGATTCACCTGATGTGCAAGCACCAGCACGTGCCGTTGTACACCCGCATGGGCTACACCTATGTGCGTCCTTCGCCGTCGGATCACGGTGGGATGGCGTGGCATGAAATGGTGAGAACTGTCTAAGAAAGGTCATTCCATAACTGTTTCCAATCGTGAAACAAGCGCACACCACTGAGCCGTCAAATGTATTTCTACAAATGAAAACCTGAGAACCAACGACGCTTTCTTACATCCAGCCTGACTCTGCTGCCCCTTTTGCCGGATTGCACCTATCGCCACTCTCACTATTTGGAAACCCGCGACCACAGCGGTTTCACTCGGTTACATTCACCCGAATGGGCCGCATTGAGCGACTGCTCATGGCGCTGTAGCCTGCGAAACGCCGAGCCGGGACCACGTCCTGGCGGGTCAATATCCCAGCTATCAGAGAGGTGCAATCGTGTCTTCAATCAATGGTTCCAGCCCATCTTTCCCTGCATACCAACCCGTTGACAACGGCAGGATCGACAACGACAAAGCCAGATACAACCCCAAGGAAGAAAACCAGATTGGGGACGATGCAGAAGTGTCCGATGGCAAGGGCGGCTGGAAGAACATCGGCGACGAATACAGGGCCCACGCCAACCGTAGTCGGTTGGATCAGAACTTCCTGCCTGCGGACGAAAAGGCCGTCGACAACTCTCAGGTCAACACTGCCCGCAGCCAGTTAGATCGCAACTTCCTGCCGTCGGATGAAAAGGCCGTTGAAAACGCTCCAGGCAACGCCAACCATGACCCCATTGATTTCGAAATCAAATCCGATGACAAGGGCGATTGGGTCAAGGCGTAATACTGCAACCGGCTGTTTGCGGTCCAAACCGTTGTGCCCCCCCATGGCATTGCCAAACACGCGCTTGCCATGGATGGGGTTCGAAAGTGTGGGGATCGGCTACCGCGTCACCAACTGCCGGAAGCCCCACCGCCACCACTGGAACCACCGCCACCGGAGGAACTGTCACTGGCGCTGGAACTGCTGGAACTCGAACTGGAGCCGCTACCCGATCCCGTCCCTTCACCGACCTTGCCGAAGATGATCAGCGCGACAAACGATGCGATGGGAAACGCCAATAGCCAGCCGTCGCGGCCGCCGTCAATCACCCACCCTGCCACCACGTACACGACTACCGCCGCCAGCAGTCGCACACTAAAACCTGCACGGCTGGTGCGCCAGGTCTGCCTCATGATCAGCAGTAGCACCAGGTACAACCCCAGCACCACCAAGACGCCCAGTGGCCACAGCAGCCAATGGATGAAACTGACGTCCACGTACTGGTTTGCCACCACCAACCCGAGGATATAAGCCAGCAGCCCGATTACGCAGTAAAACAGCGTACGCACCTGCCACAGCGCGCCGAATATCGCGCCGCCTATCAACAGCGTCAGCGGCATGACAAACAGGAACATCGGCCACTCGCGACCGCCCGCCAGCAGCGTCAGCAACAGCGTGGCCGCCACGGTGACGATCAACGCCCGGCGCCAATGCAGCTTGCCGGCAGCGATCGCCACGCCGCCCAAGCCGCCCAGGATAAACGCCACCAGCAACGCGATAAATTGAGGGTTGATCCCGGCGCCCACCAATGGCGGCAAGTCACCGCCGTCCACCAGCACGGTCAGGGCGTCCACGCCCTGTTGCACACCGCCGGCAAAATCACCCTGGCGAAACGCCGGGGTGATCTGTTCTTCAATAATGCGATGGGCCAGCAGGTCGGTGACGATGCCTTCCAGGCCGTAGCCCACTTCAATGCGCACTGCGCGATCAGCCCTGGCCACTACCAGCAGGATGCCATCGTTGACGTCCTTGCGCCCCAGCTTCCAGGCGCGAAACAGTTGGTTGGCATAGTCTTCGATAGCGGCGCCGCCCGTGGTCGGCACCAGCAACACCGCGACTTGCGCGCCCTTGCGCGTTTCAAGGTCGCCAAGCTGATTTTTTAAGCGTTGGGTGGTGGTTGCGTCGAGGGTGTTGGTGAGGTCAATCACCCGCTGGTCGAGGGCGACCCCGATCGGTGAAGTGTCCGCCTGGGCTATGCTCAGCACGCCCAGGAGCACCAGGGCCAGCAAACCCGAGACCTTTTGACGCCAATTCCCTATCATGTTTTGTTACCTGAGGTTTCTTCCTTAAGCTGCCGACTTTACCTTATCGACGTATAACGCGTGACCCCAGGTGCGCGACTATCTAAACTGCGGCCTTACCCCGCATAGCAAATTGCCAGCTACGAGAACGCCATGGACCTGCGCTACCGCAACAATGTGAATGTGATGGGCGACGGTCCTTCGACGCTGGTGTTTTCCCACGGCTTTGGCTGCAATCAAGCGATGTGGAACCAGTTGACGCCGCACTTTAGCCAGCGCTTTCGCGTGGTTCTCTACGACCTGGTCGGTGCGGGCCGGTCGGACCTCAGCGCCTTCGACAAAGCCAAATACCTGGCCCTGGACGGCTACGCCCACGACCTCAACGAGATTATCGACGCCTACGCCCAAGGCCCGGTGATCCTGGTGGGCCACTCCGTCAGCGCGATGATTGGCACCCTCGCCGACCGTTTTGTCCCCGGGCGTATTGCTGCGCACGTGATGATCGGCCCATCGCCGCGCTATATCGACACTGACGATTATGTTGGCGGCTTCAAGCGCGAGGATATCGACGACCTGCTCGACACCCTCGACAGCAACTACTTGGGCTGGTCGAGCGCGATGGCCCCGGTGATCATGGGCGCGCCGGACCAACCGGCACTGGGTGAGGCGTTGACCGAGAGCTTTTGCCGCACCGAGCCGGACATCGCCAAGCAATTTGCCCGGGTGACCTTCCTTTCGGATAACCGCCAGGATGTAGTGGGCCTGACCACTGCGGTGTTGATCCTGCAATCGACTGACGACCTGATCGCCCCCGTAGCCGTGGGTGAATACCTGCACCGCGTGCTGCCCAACAGCACTTATTGCCTGGTGGAGAATGTCGGCCATTGCCCGCATATGAGTGCACCCCAGGCGTGCGCAGCGGCAATGGACCGGTTCCTGACCCCTTGGGCGCCTGCCGATGCCCGCTGACGCGTTGTTCGACAGCGCCGCCTGCGCCCTGGCCGTAACCCACGAAGACGGCACGATCCTGCACGTCAACCCGCGCTTGAGCGACTGGCTCGGGTTCAGCGCCGCTGCGCTGCAAGGGCGGCGCTTCCAGGACCTGCTGACCATGGGCGGGCGGATTTTCTACCAGACCCACCTGGCACCGATGCTACGCATGCACGGCAGCGTCACCGAAGTGAAGCTCGACATCCGCCATTGCGCCGGGCACAAAGTGACCGTATTACTCAATGCCAACCAGCGCCGGCAGGCCGACGGCGTGGTGCATGACCTGGCACTGTTCGGCACCACCGACCGCGACAAATACGAGCGCGAGCTGCTCAATGCACGCAAGTTGGCCGAAGCGCTGCTCCAGGAAAAAACCGCCACCGAGGTCGCCCTGCAACAGGCCCAGGCCGAACTCAGCGCGGCCTATGCGGTTGCCCAGCGCCGGGCGTTGTTTGCCGAACAGATGGTGGCGATTGTCAGTCATGACTTGAAAAACCCCCTTACCGCCATCCGCATGGCTTCGGACTTTCTGCAGCGCGGCGAGCGCACGGCCAAGGAGCGCCAACTGCTGGGGCATATCGGCCAGTCAGCCGAACGCGCCCATCGCATGATCGCCGACCTGCTGGACTTCACCCAGGCACGGGTCGGCCAGGGCATCACCATCAAGGCGGTGCCGCTGGATTTGCACGGCGTTATTCAACATGCGGTGGATGAATTGCGGGTGGCCTTTCCCAGGGCCACGCTGGTGCATCAGGCCGAAGGCAACGGCCAGGCGTGCCTGGATGCCGACCGAGTGCAGCAGATGATCGGCAACCTGGTTGCCAACAGCGTGGCCTATGGCGACCTGCTGCAACCGATCACCATCACCTCGCGCCTGGGCGACAACGCCTGCGCGGTCGCGGTGCACAACCATGGCCTGGCGATTCCCGAAACACTGCTGGCCGGGTTGTTCGAGCCCATGACCCGTGGCACCGACCAGGGCAGCGATGTGCGCAGCGTCGGCCTCGGCCTGTATATCGTGCGCGAACTGGCCAAGGTGCATGGTGGCGATGTGGCGGTGACGTCCTGCGCCACGGCCGGTACTACGTTTACCGTGACGTTCTAGCCCAGGTATGCGGCGCCCTGCATGATCGGCTCGACACGGCCGGTCAAGATCACCCCGCCCTGCCCGTCCCACTGCACCGTGACCGTACCGCCGTCGCATTCGACCTCCACGCTGTCATCGAGCAACCCGCGCCGAATCCCATTGACCACCGCACCGCAGCAGCACGAACCGGAGCCCAACGGCACCGCGCCGCCACGCTCCCAGATGCGCAGGCGGATACGGCCACGGCTCAACACCTGCACAAAATGCACATTGGTCTTGGCCGGGAACAGCGGGTGAGCTTCAAGCGCCGGGCCCACCGCCGCGACATCGATGGCAGCGATGTCTTGCACAAAAAATGTGCAATGCGGGTTGCCCATGCTGCAGGCCGCCGGGTTACCGTCCATGGGCAGCACGCGGGTGTCCATCGCCTCGGCCAGCGGCACCGCCGCCCAGTCCAGCGACGGCGCGCCCATGTCCACCGACACGCGCTGCCCGTCGACGCGTGTGCACGTCAGCAAACCGCGGTCGGTGCGTAATACGACGGTGTCGATGCCGGTCTCGTGCATCAGGCGGTCGGCCACCCCGCGAGTCGCGCTGCCGCAGGTTGGCAGCCGCGTGCCGTCGGGGTTCCAGAACTGGACATGTGCGGCGGCGTCTCCACAGTCGAGTATCACCGCCAACTGATTGAAACCGATACCCGAGCGGCGGTTGCCCAGGCGGGCGGCGACCTGTGCAGTGATGGGGTTGTCCTGGCCACGGCGGTCGATGATGATGAAGTCGTCGCCATGGGCGTGCATCTTCACAAATGGCAGGGTCATGGGGCGCAGGTCCTGTTGTCGAAGTGAAGCAGTTCTAATAACACTGTAGGAGCGAGCTTGCTCGCGAAAATAGTGAAGACCACACGTTTTACCTGGAAGTACGCGTTATCGTTGACGTTTTTCGCGAGCAAGCTCGCTCCTGCAAAGAGTTGATGACCATGCTTATCGTATTCAGCGGTCTGCCCGGCAGCGGCAAGACCACCGTTGCCAGGGAACTGGCGCGACAGACCGGCGCGGTTTACCTGCGTATTGATGTGATCGAACAGGCGCTGCGCGATGCCGCCGTATTGGCGGGGGATGTGGGCGCCAGCGGCTACAGCGTGGCCAATGCATTGGCGCTGAGCAATTTGCGCCTGGGGCATCGGGTCATCGCCGATTGCGTGAACCCGGTCAGGGAGAGCCGCCAAGCCTGGCAAGCCGTGGCGACGGCAGCGCAGGTTGAACTGATCAATATCCAGGTGGTGTGTGCTGATCAGCACGAGCATCGGCGCCGTGTGGAAAGCCGCGTGGGCGATGTTCCCGGTCTGGCGCCGCCGACCTGGCAGTCGGTGCTGGTGCATGAATATGAATGCTGGGATGAGCCGCCGTTCAGGCTCGATACGGCGCAGAGGACGCCCGCTGAGTCAGTTGCAGCGATCCTCGCCCATCACCAGTTTTTTCCCGATAACACCGGTTCAGTTGGGGAAGTTGCCGCGCAACGCCTCCAAGCCACCGCTGTAGACGCCGGCAAATAACTCCTCCACCGCCGCATCCGTGGTGCCCGCTGCCGGAGTGAACACGCCGGACCAGGTGACTTTCGCCGACGACTCGGTCAGCGCTTCAACCTGCACGGTCGCCAGATACGCGCTCACCGGAAACGGCGATTCTTCAATCGTGTAGCTGTAAATGCGCGCCACGTTGTCAAAGGTCTGCAAACGCTCGACGATCTGGCCGCCGTCAGCGGTGGTCAGGTGACGCACACGGCCACCTTCGCTCGGCTCGCTCTTGGCGATAAAGGGCAGCCAGTCGGGCAGGCTGTTGAAGCCGCCAATCAGTTGCCAGACCTGGTCGGCTGATGCCGGGATTTCAATTACTGAAGACGCTGTTGCCACGATAAATACTCCAATCAGGGGAAAAATCAGATCGCCATGCTGTCGACAACGCCACCGTCTACGCGCAAAGCGGCACCGGTAGTGGCAGACGACAGCGGTGAAGCAATGTACGCCACCAGGTTCGCCACTTCATCCACATTGGCTGCACGCTGGATGATCGAGGTGGGCCGCGCATTACGCACGAACACATCGGCTTCTTCCCGCGCACTGCGCCCGGACTGGGCCGTGGCGTCCTTGAGCATCTGTTCCAGGCCGTCGGTAAAGGTCGGCCCCGGCAAAATCGCATTCACCGTCACCCCGGTGCCTGCCAGGCGCTTGGCCAGGCCGTGGGAGACCGCCAGGTTGGCGCTTTTGGTCACGCCGTAGTTGATCATGTCGGCCGGCGTCGCCACCCCGGATTCCGACGACACAAAGATCACCCGCCCCCAGCCCTGCTCGACCATGCCCGGCGCATAATGGCGCGACAGGCGCACGCCGGAAATCACATTGACCTCATAGAAGCGCGTCCACTCACTGTCTGGCGCCTCGAAGAAATCCACATCGTTGAAGATGCCGAGGTTGTTGACCAGGATATCGGCGCGAGGTTCGGCGGCGAACAGTTTCTCGGCGCCCTCCAGGGTGCCAAGGTCGGCCACCAGCCCACGCAGGTCAGCGCCGGGCACCCCTTGGCGAATGCTGGCCAAAGCGTCGTCGACCTTGCCCGCGTCCCGCCCGATCACTACCACCGTTGCGCCGGATTGCGCCAGGGCCTGGCTGATGCCCAAGCCGATACCGGCAGTGCTGCCGCTGACGATGGCTACTTTGCCGCTCACATCAATTTTCATGGTTAGCTTCCTTAAGATTAGAGAGGCAAAGGCACACGATCCGAAATCAGTCGGGCCTCGCGTAGCGCTTGCCAGAAGGCTGCTGGAATCTGTTCTGACAACGCCGCAACGTCTTCGGCAATGCGCCCCGGACGACTGGCACCGGGAATCACCGCCGCCACGGCCGGGTGTGCCAGGGAAAACTGCAGCGCCGCGGCTTTCACACTCACGCCAAATGCCTGGGCAATCGCCTTGATCTGCTCGACCTTGCTGATGATCGCAGGCTTAGCGGGCTGGTATTCAAAGTGTGCGCCGCCGGCGAGGATGCCAGAGCTGTACGGGCCGCCGACCACAATTTCAACCTGCTGGGCCAAGGCGGCGTCCATCAGGCGTTGCAGTGCGCGCTCGTGGTCCAGCAGCGTATAGCGGCCGGCGAGGAGGAACCCGTCGGGCTGCGCCTCAGTCAGGTCCAGGGTCAGTTCACACGGCTCGACGCGATTGACGCCCAGACCCCAGGCCTTGATCACACCCTCCTCGCGCAAGCGGGTCAGCACTTTGAAGGCGCCGGTACGGGCCTGGTTGAAGTAGTCCAGCCACTGGTCGCCGTAAAAATCCTGGGCGATATCGTGAATCCACACGATGTCGAGGCGATCGGTTTGCAGGCGCTTGAGGCTATCGTCAATGGAGCGCAGGGTGGCATCGGCGCTGTAGTCATTGAGGATTTTATTCGGGCGGCCGTGTTCGAACACGCCGCTTTTTTCGCCAAGGTCACGGGCGCCGGTTTCGACTTCATCCAGAATCACCCGGCCGACCTTGGTGCTGAGCACGTAGTCATCACGGTTGTAGTGGGACAGGGCCTGGCCCAAGCGGATTTCCGACAGGCCCGAGCCGTAGAACGGCGCGGTATCGAAGTAACGCACGCCGTGCTTCCAGGCGGATTCGACGGTGGCCTGGGCTTCGTCTTCAGGGATGGCGCGGAACATATTCCCCAAGGGTGCGGTGCCAAAGCCCAGTACGCCGGGGAGTTTGTCTGTCAAGCTCATGGTGAGATCCTCAATCGGTTGGTTGTGACCGTTGAGCAGATGCTAGATTGCGTTAATCAGACCGTCCAAGACATACTGCGACCAACTTGAGTCCTTACAGGTCTTACATGATCGATCTACGCCAACTGCGCTACTTCGAAGTGGTCGCCGAAGAAGAACACGTCGGCCGCGCCGCCGAGCGCTTGCACATCTCCCAATCGCCCCTGAGCCGGCAGATCGCCCAGCTGGAGGAACGCCTGGGCCTGACGCTGTTCGAACGCAGCCAGCAGCGCATCCGCCTGACCCGCGACGGCCAGACCTTCCTGGCTGAAACCAAGGCGCTGCTGACCCATGCCAACCGTCTGGAATCGCTGGGCAAGCGCCTGGGCCGTGGGGAAGAAGGCGGCCTGTGCATCGGCTATATCGAAAATGCCATGCACGCCGGTGTTCTGCCCAATGCCTTGCGCATACTGCGCGACGATCGCCCCACCGTGCATATCAAGCTGTATAACCTGCCCTCCCTCGAACAGTTGGAGGGCCTGCGCCAACGCAGTCTGGACATCGCCCTGGTAAGCGAGCCCCCCGCCGACGACGATCCAGACCTGAGCGCCTTGCAGGTGCTCGACGACCCGATGCTGCTGGCCCTGCCCGAACAGCATCCGCTGGCCCGGCAACGCGAACTGCTGCCCGAACACCTGGCCGATCAACAATGGATCGGCGTGCAGCGCAAACCCGGCGCCCACCCGGCCGATGACTTCATCGCTGCCTGCATTCGTGCCGGTTTCACCCCACAGATTCCCATGGAAGCCAGCGAACCCTTTACCGCACTGGGCCTGGTGGCGTCAGGGCTTGGGGTAGCGATGGTGCAGAAGGGCCTGAGCCGCAATGCCCCGCCCGGCGTGGTGTTGCGAGAGTTGCCGTGGCTGACCTACACCACACCGCTGTGGGCGGCCTGGCACCGCGTTAATTTGCGACCGCTGGTGGAGACGTTTCGCAAGGTGCTGACTGAACCTGAGGCTAGTGAATAAGGCGCCCAGTACAGCAATTGCCTGCGCCCTTTGTGTGATCAAAGCACCTCCCGCAACCGATACCACAACATTCCCAACGCCAACAGCGGCGAGCGCAGCGCCTTGCCGCCCGGGAAGGTCATGTGCGGCACCTGGCTGAAAATATCCAGCCCGCGACTTGCACCCGCGTGAATCGCTTCGGCCAACAGCCGTGCGCACCAGTGGGTCACGTTGAGGCCATGGCCGGAATAGCCCTGGGCATAGAACACATTGGGGTACTGCTTGAGCCGCCCGACCTGGGGAAAGCGGTTGGCGGTGATGCCGATCTTGCCGCCCCACTGGAACTCGATGGCGGTGTCGGCCAGTTGCGGGAACACCTTGAGCATTTTCGGGCGCATGTAAGCGGCGATGTCCTGGGGGTCGCGCCCCGAGTAATGGCAGGCACCGCCAAACAGCAGGCGCCGGTCGGCGGACAGCCGGTAGTAATCCAGCCCGACTTTCTGGTCGCACAGCGCCAGATTCTGCGGAATCAATTGCTCGGCCATCGTTTCCGGCAACGGCTCGGTGGCGATGATGTAGCTGCCCGCCGGCAGCACCTTGCCGCCCAAGCGCGGCTCCAGGTTCTCCAGGTGCGCATTGCACGCCAGCACCAGATGGGCGGCGCGCACGCTGCCACCGGCGCAACGCACCTGCACAGTGTTGCCATGGATCAGTTCCAGCACCTCGGTCTGTTCAAAGATCCGCACCCCGAGGGCCTCGGCCACCTGCGCCTCGCCAAGCACCAGGTTGAGCGGGTGCAGATGCCCGGAGCCCATGTCGACCAGGCCTCCGGCGTACACTGTCGAGCCCACCACCTGGGCCATGTCCTGCGCGCCCACCAACCGGGTTTCAGGGGCATAGCCCATGGCCGCCAACTGCGTCTGTTCATTCTTGAACGCGGCGAATTGCGCCGGGGTGTTGGCCAGTTCACAAAAACCCCAGCGCAAGTCGCAATCGATACCATGCTCGCCGATGCGCTCGCCCACCAACGCCACCGAGTCGATACCCGCTCGCGCCAGATAGCGCACGCCCTCCTCGCCCACGTATTTGGCAAACCCCGAGACATCATGACCGATACCCCGAATCAACTGCCCACCGTTGCGCCCGCTGGCCCCCCAGCCAATGCGTCGGGCCTCCAGCACAATCACCGAGAGCCCGCGCTGGGCCAGTTCGATGGCCGTGTTGACCCCGGTGAACCCGCCGCCGATCACACACACATCGACGCTCAGATCAGCGTCGAGTGCAGGCCGCTGCGGCATGGTGTTGGCTGTCGCGCGGTAATAGGACTGCGCATGTTCGTTGGACTGAATCATCGGTTGGACTTCACTTTGCTCCAGGCGCGGGTCATCACGCGCATGGTCGCCGGCGTGGGCGTGGTGGAAATGTAGAGTTTGTCGAGGACTTCCTGGGGCGGGTAAACCTCAGGATTGTTGACCAGTTCCGGGGCCATGAACGGCTTGGCCGCCGGGTTGGCGTTGGCGTAGCCCACCGAGGCGCTGACCTTGGCGATCACTTCGGGTTCGAGCAGGTAGTTGATGAACGCGTGGGCCTCTTTGGGGTTGGTGGCGTCGGCAGGAATTGCCAGCAGGTCGAACCACAGGTTGGAGCCTTCCTTGGGAATCGAGTACGCAATGTTCACCCCGTTTTTGGCTTCCTTGGCGCGGTTGGCGGCCTGGAACACATCGCCGGAATAACCGAAGGCCACGCAGATATTGCCGTTGGCCAGGTCCGAGATGTACTTGGAGGAATGGAAATAAGTGATGTACGGCCGCAGCGTCAGCAGCTTGGCTTCGGCCTGCTTGTAGTCCTCGGCGTTCTCGCTGCGTGGGTCCTTGCCCATGTAGTTGAGGATCGCCGGAAACAGCTCATCCGGCGAATCAAGGAAGGCCACACCGCATTCATGGAGCTTCTTGAGATTGTCCGGCTCGAACAGCACCGCCCATGAATCAATGCGCTCGATACCCAGCACCTGCTTGACCTTGTCGACGTTGTAACCGATGCCATTGGTGCCCCACAGGTACGGCACCGAGTGCGCGTTATCCGGGTCGTTCTGCTCCAGCAGCTTGAGCAACCGGGGATCGAGGTTCTTGAAGTTTGGCAGTTGCGCACGGTCCAGCGTGAGGAACGCGCCAGCCTTCACTTGCCGCGCCAGGAAGTGGTTGGAGGGCACCACCACGTCATAGCCGGTGCGCCCGGCGAGCAACTTGCCTTCCAGGGTTTCGTTGGAGTCGAACACGTCGTAGACCACCTTGATCCCGGTGTTGGCCTGGAAATCCGCCAAGGTGGTTTCACCAATGTAGTCGGTCCAGTTGTAGACGCTCACCGTCGACGCTGCCTGGGCGCTGGCGCTGAATGCCGCCGGCAGTACAAGTGCAAGTGCCAACGGCAGAAACTTGTTCACAAGACGCATATCGTCACCCCTTTTATCGTTGTTTTAGACGCTCAACAGCAGGAATTCACGTTCCCAGGAACTGATCACCCGCTTGAAATTCTCATGCTCGGCGCGCTTGACCGCGACGTAGCCGCGCACGAATTTTTCGCCCAGGTATTGCTTGACTGTGTCGCAGTCTTCCATGCGTGCCAGGGCATCCTCGAGGGTGAACGGCAGGCGCAGGTTGCGGCGCTCATAGGCACGGCCTTCCACCGGCGCACTGGGCTCGATCTGCTCGATCATGCCCAGGTAGCCACACAACAAGCTGGCGGCGATCGCCAGGTAGGGATTGGCATCGGCACCCGGCAAGCGGTTTTCCACGCGCATCGCCTCGGGGCTGGAAGTCGGCACGCGCAGGCCGACGGTGCGGTTTTCTTCACCCCATTCGACGTTGACCGGCGCCGAGGTGTCCGGCAAAAAGCGCCTGAACGAGTTCACGTTGGGTGCAAACATCGGCAGCAGCTTGGGGATGTACTTCTGCAGGCCGCCGATGTGATGCAGGAATAACGGGCTCATGTTGCCGTCGGCATCGACGAACACCGGTTTTCCGGTGGCAATTTCCACCACGCTCTGGTGCAGGTGCATGGCGCTGCCGGGTTCGTCGGCCACCGGTTTGGCCATAAAGGTCGCGGCGACATTGTGCTTGAGCGCGGCCTCGCGCAGGGTGCGCTTGAACACAGTGATCTGATCGGCCAGGTTCAGGGCATCGCCGTGACGGAAGTTGATCTCCATCTGCGCCGGGCCGTCTTCGTGGATCAGCGTGTCGAGGTCCAGGCCCTGGGCTTCGCACCAGTCGTAGACGTCTTCGAACAACGGGTCGAATTCGTTGGCGGCATCGATGGAAAATGACTGGCGCCCGGTTTCGGCACGCCCCGAACGACCGATGGGGGTTTTCAACGGCAGGTCCGGGTCTTCGCAGCGCTGGGTCAGGTAGAACTCCATTTCCGGCGCGACAATCGGCTGCCAGCCCTGGTCGGTGTACAGTTGCAGGACTTTTTTCAGCACATTGCGCGGCGACAGTTCAATCGGGTTGCCCTGTTTGTCGAAGGTGTCGTGGATCACGATGGCGGTGGGCTCGATGGCCCAGGGCACCACGTAGGTGGCGTTGGCCACCGGACGGCAGATCATGTCGATATCAGCCGGGTCCAGCAGGTCGTAGTAGATGTCGTCGTCGACAAAGTCCCCGGTTACCGTTTGCAGCAGCACACTTTCCGGCAGGCGCATGCCTCGCTCATGCAGGAACTTGTTGGTGGGTGCAATTTTGCCGCGCGCAATGCCAGTCAAGTCACTGATCACGCATTCGACTTCGGTAATCTTGTGTTCTTTCAGCCAGGTGGAGAGCTGATCGAAGGGGGCATTCATAAGGACCTCGTCTTGGGTGGGATGCGGCGCCGGCTTGTACAGTCGACACATTGAGGTCTATCTTGGGCCGGCCTTGAAACGGCATCTATCCACTTTGCACGCAGTACAACGCACCAATAGAGTGCGCACGGATCCCCCATGACACAGGCAACCGCTTTGCGCGTACAGGCCTTCGCTACCGGCGATGTGACCGCCCAATGCAGTGCGACACCCGGTTGGGTGCAGCACTACCAGCAAATGTCCCCCGGGCATTTCGCCGGGCGCGTGCGCTACCTCGACCTGCAAGGCGTGCAGGTGTACGAAGAATGTATGAACACCCGCGTGGAACAGCACTTCAACGCGCCGCCAGGCTCGCTGTCGTTCTGCTTCGATGGCAGCGACAACGCGCTGTACCTGCTTAACGGCGAAAGCCGCAATACCTGGATCACCCCGCAGAACTACCGCGAAGTGGCGGTGGTGTTCGGCCCGCAGTTCGTGCAGCGCCATGGGCTGGACATGGCCAGACTGGAAGGGTTGTTCATGGCGCCACTGGCCTGTCAGCAAAACGCGCTGTTCACTCGCTGGCTCAGCGGTACCCTTACGCGCCTGTCGGCACTGACCGACCCCATCAGCCGTGATGCCCTGACCCAGCAGTTGCTCGACGATTGCCTGTTTATCCTCGACAACGCCTGCGTGTGCCTGGACGGCAGTTCCTTGCAAAAACGCAATGAAGAACGCCGGTTGATGGCGCGTATCGGTGAATGGGCGGCGGATGCTCCGGATGAAACTGCCAACCTGCTGGAACTGGCGCAGATTGCGGGTGTGCCGTTGCGCCAATTGCAACAAGGGTTCAAGACCTACACCGGGATGAGTCCGGCGCAGTGGTTGCGGTTGCGTCGGTTGAATGGGGCGCGGCGGGAGCTATTGAGTGGCGCGGATACCACCGTGGCCGAGGTGGCGATGAATTGGTCGTTCTGGCATCTGGGGCGGTTTTCCAATAGCTATCGAGCACTATTCAAGGAACTGCCCAGCGAAACCCTCAAGCGCTCACGTTGAAACGCATTCAAAAAGGTGGGAGGGGGCTTGCCCCCGATGAGGGAGTGTCAGCCAATACATCTGGGGCTGGCCCACCGCCATCGGGGGCAAGCCCCCTCCCACCTTTAACCAGACCGAGTACATATCCATTGTGCTGTAACGGCCACTATCGGTTCCGCCCACCGGCGGGTCACCTTGCAAAAGCGGCAAAGTAATCAAATGTTCTTGCCCCTCCACTCGGCACCTCGCCCAGGCTCGGTGTGCGCGAGTACCGAACGCTTGTAAAACCTGGCCGTTATGCCTAGCTTATGCGCCCCCGCCCCGCGCTATAAGGCCCTGCCCATGGTTCTGCGTTTTCGACCCGTCGTCACTTCACGTTTTGCCCTCGGCCTGCTGCTCAGTGGCGGCATCGGCAGCAGCCTGGCCGCCGAGATCCAATTGCCGGCGGTGAAGGTCCAGGGCCTGGATGAGTCCGGTTACCGCAATGAAACCGCTTCGGTGGGCGGTTTTGACGAAGCACCATTGCTCGACACTCCGGCCTCGATCACGGTGATCAACGCAGCCTTGATCAAGGACCAGCAGGCACGCTTGCTCAGTGAAGTGCTGCGCAACGATGCCTCGGTGGGCGACAGTTACGCGCCCATCGGCTATTACGAAAACTTCGTGGTGCGCGGCTTCTCGCTGAATGCGGCCAGCAGCTACAAGATCAACGGGCGCACCATCACAGGCGAGCAGAACGTCGCTCTGGAAAACAAGCAGCAGGTGGAAGTGCTCAAGGGCCTGGCCGGTTTGCAGAGCGGCATTTCCGAGCCCAGTGGCGTGATCAACTACGTGACCAAGCGGCCGGAGGACGTGCGCTCGGTGACGGTGTCTACCGATGATCGCGGCAGCGGTTATATCGCCACCGATGTCGGCGGCTGGTTTGGCAGCGAGCAGCAGTTCGGCCTGCGTGCCAACGTCGCCCATGAAGACCTCAATTCCTATGTGGAACACGCCAATGGCCAGCGCGATTTCCTGTCCCTGGCCTTTGACTGGAACATCAGCCCCGACGCCGTGCTGCAACTGGATGCCGAGTACCAGAACAAGCAACAACGTTCGGTACCGGGGTATCAACTGTTGGGGGGTACGGAAGTGCCCCATGACGCCTCGCCGAAAAAGCTGCTGGGGCATCAGACTGGCGGCAAGCAGGTGGGGATTGATTCGCTGAACCTCAACGGCAAGTTCGAGTACCGTTTCAGCGATCAATGGAAAGGCAGTGTCAGCGCGGCGCGCAGCAAGGTGGTGATTGACGATTACAGCTCGTTTGCGTGGGGCTGCTACGGGTCGGCCAGTTGCAGTTCAACCAGCGTACCTAACTACTTCAGCCCCGAAGGCAATTACGACGTCTACGATTACCGCAGCCCTGACGACACTCGCCGCGACGACGAAATCCAGGCAGCCATGACCGGCCTGTTCGACACCGGCGGCCTAGGCCACGAACTGACGTTTGGCACTAGCGCCTTTCGCCGGGTGATCGACAAACGCAAGTCGGTCAACGAATTTATCGGCACCGCCAATATCGACGAACCAGTTCCGAGCTTTCCCCCTACCGACAAACCGCTGAACGACAGCCACCGCAACCTCGACAGCCGCCAGTACGGCCTGTTCGTCACTGACCGCATCCGCTTCAACGAGCAATGGCAAACCATCCTCGGTGGTCGTGAAGTACGCCTGGATGAAAAAGCCTTTGACGGCGTCACCGGCAACCAGACACGCCACACCCAACAATACGTGTTCCTGCCCCAGGCCTCGCTGATCTACAAACCAGTGGACAACGTTTCGCTGTACACCAGCTACAGCAAGGGCCTGTCACTGGGTGGCACGGCGCCGTGGTTCGCAAAAAACCAGGATGAAACCCTCGCCCCCACCGTCTCCCGTCAAATCGAAGCCGGGGTTAAATACGACTGGCGCCGCATCAGCTTTGCCGCTGCCGTGTTCCAGACGCGCCAGGCTTACCAATACGCCAAGCCCGAGGGTGACGGTTTCACCTACCTGCAGCAGGGCCAGCAGAAGAACACCGGCCTGGAACTGTCCGCCAACGGCTGGGCCACCGACCGCCTACAAATCGCAACCAGCGTGGCAGCGATTCGAGCGCGGGTCAGCGGCAGCGGCACGCCGGACTATGAAGGCCACCAGGCGATCAACGTGCCCAAGCTGCGCGCCAGCCTGTACGCCGACTATGCCTTGCCGTGGGTCAATGGCCTGGCGGTACTGGGCGGCGTGCAATACAGCGCCAAGAAATACGCCAATCGCACCGGTAATGTACAGGTGGGTGATTACGCGGTGGTCAATGTCGGCAGCCGTTACACCACCAAGGTCGATGGGTACGAGACGGTGTTTCGCCTGAGCGTCGACAACCTGTTCGACAAGCGTTACTGGCGCGACGCAGGCGAATACATGGGCGATGACTACCTGTTCCAGGGTGCACCGCTGACGGCGCGCTTGAGTGCATCGGTCAACTTCTGAAGACCCGCGGCGTTGCCAGCCACAACGCCGCCAAGCTGCATACCAACAGGCTCCAGCCAAGGTCCTGGGTCCATGCCACCAGGGTCAGCCCGCCACCAATCACCAGGTAATACAGCAAGCCAAACAAGGCGGCGGCAGTGCCGAGGCGATCGCGGTAGTCGACTAACGCGCCGCCGAGCACGTTGGGTATCGCCATGCCGAATGCCAGCACCACCAGCAACATCGGCCATACCAATAACCAGCTGTGTTGCAGGGCCAGTACCAGCAGGCTCCCCACCACCGCCACTGCAGCAGCGACAAACACCAATTGATCGCTGTCCATACCACGCTTGAGCAAGGCTTTGTTCAGCCACGCCCCCAGGCCGGCCCCCAACGCCAGCAGCACGCCGCTGTAGCCGAACTCGGCAGTGGAGCGCCCCAGGTGCGCGAAGATAAACGGCCCCACGCTGTAATAGCTGAACAGCGCAATATTGAAGGCTGCCACCAATCCGACCGAGCGCCAGATTCCGGCATCCTTGAGCATCAATCCGAGTGTCTGGCCAAGGGCGGCCGTGGGCAACGATGCCGGGCGTGTTTCCGGCAGGGCCCACAGGCACCAGGCCCACAACCCCAGTGCGAGCAGCAGCAACGTGCCAAGCACGCCGCGATAGCCGAAGCACTCCACCAGGCTCGCACCGCTGAATAACCCGATGGCGGGGCTGGCCGCCAGCGCAATGCCCATCAGCGAAAACACCTGGGCCAGTCCAGCGCCGTGGAACCGGTCACGCAACACGGTCTGCGTGACCACCGACCCCACCGCCGCACCGAAAGCAGCACACGCCTGGGCCAGCAACAAACCGCTGAATGTGGTCACATTCAAGGCCAGCGCCGAGGCGCCTGCATAAACCCCAAGCCCGATCAGCATCACGGGCCGCCGCCCCCAACGATCGCTCAAGCGCCCCCATACCACTACACCAAAAGCGAAGGCCAGGAAGTACACCGACAGTGTCTGCCCCGCCCGCTCAGGCTCGACCGCGAACACCCGGCCGATATCGCCCAGGGCCGGGCTGTACAGGGTCTGGGCCAATTGCGGGAACATCAGCAAGGCCATCGTCAGCATCAGCAAATTTCCAGACTTCATCACCAGGTCCATCCATAAAAACAATGGACGAATTCTAGGGCGCGCCAACTGGGGTATTATCCAGACTTCGACATTTTATCCATGAAATCGGACAAACCATGGCTTGGCTTGAAGCGACTGCGTCTTTCAATCCCGACGCGTTTGCCGCTCCCGTGATCGGCATCGCTGCGGTGCTGGGCAATCACGACTCCGGCATGCATCGCCACCAGCGCGGGCAGTTGCTGTTCACCCAGCAAGGTTGCACGCGCATCACGCTGGACACCCAGCTGTGCCTGCTGCCGCCCACCCGCGCTGCCTGGATACCTTGCGGCCTGCCCCATCGCGCGGTGATGCAGCACGCGGTCGATTACCGGTCGGTGTACGTGAGCGCGGCCCTGGCCGGGCAGTTACCCGCGCAGGTGCGAGTGATCCAAGTGAGTACCTTGCTGCGGGCCGTACTGGAACCGATGGCTATGGCACCCTTCGAGACCGATTGGCACACCGGCCGCTATGCCCACTTGCTTGGGCTGTGCCTGGACGAAATCCGCCACGCGGTCGAGCAGCCCCTGCTCCTGCCGTTGCCGCAAGACAAGCGCCTGGCACCCTTGCTGGCCCAACTCGACCGCTTGCCACCGACATTGCAGGAACTGGAGCAGCACATTGGCGCCAGCACCAAGACCATTGGCCGGATTTTTCTCAGGGAGACCGGCCTGGGGTATCAGCAGTGGCGCCAACAGTGGCGACTGATGCGGGTGATCGAACTGCTCGCCACCGGGCGCAGCCTGGGCTACTGCGCCTTTGAACTGGGCTTTGCCAGCGACAGTGCATTGATCGCCTTTTTCAAAGGCATGACCGGCAGCACCCCGCGTGGTTATTTCAAAGCCAACTGATGCCTTACTTGGGCATCTTGCGAAACCCCACCGCCAGGCGATTCCAGCTGTTGATGGTGGCGATGGCCACGCTCAGGTCGACTTGCTCCTGTGGGCTGAATTCGGCGGCCAGGGCGTTGAAGTCTTCATCCGGGGCGTGGGTGTGGCTGAGCAGGGTCAGGCTTTCGGCCCAGGCCAGGGCGGCGCGTTCACGTGGGGTGAAAAATGGCGTTTCGCGCCAGGCCGACAGGGTGTACAGACGCCGCTCGGTCTCGCCGCCTTTGCGCGCATCGGCGGTGTGCATGTCGAGGCAGAACGCGCAGCCGTTGATTTGCGAGACGCGCAGGCGCACCAGTTCCAGCAGTGGCAATTCGATGGAGAGTTTGCCTACCGCCGCTTCCAGGGCGAGCATGGCTTTCATCGCGTCTGGGGAAGCGGTGTAGAAATCGGTACGGGTTTGCATGATGAGACTCCAGAACGTTGGGACAGGTGCGCAGAGTAATCAGCGCAGCGTTCTGGAGAAATAGCCAATCCGGGCGAAGAACAGGTGACCAATCTACAGGCCACGCTTCCTCAGCCACTGGATGAAGCCCTTCTTGACCGGCACCACGGGTACGTCTTCGGTCAGGGCCTGGGCGGCATGGCGACGGAAATCCAGCAGCGCTTTCATGGCTTCGCCGATATCATGCCGAGCGTCCAGGCACGGCTTGAGGTATTCATTTTCGATGCGGTACAGCGTGCAGTAGGTCTTGGCCGAAAAATCCGCCAGTGCCGCCTGGTCGGAAAGGATGCCGGACTCACCGATCACCTCCCCCGGCCCCATGCGCCCGGCCTCGAACTTGTGCCCGTCCTTGATCAACAGCACCGAGACCACGCCAGACTCGATGATGAACAGGTGATCGCTGACCTCTCCCGCCGCCAGGATCATCTCACCGGCGCGGTAGGTGTGCAGGGTCATGTTCTGGCTGAAGGTGTCTTTTTCTTCCTGACGCAAGGTGGAGAAGATCGATGAGCGCTCAAGCAGAGCGCGGGCGCCGGACACGGATGGCGGCGTGCTGCCTTCGGTGGAGGACAACAGCCCCACACCTGCCGCCTGCAAATGCCGATAGGCCAGGTCGTAAAGCTGGTTGCGTGTTTCACGCTTGAGGCCCATGGCCGGCACAAACCCACTGATTTCATATTCCACGCCGCCGCTGGTGGAGGCCTTGAACGCCACGCTTGGGGCGGGCTTGGCCAGCAGCGGCCGGCAGCCCTGCATGGCACGCTCCAGGGCCTCGATCACGGTTTGCGGGCGCGCATGGGGGCTGACTTGCAGGCTGACCGCCAGGCCGAACATGTCTGCCGGGCGCGAAAAGTTGATGATCTTGGCTTTGGCCGCCAGGGAATTGGGGATCACCGCCAGGCTGCCCTGGGACGTTTGCAGGCGCGTGGCGCGCCAGTCGATGTCGGTGACGCGGCCTTCAGTACCGTCGATTGAGATCCAGTCATCGATCTGGTAAGGCTTGGTGGTATTGAGGACGATCCCGGAAAACACATCGCTCAAGGTGCTTTGCAGCGCCAGGCCGACGATGATCGCCACGGCGCCGGAGGTGGCCAGTACGCCTTTGACCGGCAGGTCGAGCACATAGGCCATGGCGGCGATGATCGCGATCAGGAAAATCACCGCGCCCAGCAGGTCCTGCAATAAACGCCCGGTATGGCCGACCCGCTGCATCATCACCGCGCCGAGCAACACCGTAAGGGTGCGCGCCGCGAACAGCCACCAGCCGATCTGCAACGCCGTGGCGGCGAGGTGCAAGGTGGTGTCGTCGGCATAGGGCGCCGCTTGCATGGGGTTCATGCCGTCGTTGAACAACACGGCACTGAATACCGCAAAGATCACCAGCCGCGCCGCCAGTTTCCAGTTGGCCAGGCTGGGGGAAATAAGGCGCCACACGGCAATGTCGATAAGGATCAACGCCACGGCGCACAACATCGGGTGATCAGCGATAAATGAGGGCATCCAGGCGACTCCAGGGCGAATGCCGAGAAGATCGCATGAAATAAGAACCCTGGGAACAAAATGTAGGAGCGAGCTTGCTCGCGAAAAACCACAACGATAACGCGTTCTGTCTGATTGAACGCAGTATGTTGAAGTTCTTCGCGAGCAAGCTCGCTCCTACAGGTTTTTTGCGGTGAACCGTCAGGCGTGCATCTGCCCGAACTTGCCCGATTGGAAGTCGGCGAACGCCTGGTGAATCTCCTGCTCGGTGTTCATCACGAACGGACCGTGGCCGACGATGGGCTCGTCGATGGGTTCACCGCTGAGCAGCAGCACCTTGGCGTCGTCATTGGACTCCAGGGTGATCTGATCACCGTCACGCTCGAACAACGCCAGTTGCCCTTGGCGCGCGACTTCTTTGCCGTTGACCAGCACAGTGCCGCTGAGGATCACCAAGGCCGTGTTGCGCCCGGCGTGCAGGTCCAGCGTGACCGCCTTACCGGCGTTGAGGCGCAAGTCCCACACGTCAATCGGCGTAAAGGTGCGGGCCGGGCCCTGAGTACCGGCGAACTCACCGGCGATCAGGCGCAATTGCCCCGCGTCGTTAGCCAATGGCAGCACCGGGATATCGCCATCCACGATGGTCTGGTAACCGGCATCCGCCATTTTGTCCTTGGCCGGCAGGTTGACCCACAGTTGCACCATTTCCAGCGCCCCGCCGCTACGAGCGAAAGCTTGGGAGTGAAATTCCTCGTGGAGAATGCCCTTGGCTGCAGTCATCCATTGCACATCGCCCGGGCCGATTTTGCCGCCGGCACCGGTGGAATCGCGGTGCTCGACTTCGCCGTCGTAGACGATGGTCACGGTTTCAAAACCGCGATGCGGGTGTTGGCCGACGCCGCGACGCTGTTCAGTCGGGGTGAATTCAGCCGGGCCTGCGTGATCCAGCAACAGGAATGGGCTGATGTGCTTGCCCATGGTGTCGTAGGAAAACAGCGTGCGTACCGGGAAACCATCGCCGACCCAGTGGGCGCGGGGGCTGGTGTAGATACCAATTAGCTTTTTCATGATGTACCTCCAAAGTGAGTACAGCTTAATTCGCCTCACCTCTGAGCACTAGAGGGCAAAACTGGCCCTGATCGTTCTACATATAGAACAATTCTTTAGCCTGTAGGCGGGCTTGCCTGCGATGGTGGCTTGCCAGCCGACACCTACCTACCTGACACCCCGCGATCCAACTGTGGGAGGGGCGGTGCGACGATTCGACTTGCTCGCGAAGGCGGCCTGACAGGCGACGCAGTTATACCGGGTGCATATCCATTCCTGCGGTAACGGCCACTTAGGGTTCCGCCCTTACGGCGGCTCCTGGGCTCGGTGTGCCCGTAATCCGACAGGGATTTGGGGGGCCGCCGCCACGCGCCATCCATGGCGCGGGGCGGCTAAACCGGCATCCCTGCCGGTTTACCCCCCAAATCCCTGTCGAATTCCGGCCAGCGTGGTTTAACGGGGCGCCTGAGAGCAAGAGCAGATCAAGATCAAGAGCGGCTCGCTTCGCATCGTGGTTACGGGGCGTGCGGCAGCTACAAAGTTGTGTAGATGCCTATGCTGCGATAGTGGTGGTTCGGTTGACTCATCAGTGACTGGCACTGCGCTTTCGCGAACAAGCCCACAGGAGATCTGCACATAGCTGACTGGGATTATCGGGGGGCTGGATTAATTTATATTTCAACCATAATATAAGCAAAAAATTACGACCGTAATTTTTTGCACAATGGTTTCCGGAGTTCGCCATGCCCCCTCTCCCCCTGCGTTTTCTCATGCCCCTGGCCCTGTTGATGTTCCTCAATGGCTGCAACAGCAAGGCCGATACCGCCCAGGTGCCAGTGCCGCGCCCGGTACTCGCCGCCAAGGTCGAAGCAGCCGGCACCCAGCAAAGCGCCTATACCGGTGTAGTGGCCGCGCGCACGGTAAGCGACCTGGGCTTTCGGGTCAGCGGCAAGGTGATCGAACGCAAGGTCGACCCCGGCCAGCACGTCTCCCGTGGCGACACCCTGTTGGTGCTGGACATTGGCGACTTCGAACTGGCGCTGCGCTCGGCAAAAAACCGCGTCAACGCCGCCCAGGCCCAACTGCGCCAGCGCCGCGATGACGAAAACCGTTACCAGCGCCTGGCCAGTACCGGCGCGGTGTCGCGGCAGATCTTCGATCAGTCGGCCACTAACCTGCGCGTCGCCCAGGCCGAACTGGCCGCGGCGCAATCGGATGCCAGCCAGATCGAAAACCGTCGCACTTATTCAGTACTCAAGGCCGATGGCGACGGCATCATCACCGACGTGCTGGCCGATCGCGGCCAGGTGGTAGCCGAAGGGCAAATCGTGGCGCGCCTGGCCCATGACGGCGCCCGCGAAGCCATCGTCAATCTGCCGGAGAACCAGCGTGACCTGGCTACGCAAAAAGCCCTGGCGCTTCCCTTTGGCGCAGCGGACCAAGCCGTGACCGCCACCCTGCGCGAACTGTCCGCCAGCGCCGACCCCGTCACCCGCACCTACCGCGCACGTTATGTGCTGCAGGGTGCGGTCGAACGTTTCGCCCTCGGTTCCACCATCACCGTGCGCCTGCAAGGCAACGGCCAGCCCCTGCAAACCCGCGTGCCCATTGGCGCCTTGCAGGATGCAGGGCAAGGCACGGGCGTATGGGTGATTGGCGACGATTTCAAACTCAGCTTCGCCCCGGTGAAGGTCGCCAGCCTCGGCCAGGAGGACGCCTTGCTCGACAGCGGCGTAACACCCGGCCAAACCATCGTCGCCCTCGGCGCTCACCTGTTGCACAGCGGCGATACGGTGCGCTTGCTGCCCTCCCAAGCGCTGGCCCTCAACCGTAAGCAGGATCAATGAGTATGCGCGGGATCAACCTCTCCGAACTGGCCGTCAAACACCGCGCTGTCACCCTGTTTTTGCTGATTGCGATCCTCGTCGCCGGGGTCTTCGCGTTCGGCAAGCTGGGCCGCGCCGAAGACCCTTCGTTCACCGTCAAGGTCATGACCATCACCGCCGCCTGGCCCGGCGCCACCGCCCAGGAGATGCAGGAGCAAGTGGCCGACCGCCTGGAAAAACGCCTGCAGGAACTGGACTACTACGACCGCGTCGAGACCATCGCCCAGCCGGGTTTCGTGTCGATGCGCATGACCTTCCTCGAATCCACACGCCCGAGCGAGATCCAGGCGCTGTTCTACCAGACACGCAAAAAGCTCAGCGACGAAGCCGCGCAACTGCCCAAGGGCGTGATCGGGCCGTTTTTCAACGATGAATATTCCGATGTGTATTTCGCCTTGTATGCCCTGGAGGCAGAACACCTGCCCCACCGCCAGCAAGTACAAATGGCCGAGGAGCTGCGCCAGGGTTTGCTCAACCTGCCGGGGGTAAAGAAGGTCAATATCCTTGGTGAACAGGCCCAGCGCGTGTTTGTGGAGTTTTCCTATGAGCGCCTGGCAACTCTGGGCATCAAGCCCGAGCAAATCTTCGCCGCCCTCGCCGCGCAAAACGCCGTGGCGCCCGCAGGCTTCGTCGAAACCGCCGGCGCCCGCGCCTACATACGCATCGACGGCGCCTTCGACAGCCTCGCGCTGATCGAAAACGTACCGCTGCAAGTCAATGGCCGCGTGCTGCGCATCGCTGATGTCGCCACGGTGAGCCGCGGATATGAAGACCCGCCCAGCTACCGCATCCGTCACCAGGGCGACCCCGCGCTGATGCTGGGTGTGATCATGGAAAAACACTGGAACGGCCTGGAACTGGACAAGAGCCTGCTGGCCCAGGAAGCCAGGATCCAGGCCGACCTGCCCTTGGGCGTGAACTTCGCCAAAGTCTCCGACCAGGCGAAAAACATCAGCCTGGCGGTCAACGAGTTCATGCTCAAATTCTTCGTCGCCCTGGCCGTGGTGATGCTGATCAGCCTGCTGGCCCTGGGCTTTCGCGTGGGGCTGGTAGTGGCGGCAGCCGTGCCGCTGACGCTCTCGATCGTGTTCGTGATCATGCTGGTCACCGGCCGTGAATTCGACCGTGTGACCCTCGGCGCACTGATCATTTCCCTGGGTTTGTTGGTGGACGACGCGATCATTGCCATCGAGATGATGGTGGTCAAACTCGAAGAAGGCTTTGATCGGATCCACGCGGCCACCTATGCCTGGAGTTCCACGGCGGCGCCGATGCTGACCGGGACCCTGGTCACCATCATCGGTTTTCTCCCGGTAGGGTTTGCGCGCTCCGGGGCGGGCGAATACGCCGGGAATATTTTCTGGATCGTAGGTTTCGCGCTGATTTCATCCTGGCTGGTGGCCGTGGTGTTTACGCCTTACCTGGGCGTGAAGTTGTTGCCGCACATCAAGCCAGTCCCCGGCGGGCATGATGCGATTTATGCCGGGCGCTACTACCAGAAACTGCGCAGCCTGGTGGAGGCCTGCGTGCGCGGGCGCTGGCTGGTAACCGGGCTGGTGGTGGCCGCGTTCGTGCTGTGCGGCCTGGGTATGGCGGTGGTGAAGAAACAGTTCTTCCCCGACTCCGACCGCTCGGAGCTGATTCTTGAAGTGTATATGCCACCCGGCAGCGCATTTAAAAGCACCGAAGCGGTGGCAGCGCAGGTGGAGAAAGCCCTGTTGCAAGAGCCGCAGACCAGCATGGTGGACACGTATGTGGGCGGCGGTGCACCGCGGTTTTTCCTGTCGTTGAACCCTGAAATGCCCGACCCGGCGTTCGCCAAGCTGATCGTGCAAACCCCCGACTCCCACGCCCGCGATGCGCTGAAACTGCGTATGCGCGAGCGCATTGCGGCAGGCGAATTTCCATCGGCGCGGGTGCGGGTCACACAGCTCGTCTTCGGCCCGCCGGTGCCGTTCCCGGTGGTGTTTCGCGTCTCCGGGCCAGACCTGAATGTGCTGCGCGAGCTGTCTGAAGACGTGCGCCAGGTCGTGGCCGGCAACAAGCTGACCAGAGACACCTTCCTCGAATGGGGCGAGCGTGCCAGCGCTTATCGCCTGGTGCTGGACCAGGACCGCCTGCGCTTGCTGGGTTTTACCCCCGACGAGGTCAAGTCCCAGTTGAACGCCCTGCTCAGCGGCAACCCGATCACCGAAGTCCGCGAAGGCAACCGCACCGTCTCAGTGGTGGCCCGCGCCCAGGGCAGCCAACGCGAAGACCTTGCCAACCTCAATAACATGACGCTGACCAACAGCGCCGGTACGTCGGTGCCGCTGGCCCAGGTCGGACATTTCAAGGCGGTGATGGAAGAACCGATCCTCAAGCGCCGTGACCGCGCCACCACCGTGGAAGTGCGCGCCGACATCATCGACGGCGTGCAACCGCCCGATGTGGAAATGGCCGTGTACAAAGACCTGCAACCGCTGATCGCCAAGCTGCCCAGTGGTTACAAAATCGACATCGGCGGCCCGGTAGAGGAAAGCGCCAAGGCCAACGTGGCCCTGGCGGCGCTGTTCCCGATCATGATCCTGCTGACCCTCACGGTGATCATGTTCCAGGTGCGCTCGTTCGGCGTGATGTTCATGGTGTTCGCTACCGCGCCTCTGGGCCTGATCGGTGCAGTGCCGACCTTGTTGCTGTTCAACCAGCCATTCGGCTTCAACGCGATTCTCGGGCTGATCGGCATCGGCGGCATCCTGATGCGCAACACACTGATCTTTACCGACCAGATCCGCCAGAACCAGGATCACGGCATGGCGATTCGCGAGGCCATCATCGAAGCCACAGTGCGCCGTGCGCGCCCGGTAATCCTCACCGCACTGGCAGCGGCGTTGGCGTTTATTCCGCTGACGCTGTCGGTGTTCTGGTCGTCGCTGGCCTATGTGCTGATTGGCGGCGTGCTGGTGGGCACGGTGTTGACGCTGTTGTTCCTGCCTGCGCTGTGCAGCCTGGTGCTGAGCGACAAGGTTGCTGAAACTTCCCACGCAAGCGCCGGATAAGCTCTACTCCCCTGCCCTGAAAACCTCTGCAAAGTCCCTCGCCTGATTGAACAGTGCGAGGGATTGCAGATGGTTGTTTTCGTTAGAGCCCTGGTTGACAGGGCTGGCTCTTGATTCCGGTGATCGCTGGCTTTGTGCTGGCCCCCATGGATCCCAAGGCGCCGGATGTCACTCGCGTTTTAGCGGATTTTCGTACCTGCCTGAACACGTTCGACGCGTGGGCCGACAGCCTGTTGGGTGGTTCGGCACTTGCCGTGGAGCAGGTGTTCAAGGTTGGGGAAGACGTCGCACTGGTCGCGCCGGCTTCTTCCGATAAACCCAGCCGTACCGTCGCTCAATGCAAAGCCCAGGGTGGGTTGACTCTGGTGCATCTGTTTGAAAGTACCCGGTTTGTACCCATCGGCAATACCCAAGTGGAACTGCAAGCCCTGGCTCGGGATGGCAGCCCAGTCGGCGCGCCGCTTCATCGGACCATCGGCCCCAGCGGCATTCTCGAAGTCAACGACTGTACCCGCGATCAGCAGTACCAAATCACCTTTTACCCCAATGTCTCCAGGGATCACGTCAAGGCGCTGTATGCCTCCTACACGTCAGTGATTGCCGGGTTGGAAGCTGATCTGCGTAAACAGTGGGACGAGCGTTTCGCGCCTCAATGGGCAGACTTTGCCAAAGATCCTGCTTACAAGCGCAGTGCGATGCAGGGCATTGCCTTCGCTACCGGACTTGGCAAGGCGCTCTACAACCTGTGGGACAGCATCACCGAGCTGTATGACCTGCTCGCGAACCTCAAATCCAACAGCGAAAAGTTGCTGAAGTACCTCTCCCGGGCCGAACTGGACGCGCTGCTCGCGCTGGGTAAAGACACGCTGGCCAAGGGATTGCTGGTGCTCAGTGATGAGCCGCTGCTGTTTATCTACGTGGCAGCGGTGGTGGCCTGGATACGGATGCTGCCGCCGCCCGAAATGTACGAGCTGCTGGGTGAAATCACCGGCGAAGTGTTGATCAATTTGCTGCTGATCTGGGCGACGCGGGGTATTGGCGTAAAGCTGCGGCTGGGTGCGCAGGTGCTGAGTGGCGTCAAGTCCGGCGGGGCGCGGGCGTTGTTGGAGTTGCTGGCCAGGCAGGTGGCGGGGCCGCGGCTGGACACGCATGTTGAGGCCGCCAAGCCTGTGTTGCTGAGCAGTTCAGCGACACCGGTCAAGGCCGTGCCGGTGGTGCCGTTGAAGGCAGGCGACACGCTGGTTTCGAACCCGGTGCCGGTGGTTCGCAACAAGACCCGACAGACCGTGTTGGTCCGGCAGGAACACGTCGATGATGTGCCTGCCGTGGCGTCGAATCCAAAAGGAGATGCGGCGGCGCCAGCGGACAAGACGGTCACCAACGGCTGCCCGGTGTCGATGGTCACCGGCGAGGAATTATTGACCCTCACTGATGGTGCGCTGGACGGTGTTTTGCCGTTTGAGTGGACGCGGTTGTATCGCACCAGTGCGGTGGGTGTGGATTGCGGGTTGGGGTTTGGCTGGAGTCATGCGCTGGCGCACAGGCTTTGTGTGTCGGGCGATTCGGTGGTGTGGATCGACCATGAGAACCGCTCGACCACCCTGCCCTTGCCTACAGCGGCTCGACCCGCGATCACCAATAGTCTTGCCGAAGCGGCAATCTACTTGGGCTCGACGCCTGATGAACTGGTGCTGGCCCAGGCGTCGCGGTTCTATCACTTTCGCGACGGTGTACTGACTGCGGTCAGCGATGCGTATGACAACCGTCTACGCATTTGCCGTGATCATTCCGGGCGAATTGAGCGGCTGGATAACGGTGCTGGTCGCTCGCTGCTGTTGCGTTATGAGCTGGGTCGTATCGTCGCGGTGGACTACCAGGTACATCGCGCCAAAGGGCGTGAGCCCTACGTGTGGG
The DNA here is from genome assembly GCF_020790195.1 of Pseudomonas sp. HN8-3. Classification (NCBI taxonomy): domain Bacteria; kingdom Pseudomonadati; phylum Pseudomonadota; class Gammaproteobacteria; order Pseudomonadales; family Pseudomonadaceae; genus Pseudomonas; species Pseudomonas sp. HN8-3. The sequence goes on from NZ_CP086206.1 coordinate 3,382,004, forward strand.
AGACCGAACAGAACGTCGTTTCCTACGCCTATGACGAAGCGGGACGACTTGTTTGCGCGACCAATGCTGTCGGAGAAAGCGAGCGTTATAGGTACGACGATCAGCACGTCATTCTTGAGCGGCAGCTGGCCGGTGGGGCGAGTTTCTTTTGGGAATGGGAGCACGCTGGCAAGGCGGCGCGTTGCGTTCGGCATTGGGCGAGTTTTTCCCAGATGGACACGCGCTATGCCTGGGACGATGACGGCCACGTCACCGTGCATAACGCCGATGGCAGCCAGGAAGTCTATGTCCACGACGACCGGGCGCGGTTGGTGCAGCGCATCGATCCGGACGGCGCGCAGCATTTCAAATCCTACGATGCCAAGGGTCGGCTGACCGTCGAGCAAGACCCGCTGGGCGCGGTGACGGCGTATCAGTACGACGAAGCCGGACGCTTGGTGGCGTTGTTTCCGGGGGATGACGAGCCGACCTCCTACGAACATGACAACGGCTTCGTACGGGTTGTAAGGCGCGGCGAGGCTGTCTGGAAATACGAGCGTAATGAGCAAGGCGATGTCATCCGCAAAACTAATCCGGATGGCAATTCGACTGACTACAGCTACAACAAACACGGGCAACTGACCGGAGTTTGGTACCCGGATCACAGTTGCCATCGGCTGGTGTGGAATGAGCGTGGGCAGTTGCTGGAAGAGCAATTGCCCAATGGCGGGATCAAGCGTTATCGCTATGACGACCTGGGGCGACAGATTGCCCGCGAGGATGAACACGGCGCGCAGACAGTCTATGAATGGGACAGCGTCGGTAGGTTGATTCGCCTCGTCTTGCCAGGCGGCACCACACGAGAATTCAGCTACAACCCCTACGGAAAAATCATCGCCGAACGCGATGAACTCGGCCACGTCACCCGCTACGAATACGCCGATGGGCTGCACCTGATCAGCCGCCGTATCAACGCCGACGGCACCCAGGTCAAATACCGCTACGACAACGTTCGGCTGCTGCTGACCGAAATCGAAAACGAAGTCGGCGAAACCTACCAACTCGACTACCACCCCAACGGCCTGATCCAGCAGGAAACCGGCTTCGACGGCCAACGCACCGCCTACGTCTACGACCTCAACGGCAATCTGCAGGAAAAGACCGAACACGGCGACGACGGCAGTCAGCTAATCACCCGTTACGAGCGCGACCACGCCGGTCGCCTCGTACGAAAAACCCTGCCCGATACCAGCGTGGTCGACTATGCCTACGACCGCCAAGGCAATCTCCTCAGCGTCGAAGACGGCCACTGGGCGTTGGCCTACGAATACGACCGCCAAAACCGCCTGACCGCCGAACACCAAGGCTGGGGCACCTTGCGCTACGGCTACGACGCCTGCGGCCAACTACAAAAACTGCGCCTGCCCGACAACAACCGCCTCACCTTCAACCATGACAAGGGAGGCCATCTCGCTACGGTCGAGCTCAATGGTGAGGTGCTCACTGCACATTTATTCAAGAGCGGCCGCGAACACCAACGCCAACAAGGTCAACTGCTCAGCCACTACCACTACGACGACCAAAACCGCCTGCACGCCCACGCCGTCACACAGCAGGAAAATTACCTTTACCAGCGCCAGTACGACTACGACAAATCCGGCAACCTCACCCGCCTGCTCGACACCCGCAAGGGCGAACACCGCTATCACTACGACCCCCTTGCCCGCCTGACCCGCGCCGATCACTCCCAAGACGTCCAGGAACGCTTCGCCCACAACCCCGCGGGCAACCTGCTGATGCAAGACCGCCCCGGCCCGGACATCGTTGCCGGCAACCGCCTGATGATCCAGGGCGACCGCCATTACGACTACGACGCCTTCGGCAACCTGATCCGCGAACGGCGCGGCAAGGGCCAGCAACTCGTCACTGAGTACCGCTACGACTGCCAACATCGGTTAATCACCATCACAAAACCGAACGGCGAAACCGCTAGTTATCGCTACGACCCGTTTGGGCGACGTGTCAGCAAAACCGTGGATGGCGAGACCACCGAGTTTTTCTGGCAAGGCGACAAGCTGATTGCCGAACACCATGCAAACTGTCATCGCAGCTACATCTACGAGCCGGACAGCTTCTGCCCGTTGGCACTGCTGGAAGGCTATGGCCCAAAGGGCACCACGCCCTACCACTACCAACTCGACCACCTTGGCACACCGCAAGAACTGACCGACACCGAAGGCGAAATCGTCTGGTCCGCCCACTACCGCGCCTACGGCCAGATCGCCCGGCTCGACATAGGCAAAATCGATAATCCGCTACGTTTTCAAGGTCAGTATTTCGACCAGGAAAGCGGCCTGCACTACAACCGCCATCGCTACTACAATCCAGATATTGGTCGCTACCTGACGCCGGATCCGGTGAAGCTGGCGGGTGGGATCAATGGTTTCCAGTACGTGCCCAATCCGACGGGATGGGTAGATCCGCTAGGCTTGAATACATGCCCAGGTGCTGACGGGTGTAAACCCAGCACCAGTGCTCCAAACCCTGCGGAGAGTGTTAACCACGGAGAGCCTGCCTTACCGCAACTGACCCGCGCGCAGCGGCAGGCGAGAATTGACGAGCTTGCAGAGGCAAACGCATATAGGCGTTTAGACGAGCTTGAAAAAGCAACACCTGGAGCACACTTCTTAGAAAAACACGGAAAGCAGACGACACTAGCGTCTCAACTAGAACGACTACAGACGGCCAAAAACCCAACAACAGGGATAGTCGAATATTTCACATCAGGACCAAGAGCGGGAGAACCAAAACGCCCACCTGCTGCTACCCACTTTCTAAGTCATAGAGATCAATTGAATGCTATATATCGCGCCCAGCTAATCTTCAGAAAAAACGGATACGCCCAGTCTCTGAAGCCAATACATATGGGGAAAATTATAGGCGAGGGATATTCTGGTACCGAAATGCAATACAGCCAACAATCTAAGGCGAGAGTAATATTGAATAGAGATGGCAAACCCAAAACGGCTTATACGGAGTTATGACAGTGAAAACCAAAGCACCTAGCATGTCAATAATTCGCGGATTGTTATTCACTTATGACATTGAGAACACTGATGATTTAGAAAGAGAGGCGCGGATTGCTTCTGCAGACGTAAATGACGAAAAGGAGCTCACCGAACTTTTTGACGATCTGACCAAGCCAGAATTTCTGATATACACCACATCAGAGCAAGATTGGTTCATTACTTCAATAGAACACTTCTTGGCGGCCAGTGATAACTTCGATGATGTATTCAAAAGAATGACAACTTATTTTAGCGCTGAGATATTTGACCAAAGAGAATTCATGCGAGTTCTACTACGCTGCTTACAGCACTACAAGATAGAGTCCGATGCGAGCTAATGCCCCTAAACAAATAAACACCTCCAGCAAAGGGAAAAATCCTATGCAGTTAAGCACACAGTTTAAAAGTCATCGAGCGCAATTCGCTGTATTAAATGATGCGACCACAAGAGCGGAACGCAATCTACCGCCTTTTACCGGGGAAGATTACTACGGCAACCCAATTGTCCGAATCGAAATGCAGGGTTGCGGAAGAGGATACATACCAAACCCTTCTGACCGAAACAATCCAATACTTGATGAAAATATGGATGCAGCGATCGCGAAATTCGATCGCAAAACCAAAGAACTTTATACCGTATTCCCTGTGAGCAATGACCAATGCTGAAACACCCTTTTCTAGATATCCCGTACGCACCGAAACTTCGACACTTACTCAGTCCGTTCGATATTTATGATCGCGAAGAGACTTTAGGTGAAGAGTTTGCACGTTACGACATCAACCTTTACACAGACAGAAGACGGCTGATCAAAAAATACATAATTGAGAAATCTTCAGATCTAAGCTATCGACATCGCAAGGTCTTATGCGACAAATTGGGGGCTGCACTTAGCGACGAAACCTATAATTTTTCGCACTTATTGAGACAGGCTCCCGGCTATTACTGCACCCTGCCTTGGGGATGGAGTGACATGGACAATCCAAAAGGTTTTTTCGAAGAAATTTATAGATTAGCTAATGAGTGGTGGAAAGAAGACCTCCAAAAAGCCAGCCTCGAAGACCCTGCCACATGGTGACCCGAATCTTGACCACACTGAATATCCAATGTGGGAGGGGGCTTGCTCCCGATAGCAGTGGGTCAGCCAAAGCATATGCAAGCTGATCCACCGCCATCGGGAGCAAGCCCCCTCCCACATTTGAATCTCTTCAGTGCTTCAATCCAACGCTCCGATCAGCGCTTGGCCAGCTCCATAATCATCCGGCTCAACAGATAAACCCGCGGCGCCACGCTCTCCACCTCGGCATATTCCTCCGCCGTGTGGATATTGCCCCCCACAATCCCAAACCCATCCAACGTCGGCGTCCCTACCCCGGCCGACAAGCTGGCATCTGCCGCGCCGCCACTGCCTTCGATGGTCAATTTGCGCCCCAACTCGCCATAAATACCTTGGGCGATCGCCACCAACTTATCCGATTCGGCCGTTTGCGGCATTGGTGGCAGGCCACGTTGCAGGCTGGTTTTCACTTCAGTGTCGGGGATCAACTTGTTGGCTGATACCCGCGCCAGATCCTTCTCGATTCGATCGAACTCTTCCGGCACCGCCGCACGTACGTCGGCCTTGGCAGTGGCCTGGTCGGGGATAACGTTAGTGCGGTCACCGGATTTGAGCACAGTGAAGTTGATGGTGGTCTTCTTCTCTTCATCACCGAGCTTGCCCAGTTGCAGGATCTGGTGCGCGGCCTCCATGGCGGCGTTGCGTCCCAGTTCCGGGGCGACGCCGGCGTGGGCGGACTTGCCTTTGACTTCGACCACCGCGGTCGCGCTGCCTTTGCGCCATACCACCAGGCCGTCCGCTGGGCGGCCGGGTTCCAGGTTGAGGGTCACGTCATGGCCCTTGGCGGTTTTACGGATCAGTTCCGAGGCAGCCTCAGAGCCGGTTTCTTCGCTGGCGTCGAGCAGGAAGGTGATCTGTGCGTAGTCCTTGAAGCCCTGGTTTTTCAGGACTTTCAGCGCGTAGATGCCGGCGACGATGCCGCCCTTGTCATCCATCACGCCGGGACCATAAGCACGACCATCCTTGATGTGGAACGGGCGCTCGGCGGCCGAGCCTTCCTTGAAGACAGTGTCCATGTGCGCCATCAGCAGGATCCTGGCCTTGCCGGTGCCTTTGAGGGTGGCAACCACGTGGCTGTTATTGGCCGCCTTGTCCGGTACCAATTCAATGCTGAACCCCAATTGCTTCAACTCATCCACGGCGATGTCACGCACTTGGGTCAGGCCCGGCTCGTAACCTGACCCCGAGTCGATATTTACCAGGCGCTCCAACAGCTTCAGGGCCTGGGCCTTGTACTGCTCGGCATCCGCCTGGATCTGCTTGTGAGGTTCGGCGCTGTAGGCCGGCATGACGAAGGACAACGCCAGGGTGGCGGCCAGCAGGGTACGCGGGAAAGTGAAGAGCATGGAGCGATCCTTTTTTGTTGGAATGGGCTCCCCACACCCTATCTCACTAGACCGACCGCAACCAACCCTCCTGCACGGCGTTTACCCGGTTGCGCCCGCTGCTCTTGGCTTCGTACAACGCCTGGTCGGCATCGTTGAGCCAACCGATGGAGTCAGCGTGGGTCGGCTGGTACGGCGCCAGGCCGATACTCAAGCTGACGCGCAATGCCGGGTCCTGGGCATAGGCCAAGGCGTTGAAGCGATCGCGCAAGGCCTCCATCACTTCGGTGGCGCGATTGAGGGGCATGTCCGGCAGGATCACGCAGAACTCATCGCCGCCATAACGCCCGGCCAGATCGGTGGCGCGCAGGTTCTGGCGCAGCACTTTGCTCAATTGGCGCAGGACGATATCGCCGGTCACATGGCCATAGGTGTCGTTGATAGTCTTGAAGTGGTCAATATCAATCAGCGCGATGGCGGCGCCCGCCTGGTTTCGGCGGCAGCGTTGGAACTCGATGTCCAGGTGGTCTTTCCAGGCACCGTGGTTGAGCAGGCCGGACAAGCTGTCGGTGCGGCTCAAGGCCAACAGCTCACGCTTGTGCCGGGCCAGGGTCACGGCCTGGCGGTAGCAGATCCAGCCCAGCACCAAGGGATACAGCATCAGGATCGGCAGGCAGGCATACAACTGGGCCTGGGTGGTCACGGCGATAAACCCAGGCGCAAAAATCAGCAGCGCCGCGCCCAGCCCCAGCGCCTGCGCCGCCCACCCCGCCAGCATAAAGCGCGTGCCACCGATGGCCACGTTGTTCATGGTCATCATCGACAGGGTGGTGACGCTGGGCAGTGGGTTGAAGTGCATCGCGCCGACCCAAAACCCGCCGCAAAAAGAATCGAACAACAGGCTACGACGCTCACTGCCCAGGGTATGGGCTGCACGCAAAGACAATTGAAACGCCACATGCGGCCACACAAAAGCGTTGATCAGCATCCAGGCCCACACCCAAAGGGAAGGACTCAGCGGATACATGGCAAACACCACGCAGATGAAGCCGAGGCTCAGCCCCAGAAGACGAGATTTGTACAAGCGCGAAGCGAGCGGAAGTCCCTTTCCTCCTACGGCTGGCATGGTGGGGTGCGATCCTGAGTGAGTGCCTGGAGTCTAACAGGGCAACGTCAAATCGCCACTACTGCTTACACGCTAATGCTTCAGTGTGAAAAGCCACGCGCCAGCATCCATGCAACGCCCAACAGCAGCACTGCGGTGACCCGCTGCAACAACACCCGCCGCTTGGGGTTTTCCAGTACATGCTTGATGCGCTGGCCGAAATAGCAATACAGGCACCCGCTGGCAAATTGCAGCAACAGGAAGGTCGCCCCGAGAATGGCGATGTCCGCCGCCGAACTGTGCTCGCCCGCACCTGCAAACTGCGGGAACACCGCACTGAACATGATGATGGTCTTGGGGTTGGAAAACCCGGTCAACAGCCCTTTGCCAAACAGGCTGCGCGAGCCTTCCACGGCGCCTGCGCTGTTGATCGACACGCCGCTGTTGGTCCACTGCTTGTAGGCCAGGTAGAGAATGTAGGCCACCCCGACAAACTGGATGGTCTGGGTAATGGCAAGGTTGCCCTTGATCAGTTCCGAGAAACCGACGGCAAAAATCAGGATGGAAATCAGGTACGACACACTGGCGCCGATCTGCGCCGGGATCGAACTGCGCAGGCCGTCCTTCAAGCCCAGGCTCAGCAACAGCAGGGTCATGGGGCCGGGGCTGAAGGTCATGGTGGTGCAAAACAGCAGGAAGTAGAGAAACGAAGACAGGGTTAATGCACTTGTCATGGCCGCGGACCTTGAATGGAGAGAAACACGCCTCAAGCGCCCGCCCCAGGGCGGCCTTGGCGGTCTGGTTACGGCGCAGTCTAGGGCAGCGGCATTGCACAAGGCAGGTAAAGTGATGCCTAATCCGGCCTGACTTCACCGGTAAAATCACCGGCAAACATAAGGTCCCGTCATGTTTGTATCCGCCATCGCTTTTGTGGAAGGCACCCCCAAGGTCCAGCAGATCGTCGAGGCGTTCAGCCAGGCCATCGAGAACGGCGAATGGGCGCCGGGCAGCAAGTTGCCGTCGGTACGGGAATTGACCCAGACCCTGGGCGTGAGCAAGTTCACCGTCAATGAGGCGCTGGACCGCCTGCGCGGGCGCCATTTGCTCACCTCCAGCCAAGGCCGTGGCTACTTCGTGGCGATGGACAGCGCCCGGCCGGCAACGGCGACCTGGGTCGACTTGCTGCCCCAGGACCTGCTCAGCATATTGCGTCGCCCGCTGGTCACCGCCAGTGGCGAACTGCGCCCCGGCGGTGGGCACTTGCCGGAGGAATGGCTCAATGGCGAAGCGATTCGCCAGGCCATGCGCAGTGTGGTGCGTGCGCCAACGCTGCGCATCGCAGGCTTGGGCACGCCAGCCGGGCTGCTGCCGTTGCGCCAGGCGCTGCAACAGAAACTGCACGGTGAAGGTTTGTCGGTGCCCGTAGAACAGATCACCACCACGCCCAACACTGTGCAGGGCCTGGACATGCTTATGCGCCTGCTGGCCCGACCTGGCGACACGGTGTTGCTCGACGCGCCGTGCTACTTCAACTTCCACGCCAACCTGGCGCTGCATGGGGTCAAGGTCGTTACCATTGAGCGCCGCCCCGACGGTTTCGATTTCGCAGCCCTCGAACAGTTGCTGGCCGAACACCGCCCCAGCCTCTACCTGACCACCAGCGTTTTGCATAACCCCACCGGGCATACCTTCAGCCCCAGCCAAGCGTTTCGCCTGCTGCAGCTGACCCAGCAATACCACTGCCATATCGTCGAGGATGATCTGTATGGCGACCTGCACCCCAACCCTCCCCCGCGCCTGGCTGCCGTCGCCGGGCTCGATCAGGTTACCTACTTGTCAGGGTTCTCCAAGATCCTCAGCGCCAACACCCGGGTCAGCTACGTCGTGGCCGCGCCGCAACTGGCCGCCAACCTCACCAATATGAAGTTGATGAGCGGCGGCGTAACCTCCGAACTGTTCGAACAGATCGTCTACCGTATGCTCACCGAAGGCAGTTATGCCAAGCATCGCAAGCGCATGGTGCAACGCCTGATGGAGGCCGGTGGACGCATCGAACAATGGCTCAAGCGCTGCGGCTGCGAACTGCCGATGGCCTATGAAGGCGGAATGTTTATCTGGGCGCGTCTGCCGAAGGGGGTGAACGGCGAATTGCTGGCCCAGGAAGCGTTGAAACGCAGCATGGTGCTGGCGCCCGGTGCGCTGTTTGGCTACGACCCGGCCCATCGCGACTCGATGCGCTTCAATGTGGCCCACAGTGATGAGCCACGGGTGCAGCGGGTGTTTGAGGCGTTGTTGCATGAAGTGGCGCAGAGCAATGCCCATGCCGGGCGCGAATCCCTGTAGGAGCGGGCTTGCCCGCGAAGGTCGTCAACGATGACGCGGGTTTACAGCCCAAGCGCGGCGCTCTCAGGTTTTTCGCGAGCAAGCTTGCTCCTACAGAAAAGCCAATTGAGGTGTTTTGAGCCGTTCACCTCGGCAACGGAATTACCCGCAACGGCCGCACCGACTTGTACGAAAAGCTCGAATAGATTTCCTTGACGCAGGGCAAGGTCTGCAAGACTTCGCGGGCAAACTCGCCAAACGATTCCAGGTCCTTGGCCACCACTTCCAGCAAAAAATCATAGCGGCCCGACACGTTATGGCACGCCACGATTTCCGGAATCTCCAACAGGCGCTGCTCGAACGCGCGGGCGATTTCCTGGGTGTGGCTGTCCATCATGATGCTGACAAACGCGGTCACCCCATAGCCCAGCGCCTTGGGCGAGAGGATCGCCTGGTAGCCGCTGATCACCCCGCTTTCCTCCAGGGTGCGCACCCGGCGCCAGCAGGGTGAGGTCGTCAAGGCGACCCGCTCGGCCAGTTCGGCCACGGTCAGGCGGGCGTTGCCCTGCAATGCGTTTAAAAGGGCTTTGTCGGTGCGGTCCAGCTTGATGGGCATAACGTGCCTCTAATCATTATTTTTATCGGTGTTTGATTCACAAACGCGGGTTTTTCCAGCAGTTTTTGCAAGGTTCGTCCGTGGTTATGAGCATAGCATTGTAGGAAATAAGGAGCGCCCGACATGACCAATAAACACCACACCTGCGGCTTTTCCACCCGTGCCATTCACCACGGCTATGACCCCAAGGACCACCACGGCGCGCTCGTACCGCCGATTTACCTGTCGGCCACCTTCGCCTTTCCCACGGTTGAATACGGCGCCGCGTGCTTTGCCGGCGAAGCCAGCGGCCACTTCTACACGCGCATTTCCAACCCGACCCTGGCGCTGCTGGAATCACGCATGGCCACCCTGGAAAACGGTGAAGCGGCGGTGGCCTTCAGCTCCGGCATGGGCGCGATTGCCGCGACGTTCTGGACCCTGCTACGCCCGGGCGACGAGGTGATCGTCAGCCAGACCCTGTATGGCTGCACCTTCGCTCTGTTGCACCACGGCATCGGCGAATTCGGCATCAAGGTGCGGCATGTTGACCTGACCGACCTGGCCGCCCTGCAAGCGGCCTTGTCCCCGGCGACCCGCATGATCTACTGCGAAACCCCGGCCAACCCCAACCTGCGCCTGATCGACATCGCCGCCGTGGCCAGGCTTGCCCATCAACAGCCGAATGTCACCCTGGTGGTCGACAACACCTACTGCACGCCCTACCTGCAACGGCCCCTGGAACTGGGTGCCGATGTGGTGGTGCACTCGGCCACCAAATACCTCAGCGGCCATGGCGACATCACCGCAGGCATTGCGGTGAGCAACCAGGCGCTGGCACAGCGCATTCGCCTGCAAGGGCTCAAGGACCTGACTGGCGCGGTGATGTCGCCCCAGGACGCGTCGTTGCTGATGCGCGGCCTCAAGACCCTGGCCCTGCGCATGGACCGCCATTGCAGCAATGCCCAGGCGCTGGCCGAAGCCTTACAGGCGCACCCGGCCGTGGAGAGTGTGATCTACCCCGGGCTGCGGTCCTTCCCACAGTACGAACTCGCGACCCGGCAAATGAAACTGCCCGGCGGCATGATTGCCTTTGAACTCAAGGGCGGGATCGAGACGGGGCGGCGCTTTATGAACGCACTGCAACTGTTCACCCGTGCGGTCAGCCTGGGGGATGCCGAATCGTTGGCGCAACATCCGGCGAGCATGACCCACTCCACCTATACCCCCGAGCAACTTGCGCAGCACGGTATCAGCGAGGGCCTGGTGCGTTTGTCGGTGGGGCTTGAAGACGTCGCCGACCTGTTGGCGGATGTGCATCAGGCCCTGGCCAAGTGCGGCCGCAACACGGTGCGTCAGGCCGCGACAGCGCCCTCTGCTGTGAGATAGCGCCTACACGTAAAGTGATTTTTATCCTGGCGGTGGTCGGACGGATCCGACTACCGTTATGCGTTTTTAATCTGAATTTTATCGATTGGATCCCCCTGCCTTTGCCAGCCTGTACTAGCATGGTGGCGGCGGGAAGGATTATCCGTGCAGGTTATTCATAGCGGTTACCTTGTTGACTCCCGCCGCTATAACGCCCAATACCTGTACCCGAAACTCATGGACGAATTGATGAACTCACACCTGTTCCCACATATAGGCAAGGTCATCGCCAGCACCGGCAGCCGCCATTTCCCACGTATGCTGCATGACCTCATCCTCACCCAACTGGCCGTGGACGCCACCCATATCACCCAGCTGCAGGTCAACAGCGAAGGCCACAGCCGCCGCAAGATCAGCCCGGTCTACACCGACTCGGTGGCAACCCTGGGGGCCGAGCAACCCGCCGCACAATTGCACCTCACCGGACACAAGGACGATGTGCGCTACGTGCTGTCGGTGTACCGCTCGCACCCCTCGCAGAGTTTTTCTGCCCAAGAGCGCAGCATGTTGCAGGACTTCTCCACGCTGTTGCTGCCCATGGTGGAAAAACACATCACCGCGATCCAGCCTGGCCGTCAGGACAGCCCGCCGGCAGTGCCACAGCACCAGGGCATCGAAACCCTGCGCCGACGCATCCAGGAGCGCCTGGTGCAATCGGGGCTGACCCTGTCCAACCGTGAACTGCAAGTGTGCGTGGGCCTGCTGGCCGGGCGCACCGCACCGGAGCTGGCCGAACAACTGGCATTGAAGGTCAACACCATCGAAAGCTACCTCAAGCGCGCGGCGATCAAGCTGGGGATCAGTGGGCGGCATTCGTTGTTGCGGTGGATGTACTCGACCCAAGACAGCACCCGTTTCTAGGCGGACGCAGATCAAACTGTGGGAGGGGGCTTGCTCCCGATAGCGGTGTATCAGCCATGACATCTTTGACTGAAAAATTGCTATCGGGAGCAAGCCCCCTCCCACATGAGGTCCTCATTAGCAGATAGGGATCAGTCCCTTGCCAATGCCTCTATCGGGTCCAACCGCGCCGCATTTCGCGCCGGCACAAAACCGAACACAATGCCGATCAGTGTCGAGCAGGCAAACGCGGTAATGATCGAGCCCACCGAAAACACCATTTCCCACTCCTTCACAAACAGCGAAAACAGATAACCGATGGCGTAGGACAACGAGATCCCGATGATCCCGCCGATCAAACACACCATCACCGCCTCCACCAGAAACTGCTGGCGAATATCCGACTGGCGCGCCCCCACCGCCATGCGGATACCAATCTCGCGGGTGCGCTCGGTGACCGACACCAGCATGATATTCATCACGCCAATGCCTCCCACCAGCAATGAAATCACCGCAATCAACGACAACAGCAGCGCCAGGGAACGGCTGGTTTTTTGCACCGTCTGCATGATGCTGTCGAGGTTGTTGGTGAAGAAGTCCTTGGTGCCGTGACGTTGCAGCATCAGCTTGTTGACGTTGTCTTCCACCACCTTGCTCGGCTGGCCGTCTTTGATGCGCACGGTGATGCTGTCCAGATGACGCTGGCCCAACAGGCGCCCCGCCGCCGTCTCATACGGCACCCACACGTTCAGCGCCTTGCTGGCGGCGAACATGTTCTTGTTGTCCACCGTCACGCCGATCACCGTACACGGCAGGTTGCCCACCAGGATCACCTGGCCCAGCGGGTCGATGTTCGGCCCGAACAGCCGCTGGCGGGTGTTGTGGTCGATCACCACCACCTGGGCCTGGCGTCGCGCATCGCTTTCACTGAAGGCAATGCCGGCTTCCAGCTTGAGGCCCTTGACCTTGAAGTAGCGATCACTGACGCCGTTGACCTGGGCATCCACATCGATGTTGCCAAAGCGCAGCAACAGGTTGCGGCCCACCACCGGCGTGGCGCTGTCGACGTAATACAGCTGGTTCAGCGCGTCCACATCCGAGGGCATCAGCGTCTGGATCGCCGAGGCGCGACTGTCGCCAAAGCTGGTGCCGGAAAAGATATCGATGGTGTTGCTGCCGATCGCCTGGATGTCCTTGAGCACATAGCGCTTGGCGCCTTCGCCGATGGCCGAGATCGACACCACCGAGGTGATCCCGATCACAATGCCGAGCATGGTCAGCAAGGTGCGCATGCGGTGCGAAATCAGCGCAACCCAGGCCATGTTGAAGGCTTCCTTGAATAGCCCCAGGCTCGCCACCAGGCGCCGCGCACCGCTGCGCCTGGACTCGATCGGCGCTTCGCTGGGCAGCTCCAGGTCAACGCTGTCATTGACCTTGTCGCTGACGATCTCACCGTCACACACCTCGACAATGCGCTGGGCATTCGCCGCGACTTTGGGGTCGTGGGTGACGATGATCACCGTGTGCCCGGCCGCGTGCAGCTCTGCGAGGATACGCATCACCTCCTTGCCGCTGTGGGTGTCGAGGGCGCCGGTGGGTTCGTCGGCGAGGATCACTTCGCCGCCGTTCATCAGGGCCCGCGCGATACTCACGCGCTGTTGTTGCCCGCCGGACAGCTGGCTGGGCCGGTGGGAGATATGCCCGGACAAGCCCAGGCGAGCGAGCAAATCCCGCGCGCGGCTGTGGCGCTGGCCTTCAGGAGTACCGGCATAAATCGCTGGCATTTCCACGTTGTGCAAGGCGCTCAGGTGAGCAAGCAAATGGTAGCGCTGGAAGATAAAGCCGAAGTAATCACGGCGCAGCTCAGCCAGTTGCTCATCGCCCAGGGAGCGGGTTTCGATGCCATTGATCTTGTAGCTGCCGGCGGTGGCGTAATCCAGGCCGCCAAGGATATTCATCAGGGTCGATTTGCCCGAGCCCGAGGCGCCGATGATCGCCAGCATTTCCCCGGCATGAATCGTCAGGTCGATGCCTTTGAGCGCGATGAATTCACGCTCGCCGGCCATGAAACTACGGGTGATGCCCTTGAGTTCCAACAGAGGCTGAGTCATGGATCAGCTCCCTGCCACGGCGGGTGTGGCGTCGCCGATCACCACCTTGTCGCCCTCGGCCAGGCCATCCAGAATCTGCACTTTGACGTTGTTATTGATGCCGGTCCTGACGTTGCGCTCTACCGCTTTGCCCTTGGCATCCAGCACCCGCACCGGGTAACTGCCGTCGGCATTGCGTGCTCCCAGCGCCGCCACCGGCACCATCAACGCGGCCTCGGCGGTGTCGAGCACAATGCGCACCTGTGCGGTCATGGCGATGCGCAGGCGGTGGTCAGGGTTGGGCACGTCGAACAGCGCGTTATAAAACACCGCGGTGTTCTGCTTGGGGGTGCCGGCGGTCTGGGTTTCGAGGAAGTTCTGCGGGGCTGGTTCAGTGCCGCGCAGTTTGGCGTAATAGCGTTTGTCCGCCTCGCCGAGGATGGTGAAGTACACCTGCTGGCCGGGGCTGATATGAATCACATCCGCTTCCGAGACTTGGGCCTTGACGGTCATGGTATCCAGGTCCGCCAGCTTGAGCAGTACCGGTGCGAGCTGGCTGGCGATCACGGTCTGGCCTTCCTGGGTGACGATGCCCACTACGTCGCCGTCGATGGGCGCGTTGATGCGGGTGTAGGCCAGGTTGACCTTGGCGGTGTCGATCTGGATGTGTGCGCTTTTGATCTGTGCGTCCAGGGACAGCAGGTTGGCCTGCTGCACCTGGAAGCTTGATTCGGCGTCTTCGAAATCCTGGCGTGACACCGATTCGTCGGCCTGCAGGCCCTTGTAGCGCTCATAGACAGACTTGGCCTGCTTGAGCTGCGCGGCGGTGGCGCGGCGTTGGGCCTGGAGGTTTTCTTCGTCGACCTGGGCTTTGCGCAGGGTGTTCTGCAGGATCAGCGGGTCGATTTCGGCTAGCCACTGGCCCTTTTTTACCTTGTCGCCGACTTTGACTTTCAGCGATTTGAGCTGGCCGGAGACTTGGGCGCCGACGTCGACCTGCTTGATGCCTTCGAGCAGGCCGGTGGCCAATACTGCGTTTTCGATATCGCCGCGTTCGGTGGTGGCGGTGAGGTATTGGGGGGCGTCGGCGGGGGCCTTTACGGTGTAGATGATCAGGCCGATGGCGACGGCCAATGCTGCCAGGAGGCCGATTTTGCGGAATTTAGACGTTTGCATGGTTGGCTTCTTGATTGAGTACAGATCCGTTGGCCGGGTAGACGCGGCATCGGGTTGCAAAAGCAGAGTGAGGTTTTATTGACTTGCACAGCTTAAAAATGTGGGAGGGGGCTTGCTCCCGATGGCGGCCTGACAGCCGACCAGGATGTTGGATCAGAACGAGTACATATCCGTTATTTAGGTAACGGCCACTATTGGTTCCGCTCTTACAGCGGCTCACTTTTGAAAAGCGCAAAAGTAAGCAAAACGCTCTTGCCCCACCACTCGGCACCTCGCTCAGGCTCGGTGTGCCCGTAATCCGACAGGGATTTGGGGGGCCGCCGCCACGCGCCATCCATGGCGCGGGGCGGCTAAACCGGCATCCCTGCCGGTTTACCCCCCAAATCCCTGTCGAATTCCGGCCAGCGTGGTTTAACGGGGCGCCTAAGATCAAAAACAGATCAAGATCAAGATCAAGGGCGGCTCGCTTCGCATCGTGGTTACCGGGGGCAAGCGCCCTCCCACATTTCTTGCGGTACTCGGCCTCACAAACCGGTCGGCTATAAGGCCGCCGCGCTGTGCTTTTGATCTGGCATCGCCCCGTTAAACCACGCTGGCCGAACGCGGACTTTGGAGCGTGGGTAACCCGGCAGGACGTCGGGTTAGCCGCGCTGGGCCATGGATGGCCCATCGCGGCGGCCCACGCTCCAAAGTTCGTGTTCGGGCACACCGAGCCTAGGCGAGGTGCCGAGTGGTGGGGCGAAGGCCTTTTGCTTACTTTTGGGCCTTTCCAAAAGTGACCCGCTGTAAGAGCGGAACCATAAGTGGCCGTTACCAAAGGAACGGATATGCACACCGACAGACCGCCATCGGGAGCAAGCCCCCTCCCACATTTGGATCGATGTGCAGCCTTCAAGACACCACCTCCCCAACCCCAACCCCTTCCACCCACCACTTGGCCAAACCCGAAACATTCGGCGCCTTGAGCAAGGTGAAGTGATTACCCCCGCCATACCAAACCTCCAACCCAGTCCCCTGCCCCTTCCACCCCTCAACCATCAACCCCTGCTCACGCTGGTTCCCCGCCGCATCCAAGGCCGGATCCTGCGCCAGCACCAGGCGCACCACCCCGTCATACCGCGCCTGCGGCCGATAAACCGTGCGCAACGCCGCCGCATAAGTACGCGCAGGCCCATCCATTGCATCCACGGCAGCACGCGCCGGCAGCAACCCGACACCGACCATCCCCGTATGCAGCCACTGTCGCTGCGCCACCTCATCGCGCCCGGCGAAGTCCACCGGATCAATCCCCAGCGACTTCCCAGCCGCCAACTGCATCGCCTCGATCAACCGCAACAGCGCCGCCGTCGAGGTATAGGGCTTGCCATCACGCCCCGGCGCCTCACTGTCGATCACTGTCAAAGAGCCCACCTCGCGCCCCATCGCCTGCAATCGCAGGGCCATTTCCAGCGCGACCCAGCCGCCAAACGAATGCCCGACCAGATGCACCGGCCCGTCCGGGCACTCCTGCTCCAACGCCGTGAGATAACACCGCGCCGCCGCTTCCACCTGGCTATGGGGCACCGCCTCGCCATCCAACCCACGGGGCTGCAGGCCATACAGCGGCCAATCACGTCCCAGCGCGTCGCTCAAGCCCACGAAACCGGTCACGCTGTCACCTGCTCCCGGCACGCAGAACACCGGGGCATAGCCGGCGCGCCCAGTCTGGATGCGCAACAACGGCTGATGGGCCGCGCAACTCACCGGCGTACTCGTCGCCAGCGCCTCGGTCATCGCCCGGCCCAGGCCCTGGATATGCGGCGCCTGCATCATGCTCTGGTGATCCCCAGGCACTTGCACCTGGCGCAGTTGCCCGGGCGCCAAAGCCGTGTCCCAGCCCAACGCCATACTGCGTTGCGACAGTTCGGTGGGGCGCTGCTCGGCGCTGAACAAGTGCACCGGAATCGGCAGCGGGAACAGGCTGTAGTGGGCCAGGGCGTGCCCGTGCCCGACTTCGCGCTGAAGAAAACTCAACAGGTCCGCGTCCGACGCCGCCGCCATTTGCGCGTATAGCAAACCTTGATCGCGACAGCGTTGCAGCAGATTCGCAAAGTCCAGCTGTCCAATCCGCGCCTCCAGCTGTTCAAGGCTTGCCAGCTCATTTACACCTCCCTGTGCTTTCCAATAAGCCGTGCATTGCAGCAACAGATGCCGCTTGAATGCATCCGGCCCGCTCCAGCGTGCTTTGCCCTGGTCAGTCAGGCGCGGCACATAGCTGTCGATCAAACCGAGGAAGGCCACGCTTTCATCCAGCCCCAGCAGTTGCATGGCGATTTCATAGGCCAGCACCCCACCAAAAGACCAGCCCGCTACCCGATAGGGACCGTGGGGCTGAATCTCGCGGATCAGCCCGACCATGCGCGCCGCCAGGCCTTCCATGCTGTTCAGGTGGGCCTCGCCCAACGCCAGCCCCGGCAGGCCGTAGATCGGATAATCACCCGGCAGGTGCTGGCCCAGCGCCGGGAAATACACGTCCATGCCGCTGAACTCATGCACCAGAAACAACGGTGCCTGCGCCCCGCTGCTGCGCACGGTAATCACGCGGGTGTCGGGCAGTACATCATCCCCGCGCTGACGCAGCATCGCCGCGACGCCGGCCACGCTGGCATGTTGGAACAGCTCGGCCAACGACACCGGCAAACCGGCCTCGTCCAGCAGGTTGACCAGGCGAATCGCCAACAACGAATGCCCGCCCAGTTCAAAGAAGCTGTCATGCCGCCCCACTTGTTCGAGTTTCAACACCTCGGCCCAGCGTTGCGCCAACGTCTGCTCCAGGGCGTCGGCCGGCGTTTCGAACGTGCGGCTGGTCGAGGCGTCCCAGGCAGGCACCGGCAAGGCGTTACGGTCGATCTTGCCGTTGGCGGTCAACGGCAATTGCTCCAGCGCGACGTAGGCGGACGGCACCATGTACTCGGGCAAGTGCGCGTGCAGGTAAGCCCGCACCGACTCGACAGCAACGGGTTCGCCCGCCCAGGTGAAATAGGCCACCAGGCGTTTGTCCCCCGGAACTTCTTCACGGGCCAGCACCACGGCATCCTGGATGCCTGCGAACGTCGCCAGTCGCGCCTGGATTTCACCCAGCTCAACACGAAAACCTCGAATCTTCACCTGATCGTCATTACGCCCGATGCACTCCAGCAGACCGTCGGCCGTCCAGCGCCCGAGATCGCCCGTACGGTAAAGCAAGGCGCCTGGGTTGAACGGGTCCTGCACAAACTTTTCAGCCGTCAGCTCGGGGCGATTCAAATAGCCCAAGGCGACGCCATCGCCGCCAATGCAGATTTCACCGACGATACCCAGCGGTACCGGCTGCTGCTGCGCATCGAGCACATACACTTGGGTGTTGGAGATCGGCCGCCCCACCGGCACGCTGTCGGCATCATCGGCAATCGTGTGCACTTCGCAGGTGGTGGCGTAAGTGGTGGTTTCGGTCGGCCCATAGCAATGCACCAGGCGCAACGCGGGTGCCTGCGCCAACAGCGTGCGGAACGCCGCCGGATCTGCCCGCTCCCCGCCGCACAAAAGGATGCGCAAGCCAGCCAGGGCCTGGGGAATCAACTGCACGTATTGGTTGAACAGCGCGGTGGTGACAAACAGCACCGTCACGTCCTGCAACGCTTGGGCGAAAGCGCTCGGATCGAGCAAGGTGGCGTGGTCAATCACCTGCACCTGGCCGCCATTGAGCAGTGGCCCCCACACGTCCATGGTGCTTGCATCGAACGCTGGGTTCGACGCAAAGGCCACGCGGTCGGCGGCATTGAAATCGGCATAGCCGTTGTTGAGCACCAGGCGCGTAATGCCGCGATGGGGCACCAGCACGCCCTTGGGCTGGCCGGTGGAGCCGGAGGTGTACATGATGTACGCCACGCTGTCCGAGGGTTGCGACAGGTCCGGGTTGTGGCTCGGTTGCGGGGCGAGACCAAGCGTGTCCAGGTCCAGGCGACGCACCCTGCTCTCTATGACGCAATCGCTGCGGGTCAGCAACCAGGCCGCTCCACAGTCTTGCAGCATGAACCCCTGGCGTTCAGCCGGTGCATTCACGTCCAACGGCACATACGCGGCGGCGCATTTGAGGATGGCCAATTGGCTGACCAGTAACTCCAGCGAACGCGGCAGCAGGATCGCCAGGTGATCGCCAGGGCGCACACCCAGGCCGAGCAGGTGATGGGCCAAGCGGTTGGCGCGGGTATTGAGTTCGCCGTAGCTCACCCGCCGCTCGTTGTGCACCAGCGCCACCGCGTCGGGACGCGCCATGGCCTGGGCTTCGAACAGGCGCTGCACCGTGTGCTCACGCGCGAATGTACGGGCAGTGGCGTTGAAGTGCTCAAGCACCCGTTGGCGTTCGGCCTGCGGCAGAATCGGCAAGCGGTTGATGGCGATATCACGATGACCTTCCAGGGCCTGCACCACCTGCGCCAGCGCGATTTCCAGGTAGTTGCACAAGCGCCGGGCGCCCTGCCCCATGACGGTCAGGCTGAACCCTTCACCGAGGTCATCCACGCTGACCGCCACGCCGTAGTGCGTGTGCTCCTCGGCCTTGAACAACTCGATCCCCTGCCACGCCTCGGCCACGCCACCGGCCTGGGGTGCGCTGTGACGATAGTTGAACAATACGCTGAACAACGGCGTCGCCACCGCCACACCACTGCAACGCTGGGCCAACGCCAGGGGCGCATGTTCATGACCGAGCAGCTGAGTCAGGCGCCCATGGGCGGTACGCAGTGCCGTCAGCACTGAGTGTTCCCCCAGGTCGACCCGCAGCGGCAAGGTATTGATAAATACGCCCATGGCCCGCTCGGCGCCTTCGCCGCCTTGCAGGCGGCCGAGCATCACCGTACCGAACACCACCTGCTCGCGGGCGCAAACCTTGCCCAGTACGTGAGCCCAGGCCAAATGCATCACGCTGGCCGCACTGACCCCCGCCTGGCGGGCCTGGCTGCGCAGGCGTCGACTCAGCGACAGGTCGAGACCCACGCGTACGTTTTCCACGGCCCCCAGATTGGGCACCTCGGTGGGTTCGTCGACCTCACCGAGCATCTCGCGGAAAAACGTCTCGTGATCCTCAGCGCACAAACGGGTCTGGGCCACGTAGTTGCGATACGGCACGGGCGCGGCCAGGGTGTCCTGAGTGCCCAGCAGAAACGCCTGCAGCTCGTGTTGCAGGATATCCAGGGCAACGTGGTCCATCACCAGGTGATGAAACAGCAACGTCGCGACCACCCGTTGCGATTGCTCGGCGTACACCAGCCGCATCAGCGGCGCCTGGCCAAGGTCCAGGCGTGGCGGCAGCGGCCCGCTCTCAACGCTTAGCCGGGCGTGGCGCCACACCACCTGCACCGGTTCTTCCAGGCCATCCCAATGCAAGGATGAACGCAGGATGTCATGACGCTGGATCACCGCCTGCAATGCGCTGGCGAAGGCATCCAGGCGTGCGCGACTGTCAAAGGCAAACTGCGCCTGTAACACATAGGCGTCATCACCTTGCGCAGCGCGATGCTGATACAGGATGCCGGCCTGCAACGGCGCCAGCGGGTAGATATCCTGCACATTCGCCGCACCGCCGGGGATGCTGGTGACGATGCGCTCGATGGCTGCTTGATCCAGGCTGACCAGCGCCAGCATGTCTGGCGTGATGCGCGCACAATCGGCCGCAATGCCATTGGCCGGCACCGCCACTTCACGCCCGCCGCCCAAAGCTGCCGCCAGGGCAGCCAAGGTCGGTTGACCAAACAGCACTTTCACGTCCGCCGACAAGCCCAGGCCGCGCATACGCCCGACCAGGCTGACCGCCAGCAACGAGTGGCCGCCCAGTTCGAAGAAGTTGTCGTGCCGGCCCACGCGTTCCACATTGAGCAACTCGGCCCACAGCGCGGCCAAGGTGATTTCCGTGTCGCCCAGCGGCGCCTCGTACTCGCGCACCACCAACGCCTCCAGGCCCGGTGCCGGCAATGCCTTGCGGTCGAGTTTGCCATTGGGGCTCAGCGGCAGCGCCTCCAGGTGCACGAAGCTGGCCGGCACCATGAACTCCGGCAGGTGCAGCAGCAAATGGGCGCGCAGGCTTTCAATTTCACTCGGCACGCCGGTGTAGTAAGCGATCAGGCGCTGCTCGCGGGCAATCACGGCGGCTTCCTGCACCGCCGGATGCTCGGTCAGGCGTGCCTGGATTTCGCCCAGCTCAATGCGCAGGCCACGGATCTTGACCTGGTCATCATTGCGCCCCAGGTACTCGATGTTGCCATCCGGCAAGTAGCGCCCGACGTCACCGGTGCGGTACATGCGCCCAGGGGCAAACGGGTCATCGAGGAAACGCTCGGCGGTCAGTTCGGCACGGTTGAGGTAACCCCGTGCGACTTGCACCCCCGCGATAAACAATTCGCCCACCACGCCCAACGGCACAGGCTGCAACTGCCCGTCCAGCACGTACATGCGCGTGTTGGCGATTGGCTTGCCGATGGGGGTGTTGTCGGGCACGTCAAAGCCTGCGCAGTGCCAGGCAGTGACATCCACCGCCGCTTCGGTGGGCCCATAGAGATTATGCAGCTGGCTGCCCGGCAACTGTTGCTTGAAGCGGCGTACCAGGCTGCCCGGCAAGGCTTCGCCGCTGCACATCACCCGCACCAGCCCGCCCGCCTGGCTGACGTCACCGTGGGCGAGGAAGACATCAAGCATCGACGGCACGAAGTGCAAGGTCGTGACCCCTTCGGCTGCGATCACCTGGCACAGGTACTCAGGGTCTTTATGCCCATCCGGGCGCGCCATCACCAGGCGTGCTCCGGTGGACAGCGGCCAGAAGAATTCCCACACCGACACATCGAAACTGAACGGGGTTTTCTGCAACACCGTATCGCCTCCCGTGAGCCGGTATTCGTCCTGCATCCACAGCAGGCGGTTGACCACCCCGGGGTGTTCGTTGATCACACCTTTGGGCTGGCCGGTGGAGCCGGAGGTGTAGATCACATAGGCGGCCACCCCGGCCACCGCTGGGTTGGTGATGGGCTGGTGCTGCCAGGTGGGCTGGTCCAGATCGACCACCGGCACCTCGCCCAGCAGCCCAAGGGTGCTGCCCTGGGCCAGTACCACCGCTGGCGCGCTGTCGTGCAGCATGTAGGCGATACGCTCCGGCGGGTACGCCGGGTCCAGCGGCACATAGGCGGCGCCGGCCTTGAGGATCGCGTACAGGCCAATGACCATGTCCAGGCCACGCTCCACGCAGATCGCCACCCGCGCCTGCGGCTGCACGCCGAGGGCTTGCAGGTGGTGGGCCAGTTGGTTGGCGCGAGCGTTCAGTTCGGCGTAGGTCAGTTGCTGCTCGCCGGCCTTTACCGCCACGGCCTGCGGCGTGCGCAGTACCTGCGCTTCGAACATCCCGTGCAGGGTCTGGTCGAGCTGGTAGTCCACAGTGGTAGCGTTGAAATCCACCAGCAACTGCTTGCGCTCACGCTCATCCACCAGCGGCACATGCGCAAGCACCGCCTGGTCGTTAGCGACCATGGCCTGCAACACGCGGGTGAAGTAGCCGAGGTAACGCCGTATCGTCGATTCATCGAACAGTGCCACGGCATATTCCAGCGCGCCGAGAATACTGCCCTGCACTTCCCCCAGGTTCAGCGACAGGTCGAACTTGGCGAAATGGCTGTTTTCGACAATGCCTTCCAGGGCCAGGTCGCCCAACGCCAGGGTCGGCGCGCTGCTGTCCTGCCAGCTCAGCAGGGTCTGAAACAGCGGGCTATGGGCCAGGCTGCGCGGCGGCCGGGTGATTTCCACCACCTGTTCGAACGGCAAATCCTGATGGGCTTGGGCCGCCAGTGTCAGCGCCTTGACCCGAGCCAGCAGGGCCTCGGTGCTCAACTCGCCCGAGGTGTCGATGCGCAGCGCCAGGGTGTTGACGAACAAACCGATCAGCCCTTCCACCTCGGTGCGCGTGCGGTTGGCCACCGGCGTGCCGATCACCAGCTCCGGCTGTCCGGACAAGCGCGCCAGCAACGAAGCCCAGGCGCTCATCAAGGTCATATAGAGGGTGGTGCCATGGCGCTGGCTCAAGGCCTTGAGCCCGGCAGTAAGGCGTTCATCCAGGCGCACTCCGACGCTGCTGCCGGCGTAGTCCTGCTGCGCCGGGCGCGGGCGGTCGGTGGGCAGGGTCAGCAACGCCGGCGCGCCGGCCAGGGTCTGCTGCCAATAGGTGCTTTGGCGGTGCAACACTTCACCGCTCAACCACAGGCGTTGCCACACGGCAAAGTCGGCGTACTGGATCGGCAAGGGCGGCAGCGGGTCGGATTGGCCGTGGCTGAAGGCTTGGTACAGCGCCATCAGTTCACGGGTCAGCACGCCCATGGACCAGCCATCGGAGACGATATGGTGCAGGGTCAGCAGCAGCACATGGTGATCGTCGGCCATCACCACCAGGCGACCGCGCAGCAACGGGCCACGCTCCAGGTCGAAGGGCGCCGAGGCTTCGCCGTGGATCAGCGCGTCCAGCGCCTGTTGCGGTTGCGCGTGGCGACGCAAGTCTTGCACCTGCAGCGGTAACACCTCCTCGGCCGGCACGATCAGCACCTGGGCCTGGTCGCCGTGTTGGGCAAAGCGGCTGCGCAGGGTTTCATGCCGCGCCACGATCCGCGCCAGCGCCCGTTGCAGTGCCTGCACATGCAACTGCCCGCGCAAACGCAGGCCGATAGGAATGTTGTAGGCGGTGTTGGCGCCCTCCATCAACGCCAGGAACCACAGGCGCTGCTGGGCAAACGACAGCGGCATCTCTTCATCACGATTGGCCGGCAGGATATCCGGCAAGGTGCTGCGCCCGGCCTGGGCCAGCAGTTCGGCGACCGCTGCCAGTTCGGCGTTGGCGAACAGGTCGCCCAGCGCCAACTCGACCCCCAGCCGCTGGCGGACCTGGGAGACCATGCGCATCGCCAGCAGCGAGTGCCCGCCCAACTCAAAGAAATGGTCACGCCGCCCGACCCGTTCCACTTGCAACACCTCGGCCCAGATCTGCGCCAGCACGGTTTCGATCTCGCCCTGGGGTGCTGCGTATTCGCGGGTAAACACTGCAGCCATGTCCGGTACTGGCAAAGCCTTGCGGTCGAGCTTGCCATTGGTGGTCAGCGGCAGCGCGTCGAGCTTCATGAAGGCGACCGGGACCATGTAGTCCGGCAACTGCGCCACCAGGTGAGCGCGGATTTCGCCTACCGTCAGCGCGTCAAGTTGCGGGTTTTCGGTGAAGTAGGCCACCAGGCGCTCTTCACGCACCAGCACCACCGCTTCCAGGATGCCAGGCAATTGGTTGAGCCGGGTTTCGATTTCGCCCAGTTCGATGCGCACGCCACGGATTTTGACCTGGTCATCGTTGCGCCCCAGGTAGTCGAGCGTGCCATCGGGCAACCAGCGCACCAGGTCGCCGGTGCGGTACATGCGCCCGGGGTTGAATGGGTCGCGCAGGAAGCGCTCGGCGGTCAGTTCCGGGCGGTTCAGGTAACCTCGCGCCACGCCCTTGCCGCCTACGTACAACTCCCCCGCCACCCCCAGTGGCACCGGGCGTTGATGTTCATCGAGCACGTAGACGGTGACATTGGCGATGGGCTTGCCGATATGCAACGGCTGGCCCGCCTCGACCTTGCCCGACGTGGCGACCACCGTGGCTTCGGTGGGGCCATAGTTGTTGATCAATTCAAAGCGCTGCGCCCGGCCGAACTGGCGCAGGCGATCGCCACCGACCAGCAGGGTGCGCAAGGTCGGGTGCTCGATAGTCTGGCTGAACGCGTACTCGGCCACCGGCGTGGGCAGGAAGCTTACGTCCAAAGGCTGTGCGCACCACCAGGCCAGCAGCGCGTCGATATCTTCAGCACCGTCATGGGCCGGCGGCAGGTGCAGGGTGGCGCCCACACACAGCGCCGGCCAGACCTCCCAGGCCATCGCATCAAAGCCGAAACCGGCGACACTGGCGGTATGCCGCCCGGCGCGCAGGTCAAAAGCGCTGCAATGCCAGTCCACCAGGTTGGCGACGGTGTGGTGCTCCACCATCACACCTTTGGGCAAGCCGGTAGAACCCGAGGTGTAGATCACATACGCGAGGTTCGTCGGGCCGACGGCGACCTTGGGGTTGCTCGCCGAGTGATGCTGCCAGGTGAAGCGATCGAGGTTGATCACCGGCACCTCGAGCTCGGGCAAACGAGCCAGCAACGCGTGTTGGGTGAGCACCGCCACCGGGGCGCTGTCGCTGAGCAAGTAGCTCAAACGCTCGGCCGGGTGGGACGGGTCTACCGGCACATAACCGGCACCCGCCTTGAGGATCGCCAGCAGCCCGGCCAATGTGTCGAGCCCGCGCCGCGCCACAATGGCCACGCGATCATCGGGCCGAACCCCCAGCGCCAGCAGATGATGGGCCAGCAGGTTGGCTTGCTGGTTGAGTTCGGCGTAGGTCAGTTGCCGCCCTTCGTGCACGGCGGCGATGGCGTCCGGCGTGAGCGCAGCCTGGGCTTCGATACGCCCGTGCAAGGTGGTGCCTTGCGGGAACACGGCCTGGGTGGCGTTGAACTGTTGCAACAGCAGGCGCTGTTCGGCGGCGGGCACTACCGAAAGTTGGTCAAGCGCAGTGTGCGGCGCCTGCTCCAGCGCGGTAACCAGGTTTTCCAGCGCGGTGTGCAAGTAGGCGCAGACGCGGTGGGGGTCGACCTGGGTGCTGGCCAACAAACGCAGGATAAAATCGTCGCCCAGATCGTCCACACTGAGTGTGAGCGGATAGTTAGTACGCTCCTCGGAACGCAGCGTTTCGATACCTTGCCAGGCCGCAATCGCCTCGCTGCGAGTACCGGTGCCACTGTGACGATAGTTGAGTAACGCACTGAATAGCGGCAACGGCGCAATGACGCCACTGCAATGCTGAGCCAGAGCCAATGGCGCATATTCATGCCGCAGCAGGCTAGTCAAGCGCATGTGAGTGGCCTTGACAGCGCTGCGCAGATCCTCACTGCCAATGTCGACGCGAAACGGTAGCGTATTGATGAAGATACCCAGGGCGCGATCCGTCGCATGCCCGCCGTGCATACGTCCCATCAATACCGTACCGAACACCACCTGGGACTTGCCTGCCACCCTGCCCAGCACTTGGGCCCACCCCAAGTGGAACAGACTGGCAACGCTCACGCCCAGCACACGAGCCTGTGCGCGCAAGCGTTGGCTGAGGGAGTTCGCTAAAGGCCAGTCGAGTTCAGCGATCCCCCTGCCGTCGCCCTGTACATCCTGTAAACCAAAGGGCAAGGTCGGTTCAACCACATCACCGAGCATCTGCTGGAAAAATGCTTTATGTTCTTGCTCGGTAACACCCAGGCGCGCTTGGGCGACATAGTCGCGAAACGGCACGGCAAGGCCCAACTGAGCGGCGTGACCGTGCAAAAACGCCTGCATCTCGTGGCGTACCACTTCCAGAGCGCTGTGGTCCATCGCCATATGGTGGAACAGCAAGGTAGCGACGATGCGCTGGTGGGTCCGGTCTTCAGCATGTACCAGGCGCAACAACGGTGCCTGGGTCACGTCGAGGCGATAATGACGGGCATTGAATAGTTCATGCAGCTGTGCGGCGATATCGCCGTCGGCCGGGTCGAGCATCAAAGCTTGCACCGGCAGGCGCGCCTGACGCCACACCACTTGCGAAGGTTGCGCCAGGCCATCCCAGACCACCCCGGTGCGTAAAATGTCGTGGCGGTCCATCACGCTTTGCAGCGCCTGGGCAAACGCCTCGAAGCGCTCCAGGCTGTCAAACGCGAACTGCGACTGCATCACGTAGGGGTCGCCCTGCTCGGCGCTGGCATGGTGAAACAGAATGCCTTCCTGCAATGGCGCCAACGGATAGATGTCCTGGATATTCGCCACACCGCCCTGCACGGTGGCGATGATGCGCTCGATCTCGTCCTGGCTCAGGGTCGAGAGGGTCAGCATGTCGGGGGTGATGCGCTCGGCGTTGGCGGGAATGCCATTGGCCGGTACGGCCACTTCGCCAACCTTGGCAGCCGAGTACTCACCGGCCTTGATCAGCTCGATCAGCGCCGGTTTGTGCTCGCGCAAGGCGGCCAATATTGCCGGGTCGCTCAAGGCTTGCCGGTTGCCGTTCACCGACAACTGTTCGCCCTTGAGCGCCAGTTGCACGTCCTTGGTTTTCAGGGTTGCCAGCAGCTCGAGGATGTTCACAGGACGATCTCCATTCGTTCGGTCATTGCGGCGTAGCCGGCCAGGGTCGGTTGTTCGAACAACGCCCGCACATCGGCTTCCATGCCTTCCTGGCGCAGGCGTCCGATCAAGCTCACAGCGAGCAGCGAGTGCCCGCCCAGTTCAAAGAAATTGTCATGCCGGCCTACCCGATCCACCTTGAGCAGCTCGGACCACAACTGGGCCAGCAGGATTTCGGTATCGCCTTGGGGTGCTTCGTACTCACGCACCGTCAGTGCGTCCATACCCGGTGCGGGTAACGCTTTGCGGTCGAGCTTGCCGTTAGGGCTCAGGGGCATGACGGGCAGGTGCACGAACAGCGCGGGCACCATAAAGTCCGGCAGGTGCTGCAACAGCTGGGCGCGCAGGCCGTCGATGTCGCTTGGCAGGCCAGTGTAATAGGCGACCAGGCGCTCATCACGAACCACCACCACCGCGTCGTTGACCGCCGGATGCTCGATCAGCCGCGCCTGGATTTCCCCCAGCTCGATGCGCAGGCCACGGATTTTCACCTGGTCATCGTTGCGCCCCAGGTATTCGATATTGCCGTCCGGCAAGTAGCGGCCCAGGTCACCGGTGCGGTACATCCGGCCAGGCGCAAACGGGTCATCGAGGAAGCGCTCGGCGGTCAGCTGCGCACGGTTCAGATAACCCCGCGCCACTTGCACGCCAGCGATGAACAGCTCACCGACCACCCCCAGAGGCACCGGCTGCAACTGCCCGTCCAGCACGTACATGCGCGTGTTGGCAATCGGCTTGCCGATGGGGGTGTTGTCCGGCACGTCCGGGCGGGCGCAGTTCCAGGCCGTCACGTCCACCGCCGCTTCCGTGGGGCCATACAGGTTGTACAAACCAATGCCTGGCAACTGCTGCTTGAACCGACGCACCAGGCTGCCCGGCAGCGCCTCGCCGCTGCACATCACGCGCACCAACCCGGCCGCCTGGCTCACATCACCATGGGCCAGGAACACGTCAAGCATCGACGGCACAAAGTGCAGGGTGGTGATGTTTTCTGCCTCGATTACTTCGCACAGGTACACAGGGTCCTTGTGCCCACCCGGGCGCGCCATCACCAGGCGTGCGCCGGTAAACAGCGGCCAGAAGAACTCCCACACCGACACGTCGAAGCTGAACGGGGTTTTCTGCAAGACCGCGTCATGGGCCTTGAGGCCATAGGCGTCCTGCATCCACAACAGACGGTTGACCACCCCGGCGTGTTCATTGATCACGCCCTTGGGCTGGCCAGTGGAACCGGAGGTGTAGATCACGTAGGCCGTGTGCCGGGCAGTGAGGTCCGCGACCTGCGGGTTGACGCAAGGCTGCTGGTGCCAAGTGCTGTGGCCGACGTCGATCACGGCCACGTCGCCCAGCAAGGCACGAGTGGAGGCTTGCGCCAGCACCACCACCGGCGCGCTGTCTTGCAGCATGTAGGCGATGCGTTCTTGCGGGTAGGCCGGGTCCAGCGGCACATAACCGCCACCGGCCTTGAGGATGGCGAACAGGCCGATCACCATGTCCAGGCCACGCTCCAGGCAAATGCCTACCCGTGAGTCCGGCTGCACGCCCCTTTCACGCAGGTGATGGGCCAGGCGGTTGGCGTGCTCGTTGAGCTGTTGGTAGGTCAGTTGTTGCTCGCCCGATTTCACCGCCACGCAATCCGGTGTGCTCGCAACTTGGGCCTCGAACATTGAATGCAGTGTCTGGTCAAGGTTGTAATCGACTACTGTCGCATTGAAGCCATTCAACAGTTGCTCGCGCTCCTGCTTACCCACTACAGATACACGGTTGACCGCCAGATGGGGCGATTGCTCCAACGCTTCGACCAACCCATGCAACGCCGTTTGCATATAACCGCAGACACGCTCTGCGCCGATGTGCGCCGCGGTCATGACAGTCAAGCGGAAACCATCGCGCTGATCGTCCACGTTCAGGGTCAACGGGTAGTTGGTACGCTCCTCGCTGCTAAGGGTCTGGATGCCTTGCCACGCTTGTGATGCGGATGCCTGCTGACTGTCACTGTGGCGATAATTGAGCATCGCGCTGAACAATGGCAGCGGTGCGGCGACACCACTGCAACGCTGCGCCAAGGCCAGTGACGCGTGTTCGTGACCGAGCAGTGCCGTCAGGCGTTCATGGGTTTGCACAAGCGCCGCACGCACGCCGATATCATCAATCTCCACACGCAGAGGCAACGTATTGATGAACATACCTAACGCACGGTCACTACCTTTTCCGCCCTGCATACGCCCCATCAGGACCGTACCGAACACCACACTGGGCTGGTTGGCGGTGCAGGCCAACACCTGAGCCCACGCCAGGTGAAACAGACTGGCGGCACTCACACCTGATAGTCGTGCCTGAGCCCTCAGACGCAGGCTCAAGGACGGCTCCAGAAACTGCTGGTGCTCTTCAATAGCGCTGCCGTCTCCCTGCACATCCTGGAGACCGAACGGCAGGGTTGGCTCATTGACGTCACGCAGCATGTTGGCGAAGAACGCTTCGTGTTCCTGCTCGCTGAGCCCCAAACGAGCCTGCGCCACGTAGTTGCGGTAAGGAATAGGTTCATCAGCATCCTGTTCCTGCCCCAGCAAACTGGCTTGCATCTCTTGCCGCACTCGCTCAAGCGCAGTGTGATCAAGAGCGATGTGATGGAAAAGCAGAATCGCGACCACCCGCTGCCGACTTGGATCATGGCTGAATACCAGACGCACCAGCGGTGCCTTGGACATCGGGACGCGGTAGTGGCGCGGGTCTAAACGCTCATGCAGGCCGGCAAGCACGTCGCCGTGCAAATGCAGCTCCTGAACGCTCAACGCCGCCTTGCGCCACACCACTTGCAACGGTTGCGCCAGCCCCTCCCACACCACCCCGGTGCGCAGAATGTCATGGCGGTCGATCACCTGTTGCAGCGCCTGCGCGAAGGCTTGCAAACGCTCGACACTGTCAAACGCCAGGTGCGATTGCAGCAGGTACGGGTCGCCCTGCGCGGCCGTGAGGTAGTGGTAGAAAATGCCTTCCTGCAACGGCGCCAGCGGGTAGATGTCCTGCACGTTGGCAGCGCCGCCTGGCACCTGGGCGACTACCTGATCAATCGCGCACTGGTCGAGGGCCACCAGCGCCAACATGTCTGGGGTGATGCGTTGGCACTCGGCACTGATCCGATTGGCCGGCACTTGCACCTCGCGACCACTGCCAACGGCAGCGGCCAGCGCGGCCAGGGTTGGCTGGCTGAACAGCACGCGCACGTCGGCGCTGAGGCCAACCTGGCGCATACGCTCGATCAGGCTGACGGCCAGCAATGAATGGCCGCCCAGTTCGAAAAAATGGTCATGACGGCCCACCTGTTCCACTTGCAGCACCTCGGCCCAGATACCCGCCAGGGTGGTTTCGACCTCGCCCTGGGGGGCCTGGTACTCGCGGCTGAGCACGGCGGCCTGATCGGGGTCGGGCAGTGCCTTGCGGTCCAGCTTGCCGTTGGCGGTCAGGGGCAACACATCGAGGCGCATGTAGGCGACCGGCACCAGCGCATCGGGAAGCTGCGCCTGCAATTGCGCGCGCAAGGTCTCGATGGGGAGTGCGCGTTGCTCGGTGAACCAGGCCAGCAGCCGGCCTTCGCGCACCAGCACCACCGCTGCGCGAATGCCGTCCAGGGCGGCCAGGCGGCTTTCGATTTCGCCCAGCTCAACCCGCACACCACGCAGTTTGACCTGGTCATCGTTGCGGCCCAGGTACTCCAGATTGCCGTCGGGCAACCAGCGCACCAGGTCGCCGGTGCGGTACATGCGCCCCGGGCTGAACGGGTTTTGCAGGAAGCGTTCGGCAGTCAAGTCCGGGCGATTCAAGTAACCCCGTGCCACACCGCTGCCGCCTACATACAGCTCACCGGCCACACCGACCGGCACCGGGCGCAACTGCGCATCCAGCACATAGCTGCCGGCATTGGCGATGGGTCGACCAATATGCAACGCCTGCCCGGCCCGCACGCGACCGGAGGTGGCAACCACCGTGGCCTCGGTGGGGCCATAGTTGTTGATCACGGCAAAGCGCCGTTCCTGGGTGAACTGGCGCAGGCGATCGCCACCAATCAGCAGGATGCGCAAGGTGGGGTGTTGCAGGTGTTGGCTGAACGCGTACTCGGCTACCGGCGTGGGCAAAAAGCTCACGTCCAGCGGCTGCGCCCGCCACCAGGCCAGCAGTTCATCGATGTTTTCATTGCCCACTTCGGCGGGCGGCAGGTGCAGGGTCGCCCCGACGCACAGGGCCGGCCAGACTTCCCAGGCCATCGCGTCAAAACCAAACCCGGCCACGCTGCTGGTGTGACTCGCAGCAGCCAGGCCAAAGGCTTCAGAGTGCCAATGCACGAGGTTTTCCACGTTGTGGTGTTCCACCATCACGCCTTTGGGCTGGCCGGTAGAGCCTGAGGTGTAAATGACGTAGGCCAGGTGCGCAGGCGTCAGTGCGGGCAGCTGTGGATTGTTGACAGGCAGGTGCTGCCAGGCGAGGTCATGCAAGTCGACCACCCTGACTGTGCCCAGCAGGTCGCGGGTACTGGCCTCAGCCAGTACCGCCAACGGGGCGCTGTCCTGCAACAAATAAGCGATGCGTTCGGCGGGATACGCCGGGTCAATCGGCACATAGCCGGCACCGGCCTTGAGAATGCCCAATAGCCCCACCAGCATCTGCGGGCCACGGCGGCAGCACAGCGCCACGCGGTCATCCGGTTGCACGCCGAGTGCCAACAGGTGATGGGCCAGTTGGTTGGCACGCTGATTGAGCTGCTGATAGGTCAGCGCCTCGCCGCCCTGCTGCACGGCAATGGCGTGGGGTTGGCGCTCAGCCTGTACCTCAAATGCGCCGTGCACGGTGTGGCCACGGGGGAAATCCTGGGCCGTGGCATTGAATTCGCGCAGCAGGGTTTCACACTCCGCCGCAGGCAGGATCGGCAGGCGATTGAGTGCCGTGTCCGGCGTGCACTCCAAGGCTGTGAGCAACTGCGCCACAGCGTTGTGCATGTAGTCGCACAGGCGTTGCGCACCGATCTGTGGCACCGCCAGCACGCTCAGCCCGAAGCCGTCACCCAGGTCATCCACGCTCAGGGTCAATGGGTAATTACTGCGCTCCTCACCGCCCAGCAGCTGCACGCCCTCCCAGATGCCGTGGCCGTCGCGGGCCATCTCGGCGGGGTTGCTGTGACGGTAATTGAGCAAGGCACTGAACAATGGCGTGCTGGTCGGCACACCGCTGCAACGCTGAGCCAGGGCCAGCGAGGCATGTTCATGCCCGAGCACGGCGCTCAGGCGTGCATGGGTGGCCTTGACCGCCGCTGACGCCCCGGCGGCAACATCAACCCGCAGCGGCAGGGTGTTGATAAACATCCCCAGCGCGCGGTCTGCACCCTCACCGGCTTGCATACGGCCCATCAGCACCGTGCCGAACACCACGTCATCGCGGCCCGACACCAGCCCCACCACCTGGGCCCAGGCCAGGTGCATCAGGCTCGCGGCGCTCACACCCAGCTGTCGCGCCTGCTGGCGGACCCGCTGCGCCAGCACGGCGTCCAATGGCAGCCCGGCCTCCTCGATGGCACGGCCATCGCCCTGCACATCCTGCAAACCAAACGGCAAGGTTGGTTCATCCACATCGGCGAGCATGTCGCGAAAGAACTGCTCATGCTCGGCCACACTGACACCCAGGCGCGCCTGGGCCACATAGTTGCGAAATGGCGCGGCAGCGGGCAAGTCCTGGGCCTGGGTGAACATGAAGGCGCGCATTTCCTGGCCGACCACCTCCATGGCTGTGTGGTCCAGCGCCAGGTGGTGAAACAGCAGGATCGCCGCAACACGGTTGTGCGTCGGGTCCTGGGCATAGACCATGCGCAGCAACGGCGCCTGGGTGATGTCCAGCCGATAGTGCCGGGCATCGAAGCGAGCGTGCAGTTGTTCGATGATGCCGCCGTCGGCCGGGTCCAGATGAACCTCCTGCACCCCCAGTTGCGCCTTGCGCCACACCACTTGCACCGGGCTGTCCAGGCCCTCCCAGACTACGCCCGTGCGCAGGATATCGTGGCGGGCAACCACCTGTTGCAGCGCCGCCATGAACCCGTGCAAGCGGTCGAGATTGTCGAACGCCATGCGCGATTGCAGCAGGTACGGGTCGCCCTGTTCGGCGCTGAGGTGGTGGTAGAGAATGCCTTCCTGCAACGGCGCCAGCGGGTAGATGTCCTGCACATTCTCCGCGCCACCCGGCACGCTGGCGACGATACGCTCGATGGCATCCGGAGTGAGCTGCACCAGGCTCAGCATGGACGGTGTGATCTGTGTGCAACCGGCCGGGATGCCATTGGCCGGCACCACGATTTCGCGACCACTGCCCACCGCCGCCGCCAACGCTGCCAGGCTCGGCTGGTTGAACAGCACGCGCACATCGGCACTGAGGCCCACTTGGCGCATACGTTCGATCAAGCTCACCGCCAGCAGCGAATGCCCGCCCAACTCGAAGAAATGATCGTGACGCCCGACGCGTTCGAGCTTGAGCACGTCTTGCCAGATCTGCGCCAGTAGGGTTTCCACCTCGCCTTGCGGGGCTTCGTAGCCACGACTGAGCAAGGCCGACGGGTCCGGTGCCGGCAAGGCTTTGCGGTCGAGCTTGCCATTGTTGGTCAGGGGCAGACTGGCCAGCGGCATATAGGCCGACGGCAGCATATAGTCCGGCAACTGCCCTTGCAGGTAGGCGTGGACCAGCTCAATGCCCAGGTCTGCCCCGGCCCAGGTGAAGTAGGCGACCAGGCGCTTTTCACCTGGCATATCTTCCCTGGCCAACACGGCGACGTCCTGGATGCCCGGGCAACTGGCCAGGCGCGCCTCGATCTCACCCAGCTCGATACGAAAGCCACGGATTTTCACCTGGTCGTCGTTGCGACCCAGGCATTCGAGCAAGCCGTCTTGCGTCCAGCGCCCGAGGTCGCCGGTGCGGTACAGCAAGGCGCCCGGGTTGAAGGGGTCCTGCACAAACTTTTCAGCCGTCAGCTCGGGGCGATTCAAATAGCCCAGGGCGACGCCATCGCCGCCGATGCAGATTTCACCGGTGATGCCCAGCGGCACCGGTTGCATCTGTGCATCGAGCACATAGATCTGTGTATTGGAAATGGGCCGCCCCACCGGCACGCTGTCGGTATCCGTACCGACCTCGCGCACTTCGTGGGTGGTGGCGTAGGTGGTGGTTTCGGTCGGCCCGTAGCAATGCACCAGGCGCAGCGTCGGTGCACGCGCCAACAGGCTGCGAAATGCCGCCGGGTCAGCACGCTCACCGCCGCACAGCAGGATGCGCAAACCGGCCAACGCCTCGGGGATCAATTGCACGTACTGGTTGAACAGTGCGGTGGTCACGAACAACACCGTCGCGCCCTTAAGCTCGGCGCCGAACGCCAACGGGTCGAGCAAGGTGGCATGGTCGATCACCTGCACTTGCCCACCATTGAGCAATGCGCCCCACACATCCATGGTGCTCGCATCGAACGCCGGGTTGGAGGCGAAGGCCACGCGGTCGCTGGCGTTGAAGTCGGCATAGCCATTATTGATGACCAGGCGCGTGATACCGCGATGGGGCACCAGCACGCCCTTGGGCGTGCCCGTGGAGCCGGAGGTGTACATGATGTACGCCACGTCCTGCGCAGACCGGGCCAGCCCCGGGTTGTCCGCCGGCAGGTCGGCCAGGTCCAGTTCGGCAAGGTTGTCCAGCACCTGGCGGGCGCCGCTGTCCTGCACCATGAAGGTTCGACGTTCGAGCGGCGCGTTGACATCCAGCGGTACGTACACCGCCGCACACTTGAGCACCGCCAACTGGCTGACGACCAGGTCGATGGAGCGCGGCAGCGCCAGGGCCACCGCCTCACCTGGCCGCACGCCACGGCCAATCAAATGATGGGCCAGGCGATTGGCGCGGCGATTGAGGTCACGGTAGCTCAGCGACAGCGGGCCATGCACCACCGCCACGGCTTCAGGCCGGGCCAGTGCCTGGGCTTCGAACAGTTGAGCTACGGTGAGCTGCGACGGGTATTCCCGGGCGCTGGCATTGAAGTCTTCAAGCAGTAAGCGCCGCTCGGCGGGCGGCACAATCGACACCTTGTGCATGGCGGTGGTGGGCGCGTGTTGCAGCGCGCTCACCACATGGCGCAACGCGGTGAGCATGTACTCACCCACACGTTGCACATCCAGATGGGCGACACCTTGCACCGTCAGGGCCAACCCCGTGCCCAGGTCATCGACGTTGAGTACCAGCGGGTAGTTGCTGCGCTCTTCGGAGCTGAGGATCTGGATACCGAACGCGGCAAAGGGGTTGTCCCCCGGCGCTTCATCGGGTGCGCTGTGCCGGTAGTTGAGCAAGGTGCTGAACAACGGCAACGAACCCGGCACGCCGCTGCAGCGCTGGGCCAGGGACAGCGCTGCATGTTCATGCGCGAGCAACTGCGCCAGGCGCGCATGGGTGGCGCGCACGCCGGCTTGCACGCCGACGCTGCCAAGGCTGACCCGCAGCGGCAAGGTATTGATGAACATCCCCAGCGCGCGGTCGGCGCCCTCGCCGCCCTGCATACGCCCCAGCAAGACCGTCCCGAACACCACGTCCTGCTGGCCCGACACCTGGCCCAGCACCTGGGCCCATGCCAGATGCACCAGGCTCGCCGTGCTGACGCCCAGTTGCCGCGCCTGTTCGCGCAGGGCCAGGCTGAGGGCCGGTTCCAGCGGCAGATGGGCCTCATGGATGCCGCTGCCGTCGCCGTTCACATCCTGCAAGCCGAAGGCCAGGGTGGGCTCGTCGATATCGCCGAGCATCTGGCTGAAGAAGGCCTCGTGCTGCGCCTGGCTCAGGCCCAGCCGCGCCTGGGCCACGTAGTTGCGGTACTGCACCGCATCAGGCAGTTGCACGCGGTTGCCGTGCAGGCTGGCGCTCATTTCTTCGACCAGCACTTGCAGCGCCGTGTGATCGAGCAGGATATGGTGCAGCAGCAGGATGCCGACCAAGCCGTCCGCCTCTTCAGCGTAGGCCAGGCGCATCAGCGAAGCGCGAGACAGATCCAGGCGGTAGTGGCGAGGGTCGAAACGCTGTTGCAACTGCGCCAAGGCATCGGTGCCCTGGGTGTCCAAGCGCTCAACGGCCAGCGGCGCCTGGCGCAACACCACTTGCACCGGTTCCTCCAGGCCCTCCCAGAGAACCGCAGTGCGCAGGATATCGTTGCGTTCGATGACACTGTGCAGCGCCTGAATAAAGCCATCCACCGCGCCCTGGTCGTTAAAGCGCAACTGCACCTGCAACACGTAGGGGTCGCCCTCGCTGGTTGCCAGGTGGTGGTAGAGAATACCGGCCTGCAAAGGCGCGAGAGCGTAGATATCCTGCACGTTGGCCACGCCACCGGGCACGGCCTGGAGGATGTGATCGATGGCGGCCTGGTCCAGCTCGACCAAGGGCAGCATGTCCGGCGTGATGTGCTCACTGTGTTCCTGAATCAGATTGGCCGGGACCTGCACCTCATGGTGCCCGCCCACCGCCGCTGCGAGGGCTGCCAGGGTCGGCTGGCCGAACAGCACGCGTACATCGGCACTCAGCTCTACCTGGCGCATGCGTTCGATCAGCTTGACCGCCAGCAGCGAATGCCCACCCAACTCGAAGAAGTTGTCATCACGCCCCACCCGGTCGAGCTTGAGCAGGTCCTGCCAGATCATCGCAATGGCGTTTTCCACCGCACCTTGGGGCGCGGCATAACTGCGCCGGGCCAACGCCTCGGCATCGGGTGCGGGCAAGGCTTTGCGGTCGAGCTTGCCGTTGGTGGTCAGGGGGAACGCCTCCAGGCGCACGAAGGCGCTGGGCACCATATGTTCGGCAAGGCTCTGTAGCAAGTGATCGCGCAAGGCGGCAACGCTGGGCTCACCCTCGGTGATCACATAGGCCACAAGGCGTTTGTCACCCGGCTCATCCTCACGGGCGATCACCACCGCATCGCGCACGCCGTGGGCGGTTGCCAGGTGTGCCTGGATTTCGCCCAGCTCGATACGGAAACCGCGAATCTTGACCTGGTCATCGTTACGCCCCAGGTACTCGACACTGCCGTCGGCCAGCAGGCGGCCGAGGTCACCGGTCTTGTACATGCGCAGGCCGGTGGCCGGGTCCGCGAGGAAGCGTTCGGCGTTGAGTGCCTCGCGGTTCAGGTAACCGCGCGCCACCCCGGCGCCGCCCACGTACAGCTCGCCCACCACACCGTATGGCAACGGCTCGTGTTGTTCATCCAACACATACAGCTGCAAGTCGGGGATGCGTACGCCAATCGGGCTGACGCCCACCAGTTGGGCATCCGCCGCCTCCAGCGCACGATAGGTCACGTGCACGGTGGTTTCGGTAATACCGTACATGTTTACCAGCTGCGTACCGGCATTCACCGCCCGCGCATACCATGGCTTGAGCATGGCCGGTTCAAGGGCCTCACCGCCAAAGATCACCTGCCGCAACGAATGCGCCTGGGTGCTGTGGCCCTGGGCCGCGATCAATTGGCGGAACGCGCTCGGCGTCTGGTTGAGGATGCTCACTTCGGCTTCGCAGAGCAGCGTGTAGCACTCATCCGGCGAGCGGCTGACCAGTTGCGGCACGATCAGCAACTGGCCGCCGTGCATCAGCGCGCCCCAGATTTCCCACACAGAAAAATCGAATGCGAAGGAGTGGAACAGTGCCCATACATCGTGCGGGTTGAACCCGAACCAGTGTTGAGTGGCACTGAACAGGCGCGCCACCTGACGATGCTCGATCATTACCCCCTTGGGTTGGCCGGTGGAACCAGAGGTGTAAATTACATAGGCCAGATTGGCCGGGCTCAGGTGCAGCCGTGGATCGGTGATGGGCAACTGGCCCAGGCTGTCGAGGTCAAGCTGCGCCAGTTCGCCTACCCGGTGACGAGTGCCGGCCTGTACCAGCACAACCACCGGTTGACTGTCGGCCAGGGTGTAGGCAATGCGTTCCTGCGGGTAAGCCGGGTCTATCGGCACGTAGCCGGCACCGGCCTTGAGGATACCGAGCAGGCCGATAATCATCTGCGGGCCGCGCTCCACGCAGATCGCCACGCGGCTGTCAGGCTCCACGCCCTGGGCCAGCAGTGCATGGGCGACCTGGTTGGCGCGTTCGTTGAGTTGACGATAGGTGAGGCGCTGCTGCTCAAAGCGCAAGGCAATGGCTTCAGGCTGGGCGGCGGCGTGGGTTTCGACTTGCTGGTGGATCAACGCGGTATCGGCGTAGTGCGTGGGGCTGTGGTTCAAGGTATGCAGCAGGGCGTGGCGTTCAGCGTCGGGCAGGATGTTCAGGCCGCAGAGCGGCTTGTCCGGTCGCTGCTCAAGGGCGTCGGCCAGGCTTTGCAGCGCGGTGTGCAGATAGCCGGCAACCCGCTGTGCACCGATGGCCGCATCCACCATCACCGTCAGCGCGAAGTCTTGCCCCAGGTCGTCGACGTTGACCGTCAGCGGGTAGTTGGTGCGCTCCTCGGCGCCCAGGACCTGGATGCCTTCGGCAACCTCGATCACGGCGGCCATGTCGGTGGCCGCACTATGGCGATAGTTGAGGATCGCGCTGAACAACGGTGTGGGTGCTGCCACCCCGCTGCAGCGCTGGGCCAGTGCCAGGGACGCATGTTCGTGATCGAGCAGGCGCGTAAGACGCTCGTGGGTGACTTGCACCGCAGCGCGCACGCTTTGCGCGCCAACGTCAACCCGCAACGGCAAGGTGTTGATGAACATGCCCAAGGCCCGTTCACCGCCCTCGCCTGCGCCCATGCGCCCGAGCATCACGGTGCCGAACACCACCGCCTCGCGACCGGAAACCACGCCCAACACCCGCGCCAACGCCAGGTGCATCAGGCTCGCCACGCTCACCCCCAACGGCCGCGCCACACTGCGCAGGCGACGACCAAGGGCGCTATCGACGGGAATGCGCGCTTCATCAATGCCCTGACCATCGCCCTGCACATCTTGCAGGCCGAACGGCAGCGTCGGTTCATCGATATCGGCGAGCATGTCGCGAAAGAACGCCTCATGGGCCTGTTCGCTCACACCCTGGCGCACTTGGGCGATGTAGCTGCGAAACGCTACCGGCGTGCCCGCTTGCGCGTGCTCACCGGCCAGGTACAGCTGGATTTCATGGCGCACCACGTCCAGGGCGGTGTGATCGAGAATGGTGTGGTGGAACAACAGCATCGCAACCACGCGCTGGTTGGCCGGGTCCTCGGCGAACACCAGACGCAGCAGCGGCGCCTGGCCAAGGTCCATGCGATAGGCACGGGCGTCATAGCGCGCGAGCAATTGAGCGAGACGGTCGCCGCCATCAAAATGCGCTTCTTCACACGCCAGATGCGCCTTGCGCCACACCACTTGCAGCGGCTCGTCGAGGCGCTCCCACACCATGGAGGTGCGCAGGATATCGTGGCGGTCAATCACCCATTGCAGCGCCTCGGCAAAGGTTTGCAGGCGTGCACGGCTGTCGAACACAAACTGCGCGTGCAGCACGTAGGGGTCGCCCTGCGCGGCAGAAAGATGGTGGTAAAGCATGCCTTCCTGGAGCGGCGCCAGGGGGTAGATATCTTGCACATTCGCCGCGCCGCCTGGGATGGACGCGACGATACGGTCGATGGCCGGCTGGTCGAGGTTGACCAGCGCCAGCATGTCCGGGGTGATGCGATAAGCCGGGCTCAGCCAGTCACCGCCATGCTCGGCGACCAGGGCCAGCAACTGGGGTTTATGCGCGATCAATTGATCCCAGAGCGCGTCATCCAACGCCTCGTCATCGCCCAGGACGATCAGGTCGCCTTCTTCAGTTTGCAGACGGATCGCATGGGTGGAGATCGCTGCCAGTAAGTCGCTGAACTGCATGGGGTAACCTGCCTGATAAGTCACGGTTTAAGAGAATGTCCGTATTCAGTTTTGCCGCTAGGCGCGGCGCCCTTGAAAAACAACGGGCGCAGCCGGGGGCCTGGAGAGGCTTCCGGCAGGCTTGAAAAATTAAGGGATTTGCGCGGCGGGGGGTGACATGGGAAGCGGGGACACGTGTCGGGTGGGAGGGTTCCCGTGTTTGCTCGCGGCTCTTCAACTTTGCTGAGTTTTACCAGTACTGCGGCGATGATCGTCCATGTCACACCTGTGGGAGGGGGCTTGCTCCCTCCCACATTTTGGCCTGTGTCGCCTCAACGAATGATTGCTCATGGCCCGATCTGGCAGATGCACAGTCAGTCAATGGAGAATGCCCCAAGTGTCCTTAAGCTCAGATCGAAAGGGTATTTATCAACCGGTTTTCAGAACCTTATGCTTCGGCTCATTCCGTTGAATATCGAGCCGCTCATGACCCTTCGCCGCCCGTTTGCTGCTGTATTAGGATCGCTGGTTTTCTCCATCGCCGTGAGCGCCGACGCCCAGGAGACCCTGCGTATCGGCTATCAGAAATCCTCAACCCTGATCACCCTGCTGAAAACCCAGGGCACCCTGGAATAAGCCCTCAACGCCGACCACATCGACGTCAGCTGGCCGATATTCGGGTAATCGTGGTGGACCGCGGCCCGCAAATCGCAGCATCCATGGGCGATGGCACACGCCCGTCAATCATCGAAGCCAGCCGGGAATTGGGACTGCAATGGATACTGAATACTTCGGTGGCCTCGGTGGATGCCGGCGGGGTGAAGCATTATGTTCCGCCGAGAGACCGCGCCGGACTCTAATCCCGGCTCGGCCCCTTTGCAGCCGTATAGTCGCCTGTGTATGAATAACCCTAATATAGCTAAACCATCTAAAAAACTGTCAATTATGACAGTACCCAACCACACTTACTCCCTCTACCTTTAAATCACTTCAATACTTCACTACCTATTGAAGATTTATAACTGAATAGCCGTTCACTTCAGCCAAGCCTTATACAAGGAGTACTGACATGGCATTTGTAAAAAACTATAAAGGATATGACATACATAAAGATCTAACAGGAGGGCGTTATGAAGGCGACAAATTAGTCGACCAATCAGAAGCTTACCGCTTTGAAAAAGATGGGGAAGCTAGCACCCTAACTTACGATTCCCTAAGCCGCATCGAGCAAG
Organism: Pseudomonas sp. HN8-3; assembly: GCF_020790195.1. Taxonomy (NCBI): domain Bacteria; kingdom Pseudomonadati; phylum Pseudomonadota; class Gammaproteobacteria; order Pseudomonadales; family Pseudomonadaceae; genus Pseudomonas; species Pseudomonas sp. HN8-3. The sequence goes on from NZ_CP086206.1 coordinate 3,423,391, forward strand.
TCATTGACGATTGGGAAGCTCAAGACGACGACGAACCAAGAGATAGAGACGAATATTGATACACCAAGCAAAGTGGTCCTTACCCCAAAAACAACCACAGGGGATTTTATCTATTGATAAATCCCCTGTGGTATTTGTATGCACCGCGCTTACTTCACTGCCCTCTAGGTGCCTCACTACATGAGGAATGCCTGGCTACACTCGAATCCCACTATTGCGTCACCACACCCGTCCCAAACCGCCGAATCGCCAGGCAATATCCCACCAACGCCAGCGCCGCCAGCAACCCGCCCGCCGCGCCGATCCAGGCGAAGCCGAAGTGGCTGCCGACCCAACTGCCCATCAACGCGCCACCGCCGATGCCGATGTTGTAGATACCGGAGAACATCGCCATGGCCACGTCGGTGGCGTCCGGTGCAAGCACCAGCACTTTGGACTGCATGGCCAGGCCAAAGCCCATGATCGCCATGCCCCAGAAAATGCTCAACACCACCAGGTAGGATTCAGCACCGCTCAACGGCAGCATCAGCGCCAGGCACGCGGCGAGGATGAACACTGCGCCGATCACGAACAGGTGCGGGTTGAAGCGGTGCACCAGGCTGAACAACAACGAGCCGATAATGCCGGCACCACCAAACACCAAGAGAATCAACGTCACCGCACTGCCACCCAGCCCGGCGACGCCTTCGACGAAGGGTTCGATGTAGCTGTAAGCGGTAAATTGCGCGGTGACGGTCATCGCGGTCAGCACGTAGAGCGCCACCAGTGCAGGGCGCTTGAACAGCAGCGGCAGGCTACGCAGGGAGCCGGAGTTCTGGCTCGGCAACGGCGGCAGGGTGCGCGCCAGCCAGAACACCAGGGCCGCGGCGAACGCGGCGATCACCAGAAACGTGGTACGCCAGCCCATGGCCTCGCCAAGCAGGCGGCCTAAGGGAATGCCCAGCACCATCGCCAGGGACGTGCCCGTGGCCAACAGGCCAAGGGCCTGCACCTGCTTGCCCTCCGGCGCCAGGCGCACGGCCAGCGAGGCGGTGATCGACCAGAACAGGGCATGGGCCAGGGCGATGCCGACGCGACTGACCATCAGCAGGCCGAAGCTGGTGGCGACGCTGGAGAGGATATGGCTGGCGATAAACAGGCCAAACAATACGATCAGCAGCTTGCGCCGTTCGACGTTGCGGGTCAGCAGCATCACCGGCAGCGAGGTCAGGGACACGATCCACGCATAGATGGTGAGCATCAGACCGACGCTGGCCACGGGCATGTCGAAGCTGGCGCCAATGGCGCTGAGCAACCCGACAGGCACGAATTCGGTGGTATTGAACACAAACGCGGCCAGCGCGAGGGCGATGACCGGTTGCCAATTGGCTTGGGGGGTTGAGGCTGAAAGGCTCATTGACGGGCGGGGTACTCTGGCGATGATCAAGCGGCCACCCAGGACAAGCGCCGCCGCCGAGCATTCTATAGGTTTCTCGCACGGCTGTTGATGCGGATCGTCGCCCGATGGCTTATGGCGACGTCATGGTAATGATGTAGTTGCCGGACTCAATGGGCTTGCCGGCAGCGTCTACCAGCAGATAGCGCTGGTCGTAATAGCGCCCCTCGCCGCTGTCTGCCACCAGCCGCACATGGGCCGCATTGACGCTGGCCACCGGCGCCACATGGCGCACCTCGAAGCGGCTGCCGCGACTCAGTCTGGCACAGCCGCGCAGTTCCATCACCGACCCGCTGCGCGCATTTGTCGCACACCCCGGCTCGACGATGGCGCCAGTGAACCTGATCGTGCCCTGCCCGACTGTCTGCGCCGCGCCGCAGGTGCTTGCCCATAGGCAAAGAAGGCCTGTCACTACCGCAAATCGACGAACGTTCATGCCGAGACTCCTTCTTGGGTTAGTAAGAAGTTAGTCGTCGGCGCAGCGGTTAACTTGAGCTTATTTGTCTGGGAATGAGAGGTGCATCACGGATCCACCTGCCCCATCAACTCAGGGATGGTTTCCGGGCGCTGGGCATAACGCTGAGCCAGCGCCGCGCACACCATCAGCTGGATCTGGTGAAACAGCATCAACGGTAAAATCAGCACGCCCATGCTCGCCCCGGCGAACAGCACCTGCGCCATGGGCACGCCGGTCGCCAGGCTTTTCTTCGAGCCGCAGAACAGGATGGTGATGCGGTCTTCCTGGCTGAAACCGAATGCCTTGCCCAACAACGTGGACGCTACCAGCACCAACGCGAGCAATACGCAGCAGGCAACTACCAGACCGCCCAGTTGCCACAGAGGGATCTGGTGCCAGATGCCCTCATTGACCGCTTCGCTGAATGCGCCATAGACCACCAGCAGGATCGAGCCCTGGTCGACAAATTTCAGCCAGGATTTGTTGCGCCCGACCCAGTCGCCGATCCAGCGGCGGGCGATTTGCCCGGCAATGAATGGCAGCAGCAACTGCACGCTGATCTTCAGGATCGCGTCGACGGTGGAGCCGCCATCGCCGTGTACGTTCAGCAGCAGCGCCACCAGCAGCGGGGTCAGGAAGATACCGAACAGGCTGGAAGCCGCCGCACTGCAAATCGCCGCCGGGATATTGCCGCGGGCCAGGGACGTGAAGGCAATCGCTGATTGCACAGTGGCCGGCAACGCGCACAGATAGAGCATGCCCATGTACAGCTCAGTGCCGATCAGCGGCGACAGCACCGGCTTGAGCGCCAGGCCCAGCAACGGGAACAGCACAAAGGTCAGGCTGAACACCAACAGATGCAGGCGCCAGTGGCCGGCGCCGGCGACGATGGCCTGGCGCGACAGCTTGGCGCCGTGCAGGAAAAACAGCAGCGCGATGGCCAGGTTGGTCACCCAGCCGAAGGCCACGGCGGTCTGGCCGCTGGCCGGCAGCAGGGAGGCAAGGATCACTGTGGCGATCAGGGTCAGGGTGAAGTTGTCGGGCAGAAAGCGCGGGCGGGTCATAAGCAAATCTTCCAGGGGTTGCCAAGAGCGTCCCGGCGACTCTAACGTAACGATCCTTTACCGACTAACGCCAATGAGCCAGTAAATGCCGCCAAAAGGACATGAAAAAACCGTGCGGCGCAGTGTGCCCGGGCTTTCCAGCCTGCCACGGCCGGTGTATGGGCGTACCGAATCCTTGCCCAATCGTGCGCTGACAAGACGGCACAGCCACCCGTGGGTGCAGTTGTCCTACGCGATTTCCGGGGTGCTGGAGATCCACACCAGCGTCGGCCGTTTCGTCGCGCCCCCGCAGCGCGCCGTCTGGATTCCGGCAGGCATGCCCCATCGTGTGTTCAGTTCGCCCCATACCGAAATGCGCAGCTTGTACCTCGATTGCAGCGTCACTGCCTGGGCGGCCGAACGGTGTCAGGTGCTGGAAGTGAGCAGTTTGTTGCGCGAGTTGATCCGTAATTTCAGCCAAGTGCCGGTGGAATATGCTGAAGATGGGCCGGATGGGCGCCTGGCCCAGGTGCTGCTCGACCAACTTGCAGCCGCCCCCCAGGTGGATTTGATGCTGCCGCTACCCCATGACCCGCGGCTACGGCAGATTTACCGCAGCTTGAACCTGCACCCCGAGCAGCAGACCACCCTGGGGGATTGGAGCCCCAGTCTGGGCGTCAGCGAAAAGACCCTCAGCCGCTTGTTCCTCAAGGACACTGGGCTGACGTTTCGCGCGTGGCGCCAGCGCCTGCGACTGCTGAGCGCCCTGCCCGCCCTGGAGCGAGGCGAGCGGGTGACAGATGTGGCGTTGGGGTGTGGCTATGAATCGACCTCAGCGTTTATCAATGCATTTCGTCAGCAGTTCGATTCCACCCCCGGTGAGTTCTTCCGCTGACCCTCCCACGACGCAAATAATCCCCAAACCCACGCTCGGCTGGTATTGTGCCGCGCTTTGAAACACAGCAACCGACTGCGAGGAAATGGACGTTGAACACTGACGAAAAAATGACCGGGGACCTGTTCGAGGTCGATAAGCGCCTGTCACTCAAGCCCGTGGTGGACTTCAACGCCTACCTGCGCAGCGCCTTCGGCGATGGCCCCTGCACGTGCGTGCGTTGCGCTGCCAGTGGCGGTGACGAAAGCGACTATGAGTTCCAGCACACCTTCACTTTCGACGCCAAGCCGGTGCATCGCCGTTTCGCTTCGACGGCGGGCAGCGATGTGTTGATGGCGTTGAAAAAGGCATGGCTGTCGTACACCAAGGCCGAGTTGCCGCTCAGTGGCGTGCTGGTGCTGGACACGGTCAAGGAGTTTGTCGAGCCGCAGTTGCACAAGCGCCTGGCGCCGTTGTTCGTGGCCAGTGGCTTGGTCAAGGATGTGGACGGCGAGTTGCGTATTCAGCCGCAAGCCATGGCCTGACACATCAAAAGGCGCCTGTGCGCAGCCCATCAATGGTCGCCGCGACTCTGAGCGAGCAAATGGTCGACCACGCTGCCCAGGCTGCCCACCTCATCGGCACCGTCGGCGCGGGCCTGGGCGTACCAACGTAACTGTTCGGTGGCACTGTTGCCGCGCCGCAGCAGCGCTTGCAGCGTATCGAACAGCCGCGGCTCGCTCAGGGCCTCTGCGGTGGCACCGAACGTCTGGCGCGCGCAGTGCAACCATTGTTCGGCGCTGCCCATGGCGCCTGTGTCGTCCAACGCAAAGTGGCCGCCCGCGCCGTAGCGTTTGGCCTGCCAGCGATTTTCCTTGAGCAGCCAGCGCGTTTGCGCACAGAACCCGGCGCCGGGTCGCTCAAGGCCGCAGGCATGGGTGACCATGACGCGAAACAGCGTGGCCAGGGCCAGGGCATCCGCCAACCGCGGGCAGGCGTCGGTCATGCGCAGTTCAAGGGTTGGGTAACGCGCCGCCGGGCGGATGCCCCACCAGCCGTTGCCATCGGCCTTGATTGCACCCATGCGATGCAGCAACGCGAGGTAGCGCAGGTATTCGTTCCAGTCGGCGAAATGTTCCGGCACGCCCATGCGCGGCCATTCATCACAAGCGCCCTGGCGGTAGCTCATAAAGCCGCTGGGCGCGCCATCCCACAATGGCGAGGAGCAACTGAGCAGCAACAGCAGCGGCAGCCACGGTGACACCTGGTTCATCACGGCGATGCGGTCATGGGTGTGCGGCACCTGCACGTGCACATGCAGCCCGCACAATACGCTGCGCCGCGCTACGTATTGAATATCGTCGAACAACTGCTGGAAATGGGCTTGGTCAGTAGGCCGCTGTTCGCGCCAGTCGGCCAACGGATGGCTGCCGGCACACACCACGCCGAGGCCAAATTCACCCAGGCGCTGCGCCAGATTGCGGCGCACTGTCGCCAGGTAATCCGCGGCTTCAGCGCTGGCACTGAATACCGGTGACGCGACCTCGATCTGGCCCTGGAACATTTCATACGCAAAGCCCGCGCCGATCGCCTCACGACACGCCGCCAGCACCGCTGTCGAAGGCTCGCCGAGCATCCGGCGAGTGTGCAGATTGGTGATGAAGTATTCTTCTTCGATGCCGAAAGTGAGCATCAAGGGTCAACGCAGTCGGGTAACGGTGAGCGCAACCACCGCGATGCGCTCCACACGTTCATAGCCAGGTTTTTCCAGCTCCTCGCCGAAGACATCAGGATCCAGTTCGCGGTAGGTCCAGCCGTAGGCATCACTGCCCAGCAACGGCTTGACCGCGCCAAGGAAAGGATCGCCACCCGCCACCATCGCCACTCCGGTATACAGCAACAGGCTGCCGCCCAGGGCCAGGCGTGCGAGGGATTCGCTGACGATTCGCACCGACAGCTGCTCCCCCAACGCCCCGCCACCATGGCGATAGGCACGCTGGCGGTCATCATTCATGTACGGCGGGTTGGCGACGATCAGGTCGAACTGCCCTTCGACGCTGGCCAGCACGTCACTGTGGTACACGCTGACATTATTCAACCCGGCCAGCTCGGCGTTCACGGCGGTCAGGCGCAGGGCACGCGGGTTGATGTCCACCGCCAGCACCTGGGCGTCATGCCTGGCCCGGGCAACCACCAAGGCACCCACACCGGCGCCACAGCCAATGTCCACCGCACGCTTGAGCGGTTCGAAACGCTGCTGCAAATGGGCTTCGATCACCTGGGCAAAACGGTAGCTGTCGGGGCCGAAGAACACCGCATCCGCTTGTACCGTGGGATACGGCGAATGGGCGAACAGCAGATCGTCGAGGCTCGACCAACGCACCGTGCTGCGCCATAAGGCATCGTGCTTTTCGATCACATCGGCTTGCTGCAACTCTTCGCGAAACGCCTCGGGCAACAGGTCGTGGTCGAACGGCATCGACCAGCCGAATACGTCGCGCAGCGTCATCGCCAGCGGCGTCGCCAAACGCCGGTAGACGCGCTCATGGGTCAAGGGCGTCGGCGTAATGAAGCGGTAACCGCTTTCCTTCAACCCCCGGCCCAGGTTCAGCAAGGCACGATCAGCGAGTTGTTGGGCAGACATAGGCACATTCCTTAGCGCAAACGCGCACGCAGTTGGATAAAGCGGCGGGTGGCGTACAAGCCTGCGGGGCTGCTGTGGCGCCGCGCTGACATCCATGGGATCAGCGCACTGAGCTGTTGCTCGTCGGGCAGGTTCCACAGTGAATCGGCCAGGGCCTGGGTGTCGGGGTCCGCCGGGCATTGCTGCTCGCGGGCAAGTCGACTGCCGCGCCCCGGTCGAACCGGCGGCACGCGCTGGCCGCTGGCCCAGTCACCGGCGATCCAGTCATGCAGCAGCTGTTTTTCCGCCGCGCTGAATACCCCGAACATCGCCGCGCCGGCCCCCTCGATCAACTGCCAGAAACGGCTGTCGGCGGGGTCCTGGTTGCGCTTGATCCAGCCCTTGTCCTGCAAGGCTGTGAGGAAATCGCCGATCTGCCCCGGCTTGGCCAGCCATTGGTTGACGGTCTTGCCTTCGAAGCGGCAGTAGTCCGAATGCATGTGCTGGCCGAAAGTGCGTTTGCGCTCAAGCATCGCGACCACTTCGTCGTGCAGGTTGAACTGCTGGATGACAGCCGTGGTACCCGGGCCAAGATCGTTGAGGCGATACCCAGCGGCGACGCGGCGGTAGAACGCGGCCCTGCCCTCGCCCAGCGGCAGCAGGCCCAACACCGATTGCGCGGCCTTGCTGGCGTGGCCGCTGCTGGCGTTATCGATGGTCACGTGGAGGGTGAAGTAATAGGGGTCGATGCCCAGTTCGCTGAGTTCGTAAGCGGTGATCAGCAGGTGCAGCGGCAACTGTTCGTAGCCCAGGTTGTAGCCGATGACTTCCGGCAGGAATTGGTCGGCGCACAGGCCCAGGGCCAGCTGCAGCGCACCTTGCAGGTAGTGCTCGTCCTCAAGGCCGGCTTCGCTGTCGGCATCGTGGTCGCTGAGCAACTTGCGATAGATCACCACGTGGTTCTGCGCGGCTTCACCGTCGCCCAATTCCTCCAGATAGGTAGTGAGCAAGCCGTCGAAGCGCTGGTCTTGCCAATAGTGCAGCAGGCCGTAGAGCCAGGCGCCATCCACCTGTTTGGTCGGTGCCACACGCTGCAGGACATACAACGCGTGGGCTTTGTTGTGAAAATAACGCCGTGGCCGGCCTTGCTGGCGCTGCTCAAGGTAGTCGGCATAGGCCTGGGCCACGACGGCGCAGCGCTGTTCGACCCAGGCCGCCAGGTGTTCGGGCGCTTCAGGCAAGTCGCAGTCGGTTTCCTCTACCTGGGCCAATTGATCCTGCAGGTAGTCACGCGCCAGTTCGGCGGCGTCTGGCGTTTCGCCGTACAGCTGTCGATACACCCGTTGATGGTGGCCTTGGGCCGAGTCGGTGAGAGAGGCCGGCTGGCCTGACAGCGCTGTAAGGAGTGTCATGATGGCAGTTTCCGCAAAGTCCGTTACAACGGGCCTTCCACAAGGTGGCCCCGCAAGAGCGCTCAACTTCACGCGCTTCTAGAATGCAGAGCGTCGGGGCGTGCGGAAAATTCAAATGAGGTTATGAAGGGGCGGATAAGCGGTCGCAGTGAAGGCGCTCGCTGATGAAATACGAAGGCGGGAGGCTCAGGGATATTCTTGCCGGGCGTGCAATACGTTGACTATTTCGATCCGCTCAGCAGTCACTCTATACACCAGCACATAATTGGGATGTACAACCACCTCACGAGTACCTGGGACCCGGCCGCACGGATACAGATAGGGGTGCTCAGCCAATGGTAGAGGCGCGCCTTCCAGGCGGGTCTTGATGCGTCGTGCAGCGCCGGGGTTTTCTGCTGCGATAAAAGTCACGATATCAATCAGGTCGCCGATGGCTTCGTCAAGCCAAACAACGGCCAACATCAAGCCTTGGCCCGCTGCTCAAGCTCTGCTTTCAGAATAATCGCCTCAACTCGTGCCATGACCTCGTCATGAGGTACACCGGGGCCGGGGTTGGCCAAGCTTTTTTCGACTTTTTTACGAAACCAGAGATCATGACTACTCGCCTGCTCTTCGGTTTCAAACTCGGAAACAATTGGGGAAAGTGGAACACCCATCAGATAACCTCCTGTATGAATGCTCAGCAGTTTAGTCGTAACCTGGCAGGCTGTCTCGAACCACCGGATGAAATGCAGGGTGTCGCACTTCAAGCTTCAAACAAAACGGCACGTAAACGTGCCGTTGCGTCGTACTCACTCAGCGCTGTTACTTGCGCGCCGCCTCCCACTGTTTAAGCAGATCGTTGTAGTTCACGGTTTCACCCTTGGGCTTCTCGTTTGCCAGTTTCGGCTTCGGCGCGCCCGGCTGGTCGAACCAGTATTGCGCGTCACGCTCGGGGTTCATTTTCGGGCCGCACACCGGTTGCACCTTGGAGCGTTCCAGGCGCGTCATGATCGCGTCCTGCTCCTTGGCCAGATTGTCCAGCGCCTGTTGCGGGGTTTTCTCGCCGCTGGCGGCGGCGGCGATGTTGCTCCACCACAATTGCGCCAGGCGTGGGTAGTCCGGCACGTTGGTGCCGGTTGGCGACCACTCGGTGCGCGCCGGGCTGCGGTAGAACTCCACCAGGCCACCGAGCTTGGGCGCCATGTCGGTCATGGCTTGGGAGTTGATATCAGACTCCCGAATCGGCGTCAGGCCAACGATGGTCTTCTTCAGCGACACGGTTTTGGAGGTCACGAACTGCGCGTACAGCCAGGCCGCGAGTTTCTGTTTTTCAGGCGTGGACTTGAGGAAGGTCCAGGAGCCTACGTCCTGATAGCCCTTCTTCATGCCCTTTTCCCAGTACGGCCCGACCGGCGACGGCGCCATGCGCCATTTCGGCGTACCGTCGGCATTCACCACCGGCAAGCCCGGCTTGACCATGTCGGCGGTAAACGCGGTGTACCAGAAGATCTGCTGGGCAATGTTGCCCTGGGACGGCACCGGGCCGGATTCGGAGAAGGTCATGCCCGCCGCTTCCGGCGGCGCGTAGGCTTTCATCCAATCCACATATTTTTGTGTGGCGAACACCGCCGCCGGGCCGTTGGTGTCGCCGCCGCGGGTCACGCTGGAACCCACCGGGTGGCAGTCCTCCACACGAATGCCCCACTCGTCCACCGGCAAGCCGTTGGGCAAACCCTTGTCACCGCCGCCGGCCATGGAAAACCACGCATCGGTAAAGCGCCAGCCCAGGGACGGGTCTTTCTTGCCGTAGTCCATGTGCCCGTAGATGCGCTTTCCGTCGATTTCCTTGACGTCTTCGCTGAAGAATTTGGCGATGTCTTCATAGGCCGACCAGTTCACCGGGACGCCGAGGTCGTAGCCGTATTTTTCCTTGAACTTGGCTTTCAGCTCCGGGCGTTCGAACCAGTCGGCGCGGAACCAGTAGAGGTTGGCGAACTGCTGGTCGGGCAGCTGATAGATCTTGCCGTCCGGCGCGGTGGTGAAGGACAGGCCGATAAAGTCCTTGAGGTCCAGGGTTGGCGAGGTGAAGTCCTTGCCTTCGTTGGCCATCAGGTCGGTGATGGACTCGGTCTTGCCGTAGCGAAAGTGCGTACCGATCAGGTCCGAGTCATTGACCCAGCCGTCATAGATATTCTTGTCGGACTGCATCTGGGTTTGCAGCTTCTCCACCACGTCGCCTTCCTGCAGCAGGTCGTGGGTCAGCTTGATCCCGGTAATTTCACTGAACGCCTTGGCCAGTACCTTGGATTCGTACTCGTGGGTGGTGAGGGTTTCCGACACCACGTTGATCTTCATCCCACGGAAGGGCTCCGACGCCTTGATAAACCACTTCAACTCCTCAAGCTGTTGGGCTTCGGTGAGGGTCGAGGGTTTGAACTCGCTGCCGATCCATTTTTTCGCGGCATCTTCATACGCATCGGCCCAGGCCGAAGCGCTCAAACCGCTGAGGGCCAGTACGGCGGCCAATGAAATGCTATGTCGCAGCTTATTGTTTTTATTCAACATAGAGACCTCCTGGTTGTTTATTCATAAGGGCATTAGCCCCAACGCATCACACTCAACAGCCATAACAGGGAGAGCGCGGACGCCACCCAGATGCTCCAGTCGGTAACGCCGATGACCAGCAAATGCAGGTAGGCGCTGCCGAGAAGACCGATAAACAAGCGATCACCACGGGTGGTGCTGATCGGCAGCAACCCGCGCCGAGGAATGCTCGGCGAACGCAGTTCCCAGGTGGTCATGCCCGCCAGAATCAGGGCGATGCCACCAAAGAACAGCGCAGTGGGGGTGGTCCAGGCCATCCATTCCATCATCGATTCCTCTAGACCCGGCCCAGGGCAAAGCCCTTGGCCACGTGGTTGCGAACAAACCAGATCACCAACATGCCCGGGAGGATAGTCAATACCCCCGCTGCCGCCAGTACCCCCCAATCAATACCCGACGCAGAGACCGTGCGGGTCATTACCGCCGCGATGGGCTTGGCGTTGACCGAAGTCAGCGTGCGCGCCAGCAGCAGTTCGACCCAGGAAAACATAAAGCAGAAAAACGCAGTCACCCCGATGCCGGAGCCGATCAACGGAATAAAGATCTTCACGAAGAACTTGGGAAAACTATAGCCATCGATGTAGGCGGTTTCGTCGATTTCCTTGGGCACGCCGGACATGAAGCCTTCAAGGATCCACACCGCCAACGGCACGTTGAACAGGCAGTGAGCCAGGGCCACGGCGATGTGCGTATCGAACAGGCCGATGGAGGAATACAGCTGGAAAAACGGCAGCAGAAACACCGCCGGCGGCGCCATGCGGTTGGTCAGCAGCCAGAAGAACAGGTGCTTGTCACCCAGGAAGCGGTAGCGCGAGAACGCATAGGCCGCCGGCAGCGCCACGCTCAGAGAGATCACCGTGTTCAGGCTCACGTAGTACAGCGAGTTGAGATAGCCGGTGTACCAGCTCGGGTCGGTGAAGATCACTTTGTAGTTGGCCAGGGTGAAATCCTGGGGAAACAGGGTCAGGCCGCCGAGGATTTCGGTGTTGCTCTTGAACGACATGTTCAGCAGCCAGTAGATCGGCACCAGCAGGAACAGGATATAAATCAGTAACGGAATAAGCTTGCGCTTGCTCATGTTGGCGGCCTCAGCGGTTGGCGTCGGAATGGGTCATGGCGGTGTAGAACAGCCAGGACACCAACAGGATGATCAGGAAATACACCAGCGAAAACGCCGCCGCCGGGCCCAGGTCGAATTGGCCTACGGCCATCTGGGTGAGCGTCTGACTCAAGAAAGTGGTGGCGTTCCCCGGGCCGCCCCCCGTGAGTACGAAAGGCTCGGTGTAGATCATGAAACTGTCCATGAAGCGCAGCATCACCGCGATCAACAGCACGCTTTTCATCTTCGGCAACTGGATATGTCGGAACACTGCCCAGGCCGATGCACGATCAATCCGCGCGGCCTGATAGTAGACATCCGGAATGGCCCTTAAACCCGAGTAGCACAGCAGCGCCACCAACGAGGTCCAGTGCCACACATCCATCACCAGCACGGTGACCCAGGCGTCCATGGTGTTGGCCGCATAGTTGTAGCTGATGCCCATGGCGTTGAGGGTCGAACCCAGCAGGCCGATGTCGGCACGGCCAAAGATCTGCCAGATGGTGCCGACCACGTTCCATGGAATCAGCAGCGGAATGGCGAGGATAATCAGCACCAGTGATGACCAGCGTCCTTTGGTCGGCATGGTCAAGGCGATGGCGATGCCCAGCGGGATTTCAATCAGCAGCACGCAGGCCGAGTAGATGAACTGGCGCAGCAACGAGTCGTGCAGGCGCGGATCAAGCAGCACCTGCTTGTACCAGTCGGCCCCGACGAAGTAGCGGCTGGACTGGTCGAAAATATCCTGCACCGAGTAATTGACCACGGTCATCATCGGGATCACCGCACTGAACGCCACCAGCAGGAACACCGGCAACACCAGCCACCAGGCCTTGTTGTTCTGCACCTTGTTCATGGCGCCACCTCCAGCAGGTAATCGTCGGCGTAAAGCATCAGCCATTGCGCGGGGAAGCTGATGGACGCCCTGCCCTCCGGCACCGGTTTGTCTTCGGCCAGGCGCACTTTGAGCGTGGCGCCGTCGAGGTTGAGGGTCATGATCTTGTAGGTGCCCAAGTCCTCCACATGCGTGACGTCGGCTTGCAGGGCGTCAGGGTTGTGGTCATCCCATACATGGATAAATTCCGGGCGGATGCCAACCTGGAGTTTTTTGCAGTCGGTCGCATGGATACGTTGCTGCAACGCGTCGGACAACGGCAGCAGTGTGTTGGCAAAGCCTACGCCGCCAGGCTTGGCCTGCACTTCGATCAGATTCATCCCAGGGCTGCCGATGAAATAGCCGACAAAGGTGTGGCTCGGCCGCTCGAACAACTCACGCGGTGTGCCGAACTGCACGATCTGCCCGCCGTACATCACCGCGATCTTGTCGGCGAAGGTGGAGGCTTCCAGTTGGTCGTGGGTGACGTAGACCATGGTGATATTGAACTGCTCATGGATCTGCTTGAGCTTGCGCCGCAGTTTCCATTTCAGGTGCGGGTCGATCACCGTCAGCGGCTCGTCGAACAGGATCGCCGACACGTCATCGCGCACCAGACCACGGCCCATGGAGACTTTCTGCTTTTCGTCGGCGGTGAGGTTGCGGGCTTTTTTGCTCAGCAGGGTTTGCAGGTCCAGCACTTCGGCAATTTCCTGCACCTTGCTGTGGATTTTCGCCTCGGCCATGCCCTGGTTTCGCAGCGGGAAGGCCAGGTTATCGAACACCGTCATGGTGTCGTACACCACCGGGAACTGGAATACCTGGGCGATATTGCGTTTCTCCGGAGTGAGGTCGTTGACCACCTGGGTATCGAACAGCACCTGGCCTTCAGAGGGGCTGAGCAGGCCGGAGATGATATTGAGCAACGTGGACTTGCCGCAGCCCGACGGCCCGAGCAACGCGTAGGCACCGCCCTGCTCCCACACATGGTTCATTTCCCGAATGGCGTAGTCGTCAGGCCCTTTTGGCGTGGGGCTATAGCTATGGGCCAGGTTACGCAAATGGATCTCGGCCATCAGGCAACCCTCGCAACACGGCGCCCGGGGGCCTGGACCAAACGGCCCTGTCCATCGAACACAAACAGTTTATGGGTGGGGATATACACGCGGATCGGCGCGTCCACATCGTACTCATGCACCCCCGGCAAGTGCAGCACCAGCAGGAAGTGCTCGCTGCGCACATGCAGGAAGGTTTCCGAGCCGCTGATCTCGGCGACTTCCACGGTCACCGCCAGCTCCAGGTCATCGTCATTGCTCGGTACCAGGCTGATATGGCTGGGACGCACGCCGAAACGGAACTCGCCCTCGCCGATGGGGCGCAGGTCGACGTTGAGTGGGAAATGCACGAAATTGGCGAAGCTCACTTCGTTGCCGCTGATGCGCCCTGGCATCAGGTTGATCGGCGGTTCGGAGAACAGCTCAGCGGCCAGAACGGTTTGCGGCTGGTGATAGACCTCGGCGGCCTTGCCGCTCTGGATCACCCGGCCTTCGTGAAGAATGGTGGTGGTGCCACCCAGGGCCAGGGCCTCGTTGGGTTCGGTGGTAGCGTAAATGGCGATGGTGTGGCGCGCTTTGAACAGTTCGCGCATTTCCTGACGCAGCTCTTCGCGCAGTTTGTAGTCCAGGTTCACCAGGGGCTCATCGAACAGAATCAGTTCGGCGTCTTTGACCAGGGCGCGGGCCATGGCGGTGCGCTGCTGCTGGCCACCGGACAGTTCCAGCGGGTGGCGTTGCAGGAACTTCTCGATGCGCAGCATCCTGGCGGTTTCCAGCACCTTGCTCTGGATCAGCTCGTTGGACACACCGGCCTGGCGCAACGGCGAGGCGATGTTCTCGAATACGGTCATGGTGGGATAGTTGATGAACTGCTGGTAGACCATCGACACATTGCGCAGGCGTACCGGCTTTTGCGTAACGTCTACGCCGTTCATCAGGATGCGGCCGCTGTCGGGCTTGTCCAGACCGGCCATCAGGCGCATCAGACTGGTTTTGCCGGACAGGGTGCGACCGAGCAAGACGTTGAAAGAGCCGGCTTCAAAACGCAGGTTGGCGTCGTCGATCCAGGTTTGGCCGTCGACAACGCGGGAGACATGTTCCAGGGTCAATGACATGACACGACCTTTTTATTATTGGAATGAATCTGGCCAGGTGTCAGAGCGAGTTTCGTGCCAAAACTGCAAGCGCTTGATGCGTAAGGGAATGGGCTAATGGTGATGTTCAGGAGTGAACAAAGTGGCTGAACAACTGAACACTTTCGGGGTTGACAATGAACAGTTCTGAACAACACTCTCATGACCAACAGAGGATAAAAATGTGGGAGGGGGCTTGCTCCCGATAGCGGTGTGTCAGTGAAAAAATGCTGACTGACACACCGCTATCGGGAGCAAGTCGAATCGTCGCACCGCCCCTCCCACACTTGAACTCATTTCAATGGTTGAATGTGCACATCCAATAACAATAAAAATGAAGGTCGCACCATGGCCGAACCACTGGCACACGACACCCTTATCCAGGAATCCTGGCGACGTTGCCGCGCCTTCGGCCTGGACCACCAGAGCACGCCAAGCTTTGATCAACTGCCCGCCGAAGGCATCAGTCAACTCCTGGAAAGCCAGCATTCACTGGTGCAGACCACGCACCAGGAAGTACTGCCCTACTATGAAAACATCCTCAGCAACTCCAACTGCCTGATCATGCTGGCTGACAATCAGGGCCAGGTCCTGACGTCGTGGGGCACCCAGCGGTTTATCGAACCCAAGCTGGCCCGTGGCTTCAGCCCCGGCGCCAGCTGGATGGAACGTGCCAGCGGCACCAATGCCATCGGCACCGCGCTGGCCTGCGCCCAGGCCGTGCATATCGAGCACGATGAACACTTCCTAAAGGCCAACCGTTTCATGACCGGTTCCGCGGCGCCTATTTTCGACGCCCAGCGCGAAATCATCGCGGTGCTGGATGTGTCCAGCGACAGCTACCTGCCGCCCTCCCATACCCTGGGCATGGTCAAGATGATGAGTCAGACCGTGGAAAACCGGCTGATCCTCAACCTGTTCCGTGGCGAACATTTCCAACTGACCTTCAACACCGGCTTGAGCAACCTCGACAGCCAGTGGGCCGGCCTGCTGATCTTTGATGAAAGCGGCCAGGTACTATCAGCCAATCGGCGTGCGGATAACCTGCTGGGCATCAGCCTGTCGCGGGTGATGATCGACAGTCTGTTCAAGGTGTCGCTGCTGGAGTTGCTCAACCAGCCCGAAGGGTTGCCCTTTGCGTTGCAGGCGGCTGGGCGCAACCGCTTCCAGTGCCTGTTGAAGCGACCCAGGCAGATGCCAGTGCAGGCCCGGGTGTTCAGCCAACCGCCGCCAGCGCTGCCCTCGATCAACCTCAAGACCCTGCACTTTGGCGATGTGCGCATGGAGAAAGCGGTGCGCCAGGCCGAACGCCTGCTGGAAAAGGACATTCCATTGCTGATTCACGGCGAGACTGGGGTGGGCAAAGAGGTGTTCGTCAAAGCCCTGCATCAGGCCAGCTCGCGCAGCCGACAGGCATTGATCGCTGTGAACTGTGCGGCGATTCCGGCTGAGCTGGTGGAATCGGAACTGTTCGGCTACGAAAAAGGCGCCTTCACCGGCGCCAATCAGAAAGGCAGCATTGGCCTGATTCGCAAGGCGGACAAGGGCACGCTGTTTCTCGACGAGATCGGTGATATGCCGTTGCCGACCCAGGCGCGCCTGTTGCGGGTGTTGCAGGAGCGCTGTGTGCAACCGGTGGGCAGCAGTGAGGCGTTCCCGGTGGATTTGCGCATCATCTCGGCGACCAACCGCGCACTGCGCGAGCTGGTGCAGGCCGGGCGCTTTCGCGAGGATTTGTACTACCGCATCGGTGGCCTGACCCTGGAGTTGCCGCCATTGCGCGAGCGCACCGACAAGCAAGCGTTATTCCAGCAACTGTGGCAGCAACATCGCGAGCCGAACCAGTGGGCCGGGCTGAGTGCCGAGGTGCTGGGCTTATTCGAGCAACATCCGTGGCCGGGCAATTTGCGTCAGGTGAGCAGCGTGTTACAGGTGGCGCTGGCGATGGCCGAGGAGCAGCCGATCCGCGCAGAACATCTGCCCGATGATTTTTTTACCGATTTGAAGCAAACGGCGCCGCTGCCCACCTGCGAGCGCCTGGATGAAAACCTTGACCTCAACCAACGCCTGCAAGCCGTGGGCGGCAATATTTCCCACCTTGCGCGGGAGTTGGGAGTGAGCCGCAACACCCTGTACAAGCGCCTGCGCCAGCACGAAGGTTGATTTAACGCCAGCTCCACGACACGCCGGTGTAGATACCCCGCCCATCGGCAGGGGTAGAACGTGCTGCGTCCACGCCTTTGTCGTCGTACCCCGGCGTAACGGTATTGGCATAGCGACGGTTGGTCAGGTTGCGCAGATCGACCCAGGCTTGCCAGTCTTGCTTGGGCGCGTCATAGCCGAACGTGGCGCCGAGGGTGGTGTAGGCCGCGGCGTAGTAGGAGTTGGCGTAGTCCACCGCTACCCGCGAGGCATGTTCGGTGTTGAGGCTGGTGTAGAAACCCGTCGGGTGGCTGTAGCGCACCTGCGCCTGATAGTAATGCTTGGGGATGCCGGGCAAGGTGTTGTCGCCGAAACGGTCATCGTCACGGTAGTGGAAGTCGCTGAAGGTATAGGCCTGGCGCAGGTCGAGCTTGCCGTTGCGGCCGCCGTCCCATAGCGGGCTGAGCAGGCTCAGTTCCACGCCCTGGTGCATGGTGGGGCTGGCGTTGGATTCGGCGATGATCGCGCTGCTGTTGGCAGTCTGGGCCTGGGTTTCCACGGAAAGCAGTTCGTGGCGTACTTCAGAGCGGTAGAGGGCCAGGTCCCACTGGCCGAGCCACGCTTCGCCGCGCCCGCCGATTTCCAGGGTGGTGGCGGTCTGATTGCGTAACTTCACACCTTCGCGCTGTAGCCCCGTAGCCGCGCCGCTGCCCGGACCGAAGTATTTGTTGGAACCCCAGATCATCGACCAGGCGTGCGGCGGTTCTACCGAGCGGCTCAGGTTGGCGTATACCTGCAATTGCGGGGTGAAGTCGTAACGCAGACCGATGCGCGGTGCGTAGTCCCAGTCATGTTGACTGAGCGGCGCCTGGCCATCGGGGTAAGTCACCTGGGTTTCGCGGCGGGTGTAGATCGCGGCAAGGCCGGTGGTGAGCCACAGATCCTCCAGCAGTTCCAGCTCATTGCCTACATGCAGCACGGTGTCGGAGCCCAGGTAGCTGTAATCGCGGGTCTTGGTGCCGGGGGAATAAATGGCGGTGTTGCCTGCAGGGATGCGGACATATTCCGACGCGCCATTATTGGGCATCGCCTGGGTGGTACGCAGGCCGACGGTGGTTTTGCTGGCATGGCCGAACAGGCTGTCCTGACGGATGTAGTTCAGGGTGCCGCTGATATCGGTGTAGGCGACCTTGAGGCGGTTGGTGCCCTCGCGCAGATCCATCGGGTAGTCGTGATAGGCCAGCCCGACTTCCACTCGGGCGTTGTCGTCCAGTTGCAAGGTGGTCTTGTTGGCGATCCAGGTAGAGCCCGGTTGCAGGCGTTTTGAATCGCGGGCGGCGTTGAGGCTGTTGGCGGCACGCGGGTCATGGCTGATCTGGTAGCGCGTGAGCTTGCCGGGGGAATCGTTGGTGGTTTCGCGGTAGCGCAGGTAGAAGCGCGTTTCCAGGTCCGGGTTGAAGCGGTAGCCAAAGTTGGCGGCGATGCCCTTGCCGGTCCCGGCGCTCTGGTGCTGGTAGCCGTCGGACTCGGAATCGGTGAGGCTGATGTAGTAATCGGCATCCCCCAGCACCTGGCCGGAACTGACCTCCCGCTGAGCATAGCCGCGGCTACCGACCTCATAGCGCACTTGCAGCTTGGGCGCGTCGTAGCCGGTGTGGGTCACGTAATTGACCGAACCGCCCAGGGCCAACGCGCCCTGATCGAAGCCATTGGCGCCCCGCAGCACTTCCACGCGGCTTTGCCACAGCGGGTCCTTGAGCTCATAAGGTGTACCGCCCGGGCCCGTGAGCGGCAGACCGTCGAACATTTCATACAGGCCGGACGCGTGGGCACCCGGGCTGCGGTTCAGGCCCGAACCGCGAATGGACAGCTTCACGCCTTCGTTATTCGCCGCCTTGGCGTACACCCCGGCCTGGTACTTGAACACATCTTCGTTACTGCTCACCCGCCCCTGTTGCACGCTGCTCATATCAATGTAATTGCTGCCGCCGGGCACGCGCTGTAGCTGTGCCTGGGCAATTTCGCCGGCACTGGCTTCAGTGGTGGTGACTTCGACTGGCGCCAGTTGCAGGCCTTCGGCCTGTACCAGCGAGCTGAGAGTCAGGGCGGCAAAAAGAAAGGGCGGGTGGCGCAGCAGCATTGGGGCGGGTCCTTGGGATTACGGAACGTGGCAGGCCAGGCCCACCACGCGAACAGTGATGGGAAGGCAGGCACGCCCGTCAGGTCACGCCTTATTGACGAACCATGACCCTGGCAAAACAGTACCTGGCAGGTTTCAGCCGTCCGGCTTCGCCAATTCCCGCATCAGATCATCCGCATCGGAACCCGGCGCAAAGCGGAAACCGTACATTTCATCGGTAGCCAGAATCTCGTCCAGGGCATCAAGCAGCTGGGCTTGCGAGGGTGAGTTGCGCAGCAGCGTGTGCGCCGGCAACAGCAACTCGGCAGAGACGCCCTGAGCAGTCGCGGCGTCGATGACCGCGAACAGGATAAACCGCAAACGTATTTCGCGATCCGTGGGCCAAACCGTTTTTCGTTTACCCAAGGGAGGGCCTCGTGTTTAAGAAAAATCCGAGGCTATTGCTCGCAGGCAAGCGTTTCAAGCAGCGAGAGGCAAGATAGGCACCTTCCTACAGCAGAAAGGGAAACACCCCACTGATTGTTCGATGGATGCGCCTCACTGCACCGGCAGGAAGTTCATCAGCAATAAACTTTGCGCGTAATTGAGGCCAATGCGTCGGTAACGCTCATCGAGGATTTGGGTAAGCAAGTCCAGGCGCGCAACGATCTTGCCAAACTCAACGGCAAAACTGAGGTTACTGCCCTCCTCCGATATTTCATTGGAAAACAACAGCAGCACGCCGTTGGCATCCTGGCGCTGGCTGAGCAGCCAGGTGGCCTTTTCGATATTGCGCGCCGCATTGCTGACAAACTGCGGGTTGATCGAGTCGGTCACATAAAACTGCGTACGCCCGCCGTGGGCGGTCACGAGCATACTGCCAATCGCGTAGATAAACGCGCCGACACGGTCACCACGAAAGTCGGGACTCAGGGAGTAACTCAGGGCGGCCAGATCACGCCGGTCTCCCAGTGCGGGCAAGGGTTGACGGTTTTCGATGGCCTGGCGAATGACCCGGGCGGCGCTCACCGCATCCGGATAGCCCGACTGACGCCACTGGCTGGGATTGCGCAGGTAAAGCTTGCTCATCAGCAGGTAGAGGCTTTGCAGGTTGTCGCGCATCCCCAGGGTGGCCATGCGATCGACACTGGTCTGGAAGAACTCATCGGGCTTGCCATCGCTGAATTGCCTGGCGATATCGCGGCCTTGTTGTTGGCTGCAACCCACTGCGCAGAGCGCGAGCAGCGCAGCCAGCAACAGCGGCCATAGAGAGGTAAAAACAGTTGACGTTCGATCCATCGGCACCGGGTCTGATTCTGTGGGCCACGTGCGGGAGTCGAGTGGCCGGGACAGGGGTAGATCAGCAAAATGGAAAAAAGTGCAGCGGTGCGGGTCGGATCAGCATCGGCTTACAGCCACAAGGAGGTGAACGAGACCACGATGACCAGCAGACGAAGCCCGGCACAGGGCCGTAATGCCGTTCAGAAGGTTTTTTGTAGGAACGAGCTTGCTCGCGAAAAATCACAGGCGCCGCGTTCAATCAGGACACGCGTTATCGTTGACGTTTTTCGCGAGCAAGCTCGCTCCTACAGAGGGCGATTGAGAGGCTGCAAGGGGATTGAGAGTGCCAGGCGTTAGACAAATGGCGTTTAGTAGGCAGTTGGGGTGAAAGAAAAACTGCTGCCGTGCTGAGAAATTCTGCGGCGAACAAGATCTCCCGGCTTCATATCAATTTCTGATTCGATGATTCTTGAGGTGCCGAAAAGCATGTATTTCGAGACACCAAGAATATGCTTGCCAGGGGCCAGCCCAAACCTGGCAACCTCCCCAGGGTGAAACTCGGCAGCCGGTTGGTAGTTCTACCCACCCACCGCTTGCCGCAGCAGAGCGAAACCGCTCATCAATCCTCGGGATTGTTATCAGCAAACGACTTATTCAGCAGGCCCTGGACGACACTGTCGGGCCCACCCAGCAATTGCTTACTGAACGCCTCTCCATCGGCTGGTCGAGTCGCGAGTAACCCCCAGGACTTTGTTCCATCTGCGTTGAAGACCACGATTAGCTGATTGTCTGCACAGTCATGTGGCTTACACAAGTGGCCTACCGTAAAGCGCTTCCCATCAGCCGAAACCGTCTCGACTGGCGACGCTGTGCCCTGAGCTTTGCTGACCCAGTCCGGATAACTGAGCATCTCTGCGTAGGCTTTTTTGTAAGGCCCCTTGCTGGCGATCTCAGGCAGATATTGCTCAGCCCAGGCGCCTCCAGCCGCTAGCACCAGGGAGGCACCCGCCAACATTGAAAGGCTCGATATTTTCATTCGAATTACTCCATCTCGGTGTTTTTTCAGCAGCTTTTTCGCAGGTTGCACTTAAACGCCGGTATGAAGGCTCGGACAGGACACTGTTTTGGAAGTTCGACCTTTCACCTAACAAAGAAGCTTGAAATCATGAGGCAGGGCGAGGACACCTGCACGGTGACAGCGCCATACGGATTCAAGTAAGACAATATGGTGTTGTAGAAAACGTGGTGTTATGACGGCGGTCATACGCTTTGCGTCATTTCGACCCGCACTTCACTTACGGATGAGTATCATGAATGATGATTTGAAGCAGTCAGGCTCTACTACCACCTCGCAAACCACTACCTCGCTGGATCAGGTTAAAACCGGCAGGGCCCTGGATTTTGCCTGGGCGCCAAACGCCAACACCACGACCACCATCGTCTCGGCAGACTTTGTCGACTACAAGGTCGACACTGCCCAGGGCAGCCCAACTGGCGACAGCCACTCCATTGCACGATTTACCTATGTCCAGGGCAAAGGCGGTGGCCAGATCAGCCAGCTTTTTCTGGAAGAAATGCGTGCTGGGGTACGCGCCAACACCCAGATCGGACTGATGGTAGGACGCAAATGGGTGCTGGACCCCAACGGGGAAGTCTCCGGCAGCATTGGTACTTACGTGGTCGAGCAATTCGACGACATGCGCGCCAGTGTGAATTATGTCGGTTCCTTCGCCCGGGTCTTCGCTGATCCGAGAATGGTCAGCTACCACGCCGGCGGACATGTGCACACCAATGTCTCTATCACCGGGAGCAGGTCCTTGACCATGGCGGACTCAGGCAAGTCGATCCTGGTTATCAGCGATACAGATGTCACGCTGACAATCGGTGATGATGTGATTGAAGGGTTCAAGGTGAATCTAATTCAGGCGGCCGCCGGCAAGGTCAACATCGTTGTATCGAGCAGCCATGTGATCTACAGCAACGCTGGAAGCCGCACGCACACGCTCAATCCACTGGATGAGCTGGAAGTCAGTACCTTCCCGTTCGGGCCGGTGTTCCTGGCTTTTCGAGTTAGGCCTACAGCCTGAGTAACCCGGCATAACCAAACCCCAGAAACGCAAAAGCCCCGCTTTCGCGGGGCTTTTGTGTAAATCTTGGCGGGAAACCAGGGATTCGAACCCTGGAGACGCTATTAACGTCCGCCGGTTTTCAAGACCGCTATGCAAATGCAAGCGGGCCGCGGCCTTGAATGTCTTAGGCGTTCCATTACTCGTCTTCACCGAGCAAGCTACAGGCCGCATTCTACAAGGGGTGCGATTTTAGTTTTGGAACTCTTTTCACCCTTCTCCCGGCGTCCTGCCGAACGAATATCCCACCTTTTATTCAGACCAAACCACCGTCCTGTACTAACGTTCTATCGAGATAGGCTTGGGCGCTTCCAAGCCATCCCGCAAGGAGCTAATTATGTCTGACGATTTGAAAAACCGTGGCCCGCAGGATCGTGCTCGAGTAAACACCTCGGAAGCTTGGGAGGTGAAGCATTGGACCAAAGAGTTTGGTGTAACTGAGCAACAGCTCAAAGATGCAGTGAAAGCTGTTGGTCCAATGGTTGACGACGTACGCAAGAAACTCGGTAAGTGAAGAGTGGTAACGCCCCGCGTTCTAGCGGGGCTGTTTCCTGAACCTCATTGTCGTTATTGCGCTGCCAGCACTCCCTGCTACGCTGTTTACCTCACGGAGAACTAGCCATGCCCAATTCCGATTTGATCCCTTCCCTGCTTTCCAAACTCTACGAAAACCAACTCGCACTTGAGGCGTCCATCATGGAATTATCCAACTGGGTGGAGCAGCGTGGCTCTGCCGAGATAGCGGATAATGTTCGTGGCGCCCTTCAAGCCATCGACGATAACGAGGAGTTCATCAAACTGACTCTGGCGGTACTGATGAGTCCTGAATAACAGCTACTTGCAGGCTACGGCCCAAAGCTGGTCCAGCTTGGTGGTGTAACTCTGGCTCATCATCTCCCGACGCATACCCCAGTCAGGATTGGTGGGCACGCTAGCAGAACGAAGCGTTCCCCTACCCCACCTCTCGTTGATCTGATCAAGGACGGTCATGACCTGGGTTGCCTCGGTCGGCTGCGATATTGCAAAAAGATCATCGGTGTATTCGCCTGGCTGACACAGGCTGAGCAGCATCACTTCGGCCTTGCTGTATTTGAAACCCGGCCGAAAAATCCTGTCGAGCGCATCGACAGCGGCTTTCGTGAGCAGGCGCACGTCATCGGTGGGGTATGGCATATCCACCACCACGCCGTTGGCGTACTTCGCCTCCTCCGGATTGAACATGCCTGTGCGGATGCAGACGCGGACCTTTTTGCAAAGTGAGTTTTGGGCGCGGAGCTTCTCTGACGCCCGCATCATGTAGGTGGCCACCGCTTCCTTGATCGGCGGCAGATCGGTCAGCCGTTTGCCGAACATCCGACTGCAACAGATTTCCTGCTTTGGTGGGTCGGGCTCATCAAGCTCCAGGCACGACGTGCCGGCCAGTTCACGCGCCGTCTTCTCGATCACTACGCTGAATTTCTTGCGCAGCGTCCAATGATCCGCCTTGGCGAGGTCCATCGCTGATTTTATGCCCATAGCGTCGAGATGGAGTTTCATTTTGCGGCCCACGCCCCACACTTCGCAGACGTCAGTATTACGCAGCACCCAGTCGCGCTTGACCGGATCGGTGATGTTCACCACGCCACCGGTCTGAGCTTGCAGTCGCTTTGCCGTGTGATTGGCCAGCTTGGCTAAGGTCTTGGTGCTCGCTATTCCAACTCCCACCGGTATGCCAGTGCAGCGCAACACCCGCGCCCGGATCTGACGCCCCAAAGCATCCAGCTCGAGAATACCCGACAGGTCAGCAAACGCCTCATCGATACTGTAAATCTCAACGGCAGGAACCATCGATTCGATCAGGGTCATCACTCGCTCGCTCATGTCGCCATAGAGCGCGTAGTTGGATGAAAAAGGAACAATGCCATGCTGCTTCAGCTTGTGTTTGATCTGGAAATACGGCTCGCCCATCTTGATAAAAGGCTTGGCGTCGTAGCTGCGGGCAATGACGCACCCATCGTTATTGCTCAGTACGACGATAGGCACCTTTGCCAGATCCGGACGAAATACCCGTTCGCAGCTTGCATAGAAACTGTTGCAGTCAATCAGCGCGAAGACCGGCGCATTACACATGACTACGCACCGTGCTCGTGATCACGCCCCAGATCGATAGCTCGTCCCCCTCCAATACATACCGCGCTGGATATTTCGGATTCTCCGACAGAAGAATGACCTCTTTCCCACGCTTGCACAGTCGCTTACAGACGGGATCATTATTCAAGAGAGCGACAACGATGTGCCCGTGGACCGGCTCAATTGACCGGTCCACAACGGCCAAGTCTCCCTCAAAAATTCCCGCCCCTTGCATACTTTCGCCAGTAATCGCGATGAGATAGACATGCGGCGCCCTGATATTTAGGACCTCATCCAATGAGATGTGCTGCTCGATGTGATCGGCCGCCGGCGATGGAAAGCCGGCGGGCACCCGAAAAGAGCAAAAGGGCAGCTTCGTGCCACCCTCGGCGATAGGACCTAAAATTGAGAAGCTCATGACGCAGCCTTTTACAGATACTGTACGAATGTACAGTTAATAGCGCAGATGGCTTGCGGTCAATTTGGTGTAAGAGGTATCTGACAAGCGGCCGCGTCAGACCAATTCATCTGCGTATGCGGCGACTGCCTCTTCCGTCAGCTCCCGCCACTCAGACTCATCTATCAGGCCCTGCTGCTTCAAGTCATCCGCCAGGGCCAGCCGTGATTCGTAGCGCTCCTCAGGTGTCGCCGATATGAATGCGGGATCATTGCGGAGTGCAAACCACGCCTCCATTGCGTTCACCTGTTCAATGTTGGTCGCCATGACGAATACCTCGGGCCAGTGTCTACAGTGTAGAGATTGGCCGGGGACCGGCTGTTCATCGGCGCCGACGAGCGGAGATGCTTATGTGCGGGAGACTTTCACAGTACCGGGGAATCCACGACTTCGTTGCAGCGCTGAGTATGCCCAATGCGCTTGCGAACTCCGTGGGCGATCAGCCAATTGAACGGTACAACGTGGCACCGACAACCGCGGTTGCACTGCTGCACCTGCAGGGCGAGTTGCTTTACGCTGATCCGGT
Organism: Pseudomonas sp. HN8-3; assembly: GCF_020790195.1. Taxonomy (NCBI): domain Bacteria; kingdom Pseudomonadati; phylum Pseudomonadota; class Gammaproteobacteria; order Pseudomonadales; family Pseudomonadaceae; genus Pseudomonas; species Pseudomonas sp. HN8-3. Next base: position 3,448,742 of record NZ_CP086206.1, read on the forward strand.
ACGCTGGGGATGGCGCCCGCACTGGGCGAAAGACCGGGCAGCACCTATCAACGCACGCGTGGAAAAAGTGGCGCATGGTCCGTTCTTCAGGGCGATCTGGCCGCACCGGGCGATCACTCCAATCGACAACTGGTTTGAGTGGGTGGATGAAGGCGGGCCCAAGAAGCAGCCCTACCTAATCCGCCGGCGGGATGGTGCACCGATATACTGCGCTGCTATCGGCCAGCTACCAGATCCTGATGAAGGCCCGGGCGAGCATGACGGCTTTGTGATAATCACCGCCGACAGCGCTGGGGGCATGGTGGACATTCATGACCGCAGGCCTGTGGTGCTAACTGCCGACTTGGCGCGGGAATGGCTGGACCCGTCCACGCCCAAGGAGCGCGCCGAACAGATGGTGTTGCACCAGGGCGAACCGTCCGAGGCTTTCGAATGGTTCAAGGTCGGTATGGCCGTGGGCAACGTTAGGAGCAAGGGGCCGGAGCTAATCCAACCAACCAACGTATAGTATGGAATATGTCGCAGCCAATTGGTTGGCAGGTCGATCAAAGCGCCATGAAGCTAGGTTGACAAAACCCTGAATTCACCATAACGGGAATTTTCTTCATGCAATTCAGGTAACGGGATTAGGTTCGAGCAGGCAACATCACCTTTCATGATATCTTCCCGCCACACCCGATTTTATTGAACAATGGGGTAGAAATAGAAACCTCGAAGGTCAGGCGAGTTCGGGTTTTCGACTGCTTATGGCGATAATGTGCAAATGATTGGGGGCAGCGGCCCTCACCCTAAAAAACATTCCTACTGCGATTGAAGTGGAGAATTGATAATGAGTAACTCATATCGTAGCATGCCAACTATTAAAACAACCTTAAAGCCAAAAATATATTTATCAGGCCTTTTACTCTTACTTATAAGCAGCTCTGTTTTTGCGAACTCCAGCACATCTTTTGCCGATGAAAATCTCGACATGTATGACGCAAAAAACCTAATAGAACAGGGAAAGTATAAAGAGGCAGAGACCATACTACTAAGAGAAGAAAAAACCATAACCGATATTGGAAAACTATGCTCCATATACAGCTCAATGCTAGGCATAGCATCAATAAGCGACAACAAAGAAGAAGGAGCAAAATATGCCAAATTATTTCAAAAATGCTATAAAGAAAACAGTACGCCATATATTTTTCTTGGGGCCATGGCTATCTATTACAAAGGAGAGCACGGAAGAGCATTACGCATCATGGACGAACTCTTAGGCAAGATAAACAATGAGCTTACCGAGAAAAAAATATCAGACTTCCAAATTTTCGCGAACAAGAATATAACATCTGCTATCTATAGACTTAAAGCCTCTGACCTTCTGATCCGCCAAGATCCACAAAAAGTGAAAGCCGCTATTATTTCATTTGCAGAAAAATCTTATGAAGCAACACCATTTGGTGACGCCGAAGTCTTCTTAGCTGCTATTTACAAACTTTATGGCGATACTGAGCGCTCGAAATCAATTATAGAAAAAAGTGATGGAAGAACTACAGAGGCACACACCGTTGATGTAATTTTAAAATCAATCAAGCAGAAAGTAGATAATGCTTCAGTCTCACCTTAAGGACGTTGACTTGGAAAATTGTGGCAACTTTCAAAAACAACTTAACTTACCGAGACACCTCCCTGACATACGCTTGGCACGCCCGTAGCGCGATCAATCCTTGGTCTCCGGCATCGGTGATGCCAATAATTCTTTGAGCATGCGCTGGGTCAAGTTGGGCTCGACGGGCTGCATGAACCACGCCTGCGGTGCCGGGGGTGGTAGGCACGTTGCAGCCACTGGCTGAATCCTCGATGAGGACTGACAGCCTGACATCAGCAGTAGCAAGCTGGTCACGCAGGCGAGCCTGGTTGCGCTGGGCATCGGATAATTCCTTGGTGTGTTGTTGGTCCTGGAGCGCGAGCTGTTGCTCAGTGGCCAGGCGCTTGTCCTGCTCGGCCTTCTGCTGCCGCCAGGCCTCACTGGTAATGGTGTCGAGTTGGCCCTGGTGCGCGGCGTTCTGCGCGGATAGCTGTTCAGACAGCTTCTTGCCCATGCGCCAGTCTTGGATCTGCCACGCGACGCCAGCAGAACCCGCCATAAGCAGCAGGATCAGCACCAACAGGCCGGCCAGCCTCTGTACCGGCGTCATGCCAGCGCCCGCCGCACGCCTTCGGCCAACACCGCATCAGGGTAGGCATAGCCGGAGTTCTCGTGATGGATGATGGCTTTGACAAAGCCAGCCATAACCACTGGCTTGACCAGGTCGATCTCGGCGCCAGGCCGGGTGCCGGTATTCGCTTCGACCGCGCGCACATACGCTGCAGTGTCGTTCTCTACCGACGGCGCCCACCGGCTGATGATCGCCTTCACAGTTTTCAGGCCATGTTTGCGCTGATAAGTCAGCAGCAGCTTGCCCAGGGCGCGAATACCATTCTCGGGCGTATCGAACCTGGCGAAGCGCTTCTCTAACGCAGGGTCAGGCTTCAACTGGCCCTGCCACTGGTTGGCCGGGTTGTAATCGATATTTCCGGGGTTTTTGTTGCGTACCCCGCGAGTTTCGGTGGTCGACATGCTTTTCTCCAGGCGTAAAAAAGCCCGCTCAGTTGGCGGGCTGCTATTCTTCGGTCGATCTGAGTGGCGGCGGCGTATCGACCTTGGGCATTTCAAGCCGCACATCGATCCAGCTATTCGGCGGAACATCCATTGGCGCCCCCCGGCCCGGCACCATCTCCCCGTCATCAGTGAGCGTCCAGCGCTGCTTGAAAAGACGGATTACGACAGCCCCGCCATCGGCCTGCTCGCTTTCGGTTATGCCCAGTGCACGACCTCCATCAGGCGAGTGCGGATCTTGTGTGCGCCAGCCCTCCAGTGCCAGGCCAAGGCTTCCCGTCACCCGATACTCGCCAACGCCGAGGCGCTCAACAATAACGCCGCGCGCTTCATCGTTGGCCACACCCCATTCGCCGGCAGGGAGAAACGATTCCTCTTGGAGGTCGCGGCGCTCGCTGGCGGACACATTAGCAATTCTCAGGATGGGTGAAGCCGCCGAAAGCGCACCGCCGGAACCGCGGGTGGTGTTGCCTGTGTGGTAAACGCTATACGTGGGGCCGAACGTGCCGGCAGCTCCCGGCGTAGTCCTGAAGTGTAGCGATCCAGTACCTTGCGATACAGGAATGAAAATCTGCGCCTCATACCCGGTGTTGTAAGGGATTCTAATGAGAGTGGAGTAGCTAAGCCCTGAAGAAGATCCGTCATTAAGGAACTTGTAAAAAGCTCCCGGCTGACCAGGCTCAGCGGGCCTGTCATATTGGTAAGCGTCACGAGCAACGCTAGAGAACATACCGCTTAAAACGCCGGCAGGAATAAGTTGAGCTTCTTGGATACCTGAGTTCGCAGTTGAAGCAGTGCCAAGTCCTAAACCTTGTCGACCAGTAAGCTCCGTAGTCCCACCCGTGCCGCCTTTTGCAACGGGCAGCGCCGCAGGCAACTGTCCGTTAGCCGGAGCCCCAAGGGCAGTATAAAGCTCGTTCGAGTTGTCGTTATTCTTCTGGCTGGCAGTACGAAACGTATCGCCGCCTTGACCTGTCGGTGCCGTGCCGAGATTAATGCTTTGTCTTGCCATTAAATTAAACCCCTATTTTAAAAGACAATTAAACAGCCAGCTTCCCAAATACCGCAGCGAGCGAAAAGTATGTTGGATTTGTCACGGTAGTGACGCTAAATCTGATAAGCCCGGCCGGAAAATCATATCGCAGACCTGTTGCTCTGGACTCATTATTTCCCGCCATCATTGGCATCCTGCCGTTGTTCACCATTAAGTAATCACCAAGCTGATAACTCATTGGAACAGAGTACCAATTTGTCGGTAGTCCCTGAGTGCTATAGGTTGTATGTGTATAGGTCCAATTCTGAAGGGCTCTCGTAAACACAGCCGCCTGTGTAGCAGAGTCAAATATCTGCTTGCCATCAGCGCCCCACATCCTCAACCCATATGTAGCGAGGGGCTTAGATGAAAAGGCCGCTACGAATAGGCTGCCAGAGTGAACTTGTCCCGATGTCACGGTAGCGCCCGTCCATGCCCCCGCTGAACCTTCAAGAAGAACGCCCAGCTGAATCAGTGAGCCATTATTCGGCGGCCTTATAAAAACAAGCGGTGGCTCCTGCTTGTCGACTACGTTTTGAAAGACAACAGACGTCCCCGAGTTATAAGTGCCTTTATGAAAAACGCATAACCTTGCATATTCAGAGTCGAGGGATATAGCGCCAGAATCATTTACCACTTGCAACCCGTAATTCATCACGCCCACCTTGCAACAATGAGACGCATAGTTGCAGTAGAAACAGAATCGCTTGGCCTAGCCGCAAGGAAATTTCTAACATACACCTCATTCGTTCCCATTTCACATTCAAGCTGATTGTTAGACGACACCTGTGAGGTATCGTTATTAATTGGCAGCAAGAAACAAATTGCATTATTTACATTGCAATTAGGCGCGGCAAATGTTCTGGTTCTTGGTCCTGATGATCCTGGCGAATAAGAGACAAGCACTGATAGAACAATGCGATATGTAGATAGGCTTGTATCAAACTCTAGTGTTCCGTTAGAGGACCACATTCTTAGGCCTGAGCTCATTCTGTTTGGTCTCCTAGCTGCACTCGCTTGACACCGTTAGCGTCCCAGAACCGCAGAGATCGATTTGTCATGATCGACCGTCCCTGACCCGGGACGACGCCGTTGATTTCGAAGGTTCCATCTTTGTTCAGGATCCAACCCTGCTGTCCGGCGATGTAATTCGTCGAACTGATGTATGCCCCAATCTTCGCATTGGTGATCGTCCCATCCTGGATGAATGCCGACTTGATGTAGGTTTCTGTCCCGTTGACCGCGAATGGCACGCTCGACCCTGCCGCCCCTACCGCGCCGTTGTAGATTGCAAACTGGTCGGCTTGGATAACGAAGCGTGAAGTAACTTGACCGTTAGCACCGGTTTCAATGCCAAGTCCTACCCCGGTTGAGTAAGGCGAACCGTTCACGTCGAACTTGAATCGGAACGAGTAGGTGCCGGTGATCTTTCCGTTTACGTCTTGGTTGATGCTCGCTTGTTGCTGGAACTGCTGCGTGTGTCCGTTAACGGTTGTTTGCAGCTGAGTGGTCTGGCTTGCGGTGGCTGACGCCTGATCGGATACCGTCTTAATCTGCGTCTGTACGGTGGCTTTGTTCCCGTCAAAATCGGAGCGAAGAGCCGTTACCTGGTTGGTCGTAGCAGTCTGCTGGTTGACGAGCGCGGTCGTTGTCTCCTCATATGTGGCGTAGTTTTTGATGACCTGAGCTTCGACAGTTTGAGTGAGCTTGCCCTGGGCGAAGTCACCATCGGTAATGGCAGACTGGATAGACCAAACGCCCGCATAGCCCTGTGCTCCGCCAGCAAGGTCATTCTCAGAGCCAGCCATAGGCGCATTGATTTCAGCGTAAACGCCATCAATTCGCTCCGTCTGCGCGGTCAACTTGTCATCGACGTTGTCTACTCGCTGATTCACTTGGGTAACGTTATTTGCCGTAGCCGCCAGGCCTGTTGCCGGGTCATTTACCTTTGTCTGGAGCTGGGTAAGCTGGTCCTGAGTGGCAATCACCTTTCCATCGACTACGGTGATTTTCTGGTCAAGGTTATCAACCCGAATTGCCAAAGCGTTCGCATCAGTTAGGATGTCGCCTACGTCTTTCCAGTTTGCGCTGGGCGGCTGAGAGCCACTATTGGCCGCCAGGGCTTGGTACAGCTTGCTTCCCTGGCGAACGATGTCTCCCTTGGCGTAAGCCTTTGCTGCGTCCCACAACAGCGCATCAACATATGGCTTGATTTGAGCCTCGAGATCCATTCTAAGCTGCTCATTTCGAGCGTTCACGGACCCAGGCCCATCGCCGTCGATCAGATTGATGCGTCCATTGAGGGCCGGAGCCAGCGATGATTCATCAATCTGCCCCTTGACCTGCTCAAGGAGCGGCCAAGCATCCGAAACAGACTGGCCCATCACTCCGTTTACGGTCGGATAGAACGGGCCAATGTTCCCGGTGCGATCCACCAGGCGCGCCCAGAAGAACAGCGTTGCCCCTGACAGAAGCGACTGCATACGGTAGTCGGCCTGCGGGTATGCAAGGTCGGCCAGCTTCGTCGCCGCCTCCAGGTTGTTCGCTGGTCCATACCACAGCTCGGTCCGCTGGGTATCCTCGGCGCCAGCAGGGAAGCCCCACTTGATGCTGATCCCGAACAGTTCGCCTTTAGTGGTGAGGGACGACACCGCCGGCGGCAGGCCTACCTTCCCTTCTAGGTTGGTCAGGTTGGAGCTTTTCCAGATCGAAGAAATTTCGAAAGCGCTCACCGAGCGAACACGGGCCAGGTAGCCGCCCGAATAGATGCCGGTGACGTCCACGCTCGTCGAGCCAGTACGCTGCACCTTGATCCAGTTGCCGCTGTCCTTGCGCCACTCCACGTCATAAGCGACGGCGCCAGCAACAGCGGGCCATGAGATGTTCATGGTGCTGATGGCTATGCCCTGATCTACCGCGTAACTCGACGTGAGCGTAACGCTGGCCGGCGGCGGTACCACGGTGATCGGGATTACGCTGATCGGGCGTTCTTCAAGGCGCGCACCGGTATCGATGTGCGCGAACTTGCTCGGGTCGTACTGCACGGCCGAGATTTCGAACACGCCAGGCTCTGGCCGCGCAACGCTGACCACCCTGTAAAGCGGGACGGCCAAGTCATCAGCATCCAGTGCCCACACAAGTTCCGGCTCAGGCGTCACTGAGTAGGCCACGGTGACCGTGACTTGCCGACCGCTGACCACTTCCACGGTACGCCCCTCGCACTTGCCGTCAGGCAGGTTGAGGATCAGTCGGTCTCCGGGCTTGGCCTGGGTGTCGCGGTCCAGCTTGATGACCTTGCCGTTAACAGCTGAGATACGGCCGCCAATGGCACGGCCGGCCAGCAGTTCGTCAGCAATCGGGATCACGTAGCCAGGCAGCGGGATACGGCCATCCAGGCCAACCTTGAAGGTTACGGCCCGATCCTTGGAGTTGGTCAGCAGCGCCCACTTGCCGCGGCGCTGGGCCTCGGATTCGCGGGTGCAGCCGATAGCGCTGATCTCCAGCGGATTGTCGCCGTAGCGCCGCTGCAGCTTCTGATCGGTCACGGCGGTGACGTCCGTGTCGTAGTTGTTCAACGGGTTGTCGTAGCTGACCAGCGCCCGGGTATAGCGTGTGCGCTCTGACGCACTGGAATAGGTGAACTTGCCGTCAATGACGTTTGCCCGGGTGTAGGCAAAGTCGAAGTCCGTTGCGCGTGGCATATCCGAGAGAGTGAACACCTGGCCCTGGGCCCAGTAGCTCATGCCTCGGTAGATCGCCGAGATATCGCGCAGCAGTGACCATGCATCGGCTTTGCTCTGCAGGTTCAAGTTGCAGATGAAGCGCGGTTCCTGGCCACCCTTCCCGTCCGGCACAAGCTGGTCGCAGTATTGCGAAATCCGGTACAGCTCCCACTTGTCTACCATCCAGGGCTTGATACGGCGACCCAGGCCGAAGCGGTCGGCCGTAGTGATGTCGTAGGTCATCCAGGCAGCGTTGTCGGTCCAGGCCTGTTTGAAGGTGCCGTCCCAAACGCCCGAGTAAGTCCGAGACACAGGGTCGTAGTTGCTCGGCACCTGCATTTTTTTCAGCTTGGTCTCGACCGTCACGGCCGGGATGCTGCGGAACTGCTCAGCGGAAAACTCGATGTAGAGCAGCGCCGTGTTTGGGTAGCGGATCTTCGCGTCGATCACCTCGGTAAAACCGGCGATCTGCATGGTGTCCGAGATTTTGTTGTTGTTCTGGTTTGGTGTGATGCGGGTGATGCGCATCAACCAGCCGGTCGTGGCTTTGGGTAAATCGATACGGCGAGTGCGCTCGTACACGCTGGTGGTCTTGCCATCGACAGCTTCGCTCAGCACCTGCTGGTAGGCGCCGCCATCAGTGGCCAGTTCAACCTTGTATTCAATCCGGTACCCGTTGATGTTGCCCCCGGCGTCCACGGACTGAAGCGCCGGCCAGGCAAACCGCACGCGCATAGCGGAAAGCTGGGTGTTGTTGATCGCCCTAACCCATGGGGTGCCGCTCCTTAGTTCGGTGCTGATGGTGGTCTCGTTCTCGACAGACGGGATACCCTGGATATAGGTCTGATCCACGGCCCCGGTGCGCCACTCCCATTTCACATTCGGGAAGTTCATGTTCCCCTGTGTGTCTTGCAGCGGCGTGTTGTCGAGGTAGATGTCACGGGCCGTTGGCGTCCCTTCGAACTCACCCTCGCCCACGGCGATCAGCATTTTGGCGATGGCTACCGAGCGCAGACTATCCGGGGCTTCTGTCGGCGTTTTTGGTTTCTCCTCGCCGCCCTTGGCGCCGTGGATGTCGAACTTGCGTGCTGCGCCCATTCTTTTCTCCAGGCAATAAAAAACCGCGATATCGCGGCTTCGGTTAACCTCAAACTTTTCTGGCAAGGAGCCAATGTGATGAAGCTCAAAAACGCTTTGGTGCTTGTAGCGGCGATATCAGGCACAGGCTGTGGAACTGTCAATACCACTTTCCGAGACGACACCGTCGCGAGCAATAAGCTGGCTCGTTGGCGTTCGAGCTGCGATTCGGTACCTAGAATCTATAGCGGTGCCGTTTTTGATTACTGCACACTCGATGCAGCGCCACGTCAGAGCACCGGGTTTGACGGATACCCATCTGCGTCATTAATTTTGCTAGATATGGGGCTGTCTGGAATTGCAGACACCCTCATTTTGCCCTACACAATTTACCTACAGAGCAAGCACGGAGACATAGAAAAGGAGCGATTCGAATAGCCGCACACTCGCAAACTTCTAGTGACCAGTAGCTTGCTCCGGTCATTGCTACATCTGGTCCTCGGCGTAAATGGCAGCGCTAATGATCGCCCCGCCGACACGGCGCTTGCCGTAGCAAAGCGGTACCGGGTTACCCGACGCCGTGGTGTTCTTGGCGCTGCCGAACGCGTAGCCGGGGGTGTTCTCTGGGGCAGCGCTGGTCTTGAGTCCACCAGCCTGGGGGCTGAGCATTTGGATCACGCCGCCAGCGACAAGCCCGATGCCTGCACCTATGAGCGGTGTGCCGAAAGGTGTAGCCGAGAAGATGACCCCGACCACGATCAGAATTGCGCCGACAATCGTTTGGAGAATGCCGCCGCGCTTGCTGCCCACTACTACCGGGGCAATTCGAATGTCACCGGCACCGTTGTAGGTCAGTTCCTTTTCTCCGATGTTTCGCCTGTCGCGAAAGACTGCGAACTCGAGCCCGCGCGACTTAGCGTTCGACAGAAATCGCTCGAAACCAGGGATCTGGACGCAAAGCGCCTTAATCGCTTCGGCCGGCGACTTTACGGCGAGCCTGAACGACTCCCCGAACTGCCGAAGTTGCCCGTGCAGGCGGATGGTTGTCATTGGTTGGTAATTGATTGCTGAGGTCTGCATAGCTTTCTCCTGGCGTAAAAAAACCGCCCGGAGGCGGCTTCATCTATTTCGCTTTCAGTTGTAGTCGACATAGGGGCCAATGTAGAAGCCGCCTGTATCGCCACTAATTCTGTATAGGCTCTCCTTTCCAGGCTGAACTGTCGCTGCAATAGTTCGGATCGCAGCGCCGACACACAAGCCCGAGCCAGCAAGACCAGCGCCCAAATTTGGTGAACCTGGAGGCAGATAGAATGTGGCCCGCTGACCGGTGCCAATTTTGGCCGCCATGCGCCCGTCGACGTAAACAACAATATCGCAGCCTGAGCCGAAGGCTCCTGAGTCTCGTACAACCGTGATCTTTCCGCTTTCACCGGCCGGCTTTACCTGAAAAGCATAAACCTCGTCCGATGGAACCGGCTTTGCATCTTTAACCGAGATCACCGATGAAGCACACCCTGCCAGCATCGCCACCGCTACCGCCGCTATCAAAACCCGCATGTCGATCCCTCTTTGGTTTCGCGGGACTGTAGCACTGGGGAGCAGATGCACAAAGCCCAGTACGGGGCTGGGCTATACCGAGGAGAGCTTTCGGCCAATAGCGGCACATCAAGTGACGATGACTGTAAACACCATTGATTGCAAAAGATGAGCAAAGACACACATTAACTGCGCTCCGTCATAAATACTCAGACGGTAGCGAGAATAAAGATGCGTTTGAACGGAAACAACGTTCGCCCGTCCCCCTCTGGCGGGTAATACTCATGAACCAGCTTCAGGAAGTGATCTAGGAAACACTGCCGCTCGAACTCATCCAGCGCCAAGAGCACCGGCCGTAGAGCCGAAACCTTGACCCAATCGAAAATTGGCGACTGACCTTCCACCACCTGTAGGTGTTCGGTCTCCCAGATATCCAAATCCTTGGTCAATGGTGCCAGCAGACGGTAATAACGATCCAGCGATAACACCGGGCGCTCAGCCATGAACCGACGTAACTCGGCTGTACCCAATGGGCCGCCATCGAGTCCTGCGTGATCAAGGGTTTCTAGCATCAATTGATACCACAGCGCGTCACGCCAATTAGGCATGTGTGCTGCCAGACAACCTCCAGGGTTGAGTTGTCGCAGCAGGCGTGGCAGCAACACGTCGTGACCACTGATGAAATGCAGTACTGCAGCAGCAAACAGTAGGTCAGCAGGTTGCCCGGCCTGCCAACTCTGTAAGTCGCTTTTATGCCAAAGGGCCTTGATCGGCAGATAGCTGGCCTCACCAAGCATCTCTGCCGAGCTATCGACTCCTGTCAGATCGGCGTGCGGCCAGCGCTTGGCCAGGAGGTGAGTGGCAATGCCAGTACCGCATCCCAAGTCATAGATTCGTTCTGGGTTTTCCAAGCAAATATGGTCCAGTAACTCGACCACCGGACGCTCCCGTAATCGAGCAAATTTCAGATAGGCCTGAGGGTCCCATTGAGTATTACCAGGCCTTGCCGTGGACGGCTGAGGCTTAATGTCCATACGTGATTCCTTCCGATCAGAGTTGTCTTCCGATGACATTCAACGTTCTGAGGAGCAGTGCAACGCCACAGCGGGTGTCCGTTTCGCGGAGGAGCGACAGCAACCCATAGAGGTTGGGGGGCGCCGCCTCTGCGGCAGTCTCGGCCGTGGCCATGCGTAGCGCATTTCCAAAACCCCAGGTGACGGCGGTGGTGCTCTCGAACAACCTGGCGAGTTTTTCCACAGTGGCGAGGTCAAGCAGGTCTACGGTGTCGGATATCAGTGACAGCAGGTCAACCAGGTTGTCCAGACGCCCACCATCCAGAAGCGGTTTCAGCTTGTCCAGTAATGCCTCTATCCCAGCATTCTGGCCTAGCGAGTCGGTATTACCATCTGCACTCTTTGCGAGTGACTCATTGAAGACATCCATGTGAATTTACTCCTCCCTGTGCGTGGTCAAAGCATTCCGCGAGCCACAGCCCAGTAAAGGCCGCGGTTGAATCCATTGCGCAGAAGGCCGCCCAGTTTACTTTGCGGGGTCGGCATCACGTCGTGGGCATAGTCGTACCAAAGTGGCATCCCAGCATTTAGGCCCATCTGGGCCACAGCTTGGACACGCCCGTCATACACTGCATTGGGGCTACCCAAGCGGATTTCAGCAGCAATATTGTTGGCGATCACCGGCGCCTGGTTATGGCAAGCCCCACCCGCCTTACTGACTGGTAGATCGACCGTGTCACCGATCACATAAACGCCTTCAAGCCCATAAACCTGTAGCGTCTCATGATGAGTTGGCAGCCAGCCTTCATTGTTCTGAGCCTGTGAAACGCCCGACTCAAGCACCACGTCAACTGCACGAATCGGAGGGGTCGCCATCAGAATGTCGAACGGCTGTGCATCTCCCTCTTCCGAGTAAGCTATTCGTTGTTCCGGGTCGACTCTGCTCAGTGTGAAGCCCCGTTGAAAGCGAATATTCTTCTGTTCGAAGATTCCCGGCAAAATCTCGCCGGTGGGTCGTTGTAGGAATAAGCAATTGCGCAACAACTGGGCGGTGGTGGGATAGGTGTAAATGATTTCTACCTTGTCCCGGACGCCGCGACGACGAAGGAAGTCATCAAGCATCAACGTGGTTTCGATGGGAGCGATGCCGCACTGATGCGGTACATTGGGGGTCTGGGGAAAAGAAACCGTGACAAAAATTCGACCCTTTTCAATGGTGCTTAGACGGTGAGCCAGTTGTCGCGCTGGTTCGTATTGGTAGAAGTGGTCACCGGCCTCCTTGAGGCCTTCGATACGTTCCGGAGCAGGAACGCAACCGGTGGCGATCACCAGAAAATCATAGCCATGACGCTTGCCACTAAGTGTTCTCAGCTCTTGTCTGGCGAAGTCAAAACGAATTACCTCGTCGACTTGAAAATCTATTTCCGGACGTAACAATGAGCGCTCTGGACGTTTGAGCTCTTCCTGAAAAAACAGATTGAATGCAACGTACATGAAGGCGGGTTTGTAGAAGTGGTCCTCAGAGTTAGAGAGCAGGACGATCTTCAGCTGCCCCCGCAGAATTTCAGGATAGAGCTTGGTGACTAGTTGATTGGCAAGCATCGTGCCGCCCATGCCACCGCCCACGATAATTATCCGTTTCTGCATATTCCGCCCTCCATGGCGTATGCAATACCCATTCGACATTGAATGGTAGTCGAGAACGGCGAGGAGCTAGGATGAAGTCGCGATAAGAAAAAGTGCTCTAATCGCCAAGTGAATATGTTCTCCACAAACGCCGTAAATCGTCCTTAATTTTTTAAATAATGATCGACCGCTTCGGCCGATTGCAGCCTTCCGCGAATGACAGCTTTGTGTCGGAGCTAGGCATCCAGGGTGGATGCGGTGCTACTTACAGGGGTACTCAGCTTTGAGTGCGAGCAATGCCATTAGCGTAGGTCTTTTCGTAGATAGATCAGAATGACCTTCAGAGTACTTGACGATTGCCTGCATGCCCATTTGATCAACGTAGTTTTCAGGCAAGCAAACACCTGGAAACTTGTTCACAACCCCTCCGGTAAGATATTGGAGAGTTTCACGCACCCCAGCAACAACACCCACGCAGTAACCCATATCAACTTGACTGTCGTCCGCAGCCATATGCGTCGTTTCAAAAAAGCGTAAGGCAAACTTGCATCCGTTTAAAAACCTTGCTCCGGCATTACTTTCCGCGAATACCGCATTGCTTGCCAGCGATCCAATTATCACCACCGCCGCTATCAAACTCCGCATGTCGTTCCCTCTTTGGTTTAGCGAGAACACTATCATGTACAAAAGAGCGACGCGAAAACCCATGCTGACGCAGCCCAGCGATTCGCTGCCAGAATGCCGGTGTGACTCTCAAAGCTCTCGGACTATTTCTTCTGCATGGCAGCGGAATTCGCTTTCCTCAAACGCTCGCTCATAACTTTTTTATCGTAGGCGTCCCTGGCTTTCATCGTTTCACCTGCTGCATTGATCCAGTTAGTGGCAGTGCAACCAGATATCACGGCTGTGTTGCTAAATACCATAGCAAGTAATAGGGCTCTTTTCATTGGATGCTCCAGAGATAAGACTCAAACATATATACGTTATTGATTTATTGAGATTTTCAAGTCCTCTAAGGACGCATACTCACCTGCTGCGTACGCACCAGTATAGATTTGGCCAGATCAATGTCGCTTATCAAAATTTCCGGATGCGAGTTACGAAATTCCATCATAGAAGCCTCAAGATATGGGCCTCTAATAGCCCCATCACTGGCTACGAAGCAGTTAGCATCGTCTTCGGTGGCTAAAACCAACTTTTTATCTCGCGAAGTCAAATAGGTAGTAGCTGAGGTTGTTCCGGAGGATATCGTTTCAGCCCAAAAATCATTGATAGCCATCGCGGACCCCGGCAACAGCATAAAAGAACAGCCAAATACAGCAAAGAACTTATGCATAAGCACCCTCTTCTAACTTATCCTTGAGAAAATTCGTACAGCCACACTTTAACGACTTATAGATCAATCCAACCCACCTCTACAAATCATCCAGAACTGTATCTAAAACCAAGCAAGCCACTCCAAAAGCCTCAACTAGTATCCAATGTTTGAATTCACCAGTTATGGCTGTGACCGCAAATGATATCCCGCAAGCGCCAATCAGAAGCTTCGGCCAAAGTCGCTGGTATGCCAGCCACAACTTGCTACGTTCAGTTGATGGAGCGGATTGCTCCGTCCGTTTGGGCCGCAGTCTGCCGTATTCCATAGCGTCATCGAAAACCGTATGAGCGTTTACCCCCTCTTTGGGATTTACCCTCAAAGAGCCTCTTTTCAGTCCTGCCCAAAGGAACAGACCTTGCCGCTGCTCACTGAGCTAGTACCAGCGGCTTCAGAGTGCAGCTCCATCAAGCCTTGCAAGATGAATCGATTCATCGTTATAGTATAACGCTCGCTAAGCCTTGACAACCCTAAGGTGATGAGAGTGAAAAACCTGGGATTGCCACTGGCGAGAGCTGTTTTCTTGGATAAGGATTAATCAATATGAAGTCGGCACAAATACTGGCAGCATCAGCTTTAACCACACTTATGCTAAGTGGTTGTTCAATATTAGACGCAGTGGATACACTGAGGTCTTTCAGTTCGGACCCACTTGTGAAAGCTGCTACTGAAGATGAAAGAGCTACAAAAAAATCTGTCATGGCCGTAGGAAAACAACCAACTAAAACCCAACCTACGAAGATGATTCAGGGCACGTGCTACGACTTCACATTAACAAACGGAGAGAAAACCTCCCCTTTTTACGTAGCATTTAACAAAAAGGATCAGGTGGTAGCAGCATCCTTTATAACCTGCGCTGAAGCGGAATCTAAAGGCGTAATTAATAATGAATTACCCCATATAGAACGAAAGAAATAATTTTTCCGCGCGTGATGGTCATGCGTACCTCCGCCACGAACTACCCCAGTTTCGGAGACATGACCGTCACTTATATCTAGCAAAGCTCAGCGTTCCAAATTTGCATCTCGCTTACGTAGTGTTGTGAGGTTTGCTTGCCCCTCTCCCTGTGACCATGCAGCGTCATTTTCGTTGTTTGGCTTCTTTGTGCCTGAGGATTAGGCGAGTTCTATCTGCCCATGGTCCGCCAAAAACTATGATTTCGGACGGCCTGCCGTAAAGGTGATGTAGCAAGAATGGTCCAGGACCAAAAGTAGCCGCATCTTCGCCAGGTAGCGCCGGATCGGTGCCCAGATATATGCCTGCGTGGTTTGGATGCGCCGTCCGGCCCACCTGCATAACGATCATGTCACCGCGCTGAGGACTGTCTACGCGCACGAAGCCGGCAGCATCGTATTGCCCTTCGTAGAGACTGGCGTTTTCTGCTAGCTCCCACCAGCCTTCGGTGCGCTGGAACGATTCGAACTCAAGCCCCCATTCACGCTGGTACCAGTCAGCGCATACCTGCCAGCAATCCCAGGCGCCGTGCACGAAAGGCCGCTTGAGCAGCGGTGTGCTACCCGTTGGTGTGATCGTGCGCAGATCGCCCTCTGGCCAGGACAATATGTGCCATGGCAGCGCCGTGGCCTCGCACATGGCCAGGTCATGCGGTGACGGCCTGCTGGTGGCGTCCGGGTGGGAGTGAACGATGCCGATCACTTCGCCCAAGTCTTCCGCCGCAGCGTAGTCCGCGGGATCGAGCCGGAACTCTTCGTTCGGATCCGTGGCGATGTTTCGGCAGGGGAAATACTTCTGGGCGCGTCCCATGGCAAGCAACAGACCGCAGCACTCTTTCGGGTACTCGGCGGCAGCGTGCACCTGGATGGCGGCGATGATGTGTTTGCGCATTCTTCAGCTCCGGGCAATGAGTGACACAGCGGGAAATCCACCGAATGAGTTTTCGTTGTTCTCGCCGAAGCGCAGCTTGCAGGACGATAGGCAGCCCTTGCATTGGTCCCGGGCGGGATCGGTCGTTGGGTTATCCTCGTCGTCGAACATGGCCGCGCCGGTGTAGCCGCAGTCCGGCCCCCGGTAACCATTGGTCATTGCCCAGTGGCAGAACGTCGTCATTTGGCGGCCAGGCAGCCCGTGGTTATCGATCTCGCCCGGGGAGGACAGCTCCCAGACCACGGCTTCTCCGTCCTCGCTGGTTTTCTGGTCGATGTACCATATCTCCAGCGCCTCCTGGGTAGGGTCGGCCGTTGGGTTGCCTTCTGGAAAGTTCACCGCATCCAGGTACTTGGCCAGGGTTTCGCGAACGGTCAACTTGAACTTCAGCAGGTCCTCGAAAGCCAGGCACAGCGCGGTGACGCGACCGTTGATGTTGCCGGCGGCGAACGTCGGGCGAGAGGCGGTGCCGTCGCTACTGGAAGAAATCCCTTCGATCTGGACCGGCCAGGCCGCGTATTCGGCGCCCTGCCACCAAATCGACTTAGCCGGCAGATCCGCTTCCGAGCCTTCATACGCCAGCAGTTCCTCGGGCGTGTGAGGGATGGCGTGGCCGTGAAAGCGCAGGTAATCCGCGCCGTACTCGGTCCCGTCAATTTCGAACAGGCGAATTTCGCCGCCGGGCTCCAGCTTCTGGATGTCCGTGATCAGTGCCATGGGTAGGTCTCAGGGATGAAAGGTTTGTTCGAAAGTGGCGGTGATAGCGTAGACCTGGCCCCCGCGGTGCACTGGCTTGTAGCCGTTGCACTTGTAGAGGCCCAGATCTCCCAGGGGTGGTTCCCATAGGAAACCCTTTGCCCCTTTGTGTCGATCGAGGAAAGCCATGATGTCCTTGATGCGGGGCTTGAGCCCGGTAAAGGTCACCGGCCAGGACTGCGATCGGTTGTTGATTCCGTCCTCCACCGACTGGGTGTACCCATCGCCAAACTGCTTGGTCCGGACACGCTGAGTTATTTCACCCTCCACGCCCTTCTCTGTTGCCCACGTAAATCGTTCGATTGCCATCAGCGCCCCTTGATTGCTTTGTTGATGACGCCGCCCTGGCCCATGTCCTTGTTGCGCATCTGCTGATACTTCTGCTCAACGAACGCGGCCAGTTCTTTGCCAAAGAGGTCATAGCCAGGTGTATCCGCATTCGATGAGGCGTTACCGTCGCCATCGATGTGCACCTCGACGTTGATCTGCGTACTGCCGGCCCCTCCGCCACCCATTGCTATTACGCCGAGCTTGCCGCTCGACGTTCGGCTCAGCGGCATAATCGCCTCTTCCCCGGCCTCACCCATTACACCGGTTTTGCCGTTGGCCATACCGAATGAGGTGGGTTTGCTGACGATGGTGTTGGTGAAGGCTCCCCCGTCGGCGAACATTTGCACACCGCCCGACCAAGCGCCGCCATTGGCCTGGGTAACGCCAGACCAGCCCGCCAAAACATCAGGGCTGTACCCTGCCGCGGTCGAGCCTGCTGACGTGGTAGCCCCGCCGCCAAAGTACGAGCCAGCGGCAGATATACCGAGCCCTACAAGTGAGCCGAGAAGCCCGGAGGCTGCTTGCCGGGTAGCGATGCGCGCCAGGTCCGCGAGAACCGACTTCGTGAAGTCAGCGAACGAGAACTTACCAGTCGTGGCGAAGTTCACTACTGCATCTTCCATGGAGCTGAACGCATTGCCGAATAGACTCTTGGTCTGCCCTGCTACGTTCTGCGCTGAATCCAGATAGTTGGCCCAGGCCGATGTCGCGCCCTTCGTCCAGTCGCCTTGGGCTGCCTCCACATCCGCGTAGTTCTGCCGGATTTGGTCGGTAGCCTTCTTATTCGCATCTGCGAGAGCTTGCGACTTGCGGGCAAACTCTTCATCCGACATGTTCCGCGACGGGTCGGAGCGCTGGTTTTCCAGTTCCAGCGATTGCTGAGCAAACCGATCTTGCTGGCTGTTCAACTGCCCGCTCAACGCGTTCTCGCGGTCACCCTGGCCTACACCCAATACGGCACGCTGCCCAGCGAGCTCCAGGGCGCGCTGTTGCTGACCCAGTGCTTGCACGTAGGAGCTGATCGCCCGCTCTTGCTTTGCCAGACGCCCGGTCTCATTGGTCGCCAGCACTTCAAGCTGGCTGTCAGCGTCTTTCTGCGCCTTGACCATCCCTGCGCGCGCGTCAGTGATCTTCTGGTCAAGCTGGATACTTTGCGCGGCCGATGTCGTCTTCTTGGCCTTGGTAGCTGCTAGGGCCGAGATCTCGGCCTCGTAGGCTGCCGTCACCTGGTCACGCTCGTTGCCTATCAGCGCCTGGCGACGGAGCAGGTAGTCAGCTTCGGAGACAAGCCCGGCCTTCTGCGCGGCCTCCAGCTCCTTCTGGTAGTTCTTGTAGGTATCGGTGATTGCGGCCAGGTCGTTCTTGGCGATGTTGAAGCTGGTCAGGTCGACCTGGTTTGAGGCGCCTTTCGGGTCTCTGTTCTTGTCCTGGAGTCCTTTAACCAGCGTGTCGTAAGCGCCACCAGAGAACTTGCTGCCGTCGTAGTTGACACCATCGAGCAGCGGCGACTTCTGACCGGTTTTCTCGGCACTCTCATATAGCGCCCGGAACTGGTCGTTGAGCTTCTTCAGTCCCGCCTGGCGCTTTGCCAGTGGGTTGACGTTATCGAGTTGCGCGTCCAGAGCTTTCTGAGCATCTATGGCCTTCTGGTTCGCATCGGTGTTTTCACCCGTGGCGATTGCCAGATTAGCGCTTGCCGTCTGTCTGGCCTTGAGTTCAACAAGTTTTTTCTCAAGCGCCTCAGTTGAGTCGTCATGCTCACCGGTGCCAAGACCAAGAGCCGAGTTCAAAGAACTCAGCCCGTTAGAGATGGCCCCCGCAAACCCGCCGCCCTTGCGCGTATCCAGCACTCGCTGAGTGATCTCGATCTGCTTTGCCAGGTCTGGGAATATCTCCGACCGGACTTCGGCGTAAGCGCCCTTGATGGCGTTCTTGATGTTGTCCCAATCGCGCTCTACGTCGGATAACGACTCGCGGTAGGTCTTCAGGCGCGTCAAGGCGGCCTGATTCAAATTTTCGCTGAGCACATCCAGGGCACGCTGGCTGTCGCCCTGGTCATCCAGCCCCTTGATCACCTGGTACTGCTCAAGGGTGATCAATCCGTACTGACTGCTGATCTTGCTGGCGGCTTCAGTTGCTGTATCGCCAGCGCTGGCAAAGGACTTGGCAAGTTCGCCAGCGCCCTGCCCGGTTACTTCACTCACGGCCGCAGCAGCTTCAGCCAGATTACGCATCTGCGTACCGCTTGTAGCTGCTCCGGATGCAAGCGAAACGACTGCCTCGCGCGCGCCGGACAGGTTGCCGGTGACGCGCCCGGCGCCGTCGGCCATGTCCTTAAGGCTGGCGATGGTCTGCCCAGCACCATTCGTACCGCCATTGATCGCGGCATTGAACTCGCGCGCCTGCTTCATCGCATCGAAGTAGGCGTAGCCCAGCGACCCAATTACAGCGACCAAAAGGCCGGCCGGGATCAGCATCCCTGCAAGGCTTTTCGCTGACTCACCAGCGCCGGCGCCCAATTGAGCAATGGCTCGCGCCCCGCTACCCAGGTCGCCAGCCTGAATGGCGTTGACGAGCTGCATTACGTTTTCCTGAGCCTGGCGGGTGCCGAGCTTCAGTTTGTCGAATGCACCGGCCGCCTCGGTGAGCCCTGCCCTATCCTTGCCGATCTTGGCCAAGGCTTCGTTGTAACGATCGGCGTCGATCTGACCCGTTTTATGCAGGTCGTTTAGCGCCTTCTCCTGCGCCTCCAGCTTCGCCAACTTGGCGGTCACTGGATCAATACCGTTGACGGTGCGCTTCAGTGCCTCAATCTGGCGATTCTCAGCCTCGATCAGCTTTTGCTTCTGGACCAGCTCTTTGGCTTCCGCCTTTTCAATCTTGTCGTAGGCCTTACCCAGGTGATCCTGGTACTTCGCCTGCTCCTCGATGGTGACCAATCCGCCCTTGCGGGCGCGCTCCAGCAAACCTTCGGCCTGAACCAGTGACTCCATGCTTGAGATATTGCCCGTCATCGCCTTGTCGAGTTGACTGATGACGGAGATTTCCGCTACTGCGCTGTCAGTTGCTTTGCGACTTGCTCCGGCTTGACGGTCCCTTGCCGCCGTCGATTTATCGATGCCTTGCGCAATGTCCGCTTCTGCCTGGGAAAGCTTTTTACCGGTGTTGGCCAGGCCTTCGCCTGTTTTGCCCAAGTCATCAATGGCCTTCTGGGCGCCTTCAGCGGAATCGACCAGTTTATCCAGATCATCAGCAGCCTTTGCGGCCTGCGACGACTCGACCGCAATACCCAGGGAAGCGAAATTGATGCTCATTTGTTTTCTCTCTGTTCCGCCATCACCTGCAGGGCTTCAGCCTCCATCCGCCGGAAGTCGCTGAAAATGGTTTGTCGCTGGCTGATCGGTACGCCGCACATCCGAATCACACCGGATAGAACGCTGTAGTCCATGCCTGTTGCGCCGCACGCGCCTGTGCGCCACTGGGTGCTCATGGCCTCGAAGACTTTGAAGGCCTCCCAGTTGTCGGGCCAGATTCCGACTTCCCTGTCGGGGATGTCCTGGCGCGATAAACCGAAGGCCATCAGATCTGCATCTGACGGCCCTGGCTCATACAGTACGCGCGAGGCGCTTAGGAGTTTCCCAAGCGGGCTTCGCTGAAGGCCTCGGCGTACGCGTTCAGCACTGCCTTGGGCGCCGAGTTGATCGAGTTAACGAGGATGCGCACGTTTTCAGGCGTGAAATCCTCTTCGATATCCCAGCCCACCACTACGTCCAGCAGCTGGTCTGCTTGCAGGGCGATCTGGGCAGCGGTGAAAGCCTTGAGGTCCATGTCGCCGACCAGCTTGCTCAGCTCGTCGTGCCGCTCGTTCCAGCCGGTATACAGCTCGGCAAGCGCGGTGCGGTCCAGGTACTTGAACTCAAACTCAACCTTTTCAGCGTTGTAGCCCGCGCGCTGGATCATCACCGGCGCCTTGAAAGTCGGCTTTTGGATCAGCTTGAACTTGGCCATGGGTTACACCACTGCTGCCGCATAGCGGGTTGGGCGGCCGGTCAGCGCCAGACTGATAACGCGGGTCATAAGATTGTTGCGGGACATGGTCGGCGTCGACGTGATCGACACGTAGCCGTTGTAGATGATGCTGCTGCCGCCAGGAAGGTTGAGCCGGAGCAGGCGCGCTTGCTTGTCGTCGTCGGCGGCCTCGCAGACCTCCACATAGGGCTTGGAAGGATCGTCAGCGACGGTGATGGTCAGCGTGATCGGATTTTTGGTGGTCGGCATCTGACGATCATCGTCGTCGGCCAGGAAGCCAAAGATCAGAAACTGCTGATCGCCGCCGCTGGAGTTCAGCTCGGTGATTTGCGAGATCTCGGTGAAACCGGTCACCTCCCGCACCGAGCCAATGCCTGAGCCGGCCGGATACTGCTGGACGTTGACGGTATTAACATTTTCCAGCGCGAAAGTGCCGCTGGCGATCTCGCCGACACGAACGCCTCGCCCTTCAAGGCGAGTCCAGCCGGAGTTGACGGCGATGACATCGCCTTCGGCCAGGCCATGCGCTGCAGCGGTAGCGACGGCTGGATTGGCGTTCGTCAAGGCGCTGAATGGGATCGCGGGGCCGTAGGTGGCTGCAATCTCGAAGGTAGCGCCGTTGGGCATTTGGATGCCGGCCATGGGTGTTTCCTCTTTTCAGAAATGACAAAACCCGCGCAGAGGCGGGTTTCGGGGTTTGCCCAACGGGCGTATTCAGGTGCCGATGTCGGCTCGATACTCGAACGACACCGGCACGGTATATGTGGGCGGATCAGGAATGCCCGGACCAGTATCAACTGGCGACATAGTAACGACAGTGAGGCCTGCCTTTGTGTCTCGCGCATAAAGCGGGAATAGCGTGGTCAACTCAGCCACAAGTGGGTTCGTCTTGGTCTTGCCGGTGCCGGCCGGGGCCACGATGCTGACCTGGTAGACGCCGATGAAAGCGCGGTGGTCGCCAGCAAGCGTATTGCTAGCGGTGTCGCCCGGGAGCATGAACGCCCGCAGATAGGTCTCAGCATCCGCCGGGTCGTACTGAGTATTTTCGAACACGACCTTGATGGGTACCGTCCGGGCCTTGCTCCAGGCAATCAGCTTGGCCTCGTAGATCGAAGCAATAATGGCGTGACTCATACCTGGTTGTTCCTTGTGGCTTCGTCGACGATCTGTTGGAAGCGGGCCAGAGTGATTCGGACCATGCCGCCGGGCGCCTGGGTTGAATGCCCATACTCCAGCGGGACGCCGTACGGAAGATTGTTCACGATGTAGGCTGTCTCGCCAGCCGTGAGCGCCTGGACCTGTAGTCGCAGCTTCGCCAGCGTTACACCACCAACCGGGTCGACCTGGTTAAGGGTGCCCTCCGCCGGCGTACCGATGGAAAACTGCCAGTTCCCACGAAACCGCCCACCGACGTAGTCCCTGCCCACGACCAACCCGTTCACGTTGAAGTTCTGGTCTCGCTCGGTCTTAGTCAGGGGCTTGGCGTACTTGACGCCGCGCCGCAGCTTACCGGCCTTGGTGAAGTTTGATTCGTTGAGGTTGATAATCGTGTTGCGCACTGCAACCTTGAAGTCGTAGTCGTCGGCTGCGCGGGTGTTGGTCTGGCGGTGAACAACGTTGGCTGCCCATATCTCTGGATTGCCCACCGGCGACATGCGGATGACGCTGCTGCCGATCTCGATCACAATCTCGCGGATGGTTGCATCGATACCAGCCTGAGCGCGCTCGGCGAAGTCGCGAATGTTCTCGGCAAAACTGCCGTTCATGCTCGCGTATTTGTTCGCCATGTCACTTCCTCAACTGAGCTGTCCAGGTGGCATCTGCCGGATCGGCAGACACATTCATCACCCGCAGGCCGTTGACGATATCGCCAATGGCCGGGGCAGCCGGTACCGCCGTCGGCACTCCAGCCTCAGACACGAACAGTTCGTTCTGCAGAGCCAGAAGCTTTTTGTCAGTGGTCTGGATGAGGGAGCCGTCGATTTCTTTGGACAGGTAGCTGCCCAGAACACCGCGCCCTGTGTACGTCACAGTGGTCTCCGGTGTTTCGCCTCCCAGGTCCGGGTCATACTCGCCAGCTACCTTGCGTACGCCTGTCACCGGCTTGACTGCATCGGCCAAGCCGTCGGGATCGTCGAACGCTTCAGCCAGTTCAGCCTGGATCTCTTCGCGCATGCCCATGATCAGATCCTTTTCAGCATCATCACGCCGGAACGCTTGATCCATGGCTCCAGCAGAGCCAGGGCGAAGTTGACGCTGGCCGACTGATCGGTGGAGCCGGCCACGTAGGTCTTGCTCACAGAGGTTCCGGACTGGGCTGATACCGTCTTGCTCTGCACTTCCTTCTGCGTGGACGTGTACAGCTTGCCCGCCGCCGCCTCTTTGGCGACCTGAGCGCCGGCTGTTTTGATCTCGGTCGGGACCGGATCGGGAACAACCCGCTTAATCTTGGCCGTGAGCCAGGCGTTGGCCATGGCCACAGCAAGGACCGGATCACCGGTGCCCGCCCAGTCAGGACCGAGCTGGGCGTCAACATCGGCAACGGTGATGAAGTCGGTCATGTGCTTGTCCTTATTCCGCTGGCACCAGGGCCTGCAGGTCTTCTTTCTTGGCAGTCGCGTCGAAGGCAATACCCTTCGCGGTCAACCACTCTTTCAGCTCGGGGACCTTCATTTTCAGAGGGTCGGTTTCAGGGGATTCCTGCTCCTTGCCGTCGGACACCTGGATGCCGACCGCTTGGTAAGCGTCAAAAATTTCCGGGGCATCGCCATCAACGACCACTTCGGTCGCGGAGCCGATTACGCCGAAAAACTCGCTCAGCAGGCGGTAGCACACGCCGCGCTCTTTGCCCGGCTTGTCCGTGTAGATCACTTTCATGAGTCACCTCAAAAGCACCCCGGCGCCATAAGGGCGCCAGGCTGTGTGGGCCAAGTTACGGCGTGGTGGTACCGCTGATCACAGCGGCGAACGGAACCTGCTTGCGGCTGAACACGCGCTGCCAGTTGGCAGCAGCGGCGTATTGGGTCGCGGTCGGGCTTAGGTTCTGAGCCTCGGAGCCCTTCCAGCTGAAGCCGGCAGGCTGGAGGATGTAAGTCTTCCGCTCCCACAGCACTTCGGCACCGCCACCGTTACCGCCGCCCGGCTTACGCTCCAGCTCTACCGGCACCTTCGGCGTGCCTTCGCCGTAACCGAAAGCGCCTTGGCCGAAGAACACGGACAGGTACTTGCCCGCGCCATATACCAGGGCATCGTCCATGAACACCGGCTTACCCAGGTAGGTGGCCAGGATGATCTTGCCGTCGGAGTCGCGCAGGTACTCGATGAGGTCCTGCTTGACCATCTGGTTCATCACCACCGAGTGCACGCCGATCGCGCCGAACTGGTCAGCGGCATCGCCAGCGGTGAACGCAGCATCCTGGAAGGCGTTCGCGCTGATGGTCGCGCCCGCGTCGATGACCATGTCACCGCCGTTGTTCGCGATGTTCGAGGCGATGATGCCGCGAGCCGCGCCGAGGGTGTAACGCTGCCACTGGCGGGTCCAGTAGGTGCCGAAGCGGTTGCGGATCTGCTGCTGAGGCTCGCTGTTCGCCAGCTCAGCGGTCAGGTCGGTGACGCCATAGCCTTTGTTGAGGTACAGGACGCGGGCACGCATGCTGTCTTGGGCAACCTTACCGACTTCGCCTTGGTCATTCGGGTCGTCGTTGCTGATGTTCGGTGCTTCATCAGCGTTCAGATCCTGCCAGTAGCTGATCTCGGCGGTACCCTGGCTGCCGGAGGCGATCGCGTCCAGCACAGGAGAGCGAGTCACGATGCCCGACTCGTATACAGCAGTCTTTTCCGGGCTGTTAACCGGCGCCAGCGAGGCGTAGTAGTCGCCGACGAAAATGTCGGTCAGTTGGGTAGTTGGCATGGATTAGGTTCCTTTGGTGGCCTGGATTTTCTTGAAGAGCTCAGGGTTGTCACGGGCGATCGCAGCGCGCTCGGTTTCCGTGTACTCGCCCCACTTTTTCGTGGCCTTGCCACCGTTGTCGCCGGTCTGCCCGGCACCCTGAGCCCTTGGCCATAGGTGTGTTGCTGTTTCACGCAGCGATTCCGCCCATTCGAGCGGCGACAGCGGGGTTTTCCCGTCCTTCCCGTAAACGACCTCGCCGTCACGGTCGGTGGCAATCGCCTCCCCATCTTCACTTAGTTTGAAAGTGCCCCGGGCGCGCAGGATGATGTCCTCGGCAGCCTCGGGGAGTGCGCCGGCCTTAATGGCAGCAGCGCGAATGGAGTCAGCCAGCACCTTGTCGCTGTATTTCGCAGCGAAGGCCTCGGCCTTGTCGGCTCGGGTCTTCTCCGCGGCGAGCTTGGTGTCGTAGTCCGTGCGCAGGCGCTCGGTACGTTTGGTGATGACCTCGTCGAGCTTGCCCTCAGCCAGCAACCGAGTTTCCTCGTCCTGCCCGACCTTGGTGAGCAAGGCCTTCACCGCATTGATGTCCAGTCCTTCGAACTGGGTCTTGAAGCCGTCCAGCTCTGTTTTAGTGGTCCGGAGCGAGCCAAGCAGCTCGGTGTTTTTGTTCTTGAGGCCCAGAGTGGCCGCTTCGACCGCCTCGGCGATCGCGGATTTAACTGCCGGGTCTTCAAGATCAATCTGGTTTTCGTCTGCCACTTGGTACACCCCTTGCGTTTGGTCGGCCCGCTTTGCAGGCATAAAAAAACCCCGGCAGGGCCGAGGTTATTGATAACTCAGAATTATTTTCAGTCCTGGCGAAGACCGCCATATGGCGCGACAGCAACTTGAATAGCTACCCTCCCTGCCAGTCCTATGCTCGGAAAATTAGCGATGTCTTTACCTGATAAATTGCGTAGGTCTCCAACAGTCTTGATGCCCTCATTGAGCAACGACATCCGCCAGCGCTTCTGGATACCTAGCTCATCAATGCTGATATCCGATAATGCGTCATGTCGGTCAGATTGTTCGATTAGCGCGGAGAGAATAGATTGCGCAGCTTTTTTACTGTCAGCTTCGACCAAGGCTTGCGTAGATGTCCCGTCATGCCTGGTGATTACGTAGCGGGTAACTTCACGAATTTTGTATTCGGGCTTCATAATGTCTTCTCCGGCCTGCGCACAGGCTGAGTAATGGGATGGCGACTTGACATCGCAAATCCAGCGTACTCCCTCACCAGAAAACCTACAAACGCTTTCCATTCTCCACCACACAGAGCCCGCGCAAGACCAAGTAATCGGCAAATTGCGTCCTGCTCGGCGCATAGGGCGGCGGCCGCATGCGAAAGCCTGGCGTATCTCGGTTGAGCCGCGTGCGCCGGCCATTGGGCTCAGTGCAATGCGTCGGCTCTTCGATCTTGAAGCTCTGCTCGGCGGCATATAGCTCGACCGCCAGCCGTACCTGGCCCCACTCAAGCTCAAAGGGCACGAACGTCTCGGATAGCGTCTGGTATTCGATCTTGCAGTCACGCCGAGGCCAGGCCATTGCCTGGTCAGGATTGGCCTTGCGCCCTCTCCACTGGCGACCGTTGATATCGACCGTAGCGCGCAGCAGAAGTTCGACCTGGTCAGCCTCAGCTTCAGGTATCCGGAACCCGTAGTAGTCGCGGTAGAAGGTCAGCTTCTCGAGCGGCACGAAGCTATTAGAAAACCTACTCCCCTGACCATGCTCGACTACCAGCACTCGTTCAGATATAAGCATCTCGCCAAAATACTCAATTAAGGAAGAAAAATGTACCGCTTTGTCTTAAGCGAACTTTACCCCACAAAAGGCTGTGAAGATGGCGCACTTCTTTTCTGCATACGCCACAAATCCGGCCTGAAAACTCTCATCGGATTCCAAGGCGTCTTGACACAGTCAAGCGCCCCTGTAGTGGTTCAGCTTACTGAAGAGTGTTCGCCGCTCATTCTGAATGAGGCACGGTGCGAGGTTGGAATTGCTACTTATGAGTTCCAAGAAGGAGAAGACCCGCACGTACTGATGCGCTCTGACATTCCCGGAGATTACAAAGTCGGATCCCTACAAATTTTTATCGGGAAAGAACCTCCCATGCTCAATAACGTATCGCGTGATTGGCCAGGTAGCATCTTAGGCTGACACCTAAAGATTCGCGCGTATGAACATGTCTGGCTCGGCCGCCCTCAGTTGTGCCAGGCTCAACGGTTTGAACGATTTATCAAGTTGCAGCTTGGCGAACTTCTCCGGCGTCAACCCACCGTCGCGGAACAACTTACCCCGGACCGGCCCTAGGGCATGATCCTGGAAGCTCGCCGATTGCGTTGCCAGCCACTCGTAATAATTCAGGCCTGCGTCGACTTGGGCCCCGCCATTATCGCCCACCGAGGAGCGCGTGGCGTCCTTCGCGAACATCTCCGAAAGCCTGGTGGTCGGCACCGTAGTTGACCGGCAGTTGATGTGCGCCGGTGGCAGCGGACCTTTGCCCAGGTCGAAGCGCATCCCGTCCAAGCCCTTGCACTGCTGCGAGGTCTTGCGGTCGAGCGTCGACACCCAGCGATAGCCCAGCACCACGTCGCTGTTGGCCTTTAGCGTCTCCATTCGTGCCGTGGTGGCTACGTGCTGGATTGCCGTCCGCACCACGGCAGCAGCATTGCGGTTGCTCACCGCCAGGACGCCATCCGTGAAGTTCTGCCCCGCCGTGCCGCGAATCGCTTGGATGATCTGAGCATTGGTCTGGCCCTGGCCGAAGCCTAGCCGGATCGTGTTCGTGACGCGCATCGTCTCGGTCCGCGTCCAGCCGCTGACGAAGCTCTTCAGCAGCTTGCCGCCGTCGATGCCCTTCACCTGCAGCGGATAGGAGAACACCGCCGCGCGGATCACCGCGTTGCTCGGCACCACGGCGTCGATGGAGAGCGCATTGCTTAGGCTGTTGGCCTCGAAGGTCGACTCATACAGAGCAATGTCGACCAGATCAGCCTGCACCAGGTCGCCGTAGGCCTTGTAGATATCCAGCAGCTTGCCATCCACCCGGGCCAGGAACTGCTCCAGGCGGTCCCGGCTGTAGGTGGTCAGCTCCTTGCGGGTCAACTGCTCCCGCACCACCGTGTCGATCTGGCGCAGGTACTTCTCGAACTTTTTGACCTCGCCAGCCTTAAGCCGCTCCAGCATTACCCAGTGGCGCGTCGTCTGCTCCAGCAGTTGGCTGTCCGCCTGCACCAGGTTTGTCGATGGCATCGTCTTTGTCCAAGTTGATGCCGGCCGACTCGCGCTCATCGCTGATCAGTTCGGCTTCGTCTTCGTATGGGCGCTCCGGCAACTTGCCGGTGGTGAGGTACTGCCAGTAGGTGTCGGCGCTGATCGTGCCGGCCATCACGCCTTTCAGCAGCTCAGCGAGCACCTGGGCGTCGACCACCGGGGTAACGAACTCAGGGTTAACCTTGAACTTGACCTGCTTGGGGTCGTAGCCCTTCCACTCGGCGGCGTATCGAAGGCCCTGCTCCACCGCCTCGGCCACAGTGATGACGATGCTGTGCAACGTGGCGTGCTGGTCGTTCTGGCGCGTCTTCCGGGCCTCCCCCGACTCAGTGCCGCCCACGTCCATGACCTTGGCGCCGGCTTCAAGCGCGGCGTTCTTTTGGTCATCCATTGCCTTGCGGACAGCTTCGATGCCGGCGCCCTGAAACTCAAGGTAGCCGCAGGAGCCCGTCGGACCAAGATCCCAAGCAGCGGATGGGCCGGTGACGCTCAGCTCCACATCATCCATCCCTGCTACCCACGGCTGTGGATGGCTGGTGTAGTGCAACGACGTGAAGTAGTCAGCGCTCAACTGGTAGGACTTCAGCGCGGCCCGTGCCATGGTCAGCAACGGTACCTCGTCGACGTCCGGCGAGTTGTCGGTCGATCCGCAGTAGATCACCGGCAAGTACGACAGGCCTTTGACCAGGCGGTTGTCCGTACCTGTTGTGCCCAGTGGTTTCTCATCCTCGACGAGCTCACCGCCCTCATTACGCACAGCAGTGTGGCAAACGTCGCCCTGCATGAAGAACTCTCGGAACACCGTGTCGCAATCATGGCTGTAGCGATCCCCGCCTTTCTTGCGGAACTCGCGGAACACCGAAAGCACCAGGTCTTGCCGGCCACCTTGATCAGCGGTATCCCAGTTAATCGCGTTGCGGGTGGCGTACGTGGAGAAATACGGCTCGCCGCTCTCATCAATGTTCACCACCAGCGGCACCCGGCCGTGGGAAATGGCCTGGCGCACCATGCGGAAGAACAATTGCTTCAGGCCGAAGCCATCCGCCGTAGCGTTGTCCTCCAACCCCTTCAGACCGGAAGGCAGCTCAATCTCAGGGATAAGCCTGGAGACCAGGCCCATCATCGAGCGCAGCGAGTCGCGCACCCAGTGCTCGTACTGAGCCCGATTGGTGTAGTTCTGATACAGGTACTTGTTGCCGACGCCGTCGAGCTTTTCAGCCTCAACCATGCCGCTCGGCTTTGGCAGATTGCGCTCATTGCGCTTCACGGCGCACTCGCCCTCGAGCGCGTCGTCCATCATCTCCCACTCGGCAATGTGCGCGTCGTAGTCGGGGTTTGTCGATTGCACTGGCATCAGGCCAAGCCTCCAATTCGGCGTGTTCCGCCTGTGCGTTTGCGTCGGCCCATCGAGACGGCGAAGTAGCGGAAGGCGTCCGCGCCGTGCGATGACCAGTCGTGAAGTGGTTTGTCTTTCCAGCAGCCCCGCTTGTCGTCCCACTCCTTTCGGTAGTTCTCCAGACAGGAAATACCCAGCTCGCACTTGGACTCATCGAAGGCACAGGCCGGAAGGATCTCCCGAACCTGCTCAATGCCTTCGTCGATGCCGAGCTTTGGAACAACGCTGAACTTGAGGCTGTATTTATGTCCGTCGATCTCGTAGCCCTCACGGGCCAGTTCGCGCCGGGTCTTGCCGTCGCTGCCGAATTCGCGGTTGTCGATGTCGTGCGGGCCCCAGTGATCGCCATACGTGTATTTGCGATCCTTGAGCACCTTCATGTAGTGCCGCAGGCCTTCGCCGCTGTTCTCGTAGAAATCGATGACGTGGTATTCCTCGCCGACGATCCGAACGAACCAGATGGCCGTGGAGTCGCCGACGCCGATATCCCAAATCGTGTGGACCGGCAGATGACTGTTGTCCGGTAGCGGGCCGATCCTCTGCGCGCCATACAGCTTGGTGAACTGCTTGGCATAGTAGGCGCCCTCGATCGACTGCTGAAAGGCTTCCGCCGGCAGTGACGGGTATTCCCGCTTCATGTCGTCGCCAAGAGTCTTCTCCTTGGCGGCGTACCAGGCTCGCTGGCCTGGGTTCGTGTCAATGCCGTGCTTCGCGAACAGCTCGTTGAAGTAGTCGGTCAGGCGCTGCGGGAGGACAACGTCAGTCGGGTCAAGCCAGTAGGCCTTGTTCTTCCACCAGGAGAAGAAGAAAAACTTCCAATCCAGCTTGCCGAGCGGTGCACCGGCCAGTTGCTGCCGTTCCGCGCTCTGCGAGTAATCGAAGAAGTAGCCCGCCCGGCCCTCCGCCGTCGATTCAATCGTGACAAAGCAATCGGTGGCGACGGCCTCGAAGGCGCCGGTGACGATCTCCCGCGCCTTGTGCGGAAACTTGGCGCAGATCTTCCCGAACTCGGATACGTGCAGATACCGTAGAGTCCCGCCCCGGAAGGACGTGGACACGTAGAGCGATCCGCCCTTGCTAAACACAAGCTCACCAGCAGCATCGTTAGAAGCAGGGTTGGCAGCGCGTATCTCAGCAGGAAGGTTGTCGTAGGCATATTTGACCTTCTCCCGGAACAGGCGCTTTGCGTCGTTCAGGGTGTGAGCGATCAGGGCGCACTTGGCGGACTCGAACAGGGCCGCGTCGAGCTGGATGATGCAGCACTCTGTTGTGAAGCCGAGCTGCCGGGCCTTCAGAATGATGTTCCGAGTGTGCATCCCGTCGAAGTATTCGATCTGCTCATCCGTCATCCGGAAGCGGACCTTCTTGCCCTGCTTGTCCGTGATGAAGTAGAGGTTGTTCAACCGCCAGCGCTTATCCCGGAGCAGCTTCAAGTGCTCGGGCTTCATGTCAGGCTTCCTTCGATAGATCGTCCATCAGTTTCGAGAGCGCGTCGGCGTCGCTGTTGCCGCCTTTGGTGTCGAGGTCATAGGCCTGGCGTTCCAGGGCAACCAGCGTCTTCAGGGTTTCGGCCAGTTCCTTCATCGTCTTAGTTCGGCCTGGTAGGCTGATCACCTTGCTATACAAATCGTTGCGCTTATCGAAGCCGTTGTCATCCGGGTCGCGCATCAGCTCGCCCAGTTGGTCATACAGCTCGCGGTTATCTGTCAGGCCTTCTAGTTCGTCCAGCAGCTTGTTGGTGAGCCGCCGGCCGCGAGAGATGTCGCCCCGGTGAGCCATCCGCACATTGGCGATGACCTCGGCGTTAACCTCGATGATCTCTCTTTCGGTATCCGCCTGTTTGGTGGATACCTCAGTGGATACCGTGCGTTTGGATACCAGCGAATCAGCCTTAGCCTGGATCTTCGCCTTGAGGTCTCGCTCCCATCCATCCCGCTTGGCGCGCTTGTTGATTGCTCCGTGAGTGATGCCTTGGGTTGATGCGATCTCACGAATAGAAAGCAGACCGGCCCGGTAGGCACGTTCGATCGCCTCCCAGTCGGGCTGCTTGGTTGTCATGGGGAATCCTTAGTCTTGGCTGTCCAGCAGCACATCAATCAGCTTCTGCTCACCCAGGCGCATAGCCCCAAGACATTGCAGGTCGTCACACTTTGGGCCGAGACCGAACACGGTCACCTCTCCCTTGGCGCCGATCAAGGTCAGCGCACCCACTGTGCATTCGGGATGCTCGCCGGCATCAAGGTCATCGGCGATCTTGCGCAGGGTCTTGGCGGCATCGCGCCAGTCCTCCCGTTTGAACTCCAGAACCTTCACGGTCATGCAATCACCTGCTGAAGCCACTCTTCAATGATCCGCTGCACTACTGGCTCGGTCAGGATGGACGAAGGCTTGTTGCCATCAATCACCGACTGCACCAGGGCGTGCGGGAGTACGTGAGCACCATCACTGGCTACCACCATAAGGTGCGGGCGCTGCTCAGCGATGTCATGGATGGTCGCGGTCATTGCGTCACCATCTGGTGTGTCTGTGCATGGGCGTGACCGTGGAGCAATCCAACGATCAGGCCTTGGGGCAGACCGGCTTCCTTGGCGGCATCTACAGCGTCGGCAATGGCCTTGTCGAGAGCGCTTACCGCAGCGTTTATGTCCGGACTCATTGGCAGTGCGTGGCGCAGCCGGGTGACGTTGCTCATCTGTAAAACCTCGCGCCACGATTTGGCGCATTCGAAAACGTGGCGCGCATTACTGAGCTGCCCGATTGAGAGCTTCATCCGCTTTATCAACGGCTTGGGCGGCGGTAGTAGCAGCCTTGGTGGCCTTGTCGGCGGCAGTGCCGGTCTTGCGGGTCAGCTCTTCAAGGCGCTTGTCCCGCTCCTCCATCGCTGTGTCGTAGGCCTTGCGAACATCAGTGATCTGGTTGCTCTGCTTATCAGCGAGTGCCCAGTAAGCAGCCTGGTAGCCAAGGACAGCACCACCACCTACCAGCAGCAAAGCAATAGCCCAGACCTCAGTCCGCCTCCACCAACGCCGTGCGATGAACTCCAATGCGCATCTATCCATCAGGCGATACCTCCCAGCTTGGTGCGCAGGCGAGTGATCTCGTCGCTCTGTTGCGTCACGCGGTCAGTGAGTTGAGCGACCTGGCTGGTCAGCGCCTCGATCTTGCCTTCCATGCGCCCAACAGCGGCCGCCAAGTCATTCCGCTCTTTCGCGAATTGATCGGCGCGGGCCTCGGCTTCTTTGCGTGCGGCGCGCTCCTGGTTCAGCAGCTCGTTCAGGCGCTTGAGTGTGCCGATATCGGCGCTGTCCATCGCGCGGTCAGTCGCATCCTTTGAAAGGAACCGGCGCAGCCATAGCAGGCCGCCCAGCACAACGGTGGCACTACCGCCCAGCCAGGTAGCTGTGCCTGGGCCGAGGTCAGTAGGATCCATCGTCGCTCCATGAAGAAAATGGCCTTGGCCAGAATAGGTCAGCCCCAACTGCACTTTCAGCAATGAATATGGGTGTGGTAGGACCGAAAACGAAAAGCCCCAAAAAATGGGGCTAAAATTTTGATTAAAGTGCCTAAAATGCAGCGAGAACCTGTTGGAATTACTTTGGCTTTTGTAGCCCTGGCCCTTTCCTGATACTCACCGAATCATCAGGTTCAGGGTCCGGATGTAGCAGTTTCTCCAGCGACTCCAAGTAAGCAATTTCCTTTTCGGCGTCGTCCTCTGAAGAGAATATCCGAAACGTAACCCCGTCTTTGAGCACGGCCCAAACATAAACCCCATATCCAAGGGGAAAGGGTTCAACGAAAACGTCTTTTGTTAATTTCTCTTGTGCCTTATATCTCGACATTTGCAGATATCCTTATGCGCTGGGTTATTTTTCAACTCCTCCAGCATAAAGAAAAACCCGGCGCTTGGCCGGACTCTGATACTTGCACTCTCTCAATTCTACTTCGCGCCGCCGTTGTCGCGATGAGTTTGAGCGTCTTGATCAGATCCTGGATTACCCGGCGGAGGATTCCAATCCTCCGGCTTGTCACCAGTTCCCTGCTTGGGCTCCGACTCAGCTTGCTCAAGACCGGAGTCATGACCCTCGCCCGTCTCAGGCATATCCTCTTTTGGTCCAGGATATGGCGCTGCAGGACCGTTATTGTCATCCACCATAAATCACCTCCTGTCTGTAGCGCGGGGTTGCGCATATAACTGGGAGGGACTGATTAGACAGAAAGTGCTTCTGCCTCGACGAGCGGACGAAAAAAAGCCTCGTGCAGTGACGAGGCTTTCTAGTGTCAATCCCTAACGCGCAAGATCGACAGGATGGGTAAATGTTCTCTCACTTTCTCACCCAATGCAATCGCTATTTACTATGCCGCGCAAGTTTCTATCAGCCCCTCTGCGTCGAGCAGTTCCTGAGCAGCAGTGAGCGCCTCGTTCACCTGGTCATCCAGTGTCTTGCGAATCGTCGAGCGCCACCGGTACCGAGTTGATTCTGGCTTGCCGTCGTTGTCCCAATTGGTGATGTCGTACCAGGCGGCTGGCAGCACCGCGGCGGAGCGCTTGCCTTCGGCACCGGCAACTGGTGGAATGGCCCAGGTCAGCACCGCGCATTCCCGGAAGCGTTTCGGCGCTGGCGTCTTCACAGAGCTCAGCAGCTCCAGTATGGCGCCGTGCTTGCGCTCTTCATGAGTGGAGTACTTCGCCACCAGCGCGCGCCAGTGCGCAGGGGTGAGCGCCTTGTGCAGACGCCCGAACACCCAGCAGTCAGTCAGGAAAGCAGCCTCCTTGCCGACGATCTCGCCCTTTTGCTTGGCGCACTGCACCTTGGGCTCGAAGTCGCAGCCGCCGGCGGAGTTAATGGTTTCGGCCGCAAGGGCTCGAACTACTGCTGAAACAACGTTGCGATAGGTCATGCTGCAGCCCTCTTGAGTTCTCTGGTCTTTGCCCGGTATTCGGCGGTGATGGCTTTCAGTTGTTCTACTGTTTCTTTGCGTGGCGTGTGGTCGGCTTCCAGCGCCTCGACAGCCTCCAGGCCAATCCTGGCGATCAACCCAGTACGGAAACCCTGGGAAACCGTCTCCCCTTTGCGGGCGAACTTAGATGATCCCGCGTTACAGCTTTTGCACTGGAGCCAGATATTGGTGGGCACCAGCCTTAACTCTGGCCGGGCGCCCTTGCCGAGGAAGTGGCCCGCATCGAATGCCCCGCCAGTCTTCCAGCCCTGGGCCTGGAGGATTGATTCCTGCGACTCGCCACAGCTGATGCAGCCACTGCCAATACTCAGTTCATAGGTGCGTCGATAGTCGCGTACGGCCTTCTCAGCATCTTTCATGTGGTCGGCACGACTCTTCAAAGCCTCCTTGCGGACCTTGATCTCCCGGCGCCCTACCTCTGCCAGCGCCTTGCGAGCGGTCGCTTTCCCCCTCTCGGACTGTCCATGAGCGATCGCGCATTCGATCTCACCGCAAACCGCCTGCGAGTCACGGGCAGGCGCGAACATCACTCGGCACTCTGGGCAGCGCTTGCGGCGTGATCCACCAGACTTGAGCGGGGTTTTGCGTTGCAGCGGGGTGCGCTTCATACAGCCTCCTTGGCTGTCTGCCGGTTGTTACCGAACAATGGCGCCTGCCCTTGGGCCAGCTTCCAGTCGAACTTCTCCTTGCAGCCTGTAGCGCACTGGCGCTTGTTCAGGCTTGGCATGTTGCTCATAGGCTCGCCGCAATTAGGGCAAGGCTTTCCGTATCCGTTGTCGTGACTCATGCAACCTCCTTGAATGCTTCAAACTCTGCCATTTCGGTCAGGCGCTCTTCCGTGAGCGTTGGCCAGTCATGCAGCACCAGGTACGCGCAGCACTGGCGCCAAAAATCTTGGAATGTCTCCTCCCCCATCGAATCGTAGGAAAGGCTGCGGGGTGTTTTTCGGGTGAGCTGGCCCAGGCCAGGGATGTCGAACAGTTCCTCGTCGCAGTAGACGCCCGACTCCAGTTGCAACGCCTTGATGGCGTCGTGTGACTGCTTGCCTGAGAACCGATCGATGTTCTGGCTCAACACTCGGCCCAGGCCATGGACCAAGCCATTGAACCGTGGATTACGTGGCTGCTTGAGGTCGGCGCGGATCTTCGCGTTCATCTTGAATTCACGCTCGCGCAGGATCGACCGGTCGGCATCGGAGGACGGTACGAAAGCGGCCACCTCCTTGCCGGAGGCCGGATCTACCAGGCGGCGCAGAACCAGGTAAACGGGCATTGGCCGGGGTTTGGCTGGCTTGGTCATGGCTTCACCAGAAAGAATTCAATTTCGAATGGACCGACGTAAACCCGGACGGCAGGCTTGGAGGCGAGTTTCGTGAAATAGAAATGCCAGTTGAGCGGGCGGAACCCGAAAAGCAGCCATCCCCGCTTGAACCCGAAGCTGATCATGTAGCCGTTGCCACGGTATTCGTCAGTGAATTTTCCGTAGTTGGTTTTCATGACTGCTCTCCCTGGCCCAGGGCGGCGCGATATCCAGAAACCTCCGCAATATCTCGGTCGTACTCGCGGCGCGTTAATGGGTACATGTCTTCCGGCAGTTGGCCACCGAACTTCTGGAGCATTTCCCCTTGCAGGTAATTGGTGCACTCCATCAGTGCATTACGCAGCGCCTCCTTCTCGGTCTTGAGCTGGTCGAGTTGGCGTCCCTGAACCTTGAACTCAGCCCAGCAAGCCTTGCGATCAGCATCGACTTTCTTCAACTCAGCTTTGAGTCGTTCGTTATCGGCCTTTAGCTGGTCGTAGGCTGAAGCCATTACAACCTCCGGCCCGTGCGGTTCGTAACTGATGCGATTGCCGCTCTCTGAAAGCATTTTCACGACTCTGTAGCGATGAACTTCAGTCATGTCCGCTTCTCCGCTGCTTCTGCGATCAATGCCATGCGCTCAAAGCGCTCAGCGGCTTGGCTGGCGAGATTGGCCAAGTCCGCCTCATCCACCACCGGCACGCACACGAAACGGATGCCGTGCTTGACCATGGTGTTCGCCATCTCAAGGGATTGGCGTAGCTGTGCTGGGTTTGCCCGCTTCATCAGAAGCCCTCCTTGCCGCGCTGCGATTCCCATTCGAACGGAATGACGATCACCCCACCCTCTCGCAACCGATCAATGCAGCGCTCGCCTAATGCGTCCGGCAAAGTCTTGGCGTCGAGATTGGAGACGATCACAGTCGGGCGCATTTGCTCGTACCGACCGTTGATGATTGCGAAAAGTGTGGTCAGCTCGAAGTCGCTGGGCTTTTCCTTGCTGACGCCGATCTCGTCCAAAATGAGCAGCGAGGGGCTGATCAGGCTCGACAGGATTTGGCTTTCGCTCTGGTCACTGGAGTGGTCGTAGGTGGCACGAATGGACTGAAGGACGGCGCCGATGGTTCGGTACACCGCAGTTGCGCTGGACTTGGCCATGATCTCGTTGGCGATGGCGACAGACAGGTGTGTCTTGCCGGTACCGGGCTTGCCCAGCAGCAGCAGGCAGCGGCCCGATTCGGCGATCTGCGCGAACTCAGCGGCATACCGGCGGCAGGTGTTCAGCGCTTTCCGCTGCTCGGTGCTGGTAGCAACGTACCCGTCCAGGGTCTTGCTGGCGAAGCGTTTTGGGATCAGCGCGGCGCCGAGCTTTCGCTCCATGGCCATGCGTAGCTCCATCGCCTTGTTGGCCAGCTCAGCAGCTTCAGCCTTCTCGCGAATGATCCGACTGCACTCAGGGCAACCACTTCTCAGCTCTTTGCCGAGTACTGGGAAGACCTTCTGTTCGTACTGGCCGTGGGTCTCGCACTCAGCGGGCTGAATGCGGGTGCCCGGCGGTAGTTCAGGCGCTGGGGGAATTGGCTCAGATCGCATAGGAACCATCCTCACGCTGGATCAGACCATCGGTGTAGTTGCGTTCAGCAAATCCGGTGTGGCGCGACTGAGGGGCCGGCACCGGTGCGGACTCCGCCAAACGCTTAATCACCCAAGACGCCTTGAAGCCCTGCCAGCCAGAATTGAGCGCTTCGGTGATTGCAACGTCTGCGGTGAAACCAGCCTCGGCGCACTTGGCCAACTCGGTGTTCACGGTTGACCAAACGGTGGCAGTCACTGCTGCGCGCTTGGTCTTGCGCTGGGTCAGCCAGTCGGCCAGCAGTTGCTCCGGGACGTTGTGCGGGTTGTCGGCCAGCAGTTGGGCCATGCCGAACGAAGCCTTGCGATTAGGCTTTGGAGGTTCGGCTAGTTCCTGGGGCGGATTAATCTCTTTCGTAGAAAGAGTTAATAGGGGTTCTTTCTTTGTATAAAGAAGGGAGTCGTCGGTTTTGGTCTGTTTCGCGGCTGAGCCGATTCGGACCACTTGAGCCGAATCAGACGATATGGTCAGTTTCGGCTTTACTACGAAGATCCACTCTTTCGGGTCGCAAACGCCGATATCACCGCGTGCACCGCCTTCTCTGTAAAGCACGCGACGGCGCAGCAGGCCGGAGATAGCCTTCGACACCGTGTCGGGGTGGATGTGGGTTGCCTTGGCAATATCGACCGCTGGGATGCGATGAGCACCCGTGCTGAAGTTCAGGGTCGCCTTGGCCACGTACAGAACGATCTTCATTTCGCGCGCTGACAAGTCGATGGCCATCAAGCCATCCATCATCTGGTTGTCCATTCGGGTGAACCCCCGAGGGTTGTGTATCGGAACAATGTTTGGCATGATTTCTCTCGCTTACCGCTGTAGAAGAAGCCGACCTCGACCGTCGGCTTTTTTGTGCCTGTAATTCAGGCGATGGATTTCAAATTCGGCCGGGCGTCCTTCATCAACTGCTCAGCCTTGCGCCCCAGCTCCCCCGCCTTCGCCTCAACCTGGCGGCACTGCTTGGCGAACGCCGGTAGGTGCGGCAGGTCCTGCTCGCACATCACCTGGTCGTCAAACACTTCGCTGCCGGTATCAATCACATCGCCCAGGGCGCGGATCAGTGCGCCGAAGCTTTTATTGGCACATTGGTCGCTGGTCATCTGGCGGGCGCCGGTCAAGCCGTGACGGCTGGCAAGCTCGTTCACGCAGTGGTCGCGGAATTCGGGTTCAAGGGCTTTCACCCACGACTCTTCCAGCCAGGAAGGCATCTCCTGGTCACCGGACAGCCAGCGCTGAACACGTTTGAGCCAGCGGCCGGTAGCCTTCACAAACTCATTTACGTCGGCGGTCAGTTCCAAAGAGTTGAAGTCAGGAACGTCTTTCTTCTGGGCGCGCTTCGGGATCGACAGGTGCAGCTCGCGGCTCAACGCCTGGGCAAAGTCGTCCTGGCTCAGGCTGGTACGCGCGATCTGATTTGCAGCGTGGGCGACCAGTACCTGATCACGGGTTTGTACGGTGTGTCTGGAACTGGACGTTTGCATGGGGACTGCTCTCTTCTAATCTGGCTTCAATGGAACGGCGGACAGGGATGTCAGGCGGCGGAGGCAAGCTCTGGCCAAATCAGATTCCAATCAGCGGGACGCAACGACCGGCGACTCAGGGTGCCCGCCGACTCACGCTCAAGCGAAACCGCAAGCGCGGCGGATGCTTGCTTGTTCCCATACGCAATTTGTTTCAAGTAGCCGCGAGAGGTCCCGGTGCGCTCGACGGCGTCATCGGAAGCGCTTTTGAGCCACTCCAAAAGCTGGGTGTGCTTAGTTCGCATCACGGTTCTCCTCTGTGATACGCAATTATTACCGCACGGTAACCATTTAATCAATACCGAATGGTCATTTACCAATGAGTAATGACCCGTAGAGAATCGCAAGATGGATATTCGCGAAGTGCGCAGGCACAACCTAAAAAAGCTGATGGATACCGAGTACGGGGTTGGCGCTCGCGGCGCACAGTCGCGCCTAGCAGAAAAGTTGAAGAAGCCTCAAAACTTCATATCGAGATGTCTTTTTGATCCAGAAAAAAATGGAGCAAAAACCATCGGAGAAGACTTCGCTAGGGAAATCGAGATCGAGTTTGGGCTCGCCAGATATGCGCTAGATGCGCCGATTGGTGACGGTCATGCCAAGGAGAGCAACGTGATTCCCATCGATTCTCGTCGAAAATCTCATGACGCCAATTTCATCACCATTCCCCAGCTTGACGTAGCTGGTTCGATGGGGCCGGGGCGGGTTCCGCCAGACCATATCGAGGTCATCAGGAATATTACCGTCCACCTTGACTGGCTTAAGACTCAGGGCTTGTCATATTCGAAGCTGGAGAACCTGGCCATCATCGATGGCGACGGTGACAGTATGGAGGGCACGTTCCGTAACGGCGACGCTCTGCTGGTAGATCGTGGCATCACCGAGATCCGAACCGATGCGATCTATGTCTTCACGCTGGAGGGCGAGCTCTTCATTAAGCGGCTTCAGCGCCTGACTGGCGGCTCCCTGCGCATGATTTCAGATAACCCTGTGTACCCCGCAATCATGATTGAGGGCGATATGCTCGCCAAAGTGCATATTCAGGCTCGTGTTCTGCTTGTCTGGAATGCGCGGAAGTTATAGGCCGACGCCATGTCCCTCACCAAACCCAACCAGCAGCTACGTCGCGATCTGAAGGCTATTGCCTTCAACCTTGAGCAGTCCTGTATCGACCTAGTCAAGCTCGCCGAAAAGCTCAGTGATGCCGACGCCATAGCCCTGATGGGGTTGGTGGGTACGCTCTATGAGGAGTCAGATAGGCTGGTGGGTTATGCGGATGAGGTGAAGGCGGGGCAAATAAATCGAAACAAGCCCGAATAGACACCTGGTCGGGCGCGACAACCTAAATAGAACTACCGCGAGCTGAGCAGGGCTCATATGCGCAAGGGAATGTACTGATGAATGCCTTACGGATAGCCGCTCTCATAGCTGCGCCACTTCTTTTCGCCGGCTGCTACAGCATGCCAAAAGAAAAAACCGAGTACGAAAAAAAGATTGACGCAGTACCAATGCCCGTAACAGAGGCTGATCGTTTAAAGCAATGTCGCAATTTCAAGCGAGTCGCTGATGATCAAGAGCTTGACGTCGTTTTGCGAATCGGACTGCAACCCAATCTCAGCGCCTCGGATTTTGACTATACGAAAACTTTAGCGCTTAAACGTCGCCTCAGAGCCATGAAGTGTCCTGGGTATGGATGGTTTTCCTGACGCTGCCGCCCAGAGTGAACCAATGACTGCATGGCGAGAGCAGAGTTTCTGGAGCAAGGCTGGAGTCATTGCTTGCCTGACTTTCCTTATGATGCTCCCCGGCTATTCCGACGTCGCTGGGCTGGGTGGAGACTCGTCCGGCCGCAAACGAGTCTTCAGCCCCGGTTTCGTTGTACTCTGCGTTTTCGTAGCTGTGTTTGAGCTGATAGCGCTGAACCACTTCTATGGTGCGGACGGATGAGGTGAAGGCGGGAAGGATTGTGCGGGGGAAGGCTGAGTAGGTGGTGCGGCGGGAATTTGTCAGGGCTATATCAAGGTTTTGGCTTAGCAATATTGGACATCTTGAACGCCATGTCCTTTTGCTTATATATCAGGGAGTTAATGATGAAAAACCAAGGCAAGAACGCCACCCCCAAACAGATTGTTTTGGACCTGGGAGTCGAGGTTCAAAGAGATGTAAACGGAATAGAGATGGGCGTTCTGGAAAACGGAATACCATTCCTCACCCAGCGCGGATTAGCTCTTGCCGCCGGGGCGCCAAGAAAAGCCTTACATGAGATATCTCAAGAATGGGTAGAGCATTTTGATGACGAAGTGATCACAAAAGATCGAATTTCATTCATCAAAACGTACCTTTTTGGCCAGGGCTACACCGACCGATCTCTTTATATCGAGGTCATGCGAGATGGTCAGCCGCACTATGCGTATCCAGACGTGGTCTGCATGGCAATTTTGGAGTACTACGCCTTTGAGTCCCGATCTCCCAATCAGCAGGCAAGGGAT
Organism: Pseudomonas sp. HN8-3; assembly: GCF_020790195.1. Classification (NCBI taxonomy): domain Bacteria; kingdom Pseudomonadati; phylum Pseudomonadota; class Gammaproteobacteria; order Pseudomonadales; family Pseudomonadaceae; genus Pseudomonas; species Pseudomonas sp. HN8-3. Next base: position 3,490,260 of record NZ_CP086206.1, read on the forward strand.
ACGTACAGGGCATTCGCAACTCTTGGATTGCGCAGGTTCATTTATGAATCGCTGAATTATACGCCTGGTGATAAGTGGCAATACCATAACGAACGAGTTTCAATCCTAAATAACTCTTCCCCTCTGGGTTATTTCATTATTTTCAATGAGATAACTGGCCTGATAGTCGATCTGATAAACGCTGACCTGACGGTGAACGACAAAACCATTCCAGACATCAGCGTTGGGCAGATGTGGGCCAAACACTGGAAAGAATTCAACTATTCATCCATTTACGGTGAGCGCGTACCGTGCCAGCATAATTATCCGCCCAGATATCCTCAGGCAAAAAGCAATCCGCAGGAAGCCAGTGCATACCCCAATGACGCCCTTGGTGAGTTCCGAAGGTGGTTTAGGTACGACTATCTGGTTACGAAATTTCCTGAGTACATTTTGAAGAAGGCGCCAATGCTCAAGGGCGGAAAAGACGAGGCCTTGAAGATCGGAACGATGTATTCACCTAAGAAGCCGAAAGTAATTAAGTAAGCCAACATCACCGAGCTCATCCCGACGCCCTACCTAGCGCCGGGCTTCTTGTATCTGCCCTTTCACGACCTTTTCACAGTGGAGCGCCTATGGTGGCCACAGCTCCTTGTGAAGTTCCTTTAAGCCCGCTATCCCCCATCGCGGGCTTTTCTTTGCCTTCAATTCCGTGGTCTACGCTCTCTAGACCCTCAATTGGAGACGACGCAATGCCTTCCCCCTACTCCCTTCCCGATATGCTCGAACGCATCTACGAGAATCAACTCGCCCTGTGCGCGGCACGCTCTTCACCATCGGCGAGAACGCCGGGCACATCAAGCAGGCCCTGGCCAAGCTGAAGACCCAAGGTCCCGACTGACGCATCGCGCCTCCAAGCAGCCCGCCACTGAGCGGGCTTTTTTGTGGGCGCAACAATTTAATTACCAATCGGTATTGACTTAAACAATTACCGTACGGTAATGTTTGTTCATCGAGACGGTATCCCCCCTCAACAGGAGGCGGCCAATCGACCCGCTCTTTAAAAACTTGATGGACGCCGAGCTGGCCGATGCATAGCCAGCGGACGTACCGCGCAACGGTACGCAGCGATTCGACCTAATGTCGGCGCTGGGCATAGGAGACCTCATTCGGGGGGCGTAGCTGGAGAGGCTGCGTGGTGGAGAGTAAGCGTTTGGCTTTGGGGCCTTGATCCCGTGTCGCGCTGAAAGACATCAACGGGAAAGCGACCGTTGGCCTATGCAAGAGAACGCTACAAACAGATTTCCTCGATGCCCCTCTCACGAGGGGCATCAGGGAAAATGAACGGAGATAGCTCATGATAGTTGAAACATATGCCGCAATTGATCCTGTTACGAAGCGCTGCCGGGCGATTGGCGAAGTTGATGTAGAGCTGATCATGGAGTCCTTCAACGAAGGCTGGATCATTGTCCCGGTCACCGTTGAGACGGCTCGCCAAATATGGGGGAAGGAGCCAATCGACGTGTTTGAGATTGCTCAGAAATCTTGATTGGAACACCCACAGATTTCCTCGATGACCTTGGCGACAGGGTCATCCGGAAAATCAAACCGGAGAAAGGAAATGAACGAAGCGCAGATTGAACGAGTTCGGAAAATAGTTCAGGAGATCGCGGCTGACGAAAGCATCGGCTTTGACGAGGCCTTCTCACTCGCGATGGAGATGCTGAAGTTTCATGCCGACGGAATGCCTAAAGGAAGAAAGGCATCCGGCGGCGGATCAAATCAGGCCTCGTAAAGAAATGCCGACCATTCCTGATCTTGTACGCGACAGAGAAAGATAGACGCTGACTGTCGAGAGGTCAGTGGGTCTGAAATAGATTTCACTCTATCTCTTAATGCCAAGGTGCTCAGGACGCTTGTTCCGAAGTACGTCCCTATGGGCATGTCGTAAGTTTTTCCGTCAGCGAATCGAACCGTTCTTTTCAGGCCTAACGCTTCCATCTTTTCGTGAAGGTCGGCGTAGTCCTCTCCGCTCGCCCTGAACAACTCAACTCGCACCATGTATTCCGCCATAACTGCATTCCTTGTTTCGACTGTGGAAGCCGAAGCATATGGTTTTCCCTCGACTGTGGAAAGCGAGGAAACAGGGTGCCTGCCCCTGCAAAAACAGGCGCTCCCCTTTCCACCTTTACCCGTCAGCACTCCTCCCCCGCGCCCATCGGCAACCAGCGGGAGGCATGAGTGTTGACGAATACAGGTGAACAACCCGCCACTTTGGAGGCGACCATGTCAGCACTACGCAAACCTCAGTTTGAGCACGACGAACAACTGCCGCCTCCGGCGAGCGAAAACTTTCAGCAATTGGCTCGCAGCGAGTGGCTGTACAACGCCGCCGAAGAGCTGGCCAGAGGTGGCAGTGTGGTGTTCAAGCGACACCTACACCCACAGCAAGGCGTCACGGCCTACCAGTTCGCACTGGCTGTCGATGAGTACGCCAACAACCTTCTGGCCAACTGCGGCGTCGACACTCCAGCCCTGGGCTACTTACTGATCGCAGGGATGGCGGGTTCGAGGGTGAAATCGGAAGCTCTGGAGCTACTCGGCCGGAGCGACCATCCACTGGGAAAACTAGGCGAGATTGCCGAACGCCTCCTTCAACCTTTGGCTGATGACGCTCTTATCGCCCAGGCCGAGGACAACGAACTGTGAGCCCATACGTTGAGATCGATAAAGCGTTGTTTGCGCTTGAAGATCCAGATAAGCCCGCTCTCGACGAGATCTTGGCTGAGGGTTTGATCGTCCGCCACTTTACTTCGGGCGCCATCAACGCAGAAGAATTCCACTGGTATAGCGCCCGTCTACTGGATGTCAGCCGGCGGCGTAAGGAGGTTCAATGAGTACTGCACCGGTTAAATCGCTTATCGACGAGCAGCTCGAAGACATCAGCGCTCACAACCTGCGCGAGGCCTACAGCCTTGCCGAACGGCGCGGCTTCTTCGGCCCACCGGTTGAGCAATACGCAGAACCTGGCTATGGCGGTCGAGTGCTCCAGGTCCTGCGCTACCGAGTTGAGCGGCAGAGCTGATCAGCCTTTGCCTTTGTTCTTGTTCTTCGCACTGCCCTGTCGCGCTTTGAATTTCGGATTGGATTTGCAGATCACGTAGATCCGGCCGCGGCGCATAACTATCTGGCAGTCACGGTGACGGTTTTTAGCTTCTTTGAGTGAGGACAGCACTTTCATAGGTGAGGCTCCTTGCGATGAATTGAAATGTTATTACGTATCTTAAATACGAATAAGAATGTTTATCAACTTTTATTTCCCTCCCCCCCTACTCACTGCTGCGATCGTCGCGGCAAGGATTTCTCATGGCCACAAACACGCGAATTTGGGACCAGGTCGACACGACCGACCCTGATGCGACTAAAAAATACACTGGCGCAGGTGGTTTTAAGGGCACTGCGATCAGGCCAACCTATCTCATGCGCAAGGCGACCGAAATTTTCGGCCCATGTGGTGAGGGTTGGGGTTGGAACGTCCTTGAGGATCGATTTGACGAAGGTGCACCGCTCCAGGGGCCCACGAAAGAGTGGCCAGAGGCTCCGATGATCTGCGCGAAGCTACACACCGTAAAAATCGAACTTTGGTACTTGGGCAACGCTGGGCAGAAATGCACGGTTCAGCACTACGGCCATACGCCATTTATCTACCTGCAGCAGGGAAAAATTCTTACCGACTGGGACGCGGCGAAAAAATCGTTGACTGACGCCATCGGTAAATGCCTGCAGCCTCTGGGGTTCGCCGCCGACATCTACATGGGCATGTTCGACGATCCAACCTACGTCGACACCATCACCGAAGAGTTCAAGCTTGAAAAGGCCGAGGACAAGGACGCCGAGATACTTCGCCAAAAACAAGAGCGTGTCGACTGGCTTGCCTCAGCGGTCGAAACCATCGGCAAGGCCGTCACGACTCACGAACTCAAGCTTCTGAACGTGAAATACATCCGCGAGGCAACTCGCCGCAACGAACCCACCTTCATCGCGCGAATCACACGAGCATTCGAGGAGCGCAAAGCTGTGCTTGAAAAAGGCACGGAGGCCGCAGCATGACTCAACTCTACGCACTCACCGGCAAGCTCGCCGAACTCCAGGCAATGGCCGACACCGATGACGAAGGCTTGAAAGAGGCCCTGCAGCACGCCATGGACGAGGTTCAAGGCGACTTCAACGACAAGGCCGACAACATCGTCATGCTGCGCCGCAATATCGAAAGCGACGTGACGGCCATCGACAACGAAATCGAGCGCCTGGCTGAACTCAAGCGGATCAAGTCCAACAGCGTGTCGCAGATCAGCGACTACCTGCGCCGCAACATGGAAGCCGCCAACATCAAGTCGATCAAGCGTCCGCTCTTCACCATCACTCTGGCCATGGGCATCGAACGGGTCATCGTGGACAACGAAGACGCCGTGCCGGACGAACTGACGTCGGTGAAATCGAGCATCACCCCCGACAAAAAGGCCATCGCCGCCAAGCTTAAAGAGATCCGCGAGCATAACGAAGCGGTGCGCAAGCGCATGACAGCCGGTGAAGACGCTGAACACGAACTTCTACCCGAACCTACCTGGGCCCACTTGGAGCGCGGCGACAGTTCAATCAGAATTAAGTGAGGCAGCCATGATCAGCAACCACCTCAACCTGGTCGAACAGCAACGCCAGCACGCCGACTCAATATCGGAGCGCACCGCACAGTTCCTGGCCGCTGGCGGAACGATCTACCAGGGCGATAGCCCATCTATCAACCCGCCACCGCCGAAGCGTTCTGCCAAGATCGACCCCGACACCATCCTCAAGCGCCGCAAGCCGCCCATCACCCGGGCCGAGCGTGAAGCGCTGCGCAAACTCGCGGAGGCTTTATGAGCAAGCGCAAGCCGCACAACCTCAAAGCGCGCATTGACCGATCCTGCCGGTCGCTGCTGGCCGCCAATCACGTCGCAGTGGTCAACATCGACCCCAGCGGCCGCCAGGGCATGATCAATTACAAGTCGCTGAAGAACATCGCGCCGGGGAGGATCGGCCAGGCCGTCTGCGGTATTCCCCACCGGTGGACGATCTACCTCAGCGCGCTTTGTATCGACGCCCGCGGCGACCGCTACAGCAAATCGGTGGAGGTGGCGCCCGAAGGCGTCTACCTCTCCGACCACCTGGAAGACGTGATCGAGCATTGCTACAAGAAGCTGCGCGGCGAGGCCAATCAAAGCCAGATGGTGGCTTCGGGCTGGATCGCCATACCTGAAGCGATATCGCTGGACGAGGCGCACGCCGCGCGGATCTTCGAAGCGGTCGGCGCCTGGCACCAGGTAAAGGTCGACTCATGCGCCGCATAGCCCGCATCCAGCAACGCAAACGTCAAACCTGGCTCGCACTGCCGGCCAGCGGAATAGAAGAGGTAGGCCATGGCAGCAGTACCGCAGAAAGAGCGCTCGGCCAAGTCTGCCAGGAAGCGCGTGGCGAATGCCGAGGAAGAGTTGAGGCTCAGGATTCGCCCAGGCACACGGCAGGCGCTGGCCGACCTGATGGAGTGGTCAGGCATTACTGAGCAGGGAGAGGCGATGACGTTGATGATTCATCACCTGCACGCGCTGGGTTCCGCAAAGTGCCAGCCTCTACTCAATCCGCCGCGCCACGAAATCGCAATCTCTGAAAACGTGGCTCGGGAGTTTCACATGAAGAGCATGCAAATAATTCAGCAAGATCCAGGGGACGAGGTGTTGTCGCCGAGCTTGAGCTGACTCAGTGCCTGCCGATGGTTAACTGCTGCCGACCCATCGAAGTAACCGATCCAGAACTGCCAAACTTCACCGGCAATGCGACACATGTCGTAGAGTTCGCCATCAAGCGCGAGCATGTGGATTTCAAAGATCTCATACCTCCCTTCTTGGTCGTACTCTGGATCTCGCGGCCTGGTACGCGCCTCTTGGATTCGCTTCATTTCGTGCTTAGCGTCGTTGGCGAAGTGTCGACAGGCATGGAGTTTCAGCCCGATTTCTTTATCAGACTTTGCTATCAGATCCATGAATTTGTTTCCGCCATCCAGACCATGTAGCGGGGCGACCTTGTCAGCCTGATGGTTGAGCAACAGCGCCGCGCATAGAAGTCTTCGGTAAACACGTAAAAGATGCTTTACGTCAGGCTGAATATCTTTCTGATACTCAGTCCAGAACTCATCGTAAGCTTCTGCGGAAAGATCTCGCCAATAGCCTCGCGCATCATCAAGAAGTAATTCTGCCACAGCCATCTCCATTTCCGGCTCCATGCCGGTCACCCGTAATACCCCATATCACTGAACAGCGCCAGCCGGCGAAGTCGTAGCTCAAAATAAGTACTAATGTAACGGCCTCAGCGTTGCGGATATAGCATCGACCATCACGCGAGTGGCATGATCAACTTCGATATTGACAAATGAGCCCTTACGCAGAAGCCTGAAATTTGTCAGGCGTATTGTCTCTGGAATTAGACTAACGCTCAAATGATTCTTTTGTCTATCGACATCATGAACTGTCAGACTAGCGCCATGCATCCCGATAAAACCCTTGGAGAAGAAATATTTAATAGCGAGCGGAGGAAGCTTCAGTATCATATCCACCGTCTCCCCACGACTCTTAAGTTCAACTATCTCAGCGACACCCTCAATATGGCCATAGAGACTGTGCCCGCCGTTCTCAGAGCCGGTAATGTGCGATCGCTCTATATTCACCTCATCGCCAATGCTCAAATATTGCATTGAGGTATTTAGATTCGTCTTATCCGAAACATCAAAAGTAACGGAGTTTACAAAGACAGAAGTAACAGTTAAGCACACTCCATCGATAGCTACACTTGCTCCGACGAAAGCATCATTGAACAATCCACCTAGATTACTAACAAGCAGACTCTTAAAGCCATCGCCAGATCTCACATCCAAGACTATTCCAGTGCCCTGCACTATCCCCGTATACATAGATTCAACCCCTATATTGAATAAATCGGCAAAACCTCATTTTCCCGACGGACAATTATTTTAGAGATGCCTGCCCCCAACCTCAAACACTTGGACTTAAGCAAAAAACGTTATCTATTTCAAGGTTCAGCGCACCTAGTCTGCCTCTAAGGCCCGCGGCTTCATGTTAACACTCACAACTGCGCTAGGTCAGCGATCAGCTTAAGAACCCAAGCGAACTCTGGCTCCGAGCGCATCAGCAGGCCGACTAATCATCCGCACGACCTCATCACCTATCAGACGTATCTCTACTACATCAATTTACATACTCACCGCAGTCACCATCAGGTTTTTGCTGAGTGCAGATCATCAATCCAATTAACGAATCACGCCAGCCGGCGAGGATCCCCTATGTCCGCACAACAGAAGAAACACCCCTTCGATTTCAAAACCCAATACGGACTCGGCTTCAACCCTCAGGACGATGAGATCGTTGTCGACTTCTTCTGTGGTGGTGGCGGCGCCGGTACCGGGTTGGAAATGGGCCTGGGCCGCACAGTGAACGTGGCGAAGAACCACAGCCCGCAGGCGATCAGTATGCACACCGTCAACCACCCAGGCGCCACGCACTTCACCACCGACGTGTTCGATGGTGACCCGGACATCGAATGTGGCGGCAAAGCCGTGGGCTGGTTCCACATGTCGCCGGATTGCACCCACCACAGTCAGGCTGCTGGAGGCCAGCCGCGCAAGCGCGAGATCCGCAACCTGTCGTGGATCGGCTTGAAGTGGGGAGGCAAGAAGCGGCCCCGGGTCATCAGCCTGGAGAACGTGAAGCAGATCCTGCAGTGGGGCCGCCTGATCGCCAAGCGCGACAAGGTCACCGGACGAGTAGTGAAGCTTGACGGCAATATCGCGGCACCTGGCGAGGTGGTGCCGGTTGGTCAGCAGTTCCTGATCCCAGACCCAAAGCAGCGTGGCCGCACCTGGCGCCGCTTCGTCGACTTGCTGGAAGGCATGGGCTATGTCGTTGAGTGGAAAGTCATCAAAGCCTGCGACTTCGGCGCGCCGACCAGCCGGGAACGCCTGTTCATGATCGCCCGGTGCGACGGTCAGCCGATCGTATGGCCGGAGCCAACCCACGCCAAGAACCCCGCCAAGGGCCAGTTGAAGTGGAAAACAGCCGCCGACTGCATCGACTTCAGCGACCTGGGCAAAAGCATATTCGGCCGCAAGAAAGACCTGGCCCCGGCCACACTGCGCCGTGTTGCCAAGGGCATGAAAAAGTTCGTCATCGACAGCGCGGCGCCGTTCATTGTGCCGATTGCCAACTGGTCGGGCGAGACGGTGCAGTCTGCCGACGAGCCGCTGCGCACCATCACCTCCTACCCAAAGGGCGGCGCCTTCTCGGTGGTGAGCCCAATCATCGCACCGGCAACGCATCAGGGCAGCGATCGTATCAATGACCCGCTTGATCCTTTGCCCACGGTGACTTGCGCGAATCGCGGTGAGCTGACGCTGATCAGCCCAACGCTGATTCAGTCGGGATACGGCGAGCGCGCAGGGCAAGAGCTACGGGTGCCGGGTCTGGATCAGCCGCTGGGGACGGTTGTCGCCGGGGGCGTCAAGCACGCACTGGCTTCCGCCTGCATCGTCCAGGCCGGGCACGGCGAGGGCTCTGGGGCAAACAAGCGCCGTTCCCACGGGGTGAACGACATCTGCGGGCCGATCGGCACTGTCACTGCCAGCGGCGGCGGGCAATCCGTCAGCGCAGCGGTGATGATCCAGGCCAATGGGGGATTCAACACCACGCACGCCAAGGGCATGCACGAACCCATGACCACGGTGACCAACACCGGCAGCCAGCAGCAACTGGCAGTCGCGAACCTGGTGCACTTGCGCGGCAACTGCGATGCGCGGGACGTCAATGACCCGCTGCACACCGTCAGCGCGGGCGGCCAGCACCACGGGCTGGTCAGCGCATTCATGGAGCGGGCATTCGGCGCCAGTGTTGGCCAGGGCCTGGATGATCCGGCACCGACGATTACCGCCGGCGGCGGTGGCAAGAGTTCGCTGGTGTCACTCACGCTCTCGCCTGAGCATGAAGCCGGGGCCCTGCGGGTCGCGGCGTTCCTGATCAGCTACTACGGAACCGAGAACATCAGCGCCTGTGACTCGCCGGCGCCGACGATCACCACAAAGGACCGTCTGGCAATGGTCACCGTCATGGTGAAGGGAACGCCCTACGTGATCGTCGATATCTGCCTGCGGATGCTGAAGCCGTCCGAGCTGTACAAGGCCCAGGGCTTCCCGGCCGACTACATCATCAGCCACGGCGCCGACGGCAAACCGTTCACCAAGACACAGCAGGTTCATATGTGCGGCAACAGCGTCAGCCCGCCGCCGATGGCAGCACTGGCGAGAGCCAATGATCCATGGCGTGCCGAACAGCGGCAGTCGGCTGCGGCATAACTCATAACCACGGCACTGCCGCCATCCACTCCGCCAGACGCATGAGCATCTGACCAAGCAGTTCAATCAGGACCTGGAAAATCAGGTTTTCAATAAGCTGTTTCATTTTGAGCTTCCTATGAAGACTCAAAGCCAACGATATGGCTTCGTAGTCTATAAGTGCCCAATTAATTCAAAGCTCGGCCCACCCTTCCTCTTGGGTTTTTTCCAACTCCCCCACTCCACCGCCCGGGCATGGCCCGGCAAGGACTCCCCGTGCCTACAGAAAACAAAATCGCTGAGCCCGTGCCGAGCCTGGCAACCGGCCTCGGCCTCGACGCTGCTACCTGGGCCGACTTCGTGAACCGCCTGCGCTACGACTGCAACGGTAAACGTGTCCATGATCACTGCACTCGCGATGCGATATTCATCGTCGAAGCTCGGCGCATCGTCTGCGGTCTGGACATGGACTACACCGAACAACGCGTGGTGTATTGGGACAGCGGCGAATCGGCTGCATATTCGGTCAAAGAGTATTGGGACGGCCTGTCCCGCTACCAGAAAAGCCAGCTGAATAAAAAAATGCAGGCTTGGTCTGAGTGCCAATTTATGAAGGCCGACGAGTCGGATCAGTGGTATTTGCTCGGCGAACTACCGGACCACACCGTCACGGGCTGGGACGACCGCTGGGTATACGTCAACGCCCACTTCACCCACGCGGCCGCGGAAGCCTTCATCAAGCGCAAGAAGCACGACTACCGCGAGGGCATGAGGGTTTATGTCGAATCCCAGTATTACGCCTGGGAGTTCAACGCTATCAAGGAAGCGATCCTCGACGGCACGCTGACCTACACGCCGAAGGAGGAAGCATGAAGCGCATCTACCTCAGCGGCCCCATGAGCGGCTTGCCCGGGCTGAACTTCCCCAACTTCCACAGCATGACCGCCAGCCTCCGCGCCAGCGGCCACACAGTCACCAACCCCGCCGAGATAAACCCAGAAGGCGGCACCTGGACCGACTGTATACGCCGCGACATTGCCGCCCTGATGGACTGCTACACCGTGGCCACCCTGCCCGGTTGGGAGAACTCAAAGGGTGCTCGACTCGAAGTGCACATTGCCCGCGAGCTAGGCGTGCCTATAGTGAATGCCCATGATCTGGCATTGATATCACTATACGACTCGACAATATTTAACTAACCAAACGACAAGATCAATTTTCAGTGAACAATTTGACTTGCGATATACCGTCTCCTCCCACAACAGTCCTTAACATATTCGCGTCATACACATGTAACAAATTATATTTAACTCCGCGTGGAAGCTCACCTTGCTGGTATATATGATGATGCCTTGCAATAAAGTCCAACATTGAATCAACTGCCTGCTCGGAGTCTACAACCATCCATGATTCCAATTTTGTGTCAAACAATTGCCCCAAGCGGCTTCCAAGCTCGCATACCTCCGAAATGAGAAGCTTTGGCACCTCGTACAAAACCGCTTCATTGGCAGACTGTGTATCTTTAGCAAAAAGTAAATAATTAAAAATAGGAACCACTTGTTTCATTTTCCAAACCGCCTCTGTCGCTAAAGGCATTAGGTCTTTACCAAGGCCGGCATTACAAAGATGTATTGACTCCTCAAATCTCTGAATGTGAGCAATGAATTTTTTTAAGAAAATTAAACGCATCTGAGTGTGTTGGTGCTCCGGACTTACACCTTCCGTTTTGAAGCAGTGATAACCTGCATGCGTCATCCAGGCAATGGCGAGAGTCCCGTTTTCTGATACCAATCTACGAGCAGGCTCCCATTTTTTATCATCCCGCACCTCAAGTATGTAGGACACTCCTATAACTACAACAAACACATCAATTACAAGCGTCAATAAATTCCACTTCATTTCATCCCAAAATGTAACCAGTGCCGCATGTGAAGCGGAGGGATACTCAAGACTAATAAGCAAAAAAAATGCAACAAACAGCAATAACACGACCACTAATCCCAATGCGGCTTTCATTAACCCACCCCTACTTATCCACCGTCCTATTCAGAATAGCTAAGGCTGGCATTTTGCCTACATGTATTCAAGAAATTTCCACAAACAACGAACATCAGTCCCCCTTCAAAGTCAGCCGCTATAGCGGCAAGGACGAACTCGCCCATGAAAAGAACAGTCGTGCTCACCGGCAAGGCAGTCGTGAACTTCCGAAAGGTCATTGAGAACGTCGATGACGATGAAGTGGAGGAGCTGCTGACAAGCAATGACCATCGGGAAATGCAGATCGACGACGATGACCTACTCGATATCGAATGGATTCACGACGATGTCGATATCAAGGTGAAGCCATGATCGCCACCCTCTGGTTCGCCTACGTCTTCATCTACAAGGGGCCGAGGCCATGATCATCAAGATCGCTTTTGACCCAGACAACTTGAAACCAGACGATGAAGCCTACCCCGCATTCCAGGCCGGCGGCATCACGCTCAAGGTTTGGGCTCTCTACAAAAAGCACTTCATAACCTGCCAATACTTCCGGGAAAACCTGATCGCGATGGCAGAACTGTTCGAGCGAATGCTTGATATCGAAGACCACGACATTCTCCCGTACACAAACATTGATGAGTTCGTGGCCTACCTGGGCGCCTGTGGAATTTACGGAACAACCGCTGGCCCACGACACAAAGAGATGGTCGGGTGGGTTGTTCGGTACTGGGACTATTTCAACCTGGCCACCCAGTGGTCTTTGAGCCTTCAGTACAAAGTCGTGAAGGAGGTTGACGAAACCTTGACCATTCGCGGCTTCCACACCGCAACAGCCTAACCCCAATCCCCCTACATGCCTGCCGGTGAGCGGCGGGCGAGGTATTCGCATGTCTGAGAAAACTGTTAAAGCCATCATGGAACAAGCCCAGGTATTCGCCAGCAGTTGGTCAATGGTGGGCGGTCCGTTTGCCGACGACGACCAGCTCGAGCGCGCCGAAGATGAAAAATTGGAGCTGGAGAAGATCGTCAAAGGCGCGCTGGAGGGCTCAGTAGGAGCGCCGCAGGATGTCGGCGAGATGATCGAAGCGCTGCTTGCCTGGCATAAACGGCAGACCGATCAACTGCAGATCCTTACGGACAACTCCAAAGAAGGCACGACCCTTTCCCTGGGCACCGATGATCCAGTCGACATCACCCTGACAAAAGATATGGCCAAGGGCTTGCGCATCGGGCTCGTCCTGGCAATGGATCGCCTTGGCAAACTGCCCATCAGCGTCAGCCATGGCGATGATGAAGATCCTGACTACGACGACGAATAACCCAGCCCACCTTCTGCCGCCCAGCGCGGCAAGGACACCCCATGTTCGCTATGAAACTCACCCTGATACTGCTGGGCGCTTTTCTGTACCTGGCAGGAACCATCGGCTGGTTCGGCTGGCTCGGGCTCGGCCTGCTGGACGCCGGCACCACCGAGGCACTGCTCTACGCATTCGCCGGCACATGCGCCTGGCTGCTGATCACCTTCGGCCTGGCCATCCACATCATTAAGACAGCACGGCCCACCCTGGGCGGCGGGAGCTAGATATGCAGGCTGAAATACTGTCGGACGATGAGCTCGCCGACCTTACCGGTTACAAGCGTCGATGTGATCAGCGCAAATGGCTCAAGGATCGCAACTGGGTGTACGTCGAGAGCCGCGGCGGCCGGCCACTGGTTGGTCGGATGTTCGCCCGCATGAAGCTGGGCATGGTCAACGCCACAATTGCTGATCCAAACCCGTCGCCGCCGCGACCGGCTTGGACGCCTGACTTCTCCAGAGTGAACTGATATGCGCCCTCGGAACACGGAAAACAGGGACTTGCCACCAGGAATGGTGCGCCGTAAGCGCCCAAGGAAGAATGGCAAGATCTGGATCGGCTACTACTACCGTGACTCAGCGGGAAAAGAGATTCCGCTTGGAACAGACCTGAGCAAAGCCCGGCTGAAGTGGGCCGAAATGGAGGCCAAAGAAAAACCTGCCGACCTCACAACGATGAAGGGCATCTTCGACCGGTACGTGCGCGACGTCATCCCAAAAAAGGGGGAGCGGACCCAGAAGGACAACATGGCCGAACTGAAACAGCTTCGTCCTACGTTTGATGAGGCGCCCATCGATTCAATTACGCCGTTCAACATCGCCGGTTACCGTGATGCCCGCTCAGCGAAGGTTCGTGCCAACCGCGAGATCGCGCTCCTGTCCCACGTTTTCAACATGGCCAGGGAGTGGGGCCTCACGGAGCGGGAGAACCCTTGCCAGGGCATCAGGAAGAACAAGGAGGTGCCGCGTGATTACTACGCCAACGCGGCTGTTTGGGATGCCGTCTACGCGGTTGCCGAACAAGAACTCAAGGAGGCCATGGACCTGGCCTATTTGACCGGACAGCGGCCTGCTGACGTGCTGATCATGCGCAGCGACGATACAGAGGGTGACTACTTCCTGGTAACGCAGGGCAAGACTGGCCAGAAGCTTCGAATCCTGATGCGTACGGAAGCCGGGGAAAACAGCTTGGGGAGATTGGTCAGGGAGATTGGCGAAAGGAATGTCGGTCATTCATCTAAGTACCTGTTGATCAACAGGAATGGAAAGCGAATGACGAAGGGGATGTTGCGCTTGCGCTGGGACAAGGCTCGGGAAAAAGCCCAGCAGAACGCCATCGAACAAGGCGACCCGCTGCTCGCGGCCAAGATTGGAGGGTTTCAGTTCCGCGACATCCGGCCGAAGGCTGCATCGGAAATCATCGATATCGGGGATGCCAGCCTGCTGCTGGGACACAGCAAACAGGAGATCACAAAGCGGGTTTACAGGAGGATTGGCGCCACCGCGAAACCGTCCAAATAGGCAAAGTTTCGGAACTCCTACCCAAAAGTTTCGGAACTCCCGCCGAAAGCAGAAGAAACATTCTCAAACCCCAGAAACACAAAAGCCCCGCAATCGCGGGGCTTTCGTTTAAATCTTGGCGGGAAACCAGGGATTCGAACCCTGGGAACGCTATTAACGTTCGCCGGTTTTCAAGACCGGTGCATTCAACCACTCTGCCAATTTCCCTTGTGCATCACAGGATTATAGTAGCCCATCCCGTGTCAGCGGGCGCCATAATACCCGAATGAAACACACTGTCAAACTCTCTGCATCGCTTGTTACAGAGCGTCTGTTATGATCTTTGCGACTGAACGTTTCAAAACTGAAGGAGTGTCGCCATGCGCGAACAGAATTACGCAGTGAATGGCAACGCGCAGGCTGAGCAGCTTGAAGTCAGCCGCGTGTTGCGCAATACGTACGGCTTGCTCGCCTTGACGCTCGCATTCAGCGGCGTGATGGCGTATGTGGCCCAACAGATGCGCGTTGGTTATCCGAATATCTTTGTCGTGCTGATCGGCTTCTATGGTCTGTTCTTCCTGACCAACAAGCTGCGCGATTCGGCCTGGGGCCTGGTGTCGGCGTTTGCCTTGACCGGTTTCATGGGCTTTATCCTCGGCCCGATCCTCAACCGTTACCTCGGCATGGCCGGCGGTGCGGAAGTGGTCAGTTCGGCGTTTGCCATGACGGCGCTGGTATTTGGTGGCCTGTCGGCCTACGTGCTGATCAGCCGTAAGGACATGAGCTTCCTGGGTGGCTTCATCACCGCAGGCTTCTTCGTGTTGCTGGCGGCGGTGGTGGCCAGCATGTTCTTCCAGATCAGCGGCCTGCAACTGGCGATCAGCGCAGGTTTTGTGCTGTTTTCCTCGGTGTGCATCCTGTTCCAGACCAGCGCCATCATCCACGGTGGTGAGCGTAACTACATCATGGCCACCATCAGCCTGTATGTATCGATCTACAACCTGTTTATCAGCCTGTTGCAGATCTTCGGCATCATGAGCCGCGACGACTGATCAACCAGCGCAATAAAAAATGCCCCGTATCGCAAGATACGGGGCATTTTCATTTCCAGGCCTGAAAGATCAGTACTGGTTGGGTTCCATCTCCAGCTCAACCTTGAAACGCTTGAAGATATCCTGCTGGATACGTAGCGCCAGGTTGGCAATCTCGCGCCCTGTGGCTGCGCCGTAGTTGACCAGCACCAGCGCCTGCATCTTGTGTACCCCCGCATCGCCGTCTCGAAAGCCCTTCCACCCTGCCTTGTCGATCAGCCAGCCGGCGGCGAGTTTCATTTGCCCGTCGGCCTGAGGGTATGCGACCAAGTCCGGGTATTGGCTTTGCAGTTCGGCAGCGAGGGCCTGGGACACCAGTGGGTTCTTGAAGAAGCTGCCGGCATTGCCCAACTCTGCCGGGTCCGGCAGTTTCTCGCGGCGAATGCTGCAAATCGCCCGGCTCACATCGCTTGGTGTAGCGTGGGTGATGCCCTGCGCGGTCAGGCGCTGTTGCACCGGGCCGTAGTCGAGTTTCAGGTGATTGGTGCGGCTGAGGGCAAAGCGTACCCGCAGGATCAACCACCGCCCGACTTCATGCTTGAACAGGCTGTCACGGTAAGCAAAGTTGCATTCGTCCAGGCTGAAATCCCGCAGTTCGCCTGTCTGGCGATCCAGGGCGGTGAGGCCAGCGAAGACATCCTTGATCTCCACGCCATAGGCCCCGATGTTCTGCATGGGTGCGGCGCCGACGGTGCCGGGGATCAGGCTGAGGTTTTCCAGGCCGCAGAAGCCGTGTTCAAGGGTCCACAAAACGAACGGGTGCCAGGCTTCGCCCGCTTCTGCTTCGACCAGCACGTGCACGCCATCGTCGTGCAGCACGCGAATGCCTTCTGTTGCCATGCGCAACACCAACGCCGGGACATCCTGGGTCAATAGCAAATTGCTGCCGCCACCGATCACCAGCAACGGCACCGCGTGTGCAGCAGCATAGGCAATGGCCTCGCGAACCTCGGCATCGCTGTGGGCCTCGGCGAATAATTGAGCGCGCACATCAATGCCGAAGCTGTTGAATGGCTTGAGCGATACCTGCGCAAGCACTTGCAAGGTCATAACCGCCCCTTCAATTCGATCACCAATAAATCACAGGCGCGCTCGATCAGGTCCAGGACCCGTTCGAAACCTTGTTCACCTTCGTAGTAAGGGTCTGGCACTTCGTCCACTTCGCCGTCAAAGCGGCGCAGGAACAAGTCCAGTTCCGCCTTGCCCTGACCCGGCTGCATGGCCTTGAGGTTGCGCAGGTTGCTGTGGTCCATGGCCAGGATCAGGTCATAGCGCGCAAAGTCGGCGCGGCTAACCTGCTGGGCACGCTGGGATGACAGGTCGTAACCACGCCCCAGTGCCGCACGCTGGCTGCGCTGGTCCGGCGGGTTGCCGATATGCCATTCACCGGTGCCGGCAGACGCCACCTCGATCTGGCCGGCCAAGCCCGCCTCGCGCAATTTATGGCGCAGGACGCCTTCAGCGGTTGGCGAGCGGCAGATATTGCCCAGGCATACAAACAGAACTTCCATCAGGCGCCCAGCAGGCGACGGACGCGTTCGAGATCTTCCTGAGTGTCGACACCCGCCGGCGGCGCTTCCAACGCATCGCCCACATGGATGCGCACGCCGTGCCACAGGGCACGCAGTTGTTCGAGGGATTCGGTGTTTTCCAGCCAGCACGGGCCCCAGCTGACAAAATCATGCAGGAAACCCGCGCGGTAGGCGTAGATGCCGATATGGCGGCGATACGGCACGCCTTCCGGCAACACGTCGCGACTCCTGGCAAAGGCATCCCGCGCCCACGGCAAGGTAGAGCGACTGAAGGTCAGTGCCAGGCCGTTGATGTCGCTGACCACTTTCACCACGTTCGGGTTGAACAGCGTCTCGATGTCTTCGATCGGTTCGGCCAGGGTCGCCATACGCGCCTCGCCATGGGCCGCGAGGTTGGCGGCGACCTGGTCGATGACACCCGGCGGTATCAATGGCTCGTCACCTTGCACGTTGACCACGATGGCGTCGGGCGCCAGGCCAAGCTTGGTCGCCACCTCGGCCAGACGATCAGTGCCGGAGTTATGGTCTTCGCGGGTCAGGACGGCTTCGGCACCGAACCCTTTGCACGCCTCGATGATACGCGGGTCATCGGTGGCCACCACTACCCGCTCGGCGCTGCTCTTGCACGCTTGTTCCCACACCAGCTGGATCATCGGCTTGGTGCCGATCATTTGCAGCGGTTTGCCCGGCAGGCGCGTCGAGGCATAGCGCGAGGGAATGACGACGGTAAAGGCGGTGGTCATTTATCCAGGCGCTCATCGGTGGTCAGGGTACGGGCTTCGCTTTCAAGCATCACCGGGATGCCATCACGTATCGGGTAAGCCAGGCCGGCACCTTTGCTGATCAGCTCGGTTTTGTCGGCGCTGAGCTTGAGCGGGCCTTTGCAGATCGGGCAAGCGAGGATGTCGAGCAGTTTGGTGTCCATGAGTGATTCCTGGAAAGAAGCGTTAAGGCAATAGACGGTTGGGCAGCAGACGCATCAGCTGCGTGTCGAACCAGGCGACAAACGCCGGCGACGGCACCGCATCCACCGCAAGGTACCACCAGTCGGGCTGGGCAAAGGCGCGGCACTTCACCGCGTCCTTTTCGGTCATGACCAGCGGCAATGACGGGGTAAAATTCAAGACCTCGGCGCTGTAGGGCGCGTGATCGGCAAAAGCATGGGGCAGCGGCTGCCAGTGTAGCGTTTCAAGGGTATTGAAGAAACGTTGCGGATTGCCGATACCGGCGACCGCATGCACCTGTTGGCCCGGCGCAAAGTGCGTGACGGGCTGGCGCTCGCCGCTGTGCAGGTTGACCAGCGCGGTGGGCTGCAGCCGGAAGGCAAAACCATCCTTACGGTCCGAACCTGCACCGTTATAGAGCAACGCATCCACACTTTGCAGGCGCTCCACCGGCTCGCGCAACGGCCCGGCCGGCAGGCAGCGACGATTGCCGAGGCCACGGGCAGCGTCGATCAGCACCAGTTCGAGATCGCGGGCCAGGCGGTAATGCTGCAGGCCGTCGTCGGAAAGGATCAAGTCCAGGGGTTCACTGGCCAAGAGGGCCTTTACCGCGCGGCTGCGGTCGGGGTCGATCATCAGCGCTACGCCGCTGCGCTGCACGATCAGCAAGGGCTCGTCGCCGGCCACCTCGGCACTGTGGCTGGCCTCGACCCGCCACGGCAACTGCGGCGGCTTGGCACCGTAGCCACGGCTGACCACGCCCACGCGCAAACCGCTACGACGGCAATGCTCGATCAACCACAGGATCAGCGGCGTCTTGCCGGTGCCTCCCACGGTGATATTGCCGACCACCACCACCGGCACCGGCGATTGATAAATCTCGCCCTCACCTGCCACGAAGCGCGCACGCTTGCGTTGCACCACCCGGCGATACAGTGACTCCAGCGGCCGCAACAGCACCAATGCCGGATGGCCCTCGTACCAGGCCTTGAGCAAACGATCGGAAATGGCCATCAGGGCGGGCTCGCCGCCTCGACGGTGGTCATGCGCAAATGGCTGAAGCCGAGCTTGCCGGCCGCGTCCATGGCGGTGATCACCGCTTGGTGCTGGGTCTTGCCATCAGCACTGATCGACAGCGGTAGCTGGGTGTCGCCACCGGACTCTTTCTGCAAGGCCTCCATCAGGCTGGCGAGGTCGTTTTTCTGCAGCAATTGGTTATTCACTGAAAATACGCCGTCTGCGCTGATGGCGATATCCAGTTGCTTGACCTGCTGGTCTTCGGCAGGTGAACCGCTCACCGCCTCGGGCAAGTCGACACGCAGTTGGGTTTCCCGGGTGAAGGTGGTGGTCACGACAAAGAACAGCAGCAGGATGAACACCACGTCGATCAATGACGCGAGGTTGATATCGACATTTTCCCGTTGCTTGCGGCGAAATTTCACGCTTTGCCCTCGACCAGGTCTACGTCACGATCGCCCTGCACCACTTCCACCAGCTTGATGGCCTCCTGTTCCATGCCAACCACCAGTTCGTCGATGCGACGCTGCAGGAAGCGGTGGAAGAACACCGAAGGAATCCCCACCATCAGGCCGGCGGCGGTGGTGATCAATGCCTTGGAAATCCCCCCGGCCAATACTGCCGCGTTGGTGGTCATGCCCGAACCCATGAACGAGCTGAAGATATCGATCATGCCCAGCACCGTGCCGAGCAAACCGAGCAGCGGTGCCATGGCGGCAATGGTGCCGAGGGCATTGATGTAGCGCTCCAGTTCATGGATAACCCGGGCAGCCGCTTCTTCGATGCACTCTTTCATGATCTCGCGACCATGCTTGGAATTGGCCAGGCCGGCAGCGAGGATTTCACCCAGCGGCGAATTGGCGCG
Organism: Pseudomonas sp. HN8-3; assembly: GCF_020790195.1. Taxonomy (NCBI): domain Bacteria; kingdom Pseudomonadati; phylum Pseudomonadota; class Gammaproteobacteria; order Pseudomonadales; family Pseudomonadaceae; genus Pseudomonas; species Pseudomonas sp. HN8-3. Next base: position 3,509,958 of record NZ_CP086206.1, read on the forward strand.
CAGCTCCTTGAGTTTTTGCTTGTCGAGCTGTTTGTTCTTGATCCAGCCCCAGACCTGCCCCAGCAGGTGTTCAGGGGTTACGCGACTGGCGCGCAGGGTCCACAGGCGTTCGGCGACGATGCCGAGTGCGGCGATGGAGCTCAGAATGATCGGCAACATCATCCAGCCGCCGGATTTGACCAATTCCCACACAGTGAATGTCCCCTCGAAAAAGTGCGCCACTTTACCATATAGGTTCGGCAGCGGGGTTCGTCGGCAACAGGCCCGCCTGTCGCGCCCCTGAGTCTTTGGTAACGCTGGGTTACGGTAACGGTTCGCGCCAGAAACGACGTTGACTGCGCGCAACCGTTGGTGGCGTGAATGCCCCCAGGCGCAGCTGTACAGCGCCTTGCTCGGCACTGTCATATACCCGGCTACCCAGCGCCTGATAGCGCTCCAGCACCTGCGGATGCGGATGACCGAACGCGTTGCCGCGCCCCCGGGAAATCAGCACCGCGGTTGGCGCCAGCCGCTGCAGGAAAGGCCAGGACGAAGAACTGCGGCTGCCATGGTGCGGGGCTTGCAGCCAGTCGGTCGGAACCGCCAGCGGCGAGGCCAGAAATGCTTGCTCGGCGGCGCGATCGATATCACCGGTGAGCAGCAAGCGTTCACCGTTGGCCTGGACCTGCAATACACAGGATTTCGGATTGCCCTCGATAGCACCAGGCCATTGCCACAGTTCGAATGCCACGCCGTCCCACTCCCAATGTTCACCGCTCCTGCAGGGTTGCGTAGCAAGAAACGCTGGCAGCCCTTCGGTTTCACCGCCTACTACACGCTTTATGGGCAGGCCACGGCCCACCGCCGTCGCACCTCCGGCATGATCGGCATCGGCATGACTGAGCAGCATCATGTCCAACCGCCCTACCCCGAGCTTCTGCAACGACGGCAAGACCACGCGCGCGCCCAGATCGACAGGCCCCGAGCGCGGGCCGGCATCGTAGAGCAAGGTGTGATGGCGGGTACGCAGGATCAGTGCCTGGCCCTGGCCGACATCCAGTTGCAACACCTCCACCTGGCCATGGGGCACCCCATCCCTGGGTGGAAACACTGCCACCAACAGCATGGGCCAACCCAGCACTCGGAACGGCAGCCCCTTGGGCAACAACACAATCACTGCGCCCGCCAGGCTCACCAGCCAATACCTCAAAGGTACCTCAGCCGGTACCCAGGCCGGCAGTTGTGCAGCGAGCAGCGCCAGGCCCTTGAACAATCCGTCCAGTGCGCCACCGGCCAGCCACAACACGCCCTCGCCGACCAACGGCACCCACAGCAGCGCCGTGCCCAGCAGCGCCAAAGGCAGTACCACCAGGCTGATCCAGGGCACGGCGACCAGATTGGCCACGGGGGCACTGAGGCTGATGGGCAACCCCAACACCAGCAGGACCGGAAACAAGCCAATTGCGATCAACCACTGTGGACGGGTCCAGATTTGCCAGACGCTCCACGGTCCCAGGCGCCCGCTGAATGCCAACACCAACACCGCGACCGCCGCAAACGACAACCAGAACCCCGGCTGTAGACTGGCCAAGGGCTCGATGAGCAACACGCCATTCAATGCCAGCAACAACGGCCACCACACCCCCAAATGGCGAAAACGCAAACGCCACAGCAGCACCAGGCCCACCATCACACAAGCCCGCTGCACCGGCACGCCGAACCCTGCCAGCAGGCCATAGCCCAACGCCCCGGCAAACGCCAAGCCGCACGCCCATGGCAGCCATGGCCAGCCTCGCGGCCAGCAGCCATAGCGCGCCAACATAGAGATCAAGCCGTAGATCAACCCCGCCAACAAACCAATGTGCTGTCCGGAAATCACCAGCAGATGCACCGTGCCGGTGTTCTGCAACACCTGCCAATCCTCAGGTGCAAGCCCGGAACCGTCGCCCAGCACCAACGCCGCCAGGCCCGCCTCGCGGCCGTGCGCTTCCACGGCCATCAGGCGCTGGCGAACGGCATCGCGCCAGGCATTGCGCGCCGGCGCCAGGCGCTCACCATCCTTCACCGTCGCGCTGGCGCCGATACGCTGGGCCAGCAGCCAGGCTTCGTGGTCAAAGCCATGAAAATTGAGCAGGCCGGCGGGCCGCTTGAGCGTCAGTGCCAGACGCCAGTACTCGCCGCTGTTTACGGTCGGCCCGCCGTGCCAGGACACCCGGATACGTTTGGGCAGCCGTGCATTGCGCGCCCGACTGTCGGCCAACTCGAATCGCACGCCCGTGCCGGTCTGCTGCGGCAAGCCGATGACACGCCCTTGTACCCAGCGCGTCTGCCCGTCCAGCGCCGGTTGCAATCGATCATCCAGCGCCCACTGTGCGCTGATGCAGGCCCAACTCAGGCCGACCAGAAAAAACGCCACAGGATAGGTACGAAAAGGCAGCAGCATCAAGGCCAGTATCAGCATAGCCAGCAACCCGGCGCCAGACGGCAATGCGGGTAACCAGCGCAATACCAGCAACCCCAGCGCCAGCGCGAACATCCCTGTTTTCATGAATCATCCTTTTCCAGTGATCCATTCAGTCTTAGCCGGCTGACCGAGAGCGCCTATGATGTTTTGTCACAAAGTCTGAATTTTCTGTTTATAGAATCCGGGCATACTTGCCCTTCAAATTGACCTGGACCCCTTATGCCCCGGCGCTTATTCAAACGGTACATGCCCGATCCCAGCAGCATCAGGGAACACAAGTCATTACAGTTTCTTGGCACCCTGCTGCATGATCCGAACCTCTGGCACCTGAACCGGCATTCGGTGGCTCGCGCCATGGCGGTGGGTTTATTCGCGGCGTTTATACCGATTCCGTTGCAGATGCTGCTTGCGGCGATCCTGGCGATCACCGTGCGCGGCAATATGCCGATCGCGGTCAGCCTGGTGTGGCTGACCAATCCGGTCACCATGCCGGTGGTATTCGTCTGTACCTACCTGACCGGCGCCTGGCTGATGAATGTGCCGCCACGCAGCCTACCTGACGATTTGACATGGGAATGGATCAGCGGCCAGTTGAGCACGCTCTGGCAACCGTTTCTGCTGGGTTCGGTGGTACTGGGGCTGGTGCTGGGGGCGCTGGCTTATTGCTTGACCATGGCCTACTGGCGCTGGTGGGTCGCGCACCAGTGGAAGAAACGCAAGCTGCGTCGCCGTTGACGGTTAACGGGCCGGCAAGCGTATATGTACGCGCAAACCCGGCCCGCAGTTCTGCGCCCATAAGCGCCCGCCCTGACGCTGCACGGCGTTGCGGGCAATGCTCAAGCCCAGACCGAACCCGCCGTCGCCGGGCCGCGAGCCGTCCAACCGGGTAAAGGGCGCGAAGATAGTTTCCAAATCCTGCTCATCAATACCGCCGCCCTGGTCCTGCAGCCAGATATGCCAATAGTCTCCTTCGCGGCAGCCGTCGAGTAGCACGGTACCCTCGGCTGGCGAGTGGCGTATGGCGTTGCGCAGGATATTCTCCAGGGCCTGGGCCAGTGCATTCAGGTTGCCGCGCACCCAACTGTCCGGCGGTAATAAGCACGGCAAGCGCGACGCCGGCCAGTGGCTTTCGAAACAGGCGTTTTCCCGCAACATGTCCCACAGCGCCTGGAGCTGAATGTCTTCCTGGGGCAGCGGCGCTGTTTCACTGTCGAGCCAGGCCAGTTGCAGGCTGTCTTCCACCAGGCGCTGCATGGCGTCGATTTCCCGACCCAGGCGCTCACGCAGCCTGGCCGGGTCTTGCTCGCTGTCGCAAGCCACCCGCAGGCGACTCAAAGGCGTGCGCAATTCATGGGACATGTCGCGCAGCAACTGCTGTTGCAAGCGCACCGTGCCCTGCAAGCGTTCAGACATATGGTCAAAGGCGCGCCCCAATTCCCCCAGTTCGTCCTGGCGACTGGTCGCATCCCGGGACATCCGCGTATTCAATTGATCCGCACGCCAGGCATTGGCCTGCTCGCGCAATTGATTGAGGGGCATGATCAGCAGCCGATAGAGGCCGATGCACAGCAACAAGGTAAACAGCCCCGGGATGACGCCATTGGTCACCACCCGCCAGAACAGTTGATAACGCCCCGGCATAAAGCGCTGCGGCAACTCGATCACCAGCGACCCCATCCCAGGATCAACCGGAAACGGTACCTTCATCCACGGCAAACCGATGACATGTCGGCTGACCGGCCAATCCAACCCGCGTAAGAAGGTCAGGCGCTGGCTTTCCTTGTCGCTGAGCGGCGTGCTGCCCAGGGATTGCAAATCGTTGCCGATCACACCCACCCAGGTGGTTTCACGCTTGGCCATCAGTTGCAACCAGGCATCCACGCCGGCGCGGCCTTGTGTACTCCACGCCAGTTCGGCACCTGCAGCGTAACCGCTGAGGATCTCCCGCGACTTGTCGGACAGGTAAGCACTCTGCTGCTCCATGTAGCGGCCCCACGACCAACTGAGCCAAATCATCAGCAAACAGAAGGCGATCAACAGGCAGGCCAGCTTCCAGAACAATGAGTGTTTGCCAGGCAGCCGCTCAAAGCCCTTCATCATGACCGCTCAGCACATAGCCCTTGCCCCACACTGTACGCACTTCACGCTCGGCGTAGCCGATGGCCTTGAGTTTGCGGCGAATCTGACTGACGTGCATGTCGAGGCTGCGGTCATGGGGTGCATAACCGCGCTGCAGCACGTGTTGATACAGGAAGGCTTTGCTGAGCACTTCTTCAACATTGCGCTGCAGGGTTTCCAGCAGCCGGTATTCGCTGCGCGTCAACCCGGCCCAGTGTTGCTGGCAGGCCACATCACAGCGCTCATCGTCAAACTGCAACACCCGGGCATCCTCACGCATCACCGGGCGCGGCGGCTCGGGTCGGCGATCCAGGGCCACGCGGCGCAGGATGGCTTCAATGCGCACACGCAGCTCTACCATGCTGAACGGTTTGGGCAGGTAGTCGTCCGCCCCCAGGCGAAAACCGCTGATGCGATCGGCTTCAGCGCCCAGGGCCGACATCAGGATCACCGGCATGGCATGGCTCTTGCGCAAATGGGTGAGGATCGACAAGCCGTCGAGCCCCGGCAGCAGGATGTCCATCAACACCAGGTCGAACGCCTGCTCGCAAGCCATTTGCAGGCCCTGTTGGCCGTTGCGGCACCACGTCACCTGAAAACCACTGCGGCCAAGTTGCTCATGCACGTAGGCACCCAGCACAGGGTCATCTTCGATGGTCAGGATTGTGGGTAGGCCAACTGCTGCGGGAGTCATTAGCGTCTGCAAGTCATTCTCAATCACTGATTATTCAAGATTAAACGTTCACAGGCAATCGCCACCCGGCGCCGAATGGCCCGAAGATTGCCGCATGTCATTAATTTGCAAGATTCCAGGCCGTGCAAATGGCTACACTGCGCAGGTGGCGCGGGCCGGATGCCTGTGTGGATAATGGATAACAACGTGGTAGCAGGAGAGTGGCGTGCTTAGAAGAATGGGGATAAAAGGCCGCGTACTGTTGCTGACCTTATTACCGACCAGCCTGATGGCTCTGTTGTTGGGAGGCTATTTCACCTGGATGCAACTTTCGGAGTTGCAGAGCCAGTTGCTGCAGCGCGGCGAAATGATTGCCGAGCAATTGGCGCCATTGGTAGCGCCGGCCCTGGGCCACAAGAACGCCGAGCTGCTGGAGCGCATCGCCACCCAGTCCCTGGAGCAACCGGACGTGCGCGCAGTGTCGTTCCTGGCGCCAGACCGTTCGTCCCTGGCCCACGCCGGCCCGACCATGCTCAACCCACCACCCACCGGCAACAGTTCGCGCCTGTTGCAGCGCACCGGCAACGATGCCACCCGCTATCTGCTGCCGGTATTCGGCCGTCATCGCAACCTCGCCGGCGACGTGATCCCGGATGAGGCAGACCGCCTGCTGGGCTGGGTCGAAGTGGAGCTGTCCCACAATGGCATGTTGCTGCGCGGCTACCGCAGCCTGTTCGCCAGCCTGTTGTTGATCGCCATCGGCCTGATGTTCACCGCAGCGCTCGCCCTGCGGATCAGCCGCACCATCAATTCGCCGATTGGCCAGATCAAGCAAGCCGTGGCCCAGCTCAAGGACGGCAACCTGGAAACACGCCTGCCGCCCCTGGGCAGCCAGGAACTGGACCAGCTCGCATCGGGCATCAACCGCATGGCCGAAACCCTGCAAAACGCCCAGGAAGAACTGCAACACAGCATCGACCAGGCCACCGAGGACGTACGCCAGAACCTGGAGACCATCGAGATCCAGAACATCGAGCTGGACCTGGCGCGCAAGGAGGCCCTGGAGGCCAGCCGCATCAAGTCCGAGTTCCTGGCCAATATGAGCCATGAGATCCGCACGCCGCTCAACGGCATCCTCGGTTTTACTCATCTGCTGCAAAAAAGCGAGCTGTCGCCGCGCCAGCTGGATTACCTGGGCACTATTGAAAAATCCGCCGATAACCTGCTGGGCATCATCAACGAAATCCTCGACTTCTCAAAGATCGAGGCCGGCAAGCTGGTGCTCGACAGCGTGCCCTTCAACCTGCGGGACTTGCTGCAAGACACCCTGACCATCCTCGCCCCCGCCGCCCATGCCAAGCAGCTTGAACTGGTGAGCCTGGTGTACCGCGATACGCCGCTGGCGTTGGTGGGCGACCCGCTGCGGCTCAAGCAGATCCTGACCAACCTGATCAGCAACGCGATCAAGTTCACCCGCGAAGGCACCATCGTCGCCCGGGCGATGGTCGAGGACGAACAGGAGGACAGCGTGCAATTGCGCATCAGCGTGCAAGACACCGGCATAGGCCTGTCCAACCAGGATGTGCGCGCGCTGTTCCAGGCGTTCAGCCAGGCCGACAACTCGCTGTCGCGCCAACCTGGCGGCACCGGCCTGGGCCTGGTGATTTCCAAGCGTTTGATCGAGCAGATGGGCGGTGAAATCGGCGTCGACAGCACGCCGGGTGAAGGCTCGGAATTCTGGATCAGCCTGAACCTGCCCAAGACCCGCGACGACGTCGAAGACCTGCCCGCCCCGCCGCTGCTGGGTCGCCGCGTGGCCGTACTGGAAAACCACGAGCTGGCGCGCCAGGCCCTGCAACACCAACTGGAAGACTGCGGCCTGGAAGTCACGCCCTTCAATACCCTGGAAAGCCTGACCAACGGCATCACCAGTGCGCACCAGACCGAGCAGGCCATCAGCCTGGCGGTGCTCGGCGTGACGGCCAATGACATTCCGCCCGAGCGTCTTAACCAGCACTTGTGGGACCTTGAACACCTGGGTTGCAAAGTGCTGGTGCTGTGCCCGACCACCGAACAGATGCTGTTCAACCAATCGGTACCCAACCCCAACAGCCAATTGCAGGCCAAGCCGGCCTGTACACGCAAGCTGCGCCGCTCCCTGGCCGACCTGATCAGCCCGCGCCCTTCACGCAGCGAGCCGGGAGAGCCGCTGTCCAGCCGTGCGCCGCGTGTACTGTGCGTGGACGACAACCCGGCCAACCTGTTGCTGGTACAAACCCTGCTGGAAGACATGGGCGCCAAGGTGCAGGCGGTCGAGAGCGGTTACGCGGCCATTGATGCGGTGAAGCAGGAAACCTTCGATCTGGTATTGATGGATGTACAAATGCCCGGCATGGACGGCCGCCAAAGCACTGAGGCGATCCGCCAGTGGGAAAGCGAGCGCCACGGTACGCCGCTGCCGGTGGTGGCCCTCACGGCACACGCCATGGCCAATGAAAAACGCGCCCTGCTGCAAAGCGGCATGGACGACTACCTGACCAAGCCCATCAGCGAGCGGCAACTGGCCCAGGTGGTGTTGAAGTGGACCGGCCTGGCCCTGCGTAACCAGGGCCCGGAACGCGTCAACGACGGCCCGGCTCAAGGTGTGCAACTGCTGGTGCTCGACCACGAGGAGGGCCTGCGCCTGGCCGCCAACAAGGCCGACCTCGCCGCCGACATGCTCGCCATGCTGCTGGCCTCCCTGGAAGCCGACCGCCTGGCGATTACCGTCGCCCGCGAAGCCAATGACAATCACGCCCTGATCGAACGCGTGCACCGTTTGCACGGCGCCACGCGCTACTGTGGCGTGCCGCAACTGCGCGCGGCGTGCCAACGCGCTGAAACCCTGCTCAAGCAGGACGATGCCAAGGCCATGGCCGCGCTGGATGAACTGGACATGGCGATTGCGCGGCTGGCCAGTGAAGCCAGAGTCAGCGCCTGACGCAACTTTATGGACAACACCAATCAAAATGTGGGAGCAAGCCCCCTCCCGCATTTAGTCAGCATTTCCATCGTGTAAATTGCAGGGAGCCTTCTTGATGCGCGTCATTCTTTTCAGCAGCCAGACCTACGACCGTGACAGTTTTCTCGGTGAACCGCTCCCCTCGGCCCTGGAGCTGCAATTCCAACCCGCCCGCCTCAACCTCGACACCGTAGCCCTGGCCGAACACCATGAGGTGGTCTGCGCCTTTATCAATGACGACCTCAGCGCCCCGGTGCTGGAGCAACTGGCCAAGGGCGGTACACGCCTGATTGCCCTGCGTTCGGCCGGCTACAACCATGTCGATTTGGTCGCCGCCAAACGCCTGGGCCTGAGCATCGTGCGCGTGCCCGCCTATTCGCCCCACGCCGTGGCCGAACACGCCGTGGCGCTGATCCTGGCTCTCAACCGCCGCCTGCACCGTGCCTACAACCGTACCCGTGATGGCGACTTCAGCCTGCATGGGCTCACCGGTTTCGATCTGGTCGGCAAAACCGTCGGCGTGGTCGGCACCGGGCAGATCGGCGCGACCTTCGCCAAGATCATGGCCGGCTTCGGCTGCCAATTACTGGCTTATGACCCCTTCCCCAACCCACACGTCCAGGCCCTGGGCGCTCGCTACGTCAGCCTGCCCGACTTGCTGGCCGAGGCGCAGATCATCAGCCTGCACTGCCCGTTGACTGCCGACAGCAAACACCTGATCAACGCCCGTTCCCTGGCGCACATGCAGCCCGGTGCAATGCTGATCAACACCGGCCGCGGTGGCTTGGTCGATACGCCCGCGCTGATCGAAGCCCTCAAGGAGGGCCAATTGGGCTACCTGGGGCTGGACGTTTATGAAGAAGAAGCCCAGCTGTTTTTCGAGGACCGCTCGGACCTGCCCCTGCAAGACGACGTACTCGCGCGTCTGCTGACCTTCCCCAACGTGATCATCACTGCGCACCAGGCATTTCTCACTCGTGAAGCCCTGGCGGCGATCGCCGGTACGACGCTGGCCAACATTGTGGCGTGGGCCGATGGTCGGCCACAGAACCTGGTCGAGGGTTGATCAGCGGTCACATACCAGGCTCATGATGGGCCGGCACCCGTGATAGGATGCCGCGCCTATTTGGAGGATCCATGGCCGAACACGATTTCCGCTTCAGCTTGCTGAGCCCGCAACACACCCTGATCGAATGCCGCGCCCTTGTGCCGGGCCGTTACCAGGTCACCGGCAACGGTGGTTCGATCAAGCACGGTGACGTGCTGATCGTCACCCTGCGCGGCAGTAAAACCCTGTCGATGCGCCTGACCGTCGAAGGTGACGCACGCTACTCCATACGCCCGGCGGGCCAATGGGTCGCCATGGCCCAGGGGCCGAAGTTCGGCGAACTGGAAATTCACACCTGGAAGGTCAACTGCGACAGCTGCGACGTCGTGCTGGAGTTTGAATTTTCGGTGGAAACCAAGCTGACCAAAGAGCCGCTGCAACCGGCCGCCAACGCACGCATCAAAGAACTCGGCTGGGCCAGTGAAGGCGACAAGCACCGCTGCCCGAAATGCCAGCAGGCCGCACAATGAAGGGCCCGCTGCTGCTCGCCGCAATCGGCGCGGCTCTGACGGGTTGTGCTGCCGACGGCCCGAAGCTCGAACGCGACCACAGCTACGTGGTGGAGTGGATCGGTGAGCGCCCGCTGATGGACTACGCGCACCTGACAGTCACCCTTGGCGCTGATGGCCGCGCCTACGGCAACGGCGGCTGCAATCACTGGTTTGCACCGTATACCGTCGAGGGTGACAAGCTCAGCTTCGGACCTATCGGCAGCACCCGCAAAATGTGCGCCGAGGCGTTGATGGAGCAGGAGCACCGCTTCTTCCAGGCCTTGCAAGGCGTGCAGCGCTGGGACATCTCGCCGATCGAACAGCCGCGGTTTTGGCCGGCCGAGGGCAAGCCGATTCGTTTGTGGCTTGAAGAGGGCTGATATCCCCAGTCTTTGGATTGATGGGATCTCAATGTGGGAGGGGGCTTGCTCCCGATAGCAGTGTGTCAGTCAATACATCAATTGACTGTTACACCGCTATCGGGAGCAAGCCCCCTCCCACACTTTCTCTGAGGTGTTGCTTTAACCGCGCAGGGCCTTGAGCTTGGCCAGCACCCCTTCTGCAGTCTGCTCACCCATCAACTGCTCACGCACCTTGCCCTTGTCGTCGATGATGTAGGTCACCGGCAACGCCTCGCTGCGTGGAATCTCGAAGATCCCGTCCGGGTTCTGGGCCAGGACCGTGAACTTGATCCCCAGCTTGTCGCTGGCGGCCTTCAGTTCCTCACCCTGCACATTGTCGAAGTTAACCCCGAATACCTCCACACCCTGCCCTTTCAGTTGCTCGGCCAAGGCATTGAGCTCGGGGATTTCCGTGCGGCACGGGCCACACCATTCGGCCCAGTAATTGACCACCAGCCACTGTTTGTCCAGGCGTTCGGCCGCCACTTTCTGGCCATATTGGTCAACGCCGTAATCGTTACCGCAGCCGCTGAGCAGCAGGGTTGTGATGATCGCCAATGCACCGATCAGTCGCCTTGTCATGGGGTATTCCTTCGCAAAAATGAACGTTGGCTGCGACCTATCGCCTCTTACGGTTTAAGGACAGGCGCCAGCGCAGGTAGAATACCCGCCACCTTACGCAAGATGCGACCCGCACATGACCGATCTGACGCTTTATCACAACCCGCGCTGCTCGAAATCCCGCGGTGCGCTCGAACTGCTTGAAGCTCGCGGCCTCAACCCGACCGTGGTGCGCTACCTGGAAACCCCGCTGGACGCCGCGCAAATCCAGGCCCTGCTCAAAAAACTGGGGATCAGCGCGCGCCAACTGCTGCGCACCGGCGAAGAGGAATACAAAACCCTCAACCTGGCCGATGCCAACTTGAGCGAAGCGCAATTGATCGCCGCTATCGCCGGGCACCCCAATCTGATGGAACGCCCGATCCTGGCAACTGCCGACAAAGCCATCATTGGCCGCCCACCCGAGAACGTATTGGAGATTCTGCCGTGACCACGCCCTATGTGCTGGTGCTGTATTACAGCCGCAACGGCTCGGTAAGCGAAATGGCCCGGCAGATTGCCCGGGGGATCGAGCAAGGCGGCATGGAAGCACGTCTGCGCACCGTGCCGGCGATTTCCACCGAGTGCGAAGCGGTGGCGCCGAGCATTCCCGAGGAAGGCGCGCTGTATGCCAGCCTGGATGATCTGAAGCACTGTTCAGGCCTGGCCCTGGGCAGCCCGACACGCTTTGGCAACATGGCTGCACCGCTCAAGTACTTCCTCGACGGCACCAGCAACCTGTGGCTCACCGGTGCTCTGGTCGGCAAGCCCGCCGGCGTGTTCACCTCTACCGCCAGCCTGCATGGCGGCCAGGAAACCACGCTGATGTCGATGTTGCTGCCGCTGCTGCACCACGGCATGTTGATCACCGGCCTGCCTTACAGCGAACAGGCACTGCTTGATACCCAGGGCGGCGGCACGCCATACGGCGCCAGCCACCATTCCGGGCCTGACGGCAAGCGGATGCTCGATCAACACGAAATCACCCTGTGCCGGGCCCTGGGCCTGCGCCTGGCCAAGACCGCCACGCTGCTGGAGCACGGCCGTGGCCAGGAAGCCTAAAGTCCTGCCGCCCCAGGCGTGGCTGGAACCGCGGGTAAACATTGCACGCGCACTGAGCCTGCTGGCGTTTTTTGCCCTGGTGGGCTTGTTGTGCGTGTACTACCTGTTCATCGCCGACCTGCATGGGGCGCGCCCATGGGTGATCCTGCTGATCGAACTGGTGCCGCTGCTGGTACTGGCGCCAGGGATGATGATCGGCAGTGCGCGCGGGCATTCGTGGATGTGCTTTGTGGTGAATCTGTATTTCATCAAGGGCGCGCTGGCGGCGTACGACCCGAACCGCCAGTGGTTCGGGGTGTTGGAGATGCTGGCGAGCCTGGCGGTGTTTTGCACGGCGCTGTTGTATGTGCGTTGGCGGCATCAGTTGAATCGGCGGTTGGCTGCAGAACCTGTATCGGCCTGAAGTCCGCTATCGCAGGCAAGCCAGCTCCCACATGTTGATAGGCGGCGCGGTCAAAATGTGCGGGCTGGCTTGCTCGCGAAGGCGTCACCTGGGTCTCAATGGTTGACGGTGTACGCCAACATCATCGACAACTGGCACATCGGCCGCCCACTCTCGGCATGCCACTGGTTGAAGGCGCCCTGTACTGTGGCCAAATCCCGCAGGCTGGTCGGCGCCTTGTCGACGATCTTCTGCGCATTCAACGCCGCCACCACGTCATAGCTCGGCACAAACGTATCCTTGCCCACCATGCGCAGGAAACGCGGTGCCGACAGCCCGCCCAGTTGGTGGCCATGCTTGCTCAGGTATTTCCATAGCCCGACGATATCGGTGACCGGCCAATCGGCGACAAACGCACCGAAGCTGCCCTTTTCCTGCTCGATATCCAGGATCATCTGCGCATTGCGCGGCACACTCTTGAGTTTGCCCAGGTGGCGGATGATGCGGGCGTCCTGCATCAGGCGTTCCAAGTGCTCGGCGCCCATCAGCACGACTTTTTCCGGATCGAAGCCGAAAAAAACCTGCTCAAACGCCGGCCACTTGGCATCGACCACACTGTGCTTCAAGCCCGCACGAAACACCCGTAGCGCCAAAGTCGACAGGTAACGGTCATCGGTGATCTTGCGCAATTGCGCCGGGGTCTTGGGCACAGGCAGGTGGGCTTCCAGCTCGGCCGCCGAACCGAAGCGGTTCAGACAATATTCGTGCAGCCACTTGTAATCGCGCATGCCCTCTCCTGGCAGTTGAATTGAAAACGGCGCCCGCAAGCGCCGTTTACTAGAGCCTCGACGAGGCTTAGAGGTTCACTACATTGACGAAACGCGATGCGGCCGTCTCATCGATTTTCAAGCTGGTGAAATCGAACAGGTTGCGATCAGCCAGTTGAGACGGGATCACATTTTGCAGGCTGCGGAAGATGCTCTCGGTACGCCCGGGGGTCTTGCGCTCCCAGTCCAGCAGCATTTCCTTGACCACCTGGCGCTGCAGGTTTTCCTGGGAGCCGCACAGGTTGCAGGGGATGATCGGGAATTGCTTGAAGTCGGAGTACGCTTGGATGTCCTTCTCGTTGCAATACGCCAGCGGGCGGATTACCACATTGCGCCCGTCATCGGCGCGCAGCTTGGGCGGCATGGCCTTGAGCGAGCCATTGAAGAACATATTCAGGAAGAAGGTCTCGACGATGTCATCGCGGTGATGACCCAGGGCCATCTTGGTCGCGCCGATCTCGTCGGCAAAGGTGTAGAGCGTGCCACGGCGCAGGCGCGAGCACAGCGAGCAGGTGGTCTTGCCTTCCGGGATCAGCTCCTTGACCACCGAGTAGGTGTCTTTCTCGACGATGTGGTATTCAACGCCCAATTCCTTGAGGTAGGCCGGCAATACGTGCTCGGGGAAGCCGGGTTGCTTCTGGTCCATGTTCACCGCCACGATCTCGAACTTGATCGGCGCGACCTTTTGCAAGTGCAGCAATACGTCGAGCATGGTGTAGCTGTCTTTGCCACCAGAGAGGCAGACCATGACCTTGTCGCCGTCCTCGATCATGTTGAAATCGGCGACCGCTTCACCGGCCAGGCGACGCAGGCGTTTTTGCAGTTTGTTCTGGTTGACCGTAAGAGTGCCCATGGCGCTTGGATCCGCTGAAGGTGTGTGACTAAAAGCCGGGTATTTTAGCGATGTCGAGTACCTACATTCAATGTGAGAGGGGGCTTGCTCCCGATAGCGGTGCATCAGCCACCACTTGTAGTGCCTGGCACACCGCTATCGGGAGCAAGCCCCCTCCCACATTTGACAGACCCCACCGCGATTAAGCGCCCTGTTTACAGCGCAATTTGCTCTAAAGGCCCTACAGTTATTCCGGTCATCACTTCCTATACTGCGACTTGAGGTCGCACACATATCCAGACCTTTAGGCCATCTGGCCGGTGGGCGCTCCGATGGGGGGCGATGGTAATAACGACAGGAGTGACTGGCATGATCCATCACGTCGTGGGGCTTTTTACCCATCCCGACCAGGAATGGCGGGAAATCCGTGGCGATAAAGAAGAAAGTATCGGCCACATGTACCTCACTCACACCCTGATTCTCGCGGCGATCCCCGCCGTGTCCGCCTTTATCGGCACCACCCAGGTTGGCTGGGTCATCGGCAACCGGGCGCCGGTGATGTTGACCCAGGAAAGCGCACTGTGGATGACGCTCATGTCGTACGCGGCCATGCTTGGCGGCGTGGCGGTGATGGGCGCGTTCATTCACTGGATGGCCCGCACCTACGACGCCAGCCCCAGCATGGCACGCTGCGTGGCCTTCGCCACCTATACCGCAACACCACTGTTTGTCGGCGGGCTGGCGGCACTCTACCCGCATATGTGGCTGGGCATGGTGGTCGGCACGGCGGCCATTTGCTACACGGTGTACCTGCTGTATGTGGGGCTGCCGACCTTCATGAGTATCGACCCGGACGAAGGCTTCCTGTTTTCCAGTTCGGTATTGGCCGTGGGCCTGGTGGTACTGGTGGCGATCATGGCGTTTACCGTGATTGTGTGGGGCCTGGGCGTAGGGCCCATCTACACCAACTAGGCAACTCAACCCGCAGGCAAGGCCACCGCAAGGTGGCTTTGTGCGTTATGCATGACCATTCGGCGCCTGACAGATTCGGAAACACCCTGCTTTGCGGCATACTGGGCGTCTCTGGAGATTTGTACAGCATGCCCGAGCAACTCAATACCCGCGTCGAAGATTGTTTCCTGCAAGCCGAATCCTTTTTCAAACGAAGCTTCAAACGCCCCCAGGTCAGCCTCAAGCTGCGGGGCCAGAAAGCCGGTGTCGCGCATTTGCACGAGAACCTGCTGCGCTTCAACCCTCAGTTGTACCGTGAAAACAGCCAGCATTTTCTCAAGCAAACCGTGGCCCACGAAGTGGCGCACCTGATTGCCCACCAGTTGTTTGGCGAGCGTATACAGCCCCATGGCGAGGAATGGCAGTTGATCATGCGTGGGGTTTACGAATTGCCGCCGGACCGCTGCCATACCTATGAGGTCAAGCGCCGCCAGGTGACCCGTTATATCTACCGCTGCCCGTGCGCGGACAGTGACTTCCCGTTCTCGCCGCAGCGCCATGGCCTGGTGAACCAGGGGCGGCGGTATTTGTGTCGGCGGTGTCGGCAGACTCTGGTGTTCACCGGGGAAACTCGGGTGGAATGAGGGCCTCTTCGCAGGCAAGCCAGCTCCCACATCTGGATCTGTGAACGCAATCAAAATGTGGGAGCTGGCTTGCCTGCGAAAGCGTCGGCTCAGTCAACCTACAACCTTGGCCTGACGCAATTCATCTATCCGCTGAGCACTGATCCCCAACTCCACCAACACCTCATCACTATGCGCCCCCACCGCCACCCCAATATGCCTGGGGGCCGGCAACCCTTCTGAGAACTTCAGCGGGCAGGCCAATTGCGCTTGTGTCGAGCCATCCTCCCGGGGCACATAGCTGACCAACTCCCGCGCCTTCAACTGCGGATGCTCAACAGCCTCCGCCAGGCTCAACACCGGTTCCACACACGCATCCACCCCGGCAAACAACTCACACAATTCTTCAAAACTGCGCTTCTCGAATTCCACCTGCAGGGCCTGCTTGAGCACTGCCTGCTGCTCTGGCTTCACGCTGTGGGCCGCCAGCTCCGGCCTGCCCAGTGCCTCGCACAACTGCTGCATAAAGGCCGGCTCCAAACTCCCCACCGACATCCAGCGCCCATCGCGAGTGCGATAGTAATCGTAAAAACTGCCACCATTGAGTACATGGTTCTCCCACTCCGGCTCCACTCCGCAGGCTAGATAGCCAGCCCCGACCATGGCGTTCAGGCTGAACGAACAATCGGTCATGCTCACATCCAGGTATTGCCCCACTCCGCTCTGCTGCCTGGCAATCACCGCCGCCAGCAAGCCCACCACCGCATGCAGCGAACCACCTGCCACGTCCGCCAGTTGCACGCCCAGCGGCAACGGCCCGCTGTCCCTCCGCCCGGTGTGACTGGCCACACCGGCCAACGCCAGGTAATTGATATCGTGCCCGGCGCGGTCCTTGTAAGGGCCGGTCTGGCCGTAGCCGGTAATCGACACATAAATCAACCCGGGATTGATCGCCTTCAGCGCCTCATAACCCAGTCCCAGGCGCTCCATAACCCCAGGGCGAAACTGTTCGAGCAGGATGTCATGACTCTTGACCAGCTCACGCACGATCTCCACCGCCTCGGCCTGCTTGAGGTCCAGGGCCAGGCTGCGCTTGTTGCGGTTCAAATACGCGTGGCTCGCCGAGGTACCGCGGTCATGGGGCGGCAACACCCGCAACAGGTCCATGCGCGTGGGCGATTCGATACGCAGCACCTGGGCGCCCATGTCTGCCAGCATCAACGAGGCAAACGGGCCAGGCAGCAAGGTGGAAAAATCCAGCACTTTAAGGGACGCCAAGGGACCTGACATACGGACTCCATCCGGGTTGCGAATCCCCACAGACTAGGCAGCCTTGCGCCTGCCGGCAATCGTCAGAACGATCAGCGACAGTGACCGTTTTGATCACGGCGGGCTTTTTCGCGGCGGCGGCTTTATCATTGGCCGACGTTTGTTGGCAGAGTCTCCCATGAAGTTCGCGATTGCACTGTATAGCGCCGCCCACGCGCCCTCCTCGCGCCGCGCCCTGCTGTTCGCACAAGCAGCGCTGGCGGGCGGGCATGAGATTGTGCGGCTGTTTTTTTATCAGGATGGCGTGTACAGCGCGTCCAATAACATCGTAGCGCCCCAGGACGAGCCAGACATTGCGCGCCAATGGCGCGAGTTTGTCAGCCAGCACCAGCTCGACGGCGTGGTGTGCATCGCCGCCGCCTTGCGCCGTGGTGTGCTGAACGCCGAGGAGGCCGCACGCTATCAACGCAGCGCGGTCAATCTGCAGGCGCCATGGGCGTTATCGGGCCTTGGGCAATTGCATGACGCGATCCAGGATGCCGACCGCCTGATCTGTTTTGGAGGGCCGTGAGATGTCCAAATCCTTATTGGTGATCAGCCGACAGGCGCCGTGGTCCGGGCCAAGTGCGCGGGAAGCACTGGATATCGTGCTGGCTGGTGGCGCGTTTGATCTGCCCATTGGTCTGCTGTTTCTGGATGACGGTGTGTTCCAGCTGGCGCCGCATCAGGCCGCCAAGGCCGTGCAACAAAAAGACCTGAGCGCCAACCTGCAGGCATTGGGCCTGTTCGGCATTGATGACGTGTTCGCCTGCGGCCACAGCCTGTCCGCACGCGGGTTGCTGCCGCCCGCCCATGCGCAGACGCTGCACAGCCAAGCCATTTGCGAGCTGATTGATCGTTACGACCAGGTGATTACCCTCTGATGTCGACTCTACATGTGGTGTCTCACTCTCCCTTTACCGACAGCCGCCTCGACAGCTGCCTGCGCATCTGCGGCGCTCAGGACGCAATCCTGCTGTGTGGCGACGGTGCCTACGCGCTGCACACGCCCGCCCTGCAAAGCAAAGGCGTGAAGGTCTTTGTACTGGCCGAAGACATGCAGGCGCGCAACCTGCCGCTTCCCGACTGGGCTGACAGCGTGGATTATCCAGGTTTCGTGCAACTGTCGATCGACTACGACAAGGTCAACACCTGGCTATGAACACCCTGACCGTCGGCACACGCAGCCTCGAACTGGACAAGGACGGTTACCTCGTCGACCTCAATGACTGGTCCGATGAGGTGGCGCACGCCCTGGCCGCTGCCGAAGCCCTGGAGCTGACCGCGGATCACTGGGAAATCCTCAAGCTGCTGCGCCAGTTCTATACCGAATTCCAGCTGTCCCCTGCCACACGCCCGCTGATCAAGTACACCGCCTTGAAACTGGGCCCGGAAAAGGGCAACAGCCTGCATCTAAACAAACTGTTCAACGGCACTCCCGCCAAACTCGCCGCCAAGTTGGCGGGCCTGCCCAGGCCGACGAATTGCTTATGACCGACTTCGCCCCCTTGACCCTCAACACGCCCGAAGAGCACCCTTTTGCCCAGTTCGTACGCATCCTCGGCAAAGGCAAGCGCGGCGCACGCAACCTCACCCGCGAAGAAGCGCGGCAAGCCATGGGCATGTTGCTCGACGAAAAGGTCGAAGACACCCAGCTCGGCGCCTTTTTGATGCTGCTGCGTCACAAAGAAGAGAGCCCGGAAGAACTCGCCGGTTTCACCGAAGCGGTACGTGAACGCCTGGATGCACCGGCGTTGAACGTGGATATCGACTGGCCGACTTACGCCGGCAAAAAGCGCCATCTGCCGTGGTTTCTGTTGGCGGCCAAGTGCCTGGCGCAAAACGGTGTGCGCATTCTGATGCACGGCGGCGGTGCCCACACGGCGGGCCGGCTGTACACCGAGCAACTGCTGGAGACGCTGCAGATCCCGCTGTGCCGCAATTGGCAGCAGGTGGGAAGCGCCTTCGAGCAGGGCAACCTGGCCTTTATCCCGCTGGGCGACTGGGCGCCGCAATTGCAACGCATGATCGACCTGCGCAACACCCTCGGCCTGCGCTCGCCCATTCATTCCCTGGCGCGGCTGCTTAACCCGCTGAATGCGCGCTGCGGCCTGCAAAGCATCTTCCACCCGGGCTACCAGGGCGTACACCGCGATGCCAGCGGCCTGCTCGGGGACAATGTGATCGTGGTCAAGGGCGACGGCGGCGAGATCGAAATCAACCCCGACACCCTCAGTCACCTGTATGGCACCACCGGCGGCCAGAGTTGGGACGAAGAGTGGCCCGCGCTCTCCGCCCAGCGTCACGTCAAACCGGCGACGCTTGAGCCTGAACAGTTGAAAGCGTTGTGGCGTGGCGAAGTCGAGGACAGCTACCCGCAACTGGCGCTGATCGCCACCATGGCCCTGGCGTTGCGCGGTCTCGGCCACCCGCGGCAACAGGCCTTCGAACTGGCCCAGCAATACTGGGATGCACGGGATAAATCGATTTAGTCGATCATTCACCCCCGGTCTTTGCGCTTTTAGTTCGAACTCATCCCTTTAGACTGGACTCCAACGTTTAACAGCCAAGGAGCCAGTCATGGGTTTGCTGATTGAAGGACAGTGGAAAGACCAGTGGTATGAAAGTAGCGCAGATGGCGCTTTCCAACGGGAACAGGCACAACGCCGCAACTGGGTGACCGCCGATGGCGCGCCCGGCCCGAGTGGCGAAGGTGGCTTCAAGGCTGAGGCTGGCCGCTATCACCTCTATGTGTCACTGGCCTGCCCCTGGGCGCACCGCACCTTGATCCTGCGCAAGCTCAAAGGCCTGGAAAGCCTGATCGACGTGTCAGTGGTCAGCTGGTTGATGCTGGAAAACGGCTGGACCTTCGACAAGGCCCACGGCTCCAGCGGTGACAAACTGGACGATCTGGCCTTCATGCACCAGCGCTACACCGCCGATACGGCCGACTACACCGGGCGCGTCACCGTGCCGGTGCTGTGGGACAAAAAACTCAAGCGCATCGTCAGCAATGAATCGGCGGAAATCATCCGCATGTTCAACAACGCGTTCAACGGGCTGACCGGCAATACGCTGGATTTTTATCCCGACACGCTGCGTCCGACCATCGACGCCCTGAACGAGCGTATCTACCCGGCCGTGAACAACGGCGTATACCGCGCAGGTTTTGCCACGTCACAACAGGCGTATGAACGTGCGTTTGATGATGTGTTTGCCGAGCTGGATCATTTGGAACAACACCTGGGCCAGCATCGTTATCTGGCCGGTGAGTACCTGACAGAGGCGGATGTGCGGCTGTTTACCACGTTGATTCGCTTTGACGCGGTGTATTACAGCCACTTCAAGTGCAACCTGCGGCGGATTGCCGATTATGCGAATTTGTCGAATTGGCTAAGGGAGATGTATCAGTGGCCGGACGTGGCCGAGACGGTGGACTTTGCCCATATCAAGGGGCATTACTATGCCAGCCATCGCACGATCAACCCGACGGGGATTGTGCCGAAGGGGCCGTTGCAAGAGTTTGACAACAGCCATGATCGGGCGCGACTTTCAGGTAAAGGTGTCTTTAGCTGATCTGGATTATCGGTTGTATTTGATGGCCTCATCGGGAGCAAGCCCCCTCCCACATTTTGACTGTGTTCACAAACCAAAATGTGGGAGGGGGCTTGCTCCCGATGCTTTTAAGGCTCAGACCTGAGACTGAGCCCCTTCGAACCATTTGAGCTTCTCGCGCAGTACCACTACCTCACCCACGATCACCAGCGTCGGCGCATGCACTTCATGCTCCGCCACCATGCGCGGCAAGTCCGCCAGGGTGCCGGTAAACACACGCTGGTTGGAAGTGGTGCCCTGCTGGATCAAAGCGGCCGGTGTGTCCGCCGAGCGCCCGTGCTTGATCAGCTGCTCGCAAATGATCGGCAAGCCAATCAAGCCCATGTAGAACACCAGGGTCTGCGACGGCCCGACCAAGTCCTGCCAGGGCAGATCCGACGTATTGTTCTTCAGGTGCCCGGTGATGAAGCGCACCGATTGCGCATAGTCACGGTGCGTCAGCGGAATCCCGGCATACGCGGCACAACCACTGGCCGCCGTGATCCCTGGCACCACCTGGAACGGGATGCCATGGGCCGCCAATTCCTCGATCTCTTCACCACCGCGCCCAAAAATGAACGGATCGCCGCCCTTGAGGCGCAGCACGCGCTTGCCTTGCTTGGCTAGGTCGACCAGTTGCTGGTTGATCTTATCCTGAGGCACCGCGTGGTCGGCACGCCGCTTGCCGACGTAAACCCGCTCGGCATCACGACGGCACAGTTCCAGGATCGCCGGCGCCACCAGACGGTCGTACAGCACCACGTCGGCCTGCTGCATCAGGCGCAGGGCGCGAAAAGTGAGCAAATCCGGGTCACCCGGGCCTGCACCCACCAGGTACACCTCGCCGGGTGCATAAGGTGGCGCGCCATTGACCTTTTCGATCAACAGGCGCTCAGCTTCATCGCCCTGCCCGGCCAG
Organism: Pseudomonas sp. HN8-3; assembly: GCF_020790195.1. Classification (NCBI taxonomy): domain Bacteria; kingdom Pseudomonadati; phylum Pseudomonadota; class Gammaproteobacteria; order Pseudomonadales; family Pseudomonadaceae; genus Pseudomonas; species Pseudomonas sp. HN8-3. The sequence goes on from NZ_CP086206.1 coordinate 3,531,290, forward strand.
TTGACGGTCGGCAATCGGCCCTTGGAACACCTCTTCCCAGAACGCACGGCGCTGCTGCACATCCGGGTACAAACCTTTGACCTGGGCGCGAAAACGCGCGGCCAAACCGGCCAATTGGCCGTAGGTGGACGGAATCCAGGTTTCCAGCTTGGCGCGGATCAAGCGCGCCAGCACCGGCGCGTCGCCGCCGCTGGACACCGCAATTACCAACGGCGAACGGTCGACAATCGCCGGGAAGATCACGCTGCACAAGGCCGGCGCATCTACAACATTGACCGGCACGCAACGGCGCTTGGCCTCACTGGACACTTGCGCGTTCAGCGGCTCGTCGTCCGTTGCCGCGATGATCAGGGTGCAACCCTCCAGGTCAGCCTCCTGATAACCGCGCAAAATCAGTTCCCCGCCACTGCCCAGTACCAGTTCACGCAACTGGTCTTCGATCTGGGGAGCAACCACCCGCAGCAACGCACCGGCGTCGGCCAGCAGCCGGGATTTGCGCAAGGCAATCTCCCCACCACCGACGACCAACACTCGACTGCCGCGCAGGTTATGAAACAGCGGCAGAAATTCCATTTAGGCGATGACCTCAACGCCGCCCATGTACGGCTTGAGCACCTCAGGTACACGGATCGAACCGTCAGCCTGCTGGTAGTTTTCCAGCACGGCCACCAAGGTACGGCCTACGGCCAGGCCCGAACCGTTAAGGGTGTGCACCAACTCCGGCTTGCCGGTTTCCGGGTTGCGGAAACGCGCCTGCATACGACGGGCCTGGAAATCACCGCAGTTGGAGCACGACGAAATTTCGCGGTACTTGTCCTGGCTCGGTACCCACACTTCCAAATCGTAGGTCTTCACAGCGCTGAAGCCCATGTCGCCGGTGCACAGCGCCAGTACGCGGTACGGCAGCTCCAACAGTTGCAGAACGCGTTCGGCATTGGCGGTCAGGCCTTCCAGGGCTTCCATGGAGGTCGACGGCTCGACCACCTGCACCATCTCGACCTTGTCGAACTGGTGTTGGCGGATCATGCCGCGCGTATCGCGACCCGATGCGCCGGCTTCACTACGAAAGCACGGGCTGTGGGCAACCAGCTTCAACGGCAGTTGCTTGGCATCGAGGATTTCGCCGGCGACGATATTGGTCAGCGACACCTCGGCGGTCGGGATCAGGTACAGATCGGCTTCGCCGTCGCGAGTGATCTTGAACAGGTCTTCTTCGAATTTCGGCAACTGGCTGGTACCCATCAGCGCCGGCGCTTGGACCAGGTACGGGGTGTAGGCTTCTTCGTAGCCATGCTCACCGGTGTGCAGGTTGATCATGAACTGCGCCAGCGCACGGTGCATACGGGCGATCGGGCCACGCAGCAAAGCGAAACGGGCACCGGACATTTTTGCCGCGGTCTCGAAATCCAGGCCACCGGTCAATTCGCCCAGGGCCACATGGTCCTTGATCTCGAAATCGAAGGTTTTGGGCGTGCCCCAGCGGCGTACTTCAACGTTGCCGTCTTCGTCTTCGCCTACCGGCACGGATTCGTGGGGCAGGTTCGGAATGCCCAGCAGGATCGAGTCCAGCTCGGTCTGGATGCCTTCCAGCTCGGTTTTGCCGTTGGACAGCTCAGTGCCCATACGCTCGACATCCGCCATCAGCGGTGCGATGTCTTCGCCGCGCTGTTTGGCCTGGCCAATGGACTTGGAACGCGCATTACGCTCAGCCTGCAGTGCTTCGGTGCGGGTCTGGACGGTCTTGCGCTGTTCTTCCAGCGCTTCGATGCGCGCAACATCCAAGGCAAAGCCACGGGATGCCAGGCGGTCCGCTACGTCCTGAAGGTTGCTACGTAACAGTTTGGAATCGAGCATGTCGGTCTCTCGTTATCAAAGTTTGGTCAAGGACAGGCCGGCCCAGGTGGCGAGCAGCCCGCCGAACACGCTGATGCCCAGGTACCCGAAGGCGACCAGGGCCTGCCCGCTTTCCAGCAGGCGCAGCGTATCCAGTGAAAAGGATGAAAAGGTCGTCAGACCGCCTACAAAACCGACAATCAAGCCGGCACGAATTTCAATCGGCACTTCCGGGCGCAACAGGAACCAGCCGTACAACAGCCCGATAATCAAACAGCCCACCAGGTTGACTGCCAGGGTCGCCGCATAAAAATGCTTCGGCCACTGGGCGCTGACCCAGGTGCTGGTGGCGAAACGCAATAATGTACCAGCGATGCCGGCTGCGGACACGGCAAGAATCGTCTTGAGCACTACTTTCTCCGCTGACGGGGGCTGAGACGGTCGAGTTGGGCCAGATGGTTGAGCTTTTCGCCGATCTTCAGCTCCAGCCCACGGGGCACTGGCTGGTAGAGCGGCAACGGTTCCAGCGCATCGGGGAAGTAGTCTTCGCCGGCTGCATAGGCATCCGGTTCGTCATGAGCGTAGCGATATTCGTCACCGTAACCCAGCTGCTTCATCAGTTTGGTCGGCGCGTTGCGCAAGTGCATCGGCACTTCCAGCGAACCATGTTCAGCCGCCGCTCGCAGCGCCGACTTGAAGCCCATGTACACCGCGTTGCTTTTCGGTGCGCAGGCCAGGTAGGTGATGGCCTGGGCCACCGCCAACTCGCCTTCCGGGCTGCCGAGGCGCTCCTGCACCTCCCAAGCCGCCAGGCACAGGCTCAGGGCTCGCGGGTCGGCATTGCCGATGTCTTCGCTGGCCATGCGCACCACGCGACGGGCCAGGTACAACGGATCGCAACCGCCGTCGATCATGCGTGCGAACCAGTACAGCGCACCGTCCGGGTTGGAGCCGCGCACGGACTTGTGCAGCGCGGAAATCTGGTCGTAGAAAGCTTCACCGCCCTTGTCGAATCGCCGGCGCGTATCACCCAGCAGGCTTTGCAGCAGATCGACGCCAATTTCACCGCCGTCTTCAGCCAGGTCCGAAGCGTTTTCCAGCAGGTTGAGAAAACGCCTGCCATCGCCATCTGCGGCGGTGAGCAGGATCTTGAAGCCTTCTTCACTGACGCTCAGATGGCGCTTGCCCAGGCCCTTGTCTTCATTCAAGGCCCGCTGCAGCAGCTTTTGCATCGCCGCCTCGTCCAGGCTTTTGAGCACGTAGACACGCGCTCGCGACAACAAGGCGTTGTTGAGTTCAAACGAAGGGTTTTCAGTGGTGGCGCCGATAAAGATCAAGGTGCCGTCTTCAACATACGGCAGGAACGCATCCTGCTGCGACTTGTTGAAGCGATGCACTTCGTCGACAAACAGGATGGTGCGCTTGCCGTACTGGCCGGCCTGCTGCTTGGCGACTTCCACCGCCTGGCGGATTTCCTTGACCCCGGCAAGCACCGCCGAGACCGTTTCAAAGTGGGCATCCGAGACTTTCGCCAGCAGCCGCGCCAGGGTGGTCTTGCCCACGCCCGGCGGGCCCCAGAAAATCATCGAGTGCAGCGCGCCCTGCTCCAGCGCTTCGCGCAAGGGCTTGCCGCGAGCGAGCAGGTGTTCCTGACCGACGTACTCATCCAGGTTGGTCGAACGCAAGCGTGCGGCCAGGGGCTGGGCAATCGGGTCACTTCGAAACAGATCCATGGGCAGCGCTTGAAACCTCTCGGCAGGTTATTCCTGGATCACGTCGGCACCCTTGGGGATGGCGAACTTGAACTTGGACGCGGGCACCGGCTGGTTGGCCTTGACCCCGGAAAACAGGATATCGGTGCGCTGGCCAACGCTGTCGACCAGGCGCATGTTATTGATCACACCGTTGCCGAACGACAGGGACAGCGTGTCAAACAGCGTGTCCTTGGATTTTGGCTTGAGGGTGAACTCGATCACGTTGCTGGTCTGTTTGGAAGTGATGTCGAAGCTGTCGTTGATTTTCGACACGTCACCCGACAGCAGCAGTGCGGGTGTCTGGTTCAGGCGTGGATCGAGCTTCTTGATGGTCGCCTGTTCCAGGTCCGGGTCCCACAGGGTGACCTTCTGGCCATCGGAAACGATGGTCTGCTCAGCCTTGCCTTCGGTATGCCAGTAGAACAACCCAGGGCGCTGCACAGCCATCTCACCGGCGGTTTCCTGCAACTGGGTGCCACCGGCATCCAGGGTCAGTTGGGAGAAGCGCGCGGTCAGGGTCTGGGATTTGTCCAACAGATTCTTCAGGCTGGCGACGGAAGCCGGGTCAGCGTGAGCCGAAACAGCGGTCAGGGCCAGTGCCGGCAACAACAGCATGCGGATAAAGCGCATGGGAGTCCTCATTGAGTAGTCAGGGCGGTGCCGCGTGTTACCACGCGGCACCGGGGTCAGTCGCGCATCTGCCCGGGGGCGATGATTTCACGCGAGCCGTTGGTGTTCATTGCGGTGACGACGCCGGCGTGTTCCATGGCTTCGATCATGCGGGCAGCGCGGTTGTAGCCGATTTTCAACTTGCGTTGCACTGCGGAGATAGAGGCGCGACGGCTTTCCAGCACGAAGGCCACGGCCTCATCGTACAGCGCGTCGGTTTCGGCATCATCGTCGCCACCGCCGCTGCCACCGTCAAAACCGCTGCCGGCCTCTTCGACGCCTGCGAGGATGTCGTCGTTGTATTCCGGGGCGCCGCGCAGTTTCCAGGCTTCGACCACGCGGTGTACTTCGTCATCGGACACAAAGGCACCGTGAACGCGAATCGGCAGGCTGGTGCCCGGCGGCATGTAGAGCATGTCACCGTGGCCCAGCAGTTGCTCGGCGCCACCCTGGTCGATGATGGTCCGTGAGTCGATCTTGCTCGATACCTGGAACGCCATGCGTGTCGGGATGTTGGCCTTGATCAGGCCGGTGATCACATCCACCGACGGGCGCTGAGTCGCGAGGATCAAGTGAATCCCGGCGGCACGTGCCTTCTGGGCAATACGCGCGATCAGTTCTTCGACCTTCTTGCCGACGATCATCATCATGTCGGCGAATTCGTCGACCACCACCACGATGGTCGGCAGCTTGGTCAGCAGCGGGGCCTCGTCATGAATGTTTTCGCGTTTGTACAGCGGGTCGGTCAGCGGTTCGCCGGCGTCCTGGGCTTCCTTGACCTTGGCGTTGAAGCCCGACAGGTTACGTACGCCCATCTTGGCCATCAGCTTGTAGCGGCGCTCCATCTCGGCAACGCTCCAACGCAGGGCGTTGGCGGCGTCCTTCATGTCGGTAACCACCGGGCACAACAGGTGCGGAATGCCTTCGTAGATCGACAGTTCCAACATCTTCGGGTCGATCATGATCAGCTTGGCGTCATCCGGCCCGGACTTGAACAGGATCGACAGGATCATTGCGTTCACACCCACCGACTTACCGGAACCGGTGGTACCGGCTACCAGCAGGTGAGGCATTTTCGCCAGGTCGGTGATCACCGGCTTGCCGCCGATGTCATGGCCGAGGGCCAGGGTGACCGGCGATTTGAAATTGTCGTACTCGGGGGTCGACAGCACTTCGGAGAAACGCACGATCTGGCGGTCTTCGTTGGGAATCTCGATACCCACGGTGGTCTTGCCCGGGATCACTTCCACCACGCGAACGCTGGTCACGGCCAGGGAACGGGCCAAGTCTTTGGCCAGGTTGGAAATACGGCTGACTTTTACACCGGCGGCCGGCTGGATTTCGTAACGGGTAATCACCGGGCCGGGATGGATCGAATCCACCGACACTTCGACGCCGAACTCCTTGAGCTTGATTTCCAGCAAGTGGCCGACGGCCGCCAGGGATTCCGGGGAATAATTGAGCTGTTTCTTTTCTGCCGGGTCGAGAATCGAGATCGGCGGCAAGGTGCCTTCCACGGCGCTGTCGATAAACAGCGGGGCCTGTTTCTCTTTCTGTACGCGATGGCTGGGTTCTGGCGCCTTGGGCGGTGCCGGAGCGATCACTGGCGGTACCTGCTTCTCGCGGTCCGACATGTGCTTGCTCAGGGCTTGCTCACGCTCGATCAAGCGCTCCTTGACCTTGGCCTGCTCGCGCCGATCCGGCGTGCTCGGGGCCACCACCTCGTTGACACGAGTGTCCACCTCGCGAAGCTGCGCAACCATCTGCTTGCGCTCCACACGGGCAGCCCACCAGCGGTTGGCGGCGCCTTGGAACAATTCGAACAGATCAAGGGTGATCTTGCCGGTCACGTCCATCACCTTGAACCATGACAGGTCGGTGAACACCGTGAGGCCGAACAGGAACAGCGCGATGAACATCAAGGTGCTGCCCTGGATATTCAGCGTGCGGCGCGCCAGGTCACCGAGGCTTTCGCCCAGCGCCCCGCCCGCACCCGCCGGCAGACCGGTGGGCGCATGGAAGTGAATATGCGCCAGCGCCGCGCCGGACAGCACTAGGAACACCAGGCCGATCAGGCGCCAGGAAAACAGCCAGCCGCTCCACTGCCACGGCTCGTGACGCTGGCGGAAGATCTGCCAGGTCTTGATCGCCAGCAGCAGCGGGAAAATGTACGCGAAATAACCCAGGATCATGAACAGGATATCGGCGCTGTAGGACCCTACCGGCCCACCGAAATTCTGCACGTCGTCGATCTTGCTGTTATGGCTCCAGCCTGGATCGTCCTTGCCATAGGTGAGCAAGGCCATCATCAGGAACAGGCACAGGGCACCGATGGCAATCAGTGCGCCTTCCTTGAGTCGGTAATGCAGGTGCTGGCGCCAGGCCGGTACGACTGCTGCTTTAGGTGCTGCGGCGGATTTCTTCAAAACGGGTCTTTTCCTGCGCCTTTAGCGCGTCCATCTGTTGAATGACTACACATGACTGCCCTATCCCGAGCAGCTGAAAAATGAACGTATGTTGCTGAATCTACTTTTAACACCAGGTCACGGATAGGTGAAATGGCGATAACGCCACAATGGGCGCATTGTACGGGTTTGCGTGCGCGATGCCACACACTTGCCCTCCACCTGGCAGCCTTGGCAATCGAAGTGTCAAAGGCTGTTCAATTTGAGCATGCATTGCCTTTGCTGACAAAGGCTTATGAGCTGTATCTGGCAATCCAGGCCAACTTGGCAAATGGCTGGCATGTGCCAGCCCCGATTACGACCGCGCCTTATGCGCAGAGTTGCAGAAACACCCGCTCATGCTAATCCGGCCTCACGGCTTAATCGGGCTGGCCCCTTGGCGCCGGGTCGACAATAATCAACGCTTGTGCGGCAGACGCCTTGCCTGCCACTCCCCTCCCCTTCCATAAGCCTGGATGCCATGCTGACCTGGTTACAACGCGACAACCTGACTTTCCCGCCCCTGGCCAAGGCCATGCGCGAACCCAATGGCCTGCTCGCCGCCGGTGGCGACCTGTCGGCCGAACGCCTGATCCAGGCCTATCGCCATGGCTGCTTTCCGTGGTTCTCCGAAGGCCAGCCTATCCTCTGGTGGTCACCCGACCCACGCACGGTGATCTTCCCCGACGAACTGCATGTGTCCCGCAGCCTCGGCAAACTACTGCGCCAACAGCGTTATACCGTGACGTTCGACCAGGATTTCGCCGCCGTCATCCAGGCCTGCGCTGCACCGCGCGCCTACGCGGACGGCACCTGGATCACCGAGGGCATCCAGAACGCCTACCTGGCGCTGCACAAGCGCGGCTACGCCCACTCCGTGGAAGTGTGGGACCAGGGCGAACTGGTAGGTGGCCTGTATGGCCTGGCGATGGGCCAGCTGTTTTTTGGCGAATCCATGTTCAGCCGCGCCGACAACGCCTCGAAATTCGGTTTCGCCACATTGACCCGTCAATTGCAGGCGTGGGGCTTCGTGCTGATCGACTGCCAGATGCCCAATGACCACCTGCACAGCCTGGGCGCCCGCGCCATACCGCGCAGCGACTTCGCTGACTTGCTGCGCAAGCATTTGGACCAACCCAGCTCTGGACCGTGGGTTTCGTAGGCGACTTTCGCCTACCTGGCTTACACTTATTCCAAAGCTTATCCCGAGGGTTGATCATGACCGAGCTGGCGCGCTTGAAGTTCTATGCCACTCAAGCCCACTCTTGCAGCTATCTGCCCGATGAGCAGGCCACCACGCTGTTCCTCGATCCCAGCCAGCCGATGGACGTGCATGTGTACGCCGACCTCTCGGAGATGGGGTTTCGGCGCAGCGGCGATCATCTGTACCGACCTCACTGCCAGAATTGCAACGCGTGTGTGCCGGCGCGCATCCCTGCCGCGCAATTTTTGCCCGATCGCAATCAGAAACGCATCCTCAAACGCAACGCCGACCTGACGGTAAACGCGGTCAAGCCGCAGTACAGCGAAGAGTATTTCGATCTTTATCAGCGCTACATTGAGCAACGCCATGCCGATGGCGACATGTTCCCGCCCAGCCGTGATCAGTTTTCCACCTTCCTGGTACGTGACCTGCCGTTCTCGCGCTTCTACGAGTTCCGCCTCGATGGACGGCTGCTGGCGGTGGCGGTGACCGACCTGCTGCCCAACGGCCTGTCGGCGGTGTACACCTTCTATGAACCCGAAGAGGAACGCCGCAGCCTCGGGCGCTTTGCGATCCTCTGGCAAATAGGTGAAGCGCTGCGCCTGGAACTGGAAGCGGTGTACCTCGGATACTGGATCAAGAACTGCAAAAAGATGAACTACAAGACCCAATATCGGCCCATTGAGCTGCTGATTAATCAAAGATGGGTCACACTTAACTAGAACCCCTTGGCTTGAACCCTCTTTTTCGGGCACAATGCACGCCGCTTTTGCCTGGCGCAGTTGCACCGGGCCATTCACTGGATACCGAGGGCTTTACTGCATGTCGAAAGAAGACAGCTTCGAAATGGAAGGCACTGTCGTCGACACCCTGCCCAACACCATGTTTCGTGTGGAGTTGGAAAATGGGCACGTCGTAACCGCGCATATCTCCGGCAAGATGCGCAAGAACTACATTCGTATTCTTACCGGTGACAAAGTGCGCGTCGAGCTGACGCCCTATGACTTGAGCAAAGGGCGCATCACTTACCGCGCTCGCTAAGCAAGTCAATACAAAACGCCCGGTTATGCCGGGCGTTTTTGTGTGTGCGCCATTTGCCCCAACAACACAAATCCCTGTGGGAGGGGGCTTGCTCCCGATAGCAGTGGGCCAAGCAACTAATCTGTTGCTGAACCACTGCTATCGGGAGCAAGCCCCCTCCCACATTGGATCTCGATTGTTCTGAGAATTGCATTTCAAGTCAGCAAAAAGGCGCCTTTCGGCGCCTTTTTGTGTTGCTGCAGAACGATCAGGCCATTTCTGCCGTGGTCTCGAACTCGAAGGTCAGCTCGCCGTCCTTCAGGTCGATATGCACCACGCCGCCATGGTCGGAGAGTTCGCCGAACAGGATCTCTTCGGCCAGCGGCCGCTTGATCTTGTCCTGGATCAGACGCGCCATTGGGCGAGCGCCCATTGCCGCATCGTAGCCGCCCTCTGCGATCCAACTGCGAGCCGCTTCCGTCACATCCAGCTGCACGCGCTTGTCTTCCAACTGCGCCTGAAGCTCGGTGAGGAACTTGTCCACCACGCTCTTGATAACCTCATGGCTGAGGCGACCAAATTGGATAATGGTGTCCAGACGGTTGCGGAACTCCGGCGTGAAGCTCTTCTTGATCACTTCCATTGCATCGGAAGAGTGATCCTGATGCGTGAAGCCGATAGACGCTCGCGCAGCAGTTTCAGCACCGGCGTTGGTGGTCATGATCACGATCACATTACGGAAGTCCGCCTTGCGCCCGTTGTTATCGGTCAGCGTCCCGTGATCCATGACCTGCAACAGCAGGTTGAAGACTTCCGGGTGAGCCTTTTCGATTTCATCGAGCAGCAGTACGCAATGCGGCTGCTTGGTGATCGCTTCGGTCAACAAGCCGCCCTGATCGAAACCGACATAGCCCGGCGGCGCACCGATCAGGCGCGACACGGTGTGACGCTCCATGTACTCGGACATGTCGAAACGGACCAGCTCGATACCCATGGCCTTGGCCAACTGCCGCGCCGCCTCGGTCTTGCCGACGCCGGTAGGCCCTGCGAACAGGAACGAACCGACCGGTTTGTCCGGCGACTTGAGGCCCGCACGGGACAACTTGATCGCAGTGGACAGCGAGTCGATCGCCGCATCCTGACCGAACACAGTGAGCTTGAGATCGCGCTCCAGGTTACGCAGCAGCTCCTTGTCGGAACTGGTGACGTGTTTTGGCGGAATCCGCGCGATTTTCGCCACGATGTCCTCGACCTGAGGCACATCGATACGCTTCACACGCTTCTCGACCGGCTGCAGCCGCTGGTAGGCGCCCGCCTCGTCGATCACGTCGATGGCCTTGTCCGGCATGTGCCGGTCATTGATGTAGCGCGACGCCAGCTCAGCCGCCGCACGCAGGGCCTCATCGGTGTACTCGATGCCGTGGTGCGCTTCAAAACGCCCCTTGAGCCCACGCAGGATGCCAATAGTGTCTTCAACCGAAGGCTCGGACACGTCGACTTTCTGGAAGCGTCGCGCCAAGGCACGGTCTTTTTCGAAAATGCCGCGAAACTCCTGGAAGGTGGTGGAGCCGATGCAGCGGATATCACCCGAAGACAGCAATGGCTTGAGCAGGTTGGAGGCGTCCATCACCCCACCGGAGGCCGCACCGGCACCAATGATGGTGTGGATCTCGTCGATGAACAGGATCGCCTGCGGGCGTTTTTTCAGCTCGCCGAGCAGCGCCTTGAAGCGCTTCTCGAAATCGCCACGGTACTTGGTCCCGGCGAGCAATGCGCCCAGGTCAAGGGAGTAGACGACGCTGTTGGCCAGCAGGTCCGGCACCTGGTTGTCGACAATGCGCTTGGCCAGGCCTTCGGCAATCGCGGTTTTACCCACGCCTGCCTCACCCACCAACAACGGGTTGTTCTTGCGACGCCGCGCGAGAATCTGCGCTACACGCTCGACCTCGCTCTCACGCCCGACCAGCGGATCGATCCGCCCCTGTCGCGCCATCTCATTGAGATTGCTGGCATAGGCATCCAGCGGGTTGCTTGAAGAAGAAGACTCACCGCCCTCGTCGTCCTGCATATCCTGCTCACCCTCGGAATGATCGCCGTGCCCGGGCACCTTGGAGATACCGTGGGCGATGTAATTGACGACATCAATACGGGCAACGCTCTGCTGCTTGAGCAGAAACACGGCCTGGCTTTCCTGTTCGCTGAAAATTGCCACCAGCACGTTTGCGCCTGTGACCTCACGCTTACCGGAGCTCTGTACGTGGAAGACAGCACGCTGCAATACCCGCTGGAAGCCCAGGGTTGGCTGGGTCTCGCGGTCCTCGTCATGCACGGGGATCAGTGGCGTGGTGGAGTCGATAAACTCCTGCAGATCATGCTTGAGTTTGTCGAGGTTGGCGCCGCACGCACGCAGAACGGTGGCGGCAGCTTCATTATCCAAAAGTGCCAGCAAAAGGTGCTCGACGGTCATGAACTCATGACGCTTCGAACGAGCCTCCTTGAAGGCAAGATTGAGGGTGACTTCGAGCTCGCGGTTTAACATAGCTTCACCTCATACCCAAGTGGTCGGCGTTAACCGTCCTTCTCGATTTCACAGAGTAGCGGATGCTGGCTTTCCCTGGCGTACTGGTTGACCTGCATGGCCTTTGTCTCGGCGATGTCGCGGGTAAACACTCCACATACTGCCCGTCCTTCTGTGTGAACGGCCAGCATTACCTTGGTCGCCAACTCGCGGTTCAGGTTAAAAAACACCTCGAGCACTTCGACGACGAAATCCATCGGTGTGTAGTCATCATTGAACAAAACCACCTTGTACATCGGCGGTGCCTGTAAAGCAGGCTTGGCCTCCTGAACAGCAATGCCTGCAGAACCGTCGTCGTCATGTTCCTGATCCGGGCGATCCTGATTGAATGTTAGTCGAATCTGGCTATTTGCATGCATGGAAAGAAAGGTTCGTCAGTGGTTCAATTACAGTGGTGGGGGCGAGCTGTCAGAATTTCAACTCTGACCGACTGGTCGCCTTGACTATCGGCAAATCGGTGTTACAACCAATAGAGCCCACAGTGGGTAAAAAAGGTCCGCGCAGTCAACCTTATTTATTCGGGTTAGGACTCCATCACTGGATGATACTCCAGTGATGGAGTCTGGTGCAGAGGGATATGGGAATGGCTAGTGGTAAGGTCAAGTGGTTCAACAATGCCAAGGGGTACGGCTTCATCAATGAAGACGGCAAGACTGAAGACCTTTTTGCGCATTATTCGGCGATTCAAGTGGAAGGCTACAAAACGGTGAAAGCGAATCAGCCTTTCACCTTTGATATCGTTCAAGGCCCAAAGGGTATGCAGGCCACGAATATCGTTCTCGTTGATACGCCTGCCACTACGAACGTCGAAAAGAAAAGCAGAAACACCGACTTACATTCAAAAAAGCAACACGCCTGATCAATTATTGAACAAAGCATTGAAAGCAAACCGGCCACCCCGAATCATCAGGGCGGCCGGTTCTCTCTGCCTGCTTACATATGCTTGATCAGCGCATCACCAAAGCCCGACGACGACACCAACGTAGCGCCATCCATCAGGCGCTCAAAGTCATAGGTCACGGTCTTGGCAGAAATCGCACCATTGGTGCCCTTGATGATCAAGTCAGCCGCCTCGACCCAGCCCATATGACGCAGCATCATTTCTGCCGACAGAATCAATGAACCCGGGTTGACCTGGTCCTTGCCCGCATACTTGGGCGCAGTACCGTGAGTGGCTTCGAACATCGCCACGGTGTCCGACAGGTTGGCTCCCGGCGCGATACCAATACCACCAACCTCCGCCGCCAAGGCATCGGACAAGTAGTCGCCATTGAGGTTGAGCGTGGCAATCACGTCATACTCAGCCGGACGCAGCAGGATCTGCTGGAGCATGGCATCGGCAATCGCATCCTTGACCACCACATTCTTGCCGGTCTTGGGGTTCTTGAACTGCATCCACGGGCCGCCGTCGAGCAGCGTCGCGCCGAATTCTTCAGCCGCCACTTCGTAGGCCCACTCCTTGAAGGCGCCTTCGGTGAACTTCATGATGTTGCCTTTGTGCACGATGGTCAGCGAGTCGCGGTCGTTATCGACTACATACTGCAGGGCCTTGCGCGCCAGGCGCTTGGTACCCTCTTTCGACACCGGCTTGACGCCAATCCCGCAATCCTGGTCGAAACGGATCTTGGTAACGCCCATTTCCTCCTTGAGGAACTTGATCACCTTGATCGCCTCAGGCGAACCGGCTTTCCACTCGATACCCGCGTAAATATCCTCGGAGTTCTCACGGAAGATGGTCATGTCCACATCGCCTGGCTTCTTGACCGGGCTGGGCACGCCTTCAAACCAGCGCACCGGGCGCAGACACACATACAGGTCGAGCTGCTGACGCAGAGCCACGTTCAGCGAGCGAATACCACCACCGACCGGCGTGGTCAGCGGGCCCTTGATGGACACCACGTAATCCTTGACCGCGTCCAGGGTTTCCTGGGGCAACCAGGTGTCCTGGTCGTAGACCTGGGTCGCCTTTTCGCCGGCATACACCTCCATCCACGAGATTTTGCGCTTGCCGCCGTAAGCCTTTTCAACAGCTGCGTCGACTACCTTGATCATCACCGGGCTGATGTCGACGCCAATACCGTCACCTTCGATATAGGGGATGATCGGTTGGTCAGGAACATTGAGAGAATGGTCTGCATTGACGGTGATTTTGTCGCCGACTGCCGGAACCTGAATCTTCTTGTATCCCATGCTGAACTCCATCTATGGATTGAACATCTGGCTGCGTTCGAGCCTACTCCAGATAAATGGCGACCGAAACCTCGCGCCATGCTCATTTGCATCGAAAACAGCATAAATTGTCGCCTACAAGCCTGAAAGCAAAGGGAAAAGTGCCAATCTTGAGCACATCATTCAACTTTCGGCGTAACCCCACCCCTGCGACCTTTAGACCAATGGACGACACACCTTTTGTATGAAGGCTCTGCGTAAGCATAGCGACCTATGTATAATGCCGCCGCTGACCAAAGAGTCACGACGGTTGACCGCTCTAGACAGTAGCCTTCAGCCAGAAAGCAGGACTATTACAATAGTCCAAACGCTTGACGCTCGACTGATGCAACCCAACATCACCGCGAAGAAACCTCGACATTTCGCTCATGGATGACTTTGAACGAACGCGCTCCACCCGGCGCATCTCGAGTTTCTGCGCACGCTTTCAGCAAAGAAGAGAGTTAATCCGAATATGCCCACCCGCTCGAAGATCATCTACACCTTCACCGACGAAGCTCCAGCCCTCGCCACCTATTCACTGTTGCCTATCGTAGAGGCCTTCACGGCTTCCGCTGATATTGCCGTTGAAACCCGCGACATCTCCCTCGCAGGGCGCATCCTCGCAAGCTTCCCCGAGCAACTGGGCACCAAGGCTATCCCGGACCACCTCGCCGAACTGGGCGACCTGGCCGTAACCCCTGAAGCCAACATCATCAAGCTGCCTAACATCAGTGCCTCGACCCCGCAGCTGCAAGCCGCGATCAAGGAACTGCAGGCCCAGGGCTACGCCCTGCCGGACTACCCGGAAACCGTAACCACCGACGCGGAAAAAGAAACCCGTGCACGTTACGACAAGGTCAAGGGCAGCGCCGTGAACCCGGTACTGCGCGAAGGCAACTCCGACCGCCGCGCGCCGCTGTCGGTCAAGAACTACGCACGCAAGCACCCGCACAAGATGGGCGCCTGGGCTGCCGACTCCAAGTCGCACATTGCCCACATGAGCAATGGTGACTTCTACGGCAGCGAAAAAGCCGTACAGATCGAAGCCGCCGATGCTGTCAAAATTGCGCTGGTTGCTCAGGACGGCACCACCACCGTCCTGAAAGAAAAGACCAGCGTCCAGGCCGGCGAGATCATCGACACCGCCGTGCTGAGCAAGAAAGCGCTGCGCAGCTTCATCGCCGCTGAAATCGAAGACGCCAAGAAGCAAGGCGTGCTGCTGTCGGTTCACCTCAAAGCCACCATGATGAAGGTCTCCGACCCGATCATGTTCGGCCAGATCGTTGCCGAGTTCTATAAAGATGCCCTGGCCAAGCACGCTACCGTGCTTGAGCAGATCGGCTTCAACCTGAACAACGGCATCGGCGACCTGTATGCCCGCATCAAGGCCCTGCCGGCCGACCAGCAAGCGCAGATCGAAGCCGACATCCAGGCCGTCTACGCCGCTCGTCCTGCCCTGGCGATGGTCAACTCCGACAAAGGCATCACCAACCTGCACGTGCCGAGCGACGTGATCGTCGACGCCTCGATGCCAGCCATGATCCGTGACTCCGGCAAGATGTGGGGCACCGACGGCCAGTTGCACGACACCAAGGCTGTGATCCCGGATCGCTGCTACGCCACCATCTACCAGGCGGTCATCGAAGACTGCAAGGCCAATGGCGCCTTCGACCCGACCACCATGGGCAGCGTGCCAAACGTTGGCCTGATGGCCAAGAAAGCCGAAGAGTACGGCTCCCACGACAAGACCTTCCAGATCAAGGCTGACGGCGTTGTTCGCGTCACCGACAGCCAGGGCAACCTGCTGATGGAACAGAAAGTCGAGGCCGGCGACATCTTCCGCATGTGCCAGACCAAAGACGCGCCGATCCAGGACTGGGTCAAGCTCGCCGTCAACCGTGCCCGCGCCAGCAACACCCCGGCCATTTTCTGGCTGGACCCCAAGCGCGCTCACGATGGCGTAGTGGTCGAGAAAGTTCAGGCGTACCTGAAAGACCACAACACCGAAGGCCTGGACATCCGCATCATGGCCCCGGTCGATGCGATGAAGTTCACCCTGGAGCGCACCCGCAAGGGCCTGGACACCATTTCGGTGACCGGCAACGTGCTGCGCGACTACCTGACCGACCTGTTCCCGATCATGGAACTGGGCACCAGCGCCAAGATGCTGTCGATCGTGCCGCTGATGAACGGCGGCGGCCTGTTCGAAACCGGCGCTGGCGGTTCGGCTCCCAAGCACGTTCAGCAGCTGCTGGAAGAAAACTTCCTGCGTTGGGACTCCCTGGGCGAGTTCCTGGCCCTTGCCGCTTCCCTTGAACACCTGGGTGTGACCTACAACAACCCCAAAGCCTTGGTACTGTCCAAGACCCTGGACCAGGCTACCGGCCAGTTCCTGGACAACAACAAGTCGCCATCGCGCAAAGTCGGCAACATCGACAACCGCGGCAGCCACTTCTACCTGGCGCTGTACTGGGCCCAAGCCCTGGCCGCCCAGACCGAAGACGCTGCACTGCAAGCGCAGTTCGGCGAACTGGCAAAAACCCTGGCTGAGAACGAAGCAACCATCGTTGCCGAGCTCAACGCGGTACAGGGCAAGCCTGTGGACATCGGCGGCTACTACGCGCCGAACCCCGAGCTGACCAGCAAGGCCATGCGCCCAAGCAACACCCTCAATGCGGCAATTGCCAAGTTGAAGTAAGGTTGTAAGGATGCAAAGAAGCCCCGGCCCAGTGCCGGGGTTTCTGTTTGTAGGGACTTCATTGAAGAAACCCAATCAAATGTGGGAGCTGGCTTGCCTGCGATTACAGTCTGTCAGTTCATACAGGTGCAGCTGACCCACCGCCATCACAGGCAAGCCAGCTCCCACATTGACCGAGTCACCTTCCCGATACCGAGGTTTGCAATGACCTGGCTCCCCCACATCACCGTCGCCACCATCGTCGAAGACAACGGCCGCTTCCTGATGGTTGAAGAACTCAAGGGCGGCCGCGCCGTGCTCAACCAGCCCGCCGGCCACCTGGACCCGAACGAAACCCTCACCGAGGCCGCGGTGCGTGAAACCCTCGAAGAAACCGGCTGGGATGTCGAGCCCACTGGCATCGTCGGCATTTACCTGTACACCGCGCCGAGCAATGGCGTGACCTATCAGCGCGTATGCTTTATCGCCAAGGCGCTGAAACATCACCCGGACTATCAACTCGACGAAGGCATCCTGCGCGCCCGCTGGCTGACCCGTGACGAGCTGATGACCGTGCGCGATGACTGGCGCAGCGAGCTGATCATCCGCTGTATCGATGATTATCTGGCCGGCCACCGGCACAGTCTCGAATTGATCCGCCCTTCTCTTTAGCCTTAGCGGCTCGGGCCTGATAGAATCGCGTCCTTTTTCAAGACACCCGTTGAAACCCTATGCGTGATCCAGCCCCTTCTGACACACAAAAGAAGCGCGTCATCGTCGGTATGTCCGGCGGCGTGGATTCTTCCGTTTCCGCCGTTCTGCTCATGGAGCAGGGTTATGAGGTGGAAGGCCTGTTCATGAAGAACTGGGAAGAAGACGATGGAACCGAATACTGCACCGCCATGGACGACCTGGCGGACGCCCAGGCCGTGTGCGACAGGATCGGCATCAAGCTGCACACTGCCAACTTCGCCGCCGAGTACTGGGACAACGTGTTCGAGCACTTCCTGGCCGAATACAAGGCCGGCCGCACGCCGAACCCGGACATCCTGTGCAACCGCGAAATCAAGTTCAAGGCGTTCCTCGATTACGCCATGATGCTTGGCGCCGACCTGATTGCCACGGGCCACTACGTGCGCCGTCGCGATATCGATGGCCGCACCGAATTGCTCAAGGGCCTGGACCCGAACAAGGACCAGAGCTACTTCCTGCACGCCGTCGGCGGTGAACAGATTGCCAAGACCCTGTTCCCGGTCGGCGAACTGGAAAAGCCCGAAGTGCGCAAGATCGCCGAGAAACACGGCCTGGCCACCGCCAAGAAGAAAGACTCCACCGGGATCTGCTTTATCGGCGAGCGCCGCTTCAGCGATTTCCTCAAGCAGTACCTGCCGGCGCAGCCGGGCGAGATCAAGACCACTGACGGCGAAGTGATCGGCCGTCACCATGGCCTGATGTACCACACCATTGGCCAGCGCCAGGGCCTGGGCATCGGCGGCCTGAAAGACGCAGGTGAAGAGCCTTGGTACGTGCTGGTCAAGGATCTGGAAAACAACGTGCTGGTGGTCGGCCAGGGCAACGAACATCCGTTGCTGTTCTCCGGCGCCCTGCTCGCTTCCGAGATCTACTGGGTCAACCCGATCGACCTGAGCACGCCACGCCGCCTGACCGCCAAAGTGCGCTATCGCCAGAGCGACCAGCCGTGCACCCTGGAAAAAACCGCCACAGGTTACCGCGCGACCTTCGACGACCCGCAACGTGCGGTCACCCCAGGCCAATCCGTGGTGTTCTACGACGGCGAAATCTGCCTGGGCGGCGGCGTGATTGAAGTTGCGCAAGCCTGGAGCCATCCGGCATGAGCCCGACCCAGGAGCAATTGACGGCGCTTGGCGGGGTATTCCTGGCCGCCGTACTGGTGGACAAGATCGCCAAGACCGGCCAGGTCACCGAGGCAGGCCTGACCTGTATGCTCGGCAGCCTGCTGATCCGCGACCCCAAGGACACTCTGGAAGTCTACGGTGGCGACGACCTGGCCCTGCGTGAAGGTTACCGCGCACTGATCGGCGCCCTGGAGCGCGACCCCAGCACCCTGCAGCGCGAACCGCTGCGCTATGCCCTGTCGATGCTTGGCCTTGAACGCCAGTTGGCCAAGCGCGACGACATGCTGGAGGTCATAGGCAAACGCCTGCCGCAAATCCAATCCCAAGTTGAGCACTTCGGCCCGGCCCACGAGAACGTGGTCGCCGCCTGTGGTGCGTTGTATCAAGACACCTTGAGCACCTTGCGCCAGCGCATCCAGGTGCACGGCGACATGCGCAACCTGCAGCAACCCAATAACGCCTCGAAGATCCGCGCGCTGCTCCTGGCCGGCATTCGTTCGGCGCGGTTGTGGCGGCAGTTGGGCGGACATCGCTGGCAACTGGTGATCAGCCGACGCAAATTGCTTAAAGAGCTTTACCCGTTGATGCGCAACGAATAAGTCGCATCAGCAGGCCATTTTCAAGCCGTTACGCGTAATACGCCGGTCAGTTGGCAACGGACCGGCGGATTTTTTCATGTATGATACGCGCCCCATTTCGTTGCCCGACTGTCCGAGAACACCCCATGCAGCTCTCTTCGCTCACTGCGGTTTCCCCTGTTGACGGCCGCTACGCCGGCAAAACCCAGGCCCTGCGCCCTATTTTCAGCGAATACGGTTTGATCCGTGCGCGTGTACTGGTTGAAGTGCGCTGGCTCCAGCGCCTGGCCGCTCACCCTGCCATTGGCGAAGTGCCGGCGTTTTCCGCCGAGGCCAACGCTGTATTGAACACCCTGGCGGAAAACTTCTCCCTGGAGCACGCCGAGCGTGTGAAAGAGATCGAGCGCACCACCAACCACGACGTCAAAGCCATCGAGTACCTGCTAAAAGAGCAAGCGGCCAAGCTGCCGGAACTGGCCCAGGTCAGCGAATTCATCCATTTTGCCTGCACCAGCGAGGACATCAACAACCTGTCCCACGCCCTGATGCTGCGCGAAGGCCGTGATGACGTGATGCTGCCGCTGATGCGCCAGACCGCCAACGCTATCCGTGAACTGGCGATCCGTTTCGCTGATGTGCCGATGCTCTCGCGCACCCACGGCCAGCCGGCTTCGCCGACCACCCTGGGCAAAGAGTTGGCCAACGTGGTGTACCGCCTGGAGCGCCAGATCGCTCAAGTGGCCGCCGTGCCATTGCTGGGCAAGATCAACGGCGCCGTGGGCAACTACAACGCCCACCTGTCGGCCTACCCCGAGATCGACTGGGAAGCCAACGCCCGCGCCTTCATCGAAGACGAACTGGGCCTGGGTTTCAACCCTTACACCACGCAGATCGAACCCCACGACTACATTGCCGAGCTGTTCGACGCGATTGCGCGCTTCAACACCATCCTGATCGACTTCGATCGCGATATCTGGGGCTACATCTCCCTGGGCTACTTCAAGCAGCGCACCATTGCCGGTGAAATCGGCTCGTCGACCATGCCGCACAAGGTCAACCCGATCGACTTCGAGAACTCCGAAGGCAACCTCGGCATCGCCAACGCGCTGTTCCAGCACCTGGCCAGCAAGTTGCCGATCTCTCGCTGGCAGCGCGACCTGACCGACTCCACCGTACTGCGCAACCTCGGTGTAGGCTTTGCCCACAGCGTGATCGCGTACGAAGCCAGCCTCAAAGGCATCAGCAAGCTTGAGCTCAACGAGCAGAAAATCGCCGCTGACCTGGATGCATGCTGGGAAGTCCTGGCCGAGCCGATCCAGACCGTGATGCGTCGCTACAACATCGAAAACCCGTACGAAAAACTCAAAGAACTGACACGCGGCAAGGGGATCACCTCTGAAGCGCTGCAGACTTTCATCGACGGCTTGGACATGCCAGCTGCCGCCAAGGCCGAGCTGAAACTGCTGACCCCGGCCAACTACATCGGTAACGCTGTAGAGCAAGCCAAGCGCATCTGATTACCGCAAGACCCTTGAGACGCCCGGCCGCGCCGGGCGTTTTTATTCCAGTCTTAAAAGTGCTTTTTTTCAATAGGTTACACATGAATCCTGATATCCCTCTTCAACTTCTGGGCGGCATCACGGCACGGGAATTCCTGCGCGACTACTGGCAGAAGAAACCCCTGCTGATCCGTCAGGCCATCCCTGACTTCGAAAGCCCGATCGACGCCGACGAACTGGCAGGCCTGGCCCTGGAAGAAGAAGTCGAATCGCGCCTGGTGATCGAACACGGCGAGCGCCCGTGGGAACTGCGTCGCGGCCCATTCGCCGAAGATGCCTTCAGCGCCCTGCCAGAGCGTGAGTGGACCCTGCTGGTGCAGGCGGTCGACCAGTTCGTGCCGGAAGTCGCCGAACTGCTGGAGCACTTCCGTTTCCTGCCAAGCTGGCGTATCGACGATGTGATGATCAGCTTCGCCGCGCCCGGCGGCAGCGTCGGTCCGCACTTCGATAACTACGATGTGTTCCTGCTGCAAGCCCAGGGCAAGCGCAACTGGAAGATCGGCCAGATGTGCAGCTCCGAAAGCCCGCTGCTGCAACACGCTGACCTGCGCATCCTCGCCGAATTCGAAGAAAGCGCCGAATGGGTGCTGGAGCCAGGCGACATGCTCTACCTGCCACCGCGCCTGGCGCACTTCGGCATTGCCGAAGACGATTGCATGACCTACTCGGTGGGTTTCCGCGCCCCGAGCGCCGCCGAAGTGCTGACCCACTTCACCGACTTCCTCAGCCAGTACCTGACTGACGAAGAGCGCTACACCGACGCCGACGCCCAGCCGGTCAGCGACCCACACCAGATTCAGGTCGACGCCCTGGATCGCCTCAAGGGTCTGCTGGCTGAGCACATGAGCGACGAGCGCATGTTGCTGACCTGGTTCGGCCAGTTCATGACCGAGCCGCGCTACCCGGAACTGGTCGCTGGTGAAGAGCTGGGCGAAGAAGACTTCATCAACAGCCTGCAAGATGGCGCGATTCTGGTACGCAACCCAAGCGCGCGCCTGGCCTGGTCTGAAGTCGACGACGATGTATTGCTGTTCGCCAGTGGCCAGAGCCGTTACCTGCCCGGCAAGCTGCGTGAACTGCTGAAGCTGGTGTGCTCGGCCGACGCACTGCACAGCGAAAACCTCAGCGTATGGCTGGCCGACGAAGACGGCCGCGACCTACTGTGCGAACTGGTCAAGCAAGGCAGCCTGGGGTTCGCGGATGAATAAGATTCACGTAAGTGTCGCGGACTGGCGAAAGGATATCGACGAGATTCGGCGCATTCGTGAAGCGGTATTTATCGCCGAGCAATCGGTTCCAGCCGAGCTCGAGTGGGATGCGGACGACGCTGGCGCCATGCATTTCCTCGCATTCGAAGGCGACTTTCCGATTGGTACCGCACGCCTGCTGCCCAGCGGCGAGATTGGTCGCGTGTCGGTGCTCAAGGACTGGCGCGGGCTGAAGGTGGGCGACAAGCTGATGGAAGCGGTGATTGGAGTGGCTGAAAAGCGCGGCCAGACCCGGCAGTTCCTCAGTGCGCAGGTGTATGCGGCGCCGTTTTATGAGCGGTTGGGTTTCAAGATCGTCAGCGATGAGTTTCTTGAAGTCGGGATTCCGCATGTGGATATGGTGCGCGGGGGCTGACTCAAGACCGAGTCGCCTATATCGGGAGCAAGCCCCCTCCCACATTTGACTGAGTCCATCCGTTGAAATGCGGTCAAAATGTGGGAGGGGGCTTGCTCCCGATAGCCATATCAGCAACACCTCAAAATGCCCTGCCTGCCAGGGCATTTTGCCGTCTACGATTCAACTTGCGCCCCGCCAGGCCGACAAACTGGCACTATCAAGCCAAATGACTCGCAGAGATAACGGACATGTCCCTACGCACCTTGCTCACCGCCCTGCTCCTGACCGCCAGTGTTTCGGCCCTGGCTGCCACCGAGGTCGTCAACCTGAGCAACCGCACCAGCGCCGACCTACTGCCCGTGGCGCAGAACTTCATCGGCAAGGACGGCACCGTCAGCGCCTACGGCAACCAGCTTATTGTTAACGCCGACCCTGCGAAGATCGAGGGCTTGCGTACCCTGCTCTCCCAACTGGACACGCCGGCCAAGCGCCTGCTGATCACCGTCGACACCAACGAAACCAACCAGCAGAACAGCGGCGACAGCCAGACCCGCATCATCAGCTATGGCACCGTCAGCCGCGATGGCGGCATCCAGCAGATCCAGGCCAGCGAAGGCGTGCCGGCGCTTATTCAGATCGGCCAGAGCGTACCGCTGACCACCACGCACCAGGATGGCTATGGCCGCCTGCAGAACCAGACCCAGTATCGCAACGTCACCCAGGGCTTTTACGTCACCGCCAGCGTCACCGGCGAGACCGTACACCTGGCTATCAGTACCAACCGTGACCGTATGAGCCAGGAGCGTCCTGATGTAGTGAACGTGCAGAGCACCGACACAACCGTCAGCGGACGCTTGGGCGAATGGATTACCCTGGCAGGCATCAATGGCGAAACCCAGGCCGACAAATCTTCTACAACCCGCAGCTACTCTACTCAGGGCCGCGATGACCTGACGGTGCGGGTCAAGGTCGACACCCTGAACTGAAGCACCAAAAACTGACTGGCGAGTCGTATTAGACCAAAGATGTAGTGCCTTGAAAAAAGCACTACAAAACATTTGACGATCCAAAAAAGCATGGGCATGATGGCCTCGCTCCCGCTAATCAGGGGCCCTGGCAAGGGCCTTCGGATCGCCGCTCCAAGTTACCCACCTGAGCCGATTCGTGTCTGTACCGCCCACAAGGCACGTTGGACGAGGTTGCGACTGGAACGAAGTTGTCCCGAGGGACGGAAGCTAACCAGGTAACCCGGCTACGCACTGATGAATCGTACAAAGGCCCACGACGCCCGAAGACCGTTTGCAGTTTGCCCTTACCTGCTCAACTCCGCCTTGAGCCAATCGTTCATCCCGTCGCCTACCCCGCCGAACTTGACTTGAACACCCAAGCTTCTGGTCAGCGAGCAGCCATCACCACGCACTTTCTACGTGGCTGGCAAATGGAATTTTCCACCTAGACCTATGCGACGAGGTTTTTCCCCATGGCACTGACACGCGAACAGCAAATTGCAGCCCTTGAAAAAGATTGGGCTGAAAACCCACGCTGGAAAGGCGTGACCCGCGCTTATTCCGCTGCTGACGTCGTCCGCCTGCGTGGCTCGGTCCAACCTGAGCACACCTTTGCAAAACTCGGCGCCGAGAAGCTGTGGAACCTGGTCACCCAAGGTGCCAAGCCGTCCTTCCGTCCCGACAAAGATTTCGTCAACTGCATGGGCGCCCTCACTGGCGGCCAGGCAGTCCAACAGGTAAAAGCCGGTATCCAGGCGATCTACCTGTCCGGCTGGCAAGTGGCAGCGGACAACAACTCCGCTGAATCCATGTACCCCGACCAGTCGCTGTACCCGGTGGACTCGGTTCCAACCGTGGTCAAGCGCATCAACAACTCGTTCCGTCGTGCCGACCAGATCCAGTGGAAAGCCGGCAAGAACCCGGGTGACGAAGGCTACATCGACTACTTCGCGCCAATCGTGGCTGATGCCGAAGCCGGTTTCGGCGGCGTACTCAACGCCTACGAACTGATGAAGAGCATGATCGAGGCTGGCGCTGCCGGCGTGCACTTCGAAGACCAGCTTGCGTCAGTGAAGAAATGCGGCCACATGGGCGGCAAGGTACTGGTACCGACCCAGGAAGCCGTACAGAAGCTGACCGCTGCGCGTTTGGCCGCTGACGTTGCCGGTACACCGACCATCATCCTGGCCCGTACCGATGCCAACGCTGCTGACTTGCTGACCTCGGACTGCGACCCGTACGACCAGCCGTTCGTGACTGGCGAGCGTACTCAGGAAGGTTTCTATAAAGTCCGCGCCGGCCTCGACCAGGCCATTGCCCGCGGCCTGGCCTACGCGCCGTACGCCGACCTGATCTGGTGCGAAACCGCCAAGCCGGACCTGGACGAAGCCCGTCGCTTCGCCGAAGCGATCAAGAAGGAATACCCGGACCAACTGCTGTCCTACAACTGCTCGCCTTCCTTCAACTGGAAGAAGAACCTGGACGACGCGACCATCGCCAAGTTCCAGCGCGAGCTGTCGGCCATGGGCTACAAGCACCAGTTCATCACCCTGGCCGGCATTCACAACATGTGGCACAGCATGTTCAACCTGGCGCATGACTACGCCCGCAACGACATGACTGCCTATGTGAAGCTGCAGGAGCAGGAATTCGCTGACGCCGCCAAAGGCTACACCTTCGTGGCGCACCAGCAGGAAGTGGGTACCGGCTACTTCGACGACATGACCACCGTGATCCAGGGCGGCACCTCGTCCGTGACCGCGCTGACCGGTTCGACCGAAGAAGAGCAGTTCCACTAAGTAACGCGTACACGGCCACTGCGGCCCCAGGGAAGACCTAACCGCAGTGCCGCACAACAATCACGCCCCGACTGGTTCGGGGCGTTTTTTTGCCTGCACAAAACCTACCGATGCACTGCGGACCAAATGTGGGAGGGGGCTTGCTCCCGATAGCGGTGGATCAGCAACAGTTGGGTTGGCTGATACTCAGCTATCGGGAGCAAGCCCCCTCCCACAAGGAATTTTGCGCAAAACATTGATCCAGAGCGGTATTCGCACACATCCAATCGGTTAAAAGAACCGTTGCGACAACTAAGCGACACTCAAGCAAGTAACGGCAACTTCCCCCGCCACATGAGAAACAATCGCTTAAACCCCACGCAAACAATATTCATTATCATTTGGCGCCTGAAAACTTCGTTACAGCTTAAACAAAACATAATTGATGAAAAGCCCGCTAATGCCCACGGCACAAGGGCTACAGCCCCAAGAAGGTGCACTATGTGCTTATTCCACCGAATAATTTCGCCCTGGGAATTTTACTTGCCCGGTGTTTAGCCATAAAATCACCGCGATTGATTGCAGTGCGACATATCGTCACTGCATCGTTACTTTTTCGAGCTCAGAGACCTTTGCTCTCTGTTAAGGATTTCCAGCATGACCGACGCGACAGGACTCATGGCCCACAACTGGGGCTTTGCCATTTTCCTCTTCGGTGTTGTGGGCCTTTGCGCCTTCATGCTTGGCGTCTCCAGCCTACTCGGGTCAAAAGCCTGGGGCCGCAGCAAAAACGAACCGTTCGAGTCCGGCATGCTACCTACAGGTGGCGCCCGCTTGCGGCTCTCAGCCAAATTCTATCTGGTCGCGATGCTCTTCGTGATCTTCGATATCGAAGCCCTCTTTCTCTTTGCATGGTCTGTGTCCGTCCGCGAAAGCGGCTGGACCGGATTCGTCGAAGCTCTCGTTTTCATAGCAATTCTGTTGGCAGGTCTTGTCTACCTGTTCCGAGTGGGCGCCCTTGACTGGGCTCCGGAAGCTCGTCGCAAGCGGCAGGCGAAGCTGAAACAATGAGGCTTTGGCAATGCAATACAATCTCACCAGGATCGACCCGGATGCTCCTAACGAGCAGTACCCCATCGGCGAACGGGAAACCGTTTCCGACCCGTTAGAAGACCAAGTCCACAAAAACATCTACATGGGCAAGCTGGAAGACGTGCTGAGTGGCGCGGTCAACTGGGGGCGTAAAAACTCCCTGTGGCCGTACAACTTCGGCCTTTCGTGCTGCTACGTAGAAATGACCACCGCCTTCACGGCACCCCATGACATCGCCCGCTTTGGCGCCGAAGTTATCCGGGCATCACCGCGCCAGGCGGATTTCATGGTTATCGCCGGTACCTGCTTCATCAAGATGGCGCCGATCATCCAGCGTCTCTATGAGCAAATGCTCGAACCGAAGTGGGTCATCTCCATGGGTTCGTGCGCCAACTCCGGTGGCATGTACGACATCTACTCGGTCGTTCAAGGGGTGGACAAGTTCCTGCCCGTGGACGTCTACGTGCCTGGCTGCCCGCCCCGCCCCGAAGCATTCCTGCAAGGCTTGATGCTGTTGCAGGAATCGATTGGCAAGGAGCGTCGCCCGCTGTCCTGGGTCGTCGGTGATCAAGGCGTGTACCGCGCCGAGATGCCGTCCCAAAAGGAACAGCGCCGCGAACAGCGAATCGCAGTCACCAACCTGCGCAGCCCCGACGAAGTCTGATCCAGCCCGCTTCTTTATATAGAACGAAAACCTGGCTTCATTCTTTACGTTGACCGAAAGCGATAAAAAACCATGACTACAGGCAGTGCTCTGTATATCCCGCCTTACAAGGCAGACGACCAGGATGTGGTTGTCGAACTCAATAACCGTTTTGGCCCTGACGCCTTCACCGCCCAGGCCACACGCACCGGTATGCCGGTGCTGTGGGTGGCGCGCGCCAGGCTCGTCGAAGTCCTGACCTTCCTGCGCAACCTGCCCAAGCCGTACGTCATGCTCTATGACCTGCATGGCGTGGACGAGCGACTGCGCACCAAGCGCCAGGGGCTGCCGAGCGGCGCCGATTTCACCGTCTTCTACCATTTGATGTCGCTGGAACGTAACAGTGACGTGATGATCAAGGTCGCCCTGAGCGAGAGCGACCTGAGCATCCCGACCGTCACCGGTATCTGGCCGAACGCCAGCTGGTACGAGCGTGAAGTCTGGGACATGTTCGGCGTCGACTTCCCCGGCCACCCGCACCTGACGCGCATCATGATGCCGCCGACCTGGGAAGGTCACCCGCTGCGCAAGGACTTCCCTGCCCGCGCCACCGAATTCGACCCGTACAGCCTCAACCTCGCCAAGCAGCAGCTTGAAGAAGAAGCGGCGCGCTTCCGTCCGGAAGACTGGGGCATGAAACGCTCCGGCACCAACGAGGATTACATGTTCCTCAACCTGGGCCCGAACCACCCTTCGGCTCACGGTGCCTTCCGTATCATCCTGCAACTGGACGGCGAAGAAATCGTCGACTGCGTCCCGGACATCGGCTACCACCACCGTGGCGCCGAGAAGATGGCCGAGCGTCAGTCCTGGCACAGCTTCATCCCGTACACCGACCGTATCGACTACCTCGGCGGCGTGATGAACAACCTGCCGTACGTGCTCTCGGTCGAGAAGCTCGCCGGCATTAAAGTGCCAGACCGCGTCGACACCATCCGCATCATGATGGCCGAGTTCTTCCGCATCACCAGCCACCTGCTGTTCCTGGGTACCTATATCCAGGACGTCGGCGCCATGACTCCGGTGTTCTTCACTTTCACCGACCGTCAGCGCGCCTACAAGGTCATCGAAGCCATCACCGGTTTCCGCCTGCACCCGGCCTGGTACCGCATCGGCGGCGTGGCCCACGACCTGCCGAACGGCTGGGAGCGCCTGGTCAAGGAGTTCATCGACTGGATGCCCAAGCGTCTGGACGAGTACCAGAAAGCCGCGCTGGACAACAGCATCCTCAAGGGTCGTACCATCGGCGTCGCCCAGTACAACACCAAAGAGGCCCTGGAATGGGGCGTCACCGGTGCCGGCCTGCGTTCCACCGGTTGCGACTTCGACCTGCGCAAGGCGCGCCCATACTCCGGCTACGAGAACTTCGAGTTCGAAGTACCGCTGGCGGCCAATGGCGATGCCTACGACCGTTGCATCGTGCGCGTCGAAGAAATGCGCCAGAGCCTGAAGATCATCGAGCAGTGCATGCGCAACATGCCGGCCGGCCCGTACAAGGCGGATCACCCGCTGACCACGCCGCCGCACAAAGAGCGCACGCTGCAACACATCGAAACCCTGATCACGCACTTCCTGCAAGTTTCGTGGGGCCCGGTCATGCCGGCCAACGAATCCTTCCAGATGATCGAAGCGACCAAGGGTATCAACAGTTATTACCTGACGAGCGATGGCGGCACCATGAGCTACCGCACCCGGATTCGTACCCCAAGTTTTGCCCACTTGCAGCAGATCCCTTCGGTGATCAAAGGCGAGATGGTCGCGGACTTGATTGCGTACCTGGGTAGTATCGATTTCGTTATGGCCGACGTGGACCGCTAAGCATGAACAGCACGCTTATCCAGACAGACCGTTTCACCTTGAGTGAAACCGAGCGCTCGGCCATCGAGCACGAGCTGCATCACTACGAAGATCCGCGCGCGGCGTCGATCGAAGCCCTGAAGATCGTTCAGAAGGAACGTGGCTGGGTGCCCGACGGCGCCCTCTACGCCATCGGCGAGATCCTCGGCATCCCTGCCAGCGACGTTGAAGGGGTGGCCACGTTCTACAGCCAGATCTTCCGTCAGCCAGTCGGCCGTCACATCATTCGCGTGTGCGACAGCATGGTCTGCTACATCGGCGGCCATGAGTCCGTGGTCAGCGAAATCCAGGCCAAGCTGGGTATCGGCCTCGGCCAGACCACCGCCGACGGCCGCTTCACGCTGCTGCCGGTGTGCTGCCTGGGCAACTGCGACAAGGCGCCGGCGTTGATGATCGACGACGACACATTCGGTGACGTACAGCCTGCTGGCGTGACCCAATTGCTCGAGGGCTACCCATGACCCTGACTTCCTTCGGCCCGGCCAACCTGATCAAGCGTTCGGCCGAGACCCACCCGCTGACCTGGCGCCTGCGTGACGACGGCGAGCCGGTATGGCTTGACGAATACCAGGCCAAGAACGGTTACGCCGCAGCGCGCAAAGCCTTCGCCGATATGGCCCAGGACGATATCGTCCAGACCGTGAAGGACGCCGGCCTCAAGGGCCGCGGCGGCGCAGGCTTCCCCACGGGTGTGAAGTGGGGCCTGATGCCCAAAGACGAATCCATCAACATCCGCTACCTGCTGTGCAACGCGGATGAGATGGAGCCCAACACCTGGAAAGACCGCATGCTGATGGAGCAACTGCCCCATCTGCTGATCGAAGGCATGTTGATCAGCGCCCGTGCGCTCAAGACCTACCGTGGCTACATCTTCCTGCGTGGCGAGTACACCACCGCCGCCAAGCACCTCAACCGTGCAGTGGCAGAAGCCAAGGCCGCGGGCCTGCTGGGCAAGAACATCCTCGGTTCCGGCTTCGACTTCGAACTGTTCGTGCACACCGGCGCCGGGCGTTATATCTGCGGTGAAGAAACCGCACTGATCAACTCCCTCGAAGGTCGCCGCGCCAACCCGCGCTCCAAGCCGCCCTTCCCCGCCGCCGTAGGCGTGTGGGGCAAGCCGACCTGCGTGAACAACGTCGAGACCCTGTGCAACGTGCCGGCGATCATCGCCGACGGCGTGGACTGGTACAAATCCCTGGCCCGTGAAGGCAGCGAAGACATGGGCACCAAGCTCATGGGTTTCTCCGGCAAGGTCAAAAACCCTGGCCTGTGGGAGCTGCCGTTCGGCGTGACCGCCCGCGAGCTGTTCGAGGACTACGCCGGCGGTATGCGCGACGGCTACACCTTGAAAGCCTGGCAGCCAGGCGGCGCCGGCACCGGTTTCCTGCTTCCTGAGCACCTGGACGCACAAATGTATGCCGGCGGCATCGGCAAGGTGGGCACCCGGATGGGTACCGGCCTGGCAATGGCGGTCGACAACACCGTGAACATGGTCTCGCTGCTGCGCAACATGGAGCAGTTCTTTGCCCGTGAATCCTGCGGCTTCTGCACCCCATGCCGCGACGGCCTGCCGTGGAGCGTCAAGCTGCTGATGGCCCTGGAAAACGGCGAAGGCCGCGAGGGTGATATCGAAACCCTGCTGGGCCTGGTCGGCTTCCTCGGCCCAGGCAAGACCTTCTGTGCTCACGCACCGGGCGCCGTAGAGCCATTGGGCAGCGCAATCAAATACTTCCGCTCGGAGTTCGAAGCCGGCATCGCGCCCACCAGCGCCGCCGTCCCGCCTCTGGCGAAGCCGATCGTAGTCGGCGCGTAACGCTTAAACAGGCGAAGGGTCCGTGCCCTTCGCCTGCTCATGTGCTGACGCCGTAAAGGCTGTGTAGATGCACATGAATAACAAGATTCCATTAGCCACGCCCGCTGACAACGGGCCAACGAAGAACTTTGAACCATGGCCACTATCCACGTAGACGGCAAAGCGCTCGAAGTCGATGGGGCGGACAACCTGTTACAGGCGTGTCTGTCACTCGGCCTCGATATTCCGTATTTCTGCTGGCACCCCGCGCTCGGTAGCGTCGGTGCCTGTCGCCAGTGTGCGGTCAAGCAATACACCGACGAGAACGACACCCGTGGTCGTATCGTCATGTCCTGCATGACCCCAGCCACCGACAACACCTGGATCTCCATCGACGATGAAGAGTCCAAGGCGTTCCGCGCCAGCGTTGTCGAATGGCTGATGACCAACCACCCCCACGACTGCCCGGTCTGTGAGGAAGGCGGTCACTGCCACCTGCAAGACATGACGGTGATGACCGGCCACAACGAGCGCCGTTATCGCTTCACCAAGCGTACCCACCAGAACCAGGACCTCGGCCCGTTCATTTCCCACGAAATGAACCGCTGCATCGCCTGCTACCGCTGCGTGCGTTTCTATAAAGACTACGCCGGCGGCACCGACCTGGGCGTGTTCGGCGCCCACGACAACGTGTACTTCGGTCGCGTTGAAGACGGCGTGCTCGAAAGCGAGTTTTCCGGCAACCTCACCGAGGTCTGCCCGACCGGTGTGTTCACCGACAAGACCCACTCCGAGCGCTACAACCGTAAGTGGGACATGCAGTTCGCGCCAAGCATCTGCCATGGCTGCTCCAGCGGTTGCAACATCTCCCCGGGCGAGCGCTACGGCGAACTGCGTCGTATCGAAAACCGCTTCAACGGTTCGGTCAACCAGTACTTCCTGTGCGACCGTGGCCGTTTCGGCTATGGCTACGTCAACCGCGAAGACCGCCCACGCCAGCCGCTGCTGGCCGATGGCGCCAAGCTGAGCCTGGACGCCGCGCTGGATAAAGCCGCCGACCTGCTGCGCGGGCGCAATATCGTCGGTATCGGTTCGCCGCGTGCCAGCCTCGAAAGCAACTTCGCGTTGCGCGAGCTGGTCGGTGCCGAGCACTTCTACTGCGGTATCGAAGCCGGCGAGCTGGA
The DNA here is from genome assembly GCF_020790195.1 of Pseudomonas sp. HN8-3. Taxonomy (NCBI): domain Bacteria; kingdom Pseudomonadati; phylum Pseudomonadota; class Gammaproteobacteria; order Pseudomonadales; family Pseudomonadaceae; genus Pseudomonas; species Pseudomonas sp. HN8-3. Next base: position 3,562,712 of record NZ_CP086206.1, read on the forward strand.
GCGCATCCGCCTGGTCCTGCAAGTGCTGAATGACAGCCCGCTGCCGGTTCCGAACATGCGCGACATCGAAGACCACGATGCGATCTTCGTGCTCGGTGAAGACCTGACCCAGACCGCTGCGCGCATTGCCCTGTCGCTGCGCCAGTCGGTCAAAGGCAAGGCCGAAGAAATGGCCGACGCCATGCGCGTACAGCCGTGGCTCGACGCCGCGGTGAAAAACATCGGTCAGCACGCGCTGAACCCGCTGTTTATCGCCTCGCTGGCTGAAACCAAGCTCGACGACATCGCCGAAGAATGCGTGCACGCCGCACCGGACGACCTGGCCCGCCTCGGTTTCGCCGTGGCCCACGCCCTCGACGCCAGCGCGCCTGCCGTCGATGGCCTGGACACCGAAGCGGTCGAACTGGCCCAGCGCATTGCCGACGCACTGCTGGCGGCCAAGCGCCCATTGATCATCGCCGGCACCTCCCTGGGTTCCAAGGCGCTGATCGAAGCCGCTGCCAACATCGCCAAGGCCCTGAAGCTGCGCGACAAGAACGGCTCCATCAGCCTGGTGGTGCCGGAAGCCAACAGCCTGGGCCTGGCCATGCTCGGTGGCGAGTCCCTGGACGCCGCCCTGCAAGCAGTGACCGACGGCAACGCCGACGCCATTGTGGTATTGGAAAACGACCTGTACACCCGCACCGCTGCCGCTAAGGTTGACGCTGCGCTGGACGCTGCCAAAGTCCTGATCGTGGCCGACCACCAGAAGACCGCCACCAGCGAGCGTGCCGACCTGGTGCTGCCAGCCGCCACCTTCGCCGAAGGCGACGGTACCCTGGTCAGCCAGGAAGGCCGCGCCCAGCGCTTCTTCCAGGTGTTCGATCCGAAGTACATGGACGCCAGCATCCTGGTGCACGAAGGCTGGCGCTGGCTGCATGCCCTGCGTGCGACCCTGCTGAACCAGCCGATCGACTGGACCCAGCTCGACCACGTGACCGCTGCCACCGCCGCCAGCGCGCCGCAACTGGCTCGTATTGTCGATGCCGCGCCGTCTGCCGCGTTCCGTATCAAGGGCCTGAAACTGGCCCGTGAACCGCTGCGCTACTCCGGTCGTACCGCCATGCGCGCCGACATCAGCGTGCACGAACCGCGTACCCCGCAAGACATCGACACTGCGTTCGCCTTCTCCATGGAAGGTTACTCGGGCTCGGCCGAGCCGCGTCAGCAGGTGCCGTTTGCCTGGTCGCCGGGCTGGAACTCGCCGCAGGCCTGGAACAAGTTCCAGGATGAAGTCGGTGGTCACATCCGTGCTGGCGACCCGGGCACCCGCCTGATCGAAAGCACCGGTGACGCGCTGAACTGGTTCACTGCGGTACCGCGTCCGTTCAACCCGGCTCCGGGTACCTGGCAGGTCGTGCCGTTCTTCCACCTGTTCGGCAGCGAAGAAACCTCTTCCAAGGCCGCGCCGGTTCAAGAGCGCATTCCTGCCGCTTACGTGTCCGTGGCCAAGTCCGAAGCCGACCGCCTGGGCGTCAACGACGGTGCGCTGCTCAGCCTCAACGTGGCCGGCCAGACCCTACGTCTGCCGCTGCGTATCAATGACGAGCTGGGTGCCGGCCTGGTTGCACTGCCTAAAGGCATCGCCGGTATTCCGCCTGCCATTTTCGGCAAAACCGTTGACGGTCTGCAGGAGGCAGCGCAATGACTTGGTTCACGCCGGAAGTAATTGACGTGATCATCTCGGTGGTCAAGGCCATCGTGATCCTGTTGGCCGTGGTCGTCGCGGGCGCGCTGCTCAGCTTCGTCGAACGTCGCCTGCTGGGCTGGTGGCAGGACCGTTACGGTCCGAACCGCGTTGGCCCATTCGGCATGTTCCAGATCGCGGCCGACATGCTGAAAATGTTCTTCAAGGAAGACTGGACCCCGCCGTTCGCCGACAAGGTGATCTTCACCCTGGCACCGGTGGTAGCCATGAGCGCCTTGCTGATCGCCTTCGCGATCATCCCGATCACCCCGACCTGGGGCGTGGCGGACCTGAACATCGGCTTGCTGTTCTTCTTCGCCATGGCCGGTCTGTCGGTGTATGCGGTGCTGTTCGCCGGTTGGGCCAGTAACAACAAGTTCGCCCTGCTGGGCAGCTTGCGGGCCTCGGCCCAGACCGTGTCCTACGAAGTGTTCATGGGCCTGGCCCTGATGGGCATCGTGGTGCAGGTCGGCTCGTTCAACATGCGCGATATCGTCGAGTACCAGGCACAGAACCTGTGGTTCATCATTCCGCAGTTCTTTGGCTTCTGCACCTTCTTCATCGCTGGCGTGGCCGTGACTCACCGTCACCCGTTCGACCAGCCGGAAGCGGAGCAGGAACTGGCCGACGGTTACCACATTGAATATGCCGGCATGAAGTGGGGCATGTTCTTCGTCGGTGAGTACATCGGCATCATCTTGATCTCGGCCCTGCTGGTCACGCTGTTCTTCGGCGGCTGGCACGGTCCGTTCGGCATCCTGCCGCAGTTGGCCTTCTTCTGGTTCTTCTTGAAGACCGCGTTCTTCATCATGCTGTTCATCCTGCTGCGCGCCTCGATTCCGCGCCCACGCTATGACCAGGTGATGGATTTCAGCTGGAGATTCTGCCTGCCGCTGACCCTGATCAATTTGCTGGTGACGGCTGCCGTCGTGTTGTTGAACACGCCAGCTGCCGCGGTTCAGTGAGGATTTGACCCATGTTCAAATATATTGGCGACATCGTTAAGGGTACCGGTACCCAGTTGCGAAGCCTGGTGATGGTGTTCGGTCACGGCTTTCGCAAACGCGACACCCTGCAATACCCCGAAGAAGCGGTGTACCTGCCGCCGCGCTATCGCGGCCGCATCGTACTGACCCGCGACCCCGACGGCGAAGAGCGTTGCGTAGCCTGCAACCTGTGCGCCGTGGCGTGCCCGGTGGGTTGCATCTCCCTGCAGAAAGCTGAAACCGAAGACGGTCGCTGGTACCCGGACTTCTTCCGTATCAACTTCTCGCGCTGCATTTTCTGCGGCCTCTGCGAGGAAGCTTGCCCGACCACCGCAATCCAGCTCACACCGGATTTCGAGATGGCCGAGTTCAAACGTCAGGACCTGGTGTACGAGAAAGAAGATCTGCTGATCTCTGGTCCCGGTAAAAACCCTGATTACAACTTCTATCGTGTTGCAGGTATGGCCGTTGCCGGTAAGCCGAAGGGCGCCGCACAAAACGAAGCCGAGCCGATCAACGTGAAGAGCTTGCTGCCTTAAGGAAGAAAGATGGAATTCGCTTTCTATTTCGCATCGGGTATTGCAGTGGTGTCCACGCTTCGCGTGATCACCAACACCAACCCCGTGCACGCCCTGCTCTACCTGATCATTTCGTTGATCGCCGTGGCCATGACCTTTTTCAGCCTCGGCGCACCGTTCGCCGGTGTACTGGAAGTGATCGCCTACGCCGGCGCCATCATGGTGCTGTTCGTGTTTGTGGTGATGATGCTCAACCTGGGGCCGGCTTCGGTCGCCCAGGAGCGCGTCTGGCTCAAGCCCGGCATCTGGCTCGGCCCGGTTGTCCTCGCAGCATTGCTGCTGGGTGAACTGCTGTATGTACTGTTCGCTCACCAGAGCGGCCAGGCCATCGGCCACACCACCGTAGACGCCAAAGCCGTGGGCATCAGCCTGTTCGGCCCGTACCTGCTGGTGGTCGAACTGGCTTCGATGCTGCTGCTCGCCGCAGCCATCACCGCCTTCCACTTGGGCCGCAACGAAGCCAAGGAGCAATGACGATGCCTGCTATCCCTTTGGAGCATGGTCTGGCGGTCGCCGGCATCCTGTTCTGCCTTGGCCTGGTCGGCCTGATGGTGCGCCGTAACATTCTGTTCGTGTTGATGAGCCTGGAAATCATGATGAACGCCGCGGCACTGGCGTTCATCGTGGCGGGCGCGCGTTGGGGCCAGCCGGATGGACAAGTCATGTTCATCCTGGTGATCAGCCTTGCAGCCGCCGAAGCCAGTATTGGCCTGGCGATCCTGCTGCAGCTGTATCGTCGCTTCCACACGCTTGATATCGACGCTGCCAGTGAGATGCGCGGATGAACATGATCTTTCTGACTTTCGTATTCCCCCTGATCGGTTTCCTGCTGCTGTCGTTCTCTCGCGGGCGCTGGTCGGAAAACCTCTCGGCCTTGATCGGCGTGGGTTCCATCGGCCTGTCGGCCATCGTGGCCGCCTACGTCATCTGGCAATTCAACGTGGCGCCGCCAGAAGGCGGTCACTACACCCTGGTGCTGTGGCAGTGGATGTCGGTGGAAGGCTTCAAGCCCAACTTCGCCCTCTACGTCGACGGCCTGTCGATCACCATGCTCGGCGTGGTGGTCGGTGTAGGCTTTTTGATCCACCTGTTCGCGTCTTGGTACATGCGCGGTGAAGCAGGCTACTCGCGCTTCTTCTCGTACACCAACCTGTTTATCGCCAGCATGTTGTTCCTGGTGCTCGGCGATAACCTGTTGTTCCTGTACTTCGGCTGGGAAGGCGTGGGCCTGTGCTCGTACCTGTTGATCGGTTTCTACTACAGCAACCGCAACAACGGCAATGCGGCACTCAAGGCATTTATCGTCACCCGTATCGGCGACGTGTTCATGGCCATTGGCCTGTTCATCCTGTTCCAACAGGTGGGCACGCTGAACATCCAGGAACTGCTGGTGCTGGCACCGCAGAAATTCCAGGTCGGCGACTTCTGGATCACCTTGGCGACCCTGATGCTGCTGGGCGGCGCCGTGGGTAAATCCGCGCAACTGCCGCTGCAAACCTGGCTGGCGGATGCGATGGCTGGCCCTACACCGGTTTCGGCACTGATCCACGCCGCAACCATGGTGACCGCCGGTGTCTACCTGATCGCCCGTACCCACGGCCTGTTCACCCTGGCACCGGACATCCTGCACCTTGTAGGCATCGTCGGTGGCGTGACCCTGGTACTGGCCGGCTTCGCCGCGCTGGTGCAAACCGACATCAAGCGTATCCTCGCCTACTCGACCATGAGCCAGATCGGCTACATGTTCCTGGCCTTGGGCGTTGGCGCCTGGGACGCGGCGATCTTCCACCTGATGACCCACGCGTTCTTCAAGGCCCTGCTGTTCCTCGCCTCCGGTGCGGTGATCGTCGCCTGCCACCACGAGCAGAACATCTTCAAGATGGGCGGCCTGTGGAAGAAACTGCCACTGGCCTACGCCAGCTTCATCGTCGGTGGTGCCGCACTCGCAGCCCTGCCGTTGGTGACCGCCGGTTTCTACTCCAAGGACGAAATCCTCTGGGAAGCCTTTGCCAGCGGTAACCAGAACCTGCTCTACGCAGGCTTGGTGGGTGCGTTCATGACCTCGCTGTACACCTTCCGTCTGATCTTCATCACCTTCCACGGTGAAGCCAAGACCGAAGCACACGCAGGCCATGGCATCTCCCACTGGCTGCCACTGTCGGTGCTGATCATCCTGTCGACCTTCATCGGCGCCATGATCACTCCACCACTGGCCGGCGTATTGCCAGAAAGCGTCGGCCATGCCGGCGGCGCAGACAAGCACAGCCTGGAAATCGCCTCGGGCGCCATTGCCATCGCCGGTATCCTGCTGGCCGCCCTGCTGTTCCTCGGCAAGCGTCGCTTCGTGACCGCCGTGGCCAACAGTGGCATCGGGCGCTTCCTGTCGGCCTGGTGGTTCGCTGCCTGGGGCTTCGATTGGCTCTACGACAAACTGTTCGTCAAGCCATACCTCGCCATCAGCCATGTACTGCGCAAAGACCCACTCGACCAGACCATCGGTTTGATCCCGCGCGCCGCCAAGGCCGGTCACACCGCCCTGAGCCGCAGCGAGACTGGCCAACTGCGTTGGTATGCAGCGTCCATGGCGGCCGGTGCCGTGCTGGTGATCGGCGCCATCGTCGTGGTAGCGGTCTGACTATGTTTAAGTGCACTGCGTACTTTGCACACTTGCGAAAGGAAACGAGCCCGTCATGATTCTGCCCTGGCTAATCCTGATCCCCTTTATCGGCGGCCTGCTCTGCTGGATGGGTGAACGCTTCGGCGCCACCCTCCCCCGCTGGATTGCGTTGCTGACCATGTCCCTGGAACTCGCACTCGGCCTCTGGCTGTGGGCCCATGGTGACTATTCATTCGCTCCGGCACCGGGTGTCGATCCGACCTTCGCGCTTGAATTCAAGCACGTGTGGATCCAGCGCTTCGGCATCAATGTGCACCTGGCCCTCGACGGCCTGTCGCTGTTGATGATCCTGCTGACCGGCCTGCTGGGTATCCTCTCGGTACTCTGCTCCTGGAAAGAGATCCAGCGTCACGTGGGCTTCTTCCACCTGAACCTGATGTGGATCCTGGGCGGCGTGGTCGGCGTGTTCCTGGCGCTGGACCTGTTCATGTTCTTCTTCTTCTGGGAAATGATGCTGGTGCCGATGTACTTCCTCATCGCGCTCTGGGGTCACAGTTCTTCGGACGGCAAGAAAACCCGGATCTACGCGGCGACCAAGTTCTTCATCTTCACCCAGGCTTCCGGCCTGATCATGTTGGTGGCGATCCTGGGCCTGGTTCTGGTCAACTTCAACAGCACCGGCGTTATTACGTTCAACTACGCCGACCTGTTGAAAACCAAGATGTCGCTGACCACCGAGTACATCCTGATGCTCGGCTTCTTCATCGCCTTCGCGGTGAAGCTGCCAGTGGTGCCGTTTCACTCCTGGTTGCCTGACGCTCACGCCCAGGCGCCGACTGCCGGTTCCGTGGACCTGGCCGGTATCCTGTTGAAGACGGCGGCCTACGGCCTGCTGCGTTTCGCCCTGCCGCTGTTCCCGAATGCCTCGGCCGAGTTCGCGCCGATCGCCATGACCCTGGGTCTGATCGGGATCTTCTACGGTGCGTTCCTGGCCTTCGCGCAAACCGACATCAAGCGCCTGATTGCCTTCTCGTCCGTTTCCCACATGGGTTTCGTACTGATCGGCATCTACTCCGGCAGCCAGCTGGCGCTGCAAGGCGCAGTGATCCAGATGTTGGCCCACGGTGTTTCGGCCGCTGCCCTGTTTATCCTCAGTGGTCAGTTGTACGAGCGCCTGCACACCCGTGACATGCGTGAAATGGGTGGCGTGTGGTCGCGCATTGCTTATCTGCCGGCGATCAGCCTGTTCTTCGCCGCTGCATCCCTGGGCTTGCCGGGGACCGGTAACTTCATCGGCGAATTCCTGATCCTGATGGGTGCCTTTGTACAGACGCCGTGGATCAGCGCCATTGCTACCTCCGGCCTGGTGTTCGGTTCGGTGTACTCGCTGATCATGATCCACCGCGCCTACTTCGGCCCGGCCAAGTCCGACACCGTCCTGCAAGGGATGGATGCGCGCGAACTGATCATGGTGCTCGGCCTTGCGGTGTTGCTGATCTTCATCGGCGTGTACCCGCAACCGTTCCTGGACACTTCTGCCGCAACGATGCATGGCGTGCAGCAGTGGTTCGGCACCGCCTTCTCTCAACTCGCTTCGGCCCGGTAAGAGCGCTATGGAATTCACGATCCAACACTTTATCGCGCTTGCGCCGCTGCTGATTACCAGCCTCACCATCGTGGTGGTGATGCTGGCAATCGCCTGGCGCCGCAATCACTCGCAAACGTTCCTGCTGTCCTGCGCCGGGTTGAACCTGGCCCTGCTGTCGATCATCCCGGCCCTCAAGGTCGCGCCACTGGCGGTCACGCCATTGATGATGGTCGATGACTTCGCGTTGCTGTACATCGCCCTGATCCTGGTGGCGACCCTGGCCTGCGTCACCCTCGCCCACGCCTACCTCGGCGAAGGCGGCACCGGCTACCCGGGTAACAAGGAAGAGCTGTACCTGCTGATCCTGCTGGCTGCGGCCGGCGGTATCGTGCTGGTCAGCGCGCAGCACCTGGCCGGCTTGTTCATCGGCCTGGAACTGCTGTCGATCCCGACCTACGGCCTGGTGGCCTACGCCTTCTTCAACAAGCGCTCCCTGGAAGCCGGCATCAAGTACATGGTGCTGTCGGCGGCCGGTTCCGCGTTCCTGTTGTTCGGTATGGCCCTGCTCTACGCAGAAGCCGGCAGCCTGAGCTTCACCGGTATCGGCCACGCCCTGGCCGCCACCAACAGCCCGGCGCCAATCGCCCAACTTGGCCTGGCGATGATGCTGATCGGCCTGGCGTTCAAGCTGTCGCTGGTACCCTTCCACCTGTGGACCCCGGACGTGTACGAAGGCGCCCCGGCGCCGGTGGCGGCGTTCCTGGCCACCGCGTCGAAGGTTGCAGTGTTTGCGGTGATGGTGCGTCTGTTCCAGATCTCCCCTGCTGCCAACACCGGTGTGCTGAGCACCGTGCTGACCGTGATCGCCATCGCGTCGATCCTGTTCGGTAACCTGCTGGCCCTGACCCAGAACAACCTCAAGCGTCTGCTGGGTTACTCGTCCATCGCTCACTTCGGCTACCTGCTGATCGCCCTGGTGGCGAGCAAAGGCCTGGCCGTGGAAGCCATGGGCGTGTACCTGGTTACCTACGTGATCACCAGCCTGGGTGCGTTCGGCGTGATCACGCTGATGTCCTCGCCGTTCAAAGGCCGTGATGCCGACGCCCTGTACGAATATCGCGGCCTGTTCTGGCGCCGTCCGTACCTGACTGCCGTGCTGACCGTAATGATGCTGTCCCTGGCCGGCATTCCGCTGACCGCGGGCTTTATCGGCAAGTTCTACATTGTCGCAACCGGTGTTGAAGCCCACGAGTGGTGGTTGGTAGCGTCCCTGGTACTGGGCAGCGCCATCGGCGTGTTCTACTACCTGCGCGTGATGGTCACCCTGTACCTGATCGAGCCAAACCTGCGCCGTGTGGATGCCGAGCTGCATTGGGAACAGAAAGCCGGTGGCGTGATGCTGCTGGCCATCGCCCTGCTCGCGTTCTTCCTGGGCGTGTACCCGCAACCGTTGCTCACCCTGGTGCAGCATGCGGTGTTGGGGGTTTGATCGCTTAGATTGATGCAGTCAACAGAACGGCGCCTTTGGGCGCCGTTTTGCGTTTTCAGGGCAAGGGTAGGTGCTCTAGTCACCAAATGTATTGACTGCCCCGCCGCCTTCGCGAGCAAGCCCGCTCCCACATTTGGATCGAGGAGCGTCAGTTGGATGCTCATGGGCTCAACGCGGTCCCATGCCACGCTAGCATCGCGAATGGTCTGACCCGATATACAGCGACAGCTGACATCGCGCTCCGTCCTGCTTTCGTAAAGTGATCAATTCATACGCAACCTACGTAGTGATCAGCATGAAACGCACTATTGCTTCAGAGTTAATCGAAGGCTTCGACGCCCTGGCCGACGAACGCCAGGGCAAAATCACCCTGCGCGCCCACAAAGTCCACCTCAACAAACTGGCACCGCTTACCGCAAACGAGGTGATCGCCGTGCGCCAGCAACTCAACCTCTCCCGGTCGGTATTCGCCATGTACTTGCGTACGAACATCCGGACCCTGGAAAACTGGGAACAAGGCCGGGCCAAACCCAACGCCCAGGCGGTCACCCTGATCCGCCTGGTCGCGCGCTTTCCGGAAACCGTGGCACAACTTGCTGCACTGGGCTGACCTGCGAAAGCATCGAGTAGTAGGCTGCTTCCATTGACGCCACAGCACACAGCGGAGTTTGTGTCGTACCCTTGCCGGGTGTGTAGAGGACTTTCACCTCCAAGTCATTCGACTCACCACCATAGTGAGTCGAACAGCACCAGGCATGGCGGTTTCGGCCGCAAGCGTAAACGCCAGATGCAGATCAATATCAACGTAGGCATTCCATACGCCGCATTTGGTGTCCTCGACTAAACGCTTCTAGCGTTGAGCACCCGCGAAGAAAAATATGTGAACCACAACGACAACGGAACGTCGGCTTATATGCAACTGGATATTACAGTCTTGTATATGAACCAATACTTTTAGAAATCAACGATGGAGCGAAATGTAGGAAATGCCAATCAGACCGATCCGATAAATACCTGGAAAAACACAGGAAGCCTCAACTGAAAAATAATACAGCTCAAGAAATAATATTGACAATCACAATAGACACTCATACGGTTTAAGTGCATCGCAAATCTGCGAAGGCAATAATCCTGAGGAACTATATATGAGACGAGTAATTTTGCGGCGCCCTACCCTAGAGAAAACCTCATTAGATTGAATAAAATCAAGAAGCGCGAGGGGTTTCGACCCATTGCGCCTATATGCTTAGAAGAATGTATGGCTGAATACTTTCGCCCGTCCAACCCCTCCCCTTTCATGCTGGAATTTCGAAAAGTTATTTCATCTAAAATTCCAGCCGTGACGCACGTTGATAACTCAGCGCGCCCTCAATCAGTCAATAAATCGCAGAATCTTCGTATGCATCAGTTACTGAGCGCCTATCGTGATATATCAGGAGTCGGCGTACTTTGTAACACGTCCCTAAACTTTAACGGCCGCGGTTTTATAAATAGGTTGAGCGACCTGTATCGATTCGCCAGTGAACATGGACTCGACGGCTTCGTGTTTGAAGACAAGCTTTTTCTCAATTCAGATCGGCATGATGAAAACGTCAACTAAGCTTATTTACGTGCAAGCGCTATCCAGCCTATCACTATGGCTTGATATTTTTTTGATCTTCACGGTTCCCGTCTATCTATGGCATGCATCTCCTTCATCGATAGCGTTCCTGGCTTTTTGCCTGGGTGCCCCAATGTTGTTTCTTGGCCCTATCGTTGGAACGCTGATAGATCGACATGACGCAAGGAAGACACTATTATTTGGTGCCATACTGCGCACACTATCTACTGTAGCACTCGCAGTGTCTCCAGACCTTCAGAGCTTTTTGTTTTTGGTTTTATTCAAAGGCGTGTCAAACCTATTTTACATCCCTTCGATAACCATCATGGTTCGACAACTGATACTTGCCGAAGAGCGCAAATCATTTTTCAGTCACGTCAGTGTATTTGATCAATCCTCCAAAATTCTTGCACCATTACTTGCAGGTGTGTTAACGGCAGTATTATCACCTAAGGATTTATTCTTTTTGTCGGCTGCCGCCACTTCATTAACCTTTCCACTCCTAAGGTCTATTTGCCTGGCATTCCGAACGCAAATTAATGACTCCTCTACGAAAACCCTTCCACTCTATCGCGACATAACAAGAGGACTTTCTATTTTCAAAGCCTTGCCCTTTCAACTACGCATAGGCTTTTTATACTCCCTACTGACATCGCTGGCTTTAGGAATTTACGACCCGCATTTGGCGTCCTTTCTAGCCTACGAAGGCTTACCTCCAGTTAATTTTTCAGTGATCGTTTCCGCAACCGCCGGAGGCGCGATATGTGCCGCACTGTTGATGAAGTTCAAATTGAGCAATATCGATGAGATCCTACTTCGATCACATGCATTATTTATTTTTTCTGCAGCATTAATCCTGACCGCCATTTTAGTATTTTTCCAAGTACCTGGAAGAGCCTATGTCTATCCGCTGATTTGGTTTGTGAATGGTTTAAGTTATGAGTTATTAATCATATCGTCCAATATAATACTTCAACAATTATGCCCTTCTGATAATATCGGAAGAGTATCCATGTCTTTCAGAAGCATCCAAATGCTATGCATTATAATTGGACCTTCTTTAGGGACAGTGCTAATAATTGCAGGCGGTCGCCCAGCCCCTTTTGTTGTGGCTGCATGCGTGGCTTTTTTAACTGCATCAGTATCAATTGCGCTCTATCTATATTTGTATAAAAAACAAGCACATACACCTGTCAGTTAGTACCGAATCAAACGATCACCCAGTGAATCCCCTATTACTTTAAGTTACCTAATCAAGTCCAAGATCGAGTAGGCTTGCGCGCAACGCGCCATGCCTGGCCCACCCAAAAAACGCCCCGAGAATTCGGGGCGTTTTTTGCAGTACAACAGCGTCAGAATGCAATACCGACCTTGAAGCCGTATTCGTCACGCTTGAGCTTGGTGTTGTCGGCCACATAGGAGTCGTCGTCGAGCTTGTACTCGGTGCGGGTGTAGTACAGGCCCGCCATCACTGGCAGGTCGCCCTTCTGGTTCATCAGTAGGCTGACTTCAGCATAGGGGTTGGTGCGGTCCTTGAGGTCCACGCTGTCGCTGCCAACGCCGTCTACCTTGAGTTTGGCACGGCCATCGATGGTGTGACGGGCGCCGGCTTCAACGCGCAGCGTCATGTCATCGAACTGGTGGTTGTAGCCCAGCGCAGCCTTGGCGAACGGCGACTTGTTGGTCAGCTTCATATCGTAGCCATTGGTGTCCGGCTCATAGCGGGTCCAGGTGTAGCCACCGCCTACGATCACGTCGACGAAGTTGCGCGCATCCAGCGCGGCACGCCAGCCGAGGTTAAGGTCGGCCTGGCCTTCCTTGAGCTTGTTGTCGCTTTTTTCGCCGTACTTGGCTTCGATACCGGCCTGGTAGATGAAGCCGGACTCGGCGGTGAGCTTGTTGCCGAAGTTATAGAACAGGCCCGCTTCAGGCATGTGGTCCTTGTCGCTTTCGCTACCGCCTTCCAGCTTGAAGTCGTTGTAGCTGCCCAGGATCCCGAACGTGGAGATCGGGTCGGTGGAAGGTGCAGCGAACACCACGCCAGGCGCAGCGACCAGGGCCAGCAACGAGGTGTTCTTGAAAAATTTTCCGAATAGTTTGGACATCGTTTTACATCTCCATTTTAAGGTGGGCAAAGTATTCAGGAATCGGTTCGAACCTTGGCGTTTGCAAAAAGTTCGAACGGATTTGCACCAAAATGGAGAAAAAACGGTTCAGCGAAGGCTCTATCTCAATATTCTTCAGGATTCGTGCGGATAAGGCTTTCAACGGCTTCGCGAAGTTGAGGCTGATCCGGCAGCTGAATCCCGAACGTGTCGTGCAATAGCGCCAGCAACTCGTCGGCGCTTTGAAGCGTGCGCTTTTCACTGGGCCGATCCAGGTAATGAAGCGCATAGTGGGCGTTGGCCAAGGTATGACGTTTACCGGGGGCAAGCAGCGCAGCCTTCAACTGCCCAACGAACGGCGACCCCGGGTGCGTGGAGACGTACCAGTTGCCGATTTCGTAGTCGATATCTGCCTGCACTTGCAGATCGAACACGTACAAGCCGCGCCACTCTTCACCGACCTGGGCCCACAATGTGTAGCTGCCCTGATTGCATGTCAGGCGAAAAGGCTCATGGGCAGTGGCTTGGGGCGCTTCGTTGTCCAGTTGCAACGGGCTGCTGGGGACCATGCCACCGAAGCCGACATCGGTGATATAGCGCACGCCGTCGAGGGTCACCAGGCTCAGACGATGAGTACGGCCGGTGTGGGCGTCCGGTGGCCCGCCAATCACCACACGACCGGTAATGCCGCGAGCCTCATAGCCCAGCTCCTGCAACAAGGCCAGGAACAGCTGGTTCAACTCATAGCAATAGCCGCCGCGTCCTTGGTGCAACACCTTCTGTGTGACGCTTTTCAGGTCAATCGGCACCGGCGCGTGCATCAGGGTCGACAGGCTTTCAAAGGCAAAGGTGCAGACATGGCGCAGCTGCAAGTCCCGCAGGGTCTGCAAGGTGGGTGCCGGTGGCGAGGCATAGCCCAGGCGTTGCAGGTACAGGCGGCTATCCGTGGGTGTGAGCATGGCGCGATCCTCGGGCGCAGGGCAAGAGCGTCACTATGCCGCGCCACTGCGTACGTTGTCATTTTGAATGAACCTTTTAGAACGCTGGCCTATCCATCTATAACAAGACAGGGAGGCAACATGAGTACCGCAAAAATCTACACCATCCACTATCAGCTACACGGTAAACCCAAGTCTTTCGTGGTGCGCGCCGAGGTGATGAATAACGCCGAAGCCTGGCACTGGGCTGCCGTTGATGCCGACATTGCCCATGTCAGCCGCATCGGCCGCGTCGGTCACGAGCAAGTGAAAAAAACCACCCGGCCCTGGGCGGAAAAATACGGCATCACCGACGTCAGTTGGACCCCACCCAAATAAACAAAGCCCCGCACGACGGCGGGGCTCGATTCACTTCTTCAAGTCGCCCAACGGATCGTAGGGCGGCTTTTTCTCAGATGACTTTTTCTCATCCAGCGGCGCAATAGCCGGACCTACCGGGTCGACCTGAGGGTCGGCCACATCTGGCGAGTCCGGGTCGAAACCCAGCTCATCCTTGCCACTGGCGTGCTCGTTGGAGTGGGGACCATCGGTACGTTTGTTCATCACAGACTCCTGCTAAAGCGGGCGCGCTTTGTCGTGGAGGTTTTCCAGGTCTTGTTCGACGTGCTCGACATCGTTGTCGGGGCCACGCTCTTTGGGATCGTTGGGGCGCAAAGCATTGTTGTCGCGCTCCTCCTCACCCGGCGTGCGGTTCGGATCCGGTGTACCTGGCGGTGGCTGCTTGTGTTCAGACATGATGGCTTACCTCATGAGGGGCTTCACAGGTTTAGAGAAACCGTGCGCAGTCATCGTTCAACTTCATTGCTGCAAGCATGAGAAGATGACCGCCCTTTCTGGAGACCTGACCCGGATGTTCGAGCTCAAACCCTGCGACCCTGTCACCTACCGTCAACAGACCCGCCGCAGCACGCTGATAGTGGCCGTGCTGTTCCTGGCCCTGGCCATGCTGCTGTCGAGCCTCGCGGTGATGCTGTTCGGTGAGCCTGGGGGGGACAACTTTCGCTTCAATGTCGGCGGTGTATTTGCCGGGGTGTTGATCACCGTCGCACTGGTGCGTGGCCCGTTCTGGTCCCAGCCCTGGCTGGCGCCGGCGGTGTATGGCTGGCAACTCAAGCGCAGCCTGATGAGCGTGACCAACGTAATGCACAAGGTCACCGAGCGGGTACAAGCCAACGACCCGGCCGCCATCAAACTGTTGCGTTTCTATCACATGGGGCTGACGCAAATGCATGAGCTGGATGCCAACTCCAGCGCCCAGGCGCAACTGGTCGGCGAGATCGACGCACACAAGACCAAGATGCACGCACTGGGGATCGATACCGAACAAACCCGGCTTGACCCCGCGTGGCTGGAAACGCTCAAAAGCGCTTGAGGCGTACGTCAGGGAGCAGGCAAAGGTCGTTAAAAAACCAAACTCAGGTCCAGACGCCCTTCCCTGACCGGGGGACACCAGTAATAGCCACCAGTCAATGGCTTACTGATGCGATACAAACCATCGACAATCCCATCCTCCAACCCGCTCATACGCCGAAGCTGCGCCTCAAACGCATCGAAGGAATGGCCAAACGCGAGGAACATCAATCCTGCCTGGCCATTCTCGGCCCAAGGCATCGAGCGTCGCACC
This sequence comes from Pseudomonas sp. HN8-3, assembly GCF_020790195.1. Taxonomy (NCBI): domain Bacteria; kingdom Pseudomonadati; phylum Pseudomonadota; class Gammaproteobacteria; order Pseudomonadales; family Pseudomonadaceae; genus Pseudomonas; species Pseudomonas sp. HN8-3. The sequence goes on from NZ_CP086206.1 coordinate 3,578,023, forward strand.
ACGAAGGCTTCCGGGGTGAAGCTTTCCTGGGCTGTGCGCTTGGTGTGGGCCGATTCCGGAGCGTCGTCGAGTTCTTCGTTGTCGCCATGGCGGCGGCCGATGATGTGGTCACGCTCCTGGGCCGGCAACGCGGCGAAGCCGTCCAGGTCGTGCTGCCATTGCTGGATAGCGGCAAAGCTGGCACCGCTGTCGGTCAAGGCGGCCTCCACGGCGGCATCGTCGTGAGGGTTTTCGGTGCCGTCTTCGTAGTCGGTCAGGTCAAATCCGGTCTTGTAGCGGAAGCCTTCAGTCGATTGCACCAGGCGAAACGCCGGGGCCAGGGCTTTCTCGATGGCACGACTACGCAGCAGCAACTCGCCACGATCCACCCCATGCAGCCATACCCACAGGGCCTGTTGAGTCGAGGGGTTGTCAGCGCCAGGGCCGCTGACGGCGGGGAATGCACGCAGCCCTTCAATTTCGGCGCCCAGCGCCTTTACCAGCGGTTCACCGAAACCGACCACGGCCGCCGCATCCGTCAACTGCACCAGCGCGTCCAGCGCCGCGGGCACGGCTTGCAGGGAATCGAGGGCGAAAAACAGATGGCGGGCCTGCAAAGGCACCGGTGCGGCAAGAATGCCCGGCTGGTACTGACTCATGTGAACTCCTTCTGAAAAGCCGCGCAGTTTACCCGGCGCGCACCGCGCTGCGAACAACAATGCGCGTAAGCCTTGCCTTAGAGCCGCTAGTTGGGTGACTCTCTAGTCATGTTTTGCAACTATTCCAGGGGTAGCGACATGACCACCAGCAACCTGCTCGCCCAGCTGTTTCCCACTTCCGTCACCCAGATTCCCGAGCAATTTCGCCTGGCGGCGCCCATTGAGCAGCGTGATTACCTGGTCGATGGCCAGCTGCGGGTGTGGAACGGCCCGCTCGCTCGCGTGCAAAGCCCGGTGCAACTGGGCGATGAGCGCGTGCATATCGGCAGCACGCCATTGCTGGATGCCGACACCGCCCTCACCGCCCTGGATGCCGCCGTGCGTGCCTATGACCGTGGCCAGGGTGAGTGGCCGACAATGCGCGTTGTCGAACGTATCCAGCACGTCGAGGCATTTTTGCGGCGTATGCGCGAACAGCGCGATGCGGTGGTGAAGCTGCTGATGTGGGAAATCGGCAAGAACCTCAAGGACTCGCAGAAAGAATTCGACCGCACCTGCGACTACATCACCGACACCATCAACGCCCTCAAGGAACTCGACCGCCGCAGCAGCCGCTTCGAGCTGGAGCAGGACACCCTCGGGCAAATCCGCCGCGTACCGCTGGGCGTGGCGCTGTGCATGGGGCCTTATAACTACCCGTTGAACGAGACCTTCACCACACTGATCCCGGCGTTGATCATGGGCAATACCGTGGTGTTCAAACCGGCCAAGCTCGGTGTGCTGTTGATCCGCCCCTTGCTGGAGGCGTTCCGCGACAGCTTCCCGGCCGGGGTGATCAACGTGATCTACGGCAGCGGCCGCGAAACCGTGAGCGCGCTGATGGCCAGTGGCAAGATCGATATCTTCGCGTTTATCGGCACCAACAAGGCTGCCAGCGACTTGAAAAAACTGCACCCCAAGCCACACCGCTTGCGTGCTGCGCTGGGGCTGGATGCGAAGAACCCCGGGATCGTGCTGCCCGAGGTGGATCTGGATAACGCGGTGAGTGAAGCGGTCACCGGTTCGCTGTCATTTAACGGCCAGCGTTGCACTGCATTGAAGATCCTGTTCGTGCATGAAGATGTCGTCGATAGCTTTATCGAGAAATTCAACACCAAACTCGCGACGCTCAAGCCCGGTATGCCCTGGGAAGACGGCGTGGCGCTGACGCCACTGCCGGAAGTGGGCAAGGTGGATTACCTCAACGAACTGGTGGCCGATGCCGCCCGACACGGCGCCCAGGTGGTCAATAGCGAGGGCGGCAGCAGCCGTGGTTCGTTCTTCTACCCGGCGGTGCTGTACCCGGTGAACCCGCAGATGCGCGTCTACCATGAAGAGCAATTCGGCCCGGTGGTGCCGATCGTGCCCTACCGTGACCTGGAGACCGTGATCGACTACGTGCTGGACTCGGACTTCGGCCAGCAGTTGAGCATTTTCGGTACCAACCCCGTCGAGGTCGGGCGCCTGGTAGACACCTTCGCCAACCAGGTCGGCCGTATCAATATCAACGCCCAGTGCCAGCGCGGGCCGGACACCTTTCCGTTCAACGGCCGCAAGAACTCGGCCGAAGGCACGCTGTCGGTGCATGACGCCTTGCGCGTGTTTTCGATCCGCACCCTGGTGGCGACCAAGTTCCAGGAGAGTAACAAGGCGTTGGTCAGCGATATCCTGCGCAACCGTGACTCGAGCTTCCTGACGACCGATTACATTTTCTGAAGCCAACCCCGTTCCAATATGCAGACAGGTCAGTGTAGTAGCTGGCTTGCCTGCGATGCGGGCACCTCGGTCTTTCAGTCAGGTCGCGGTGATGCTATCGCAGGCAAGCCAGCTCCCACATTGAGTCGAGCACATTCATACATTTGAGGCCACTTCAATACCGATGAACCTGCCCATTTTTGCCCGGCGCCTGCTGCGCCCCCTGCTCGACCCGTACCGGCGCTTTCGCCACGCCAAGCTGATCCACGCCGCGCGCGTATCCGTCGGTTTGCTGGCGACCATCCTGCTCACCAGCGGCCTGAACCTGCCCCACGGCGAATGGGCATCGGTGACCATGCTGATCGTGATCGGCGGCTTGCAGCACCATGGCAATATCGGCAAAAAAGCCGTGGAGCGCGCTTACGGCACCTTGATCGGCGCCAGCGTCGGTTTACTGCTGGTGGTGCAACAGGCTTACTTCGGCCTGCCGCTGTTGACCTATCTGTTGATGTCGGTGGTGTGCGGGTTCTTTTCCTACCATGCCATCGGTAAGGGCGGTTACATCGCGCTGCTGTCGGCGATCACGGTGTTTATCGTTGCCGGCCACGGGGACAATCCGATCTCTGATGGCTTGTGGCGCACCGTCGATATCCTGATCGGCATCGTACTGGCCCTGGCCTTCTCCTTCGCCCTGCCACTGTATGCGGTGTACTCATGGCGCTACAACCTAGCCAGTGCATTGCGTGATTGCGCGCAGATCTACAGCCGCATCATCGGTGGCCAATCGGTGACCGATGATGAACACCTCAAGCTGCTCAACCGCCTGAATGCAGCAATGTTGCAACTGCGCTCGTTGATGCCATCGGTGTCCAAGGAAGTGCGGATCTCCATGACCGAACTGGACGCGATCCAGCGTCACCTGCGCATGTGCATCAGTACCCTGGAGATTCTCGGCAATACCCGGCCAGACCCGCGCGACAAGCAGGCCACGGCGCGGATGCAGGTGATGCTCAAGGCCGAGCACCGGCAGATTCGAGTGCAGTTGGTGGGAATGGCGCGGGCGTTGAAGTCGGGGGTGACGGAGCGGTTGGAGCGTAGCAGTTACGCCACAGGCAGTGAGCCTGCGCTGGATGCGCCGGTTTACAGTGCGTTGGATGGGTATCGACTATTGACCTTGCAACTGGCGGCGAACGTGGATCAGATGCGTCAACGGCTTGCCAAAGGTGCCGCACGCTGGAAGATTTAGCGACAGCTGGACGGGAGCTTTACGCACATCGACACATTCACACTTTCTCTTACATATTTTTCACGATTTGTTCACATCCCAGAACGTAGGGTAAAGCCTCATCCGTTACAAACGTTGCATATCAAGCCCGCCGCCCCAGCGGGCTTTTTTTTGCCTGGGTTTTGCCTAGGCCACCCGAGTCGGTAGGAGCGAGCTTGCTCGCTCCTGCAAGGGGTCGGGGATTGGCTTCAGCGTGTGGCCTGTTCGCGAATGGCGCGCTGAGTCTCCAGCACCTTGGCCAGCGCCGTCTCAGCCTCGGCACTCTGCTGTGGCACTCGAATCGCCGCCGACACCAAGGTAATCAACTTCGCCATCACCTCCGCATCCGTCGCCGGGCGGCCCAGGCTCATGGAGTTCATCAGCAGGCGCAGTTCGGTGCCGGCCATGACCCCGGAAATCGCCTTGAGGGCAAATTGCAGGCGTACGCCCAGCTCATTGCGCGGCAGGTCTGGCAGTGCCAGGGCGAAGGCTTCGAAGAAGCGCTGGAACACCGGCTGGTAATGCACCTTGAGGTATTCCTGGATAAACGGCGAGGTGTCGCTGTAAACCCGGCCAAGGAAGCGAATGAACGAGCGCCCTTCCCCGCTGGCCGGGTCGCTGCGTTCCAGGCCCATGGCCGGGGCAAACAGCACGCCCAGCAGCGTGTCGCAATCCAGCGGGCCATCGGATTCGGCTTCGCAGCGGGCGAGCAATTCCAGGCGCTGCTCGTTGAGCGGCTCCAGGCGTTGCATCAGCAGAGTTTTCATCAGGGAGTCCTTGTCCCCGAAGTGGTAGTTCACCGCCGCCAGGTTGACCTGGGCGCGTTCGGTTATCTGGCGTAGCAACACGGCGTCGTAGCCGTACTTGATGAAGAGGGCCTCTGTCGCATCCAGCAATCGAGTCTTGGTAACGTTTGGAGCGCTGAGTTTCTTCGCGACCATAAGGGTTCCACGGCGGAAATATTGTTTTAAAAAATAATTTGATTTTTTATACCGGGGCGGCCCGGCGAAAGCAAGTAGTGACACTCCGCCATATCACTAAAAGCCTGTATAACCGGGCTATCGAGACCGATTGAAAGCATTTCTACTGATCCGAAACCTGCATTCGGCAAATCGTTTCAAAGGGTAAAACCGCTCTACATCCATGGCTGGCGAAGCAGATTGAACGCAGGTATTATTCAAACAATATTTTAAAAACAAGAAATAAAACCAGTCCGTGACGCGTACAGGCAGCTCCCGAACTTGTTACAAGGATTTTCCGGGGGCATGGCAGTACCGTCGTGACTGCAGGCGTAGTCATGATGACAGACACCCCCACGCAACCAGGCTTGATCTCCCTGCAAGGCATCGGCAAGCGCTATCAGCTCGCCGGGCAGGAACTGAGCATTCTCAATGACGTGTGCCTGTCCATCGCTCGCGGTGACAGCTGCGGCATCCTCGGTGCCTCCGGTTCCGGCAAGAGCACCCTGCTCAACATTCTTGGCCTGCTGGACCTGCCCAACTGCGGCCAGTACCACTTTGCCGGTCACGATATTTTCAACGCCACGCCCGACGAACTGGCCGCGATCCGCAACCAGCAGATCGGTTTTGTGTTCCAGAGCTTCAACCTGCTGCCACGCCTGAGCGCCCTGGACAACGTCGCGCTGCCCTTGAGTTATCGCGGCGTATCGCGACATGAATCGGTGGAACAGGCCCAGCGTATGCTTGATCAAGTCGGCCTGGCCGAGCGCGCCCACCATCGCCCGGCCGACCTCTCCGGCGGGCAGCGTCAGCGCGTCGCCATTGCCCGCGCACTGGTCGGCAAACCCTCGGTGATCCTCGCCGACGAACCCACCGGCAACCTCGACAGCGCCACCGCACAGGAAATCATGGACCTGCTGCTGGCCCTCAACCGCGAGCAACAGGTCACGCTGATCATCGTCACCCACGACGCCCACATTGCCGAGCGCCTGGAGCGCAAGATCCTGGTGCGCAACGGTGTAGTACACGAGGCCGGGCGCCTATGAGCCTGCGGGTCGAGCAGAGCCTCAGCCAACTGCTGCATGAAGCCTTGATCAGCCTGCGCACCCTGGGCAAACGTTCGATCCTGGCGCTGCTGGGCATTGTGATCGGCAGCTCCTCGGTAGTGGCGCTGATCAATATCGGCCATAACGCGGCAGTGGATGCCGCGATGATCTTCAAGGACATGGGCACCGATACCCTCATCGCCCAGTTTCCGCCCAAGGGCAGCAGCAATGTGCCGATGCGTACCCAACTCGACCTCGACGCCGTACGCCTGGCCGTACCGGGCATTGCCCATATCGGCGCGCTCAGCCTGTTCAGCGGGCCCATCGTGTTTCATGGGCGCACCACCAATGCCAACCTGGTCGGCAGCACGCCGGGTATACAGGCCGCCATGCGCCTGGCCGTGCGCGAGGGGCGCTTCCTGTCGGCCTTCGACGCCAGCGAAACTTTCGCTGTGATTGGTGACCCACTTGCCCAGGCCCTCAGTGCGCCGGGCGACCCACTGCAACTGGGCGACCGCGTGCGCATCAACGACTACCTGTTTCTGATCGTGGGCATCCTGCACGACCAGCCCCGGGCCATGCTGATGCCAGTGCAGGCCAACGAGTCGTTGTTTATTCCGGCCGAAGGTATGCGCCGCATCTATGCCACCCCGCAGATCAGCAATGTGATCATCCGTGCGGCGCCAGGGCAGGACATGGAGCGTATCGCGAGGGACGCCACCGCTGCGCTGCAACCCCAACTCAGCGACCACGACGTCAATATCACGGTGCCCCAGCAGATGATCGATGGCATGACGCGCCAAAGTCGCACCTTCGCCTACCTGCTGCTGGCCCTTGGCGCGATTTCCCTGGTGGGCGGCGGTGTCGGGGTGATGAACGTGATGCTGATGAATGTGTCCGAGCGCCGTCGCGAGATCGGCATCCGCATGGCCCTGGGCGCACGTCAGCGCGATATCCGTAACCTGTTCCTGCTCGAAGCCGTCACGCTCACCGCCGTGGGTGCGCTGTGCGGTGCGGTGCTGGGCATGACCGCCGCCTGGCTGTATGCGTGGCTGTCGGGCTGGGCATTTGCCCTGGCGGTGGCCGCCCTGCCCCTGGGGGTGGGCAGTACGTTACTGGTAGGTTTGTTCTTTGGCATCTACCCGGCGGTCTCGGCCTCGCGGTTACAGCCGGTGGAGGCCCTGCGCGATGAATAAGTGCGGGCTGCTCCTTCTGCTGATCAGCCTGCCGGGCATGACTGCCGAGATGGTTATCAACCCTTCGGCGGCCAGCAGTACCCGCAGCGGCTACGAGCGCGGCGTGTCGCTGAATGCCCAGGCCACCACCATGACCCTGGGTGACGCGGTGTACCTGGGCCTGCGCAACAACCCGGCGATACGTAGCGCCTACCTGCAACGGGTGGCGCAGAAGTTTGACCTGCGTGTCGCCGAGGACGTGTTCAACCCCAAGCTGACCCTCAACAGTAACTACCGTACCTCCCGTGGCTCCCAGGACAACGTGCGCAACGCCAATCTGGCACCGACCAGCAGCCTGCTCGGCGAATACGGCACGCGCTTGAGCATGGCCTGGACCCAGCAGTTGAACAACGCCAACCGCGCCGGCCGTTACCGCAGCGACGGGCTCGACCTGGCGATCATCCAACCGCTGATGCGCGGCGCCGGCTGGGACGCCACCACCGCGCCGCTGCGCCTGTCGCGCCTGGCCGAGCAGGCCAACCGCCTGAACCTCAAGGCCACTGTGGCGCAAACCATCAGCCAAATCATCGCCACCTATCGCGAACTGCTGCGTGCCCAGGAACAACTGGTGATCGTACAGGACGCGCTCAAGCGCTCCAACACCTTGCTGGACGTGAACAAGGCACTGATCAGCGCCGGGCGCATGGCCGAGTTCGAGATCGTGCAAACCGAAGCCGACATCGCCACCCAGCAGTTGGGCGTGGAAGAAGCTCGCAATCAACTGGACACCAGCCGCCTGGCCTTGCTGCGCCTGCTGGCGCTGGACCTGTCGACACCAGTGCGCGCCACCGAAGCCCTGGAGGCCAACCCCATGGAAATTGACCAACGCCAAGCCTTCAACCTGGCGCAAAACCAGCAACCGGAATACCTCGCCGCCCTGCTCGGTAGCCAACAGGCCGACCTCAACCTGGTGATCGCCAAGGACTCCGGGCGCTGGCAAGTGGACCTGGTCGCCGGCGCCAACCAGGTGCGCGCCGCCACCGACAACAACAACGGCCATGACAATAACCGTACCTGGGACAGCTACGCCGGGGTGCAGGTGCAGATCCCCATTGGCGACATCAGCACGCGCCAGGCCGAAGTACGTGCGCGAGTGAACGTCGAGGACCAGGAAATCCGCATTACCGATGCGCGCCAGGAGCTGGAGCGCAACGTCAACAACGTGGTGCGTGACCTCGGCACCCGCTGGCGCCAATATGAAATTTCCAAGCGTGCCGTGGAGTTGTCACGGCGCAAGATCGAAATCGAACGGGAAAAACTCAGTGCCGGGCGCTCCACCAACTTCCAGGTGTTGAGCTTCGAAACCGACCTGCGCAACGCCGAAAATGCCCAGCTCAACGCGCTGATCGCTTATTTGAACGCCCAGACTCAACTCGACCTGACCCTGGGCATGACGCTGGAAAGTTGGGAAATCGCCCTCAATGACTACTAATCAAAAACGCTTGCTCGCCGTTGCCCTAATCGTGTTGTTAGCCGGCGCGGCCATCGGTCTGCTCAGCCAGCGCAGCGGTGCCGAGCAGGCCAGCACCGCCGAGCAATGGCTGGAGGTAAAACCCGACCCGCTGGTGCACCAGATCGGCCTGGTGGGCAAGATCGAGCCCGACACTACCGTCACCCTCACGGCGCCGTTCGACGGCAACGTGTTGGCCAACCTGGTCGAACAAGGCCAGCGCGTCGAGGCCGGCCAGGTGCTGTTGCGCATGGACCCGGCGACTCTTGAAGTGCAGTTGCGCGACGCCCTCTCCGCCCAGCTCAAGGCCCGGCGCACTGTGCAGGAAATGCAGGACTGGGACAGCAGCCCCGCCGTCAGCCGCGCCCGCCGCAGCTTGCGCACCGCTGAAATGACCGCTGGCAACACCCAACGCAAGCTCACCGAAAGCGAAAACCTGTTCAAACGCGGCATCATTCCGCGCAACGAACTGGACGATCTCAAGCAGCAAACCCAACAGCAGCAACTCGACCTGGCAGCGGCGCGCGGCGAACTGCAACAGGCCCAGGACCAAGGCAGAGGCGAATACCGACAGATTGCCGAAATGGAGCTGACCAATGCCACGGTGAAATACGAAGCCTTGCAAAAACTCCTTGAAGGCAAGGAGGTCAAGGCACCGTTCTCCGGCATCGTAGTGCCCGCGCCCGGCAGCAGCAACAACGCCCAAGGGGGTGGCAACAACAACGCGCCGGTGCAGGCCGGCAGCAAGGTCAGCCAGGGCCAAGTGCTGTTTGGCCTGGCCAATATCGAGCGGCTGAAAATCGTCGCCAAGGTCTCCGAGCTGGACATCAACCAGTTGCACCAGGGCCAGGCGGTGGAAGTAATGGGCGATGGCTTCGACGGCGAACGGCTGACCGGCTCGGTCAGCGTGGTCAGTGGCTTGGCCATCGCCAGCGACAACCAGGGCAGCGCACAATTTCCGGTGACCCTGTCGATCCCCGCGCTGACGCCGCAGCAGTTGCAACGGGTGCGTCTGGGCATGAGTGCGCGGTTGACGATTGTCACTTATAACAATGACCAGGCGATCGTGATTCCCAGCCAGGCGATCCAGGCGGACATGACGGTGGAGTATCGGGCGGCGATGGATAAACCGGTGCAGCGGGTGAAAGTGACCACTGGGCAATCGACGCCCCAGGGCGTTGAGGTATTCGGACTCAAACCAGGCTTCGTGAAAACCTCAAGATAAGCGCAGATCAACATGTGGGAGGGGGCTTGCTCCCGATAGCGGTGCATCAGCCACAAATGTATTTACTGACACGCCCTCATCGGGAGCAAGCCCCCTCCCACATTTGATTTTCGTTGCTTTGAGCATTGACGTTCACTTCGCGGATCAGGGCTTGCTCACCTCCCCCATTTAGATCTGTGTGAGCTTGGTTGCCAGTGCCTTGGCCTGGAGCGCCACATCCGTCACCGCCGTACTCTCCCACCACATGCCCCGCAACGGCGGCCCCATGGCAAACAGTCGCTGGCTGGCATGGCCCTGGGCATCCAGCACCGCGCCGGCTGCATCCGCCGCAATCCCCAACGCCAAAGGCCCAGGCCGGATCAACCCACGCTTGAGCAGTTGTTGCGGCAATGGCCGGGCGACACGACGCCAGTCGTACTCGATGCCGCTGGAGTTGATCAGCGCCGCTCCCGAAACCTGTGTGACCTCCTGCCCGCCACGATAGCGCACCGCAATGGCAACGCCCTCATCCGACGGCACCAAACCCTTGAACGACGCTGCGCGAATCCGCAGCCGCTCTTCTGCCTGCAAGCGCGTCACCAACTGCGCACTCAACGGTGGCGAGCGGTGGTGATGGCTTTCCCACCATGGCCGCACATGTCGCACGAACTGGCGCTTCTGAGGCTCACTGGCCTGACTCCACAAGCGTGCGATGTGCCCGCGCACGGTGTCCAACGGCGCCTGCCAGTCGATGCCTTGCGCCAGCGCGAACTGACATTGGCGTCGCACCTCACGCAGCAATTGCCGAGGGCTGCGCAGGTTGTAATCGGCGGCCAGGAAGTCATCCCAACTTGGCGGCTGTTTGCGCACATGGGGCAACAGGCCGTGGCGCGAAAAGATCTCGATGGGACCGCGATGCCCGGCCTGTTCCAGCGACACCACGGCATCGACCATGGTCAACCCGGAGCCGATGATCAGTACCGTTGATTGCGGGTCGAGTTGGGTCATCGCTTGCACGTCCCATGGGTCCATGGCTGCGGCGTTCAAACCGCTGGACTCGGTTAGGGGCGTGCGCGCTGCCGGGAACATGCCGGTGGCCAATACCGCAAAAGTGCCACGCAGCTGCTCCCCATTATCGAGGGTCAACAGCGTGGAGGCTGCGTCGACTTGCAGGTCCACCCCTTCGGCGCGGATATGCTCGACGGTCGACGTAGACAACGCCTTGGCCTCGGCCAAGCGCTGTTGCGCGTACAGTCCAAAAATCCCGCGTGGCGGGAACAGTTCGCTGATGGGCACATGCTGCTGATCCGACTCCGGCCAACCACCTCCAGCGATGTAGTCAGTGAGCCATTGGGTCAGGTCGTCGGGGTTGTCCGGATCGACGCTCATGCGCGCCGCGTTGCCGTTCAAGGTATGACCCAGCTCAACCGCGCTATAGGCCTCGCCCCGCCCCAGCTCAGCACGCGGCTCAATCACCAGGATGCGCCGCGTGCCCGGCAGGCGCAGCAGCTGCACGGCCAGCATCGTACCGCTCAGGCCGCCGCCGATGATCAGTACATCGGCAACGCGGGTGGATTCACTCATGCCAGTTCGCCCTTATTGTTGCTCAAATCACCACATTTCGAACAAACCGTACCGCCGCGTTCCCATCATTGCGATAAGCATGGGGCTGGTGGCTGGCGAACATAAAGAACTCTCCAGCCTCGATGACATTTTCCTGATCACCTATCACCAGCGTCAGGCTGCCCTCGAACACAAACAGTTGTTCGCTCCACCCTTCCAAATCAGGGTCCGGGCAATAACGATCACCGGGTTCAAGCCGCCACTCCCACAATTCGACTTCACGCCGTGCCGTGGCCTTGGCCAGCAGCACCGCCTTACTGCCGACAATCTCGCCCGCCCAGGCCAGCTCGTTGATACGGCTGTGGTCCCGCACATCCGGCGCCTGAATCAGATCACTGAACGCCACGTCCAACGCTTCAGCCACACGATCCAAAGTGGACAAGCTGACGTTCTTCTCCCCCGCTTCAATCGCCACCAGCATGCGCCGGCTGACCCCGGACTTTTCCGAGAGCGCGGTCTGGCTCAGGTCGGCGGCATGGCGCAGGCGACGGACGTTCTGGCTGACGTGCTGCAGGACCGAGGCCCGTTGCGGATTTTCTTTGTGCACTATATTGCTCAATAGGTGGGTGTGCGCAGTATACTGCCCAGCGTGCGGCGCATTGTGCGGTCCGTGCCTTTCCCTTGCAAGACCGAGCCGCCATGACAGCCCCGACCTCCCCTTCGCGATTCAACCGCTTCAGCAAAGCCGAATGCATCCTGGTGGTGATCACCATGATCTGGGGCGGCACCTTCTTGCTGGTGCAACATGCCATGACCGTCAGCGGGCCGATGTTTTTTGTGGGGCTGCGCTTCGCGGCGGCGACAATTGTGGTGGGGTTCTTTTCCTTGCGCACCCTGCGCGACCTGACCCTGTTCGAATTGAAGGCCGGGGTGTTTATCGGGGTGGCGATCATGTTTGGCTACGGTTTTCAGACGATTGGCTTGCAGACCATCCTGAGCAGCCAGTCGGCGTTTATCACCGCGTTGTATGTACCGTTCGTGCCGCTGTTGCAGTGGCTGGTGCTGGGCCGTCGCCCCGGGTTGATGCCCAGCATCGGCATCATGCTGGCGTTTGCCGGGTTGATGCTGTTGACTGGCCCGGCGGGGGCTTCACTGAACTTCAGCCCAGGTGAAATCGCTACGCTGATCGGTGCCGTGGCAATAGCGGCCGAGATCATCTTGATCAGCGCATTTGCCGGCCAGGTGGATATTCGCCGGGTGACCGTGGTGCAACTGGCCACCGCTTCGGTGCTGTCGTTCATGATGGTGGTGCCCATGGGCGAGGCGTTGCCGGGCTTTTCTTGGCTGTTGCTGTTCAGCGCCGTGGGCCTGGGCTTGACCAGTGCGGTGATCCAGGTCGCGATGAATTGGGCGCAGCAGAGTGTGTCGCCAACCCGGGCTACCTTGATCTATGCCGGCGAGCCGGTGTGGGCAGGCGTGGTCGGGCGAATTGCCGGAGAGCGCTTCCCGCCGATTGCAATGGTCGGGGCGGTGTTGATTGTGGTAGCGGTGATTGTGAGTGAGATGAAGACGAAGGGGCAGAAGGCAATTGAACTCGCAGATGCCTTGGAACAGGAGCGTCAGGGATAACCTGCAAACCCTGTGGTGCCCGCTCTATCGTCATCGCGGGCAAGCCCGGCTCCCACAGGGGTCGGCGTTTCAATTCAAGGGTTTTGAACCAGTGCTGAATGAGAGGTTTCGGCCTACCTTGTAGGATCCTGCCACATCTTGCCGTTTGGTGATCGTGAAAGCGGCACGTATGATGCATCCCAAACTCCCGCAGATTAGAAGCCTATGTCCCTGATAGTTCTACTGCTTCTGCCATTCATTGGCAGCTGTCTGGCGGCCTTGCTGCCGCACAACGCACGTAATACCGAATCCCTGCTGGCCGGCCTGGTGGCATTGGTCGGCACTATTCAAGTCGCACTGCTCTACCCCCAGATCGCCCATGGTGGCGTGATACGCGAAGAATTCATGTGGTTGCCCAGTCTTGGGCTTAACTTCGTGTTGCGCATGGACGGCTTTGCCTGGCTGTTCTCGATGCTGGTGCTCGGCATCGGCACGCTGGTGTCGTTGTATGCGCGTTATTACATGTCGCCGGACGATCCGGTGCCGCGCTTCTTTGCGTTCTTCCTCGCGTTCATGGGCGCCATGCTTGGCCTGGTGATTTCCGGCAACCTGATTCAGATCGTGTTCTTCTGGGAACTGACCAGCCTGTTCTCGTTCCTGCTGATCGGCTATTGGCACCACCGCGCCGATGCGCGGCGTGGTGCCTATATGGCCCTGATGGTCACCGGCGCAGGCGGGCTGTGCCTGCTGGCCGGGGTGATGTTGCTGGGGCATATCGTCGGCAGCTATGACCTGGACCAGGTGCTGGCGGCGGGCGACCAGATTCGCGCGCACTCGCTGTACCCGGTCATGCTGGCGCTGGTACTGATCGGCGCCCTGAGCAAAAGCGCGCAGTTCCCCTTCCACTTCTGGCTGCCCCACGCCATGGCGGCGCCCACTCCGGTTTCGGCTTATCTGCACTCGGCAACGATGGTGAAGGCCGGCGTGTTCCTGCTGGCCCGCCTGTGGCCGTCGCTGTCCGGCAGCGAAGAATGGTTCTGGATCGTCGGCGGTGCCGGCGCCCTCACCCTCCTCCTCGGCGCTTACTGCGCCATGTTCCAAAACGATCTCAAGGGCCTGCTGGCCTACTCCACCATCAGCCACCTCGGGCTGATCACCCTGCTGCTGGGCCTCAACAGCCCGCTGGCCGCCGTCGCCGCAGTGTTCCATATCCTCAACCACGCCACTTTCAAGGCGTCGCTGTTCATGGCGGCGGGCATCATCGACCACGAAAGCGGCACGCGGGATATCCGCAAGCTCAGTGGCCTGGTGCGGTTGATCCCGTTTACCGCGACCCTGGCCATGGTAGCCAGTGCCTCCATGGCCGGTGTGCCGTTGCTCAATGGCTTCCTGTCCAAAGAGATGTTCTTTGCCGAAACCGTATTCATCTCGTCGACGCAATGGGTGGAAATCGCCCTGCCGGTGATTGCGACCATCGCCGGCACCTTCAGCGTGGCCTACGCCCTGCGCTTTACCGTGGATGTGTTCTTCGGCCCGCCGGCTACCGACTTGCCGCACACGCCTCACGAGCCACCGCGCTGGATGCGTGCGCCGGTGGAATTGCTGGTGTTCACCTGCCTGCTGGTGGGGATTTTCCCGGCCCAGGTGGTCGGCTCGATCCTTGCCGCTGCGGCGTTGCCCGTGGTCGGTGGTGTGCTGCCCGAGTACAGCCTGGCGATCTGGCACGGCTGGAACGCGCCAATGATCATGAGCCTGGTGGCAATGACCGGCGGCGTGGTGCTGTACCTGATGCTGCGCAAGCAACTCAAGCGTGGCCGCTTCGAATACCCGCCGCTGATCGGCTATTTCAACGGCAAGCGTGGCTTCGAGCGCTGCCTGGTGGTGATGATGCGCGGTGTGCGCAGGATCGAAAAACGCATCAGCACCAAGCGCCTGCAAACCCAATTGTTCCTGCTGGTGATCGTCGCGGTGATCGGGGCCATGATCCCCATGATCAACAGTGGCCTCACCTGGGGCGACCGGCCGAAGATTGCGGGCTCCATCGTGTTCGTCACCCTGTGGTTGCTGGCGATTGCCTGCGCGCTGGGCGCCGCCTGGCAAGCCAAGTATCACCGGTTGGCGGCCCTGACCATGGTCAGCGTGTGCGGCCTGATGACGTGCGTGACCTTCGTGTGGTTCTCGGCGCCGGACCTGGCCCTGACCCAATTGGTGGTGGAAGTGGTGACCACCGTGCTGATCCTGCTCGGCCTGCGCTGGCTGCCACGGCGTATCGAGGAGGTTTGGCCATTGCCCAACACCTTGCGCAAGGCGCGCATTCGCCGGGTGCGCGACTTGTTGCTGTCCACTGTAGTGGGGGGCGGCATGGCGCTGTTGTCCTACGCGATGCTGACCCGCCAGACACCCAACGATATCTCCTCGTTCTACTTGAGCCGCGCCCTGCCCGAAGGCGGCGGCAGCAATGTGGTGAACGTGATGCTCGTGGACTTCCGGGGCTTCGATACGCTGGGCGAAATCACCGTGCTGGGTGCCGTGGCCTTGACCGTATATGCCTTGCTGCGACGCTTCCGCCCGTCCAAGGAAAGCATGGAGTTGCCGGCGCAACAGCGCCAATTGGCACCGGACGTGGCCACCGACCTGGTCAACCCGCGCCAGGCCAGTGACACCGCGCTGGGCTTTATGATGGTGCCGGCGGTGCTGGTGCGCCTGCTGTTGCCGATTGCGCTGGTGGTGTCGTTCTACCTGTTCCTGCGCGGTCACAACCAACCAGGCGGCGGGTTTGTCGCCGGGCTGGTGATGTCGGTAGCGTTTATCCTGCAATACATGGTGGCGGGCACCCAATGGGTCGAAGCGCAGATGAGCCTGCGGCCCATGCGCTGGATGGGCTTCGGCCTGCTGTCGGCGACCTTGACCGGCCTTGGCGCGCTGTTCGCCGGATACCCGTTCCTGACCACCCATACCTGGCATTTCCACGTGCCACTGCTCGGCGATATCCATATCGCCAGTGCGTTGTTCTTCGACATTGGCGTGTACGCCATGGTCGTGGGCTCGACGCTGCTGATGCTGACCGCCCTCGGCCACCAATCTGTGCGAGCACATAAACCGAGCAACCAGCCCAAAGTCGTTGCTGCAACCGAAGGAGCCGCCTGATGGAAGAAGTCATCGCAATTGCCATTGGGGTCCTGGCGGCCTCCGGCGTCTGGCTGGTGCTGCGGCCACGGACATTCCAGGTGGTGATGGGCCTGTGCCTGTTGTCGTACGGGGTCAATCTGTTCATTTTCAGCATGGGCAGCCTGTTTATCGGCAAGGAACCGATCATCAAGGACGGCGTGCCGCAAGACCTGCTCAACTACACCGACCCCCTGCCCCAGGCCCTGGTACTTACAGCCATCGTGATCAGCTTCGCCATGACCGCGTTGTTCCTGGTGGTGCTGCTGGCATCCCGGGGCCTGACCGGCACTGACCATGTGGATGGCCGGGAGCCGAAGGAATGAATTGGGTCAATCAACTGATCGTTGCGCCGATTCTGCTGCCGTTGTTCACGGCGGCGCTGATGCTGATGCTCGGCGAGAAACGCCGGCCGCTGAAGGCCAAAATCAATCTGGTCTCCAGCTTGATCGGCCTGGGCGTGGCCGTCCTGTTGCTGTACTGGACACAAAAAGGCGGGCCCGGCTCGATCGGCGTGTACCTGCCGGGTAACTGGCAAGTACCGTTCGGCATCGTGTTGGTGGTGGACCAGCTCTCGGCGCTGATGCTGGTGCTCACCGGGGTTATCGGCGTAAGCGCATTGCTCTTCGCCATGGCCCGCTGGGACCGTGCGGGCACTAGCTTCCATGCGCTGTTCCAGATCCAGCTGATGGGTCTGTACGGCGCATTTCTCACCGCGGATTTGTTCAACTTGTTCGTGTTCTTCGAGGTGCTGCTGGCGGCGTCCTACGGCCTGATGCTGCATGGTTCGGGTCGTGCTCGGGTGTCGTCCGGCCTGCATTACATTGCGATCAACCTGCTGGCGTCGTCGCTGTTCCTGATTGGCGCGGCGATGATCTACGGCGTCACCGGCACGCTGAATTTCGCTGACCTGGCGCTGAAAATCCCGCTGGTGCCGGAGGCTGATCGCGGCCTGCTGCACGCTGGCGCAGCGATCCTGGCGACCGCGTTTCTGGCCAAGGCCGGCATGTGGCCGCTGAACTTCTGGCTGGCGCCCGCCTACTCCTCGGCCAGTGCGCCGGTGGCGGCGATGTTTGCGATCATGACCAAGGTTGGCGTGTACACCGTGCTGCGCCTGTGGACCCTGCTGTTTTCCGGCCAGGCCGGCGCTTCGGCGCTGTTTGGCGGCGACTGGCTGGTGTATGGCGGCATGGCGACCATCGTGTGCGCGGCGCTGGCGATGGTGGCGGCGCAACGCCTGGAGCGCATGGCGAGCCTGAGCATTCTGGTCTCGGCCGGGATCCTGCTGTCGGCGGTAGGGTTTGCCCAGCCAAGCCTGACCGCTGGGGCATTGTTCTATCTGGTCAGCTCCACCCTGGCATTGAGTGCGCTGTTCCTGCTGGCTGAATTGATCGAGCGTTCGCGCTCGGCCAACGACCTGCCGCTTGATGAAGAGATTGATGCGCTGCCCAAGGCCATGGAGTCGCTGCATCCGCGTCCGGGTGTGAACCTGGACGATGAGCAGAAAGCCGTGGTCGGCCAGGTCATCCCCTGGACCATGGCCTTTCTCGGCTTGAGCTTTATCGCCTGCGCGCTGCTGATTATCGGCATGCCGCCATTGTCGGGGTTCATCGGCAAGCTCAGCCTGTTGAGTGCGCTGATCAACCCACTGGGCCTGGGCAACGCCGTGGACGAATCGATCCGTCCTGCAGCCTGGGGCCTGGTGGCGCTGCTGATTCTGTCCGGCCTGGCGTCGCTGATCGCCTTCGCCCGCCTTGGCATCCAGCGCTTCTGGACCCCGGAAGAGCGCCCATCACCGCTGTTGCGACGCTACGAGTGCGTGCCGATCTTCGTGCTGCTGGGCTTGAGCATCGCCTTGACGTTCAAGGCCGAACCCTTGATGCGCTACACCCTGGCCACCGCCAAGAGCCTGAACAACCCGGAAAGCTATGTGATGGCGGTAATGGCCACACGTCCGGTGCCGAGCCCTGAAGCCAAGGCCGCCGCGCTGGAGGTGCAACCATGAAGCGCCTGTTTCCTGCACCCTGGTTGTCGCTGGCCCTGTGGGTGTTGTGGCTGCTGCTGAACCTGTCGATCAGCCCCGGCAACCTGCTGCTGGGCGCGCTGCTGGGCTTTCTCGCGCCTTTGCTGATGGCGCCGCTGCGCCCGCAGCCGATCAGCCTGCGTCGCCCTGGCGTGATCCTGCGCCTGTTCCTGTTGGTGGGCCGCGACGTGATCGTCTCCAACCTGCAAGTGGCGTGGGGTGTACTGACCTGCGGCACACGCCCGCCGCGCTCGCGCTTCATCAAGATCCCCCTGGACCTGCACAGCCCCAACGGCCTTGCCGCGCTGTCGATGATCACCACGGTGATCCCCGGCACCATTTGGTCGGAACTGGCGCTGGACCGTAGCATCTTGCTGCTGCACGTATTCGACCTTGACGATGAAGCCCTGTTTATCCAGCACTTCAAAGCCACCTACGAGCGGCCCCTGATGGAGATCTTCGAATGAGCGCCCTGCTCTCCAATGCGATCCTGGCCAGCCTGTTCCTGTTCTCGCTGGCGATGGTGCTGACCCTGATCCGCCTGTTCAAAGGCCCGTCCGCCCAGGACCGAGTCCTGGCGCTGGACTACCTGTACATCCTGGCCATGCTGATGATGCTGGTGCTCGGTATTCGCTATGCCAGTGATACCTACTTTGAAGCGGCGCTGTTGATTGCGCTGTTCGGCTTCGTCGGCTCGTTTGCCCTGGCGAAATTCCTGCTGCGTGGGGAGGTGATTGAATGATGCCGTTATGGGTTGAAGTGATAGTGGGGGTGCTGCTGGTGCTCAGCAGTGTGTTTGCGTTGATTGGCGCGATTGGCTTGCTGCGGATGAAGGAGTTTTTCCAACGCATGCACCCGCCGGCACTCGCCTCGACATTGGGCGCATGGTGCGTGGCATTGGCGTCGATTATCTATTTTTCGGTGCTCAAGTCCGGGCCGGTGTTGCATGGTTGGTTGATTCCGGTTTTGCTCGCGATCACCGTGCCGGTCACCACACTGCTGTTGGCGCGAACCGCCCTATTCCGCAAACGCATGGCCGGTGACGATGTGCCGGCTGAAGTCAGCAGCCGCCGCTGACCTCTCAGGCAGGCACATAAAAATGTGGGAGCTGGCTTGCCTGCGATGAGGTCGGATCAGTCACTGAAGAGGTTGGCTGGCCCACCGCTATCGCAGGCAAGCCAGCTCCCACAGTTGGATGGGTGCTAGGCGAAGGATCGGATTCTTGCCGCCAATTCCGCCAATTCGGCATCATCCGCCCGCACAAAATCGTGGGAAGAGATATAGCCGTCATAAGCCTCAAAAAACTTATCCACCTGCGAGCTCAACGGCTTGAACGTGCTGTCCTGCCCGGTCCCATGCATGGGAAACAACTTCGCATGCAGGTGGTCCACCCCATACCCTTCCAGAATCATCCCCGTACGCGCCACATCGGGAAATGCGCGGTCGATCTGTTGTGCGGTTTTCTTTGCTGCGACCGCGAGCGCTGCCAACACTTCATCCGACTGCGCAAACGCATAGCTGCCGTAATGCTGCTTTGGAATCACCACGCTGAAACCCGGTGTGTTAGGGAAGATCGACAGGAACGCCATATGCTGATCATCCTCCCACAGGATATGGGCCGGGGAGGTTTTGCGGACAATGCTGCAGAAAATACAATCCATTTGAATCACCGCCAGTTTCGTCTTGGGTTTGGTCGTGGCAACCATCTAAAGCTAGGATGGAATGAGCGTCAAACCCTACGGGCATTTTGGGAAATGTCCTAAGACCTGGGTATGCCCGCTGTGCTGAGACAGGAGTTCACCATGGATAAAAACATCATTGTCATCGGCGGCGAGTCCAGCGAAGACATGACGCGCATGACCCGCATCGACGAATATATCGTCGCTTCGTCGGGCAAAACCCAGCCCACGGTGCTCTATATCTCCACCGCCAATGGCGATGACCGTACGAAGATTGCCGACTTCACGCTCAAATACCAAAGCGCCGGCTGCACCGTTGTGCCATTGACGTTTTTCATTCCGCCTTTTCCAACCCCAGCTCATGTTGCCGCGCTGTTTGAACAGGCTGACATCATCTACGTGGCCGGCGGCAACACCCGAGCCTTACTGGCAATCTGGCGTGAATTTGACGTGACCACCCTTTTGAAGCAAGCCCAGGAACACGGCAAAGTGCTTTGCGGCGTCAGTGCCGGCGCCATCTGCTGGTTCGACCACGGGCATTCCGACTCAGGGGGCGTATATGCGCTGGTCGACGGACTGGGTTTTCTCCCTGGCGCGCTGTGCCCGCACTTCAGCTCAGAGGTGGGGAGAGAATCTTCGTTTGTTGAACTGGTTCGACTTAAAAACATACACCCCGCCTACGCGCTGGATGACGGAGTTGCCCTGCATTTCAAGAACGGTGAATACCATGCGACTGTTCATAACTACACGACTGGTAGTGCATATAAACTCAGCAGCACTTCGGAGCCCATTGCAAGGAAACGCCCTACAGCTCTTTAGGGTTGCCGCTCAGAAAATGGCCGCCTAATCTTTGGCGGTCGCTGCAAATTCAGCGACCGGGTTTCGCAGCTCGGTTAAACTCTAGACGCACAGTGTCCACCTCAGATAGCGGGCGCTTTTTAATGCCTGATGTTATGGCGGCTGTGCGCGGGATACCTTCGGGTATGCCGGGTGCTAGAGTCCCGGTCTGCGAACCTGCGTACAGCTGCCACCCAAATATCGTTTCGCAGCGATGGGTGGTGACTCCAATACTCTAGGAGCTACGCCATGATTAAAGACAGTCCGAATCCACCGTCAGATTCAACCGCATTTCACACTGCCGCTCATCGAGCGATAAATCACTACCTGAACCCGTCTGAAAAATCAGAGCCATCTGCTGAGGATCATGGTTTGTTTACCGTACGTGAAGGATTAGACGTCGAGACGCTGCTGGTCAACGCGTCGGAGGATCTTGCGTCGGTTCAAGCGCTGGCAAGCCATTTGGCTTTTGAGATCGAAGGCACCCCGCGTAGCGTAGCTCTGGGAATTTGCCGGATGCTGGAAGGGATTCAGCTGATGGTGGATAAAACGCTAAAACTCAAAGACAAACCAATTCACGGATAGATCTGATCCGAAGACCGAGCAAAGTGAGCACGGTCAAAAGTGGGAGGGGGCTTGCTCCCGATGGCAGTGGGCCAGTTGCAGACGAGCTGACTGACCTACCGCCATCGGGAGCAAGCCCCCTCCCACATCTGGATCAGGCCTGATCAGCCAACCGCCACGTCGTCCCACCCTTCCCGTCTTCCAACACCACACCCATCGCGGTCAGTTGGTCACGGATACGGTCGGATTCCGCCCAGTCCTTGTTAGCCCGAGCAGCCAGACGCGCCTGAATCAACGCATCCACCTGCGCCGCATCCACACGCCCTTCAGCGCCGGCCTGCAGGAAGTCATCGGCTTCCATCTGCAACACACCCAGTACGCTGGCCAGTTCTTTGAGGCGCGCCGCCAGGCCCGCTGCCGCGTCGAGATCAGTCTCACGCAAGCGGTTGATCTCACGCACCATCTCGAACAGCACCGCGCAGGCTTCCGGCGTGCCGAAGTCGTCGTTCATGACTTCGGTAAAGCGTGCCACGAACGTTTCGCCACCAGCAGGTGCCACCGCTGGCAAGCCTTTCAACGCGTGGTAGAAACGCTCAAGGGCGCCCTTGGCGTCCTTGAGGTTGTCTTCCGAGTAGTTGATGGCGCTGCGGTAGTGGCTGGACACCAGCAGGTAACGCACCACTTCCGGGTGGTACTTTTCCAGCACGTCGCGGATGGTGAAGAAGTTGTTCAAGGACTTGGACATCTTCTCGCCATTGATGCGGATCATGCCGCAGTGCATCCAGGCGTTGGCGTAGGTCTTGCCAGTGGCGGCTTCGCTCTGGGCGATTTCGTTTTCGTGGTGCGGGAACTCCAGGTCGCTGCCGCCGCCATGAATATCGAAGGTCTCGCCCAGGCAGCAGGTGGACATTACCGAGCATTCGATGTGCCAGCCCGGACGCCCAGGGCCCCACGGCGATTCCCAGCTTGGCTCGCCGGGCTTGGTACCTTTCCACAGTACGAAGTCGAGCGGGTCCTGCTTGGCTTCGTCGACTTCGATGCGCGCGCCGATGCGCAGGTCTTCGATCTTCTTGCGCGAGAGCTTGCCGTAGCCCATGAACTTGGCGACGCGGTAGTACACGTCACCATTGCCTGGGGCGTAGGCGTAACCCTTGTCGATCAGGGTCTGGATCATCGTGTGCATGCCAGGGATGTGGTCCGTGGCACGCGGTTCCATGTCCGGCTTGAGGATGTTGAGGCGCGCCTCGTCCTCGTGCATGGCAGCGATCATGCGCTCGGTCAGCGCGTCGAACGACTCGCCGTTTTCGTTGGCGCGGTTGATGATCTTGTCGTCGATGTCGGTGATGTTGCGCACATAGGTCAAGTCATAGCCGCTGAAACGCAGCCAGCGGGTCACCAGGTCGAAGGCAACCATGCTGCGACCGTGGCCGATGTGGCAGTAGTCGTACACGGTCATGCCGCACACGTACATGCGCACCTTGTTGCCATCCAGCGGCTTGAAGACTTCTTTGGTCTTGCTGAGTGTGTTGTAGATCGTTAGCACGACAGTTCCTTAAACAGAATCACTGGCCCCACGAATCTCGCAAGGTCACGGTACGGTTGAATACCGGAGCACCAGGTTTGGAGTCCTTGATATCTGCGCAGAAGTAACCTTCGCGCTCGAACTGGAAACGGTCTTCCGGCTGTGCGTCGCCAAGCGATGGCTCGGCACGACAACCAGTGAGCACTTGCAGGGAGTCAGGGTTGATGTTGTCGAGGAAACTCGCGCTGTCTTCGGCCTTCTCGGGGTTCGGCGAGCGGAACAGACGATCGTAAAGGCGCACTTCGCATTCGATGCTGGCAGCGGCCGGCACCCAGTGGACCACACCCTTGACCTTGCGGCCTTCAGGGTTCTTGCCCAGGGTGTCCGGATCGTACGAGCAGCGCAGCTCGACGATGTTGCCATCGGCGTCCTTGATCGCTTCGTCCGCACGGATCACGTAGCTGCCGCGCAGGCGCACTTCGCCGTTCGGCTCCAGGCGCTTGTAGCCCTTGGGCGGCTCTTCCATGAAGTCGTCGCGGTCGATGTAGATTTCGCGGGCGAATGGCAATTTGCGCACGCCCAGCTCTTCTTTCTGTGGGTGACGCGGCAGTTCGAGGTTCTCGACCTGGCCTTCCGGGTAGTTGGTGATCACCACCTTCAACGGCCGCAGCACGCACATGGCGCGGGGGGCGTTGGCGTCGAGGTCCTGGCGGATGCTGAATTCCAGCATCCCGAAGTCGACCACACCGTCGGAACGGTTGGTGCCGACCATGTCGCAGAAGTTGCGGATCGACGCCGGGGTGTAGCCACGGCGACGGAAGCCCGACAGCGTGGACATGCGCGGGTCATCCCAGCCATGTACGTGCTTTTCATCCACCAGTTGCTTGAGCTTGCGCTTGCTGGTGATAGTGTAGTTCAGGTTCAGGCGGCTGAATTCGTACTGACGCGGGTGCGCCGGTACCGGCAGGCTGTCCAGGAACCACTCGTACAGTGGGCGATGGCTTTCGAACTCCAGGGTGCAGATGGAGTGGGTGATGCCTTCGATGGCGTCCGACTGACCGTGGGTGAAGTCGTAGTTGGGGTAGATGCACCACTTGTCACCGGTCTGGTGGTGGTGGGCATGGCGGATGCGATACATGATCGGGTCGCGCAGGTTCATGTTCGGCGAGGCCATGTCGATCTTGGCACGCAGCACGCGGGCGCCGTCCGGGAACTCGCCGGCGCGCATACGGTTGAACCAGTCCAGGTTCTCTTCCACCGAACGGTCGCGGAACGGGCTGTTCTTGCCCGGCTCGGTCAGCGTGCCACGGTACTCCTTGGCCTGCTCCGGGGTCAGGTCGTCCACATAGGCCTTGCCGGCCTTGATCAGCTCGACAGCCCAGTCGAACAACTGGTCGAAATACTTGGAGGCATAGCGCACTTCACCGGACCATTCGAAGCCCAGCCATTTGATGTCGCTTTCAATGGCGTCGATGTATTCCTGGTCTTCCTTGGCCGGGTTGGTGTCGTCGAAACGCAGGTGCGTGACGCCACCGAACTCCTGGGCCAGGCCGAAGTTCACACAGATCGACTTGGCGTGACCGATGTGCAGGTAGCCGTTGGGCTCTGGCGGGAAGCGGGTGACGATCTGCGTATGCTTGCCCGAATCCAGGTCCGCCTGGATGATCGGGCGCAGGAAATTGACCGGGACGGCAGGTCCGGCCTTGGCATTCGAGGTAGGGTCGACAGTGGGCTTGCTCATAGGATCCTTGAACAGACAGGTTCGTGGCCGGGTCAGGCCAGATAAAACAAAGGGCTTATCATAGCCGAAGCTGTCAACCACCTGACAGAGCGCGGTCGAAAACTGCTGCTTTAATTGCTGCTTTAATGACAGGCGCGGTAAAAAACCACCTCGAAATTCCTGCAAGGCACGCTAAACTGCGCGTCTTGGCCCAAGCTTCGCCAAACCGGTCGTGGCGCCCAGGCGCCCAAACCCACGAATTCCCTGAAAAGAGTAGTGAACATGACTCAAGTCAAACTGACCACCAACCACGGTGACATCGTCATCGAGCTGAACGCCGACAAGGCGCCGATCACCGTCGCCAACTTCATCGAATACGTGAAAGCCGGCCACTACGAAAACACCGTTTTCCACCGTGTCATCGGCAACTTCATGATCCAGGGCGGCGGTTTCGAGCCTGGCATGAAAGAAAAGAAAGACAAGCGCCCAAGCATCCAGAACGAAGCGGACAACGGCCTTTCCAACGACAAGTACACCGTCGCCATGGCCCGTACCATGGAGCCGCATTCGGCCTCCGCGCAGTTCTTCATCAACGTCGCCGACAACGCCTTCCTCAACCACAGCGGCAAGAACGTGCAGGGTTGGGGCTACGCGGTGTTCGGTAAAGTCACCGAAGGCCAGGACGTTGTCGACAAGATCAAAGGCGTGTCCACCACCTCCAAGGCCGGTCACCAGGACGTTCCAGCCGAAGACGTGATCGTCGAGAAAGCCGAGATCGTTGGGTGATATTACTGATTTCAGATTTGCATCTGGAAGAGGAGCGCCCGGACATTACCCGGGCGTTTATGGATCTGCTCCACGGCCGCGCCCGTGGCGCCCAGGCGTTGTACATTCTGGGGGACTTCTTCGAAGCCTGGATTGGCGATGATGGCATGACTGCCTTCCAGCGTTCCATCTGTACGGCGTTGCGTGAACTGAGCGACAGCGGCACCCCGATTTTCATCATGCATGGCAACCGCGATTTCCTGATCGGCAAGGCGTTCTGCAAAGCGGCAGGCGCCACCTTGCTCAAGGACCCGAGTGTTGTGCAATTGTATGGCGAGCCTGTGCTGCTGATGCACGGCGACAGCCTCTGCACCCGCGACCTTGGCTATATGAAGCTGCGGCGCATCCTGCGTAACCCGATTGTGTTGTTTATCCTGCGCCATCTGCCCCTGGGCACGCGCCACAAACTGGCACGCAAACTACGTAGCGAAAGCTCTGCCCAAGTGCGCATGAAGGCCAACGATATTGTCGATGTCACGCCCGAAGAAGTGCCGCGGGTGATGCAGCAGTTCGGCGTGCACACCCTGGTCCACGGCCATACGCACCGCCCTGCGATCCATAAGTTGCAGATCGGCGACCAGGCGGCCAAGCGCATTGTGCTGGGGGACTGGGACAAGCAAGGGTGGGCATTGCAGGTGGATGAGCAAGGGTTTCAACTGGCGGCGTTTGACTTCGTCAACCCGCAGTTGGCACTGCCTGGCGCCTAAACCTCTGACACAACACCGATCAACCTGTGGGAGCTGGCTTGCCTGCGATAGCATCACCTCGGTGCATCTGATACACCGAGGTGTCGGCATCGCAGGCAAGCCAGCTCCCACAGGGACCGCGCTGACCTTATGATCAGTGCCCCGCAGCCGCCGGCCCTGCCTTCGCCGTAAACGGCGGCTTGGCCAGCCACACCAGCAACATCAAGCCCATGAACATCCACCCCAGCAACGTGAAGTAATCCACGGTGGACATCATGTACGCCTGGCTGGTGAGAATCTGGTCCAGCTGCGTGTACGCCTTCTGCCCTGCCCCGCCCAGCGCCTGCAAGGCATCACGGGTGGCCGAGTCGTAGGTGGTCATGTTCTCGCTCATGTAGGCATGGTGCTGGTCCGCCCGGCGAATCCAGATCCAGGTGGTCAGCGACGCCGCAAAACTGCCGCCCAAGGTGCGCAGGAACGTCGCCAGCCCTGCGCCGTCGGCAATCTGGTGCGGCGGCAGGTCGGACATCAGGATGCTCAAGGTCGGCATGAAGAACAGCGCCACGCCGATACCCATGAACAGCTGCACCATGGCGATATGGGTAAAGTCCACTTCGTTGGTGAAACCGGCGCGCATAAAGCAGCTCAGGCCAATCGCCAGGAACGCCAGGCCTGCCAGCAAGCGCAGGTCGAACTTGTGCGCGTACTTGCCTACGAACGGCGACATCAGCACCGGCAGGATACCGATCGGTGCCACCGCCAGCCCGGCCCAGGTGGCGGTGTAGCCCATCTGGGTCTGCAGCCACTGCGGCAGGATCAGGTTGATGCCGAAAAAGCCCGCATACCCCAGGATCAACACGATGGTGCCAATGCGAAAGTTACGGTGCGCGAACAACCGCAGGTTTACCACGGGGTGCTTGTCGGTCATTTCCCAGATGACGAACACCGCCAGGGCGATCACCGAAATGGCCGCACCAATGATGATGAAATTGGATTCGAACCAGTCCAGGTCATTGCCCTTGTCGAGGATGATCTGCAAGGCGCCGACCCCGACGATCAGGCTCAACAAACCAACGTAATCCATCGGCTGGTAGCTGGTAACCACCGGACGCTTCTTCAATTGCGAGCGCACCACCATCACCGCGAAGATACCGATGGGCACGTTGATGAAAAAGATCCACGGCCAGCTGTAGCTGTCAGTGATCCAGCCGCCAAGGATAGGGCCTGCAATCGGTGCCACCACCGTGACCATTGCCAGTAACGCCAGGGCCATCCCGCGCCTGGCGGGTGGGTAGACCGCGATCAACAGCGTCTGCGTCATCGGGTACAACGGCCCGGCGACCAAACCTTGCAGCACCCGAAAGCCGATCAACTCGGGCATCGAGGTGGAAATCCCGCACAGGAACGAAGCCAGCACAAACAGGATGGTCGCCCACAGAAACAGCTTCACCTCGCCAAAGCGCCGGCTCAACCAGCCGGTGAGCGGCAACGCGATGGCGTTGCTCACCGCAAACGAGGTGATCACCCAGGTGCCCTGCTCCGAACTCACGCCCAGGTTGCCGGAAATGGTCGGCAACGCCACGTTGGCGATGGTGGTGTCGAGCACCTGCATAAAGGTCGCCAGCGACAGGCCAATAGTGGCCATCAACAGGCTGGGTGGCGTGAACGAGGCGTTATTGCTCATCAGCGTTGCGCAGCCTTGGGAGCGGCGACGCTGTTGTCATGAATCAACTGATTGATCATGGCATCCGCTTCGGCCAATTGACGGTCATACACGCTGGTGGTGAACGAGGCCTTTTGCGGCGCCTGTTGCGCCAGCACCGGGCCGCTCTGGTCGTGCAGGTCTACGTTGACCACGGTACTCAAACCCACCCGCAGCGGGTGCTTGGCCAACTCTTCAGCGTTGATATGGATGCGCACCGGTACCCGCTGCACGATCTTGATCCAGTTGCCGGTGGCGTTCTGTGCGGGCAGCAAGGCGAACGCGCTGCCGGTGCCGGCGCCGAGGCTGTCGACGGTGCCGCTGTACTTCACGTCGCTGCCGTAGATGTCCGACTCGATATCCACCGGCTGGCCGATGCGCATATCCCGCAGTTGGGTTTCCTTGAAGTTGGCGTCAATCCACAGCTGGTCCAGCGGAATCACGGCCATCAGCGCGGTGCCCGGTTGAACACGCTGACCCAGTTGTACGGTGCGCTTGGCTACATAGCCGGTGACCGGCGCAATCAGGGTGCTGCGCGCATTGGTCAGGTAGGCCTGACGCAGTTGTGCAGCGGCGGCTTGCACGTCGGGGTGGGACGAAATCACCGTGTCATCCACCAGGGCATTGGTGGTTTTGAGTTGTTGCTCAAGGTTGGTCAAGGCGTTCTTGGCCGCGGTCAGGCTGTCGCGGGCGTGGGACAGTTCTTCCTGGGAGATCGCTCCGCCCTGGGCCAGGGTCTTACGGCGGTTGTAGTTGTCCTGGGCCGTTTGCACATCGGCCTTCTGCGCATTGACCTGGGCTTTCATGCCGTCGACATTGCTGTACAAGCCGCGCACCTGGCGCACAGTGCGCGCCAGGTTGGCCTGGGCACTTTGCAGGCCGACGGCAGCATCGTTGGGGTCGAAATTGATCAGCACCTGGCCTTCATGCACCAGGTCGCCATCGTCGGCGCCGATGCTGACCACGGTGCCGGTGACCAGTGGGGTGATTTCCACCACGTTGCCGTTCACGTAGGCATCATCGGTGCTCTCGTTGAAGCGCCCGTAGAACTGATACCAGGCCCACACGCCGACCACACCGAGGATGACGATCAGCGCCAGGCCGATGAGCATGACTTTGCGTTTGCGTGGGTTGTTGTCTTTGGGTTGTTCAGTTGCGTTGTTACTGTCGGCAGTGGCCATGACAAATACCTCAAATTATTCCGTGCGTGTGGCGGGGGTGGTCGCGGCCACGTTGCTGGCGTTGTATCCGCCGCCCAGGGCCTGCATCAGTTGAATCGACAGATCGATCTGCGCCGCCTTCAGGGTCGCCAGCTGACGCTGGGCCTGCAGCAGTTGCTGCTCGATGCTGAGCACATCCAGGTAGTTACCGATGCCCGAGCTGTAGCGTTGCACCCCGGTGTCGTAGGACTGCTGGGCGATGTCGGCGGCATGTTGCTGGGCCTGGATCTGGCGGCCGGTGTCGCGCAGCTGCGAAAGGCTGTTGCCGATATCACCCAGGGCTTGCACCAGGGTTTTGTTGTATTGGGCCACGGCTAGGTCGTAGTCGGCGTCGCGGGCGTCAAGGTCGGCGCGCAGGCGGCCGCCATCAAAAATCGGCAGCGAAATCGTCGGCGCAATATTGAAGAAACGGCTGGACGAACCGAACATCGCATCGCCCAGCAACGACTCGGCGCCTGCGCTCGCGCTCAGGTTGAGGTTGGGGTAGAAGCGGGTTTTGCTGGCGTCGATGTTCTTGCTCGCCGCCTCCACTCGCCAGCGTGCGGCGACCAGGTCCGGGCGACGACCGAGCAGCTCGGCAGGCAACACCGCGGGCACCGCGACGGCGCTGGGTTTGAGCACCGCCGGGCGGGCCAACTCGTCGCCACGGTCCGGGCCTTTGCCGAGCAATACGGCGAGGGCGATCTTGGCGCTTTGCAGTTGTTTTTCCGCGTCGATCAGTTGCGACTGGGAGCTGGCTTCCAGGCTCTCGGTCTGCTGGTACTGGTATTCGCTGTCTATGCCGGAACTCAGGCGGCGCTTGCTCAGGTCGAGCATCTGGCGGGTGCGCTTGAGGTCATCGACGGCCAGGTCACGCACGATATGCGCCTGGCCCAGGTCGCTGTAGGCCTTGGCCACGTTGGCCGCCAGGGTCAGGCGCGCGGCCTGCTGGTCGACTTCGGCGGCGCGGGCCTGGCCCAACGCGGCTTCCCAGGCTGCGCGCTGGCCGCCCCAGAGGTCGAAGTTGTAGTTGAAGCTGGCGCCGATGTTGCGCACCGTCGAATAGGCATCGCCCTGACCACGCGGGTCCTGGTCTTTGGCCAAGCGCGAGCGGCTTACACCGGCGCTGGCATCCACGGTCGGCATACGGGCGGCGTTGGCGGCATAGGCGGCGGCTTCGGCCTGGTGGGCACGGGCGTCGGCGACTTGCATGTCGGGGCTGCTTTGCAGGGCCTCCTGGATCAGGCCGTCAAGCTGTGGGTCGCCGAGGCTTTTCCACCAGTCGGCGGCCGGCCAGGCGGCGCTCGACAGCGTCACGCCGCTTAGGGATTTGCCGGTTTGCAGGGTGTTGGCGTCGAGGCGCTGACCCTGGGTGTCGAGGCCGCTGTAATTGGCGCAACCGGCCAACGTCATCGCCGCCAGCACCAGGCTGAGTGCGCGTGTGTTCATGATCTACCTACCCGCTGGATCGTGATGGGGTCACCCGCAGCGATCAGTATCTTCTTCAGGATCCGCTCCAGGGTTTCCAACTCGCCCGGTTCAAGCGCGCCGGCCAGTTGGTTGAGGGCCTGGGCGCCGATGTGCGGGAGCATGTCCGCCAGGCGCTGGCCCTCGGCAGTCAGCACCAACTGCACCTGGCGGCGATCCAGCTCGGAGCGCTTGCGGCTGAGCAGGTCTTTTTGCTCCAGCCGGTCGAGCATCCGCGTCATCGAACCGCTGTCCAGGGACAGGTTGCGGCACAGCTCGGCCGGGGTGTCGACGCCGAACTGGGCCATGATGATCAACACCTTGAACTGCGCGGCGGTGATGCCGTGGGGTTCCATATGGGTGTCGATGATGCGGTCCTTGAGAATCGCGGCGCGGCCCAGCAACAGGCCGAGGTGGCAGTTGTGGAAGTTATCGGGGGTGAAGTGAGGCATCGAAAGTCACCTTATTACTGCCTAGGCAGTGAATGTGTGACGAGATGTTACTGCTTAGGCAGCGAATGTCAAATGGAATAATTAGGTTGCTTGGTAGTTGACCGAAGGCTGGAGTGAAATGAAAACCAATGTGGGAGGAGCAAGTCGAATCGTCGCACCGCCCCTCCCACATTTTTTACCGCGTACCGATCAGAAATCGCGTTTGTAAAAGATATCCAGGGAACTGGCTACGCCCGTAGCGACTTCCAGGTACACCTTCTTGCTCAGCAGGTAGCGCAACGCAATGGTGTTAGCCGGTTCAAACACCCCGACCCCATAACGCAGGCTGAGCTTCTCGTTGATCTTGCCGCTGGCCACCACCGCGGTGCTGTTACCGGTGCCCTGGGTGTCGAGGTCGAAATCCTGGATACCCAGCTTATTGGCGATATCCGAGGTCACACCGGCGCTGCCCATCAAGCCCAGGCCCAGGGCGGCTTCGGCGAGCATGTTGTTGTCTTCGCCGGTGTTGGTGCGCGAACGGCCCAACACCAGGTACGACAGCGCATCCTCTTGAGCCATGGCCGGCTCGGAGAAAATCTGCGTGGCCGGCTGTTCGGCGCTGCCGCTCAGGCGAATACCGGCAGTCACGGTGCGGGACGATTCAACCACTACGCGCACCGCTTCGATATCCAGGAACGGCTGGTCCAGCGGCCCGGCGAACAACAGCCGCGCACGGCGCACATTGAGGCGCTGGCCGTAGGCACGGTAGCGGCCGTCGTTGAGCCACAGCTCGCCACGGGTGTCCATGTTGTCGCCGATATGCACATGGCCCTGGACCTTGGCGGTCAGGCCGAAGCCGGCGAAGTTGAGCTGGTCTTCACCCACCTCCACGTCGATATCCATGGCCATGGCCATTGGCGCTTTGCCCTCTTCGGTCTGGCTGCCGATGATTACCGTGTCGTCAGAGACCTTGACCGTCGAAGGCGGCAGCTCGCGCACGGTGATATCGCCACGGGGGATATGCACTTTGCCGGCAATCGCCAGTTTGTCGTCCTTGAGACTGATCTTCAGGTCGGGTGCCACTTCCAGCTTGGCATAGGGTTCTACGGTGACCGGCAGTTGCGAGCCCTTGAGGCTGAGGTCGACCACCAGGGCGCGGCCCCAGTCGATCTGGCCCGTGAGGCTACCCTGCCCGGCCTTGCCGCTACGCCAGCCACCGTTGAGCTGCACGCTTTCGCCGGCGATCTGCGCCTGCAGATTCAAGCCCTCAAGGCTGATGGGCAACTCGGGCCCGGAGACTTCACCGTCCACCAGGTTCAGGTTGCCGTTGACCAGCGGCGCGAGTAAACCGCCGGAGATGCGGCCACTGCCGTTGAGCTTGCCGGTGAGCTTTTCCACCATCGGCACAAACGGCCGCGCCACGGCGAGGTCCAGGCCGGTGAGGCTGAAATTGCCGGTGATCGGCTTATTGTTCGGCAGCGGATTTATCTGCGCCTGCAACAACAACTCGCCAAGCTTGCCGCCACGAAAATTCAGCTGGGTGTCGATACGCTTGGGGTTGAGGGTGGTTTCCAGCTTCAGGGTGTCGTAGGGGAAATCCAGCCACTGGCCCTTGTCACGCACGCGCAAGGTGCCGCCGCTGGCATCTACCGCCACTACGCCCTTGGGTCCGCTTTCGGGCAAATCGAGCTGTACGTCAGCATTGAGCTTGCCCTGCCAGGCGAAGTCTTTGGGCAAAAATGCCGCAAGGCTGTCGATGGGGAATTGCTTGAGGTGGTAACGCAGCTTCGGTTCGGGCATCAGGCGCTGGTCTTCGCCACACAGGCTGGCGGGCCCGGAGACCCAGCAGTGCGCACCGAAGGTCAGCTTGCCATCGGCCAGGCGCTCGATTTTCGCCGGGGCTTGCAGCCGCCAGTCCTGGCCGCCGGCTTGTACATCACCGCTGGCCAGGCGCCCGCGCCAGTTGTTTTTATCGAGGTTGCCATCCAATGCCAGGGCCAGCTTGACCAGGGGGCCGGCCAGGTCCAGTTGGACCTTTTGGTTCTTGATATCGCCCTGGGCGCTGGCGGTCAGGTTGCCGACCTGGGTTTCGCCGGCGTAGATGCCGCTGGCCTTGAGGTCGAGCTTGGCGCGTTGGGCGCTATCGAGGCTGGCGTCGAGGTTGAGGGCTTGCAGGCGATTGTCGGCAAATGCGAGTTGCTGGCCCTTGAGGTCGAGTTTGCCTTGCGGCGCCTTCAAGGTGCCGGCCACATCGACACGCCCATTGATTTGCCCGCGCAGTTGCGGCCAAAGCTGGGCCAGGCGCGTCAGCTTGATGTCGATCTGCCCGGCCAGGCGTTGTTGCAGGCTGCCACTGCCGTTGATGCGGTTGTCACCCAAGCGGATGTCCAGGTTGGCGAGGGTCCATTGTTCGCCTGCACCTTCGGCCTTGGCCGCCAGCACAGCGGTTTGCCCGCGCAGGCGGCCCTTGAGGTCGAGGTCGGCGTTGAGCTTGAGTTGTTCATTTTTGAACTCGCCTTTGCTGCGCAGCGGTCCGGCCAGGGTGCCAGGTAACTCGGCCACCCAGTACGCCGGGTTCAGTGCCGACAGGTCCAGCGCGGTGTCCCAGGCAATACCGTCGGCAAATTGCAGGTTCAGGTGGCCTTCGGCCTTGCCCTGACCGGCCGTCAGTTTCAACTCGGGCAGGAAGACTTGCTTGAGGTCGCCACTGAAGGGGGTGACCACATTGAACTTACCCGCCGGGCCGTCGAGGTCGGCCTTGAGGTTGCCCAGGTAATTGCCGTCCTTATAGGAGATTTCACCATTGAAGGTACGCAATGCCACTTGCGGCTCGTCGATGACGGGATAGAGGCGATGCCAGGGGAAGTCCAGCCAGTCGATTTTGGCGTCAGCACTGAAGCCTTGTTGCCAATCCAGGTTGGCACTGAGCTTGAGGCTTTGCTGGTCACCGGCATTCAGGTCCAGCCCGGCGATCTGCGCGCCCTTGGCGTCGACCTTGCCTTGCAGGAGTAAATCCACCGGGCCTTGTTCCGCTGGCAGCACGGCCTTGCCCAGCAACTGGTAGCCATCTTTCAGGTTGCCCTTGGCGCTCAAGTCCAACTGGTTGAGTTGCAAGGTGTCAGGCAGGTCGGCGCTGGGTTTGAACGCCTCGGAGGTGATGTGCAACTGCGCCGGCAGGTTTTCGGCCAGGGGTTGCAGCTCGCCTTTGAGCTTGGCCGGCAGGTAGCCGCTGCTGTCGGCGTCGAGCTTGAGGGTCTTGAGCAGGTCGCCGTCGAGCTTGAGCGCGACGCTCCAGAGTGCACCGCCTGGGGCGTAGGGCAGGCTCAGGTTGCCGGTGGCATTCAGCGGCCAATCGCCGGTAGGTTGCAGCAGGCCGGCAAGGTCGAGCACCAGGTCATCGCGCTGCAAATGTACCGAGTCAATCTGCATACCAGCGGTGGTCCAGTGCGCCGCCAGTTGCAGGCCCTTGAGTTCTTCGCTGCCGTTGAACAGCAGGCTACCGATGCGAACGTCGCCCAGTTGGATGGCAACCGGCAGTTTCAGGTCGGGGAGCTGAATCGGCCCGCTGCTGCTCTCTTCGGCACTGGGGGCAAATTCCAGGCTGACCTGTTCCACGTCCAGTCGGTTGATACACAGGGTCATGCGCAACAGACAGCCGGGCGACCAGTCAAACGTCGGCGCATTCAGCTCGACGCGGCTGCCGTCCTGCTGCCACAGCAGATGATCGGCACTCCACTGCCCGCCCAGGCGGCCCTGGAAATTCTCCACGCTCAACCCTGGCACCTGGCGCAAGGCCCAGCGACTGCCCGCCTGGGTACCAAGCACTGACCACAGCGCCAACAAAAGCAAAACGAGGATGGCGACCAGCACCAGCCCCGCTATTTTCAAACCACGCATCACAGCTCAGGCCCCATTGAAAAGTGCAAGCGAACGCCGCCCGGATCTTCGAGGGCATGGGCCAGGTCGAGGCGGATCGGCCCCACCGGCGACACCCAGCGCACGCCGACGCCGACGCCGGTTTTCAGGGTCGGCAGGTCCAGGTTGTTGAACGAGTTACCCTGGTCGATGAAGGTCGCGATCCGCCATTTATCGGTGATGGAGTATTGATACTCGGCACTCAAGGCCACCATGTAGCGGCCACCGATGCGGTCGCCGCGGTCGTTCTCCGGCGACAGGGTCTGGTACTCGTAGCCGCGCACGCTCTGGTCGCCACCGGCAAAGAAGCGCAACGACGGCGGCACGGATTTGTAGCCGTTGGTGGCACTGCCGCCAAATTGTGCGCGCCCCAGAAAACGGTGGTTGTCCCACAAGGTGGTCAGGCCCTTGATCGTGGCCGTGCCGTAAAGCAGGTTGGTGTCAGACCCCAGGCCCTCTTTGGCGACCTTGGTGTCGAACATCAGGCGATAGCCATGGTGCGGGTCGATACGGTTGTCGCTGCGCAGGTAGGAATAACTCACCCCCGGCATCAACAGGTTACTCAGCCCCGAGTCATTGCCCAGGCGGTATTCCTCACGCTGGTACTTGAGGGAAATCACCCGCGTCCAGCCGCTGGGCAACTTGCTGTGCCATTCGGGGCCAATGGTGAGCAGCTTGCTCAAGGTGTCGGTGTTGGCGATCTCTTCATTCTGATAGCCGCCGGCAAAACGCAATTTGTCGGTGAGCGGCGGGTCCAGCGGGATGTCATACCACAGGCCGACGTTCTGCCGCGGTGCCGACAATTCGGCTTCCCAACCGTAGCTGTGGCCCTGGGGGTTGACCCAATGCCGCGTCCAGTTGGCTTTGCCCCGTGGGCCGACGTCGGTGGAGTAACCCAGGCCGAGGCCCATGGTGCGGGGCTTGCGGGTTTCCAATTGTACAGCGACCGGGATCACGTCATCAGTCGCGGCGGTGGGGCTGGCGTCCACGCGCACGCCTTCGAAGAAGCCGCTGGCTTGCAGGTTCTGGTTGAGTTCGGCGACCAGCTCGGAGTCGTACGGCGTGCCACTGTCAAAGGGCACCATGCGTTGCAACAGTTCTTCATCAAACGGCGTGTCGCCGCTGAAGCTGACCTTGCCCATGCTGTAGCGCGGGCCGCTGTCGTAAATGAGTTCGATGTCGGCCACGCCCGCTTGAGGATCAACCGCGAGCTTCTGGCTAGTGAAGCGCCCGCTGAAAAAGCCGTAGCGTGACGCCTGGTTCTGGATCAGGCGCTTGGCGTCTTCGTAATGACCGTGATTGAGCACGGCACCGGGCTTGAGGTCGTCGCTGGCGGGTACGCGAAAGGCCTTGAGGCTCGCGGCCTGGCCATCGACCCGAATGGTCACGTCGCGCAAATGCACCGGTTCGCCGGGGTCGATGGTGAGGGTCAGGCGCGGATTCTTGCCGCCCTTCACCTCGCTGGCGATCTGTGGCTGATAGAAGCCCAGTGCCTGCGCGGCTTTGCGCGCCTGCTCCTCGGCGCCACGGCTGAACCGCAGCAAGGCTTCTTCGTCACGATCGCCAACCCCGCCGATATAGCCTTCGATGTTGGCTTTCAGCGCGTCGTTTGAGGGTTTGATCCGCACGTCCAGTTCACTTTGCGCCAATGCGCCGCAGCTTGTGAACAGCAGAATCAAGCCGCTGGTAAATCTTCCTGGATACTTCATAGGCGCGGATGCTACACGAGCTAGGGAGGGACTTTGAACTCGGATTTGTCTGAATAATTCTGTCCTAAGACGTTGCAGGATGTAACGCCTGGGGATTGGGATGGAAAAACACATGCTCCAGCACCGGCCCTACGGCGACTTCACCGATCTCCTCATAGCCTTGGCGCTTGTAGAAATCCAGGTAACGGGAGTTGCCGGTGTCGAGCACCACGCCTGAAGAGTGCGGATCGTCGGCGCACCAGTTGTGCACGGCTTCAAGCAGCTGCTCACCATGACGCTGGCCCTGGAACTGCGGGTGAATGCCCAGCAACGGCAGCACATGCACGGCCTCGCTGGGCAGGCACGCCAGGACTGCCTGATGGTATTCCAGGTAACGCCGGGTACCGCGCACGCCGGTACTCAGCCACATGCGGATCTGCCAGGCCCAGCTCTCGGTGATGCCCAGGCGTCGTTGCGGCGGCGCAATCAGGGCGATACCGATCAGCCGGTCGTTGACGAACAGGCCGATGGCGGGAAGCTTCTGAAAAAAGTGCTGTTTGACCAATTCGCGCACGGTGGCGCGCACCCGTTGTTCATAACCCGGCCGTTCGGCTTCGAAGATATAGGCGAAGGTCGGTTCATGGCGATACGCCTGGTAAAGCAGGGATCGCGCTTCACGGGAATAACCGCTATTGAGCAGGCGGATTTCGGCAGTGGCCGTCGAAGTGTCTGGCATAACAGTCAATCTCCCTGGGCGCCACTCAAACATGGCGTTCTTATGGGTACGAACCTGTGCAGCTCCAGTCGTTCCCAGACATTAGCAGCGCATTCACCCTGCCGCCACGCTGGCCCCCGTCCGACTTGTCGGCTAGCATCGCCCTTTTGCCAGACTGGACTGCCGACCATGAAAATCGTCTCCTTCAATATCAACGGGCTGCGTGCTCGCCCTCATCAGCTGGCGGCGCTGATTGAAAAGCATCAACCTGACGTGATCGGCCTGCAGGAAACCAAGGTTCACGATGATCAGTTCCCGCTGGCCGAAGTGCAGGCTTTGGGTTATCACGTGTACTACCACGGGCAGAAAGGCCATTACGGCGTGGCCCTGCTCTCGCGCCAGCCGGCCTTGAGCCTGCACAAAGGTTTTGCCAGCGATGAAGAAGACGCCCAGCGTCGTTTTATCTGGGGCACCTTCGCCGATGAAAACGGCCACCCGGTGACCATCATGAACGGCTACTTCCCCCAGGGCGAAAGCCGCGACCACCCCACCAAGTTCCCGGCCAAGCAGCGCTTCTATGAAGACTTGCAGCACCTGCTGGAAAGCCAGTTCAGCAATGACCAGGCGCTGGTGGTGATGGGCGACGTGAACATTTCCCCGCAAGACTGCGACATCGGTATCGGCGCCGATAACGCCAAGCGCTGGCTGAAAACCGGCAAGTGCAGCTTCCTGCCGGAGGAGCGCGAGTGGATGGAGCGCCTGAAGAACTGGGGCCTGGTGGACAGCTTCCGCCACCTCAACCCGGACGTGACCGACCGTTTCAGCTGGTTCGACTATCGCAGCCGTGGGTTTGAGGATGAGCCCAAGCGCGGGCTGCGCATTGACGTGATCATGGCGTCCACCGGGCTGGTGCCACGGGTCAAGGATGCCGGGGTGGATTACGATTTGCGTGGCTTGGAGAAGCCGTCGGACCATGCACCGATCTGGTTGGAACTGAGCTGATAGCAAGCCTGGTGAAGATCTAAATGTGGGAGGGGCGGTGCGACGATTCGACTTGCCCCCTCCCACATTTAGCCTTGCGATGCATCAGTCACATTGCTGCAACCCAACTGACTTAATCTCGCGGCACTTCCTTTGGCTTGAGAAGGTGCCGGCATGATGCTGCGCGTTCTGTTCCTGTGTATTGCGATCGCCCTCCCCGCCGTGGCAGCCCCTCTTCCCGTCCCCGGCCAAGGTCCCGCCCTGCGCATCCAGGGCTCCAACACCATTGGCGCGGCACTCGGCCCAGCGTTGGTCATGGGTTTGATGGAGCATCAAGGCTTACGGGATGTGCGCAGCGAACCGGGCGCCGGGGCAAATGAACAGAGCGTGGTCGGCACGACGCACCAAGGCAAGACGGTGACCATCGAAGTCGCGGCCCACGGCTCCAGCACCGGCTTTGCCGCGCTGAAAAATACCCGCGCGGACCTCGCCGCCGCGTCCCGCCCGATCAAGGACGGCGAACTGGTGGACCTTGAACCTCTGGGCGACCTGAAAAGCCCCGATGCCGAACAGGTCATCGCCATTGATGGCCTGGCGATCATTGTTAACCCACGCAACCCACTCAATACTCTTGACACCGAGCAGCTGGCCCAGATCTTCAACGGCGAAGTCAGCACCTGGGAGGCGTTGGGCGGGAGTGGCGGTGCCATTCATTTATATGCCCGTGATGATCAGTCCGGCACCTACGACACCTTCAGGGAACTGGTGTTGAGCCGACGTCAGCAGCCGCTCGCGCCGTCAGCCAAGCGTTTCGAATCCAGCGAACAACTGTCCGACGCAGTCAGCCAGGACCCCCAGGGTATCGGCTTTATCGGCCTGCCCTATGTGCGTCAGGCTAAAGC
The DNA here is from genome assembly GCF_020790195.1 of Pseudomonas sp. HN8-3. Lineage (NCBI taxonomy): Bacteria > Pseudomonadati > Pseudomonadota > Gammaproteobacteria > Pseudomonadales > Pseudomonadaceae > Pseudomonas > Pseudomonas sp. HN8-3. The sequence goes on from NZ_CP086206.1 coordinate 3,616,745, forward strand.
AGTGGCGATTGCCGATGGCGCCTCGCAACCGATGTTGCCGCTGACCAGCCTCATCGCCACCGAAGATTACCCGCTGTCGCGACGGCTGTTCTTTTATCTGCCGCCCTCCTCCCGCAATCCGTGGGCCAAGGCGTTGGTGGACTTTACCCAATCCAATAAAGGCCAAGCGATTGTGGCGGCCAATGGGTTTATCGCCCAGCAGGTACAGGCGATCGGCGTGACACCTCGCCCGTCAATGCCTGACGACTACCAGGCCATCGCCCGCGACGCTCAGCGCCTGACGGTAAATTTTCGCTTCGAAGAGGGTAGCGCCAGCCTCGACAACAAGGCACGCCAGGATTTGCAGCGGGTGGTGGCCTATATCAAAAGCCACGGCAAGCTGAACAAGCAGGTCACGCTGGTGGGCTTTGGCGATACCAAGAACGATCCGCAACGTGCGGCGTTGCTGTCGAAGTTACGGGCGATGGCGGTGCGCCGCGAGCTGGCAAAGAGCGGCGTGGTGCTCAAGGATATTCGCGGGTTTGGCGCCCAGATGCCGGTGGCGGCGAATACCGCGGACGAAGGTAGGATCAAGAATCGGCGGGTGGAGGTTTGGGTGTACTGAGCCTTGGAGTTTGAGGTGCTTGGACTGGCCTCATCGGGGGCAAGCCCCCTCCCACACTTGGATTTGTGAATACCGTCAAAATGTGGGAGGGGGCTTGCTCCCGATAGAGGTGACGCGGTGTTACTGCCCGCCGCGCATCATCTCCCGCGGCACATACTTGCCAATCTCGAACTTGCCGATCGCCGCGCGGTGCACTTCGTCCGGGCCATCCGCCAGGCGCAGGGTACGTTGCATGGCGTACATATAGGCCAGCGGGAAATCATTGGAAACCCCGGCGCCGCCATGGATCTGGATCGCACGGTCGATCACCTTCAAGGCCACATTCGGCGCCACCACCTTGATCTGGGCGATTTCGCTTTTCGCCACTTTATTGCCCACGGTGTCCATCATGTACGCCGCTTTCAGGGTCAGCAGGCGCGCCATGTCGATTTCCATGCGTGAGTCGGCAATCTTGTCGATATTGCCGCCCAGACGGGCCAGCGGCTTGCCGAACGCGGTGCGGCTCACCGAGCGTTTGCACATCAATTCCAGGGCACGCTCAGCCATGCCGATGGAGCGCATGCAGTGGTGGATACGGCCCGGGCCAAGGCGGCCCTGGGCGATTTCGAAGCCACGACCTTCCCCCAGCAAGACGTTCTCATACGGCACGCGCACGTTGTCGAACAGCACCTCGGCGTGGCCATGGGGGGCATCGTCGTATCCGAACACCGGCAACGGGCGCACGATTTTCACGCCGGGGGTGTCTACCGGCACCAGAATCATCGAGTGCTGCTGATGGCGCGGCGCATCCGGGTTGCTCAAGCCCATGAAGATCAGGATTTTGCAACGCGGGTCACAGGCGCCGGAGGTCCACCATTTCTTGCCGTTGATCACCCACTCATCGCCCTGGCGTTCGGCGCGGGCGGCCATGTTGGTGGCATCCGAGGAGGCAACATCGGGCTCGGTCATGGCGAAGGCCGAGCGGATTTCGCCACGCAACAGTGGTTCAAGCCAGCGTTGTTTCTGCTCTTCGTTGGCGTAGCGCACCAGCACTTCCATATTGCCGGTGTCGGGAGCGGAGCAGTTGAACGGCTCCGGGCCCAATAACGAACGCCCCATGATTTCCGCGAGCGGCGCGTACTCAAGGTTAGTCAAGCCAGCGCCCAGCTCGGATTCCGGCAGGAACAGGTTCCACAAGCCCTCCGCTTTTGCCTTGGCCTTGAGTTCTTCCATGATGGCCGTGGGCTGCCAGCGATCACCTTCGCTGACCTGGCGCTCAAACACCGGCTCGGCCGGATAGACGTATGCGTCCATGAACGCAGTGACGCGCTCACGCAGTTCCTGAACCTTGGGCGAATAGGCGAAATCCATGAGCAGCTCCCTTCTTTGAGAGGTTGTTTAGGTCATGTATTCGATGCTAGAACAGCGCTGATAATTTACCTAACCTATTCTCGGCGTGTATTAACATTCATCACCGATATATGATCGGCGCATGGACACTCACAATAAGAGCGCAACGAAATGAATTTGAGCAAGGTCGACCTCAACCTCTTCATCGTCTTTGATGCGATCTATACCGAAGCCAACCTGACCCGCGCCGGGCAGATCGTCGGCATCACCCAGCCGGCAGTGTCCAACGCCTTGGCACGTCTGCGCGAAACCTTCAACGACCCGCTGTTTGTGCGCACCGCCCAAGGCATGGTGCCCACACCGATGGCGCAGAACATCATCGGCCCGGTGCGCAATGCGCTGTCGTTGCTGCGCGTGTCGGTGCAGGAAAGCCGGATTTTCAATCCCCAGCAGGCCGCCAAGACCTACCGCATCAGCATGACCGACCTCACTGAAGCGGTGATTCTGCCGTTATTGTTCCAGCGCCTGCGCCGCCTGGCGCCGACCGTGGTGATCGAGAGTTTCCTGTCCAAGCGCCGTGAGACCACCAAGGAACTGGCCGCCGGGCGCCTGGATTTTGCCGTGGATGCGCCGCTCAACACCGACCCGCAGGTGCGCCATGTCAAATTGATGGAAGACCGCTACGTGTGCGCCATGCGCAAGGGTCACCCCATGGCAGGCAAGGACAAATTCAGCCTGGATGACTACCTGTCATTAACCCACATCCATATCTCCAGCCGTCGCAATGGCTTGGGCCATGTGGACCTGGCGCTGGGCAAAATGGGCATCCAACGCAAGATCGCCCTGCGCTCGCAGCACTACCTGATGGCTTCGCAAGTGTTGCAGCAGACCGACATGGTCATGACCGTGCCCGAACGCTTCGCTCGTCGCCATGAACTGCACTGGTTCAACCTGCCGGTCAACGACGTGCCCCCGGTGGAAACCCACCTGTACTGGCATGAAAGCACCGACCAGGACCCGGCAAACCGCTGGATGCGTGAGCAGATGATCGAGTTGTGCCAGCAAGTCACCGCCCACGAAAAGAAGCTCGACAAACAGCAATCCTAAGGTTCAAGAATACCCATTGTGGTAGGGGGCTTGCCCCCGATGGCACGCGCAGCGCCCCTTGACGTTCACGTCAACCTGCAATTAGCTTAGCGCCAAGCCTTTCTTGAGCACTGCCATGAGCACCACCTACAGCATCTCCGACCTCGCCCGCGAGCTCGACATCACCACCCGCGCCATTCGCTTCTATGAAGAACAAGGCCTGCTGGCCCCGGAACGCCGGGGCCAGGAGCGTATCTACTCGGCGCGGGACAAAGTCAGCCTCAAGCTGATCCTGCGGGGCAAGCGCATCGGCTTTTCCCTGGCCGAATGCCGCGAACTGATCGAACTCTACGACCCCAGCGGCGGCAACCAGATCCAGCTCAACAGCATGTTGGCGAAGATCGCCGAACGCCGCGAACAGTTGGAACAGCAACTGCTGGATATCGAACAAATGAAGCTGGAACTGGACACCGCCGAAGAGCGTTGCACCCAGGCCCTTGCGCACACCATGAGCCAAGCCGGCCATTAACCAGAAGGTAACTGCCATGTCCCTCCCCTCTTACGTGCGCCTGGTGGAAGTCGGCCCACGCGACGGTTTGCAGAACGAAGCCCAGCCCATCAGCGTGGCGGACAAAGTCCAGTTGGTAGACGCGTTGAGCGAAGCCGGCTTGAGCTATATCGAAGTCGGCAGTTTTGTCTCGCCAAAATGGGTGCCGCAGATGGCCGGTTCGGCTGAAGTATTCGCGCAGATCCAGCGCAAGCCCGGCGTGACCTACGGTGCACTGGCGCCGAACCTGCGCGGGTTTGAAGATGCGCTGGCGGCCGGGGTCAAGGAAGTTGCGGTGTTTGCCGCGGCGTCCGAGGCTTTTTCCCAGCGCAATATCAACTGCTCCATCAGCGAAAGCCTGGAGCGATTCGCGCCGATCATGGCCGCGGCCAAACAGCACGGCATCAGCGTGCGCGGGTATGTGTCGTGTGTGTTGGGCTGCCCTTACGAAGGCGATATCGCCCCGGAGCAAGTGGCCGCGGTCGCCCGTGAGCTGTACGCCATGGGCTGCTATGAAGTGTCCCTGGGTGACACCATCGGCACGGGCACCGCGGGCGCAACTCGGCGCCTGTTCGAAGTGGTCGGGGCGCAAGTGCCAAGGGACAAGCTGGCCGGGCATTTCCATGACACCTACGGCCAGGCCATCGCCAATATCTATGCCAGCCTGCTGGAAGGCATAAATGTATTCGACAGCTCTATCGCGGGCCTCGGCGGCTGCCCTTACGCCAAGGGCGCCAGCGGTAACGTGGCCACCGAAGACGTGTTGTACCTGCTCAACGGTTTGGGGATCGAAACGGGGATCGACCTGGAACGCTTGATTGGCGCAGGCCGGCAGATCAGCCACGTCCTTGGTCGACCTAGCGGGTCCCGTGTTGCGAAGGTGCGTAACGCCAGTTGAGTAGCACAGCTGTGACAATGTGTTACCGCACACCTGCACAACGGGTAACGCGGGAACAGAATTCGTCATGCCTAGGCAAAACTATTTGCCAGAAAAATACTAAATACATGATTTTAAACGAATTTAAAAAGTTGGCACGGCTCCTGCTATCTCTATGGCATAACAAGAATAAAAAGCGCCAAACCTAATAAAAACAAGACGAAACGACTCTGACATAACAAAAACAACACGGCAGAGACGCAGCTAACAGATTTTTTTGGAGAAGATGTGCTTCGCAGGGTACGGCATGCCGCAACCCGCAACCGGATAGAGAAAAATAAAACTACCTCAGGTAGCTACCACTGGTTGGATCGTTTACGAAGAAGCAGGTCAGCGCTCAAAAAAATACGTTTGCTCTTGACCCCGGATGGGGGTCGCCAAAAATAGCGGTACGGGCCACGGCTACCAAAAACAACAACAGGCCGCCCCTCAATAATAAGAAAAGAGCACGCAACGACAAATTAAAGGGGACCTTCGGGTCCCCTTTGTGCTGCTTGCACTTATGTGACTTAGGCGGACGCCACCTTCTTCGTCGAAAATTGGTTAAGCACAGTAACCGTCAAAGCCCGCAGCGCAGCTGTTTCCTTGGCTTGTCGCTGCGCTCTCAGTTGTTTCATTTCCTGGTTATAGAAACCACTGGTCATTGCCCCATCGGCCAGAATTTGATCCCGGCTCTTACCCAGCAGGCTGGCAACTCTGTTAACCGCTGTCTCGTACTCTAGCTGCCAAGCCTTCTTTGCATCCTGCTCTACAAGGTCATCCTGTGTGTTCTGCAGATCTACCACCTTTTCCAACGCCTCTTGCTTCTCGGTTATTACCTCAAAATCGGCCATCGTCAGGGTGCTGAGGTCCTGTGGATATTGGGCGCGAAGTTGGTTTCTCCAAAATTCCATGTCCACAAAAAAATGACTTTTTTCACTGATGTTTTTTTCGCCCTCAAGCACTTGTACATAGGCAGCATCAAGAGTCTCCGGGGCCACACCCGCGATAGGGCGATGGAGCATTTCAAGGGATTTGATCGGCAAATCCAGTCGCTGCGCCAAGCCGGAGCGATAAGCAAAGATGACTTCGGCCTGCTCGGTGAAGGCCGGCCCGCGCGACTCGACGTCACGCTCAGCGATGATATCTACCAACTTCAGGCGAAATAGTCGCTCTGCGGTGCCAATCAAGGTCGCCTCAACTTCATACTCTCCAACCCTCTCAAGCGATTTTTCCACCAGCAGATCAGTTTCCATGTTCATGAACTCCAGCACACTCCCGTCACCACAGGTAACGCGATCATCAGCTGATTTAAACAATACATCGCGAGTGTGTTGATTCTCATGGACGGCCCCAATCATGTCCCAAACGCGCTCCGCCAGTTGCGGCCGGGTAACCCCGGATTTGTACTCTGCACAACGGGTTGTGTCCGCCACCACGGTAAAAAATGCCGCCGCCTCAGGGCTGGAACTGAGCTGGTCCCACATTTCGCCGCGACCGGCCTGCATGGCTGGGGGGGAATCGTGCAGCCACAACCTGCGCGCCTCAGCCAGGGTGACGTGGTCATCGGTAAGGACTACTTGCGACACAGGATTTTCATGCACGTTGATTCGGTCCGGATTCTCAACGGCGTACTCGGGCAGCTGAGTAATCGCGTTTGTGTGCAGATCGATCCGGTTCAGGTTATGCAGGCGTTCGGCGCCTCTGGGGAACGTTGTCGTTCCGGTATTCGCCAGATTCAGCCTGTTCAAGTCACGCATGTTGCTCAGATCGGCGGCCCATCCCAACTGACGGTTATGGGAGAGGTTAAGTACGGTCAAACGCTGCATGCCTTCGAGATGCGCCTGGCTATGCCTCGTCAACCGAATGTCGTTACTGCTCATATCGAGCCAGGTCAAACCGGCTCCACCGTTGGCAAACTCCGGCAGCTGCGTGAAGTTGCTAGAGCTGATATCCAACCAGCGCAAACCGCCGAATGCGCGCAAGAAGGGCAAGGACGCATCCGAAAGGTACATTCTGGATAAATCCAAACAGTCCACATGGTCCATGTTCGCCGTAATCGCCGGTAACTCACCGGGTTGCTCATCAGCCAAGCGCAGGATGTACGCCATGTGCTCTTGCTCGGCGGCCATGGCCTGTTGCGGCGACCGACGCTGCCATGCATCTTTGATGGCAACGACGACCCGGCCACGGGTCCTGCGTTGCTGGCTATCACCGTCGGCCCGCCAGGCGTCCAAGTCTGTATTGAGTTGCTTGAACTCGTCTTTGAGCAAATCCATTTTTGCCATAAATTCAATATCGTTGACGCCCTCTAGCCCCAGTATCTGATCCACCTGCGCGATGGACATTGACGGATAAAGGTCTAACGCTGCCCTTTCACATGCATAAGGTCGACGACCCGCACCGCCTACCGGGCTCAATGGATAACCAAAGCGTCCATCGGCAAGGCGCATTGGCGGTTTGTAGCGTGGTTTGGCAGGCTGCATGCGCAGCAACGCACGCAGTTCATCGCGAGGCATCAGCGGCATTTGCTCCAGTGCCTGTTTCAGACTCGCGCCGCGATCAGAGGCCGTCAGGTTCATCGCCCTCCAATCCTCAGGCGAAACTGCTGACTGTACAGCCCCATAGATGTCCGCCTGATGGTTCAATACCGCGATTTTTTCGTCCTGTACCTCATAAAGGTTCTTGGGACCGAACTTGATGAAACGACGCTTGACCGCCGCATTCTCTGGCCCCACCGAATCCAGTAGGCGCTCTCCACCCGGCAGCCGTTCGACAACATCAATGCGCAGGTCTGATGGCCAACCAGGAAGTTTATCCAGACTGTGCAGCACCATGCGTTGCGTGTCGTCATTGGCCAGGGTTTTTCGGTATAACCCTTCATACGTTCGCGCCAAACGCACCTGCTGCTGATAATGACGGGCCTCTTCAGCCAAGTTCTGCGGCATACGTTGGCGCTCGGTGAGCGCTTGCATTTCGGAGGAGTTGGCACCGTTCAACAGTTCCTCGACAACCGCCGAGGGTAGAGAAGGGAATAAGCGTTTGATAAACCTTACTGTCGCGCTTTCTCCACCCTCGGCGGCGGCGTAGCGCTGGCTGAAAAGGTCAGATTGATACGCCGCTCTCTGTGAGGCCCTGACAGTGGAAACTTCCTCTGCCACGACATTATCCATTTCAAGTCGCTTCAAGGTATCGGTCAGTAGCGCGGGCAGTGCTGCCTGGTCTGTATGTATCTTACGTAGAGTGTCCACTTCCGTTGCAGTCATTTGCACTATGCGTTCGAGCTTAAGAGGCTCATTGGCAAAACGCTCTGCCATCGGGCCCAACCGCTGCATCAACTGCGGCCCGGTCAATGTCATCGGGTTCTCGTGCTCATGTGCCCACGCCCCGGCGCCCGTACGGCTTACCTTTGGGGTATAAGCCGCCGGGTTGTCCGGATGCAGGATTTTAAAGTCATTGCTGGCACCCATCCGCTCCACCAAGTAATGCGTGTTATTTTTTTCCCGCAGGTATAACCCCCCTTCATGTTCAAACAATCCGTCTTCATTGGCCGTGAGACCATCAGGCATTGTGACCTGGCGCTGATAAGGCCTCAGGTCAGGAGAATACAGACGGATATTGCCATCGGGGCAACGAACGTGGGCCAGGCTTTCAACAAATGCCGTCTTGACCAGCGGAAACAACTTGGCCCCCACCGCCGCCGTAGTTACATTAAAGGCAATGGCCGAAACGTGGGCCCATGCCGCTTTTGTATCCCCTTCGTCCCACGCCGCTATTCCCGATGCGACTTCCCATAACATTTGCGCTGCCCCAATTGCGAGCATCACGGGAGCCAGTTCGGGGAAAATAAAAACTGCAACATTCAATACATTCAAAGCCATGCTGCCCATTTTCACCAACCAGGCATTACGTGCCCGCTGATCCGCCGCATCATTGGAAACGGCCATCGCTTGCGCATTCCTCAGTATTAGATTGGCTTTTTGCCAAGCGTGTTCGCGCCACAACACCGAAAAACGCCCCCCATAAGAAGCGGTGACGCCCCTGAGATCCTTTTTGTCAGAATCATAATCTTCACGTTCAGAAAATTTACCGGAGGGATCAAGATGCCGCTTGAGCTTTGTAAAAAATACACCTTGTTGCTCGTAGGGTATGAACTGACTAAAAAACCTTCGATAACTTACCAGGCACAATCGCTCAACCAAATCAAGTTTGAAGCTTGTCAAACTCGAGTATTCCTTCAACATACAAACAGGATCTCCTGGAATGAACACCACACAAGGCTCATTCATGAACACCAGGCTGCGATGAGCAACTTGCACATTGACATTACCTATAACAACAATTTGCGCCAGCGGCTGCCCAAGCAACTTAAGTCCCGAATAAGTGAGTGTTTTCTCTCGCCACTTTAATTCCTGATGGTTATCCGCTGTTTTCCGCATCACCTGGTAGGTGTCTTCTTGAATATCCCCGCACCCAAGCGCTACCTCGGCGGCGAACAGGAACTGATACCTGGCCGAATTCAACATGCGATTACGCATGGTCTTGGTGGCGGTGCCCGCTGCAAAGTTGGGTGTGTCTTCGGGACAGATAAACGACTCGACATGCCTCAAGTATTGCGTACCCAAATCCAATTCTCGGCACAGGCTGGCAAACAAGTGAGGTTGTATCGAGACTCTACCGCCGAGCGTTTGTGTATGATTGAACGTATAAGAGGGCGATTGTCGATGAAAATCATACTGAGTGATAAGCCTGGCGTTCTGATCGGCCACCTCAAGGGTATCTTCTATCGCAAAGTTCTTTAATGCCGCCTCAAGCAGACTAACACCTTCGTAATAGCAATAACATGATGCCTCTCGCCCAAAGACTTTAGAGCGATCAGCCGGCATCAACTTTTCAGTGGCAAAAAATAGCTGCCTTACATTGTGACGCCCACCGAATTTTTCTTTCATGGCCGCCACTAAAAGTGGTTCGGCAAAATCCACAACCCCTTTAAGCCCATTAAAACTGTCATCCAGTCTATTCAGCGAATTAAAGCTGCGGATGTAAGCATCACTCAGCTTCAACTTTTTCCCCGACGACAAGTTTTTATACCATTCGGGCATCGCGAACTGCGTTTCAGAAAACTCCTTTTTGCGCTTAAGGTCGGCGGCGCCGTACCAGGACGGCAACCGGTCCTGTATCACCCGTGCATGAACGCTCTGCACCGCCGTTGATTGACTGCTGCCAGGTTGATCAAGCTCACTCATTTACCAAACTCCATTTGAAGGAACAAACGATCAATGTGCGATCGTTCGCGCTTCAAACGGTGGTATTCAGCTAGCCCGCGCTACAAAGCGCCCCACGGCTCATTCTCGGGCAGACGCCAACTCCTCAATGCTGATCTCGCGCATGCGAAATTTCTGGATCTTGCCCGTCACCGTCATCGGAAACTCGTCCACAAACTTGAAGTACCTGGGCGTCTTGAAGTGGGCGATGCGGTCCTTGCACCAGCTCGACAGTTCCAGCTCGTTGGCCACATGGCCGGGATGAAACTTGATCCAGGCGACGATTTCTTCACCGTAACGCTCATCCGGAATACCGATGATCTGCACATCGGCCACTGCCGGGTGGGTGAAGAAAAACTCTTCCAGCTCACGCGGGTACACGTTCTCGCCCCCGCGAATAATCATGTCCTTGTTACGCCCGGCAATGCAGACGTAGCCGTGCTCGTCCATGGTTGCCAGGTCGCCGGTGTGCATCCAGCCGGCCTCATCGATTGCCTCGCGGGTGCCGTCGGGGTTGTTCCAGTAACCGAGCATCACGCTGTAGCCGCGCGTACATAGTTCACCGATCACGCCGCGCACCACGGTGTTGCCGGCATCATCGACAATCTTGGTCTCCAGTTGCGGTTGGGTGCGGCCCACCGTGGTGACGCGCCGTTCTATATCGTCATCCGCCCCGGTTTGCAGCGACACGGGGCTGGTTTCGGTCATGCCGTAGGCAATTTGCACTTCGCGCATGTGCAGTTCGTTGATGACCCGACGCATGACTTCGATCGGGCATGTCGCCCCGGCCATGATACCGGTGCGCAGGCTGGCCAAGTCGAACCCGGCCCGGCCTGGGTGATCAAGCATGGCGATAAACATGGTCGGCACGCCATACAGGCCGGTGGCTCGTTCTTCGGCGACGGCAGTCAATGTCAGCAGCGGGTCGAAACCGTCATTGGGATAGATCATGGTGGTGCCGTGGGTGATGCAACCGAGGTTACCCATCACCATGCCGAAGCAGTGATACAGCGGCACCGGGATGACCAGGCGGTCCTGCGCGGTCAAGCCCAGGCTTTCGCCGACCATGTAACCGTTATTGAGGATATTGTGGTGACTGAGGGTGGCACCCTTGGGGAAACCGGTGGTGCCGGAGGTGTATTGGATATTCACGGGTTGGTCGAAGTGCAGGCTGGTCTGCCGGCTTTGCAGTTGCTCGGGGCTAACTCCGGCGCCCAGGGCCGACAGTTGCGACCAAGGCATGAATTCAGGCGGCGGGCTGGGATCGAGACTGATGAGGCCGCGCAGCTCAGGCTTCAATGCCTGGAGCATGGCGTGGTAATCGGAGCTCTTGAACGAACCGGCGCACACCAGCCATTGGCAGCCGGATTGCTTGAGCACGTAATCCAGCTCACTGCTGCGATAGGCCGGGTTGATATTGACGAGGATCACACCGAGCTTAGCGCTTGCCACTTGGCAGATCAGCCATTCGGCGCAATTGGGTGCCCAGATACCCAGGCGGTCACCGATCTGCATACCCAAGGCGAGGAACGCCCGTGCATGCAGATCAACCGTCTCGGCCAGTTGCCGCCAGGTGTAGCGCCGCTGCTGATGGCGAACCACCAAGGCTTCGCCACCGGGATACTGCGCGACGGTTTGATCGAATGCCTGGCCTATGGTCATGGCCAGCAAGCGCTTGTCCTGAGAGCCACGGCTGTAGCTCTGATTCGGTTGATCCATAACGACCCCTTGTTGTCTTTTTTGTAGGTTGACGTAAACGTAAACTACGATTGACAGCACCGCAACGCAAGCTTACGTTAACGTAAAGGTGAGCGCCCTCCTCCTGCGCCCAATCCACACAACAACAAAGCTGACATTAAGGTGCCTGCCCATGAGTTACCCGTCCCTGAACTTCGCCCTCGGCGAAACCATCGACATGCTGCGCGACCAGGTGCAGTCCTTTGTGGCCAAGGAAGTCGCACCGCGTGCGGCGCAGATCGACATCGATAACCTGTTCCCCGCCGACCTGTGGCGCAAGTTCGGGGACATGGGCCTGCTGGGCATCACCGTGCCGGAAGAATACGGCGGTGCCGGCCTGGGTTACCTGGCCCATGTAGTGAGCATGGAAGAAATCAGCCGCGGCTCGGCCTCGGTGGCGCTGTCGTACGGTGCGCACTCCAACCTGTGCGTCAACCAGATCAATCGCAACGGCAACCACGAACAGAAACTCAAGTACCTGCCCAAGCTGATCAGCGGCGAGCACATCGGCGCCCTGGCCATGAGCGAGCCGAATGCCGGCTCCGATGTGGTCTCGATGAAACTGCGCGCCGACAAACGCGGCGACCACTACGTACTCAACGGTAGCAAGACCTGGATCACCAACGGCCCCGACGCCAATACCTATGTGATCTACGCCAAGACCGACCTGGAAAAAGGCCCCCACGGCATCACGGCCTTCATCGTCGAGCGCGACTGGAAAGGCTTCAGTCGCAGCAACAAGTTCGACAAGCTGGGCATGCGCGGCTCCAATACCTGCGAGCTGTTTTTTGATGACGTGCAAGTACCGGAGGAAAACATCCTCGGCGTGCTCAATGGCGGCGTGAAAGTACTGATGAGCGGCCTGGATTACGAGCGCGTGGTGCTCTCCGGCGGCCCTACCGGGATCATGCAGGCGTGCATGGATTTGATCGTGCCCTACATCCACGACCGCAAGCAGTTCGGCCAGAGCATTGGCGAATTCCAGCTGATCCAGGGCAAGGTTGCCGACATGTACACCCAGCTCAACGCCAGCCGCGCCTACCTCTACGCCGTGGCCCAAGCCTGCGAGCGCGGCGAGACTACGCGCAAGGACGCCGCCGGTGTGATCCTGTACAGCGCCGAGCGCGCCACGCAGATGGCCCTGGATGCGATCCAGATCCTGGGCGGCAACGGCTATATCAACGAATTCCCCGCCGGGCGCCTGTTGCGTGACGCCAAGCTGTATGAAATCGGCGCCGGCACCAGTGAGATTCGGCGGATGTTGATCGGTCGCGAACTGTTCAACGAAACCCGCTGAAGGAGCGCGTCATGGCCACCCTGCATACCCAACTCAACCCGCGCTCGGCGGAATTTGCCGCCAATAGCGCGGCGATGCTTGCACAGGTCGACGCCCTGCATACCCTGCTTGCCCACGTGCAACAGGGTGGCGGTGCCAAGGCCCAGGAACGCCACACCTCGCGCGGCAAGCTGCTGCCCCGGGAGCGCATCAATCGCTTGCTCGACCCGGGTTCGCCGTTTCTTGAACTCAGCCAACTGGCGGCTCATCAGGTGTATGGCGAAGACGTACCGGCGGCTGGCGTGATTGCCGGAATCGGCCGTGTGGAAGGCGTCGAGTGCATGATCGTCGCCAACGATGCCACGGTCAAAGGCGGTTCCTACTACCCACTGACAGTGAAAAAGCACCTGCGCGCCCAGACCATCGCCGAGCAGAATCGTCTGCCGTGCATCTACCTGGTGGATTCCGGCGGCGCCAACCTGCCGCGCCAGGACGAAGTATTCCCCGACCGCGAACACTTCGGGCGGATCTTCTTCAACCAGGCCAACATGAGCGCCCAGGGCATCCCGCAGATCGCCGTGGTGATGGGTTCATGTACCGCCGGCGGCGCCTATGTGCCGGCGATGGCCGATGAAGCAATCATGGTGCGCCAGCAAGCCACCATTTTCCTTGCGGGCCCGCCGCTGGTGAAGGCGGCCACCGGTGAGGTGGTCAGCGCCGAAGACCTCGGCGGCGCCGATGTGCACTGCAAGATCTCCGGCGTGGCCGACCACTACGCCGACAGCGACGAACACGCCCTGGCGCTGGCCCGGCGCAGCGTGGCCAACCTCAATTGGCGCAAACAAGGTGAGTTGCTGCAGCGCACGCCCGTGGCACCGCTGTACAGCAGCGAAGAGCTGTACGGCGTGATTCCGGCGGATGCCAAGCAGCCGTTCGATGTGCGCGAAGTCATCGCGCGATTGGTGGACGCTTCGGTGTTCGACGAGTTCAAGGCGTTGTTCGGGACAACGTTGGTCTGCGGCTTTGCGCACTTGCATGGCTACCCGATTGCGATCCTGGCCAACAACGGCATCCTGTTCGCCGAGGCCGCGCAGAAAGGCGCGCACTTTATCGAACTGGCCTGCCAGCGTGGGATCCCCCTGCTGTTCCTGCAAAACATCACAGGCTTTATGGTCGGCCAGAAATACGAAGCCGGCGGCATCGCCAAACATGGTGCCAAGCTGGTTACGGCGGTGGCGTGCGCCAGGGTGCCGAAGTTCACCGTGATCATCGGTGGCAGTTTTGGCGCCGGTAACTATGGGATGTGCGGCCGCGCCTATGACCCGCGCTTCTTGTGGATGTGGCCCAACGCACGCATTGGCGTGATGGGCGCCGAACAGGCCGCCGGGGTGCTGGTACAAGTCAAGCGCGAGCAGGCTGAGCGCGCAGGCAACGGTTTCAGTGCGCAGGAGGAAGCCGCCATCAAGCAGCCGATCCTCGACCAGTATGAAACCCAGGGCCACCCCTACTACTCCAGCGCGCGCTTGTGGGATGACGGTGTCATCGACCCGTTGCAGACCCGCGACGTGCTGGCCCTGGCCTTGTCCGCCGCACTGAACGCCCGCATCGAGCCGAGCCGCTTCGGCGTGTTCCGCATGTAAATGGAGCTGCACCCCATGAACGATTTCAACACCCTCGAACTGATCACCGACAGCCGTGGCTTTGCCACGCTGTGGCTCAGTCGTGAAGCCAAGAACAACGCGTTCAATGCCGAAATGATCCGCGAACTGATCATCGCCCTGGATCGGGTGCAAGCCGACCCGTCCCTGCGATTTCTGATACTGCGCGGGCGCGGCAAGCATTTCAGTGCCGGCGCCGACCTGGCCTGGATGCAGCAGTCGGCCGAGCTGGACTACCACACCAATCTGGACGACGCTCGCGAACTGGCGGAGCTGATGTACAACCTGTCCAAGCTGAAAATCCCCACGCTGGCCGTGGTGCAAGGTGCGGCCTATGGTGGCGCGCTGGGGTTGATCAGTTGCTGCGACATGGCCATCGGCGCCGATGACGCGCAATTCTGCCTGTCGGAAGTGCGCATCGGCCTGGCGCCCGCAGTGATCAGCCCATTCGTGGTGCAGGCCATCGGCCAACGCGCGGCCCGCCGCTATGCTCTGACGGCTGAGCGATTTGGCGGCCAGCGGGCGCAGGAGATCGGCTTGCTGGCAGAGAGTTATCCGGCCGAGAGCCTGGATCACCAGGTGGACCAGTGGGTGGCCAACCTGCTGCAAAACAGTCCGGCGGCGATGCGCGCCAGTAAGGATTTACTGCGTGAAGTGGGCAACGGTGCCCTCACCCCGGCGCTGCGACGTTATTGCGAAAACGCCATTGCGCGCATTCGCGTAAGCGCCGAGGGCCAGGAAGGGTTGCGGGCCTTCCTGCAAAAACGTGCGCCGAGCTGGCAAGCCCAGGAGCCGCGCTCATGAGCACACTGACCACCGTACTGGTAGCCAACCGTGGCGAGATTGCCTGCCGTGTCATGCGCACCGCCAAGGCCATGGGGCTGACGACCGTGGCCGTGCACAGCGCCATCGACCGTGATGCGCGCCATAGCCGCGAGGCGGATATTCGTGTCGATCTGGGAGGCAGCAAAGCCACCGACAGTTACTTGCAAATCGACAAACTGATTGCCGCCGCCCACGCCACTGGCGCCCAGGCGATTCACCCCGGCTACGGCTTCCTCTCGGAAAACGCTGGCTTTGCCCGGGCCATCGAGGCAGCAGGCTTGATCTTCCTCGGCCCGCCCGCTGCCGCCATCGACGCCATGGGCAGCAAATCGGCGGCCAAGGCATTGATGGAAACCGCCGGTGTGCCCCTGGTGCCGGGCTATCACGGCGAGGCCCAGGACCTGGAGACCTTCCGCGCCGCCTGTGAGCGTATTGGCTACCCGGTATTGCTTAAGGCTACGGCCGGTGGCGGCGGCAAGGGCATGAAGGTGGTCGAGGATGTCAGCCAATTGGCCGATGCCCTGGCCTCCGCCCAGCGCGAGGCGCTGTCGTCCTTCGGCAATGGGCAGATGCTGGTGGAGAAGTACCTGCTCAAGCCGCGCCATGTCGAGATTCAAGTGTTTGCCGACCAGCATGGCCATTGCCTGTACCTCAATGAGCGCGACTGCTCGATCCAGCGGCGCCATCAAAAGGTTGTCGAAGAAGCGCCGGCGCCAGGGCTCAGCGTTGAGCAACGCAAGGCCATGGGCGAAGCGGCCGTGCGGGCGGCCCAGGCCATCGGCTACGTTGGTGCCGGTACGGTGGAGTTTCTGCTGGATGCCCGTGGCGAGTTTTTCTTTATGGAGATGAACACGCGACTGCAGGTGGAGCATCCGGTCACCGAAGCGATTACCGGTCTGGACCTGGTGGCGTGGCAGATCCGGGTCGCCCAGGGCGAGGCGCTGCCGATCACACAGGAGCAGGTACCCTTGATCGGTCATGCGATTGAAGTGCGGCTGTATGCCGAAGATCCGGCCAACGAGTTCCTGCCGGCCACCGGTCACCTGGCGCTGTACCGCGAATCCAGCCCAGGCCCGGGCCGTCGGGTAGACAGCGGTGTCGAGCAAGGGGACAGCGTGTCGCCCTTCTACGACCCGATGCTCGGCAAACTGATTGCCTGGGGTGAAGACCGCGAACAGGCACGCCTGCGACTTTTAAGTATGCTCGATGAGTTCGCGGTGGGTGGGCTCAAGACCAACCTGGGTTTTCTGCGGCGCATCATCGGCCATCCCGCGTTCGCGGCGGCCGAATTGGACACCGGGTTTATCCCGCGTTATCAGGATGAACTGTTACCGGCGCCCGGTGAGTTGAGCGATGCATTCTGGCAGGCAGCAGGTTCGGCGTTTATGCAGAGCCTGCCGGTAGGTGATGGGCCTTGGGCCAATAACCAGGGCTTTCGTGCGGGCCTGCCCGCCGAAGTGTCGCTGCATCTGAGCTGCAACGGGCAGGATCGGCTGGTGACATTGGCCGGGCACACGTCGCAGTTGTGCGGCGAGCAGCTGCTGATCGAACACCAGGGTGTACGCCGTGCCCATCTGGCGGTCCGCAACGAAGGCAGCCTGTACCTGCGCTGGAATGGCGAGATGCATGCCGTCAGGCTGTTCGACCCGATTGCGGCGGTCGAGGCCGGCCAATCTCATCAGGGCGGTCTCAGCGCACCGATGAACGGCAGCATCGTTCGCGTGCTGGTAGAGGTAGGCCAAACCGTTGAGGCTGGCACACAGCTGGTGGTACTCGAAGCCATGAAGATGGAACACAGCATCCGTGCGCCCCATGCCGGGGTGGTCAAGGCGCTGTTCTGCCAGGAAGGTGAAATGGTTGCCGAAGGCAGCGCGCTGGTGGAGCTTGAAACCGCCGCCTAGAACTTCGCGGTGGCTTGCACCACGACGCCAAGGATGTGGCAGTCGTCGGTGAGCAGCGCCTTGGGGTACGTCGGATTGAGCGGCACCAGATAGCGCTGGCCGCTCTCTTCCTGCAATTGGCGAAAAGTGGCCTGGGAACTGCCAGACCATTGGGCGACAACCAGTTTGCCGGGTACAGGATCGATGGCCGGGTCCACCAGGATCATCGTCCCGGCACCGATGCTCATGCCCGTGGGCGCGGTCATGGCGTCGCCCATTACAGGCAGCCAGAACGCCTCGCCACGCGCGTGGTAATCGGTCAATTCGTAGCGGCCAGGCCCATAGAGTGCACGCTCTTCGCGCAGCTCGCACGCCTGCTGCCAGTCGCTGACCGGATAGCGAAAATACGGGTTGTAGTGCTGTTGCAACGCAGGCTCTTGCGCGGCCCGTTCGCGAATCTCCAGCGCCACCTCCAGGTAGCCCAGCCCGAGCTCGGCCAGCACCCGGTTCATGTCCGCAAGGCTCGGCACTCGGCGCTTGTTGAGCCAATGGCCGACGCCGCCCTGGGACATACCCAGGCGCTCTGCCAGTTGCTCCTGCGTGACCTTGCGGTCTTTCATGTTGGCTTTGACCAACGCTATCCAGTTATCCATGGCGCCTGACAATACGGTGCGTATTTTTCGGGGCAATAAACAGTTTGTAGTAATCCATAAAACGACATAAATACGATACGTACTATCATCAAGCCTAAGGATTTCGACACCCACCGGAGTACTGCCGCTTATGACGAATAGCCCGCTTTCATTGCCCGAAATACCCGAACAGGTTGAATTACAGAACATGTGCCACAGCGGCGCGGCCCAGCGCGCGCTGGACTATTACTTGAAAGAAGATATGTCGGCACCAGCCGTGGAGGGTGCCTTGTTCGCGATCAAGCCGGGCGTCAGCCAAGAGGAGGCTCTGGTTCACGCGTCTGACCTGCTGCGCAGTGCTGCGGCAACCGCCTACGAATCAGCGTGCAGCCATCAAGGCAATCAGCGCGACCTGGCGTTTTCCGTGGTGTATTTGATCGATATGGCGAAGGCGATGGTGGAGCGCTCGTTGCAAGCGCCGGGGGCCCAGGCAAACGCGTAACAGACACGAAAGAAAAATATTTCTATCCAAGGGATAAAAACATTTGACTTGCAAATGATAATGATTATTATTGGACCCAGCTGATCGCGAGATCAGTCGATAGACCAAGGGACCTTAGGTCGGACTCTTGGAATATCTCCTCATCAGGCTAATCACGGTTTTTGACCCGGCTCTTTGGCCGGGTCTTTTTTTTGCCAGTTTCCCTGGCATGGCTTCAGGCTAATGAAGACTGTGTGTTGCTCGATGGCGCGCATGGTAGCAAAAGACCATCGTCGAAAGAAAGCCACACGACAGCTCTAGCCCGGATCTTTGCGAAATAGCGCTTGAGAATCAATCTCATAGCCCCTAAGCTGCCGCGGCGTCAGGGATGACGCCCCCTCCCCGTGCAACAATTTTGCATCCAGGTTTTACCTGACCTCTGTGTAATATAGCCGCCACATCACTCATATTCAGGCAACCAGACTATGACCGTGGCCTTGACCTCCATCAAGATCAGCACCGACTTCGACAGCGGCAATATCCAGGTCCTGGATGCCAGCGATGCCTATCAGTTGTTACTGGCAATCAAACCCGACACCCGCAGCAAACATTTTCAATGGTTCCACTTCAAGGCCGAAGGCATGCATGTGGGGCACACCCACACTTTTCGATTGAGCAACGCCGGTGGCTCATCCTATAAACACGCCTGGAGCGGCTACAACGCCGTGGCATCCTATGACCATATCAACTGGTTCCGGGTGCCAACGCGCTTTGATGGCGAGATCCTGCATATCACGCTCCAGACCCGCGAAAAGCACGTATGGTTCGCCTACTTCGAACCCTACAGCCGTGAACGTCACGACTGGCTGATCGAACAAGCCCTGAAGTACGCCGGCGTCAAGCTGCTGGCCACCGGCAAGAGTGTCGAGGGCCGCGATATACAACTGTTGCGCCGTGGCTAAGGGGCTGAAGGTCGCCGTAAGGTGTGGATCATTGCCCAACAGCACCCCGGCGAACACATGGCCGAATGGTTTATGGAGGGCGTGATTGAACGCCTGCAAAAGGATGGTGACGCGGAGTTGAAAAAACTCTTGAAAGTGGCCGACCTGTACCTGGTGCCCAACATGAACCCCGATGGCGCTTTTCACGGTCACCTGCGTACCAACGCCATGGGCCAGGATCTGAACCGCGCCTGGCAGAGCGCCAATCAGGAAACCAGCCCGGAAGTACTGTTTGTGCAGCAGCAAATGGAAAAGTACGGCGTGGACCTGTTCCTCGATATCCATGGCGACGAAGAAATCCCCTACATCTTCACCGCCGGCTGCGAAGGCAATCCAGGCTACACCCCACGCATCGAAGCCCTGGAAAAACACTTTCGCAACCACCTGAGCCATCTGACCCGGGACTTCCAAACCACCTACGGCTACACCCGCGACCTGCCGGGCGAAGCTAACATGACCCTGGCCTGCAACGCAGTCGGTGAGAAGTACGACTGCCTGTCCCTGACCCTGGAGATGCCCTTCAAGGACAACGACGATGCGCCCAACCCGCGTACCGGCTGGTCGGGCGATCGATCGAAACAGCTGGGCAAGGACGTATTGAGCAGCGTCGCCGATATCGTCGGGCTTTTGCGTTAACCCTTGTGGCAAGCTTTTTGTGGCGAGCGAGCTTGCTCGCCACAGAAGCGATCAATCCCGGGTGCCGGTCATGCTCTGCAATACCCCATCGCGGCGGATCAACCCGTGGAACAGCGCCGCCGCCAAGTGCACCAGCACTGTCAGGAACAACAGATAGGCAAGGTAGCCGTGAGCCTTACGCAACAGCGCAAACAACGGCGCATTCGCCCCTACCAGCGCTGGCAGTTGCACAGAACTGCTGAGCATCACCGGGTCACCGGCGGCCGAAATCATCGCCCAGCCCAGCAGCGGCAACACCAGCATCAACGCATACAGCAGCACATGGGAAGCCTTGGCCGCCAGCACTTGCCACATCGGCAAATCGGCTGGCAACGGCGGTTGCCGGGTGGTAAAGCGCACGGCCAAACGCACGAGCACCAGGGCCAGGATCGCAATACCCAGCGGTTTGTGCAGGTGGATCAGCCATTCATGGCGTTCCGACACCGACGCCGCCAATCCCGCACCGATAAACAGCATGGCAATGATCATCAGCGCCATCAGCCAGTGCAACAGACGCGCCAGCGGTGCAAAAAAACGCGGTTGAGCATTCATGGCTTCGACTCCTGAGGGGTGCTGTGCAACGGGCTGACTTCACCCGCACGGCGCAGATACGAACTGGCATACGCGGCGGAGCGTGCGGCCAGCAACGGGTCGTTGGAGGCCTCGATACCGCTGGGCAAAATCAGCGGGTCAAAGTTGATATCACGGCAATCACCGTCTGCCTGCGGCTGGCTGCTTTGCAGTACCAGAGTGCCGGCGTTGAGCTGCGTATGCGGGCCGGTCCAGGTCTTGCTCGCGTCATCCAAGGGGTCGCCGGGGTTGGCCAGGGTCATGTTCAACTGCCAACGCAAAGGCCCGGCGGCCAGGCGCTGCACCAAATCCTGTTCCAGGAAGTCACTGCCCGACGGCGCAGCATCACCCGCCGCGTCCTGGCTTTGCGGCACCACGCTCCACCGCACGGCCTGACGCTTGCCACCTTCGCCCACCAGGTAAAACGCATTGATGCCGTTGTAGGTTTGCGTCGCATAACTGGCCGATGGCTTGGCAGTCTTGACCCAGGCCAGGAACGGCGCCGTCTCCGGGTGTGCGGCAAAAAACGCCGGCATGTTCGCAGGGTTCGGCTTGCCGGTGGCCGGGTCTGGCGCACCCGCCTTGAGCAGCTGGTAGAACGCCTCGGGCGTGCCCACCGGAAACACCGGCATACTGTTCATTCCCGTTCGCCACTGCTGGCCGTTTGCCTGGCTGAATTGCACGGCAAAACTGCGAATCGGCACACTGCTGTCCGGTGCATAGGGATTGCCGCTGGGCAAGGCAAACCGGCCAATCACCGGGGTCTTGGCCTCGCTGAACACCTGGGCGCTGGAGTAAGCACGCGCCTCTGTGCTCGCCTCGAAGTAACCCGCCACACACACACCTTTGGCATGATTGCGGCGAAAGCCCGGGTGTACGCCGTTATTGGTTTCCAGGGCATTGACCAAGGTCTTTGGCCGCAGACGCTGTGGGTCGAGGGTGCCGTTGACGTAGGCAAATGCAACCACCAACACTGCCACCACGCCCCCTATACACGCCAGCCTTACGAGCAGACTTGTAGTACCAAGAGGCGGACGCGGCGGTAAAGAGTGATCAACCATAGAAGCTCCAGGGCCCGAGGCCGCAGGGGGAAAGTGTTATGAGACGAATCCCACGTAGGCTTATTCCCCCTTCACTGTAGTTTCTTTGTAGTCAACACGTGGCCAGATCGAGTGCCGGCTAGGGCTGATTAAACAAGGCCTGCCGCTTGTGAAGAAATGCCTGCATTCCTTCTTGCTGATCAGGCGTGGCAAACAGTCCATGAAACAACCTTCGCTCTTGACGCACACCTTCGTGCAACCCGACCTCCAGAGAATGCTCCACCGCCTGCCGCGCTGCACGGGTGGCCGTTCGCGAGAAGGAGGCAATTTGTGCCGCCACCGCCATCACCTCGTCCAGCAAGTTCGCAGCCGGGTAAACCCGCGACACCAACCCCGCCTGCTCTGCTTCCGTGGCGGTCATTGACCGGCCAGTCAACACCAGGTCCATGGTCTTGGCCTTGCCGATCAGCCCGGTCAACCGCTGGGTCGCGCCCATGCCCGGGATGACGCCTAGCTTAATTTCCGGCTGTGCAAAGGTGGCGGTATCAGCAGCGAAAATCATGTCGCACATCATCGCCAGCTCACAGCCTCCGCCAAACGCATAGCCCGCCACTGCGGCAATCGTCGGGGTGCGCAAACGGGTGAAGCCCTCCCAACCGACGAAGTAGTCTTCGTTGAGCACGTCCAGATAGGACTTGCCGCTCATCTCTTTGATATCGGCCCCTGCCGCGAAGAACTCTGCGGTGCCGGTAATGACAAAACACCCAATCCGAGGGTCTCGATCCATTGCTTCCAGATGACTGATCAACTCAGTCATCAGCGCCGAACTCAGCGCATTCTTGACTTCAGGACGGTTGAGCTTGACCAGGACCACTCGGTCATGACGTTCCACAAACACGTTCATAGGCATCTCCACTGATTGATGTTGTTCACACTTGGGGCTGTCTCAGGAATCCCAGATCGCGCCATGGGCGGGTATTCCCCGAGCTTCCAACTCTTGCACCAGACGCTGGGTCACCGTTTGGTTGGCAATACAGATCACGGCTTCTGCACCAAAGGCTTGCACTGCACCGTAAGCCAACTTCACCAGGTCTGGCTTGCCGCGCTCATCGGTGTCCCAGATCAATGCGCAAGGCTGGGCGCGCAGAATTTCCTCCACCAGTTCATCGCCATAGGTCGTCCTCGGGCTACGGGCAGACCAGATCAACTGAATCGGTACCTGAGCCGCCAGCAGATGCGGCATGACAGGCCCGATGCCGCTGCCAGTGGCGATGTACACCACCGACTTGAACAGGGTTTCTACATTGGCAACACCCGCTGTGGTGATGCCCTTAACCCACACATGTCGCGGCAAGTCCTCGATAAATCGCCCGGTCCAATCCCCTGCGCGGGAAATTATCAGGCGGAAACCCGCCTCGTGTGGCGTGGGAATATTGGCAAAGGAATGCCACTCCAGCAGTGGGTTGCGGCTGATCGCGGTGGATGAACCGGCGAACGGTGTGGTGTGGCTCAAACGCGTAATCACCGCATGCCCGGAAGGCCGTGCGTGTTCAACAGCCACCTTGCGCAGCCGCAGCCAGGGCAGCAGGACGCTCAGGGTCAGCACTGCCAGCATCCAAAACGTAACGCTGTGCAGCAGGCTCGACGTGGTCAGTAACGTTTGCCACCAGAACAACAGCAACGCACTCCAACCGCCAAACCGATGAACGCGTTCGAACCCATTGTGGAACCGGCCTCGAATACGTGGTTGAGCCATGACCACCATGAGCAGCAATAAGCTGAGCAGCATAACGCTGACCCCTAACTCGGCCACCGAAACACTGTCAGGTTGTTGCAGGTAACGCGTAACCTGCACGACAACCAGGGCGGCAAACCACCCAGTGGCCGCAAAGGCTGCGCCGCTGTGCAGCCCACCGAAGTGGTACACCTTGGCCGCGCTACGCCGCACCTGTAAGGGCCATGTAGGCGGTACTCGCGTTGCCAGCCAGAACAGCCCATTGATCACGTATTGCTGGCGAACGAGAATGGCAACCGACAGGTTGATCAGCACCATGTCCGACAGCGTCTGAACCGTGATGGCGTGCAGGTCCACAGCCAACAGCAAAAACACCAGGTTGCCCATCAGCGCGGCGGCTGCCAGGCGGTTGTAACAGGAAAACATCGGCAGTGACGTCCAGCGACGCCAGAGCGCCGGCTTGGGCGGTACAACGGTACGGATCAGCGTATCAATCATGGCCGGGCTCCCCGGTCGCGAACGCCAGCACCGCCAACTGGTTCTCCCGGGCCGTTTGCAGTAACAATGCCTTATCGATCTTGCCCCTCGCTGTCAGTGGAAAATGCTCCACTGCGTAGATCGACTGAGGCACGCAGTAATAGGCCAGGCGTTGTTGGCACGCGGTTTGGCAAGCCTCGATGTCAGTGCTGGCAGGCGAAACAAAGGCCACCAACGTGCGGCTGTCCAGCTTCAAAGTGACGGCGCGCATGCATCCAGCGCCGGCCTCCAGAGCCGCCGACACCGCATCCAGTTCCACGCGAAAGCCGCGGACTTTCACTTGGTCATCCACGCGCCCTAAGTGTTCGAGCTGGCCGTCTCCCACCCAGCGCCCCAAATCTCGTGTGCGGAACATCATGGCGTCGCCACCGAGAAAGGGATCCGGACGGTATCGCTGCTGGGTCAATGCCGTATTGTTCAGGTAGCCTGCTGTCACACCCGCACCACCGGCCCACATCTCACCCGTTTCACCCAAGGCACAGGCACGCCCCTGCTCATCGAGCACATAGACAGTGTTATTGGGTGTTGGCCGGCCAATAGTCAGTGGCGTGCCTGGTACATGCCGGTGCAGCGTGTTGACGATGGTCGTCTCGGTAGGACCGCAGCCGTTGTAGAACGTACAGTGCTCGGCCCACCGATCCGCCAGGGCCTGGGAGCAGGCTTCTCCAGCCACCGCAACGACGTTGAGGTGGGGACACTGTCGAGGCTCAAGGGTGGCCAGTATCGAAGGCGTTGCGATCAACACATTGCACTGTGCGGCCGTCTGTGCGATGTCTTTGCCGCGAATCAGCAAGGTCGCACCATGAGCCAGGCAACCGAGTATTTCCCAAGCCGCCATGTCAAAGCCGATATTGAGAATCTGCCCTACGGTACGACCCGGTGCCATCCCCATCCGCCCAGGTTCAGTGAGCAGAATGTTGCATACGTTACGGTGGCTGACACACACGCCGTTAGGGCGCCCTGTGGTTCCAGATGTAAACAGTACAAAGCACAGATCATCCGGGCCAGCACCGACACGCACGCAATCATTGTCTTCAGCCAGCCATGGCGTTTGAGCAATGAACGTATCCAAATTGAGGCAGCGGTGGGACGCGTCTGCCGGAATGCGCTCCACCAGGCTCGATAAGGTCAGAATCACCGGGCTGGTCAATGATTCGAGGACCATGCCCAATTGCAGGGTGGGTACGATTCTGGCGTCCTGAGGGACATACGCGGCGCCAATCTTTAACACCGCCAGGAGACCGACCAGCATGGGAATCGAGCGCTCGACGAACAATCCCACCGTGTCCCCACGCTTAACACCCTGCCCAAGCAGGTGCTCAGCCAATCGATTGGCTTGTCGGTTGAGTTGTTCATAGCTGATACGTTGGCCCGCGCATACCGCAGCGGTCGCCTGGGGTGCCAGCCTCGCTTGCGCTTCGAAGGCGTGGTGCACGTTGGCGTAGGTGGCTCGGGTTGAGAGACCACAACCCCATTGCTCAAATAAAACCCGCTGCGCGGCAGGCAAATGAGCCAGCGAGATGCAGGAAGAAAACTGTTTATCACTCGGCAAACACGTCATAAGCACCCTCTCACTATTCAACTGCCGGCTGAATGCCGACAGATGCAAGGGTGGATAGAGGGCTGCGCACGAGATTACAGACTCTCAAGGTATACAGACGCTTCCCACGTATTAGCCGGGAAGTTTCTTTGCGCGAAGCGTGGAATAACCTACAGGGACCAACGTCTACTTCAACACACGTGAGTAGACTCATCCCCATGCATGAACTCGACGAACAGTTACACGAACTCATCCCCAGGTTGCGGCGTTTTGCCGTGTCGCTGACGCGCAACAGCAGCAGTGCCGATGACCTGGTGCAGGCGACCCTGGAGCGGGCGATCATCGCCTGGGCTGATAAGCGTGTCGAAGGCGACCTGCGCGCCTGGCTGTTCGCGATCCTCTATCGGCAGTTCCTCGACGCCCATCGCCGCAGCCGACGCTATGCACGTATGCTCGAATTCTTCACCGGGCGCGATGATGCGCAACCGTCGGTGGAGCGCACAGTGATGGCCCAATCCACCCTGCAAGCCTTCGACCAACTCAGCACCGAACAACGCGCGCTTTTGCTGTGGGTGTCCGTGGAGGGTTTGAGCTACAAGGAAGTCGCCGAGATCCTTCAGGTACCCATCGGCACCGTGATGTCGCGCCTGTCCCGTGCGCGCCAAGCGTTGCGTCAGCTCAGCGATGGCGAAATTACCGGCCCTGCCCTGCGGAGACTCAAATGATCAGCCTGCCCCCCAGCGAACGCGATTTGCATGCCTACGTCGATCACCAACTGCCGGACAGTGACCGCCGCGTGCTTGAAACCTGGCTGGCCAACCACCCCGAAGCGGCCGCCCAGGTCCACGCCTGGCAACAGGACGCGCAATTATTGCGGGCATCCTTGAGCGGTACCCTGCAGCAGCCGAGTAATCCGGCACTGGACCCGGCGTTGATCCGTCAGCGTATCAAGCGTCAGTCCCGCCGCCACTTCGCCAGCGCGGCGGTGTTGCTGATTGCCGTGAGCCTTGGCGGGCTTGGCGGCTGGCACGCCCGCGAAGCCACCCAACCCCAGCCGCTGCCGATGACCGATGCCATGCAGGCTTACCGTCTGTTTGCCCAGGACGGCGTCATGCCCGCCGACTACAACGACGACGGCAGCGGCACTATGCAAGCCTGGCTCGACCGCTATTTCGATCAAGCCCATCGCCTGCCCGACCTGAGCCAGGCAGGCTTCAAGCCGGTCAGCGGGCGCCTGCTCACTACCGATCAGGGGGCAGCCGCCATGGTGCTGTACCAAGACCCCCAAGGCCGACGCATCAGCTTTTATATCCGCCCGCCGGGACCGAACAACGGCTTCCTGCCCCGTGGCAGCCGCAGCGCCGATGGTTTGCAGGCCGAGTACTGGTCGGGCGGCGGCTATAACTACGCAATGGTCAGCCCGGCAGACCAGCCCACCCCGGCGCTGATGAAGTTCTAGAAACCCACGTCCAGCACCACGTTGTCCAGGTAGGTGCCGCCGGGGGGTGTGGGCTGGTCGGTGTAGATGCGAGCGTTGTAGTTAAATACCTGGCTGCCTGTGCCCAACCCATTGCCGGGGTTGACCTCCGCTGTGGAACTGGCCCGCCGCGCCGCGCCGACGCTGCCCCAACGCGTGGTGCCGGCGCTTTTGAAGAGGTCATAGGCCAGGTAGTTGCTGCCGGAAACCATGCGTCGGCGCCCGCCGACACTGATCGGGTTCTGGCCGTCGCTCAAGCCCACGGTGTAGGCACTGCCCTTGGTGCAGGCGATATTGATGGTCTGGCCGGTCACTGCGGTAAACCCACTGACCACCGGCGCGCTGCCAAAGCTGATATCCGGCGCGGTGATCTGGCAGTCATTGGTTACGGTCATGCTGACGGTCAGGCTTGCCGTGCCGCTGCCCGTGTCACGCCCCAGGCAAATGCCGCCAACGCCGATTCCCGAGCAATAATTCCACACCCAGGCGATGTTCAATGTCTCGGTGTACAGCCCCGCTGCGATATTGCTGCCGGTAATGCTGCTCAGGTACAACGGCACGGTTTTCGCCCCGGGCCCGGCGATCAGACCAATGCTCTGGGCAATGCCGCCCGCGCCCCCAAAATCGAATTGAGTGCCGCGGGTGATGGGATAACTGGTGCTGTTGTTGCCATAAATCGTGTAGCCAATCACATCACCGGTCGGCCCGACCATGCCGGCGGTGGACGAGGTGATCGTGGCGTAGAAGTGGTCGGTGGACACCAGCAGCGAAATCAACGCCTGGGTGCAACTCAATCCGGAGTTGGTGGTAGAGCTGGTTTGCGCGGCAGTGCGCACCGTCATCGAGCTGATCGAACCGAAACTGGCCGGCACCGTGGAAACCACCGAACACACCGCCATAACCTGCCCGGAAAATAACAGCCCTGCCCCATACATCCATGCCTTGCCCCTCACCCGCAGTCTCCTTGCTCAAGCACTCACTGGCACACCAACGGCCCGATCAGGGGCACGTCCTGTTGCTGCTCATCGATAGCGAATGTCGCCTGGCAGGTGCGCCCCTCACTGAGGGTGACCTGCAAAGTATTGTGGGCGCTGAGGTTTTCCAGATAGACCAGCCCATCCCACCCCACCACCGCCTGGGTGTTGCTTTGCTCGTGCACCACCAGGCTGCCCAGCGGTAGCTCCTGATGCTGGCGATCCACCAGGGTGATACTGGCGGCGAGCACCCGGCGCAGCGGGAACTCCAACAGATAGCCGCTGCCCCGGCGTACCGACACGCGCTGCTCCACATTGGGGCTCTGCACGTTCGCCGGCAGGTTCAACGGGTCAATTTCATATTTGCCGCGGTAATACGCGCTGCTCCATGGCACCAGCAAATGACCGTTGCGGTCGGTCTGGCCCACCAGCTGGTTTTCGTAGCGAACTGGAATCCCGGCGAACCCCTGGGTACTCACCACCACAAACGCGTCATTGATACGGTTGGCAGCAAAGGTTTCGCCGCCCATCCACACCAGCGAGCCGCTGGCATCCGCCCAGCGCGTTTGGGCGTCACTGCTGCCGTACACGCCGGCCTGCAACTGCACTGACTGCAAGCGCCAGGTCAGGTCGGCCTGCCGATAGCTTGGCGCATCGCCCTGGGCATAGCCGAGGTTGTAGCCCACGCCGCCTTCGCTGGGCACCGCGCGGCTGTAGTTGATGCGCTGGCGACTGGCGCCGTCCTTGCTGCGCTCGGTGCTCAAGGCCAGGCTGCCGTTGAGGTCGAACGGGATCACCAGTTGCGCCTGCATGGCCCAGTTGCTGTCGCCGATTTCGCGGTTGGCCGACAGGTAGAAGCTGGTGTTGCGCCACAGCGGTTTGCTCCAGCTGAGGTTGAGCAGGCGCGTGCGCGAATCGTCTGCCGCCTGCACGTCGAAATACCCCAGGCCCAGGCTGCCGAAACGTTGAAGGTTGAGGCTCAGCGTCACCTGCTCGCTGCGCTTGCTGAGGCTGGCGTAAGGGGTGTCGACCAGGGTCAGGTCGGCGTAGTCATCGCGCCGTTCAACGCGCTGGTACATCAGGCTGTAGCGCGTGCTGTTGTACTGGTAGCCAAGGCTGAGTTGCTGGCCGCTGCGGCTGTCGAACTGGCTCTGGCTGAGGGCGGTATTGAGCACGCCGAAGTTGCCCAGGCGCAGGTTGGCGCCAAGCCCGCCGAGGGTCAGGTCGCTGGATGCTTCGGCATGGCTTTCCAGGGTCAGGCTGTCGCAATAGCCATAGCGAAAGGTGCCACTGGTTATGCCCGGCCCGTAACCGAAATCGCGCAGGGTGTAGTCACGGCGCAAGGTACCGGCAGCCACGGAAAAATCCGTCAAGCCTTGTTGCAGCAAGGTGCTGGTAACGTAGAACGGCACCGTGGTCGACACCTGGCGCCCGAGAGCGTCGGTGGTCACCACGACAGCCTCCCCGGCGCCGTTGATAAATGGCACGTTGGTCAGGGTATAAGGCCCGGGTTGCAGCTGCGCGGTGTCGGATTTATAGCCGTTGATAAACAGGTCCACCGACGAGGGCACCGCCGCCTCACCGGCGAACTGCGGCAAAGGGTAAGTGACCAGGTCCGGGCGCACGGCAAAGTCCCGGGACACTTGCACCCCGCCCAGACGCACCGAGCTGCTCCAGGGCAGCGAACCGCTGATCACGTCGCCCGCCTCGTAGGTGAGCAGGCGCTCATCATCGGAAAATCGCCAGGTGGTGTCGTAGCGCCGGTAACCGTTGCCGAGGGTACTGTCGGTGATGCCATCAGCCAGGGTCTGGCGCACCTGCCCGGTGTTGGACAAGGTGCCCCAGGTGTCGAACAGCCGCACTTCGTTCCAGGCGGCGAGGTAGCTGCCGCCGTCATCGGTGTCGTTGAAATACACGTCATAGTTGAGCAAGGCGCCGAAGCTGCTCATGGCCTGGGTGCGCGGATAGGTATTGCGATTGCCGATAAACTGCGCCTGCAACCAGGATGGCGGTACATCCAGCAATAGGCGCTGGCCATTGCTGTCGTAGTCGCTGTGCAGCCCAGGCACCTGGTCCAGGGCCACGCTGCCGACAGGCTCGCCGGGCAATTTCATACCCACGTCCTGCAACGCGCTGGCGGGCACAAACAGCTGGCCGGCGCGCTGGTCGACCGCAATGACGCGGCCGGTGTCCATCTGGTTGACCACCAGTTCCAGAAACAGCTGTGCATCGGCGACTGCCTCCATGCTGCCCGGCGGCGGCGGCAAGTCGCCTGCCATCGCAGCGCCCCACAACCCGCTTGCCACTGCCACCGATGGCCATAAACCCCGAGCCCAACCACGACTCACCATGGCGTTGTGTCCTTCAATGGACATCTCCATCCTGTTAAAACCCGGGCGTATGCCCGTAGCGCTACCTGACGGTTATCGCTTGGGCGCCAGGCTTTCCAATTGCGGCGCACCGTTGACCCTGACCTGCAACGGCTGGTCGGCCGATACGGCATCCGGCACCGGCCAGCGCATACTCGCGCCCGGCAGCACATAGCCGAGCAAACCTTCTACCAGCGGCCGGGCCTGCCCGCCTTGTTTGAACGACGCATCGGTGAGCCGCGCATGCACGGCGCCCTGGTTGCGCACCTCGATGTAACTGCGCCCGCCTACGTTGACCTTTTGCCAGCTCAAGTCCGGCTTGCCGGCACCCTTGGGGTCGCGTTGACGTGTGGCGTCGTCCTTGCTCCACAACCCGGCGCCGTAGGCAAACAAGGGCACCGAATAGCGCATCTGGAAGCGAATCGCTGCCGCTGTGTTCTTGCCTTCCGGCGGCGCCGGCACCTGCAGCGCCGAGGGGATTTCATCGATGATGATGCGATAGGCCAGCTCCTGTCCCGGCGGTACTTCGCGGGTTCGGGTCAGGCGCACCAGTTGCTTCTGGCCGGGCTCGATTTTGGCCACCGGCGGGCTGCCGATCACGTCGCGCTGGTTTTGGTACTGCTCGTCGAAACCGTTCTGGCTCCAGGCAAATACGCGGATCTGCAGGTTGGCCGTTTCCGTGCCACGGTTCTCCAACCACAGCGCGCTGGCCTGTTGATCGGCCTCCAGCACCGGGTCGATGGGCCAGATCAGCACCGAACTGGCCGCCTGCACCAGCCCTGCGCCACACAAAAGCCCCAAGGCAATACCCGCGGCCCACCACCGCCGGGAAGTTGAATGCATAAATCCACTCCTCAATACCGTTAGCCCTACCACGACAGCTGCACCTGCAGCGTGTCGCTGTACGTCCCCCCAGGCTGATTGCCGGGTAATACCACCCGCCCGTAAATCGGCAGGCTGATGTTGTTGGCATCGCTGTAAGTCACGCTGACGCTCTGGCTGACGCCCAGGCTCTGGCTGAACGCCGCGTCGCGAAACAGTTGATAGGCCACCCGCGCGCTGCCGCTGTTGAGCTGCAAATTGCGCCCGGCGCTGTTGTAAAGGCCGCCATCCACACTCATGGTCAGCGCCACCCCCGGAGTGCATTGCAAGGTCACACCGCCAGTAAGGGCTGCCGTGACCGTACCGGTGGCCAATGCCGAATAGCTGCCATAGGCCAACGCGCCGTAGTTGGAGCCGCCGCCCACGATCAGGCAACCGGGAGTAATGGTCGCGCTGACCTGGAAGCTCTGGCTGGTCGCTGCCGACAACGGCAACGGCAGCGCCAGTCCACAGGCCACCCCCAGCCTGAGCCACAGGGTCAGAACGTCAGCTCCACGGCCACGGTATCGGTGTAAGTACCTGCCGGCAGGCCCGCCTTGCCCACCGCGCGACCGTAGAGGTTGACGGTTTGTGCCACGCCGGTACTGGTGGCGAGCGTCACCACGCCATCGATCGCCAACAGCGCGGAACGCCCGCTGTCAGTGTAGAAATCGTAAGGCACGAAGTTACCCGCCCCATCGGCCAGCGCACGGGTGCCCCCCGGCGAGGCGCCATCATGGGCGCCGGCACGCACCGTCACCGTTGGCGTGGTACCGGCTGAACACAGAATCGACAGCGCCCCGCCGGTGCCGGTGCCGCCCAGCAACTGGGCGTCGGCATTGGTAAACAGGCTGTTGGTGGTGCCGAAGTTCAAGCTACCGAAATTCAGCCCGGTAGCCGCCCCGGAGCCGTTGACCTGGCAACTGGCGATCAAGGTCAGGCTCGAACTGATCTGCCCGGTAACCGTGGTCGCCGCATTCAGGCTGGAGGCCAGCGCCAGGCCCAGGGCACACACGCCCATTCGCGATACGAGTACATGCATGATATCCATCCTCATGGTTTACCAATCCAGAGTCACCGTCAGGGTGTCTGTGTAGATGCCGGCCGGTAGGGCCCTGGTATTCGCCACCACGGAGCCGAATACCGGAATGGGTACCTGCGCGCCCTGGGTCACGACGAAATTGCGTTGCTGGCCGATGCGGTAGGCACTCTGGCCCAACGCATCGGCCGATAGCCGATAGGGAATGGTCTGGCGCCCGTTGCTCAAGCGGCGCGTGGTGCCGTCGCCATGGGCGCCACCGTCGATGGTCACGGTAAAACTGCTGACCAACGACGGGTTGCAGGACACCGACAGCGGCGCTTTATCGCCATCGGAAATGGTCGCGCCCAAGGTGTCGTTCCAGGTCGGTCCCTGGCTGCCGAAATCCAACAGCGCAGTGCCACCGTCCGGCGTCACTGGCGCGCGTTCCACGCCTTTGCTGACTTCGCAACTGGCGGTAATCACCAACCGCGCGTGAATCTGCCCGTTGACCACAGCCGCCTGCGCGTCCTCGGCCAGCAACAGCAGGCTGCCCAAGGCCGCGATGGCCAGATAGCGGCTTACCATGTGACCGTGACCTTGAGCAGGTCGGAATAACGCCCCACCGCAGGGATGTCTTTGAGCGGTTCAATGCGGCCATACAACGGCAAATCAACCGAGCCGGTGTCCG
The DNA here is from genome assembly GCF_020790195.1 of Pseudomonas sp. HN8-3. NCBI lineage: Bacteria > Pseudomonadati > Pseudomonadota > Gammaproteobacteria > Pseudomonadales > Pseudomonadaceae > Pseudomonas > Pseudomonas sp. HN8-3. The sequence goes on from NZ_CP086206.1 coordinate 3,649,468, forward strand.
GTACGCGGCCGCTGACCGGCACGTCCACCGGCAAGGGGATCAACCGGGCTGCGTCGGCATAAATGCGATAAGGAATGGGCTTGCTTGAGGGCATCGCATTACTGAGGTAACGCACTTCGCCCACGCCACCGTGCAGGCCGCCGTCAACGCGCATTTGGTAAGGCGTGTCGGGGTTGCACTCCAGGCGCGGCTGGCGCTGGCTGATCAGGGCCGCACTCAGGGGGCCGGCCGGGTCATCCAGACGCGGGCCGCTGCCGAAATCCAATACGCCAAGTTGCTCGATGCCCGCATTGCGAGTGGTGCCCACCAACTGGCAACCCCGCTGCACGTCGAGGCGCACCTCCACCTGGAGTTGCGCAGCAGAAGCCGTGTTGCAGAGCATCGCGCCCATGACAGCCAATACCGCCGATCCCTTCACTGCCCCAATTCCTTATACAGGGGTAACAACCTTGTATGAGGTTAGCCAGTTAACGCGAAAGTGCCAGTTTGCAAGGGTCGGCGCCCTTCACTGTTGGTCAAATGGCATCGAGCGTCCTACAGTGAGCGACCACCGCAATACAGAGTGATTATTCTTGGCCGTGCTTGCCCTGTTCCAGCGCCTGCTGGGTAAAAAAACTGACGTCTGGGGTGCCTCGCCCATTCCTGCCTATTTTCAGAAAAAGGCCGAACAACAGGGCTACACCCTCAGTGACGGCCAAATCCGGGCGATTACCGCCCTGAATCGGGAGGCCCAGCACCTGCTTTATGGCCAGGCCACGCGCAGCCTGTACCTGCACGGCCCGGTAGGTCGCGGCAAGAGCTGGCTGCTGGACGGTTTTTTCCAGGCGCTACCCATCGCCGAGAAGCAACGCGTGCATTTCCACGACTTCTTTGCCCGGCTGCACCAGGGCATGTTTGTGCACCGCGAGCATGAGGATGCCTTGGGCGTCACTCTGGATCAGTTGCTCGCTGATTGCCGTGTGCTGTGTTTTGACGAGTTCCATGTGCACGATATCGGCGATGCAATGCTCATCAGCCGCTTGTTCAAGGCCCTGTTCCAACGCGGCGTGCTGGTATTGGTAACGTCCAACTACCCGCCCGAAGGGTTGCTGCCCAACCCGCTGTATCACGAACGATTCAAACCGGTGATCGACCTGATCGCCGCACGCATGGACGTGCTGGAAGTCAGCGCGCCCCAGGACTTTCGCAGCCTGCCCCAGGCCCACGCCCAACAACGTTTCACCCGCGGCCACTATGTGTGGCCGGGTACACCGGCGCAGCGGGAAAGCCTGGGTGTGCCTGCCACCAATGGCCCGGCGCAAACCCTGACGGTTGGCAATCGGCAGTTGCTGTGCCGAGACCATCAGGCGCGGACCATCCTGTTCACCTTCAACGACCTGTGTGAACAGCTCACCGCCGTGATGGATTACCTGCTGCTGTGCCAGGACTTCGACCACTGGATCATCGACGGCCTGCCGCAGTTGGCCGAATGCCCTATCGCCGTGCAACAGCGTTTTATCAACCTGGTGGACGTGCTCTACGATCAGGACAAACACCTGACCCTCATGGGTCACCAGCCGCTGGATAAAGCCCTGGAAGGCCAGGCCATCGACCTCGCCCGCACCGCCAGCCGCTTGCAGCAGTTGCACATGCTCTGCCCGCAAACCGCACCCGAGCCGCTATCATGAGCGCCTTTTACGCCCCCTTCCGAGTGCCGCGCTGTTCATGAATACCCTCGCCCAACTCAAGGCCGGCCAATTGGCCGGCGCCAAGCGCCTGGACCTGGCCTGCGGGCTGACCGAGTTCCCCCGGGAAATCTTCGACCTGGCCGACTCCCTGGAAATCCTCAATCTCACCGGCAATGCCTTGAGTAGCCTGCCCGAGGACCTGCACCGCCTGACGCACCTGCGTGTGCTGTTTTGTTCGGACAACGCGTTTACCGAGCTGCCGGCGTGCCTGGGGCAGTGCGCGAAGTTGAGCATGATCGGCTTCAAGGCCAACCAGATCGGCCATGTGCCCGCCGCCGCCCTGCCGCCGCAGTTGCGCTGGCTGATCCTCACCGACAACTGCATCAGCCAATTGCCCGATGAACTGGGTCAGCGCCCGTTGCTGCAAAAGTTGATGCTGGCCGGTAACCAACTGACGCAATTGCCGCAAAGCCTGGCCCACTGCCAAAACCTGGAACTGATCCGCATCGCCTCCAACCGCTTGACCCACCTGCCGCAGTGGCTGCTGACCTTGCCAAGCCTGACCTGGCTGGCCTACGCCGGCAACCCGGTGGAAATGGCCATGACAGTGACGGGCGAAGATGGAACGCCGAACATTCCCTGGTCTGAACTGGAACTGGGAGAAGTATTGGGCGAAGGCGCTTCCGGGATCATTCACAAAGCAATCTGGAAACCCCAGGCGCTGCCGGTCGCGGTCAAGCTATACAAAGGCACCATCACCAGCGACGGGTCACCGCTGCATGAAATGCAAGCCTGCATTGCCGCCGGGCTGCATCCCAACCTGATCAAGGTGCAAGGCCGTGTCATCGGGCACCCGCAACATCAGGCAGCATTGGTCATGAGCCTGATCGACCCGAGCTACCGCAACCTCGCGGCGCTGCCTAGCCTGGCGTCCTGCACCCGGGACATCTACGAAGCCGATACCCGTTTCAGCCTCGACGTGGCGCTGCGCATGGCACGAGGCATCGCTTCGGTGGCGGCGCACTTGCACCGTCAGGGGATTACCCACGGTGACCTGTATGGCCACAACATCCTGTGGAATGTGACGGGAGATTGTTTGCTCGGAGACTTCGGCGCGGCGTCATTCCATGCCACGGCCGACACCTTGGAAACCAGGGCGTTGCAGCGTATTGAAGTGCGCGCGTTCGGGGTGTTGCTGGGGGAGTTGTTGGATCGGGGTGAAGGGGCAGTAAATGAGGATCTGGTTGAACTGCAAAAAAGCTGTTGCCAGCCCGATGTGTTGGCGCGGCCAAGCTTTGAAGAAATCGACGGCGTACTGAGCGCTATCTAACACCGCTGGAACAATGTGGGAGCAAGCCCCCTCCCACATTTTGATCCCATGCATCCGGATAAGAATCAGCCAGCCAGGCCGACAAACATATCCTGCACATCATCATGGTTATCCAGGCCTTCCAGGAATGCCTCGACTTCGGCCATCTGCTCATCGGTCAAACCACTGACCGGGTTCTTCGACAGGTAACCCAGCTTGGCCGACAGCACGGTGAAACCCTGCTCTGGCAAAGCTTTCTGCACGGCATCCAGGTCGGTGGTTTCGGTGATGAACAGGGTGGTGCCCTCTTCTTCACCGTCTTCAAAATCCTGGGCGCCAGCTTCGATGGCGGCCATTTCCGGATCAGCATCAGGGGTGTCCGGCGATGCTTCAATCAGGCCGACGTGGTTGAAATCCCACGCCACCGAACCGGAAGCGCCCAATTGGCCCTTGCGGAACGCCACGCGGATTTCCGCCACGGTGCGGTTGATGTTGTCGGTTACGCATTCGACGATCAGGGGCACCTGGTGCGGGGCAAACCCTTCGTAGGTCACGCGGTGGTACTGCACGGTTTCACCGAGCAGACCGGCGCCCTTCTTGATCGCACGATCCAGGGTTTCCTTGGGCATCGAGGCTTTCTTGGCCTGCTCGACCACCAGGCGCAGGTGCGCGTTGGTCGCGGTATCGGCGCCGTTGCGGGCGGCGATGGTGATCTCTTTCACCAGCTTGCCGAAAATCTTGCCCTTGGCATTGGCTGCCGCTTCTTTATGTTTGACTTTCCACTGTGCGCCCATGACTCACTCTCTACTTTCCATGGCGCCGAAACGTCTACTGGCCGGCGCTTTGGGGGCAGAGTTTATAGCGCAAGAACACGCTAATCCACCAAAAAACCGGCCAGGTGCCTCAGGTGCGCAGGGGTTTGATGGTGGCACTGCGATCCGGTATGAAGTCCCCCACCTGCGCCAGAACAGCCGGCCTGGCGTTCCAGTAGGGCATCAATACCAGTGAAGAAAACAGCGCCGCGCCGGCAAACACGATAAACACCGTGACGGTATCGAAGTAGCCCGGCAGCAAGCCGCCGAGGATCGCGCCCACCGAACCGCAACCATTCACAAACCCTGCCGCCGTGGCGCCGGCTTTGGCAGTGCCGAAGTCAATGGCAGCGGTGCTGCTGATCATCGAGTCCGGACCGTACAGAGTCAGGCCCATGACAAACAGCAAGGCCATCACCAGCACCACACTGCCGGTGTGCAGCGCGCCCATGAACAACGCCAGGGCCACGGTCAACGCCAGCAGGCTCAGCACACAGGCCGGCATACGCCGGGCGCCGAACAGTTTGTCGGAAGCCAGGCCGATCAGTACCGGCCCGAGCAAACCGGCCAGCTCAAACGCGGTGGGCACGATGGCCGCGCCGACCTTGCCCACCGACGGCATCTGTTCGTAGACGATTACCGGGCCCCACAGCAAAATCGCGTAGCGCGCCGGCTTGAGCAGGAAATACGCCAGCCCCAGCGTCAACACCGTGCGGTTGCGCAAGATAGCGCGCAACGGTTCAAGCACACTGATGCGCTGTTCGGCGGCTCTGTTCTCGGCACTCATGACCGGCTCGGGCTCCACCGCTGGCAAACCCACATCCTGGGGGGTATTGCGCTGGAACATAAAGAACAGCACGGCCACCACCGCCACCACCGCAGCACTGGAGATAAACGCCGCGTGCCAACTACCGATCAGGGTGTAGGCCCACCAGCCGGCGAACGGTGAAGCCACCAAGCCGCCGAAGGCATAGCACGAACTCCACAGCCCCAACACCCGCCCACGCTGCTGGGCCGGGAAGAAACTACCGAGGTTCTTGCACAACCCCGACCAGCCGGTGGACTGCGCCAACCCCTGGATCAACATGCAGGTGACAAAGATCGGCAAGGTCGCAAACGTGCCCATCACCAGTGCGGCGGCGGCGGAAACCAGCAAGCCGCCAAGCACCACCACCCGTGGCCCGAAGCGGTCGGCGAGCATGCCCCAGGTGAACTGGCCCACGGCGTACGCGGCGAGATACAAGCCATCGAGGTTGGCCATCATCATTTTATCGAGGGGGAAGCTTGGGTCGTCGCCGATCCCCAGTTTTGCCACCGAGAAGGCTTTGCGGGTGAAATAGAACGCGGCGTACGCCAGCCAGGTGATGGCGAAAATCTGCACGCGCCAACGCTTGATGCTACCCATAGGGATATTCATGGTGGTTCTGACCTCAGGTGTGAGTGTGCCGGCAGAATCGAAAGAAAACGCCTGTTTTTTTTATGGTTGAGCACTGCAATGCCGGGCCTTGGAGGGCGCGGTATTGGTCAGATGAACGCGGTGTGCCTGCGCCCATGGCCGTCGAGGTTGTAGGACTCAACCTACGGCGGCTGAGGTGCATCAAAGCAATGGCTGACTAATAGGTAAAATCGATTTATCGTATTTCAAATATAAGCTCAGCTTGTAAGAGGACGTGCCATGTCGGTTTCCCATGCCCAACTCAAAGCCTTCCATGCGGTGGCCGTGCACGGCAGTTTTACCGGCGCCGCCGAGCGCCTGTTCCTGACCCAGCCCGCGATTTCCGACCAGGTGCGCAAACTCGAAGAGCGCTTCGGCGTGTTGCTGTTTCACCGCAACAAACGTTCGGTACGCCTGACCGACCTGGGCGAACGCCTGCTGGGCATTACTCAGCGCCTGTTTGTGATCGAGGCGCAAGCCGAAGAATTGCTGCAAGACTCCCGCGCCCTGCTCACTGGCACCCTCACCCTGGCGGTGGATGCGCCCGTACATGTACTGCCACAGATTGCCCGCTTCTGCCGGCTGTACCCGGGAATCAGCGTGAAGATCGAAACCGGCAACACCGATGAGTCGTTGTTGCGCCTGTACAACTACCAGGCCGACCTGGCGCTGTTGGGTCGCGATGTCGACGATGCGCGCCTGCTGTCGCTGCCATTGCCCGACGATCAACTGCTGGCGTTTGTCGCCCGCAACCATCCCTGGGCCGGGCGCGAATCCATCTGCCTGGCCGACCTGGATGACACGCCCTTGGTGCTGCGGGAAATCGGCTCAGTGACCCGTCAGACCCTGGAGCAGGAAATGCGCCAGGCCGGCCTGCGCATTCGCCCGGCGATTCAAGTTGAAGGCCGCGAAGCCGCGCGTGAAGCAGTGGTGGTGGGCATTGGCGTGGGCGTGGTATCGGCGGCAGAGTTCGGCGCCGACGCTCGGGTGTACGCCATGCCGATCCGCGACTGCACTCAGCGCATGAAGGAAACCCTCGTCTGCCTGAAAGAACAGAGCTCACGTCGCGTGGTGGCGAGCTTTTTGGAGATCGTGCGTGACAGCCTTCACGCCAACTCGAAAAAAGCCTGAATCAAGCGCAGCGAACGGCGCCGCTCCATGCAGCCGAGCGTATGCCGGTTCAGCAGGCCATCGCCCAGGATCGGCACAGCGTGTACCCGCGGGTCCGGGCTGACCTCCATCGACGACACCACCCCTACCCCCAGTTCGGCCGCGACGGCTTCGGTCACGGCTTCACGGCTGTCCAGTTCCAGCAGCACCTTGGGCTGCACATTCGCCGCCATGCACGCGTCGTCGAACGTGCGCCGGGTAATGGAACTGGGTTCACGCAGCACCATGATCACCTCATGCAGCTGCGCCAGTTCAATCCCGTCGGGCTGCTTTGCCCACGGATGCGCTTTCGGCACCAGCGCGCAAATCCGTGACTCGTCCAGAGGTTGCAGGTGCAAGCCATTGCGCGGCTCCACCTCGGTGAGCACTGCCACATCGGCATGTTCGGACAGCAGCGCCGCCAGGGTTTCCTGGGCATTGCCCAGGCGCAGGTTCACGGTAATGCCCGGGTAGCGCGAGCGCAGGCTGGCGATCATCGGCATCACCAGGTGCGGACCATCCGCCGCCACCTCCAGACGCCCAGTGAGCAACTGACGGTTGGCCTCCAGCATGGTCTGCGCCTCATCCACCAAACCGAAGATCGCCCGGGTGATGGCCGCCAGGCGTGCGCCCTCTTCGGTCAACTCCACCCGGCGGGCGGTACGGCGCAACAGCGCAATCTGGTAATGCTCTTCAAGCGCCTTGATATGCCCGGTTACCGCCGGCTGGCTGATGAACAGCCGCGCCGCAGCACGGGTAAAACTGCCCTCGCGGGCCACGGCATCGAATGCACGCAGTTGAAACAGGTTCATAGCTATCGGCCTCACTGATAGCTCGCATAACAACAAACAATTTGATTGATAACAAGCCAAACTGCAATTTAGGCGCCGTAGCTTCAACCCCGACCCTTGCGAGGATTTGAGATGACCACTGCCGCGCCGATCCTGTTGACCCCTGGCCCCCTGACCACTTCGACCCGCACCCGTCAGGCGATGATGGTGGATTGGGGGTCATGGGATGATCGCTTCAACCAGCTCACCGCCAGCGTCTGCACGCAGCTGCTGGCGATCCTCAATGCTGCCGACAGCCACCATTGCGTGCCGTTGCAGGGCAGCGGCACCTTCGCCGTCGAAGCCGCCATCGGCACGCTGGTCCCGCGCAATGGCAAGGTGTTGGTGCTGATCAACGGCGCCTACGGCAAGCGCCTGGCGAAGATTTGCGAAGTGCTCGGTCGCTCGTTCAGCACCTTTGAAACCGCTGAGGACGAGCCCACCACCGCTGCCGATGTAGATCGCCTACTGCAGGCTGACGCGGCCATCACCCACGTCGCGTTGATCCATTGCGAAACCAGTACCGGCATTCTCAACCCGCTGGCGGAGATCGCCCAGGTCGTCAAACGCCACGACAAGCGCCTGATCATCGATGCCATGAGTTCTTTCGGCGCGCTGCCGATCGATGCTCGCGAAGTGCCGTTCGAGGCGCTGATCGCCGCCTCGGGCAAATGCCTGGAAGGCGTACCGGGCATGGGCTTTGTCTTTGCCGAAAAAGCTGCGCTGGCCGCCTCCCAGGGCAACTGCCATTCCCTGGCAATGGACCTGTTCGACCAGCACACCTATATGGCCAAGACCGGACAATGGCGTTTCACCCCACCGACCCACGTCGTCGCGGCCCTGCATGAAGCGTTGCTGCAATACGCCGAAGAAGGCGGCCTGCCCGCCCGTCATCAACGCTACGCCGACAACTGTCAGGCACTGCTGGACGGCATGGCTGCGCTGGGCCTGCGCAGTTTCCTGCCGGCGGCGATCCAGGCGCCGATCATCGTCACCTTCCACGCACCAAAAGACCCGCGCTACCAGTTCAAGGACTTCTACGAACGGGTCAAGGCCAAGGGTTTCATCCTTTACCCCGGCAAGCTGACCCAGGTGGAAACCTTTCGCGTGGGCTGCATCGGCCATGTCGATGCGGCCGGTATGCAGGCGGCGGTCAAGGCTATCGCCGACGTGCTGCAAGAAATGGAAGTGCTGGACATTTGACTGCCCCCATTACCCACAGGACCTGAACCATGAACTATCAAAACCCCAACACCCTCCAGGCCGTTATCCTCGACTGGGCCGGCACCGTGGTCGACTTCGGCTCCTTTGCCCCCACGCAGATCTTTGTCGAGGCGTTTGCCGAGTTCGACGTGCAAGTCTCTATCGAAGAAGCCCGTGGCCCGATGGGCATGGGCAAGTGGGACCATATCCGCACTCTCTGCGACCAGCCGCAAGTTGCCGAGCGCTACCGCAAGGCCTTCGGCCGCACACCGACCGATGATGACGTGACCGCCATCTACCAGCGTTTCATGCCGCTGCAAATCGAGAAGATCGCCGAACACTCAGCCCTGATCCCCGGCGCCCTCAACACCCTGGCCGGCGTGCGCGCCCAAGGTATCAAGATCGGCTCCTGCTCCGGCTATCCCAAGCAGGTGATGGACAAAGTCGTGGCCCTGGCCGCCACCAACGGCTATGTCGCCGACCACGTGGTCGCGACCGATGAAGTCCCCAACGGCCGCCCTTGGCCGGCCCAGGCCCTGGCCAACGTGATCGCCCTGGGCATTGATGATGTGGCCGCGTGCGTGAAGGTCGACGACACCGTGCCGGGTATTCTCGAAGGCCGTCGTGCCGGGATGTGGACCGTAGCGCTGACCTGTTCGGGCAATGCCCTGGGCCTGACCTACGAGCAATTTCGCGCCCTGGACAGCGCCACACTGGCCAGCGAGCGTCAGCGTATCGAAGCGATGTTCCAAGCCTCGCGCCCGCACTACCTGATCGACACTATCACCGACTTGCCGAATGTCATCGCCGACATCAACGCACGCCTGGCACGCGGGGAAATGCCGCAAAGTTACTGACCAGGATCAAGGCAACGGCATTGGCAACGAGCGAAGCGCTCAAAACGGGCATACAGTTAACGTACTCCGTCGCTAAAGAACGGAGGTATGCCCTGATGAGTGAGGAAAAAAGCAATGCCGTGGAAAAACTCCGATACGCGCTACAGCACCATGTCGATTGCGTTGCACTGGTTGATGGTGGTGCTGCTGGCGGTGGTCTACGCCTGCATTGAGTTACGCGGCCAGTTCCCCAAAGGCAGCGGTGCGCGCACGCTGATTGTGGAAATGCACTTTATGTTCGGACTTACCGTGTTTGTGCTGGTGTGGCTGCGCCTGTTCGCACGCAGCCTGGGGGTGGCGCCGAAGATCGTGCCGGCACCGCCGCCATGGCAGAGCCTGCTGGCGAAGCTGATGCATGGGGCGCTGTATGCGTTGATGATCGGGTTGCCGATTGCCGGTTGGTTGATCGTCAGTGCCAAGGGGCATTCGGTGATGTTCTATGGGATGGAGTTACCGCCGCTGATTGCAGAAAACAAGGCGTTGGCCGAGGAGATTGAAGGCTGGCACGTGCTGTTCGCCCAGATCGGTTACTGGATGATCGGGCTGCATGCGCTGGCGGGGATCTTTCACCATTATGTGATGCGCGATAACACTGCCTTGCGAATGATGCCGGGCGGGCACAATCCCACCCGTTGACACCTACAGGAAACCTCGGCGGCCTTGCAGGCCGCCAGTGTGGATGAAGATCAGCCGCGCGCCGGGGGCAAAGCGTCCGGCCTCGATCTGTTGCTTCAATGCCAGCAGCGCCTTGCCGGTGTAGAGCGGCTCCAGTGGCACACCGCAGGCCCGTTCGGTGCGCTCGATAAAGTCGAGCAGCAGCGGATCGACCTTGGCAAAGCCGCCACGGCAGGCGTCCAGCAACTCATAACCGGTCTGCACAATCGCACTCACATTCTGCGCCACGCCATGATCATCCGGCACCGCCATGGCGCCGTACACCGGATGCGCGCCGACCTCCGCCAACACCAGCCCGGCCAGGGTAGTGCCGGTGCCCGCCGCCAGCCACCATGCGTCGTAATCCGTCCAACCGAGGTGGCTCAACTGCACCCGCGCCTGCTCCACCAACACCCCACAGCCCAGCGCGCCGTCCAGACCACCACCGCCTTCGGGTATCGGATAAAGGTCGGGATACTGCTCGCGCCAGGGCAGCCAGAAACCCGGCTCATGCCGCGCCCGATAACCGCCGTAGCCCAGCCAATGCAGTTGCATGCCGAAGGTCTTGAGGTCGAGCACCGTGGGAGTGTCTTGGGGATGGCCGCGCAACAGGCCGACCGTGGGAAAATCAAAGCGCTTGCCCGCCGCTGCCAGTGCGTGCAGATGGTTGGAGTGAGCCCCGCCAAGGCTGATAACCCCTTTGGCGCCGGTAGCGCGGGCCTGAGCCAAGTGTTCGGTAAGTTTGAACCACTTGTTGCCGCTGATCAGCGGGTCGATGCGGTCCAGGCGCAGCACGGCCAACTCGATGCCGTTCAGCCAATCAAGCTGCACAGGTTCAAGGGGCGCATAAGGCAGCCAATCGAAAGGGCCCATCGGCAGGTATCTGAATGAGAAAGGGGCGGCAAGTCTAACACCGCCCCTATTGTCGCCTTACAACTCGGCCGCCAGGCGCGAGCCCTGATTGATGGCGCGCTTGGCGTCCAGCTCGGCGGCCACATCGGCACCGCCGATCAGGTGCACGTTCTGGCCGGCAGCGACCAGGCCGTCATGCAGTTCGCGCAGCGGGTCCTGGCCGGCGCAGATGACAATGTTGTCCACCGCCAGCACCTGCGGTTCACCCTCGGCGCCGATGCGGATATGTAAGCCTGCGTCATCGATCTTCAAGTACTCGACACTGTTGAGCATCTGCACCTGTTTGTTCTTCAAACCGGTACGGTGAATCCAGCCGGTGGTCTTGCCCAGGCCGTCGCCAACCTTGGAAGCCTTGCGTTGCAGCAGGAACACCTCGCGGGCCGGCGCATGGCGCTCGGGCTTGATCCCGGCCACCCCGCCACGTGCTTCCAGTTGGGTATCGATGCCCCACTCTTTCCAGAACGCCTCGCGATCCAGGCTGGTAGACACGCCTTGGTGTACGAGGAATTCCGATACATCGAAACCGATGCCGCCGGCACCGATAACCGCCACACGCTTGCCCACCGGCTTGCGCTCCAGGATCACATCCAGGTAACTCAACACCTTGGCGTTCTCGACGCCCGGGATCGCCGGGGTGCGCGGCGCGATACCGGTGGCCAGGATCACCTCGTCATAACCACCTGCCACCAGCTGCTCGACGCCCACACGAGTGTTGAGGCACAGCTCTACGTGAGTGGTCTGCAATTTGCGTTTGAAGTAACGCAGGGTTTCGAAAAACTCTTCCTTACCCGGCACACGCTTGGCGATATTGAACTGGCCGCCAATCTCGCTGGCGGAATCGAACAAGGTCACCTGATGCCCACGCTCAGCGGCAACAGTGGCAGCGGCCAGACCGGCAGGGCCGGCGCCGACCACCGCGATTTTCTTGATCTGCTTGACGGGCAGGTAATTGAGTTCGGTTTCATAGCAGGCGCGCGGGTTGACCAAACAGGTGGTCAGCTTGCCGCCGAAGGTGTGGTCCAGGCACGCCTGGTTGCAGCCGATGCAGGTGTTGATTTCATCGGCGCGCCCAGCGGCGGCCTTGTTGACGAACTCCGGGTCGGCCAGAAACGGGCGCGCCATCGAGACCATGTCGGCATCGCCCTCGGCCAGGATCTGCTCGGCGATTTCCGGGGTGTTGATGCGGTTGGTGGTGATCAGCGGAATCTGCACCGCACCGCGCAATTTGGCGGTGACTTTGCTGAAGGCGCCACGCGGGACCTTGGTGGCAATGGTAGGGATACGCGCTTCGTGCCAGCCGATACCGGTGTTGATGATCGTCGCGCCAGCCTGCTCGATAGCCTTGGCCAACTGCACGATTTCCTTCCAGACGCTGCCGCCTTCCACCAGATCAAGCATCGACAGGCGGAAGATAATGATGAAGTTCGGGCCGACGGCCTCGCGCACGCGACGCACGATCTCCACCGCCAGGCGCATACGGTTTTCAAAGCTGCCGCCCCAACGGTCGGTGCGATGGTTGGTCTGGGCGGCGAGGAACTGGTTAATGAAGTAGCCCTCCGAACCCATGATTTCCACACCGTCGTATTCGGCGGCCTGGGCCAGCAAAGAGCAGGTGACGAAATCCTGAATCTGCTTCTCGATGCCCTCCTCATCCAATTCCTTGGGCTTGAACGGGTTGATCGGCGCCTGGATCGCACTCGGCGCCACCTGCTTGGGGCTGTAGGCATAACGCCCGGCGTGAAGGATCTGCATGCAGATCTTGCCGCCCGCCTCGTGCACCGCCTGGGTGACGATCTTGTGCTTGCGCGCCTCTTCTTCAGTGGTCAGCTTGGCTGCCCCGGCGTATACCCCGCCTTCATCATTCGGACCAATGCCGCCGGTGACCATCAGGCCCACGCCACCACGGGCGCGCTCGGCAAAGTAGGCTGCCATGCGCTCGAAACCGCCGGGCTTTTCTTCCAGGCCGGTGTGCATCGAGCCCATCAGGGTACGGTTGCGCAAGGTGGTAAAACCCAGGTCCAACGGGGCCAGCAGGTGCGGGTAGGCAGCAGCGGTCATGGTACAGCTCCACAACGGATCATCACGGGACGTGGCGCACTCGAACGGTGTGCCATCGGTTTATGTCCCACAGACTAAGAGGCGGTGGACCACGGCTCAATGACTGAAACTGACAAGTTATTGATCCAAATGCACAGCGCCCCTTGGCAAGCCGCGCCATGGGCCCTACCCTAGTCGCGAACCCTGCACCTGGTCTGTTGTCTGTTGCCCCATGCGTAAACTTCTAGCGTTCACCGTCACCATGGCCCTGGTTGCCGCCCTTGCCGCGTATCTGGTCTGGACCCAGGAGCGCCCCGTGGCGCATTACCTGTCGGACCTGCGTATCACCCTCGCCGTCAATGAGGGCGAACCAGCCGACCGTGGCAACCTGCTCGGCATTCAGCCAGAGCTGTTCCCTGCCGACTATCAAAGCCTGGAACGCCTGCATCTGAAGCTGTCGAGCTACCTGCAAAAAGCGCGCGACCAAGGCCTGATCAACGCCAAGACCATCGTGGTGCTGCCCGAACATATCGGCACCTGGCTGATGCTCAAGGGCGAAAAAAACGAGCTGTACCAGGCCACGCATTTGAAGGATGCGATGAACTGGCTGTCGATCAGCAACCCACTGCAGTTTGCGAAAGCCTGGATCAGCGCCACCGGCGACAACCGCATGGATGACGCCTACCTGCGCATGAAGGCCCCTGCCATGGCGCGCGACTATCAAGTGGTGTTCGGCGGCCTGGCAAAAGAATTTGGCGTAACCCTGGTGGCAGGCTCCATCGCCCTGCCCAACCCGAGCGTGATCCAGGGGCAGTTGGAAGTCGGCCATGGCGCGCTGTACAACGCCAGCGTGGTGTTTGCCGCCGACGGTTTGCCACTGGGCCAACCGCAGCGTCAGCTCTACCCGATCTACGATGAGCGTGGCTTTATCGAGCCAGGCGATGAGAATGTCGTCAGCGTGGTGGATACGCCTGCCGGGCGCCTGGGCATCCTGGTCGGCAGCGACAGCTGGTACCCGGACAACTATCGCAAGCTTAACGAGCAAGGTGCGCAACTGATCGCAGTACCGGCCTTCGTCACTGGCCGCGACACCTGGGACCGTCCATGGCGCGGCTTCAAGAGCGTGTCGACGCCTTCCGAGGTCAGCCTCAAACCCGAAGAAACCAGCGAAGGCGCCGCCTGGCGCCGCCTCACGCTGATCAGCCAGCAGCCTGTCAGCCAGGCCATGGCGGGCATGAGCGTGTTTTTACGTGGGCAGTTCTGGGACCTGGGCAGCGCCGGCCAGAGTTTTCTGAGCAGCAACGGGCAAGTGTTCGCCGACGGCGATGCCCGTGGCGCGCGCCTGCTGAATATCTGGCTGTAGCCCTTGAAGCCGGTGCGCCTGGGGGATCTGTCGGTGGGCTTCGTGCACACCCTGGCCGATGCCATCCAGAGCCACGGCCTGGACCCGCAACCGCTGTTGCTGCAATACGGCCTGGACCCTGCACGCCTGGCTGAAGCCGGCGCACGCCTGTCGATCCCGCGCTATATGCGCCTGGGCCACGCGGCCATCCAACTGACCGGCGATCCGGGCCTGGGCCTGCGCATGGGCCAACTCAGCCGCTTGAGCCAGGCTGGCCTTGCCGGTGTCACCGCCGCCCAGGCCCCCAATGTGCGCGAAGCGGCGCGCACGCTCACACGCTTTGAAGCGCTGTACGGCTCCAACTATCGTGGGCAATCGAGCTTTCATGAAGATGCCGAAGGCGCCTGGCTGCGGTTCTACTCCATCAGCCCCTACAACGCCTATAACCGCTTTGTGGTGGACTCGATCATCGCCGGTTGGCTGCAACAATTATCCAGCCTGGCGCAACAGCCGGTGCAGGCACAACGGATAGAAATCGAATTCGACGCGCCGGACTATCACGAACACTACAACAGGCTGGGAAGCGGCGTGATGCATTTCGGCGCCGATGCCAATCAACTGCGTCTGAGCCAACCCACCTTGGCGCTGCGCAACCCACAGCACTGCCCAAGCACCTGGCACCTGCTGCTGCAGCTGTGTGAAAGGGAGTTGGAGCAGCTGACTCGCACCCGCAGCCTGCGCGAGCGCATCACGCGGTTGCTCGGGCCGATGCTCAATGGCGGCCGGGAACCCGACCTGGAAGAGGTGGCGGCACGCTTGAAACTGCCGACCTGGACTTTACGGCGCAAACTGGCCGAGGAAGGCACACAGTTTCGCGCAATTCTCAACGACACCCGCCGCGACCTGGCCATGACCTATATTCGCGATACCGAGCTGGCATTTGGCGAGATCGCCTACTTGCTTGGCTTTGCTTCAGCCCAAGCCTTCCAGCGGGCCTTCAGGCGCTGGAATAACCAGACCCCAGGGGAATTTCGCCGCAGTCAGCGGCATTCCGCCTGAAGTCAGCGTTACAGCTCGGTGGCATCGTCGACCGGATCCAGCGGGTCCAACTCGAATGCCTGATACTCCAGCAGTTCTTCCTGGTAATCATCCATGGTGGACTCCTTCTTCAAATGAAAGCGGTGGCAGGTAAATGACCTGCGAACCCAGCCTAAAGTGCCGTCATGACGAAAAAATGTCGACGTTGTGACATTCCTGCGCTTGAAAAGTTAAACGCGACAGGCGCCGGATAATTTAATCCCATGACTTGAAGTGCGATTGCAATCATTGCAAATGCAATCACATTTCCAGTAGGGTACAAATATCCGTTGGAAGGAGCTTGGACCCATGCCTGCCTCTATCGCGCATTCTGCGCAGGGCTGCATCGACGCACTCAGCACCGCCGTTTGCCCGGCCAACTCGCCGCTGTATACGGTGATGAGCATGGCCAATACCCTGGAATCCAGCCGGCACGCCTGGGTGATCCGTGGCCAGTCATGCAGCCGCCGCGTGGGCAACTGGCCTATCTGGTTTGCGCGCAATCGCGGCGAAAAACCCCTGCTCTATCTGCACAGCGCAGTATCGTCTGCACAGTTGTGCGCACTGTCGGAGCAGACCGCCCAACGTGGCATCTTTTGCAATGACATCGAGAACCAGCCTTCCCCGTGGCCCAAGGGCACGCACCCGTCATTGCCAGTATGGCTGGCGG
Organism: Pseudomonas sp. HN8-3; assembly: GCF_020790195.1. Taxonomy (NCBI): domain Bacteria; kingdom Pseudomonadati; phylum Pseudomonadota; class Gammaproteobacteria; order Pseudomonadales; family Pseudomonadaceae; genus Pseudomonas; species Pseudomonas sp. HN8-3. Next base: position 3,665,461 of record NZ_CP086206.1, read on the forward strand.
CTCATCCACGCTGCACACCCTACGATCCCGCCTCGGGAGACGAAGCTCGAGCGATTGTGCTGGCAGGACTACGCACGCTGTACATCGACGGCCAGCCAGGTTTTTATTATTTGACGCTGCATGACCAGGATGCCCACACGACACTGACTGCCCAGGACCGAGAGGATGCCCACAAAGGCATGTATCCGATCCGGCGTGGCCAAGCAGCAGATGTGCGCCTGCTCGGGGCTGGCCGGGCGCTGGAAGAGGTGATGTACGCCGCAGAGTTGCTGGAACAGGACTGGAATATTACGGCGCAGGTGTGGAGCAGCCCCAGCTACACACGATTGGCCCGTGAGGCGGCGACCGCGGAGCGCTGGAACCGCTTGCACCCCTTGGCCCCCAGGCGCAGCTGCCATTTACGTGATTGCCTGGCAGGCAGTAGCGCACCCGTCATTGCCGTCACCGGTTATCCGCAGGTGATTGTCGATCAATTAGCCGCGCATGTAGATGCACGATTTATCGCCTTGGGCGCAGGCTCGATGCAGGCCTCTGCGCCGAGCCGCTATTGGATTGTGGCGTCAGCGTTAAGAGCGCTGGCCGATGAAGGGCGTACCGAGGTGCAGCAGGTGGAAAACGCACTGCAGCGCTATCACCTGAAGTGAGGGGGAATGCAATTGCGCAAGCAAGGTCCCCCGCACTGAGTCTGTTTTCGAACCTACGATTTACGTCGGCTGCGCACTTGCACACCCGCATCCATCGCCAAGCCCGCCGTGCGCTCCAGGGCATCGGCAAATGCCTGGCGCTGCTCGGGTTCGATTTGTGAAATGAACAGCTCGTCCACGGTGCTTTCGTAGATTTTCCACATGCTCTTGCGCAGCGCTCGACCCGTGTCCGTGATCGAGGCAAACGCCGCACGACCGTCGCCATCGGAGCGGGAACGCACTACCAGGCCGTCCTTTTCCAGGCGGTCCACCAGGCGCGTGAGGTTATAGCGCTCAATGGCCAGCACATCGGCCAGTTCGTGCATACGCCGGGTGCCGCCGGGCCCGCTTTCCAGGCCCCACAACGCATCGTACCAGGCGTACGGCGGCAGGCCCGCCGCAGCCAGGCGCCGCTCGATTTCACGGATGACCGTCCTGTGAGCCCTGACAAAACGGAACCATACATCCGGCTCTTTCGACGACATGCAACACCATCCGGGGAATTTCAAGAAGGTTGCAATAGTAGCTCATCCCGCGCTAGATTCCGGCATGTCGTTGCAATTGCAACTACATTTTGCATCACTCCCGCGAGGAGCTCGCTGCTTGAATCCGCCTACCCTGGAGCCTCACATGACCCCGAATGACCCAGTAAGACTCGACGATGATCCGCAGGAAACCCGCGAATGGCTGGACTCCATCGAATCGGTGCTGTCCACCGAGGGCCGTCCCCGCGCTCATTACCTGATCGATCAGTTGCTGGATTTCGACGTTGCACGGCATGGCGACTTCTACGGGCGGGTGACCACCCCCTACGTCAATACCATCCCGGTTGAGCGCCAGTTGCCCTACCCCGGTAACCAGGCCATCGAGCGGCGCACCAATGCGTTCATCCGCTGGAATGCCATGGCGATGGTATTGCGCGCAGGCAAACACTCAGGCGTGGGTGGGCATATCGCCACCTATGCGTCAGCCGCCGTGCTGTATGACGTAGGCTTCGATCATTTTTTCCGTGGCCGAACCGACACATTCGACGGCGACCTGGTGTACATCCAGGGCCATTCCTCACCAGGCATTTATGGCCGTGCCTACCTGGAGGGCCGTATCAGCGAAGCGCAGCTGGATAACTTTCGGCGCGAGGCCGGTGGCGAGGGTTTGTCTTCCTACCCTCACCCACGGTTGATGCCGGACTTCTGGCAATTCCCTACGGTCTCCATGGGCCTGGGGCCGATCACCGCCGCGTACCAGGCGCGTTTTATGCGGTACCTGGAGTTTCGAGACCTCAAGCAGCATCAGGGCCGCAAGGTTTGGGCATTCCTCGGCGATGGCGAAATGGACCAGCCCGAATCCCTGGCGGCCATCTCCCTGGCGGGCCGCGAAAAACTCGACAACCTGATCTTCGTGGTCAACTGCAACCTGCAACGCCTGGATGGTCCGGTGCGCGGCAATGCCAAGGTGATCCAGGAGTTCGAGAGCCTGTACCGTGCCGCCGGCTGGAATGTGATCAAGGTGATCTGGGGCGGCGGCTGGGACGCGCTGCTGGAAAAGGACCAGAGCGGCCTGCTGCGCCAACGCATGATGGAATGCGTGGACGGCAACTACCAGAATTACAAATCCCAGGATGGCGCTTATGTGCGTGAACACTTCTTTGGCAAATACCCGCAGTTGCTGGCGCTGGTTGCGGACATGTCCGACGACGACATCTGGAAACTCTCACGGGGCGGGCATGACCCGGACAAGGTCTACAACGCCTACGCCGCCGCCGTGCGCCACAAGGGCCAGCCCACGGTGATACTGGCCAAGACGGTCAAGGGCTTCGGCATGGGTGAAGCTGGCGAAGGCCAAAACATCAACCATCAGCTGAAGAAGATGGGGGCCGAAGCGGTAAAAGCTTTCCGCGACCGCTTCGGCCTGGAGGTCGACGATGACCGGCTCGAAGAAATCCCCTACCTCAAACCCGCCGTCGACAGCGAAGAGGCCCACTACTTTGCCGCACGACGGCAGGCGCTGGGAGGCTATGTGCCAGCGCGCCACACGAGCGTTGCGCCGCTGCAAATCCCCGAGCTGAGCGCCTTCGCCACCCAACTCAAAGACACCGGTGAGCGCGCCATCTCCACCACCATGGCCTTTGTGCGCATCCTCGGCACGCTGCTCAAGGACCCGCATTTGGGCAAGCTGATCGTGCCTATTGTGCCGGATGAGTCGCGCACCTTTGGCATGGAAAGCCTGTTCCGCCAGATCGGTATCCACTCAGCCGTCGGCCAGCTCTATACCCCACAGGACGCCGGGCAATTGAGCTACTACAAAGAAAGCAAAGACGGACAGATCATGCAGGAAGGGCTGAATGAATCCGGCGCCATTTCTTCCTGGATTGCGGCAAGCACGTCCTATAGCAACCATGGCCTGATGACCGTGCCGTTCTATATTTTCTACTCGATGTTCGGCTTCCAGCGCGTCGGCGACCTGGCCTGGGCGGCGGGCGATGCGCGAGCGCGGGGCTTCCTGCTGGGCGCCACGGCCGGACGCACCACGCTGATGGGGGAAGGCTTGCAGCACGACGACGGACACAGCCATATCCTGGCGTCGGTGATTCCCTGCTGCGTGGCCTATGACCCGACTTTTGCCTACGAACTGGCGGTGATTATTCGCGAGGGTATGCGGCGCATGTATGTCGAACAGGAGGACATCTATTACTACATCACCCTGCTCAACGAAAACTATCCGCACCCGGCGATGCCGGAAGGCGTTGAAGAAGGCATTCTCAAGGGCATGTATCCGCTGAGCAGCCACCCGCAGGCAAAGGTGCAGCTCATGGGCAGCGGTTCAATCTTGCGCGAAGTGATCGCCGCAGCCGAGTTGCTCGCCAAGGATTTCGCCGTGCATAGCGATGTCTGGAGCGTCACCAGCCTGACCGAATTGCGCCGTGATGGGCACGCCGCCGAACGCTGGAACCTCCTGCACCCGCAAAGCGAGCCGCGCCAAAGCTACGTCGAAACCTGCCTTGCCGGGAGAACCGGCGCTGTGGTGGTGGCCACGGACTACATGAAGTTGTTCGCCGACCAGATTCGCCCCTTCGTGCATAACCGCCGTTTTGTCGCACTGGGTACCGACGGTTTCGGGCAATCGGACACCCGCGAGACATTGCGCGAGTTCTTCGAGGTAGACCGGCACTTTATCGCTTTAGCAGCCTTGAAGGCGTTGGCTGATGACGGTGTGATTGGTCGTGACAACGTCGCCCTGGCCATCAGCCGCTACGGCATCAACGTCGACAAGGCCGATCCCGTAGCCATCTGAGTTACTGCGCAGGCGCTGGCAAGGGCGGTATTGCCTCTGTCGGCGCAGGCAGGCTGGGATTGGTCGGCGCCGGCGCGGGCTCGGTTGCTGGCGCCGAGGCAGGCGCAGGTTCCGGGGTCGGTGCGATCGGCGCGGCCTCAGGTGGCGGTGCCAGGGGTTGCGAAGCGGCAGGCGCTACAGGGGCATCCTTCGGCGCCTCGACCTTCTCGGCTACTGGAGCGGCTACCGGAGCGGCCTTGGGTTCAGGCACACCCAGGTCAGCCTTGGGCTGCTCGGGTATATGCTCGGCCTGCTTGACCTCCTGCGGCAGGAACACATCCACCAGCGCAAAGTAACGCTCGTAGAACTTCGGCGCCGAGACGGTCTCGCTCGCGACTTTCACCATCGAGTCGTCAGTGGAGCCGATCGGCATCGACACCGAACCCAGCACACCCACGCCGAGGCTGGCGGAGTTGTTGACCTTCTTCAGCGCATAGCGATCCTGCAAGGCGTTGGCAAACATCGTCGAGTGATTGCTGCCTTTGCCATCAGCAGCGCACACCACGTTGAAACTGATCTGCAGATGGGTCTCGCCGGTCTGCTGAAAACTCTTGTTGCCCGCCACCAGCTTTGGATCGCTGCTGGTAATGATGTAACCCTGGCTCAGCAGGGCACGACGCGCCGCTTCACACGCCGCTACATCGCTGACCGGGTAATCGCGGGAAAACGTACCGGAATCGTCGAAATTCTCATGTTCATAGATAGCGGTCTTGGGTGAGGAGCAGCCCGCGGCGCCCGCCAGCACCAGCGCCAACCCGAGGCTACGCAAGTGAAATGATGTCGACATTGAAAATCCTGTGGAAAACGGTCCGGACGGTATTGTGCAACAGAACGCGGCCTTGAAGCGCGCATTCCTGTCGGTTAAACATCTCAGCCTTGTGAAGCCGCGTCAGTAGGAAAAAGCCCGGCACACATATGGTCGATAAACACGCGCAATTTGGCCGAGGCATGGCGACTGGCCGGCCACAGCAACCAGAAACTGCCACGGTGTTCGAGGTGTTCATCCAGCACGCGCTGCAAAGCCCCTTGCGCAACCGCCTCGTTGACCATGTAGTCCGGCAGACACGCAATACCGAGACCTTCCTGAGCCACATGCTTGAGAGACTCAATGGTGCTGCTGACCAGCGGCGCACGCAAGCTCGGCTCCGCCGCGCCCGGCACCAGTCGCAGCGGCCAGGGCTCGAGTTTGCCGGAGGCGCAGAATTTATGCCGAAGGCAGGCGTGATGACTCAAGTCCAGGGGCAGGAGTGGCGTGCCGTATTGGTCGAAATAGCCGGGCGTACCGACAAGTACCAATTGGTAATGCCCCAGATGGCGCGCCATCAAGCGCGAGTCTTCCGGCTTGCCGGTGCGGATCACCGCGTCGAAGCCTTCATCGATGACATCCACCATACGGTCGGAAAAATCCACGTCCAACTCGATATCCGGATAGGCACGCATAAAGCCACTGATCACCGGCATCAACAACCCGCGCACTTGGGGCACACTGATACGCAGTTTGCCCCGCGGGGTGGCACTGGCCTCGCTCAACTCCAGCTCAGCCGCTTCCACTTCCGCCAGGATACGCCGCGAGCGTTCCAGCAACAGCGCGCCCTCACTGGTCAGGGTGATACTGCGGGTACTTCGATGAAACAGCCTGACACCCAGGCGCTCCTCCATGCGTGCGATGCTTTTGCCTACCGCTGAGGATGACACGCCCAATACCCGCCCGGCGGTGGTGAAGCTACGCGTTTGCGCGACCTGTACGAATACCGAGAGCCCGCTCAGACTGTCCATGCTGATGCCTTGGTCGATTGCGGACAAAAATGTCCGATAAGTTCGGCACCTTAGCCTGTTTTTCCGCGCATCGCAGCCCCCTACCCTGCCTCCTTGCCCCTTCAAGGAGACTCCCATGAACAACACTTCAGTGACCGCTACGGCGCCCGTGCATGAACCCTTGCCATTGGCAGGGTTGCTGGCCCTGGCCTCGGCCGGCTTTATCACCATCCTCACCGAGGCCATGCCTGCCGGGCTGCTGCCGCAAATGAGCGCCGGGCTGGAAGTGTCACAGGCGCTGGTGGGGCAGTTGGTGACGCTCTACGCCCTGGGCTCATTGCTCGCGGCCATCCCGCTGACCTTGCTGACCCGTGGCTGGCGTCGCAGGCCTCTGCTGTTGATCGCCATAGGCGGCTTTGCCTTGGTCAACAGTGTCACCGCGTTTTCCAACCACTACGGCGTGACCTTGATCGCTCGCTTCTTTGCGGGTGTATTCGCCGGGCTGCTGTGGGCGCTGTTGGCAGGCTACGCCAGCCGCATGGTTGCCCCTCATCTGCAGGGCCGGGCGATCGCCGTGGCCATGCTCGGTGCGCCGCTGGCCTTGTCCCTCGGCGTACCTGCTGGCACCCTGCTTGGCACGCTGGTCGGTTGGCGCAGCAGCTTTGCCATCATGACCGGCCTGACCCTGTTACTGCTGGTGTGGGCGCGCTGGCAATTGCCGGATTTTGCCGGCGAAGCAGCCAGCAAACGTCTGGGCCTGAATCGCGTGCTGGCCCTGCCGGGAATCCGCCCAGTGCTGTGGGTGACCTTCACCTATGTGTTGGCTCATAACATCCTCTACACCTACATCGCTCCCTTGCTGGTGCCCGCCGGCATCGGCAGCGAGATCGACCAGGTATTACTGGTGTTCGGCTTGATGGCGTTGGTAAGCATCTGGTTGGTGGGCATATGGATTGATCAACACCTGCGGTTGCTGACGCTCATCAGTTGCGCGACGTTCGCCGCAGCTGCCCTGCTCCTGGGTTTCTGGATCAGCTCTGCGATCTGCATCTACATCAGCGTGGCGGCCTGGGGCCTGGCTTTCGGAGGCCTGCCGGCCCTGCTGCAAACCGCACTCGCGAAGTCGGCCGGCAACTCGGCTGATGCCGCGCAATCCATGCTGGTCACCGCATGGAACCTTGGCATTGCCGGGGGTGGGCTGGCTGGCGGCTTGATGCTCCAACACTGGGGCGTCATCGCATTTCCATGGGCAGTGCTGGGGTTGATAGCGCTGGCGCTGGGTGCAATGACGGGCAAGGCCTGGCACGGCCGATGACAAGTTTGTTTACAACTTATTCCTCAACTTCCTATCATCGCCTCTGGGTGCGTTGCTGCATAAGGCACGGCGCAGGTTAAAAGCCAAGCATTGGTCGGGCCGCCAATGGAGATTTGTCGTGCCTGATAAACACCCTGCCATCCCCCGCCCTCAGCGCCTGACTGAGGGCGCGCTGTCTGCCCTTGAGCGTTTTTCCCATATCGAAGCCGTGAGCGGTATCGTCCTGCTGTTGGCAGCGATCGTTGCGCTGATCTGGGCCAACAGCCCCGCCGCAGCGACCTACGAGCACTTCTGGAATACGCCTGTTACCCTGGGACTTGGCGATTACAGCGTGTCGCGCTCCCTGCACTTTCTGGTCAATGACGGGCTGATGACCATCTTCTTTCTGGTAGTCGGCGCCGAGATCCGTCAGGAAATCAAAGATGGCGCCCTGGCCAACCTGAAACTGGCCACGCTGCCCTTGGGCGCTGCGCTGGGCGGTGTGCTGATGCCTGCACTCATCTACACCCTGCTCAACCACGGCACCGTCGCCGCCAGTGGCTGGGCGGTACCCACCGCGACCGACATCGCCTTTGCTGTGGGCGTGCTGGCGCTGCTGGGCAAGTCGATTCCCAGTGGCGTGCGTATTCTGTTGCTGGCCCTGGCGATCATCGATGACATCGTGGCGATCCTGATCATCGCGATCTTCTTCACTGCCAGTCTCGATTACATGGGCTTGGTGATTGCCGCAGGCGGGCTGGCGCTGGTGCTGGTGTTCCAACGCATGGGCATCGGCAAGGCCGCGATCTATCTGTTACCTGGCGCGATTGTATGGTTCGGGCTGCTCAAGACCGGCGTGCACCCGACCCTCGCCGGGGTGATCCTGGGCTTGATGACGCCGGTCAACTCCAAGCCCACCACGGAGCGCCCGCTGGAGACCATTGAACGCACGTTCAACGAGCTGATGGAGCGCTTCTCGCAATCGAATGAAGGGGCGCAGCAAGTCGCCAAACCTCTCAAACAACTGCGCGAAGCCCAACGGGAGATGTTGCCGCCAGTGCAACGCGTGCAATCGGCACTGCATCCGTGGGTGGCATTCGGCGTGATGCCGCTTTTCGCCCTGGCCAATGCTGGCGTGAGCCTGCACGGCTTCAACCTGGATGATCCGATGGCTCACGGGGTGTTCATGGGGGTCATCTTTGCGCTGGTACTCGGCAAACCCCTGGGCGTGATGCTGGCGAGCCTGATGCTGGTCAAGCTCAATATCTGCAAGCTGCCGGACGGTGTGACCTGGACAGGCGTCGGCCTGGTTGGCCTGCTGGCCGGGATCGGGTTCACCATGTCGATCTTTATCTCCTCCCTGGCCTTCTCGGACCCTGCCTTGCTGTCGGCCGCCAAGCTCAGTGTATTGGCCGCTTCGACCCTGGCAGCGGTGATCGGCCTGACCTGGGGCAAGCTCAAATTTTCAGGCAAGCACCCATAAGGCGAGTTAAGCACCCACTTTATCAAGGGCAAAAAAAGACCCCGGCCTTTTCAGGACGGGGTCTTTTTTATTCAAGCCGGCATCAGTACTTCTTGATGTCTGCCTGGGTTTCCAGCTGCTTGCGGAACGCCGCGAAGTCCTGCTGACCGATACGGGAAGCGAGGAAGCGGCGGTATTGCGCCTTTTCTTCGTCCGTAGGGGCTGCCGCTTCGTTGACGCCGTTCAAGCGCACAATCACCAGGCTGCCATCACGCAGCGTCACCGTGGTGAAAGTAGGCTTGTCCTTGGCCGCAGGCTTGGGCATGCGGAACAGGGCTTGCAGCACGGCTGGGTCGATGGATTCCTGACCGCGGGTCGCCGCTTCAGTCACCTTCCAGGCCTGACCGTCAATCGGCTGGTCCAGCGCGGTTTTGCCGTCACGCAGGCTGGCGATCAACTCGTCTGCATGGGCTTTGGCGGCAGCGCTCGCACGCTCCTTGGTCATCTGGGTGCGAATCGCCGCAGCAACGCTCTCAAGCGGCAGTTGAGCCGGCTTGAGATGCTCTTTGGCACGCAACACGATGATGGTTTCCGGGTCCAGCTCGATGGCGCTGCTGTTGGCACCTTCATCCAGCACTTCCGGGCTGAATGCCGCAGTCACCACGGCACGGTTGGCTGCAACGCCTTCGCCACCTTCACGGCCAAACGGCGCCGAGGTGTGGACGGTCAGTTTCAGGTCAGATGCCGGCTGAGCCAGGTCGGACGCTTCGAATGCCGCATCTTCCAATTGCTTGGTCGCTTCGACAAATCGCTGTTCAACCTGTTGGGTCTTGAGCTCGCGGGTCAGCTTGTCTTTCAGGCTGGCAAACGATGGCACCTCAGGTGCTTCAACGCCCAGCAACTTGATCAAGTGCCAACCGAAGGCACTGCGCACCGGCGCCGATACCTGGTCTTGCTTCAAGCCGTACAGGGCCGTTTCGAAGTCCGGATCGTAGACGCCAGGGCCGGCAAAGCCCAGGTCACCGCCATTGTTGGCCGAACCTGGATCCTGGGAAAACTCCTTGGCCAGGGCTTCGAACTTCTCGCCTTTGGCCAGGCGTGCCTGGACTTCTTCGATCTTGGCCTTGGCTTGCGCCTCGGTGACCTTATCGTTGACTTCGATCAGGATGTGCGCGGCACGACGCTGTTCAGCGAGGTTGGCGGTTTCCTTCTCGTAGGCAGCCTGCAGTTCATCGTCCTTGACGGTGACCTGGTCGAAGAAGGAGGACTTCTTCAATTCCAGATAGTCGATGACCACCTGGTCCGGGGTCATGAACTCTTTGGCGTGCTGATCGTAGTAAGCCTTGACCTCATCATCGGTGAGCTTCACCGCTGCCGGGTCTGCCTTGATGTTGACGGTGGCGAAATCGCGGGTCTGTTTTTCCAGTCGGGCGAACGCCAGCACCTCGGCATCGGTGACGAAACCGCTGCCGGCGATACCTGCGCGAACCTGGCCGATCAGCATTTCCTGGGTCAGCATCTGACGGAATTGCATACGGCTATAGCCCAGTTGACGGATCACCTGGTCAAAACGTTCGGCATTGAACTTGCCATCCACTTGGAATTCCGGCGTCTGCAGGATCACCTGGTCCAAAGCGGCTTCCGAAAAGCCGAACTTGGCATCAGCAGCGCCTTGCAGCAGCAGCTTGCGGTCGATCAGGCCCTTGAGGGCCGCGTCGCGCAGCAGTTTTTCGTCCAGCAGCGAAGCATCGAAATCCTTGCCCAGCTGTTGCATCAGCTGGCGACGTTGCATGTCGACAGCCTGGCTCAGTTCGGTCTGGGTGATCTGTTCACCGTTGACCTTGGCCACGTCCTGCGCGTTATTACCCGAAGCCTGGAAAATGGCTTCGATACCGGTGAACGCCATCAATGCGACGATGATCCCGATAATGGTCTTGGCAATCCAGCCTTGTGAATTGTCCCTGATATTTTGCAGCATGCGTCCCCCAGAAACGGTTGAACTTCAAAAATAGGCAACCGTGGAGCGTGGGTAGAGTCCGGATAGAAGAAAGGCGCATCCGAGGATGCGCCTTCTCGTAACTGGCGGAGCGGACGGGGGTTTGAACTCTCACCCCCGGCGTGGCGACCCGATGGATACGTGGGTCGCTACCGCTCCGCTGCCAGGTCGGACGTGCGTCCGACCCGGGTAAGCAAAGGCTTGATCGAAGCTTAGTTAACGGCTTCTTTCAGGGCTTTACCGGCTTTGAAACCTGGTTTCTTGGCAGCAGCGATTTGCAGTGCTTTGCCAGTCTGTGGGTTACGGCCAGTGCGAGCTGGGCGGTCAGTCACAGAGAAAGTACCGAAGCCTACCAGTACCACGGAGTCGCCGGCCTTCAGAGCGCCAGTGACGGATTCGATTACTGCGTCCAGCGCACGGCCAGCAGCAGCTTTCGGGATATCAGCGGATGCGGCGATAGCATCAATCAGTTCCGACTTGTTCACTCTAAGTCCCCTTATATATCTATTGAGTATGATTCTAAGTTTTTTGGTAAAAGCAAAAACCAGTGCTGGGTGGCCTACAGACACTTAAGAGCCGCTTTATAACAAGGGCTCTAAAAAGCTGTCAAGGAAGCCCCCAGGCTTTAACACATTAATGCGTGCTAATTCTTTCCTTGGAATCTGACTCGCGTTTTTCGTCCTTCGCGACTATCTCCGGAGCTACATCCGGCAAGGGTTCCGGCGCGTATTGCAGCGCAATTTGCAGGACCTCGTCAATCCATTTAACCGGTTTAATCTGAAGATCCTGCTTGATGTTGTCAGGAATTTCCTTCAAGTCGCGAACATTCTCTTCCGGAATGATCACCGTCTTGATTCCGCCCCGGTGAGCCGCCAGCAATTTCTCTTTCAGACCACCGATGGCCAATACCTGACCACGCAGGGTAATTTCCCCGGTCATTGCGACGTCAGCTCGCACAGGGATGCCAGTCAATGCCGACACCAGGGCCGTGCACATGCCTACGCCCGCGCTAGGGCCGTCTTTCGGGGTCGCCCCTTCCGGCATATGGATATGGGTGTCGTGCTTCTCATGGAAGTCCAGCGGGATGCCCAGGCTGCGGGCGCGACTGCGCACCACGGTCTGCGCGGCCGTGATGGATTCGACCATCACGTCACCCAGGGAGCCGGTCTTGATCAACTGGCCTTTGCCGGGAATCACCGCAGCTTCAATGGTGAGTAATTCGCCACCCACCTGAGTCCACGCCAGGCCAGTCACCTGCCCGACCTGGTCCTGCTGCTCGGCCAGGCCGTAGCGGAATTTCTTCACGCCCAGGAAGTGTTCCAGGGAGTCGGCAACTACCTTCACAGAGAAACGTTTTTCCAGTGCGTGTTCTTTCACCGCCTTGCGGCAGATCTTCGCGATCTGGCGCTCAAGGCCCCGTACACCGGCCTCGCGGGTGTAGTAACGCACGATGTCGCGGATCGCCTCGACCTCAAACTCGATCTCGCCCTTCTTCAGGCCGTTGGCCGAAATCTGCTTGGGTGCGAGGTATTTGACGGCGATATTGATCTTCTCGTCTTCGGTGTAACCCGGCAGACGAATCACCTCCATCCGGTCCAGCAAGGCTGGCGGAATGTTCATGGAGTTGGAGGTGCACAGGAACATTACGTCAGACAAGTCGTAGTCGACTTCCAGGTAATGGTCGTTGAAGTTGTGATTCTGCTCCGGATCGAGCACCTCAAGCAGCGCGGAGGCAGGATCGCCACGCATATCGCTGCCCATTTTGTCGATTTCATCGAGCAGGAACAGCGGGTTGCGCACGCCCACTTTTGTCATCTTTTGAATCAATCTTCCTGGCATCGAACCGATGTAGGTACGGCGATGACCACGGATTTCCGCCTCGTCACGCACACCGCCCAGGGCCATGCGCACAAACTTGCGGTTGGTGGCACTGGCAATCGACTCGGCCAGGGAGGTTTTACCCACACCCGGAGGGCCGACCAGGCACAACACCGGACCACGAATCTTTTTCACGCGCTTTTGCACGGCAAGGTATTCGAGGATGCGCTCTTTGACTTCCTCAAGACCATAGTGGTCGGCATCGAGGATTTCTTCAGCGCGAGCCAGATCCAGGCGTACCTTGGTCTGGGCCTTCCACGGCACCTGCACCAGCCAATCGATGTAGGAACGCACCACGGTGGCTTCGGCCGACATTGGCGACATCTGCTTGAGCTTGTTCAGCTCTGCGGTAGCCTTGGTCAAGGCATCTTTGGGCAGGCCAGCGGCATCAATGCGCTTTTTCAGCTCTTCGATTTCGTTGTGGCCTTCCTCGCCGTCGCCGAGTTCCTTCTGAATGGCCTTCATCTGCTCATTCAGGTAGTACTCGCGCTGGCTGCGCTCCATTTGCTTCTTCACCCGACCGCGGATGCGTTTTTCTACCTGCAACAGGTCGATTTCGCCGTCCAGCAGCGCCAACACGTGCTCGACACGGGCCGACAGGTCGATGATTTCGAGGATGTCCTGCTTCTGCTCGATTTTCAGCGCCATGTGCGCGGCCATGGTATCAACCAGGCGGCTTGGTTCATCAATGCTGCTGAGGGAAGACAGCACTTCAGCGGGGACTTTCTTGCCCAACTGCACATACTGCTCGAACTGCGAGAGCAGGCTGCGCACAAACACTTCGGATTCGCGCTCTGCAGCTTCGACTTCTTCGATCAGTGCCACTTCGGCGCGCAGGTGCCCGTCCACTTCCATGAAACGCTCTACGGCACCGCGCTGCTCGCCTTCCACCAGCACCTTGACGGTGCCATCAGGCAGCTTGAGCAATTGCAGCACAGTGGCAATGGTGCCGACGCGATACAGGGCATCTTCACCCGGATCATCATCAGCAGGATTCTTCTGGGCCAACAGCAGGATCTGCTTGTCGCCCGTCATCGCAGCCTCGAGGGCTTCGATAGACTTCTCGCGCCCCACGAACAGCGGGATAACCATGTGCGGATAGACGACGACATCACGCAACGGCAGGAGAGGCAATTCGATGGTTGTCTTCATGATTTCGCCTCTATGACAGTTGATAAGTAAGCATGAAACCAAGATGGGGGTTACATGCAAAAAAAACAAGCTCAATGCCAGTAGTTAAACGCATGAATACACGCGAATTTAACCACCGCACCAAGAAAACGCCCCAAAAAACAAGGGGCCCCTAGAGGCCCCTTGCTTGTACCGCAACTGCTGAACGCTTACGCGTCTGGCGCAGCCTTGGCCGTCGGCTCACTGTTTTCGTAGATATACAGTGGCTTGGACTTGCCTTCGATAACGCTTTCGTCGATCACCACTTTGCTCACCTCAGACTGCGAGGGGATTTCGTACATGGTGTCGAGCAACACGCCTTCGAGGATCGAACGCAGGCCACGTGCACCGGTCTTGCGCTCCAGTGCCCGCTTGGCCACCGATTTGAGCGCGTCGGTACGGAACTCGAGGTCCACGCCTTCCATCTCGAACAACTTGGCGTATTGCTTGGTCAGGGCGTTCTTAGGCTCGGTGAGGATCTGAATCAAAGCCGCCTCATCCAATTCGTCCAATGTCGCCAGGACCGGCAAGCGACCAACGAATTCCGGGATCAGACCAAACTTGACCAGATCGTCAGGCTCGACTTCACGCAGGGACTCGCCCACCTTCTTGCCTTCTTCCTTGCTGCGCACTTCCGCACTGAAACCAATGCCGCCACGGGTGGAGCGCTGCTGGATAACCTTCTCCAGGCCGGAGAATGCGCCACCACAAATGAACAGGATGTTGCGCGTATCAACCTGAAGGAATTCCTGCTGCGGGTGCTTGCGGCCGCCTTGTGGCGGTACGGAAGCAACCGTGCCTTCGATCAGTTTCAACAGTGCCTGCTGCACGCCTTCACCGGAAACGTCCCGAGTGATCGACGGGTTGTCGGACTTGCGCGAAATCTTGTCGATTTCATCGATGTAGACAATACCCATCTGGGCCTTCTCTACGTCGTAGTCGCACTTCTGCAGCAGTTTCTGAATGATGTTCTCGACATCTTCGCCCACATAGCCAGCCTCGGTGAGGGTGGTGGCGTCGGCAATGGTGAACGGAACGTTCAGCAGGCGAGCGAGGGTTTCCGCAAGCAAGGTTTTACCCGAGCCTGTAGGACCGATCAGCAGGATGTTGCTCTTGCCGAGTTCGACCTCGTCGCCTTTCTTGTCACGCTGGTTCAGGCGCTTGTAGTGGTTGTACACCGCTACGGCCAGAACCTTCTTTGCACGCTCCTGGCCAATAACGTATTGGTCCAGGATGCCGCTGATTTCTTTAGGCGATGGGAGTTTGTGCGCACTGCTCTCGGCCTGGGCTTCCTGCACCTCCTCGCGGATGATGTCATTGCACAGGTCGACGCATTCGTCGCAGATAAACACCGAGGGGCCGGCAATCAATTTGCGTACTTCATGCTGGCTTTTGCCACAGAAGGAGCAATAGAGCAGCTTGCCGTTGTCCTCGCCGTTGCGGGTGTCAGTCATTCGTTCGATCCAAATCCGATAGGCTTGCAACACAAGATGAAGGCTTATGCGGGCTTTTTCAAGCCCGCCAGTGGTCGGACATGCCGACCAGCCCTATTTTGAGCGGCTTATATTAAGCGGGGCGCTTTTCGATCACTGCGTCGATCAACCCGTATTCACGGGCGGCTTCTGCGCTCATGAAATTGTCACGGTTGGTATCGCGCTCGATTTCTTCCAGTGTGTGCCCGCTGTGCTTGGCCATCAGCGTGTTCAGACGCTCACGAATGAAAAGGATTTCCTTGGCATGGATTTCAATGTCCGATGCCTGGCCCTGGAAACCGCCCAGTGGCTGGTGAATCATCACACGTGAGTTCGGCAGGCAGAAACGCTTGCCTTCGGCACCCGCCGTCAGCAGGAACGCGCCCATGCTGCAAGCCTGGCCGATGCAGGTAGTCGACACGTTTGGCTTGATGAATTGCATGGTGTCGTAGATCGACATCCCTGCGGTCACCGAACCACCTGGCGAGTTGATGTAGAGATGGATGTCCTTGTCCGGGTTTTCCGCTTCAAGGAACAGCAATTGCGCACAGATCAGGTTAGCCATGTAGTCCTCTACCGGGCCAACCAGAAAGATCACTCGCTCCTTGAGCAGGCGCGAGTAGATGTCGTAGGCGCGTTCGCCACGAGCGGACTGCTCGACAACCATCGGGACCAGGCCGCCGGCGGCCTGGATATCAGAGTTCTGCTGAATATAGGAATTACGGAACATGCTCTG
Source organism: Pseudomonas sp. HN8-3 (assembly GCF_020790195.1). Classification (NCBI taxonomy): domain Bacteria; kingdom Pseudomonadati; phylum Pseudomonadota; class Gammaproteobacteria; order Pseudomonadales; family Pseudomonadaceae; genus Pseudomonas; species Pseudomonas sp. HN8-3. The sequence goes on from NZ_CP086206.1 coordinate 3,681,237, forward strand.
CAGTTACTCCCAAATAGTCATGTCTTGAAAACGCATAAGCCAGCGCGAGGCTGGCTTATGGTTGAATTTCCAACGAGTTGGACAATCAGTCGGCTTGTGCTGCTTCCGCCGGTTTGACTGCTTCTTCGTAAGAGACCGCTTTATCGGTCACCTTAGCCTTCTGCAGAACAGTATCCACAACTTGTTCTTCAAGCACAACCGAACGTACTTCGTTCAGCTGCTGGTCATTCTTGTAGTACCAAGCCACGACCTGCTCAGGTTCCTGGTAGGCCGAAGCCATTTCCTGGATCATTTCGCGAACGCGGTCTTCGTCAGGCTTGAGGTCGAACTGCTTGACCACTTCAGCCACGATCAGGCCCAGCACAACGCGGCGCTTGGCTTGCTCTTCGAACAGCTCGGCTGGCAGTTGGTCAGGCTTGATGTTGCCACCAAACTGCTGAACAGCTTGTACGCGCAGGCGATCCACTTCGTTGGACAGCAGGGCCTTTGGCACTTCGATCGGGTTGGCGGCCAGCAGACCGTCCATGACCTGGTTCTTGACCTTGGACTTGATGGCCTGGCGCAGTTCACGCTCCATGTTCTTGCGAACTTCGGTGCGGAAACCTTCGATGCCGGTTTCCTTGATACCGAATTGAGCGAAGAACTCTTCGTTCAGCTCTGGCAGCTTAGGCTCGGAAACGCTGTTGACGGTAACGGTGAACTCGGCAGCTTTGCCGGCCAGGTCCAGGTTCTGGTAGTCCGCTGGAAATTCCAGGTTCAGAACGCGCTCTTCGCCGGCTTTGGCGCCAACCAGACCGTCTTCGAAGCCAGGGATCATGCGGTTGGAACCCAGCACCAGCTGAGTGCCCTTGGCGGAGCCGCCAGCGAACACTTCGCCGTCAACCTTGCCAACGAAATCGATGTTCAACTGGTCTTCGTTCTGGGCAGCACGCTCGGCCACTTCAAAACGGGTGTTCTGCTTGCGCAGGATTTCCAGCATGTTGTCCAGGTCCGAATCAGCCACTTCGGCGCTCAGACGCTCGATTTCGATACCTTCGAAACCAGCCACTTCGAATTCCGGGAACACTTCGAATACGGCAACGTATTCCAGGTCCTTGCCAGCTTCCAGGGACTTGGGTTCGATCGAAGGCGAGCCAGCCGGGTTCAGCTTTTGCTCGACAACGGCTTCGTAGAAGGAAGCCTGGATCACGTCACCTACAGCTTCCTGGCGCGCATCGGCACCAAAACGACGCTTGATTTCGCTCATCGGCACTTTGCCTGGACGGAAACCAGCGATCTTGGCCTTCTGGGCAGTCTGCTGCAGACGCTTGTTGACCGCAGTCTCGATACGCTCTGCCGGCACGGTGATGCTCAGGCGGCGCTCGAGAGCAGTAGTATTTTCAACAGAAACTTGCATGGATATTCCTCGTTGCACAGACGTTAGCCGGCCATTTCCGACCCCAATCAAGGGCATGCATTCTAGTGGGTCAAACTCAAGAAGTCACCCTACTGAAAATACAGCGGAAAACAGCCGGCAATTTATCGGTACGAAGGCACGGATGCACCTCGCCCCGGTGACAAATACAGCCAACTGCGCCAGGGCTCTGCGCCGCCTCTTCTATATAGAAGAAACCAGTCATTTCCCTGACGCCCGACCCCGCGCACAGGGCCTGCGGGCAGCGCGGCATCATCGAGACACACAAATACGATGAAACACCCCACCCTTTCGACCTTGCACCTGCAGCTGCCGGATATACGAACCGCTAAAACCAAAAAAGGCGCCAGACTGTTAAATCTGGCGCCTTTCGAATATGGGGTGGACGAAGGGGATCGAACCCTCGACAACGGGAGTCACAATCCCGTGCTCTACCAACTGAGCTACGCCCACCATATTGCGTTAACAAAGAAACCAAACTACTTCTTTGTTGAGCCCTGCCCCGCCTGACGGCACAGCAAAGCTTTAATTGGTGCGGATGAAGAGACTCGAACTCTTACGCCTCGCGGCGCTGGAACCTAAATCCAGTGTGTCTACCAATTCCACCACATCCGCGCTTGAAGCTCTTAAAGCAAAGGCGCCAGACGATTAATCTGGCGCCTTTCAAAATATGGGGTGGACGAAGGGGATCGAACCCTCGACAACGGGAGTCACAATCCCGTGCTCTACCAACTGAGCTACGCCCACCATATTGCGCTACTTGTGCCAAAGCTGCCTAATGGCGCACCCGGCAGGACTCGAACCTGCGACCATCCGCTTAGAAGGCGGATGCTCTATCCAGCTGAGCTACGGGCGCCTGATTAATCTGTACTCTTGGAGGATTACAAACTAAGTGTTTCCAGCCTTGCAGGACAACAATTCTGCTCGACCTTCTAACCAGTGCTAGGCTGTGCCCGACAAGTGCGACGAATAGTATAGAGCGTCCTGATACCCGTCAAATCTTTTTTGAAAAAAACTGATTTTATTTAAGGGCTTAGGGCAATTTGCAGACCAAGCGCCTTTGCCCTCGCGCCCTGGCGTGCGAGAATGCGCGCACTTTTCTTCCCCCTCTCGATGGTTAATCACGCGTAATGACTGCACAACTTATCGACGGCAAATCAATCGCCGCCAGCCTGCGCCAGCAGATCGCCAAACGCGTCACCGAGCGTCGCCAGCAAGGCCTGCGCACGCCTGGCCTCGCGGTGATCCTGGTCGGCAGCGATCCTGCCTCTCAGGTTTATGTCTCGCACAAGCGTAAAGACTGTGAAGAGGTCGGCTTTATTTCCAAAGCCTACGACTTGCCTTCTGACACCACTCAACAGGCCCTGACCGACCTGATTGACCGCCTCAACGATGATCCGGAAATGGACGGCATCCTGCTGCAGCTGCCGCTGCCCGAGCACCTGGACGCCTCCAAGTTGCTGGAACGCATCCGCCCGGACAAAGACGTCGACGGTTTCCACCCTTATAACGTCGGCCGCCTGGCCCAACGTATCCCGCTGCTGCGCCCATGCACACCCAAAGGCATCATGACCTTGCTGGAAAGCACCGGGGTCGATCTCTATGGTCTGGACGCAGTCGTGGTAGGCGCATCCAATATCGTCGGTCGCCCGATGGCCATGGAGCTGCTGCTGGCCGGCTGCACCGTGACCGTCACCCACCGCTTCACCAAGGACCTGGCTGGCCACGTTGGCCGCGCCGACCTGGTGGTGGTCGCTGCTGGCAAGCCGGGGTTGGTCAAAGGTGAATGGATCAAGGAAGGCGCCATCGTCATCGACGTGGGCATCAACCGCCAGGATGACGGCAAGCTGGTCGGCGACGTCGTCTACGACACTGCCCTGCCCCGCGCCGGCTGGATCACGCCAGTGCCAGGTGGTGTCGGACCGATGACCCGCGCCTGCCTGTTGGAAAATACCTTGTACGCAGCAGAAACCCTGCACGGTTAATAACCAGGCGTAATGAAAAAGCCCTGCCTTAGCGCGGGGCTTTTTATTGCCTGAGAAAAAACTGTTTTTTCTTAGTTTTTAAGCACTTTCATCCGGTTCTGGAAGAACATTCGACAGTTTCTGATCCATACTCCTAGAATGTAACGTCATTTTTCATAAAGCCCGTTCCCGAACGGTATTTCCTTACTTTTTAGCGAGTTCATCCGCGTGAAAATTCGTCTCTCTATTGTCGGCCTGTTTTTCGCTTTGACAGGCACCTTCGCCCACGCCGCCGAATCCACCCTGGCCCCGCGTGACGCCTCCAAACTGCAAATCGCCTCCGGCAGCGCCATGCTGGTGGACTTGCAAACCAACAAAGTCATTTATTCCAGCAATCCCGACGTGGTGGTCCCCATCGCTTCAGTGAGCAAACTGATGACCGGCCTGATCGTGCTGGAAGCCAAGCAGAACATGGATGAGTACATCGACATCAACATCACCGACACGCCAGAGATGAAAGGCGTGTTCTCCCGGGTAAAAATCGGCAGCCAGATGCCGCGCAAGGAAATGCTGCTGATTGCGCTGATGTCCTCGGAAAACCGCGCCGCGGCGAGCCTGGCCCACCACTATCCGGGTGGCTATGCGGCATTCATTGCGGCGATGAACGCCAAGGCCAAGTCCCTGGGGATGACCAGCACCCACTATGTGGAGCCTACCGGCCTGTCGATCCATAACGTCTCGACCGCTCGCGACCTGAGCAAGCTGCTGGCGTACGCGCGTAAATTCCCGATGCTGAGCCAGTTGAGCACCACCAAGGAAAAGACCGTGGCGTTCCGCAAGCCCAACTACACCTTGGGTTTCTCCAACACCGACCACCTGATCAACCGCGCCAACTGGGACATTAAGCTGACCAAGACCGGCTTTACCAACCAGGCCGGCCATTGCCTGGTATTGGTGACCAGCATGGGCAACCGCCCGGTGTCGCTGGTGATCCTGGATGCCTTTGGCAAATTCACCCATTTTGCCGACGCCAGCCGGATTCGCAGCTGGGTTGAGACCGGCAAAGGCGGCGCGGTGCCGGACGTTGCGTTGCGCTACAAGGCTGACAAGAATCTGAAGAACCGGGGGAATGCGGTAGAAGTTCGCCGCTAACTAACCACCATCTTATTGAAATAAGCAGGCCCAATGTGGGAGGGGGCTTGCTCCCGATGGCGGTGTGCCAGGCTATAAAACTTATCCTGATCAACCGCTATCGGGAGCAAGCCCCCTCCCACATTTTTATTTGCGTTCTGCCAACACTTTGAGCGCTTGGGCCGCTGCCCCTTCCTGCCCCGCCTGGCCTGTTGCATTCGCCGCATCACGCCAGCGCTGCGCATCCACATTGGCCGGTAATTGGCTCGGCCGCTGGGTGAGGATAGCCCAGTGCCCCGCGCTCTTCCACGCCGACTCGAAGTCGCTGAATTCCATAATCAATCGGCGCTCGTTTCCAGAGCGCAACAACACCGTGCTCTTCTGCTGGTTGAACCCCACCACCACGACATAACGCGCTCCGGACCAGAAGCTGGAATTGATTCGCGCCATCACCGGGTAACCCGCCGCCACCTGCGCCAGCACCGCGGTCAGCTTGGCGTCCAGTGGGTACACCATCAGCCCGTATTCGCGCGCCAGCACCTGCATGTTGCGTTCGAGGTTCGCCTCAGCACCCGGCAGGCGCAGCGGCTTGTCCAGCAACCCCGGTGTCATGACAATGCCTTGTTGCGACAGCATACTGGCAAGTGCCGTAGGACCGCTCTGATAAGCCTCGCTGCGAAAGGTCGGCACGCCGTTGAGTTCAACGCGCTCCGGCAGGCCGGACAGCTTCGACGGTTGGCTGGAACAAGCCGTTAACCCCAGGGCACAAGCCAGCAAGATGGATGTTTTAAGGTTCGAGCGTAAGCGCAATGTTTTACTCTCTTGATCAACGGGCAGTGAGGGCCCTGATCATAGGATGCTCTTGAGCGCGGGTATAGCCTGGCACATCAGTAAAGCACCCGCGATAGAGCAAACAAGTTGGACAGACACGACCATTGGTCAATAGCAGGCAACCGCCAGGTAGCTAGACTGTCCATTGAGAAGACTGTGTGTGCCCCAAGTGGGCGAAAGGAGGCCCGAATGAGCCTTGCGACGACAATTTTTCTGTTGATCTGTGGTTGGTTGGCAGTGGCCGCGGCCATGTTGTGGGGGGTCATGCGCGTGACTCGCCGGCATCATCACCCCCACGTCAAACCTGCCGCGCCCGCCAAGCCTCCCAAGGCGACGGCCCATCACGCCTAGCCAGGCATGCAATTGAAGTCTTGGGTGGCGGCGATTTCCTTGCCGTGCCCGTCCTTGAGGGATGCACGCACGGTGGTGCCCAGGCTCGACTCTTCCAGTGTGTAATGCTCACCCGCCTTGAAGTGTTTGTATTCCACCCGGCCCTGGCAGTCTTGCTGGTTGTCGTCGCCGGGTTCGTCTTCAAACAAGGTCACGTCCAGCCGATGGTCACCGGGGCTGACTTCAAAGTAGCGCCCGTCATCGACGCGTTTACCGTCCACCCGCTCGGCCATCAGGTCATTTGGCGCTTCCTCTTTCAGGCCGATCCAGGCTTGGCTCGGGTCGGCCTTGGGCAGCGGGCCGGCGCAGGCCAAGAGCAACACAACTACGCTCAGCATAGGTATCAACAACAGGGTTTTCAGTGACATGGCAGGGCTCCAAAGAACATCAAAAAAGACGTATCCGATGGCTGGCAAGCTTGAAGAGCCGGCGTTTGCAGAACAAATGAATACCAATGAAACGATCTTCAGCCATTACCTAAATCTTCCTTCACCTGGCTGAAAGGTGCGTGTTAGGTGGGTCGGGCAAGACTGCCGGGGTTTGCAATCCTGCTCTTCTCGGAGACTCACGCATGCTCGGGCTGGTAAAGACCGCACTGCAAAAGCCGTACACGTTTATCGTGTTGGCCATATTCATCTGCATCATCGGGCCCATGGCGGCCCTGCGTACGCCCACTGATGTGTTTCCCGATATCGGCATACCCGTGGTCGCGGTGGTCTGGCAGTACAACGGCCTGTCCCCGGACGCCATGGCCGGGCGGGTGATCTACACCTATGAACGCTCCTTGAGCACCACCGTCAACGACATCGAACATATCGAATCGCAATCACTGCCCGGCATGGGTATCGTCAAGATCTTCTTCCAGCCCGGCGTCGATATCCGCACCGCCAACGCCCAGGTCACAGCGGTGTCGCAAACCGTGCTCAAGCAGATGCCACCGGGCATCACGCCGCCGCTGATCCTCAACTACAGCGCCTCCACGGTGCCGATCCTGCAAATGGCGTTCTCCAGCCCGAGCCTTTCGGAAGCCAGGATCCGCGACCTGGTGCAGAACAACATCCGCCTGCCCCTGAGCGCGCTGCCCGGCCTGGCCATGCCCACGCCGATGGGCGGCAAGCAGCGTCAGATCACCCTCGACCTCGACCCCCAGGCCCTGGCTGCCAAGGGCTTGTCGGCCCAGGACGTCGGCAATGCCCTGGCTTTGCAGAACCAGATCATCCCGGTGGGCACCGCCAAGCTGGGTTCCAACGAATACACGATCCTGCTCAACAACAGCCCCAAGGCCATTGATGAACTCAATGACCTGCCGATCAAAACAGTCGACGGCGCAATCATCACCATCGGCCAGGTCGCCCATGTGCGCGACGGTTCGCCGCCACAAACCAACATCGTGCGCGTCGACGGCCATCGCGCGGTGCTGATGCCGGCGTTGAAGAACGGCAGCATCTCTACCCTGTCGATCATCGACGGCATCCGCCAGATGCTGCCACGCATCAACGAAACCCTGCCGCCTTCACTGAAAACCTCACTGCTGGGTGATGCCTCGGTGTTCGTCAAGCAATCGGTGGGCAGCGTAGCCCAGGAAGGCATCATTGCCGCGCTGCTCACCAGTGCAATGATCCTGTTGTTTCTCGGCAGTTGGCGCTCGACCTTGATCATCGCCGCGTCGATTCCGCTGGCGGTGCTCTCGGCCATCGCGCTGCTGGCGGTCAGCGGGCAAACCCTCAACGTGATGACTCTCGGCGGGCTGGCGTTGGCGGTGGGGATTCTGGTGGACGACGCCACAGTGACCATCGAAAACATCAACTGGCACCTGGAACAAGGCAAGGCGGTGAACACTGCGATCCTCGACGGTGCCGCGCAAATCGTCGGCCCGGCGTTTGTCTCGCTGCTGTGCATCTGCATCGTGTTTGTGCCGATGTTTTTGCTGCAAGGCATCGCCGGTTATCTGTTCCGGCCAATGGCGCTGGCGGTGATCTTTGCCATGGCCAGTTCGTTCATCCTCTCGCGCACCCTGGTGCCGACGCTGGCGATGTTCCTGCTCAAGCCGCATACGCCGGAGCAAGGCGTGGGGCATCATCCCGAAGATCAATTCATCAACCATCATGAGGGTGAGCAACACGCGAAACCGCGCAATGCGTTGCTGCAATCGGTGCTGAATTTCCAACAGGGCTTTGAGCGTCACTTCTCCAATATCCGTGACACTTACCATGGCTTGCTGACGTTGGCGCTGGGGGCGCGAAAGCGCTTCATTGTCGGCTTCCTGGCCTGCGTAATCGCCTCATTCGCGTTGCTGCCGAGCCTGGGCCAGGACTTTTTCCCGGCCACCGATGCCGGTGCCCTCGCGCTGCATGTGCGCTTGCCGCTGGGCACGCGAATCGAGGAAAGCGCCGCTGCGTTCGATCGCATCGAAGCACGCATTCGCGAGGTCATCCCCGCCGACGAACTCGACACCATCGTCGACAATATCGGCATCCCGCTCAGCGGTATCGACATGGCCTACAGCAGCAGCGGCACCATCGGCCCTCAGGATGGCGATATCCAGGTCACCCTGAATAAGCACCACGCCCCCACCGCCGACTACGTGAAAAAACTGCGTGAAGCCCTGCCGCAAAGTTTCCCCGGCAGCCACTTTGCGTTCCTGCCGGCAGACATCAGCAGCCAGATTCTCAACTTCGGCGCGCCGGCCCCGCTGGATGTGAAAATCTCCGGGCGCAGCGATGCAGAAAACCGCGCTTACGCCGTAGAACTCGAACGACGCTTGCAACACGTACCAGGCATTGTAGACCTGCATATCCAGCAGTCCACCGGTTACCCCTCCTTGCAGGTCAATGTCGACCGCCTGCGCGCCAACGGCTTGGGCATTACCGAAAAAGACGTCACCAACAGCATGGTCGCCTCCCTGGCCGGCAGCTCCCAGGTGGCACCGACCTTCTGGCTCAACCCGGCCAATGGCGTGTCCTATTCCATCGTCGCCGCCACCCCGCAGTACCGTCTCGACAGCCTGCCATCACTGGAGGCCCTACCGGTGACCGGTGCCAATGGCCAATCGCAAATCCTCGGGGGCGTGGCGACCATCTCCCGCGTACAAAGCCCGGCGGTGGTCACCCACTACAACATCGAACCGACCCTGGACCTGTATGCCAACGTACAAGGTCGCGACCTGGGCGGCGTGGCCCGTGATGTGCAAAAAGTGCTGGACGACACTGCATCCATGCGTCCCAAAGGCGCGACCATCAGCCTGCACGGGCAAATCGATGCGCTGCATGAGGCGTTCAGTGGTTTGAGCTTGGGGCTGCTCGGCGCCGTGGTGCTGATCTACTTGCTGATCGTGGTCAACTTCCAGTCCTGGGCCGACCCCTTTGTGATCATCACGGCGTTACCGGCCGCACTGGCGGGGATCGTGTGGATGCTGTTCCTCAGCGGCACCTCGTTATCGGTCCCGGCGCTCACCGGCGCCATCCTGTGCATGGGCGTGGCCACCGCCAACTCGATCCTGGTGGTGAGCTTCTGCCGTGAACGCCTGGCCGAACATGGCGACGCGTTGAAAGCCGCCATGGAAGCCGGTTACACGCGCTTTCGCCCAGTGTGCATGACCGCCCTGGCAATGATCATCGGCATGTTGCCCCTGGCGCTGTCCGAGGAGCAAAACGCGCCGCTGGGCCGCGCCGTTATCGGCGGTTTGATCTTCGCCACCATCGCCACTCTGTTGTTTGTACCCGTGGTCTTCAGCCTGGTCCACGGCCGTCACCCTACTCGCGCAATTGCTGGAGAAACGCCCCATGTCGTCTGATCACAAACCCTCGCGCAAGCGTCTGATGCTGATGGGTGTCGGCGGCCTGACCCTCGCTGCCCTGCTGGTCGCCAGCGGCTTGCACGCCCGCACGCTGCACGAGCGATCTGTCGCTGCCTGGACCGAAACTGCGGCCATTCCCCAAGTGATGGTGTTCCAACCCCAACAGAACACTGCCGGCGATACGCTGCGCTTGCCGGCGCACCTGGAAGCCTGGAGCACAGCGCCGATCCATGCGCGGGTCAGCGGCTATCTGAAAGACTGGAAAGTGGATATGGGCACGCAGGTCAAGGCCGGGCAAATCCTCGCCGAAATCGACAGCCCTGACCTCGACCAGCAGCTGGCGCAGACTCACGCACGGCTGATTCAGGAACAGGCCAATGCACGTCTGGCAGCCACCACTGCCACGCGCTGGCAACACCTGTTGGCGAGCCATTCAGTGTCGCGTCAGGAAGCCGATGAAAAAACCTCGAACGCCGCCGCGACCACAGCCAATGCCGAGGCTGGCGCAGCGGACTACGCTCGCTTGTCAGCATTGGAGGGCTACAAAACCCTGCGTGCGCCATTCGCTGGCACCATCACTGCGCGGCATACCGATATCGGTCAGTTGATCAAAGCCGATACCGACAGCGATCTGGCGCTGTTCACCCTGGCCGACACCCACCAACTGCGCCTGTATGTACCGGTGCCGCAGAACTACGCGGCAGTGATCCATCCGGGCCTGGAAGCCGAGTTGACGGTGCCTGAGCACCCAGGCGAACACTTCAAGGCGCGCCTGATCGGTGACTCCACCGCCATCGACCGCCGCTCCGGCACCCTGCTCGCCCAGTTCGTCGTCGACAACCCCAGCGGTGAATTGCTACCGGGCGACTACGCCGAAGCCAGCCTGCCGATTCCGGCCGATACTCACGGCGTGAGCATACCGGCCAGCGCCTTGATCTTCCGCGCCCAGGGTACGCAAGTGGCGGTGTTGGATGGGCAGAATCATGTGCACCTGCAAGACATCCACATCGGTCTGGACCTGGGCGAGCGCCTGGTGATCGACCAGGGTTTGAAAGCCACCGACCACATCATCGACAACCCGCCCGATGCCCTGCGCGAAGGCGACCCGGTGCAACTGGCCGACGCCGCCGGAGGTGCCCATGCGCCCAAGGCTTAAACCGCTCGCGGCGTTGATGCTGCTGGCGTTGCAGGGTTGCTCAATGGCACCGACCTATACCGCGCCATCGATTGACCTGCCCGCCCACTACCGCGAACAGACCAGCGACGGCCCATGGCACAGCGCGCAACCGTCCGATCAGTTGGCGACCCAGTGGTGGCAACTCTATAACGATCCAACGTTGAACAAGCTGCAGCAGCAATTGCTCAACAGCAACCCGGACCTGGCCGCGGCACTGGCGCACTTCGATGCCTCCCAGGCGTATGCCAGCCAGTTGCACGCCGGGCTGTTCCCGCAAATCAGCGCCAGCGCACAGCCGCAGCGCCAACGGCAATCGGACGCGAGACCGTTGCGCGGCACAACGCAGCCGTCGGTGTACAACAGCAACATTGCCGGGTTTTCGTTGAGCTACGACCTGGACCTGTGGGGCAAGATCCGCAATCAGGTCGCGGCCGGCGACGCTCAGGCGCAAGCGTCAGGCGATGACTTGGCGGTGGCTCGCCTGAGCCTGCAACGGCAGTTGACGACGTTATATGTGCAACTCAATGGCCTGGATGCACAGAGCCGAATACTCGACAGCTCGCTGGAGGATTTCAGCCAGGCGCTGCAACTGACGCGCAGTCGCTACGAAGGCCAGATTGCCTCGGAACTGGACCTGACCCGCGCACAAAATCAACTGGCCGAGGCCAAGGCGCAACTGGATGAAGTGCGTGGGCAACGCAACCTGACCGAGCATGCAATCGGCGAGTTGGTGGGCGTGGCGGCCAGTGATTTTTCATTGCCGCCCAGCCCGCAGTTGATGGCCTTGCCAAGGATTCCATCGCAGTTGCCAAGCCACTTGCTGCAACGTCGCCCGGACATTGCCGCGGCTGAACGCCGGGTGTTTGCGGCCAACGCAAATATCGGCGTAGCCAAGGCAGCGTGGTATCCGGATTTCAGCCTGACCGGGTTGATAGGCGGGCAGACGCAAGGCGTCGGGAATCTGCTGTCAGCTGGCAATCGATATTGGGCGTTGGGGCCGTTGGTGAGCCTGCCGATCTTTGATGGCGGGCGGTTGAGTGCCAATGAGCGCCAGGCCAAGGCCGAGTTTGAAGAGGCGTCGGCGCAATACCGTAGCCATGTGTTGCAAGCCGTACGAGAGGTAGAGGACAACCTGGGGCAACTGAGGGACTTGCAGCAGCAAGCCCAGGATGAACAGGCGGCGGCGCGGGCGGCGCAACATACCCAGGCGTTGGCGATGAACAGCTATCAGGCGGGGGCGGTGAGTTATCTGGATGTGGTCACCGCACAAACTGCGGCGCTACAGGCGCAGCGCACATTACAGGCCGTACAGACGCGGCAGCTGGTGGCAAGTGTGGGGCTTTTGACCGCACTCGGCGGTGGCTGGCAACCTGGCGCCTGACGTCAATACCGCAATCGGGAGCAAGCCCCCTCCCACACTGGTCCTGCGCCAGACACAACCTGTATGAACATGCCCCCTCTGTGGGAGGAGCTGCCCACCTTCCCACACTGGTTCCGCGCCAGACACACTATGTATGAACACCGTGGCCCCCTGTGGGAGGGGGCTTGCTCCCGATTGCGCCCGCCCGGACACATCCTGCCATAAGCCTGCCCGTCAGTTATTGGCACTGCAATCTAGCCTCTCCAAGCACAACATGAGAGGGCCATGGAATGGCAGATCTACCCGCGTCACACCGCCTGCGCATCGGGCGCTTCAGTGAACCGAACCGCGTCTACCTGATCACCACTAATACGCATGAACGCATTCGCCTATTCAGCGACTTTCATCTCGGGCGCCTGGTGGTCTGGCAGTTTCGGCTCGCTCAGTACCAAGGGCTGGTGAATTCTCTGGCATGGGTGATCATGCCCGACCACTTTCACTGGATTTTCGAACTGAAAAAAGGCTCGCTGGCGGACTTGATGTGCCAGGTAAAATCCAAAAGCACACGCACCGTGAACGGTGCTAGCGGACGCAACGGGCGGCTGTGGCAGGAAAGCTTCCATGATCGGGCGCTGCGCAAGGAAGATGACCTGATCAAAATGGCCAGGTATGTGGTAGCTAACCCATTGCGAGCGGGCTTGGTCGAGCGAATTGGCGACTACCCCCTGTGGGATGCCATCTGGGTGTAACTTCAAAAAAAGTCCAAATGTGGGAGGGGGCTTGCTCCCGATAGCGGCGGGTCAGCGACGGACAAATTGACTGACACACCGTCATCGGGAGCAAGCCCCCTCCCACATTTTCAACCGCTGGCGATAGCTGCTGAAGCTGCCACCATGGCGCGCAACAACACCGCACACCCCGCCGCCAGATCATCCGGCGCGGCATTTTCGATTTCGTTATGGCTGATGCCACCTTCACACGGCACGAAGATCATCCCCGCCGGACCAAGCTCGGCGACGAAGATTGCGTCGTGCCCTGCCCCGCTGACAATGTCCATATTCGACAGGCCCAACCCATTGGCCGCATCGCGCACGGCGTCGACGCAGCCTTTGTCGAAGTACAGCGGCGGGAAGTCGGCGGTGGGTTCCATCTCGTAACTCAGCCCATGTTTGGCACAAGTGTCCTCAATCACCTGGCGCACCTGGGCAATCATCGAGTCCAGCCGTGCTGGCTCTAAATGACGGAAATCCAGGGTCATGCGTACCTCCCCCGGAATCACGTTGCGCGACCCTGGATACGCTTGCAGGCAACCCACCGTGCCACAGGCGTGCGGCTGATACCCCAGCGCCGCCGCATTCACCGCCGCCACCACCACCGCTGCGCCCACCAGGGCATCCTTGCGCAGGTGCATCGGCGTCGGGCCGGCGTGCGCCTCGACACCGCGCAGTTTGAGGTCGAACCACTTTTGTCCGAGGGCGCCGAGTACCACGCCGATGGTTTTCTTTTCATCCTCAAGAATCGGCCCTTGCTCGATGTGCGCCTCGAAATAGGCGCCAACCTTATGCCCACTCTCGGGGCGGGTCCCGGCATAGCCGATGGCATTCAACGCAGCGCCGACGCTGACGCCGTCCGCATCGACCTTGGCCAGGGTATCGGCCAGGCTGAATTTTTCGGCGAACACGCCGGAGCCCATCATGCACGGTGGAAACCGCGAACCTTCCTCGTTGGTCCACACCACCACTTCCAACGGCGCCTCGGTTTCAATCTTGAGATCGTTAAGGGTGCGCAACACTTCCACCCCCGCCAGTACACCGAAGCAACCGTCGAACTTGCCGCCGGTTGGCTGGGTATCGATATGGCTGCCGGTCATCACCGGCGGCAGGTCCGCGTTGCGCCCTGGACGGCGGGCGAAGATATTGCCGATACCGTCGATGCTCACGGTACAGCCGGCCTCTTCGCACCACTGCACGAAGAGATCGCGGGCCTTGCGGTCAAGGTCGGTAAGGGCCAGGCGACACACCCCGCCCTTGGGGGTGGCGCCGAGCCTGGCCAGGTCCATCAGCGACTGCCACAGGCGGTCGCGGTTGATGTGCTGATGGGTCGATTGCAGAACGTCGAGGGCAGCGTTCATGGGGATCTCCTCAGGCTGTATTTCTTATGATTGGAACAGGTGGCACGCGGTCCAATGTGGGAGGGGGCTTGCTCCCGATAGCAGTGGCCGACTCGATATATGCGTGACTGATACATCGCCATCGGGGGCAAGCCCCCCCACATTGACCGCGTTCACAAGGATGATTTGGCTACGGCCGGGTTAATACCGCGCTTGGCATTGAGCCCGTAATACAACACCCCGCCCAACGCCGAACCGGTAAACCAGCCATAGCTGTAAAACCAACTGAACGCATCGCTGCCCAGCGACAACAGGGTCAGCACCACCGGCACGCCAAAGGCGATGAAACCACTCCAGTTCCACGCCGGGTACACGTCATCACGGTAAAGTCCTGCCAGGTCCAGTTGCTGTTTGCGGGTGATGAAGTAGTCCACCACCATGATCCCGGCAATCGGGCCCAGCAGGCTCGAATAGCCGAGCAACCAATTGGAGTAAACGGTCTCCAGGCTGACATCGGAAACGATCAACCCAAGCTTTTTCAGCAGCTCATGGGCCATCAGCGCCAGCCCTACCAGCCCGGTCAGGATCACCGCGGTGGTGCGGTTGATCAGCTTGGGCGCGATGTTCTGGAAGTCGTTGGTGGGCGAAACGATGTTCGCCGCCGTGTTGGTGGACAAGGTGGCGACGATGATCAGCGCCATCGCCACTGCCACCCACACCGGGCTCTGGATATGGCCGATCAGGGTCACCGGGTCGGAGACGCTGACGCCCACCAGTTTCACCGAGGCGGCGGTCATGATCACGCCGAGGGCGGCGAACAGGAACATGGTCAGCGGCAGGCCGAAGATCTGCCCGAGGATCTGGTCTTTCTGGCTCTTTGCGTAGCGGCTGAAGTCGGGAATGTTCAGCGACAAGGTGGCCCAGAAGCCTACCATCGCGGTCAGACCCGCCATGAAATAGCCGGTGAGGCTTGCGCCTTCAGGGCGCTTGGGTGGGATCGCCATCAGCTCGCTGAGGGACACATTCGGCATCGCCCACACCAGCAGGCCGATACCTACCGCCACCAGCAACGGCGCCGACAGGGTTTCCAGGCGCTTGATCGACTCGGCACCGCGCAACACCACCCACAGGTTCAGGCACCAGAAAATCATGAAGCCAATCACTTCACCGGTGCCACCCAGCGACTTCCAACCCTCGAAAATCGAACCGAGAAACAGGTGAATCGCCAACCCGCCAAACATCGTCTGGATCCCGAACCAGCCGCAGGCCACCAACGCGCGAATCAGGCACGGCACGTTGGAACCGAGAATGCCGAATGACGAGCGCAACAACACCGGAAACGGGATGCCGTACTTGGTGCCGGGAAATGCGTTGAGCGTCAGCGGGATCAACACCACGATATTGGCCAGCAGGATCGCTATCAGCGCCTCGCCCACCGACAAGCCGAAATACGCGGTGAGTACCCCGCCCAGGGTGTAGGTCGGCACGCAAATCGACATACCGACCCACAATGCGGTGATGTGCCATTTGTTCCAGGTGCGCTCATGCACCTTGGTGGGTGCCATGTCATGGTTGTAGCGAGGGCTGTCGAGGACGTCGGGGCCGGCGTCGAGTTCGTACAGGCCGTTGCGCTCGATGACTTGCGATCTGTTCTGTTGCATGGCCGCTCCACGGTTTTTTTTAAAGTTATTTTTGCTCACCTGCACGCTGTGTACAGGAGGCCGGAGTACCGCATAAACAACATGACATCTCGGGCCCCGACCAATTGCCTTTGCACTCAATTACCGTGCCGACAACGGCTGCTGAACCCGCACCGCTTATATAACGTGCTGATGTTTATCAGCTTTCCGAGTGAGCCTGGGTTACTTGTCGCGCTATTGGGGCCAGCCATTGCGCAAGTTGTTCGAACCGCCAGGTCTCAATCTGGTGCAACACAATTATTTTTATTTTTCAGTGCCGTCAAGAGGCATATCTCAAGCGTCTGATTTGCAATAAGAAATGTTGCTCAAAAACAGAAGCTGTCAAGTGCGTCAAAATGGTGAGCGCTCGCTACATTTTGGTGATTTTGTTATTTTTCTCTTTTAATTCAGCCACTTAATTTAATTATAAGCTTAAGAAAAATCTTCTTGCCCAATCGAAAAACTCGGGCTAGTTTCTATTCCTGTCACCGATGACAGGAATTAATCCTCCATCGACCGGCAGTATTACAACACTTAGAACTGGCATAAGCCGGTCAAGCCTGTGAGGAACTCGACATGTCGCTGTTGATCCGTGGCGCAACCGTTATTACCCATGATGAAAGTTACCGCGCCGATGTGTTATGCGCAGGCGGTCTAATTCGGGCCATTGGCACCGATCTGGATATTCCCGCCGGCACTGAAATACTCGATGGCAGCGGCCAATACTTGATGCCGGGCGGCATCGATCCCCACACCCATATGCAACTGCCCTTCATGGGCACCGTGGCCAGCGAAGACTTTTTCAGTGGTACGGCCGCAGGCTTGGCCGGTGGTACCACGTCGATCATCGACTTTGTGATTCCCAACCCGCAGCAATCGTTGATGGAAGCCTTCCACCAGTGGCGCGGCTGGGCAGAAAAGTCCGCATCCGACTATGGCTTCCATGTAGCGATCACCTGGTGGAGCGAGCAGGTACGCGAGGAAATGGCCGAACTGGTCAGCCATCACGGCATCAACAGCTTCAAGCATTTCATGGCTTACAAGAACGCAATCATGGCCGCCGACGATACCTTGGTAGCCAGCTTCGAACGCTGCCTGGAGCTGGGCGCGGTGCCTACCGTTCATGCGGAAAACGGCGAGCTGGTGTATCACCTGCAACGCAAGCTGATGGCCCAGGGCATCACCGGACCGGAAGCCCATCCGCTGTCGCGCCCATCCCAGGTGGAAGGCGAAGCGGCCAGCCGCGCAATACGAATTGCCGAGACCATCGGCACGCCGCTGTACCTGGTACATGTGTCGACCAAAGAGGCGCTGGATGAAATCACCTACGCTCGGGGCAAGGGCCAGGCGGTGTACGGTGAAGTACTCGCCGGCCACTTGCTGCTGGACGACAGCGTCTACCAGCACCCGGATTGGCAGACCGCCGCCGGCTATGTCATGAGCCCGCCGTTCCGTCCGCGCGGGCATCAGGAGGCCCTGTGGCACGGCCTGCAATCGGGCAACCTGCACACCACCGCGACTGACCACTGCTGCTTCTGCGCCGAGCAAAAAGCCGCCGGGCGTGACGACTTCAGCAAGATCCCCAACGGCACCGCCGGTATCGAAGACCGCATGGCGCTGCTGTGGCACGAAGGCGTCAACACGGGGCGCCTGTCGATGCAGGCGTTCGTTGCGCTGACCTCCACCAACACGGCGAAAATCTTCAACCTCTACCCCCGTAAAGGCGCGATTCGCGTCGGGGCGGATGCCGACCTGGTGCTCTGGGACCCTGAAGGCACGCGAACCATTTCGGCCAAGACCCACCACCAGCAGGTCGACTTCAACATCTTCGAAGGCAAGACCGTGCGCGGCGTGCCGAGCCACACCATCAGCCAGGGCAAGCTGGTCTGGGCCGATGGCGACCTGCGAGCAGAACGGGGTGCCGGGCGCTATGTGGAGCGGCCGGCGTATCCCTCAGTGTTCGAGCAGTTGAGCAAGCGGGCAGCGCTTTCCAAACCAGTGGCTGTGAACCGCTGAACCCGCTATCGGGAGCAAGCCCCCTCCCACAGTGGAACGCATTCCAATGTGGGAGGGGCGGTGCGACGATTCGACTTGCTCCCGATGAGGCCCGAACAATCAACACAAAAACCAATGCCCATCAGAGGCAGCACCTCAATAACCGTGAGGCCAATACCGTGATCCAGACCCTGACCCACCTTCCCCACCCCCGTGATGACGCGGCCACCCTCGCCAGCCAGTTCAGCGACCTGGCACCGCCGCTCAACGCCCGGCAAGCGCATCTGGAAGCCTCGCGCTGCCTGTACTGTTACGACGCGCCGTGCGTGAACGCATGCCCCAGCGAGATCGACATCCCGTCGTTCATCCGCAATATCCACACCGAGAACGTGCAAGGCGCTGCGCAGAAAATCCTCTCGGCCAACATCCTCGGCGGCAGTTGCGCTCGGGTTTGCCCCACGGAGATCCTGTGCCAGCAAGCCTGCGTGCGTAACAACGCCGAAGAATGCGCGCCGGTGCTGATCGGTTTGTTGCAACGCTACGCCATCGACAACGCGCACTTCAGCGAACACCCGTTCCAGCGCGCCGCGCCCACCGGTAAGCGCATCGCCGTGGTCGGCGCCGGGCCGGCGGGGTTGGCCTGCGCCCACCGCGCCGCGTTGCACGGCCATGACGTGGTGGTTTTCGAAGCGCAGGAGAAAGCCGGCGGCCTGAATGAATACGGGATCGCCAAGTACAAGCTGGTGGATGATTTTGCTCAGAAAGAACTGGATTTCCTTCTGCAAGTAGGCGGCATCGAAATCCGCCATGGCCAGCGCCTGGGCGACAATCTGACCTTGAGCGAACTGCATCAGCAATTCGATTCGGTGTTCCTCGGCCTCGGCCTGGCGGCCAGCAAACAGCTCGGCTTGGCCCACGAAGACGCCCCCGGCCTGCTCGCCGCCACCGACTACATCCGCGAGCTGCGCCAGGCCGATGACCTCACCCAACTGCCCCTGGCCGACCGCTGCATCGTGCTCGGCGCGGGCAATACCGCCATCGACATGGCCGTGCAAATGGCCCGCCTCGGTGCCCGCGAGGTAAACCTTGTGTACCGCCGTGGCCTGGCGGACATGGGCGCGACCCAACACGAACAAGACATTGCCAAGGCCAATCAAGTGCGGCTGCTGACCTGGGCCCAACCCGACGAGGTGTTGCTCGACGACCAGGGCCGCGTACGCGGTATGCGCCTGGCCCGCACCCACCTGGAAAATGGTCGCTTGCTACCGACGGGGGAAACCTTCGAACTGGCCGCCGATGCGATCTTCAAGGCCATCGGCCAAGGCTTTGACAACGACGCACTGCACGACCTGCTGGCCCAGCAACTGCACCGCGTGGGCGAGCGCATCTTTGTCGATGAACAGCTGCGTACCAGTATCCCCGGCGTGTATGCCGGCGGCGATTGCGTCAGCCTTGGCCAGGACCTCACCGTGCAGGCCGTGCAACACGGCAAGCTGGCCGCCGAGGCCATGCACGCCCAACTCATGCTGAATGTGGAGGCTGCGTAATGGCCGATCTCTCGATTGTATTCGCCGGTATCAAAGCCCCCAATCCGTTCTGGCTGGCCTCCGCACCGCCCACCGACAAAGCCTACAACGTGGTCCGTGCGTTCGAAGCCGGCTGGGGTGGCGTGGTGTGGAAAACCCTGGGCGAAGACCCGGCGGCGGTGAACGTGTCGTCACGCTACTCGGCGCATTTCGGGGCGAATCGTGAAGTGCTGGGCATCAACAATATCGAACTGATCACCGACCGCTCCCTGGAGATCAACCTGCGGGAAATCACCCAGGTGAAAAAGGACTGGCCTGACCGTGCACTGATCGTATCGCTGATGGTGCCATGTGTTGAGGAGTCCTGGAAAAACATCCTGCCCCTGGTGGAGGCGACCGGCTGCGACGGCATCGAGTTGAATTTCGGCTGCCCCCACGGGATGCCCGAACGTGGCATGGGCGCAGCGGTCGGCCAGGTGCCGGAGTATGTGGAACAAGTGACGCGCTGGTGCAAGACATATTGCTCGCTGCCGGTGATCGTCAAGCTCACGCCCAACATCACCGACATCCGCGTGGCGGCGCGGGCAGCGTATCGCGGCGGCGCGGACGCGGTGTCGTTGATCAACACCATCAATTCCATCACCAGCGTGGATTTGGAGCGCATGGTCGCCCTGCCGGTGGTCGGCACCCAGAGTACCCACGGCGGTTACTGCGGTTCGGCGGTCAAGCCGATCGCCCTGAACATGGTCGCCGAAATCGCTCGTGACCCGCAGACCCAGGGCTTGCCGATCTGCGGCATCGGCGGTATCGGCAACTGGCGCGATGCAGCGGAATTCGTCGCCCTGGGCTGTGGCGCAGTGCAGGTGTGCACGGCGGCGATGCTGCATGGCTTCAGGATTGTGGACGAGATGAAGGACGGCCTGTCGCGGTGGATGGACAGCCAGGGTTACACCAGCCTGCAGGACTTTTCCGGGCGGGCCGTGGGTAACACCACGGATTGGAAGTACCTGGATATCAACTACCAGGTGATCGCCAGGATCGATCAGGCGGCGTGTATCGGTTGTGGGCGTTGTCACATTGCCTGTGAGGACACTTCACACCAGGCGATCGCCAGTTTGAAACAGGCGGACGGCACGCATAAGTATGAAGTGATTGATGATGAGTGCGTGGGCTGCAACTTGTGCCAGATCACCTGCCCGGTGGCGGACTGCATCGAGATGGTGCCGATGGACACTGGCAAGCCATTTTTGAATTGGACGCAAGATCCGCGTAATCCGTATCGGGAAGCTGTGTAGCCTTTAGACCGTTATCGCAGGCAAGCCAGCTCCCACAGTTGACCGCATTTTGTCTGAAGGAATGCAGTCGAATGTGGGAGCTGGCTTGCCTGCGATGGGCATGGGTATCTACACAACTTCTGGTATGGCGCTGTCCCTGTGGGAGGGGCGGTGCGACGATTCGACTTGCTCCCGATGGCGGCCTTAGGGCCGACCAGGATGCCGGATCAAACCGAGTACATATCCGTTATTTAGGTAACGGCCACTATTGGTTCCGCTCTTACAGCGGGTCACTTTTGAAAAAAGCGCAAAAGTAACCAAAACGCTCTTGCCCCACCACTCGGCACCTCGCCCAGGCTCGGTGTGCCCGTAATCCGCCATGGATTTGGGGGGCCGCCGCCACGCGCCATCCATGGCGCGGGGCAGCTAAACCGGCATCCCTGCCGGTTTACCCCCCAAATCCCTGTCGAATTCCGGCCAGCGTGGTTTAACGGGGCGCCTAAGATCAAAAGCAGATCAAGAGCAGATCAAGAGCGCCTCGCTTCGCATCGTGGTTACTGGTGACTGCTACGAAGTTGTGTAGATACCCATGCTGCGATGGGCCCCTCAGCCTCACCACAGGGCTCAAGGCTCCAACCCGATCCCCCGCAAGATCACACTGGTCACCGTCTGAATCGCCTTTTCGAACTGCATATCCGACAACGGCTGGTGATCATTCAAAATCTTCACCTGGTGATCAAAGTCGGCATAGTGCTGGGTCGAGGCCCAGATCATGTAGAGCAGGCTCGACGGTTCCACCGGCAGGATGCGTTTGTCTTGCACCCACTGGCGAATCTTCGCTTCCTTCATCTTGGCCCAGTCGTACAGGCTTTCATCCAGGGCCTCACCGAGCGTGGGCGCGCCGTGGATGATTTCATTGGCCCAGACCTTGGAGCCATACGGCCGCGTACGCGAGCGCTGCATCTTGGCGCGGATGTAGCTGCTGAGCACCACCCGCGGATCATCGAAGGTTTCGAAGCTCAGGGCATCCTGCTTCCACAGCTCCAGCAGGTCGAACAGCACCGCGCTGTACAGCTCGCTCTTGGTGGTGAAGTAATAATGCAGGTTGGAACGCGGCAGTTGCACCTCTTCGGCGATGTCGGCCATGGCGGTGCTGCCGTAGCCTTTTTCAGCGAAGACTTTTTCCGCCGCCAGCAGGATTTTCTCGACGTTGACCCGACGGATTCCGATCTTGTGATTGCCCATAAGGGCTCCCTGACAACAACACGGGTTAAAGACTACCACCAGCTCTAGATCGGGGCGACAGGCCAAGCCGAAACTTCGTACACTGCCCGCTCTTACCCATTGATTGGTATTGAACAATGTTGATCAAGAAAGCCCTGACCACCCTCGCCATGCTCACCTCCCTGCTGGGCGCCTCGGCGGCATTTGCCCATGCCCACCTCAAGAGCGCAGAACCTGCGGCCAACAGCAGCGTCGCCGCGCCGAAAGACCTGCGCCTGACCTTCACCGAAGGCGTCGAAGCCACCTTCACCAAGGTGTCCCTGAGCAAGGACGGCACTGAAATCGCCATCAAGGGCCTGGAAACCCCGGACGCGGACAAGAAAGTCCTGGTCGTGACCCCTGCCGCCCCGCTCGCGAGCGGCAATTACAAAGTGGTGTGGAATGCAGTGTCGGTCGACACCCACAAGAGCAGCGGTAAATACAGCTTCAAGGTCGGCCAGTAACCCATGGCAACCCTGCTGGTGCTGTGCCGTTTCCTGCATTTTATCGTCGTGCTGCTGATGTTCGGGGCTTGCGTACTCCGGCCCTGGCTGCTCGGCGCCCAGGTACAGCCGACTCTGGACCGGCAACTGCTATGCATCACCCGTGGCCTGGCCTGGCTGGGGCTTGGCTCCGGCGTGGCGTGGCTACTGCTGATCACCGCCAGCATGGCCGGCAGTTGGGACGCGGCGCTGCAACCGGCCACCGTGCAATTGGTGCTGGGCAAGACCTTTTTCGGCCAGGTATGGTCCTGGCATCTGCTGCTGAATGTTCTGCTGGTGATCGTGCTGATCAAAGCCTGGCCAGCCTTGCGTTTGCCATTGATCACCCTGCTGCTGGCGACCCTCGCGCCGGTGGGCCATGGCGCCATGCTCGACGGGCTGAGTGGGCAATTGCTAATCCTCAACCAAGTGGTGCATCTGCTCTGCGTGGGGGCCTGGCTGGGTGGGTTGCTGGTGCTGGTGCTGATCCTCAGGCACGCGCAAGAGCACCGGCTGGAGCCGATCTTGCGGCGCTTCAGCGGCGTGGGTTACGGCCTCGTCGCCGGCTTGCTGGTAACCGGTTTGATCAATGTGCGCGTGCTCACCGGGCAACTGTGGCCCACGCCACTGTTCAATGGGTTTGCCTTGATCCTGCTGATCAAGGTGGGGTTGGTGGCGGGGATGTTGGGGTTGGCGCTGCTGAACCGGTTGCGTATCGAACGCTGCGAACAGCGCTTGGGCAGTTTGAAAGCCAGCGTGATGATGGAATGGCTGCTGGGGGTCTGCGCAGTAGCCGCCGTTTCACTCCTTGGCACCCTGCCTCCGATGGTTTTAGCGGTATAAAAAACCAGGTTTAACTCAATCAAATGTGGGAGGGGGCTTGCTCCCGATAGCGGTGTATCAGTCAGATCATCTGTGACTGACACACTGCTATCGGGAGCAAGCCCCCTCCCACATTGACCCTGCCCGCTTTAGATCAGGTCATACACAGTCATCGTATAACTTCCGCTTGACACACCCCGAAAACCCCGCAAATATCCCGCTCAATGTTGTACGACGACGTATAACAAATAATAAAAACAACAAAAGAAAGGGAGCCTCACTGTGAGTCAATTCGCCCGCAATTGCTCTGCACGCCTGGGCCTTATCAGCCTCGCTAGCCTGGCCGTCACCCTGCCCCTGTGCGTTCAAGCCGAAGGTTTTATCGACGACGCCAAGGCCACGCTCAACCTGCGCAACGCCTACTTCAACCGCAACTTCACCAACCCCGGCAACCCTCAGGGCAAGGCCGAAGAGTGGACGCAAAACTTCATTCTCGACGCCAAATCCGGCTTTACCCAAGGCACTGTCGGGTTCGGGATTGATGTATTGGGCCTGTATTCGCAAAAGCTCGATGGCGGCAAAGGCACTGCCGGTACTCAACTGCTGCCGGTGCATGACGATGGCCGCCCTGCCGACAATTTCGGACGCCTTGGGGTCGCGCTGAAAACCAGGCTGTCCAAGACCGAGCTCAAACTTGGCGAGTGGATGCCAGTGCTGCCGATCCTGCGTTCCGATGATGGCCGCTCTCTGCCCCAGACCTTTCGCGGCGGCCAGGTCACGTCCAATGAGATCGCCGGTCTGACCCTCTACGGCGGCCAGTTTCGCGGCAACAGCCCACGCAACGACGCGAGCATGGAAGACATGTTCATGAACGGCAAAGCTGCGTTCACCTCGGACCGCTTCAACTTCGGCGGGGGCGAATATACCTTCAACGACAAGCGCACCCAGGTCGGCCTGTGGTACGCCGAACTCACTGATATCTACCAGCAACAGTATCTGAACCTCACCCACAGCCAGCCGGTGGGCGACTGGACCCTGGGCGCCAACCTTGGCTTCTTCAACGGCAAGGAAGACGGCAGCGCCTTGGCCGGCGACCTCGACAACAAGACCGTGTTCGCCCTGCTCTCGGCCAAATACAACGGCCACACCTTCTACGTCGGCCTGCAAAAACTCACCGGCGACAGTGTATGGATGCGTATCAACGGCACCAGCGGCGGCACGCTGGCCAACGACAGCTACAACTCCAGCTATGACAATGCCAGGGAAAAATCCTGGCAGGTGCGCCATGACTTCAACTTTGTCGTACTCGGCGTGCCAGGGCTGACCCTGATGAACCGCTATATCAGCGGCAGTAACGTGCACACCGCAGCGATCACCGATGGCAAGGAATGGGGACGTGAGTCGGAACTGGCGTATACGGTGCAAAGTGGTGCACTGAAAAACCTCAATGTGAAGTGGCGCAATTCGACAATGCGGCGCGACTTCAGCAATAACGAGTTTGATGAGAACCGGATTTTCATCAGCTATCCGATTTCGTTGTTGTAAGTTCCAGGGTCGAACTCGATCTCAAAGGTGCCACACATCCATGTGGAAGCTGGCTTGCCAGCTCCCACCTTTGATCTCATGCGCCTGGAAGGACGTTGACAACACCAAGAATCCCTAACACTATTTCCATATAGTCATACGACAACCTACAACAAAAATCTGGAACGCCCATGACCACCACAACCCCTGCTCCGTTTAACCGCCTGCTGCTCACCGGCGCCGCCGGTGGCCTCGGTAAAGTTTTGCGCGAACGTATGCGCCCTTACGCCAAGGTCCTGCGCCTGTCGGATATCGCCGACATGGCTCCCGCCATCGATGCCCGCGAAGAAGTGCAAACCTGCGACCTGTCCGACAAGCAAGCCGTGCACCAATTGGTAGAAGGCGTCGACGCCATCCTGCATTTTGGTGGCGTATCGGTAGAGCGCTCGTTCGAAGAAGTGCTCGGCGCCAATATCAGCGGCATCTTCCATATCTACGAGGCCGCACGTCGCCATGGCGTAAAGCGTGTGATCTTCGCCAGCTCCAACCATGTGATCGGTTTCTATAAACAGGGTGAACAACTCGACGCCCACTCCCCACGCCGCCCGGACAGCTACTACGGCCTGTCCAAGTCCTACGGCGAAGACATGGCCAGTTTCTACTTTGACCGTTATGGCATCCAGACGGTGAGCATCCGCATCGGCTCCTCGTTCCCGCAGCCGCAGAACCGCCGGATGATGCACACGTGGTTGAGCTTCGACGACCTGACCCAACTACTCGAACGCGCGCTGTACACGCCCGATGTCGGCCATACCGTGGTCTACGGCATGTCGGCCAACCTCGACACCTGGTGGGACAACCGCTACGCCGCACACCTGGGCTTTGCGCCCAAGGACAGCTCCGAAGTGTTCCACGCCCAGGTCGAGGCCCAGCCGCCGGTCGCAGATGATGACCCGGCAAGGATTTATCAGGGCGGCGCGTTCTGCGCGGCAGGCCCGTTCGGTGACTGAGTGCACAGCAACCCAAAGGAATGAGTGGCCATGACTGCAGAATTGATTGTCGATGCCCGCAACGCCGTGGGGGAATGCCCGATATGGGTGCCTGAAGAAAACGCCCTCTATTGGGTGGACATCCCCAACGGTGGCTTGCACCGTTGGGACGCCTCTGCCGGGCACCTGCGTGCCTGGAAGGCCCCGCAGATGCTAGCCTGCATCGCCCGTACCCAAGCGGGCAACTGGGTGGCAGGCATGGAAACCGGCTTCTTTGAACTGACCCCGCACAACGACGGCAGCCTCGACACTACGCTCTTGGCTGGTGTCGAACATCCGCGCCCGGACATGCGCTTGAACGACGGCCGCTGTGATCGCCAAGGCCGCTTCTGGGCCGGCAGCATGGTGCTGAACATGGGGTTGAACGCCGCTGAGGGCACCCTTTATCGCTATGCGTCTGGCACGGCGCCCCATGCGCAGCTCGATGGTTTCATCACCCTCAACGGTCTGGCCTTCAGCCCCGATGGCCGCACAATGTATGCCTCTGATTCACACCCGCTAGTGCAGCAGATCTGGGCATTCGACTACGACATCGACACCGGTGCGCCGTCCAACCGCCGGGTGTTTGTGGACATGCATGACTTTCTCGGCAGGCCCGACGGTGCAGCTGTCGACGCGGATGGCTGCTACTGGATCTGCGCCAACGATGCCGGCCTGGTCCACCGTTTCACCCCCGACGGTCGCCTCGACCAGTCCCTCACCGTACCGGTAAAAAAACCCACCATGTGCGCCTTCGGCGGCAGTCGCCTGGACACCCTGTACGTCACCTCCATTCGTGACGATCAGCGTGACAGTTCGCTGTCCGGCGGCGTGTTTGCCCTCAACCCCGGCGTCAAGGGATTGCCCGAACCCCAGTTCATCCTCTAGCTGCATCGCTGTGCCTTGAATACAACAATAACAAGACAGGAATCACCGCCCATGGACTTCAAACGCACCTTGCTCGCTGCCACACTCGTGGCCCTCAGCAGCGCCGCCCACGCGCTGGAAATCAAGTTTGCCGATATCCACCCCGCTGGCTACCCCACCGTGGTCGCCGAAGAAAACATGGGCAAGGCCCTGACCCAGCAAAGCAAGGGCGAATTGACCTTCAAGTACTTCCCGGGCGGTGTGCTCGGCTCCGAGAAGGAAGTCGTCGAACAGGCCCAGGTCGGCGCCGTGCAAATGACCCGCGTCAGCCTTGGCATCGTCGGCCCGGTGGTGCCGGACGTGAATGTGTTCAACCTGCCGTTCGTGTTCCGCGACCAGGCGCATATGCGCAAAGTGATTGACGGCGAAATCGGCGATGAGATCCTCGCCAAGATCACCGATTCCGAGTTCGGCCTGGTCGCCCTCGCCTGGATGGACGGCGGCACGCGCAACCTCTACACCAAGAAACCAGTGCGCAAGATCGAAGACCTCAAGGGCATGAAGATTCGCGTGCAAGGCAACCCGATTTTCATCGAAGCCTTCAATGCAATGGGCGCCAACGGTATCGCCATGGACACCGGCGAGATCTTCAGCGCCTTGCAGACCGGGGTGATCGACGGCGCAGAAAACAACCCGCCGACGCTTCTGGAACACAACCACTTCCAGAACGCCAAGTACTACACCCTCACCGAACACCTGATCCTGCCCGAGCCCATCGTGATGTCGAAAATCACCTGGAACAAGCTCACCGCCGCACAGCAGGACATGGTCAAGGAAGCCGCCAAGGCCGCCCAGGCTGACGAGCGTGTGTTGTGGGATGCCAAGTCGGCCAGCAGTGAAGATAAACTCAAAAAGGCCGGGGTCGAGTTCATCACCGTCGACAAAAAGCCCTTCTATGACGCCACCGCGCAGGTTCGCGCGAAGTACGGTGCGCCTTACGCCGACATCATCAAGCGTATCGACGCCGTTCAGTAACGCCCTCCTCCCTGACAAGGCCCGGCGCGGTCGGTATCGACGCGCCCGGTCACGGTGAACGCCATGAAGAATCTACTGCTGCGCATCAACGACCGTATCTACATGACCTGCATCTGGGTCGCCGGCCTCTCGGTCCTGGGGGTCGCGCTGATCATTCCCTGGGGCATCTTCGCCCGCTATATTCTCGGCACCGGCTCCAGTTGGCCGGAACCCTCTGCGATCCTGCTGATGCTGGTGTTCACCTTTATCGGCGCGGCTGCCAGCTACCGCGCCGGGGCGCATATGTCGGTGGCGATGATCACTGATCGCCTGCCTGATGCTCAGCGCCGCGTTGTCGGCATCGTCTCGCAACTGTTGATGGCGACCATCTGCCTGTTCATGACCATTTGGGGCGCCAAGCTGTGCCTGTCCACCTGGAACCAGTTCATGAGCGCCATCCCTACCCTGCGTGTGGGTATCACCTATATGCCGATCCCGATTGGCGGCTTGCTGACCCTGATATTCGTGCTGGAAAAACTTCTACTGGGCGACCAGAGCCACCGGCGCGTAGTGCGTTTCGACCTGGTTGAAGAAAGCGAAGGGGCTGCCTGATATGGACGCATTGATTCTGCTGGGCAGCTTTATCGCCTTGATCCTGATCGGTATGCCGGTGGCCTACGCCCTGGGCTTGTCGGCGCTGATCGGCGCGTGGTGGATCGACATTCCGTTCCAGGCCCTGATGATCCAGGTGGCGGGCGGGGTGAACAAGTTTTCACTGATGGCGATTCCATTCTTCGTATTGGCCGGAGCGATCATGGCCGAGGGCGGCATGTCGCGGCGGCTGGTGGCGTTTGCCGGGGTGCTGGTGGGCTTTGTGCGCGGCGGGCTGTCGCTGGTCAACATCATGGCGTCGACGTTTTTCGGTGCGATCTCAGGCTCGTCGGTGGCCGATACCGCGTCGGTCGGTTCGGTGCTGATCCCGGAGATGGAACGCCGTGGCTACCCACGGGAGTTCGCCACGGCGGTGACCGTGAGTGGCTCGGTACAAGCGCTGCTGACCCCGCCCAGCCACAACTCGGTGCTCTACTCCCTGGCCGCCGGCGGCACGGTATCAATCGCCTCGCTGTTCATGGCCGGCGTGGTGCCGGGCCTTTTAATGAGCGCGTGCCTGATGGTGCTGTGCCTGATCTTCGCGAAAAAGCGCAACTACCCCAAGGGCGAAGTCATCCCCTTGAAGCAGGCCTTGAAGATCGCCGCTGATGCGCTCTGGGGCCTGATGGCCATGGTGATCATCCTCGGCGGCATCTTGTCGGGCATCTTCACCGCCACCGAGTCGGCGGCCATCGCGGTGCTGTGGGCGTTTTTCGTGACCATGTTCATCTACCGCGACTACAAATGGCGCGAGCTGCCCAAGCTGATGCATCGCACGGTACGCACCATTTCCATCGTGATGATCCTCATCGCCTTCGCCGCCAGCTTCGGCTACATCATGACCCTGATGCAGATCCCGGCGAAGATCACTACGCTGTTCCTGACCCTGTCGGACAACCGCTACGTGATCCTGATGTGCATCAACGTCATGCTGCTGTTGCTCGGCACGGTGATGGACATGGCACCGCTGATCCTGATCCTTACGCCGATCCTGTTGCCGGTGATCCTCGGTATCGGCGTCGACCCGGTGCACTTTGGCATGATCATGCTGGTCAACCTCGGCATCGGCTTGATCACGCCTCCGGTGGGCGCGGTGTTGTTCGTCGGCGCGGCGGTGGGCAAGGTAAGCATCGAGAAAACCGTGAAGGCGCTGCTGCCGTTTTATGCGGTGCTGTTTCTGGTGCTGATGGCCGTGACCTACATTCCGGCACTGTCGTTGTGGTTGCCGAGCGTGGTGCTGTAAACCCAATCGTCAGAACACAGGTGAGCAAATGTGAGAGGGGGGTTGCTCACCTGACGGCCTCACAATCGACAGGCGCCTACGTGACACACCTTGGTCAAATGTGGGAGGGGGCTTGCTCCCGATGGCGGCCTCCGGGCCGACCAGGGTGGTGGGTCAGACCGAGTACATATCCGGTGTTTGGGTAACGGCCGCTATTGGTTCCGCTTTTACAGCGGGTCACTTTTGGAAAAGAGCCCCAAAAGTAACCAAAAGGGCTCTTGCCCCACCACTCGGCACCTCGCCTAGGCTCGGTGTGCCCGTAATCCGCCATGGATTTGGGGGGCCGCCGCCACGCGCCATCCATGGCGCGGGGCGGCTAAACCGGCATCCCTGCCGGTTTACCCCCCAAATCCCTGTCGAATTCCGGCCAGCGTGGTTTAACGGGGCGCCTGAGATCAAAAGCAGATCAAGATCAAGATCAAGAGCGGCTCGCTTCGCATCGTGGTTACTGTTGGCGAATGCAAAGTTGTGTAGATACCTGTGCTAATCGGGAGCAAGCCCCCTCCCACATTTTGCTCTGCACTGTGTCAGGGTCAGGGTGGGCTGTTTTTCAGGCGCCCTGCCGTATCGATACTCACCACCACCGACAACCCAGGTCGCAACCGCTCGCTCTCGGCCTGGTCCGGGTCCACGGTAATCCTCACTGGCACGCGCTGGGCAATCTTGACGAAGTTGCCGGTGGCGTTATCCGCCTGCAACAGGCTGAACTCCGAGCCGGTTGCCGGCGAGATATGCTGCACCGTGCCATGGAATTTGCGATGGTTCAGCGCGTCAACGGTGAAGGTTACCGGCTGGCCGACCTGCACATTGTCCATCTGGGTTTCCTTCATGTTGGCGATCACCCACAGCTGCTTGGGCACCAGGGCCATCAATTGCGCGCCGGAGTTAACGTAGGCACCCAGGCGCACGCCGATCTGCCCCAACTGACCATCGCGTGGCGCGGTGATGCGGGTGTTGGACAAATCGATCCGCGCCAGCTCCACCGCCGCCTCGGCACTGGCGACTGCCGCTTCCAGGGAGCCGCGATTGACGATCACTGTTTGCAGGTCTTGCCGGGCAATTTCCAGGCTGGCCTGGGCCTGGGCTACGGCGGCAATGGTCTGGGCATTGGCGGCGCGGGTCACGTCCAGCTCGCGCTTGGACACCGAGCCATCGCTGATCAATTCTTCGTTGCGACGCAAGTCAGCGGTACTCTTGCGCGCCTGGGCCTGGCTGTCGACCAGCGCGGCCTGACGCAGCTTGATGGTCGCTTCGGCGCTGTTGCGTTGCTGCACCACATTGGCCAGGGACGCTTTCTGCACGGCCAGCTGCGCCAGGGCCTGGTCCAGGCGCTGTTTGTAGATGCGGTCATCCAGGCGTACCAGCAGGTCCCCCGCTTTTACGTACTGGAAATCCTGCACCGGTACTTCGAACACATAGCCGCCAAGTTGCGGGCCGATAATCGTCACCTGCCCGCGCACCAGAGCGTTTTCGGTGGTTTCCACCGCACTGCTGAACGGCGGCAATTGCCAGGCGTACAGCACGATCAGCACACCGATGATGGCGATGGCGGCAAA
Organism: Pseudomonas sp. HN8-3; assembly: GCF_020790195.1. NCBI lineage: Bacteria > Pseudomonadati > Pseudomonadota > Gammaproteobacteria > Pseudomonadales > Pseudomonadaceae > Pseudomonas > Pseudomonas sp. HN8-3. The sequence continues at coordinate 3,712,373 of NZ_CP086206.1, forward strand.
ACCCAGGGACGAGATGATGCGCACGCGCAAAGGCCGCAATTGGGTGGGCACGGCGCCCGGTGGCGTGCTGCCTTCCGGTGTGGCAGCGATGGCGGTTGTGGTGGTGGTTGAAGGTTCGGTCATGAAGTCGCGCCGCTGGGTTGAACAGGAGGGATTGCCTTGGTGGTGCTCATCAACCATAGGCTGCGGGTGAAGATCCACAGCATGGTCAGGATCGCAATAATCGCGATCAGCATGAACACATCGTTGTAAGCCATTACATTCGCTTCACGGGTGGCCGCCGTGGCCAGGCTGCGGATGCCCATCAGGTTGCGCAGTTCCGGGTCGGCGACGATGCCACCGTAGGCCGACCCGCCGCTCTGCACTCGCGCCGCCACACGGGGGTCGATCAAGGTCAGGTGCTCGACGATCATGCTTGAGTGATACTTCTCGCGCACGGTCTGGAAGGTGCCCAGCAACGCCGCGCCGATCAGGCCGCCGAGGTTCTGGCAAATCCCGAACATCACCGAGAAGCTCACCAGGTTGCGCGGGTTGGTCAGCACGTTTTTCGTGCCCAGCACCATGGTCGGCCCGAGGAAGAACGTGCCGCCAAAGCCTAGCAGGAACTGGCTGATGTAGAGGTTTTGCGGGCGCGTCAGGTTGCTGGAAAAACTATCCATCACCGAACCTGTCGCCATCAGTGCCAGGGAAATCACCAATGGCATCAACAGGTGCGCCGGGTTGATCGTCAACGCGCTGACCACCAGCCCGGCAATCGCCCCGGCCAGCATCACCACATATAAGGTATGCATTTGCTGGTAGCTCATGTTCAGCATTTGCATGAACCCCACCGCACCGGTGGATTGCTCGGACAGCACCATGCGAATCAGCACTACCGCCAAGGCCAGGCGAATCATCACGCCGCTGCCCAGCCAGCGCGTCATCAGCATCGGGTTGCTGCGGTTATGCTCGATGGCCAGCCCCGCCATGATCAGTACCAGCGAGCAGGCCGAGGCCACACCGATCCACGGCGCTTCCAGCCACCAGTCGATACGCCCCAGGGACAGCACCGCACACAGTAAAGCAACGCCAGTGGCAAGGATGGCGAAGGTGAGGAAGTCGAGTTTTTCAAAGGTCTTGAAGCGGTCACCGGGCGGCAGCTTGAGCAGGAACACGCAGCCAAGGCAGATCAGCGCCAGGCCCAGTTCAAACAGGTACAACCCGCGCCATTCGGCGATCTGCAGCAAGTCTTCGGAAAACAGCCGCGCCAGGGGCAGCGCCAATTGCGCGGTGCCCAGCCCCAGCACCAGGGCTTTCAAGCGCCACTTGGCCGGGAACGCCTGGATCATGTAGTACAAACCCAACGAACTCAGCGCCGCGCCGACCATGCCGTGAGCCGCCCTCACCGCAATGGCCGAGTTGAGGTCGTTGACAAACAAGTGGCCGAAAGTCACCAGCGCATACAACACCAGGAACACTTCGGTAAACGCACGCAGGCCGAACTGCTGACGAAACTTCACCAGCAGCAGGTTCATGCACACGTTGGTCATGACATACGCGGCGGGCAGCCAGGCCATTTCCGCGGTGGTCGCGCCCAGTGCGCCTTGCAGGTATTGCAGGTTGGCGATAACCAGGGCATTGCCCAGGCCACCGGTGATTGCTACCAGCACGCCCACCAGCGCAAACAGCCAGCGCCTGTGGGTGGGGTGCAGCGGCGTCGACGGCGAGCCGGGCAGGCTCGGCCGCTCGTGGGGCTGCCAGGTGTGGGGGGTGTATTTATCCATTCGGTGACCTTGGTGAGCCGACGTGCAAGGTCGGTGAAGCGCTTACTCAGGTAGTAGTAAACCTGAGCAGCGCTCATCTTTCCATGGCGAACGCACAATTGATCTTCAAACGGCCGAAAGGCGGCATCGGTTGGCCCACTGCCTGCGCCGAGCGGCTCACCTCAACGATCGGGGTCCGGCTTGATCGCTATCTCAGGCACAGGGTTATAGAACGGCCCATAGTCGAGCAGCAATTCATCACCTTTCTTGATGTCTTTGAGCGCCACATAGAACGTCAGGTTTTTCCCGACCGCCACGGAAACGACATTGTTCGACTTCCACGCTGGCCCATTGCGCAGTTGCGAGGTATTGATCAGGCTCAGAGTGTTACCCGTGTGCAACCCACTCACCGTACGCACACCCGAACGTGTACCGAACAGGTAAGTCAGTACAGCCCGGGAGCCTTGCTTACGTTGCTCCTTGAACAACGACGCCTCGTCTGCATGGTACTTGCCGGCATACGGGCCAAGCACTTCAAATTGGGGGATATCGCGCCGCGCCCACACCGATGCGCCGCGCGCCGGCCCACCATCATCCAGCGGCGTGACCACTTCCAGGATTTCATCAAACCGGGACTGGTGCTGGCATTCGGTCCGCAGCCAGTCTTTGATCGACGCCTTGATCCGGGCTGAAACGCGTGCCTTGGTTGCGCTATCCAGACCGTCAAGCACACCATTCCAGTGGGCGATACGGATGTCCTCGATAGGGCCTTCAAGTGATTGGGTCAAGCTGAGCCTGGGGTTCGTCGGGTCCTGCAGAATCGGCAGAGTATTGTCGATCTGATGACGAGGTAGTACAGGGGAAACGTCGGGTTCAACCTTGATAACGAAGATGTCCGAAGACGAACCTGGGATCTGTTCGCTGTGTGGCGTGTCGGTGTAAGTGTTCAGATCCGAAGATTTCGACGGCGGCGGATCCAGAGGGTCTTGCGCGGGCCGTTTTCGTGTTGCACTCGCAGCCGGTTGCTCGGGCACGGGGAGCTGCGGGATATCTTGCTCTGCCCGATTGAGGCGTTGCACGGTCACCGTTTTTAAAGAGCCATCGGCGTTAACGTACTGATGCCAAGTGTTTGGGTTGAGCCCATGTTGGCTCAAAAACTGCGACGGCGTGACTGACCTGTTCGATTGAGCGAAGAGCGCCCGCCACTGGCGTAGATGGTCATCAGTAAGCGCGGTATAGGTGAGACCGGCCGCCCTGTTCAACAACGCTTCACCGGCCGGCCCAAGGCCACCATCTTGCCGCACACCATTTTTGAACGTACTCGGATTAAGGTGATGATGGCCGGCAAATCCGTTCATGGTCATTGCGTCACGCGCCTGCTGCGTCTTGCTTTGCCAATCACGTATATGCGTTTCGGTCAGTGTATTGAAGGGTGTATTGGCCGCGCGGTCGCGCACAATCTTGCCGGTATCACTCAACTGGCCGTCAGGCTGCACATAGTAGGCAAAGGTTTTCGGCGAGAGGTTCCTCTGTTGGGCAAAGTCTTCACGGGTAATGCTTCGCGGTTGCGCGGACGACAACGCCTCCCACTCCTGTAGATGTTCACCCGTAATGATCTGTTTGCGTGCCGAAGTCTGGAAGGTGGGGGCGAGCGCGGTGTTTTGCTCGGCCTGATTGAGACGTCGCACGGCCGCCTCTTTCAAGGAACCATCCTTTTTAACGAAGCGACTCCAACTGCCTGGGCTGAGCCTGTGTTGGCTCATGAACTGCGCTGACGTCACTACGTTGTTCGGTTGTGCCAAGAGCGTGCGCCACTGGTGTAGATGCTCATCGGTAATTACCTCATAGGCAGTACCGGCAGCTCTTCACCCTCTGGCCCCAGGCTGCCATCGACCCGTACATAATTTTTGAGCGTATGCGAATTCAGGTGATGATGAACGGCAAACCCGTCTAAGGTCATGGCGCCACGCTCATGCCGAGTCAAGCTTCGCCAACTCTGGATATGCGCTTCGGTCACCTTGTTGAACGGCGTGTTGGCGGGGCGGTTGCGCACGATCAAGCCAGTCTCGCTCAGTCGACCGTCAGCTTTCACACAGTACTCAAACGTTTTCCAGGGCAGTTGGTGCTGGCGGGCAAAACCCTTGGGGGTAAGCCTTATTTGCTCCTGGCGCGGCAATGCTTCCCACGCCTGCAAATGTTCAGCGGTGATTTGCTTTGCACCACCGGTTGCCCCCAGGCGGTGCCATTGGTCACCCTGTATATGCTGGACCAACAACTCGGTCTGCCGGTTGTTGTGATAAACCCGGGCCTGCACAACGCCGTCCTCCGTGCGCGACACCTGGCGGACTTCGTACACCGCCGCCTTACCGTGGCTGTCGATATGACGTATATGAGACAGGTGCCCATCGGCGGCCACATACACGCCCTGGCCATTACGTGAAAGGCCAGCAATACGCGACTCAGGCACGTTGAACTGACCAAACCATTCATGGCTCAGTTCGCTCACTTCTTCGAGGTGCGGAGCGCCCACCTTACCGGCGACAGCCTGGGTTGCGACCACGAACTCTTCGAGCGGGCTGCCATAGGGTCGCATCGCGTCGGCATCAAAAGCATACCAATGGCCGTTCTTGAGTACGGCGGCTCCCTCCACCGTCTGTTCGGCCACCTTCACCACGCCTGTCGCCGCTGCGTCATACTGCTTGCTGATCGCCTTCAATACGTCGTAACTGCCGGTGGCACCTCTGAGTTTATTGACGGTTTTGGACAGTACATACAAGCCGCCGCTGCCCACTAGCCTTGCCAAATCCCCCAAACCACCCACCGGATTGAGCAAGTCAATCGTGGCGACGCCAATGACTTTGGCAGCCTTTAGCACCTTTGCACCGCTGGAGAGAACAGCGCTGCCGATCTTGAGCAGTTTTCCAGCCGTGGCGGCCCCCGCAGTAACAAAGCCGAAGATGTCCAGCATGAGATCAAATGCTGCCTCACCATATTTACCATTCTGAATATTGACGATGGCCGATCTGAAGGGGATCAGGTTCAACAAAAAATCGTTCAACGGCTTGGGGCTGTAATACTCGTCGAGGGGTGTCTGCCCGCGCGCCTGTTCTTTTATAGCGGGATCATCGAGATCAAGGTGTTGGACAAAGGCGTCGGCAATCGAACGGGATCGAGCGCTGGTGAAACTATTCACAAGTGCGTCACTCAACGGGCGTTCACGACCCAGATCATCTGCGTTATGACGGGGCGTGAACGCTTTGGTCGTAGAAACATTTTTGCCTGCCCTGGACTCCTGAACCTGCGCTGCGTACACGCTCGCCCTTTCAATCGAGCCTTTATTGAAGTCGATGACGTAGGCTTTTGTTGTGCCATGCCATTCAGTTTTGACCAACAGTCCAGGTTTATTTTGAGCCTGCGTATTATTGAAATGACCATCCATGACGTATGAGCCTTCTTGGAAAAAGCTGATTTTTCCAAACTCCAAGTTCCTCCTATCCGCAGATGGTAGCTGCGAGATCAGGTGCCTGACGGTTGTATTGATCGCAGCCTTTTTTGCTTGGATGGCGCTGGTGAACTGCTGTTCGAAAGCCTCCCGAACGCCGAACGTAGGATTATTGTTCAGCGCCTCTACGGGGATGCGGGAGTCGCTCGACTTCAGCGGCCTCGGATTCGGCAAGTCCATCTTGGCGTAGTCCAAGAGTGAGTGAGTGCCGCTTATCCCGTTTTGCCCGTGCTCCACGCGAGACGCATCTGTGCTGAGTGCTTTGACTTCAAACAGCGCGCCCAAGTCTCCAAACCGCTCCTGCAACTTGATCTGTGCGATTTCTGTTCGCGTCGGTATTGCCTTGTCCAGTATTTTTGAAGCAGACATCCGCTCATCAAGCTGTTGGTTGAACTCGGTTCTGACGGTTTCAAGTTGTGCAGCGGTGTAGGTGTCAGCGTTTCTTTTGGGGATGATTTCATTCGCAACGCCCCAATCGAGTAACGCGGCAGCCTGGGCATGCTGAGTGGCCACAGGGTCAACCCGTCGGGCGTTTTCAGCCTCGCTCATGACCTGCGCAAACGTCATGCCGGGAACTTTGCCCGGTGCCTGCGCTTCGCTCGTCATGGCGGCAATGGTCAGGTTGGCCCAGGCCTGGCTGCCGACTTTCACCGTCGGGGCAATGTCTTTGATCAGAAACTGCGGAGCCGACTTGGCCAGCAACAGGTACGCACCGACTTTTGCCAGCGCAACGCTGGTTTTGCCGGTGCGACTTAAGTGTTCGGCCAAGCCTTCCACGACTGCCGATGGGGGGTGGCCCCAATAATGGTCACTGGCCAGGTCGAACCCAGCTATTTTGTTGCGCGCCGGGGCGCTGATCGACTCATGATCCATCTGCAACGCGATGCCTGCCAGCAGGTAATCCGTCACGCTGCTCGCGCTGTCAATGCCCTGCATTCTTTGTTGCAGCGCTTTGCCCATCCGTTGTCCCTGGGGGGAACGGATCAGTGCTTCGAGCATCTTGGCAGGGTCGTCCTGCACAGACGCCGGGAGAGGCTGGCGATACCGCAAGAACTCCAGCACGCCGCCTTTGGTTTGCATCACCAGCGGCTGATCGCCCAGATGATGTGCGTGATTCATCGTGATAAGACGCAAGCGTCGTTGTTCGTCTGCGCTCAAGGGAACCGGCCAGGACAATGCCCCGCCCAGATGCCCCAGCGAGGGGGCGGGGTTGCCGGGCAACGGCACATCCTGGTTGGGAGGCTGGGGAGTCAACGAGGTGTCGGTCACGGGCGCCGACTGATTTTCAGCAGCAGGCGGTGAAAGCGAAAAATGCGTGTGTGCAGCGCTAATGCTTGTCATAAAAAACGACCTGTCCATTGTCGAGGAAGCGTCCTGACGAAAGTGCCTGCTGGCGCTTTCGCTCATTCATGGGGTGCTAGGGGGCGGAGGCTGACGCGCCGAGCACTGAACTCAGCGATCAGGATCCGGTTTGATCGCAATATCAGGTACCGGTTTATAGAACGGTCCATAGTCCAGCAATAACTCTTCCCCTTTCTTGATGTCCTTCAGCGCCACGTAGAACGTCAGGTTTTTCCCGACCGAGATGGACACGACATTGTTGGACCTCCACGCTGGCCCATCGCCCAGTTGCGAGGTGTTGATCAGGCTCAGGGTGTTGCCCGTGTGCAGCCCACTCACCGTCCGCGTACCCGAACGGGTACCAAACAGGTAGGTCATTACAGCCCGCGAGCCTTGCTTGCGTTGCTCCTCGAACAACGACGCCTCGTCTGGGTGATATTTGCCTGCATACGGACCAAGCACTTCATATTGAGGAATATCGCGCCGCGCCCACACCGAAGCGCCGCGAGCCGGCCCACCATCGTCCAGCGGCGTGACCACTTCCATAGCCTCCTCAAACCGAGACTGGTGTTGACCTTCGGTTCGCAGCCAGTCTTTGATCGATTCCTTGATTTGGGCTGAAACGCGCGCCTTTGTTGCGCTATCCAGCCCGTCAAGCACACCATTCCAGTAGGCGATACGGATGTCATCGATAGGACCTTCAAGTGCTTGAGTCAAGCTGAGCCTGGGGTTCGCCGGGTCCTGCAGGATCGGCAGTGTGTTGTCGATCTGATGGCGGGGCAGTGTCTGGAAATCACTGGGCTCAACCTTGATAACGACAGGCGGGACTGCCAACGCTGGCCCCGGGGCCTCTACGCCCTGAGGCGTATCGGCGTGCAAGGTCAGATCCGCAACCTTCGCTTGCGGCGGGTCCAGAGGGTCTGATGCCGGTCGTTTTCGTGCCGTATCCACAGCAGGTTGCTGGGGCGTGAGACGCGGTCCAGTGTTTTGCTGTAACCGTTCGAGACGTTGGACAGCAATCGCTGTAAAGGAGCCGTCACTTTTAACGTACTTCGTCCAGACGCTTGGATTAAGCCTGTGCTGGTGCAAGAACTGCGCTTGCGTCATTGAGTTGTCCGCATTGGTGGCAAGCACTTGCCACTGGCGCAAAAGGTCACTGGTGATCCGCCTATAGGTGCCATCGGTTGCGCTGCTCACCAGTGCTTCGCCGGTGGCCGACAGGCTGCCGTCTGCCCGTACATGTGATCTGAATGAGTGCGCACTGAGGTTATGGTGACCGGCAAAACCTTCCCTGGTCATGGCGTCCCGCGCCTGCTGTGTCATGTTTTGCCACGCCTGGATGTGCGTTTCGGTCACCTTGTCAACCGGTGTGTTGGCCGCACGGTCGCGCACAAGCTCGCCGGCAGGGCTCAGTTTGCCGTCAGGCTGCACGTAGTGATCAAAGGTTCTATGGGAGATGTGTCTATGTCGGACAAAGTTCTTACGGGCAGAGCCTTGCTGTTGCGCAAGCGGCAGCGCCTCCCAGTCGCGCAAATGCTCGGCGGTGATCAATAGCATCGGCGCCCTCGGGGCATGGGCCGCGGGCCCCAGTGCAGCGCGCTCAAGACGTTCCCTGGCGGTCTTTTTCAAGGAGCCGTCAGGGTTGACCCAGTCCCTCCACGTAGCAGGATGGAGCCCGTTCTCGCGGGTGAACTGCGCTTGCGTGACCGCGTTATCCGGGCTCTCGAAGTGCGCTTTCCATTGGCGAAGATGGTCATCGGTAATTCTGTTAGGGACGACCCCGGCGACCCTGTCCATCAGCTCCCTGCCGACTGGCCCCAAGGTCCCATCTCGCCGCACATGCGTTTTGAACGAGCCCGGATTGACGTGATAAAGCTCGGCAAACCCTTCGAGGGTCATTACGTCACGCTGCGCCTGTGTCATGTCTTGCCAGTCACGGATATGGGTTTCAGTCACCGTATAGAAGGGCGTGCCGGGCAGGCGGTCGCGCACTGCCACACCGGTAGCGGTCAGTTGACCATTGGGTTGCACGTAGCGCTCAAAAACTCTCGGGTGGAGGTGTTTTTGCCGGGCGAACCCCTCACGGGTAAGGCTTTGTTGTTGCTCCAAAGACAGCGCCTGCCAAGCGCGCAAATGATCAGCCATGGAGGGCGGGGCCTGGCCTGCGGACGCCAGTGCGGCATTTTGCCGTGCCTGTTCCAGGCGCTGCGCGCCCATTTCCTTTAAAGAACCATCCGCCTTGACGTACATCTCCCAGCTACGTTGGCTGAGCCCGTGTTGGCTAACAAACTGCGCAGACGTCAATGTGTTGTCCGGGCTCCTGAAAAGCTCATCCCACTGGCGTAAATGATCATCGGTAATTTGGTTGCTTCTGGGGGCGACGGACGACTTGAGCAACGCTTCGCCCCTGATCATCGGGGTGCCATCCCGGCGCACATAACTTTTGAATGTTCCTGGTCGAAGGTTATGAAGGCCGATAAATCCGTCCAAGGTCATTTCGTCACGCGCCGCTTGTGTCATGTTTTGCCAATCACGCACATGCGTTTCGGTCACCTTATCGGTGAATGCGTTGGCGGGGCGGTCACGCACGATCACACCGGTATCGCTCAACTGGCCGTCAGGTTTCACGTAGTACTCAAAGGTTTTCTGGGGGAGGTGATTCTTTTTGGCAAAGCCCTTTCGGGTAAGACTGGCCTGTTCATCCGGCGACAACGCCTCCCAGGCCCGCAAATGTTCAGCGGTGATCTGCCCGCCACCGGGCGCCCCCAGGCGCTGCCATTCGTCCCCTTGTACATGCTGGACCAGCAACTCGGTTTGCCGGTTGTTGTGATAAACCCGCGCCTGCACAACACCGTCGTCCGTGCGCGAAACCTGGCGCACCTCATATACCGCTGTATCACCGTTGCTGTCGGTATGGCGTATATGCGACATGTGCCCATCGGCCGCCACATACACCCCCTGACGGTTGCGTGACAGCCCCACGATTTTGCGGTCTGGCACTTTGAAGTGCCCGAACAGCTCATGGCTCAACTCACTCAGCCCATCAATGTGCGCCGTGTCCACCTCACCGTCGACAGCCTGGGTCGATACTTTGAACTGCTCAAGCGGGCTGCCATAAGGTCGCATAGTGTCAGCGTCAAATGAATACCACTTGCCGCCTTTGAGCACAGCAGCCCCTTCCACTGTCTGGCCTCCCACCTTCAAGGTGCCTGTTGCTGCGACGTCGTACTGTTTGCTGATAGTTTTCAACACGTCGTAGCTGCCAGTGGCGCCTCTGAGTTTGTTGACGGCCTTGATGCCTTTGGACAGTACATAGAGGCCAGCAGTACCCACCAACCTGGGCAGATCGCCCACCCCTCCCACAGGGTTGAGCACGTCAATGGCCGCCACACCGATGACCTTGGCCGCCCGCAATGCCTTGGCGCCGGTGGAAAGCGCCGAGCGGCCGACCTTGAGCAATTTTCCGGCGGTGGCGGTGCCGGCGGTAAGAAAGCCGAAAACATCCAGCAAGAGATCGAAAGCCCCGTCCCCGTACTTGCCGTTTTGAAAATTGACAATGGCGGACCTGAAGGGGATCAAGTTCAACAAAAACTCGCTCAACTGCGCGTTCGCCGTGTCCAAGGCCGTCTGCCCACGGGCTTGCAACTTGATAGCCGGATCGTCGAGATCCAAGTGCTCGACAAAGGCCGTGGCAATCCCATGGGATCGAGCACTGGTAAAGCTCTCCCATGGCCCGTTATCCAACGGGCGCTCACGCCCAAGATCATCTGCTTTGTGGCTGGGCGTGAACGTTTTGGTCGTCGTTACCTTGTTGCCAACCCTGTCCGCCCTGATCTTCGTATCGTAAAGGCTCGCTGTTTCAATCGTGCCTTTATTGAAGTCGATGACGTAGGCGTGCGACACGCCCTGCAGTTCAGTTTTAACCAGCAGCCCCGGTTTATTTTGACCATACGTATTATTGAAATGACCATCCATGACGTATGAGCCTTCCTGGAAAAAGCTGATTTTCCCAAACTCCAGGCGCTGGCGATCTTCCAACGGCAGTTGCGAAATCATGTGCCTGACCACTGTATTGACGGCGGCTTTTTTTTCCTCGATCGCACGGCTGAACTGCCGTTCGAATTCAGCCGGCACGCCAAACTGCCGGTTGGCGTTCAAACGCGTCAGCACCCTTCGCAGGTCATTGCCCTTGAGTGAACTGCTCGGTTCATACGCCCTGAAGAGCCGGGGTTCCAGCCAGTCGATCATGGCGATATCCAATAGCGAAATCCCTCCCCCTTCAATCGCCACATAGTGCTGATCAATCGCGAATGCTTTCTCTTCGAAAAATGCGCCAAGGTCGCCGAAACGCTCCTTGAGCTTGGCCAGTGCGACCTCTTTTCGAGTGGGCAGTGCTGTGTCCAGTGCCTGGGAAGCAACGAGCCGGGCGTCCTGTTGCGCGTTGAATGCGACCCTTGCCGATTCAAGTTGCGCGGGGAGATAGTCGCCATCCTGTCTTTTTGTGAGCACGCCGCTCGCCACGGCCCAGTCCAGCAATGCCAGGGTTTGTGCCGCTTGGGTAACTGCAGGGTCGACCCGCTGCGCTTCTTGCGCCTCACTCATGACTTGGGCAAACGTCATACCAGGGACTTTGCCGGGTGTGTGCGCCTCAATCGTCATCGCAGCCATCGTCAGGCTGGCCCACGCCTGACTGCCAACCTTTACGGTCGGGAGAATGTCTTTGATCAGAAACTGCGGTGCCGCCTTGGCCAGCAACAGGTACGCACCGACACTCGCCAGTGCAGCGCTGGTTTTGCCAGTACTGCTCAAATGTTCGGCCAAGCCGGCCACAACCTTGGAGGCGTGGTGCCCCCCACGTGTGTCACTGCCCAGGTCGAAACCGGCAACGCTGTTGCGACCGGGCGCAGTGATCGACTCAGGGTCCATCTGCAGGGCGATAGCGGCCAGCAGGTAATCGCTTGCGCTGCTTTCGCTGTCAACGCCTTGCATGGTTTGCTGTAGCGCTTTGCCCATCCGCTGCCCTTGCGGGGAGTTGACCAGTGCCTGGAGTATTTTAGCCGGGTCGTCGCCCGCCTCTGCCGGCAGCGGCTGCCGATACCGCAGAAACTCCAGCACCCCGCCCTGGGTTTGCATCACCAGCGGCTGATCGCCAAGGGCGTGTTGGTGATTCATCGTGACAAGACGCAAGCGCCGCTGTTCGTCTGCGCTCAAGGGAACCGACCAGGATAATGCGCCTCCCAGATTACCCAGCGAGGGCGCCGGGCTGCTGGGTATCGGTCTATCCTGGCTGAGACGAGGGGACGTCATTGAGGTGTCGACGCCATCGGTCACAGGTGATGACGGATGTTCATCTGTCGGCAGGGGAAGCGAAAAATGCGTACTTGCAGCGGTAATGCTTGTCATAAAACGCCTATGCGTAGTCGAGGAGTCCGGCGCTTGCGGCCGTTCACTGAGTGTCAGCACCCAATGAGGAGGTTCCCGACCAACTGCAAGACTTCGTGACCGTGCACCGGTACCGCGTCAGAGCAACGCGCTGACAAACATGCCAATCGCCACCACCCCACACAGGCTGGCGAACCCCACTTGCAACACCCGCGCGGGGATGACCGAACACAACCGCCTTCCCGCCAACATGCCGACGACACTCGCGCCGATAAACACCCAGCCCACCGGCTCGATGCTCACGCCCGCATGAAACGCACCGGCCACGCCGATCAGCGATAGCAGGCTGACCACCATCAACGACGTGGCGACGATCCCACGCATCTGCACGTCGGTCAGTTGTTTGAACGCCGGCACGATCAGGAAGCCGCCGCCCACGCCCAGCAAGCCCGATACAGCACCCGTCACAGCTCCCAGCGCAGCCAGGGTGGCGCTGCACTTGGCGGTCCAGGAGAAGCGCCCGGTTTGTTGATCCAGCATGCAATTCTTCTGGCCCCATGAAGCGGCGCCATGGTCACTCGGCCCCGCCTCGCGCTTTTCCCGTTGCAGCATGCGCCAGGCCACCAGCACCATCAGCGCGCTGAACAACCCCATCAGCACCGGCTCCGACAGTTGGTGGGCGACGAACACGCCCAACGGCGAAAACAGCGCGCCGAGCAAGGCGATCAACAACGCCGCACGGTAACGCACCAGGCCATGGCGCAAGCCATCGATGGCCCCCACCGCCGCTGCCGCACCCACTGCGAGCAACGACACCGGCGCGGCCTGGGTCATCGTCAACCCCAGCCCCAGCACCAACGCCGGCACCCCAAGGATGCCGCCGCCCGCGCCGGTCAGGCCCATGACCAGGCCCATCAATACACCCAACAGACTGGCCAGCAGCATTCAGTCCACCTTACTCAGACGGGTCAGCCACTCGCGGCCCTTGAGCATGCCGTTCCAGTAGAACCACGGCAGCAGCGTGGCCTTGAGGAACCACATCGAACGGCGCGCCCGAGTCGGGTCCAGGGGAAAGGTCGGCAGCAGCTTGCCGCCGTAGCCGAACTCGGCCAGTACCACCTTGCCCTTCTCCACCGTCAGCGGGCAGGAGCCGTAGCCGTCGTATTTGAGCGGCAATGGCGCCTGTTTGCGCAGGGCCAGCAGGTTCTCGGCCACCACCACGATTTGCTTGCGCACCGCGGCCGCCGTCTTGGCGTTGGTGGTACCGCACACATCGCCAAGGCCGAAGATATGCGGGTAGCGCATGTGTTGCAGGCTGTGGGGGTTTACTTCGCACCAGCCGGCGGCGTCGGCAAGCTCGCTTTCGCGGATAAAGTCCGGGGCCAGCTGCGGCGGCACGACGTGCAACATATCGAAGGTTTTCTCTTCGACGCTCACGTTGCCTTCGGCGTCCTTGACTTCGAACCAGGCTTTGCGCGCCGGGCCGTCGACTTTTACCAGGTTGGAATTGAACGCCAGGCGCGCCTTGTATTTTTCGACGTATTTCATCAACGGCGGCACAAAGGTCGCCACGCCGAACAACGCAGCGCCGGCCAGGTTGAACTCCACCTCGATGTTTTTCAGTGCGCCCTGCTTGAGCCAGTGATCACAGGACAGGTACATGGCTTTTTGCGGCGCTCCGGCGCATTTGATCGGCATGGCAGGCTGGGTGAACAGCGCCTTGCCGCCCTTGAGTTGCTGCACCAGTTGCCAGGTGTAGGCGGCGTGCTCATAGCTGTAGTTGGAGGTGACGCCGTGCTGGCCGAGGGTGTCTGGCAAGCCCTCGATTTTCTCCCAGGCCAGACGCAGACCGGGGCAGACGATGAGGTTTTGCCAGGTGACGCGCTGACCGCTGTCGAGCACCAGGGTTTGCTCGTCGGGCAGCACTTCGCTCACGGCGGCCTGTACCCAACTGACGCCATTGGGCAGCACATCGGCCAGGGGGCGGCGGGTCTTTTGCAGGTCGTAGGCGCCGCCGCCGACCAGGGTCCAGGCCGGTTGGTAGCAGTGGTAATCGTTGGGCTCGATCAGGATGATGTTCAACTGCGGATCGCGCTTGAGCAGGCTGGCCAGCAGGCCGATGCCTGCCGAGCCGCCGCCGATGACTACGATATCGCCACTGATGGTGGGTCCCCAGTGTTGTTCGGTCATTGTCTACTGCCTTTTTGAGTCAATGCACACAAGGGTCGCTGCCGGATGGCGTCACGCCCAGCTTTTTATGACCGCGCCGCAATACAGCCCGGACAGGGTCTTCATCACTTGAATCACTTCATGGCTGGCCAGCCCGTAGAAAATGTATTTGCCTTCTCGGCGGGTGGCGACCAGCCCTTCATCGCGCAGGATGCCCAACTGTTGTGACAGCGTGGGCTGGCGCACGCCAGTCAGGGCTTCCAGCTCGCCGACGTTGCGCTCGCCCTGGGTCAACTGGCACAGGATCAACAGTCGGTCTTCATTGGCCAGGGCCTTGAGCAAGGAACAAGCCTTGGACGCCGACGCACGCAACTGGGCGACTTCGCCCTCACTCAAGGTAGATTCCATTTGCTTCGGGTCCTTTATGTCACTTAAGCTCAAAACATTATGTGTAAACGTAAACTGATTGTAACCACTTTTTTCTTCATTGGGGACAGCCGCCATGCCAGCGTTGATTCAAGCCTTTCTGGATGACGCATCGTCGACCTATACCTACATCGTCTATGAAGCGGATGGCGGCCCCTGTGCCATTGTCGACTCGGTACTCAACTACGACCCGGCGTCGGGGCGTACCGATACCGCCCAGGCTGACAAGGTGATCGCGTTCGTGCGCGAGCATGGCTTGCAGGTGCAGTGGTTGCTGGAAACCCACGCTCATGCCGATCATCTGTCTGCCGCGCCCTACCTGCGTCGCACCTTGGGCGGCAAGATCGCGATAGGCGAATCGATCAGCAAGGTGCAGGGTGTGTTCAAAAACCTGTTCAACCTGGAGCCGGAATTTCGCGTCGACGGTTCGCAGTTCGATCACCTGTTTGCGCCGGATGAGGTCTTTCATATCGGCGGTTTGAAAGCCCAAGCCCTGCATGTGCCGGGACACACCCCTGCCGACATGGCCTACTTGATCGACGGCCGCTTGATCCTGGTGGGCGACACGCTGTTCATGCCAGACGTCGGCACCGCCCGCTGCGATTTCCCCGGCGGCGATGCGCGGCAGTTGTACGCATCGATGCGCAAGCTGTTGGCGTTCCCCTCGGATACCAAGCTGTATGTGTGCCATGACTATCCGCCAGAGGGGCGTGAGGCCAAGTGCCAGACCACTGTGGCGGAACAAAGGGCGGGGAATATTCATGTGCACGATGGGGTGGATGAAGCGGCGTTTGTAGAGATGCGCACCCAGCGTGATGCCGGGCTGGGAATGCCGACCTTGTTGCTGCCGGCGATCCAGGTGAATGTGCGGGCGGGGCATATGCCGCCGGCGGAAGAAAACGGCGTGACCTACCTGAAGATCCCCCTCAACCAACTTTGAAATACAGTAAAAAATGTGGGAGGGGGCTTGCTCCCGATAGCAGTGGATCAGCTACACATAAGTTGACTGTCACACCGCCATCGGGGCAAGCCCCCTCCCACATTTTTACCGCGTTGAGTCAGTTGCCCAGGCTGATGCCGTTGGCTGGCAGCGGCAGCGCCGTCTTGTAGCGCACCTGCTTCAAGGCAAAGCTGGAGCGAATGTTTGCCACCCCCGGCACCTTGGTCAAAAAGTCCATCATGAAACGCTCCAGCGACTGGATCGTCGGCACCAGCACGCGGATCAAATAATCCGGATCACCCGCCATCAGGTAGCACTCCATCACCTCGGGACGGTCCGAGATCGCCCCTTCGAACTGCTGCAACGCCAACTCATTCTGCTTTTCCAGGCTTACATGGATGAACACATTGACGTGCAGCCCCAGCAGGTCAGCATCCAGCAACGTGACCTGCTCACGAATCAGGCCCAGTTCTTCCATCGCCTTGACCCGGTTGAAACACGGCGTGGGCGACAGGTTGACCGAGCGGGCCAGGTCGGCGTTGGTGATGCGGGCATTCTCCTGCAGGGCGTTGAGAATGCCGATATCGGTACGGTCCAGTTTGCGCATGAGACAAAATCACCTGTTTATTATGTTTATGCAGTTTTTTTATCCGCAAATGACGGTGAGCGCAATGAAACACAGATAAATATTCTTCTACGCCACGCCTATGATTGTTGTAGGACAAGATTTCTTCTACCCGAAGACTGACTGTCAGCTAGCGCGCCCACTACAAGAAATTCACAAGATAGAGCGTAGAAAGCCATGACCCAGCCGTATGCACCGCTGCGCCTGCACGTTCCCGAACCTTCGGGCCGTCCAGGCTGCAAGACCGATTTCACCTACCTGCGTCTGACCGACGCCGGCCTGGTACGCAAACCCGCCATCGACGTAGAACCCGCCGACACCGCCGACCTGGCCAAGGGCCTGATCCGCGTGCTCGACGACCAGGGCCAGGCGCTCGGGCCGTGGGCCGAGGGTGTTTCGACCGAGATCATGCGCAAAGGCATGCGCGCCATGCTCAAGACGCGCATCTTCGACAACCGCATGGTGGTCGCCCAGCGCCAGAAAAAAATGTCGTTCTACATGCAAAGCCTTGGCGAAGAAGCCATCGGCAGCGCCCAGGCCCTGGCCTTGAACATCGACGACATGTGCTTCCCCACCTATCGCCAGCAAAGCATTCTGATGGCCCGCGACGTGCCGCTGGTAGACCTGATCTGCCAACTGCTGTCCAACGAGCGCGACCCGCTCAAGGGTCGCCAGTTGCCGATCATGTACTCGGTCAAAGAGGCGGGCTTCTTCACCATTTCCGGCAACCTCGCCACCCAATTCGTGCAGGGCGTGGGTTGGGGCATGGCTTCGGCGATCAAGGGCGATACCAAGATCGCCTCGGCCTGGATCGGCGACGGCGCCACCGCTGAATCGGACTTCCACACCGCCCTCACCTTCGCCCACGTCTACCGCGCGCCGGTGATACTCAACGTGGTCAATAATCAATGGGCCATCTCCACCTTCCAGGCCATCGCCGGCGGTGAAGCCACCACTTTCGCCGGACGCGGCGTGGGCTGCGGCATCGCCTCCCTGCGGGTAGACGGCAATGACTTTATCGCGGTGTATGCCGCCTCGGCCTGGGCTGCCGAACGCGCACGGCGCAACCTTGGGCCAACGTTGATCGAGTGGGTCACCTATCGCGCCGGCCCGCACTCCACCTCCGATGATCCGTCCAAATACCGTCCAGCCGACGACTGGAGCCACTTCCCCCTGGGCGACCCGATTGCCCGTCTCAAGCAGCACCTGATCAAGATTGGCCAGTGGTCCGAAGAGGAACATGCAGCGGTCAGTGCCGAACTTGAAGCCGAAGTGGTCAAGGCGCAGAAGGAAGCCGAACAGTACGGCACCCTCGCCGGTGGCCAGATTCCAAGCGCCGCGACCATGTTCGAGGACGTCTATAAAGAGATGCCGGAGCACTTGAAGCGCCAGCGTCAAGAGTTGGGGGTGTGACATGAACGACCACAACAACAGCATCGAACTGGAAACCGCCATGACCACCACCACCATGACCATGATCCAGGCCCTGCGCTCGGCCATGGATGTGATGCTCGAACGTGACGACAACGTGGTGGTGTTCGGCCAGGACGTCGGCTACTTCGGCGGCGTATTCCGTTGCACCGAAGGTTTGCAGACCAAATACGGCAGCTCACGGGTGTTTGACGCACCGATCTCGGAAAGCGGCATCGTCGGCGTAGCCGTGGGCATGGGCGCGTATGGCCTGCGCCCGGTGGCGGAAATCCAGTTCGCCGACTACGTCTACCCCGCCACCGACCAGATCATTTCCGAAGCGGCGCGCCTGCGTTATCGCTCGGCCGGCCAGTTCACCGCGCCCTTGACCATGCGTATGCCCTGCGGCGGCGGCATCTACGGCGGCCAGACCCACAGCCAGAGTATCGAAGCGGTGTTCACCCAGGTCTGCGGCCTGCGCACGGTGATGCCATCCAACCCCTACGACGCCAAGGGCCTGCTGATTGCCTCCATCGAGAACGATGACCCGGTGATCTTCCTGGAACCCAAGCGCCTGTATAACGGCCCGTTCGACGGCCACCACGATCGCCCGGTAACGCCGTGGTCAAAACACCCGCAAGCGCAGGTTCCGGACGGTTACTACACCGTGCCCCTGGACGTGGCCGCCATCGTGCGCCCAGGTTCGGCTGTGACGGTGCTGACCTATGGCACCACCGTGTATGTGTCGCAAGTTGCCGCCGAAGAAACCGGCATCGACGCCGAAGTCATCGATCTGCGCAGCCTGTGGCCGCTGGATTTGGAAACCATCGTCAAGTCGGTGAAAAAGACCGGACGTTGCGTGGTGGTGCATGAAGCCACGCGCACCTGCGGCTTTGGCGCCGAACTGGTATCGCTGGTGCAAGAGCACTGCTTCCACCACCTGGAAGCGCCGATCGAGCGCGTCACCGGTTGGGACACGCCCTACCCGCACGCGCAGGAGTGGGCGTATTTCCCAGGGCCGTCCCGAGTGGGCGCGGCGTTGAAACGGGTCATGGAGGTCTGAATGGGCACGCACGTTATCAAGATGCCGGACATTGGCGAAGGCATCGCGGAAGTTGAATTGTCGGTGTGGCATGTGAAGGTCGGCGACCTGGTGGTTGAAGACCAGGTGCTGGCGGATGTGATGACCGACAAGGCGATGGTGGATATTCCCTCGCCCGTCCACGGCAAGGTGATTTCCCTGGGCGGCGAGCCCGGTGAAGTCATGGCGGTGGGCAGTATTTTGATCAGCATTGAAGTGGAAGGCGCAGGCAACACCAAGGATGTGCCGGTGGCTGCCGAACCGATGAAGACCGCGCCTGTCGTTGAAGCCAAACCGGTCACGGCACCCGTTCAAAGCAAACCGGCTCCAGCCGTGAACGCGCCACCAGCGCCCGTGGCCCGCGAAGCCAGCGAGCGCCCTTTGGCCTCCCCTGCCGTGCGCAAGCACGCGCTGGATGCCGGAATTCAACTGCGCCTGGTCCATGGCACAGGGCCTGCGGGCCGGATTCTGCACGAAGACCTGGAGGCGTACCTGCACCAGGGGCCGGCCACCAGCGCCAGCGCCGCCAACCCTTACGCCGAGCGCAATGATGAACACCAGATCCCGGTGATCGGTATGCGCCGCAAGATCGCCCAGCGTATGCAGGACGCCACCCGGCGCGCCGCGCATTTCAGCTACGTGGAAGAAATCGACGTCACCGCCCTCGACGAGTTGCGCGTGCACCTCAACGAAAAGCACGGTGCGACACGCGGCAAGCTGACCCTGCTGCCGTTTATCGTACGGGCCATGGTGGTGGCGCTGCGCGACTTCCCGCAGATCAACGCTCGCTACGACGACGAGGCCCAGGTCATTACCCGCCTCGGCGCGGTACATGTGGGCGTCGCCACGCAAAGCGACGTGGGCCTGATGGTACCGGTGGTGCGTCACGCCGAGGCCCGCAGCCTGTGGGGCACTGCCGAAGAAATCGTGCGCCTGGCCAACGCCGCACGCACAGGCAAGGCCAGCCGTGAAGAGCTGTCCGGCTCGACCATCACCCTGACCAGCCTGGGCGCCCTGGGCGGCATCGTCAGCACGCCGGTGCTGAACCTGCCGGAAGTGGCCATCGTTGGCGTCAACCGCATCGTCGAACGGCCCATGGTGATCAAGGGCCAGATCGTGGTGCGCAAGATGATGAACCTCTCCAGCTCCTTCGATCACCGCGTGGTCGACGGCATGGACGCGGCGCAATTCATCCAGGCCATTCGCGGCCTGCTCGAACAACCCGCCAGCCTGTTCCTGGAGTAAGGGCATGACTCAGACATTGCACACCACGCTGCTGATTATCGGCGGCGGCCCCGGCGGCTATGTGGCGGCGATTCGCGCCGGCCAGCTGGGCATCCCCACCATACTGGTGGAAGGCCAGGCACTGGGCGGCACCTGCCTGAACATCGGCTGCATTCCGTCCAAGGCGCTGATCCATGTAGCCGAGCAGTTCCAGCAGACCGTGCATCACAGCCAGGGCTCACAACTGGGCATTGAAGTGGATGTGCCGACCCTGGACATCCGCAAAAGCGTGGAATGGAAAGACGGCATCGTCGATCGCCTGACCACGGGTGTCGCCGCGCTGCTGAAAAAACACAAGGTGCAGGTCGTTCACGGTTGGGCCAAGGTTATCGACGGCAAGACTGTCGAGGTGGGCGACCAGCGCATCCAGTGCGAACACCTGCTGCTGGCCACCGGTTCGAAAAGTGTCAACCTGCCGATGCTGCCGATTGGCGGGCCGATCATCTCGTCCACCGAAGCCTTGGCACCGACCCGCGTGCCCAAGCGCCTGATTGTGGTGGGCGGCGGTTATATCGGCCTGGAACTGGGTATCGCCTATCGCAAGCTCGGTGCCGAGGTCAGTGTGGTCGAGGCCCAGGAACATATCCTGCCCGCCTACGATGCCGAGCTGACCTTACCGGTGGCCGAGTCCCTGAAGAAACTCGGGGTGAAGCTGTACCTTGGGCACAGTGTCACCGGCTTTGCCGACAACAAGCTGCAAGTGCGTGCGCCCAATGGCGACACCTTGGCGCTGGACACCGACCAGGTGCTGGTAGCCGTTGGGCGCAAACCCAACACCCAAGGCTGGAACCTCGAAGCGCTGAACCTGGACATGAACGGCGCGGCGATCAAGATCGACAGCCGCTGCCAGACGAGCATGCGCAATGTGTACGCCATCGGCGACCTCAGCGGCGAGCCGATGCTGGCGCACCGGGCCATGGCCCAGGGCGAGATGGTGGCCGAACTGATCAGCGGCAAGACCCGAGAATTCAACCCGGCCGCGATTCCAGCGGTGTGCTTTACCGACCCGGAACTGGTGGTGGTCGGCAAGACCCCGGACGAGGCCAAGGCTGCCGGGCTGGACTGCATCGTGTCGAGCTTCCCGTTCGCCGCCAATGGTCGGGCCATGACGCTTGAGTCCAAAGCCGGTTTCGTGCGGGTGGTGGCGCGGCGTGACAATCATCTGATTGTCGGTTGGCAAGCCGTGGGGGCCGGGGTGTCCGAGCTGTCTACCGCGTTCGGGCTGAGCCTGGAAATGGGCTCGCGCCTTGAGGATGTGGCCGGCACCATTCACGCCCATCCGACCCTTGGCGAGGCGGTGCAGGAAGCGGCATTGCGGGCACTGGGGCACGCCTTGCATCTGTGAAACTGCGGTGACGCTATCGCAGGTAAGCCAGCTCCCACATTTGGAATGCAGTCAAATGTGGGAGCCGGGCTTGCCCGCGATGACGGTGGACCAGCCAGTACAAAGGCTCAATGGTCCACCCACCCGCTCCCACATAAGCCAAGAATGCAGTATTGTTGCTCCCATCCAGAAAAAAATCCGACTTGACCAGAGATAGAGGGTGTCATGGGTAACGAAAGCATCAATTGGGACAAGCTGGGTTTTGACTACATCAAGACCGACAAGCGGTTTCTCCAGGTCTGGAAAAACGGCGAATGGCAGGAAGGCACCCTGACCGACGACAACGTGCTGCACATCAGCGAGGGCTCCACCGCCCTGCACTATGGCCAGCAATGCTTCGAGGGCCTGAAGGCCTATCGCTGCAAGGACGGTTCGATCAACCTGTTCCGCCCGGACCAGAACGCTGCACGTATGCAACGCAGCTGTGCCCGCCTGTTGATGCCGCATGTGTCGACCGAAGACTTCATCGACGCCTGCAAACAAGTGGTCAAGGCCAACGAGCGCTTCATCCCGCCGTATGGCAGTGGCGGCGCGCTGTACCTGCGCCCGTTCGTGATCGGCACCGGTGACAATATCGGCGTACGCTCTGCGCCGGAGTTCATCTTCTCGGTGTTCGCTATCCCGGTCGGGGCCTACTTCAAAGGCGGCCTGGTGCCACATAACTTCCAGATCTCCACCTTCGACCGCGCTGCGCCGCAAGGCACCGGTGCCGCCAAGGTCGGTGGCAACTACGCCGCCAGCCTGATGCCGGGCTCTGAAGCGAAGAAATCCGGCTTCGCCGACGCGATCTACCTGGACCCGATGACTCACTCGAAAATCGAAGAAGTCGGCTCGGCCAACTTCTTCGGGATCACCCACGACAACCAGTTCATCACGCCGAAGTCGCCTTCGGTGCTGCCAGGCATCACCCGCCTGTCGCTGATGGAACTGGCCCAGACCCGCCTGGGCCTGGACGTGGTCGAAGGCGAAGTGTTCATCGACAAACTGGACCAGTTCAAGGAAGCCGGCGCCTGCGGTACTGCTGCGGTGATTTCACCGATCGGCGGCATCCAGCACAACGGTAAGATGCACGTGTTCCACAGCGAAACCGAAGTCGGCCCGGTTACCCAGAAGCTCTACAAAGAACTGACCGGTGTGCAGACCGGTGACGTTGAAGCGCCCGCGGGTTGGATCGTCAAGGTTTGAAAATGATCTGAACCTGCCACTTCAGAAAAAGGCCCATTCACCGCTGTCGGTGAATGGGCCTTTTTTATGCGGTGGGTTACTGGATGTGCAATCACCTGTGAAGATTGACAGTAGACAGTAAAAATCGGCACACCTAAGTTAACTCTCCTTCTAAACCCAGCAGGAGCCCATCATGGCGATCTATGAATTACGTGTGTCCGCAGAAGATTTCGAGAATGACGGTAGTAAAGAAATCGTGATGGAAACTTACATTAACAACGACCTTGATTGGGCCGTTTACGCGTCATCCAGCAAGCACGACGGGATTTACGATACCGCCTCGGCACCCGATGACGTCGACGGCGATGGAGACTACGATAACGATGACAAGGCGCTTTACCTGAACGTAGCCAACGCTTTCGCCAAAATGACAGCCTATGCCATAAAAAAACGAAAAAAAGCGAAGAAATAAAGCTCACCAGCCATGACCAGGTTGCCGTCGGTCATGCGCGTCAACCGTTGATATTTTCTGCAATCCTCTTACCCATACTGATCCTCGGCTCCACCCCATACCCCAACGCCTCATAAAACCCCACCACGACGTCATTGCCGCCGGTGATCTGCAGGTTGATCTTCATGCAGCCCAAGGCCGTCAACGCCTGCTCGGCATGGCGCACCAGCGACGATCCCAAACCATGGCGACGATAGTCGGCATGCACCGCCACCGAGTACAACCAGCCACGATGGCCGTCATAGCCCGCGAGAATCGTACCAATCACGGTTTTCTTGTCGGTGGCCACGAAGAACAGCCCATCGTTGACCGCCAGCTTCTTGTCAATCGCCAGGCTCGGCAGGTTGTGCGCGGTGTCATAGCCAAACGCCTGCTGCCATAACTCAATCACTTGGGCGCGATGCTGCCGGTCGCGGTAGGGGCCGATGGGATGCCGTGACAGCAAGGTCTTTTCCATGACCAGCGTGCGCTCGTTGCCATGATAGACATCGCGCACGGTGTGAAAACCCAGCTTGCTGTAGAACGGCTCGGCGGTCAGTGATGACGGCACACTCAACACCGTCACCCCGGCTTCGCGGGCACGCAGTTCGATCTCGATCATCAACAAACGGCCGATACCCTGCCCTTGCAGCTCGGGATTGACGAAGACCGAACGCACCACGTTGGCATCAAGGGCAGCGGTGGCGACGATTGAATGGTCCTGGGTAGCCACCAGCACAATACGGCGGTTGAGCAGTTCCAGAACCGCATCGGGCGTGAAGTGAGTGGCGACGCGAGCAATCACATCTGCTGGATAATCCCGTGCATTGCTGCTGTGCAAGGCCGCCAGAATGACCTGGCTGATGCCCTGGGCATCGGCTGCTTGGGCGAGACGAACAACGGTCGACATGACTCCTCCTGGCTGGCGCGACTGTAATGAACACCCCACTGTGCATGTGGAAGGGAGCTTGATCCCGATAGCGGTGGGTCAGCTAAAGATAAGCTATACGCCTCGTTGATGCCCTGCATATCGATCATTTCCACATCCCGGACAATCCTCTGTTCGGCGCAGAACCCAGCATCTCCCGGGCTTTCTGGATACGGCCGATCAGCGAACCGCAACAGGTGCGGGCAATGCCATTGACGCTGAACCGTTCAACCAAGCACGCCCATACAATCGGCGTCACCGCCCGCCCCCTAAGCTTTTGACTTTCTTAAAAGCGCTGGAGAGTAGGCATGTACAGAAAAGTGAGGGCGGTAACCCTGGCCGTGACATTGCTGGCCGGGGCCATGGCGGGCAGCGCATGGGCGGCCACGCCGGCAGTGGCTGTGGCGCCGCAATACGACACCAGCCATGTGTATGTAGCACCCGCTGATGTAGAGGGTTTTGCCCAGAGTTTCCTGGCCACGTTCGGGGGCAAGAGCACGCCCCAGGTGGTGGTCAATGTGCTGCCGGTGCCGAGCAGCACCACTTCGCAACTGTTGCAGACCCCTGCCGGCACGGTGTCACTGTTCGGCTTCACCACGCCCATCCCCCATCCTTTCGGCCAGGAGCGCAATGGTTATCTGGTCAAGGACATGGACGTGGCCCTGAAGGCAGCTCGGGACAACGGCGCTGCGGTCATCGTCAGCGATTTTCCCGATCCCATCGGCCGCGATGCGGTGGTGCAGTGGCCGGGCGGCGTGAACATGCAGCTGTATTGGCACACCAAGGCTCCCGACTACGCCGCCTTCCAGACGGTGCCGGAAAACCGCGTGTACCTCAGCGCCGATCGCGCCGACCGCTTTATCAAGGCGTTCCTTGGCTTCTCCCACGGCAAAGTGGTAGCCGATGACAAGCACGCACCTGCTGTGGAGGTGGGCCAGGCTGGCGGCACTTACCGACGCGTCGAAATCACGTCGCCCTTTGGGCGTATGGCGGTACTGGTGACCAACGGCCAACTGCCCTACCCCTTTGGCCATGAAACCACCGGCTATGAGGTAGCCGACCTGACGGCCACCCTGGCCAAAGCCACGGGCTCGGGCGCTACCGTACTGGTGCCGAGCTTCGCCAGCAAAGGCCGTCGCAGCGCATTGGTGCAATTCCCGGGCGGTTACGTCGCGGAAATTCACCAACTCATCGCGGCGAAATGATCCGTCGTACAGGCTGGGGCCTGGCCGTGCTGTGGCCGCTGGTGGTGGGCAGCGTACATGCCGACAATCAACCGACCCGCCCGGCCATCAAGGCCAATCGCTGGCAGGAAGACTGGTCTGTGCTCAAGGATCCGGCATTGCGCACGCAACCGTTGGACAACCTCAAGTACATCCCGCTGTCCGCCGCCAACCCGTTCACCTACCTGTCCATGGGTGCGACGTTGCGCGAACGCTTCGAGATGAACGACGCCAGCGGCTTCGGCGTGCGCGATGTAGCGCGTGATCGCTACCTGATCCAGCGTTTTCAGGTGCACGCCGACTTGCACCTCAACGAACACTGGCGGCTGTTCACCCAGTTGGAAGATGTACGGGCCTATGACAAAACCACCATCGGCGGCGCCGACCAGAACCGCGTAGACCTGCGCCTGGCCTTTGCCGAATACGTGAAGACCTTCAGCGCCGGCACCTTTAAGGCTCGGGCGGGTCGCCAGGACTTTGCCTTCGATTTGCAGCGCTTTATTTCGTCGCGCGATGGCCCGAATGTGCGCCAGTCCTTCGACGCGCTGTGGGCCGATTGGGAAACGCCCCAGTGGCGTTTTATCGGGATCGCCAGCCAACCGGTGCAATACCAGGATGGCCGGCACTTTGACGACAAATCCAATCGTGACGCGCGCTTCCACATGCTGCGGGTCGAGCGGCTGGTGGGCGGCAGCAATGAGTTGTCGGCCTATTACGGCGTCTACGAGCGCCGTGCCGCCCATTACCTGGATGCCGACGGCAACGAGACCCGCCAGTTGCTCGACGTACGCCTGGGCGGCGCGGCCCGGGGCTTCGACTGGGATATCGAAGCCATGCTGCAAAAGGGGTCGGTGGGCAGCCAGGCGATCCGCGCCTGGGCCGGCGGCAGCCGTACCGGCTACACCTTCGACACGCTGGCCTGGACACCGCGCCTCGGCCTGCAAGTGGATGTCGCCTCCGGTGACCGCAAGCGCGGTGATGGCCGCGTCGGCACCTTCAACCCGCTGTTCCCCAACGGCTACTACTTTTCCCTGGCCGGTTATACGGGCTACAGCAACCTGATCCACGTCAAACCATCAATCACCGTCAAACCCATCGCCAAGCTGAGCGTGCAAACCGCTGTCGGCCTGTTGTGGCGGCAGACCACCGCGGACGCGGTTTATACCCAACCCAACCTCGCCGTCGCCGGAACGGCTGGCCAGGGTCAACGCTGGACCGGCGCCTATGGCCAAGTGCGCACCGACTACGCGTTTACCTCCAACCTCAGCGGTGCAATCGAGGCCGTGCACTACGCGGCTGGCCAGACCCTGCGTGATGCCGGTGGGCACGACAGCAACTACCTGGGCATGGAACTCAAGTTCAGTTGGTAACCTCAGGCGAGCACACCCATACAAGCCTGGGCTCAGGTTAACGGCAATAGTGATACGGTTTTTTCAGCGCTTTTTTAACTCAAGCAAGGAGATTCAGATGAGCACCTTCGTTGCCAAAGACGGTACCCAGATCTACTTCAAGGACTGGGGCAGCGGCAAGCCCGTGCTGTTCAGCCACGGCTGGCCGCTGGATGCCGACATGTGGGAATACCAGATGGAGTACCTGAGCAGCCGCGGCTTTCGCACTATCGCGTTCGACCGCCGTGGCTTTGGCCGCTCGGACCAACCCTGGACCGGTAACGACTACGACACCTTCGCTGACGATATCGCGCAGTTGATCGAACACCTGGACCTGAAGGACGTGACCCTGGTGGGCTTTTCCATGGGTGGCGGTGATGTGGCGCGCTACATCGCCCGCCATGGCAGCGCTCGTGTCGCCGGCCTGGTGTTGCTGGGTGCCGTGACGCCGATCTTCGGCCAGCAACCCGACTATCCCCAAGGCGTCCCCACCGAGGTGTTCGATGGCATCAAGGCCGGCCTGTTGAAGGATCGCGCCCAATTCATCAGCGATTTCAATACGCCGTTCTTCGGTATCAACAAGGGCCAGCAAGTCTCGGAGGGTGTGCTCAGCCAGACCCTGCAGATCGCGATGCTTGCCTCGCTCAAGTCGACCGTGGACTGCGTCAGCGCCTTCTCCGAAACCGACTTCCGCCCGGACATGGCCAAAATCGACGTGCCGACCCTGGTGATCCATGGCGACGGCGACCAGATCGTGCCGTTCGAAACCACCGGCAAGGTGGCTGCCGAAATGATCAACGGCGCGCAACTGAAGGTCTACAAGGATGCACCCCACGGGTTTGCCGCGACCCACACCCAGCAGCTCAATGAAGACCTGTTGGCGTTCCTCAGCCGCTGAACCGCTTGCAACCTCCTCTCCTTGTTTGGCCGGGTTCGCCCGGCCTTTTTTTGCTCAGGCAAAGCGCTGAACCACTACCAGCCGCCCCGGCCCGGCAATGAGGATGCTGGTAAAGATGATCAACAGCAGCCAGCCGAACTGCCCCTCCCACAGCGTCCACTCTGGATGCACCACCAGCAAAGCGATGACCAGCACCGCCAGGATCGGCACGCACGCCAGGCGCACCAGCACGCCCGCAATGATCAGCAATGGGCACAGCACCTCGGCAAAGATCGCCAGCAGCAAGGTGACCTGGCCCCCCAGGTGAAACGGGTCTTCGATCAGCTTCAACTGTTCGCCGTAGTTGAGCAGCTTGGGCAACCCATGCACACACAACAGGAACACCGCCCCGCTGACCCGCAGGAACAACAGTCCGGTATCCTGATTTCTCGCTTCGTTCATACGCCACCTATGTCCGTCAATAATGATCGACGGCCAGTGTGTCCAAAGCCGCGCCGACGCACTTGCAGGCTTGTGCTGAAATCCTGCGGTTGCCCCAGGCCGTTGCATTGCCGAAAGAACCCGGCATGATCTTGCTGAACTGCCGACCCCGCGCTACGGTCCCAACCCATACGCTCATCGCTACAGGAACTTTTCCATGACGCTCCCCCAAGAAATGACCCTGATCGAAATCACCACGCCTGGCGGCCCCGACGTCTTGCAGCCACGGCGCGCGGACGTGCCAGTGGCCGGGCCAGGCGAGATTCTGATTCGCGTGCACGCCGCCGGGGTCAACCGCCCAGACGCGCTGCAACGCGCCGGCAAATACCCGATGAAACCCGGCATGAGCCCGATTCCCGGGCTGGAAGTGGCCGGTGAAGTGGTGGCGCTGGGCACTGGCGTGACTGAATACAGCCTGGGCGACAAGGTGTGTGCCCTGACCAATGGCGGTGGCTATGCGCAGTTTTGTGCGGTGCCGGCCAGCCAGGCGCTGCCGGTCCCGGCGGGCATGGACTGGATTCAGGCCGCCGCCGTGCCGGAAACCTTCTTCACGGTCTGGGCCAACCTGTTCGGCCTCGGCGGTGCCCATAAAGGCCAGCGCGCCTTGATCCACGGCGGCACCAGCGGCATCGGCACCACCGCATTGATGCTCTGCCAGGAGTTCGGTATCCAGGCATTCGCCACCGCCGGCAGCGCAGACAAATGTGCCGCGATTGCCAAGCTGGGCGCCGAACCGATCAACTACCGCGAACAGGAGTTTGCCGAGGTCATTGCCCAACAGACCGATGGCAAAGGCGTCGATGTGATTCTCGACATCATGGGTGCCTCGTACCTGAACAACAACCTCAAGGCCCTTGGCATGGACGGTCACCTGGTGATGCTCGGCTTCCTCGGTGGCGGCAAGGCTCATGACGTCGACCTGCTGACCATCCTCGCCAAACGCGCGGTGATCACCGGCTCCCTGCTGCGCGCCCGCACCCGCGAAGAAAAGGCCGCGATTGCCGAACAGCTACGCGACTACGTGTGGCCGGTGCTCAGCGCCGGGCGCTGCCTGCCGATCATCGACAAGGTCTACGCATACACCGACGCCGCCCAGGCCCATGCGCGCATGGAAGGTGGGGATCACATTGGCAAGATTGTGTTGCGGGTGGAGTGAGGCGCTTTCCTCAATCCTTGGCGACCGGCCAAGTTTGACGGTACTCGGCACAAATGTGGGAGGGGCGTGTGTCACTCCGGTTCGGCATACACCGGATAATCCACATACCCCGCCTGAGTCCCCCCATACAAGCCCTCTGCCTTCAACGCATTCAATGGCCAGCCATTGAAAATCCGCTGGGGCAGGTCCGGGTTGGCAATGAACGGCCGCCCGAAGGCGATCAGGTCCGCCAGCCCAGCCTCGACCAATCGAGCACCGCGCTCGGCGGTGTAGCGCCCGGCGTAGATGATCCTGCCGCTGAAGGTACTGCGCACCGCCTGGCGAAAGGTCTCGGGCAGGTCCGGCGCGTTATCCCAGTCGGCTTCGGCGATGGAAACATAGGCGATGCCCGACGCTTCCAGCACTTTGATCGCTTCGATATAGGTACGGTGCGGGTCCTCTTCCACCAGGCCAATGTAGACCCGATCCTGATCGGTACCGCTGAAAAGCGGCGAAAAGCGCACGCCCAGGCGCTGCGGCCCCACCACCTTGCACACCGCCTCGACAATCTCGCGCAGCAAGCGCAGGCGATTGTCCAGCGAACCGCCGTACTCATCCTCACGGATGTTGGAGTGGGCCGAGATGAACTGGTTGACCAAATAGCCGTTGGCCGCATGGATTTCCACACCATCGAACCCGGCGTCCAGGGCATTGCGAGCAGCCTGGGCGTAGTGCCCGACCAACTCGTCGATTTCCAGCGTGCTCAACGCACGAGGCACAGGTGGCTGCACCAGCTCACCCACACCCGGACCGGTTTCAATAAAGGCTTTGGCTTGCAGCGCCGGCAGTGCAGACGGCCCCACCGGTGCAGCACCGCCAGGTTGCAAGGCGTTATGGGACACCCGCCCCACGTGCCATAGCTGGGCAAAGATCACCCCACCCTCGGCATGTACCGCTGCGGTGACCTTGCGCCAACCCTCGATCTGCGCCGGTGTATGGATGCCCGGCGTCCATGCGTAGCCCTGGCCGCGCGGCTCGATCTGCGTACCCTCGCTGACCATGAAGCCGGCACTGGCACGCTGGCGGTAATATTCGGCCATCAGGTCGGTGGCGATATTGCCCGGCTGGGCGCTGCGCTGGCGTGTCAGCGGCGGCAGCACAACGCGATTGTTCAAGCGATGATGCCCCAGCTTTATCGGGGTGTTCAAAATGCAGTCAGGCATGGGGATATTCCAAATTCAGAACGAACGAAAACCCTGGCGACTCCTGGGAGTCGCCAGCGCGTACCTCGGTTTATTAACTTAAGCGCTGAGTGTCAGCAGGGCCTTGGCCACTTCGCTGGAGCTGCCCGGGTTCTGCCCAGTGACCAGCAAGCCATCGACAATCACAAAGGATTGCCAGTCGGCGCCCTTCTCATACTTGCCGCCCAGTTTTTTGAATTCATCTTCAATCAGGAACGGCACAACATCGGTCAATTGCACCGCGGCTTCCTCAGAGTTGGAGAACCCGGTCACACGGCGGCCCTTGATCAACGGCTCACCGTTGACTGCCTTGACGTGGCGCAAGGCACCCGGTGCATGGCAGACAAATCCGATGGGTTTGCCGGCCCGTTCGAACGCCTCGATCAACGCGATGGACACCGGTGACTCCGCCAGGTCCCACAGCGGGCCGTGGCCGCCAGGGTAGAACACGGTGTCGAAGTCGGCGGTGTTGACCGTTTCCAGCTTCACCGTGGTAGCCAGGGCCTGCTGCGCAGCCGGGTCTGCGGCGAAGCGCGCTGTCTGCTCGGTTTGCGCATCCGGTTCATCGCTCTTCGGGTCCAACGGCGGCTGGCCGCCGGCCGGGGAAGCCAGCACCACATCGGCGCCAGCATCCTTGAACGCGTAATAAGGGGCGGCAAACTCTTCGAGCCAGAAGCCGGTCTTGCGCCCGGTATCGCCAAGCTGGTCGTGAGAGGTCAGTACCATTAATACTTTCATTTTCCAGTGCCTCGATCGATGTGAGTAGCAGGGTTTTCAGGGCCGCCCAACAACTGTTGGGTCAGCAGCAGCGCCTCGCAGAACGGCGCAGTGGTACGGGTGATCTTGCCCATGACGCTGGTGCCCAACCATAGCGCATACAAGCGCTTGGCAAGGCTGTGCGGAGCGTGCTCGAACCTGAGCGAGCCGTCTTCGACCCCGCGCTCCAGGGCCAGCGCGAGTAACTCGATGGTGCGCGAAGTACCGCGCTGCAACGCCAATCGCATCGGCTCTGACAGGTCAGAGACTTCAGCCCCCAACTTGACGGCCAGGCACTTGCCGGTATCGGTGCAGCCAGTGTGGTTGTCGATCCAGCCTTGCCAATAGCGCATCAACTTGGCGTGATGGGTTAAACCCGGCTGATCCAACAGCTGCTGCATACCTTCGACGTACTGATCGAAATAGGTATCGAGCAACACCACGCCAAACGCATCCTTGGAGTTGAAGTAGTGATAGAACGAGCCCTTGGGTACTTGTG
Source organism: Pseudomonas sp. HN8-3 (assembly GCF_020790195.1). Classification (NCBI taxonomy): domain Bacteria; kingdom Pseudomonadati; phylum Pseudomonadota; class Gammaproteobacteria; order Pseudomonadales; family Pseudomonadaceae; genus Pseudomonas; species Pseudomonas sp. HN8-3. The sequence goes on from NZ_CP086206.1 coordinate 3,743,861, forward strand.
CGGCGTGCAGGATTTCGTTCAAGCCCACCGCGGAAAATCCCTTGGCACCGACGATGGATTGCGCACGTTCAAGAATCGCTTGCCGTGCACTGCTGCTTGCGTTGCTCATGCTTGCCTCCGTGCGATTAGACCAGTCGTCTAGTTCGTTGGGGCCATGTTAGGCAGCGAGGCAACCACTCACAATGTCATATCCGCAAGGATTCCGGACATGCGCCAAAGTCGGTTGCCGTTTGCCCGGTACACGCCGACAATCCCCTCTCCCTGCCCCTTGGAGAGATGCAATGCACAGCGTTGCGCTGATGGTTTACCCGAACTTCCAGTCGTTGAGCCTTAGCCTGGGCTCGGTGTTCGAGTGCGCCAACCTGCTGCGCGGCGAGCCGGCCTATGAATTTCACCTGGTATCGGAAAGCGGCGGCGCGGTGATGACCTCCCAGGGCTTTTCAGTCAATACCAACGCCATCCGCCCAGAGGGTTATGACACTCTGATCGTCAGCGGCTATCTGGAGTTTCGCCTACCGGAGGCCAACCTGCTGGAACTGGTCAAGGCAGCATCAGCACAGTCGCGTCGGGTGGCCTCGTTATGCATGGGCATCTTTGTGCTGGCGGAAGCGGGCCTGCTTGCCGGCAAACGCACCACCACCCACTGGATCCACGCGCCGGCGTTTCGCAAGCGCTACCCGGATATTCGCCTGGAAGAAGACAAGTTGTTCGTGGTGGACGGCCAGGTGTGGACCGGTGCCGGCATGAGCGCCGGGGTCGACCTGGCACTGGCGATGGTGGAGAACGACCTGGGCAGCGACCTTGCGCGCCGCATCGCACGCAAGCTGGTGATAGCCCAGCGCCGCGGCAGCGAGCAATCGCAACTCTCAACCTTGCTGGAACTGGACCCCAAATCCGACCGCGTGCAACTGGCCCTGGCCTATGCGCGTGAAAACCTAACCCATGATTTATCGGTAGAAGCCTTGGCCGAAGTCGCCCGGCTCAGCCCGCGCCAGTTCAGCCGAGTGTTTCGCGAAGAAACCGGGCAAACCCCGGCCAAGGCCATCGAAGCCCTGCGGGTGGAAGCGGCGCGGGCGATGATGGAAACCAGCCGTCACCCGGTGGAAGTAGTGGCCCGCGAAACCGGGTTTGGTGATCGCGAACGCATGCGCCAGGCGTTCCTCCGTGCATTCGGGCAGCCGCCCCAGGCGATGCAGCAGGTGTTGTTCAATCCAGGCTAGGGGCCTAGCCGAGTTGTTGGCGTTCGATCTGTGGGAGGGGGCTTGATCCCGATGGCGGTGGGTCAGCCGCAATATCAGGTGACTGGCCCACCGCTATCGGGAGCAAGCCCCCTCCCACATTTTGATCTCGGGGCATCAGTTACGGTGTGCAAGCCTTTAACCTCAGCACAACCCGCCCGTCAGTGCAGCGAAACCCGCGTAATCAGGTAGCTCACCAGCTGCGGATCATCCTCCAGTTCAATCGTCTGCACCGGGCGCGGCAGGGTATCCAGCACGGTACGCCAGAACGCCTGGGACACTTCGTCCTGATCATAGAAACGCACCAGCCAATTGGCCTCGCCGCTGCACAGTACCTGGCTGGCAATGGCGCGGCCGATACCTTTGCGCCGATAACGCTTGAGGATGAACAGGTCGGCCAGTTCCAGGGCCTCGATACCGGGCAATTCGCTGCCCTCGATCAACAGGAAACCGGCGATATAACCATCGACCAGCAACAGGTTGGCGCTCCACTGCGGGTCGTGCCAGTAGCGGGCCAGATGCTCGTCGTGGATGTAGAAACGGCCATCGGCCTCAACATCTTCCTGTTCCCAGTCCGAGGACTCGTAGGCGTAGTACTGGTATAGATTGCGAATCAGCTCGGCGTCTTCAGGGCCGGTCTGGATCAATTCAACGGTGGTTTCAGGCATGGGGCTCTCGGTGGAAAAACGCAGGGCGCCATTGTTCACAAAAGTGCCTGCCACGCCAATGGCTTGTCGAATCCTTTCTATTGGCTGAACCGAATGCAAATAGCGGTTGCCCTGGCCAAATTCCTGAAACATTTAGAATAAACTTCGCCGGTTTCCACCTTTCGCTCAAGGACACGTATTGTGACCAACGTCTGTACCGCCGGCCTGGATGTGGGCTTTGCCTCCCTGGATTACCTGCAAATTTTCATCCTGGGGGTAATCCAGGGCATCACCGAATTGCTGCCGGTGTCGTCCACCGCCCATATGCGCGTGGTGCCCGCCCTGCTCGGCTGGCAAGACCCGGGCTCGGCGTTTTCGGCGGCCATGCAATTGGCCGCGCTGGCGGCAGTGGTCAGTTACTTCTGGCGGGATGTGCGCCAGGTCACCACCGGCAGTATCAGTGCGGTGCGCCGGGGCGACTATAACGATCGGTGGTTCAAACTGGCGGTGGCGATCGTGCTGGCGACTATCCCGATTGGCATTGCCGGGTTGGCGCTGTCTTCGACCCTGAATGCATGCAACTCGCCATTGCGCGGGCTGATGGTGATCGGCATTTCCTGCGTGGTGATGGCGGTGTTGCTGGCACTGGCCGAAGTGCGCGCCCGCCATACCCGCGACGTAAGCCAAATGCGCTTGCGCGATGCGCTGATCGTGGGGGTGGCGCAGATCGGCGCGTTGATTCCTGGGGTGTCGCGTTCGGGCTCCACGCTGACCGCAGCGCTGTTCCTGAATTTCAAACGTGAGGAAGCGGCGCGCTTTTCTTTCCTGCTGGGCCTGCCGGCCATTGCCCTGGCCGGTTTGAAAGAACTGTGGGTGCTGCTGCGCGCCGACCTCCCTGCCCACGCCTGGCCGCACTTGATCTTCGGCCTGGTGGTGGCGAGCATCTCGGCGTTCTTTGCGATCTGGGGCCTGATGAAGTTCCTGGAGCGCTTCTCCACCTGGCCGTTCGTGATCTACCGTGCGCTGCTGGGGATCTTCCTGATTGTGGCGGTCAGCAGCGGGTTGTTGAGTTAAGCCGCCGGTTCGCGGTCGGCCAGCGCTTCAAGCAGATCGGCCGAGGGCACGAAAAACAGGCCGCCAGTCACGGCGGTACTGAAGTCGAGCAAGCGGTCATAGTTGCCGACCGGGCGGCCAACGAACATGTTTTCCAGCATCTGCTCCAGAGGCTGCGGCGAGCGTGCGTAGCCGATGAAATAGGTGCCGAACTCGCCGGCACCGGGGCGGCCGAAGGGCATGTTGTCGCGCAGGATCTTCACTTCCTCACCGTTCTCGTCAGTGATGACGGTCAAGGCGCTGTGGGAGTTGCTCGGCTTGGTTTCTTCGTCCAGTTCGATATCTGCCAGTTTGGTGCGCCCGATTACCTTCTCCTGGGCTTCTACCGTCAAGCCGTTCCAGGCGCTCATGTTGTGCAGGTATTTCTGCACCACTACGTAGCTGCCGCCCTCGAACTGAGGGTCTTCGTCACCGACCAGGGTGAATCTTTCGGCCTTGCGCCCTACCGGGTTTTCGGTGCCGTCGACAAAACCGATGATGCTGCGCATATCGAAATAGCGGAAACCCTGGACCTCATCCACCACCTTGACGCTATCGCCCAAGGCAGCCATCAATTGGGTCGCCAGCTCGAAACACAGGTCCATCTGCTCGGCGCGGATATGCAGGAGGATATCGCCCGGGGTCGACACCGCCTTGCGCCCTTCTACACCGAATTCGCGGAACGGATGCAGCGACGCCGGGCGAGGCGCGCCGAACAGCCGGTCCCACGCATCCGAGCCAAAGCCGCAGACGCAGGTCAGGTTGCCCGACGGCACGCGCTTGCCCACCGAACGCACAAGGCCTGCGATGTCGGCGCACCAGCCACGCACGTTTTCAACTGCATCGGGGGCCAGGGTGGCGACCATGAAAATCGCGCTGCTGGTGATCGGGTGGCACACGGACTGCGGTTCGAGAGGTGGCTGGACAGGGCAGGTTTTCATCAGGCAGATCCATAGACTAAGGTCGGTTTGAACCGACGCAGGTTAGCAGATCAGCCGTGACAACTGGCCCACACCTGGCGAATCAGCGCTTTCATCTTGAGCGCCTCGGCCCAGCGATCAGTGAGTTCTCGCCCCATTGCATCGGTGATCGCATAGGGTGGCGGGCCCAGTTCGCAGGTGAAGGGCAGGCTCTGGGGCGCGTCGGCACGGGTCAGCCAGTCGTCGATCCCATAGCGCCACCAGCCGGTAAAGCGCTCGACCCAAGGCTGGTGCTGAGGAAAATCCAGGCCAACCTGCACCTGCTCACTGCTGGCGATGCGGCCATGAAAGCCCCAGCTATGACGCAGGATCGTGCGTATCTGTTCGTCGTCTTCCACACTGCCGGGCTCGGGCAACTCGCGGCCAACCGCGTAGTGGGACAGGTCCGCGAGCAGTTTCAGGTCGGGCATTTGCGCCAGCAGGTCGAGGGTGAACAACAGGTCGTTGGTCAGTCGATAACGGTGGGTTTCCAGCAGGATCGGGAAGTCCACCTGTTCGGCCAGGCGCTGCCAGCCTTCGATCAGCCTGACCGCCTCGGCCTGGGTACGCGGGCGCACATCGGCTTGCAGGGTCAGGTGGTGACAACCGTAGCGGCCGATCACTTCCAATGCCCTGGCCAGATCATCCACCGATTGCGGGAACAGTTGACCTTCGATCTGCAAACCTCTGGCCGTGGCGGCAGCGTACAAGCGCGAGACTGCGGCCGGCGTCCAGTAATGGTCGGTGATGCCGTCAAAACCGGCGGCGACGATGCGGTCCAGTTGCGCTTCTTGGCTGCCGGGCTCGGTTTGCATGGCCCACAGTGATTGGAATACCAGGAGTTGGTGCATCTCAACCTCGCAGCAGGTGTTTGAGGGACGTATCGGCATCTGCCAGGCTCGCCACGTCAAGCGCAATGCGTGCAGTGATCAAGCGCTCGCACAGCTTGATGTCCCTGGCGGCGCGGTTGCCCGGAGCCCAGCCGAAAGCGCCTTGCAATCGGGCGTTGGTGTCTAGGCAAAACAGCAGCAGGCCACCGTCGGGCAACGCACGGCTGACCGACCGCGCAGTCATCGCCCCGACGGAATGCAAACCCCAGTCGAATTGGTCGGACCAGAAACCCGGGACCCTCTCGAACGGCAGTTCTTTGCCCAACAGATTCAACGCAGCGTGACGCCCCTGGGCCTCGGCGTTGCGCCAGGTTTCCTGACGCTGATAGACGCCGCCGAGACGAAACTCACAGACATCCCCCGCCGCGTAAATATCCGGTGCGCTGGTGCGCAGGCACGCGTCGACCCGAATGCCCTGCCCTACTTCCAACCCTCCCGCCGCTGCCAGCTCAATGTTGGGTTGCATACCAATACCGACCGCCACCAGGTCACAGGGCACCCGTTGCCCATCGACCAGTTGCACGGCGTCGGCGTGGACGCACTCCAGGGCAACGTTCAAGTGCACGTCCACACCCTGCTGACGATGCAGCGCCAACAGCGCTTCACTGATCATTGGCGGCAGCGCCCGGGCGGCCAGCCGCGGCCCCGCTTCCAGCACCGTGACCTCGCAGCCCAGGCCCCGCGCCGTAGCGGCCACCTCCAGGCCGATGAAGCCCCCGCCGACCACCACCAACCTGGCGCCTGGCTTTAATTCATTGCGCAAGGCCAACGCTTCATCATGGGTGCGCAGGTAGAACACGTTGGCCTGCTCCTGGGGCAAGCGTCGCGCCCGGCCTCCGGTGGCCAGCAGCAGGCCGGCATAGGTCAACCATTGGCCGTCAGCCAGTTGCAGCCGATGATGCTGCGGCTCCAAACGGCTGGCGGGGTTGCCGGCGATATGCTCAATGCCAAGCGCAGCCAACCGTGCACTGTCGCACAGGCTGCATTCCGCCAGGTCCGTCGAGCCTTGCAGCACGCCTTTGGACAACGGTGGGCGTTCGTAGGGCAAGTGCGCTTCATCGCCGATCAGGATCAGGCGCCCGCTGTAACCTTCTTCACGCAAGGTCAGTGCCGCACGTCCACCGGCATGACCAGCGCCGACGATGATCAGGGTCTGGTTCATCATCCGGCCGTGACAGCGAGCAGTACCCGCCCCGCTTCGACCCGCACCGGATAGGTCTTGAGGTTGACGCACACCGGCGCGCCCAGGGCTTGGCCGGAACGGTAATCGAAGCGCCCGTTGTGCTTGGGGCACTCGATCACATGGTCCATCACCAGGCCGTCCGCCAGGTGGATTTTCTCGTGGGTGCACAGGCCGGCGGTGGCGAAAAATTCATCCTCGGCCGAGCGGTACACCGCGTAGGTGTGAATACCGTGGTCGAAGCGCAGCACGTCTTCTGCTTCTATTTCGCCCACGGCGCAGACGTCGATCCATTGATCGTTCATGCATTTATCTCCAATGACTGGCTTTTACTGTGTGGCGAGCAAGCTCCCTCGCCACGGGTCGGGCGTTGGACGAAATAGCTGGGGTCGCTGCGCTGGCGCCAAATAGTCGGAATGATTTCCTGGTAGGCCTCCCACAGGTTGGCATACGGCGGTGGGCAGTCGCTGCGGATCTCTTCGTGCAGTTGACTGAGCGCGTGGTAAGGCACCATCGGGTACATGTGGTGTTCGAGGTGGTAGTTCATGTTCATGTAGATAAAGCGCAGCACCCGGTTCATGTAGATGGTGCGGCAGTTACTGCGATGGTCGAGCACATCTTCGGCCAGGCCCACATGCTGGCTGAGGCCGAACAGGTAGCCGAGCCAGGCACCATAGAGACTGGGCAAGCCCACCAGCATCAGCGGTAGCCAGCTGTGCAGGTACAACGCGGCGCCGATGATCAGCGCATAAATCCCAATCCATATACGTGCGGCACGGAATACCTTGGGCCATTCGGATTCAGGGATGAAGTCTTGCTCCTGGGCACTCATGCGCCCGAGCGCATGGCGGGCTACGCCGCTGAAGGTCTTCCAGGCCAGGGGCAGGTTGAACAGGCTGAGGGCCATCATCCACAGGCTCGGCGGGCGCGGCTCGACGATCTCCGGGTCGCGGCCGACGACGATGGTGTCGGTGTGATGACGGGCATGGCTCCAGCGCCACACGTGAGGTTCGAACAGGCACATGAAGCTCGCCACCTGGTACAACGCATCGTTCATCCAGCGGGTCTTGAACGCAGTGCCGTGGCCGGTTTCGTGCCAGCGCGGGTTGGACGCCGTTCCGTAGAGCACACCATAGGCGAGAAAAAACGGTACGCAGGCCCAGGAGCCCCAGAACCAATAGCCGCCAAAGCCTGTGGCCAACAGCGTCGCAGCCCAGATGGCCGTGTCGAGCAAGGCCGGGCCATCGCGGCGTTGCATCAGTTCTTTCATGCGTTTGCGCGAGATGGGTGACTGGTACCAGTTGGCCGAGACCAGACCCTTTTCGGCGGCACGGGCCGCTTCGGGCCCGGTGAGGCTGTAGTCGCGTCGGGCGCGGTGAGCGGTGGGTTCAGGCATTGTTATTGTTCTCCGCAAGCGTGGGTTTCAGGTGCTTTTCGAAACCAACGATAGAGCGCAGCCAAATCACCCTCAAGGCCTTGAATCCATTCCCTATCAAGCTATCATCCAGGCCCAGCGGGGCTTGATAGTTTTCTATCAAGACGCTCAAGGGGCCTGCCATGCACAACAATAAACGCCCAACCATCGCCACCGTTGCCGCCCATGCGGGGCTCAGCGTAGCCACCGTCGACCGCGTGTTGAACGCCCGCGCTCCGGTCAACCCCGGCACGGCCGAACAGGTGTTCCAGGCTGCCGAAGCGGTGGGCTATTTTGCTGCGCGCCTGATCGGCCAGCGCATCCGCGAACGGCGGCCCACCTACCGTTTCGGCGTGCTGTTGCTGGGCACCGCCCAGGCCTTCTATGCCAACCTCGCCCAGTCAATAAGCGATGCAGCGCAGCATCACGCCACCGCCAACCTGAGCTGCCAGTTCGACTACATCAACGACCGTTCACCGAATGCCATCGTCGCGCAGATCGAGCAACTGGCGGTACAGTGCGACGCCCTGGCGGTGGTCAGCTTCGCCCATCCGCTGATCAACGCCTGCCTGGCGCAGATTCGTGAAGCCGGCGTACCAGTGGTTGCGCTGCTGTCGAATATCCATGAGCAGGCCCTCGAACCCTATGTGGGCCAGGACAACCACGTGGTCGGGCGCACCATGGGCTGGCTGCTGGCACACACCTGCGGCGCACGCAAAGGCAGCGTGGGCATCCTGTTGGGCGGCCATCGTTTTCTCGGGCATCAAGCACGGGTCGAAGGCTTGCACAGCTACCTGGCCGAACACGCGCCGGGCCTCAAGCCGTTGGAGCCGCTGATCAACCTGGATAACTGCGACATCACCGAGGAAGCCACCCTCGACCTTCTTGCCCGCCACACCGACCTGCGCGGCCTGTGCGTGGTGGGCGGCGGCGGTGACGGCGTGATCAACGCCCTGGCGCAACTGCCCAAGCGTCCGGCGCTGTGTTGCATTCTGCAGGAGTCGACCGAACTGTCACGCCAGGCGTTGAGCCGCGGCTTGATCGATGTGGTAATGGACTCGCAGCCGCGGCAGACGGCGGCGGCGCTGGTGCAACTGCTGGTGCAGTTGCTGAATGACGAAGGCTTCGATCCGGTGCGGCATCGGGTGCATATACCACCGCAGATAGTGACCCCGGAAAACATGGGCACCTGAGACATGGAGAGGACAATGCGGGGCGGTGCGACGATTCAACTTGCGCCCCGTCAAAAACTCAGAGGCTGACCCAGCGCTATCGGGGCATGGGTATCTACACAACGCTCTAGCAATCAGCGGTAACCACGATGCGCAGCGAGCCGCTCTTGATCTTGATCTGCTTTTGATCTCAGGCGCCCCGTTAAACCACGCTGGCCGGAATTCGACAGGGATTTGAGGGGTAAACCGGCAGGGATGCCGAGTGGTGGGGCGAGGACCTTTTGCTTACTTTTGGCTGGGCCGGCATTCCGGTCCTTCCAAAAGTGAGCCGCTGTAAGAGCGGAACCCTAAGTAGCCGTTACCGCAGGAATGGATATGTACTCGGTCTGATCCAACATCCTGATCGGCTGTCAGGTCGCCATCGGGAGCAAGCCCCCTCCCACATTTAATCTGCACACGGGCAATCATTCACCGCCCGCGAAAATCCCCTGCACTCAAACCAAACCGCCCCATCTTGTTGTACAGCCCACCCCGCGACACGTTGAGTTGCCGGGCCGCCAGGCGAATGTTGCCACCCGTGTTTTTCAGCGCAGCGACGATGGCGTGCAGTTCATGGCTGCTCAGATCCTGCGCGGGCTGGGGCTGGTAAAGGCGCAGTGTCGCCCGTTGCTGGGTTTCCAGCGGCAAGTCAGCCGGTTGGATCAACTCCCCCATCGCCAGGTTGGTCGCCCGCTCGATGGCGTTTTCCAATTCACGCACATTGCCCGGCCAGCCATGGGCTGACAGCAGCGCCAGCGCCTCCGGCGAGAAACCCTGCACTGGCTTACGCAACGAACGCGCACAGCGCTGCAGGAAATGCCGTGCCAACAGCGGGATATCCTCGCGGCGCATACGCAACGGCGGCACGGTGAGGTTCAACACATTGAGGCGGTAGTAAAGATCCTCACGAAACGCACCTTCGGCCACTGCCTGGCTCAAGTTGCGATGGGTGGCGGCGATGATGCGCACGTTCACTGGCCGCGAATTTTTCGCACCCACGCGGGTCACTTCCCCCTCCTGCAACACCCGCAACAGGCTGACCTGGGCATCGAAGGACATGTCGCCAATTTCATCCAGGAAGATGGTGCCGCCATCGGCTAATTCAAACTTGCCCGCCGACCCACCTCGCGCCGAGCCGGTGAACGCGCCTTCGACATGCCCAAACAGTTCGCTCTGCACCAAGTCCCGGGGGATGGCGCCGCAGTTGACCGCCACGAACGGGCCGTTGCAACGCTCGCTGGCGTTATGAATGGCCTGGGCAAACAGCTCCTTGCCGGTGCCGCTTTCGCCGAGGATCAAAGTGGTGGCGTCGCCGCGACTGGCAATGCGCCCCAGGTGCAGCGCGTCCTGGATCGCCCGTGAGGTACCCTGGATGGTGTCGAAGGTATAGCGTGCCTGGGTGCCGATAAGGCGCCGGGTGATTTCGCGGATGCGGCGGTTTTCGCGCACCGACACGATCACCCCGCCCTGCTCCAGCGGGCATACCGAGACCAGGCAGGCGAGCTGGCTGCGGTCGTGCAGCTCAAAGGTGCAATCGAGGTCACGCACCGGCTCACCCAGCGCGTCGCTCAACTCACTGCGCCCCAGGCGCTGGAACGAACTGCCGATCAGCTCCAGCCCCACCCCGAACAACTGCCGCGCATAACGGTTGAGTGCCTTGATGCAGCCGCGCTCATCCAGTACCACCAAGCCTTCGTTCAGCACTTCGAGCACCGCTTGTTGTTCTTCCAGCAACACCTGCAGCGCCATCTGCCGCGACACCGCTTCGGCTGCCGCCTGGACGGTGCCCAGGGTATGGAAATGAAACCAGCCGGGCTCGGCGGTCAGCGTGAGCATGGCCAATGTCAGGCCCTGGGCATCCTTGATCGGCGCAGCGGCGCAGTGCATGCGGCGCTGGCGCAGGGCGCCGGCGAAGTTCTCCTCGGCCAACACGTACATCAGGCGATCTTCGGCCAGCGCCAGCCCGGTGCAGTTGGTGCCCTGTACCGATTCCAACAGGCGACTGCCCACCGGGGTGATATCCAGCCCACAGAAATACAGGGTGGTGCCCTCGTCATCGGTAAGGTTGATATGGCCGCGAGGGTTATAGGCCAGCAAGCCGTGCATGACTTGCGCGGCGGCGGCGATCAGTACGCGGTGATTGGCCAGGGTTGCCGCCAGCGTTTGGGCGGCAACGAAACGGTAGTGGCTGTGACCGGGATCGATCCTTGCCTCGAGACTGCGCCGCCACGAATCCCAGATGACCTGGCGCACCTCGGCCGGGCGTTCGACCTGGCCGGACAGACACGCTCGCCAGCCCTGCTCCAACGCAGCGACGGGTCCGTCATTCAGCGCATCAGGTCCAAGGGCCGTGAGGTATTCGAGGTCTTGCACGCTGAATGTGAGGCTCATCAAGGCATCCATGTTCATATTTTTGACATGCCAGTATAGACATGTCATCTGAATGAACACATTTTGTTTACTGATTTTAATAACCTATTAAAAATCAGTTAGTTATGAGTTGGCACACCCCTTGCTCTTACCTCTATGCCAGCCAGGACTGTCCTGCGGGCCAACAATAAAAAGGGGTCACTTCATGAGTACACAGAATATCCGCCTGGGCTTGATCGGTGCCGGTCGCATGGGCAGCTTCCACGGCCTTACGGCGGCGCGCCACATCCCCGGTGCCTGCCTCGCCGCCATCGCCGATCCTACCCCAGGCCAGGCCGCACGCCTGGCAGCAGAGCTGGGGGTGGACAAGGTCTACACCGACCCGCAACAGCTGTTGGACGACCCGGAGATCGACGGCGTACTCATTGCCGCCCCCGCCCGCAGCCACGCCGAACTGGTGATCGGCGCGGCCCGCGCCGGCAAAGGTATCTTCTGCGAAAAACCCATGGCCATCACCCTGGACGAAGCCGATCGCGCCATCGCCGCTGCCGCCGACGCCCGCGTGCCGTTGCAGGTCGGTTTCAATCGGCGTTTCGCCAAGAGCTTCCGTACCGCGCACCTCGATGTCGCCGCCGGCCGCATCGGTACGCCGCAGTTGCTGCGCTCGCTGACCCGCGACCCGGCACTGAACAACCCTGCCAACTCGCCGCAATGGGTGATCTTCCTGGAAACCCTGATCCACGACTTCGACACCCTGCGCTACCTCAACCCCGGCGCCGAAGCGGTGCAGGTGCATGTGATGGCCGACGCGCTGATCGCACCGGCGTACAAAAGCCAGGGTTTACTGGACACCGCCGTGGTCACGATCCGCTTCGACAACGGCGCCATCGCCACCGCCGAGGCCAACTTCCAGGCGGTGTATGGCTACGATGTGCGCGGTGAAGTGTTCGGCAGCCAAGGCATGCTGAGCATGGGCAGCCTCAATGACTGCGACCTGGTGCGCTACCTGGCCGAGGGCATCCAGGCCGACACCCAACGAATGGACACTGACCTGCTGCGCGACGCCTACATTGCCGAACTCAACCACTTCGTCGACTGCCTGCGCAGCGGCGCCAAGCCCTTGGCCAGCGGTGAGGATGCGCGAGCAGCCCTGGCAATTGCCCGCGCCTGCATTGAGTCGTACGAGACCGGCAAGGCCGTGGCCGTGCAAGGGGCGCGCCCATGATGCCGTTCAAATTAGCCGTCAGCGCCGAGATGGTGTTCCTCGACCTGCCCTTCATCGAACGGGTCAAACGTATCCACGCCCTGGGGTTCAGCGCCGAAATCTGGAGCTGGACCGACAAGGACATCGACGCCCTGGCCGCGACCGGCGCGGACTTCACCTCGATGACCGGCTACATCAGCGGCACCCTCACCGACCCCGAAGGCAGTCGCCAACTGCTCGACAGCGCCCGCGAATCCCTGGGCATCGCAGAGCGCCTCAATTGTCCCAGCCTCAACCTGCACGGCACCGGCCTGGGCGCCGGCGGCCTGCCGGTGCAGCCGGTCAACCAGGCCACCGGCCGCATGTGGCTGAGCGCCTGCAAGACCCTGGAAAAAATCGCGCGCCTGGGGGAAGACGCCAGCCGTGTGTTCCTGCTGGAAAACCTCAACACCGCCGTCGATCACCCCGGTACGCCGTTCGCCCGCGCCGACGACACCCTGGCCCTGATCGAAGCCGTGGGCAGCCCGCATCTGAAGATGAACCTGGACCTGTACCACGCGCAGATCGGCGAAGGAAACCTGATCGAATTGATCCAGCGCGCCGGCAGCGCCATTGGTGAAATCCAGGTGGCCGACGTGCCCGGGCGCAAGGAACCCGGCACCGGCGAAATCCACTACCCGGCCATTGCCCGTGCGCTGCACGCCATGGGCTACACCGGCGTAATCGGCCTGGAGGGCTGGGCCAGCGGCACCAGCGAAGTGGCCCTGGAGCGCTTCCGCCAGGCATTCACCCTATAACAATAAAAGGAACACACTTATGCATCGTTATTCATTGCTAGTGGCCGCGCTGCTGTTGCTGTTCAGCCAATGGACCTTCGCCGCCTATCGCATCGGCGTGAGCATTGCCCGGGTTGACGATAACTTCATGACCTATGTGCGTAGCGGCCTGGAGACTGCGGCGAAACAGCAGGACGTGCAGATCCAGTTCGAAGACGCCCAGGGCGATGTGGTGCGCCAGCTCAATCAAGTCGAGGGGTTTCTCAACCAGAAAGTTGACGCGGTGATCGTGCTGCCGGTCGACACCGCCGCCACTGCCAATATCACCCGAGCCGCCGTGGCGGCCAAGACGCCACTGGTGTACGTCAACCGTCATCCGGATGAACGCACACTGCCCAAGGGCGTAGTCACGGTGGCCTCCAACGACATCGAGGCCGGACAACTGCAGATGCGCTACCTTGCACAAAAACTCGGCGGCCAGGGCAACGTGGCGATCATCATGGGCGACCTTGCGCAGAACGCCACCCACGACCGCACCGAGGGCGCCAGGCAGGTGCTCAAGGACTTTCCCGGTATCAAGATCGTCGAGCAGCAAAGCGCCGAGTGGCAACGCAACAAAGGCATGGACCTGACCAGCAACTGGCTGCTGGCAGGCACGCAGTTTGATGCGATCGTGGCCAACAACGATGAAATGGCAATCGGTGCGGCCATGGCATTGCAGCAAGCGGGCAAGGCCAAGGGCCAGATTGCGATCGTCGGCATCGACGGTTTGCCCGATGGTTTGGCGGCCATCAAGCGTGGGCTGCTTGCTGCGTCAGTGTTCCAGGACCCCAAGGCCCAGGCGACCCAGGCGGTTCGAGCGGCGATCAAGATGATCAAGGGCGAACCGATTGAAGCCGAAGTGTGGGTGCCGTTTGAACTGATCAAACCTGAGCAGGTGGCGGTATTCGAACAGCGCTACAAGTAAACCGAAGCTAAGGAGATCCAAATGTGGGAGGGCAAGCCCCCTCCCACACTGGATCTGAATCAGTCCAGGTCACTCGCGTCATGCCGTTCGGGCAACTGCTCCTCACCCGACACCCTGTTCACCCGTCGCCCGCGCTGCACCGCCGGCCGGGCGTCAATTGCGTCGGCCCAGCGCAGCACGTGTTTGTATTCATGCACCGAGAGAAACTCCGCCGAGTCGCCGTACAAGCGGCCTTTGACCAGCCCGCCGTACCAGGGCCAGATGGCGATATCGGCAATGGTGTACTCATCGCCGGCGATGTACTCGCTCACCGCCAGGCGCTTGTCCAGCACATCCAGTTGGCGCTTGGCTTCCATGGCAAAACGGTTGATCGGGTACTCCATCTTGCTCGGCGCATAGGCATAGAAATGCCCGAAGCCACCCCCCAAGTAGGGCGCGCTGCCCATCTGCCAGAACAACCATGACAGGCATTCAGCCCGGGCCGCAGGCTCGCTGGGCAAGAACGCGCCGAATTTCTCGGCCAGGTACTGCAGGATCGCGCCGGACTCGAACACCCGAATCGGCGTGGCGCCACTGTGGTCCATCAGCGCCGGAATCTTCGAGTTCGGGTTTACCCCCACAAAGCCACTGCCGAACTGGTCGCCGTCACCGATCTTGATCAGCCAGGCGTCGTACTCGGCGCCGGTGTGCCCGAGGGCCAGCAACTCTTCAAGCAGGATCGTGACCTTCTGCCCGTTGGGCGTGGCCAGGGAATACAGCTGCAGCGGATGCTTGCCGATCGGCAGCTCTTTATCGTGGGTAGCACCCGCGATGGGCCGGTTGATACTGGCGAAGGTGCCGCCGCTCTCGGTGTCCCAGGTCCAGACCTTTGGGGGTACATAATCAGCCATGCCACTGCTCCTCAGGGATTGTGATCAACGAAGCGTTCCAGACTAAACCAAAGACGGGTGATGCGTCACACCGGCATCCCGATCTTGTCGAGGCACCTGTACGCGCAGGGCGATAAGCAAGGCCGCGAGCAACATCAATACACCCGCACCCACAAATACCCCACCAATGCCGCTGACGCTGAACATCAACCCGCCACCGGCAGCCCCTGCGGCAATCGCCGACTGCACCGAAGCGACCACCATGCCGCCGGCACTTTCGGCCTGGTCCGGCACGGCACGGGCGACCCAATTGGACCATGCCACCGGTACACCGCCGAACGCCATGCCCCACAGCGCCAGGAGCAACGCCTGGCCCGGCAATGACACCGGCAGCCAGACCAGGGCCAGCGCCGCAATGCCTACCAGCACCGGCATCAACACCAACGTCCCACGCGGGTGGCGCACCAGCAGCCAACCGGCGAGCAAGGTGCCGACGAAATTCGCCACGCCAAAACCCAGCAGCATCAGGGCCAGCCCTTGGGTATCGACGCCGGTGGTGCTTTCCAGGAACGGGCGAATATAGGTGAACAATGCGAAATGCGCGGTATGTACCAGCACGCAACCGAACATGCCCATGGCGATACCCGGGCGCAGCAGCACTTCCAGCACGGTACGCAGGCGCGCGGTACCATTGGGCACCAGGCGCGGCAGGGTGAACGCCTGGAACGCCAGGGTCACCGCACCCACGGCAGCCGCCGCGATAAACGCACTGCGCCAGCCGTACAGGCCACCCAAGTAGCTGCCCAGCGGCACGGCGACCACCGTGCCCGCCGCAATCCCGCTGAAGATGATCGACAGCGCCCGTGGCAGGGAAGCCGCCGGCACCAGACGCATGGCCACCGCCGCCGCCATGCTCCAGAAACCGCCCAGGGCGATGCCCAGCAGGATGCGCATCAACAGCAGTACGGTCAGGCTGGAAGACAACGCCACCAGCAGGTTGGAGGCGATCATCAGCGTGGAGAACCCCAGCAGCACCACGCGCCGGTCGATGCTTCGGGTCAGGCCGGGCACCAGCAAACCGGCAAACAACGCCACCACTGCCGTCACCGTCACGGCCTGGCCGGCGAGCGCCTCCGAGACACCCAGGTCCAAGGCCATGGGGGTCAACAAACTGGCCGGCAGGTACTCCGCCGTCAGCAAGCCGAACACCCCCATCGCCAAAGAAAACACCGCCAGCCAGGCCGGCTCCGTCACAATCCCGGCAGGGGCTTGGGCTGCATTGTCATTCATCACAGGTCATCCTCGGATCATTGGCAAGGCAGCCAGTCTAGGTTTGCCCGCCAGGATGATCTATGATGCAAACCCTTGAGTTTTTGACCGAAACCCCGAACATGACTGCCGCGCATGCTTTTACCCTGTCTTCCGACCTGATCAATGAGCTGCTGCGCGGCATGCGCCTGCGGGGCGTGCAGTACCGCCGCATCCAGGCCGGGCCGAGCTTCGGCATGGGCTTTGACGCCAAGCCCGGCCACGCCTATTTCCACTTTCTCGCGGCCGGCCATGCGACCTTGCGCGGCGAGGACGGCAACCTTTTCGAGCTGTCGGCGGGCAATGCGGTATTCATTGCCCATGGTGGCGCGCATGCACTGTTATCCGATGCGAGCGCCGGTGTGCACGATATCGGCGATTTCGACAGTGCCCCGTTGGGGGATGCGGTCTGCGCCGTGGATGCCTCCCCTAATGCGACGCCCAGCACCTTGCTGTTCAGTGCCTGCATGGAGTTTGAACTTGGCAGTATCCAGGGGCTCGGCAACCTGATGCCGGCGCTGATGCTGATCGATGCCGCAGGCCAGCGTTATCCCGGGCTGGTGCCGATTCTGGCGGTGATGGAACGGGAAGTCTCCACGGCCCGGATCGGGTTTGCCGGCATCCTCGCGCGCCTGGCCGATGTGGTGGCGGCGATGATCGTACGCGGCTGGGTCGAATGCGCCTGTGGCAACGCCTCGGGCCTGGTGGCGGCGCTACGCGACCCACGCCTGGCCCGCGCCCTCCTCGCCCTACACCAGCAACCGGGCCGCGACTGGAGCGTGGCGGAACTGGCCGCGCAGTGCCATACCTCGCGCTCGGTATTTGCCGATCGCTTCCAGGCCATCCTCGGCATACCGCCGTTGCGCTACGCTACGGAACTGCGCATGCGCCTGGCCACGCAGTGGCTGAGCCTGGAGCGCATGCCCATCGAAACCGTCGCGCAACGCCTCGGCTACACCTCCCAGGCGGCGTTCAGCCGTGCGTTCAAGCGCATCACCGGGCAACCGCCCGGGGCGGCCCGCAGTTCAATGTAGCGACCGCCCCTTCAAGCATTGCGCACCCTGATCATGAAGCCTTAATCTCGTCAGCCAATCACACCGCGAAAGCAATGGAGGCTGCATGAAACTGGTCGGAATGCTGGACTCGCCTTACGTACGCCGCGTGGCGATTTCCCTGGACTTGTATGGGGTGGAGTTTGTGCATGAACCGCTGTCGGTGTTCAGCACCTACGCGCAATTTGCCCAGATCAACCCCGTGGTCAAAGCCCCCTCCCTGGTGTTGGACGACGGGACGGTGCTGATGGATTCGAGCCTGATCCTCGATTACCTGGAAGCACTGGCGCCGGCTGACAAGAAGCTGCTGCCCCAACAACCGGCAGCACGCGCCCACGACCTGCAACTGCTCGGACTGGCCCTTGCCGCCTGTGAAAAGAGTGTGCAGATCGTCTATGAACACAACCTGCGCCCAGCCGAAAAGTTACATGCACCATGGATCGAACGCGTCAGTGGGCAATTGCTGGCGGCCTATGCCCTGCTGGACAAGCAACTGGCAGACAGTGAAGCGCTGACCCAGGCATCCATTACAGCAGCGGTCGCCTGGTCGTTCAGCCAGTTCACCGTGGCGTCGGTGGTGAAGGCGGATGCGTTCCCCAACCTGAAGCGCCATGCTGAACGCCTGGAACAGCATCCGGCGTTCAAACGCTACCCAATCGCCTAAGCATCGCAGTTCATATGTGGGAGGGGGCTTGCCCCCTTGACGGCCTGACAGCCGGCGCATCTCTACCTGACACCCCAGGATCTAAATGTGGGAGCTGGTTTGCCTGCGATGACGTCGGCCCAGCGAACATTGATGTGGGTTGACCCACCGCTATCGGGGGCAAGCCCCCTCCCACTCGCGATCTTCACAATTTTTTGGAACCGTGTTTCTACACCCAGCCGCCGTCAACGATAAAGTTTTGCGCCGAACACATCGCCGAGGCATCCGAGGCCAGAAACAGGGCCATATTGGCGATGTGTTCCGGCATCACACTGCCAGGCAGGCACTGGCTACGGGCGATCAACTCCCGAGCCGCATCATCCACCCACATGGCCAATTGTTTTTCCGTCATCACCCAGCCCGGCACCAGTGTGTTGACGCGGATATGGCTCGGCCCCAGCTCCCGCGCCAGGCCTCGAGTCATGCCGTGGGCGGCAGCCTTGCTGGCGGCGTACACCGGGTAGCCGGCAGAAGCCATCATCCAGCCGACCGAACCCAGGTTGATGATCGAGCCGCCACCCGCCTCTTTCATCATTGGCACCACCGCCTTTGCGGCAAAGAAGGCGTGCTTGAGGTTGACAGCGATCAACCGGTCAAACATTTGCGAGTCGATTTCTTCCAGGCTGTGGCGCACATCATTTGCCGCATTGTTGACCAGCACCGTGATCGGCCCGAGGGAATGCTCGAAGCGCCGGATTGCCGCACCGTAGCCAATCTCATCGGTGATATCGCAGCACTCGAACTCGACGGTGTGGCCCTTAGAGTTCAGCAGTGCCGCCAAGCGTTCACCCTGGCTTTGCGCGCGATCCACAAACGCCACTTTGGCACCCTGGGCGGCAAAGGCCCGCACCATGAATTCGCCAATCCCTGACGCCCCGCCGGAGATCAATACGCTCTTGCCCTTGAGGTCGGGATAAATGGCGTGTTCAGTACTCATAACGTAGTGCCTCGATCAATTAGTCTTATTTTATTTTACGAAATCGGCGTTAAAGGCTATAAATCTGCTGGATAACCGGTGAAATATCTCACATTAGTAGAACTATTCAACCCAAAAACAACAAAAGGAAGTTCGACATGAAGCACCCTCGATACCTGTTGTCCGGTCTGGCGCTGTCCATGCTGATCGCCAGCGGCGGCGCTCACGCCGCCGGCCTTACCAGCGAGCACAAGCCTTTCGGTAAAACCAATGACGGCACCGCCGTCGAACAGTACGTGTTGCGCAACAGCCATGGCATGCAAGCCACGGTAATTACCTACGGCGGTGTATTGCAGTCGCTGAAGGTGCCTGACAAAAACGGCAAGCTCGACGACGTAGTGCTGGGTTTCGATGACGTGCAAGGCTATCAAGGCGGTACTGCATTTTTCGGCGCAACCATTGGCCGCTTCGGCAACCGCCTGGCCGGCGGTGCCTTTGAACTCGACGGCAAACGCTACCAGGTGCCGCTCAACGACGGCCCCAACTCGCTGCATGGCGGCGCCCAGGGCTTCGACAAACAGGTGTGGCACGCCGAGCCCGTCAAGGACAAGGATTCGGTGGGCGTCACCCTCACCTACCTGTCCAAGGACGGTGAAATGGGTTTCCCCGGCAACCTGAAGACCGAAGTCACTTACCGCCTCAACGACAAGAACGAACTGCACATCGACTACAAGGCCACCACCGACAAACCGACGGTACTCAACCTCACCAATCACAGCTACTTCAACCTCGCCGGCGCGGGTAACGGCGACATTCTCAAGCAGGTCGCCACCTTGCACGCCAGCCACTACACGCCGGTGAATGCCACCTTGATCCCCACCGGTGAGCTGGCTCCGGTCAAGGGCACACCGATGGACTTCCTCAAGCCCACGCCTATTGGCCAGCACATCAAGGCGGACCATCCGCAGCTCAAATTTGCCGAGCCGAAACAAGGCGGGTTCGACTTTAACTGGGCCTTGGATACCAAAGGTGATGTGAAGCAGCTTGCTGCCCAGGTGCATGACCCTGAGTCGGGGCGGCGCTTGCAGCTTTACACCAGTGAGCCTGGGGTGCAGTTCTACACCAGCAACTTCCTGGATGGTTCGGTGAAGGGCAAAGGTGGCAAGACGTACCAGCACTGGAGCGGGTTCACCCTGGAGACCCAGCATTTTCCGGATGCGCCTAACCAACCCGGCTTTGCCTCAACTCGCTTGAATCCAGGGCAAACCTATATCCAGAACACCATTTTCAAGTTCACCGCCGATTAAAACTGTGGGAGGGCTACACCCCGATGAGCATAGGTATCTGCACAACTTGATAGCAACCGACGGTAACCACGATGCGAAGCGAGCCGCTCTTGATCTTGATCTGCTTTTGATCTCAGGCGCCCCGTTAAACCACGCTGGCCGGAATTCGACAGGGATTTGGGGGGTAAACCGGCAGGGATGCCGGTTTAGCCGCCCCGCGCCATGGATGGCGCGTGGCGGCGGCCCCCCAAATCCATGGCGGATTACGGGCACACCGAGCCTGGGCGAGGTGCCGAGTGGTGGGGCAAGAGCCCTTTGGTTACTTTGGGGCTCTTTTTTCCAAAGTGACCCGCTGTAAAAGCGGAACCAATATCAGCCGTTACCCAAATAACGGATATGTACTCGGTCTGATCCAGCATCCTGGTCGGCCCCGAGGCCGCCATCGGGAGCAAGCCCCCTCCCACAGGTCCGGCGTAACGCCAAAGTTGTGTAAATACCCATGCCCCCAGTAAAAGCTCGCACATTCCTCCCCACCCACTAAGCTCAATCTCGAACAAAAACAGCGAGCAGCCCGCCATGCCCCATCTCACCGAAACGTTCCGCAGCCGCTACCGCGCCAACGTGAGTCGCCATTACAACCCCTGGCTACACGCCGCGTTCGTCCTCGGCTACGGCATCACCTGTATCACCCTGGCCTGGTCCTCCACCGCACAGATCACCGCCCTGCAGTGGCTGACGGTGCCCTTGACGCTGGTGTTCTTCAACCTGTGCATCTACCTCGTGCACCGTCATCTCGGCCATCACAAACACTCATTCGCCCGGCTGTTCTACGCGCGCCACACCGGCGATCACCACAGTTTCTTCACGCCCGGCCACATGACCTACGACAGCCCGCGTGACTGGCGCGTCATCCTGTTCCCCGCCTGGCTGATCGTACTGCACAGCCTGGCCATCACCCTTCCCGGCTGGTGGCTGCTCAAGCAACTGAACCCCAACGTGGCGGGGTTGTTTGCCGGGTGCATGATCCTCGGCTACCTGCTCTACGAGGTGTTCCACGCCTGCGAACACTTGCCCGCTGAACACCCGGTGGCGCGCCTGCCGTGGATTCGCCAAATGCATCGCCTGCACGCCCTGCATCACCGTCGCGAGCTGATGCAGGGGCGCAATTTCAATATCGTGCTGCCGTTGATGGATTACCTGTTTGGCACGCTGCATTGGGAGCCGGCCACAAAAAAAGGGAGCAGCCCAGATGGACTGCCCCCTGCTTCACATTCCTAGATCAATCAGCGCACGATGGTCTGGCTGCAAATGTGGCCCAGGCTGACGTATTGGGTGATATTGCCGCCTACGCCCACACCCGGAAACTCCTTGAGCTCGATGCGCCAGCCACCTTCGTTGAACCAGGTTTCCCAGTTGTAGGTCTGGCCCGACGCGCTGTCCGGGTACCGCACTTTATAGTCGCCGGAGCAAGTGCCCAAGGCGACATTGCCCGAAGCTGCACCCGTGATGCCGGTCTTGGCCTCATAGTTCACCCAGTTGTAAGTTGCACCAAAGTGCTTGTCGACCCGCAGCACTGGGGTGACCCCGCGCAATGGCTCACCGGTGCTGTCCGACCATTGGGTGCTCCAGCTCAGATTGCGGGCTGCCTGGGTGGCCAGCTGGAAGATCGAGCTGGGAATGCGCACTACGTTATCGCCGTTCACGTTGTGCTGGTTCAAGCGAGGCGCCGAACCCAGGGTCAACTTGTACTGCGCCTGAGGGTTCAACGCCACCGCCGGGTTCGCCCGCACACGTACCTTGACCGTGTAGCCCGGCGTCAGGTTCGGATAGGTGGAGGTGGAATCCGGCTGAATCACTACCCAGTTATTACCGTCGAAACGCTCGAAGATCCACTGGTTGCGCGTACCCGCACCATCATCACCCAGGAACATGCCGACACCCTGGCCACGCAGCGACGTGAAGGAGAAGTAATCCACATCATTGACGCTGTCGAGGTTACCGGTCACCTGATTCAGCGCATCCGGCAGGGCAAATGCGGTTTGCTCGGTATCGTTGGGCTCGTAGGCATCAATGTTACTGTCTACCGCCACGCCGAAGCTGAACTGCGAGTTGCTTGCGGCATTGGCCACCATGAACCAGTAGTAGTCACCGGCCGGCAATACACCGTTGAGGTACTCATCGGCATTGCCGGCGTTATCAGACGTGCCCAACGGGGTCAGATTACCCTGCCCGTCATCGTGGAACAGGGTCAGCGACATGTCGGTGCCGACACTCTGGTTCAACAACTGCACCTGAATTCGCGCATTCTTCGGCAGGTTGAAGTGGTAGGCGATCTGCGCGCCGGTCTCCACCCCGGTCAGCGTGTAAAGGGTGTTGATATCCAGAGTTGGAAACAGCGGAGTGAAGGCAGCAACCGCCGCTTCCTTGAGTTTCGCCTGATCGGGCTTTACCAACTCGCCTACCTTGGCATCAACCACCGCATTACTGGCAATTGCCTTGCCGGCTGACACCTTGGGCTTGCCGGCCTTGGCTGCATCGAGCTTTTGCTTGAGTGCGTCCGAGACAATGGCCTTCTCTACTGTGCCACCTTGTTTCAACGCTTTGTCCACGGCCTGCTTGACCGTCTGCGCACTGAGCTTGGGAGGGGTTTGCTCGGCCAGGGCAAAGGCCGAAACAAAGCAGGAGGCCATCATGGCCGCGCCTAGCATAAGGGCTTTTTTCGATTTCATTTTTTATCCATCCATAGTTAAAAAATTGAAGCTCAGGTGACCGGTGACATCCGGTCACCTGGGATGGACTGTAGGACAATACTGTATTTATGTACAGTATTTTAACAAAATATGTGCTCCTGGCTTGTTACGCGAGTGAGCCCTCCTTCTATGGAATTGGGATATCGCACCACCTGCGCCAAACCTCCCATACAACCATTTGGATGATACAAATACTCGCGAGGCGATACGGCCACAAAGCCCAGCGCCTCAGCGTCAAGGGAACAGATGCCAGCTCAGCTTCGGTCACAAGGCTAGCTTTGAGATAAGCCTTAGGCCCTGACAGGATATCGACCATCAGGCTCATGCGATGATACCTGTCGATCATCCGATTTCTTTTCCAGAAACGCTTATGTAGACGAACCTTCTCGTTCTCACTGAAGTAACTTTCCAGCTCATCCAGCTTTGCGTATTCAGCAAACACTATCAGTCCCAAGACGACACCCGACCCAGCGAGCCACACAATGGTATATACAAGAAAAGGGGACATCGTTATGTCCCCTCGGGTTGGAATATCAGATCGCCGTCGATTTCCATGACTCTTCCGCCTACAAACGCACCACCCTCACCAAAAAAAGAGCCTCCCGCAGACCCGCCAACAGCCCCTCCGATAATTCCACACGCCAGTTCACCGTTGCCTTTCAGTGAAATACCTAATGCAATCCGGCATGCACTGCGAGCAATATTTGCAGCAGGCTTGCCCACAAGAGCAGCGCCTAATACTCCAGCCATCAACCTCCCCGTCTCCACATATTTCGCTCTTTTGCACTGCACCTCCCTTCCCACCACACACGCCTCCCTGATTTCCAAACCCGCCACGCCTACATCCATCGCCAGCCCCACATAAGTCCCATTCCCCAGCCATTTCGAAGCCTGCGCAACTGCCCCGATCCGCTGTGCATACCCTGCTATTTCGCCTTTATGCAGGTAGCTCTTGGTTGAAACGCCAAGCACCTTTTTCAATGACTGATTCCCCCTCAGCCCTGTCCCAAACCGCGCTGCACCTTGCAGTTGCCTATCCAGGTTCCCGAACAGCATCTGCCGTTGTCGAACAAACTCAACCCGGTCCAAGCCACCCCCTTTCAACCGCTGATGTAACTGTTCAATCGACTCGAGCGTAAGCACCACCTCATCCAGATGTCGCCCCCACGCAGATGTCGCACCCCCCACGCCTATCGAGCCATACCCCAACAGGCTCTGCAGCAGGTCATAGTCATTGATCACTGCTGGCCCAGCCGACGCATCCAGTGCCAGTCCTCGGTGAATTTCCTCGGCATAGCGCATCAACCAGGCTTCTTCGGCACTGCAAGTTACGCTGTAATTATCAGGAATAATCACCAACTGTCCTGGCGTCACCAGCTTATGGCGCAGGTGCCGATTCAACACATCGAAATGATCAGAGCGCTGCCGATTCAACGCCCCACCCATTAGCCTGGACTTCAAACTGAGGTAGTCCGTGGTGCGGTCGTTGAGGTATGCCTGCGCCATGCCTTACATCTCGAATGCCATGAAGATGGCATCGAAATATAAGCAAGCGCCTACAGCCCGGACACAAGCAGGCGGGGGTCAAACAATACGTTTGGGAAGTTGCCTACACAGCAAAAGATAAGCGCCTACGGAAGACGCCCTAATACCCCGTCATCTCCAAATACCCCACCCCACCCTCGAACTTCACCGGCCCTTCCCAGTAGGGAATCCCCAGGTTCATCCACGCTTTCGGATTGACCGCCTCGGTGGTGATGTCCAGGTGTTTGCCGGGGATCTTCAGCGACCAGCGCGTGGGAATGCTGCGCCCGTCAATCTCGGTTCTGGTCAGCGGCGCCAGTTGAATATCTGCGTTGTGCAGGGTCTCGGTGCGGCCCTGGGCGTCGATCCAGGTTCCGGTGAGGTACCCGCCGCCGTCTTTGTCTCGCACGCGAAAGAGCATCAGTTGCGCGCCCCGGTCCAGGTGCAGGGAGAACCAGTCCCAGCCGGTCTGGCTGGCGGCCAGGGGTTGGCTGCTCCATTCGCGGTCGAGCCAGGCCGAGCCGCTGACTTCGTACGTCTGGCCGTCGATACTGATGCTGCCGGTGGCGGCGAAAAACGGCTGGCTGTAGTAGTACGACGCCTGGCCCTGGTCGGATTTGCGGCTGTAGCCGTTGTCGCCTTGCAGCACCAACGGGCGGCTGGAGGTCAGTTGCAGGTCGTAGGCGAATTGCCCGCCACTGGCCTTGAGTTGCATATCGGCCAGAGCGCTAGTGGCGCCTGGGCGGGTGGCGAAGTTCCAGTCGTCGATCCAGGCGTTGAACGGCAACGCTTGCGCTCCGGCCTGGCCGACACCACCACGGGCGAAGCGTTCGGCGGCGTAGTGGTGGGTGGCGCTGGTGACGGCGGCGTGGCCGAGCCAGATGGTGGAGTCGCGCCAGCCTTGCTGCATCGGCCCGGCATTCACGGCGTTGCGAAACAAGGTCCATTGCACGCCGAACACATTGCCCTGGGCATCCTTGAGGTTGGCGGTGACGTACCACCATTCGATGCGAAAGCCTGGGTGCGGGCCGTGATCTTCGGGGAAGCTGAAGACTTTACCAGGGGCCACTTGGGCAAACTCCGCCGCATCGCTGCCCAGCCCGGCGAAGCTTTCCTCGGGTGCAGGCGGCTTGTCACAGGCACTCAACAGCAGCAGCAACACCCCCCACCCCAACGCTTTAATCTTCATTTGCAAAGGTCCTCAACAAATCCGCCGGGCGGCTGCGGTAGAGCTGCCATAGCGGCCAGGCCGAGGCTAGCAATGTCGCAAGCAACGCCAGCCCCATCAACTGTGCAAGCTGCCCGGGGAATACCTGCAACGGCAGGCGCCAGCCGAACGCCTGGACGTTGATCACCGCATCCAGGCACCACGCCAGCAACAGCCCCAACGGCAACGCAAGGACCAGCGTCAGTACCGCCAGCAGCCAGGTCTGGCCAAGGTTGAGCAGCATCAGTTGGCGGCGTGTCACCCCCAGCGCCCACAACGGCGCAAGTTGCCCGAGGCGACTCTGGCTCTGGGTCAGCAGGCTGATGAACAATGCCACGCCCGCCACACCCAGGGTCAGACTGTTCAACGCAGCAGTGGCGGCGAAGGTGCGTTCGAAAACCTGGCTGGACCACCCCTTGAGTTGTTGTTGATCGACGATACGGCTGTCTTCCAGGGCAAACTCGCGCTGCACTTCACCCACCAGCGGCTGCACATCCTGGGGCGCCACGCGCAGGTTGAATCGCACCGGTGACAGCGTCGGCCAATGAGCCAACAGGTGCTTGGCGTTGACCAGCAGATGGCCCTTGGGATTGCCATAGTCGGCGTAGATTCCGACGATTTCCGGTGCCCATGTGCCCTGCGGGGTGGGGACTTGAACCCTGTCGCCCAGGCGCACGTTCAAGCGCCGCGCCAACTGCTCGCTGAGCATCACGCTATCGTCTTGCAGCAAGCGGTCCCAGGGTGTGCTCGTCGCCTCCAGCAACGGCCAGTGCTGACGATAGGTGGGGTTGTCGACCACACCAAACAGCTCCGCCGGCCAGCCTTGCAACTGCACCGCGACCTGCCAGCTGGGCAGCACCGCCTGCACCAACGGCTGCTGTGCCAACCATGTGTGCAGTTGCTGCGCCTGAGCCGGATTTTGCGGGTTGAGGTAAAGCTCGGCGGTCAGGCGTTGTTCCAGCCAGTGGTTGAAGGTCTGGCGAAAACCCGAGGTCATGGAGCCTGCGCCAATATTGGCCGCCAGGGCCAGCAACAGCGCCATGAGTGCCAGGCTCAAGGCTGGCAGTTGCTGGCGACAGTCGGCGAGGAACCACTGGCCCAGTACCGAACGACTGCGCCCCAGCACGCCGTTCAACAGCGCATTGAGCAACACCGGCAAACCCAGTGCAGCGCCCAGCAGCAAGGCCGCCATCAGCACGAATCCGGCGGCCAGGCTGTTGCCCAACTCCAGGGCCAGCAGTGCAATGAGCAGCGCCGCAACCGCCACCCAACCCTGGCGCCGCAACCAGCGCCCGTGGGCCTCATGCCAGGCTTGTGCATTGGCCAGCGCCAGCAACGGCAAACGCGCCGCACGCCACAGGCTGCTGGCCCCTGCGAGCAAGGCGCCGAGCAGGCTCAAGCCCAGCCCTGCAAGCCACCACCCCGGGCTCATGCTCAGTTGACCTGCCACTTCGGCCCCGTACAGGCCGCGCAAGCTGGCGGCGACGTCCGGCAGCAACAGGCTGGCCAGCAGGTAACCGCTGGCGACCCCGAGTACACCGCCCAGCAATGCCAGAACGCCCAGTTCGACCCCCAGGCTCAGGATCAGCATTCGCGCACTGACCCCGCAGGCACGCAAAGTGCGCAACAGACCCCGCCGTTGTTCCAGGGCCAGGCCGATGGCTGCGTGCACGATAAACAACCCGACCACGAAGGACAAAAAGCCCAAGGCGTCGAGGTTCAGATGAAAGCTTTCGGTGAGACGTGAGAGGTTGTTGTCCTCGCCCTGCTTGAGTTGCAACCCGACGGGCGCTTGGGGATGGCGGGCGGCGAAGGCGTTGTCCAGCAGCAAGCGCGACAGCCGCCCCTGCATGTTTAGCACGGGTTGGGCAAAACCGATATCGGTAAGCAGCATACCGGGGGCCATGTCCGGCTGAACCTGCAACGGCGGCAAGCGCTGCCCGCTGGCCGTCAGCGGTTGTTCGCCCGCGTGCAAACCGAGCGCCTCCAAGGTTTGCGCGGCAACCCAGGTACGCCCCGGCGCCTGGAAAAACGCCAGCATCTGTGCCTGGCTCAAGCGCTGCCCGGCCACGCTGCCGCTGCCAGGTAACGATACCGGCTCAATCCCCATCAATTGCAGCCGCTGCTCCTCATGCCCCTTGAGTACCACCCGCCCCTGCACCACCGGTGACACCGGCCACCCGGCGCGGCGCAATTGCGCAAACAACGCTTGGGGGAAGGCGGCGCCGTCCGGTGCGCTCAAGCTGGCCTGCGGTTCGCCGCCGATCAATTGGCTGGCGCGCGCATAGCCGTCCCGTGCCTGGCTGTTGAGCGCCTGCACGCCCGTCAATAATGCGGTAGCCAGCCACAGGCCGGTCAGCACGCTGAAAAATTGCACCGGGTGACGGCGCCAGTGGCTCAACAACGCACGCAACGCCCAGCAGAACACCGCCATCTCAGCGCGCGTCCATCGGTACGACACGGCCATGGTGCAGCAGCACCTGCTGGTCCAGGCGTGCGGCCAGGCGTGGGCTGTGGGTAACCATCAACAGGCTGGTAGGGCTGTCCTGCAGCAGATCCAACAGCAACTGCAGCACCTCATCGCTGGTGGTTTCGTCGAGGTTGCCGGTGGGCTCATCGGCCAACAGCAAACCCGGACGCGAGGCCAGCGCCCTCCCTACCGCCACCCGCTGCTGCTGACCGCCGGACAGTTGCTCTGGATAACGCTTGAGCAAATCGCCCAGCCCCAGACGTTCCACCAACTGCGCCTGCCAATGCGGATCGAAGCGCCCCGCCAGGCGCGCCTGGAATGCCAGGTTGTCCTCCACACGCAAGCTGCCGATCAGGTTGAACTGCTGGAACACCAGGCCGATTTCGGTACGGCGCCAATGGGCCAGTTGCCCTTCGTTGAGCTGGTCCAAGCGCTGCTCGCCAATGCGGATGCTGCCGCCGTCGACCCGATCCAGGCCGGCCACTAGGTGCAGCAAGGTGCTTTTGCCACTGCCCGACTCGCCCATCAGCGCCAGACTGCTGCGCGCCCCCAGGTACAGGTCGACACCGTCCAGCACGGCCAGCGGACCTTGGGGAGTGGCGTAGTGTTTGATAACCCCTTGTACCTGCAACATAGGAACGCTCATTTGAAGGACTGCCAACGAGAATAACGGCTGAGGGACATGCCCACGCAAATTTTTCACATGGATTTCACCGCCTGCCCATCCTCGACACTTTAAAGTGCGCTCCCAGCGGTGATAACTCGCAACTTGTTAGTTACTAATATTCACACTTTTTACGACGCGGATGTTCAGCAAAAAGACAGCAGCACTGTGACAGGCTGCTGCTCCACAACGGGCGATCGCCCATTAACTTCACTGGTTATAAGCACAACTAAAGGGCCGAGGGTGAATAGCGTGGCAGACATGATCCTGGCCAATCCAAAACCCAAATGGGCAAGGTTGAAGCGCCTGAAAAAATACCGTCTGCCTGTGCTGGGCATCAGCGTCATCGGCCTGCTGCTCACAGGTTTTCTATTGTGGCCCTCTTCCCCGCTTGACCTGGGTGTCGGCAATCGCCTGGTCACCTCCGGGGTGCTCGCCAGTTGGCGCCAGGGCGACCTGGTGGTTCTGGTGCGTCATGAAGAACGCTGCGACCGCTCGAAAAATCCTTGTTTCGGCCCTGCCAGCGGCCTCACGATCCAGGGCACGCAACGCGCGACCGAACTGGGCAAAGCCTTTGATTCATTGGGCATGGAGGCCACCGACGTGCTGAGCAGCCCGACCACGCGCACTGCCCAAACCTCGCTGTTCATGTTCGGCAAGACCGAGCTGTCCCCGGGCCCGCTCGCCATTTGCGGGGATGCCATGGCGGAGGAAATCCTCAGCCATAAACAGCCGAGTCGCAACCTGATGTTGATCACCCACAGCGCCTGCATGAGCGACTTCCAGACGAGCCTGGGCTTTCCCCATGCCGCAGCGGCCGAATATGGCAGTGCACTGTTCGTCAAGGTATTGCCCAACGGCAAACTTGAGGCAATGGGCACTCTGAGAATCCAGCAATGGGCCGCAGTACTTAAACAACTTTAATTACACTTATTTACATATCCAGCAGCTATTACGTTCAGCAAAACGACAGCCCTGTTCTGGCATGTTCAGTTGCGCCTCTTAGTTAGGTTCCCCCCCTCATTGATTCAGTGAACATCACGATGCTCGGCCCGATTAATTCAATACTCTTCTTGCACCTGTTTGAACGTCATGGAGCGACGTGCTCATGACCCGCCTGAACCCTCTGCTCTGGTTAATCCTGGGCTTTGCCGTTTTTTTCTTGCTGCCCCTGGGCTTTCACGGCCTGTGGATTCCGGATGAAACCCGTTATGCCCAGGTCAGCCAGGAAATGCTGATGAGCGGCAACTGGGTAGCGCCGCACTTTATGGGCGTGCGTTATTTCGAAAAGCCCGCCGCGGGCTATTGGCTGATTGCCCTGGGCCAGGCGGTGTTTGGCGAAAACCTGTTCGGCGTGCGTATTGCCTCGGTCCTGGCCACGGCGTTGAGTGTGCTGCTGGCCTACCTGATCGCGCGGCGCCTGTGGAACGACCCACGTAAAAGCTTCGCCTGCGCCCTGCTCTACATGAGCTTTGGCTTGGTGGCCGGGCAAGCCGGGTATTCCAACCTTGATCCGCAATTTACCTTGTGGGTCAACCTGAGCCTGGTCGCCCTGTGGTTTGCTCTCGACAGCCCCACCTTAGGTGGGCGTCTGGGTTGCTGGGCCTTGTTGGGGCTGGCGTGCGGCATGGGGTTCATGACCAAGGGGTTTCTGGCATGGCTGCTGCCGGTATTGGTCGCGGTGCCTTACCTGATCTGGCAGCGCCGCGTCGGTGAGTTGCTGCGCTACGGGCCGGTGGCGATTATGGTCGCGGTACTGGTTTGCCTGCCGTGGGCATTGGCGATCCATGTGCGGGAACCGGATTACTGGCGCTTTTTCTTCTGGCACGAACACATTCGCCGCTTCGCCTCCGACAATGCGCAACATGCGCGGCCGTTCTGGTTCTTCCTGCCGATCATGGTCGTGGCGTGTCTGCCGTGGGCCGCATTGCTGCCGACAACACTGTGCAAGGCCTGGAACGAAAAACGCCAGCCGGCGATTGCCTTTCTCGCCCTGTGGTGGCTGCTGCCCCTGGGCTTTTTCAGCCTGAGCAAAGGCAAGTTGCCGACCTACATCATGCCCTGCCTGCTGCCCCTGGCGCTGCTGATGGGCCACGGCTTGATCGACCTGATCAAGCAAGGCAAGGCACGTACGATTGTGATCAACGGCGCGGTCAATTTCGTTCTCGGCATGGCGGCCATGGTCGGGCTGATTTACCTGCAAATCACCGACCCGCTGTACGGCAACAGCCACGCCGAGATGTTCAGCCTGTCCCTGGCTTTTATCGTGCTGCTGGGCTGGATCCTCGCCAACCTGTTGCAAGCGGTGCGCCCGCTGACGTTGTGGGCGATGCCGGCGCTGGGCATTGGCTTGCTGGTAGCCCTGCTGCCGGCGGGAATGCCGCAGTTGATAGCGGATAACGAAATGCCCGACCAGTTCGTGCTTGAGCACCTGGACGAACTGCAACAAACCCGTGCTTTGCTGAGCAACGAACTGGGCCTGGCATCGGCATTGTCATGGCGCCTGCGTGAGCCAGAGGTAGCGTTTTACGGCACCGAGGGCGAGCTGCGCTACGGCTTGCATTACGAAGAAGCGGCGCACCGCAAGGTCACACTCGACAACGTGCAAGCCTGGTTGGCCGAAGCCCGCGAGCGAGGTTCGGTGGGCGTGCTGATGCGGGTCCGCAGCACCAGCGAGCACCGCGAAGAAGGGCAATTGCCGCCCGGCGGCAAGCGCTATCGCAAGGGCAACCTGGTACTGACGATTTACCCCCAACAACCTTGATCGCCTTTGCAGGAACAGCCCATGAGCCTATGGAAAACCGAACGCGGCGCCCTGGTTTTACTGCTGGGCGTCTCGGCCTTGCTTTTGCTGCTGGGCCTGGGCAGCCGCGACCTATGGGGGCCGGAGACGCGCTGGGCCAACATCGCCTTGCAGATGCTGCAAAGCGGTGATTACTTCGACCCGTATCTCAAAGGCACGCCGTATTACGACAAACCCCTGCCCTCCTACTGGCTGATCACCGGCTTCGCCAGCTTGATGGGCGGCCTTGGCCCGTGGTCGTTGCGTCTGTCATCGGTGATTGCAGCGTGGCTGAGTATCTGGCTGGTGTACCTGATCGGCGAACGGCTGTTTCGCAAAGGCACAGGCTTGATCGCCGGCTGGATGCTCGCCACCACCTTCTACTTCCTGTTCTGGGCCAGGGTCGCCACGGCCGACGTGCTGACCGTGTGCGGCGTGCTGGCAGCCGTGTGGTGGTATTGGCGTGGGCCGGAAGACACCAGGCTTGGGCGCTACACGGTGTTTTTCCTGTTGCTGGCAGCGACGTCTCTGTTCAAGGGCTTGATCGGTTTTGTGCTGCCTGGGCTGGTGCTGCTGCCGCACCTGCTCAGCCAGCAGCGCTACAAACGCCACCTCAATCTGCGCCTGCTGTTGGCCATGCTGATCGCCGCGGCGTTTTACGCGATTCCTTTCGTACTGTCCCACCGCTACGGCGCGCCTTCTTATGGCGAGAGCGGTCTGGCATTGGTATTCAGGGAAAACGTGGTGCGTTTCTTCGATCCCTTCGATCACATGGGCCCGATCTACACCTACCTGATCTACCTGCCGGTCTACACCCTGCCCTGGGCCCCCTGCTGGCTACTGGGCCTGTGGCTGGCGGTGCGGCACTGGCGCCACACCCCACCCAACGTGCGCTGGCTGGTGTGGGGCCTGGGCCTGTTGTTTGCGTTCTTCACCGCCAGCGGCAGCCGCCGCAGCTACTACGTACTGCCGCTGGTGCCCTTTGCTCAACTGCTCGCCGCCTGGTGGCTGAGCGAACGCCTAAAGAAAAAACCGGCGAGCTGGCCGCGCTGGCAAAAAGGCTTCGGCATCAGCGCAGGCCTGCTCTTGCTGGTGCTGGGTGTGATCTACCCCTGGACTACCGGCAACGGCGGCGTGACCCGCTTCGCCGAGGATGTGCAAGCCCAAGCCGTGAAAAGCGCACCGTGGGACCAATGGCAAATGGTGCTGGTGGAGGTCGACAACAAGCTGCCCATGTACCTGCAAAACCACGGCAGGCCCTTCTACTACGTCAGCGAAACCCAGGACTACCCCCGCCAGGGCAACAGCGCCGCGTTCATGGCCTGGCTGGAAAAGACCAGCGGCCAAAGGTTCGATCCGCAACACACGATTATCATCGCGCAGTATTCCAGGGAAGACCCGATGCCGCTGGCGTTTCTGGGCGTGGATCATCGAGTGGTCACTACGCAATCGGATAATGGCGAGCGCTTGTTTCAGAAGCGTGAGGGAGGGAGCGTGGCGTTTGTTCCGATGCCACGCTGAGAATCGAAGAGGTGCTGTTTGCAAAGGCTTGGCGTGAGCCCCCTACGGGGTGCATTTAAACTTCGCACACAAACTCGTCAGCCTGCGCCTTGAGCCAATCAAACAACCGAGCGATATCCGGCTCCGACTGACGACCCTCTCGGCAAATGATGTAATAGGCAGCCGGCGACATCATCACAGGAGCTTCCAGCGCAACCAAGGCTCCCTCCTTCAACGCGTCATGTACCAGTGCAGTTCTGCCCAACGCAATTCCCCCGCCTTTTACCGCCAGGCTGATAGCCAAACTGGAATCAGGAAAGCGTGGGCCATGGTGATAGGGCGGTGCTTGCAGCCCCTGGAAGGCAAACCAGCTCTCCCACCCTGGACACACTTGATCATCCACCCGATGAATCAATGGGTACTGGGCGATATCCGCCAGGGCAATATCGCCGTGTATACGCGCAAACGCTGGCGAACATACAGGAAATACCGCATCGCGCATCAAAAGCTCGACATGGTGGTCCGGATAGTCGCCGTACCCCATCACCACGGCGACGTCATACTGATGCGCACTCAAGCTGCTGCTGCTCATGTCCGCGCTGGTCAACACCAAATCCAGATTGAACGACGCGTGAGCATGAGAACCATGCATCCTGGGAATCAGCCAGGTTGAGCACAGAGAGGACGTACAGGCGAGGTAAAGCGGTTGAGGTTTACCGGGACTGAGCGAATGCAGCACAGCATGCAGGTCTTTGAAAAAACCTTCGGCCACCGGCAACAGTGCCTGCGCCGCCGGCGTGAGTTTGACGCCCCGTGAGTGGCGCTCGAACAACTGCACCCCCCACCACTCTTCCAGACCTGCGATTTGATGACTGATAGCGCTGGCGGTGAGGTTCAACTCGGATGCGGCACGCGCAAAACTGCCGGTCTGCGCGGCACTCACGAAGGCTTGAAGCATAGGGGTCGGGGGCGGACGTTGGGCCATCAGTTGCTCACTTTGATCAGGATGATCCCGCCAACAATGACGAATGCCGACAGCATTCGCCGCCAGCCAAACCGTTCATGAAAAAACAGTGCGGCAATAATGGTGCCGATAATAACACTGGTTTCCCGCAACGCGGACACCTTGGCTACCGCATCCAGGGACAACGCAAACAACACCAGGCCGTAGGACGCCAGGTAAAACACCCCTCCCAACATTCCTACCCGCCAGTGGCAGCGGATGGCCTGGGTGAATGCCGGACGCGCCTTGATCAACGCCAATAACGGGATCGGGATGCTCTGGAATACCGTCAGATAAATGATGTATTGCAGCACCGTCTCACTGGCTCGCACGCCTTTGGCGTCCACCACCGTATAGGACGCAATGAACGCTCCAGCGCACACCGCCATCAGGATCGGCTTGAGCATGTGCGCCGTCATCCTGCGCACAAATGTCAGGCTGATGATCCCCACGCAAATCATCAGCACACCTGCCATCGCCTGAAACGACAGCTGCTCATGCAGTAAGAAGTAGGAAAAAAGCGCAACCAGTACCGGCGGCACACCACGCATGACCGGGTAAACCTGACCGAAATCGCCGGTCTCGTAAGCCTTGATCAGAAACAATCGATAGATCGTATTGAGCACTACGGAAACCAGCACATAGCCCCACACCTCAAGGCTTGGCACATGAACCAACGGCAGCGCTGCCAGACAGATCAGCAATGCGGTGCCATCGACCATTGCCAAAGTCATAAAGCGACTGCTTCCGGCGCGTACTACGGCATTCCAAGTGGCGTGCATAAAGGCGGAGATCAAGACCAGGGTGATCGCGATATCGGAGTTGTCCATGGGGCTCGGCTTTTGCTGAAAACAGGGAGGAATCAGTTATGCAGGGCAAGCCAGGCATCATGGCTTGCGTAACCACATCCGTAGCATGTAGCGATTGAGATCGCTCAGCCGCTCATCATCATTGATCTGCGCACAGGGAACATTCCTGTCTATGAAATGCGTGCGGGTATGCAGGAACTTGTTGTCGGCAGAAATCAATACCTGCCCTGGTTCAAGCAGTATGCGATGCTGGACTGAAGACTGGTCGAGCACAGCATCCAGTATATTCAGCGCCTGAGTTTGTGCGAGGGTCAACGGGACACCAGCCTTCAGATGAGCCGACTCAATGTAGACACGAAAATACCTGATCAAAGGAATGCCTGCGTCTGAAAAACTCAAGATGGGCGCTTTAAACAGCGTCTCATCCTCGGCCATGCCTCGATTCTCAAAAAAGAAATCGCATTTCAGCTGTGTCAGTACATCTGGAAACGTCATCAGCTCTGCGTAGACCGCGCTCGCATTAATCAGAATGCTTTCACCACCCAGCAGTGCTTTCTGACCACACGCCAAGATCAAATAGTCGATAGGTAGCGGGTCACCCACACCATCGTTGTGTACGTAAGCACCCTGCCGGGTTTGGTGGTATCTGGCACCCTCTTCAATACTCTTACCGCCCCGATCGTATACTTCAATAACCTTATGACCGAGATGATTCTGCACCATTGGCTTTCCCAGCAAAGAGCCAAATGTCCAAATGAGTGATTTGAAGACTGCGAGGCTATCGACTTTAAAGCCATCCAAGATCAACACATGAGTTTCATGGTCAATCATGTTTCGAATATTGTTTAATTCCGCATGCAGGATGGGTGAGCTAAGCGGATTGATGCAGGCAGGTGTTGTATCGAAGCGATGATTTTGGCCACTGGACTCGACTATATTCTTTGCGCACAACAACTCATCAAATGCGGCTTTTGAAAGTCTGACTTTGGCTGCCTCTTGACGAAAATGACTGACATCCATGTTCATCGCAATCCTTTACGTTGGTGGGTAGGAGCCTCCATTTAACTAAGCTCAACCTTGTCTGAAAAAGCGAAACCTCATCAGGGTAGCCATCAACGCTCGTCATGACAGATTTTTCCTACGCCAAAATATGAGCTGTCACTGCTGGCGTTTTGTCATGGTTTGTAAAGGGCCAGCAAGCCATCTCTCTTTAAATTGCAGGAAGATGATTCTGGCCGTGTAGCATTTGCTGGAGATAGCCAGAACCACAGTGCATCGCTCCATTGAGGGCATGAAGGCCTTGAAGGCAAAACCTCAAAATGTGGGAGGGGGTTTGCTCCCGATGGGGCCGAGTCAGTGGAGATATTTGCTGCTGACACTCCGCTATCGGGGGGCCCCTCCCACATTGAATACCTTCCACATCAGAATTCGACAGCGATAGTGGAGTCGAGCACATTGTCAGCTCTCAGATTCTGGGCAGGCTCGCTGCGTGAATAAATGCCTCATCCAAGGTACTCCCACCGTAACTGCTCATGAAACCCTCGGCATCGGTGAAACGATTGAAACGCTGTTGGCTCAGCATGTAGAAATCATCGCAGTGAGTGACGATCTCATCGACGTTATGTGATGAAACAAGTACCGCGACTCCCTCTGCGGCCGCTCCCTCCAGACACCTCCAGATGTGATAACGAAATTCGGGGTCAACACCCGCGGTCGGCTCATCCAGAATCACCAGATCTGCGTTGACGGACAGCAAGGACAGCGTAAAAAACCAGCGCTTTTCACCATAGCTGCAAAGGGATGATTTTTTCGCCCAGATTTCGCGGTAACGCTCAGCAATGCCGGGGCTCCACTTTTCAATTTTGTCCAAGGCGTGCCGTTGCGTAATCGGCGTGTCGGAACAAAAAAGCATCATCATCTTGAAAACATCAAACATGCGAAAGACAGGCGGCGTTGCGATGATTTGCGATAGGTAAAGCAGCTTGGAAAATGAATGATGCACTTTCCCGCCATTCATTTTTTTCAGACCACAGACCACGTCAAAAAAGCTGGTTTTTCCGGATCCATTAGGCCCCAACAAACCTGTGATCGCCCCCGCCTCGACCGCCAATGAAGCGCTATTGAATAAAACATGCTGGGCATATCTTAAATTCAGTTCATCCACGAGCAGCCTTTTCATTAGTACCGACTCCAAACAGGATTGATGAGTAAAAATCGGAACACCAACCACCCTGTGACGCTGATCAACCCTACAACCCCCGCCACCACAGGTGCGGATTCAGATACTCCCATCGTCATGATGCGATTGGCCCATTCCATCGGATTAAAGATGCCGATCACGTTAAGCACTGGATGTGAAGTGTTCAGGCTACCGATACCTAATGCCAACATCCCGACTGAAATCATGGAGAAAAGAGTGTTGGTATTTTGAAAGCCGATAGGCAGTAGCGTCAGCAAAAGCGAGGGCGTGGAAAACAACAAGAAGCACATATAAAAACGCCCAACTATGACAATCCATTCTTCCATCGCCATCGAACCAAAATAACCTCGCGTCAGTACATAAAAAACGGAGCAATAGATAACAGACATGAAGGAGTACGCCAAAAACTGCCCAACGAGAAAAATTAGCTTGGTACGTCTTGTATAAACAAAGGAACGTAAAAAACCACTTTCCCTGCGCCCCACTATATAAAAAGCCAATCCAAACAACGCGACGCTTGAAGAAATGAAAGCGTAGAACCATGAAGTGGCAGACGCGTAGTCACGGGTTGCTTCCTCACCAGAGATTCTGGCGTAAGTTATCAAGTAGAAGGTGACTGCGGGGGATATCACTATCCAGAGCACTGCAACGGGTTCCTTTAACTGCTCCTTAACAAAAAGCATCGATAGTAAAATCGGTTTAGATAAGGGATAGATATACATGGCTCACCTCATGGAAATGGCACCATCCTCCTCTGACTCTTTCACTTTCAAACCCCTCAGAATTAATGGTACTCCACTTAATTTAAGCAACTCCCACAATTTAGTAGAAGTAGAAAATCACGCAAGAAAAGTAAACTCTACCATTAGGAAAAGCATTACTTCCAACTAGGAAATTTCACTCATTAAAATCGGACCACCAATAGTTCCTCAAAGAAGAAAAGAATGATTCAAACTTTCACACCGTGATAATCCCTAGCGAAATTAACGCCTTATAAATCATCATTTTTCTGATATGAAAATTAACTGCGAACGGACTCTGCGTAGGAAACAACGTGAAACCCAAGAAAGTAGGTAACTAATCCGACAAACGGTCCGGCCAGCTCTTATTCTCGAAACAATTTTAAAAGGCCAGCAAGCCATCTCTCTTTAAATTGCAGGACATTTCCGAGACAATCCCCGCCGCCTTGTGCCGGTTGGAATCGGTGGCTAGTCTGCGATCCGTCACTGCTCATCAGTGATCGGGTTTAGTCGCCCGGATTCCAGTTGTGCGCAAGCTGTCACCCTGTTCATGGTGGCTGTGCGCAGGGCACCTTAGGGTGCGCCGGATCCAACTGGCCGGTCGACTAACCTGCGTACAGCCGCCACCCTCCGTTTAGTCGCGAAGGGGTCGGCTCCTTATCTACCAGTTGGAGCTACACCATGAATAAAGTCTTACCCGACCCACCCTTCGACCCCGCAAAAACCCGTGCCGCGTTCAACCGCGCCATTGACCATTACCTGCCCAGGCAGGGTTTTCACAGCGTCAACGACGATCTGAGTTTTGAAGATGCGTTGCTGTACACCGCCAGCCTGCTCGACAGTGCCTCAGCGACAGCGCTCGATTGTAGCGAGCTGCTGGACAGCCCCGTGCGGGCGAAGATTCTGGCGGTGTGGCATTTGCTGGAGATCGCCAGAACCACAGTGGATCGCTCTATCGAGTGCATGAAGCCCTTGAAGGCAGCACCGTAAAATGTGGGAGGGGGCAAGCCCCCTCCCAGATTGAATGCATTCCAATCCTCAGATCCTGCGGCGGCGGTTGAGGGCGGGGATGGCGGTTTGTGGCACTTCAACGCGCTGGACCTTCGCCACGGTCCTGGCGGCGAGTTGCGCCAGGGTTGGCTGGCTAAACAAGGTGCGTGCGTCCACTTCCAGCCCGGCCTTGCGCAGGCGGGCCACCAGGTTGACTGCCAGCAGCGAGTGCCCGCCCAGTTCGAAGAAATGGTCGTGGCGCCCTACCCGCTCCAGTTTCAGTACGTCGGCCCAGATGCCGGACATCAAGGTTTCCACTTCGCCCTGGGGCGCTTCGTAGGCACGGCTGAGCACCGCGTCCAGGCCCGGCTCCGGCAGGGCCTTGCGGTCGAGTTTGCCGGCGGGGTTCAGGGGCAGTGCGTCGAGTTGTACAAAGGCGGCCGGCACCATGACTTCCGGCAGTTGCTCCAGCACATGGGCGCGCAAGTCTTCCAGGCTCGGCGCCTGGCCGCGCAGGGTGAAGTAGGCGACCAGGCGCTCATCGCGAATCAGTACCGCCACTTCACGCAACGCCGGGTGTGCACTCAGGCGTGCTTCGATTTCGCCCAACTCCAGGCGCACGCCGCGCAGTTTGACCTGGAAGTCATTACGCCCAAGGAACTCCAGATTGCCGTCCGGCAGGTAGCGCACCAGGTCGCCCGTGCGATACAGGCGGTCACCGACAACGAAGGGGTTGTCGATAAACCGCTCGGCAGTCATCTGCTCCAACCCCAGGTAGCCACGGGCTACTCCCACACCACCGATATGCAGTTGACCGCTGATGCCGATGGGTACCGGTGCGTCATGGGCATCCAACACGTACAAGCGGGTATTGTTGATCGGCCGGCCAATCGGCAGTTGCACCGCGGGTACTGGCGCGCCGGGTTCGAGGGTCCAGGCGCTGCTGTCGACCGTGGCTTCGGTAGGGCCGTAGACGTTGTGCAAGCGCACCTTGGGCAAGCGCGCCTGCACACCACGGGCCAGGGCTTCGGTCAGTTCGCCGCCGCCGCACAACACATCGGTGAGGCTGGTGCACAGGGCCGACTCGTCCAGCTCAAGAAACTGCTGCAACATCGCCGGCACAAACTTGATCACGCTGATCTGCTGCTCGCGAATCAACTGGGCCAGATACGCAGGTTCACGATGACCATCGGGCCGCGCCAGCACCAGGCGCATACCGTTGCTCAATGGCCAGAACAGTTCCCACACCGAACCGTCAAAACTGAATGGCGCGCGCTGCAACAAGGCGCCGCCTGCGGCGTCGGGGCACAATTGCGAGCCCCAGTGCAGCAGGTTACCCAGGCCGCGATGTTCGATCATCACGCCCTTGGGGATGCCGGTGGAGCCCGAGGTGTACATCACGTAGGCCAGGTTGGCGACGCTCAAACCCGGTACCGACGGATTGTCGGTCGGCGCCTGGCTCCAGGTGCAGTGGTCGAAGTCGATCACGGGGATTGCAACCTCGCCCGGCACTTCGCGGGTAGCGCCGTGTACCAGCAGCGCCACCGGCTGGCTGTCGGCGAGCATGTAGGCCAGGCGTTCGCGTGGGTAGCCCGGGTCGAGGGGCACATAGGCACCGCCCGCCTTGAGAATGGCCAATAACCCCACCACCAGCTCCAACCCACGCTCCACACACAGTGCCACCCGCGAGTCGGGCTCTACCCCGTGCTCACGCAAGTGAAAGGCCAACTGGTTGGCGCGTTCGTTGAGTTCGCGATAGGTCAGTTGCTGTTCGCCGGCCTGCACCGCGATGGCATCGGGAATGTCCCGCGCATGGGCTTCGAACAGCGCCTGGACGGTGAGGGTTTGCGGGTAGTCCGTGGCGGTGGCGTTGAAGCCTGACAACTGGGTGTGCAACTCGCTGGCGGGCAACACCTGTATGTCGCCAAGCGGCATTTTCGGCGCCTGCTCAAGCGCATCCACCAGGCCGTTGAGCACCGTGTCAAAGTAGCTCAGGACCCGCTCGGCACCGACTGTGCACGGCGCCTTGGCTTTGAGCCGGAAACCGCTGGCCACGTCATCCACCGTCAACATCAGCGGGTAACTGAGGATATCTTCACTGTTGAGCAAGGCCATGCCCGGTACCAGTTTCAGTTCGGGATCGGCCGAGGTGTGGCGGTAATTGAGCAGACTGTTGAACAACGGTGACACGCCGCTGCAACGCTGGGCCAACGCCAGGGAGGCTTGTTCATGAGCGAGCAAGGCGCTCAGTTGTGTGTGGGTGTCGTGCAGTGCATCCACCACGTTTTGCCCGACCAGGCGCAGGCGCAGCGGCAAGGTGTTGATGAACATGCCCAACGCCCGCTCGGCACCCTCGCCGGCTTGCAAGCGGCCAAGCAGTACGGTGCCGAACACCACATCGTCGCGGCTCGCCACCCGGCTGAGTACCTGGGCCCAGGCCAGGTGGAACAGGCTCGCGGCGCTCACGCCAAGAGCGCGGGCCTGGCTGCGCAGGCGCAGGTTGAGCGCGTCGCTGAGCAGGCGTTCGGCTTCTTCGGTCTCGGCACGCTTGGCCTGGCGCTCCTGCACGCCAAACGCCAGGGTCGGCTCATCCACCTCTGCCAACTGCTGGCGAAAGAACGCCTCGTGCGCAGCCTGGCGCACGGCTGATCGGGCTTGCGCCACCACATTGCGGTACGGCACCGGCACGGGCAGTTGCGCCTGTTGGCCGAGCAGATGGGCGCGGATCTCGTCCACCAACAGGGTGGTCGAAGTGGCATCGTTGACCAGGTGATGAAAGCGCAGCCTGGCGATCCAGCGCTGATGGTGAGGTTCTTCGGCGTAGTCCAGGGCCATCAGCGGCGCCTGGCGCAAGTCCAGCGGTTGAGCCGGCTCGCGCAGCGGTTCGACCCGCAACCGCGCTTTTCGCCACACCACCTGCATCGGTTGTTCAAGGGCATCCCACACCAGGCTGGTGCGCAGGATGTCATGGCGGTCGATCACTTGTTGCAGGGCGTGGGCGAAGGCATCCAGTTGCTCGCGGCGCGCAAAGCTGAACAGAGCCTGTTGCTGATACGGGTCGTGTGCATCGGTGATGTGGTGATAAAGCAAGCCTTCCTGCAACGGCGCCAGCGGGTAGATTTCCTGCACATTCGCTGCGCCACCAGGGATGCTTGCGACGATGCGGTCGAGGCTGGCTTGATCCAGCTCGGCCAAGGCGAGCAGATCGGTAGTGATATGCGTACAGCCTGGCGGGATTCGATTGTCTGGCACCGCCATTTCATTACCGCCACACGCTGCCGCCAGCGCCGCCAACGTTGGCTGGCCGAACAGCACCTGCACATCGGCACGCAGCCCGGCCTGGCGCATGCGCTGCACCAGTTGCACCGCCAACAGCGAATGCCCGCCCAACTCGAAGAAATGGTCGTGGCGCCCTACTTGCTGCACGTGCAGCAACTCGGCCCAGATCTGCGCAAGGGTAGCTTCCACACCGGCCTGCGCAGCTTCGAAGCGGCGAGTGACAAAAGCTTCCTGGCTGGGTGCGGGCAAGGCTTTGCGGTCGAGCTTGCCATTGGCGGTCAGGGGCAACGCCTCAAGGCGGACATAGGCCGCCGGCACCATGTAGTCAGGTAACGAGGCCTGCAGATGGGCGCGCAGGGTTTGGATATCGACTGGCTCGCGCGGGATAAACCAGGCCAGCAATTGCCCTTGGCGAAACTGCACTACCGCGTCCTTGATCGCCGGGTGGGCGGCCAGGGCCGATTCGATTTCCCCCAGTTCGATGCGTACACCGCGGATTTTTACCTGGTCGTCGTTGCGTCCCAGGTACTCAAGATTGCCGTCCGGCAGCCAGCGCGCCAGATCGCCGGTGCGGTACATACGCGCGCCGTTGAAAGGATCGTCCAGGAAGCGTTCGGCATTCAGTTCAGGACGGTTCAGATACCCCCGCGCCACGCCCTTGCCGCCCACATACAACTCCCCCACTGCGCCAATCGGCACCGGGCGTTGTTGCGCATCCAGCAGATAAACCTGGGCGTTGGCGACCGGCGCGCCGATGTGCAGCGGCTGGCCCACCTCAACGGCTCCAGAGGTGGCAACCACGGTGGCTTCGGTAGGGCCGTAGTTGTTGATCAGTTCAAATGTCTGCGCCTGGGTGAACGTGCGCAGGCGATCGCCGCCAATCAGCAAGGTGCGCAAGGTGGGATGCCCAAGCTGCTGGCTGAAGGCGTATTCGGCCACAGGCGTGGGCAGGAAACACACGTCCAATGGCTGCGCGCGCCACCAGTCGAGCAGCGCATCGATATCTTCCGCACCGTCGTGGGCCGGTGGCAGGTGCAGCGTTGCACCCACGCATAACGCCGGCCAGACTTCCCAGGCCATGGCATCAAAACCAAAGCCGGCGACGCTGGCGGTATGGCTGCCCGCGTGCAGGTCGAACGCCCGGCAGTGCCAGTCCACCAGGTTCGATACGCTGTGGTGCTCCACCATCACGCCCTTGGGCAAGCCGGTGGAGCCGGAGGTGTAAATCACATAGGCCAGGTTCGACGGCGAGACCGCAACCTCGGGGTTACTGTCGATGTGCGAGGTGACCTGCTCCAGCGCGATCACTGGCACCGTGGAGACAGGCAGGCGCTGGCGCAAATCCTGCTGGGTCAGGATTGCCAC
This sequence comes from Pseudomonas sp. HN8-3, assembly GCF_020790195.1. Classification (NCBI taxonomy): domain Bacteria; kingdom Pseudomonadati; phylum Pseudomonadota; class Gammaproteobacteria; order Pseudomonadales; family Pseudomonadaceae; genus Pseudomonas; species Pseudomonas sp. HN8-3. The sequence continues at coordinate 3,787,226 of NZ_CP086206.1, forward strand.
AGGCGCACTGTCTTGCAGCAGGTAGTCCAGGCGTTCAGCCGGATGGGCCGGATCCAGCGGCACGTAGCAGGCGCCGGATTTGAGCACTGCCAACAACCCCGCCAACGTGTCCAGCCCGCGTCGGGCCAGCACGGCCACGCGATCATCCGGCTGTACGCCGTGTGCCAATAGTTGATGCGCCAGGGCATTGGCCTGACGGTTGAGGTGGGCGTAGGTCAGCTGATGGCCCTGATACACCGCGGCAATGGCGTCGGGCGTGTGTGCGGCTTGCGCTTCAATCCGCCGGTGCAAGGTTTGCGGCAATGCGTTGGGCTGCGCGGTGGCGTTCCAGTGCAGCAGCCGAGCCTGAGCTTCAGGCGCCAGCATGGAAAACTCACCGACTGGCAGCGAGGGGTCTTCCAGCCCTTGCTCCAACAGCCAGGTGAAGCCGCGCGCCATCGCCTGGACTTCGTCGTGCTGGAAGTACGCCTCGTTGTAGACGCAATGCAGCCACGCGCTGTCCTGGTAGCGGTTGCTGCGCAGGTGAATGGCAATCGGCAATGCCTCATGGTGGTTGGACACCTTGATGGCACGCGCCTGCACCTGACCAAAACGCAGGTCATGGTCGTCCTGCTCGAACGACACCGACAGGTCGAACAACTGCCCGCGATCGGTTCGTCGCAGGCCCAGCTCACGGTTCATCTCGCTTAACGGGAAGCGCTGATGGCGGAAATCCTGCTTGAGCTGATCGCGTATGCCGCGCACCAGCTCACCAAAAGGCAACCCTTCGCTGAACTGAAAACGCACCGCACTGACCTGGGCAAACATGCCGACGGTAGCGCGAAAACGCGCGTTGGAGCGGTTGAGAATCGGCAGCCCCACTACCCATTCCTGGCGTTGACTGGTGCGGCTGAAATACACATACATCGCCGCCAGCAGCACATGAAAAGCCGACGCCTGGCAGCGGTTGGCGACCTGCTCCATACGGTTGAGCAGCGCCACCGCAAAGCCTTCCAGGAAGGTGTTGCTCGACGCCTTGGTGGTTTGCTTCGGCGTCAGCAGTGGCTCGGGCAGTACCTGGAACTTGTCCAGCCAATAGTCACGGTCACGGGCGTAACGGGCCGAGTGCAGGTAGTGCTGGTCGGTGTCGATAAAGTCGATATAGGACGGTGCGAACGGCTCCACGTGCCGGCCTTGCTCTAGGGCGGTATACAACTGCGCGAGGGACTGCACCAACTGGCCGAAGCCCCAGCCGTCGAGAATCAGGTGGTGAGCCTGGATACCGAGGTGGTAGTGGTCGTCGTCGAGTTTGACCAGCAGGACGCGCACCAGCGGCGCGCCGCTCATCATGAACGGTCGGGCCATTTGCGCCTGCATCAGGGCCCGGCTCGCGGCGCACGGGTCGGGTAACGCCGCGAAGTCATGCAAGGCCACGTCCACCGGCAGTGCCGAAGCGAAGGTTTGCCGCGCCAGCCCTTCGGCGTCGGTATGCAATTGAATGCGCAACGCATCGTGTCTGGACACCAGCTGCGCTACGGCCTGCTGGATGCGCTCGGGCATCACTGGGCCGGCAACATCCAGATAGCCGCCAATGTTATACAGCGGCGAATCGCCCACGCGCATCTGATCAAGCCAAATGTCCTGTTGGGCGGCAGTAAGGGGGAAGCTGGCCGGCTGGCGGGAGGAATACTGCATAAGATCCTTCTCATGGAGGTCAGGCACTGGCCGCGCAGGGTGGCCCATTACGCCGAATTTGCCGGATTTGAGCATGGGGGGGCCGCAGGCGTCTGTCACCCGAAACCCGGACATTCAAATGGATGGAACGGGCTTGGTGGGTCGTTCACTGCTGAAACGATTAAAGCGCTGTAGGAAATTGGCTATACATGGCCGATGCTGGCACTTTGAACCTCTGCAAGAATTTAGACTTTTACTTTAAATATCATCCAGTTACTTAAACCTAAAAATACCTTGCGAGCGTTCGTTGCCGGTTTTATTGACCAGAAACGTCGGAATAATGACGCAGATTTTATGGCAGCTTGTGTCCCTCGTTTCCGCTACATACGTAGGACAAATCCATATGGCTAAATAAAATCTCGAACGCCGAGTTACGTTCAAGCAGTACGGATCGCCCCGCCGCAGCCCGGAGCCTCCGCAGACGGTTTTCGACATCAAGGATGAAATGGCTATGAGTCTGACCCGCAGTATTGGCGACACACAGGGCCCGCATTTTTATGCCGAAATGGGCGAGTTGATTTCAAACAGCGGCCATGAACGCTTCGCCGCAGACATGTTGCACCTGGTAGACAAATGGGTGCCGATTCACCTGGTGGACCTCAGCGAATGGACGCTCGATGAGCTGCGCGACCGCGTGCTCGACATCAAGCTGCTGGGCAGCGCCGGGCTGAAAAAGGAGTTGTCTGTACCCCAGACACTGCACCCGTTGAACGACCACCCGCTGATGCGCGAAATGCTGCGCATGCAAGACCCGTTGTTGATCCAGATGAAAGCCAAGGCCAACAGCGCGCACCCGTTGGGCAGTTCGCACCAGTGCAACCTGGTATCGCGCCAAGGGAATCGACGCTGTGTGATTTCGTTCTACCGGCCGCCAACCCAGCGTGGGTTTTCCCTGGCTGAGTTGTCGTTTCTCAAGTGCTTGTCGGACACCCTGTTGCCGTTGATGGAGCGGCACGCGCAACTGCTGCGCCAGGTGCCGCACGCCGAGATTGAGCCGGCCCACACCCTGCTGGAACAATCGCAATTGCAGCGCGAGTTCTACAAGCGCCTGGCTCTGAGCGATATCACCCTTTCGGCGCGTGAGCAGGAAGTGTGCCTCGGCCTGCTGACCGGCGGCACCGTGCCGCAGATCGCGGAAAAACTCAGTGTGAAAAACAGCTCGATCGAAACCTACCTCAAGCGCGCCGCCGCCAAGCTGGGCGTGAGCGGCCGGCATGGCCTGGCCAAATGGATGGTGGGTGCCTGATGAACAAACGGATGCTTTGCTGCGTCGGGGTGGCGTGGACGCTCAGTGGCTGTTCGCTGATCCCCGAGTATCAGCGGCCAACAGCGCCGACGCCTGCGCAGTTTCCTCAAGGCGGCGTGTACAGCCTGGCGCAGGCCGGCGACCTGACGCAGAATCCGGATTGGCAGCAGCTGTTCCACGACCCGGCGCTGCAACGGTTGATTGCCGATGCCCTGGTCAACAACCGCGACCTGCGGGTAGCCGCCCTGAATGTAGAGGCGTTCCAGGCGCAGTATCGTATACAGCGCGCCGACCTGTTCCCGGCGATCTCCGCCAGCGGTGCCGGCAAGCGTCAGAAATTGCCGGGTAACGTGACAGGCACCGGCAAATCGGCGATCACCTCCAACTATTCCGCCACCTTGGGCCTGAGCGCTTATGAGCTGGACCTGTTCGGCCGCGTGCGCAGCCTCAGCGAACAGGCGTTGCTGACTTACCTGGGCACCGAAGAAGCCCGGCGCAGTGCGCAATTGAGCCTGGTGGCGAACGTGGCCAACGCCTACCTGACCTGGCGCGCCGATCAGGAACTACTGGCCCTGGCCGAGCAAACCCTGGTGGCCAACGACCACAGCTGGCAACTGACCAGCCGCAGCAAAAACGCAGGCAAAGCTTCGGCGCTGGAGGTGGTGCAAGCCCGTACCGCAGTGGAAAGCACCCGCGCCAGCGTCGCACGCTATGAACGCCAGGTCGCCCAGGACCTTAACAACCTCGTGCTGCTGGTGGGCGGCCCGGTGGATGAGCATCTGCCCGCTCGCCCGCTGGCCGATGATCTGGTCGCCCGCGTCCCCGCCGGGTTGCCCTCCGACCTGCTGCAACGCCGCCCGGATATCCTCCAGGCCGAATACCAGTTGCAGGCGGCCAACGCCAATATCGGCGCCGCCCGTGCTGCGTTCTTTCCGTCCGTGACCCTCACGGCCAATGCCGGCAGCACCAGCAAGGAGCTGTCGGGGCTGTTCAAGGGCGGCTCGGGCACCTGGACCTTCCAGCCGCAAATCAACCTGCCGATCTTCAACGCCGGCAGCCTGCGTGCCAGCCTCGATTATGCCAAGTTGCAGAGGGACATCACGGTGGCCCAGTACGAAAAGTCCATCCAGAGCGCCTTCCAGGAAGTGGCCGACGGCCTTGCCGCTCGCCAGACCTTCAACGACCAACTGGATGCGCAACGGGATTTCGTCGCCGCCAACCAGAACTATTACGACCTGGCCCAGCACCGCTACCGCAGCGGCGTGGACAGCAACCTGACGTTCCTCGATGCGCAGCGTGCGTTGTTCAGCTCGCAACAGGCGTTGATCGTGGACAGGCTGGCGCAGCTGGTGGCGGAGGTGAACTTGTATACGGCGTTGGGTGGAGCGTGGCGCGTCAACGCAACGCCGACTGCCGCAACCGATACTCCCCCGGCGTCATCTGCGCATACCGCAGGAAAAACCGGCTGAAATACGCCGGGTCCTTGAACCCCAGCTGGTAGCAGATTTCATTTGCGGAGCTGCCGGTAAACAACAGCAGGCGTTTGGCCTCTTGCATCAGGCGCTCAAGGATCAGGCGCTTGGAGGGCAGGTCGGCGATGCGTCGGCACACCTCATTGAGGCGTGCCTGGGTCACGCCGATGGCCTGGGCATAACGCGCCAGCGGCCAATGCTCCAGGTAATGGGCTTCGATCAGTTCGTTGAAGCGGTGAAAAATCCGCAGGTCTTCATGGGCCGTCGGCCGTGCCGGCAGGGCGTGGGCGCACAGGCGCAGCAGGCGGATCATGATCAGGCGCGTCAGGCTGTCGAGGGCGGCCGCGCGCCCTGCCCGTTCGGCGTTGATCTCGCCGCACAGTTCTTCGAAAAGCTGGTCCAGCCCTTCGGCGTTGGCGCCCAGCGCGACACACGCAGCCCCGGAGGCGAGGCTGGGGTCGGCGTCGATCAAGCCCCACACCAGCTGCTGGCGCACCGTCAGCACATGCCCGTCGGCATCGGCTTCGGTGACGAAGGCGTGGGCCACCGTGGGCGGCGTGAGAAAAAACATCGGCCCTGCTTCGACGTACTGGCGGTCGTCCAGATACACCCGCACCGCGCCACTCTTGACGTAATGCACCTGGAAAAATCGGTCATGGCGATGCACGGCCATATTGCGCCCGAAAAAACCTGCCAGGTTGCCCAGCTTGTCGTAATGCACCTCGGCGTCGCTGTAACGCTGGTCGTAGACCTGCCCGAGGTTGATGTTGGGAATCGGCTGCACTTCGCCCTCCTCTTGTTGTTGTGATGCCATCGGAGTGTGCCACGCTTGACGGTAGTTAACATATTAATTATAACGTTAACAACTTAACGAACTGCCTATGCAGCCGTCGTCACCGCCAGGAGAAACGCATGAGCCGTACCCTGCATGATGTTGCCAGCGGCACCCTGTTCGGCGTTGCGCTGAACTACCAGGGCCTGCTGGACCAACATCTCGCCGCCTTCGAGCAGGCGCCCTACCAGAAGCCGCCAACCAAGCCAGTGTTGTTCATCAAGACGCCCAACACCCGTAATGCCCATGGCGGCGTGGTGTTGCAGCCTGCAGGCGAGCGCCTGCAACCGGGCCCGGCGCTGGGCGTGGTGATCGGCCAGCGCGCCAGCCGCGTCAGCCTGGACAATGCCATGGCCCATGTGGCCGGGTATGTGGTGGTCAACGAATTCAGCCTGCCGGAAGACAGCTATTACCGCCCTGCCGTCAAAGCCAAATGCCGCGATGGGTTTTGCGCCTTGGGCCCGCAAGTGATTGAGCGGGATCAAGTGGCCAACCCCAACGAGCTGGCCCTCAAGCTCTTCGTCAATGGCGAGCTGCGCCAGCAAAACTCCACCGCCCATTGGGTGCGCGACATCCCACAATTGATCGCCGAGATCAGCGAGTTCATGACCCTGCATCCCGGTGACGTGCTGATCACCGGTACACCGGAGGGCCGCGTGGATGTGCAGCCGGGTGATCGTGTTGAAGTTGAAATCACTGGCGTCGGCCGCCTGCTCAATATCGTTCAGGCGGAGGCACTGGCATGAAGCGCGCACGTATCCGTTTTGAAGGTCAGATCCATGCCGTGCAGGTAGACAACGATTACAGCGTGCGCCTCAGCGATGGCCGGCGGCTTGCCGAAGATCAGGTGCAATGGCTGCCGCCCGCCACCGGCAACATGTTCGCCCTGGGCTTGAACTACGCCGATCACGCCGCCGAACTGGCCTTCACACCGCCGACCGAACCGCTGGCCTTTATCAAGTCGGTCGGCACCTACACCGGTCACCGCCAAGTCACCTGGCGCCCGGACAACGTCGCCTACATGCACTACGAGTGCGAACTGGTGGCGGTGATCGGCAAGACCGCGCGCAACGTCAAGCGCGCCGACGCCCTGGACTACCTGGCCGGTTACACGGTGTGCAACGACTACGCGATCCGCGACTACCTGGAAAACTACTACCGCCCCAACCTGCGGGTTAAAAACCGCGACGCCACCACCCCGGTGGGCCCGTGGATCGTCGACGTGGCCGATGTGCCCGACCCAGGCAACCTGAAATTGCGCACCTGGATCAACGGCGAGCTGCGCCAGGAAGGCAGCACTAAAGACATGATTTTCGATATCCCCTACCTCATCGAATACCTGTCCAGCTTCATGACCCTGCAACCCGGCGACATGATCGCCACCGGCACGCCCGAGGGCCTGGCCGATGTGGTGCCGGGCGATGAGGTGGTGGTGGAAGTCGAAGGCGTGGGCCGCCTGGTCAACCGTATTGTCAGTGAGACGGAGTTTTTCTCCGTGCGCAAAGAGGCTTGAGCACCATGATCAAACACTGGATCAACGGCCGTGAGGTCGAGAGCAAAGACGTATTCATCAACTACAACCCGGCCACCGGCGAGGCCATCGGCGAAGTCGCCAGCGGTGGTGCCGATGAAGTCGCACAAGCCGTGGCGGCAGCCAAGGAGGCGTTTCCCAAGTGGGCCAACACCCCGGCCAAGGAGCGCGCACGCTTGATGCGCAAGCTCGGCGAATTGATTGAACAGAACGTGCCGCGCCTGGCCGAGCTTGAAACCCTCGACACCGGCTTGCCGATCCACCAGACCAAAAACGTGCTGATCCCACGGGCCTCGCACAACTTCGACTTTTTCGCCGAAGTCTGCACCCGCATGGACGGCCACAGTTATCCGGTGGACGACCAGATGCTCAACTACACCCTGTACCAGCCGGTAGGCGTGTGCGGGTTGGTGTCGCCATGGAACGTGCCGTTCATGACCGCCACCTGGAAGACCGCGCCGTGCCTGGCGCTGGGCAATACCGCCGTATTGAAAATGTCGGAGCTGTCGCCACTGACCGCCAATGAACTGGGACGCCTGGCGGTGGAAGCCGGGATCCCCAACGGCGTGCTCAATGTGATCCAGGGCTACGGCGCCACCGCTGGTGATGCACTGGTACGCCACCCGGATGTGCGGGCGATTTCCTTTACCGGCGGCACCGCCACCGGCAAGAAAATCATGCAGACCGCCGGCCTTAAAAAGTACTCCATGGAGCTGGGCGGCAAGTCGCCGGTGCTGATTTTTGAAGACGCCGACCTGGAGCGCGCCCTCGACGCCGCACTGTTCACGATCTTCTCCCTGAACGGCGAGCGGTGCACCGCCGGTAGCCGGATCTTTATTCAGGAAAGCGTCTACCCGCAATTTGTCGCCGAGTTCGCGGCGCGGGCCAAGCGCCTGATCGTAGGCGACCCGCAGGACCCCAAGACCCAGGTCGGTTCGATGATCACCCAGGCCCATTACGACAAGGTCACCGGCTACATCAAGATCGGTCTGGAGGAAGGCGCCACACTGCTGGCCGGCGGCCTGGAGCGCCCGGCCAACTTGCCGGCGCACCTGAGCCGCGGCCAGTTTATCCAGCCAACGGTGTTTGCCGATGTGAACAACCGGATGCGCATCGCCCAGGAAGAAATCTTTGGTCCGGTGGTGTGCCTGATCCCGTTCAAGGACGAAGCCGAAGCGCTGCAACTGGCCAACGACACCGAATACGGGCTGGCGTCCTATATCTGGACCCAGGACATCGGTAAGGCTCATCGGCTGGCGCGCGGTATTGAGGCGGGCATGGTATTTATCAATAGCCAGAACGTGCGCGATTTGCGTCAGCCCTTTGGCGGGGTGAAAGGCTCGGGCACCGGGCGCGAGGGTGGCCAGTACAGCTTTGAAGTGTTTGCCGAGATCAAGAACGTGTGTATTTCCATGGGCAGTCATCACATTCCGCGCTGGGGTGTGTAGCCCAGGATCAAACAAGCCTCCTGTGGGAGCCGGGCTTGCCCGCGATGCAGACACCGCGGTCCTTCAGCCGTACCGAGTCGATGCAATCGCAGGCAAGCCAGCTCCCACAGGGACCTCACAAGCCTTACAAGAATAATTATTCAGGAGAATCATCATGGGCGAAGTGGTTCTGGCAGCGAAGATCTGCCACGTACCGTCGATGTACCTGTCGGAACTGCCCGGCAAGCATCACGGCTGTCGCGAAGCGGCGATTGCCGGGCACAAGGAAATCGGCCGGCGCGCCCGCGAACTGGGGGCCGACACCGCCGTGGTGTTCGACGTGCACTGGCTGGTCAACAGCGGTTATCACGTCAACTGTGGCGAGCAGTTCCAGGGCACCTACACCAGCAACGAGCTGCCGCACTTCATCAAGAACATGGATTACGCCTACCCCGGCTGCCCCGAGTTGGGCGAACTGATCGCCGCCGAAGCCAACCTGGCCGGCGTGCGCAGCATGGCCCATAACATCCCGAGCCTGGAGCTGGAATACGGCACGCTGGTGCCCATGCGCTACATGCACATGGGCGTGCCCGAGGATGAAAAATTCAAGGTGATTTCCATTGCCGCCTGGTGTGCCTGGCATCGTCTGGAAGACAGCTTCGCCTTTGGCGCCGCCGTGCGCCGAGCCATCGAAAAGAGTGACCGCAAAGTGCTGGTGCTGGCGTCCGGCTCGTTGTCCCACCGTTTTTCCGACGACCGCCAGGCCGAAGCGAATATCCACAACTGGACCCGTGAGTTTGACAAGCAGGTAGACCTGCACGTGGTCGAGATGTGGCAGCAAGGCCGTTTCAAAGAGTTCTGCGCCATGCTGCCGGACTACGCCGAACACTGCTTTGGCGAAGGCAAGATGCACGACACCGCCATGCTCCTGGGCCTGCTGGGTGGGCCGGACTATGCCCAGCCGGCCGAGATCATCACGCCGCCGTTCGGCAGTTCGGGCACTGGCCAGATCAACGCGATTTTCCCGCTGTAGCTTTGGGAGAAACCTATGCCGCACTTTATCGCTGAGTACACCGACAACCTTGAACCTCAGGCCGATTTGCCTGGCCTGTTTGAAAAAATCCACCGCGTGCTGGGCGACAGTGGCGTGTTTCCGTTGGGCGGCATCCGTAGCCGTGGTGTGCGCCTGGACACCTGGCGCATGGCCGACGGCAAGCATGACTACGCCTTCGTGCACATGACCCTCAAGGTCGGCCACGGCCGCGACCTGGCCACGCGCCAGGCGGTGGCCGAAGCCGTGTTCGCGGTGATCACCGCGCACTTCGCCCAATTGCAGGCGCAGCGGTTGTTGGCGCTGTCGTTTGAGATGGTCGAGTTGCACCCACAGCTCAACTTCAAGCAGAACAATGTGCATGCGTTTCTGAATAACGCGGCGGGATAAAAACCTGCCCTCCCCTCACGGCCACTCAGACAAAAAGTACAACACCATGAGCACAGCCCACTCCACTGCAAGCCTGCGGCTTGCCGAGCACGACCGCACCCATCGTTTGGTGACCTGGCGCCTGATGCCCTTGTTGCTGGTGTGTTACCTGTTCGCCCACCTGGACCGTATCAACATCGGCTTCGCCAAGATGCAGATGAGCCACGACCTGCAGTTCAGCGACACGGTGTACGGCTTCGGCGCCGGGCTGTTCTTCATTGCCTATGCGCTGTTCGGCGTGCCCAGCAACATGGCCCTGGACCGGGTCGGACCACGGCGCTGGATCGCCTGCCTGATGGTGGTGTGGGGCCTGCTCTCCACCGGCATGTTGTGGGTGGAAAGTGCTAGGGGCTTCTACGTGCTGCGCTTTTTGCTGGGGGTGGCCGAAGCCGGATTTTTCCCGGGGATTCTGGTGTTTCTCAACCGCTGGTACCCGGCGCGGCGACGTGCCCAGGTCACCGCCTTGTTTGCCATTGCCGTGCCCATGGCCGGGGTGTTGGGCGGGCCGATTTCCGGGGCGATCCTGGAGAATTTCCACGCCGTCGGCAGCCTGCGCGGCTGGCAATGGATGTTCCTGATCGAAGGTGCGCCCGTGGTACTGCTGGGGCTGGTGGTGCTCAAGTGCTTGCCGGACAGTTTCGAAGTGGTGCACTGGTTGAGCAGCGAACAAAAACAGCAACTGCGCACCCAGTTGAGCAACGAAGAACAGCGCAAGACCATCACCTCGTTCAGCGGCATCCTGCGGGACCCGCAAGTGTGGCTGCTGGTGGCCGTGTACTTTGCGGTTATGCTGGCGGTCAACACCCTGGCGTTCTGGATGCCGACCCTGATCCACGGCGCCGGCATCGGCCGCGACAGTCAGGTCGGCTTGCTCAGCGCCGTGCCCTACCTGGCCGGCTGCTTCTTCATGCTCGGCTGCGGGCGCTCGTCCGATCGCCAGCGCGAGCGTCGCTGGCATTTATGCGTGCCCCTGCTGATGGCCGCTGTCGGCATTGCCGTCGCGGGCCTGGCGCCCGGCAATGCGCTGCTGGTGATGAGCGGGTTGGTGGTCGCCGGCATGGGCGCCAGCGCGGCGCTGCCGATGTTCTGGCAACTGCCGCCGGCGTTTCTTTCCAACACCACCCAGGCGGCGGGCATCGCCATGATCAGCTCGTTCGGCAGCATCGCCGCGTTCCTCGCGCCCTACCTGATCGGCTGGATGCGCGACGCCACCCAGAGCGCCAGCCTGGCCCTGTACGTACTCGCCCTGTTTATCGCCCTCGGTGGCCTGCTGGTGCTGCGCACTCAGGCCGCCATCGTCAACCCACACTAGAGACCGTTGCCATGCTCGACTCCCAGCAAATCCTCGCGGCTGCCGCCCACCTGGACCGCGCCGAACGCAGCCGCGAACAGGTGCGTCAGTTTTCCCTCGACTACCCCGGCATCACCCTCGAGGATGCGTACGCCATCCAGCGCGAATGGGTTGCGCAAAAGATCAAGAACGGGCGCACGCTCAAGGGCCACAAGATAGGCCTCACTTCACGGGCCATGCAGGTTTCTTCGAACATCACCGAGCCCGACTACGGCGCCCTGCTCGATGACATGTTTTTCGACGAAGGCAGTGATATTCCCTTCGAACGCTTCATCGTGCCGCGTGTGGAAGTGGAACTGGCGTTCATCCTTGGCAAGCCGCTCAAGGGCCCCAACTGCACGGTGTTCGATGTGCTCGACGCGACCGAATGGGTGATCCCGGCGCTGGAAATCATCGACGCACGCATCCAACAGGTCGACCCACAGACCAACGCCACCCGCAAGGTGTTCGACACCATCTCCGACAACGCCGCCAATGCCGGCGTGGTACTCGGTGGCCGGGCTGTGCGCCCCACCGAGATCGACCTGCGCAAAGTGCCGGCGGTGCTGTATCGCAATGGCGTGATCGAAGAGTCCGGCGTCTCGGCGGCAGTGCTCAACCACCCAGCCAAGGGCGTGGCGTGGCTGGCCAACAAGCTGGCGGCGCATGACGTCACCTTACTGCCGGGCCAGGTGATTCTCGGCGGCTCGTTTACCCGCCCGGTGGCCGCCCGCCCCGGGGATACCTTCCACGTCGACTACGACCTGCTCGGTTCGATCGCCTGTCGCTTCGTCTGAACACTGGAGGATTGTCATGGACATGCCTGTCAACCGCTTCAAACAACGCCTTCACAACGGCGAGGTGCAGATCGGCCTGTGGCTTGGCCTCGCCAATGCCTATAGCGCCGAGTTGGCCGCCAATGCCGGTTTCGACTGGCTGTTGATCGACGGCGAACATGCGCCCAACCACCTGCCGGGGATGCTTGCGCAATTGCAGGCCATCGCGCCCTACCCCAGCCAGGCGCTGATTCGCCCGGTGGTCGGCGACACGGCATTGATCAAGCAACTGCTCGATATCGGCGCGCAGACGCTGCTGGTGCCCATGGTCGAAAGCGCTGCCCAGGCCCAAGAACTGGTGCGCGCCCTGCACTACCCGCCCCAGGGTATTCGCGGCGTCGGCAGTGCCCTGGCCCGTGCTTCGCGCTGGAACAGCATCACCGACTACCTCGACCAGGCCGACGCGCAGATGTGCCTGCTGGTGCAGATTGAAAACCGCGAGGGCCTGGCCAATCTGGACGCTATCACCGCCGTCGAAGGCGTGGACGGTGTGTTCATCGGCCCGGCGGACTTGAGTGCGGCCATGGGGCATCGCGGTAACCCCGGGCATCCTGAAGTGCAGGCGGCGATAGAGGACGCCATCGTGCGCATTGTTCGAGCGGGCAAGGCGGCAGGGATTCTCAGTGCGGATGAACGCCTGGCGCGGCGCTATATCGAGCTGGGGGCGACGTTCGTGGCGGTAGGAGTGGATACCACCGTGTTGATGCGCGGGTTGCAAAGCCTGGCCGGGAAGTTCAAAGACGTACCGGTGGCTGCCAATACCGGTGGTGTCTACTGAGATCCAATGTGGGAGCTGGCTTGCCTGCGATAGCGGTGTATCAGCGACAAATAAGCCAGCTGACCCGACGCTATCGCAGGCAAGCCAGCTCCCACAGTTGACCGGCGGTGGTTCAGTCATTAGTTCAGCGCTTGATGTTCTTCAAGTCATCCAGCAACCCCAGCAAGGTCTGGAATTTCTCTTCGCCAAGCTGATCCTGCAAACGCTGGTAGTTGGCCTCCATGCACTGGCTCATGGACTCGAAACTCGCCTTGCCCTTGTCTGCCAGGGTGATAAGCACCCGGCGCTGGTCCTGTTCGGCCTTGCGTCGGTGCACCATGCCGGCGGCTTCCATGCGCACCAGCACGCCGGTCATGCTCGGCTTTAGGATGCACGCCAGTTCCGCCAGTTGGTAAATCTCCAGCTCACCGTGCTGTTCGAGGATGCGGATGATGCGCCATTGCTGTTCGGTCAGGCCGTGTTCATTCAGGGACGGGCGGAAAAAACTCATCGCGGCCTCACGCGCTTGCAGCAAGGCCAGGGTCAGGGATTGTCGAGGTTTGGACATAGGATCAGGGTCACGAAGTATTTAGTTAATAATTTAACGAAACTCTAACATTCCCCGCCAGCGAGCGCGCTATAACTTGTGTGTGCCCTCGCCCGTGGCGCGCTGAATCAAAAACCCGGGCACGCAGGATCAAGACTTCCAGCCCGTCAGGGGCCCTAATGGAGGCATCCGCTTTAGCGCCTTCCTTCACTTTTTCAGGCTGCGCCATGATCAACATCGAAACCCCTACGTATTACACCGCCACCAAGAAATACAACCTCAGCTTCCCCACCCTGGAGCAAGACATCGACGCGGACGTCGTGGTGATCGGTGGCGGCTTTTCCGGGATCAACACCGCGCTGGAGCTGGCGGAAAAAGGCATCACCAATATCGTGGTGCTTGAAGCGCGCTACCTGGGCTTTGGCGGCACCGGCCGCAACGGCGGGCAGATCATGGCGGGCATCGGCCATGACCTGGAGAAGATCAAGAAGGACGTGGGCGAAGACGGCCTGCGCCAAGTGTTCGAGATCAGCGACCTGGGCGCAGATATCATCAAGAACCGCATCGCCAAGTACAACATCGATGCCGATTTCTGCCACGGCTACGGCTATATGGGCTTCAACGCCCGCCAGGAAAAAACTCTGCGCGCCTGGGAGAAGGACTTCAAGTCGGTCAACAGCCAGCATGAAATCCGCTTTCTCGGCGGCTCGGATGTGCAGCAGATCATCGGTTCCAACGCCTACACGAGTGCGCTGCTGCACATGGGCGGCGGGCATGTGCATTCGCTGAACCTGCTGCTGGGCGAGGCCACCGCGCTGGCCGGCCATGGGGTAAAGATCTTTGAGAACAGCCCGGCCCTGGAGGTCAGCTACGGCGAACGCATCACCGTGCGCACCGGGCGCGGTTCGGTACGCGCCGGCAAGTTGCTGTGGGCCTGTGACAGCTTTCTCAACAAGCTCGAACCAGAACTGCACCGCTCGACCATTAACACCTACGCGTTCCAGATGATGACCGAGCCGTTGTCCGAAGAATTGATCCAGCGCATCAGCCCGATCCGTGGCGCCTACAGCGACATCCGCCCAGTGATCGACTACTACCGCGTCACCAATGAAAACCGCCTGCTGTTCGGCGCCGCGACGCCTTTGGTCGAGCATATTCCCGGCGACCTGAAAGCCTGGAACCGCCACCTGATGCTGAAGATTTTCCCCTACCTCAGGGACGTGAAAATCGACCTGGCCTGGGGCGGCCCGATGGCGTGCAGCCCGAATCTGTTCCCGCAGATCGGCACCTTGCCGGGGCGCAGCAATGCGTTTTTCGTGCAGGGCTATTCAGGCTTTGGCGTCACGCCCAGCCACATCATCTGCAAGGTCCTGGCCGAAGGTATGAGCGAAGGCTCGGCGCGCTATGACCTGGTCAGCTCGATCCGCCGCCCGACCATCATCGGCAAGGACGCAATTCGCCCTCTGCTGCTGACGGCGGGCAAATCCTGGCACCAATTGTCCGGCTACTGGAACGGACGTCGTTGATTCGCTTTTTTTCACTCATCAGGAACCACTGCCATGACCCTCACCACCGTCAAACATAACGTCCAGCTGTCGGAACTCGATGCCTGGGGCACCGTGGCCGACCTCGGTTCACAGATCCTTGAAGGCGAGGTGCGCGCCTTCGGCAAGATGACATTCGGCGCACCTACCGATGCGGTCAGCAGCGCTTACTTCGGCACCACCCAGGGCAAATTCCGCATGGTCTACCCGTTCGCCGAACAAGCCACGGTGGTCACCGGCGAGGTCATACTCACCGATGAGTCCACCGGCCAGTCCACCCGCTACAAGGCCGGTGACAGCTGGTTTGTGACCAAGGGCACGCCGGTGCTGTGGGAAGTGGTCAGCGAGAGTTTCGTCAAACACTACTTCGCCGTTGTTTAAGGAGCCTTGCCATGAGCACTTCTTCTGACTGGATCACCGTGGGCGCCCTGGCCGACGGTTTTGCACCCGAAGCGTTCATCCTGCCGAACCTCGCCGACCTGGCGGGCCAGACCTTCACTCTGCACTTTGCCAATGGCTGGCAGATCGAGCACCGCTTCGAACAGGAGCGCCTGGCCTGGCACGCCGCCGACGGTCACTCCAGCGGTAGTGCTGCCTACCGCGCCAGCTCGATTCGCCCGGGCCTGTACCTGGTGGACTTCATCAAGCACGAGGCCGGGCAAAGCTGGTCGATCAGCCTGGTGCTGGACACGCCAACTGCCTCCTTTACCGCGGTGATTGGCCGTATGCCGGAGCCGGCAGAGACCCACGAAGGTCTTTACCACCGCGCCCTGGCCGGCAAACCGCTGACCTCGGTGCACGCCGAGTTCCTCCACGGCAGCCTCGACCGGCCGTGGCAGGAGGGCCATTGCCTGCACGCCCCCACCGAGGAACTGGTGGGCCTGCGCAACCACTACCGCTACAGCCCCAGCGAGGTCTACGAGCACATCTACCTCAACCCGCGGTTCTATGCCTGGCAATGCCTTGAGGGTGTGGAGAAAGGCTTGTGCGACACCGACCGCTGCCATTACTACAAGATCGCCGAGCAGCTGTACCTGTTCGTCTGGCAGGAGAAGATCGTGCCCACCCTCGGCCTGGTGCTGATCGACCTGCAACAACACCGCAGCGACGGCAAGATCTTCGGCTATGCGGGGGCATCCTTCGACGCGCTGTCGAACTTCCCGATCAGTTCCTATTGCCAGGTGCTCAACCGCACGGAGTACCCCCGTGACTGAGGCGCGCACGGTGGTGATCACCGGGGCCGGCACCGGCATCAGCGCCGCCTGTGCCCGGCTGTACGCGCAGGAAGGCGCACGGCTGGTACTGATCGGCCGGCGCCGCGAGCCACTGGAACAGGCGGCGCAGGCCAGCGGCGGCCTGATCCTGGTGGGCGATGCCGCCTGCCCCGACACCTGGGAGGGCTTTATCCGCGAGATTCACGCCCACTACGGGCGTATCGATGTACTGCTGGCGTGTGCCGGCGGTCATGGCCTGGGCAGCGCGACCCAGACCAGCCCGTCTACGTGGGAAGCGGCGCTGCGCAGTAACCTGGACAGCGCGTTCTACAGTGCCCGCGCCTGCCTGCCGATGTTGCAGGAAAGCGCCGGCAGTGTCGTGCTGATCGGCTCCATCGCCTCGCTCGCGGCGGGGCCCGAGGTGTGCGGCTACACCACGGCCAAACATGCGTTACTCGGGCTCAATCGCTCGCTGGCACGGGACTACGGCCCCCACGGCGTGCGCGTGAACGCGGTGTGCCCGGGCTGGGTGCACACGCCGATGGCCGATGCCGAGATGAAGCCGTTGATGGAGGCGTACGGCGACACCTTGCAGCAAGCGTACGAGCGCGTGTGCGCCGATGTGCCGCTGCGCCGCGCCGCCCGGGCCGAAGAGATCGCCAAGGTATGCCGCTTCCTGGCCAGCGACGACGCATCGATCATTACCGGGGCGACCTTGGTGGCGGACGGTGGGTCCAGCATCGTCGACGTGCCGACGCTGGCGTTTACGCGCCTGGAGCCTGCTCATGCCCAATGACCTGGATTTCAGCGACCAAGTCGTGCTGGTCACCGGCGGCGCCCAAGGGATTGGCCTGGGTATCGTCCAGGCCTTTGCCGAACGCGGTGCGCGGGTGGTGATTGCTGATCGCCTGCTGGAACAAGCTGAAAGGGTGGCCGCTGGGTTGTGCGCGCAGGGCTATCAAGTCGAGGCCGTGGGCGTTGACCTGGCGCAAGCCGAGGCGGTATTCGCCTGCGTTCAAGGGTTGGCGCAACTGGATATTGTGGTGCACAACGCCGGGTATTTCCCGCTGACAGCCTTTGCCGACATCACCCCGGCGATCTTGCAACGCACCTTGGCGGTAAACCTTTCGGCGCTGTTCTGGCTGACCCAGGCGGCGTTACCGATGTTTCGCGCGCAAGGCCGGGGTTGCGTGCTGGTGACGTCTTCGGTCACCGGCAACCGGGTGGGTTATCCGGGGCTGAGCCACTATGCGGCGTCAAAGGCTGGGGTGAATGGGTTTATCCGCAACGCGGCGTTGGAACTGGCGCCGTTGAATGTGCGGGTCAATGGCGTGGAACCGGGCATGATCGCCACGCCGGCGATGAGCAACCTGGGCGATGCCGCGCTGAATGAGAGCATCGCCAGCCGTGTGCCACTGGGGCGTTTGGGCGCGGCTGCGGATATTGCCGGCGCGATGCTGTTTCTGGCTTCTGACCTGGCTGGCTATATCACCGGGCAGACCTTGGTGGTCGATGGTGGCTCCACCCTGCCCGAATAACGGGGACCCATGTGGGAGGGGGCTTGCTCCCGATAGCGATGGTTCAGTCAAATATCCAATGGCTGACACACTGCTATCGGGAGCAAGTCGAATCGTCGCACCGCCCCTCCCACATTGGATCTCCTGCAGCCTGAAGGACCTGTTTATGCCCCCACCGCCTGCAACCGGCTGGAACGAAAATCCTTGGGCGACACCTCGAACTGCTTCTTGAACGAACGGCTGAAGTGCGCCGAGTCGGTAAAGCCCCACTTGTAGGCAATCGAGGTGATCGACTCGCTACGCAGGAACGGGTTGGTCAAGTCGTCCGCACTGCGTTTGAGCCGCGCCCGCTGAATGTAGCGGCAGACGCTGTCGTCCTGTTCCTCGAACAAACGGTACAGGTGCCGCACCGAGATATTCAGGCGGTTGGCCAGGCCAATCGGGCTCAGGCCAGGCTGGCCCAATGACTCATCAATGACCTTTTGCACATAGCTGCGCAGATTATTGCCCTGCAACGCAGCAACGCCCTCGCGGCACTCATCGCCCTGCTCCAGCGCCGAGCCCAGCAGCGACACAAAGGCCGCCTGCAGCGCGTCCACTTGCGTGGCGTCGTCATCAGTGTCGTCCTTGCACAGCTGATCCATCAACACATGCAACATACGCCCACAGGCTTTGGTCGAGGAGATCTTGCCGAACGCCAGCGCCTGGCCGCCCAGGTGCTTGCACACCTCGGTGCGCGGCAACGACAGCGAGGCATGTTCGATCAAACCAAAGGGGGTGATTTCGATGGAGCCCACCGAGTCCATCAACAGCATCTCGCCGGGGGCCAGCTGCACGGTCTGCTCGTTTTGGGTGATCTGCGAATAGCCGCTGCGCTGGCTGACCAGGAAGCACTCCTGGTCATTGTCGTGATCGGCGTGGTGCGTCGGGCGTTTGATCAGCCCGGCATTGGTGCGCAGGATGGCCAAGCCACGAGGCAAGTTGTGGATCTCGCCAATAAACAGCGAACGGTTGAAGGCCAGTTCGGTATCGAAGTGGCCGCACGCGGCGCGCAGTTCGCGGTTCCAGCTGTCGAGCCCGTCGGGTGCATGCTGTGGGATGCTCATGGGGGTGTCTCCGCAGTGGCGTTCTTTTTGTTGTTCTGATGCAATAGTTAACATGTTATCTATATGCACGCAACAACAACCTGTTTGCCCTTTGCAGAAGCACTAATGATGCCAAACGGTATGTGGGAGCAAGCCCCCTCCCACAGAGGTGCGTCATTGGTTTCACAGGCCAGACATCACCCGCTGCAACCCACCTATGGCTGCCAATAGATACCTGCGTTGCTCGGTGCTCAACGCAATGTAACGCCGAAACGCAGGCATCCGATTGACCACCTCACTGCCGCCCATATGCTCCAGGCGCACACACCATTGCCGGTCCTTGAGATCAATGCGCAGGCGCTTGAAATCCAGCGGCATCAGCGCCTGGAACAACCCGCTGTCGGCCAGCAAACGTGCCTGTAGCTCACACGCCAGAGCCTGGCTGCCGGAGCGCCGGCGCACGCGGATGCCGTTGCGCCGAATAGCGCCGCCATGGTGCACCTCGAAGCTGCCAGCGCCACTCGCTGAAGCAGGTACGCGCAGGACGCACTCGGTCAGCACCAGGTGCATCAACAACTGCGACTCGGTGCGCTCGACAATCTCGAAGTTCACACCGTCCACTTCAAGCGTCGCCAGGCCCAGATCACGCCGCAAGCGCGCCAGGGTCACCCCAGGTCGATAACCGCTCGGTGCACGGTCTGCGCTGAACAGCTCATACAGTTTTTGCCGCAAAGTCGTTATAACCGTCATGGGCAGGCCCCGGTTCGTGGCTGAATTCCTTGGCCAACACCTCCTCAACGCAGGCGGGCTTGAAGGGGTTGACCTTCTGCACCACCAGGGTCCAGAACAACGCATAGGTGGCGGTCACGCCGAGCATCACCCCAAACGGCACATAAATGTCGGCCGGGTTCATACCTGGCGGGGTGATAAACCACATGCCCAGCAGGATGCCGATGCTGGAGACGATCTGCGGCAGCGGGAACCACGGCGAACGGTACGCCCGGGGCAAATCCGGACGGCGAATGCGCAGGATCACCACCGACAACGTCACCAGCAGGTAGGCAAAACTCCACGCGCACACCGCCGCCAGCACCAGGTGCATGATGTTGTCGGTGTTGCCGCCCAGGTACAGCGCATGCAGGCACGGGATCAGCATGGCCACCAGGATGCACAGCAGCGGTGTCTTGAAGCGCGGGTGCAGGTAGGTGAACACCTTCGGTAACGCGCCATCCACCGCCATGCCATAGAGGATGCGCGGTACGCCAGCCATCAGGGTATTGATGGTTGCAGCGCCGGCAAACAGGAAGCCAATGCCCAGCCACAACGGGCCGACCTGCCCCATCACCTGTTCAGCGAACCGTGGGATGGCCATGGGTGTATCCAACAGGTGCACGCCGGAGGCGGCGTCGAGCACCACGTTTTCCACCTGGCGTTTCATCGCGGCGCCATAGATGAACATGCATGTCGCCACGCCCATCAGCCCGAGCATCATCGCCCGTGGCATCACCTTGGCCGATTGGCGCAGGTCCGGCGCCAGCGGGGTGACGAACTCGCAGCCGACGAACATGAACATCGCCATGCCCACCAGCGACAGCACGGTGACCAGGTCAGTGCCCACCAGTGATTCCCCGAACCAGCCATCCAACTGCACCGCCGGCGCGGCGATCAGGCCCAGCACGCCGAACACCATCAGGGTGGTCCACATGCCGAACGTAAGGATGATCTCTGCGCGGCCAAAGGCGCTGACCCCGAAAGCATTCAGCACCCCGAACACCAGCACGAACCCCACGCCCAGCAACCACGAGCCGCCGGCCGATTCTGCCAGGGTATTGAGGTGTTCGAAGTTCACCAGCGCCATCACCCCGGCGAGGATGGTTTCGGCAGTGCCGGCGAACACATGCACGATCAGATACGCCGACAGGGTGCCGGTGATCGCGAAGAACCGGCCCATGCCGCAATTGATGTAGTCGTACACCGAACCGGTGGTGGGCAGCATCGACGCGGCCTCGGCGAAGGTGGTCGCCTGGGCCAGCATCATCACCACGGCGATCAGCATTGCCAGGGCAAACGCACTTCCGCCGATGCCGAAGCCCATGGTGGCGGTAAGAATCACCGGGCTAGCCATGATCAGGCCAATGGTGCTGGCCAACGCGGTGGGGAAACCTACCGTGCCTCGGTTGAGGTGCGCGGTGAGTCGGTCGTTGATCGACATGGTGGGGTCCTCGAAAGCGGTTTTTTTAGTGTGTCGGCACTCTGCGCCCCACCCGCGTTGATCGTCTTGCCCCTGTCTGCCGCTGGTTTTGTAGCTGCCTGCCACGGCGTAGCACCTGGCGGCCAGGGTCAATTCCCTGGCACGCATGGCAAAGACTTGGCTTGACGCCCCTCGCCCTAATGCGCCCTCACTCTTAACCAAGATGGGGACAATAACAATGGAGCACACACTGAAAAACCGCCGTCTACGCCAAGCGGTCGTCATAGGCGTCGCGCTGTTGGCCGGGCAAGCTCATGCCGTCGAGTTGTACGCCGATGCCGACACCCAGGTCACGGGAAACTTCCTCGCTGTGTATGGGATGTTCAACAGTCCGAAAAATTACGACGGCCGCCGCGGCGGCTCCACCTGGCGCGAGGCGTTTATCAAGTACGGCCTGAGCGTCGAGCAAAACCTGGGTAGCCTGGGCGGCGTCTATGGCACGGCCAACCTGGTGAGTTCCGGCACCTGGGGCGATGGCGATGCATCCGGGGTCACCAACGGCACCGAGCGCACCACCAAGTTTGACGAAGCCTTCGCCGGCTGGCGCTCCGGCGAGCTGTTCCCGGCGCTGGGCAAGGATGGGGTAGACCTGTCGTTTGGTCGCCAGATCATCATGTTGGGCGACGGCTTCATCATCAACGACGACGGCCCCAACCTCGGCAATGGCGTAGGCGACGGCGAGTTCAATCGCGGCGGTGCCTACTACATTGCCGCGCGCCATGCCTTCGACAAGACCGCGGTCATTCGCCTGGGCGGCAAGGATGGCGTGCATGGCAGCCTGATGTGGATCAAGTCCGACAACCGCGCCCAAGCCAGAACCGAAATGGCTGCGGGCACCCTGGAATACAGCGCCGCCCCGGGCACCCTGGGGCTCACCTATATACACGGGATCGACGTGGATGAGCGTTTCGCTACCGACCTGCAACGCCAGCGCAAAGGCATGAACCTCTACAGCCTGCGCGGTGCCGGCAGTGCCGGCATCGACAACGCCCATTTCGCCTTCGAACTGGCCCGCCAGGACCGCCGCAACAGCCAGCAGAACGCTGGGTACGCCGAAGCCGGCTACACCTTCGCCGACCTGCCCTGGTCGCCGGACCTGACCTACCGCTACGCCCGTTATTCAAAAAACTGGGACGGCATGTTCGCAGGCTTCAACCGCGGCTATGGCACCTGGGTACAGGGCGAAGTGGCGGGCAACTATTCCGGCCCCTACAACAGCAACACGGCGGTGCAGCACGTAGCGCTCAAGGTCAAGCCGCTGGACAACATCACCCTCGGCGCACTGTTCTTTGACTACAACACCGTCAGCACCCGCGGCCAGTTGAACCTGGATGGCCGCGAACTGGACCTGTACGCCGAATGGGCCGTGAACGAGCACCTGATCATCACGCCGCTGCTGGGCCTGTACAAACCCGATAAAGCGGCCGACACCGGCGGTAACCAGGTCGGCGGCAACGGCACCAATGTCTACAGTCAGCTGGTGGTGGCCGTGCCGTTCTGAACCACCTCGGGCGCGCAGGGAGGCAGCGCCCGGACCTCGGCGTAGGCGCCCTGGTGGTAGAGCAACGGCGCACGGCCGAAGTCATCGAACGCCACCACCTTGCCGATCATGATCCAGTGATCGCCGCCATCGATCTGCTGGTACTTCTCACAGTGAAAGCGCGCCGAGCAATCGGCGAACACCGGCGAGCCGCCCTCACCCGGCTCGTACTCGATCAGGGCGAAGCGATCTTCACGGGGGCGCGCAAAGTTGTTGGACAGGTGCACCTGGTCCGCCGCCAGCACATTCACCGCAAAATGACTGGCCTCCTCGAACACTGCATGGCTGTTGGAGCGCTTGTCGATGCTCCACAGCACCAGCGGTGGGTCTAGGGACACCGAGTTGAAACTGTTGGCAGTCACGCCGACCTTGTGCCCGGAAGCGGTGGCGGCAGTGACCACCGTCACACCGGTGGCGAAGTTGCCGAGGGCGCGGCGAAAGGCCCGTGGGTCGAAAACGTCAGACATGCAAGACTCCCGGGTGGCCGCTCGTGGCCGCCCTTATTGTTATGGGTGATAGGCGCGGCTACACCATGCTCGGGTCGGGTTCCAGGCCCATCAGCTCACGGCCGAGGATCTGCGCGCACACGTCGTAGTCGGTATAGGCATGGGCGCCTGTCATATGGGAATCGCGGAACAGGCGCTGCATCTCGTTGTGCTCGAACCAGGCATTCCCGCCCGCAGCGGCGAACAGGCGGTCTACCGCTTCGATGCACATCTTGGTGGCGTAACCCTGATTGGTGCGCCAGAACGCCAGGGTTTCCCGCGTGGGGTAACGGTGGGCGGCGCTGTGTTCGGCGTGTTCCTGCCAGGTTTTTTCCAGGAACGCTCGGGCGGCGGCGACCTGGTGGGTGGACTCGGCCAGGCGCATCAACGCCGGGGTGGCTGCGCCGACGGCGGCACCGGTGTAGGCGCGCACCCGCGTCCTGGTTTTTTCGCGAAACACCTCAAGCATACGCTCGGCCACACCGAGGCTGACGGTGGAGAAGCCACTGGCGAAATATGGCCGATACGGCGCGTAGAAAATCTGGCTGTCGGGATAGAGGCCAAAGCCTGCGGACTTGCCTTCCATCATATCCTTGGCCTTCTGGATACGGTGCTCGGGCACCCAGGCGTTGTCGATGATCAGGGTCTTGGTGCCGCTGCCTTTCATGCCAGCGGCGAACCAGTCGTCACGAATCTGATAGTCACTGCGCGGCAACACGGCAAAGCAGTAATCCTGGGTGCCTTCGGCGTTCTGGCGACGGCAGCCGACAATCGCCCACTCGCCATGGTCACAGCCGCTGCTCCAGCCCATCTCACCGCTGAAGTACACCCCGCCCTCGCCCTCGGTCACCCGACCGAACGGCGCAATACTGCTGCTGGCCGTGGCATCCGGGTTGGCACCCCAGATTTCCTGCTGCAACTGGGCCGAGAACAGCGCCAGTTGGTGGCTGTGAGTACACAACAAGCTCATGGCCCAGGCGGTACTGGCGCAACTGCCGGCGAGCAAGGCGATGCAGTCGGCGAACTCGGGCAGCGTCAGTTCCAGGCCGCCGAAGGCCTTGGGCTGAAAGGCACGGTGCAGGCCGATGCTTTTGAGCAGGGCGATATTTTCATCCGGTACCTGGCGCAGTTGCTCGGCACGGCTGGCATTCGCGGCAATGGCCGGCAAAAGGGGTTTGAGGTCTTCAAGGAGCGGGTTTGGCTTTTTCATGGAAGGCCCTGCTTATTATTGGAAGTCCGACAGGCGCTCCGGATTGCGGAACGGCGCTGGATGCAGGGCCAGTATCGAACGGGCCGTGCTGGCGGGAAATGCACGTTCGGCAGGCAAGCTTGTACTTTTCACAGGCGCGGCAGGCACAGGCATAAAACCTGGCAGGCACAGTCAAGCCGCTTATTGGTGCGTTGGTTACCCTCGGGTTTTCTTTTGTGAATTGCCAGGAACCTGCCATGAGCGATATCCCGTTGCTGCCTCAAGTCGAAGCCTTTTTGCGTCGCCGCCATGGGCTGTTTATCGACGGTGTCAGCGTGCGCAGCCACGCCGATCAAACCCTGAACGTCATCAACCCTGCCACCGGCCAGGTGATCGCCGAAGTGGCCGACGCAGACCTGGCGGATATCGACGCCGCGGTCGCTTGCGCCAACCGTGGTTTCCAGCGATGGTCCCAGGCCGCGCCCGCGATCCGCGGCAACGTGCTACTCAAATTGGCCGATCTGCTGGAACAGCACCGTGAAGAACTGGCACAGATCGAAACGTGCCAGTCGGGCAAGATCATCCAGATTTCCCGCGCCTTCGAGGTCAATCAGGCCGCGCATTTCCTGCGTTATTACGCCGGCTGGGCCACCAAGCTCAGCGGCCAGACCCTGACCCCATCCCTGCCTTCATTCAATGGCGAGCGCTACACCGCCTTTACCCTGCGCGAGCCGGTGGGCGTGGTGGTTGGGATCGTGCCGTGGAATTTCTCGACCATGATCGCCATTTGGAAACTCGCCTCGGCGCTGGTGACCGGCTGCAGCATCATCATCAAGCCCAGCGAATTCACGCCGCTGACCCTGCTGCGCATCGCTGAACTGGCCATCGACGCCGGGCTGCCGGCGGGTGTGCTGAATGTGCTCACCGGCGGCGGCCATGTCGGCAAGGGGCTGGTGGAACACCCCGGCACGCACAAGGTTTCATTCACCGGCTCAGTGCCCACCGGCATCGCCGTCGGCCGCAGCGCCATGGGCTCCGGCCTCACCCGTGCGACCCTGGAACTGGGCGGCAAGAATGCCGCCGGCTTCCTACCCGATATGGACGTGGACAAGGCAGTGGACGGCATCATCGAAGCGGGCTTTTTGCACTCGGGGCAAATCTGCGCGGCGGCCGAACGCTTTTTCGTGCATCGCTCGCAGATCGACGCCGTGCTGGAAAAGCTCAAAGCGCGCCTGAGCCGCCTGAACATCGGTTCGCCCCTGGACGAACACACCGAATTCGGCCCGGTCACACACCAGCAGCACCAGCACAAACTGCTCGGCTACTTCAACCAGGCCCGCGCCGAAAACAACACGATCATCCACGGCGGCCACCTTATCGACCGGCCTGGTTGCTACGTCGAACCCACGGTGATCCTCGCCAACCACCTGCACGACACCCTGCTCAATGAGGAAACCTTCGGCCCCATCGCCACCTTCCTGCCCTACGATGACGAAGACGAGCTGCTGGCGCTGATGAACCACGGGCCCTACGGGTTGAGCGCCAGCCTGTGGACCAACGATTTGGGCAAGGCCCTGCGCATGATCCCGGCGATCAAGGCAGGCACCTTGTGGGTGAACATGCACACCTTGCTCGACCCGGCGGTGCCGTTTGGTGGGTGCCGGTCTTCGGGGGTCGGGCGGGAGTTTGGCAGTGCATTTATTGAGGATTACACCGAACTTAAGTCGGTGATGATTCGGTATTGATTGGGGGGGGGGGCAGTGCACATCTGGTTTGGTGTACACCGCCCCCTCCCACATTTGGATCGCATTGCATCAGTGAGATAGCTGTCTTTGTCAGCCACTACTTGCTGCTTTCAAAAAAGCGCTCGCCTAACTGAACGGAACCACCGCCTCCGCCTCCACCTCGATCAACCATTCCGGCAACGACAACCCACTGACCATAATCCACGAAGACGGCGGCGGGTTATGCGCGAAGCGCTGGCGCAGAGCTTCAGCAATCGGTTCCTGCTGATCCCGGGCAGACTCGACGATATACAACCGCAGCATGATCACATGGGACAGATCGCCCCCTACCTCAGCCAGCACCTTCTCGACATTGTCCAACGCCATGGCCGTCTGCTCGGCAATGCCTGGGCCCACAGTGCACTCTTGAGCATCTACGCCCACCTGCCCGGAAAGCATGATCCGCCGCCCCTGCGGCACTTCCATGGCCTGGCTGAAACCGTATTGCAGCGAATTGAATACCGTCGTGGGATTAATGACCTTTCGTTGCATGACGAGTCCTTGTTGGCAGTAGGAAAACAAGGCTAACCCAAAGGAACTGCTCAGTCAGACGGTTCAACATCCAGCAACATGTTCATGGATAAAGCGCTGAACCGGGCACGTCCGGTGGCCTGATGAATAAACGCAAATTCAACAAGCAATGACGTCCCACTGTGGGAGGGGCGGTGCGACGATTCGACTTGCTCCCGATGAGGTAGTGTCAATCAATACATCTGTGACTGACCCACCGCCATCGGGGGCAAGCCCCCTCCCACATTTGGGTCGCATTGCGTCAGTGAGATAGCTGTCGTTTTCAGCGCCCAGCGCCTGCGCCTCCATCTCGATCAACCTTGCGGCAACGACCACCCGCTGGCGTTGATCCAAAGAGTGAGTTCATCAGACCGCTCTTACACAAACTTCGGGTTGCGTCCGATGAGCCTCGCCGCTAACCTTCGCGGGTCGCTGCAAAATCAGCGAATGGGTGTGGTAGCCCAGTTCTTTCATAGACCCCAAAACGCTCAAGGGCGTTTTTTTGTGCGGGCTGCTTTGTGGCGGCTGTGCATGGGAGGCTTCGGCCTGCCGGGTTTCTATGACCGGTCTACCACCCCGTGTACAGTCGCCTCCTTACTTCGTGTGGTAGCGAAATGGAGGTGCTCATTCATAGGAGCTTCGCCATGAAAAAAGTCACACCCAATCCCCCGCCATCCCCCTCGGATGACAACCCACAACTACCTCCCGATGTCATTTTCACCGTCCGCCCCGGACTCAGCACTGAAGCCGCCCTGAGCAATGCCAGCGAAATGCTGGAGTCAGCGACTGTCTGTGCCTATGACTGTGCCGAACAGCTCGAGGGTCACGGTCGCAAACAAGTGCTGGCAGTGGTGCAGATGATTGAGATTGCGCAGTTGCTGGTCGATGAAGCGCTGAACCGGGAATGCCCGGTGGCCTGATTAACAAGCGCAAACTCAACAGGCAATGACGTTCCTATGTGGGAGGGGGCTTGCTCCCGATGGCGGTGGGTCAGTCACAAATCTGTCTACTGACACTACCTCATCGGGAGCAAGTCGAATCGTCGCACCGCCCCTCCCACATTTGATCTCACTGCATCAGTGAGGTAGTTGTGCCAGGGAGAGCGTGCCAGGCTACCAGGTGCCCATCGCCAGGCTGTGCGGTGAAAACCCTGCGAACTGCCACCGCAGTGCCAATGCTGCCGGACGGCGGACCACGTTCTCCACCGTCACCGTCCACAAGCGCTGCGCGCCCTCGAACTCGGCCACTGGCGACCCGCTGAGAATCAACGTTGTACGTCCCGCCACTTGCAGCACGTCGCCCGTCTCAAAATCAATAAACAGCAACCCCGCCACCGGGTTGGCTTGCAGGTTACCGAGGGTGTTGAAGAACAGGTTGCCGGCAAAATCAGGGATGGTCAGCACGTTGCCTTCCACCCGCACAAACCCCGTGTTGCCGCCGCGATGGGAAACGTCCACCGAGCGTTCGCCATGCTGGTCCACGTAGCTGGCGACGAAGAAGGTGTCGGCGTTGCGGATCAGCGTTTGGGCGGCGGCGTCCAGGCTGATGCTGCGCTCGGCTGTATCGCCAGGTTGGCGCGCAACCCCAGCGACTGGCCGCAGTTGGATGTACTTGGGGCAGTTGCCGAAAGTGTGCACCACATCAACCGCAAAGCCGTCATGATCCAGCGCTCCGATCCGACCGTTCATGCGGTTGCGACGCCGGGTGCCGAGGTCGATGCCCAGCAGGCCAACGGACGCGCCACGAGTGATGCCAGCCCAGGCCGGGTCGCTTCTGGCGGGCAGGCTGTCGATTTGCAGCGCCTGTGGATCCGGTGAATGGGCAAACCCTGGCGCGCCCTCCAGCATGGTAGCCCAGGGGATACCCTGTTCGTCCACCACACCCAGAATGAGGTAAGGCAACAACGGATAAAAATCACGATGCTGCTCGGGCAAATAATCACGAATGACCTTCGGCCCGATCATGGCCATGCGTTCGGCGACGCCTGCACTTTCCTGCAATTGCCGTTCGCCGACATGCCAAGGGGATTGTTCGATCGAGTTCATGGCGATCACCTCTGGTTGGGTAACCGAATGCTGCGCCTACCCAACCCTGCAGAGAATGCCCATCCCAGGCAATCCACTATTACGCCAGCTGAAATGCCGGATGTTCGCGCAACGCGGTGACGCAGTAGTCGACAAAACTGCGCACGCGCATCGGCGCATGGCGGCCTTCGCGGTAGATCACATGCACCGGCAGAGGCGGCAGTTCAAAGGCCGGCAAGACACGACGCAGTTGGCCATTTATGAGGTGATCATGAACCGGATAACTGAGGCAACGAATCACCCCCGCGCCCTGTACCGCCGCATTGATCGCGCCTTGCACCGTGGCGCAACTGAGGCGTGCGCGGGCCTTGAGGGTGTAGTAGGGGAATCCCCAGTGCACCGCTTCAGCGCTGGCAATCAGATGATGTTGCTTGAGGTCGGCCGGATGCCGGGGCTCGCCTTTGGCCGCCAAATACGTGGGGCTGGCGCACAGCAGGGTGCGCACCTGGCCGACCTGCCGTGCAATCAGCGACGAGCTGGGCAATTGGCCCACCCACACCGCCACGTCAAACCCCTCTTCGTGCAGGTTGGGATAATAGTCGTGGTAATGGGCGATGACACGCACCGCCGGGTAGTGATCCATATAGCCAGCCAGCAGTGGCGCCATCACATAGCGGCTGAACAGCAACGGCAGGCATATCCGCAGGTTGCCCTGGGCGTGCACATGGGCGCCGTTGGCCGAGGCTTCGGCCGCGTCCACCGCTGCCAGCAAGCGCACGCAGTCGGTAAGGTAAGCCTGGCCTGCATCGGTGAGGTTGACCCCACGTGTGCTGCGTTGCAGCAACACCACCCGCAAGCGTGCCTCCAGGCGCGCAACCGCTCGTACCAGGGTCGGGCCGGAAACCTCTGCATGGCGTGCCGCCGACGCCAGGCTGGGTTGCCCGGCCAGCGCGGCAAACAGCTCCATATCGCGAAAGCGCTCCATCAGGTGCGCCGCTTCGTCGCCGGGTTCAGGGCCGGGTCCAGTCCGAGGCGCTGGCTTAAGAAATCCACAAAGGTGTTGACCTTGGCCGGTATGCGGCCGTTTTGCTGGAACACCACGTGGATCGGCAGCGGCGCCGGTTCGAAAGCCTCCAGCACCAGCTCCAGCTCACCCGCCGCCACCGCTGCCGCGACTTGATACGACAGCACCCGGGTCATGCCCCAGCCCAGGCGCGCCAGGTTGATTGCGGCATTGTTCGCCGTAACGCTCAGACGCGGCTCAATGGCTATCTTCAGCGGCTGGCCGGCGTCGACGAACGTCCATTCACTGACTAGTTGGCTGGACGATGAGGAGACGATCCTGGCTTCCCGCAATTGCTCAGGTCGCTGCGGGCGCCCATGTTGGTCCAGATAAGCCGGCGATGCGCACACCACCCGGCGCACTTCGCCGACCTTGATCGCCTGCTGCCCGGGTTCGTGCAGATGGCCGATACGCACCGCTACATCGACGCCTTCATCGGCCATATTGACCACACGGTCGACCAGCAAGGCACTGATGTTCACCAGGGGGAACTGGTCCAGGTACTCCCCCAGCACAGGCGCCACATACAACTCGCCAAACAGCACCGGTGCGGTCACCGTCAACTGGCCGCCAGGGATGGAGTAACTGCCTGCGGCCGCTTCCTCAGCCTCCTCCAGCTCGGCAAGGATGCGCCGGCAATCTTCCAGGTAACGCTGGCCGGCTTCGGTCAGGTGCAGGCTGCGGGTGGTACGCGCCAGCAGTTGCGTACCGATGCGCTGTTCCATAGCGGCAATGGCGCGGGTGACGCTGGGTGGCGAGGTCTTCAGGCGGCGTGCAGCAGCCGCAAAACCCTCCTCCTCGGCCACCGCCAGGAATACCTGCATCTCATGAAATCGGTCCATCGGCATCCCTTGATCGTTACTGTGATTGCAGCCCCACCGCCGTGCGCGGCATAGCGACAAACCCTGGCAAGGCTTCGATGCTGGCAAGCCAGGCACGCACCTCAGGGTAGTCGGCCAGCGACACGTTGCCTTCCGGCGCATGGGCCACGTAGGTATAGAACGCAATATCGGCAATGCTTGGCTGATCGCTGGCCAAAAAACGGCTCTCGCCCAGCTGCTGCTCCATCACGTTCAGCAGGGCATAGGCTCGGTTGATTGCGCTGACAGTGTCCACCTCGGCGCCAAACACTGTGGCCAAGCGCGCCGTGGCGGGCCCAGCATGGAGTTGACCAGCGGCGGCCGAGAGCCAGCGTTGGACCCGCGCTTGCCCGATGGGGTCGCTTGGCAACCACTGCCCTTTGTCATAGGTACTGGCAAGGTAGACCAGAATCGCATTGGAGTCGGCCAGCACAGTGCCGGCGTCGTCGATCACCGGCACCTGTCCGAAGCTGTTGAAGTTGGCGATGAACGCAGGTGCTTTGTGGGCGCCTTGTTTGAGGTCCACGAGGATGAATTCAGTCGGCAGATCCAACAGGGACAACATCAGCTCGACTCTGTGGGAGTGGCCAGACAAGGGAAAACCATACAGTTTGATAGCAGGCATGAAAGACTCCAGATCGTTGTCGACCGAGTATTCGCGTCGAGGGAAGCGATCTTCTTATGGGCAACCCTGCGATGGAATCACCAGATTGTGCAATCCAGCATTTCACAGAATGAAACAATGAGGTGATCCATGGCGAACGGCTACCTCTCCGCCAGATAAGCCCCCCGCCATTCAAGTATGCGAATCTGGTGGTAATCTGCCTCGAGCACGGCGGGGTCTTCATGTACCAGATACACCGTGCCCGGCTGACTGAAAACATCCTGCGTCACGCCGATCTGCTGGCCGTCCTCAACGTAAAACACTGCTTCGAAAAACGACTCAAGCTTGAGTAACTCCCTCAAGAACCCATCTTTTTCAAAACGCCCCTCTGAGCGGTTTATCAAGCAAACATTGTAGGTATGTTGCAGACGCTGATAATTGATCTTCCTCGCCAGTTGTTGTTCAAATAACTCAGGCTGCATGAGGGATAAAACCACAGCATCGATCTGACCAAGGCCAGTAGTTACCTTTGAAACCCCAGGCCGAAGAATGCCGTCAGTGCGGGCAGCAATTTCCACCAGTTTCGGACCGTCTTCAGTAAACATAATCTCCGCATGGCTAGGCCCATTTCGGATCCCCAGGCACTGCACCACTGCTCGTGTGTATTGGACCAGAATCGGATAAACCATCGAATCGGGCCCAATCAGTTCGTCAATGTCATAGAGTACGCCGCCCGTCGGCGTTCGCTGCTTTCGATAACGGACGACTTCAGTGACGAGTTGTTGCCCGTCGAGCGATACCATGTTCACCACATACTCCAGTCCCGCCAGGTATTCCTGAATCAGGACCCGCGTGTTAGGTATATTCAGCTTGTTGGTCGTTCCTAACAGGCGCTCCATAGCAGCTTTGCACGCGCACATATCCTCGCAAATAGACACCCCATCGGCGCCTGCGCTCTCGAGGGGTTTGATGACCACAGGAAAACGTCCGTGTTCATCGATCCACTCTTGTGCAGGACGCCAACTATCAGTAATGAACTGCCTTGCGGCCGGCAACTGCGCCTGGGTAATGCAATGGATCATTTCGTACTTGTTTCGACGTGCGTTAGTTTTGTCGAAATCATTGCGATAAGGCAGCTGCAGTTGCTCATTCAGCTCGTCAGCCAGAAGCACACCTGTTTCTGCACCCGCGAGGATGAACTGTGGCATGAAGCGTTGGACTTCAGCCAGGGTCATTCCAAAATCGCTATTGACGATCATCTGCTCATAAAGCGTGCAATCAAAACCTTGATAATAATAGCCGTCCAGTGTTGCTGATGAAGCCACATGCACCAGCACGCAGCCATCGTCGTTCAATTGCTTCGCTAAAAATTTACCCGATGAGAACCCATCGACTATCACAATTTTCATACGATCTCCCGTTTCAGCGCATGCAACGACCTGAACGACAGCAAAAAGATGATGACTGTTACGGCTGAGAGGCTGGCTACAGAAAACTCAACTCTCGAATCCAGGTACTGGAACAAAAAAACGAACACAGGAAGCGTCAGCAATACCAGGGAAACGTGAATAGGCGTGAGGTAATAGATGGTTTTCTGAATCAGGTAAATCGGCAGCAAATGTCCGGCTATCACCAAGATAGCCATAGGCAGAACCCATCCACTATCGAGTAAAAAGCTGCCTCCTGTAGCAGGAATCGCAACGGCACAGACACCCACCATCGCGATGTTTCTGACACCCAAAATCTCGTAGACCGACCATTGACGAGCGAACATTTCTTTAGAAAAAACCGTGTACATGACCGTGCCCAACGCGCACGTCAATACGCTAACGATACCGAGCACCCGCTGCACAGCGGTGGTGGTGACTACACCGCTGTCCCCCGCAAGGGAATTGAACAACATGATCGCTACCGAGATGAGCACCAGCCATGAAACCACCGCATCGACTACGGCCACCTTCACGCTACGATTGGTCAGCAGGGAGACAATCAACGTGAGTGCAGGGCCGCAGGCTACGGAGGCGACTCCCACTACTGCTGGCTCCAGATACCGGAGTGCGTAAAACAACCCGCCCCAATTGCACAGAACCGCAAGATTGATGATAACGATCAATCGCCATTGGGTTCTGAGCTTTGACCACAATGAATTGGGACTTCGATAAACCGCCCAAACACCAAAGACACAGGCTGACGTTGTAAAACAATAAAAAATAACGTTCAACGTGCTGATCGACTGCGTGACCAACGCAACATAAACATCGAATGCCGCACTGATCAAGCAAAACACCAAGCCGATAATTAACCCGGTTCGTTGCATCAACATTTAGCCACCCGCGCGCGCATTTTCATTCAACCGTTACTCGATCTTCGCTCACCAACACTTTCAAAATAGTTTTAACGGTAATCCCAGTCGCACCTACTACATTCTCAACCCCAAAATTCCCAACCTTCTCTACAGCGCAGACAACATCTGCCACTTCACCACCCGCCCCTTTCACAGCGTCTACCAGCGCAATTACCGCACCGCCGGAACTTAGCGTATCGTCAATGATGATGACTCGATCGCCAACTTCGACGCCGTTGAGATACAACTGTCCCTTGTAGTATTCGGAGTCAATATCGACCACTTGCTCATTGAAACCACCAAGACTGTAGGAATACCACCTGGCCATGGCTAAAGGTATACCCGTCAACAATGAGACCGTGGTTGCCAACGCGGCCCCCTTATCTTCCTCGGTGACAATTTTCGAAACGTCACGCTCCATGACTTTGATGATTTTATGCGCGACCTCAATTAAAACTTCCGGCCGCAAAGCAGGTATCTGATCCGTAAACTCATTGACCGTAGTCAGAGATTTTCCAGATCTCACAACTTTAGCTTTTTTATAAATTTCTTCCAGCAACATGGCGCACCTCACTGTACTCAGGATAAAACCCATCCCAGCGACTCGCATACTTCCAAGAGCTATCAAAAAATAACGTGACTATGTTCTTGCGTTTATGCGCTTGAACGATCTCGTCACACATCAGTAGATTGGCTCCGCAGGTTGGTCCAATGGGTATTTTTTCTGACGCGATGAAGTGCTTCATCCGAGCCCAAGCGTCGACATCATCAATCACTCGTATTTCATCAACTAGACCGGAGTCTGTATTCGCTGATAAAACTCCTGCGCCCAAACCCATCAAATTGTGCGAGCGATGATTGAACGCCAAATTATTTCTTTGCGCAAACAGAGGCGCAGAGTTGCTAACCTCCAGCGCTATTGTTTTAATCCCGCTGTACGTTTGCTTCAATACCTCAGCGATTCCAGAAAAAGTGCCGCCCGTACCGATTGAGCACACGAAGAAATCCGGCACGATATTTTGTGCACTCAACTGTTTCACGATTTCTTTCCCACAGCACCGCCAACTGTCTTTATTCAACAGGCTATTAGACTGATCCAGATAATAAAACTCTTCCGATGAGTTCTCGGATAGATACGCTTTTGCTTGGAGAACTGCTCCCGTCAAAAAAGATTCTTTTGGAGTCTCTACTATATCCGCCCCATAGGTACGTATTTGTGTTTTCCGCTCCTCGGTCATACCTTCAGGCATGAATATCTTTACGCCGTATCCCTTCAACCTGCCGATCCAAGCGAGTGCAGCCCCTCCGTTCCCAGTAGAACAGTCAATTAGCGTCATACCAGGTTTAAGGACGCCTGCCTTCTCCAATTTATTGATAATATTTAAATAGGTGCGATCCTTATGACTTCCCGATGGATTCAAGTACTCACACTTAGAGAAAACCCTATTTCCATTCACAGAAAGTGTTGCCAATTCGAGTAGCGGCGTATTACCAATATCTTCCAACTCCATTTCCATGCCTCAGCGACTCGTCAATGAATTCAAACGCTAGCAAATCATTTCGACAAATAATAGCTAGCCGAACGGATAGGTAATAGAAAACATTTGGCCACCTATCCATTAAGGGAAATGTATGTAGGAACGCCCCGACAACAGCAGATAAACCACGTAATAACTAGCAATTTATTACGTACAAAAAAGACTTTTCGTACGGGACTCGCCATCTTCAATAGCAGTGCGCCCTGCCAAATCCCGTGGCCGCAATGGTGCGGCGCCCCCCTCAGACGAGTTTTCATTAAAAAATTCAAACTATCGCCCTTCCCATCGTTCACACCTTCACGTGCAACGTTAAGTAGGAGGCGACATGCAATACCGACAACTGGGTCATTCCGGCCTGCTGGTATCGGAAATCATCCTGGGCACCGTGCCCTTTGGCGGTCGTGCGGAGTTCGAAAAATGCGGCGCAGTGGACGTGCCCTTGGCCAAGCGTATGTTCGATATCGCGTTCGATGCCGGGGTGAATATGGTCGACACCGCCGATCTTTACTCCCACGGCTTGGCCGAAGAGGTCGTCGGCAAAGCCTTGGGCGACAAGCGCAACGATATTCTGCTGGCGACCAAGGGCCGCAGCCCGGTGGACCAGAACCCGAACAATTCCGGCTCATCGCGCTATCACTTGATTCGCGCCTGTGAAGCCAGTTTGAAGCGTTTGGGCACCGACCATATCGACCTGTACCAACTGCATAACTGGGACGGCATGACGCCCATCGAAGAGACCCTCGAAGCCCTGCGTCTGTTAGTCGGCTCGGGAAAGATCCGTTACTTCGGCACCAGCAACTTCACCGCCTGGCAGATGATGAAAACCCTGGGCAAGGCTGAGCTGCACGGCATGCTCAAGCCCATCACCCAGCAGATCTACTACACCCCGGAATCCCGTGAAGCCGAGTACGAATTGCTGCCGTTGGCCTTGGACCAGCACGTCGGTACTTTGGTATGGGGCCCGATGGGCGAAGGCTTGCTGACCGGCACGACCCGACGCGGGCACAAGCCGCCGGCCAATACCCGCCAGGGCAGCGGCTGGCCGGAACCCTATGTGCATGACCAGGAGCGTGCCCTGGACATTATCGAAACCCTTGCCGCCGTCGGTGATGAGCATGGCGTATCGGTCGCCCGTACCTGCCTGGCCTGGCTCAAGGATCGTCCAGGGATCACCTCGCTGATCGTCGGAGCGCGTACCGAAGAGCACCTGCGCGATAACCTTGCCGCGACTGAACTGAAGCTGACCGAGGAACAATCGTCACGCATCGAGGCGGTCACCCGGCGTCAGCCGTTGTATCCCTATTGGCATCGCTTTACGGCCGGGATTGATCGTTTTGATCCTGCGGAACAGCCGTTCCTGGCCGAGCACCAAAAGACCATGGATGCGCGCAAGGACAAGTAAACACAACCCTTAATGTGGGAGCGAGCTTGCTCGCGAAAGACGTCATCGATAACGCGTGGTTCCTGATTAAACGTGGCGCCTGTGCGTTTTTCGCAAGCAAGCTCGCGCCTACAAAGAACCTTAAGCCCGCGCCCACATTTTCGGGTTGCGCCGAATAGCAATGCTGCCTATATTTGCCGCCTGGCGCTCTCTACGCCACCTTCCGCGGAAAGGGCTGCGCCCAGGACATCACAGCTCTACCTCATTTCTACGACTCCCAACCTTAAAGCGGAAAAGGTTCGTGCAAGGAGCTCGTATGTCGCAACGCCCTTTCGCCTCAAACACCGACGGCCGCCTCAACCTTGAGCAGCAGCGCAAGCGCGCCAAGGAACTGTTGTCGCGTCTGAAAAGCCAAGACCCCAGCGCAACCTTGTCCCAGGCTCAATGGCAGGTCGCCAAACAGCTGGGCTTCGCCAGTTGGCCCAAGCTCAAGGCCCACGTCGACGCCCTCGACTTTGCCGCCCGCCACCCTGGTTTCGAGGCCAGCGATGAATCCCGCACCACCCACTGGCGCTGTGGCAACGATATTGCCCACAGCCTGCAACTGGCCGGGTTCAAGGGCCAGTTCCGGATGCTCACGGACCCGTTGTGCATAGGGCCAGTGCGTGAACTGCCCAGCCAAGCGTTCCGCGCGATGCGCAGTACCTTTATCAGTCAGGCCTTTGCCCTTGACTCCACTGAAGTCGCGCATCGCGTCAACGATGAATACGACCAACTACAAACCTTGGCCAATGCCGATCACAGTGTGCTGTGGTGCGAGGCGGACGCCTACGATCAATTGTTCCTGGTCCGCGCCCTGGCCGGCCTTGAACAGGCGCCGCGCAAGCTGGAGCTGATTGAGGCCGACCGCATTCCCGGGGTCGAGCGATTTATCGGCATAGGCCAATTGGCCCCCGATGTGCTGGCCTGGCTCTGGCCGCAGCGGCGCTTGATCGACGACAACGCAGTGCAATTGGCCAAACGGGCCTGGTCGGCTTATTGCGACAGCTCACCGCTCAAGCTTGCGGAACTGGCCCATGGCAATCACCCTGCCCTGCCTTTTCTGGCACCGGCGTTACGGCGCCAGCTACAGGAGTTGCCGGGTATCGAGGACGGTTTGTCGCTGACTGAACGTTTGTCCCTGAGGTATATCGCCGAGGCCGGGCCTGTGCCTTTCGGCCGGGTGTTTGCCGAGTTGATGGCCAAGCGCGAGCCACTGCCTTTCCTGGGCGACATGATGTTCCATGCGCTGCTGCGCCCATTGATTGATGGGGCGGCGCCGCTGCTGATCGAGTCCGAAACGGGCGTGGAGTGGCCGCGCCGCGTATTGGCGTTGACGCCACTGGCACAGCAGGTGCTGGACGGCGACGCCTGCTGGCTGGACCACGCCAGCCATGAGCGTTGGGTCGGCGGTGTGTGTCTGCGGCCACGGCAACCTCATTGGGCACTGGGCCTTGATGATCTGCCCGTCTGGCGTGACTGATGCTGCGCGATACGATCAGCGCTTGGGAAACAACCCCACGGCACATGCCACCACAGTCGGGTCGCCCTGGTAGACCGCCCGCGGGCTCATCGAAGGCTGGGGCGCTCGGCCGTCCACGGCGCGCAGCATGGGCCAGTCAGTGGTCGGGGAACTGTGCGCCGGATCAACAATTTCCATGCAGCGACGCAGGGAGGTGAAGTCTGGCGACTGTGACAACGACAGGTGCAGGGTCTGGCTAACCGAAACCGACACTACCGAGCGCTGCGCACATTGCCCGTCATAGATCAGCGTGTGGCGGATCAACGGGTTGTCATGGCAGTACTTGAGCAGGTTGACCTGCCGCGAGTGCACTAGCGCAGTGTTGATGATCAGCAGGTCAAACGCCACAACGCCCGAGCGTGTCAGTGCCTGCAACTCGTCGAACGAACTCAACGGCGCGATGCGGTGATAGCCCAGCTGGTTGAGCATTTTCTCGATCTTGATCCGTTGCAAAAGCTCCGCATCGGCAATCAGAAGGCGTAACGCTTTATTGGACATAGGGTAAACCTGACAGTTGGGCATCAGCGTCGATCATTCAACGCTGAACAACTTAACCGTCAGGGGTGAACCCTGACTTTAAGGCGATTCTGAAACGGCAATCCGGGGCACACCGTACTTTTAAGAATCGCCTCAAAGCCTTCGCGCCACTCGCCACCTACCATGAGCTGCGTTCCCTTACCCGACCATGGAATTGCCGTGTTCATGTTTCTACTCAGAATGGTGCTGCTCGCCTGCGGCCTGCTGGTGCTTGCGCCCCCGCCTGCCGATGCGGCGCTGAAGATTGAAGGCACCCGCCTGATCTATTTCGGCCAGGACAAGGCCGCCGGTATCAGCGTGGTCAACCAGGCCTCGCGGGAAGTGGTGGTGCAAACCTGGATCACCGGCGAGGACGAATCAGCCGACCGCACCGTGCCCTTTGCCGCCACCGAGCCATTGGTACAACTGGGCGCCGGGGAGCATCACAAGCTGCGCATCCTGTATGCCGGTGAGGGCTTGCCCAGCGATCGCGAATCGCTGTTCTGGCTCAATATCATGGAAATCCCGCTCAAGCCCGAAGACCCCAACAGCGTGCAGTTCGCGATCCGCCAGCGGCTCAAGCTGTTCTACCGGCCCCCCGCACTCCAGGGCGGCTCGGCCGAGGCGGTGCAGCAATTGGTATGGAGCAGCGACGGGCGCACGGTAACCGTCAACAACCCCAGTGCCTTCCACGTGTCGCTGGTCAACCTGCGAACCGACAGCCAGACGCTCAGCGATTACCTGCTGCTCAAGCCCCATGAACGCAAAACCCTGACCGCGCTCGACGCTGTGCCCAAGGGCGTCACCCTCCACTTCACCGAAATCACCGATATCGGTTTGCAAGCCCGTCATAGCACGGCGCTCAACTGATAAAACACGGGGTATTTGAACCGATGTCACTGACCAAACGCTGTTTACCGCTTCTGGTGTTGACCTGCGCGGTCTTGCCCGCCACCAGCTACGCACTGGCCTGCCGCGAGGACGGCACCAACTCGATCATCACCCAGGAAGCGCTGGGCACGGCGCTGGCCGTCGCCGCCGATGCACCCAACGGCACCATCATTTGGGAATCCGGCCCGCGCTCGACCAATGTCATCTGCAAGGACGACTACCTCCACGGCCGTGAGGAAGTGTATTTCTACGTCAACCCGGCCAGCGTGAGTATCGGCACCGGGATTCGCGTGGGCATTCGCTATAACAACCAACCGATTACCCAAAGCACCGGTAAGGTCGGTACCGGTTTCTTCTCCGACCGAGGCTGCAATTTGTCCAACTGCGTGGGCTGGGACAAGGCGCGCTTCACCCTCAATTTCAGCGTGTTCATCGAGAAGTACGACCCCACGCCACCGAGCGGCCAGGCCAGCACGCTGACCTCTTACCGCGTGTTCCAACTGGACGGCGTGCGCGGGCTCAACTCACGACCCAACAGCAACTTCAATTATGTGGTCACCGGCATGAACGATATCCGCTTCGTGCCTTGCACTCCCGAACTGACCATCAGCCCCAGCGTGGTCAACTTCCCCACACCCTCGCGCAAGGCCTCGATCGGTGAAGTCGCCAGCAGCGCGAACTTCAGCCTGAACCTGCGCAAGGGCTGCGACACGCCCTATACCGTCAGCGCACGCTTCGCCACCACGCCGGGCGGCGGCAGTGTGAACAATGGCCTGCTGGTGCCGGACAACAACAGCTCAGTCGGCATCTCGCTGTCTCGCGCCGAGAGCCAGCAGCAACTGCCCTTCAACAACTGGTTCACGCTGCAGGAGCTGATGGGCCTGGGCCAGAGCCACGATGAATTCCGCGCCGACCTCAAGTGGCGCACCCTACCGATTCCCGGAGCGTTCGACGCTGCCGTGGTGGTGGATATGTACTACAAGTAGGTGATTTTTAAGGATCGTCTTATGCCACCGGCAAAGGCCGAGACGTAAAGTCTGCCGATGCGATTGAAAAGTTATCTGCTCCAGATCAACCCCGTCCTCTCCCGACCCGAAGCAGCCAGAAGGCTGCTTCGTATTTTTGCGACTGTGCTGCTGGTAGGCATCCTCAGCGGGGTCTATACCTTTTTGCTGTCGACCTTCAACAACGACATCTCCCAGCGCCGCGGCTACATGAGCAGCGCCATTGCCGAAGCCCATACCTTTTTCACCAACCGCCAAGCCCTGCTCGAAAGCCTGAGCCTGTCGGCAGTGCGCAGGCAGTCCAGGGTCTATCCGTCCTCGGCCGAAGAACAACACCTGGAATTAGGCGACACATCAGGCAACCAGTGGAGCATCTGGCTGACCGCACGCATGCGCGACTACCTCAAGGCCAAACAGCTTAACCTGCTCTATGTCAACGCCGGCCCCACCCCGCAAGTGATGCGCCTTTACGACGCCACCCCGCAGGTATTGCCGATTTCCAAATGCATGCTCAACCGCCTCAAGGCCCTGCAGCACACCGACCCGGCCACGCTTAACGAACTTTGGCTGAGCGATAGGACTGAACAGCACTCGCACCTGTATATCTTCATCCGCCTGGACGAGCGTGATCGCGACTCCGGCTGGCTCGGCCTGGAGATGGATAGCCGTGAAGTCTCCTCGACACTCAGCGACCAGAGCGCCGGTGAGTTCATGATGCTCAATTCCCAGGGCATGCTGGTGTTCACCAACAGCACCGATACACAGTTGAGCCAGCAACACCTGAGGCCCGGCGAAGACAGTTTTTTCGGTTTTGTCGGCAACGGCTGGCTACCCGACCACCTGGTGATTCGCAAACACCTGAAGTCCTCCGAGTGGCAGTTGATGTACTCCATCGACCTGCGTGCGGTGGTCACCGGCTTGTGGAAACAGCTGCTCGGTTCGCTGCTATTCTGCCTGTTCAGCCTGACACTGATCTGGCTGGTGATGCGCCGCGTCGACCAGCGTTTCATCATTCCGTCGATCCATCGCATCCAGGCGTTGATTGAAAGCGAAGCCTTCGGCCGCGATGTGATCCAGACCGCCCCCGTGGCCCTCTGCGTGCTGCGCCGCACCGACGGCCAGGTGGTACTGGAAAACACCCTGGCCCAGCAATGGCTGGGTAACGGGCCGGAGCGCGAGGCGCTGCGCGCCGGCTGGATCGAGCAAGCCTTTGCAAACGGCCCTTCCGAGCGCAGTGACTACTTTGAAACCATCGACGGCCGTCACTTATACCTGAGCAGTGCACCGACCCGCTACAAAGGCGAAGACGTCCTGTTTTGCGCATTCAGTGATATCAGTGCGCGCAAGCAGGTCGAGGCGGCGCTGGAAGAGGCGCGGCAATCGGCGGACGCAGCTAATGCCGCGAAAACCCTGTTTCTGGCGACCATGAGCCATGAAATCCGTACACCGCTGTATGGCGTGCTAGGCACCCTGGAACTGTTGGCGCGCACGCAACTGGATGCGCAACAAAAGGACTACCTGCAGGCGATCGAAGGCTCATCGTCGACCTTGCTGCAACTGATCTGCGATGTGCTGGACGTATCAAAGATCGAAGCCGGGCAGCTGGCACTGGAGATGAGCGAGTTCTCGCCGCTGGACCTTGTGCATGAAATCATCCAGGGCTACGCCGCAGCGGCCCACGCCAAGGGCCTGCAGCTGTATGCCTGCTTCGATCCCAAGCTGCCGGAACGCCTGATCGGCGACGTAACGCGCATCCGCCAGATTCTCAATAACCTGCTCAACAACGCGGTGAAATTTACCGACTATGGGCGCGTGGTGCTGCGGGTCAAAGTGCTGGGCCGCGACGGCGAACGCTCCAGCCTGTTGTGGCAAGTCTCAGACACCGGCAAAGGTATCGCCCAGGAAGACCAGGCGATGATCTTCGAGCCGTTTTACCAGAGTGAAGGCAATACCAATGTGGTTGCCGGCACCGGCCTGGGCCT
Source organism: Pseudomonas sp. HN8-3 (assembly GCF_020790195.1). Classification (NCBI taxonomy): domain Bacteria; kingdom Pseudomonadati; phylum Pseudomonadota; class Gammaproteobacteria; order Pseudomonadales; family Pseudomonadaceae; genus Pseudomonas; species Pseudomonas sp. HN8-3. Next base: position 3,829,284 of record NZ_CP086206.1, read on the forward strand.
GCCGATTTGCCAGCGTCTGACGGAGTTGATGAACGGCAATATCCGCATGGTCAGCGAACTCGGCCTGGGTAGCAGTTTCAGCCTGATCCTGCCGTTGGAGGAAGCATCTGTTGCACCGATGACACCGTTGCTGGCCGAGACCATTTACGTGGCCTCGCCGATCCCGGAACTGGCAAACGCGATCGCCGGCTGGTTGCGCCGTTGGGGCGCAAGGGCCCAGGCCGGCTTGCCGACGCTGGCGGACACGCATCTGCTGTTGCAAGTGCACCCCGGCAGCGTCGACCCGTTGCTGGTGCCCGAGTGGCCCGGGCCGGTGATTCACGTAAGCAGCAACGCCTGCCCCGGCGTAGAAGCCGACGCCGGCGCCTGGCACGTCAACCTCAACCACCTGGGGGCTATTCATCAGGCCGTGAGCCAGGCGCAAGGGCTATGGGTGGCCCGCGCCGATGAGCAAACGCACCGGCGGGACCTGAACAAACTCAACCTGCACCTGCTGGTGGCCGAGGACAACATCATCAACCAGCTGATTTTGCGTGATCAACTCGAAGAACTCGGCTGCACCGTGGAGCTGGCGGCCGACGGTCAGCAAGCGTTACAGCTCTACACCGCCGGCAATTTCGACGTGGTGTTGACGGATGTGAACATGCCCCATATCAACGGCTATGAACTGGCGCGTGAACTGCGTCGACAGGGCTGCACGTTGCCGATTATCGGGGCCACCGCCAACGCCATGCGCGGCGAGGCCGACCTGTGCCTGGCCGCCGGCATGAACCATTGCCTGGTCAAACCCTTTGCGTTGCGGGCTCTATTCAACTCCCTGGCGCCTTATGCACGGATCCCCCATGAAGCCCCTTAGTATTCTGATTGTCGAGGACCATCCCCTGCAGCATATCTACCTGCAGAACCTGCTCAGCGAGTTGGGAGATTTCCTGCTCGAAACCGCCGAGGATGGCAAAGAAGCGCTGGAGCGCCTGCGCCAGCGGGACTTCGACCTGGTACTGACCGACCTGCTGATGCCCGGCATGGACGGCGTGCAGTTTATCCAGTGCCTGGCCAGCCTGCGCTGCAAACCGGCGTTGGCGATCATGAGTGCGGCGTCACGGCGCATGTTGATGGGAGCCAGCCTGGTGGCGAAAAACCTCGATGTGGAAGTGATCGGGTTGATCTCCAAACCCGTGAACGCCGAGGCCTTGCGCACTCTGATCGACCAGCTCAGAAACAAGGTGCGCAAGCCCGCCCCCGAACTACCCGAGCACATGGACATCGACCGTCACACGCTGGTGCAGGCCATGAGCAGCGGCCAGTTCCAGGCCTGGTTCCAGCCGAAAAAATCCCTGGCCAACGGCCGTATCGTCGCCGCCGAAGCCCTGGTGCGCTGGATGCACCCCGAGCAAGGCGTGATGCTGCCTGCCGCGTTCCTGCCGGCGATCAAGGCGTTCGAACTGGAGGAGCGGCTGTTGTGGCTGGTGCTCAAGCAAGCGATCCACGCCCAGGAACACTGGCGCCAGCGCGGCTATGAAATTCCAGTGTCGATCAACCTGCCGACCCACTTGCTCAACAGCCATGACCTGGCAGACCGTTTGCTGGAGTTCGTGCTGCACCACAATGGTATCCCGGGCATGATCTGCTTTGAGTTGATGGAGTGTTCGGTGCCGCAGGACATCAGCAACTTCTACGCCGGCGCCTGCCGATTGCGGATCAAGGGGTTCGGTTTGTCCCAGGATGATTTCGGCAAGGGCTACAGCTCCTACCTCAATCTGGTGTCCACGCCCTTTACCGAACTGAAGATCGACCAGGCACTGGTGCAGGGCAGTCACGACAACGAAGGCATCGCCCAGGCATTGGCGAGCATTATCGCGCTGGGCCGCAAGTTGGGTCTGACGGTGGTCGCCGAGGGCGTGGAAACCCCGCAGCAATTGGCGCTGCTGCGCAAAATCGACTGCAATCAGGTGCAGGGTTTCCTGATCTCTCACGCCGTGTCTTCGGACCAATTTCAGCAACTACTGAACAATGATGGCCCCGCGACATCTCACTAGCTGGCGGCCCCGGATTACTTGCCCTTTAAAGGAGTAAGCAGCATCCAGTGCCGATTTTTCCTGCGCCTGCGGACCCCCTGATGAAGCACAACAACGCGATCCTCGAAGCCTTTACCCGCAGCTCATTGCGCCTGAACAAGGGCTTGATGGTCCTGATGGGAATTGCTTTGCTACTGGTACTGACCAATTACTGGTCTCTGCAAAGGGGCGTCGAAATCCGGTACGGCGCCATGCGCTTTCACTTTGCGCGACTGATGGAAAATCTCTCAGATCAGCAAACCTACCTCAAGAGCCTGACGCATCCCGGCATCCAGGCCGAACTGCTGCACGCCACCCACGTGCAGATCAGCCTCAAGAGCCGCATGGTCGACAACCGCCGCACGTTGTACGAAGGCCAGAAGTATTCGTTTTCGGTACCGTTCAGCATCAAGTTCGATGAACAGCAGATCGGCGCCGCCGCCAGACCGCCGATTTTTGCCCTGGGCGCGCACCTGACCAGTTACTACAGCGCCTTCTGGTCCTCGTCGCCGTACGAGGCGCCGCAAACCTTTCTGCTCAATCGTCAGGCGAACTACACCATCACTGTTCCGTCCGTGGGCTATCAGCACCGGGAAAGCCCCGAGGATACCGACAACCCCGTGGCGCGAGTCAACGCTGTGCAGCAAATCCTCGCACAGACACCGCAGCCGCTTGAGCAGAATCGGGTGTATTGGCAGGCCGGACCCGAACCCGAATATTTGCTGGCCTACATCGGCCTGCCACTCGACGCACAGGGCCAGGCAGTGATCGGCACCCTGCTCGACGTGTCGCAGGTCGACGATGTACAGCGCGCATTGAATCACTCGGCGTTTGATCGCTTCACCCTGATTGGCCCTGACGGCAGCCGGTTGATCGGGCCTACCATCCAGGCGCAGCTCAGCGACGGTGTGCATTTCACGGCCAACGGCATTGAATTCAAGATAACCCAGGCCGGCGACCAGCCCTGGAGCGCGGTCTATGGCCTGAACTACTCGCACTTCTTTCACTCCGCATTGTGGCCGTTGAGCACCTTGGCTTTGCTGCTGTTCAGCCTGATCACCCTGGGTTGGGCCGGCAGTCGCTGGTATCGGCGCCAGGTGATTACGCCGGCGCAACTGGCTCACGAACGCATTGCCGAAAGCGTGGCATTCAGCCGCGTGATCATCGACACCGCCCCCACCGGGTTATGCGTGGTGCGACGCAGCGATGGCAAGGTGTTGATCGAAAACCAGCGGGCCCAGCAATGGCCGGGTACCGCACGTTTGGTGGCGGCCATGGCCGGTAAGCACGACATGGCTGAGAGCGGAGAAACGCATCTGGAGATCGAGGGCCGGCACCTGCAGATCGGCTTTGTGTCGACCCGCTATCAGGCTGAAAACGTGCGCCTGTACGCTTTCAACGATATTACCCGGCATATCGAAGATGCCCAGTCCCTGGAGGAAGCGCGTCACGCCGCCGATGCGGCCAGCGAGGCCAAGACGTTGTTCCTGGCAACGATGAGCCATGAAATCCGCACGCCGCTGTATGGCGTGCTCGGCACCCTCGAATTACTCGGTCTGACGAACCTTGACCCACACCAGAAGGCCTACCTTCACACCATCCAGCGCTCGTCCGCCACGCTGTTCCAACTGATCAGCGATGTGCTGGATGTCTCGAAGATCGAGTCCGGGCAAATGGCGATAGAAGCTGTGGAGTTCTGCCCGCTGGACATGCTCGAAGACACCCTGCACACCTACGCCGCTTTCGCCCAGCGCAAGGGGCTGCAGCTCTATAGCTGCATTGACCCGCAGTTGCCGGACTGCGTGATGGGCGACCCGATGCGCATCCGCCAGATTCTCAATAACCTGGTCAGCAACGCGATCAAATTCACCGATTTCGGGCGCGTGGTGATTCGTGCCAGGGTGACGGGGCGCGACGCCAATCATGTCGACCTGCAATGGCAAGTCACCGACTCGGGCGTAGGCATCCCCGAGGCGCAGCAGGCCAAGCTCTTCGATGTGTTCTACCAGGCGCCGGACACCGCCAGCGAAGGTGGCGCCGGGCTTGGCCTACCGATCTGCCGGTGGCTGGCGCAGATGATGGACGGCGAGATCCGTGTGGTCAGCGAGCCTGGGCTGGGCAGCAGCTTTACGTTGAAAATGCGCCTGCCGCTGTGTGGCGGCACACTCACCAACCTGCCGCTGATCGAACCCAGCCCGACGCCGGTATACGTACAGGCACCGGTACGCGAACTGGCGCAGGCGATGAGTGACTGGCTCAACCGCCTAGGCATTACCGCCGCCCTGGCGGCGACCACCCAAGACAAAGACAACCACCATGCAGTGCTGGTGGACCTGTTGCCCAGGGAGCCCGCCAGGCCATGGGTCGGCCAGCGCGTGCTGTGCCTGCCGGGTGCGCACAGCCCGCCGCTGCACACGGCGCAAGGCTGGGTGGTGGATCTGCACGACGTACGCGCCCTCGCCGCCACCGTGTCACTGGCGCAGCATGGCAAGCATGAGCAGCCGACGCCGACCCGACCACAAAGCGCGGGGCGGTTGGGGCTGCGCATCCTGGTGGCCGAGGACAACCCGGTCAACCAGGCGATCATCAAGGAGCAGTTGGAGGCACTCGGTTGCTCAGTGAGCCTGGCCGCCAACGGCGAGCAGGCGTTGCAATTGTGGCAACCCCAGGCTTTCGACCTGGTACTGACCGACGTGAATATGCCGTTGATGAATGGGTACGAGCTGGCCAGAATCCTGCGCGAACATGACCCTCAGTTGCCGATTATCGGCGTGACCGCCAATGCGATGCGTGAGGAAGGCGTGCGTTGCCTGGCGGTGGGCATGAACGCCTGGATCGTCAAGCCCTTGAGCCTGCAAACCCTGCGTGGCCAGTTGATCAAGCTGTGCAAGGTCCAGCCCCCGGTTGAGCCTGCCGCGTCGGTATTCGACGACAGTGTGCAACTGTCGGACAAGATGCGCCCGCTGTTCATCAGCAGCGTGCAGCAGGACATACAGCGCATCGGTGTGGCTCTGGCACAGCGTGATACCCGCAACCTCGGCCAATTGCTGCATTCGATCGCCGGCGCCCTGGGTGCTGTTCAGGCCCTCAGCCTGGCCCAGGCGTGCATCGAACTGGAAAGCGCCCTTGACCGCGGCAGCCTCGACACAACGCTTGAGCTCAAGGTGAAGACTGTGATGCGGCGTCTGTCGGCCGTTCTGGAGACTCTCCAGCCCGGGCATTCTTCACTCACTTGAACTGGCACTACGGACGGCCCTTTATGAAAAAATTCAACGTGGTAATCGCCGACGATCACCCGATCGTGTTGCTGGGCGTTCGCGAACTGGTAGAGCGTGACATGCGCTTTCAAGTCGTCGGCGAGGCCGTGTGTTCGGCCGGCCTGATCGAGCTGTTGCAGCATCAAGGCGCTGACATCGTGATTACCGACTACAACATGCCGGGCGACTCGCCTTATGGCGATGGCCTGAAGCTGGTGGAGTACCTGAAACGACACTTCCCGCAGGTACAGATCCTGATCCTGACCATGATCTCCAACCACCTGATCCTCACCCGCCTGCAAGAGCTGGGCGTGGTCGGCATCATCCAGAAAAGCCAGTTGCATACCGAGATTCAACTGGCACTCAAGGCGATCGCCCAGGACAGCGACTATCGCAGCCTGGAGCCGCCAAAGACCTCGGTGATAGAGACCCTCACGGCAATTGACGAGCGCTTTACCAGTTTGTCGCCCAAAGAGTTCGAGATCCTGCGCCTGTTTATTTCCGGCATGAGCGTGAGTGACATTGCGCGCCGCCAGAACCGAAGTTCAAAGACCATCAGCGCACAAAAGATATCGGCCATGCGCAAACTTGAAGTCAGCAGCGACCAGGATCTACTTGCTTATTGCCTGGAACGTAACATCTTCAACTAACGCATAACTTGCAAGCCATTCCTGGACAATGGCTTTGCCCTTTATTCTCAAGCCTTTCACCGCTGCAACAGCACAAATAACCTGCCCACGCCAGCGCTTATAAGAATCGTCTTATTCGCTCCCGCCGCCTCGTCGCCTACTCTTTGCTCGCAGTTCAACAACAGCAAACTTTTCAACTAACACTTACGGACATCATCATGAAGAAGTTTTCCCTGGCTGTGATCGCCTCGGCCATTATCGCCGCTTCCGGCAGTGCATTTGCCGTGGATCCTGCTCCGACGCCAACCCTGGGCGGCAGCGGTAAAATCACCTTCACCGGCGTCATTAATAATGATGCCTGCTCGGTGGACGGCGCCAACTCCGACCGCACCATTTCGGTGGACATGGGCAACGTATCGATCAAGGACATGGGCACCGCGGAAAACCCGACCGCAGGTCGCGTGACCGCCAAAGACTTCAACCTGAACGTCAACTGCAACCAGGGCACCAAGGTCGCCATGATCTTTGACGCCAACAACGGCGGTTCGGGCCTGGTCACCGGCAAAAAGGTACTGGCCCTGAACCCGGGTTCGGCCACTGCACAAAACGTCGGTATTGCCCTGCTCGACAGCAAGGGCGGTCTGATCGACCTCAGCTCGCCAAGCACCGCACGCATTGAAAGCACCATGCACGGTGCCGGTACTGAAGGCGGCGACGCCACCCTGAGCTTCGCGGCCGCCTACGTCACCACCGCAGCGGCGGGCTCGTCGACCGCCGGTCGCGGTGACGCCACCCTGCCGTTCATCCTGCAATACGAATAATTCGGCGCCCCGGGCACCGAACGCGCGAGGCCTTGCGGCCTCGCCATTGTCTTCTGATTACACCGGATAACCCTCATGCCGCCTCGTTCTATCGCCGCATGTCTGGGGCTGCTGGGCTTGCTCATGGCTACCCAGGCCGCCGCCAGCATTTCATTGAATGCCACCCGTATCGTGTTTGACGGTGACCACAAGGAAGCCAACATTACCGTGCGTAACGGTAACCAGGATGTATTGATTCAATCCTGGGTCGACATGAACGATGCCCGCGCCAGCCGCGCGCCGTTTGCCGTCACCCCGCCCCTGGCGCGGGTATTTGCCAAGGAACAACAACTGCTGCGAATCCTGTACGAAGGCACCGGCATGCCCACGGACCGCGAGTCGGTGGTGTGGCTCAACGTGCAGGAAATCCCCAAGGCCAGCGAAGCCGAGAACACTTTGCAGTTGGCTATACGCCAACGGATCAAGATTTTTTACCGCCCTGCAGGCCTCACCGGCAGTGCGCTGCAAGCCCCTGCGCAGCTTGAATGGACGCTGGTCAAACACGGCAGCCAAACCCTGTTGCAGGTGAAAAACCCGACGCTGTACCACGTGTCCATGGCCGACATCAAAGTGCAGGCGGTATTGGCCAGCGACTCCACCATGATTGCGCCAGGCGAACAAAAACAGTTTGCGCTCAGTGCTCCAGTTGCCAGCGGGCCGGTGCAGTTGTCGTTTTCCAGCATCAATGACTACGGCGCGCAGAATCACTACAGCGCGCCGCTGTCCAGCGGCACTGCGCTACCGGCGCATGCGACTGAATCGCGCCTCAACCCCTAAGCACTTTCGCTAACCCACAGGCTCACTTCGCGTGCGTGTTTGCGTGCCCGGCTGTCCGTCAATCAGGGATGTCATAGGTCTTCGCATGTCCTTTCTTTCCAGCAACAGGCCCGCACGTGGCGTACTGAAGTTGAAGACGCTGTCGCTGGCGATTGCCGCCAGTCTGCCCGGCCTGGTCATGGCCGATGACGCTACGGAAACCTTCAATACCACCTTCCTGCAAGGCTCGCAGTCACCGGTGGACTTGCAGCAATTGCTCTCGGCCAACAGCGTGCTGCCGGGCAATTACCGCGTCGATTTGTACAGCAACGAAGTGCTGGTGGGCCGACGCGATATCGACTTCAAGCGCAACCCGAAAAACGGCCGCGTCGAAGCCTGCCTGACCCTCGACCTTCTCAAGCAACTGGGTATCGACCTGCACCGTTTGCAGGCCGAGGGCAAACTTGACCCGCAGCAGCCGCAGGACTGCTACGCCCTTGCCGACATGATCGAAGACGCCAGCGTGCGCTACGACAGCAGCCGTCTGCGCCTGCTCGCAAGTATCCCGCAGGTGGCAATGCAGCGTGGCTTGCGCGGGTATGTCGACCCACAGTTGTGGGACGACGGTGTGCCCGCCGCCTTCATCAACTACCAACTCAACAGCAGTCGTACCGCCGGCGACTACAAGACCCGCATCGCCAATAACCTGGGCCTGCGCAACGGCATCAACCTGGGGGCCTGGCGCCTGCGCAACGAGTCGAACCTGAGCGGCGGCACCGATCGCTCGAACACCTTCACCAGCAACCGTACTTACTTGCAGCATGACGTCACCGCGATCAAGGGCCAATTCAGCGCCGGTGAAATTTTTTCCGACACCGATTTGTTCGACAGCGTGCGCTATCGCGGGGTAAAGCTGGCTTCCGACGACGGCATGCGCGCCGACAGCGAGCGCGGCTACGCGCCGGTGATCCGCGGCGTGGCGCAGACCAACGCGACGGTTGAGATCCGCCAGAACGACTACATCCTCTACACCGCCAACGTCGCGCCAGGCCCGTTCGAGATCAACGATATCTACCCCAGCGGCTCCAACGGTGACCTGCAAATCACCGTGATCGAAGCCGACGGTACGCGGCGGGTGACGATGCAGGCGTTCTCCAGCCTGCCGATCATGGTGCGCGAAGGCCAGGTGAAATACAGCGTCTCGGCGGGCACGTTCAAAAGCAATGCCGATGGCCTGGCAACCCCGCGTTTTTTTAGCGGTACGCTGGCTTACGGCTTGACCAGCAACCTCAGCGGGATTGTCGGTGTGCAAGCCAGTGAGGACTACAGCGCGCTGTCGATCGGCGCCGGCCGGAACACCTCGTTCGGTGCGTTCTCCCTGGATACCACCCATTCGTCCAGCAAGGCCCAGGGGCGAACCTCCCAGGGCAGCAGCGTACGCGCCTTGTACGCCAAGACCTTTGCCGGCACCGATACCAACTTCACCCTGGCCGCCTATCGCTACTCCACCGAGGGCTATCGCACCCTCACCGACCATGTGGAAGACAGCAGCGAAGACCTGCGCGTACGCACCGGCCACTCGAAAACCCGCACCGACCTGACCATCAACCAGAGCATCGGACGCAACAGCGAATTCGGCAGCCTGTATGTGAACGCCAGCGACCAACGCTACTGGAATCGCGGCGGCTCCCAGAGCTTTTCCGCGGGCTACACCGGCAACTGGGGCGACCTGAGCTACAACCTTGGCGTGACGCGCACCAAGCAGATCGTCACCTGGGGCGAGCCGAGCAGCGACACGCAGGTGAACCTGTCGGTGTCTTTCCCGCTGGGCAGCCAGGCCCGCGCGCCACGAGCGTTTGTCACCACCAGCCACCAACGTGGCGACACCACCACCCAAGCGGGCATCAACGGCTACGTGGCCGACACCAGCGACACCTTCTATTCGGTGCAGGCGGGCCACAGTGACACCAGCGGCGACTCAGGCTCGGTGAACATCAACAGTCGTACCGCCGTGGCAGACGTCAGCCTCGGTTACAGCCAGGGCCAGGGCTACAACTCACAGAACTTCAACCTCGCAGGCTCCGTGGTGGCTCACGCGGGCGGCGTCAACCTGGGGCAGACGGTAAGCGAGACCTTTGCCCTGGCCGAAGTACCAGGCGTCTCTGGGGCCAAGATCAGCAGCTACAGCGGGGTGGAAACCGGCTACAACGGCTATGCGGTGGTGCCCACTGCGCAACCCTACCGGGTCAACTGGATCAGCCTGGACACTCGCGATCTGGGTGGCGACGTGGAAATCACCAACGCCACCCAGCAGCTGGTGCCGCGCCGTGGCGCCATCGTGGTGGCGCATTACAGCGGCACCACCGGGCGGCGGGTGTTGTTTGAGTTGTTTGATGCACAGCATCAACCGCTGTCGTTTGGTGCCTCACTGGAAGACGCCAATGGCAAGCAGTTGGCGATTGCCGACCCCAATGGTAATGCCCTGGCGCTGGTGGAAGAGGATCAGGGCACACTGATCATCAAGTGGGGTGAACAGCGTTGTAGCGCGAGCTATGCGCTGGCACCACAGAACAAGGCGTTGAACTACGAGCGCCAGGCACTGGTGTGTACGCCTTGATTGTGCGGGGGAATGCGCTACTGTGCCGACCACGCACCCATCCTCCGCGAGATTTGCCCATGCGTAACCTGTTCCTTGCCAGTGCCTGCCTGCTGACCACCGCCCTGGCAGGCTGCCAGCAAACACCCCCGGCCAACGACCAACTCGATGCAGTGCTCTGGACCCAGACGTCCATCGAGCACGAGATGATCTACCGCCAGCTCTTCGCCAACGCCACCCGCCAACTCGATGTAGCGCTGGCCGACCCCAGCTGGGACGCACTGCCTTTGCCTGAGCGCAAGCTGGCCGGCCTGCCGCCGGCGGTGATCGTGGATATCGACGAGACCTTGCTGGACAACGTGCCGCTCAACGCTCGCGACATCGTCAACAATCAGATCTATTCCTACGATCGTTGGAATACCTGGGTCGCGCAGGCCAAGGCTCAGGCACTGCCGGGTTCCGTGGCGTTCCTGCAAGCGGCCAGGCAAAAAGGGATCAAGGTGTATTACCTCACCAACCGCGAGCACAGCCAGGTCGCGGCCACCGCTGAAAACCTGCGTTTGCGCGGCTTTCCGATAGAGAGCAACGCACAGATCCTGGCGGCCAGCACGCCTACCGGCCACTGCGAAAGCGCCGGCTACGGCAAGAACTGCCGTCGCCAGTGGGTCGCCAGCCAAGCCCGCGTGTTGTTGATGGCCGGTGACTCGCTGGGAGATTTCGTGCAGGCCGAACACAACACCCTGGCTGCGCAGCGCAAGGCCGTCGAACCCTATGTGAACTGGCTGGGGCAGCGCTGGTTCCTGCTGCCCAACCCGAGCTACGGCAATTGGTACAGCGCGCCGTATGGGGATGATGAAACCTTACCGTTTGTCCAGAAGCGCAAGCTCAAGCAGCAGGCTTTGTTGTTGCAGCAATAAAGAGTAGCCATGTGGAAGGGGGCTTGCTCCCGATAGCAGTGGTTCAGTCAACACATGCAGTGACTGACAATCCGCTATCGGGAGCAAGCCCCCTCCCACATTGGATCTGCGTATCAGGAGCGATCAACACTTCAGCCCTGAGGCTTGGTGTGCCAACCCGAGGGCCGTTCATCCCACTCATTTGCACCGCTGCCCTCTTGTCATCACACTCGTCATCCACCCGTCGACTCAGGAATCGCAGATGCCTCACTCCTTGCTCAAGCCTGCCTTGCCCGGCGTTGCGCTGCGGCGATGGCGTTTGCTGCACCGCATCAAGCAAAGTCATGCAGCGCAGTTGTTCAACGTCACGCAATCGACTATTTCGCGCTGGGAAAGTGGCGTACAAGCGATGGATCCGGCTGCGCACCAACAGCTTGAGCAGTTGTTGGCAGCCCGACTTGATGCAGCCGCCGATCAGGCATTGGCCCGGCTGGTCAGCGAGAGTTCGCAAGCGATGCACTTGGTGTGCGACCTGACGCACCGCCTGCTCGCGTGCTCGCCCTCCCGCGCACGCCAGTTCAGCAGCCCGCTCGCCGAGCTTATGGGCCAGTCGTTGTGGCGCTTCGCAACGCCGCAAATCCAGCTGATCGAAGCCAGCCTGGAGCATACCGGCTAGCGTGAAACCCAGGCACCACCGGCCCTTGAATTCACCACTGGAAGCAACGACTCCAATCTCGTGCCCATACGCCCAAGCCTGTGTCGCTGGACACGCATGACCCTGAGCGATGGCAGCGCAGCACGCCTGGTCGAGACACTCTGAAAGCCCACCGCGCATATTTTATGCGTGGACGATCTGCGCTCGCGCACCTAGGCTTACCTGCACAACCGACCTTGCGGGGCAGCATCATGGACATGGAAAAAATCAAAGGCCGTCTCGATTTTCTGCGCGAAGCGGAAAAACTCAAGGATGTGCTCAGAAGCGCCCACACGGCTTCGGGCCGCACTGAAAGCACGGCCGAACACAGTTGGCGCCTGTGTCTGATGGCGATGGTGTTCGCCGATCAACTGCCCGGCCTGGACCTGCTGAAAATCCTCAAGATGTGCGTTATCCATGATTTGGGCGAAGCCATCCACGGCGATATCCCGGCGGTCAGCCAGGCGGCGTTTCCCAACAAGGGCGAACAGGAGCGGCTCGACCTGCTGCTGTTGGCGCAGTCCCTGGACAGCCCCCTGAAAGCCGAGATCCTGACGTTATGGGATGACTACGAGAACGCGCGCTCGCCGGAAGCAAAAGCCGTCAAGGCCATGGACAAACTGGAGACCCTGCTGCAGCACACCCAAGGGCTGAACCCGCCCGATTTCGATTACGCCTTCAACCTGGCCTACGGCAAAAAACACACAGATGCAGCCCCTTTGTTCGAAGCGCTGCGGGCGTTGATCGATCGGGCGACAGAGCAAAGGCTCCACGCCGCAGAGTGACGGGCGTCATCACACCGCCCGAGCAGCAGTCGCCTCCACTTCCACCAACGCCCCCGGCAACGGCAGCGCCACCACTTGCAACGCTGTCCGCGCCGGTTTGTTCGGCTGCTCGGGCGTACTGAAGAACTGCGTATACCCCCGCTGCAACCCGGCAAAATCCAGCTTGCCGTCGGTTTCTTCCGCGCCGACCAGAAATACCCGCAACTGCACGATATCGCCCAGGTCCAGATCCTGCTGCTGGAGGATTTTGCGCAGCTTGTTAAACACTGAAACAGTCTGCACTTCGGTGTCGCCATAAGCCCCAGGCACATTTGGGTCGGCGAGGTCGGGCAGCGTGCCGCTGACGAATATCAGACTGGCCGAGGCCGGCACGGTGACGGTTTGCGAGATGGGAAAATCGCCCACGCTGGTGCGTTGAATGCTGTCGCTCATGGTATTGCTCCTCAAGAGGCGGCCACAGCCGCGATCTGTCGTTGTTGGGTGATGTGCTCGGCCAGTTGCGCCACCACATGGCGCGCGGAGTTGGCCGCCGACTCCTGCCAGATGCCCACGCCACTTTGCACCAGGCCGTCGCCGGCGAAGTACACCCGGCCATGGGGCCGTTCCAGCAAGGCGTGGGCCTGGGCGGGGAAGTGTTCGCGTTGCAGCCACGGGCCTTCGCTGTAGGGGATCTGTTCCCAGGACACCGCCAGTGGATGACGCAAATGTTTGGAATAACCTGGATGCAACAGCTCTACGGCTTGTCGGGAGGCGGCGTGCTGCTGTTCGAGTGGCTGTGCGCCGAACACGTCGGCGCCCTCCCCGGTCACGTAACCGGCCACCAGCACGCCCTCGCGGGTGTTGAGGTCGTTGCTGGGGTACCACAGCAAGCGCGCCGGGTGCTCGACCCATGACAGGCCGCCATAGGTGCGGTAATCGGTTTCCCAGAAACGTGGGGATTGCCACGCCACCTTGGTCGCCTGGTCGCTGCGCGTGCTGAGCAAGGCGGCCTTGACCGGGTCGCTGAAGTCGCTGTCGAGCCTGGCCAGCAGGGGCAGCGGCAAGGTCGAGACCAGGTAATCGGCACGCACCACCTGTTCGCGGCCGCTGTGCTGGTCGTGATAGGTCACCGCCACGCCGTCCTCCAACTGACGGATCTGTCGCACCTGGGCGCCCAGTTGCACCTGCTCATGCACGCGTCGGTAGAGGGCGTCGGTGATGCGGTCCATGCCGCCCACCGGCTGGAACATGGTGGCTGAAAATTCCGGGAATTCGGTGTGCAACAAAGCGCCCCAGAGTTCCGGGTGCAGCAAGCGCTCCAACCCCAGCGGCTTGTGGCGGGCGGGCAAGGCGCCAGGGTGGGCGGCGGATTCAAGGTGCCCGGAACGCAGGGTGCCCTCGAAGGCCAGCTCCTGGGACAGGTCGCCGTACACCTGCAAAAAACCCAGCAGGCGCGTGCGCTCTTCACCACTCAACACATCGTCAAGGGCGTCACGTTGCACCGCCCTGGCCAGCAACCCGGACAGGTGCCCACGGGTATCGTTGAGCGCCTGGCCGACGCTGAACGCCGGCTGGCTCAGGTCCGGCCGCACCTGAGCGCCATGGCTGCTGTTGACCAGCACTTCCAACGGCACGCCCAGCTCACTGCAATAGTCGAGGATGGTGCGGTGCTGGCTGGGAATGCGCGCCGGGCCGGCGTTGAAATACTGGCCCGGATCAAACCCCACGGTTTGCGAGCGACCATCCTTGTAGGCCACGCGATCGCCGTTGCGCAGGGTCCAGGTGCGACCACCTACGCGCTCACGGGCTTCCAGCACCTGCACGCTGAAGCCGGCGCGACTCAGTTCCAGGGCCGTGACCAATCCTGCAATCCCGGCGCCCAGCACCAGCACGCGGGTGCCCTGCCCCAGGCCATCCTTGAGTTTCAGCGGTTGCGGTCGGCGGTGTGACGATGGGCCCAGCCCCAACACCGCCAGTGCATCCTTGACCGCCTTCTCACCGCCCACTGCGGCAATGCTCGACAGCGCTTCACGTCGTGTCAGTCCCATGTCGATGCTCCTAGTCCGGCAGGCCCGGTGGATTGATCAGCGACTTGTCGACGCGTTCGACATCCAGGCCCCAACGTTGCAGCACCTGCTCGTATTGGCCCCCGGCAATCGCGCCCTCCAGGGCGGTGTGGATCGGCTGGACCAGGCCGTTGTCCTTGCGCGTGGTCACGGCGATATCGGCCTGCAACGGCCACCCACCGTTGACAGTGCCGACGCGCTTGATGCCGCCGGTGATCGCCGCCGAATAGGCGTACACCGAGTTCGGCCCGAACAGCGCATCGCTGCGCCCTGACTGCACCGCCAGTTGCGCGGCGGCCTGGTCGTCGAAGTATTGCAACAGCGCAGGCTTGAGGCCGGCTTTTTCATTGGCCTCGTTCCAGGCCAGCAGGACCTTTTCCTGGTTGGTGCCGGAGCCGACGATGATCTTCAGCCCGGCAATGTCCGCCGCCTGCTGAATCGCGTTGATCTTGCTGGTGCTCTTGACGTAAAAGCCGAGCACATCCTGGCGGTAGGTGGCGAAGTCAAAACGCTTCTTGCGCGCCTCGGTGACGGTGACGTTGCTGATCACCGCATCGTATTTGCCCGAACTGACACCCAGGGGCCAGTCTTCCCAGCTGGTCTGCACCACGTTGAGTTGCAGGCCGAGGCTGTCGGCGACCAATTGCGCGGTGTCGGCTTCGCTGCCGATGGTGGTCTTGTCGTCACTGGCGAGCAGTGCCAGGGGCGGCCCGGCCACGCCGGACACGGCCACGGTGAACTTGCCCGGCTGGGCGAACTTGAAGCCCGGCGGGATCTGCGCGATGGCCGCTTCATTGCGCGGCACATGGATGCGCGGGCGGTCGGGGCTGAGATCAACCTGTTGCACAGCGAAGGCATATTGCGCGGTGCTGACGGCAAGCGCCAGCAAGGTCACGCGGGTGGTGTTGATGAACATGGGCACTCACTCCTTGAACTAAAGCACCTTGCCGAGAAAGGCCTGGGTGCGGGGATGGCGGGGTTGGCGGAAGATCTGTTCGGGCGGGCCCTCTTCGATCAGTTGACCGTCGCAAAGAAACACCACGTGGTCTGCCACTTCACGGGCAAAGCCGATCTCGTGGGTGACGATTACGAGGGTCACGCCCAGCCGGGTCAGGCCCTTGATCACGTCCAGCACCTCGCCTACCAGCTCAGGGTCGAGGGCCGAGGTGGGCTCGTCGAACAGCAGAACCTTCGGGTCCAGCGCCAGAGCCCGGGCGATGGCGACGCGTTGTTGCTGACCACCGGAGAGCTGGCGCGGATAGGCGTCGGCCTTGTCCGCCAGGCCGACCTTGGCCAGCAACTCGGCGGCCTTGAAGTGCGCTTGGGCCTTGCTCCAGCGCTTGTGGGCCAACGGCGCTTCGGCGATGTTTTCCCACGCGGTGAGGTGCGGGAACAGGTTGAAGTTCTGGAATACAAAACCCACGTCGATGCGACGCTTGAGGATCTCGCGCTCCTTGAGTTCGAACAGCAGGTCGCCCTTGCGTCGGTAGCCGACATATTCACCGTCGATGGTGATATGCCCGCTGTCGATTTTCTCCAGGTGGTTGATGGTGCGCAGCAAGGTGGACTTGCCCGAGCCGGACGGGCCGAGGATCACCGTGACCTTGCCGGGGTCGATGGTCAGGTCGATATTATCGAGCACCTGCTGGTTGCCAAAGCGCTTGCCCACGCCCTGGATCTGGATGCGCCCGGCGCGTGCTTCAGCCATGGGACTTCTCCTTGAGCCACAGGCGCAGGCGCTGCAACGGCGTCGGCGGCAGCACCCGGGCGGTGCCGCGGGCGAAATGACGTTCGACGTAGTACTGGGCGCTGGTGAGCACGGTGGTGATGATCAGGTACCACACCGTGGCCACGATCAGCAGCGGGATCACCGCCTGGGTACGGTTGTAGATGACCTGCACGGTGTAGAACAGCTCGGGCAGGGCCAGCACATAGACAATGGAAGTGCCCTTGACCAGGCCGATGATTTCGTTGAACCCCGACGGTAAAATCGAACGCAGCGCTTGGGGCAGGATGATGCGGAAGATGCGCCGCGAGGCCGGCAACCCCAGGGCCGCGGCTGCTTCATGCTGGCCGGCCTCCACACCGATCAGGCCACCGCGAATGATCTCTGCCGCGTAGGCGGCCTGCATCAGGCTCAAGCCAAGCACCGCCACGGTGAATTGACTGAGCACATCCACCGTCGACCACTCGGCGAACACCAGATCGGTGAACGGCACACCGAGCACGATGTGGTCGTACAGGTAGGCAAAATTGTAGAGAATGATCAGCACCAGCAGCGCCGGCATCGAGCGGAAAAACCAGATATAGCCCCAGGCCAATGCGGCCAGCAACGGTGAGCCCGACAGCCGCGCCAACGCCAGCGCCGTGCCAAGGATGACGCTGAACACCGTGCTCAGCAGCGTCAGCAACAGCGTCTGCCCCAAGCCGCGCAGCACTGACGGCGAGAAGAACCACTGGCCGAACACCCCCCACTCCCACCGCGGGTTGGTGGCCAGGGAATGCACGATGGCCAGCAGCACCAGCGCGGCGAAGATCGACCCGGCCCAGCGCCAGGGATGCCGGGCGGGCACCACTTGCAGCGCCTTGATCGGCGTGGAGACGCGGTGCTGACGCAGCGGTTGTACGCTGACCTCATCAAGCAGGTCGTAGGGTTTGGCGACAATGGGCATGTGCTATTCCTCGCAGGCCTTAGAAGGCGTAAGTCAGCCGGGTGTAGTAGTACCCACCGGTAAAACCGTAGGGCGAATAAGTGCCGTAGCTGGCAACCATGGTGCTGCTCGGCACCCCTTGTTTCTTGGGGTATTGGTCGAACAGGTTCTTGGCGCCGATGGCGATGTTCAGGTCTTTGGTGAGGTTGTAGCCAAGGTCGAGGTCGGTGATCCATTTGGCGCTGTAGACCCGGTCCAGGTCGCGGTTGGCCGATGAATTGACCTCCTTGTAGGAACCGTAGCGAGTCAGGGCCAGGCTGAGATTGAAGCGTTCGATGCTCCAGTCGCCACCAAGGATCAGCTTGGTATTGGGCTGCACGCCGGTGATCAGGTTGCGGGCCTCGCGGTCCATCAGGTCATAAGGTCGGCCAAGGATGCTGGTGGACGCCTTGTAGTTCTGGATTCTGGTCTGGTTCCAGTTGAACGCAGCGGTCCACTTCAGCGCGCCGAACGCGCCCAGGTCCTGGTTGTAGCTGCTGACCAGGTCCAGGCCCTTGGTGCGGGTGTCGGCGCCATTGATAAAGTACTGGCCGCCGGAGGTGGAGTTGATGCCGTTGTTCTGCAGTACCTGGGTGACTTCAGGACCCAGCAAGGTGCCGGTCAGGGTGATGCGGTCACGTAGATTGATCACGTAGGCATCGGCGGTGAAGCTCAGGCGGTCGGTGGGTGTAAGGGTGAAACCGAGGCTGAAATTGGTGGAGCGTTCGGGCTTCAACTCTTCGGCGCCCAGCGCCTTGGCCGCCGCCGACCCCACCGGCAGCACGCCGTAATTGATCGACTGGTACACGCCGTCCACCACGCCATAGGTGGTGGAGCGCGCACTGAACAAACTGTTGGCCAGGGACGGCGCCCGAAAGCCATTGCTCACCGTGGCACGCACCGCGAACTGCGGCGTGAAGTCGTAGCGGGTGGTCAGCTTGCCGCTGCGGGTGGCACCCACGCCTTCGTTGTAATGCTCATAGCGCAAAGCGGTGCCGACGTACCAATCCGGCAAGGGGTTGAAGCCCACGTCCACATAACTGGCCAGGCTGTTGCGAGAAGCGCTGCTTTCTTCCTGCGGGGAAATACCGTTGGTGACCTGAGCCCCTGACGACGCGCAGTTACCCGGCGCCACGCAGTAGCCGCCGTTGGCATAAGACCCGTAGTCACCGGCCTGTACCTCGTAGGTATCGCGCCGATGCTCGAAGCCATAGGACAGGTCCAAGGGTTTTTGCAGGCCGATATCAAAGCCGCGCTTGAAATCCAGGTTGGTGGTCAACTCGGTAGAAATCCACGTGCCGGAGGTAAAGCTGTTCGGCGTGGCTTCGCCCAGGGACGGGTTCTGGTTGTGGGTGGTGCCCTGCTCCGCTTCATTGCGCCCGTAAGTGGTGGACAGGTCCCAGTCCCACTCACCCAGGGTGCCCTTGCCACCGAAGGCCGCCTGGAAATCATCCTCGTCGATGTACCAGGTCGGGGTGTACCCGGCCGGGTAGCCGTTGGGCCCGGTAGTGATGGTGTTGGTGATGGTCGGCAAGCGGAAGTTCTGGCCCTGCTCTGCTTTGCGTCGCGAGTAGGTGGTGAAGGAGTACAGGCTGAGGCTGTCATCGATCGGCAGCTCGGCGTTGTAGCCCAGGGTCAGCAGGTTGGTCTTGGGCGTGCCGTAGCCGCCATAGGTGGACTTGCCTGCCAGGCCATACGCCTGCTCGTAGGTGTAGCCATTGGCGCTGGCCTTGTTGTCATCGTTCTGGCTACGCGCATCCAGAGCCAACTGCACGATGCCGCCGTTACCGATTTCGAAGCCCTTGTTGAGGCTTTGCTGCACCGTCTGTTTCTTCCCGTCGTAGCCAAGGCCGGTGTTGGTCACCGAAGTGCCGCTGGTGTCGGCCTTGAGGATCACGTTGATCACCCCGGCGATGGCATCGGAACCGTATTGGGCTGCGGCGCCATCGCGCAGGACTTCCACATGGTCGATGGCACTGATGGGGATCAGGTCCAGATCCGCCGGCGCCGCGCCAGTGTTGATGCCGTTGATATTCAAGGTGGCGCTGGTGTGGCGGCGCTTGCCGTTGACCAGCACCAGTACTTCGGCGGCGCTCAAACCCCGCAGGTTCGGCGCCCGGGCAATGCCGCTGGCGTCCCAGCCGGTTTTTTCCGGCAAGGTCAGCGACGGGATCACTGCGCTCAACGCCTCCATCAACCCGGGCTTGCCGGTGCTTTGCAGTTGCTTGGCGCTGACCACATCAATCGGCACCGGGCTGCTGGTGACCGTGCGCTGCTCGGCGCCACGGTTGCCGGTGACCACGACGGTAGACAAGGTGCTGTCGTCCTGGGCTTGCGTCGCTGCAGCCAGCAAGGACAACGTCAGGGCGGCGGTGGGTTGTAGAACGTGCTTCATATCCATTCCCGGCTTTTTCCAAATCGCGAAATCGAGCAGGCACGCGCCTGGCGCGGCGTGACCGGTGTTCAAAAGGCGTTTCGGCTTGGGCTAGGTGTGGGGCAAGCGAGGGGTTTGAAGTGGCAACATACGTTGAGCTCCCGTCCAACGACTCTGCTGCGGGGGATAGTCACCCGGTCAGGCGCGCAGAATCTGAATCACGCTGGGTACCATCCGAGGTCAGGGGTAGGCTGTTGAGCTCAAACATAACGGAATGAATTTCAAAAATATAATGCTGTTTTGGCATAAGCTAATATTCTCTACTTTCATTATTATTTAATATTTTTATTCATAACGGTAATGTTTAACCCATCAGCAGCAGAGAGATTCTGGGCTAGGGAGGTTGCCCTCGATAGCATAGGTATCTACACAACTTTGCAGCCGCCAACCGTAACCACGATGCGAAGCGAGCCGCTCGTGATCTTGATCTGCTTTTGATCCTAGGCGCCCCGTTAAACCACGCTGGCCAGAATTCGACAGGGATTTGGGGGGTAAACCGGCAGGGATGCCGGTTTAGCCGCCCCGCGCCATGGATGGCGCGTGGCGGCGGCCCCCCAAATCACTGTCGGATTACGGGCACACCGAGCCTAAGCGAGGTGCCGAGTGGTGGGGCAAGAGCCCTTTTGGTTACTTTTGGGGCTCTTTTCCAAAAGTGACCCGCTGTAAAAGCGGAACCAATATCAGCCGTTACCACAGGAATGGATATGTACTCGGTATAGCTGTGTCGGCTGTCAGGCCGTCATCGCAGGCAAGCCAGCTCCCACATTTGGATCGCGTCGTATCATTTAGGTAGTCGCTGGCAGTCAAGCCGCCATCAGGAGCAAGCCCCTCCCACATTGGTACTCCGAGCAGCCAGGATTATTGAGCCGGCCGCAACAGTTGCATCTGCTGGCGATAATCATCAGTCACCTGCCGTGCCTGGCTGCTGCTGGTAATGACTCTTGGCGTAATGAGCACTATCAACTCTGTACGGTCCTTGGACTTGCCAGTATTGCCAAACAACCACCGCAACCCCGGTATCTTCCCCAGATAAGGCACGGCACTGACACTCTCGGCGTTGTCCTGTTTGATCAACCCACCAAGCAATACCGTCTGCCCACTCTGCACCGCCACCTGAGTCGACACCGAGCGTGTGGAAATGCGCGGGTTCACCGGCGTCTCACTGCTGCCCGCCGGGTTCTGGGCATCACTGACCTGCTGCTGGATATCCATGTACACCAGCCCGCCCGGATTGATGCGCGGCACCACATCCAGGATCACCCCGGTCTGCACGTATTCGACACTGCTCAAGGTGGTGTCGGCGTCACCGGTGTTGACGGTGGTCTGGCTGATGGGAATGTTATCGCCCACCTGGATCTGTGCCGGCTGATTGTTCATCACCACCAGCGACGGCGCCGACAGCACTTGGGTGCGGCCGTTGGTTTCCAGGGCGTGCAAGGCCACTTGCAGGTTGGAGCTGACAAAGGAGTAGAACAACGAATCCGCCGCCTCCAGCCCCGCCCCGCCACCGCCCAGGGCGCCTTGGCTGCCGGAGGCGTTGGCCACCGTGGTGCTGGTGGAATTGCCCGCCAGGCGGCCGAGGTACCACTGCACACCCAGGTCCAATTCACCGGTGAGTTTGACCTCCAGGATGCGGGTCTCGATCTGCACTTGCAGCGGTGGGTTGTCCAGGCGCTTGATCGCCGCTTCGATCTCTTTCCATTGCGCCGGACGGGTGCGCACCAGCAGCTGGTTGCTGCTCTTTTGCGCGGTGATGCGGGTGCCGGCTTCGAGGTCGCTGGTGGGGGGCGCCTGGGTATTTTCGGCAGGTTCGGATTCGGGTTCGTCGGGTGCAGGCGCTGGGACATTGGCCTGCAGCCCAGCGCTGGTGGACGAGGACAAGGTGGTGGTACGCAACCCCGGCGCGACCTTGGCCGGTGCGTCGTCCTTGATCGCGCCATTGCCGTAGATCTGCCGCAGGTATTTGGCCAGGTCGGCGGCCTTCATATTGCGTACGTCGTACACATACATCTGCGGCTCATTGCCGCCGCCCTCATCAATGGTGCGAATCCAGTCACCCACCTCGCTGAGGTACTCGGGCTGAGACGAAATCGCCACCACCGAGTTGGTGCGCTCGACCGGCAAAAATCGCAACATACCCGCCAGGGGCGTGCCGCTGTCGGCGCCGAACATGGCTTGCAGCTCGGGCATCAGTTCGGCCACCGAGGCGCGTTGCAGGCCGAAGACCGCCACGGACATGCCCTTGAGCCAGTCCACATCGAAAGTGTCGATGGTGTCCTGGTAGTTGGCCAGCTCTTCCGGGGTGCCGGCCAGGCTCAGTACATTGCGCGCCGGGTCGACCAGCAGAAACGCATTCTCTCGGGCGAACGGCTTGAGCAGTTTCTGCATCTCGGTGGCCGAGATATAGCGCAGCGGGAAGAGTCGCGCCGAGAGCCCGCTGGAGGGCTGCGTCACGCGCATCTGCGGCACCAGCTTGCCCGCCACCGCCTGGCTGGCCGGCAGGATCACGTAGCGGCTGCCCTGCTTGATCATGGCGTTGTCGGTCCAGGACAGCAGGGTTTCGAGGATCGACAGAGCCTGCTGCTTGTCCACCGGTTTTGACGTGGAGAAGCTGACATTGCCCTTCACGCCCTCGGCGATGCTGTAGTTCTCGTGCAGCAAGTCGCCCATTACGCTGTTGATCACCGCTTCGATGGGCTGGCCCTGAAAGTTGAAGACGATGTCGCCGCCCTCCTCCTGGGCTTTTACCGGCGCAGTGGGTTTACGCACGAACGTCTGATTGCCACGAATCAGCTGGCGCTGCGGCGGCGACTTCGCCTCGGGCAGAGCGCTTTGCATCGCAGGCGCCGCATTCGGCGGGCGTTGCGAACCGGTGCCTTGCAGCGCCTCGTTCAGCAGCTGTTCGTCCGGATCAAGGCGGTCGGGTAAGGATCCACAACCGCCCAGGGAGACGGCAGTGGCCAGGCAAAACAGCGAAGTGCGCATATCGATCAAGGGAGGGGCTCGCGGGGATGGGAAATCAGGGGTAACCGCTTGCCGTACAGGCTCAGGGTCTGGGTACGCCCGTTGAGGGCGAATCGGGCGTATTGCGGGGTCAGGTGTTCCAGGCGCCAGCCGTTGGGCAGCGTCTGGCCCAGGCGCACCGTCAGGGGTGGGCCGCCGGCTTGCTTGAGCATGGCCATTTGCAGGTTGCCGGTGATCATGATGCCGCTGAGGGTCAGGTTGGCCAGGCTCGCCACCTGGGTCTTGCCGACCACGCTGTCCGGGCGGCGATCGGGGCTGAACAGCGGCGTCTGCCAGGTGCTCGCGAGCTCTTGCAACGCCGGCGCCGGTGCGGCCTGCACAGTGACGGAGGGCTGCGCAGGTGCAGGCGCCTGCGGCAACCATCGCGGTTGATCACCGATGCTGCTGAGGATCACCGCCATCAGTACGCCCAATAGCCCGGCCAAGCCGAGCAAGCCCCACTCCAGGGGGCGCAGTGCACCGATCATGGCGCCACCTGCGCCGGTTGCAGGTAGCCACGCACCAGCAGTTGCACCGCCAGCTTGCCCGCCCCGCCAGTGGCCGGTGCCTGTTTGCTGCGGCGAATGCGCAACTCATCGACAAACAGAAACGGCGGCTGGTATTCCAGCGCGTGCAGGATCGCGGTCAGCGGTTCGATGGCGCAGTTCAGCGTAAGGCTGACCTTGACCTGCCGATAGGGCTCGCTGCTGTCCTGTTCAGTGGTGATGGGTTTGCGCTGGGTGAGGTTGCAGCCGCCGCCCAGGTTGGCGTGGCTGTTGATCAGGTCGGCCAGACGCTGCATCAGATCGGCGGCGACCACATCGGGGTCATCGCCTGGCAACAGGCTGGCGCTGCTGGCCGGGTCTTGCCGCGCCAGCTCAAGCTGCTCGCGCAATGCCTCGCCCTGGTGCAACACGGCGGCGTAGCGTTGCTGCTGCTCACGCAACTGCTGGGCTTGCTCGCCCATGGTGCGCAACGGGCCGGCGAACCAGCTGTCGATCAGTAACCAATAGGCCGCACCGAGTACCACGGCCAGGAGCAACAAGGCCCCGCCACGACGTTCACGGGGTGTGAGGGGTCGGCGCATCGGCGGCCTCCGGGCGTAAGTGGGCGCGCAAGGCAAACTGGTCCTTACCGGTGCGCGCATCGGGTTGAATCACCCCTTCGAACTGGGCGTTGTCCAACCGCCGGCAGCCTTTGATGCGGGTGATCAGGCCACTGGCCTTGGCACTTTGCCCGGAGAAGGTCACCTCAGCGTCCTTGACGTCCAATTGGTCGAGCCAAGTGTCGGCGGGCAGGCAAGTGGTCAAGTCATTGAGCAGCGCAGCCAGCGGCGGTTGCGCCAGTTTGCGCTGGGTGAGGTACTGCGCTGCGCCGCGGGTATTGAGCAGTTGCTGGCGCAGGGCGTGCACCTGGGCGACTTGGGCTTTTTGCTGCTGCACGGTGGCGTGCATGGCGTCGAGTACACGCTGGCGGTCGTTGAGCCACAGCAACATGGCGGCGATCAGCAAGGCACCACACAGCCATGGCAGGCTGCGCTGCAAATCCTTGCCCGTTCGGCGTTGGCGCGAGCGTAACGGTGCCGGCAGCAGGTCGATGCCCAGGCCCGCCACATCGACGCGATGGGGATGCAGACCAAGGGCAGCGCAGTCACTCAGAATCCGATCCAGACGCTCGCGCAGGATCGCCACCAGCGTGACCTCAAGGTGGGTGGGTGTGCGCTGCTCCTGACGCGCCACGAAGTACAACTGCTCGGCGTCGAACGGGGTGTAGCGGTCCAGTTCATAGCCGACCACCGCCGTGAGATTGCGCGCGGCCGCCAGGGGCAATTGCAGGCGTTGCTGCAGCACCACGTCAGGGTCGAGCATCAGCACCTGGCAGGCGCTGCCGGGGATAACCGGCGCCGTCAGCGGCCAGTAATGGACCTGTTCAGGCGGCTCTTGCGGGGCCAGCCAGCTCGGCACACAGCCGCGCAGCTCGGTGAGCCACAGGTGCCAGCCTTGTTGCAGCAGGCTGCCGCGCCACTGGCGGGCGATAGGTTCAAGTCGATTCATTCTTGCCACCGCACCACCCGATAGGGTTGTGCACGGTCCTCCGCGGGGCTCAATAAGACGGTGAGTTGCAGGCGTGCCTGATAGCCGCCGGGGCGCTCGGCACGGCTGTCGATTTCCAGCACCTGGCCGGGGTCGGCGCCCTCGGCGTTTTGGCGTGGCAGGTTCAATGCCTTGCGCATCAAGGGGCTGGCAAATGCCGGATCGGGTCGATCCAGGTCGCTCCACAAAGTAATTTCCGGCACTAATTGGCTGTACAGCTCCTGGGTCATACCGGGCAGTTGCCGCACTTCTTCCAGCACCCGAAACGGCGCCAGGCCCTGATGGCGCCGAGCCTCAAGCGCCTGGACCAGCTGATGGGCCTGGGCCGGGGTAGCGCCGCAAGCCAGGGCCAGGTGCAGCAAGTCATCGGGGTCGGCGTTGACCAGGTACAGCTTGCCGCGCTCACTGCGCAGGCGGACCTGTAGGCGGGCGTCGTCGAAGGTCAGCGCGATGGCACGCCCGTCCGCCACCCAGTGCCGATCAGCCATGACCTGGGCAATACCGGCTTCGGCGGCCAACAGCGTCTGGGTGTGCTGGCGGTACCACAGCGCCTGGCGACTTTGCAGTTGCACCCAGGCAGCCAAACCGCCGAGCAATAGGCTGAGTAAAGCCAGCACCCACAGCACCAGCAGCAACGCCGCTCCGCGTTGGCGCTTCATTGTTCACTGCTCGCGCTGCCGAGGTTCAGGCGCAGGGCAATCACTTGCGTCAGCCACGGCACCGGCCCGTTGACGCTGGCGTCGATGCGTACTGCGACGGGCAAGCGCCGGGGCCAGGGCCACGCGCTCAACCAGCCGGTGGGCTGGCCCAAGGGCGATACGCCGCGATAACTCAATTGCAGCGCCTCGACGTTATGCAGCAGCACTTGCGGTTCAGCGCGCTGGGCGTTGGCAGCGGATTGCAACTGCGAAAACGCCACCTGAAAATCCTGCTCTACCCGTTGCAGGGTAAAGCGCTGGATGCCCCCGCCGAGCACGCCTGGCAAGGTCGCCACAAACTGCAAGCGCTCTGCCGTGCCGATAAAAAAACCATCGGCCTGGCTGTCGTCTTCAATGATATTCAAGGGCAACGCCTCGCTGATCGCGGTGCGTAGAAACTGTTGGGCGGTGCGCATTTCATCCAGGCTCACGGTGTAACTTTGGGCCTTGGCCACCGCCCGATTGGCGCCCAGCAACGCAGCGCCCACCAGCAATAACAATATCGAAAGCAGGCTGAGCACCACCAGGATCTCCAGCAAGGTGAAGCCCTGCTCGCGGCGCTTCACAGGCTGGCCTTCAAGGTGCTGAAGCGGGCCTGATGCGCGCCTTCACGCAGGTTCAGGTCGAGACGAAACAGATGGGGCTGTTGCCGGGTACTGGTCAAGTGCCAATGGATGCCATCAAGTTCGCCTTGCAAGGTGCCCTCGCTCAGCGGGCCGGCCGCTTCCTGGTCCAGCAGCGTGAGCGCGGCCTGGGTTAGCCGGTCGCTGTGGGCAACCTGGGCCAACGAGCGCGCACTCTGGCCGAAGGCAACCAGCAACACACTGCTGCACACCGCCATCAACGTCAGGGCCGCGAGCATTTCCAGCAGGGTAAAACCGGCCTGATGCTTCATGGCAGCGCCCTGGACTGCACGCTGCCGGTGAGCCAGCCAATGTCGATACGCCAACGCCGGGCGCCGCTGGCCAGCAGCAGGTTGCCGCCGGTGGAACTGCCATCGGGGTAGAACACCACGGCGGCGCCCGCCTGCTCGGCACTGTGCAGCGTCACCTGCAACGGTGCCTGCCACTGTTGCGGGGCACGCCCTGGAGCCCGGAACGTCAGACGTTGCAGGTCGAATTCGGTGCGCGCCGCCCGGCCGCTGACGATCGCCCCCGCCCGCGTGGCGCGCAGTGCCTCGACCATCTGCCCCACCACCCGCCGCTCCTGAGCCACTTGCAGCCCCTGGCGCACACCCAGCCCCAACAACCCGGCGGCGATGCCGATCAATACAATGACCACCAGCATCTCCAGCAAGGTAAAGCCGCGCTGGGCCATGGGCGGGTTACTCCCAGTTACCCAAATCGGCACTGTAGCCCTCGCCGCCCGGTTGACCGTCCTGGCCGTAGAAGATCAGGTCGAAGGCGCCATGCTGCCCGGGGAAGCGATAACCGAACCCGTGGCCGAACGGGTCCTTCAACTCCGAAGGCTTGGCATAGGGGCCCGCCCAGCTGGAGGCATTGGCGGGCTTGTCGAGCAGCTGTTGCAGGGTGTTGGGCGGCGCCCCCACATCCAGGGCGTAGCTGTCGATCTTCATGCTCAAGCTCGCCAACTGCGCCTTGCCTGCGCCGTATTTGCCCTTGTCCACATTGCCGCCGACCTGGCGCACGACAATGGTTGCGACGATGCCCAGCAGCACGATCACCGCGAGCATTTCCAGCAGGGTGAAGCCGTTTTGGCGGTGCCGGGTTCTCATTGATTCCACTCCATGAAGGTTCATATATGGCTGGTGAGGCTCATCAGCGGCAGCATGATCGCGAGCATGATTACCGCCACCAGCACCGCCATGATCACGGTCAGCGAGGGCACCAGCGCAGCGAGCAGGCGGTCGATCGCACGCTTGGCCTCGACGTCGAAGATGTCGGCGACCTTGAGCAACATGCCGGGCAGTTCACCGGCGTGTTCGCCGACCTCGATCATTTGCAGGGCCAACTGCGGCAACAGCGGTTGACTGCCAAACGCCTCGGCCAGGGTGCCGCCGCCTTTGACCTGTTGCGCCGCCCGAGCCACTTGCGCCTGCAATGCATGGTTGCTGCAGACCTGCCGGGCGATCACCAGCGCGGGCAGCAATGCCACGCCATTGCAGAGCAAGGTGCCGAGGGTGCGAGTCAGGCGTGCGGCTTGCACCCGTTGCAGCAGCGGGCCGACCACACGGATGCCCAGCAGGTGACGGTCGTAGCGTTCGCGGCGGCTGGGGTCGCGCAGGCGCGTCGCCAGGAGCCCGACACTGATCGCCAACCCGGCCAACAGCACCAGGCCATAGGCCGACAAAAACTCGCCAAGCCCCAGGATCACTTGGGTGATCAACGGAATCGGCACGCCCAGATCCTGAAAAATCGGCACGAATTGCGGCACCACATAGGCCAGCAACAGCGCCAGGGAACCCAGTACGCCCACCACCAGGAACGCCGGGTAGATCAGCGCGTTGATCACCTCGCCACGCAGTCGCTGGCTGCGCTCCAGGTAGTCGCTGAGCTGGCGCAGGGTGTCTTCCAGCGCACCACCGGCTTCGCCCGCGCGCACCATGCTCAGGTACAGCGCAGAAAACGTATCGCCCTCTTCCTCAAGCGCAGCCGACAGCGGCTTGCCGGCCTTGACCTGGTCACGGATGCGCTCGATCAAGGCCCGCACCTGGGGTTGGCCGGGTTGCTTGAGCAGCAAGTTCAACGAGCGTTCAAGGGGCTGACCGGCGCCGAGCAGCGTCGCCAGTTGCTGGGTGAAACTCACCAGCGCTGCACCCTTCAACGGCCCGCGTACACGACGTAACGAGGCACTGCCTGTCGTTTCGATATGCAGCAGCAACCAGCCACGCTTGTGCAAGATGGCGACGGCGGCGGCCTGGTCGGC
Organism: Pseudomonas sp. HN8-3; assembly: GCF_020790195.1. NCBI lineage: Bacteria > Pseudomonadati > Pseudomonadota > Gammaproteobacteria > Pseudomonadales > Pseudomonadaceae > Pseudomonas > Pseudomonas sp. HN8-3. Next base: position 3,857,660 of record NZ_CP086206.1, read on the forward strand.
AGCTTGCAGCGTGCCGCTCTGGGCGGCGCCCTGGCTGTCCAGGGCACGGAACTTGAACAGGCTCACGCATCCTCTCCACGGGTGACGCGCAACACTTCTTCCAGGGACGTGACGCCCGCCAGCGCCTGACGCAGGCCGTCTTCATACAAGGTGCGCAAACCGCCGCGACGGGCGGCTTGCTCAAGGGTGGCGGCGTCGGCGTGGGCCATCAGCAGGCCACGCAACTCATCGTTCATCACCAGCAATTCGGTGAGGGCGCTGCGGCCGTGGTAGTCGCCGTGATACAGCAGAATCGGGCGCTGCTCGGTGAGGCGATCCAGGCCGTGTTCCTTGATCAACGCCGGGGGCGCCTGGAACGCGACCCGTGTGGCCGGGTCCAGGCGCCGCACCAGGCGTTGGGCGAGAATGCCGCTGACGGTGGAGGCGATCAGGTAGCTTTCCACGCCCATGTCCAGCAAGCGTGTGATGCTGGCGGCGGCGCTGTTGGTGTGCAGGGTTGAGAGCACCAGATGGCCGGTGAGTGAAGATTGGACGGCGATGCGGCACGTTTCCAGGTCGCGGATTTCACCGATCATGATCACGTCCGGGTCCTGGCGCACGATGGCGCGCAACGCTCCGGCAAAGTCCAGGCCGATGGCGGGCTTGACCTGGATCTGGTTGATGCCTTCAAGCTGGTACTCCACCGGGTCTTCCACGGTGATGATCTTGCGTTCGGCGGTGTTGAGCCGCGCCAAGGCGGTGTACAGCGTGGTGGTTTTACCCGAGCCTGTGGGCCCGGTGACCAGCAGGATGCCGTGGGGCCGCTCAAGCAAATCAAGGAAGGCTGCCAGGCGCTGGCCATCAAAACCCAGGCTTGGAAAGTCGAACTGCACGGTTTGCCGGTCCAACAGGCGCATCACCACCGACTCGCCGAAGCTGGTGGGCACCGTGGACACGCGCAAATCCAACGCCTTGCCCTGGATGCGCAGCATGATGCGCCCATCCTGGGGCAGGCGCCGCTCGGCGATGTCCAGGCGCGCCATGATCTTCACTCGCGAGATCACCGCCGCCGACGAACTGGCGGGCGGTGCTTCGGCGTCGTGCAGCACGCCATCGATGCGGTAGCGCACCTTGAGCTGGTTTTCGAAGGGTTCGATATGGATATCCGACGCCCGTTGTTCCACGGCGCGTTGCAGGATCAGGTTGACCAGGCGAATCACCGGCGCTTCGGAAGCCATGTCCTTGAGATGCTCGATATCTTCGAGGGCACCACCCTGCTCATCGAGGTTTTCGATCAGCGTGCCCATGGCCGAACGGCCCTGGCCGTAGTACCGCTCGATCAGGCCCTCTACGTCGGTATGTGCACCGATGGCCAGCCAGACAGGAACTTGGCAGGCATACGCCAGGGCTTGGAACGGGTACAGCTGCGTCGGGTTGGCGGCCAGCACGCGCAGGCCGCCCTCGTCCCAGCCCATGGGCACCAGGTGGTAGTGACGCAGGAAACGCTCGGTCACGGCAGGTAATGGGTCGAGCAACGGCGGCGCAGCGTCGGCCGCCAGCAATGGTGCAACCAGCAGATCGGCCCAGGCGCGGGCCAGTTCGATTTCGGACACCAGGCCCAGGCGCGTGAGTAAACCCAGCAGGTCGCGAGGGTCATCGGATAAGCGCCGGGCGCGTTCCAGATCCAGCGTTTTAAGCCCGGCGTGCTGCATCAGCCACGCACACACCTGGTCGGTGTGCGGGATGTGCATCTTGCAAGCATCGATGGGGGCTGAAGACATCATTGAGGAATATCTAACGTTGCGAAAAGTATGGCTATTTGGAACTACCGAACAATGCCATTAGTTCGCCACAGCCGATGCAGGAGTTAGCCGGGGGTATCGACTGGAAGTTATAGCTCTAGTTCCGGCTGGCGGAAAATTAAATACAAAACATTGCCAAATGCACTGATTTAGAGCGTTAGCAGCCAATAGCCACTAGTTGCACTTAGCCATACCCCGCAATGACTAGGTACTTTCCCTTTCAATTAACTGACAGTGCAAAAGATTCAAGCGTGCAACTTCACCCTCGATCGGTAATACACCCAGACTTTGCAGAACGCGGGTGGCGGCTAATATACCAATCTGCAGGGCCGGTGGCTGGATCGTGCTGAGGCTGGGCAGCAACATCTGTGCGAAGGGGTAATCACCAAAGCCCAAGACGGCACAGTCCTGCGGGATGTTCAGCCCCGCTCGTTGACCGGCGAGCAAACCACCGGCAGCCAGGTTGTCGTTGGCAAAGAAAATCGCGTCGGGCCTGGTCACCGCCCCCATCAGCGCCTCCATGGCCTGCTTGCCCGCCTCGAAAGGCGCACGGTCGGCGTCGGGGACGAAGACCCACGGCTGCACACCTAGCTCGCTGAGGGTCGCAGTAAAACCATCACGGCGCTCCGGCACGTAGTCCCAGGTTTCCACCACCGGGATGTCCACCTCGGCGATCATCTTTTCGATGCCTGGGCTATGGAAGCGACTGGTCAGCACCAGCGCGGCCGCCAGCAACTGCGGAGCGAACTGGCCCAGCGCGAACAGCTGACACTGGCGCAACTGGGCCGACGCATTGCCGGCGGACGCGGTCATTACAGCTTGATCGGCACGCCTGTGCAGATCGCCGATGAGCTGCAGCGCTGGTTCGAAGAAGGCGCGGCGGATGGCTTCAATATTCTGGTGCCACACCTGCCGGGCGGGCTGGAGGATTTCGCCCGCCTGGTCGTTCCCGAGTTACAGCGGCGTGGCTTGTTTCGGCGCGAATACACCGGCACCACACTGCGAGAAAACCTCGGCCTGGCGCGCCCGGCCAACCATTTCAAGGAGACCCGAGCATGAAAATCCCCACCCTGCTGCTGGCCCTGCTGCTGACCCAGACAGCCTGGGCGGCCGATCTATTAACCTTGCGCATCGACTACCAGAAAGGCTCCATCGCCCAATCGCCCTGCAACAACGCCACACCAGTACTGCGCGCCGGGTTAACCGATGTATTGCTCACGGGAATACTGATCAGGTGTGGGAAATTTCCTTGGCGCGTAACTAATGAGCAGGTGTGATTCGCGATGAAGATGGTTCACGCGGGAAGGCATTTATTCCCGGCATGAAAAAGCCCAACCTATTCAGGTTGGGCTTGATCAGAAATAGAGTGGGACGCAGGGATTCGAACACTCGACGCCTGGCCCCCATACAGGCGGACGTTGTGAAAGCCATAATCAGCAACAACAGTGGCGCATCAAGACAAAGCCGGCCTCTTGCTGCTCAGCGTGGCGCCCCTCTGGATACTCTCACCGTAGCGCGCCCGCCTTGGCGATCAACTCACGCAATCGGGAATCCTTAGGCTCAAACACGTCGAGGAGCCCGATCGCCTTAAGAGCGGGCAGAGATTGAATAATTTCTCGCTCAGCCAGCAGTTGATCATCCATGCTCGCGCCTGGATTACTCCAAACTCGTACGTTTGCCAAAAAGGCACCCACCGTCCCTTTACGTACGGTCACTCCCTCAAATGTTGCTTCGTTTGTGTCGTCGGCAAGAACGTCTTCGGCACGCATATCCGTCTCCGCAGTTGGGTTGCTTTAACTTCTCGGCCTTTCGGAAAAGGGCATCACGCCGACAATAACGTAATTATCTTGCGCTGACATTTAAATGAAAACCCGGCGCTTGGCCGGGTCCGTTGATGCTCAGTTGTCAGGATGCTCACTGGCTACTGAATCGGCAGCGTCCACGTCCGACATATCTTCCTCGAGGGGTGCCTCGTCGTCCGGTGGCAGCGGGATATGATCCTCATCGCGCTTTGGATCATGACCGGCCTCATTGTCCGTTCCACGCGTTACTGCCTGCTGTGAAATATTGCCTGGGGCGTTCTCGTTGATTTCCATGCTGTCTCTCCGCTCTAAAGCGCGACAAATACGCACTTAACCATTGGAGCAGGCGTGTAACAGGGAGTGCCGAACTTTGGACGAACGGAAGATCCCGAGACAGTGTTGGGCGTAAGGACGCCAGCACCAGCAGCCATAACGGCGACTGAGGATCCCGCCAAGGGCTCACGCAGTAGCCCTGTATGTCATCCGCCTTGGCCTGATTGAGTAGTTTCAGCCAATCAATGACTTCCTTGTCGAGGCCCCTTATGGCACTTCCTCACACCGCCTGCATCTTCCTGTATTTCCTGTTGCTCAGCACTGTCTGGCCGAGCCATGCCAGAGATCTGGCCGAGGGCCTTACCGAGCAGTCACCGTCTGTGGCCCTTGAAAATAAAAACCACCGTTATCCGCAATGGACCGGCATCGGTTCACTGGAAAACGCCTTAGGCCAGACCTGCAATGCCGTTCTGCTCGACACGCGCAATCGCCAAGGTAAGGCCATCGGGCCGGCTTATGTGCTGACCGCCGGGCATTGTGTGTTCTACAGCTACGGTACAGCGCGCGTCCACCAGGCGCTCACCGCCGACGTGACCTTCAACTACTTTCATGACACACCCGAACGGCGTATCACCTACGCCGTCAAGACGGCGCATTGGAGCAGCATGGCGGGCACTGACCTGGCCGTGCTCGAACTGGATACGTCACTGGCGGTGCTGGTGGCCAAGGCGATCATGCCACTCAAGCTGGCCTCCCAGCGTCAGACATCGGATCGAGAGGTGATCAACGTGGGAGCGCCGACTGGCTTTCTGAAAAAGGGCCTACGCATGAGCGCCTGCGTGGAATCGACCCTCAACAGTTTTGCCGAACATCCCGGCGTGTTCCCCAGCGCCTTGCGCAACCGCTGCAACGGTCTGCGCCCAGGCAGCTCCGGCAGTCCGATGCTGGACCGGAACACCAATGAAATCACCAGCATCATCAGCAAGGTCGCGTCTGCCATTCAGAAAGACATTCTCAATAGCTGCCAGAACAACTCGGCGTGCGAAGCCGCCAAATTCAACTACAGCTACCCCGTCAACGACTTGTACTACTGCTTTGTAGACGGTGTTTTCCGTAACGACACCCCAACCTGTCAGCTCAAGGCGGTTGAAATCACGCTGGATGAGCCGTGGAACCTGAAGCCCTATGTGCATTTAAAACGTGACGCCACCGACCAAATTACCCGTCCGACTTGGAACCTGAGGTTCTCGATCCAGGAACCGTTCTACCGATTCAAAGCCGTGAATCACATCAGCGATTGCGCACGCACACACGGCTACCAAGTCGCTGCCGCTTCTGACGAGGCCTACATCAACCAGCCCATCGGTCCAGTGCTGGGGCCGCATGTGTTATGCATACTCGGGGTGCAAACGGCCGAACAGCCGCTGACCGAAGCGCTGCTGCGCAATGCGTTCACCCATTCGGTATTCCTGACCAACCCGGCACCGGCACCGCAGCTCAAGCACCGCTATCACATCGCCTGGGAAAACCAGCAGGACGGTTTTAGCCAGCATTATTACTACAGCGTGAACTCGGCGATCAGCACCATCTGTGGCGATATTGACGACGATCGCTACACCTTGGCCATGGACGGCATATTCCTTGATATAGCAGAGCTGCCGGTCACGTTATGCAGTTATGCACGCAACAACGCCGGGCAACCGTCGGCCATTCGCACAGACATGATCACAGGCGCAACGGTTCGCTCGCAGCGTCAGGCCAGGTGAGGCAGCGAGCTGTTTTAAGCAAATGTTGATGAGTCAAGTCAGCGCAATCGAGGGCAATGCCCGAAAGGCACGACTTGAGCGGGATCACTGGGGCTCTCCCCCGCCGAACCGCAGCGGGGGCGACCCGATTACCATTGACCAGAGAGCAAACAGGTTGCTGCCTCAATCATGCTGAAGTGGTACCACGGCTGAGAATCCTGGCAACTGGTGGCGAAAGACGCATGCGCACTTGAGGTCGCTAACAGGCAGGCTGCAGCCGTCATATAGACGTATTTTTTTATAGTCATCTTCACTCCCCTTCCCATCGTTAATACATTGGCTTGCGCTTCAAACTCTACTGCCGGGTTCGTGCAAGGATCAATTAGGGCAGGTGTGCTAGTGGCTTATCGACATGCACGCGACAACGCCTATCGACGTCACGCCAGTCATTTCAGGGGAGTGTCGTAGCGATTGCATGTTCGCTGTACCCCACCGGCAGATCACAAAGGTGAAACAGGCTCTCGGGCCCATAACGGCCCACGGCGCGGTAGGGGGTATTTTTCAGACATGAAAAAGCCCAATCTTTTCAGATTGGGCTAAGTCATTGAATAATATGGTCGGGACGGAGTGATTCGAACACTCGACCCCTAGCACCCCATGCTGGGGACTGTAGAAAAATAACCTATTGTTTTAAAAGGAATATCTACCTTATGCCTAGTGGCAAATAATCCTTCTTTTTGTGCTTATGCAAACGATAAACCGTGACCTGTAGCGTAGGTTTTGCGCAGACTTAGCCAGCACTCTACCTCCCCTCCCCGGCGTCCTGCCGAAAAAACACAACTACCCAAAAAATACACGCACTACTACGCTGTTCACTCTCCGGAGGAACACCAATGCCGAATTCAGATCTACTCCCTTCCCTGCTTTCTAAGCTCTACGAAAACCAACTCGCCCTCGAAGCGTCCATCCTGGAATTGTCCAACTGGGTGGAGCAGCGTGGCTCCGCCGAGGTAGCAGAAAATGTTCGCGGCGCTCTTCAAGCCATCGACGATAACGAGGAGTTCATCAAACTGACTCTGGCGGTACTGATGAGTCCTGAATAACAGCTACTTGCAGGCTACAGCCCAAAGCTGGTCCAGCTTGGTGGTGTAACTCTGGCTCATCATCTCCCGACGCATACCCCAGTCGGGATTGGTGGGCACGCTAGCAGAACGAAGCGCTCCCCTTCCCCACCTCTCGTTAATCTGATCAAGGACCGTCATAACCTGGGTTGCTTCGGTCGGCTGCGATATTGCAAAAAGATCATCGGTGTATTCGCCTGGCTGACACAGGTTGAGCAGCATTACCTCGGCCTTGCTGTATTTGAAACCCGGCCGGAAAATCCTGTCGAGCGCATCGACGGCGACTTTCGTGAGCAGGCGCACGTCATCGGTGGGGTACGGCATATCCACCACCACGCCGTTGGCATACTTCGCCTCCTCGGGGTTGAACATGCCTGTGCGGATGCAGACGCGGACCTTTTTACAAAGTGAGTTTTGGGCTCGAAGCTTTTCTGAGGCGCGCATCATGTAGGTGGCCACCGCCTCCTTGATCGGCGGCAGATCGGTCAGCCGTTTGCCGAACATCCGGCTGCAGCATATTTCTTGCTTGGGCGGGTCGGGCTCGTCAAGTTCCAGACACGATGTGCCGGCCAGCTCCCGCGCCGTCTTTTCGATCACTACGCTGAATTTCTTACGGAGCGTCCAAGGATCTGCCTTGGCCAGGTCCATCGCTGACTTTATGCCCATGGCGTCGAGGTGGAGCTTCATTTTGCGGCCTACGCCCCACACTTCGCAGACGTCAGTATTACGCAGCACCCAATCGCGCTTGACCGGATCGGTGATGTTCACCACGCCACCGGTCTGAGCTTGCAGTCGCTTTGCCGTGTGGTTGGCCAGCTTGGCCAAAGTCTTTGTATGAGCAATACCTACACCAACCGGAATGCCGGTACATCGGAGCACCTGGGCACGGATCTGTCGGCCCAGAGCGTCCAAACCGGCGATACCGGTCAGGTCTGCAAATGCTTCATCAATCGAATACACCTCTACGGCCGGCACCAGCGATTCAATCACGCTCATTACGCGCTGGCTCATATCCCCGTACAGCGCGTAATTCGACGAGAAGGCCACAATCCCGTGCTGTCTGAGCTTGTGCTTAATCTGAAAATACGGTTCGCCCATTTTGACGAATGGAGAGGCTTCATAGCTACGCGCAATGACACAGCCATCGTTGTTACTCAAGACAACGATTGGTACGCGCGCCAGATCCGGGCGAAACACGCGCTCACAGCTAGCGTAGAAACGGTTGCAATCGACAAGTGCGAATACAGGCGATTTAGACATGACTACGCACTGTGCTGGTGATCACGCCCCAGATCGATAGCTCATCACCCTCTAGGACATACCGCGCTGGGTATTTCGGGTTTTCAGATAAAAGAATCACCTCTTTCCCACGTTTGCAAAGTCGCTTGCATACAGGATCATTATTCAAGAGAGCGACAACGATGTGCCCGTGGACCGGCTCAATTGACCGGTCCACAACTGCCAAGTCTCCCTCAAAAATTCCCGCCCCTTGCATACTTTCGCCAGTAATCGCGATGAGATAGACGTGCGGCGCCCTGATATTTAGGACCTCATCCAATGAGATGTGCTGCTCGATGTGATCGGCCGCCGGCGATGGAAAGCCGGCGGGCACCCGAAAAGAGCAAAAGGGCAGCTTCGTGCCACCCTCGGCGATAGGACCTAAAATTGAGAAACTCATGACGCAGCCTTTTACAGACACTGTACGAATGTACAGTTAATAGCGCAGATGGCTTGCGGTCAATTTGGTGTAAGAGATATCTGACAAGCGGGCGCGTCAGACCAATTCATCTGCGTATGCGGCGACCGCCTCTTCCGTCAGCTCCCGCCACTCACCCTCATCTATCAGGCCCTGCTGCTTCAAGTCGTCCGCCAGGGCCAGCCGCGATTCGTAGCGCTCCTCAGGTGTGGCCGATATGAAGGCGGGATCATTGCGGAGTGCAAACCACGCCTCCATTGCGTTCACCTGTTCAATGTTGGTCGCCATGACGAATACCTTGGGCCAGTGTCTACAGTGTAGAGATTGGCCGGGGACCGGCTGTTCATCGGCGCCGACGAGCGGAGATGCTTATGTGCGGGAGACTTTCACAGTACCGAGGAATCCACGAATTCGTTGCAGCACTGAGTATGCCCAATGCACTGGCGAACTCCGTGGGCGATCAACCAATTGAACGGTACAACGTGGCACCGACAACCGCGGTGGCACTGCTGCATCTGCAGGGAGAGTTGCTCCAAGCTGATCCGGTACGCTGGGGATGGCGGCCGCACTGGGCGAAAGACCGGGCAGCACCTATCAACGCACGCGTGGAAAAAGTGGCGCATGGTCCGTTCTTCAGGGCGATCTGGCCGCACCGGGCGATCACTCCAATCGACAACTGGTTTGAGTGGGTGGATGAAGGCGGCCCTAAGAAGCAGCCCTACCTCATCCGCCGGCGTGATGGCGCACCGATATTCTGTGCCGCCATCGGCCAGCTACCAGATGCTGATGAAGGCCCAGGCGAGCACGACGGCTTTGTGATCATTACCGCCGATAGTGCCGGGGGCATGGTGGACATTCATGACCGGAGGCCCGTGGTGCTGACGCCGGACCTGGCCCGGGAATGGTTGGATCCAGCCACGCCCAAGGAGCGAGCCGAGCAGATGGTACTGCACCAGGGTGAACCTTCTGAGGTGTTCGAGTGGTTCAAGGTCGATACTGCTGTGGGCAACGTGCGCAACAAGGGCCCTGAGCTGATTCAACCGATCAGCGCACAATAGCCCTGACGTACGCCTGGCACGCACGCAGCGCGATCAGTCCGTTCTCCCCATCGTCGGTGATGGCGACAATTCGTTGAGCATGCACGGCGTTGAAATCAGTGGTCGCGCCGTGTAGCGTCACCGTATGGTATGAGTCGCCCGTAAACAAAGGGAGCGCGATTGATGTTAATTGGAGCAGTGATTGTCATAGGTTTTTTCTGTCTGATAGTGCTGGGTACTTCTCAAAAGTTTGGGCATTCGGGAACCATTGGCGTTTTTTTCGGGGTGATTGCTGTACCTGCCTTCGCGTCGCTGATATGGCGATCTGCATACGTCTTTGGCTGGTGGACCATTGCGATTTTTATTGGCCTGTCTTTCGTTGCCGGGATGATGGCGAACAGCGCTCGCAGGTCTGAAGACGCATTAAATACTCTTGTTTTCACACAGCCGTTGACCGGCTTTATCGGTACAGCATGTGCAATCGGTTGTTGGTTTATCAAGTGACGAGGCTTGCATGAAGAAAAGGTCTACGTGCTCCACTGCCTTGTGGAGCGAGCTGGGGGAACGACCGGACACTTTCACGTACTCTTCACATTCAAGCGTTTATGGTTATTTCAGCTCCTTGTGAAACCCTTTAAGCCCGCTATCCCCCATCGCGGGCTTTTCTTTGCCTTCAATTTCGTGGTCTACGCTCTCTAGACCCTCAATTGGAGACGAAACTATGCCCTCCCCCTACTCCCTCCCCGATATGCTCGAACGAATATACGAGAACCAGCTCGCACTAGAGGCTGCCCTGATGGAGCTGACCTTGTTCGTCGAAGGACAAGGCAATGCTGAGGCAGGGAATAACGTACGTGGCGCCCTGGAAACGATCGGCGAGAACGCCGGGCACATCCAACAGGGCCTAGCACGGCTGAAGCTGCAACGCTGATACGTAGGCTAAACACCTGGAGGACGGAATGAGCGAGTATTCAAAAGTGATCTACGTTGCAGATCTGGCGCGAATATTGGGTCGAACTGAGGCGTCGGTCAGAGAAGGAATTCGCCGTGGCGTAGCGTGGTTACCGAAAGGTTTCAAGATGGGTATCCGACATTGCTGGTTGAGAGCAGACGTAATGCAGTTTTTGACCAACTGCAGAGATGGCAAGGTAGAGAACAAACCTACCAGGGTGGGAAGAAAGAGACAGCCGCCACCTACGCTGCAGAGCGTCAGATGAAGCAAGAGCGGGGAAACGGGGCATAGCACGACTACAGCGAAACGCTTATAAATAGAAAAGGTAGGGCCGCATGATCGATCAATGCGAAATAATCTACATACCAGATATGGCGAAAATGCTTGGCCGAAGTGAGTCCTCAATCCGATCAGGCCTTCAGGGAGGGGCTGCCTGGATTCCTAAAAGCTTCAAAATGGGAAATAGAATTTGCTGGCTTAAGTCGGATGTCATGCAGTTTCTAGTCGATTGTAGGGATGGCAATATCCAGACCAAGCCTAAAAGGCCTGGAAGGAAGCGTCGGGTGCCGCCTACCCTGAAAAGCGTCGGCTATTGATCAGGAGTACTTATATGGTCAATTACAAAACGGTGAGGCAATTTTCGGCCGAGAGCGGATACACAGAAGCTGCAATTCGAGCCAAGATATCTGACAGGACTTGGACTAAGGACCTAGTCTGGCGACATGCTCCGGATGGTAGGGTGTTGATCGACGTGCGCGGGTATGAGGCATGGGTAGAAAGCACGACAGCTCCGAACCACGCAGCCCTCAGAATTCTGGAAGTGGCAATCCGTCAGAAAGGGCGAGACTTTCTAAGCCCCCCACCTCTGACATGAGCATCACTACGAACCCGCATAGTGGTATGCCTTCAGCAACGACCCTACACCCCAATAGCTGGCCTCAGAACTTTCACCCTCCCAATCAATAAAATAGCTAGGTATGACGCGATAAAGACTATTACTGATAACGACGGGATATAAACAGCCGATGCATTAGCAATTGATGGCAGCCATGCTTTTGAAGCGTCGCCGCATAAATCTATAAAAATCACATGAATCAAATATATGCCGAAGCTGCACGAACTGACAGAAACCACCAGACCGTCCAAACGTTTCAACGCATAGAAAACAGACAATCCAGACGTAAACTTAATCAAAACGAACCAAGACGCTGACGCAATAACGACCAACGGGGACAGGTAGCCATAAAAATCACCAACAAAAATATTGTTATTGGCAACCGTCAATACACAAGTCATATATGCGATTACCGCAGAACAAACAAATATCGACAATAGTGCAGCTATAGCATGCAAAGCCTTGTACTCTCTCTTACCAAGTAAGTACCCGAGAACAAAATACCCAATGTAACCAGAAGCATAAGAAAAATCGAACTGCCATTTAACTCCAAAATACCGCTCAACCAATGGCGACATTGTCATAACAAAAAACCAAAGAACGCAATAATACATCAGAAGCGAATCATTTCTCTCAGCTGCCACACTTCTAAGTAATGGCAAAAATAAATAACAGCCAATGATTGCATAGAGATACCACAAGTGGTAACTGACCGGAGAAAAAATAAACTTACCGAAGTTCCCAAAGTCACTATACCGCGATCCTTGATAATAAACTTTCCAGAGAACATAGACCACAGACCAAAAAACTAGCGGCCACACAACCCTACTTATACGCTTAGCAAAAAACTCAGCGATTGGTTCGCTTTTCCTTAAAAGCAAAAATCCAGAAGCCATAAAAAACAACGGCACACACGGGCGCACGAATGAGTCATAAATATTTGCTGCATTCCAGTCGCTGCGCGATATTTCGCCAAGCTGGTAAAGATATGGCGCAGCGGCATGTAATATTACAACCATAGAAATGGCTATAGCCTTTACATAGTGCACCCATAGATACTGGTCGTTTTTCAATTTCACCTGCACCATGAACAGCGAAAAAAATTGTTTTGAGGCCCGTCTACCGCAGGCGAGCTTGCCTCAAAAACTTACCAACTCCAAGCTATCAGTGCTATTTCAGAGCAATTGCCTTCAAAGACCATTAAACGCCTGCTCGCATGTCACTCCATGGCTCCGGCTTTGATCAGCATCTGCCGCCAGATATCCCGCTCGGCTGTCAGCGCGCTTGAACACGTCGGCAAGCACCATGACTGCGTGGGAAGCTGCCTGGCTTGCGAAGGCAATGCAGGAATGGCTGCGAGGCGACGGGCAAGGTCGTCGACGGTGAGCTGCAAACCGCTACGAGAGGCGCGCTCGGCAGCAGCAGTGACCTTATCGATAATTTGTTGGCCATCTTTAATCACCTCGTTGATTGCTTGTTGACGGGCTTGTTCTTTCTCGCGTTTGGCAGTCTCGTTGGCCACGGGCTAATTGTGGAAAAAAATCTGGCTTGCAAACGACGCCTAACGATTTTGAACGGAGATTCACGAGTCCCCGCAAATCTTAGCTACAGGCTCACCGTACGACCCCCCTGACGCGCGGCGTACGCCCATGTTGCCCTATCCGCATCTTTAGAATGTGTGCTCATCTGTTACGCTGTGAAATGCGGGTTATCTGAACATGCGACCGGATAACCCCCTCAAAGAGCAGAGCCAACAATTAGGTCAATCCGGTATAATAGCAAGCCTCATTCCCCGTCAAAAATTAATTCTATCTATACCAAGGATCTAGCGACGGCCAGTGCTGCTTTTGCGCAACCCAATGATAAGAGGCAACCACCCTGTCTATAATGTACAAAGTGAATTCTAAAGTTCCCAAAGAAATATTTACGCCATCATTACCTCCTTTTCTACCTGTTGCAAAAAAGGTGTCACCTGCAAAAGATGAAAAATATCTTGATGAAACTTCATCGTGCTTTGCCTTTGGTGAAAAAATACCAACAGCTCTATCTTCAACATGTTGTATAGAATTTCTCAACGCTACCAACCCAGGGATTCCCGCGTAAAACTCATCTACTATTGCTATAAGGCTCTGCGGAGCGCCATCTTCTTTCGACAGCGCGCGAATTAGCTTTCCGATCGAGTCTAATGCAGAAACAAAAGCCTTGGAGTATATCGCTGTTTTTGCCGTCTTAAACTCTAGGGGAACGCGTCCAGCTCCCCACTGCTCAATCTTATAAAGGCGTTCAACCTCAAAATCTCGATCATGACGCGCTTCTAATCCGTTGGAGCCTAGGTCTTTATATTGTGCATCTATCCTTTCACGACCTTCTCGATCTTGCTCCTTTAACGAGCTATCTTTCCCGTTTCGCCTCCAGTCGTTGCTCTCAGAATAAAGCTCAACTGCCAAGTTGGCCTCATGAAAAGCAAGTCTCAACAAATGAAAAATTGTTGCACTATCTTTTGAATACCCTTGGCTATCATCAAGAAAACTTCCTGGAATCAAAACTTCAAAAATCTTCATTTTATAAAACTCCGCATGTTCAGTCGCTCCTCAGCATAGCCGTAAAGCTACCATCCCGTGTCCCATGCTTAGAAGTCCGAAATCTCTGGATCCTCAAACGGTGGTTTGTGGAGGGTATCCAGGGCAGAAAACGAGCCACACATGGCGGGAAAATATCGCTGCGCGGGCTGGCTTACTCCAACAGTTGGCTATCAGAGCGCCAGCCACTGTTTTTACTAAGATCGAGGAACCGAGAAGAACAGCTGGTGATCCGCCGTCGCATTTTGCGCGTTCGTGATTACTGAAACTCCTGCAGCGTTGAAAATGCAGACACCTTGGCTTACTCCAGCATTTGTGGGCGACAGTTGAGTCGTGGAAGGTATATCGAATTGGACTCCCGCCCTGGATGGGTAACCAAGCGCAACGCCCTTCGTTACCGCCCCAACCAACCCGGTAAGATTTAGTCTTACCAAAATCTGTCCACCCTGATTCTTGATGGCAGAGGTAAACGACGCGCCCGTCGATTTATTGGTTACACCCGACGCAGGGTTCAGTGCCAGGGGAAACCACCAGTCGTGATAGTCCAAAACCTGCTTTTTGGAGGACACAGACAGCCCTATCTTCTTGGCGATCGTTTCAGCGATGAGCTTATGCCCGGCGACGTTCGGGTGCAGGTCGTTGGTGAATAAGTTAAGGGTTTCAATCAAATACGCCGAATTCGGCGCAATACTGGTTTTCATGAAGAAATCAGGAAAAGGGATGTACACCCCCTTGGTCTGGGTAGCCAGACGTCGAAGTTGCGCCCGCGTTCTATTCTCAGGACCTACGTACCAGACGAAATCGGGGACAACCACGGGGACTTCGTACTGGTTGGCATACTGAATCAACCAGTCAATGACCTGAGTGAACGCGGCGAACTTCACATCATCATTCTGATGATCGTAGAAGTCATTCACCCCCAGAGCCATCACGAAAAGTGCCGATTCGCCCATTAACTTTTGCACACACGCTTGACTGGTGTTGATTAGTTTTCTACCGCTTTGCGACATGTTCTGCAGTACCGCTTGACTAGCAGTTTTGTAGTATCCGATACCGGTTATTTCCACCTCCGCCGTGGAAGTCGTCCGAATGGTAATCTTGCAAGAACCTAAGCCGTTATCCGTGAGAACAAATCCATAGCCTACAAATGGATTGCGAGTCGCAGCATCGGTATTAATGGTGGTCAACGGCGTACCGTTGATCAAGATTTCGAAGCTGCCACCAGACGGATTTTGCGCGTAATAGATCACCGCTACATCCTGAAAGGTTGGGACAGTGATATCGATCTGTGCGCTCGCTGTTGCAGTGACCCACGACGCCCCGGTAGGCACGTCGGGTATTGTGTCGTACAGCAACCAATGCGCCCCAATCAGCACATCATGGATGTCCGCATTTGATGCACCTGTCACCGGGTTAGTGAAAGGCAATAGCGGCGTCACACCGTAACTGTAGGTTCCCAGCTCAACGTTGAGCATACGCTTGAATAGATTTACCCAGCCGTTGCGATACCAGTCGTCAGCGAACGCACCGTGCGATATCGAGTCGCCCAGGACATGCATGAACGGAGCACCGGCAAAAATGCGTGCCCTGACCTTGGAGAACATAACGTTCTTACCGAAATTACCGGTATCTGCAGCCAGGCTTACAGCATCAATATTCTCCTGTAGAGCCACATCCTCGGCCGCGAGACTGTTCAATGTGTCCTTGACCGTCCCGGCCCCATCACCAATCAAATTTGCACCTTCAGACCCGGAAAGATCCTGTACAACATGCGCCGTCAGATCCGGCGCTCGATAGAAGATATTGAGAGCATTATTGATTGGGCCCTGGATGGCAGATACTAGGTCGCCGAGGAACACCAAGGACCATTTTCTGGTCACCGCATCCTGTGGCTCAACCGGATCTTTTACGTCCGTGATCCGCCTGTTCTCCGCGTAGAAATAGTCACGCCCAAAAGGACGTGTAAGAGCGCGCTTGAAGATGCTGAAACCCTGCTGTATCAGCATGGTCAGCTTGTCGAATACATCCTCATGCGTTTCCGCCAGGAACTTCCCCTGATTGCGCAGGCTGGTCTGTTGGAAGGCATCCATTTCCCTGGAGACAATCAACTGCCCAGGGCTGGCGAGCGCCGACGTAGTGACGATGCTCCCGCCCTGCTCATTGCCTGCGCCGTTGACGGTGTAGTTCGTGCCGAGCGTGAGAACGGAACTGACACCGGCCGGATTCACATAGGTGACAACCAGATCCTCATTGGCCAGGAACTTGAAATAAAACGGGTAGTTGGTGGTTACCCCGTTGGTATCGAACTCTGCAACGCTGCCTATTGTGCTGACGGTCACGGGTGTGACTCCTTTCCTGGGGGCAAAAAAAATCCCGCTCAATGGCGGGATTCGGTGGGGTGCTTCGCTGTTATTTTTTCGGGGCGCCGTGTAACAGGGCCTTGATGAACTCGGCCGCGTCTTCGGGGGTTTCCTCGCCCACTGCGACGTTGTAGAGGTATGAGCCCTGGCGGGTTAATGGTTTGGTAGGCACGCCAAGCAGGTAGCCGCCGGCGGTGACGACAGACTTGGCCGCTGCTCCAGCTTCCTTTTCACCAGTAGCCAGCCCAGCAACTGCCGCACCTGCTTGCCGGCCGGCATTGATCGCTTGCCAGGCTGGAGACAGTGAGCCCGCGTGACCACTGAGGGCGGCCCCGAGGGTGTCGCGGATAACGGGGAATCCGGACACGCCAAACCCGAGCGTACTTTTTGCCATCCAGGCGGCAGTGTTCTCATCTTCGTCGGGCCCCTTGCCGGTGAGCAGATCGCCCACCACACCCTGGAAGAACGCCACAGCCAGTATGGCGGCGGCGGCGCTGGCCACCGTGCGCGAACCCTGCTTGGCCTCAAAGGCAAGGTCTCGGTTCTGGTTGTAGTAGGCGCTGAACGGCGTGTAGAACATCGTCAGCAGGCGCATGGCGGCGCCCTGGTCCTTGCGCTGGATGGCTGCAATATCCATTGCCCCGGTGCCGCCCTGCGAAAGGCGTACAGCCTTGTCGCCATCGAGCGCCGCCGCCGCCGAGTCCTTACCGGCCGCCAGCCCTTCGCGATAGCTGGCCATCCAGATCGCGCCGGAAATCCCACGGTCCAGGTAACCCAGCAGGTTGAACGAGAACCGGACCAGGTCGTCACGCTTGCGGAAAAATGCGTTCTTGCCGATGAGGTCGGCCATGCTGGAAGCAAGGCGGCCATCCTCGGTATCCCAGCGCAGGCGCATTGCCGGGGAAGCGTCGGTGATCATCCGGTACGTTTCGACAGGTGACCGGATGCCATCGAGCAGGCTTTTTGCAAGAAGCTGGGGTTTCACATACAGCAGCCCAGGAATCAAGCCGCCTACCTGGGCCAGCAGCGTGGTACTGGAAAGGCCCAGGCCGACGATGGACGTATTCGTCCTGGCCGCGTCGAGGAACCGGTTGAAGTTGCCTGTTTCTGGCGGGTTGCGGTCATTGGCTATCGCCTTCAACCACGGCAAGAACGAATCAGCGCCACGCGGCCCCAGCTTGTCGATCAGCACCGCCCTTATCTGCGGGTCTTTGGTCAGGCGGTGAGCGTCCTGCAATGCCTCGCGGTGCGTCAGGTCGTGGACGTGCTGAGCCAGACGCTGCGGAATAGCGCTCAGGTCCAACAACAGCGGGCCGCTGGCGTTGTCGTTACGCTGGTTGGTGAACCCGTTGGACGGTAGCGCCCCCTCGAAACCCTCATTGAACAGCTCGCCACCCACAGCCGCCGGCGGGGCCCCTGCCCGCTTGCGGTCGTACATGATCGGGAAGTAGCCGCCACGGTATTCACCGAACGCCGTGCTGACCGGCTTTGGCTCAATGCGCGGCGGCGCCACGCCTGACAGACGTTTGTACATCGCGGCGATGTCAGGCCAGAGATTGTCAAAGGAATCCCACACCGACTGCACCAGGTCCCAATCCTGCTTGTCCAGGCGCCCCAGCATGTCGGCCAGTGCCGCGTCATTCAGCTTGTTGCCCTTGAGCAGCTTGGTACGGTTCGACTCGTTACCGGTGTTGAGTGCGTGCATCAGGATTTCACGGCGATTGAACGACTTCCCAGCGCTGGCTATATAGAAGCGGTCGGCCAGACGCTTGGAATCCATACCGGCAAAGCGCTCAACAATGGAGCGAATGCCATTTTTGAATAGCGTGCGCTCGTTGGCCTGGGCTTCGGCCAGTGGGTTCCACACCAGTTCATGCCAGGGGCCGCTGGTGTTCTTGCCGTCCAGGCGGTTGATCACGTTTTCCATACGGGTAAGCGAGGCATCGAGCCCGGCCAGTGCACCAAAAGCCTTATCGGCGGTGGTTTCGCTGCTTTCGGAGGTGGCGACCTTTCGCGCATCAACAGGCACGTTTTCATTGAGGGAGCGGATAAGGTCACTACGGGCCTGCTCATAATCTCGTTTGTACTTGCTGTTCAGCAGTTTGTTTTTCAACTTGGCCAGGTGTTCGATGTTCACCACCGCGTCACGCACGCCATTCAGTTCTTCAAAGGTCAGGTCTCGGTAGTTAACCCGGGCGCTCTGTTCAATCAGGTGCTGCGGGACGGTCACGACATTGCCGGCGGCTTCCTGCTCGCTGACGAACTGGGCCAGGCTACGACGGCGTTCTACCTGCGGGCCGCTGACCTTGCGGAATTCATACTGATCAAGCAGGCCCTCGATCTGCTCCAGGTAGCTGGCGCCAGCCTTGCCGATGCGTTCACGCGTCGAAGGCTTTTCGAAGCGGCGCATGACGGTGTAAATCTTTTCCTCTTCCTTGCGGGCGGCAGTCGCCTCCCGGTACAGGTAGTGGTTCAACAACTCTCGCTGCTTGGCCGCGGCGGCTTCCTGCCAGCGGTTTTTGGTGGCGAAGTTGAAGGCGTCACGGTTCGCCTTGCGTTCGGCGTTCAAGTACAGGTGTGGCTGGATATCGCGCACTACCTTGTCAGCGATCACCTGCTTGGAAATAGCGCGGATATCTTTCAGGGATGGGATGGCGCTGTAGGCGTCTTCGCGCAAGGCGCGGGAATTGCCATCCTGTGCCCGCTGGACTTTCTCCACCTGGCGGCGCAGGCGGTCAATGGCGCGCAGCTCTTCCCGCACGACCTGGGCCCGGTCATCGTTGTGCACCGCATCAATGGCGCGGTCAGCCAGTGAGCCGTCGTTGAGCATGTCGGCATACTCGGCGCGCATCCTGGCGTCGGTTTCAGCCTGGATCAGTTCTTTGCGGCCACGGGCCCCCACCAGGGCCTGAACCATTTCATCGCCCGAGGTGTAACCGAACTGCTCGGCGACGATATCGGGGTGAATCCCATCTTCACTGGTCATGCCGCGCAGGCGGGACACTACTGGCTTGCCATAACGTTCAACCAGCGGACCACGGGACAGCTTGACCGGCGCCCCCACGGTGCCATCGGTTTGCAGCCCTTTGCGCAACAGATCCTGTACGCGGTAAACGGGTTGGGCATCGACTTCCTTGGTCACCGCTTCCTGCATAACGCCGCGGGCTTCCTTCCACCACTTCTGCTGCTCGCGGGTCAGCTCATGCAGTGCTTCGGCGGTAAGACGTTCTTCGGCGGCCTGGCCTGCTTTGTCGGCAGTTGCGCGGTAGGCGTCGAACTCGGCGGGCGACATGCCGGCCGTTTGCGCGTCGGTGAACAGGCTGCGGTACGGGGCCTGGGCTACGGCGATTTCGTCATCGGTGGCCAGCAGTCGGTCGAACACCCGGCGCACGTCGTCATTGAGCTGAACGTTAAGGCGGCTGGCATCCCGGTAGATTTGGGTCAACCAAGCCTTGAATCGGGAAAAAGCCGACTGCAATGCAGCGCTGGGCGCCTTGCCTTCGCGCAGATATGCCTCAAAGCCACGGGCAAACTGTTCGTGCTGATCAACCTTAACGCCGGATCGATCTTTTACGCCGAACCAATCAAGGACCGTCTGGTAATCCTGCTTTACCTGGTCCGGCACATCGGCGCGTGCTGCCAGATCGCCCATCACTTCCAGGTAAAAATGCCCGGTTTCATGCAGGAACGTGGACAGGTTGGCCTTGTCGGTCAGCTTGATATTGAACTTGCGGTCAGCGCCGAACTGGATAAACCCACGGGCACCGTCTTCTGTCTGATCAAACCGAACGGCGTCATCGCCCAGCAACGCCTTGCGCACGGCCGCGTTATCCAGTGCATTCAGGTCGAGGCCTGATTGATCAATAGCGCGCTGCAGGTCGTCCAGAGTCGCCCGGGCGTTGAACTGTTCCTGATTAAGGTTTCCGGGCGCTGACTGGCGATGGCCGCGCAACTCCTTGTCGAGTGAGGCCAACAGCATATCGGGCGTTGCGGTTGCGGCATTGCCGAAATAACCCGCTTCGGCGGCCTGGGTCGCCATATCGTCGAGGCTGCGCCCCCCCTTCCTGGCGATACGATTGGCACCACGACGCCCCACGTCGGCATCACGGGCAGCCAGCTCGCCGCCCTCGTCGTTGATCCCGCCGCGCTCACGGATGAAGTCGATCAGCGACGGCCCGTTGACTGTGGCGTCGTCCGGAATATCACCGGTTCGCAGCCGGTCCAGCATCAAATCCAGCTGATCAGCGCTTGCCGGACTGCGCAGCACTTCAGGAATGTCCCGACCAACACGCAACTGGTACTGATTGAACAGGTCGTAGGGATCAATGCCGGAACGCTCGCCCAGGGACCGGAACGCCGATTGATACAACGATGCCTCACGGTCGGCAGTCTGTGCTTCTCGTCCAATGCCCAGCAACTGCCCGCGCACGTCCTCAAATACACGGCGGTCCGAAGCTGCAACAGTGTCCTGTTCAACGCGGTCGCGCAGGCGGTCCAGTTCTTCCGGAACACGCTGCTGAAATTCGGCCAACTCGCGCAGGGTCATTGCATCAGGAGTGGCGCGCATGTCCTGCTCCAACCCCCGATGGTGACCATCCTTTGCGATAACGGACGCCCACTTTTCCAGCGGGATAGAGATGTCGCCGCCCAGGGTCAGGGCCTCGCCCAGGGCCCCAGCGTTGCCGGTGGCCGCCGTGGCGAACTGTTCAGGGTCAAGGTTGTTTTCTTGAAAATAACGCTGGAACTGTTCAGCCGGGACCAGGATGTTTTCGACGTTCCCGCCGGCCTGCTCCTTCAAGCGCGCAATCAAAGCCTCGGCGCGCTGTGGCGAGCGCTGGAACATCTTGGAGCTTTTCGCCATATCGCCCAGGCGCTGGACTGCGGCCAGGTCTTGCTCGATCTGCCAGTACCGCCGGCCAGAGCTGGCGCCGGCAATCGCCACGTCAACCGGTGCGGTGGCCAGGCCCAGGGCGGCGTTCAGAAACATCTCTCCCCCGCTCGCCTCTTCGCCCACGGCGGCGGCGCCTGCTGCTGCACCACCAGCACCACCCGCCGCCTGTGCCGCACCTTCGGCGGCGACGTTGCCAAGCTTCCCGCCAATGCCGCGCCCAGCAAATGGAATGGGTAACATCCCACCCAGGGCGTTTACAGAGGCTTCGGCCAACGTGCGCTTAAGGCTGTAGGCGTAGGACTGGTCGATATCGCCGGTTTTCTTGAAACCCTCGGCCAGGTTTTCACCGGCACCACCAGCAACGCCGGCGCCGAAGTTCACGCCACCCACAACAATGGCCTTCTCTGCGGCGCGCTGGGCGAAGGTGCTGGCCAGTCGGCTGACAGCAAAGTTCTTCGCTGGTTGCGCTGCAAGCCCGCCCAGCCCGCCACCGGCGACTAGACTTGGCAACGCCTCGGTCAGTGCGCTACCGATGAGCCCGGGGTTGCGCAATGCGTACATGCCGGTATCTGCTGCCGCACTACCAAAGCCAGCACCGCCAGCGCGGGCCTGATCAAACACCTGGCCAGCGAAGGCAATGCGCTGATCCCGAGGCATGGCCATGTATCCCTCAACAGCGCTGACGACGTTGTTGTCAGTCTGTCCGGTGTAGTTGGGCTCATCGGTACCGTTGCGATCGAGGGCGCTTTGAGGGGCCAGCATGTTGACGAAGAACCCGCCAACCGAGGAAAGAGAACGGTCCAGCAGGTTCGCGCCGGCCTCACCGATCAATCCGAGCTGCCCAACGCCACGGGAAAGCGCATCCAAGGTGCCGGTGGAGTGCTGCTGACCCGACTCTTTGACGAAGCTGTCGAAAGCCCCCTCTACGTTCGACAGGCCGTCGATATCGTCGTGGGCCACGCCGGCGTTATTCGGATCGGTCAAAAACTGGTTGGTAACCGGCGCACGGCTTAGCAGCGCGTCATAGTCCACGGCGTCAAGCTTCGCTTTGCGCTCAATCTCCGGGCGGTTGCGCGAGACCATTTCCGGCGCCAGCCCGGTCAGTTCGGCCAGGCGCTGGATGTTCGCCTGCTCATCGGGGTTTGTGTCAGCGACATAGCTCAAGGTGTTGCGCGGGTTCGGCAGGTCGCGCTGGCGCTGAATCACTGCGTCGTATTTGTTTGGCTCGGCCGCGGCCTGCTCACCGGTGCTGGTGAGAATTTCGTCGTAGCAATTCATTGATTGGCCTCATTGAACAGTTTCAGAATGTCGGCGTCATTGGGCACGCGGCCATGGCGCTTGAGCGCTTCGACGATCTGCTGGTGTTCATCTGCTGGAATTTGCTTGATGTCCCGGACAATCACCTGATCGCCGGGCTCACGTTCGAAGGCTCGCTTCTTGGACGAGAACATCCCCATGAAGCCGGAGCCAGGCACATCACCCTGGATGAATGCCCGGTCTACGACCTTCTGCACCTGGTCGGGGGTGGCCTTCTTGCCTTGGTCCTGTTCCAGGGCGCGGATCTGCGTGTCGACGTATCGGCGTGCAGCAGCCACAGACTTGGCGTCGGACTTCCCGGCCTTTGCATTGGGGTCAATGCCGGCATTGCGCAGGGCTTCCTTGAAAATATCGTCATTGCTGCCAATTGACGATGTGGCCTCGGCGCCCTTCTCGCGCCGATCCTGCTGAAGCTTCGTCAACTCCTGGAAGTCGGTGTCGGAAAGCTTGGCGCGCATCCCCAATAGATTCAGCTCGTTGCCGCTGACAATCTCGTCGCGAGCCCGGTAATAGGCCTCCTGGTCTGTTGGGCGGCCTGGCTTGTAATCCATGATCTGCTTGCGGCCTTCGGCGGGCAGCGCGGCCCAGGTGGCGGCCGGGATCGTGTCCCAGCTATTGCCCTGCAACACCACATCCCATGCGGATTCCAGGTTCTGCGCATCCTGTTGCTTACGCTGTTCGGCTTGCCAGTCAATGCGCTGCTTGGCGGCTTTCAACGCAATAGACTTCTGGTCGGCGGTCAGATCGTCACGCGCATCAATGGCCTGTGCTACCTGGCCAAAGCTGGGTTCCTGGGTATGCAATGCCTTGCCCAGCACCTTTTCGGTGTATTCGCGGGTTTCTTTGAATGGGATCTTGTCCAGGAACTCGGCCTGGCTGATTTCACCGGTGCGCGGGTCACCCAGCTTGAGCTTGCTTGCGTTCTTTCCGGTGGTGTTGGTGCCGTTGATCCAGTCGTTAACCATGCCTGGGCCAGCGTTGTAGGCGGCCACGGCCAGCGCTGGCGACTTGAAATCGTTGGTCAGCTTCTGGAAATAGGCTTGGCCGAGCTGACGGTTGTAGTCCGGATCATTGCGAAAGCGGTTCTCGTCCCATTCAACACCGGCAAGCTTTGCCGCTTCTGGCCCGGTGCTGGGCATGATCTGAGCGGTACCAATGGCGCCGCGGCTGGACGTCATCGGCTGGCCGTTGCGGTCAAACTGCTTGCCTCCGCTTTCCGCCTGCAGGATTGAAGCAAATACCCGGTTATCCTGGCTGCTGACATCCTGCACGGCCTGGCTGCCCACACTGACACCAACCTGGCGATCAATAAGCGGCTTGAGCATTGAGGCCGCCCGGAGCTGCGCGTCGGCGGTCATGCTGACAGCGTTGTCCATGAAGTATTGCTTTGCCTTCATCGGGTCACGCGCAGCCAGTTGTTCAATCACTGCCGCATTAAGTCTGGTGTTCGCCTCCAGGCGTTTCTGTTCAGCAAGTTCAGGCGGAAGGCCCTTGCGCTGAGCCTCAGCTCCTTCCACCACATTCATCTTGGCTTGGTAGTAGGCGAGCTGTTGCGGGTCGTTGGCGTACAGGGCGGCGCCCTGGATGGCACTCCGGCGCTGCCCTTCGGCCGTGTCGTCGTAATGCTGTTCCCGTTGGGCGAACTCGTATTTGTTCAGTTCGTTGGATAGTGAGTTACGGCGGCTGGTGACAATCTGTGCATACCGCGCTTTCTGCTGCTCACTGGTCAGCGTCTCGGCAATCTTGGCCTGGGCCTCTTCGAACTGGCCCAGCGTCTGGTTGGTGATATCGAGCGCAGCCCCGCCCTTACGCGTGTACACGCCGCCTTCCGGGTTGAACATGGTGTTCTGCTGCCACTCGGTCAGCTTGCGATCAGCATCCATGATCGAGGCGGTATCAGCCTGTTCCCTGGACTTGTTGGCCAGGATTTCCGCGCCACGCTGAAAGCTCTGCAAGCCCTGGGCAATCGAGGTGGTATCAGGCGCAACGCCCTGCAACTGGACGGGCCGGGTTGGCTGCTGCTGGACCTGCGCCGTGTCGTATGTCGGTACTCGTGGCATTAGCGAGCCCCCGCGAACGAACCGAATGCACCGCCAATGCCGCCCAGGATGGAGCCCATAGCGGCGGTCTTGCCGTTCTGAACGGTCTGGTTGGCGTTGAGCAGGTCTTGCTTGGCATGCACGCGGTAACCGTAAGCCTCGCGGGCGGCGTTGTTCTGGATAGTCAGGGCGTCCAGTTCGCCGAGCATGGCGGTGTCGTCTTGCAACTGGGCAGAACTGCCGCTGTTCACGTCGATCCCGTTGGCGGCCTGCACACTGCGCTGGGTACCGACGGCCTGGCCGGTGCGCACGCGCTGCCAATCCGCCGAGGTGTTGCCGGCGTTGATCGTTTCGTTAGCGGTCTGGTTTTTGAACGCGGCGTTCTGTTCCATCATCCCAGACTGGAACTGGGCGTTTTGCTTCTGGCCCTGGGCCTGCATCATGCTGCCGGCCAATCCAATGGCGGCGGGTATCAATGCGATCCAGCACATGGTTATTCCTCTCGGTTCAGGGTGAAGGGGTAGAACGGCAGGCGCTTGGGCCCATACGGGAGGGCCTCGCCGAAGTCGAAGCCCAGCCATTTCAGCCAGCGAATGGCCGAGGTGTTGCGGGCGTCGACGTAGTTGATGAGGTGGCGGTGCCGGGTGAGCATCCCTTGCACCTCGGGCTTGCAGACCTTGAGGAATGCGCGGGCGTGGCGCTCTACGTGGGTTGTGCTGATCAGCCAGGGGACGCCGACCGATCCAAGAAGGCTGTGCACCGCATCCCCAAAAACGGCAACGATATAGCCGTTAACCACGATCTTGCGGGCGTTGAGGCTATCGTTGATGCCGGACAGCAACTCACGCTCAAGGGATACGCCGAGCCCTTCGACAATCTCGTCGATATCGGCCTGGCGCACGTCACGCAGGATCGCCGGGATATCCTCGGGCTCAATGGGCAAAACGTCAGCGACCGCCAATGGTCACCTCCGGGATCACCGCCAGCACGGTCAGCGGCAGCGGATCGGACTGTCGAATAAATACGCGCCCTTTGCCCTGCCAGTTGTTTGATATCGGGATGTCCGCCTGTCCTGTCAGCAACTCGATAGGCGACTCATAGTCATCTCGGTCGGTCTTGTGTTCGTACAGGTTCTTTTTGTCCTTGCCCGCAAAAATGCCCCGCGATTCCTCGACACGGACGGTCAGGCCAGTGACAGAGATTTTCTTATCGAGCACCGTCTCATTGGCGTTTTTTAGCTCCAGGTCGAGGGTTTCCATGTCGGATATGTATTGCAGCCCTACGTGGGCGATGCCTGCGGCTTCCTGCAATGCAACGGAGCCGCCTGTAACAACGCGCTGGGGGTGCACGCTGCCGTCTGCCAAGATTGAAACGGTCTTGCCTTCAAGGTGGCCCAGGCCGGACAGCGTTTTAACCTGGCGCGCCCATTTAGAAACTGGAACGCCGCGCAACGATTCGGGGCAGATGATCAGCAACTTGACCGTGACCACGCTGGGGCTGGTGTAGCCGACCACCTCAACCCTGACAATTTCTGTAGCTGGGTCGCCGTTCTCGTCGATCACCTGACGCTTCAACGAGTAATCGATGCCCACACTCCCCGCCGCGAATGGGGTGTGGCCGACCGCCGTCATGGTGACCACCTCGGGAAACTTCCAGGTTGTGCCGCCGGATAAGGTGAAGGTCTTGGCCGCGTCGGTGTTGCGCCCGTCATAGGTCAGGCCGCAATCAACAAAGAAAGCGTCTTCGATGCTGGTTATCTGCCGGCTTTCCATGCGCTCTATGTAGCGCTTCTGCACGCCGTTGATGTTGCGGCGCACCACCATGTACAGCACATCTTCCTGGCCTTCCGGGATGCAGGCGATCGACTCGACGAAGCCGTCAGTGTCGTGCCAGTGCCAGCCCACCAATTGCTGTTCGGGAACGTAGGTCAGGCCCAGCAGCACACCGTCATCGCGCACATACCAGACAATCGAATCGGGCACCTTCTGGTAAGCAACGTTCGTCAGTTCCTTGCCCTTGAACAGGTGAGCGCTGAATAGCGTTAGGTCGTCAGCGGCGAACCCGTCGGCATTCAGCGAGTAACCGAACGATGAAACCCGGTTACCCCGTGCCTGGACATACACGGCGCTGTTGCCCACTACCACGGGCGGAACAATGGCTGTGCCGTCGTAGCCCTCTGGAACGGCCTGCACGGTCTTTGCCGACAAACCTGTGTCACCGCCCGAAATGGTGAACTCTGCGCCCGTGGTGAGCGCCAGCAGCTTACGCAGCCCCAGCAGATGGCGAACCCGGTTCACCTTGTTGCTGCTCAAGGTGAAGGTAATAGCGTCATCATCCTTGTTGGGGACGGAATAGCCGAAGTTCTTGAAAAGGCCGGTCTTGCTCGTCCACACAGTCTGTGGCTGCAAATTGCTACCGGCGAATATCAGGCGCTGCTGGTAATACACCACGGCGCCCGGGAAGTTACCGGCGCCGACAAAGGGGTCGTTGCCGTTCGGTGGTGTGTCGGTCTTGACGGCCGTGATGTTCTGGTCCGTGAAGGTGGTACCGGTGGCACGCCCGATGAATCCGTAGATCCCGGCGCCGGCGTTGTCCTTGTAGATGATGTAGTACGTCGCACCGGTAACGGCGGGCCAGGTGATGGTTGCTGACGCAACGTCTGTGTGGGTCGTGACGGGGTTGGACGTGGCAGGCAGGGACTCATCCAAGGTGTTGCCGTCATCCAGCACAGCGGTGACCTGGTAGCGCCAGGTTTGCGCCGTGCCAGTGCCCCCACCACCTACCGCCGTGGCAGATGCCGGAGCGGCAATGCGCGGGGCCAGGTTGATATCGGCGGTGGTCCAGTTGTCGTGGGCCAAGCGGTTTAGTTCACGCGGCTTGTATCCTGGCTGCGCGAACGTCATCACGTCAGCAGACTGGGTGTAATTCAGGGATGCCAGGTCATATTGCGTGTACGGCATGGCCAGTTCGAAGGGCGTACCGATGCTGGGGCCGGCGCTGTACAGCACCTGTCCACCGTCCTTGATAACCCGCATGTTCAAGTCGCCAAACGCCAGGATGTAGGTCTGCACGTCGTTGAACTGGAACGGGACCAGGCGGCAAAGCTTGGTCGAATCCTTTACCTCGGCCACAAGGCGCGTGCCGGCACGGTTACGCACGCCACCGTAGGGCATGACCATGAAGTTGCGGCACAGCTTGAGGCCCGTGTAGTAGCGGGCAATGTCGGTACGCGCACTGGCAGACGGCGAAAGCTCACCCGCCGCGAAGGTCGGTTGAAGTATCCCGCTCATGCTCGCACCGTAATGAATTCAGATTCAGGCTCGGGATCGTCCTGGGATTCCTCAAAAGCGGTGCCCTCAGCAAGGGTCAGCGCCATTTGGTATTGCTGGGCAGCGAATTGCTGGAGGTCCGGCTTTGAACTGAGCGGTAAGGCCAAGTCCATGGCCAGGCGCCAAGCCAGCACGTCGACAAATTGAGGGTCGAAGAACGTTGAATCCTCGACCTTGAAGGTGAATCGGCACGCAGCCTCTGGCTGGTCGGTATGAATCACCCGACCGCCAGCGTCGTACCCAACCCCGTAGGGAATTTCCATATCGCTGGTGAGCGAGCGGCGGAACCCTGGCTGTACGATGCCGCGAACTTTCAGGCAGTTGGCCGGGTACCGATACCGGAACGCCCAACCAGGCGCAGGACTGCCCAGGCTTGCCAGTGCAACTACGGATTCCGCGAATGGCCAGGGAAACGCCTGCAACACCAATTCACGAAGCGGGGCGTAGAACACACGGCACAGTTCGGCCGCTTTGCTCTTTTCCGTGAACGAAACTATCGGTTGCGTGTGTGCAACCCGCGACAGCGCCATGTTGCAAATCTCTACGTCGCTGGACATTCGGGAACCTCAGAAAAAGAAAAGGGCCCCGAAGGGCCCGTAAGGTGTGTTGCTGGTTATCAGGCGTCTGGCAGTCCGTTGCCGTCGGTGTTGTCCGTATCGTCTCCATCACCACCCAGGTCATTGCCGCCCGCATCCTGCTGGCCCAGGTGTTCCGGCTTGGTGATGTCGCCACCTGCATTCAGGCGAGCCGCTTCCGCTTCGGCATCTGCCTTATTGCCGGTGAAGGTGCCAACCATCTGGCCCGCCGCGTCCTTGACGACGAACTTGCCGGCCGCGCCGCGCGCAGCCACGTAGCCGGTGTACTTCTGCGCCATCACCTCGGACAGTTCCTTACCTGGTTGCATCCAGCTACCCAGGTGTTCCGGTTTGGTGATGTTGAAGGTTTCGCCAACCTCCTTAATGCTTCCGCCGTAGAAGCCTTTTTCTTTTGCTGTAACTTCCATGACGCCCCCTTACAGAATCGCGAAGCCGCTGGCGTACTTGATGTCGTCCTGTACGTCTTTGACCAAGCCAGCCCAGAATCGACCAGCGGTGAGTGGTCCGGTGCCAATCACGTAGTTCACGCGCAGGTAGCGACGAACGCCACGCGGAACGGCGACCTGTACCGGGCGGGTGCCAGCGGTCAGGCTGGACAATCCCAGCGAGCCAGAATCGAACAGCGTCACCCAAGTGGCGTTATCGTCGCTGGTCTGCAACTGGATGTTGGTGGTGGCGGCGCCGGCGGCAGCGGCGGCAATCAGGGTTGCTACCACCAGGTAGATAGGCTCGCCGGCGCCGATATCGCGGCGGGTGTTGCCATGGGTCAGCGGGCCCAGGTCAAGTACATCAGTCGATGCAGCCGAAGCGGTAACGTCTTGAGCGGCGCTGAACGTGTTCAGTTTGTCGGTGATCATGTTTCGGTCTCCAATGAGCCAGGGGACCAGCAGTCTTAGACTACTGGCGCCTCGGTGTTGAGAAGGGCATCGACGGTACGGAAAGGCACGCCGCGCAAGCTGGTGCGGAACTCACCGTCGTATTCGTCGATCTTGAGTTGGACGTTTTTCTTGTTCATCGCCTGAATGTCCAGGCACTCACGAATGGTGCGGTTCATGTAGAACGCAGCACGACCCATTTTCAGGTTAGGGATGCGGTGAACAGCGCGGATCATGTTCTCGATCAGCTTGACTACAGACCCATCGGTATCGGCCAGCAGGTCGGACAGATCGATGTTGCAAATGCGTACGGCATAGCGCCAGTCACGCAACGCAACACCGTTGTCCCAACCGTAGTGGTCGCGGAATGCGCGGAATTTCTTACCGGTACCGTCGTCAACCAGTTCAATGCCCATGTCCTGGTGGTCCAGACCCGCCTTGGACCCCTTCGGATAGATGCCGTGCACGGTTTGGTCACCCCAAACAACCAGCCAGATCGACGTGTTGTCTGAACCGGAACCGCCCATCTTGATGATGTTTTGGCCGTTCTTCGCTGTACTGTCGCTGTAGCGCGGCGCCAGGCCGAGCGGCTGCGATGGGTTCAAAGCGCTGTTGCTGTAGAACACAGCCGACGCCATGGTCTGATTCATACCCTCAACGAAGGCGGCGTTTTCGGAAAGACGGAAAGCGGCGGTGTTGCCGTTCAGCATTGCCAGCTTTTCGTCCACAGTGCCGAGCGCTTCCAGCATTGCGCAGGTTTCATCTACCTGGGCGGTGGTCGACTTTTCGGAAGGGATACCGGCGTTCAATGCACGCCAAGCACCAGTCGGCAGACCAGTACGCACAGTGGTGCGGTGACCGGTCGGCAGGTTGCCCTCGATCCAAAGCATGTCGGTTAGAATTTCGTTGGTCTGCGTCAGCATCTCAACTATTCGGGCTTGTTTCTGGTCCGGGTCTTGACGCTTTGCCCAGTCGGCAAGGGTCAGCGCGGTAGTGGCAATAATGGCCATGCAGTAATACTCCGTTGGTTAGTTGCTGTTGCCGTAGAACACCTCTTCGTTCGACTTACGGCCGGTGGTGGTTTGGCTGCCAGGCAAGACAAACTTGTCTTCCGAGATAGCCGCGCTGATGCGATGGCAGAACTTGAACAGCGCCGGGTGGTTGCCCAGCCCGGAGGTATTCAGCAACTCGGTCAATGCCGGGTCACCGAAGGACTGAATGACCTTGATAGCGCTGGCTACGCTCTTGTCGTAGTTCTCACCGCCAATTTCAGGGTCGTTCTTGATTTCAGCGGCCCAGTCCTGGGCCTGCTTGGTGACGGCGGCTTGGTATGCCTCGGCCTGCTTGCTCGCCAGTTGCGATTGGAAGTCGATGAGTTGCTGGGCCTTGGCCTGCGGGATGTTCAGTTCCTTGGCCAGGTTCTTGAACTCGCCCAGGATTTCCACATCCATCTCCATGCCTTCTGGGAGGGTGAAGTCCTCATAGGCTTCCGGGGCGCCTGTTGGCTTGTCCTTGCCATCAGCATCCTTGCTTTCGTCCTTGGGCTTGTCCGCGTCTTCGGGCTGGGCGTCATCCGGCTTCGGTGCTGGAGCATCTGTAGGAGCGGGCGGGGTCAGTACCGAGCTTTCAGCTGCTGGGGCCGGGGCTTCAACTGTGGGAGCGGGAGCCGATACATCACCACCACCGCCACCACCTGCATCAACCTCGCTCATGTACACGCGGCCAAGCAGCTTCATCATCAAAGGGCTCATTCATCTGTCTCCTGGGGTTGTTCAGCAATCGGCTTTGGCGCGTTCTCGGCAGCCATGACCGCGTACAGCGATGGGGTCAGGTCGTTGACCTGGCTCAAAAGAAGAAGGCCAACATTGCGTTGGCCTTCGTTGAAGTTCGTGATTGCGTCGGTGGGGCCTATTGAGCCTTGGAAAATCCTGCAACGGCCCATGGTTCGCCACATGAAGCGGCGCCCTCGGCTGTCGTCCATCAACCACTTGAAGTCGGCGATATCCTGCAATTCCTGCTCGGTTGGCTCCTGTCGATCGGTCATCACATCGCCCCTACAAGTGCGGTCAGGGCGTTATCCCCTCCCGTGTCGGTCTGGCTAAGCGCTTGGGCGCCCTGGATGACGCTTCCCAGCTCCTGCTGCATCTGCTGGCTTTGTTGCGCCTGGGCACGCTGCTCGCGGATCTGAGCAACCATGTCATCAGCCCGTACCAGCGTTGGGGGCACGCCGATCAGTTCGAAGTACTGGCGCATTGCTTCGTCGGAGTCGAGCAGGTCCAGCGCTTCAGTACTTTGGGTGACGGTGGCCACGGTGCCGGCGAACCCAATAGCGCGTTCAATGCTGGATACGCCGATGGCCTTCTGTGCCTGGGCCAGGATGCTGGTGAACTCGATGCGCAGATCCATGTTCGCCAGTTCTTTCGGTGGCGGCGGCAACAGTGGCGTACCCGGCAACATGCCGGTCCAGCGCGGAATCGACTGCTCCAGCATCTGGTTGAAGTACATATCAACCAGCGGGTCTAACAGGTCATCGGTCTGGCGTTCCAGCACTGGGCCGAGCATCAGCAACTTTTCTTCCTTGCGGGTGGCAATCTCGTACGCGGTGCGCACGCTGTCCATTTGGCTGATCATCAGGAACAGATCGACGAAGAACGCGGTGTCGATGATCGAGCTGTCAGCGGCAATCTCACCACGCAATTGGCCGAGCCAGGCAGGCTGAACCTCATACAGCGGCGCGAACTTGGCCCCAACCTGCATATCGTTCAGGTAGGTGATGCTGCCCGGCAGGATCGAGGCGCGTTGATTCTTGAGGCTGGCCGGCGCACCCATTGGCGGGCGCACGCCCTTCTCCAGCAGTTCGGCCTTACGGCGCTCCATCAGCTGGATGGCCTTGGTGGTGCCGATACACATAGAGCCGGGGCCGGAGCCATACACATCCTCGCCCAGCACGTCCCAGCGCGGCGCCATGACCGGGAACACCTTGAACCCGGATTCGCGCAGCATCGAATCCTTGTCGCCGCTTTTCTCCCAGTACACAGACCGGAACGGCATGTTGGTGTTGTCCTTGCGCCCTTTCTCGCGGGTGTCGTTGGGTTCGATGCCGTGGCATATATCAACCCAGGCGTCCGGCTTACTGCTCAGCAGGTTGCGCGCCGTGGTGCTCATCTTGTCTTTGCCGAACTGCTGTTCCATCTGGCGGGCAGTCATGCGGAAGTCGCGGTAGAGGGTGTCCACCTGGTTGCGGCTGTTGTTGGCGAGCATGTAACTGCCGATAGCCAGGGGGTACGAGCGCAACAAATCGCTGTCGTCCGGCATCACCACCATAGGCGCGGTGCCGAAAATGCCTTCTTCGCTGTAGCGGTTGGGCAGAACGCTGTACAGGTTCGACCTGGCCATGACTTCGCGCATGGACGTCTCGGCGGCGTAAAGCCAAGCCTTGACCGGTCCATAAGCCATCAGGCCAGGATCAGGCGTGCCGAACTTCACCCAGGGCGATGCAGGGTTGGTCATGCCGGTGTGCATACCGGCGCCAAGCGTGCGGGCCGCAAACGTCGCTTGCGGGTTGATGATCTTCTGATCGCGGCGCTTGCCGTCGTTGGTGTCGGTGTTGTTCCAGCGGCCAGAACGCGGGCTGATGAAGTCGCCCAGCTCTTTCCAGTCGGGCAGCCAGTTGCTGTCGCGCTCGCTCTTGAGAGCGGTGTAGCGCTTCTCGCAGCGTTCGCGCAGGGAGTCGGCCAACTTACACCCCCAACAGCGTTTTCTGGCTGGTGTTGGCACCGCCAAGCACGCCAGACGAGCCGGTCAAGATGGTACCGTTCTGGCCGGATTGGGCCAGGCGGCGCTTGCGTTCAGCTTCTACAGCGGCCTGCACTGAGTCGCTGGAGGTGGTTGGTGCAGCGCCAGGGGACGTTGAGCCCGCCGCTTCGGCCGCTGCCTTTGCCGCTGCCTTCTCGCGCTCGGCCTTGTTGAACATGCCGGTGTTCTCGCCAAACATGTTCGGCAAGCCCATACCTTCAAGCAGGACGTCACCGCCGCGCAATGGGTCGAGCTTGACCACCTTGTTCACAAGTTTTTTGATTCCGCTTCCACACATGGTCAGTTACTCGCGTAAGGGTCGTATTCGGATTCAAGGCCGTTGTTGCTGGCCCCGGAACCGCCGTATTCGTTGTATTGGCTTTTCATCACCGGCATGGCGTACGTAAGCGCCAAGGCGTCACCGTCGTCCGGGGAGATACCCAGGCGCTTCTTGATGTCGTCCTTCTTCTCCAGGGCGATCTGGTCGCTGGAGTTGTGCGTGTACATCGGCGAGGTCAGCTCGGCTTCAAGCTCTTCGTTGCTGTCAATGGCCAGGCCCGCACGTAATGCTTCGCGCATCTGCCACCACATGTAGGTGCGCATGTTCGCGTAGTGCCGGTCTGGCGCCCTGCTGGCGAAGTTGACGTCAATGATTACGATGCCGGGCAACAGGCGACGCAATTGGTCGGCAACTGGACCGCCAACGCCGGTAGCGTCAACGAACACCGCATCCGGCCGATGCTCCATCACCACCGTGCACACCTTGGCGATGAACACCGTGGTGTTGCGGGTTTCGCTGCCGGGGATCTTGATTGGCTTGATGGACTTCGCGTCCAGGCCTCGCCGGAACCTGATCACGTTGTTGTCAGCACCGCCCCGGGCGATGTCGATACCGCAAACCAGGGCGTCGTCCATGCCGTAGACCGCTTCACGCTTCATCGCGTCAGCAACCCAGTCAGTCGGGATCAGTTGCAATTCGGAAGCCCTCGGGAACATGCCGCGTACACGGATGCGGAAAAAGTCGCTGTCCTCGCCGTAGTCCTGCTGCCACTTGGCGATTTGCGTTTTGTTGGTGCCTTCAACCGTGCGGCTATCAACCTGGCGGTGTCCCCAGCGGTGTTTGTACCGTGTGAAGCAAGCCCGGAAGCGGCCGGTGGTTTTGGTCGGGTTACCGAAGGCCGCCCAAATGATTTCGGTGTTCTCGTCGGTAAGCGCACCTTCGGCCACTTCCCACACAAGGTCAGCAATGGCTGATGCCTCGTCGAATACCAGCAGAAGGCGCTTGCCCTCGTTGTGCAGGCCGGCGAATGCCTCGGTGTTGCTCTCCGACCAGGGCACCGCGTCCACACGCCAGTTCTTTTCATGCTCCGGGTCAGTGCTGATCAGCGCCGTGGCCGTGATGCGGAACCAATGCGAGGTGATGGAAAGCCGGTTCCACTTCGCCACCTCGGGCCAGGTCTTGGTCCTGAGCTGGGTTTCCGTGTTGGCAGTGACAACGCCGCGTGCATCGACGCAGGTGTCAACGCACCACTTGATCAGCCAGGACACCAGGGCAGACTTGCCGATCCCGTGGCCGCTGGCAGTGGCTTCGTGGATTACCTCGCCCAGGTCCTTGGCACCGGCGCGTAACTTCTTGCCGATGGAGTCGAGGACTTCAATCTGCCAATCACGCGGGCCGGTCTTGTTCGCCAGCTCGGTGCCTGGCTCGCCCCATGGGAAGGCGTACCAGACATATCCAAGCGGGTCTTGAGCAAACGAAAGTATGTCCTCGACCAACTGCTGCTCAAGGTCAACCGTTGCTGGCTCGCTCACGTGCTTTAGCCATCCGCTCAGAAAGGGTGTGGGTTACGTTTACTTCCACCTGTTCACGGAAGGCGCTGACTGCTACGTGCTTGCCGAGCAGTTCAAGATTCTTGACCTTGTCCGGCCACTTGATCTTTTTCATCAGGCCGACCATCGATCGATCTTCGCCCGAACCTTCGAACATCTCGGCGATATCGAAGCCCACTAGGTACTGGCGCCAGCCCTTCGGCCACTCCGACAACGGCTTAAAGCTCATGTCATCGCGCAGGATGTCCAGCACGTCGAGTTGATCAATCTCGACCAGGCGATTCAGTACGTAGTCAGCATTGATCTGCACACGCTGGCTGCGAGAATCCATCGCTTCCTTGATGGCCTGGGCAATTTGAGGTTTTTTCAGGTTCTCATCGCCTATCTGACCGGCCGTCCTTTTGCTGTACCCCGCCCTGATAGCGGCCTGGGTTGCATTGAGGTCAATCAGGTACTCATCAACGAATAGGCGCTGTTTTTGTGTCAGTGCCATGGGAATACTTACTCGCCAGCCAGTTCAGGCTTTTCAGTAGAGGGATCACCCTCCACGACTGGAGCAGTCACAACAGGGACAACCTTGAGCCAATCGAATGAACCGAAGATGGCTACAACTGCGGACTTGATGTGGTACTTAATCATTGGGATGC
This sequence comes from Pseudomonas sp. HN8-3, assembly GCF_020790195.1. Taxonomy (NCBI): domain Bacteria; kingdom Pseudomonadati; phylum Pseudomonadota; class Gammaproteobacteria; order Pseudomonadales; family Pseudomonadaceae; genus Pseudomonas; species Pseudomonas sp. HN8-3. The sequence goes on from NZ_CP086206.1 coordinate 3,893,220, forward strand.
CCTCATGGAGTCGTAGGAGCGTTCGCAGGCGAAACCGGCCCGGCGACTTGCGTCAAGCGCTGCTGCCAGTTCGCCCGCATGGTTGTCAGCTTCTGTGCGCAGCTGGGCGAGCAAATCGGTAAGGTCGTCGATTGTCTTGCCTCTTGCGGTAAGGCGGGCACGGAGGGTGGCGCGGTCGGAAAGAAGGCTGGTTTGTTGCTCGCGCAGGCTGACACCCACAGCAAGAAGCTCAGCAACGTGAGCGTCATCGCTGATCTTTTGATTGGCTGCATCGGTGCGTACCTGGTCAATGTCTCGTTGGTGTTTCTGTTCGGTCTGGCGGGCCTTCTCGCTGGCTTCCTGGGCCTGGGTAGCGATGCTGGCCACGTAGTCCGCGTGATCGGTCTGCGCATTGTCCAGGCGGTGCGTCTGGATGCCCGCCACGATCACCAGCAACGCAACGGCGGCGATCAGGTAGCGAGTCATTGCACAGCCATGCACTTAGCGTGACGCTCAAGCTGTCGGTTCCAGACGCCGGCACAGCGCTTGTTGCCCGGGGTGGAGCAGTCGAAGCCCGCGGCGAAACGGTACTTGAGCAGGTCGTGGCACGCCTGGGCATAGTTGCCGGCCAGCAGGTCACGGCGCGGCGAACCCTTGAGCCAGGTGCCAATGCCGTACTGGCCCACGAAATCCATGTACACATCGAATTCGGCCTGGTGCAGCTTCACGCCCGGTAGCGACGCAGCGAATTGCTTCTCTGCCTGGCTGTTAAGGTTTCGGGCCAGGACTTCGGCGCGGGCCGGGGTGATGGTATCGCCCATGCGGACTGGCTGGCCGCTCTCGTAGCGTGTCGAGCCGTGGCCGATAGTGGGCACGTCGCCCTTGGTGGGGATCACAGCTACCGGGGTGTAGCCCTCGCTCGCCTGCCAGGTGGCGAAGCCGGCAGCGCTCAGGCTCAACACTGTTACGGCGATGCGCTGACGAATGACGGGATTCATGCCCGTGCCCGCTCTTTCAGGGCTTCCAGGCGCGCAGCGCTTTCGATGGACTCGCGGCGATCCTTGCGGACCTGGAAGAACAGATTGATCAGCAGGCCCACCACCGCGACCACCACACCGGCAATACCTATCCAGTTGACTTGCGACAGCCAGCCAACCATGCCAGCAGCACCACCAACCAACATGCCCTTATTGGCCACTGACGCACCCACCACCTCTACGATGCTCTCGGGCGTCGGGTTGGCCATGTTTCTACTCCTGTCCGGGGCTGCCATACGGGCCTCCAGATACGAAAAAGCCCCGCACAGTGGCGAGGCTTGGAATGGGTGCGGGTTATGTAGGTCCAGTTACGTCCCTTGGTTTCCCGCGCTGCAGATGACCGGTGCTGATTTTCGGTTTTACGGCTTTAGAACTGTCGGCTCGATGTCCGATGGTCAGTATCCTGAACGCCTACTAAGAACTGCGCATCAGCCTGCGCATTCACCTACATAGAGCTTTCCAGCCAACAAAAACCCCAACTTGGTGGGTCCGTATAGGGCTTGACGTAAACTTACAACGTGTAACCCCTGACAAAACCGCACAAAAAAACATCAATCACATAGGTGATTTGTATCCAGACTCATCTTATCGCAGATGTACTCCGCCATGTCTATCTTAAAAGGAAACCTAGCTTTTATTAGTTGAACTTTCTTTATCATATGCTCACTTGCTTGAGGCTCCCCCTTGAGCCGCATCAAGGCAATATGAAGAGAAAATTTCGATTTCTCCTCATCTGATAGAGTATTCCAAAACAATCTAGCATCATTCATTTTTGAGAAAGCATCTCGCAAATCAGATTTACTCTCATCGCTTCCGCGAACAAATCCAACCACGCAAAATGAGAAAAGAGACTCTACCACCCCATCAAACTTAACATTAGGAAGCTGTTTAGGCTCAACGTCCTCATGATATGCCCCATGACACAAACGAGATAGCCTGCTGAGAATTCGCCTTTTAGAGACTTTCAGTAGATATTTTTCAGAAATACGAGTTCTTTTATCATCGTCCGTTTCCATATTACCAATCGGGGATTCGAAAGGATCCGGAGTTAACGACTCACTCTCGGTAGTATGAGATTCTTGCTCTACGTCTTTAGCAGCAAAAACTTCAACTTCTGATGAGATTTCAGAAAATGGTATATCTACCTCACCCTCACTATAATTCTTAAAATGCGCCTGCATAAAACTCTCATCCTTCTGAAAGTCGGACGGCGCATAGAGAACAGTATGATCTCGCCAAAGAGTTTTATAAAAAAGATAAATCATCAACACAGGGAAACCCATCAAAAACCAAACGTACACTTCTTGAATAGGCTTTTCTAGGAATGGCAAAACTACGGTTCCGCTCAACTCCGCGATCCCCGCAAACATTGCGATAACAGTTAGAGGGTTTTTAATATGTCCAATCTTTTCGAGCATCGTCACTCCCTTGGCAAGTCGATGGCACAAGGCCGGCATTATGCCGTCCCTTCGCAGACTCTCCTAGAAATACTTCTCGAATAGCAATGAAACTTCACACAACCTCTGGCCGTCTTGCCGTCCAAGAAATATGAAAGATCAATTCACGAATCAGCCCCAATGACAACAAAAAGCCCGGAAAAGCATTTCTGCGACCGGGCTTTTGTTGAGTCTGACTAGGTGTCGCGCTGGAACAGCCAAACACGGTGCCATGAAAACAGGTCGGCATCCGGCATGAAAGAACTTTTTACGCAGCCTCACTCATTCCATGCAAATACCCGTCAATGAAACCAACGCCAGCCTTGATGATCTCCCTTGCTGAACGCTCAGAAATCCCAGCCGACTCCCCTACCCGCACCATCGTCCACTTGGCGCCGAAGTAGAGCCAGAGGAACAGGCCCATCTGTCCATTGCGCTGTGTGAGCTTGGCCATAGCCGAGTCCACCGCAAGCGCCTGATCGTCAGTAATCACGTAGCTAGCGGTACTCGGCATTTGGACATTGTCCCGCATGAGCGCCAGTAGCGGTGACACGTACCGAGGCACGCCCATCCCATCCATCCGCCACCAGCCCCATTGCTCCAACAGGTATTCCATATCGCCCAGCGGCTTGTCGACATACGTGCGCTTCTTCATGCGGCTTTCCTCGGATCTGGATCACTCAGGCCAAACAGGTCGCGCAGCAACCGGTCGGCGGTTTTGTTCTTTGCATTGCCCTCTATCAGCCAGCGCTGCCCGAAGTCATGGAAGCCGATCTGTGCGCGACTGCCGTGCCAACTGGCGACCATATCCAATAGGTATGCCAGTGCGCTTGGCCCACCGACTTTGACGTTGGCCAGCTCTTCACCAGCGATTTTCAGAAAGCGCCGCTCTAGGTCGCTCATGCTTTTCCGAGGCAATGCCGCTGTGACGTTACCCATGATTCTTTTTCCCCTTGTACTGGTCGGCGAAGGGGCGGCCGATCTCCACCTCTTCCTGGGTGGGCTCGCGGCCCGCAAAGTTAACGAATCGGCCGAATTGCCCCTGGCGCTGTACCAGGCAAGTGCCGGCCTCGGCTTGTCGGCCCTTGTCGAGAATCAGCTCTGTGACGCCCTGTTGACCCATTTCAGAATCCCGGTCGTAATGCACCAGGATCACCGCGTCGGCGTCCTGCTCAATCTGGCCGCTCTCCTTGAGGTCACTGGCTTGGGGCTTCTTGTTGGGTCGATTGGCCGGGCCACGGTTAAGCTGCGCAAGCACCAGGATCGGAATCGCGAGCTCACGGCTTAGGTTCATGATGGCGATCGATACCTTGGCCACCGCATCCGCACGGTTCTGCGATTTTCCGTCAGTACCGACAATCTGCACGTAGTCGATCATCAGGATGTCGAGCCCGACCTCCCGCTGGAGCTTCAGCGCCTCGGCGCGAATCGCTGGCATGGTCAGGCCTGGCGTGTCGAGCAGGTAAAGTTCGGCCTCTTTGATCTTCCCCGCTGCGAGGCCGATCCGATTCCACTCCTCCTGCTCCAGGCACTTGACCTCATCCATGCGGCGCAGATCCACGCCGCCCAGGCTTGCGATAGTCCGCAGCGTCAACTGCTCGCCCGGCATCTCAAGACTTACGACAAGGCCGACGCCCCTGCCCCGAGTAGCAACGTGATTCATGATCTGCAGGCCGAGCATCGTTTTCCCGCTACCCGGCCTACCGCCGATGACCACCATCGACTTCTGGCGCAGGAAGCCAATCAGCTTGTCGAGGTCCGCCAAGCCCGTGGAGAGTTTCGGCGGTGCCTTGTCATTGAGCACGTCATCCATGTGATCCAACACCAGCGGAAGTACGTCGCTCATCCGCTTGTAGCCGGCCTTGCCAGATGCCTTCAGGTCTCGCAGGTCTGCCAGCGCGAGATCACACTGGTCAAGGATCTCATCTGCTGGAAGATCGTCATAAACACCGCTGTCCACGATTCGCCCAAGATCACGAAACTGACGCACGAGCGCCCACTTTCTGACCTGCTGGGCGTAGCTCTTCCAATTAGCCGCAGATGGGACGCCTCTGCAAAGGTCGATGGTGTATTGCAGGGTGGATGTTCCGCTGGGCAGGTAGCGCTGGATTGCACCGAGCGTCACTGCATCAACGGGCATCCGCTGCGCGTGACAGTCGCAAATCACATCGAACAGTGCAGCGTTGTCCTGGTGCCAGAAGTCGCCTGACTTCATCTGCGAGATGATCTCGTCCAACATTCCTGCGCTTTCGTTGAGCGAGGCGATCATGATCGCACCCAGTACGCCCTGCTCGGATTCGAGGCGGTAATACTTATCCTCGTGGTTCATTTGCGCCCCCGTTCCGATTCCCAGGTGAAGCCGACCAGAAGCGCTTTGTTCTCGCGCAGACGGTCAAGGGCTCGCTCGCCGATGTAATGGCCCAGGTCCTTGGCATTGAGATTGGACACCACCACCGTCGGGCGGATCCGGTTGTAACGGCGGTCCAGTACCTCATGCAGGACCGACAGTTCGTAGTGAGTGCCCGCCTGGGCGCCGACCTCATCAATCACAAGCAGGTCGAAGGACGCCAGTTCGTCGATCACATCGCCCTCGGTATAACCGGCGTTGCGATCCATTGAGCGCTTGAACACGCGGATGATCTCGGCGGCAGTGGTGATCACGGCCACGGCCCGGTGCTGACGAATGACGTGCTGGACGATGCCGCTGGCCAGGTGCGTCTTGCCGTTACCGACATTCCCGCATAGCAGCAGGTTGCGACCGGCCTGGAAGTGTTCGCCGAAGTTGTCGGCATAGCCCTGGCAAGTTTCCAGCGCCAGTGTCATGGCTAGGGTCGTGGAGCGGTAGGTCGCGAAGGTGCTTTCGGCAAACCGAGGCGTGATGCCAGAGCCTACAAGCGCGCTGTTGACGCTTTCGGCTTGCAGGTTGGTCAGCGCCTGCGAATGTTCGTCGCTGTCCCGTGGCGCTACGCGCAGACCGTGGTACTGACACTGCTTGCATGGGCGGACAGCCATAGAGCCGTCGAACAGCTCAACCTCGGATCGATCAACCGCGCCGTGGACCGGGCACTCGCCAGCGAAGGTGCGCTGCTCAGGCTGGCGGCGGAAATTAGAACGCTGGGCCATTTTCGCCTCCTTGGTACATATCCGGGGTGTGGTTGGGCAGGTTGTTGAAAGCCGACGGTTTACCGTTCTTGGTGCCAGCACCAGGCAGCACCGATTCTGGGTAAATGTCCGACCAACTGCTGGTGGTGGACTTATCCAGCACCGCGTCGGGCTCTGGATGGTTGGCCAGCTTCTTGGCGATCAACTCACAGGCTCGCAGGGTCAGTGGTGCGCGCTTTGCCTTCCGCATTTCGCAGAAGTCAGCCCATGCCTGATCCGATGCATTTACTGGTTTGGCAGTCAGCGGGTCGAACTTCTGAGCCTTGCCCTTCCCAACCTTATCCGGTGCCTTGGCGCCTTCTTTTTGGTTAAGGATGGTTAATGGGTGGTTAGAGGATGGATTGGGTGCACGGTGTGCACCCCGTTCGGTCGTGCTGTGCACCCCGTCCTGTTCTGGCGTGCACCCCGTTGCGTCCTGGCGTGCACCCCGCTCTACACGGGGTGCATCCTGTGCACCCCGTGAAAGGTCGAGGTCGTAGCACACTGGAACACGATCTCGCTGGGTGATGTAGGCTGCGGCGACGGCCTGATTACCGCGCTTGATCAGCCCAATCGCCTCCAGCTCACGAAGGCGATATTGCACAGTGCGCGGCGCCAAGCCCGTATCAAGCGCTAGGCTCGATACCGCCGGGAATGCCGCCCTACCGATCTGGTCTGCGTAGTTGGCCAGGCACAGCAGGACATGCCGTGTATGCGACTCCGTGACAACCTGTTGCGTCAGGGCCCAGGACATAGCTTGAACACTCATATGTTCAGCTCCCGCGTTACCCGGCGAACGAATTCGTCATAGCTCTCGTCCATGACAATGCCCCTTTCTTCCAGGGCTTCACAGCCAGCTTTGGCAAGCCCGTAGATCTCCCATCGCTCGCGCTCCGGCAGGTGGCGGCAATTGGAATAGTTGGGCCAGGGGCCGGCGACCACTTCGGCGGTTGCTGCCTCACTTACGGGGATTACCGGAGTTAATTCGACAGGGCTGGTCATTGGAGTGTCTCCCCATAGATGTTGGCGCGAGCTACAAATGGCTTCTTGGGCACTTGCACTGTGTCGCCAGAAAACGCCATCAGCGCGCGCACGGCAGTCTCCAGGCGGCGCTTGGCATTGTTCTTCTGGCGTTGAGCATCGACCAGGCGCTCATAGGCCGGATTCGTGAAGTTGACTACGCCTTCATAGGCCGGGTCATCGGGCTTGATCCGGTGGTGATTGGGCTCTGGTTCACCGTTAACCTGGAAGTAGCGGCGATACTCATCGTTGAGCTGGGCTCTGCGTGCTTTGGCAATAGCCTGGGCTCTGTACCACTCAATGGAGAGATGAGCAACGCGACCGACGAGTTGGTGATTGGAGGGTTTCTTGTTCATGCTTGCTCTCCATAGGCGCCAAACAGTTCAGCCAGGTCAATGTGGTAAACGGCTGCCCAGGCAGCAGCAGGCCAGGATCGAACCCAGCCATAACGCGGATCGTGGACTTTCGGGGCTTGAATACCGTTTTCAGCGCACCAATTCTTCAGCGGTCGGAAACCCTGCTTGCCGAACTTGCGCTTGGCGATCTTCTCCACCGCGGCGACGGTGGCTTGCCGCAGTCCGCGCCCAAGTTCTTCCTTGAGCTGGTTGGCCTGCCGAACTGCCGCCGAAGCGGTAGCCATCGCAGTCGCTTCGCGCCGTGAACCGATCTCGGCCTTGGTTTCGATGGCGTAGTCACGCTGCTGGGTGACGCGCTTGTTTTCAGCGATCAGGGCAAGCTGCTTTGTTGCGAGCCCTTGGATCACCAGAAGCTTGCCTTCGTCGGTGTCGAGTGAAACGTCGGCTTGCTGCGCCTCCAGTTTTTGCCAACGATCTACCAGCGCGCCAGTGAACTCTGGACTGAGTTGGGCGACCACGACGAGGCTGTCGCGCTTACCCTTCTCACCAGAGAACAGGTACTCAGTGGCCGGTCGGCCGAGGCCGTCGAGGTATTCCACCATTGGTGGAGAACCAATTACTTTTCGCTCGGCCAGCCTTTCGATGGTGCGTTTCACGCTATCGTGGCGAGACTCGACCAATTCGGCGATCTCGCGGGAGGACATCGTGACGGAATCGCCGCGTTGATTGATGATTGAGTTATTCATGGGGAATATCCAATTCGCTGGCCAGCTCATGCATGTCGCGACGGGACATATCCGAAATAAGCTTGATGGCGGTCTGAATACCTTCCTCACGCAGCAAATCAATCTGAGGCGGGTGATCTCCGCCGGCCGCCCCATTTTTGTAGGTGCCGTTGTTGATCAGTGTTTCGGATAAAGACTTGATGGCCTGCAGTGACTTGTCCAAACGATTGGTCAGCGTGATGGCGAACCTGGAAGCCTTTGCTGGGGTTGAATCTCGCGCCACGGTTTCCACACTATCAAATCGTGGCGCGGGCTCTTCGGGTTCTACGCTGGGGACAATGCTTTCCAGCAGCGCAAGCACACTATTAGTTGCGAAATGAAGCAGCGTCGCTTGAGTTGAGACAGAGTTTTCCTGCATCAGGTCTGCCAGACCATCAACTACCGAGGAAAGAAGGTCCGTGGCCGCGTCAAGCGACTCATGAACCGGGACGCCGCCCTCGGCGCTGAACACGGCATGATTGAGTTGCACATGAAATTCATGCGCCACGGTGAGGATAGGAGTTTTCATTCTGCACCCCCGCGGTTACCAAACTCGACGGGAGAAGTGCTGGCATCGATCAAGGCCTTGGCGGCGCCGATCACAAAGCGGATCAGATAGATTTCATTTGCATCGAGGTGGCCGTCCTGGAGCTTGCTGGCCACGCTATCAACGGCACCCAAGAGGGTGCTTGCTTCGTTGAGCGCGTCAGAGAGCAGAACGCCTGTCGTGACGGCGAAAAAACGCTCGCCACCAGTTGACGTTTCCAGAAAATCAGCCGACTGCGTAACAAGTTGGCCTTGCAGGGTTGCTGCTGTGATGGTATTTTTTGCTTGCAACATAATCTCGTCCTCTAGACGAAGAAGTACAAAGCGCTTGCGTCAACAAGTGCTGATTGAGAACCCGCTGCCAGGCGGGTTTTCTGCTTTCTGGGCTACGCCAAAAACAGAATTTGAAGCAGGCGCACTATCAGGGCGGTCCTGTTGTTTGTTGCTCTGGTGCGTCTGCGTGCTTCATTCTTTAATTCCTTCTACTGGGTGTATATCCAGTTCGCATAGGTTACCAATGGTATCCAACCAAAGGGCGGCCAGACCTGCGTATCCGAGGAACACACCTCATTAGCGAATTGGAAATTTGCTGATTTCTGTTGCCGATGACGATCCATCTGCCGCTACCTTCACAAAAATTGTCCTACTCGCTGCGATAGCTTTAGATAAAGCAGGTCCAGTGCAACCCAGATCTATCGCAGCCCTATTTCTACCCCTGCGCTTGATGAAATCCTCAAGTGGAATGCTGCTCGATATGGGGGTCATTGGGCTGCCTGCTTAGCACTGGATGGATTTACAGCATCTGTAGTGGACTGCGCTGATGATGAAATTGGGCGTAGATTTGGGTCCAAGGTCGCAGCAACATGTGGTCCTTTTTTCTCAGGACGCCTTGATGTTGCCCACTGAATATCTGGGCGAAGCTCTTCTCGACCGACCAACCCTGCAGTCGCCTCTTCGAGTTGTATCGCTCTTTCAGCAGTAATCGAACGATCGCCCGAAATCAGTCGAGACAGGTAAGAAGCACTTACGCCGAGCCGAATCGCGAAGAGCTTTTTACCGCCTCTAGGCAACTGCTCCATATAATTTTCCAACTTCATGGAAGTTTACCCATTGGTACATTTGATGCCTAGATTACCCTTAAAAAATACCATTTCAAGGTAATTTTCCAGATGGGAAATAAAAGGTAAAATTTTGGTATGGATATCAAAGAAATACGCCGATTCAGGCTCAGAAAATTAATTCGCACTAGATTCTCTGGAGTCAGCGCGCGCTTTGCCGAACATATCGGCAAGCAGCCGTCGTACATCGCTCGGATTTTTTCCGACAACCCACAACACTCTAGGAACATCGGGGAAAGCCTTGCCCGAGAAATTGAAAGAGCGTGCGATCTCGAGGCGGGATATTTGGACCAGCCTCCAACCAGTACCGAAGGAGAAGGATTCTTCGATCATGAAATCAATCCCGCCTACGCCAATCTAGCTCCTGCGGGCTCATTCATAAAAATCCCTTTGCTTGATCTGCCGAACAAGCTCCATGCTGCTGGCGATCGGGAGAGCTACAGCGAAGGATCAACCATCAGCTCGATTAGCCTGGACTCAAAATGGATCCAAGCAACCTTACGCGTTAGCGACCTCGAGAATATGAGAGTGTTTTCTGCGCGCGAGGAAAGCATGTCTCCAACGATCAAACGTGGCGACTTAGTAATGGTGGATGTCGGCGTAACCAATGTCGCGGATGATGGCGTCTTTATTTTGTATCTCGGCGATCAGCTCGTGGTTAAGAGGATTCAGAGAGCACTGGATGGCTTACGCTTGATTTCTGACAATGACCACTACCCAGAGCTTCTCATTCCGAACGAATTAGAGCCTAGGATCAGTGTGCGAGGTCGGGTGCTGTACATATGGAGTGGCGCCCAGGTCTGAGCATCCGGGAGATGCCTCATCGGCCCGCCTGGAAAAATTACCAAAATAGATTGACCATTATTTACCATTTGGTACTCTTACCTCCATCGCACCCCGCCATGGAGCTTCTGAGCATGAACGCAGCAAACACAATCACAGCGCACGGCCTAACCGGTTTCCTCGGTCGTGGCGCAGCTCAGCGGGAGATGGAGTGTTTGTTGGCTGTCGCTGGGGGCGCCACTGGCAAGGAGGCTGCTCGAGCGCTCGGCGTAACCGAAGACACCATCAAGAAACGCCTCCTATCTCTGACGACAAAGCTTGGTGTCACTCGCCGGGCAGCACTCGTAGCGAAGGCTTTCTCTCTTGGCCTGATTCAAGTGTCCGGTGTAATCGCTCCGAATCCTGGCCCTCAGGATCAACGCGATATCGACCAGTTCCAGGGCATCTTTATCGCTTAACCCAAACCGATTTTCGCGAAAGCCAACAACGCGGCCGGGATTCGTTCGGCCTGGAGAAAGTGAAGCCCATGAATCGACACGAGTTGAATCGTGCAATGCTGCAAGCGTTAGTCCTACTAGTGTTCACCGGCCAAGCCACCGCCAGCGACCAAATCATCAGCGTCCAGCACGACAGAGCCCGCGGCGCCACCTGCTGGATCTTGAACAACACCGGTATAAGTTGCTTGCCGGACAGCTCGCTCCCGCAGAAGCCGGCCAACAGCACCATAGACGAGGCTCAGGAAGCATCGCCGGTACAGGCAAAATCCATGTGCCGAAACGATCAATTGCCCTCCGCCCAGCTCCTACTCGACGAGAAGTTCCAGCTATGAACCGCCATAACGGAACCAAAGGCCAACGACTGATCGAGCTGCTCAACGCCCTGCAGCACAGCGAAACTACTTTTGGCCAGATCTACGCCATGTCGGCCTCGTGCGGCATTGATGCTCGCCAGATGCTGGTAGATCAGTTCCTACGAGGTTCTCGCCATGGGTAAGAATGAGAACGCAGACCGGAGGGAGGTAGGCATGCGAAAAGAACTCATCAAAATCAGCGAATTCCAGCGTCGTCGCTGGGGTGAGAACGGCACCCCACCCTGCTCCCAGGCAATTCGGAACTACATCCGAAACGGCATGGTACCGGGCGAACAAATCGGGAAACTCTGGTACGTCGACTGGACCGCGTTCACCCGGTCGAACGGAAACGACTTGGTCGCGATGGTATTGAAAGGAGCTGCATGATGGTGCCTAGGCCGCGGAACAAGGCGAATAAGAGCCTCCCGCAGAACCTGTACTTCGATGCGAGACGGTCGACATATCGCTACCGCCGGCCTACCGACGGCAAGTGGTTCCAGTTCGGCGGCGACCGCATCAAAGCGATCGATGCCGCCAAACAGCTGAACCTGGAGTTTATGCGCGGCGCTGACCTGGTCGGCGCTGTGCTCTCCGCATCGTCGGAGTCGTTCGCTACCTTCCTTGATACGTATGAGCGGGACGTACTTCCCCCGCGCGAGCTGGCAAAAGGGACCCTAGGCCTTTATGCCGTGCACTTCCGCCGTTTCCGGAAGCAGTTCGAAGGTAAAGCGGTCGACCAGATCACGATCCGCATGATCGCGGAAATGCTGGACGCCATAACTCCGCGCTCGGCAAACCAGTCTAGGGCGCTGCTAATCGACATTTTCAACCATGCGGCAGCCAAAGGCTTATGCCCTGACAACCCTGCAGCCAGCACCATCAATCGGATCGAGAAAAAACAGCGCAAACGGCACACCGTCGAGGGACTGAAAGCGATCAGGGAAAAGTCGCCAGCCTGGCTACGGAATGCAATCGACCTGGCGCTGATTACCGCTCAACGGCGCACGGACATCCTGGACATGCGTTTTGATGGCGTTCGGGAGGGATTCCTGTATGTCGTGCAGAAGAAGACGGCCAAGGCGACAGACGCGGCTTGGATTCGATTCCGGGTCACGCCAGAGCTGCAGGCTGTCATCAGCCGGTGCCGCGACGATGTCGTGTCGCCGTATCTGGTACACCGCAAACCGAATCGACTGAAACAGAAGCAGGCACAGACAAAGGACCACTGGACGAAGGTTGAAGAGCGGTATTTGACGCGAGCATTCAAGGAAGCCAGAGAGTCGGCAAACTGTTACGCGGGGTGGAAGGAAGAAGAGATGCCAGGATTCCATGAAGTGCGAGCACTGTCGCTGCACCTGTACAAGAAAGCCGGTAAAGACGGGCAGAAAATTGCAGGCCATGCGAGCGAGGGCATGACCAGGAATTACCAGCGAGACCACGAGGAAATCATCTGGTCCGAGGCAATTCCGGACCTGAATATCAGCGAAATCACCGGGTAGTTTTGCGCAAGTTTTGCGCGGGTTTTGCGCAGGCACAAAAAAGCCGATCTAGCTGATCGGCTTAAGTGTCTGATTTTACTCAGGAATAATGGTCGGGACGGAGTGATTCGAACACTCGACCCCTAGCACCCCATGCTAGTGCGCTACCGGACTGCGCTACGCCCCGACTAGGCGTGTTACTGGGTTCGCTTCTTAACGAAGCGAACCGGAATATACCGCAAGCTTTTGAAATGTGGAAGTATTTTTAAAGCTTGAATCATTTCTTCAGCACCACCAGCACATCTTCCAGTTCGGAGATCATCTGGCGGATCAGTTGCTTGTATTGGGTGGTGTCGTCTTTGGCTTCATCACCGGACATACGCTGGCGTGCGCCGCTGATGGTGAACCCCTGGTCGTACAGCAATGCACGGATCTGTCGGATCATCAGCACGTCCTGGCGCTGATAATACCGACGGTTCCCGGTGCGTTTGACGGGGTTAAGTTGAGGAAACTCCTGCTCCCAATAGCGCAGCACGTGCGGTTTTACGGCACACAGCTCGCTGACTTCACCAATGGTGAAGTAGCGTTTGCCTGGGATGACGGGTAGTTCGTCGTTATGACTTGGTTCCAGCATAAGCCTCAACTCGGGCCTTCAACTTCTGCCCTGGACGAAAGGTGACCACACGGCGAGCCGTGATCGGGATTTCTTCTCCCGTTTTTGGATTGCGGCCAGGCCGCTGGCGTTTGTCCCGCAGGTCAAAATTGCCGAAACCGGACAATTTGACCTGTTCGTTGTCTTCCAGAGCGTGGCGGATCTCTTCAAAAAACAGCTCGACCAATTCCTTGGCCTCGCGCTTGTTCAGACCCAACTCTTCGTACAGACGTTCCGCCATCTCAGCTTTCGTCAAAGCCCCCATACGTCACTTCCTTAACGTGGCGTTCAACCTTTGTTCGAGCGAGGTGAGGATATTTTGCGTCGTGGTATTCACCTCATCATCATTAAGAGTGCGCGATGGATGCTGCCAGGTCAAGCCGACTGCGAGGCTTTTTCTATGCGGATCAATGCCTTTACCCTGATAGACGTCAAATAGCCTGAGGTCTGTCAGCCATTCCCCTGCATTTTCACGGATTACATCCAGAACGGCAGTGGCGGCGACGTCACGGTCGGCGATCAGCGCCAGGTCGCGACGCACTTCAGGAAAGCGCGACAACTCGCTGAATTTAGGCATCTTGCCCGACGCCACTTCAGCCAAGACTAGCTCAAACACGAAGACTGGACGGTCCAGCCCCAACGTTTTCGACAGTTCCGGGTGAATGGCGCCCACAAAACCTACCAGGCGACCTTCGCGCTCGATACGCGCAGTCTGGCCTGGATGCAAGGCTGGGTGACTGCCCGGCACAAACGTAAAGGCATCCAGCGCGCCGGCAAAGCCCAGTACCGCTTCCACGTCAGCCTTGACGTCGAAGAAGTCTACGACGTCGCGGCCCTGCGCCCAGCCTTCCGGCAGGCGGCTACCGCAGACCACGCCAGCCAGCATCGGCTCTTGCTTGAGGCCATCGAGCTGACCCACGAAACGCAGGCCGCTTTCGAACAGGCGCACGCGGTCTTGCTGGCGGTTCAGGTTGTGGGAAAGCGCTTTCACCAGGCCCGGCCACAGCGACGAACGCATGGCGGCCATGTCGTTGGAGATCGGGTTGGCCAACAACAGCGGCTCAACACCCGGGTTGAACAGCTCAAATTGTTTTGGATCGATGAAGCTATACGTCACGGCTTCCTGGTAACCACGAGCAACCAGCAGGCGGCGCAGCTCAGGCAGGTGCGCACGCGCTTCGGCCTTGGGTTGCGGCGCGAGGCGCGCTTGCGGGTAGCGAACCGGCAGGCGGTTGTAGCCATACAGACGTGCCAGCTCTTCGATCAGGTCGACTTCCAGGCTGATGTCGAAGCGATGGCTAGGAACTGCAACCTGCCACTGCCCTTCCCCATTCGAGGAAATACCCAGGCCGAGGGCGGACAGCAGTTGCTCGATTTCAGCCGGCACAATGACCAGCCCGAGCATTTGCTCAACGCTTTTGGCACGCAGGGTGATCGGCGCAATCGACGGCAGGTGCTGCTCGCTGACGGTTTCGGTGATCGGACCCGCTTCGCCACCGGTGATTTCCAGCAGCAGGCCGGTGGCGCGCTCCATGGCTTCACGGGCGAGATTCCAGTCCACGCCACGCTCATAGCGGTGCGAAGCATCGGTGTGCAGGCCATAGGAACGGGCCTTGCCTGCGATGGCGATCTGGTCGAAGAACGCGCTTTCAAGGAATACGTCACGAGTGGTCGCGGATACACCGCTGTGCTCGCCCCCCATCACGCCGGCAATTGCCAGGGCGCGAGAGTGGTCGGCGATAACCAGGGTGTCGGCACGCAGGCTGACTTCCTGACCGTCGAGCAGCACCAGCTTTTCGCCTTCCTCGGCCATGCGCACGCGGATGCCACCGTTGATTTCGGCGAGATCGAAGGCGTGCAGCGGCTGACCCAGCTCCAACATCACATAGTTGGTGATGTCGACCGCGGCGTCGATGCTGCGCACGTCGGCGCGACGCAGGCGCTCGACCATCCACAGCGGGGTCGGCTTGGACAGGTCGACGTTACGGACCACACGCCCCAGGTAACGTGGGCAGGCGTTCGGCGCGAGCACTTCGATGGAGCGAACTTCGTCATGCACCGGCGGCACAACAGCAACCGTAGGACGGGTGACGGGAGCGTTGTACAGCGCGCCCACTTCACGGGCCAGACCGGCCAGGGACAGGCAGTCGCCGCGGTTCGGGGTCAGGTCGACCTCGATGCTGGCGTCTTCCAGTTCCAGGTAAACCCGGATGTCCTGACCCACAGGCGCGTCTGCCGGCAGCTCCATCAGGCCATCATTGCCCTCGCCTACCTGCAACTCAGCCTGAGAGCACAACATGCCGTTGGACTCGACACCACGCAGCTTGGCCTTCTTGATCTTGAAGTCGCCAGGCAGTTGGGCACCGATCATGGCAAACGGGATCTTCAGGCCCGGGCGCACATTAGGCGCTCCGCACACGACCTGAAAGGTTTCCGAACCGTTACTGACCTGGCACACACGCAATTTATCGGCATCAGGGTGTTGCTCGGTGCTCAGCACCTCGCCCACTACCACGCCGCTGAAAACACCGGCGGCCGGGGTAACGCTATCGACCTCAAGACCGGCCATCGACAGACGCGCAACCAGCGCGTCGCGATCTACCTGCGGGCTTACCCAGCCACGCAGCCATTGTTCACTGAATTTCATCCTGCTCTCCTAAAGATTCGTTACGACTAGCGAAATTGCGCGAGGAACCGCAAGTCGTTGTCGAAGAACAGACGCAAGTCGTTCACGCCGTAACGCAGCATGGCCAGACGCTCAACGCCCATGCCGAAGGCAAAGCCCGAGAACTCTTCCGGATCGATCCCGGACATGCGCAGCACGTTAGGGTGGACCATGCCGCAACCCATGACTTCCAGCCAACCGGTCTGCTTGCAGACGCGGCAACCTTTACCGCTACACATCACGCATTCCATGTCGACTTCAGCGGACGGCTCGGTGAACGGGAAGAACGATGGACGGAAACGCACGGCCAGCTCTTTCTCGAAGAACACCCGCAGGAATTCTTCGATGGTGCCCTTGAGGTCGGCAAAATTGATATCGCGATCCACCAGCAGGCCTTCGACCTGGTGGAACATCGGCGAGTGGGTGATATCCGAGTCGCTACGGTACACACGGCCTGGGCAGACAATGCGGATCGGCGGCTTGTTCGCTTCCATGGTGCGGACCTGTACCGGCGAGGTATGGGTGCGCAACAGCATGTTCGCGTTGAAATAGAAGGTGTCGTGCATCGACCGGGCCGGGTGATGGCCTGGGATGTTGAGCGCCTCGAAGTTGTGATAATCGTCTTCTACCTCAGGGCCTTCGGCAATGCCGTAGCCGATGTGGGTGAAGAACTGCTCGATACGTTCCAGAGTCCGGGTAATCGGATGCAGGCCGCCCGAGGCCTGACCACGGCCAGGCAAGGTCACGTCAATGGACTCGGCGGCGAGCTTGGCCGCTAGATCGGCCTCCTCGAGCGACGCCTTGCGCGCATTGAGCACCTCTGTGACACGTTCCTTGGCAACGTTGATCAACGCACCGACTTGCGGACGTTCTTCAGCGGGCAAATTTCCCAGGGTCTTCATCACCTGAGTCAATTCACCTTTCTTGCCAAGGTAGTGAACCCGGATTTGCTCCAGGGCATTTACATCTTCAGCGCTTTGCACGGCCTCAAGGGCTTGGGCAACGAGCGCGTCCAGGTTTTCCATGTACAGACTCCAGATACAAAATAGGGGAAGAGCTTGAAGGCTCTTCCCCTATTTATGACGTTTACCACCTTGGGCTACAGGAGTAACCCAGGATGACTGTCGGGGGTACTTAAGCCAAGGAGGCTTTAGCTTTCTCGACAATCGCAGCAAACACCGCTTTTTCGTTCACGGCCAGTTCAGCCAGAACCTTACGGTCGATTTCGATGGACGCTTTCTTCAGGCCAGCGATGAAACGGCTGTAGGACAGACCGTTAACACGTGCACCAGCGTTGATACGAGCGATCCACAGAGCGCGGAACTGACGTTTTTTCTGACGACGGTCACGGTAGGCGTACTGGCCTGCCTTGATTACCGCTTGCTTGGCAACACGGAATACGCGTGAACGCGCGCCGTAGTAGCCTTTAGCAAGTTTCAGAATTTTTTTGTGACGTTTACGGGCAATGACGCCACGCTTTACACGAGCCATGAGTTACTTCCTCTAGTCTTGATCCAAAAATTAACGAAGGCGCAGCATGCGCTCGACTTTTGCCACGTCAGACGGATGCAGCAAGCTGCTACCGCGCAGTTGACGCTTACGCTTGGTCGACATTTTGGTCAGGATGTGGCTCTTGAAAGCGTGCTTGTGCTTGATACCGTTAGCAGTTTTCAGAAACCGCTTAGCAGCACCACTTTTAGTCTTCATCTTTGGCATGTTCGGATACTCCGCATTCAGTTGATAAACATAATCAGAAGGCCTGCCGTGCCCTGTTGATTACTTCTTCTTTTTCGGGGCGATGACCATGATCAGTTGGCGTCCTTCCATCTTAGGATGCTGTTCGACCGAACCGTACTCGAGCAGGTCAGCTTCAACCCGCTTGAGGAGTTCCATCCCCAGCTCCTGGTGGGCCATCTCACGGCCGCGGAATCGCAAGGATACCTTGGCCCTGTCCCCATCACTCAGGAAACGTACCAGGTTGCGCAGTTTTACCTGGTAA
The DNA here is from genome assembly GCF_020790195.1 of Pseudomonas sp. HN8-3. NCBI lineage: Bacteria > Pseudomonadati > Pseudomonadota > Gammaproteobacteria > Pseudomonadales > Pseudomonadaceae > Pseudomonas > Pseudomonas sp. HN8-3. The sequence continues at coordinate 3,911,044 of NZ_CP086206.1, forward strand.
TCCCCTTCCTCCGTCCCTGGACGAAACTTGATTTCTTTAACCTGGATCTGCTTCTGGTTTTTCTTGGCTGCGGCAATCTGCTTCTTCTTCTCGAAGATCGATTTGCCGTAGTCCATCAGCTTGCAGACAGGCGGTACAGCATCGGCGGAAATTTCCACCAAATCGAGCTTGGCTTCTTCAGCCTTAAGAAGCGCGTCTTCAATTGACACAATCCCAAGCTGCTCACCCTCAGCCCCAATTAACCGAACCTCGCGTGCCGAGATATTCTCGTTGATCGGGGCTTTCGGTGCAGCTCGTTTATCTTGTCTCATTTCACGCTTAATAATAATTACTCCGAATCTGGGCGACCACGCCGGGAAACCGCTTGCGCGAGGAACTCAGCGAACTGGGCGACGGGCATCGAGCCCAGGTCAGCACCTTCACGAGTACGCACAGCGACAGTCTGCATCTCGACTTCCCGATCTCCGATAACCAAAAGATAGGGAACCTTGAGCAAAGTATGCTCGCGGATTTTAAAGCCGATCTTTTCATTTCTCAAGTCGGACTTGGCACGAAATCCGCTTTCGTTGAGAGTTTTTTCAACTTCGGCGGCAAAATCTGCCTGTTTATCAGTGATATTCATGATCACTGCCTGGGTCGGAGCCAGCCACGCAGGGAACGCTCCCTCGTAGTGCTCGATCAGGATACCGACGAACCGCTCGAACGAACCGAGGATCGCCCGGTGCAGCATAACCGGGTGTTTACGGCTGTTGTCTTCGGAGACGTATTCGGCTCCCAGACGGATCGGCAGGTTAAAATCGAGCTGCAGGGTACCACACTGCCAGACACGGCCAAGGCAATCTTTGAGCGAGAACTCGATCTTCGGACCGTAGAACGCGCCCTCCCCCGGCTGCAGGTCGTACGCAAGGCCCGCACTGTCGAGTGCTGCGGCCAGTGCCGCTTCGGCGCGATCCCACAGCTCGTCGGAACCAACGCGTTTTTCCGGACGAGTGGACAGCTTCATTTCAACTTCGGTAAACCCGAAATCGCGATAAACGTCCATGGTCAGCTTGATGAACGCGGCGGATTCAGCCTGCATCTGCTCTTCGGTGCAGAAGATGTGGGCGTCGTCCTGAGTAAAACCGCGCACACGCATGATGCCGTGCAGTGCACCGGATGGCTCGTTGCGGTGGCAGGCACCGAACTCGGCCAGGCGCATCGGCAACTCGCGGTAGCTCTTCAGGCCTTGATTGAACACCTGCACGTGGCATGGGCAGTTCATCGGCTTGATGGCGTAGTCGCGGTTTTCCGACTGAGTGGTGAACATGTTGTCGGCGTAGTTGGCCCAGTGCCCGGATTTCTCCCACAGGCTGCGATCAACGACCTGCGGGGTCTTGATCTCCAGGTAACCGTTGTCGCGCTGAACCTTGCGCATGTACTGCTCAAGCACCTGGTACAGGGTCCAGCCATTCGGGTGCCAGAACACCATGCCCGGCGCTTCTTCCTGAAGGTGGAACAGGTTCAGGCGCTTGCCGATCTTGCGGTGGTCGCGCTTTTCAGCTTCTTCAATGCGCTGGATGTAGGCGGCCAGCTGTTTCTTGTCAGCCCAGGCCGTGCCGTAGATCCGTTGCAGCTGTTCGTTCTTGGCATCACCGCGCCAGTAGGCACCGGACAGCTTGGTCAGCTTGAACGACTTGAGGAAACGCGTGTTCGGCACGTGTGGGCCACGGCACATGTCGACGTATTCTTCGTGGTAGTACAAGCCCATGGCCTGCTCGTCCGGCATGTCTTCCACCAGGCGCAGCTTGTAATCTTCACCACGCGCGGTAAACACGTCGATCACTTCGGCACGCGGGGTGACTTTCTTGATGACGTCGTAATCTTTTTCAATCAGCGCGTGCATGCGCTGCTCGATGGCCGCCAAGTCGTCCGGTGTAAAAGGACGCTCATAGGCGATGTCGTAATAGAAGCCTTCTTCGATTACCGGGCCGATCACCATCTTGGCGGTTGGGTACAGCTGCTTGACCGCATGGCCAATCAGGTGCGCGCAAGAGTGGCGAATGATCTCCAGCCCCTCTTGATCCTTGGGCGTGATGATTTGCAGGCTGGCATCGCAAGTGATCAGGTCACTGGCGTCGACCAGTTTGCCGTCGACCTTGCCGGCCACGGTGGCCTTGGCCAAGCCTGCACCAATGGATGCGGCGACTTCGGCTACGGAAACCGAATGATCGAATGAACGTTGACTGCCGTCGGGTAGAGTAATAGTTGGCATGGCGCCTCCTCTCCTAGTGGTGACCCCTACCAAAGGTCACGTGGGTTGGGATGAGCCAGTACAAGATCCAACACCAGGCCGTTCAGTGATGAACGCCTGCCTTACAGCGGCAGGAGCCTTTCGGCCAACCGATAATCGAACCAGAGTGACTGGATTGAGCTAAAAAGAAACATGGCAAGGCGGTAATTGACGCGCCTGAAACTAGCCAAGCCCACGATGCTAGCACAGATGAACGGTCATCGCGCCGACGAAGCTTTGTGTATAGCGCAATTCAAGGCTTTATAGCTGCAAAGTGAACTTGAGCTGTACGTCGGGCCTCCAACCCACTGAGAATCGCCGTTCGTCCTCGACCCAAAGGAGCATCCCATGATGCGTTTCACCTCTACCCTCGCTGTCGCCGCTACCCTGAGCCTCCTTTCCCTTGGCGCGCAGGCTGCAGCCCCTTCCAACTGGCCAGCCGGCGCCCGTGACAGCTTTGTGAGCGACTGCAGTGCCGCCGCGAGTCAGAACGTAGACGCCAAAACTGCCAAAGCTCACTGCGAATGTGGTGCTGACAAGATCAATGCCGAATTGAGCACTGCCGAGATCAAGGAACTGATGACCAATCAGAACGCCAGCCCTGAGCTTAAGAACAAAGCGGTAGCGGCTATTTCGTCCTGCAAAGTCGTGAAGAAAAAGTAAGATTGACCACTGATCTGACGACCATATCGCTGGAAAAATGGCCTGAAAACTGCCATTTCACACAAATTATGCAGGTTTTACGGCTTTTTTTAACAGTTGATATTTCAGCGCAAAGCCCCGTAGATCGCGGCTTTGCGCCGATCCAGGGATCAGATGCAACGCGATTGATTAGCAAACAATGCCTTGGGGGGGCTCCCAAGTCGAACATTTCGACTATGATAGCCCAGTGTGCCCAGTTGGCCTGAGCAGCACAGCACTACTGAAAATATATGTTTCTTGGAGATACACCATGTCTAATCGCCAAACCGGCACCGTTAAATGGTTCAACGATGAAAAAGGCTTCGGCTTCATCACTCCTCAAGGTGGCGGTGACGACCTGTTCGTACACTTCAAAGCTATCGAAAGCGACGGTTTCAAAAGCCTGAAAGAAGGCCAAACCGTTTCCTTCGTGGCTGAGAAAGGCCAAAAGGGTATGCAAGCTGCACAGGTTCGCGGCGAGTAATTCTCCGCTGAGCTAAAAAAAACCCCGTCCATGTGACGGGGTTTTTTATGGGCGATGCAAAAGCCGAAGCTGTCAGCCGCAATTGACCCGCGTGATCACCAGGTTGTTGTCAGTGTTGAGGTTCAGGCGGTCAGAACGATATTCCAGGGTAATCATATCGTTGGGCTTGAGGATGCGTGCATTCTGCGCGCCAGCACGGGTACGAGCCTGCTCCAGCAACTGCGGCGAGGCTTTCTGGCCGATTGCGAACTCGGCGGCCTTAGACTCACAGCGGCTATGACCGGCATCGGTCACGGTGGCGTCTTTGCCTGGCTCAGAGGCACCCGGGGTGCTGCAACCCGCCAATGCGAGTGCTGCCAACAAAGTACCGAATGAAGCGAGCTTCCAAGGCATGAAGCCTCCTATGATAAAAAATGGACAGAGATCGTGCGACAGCGATATGAACGATTGGTTTCAAGACGTTAATCGCCTGCGCGCAAGTCTGCCTGACTCGCGCGGGGCAATCGCCCAGTCAATCGTGACTAGATATGAACGCACTCAGTAGATGTCGATGTAGTCAGATGGTGGGTATGGCCAGTTCTGTTTCAGCGCGTTGAAGATCTGCATGACCCAGACCTCATCGCTGGCCGCCACAATACCGACATAGCCAGAACCCTTGGCCCAGGTCTCCAGACGAAACAGCAGGCCATCTATCTGAGCTCCACCGACTACGCCGGAAGAAATATAGGCAATACCAGCCCTGGTTACCCGAAGCTGGGTATGTACGTCGTCACTGGCGTGGGCAAGCAGTTGGCGCACGGCATCCAGCGTCAGGTTCTCAGGCTTGTTCAGATCGATCTGCACGCGGTGTTTCCCGGCTGTTAAACAAGCCAACAGTGTCGCATACCCCCTCCTTCATGCCTAAGTAGCAGTGCCAAAAGCCGCGCAAAATGGTTAACTGCGCCGCTGGAACCGCGTTCCAGCGCATTGCCCAGTACTTTCAGCCGTGAGATTTCCATGACCACCGTAACGCTCCAAGCCGATATCAAAGCCAAGTGGCCCCAGGGGCAAAGCTCCTATAGCCCCGGCAGCCCCGAAGAACTGGCGATCATTGGTATCGATCTGTTGGTCAAGGAACTGGGAACCCAGGCGGCACAAGCGTTCATCGGCCAGGTATTCGAGAAATACCCGGCCGACTACATGGGCGCACAAGAATAAGAACCGGCCGACGAACGCCGACCGGTAAAACGTATTACTTCAAACGCGCCAGACGCTCGGTCAGCAGATCGAAGAAGCCCTGGGCGTCGCCGTTCTCGACCCAGAACACATTCTTCTCCTGCTTGAGGCCGTCGTACCAATCGACGATGGTCTGGCCAAAGGTTGGGCCTTCGCGGCTGTCAACGACCATATTGGCCTGACGACCGCTGAACAGCGATGGTTTGAGCAGGTAGGCAACCACGGTAGCGTCGTGGACCGGGCCACCCGGAATGCCGTAATGCTCCATGTCGCCTTTGACGTACTCATTCAGAATACTGCTGACGACCTTGCTCGCGTTGTTGTTCAGGTCCGCAATCTTCTTCAGGCGGGCGTCGCTGGTGAGGACTTTATGGGTCACGTCCAACGGCAGGTAGGTCAACTTCACTCCACTTTTGAGCACAATCTCAGCGGCCACCGGATCGGCGAACAGGTTGAACTCGGCCACGGGCGTGATATTACCGCCATTGAAGTGCGCACCACCCATCACCACCACTTCCTTGATGCCCTGGGTGATTTCCGGCGCCTGGGTCAGTGCCAGCGCGAGGTTGGTCTGCGGACCGAGCATGGCGATGGTGATGCTGTGCGGTTTGGCGGTGCTCAGCGTCTTGATCAGGTAGTCAACGGCATTACCTTCGGCCAGGCCTTTTTTCGGCTCGTGCACGGTGACGCCGGAGATGCCCTCTTTGCCATGGATATTCTCGGCGTAGATCGGCTTGCGCAACAGAGGCGCCGGCGCACCTGCGTACACCGGAATGTCCTCACGCCCTGCCCACTCGCGCGCCAGACGCGCATTGCGGGAGGTCTTGTCCAGGCGCACATTACCGGCGACGGTGGTCAGCGCACGAATGCTCAGCTCCTCCGGCGAGGCCATGGCGAACAGCAGCGCCACCACGTCATCGGCCCCAGGGTCGGTATCGATGATCAGGTCGATTTTTTCCGCCGCCTGGGCGCTTGCAGCTGTGAGTGCGGACAAAAGCAGAACACTCCGGAACAGGTTTTTCAGGATGGGTAGACCACGTTGCATAAAGCACTCCTTGTCATTGGGGGGACGCTAAAACGTTACGCCGGATACCAGCGCGATATTGCAGTAAGGCTGGCACTCGCCGGTACGCACAACCGCGCGTGCTGTGCGGCTCAGTTGCTTGAATTCTTCATGGCTGAGCAGCCGCCGCTCACCCAGCGCTGCCTGCTCTGTCAGCGCATTGAGCGCGCTCAGCGCCGGCGGTTGCTTGAGCAGGATTTCTTCCGCGAGCACGTGGCTTTCAACCTGCATCTCACTGAGCACAATGCGCAACGTGCTGATGAAATCCGGAATGCCCTGGGTCAGTGCCAGGTCGATCAACTCCACGCCGGGCGGCACCGGCAAGCCGGCATCGCCGATGACCAGCACATCACCATGGCCCAGGGATGCGATCACGCGTGACAGGGCGATATTGAGCAAAGGTGTCTTTTTCATGAGGGCACAAAACCTTGTACGTCGTGCAGCGTAGGAATGGAAGGCTGAGCGCCGGCGCGGGTCACAGACAACGCCGCCGCTACCTGGCCAAAACGGATCGCCTCGGCTTCGCTCTTGCCCGCGGCCAGTGCAGCGGCAAAGCCACCGACGAAGGTATCGCCAGCGGCTGTGGTGTCCACCGCCTTGACCTTCGGCGCCAACAGATGCTCGAAGCTGCTACCGTCGGCAAACAGTGCCCCCTGGGCGCCAAGCGTAATGATGACTTTACCCGCCCCCGCCTTGATCAGCGCTGTTGCGGCGACCTTGGCGCTGTCGAGCGAGTCGACGGTGACGCCGCTCAGGGCGGTGGCTTCACTTTCATTGGGGATCAGGTAATCGATCGAGGCATACCACTGAGCGGGCAAAGGCCCACTCGCGGGCGCCGGATTGAGGATGACTGTCTTGCCCAGTTCGCGGCCGCGCTTGAGCGCATGACCAACGGTGTCCATCGGCACTTCAAGCTGGCAGATGATCACGTCTGCCGCCTGCAGCACAGCGTCGCACGCTTGCAGAGACGCGGGCGTCAACTCACCGTTGCTGCCGGCCACAATGACAATCGCATTCTGGCTGCTGTCATCCACCACGATCAATGCCACACCACTGGAGCCCTCTACGGTGCTGACCGCCTGGCAATCGATCCCTTCCACCAGCAGTGCATCACGCAATTGACTGCCATAGGCATCGGTGCCCACGCATCCGATCATCGCAACACTGGCCCCCAGCCGCGCCGATGCCACCGCCTGGTTGGCGCCCTTGCCACCCGCAACGGTGGAAAAGCTCTGGCCGATCAAGGTCTCACCGGCACGCGGCAAGCGACTGGCCCGGGTGACCAGGTCCATGTTCAAGCTGCCTACTACCACTACTTTTGCTGGCATACATCAGTACTCATCAATTCGGTTCAGCGGTATTGGGCGAACACACCGGCCAATGGCGCCGTCGACTCACGCAAAACGATACTTGGCGTCACGATGCGTTGATCGATCGACCGTTGGGGTGTTGCTATTCGTTGCAATAATAATTCGGCCGCCGTCTCGCCCAATTGCAGGATCGACTGCCCAACCGTGGTCAGCGCAGGATAGACGTAGCGTCCCATCTGAATGTCATCGAAACCGATCACCGACAACTCGGCCGGCACGCGGATGCTGCGTTCTGCGGCTGCGCGCAGCACGCCGAAACCAATCATATCGTTGCTGGCGAAAATCGCGCTGGGCGGGTTTTGCGCTAACAATTGCACGGCTGCGGCATGCCCCCCCGTGCTGGTGAAATCGCTTTCCAGGATCCGGCTGGCCAACACCTCGACACCCGCCTCGCGCAATGCACGCTGGTAACCCGCCAGGCGCATTTGTGCCACGCGGGTATGCCCCGGGCCGCCGATACAGGCGATATCCCGATGGCCCAACTCCAGCAAGTGCCGGGTCGCGAGGTAGGCGCCCTGTTCGTGGTCGATGCGCACCAGGTCGACATCGATTCCATCCAGGGCCCTGTCGACAATCACCATGGGCGTGCGCACTGCACTCAAGCCCGCCGCCAAGCCGCTGTCATCGCCGCCCACCGACGTCACGATCAAGCCGTCGACGCGTTTTTCGAGCAACACGCGCAAATAACTGCGCTGTTTTTCTGCGTCGTCGTCGGAGTTGCAGAGGATCACGCAGTAGCCATTACGCTCGCAATAATCCTCGATGCCCCGCGCAAGCTCGGCAAAATACGGGTTGAGGCTATTGGGCACCAACAGGCCAATGGTGGCCGTGGTCTTGGCCTTGAGCGAACGCGCCACGGCGCTGGGCACGTAGTCCAGCTGTTTGATCGCCGCCTCGACCTTGATGCGGACCGGCTCGCTGACCGGACGCGTCTTGTTCACCACATGGGACACGGTGGTGTAGGAAATACCTGCAAGCGCTGCCACATCCTTGATCGTTGCCATGACTCAGCCCCGCCGACTGGCGCGCTGGCTGCGGTAAGTATCGAGGACCACGGCGATCACGATCACAGCACCGGTAATGATGCGTTTGGTGGGTTCCGTAGCGCCGATCTGCGCAAGCCCCGCCGCCAATACCGAAATGATCAATACACCGAAGAACGTACTGATGACCGAACCGCGCCCGCCCATCAGGCTGGTGCCGCCGATTACCACCGCGGCGATTACCTGCAGCTCCAGGCCTGAACCTGCATTCGGGTCTGCCGCCTCCAGGCGCGAGATCTGGAACAGCGCAGCTACACCGGCCAACAGGCCCATCAGGCTGAACACCAGAATCTTGTATGGCTTGGGATTAATGCCAGCCAGGCGCACTGCTTCTTCGTTAGTGCCGATGCCGATCAGGTAGCGCCCGAAGACAGTGCGGGTCAGCACCAACTGAGCCGCAATGATCACCAGCAGCGCAATGATGAACGACGGGGAAATACCGAAAGCAATCGGGTTGGACAGCCAGGCAAACGAGTCACCGATATAAGCGGTGCGCGAGCCCGTCATTTGATAGGCCACGCCCCGGGCCATCTCCAGCACACCCAAAGACACGATAAATGACGGGATACGCCAGGCCACGGTGATGGAGCCGGTGATGGTCCCGGCCAATGCAGCGCAGCCCATGCCCAGTAGCGCAGCCGGCAACACGCTCCAGCCCCAGCCCAGGATTGCCACGCTGACCGCCGATGCCGCCAATGCCAGCACCGAACCTACCGACAGGTCGATACCGCCGATGATCAGGATGAAGGTCATGCCCACCGCCAGCACCATCAGGTCCGGAATCTGGTTGGCCAGGGTGCTGAAGGTGTCGTAGGACAGGAAGTGGTCGCTGAGTACCGAGAACAGCGCAATCATCGCCAGCAAGGCACCCGCCAGCCCCAGGTAAGTACCCAGGCCATAGAAGTTGCCGCCAGTTTTACCGGAGGAAATGCTTGTTTTCATGGGGTATTCCTAGGCGCTGCCTCATTGAGCAGCGCATCACGTTTCTGATAGCCGGCAAAGGCGGCGGCGAGCAATTCGTCCTGGGTCCAGCTGTCACGCTCGAAGGTCTCGATCAGGCGCCCCGCGGACAACACCCCGATGCGATCACAGATCAGCATCAGTTCACGCAGGTCGCTCGACACCACCACCAAGGCTTTGCCCTGGCGAGTCAGTTCGCCAAGCAACGCATAGATGTCGAACTTGGCGCCGACGTCGATGCCTCGGGTGGGCTCATCGAACAGCATCACCGCGCAATCGCGCTCCAGCCAGCGGCCAATCACTACTTTTTGCTGGTTGCCGCCCGACAACTCGGACACCAATTGCCCCGGGCTGGAACTGCGGATACGCATGGCGTCGATCTGGCGTTTGGCCAGAGCGGTTTCGTTGCGGCTATTGACGACGCCACCGCCGGAAATTTCCGGCATGTTTCCCAAGGCTATATTGGCGCTGATCGATTGGGTCAGCAGCAGGCCCTCGCCCTTGCGGTCCTCGGTGATCAGGGCAATACCATGACCAACCGCATCCACTGGCGAGCGAATACTGACCACCCTGGCCGGCGATCCCAGGGCCACGGTGCCGCTGTCGGCCTGGTCGGCACCGAAGATCAGGCGCAGCAACTCAGTGCGGCCGGCGCCGATCAGTCCGGAAATACCGTAGATCTCACCGGCGCGCACTTCAAAGGACACGTCGCGAACCTTGTCCGAACGGCTCAGGCCCTTCACCGTCAGGGCCGGTTCGCCGATGGTGCGCGGGCCCAGGTCAATGTGTTCGCCCAGCTCGCGACCGACCATCAAGGTCACCAGTTGCTCACTGTTGTAATTGGCCATCGGCTCGACGCAGACCAGCTTGCCGTCGCGCAGTACCGCAATGCGCTGGGCGACACGGGCCAGTTCTTCCAGCCGGTGTGAAATATAAATGATCGCCACGCCCCGGGCCTGCAGACGGGTAATTTGCTCAAACAGCATCTCGACTTCACGGGCGGTGAGCATGGCCGTGGGTTCGTCGAGAATCAGGACGTGGCAGTCGCCGATCAGGTTGCGCGCAATCTCGACCATTTGCTGGTGGCCAATGCCCAGGCTGCCAACCAACGTGTCGGGGTCGATCGCATCCAGGCCAACTTGAGCCATGGCCTCGATCGCGGCTTTGCGCAGTTGCTTGCGGCTGATCCAGCCACAGTTGCTCGGCAGGTTATCCAGAAACAGGTTTTCAGCCACCGTCAGGGTCGGCAGCAGGTTGAGTTCCTGCATGACCATGCGCACGCCCAAGGCTTCGGCCTGGGTGCGGCTGGCGGGGCAGTACTCCTGACCGTTGAACTGCATGTGCCCGGTAGTCGGTGTGACCAGGCCGCCGATGATCTTCGACAAGGTACTTTTGCCTGCGCCGTTCTCACCGGTCAGCGCGAGCACTTCCCCGCGATTGAGCGTCAGGGTGATGTCGGACAGAACCGGCTGAGCATAGGTCTTGCCGATACCGCTGACCGAGAGGACAGCGTTCGGGGCGGAAGATGACATAGGAAAATCTCCAGGCGCCCGCTCAGGACGAGCGAGCGCTGTTGGGTACTGCCGGGATTACTGCTTGATGACGAGTTCGACCGGGGTTTCGATCACGCCATCTTTGGCATCGACCTTCTCACCCTTGACCAGCTTCAGTGCGTTCTGGATACCGAATACCGCTTGTTGCGCGGCAGCCTGGTCAGCGGTGGCCAACACACGACCATCCTTGAGCATTGGCTTGATCGCATCAATGTTGTCGTAGCCCACCACCAATACCTTGCCGGCCTTGCCTGCCGCACGCACGGCGGAGACAGCGCCCAGGGCCATGTTGTCGTTACCGGCCAGCAGAGCCTTGATATCCGGCGTTTCGCTCAGCATCGCTGCAGCAATCTTGTTGCCCTGGTCGATTTCCCAGTTGCCGGATTGGGTGGAAACAATCTTCATGCCTGCTGCGTCCATCGCATCCTTGAAGCCTGCGGTGCGCTGCTGGGCGTTAGTCGTGGTGGGTACGCCTTCGATGATGCCAACCTTGTCACCCGCGGCCAGTTGCTTGGCCAGGTATTCGCCCACCAGCTTGGAGCCTTTGCGGTTGTCCGGACCTACGAACGGGATATCGAGGTTTTTGCTTTTGAGTACCTCCGGGTCCAGGCGATTGTCGATGTTAACGACCTTGATACCGGCATCAGAAGCCTTCTTCAGCACACTGGCGAGTGCCTTGGAGTCGGCGGGAGCAATGACAAGCGCGTCTACCTTGGAGTTGATCATCTCGTTGACGATGGCGATCTGCGCACTGGTGTCTGTTTCGTTCTTGATCCCGTTGGAGATCAGCTTGAACTCTGCCGGGTGCGCTTTCTGGTAGTCCTTGGCACCGTCGGTCATGGTGACGAAGAACTCATTGGCCAGGGACTTCATGACCAAACCAACAGTAGGTGTTTTGGCAGCGTCATCAGCAAGTGCAGAAGAGAGAGGCAAAGCAGCGGATGCGGCAAGCACAGCGACAGCAAGAAGACGTCCAGCGAATGGCAGCTTCATGGGTTCACTCCGATCTTATGATTATTGTGAGCAACGCTTGCACCGAAGACCTCTTCGGCGGCCCTCCCACCCGGGCGGCTGATGCGAGCTGTCACGATACTCCTGGAGCGCTCGTGAAACATCTCGCAAACGTTTGCGTTGAGCAAACTATGAGAACCTTGTCGGGATTTGTCAACGGTAGAAACTGGCCTTTCAATCCCATGCCCTCGGCCTGGTCCAACCAACCTTGGGGCCTGAAACGTTTAAGGCCACCTCTTTCTCGCACTCTCTAAAACGACAGGTGTTGACGCTAATCGCACTCGAATTTTGTGACAGCGCTGTCGGACAACCGAACACACTACCCCTCAACCGTTCGGAAAGCCGGACGCCACTCACTCAAAACAAGTTTAAAAAATCTCATAAGTTGTTTTAAATCAATACGTTAATTTAAGAAGAACCACACACTCGGCCTGGTACAAATCCTGCTTTTCCCCTGCACCTCGCGGCGTTCAGAACCGCCCGGGTGTTCTAGATGAACCGGCTACAGCACTCATCAAAAACCAGAGAGAAAAATAATGAAATCTGCATTGAAGAACTTTGTCCCGGGCGCCATGGCCCTGCTGCTGCTGTTCCCCCTTGCCGCACAGGCAAAAGAAGTCGAAAACAAAACCAAACTGTCCAACGTAGTGATCCTTGCCACAGGCGGCACCATTGCTGGCGCCGGCGCCAGTGCAGCCAACAGTGCTACGTACCAGGCAGCCAAAGTCGGCATCGAACAACTGATCGCCGGCGTTCCTGAGCTTAGCCAGATCGCCAACGTACGCGGCGAACAAGTGATGCAAATTGCTTCGGAAAGCATCAACAACGAAAACCTGCTGCAACTGGGTCGCCGCGTCGCAGAACTGGCTGACAGCAAAGACGTGGATGGCATCGTGATCACTCACGGCACCGACACCCTTGAAGAAACTGCCTACTTCCTGAACCTGGTAGAAAAAACCGACAAGCCTATCGTCGTGGTCGGCTCCATGCGTCCAGGTACCGCCATGTCGGCTGACGGTATGCTCAACCTGTATAACGCAGTCGCTGTCGCAGGTAGCAAGGATGCGCGGGGCAAAGGCGTGCTGGTGACCATGAACGACGAAATCCAATCGGGTCGCGACGTCAGCAAGATGATCAACATCAAGACCGAGGCATTCAAGAGCCCGTGGGGCCCGCTGGGCATGGTCGTTGAAGGCAAATCCTACTGGTTCCGCCTGCCGGCCAAGCGTCACACCATGGATTCGGAATTCGACATCAAGACCATCAAGAGCCTGCCTGACGTTGAAATTGCCTACGGCTATGGCAACGTGAGCGACACTGCCTACAAAGCACTGGCCCAAGCTGGCGCCAAGGCCATCATCCACGCCGGTACCGGTAACGGTTCGGTATCCTCGAAAGTCGTTCCCGCGCTGGTCGAATTGCGCAAGCAAGGCGTACAGATCATTCGCTCCTCCCACGTCAACGCCGGCGGTATGGTTCTGCGTAACGCTGAACAACCAGACGACAAATACGACTGGGTTGCGGCTCTGGACCTGAACCCGCAGAAAGCTCGCATCCTGGCCATGGTAGCCCTGACCAAGACCCAGGACAGCAAAGAACTGCAACGCATGTTCTGGGAATACTGATTACTGCTGATCGACCTGTGGGAGCGAGCTTGCTCGCTCCCACAATTGCTCCCCCTTCTCAACAAACTTCCCGAATCGCTGTCAGACGAACTTCTTGAAATTTAAGCAGTTGCGAAATCGCCTACAGTTAAATACTGTATGTGCGTACAGCAAATTAAGGAATGCTCCGTGGCAAAGCCCTCTTCCGCAGCACCTGCAGCGCCTGACGCCTATCAGCGCCTGGCTATTCGCGTGCAAAAGATCATCAATTCGACCAACGCACAGAAAGCCAAAGCAGCCTTGCTCTTCCGTTTACCCGATGAGCCGGAAGACGTGTGGCAACGTCTACTGGAAGAAATTGCAGAAAACGACAACGTCACCCTCGCCTATCGGGATGACGGTGGCGTGCAGATTTTTTGGGTTGTGCCGAAGGAAGATTGATTGTGAGTGCCCGTTTTATTGCTGTGTGCTGTCTGTTTTTAAGCGTAACCGCCAACGCCCAAGCCCCTCGGACCTTTAGCGAAGCCAAGAAAATCGCCTGGAAGCTTTACGCCCCCCAATCGACCGAATTCTATTGCGGCTGCAAATACACCGGTAACCGCGTGAATTTGAAAGCCTGCGGTTACATCCCGCGCAAAAACGCCAATCGCGCCGCGCGCATCGAGTGGGAACACATCGTGCCGGCCTGGCAAATCGGGCATCAGCGCCAATGCTGGCAAAACGGCGGGCGAAAGAACTGCACGCGCCACGACGATGTGTTCAAGCGCGCCGAGGCGGACCTGCACAATCTGGTGCCGAGCATCGGCGAAGTGAATGGCGACCGTAACAACTTCAGCTTTGGCTGGCTGCCCGTGCAAAGTGGGCAGTACGGCTCGTGCCTGACCCAAGTGGATTTCAAGGCCAAGAAGGTCATGCCACGCCCGTCCATTCGCGGCATGATCGCACGCACGTATTTTTATATGAGCAAGCAATACGGCCTGCGCCTGTCGAAGCAGGATCGACAGCTGTATGAAGCCTGGAACAAGACTTACCCGGTGCAAACCTGGGAGCGCCAGCGCAACCAGACCGTGGCTTGCGTGATGGGACGGGGCAACGAGTTTGTCGGCCCGGTGAATCTCAAAGCCTGCGGTTGAACGTGGGCGGGGTTGCCGCCCACTTGGCACGTCACTGCGCGGCGTTGTGTTCGATAATTTCAGACACGGTGTCGGTTTTCTTCGCGCGGGCCATCTTTTCGTTGAGCAAGGCTTGTTTGGCCTCGGCCTCGGCCTTGGTTGCGAACGGACCCAACAGCACCTCATCCTTGCCGTCGGCCTTCACGATATAAAAATTGAAACCATGCTCCAGCAACCAGGCGGTCAGGTCGGTGATCGCCTGCAGCTTGTGGTCTGGCGGGCCGACGCGCACATCCCATTCCTGAGCGGCAATCGCGCCGGTTTGTGGCAGGCTTTCGGTCACGGCAGGCTTGGCCTTGGGTGCATCGACCGATTTACCTTCACCGCATCCGGCCAACGCCAACACCACAATTGCCATCGCTACTTTACGCACTGCCCTGCTCCTTTGAGGATAAAGAGGCGACTTTACCATTCACTGTCTATTCTGGCCGTCATAAACGTTGGCTTAAACAATGCGAATGATGTATCGCGACCTGTATGATGCCGCCATGGGAATTAATGTCGCCTCTATGCGTCCTAAAAGAGGCAGCCACAGGGAAGCGCTTCGCAGTAAGCTACACACATCCGACACCTGCCCTGTCTGACACATGTGTCCTTAAAAGTAATCAAGGAGAAGTCCATGCTTATACTCACCCGCAAAGTTGGTGAAAGCATAAACATCGGTGATGACATTACGATCACCATTCTGGGCGTTAGCGGCCAGCAAGTACGAATCGGCATCAACGCACCCAAGGACGTTGCCGTGCATCGCGAGGAGATTTACCAGCGCATCCAGGCCGGCCTGACTGCACCCGACAAAAACCAGACGCCTTGAAACGCCTCCAGTAGCCAGCCCTTTCGTTCACTGTAATGGCTGGCGAAAACCCAATCGGCCTGCTCGCGTCTTCCAGCCTGACCAGTGCGCTTTGAGCATGCCCCTTCGCTGCAAGATGAAACTGTCTGGGCATCTGGAACTTGTTGAAGTATTCGCAGCCCAATTTCTGACACTTTATCCTGCCATCCGTGTGCATTCAGGAATACGTCGATGAGGCCAGTCGCGACGCCACCTCTTGTTTCCAGATCCTGGATGATCGCCCTGCTGATCGGGCTGGCCTTCCTGGCGCTTGGGTATGGGCTGAGAGTCGAAGTCGAGGGCGCCGATCCCGACGCCCATTCCTGGCTGGACCTGGCGCTCCTTCTCTGCGGCTACCTGCTGGTGTTCTGCCTCAAACCCATCCAAAAAGTTATCTTGCGCAAGCTATGCCAGCGCGCAGCGCATCGTGCCCATCAGAAAACCACACGCTGAGGACCTGCTGCGTATCACGGCGCCAGCTTGCGCAAAGACAACAAGCCATCAGCGCCATGCTCGGTGCATAAATCGCCATAGTCGTTGATGCAAGCGTGTGCAGTCACCATGGGCTCCAAGTGTGCCGAGGTGACAACCACAACATCCGCCCCCGCTGCTTCACCCGCTCGAATGCCCACCGCGGCGTCTTCGAACACCAGGCTGTCCTCAACCGACACCCCCAGGCGTTTCGCGCCCAATAAATAGCACGCAGGGTCGGGTTTACCGTTGGCCACATCTTCGGCCGTCACCCACACGGCCGGCACGGGAATGCCTGCCGCTTGCAGTCGACGTAACGCCAGCGCCTTGGGGGCAGACGTGACCAGTGCCCATTGATCCGCGGGCACGCCTTTCAAAAACGCCACTGCGCCGGGAATCGCTACAACGCCGTCGACATCGTTGAGCTCCGCGTCGGTAATCCACTGGGCTTCAACTTCTGGATCGACACCCGGCAACGCCTGGCGGGTGATCGTATCAATCGCGCGCGCGCCATGAATGGTAGGCAGAAACGCTTCCACATCCAGACCATGGCGCTCGGCCCAGATGCTCCATACACGTTCGGCCGCAGCGATGGAGTTGAGCAGGGTCCCATCCATATCGAACAGGAAAGCGCGGTAACGCCGGTTGAACACGGATGAAGTTGAGATGGACACTGCGCGGCTTCCTCATGAGCTGGACCCCTGCAATCTACGGATCACCTCGGCACTTGTAAACGTAGAGCCTCCTCGACCGGACACTCATTGCCCACGCGCCAGGCTCGAACCAAGAATGACGAACTTGTCATGATCCTGTTGGTTGGCTGTTGGGGTCGCCTGGTTACTGTGAACTCACTGCCAACCCGGCAGCCCCCAGCCACGAGAGAGACCGTCATGAAACTGTTCGCCCTGGGCTTTGCCGCCTTGCTCGCCACCGGTACTGCCTTCGCTGCCGACGTAACGTCTGCCAGCGATGTCATCCACGACAAAACCGGCTTCTTCCTACACCTGGATGTCGACAAGGTGCTATCGAGCACCGACATCTCTGGCCAATGCGGGATTGTCCCCGCGCACTTGCGCTACCTGGACCATCAGGGCCGCGAACACCTACTCGATTACCAAGTCCAGGGCGTCGGTTGCGCCAGTGACAATTGATCGGGCTACACTTGCGCCACTTATTGAAGCAGGACACTTTCCATGAACATCCTCGTAGTCGAAGACGAACCCAAGGCCGGCAATTACCTGCTCAATGGCTTGCAGGAGCTGGGCCACTCGGTGAGCCTGGCGCGCGACGGCGTAGAGGGTTTGCACCTGGCCCTGGAAACACCATACGACGTGATCGTGCTGGACGTGATGATGCCGAAAATGGATGGCTGGGAAGTGCTGCGTCGCCTGCGCAAAGAGGCCGATACACCGGTGCTGTTCCTCACCGCTCGCGATGACATCGCCGACCGCATCAAGGGCCTTGAACTGGGCGCCGACGACTACCTGATCAAACCCTTCTCCTTCGCCGAACTGGTTGCACGCCTGCGCACCCTCAACCGACGTGGCCCGAGCCGCGAAGAAGAACAGCTGCACATCGCCGACCTGCACATTGACGTGCTCAAGCGCCGTGTGACCCGCGCCGGTACGCGCATTACCCTGACCAACAAGGAATTCGCCTTGCTGCACCTGTTCGCCACCCACCAGGACCAGGTGCTGTCGCGCTCGCTGATCGCTTCACGCGTATGGGACATGAACTTCGACAGCGACACCAATGTGGTCGATGTTGCCGTACGCCGCCTACGCCTGAAGATCGATGACCCGTTCCAGCTCAAACTGATCCACAGCGTGCGGGGCATTGGCTACCGCTTCGATACCCAACCATGAAGCGCGATCGCCATTATTCCCTGACCCTGCGCCTGGCATTGATCTTTGCCCTGCTCGCCTTCGCCCTGCTGGCCACCCTGGGCGTGACGCTATACCACGAGCTGGAGCGTGAGCTGATCAAGCGTGACGACGCCGCGCTGATCTCGCGCGCCAACCAACTGCGCAACGTGCTCAATGACGGCAATACCCGCGAGCTGATCAAGACCAAGCCCCAGCTGTTCCAGAACATGCTGGGCAACAGTGAGTCGGTACTGAGCATCGCTGCACCTGGGCAGACTCCGTTATTGCTCGTCAACCCGGGCAACATTCAAATACCGGCCGTGCCGGCCGTGGCAAAAGACCACGACCTTGGACTCGCCGACGTACACCATTTGCCCGGCGTAGATGGCGTGCCCTTCGCCACCGTGGCGGCTTTCATCGACACCGGTGACCTGGGGAGCCTGCAAGTCACCGTCGGGCGCCTGATGGCTGAACGCACAGCCATGCTTGCCAGTTATCGCTTGAGTGTTTTTATCCTGGCCAGCATCGCGGCGGTCATTCTCGCCTTGGTTGGTTATGTGCTGGTACACCGTGGGCTGGTGCCCTTGCGGCGCCTGGCCGGACACGCACAGGGCATCGGCGTGAACAACCTGGCCGAGCGCCTGGGCAGCCAAGGCGCGCCCAAGGAGCTGCTGCCGATGATTGACGCCTTCAACACCATGCTTGAACGGCTGGCCAAAGGTTTTATTCAACTGGGCCAGGTGTCCACCGATATGGCCCATGAACTGCGCACCCCCATCAATAACTTGCTCGGTGAAACCCAGGTCGCGCTGCAACAGAGCCGCACTATTGAAGACTATCAGCAACTGCTGGCCTCAAACGTTGAAGAGCTTGAACGCCTGGCACGGATGCTCGACAACATGCTGTTCCTGGCCCGCACCGACCCCGCCAGCGCCCTGCGTCAGCGCCAGGCGCTGGACGCAGCCGATGAAGTGGAGCGCATCGCCGATTATTTCGAGGGCCTGGCCGGTGATGTGGGTATGCACATCGTTGGCGTGGGCGAAGGTGTGATCTGGGCGGAACCGATGCTGCTGCGCCGGGCCCTGGCGAACCTGTGCGCCAATGCCATCAAGTATGGCGCGCCGAACACCGAGCTGAGCATCCGGGCCGTCCCGACAGTCGAGGGCACTTGCATCAAGGTCAGCAACCAGGGTGCAACCATTGCCGCGGAGCATTTGCCCAGGCTGTTCGAACGCTTTTACCGGGTGGATGAATCCCGTGAATGTTCATCCCAGTCCAATGGACTGGGATTGTCGATTGTGGCGACCATCATGCAGCTGCATAACGGTCGGTATGGCGTCAGCAGTGAAGACGGCGTGACGTGCTTTGAATTGTTTTTCCCCGCGCAGGAGACGTGAGGGTTTTTCCGTTCAATCAAAGGCGCCATTAAGTACTTCGTAGATGATGCCGCTGGCGATGGCGACCAGAATCAAATCGGTTCCCACTTGCTGCCATTCATAACCGTCGTAGTGAGGCAGCCGCCCCAGCAGGCGACCATCGAGTTTCTTGGCGATACCGGGTGGCAGCGGCTTGCCGCGCGCCAGGTTCTTCTGGATCCCCGGCGGCAATGCAGGCCCTGGGCTCCAGTAATCGCGATAACCGCCGAGCACATTCAATACGCTCCCTCGGTCAACGCTGGGGCCGGGACCACCTGAGCCGCCCTTGCCCTTGGGCTTGTCGTAGGCCTGCCCTGCGGGGTTATTGCCTTTGTTATTGCCCTGCCCCTGACCGCCCTTGTTACCCTGGCCCTGCCCCCCTTGGTTATTACCCTGCCCCTTGCCATTACCGGGATCGGCCAAGGCAAGACCGCTACCCGCAAACAGCGCGAGGGACAACACGACAGATACGAACTTCGGGTACTTGATCATGATGGTTTTCCAAGGTGGATACACCTGTGAACTATAGTCGAAGTTGCCCCACGAATGACTCCATTCACAGCCCGACCGTCAGCTCACCTGCCCGCCTGTTTCCCGCACATCCGTTTCGGTTAGCCAGGCCGTCGAGACCGCCAGTCGCAAGGCCTCAACCAAAGGCGGCTGGTCGGCCGGCGGCGCGCTCGGCACATGGATAAACCCACTGCGCACCCCGGCCTCGACCAGCCGGTGCTGCAAAAGGTAGAACACCTGATTGCACACGAACGTGCCCGCCGTTTGCGAAACGGCAGCCGCCACCCCCGCGTCACGCAGCGCCTTGACCATGGCCTTCATCGGCAATGTCGAGAAGTATGCAGCCGGGCCACCGGCTACCACTGGCGTATCAACCGGTTGCTGCCCGAGGTTGTCGGGGATGCGTGCGTCATTGATATTGATCGCTACACGCTCGATAGACATCTCGCTGCGCCCGGGCGCCAGGCCGGTGGCAATCACCATTGCCGGATTCAACTCACTGATCAATCGGGCCAGGTGTTCACCCGCCGTGGCAAATGCACAGGGCAGGCAATGCGCGACAATGCGTGCACCCTCGCCCAGTTGCACGCCATCCAACTGGCGCGCAGCCTCCCATGACGGGTTCACCAGGTCGTTATCAAAGGGCTCGAACCCCGTCAGCAGTACAGTTTGCATAGTGACCTCACATCAACAGGTAAAGCAGCACGATATTGACCACCAGCATCATCAGCGCCGTGGGGATCTGCGCCTTGATCACCGCGTTCTTGTCGGGCAACTCCAGCAACGCCGCCGGCACGATATTGAAGTTGGCCGCCATCGGCGTCATCAACGTGCCGCAGTAACCGGAAAACATACCGATCGCCGCCATCACCGCAGGGTTGCCGCCATAAATCCCTACCAGCACCGGCACGCCGACGCCGCCAGTCATCACAGGGAAAGCCGCAAAACCATTGCCCATGATCACCGTAAACAGGGCCATGCCCAGTACATAGACCATCACCGCCACCAGCTTGTAGTCCAGGTTGATGTAGGTGGTGGTGACGTGGGCGACTGCCGTGCCCACCCCGGCCTCGTTGAACAACAATCCGAGCATCGCCAGCATCTGCGGCAACACCATGGCCCAGCCCAGGGCTTCAGTCAGGCGACGGGATTCGCGCAGGGCTTGTACCGGCGTATCGCGGGTCAGCCAGCAGGCCAGGCCCAGAGCAATCAGGCAGCCGATGCCGAGGGAGACGAAGGTGGTGTTCTTCGGGTCCAGCAACGGTACACCGCCGATTTCGGTGTGCTTGAGCAATACCGAGCCAATCACCGTAGTCAACGGAATCGCCAAGGCCGGGATAAACAACTTGTGGCCCAGGCGCCCGGCGCTGGCGCGGGACGCCTTGACGTGCAATTCGGCGTGCTGGCCGCGACCAACGCCACCCAAGCCGGCGATCAACGCCATCACCACCACACCGATGCCGATGGCCACCGAGGGCAGACGCTCCCCCACCAGGAACGGAATGGCGAACAACAACCAGAACAGCGCGCTGGACCAGCGTTTGGGATGGGTGCGATCGAGCAGGATCATGCCCGCAGTGATCAGCAACAGAACACCGGCGAGCCAATAAAGGTATTGAATGGAAATAATCATTGAGCAGCCTCCACGGACGTGGTGGCCGGGCTCATTTCGCGGGTCAATCGTCGATCAAAGCGATGCAGGCGGATCGCATGAATGATGAACGCACAAATCGCCGTCGGAATGCCCCACACCGCGATGTGCAGCGGCTCCACATCAATGCCCGAGCCCAACAGGAAGGTGTGCATCAACGCAATAGCACCGAAGGCGACAAAGATATCCTCACCAAAAAACAGCCCGACGTTATCGGTGGCCGCACACATGGCCAAGACCTTGTGGCGCAGCTTGTCTGGCAGCTTGCCGTAGCGTTTTTCCGCGGCACCTTCGGCCATCGGCGCCAACAGTGGCCGCACCATTTGCGGATGCCCACCCAGGCTGGTCAGCCCCATGGCCGCCGTGGACTCACGCACAAACAGATAAATGATCAACAAGCGCCCGACCGTTGCCCGCTCAAAGCGCGCGATCCAGTTCTGCGCATGCAGGCGCAAGCCATGACGCTCCAACAGGCCAATCACCGCCAGCGGCAATAAAAGAATCAATTGCAGGGCACGAGTCTGAAGGAAACCATCGCCCATGGTGGCGAGAATTTTTTCCAGCGGGAACTGGGCAGCAAGCCCGGTGGCGATGGCGGCGGCGGTGACCACCAACAGCGGATTGAAGCGCAATACAAAGCCGACCACGATGACAAGCACGCCGATCAGCGGCCATAGGTTCACAACTGTTTGCATGGCACAGAGGTCCTTTAGTGCGCGCTGCGGCGCCATAACAGCAGGATGTGGGCAAAGGGCTCACAGCTTGGAAGTGGCGTGCAGTCGGCTCGGTTTTTTTATTGTTGACCCGGAAGGTCGAGCGTCAGTGGCGGCAACTTTGCTGTCTGGAGACCGGGAGTGTCCAACAAGAAAAATTGTTGCTGCACACCAATAAATTTTGTGGGGGGATGGCGCCGACGGTCGGGCGCTATCAGGAGAAAGCGTCCAGGCCTCAAGGGGAAAGTCGCGCAGCCAACCTGATGAGGAGCTCAAAATCGTTCAACCGTGTAGATTCTCAATCAGAACCTATACTCCATCATGCAGCTGTGTGTACCTGCAGTTCGTTCACGGTGTTATACCGACAATGAGGGCTCGCGCTATGTATGCCGGACAAATGAGTGATATGGCGACCACGTTTGGCGAAATACGCTGCCAGGTGTTCGTCCAGATAATTTGCCTGCTGTCGGTGGCTACGCTGTTCTGCTGATCGAGCGTTCAAACCCCTGAATACACGCCTTGAGCCGTGTAGGGATGGCTATTGCCCAAATTCCAGACAACAAAAAAGGGCCCACCTTTCGGTGAGCCCTTCCAGACCGCCCAGCAGAGCGGATTTTGTTTGGTAGGCGCGATTGGACTCGAACCAACGACCCCCACCATGTCAAGGTGGTGCTCTAACCAACTGAGCTACGTGCCTGCTGTGAGGCGGCATTCTACGGAATTCCGGAGGGGTGTCAACATCTTTTTTGCAGCTAAGCCTATGAATATGCGAATTTTTTATTTATGCCGGGTACACCTGGGATTTCCGGGTGGCTGGCAGGCAATTTTCAACTCAGGTAGGATCGCCGCACTCGTAAAAAATATAAAACAGAGGTTCCAGGATGGCGAACACCCCCTACCCCCAGTCCTATTACGCCGCTTCCGCGAATGCAGCCCCACCTCGCCCGACGCTGCAAGGTGAGGTCGAAACCGATGTCTGTGTGATTGGTGCCGGCTATACCGGGCTTTCCAGCGCGCTGTTTTTGCTGGAGAACGGCTTTCGCGTCACGGTACTGGAAGCCGCCAAGGTGGGTTTTGGTGCCTCGGGTCGTAATGGCGGGCAGATCGTCAATAGCTACAGCCGTGATATCGATGTGATCGAGCGCAGTGTCGGGCCCAGACAGGCTCAGTTGCTGGGGCAGATGGCCTTTGAAGGCGGCAAGATCATTCGTGAGCGCGTGGCTAAATACCAGATCCAGTGCGACTTGAAGGACGGCGGTGTATTTGCCGCACTCAACAGCAAGCACATGGGTCATCTGGAATCGCAGAAGCGCCTGTGGGAGCGCTACGGCCATACGCAGCTTGAGTTGCTCGACGAGCGCCGCATCCGCGAAGTGGTGGCCTGTGACAACTATGTGGGCGGTTTGCTGGACATGAGCGGCGGGCATATCCACCCGCTCAACCTGGCACTGGGCGAAGCGGCGGCCGTGGAATCCCTGGGCGGTACGATTTATGAGCAATCGGCAGCGGTGCGCATCGAGCGCGGCGCCAACCCTGTGGTACACACCGCCGAAGGCAGGGTCCGGGCCAAATTCATTATCGTTGCCGGTAACGCTTACCTGGGCAACCTGGTGCCGGAGCTGGCGGCCAAGTCGATGCCATGCGGTACCCAAGTGATCACCACCGCACCCCTTGGCGATGAATTGGCCAAGACGCTGTTGCCGCAGGACTACTGTGTCGAAGACTGCAACTACCTGCTCGACTACTACCGCCTCACCAGTGACAAGCGCCTGATCTTCGGCGGCGGCGTGGTGTATGGCGCGCGGGACCCGGCGAATATCGAGGCAATCATCCGGCCAAAAATGCTCAAGGCATTCCCGCAACTCAAAGACGTGAAGATCGACTACGCCTGGACCGGCAATTTCCTGCTGACCCTGTCGCGCCTGCCCCAGGTCGGCCGCCTTGGCGACAACATCTATTACTCACAGGGCTGTAGCGGCCATGGCGTGACGTACACGCACCTGGCAGGCAAAGTACTGGCGGAGGCATTGCGCGGGCAGGCTGAGCGTTTTGATGCGTTTGCGGACTTGCCGCATTACCCGTTCCCGGGCGGGCAGATGTTGCGCACGCCGTTTGCAGCGCTGGGGGCTTGGTACTACGGGTTGCGCGATAAATTCGGAATGTAAACACATCCGGTGTGAGAGCGACTTGCTCACTCCCACACCGGCTGTACGCTTCATACGCTGCCGTCAATGCGCCTTGTGTTCGACGGAAGGCGCCTCGGCTTGCAGCTTCTGCACATCGCCTACGGCCAGCTCAGCCGATTGGCCGCCCCAACCTTGACGCAGGTAATTGAGCAGATCAGTCAGCTGTTGCGCACTGAGCTTCTCGGAAAACCCCGGCATCGGTTGCATGTGCTCGAATCCGGAAAATTTCTGCTCGCCAATACCGTCCTCAATCACACGCAGCAGGTTGCGCGGGTCTTCCAGTCGCAACGTGGTGTTGCCGCGCATGGCCACCGCGATGTGCGGCTTGCCTTCGCCACCCGCGGCGTGGCAACCGGCGCAGACGTTCAGGTATTCCTGGCGGCCGCGCTGAGCGCTCTGGGTGAGTTTATCCACCGGCACGTCGACCAGCGCTTTGGCGGCTGGCGGGTTATCACCCAGCAGGAACGTGGCCATCGCGGCCAGATCCTGATCGCTCAGGCCCTGGGTGCTGTTGTGGAACACCGGGAACATCTCGTTGAACATCGTGCCCTGGGCGCTCATGCCGTGCTTGAGGAATGTGGCCAAGTCCTGTTCATTCCAGCCGCGCGCAGCCAGGTCAGTGGCGAGCAGGCTGGGCGCCAGATAACCATTGAGGATGCCGCCGGTCAGGCGCTTGTCCAGCTCCATCGCGCCCGGCAGGCCGCGTGGCGTGTGGCATTCGCCGCAGTGACCAAGCACTTCGACCATGTACTGGCCGCGTTTCCAGGCTTCGCTTTTACCTTCGGCCGGCTCCAGTTTCAGCGCTTTGCCGTACAGCACATTCCAGCCCATCAGGCCCAGGCGCACGTTGAACGGAAAGCTCAGGCTCGTCACCGGCCCTGCACGTTCGATCGGCTCGATGGTTTTGAGGTACGCATGAATCGCATCCGAATCTTCGCGCGGCATCAGGTGGTAGGAGGTGTACGGCATCGCCGGGTACAGATTCGCCCCATCGCGACGCTTGCCTTGCGTCAGCGCAGCGAAGAACTCGTCATCGTTGTACAAGCCGATGCCGTGCTCTTTGCTCGGCGTGATGTTGGTGCCGTAGATCGTGCCGAACGGCGAGACGATCGGCAGCCCGCCCGCAAACGGCGCGCCGCCCGCCGCAGTGTGGCACGCCATGCAGTCGGCGGCGCGGGCCAGGTATTCGCCGCGCTTGACCTGATCATCGGCATGAGCAAACAGCACCGGCGCAGCCAGGCCGACCGCCAGGGTCATTCGGGTCAGAAAAAGCTTCATGCTCAACCCTCCTTGACCAGGCCGAGATCGGTCAGCACGTTGCGGGTAGCGTTGTAATAACGCACGTATCCAGTGCAACGGCAGACGTGATGCCCAAGGCTGTCCTCGATGACTTGTTCCAGTTTGCTGTGTACGGTCGGCTGACGTTGCAGCTTTTCCACCAGCACGGTCGCTGCGTTGACGAAGCCCGGCGCGCAGTAGCTGCACTGGAAC
The DNA here is from genome assembly GCF_020790195.1 of Pseudomonas sp. HN8-3. Lineage (NCBI taxonomy): Bacteria > Pseudomonadati > Pseudomonadota > Gammaproteobacteria > Pseudomonadales > Pseudomonadaceae > Pseudomonas > Pseudomonas sp. HN8-3. The sequence continues at coordinate 3,936,603 of NZ_CP086206.1, forward strand.
GCAAACTCATCCACGAAGCGCTGCTGGATCGGGTTCAGTTCGATAACCTGCCCCGACTCATCGCGCTTGGCGTGGGATTCGATGGTGCGCACTCGCTTGCCTTCAAAGTAATGCGCGCCGGTGATGCAAGTGCGCACTTCTTCGCTGGTGCCGTCCGGGTTGTCGACGATGACCACGCAAGCGTGGCAAATACCCTGGCCGCAGCCAAGACGCGAGCCAGTGAGGTTTTTGTATTCGTGCAGGTAGTCGATCATCGGCAGGTCATCAGGGATGTCCACTGGGCCGACGGATTGACCATTGAGGGTCAGTTGAAGCGGACGGTTAGGCATTGAGGGCTTCCTTGATGCGCGCAGCAGTGATTGGCAGGTCGCGAACACGTTTACCGATGGCGTGCGCCACGGCATTACCGATGGCCCCGACGATCGGGATCATCACCACTTCAGCGATACCCTTGGATGGATCGCTCGGCGACAGCGCCGGCAAAATCTCCGACGTCTGTTTCCACACGGCAACGTGACGCGCCATCGGCAGACGGTAACGGTTGAAGTTCCAGTCACCCTCCCCCGGCCCGCCTTCATACAGCGGCATTTCCTCCATCAATGCGTGGCCGATGCCCATGGCGACACCGCCCTCAAGCTGACCTTTGACTAACTCCTCAACCAACACGCGACCGCACTCGATCCACGAATGGTGATTGAGCACCTCCACCTGCGCCGAGCCCTTATTGACCTTCAGCTCGACCAATGTGGCGACCGGGCTGTAGTAAGTCACGGCAGCGTTGTTCAACTGCGTCGCGGGGTAGCTGATATTCTGGCGATCCAGCAGATGGAAGCCGGCAGTGCTCATCAGCGCCTGCTTGGCTTTTGGCGCGCCGTCGCCGTACTTCACGGCCAGGCCGTCGAGCGGCAGGCGCTCACGCACGCCGTCGATGCTGTATTCAGCCTCGGCCCAACTCCAGCGGTTGAAACCGTGCACAGTGGCCGCGGTGACCAGGCCGCGCTCGTGGGCACGCTTGGCCAATTCTTCAAAACTGAGCGGCTGCATGCCGTTGGCGGTGAGCTTGCCGTCGACCCAATGCGCATCTTCGCGGCGCACCACATACGGGTTGGCCTGACCGCCGAACGGGCCCTGACGCCAGATCTCCAGCGCCGCCGGCCACAAACCATGGTTGAACAGCACGCGCGCCGCTTCACGGGTGGCGTGGCTGAAGTAGTACGCCGAGTTGGTGGCCGAAGATGCCGAAGCGAGCTTGCCCACCCAGCGCGGGTTGCGCAGCAGGTTGTCCTGCTCGGCCTGGCTCATGATGTAAGGGTTGCCGCTGGTGATCAGCTGCATTTCCTTCCACTCTGTTTCGCCAGTCTTCACTTCGTGGGCCGGGCTGCCAAGGAAATCGGCAACGACCAGCGATTGCGAGGTAGACATACCGGTGCCGATTTCGATACCGATATGACGCAGGCTGATGCGACCGTCAGCGCTGAATTCGATACTGGCCATCGGAGCTTCGGAACCAGTGCCAAAGTCTTTCTGGCAGATAGCAAAACCCACGCCGTACCAGTTATCCGGGTCCGCGGCTTCGCGTTGTTGCTTGATCGCGTCGCGGTTTTTCCAGACCTCGTGCACAGAGGCTTTGTCGAGGATTTCGTGCAGGCGCAACGCACCGGCAGGAATGGCGCCCTGGGTGTTTTTCATGCCCGAACGCAGTGCGTTCTTGCGGCGCAACTCGATAGCATCTACACCGAGACGACCGGCGATTTCATCGACCATCATTTCAGTCGCAGCCATGCTTTGCAGGGTGCCGTACCCACGCATCGAACCGGCTTCAACGCCCCGCGAGTGATACGCGGTGACTTGCAGGTCGTTCTGCGGCATGTAGTAGATCGACTGTGCGGCCGTGGCGCCTACAGCGGCTACCGAGGGGCTGTAGTTGATCCGGCCACCGCCGTCGACGCTCATGTCGGCGAGGAAGATCTTGAAGCTGTGATCGTTCTTGTCGACAGCCAATTGGTAACGAATGTCGAACGGATGACGCTTGATGCCACTCTGGAACTGCTCGTAACGGTCATTGGCCAGACGCACCGGCACGCCGGCGCCGTACAACGCCGCGAGGGCGGCGTAGTAGACAAAGATGTTGTGGTCTTTGGAGCCGTACCCCACGGTGTAACCGGGGTGCATGTTCAGGTTGGCCAGGCCGAAGCGCGACGGCGAGATCATTTTCGCAGTCTCGGTGGCCACCTCCAACGGGCACTGGGTGGCCACCACGAAATGCAGGGTCTTGGTTGCCGGATCGTACCAACCGTTGCCGTTGTCCGGCTCCATGGCTGCCGGCTCGATTGACGGGGTCTTGTAGCGCTCGTCGAACACCAGCCAGTTGTCCGGCGGTGTGTTGATCTGACTCTTCATGCGGTCGGCGTAGAACAGCCCGCGCTCGGTCAGGTTGCCGTGCAGATTCGGTTGTGAATTCCATACCGGGCGACGGTTTTTCAGCATCGGAAACAGAATCGAATCCTTGAGGCTGGCAAATTCGTCTTCATCGGCCGAGGTGGCGCCGCCAACGCGCACATAGCGGAAGCTACCGTAAGGGTCGCCTTCGTAGTACGGCACTTTGGCGCCGTAACGAATCGCCTTGTCGTTGAATTTGAGTTTGTTCTTGGCCTGGCGGAAACGCTCGAAATCGTTCCAGATCAGGATCGCCACCGGGTGACCGATAAACATCGGCACCTTGCCTTCAGGCAGCAGCGGATCCGGAGCATGCTCCTCGGGGAAAACAATACCGTCCTTGTCCAGATCGGCAGCGGTGACGATACGATCCGGCTGCAGATCGGCGCCGAGCCACGCCAGGTCGTAGCCCGCATAAATATGGTCGGCCTTGATGGTTTTCAGCAGCATGGCGTGACCTTGCTGCACGGGCCAGCCGGGCATGTCCTTGGAGCGGATGTCGCGGGCGAAGACTTTGCTGCCGCACACTTTGGACAACGCATCGTTACGCTGACGCGCCTTGCCGTTATTGCCCAGCCATTTTTCGGACGGCACGGTAACGCTGTTTTCCATCAGGGCAGCCAGCGCCTGGGTGCTCAGCGGTGTCAGCGTGACGCTCACACCCGCCACCAGGCCGCCCTGGAGGAACGAGCGCCGGGTTATTTCACGGTTGGACATGGATCATCCTCTGAGCGGTTATAAATCCGCCCTTATGGTTAAGTACACCGAATATCGAGACTTGCAGAAGCCTTTTTACGACGAATCAAAAGGCCATGATGACAGTGCAAAGTTGACCGAAGGGTTAACTTTAAAGGTTTCTGCGCCTGCGGCAAATAACCACATTGAAATTTTTTGACACAACAACGCAAAACGGCCGACAAGATCGAGACGATCTGTCAGCCGCTTGCCTATAAATGAGGACGATGTCACAAACACCATGACGTTTTTTCAAACGCCAGACACAAAAAACCCCGGTCTTTCGACCAGGGTCTTTGCTATCGGATCAAGTCAGCCAGTGGCTTTCTTGTGCTTCAAGGCGTTCAGTGGGCCTTGATGCAGATATGGCGCAGCGGACGGGACTCGAACCCGCGACCCCCGGCGTGACAGGCCGGTATTCTAACCGACTGAACTACCGCTGCGTATCGCTTGGCTGATTGAGCGTAAACCCTCAACCACCTTTGAACATCTGATCGATCAACCTGGGTTGTTCAATCTCAAGCCCGACACATCGAACCTGTAAAATATGGCGCAGCGGACGGGACTCGAACCCGCGACCCCCGGCGTGACAGGCCGGTATTCTAACCGACTGAACTACCGCTGCGCGTCGGTGCAACCTTTAAAGTTGCGTCTTGCCACAAGTGCAAGACTCTCAAGAAGTGGTGGGTGATGACGGGATCGAACCGCCGACCCTCTGCTTGTAAGGCAGATGCTCTCCCAGCTGAGCTAATCACCCTTTGCTTCGTTGAGGCCGCGAAATTTACGCAGGTAGCGGACCTAAGTCAATAGCCTGCTTGAAGTTTTTCTGAAAAAGACAAAATCACTTCAAGACGGCTAACCGCCCTACTCGCTGTAAATCATCTTCTTGCTCATGCCACCGTCCACTACAAACTCTTGCCCGGTGACAAACCCGGCCTGACGCGACAGCAACCAGGCCACCATCGCCGCCACGTCCTCTACCGTACCGACCCTGCCCGCCGGATGCTGGGCATGATCAGCATCGGTGAGCGGCTCCGCACGGCGTGCAGCAGGATCACGCGCATCAATCCAGCCAGGGCTGACCGCATTGACCCGAACCTCTGGCCCCAGGCTCATGGCCAAGGCGTGAGTCAGGGCCAGCAAGCCACCCTTGCTCGCCGCGTAAGCTTCGGTATCCGGCTCCGATTGACGGGCCCGGGTCGAGGCCAGGTTGACGATCGCACCGCCGTGGGCGCGCAGGTACGGCGCGCAATGCTTGGCCAACAGCATCGGCCCGCCGAGGTTCACCGCCAGCACGCGATTCCAGTACGCCAGATCGAGGCTTTCCAGGGTGATATTGCGCGGGTCAGCCACGGCGGCATTGCAGACCAGCGCGTCGAGTCGCCCGAACTGCCCCAACACCTCTGCAACCCCCTGGGCCACTTGCTTCTCGTCGGCCACGTCCATGGTGATGAACCAGGCGTTATCACCCAGCACCTTGGACACCTTGGCGCCGCGCTCGCGGTCAAGGTCGGTCAACACCACCTGCCAGCCTTCGCTGATCAGCCACGCGGCAATCCCCAGACCAATGCCCCGCGCCGCGCCCGTTACCAGCGCAACGCGCCCGTTACTGGCCGCTGCGGCCTCCATGGACCACTCGATCACAAGGCCGCCAGCCCGCGGGCCAGGTCTGCCTGCAAGTCTGCTACATCTTCCAGGCCCACCGCGATGCGGATCAGGCTGTCACGGATACCGGCCGCTTCACGCTCCTGCGGCGCCAGGCGCCCATGGGAGGTGGTGCTCGGGTGGGTGATGGTGGTCTTGCTGTCACCCAGGTTGGCGGTAATGGAGATCAAGCGCGTCGCATCGATAAAGCGCCAGGCGCCGTCTTTGCCGCCCTTGACTTCGAAACTCACCACCGCACCAAAACCACGCTGCTGGCGCTGGGCCAAGGCGTGTTGCGGGTGGCTCTTGAGGCCAGCGTAGTGCACCTTCTCGATACCGTCCTGCTGCTCCAGCCACTCGGCCAGGGCCTGGGCGTTGGCGCAATGGGCTTTCATGCGCAGGCTGAGGGTTTCCAGGCCCTTGAGGAAGATCCAGGCATTGAACGGGCTCAGGGTCGGGCCGGCGGTACGCAGGAAGCCCACCACTTCCTTCATCTGCTCGCTGCGTCCAGCCACCACGCCGCCCATGCAACGACCCTGGCCGTCGATGAACTTAGTTGCCGAGTGCACCACGATGTCCGCACCCAGCTTCAGCGGTTGCTGCAAGGCCGGGGTGCAGAAGCAGTTATCCACCACCAGCATCGCACCCTTGGCGTGGGCGACTTCGGACAGCGCAGCGATGTCGACCAACTCGGCCAGCGGGTTCGACGGCGATTCGACGAACAGCAGCCTGGTATTGGCCTTGATCGCCGCATCCCAGCCGGACAAATGCGCCAGGGGCACGTAATCCACTTCGATACCGAAGCGCTTGAAGTACTTCTCGAACAGGCTGATGGTCGAGCCGAACACGCTGCGCGACACCAGCACATGGTCGCCAGCGCTGCACAGGCTCATCACCACCGCCAGGATGGCCGCCATGCCGGTCGCGGTCGCCACAGCCTGCTCAGCGCCCTCCAGGGCCGCGATACGCTCTTCGAACGCGCGCACGGTCGGGTTGGTGTAGCGCGAGTACACGTTGCCCGGCACCTCACCGGAAAAACGCGCCGCAGCGTCGGCCGCCGTGCGGAACACGTAGCTTGAGGTGAAGAACATCGGGTCACCGTGCTCCCCTTCCGGGGTGCGGTGCTGGCCGGCGCGCACAGCCAGGGTATCGAAAGCTACGCCATCGAGGTCGCTGTCCAACCGACCGGCATCCCATTCCTGACTCATGCTGCGACTCCTTACTCAATACGTTATTTAAGATACAAAACCGGCCCCTCAGGGCCGGTGTCTACTCAGTTGTTGTACAGGTCGATGATCGCGCTGACCGCCTGGGTCTTGATCTTGGACGAGTCGTTACGCGCCTGCTCGATCTTGTTCAGATAAGCCTCGTCGACATCTCCGGTCACGTACTTGCCGTCGAACACGGCGCAGTCGAACTGCTCGATCTTGATCTTGCCACCGCCGACCGCTTCGATCAGGTCTGGCAGGTCCTGGTAGATCAGCCAGTCGGCGCCGATCAGGTCGGCCACGTCCTGGGTCGAACGATTGTGTGCGATCAGCTCATGGGCGCTCGGCATGTCGATACCGTACACGTTCGGGTAACGCACCGCAGGCGCTGCAGAGCAGAAGTACACGTTCTTCGCACCGGCTTCGCGGGCCATCTGGATGATCTGCTTGCAGGTGGTGCCGCGTACGATGGAGTCGTCCACCAGCATCACGTTCTTGCCGCGGAACTCAAGCTCGATGGCGTTAAGCTTCTGACGCACCGATTTCTTGCGCGCAGCCTGGCCGGGCATGATGAAGGTACGGCCGATGTAGCGGTTCTTGACGAAGCCTTCGCGGAACTTGACGCCCAGGTGGTTGGCCAGTTCCAGCGCAGCGGTACGGCTGGTGTCCGGAATCGGGATGACCACGTCGATGTCGTGCTCAGGACGCTCGCGCAGGATCTTCTCGGCCAGCTTCTCGCCCATGCGCAGACGCGCCTTGTAGACCGACACACCGTCGATGATCGAGTCCGGACGCGCCAGGTAGACGTGTTCGAAGATGCACGGGGTCAGCTTCGGCGCAACGGCGCACTGGCGGGTGTGCAGCTTGCCGTCTTCGGTGATGTAGACAGCCTCACCCGGCGCCAGGTCGCGGATCAGGGTGAAGCCCAGTACATCCAGGGACACGCTTTCGGACGCGATCATGTACTCGACGCCTTCGTCGGTGTGACGCTGGCCGAACACGATCGGGCGGATGCCGTGGGGGTCGCGGAAACCGACGATGCCGTACCCGGTGATCATCGCCACCACGGCATAACCACCGACGCAACGGTTGTGCACGTCGATCACGGCAGCAAACACGTCTTCTTCGGTCGGCTGCAGCTTGCCGCGCTGGGCCAGTTCGTGGGCGAACACGTTGAGCAGCACTTCCGAGTCGGAACTGGTGTTGACGTGGCGCAGGTCAGATTCGTAGATCTCCTTGGCCAGCTGTTCAACGTTGGTCAGGTTACCGTTGTGCGCCAGGGTGATGCCGTAAGGCGAGTTGACGTAGAACGGTTGAGCTTCGGCCGAAGTCGAACTACCGGCAGTCGGGTAACGCACATGGCCAATGCCCATGTGCCCGACGAGGCGCTGCATGTGACGCTGATGGAACACGTCACGCACCAGGCCATTGTCCTTGCGCAGGAATAACCGGCCGTCGTGGCTGGTCACAATACCGGCAGCGTCCTGGCCGCGGTGCTGGAGGACGGTTAGCGCGTCATACAGCGCCTGATTGACGTTCGACTTACCGACGATACCGACGATGCCACACATGCGACGCAACCCCTACTTAATGAATCTTGACTGAACACAGCTTACTGAGGCGTTTGCGCCGGCAAGAGGTGTTCCTTGAACGGAAGATCAGCGGGTACGCTGATTCCGCTGGCCAGCCACTGACTGCTCCACCCCAATATGAGGTTCTTGGACCAATCTGCAACCAATAGAAATTTTGGCACGAGTACCGACTCCTGCCACCACGAATCCTGCTGTACCGGCCCCAGGCTCAACAGCCCGACCGCCACGACCACCAGCAACGCGCCACGCGCGGCACCGAAGGCCATGCCGAGAAATCGATCGGTCCCGGAGAGGCCGGTGACACGTATCAATTCGCCAATAAGATAATTGACCATTGCCCCCACCAGCAGCGTGGCGATGAACATGATGGCGCAGCCCGCGATGACGCGAGCCGAAGGTGTCTCTATGTACCCGGCCAGGTAGACCGACAGTGAACCACCGAACATCCAGGCTACGACTCCTGCGATGATCCAGGTCAGCAACGACAGTGCTTCTTTTACGAAGCCGCGGCTCAGACTGATCAAAGCGGAGATGGCGACGATTGCAACGATCGCCCAATCAACCCAGGTAAATGGCACAGTGCAGCCTACGTACGGATAAGGCGGCGCATTTTAGCAGAGCGCCGGGCTATCGGTAAGCGGTGATTGCGGCTGCTTTGCAAATCAATAGATTGGGCGGTGTGAACGCCATTTCAAGCCCACCATAAACCAATGTGGGAGGGGGCTTGCTCCCGATTGAAGTGTGTCAGTATCAGATGTACTGACTGACCCACCGCTATCGGGAGCAAGCCCCCTCCCACACTTAGATTGCGTTAATGCCTGCTTGAATCAGCCGCGCTCTGGCTGGAAGCGCACCACAAACCCATTGAGGTTCTGCTGGCGGCCCAGCAAATCGCGCAGGCGATCAGCCTCGGCGCGCTCGATCAGCGGCCCGACAAACACACGATTCTTGCCATCGGCGCTGCGGATGTAAGCGTTATAACCCTGGGCACGCAGCTTTTTCTGCAAGGCGTCGGCACTTTCGCGATTGGCCAGGCTGGCGAGCTGGATCGACCAACTGATCGGCAGGCCATTGGGATCAATGCGGCCCTGGCCCACATCCGGTTTACCCGGCGCAGCAGGCTGCGGCGCCACAGGCTTGGGCGTTGGCGCCGGTGCAGGCGGTTTGGCAGCGACAGCCGGTGCCGGCGTCGGCTTGACCACCGGCACACTTGGCTGCACCGGCATCGAAGGAGCCGGTTGCGTGGCGACCTCCTCCTCGACAGGTACAGGTTCTTCCGGCAACGCCTGAGGCTCGGGCACCACCACCGGCTCGACCTGAACCTGGGGCACCACCGGCGCCTGGGGCGCAGCGGGCGCTTCAACCACCACCTGGCGCTGCTCGTCCTGACGGGAAAACAGCATCGGCAGGAAGATGACTGCCAACGCCACCAATACCAGGGCTCCAACCATTCGCTGCTTGTATGCGCTATCCAGTAATGCCATGTGCAGCTTCCTCCGTGGAGCGCCGGGCCAGCCATTCGAGCGCCTCGGCAACACAATAAAATGATCCGAACAACAGGATTTCGTCCTCTGCCGTAGCCACCGCACACTGCGCTTCAAGGGCGGCAGTGATGCTTGCATACGACGTCACGGGCGCGCCAAGGTTCTGCAAGGCGGTCTGCAGCTCAACCGCCGGCCGGCTGCGCGGCGTATCCAGCGGCGCAACAGCCCAAGACTGAACACTGCCAAGCAACGGCGCAACCACCCCATCCAGATCCTTGTCGGCCAACAGCCCGAACACCGCCAGTCGACGGCCGGCCGGTAGCGTGCGTGCCAGGCGCTGCGCCAAATAGTGAGCCGCATGGGGGTTGTGCCCCACATCCAACAACAGGTTCAGGCGCTTGCCTTGCCAGTCGAGCACCCGACGATCCAGGCGCCCCACCACTTTCGTCGCCCGCAGGGTTGCGCCGATCTGCTCGGCATCCCACGGCAGATCCAGCAGCAAATAGGCTTGCAGCGCGAGCGCAGCGTTTTCCATCGGCAGGTTCAGCAGCGGCAAATCAAGCAGCTCGACCACCTTGCCACGGGCATCACGCCCGCGCCATTGCCAATGGGTCGCACCGATATCGAGATTGAATTCACGGCCGCGCAGGTAGAACGGGCAATCCAGCTCGCGCACCTTGTCCAGCAAAGGTTGCGGCGGATCCAGGTCGCCACACAGCGCCGGCCTGCCTGGACGGAAGATCCCGGCCTTTTCATAGGACACGGACTCGCGGGTATTGCCCAGGTAGTCGGCATGATCAACACCGATGCTGGTGACCAGCGCCAGGTCGGCATCCACCACATTGACCGTATCCAGGCGCCCGCCGAGGCCGACTTCCAGTACGACCACATCCAGTTGCGCACGCTCGAACAGCCAGAACGCCGCCAGGGTGCCCATCTCGAAATAGGTCAGGGAAATATCGCCACGCCCGGCATCCAGGGCAGCGAAGGCTGCGCACAACTGCTCGTCCGTGGCTTCGACGCCATTGAGCTGTACCCGCTCGTTGTAGCGCAGCAGGTGCGGCGAGCTGTACACGCCGACCTTCAGGCCTTGGGCCTGCAACAGCGCCGCGACAAAGGCACAGGTGGAGCCCTTGCCATTGGTGCCGGTCACCGTGATCACACGCGGTGCCGGCTGGCCCAACCCGAGGCGGGCCGCTACCTGTTGCGAGCGCTCCAGGCCCATGTCGATGGCGGACGGATGCAACTGCTCAAGGTAGGCGAGCCATTCGCCCAGGGTACGTTGGGTCATAGGTTTGCAGGCACCGGCGGCACGACGATTGGCTCGACTTTAGGCGCGACGTACACAGGCGTCGGCAGGCCCATCATTTGCGCCAGCAGGTTACCCAGGCGTGGACGCAGTTCGCCACGCGGGATGATCAGGTCGATAGCACCGTGCTCCAGCAGGAACTCGCTGCGCTGGAAGCCTTCCGGCAGCTTCTCGCGCACGGTTTGCTCGATCACACGCGGGCCGGCAAAACCGATCAGCGCCTTGGGCTCGCCGACGATCACATCGCCGAGCATCGCCAGGCTGGCGGAAACGCCGCCGTAGACCGGGTCGGTCAGTACCGAGATGAACGGAATGCCTTCTTCGCGCAGACGCGCCAGTACCGCCGAGGTCTTGGCCATTTGCATCAGGGAGATCAGCGCTTCCTGCATACGCGCACCACCGGAGGCGGCGAAGCAGATCATCGGGCAACGGTTTTCCAGGGCGTAGTTGGCCGCACGCACAAAGCGCTCACCGACGATGGCGCCCATGGAACCGCCCATGAAGGAAAACTCGAAGGCCGAGACCACCACCGGCATGCCCAGCAGCTTGCCGCTGACCGAGATCAGCGCGTCCTTCTCGCCGGTCTGCTTCTGCGCACCGACCAGACGGTCCTTGTACTTCTTGCTGTCGCGGAACTTGAGACGGTCGACCGGCTCCAGGTCAGCGCCCAGTTCGTTGCGGCCATCGGCATCCAGGAAGATGTCGATGCGCGCGCGCGCGCCGATACGCATGTGGTGATTGCACTTGGGGCAAACATCCAGGGTCTTTTCCAGCTCCGGGCGGTACAGCACCGCGTCGCAGGACGGGCACTTGTGCCACAGACCTTCAGGAACCGAGCTTTTCTTCACCTCGGAACGCATGATCGAAGGGATCAGTTTGTCTACTAACCAGTTGCTCATGCTTTCTTTCTCCAGTACCGGTGGCTTGAACACAGCCCCGCGTATGCCCTTGAGCTAAATTCATATGTGGCGATGATGCCTGCGGGACGGGGTCAGACGTTGGACCTGCCATTTCCCGCCTGCATCCTCAGCCTTCCAGACAACCTGCCAGCGCAGGGTTGCCACTTCATTTCCGGGCCACCCACAGGCGGCGCCGGGCTGTTTTACACAGTGGTAGTTATGGACGGCGGCAGACTGCCAGCCGTCACATCCCGCCACTGCTGTTGCGCACGGCCTGCATGAATGCGCGAATCCTGTTGTGATCCTTGATGCCCTTGCCCTGCTCCACCCCACCGCTGACGTCCACGGCATACGGCCGCACCTGCTCGATGGCAGCCCCGACGTTCGCAGGGTTGAGCCCACCGGCCAGGATGATCGGCTTGCTCAACCCTTCGGGAATCAGCGACCAATCGAACGCCTCACCCGTACCACCCGGTACGCCTTCGACGTAGGTGTCGAGCAGGATCCCGCGAGCGCCGATATACGCGGCACACGCCGCGGCGATATCGTCGCCCGTCTTGACCCGCAACGCCTTGATGTACGGGCGCTGATAACTTTCACACTCATCAGGCGTTTCATCGCCGTGGAACTGCAGCATGTCCAGCGGCACCGCATCCAGGGTTTCATTGAGTTCGCAGCGACTGGCGTTGACGAACAAGCCCACGGTGGTCACGAAAGGCGGCAGCGCCGCAATGATGGCCCGCGCCTGCAGCACATTCACCGCGCGCGGGCTTTTGGCATAAAACACCAGACCGATGGCATCGGCCCCTGCCTCGACTGCCGCCAGCGCGTCTTCTATGCGGGTAATCCCGCAAATCTTGCTGCGAACGGCTGACATGTCGTAGGAACCTCAGGGTTGGACCGAGAAAGTCCCGGATGTTAACAAAAGCTTTTCCGGGCGTCAGCCGCCAAGTTCACTGAAACCTGTGAGGAAGTGTGGCCCGATAAAGCGTTCCGGCAACTGGAACTCGTCGCGGTACTCCACATCCACCAAATACAGGCCAAATGGGTGCGCCGTGACGCCGCCCGTGCGACGAATGCGGCTTTCCAGCACTTCCCTGGCCCACTCAACCGGGCGCTCGCCGGTGCCGATGGTCATCAGCACGCCGGCAATGTTGCGCACCATGTGATGCAGGAACGCTCCGGCGCGAATATCCAGCACGATCATCTTGCCGTGGCGGGTGACTCGCAGGTGATGAACTTCCTTGATCGGCGACTTGGCCTGGCACTGGCCGGCGCGGAAGGCGCTGAAGTCATGCACGCCCACCAGGTGCTGCGCGGCCTCGGCCATGCGCTCGGCATCCAGTGGGCGGTGGTTCCAGGTAATTTCTTCATTGAGATGCGCGGGCCGGATCTGATCGTTGTAGATCACGTAGCGGTAACGCCGGGCGATGGCCTTGAAGCGTGCATGAAAATGCGCCGGCATGACCTTGGCCCAGCTCACACTCACGTCGTGGGGCAAATTGATATTCGCCCCCATCACCCACGCCTTCATCGACCGCTCGGCCTGGGTGTCGAAGTGCACCACCTGGCCACACGCGTGTACGCCAGCGTCGGTACGCCCGGCGCACATCAGCGACACCGGCGAGTCAGCGACTTTGGACAGGGCGTTTTCGAGGGTTTCCTGCACCGTCAGCACGCCGGAGGCCTGACGCTGCCAGCCGCGATAGCGCGAGCCTTTGTATTCCACGCCCAGGGCGATGCGGTAAAAGCCGGCGGCCGCCATTTCGGCGGCCGCGTTATCTATATTTGCCAAGAACTGAGAGCCTGATGAGTTGCGCAAAGGCGGGCATTATAAAGGCGTCGGATGCCTGACGGGCGTTTTGTTATGGATCGATGCCAAACAAATGTGGGAGGGAGCAAGTCGAATCGTCGCACCGCCCCTCCCACACTGTTATAGCGCCTGGCTTTAGATTCGGCCGAGCATTTCCTTGGCTTCGCCACGCTGGTCTTCGTTGCCTTCGACCAAGACTTCATCAAGGATGTCTTTAGCGCCATCGGCATCACCCATGTCGATGTAAGCCTGGGCCAGGTCGAGCTTGGTAGCGACTTCATCCGTGCCTGAGAGGAAATCGAAATCCGGTTCATCATCACCGCCCAGCGCGGCATCCTCGGCCGTGAAGGTCGGCTCGATCGGCGGGTGCTCCAGGCTCTGGGACAATCGGTCCAACTCGGCATTGACGTCGTCCAGTTCCGAGGCAAACGCATCGGGCTTGGCTGCCGGGGCCGTCGGCTCATCAGCCAGGGACAGGTCAAAGTCTTCCGGCAACTCGAATTCGTCCAGCGCGGCAGGTGTCAGGGTGGGCGGCTCGACAGGCGGCACGTCCTTCATCTGCTCCTCAAGTCCCGAGAGGAAGTCGTCATCGGATTTCGACGCTGGCGGATCCAGTTGCAGGTCCAGGTCAAAGTCCGAGAGATCCTGCGCATCGGCCTTTGCCTCAGTCTGTTGTTGCAGCAGTGCTTCAAAGGTTTGCTGGTCCCGGGCGATCTCGGCCGGCGAGGCAGCTTCCAGCTCATCCAGGCTAAGGTCAAAATCGTTGTCGAAGGTGTCCGCCGGCTCAGGCGCGGCCGGCTTGTCATCGAGCAAATCCTTGACGTACTGCGCATCGAGAGCCGCAGCAGCCACGGCGGCGCTGACGCCCGCTGCCAGCACGGCCATGGCCGGGAAGCGGCTCTTGAGCTGCTCGACCTGGGCGTGGTTCTCACCGTTGGCGACCAATTGCCGCTCCTGGGTGACGAAGCCGTCCTTGTCATTCTGCAGGCCGTAGACTTCCATCAGCTTCAAACGCAGGTCGCTGCGCTTGGGCTCATGCTTGATGGCTTGTTCAAGCACATCAGCCGCCTGGTTCAGGTGGCCGCGGTCGATATGGGACTGGGCCTGAGCCAATGCATCGCTGGAATTCTCCTGGGCAACAGCGACGGCCAGGGGTGCGAGCACGGAAGCGACAGTCGGCACGACAACCGGCTCAGCCACCGGGGCAGGCGCTGGCGCGGCGCCCAGCTTGACGCTCGGCGGCGGCACTTCAAGGCCTTCAAAACTGTCGGGCGGCAGGTCCTGGTCAATATTGGGCGTGAACTCAGGCTCTTCGGCCAGCGCCCGCGCCATGCGCAGATGCTTTTCCTCTTCGCGGCGGGCATTGCGATGGCGCGCCCACAGCAACAGAAGCAGCAGCACCACCAGGATGCCTGCCCCGCCAATGATGCCGAGGATAATAGGGTTGGTCAGCAAGTCATTGAACTTGCCTTCGGTGGTAGCAGGTGCCGCGACCGGCTTGGGCGGTTCAGCGGCGGGTGCAGGGGTTGCAGCGGGCGCCGCAGGCTCTGCTGCGGGCTCACCTGCCAGCTGCGCAGGGATTGCAGCCGTAGCCGGCTCACCGTTTTGCGCCTGCAAGCGAGCCAACTGGTCATTCTTCAACTGAATCAGCTTTTGCAACTTGTCCAACTGGCTTTGCAAGTCGGCGGCGCGGCTCTTCAGTTCTTCGTTATCGCGGCGGGTGGTGTCCAGCTCTTCCTGGGTCATCGCCAGCTTGTCGCTCAATGCACGGTTATCACCGGCCTTGCCCTTCGTACCTTGCTTGGCGGCTTCGGCCGAGACCAGGCTCAAGTTGTCCTTGGCCTGGGTGCTCGTCGGCGCATTGCCGGCCTGGGTACGCTTGGTCGCATCCAACTGCGCCTTGCCGGCCACTTGGCCCTTGGGGGTACGACGGCCCTGACGCCATGCGGCGTTCTGCGCGCTGACTTCGGCGATCGCTTGAGGCTGCGCCAGCGCCGTACTTTGCGTGACATCTGGCAGGCGCAGGACCTGGCCGGTTTTCAGGCGGTTGATATTGCCATCGATAAAAGCGTCAGGGTTGAGCGCCTGGATCGCCAGCATCGTCTGCTGGACCGAGGCGCCGTTACGATTCTTCGCGGCGATTTCCCACAAGGTGTCGCGGGACGTGGTGGTGTGCTGGGCGGGCGTGCCGGCGGCAGGTGCGGTACTGGCCGGCGCGCTGGCAGTCGGTGCCGGCTGGTCGAACTTGGCCGGGTCGAGCAGTACGCTGTAGTCACGCATCAAACGGCCATTGGGCCATTGCACCTGCAGCAGGAAGCGCACATAGGAATCGGGCAGCGGCTTGCTGGAGGTCACGCGCACCACGCTGCGACCTTCGGGGTTGATCACCGGGGTGAACGTCAGGTCATCGAGAAACGCCTGGCGGTCAACACCCGCATCCACGAAGGCCTGGGCAGAAGCCAGGCTCGGAGTGATCTCGGCCGCCGTGAGGCCGCCCACATCACGCAATTCGATTTCCACCGACAGCGGCTGGTTCAACTTCGACTTGAGGGTCATCTCCCCAAGTTGCAGCGCCTGCGCCATACCGGAGGACAGCGCCGAGGCGGCCGCTATTGCTAACACCAGTTTGCGAACTTGAACCATAGCCTCATCCTTTGTTTGAACGCTCCCCGCCCTGCGAGAAGGTTGGTAACCGCTGCCATAAGGCATGGCGAGCCGATAGGTCACCGACGCGCTTGTGTTTCACTTGGGACCAAGCATAGCGCCTGGCTAGAATCAATCTACAAATTGCCGCCAAGTATCTTTTACACAAGGCCTTTTATCAACAACTGCGCCAGCTCCACAGCGTTCAGGGCCGAGCCCTTGCGTACGTTATCTGACGTCAACCACAGATTTAGTTCCGCGGGGTCGTCGACACCTGCACGTACGCGTCCTACGTAAACCACATCCTGGCCGACCGCATCGCCTACAGCCGTTGGGTAATCGCCCTCCTCAACCAGCTCGATACCCGGCGCAGCATCGAGTGCACGGTTGACTGCGGCCAGATCGACCGGCGCGGCCAATTGCAACGACACTGTCAGGCTATCGCCGAAAAACACCGGGGCTTGAACGCAGGTTGCGGAAATCTTTAGCAAAGGTGTTTCCAGCACGGCACGCAGCTCGTGTACGAGGCGTTTCTCCAAGGCTGTATGACCTTGGGCGTCTGGCGTACCGACTTGAGCCAGCAGGTTGAACGCCATTTGCCGATCGAAGAACTTCGGCTCCAGTGGACGCACGTTCAATAACTCAGCGGTCTGCCGCGCCAACTCGCTGACGGCCTCCCGGCCCTGGGCAGAGACCGCCAGGTTGGCGGTGACATTCACGCGCTGGATGTCCACCAAACCCCGCAACGGCGCGAGCACTACCGCCAGGTAGGTGGCAGACGGGCTTGGGCTGCCGAGCTGGAACGGCTTTTTCAAACCGTTCAACACCTGGGCGTTGGCCTGCGGCACCACTGGCGGCGCCTGTTCGGCAGGCAATGCACCGGACAAGTCGATCACCGAACAGCCAGCGGCTGTGGCGCGCGGGGCGAAACTCAGGGTCACCGCCGGGCCTGCTGCGAAGAACGCCAACTGCGCCTTGCTGAAATCGAACTCGTCGACCTCTTTGACCCGCACGTTCTTGCCACGAAACGGCACCGAAGCCCCCGCCGAGTTGCTGCCCGCCAGCAAATACAGGGTGCCTACCGGGAAATCCAGTTCTTCGAGGATCTGCACCAGTGTTTCACCCACGGTGCCGGTGGCACCGATCACGGCGATTTCAAAGGTCTGGGTCATGGGGGCTGCCTCGGGCATTGCAGGGGGGAGCGGCACTTTACCGGGTGGCTGGGGGTGAGGCAATTAGCCTGGGCCTTGTGGTGTGGCTGATGGCGCTATCGCAAGCAAGCCCCCCCTCCCACACTTGCCCTCCATTTCAAGGTTGGAACTGGGTCGAATGTGGGAGGGGGCTTGCTCCCGATAGCGCCCGACAGAACAATAAAAAACCCCGCGCCTGTCACCAGAGCGCGGGGTTCTTCAATGCAAGAAAGCGATCAACGCTCCAGCAAAATCCGCAACATGCGACGCAGCGGTTCAGCCGCGCCCCACAGCAGCTGGTCGCCGACGGTGAACGCACCGAGGAACTGGCTACCCATGTTCAGCTTGCGCAGACGGCCCACCGGTACATTCAGGGTACCGGTGACCTTGGTCGGGCTCAGCTCCTGCATGCTGATATCGCGGTTGTTCGGCACCAGCTTGACCCAAGGGTTGTGCTGGCTGATCAAGCCTTCGATATCGGCGATCGGCACGTCTTTGTTCAGCTTGATGGTCAACGCCTGGCTGTGGCAACGCATGGCGCCAATGCGCACGCAGATGCCGTCCACCGGAATCGGGTTCTTGAAGCGACCGAGGATCTTGTTGGTCTCGGCCTGAGCCTTCCACTCCTCGCGGCTCTGACCGTTGGGCAGTTCCTTGTCGATCCACGGGATCAAGCTACCGGCCAATGGCACGCCGAAGTTCTCGGTCGGGTAGGCGTCGCTGCGCATGGCTTCGGCCACACGACGGTCGATGTCGAGAATCGCGCTGGCCGGGTCGGCCAGTTGATCGGCGACAGCGGCATGGGTCGCGCCCATCTGTTTGATCAGCTCGCGCATGTTCTGCGCACCGGCACCGGAAGCAGCCTGATAGGTCATGGCACTCATCCACTCGACCAGGCCGGCTTCGAACAGGCCACCGAGCCCCATCAGCATCAGGCTGACGGTGCAGTTGCCGCCCACGTAGTTCTTGGTGCCGGCATCCAGTTGCTGGTCGATGACCTTACGGTTGACCGGATCAAGGATGATCACCGCGTCATCCTGCATACGCAGGCTGGAAGCGGCGTCGATCCAGTAACCCTGCCAGCCGGCTTCGCGCAGCTTGGGGAAGACTTCGCTGGTGTAGTCGCCACCCTGGCACGTCAGGATCACGTCGAGGGTCTTCAACTCTTCAATGCTGTAGGCGTCCTTGAGCGGGGCAATATCCTTGCCCACGGACGGCCCTTGGCCACCTACGTTCGAAGTGGTGAAAAACACCGGCTCAATAAGATCGAAATCCTGCTCTTCCAGCATCCGCTGCATGAGCACGGAACCGACCATACCGCGCCAACCGATCAGACCTACACGTTTCATCGCAACTACACCTTGTTAAAAAGTGGGCCGCCTTGCAGCAACAACTGCAAGCGGGCCCGAGAGATTACAGATTCCGCAGCGCGGCGACTACTGCGTCGCCCATTTCTTGCGTTCCGACCCTGGTGCAGCCCTGGGACCAGATGTCCCCGGTGCGCAGGCCCTGGTCCAGTACCAGGCTGACGGCTTTCTCGATCGCGTCGGCCGCTTCACTCAGGTTGAAGGTGTAACGCAGCATCATCGACACCGACAAAATGGTCGCCAGCGGGTTGGCAATGCCCTGGCCTGCGATGTCCGGCGCCGAACCGTGACACGGCTCGTACATGCCCTTGTTGTTGGTGTCCAGGGACGCCGACGGCAACATGCCGATGGAACCTGTGAGCATGGACGCCTGGTCGGACAGGATGTCGCCGAACAGGTTGTCGGTGACGATCACGTCGAACTGCTTGGGCGCACGCACCAGTTGCATCGCGGCGTTGTCGACGTACATGTGGCTCAGTTCGACGTCCGGGTAATCCTTGGCCACTTCCTCAACGATTTCGCGCCACAGTTGGCTGGAGGCCAGCACGTTGGCTTTATCCACCGAGCACACCTTTTTGCCACGCACACGGGCCATATCGAAACCGACCCGGGCAATACGGCGGATTTCGCTCTCGCTGTACGGCAGGGTGTCGTAGGCCTGGCGCTCGCCATTTTCCAACTCGCGCACGCCCCGTGGCGAGCCGAAGTAGATACCGCCGGTCAGCTCACGCACGATCAGGATATCCAGGCCCGCCACCACTTCCGGCTTGAGGCTTGAGGCATCGGCGAGTTGCGGGTAGAGGATCGCCGGGCGCAGATTGCCGAACAGGCCCAGTTGCGCGCGGATTTTCAACAGGCCGCGCTCCGGTCGGATGTCACGCTCGATCTTGTCCCACTTCGGGCCGCCCACGGCGCCGAGCAACACGGCGTCGGCCGCACGGGCACGGTCCAGGGTTTCGTCAGCCAGGGGCACGCCGTGCTTGTCGATGGCGGCGCCGCCGATCACGTCGTGGCTCAGCTCGAAGCCCAGGCTGTACTTGGCGTTTGCAAGCTCCAGCACCTTGACCGCTTCGGCCATGATTTCCGGACCAATACCGTCGCCAGGGAGAATCAGAATCTGCTTGCTCATGGGTTCCTCATTTCATCAAGCGACCCGCCCGTGGGCAGGTCGGGAAAAATCAATCAACACTGGGCAAAGACCACCAGCACGTCGGTGCTGAAGGTGCCGTCGGCCTGAATTTCGTAATAATCGCGCACTTCCTGGCCCATCGCCCTTTGCAGCTCAAGGATTGCCGCACGCAGCACCTCTGGCGTGCGCATGCGCTCGACCCACGAGGTGTACTCCAGGCGCAGGCGCTGGCGCAGACTGTTACGCACATGCAGACCGGACTCGCTGAGTTGCTGCATCCACTCGGCGGCGGCGTAATCTCGCACGTGGCTGGTGTCGCGCAGCACTTCGACGGTTTGCAGGTAAGTGTCCAGCAATGGGCTACCCGGTGACAAGACATCCACAAACGCCGCCACCCCGCCCGGCTTGAGCACGCGGCGCACTTCCCGCAGGGCCAGGCCCAGGTCACTCCAGTGGTGGGCCGAATAACGGCTGAACACGAAGTCGAACTCGCCATCGGCGAACGGCAGACGCTCGGCGGCGCCGTGGACGGTGCGGATATTGTGCAGGCCGCGATCTTTCGCGGCGGCGGTGACCACGTCGAGCATCTGCCGGGACAGGTCATAGGCCACCACTTCTTTAACCAGAGGCGCCACCTGGAAACTCACATGACCGGCACCGCAACCCAGGTCCAGCAGCCGTGCAGCGCCCTGCCCGGCCAGCTCGGCCTGCAGCAGCGAAAACTCGGTGCCCTGGGCGTGCACGGCACTGCTCAGGTAGGCCGCAGCCTGTTCGCCGAATTGTTTTTGCACGACTTGGGTATGGGCAGTGGTGGTCATGGTGGCTTTCCTTGGGGTTTGTGGTGGTTGCACTGGCGCTATCGCAGGCAAGCCAGCTCCCACAGTTGACCGAGGTGTTCAGGCGAACATCGATCCATGTGGGAGCGGGCTTGCCCGCGATGGGGCCCGCACGGTTACCGCAAATCAGGCATCGCGAAACAACCAAGGCTGACTCGCCCGGTGCCTGGCTTCAAACGCGGCAATCGCATCGCCGTCCTGCAAGGTCAGGCCGATATCGTCCAGGCCGTTGATCAGGCAGTGCTTGCGAAACGCATCCACTTCAAAGTGATACACCTTGCCATCCGGACGGGTGACGGTCTGCGCGGCCAGGTCCACGGTCAGCTGATAACCCACATTCGCTTCCACTTGCTGGAACAGCTCATCTACTTCGGCATCGCTCAAGATGATCGGCAACAGGCCGTTCTTGAAGCTGTTGTTGAAGAAGATGTCGGCATAGCTGGGCGCGATGATGCTGCGAAAGCCGTACTCTTCCAGGGCCCACGGCGCGTGTTCACGGCTGGAGCCGCAACCGAAGTTTTCCCGGGCCAGCAACACACTGGCACCCTGATAGCGCTCGGCATTGAGCACAAAGTCTTTGTTCAGCGGGCGCTTGGAGTTGTCCTGGTAGGCGTAGCCCACATCCAGATAGCGCCACTCATCGAACAGGTTGGGGCCAAAACCGGTGCGCTTGATCGACTTCAAGAACTGCTTGGGGATGATCTGGTCAGTGTCCACGTTGGCACGGTCCAACGGCGCTACAAGACCTGTGTGCTGGGTAAAAGCTCTCATCGGGTATTCCTCAGATCAATTCGCGAACGTCGATGAAACGACCGTTGACGGCAGCGGCGGCGGCCATGGCCGGGCTGACCAGGTGGGTGCGGCCACCGGCGCCCTGACGCCCTTCAAAGTTACGGTTGGAGGTGGACGCGCAATGCTCGCCCGACTCCAAACGGTCCGGGTTCATCGCCAGGCACATCGAACAGCCTGGTTCACGCCATTCAAAACCGGCTTCGAGGAAGATCTTGTCCAGGCCTTCAGCTTCGGCTTGCGCCTTCACCAGGCCGGAACCCGGTACCACAATAGCTTGCTTGATGGTCGAGGCAACCTTGCGGCCCTTGGCGATCACCGCCGCGGCGCGCAGGTCTTCGATCCGCGAGTTGGTGCAGGAGCCAATGAACACGCGATCCAACTGGATGTCGGTGATCGCCTGGTTGGCTTTCAAGCCCATGTACTTCAAGGCACGCTCGATGGAGCCGCGCTTGACCAGGTCGGCCTCTTTGGCCGGGTCCGGTACGTTCTGGTCAACGGCCAGGACCATTTCCGGCGAAGTGCCCCAGCTGACTTGCGGCTTGATCTGCGCAGCGTCGAGTTCGACCACGGTGTCGAACACCGCATCGGCGTCGGACACCAGGTCTTTCCAGGCTTCGACGGCGGCGTCCCAATCGGCGCCTTGCGGGGCAAACGGGCGACCTTTGACGTACTCCACGGTTTTCTCATCCGCCGCCACCATGCCCACACGGGCACCGGCCTCGATGGACATGTTGCAGATGGTCATGCGCCCTTCGATGGACAAGTCGCGAATGGCGCTGCCGGCGAATTCGATGGCGTGGCCGTTACCGCCGGCGGTGCCGATCTTGCCGATCACGGCGAGCACGATGTCCTTGGCGGTCACGCCAAACGGCAATTGGCCTTCGACGCGTACCAGCATGTTCTTCATTTTCTTGGCGACCAGGCACTGGGTGGCGAACACATGTTCCACCTCGGAGGTGCCGATGCCATGGGCCAGGGCGCCGAACGCACCGTGGGTGGAGGTGTGGGAGTCGCCGCAGACCACGGTCATGCCCGGCAAGGTCGCACCCTGCTCCGGGCCGATCACATGGACGATGCCCTGGCGCACGTCATTCATCTTGAATTCGGTGATGCCGTATTCGTCGCAATAGTCGTCGAGGGTTTGCACCTGCAAACGCGAAACCTGGTCGGCAATGGCCTCGATACCGCCCTTGCGCTCAGGAGTGGTCGGCACGTTGTGGTCCGGCGTGGCGATGATGGAGTCGACGCGCCAAGGCTTGCGCCCGGCCAGTCGCAGGCCTTCGAACGCTTGGGGCGAGGTCACTTCATGGATGATGTGACGGTCGATATAGATCAGCGACGATCCATCATCGCGACGTTTCACTTCATGGGAATCCCAAAGCTTGTCGTAAAGCGTTTTGCCGGCCATCAGTCGGTCCTCATCAGCGGTGTTTCTATACGCCGGGCTTTTCAATAACCCTTTGGCTTGTGAGGCTGATGGTATGGCGCTACATTAAATAACTCAAATTCATATTTTTTATGCTTTGGATTACCAACTGGAATAGCACCATGGATCTGGCCAACCTCAATGCTTTTATCGCCATCGCCGAGACCGGCAGCTTCTCGGGGGCCGGCGAACGCCTGCACCTGACGCAGCCCGCCATCAGCAAACGCATCGCAGGCCTGGAGCAGCAATTGAAAGTGCGCTTGTTTGATCGCTTGGGCCGTGAAGTCGGCTTGACCGAAGCCGGCAGGGCCTTGCTGCCGCGCGCTTATCAAATCCTCAACGTGCTGGACGACACCCGCCGCGCCCTGACCAACCTTACAGGGGAGGTTAGCGGGCGCCTCACTCTGGCCACCAGCCACCATATAGGCCTGCACCGCCTGCCACCGATCCTGCGCACCTTCACACGGCAATACCCAAACGTGGCACTGGATATTCAGTTTTTGGATTCAGAAGTGGCCTACGAAGAAATACTCCATGGTCGCGCCGAAGTGGCGGTAATCACCCTGGCGCCCGAGCCGCACCATCTGGTGCGCGCCTCGCCGGTATGGGATGACCCGCTGGACTTTGTGGTAGCGCCGGAACACAGCCTGATCAGCAACGGCTCCATCAGCCTGGCCGATATCGCCAGGCACCCGGCGGTGTTTCCCGGCGGCAACACCTTTACGCACCATATTGTCAGCCGCCTGTTCGAAGCCCAGGGGCTTGCGCCAAATATTGCGATGAGCACCAACTACCTGGAAACCATCAAGATGATGGTGTCCATCGGCCTGGCCTGGAGCGTGTTGCCGCGCACCATGCTCGATGATCAAGTGGCAAGTATCGCTTTGCCGGGCATACAACTCAGTCGCCAGCTAGGCTATATCGTGCATACAGAAAGGACGCTATCGAACGCTGCGCGGGCTTTCATGAGCCTGCTGGATGCACAGGTCGATCTGCCAGGGTTACCGGCATGACACTGTGCGGCCTCGGGTTTCAAGGAAAACCGCGCTGTCTTCTCACCGAGCCAAGGCACATTGACAATGCGCAACCCCGGCGACCCCGTACCCCCCCTGCCCCGCATCTACGCCCTGGACCCCCAAGCGGCGGAGCAAAGCTGGGACAGTGCCCCGCAATTGCTGGCAGCCCTGAATGCCGCCCGGCTGGGCGCCTGGTGCTGGGAAATCGACACGGGAAGAATCAGTTGGTCACGGGGTACTCAAGCGTTATTCGGCTTTGACCCGCATCAACCCTTGCCCAAGGACCTCGACTACCTTGACTTGCTGGCCCCGCAAGACAGCGCACGGGTGGTGCGTGGTTTTCACGCGGTCCTGGCAGGAGAGCCGTTCGAACGGGCCATGCACCATCGCATCCAGTGGCCCGATGGCAGCCTGCACTGGCTGGAAATCAGCGGCAGCCTCGCGCCGGAAAAAGCCGGACGGCGCCGCATGATCGGAGTGATCCGCGAGATCACCCATCAGCGCGACCGCGAACACGCCCTCAGCCACTCCGAAAAGCGCTTCGCCACATTGTTCCATTTATGCCCGAACATGGTGCTACTGACCCGCCAGGCCGATGGCTTGATCAGCGAAGCCAACCAGTATTTCGAAATGCTGTTCGGCTGGCCGGTGGCAGATGCCATCGGCCGTACCACCCTGGAACTGGGCCTGTGGCGCCATCCGGAGCAGCGTGCACTGCTAGTCAAGGCCACCCAGCGCAAAGGCGAACCCATCACCATGGAGGTGCAGTTCTGCGCCAGCAACGGCCAGATCCACGACGGCACGCTCAGCGCCCAGAAGGTGGAACTGGACGGTGAGGCTTACCTGATCAGCACGTTCCTGGACACCACCGAACGCAAAAACGCAGAGCAAGCGCTCAAAGACAGCCAGGAGCGCCTCGACCTGGCCCTGGATTCCGCGCAACTGGGCACCTGGGATTGGCACATCCCCAGCGGTATGCTCTACGGCTCGGCCCGCGCCGCCCAACTGCACGGGCTCGAACCGGCGCCCTTTCATGAATCCTTCGATGCGTTTTTCGAAGGGATGTCCGACCAGGATCGCGAGGGTATGCGCAATGCCTACCGCAGCTTGCGTGAAGGCCCGGACGGCAACTACCAATTGACCTACCGCGTGCAGTTGGAGGACGGCAGCCCACGGTATCTGGAAAGCCGTGCGCGCCTGTACCGCGATGAAGCAGGCAAACCCCTGCGCATGGCGGGCACCTTGCTGGATATCACCGACCAGGTCGAACGCGAGCAACGCCTCACCGCCTCCGAGGAAAAATTTGCCAGCCTGTTCCAGGCCAGCCCCGACCCTATCTGCGTGACCTGCCTGGAAAGCGGCGCCTTTATCGAGATCAACCCGGCGTTTACCCAGACCTTCGGCTGGACAGCCGCCGAAGTACTGGACAAAAGCGCCGAACAAATCGGCCTGTGGGACGACTCCAGCAAGCGCCTGCAACGCATCGAGCGGGTGATTCGCGAACAGGCCCTGAGCAATGTGGCCATCGTGGTGCATCACAAGGACGGCCAAAGCCTGACCTGCGTCATCTCCAGCCGCTTGATCAAGGTCAGCGACCAACCCTGCATCGTCACCACCCTTCGGGATATCACCCAGCAGCAACGCTCGGAAGCTGCCCTCAAGGCCAGTGAAGAGAAGTTCGCCAAGGCGTTTCACTCCAGCCCCGACGCGATTTCAATCACCGAACGCGACACCGGCCGTTATGTGGAGGTCAATGACGGTTTTTGCCGCCTGACCGGTTACCGCACCGAAGAAGCCATCGGCCTGACCCTGTACCAGATCGGCATCTGGGCCGATGAAAACCAGCGCGCGGCATTATTGGCCGAGTTGCAGATCAAGGGCCGCATCCATCATCTGGAAATGCTCTGGCACAACAAACGAGGCGAGGTGCTGGCGGTGGAGGTCTCGGTCGAGCCGATCACCCTGAACGAAACCCCCTGCCTGCTGCTGACCGCACGAGACGTCAGCCTGCTGAAAAACGCCCAGGCGCAGATCCGCCACCTGGCCTATCACGACCCGCTCACCAACCTGCCCAATCGCGCACTGCTGATGGACCGACTGAGCCAGCAGATCGCCCTGCTCAAGCGCCACAACCTGCGCGGCGCCCTGCTGTTCCTCGACCTCGACCACTTCAAGCACATCAACGATTCCCTCGGCCACCCGGTGGGCGATACCGTGTTGAAAATCGTCACCGCACGCCTGGAAGCCAGCGTGCGCATGGAGGACACCGTGGCACGCCTGGGCGGCGATGAGTTTGTGGTGCTGCTCAGCGGTCTTGAGGGTAAGCGCCAGGAGGTCAGCGACCAGGTGAAAAGCGTGGCCGATACATTGCGTGAGTTGCTGTCGGAGCCGATGTTCCTTGACGGCCATCGTTTGCAGGTCACGCCCAGCATCGGCGTAGCGCTGATTCCCGACCACGGCACCACGCCAGCCGATTTGCTCAAGCGTGCCGACATCGCCCTGTACCGCGCCAAGGATTCAGGGCGCAATACCACACAGATGTTCCACAACAGCATGCAAAAAACCGCCAGCGAGCGCCTGCGCATGGAGACCGACCTGCGCCTGGCCCTGTCACGCGGCGAGTTCAGCGTGCATTACCAGCCCCAGGTGGATGCGCGTGGCAACCGGATTGTGGGGGCCGAGGCCCTGGTGCGCTGGCAACATCCGCAACTGGGCGCGCAGTCGCCGACGGAATTTATCAAGGTATTGGAAGACAGCGGCCTGATCCTGGAAGTCGGCACCTGGATTCTCGATGAAGCCTGCGGCGCCTTTGCCCAGTTGATTGCCGACGGTCTGGTAGACCCGCTCAATTTCAGCCTGTGCGTGAATATCAGCCCGCGGCAGTTTCGCCAGAACGACTTTGTGGAACGGGTAGAACACAGCCTCAAGCAGCATCAACTGCCCTCCAGCCTGCTGAAACTGGAGATCACCGAAGGCATCGTGATCCAGAACCTGGACGATACCGTGGCGAAGATGCGTCGCCTGAAAAAGCTCGGCGTGAGCTTCGCAATGGATGACTTCGGCACCGGCTACTCATCCCTGACCTACCTCAAGCGCCTGCCCGTGGATGCATTGAAAATCGATCAGTCATTCGTACGCGATGCCACCCACGACCCTAATGACGCCGAGATCATCCGCGCCATCGTAGCCATGGCGCGCAGCTTGAACCTGGACGTGATCGCCGAGGGCGTGGAAACCCCGGAGCAACTGGCGTTCCTGCAAAAGCTGGGCTGCCATTTATTCCAGGGTTATCTGCACAGCCGTCCGTTGCCGATAGAAGGCTTCAGGCGGTTGCTGGAACAGGGTCGAGCGGGACCGGATGCTGCATGCCCAGCAGACGGCTGACGCATTGCAGGTCGGTCTCGCGGCGCAGCGCGGTGAACAGCTCCACCGCCTGCGGGTAGTTGCGCGTCAGCATCGCCAGCCATTGCTTCAAGCGGCCGGGTGCCTGTTCTTCAGTCAGTTGCGCCACCGACTGGCGCCAGAACTCCTGAAGCATCGGCTGCATCTGCGCCCAGGTCATCTCGACCACTTCCTCACCGGCCTTGGCCGCTACAATCTGCCTTGCCAGGTCAGGACGCGCCACCAGGCCACGGCCGAGCATGATGTCTTCGGCGCCACTGATTTCACGGCAACGCTTCCAATCTTCGACGCTCCAGATATCACCATTGGCAAATACTGGCACCTTGACCACGTCCTGCACCCGCGGGATCCACTCCCAGTGGGCCGGCGGCTTGTAGCCATCGGCTTTGGTGCGCGCATGGACGACGATATGTGCAGCACCGCCCTCGGCCAACGCGGTGGCGCATACCAGCGCGCCATCCGGGCTGTCGAAGCCCAGGCGCATTTTGGCGGTTACGGGAATGTGGGCGGGCACGGCACGGCGCACGTGCTCGACGATCTGGTTGAGCAGCTCCGGTTCCTTGAGCAGCACCGCGCCACCCCGGGACTTGTTGACGGTCTTGGCCGGGCAACCAAAGTTCAGGTCAATCACCTCAGACCCCAGCTCGCAGGCCAGGGCAGCGTTTTCGGCCAGGCACACCGGGTCGGAGCCGAGCAGTTGCACACGCAGCGGCACACCCGCTGCGGTATGGGCACCGTGCAGCAGCTCCGGAGCGAGCTTGTGGAAATAGGCCGGGGTGAGCAGGCGGTCGTTGACACGGATGAACTCGGTCACACACCAATCGATACCGCCCACGTGGGTCAACACGTCCCGCAGGATGTTGTCGACCAACCCCTCCATGGGCGCCAAAGCAATTTGCATGGAAAACACTCAACAAAAATCGTGGCGCAGTTTACTGGGTTTCCGGCGAGGACCGTTAACCCCCTGTCAGGGCGGGACCGTAACCTTCAATAAACTCGGCAGGCATACGCTTGGGTTTGCCGCTGGACAACTCGATGCACACAAAGGTGGTTTGCGCGCGCAGCAGCGTCGCGCCGTCGCGGGGGCGTACCAGTTGGAAACGACGGGTCATTTTCAGGCGCTGATCCCAGTCGACGATCCAGGTGGCCAGTTGCAGCTCATCGCCTTCATAGCCTGCCGCCAGATAATCGATCTCATGGCGTACCACCGCCATGGCGCGGTCCAGGCGGCGATACTCGGTGAGGTCCAGACCCAGGCGCTGGGAGTGGCGCCAGGCGCAACGCTCAAGCCAGGACACGTACACCGCGTTGTTGGCGTGCCCGAGGCCGTCGATGTCTTCAGGCGCAACCTGCAGATCGATGATAAACGGCGTTGCCAAATCCCAGCCCATGCCTTGCTCCAGTCGATTGATGTCGGCGGGGCAGTGTATCAGGCGGTTTGCCGCTGCTGTAGACGGCGGCAGTCGAGGCGCGCCTCTTCAGCGCACCGCCGACTTGGCCGCTCGGATTACGCGGTCCGACAACTCACCCGGCCCCAGTGCGCGAGCCAATGTCAGGCCACCCACCATCAAGGCCATGTCCGCCAGCGCCTTGTCGATGTCTTCAGGGCTGTCGGCCAGCTGCGCAGTCATCAGCTCCACGTGCTCGCTCAAGACCTCGCGAAATGCGTCGGGCAAGCGACCCATCTCGCCA
Source organism: Pseudomonas sp. HN8-3 (assembly GCF_020790195.1). NCBI lineage: Bacteria > Pseudomonadati > Pseudomonadota > Gammaproteobacteria > Pseudomonadales > Pseudomonadaceae > Pseudomonas > Pseudomonas sp. HN8-3. The sequence goes on from NZ_CP086206.1 coordinate 3,965,216, forward strand.
ACTGTGGCCGGCAAGGGGCAGGCCTGGGAGGTTGAATCACGATGCTTGCGTGACAGATAGAAGGCCGCCACCAGCGCCCGACGCTCTTCGCCGGTGAGCTGCGTGTCCAGATCGTCGATAGAGGCCCGGCGCTGCGCCAGCAACTGGCTGAACGCCTCCAGCATCAACGCGTCCTTGCTTTCAAAGTGCGCGTAGAAACCACCGACGGTCAGCCCTGCCGCCCCCATGACCTCCCCCACACTCGGCTCAGCCGGGCCGCGCTGGATCAATGCCGCGCTGGCAGCCTGCAAAATACGTTCGCGGGTTTGCGCTTTTTTATCGCTCATCAAGGCCTCCGACTTTCATGGGTTGGATATTATTACCATAATAATATTGCGCAAGCGAAAGGTACGACCGCCGGTCAGAACAAAAAAATGGAATCAATCAAGAAAATGGCCGAACGCCAGACAAACAAAAGGGCCATTCAATAATTGAATGACCCTTAAAAATCCCGCAAAGCGGGTAATCGTGGCGTCCCCTAGGGGACTCGAACCCCTGTTACCGCCGTGAAAGGGCGGTGTCCTAGGCCACTAGACGAAGGGGACACAAACCTTCTATACACTGATCAGCGCTGAGAACTGATCGATTCAAGGACGGTGTGGCCGGAACCTTGAACCTGTAAAATTGGTGGAGCTAAACGGGATCGAACCGTTGACCTCTTGCATGCCATGCAAGCGCTCTCCCAGCTGAGCTATAGCCCCGGATTTTTCGTCTCGCGACGCAGCAGACCTTTCGAGCTGCTTGTTGAAACTGGCGTCCCCTAGGGGACTCGAACCCCTGTTACCGCCGTGAAAGGGCGGTGTCCTAGGCCACTAGACGAAGGGGACGAAACCTTCTGTACATCTGATCAGAGCTGAGACCTGATCAATTCAAGGACGGTGTGGCCGGAACCTTGAACCTGTAAATTGGTGGAGCTAAACGGGATCGAACCGTTGACCTCTTGCATGCCATGCAAGCGCTCTCCCAGCTGAGCTATAGCCCCTCATCGGTGAGGACGGGGCGAATCTTAATGGCGGTTTGGAAACGTGTCAAATTTATTTTCAACAATTTTCAAAATTTTTTGCCGGGATAACAATCACTTACCGACGAAACCCCGGAAAACCGGGGTTTCGTCACTGCAACGGCCTGCTTAAGCGATGGCGCCCAGCAGCTTTTCCCATTCCTTGTTTTCTTTCTTCGACACACCACCAAGCAAATCAAGGGCTTGGCGCAGGCGGAAACGGGTCAGGTCCGGGCCGAGGATTTCCATCGCATCGAGCACCGACACCGAACTCGCTTGCCCGGTGATCGCGGCAAACATCAGCGGCATGGCATCGCGCAGTTTCAGCTCAAGGGATTCCACCACCGCCTGGATCGTGGCCGTGATCGCATCTTTTTCCCACTGGCGCAGGCTTTCGAGCTTCCACAGGATCAACTGCATCAGTTGGCGAACCTGGTCGCCGGAGAGCTTTTTGGATTCAAACAGCTTGGCATCCGGGTTCACGCCGCCGGCAAAGAAGAAACTGGCCAAGGGCGCGACCTGGCTGAATGTCTCTACCCTGCCCTGCACCAACGGCGCAATCTTCATCATGTACTCGGGGTTCAACGCCCATTGCTGCACGCGGCTGGCAAACTCTTCCACGGGCAAGTCACGCAGCCACTGGCCGTTGAGCCACGACAGCTTCTCGATATCGAAGATCGGCCCGCCGAGGGAAACACGGGAGAGATCGAAGTTGTCGACCATTTCCTGCAACGAGAATTTCTCGCGCTCGTCCGGCATCGACCAGCCCATGCGGCCCAGATAGTTGAGCATCGCCTCAGGCATAAAGCCCATGCGCTCGTAGAACGTTACCGACGTTGGGTTCTTGCGCTTGGACAGCTTGCTCTTGTCCGGGTTACGCAGCAGCGGCATGTAGCACAGCTGCGGTTGCTCCCAGCCGAAGTATTCGTACAGCAGGATCAGTTTCGGCGCCGATGGCAGCCACTCTTCACCGCGCAGCACATGGGTGATGCCCATCAGATGGTCGTCGACCACGTTGGCCAGGAAGTACGTCGGCAAGCCGTCGGTCTTCATCAACACTTGCATGTCCATACGGTCCCACGGGATTTCGACGTCACCGCGCAGCATGTCCGGCACCACGCACACGCCTTCGCTCGGCACTTTCATGCGGATAACGTGGGGTTCGCCAGCCGCCAGGCGTGCGGCCACTTCCTCCTTGGACAACAACAGCGCGCGACCATCGTAGCGCGGGGTCTCGCCACGGGCCTGTTGCTCGGCGCGCATCTGGTCCAGCTCTTCGGCGGTGCAGAAGCACGGAAAGGCGTGGCCCATGTCGACCAGTTGCTGGGTGTATTGCTTGTAGATGTCGCTGCGCTCGCTCTGGCGATACGGGCCATGCGGGCCGCCGACGTCCGGACCTTCAGCCCAGGTAATGCCCAGCCAGCGCAAGGCATCGAAAATCTGCTGTTCCGACTCACGGGTGGAGCGCAGTTGATCGGTATCTTCGATCCGCAGGATGAATTCACCACCATGCTGCTTGGCAAAGCAGTAGTTGAACAAGGCGATGTAAGCAGTACCGACGTGGGGATCCCCAGTAGGCGATGGCGCAATGCGCGTGCGGACGGTGGTCATGGCAGGTCTCGAATGGGCGATAAAACTGAAAATTGAAACAAGGGGCGAATGGTAACAGCCTGGGGGATATCTGGAAAACCGAGGCGCGGCCATCGCAGGCAAGCCAGCTCCCACATTTTGACCGCGTTCACAGATCAATGTGGGAGCCGGGCTTGCCCGCGATGAGGCCAGCCCAATCAACGCAAATCAAACAGCCAACAGACGCTCGCGCAACTTGCCAATCTCATCCCGCGTCTGCGCCGCCGCCTCAAACTCCAGGTCCCGAGCCAGCTGGTACATCTTCTCTTCCAACTGCCGAATCCGCTTGGTGATCTCACTCGGCGAGCGCAGTTCGTTCTCGTACTTGGCACTTTCCTTGGCAGCCTTGGCCATGCCCTTGCGCTTCTTGCTGCGCGAGCCGGGCACGGTGGCGCCTTCCATGATGTCGGCAACGTCCTTGAACACGCCCTTGGGGGTGATGCCGTGTTCCAGGTTGAACGCGATCTGTTTGTCGCGACGACGCTGGGTCTCGCCAATCGCCCGCTCCATGGAGCCGGTGATGCGGTCCGCATACAGGATCGCCCGGCCATTGAGGTTACGCGCCGCCCGGCCGATGGTCTGGATCAACGAGCGCTCGGAGCGCAGGAAGCCCTCCTTGTCCGCATCCAGGATCGCCACCAGCGACACTTCGGGCATGTCCAGGCCCTCACGCAGCAGGTTGATCCCCACCAGCACATCGAAGGTCCCCAGGCGCAGGTCGCGGATGATCTCTACCCGCTCCACGGTGTCGATGTCCGAGTGCAAGTAACGTACACGCACGCCGTGGTCGGCCAGGTAGTCGGTCAAGTCTTCGGACATGCGCTTGGTCAATGTGGTAACCAGCACCCGCTCTTCCAGGGCCACGCGCTTGTTGATCTCCGACAGCAGATCGTCGACCTGGGTCAACGCCGGGCGGATTTCAATCTCCGGGTCCACCAGGCCAGTAGGTCGCACCAACTGCTCGATCACGCGACCAGCGTGCTCGGCTTCATAGTTGCCGGGCGTCGCCGACACGAAGATGGTCTGCGGGCTGATGGCCTCCCACTCGTCAAAGCGCATTGGCCGGTTGTCCAGCGCCGACGGCAGGCGGAAGCCGTACTCCACCAGGGTTTCCTTACGCGAGCGGTCGCCCTTATACATGGCCCCCACCTGCGGCACGCTGACGTGGGATTCGTCGATCACCAGCAAGGCGTCCGGCGGCAGGTAATCATAGAGGGTCGGCGGCGGCGCCCCGGATTCGCGACCCGACAGGTAGCGCGAGTAGTTTTCGATGCCGTTGCAGTAGCCCAGCTCCAGGATCATTTCCAGGTCAAAACGGGTGCGCTGCTCAAGGCGCTGGGCTTCCACCAGCTTGTTGTTGGAACGCAGGTATTCCAGACGCTCGGCCAACTCGACCTTGATACCCTCGATGGCGCCCATCAGGGTTTCACGCGGGGTCACGTAGTGGCTTTTCGGGTAGAAGGTGAAGCGCGGCAGCTTGCGGATCACCTCGCCGGTCAACGGGTCGAAGGCCGACAGGCTTTCGACTTCGTCATCGAACAGCTCGATGCGGATCGCTTCCAGGTCGGATTCGGCCGGGTAGATGTCGATCACATCGCCGCGCACCCGGAAGGTGGCGCGGGCGAAGTCCATGTCGTTACGGGTGTACTGCAGGCTCGCCAGGCGGCGCAGCAGTTCGCGCTGGTCGAGTTTGTCGCCACGGTCAACGTGCAGCACCATCTTCAAGTAGGTTTCGGGGCTGCCCAGACCGTAGATGCACGACACCGTGGTGACGATGATCGCGTCCTTGCGCTCCAGCAACGCCTTGGTCGCCGACAGCCGCATCTGTTCGATATGGTCGTTGATCGATGCATCCTTCTCGATAAAGGTATCGGAGGACGGCACGTAGGCTTCGGGCTGGTAGTAGTCGTAGTAGGAAACGAAGTACTCAACCGCGTTGTTGGGGAAGAACGCCTTGAACTCGCCGTAAAGCTGCGCGGCCAGGGTCTTGTTCGGCGCCAGCACCAGGGTCGGGCGGTTGGTCTGGGCGATCACGTTGGCGATGCTGAAGGTCTTGCCGGAACCGGTCACCCCAAGCAGCGTCTGGTGCGCCAGGCCGGCCTCGATGCCTTCGACCATCTGGCGAATGGCTTCCGGTTGATCGCCGGCGGGTTCAAAACGGGTAACGAGCTGGAAATCCGACATAACGTACCTCGTGAAGTCACCCCAGACTCGACACCGCCAGGGACGAAATAGCTCAGCAACCCGCGAATAATCATCGCAGGTTGCAGGAAAAAACCATGATAGCTGTAGAAGTGGTGGCGAATGTGACGGGTTTCAAGGCTGACGTCCTACATGTCCTTTCCCTTCAAGGTTGCAATAAGACTAACGGTCAGCAAATAAACCGAAAAACTTGGCCGAAAAGCCATTTCGGCTGTCGCCCTGCGCGGTGATGGCCTCTATACTAGCTCCCCGTTTGTGCACCGCTCTAGTGCATTCGGCTGGAGCGCGACACGTCCCTCCCCTCCCCCATAGAGCTGCCGCAAAAATGAGCCTGTTCTCCGCTGTCGAAATGGCACCACGCGATCCTATCCTGGGCCTCAACGAAGCATTCAACGCCGATACACGAACCACCAAGGTTAACCTTGGCGTGGGCGTTTACTGCAACGAGGAGGGGAAAATTCCACTCTTGCGTGCCGTTGCCGAAGCGGAAGCCATTCGTGTGGCGCAACACGCCGCCCGTGGCTACTTGCCGATCGACGGTATCGTGGCCTACGACCAGGCCGTGCAGAAGCTGCTGTTTGGTGCGCAGTCGCCCCTGCTGAGTGCCGGCCGTGTGATTACCGCCCAGGCCGTCGGCGGTACTGGCGCGCTGAAAATCGGCGCCGACTTCCTCAAGCAACTGCTGCCCGACGCCGTTGTTGCCATCAGCGACCCAAGCTGGGAAAACCACCAGGCGCTGTTCGAAAAAGCCGGTTTCCCGGTGCAGACCTACCGCTACTACGACGCGGCCACCCACGACGTGAACCGTGCCGGCCTGCTCGAAGACCTCAACGCCCTGCCACCACAGTCCATCGTGGTGCTGCACGCCTGCTGCCACAACCCGACTGGCGTCGACCTGAGCCCGGCCGACTGGCAAAACGTGCTGGAGGTGGTCAAGGCCAAGAACCTGGTGCCGTTCCTCGACATGGCCTACCAGGGCTTTGGCGATGGCATCGACGAAGACGCCGCCGCAGTGCGCCTGTTCGCTGAGTCGGGCCTGACCTTCTTTGTGTCCAGCTCGTTCTCCAAGTCGTTCTCGCTGTATGGCGAGCGCGTAGGCGCGCTGTCGATCGTCAGCGAGTCCAAGGAAGAAAGCGCGCGCATCCTGTCCCAGGTCAAGCGCGTGATCCGCACCAACTACTCCAACCCGCCCACCCACGGCGCAGCCATCGTTGCCGCAGTGTTGAACAACCCTGAGCTGCGCGCTCAGTGGGAAGCCGAGTTGGCCGAAATGCGCCTGCGCATCCGCGGTATGCGCGAGCAGATGGTGGCCGAGCTGGCCAAGGCTGCGCCAGGTCATGACTTCAGCTTCGTCGGTCGCCAGCGTGGGATGTTCTCCTACTCCGGCCTGACCGTTGAGCAAGTCACACGCCTGCGTACCGAGTTTGGCATCTATGCATTGGACACCGGGCGTATCTGTGTGGCGGCCCTGAACCAGTCGAACATTGGTGCGGTGACCAAGGCGATTGTCGAGGTGCTGTAAGCCGGCAAGCGTTAGACGAAGGGGGGAAGCCATTGGCTTCCCCCTTTTTATTGGCGAACACACTAGACTGAACGCCGACTGCCTCCTTGCTGCGAGAACCCTATGAGAAACGATGACCTGGACCTGCGCGCCGACCGCGACGAATTGCACGACTATGCCCCACGCGCACCGCAAGCCAAGCGGCAGAAGAGTTTGGTTCTGCAAGTGGCGTTAGGTGTATTTCTTGGAGGGTTGGCTTTATGGCTGGTGCAACTGGGTGCAACGGCGATCATGGCCAAACTGGCGATGGGCACCCTGCAATTTGGCGGCTGATGTAAGACACCTGTGGGAGCTGGCTTGCCTGCGATAGCGGCGGTTCAGTTAAAGATTCATTGACTGACACACCGCTATCGCAGTCAAGCCAGCTCCCACATTTGATCTAGGATGCTGGCAGATTGCGTTCTTCCAGCAGTTTTACGAAACTGTTCAAACTCTGCGAAACCGTGCCCCGCCGCCAGATCAGCCAGGTATTGAGCAGTCGAAAGCTGTCCGTCAACGGCCACACACTCACCGCCGCGCACCCCGGCATACTCTCCAGCATACTGCGCGGCATCAGCGCCAGCCCGGCCCCGGCGCTGACACAGGCCAACATGCCATGGTATGACTCGATCTCGAAGATCTTGCCCGGCACCGCGCCATCCTGTGAAAACCAGCGTTCAAAGTGATGCCGGTACGAGCAGTTCGAGCGAAACGTATAGATGTTCTCGCCATTCACATCCTGCCCCCGGCTGATCGGCGCGTGATGCAGCGGCGCGATCACCACCATCTCCTCCTCAAACACCGCCACACCCTCCAGCGTGGAATGCAGCACCGGCCCATCGACAAAGGCCGCCGTCAGCCGGCCCGACAGTACGCCTTCGATCATGGTGCCCGAGGGGCCCGTACTCAGGTCCAACTCCACCTTGGTGTATTGCTGGTTATACGCCGCTAGTAACGCCGGGATACGCACCGCCGCCGTGCTCTCCAGCGAGCCCAGGGCAAAGGCGCCTTGGGGCTCCTCCCCCGCCACCGTGGCGCGGGCTTCCTGCACCAGATCGAGAATGCGCCGCGTATAGCCGAGGAAATTCCACCCCGCAGGGGACAAACGCAATCGACTCTTCTCACGGATGAATAACTCCACGCCCAAATCCTGCTCCAGTTGCTTGATGCGCGTGGTGAGGTTCGACGGCACCCGATGAATCAACTGTGCGGCGGCGCTGATGCTGCCTTGTTCGGCAACCGCCTTGAAGATTTCCAGCTGCACCAGATCCAAGTCATTCTCCATTCATGAACGTATTGCTTAATATTATTCAGTTTCCAGAAAAGATACAGCCCCGTACGCTGGTCCCATTCCACTCATTCAGCCGGACGGTGCCATGAACAACGCTATTTCCCACCAGACCCACGCCTTGTCGATCAATCCCGCCAACGGTGAAACCGTTGCCAGCTACCCCTATGAAAGCGCAGCACAACTGGATGCCGCCCTCACCCGCGCGACCGATGCCTTCCGTACCTGGCGCCACACCCCGGTGAACCAGCGTGCCGACTATCTGCTGGCCCTGGCTGTCGCCCTGCGTGAGCAAGCTGAAGACATGGCGCAGATGATCACCCTGGAAATGGGCAAGCCTATCGCCCAGGCCCGCGCCGAGATTGAAAAATGCGCCCAGCTCAGCGAGTGGTACGCCGCCCACGGCCCGGCCATGCTCGCCCCGGAACCTACCTTGGTGGACAACGGCAGCGCCCGGATCGAATACCGCCCACTGGGCCCGATCCTCGCGGTGATGCCGTGGAACTTCCCGGTGTGGCAAGTGCTGCGCGGCGCCGTGCCGACCCTGCTCGCCGGCAACACCTATGTACTCAAACATGCGCCCAACGTAATGGGCAGCGCCTACCTGATCCAGCAAGCGCTGCGCAAAGCCGGTTTTGCCGAAGGCGTGTTTGAAGTGATCAACGTGACCCAGGACGGCGTGTCCACCGCCATCGCCGACCCGCGCATCGCCGCCGTGACGCTCACCGGCAGCGTTCGCGCCGGTATTGCCATCGGCTCACAGGCCGGGGCCGCGTTGAAAAAATGCGTGCTGGAACTGGGTGGCTCCGACCCGTTTATCGTGCTCAACGACGCCGACCTCGACGCCGCCGTACAAGCCGCCGTCATCGGCCGCTTCCACAACAGCGGCCAGGTCTGCGCAGCCGCCAAGCGCTTGATCATCGAAGCAGGCGTGGTTGAAGCCTTCACCGCCAAATTCCTGGAAGCCAGCCGCGCCCTGGTGATGGGCGAACCCACCTCGACCGCCACCTATATTGGCCCCATGGCGCGTTTTGATCTGCGTGACGAACTGCACGGCCAGGTCCAGGCGACCCTGGAAGAAGGCGCCAGGCTGCTGCTGGGCGGCCATAAAGTCGCGGGCGCGGGCAATTACTATGAGCCGACCGTACTGGCCGACGTCACCGACCAAATGACGTCGTTCAAACAGGAACTGTTCGGCCCCGTGGCGTCGATCATCACCGCCCGCGACGCCGACCACGCCGTGGCCCTGGCCAACGACAGCGAGTTCGGCCTGACGGCCAGCATCTTCACGGCCGACTCGGCAAAGGCGCGAGCGATTGCCGACCAGCTGGAAACCGGCGGGGTCTTCGTCAACGCGTTCAGCGTGTCGGACCCTCGGGTGGCGTTTGGCGGCGTAAAGAAAAGCGGGTTCGGCCGCGAGCTGTCGCACTTCGGTGTACGCGAGTTCTGCAATGCGCAGACGGTGTGGCTGGATCGTAAGTAGCCTGCCAGCCTTGGCGCTTCAACAATTAATATGTCGTCGCACGCACTGCACCAAACCATCCAGGGCCTGGGATTTTACCGGCGCGAGCACACAGACCGTGTGCTCGCGCGCGCCTTCCGTCACTGTCAGGGTGTAATGCACCTGGCCGGGGTTGCCTGGTTCAGGGCGAGTGCTTTGCGGCAACCGAAAGAAACCCGAGTCTTCGATCAGTTGCCGTAACTCTTGCTGGTCCTGCTCGGGCAGCGCGTCCAGTTCGACGCTGCGCGGTTTGACCAACCCTGGAAAAAACGCCGCCCCGCCGCTTTCCTTGATTGAAATTCGCATGGCTGTTCCTCGCCGCACAGGCGGCTTCGTCAAACGTTAATGCCCACCGCTTTCCAGCCTGCCTTGACCGCCTTCTGCTCATCCTTGTTTACGCCATAAAGCTGACCGGCAATATCATGGGTGATACGCGCAAAACGCAAAAAGCCGGAATTGGGCCGCAGCCGCGAATCGCGCAGTGCGTCATACCAGATCCGCCCTGCACGCTCCCAGGCGAACCCGCCAATCTTGGTCGCCACCTGATAGAACGCGTGGTTGGGAATGCCGGAATTGATATGCACGCCACCATTGTCCTCGTAGGTTTGCACAAAATCATCCATATGCCCCGGCTGCGGGTCTTTGCCCAGCAGCTTGTCATCAAAGGCGCTGCCCGGGGCTTTCATCGAACGCAGAGCGGTGCCTTTGATCTTTTTGGTAAACAGCCCCTTGCCGATCAACCAGTCGGCGTCCTCGGCCGTTTGCTTCAGCGCGTACTGCTTGATCAACGAACCGAATACATCCGACAGCGACTCGTTCAGCGCGCCGGACTGGTTGAAGTACATCAGCTTGGCCTCATCCTCGGTCACGCCATGAGCCAACTCATGGCCAATGACGTCGAGTGCCACGGTGAAGCGATTGAACAACTGCTGGTCGCCATCGCCGAACACCATCTGGGTCGAATTCCAGAACGCGTTGTTGTAGTCCTGGCCGAAGTGCACCGTGGCGTCCAGCGCCATGCCCGCATCGTCGATGGAGTTGCGGTCGAATACCTGGTCAAAAAAATCGAAGGTCGCGCCCAGGCCGTCATAGGCTTCGTCTACTGCGGCATCGCCACTGGCGGGCTGCCCTTCGCCGCGAATCAGCTTGCCGGGCAGGCTATCGGTGTTTTCGGCGCTGTAGATCGAGCGTTGCTTCTCGGCGCCCATGGCCAGTGCCATGCGGGCCGGGCCCTTGGCGGGTACCGCGACCATACGCAACGACCGGAACGTGCTGTCCTTGGCGCGCGTGCGTAATGCGACCTCCCGCTGGGCTTTATCCCCGTGGCGGGCGATCTGGTCGAGCATGTACGGCGGGATCAGGCAGAAAATCGGGTTGCGCAGTTGGCGAACACACATGAGCTGGCTCCTTTTTGGCGTGTGATGAACGTCCGGGTAACGGTTTTCAGGATAGCCCTGTGTTCGCCCCCTGGGCCAAATTGTCATGAGTTTGTGTTTCAGTGGTGTTTATCCGAGGCCCATAAGGAACATGCCCATGCCCGCCCGCACAGCCCAAATCGACCTTTCCCACCGCCCAAGGCTCGCCGACCTGCGTCCATTGGTCGCGGCCAGCCCCACCCTGCTGGAAGCCAGAGCCGCGACGCCGCGTGTCACAGCGGCCAAGGACTTCAAAAACCGCGCGGGCTATGCCGACGATTTCCTCAGCGATTTCGTGGTGCCATGGCCCACGGTTGGCGAGCCACTGGCGGGCGACGTGCAACCCAAGCGCCTGGACTACACGCATTTCTCCATCACCATGTCGCGCTCCCGACGATTGGCGCTCTACGTGGGGGTCAATATCGACGGCGCCAAGCATGTGGACATCACGCGCAGCAACGACACCTGGGCCTACGATGGCCGCTTGCCCCTGGACGCCCAAGTAGGTGAAGACCTCTATGCCGGCAATGGCCTGGACCGCGGCCACCTGGTACGGCGCCAGGACCCCAACTGGGGCGACGAGGCGAACACCGCCAACTTCGACACCTTTCACTTCACCAACTGCTCCCCTCAAATGAGCGGCTTCAACCAGAAAACCTGGCTGGAGCTCGAAGACTACATCCTCGACAACACCCAGCGCTGGAAAGCCCGGGCCACGGTGTTTACCGGGCCAGTGTTCGCCGATGACGACCGGCTTTACCGTGGCGTGAAAATCCCCAAGGCGTTCTGGAAAGTGGTGGCTTACCTCAGCGACGATGGCAAGCCCTCGGCCAGTGCCTACACGATTGACCAAAGCCGCGAACTGGGCCAACTCGACCTGGTATTCGGCCCGCTTCGAACCTACCAGCGCAGTGTGATTGCGATCGAACAACTGACCGGAATCCGCTTCGCCAACCTGGCCGACTACGACGGGTTCAGCAACGAAGAGCGCGCCACAGGCACCCGGATCGAAGCGCTGATCCGCGGGCCGCAAGATATTCGACTCTGATTCGCGCCTACAGGGTGTGATCGCTTACCATACCGCCGCCGGTTCCCGTATGGGACTAACAGGGAATTCGAAACGCCGCACGCGACGTGAACCGAAACTGCCCCCGCAACTGTAGATGCCGAGCCTGCTCCCACTGCCACTGGACCGCGTCCGGGAAGGCGGGAGCAAGGCGACGACGCATCAGTCAGGAGACCTGCCGGCCCAGCTAATTCACTAACCGGCGGGGTGTCCGGGAAGGACATCCTGGCCCTGCCCATCAGCAGCGTCCATGGGCGTATTTCCGAGCCGTACCTCCCCTGCTGCACCTACGGTTCACAAGGAGATCGCCTCATGCTGCCACGCGTTACCGCCCTGATCGCAGGCTTGGGTATGTGTGCCCTGGCGCAAGCCGCGCCCACTCAGTACCCGTTGACCGTGCAAAACTGCGGCAGCACCCTGACCTTCCAGCACGCCCCCGCCCGCAGCGTGACCATCGGCCAGGCCGCCACCGAGATGCTCTACGCCCTGGGCGTGGGCGACAAGGTGGTCGGCACTTCGCTGTGGTTCAACAACGTGGCGGCGCAGTACAAGGCCCAGGACGACCGCATCGAGCGCCTGGCCAACAACGAGCCAAGCTTCGAAGCCGTACTCGCCAAGCGCCCGCAACTGGTGGCCGCCGAGCTGGAATGGGTGGTAGGGCCCCAAGGCGTGGTCGGCACCCGTGAGCAGTTTCATGAACTGAAGATCCCCACCTACCTGTTGCCGTCCGACTGCGAAGGCAAAGACAACCTGGTGGGCGCCGATGGCACCCGGTTGGTGCCCTTTCGCATCGAGACGATCTACCAGAGCCTCCAGCAACTGGCGCAGATTTTCGACGTACAGGATCGCGGCCAACAACTGGCCGACGAACTCAAGGCGCGCCTGGCCAAATCCGTCGCTACGGCGCAGGGCAAAGGCTTGAAGCAGGCCAGCGCACTGGTGTGGTTCTCCAGCGCCGAAATGGCCAGCGACCCTTACGTAGCCGGCCATAAGGGCGTGCCGCAATTCATGCTGCAAACCCTAGGCCTGCGTAACGTCGTGCAGTCCGATGAAGAGTGGCCCGCCGTCGGCTGGGAAACCATCGCCAAGGCCAACCCCACCTTCCTGGTGATCGCACGCATGGACCGCCGCCGCTACCCGGCCGACGACCATGAAAAGAAACTCGCCTTCCTGCGCAGCGACCCCGTGACCCGCAACATGGACGCGGTGAAGAACAACCGCATCATCATCCTCGACGCCCTGGCGTTGCAGGCGAGCCTGCGCACCTTCGAAGGCCTTGAACAACTGGCCGCCGCCATCGACGGCTATAACCTGGGCCAATGATGCGCACCCTACTCGCCCTGGCGTTGCTGCTGCTCGCCCTACTCGCTGGCGTCGCCATCGGTGAAACTGCCATCGAACCGCAGGTGGTGCTGCAGGTGCTCGCCAATAAAATCTGGGGCGCAGGCTTCGTGCTGGACCCCATCGACGAAGGTGTGGTGTGGAACTATCGGCTCACCCGTGCCCTGGTGGCCGCAGCCTGCGGCGCAGGGTTGGCAACATGCGGCGTGATCCTGCAATCACTGCTGCGTAACCCGCTGGCCGATCCGTACCTGCTGGGCATCAGCGCCGGCGCGTCAACCGGCGCGGTACTCGTTGCCTTGATTGGCGTGGGCGGTGGCCTGGTGTCGTTATCGGCCGGCGCGTTTGTGGGGGCGATGGCGGCGTTTGCGCTGGTGACGCTGCTGGCGCGGGCCAGCGGATCGTCCAGCGGCACCGGGCAGATCATCCTCGCGGGCATCGCCGGCTCGCAGTTGTTCAATGCCCTGACCGCGTTCCTGATCACCAAGTCCGCCAGCTCCGAACAAGCCCGCGGCATTATGTTCTGGCTGCTGGGCAACCTCAGCGGCGTGCGCTGGCCATCGGTGTGGTTGGCGGTGCCGGTGGCGGTCGTGGGGCTCGCGGTGTGCCTGTGGCACCGTCGCGCACTGGATGCGTTTACCTTCGGCAGCGACTCGGCGGCCTCCCTCGGCATCCCGGTGCGCCGCGTGCAATTTGTGCTGGTGGCCTGCGCTGCGCTGGTGACGGCGGTGATGGTGTCCATCGTCGGCTCCATCGGGTTTGTCGGTTTGGTGATTCCCCACGCGGTGCGCCTGTTGCTTGGCACCGGGCATTCGCGCTTGTTGCCGGCCAGCGCCTTGGGTGGCGCGCTGTTTTTGATCGCAGCGGACGTGCTGTCGCGCACCTTGATCAAGGGCCAGGTGATTCCGGTGGGTGTGGTGACCGCATTGGTGGGCGCGCCGGTGTTTGCGCTGATCCTGATTGGCCGGAGGAATGCGCGATGAGCGTGCTCAGTTGCAGCGGCCTGGGCTTCAAAGTGCGTGAGGCGCAGTTGCTGCGTGACGTTGACCTGGACGTGCAGTTGGGTGAAACCCTCGGCATCGTCGGGCCCAATGGTTCAGGCAAATCCACCCTGCTCAAATTGCTGGCTGGATTACGTGTGCCGGCCAGCGGCGATGTTCGCCTGGGTGGCAAGCCGCTGGGTGAGTTGCCCCGCCGCACCATCGCGCAACAATTGGCGGTCGTGGAGCAACAGGCCGACACCGACGACGCCATTCGCGTGTTCGATGCCGTGGCCCTGGGCCGCACGCCGTGGCTGTCGGCGCTGAGTCCGTGGTCGCGCGAAGACGATGCCATCGTGCACCAGGCCCTGCACGACGTAGACGCCACCCACCTGAGCCAACGCGCCTGGCGCAGCCTCTCCGGTGGCGAGCGTCAGCGCGTACACATCGCCCGCGCCCTGGCGCAACGGCCGCAGATTTTGTTGCTGGACGAGCCGACCAATCACCTGGATATCCAGCATCAACTGGCGATCCTCAAAGGCGTGCAAGGCTTGCCGGTGACGACCTTGATTGCGCTGCATGACCTGAATCAGGCGCTGACCTGTGATCGCCTGGCCGTACTGGATCGCGGGCAACTGGTGGCGCTGGGCGCGCCGCTGCAAGTGCTGACGCCGCAGCGTTTGCAAGAGACCTTCGGGGTGCAGGGGCATTACCTGACAGACCCGTTCGACGGTGCGCAAATCCTGCGTCTGCGCTCCAACTGAACCTGTAGGTTGGAGCAGCTTGTTCTGGTGACAGCCTGACAGCCAACTGTGATCAAAATGTGGGAGGGGGCTTGCTCCCGATGTCGGTGGGTCAGTCATAGATGTGTTTGCTGACACTCCCTCATCGGGAGCAAGCCCCCTCCCACATTGGTTCTACAGAGGCAGGTGCATATGGGTTGTTTGCCAGATCGGGTCGGCCTCGACATCCACCACTTCGAACCCCTGCCGCCGCCAGAAATCAATCGCGCCGGGCAGAAACGGATGGGTGTGCAAGTACATCACCTCCACGCCATTCGCCCGCGCCAGCGCCTCCAGCGAGCGGTACAACTGGCCCGCCAGGCCCAGGCGGCGCACTGCCGGGAGCACATACAGGCGCACCACTTCCACCGTCTTGCGCCCCTGGTAGTTCAACTGTGGGAAGCGGCCGTCGTAGGGCCGATAAGCCACCGAGGCAACTATCCGGCCTTCGGCACGGGCAATCAAAAACCGCCCGCCGCCCTCAAGGTAGATGGCTTCAAACTGCGCCAGATCGTGAGGAACACCGGTGGCACTGAGCGACGGAAACAGTTCATCACGCGCCTGCAAAGCGAAGCTCAGCACCTGGGGAATGTCAGCGGCCTGCACCGCCTCGATACTAACGCTCATCGCCAAGGATCCGACCCGCTATCCACTGGCGAGCGTAAGCCAACACGCGATCGGCCATCGCCACCTGAAAATGAATAAACCCATGGGCCGCTTCCGGCAGTAGATGGGCCTCAACCGCCGCCCATCGCTCGGCGATAAGCAGGGTGTCATCCTTGAGCGGGTCCAATTCGCCCACGAACATCAGCGCTGGCGGCAGCCCCTCAAAGTCCCCATACAAAGGGGACAACGGCGGCTGCCGGCGCGTCTGGTCGCTGATCCCCGGCGTTAGAAGGCGCAGCGCCTGGACCATGCCCGGACCGTCCAGCAACAAGGTGCCCGGCCCGGCCGTGCGCACACTGGGCGTGCCGGTCAAATCGTAGACGCCGTAATACAACACCGCGCCGCTTACCCGCTGGAGTAACTCGGGCCATTGCTTGAGCGCCAACAAGGTGGCCGCCGCCAGATGCCCGCCGGCCGATTCACCGACGAAAAACACCGGCAGGCCGGCAAACTCCGGGCAATCCGCCAGGAGCCAGCGCGCAGCCGTCAGGCAGTCGTCCAGCAACCCTTCGATCGGCGTATCCACCGCCAGCCGATAATCCACCGACACCACCGCCACATCGCAAGCGTTGACCATGCCGAGGTTAAGGTCGTCATTCATTTGCGCATTGCCGATCACCCAGCCACCGCCGTGGATATCCAGCACCACGCCTTTGAGCTTGCCACTGGGGCGCAAGATGCGCACGGGCACCGTGCCCAGCCTTTTCAGCTCAACCACGGGCGCCTTCTTGAACGTCTGGCTGGCGCGTAGCAGTGCCTGGATCATGCGCGGCGTCACGCGGTTGCGGACTTTAAAACGCGGCATCCACGCCAGTTTCTGATTGAAGCGGCGCATCTGGGCCAGTTCGGGCTCGCTGGCGGGCCAATGCTGGTAAGCCATCAGCGATTATTACGCAGGATCGAGAAGTTCAACGCCGCGGCCACGCACAGCCACGCCAGATACGGGAACAGGATCAGTCCGGTAATCAAATCCAGGCGCACGGCCAGCACCACCATCGCTGCCACGGTGAGCCACAAGAGCACGATAATCACCATCCCGGCGAACAACCGATGGGCACCGAAGAACACCGGCGTCCACAGCGTGTTCAATGCAATCTGCGCCGCCCACAAGGCCAACACCATTTCGCTGCCGGGGATCAGGGTCAAGCGGTAACCGGCCCAGGCCAACAGCAGGTAGATGATCGTCCATGCCACCGGGAACAGCCAATTGGGCGGGGTAAAGCTGGGCTTGACCAGGGATTCGTACCAGGCACCGGGTTTGAAGATCACACCGGTACTGGCGGCGGCGGCGCAGGCGAGTAGGAAGATTAAAAAGGTCATGGTCGGTCCTTGAGGTCCTGTGGATGGAAAAACAATGCACTGCTTTGAGTGACTCAAGCAACCGCGGATAAATTCAATGGGAGCAGCAAAATACCCGCTCTTCTGCGCGTCATGAAAATTGGTTATGGTCGGCAACATCCAGCATCGTTGCCCGAGACGCCCCCTTGCCCCAGCTTGCCGATCACCGCAGCAGCCCCTGGTCAGTGTTCCTGATCTTCCTGCGCCTGGGCCTCACCTCCTTCGGCGGGCCGATTGCGCACCTGGGCTATTTTCGCCAAGAGTTCGTCAGCCGCCGCCGCTGGCTCAGCGAGCGCAGCTATGCCGAACTGGTCGCCCTCTGCCAATTCCTCCCCGGCCCGGCCAGCAGCCAGGTCGGTATCGCGTTGGGCCTGTCCCGCGCGGGTTACCGGGGCGCGGCGGCAGCCTGGGCCGGGTTCACCTTGCCGTCGGCCATCGCCCTGATCCTGTTTGCCCTGGGGCTGGCCCACTACGGCGGCGCCCTCCCCCATGGCGCGCTGCACGGCCTCAAGGTCGTCGCCGTAGCGGTGGTGGCCCAGGCCGTATGGGGCATGGCACGCAACCTGTGCCGAGGCGTTTTACGGGTGGCGTTGATGTTGATCGCCGCCTGCGTGGTGCTGCTGCAACCCTCCGCCTGGGCTCAAGTCGGGGTCATGGTGGTCGCAGGCGTGGCCGGCCTGTTGCTGTTCAAGCCCGAGAGCAGTGCCGAGCCCGACGCGCTGCCCATCGCCATCAGCCGCCGTGCCGGAGCCCTGTGGTTGATGCTGTTTTTGCTGCTGCTTATAGGCATGCCACTCCTCTCCGCATGGGCGCTCAACCCCACGCTGGCGCTGGTGGACGCCTTCTACCGCACCGGCGCGCTGGTATTCGGCGGCGGCCACGTAGTGTTGCCGCTACTGCAAGCCGAAGTGGTGCCCAGCCACTGGGTCAGCAACGATGTATTCCTCGCCGGTTACGGCGCCACCCAGGCTATGCCCGGCCCGCTGTTCACCTTCGCCGCCTTCCTCGGCGCCTCCATGACCCACGCCCCGAGCGGTTGGCTTGGCGGGGTGATCGCCCTGCTGGCGATCTTCGCCCCCTCGTTTCTACTGATCTTCGGCGCCTTGCCCTTCTGGGCCAACCTGCGCAAAAGCCCGCGCACCCAGGCGGCGCTGGCCGGGGTGAACGCGGCGGTGGTTGGCCTGTTGTTGGCGGCGCTGTACCAACCGGTGTGGACCAGCGCGATTTTCAACGGGTATGACGTGGCCCTGGCGTTGCTCGCACTGGTCGCGCTGATGGTGTGGAAGCTGCCGCCATGGTTGGTGGTGATAGGCTGCGGCGTACTCGGGGGGTTACTGGATTTGTGAGCGGGGGCTCAGCCCGGCTCGACAATCTTGAGCCACGGCCAACGCGCCTGATAACTCCTGGCCTTGTGCAAAAACAGCTCGGGCTCTGCGTGCAAAGGGTTGATCCGCAACACCCCCTGCTCTACATCCTCCAAGCCATAAGGCGCATACACCTCGCCGGAGGCAATCTCCAGCGCAATGCACGTGCCCGCCACCAGGTACCGATCAACGCCCTGCCTGGCCGAATGCAACTGTGGATAGGGCCGGCCAAACCGCTGCCCATACCAAAGGTGCACCCGCGCCTGATTCCTGACCTCCACATTCACCCCCAGGTCTTGGAATAGCACCTGCGCCGCACGAATTACCGCGTCTTCCGCCTCGTAGGACAGGTCCTCGTCAAAGTAAAAAACGTCATAGTCCTTCACGCCCTGAGCCGCCGGCAGATTCGCCTGATGGTTCCACACCGCCTGGAACAGGCAGCCCGCCGTGAGCATGCACTGCTGCACACCCAGATCCGGCAGGCGCGCGGTGATTTGCGCATTGATAGGGTTGGCCATGGCCAATTCGAGCAAGGTGTCGACAGTCAATGTCATGTTCAGTCCTCCATCGTCAGCGCCAACCATAACACCGGAATATGGCACTTCTGTAGGAGCGAGCTTGCTCGCGAAAAACCCAAACGATAACGTAGCGCCTGAAGGCAAAATCCGATTTCCACACCGCGCCTTGCTCCATTGCCTACGCGTGCGTCAGAATCCGCCGGCTTGTGCGCTGGGGTGGCCGTCTCTAAGGTGGCTCGGTCGCTGAATTGTTCAGTGATCGGGTTTAGTAGCCTGAAGGTTAATCCAAACAACGTGCACAAGCTTCACCGATCAGGCATTGCGTCTGTGTTTGATGGTGGCTGTGTGCAGGGCACCTTCGGGTGCGCCGGCTTCGTTTGGATTCCCCGGTCTACTAACCTGCGCACAGCCGCCACCCTTATGTTTAGTAGCTAAAGGATGATGGCCCTAAACAGGAATTCAAACATGCTCAAATCAGATTCAAGTGCCCTCTTCAACGTTGCCCCCAACGCCAGCAACGAAACCCTCATCACCAACAGCTACGAAACCTTCACCAGCGTCAGCACCCTGCTGCTCGAACTGTCCGAAGACCTCAACGGCAAACACCGCGACATCGCCCTCGCCATCCACCAACTGAGCGAACTGGGCGTACTGCTTACCGCCAGACTCCTCGACCGCGAAGTGCCGTGCCCTGGGTGATGATTAGCCCTTTAATTCAATAGCTCGATAACTCGTCGCGTCGTTGTAAGCCACGTACAACGACTCGGCGAGTTGGCGCTTGATGGCTTTGGTGGATTCAGCCTCGGCACAAAGCCCTCTGCGATGAGGAGAGCGGCGACTGCTTTCGGCCCAGAGTGTGTAAATACTTAGCAGGAACGTTCGGCACTGAGGTAAAGCTAGTCTGTAGATCTCAAACCGAAGGGATGCCCTCGAATGACGGGATCTTCTAGAACCAGTGTTCGTGCATTTTCGAAAGAAATACAGGGGTAATCGGCAGACTGGATGCTGAACCGATGACCGAGTCGATCCCGCACTTCGGACACAGAGCAGTGCTATCTAGATCAACCCACTCAGTGATTTCAGAGGGCGAAAACACACCTAAGCAGTAAAAACAGCCACAGTGATCGCTTGCCTCAATTTGAGTACGGTGATTTGTAGAAAATTGGTGCGCTGAAATCACATCCATAGGCAGATCCTTAAGCTCCAAATTTACTAGCATTACTTTCTTGCATCAGAGTACATCAAGAGTCTTCCAACGTTGCTCCGATTGCCCAAAGTGATAACGCAGGATTGCCTATGAAACGTTTCATCCAAGGTGACTATCGCGGACAAAGCACTCTGCTTCCCGAAAGCCTTGACGATTAAGTCAGTGATACCAATGCGGTCCGCGTAGTCGACGTCTCTGTCGACGAGCGGGCCGGTTAGCGACGGTCTAACTTCGACCGTCGCTATGCATGGTCAAACCTCAGTCTGTTCCGCCATCTCCAGGGCGTCATCGACCTCAATCCCCAGGTATCGAACAGTGCTCTCCAGCTTCGTATGGCCGAGCAGCAACTGAACCGCCCGCAGGTTCTTCGTCCTGCGATAGATCAGTGATGCCTTCGTACGTCTCATTGTGTGTGTGCCATACATGGCTGGATCAAGGCCCACGGCTTTCACCCAGCCTTAGACGATACGAGCGTATTGACGAGTAGATAGATGGTCTGAAGTATGCAGCCGGCTAGGAAAAAGGTAGTCCTCGCTGCGTAGCTGGGCCCGATGTATCCAGGCCCAGAGAGCAGATCGTGTTTGATCAGTGATCTCAAACTGCACAGGCCGTTGCGTCTTCTGCTGCATCACCATGGTTCGTGATGATAAGTGCTCGCCATGAGCAACGTCGCGCACGCGGAGCTTGGTTAAGTCGCAGGCTCGAAGCTTGCTGTCGATGGCCAGATCGAAGAGAGCCAGATCTCGGGTTCTTTCCGCAATTTGAAGCCTTACTCGGATGGCCCAGATATCTCTCAGTCGGAGTGGGGTTTTCTGCCCGACCAGTTTTCCTTTGTTCCGGGGCTGACGTCTGCAGGTAGCGATGATGTTCATGACAAGTCCTCCACGTGTGGAAGGACAAGGATGGCTAATCGGAGCAACGTTAGCTAACCGGCCAAAAGCGTACGCTCAAGACTTGTCAGTCTTTCGGCCAGAAGCAGATCTTTGCAAATCTCCATCTGTGGTACGAATCAGCCTCTTCGATATCTGCAGTAAGTAAGGAAGATGGCAGTGGCGCTTGGATCAGTCACTCTTGGCTCTCGGACCTGCCAAGAGTGATTACATATTCTCGCCCTGACTGTTTGAATGGTTTTTAAAGTTCCTTTACGTATCCCAGATGCAAAGCTGAAAGCTGTTTTTCATCAAAGCGGAAACTGTCGGCCTGCTGTTTAATATACTGGGCCGCGTGCTCAATGAAGCGCTGGACGCGCCGAGGCATGTCAGGCTGATGGGCATGATAAAGAAAGATCGCGTATCGCTCGCTGATGCTACTGCAGAACAGAGGAACTAGTTCACCGCTGCGCAGATAGGGAGCGGCGATGATGCCATCGATCATGCCTATCCCCATGCCTGCCAAAGCGGCTTGCAATTCGGTACCTACGTCATTGGTACAGAACGAGACATGGACAGGCTCGTACTCGGCGATGCCATCGACGTTGAATTCCCAAGGAATGACCCGACCGGTATTCGGCCTACGACTGCCAATGCACTCATGGTTGACCAGATCCATGCGCGTGGCAGGAACGCCGTGTTGATCCAGATAGTCTGGAGAGGCACAGGCGATCAGTTGGAGTCGCATCAGTTCCCTCACCACGAGCTGCCCTTCGGGGGAGAAACCTGATCTGAAGCCCACATCAATGCCGGCGCTCACGATATCTGTGTATCGATCCTCCGCCACCAGATCGAATTCAACATCTGGATGTGCCTGCTGAAAGCTCTTGATGAGTGGCAGCATGAGGTTCTTACATAAGCTCAATGGTGCTGTCAGACGAATGAGCCCCTGGTCAGACGCAGTGGCTTGTCGGGTCTGTTCCCATGCCGATGCCAGTGCCGCAACCCCGCCTCGGGTTCGTTCGAGGAAGGTGCGCCCCTCTTCGGTCAGGCTTGAGCTGCGCCGCGAACGCCGGAACAGCGGCAATCCTAACTCTGCCTCCAGCTGACGAACGGCCTTGCTGACGGCTTGAGGGGTTATACCCAGCACTGCGGCGGCTTTGTAAAAACTGCCCAGGTCGGCGGATTTGATGAAGATTTCGATAGCTCGAAGACGATCCATAGGCAACTCTTGGTTGTTTATAAATAAGCAGTTTACCCATTATTTGGTTGGTCATTGACGGGTAGGGTGTAACGCACCTTTTCCAACAACGGAGATTCTTCGTATGAGCCAATCAAATATCGCAGGCAAAGTTGTCATCATTACCGGAGCCAGCAGCGGTTTGGGCGAGGCTACAGCTCGCCTCCTGGCTCGTGCGGGTGCACAGGTTGTTCTGGGTGCTCGCCGACTGGAACGCCTTGATCAAATAGTCGCAGAGATTGCTGCTGAGGGTGGCCAAGCCATCGCGGTGCAAACGGATGTGACGCGTCGAGAGGATCTGGAAGCGTTGGCAGCCGCCGGCGTCGAGAAGTTCGGCCGAATCGATGTGCTGGTTAATAACGCCGGCACCATGCCGCTGGCGCCGATCAACAAGCTCAGGGTTGATGAATGGGATCGCATGATCGACATCAACATCAAAGGCGTGCTCTATGGTATCGCGGCCGTACTGCCACGCTTCGAGGCTCAGAACAGCGGGCATATCATCAATATTTCGTCGGTAGCCGGCATCAAGGTCTTTGCACCCATCGGCAGTGTCTACAGCGCCACCAAGTTCGCTGTGCGGGCGATCGCTGAAGGCTTGCGCAGCGAGATTGGCCATAACATCCGCTCGACAATCATCTCTCCCGGCGCGGTTGAGTCTGAGCTCAAGCACCACACCTGCGATAGCGATACTGCGGAGGTGGTGAAAGGCTTCTATCAGGCCAACCAGATTTCCTCCGATTCAGTCGCCCGCGCCATCGCCTATGCCATCGAACAACCCCAGGACGTGGACATCAACGAAATCGTGATTCGTCCAACAGTCCAAGAATTTTGATGAGGACTGAGATCATGACTGCGCAAGTAATACCTCGAGTTTTGGCAACCACTCAAATAGACGGTTTGAAGCTGAAGAACCATCTTGCTGTTGCCCCCATGACCCGCGTCACTGCCACTGAGCATGGCAAAATCACTGCGGCGATGCATGAGTACTACCTGCGCTTCGCACAGGGTGGTTTCGGTCTGATTACTACCGAAGGGCTTTATACCGACAGGAATTACTCCCAGGGATACGCATTCCAGCCTGGCTTGGCTGACGACGAACAAGCGCACGCCTGGGTGGCTACCGTGCAGGCGGTTCAGGCCAGGGGCAGCCGTTTCTTCGCTCAGATAATGCACTCGGGCGCGCTCAGCCAGAGTAATCGTTTTCGCACCGAAACCGTCGCGCCTTCGGCGATCAAGCCAAAGGGTCAGCAACTGAGTTTCTACTACGGCAAGGGCGATTACGCCGAACCGAAAGAATTGAGCGAGCAGCAAATCGCTGAAATCGTCGAGGGCTTCGTCAGCTCAGCGATTCGCGCTGTACGCATATCGGGCTTCGACGGCGTCGAGATTCACGGTGCCAACGGCTATTTGCTCGATCAGTTCCTAAGCTACGAGACCAACAAACGCACCGATCGCTGGGGTGGAAATACCCAGAGGCGGGTCTCGCTGCTGGCGGAAATCGTAGAGAAGGTCAAAAAGGAAATCGGTCAGTTAGCTCGGGTCGGCATCCGGATCTCACAAGGCAAGGTGAACGATTTCACCAGTAAGTGGCCGGGCGGCGAAGCTGACGCGCAGATCATTTTCAGTGCTCTTGCGCAAGCAGGCGCAGACTTCATCCATGTCACTGAATACGATGCTTCAAAGCCAGCCTTCCCCGAAGGCCAGGATACCCTGGTGTCGCTCGCGCACCGTTACGCCCCTGGCGTTTCGATCATTGCCAATGGCGGCCTGGAAGATCTTGAGAGTGCCGGCAAGGTGCTGGATGCAGGCGCGAGCGTTTTAGCCATTGGCAAAGCAGCCCTGGCTAACCCAGACCTGCCAAACCGATTGGAAGCTCAGCTTGAAATGCGTCCGTTCAACGGTGATGTGCTCCAGCCGATTGCCAGCGTTAAGGAAA
This sequence comes from Pseudomonas sp. HN8-3, assembly GCF_020790195.1. Classification (NCBI taxonomy): domain Bacteria; kingdom Pseudomonadati; phylum Pseudomonadota; class Gammaproteobacteria; order Pseudomonadales; family Pseudomonadaceae; genus Pseudomonas; species Pseudomonas sp. HN8-3. The sequence goes on from NZ_CP086206.1 coordinate 3,989,140, forward strand.
GCGAGCTTACCATCGAGCTGGCCGGCCCACGTAAAACACTTCGCCTGAAGATTCCCCAGTGGCAAGGTGGTGACAATCCGCCAACCGGGTTCGGTGCAGAGCTACTAGCCTTCCTGGCACCGGCCAGTACCAGCCCTCTGATCGAGATTCCCGTAAAGCCCTATACCGGGCAGAAGACGGTGATTCAGGATGGCGTAGCCCATCGTGAAGCGATCATGGAGCAGCTCCAGGCAACAACTGAAGTACTTAATGAGCATCGCCCAGACCGCGTAGTGGTATTTGGAGGCGACTGCCTGGTCGACCAAGCCCCGTTCGCTTACCTCAACGAACGGTACGACGGCCAGCTCGCTATCCTCTGGATAGATGCACACCCGGATATCAAAAACCCGAAAGAGTATTGCAACGCCCACACGATGGTAATGGCCAACCTGCTCGGTGAAGGAGACGCAACGCTGGCAGCTCAAGTAAAGGTGCACATTGATCCGAAGAAGGTGATGTTTGCAGGGCTGCGGCAGGATGGTCTGACCCGCCAGGAAGCTGAATTCATCGAACGCCACAGTCTGAGTGTTGCAACACCAGAAGCGCTGATCTCGTCCAGTGAAAGCGTACTGGAGTGGATCCGTCTCAACGAAATCAAGCATCTGGCCATCCACTTTGACCTGGATGTTCTGAACCCGACTGAGTTTCGCTCGGTGTTCTTCGGTGAGCCCAACCCGGCGAGCGATCCTTATGAGGCTTTTCCAGCAGGGAAAATGAGCGCGGCCCAAGTGGTGCGATTGATCAACGATGTGTCCAGTGCGACTGATGTAGTTGGTTTAGGTATCACCGAGCATCTGCCGTGGGATGCCATCACGCTTAAGGACATGCTGGCTGACATCCCGATTCTCTCGTAAATCATTTGTCCCGTATGAGCCTACTGCACCTGCACGTGCTAATACGGGGTCGCCTCATGCCGGCCAGAGCACTTACTAGTCGGAAGGAGGCGAGACCGGGGGTAAATGGGAGGATTTATTTCTCCCTGCTTTGATGTCCGCCTTTGGCCGTTTTATGCCTCTCGCCAGGGGCAGCAATCGGCCAATAGCCGACATTCAGATCAGCCCATTGAGGAAATTACTCGGAGGTCCAAACGTTCCACCACTCGATCTCGCCGCGTCCTTAACCATCGATATCGCCGTTACGGATGGCCATCCTGATGGCTTGTGCTGTCGTTGTCACGCCCAGACGTCGGCGCGCTGAGCGCAGGTGATTTTCAACCGTACGCTCCGACAAACCGAGAGTTGCTGCAATATCCGCTTGCCGTCTTCCGGCAGCCGTCCATTCCATGACTTCGCGCTCTCGCGGGGAAAGGCTTTGTAACGCTTCGTCCAGTGGAGCCTCAAGCAACCCCCTAGCTGCGAAAAAAGCGGCCGTCGCAACCAGGCTTAGTCCCAAGCGAACCCGCGCGCTTCCATCCACCGGCTCACCCCCCAAGCTCATCGCGCCCTCAAGCCCCTGCGGGCCGAAAACTGGTACCTGCAACCCCTGAATCCCTGGATCACCTGGAGAACGAATCACCCGGTAGCGCTCTTCTCCCTTGACCTGTTCTTTCTGCCAGAAGAAGGATTGCCGAGCATTCAGAAGGTGGCGAGTCACCGGACAATGTCGAACATAAGTCTCGGCATCCACCGATCGACCGTTATCGAACCAATCGCCTTCGACCCAGTAGATATGCTCAACCACTTCTTCACTTGCCGGCGATGCAGAAAACAACACGAATCGATCATAGCCGTAGGGTGTGGCAAAACCCCTGACGGCTTTCTTGATTGATTCAAGTGTGCGCGCCGTCTCTATCTCCAGAGCAGCTCGCATCGCTGTTTCGGCCGGCCCGTCGCTCACTACGATGCGACCTCTTTCAACAATGCTTCAGCTGCCAACTTGCCCAGATTATTGCCTGCCAGTGGGCTGTCGCCGGTCAGCAACTTGCGGTCTTGGAGCGTTGCACCTGAAATATCCTGGTTGACGATCTCAACTCCCAGGGCTTTCAATTGCTCACCAAATTTCCAGGTCAAATGCCCAGGCATATAACCGATGTCGGGCGTTTTTGCGTCGAGACTGTCTGGAAATGCGCAGATCTTGTAGCCGTTGAAAATGTAGGAATCCCTCGACTCTCCAATACCCGCCGCGAGCATTGCTGCTGGGCCGTGACATAGGGAAATCACAAATTTGTCGTTGGTGATTGCCCAATGCAAAGCCGCTTTCACGTCGGCACTCTCCGGCAATCCAATCAGCGCGCCGTGTCCGCCGGGTATGAAAACCCCGATGTAATCCGAATCCTCGCCCAGTGCCTTTTCGACCACATCGGAAAGCTTCAAGGGTTTTTTGAACTGTTCGCGGTATTTGGCGTAGAAATTCTTTACCTCGGTATCTTCGGAAGGCATGGCCCAGAATTCAAACTTCACCGGATTGCCTGACAGGGTCGCAACGTCGAACGCGAAGCCGGCTTTGTCGAGGTGGTACATGGGTAGCAACGTCTCGACCGGGTGATTACCGGTGGAAAACATGGTGCCGTTGTCGGTCAGTAAATAGCGCTCGTCGGCGCCGATCAGCAATATCTTCCAGCGGCCACCTTGGTAAGGATTAGGGTAATCCGCGTCACTCAAATCAGATTTTGGCGAGGTAAATTGGCTTAGCGAGTATGGAGAGGGGAAAAAGGCATTGTCCTCTGCCTGATCCGGTGTGGGGCGCTTGTCGTCACTCTGCAAGGTAGTCATGGTTTTCTCCTACGAATGGGCCGATTGTCGAAATCAATGCTAATAGCGTGACGCAGGCCCAGCAATGAGGGTTTTCCCTCAAAGAAATTTTCCGCACCCATACAGTACGCCGATCGGCCGCTTTTGGCCGAAAGCAGGCCTCCGACCAACCTGATACCCAGAGTTAAACCACCGGTATCTGATACACAACCGACTCATATTTTTCCGACATCCGCCTCTCAATGACAACTCCCCCCAAAGTTTCGGCAATACGCCGACTCGCACGATTCTGCGTCGCAACAGGGTAGATAAAGTGCTTTGCCGCAAACCGTTTGTTAGCCCACTGAACAACCGCCTGCACCGCTTCACCACCAAACCCCTGCCCATGTTTATCTTCACGGATCCAGATACCCAACTCCGGCGTTTCACTGCCGGTATGGTGCAGCCCGACCAGGCCGGTAAAACGGGCATTCACCCGCTCTCTGATCGTAAACACAATGTCGCTGCCATCCGCTATTGCAGGCAGCCACCGTCCCCAGACTTGCGCGTACTCTTCTAGCGAGGCAGGCGGTTCCCAGGACATGTAGCGAGTCAGAGTCGGCGTGATACAAGGGAAGGACTCAACAGCGTCCTGCTCGCAGAAGGGCTCGATGCTCAGGCGTTGCGAGAGAATGCGGATTGGGTGGGTGTCCACTGGCATTGCAATTTCCTTCCTGGGGGCCGTAACTCCATTTATGCCGTGAACATACCATGCGGGTCGCTTCATCAGTATCAGGCTCTCTATACTGGGCCCCCAGGATGGTAGTTGGAGCACACAATATGCCCGTCGCACCCAATCAAAATTCCCCGATCATTTTGGCCCCAGTTCAACAAAGCGACTTGGATAATCTTGTAGCCATTCGAATTGAGGCCATGCGCGAAAGTCTGGAGCGTGTTGGGCGATTTGACCCTGTGCGTGCGCGGGAGCGGTTTCTTGGCGGCTTTGAAGCTCGCAATACACGCTATATCGAGGCAGCTGGAGAGCGGGTGGGGTTCGTAGTGGTCAAACATCACCAAAATGAACTCTTGCTCGACCACTTGTATGTAAGGCCGGGCGCGCAAGGGTCAGGGGTAGGGTCTGCTGTTCTCTCTCAGATTTTCAAAGAGGCGGATGCGGCTGCGCTTCCTATTAAGGTGGGGGCTCTCAAGGAAAGCGCTTCGAATCACTTTTATACCCGCCATGGCTTCCAGCTCATCGAAAGCAGTGAATTCGACAATTATTATGTTCGTCAGCCTATTCCGGCGATTGGCGCTCATTCCGGAACCATGGGCTGACGTGCACTACCCCTTCAGTTCACCAGCCCGATTGCTCGCCGCGTCGTCATACGCCACATACAACGACTCTGCAATCTGGCTTTTGATCGCCTTGGTGGCCTCCAGCCCCAGCACGAAACCCTCGGCTTTACCGCCAGCACGGTTAAGTTCTTCATGGGTGGAGGCGCCTGTAATAGCGTCAAGAAGCTTGGCGGCGTGGGGGCCGACGCCTTTGGGGAGGGAGATCTGGTCGATGGACATTATCGCTACCTTGAAAAATGGAGTTCGGGAGCGAGTGGAACCACTGCCGGGGCTGGCATGGTAGACCTGTTTGCAGTGAAAGGGCTCGCTTTACGCGTAGCGGCGCTATTCTGTGCGGCTACGCAGTGAGGTGGGGGGCCATTGGTAAATCTGGAGGGGCTTATGGATTATTGCGTTGAGGGCTACTGCCTTCGGCCATTGTGCCGCGACGATTTCGAGAGGATCAGCCGTTACGAAAGCGTCAACCGCAGGCATCTGCAACCCTGGGAGCCGCTCAGGGATGAGGAATACTTCACCACTGGCAACGCCAAGGCCAGGGTCGAGCAGCAGGTAAACAATATGCAGGCTGGCAACGCTCTGTGTTTCCTCTTGCTTGAACCCGAGAGCGGAGAGGTTCTAGCGCGGTGTAACTACACGAACATTGTGAGGGGCGTTTTTCAGGCCTGTCATCTCGGCTTTTCGTTGGCGGAATCTGCCCAGGGCCGTGGCCTGATGAAAAGAACACTTCAGGTCACTAACCGTCATTGCTTTGAGCAGTTGGGGCTTCACCGGATCATGGCCAATCATTTGCCCCGCAATGTGCGAAGTGAACGCCTTCTGGAGTCGCTGGGGTTTGAAAACGAAGGTTATGCGCGAGCCTATCTGAAGATTGCTGGCGTTTGGGAGGACCATACGTTGAGATCGTTGATCAACCCTGAAGAATAAGCGCACCACCCACCCTACTCAGGAAAAAGCTGATGTCTACCGAGCCCCTCTGCCCAATGCCGGCCAATTAAGACAGCGCCAATAACTGTGGCGAGGGAGCTTGCTCCCGCTGGACTGCGTAGCAGTCCCATTCTTTTGAAGCAAAGAACGGGGCCGCTTCGCGCCTGACGCCCCAACCCACTCCCAGGACTCACGGACTTCCTTTATGCCGCCTGCCTCACGCGACCACGCCCGTATCGAACGCCGCCTCATCGCAACCCTGACCGACGCCTGCGAGATCGCAAAAACCGAAATCCCGGGCTTCGAATGGCTGACCCACACCGTTGACTACCGCGCGTTTCCCCAAAGCCTGCGGGTGATTTGGGTGTTCGACAACGTCGCGAGCAAGGCTCACGCCATCGCGACCGGGGCGGACGCCCGTATGCGCGAGCTGACCACCGCCGCGTTGGATGACGCTGACGTGCACGTCCCGAACATTGCCCGCTGCGTCAGTTTCGACTCTGAAGAAGAATGCCACCTTCGGCATGGCGGCGATTGGCGTCGGCGGCTGGCTACTCTCCGGGCGATCTGAATCGCGCCACGGGTTACTGAGTATGGTGGAACACCTCGCTACCCCACTTTGCACGTCAACCAAGCGCCCCAGAAAAGGCTGCTGAAGAAACGGGTCGCATCGCCAAACCCGGCGTCGTGCAACAGTTTCTGAACCGCCGCTTCGGAATGTGGCGGGTCAGCGCCTTGAAGGATTTTGCCGAGCTTGGCTTTCACTTCGTCCGGGGTGGCGCCATGCTGACGCCACCGTTGCCCCCATGTCGCCAGCAGCAACGGCTGGCTGGCATACGCGTAATGATTGCCCGCGACGATCAGCGGTGCCCCCGGTTTCAGGTGCGCGCGAATCGATTGCAGCATCCGGTCCTTGGCGTCATCACCCTCCAGATGATGGAGCACACCGATCAAGGTGGCGGCGTCGTATGACGCATCTGCTGCCAGGTCTTCAAGCGGCCCGAGATGCAGGGTTGTTCTATCAAGCAAGTGGTTGGCCTCCAACTGCTGCCTTGCCGCGTCGAGCATCGGTTGGGAGGGATCAACCGCCATAAAGCGCCATTCCGGTTCAAGGCTGGCCATGGCGATGATCTCCTGCGCCGTACCGCCGGCGCCGACCACCAGTACCTTGGCCGAAGGGGTATCGCCAAGGCTTGCCGCCAGCATGCACGCTGCCAGGTCCTGGCACGCGTCATAGCCCGCCAGCGCGATACGGCTTTGTCGTGCGTACTCGTTGGCTCTTGAGGTATCGAATTTGTCAGCAGGGTTGGGTGAAGATGAATTCAAGGCGGTTCTCCGTGGCCTTGACGCAAATTACGTTAACCGTGGCAGTAAGAAAAATGCATTAATTTTATGTGCTGCATTCCCGTGGGGAATGCGCGTCAACGCCGTCATTCGCGTGCCAAACGCTCGGAAAGCTCTATCGCATTACCCAATCGATCCCTATGATGCCCACGCACGGAGCCCCCCACATCAAAGAGAATGCAATAAACGCCTTACCTTAATAGCCGCGGCTTTACTGGCCATCCAGACCGGTTAGCGACCAGCAGAGTGACCAAGAAGCCGCTGACGCCCCCGTCAGGAAAAAATGCTGAGCTAGCCGAACCCAGATCAACACTATGCTAATTCAAAACAGCAATTTCATTATCGCTAACGTAAAATATCCGTCTCTTGTATATTATTTACCCACTCATATTGATAAAGGTCAAAGCTAGACTCAGACGCCTTAACCAACGAGGCCTCCAAGTTCAAAAATAAATTCTCAACTCTGTATCTTTTTGCGACCTTTGAATACCTCAGCCCATTTTTAGTTTGCCATTCATAAACAATTCTGACTGCATCACTATTTACCTCTCTAGACCTATCAGTCTTTTTATAAACCGAGGAAAAAACTAAAATTGAAGCTGCCGGATTCAGTAAATAGTAACGATAGACATATTCCCAAACCTCCACACCTGCCGTACTTAAACTATCAGAAACTTCCTCCCAGTATTTTAAATTACCTTTTCCTTTCATGCTGGTTAAACACGATTGAAACTCAGACTTCCAATACGATTGATAAGACATCAGCCCTCCTAAATTTTTTAAAATTACAAACCTAAAAACAACAAAACTAAAAGCCACAACAACCACATCGTAAGTCGTGAGATCAAATCTCCAACAAGAGCTCCCCCCTGCCCCCCACCTATTAGCAAAATTATTCCTACCTACATATGAGACCCATATGCGGAGACAGTGCTTGGTGAAAAGCATGAGCCCATGTATTTTTCAAATTCGCAACGCACTGCTGATTAACAAAATTGCTCAACTCTCTAAGACGATCATCATAGCTCGCATAACCTTCAATAATTCGCGCAATTTTAGGAACCTCTTCTGACGAAGCTTTAGCGATATACCTAACCTCAAGATTGAGCTCAATAAAATGACGAGATATCAGACCAAATACACTCGTACTTACGAGCGGATCTCTTTTAAGCCAATAAGAAATCTTGTACAGTTTACCTGGCAATAAAGATACTGTGCAAAATAGAAACTGTACATCAGGGACCGCATCAAAATAAGGATGAATAAAACTCCTGCTGTTACCGTTACCCCACTTTGTTTTTTTATACGTAGTATTACAAGCGCTACAAGCAGGGACAAGATTTTGAGAAGAGATAGAAAGCTCGGGAAAAACACTCCTTGGATAAAAATGATCAAGATCCTTGTGAGTATCTATCTGACAATACGGGCACAGTTTCATGCCACCATATAGATCTATTACACTCTTCTTAATTCCTAACACTTCAGCAGCTTTACTGGTATAAAGATCATAATACGCTTTGCGTTCAATCGGACTCAAAGCAATTGCTGATATAACCCCTCCTGACAGATCAGTTCTATACGCATCAATTTTGGCACTCGCCTGAACTTCCTTTGCAACAAGAGCTGCCTTTCGAGACTTCCGTTGCTTATGAACCGCTTTTTTAAAATCTGCTTTATCATTAAACTTCAAAGGAGAAGTTGATGTTTTCACATCTCACCCCCCACACTCAAAAAATAAGTAGCGGCTTCCGCGCTCAATCTATTTTTTAACGCTTCGTTCACTTCAGACAACCTGAACCCATTGACAGCCAATCGCTTCAAAACAGCTCTATAGTCAGGCATTTCACTATGAATACCAAAAATATTTGATGCCAAGGTGTCGAGACTAGTCCCCAAAGACTCTAACATCATCTCATCAACCCTTGTGCTGCCTTGAATTTTTGACATCACACGAATAAATTTTGCCGGTGTTTCTTGAATAACTATCGGAGAGTGCGTAGATACAATAGCGTAGCTCTTCTTTACTTCCAGCATAGACCTTAATGCATGCATTGTGGATGAAAGCAAACTTGGATGCAGATGATTTTCCGGCTCATCCATGACGACTAATGAATTTTCGCCAAGCTTAGAAAACAAACACGTCAAAATAGATATAGAGACTTTATGGCCTGCGCCCATTCGCCTAAAATTAGCCGCCAACAGGCGCTCATTTTCAGCCATAGGACTGAGATTAGCTTCGTTAAATATAGGCGCCATCGCCTCATACCATGAGTCTAGAGCATTATCCGCTTTAATCTTTCTAATCGCCTCGATAAATTTTTTACTTAAAGTTGTCGAACCAACCACCCTATACAATAGCTCATTCTTACTCTTATCACGAATCCCAATGTATTCGTATTTAGCATAATTCTCCAAGAAATCCTGACGTCGCGTAGACCTTGGAATTTTGACATCATTAGGCATGAAAAATTTATCAAAGACGCTATAAGAAATTGCAAAAACCTTAGATATTCTTGCTCGAGAATCCGAAATATGCTCGGTTTTACCAATACCCGTAACCGCGCCAACCAAATTCGCTAAAAGTTGTGTCTTACCTACTCCATTCTTCCCAACCACAACATTTATTCTTCCCGGAATATACAAATCATCACTAAAACTAAAATCACACTCAGTTATTTGATCAGATCCTTGTAAACTGCAAGAAAAATCAATTTTAAAACCCTCAACAAAACCAATTGATTTTGGTTTCTTGACAACACTATCCGCGCTTAATTTTTTTTCACCAGAGGTCGCTAACCCTTCCCCCTCCGACACCAGCTTTAAAGCACCCAAATTTCTAACCAACGATCGCTTAAATACTAGTTGATACCGGACTTTTTCTATTTTTTCAGTGTTATATCTTAAATCACAAAGCGCCACCAAAATTTCTGAACCATAGCCTCCGGGGAGGTTTTTTATATTTTCATAGTACTCATCTGATTGTCCCAAAGAAAAATAAATCTCATCAAGTCTACTAAACTTATCAGGTATATCCATGCGCCCAGGCTTTTGACCTAATTTCGCAATCTTTGTCGCGCCCACCTTTATTGGCTTTGAAGCTTCAGACTCAAAAAATTGCAAATAAAAATTTGTTTTATAAGAAAAGTCATCCCAATCCGATCTTATTAACACAACACAAGGATATACCTGCTCACCCTTATAAGTTGACACATAGAATACAACACTCATATAAATACTCACTCCACGGTGCATACAATAAAAAACCAATCCAACACTGAAGCCGGACTGCATCACTTATGTCTTCTTTTAAGCAGCAACTTACTCTGGAGAGCTCGAAGAAATTGCACTATCGCATCACGACTGACACGTTCGTCTAATCCGGCCATTCGTCAATTGGCTTCGGAGTCAGTACAGGATTTTGCGAATCATGCCTGACCAGCCTTATCGAACACTTTCAGACGGCCATGGGATTCGACAGTAAAACCACCAATCTTGGCCGAGTCGGGCGCGGCAGTTGCTAGGACCGCTTCGAATGTCTTGAACCAGGTTTTCAGAACACTTTGCGCCCCGGTGAATATTCCGACGAAACGCAGAAATACCGGCGATTGGGAACGGCCGATCCAGGTGTAGACAGCCTGTAGGGATTCCTGCGCGGTTTGGGTAGCTTCACTGGGATGGTAGATGGTCGCCGCGGCTTGCTTGGCGGAGTCCATCAGCGTCTGGGACACGAGCTTCTGGTCAGAAGATGGGAGGCTGACGGTGGCCGGCGGAATATAGGCATAGCTGACGGAAAGTGCCATTTAATCGATCCATGATTGGCGGGTTCTTGGGTTTATCGGCGGCAAAGGCGCAATCTTTAGATCGAAGGTATCAACCAAGTCGCGTTTATTGATTGCGTCCCCTCAATCTTCAGCCTGTGACAACGGCCGCGCCACCGTTTCCAACGCCTAGCACTCCGCCGCCACACCCCAGACTGCTTGCAACAGCACCGCCGCGCACATTAACCCTGCGCGGATCAAATACCCAATCAGCAAATTCCCACGCAGCTGGGTTTGTATGAGTTGCCCAAATAACGTCGGGCCGATAATCCCGCCGAACCCGGTGCCAAACGCATAGAACACCGCAATCGCCAGTGCACGTATCTACAGCGGGAAGGTTTCCGCCACGGTCAAATACGCCGAACTCACCGCCGCCGAGGCAAAGAAGAAAATCGCCATCCACGCCATCAAGCCGGCCAGAGTTCACCTCGAGGCCGTCGAGCAGCCAAGTGATACCCAAGGCAAACACCAGCAGGGTATGGAAGCGGCCTCAGGGCAGGCGGTCGAGACGTGCGAGCAGGTCGGTTTCGAAGACCATGCCCATATCGCCTTTGAGTGCCTGTTGTCGGGTCATTGCCACATCCATCCTGTGCACTTGCCCCTTCGTTATGAGTCAGCCCGCGCAGCGGGAGTTCAGTTGCGCAGGCTGAACGAAGCAGGCTCTGGTGCAGTCGGAACAGCAGGCCCTAAAGGCAAGGAACCCTGCTCATGCCGTTACGCTGCGCCGCCCTCCTCAGCTTGCTCACCTTGGCTGCCAGCTCGTACGCCGTGGCCCAGGAACCGTTGCGCCTGGAAAACCTCAAGCGGTGTGGCGACCTGCTGGAAAACCGTCAGCAGCACTGGTGCCTGACCGTGCGCGGCCTCGGCGCTGGCACCCCGCAGTTGAAACTGGCGGGCCAGGCATTGCCGGCCAAGGCCCTGCAGCGCGACGGCAACCAGTTGCGCCTGCAGCTGGACAGTGCCGCTTACCAAAGTGGCCCGCTGTGGCTGGAAGACGGCCCGCGTACCAGCAATGCGGCCTGGTTGACCCTGCGCCACAGCCAGGTGGTGGCCGCCGGGCCAAGTGAAGTCGCCAAGAACATGGATGGGTTGACCACCTATGTCGACCTGGTCAGCGTGCTGATTGAAGAAGACCACGACGGTCGCCAAGAAGCCGAGCGCCTGGCGCGCAAGTACGGCGCAACCGTGGTGGGCAGCATTGCACCGCTGAACGTCTACCAGCTGCGCCTGCCGGCCAAGGACCTGATGCAACGCGATGCACTGGTGCTGCGCCTGGGCAGCGAGACCAGCGTGGATGCGGTGGTCATCGAAGAGTCCGCAGCCGAAGAAGCCGAACAGCCGCCCCCTGAAAAACCAAGCAAGCCGGCGCCAGACTCTGACGAGTGGGCCGCCAACCGCTTTCTTGATGCGGTGGCTTACTATCAGCGTCGCATCCCGGGTCAACGTACGCCCATAGCGCCGCAACCGGTACGCATCGGCGTGATCGAGCGCGGGGTGGATTTCGACACCGCGGATTTCGCCGACGACCTCGGCCCCTGCTCGCCCAAACGCACCTGCGTGTATGCCCGCGATACGCAGGCGCCGGACAGCCATGGCACCACGGTCACCGGCATACTCGCGGCAGGCTGGGATAATGGCGGCAACAGGGGCTTTCTGCGCGGGCTGGACAAGGCGAGTAATGGCTTCGAGGTGATTGTCGACCGCAACTCTGATGCCGGCATTACCGCCAACATCGCCGCGTCAGTCAACCTGGTGGAAGACGGCGTGCGCGTGCTCAATTGGAGCTGGGGCATTCATCGCGTCGGGGCCAAGGACGTCAATAGCAACGACGTCGATTCCCTGGTGCGCTCGGGCATTGCCATGAGCGGCTATGAAGAACTGCTCGAAGAGTTTTTCCTGTGGCTGCGCAAGGAACATCCCGACGTGATCGTGGTGAACTCTGCCGGCAATGGCTCGGCGTTTTCGGGCAGTGATGACTACCGCCTGCCCTCCTCCTTCATCACCGAACAATTGCTGGTGGTCGGCGCGCACCAGCGCAACCAGCGCACCGGCATTGCCGTTGAAAACCCGGCTTACGCCGTCACACGCAGCTCTTCGAATGTCGACATGCGCGTGGACATCACCGCCGCCGCCTGCGCCCATGCCTCCACCGCCACGGCCGGCGAGGAAGGCGCGGTGCGTTGCGGCACCTCCTACGCCACGCCGATGGTCGCGGGGCTGCTGGCGGCGATGCTGTCGATCAACCCGCAACTTGAACCCGAACAACTGCGCATGCTGCTGCGCCGCAGCGCCATGGCGATTGGCGACAACCATGATTTCGAACGCAGCGACGCCCAGGACCTCACCGCGCCCATCCTGCCCTCAGAGCGCAGCTACCAACTCAATGACCAGGACGTGGGCCGTTCGGCGCGGCTGGATATGCAAAAGGCGTTGGACCTGGCGGTGCAGAGCCGTACGCGGGTGCGCTGAGGTTGCAGGATCGTACAAGCCTGCTGACCGGTTGCCTGGGTAGTCTGGCCTTCTCATCGACAGGAAGACCCCGCATGACTCAAGCACAGCCTGTAAACCTCGCACAAAAAGCCTCGCTCATCGATCAGCAATGGAGCCCAAGAGTGGTTGCCGAAATGAACGACTACCAGTTCAAGGTGGTGCGCATCGAGGGCGAGTTCATCTGGCATTCGCACCCCGAAACCGATGAAGCCTTCCTGGTGCTCGAAGGCACGCTGCGTATCGACCTGCCGGGTGGCCCGGTGTATGTGAAGCCGGGTGAGTTGTATGTGGTGCCGCGTGGCATTGAGCACAGGACCGCCGCCGAAGGAGAAGCCAGGCTGATGATGATCGAGCCAAGGGGTATCTTGAACACCGGACACGAAGGCGGAGAGCGGACGGCAGTCAACGATCAGTGGATTTGAGCGCAGGCGTACGCTGCTTAGCGCTGTACAACCCTTAACCAAAACCCATAAGATGAGAAGAGTTATCATTTAAGCCAAGCGAATCTCACATGTTCAACGACAGCACCGCCTCGCCGGTCGAGCAGTTGTATACCCGCCACCGCACCTGGTTGCGGGGCTGGTTGCATCGACGTCTGGGGCACCGTGCCGATGCCGAGGACCTGGCCCACGATACCTTCGTGCGCGTGTTGTGCTCGCGCCAGGAGGTGGGCGAGCTGCGCCAGCCCATGGCGTTTCTGGCCAAGATTGCCAATGATTTGCTGATCAATCGCTGGCGGCGCCAGGCGATTGAACGCGCTTACCTGGAGGCACTGGCCGCTCGGCCCGAAGCGTTGGAGCCCTCGCCGGAGGAGCGACTGCTGACCATCGAGACCCTGCTGCAACTCGACTCATTGCTGGTGGGGCTGTCGATGCCGGTGCGGCGGATTTTCTTCTTGTCCCAGCTCGACGGCTTGACCTACCCGCAAATCGCCGCGCAGCTGAACCTCAGCGTGGCTCAGGTGCAGCGGGCCATGGGCAAGGCGTTCAGCGTGTGTTACGCGAGTCGTTTTGAATGAGCCTGCCGGTTGATCCGCAGGTCCGCGACAGCGCCATCAACTGGCTAGTCAAAAGCCAATCCGGGCTGATGAACGCTGCCGATTGTTTGGCTTTGCAGCAATGGCGCCAAGCCAATACCGAACATGAATACGCCTGGCAGCGCGTCAGCAGTTTGCCGTTGTCGTTGCAACCGGGAGCGACACTGTTGGCGGATGCCACCACGCGACGGGCGCTGGAAGCTGCCGGCAATGATCCACAGCAGCGCCGCCAGATGCTCAAGGCGCTGCTCGCCGTCGGCCTGCTCGGCGGGCTGTCGTGGCAGGGTGCGCAGTCCACCGTAGTACGTTCGGCGTTGGCCACTTATAGCACCGGCACCGGCGAGCGGCGCGAATGGCGGTTGGCCGACGGCGGTTCGTTGTGGCTGAACACCGCCAGCGCGGTCAACCTGGACTTCAACGCCGCACAGCGCAGCGTGCAGTTGGTCGAAGGCGAGATGGCCCTGGACGCGCCCGTCGAATCGCGGGCGCTGCAACTGCTGACACCCGACGCGACGCTGCATAGCCCGGGCGCTCATCTGCTGGTGCGCCACGACCGCCGGGGTACCCAGGTGACGGTCCTGCGCGGCTTGGTACAGGTGCATGCGCGAGGCCACCAACTGCCCCTGCGGCTGGACGCGGGCTGGCGTACCCAGGTCAATAGCCAGGGTATCGCCGCGCCGGCTCCTGTCGATGGGTTCCTCGCCCAGGCCTGGCTGCGGGGTTTGCTGCCCGCCGAACGCATGCGCCTGGACACGCTGCTGGCCGAACTCTCGCGCTATCGCCCAGGGATTCTGCGCTGTGGCGAAGCCGTTGCAGGCTTGCGCGTCACCGGCAGTTTCCAGCTCGACGACACCGACGCCGCCCTGGCCCTGCTGGCCAAGGCGCTGCCGGTGCGCATTGAGCGGCGCACGCGTTATTGGGTGACCGTGGTGCCGGCCTGAAAATATTTTCGTAATACAGCGCAGTTTTTTCCACGTCGCTTGGCCTATGGGAACAACCCATCGAAACAGGTGGGCCTTCACCCTCAGGAGCCCTGCATGACCTCCCCCCTCCATGTTCTGCGCAGCCGCACGCTCGGCCTGCTGTTTCTTGGCTTGCAACCGCTGTACGTCGCGGCGGTGTTGGCAGCCGATGAGCGCCAGCACTTCCACATCGACGCCGGTACGCTGGACCAGGTGCTCTCGCGCTTCGGCGTACAGGCGGGCATCAGCATGGCGGGGCGCGCCACGCTGACTGCCGGCAAGAGCAGCCAGGGCCTGACCGGCGACTTCACCACCGAAGCCGCGTTGACACGGCTGCTGGAAGGCACGCGCTTGAGTTATCAGCGCCTGGCCGATGGCAGCTACGAGCTGTACCCGGGCGGCACGGCGCTTGCGCTGCCCACGCAGAAAGTCACCGGCGAAGACCCGCAGAAACAGCAGGTGTATTCGGCGCCGCGTTCCTCCGTGTATATCTCCGGCGAGGACATGCAGCGCTTCGGCGTGATCTCCGCCGGCGACCTGCTCAAAGGCCAGCCCGGCGTGCAGGTGGGCGACAGCCGCAACGGCGGCGGTTTGGATGTGAACATCCGCGGCATCCAGGGCCAGAGCCGCGTGGCGGTTACGGTGGATGGCGCGCAGCAAGCGCTGGATGTGTATCGCGGCTATGCCGGCACCCAACAGCGCAGTTACATCGACCCGGATTTGATCAGCGACGTGACCATCGACAAGGGCCCCAGCGTTAACTCCAGCGCCATTGGCGGCACGGTAAAAATGCGCACCCTTGGGGTTGAAGACATTCTGCGCGATGGGCAAAACATCGGCCTGCGCCTCAAGGGCGAGGCGTGGAACAACGGCGTTGCGCCCGCCTACCGCGACGGTCACTCATCCGAGGGCAGCCTGTACGCCGAACCGCACCGAAACCGTGGCGGGCTGTTCGGCTCCCAAGCCGAATCCGGCAGCGCCGCGTTTGCCTACACCCATGACCTGTTCGATGTGGTCGCAGCCTACGCCCACCGCAATCAAGGCAACTATTTTGCCGGCAAAAAGGGACAGGATCGCTACCGTACCTACGACCGCTATGGCGACGAAGAAAGCACAGTGGCCAGCACTTATAACGCCGGCGAAGAAGTACTCAATTCGTCGGCCGAGACTGAATCCTGGTTGCTCAAGACTACGATCCGCCCCACCGACGAGCACACCTTCGACCTCGGTTACCAGCGCTACAACGGGCACATCGGCGAGATCATGCCGTCGGATATTTTTCGGTTCGGCACCGGCGGCATCTACCAGTACCCGCTGGGCCATACCCGGATCGACACCTATACCGCGCGCTACCATTACCTGCCCACCAACAACCCGCTGGTGGACCTTACCACCAGCCTGTGGATGACCGATGCGCAAACCAGCCAACTGACTTCAGTGCTCGCGCCCGCTTCCCAAGCCTACCGTTCGGACCGCAACTGGAGCCGTCAGGCCAACCGTCGCATCGGCGGTGACCTGGCCAATACCTCACGGTTCACCAGCGACTATGGTGACCTCAAGCTGGACTTGGGCGGTGGCTTCCAGGTCGAAGAGCTGCGCCCGCAAAAAGGCGTGGTCACCACCCAGCACGACATCAACGCCAACCGCAGTTTGCGCGATGGTTCACGCCAGGAATTCAACCTCAACGGCAAGCTCGAATACCAACCCGTGGACCGCCTGACACTATGGGGCGGTGGCCGCTATACCTATTACCGCACACAAGACCATGTGCCGCTTTCAACGGCGCGCCGGGAAGAGCGCCCGTTGCGCTACGTGTCAGCCACGAACGCCGGGGCCTACGGCAACATGCTCTGGTTCCCCGACATGAACGGGGACTACACCGACGCTACCGACCCGCGCCTGAACAACGGCATCGTTTTCAGTAACACCAACTACCCATTTGAGGGCCCGCGCTATAACGATTTCGGGGCCACGGATACCACGGCGTATGAGCCCCAGGTGGGCGAAGTGGTCAGCGGTTATGACTACTCCGGAAAAAACCGCAACAGCGGCGGTGCATTTGCGCCTGCCTTCGGCATCAATCTGGAGGTGGCGCCCGACACCTTCGTCTACGCCTCTTACACCCAGGGCCTGCGGATGCCGTCGCTGTTCGAGACCAGCCAGGGCGTATTACAAACCCTACCCGGCAAAGGCTTGAAGCCCGAGCGTTCGAGCAACTGGGAAATCGGCGCCAGCACCCTCCAAAAAGGCCTGTTTGTGGCTGACGATGAGGCGGCGATCAAACTGGCGTACTTCAACAACACGATCAAAAACTACATCACCCGTTACTACGACCCCAGCCCCGGCCTGATGGGCCAGATGCAATTCAGCAACACCGACAGCTTCAAGACCAGCGGCCTGGAGTTGCAGTCCCATTACGATGCCGGCCGTGTGTTTGCCGACCTGTCATCCACCTACTACCTCAAGACCCAAACCTGCGACTCGGCGTTCGCCGCTCGCCTGCGTGCCAGCAGCAACCGCTATCGCGACACCAGCCAGACGCCCAACTGCACGCCCGGCAGTTTCATGGGCTCCTACACCAACACCCAGAACCCGCCACGCTTTGCCGCCAACCTGACCACCGGCGTGCGCTTTTTCGACCAGTCGCTGACGGTCGGCACGCGCATCACCTACACCTCCGGCCCCACGGTGACCGCCGATAAACCCTGGCAGACAGGCGCCACCACGCCACAATTGGTCTATCGCGAAGTGACGCTGGTGGACTTGTTCCTCAACTACAAATTGCAGGACCACACCCAACTGAATGTCTCGCTGCAAAACCTCACCGACCGCTACTACCTGGACCCGCTGGCGCAAAGCTTTATGCCGGCACCGGGCCGAACCCTCAGGGTGGGTCTACAGACAACATTCTGACGCTAAGCTGAGCATCGCCTTAGCGCCGCTGAATCTGCACCGTGGCAAAGGTCGGCTCGTCGCGCGCCTGCTCCAGTGCATTCCTGGGCCTTTGCGGGGCCCGGGCTTGCACCTCGGGCCGTAGCTCAGGCGGCGGATGCAGGCGCATGTCCGAGCGCTCATCGCTGGGCGCCACGCCGAAGAAGTCCCGGTAGCACTTGGAAAAATGCGGCGTGGACACAAAGCCGCAAATCACCGCCAGCTCGACAATCGAAATCGGCGTCTGCATCAACAACTGACGCGCACGGGTCAGGCGCAGTTTGAGGTAATAGCGCGATGGCGTGCAGTACAGGTGCTTCTGGAACATGCGCTCCAACTGGCGTCGGGACACGTGAACATAGGCGGCCAGTTGGTCGAGGTCGATGGGTTCTTCCAGGTTAGATTCCATCAGGGCGACCACTTCTTGCAGCTTGGGCTGTTGCGTGCCGAGCAGGTGCTTGAGCGGCACGCGTTGGTGGTCGCGCTCATTGCGAATGCGCTCGTACACGAACATCTGGGAAATCGCCGCCGACAACGTGTGCCCGTGATCGCGGCCGATCAGGTGCAGCATCATGTCCAGCGGTGCAGTGCCGCCGGAGCTGGTGAAGCGGTTGCCATCGAGCGTGAACACGCTGGAGCTGACCTTGACGCGGGTAAACGCCTCCTGCATCGACGCCATCAGCTCCCAATGCACACTGCACTGGAAGCCATCGAGCAACCCCGCCTGGGCCAGTGCCCAACTGCCGGTGCACACCGCGCCGAGACGTTTGCAGTACAAGCGCGCCTGGCTGCGCAGCCAGGCGATGAGCGCAGGGCTGATAGCCTGTTGAATGCCGACGCCGCCGCACACGATCACCGCATCGAAGCCGCGCTGGTCCTGCGCGCACGCATCCGGGGTCACCGACACGCCATCGCTGGCCCAAACCGGCTGGCCGTCCAGGCTCAGGGTTTGCCAACGGTAGAGTTCTTCGCCCGCCAATTGGTTGGCCATGCGCAGCGGCTCGACCGCACACGACAGCGATATCAGGGTGAATTGGTCCAGCAGCAAAAAGCCGATGGTCTGGCAAACAGGTGCCTCGGTTTCCATCACCGCTACCCCGCAGGCGTGATCAGGAATGTTCCAGCGCCACCGGCTTGGGTGCCCGGTTGTGCTGGCGCGACGTGACCAGGCCGATGAAGGAAATCACCAACGCCAGGCCAATGGTCGAGGACACTTCGGTGCGGTGCTCGGGCGTCACCATCATCACCCCCAGGGCCAGGCAGATGAACACGATCACCAGGTAAGTCAGCCACGGAAACAGCCACATGCGAAAGGTCAACTCGACGTTTTGCCGAAGCAGCAAGCGACGCATACGCAGTTGCGAGATCGCGATCACCAGGTACACCAACAACGCGATGGCGCCGGAGCTGGCGAGCAGGAACTGGAACAGACCGGCTGGCATGAAGTAGCTCAGCAACGTGACGCCCGCACCGATGATGGTGCTGGCGATCACCGCCGCCCGGGGCACGCCCGCCTTCGAGGTGATTTTAAGGGCCGATGGCGCATCGCCGCGTTTGCCCAGGGAAAACAACATGCGCGAGGAAATGTAGATCGAGGAGTTCATGCAACTGGCTACCGCAATCAGTACCACCACATCGACCATGAACTTGGCATTGGGAATATTCATCAGTTCCAGTGCGCGCTGATAGGAGCCCACGGACGCCAGCAGCGGGTCATTCCAGGGCACCACGGAAATCACGATGGAGATCGACAACAGGTAGAACACGCCGATGCGCCAGATCACCGAGCGGGTGGCCTTGGCGATGTTCTGCGCCGGGTTGCTCGATTCGGCTGCGGCGATGGTCACCGCTTCGGTACCGATGAAACTGAACATGATGGTAATGAACGCGCCCACCACCGCCGAAAGGCCGTTGGGGGCAAAACCTCCGTGTTCTTCCATCAAGCGGCTCAAGCCGCTGGCTTCACGATCCGGGATCCAGCCCATGAGCACGCTGAAACCCAGGCCGATAAAGCCGACGATGGCAATCACCTTGGCCATGGCGAACCAGAATTCGAACTCGCCATATTTGGCCACGCTGAACAGATTGGTGATCACCAGCAACACGATTGAGACCAAGGCGAACAGCCACGCATCGACCTGAGGGAACCACTGGTTGAGCACGTGCCCGGCGGCCAAGGCTTCGATGGGAATGACCAGCACCCAGAACCACCAGTACAACCAGCCGATGGTGAACCCCGCCCAGGGGCCGATGGCCTGGTCGGCGTAGGTGGAAAACGAGCCGGTGTCGGGGCGTGCCACCGCCATCTCCCCCAGCATGCGCATGACCAGCACCACCAGCAGGCCGGAAAACAGATAAGCCAGTAAAACCGCCGGTCCCGCGGCGGCAATGGCATGTCCGGAGCCGACAAACAACCCCGCGCCGATGATGCCGGCGATGGACAACATGGTCACGTGACGCGGCTTGAAGCCCTGCGCCAGCTGACCGTTGGAATCGTTGCAGTTGAGGCTAGTCATTGTTTTTGTTGTTCTCGGGCGGCCAATGACCCTCACCTTAAGTGCCCGAGGCCAGGCGCAAGTAGCCTGGTTACGCCACCATCGTGTCTGATATCGACATTTGTGAGGGTGGCCCCCTGAAGTGACGAGCGTGGCGCCCTACTCTTGCGCGCTACGTATCAACGACCCGAACAGCTCTCCACGCGGCATCTTGCTCAGCTCGATATCGGCATTTTCAAACCACTCTCGCCCGGCTTCCGGATGCGGCCCGCTCAGAACAACCACGCCACGTTCGTAGGTGTAGCGCGCCGCCGCCACGTCGCCATTGTGGTAGGTCGCGATGACCTTGTAGGGCGCCGCGGCGCTGGCTTTCGGGAAGTAAGGGCCGTCCTGGTAAAACACATGGTCAGGCTGCCCGTCCCACGTCACCCGCACGGCGGCGTCATCGATACCGGCCACTTCAAAACCGGGGCGGCCGGCTTCGGTGTCGAGCGCCTGGGGGATCAGGCCGAGGTTGTTGTCGTCGGCCAGGTAGGCGCCCATGCACAGGCCCAGGTAGCGGCCGCCGTTGGCGACGTAAGCGCGGATGGCTTCGGCACGTGTATCGCCCAGGCTGTCGAGAGCGGCCGGGATGTCCTGGCCGCCACCGGGTTGCACGTAGAGGTCATAGTGCGCCAGGTTCTCTGGCGTGATGTCGATGGGTTCGTCGGCGCCGACGAAGTCGATCCGGTAATTGGTGTTGAGACGCTGCAGGGCGGTTTTCACATTTTCCGAGCAGTCCGGGCAACCTGCCGGGCCACGGTAGATGGCGACATGGGTGATGGGGCCTGCGCCGTGCACGGGTAAAGGGTGCAGCGTAGCAACGGCGAGAAACGTGGCAGCGAGGGCAGGCAGTTTCATGGGGCAGGCTCAACGCTCAGTTGAATGGGTTTGATCCAGTGATCGCAGCGCCAAGCCTATAACGATGAGCCTTTTGAATTCGTGAAAAGTTGTAAATCCACGTGGGTCATTCATCCACTCCCCAGCATCTGCCACAACGACGCGCCCACGCCGGTAATGCTCTCGCCGGCGATCAACCCCGCCGCTGCCGTGATCGCAAAGCGCTGCGTCACGCTCGGCCAGCGACAGCTCACGGCCCAGGTCATGATCGCGCCAAGGGCCATCATCAGCGACACCGACGCAGGCAACACAAACGCTAGTCCCAGGGCTGCCGCACTTGGCAGATAGCGGGCGCGATGTGTGGGTAATGTGCTGTCGAGTATGCCCAGCAGCACGCCGAACAAGCTTGCAATGCCGATGGCCCAGCGGATGCTGGGGGACAGTGAATCCAAACCGTGGGTCAGGGTTTGGGCCACGGCTTTCCAGGTGGCGACGGCCGGGGCCGGCCATTGTTCGGTGAGCAGCATGGTTTGAGGGTCAGGGATCAACGCCAGGTACGCGAATACGCCGACGATGCTGCCGACGAAAATTCCGAGGATCTGGGCGATCACTTGCTTGTGCGGCGTCGCGCCAATCGCTTTGCCCACCTTGAAGTCGTTCATCAGGTCCGTGCACTGCCCCGCCGAACCGCCGGCGGTGTTGGCGCTCATCAGGTTGATCGGCACCTGGCCAGGCGCAACAATGCCAAAGCTCAGCTGGGACAGTTGCCCGATGGCGCCAATCGGCGGAATACCGGTCGCCCCCACCACCCGCGCCGCCACCGCGGCCAGGCAGATCGCCAGGGGAATGGTCAGCAGCGCCATGCCCAGGTTGATACCGAACAACAGCGCTTGCAGGCTCACCACCAGCGCGATCGCCAAGGCAAACCCCACGGCAGGCCCGGGCTTGGGAACCGCCCACGGCGTGCCGCCAGACGCCCGGGTCGAGCGATGCAATGCCCACAGGCGAATCGCCAGGGACGCCAAGGTGGAACACACCATCAGGCTCACCCCGGGCCACAGCAGCCATTCCACCAGCGCGGCAAATTGCGGACCGTTGCTGTCGGCGGGCAGGCTCACCAAGCCGTTGGCCAACAGCCACGGCCCCAGCCCGCCCCATGCCAGCAAGGCGCCCAGCAGCAGGGTCAGGCCCACGCGAATGCCGATGATGCCGCCGAACCCCAGCAACAGCAGTGAAGGGTCTGCGGTGAAGGTCAGGCGCTCCAACGCGGGGCTCGGCGACCAGCGCGGGAAGGCCCACATAAAGGTATCTACCCACTTGACCGATCCGGACAACAGCGCCGCGCCGAGCAGCACTTTCAAGCGCGTGGCGGCTTCGCGGCCATGGTTGTAGATGTGCAGCAGGGTTTCCAGGGTGGCCATGCCTTCGGGAAACTTCAGCGCCTTGTCATTGAGCAATGAAGGCCGCAGGTACCACGCGATCCAGATCCCCAGGAAACTCACCGAAAACACCCAGGCGATCATCGGCAGCGCCGCCAGCTGGTTGCCCGTGAGCAGGGTATAGGCCGGGATGGGCGCGACCAGCCCGCCGGAAATGATCGACGCCGCGGCAGAGGCCACGGTCTGGTTGATATTGCTCTCGTGCAGGGTCCACGGCAGGTGCTCGCCGGAACGCCGGGCCAGGCCCTGCCAGATGCCATAGCCAATCAGCAAGGCGATGATCGACATGTTGAACGACCAGCCGATCTTCAAGCCCGCGTACACGTTGGAAGGGGTCAGCAGGATACCCAGCACGATCCCGGTGATGACTGCCCGCAGGCTCAGTTCACGCTCTACGGGCGCGATTGACGAGGTGGAGTGCATGCAGATTCCTTTCGAGAAAAACCAGTGCCACCTCTTAAGTGAGCGCTGGAGGACTCGAAGGTTCACCTGGTTCCAAATGTGGGAGGGGGCTTGCTCCCGATAGCAGTCTGTCAGTCAGCATTTTTGTAGCTGACCCACCGCTATCGGGAGCAAGCCCCCTCCCACATTGGTCCTCTTCACCTCTGGCTATTTGGCGAACGCGTATTCCCCGCCCCGCTCCACCGCCTTGCGGTAAGCCGGCCGCGCCTGGAGCTTTTGCAGCCACGCCGCCAGGTTCGGGTAAGCCTGCAATTTGCCCTGGGCCTGGGCAACTTCACCGATAAAGCTCATCTGGATATCCGCACCGCTGAGTTCGTCGCCCACCAGGTAAGGCGTGCGCCCCAGCACATCATTCAGGTAGCCCAGGTAGTTGGCCAACTCCGATTCAATCCGCGGATGCAGCGGTGCACCCGCTTCCCCCAGCCGCCCCACATAGAGGTTGAGCATCAACGGCAGCATGGCCGAGCCTTCGGCAAAATGCAGCCATTGCACATAGCTGTCGTAGGCGTCGGTGGCCGGGTCGGGTTGCAGTTGGCCGTTGCCGTGGCGGCGGATCAGGTAGTCGATGATTGCGGCAGATTCGATCAGCACGCGGGAACCGTCTTCGATCACCGGGGATTTGCCCAGGGGGTGAATGGCCTTGAGTTCAGGTGGCGCCAGGTTGGTCTTGGCGTCGCGCTGGTAGCGTTTGATGTCGTAGGGCAGGCCCAATTCTTCAAGCACCCACAGGATACGTTGTGAGCGGGAATTGTTGAGGTGGTGAACAGTGATCATAGCGGGCAACACCTTGGGGGATTTAGGAGAAGACTACAGGGTAGCGGTGAAGTGCCGTGAATGTGGCTCAGGCGAGCAACTGATCGATCCACTTCACCTGCTGCACGATCTCCTGCACTTTCTGCTCGGGCACGGCCTGCCGCGCCTGTTCGAGGCTGGCCAGTGTCTTGCGTTTTTCGCGCACCATACGCTGCCACTTCGCCAGGAACTCCTCGCTACGCGCCTGCATTTGCAACGGGCCAAAGTACAGCTGCTCGGCGGTATAGGTGACCGCCTCGGCGCGTTCGGCGACGATGATTTCGTAGTAGAAGCGGTTCTCCCGCAGCAGCTCCTCGTGCAGGATCTGGTAGCCGTTCTCCATCAGCCATTGGCGCAGCGGCTGCTCGCCGCCGTTGGGTTGCAGGATCAAGCGTTCGCGGCCATTGAGGTGCGCCTTGCCGCTGTCGAGAATGTCGCGGATCGTTTCGCCGCCCATGCCGCACAGGCTGACGACGGTAATATCATCGCCCGCCTCGATTGCCGCCAAGCCATCAGCCCGGCGCACGGTGATGTGCTGCGCCAGACCGTTGTCGGCCACGGTACGGTTGGCTGCGTGAAACGGCGTAGCGGCCACTTCCCCCGCCACTGCCGCCGCAATAGCGCCTCGGTGCATCAAGGCCACCGGCAGGTAGGCGTGGTCCGAGCCGATATCGGCCAGGCGTGCGCCGATCGGCACATGCGCTGCCACACGCTCAAGGCGCATGGACAAGGTGTGTTGGTTCAACGGTGGTTCCTTATGAGTGCCCGGAAAATCGATCCCGGCTGTTGGTCAAGTGCAGCACCATGGCTGCCCGTGCGGCATCCGGGTCCTGGCGCTTGATGGCGTTGTAGATCGCCTCGTGCTCCAGGTTCGCCAACTGCCCCAGCTTGGCAAAGTCCGCGCCGCCGCGTTCGGCGTCCTTGACCTGGGTGCGCGGGATCATCGCACTGCCCAGGTGCAGCATGATGTCGGTGAAAAAGGTATTGCCGGTGGCCTCGGCGATCAGCTGGTGAAAGCGCTTGTCTTCCTCCACGCAACTGTCGTTGTTGGCCAGCGAGGCCTGGTAGTCGTCCAGCGCCTGGCGCATATGGGCCAGTTGCGCTTCGCTCCTGCGCAGGGCGGCCAACGCCACGGCCTGCACCTCAAGGCCCAAGCGTAATTCGAGCATGTTGCGCACGCTGGCGACCGTGTCCACATGCAGGCGCAGGCCCGGCTGCGTGTGTTGCTCCAGCACAAAGGTGCCGATGCCGTGACGCGTCTCCACCAGCCCCGACGCCTGCAACTTGGACAAGGCTTCACGCACCACGGTGCGGCTCACTCCGTGCTCAAGCACGATGGTGGATTCAGACGGCAGTTTTTCACCGGGCTTGAGTTGCCCGAGCAGGATGCGCTGGGTCAGCGCCTCAACCACGCCCTGGGCCAGGTTGGTTGAGCGTTTACGCACAGGCGTTGGGCTTTCAATGGGCATGACTACAGGTCCGCAGGGTTGGGCAGGAGCAAGCTTATCACCCTGTCTGGAAGCACCGCCCTTTTGCTGAAAAAATCCTTCAGCTTGTATGACAACACATCAAATGCTCACCACCCGCATTTGCTGAAATGTTTGAACCCTCCCACTCAAATTCCGCTGCAAAAACCAATAAAAACGGCTAAATAACCGAAAAAACTGGTCATTCGCCGTACTTATAAAAACAAATTCACTCATCAGCGCATTGCGATTCCCGGAAAACCACTTGTATGATGTCTATCAACAAAACAGCCAAACCCGCATAAAAACAATCAGGGGGAAGTTTTCAAATGGTGAGCCATTCAAGCCCAGCATCTGCCGCACCCGAAAGTGATTCAGTACTCGCCCGCGCCGTGAGCAAAGTGAAGCGCCATGTGCTGCCACTGTTCGTGGTCATGTTCATCCTCAACTACATCGACCGCGTCAATATCGGCTTCGTGCGCACGCACATGGAGCATGACCTGGGGATCGGCGCGGCGGCCTACGGCTTTGGTGCCGGGTTGTTCTTCATCGGTTATGCGCTGTTCGAAGTGCCGTCCAACATGCTGCTGCAAAAGGTCGGCGCCCGTATCTGGCTGACCCGCATCATGTTCACCTGGGGCATCGTCGCCACGCTGATGGCGTTTATCCAGAACGAAACCCACTTCTACATCCTGCGTTTCTTGCTGGGTGTGGCGGAAGCCGGGTTCTTCCCCGGGGTGATTTATTACTTCACGCGTTGGTTGCCCGGCGTGGAGCGCGGCAAGGCCATCGCGATCTTCCTCAGTGGCTCGGCGGTGGCGTCGTTGATCTCCGGGCCGTTGTCGGGTGCGTTGTTGCAGATCGAAGGTTTTGGCTTGCACGGCTGGCAATGGATGTTCGGCATCGAGGGCCTGGCCTCGGTGGCGCTGGGCTTCTTTGTGTGGTTCTGGCTGGATTCCAAGCCCCATGATGCCAAGTGGATGACCCGCGAAGAACAGGACGCCCTGGTTGGCGCCATCGACCAGGAACAGCGCGAACGTGAAGCCCTGACCACGGTGAAACCGACCATCGGCAAGCTGCTCAAGGACCGCCAGATCCTGCTGTTCTGCGCCCTGTACTTCTGCATTCAACTGACGATCTATGCCGCCACCTTCTGGCTGCCGAGCATCATCAAGAAAATGGGCGACCTGAGTGATGTGCAGGTGGGTTTCTTCAACTCGATCCCCTGGCTGATCTCCATCATTGCCATGTACGCCTTTGCGTCGCTGTCGGGCAAGTTCAAGTTCCAGCAAGCCTGGGTCGCGGCGGCCCTGCTGATCGCGGCGGCCGGCATGTTCATGTCCACCACCGGCGGGCCGATCTTCGCCTTCGTCGCGATCTGCTTTGCGGCCATCGGGTTCAAGTCCGCGTCGTCGCTGTTCTGGCCCATCCCCCAGGGCTACCTGGATGTGCGCATCGCCGCCGCCGTAATCGCGCTGATCAACTCCATCGGCAACCTGGGCGGCTTTGTGGCGCCGACCACCTTCGGCTTTCTGGAACAAACCACCGGCTCGATCCAGGGCGGGCTGTATGGCCTGGCCGGCACCTCGGTGCTTGCGGCCATCCTGGTGTTTTTCGCCAAGACGTCGCCCTCTATCGTGCAGACCTCACATAGCGCTGCACCCTCAGGCGCCGCCATCAGCAAACCCCTTTGAGCGTATATAAGGACCTTGCCATGAATACCCCTGTAGTCACCCATTTCCAGGTCATCCCGGTCGCCGGCCACGACAGCATGTTGCTGAACCTCAGCGGTGCCCACGGCCCCTACTTCACGCGCAATATCGTCATCCTCAAGGACAGCAGCGGCAACACCGGCGTGGGCGAAGTGCCCGGCGGCGAGCGTATCCGTGAAACCCTGGAAGACGCGCGCAGCCTGGTGATCGGTCAGCCGATTGGCCAGTACCAGCGCGTGCTTAACCAGATGCGCAGCACCTTTGCGTCCCGAGACAGCGCGGGACGCGGCCTGCAAACCTTCGACCTGCGCATCACCATTCATGCCGTCACCGCCATGGAAGCCGCGCTGCTCGACCTGCTGGGCCAGTTCCTCGAAGTGCCGGTGGCCGCCTTGCTCGGCGAAGGCCAGCAACGCGACGCAGTGAAAATGCTCGGCTACCTGTTCTATGTCGGAGACCGCAACGCTACCGACCTGGCCTACCGCAACGAAGCCGACGCCGATGATGAGTGGTTCCGCCTGCGTCACGAAAAAGCCCTGACCGCTGACGCTGTGGTGCGCCTGGCCGAAGCCGCCAAGGCCAAATATGGCTTCAACGATTTTAAGCTCAAGGGCGGTGTGCTCAGTGGCGATGAAGAAATCGAAGCCGTCACCGCGCTGGCTGAACGCTTTCCCGATGCGCGTATCACCCTTGATCCCAATGGCGCATGGTCGCTGAAAGAAGCCATCCGCCTGTGCCGCGACCAGCATCATGTGCTGGCCTACGCCGAAGACCCCTGCGGCGCAGAAAACGGCTACTCGGGCCGCGAAGTCATGGCCGAATTCCGCCGCGCCACAGGCCTTAAAACCGCTACCAACATGATCGCCACCGACTGGCGCGAAATGGGCCACGCCATCCAGCTGCAATCAGTGGACATTCCTCTTGCCGACCCGCACTTCTGGACCATGCAGGGCTCGGTGCGCGTCGCGCAAATGTGCAACGAGTGGTGCCTGACCTGGGGCTCGCATTCCAACAACCACTTCGATATCTCCCTGGCGATGTTTACCCAGGTGGCCGCGGCCGCCCCGGGTGAGATCACCGCCATCGACACCCACTGGATCTGGCAGGACGGCCAGCGCCTGACCCGCGAACCGCTGAAGATTGAAGGGGGCTACGTAAAGGTGCCGGCCAAGCCGGGCCTGGGTGTGGATATCGATATGGACGCCGTGGCCAAGGCCCATGAGCTGTACAAAGGCATGGGCCTTGGGGCGCGGGATGACAGTGTGGCGATGCAATTCTTGATCCCGGGTTGGGGCTTTGATAACAAGCGGCCTTGCTTAGTGCGGTAAATCGGCTTTATGAACGCTCAGCGCAATTTGAGCGTGACGCAAAAAATCCGATGCCCAAACAGGCATCGGATTTTAGTCAGATCAGAAGCTTAGCTGTTTGACCTCTGGCACGTCTGCCAGAGGCCTCTTTGCACTACTGCTGATTGGCGACCTCGAGATCCGCCGTATCCTCCTCAAGGCCAGAGAGAGCAGTGCCATTGATCAGCGGCCCATAACGACGGCTGAACTCCCAGTTGTAAGGCACGTGGTCTTTGCTGATCCCGTTGTCCCAATTCACCGACCAGGTCATCAGGCCCTTGATCGACAATCCTTTGTCGTACAAGCGCTTGAATGCATGGGTCACGGCTGCTGGGTTGATCACATAACCGGTGGCAGCCGCATCGACGTTCGCAGGCAAGCCAATGACGAACTTGTCTGCCGGGATTTTGGTAAACCCCCGCGTTCCGCTCACCAGGCTTTCGGTCAGGTAAAACAGGAAGTCCTCTTTCATCGCGTCGTTGTTCTGGGCAATCCAGGCGCCATTGCCATTGTTGACCTCCTGCACCCAGATCCCGTCGCCACCCTGGTTGTAATACTGCGGGGCGATGAAGTCGTAATAGCCTTCCAGCGCCTGGATGTAGCCGACGTATTTGCCGGCGGTGGTCAGGTACGGAAATTCCGGCGCCATGCTGATGATGAAGTGTTTGCCTTGACCTGCGTAGTGGTCCTTGACCAGTTTCAACGCGGCGGGCAGGACAGTCTTGTTGTCGGCGAAATCAATCGCGCTCTGTTCAAGATCGATATCCAGGCCATCAAAGCCATAGGTTTCCACCAGGCGGATAATCTCGTTGGCCAGTGGCTGTTCGTTGCCTTTATGCAGTTCGATGTGTGCATCGGCGCCGCCAAGGGAAATCAGCACCGCCCTGCCCTGGCTGTTCAGCACGCCCACCTGGCGACGGAACTCGGCGTCGGACAGGTTGTACGGCTTGAAGGTTGGGATACCGTTGCCCTTCATGAAGGCCACGGCCACCACGTTGTAATCCTTTGGTACATCCGCCAGGCTGATATTGGCGAACTGGCCACGCTGGTAGCCATCGCTGGGTCCGGCAGGCCAGTTGTGCCAGAAGCCCATGAGGATCTTTTTGCCGGCAATGCTGGGCATCAGCGAAGCGGCATCGTTGAGTGGCGATTGCAATGAGGTAAAGTCGATATTTGACATGTTCTAATCCTTCAGAACCTGTGGGTTTAATGGTGCGGGCTTATTTGAAGTCCACGTCGAAGGCTTGATAGAAGGCGTTGCCGGTGTTGGCGACGATCCACATCAATACGATCACATGCTGGCCCTTCTTGTTGGCCGGCAGTTTCACTTCATGATTGACCTTGGCCTTCAGTTCGCCGGCATGGCTGTAGTACGGCACCTGGGTATAGAAGTCTTCGGCGAACGGCTGGGTTTCCAGCTGTGCGCGGGTGATGCGCTGTTTCGGATCCCAGCCATCCTTGGTGATCAGCCAGCGATAGCCACGGGTGGTGTGCGGCGCAGTGTATGCCCAGGTGACCTTGAAGGTCTGACCCGGCTCGACATTGAGTAACGGCCAGGTGAAGGCGCGGTTGAGTTTCTTGGCCATTTCCTCGTTGGTGAAGTTGATGCAGTCACGCGCATCGGTCTTGCCACCGCTGAGGATGAAGCCGTCGGCTGGTGGAGTGACGCTGTCACTGTCGGTTTGGTAAGGCGCCGGGAACGGACCGGCCATCAGTGCCGGGAAGTTTTTGCCGCCTTCCATTTCATTGACCTGCCAGGTCTCCAGCAGGCCCAGATCCACGGCGACTGCACCACGACTGGAAGGGGATGTGACACGACCATGGCGAAGCGGTGTCTGGGTTTGTGGTTCGTTCATTTTGTGACTCCATTGATTTGATTAAGAACTCTCCTTTCTTGAAGGAGAGGACCTCAACCTAACGGAGTCGCTTTTTTTTGCCACCGGCCCATTTTTCACTCATTTTCGTTTCATGAGCGCGCCGCCCCGAAAATACTGGATATATAACCAGTATTATGGGAATAACCTTACGCTGCAAGATGTCGATTTCCTACAAGACCAGGCGCACATCAACACCGCTTCTCTCGTAAATCGCATCATCCCTTCGTAACGGATAGCCCTCTGTGGACAAAAAGGGACGTCTCTATTTTCAATCAAATAAACCGTCCGATTTTTGGTCCATCAGGTTTTGCCGGTGACGGCCGTTTTTTTAATTGTGGTCGCGGCAATCGGTTGCACCGTCAGTTCCACCCCTAATGCCAACATCAGCTTCTGGACCGTCTCATAACGCGTCTTTGAGCCGCCTTTCAGGGTTTTATACAAGCTCTCCCGATTCACCCCTGCCGCTTCGGCAACCTTGTTCACACCCTGGGCTTTGGCAACCTCGGCCAGCGCCTTCATAAGGACTTGCGGGTCATGGCACGCCATGCTTTGCGCAAGATAGGCACTGATGGTTTGCGGGCTATCAAGGAAGCGTGAAGCCTCATAGGCGCTGGTGCCGGATGTATCCAGCTCGAGGATCGGCATGTCCTCTGGTTTGAATGTTGACTGACTCATGTCATTGACCTCTCAGGGCATCGAGAATCTTTTGTCCGCCTGTAGCCTACTGGCTACATCTTGCATCTGCCAGTGCTTTTTTAAAACCAGCAACACACAGCCAATGTGGGAGGGGGCTTGCTCCCGATAGCGGTGTATCTGCCATTGAGAGGTTGGCTGACCTGCCGCAATCGGGAGCAAGCCCCCTCCCACATTTGCACTGCGTTGTCGTTGAGGCAGCATTTTTGCGCACAACGGCGACCCGCGACTTTCTTTGGTATTAAGTAAACCGGGGCAGACGCTATTAAGATGTCGCCTGAGCCCACCACCCTATCGTCACAGCGGGCTCTACCCTCCCACCCCGACATCGGAAGCGCTCTGCATGAAGCTACCTGAGATCAGTACATTCATTGCTCAATGGCCCTCCCTTGGCGTGACGCAGCCCGCCGCTTGGCGGGTATCTCAAGACTGCGAAAACCAGGTTCTGGCCTTGCTGTCACGCCTCGGCACGGGCTACCGGCGCCACGGAGACTGTGCCATCCACGAAAGCGCCATTGTCGAAGAAGGCGCTGTGTTGAAAGGCCCGATCATCATCGGCGAAGGCTCATTCGTAGCAGCGGGAGCGTACCTGCGCGGCGGCGTTTATCTGGGCAGCCATTGCATTGTGGGCCCAAGCTGCGAACTGAAAAGCACCTTCATGCTGGCCGCAAGCAAGCTGGCACACTTCAACTTTGTCGGCGATTCATTGATTGGCGAAGGGGTAAATATTGAAGCCGGTGCAATCATCGCCAATTACCGTAATGAGTTGGATGGGGCGGATATCAAGATCCGCTATGCAGACAATGTGATCGACACAGGGGTAAACAAATTTGGTGCCCTGGTAGGCGACGGCTGCAAAATCGGCGCGAATGCCGTCATTGCTCCAGGCGCAATATTAGAGCCAAACAGTCGTGTTCCGCGTTTGGGGTTGATTGACCAGTTCGCCTACGAGTAGCGATAGCCCGTAGACATGTCCTACAGCGCTCTGCACCACCTTGCTCCATTGCCTACAGTTGCGTCAGAATCCGCCGGCTTGTGCGCTTGGATGGGCGTCTCTAAGGTGGCTCGGTCGCTGACAACTCAGTGATCGGGTTTAGTAGCCCGAGTGACAACATAAAGTGCATGAGCCTCATCGATCAGATGTTCTTGTCTGTGCTTGATGGTGGCTGTGCGCAGGGCGCCCTCGGGCGCGCCGGCTTTGTGTGTTTCCCCGGTCTACTAACCTGCGTACAGCCGCCACCCCATCGTTTAGTAGCGATGAGGTGTTGGCCCTAAAACAGGTACAACACACATGTATAAAGTCACGCCTAACCCTCCAAACGATCCAAACCTCAAGCTTGATCAGGCATCCCTTAACACCCACGCCGAACCACCTCCCTCACCGCTGTTCAGCGTTGCCGACGACGCCAGCAACGAAATGCTCATCGCCAATAGCTACGAAACCTTTTCCTCGGTGACAGCGTTATTGCTTGACCTGTCGGATGAACTGTCAGGCAAACAGCGCGATGTCGCGCTGGCGATTCATCAGCTGAGTGAATTGGGGGTTTTGTTGGTGGACAAATTGATGGCGAGGGAAAGTGCTTCAAGGGTTAGCTAGTCTTGCAGCCACCCGATAGACCGCCGCGTCGTCATGATCGACTTCACGACGACTCGGCAGCACCTAGGCGCCGGTCAGGCCCTCGGAGCCTGGTGGGCGCCCTTTCTCTTGGACCCTCTACCTGAACCGACCGTTTCAGGTCATGCTGCGCCCTCCCTTTCAAGGACGAAAACAGCATGAAAGCCCGCCTCGCCGCTCTGCTGCTGATGTGCCTGAGCGCTCCCGCATTCGCCAGCGACAGCCCCGTCGGCTTTCAAACCACCACCCTGCCAGACACCCACAACAACCGCCCGCTGGAAATGGCTGTGTGGTACCCCGCCGCCACCACTGCCAAACCCAAGCTGATCGCCGACAATGTGGTGTTCATCGGCGTGCTGGCCGTTCCCGATGCGGCGCCGACGCCCGGCAAGCATCCTTTGGTGGTGCTCTCCCACGGCTACGGGGGCAATTGGGGCAAACAGGCGTGGCTGGCCAGTGCGTTGGCGCAGCAGGGTTATATCGTGGCGGCGGTCAACCACCCGGGCACTACCAGCCAGGATCGCAGCGCACAGGCCGCTGCGCAGTTATGGCAACGGCCTAGGGATTTAAGTCGGGCCATTGATGCGCTATTGGCCCAGCCCGAGCCATTCGGTGCGGTGGATAGCGGCCGGATCGCCGTGGTGGGGCATTCCCTGGGAGGCTGGACGGTGATGGAGACGGCCGGTGCGCGTTTTGACCCGGCGCTGTTTGCCCGGGACTGCAGCGCTCATCCGACGTTGGTCGCGTGTACCGCCTACCGTGAGATGAACCCTGAAGGCACTGCGAACGGGAAGGAGCAATTGGCGGCGGACTTGAGCGACAAGCGCGTCAGCGCCGTGGTGTCTTTGGACCTGGGCCTGTCGCGCGGGTTTACCGATGCAAGTCTGGCGGCGCTGCCGGTGCGGGCCTTGGTGATCGCCGCCGGTGTACCGTCAGCGGATTTGCCGGCGCAGATGGAATCGGCCGACATGGCCAAACGGTTGCCAAACGCCTCGACGCAGTACGTGGAGATCCGCGACGCCAATCACTTCAGCTTTATGTCGCAATGCAAACCGGGCGCGGCGGCGGTGCTCGACGCGGATGTGCCCGGCGACAGCATCATTTGTCAGGATGGGCCGGGTGCACGGCCACGACCGATTATCCAGCAGCAGGTGATCACGTTGATCAGCCAGTTTTTGGCACGTTGATCAGGGTTTGATGATGTAGGAGCGAGCTTGCTCGCGAAAAATCTCAACGATAACGCGCGCTTCCAGGTAAAACGTGGCGTGCTGAAGTGCTTCGCGAGCAAGCTCGCTCCTACAGAATAGCGGTTCAAATAAGTATGAAAAGAAGCAAAGACACCTTTGCCTATCAGGCGGTGTACCGCTACCTCATCGAGCTGATCGAGGCCTGCCCTGCCGACGGCGCACGCAAATTGCCGTCCCTGCGCCAACTGGCCCTGCGCCTGGGCGTGTCGGTGTCGACCACCAAGTACGCGTATGCATTGCTTGAGGAACAAGGGCGGATCCAGGCCAGGCCCAAGCTCGGTTTTTTCATCGTCCCAGGCTTGGCTGCCACCATCAACCCAAGCTCATCTCCCCTGCTCGACCAGGTCTTCGCCAACGCACGCCAACCCGGCATGCTGGCCCTGAGCAGCGACGCGCCGGCGATGCTGCTGTCGCTGGAGCAGCCTTTGTTGATGCTGGAACGTGAACTGACCCGGCAGTACCCGCGCTCGCTGGCACCACTGTATCTGCCAATGGGCGAGCCCGAGTTGCGCGCGGCCTTGGCCGAACGCTATAGCCGCTCTACTGACCATTACTGGCAAGCCGACCAGGTGTATATCGGCTCGGATTTGCAAAGCGTGTTAGAGGTCTCGCTCAATGCCTTGGAACTGGCCGGCACACTCGCGTTGGTGGAGTCACCCTGTTCGTGGGCGATCCTGCGGCAATTGCAGGCGGCGAAAATCCGTGTGATCGAGATGCCCCTCGGCGCAGATGGGCGTTTTGACCTGGGCGCTCTGAACACGCTGCTCAAGCGTGAGCCGATCCGCCTGGCGGTGCTGTCATCGACGGTGAATATGCCACAGGGCGGTGTGATGCCCGCGCAGGATAAACAGCAGATTTGCCAGTGGTTGGCCGAGCGGGATATCTGGCTGTTCGAAAACGACACCTACGGCGAGCTGTACTTTGGCCCGCAACCGGCGCGTTATCGCGACTACGCCGCCCCGCACAAACTGCTGGTGTTTTCGACCTTCGACAAAGTCATCGGCTCGGAAGCACCCTACGGCTATGTGCTGTGTCGCGGTGCTGGGGCGCCGTTGCAGCAGCTGTTCCTGGAGCGCGGCTTTCGCCTCTCGCCGATCCGTCAGAAAGCCATCGCCAAGCTGTTTGCGTCCAAGCGTATCGACGCCCATCTGAAGGCGTTGCGCGCACGGTTACTGGCGCGCATGACACAGCTCAAAGCCCTGCTGTTAACCCACGGCAATGGCCAATGGCAGGTGGTCGAACCCCATGGCGGCGCAAGCTTCTGGCTCCGGGCCAGCCGCCCGGTGGATATGCGCCAGGTGTTCGCGCACTTGCTAAGCCAGCGCATCGTCATCGCCCCCGGCGAACTGTTCAGCCAGCAAGGCGCCTGGCCAGATCACCTGCGCCTGAGCTACACACTCGACTGGAGCAAGGACATTGCCCAGGCCGTCCAACTACTGGCCCAGGCGTTGCGTCAAAGCCCGTAGCAGTGCCGGTCTTCGGGAAAACGACCCTGGCGCACATCGTCGGCGAAACGCTCGCAGGCATCGCGAATCACCGCCCCCACATCAGCGTATTGCTTGACGAAGCGCGGCATCGAGCCGCCGCCCAGGCCCAGCACATCCTCGGTGACCAACACCTGGCCGTCACACGCAGGCGATGCGCCGATGCCGATGGTGGGTTGGCTTGAGTCCAGGGTGATCTGCCGGGCCACACCTTCGGCCACCCCTTCCAGCAGCAGACTGAAGGCCCCCGCTTCCAGGTTGGCGCGAGCATCGGCGACAATCACCGCAGCGGTTTCAGCGCTCAGGCCCTGAGCCTTGAACCCGCCCATGACGTTGACGAATTGCGGCATCAGCCCCACGTGGGCCATCACCGGTACACCCCGTGCAACCAGGAACTCCACGGTACCGGCCAGGGCCTGATTGGCCTCCAGCTTGATCGCATCGCAACCGGTGCGCGACAGCACCTGGGCGCAGTTGCGAAAAGCCTGCTCATACGACTCCTGGTAACTGCCAAACGGCATGTCGGCGATCACACAGGCCAAGCGTGTACTGTCGACCACCGCCCGGGTGTGGCCGATGATTTCTTCCAGTTGCATGCTCAGGGTCGAGGCCCGGCCATAGCCGACCATGGCCGTGGAGTCACCCACCAGGATGAAGTCGACGATCGGATCGATCAGCTTGGCGATAGCGCTGGAGTAGGCGGTCAGGGAGACGATTTTCTGTTGCCCCTTCATGGCGACCAATTGAGGGACAGTCATGCGTTTGGTACGGGTGTGAATGCTCATCGGGGCTTTTCCGTTTGCGCTGGATACTCGGCCCGATTATTGGCGAAACGAAGGACGATTCAATGCACAGATCAGCGCTAAAAAGCGACCCAGGGCCCGGTCACATTTGCTGAAACTGGTATCATCCGCGCCTTTCCCTCTCAGGCTCCGCGACATGAACCGCCAGAAAAAACTTCAGCAGCTCTTCAAGGCCAAAGCCAAAAAGGCCAGCGCCAAACTGGCGCCCAAAAGCAAAGACAAATACATCAGCAAGGCCGACCGCTTGAAGCTGGCGACCGAGGCCGGCCAGGAACCGGTCACGTCCCCCGAGACACCTGCTGAGTAAGGCGCATGGCTGAAGGGGTGGCCGCTTCATATTTGCCCCAGATACGCCGCAGATGCCGCGCCGAACCAAAGCCTGCGCGCTCGGCCACGGTTTCAATGCCCAGGTCCGACTCGGCCAGCAGTTCACGGGCCACCGCCAGGCGCAGGCGGTGCAGGTAGTCCAGCGGGCTGATGCCGACATGCTCCTGGAACAAGCGCCCCAGGTGGCGGCTGCCGGTGCAGGCCAGGGCGGCCATGCGGGTTACGGTCCAGTCCTCACAGGGCGCCGCGGCGATGGCGTCCTGCACCCGATGCACCGCCGGATGCAGGTGATTACGCCCGGTTATCCAGGGCGACAACTGCGGGTCGCTGCCGCTGCGGCGCAGGTAAACCACCATGTCCCGCGCTACCGCGCACGCCAGCCGTGGCCCGGCCAGCTCGGCGACCAGGTGCAGCATCAGGTCGATACCGGCCGTGACACCGGCGCTGCAACTGACCGGACCATCGGTCACGTACAAGCGGTTTTCCAGGACGCGAGCCTTGGGCGCCATGGCTTGCAAGGTGGCGCACAACGAGTGGTGCGTGGTGCATTGGCGGCCATCCAGTAATCCGGCGCTGGCGGCACTCAACGCGCCGGCGCATACGCAGATAAGGCGTTCAGCCGAGGGTGCGAAGACGTTTTGCAACCAGTAAGTCAGGTGGTTGCTGGCCGACTCGAACGCCTGCTGGTGTGCCTTGCTGACCTTCATCGTGGAGCCCACCAAGACCACCAGGGTGCCGGGGGCCAAGGTCGGTGGCAGTGGCGCCAGCCCCGTCAGCGGCAAACCGATGGAGGTGTGCAGCGTTGCCACCGGGCTGACGTACTGCAAGTCGAAATCCACCACCGCCGGGTCATCGACCTGGGCGGCCAGGCGCAGCACTTCGGCAGGCCCGGCCAGGTCGAGCATCAGTACGTTTGGCAACAGCACAAACAGCACCGGCACACTCATCGATTCACTCCGCCAGGGCCTGGGCGACCGTCACGATGCGGGCGAAGCGGTCATCGAGGACCAGCTCCGTGCGTTCGCGAATCTCGGCCGGCGTATAGACCCGGCCGCTACGCGCGTGGGTCATCGGGAAGGTCAGCGTCGCCTCGCTGACAAAATCCACCTTTAAGCCACTGTCGCAAGCCTGCCGCGTAGTGGTCTCGCAGCATTGCTCGGTGCGGATGCCGCTGATGATCAGCGTGGCGACGCCCATCTCCACCAGGCGAGCGGCCAGGGGCGTACCCGCAAAGGCACTGTGGTAGCGCTTGTGGATCACCAACTGCGGATTGATCGACAGCTCGCTCAGTGCCCTGACGTTGCCCGATTGCATGGAGAAATGCCCCTGGTCTTCAACATGGAAGACTTGTACCACCGGGATGCCCTGCTGAACACAACCATCGATGAGGGCCTGCTGTTTTTCCAGATAGTCGGGCAGGTCATTTTCGGACCAATAGGTTGAATGACGGAACGAGTGCTGGGCGTCGATAACGATCAGGGCTTTACGGCTCATGGGCAGTCCTTTTGGCTTGCATCAGTGGGTGAACGATGCAAGCCATGGTAAGGACAACCCACAGCGCACGACAGGCGCAAGGCAGACTACTTCAGGACGGATTCGGACATGTCACCGGGCACGCCATGGCACAACGACTGCCGGGTTCGAAGCCATGGGCGTACTCATCCGCCAGGATCGTTTCCAGACGCGGATCACTGTGAGTAGCGAAGCCCAGGCGCCGGTAGAACGGTGCATTCCACGGTACATGCACAAAGGTGGTCAGGGTCACTGCATGCAGTTGCTGGGCGCGGGCGTGGTTCATCGCCGTTTCCACCAGCCTTCGCCCCCAGCCCTGGCCTTGCAGCGGCCGGACCACGGACACTTCATGGATATGCAGATCGTCGCCAAAGCGTTCTGCGCTGAGGAAACCCTGGGGTTGGTCGTGGTGATCAACCACCACCCAGCAGGTCGATAGCGCGATCCACTGCCGATGGCACTCGATGCCAATCGACGCGGCATCCGCCAGCCAGGCCAGCCCTTCGATTGCGCGAAACGCCTGGGCGGCGCACTGCTCGATGGCGGGCAACAAACCGGCGTCTTGCGTGCACGCCAGGCGAATGTGGACGGACTGCTCAGCAACCACTCAAGGCCACCTGGGGCCGTTCGCCGGCAAAGAAGAAGGGCCGCAGGCGCACGCCCACGCCATTGCCGATAAACGCCGCCACCAGCCACACCCAGCCATGCAGGCTGCCCGAGGCGATGCCGCTGAAATAGGCGCCGATATTACAGCCATAGGCCAGACGCGAGCCGTAGCCGAGCAGCAGGCCGCCGATCACGGCGGCGATCAACGAGCGTGCCGGAATATTCAGGCTGGGAGCGAAACGCCCGGCCAGGCCAGCGGCCAGCAGCGCGCCAAGGACAATGCCGATATCCATGACGCTGGTGATGTCTTCCCAGACCGGCGCGGCCAGGGCCTTGGCATTGCCCGGCATCTGCCAGAACGCCCAACTCGCCACATCCACACCCAGCCCGCTCGCCACTTTGGCGCCCCACAGCGCGAACGCCGAGGTGATGCCCCACGGCCGCCCAGCCAGGGCCAGGGTGGCGTAGTTGAGCAGCGCCAGGCCAATCGCGCCCCACACCAGCGGCCAGGGCCCACGCAGAAAACGACGCAGCCCTTGATGCTCGCTGTGCACGCCTTGTTCAAGCTGGCCGTGACGGCGCTTTTCCAGGCGCACGGTCACCACCGCAATCAGCGCGAACACCGCCAGGCTCAGGACCAGCGCCGGCAGCACACCGAAACTTTTGACGATGGAAACCGCCGGCAACGACGGCAACGCAAACCACCAGTCGACATGGTGGGTGGCGATCAACGAGCCACAGATAAAGAACAGCAGCGTCACCAACATGCGCGCATTACCGCCGCCCACGGTGAACAAGGTGCCCGATGCACAGCCGCCACCCAGTTGCATGCCGATCCCGAAGATAAACGCCCCGAACACCACCGACACACCGGCCGGCGCCACCAGCCCCACGACCGGCTGGCCGAACAAAGTGCCCGCACCCAGCGCCGGGAAAAACAGCAGCACCGCCACCGCCAGCATCACCATCTGCGCACGCAAGCCGGCGCCACGCCGATCATTGATAAACACGCGCCAGGCCGAGGTAAAACCGAAGGCAGCGTGGTACAGCGTCAGGCCCAGCGCGGCGCCGACCACCAGCAACAACACTTGGCGTGCGCCAACGGTGTTTTGCAGGAACAGGGCGCCCGCCACCAGGATGATAAAGGCTATCAGTGGCGCTGCAGGCTTGCGTGCAGGCGCCAGGGAAAGGGAGGTGCTCATGGGGATCTCGATGGGTTGGAAGGAGGCCAGTATAGCCCCAGACGGAACTTGATCAGGCGCAGGCATTGCCGAGAGGCTCATCGTTTGAACCACCGCCTTCGCAGCCTCGCTGGGGCTCGACAGCTCCCACAGGGATTAGCGGTGCTGAGTTGATCTCGATTGGCAAGGCCATTGCGCCAAACACAA
Source organism: Pseudomonas sp. HN8-3 (assembly GCF_020790195.1). Taxonomy (NCBI): domain Bacteria; kingdom Pseudomonadati; phylum Pseudomonadota; class Gammaproteobacteria; order Pseudomonadales; family Pseudomonadaceae; genus Pseudomonas; species Pseudomonas sp. HN8-3. The sequence goes on from NZ_CP086206.1 coordinate 4,028,852, forward strand.
CTCCCGACAACAACACCGCCCAAATGTGGGAGCTGTCGAGCCCCAGCGAGGCTGCGAAGGCGGCGGCACAGGCACCCTCTTCATCGCCTGAACTACCGCTTTCGCAGCCTCGCTGGGGCTCGACAGCTCCCACAGGGGATTGGCAGTGCTGAGTTGATCTCGATTGGCAAGGCCATTGCGACAAACACAACTCCCGACAACAGCACCGCCCAAATGTGGGAGCTGTCGAGCCCCAGCGAGGCTGCGAAGGCGGCGGCACAGTCAACCCTTCATAGCCTGAACCATCGCTATCGCAGCCTCGCCAAAGCTCGACAGCTCCCACAGGGGGATGAGGAGGAATGACTAACGCTGGCTGATCGAGCTCCACGCCGCTTCAGCCAGCAGCTCACGGTACTCAAAGGGGCTCTTTTTGACCTTCGCCGACAGCCACGCACGGGAGTAGCTTTCCGCCGCGCCAATGATCAACGAAGGGATAAGTTCTGCGGGCAAATGGCTGAAGTGTTCCTTGCGCCCTTCCCCGCCCATCCACTCCTTCAACTGCTGGTTGCGCTGCTTGTTGCGCGCAATCAACTCGTCCTTGAACGGGCCGTTGGACACGGCAAAACGGCTTTGGAAAACAAACCGCGCCCAGTCCGGCTGGGCGGTGACCCATTCAACGTAGCTGTACACCAGGCCGACCACACCGGCGTGGGCCGTATCCGCCGCTTGCAGGTAGTGGTCACGCAGGCTGGCCTGGTCTTCCAGCGCAGCAAAGAAAAGCGCGGCGACCAGCCCTTCCTTGTTGCCGAAGTGGTGATAGATAGCGCCCACGCTGGTGTCGCAGCGCGCACGGATGGTCTCGATGTTGGTCGCCTCGATGCCTGCATCGTTAAAACAAGCCAACGCCTCACGCAGGATGGTGCGCTTGAGGTCGCTGCGCCTGCCGGGGAAGGTGCGCTCGATGAGATCGATGGAGTGCATGGGGGGAACGCCAAATCAAAACAGTTTATAGGCTGAGCGACCACCAGAGAAAGCTCGGGTTGACAGGCACGGAATCTACAGAATATTGTTCTGTTACGGAATATTATTCCGCAACTAAGCCTTGAGGATATTCGTATGAGCCAAGCACTGAGCATGTTCAATAGCGTAGGCCCTGCCGCATTCAGCAACCTGGCGTGCCAGATGGCACCCTACTTCAGCACCATCACTCCCGAGATCGCGGAACTCAAGCCCAACCATGCAGTGGTCACCGTGCCGTTTCGCAAGGAAATCACCAACCACCTGGCTTCGGTGCATGCCATTGCGCTGTGCAACGCCGCCGAACTGGCCGGCGGCATGATGACCGACGCGTCGATCCCCGCTGGCGCACGCTGGATTCCCAAGGGCATGAGCGTGGAATACCTGGCCAAGGCGAAAACCGATATCCGCGCCGTCGCCGATGGCAGCGCTATCGATTGGCAGACCGCGGGCGACAAGATCGTGCCGGTAGAGATCTTCGATGCGGGCGGCGTCAAGGTCTTCACTGCCCACATCACCATGAATGTGAAGCTCGCTTAGCCCCTCAGCCGGCACAGGCAGTATCAGCGACACGGCATCTGCAAGGCGTGACTGAACGCGTGGATGTGGTCGACGATGCGCTGCGAAGCGGTGCGGATTGCGGTGGTGGTATTGCCGGCGATATGCGGCGTCAATTGCGCACCGGCAATGCCCGCCAACGGCGAGCTGAAACGGTCTTTTTCCAGGGCGAAGGTGTCAATGGCGACCGCCTTGATATGCCGGGGAAACCGGATCATGAAGGCGGCCAGTTGCTGCTCGTCGACGATGCCACCGCGAGCGGTATTGATCAGTATCGAACCCTGGCGCATCCGCTTGAACTCGGCGCTGCCGAATAAGCCGCGAGTCTGCGGGGTGAGCGGCACATGGATCGAAACGATATTGGCCTCATCCAGCAACTGTTCCAGGGTTTGCCTGCGTTGCAGCCCGAGGCGGCGCGCCTCCTGCTCGGTGAAGCGCTCGGACCCGGTGGCAATCACCTTCATCCCCAAGGCGCTGGTTTTACACGCCACCTGCTGGGCAATGCTGCCGGTGCCCACCAGCCCGAGGGTGAGTTCGGCGTATTCAGCAGCAGGCGCCAAGGTGCCTTTTGACCAGTGGCCTTGGTGGGTTTGCGCGTTGTAGTGGTCCAGATCCCGAGACAGAAACAACGCCTGGGCCAACACGTATTCAGCGACAGCGGTCGCGTTGGAACCCGGCGTATGCAGAACCGTCACTCCCGCCTGCTCGCACGCCTGTCGGTCGATATGGTTGAGACCGGTCCCGGCCTGGGCGATGGCGCGCAGCGGTATGGGCAACCCGGGTGAGCTGGCGGCGCGAATCAGTTCGCCGCCCAGCGGGATGTTCAAGCGCGTCTTGAACACGCTGTAACCCCCAGCCTGATACACCGCTGCGATAAAACCCCGCTCATCATGGCCGTTGATATCGGCATACCCGATGCGTGCGCCGTAGCGCTGCTGGATGCTGTGTTTATCGGTGAAGTAATAGAGGTTAAGGACGACCGCCAAGCCCAGTTCAAGGAATCGATCGATTTCCTCATAGAGCAGCGGCGGACCGGGCGCGTCAAGTATCAGCGTGGTGAATGCCATGGGGTTTGATCCTTTTGAAGGCATCGATAACTCAAACAATGGTTGCTTGATTGCCGCTTCGAAGACCGCATTGCCCAAGGCAGCCGCCCGCTTCGACCAATAAAGCATGGTCCTGATTTTTCGGTAAAAGACCTGTTTGGAATAAAACGAAAGGGAAAAAATCATTGGCCGTCAAAAAGAACACGCCTGCGCTCCATGACCATAATCGAGGCGTTTAACTTTTTGATTAATCAGGGCTAAATAAAATAATTCGAAAACGTCTTACTCAAAGGAAAATCTCGGCACCCATTGCGTGCGAGAGAAACCTGAAAAAATCTTCATAACCCTTGAACGTCAGCCAATGAATTGGCGAAGTATGTGTTTAGCAAGCCAGAGATTCTCTGCACCCCGGAGGATTTTGCGGCCATGCAACCGGCGATTGAAAGTATGGTCAACGACTTGAAAAGCCAAGTCATTGTGCAGACGCTGTAACGCCCTCGCCCTTCTTGCGTGTCAGTGCTGACGCACTGGCGCGCGGGAATCGTGGGCTGTGATGCTGAGGCGCGGGTATAAAAACCGCTCCCCAACCAGCCGTCGCTATTGTGAAGCGCTATCTGCCTTTAATGTTCTGACTCGACAGCCCGCACGCTCGTAAAATCAAGAATGACCGTAAACCTCTGTTGCTCACGGATCACTTCAATCTGCCAGCCCAGCTTTGCGCACAATTGCCGCATCAACTGCAACCCTAGCCCATACCCAAAATCGTCGGACTCCTGTCGCGGCTTGGCCTCGCGGACGTGATTGGCAATCATCAGCCGCGGGTATTCGAAACTGATGTCTACCGTGCCCTCTTCTGCGTATTGCAGCGCATTGCGCAGGAAGTTGCCGATCACGATACGACACGCCGTAGGGGGCAGTCGGCAAGGTTCGGTGTGGATGTCGATGCTTAGCTTGATATCCCGATTACCGATCAGGTAGCGGTGCTTCTCAATCAGTTCGCCGACTACCTCGCTCAGATTAACGTCTTGCTCGGGCAGCGATTCGGAACGCTCGCGGCTCATCCACAGCAATGTCTCGGCAATCAGCTGCATGTTCATCACAGAGCGTTCTATACGTTGCAAGGAAGGCGGCAGCACACCGCCCGATTGCAGGGCCAACAATTCGATATTGGCCTTGAGCACCGCCAGTGGCGTGCGCAGTTCATGGCTGGTGTAGCGCAACAGGCGGCCTTCACGCTGGCTGGCGGCCTGCACCTGCTCAACACTTTTGGCCAGGGCATCGGCCAGCATATTGAACTCCTTGAAACTGAAACCCGGCCGTGTGCTGGCCAGGGCATCAGGGTCTTTGAGTGTGCCGGACCATTGCACCAGACGCCCCAGCGGCCGAACCAGCCACCAGACCAGCAAGGCGATGATGATCAGCGCCGGCACGAATACCGCCAGGCTGATGAACTTGACACTCTCTATGACCTGATCGAAATAGGCGTCAGACAACGGCGTCTCGACCTCACCCCCGGCTTCCTTATCGTGGTCGATGTCGTACATGTAGAGGGTTTTGCCGTCACCCAGGGGCTGTTCAAGGATGATCTGGAAAGGCTCGTCGTCGTCATCGGAATAGAGATCGCCGAAGATATTCACCGCACCGAAGGACAGGCTCGGTGGGGTATCGAGCAACTCACGCACGTCCTGCGGCAATGCCTGCTTGCCGATGACGCTGGTATAGAAGTAATTGTGCGGCGTCGGCGTGGTCGGGTCCTGTTTGTAGTGCCGGAGAAAATATTGGGCTTCCTCCTCCATCATCGCGCTGGCGGTATAGAACAGGCCGCGCACGGTAAATTCAGGCAGCAGCTTGCTGTAGATCACCAGCACCACCGCAATCAAGCACAGGAAACTGCCGCTGATTACCCACTTCAGACTCAGGCCGTTACGCATGGGGTTTTACCTGAATGCCGACACCCGCCAGGGTATGGATCAACGGCCGGCCAAAAGGCTTGTCCACAGCCTTGCGCAACCGATGCATATGCACCTTGAGCGTATCAGTGTCGGGTGGCTCGTCGCCCCAGATCTTCGCTTCCAGGCGTTCTCGAGAGACCGGCTGTGGGCTTGCGCGCATCAGGTTTTCCAACAAGGTCCAGCAGATGGGCGACAAATGCAGCTCCTGCCCTGCGCGGCTGACCTTGCGGGTGGTCAGCTCCATTACCAGGTCATCCACTTGCAGGCGACTGGTCTGGCCGCTGCGGCGCAGGCTCAGGGCGCGAATCCTGGCGACCAGCTCGGCCAGCTCGAACGGCTTGACCAGGTAGTCGTCGGCTCCGGCAGCGAAACTGGCGAGCTTGTCGGATAACGCGTCCAGCGAGGTCAACATCAGGATCGGCGTCTGGATGCCCTGCTGGCGCAACCGATCGCATACCTGCTGGCCGTTCAGTCGCGGCAGCATGATGTCCAGGAGGATGACGTCGTAATGCTGATTGAGCGCCAGGTTAAGCCCGGTCTGACCATTACTGACGTGGTCGCAGACAATGCCGCTGATCTCCAGATACTCGATGACGGTGGTGGCCAGATCAAGGTTGTCCTCGACCAGCAGCAAGTGGATATGCACGGGGAAAACCTCGAACAGGGAGTGCGCAGAGGTTTGCAGGATAACGGAACTCGAGCTGCTTTCTGCTGACGTTTACCTGACGTTAACCCACTGCTGCTTAAGCTAAGGCTTCTCTTATCCAGAGCTCGCCCTCGCCATGAACCTGTCTTCGATGATCAAAGGTGCCCTGCTAGCCTTGATTTTCCTCGCCCTGCTGGTGGGTTTCCTGCCGCCGGACGCTCAGCGGGGGCGCATGGGCGGCAGCGGCTGGTTTCCGATTGGCCAGAATGCCGAGCGCACAGGATCGAGTTATGTCGCCAGCGCGTCCTGACGACATCGGCGCCAGTTATGCCGCCCAGTTGGTCGCGTGCGTGGTGCTGATTGTTGGCGTGTCGGTTTCGGTGGGTATCTATATTGCTCGCTTGAATGCCCACGTCGATAAGCAACGAGAGCTGGCGCCGGTGTATCTGCACGCCTGCCCCGAAGGTCGCGGGGGCTTTATTGTCTACCCGGATGGCAGGCGCAGCGGTGACAGTTGTTATAGAGCCGATGAAGGTGAATCGACAGAGGCCGGCCAGGCGCGGGATTAGACAGGACTCATGCCTGTCGCACCATGCATTTGCGCGCCCTATTTATTGCTCAGCGCATTGGCCAGACGCAGCATGGCGGATTCAATTTCACATGCGCTCAAGGACGAATACCCTAACAGCCAACCTTGCTTCTTTTGTTCGCCGGCGTATAGCCGGCTGAGGCCGGGCAGTTGCACGCCCGCACTGGCAGCTTGGCGGATGGTCTTTTCTTCCGACCAGCCCTCGGCCAGCAGGCAGGGAATCTGCAATCCACCTTGGGTGGTCAAGGCCGTCGCAATACCGTTCAGATGCTGGCTGATAGCATTGAGCATGACCGCACGGCGGCTGGCGTAGAGTTTGCGCATGGCCCGAACATGGGCATTGTAGTGACCGTCCTCCATGAATCGCGCCAGGGTCAATTGAAGGACCTGCGGCGTATGGCCGTCCATCATGCTGCGCGCATAGGTGAAGGCTTTGACCAGTTCGACAGGCAGCACCATATAGCCCATCCGCAACCCCGGATAGAGCGTTTTGCTGAACGTGCCGAGGTAGATCGTGCGCCGATATTTATCCAGGCCCTGCACGCAGGCGGTCGGTAGCCCGTCGTAGTGGAACTCGCTGTCGTAGTCGTCCTCGATGACCCACTTGCCGTGCTCGGCTGCCCAGTTGATCAACTCAAGCCGACGCTCCAGGGGCAACGTCGCTCCGGTGGGGTATTGATGCGAGGGGGTGACATAGACGCAATCGGCGCCGCTGCGGTCTGCTCGCAGCAAGTCCGTACGTATGCCTTGGCCATCGACATCTATGGGCACGACCTTGGTCTCGGCCGTTTCAAAGGCCTTTCTGGCGCCGTAGTAGCCGGGGTTTTCCAACAAGATCGGTTTACCCGCATCCACCAGCAATTGGGCGCACAGGAACAGGGCTTGGCGCGTACTGCTCAACACCAGAATCTGGTCGGCAGAGCACTTGGCTCCGCGTTCAAGGTTCAAGTAGGTGGCGATGGCCTTGCGCAGAGGCTCAGCGCCTTGCGGGTCGCCATGCAGAAGAACGTTACTGCGATAGTCCTTCATGACGTGGCGTTGCAGGCGCTCCCATACATCAGTGGGGAAGGTACGGGTTTCCGGCAACCCTGTAGCAAAGGCCTTAACCGTCTGTTGATCGTTAACGCCACCACTGTTGAAAATCATCATGCCGCGCTGACTCAAGCCCACTCCTGGCGTCACCTCACTGGGTCGGGTGGCTTGCGCCTTGATACGGCGACGTGCAGCACCGCGCAATTGGGCGCCGACCGTTTCGCAGACATAGCTTCCCGCCCCCTCACGCCGCACGATGAAACCATCACGATGCAGTTGCCCATAAGCGTTCTCGACCGTGTCGCGGGCCACGCCAAGCGACTTGGCCAGGACCCGCGTCGCCGGCAATTTCAGGCCAGACCCAAGGGTGCCCTCAAGGATAAGTGCACGCAGAGCCCGCTGAATCCGCTGATGCAGGTCCAGCTTCTGAAACTCGGCGTCATTGATCCTTATCTTCAAGGTGTCGAGCTCGAAGGTTTTCGCCATGCGGTCTGCCCTATGCGAATAAATTGGCCGGAAAAGGCAGGCCAGTTTATCCGTAGACTCTGCTCATCGCCATTTGCAGGGAGCAACGTAAAGCCATGTCTTCATCAACATCCATGTCATCTGTTCGCCTCGGCGATCTGCTTCATCCGATTCTCGCCGGTTTGATCTCGGTCATCGTCAACTATGGCGGCACCTTCATTCTGGTGTTCCAGGCGGCCAGGGTCGCCGGGTTAAGCCCGGAGTTGACCGCTTCGTGGGTGTGGTCCGTATCGATTGGTGTGGGCGTTACCGGGTTGTTCCTCAGTTGGGTTTCTCGCGAACCGATCATCACCGCCTGGTCAACACCGGCGGCGGCATTTCTGGTGATCGCCCTGGCAAGCGCGCCCTATGCCGAAGCGGTGGGCGCATACATGATCTCGGCCGCCGCCTTTGTGCTGCTGGGGTTGTCGGGCTACTTCGAAAAAGTCATCCGCCTGATACCGCCGGGTGTGGCGGCGGGGCTGCTGGCCGGTATCCTGCTGCAGTTTGGCATCGGCGCGTTTGGCGGCATAAGCCTTGATCCCATGCTGGTCGGCTTGCTGATTACCGTATATATCCTGCTCAAACGCTTTACCGCACGGTACGCAGTAGTGGGCATCCTGGTAGTGGGAGTGGTTGCGCTGCTGCTTCAGGGACGTCTGGATATGTCTGGGCTGACACTGCAACTCGCGGCACCCGTGTTCACCCGGCCAGAGTTCTCGCTCAACGCTTTGCTCAGTATCGCGCTGCCGCTGTTTCTGATCACGCTGACCGGCCAGTACATGCCTGGGATGCTGGTGTTGCGCAATGACGGGTTCAGCACCAGTGCCAATCCAATCGTGACCCTTACCGGGTTGGGCTCCTTGCTTATGGCGCCCTTTGGTTCCCACGCATTCAATATCGCCGCGATTACCGCCGCCATCTGCACCGGCAAGGAAGCCCACGAAGAGCCCTCCAAACGCTGGATCGCCGGCATTGCAGCGGGCTTCTTTTACATCCTTGTAGGGATATTCGGCGTGACCCTGGCAGCGGTGTTCATGGCCTTCCCGCCAGCTTTCATCACGGCGCTGGCCGGGCTCGCCCTGCTGGGCACCATTGGCGGCAGCCTGGCCAATGCGATGGCCGACGCCAAAACCCGTGAAGCCTCGCTGATTACCTTTCTGGCAAGTGCGGCCAATATCACGTTGTTCGGGATTGGCGGGGCGTTCTGGGGGCTGCTGATTGGTCTGATGGCGTACGCCTTAATCAATGGCCGTCTGCTGCGTGGCAAGCCGGTCGTCAATGTGGCTGCCGAGTCTGTCAGTGGTAAAGAAGCCGCTAGTTGAGGCGCGTACGTATTGTTTTCGTTCATGGTTGGCAGATAGCTAATGATTGGGAGCTACCTTCGTATGGCGGGTTAACCGGCGCGTCAGCTCCCTGTAGCAATGACTTGACCCACGCCCCCCCCCGCTGTTCGCGGTTTAGATTCACGCTTGCTCCCCACATTCGGTCGCCCTCATGCAGTTGCGCTTCACTTCGTTCGCTGTGATCAGCTTACGGTGGAACTTTTACCCACAAGATTGCGCCCCATGCTGGGCGCAAAGCAAAAAAAAAGCCTGCATCTCTGCAGGCTTTTCTCTATCTGGCTCCACGACCTGGACTCGAACCAGGGACCCAATGATTAACAGTCATTTGCTCTACCAACTGAGCTATCGCGGAATGCGTCGTATGTTACTGATTAAAAAGAAGAAGTCAAGCTTTGCGTTACATTCGCTTCAATTACCCGCCATGACCGCTTGAAAACGCCGGTTCCGCCGCCAGATCCAGCCAGGCCCGTGCCGCCGGTGGCAGGTGGGCGCTGGCGCGCCAGGCCAGGGCGATGTGCCAGTCGGTGTGGGGTTCGTCCAGGGGGATCAAGGCGATGCCGGCGTGTTGGTGCTTGTGCGCCAGCATTCGCGGCAGGAAGGCAACGCCCAGGCCGGCGGTGACCAAGTCGACGATAAAGTCGATCTGCCCGCTACGGGCGGTGACTTTCGGGGTCACACCTTTGCGCTCACACGCGCTGAGAATCTTGGCGTTGAGGGCGAAACCGGCTTCGAACAGGATGAACGGCGAGTCCGCCAGGTCGGTGAAGTCGATGCGCTTGCGTCGGGCCAGTGGATGGCTGATGGGCAGTACTGCGATCAGGGGTTCGTTGCGTACCGGTTGGTAGTCAAAGCCTTCGTCCACCGGCAACAGCAGTGCGGCCAGATCGACCTCCCCGGCTTCCAGGCATTCACGCAGTTTTTTACTGCCGTACTCGGTCAGTTCAATGTCGATGTCCGGGTAACGGCTGCGGTACGTGGCGAACATGGCGGCAAACAGCACCCCGCACCCCACCGGCGGCAGGCCAATGCGTAGTACGCCGCGTGTAAGACCGCGCAGGTCGTTGATTTCAGCCATCAGGTCGTTGCGTTCGGCGAGTATCACCAAGGCGCGGCGGTAGGCGATTTCACCGGCGGCGGTCAGCTCGTTCTTGTGGCCGAGGCGGTTGAGCAACGGCGTACCCAGCTCGTCTTCCAACGTCTTGATCGCCTTGCTGACGGTAGACTGAGTCAACGCTACCACCTCGGCCGCCTGGGAGAACCCACCCTGGCGCACCACTTCGACAAACGCACGCAATGTTCGCAGGTTCATCAGTATTCCTTTTGCGACTGGATAGCAGTGATAAAAGTTGTTTTTATCATGTCACAACTTTGCTTATCGTGTAGCACTTTGCCCTGTGGAGACACCGTCGATGATCATCTCGTCCGCTTCCGACTACCGCGCTGCGGCCAAGCGCAAGTTGCCGCGCTTTCTGTTCGACTACATCGACGGCGGCGCCTACGCCGAGCACACGTTGCGCGCCAACAGTTCGGACCTGGCCGAGATCAGCCTGCGCCAACGCATCCTGCGCAATGTCGACAGCCTGAGCCTGAGCACCAACTTGTTCGGCACGGAACTGGCGATGCCGGTCATTCTTAGCCCGGTCGGCCTGACCGGCATGTATGCGCGGCGCGGCGAAGTGCAAGCGGCCAAGGCAGCTGCCAACAAAAACATCCCCTTCTGCCTGTCGACGGTGTCGGTGTGTTCAATTGAGGAAGTGGCCTCGCAGAGCCCGCAGTCGATCTGGTTCCAGCTCTATGTGCTCAAGGATCGCGGCTTTATGCGCAATGCGCTGGAGCGAGCTCAGGCGGCCGGCGTGACCACGCTGGTGTTCACCGTGGATATGCCCACACCCGGCGCACGCTATCGCGATGCGCACTCGGGCATGTCCGGGCCGTACGCGGCGCAGCGGCGCATGTTGCAGGCGGTCACCAAGCCGCAATGGGCATTCGATGTGGGCTTGATGGGCCGCCCCCACGACTTGGGCAATATCTCCAAGTACCTGGGCAAACCCACCCATCTGGAGGACTACATTGGCTGGCTTGCCAACAACTTCGACCCGTCGATCAGTTGGAAAGACCTGGAGTGGATCCGCGAATTCTGGAAAGGCCCGATGATCATCAAGGGCATCCTCGACCCTCAGGATGCCAGGGATGCGGTGAGCTTCGGTGCCGACGGTATCGTGGTGTCCAACCATGGCGGCCGCCAACTCGACGGCGTGCTGTCCACCGCCAAGGCGTTGCCGCCGATTGCCGACGCGGTGGGCGATGACTTGACCGTGCTGGTGGACTCCGGCATTCGTTCCGGGCTCGACGTGGTGCGTATGCTCGCCCTGGGTGCCAAGGCGTGCCTGCTGGGGCGTGCGACCACCTATGCGCTGGCCGCCGAAGGCCAACGTGGGGTAGAGAACGTGCTGGATATCTTCGCCAAGGAAATGCGCGTGGCCATGACGCTGACCGGCGTCACTTCCATCGCGCAGATCGACCGCACGACGCTGGTCCAGCCGTGATGAAGGCGGTGTCATTTATGTGAGGTTTATTTGAGTCGTTGTTTGTTCGCGACAAACAACGCGAACCACCGTGACATTAAAGTTGAACGGGTCGGCTGCAACGCCGGCCCATACCAGCCAAATAACTGGCGCCATTAATTAAAAGATAATTTTTTATTTTAATTACAGTCTTTTGATTTATAAGAACTTTTTAAAACAAAACGGCTTTGGCACGAATCTCGCTGTAACACTTGCCAAGCAGGTTAAGTGATGACAAGACGTGCGGCACGTGCCTCGGGGTTATAACTCAATGCAAAGCGGTTTAAACTGCTCCTCATGTTTTACGGAACTGAAGGAACAGTAAGACGCCTGGCACTTGCCGCCCTCATCCCGCCTGTAAGACAGCCAAGTGCTTAGAGGCCATCCGCTTATGAAAACACCCACCCAGACCAACGCGATTGACTTCGACACTGCCAAATTGCAGCGCCTGGGATTTGGTCAGCCTTCCCTGCGGCCACGCCGCCCCGCAACCCTGAGCGAACTGTGCCAGCAACTGAGCCAACAGTTGCAAACCAGCCTGGAGCCGGAGCGCATCCTCGGCCTGTTCTTTCGCGAAATACAACGCCTGGTGCCGCTGGACGCGTTGCAGTATCGCCATACCGCCAGCGACCTGCGCCTCGAGTTCGGTCATCGTGGCCACCATTCGGTGAGCTACACCTTGAGCCACGAAGGCGAGCACCTTGGAGAACTGGTGTTTCGCCGCAACCAACGGTTGATCGACGAGGAACTGAGCCAGCTCGAATCCCTGCTGGTGACGTTGCTGTATCCGATGCGTAACGCCCTGCTCTACCGTGCAGCCACCCGCAGCGCCCTGCGCGATTCGCTGACCGAAACCGGTAACCGCGTGGCCATGGATCAGACGCTGCAACGGGAAATCGACATGGCCAGGCGGCATCTGCACCCCTTGTCCGTGCTGATGCTGGACATCGACCACTTCAAGAGAATCAATGACACCCATGGTCACGCCGCCGGCGATAGCGTGCTGCGCACCGTGGCGGGGGCGATCAAACACCAGTTGCGTAACGTCGACATGGTATTTCGGTTTGGCGGGGAAGAGTTTCTGATCCTGCTGTCCAACACCGGACGCGATGCAGCGAAGATGGTCGGTGAGCGTTTGCGCCAGGCGGCACAAGCCCAGGACTATTGGGTGGAAGGCACGCGGGTCGAATTGACGGTGAGCCTGGGTTGCTCGACGCTGCTGGCGGCCGAATCGGCTGAAAGCCTGCTGCGCCGGGCAGACAACGCGCTGTACGTGGCCAAGCGCGAAGGCCGCAACCGCTTGGCGATGGCGGGGTAAGTCCCCGCCATCACGTTTACATCACGCCTCGCTGGCAACGCGCACCGGGCGCTCGCGAATGGCTGGCGCCTTCTCTTTGTCTTTCTCGACGTTCTCCAGGCGCATGCAGCTTTCCAGGAACAGGTACATGTAGTCGTAGCTTTTGCATACTGCCTGGCGCAACTCTTCCTGCAGGGCCTTGCCAGGGTTGTTCCCGGCCAGGGTGCAGATGATTTCCAGGGCTTCCCACGGGTGGGCGTCGTCGTACTGGGCGTGCATCTTCAGCCACTTCATCGCCCGCTTGCGATCTTCCTCGGGGAAGGCGTCGGCATACACACCGGTAGAGCAGACCACGGCAGACCACTCCCCAGTCGCCCCCTCGATCGCATAGTTGGTGGCGGCAATCGCGACGATCAACGAATCCGCCGAGCTGGTGTGCCAGCACCAATGACTCAGTGCATGCAGTTCCGGCGGCACGTCCTGGGCTTGCAGCTCTTCAAGGCTGACACCATGGGCACGCGCCCAATTCACCCAATAATCAGCATGGTTGAGTTCCACGCGAATGTTGCGCATCAGCCAACGTCGCGCCATATCCTCACCCGGGTGGCGGGCGAACTTGGTCTTGGTCAGGTTTTGCGCCATGTACAAAGCAAACTGTTCCACCACCGGCCAACCACCAATGAGGTAGTGGCGCATGGTCTTGGCGCAGAGGGCGTTGTCGCGCATACGCTGATACAGTTCGTGCTCGACAACCCGACGCTTGCTCTCGCTACAGGCCTGGATCAATTGCTGCGCCCAGGCAGGGTAACTCGAGGCTTCCATAAGCGGCCCGGTTCTGTTGAATGTGTCGATCACTGTAGGGCTCCTTTTTAAGTGTGATTTTACAGACCAGCAAATGTTTCAGCGGAATGTGCCGGGCGCCTTGAACACCAAGGGCTGAGGCCGCACGGGTCGACACTGCAAGCTATCAAAGGTAAACAATTGCGGGCGTTCAATCAGGTAGCCCTGAGCGTAATCCACACCGATCTCAAGCAACGCTTGTTCGATCTGGGGTGTTTCAACAAATTCGGCAATTGTGCGCTTACCCATGACGTGGCCGATGTGGTTGATCACTTCGACCATGGCGCGGTTAATCGGGTCGTCCAGCATATCCTTTACGAAACTTCCATCGATCTTCAGGAAGTCTACAGGTAAATGTTTCAAATATGCGAATGAGGACATTCCGGCGCAAAAGTCGTCGAGTGAGAAATGGCAACCTAACGCTTTGAGTTCATTAATAAATCGAATGGCACTACCCAAATTGGCTATAGCGCTGGTTTCAGTTATTTCAAAACAAATCATTTCTGGTGGAATGCTGTAAGCACCGAATTTCTCACGTAAAAAACCTAGAAAATCGTCATCACCGATAGTTATTCCTGACAGATTAATCGCACACATGGCCATAGGACGGCCCGGACGTTCAGTCATGCATCGAGCAATGATCTTGAATACGTTTTCAACCACCCAACGATCCAGCGACGTCATCAAACCGTATCGTTCGGCTGCCGGGATAAAACTGTCGGGCAAAATGATGCGCCCGGCTTCGTCATGCAGGCGTAGAAGAATTTCGATGTGCCCATTGCCGGCTTCGGTGTGGCCCAACGGCGAGATTTCCTGCGCATAGAGGCAAAACCGATCCTCCTCAAGGGCAATGTGCAGGCGCTGCACCCAGGCCATTTCGCCAAAGCGCAGCGACAACTCGGAATCATCGGCGTGATAGACCTGTATGCGGTTGCGCCCTTTTTCCTTAGCCATGTAGCAGGCCATGTCGGCCGCCCGCAGGGAGGTTTCCAGGGTGGTTGGGGTTTGCGAGATATGCACAAGGCCGATGCTGACGGTGGTCATGAACGGTCGGCCTTTCCACACAAAGTGCAGGCTTTGCACCGTATGGCGCAAGCTCTCGGCGATCTTTTCCGCCACCGGCGCCGGGCAGTTCTCCAGCAGAATGCCGAACTCGTCCCCCCCCAGGCGTGCCAACGTATCTCCCTCGCGCAAGTCAGATTGCAACAGCGCGCAGATGTGGCGCAGGAGTTCGTCGCCTGCCGCATGGCCGCAGGTGTCGTTGACCAGCTTGAACTGGTCGAGGTCGAGAAACATCAAGGCATGTCGCCCATTTTGCTGGCGTGCCACCTGTTGCAGTACCTGCTCAAGACGGAACTCGAATTCGCGGCGGTTGGCCAGGCCAGTCAAGGCATCATGGGTCGCCTGCCACGAAAGGTTGGCGATGTACTGGCGCTCCTGGGTCATGTCGTGCAGCACCAACACCGCACCGCTGACCTTGCCGGCACTGCGGATCGGCGCGCCCACCAGCGTGACCGAGACGGTGCTGCCGTCCAGGCGCTGGATCAGCTTGGAATGCTCGCTGCCGCCACTGAGTTGGCCCTTGATGATGTGTTCAATCAAGGTAAAGCCGTCGGGCTCGGCGTTTTCATCCAGCAACTTGAATAACGCCGCCAACGGCAAGCCCTGGGCCTGCTCCGACTTCCAGTGGGTCAGCGCTTCGGCCGCGGGGTTCATATAGGCAATGGCGCCGTCGACGTCGGTGGTGATCACCCCGTCACCAATCGACTCCAACGTGATCTGCGCCCGCTCCTTCTCCGCCTGCAGCGCGTCAGCGAAGGCGTGGCGCTGGGCCAGCAACTTGTGGGTACGCAACAGCGCCAGGACGATCAGCCCCAGGGCGGTGGCCAGGTTGGTGATCAACAGCAGACGCAGGATCATTCGCGAACCTTCGCCCAGCGCATCACTGAACGCCTTGGCGGCCGGCGTTACACCCTCGTTGATGGCAATGATGCGCGCTTTCCAGGCGCGCACATCCTGCTCGGTGACCTGATCCGTGCTGATGGCGCTGTGCATCTGCTGGGCCAGTTCATCCAGTTGCTCAAGGTAGCCATCGCCCACCGTCCACAGCTCAATGGCTTTTTCCAGGTAGCTGAAATGGCGGAAGTTGAGGTACAGCCAGATCAGGCTGGGGACGTCGTCCGGGTGATTGCCACCCTTGAGGATGCCCAGGCGCGCGGCAGCCAGGTTTGGCGTGGCCCGATCCAGAGCCACACGCAGCTCATGCCCGCCTTGAGGTACGGCAATGGCATGCTGGTATTTGAGATAGGTGGCGTCGTCGCGGCTATCGGCATACAGCGTCAGGTAATAGATGGCATCCTTCTGGCCCTTGGACCACAAGCTTTCGCCAGCCACATAGCCACGCACCGCAGAGAGCACGTAGAGACTGCCACAGCCTAACAATGCCTGGAACAAGACAACGGCAATAAAGGGCCAGACGATACCCAACAACCGTGGCGTTCCGAGAGTCCGCTTTTGCTTCATGAAGTCCCTTACACATGCACAGCTTGATACGCACGCGAAAATCCGCTTCCGATAGCACAGCCTAAGCTAAATCAACGCACTTGTTGCAGGTGTCCGTAAAGTTTGGCGTAGAGCCCGCCGTCGGCGATCAATTGCTGATGATCACCATCCTCGGCGATGTGCCCGCCATCGAACACCAGTACTCGGTCAGCCTGTTTCACCGCGGACAGCCGGTGGGCGATGATCAGTGTAGTACGCCCGCTGAGAAACCGCGCCAATGCCTGGTGCAGGTTGTACTCGGTCGCCGCATCCAGTGCCGACGTGGCTTCGTCCAGAATCACCACTTTAGGCTCGGCGAGCACCATGCGGGCGATGGCCAGGCGCTGCCGTTGACCACCGGAGAAGCGCACACCCGAGCGCCCCACCACACTGTCCAGGCCCATGGGCAGCGCCCTGACAGTAGCATCCAGCTGGGCGATTTCCAGCGCCTGCCAGCAGGCTTGATCGGAGCGAGTGCGGCCCATGGTCAAATTGGCGCGCACGGTGTCGTTGAACAGCGCCGGGTGTTGCAGGACTACGGCGACGTTTTCACGAATGGTTTCCAGGCCGATCTCCTGCTGGGTGGCCCCGCCAAAACGAATGCTGCCGGCCTGTGGTGTATAGAGCCCCAGCAGCAACTGCACCAGGGTACTTTTGCCGCCGCCGCTGGCGCCGACAATCGCCACCTTCTCCCCCGGCGCGATCGCCAGGTTCAATTGGTCGAGCACCAGGTCCTCACCGTAGCCAAACTCCAGACCACGCACCTCGATACCGACAGTCTCATGCCCGGTAAACGGGTCGGCACCACCGGCGTACTGCGGCTCATCGGCGCGTGCCAACAGCTCGTTGATCCGCGTCAGCGCGCCGCCCGCGGCGTAGTAGGCGTATTGCAGGTTCAGCAGTTGTTCCACCGGGCCGATCATGAACCACAGGTAGCTGAACACGGCGAGCATCTGGCCGATGGACAGGTCGGAGAACAGCACCGTAAGCATGGCTGCCGCACGGAAAATGTCGATACCGAACTGGAACAGCAACCCACTGGCGCGGCTGGAAGCATCGGTTTTCCATTGGGAATGAATCGCATAGTCGCGCACTTCCTGGGCACGCTGGCCCAGGCGCCCGAGGAAAAAGCCCTGGCGATTGCCGGCGCGCACTTCCTGGATGGCATCGAGGGTTTCGGTCAGTGCCTGGGTAAAGCGCGAGGTGCTGTCGTTCTCCAACTTCTTCAGATGCTTGACGCGCTTGCCCAATTGCACGGTGGCGTAGATCACCAACGGGTTGAACAACAGGATCAATAGCGCCAGCTGCCAATGCATCCACACCAGGATTGCCGACGTGCCGACCAGGGTGAGCATCGCCACCAGGAAACGGCTGAGGGTTTCGCCGACGAATTTGTCCAGGGTGTCCAGGTCGGTGACCAGGTGGGTAGTGACCGTACCGCTACCCAAGCTTTCGTACTCACCCAGGGAGATCCGCTTGAGGCGTTCGATCAGCCGCACGCGGATGCGATAGACGATGTCCTTGGCCAAACGCGCAAACAGCCGCGCCTGCACCACGTTGAACACCAACGCACCACAGCGCAGGGCCAGCGTTACCAATAGCATCAGGCCGATGTAGCCGGCGGCTTTCTGCCAACCCAGGGGCAACGCGTGGTTCATCACCTTGAGCGCGGCATCGCCGTGGCCCAGCAGCACTTCGTCCACCAGCAATGGCAACAGCAGGGGGATCGGCACACTGCACAGCGTCGCCAGCACGGCCACGCCATTGGCGATCCACAGGGCTTTCTTGTGGCGCAGCGCCAGACGGCGAATCTCTGCCCAGGTCAGGCGGTCAGTGCGTTGAGGTTGCTCATACACAGGCAGCTCGCTCCAGCCATCGACCCAATAACGGCGACAGCTCGGACAGCGGCTGGTAACCATTGGTCAGCAAGGCCAACTGGCCATTGCGCTCTGCGAGCAACGTCGGGAAACCGGCGATCCCCAGATCCTGCACCCAGGTGAAATCGGCGGCCGTGGCGGCATGCTGCTCGGCGCGGTCGAACTCGCCTGCAAACTCGATACGCGGAATACCGGCCTGCTCGGCCAGGTCCACCAGCACATGGGCGAGGGTCACGTCCTGTCCCTCGACATAGAACGCGCGCTGGATCAGCCCCAGCAGCGTCCAGGCGCAATCCGGCGCCAGGCTGCGCGCGGTGACGATGGCACGGCAGGCAGGCTCGGTGTCGTAGACAAACCCGTCAGGCAATGCGCCCTCACGCTTGAATGGCTGGCCGGTGGCCTCGGTGACCGCTTGCCAGTGTTCAAGAATGTAGCGCCGGGTGGTCGGCTCCAGCGCTGCACCGCTGCCGGTGCGCAAGCCGCCCACCACCAGGTGCACGTCCACGCCGGCCGCCTGGGCCTGCTCTACCAGCGCCTGCGCGACCGGGGCGAAGCCCCAGCACCAGGAACACATCGGATCCATTACATAGAGCAGGCGCGCAGACATGGCTCAGGCCTCGGAAGGAGTTTGCTTGTAGTTGAAACCAATCGGGTGCGGCATATTGCGGGCCTTGGCCAGCTCGATCTGCTTCTGCCGGTCGATCGCGCTGCGACGGGTCTTCTCCGGCAGCTTATCCCAGCAATGGGGGCAACTGATGCCAGCCACATAATGCTCAGAGGCGCGATCTTCTACGCTCACTGGTGTGCGGCAGGCATGACATTGATCGTAGTCGCCTTGGCTCAAGTCGTGGCGCACGGTCACGCGATTGTCGAACACAAAGCAGTCGCCCTGCCATTTGGTTTCTTCCTGGGGCACCTCTTCGAGGTACTTCAGGATCCCGCCCTTGAGGTGATAAACCTCATCAAAGCCTTCGCTGAGCATATAGCTCGACGCCTTCTCGCAGCGAATGCCGCCGGTGCAGAACATGGCGACTTTCTTGTGCTTGGCCGGGTCGAAGTTGGCTTTGATATAGTCGGGAAATTCGCGAAAACTGGTGGTCTTTGGGTCGATTGCGCCCTCAAAGGTACCGATTGACACCTCATAATCGTTACGGGTGTCGATCAACAGCACTTCAGGATCGCTGATCAGCGCGTTCCAGTCTTGCGGGTCGACGTAGGTGCCGACTTTTTTGTTCGGGTCAACACCTTCGACGCCCAGGGTCACGATCTCTTTCTTGAGCTTGACCTTGGTTCGATAGAACGGCTGGTCGTCGCAGTAGGATTCCTTGTGGTCGATGTCGACCATGCGCGGGTCTTTTTTCAGCCAGGCCATCAGGCCATCGATACCTTCGCGGCTGCCGGAAACGGTGCCGTTGATGCCTTCTTCGGCGATCAGCAAGGTGCCTTTGATGCCGTTGTCGACCATCGCCTGCAGCAGTGGCTCGCGCAGGGCGACGTAATCTTCGAGGGTGACGAACTTATACAGTGCCGCCACAACAATCGGTTGAGTCATGGGTGTTCTCTCCAGGTGGCTACCCTCGTAAGGGGTGAACCGGATGCAAAAAGGCGTCGGTCAGGCGACGCGGCGCGCATTCTAACAAAAGTGCGGCGCCATCGCATCGGCACGCAGCCGCTGATATGTCCTCAGCGATGTGGGTTACGTACCCCTTCCACTCGGTACCGCTGGCCGCCGAGATGGCTGAACATCAAACGATAGGCACCGCGTCCACGAGCAGCGGCGTAGCCGTGCAAATCAGCGGACCATAGTTGGTCTCTGTGAGCATGCCAATGAACCGCGCCAAAACGCCCTTCACGCAAGTGGCTGAGGGTAAGGGCAATACTGCGGCGCTCGCGGCCCGATAGTTGGGTATCTACAAGCCTCGCGGTATCGAACTCCATCTGCGGGGTAGCGGCTCTCGCTGCCGCCGGCGCCACCAACGGCACCTGCGCCTGTGCTTGCCGACCACCGCGTGCGCGACTTGAACCAGCCACCGGTGTCGTCACCCCAACCTCGAACGCGCTTGGCCCCGCCTGCTGACCGCTCGCGGCAGCGGACTCACGTGCTGGACTTCGCAGCACTATCACGCCATAGCCCATGCGTTTCAACTCCGGCATCGGGTTACGATTCCCCCCCAGTACGCGTTCGAGGTCTTCCGCCTCGTCCACAGGCCCCACGTAGCCACGGAGGGTCCCCTGACGCCGATGGACCATAAGGGTAATGCCTTTTTCAGCATGACGGCGCGCGTAGGCAAAATTCACCAGCCGCTCCGTTTCTTCGTGACTCAGCCCCGCATCCTCCGCCGCAGCAATCGCCGTCTCCGAAACGGCCCTGGCGAAATTTTCTTCCTGTTGTTGCGCTGCGCTGGCCAGGGCCTGCGGCTGCATGCTTTGATAGGTAATGAAGCGGGCGGTACCAACCAGCAGGCCTCCCACCAGCCCCCCCACGGCAGCCCCCACCCTCTCATCACCCAGCAACGCTCCCGCCCCCAGGCCCAGCAAGGCCAGAACCAGGATGAGTATGATCTCGTCCTGTATCTGAGGATTTTCCATGTCGGTAGGCTGCAACCCCATTGAATCAACGAACGTGACCGGGTTGTTGAACGCCATGAGATAAGGATTCAGCTGCGTCCCTCCCCCAACGGGGTCGGGGCTTATCCAGCGCTGCAACCATGGGGCGTAATAGCGGAAACCGTAGTAATACAAACCGCTGCCGTCACGCTCCTTGCCTGAATATCGACGGGTTTTGTAACTGCCCTCCACCGCGTTGCGCGATGCCCACCACGCTGTCCCCCCATACGGGAAATAACTCTCCTGACTCAATAACTCGGCCTGTTCGCCCAACTCCAACCCATGGCTCGACTGCTGATCGGTCAGGCAGAAACGCAGGGCTTCATCGTCAGCCCCCTCATCAAGTCCCAGCTCCCATTGCAAGACCTCCACCGCGCAGCGCGCTACGTCAAGGCGCAACACATTCAATCGACGCAATGGCCACTGGCGAATTTCCAGGCCTGGCAGGTAATAGACACGCGCCGTTTGTCGACTGCCGGCAACCTGCTGGTGAGTGAGCTTGAGCACACGCTGGCCGTCGCCTGCATACACATAAGCTTCCTCATCCGAGTCAGCTCCGTCGCGCACAACTGACGTGACCCTGGACAACTGATTACGCACATTCCACGCCATCGCTACACCACGCCCCAGCCGTTGCTGATTGCCATTGGCGTCAAAACCCTGCGCCAACGCGCCAACCGGATGCTCGCTAGACAACGCGCGGTTGCTGCCACTGGCGACCTGCATGTCGCGCGTGTAACCGACGCCACTGGACGGCACATGCCGCAACCGGGTCAGGTTGCCCCCCTCGTCATAAGCATAATGCTGGGTGTAGTTGCGACATAAACCGGCATCGGTCGAACCGAACGAAATACGCGCAGGCAGTGCTGGGGTGATGGCGGCGACGGTACTTTCCCGGCCTGTCGCCTGGGTCAGTTGGTACAGCGAGTCGTATTGATAGCAATAGGCGGCATTCACTTGCGTGTTGTGGCTCCATTGGGCCGGTTGCGCCTGATCCCGCAGCTTCGAAACATTTCCCACGGGATCATAGTCGTAGCGCAAATCCTGTAATGGCGCCGCCGGCTCATTTTGGCGGTACGCCATCAACCGGTTCATACGGCCATCCTCGGGCCGATAGGCGGCCAGACTGCTCACGCCATTGCCCAACCGGGCCGTCTCCACCTGACCGGCGGCATTATAGACGTAGCGGTCTATCACGGTTTTGCGTGCGCCACTTTTCAAGGCGAGGTGAATATGTTTCGTCTGTCCGTCCAACCCATAGGCAAACTGCCGACCATTACCCTTGGCGTCGACCTGTTCCAACGTGCCGCCGAGGGCATCAAATATCCAGCGTGTGGTGTAACGCTCGCCGTCCAACTGCGCGTCCTGATCGGCCTGAGCAAGCGGCCAGTCAACATCGCCCGGCGCCTCGCGAAATCGCCGCGTCTGCCGAAGCACTTGCCCGCTCATCCCATACGCTTCGAACACCTGGGTGCCAGCCGGGTCGGCATGGCACACCAGACGACCACCGCGGTTAAGGGCGCGGTGCTCAGACGTTGGAGTGGCATATACCAGGCGTTCGACACACCGGGGTCGCTCTTCGTCGGCAGCCTGTTCGAACACCGCCACCGGACGTTGCAAGTCATCGTAGTCGTGGCGCTGATAGGCCCCCCTACCATCCCAGACCTGCAACAGTTGCCCGGATGGCGCTGCCAGCATCAGCCGCATGCCGGCGTCCACATCGTGGTTGCGGATCAGCGTCCCGGACAGGCTGTACACCGACACCTGATTCGCCTCGATCAATGGTTCACGTGATTTAAGGGTATGCAGGCGAGAGTCCCACTGCTCAAGCATCAGGCCGCTGGCCCCATAGACTTGACGCCTGACACGGGCCGTCGGCGCAGCCTGGGGGGTAGCGCGCAGATAAGCGACACTGCGGACCGTCAACCCACGGGGGTCGAATGCTACAAGCGAGGGCGTATTTCGATGAAGTGAAGCAGACATATCACATGGCCTGAGTTGCACAATGGTCAGAAAAGCCTAGGGCTCATGTCTTGCACAGAGGTGGTATCGGTGTATAGGCACCTCAACCGGCGTGCGCCGACGACGCCTGTAAATACCTATACCTGGCCCCGTTAACCTGCGTGATAGCGTTTTTCATTGCCCGCCGGCACCCTCGGCGGGCGTGAAGGAACGTATGAATATGCAAACCGACAGCAGCCCCTTGCTCGCCAAGCTGATTGATCACTCACGTCCTCCCGCCCCCGGTCGGGACGATTTCAAGACCGCCCTGCAGCGCCTCAACCTCACCTCGGTATTGGACATCGTACGATTGTCCGAAAGCGCCTTTGCCGAGCAACTGGCAACGTACAACGATGACGATGCACACACGGTGTACCTCAAGGCCCAGAGCGCCGCCGCGCAACTGGAAACGCTATTTCGCGAACAGCAAGTCTCGTCCCCCCCTTCTTCACCGCGCAATAAACGCAGTCTCCCCCCCGAGACCAGCGCAACCTACCAGGCCTTGTTCAAGGAAAAGTGGGACCAGTTCTGCTCCAGTTCGTCGATTGCAGCGGTTGACTCACCGACTGCCTACCTGCGGGCGCTCTATTTGTTCGCCCAGCAGCTGGAAGAAAACACCAAGGACGCAAACGCGCTCAAGCTGTCGCAGCGACGCCCGGAACTCAAAGACCAGGTGATCAACCAACATAGCGTTTCGGGCCAGGTTCCCATGTTGTCGATCGTCAACCAGATCTTGCTCAAAAATATCGCGCCGGCCAAAGAAGAAGATACCTATAAGGTGCTGAGTGAAACCTGGTATCCGTTTTCTCTGCCCTATCATTTGCACCATCAGCAATGCCAACAGGGCCTGTCGGGCGACAAGCCGGCGTTGGGTGAGTTGAACTATCGCATCAGTCGCCAATTGCCTCTGGCGGGAGAAACCAGCACTTACGGGCAGGTCGGCGAACAGAACAACGAAGTCCAGTGTCAGTTATCGGGGTTGAGCCCTCAACAACAGAACATGCTGAAAAGTAGCTTGGTAACCCAAGCGGGCGCGAAAGGGTTCTATCACAACTATTACAACTGGAAGACTGATCTGATCGGACCGGCAGAACTCACTGACTTTCTGAACCATACACAACTGGATGCCGACCAACTTCAGGCGCTGCTTGCACAACAGACTCAGTCACCACGCCAATCGCCTAACTGCAAGCAAAACCCCGGCCTCACCTACGGTGCGTGCTATATCAACGGCACGACCACACCCGCTATCAGCCTGGACAACGCCAAGCTGACCCACGTTAGCCTTGAGCGCTTCGACAGGCTGCAACGCATGATTCGTCTACAGCGCTGGCTCGGCCTGCCTTTCGCGCAATTGGACACCCTGATAGTCAGCGCCATGCGCTGTGAAGGCCATCGCAACAGCACGCTGCTGATCACCCATAACACCCTCCGGTCGCTGGGGGTCTTTTGCTATTTGAGCAAACGCTACACGTTGCAAGCCGAAGAATTTGCCGCCCTGCTTCATCAGTTACCCGTCCATGCCTCAGGCGACCGCGTGTCATTGTTCGACCAGGTGTTCAATCGCACGGGTTCCGCCCTGCCTCCCCTGTATCTGGACAGCGCTACGTTCGACGGTACCACCCGGCAACAGCTCTGCGCGGGGTTGGGCCTGCAAGACACCCAGGATTCGCTTCAACTACTGATCAACCCCAACAAACCTGCAACCCGCACGATCGAGACGGTCAGCGAGATCTATCGGCAAGCGAGAGTCGCTCGCCTGTTCGGGTTATCGGTCGTGGAATGCCGACAGTTGGTGCAAATGCTCGGGAATGCGAACTTTCTCATGCAGCTGCGCAACCCAACGTTACGCAACAAACCGAAGGGCACGACTGACTTCCTCGACATGCTCATGCACCTGGAGTGGGCCAGCCGTTGGTTTAAAGAAAACGGCAGCAGCCTGGCGCTGCTCAGACGCCAGCTATTGCTGGATCGCCAGGTCCAGGACCCGATCATCAATCAGCTATTGAAGGAGTTCGCCAGCTATGACCAAGCGTCTCTTTCCGAAGCGTTGCACCGGTTTGATCTTCCTCAGCAACCCGATGACGAAACAGTTCGTTTACCCGCCGTTGACTGGGAATCCTTGGCCTATGCGGCGCTGCAACGGATGCGTCCCAATAACAGCATCGAGATGGCGCTCGATCAAGTGCTCTCCTCCGTTGAAATCAGCACTATGCCTGTACGTACGACACATTTGATCAACCAAGCGAAACCTACACTCAACACACTGCTGAGCAAGGTGCGTGATGAGTTGTGGGCTTTATATCTACGCCTTAAAGAAATCACCCAAGCCGTCCTCCATGAGCCAAGCAATACCAACGGCTATCAAAAATACGACAATGACCACCATTTCCTGCGTTTATATGCCCCCGCTGCTTCGCCGCTGCAAACGCTCAGTTATCTGATACTGCGGTTACCTCACGCCGCCGATATTCTGCAACTGCCCCTCAGCCCACAAGCACTTCACCAGTTCCTGGTCAATCCGCACTGGCTCGCGAGCAAGTACAAGATGTCTTCGTTACTTGAACTCACCCCGTACAACCTCTACCTCATGCAGCAGTTCAAACATTGCCTACACCACTGCGGCCTGACGGAAGAGCAACTGCTCGACTACTTCGAACACGCCAATACCTTGCCCAACGGCGCTACGCAAAACACCAGTGAAGAAACGAACGAGCGTCTCGCTCAACTTTTAGGTTGGAACGCCAGTGAAATCGACGTCTTCTGCGACAAACTGAGACCTCCACGCATTACCTCAATGATGCGCCTGGACTGGGTGCTGCGCTGCCGCCAAGCCAGCATCGACACAGGCCTGCCTGCCAACATGCTGATCAAAGCCAGCGAACTGAAAGCCGACTCTACATTTGCTGACTGGAAGAGCGTCGGCGAGGCGATCACAAGTGCGTATTCATAACCCATTCACACCCTACTCACATTCGACCTGCTCAAGGATTGATCATGTCTCACTCGCTTAATCAACAGCTCAATGAAAGCCTGCGCGACGCCATGCTCGCGTACTACCTGACCTACAAGGTACCTACCGACTTAAAGGAAAAGATCACCCATGTCGACGATCTTTACGAATACTGGCTGCTCGACGTACAAGTCAGCCAAGCCGTACCGACCAGCCCGGTAGCCTGTGCCATCTCCAGCCTGCAGCAGTACATCACGCGCATCCAACTCGGCCTGGAACCGGGCTATGAAAAGCAGGGCATGACCGCGCAACAGGACACCTTATGGCGCGAACAGTTGCACACCTACGCTCTCTGGAACGCCAACCAGCAGTTGCACTATCACCCCGCCAACTACTTGGACCCGACATTACGGCGTGACAAGACCGACAGTTTTGAACAGTTGGAAAACGACCTGAGCCAGTATCGAATTCAAGCGGATACCGTCACCACGGCGGTTCACAATTACCTGGCCAGGTTCGAGGAAACCGCCAACATACGCACGATCAACGGTTATATCGACGCCGACTTGAGCAAGCTGCATAGCGGCACCTATTACTTCGTCGGTAAATCGAGTTCCGAAAACACCTATTACTGGCGCTCCCTCGACCTGTCCAAGCGCGCAGGCTCGGTACTTTTTCAGGACGCCTGGTCAGACTGGGAGAGAATCAACTTGTCGGTCTCCGACGCCACCGCCGAGCAAAGTATCCGGCCGGTGTACTTCAATAACCGGTTATTTTTCATCTGGGCCGAATGCATCAAACCCGCCCCCACCAGTTCCGTCCCACCGGCGCAAACGGATTCAGAGGAAAAAAAACAGCTGACCGAATGGATCAACAGCCGCTACGTCAAGTTTCGCCTCAATTTTTCTTATAAAAAGCACGATGGTAGTTGGAGCGCGCCCAAAGCCTGCATCGAGGAGCACTGCGCCACCGAAGACGTCAATGCATTGACCTCTGCCTTTCTGAAAACCATTACGCAGACGGTAGCTATCGTCCACAGTGACGGCCCCCCGGTACTGTTTTTAAGTGTGCTGGCCACCAGCCGTAAAGACCCCAAACAGCAGGAGAACTTTATTGGCAAATTTTTCCAGGCTGTCCACGTCGACCAGTCCTTCAACATCACTACCATCGCCGATGGCGGCAGCCCCGAGCGCTACAGCGTGCTACCCGGCTCACAGGTGGACGAAGAGATAAACCGACTCCTGGAACACTTCGATCCATCGCAGAAGACAAAAGTGCAGACGGTGGTTCAAGGCAAAGATCAAAGCGTGAGTGGGTACTACAGTGAGTTGCTGCCTGACACCGCCCGGCAATACCTCACGTTCTTTGCTCATAAAAACCAAGGTAACTTGCAGTTCAAGGTGACACCCCCAAACAAGCACTCGATTTCCCCCCGGGAGGAAACGATTACCGAAGACAACAACTATTGGAACTTTGGAAAAAATCGAGAAAAAATAAAAAGCCCAGAAACAAGTGACGTCTCTTTTGATTCAAATACCAACGAACTCGTGTTTACCTCCACCCTCAATGAAAATTTCCGGCAATCGTACAGCGTCACATTAACAAAAGAAGCCCCTAAGGACATTAGCATCATACTGATAGTAGACGACGCACTGGATGATCCGAAAGCCACTCAGCTCAAACTGACCAGTGAGTCTAAAATTATCGGCCCAACAGACGCGTTAAAAACTGATTTTTACGCTCTTTATTTTAAAAATACGGCCACGCATGATGAGTTCCCCAACGCTGTACATATCAAAAACGGGTTACTCATTAACGCTAAATACAAAGACGGGAACACCGTCTCACTCGAAGATCATTATATCGACAAGAATGCGTTCATCAGTTTATATACAAGTACAAAAAACTCCATCCAGGTCGCCCTTGACCGCTACAGCAAATATCCAGACGCAAACAAAAAGACGTCGCTGCACGCACAAAATACGTTGACCATCAAAAGGCCCAACCTGCGCACATCTAATTTACGTGCCTATAAGCACATCATTATGAGAGCTAATTTTACAGACTATCCATTCACCGAAAAAATCAATGCCAACTCACATCAAATCATCAACTATCAGGACACTACCCACGAAAGCCTCACCGGATCAAATCCCGAATTACCCAGCGGGCATCGGGTCACGGCGCGGATTCCAGTGACCACGGAGGAAATAACGTCGGGCATCACCCTGATACACGGGGTGGTGACGCTTGAGCCTGCCAAAGAAGACGACTCGACAATTCTCGGCTATACCCTGAAAGCGACCACCTTGAAGCTGGCCCCTTCCACCTCTGACACAACGCTCAATCAACAACTGGCGCCGACGATCAAAAGACAGACGTCGGAAAAACTCGGCACCGCCGAATTTATTGATTTCCCAACGAGCACCTCAACCCCGCCTGCCGACACGCCCCCCCGCCTGCGCATGAATACCTGTTTTGCCGGCAATCTGGTCAAGGCGGCCAATGTCAGCCTTGAGCATTTGTTTTCGTTAACACCGAAAACGTGGCAAGAACCTCCACTCACGCCAGGTGGCGCAGCAGAGGACATTGACTTTAACGGGGCTCACGGCAAGTACTTCTGGGAGCTGTTCCTGTACGTGCCCTGGCTGGTTGCCCACCGCCTGAATCAGGAGCAGCAGTATGTCGAAGCCCAAGCCTGGCTAAAACACATCTTCGACCCAGGGCGATTGGCCGATACGACCAGCGAGCGCCCTGCATTTTGGGGGTTCAACGAGCTCGTTCGTACGGGGCCGCTCCCCGGTTCAGTCACTCACGACCCACATAAACTGGCGATTCGCTCACCGGTGCATTTTCGCAAAGCAATCTACCTGCTTTATCTCGACATACTGCTCAATCGTGGCGATGCAGCCTATCGGCAACTCACCCCCGACAGCCTGACCCAGGCCAAACTCTGGTACACGCGAGCCAATCACTTTCTCGGGCCACGCCCCCGCGTCACCACCACTGAACCGTGGGATGAAATCACCCTCGAAAGTTTGACGACGAACCGCTCTAAAGCCCTGGTAGAACTGGAGCAAGAAAACCCACCAATCAATGTCAACCCTGCGACCGAAAGCACCGCACTGGCTTCGCTCACGGACACCGATAATCTGTGCCTACCCTTCAATACCGATCTGGTGGCGCGCTGGGACAAGCTCGAAAGTCGCCTGCATAACCTGCGGTACAATCTCGATATCACTGGCAAACCCTTGCGCCTGTCGCTGTACGCAACCCCGCTCTCACCTCTAAAACTGTTGGCCAGCCGCAGCATAGGTGCCTTCGGCGAAGGAGGCGCGGCGCCGTTCATTGACGCGCAAGTCGGCCATTATCGCTTCCAGATCATGCTGGGCCACGCGCTCACGGCAACCGAGGCGGTGATTCAATTCGGCAACACGGTGCTGAGCCTGATTGAGCGCAAGGAACAGGCTGAATACCTGGAGTTGCAGCAACAACAAGCCTGGGACTTGGCCAATATCGTCGTCACCCAACAACACCAGGCATTGTTGCTCGACGAGAAAAACCGCCAGGCACTCGGCGCCAGTCGTAGCATGATCGAATCCCGGATGCGCCACTACGAACGCCTGCTCACCGAAGGCATCAGCCCCGCAGAAGCACACGCAGGCCAACTCTACCTGATCAGTAGCGGATTCGAGGCCGCAGGTTCCGCCGCCGCCGCAGCGGCCGGCATCGCGATGATCGCGCCGAACATCTTCGGTACGAGTACCGGCGGGTCGCGCTGGGAGGGCCCGTTTTATGCAGCCCAAGCCTTGGCTCAAGGCGTCGCGACAGTGTTGCGGGGCACTGCCGCAGACCTGGACCGTTCCGAGCAATTCAACCGTCGGGAGCAAGAGTGGGCGCATGCCCAGGATCAGGCCCGACTCGAATTGGCACAGGTCGATGCCCAGTTACAAGCCTATGCCGAGCAGGAAAAAGCCACGCGCCTGCAATTACGCCTGGCCGAGACCTCCCTGGCCCAGGCCTGGTCGAACTATCAATTGCTGGCCAAGCGCTTTACCAGGGCACAACTGTATGACTGGCTCAATGTACAACTGAGCAAGTTCTACTACCAAGTCTATGACCTTAGCCTTTCCCTGTGCCGCACCGCGCAAGCGTGCTGGCAGTACGAAGTCGCAGACTATGCGAGCACGTTTATCCAGCCCGGTGCCTGGAACAACAACTACCGCGGCTACCTGGCGGGTGAGGCCCTGAAGCTGTCGCTGTTGAAGATGAATGCGGCCTATGTGGACCAGAACGTGCGGGACCTGGAGATCGTCAAGACCATCTCCCTGCGTCATCGCATGATCGATTGCAAAGTCTCCACACCCACAACAGACACAACCGGCACTCAATCATCGAGTACACAAAACACATGGGCCGAGCATAAACGACAACTGGTCGATAACGGCACGCTGTGCTTCAAGTTGCCCGAGGCTCTGTTTGAAGAGGATTACCCCCACCACATCCTGCGGCGAATAAAAGGCATCAGCGTGTCGTTGCCCGCGACGCTAGGCCCCTATGAGGACATCAAGGCGATACTGACCCAAACCCATAACGAAATCGTATTGCCCGCAGGCGAGCGGCGCCGCGACATGCGTGCCCATCAGCAAATCGCACTGTCCACCGGCCTGGATGACAACGGCCTGTTCACCCTCAACTTCGAGAGCCACGATCGCTACTTGCCCTTCGAATACACCGGGGCCATCTCCAACTGGACCCTGGAATTCCCCAATCACAGCCGGCAAGAAGCCGTACTCCAATCAATCAACGATATCGTCATTCACCTGCGTTACACCGCCAGGGTGCCAGTTGCCAGCGGGGGTAAGGTATGAACGACGATACGCCCAACCTCCAAGTCAATACCCCGGCCCTGCCCAAAGGCGGCGGTGCCATTCAAGGCACCGGCAAAGGCTGGGGCGATGTCGGCGCCAGCGGTATGGCCACCTTTGAGATTCCCTTGCCGATCTCTCCCGCGCGCGGTTACGCGCCGGCCATGTCGCTGGCCTATCACAGCGGCGCTGGCAACGGCCCCTTCGGATTGGGTTGGGGGATACCCCTGCCGGCTGTCAGCCGGCGTACCTCCCATGGTGTGCCGGCCTACACGGAGCACGACGTACTGGTGGGCCCCGACGCGCAAATATGGCTACCCGAACGCGACGCCGAAGGTCGGATAGTCAGCCGCGCCGCGACCTCCTTCAATGGTTTGCCACTGACCATCGCCTACACGGCCACCCGGTACTTTCCCCGGGTTGAGAGCCATTTCGACCGTATCGAGCACTGGCACTCGGCAACCGATGCTGCAGGCTTCTGGTTGATACAAAGTGCCGATGGCAGTCAGCACTTTTACGGGAAGACCCCATTGGCCCGAATTGCCGATCCGGACCACCCGCACCATGTGGCGCAATGGTTGTTGCAGGAAAGCCTGAATACCCACGGCGAACACATTTATTATCACTACAAAAAAGAAACTGACTCCTCACGCTACCCGAGGGACTGTCGAGCCCAGCGTTACCTGGAGCGCGTCTGCTACGGCAACTTCACCGCCGAGGAGCAGGAACAACTCTACCTTTGGAAGACCGACGATGAGCCGGGCATGGGCTGGCACTTTCAGTTGCTCTTTGACTATGGCGAACGTGACCTTGAGCTGGATAAGCGGCCGACGTATCAGAAAATCCGGGAGTGGCCGACACGACCCGATCCTTGCTCGGATTTTTCGTTCGGCTTCGAGCTACGCACCCTGCGCTGTTGCAACCAGATTCTGATGTTTCACCACTTCCCCAAGGAAGCGCAAATGGGCACCGACCCGGTGCTGGTCAAACGTCTGCTGCTGGAATACCGCGCGCCCACCCATGTCAGCCTGTTGATTGGGGTCCATGAGCAGGCCTTCGACAGCTCGGGCAATAGTGTGAGCCGCCCGCCGCTGGAGTGTTTTTACCAATCGAGCCAGCTCAAGGTAGACAAGAGCGGCTATAAGCCCTTCAGTTCGCTGCCCGGGCTGCATGACAGCGATCGCTATCAACTGGTCGATCTGTATGGCGAAGGCATACCGGGTGTGTTGTATCGCACTGACAAGAGTTGGTACTACCGTGAACCGCTCAGGCCGCAGCACACGAAAACCAGCGACGAGGTGATTTACGGCGCGGCCCAGGAGTTGGCGCGGGTGCCGGTCGCCGACAGCAGCCGGCCCATCCACCAGGCGCTGGCCGATGTGGACGGCGATGGCCGTTTGGACTGGCTGGTTGCCCACCCAGGAATGAATGGCTTTTTCAGCCTGGATGAACAGCGTAACTGGTCAGCCTATACGTCGTTCGATGCATTCCCCTCGGAGTTCTTCCACCCCCAGGGCATCCTCGCCGACTTGATGGGGACGGGACGCCCTGACGTTGCCATGATCGGCCCCCGTAGCGTACGCCTGTATGCCAATCGCCGAAGAAAAGGCTTCGAACCCGCCATTGAGGTGCCTCATAAGCTCGATGACGTCTTGCCGATCGTTTCCGCCTCGCCTAACGAGCTGGTGGCGTTCAGCGATGTACTCGCCACGGGCCAACAGCATCTGGTGCGTATCCGGCATGACGAAGTGAAATGTTGGCCGAACCTGGGTCGAGGCCGCTTTGCCCGAGGGTTTGTGTTGGCTACGTTGCCACTGCGTTATGAAACGTTCAAGCCGGCCAATGTACTGCTCGTCGACCTTAATGGAGGTGGCGCTACGGACTTGCTGTATCTGAGCGCCGCCCACCTGTGGATTTTCCTCAATAAAGGCGGCAACGGTTTCGAGGCGCAGGCGATCAAGGTCCCGTGGCCAGAGGGTGTGCAGTATGACGACCACTGCCAGGTCAACATCGTCGACGTGAGCGGCCGGGGCTGCCCTAGCCTGATCCTGACCGCCGCCCACCAGACCCCCATCCATTGGCGCTACGACTTTTTCAGCCACAAGCCCTGGCTGCTCGTACGCACCGACAACAACATGGGCGCCCAGGCGTCGATCAAATATCGCAGCAGTGCCCAGGAGTGGCTGGACGAAAAACGCGAGCTGCATGCCAAGGGCCAGCCCGCTATCAGCCAGTTACCCTTCGCGCTGCTGCTGGCCAGCCAACAAACCCAACGAGACGAAATTACCGGCAACCAGCTGACCCAGCGCGTGAGCTATCGTCAGGCTTATTACGACCGTGTGGACCGCAAGTTTCGTGGCTTTGGGCTGTTGCTGCAAACCGACACCGACAGCCGCAAAGACGCCCCTCACGCGCCGGGGTCAAGCGCTCCCGTGCTCAGCAAAACCTGGTTTCATACCGGGCGCTCCCTGGACATGCCCTGCCTCGGCCAGAGCACTCACGACCCAGACGCCAAGGCTCCCGGCCGCACGCTGGTCAGCCGCTACAGGGGGACAGCTGGGGCACAACCGCTGGATCATCATGACGACTTGATCAGCGACCCCGCACCGGCGCTGGCACGCGACGTGGCCCGTGCACTCAGTGGCGCGGTGCTGCGGGTCGAAGTGATGGCAGCAGACCCGGCGCAAGACGCCGTGCCCTACTCGGTCAAACACCAGCGGTATCTGGTCCGTGAACTGGCCCCCGCCAGTGCTCATACGCCCTACCCCCGGTTGCTGCCATTAGCGCTGGAGTCGATCAGCTATCAATACGAAGGCGTGGAAAACGATCCCGTCTGCCAGCACCAGATCAATCTGCGCTGGGATGCCTATGGTTACCTGGTGCATAGCGTGACCCTGCATTATGCCCGCCGTACCACCACCGACAGCCCGCCGCCCGCCGTGCTGGTGGATGAGCACCAGCAGCGCTGGTGGCACGATACCCATGACAACGCGCAACAATTCTATTACCTGAGCGAAACGCTGGCGCAGCCCATTCATCTGGACGACGCACAGCAGTGGTGCCTGGCCTTGCCCTACCGCCAACGAGACAACGCCCTGGTGCTCGGCAAGGCGCCGGCGCCTGGCGGGCTGGACCCTGCGCGTATCGCCTATGAGGTGTTCATCGATACCAGCGTCGGGCCGCTGGCCGCAGGGGCCAGCCGCACCCTGAGCGGCTTGTCGCTGCAGTACTACCGGCAGGCCGGTAGCTCCGGTAAAACCCTGGAGCCTGGCGTCGCCACCGTCCAGGCATTGACTGACTATCTGGAAATCGCCGAGCTGGATGACCAGGCCATAAGTGCCTACAACGACATTCCGGCCATGCCCAACCAACCCAAGGTGGACCTGGTGCAAAAGCTCACCGACAGCGGCTATCACACCATGGAGTTGTTTTTTCTATTCGACGGCGAGGTGCCGCCCAAGGAAAACCGACTGTGGTCGATTCGCCGGCACTTTCCCCGCTATGGCAAGGCCACCCAGTTTTATCGGATAAGGGCGCTGCGGGCCACCGAGGCCCATGGCGAAACAAAGCTCACCTATGACCCCTACACGTTGCAAACCGTGCGCGTAAAAATGCCCGACGATTGTGTAACCAAGGCCGAATACGACTATCGATTGCTGCTGCCGATAAAAATCGTCGACCCCAATGGCACTATTCAAGAAGCGCTTTATGACGGTTTTGGGCAGTTACTCGCCAACACCTTTTACGGCCACGAACAAAGCCTCAGAGTGGGCTTCGCCGCTCTGGAAAGCTACCGCCCGCGCAAAAATGTAACGCCCGCATTGGCCATCGAACAGGCGCAAAGCGTGCTGCAAGACATGGCCAGCGCGCACTGCTACGCGCCTTTCAGTTGGATGGGCAGCATCGACTTGGCTCTGGTCAAGCCCGAGTGGATTACCAAGGGGTATCTGCTCCCCGGCGGGCATATCCGCATGAGCGCGCGATCGCGGCTGGGTGGTGCTCGCCAGCCCCTCAGTGACAGTGCAAAACAACTCAAGGCGTTGATCGATGAGGCCAGCCGTACGCCGGTACATGGGCTCATATTGCAAGCTGACCGCTACCCCGGCGATGCCGAACAACAGGTTCGCATGACCCTGACCTGCTGGGATGGCTTCGGCCGCTCATTGCAGACCAAGCAGAAGACCGAACCAGGCCCGGCCCATGCCGTCGACGACAAGGGCAACCTTTTGGTCGACGAACTGCCGGATGCAAACGCCACTTTGAAGAAACAGCTGCGCCAAGTGCAAGCCGACCCCCGCTGGCGCATCAGCGAGCGTGTCGAATACAACAACAAGGGCCTGGTCATTCGCGTCTACCGCCCCTACTTCGCCGACAAGCACACCTACGTCAATGATCAATCCATGCGCGAGCTGGGCCACAGCGACCGACAGTTCTACGACCCCCTCGGGCGCCCGACAAAGACATTGACCGCAGGAGGATTTATGCGGCGTAACACCTATTGGGCCTGGTACACCGTCAATGAGGACGAAAACGACACTTATGCAGAGCTGAACTCCGACAACATACTGACTGATACCCCCTAAAGACCTGGGTATCTACAGAACTTTTGCTCCTGCGCCAGACCTGTAGCGGTCTGGCCCCTCCAACGTGAGCCGTTCAAATGTGTGTGAGGCTTGCCTGCAAAGGCAGCCTTGAAGCCGACTGGGATGTTGAATGGGCCGCAGCGACGACCCATTCATGTTCTTGTCAGGATCGCCGGGCTGCGCCCCATCGCGACGCCAAGGTTGTATACCCGCGCCTGGCAAACGTTACGAAAAAGCCGCGCCATTCGGTCAATGATGCAATCACGCCGCGGGCCGCCATGACAATTGTTCGAGTGGTCCGGCCTTGAGCGGCCTGTGGCAGGCCCGTCAGCGCAACGGCCAATGCCTCGACACCGGACGCGGCCCAGTGCGTCCACACCTGATTGAACATTCTGCTCAGCCCACCGTGCGCCGTCGCGACAGGATCCGGCAGCTGTACGGTTTGGCCATGGGGATCGTGGACGGCGGTCCGGTGACCGCCACGCATCATCGCTCCCATCGCCCCATCGTAGGCTTCTATTGCAGGTGAGACATTGGGTTGCATCAGCGCAGGCACTTCCCCGCCATAAACAGCGTTGGCCACGGTAGCAAGGGCATAGGCGGCCGTCGCTCCGGCGGTGCGCGTGACCCTGCCGCGCAGGGGCGTGCTGCCCCAGGAGATGCCGGTACCGTGCCCACGAAGGACCTGCTGCACCAGTTCTCTGGAGAGCGCGCGCACATGTCCGCCCAACCGCTGGACCGCCACCGGGTCCCAGCTGTGCTCGGCTTGATCACCTATCGAGTCGCCATGCATGGCATACCCCATACCCGCGGCACCTGCAAAAATAGCACCGATCTGTGGCGCATATCGCGTCCAGTTACCGGCGATACCGGTGCTCATATGTGCCGTGGACACTGCATCCAGCACCGCAACGGTAAGGCGCAAGATTTGGTTGCGTTGTGCCGTGGGCTGGACGGTACTGAAGACCGCCAGATCGACGCCCGTCGCGATTGCATTGGCGATATAGGTGGATAAACCATCGCGAATCGCTGCCGCCGAGGCCGGTTGTATCCTCGGGCGCATAACCCTGCCTATATTCGCGAGCCTGCGGCTGATGGAAAGCCTGCGTATTTGTTTATCCTGCGACTCCTCCAAAGCCGGTGTGGTAGCCAGCCCTTGCGCATCGACCTTGCTAACCGGATTACCGCCAACCATGGCGTACAGATTCAAACCATCGGCATCGCCAATCGGGTCCGGGCTGATCCATCGGCATAACCACGGTGCGTAATACCTGAAGCCGTAGTAAGACAACCCACTGGCATCGCGCTCCTTGCCCGAGTAACGGATGAACCTGTAACTCGCCTCACTGGCATTCTTCGCCGCCCACCAGGCAGTCCCGCCGAAGGGGTAATAACTTTCCTGGCTGAGCAGTTGCGCCTGCTCGCCCAGTTCCAGGCTGCTGCTGCCCAAGTGGTCCGACAAGCCGTAACGGATCTGCGCGTCCTGGCGCCCCCCCGAAGGGTGGCGATCCCAAAGCAGGACGCGGACCGTGGTCGTACCGGCATCAAGGTTGAGTACATTCAGCTGCTCACCCGTTGCGCTGTCATGCCGTATTTCCAGCCCCGGCAAGTAGCGCACCTCGGCCCTATGCAGCACGCCCCGGGCCTGGGAGACCCGGCGCTTGAGGATGCGCTGGCCCGTGGCATCGTAGGCGTAACGTTCTTCATCGTCGTTGCCGCCCTCGCGCCGCACCTGCGTGAGGCGCACCAGTTGATTGCGCACATCCCAGCCCATCTTGTGATCGCCTGCCAACGCTTGCAGATTGCCGTTGCGGTCAAAGCCCTGGCCCAACCCCGGCGCAGCCTTTCCATCAGCCTGCGGCAGAAAATGATTGCTGCCCGCGGCCACGCTCATCTGCCGCGTGAAGCCCGTGCCGCTGCTGGGCACATGTTGCAACTCAAGCATATTTCCGGCGGCGTCATAGCTGAACCGCTGGGTGTAGCGACGCCATACGCTGTCGTCAGTCGAGCCGAACGTCACACTCGCTGGTAACGCCGGGCCTCCAGTGTTGCCGGCGGTTTCGCGGCCGGTGGCCTTGGTCAGTTGCGATAACGTGTCGTACTCATAAAGGCTGGTCGAACTGATTCGGGTGTTGCTGGACCATTGCGTCGGCTGGGCAAGGTCATCGATCCGCACGACGTTGCCAACGCCGTCATACTCGTAGCGCAGGTCTTGCAGCGCTGCGCCCGGTCGCGCGGGCAGATGGGCAGTCATTTGCCGCAAGCGACCATCGAATTCACGGTAGTGCATGGCACGCACAACGCCGTTGCCGGCGCGTTCGCTGAGCACCTGACCCGCTGCGTTATAGTGCCGCTGGCCCAGTACCTGCGTACGCTCGCCGCCCCTGGGCGTCACAAAGATGCTCGCCGGCTGGCCGTCAATGCGGTAGGCGTAGTCGAAGCGATTGCCCTTGGCGTCCGTGTGATGCAGGCGCTCACCCAGCGCGTTGAACCCAATGGATGTCTGGAATATCTCGGGCTCCAGGAGCACCTCGCGTTGTGCGTACAGCTGCGGCCAATCCAGCGCGGCATCCGCCTGCCGGAAGCGTCGGGTCTGCTGAGCAACTTCTGCGTGCACCCCATACCGCTCGTGGAACAACGAGCCGCCGCCGTCATCGTGGCGAACCACCCGGCCGCAGCGGTTGCGCGCCGCCTCTTCGTTCGAAGATGCAGCATAGGCAAGACGCTCGACGCACAACGCTTGCCCGTCACTGGCCGCCTGCTCGAAGACCGCCACCGGCCGCAGATATTGATCGTAGCGATGAGCCTGGTGAGCGCCCCGCCCATCCCATTCTTCCAGTAACTGCCCAGCCTCCCCCATCAGCGTCAGCCGCCAGCCGGCATCCACGCTGTCGGTGCGCAACGCTTGT
The DNA here is from genome assembly GCF_020790195.1 of Pseudomonas sp. HN8-3. Classification (NCBI taxonomy): domain Bacteria; kingdom Pseudomonadati; phylum Pseudomonadota; class Gammaproteobacteria; order Pseudomonadales; family Pseudomonadaceae; genus Pseudomonas; species Pseudomonas sp. HN8-3. Next base: position 4,066,561 of record NZ_CP086206.1, read on the forward strand.
CCACCAAGGCTATAGACCGTGCGTTGATTGGGCGCGGTGTCAGGCTGTGAGCGTGACAACTGCAACAAACGTGGGTCCCACTGTTCAATCATCAAGCCCGTACTGCCATACACCTGACGATGAATGCGCATCTGCGGTTCAACCTCTGTGCTTGAACGGTGGTAATCGATGTTACGAACAATTAACCCACGCGGGTCGACTGCGACCAGGGACGGCGTGTTTCGATGGATGGAATCAGACATGACCTCAGGACCTTATTGCTGAACAAGTAGTCCTGAGAGCCTAGGGATGAGGGGATGAGAAAGGTGGTGCTGGAGGATGCTTTTGTGTATCCAGTTACTGGCATCGCCCCGACCCGCTCACGTGTCAGCGTGCCGCCCGCCCTGACACCCTCGGACGGCTGGGCTTGTAGCGACGCCAAGCGGACGCGTTTGACTCCCAAGGCGCGTCGACCCGTTGTTGGTGTCGATAGAACGTCACGCGGCCTGCCAGTTGCAGACGATGCCGATAAAGCCAGCGCAGCTCGGAGGCCGTGGCAGATACCCCTTGCTTGCTGACGACGGCTCCTATGTCCAAATTGTCGAGAGCGAAATGGACCATCGCCGCACTTTGCGGGCTAGTCAAGGTTTCCAAAGCCGATTTGCTGCTTCGAGTGACGATTTTTTGCTGAATGGCCAATAGGTCTGTGCCAACGTGTTGGCGAGCCGTCGCCTCGAGTGAATACCTGCCTGCGGCAAGATCACTGACAAACCTCCTCGCGAATTGCTGGTTGCAGGAAGTTGACGTACAACCTGAATATTTCGAAACAATGCCCTCGTAAAACGGCCGGACGCCGACCGAAAGCTGCTCAATGAGCTCGGCCTTGAGTTCGTTAGCTTTCGCTGGGTCATGTGGATCTTGCGTCAAGTCGCTGAATAGCTCCGCATTCACGTTGCGAAATGCAGAGAAGGCGCGAACGGGAGGCGCCAGCCCGGCAGTCCAGCGCTGCAGTTCCGCGCCTGAAAAATAGGCCACCATCGCATCCCCGCGCGCGCTCAGCTTCGACCAGAAACTCCTGTAGGCAGCAACCGTCGCGGCCAAGCCAAAGAGAATATCGCCTCGACCGGGTTGGAATTGCTCGCCAAACGTCGTTTGCGTGCCATCGGCATCCCTGAACCCTACGGGATTGCCCCGGGCCATCGCATACAGGTTCAAGCCGTCCACATCGCCCATCGGGTCCGGGCTTATCCAGCGCTGCAACCACGGTGCGTAATAACGCGCACCGTAGTAGTACAGGCCCGTGGCGTCGCGTTCCTTGTCGGAGTAACGGCGAATCTTAGGGTGCCCCCGAACGATATTGCTGGTTGCCCACCACGCCGTTGCGCCATAAGGATAGTAATGCTCCTGGCTCAACAAGCGAGCCTGCTCGTCCAGTTCCAGCGCACAGCTCTTGAGGTGATCCAGAATGCTGAATCGCAGTGAGTGGGTACTCATCTCACTGGGTTTGCCCGACTCCCATTGCACCACGGTGACTCGCCCACCGCCCGTATCAATGTCCAGCACATTGAAGCGCTGTGCCCTTTGCTTGTGTACTTGCAGGCCCGGCAGGTAATAGGTTTCCTGGGTGTAAGGTTTTGCACGAGCCTCACGGCTGCGAACCTTGAGTGCGCGCAGGCCTTGACTGTCATACAGGTAACTCTCCACGTCAGGGTCACCGTTCTCACGCTGTACCTGGGTGGTGTAGGTCAATTGATTGCGCACATTCCAGGCCGCCTGCTGTGTGCCGTCGAGCGACAACTGATTGCCATTGGCATCGAACGCCCCATCCCATTGAACCTGCCACCCTTGCGCTACGGGCACGGCGCGGTTCGTGAGCGCCGCCACTTGCATTTCGCGGGTATAGCCTGTGCCGCTGGAGGGCACGTGTCGAAGGCGCGTCAGATTGCCCGCCTCATCATAGGCATAATGCTGGGTGTAATTGCGCCAGAGCCCCTGATCCGTCGCCCCGAACTGCACCTGCGTTGGCAAAGCCCGGCCCCCGGCATTGGCGCTATTTTCCCGACCGCTGGCCTGGATCAACTGATAAAGCGTGTCGTACTGGTAGCGATTAACCGCATCAATCCGGGTGTTGCTGTGCCATCGAGTCGGTTGCGCCAGGTCGCTGAGGCTGAGGATGTTGCCGACCGGATCGTACTCATATACCAGCTGCTGCAGCGGCGTGCCGGCCTGCCCTTGGCGGTACACCTCAAGTTGCTGCAAACGACCGTCGTGCTCGGCGTAACGGGCGACTTTGGTAACGTTATTGCCCGCCCGCTCGGACACGACTTGGCCGCTGGCGTTGTACACCCGCTGATTCATCAACACTTGGCGCTCGCCGGTCTTGAAGATCAGCAGCATTTCCAACACCCAGCCCTGTTGCCCATAGCGCCACTGTAGGCGGTTGCCCTTGGCATCGATCTGCTCCAGCATTGCACCCAGCGCATCGTAACGCCAGGTGGTGGTATAGGCCTGGCGTTCCGTCAGCAGATCCTGTGCCTCATCGCTGTTTGGCCAGTCGACCAGAGCGATATCGGCGCGAAACCGTCTGGTTTGCTTGATGACGCGTTGATCGATCGCGTACGCCTCCACCAGCAGCACACCCGCCGGGTCCGCATGGCGAATCAACCGTCCACAGCGATTGCCGACGACCTCGGCCGAGATTGCGGGCGCGTACGTCATACGCTCGACACAACGGGGTGACGGGTCCTCTGCAGATTGTTCGAACACCGCCACAGGGCGCAGCAAATGGTCATAGTGAAACGCTTGAAGGGCGCCGCGCGAGTCCCAGCTGTGCAACCGCTGCCGCGCTGCACCGTACATGACCAAGCGCCAACCGGCATCCATACTCTGGGTTCGCACGGTTTCACCCGACAGGCTGTAAAGGTTCGATTGCGCCGCCACCCCGGTCGAGCCAAGGGCGAACTGACGTGGGTCCCACTGTTCAAGCAAAAAACCACTGGCACTCAACACCTGGCGATTGACCCGCGGCTGAGGGGAGTCCGCGAGCGTTGCACGATGATACTGCACAGTGCGCACGGCTAACCCGCGAGGGTCAATGGCCGTCAAGGTAGGCGTATTTCGATGTAGGGCGTTAGACATGAATTCATGACCTGTTTTGCACTAAGGTCAACAAATCCTAGAGGTACCGGCCTCGATAAAGGGGTATAAAAAGTAGCCTTGTGTAACCAGATTCTGGCACTACCTGTCGAGACCAGCAGGCTTGGCACCTGCTGGCCTCAAAGGTTTTCAGTGCCCGCCGGCGCAGGTCGGCGAGGCCGGGGCTGCGTCGATTTTCGCCCATTCCTCAGGCGTGTAGGTATGCAGCGCCAACGCATGAAATTCGCTCATCAGGTCACCCAGGGTGGCGTAGACCTTCTGGTGGCGCTTGACGCGGTTGAGCCCTTCGAACTGCGGGCTGACCAGCACGGCCTTGAAGTGGGTCTGCAACCCACGGCTGTGCATGTGGCTTTCATCCAGCACACTCAAGTGTTCCGGCCCCAGGGCGGCGAGCGCCGTTTCGATACGCTGTTGCATGGTCATTGCTGCTTACTTCTTCTTGGCCGGTGCGGCACCTTTTGGCGCCAGCTCATTGGTCATGTCTTCCAACAGCTTGTTCACCACCGGTACGGCGCTTTCCAGTTTGGCCTGGGTCATCTGGGCCGATTGCTGAGTCAGCTGCGGCATTTTTTCCAGGACTTTCTTGCCCAGTGGCGACTGGTAGAACGCTACCAGGTCCTTGAGCTCGGATTCGCTGAAGTTGGTGGTGTAGAGCTTGACCATATCGGGCTTGAGCTTCGGCCAGCCGATGGCCTGGTCCAGGGCCGCGTTGGCCTTGGCCTGGTAGCTGTCCAGTACGGACTGCTTGGCGGCAGGCGCCTTGGTCTGTTCGAAACGCTGGGCGAACATTTGCTGCACTTGCATGTACACCGGGGTCCCCAGCTTGTCAGCGTGGGCCAGGGTAAGGAAGGCTTCGGCACTGGCGTTGTGGCTGGCGGTATCGGCAAAAACCTGGCCGCTGGCGCAAACCAGAGCAACCGCGGTACAGATGGCACGAAGACGAGTCATCGAGTTTCCTTTTCTAGCAGGCGAGGTAAGACCCCAAGGGCGCCCATTCTGCGCCTAAAAAACCTCGCGGCTCAACCCCACCCCACGCAGGCCCTGGTTTTGCGGGGCGCAATGGCACAAATGCGGATTTAGGGAACCCACGGCAGCCGCCAGGGCCTAAACTGACCAATCACGACTGGATAAGGAGGGTGCCCGATGAGCCGTATCGAAACCGACAGCCTGGGAGAAGTACAGGTCCCTGATGATGCCTATTGGGGCGCGCAAACCCAGCGCTCGCTGGTCAATTTTGCGATTGGCGAGCAGCGTATGCCGCTGGCGGTATTGCATGCCCTGGCCCTGATCAAGAAGGCCGCCGCCCGGGTCAATGACCGTAACGGCGACCTGCCCGCCGATATCGCCCGGCTGATCGAACAGGCTGCCGACGAAATCCTCGACGGCCAGCATGACGACCAGTTCCCGCTGGTGGTCTGGCAGACCGGCAGTGGCACCCAGAGCAACATGAACGCCAACGAAGTGATCGCCGGCCGCGCCAACGAACTGGCCGGCAACAATCGGGGCGGTAAAAGCCCGGTACACCCCAACGACCATGTGAACCGCTCCCAAAGCTCCAACGACTGCTTCCCAACCGCCATGAGCATTGCTGCGGTGCAAGCGGTGCACCAGCAACTGCTGCCTGCTATCGCGACGCTGTCCGGTGGCCTGGCGGAACTGGCCGCGCGGCATATGAAGCTGGTCAAGACCGGCCGCACCCACATGATGGACGCCACGCCCATCACCTTCGGCCAGGAGCTGTCGGCGTTTATCGCCCAGCTCGATTACGCCGAGCGCGCGATCCGTAGCGCCCTGCCCGCCGTGTGCGAGCTGGCCCAAGGCGGCACTGCTGTCGGCACCGGGCTCAACGCACCCCATGGCTTCGGCGAGGCGATTGCCTCCGAACTGGCGGCGCTGTCGGGCTTGCCCTTCGTGACCGCACCGAACAAATTTGCAGCCCTCTCCGGCCATGAACCGCTGGTCACCTTGCACGGCGCGCTGAAAACCCTGGCCGTGGCCCTGATGAAAATCGCCAACGACCTGCGCCTGCTGGGTTCCGGCCCACGCACAGGGCTGGCCGAAGTGAAGTTGCCGGCCAACGAACCGGGCAGTTCGATCATGCCCGGCAAGGTCAACCCCACACAGTGCGAAGCGCTGTCGATGCTGGCCTGCCAGGTATTGGGCAACGACGTGACCATCGGCATGGCCGCCAGCCAAGGGCACTTGCAGTTGAACGTGTACAAACCGGTGATCATTCACAACCTGCTGGAGTCGATCCGCCTGCTGGCCGATGGCTGCAACAACTTCCAGGAGCATTGCATCGCGGGTCTTGAGCCCGACGCCGCGCAAATGGCCGAACACCTGGAACGCGGGCTGATGCTGGTCACCGCGCTCAACCCGCATATCGGCTACGACAAGTCGGCAGAGATCGCCAAGAAGGCTTACGCCGAAGGGCTGACACTGCGCGAAGCCGCGCTGGAACTCGGCTACCTCACCGACGCCGAGTTCGACCAGTGGGTCCGCCCGGAAAACATGCTCGGCGCTTAAACCGATATCCGCAGCCGCCGGGCCCTGAGCCCGGCGAGCAGCGAAGGCGCCAACGCCACCATCGCCGACCCCGTCACCACCACCAGCGCCCCCACATACCCCAAGGCATTGATCTCTTCGGCCTGCACATAGTCAGGCCACAGCCAGGCCGCCAAGGCCACCGCCACAAAGGTCACCAACGGCGTCAACGCCAGGGTCGCACTGACCCGCGAGGCTTCCCAATGCGCCAGGGCTTCGGCAAATGCGCCGTAGGCCACCAGCGTATTCATGCAACACGCCAGCAGCAGCCATCCTTGCAGCGGGCTCAACTGCAACGCCTCCAGCGGATGCGCCCACGGCGTGAGCAACACCGCGCACGACAGGTAGATCACCATCATCACCTGCAACGAATTCCACACTGTCAGCAACTGCTTCTGCCCCAATGCATAGAACACCCAGATGGTGGTGGCGAGCAGGATCGTCAGCACACCGGCGGTGTAGGTGCCCATGGACGTCAGCAACTCCACCAGGCGTTGGTTGAAGAACAATCCAAAGCCGATAATCAGCACCACCAACCCCACACCCTGCCCCAGGCTGAAGCGCTCCTTGAACACAAACACACTGGCTACCATCAGAAAGATCGGGCCCATCTGCACTACCAGCTGCGCGGTGCCTGGGCTGAGCATTTTCAGCCCAACCAGATACAGCACGTAGTTGCCGACCAGGCCGCACACCGCCATGCCCACCAGCCAGCCGCCCCTGGGGCCGAGCACTTTACGGCTGGGCAAGCGCTTGGTGGCAGCCAGATAGACAAACAGGCAAGTACCGGCCACCGTGAGGCGAAACCAGGTGACGGTGATCGGGTCCATCACTTGCAGCACTTGCTTGAGCTTGACCGGAAGGATGCCCCACAGAAACGCGGTCAGCAGGGTCAGGAAAAAGCCGTAGACCCAGCGGCCGGAGGAGATGTGCATGAGTGCCCCAGATGCCAGAGGAAGTGGAACCGCATTCTAGGGGCAAGTCACTGGATTGGGATACGCCACAATCCTAAATGTGGGAGGGGGCTTGCCCCAATGCCAGTCAGTTAAGAGCTAGAGCAGACAACTAGTGAGATGTGGCCCGATAAGGGAGTGTCAGTCAGCACATCTGTGACTGACTCACCGCCATCGGGAGCAAGCCCCCTCCCACATTTGGACCGAGCCGGGTGCAGGCTATTTCTTTTTCTTTTTGTCGTGCTTATCGGTTTTAGCGAACGCATCCTCCAGCGCCCGGTTGATGGTGCGCAACACCTTGACCCGCGCCCAGCGCTTGTCATTGGCTTCTACCAGGGTCCAGGGCGCCACCTCGGTGCTGGTGCGATCAATCATGTCGCCCACCGCCGCGCGGTAGTCGTCCCATTTGTCGCGGTTGCGCCAATCATCTTCAGTGATCTTGAAGCGCTTGAACGGGATTTCCTCGCGGGCCTGGAAGCGCTCCAGTTGGGTGTCCTTGTCGATGGCCAGCCAGAACTTGACCACGATCACCCTCGCATCGCGCAATTGCTCTTCGAAGTCATTGATCTCGCCATAGGCGCGCATCCAGTCCGCCGGGGTGCAAAAGCCTTCGATGCGTTCCACCAGCACGCGGCCGTACCAGGAGCGGTCGAACACGGTGAACATGCCACGCGCCGGGATCTTCTGCCAGAACCGCCATAGATAAGGCTGGGCGCGTTCGTCTTCACTGGGCGCGGCAATCGGCACGATGTGGTACTGGCGCGGGTCCAGTGCTGCCGCCACACGACGGATCGCCCCGCCCTTGCCGGCTGCGTCGTTGCCTTCGAATACGCTCACCAGCGCGTGTTTGCGCATGCGTTTGTCGCGCATCAGGCCAGAGAAGCGCGCCTGCTCGGTGATCAGCTGTTCTTCGTAATCGTCCTTGTCCAGGCGCAGGGTCATGTCCAGGCTGTCGAGCAGGCTCTTCTGGTCAACCGAGGCAAGCAACGGCGCCGGGTTCATGCCGCTGGCCTTGACCTTGGCCTGTTTCAAGGCACTTTGCAGTCCATCCAGCAGGATCTTGCCCACGGTCAGCCCACGGTAATGGGGGTCGACGCCTTCGATCACATGCCACGGCGCGTAATCGCGGCTGGTGCGGCGCAGCACACGCTCACCGAAATGCACGAACTTGTCGTAGGTCTCGGACTGCTGCCAATCCAGCGGGCTGATGCGCCAGCTGTGCAGCGGGTCGTCGGCCAGGGCCTTGAGGCGCGCCTTCATCTGCTTTTTGGACAGGTGGAACCAGAACTTGAAGATCAGCGCACCTTCATCGCAGAGCATTTTTTCCAGACGTTCGGCGCCGGCGATGGCCTGGTCCAGGCGCGCATCCTTGATCTGCCCATGCACCCGGCCTTGCAGCATCTGGCTGTACCAGTTACCGAAAAAGATGCCCATGCGACCCTTGGCCGGCAGTTGCCGCCAATAGCGCCAGGCCGGCGGGCGCGCCAGTTCTTCGTCGGTCTGCTGATCGAAGGTGCGCACTTCGATCAGGCGCGGGTCCATCCATTCATTGAGCAGCTTGACGGTTTCGCCCTTGCCCGCGCCTTCGATGCCATTGATCAGGATGATCACCGGGAAGCGCTTCTGCTGCTGCAACTCGTACTGCACCTCCAACAAGGCTTCACGCAGGGCCGGCACTTCGGCGTCATAGGTGTCTTTGTCGATGGCGTGACCGATTTCGGCGGATTCGAACATGGGCAGCTCCGTTTCAAGATGGCTCAAGACTAGCGGATTGGGCACCACGGCAGGCAAGGAATTTCACTCGGCTTGCCGTGGATCAATCACCGCGGCTACGGTTAATACCCAGGAACGTGACATAGGCCCAGGTCCTGATGCTTCAACATCTGCTGTGTCAGGCGCTCCATCACTGCGGTTATTGCCTGCCGTCGCGGTGTGCGCAGGGCTTCCATTTGTTTGAAATACTCCCCGTCAGTAAGGTCCTGGCGATTCTCAAAAAGTGTTTGCTGCTGCGTATCGAAGGGCTCAGTCACCGATAGGAACTCAGCAGGAAACTGCTGTTTGAGATGGGTTTTCCAGAACGTCAACTGGGTAATAAAACGCAAGAAGGCAGGCGACAGCTCAGCTGTTCGCACCTGGGCTTGCGCCATCGCCAAATCGCTGCTGGGCACCTCGAAAAACGAGTCATAGACCATATGTTTCGGCTGCCCCGGCAGTTGCAGGTCCTTGGCCAACCCGATCCGAAATGCCAGGTTGATTTCCAGCGGATCCGAGGAGGCTTTTTCAACCGCGTATGTCGCCGCAATTTTCTCCAGCTCGCTGAGGCGAAACAAACCTCGACTCAAGTTCAACAGCGCCCCGGAGTTGCTCTGTGCACGACCCGCCTGCAGCGTTGCCTTCTCGACTTCCTTGAGAACCTCAATCTGGCTGAACATCTGCGCCGCCCCATCCTCACAACCAGTCGGATGGGCTGCCAGTTGGAAGACCTGCTCGCGCAGCCCGACATTGTCATGGGTCGCCTGCAATACGTCCCAGACACGTTGCGTCATATCCTCGCGCACACGGCGACTGTCAGCAGCACTGGTCAATTCAGCCAGCAACAGGAACAACTCTGTCGACTCCGGATCATCCCGCAGGTTGGCCCAGACGCTACGCTTGTTGGCATCGCGGGCAGCCACCTCGTCCGGCAACCACCGCGCCCTGGCCTTCAGTTCGCTCATACGAGGCTGATCGTCGTCTACATACCCCATACCAATACCCACGTCAGCGCGGTAACGCTCGAGTGCCTCTACTGTCGTGTCGGATAGCGGATTGCCGCCCAAGTCGATCGACTGGCTGAAAATGCGCGGCACCGTGAACAACCACTCGGGCAGCACGGTGATCAGGTTATCGCGCAGATCCACCTGCTCCAAGTGGGCCAACCGCCCGATGCCCGACGGCAGGTCGACGAGTCTGCTGTCCCGCAGCAACAGCGTGTGCAAGTCACGCATCCTGCTGACATCCACCAGCTTATCCAGTGGGTTATGGCTCAGGTCCAGCAGGCGCAGCGTATTCAGATCAGCCAGTTTCAGCTGGGTATGCTCGGTCAGTGCAAGACGGTTATGGGGCATCGACAAGCTTTCGAGGTCGAGCATCCGCGAGAATATTTCCGGCAAGCGCGTCAGGCGGTTACGGTCCAGCGCCAGATGCCGAATGCCTTTGAAACACTTGAGGAAATACGCGACGTCATCGCCCAATCGCATGTTCTTGAGTGACACCTGACGGACATGGTCGAAACGAATGTCGGCAGGCAGCGTCGGCAACGATCCGACGCGCATTCCGTCCAGGTTCAAACTGGCAACCGACATCTGATGTTCATCCAGAGCAAAGCTTTGACGCCGCCAACAGGCTTCAATGCGCTCAGCCACCTGCTCTCGGCTGGTACGAATGTCACTCAGGCCCGGCTGTTTATCCATGCCCTGGGTATCGGTCTTCCAGTGTTTGAGCAGCGCTCGCAGATGAGTAAGCTCTGCCTTCAAACGCTTTACCGCCCTGGCCCGGGAAAGATGGTCAGCACCCAAGGCCATCAGCAGCGAAGACACTTGTGCAGTGCTGAACAAGGGGTACAAACGCTTCACCTTGCGCACCAGCGCGCGAGGGTGCGCCAATGGCCCCGTCGGCGAATCAGCCATTTCACAGGGCATCGCGTCCAGCACCGGCTCGCTGCCCCTGCTGGAAAAAGCCTCGGCGGCCAGCTCCCGTTCCCCCTTGGCCTGGGAAGCGCTCATGTAGCGCAGGCGCCAGAGATTGTTGGCCTCGTTGAGCGGCAACCCCATTGCTACGCGCTGACTGTCGGTCAGCGCGCACTCAATCGCCTGAAACAAGCCGTCCGGTCCGGAGTAAGGCCCACCTAGACTCAGGCCGTTGTCGTCGAACGTTGCAAACCCAGCGTCCGAGCTGACCACTATTCGTCGCGCACCGGCGCCATTGCTCGCGCCCAGGGCCAATAAGTCACCCTGTGGCGAACCCTGGCGCAACTCAAGCCGCACCTCCCTGCCCCACCCTGCCAGATGCGGCATCGACCGAACCGCCACACACGCCGTATCCAGGCTGGCCAGCTCAGGCTGCTCAAACCCCATCAGGGCGCGGTCCAGGCGTTGCTCCCCGAGAGCACGCTGGACCGACTCGGCCAATGCCATGGGGATACGTTGATTATCGCGCAGGGTCTCGCGCTGCACCGTTGAGGTCTGGGCCATCAATTCGCGCATCAGCGTACAGGGCAGTTGCGGATAGGTACGCCTGAGCAACGCCCATTCGGGCGGTACAGGTCCGTCATGGGCCTGATACAACTGCTCGAACAACGGCCTGCAGTCAGCCTTGAGGTGTGCGAGCAACTGACGCTCCAATACGCCGCGCTCCTGATCAGCAGCAACCCCCTCTCCAAGCAGGCCGATTTTTTGTGCCTCGTCCAGCTCGGACAACAGCACATCAAACACTTTGCCCTCACGAAGCATCTGCTCAGTGAGCGTCAAACGCAGGCCTACATTGTCAAACGGCCCACCGGTGGGGTAACGCGCCTTGACGCGGCCCTGTGCATCCAGCACCTCAAAATAGCGCCCCACCGGCCACCCGTCTAACAAGGGCAGGGCATGCATCTGCAAGGTCAAGTTTTCTACACTGGGGGACGCACCGCTTTCCAACTGCCAGATCAGATCACGAATGGACTGGTCCAGCTTGAAACGCTCATACAAATCACGAAAACGTGCGGGAAAGGGCAGGCACTCTTCGGCCTGATAGACGCCCCATTCATGGGGCATATCCATAATGGCCTTGATCTGCACAAGCTTCCTGGGATGCAGCGAAGCACCTGGGCCTGCCGGGTTCAGGCGTGAAAAGAGATACTCCTGATCCTCCCATTCGTCGGGCGTTTCGAACGCAAAACGCCAGCGTCCTTCGCCGTTGTGCAGCAACAGCGGGCGATAAGCCGTCTGCCGCAGCGGGTGGCTGGCCCGCCATCGATCCAGTTTCGAGTCAAACGCAACCCGATGTACGCAATCATTGACCTTGACGTATGAATGCCCTCCGACTTTGTAAATTCCCGTAGCGTCCGCAACCTCGTCGTCGACAAGACGCTGATCATGGAAGTACGGCGTGACATTTGCCCGCCACAGCCGCAGATTGCCATCTGTGGGGCGTACCACTTCAAACTGGCGAAAAAAGTTATCCAGGTTAAGACCGCTGCGTTTCATCGCCGAACCGACAACCTTGCTCCCCGCCGCGAACAGCACCATCGAGGTGATGTTTTGCGCTACCGCTGCCAACTGCTTGAACGCCTCTTCTTTATCGCCACGGCGCCAGTCCTCAATGCCCTCATACAGCTCGCCGAGCATCTGGCCCACCGCCACGCCAGTCATCAATAGTCCCAACTCCGGCACAACAAACGCGGCGAGGTTGAGCACTGTCAAACCGGCATCCAGGTACGCTTGCAAGCGCTGCTCGCGGGCCACCTCATCCACGTCGGCTACCGGTACCGCCAGGGTCCGCGCGTCGGCTTGGAGTTTGGCGGCGTAAGTTGCGAAAAAATGCCCCGCCAGGCTAACCGTAATGGGGGTTGCCTCCAGCGCCCCCAAGGTACGGGATTGATCGAAATGGCTGAAGAAGCCGACCCGGTCATCCTGGCTCAGGTACCGGGTAAAGAAACTACGATAAGCCGGCACTTCAAGCTTGCCCTTGAGGTAGACCTGAAAGTCATCAAACGAGGAATACTCGAACAATGGCCGCTCCGGCTCATTGGGCATGTACACCACACAGGGTTCTTGCGGGTATTGCGCAACCGAGCGGCCGGAGAACACCAGGATGCTCCACAGGCAACTGCCCTGTACATTCAGCCATTGCCAAGTGACGGGGCGCCATTCAAACAAAATCCCTGCCGCCTGAGCCTGAGACGCTGTCAGCTTGCGGTCCAGCAATTTGCACAACACCTCGTAGACACCTTGGGAAATATCTGCGCGCATCAGGGCAATGTGGGCGTCGATTTTCATATCCAGGGTTTTCATCTGGCCGATATCGGTTGCGACATCATTGAGGTTGGGCTGATCACTCCCCAGCTTGAATACTTCACTGATGTGCTGCTGATACAGGCCACCCAGATCCAGGGCACGGCACCCCTGGGCAAACTCCAGGGGGGTTATGCCAATGACCCCGCGAGCGGCAGCCCCCAAGCGCAGCAGCGAGCCCGTCGGAAAGTGCTGCGCTCGCACTTCATCCTCGGAAAAATTCTGCATCGCCACATGCAGGAGACTGTCCTGCACCAGCCTCACCGTTTTCACATATTTCAATGGCAAGACTTCTTTCTCGTACTCGTTTACAGCACGCACCAAAAGATCTTTTTTCGGCTCCACGGTCAGTTGCCATCGGGTCTGACAGTAAGCCTTGAGCCGCTCACTGCAAAACTCATCCAGTGCTTGCAAAGGCTTCAATTGCTCGGCGACAACTGCCTGGGCATCTGCAACCCGTGCGGCATCCCTGGTCAGTGCGTCCAACACGCCAGGCGGTGCGTTGACCATCCAGCCCGGCAGTTGCTTTTGCAACACCTGGGCCTTGTCCAAATCACCCGTCATTTCCAGTAAGGCGGACTGCAGTTGCCGCTGGGTCAATTGGTTCAGTTTGCTGTTCAAATCGTCCTGCGGGCGCATCAGCAATGTCCTTTATTGCCTATAAATCAAGCCATTACGATACCGCAGCAACTTGCACAGAATTAACGCTGATAGTTGATGGATTGCAGGCCGGACGCAGCAGCTATTTCCATGCAAAACCTATGGGGCTACCACCTGGAATCGGCCCTGCGCGCCGCGATCGGCTAGAATGGCCGCCTTGTCTTTGCCTGCTGTATGTCTATGAGCCGCCCATGACCCCCATCACCCACGCCCAGCTCGACTGGGATGACCAAGGTCGCCCGCATTCGCGGGTGTTCGACGACGTGTACTTCTCCGACCAGTCGGGCCTTGCAGAAACCCGCTATGTGTTCCTGGAGCAGAACCGCTTGCAGGAGCGCTTTGCTGGCTTGCCAGCGGGCGGGCGGCTGGTGATCGGCGAAACCGGCTTCGGCACGGGTTTGAATTTTCTCTGCGCCTGGCAATTGTTTGAGCAACACGCACCGGCCGGCGCGCGCCTGCACTTTGTCAGCGTGGAAAAATATCCGCTGAGCCATGCCGACCTGCAACGCGCCCTCGCCCTCTGGCCTGAACTGCAACCCTTGGCCGAACAACTCTTGGCGCAATACATCGCCATTCACCAAGGCTTCCAACGCCTGGTACTGGATAACGGCCGCGTGGTCCTGACCCTGTTGATCGGCGATGCTCTGGAGCAATTGCCGCAACTGGATGCGCAGATCGACGCCTGGTTTCTGGACGGTTTCGCCCCGGCGAAAAACCCCGATATGTGGACCGCCGAACTGTTCGCTGAACTGGCGCGCCTGGCCGCTCCGGGCTCGACCATCAGCACCTTTACCAGCACCGGCTGGGTACGGCGCCTGATCAACGCCGCGGGCTTCAAGATGAAGCGCACGCCGGGCATCGGGCATAAGTGGGAGATCCTGCGTGGAGAGTTTCTCGGCTGGCCCGACGAGACGCCGCCGCCCGCAAAAAGCAAACCCTGGTTCGCTCGCCCCCCAGCCATCGACGGTGAACGCCACGCCATGGTTATTGGCGGTGGCCTGGCCGGTTGCGCAACGGCTGCCAGCCTGGCCGCCCGCGGTTGGCGCGTCAGCTTGCTGGAACGCCATGCCGGCCTGGCGCAGGAAGCCTCGGGCAACCCTCAGGGCGTGCTGTACCTCAAGCTGTCGGCCCATGGCACCGCATTGTCCCAACTGATACTCAGCGGTTTCGGCCACACCCGCCGCCTGCTGGAGCACTTGCACCGTGGCGTGGATTGGGATGGCTGTGGTGTGTTGCAACTGGCGTTCGACGCCAAGGAAGGCCAGCGCCAGGCCCAACTCGCCGACGCCTTCGCACCGAGCCTGCTGCACCTGCTCGACCGCGAGCAGGCGCAACAACAGGCTGGAATCCAACTGGCCCACGGCGGCCTGTTTTTCCCCGAGGGCGGCTGGGTGCATCCACCCGCACTGTGCCAGTGGCAGGCGACGCATCCGCTGATTGAGGTGCTCAGCCACCATGAGGCGCTTGAGCTGGACCGGCGAGACGACCAGTGGCACGCTCGCGCAGGCGATCGCGTGCTGGCCAGCGCCAGCGTGGTGGTGCTCGCCGGGGCGGCGGAGATCAAGCGTTTCCCCTTGAGCGCAGACATACCGCTCAAGCGTATTCGCGGGCAGATCACCCGGCTCGCACAAACCCCAGCCAGTGAGGCCCTTACTACTGTGGTCTGTGCCGAGGGTTACGTCGCACCAGCCCGCCTTGGTGAACATACCCTGGGCGCCAGTTTTGACTTCAACAACCAGGACCTCACACCCACGCTCGCTGAACACACCGGCAACCTGGAGATGCTGCGCGAGATCTCCACAGACCTGCTGCAGCGCCTGGGCGCCGACCGCCTGGCGGCCGAACAGTTGGAAGGGCGTGCTGCGTTTCGCTGCACCAGCCCCGATTACCTGCCGATCGTCGGGCCGCTGGCCGACCATGAAGCGTTCCAGCAGGCTTATGCCGTGCTGGGCAAAGACGCCCGGCAAGTACCGGATACGCCGTGCCCCTGGCTGCCCGGGCTGTACCTCAACAGTGGCCATGGCTCCCGCGGCCTGATCACCGCACCACTGTGCGGCGAACTCCTGGCCGCCTGGCTGAATGGCGAACCGCTGCCGGTACCGGCCAGCGTGGCCGCGGCTTGCCACCCCAACCGGTTTACCCTGCGCGCTCTGGTTCGAGGCCAGGCCGCAGCCCGTAAAGAGCGGGATTGATGGCTAGGCGGCCATCTGCCTTATAACTTATCGGTCTAAAACTCCACGCATAGCACTGGGTCAGTTTCTGGGTACGCGCCGTTTGGCGCATTGAGTATTGACCCCTCCCCAACGGAAAAACCGGTAAGGAACTTATGTGTGGATTAGCTGGCGAGTTACGCTTTGATCATCAACCTGCCGACCTGGCAGCCGTAGAACGCATCACTCATCACCTCGCCCCCCGTGGCCCCGACGCATGGGGCTTCCACGCCCAAGGGCCGATTGCCCTGGGCCACCGCCGCCTGAAAATCATGGACCTGTCGGACGGCTCCGCGCAGCCGATGGTTGACGCCCAACTGGGATTGTCCCTGGCGTTCAATGGCGCGATCTATAACTTCCCGGAACTACGAGAAGAGCTGGAAGCCCTGGGCTACGCCTTCTATTCCGGCGGTGATACCGAAGTGCTGCTCAAGGGCTACCACGCCTGGGGCGAAGCACTGCTGCCCAAGCTCAACGGCATGTTTGCCTTCGCCATCTGGGAACGTGACGCCCAACGTCTGTTCATCGCCCGTGACCGCTTGGGCGTAAAACCTTTGTACCTGTCGCGCACCGGCCAGCGCCTGCGTTTTGCCTCGGCGTTACCGGCGTTGCTCAAGGGCGGCGACATCAACCCGATCCTCGATCCGGTTGCGTTGAACCACTACCTCAATTTCCACGCCGTGGTACCCGCTCCGCGCACGCTGTTGGCCGGTATTGAAAAGCTGCCGCCCGCCAGCTGGATGCGCATTGATGCCAGCGGCAAGACCGAACAGAAAACCTGGTGGACCCTGCCCTACGGGCCCCATGAGGACGAAAAACACCTGACGCTGGAAGACTGGACCGACCGCGTGCTCGACAGCACCCGCGAAGCCGTGGCCATCCGCCAACGCGCCGCCGTGGATGTGGGCGTGCTGCTCTCCGGTGGCGTCGACTCGAGCATGCTCGTCGGCCTGCTGCGTGAAGTCGGTGTGCAGGACCTGTCCACGTTCTCCATCGGTTTTGAAGACGCCGGTGGCGAGCGCGGCGACGAATTCCAGTACTCGGACCTGATCGCCAAGCATTACGGAACTCGCCATCACCAACTGCGCATCGCCGAAAGCGAGATCATCGAGCAACTGCCGGCGGCGTTCCGCGCCATGAGCGAGCCGATGGTCAGCCATGACTGCATCGCGTTCTACCTGTTGTCGCGGGAAGTCGCCAAGCATTGCAAGGTGGTGCAGAGCGGCCAGGGCGCCGACGAATTGTTCGCCGGTTACCACTGGTACCCGCAGGTGGATGGCGCAAGCGACCCGTATGCCGCGTACCGCGAGGCGTTTTTCGACCGCAGCTACGATGACTACGCGGCCACCGTCGCACCGAAATGGCTGACCGCCAACGACGCTGCCGGCGACTTTGTGCGCGAACATTTTGCCATGCCGGGCGCGGAAGCCGCCGTAGACAAGGCCCTGCGCCTGGACAGCACGGTGATGCTGGTGGACGACCCAGTCAAACGCGTCGACAACATGACCATGGCCTGGGGCCTGGAAGCCCGGACACCGTTCCTCGACTACCGCCTGGTAGAACTCTCGGCCCGCGTACCGGGCAAGTTCAAACTGCCCGATGGCGGCAAACAGGTGCTCAAAGAGGCCGCGCGCCGGGTGATCCCCAGCGAAGTCATCGACCGTAAAAAAGGTTACTTCCCGGTCCCCGGCCTCAAGCATTTACAAGGCGACACCCTGAACTGGGTGCGCGAGTTGCTGCTGGACCCGAGCCAGGACCGTGGCCTGTTCAACCCGGCCATGCTCGATCGCCTGCTGACGGACCCTCAGGGTCAACTGACCCCATTGCGCGGCTCCAAGCTGTGGCAACTGGCGGCGCTGAACCTGTGGCTCAGCGAACAAGGAATCTGATCCATGAAACCTAACGCCGCGGCGTATAGCCAACGCTTGATCAAAGGCCAGGCGCCGACCTACGAGCGCCTGCAGGCCCGGCTTGCCGAAGACGGCAGCCCGCAAGGTCCCGAACCGATTGCCGTGCATTGCGGTTGGGGGCGCTTGTTGATCGGGCATACGTTTCCCGACCCTGCCAGCCTTGCCCTGGAGCTGCTCAACGAACAGCCCGGCGAACGTGATATCGCTCTGTATGTGGCCGCGCCCCAGCAAATCCTCGGGATCGACCCGCAGCAGTTATTCCTCGACCCGTCAGACACCTTGCGCCTGTGGTTCAGTGACTACCGCCCCGCCACCCGTGTGTTTCGCGGTTTTCGGATCCGTCGGGTACAGAGCGAAGCCGACTGGCACGCCGTCAACTTGCTGTATCAGGGCCGCGGCATGTTGCCCGTCGACGTCGAACGCCTCACACCGCGCCATCAAGGCGGCCCGGTGTATTGGCTGGCGGAAGACGAAGACAGCGGCGCCGTGATCGGCAGCGTGATGGGCCTCAACCATCAGAAAGCCTTTCACGACCCGGAAAACGGTTGCAGCCTGTGGTGCCTGGCGGTAGACCCACAGTGCACCCGCCCCGGCGTGGGTGAAGTGCTGGTGCGCCACCTGGTGGAACACTTCATGAGCCGTGGCTTGAGCTACCTGGACCTGTCGGTGCTGCACGATAACCGCCAGGCCAAGAGCCTTTACGCCAAGCTGGGTTTTCGCGCACTGACCACCTTTGCGATCAAGCACAAGAACGGCATCAACCAGCCGCTGTTTCTCGGCCCGGGGCCGCAGGCGGGGTTCAATCCGTATGCACGAATCATTGTCGAAGAAGCCCATCGGCGCGGTATCGATGTGCAGGTGGATGACGCCGATGCCGGGCTGTTCACCCTCAGCCACGGCGGGCGCCGCGTGCGGTGCCGCGAGTCGCTGAGCGATTTGACCAGCGCCATCAGCATGACCCTTTGCCAGGACAAGAGCCTGACCCACAAGGTGCTCAAGGCCGCTGGCCTGAAGTTGCCTGCGCAGCAGTTGGCAGGCAGTGCCGACGACAACCTGGAGTTTCTGGACGAGCACCAGCGCGTGGTGGTCAAGCCGTTGGATGGCGAACAAGGCCAGGGCGTGGCGGTGGACCTGCGAACGATCGAGGAGGTGCAGCAAGCCATCGAAACGGCACGCCAGTTCGACAGCCGCGTACTGCTCGAAAGCTTTCACGAGGGCCTGGACCTGCGCATCCTGGTGATCGGTTTCGACGTAGTCGCCGCCGCGATTCGCCGCCCCGCCGAAGTGATCGGCGACGGTCAGCATTCGATTCGTGCATTGATCCAAGCGCAAAGCCGACGTCGTCAAGCCGCCACCGATGGCGAAAGCAAGATCCCCCTGGACGGCGAGACCGAGCGCACGCTCAAGGCCGCCGGCTACGACTACGACAGCATCCTGCCCCGCGGCCAGACCCTGGCCGTGCGGCGAACTGCCAACCTGCATACCGGCGGTTGTCTGGAAGACGTCACCGCCATCCTGCACCCGACGCTGGTGGACGCCGCCGTGCGCGCCGCCCGCGCCCTGGATATTCCCATGGTCGGCCTGGACCTGATGGTACCGGCGGCCGACCAGCCGGAGTACGTATTTATCGAAGCCAATGAACGGGCCGGGCTGGCCAACCATGAACCGCAACCGACTGCAGAGAAGTTTGTGGATTTGTTGTTTCCACACAGTCAACCGGCCGCTTGAGGCTTGTGTTGAATGTGAAACCGCTATCGGGGGCAAGCCCCCTCCCACATTTTCCTGTGTTCACACATCAAGGGTGGGAGGGGGCTTGCCCCCGATGAGGCCGGCACTGGCAACGAATCTCTCAACCCTATCATCGAAACCATCGATGCCCTCAACTCATCAGGAGTTTCCATGACCAGAACCATCCCAGAACCCGATCTCGCCTACCTGCAAAAAGTGCTGCTGGAGATGCTCGCCATTCCCAGCCCCACCGGATTTACCGACACCATCGTGCGCTACGTCGCCGAACGCCTGGAAGAACTTGGCATCCCGTTTGAAATGACCCGGCGCGGCACTATTCGCGCCACCCTCAAGGGCCAGAAAAACAGCCCTGACCGTGCCGTCTCTGCGCACCTGGACACCATCGGCGCCGCCGTGCGAGCGATCAAGGACAACGGCCGCCTGACCCTGGCACCGGTGGGCTGCTGGTCGAGCCGCTTTGCCGAAGGCAGCCGGGTAAGCCTGTTCACCGATAACGGTGTCATCCGCGGCAGCGTATTGCCGTTGATGGCGTCCGGGCATGCGTTCAACACCGCCGTGGATGAAATGCCGGTCAGTTGGGACCATGTGGAACTGCGCCTGGACGCCTACTGCGCCACTCGTGCCGACTGTGACTCCTTGGGCATCAGCGTCGGTGACTATGTAGCGTTCGACCCACTGCCGGAGTTCACCGAAAGCGGGCATATCAGCGCCCGTCACCTGGACGACAAAGCTGGGGTCGCCGCCCTGCTCGCCGCGCTCAAGGCAATCGTCGACAGTGGCGAACCGCTGCTGATCGACTGCCACCCGCTGTTCACCATCACCGAGGAAACCGGCAGTGGCGCAGCGGCCGCCCTGCCCTGGGATGTCAGCGAGTTTGTCGGCATCGACATCGCCCCGGTCGCCCCGGGCCAGCACTCCAGCGAACACGCGGTGAGCGTGGCGATGCAGGACTCCGGCGGGCCGTACGACTATCACCTGTCGCGGCACTTGCTGCGCCTGGCCGCCGATAACGACTTGCCGGTGCGCCGCGATCTGTTCCGCTATTACTTCAGCGATGCGCACTCAGCGGTCACCGCCGGCCATGACATTCGCACCGCCCTGCTGGCCTTCGGTTGCGATGCCACCCACGGCTACGAGCGTACCCATATCGACAGCCTGGCCGCCCTGAGTCGCTTGCTGGGCGCCTATATCCTCAGCCCGCCGGTCTTTGCCAGCGATGCGCAACCGGCCCAGGGTTCCCTGGATCGGTTCAGTCATCAGATCGAGCATGAAACGCAAATGGAGAGCGACACCCGCGTGCCGTCGGTGGACAGCCTGGTCGGAAACAAGTCCTGACGCTGGCGACAGCTGCTACTGGCAACATAGGTCCCGGCGCAGTAGCATCGCCGGGACCTGACACCTGAGGCTTGTATGCTGATTCCCTACGATGCACTTGAAGTCGACACCCTGACCCGCCTCATCGAAGACTTCGTCACCCGCGACGGCACCGACAATGGCGACGACACGCCGCTGGAAACGCGTGTGCTGCGCGTACGCCAGGCGCTGACCAAGGGCCAGGCGCTGATCGTCTTCGACCCCGAGAGCGAGCAATGCCAACTGATGCTCAAGCACGATGTACCCAAGCATCTGTTCGACTGAAAACCCCGCCTAAGGATTGGGTACCGACACGGGATGCGTGACGGGCCCCTGGCGTTCGCGGATCTTCTGGTAAACCTCGGCGCGGTGCACATTGACGCCCACGGGGGCTTCGATACCGAATTTCACGTGGGTGCCGTTCACTTCGAGAATATAGACGGTGATGTCATCGCCAATAGCGATGGCTTCGCCTATGGTGCGGCTTAAGACCAGCATGGCGTGTGTCCTTTTCAAGTAGCAGGACCTGGACCATGCGCCCTTGGAAATGGACCGGCAATGGCTTGCTGGAAAATCAGGCATTACCTACACAGGTAGGTAATTTGCCTGACAGACTCCATCCAAATCAGCCCTTAACGACCTGCGCCTTCGCGCGCATCTTGTCGGCCATCAGCGTCATTTCGTCATACAGCAACTGCGGGTTTTTCTGCTTCAGGGCCCAGGCCATGCGCCCTTGCTCATGGGGCAGGATCATGAATTCGCCCGCGGCCACGCGCTGGTAGATGTAATCGGCGATATCGGTCGCCGAAATAGGTGAACTTTCAAGCAACTTGCCCACCTGCGCCTTCATGGCCGGGGTCGGCCCACGGAAGGAGTCGAGCAGGTTGGTCTGGAAAAACGATGGGCACACCACGTGCACGCCCACTTCCTGCTGCTTGAGCTCGACCAGCAGGCTTTCCGACAACGCCACTACGCCGGCCTTGGCCACGTTGTAGTTGCTCATGGCCGGCCCCTGCATCAATGCAGCCATCGACGCGATGTTGATGATCCGGCCCTTGCTCTTCTCCAACAGCGGCAGGAACGCCTTGCAGCCCTTGACCACGCCCATCAGATTGATTGCGATCTGCCAGTCCCAATCCTCCAGGGACAGTTCGGCGAAGAACCCACCCGAGGCCACGCCTGCGTTGTTGACGATCACATCAATGCCGCCGAGCTTGACCTCGCACGCCTGGGCAAACGCGGTGAGCTGGCTGTAGTCGCGCACGTCGCAGCGTTGGATAAACCCTTCACCCCCCGCCGCGCGCACAAGTTTGAGGGTCTCCTGCAAACCGGGCTCACTGACATCCGACAACGCCAACTGCCAGCCCTCACTGGCCCAGCGCAGAGCGATTTCACGACCCAGGCCGGACCCGGCGCCAGTGATCATCATGCGATTTTGCATAGGAAGTAGCCTTGTGGTTTACCGAAGAAGTGACCGGCAGTGTAGCGAAGGTTTTTCCCGCACCCACGCACCATCAGATTGATGAATGCCCCAGGCAAACCGTGGGCCGGGTCGCAGGCACGCATATAGCCCAAGTTCAATTTTTTTCAACTGATTAGTTCAAGTTGCGCACGGGTTAAAAGAAATAAGCAACTAATCAAAATGTTTTAGAAAAACAATGAATTTTCTGCGTAGTGCATGAGTCGGAATGGTTAAGACGTCCCGATGCACATGGACGAGATAACGGTCAAACAGCCGGTTTTTGCACAGAACCTATAAGGAATAAAACCATGAGCCTCATTCTAATCATTATCCTGATCCTTCTATTGGTCGGCGGCCTGCCAGTGTTCCCGCACTCGCGTAACTGGGGTTATGGACCGTCGGGTATCCTGGGTGTGGTGCTGGTCGTCCTGCTGGTGCTGTTGTTGCTCGGCAAGATATAAAAGCCGGGACAAAAAAAGAGGCCTCGATCGAGGCCTCTTTTTTATTGCCGGTCAGTTAGTCCGGCTTACCATCTACAACACCTGCGGTGTTATCCAGCAGGCTCTTGGTAGCGGTCTGCAGGAACGACTCAAGTTTCTGCTTGAGCGCAGCTTCGTCCGGCGACTCAGGGATCACCTTGCCAGTCGGTTCGGCGCCCAGGGTGTATTCCCACAACTTGGGTGGCATTTCCTTGGGCAATACCAGTACGCGGTCAGCGGTAAGCAAGGCCACGGTCTGGTCGCTGCCCGATGGCTTGATCACGCCGAAGCCCTTGTCGCCTTCCGGCAGGTTCAACAGGTCACGCCCCCAGCACTGGTGCAACGTGTCGCCACCCAGGCGGCCCATGATGGTCGGCACGATGTCGATCTGGGTGCCCACGGTGTGGTCACGTACGCCGAACTTTTCCTGCATGCCAGGTGCGATCATCAGCATCGGCACGTTGAAGCGGCCCAGGTCCATTTCAGTGATCTGTTGCTCGTTGCCGAAACCGTGGTCGCCCACAATCACGAACAGCGTTTCCTTGAAGTACGGCTCCTTGCGGGCCTTTTCAAAGAACTGGCCCAAGGCCCAGTCAGAGTAGCGCATGGCCGTCAAATGCTCGTTGAGACTGCCACGGTCGGTGACTTTTTCAACCGGCAATGGCGTCGGCAACGCGTACGGGGTGTGGTTGGACAAGGTTTGCAGCAATGCGTAGAACGGCTTGCCGCCTTCACGGGCTTTGAGTTCCTCCAGGCCACGGTTGAACATGTCCTGGTCGGACACGCCCCATGTCGGGTCGGAGAACACCGGGTCGACAAAGTCATTACGGCCGATGAAGTTGGTCATGCCCTGGTTGCTGAAGAAGCCCGACTGGTTGTCCCAGGCGAAATCGCCGTTGTAGACATACACATCGTCGAAATCACGCGCACTGAGCAACTGCGGCAGGCCCGACAACTTGTGGCTGCCTTCCGGGGTCTGCATCAGGTATTCGAAGCCCGGCAGGTTCGGGAAGCAGGCCATGGTGGCGAACATACCCTGGTGGGTGTGGGTACCGTTGGAGAAGAAGCGGTCGAACAGCAAGCCTTCCTTGGTCAGCTTGTCGAAGTACGGCGTGATATTGCCCGGACGCCCCAACGCGCCTACCGAGTGACCGGCGAAGCTTTCCATCAGGATCACTACGACGTTCTTGATCGGCAGGGTTTTCTCGGCCGGCGGCGTGAAATCACGGCGCACGGCAGCGGTGTCGGTATCCACCAGTTTTTCGCTCGGCAACACCAGCATGTCGCGCACGGTCTGGGTGGCCAGCGGTTGTTCGAGGGTGGCTTTCCAGATGTTGGCACGGTCTTCACCGAACCGCGCCTTGGCCGCCGCGATCAGCGACAGGGTGCCATTGAGGCCCAACTGGTTGGCGAAGTTCGAATCGGTGGTGTAGACATCCCCCCAACGCAATGGCGGGCCCTGACGCAGGGTGCCGCGAATGGCGACCACGGCGACCAGCAGGCAAACCACGAATACAGCGATGCGGCTGTACCACGGAGCCACCTGGCGCGTGCTGATCGTACCGCCGCTGAACGGGCCACGCGGGCGCGTTGCACGGTCGGCGCCCTTGAAGGCCATGCTCAGGATCAGCGTGCCCACGGCCCAGGCCAGCAGGTAGCGCACCACCGGGAAACCGTACCAGAGCATGCTCATCACGGTTTTCGGGTCTTCCTTCACATACTGGAAGACCAGGCCGTTGAGGCGCTGGTGGAATTCACGGTAGAAGTCCATTTCCATCAGCCCCAGGAACAAGGCGATGCTGGACACGACGGTCAGCCACAAACGGAAGAAACCCCGTGCCGCCATGGCCCGTACACTGAACAACGCCAGCAGCAACGGGATCAGCAGGTACATCACCAAGCGGATATCCAGGCGCAGGCCATTGACGAACGCTTCCAGGAACGTCGAGGCCGGCGTGTCCAGGATCATCTCGCGGTTGTAGACCAGCAACGCCAGGCGCAGCAGGGAAAACATCACCATCATGACCAGTGCGCAGAGCAGCGTGTACGCCAGATGGGATTTGACGGTCGGTTGCAGCAGGCGATTTGAAGCTCGCTGCTGATTCAGGGCGTCCGGGTTTGCCATGTCGTTTTAGGACCCATTGGAAGTTTAAGTTGCGAAATAATGCAGTGGCGTCCGCCCTCGCCCAGGCTGGCTGGGGTAAGCGGTTTACGCGGTGGCACAAATGGTGCCCGATCAAGGCCGGCAAGGCTATTAATTACTGAACGTGCAACCTTGTCGTGTCTTTAAAGGCCCCAGGGATAGAGCCTTGGCAGGCGAATAAAGCCGGCGAATTGTCTTGGATGGAATGTGAAAATTCTGTACAGCGAATATTTCGATACACAAATTTTTCGAACAAATGTGGGAGGGGGCTTGCTCCCGATAGCGGTGTGTCAGTGAGCTTATTTGTCACTGATCCACCGCTATCGGGAGCAAGCCCCCTCCCACATTGACTGCGCCGACTCCAGGAGGAGTGAGGCGCTCAGATCCGCACGTTACCGCGTGGCCCGGCAATAGCCCAGATAATCAGACCCAGTACCGGCAACAGCAGGATCAACAGGATCCACAGCACTTTGGCGCCCGTACTTGCGCCGCTTTTGAACACGTTGATGATCGCCCAGATATCCAGCGCGAGGATGATCAGGCCAATCAGGCCGTTGAAAGTGGAACCCATGGTGTCGCTCCTAAGTGAGGGCATGCACTTGTAGGATAGTCAGCCTTGGCGGGGGTTCCGTTTTAATTTCAGACGTGCACGGCGATCTTCAATGCCTCAAGCGACGGCTCAGCCTTGATGCCGACTTCAGCGCACAGTTGCAGCACGCGTGGCAGGTCGTTGCCGAACACCAATACGGCCTGGATCTCATCATCGAGCAACTGACTGAAGTTCATCAGCACATAACCGCCGTCTTCCGGGCTCAAGGCGCTCATCTGAATCTGGATGCGGTTCAACGCGGTCAGGTCTTCAGTCTTGGTCAATTGCTTGGGCTTGAGATTGAACGCCACGCCCGGACCAAACGAGGCGACGATCTGCGCGAACAGGTCGCCGTAGGTATCAGCCTGAAACAACACCGTGTCGGGCAGGCTGCCGACCACCACCCACTCCCCCAGCGGTATCGGGAAGCTGTCGTCGTAGTTGATATCCGGGTTAGCCGCCAGGAAAGCGGCCGGGTCTGCGTAGGCTTGCGCCGCTTCGTCGGCAATACGTGCCACCTCGTCCTCAGCCATGACGCCGGCGCTGATTTTGCTGATGAGTTCGACGAGGGCGGTTTTCATGGGCGATCCTGTAGCGGGCGGGTTTTCGAGGGCGCGTAGCCTACACCAGTTTCTGCAACTGCGCCGCCGTATCCACCGCGCCCATGGTCTGTGCCGCAGCCAGTGCCGTGGCACCTTGAGCGTCGGTAGCCTTGGGATTGGCGCCTTGACCGAGCAGGTATTCGACCATTTCAACGCGGTTGAACATCGCCGCCATCATCAACGCCGTACGCCCATCCGATGAGGCCGCCTCAACCGGCGTGCCGCCTTCGATCAGGGCCTGAACCACAGGCAGGTTGCCTTTGAACGCCGCGCCAGCAATCGGCAACTGGTTCTTGTCATTGGCGATCAAGGGGTCGGCCTTGAATTCCAGCAGTACTTTTACCGCCTCGGAGTGGCCGTGGTAGGCCGCGAGCATCAATAAGGTGTCGCCATTGTGATTACGAAAGTTGGCCGGCAAGCCCTTGGCCAACAACGCAGCAAGCATGGCTGCATCGCCGCGGCGGGCCACGTCGAAGACCTGCTCGGCAAATTCGGCGGCTTCGTCTTCGGTCATTTGTTTAGGCTGATCTGACATGGGGGCTCCTTGCTGAGGCGGCTTGTGTAACTGAATAAGGCGCCCAGTGTCGCGATGGAGTTCCCCCCTGTCATGGCTTTTTTGTCAAAAGCCGCCATAGCCAGAATCAATAACGAAAGTGCCCGCCCTGGATCTGCGCCAATAATTGCCCGGTAACCGGCACGTAGCTCTGCGAACCTGGCAGCCAGGCGTACACCGGGTCATTGCCGGCCTTGGCAGGGTCGAATGCTTCCTCTTTGAGTTTCATTTTCTGGTACTTGAAGGTGCCGGTGGTTTCCATTTTTACCTTGATCCGCAGGAACAGCGGCACCGCATAGTGCGGCAACTGGCCGTGGGCAAATTGCAGCAGTTCGCGCATGTCCAG
Source organism: Pseudomonas sp. HN8-3 (assembly GCF_020790195.1). Lineage (NCBI taxonomy): Bacteria > Pseudomonadati > Pseudomonadota > Gammaproteobacteria > Pseudomonadales > Pseudomonadaceae > Pseudomonas > Pseudomonas sp. HN8-3. The sequence continues at coordinate 4,093,281 of NZ_CP086206.1, forward strand.
GGCAGCCAGAGACTCACTCGGGGTGATGGCGACCATGCCAGCACGGCCATTGGTGTTCGCGATCTCGACACCATAAGCCACCACTTCGGCGATTTGCGGGTGTTGCAGCAGCACGTTTTCCACTTCGGTGGTCGAGACGTTTTCACCCTTCCATCGGTAGGTGTCCCCCAGGCGATCGACAAATTGCGCATGACCGAAGCCGATGCTGCGTACCAGATCGCCAGTATTGAAATACCGGTCGCCCTTCTCGAACACGTCGCTGATCACCACTTTGCGATTTTTTTGCGGGTCGGTGTAGCCATCGAACGGTGACTTTTCATCGATCTTCGCCAGCAACAAGCCCTGCCCGCCCGTTGAGACCTTGTGCATGAACCCATCACTGCCGCGAAACGGTTCCCCTGTGTCCGGAGCGTAATCCACCAACGCCCAATGCTGCAGGCAAAAGCCGATGGTGTTGTCAAAATTCAGCACGTTGGTAAAACCTATATTGCCGTCACTGGCCGCATACAGTTCGCAAATATGCTCCACCTCATAGCGCTGTTTGAACTGCGCCCATACACCGGGGCGCAGGCCATTGCCGACCATCTTGGTCACGCGGTTATCGCGATCCTGTTCGCTGAGGGGCTGGTCGAGCAAATAGCGGCATAACTCACCGACATAGCCGAGGGTGGTTGCGTTGAACTTGCGCGCATCCTCCCAGAACTGGCTGGCGCTGAACTTGCGCCGAATGGCGAAGCCGGACGCGCCGATAATGGCCGAGCCCCAGCACACGCACAAACCGGTGCCGTGGTACAGCGGCAAGGTGCAATAGAGAACGTCGTGCGGTGCCATGTCCAGGGCAATCCTGCCGAAGCTCACAGCGGTTTTGGTCCAGCGCCCATGCTTCATGATGCCGGCCTTGGGCAAGCCGGTGGTGCCGGAGGTGTAGATATAGAAGCAGGGATCGTTGTAGGAAATCTGCGCGCAGATCGCAAGGTTCTCCACCGGGTGCCCGGCACTGGCCGCCATCAGGTCGATGTAGCCCTCAGGAACTGCGCCATCGGGTTGATCCGCCACAAACCAGGTGCGCTCGGCCGGAATCTGCACCTGATCGCGCACCGCTGCGTAGGCGCTCAGCAACTCTGCCCCCACCACAATGGCAACCGGGTCGACCAGCGTCAGGCTGTGCACCAGCGCTCCCTGGGTTTGCGACGTATTGAGCATGGCGCAGACGCCGCCCAGCTTGGCCACGGCCAACACGTTGAGCAGCAACTCGGGGCGATTTTCAATTAACAGCGCTACCACGTCGCCTTTGCGAATGCCTTGGTCATGCAGGTGATGGGCGATGCGATTGGCCTGCTGATTGGCGTCGCGATAGCTGATCACCTGGTCAGCGTAAAGCAGCGCGGCACCGTCAGGATTGCGCAAGGTCGCTTGCTCGAAATGCCAGCCCAGGCCGCAGGGTTGCCTGGGGTCGGTGACATTGGCCGCGCGCATGCCGCGTACCACACGCGGGAGCGCCCGAACGATGGCAGGCACCTTTCGCAGCATCATGCCCCAGGTAATCATGTCGTTTTGCCGATGGCTCATGGCGGGACGTCCTTTTTCTTATTTTTGGTCGAGTCCAGATACATGACGAGCCCGTAGGCAGTCGCCCGATGCGTCACAGGAAAATACGTCAGCCCTTCTTGGGCTGTACACGCGGGATTTGAAAAGTTTTGTATCCCAAAGGGAAGTCGCCGCAGGCAACGGAATTTTCCGGCAAAAAAGGCGGTCAATAGCTGTAAGGCAAGCCCGACACCTTCGCAAAGGCGCCGACTAAATAACGCAAAATGCAGGATGCACGATGGCCTTTCATGCAAATTGCACGAAAATGAAAATTCGATTATTTTATAAGTGCCTGATTTTTAAAGAGTTTTTTCTTTAGGCAATACTGGCACAATCACTGCACCTATCACTCCATGCTTGCCAACTTGAGCCAATGGAGCTGATAGACATGAGCCTGATCCAAGATAAATTCGCTTCGGTATTCTCCAACTACGACGTCACCACCCAGCCACGTCCTGACGGTGGGATCCTGTTGACCCTGCGCAACAGCGAAGGCAAACAGGTCAAGCGCTCGATCTCGTACCAGCAATTGCACACCGCCGATCAATTGACCTGGGTGATCAGCGCCATTCGCCGTGACCTGGCCGAACAAGCCAGCGAGCTGCCGCAGATTTCCATGCTGCAAAGCCAGAACCGCTTTGCGCTGCCGACCTACCATTCGGCATAAGCGACAGACATGAAAAGGGCCGCGACGCCGTTGAGCGTCGCGGCCCTTTTTTGTGCCTTCAGCACAAGCCTTGGCGAGTGGCTTCGTTTTTCGCCTGTACCCGGTTGGTCACGTCCAGCTTGCCGTAGATATTGCGCAGATGAAACTTCACCGCCGCTTCGGAGGTGCCGCGAATCTGGCTGATCTCCCAGATGGTCTTGCCCTCGGAAGCCCACCGCAGGATTTCCAGCTCCGTTGGGGTCAGGGGCTTGCCGGACAAGTTCAGGCGTTTTCTGATAGCCGTCGGCACGCTATCGATGGGGGCACACGTCTGCTCTGGGCTGCTCATCGCTCTCTCCTTATATCTGCTGATGCGGCACCGCCTTTCGGACTCCTCCTATTGACAGATGACATAAACATTGGCGCCGCACAGAGAGTTACATAACCAGCGGAGTGAAAGCGTACAACACAGAACAAACAGCTTCGCCCTACGAATATTCAGGCGTTTTCCCACAACAAGTTCCAACTTGCCCGGGTTGAACATTTAGATATTTATGCTTAGTCGTCCAGCCCTGGAAAACGCGCGGCAATGTTATCTGCGCTGAACGTCGGCACCTCGCCCTGAGCGGTGTTGAACAAACGCAGCGCCACCAAGTGCGGGTTCTCGCCGATGTCGAGCCAGTGCGACATACCCGCCGGGATAACCAACAGGTCATTTTTCTCGGCGCGCACGCCGTATACATAATCACCCACATGCAGCATGAACAGGCCCTGGCCGGCGATGAAGAAATACGCGTTATCTTCACGATAGGTGCGCTCTACCAGGAACGGGTCACGCAATTCATGCATCTGGGGATGGTCGCCCGTCACGCTGATCACCTTCGCCGTGGCATAGCCGCGCGCATCGATCTGTGGACGGTACACCGCGATCATTTGCGCGTCACTGGCGCCTTTCTCGATAACGCTGGGCTGCCAACGTTCAAAGCCTATGCGGTGTTCGGCCAGGGTCGACTGGATGTCGTCGAAATGGGTCAGCACCTTGTTGGGTGTGTCCGCGGTGGCGATGTGGTAAACGGCTACGTAACTCATTGCACGGTTCCTTGATTCGGCTCTTGCAATCGAAGGCCAATGATAATGGCGGCGGCCAGCGCAGCGACGCTGGCGATACTGAACGTCAGGGTCGGGCCCAGCAGGTTCCAGCTATAACCGGAATACAGGGCGCCGAGGGCACCGCCAGTACCGGCCAAGGCAGCGTACAGGGCTTGGCCCTGGCCTTGCTGACGGTCACCGAAGCTGCGCTGCACAAAGGCAATCGCCGCCGCGTGAAAACTGCCGAATGTGGCTGCGTGCAGGAGCTGCGCCAACAGCAACACCCAGAAAAATTCGGCAAAGGAGCCCAGCAGCAACCAGCGCAGCGCCGCCAGCACAAAGCTGGCCAGCAGCACCCGGCGCACCGAAAAACGCGCCAGGATACGGCTCATGGCCAGGAACATCAGGACCTCCGCCACCACCCCCAGGGCCCACAACATCCCGATCACGCCACGGCTGTAGCCCAAGTGTTCCAGGTGCAGGGTGAGGAAGGTGTAATACGGGCCATGGCTCATTTGCATCAATGCCACGCAGGCATAGAACGCCAGCACCCCGGGACTGCGCAATTGCTTGAGGAAACCGTCACCGGCCAAGCGATTGCCATGGCTGGCAGGCTGGGCATTGGGCACCCACAGGCTGGCGCCGATGATGCCGGCCATGATCACTACCACCACGACCGGGTAGATATCCAGGCTCAGCCAGTCGAACAGCCGCCCCATGATCACTACAGTGAGGATAAAGCCGATGGAGCCCCACAGACGGATCTGGCTGTAGCGCGAGGTTTGCTTGTGCAGATGGGCCAGGGTGATGACCTCAAACTGCGGCAGCACCGCGTGCCAGAAGAATGCGTGCAGGGCCATGACCATCGCCAGCCAGGCGTAGGTCTTGCTGACGAAGATCAGGCAGAAACTGGCCAGGGTACAGGCCGCGCCAAATCGCACAATGGCCAGGCGCCGGCCGGTGAAGTCGCCGATCCAGCCCCACAGGTTAGGCGCCACGCAGCGCATCAGCATGGGGATGGCCACCAGTTCGCCGATACGCGCGCTGGAAAAGCCCAGGTGATCGAAGTACAACGCCAGGAACGGCGCCGTCGCCCCGAGCAGGGCGAAGTAGAACAGGTAAAAGCTGGAAAGGCGCCAGTATGGGAGCGGTGGGGTCATTTTATTGGGGCTGCTTCGCAGCCCGGCGCGAGCAAGCTCGCTCGCCACAACAAGCGCACTCACCCTGGCAAGCTCGCTTGCCGGCGGCGATCACAGTTGGCCCAGTACCGGTGTGGTCACGCGCACATCGGCATTTTGCCCACGGTTGCGCAGCAGGTGGTCCATCAACACGATGGCCATCATGGCTTCGGCAATCGGTGTGGCGCGGATGCCGACGCACGGGTCATGACGGCCCTTGGTGATCACGTCCACCGGGTTGCCGTGTACATCGATCGAACGGCCCGGTGTGGTAATGCTTGAGGTCGCCTTGAGCGCCAGGTGCGCAACAATCGGTTGGCCGGAGGAAATACCGCCAAGGATGCCACCCGCATTGTTGCTGAGGAAACCTTCAGGCGTCAGCTCATCGCGATGTTCGGTTCCGCGCTGGGCAACACAGGCGAAGCCTGCGCCGATTTCCACGCCTTTGACCGCGTTGATGCTCATCAGCGCGTGGGCCAGTTCGGCGTCGAGGCGGTCGAAGATCGGCTCGCCCAGGCCCGGCTTGACGCCTTCGGCCACCACGGTGATCTTGGCACCGACGGAGTCCTGGGCGCGGCGCAACTGGTCCATATAGACCTCCAGCTCCGGCACCTTGTCCGGGTCGGGACAGAAGAAGGCGTTGTCTTGCACGCTGTCCCAGCTCTTGAACGGGATCTCAATCGGACCCAACTGGCTCATGTAGCCACGGATGACGATGCCCTGGGTGGCCAGGTATTTCTTGGCGATGGCACCGGCGGCCACGCGCATGGCGGTTTCACGCGCCGAGCTGCGGCCACCGCCACGGTAGTCGCGCTCGCCGTATTTATGGTGGTAGGTGTAGTCGGCATGGGACGGACGGAACACATCCTTGATTGCCGAGTAGTCCTTGGACTTCTGGTCGGTGTTGCGAATCAACAAGCCAATGGCGCAGCCGGTGGTGCGGCCCTCGAACACCCCGGAAAGGATTTCGACTTCGTCCGGCTCCTGGCGCTGGGTGGTGTGGCGGCTGGTGCCGGGCTTGCGGCGGTCGAGGTCACGCTGCAGGTCGTCCAGGGACAGCTCAAGGCCTGGTGGGCAGCCGTCGACAATGGCGACCAACGCCGGGCCATGGCTTTCGCCCGCGGTGGTGACAGTGAACAGCTTGCCGAAGGTATTGCCGGACATGCAGGGCGCTCCGTGAAATCAGTTGAATCAAGTCAACCGTAATAACTTAAGGCGGCCAGTATACGCAGGCTAACCGACTAGTTCATCCTCGAAACCTTACCGGTAGACATTGGTCCAACCGGCACCTCACTGATGATGGCGCGATGATGCTGCGAGTTCTGCTGTTCACCCTTACCCTGTTTACCGCCGCGGTCCAGGCCGCCTCCCCTGTGGTACTGCAACGCCCTATCAGCCTGGACACCGGCAGCGGCCAACTGTTTGGCTCATTATTGTTGCCGCAGTCCGACAAACCGGTGCCGGTGGTGCTGATCATCGCCGGCTCCGGCCCTACCGACCGCAATGGCAACAGCGCCGACGGCGCCCGCAATGACAGCCTCAAGCGCCTGGCCTGGGTGCTTGCCCGACATAACATCGCCAGCGTGCGCTACGACAAGCGCGGGGTCGCCGCCAGCCTGGCCGCCACGCCGGATGAGCGCAACCTCACCCTGGACGCCTATGTGTCCGATGCGGTGGCCTGGGGCAAGCTACTCAAGGCCGACAAACGCATGGGCCCGTTGATTGTGCTGGGCCATAGCGAAGGCGCGCTGGTAGCCGCCCTCGCCGCGCCGCAACTGGCGCCGGCCGGGGTGATTTCCCTATCGGGCAGCGCCCGCCCGGTAGACCAGGTGATTCGCCAGCAACTGGCCGATCACTTGCCCCCTGCCCTGTTGTTGCGCAGCAATGAAATCCTCGACCACCTCAAGGCCGGCCAAGTGGATGCCGACGTGCCGCGCCCACTCGAAGGCATCTTCCGACCAAGCGTGCAGCCTTATCTGATCAGCCTGTTCCGCGCCGACCCATCGGCCGCCTTCGCCAGGCTGAACATGCCGGCGTTGATCATCCAGGGCACCAACGATATTCAGGTCGGCGTAGCGGATGCCCAGCAGTTGAAACACGCCAAGCCCGACGCGCAGTTGACGGTTATCGAAGGCATGAACCACGTGATGCGCATCGTGCCCAACAACGTGAAGCAGCAACTGGCGTCCTACAATGACCCGAAACTGCCCCTGGCTGCGGAACTGGGCCAGCGTATCGTCGCGTTTATCGACGGACTTCAACTCCGTTAAGCGACAATTTGCCTCCAGTCCTGGGCAAACCGGCCGATAAGTCCAGAGTCGACAGTAAAAAGACTGTCGGCTTGCTGGGCTTGGACAGGATCGCGCCGCATGACAACCACCGAAGCAACACCCGAATCTACCGCCGACACCTCGACTGCAACCGCGGCCGTCGAGGCGGCGGCCCTGCCGTGGGCGGACGTCCACGCCGAACACTTCAAGATGCTGCGCCTGGCTCCGCTGACCACCGACCGTGCCACTGGCGCACGGCCGTTGCGCTTTGTGCAGTTCGGCTATGCCGAGCGCCACGACAAGCACCACAGCCTGTTGCGCATGGTTATTCAACTGCCCGGCCAGCGAGTACGCCGAGAGCAGAACCACCTGGATATCTGGGTGGACCACGATAAACATCGCGTGCATTTCGGCCCAGGCAACAGCCTGGAAATCGAACCGGCCAACCGGGGGATCGGCCGTTTCCTGGTCGCTCAGGCCGCCGCCTGGGCGAAGAAGAAGTGGTCCCACTACCGCGTCGACGGCGTGGACCTGGCCAACAAGGACGCCCTCAACGAAGCCACGCGCCTGCGTCGTGATCACTTTTTGCGTATCCAGGGATTTGATGTGGCCTATGCCGACGTGCAGCACCTCAAAGGCAATGTGCAGCCGGGCAAGGTTGGCGACGTGCTGGACAGTTGGAACACCGAGAAGGTGCAGTTCGTGGAGATCCTCGAAGCCGCGCAGATGCTGCAACAGGCCGATCAGAACCTGGCGGAACAGGAAGTGAAGCTGCGCAAGGAAGAGGAAAAAGTCATCAAGTTCAAGCGCGAGGACAGCGGGCTGCGCTTTACCATCACGTGCCTGGTGGCGTTTACGGTGTTTCAGGCAGGGTTGTTGATCTGGATTGCCACTCACCGCTGATAGATTGAAATGCAATCAAAATGTGGGAGCTGGCTTGCCAGCTCCCACATTGACCGAGTTTCTGCAGTTATATCCGGGCAGCGAAAACGGCCTGGTGTTGGCGACACTGCTCAGCCGTCAGCATGAACACCCCATGCCCACCCCGCTGGAAGTCCAGCCAGGCAAAGTCGACTTCCGGATACAGCGCGTCAACATGCACCTGGCTGTTGCCCACTTCGACAATCAGCAAACCCTTCTCGGTCAGATGGTCCGCCGCTTCGGCCAGCATCCGGCGTACCAGGTTCAGGCCGTCGTCACCACAGGCCAGGCCCAGTTCCGGCTCGTGCTGGTATTCATCCGGCATGTCGGCAAAATCTTCGGCATCCACATACGGTGGGTTTGACACGATCAGGTCGAATCGCTGGCCGGGCAAGCCGTCAAAACCATCGCCCTGCACGGTATAGACCCGCTCATCGACGCCATGGCGCTCGATATTCTGGTTTGCCACTTCAAGGGCTTCGAAGGACAGGTCACCCAGTACCACTTCGGCCTCCTGGAACTCGTACGCACAGGCAATGCCGATGCAACCGGAGCCGGTGCACAGGTCGAGGATGCGCGCCGGCGGCTGCGCCAACCAGGGTTCGAAGCGGTTTTCGATCAGTTCGCCAATCGGTGAACGCGGGATCAACACGCGCTCATCGACAATAAACGACATGCCGCAGAACCACGCCTCTTTCAACAGGTACGCGGTGGGCACACGCTCGTGAATACGGCGATGCAGTAAACGCTGCACATGGGAGATTTCCTCTTCTTCGAGGTTGCAATCCAGGTAGCTGTCGGCAATTTCCCACGGCAGGTGCAAGGCGCCGAGCACCAATTGCCGAGCTTCGTCCCAGGCATTGTCGGTGCCATGGCCAAAAAACAGGTCTTCCCCATGGAAACGGCTGACAGCCCAACGGATATGGTCGCGCAACGTGCGCAGGCGGGAAGTGATCACGGGGCAAGCTCCTGGAAAAAACGACTGGCAATTCTAACAGCCTTCACCTGTACCGACGATGTACGAAAAAACTGGCGCCGTACGTCGGATTTCATCCAATTGCCCCGCATTGTGTTAAACAAGCCCACCTCTTGACATGGCTGCACGCCAGCAACGGCGTACCTTACGATAGTAGCGATTCACAGAAGCGCTCAGCCAGTGGACAATGTCGCAAAAGCCCCACTCACAGGAGCCCCAGAATGTCCGTTCCAAAGACGATGTTTCAACTCAGCGGTCGCGGTTACGCAGCAGCCAACCTCAGTCATGCGACCCTCGTGATCATCGACGCCCAGAAGGAATACCTCAGCGGCCCGCTCGCCCTCTCGGGCATGGACGCAGCTGTCGCTAATATCAAACAACTGGTCAGCGCCGCGCGCAATGCCGGGCGCCCGATTGTGCATGTACGCCACTTGGGTACCGTAGGCGGTCTGTTTGATCCACAGGGCGAGCGCGGCGAATTCATCCCGGGGCTTGAGCCAGAGGGTGACGAAACCATCATCGGCAAACTGCTGCCGAGCGCCTTCCACGGCACCGGCCTGGAAAAACACTTGCAGGACCTTGGCTCCCTGGACCTGATCGTCTGCGGCTTCATGAGCCACTCCAGCGTCAGCACCACCGTGCGTGCGGCCAAGAACCTGGGCTTTCGCTGCACCCTGGTGGAAGACGCCTGCGCCACTCGCGACCTGCCCTACAAGGGCGGCATCCTGAGCGCCGAACATGTGCAGCACACCGAAATGGCGATCATGGCCGACAACTTCGCCACCCTCGCACTGACTAAAGATCTGATCTGATCATTCTGGCGTTGAGCGGCGTGTTTATTGCTCCGCTCATCCGCAAAGCCCTTTCATTTGGCGCATTTACCCCTCCCTCCGGAACAACCTGTGTATTGTCCGGTCGAAGGGCCGATACCCTGGAGGAAAGGTCGGAATGAAGATATCCGATGGTTTTGATGCTCGTCGCTTGCGCCCCAAGGGCCCGAGCAACTGGCGTCTGCGCCTGGTGGCGGGCATTGCCGCGTTGCTGGCGATCATAGGCTTGTTGTTGGCAGGCGCTGGTGGCGCCGGCCTGTTTGGGCATTCGCCGGCACTGGGCGAGTTGAATGCCAGCCCGGGCGGCTCGGCGATCCTGTTGGGGATCGGCCTGCTGGTGCTGTGGTTGGGCGTATGGTTATGGCGCCGCAGCCGTCGGCGGATGCGTCAGCCCTTGTCGTTGAATATCGCCTCGCACCTGATGAAAAAGCACGACTGATGGCGCTTGGATAGCGTTTGCTGCGCCCTGGCCGCCGCGATTTAGGTAAACTGCCCGCCCTTCGCGGAGGCTGACATGCAAGACGACGATTTTTCCCTGTTCAAAAACGAGCTGCGCGGCGTCAAGCCGATCAAGCACGACCGCGCCGACACCGGCAAACCCAAGACCGACCGGGCACAGATCGCCAAGCTGCGCCAGGCCGCGACCGTGCGCAGCGACGCCACTACCGTGGATGGCCTGTCGGATCAGTTCGTGATTGACGTCGGCCCCGAAGATGAGCTGATGTGGGCCCGAGATGGTGTGCAAGAAAGCCAGATGCGCAAGCTCAAGGCCGGCCAGGTCCCGTTCGAAGGCAGCCTCGACCTGCACGGCATGAACGTGGAAAAGGCCCGGGAAACCCTGTGGGCGTTCCTCGCCGAAGCGACTAAATTCGAAATCCGCTGCGTGCGCGTCACCCACGGCAAGGCTGTGCGGCTGGATGGCAAGCGGCCAATGATCAAGAGCCACGTCAACACCTGGCTGCGTCAACATGCCCAGGTGCTCGGCTTTACTTCCTGCCAGGCCCGCCACGGCGGTGCCGGTGCGGTGTATGTGATGCTCAAGCGGACCATGCTCGAAGGCCGCGACGAGTAAAGTGCCATCGTCAGGCTTGCAGCGATGTGCCCGCCACCGTAACCTTGCGCTTTGCGAAAATCCCACAGGTAGTTTCATGTCCCTGGAACAGAATTACACAGAGATTCTCGGCCAACTCGGCGAGGACGTCTCCCGCGAGGGTCTGCTCGACACGCCAAAGCGTGCCGCCAAGGCGATGCAGTACCTTTGCCGCGGTTATGAACAGACGCTCGAAGAAGTCACCAACGGTGCCTTGTTCAGCTCCGATAACAGCGAAATGGTGCTGGTCAAGGACATCGAGCTGTACTCGTTGTGCGAACACCATCTGCTGCCGTTTATCGGCAAGGCCCATGTGGCCTACATTCCAAGCGGCAAAGTGCTGGGCCTGTCGAAGGTTGCACGAATCGTCGACATGTATGCGCGCCGCCTGCAGATCCAGGAAAACCTCAGCCGCCAGATCGCTGATGCGGTGCTGCAAGTGACCGGCGCCCTGGGCGTGGCCGTGGTAATCGAAGCCAAGCACATGTGCATGATGATGCGCGGTGTGGAAAAACAGAATTCGTCGATGATCACCTCGGTGATGCTCGGTGAGTTCCGCGATAACGCGGCCACTCGCAGCGAATTTCTCAGCCTGATCAAGTAACGGGCTGGGTAGGAAAGAACCGGCGTTCATCGCCGGTTTTTTTTCGCCTGCAGAAATCAGGTAAGCTGCGCCCCCTCAGTTATGGGCAAGAGGTAACAGCCATGTTCGTCAAAGCACTTCGAGTGGGCCTCGGCCAGATTATCATCGCGGGCGATTTCCTGACCCGCCCACGCAAAAAGCAGCGCCCCGCCGAACAACAGGCGCGGGTGAACGACGCGGCCAAGGCGCTGACGCTGTACCAATTCCACGCCTGCCCGTTTTGCGTGAAGACCCGCCGCACCCTGCATCGCCTGAACGTGCCGGTAGCCCTGAAGGACGCAAAGAACAACGAGCAGGACCGCCAGACCCTGCTGGAACAAGGCGGCAAGATCAAGGTGCCGTGCCTGCGCATCGAAGAGAACGGCCAGACCACCTGGATGTACGACTCCAAGGTGATCATCGACTACCTGGACAAGCGCTTCGCGGCAATCTGAAGCACGCGACGGTCAATGTAGGAGCGAGCTTGCTCGCGAAAAACTCACAGGCACCGCGTTTATTCAGGAAGCACGCGTTATCGTTGACGTTTTTCGCGAGCAAGCTCGCTCCTACAGAAATCAGATCGGTGTTGTCAGGTCCAGATCCAGCAGTGCCGAGCCCAGGCACTTGCCGTGGGCATCCAGCGCCAGCGAGCGGGTCACGCCGCCACGCAGGATGCCCGGCAACACGAAGTTCAGCGCCTGCACATTCGGCAATTCATAACGCCGAACCGGGGCCGCAAGCGGTTCGAGCAAATCCTTGAAAAACTCCGTGACGCGCTCGGCCGTCAGCTGTTCGCACAGCAATGGGTAGTCTTGCGCGCGATAGGCAATGATCGAGATGTTTGACGTGTCGCCCTTATCCCCTGTGCGGGAATGAGCCAGTCTGTGCAGTTTCATTCTTCAATCCTCGGTTTGACCGCTTCACGGGGCAACAGCAACGATGCCACCGCCACCACCTGACGCACGCTCTTGCTCGCCCCACCGCCGCCGGCCGGGCCGTTGGTGTAGAGGGTCTCCACTTCATTGCCAACCCGCACGGCGTCGCTGCGCTCGTCACAACGGGCGGCAACCCGCAGGCGCACTTCCCAAGGCTCGACGCTGCTGCGCGGGCCGTGCAATGAATCCATGCCGATCAATTCGGCGCGCAGGTCCTGCATGTTTACGCCGATCAACGCCAGGCGCCTGAGCACCACGTCCCGCGCCAACTCGGCCCGTGCGACAGCACCGGGACCGCCGTAGGACATCTGCCCTTCACCGATCCAACCGTCCAGATAACCGACGCTGACCTTCAGTTGATCAGGCCGAGCACGCCCGCTCGCCCCCTCAGCGCGCACCCGGTCCACGCCCTCCTCGACAAACCCCACCCGGGAAAAGTCGGCCGTCACATCCGGGGTCAAATAGGCTGCTGGGTCGTGAACTTCATAGATCAGTTGTTCAGCACAGGTCGCGCGACTGACCCGCCCACCGGAGCCTGCCACCTTGGTGATCACCGCATTGCCGTCGGCGTCGATCTCGGCCAGGGGAAAGCCCAGGCGCGCCAGATTCTCCACATCCTTGAAACCGGGATCAGCGAAGTAACCGCCACTGACCTGCCCCGCGCACTCCAGCAAATGCCCCACCAACGTGCCCCGGCCCAATCGTTGCCAATCATCGAAGGCCCAGCCAAACTCGAACATCTGAGGCGCCAGGAACAACGAAGGGTCGGCCACCCGCCCGGTGATGACGACATCGGCGTCGGCGCGCAGCGCCTCAAGAATGCCGTCAACACCCAGGTAGGCATTCGCAGAGATCAACCGCTCGCCAAGGGAGCCAACAGACTGGCCGTTATCCAGCACCTGCTCGGCAGGCAAAGCGTGCAGCACATCATCCCCCACCACCGCGACAACCTTCAGACCCAGGCCCAGCTCGGCAGCAATGCGCCGCACTTCAATGGCCGCCGACACCGGGTTGGCCGCGCCCATATTGGTGATCACCCGTAAGCGACGGCGACCGCCGGGCTGGCCCACGCAGGGCAATACTCGGCGCATGCGTTCACTCAGCAACGGGTCATAACCGCCCTGCGGGTCGCCGATGCGCGCCTGTTGTGCCAGGGCAATGGTGCGTTCGGCCAGGCATTCGAAGACCAGGTAATCCAGGTCGCCATGTTCGGCCAGTTCCACGGCAGGTTCGATACGGTCACCGGAATAGCCGGCGCCGGAGCCAATGCGCAAGGTGTTCATCTCAAATCACTCCCAGGAGCAACGCCGTCAGGGTCATCAACACCGAGGCGGCAAACAGAAAAGGAATCGTGAATCGCTGGTGATCGGCCAACTCGATCTTGCACAGGCCCACCAACAGGAAGGTCGCGGGCGTCAGCGGGCTGACCGGAAAACCGGTGGTGTGCACGCCCAGCAACGAGGCTTGGGCCACTTGCAGGGGATCGACGCCCAGCGCCTTGCCGACTTCGGCGATCACCGGCATCACGCCGAAGTAGTAGGAATCGGGGTCAAACAACATGCTCAGGGGCATCGACAGGAACCCCACGACCGCCGGGATCAACTTGCCGTGGCCCGCCGGAATCTGCGCCACCGCTACTTCGGCGATAGCCTTGAGCATGCCGGAGCCTTGCATGATGCCGGTGAACACCCCGGCGGCGAGCAGGATACTGGCCATGGTCAGGGCGGTTTTCGCATGGGCGTCGATGCGCGCACGCTGGGCGTCCACGTTGGGGTAGTTGATGCACAGCGCAACCACGGTGCCGAGCATGAACATCACCACCGGGTCGACCCAACCGGCAATCATCACCACCATCACCAGCACGGTCAGGATCAGGTTGACCCAGAACAACCGTGGGCGGCGCAGCTTGATATCGTCGTCGCTGAGCACCCGTTGCGGCACCGCCTCCACGCCGGAACCGGCGCCCAGGCCGAGGCGCTTTTCTTCACGATGGCCCAGCCACCAGGCGCACGCGAAGACGAAGATCAGCCCGACGATCTGCACCGGGATCAACGGCTGGAACAGATCGGCCACCGGCACATGCAGCGCCGCCGACGAACGCAGCACCGGGCCGGTCCAGGGCAGGAAGTTGACGCCTGCGGCCATCGCACACACGCAGGCGAGGATGCGTTTATCAATGCCCAGCCGCGTATACAGCGGCAGCATCGCCGGCACCGTCACCAGAAAGGTCACCGCGCCAGAGCCGTCCAGGTGCACCAGCAACGCCAGCGTCGCGGTGCCGACCACAATTCGTGTAGGACGCGTCCCTACCGTGCGCAGGATGCGATCAATGATGGGGTCGAGCATCCCGGCATCGGTCATGATCCCGAAAAACAGGATCGCGAACACAAACATGCCGACCACAGGGGCGACGTTCTTGATACCGGTGATGATAAAGGCACTGGTTTGCAGGCCGAACCCACCGACCAGCGCGGCGATGATCGGCAAGGCGATCAGGGCCACCAGTGGCGAGAGACGCTTGCTCATGACAGCGACAAGCAGGCTGAGAATGGTGATGACGCCCAGGGTTGCGAGCATGGATAACTCCAGGGTGGCCGTTTTGGGCCGGTTATTGTTTTCCCGGAGTATTGGAAGCGGGTTAGTCTTTGTAAATTGGAATATTCGGCCTAGCACGTTCGGAAAAACAAAATGAAGAACTCGATCCAGCACATCCAGGCCTTCCTCGCGGTGGCCCGCACCGGTAGTTTCACCAAGGCGGCCCACGAGCTGCACCTGTCGCCTTCGGCCCTGACCGTGCAAGTACAGCAATTGGAAGACTGGCTCGGCGTCGCCCTGCTCGACCGCAGCCCGCGCCATGTGAGCATCACCGCTGCCGGCCAGGATGCGCGCGGGCCCATGGAAAAACTGCTGCTGGACCTGGACAACATCGTCACCGGCTCACGCGACCTCGCAGCCTTGCGTCGCGGCGTGGTGACCATCGCCGCCCTGCCGTCAGTTTGCGCCGGCGCCCTGCCTCCGGCCTTGCGCCTGTTTCGCCAGCGCTTTGCCGGGATCGAGGTGCGCCTGCATGACCTGGTGGCCCATCGCATCCATGCCCAGGTCCGCAACGGCGAGGTGGATTTCGGCATCGGCGTACGGGCGCGCCTGAGCCATGGCCTGCAATTTCAGCCGGTGCTCAATGATCGCTTGTGCGCGTTTGTGCCGCTGGATCATGCGCTGACGCGCTATCGGTCACTGACCCTGGCGCAACTGGCCGACCAGCCAATTATCCTTACCGGACGTGACAGCAGCGTGCGCGAACAGGTCGACGCACTGTTCGACCAGACACGGCTGACGCTGAATGCGGGCATGGAGGCCAACTACATGTCGA
Organism: Pseudomonas sp. HN8-3; assembly: GCF_020790195.1. NCBI lineage: Bacteria > Pseudomonadati > Pseudomonadota > Gammaproteobacteria > Pseudomonadales > Pseudomonadaceae > Pseudomonas > Pseudomonas sp. HN8-3. Next base: position 4,108,795 of record NZ_CP086206.1, read on the forward strand.
CGGTATTGGCGCTGGTGCGCCAGGGGTTGGGGATCAGCGTGCTGCCGGAATCGGCGGCGGACAGCCTGGAGGGATTGAAGCGAATCGACATCGATCATCCCGGCGTGAACCGGGAGATCGGCTTGATCACACGCAGCGCGATGGCATTGAGCCCGGCGGCGCAGCGCTGCTTTGAACTGCTCAACAGCACATTATCTACAAGCACATCGCTCTAAATGTGAACTCAATCCAGCATCGCCACGTGCTTGGGATGGCTGGCCACCCGCTGCAACCACGCCTGCACCGCCGGGTAAGGCGCCAAATCAAAGCCGCCTTCATGGGCTACATGGGTGTAGGCATACAGCGCGATATCAGCAATCGAATAGGTGTCGCCCACCAGGTACGGCGTGGCTTGCAACTGGCGCTCCATGACTCTCAATGCCTTGTAACCGCCCTTGTGGGTGGTCTTGTATTCCTCAAGACGGTCCTGCGGCATATTCAGGTAAAACTGGATAAACCGCGCCACCGCTATATACGGCTCATGGCTGTACTGCTCGAAAAACTGCCACTGCAATACCTGGGTGCGCAGGCGCGGTTCCGTGGGCAGGAACTCGCTGCCATCGGCGAGGAAATTGAGAATCGCATTGGACTCCCATAGGCAGGTGCCGTCTTCCAGCTCCAGCACCGGGATCTTGCCGTTGGGGTTCTTCGCCAGGAACTCAGGGGTCTGGGTGTCGCCCTTGAGGATGTCGATATCGATCCACTGAAACGGGATCCCCAACAAGCTAAGCATCAATTTGATCTTGTAGCAGTTGCCCGACTTGTAATCGCCATAAACCTTGTACATGGGCTCCCCTTATGCCGCTTTGCGCATTCCGAGCGAATGCTTGCGCCCTCAAAGTGCGGGTATTGCGGCAATGTTTCAAGGCGGCGGGCGGAATAAATCTACCTGTCCCCCTGGGAGTCAGCCTTTCATCCACTTTCGCCCAGACATTCGAAAACATTATTTGCTTTATTTGTATACAAAAGCATAATTCGCTTCGTGCGAGTTCCTGACCTTTTGGTCAACAAACCCGCCAGTACCTCAAAGCGCTGTTGCCCACTCATGTGACCGGCGCTGGACATAACAATAAAACGATTGAGGAGTACTCGCTGTGGATAGCCGTAAAACCGAAGCCCCTACGTTGGACCAGGCCACGCCGCAAGGCGGTTGGCTGGAACGCCTGTTCAAACTGCGCTTGCATGGCACCACAGTGAAGACCGAGCTGATCGCCGGCCTCACCACCTTCATCACCATGGCCTACATCATCTTCGTCAATCCCAACATCATGGCCGACGCCGGTATTGATCACGGTGCGGCCTTTGTCGCCACCTGCATCGCCGCAGCCCTGGGGTGCCTGTTGATGGGCCTGTACGCCAACTGGCCGGTGGGCCTGGCGCCGGGTATGGGCCTGAACGCGTTTTTCACTTACACCGTGGTCGGCACCATGGGCTACAACTGGGAAACCGCCCTCGGCGCGGTGTTTATCTCGGGCGTACTGTTCATGATTCTGACGCTGTCACGCATCCGAGAATGGCTGCTCAACAGTATTCCGGTCAGCCTGCGTCATGCCATGGGCGCAGGTGTGGGCCTGTTCCTCGGGGTGATCGGCCTGAAAACCGCCGGCATCATCGTCGACAGCCCGGCCACCCTGATCAAGCTCGGCTCCCTGCATGAACCCGCCCCGCTGCTGGCGGCGGTGTGCTTCCTGCTGATCGCCATCCTCAGTTATCACCGTGTATTCGGTGCAATTCTCATCAGCATCATCGCCGTGACCCTGGCCGGCTGGGGCCTGGGCCTGGTGCATTACAACGGCATTCTCTCCACCCCACCGAGCCTGGCACCGACCTGGATGGCGATGGACGTAATGGGTGTGTTCAATGTGAGCATGATCAGCGTGGTATTTGCCTTTCTTTTTGTACACATGTTCGACACTGCCGGTACACTGATGGGCGTTGCCCAACGGGCCGGGCTGGTCAAGGCCGACGGCAAGATCGACAACCTGTCCCGCGCATTGAAGGCCGACAGTGCTTCCAGTGTGTTCGGCGCCATGGTTGGCGTGCCGCCAGTGACCAGCTACGTGGAAAGCGCCGCAGGTGTGGCAGCCGGTGGCCGCACCGGGTTGACCGCTGTAACGGTGGGTGTGCTGTTCGTGGCGGCGATGTTCTTCGCACCGCTGGCCGGCATGATTCCCGCCTACGCCACCGCTGGCGCGCTGATCTACGTAGCGATGCTGATGATGGCGAGCATGGCCCATATCAATTGGGATGAAGCTACCGACAGCATTCCGGCGATCGTCACTGCCATCATGATGCCGCTGACGTTCTCGGTCGCCGACGGGATCGCTCTGGGCTTTATCACCTATGTAGCGCTGAAGGCCGGCACCGGCAAGTACCGCGAGATTTCTGTCAGCCTGTGGGTGTTGTGCGCGATTTTCGTTGCGAAATTCATATTTTTATAAAAAGGAGCAAATGATGAACCTGGATACCTGGCTGCTGTTCAGTGGGGCTGCATTGATCGTGATCCTGATTCCAGGGCCATTGTCGCTGCTGATGATCAGCAACAGTCTCAACTACGGCCTGCGCCGCTCGTACCCGGCGTTTTTGGGCGGAGTGTTTGCGTCGATCTGCCTGTTGAGTGCTTCGGCCTTGGGTCTGGGGGCCTTGTTGCTGGCCTCGGAACAGCTGTTCAGTGCCTTGAAAATTGTCGGCGCGCTGTACCTGTTCTACCTGGCCTGGCAGAGCTGGCAGCAATCGCGTCTGCCGAGCGAAGGCGCCGAAGTCCCACAAACGCCGTCTGTACCGCGCTTTCGTGCGTTGTTTGGGCGAGCCTTTGTGTTGGGCGCCAGCAACCCCAAGGACATCCTGTTTTTCGCTGCCTTCCTGCCGCAGTTTCTCAGCAGCCAGCAACCGTTCCTGCCGCAATTGCTGATCATGATCGCCACCTGGACGGTGCTCGACCTGCTGTGCAAGCTGGCCTACGGTCTGGGTGCCCATGGCGCGGCGCGTTACTTGCGCAGCGGTTCGGGCCAGAGCTGGTTCAACCGCATCAGCGCGGCACTGTTCGGCGGCGCCGGTGCGATGGCACTCATCAATGCTAAGGGGTCAATTTGACGAAATAAACAGTTGGATCGAGACGCCCCTTTGTGGGCCATTGGATGCCGGCCACAATCCGCACCAAGCGCTGTTCCTGCATCGCGGTGTCAACTGCCCTTAATAAAAGAGAGTCGGGGTGTGAGTTGATGGCTATCCGAACCCAACGGTTCGAAAGCTTCCCTCTCACGGTCATTCGCCCCAGTTCAAGCCATTGGTAGGCCACGTAGTAAATGGTGTTCGAACGGGGATGAGTAACGACTGATTCAATACTGGGTTCTCCAAAACGCATCCCTGCGCGCCGCACAGACAAGTCCTCGACGCGGTAACCCTGCTGCTCCAGCACGGTCCTGACGGCGGCGCGCTCCGCTTCAAGCCTCTGCGTCCTGACCGGGACGACACCATATTGCAGGCTCGGGTCTAACGGATGAGGCGGCGTGAAATCAACGCGCGTGAAGCCGGGTGCCTTGCCTTCGAAACCGACGTATAGATATTGCTTGCGCCGTTCATTAGTCCGCAACATCCGTAGTAAATCGTCCGTTTGGCCGCTCCTCGCAGGGAGCGGGGGTAGCCATTCGTCCAGCGTCGCGCGGATGCCGAGCAAATGGCTTGCCGTGGCAGAGTGGGAAGGATCTGCCAATTCAATCATTCTCATGACGGTAAACTTTCGAGCTTCATTCGTCATGGAGGGAAAGGCCCTGCCCACAGAGTGCTCCAACGAACTGTCGAACAGCGCCGAATGATGTTGCCATTCACCTGTAGGCAGGCGTGATACGGGAATGGGCTGGTCGCGAATATCAGTGCTGGTCCAGCGCATGATATCGGCTCGCGCGGATGGCCCCGGTGGCTCATTTCGGGTGATAAACACCAGGTCGGTCAACGATGCATGGTCGCCCTGCGGGAGCATCCGGTAAAAACCGCTGTTCGGATCCTGGAAGTCGGTATAAGGAGGAGCCACGCGCAAAAACCTGGCATTGAGCGAAGAACCTCTGGGAGCCGAGCCAACCTCAAACACTCCAGGCGCAGGGAAGCCCACAATGTCACGGGGGTGAACTTGAGCACGCCAACTCAACCACTGGGTGTCCGTTGTACGTGACTGGACAATCCGGTTCTCAGTCGCCATGCGCTCACGAGGGGGTTGCCAATCCGACGAGGGCGCCCGGGGAGCGCGCCATGGGTCATGCACCCCGGAGCTGGGCCCAGGTTGAGGATTATCGGCCTCCAGCAACCACTCCTTGGGCTGATGGATATTCAGGACCAACTCATCCTCACCGCTTTTCAGCATGTTTCTCAACCGAAACGCAGACTCGCTATCACGTTGGTAAACGGGATAATGGTGAGTGTCATCCGTTACAAATTGCTGACCGTCTTTCACATAAACGCCCTCCCTGCCACGCCCTTTGAGCGCCACAGCATCCGGAGGCACGCCCTTGACTTTGAAACGGTCCAAGGGTTTTAACGCGGCCGCAGAAGGCGCAGCCTGACGCAGCACTCGGCCACGGCTGAAATGCGAACGATGTATCCGATTCAACACCGCCCCCAGCGGGCGCCGCACGATACCCGCCGCTACGCCTCTGACCTTGGGGCCGGGGGTAAAGGTCTGCCACAAATCGAACACCAGATACTGGGTCATAAACACAATATCCACGACATCATTGGGGTCTGCGAAACGGTGAAAACGTCGTGCCACAATCAGCAATTCATAAAAGGAGTTAGCCAGCGCAAATAACGGAAAGAAAAACGATATGAGCGCTCGCAGGCTGCTATCAGTCTGCTCCGCAAGGCGGCGGACACGATACTCATCCAGCACCTTGCCGGAATTACTCGCCGCTTGAGTGCGGCGTTGCAAATCCAGCACATTGGCGTAATACAGCAATGCCCTGGGTTCACTGTGGGATATGGGAACGATCGCCAGCCAGTTTGACGGGTTAGTGGCAATTTGCTCGCGGATCAGTTTTTCGATCTCATCGAGCACTGGCGTCGGTTGCAGATGTGTAATGCTGAAGGAGCGAACAAAACCAGGGAGCCTCCACTTACCTTCGAAATAATAAGCATCCGGCATGACAGAAAGCCATCCAGGCTCTCCTGCTTCATCGGCGTCATGAATGATTGCGTCAAATGCCCAACCGGGCGCTACCTGCCGCGCCAGTAACTTTACAAGGTCAGCCGAAGCGGCAACGCGACTGAGTTCTACCCGCGCCACCGCCACGCTGATGTACTCGGTGATGATCAAGGCATGCGGCGCAGCAGGCCAGTAAACTACGCAACGCTCGCTGCCCTGATCCTGCATGACCACGACCCCTGAGATATAGCGATCATGCTGCATCGTGTGCGCCGCCAGATGAACGACGTACAACTTCAAATCATACCCATTTTTCAGCAGGTCCTCAGGCGTTCGCGCCGCCATCGCCGTGCTGAACAGGCTCTGTGCAAAGGTGCTGAGCCCTTGTTTAACCGCCGAAAAAAGCTGCATGTGCGCGCATTCATCCAGCGTGCGATTGATCAGCGCAGGAATGCGACCCGCATCCGAACTCGGTTTGGTTTTAACCGTGGGGTAGAAGGTGTGGTTGATCTGCGTGTTGTAGTTTCCGCCGATATCCAGCGAGGAGACTGTCTTGATCAGATAGTCCTTGTTCAGCCGTTGCTTCCACTGCGGTTGCAGATAGCTTGCTCGATTCAATCGCCAAGGCACCCAGGGTGCTTGCGGATCAAGATTATGCAATGCCAGCTGCAACATGCTGAAGGTTGTGGTTTGAGTACTTGGGGTCAGGACCTGCCCGCGATTGCCCGGCGTGCAGTGGCTTTGATTACCGCAGAAGCTGCCTCTGACATCGTCCGGCATCGTGATCAGGGGCTTGTCGATGTCCAGCTCCGGGTAGAAACCATCCTCGGTTAAACGGGCGATCAACTTGCGGCGGGCGAACGTTTCCAAGTCAGTCAGAGAGCGTTCAAGCAGGCTTTCAGAGGCAAAGGCGCTGCTCAGGTACCGGCGCTGCAAGCGCTTGAAGTGTTTAAGCTGGGCAGGTGTTGCGCCCGCTAACCACTGTGGCAATTTTTTTGCCTCAAGCGCAGCCTTGCGCAGAAGATCAATGTTGGCCTGAGCCTGGTTCAAGGCGGGACTGTCGGGAATCTTCAAGTGCGCGTCCAGCTCAGCCAATAGCAACAAACGGCTCAGCTCGGCATCTTTTACCTCATTGAACAGACCGGCAGTACCCTCAATGCGCTTGTTCAAGCGAAAGTAGTAGGCCATCAAGTGTTTGAAAGAAACCGTCGCAGGGTTCCCCTCAATGGGTTCATAGCGCACCGTCAGGGTTTCACGCCGGGCATGGTCACGTAAGTCGTGACGCTTATCGTGCTCTATACAGCCCCACAGGACCGAATCATCACTGCTCCCGAGGCTGGCTTTCAGACCGCGGGTCAAAGCGTCCAGGCCTGAAAAAGCCTTCAGCCCGCCATATTGCCCGAATGCATACAGCGCGACCGGAACCCCACGGGACGGGTGCTTCATCGCCGTCGCCCGAGCCACTACCCAAACGTTATGAAGCGGGTAGAAGGCAGCCTGCACGCTGCCCACAGAGACCGAAAACACCTGGGCTTTACCGCCCACGTATTTGGATGCCGACAGCCGCTCCACGACCTCCATCACCAAGTCCCGATGTGCAGTGGGTATCAGCTTGAGCCGGTGTTGCAACTGAACCTCACAGCGCAGGGCCTCGACATGGGCACGCAGGAACAAGGCATAACGTTTGTGCGCACCGGTTGGGCGCTCAATCCAAAAAGGCATATCGTAGAGCCGCTGCTGTGCACCGTTAATCAGCGAATTCAACGCTTCTTTATGCGCTTTGAGTTGGTTCTCAAACACCACAAATTCCTCAAGCGCTGCAGTCTCGACGCTCAGGTCATCGGCGTTGAATAGTGCGAGCAGACCTTTTTCGTAGCGTTTGACCTGCTGTTCTGCGGTGAGCAGGGCCAGGCCGGGCGCGGTGCTGGCAAAGATAATTTCTGCGCGTCGTCGCTGCTCGTCCCACTTGAGCAATTGATAGAGGAGGGTCCCAAGCCGGACTTTACCGACCAGTTGCTTCCTTGCACGCTCGATAAAACGCAGAAAAGGCACAGCGGTCAGCGGTTGAGGTCGCGGCTTTTTTGGAGAAAACACGTGTGCGTGATTGATCGCCAGCGCACAGGCCAGCTCGTTTTCCCATTGACCTTCCAGCAACGCTTGCGCGCTCATCGCCAGCGCATCACCGGAGATTGTCGAACCGCGATCCACGCTTAACGCGGGGGTCAGGTCCGTAGGCCGACACAACTCATGTCGGCGCTCTAACGGCAGGCATTGCCAGAGTTCGTCGAACAGTGACTCACTGGCCAACTTTACCAAACCGCATTGCAGGTCGAAGAAGGACGGGTACTCGTAGAAATTGCGCACCACACCCGGCAGGTAAATCACATGCGGTGCACCATCAGGATCGCCTTCACGGTAGATATGCAATGCACCGGGAATTGCAACCGCAGGCGTACCCGGCCACATCAACGAACTCGCTCGCACAGTGGCCCAATCGCCCCCTGCTCGCTGGCGCGCCCCAGCACTGGGTGCGTCGATCAGGGCCTGAAGCAGAGCCATCCCGGCACTCGACAGCTCGTCCAATTGCTGCGCCATAAAAGCCCGGTCAGCGAAGAGTTCGGCGTGCAGCTCTGCCCAATACCCCCTGCGTGTTTGCGAGGAACCGGGCTGCAGCGCGTCCCAATAAGGCGTGGCCGACCAGGCAATTCTGTCTTGCAGCTTCATGGCGATAACTCGCTGCAGCACTTGCAACGGCGTATAAGGCAACTGGCGAGTCGGGTCACCCTTGACGCTCAGGGCAGTGAACTGATTCAGGTTGATCGGCACTGCGGGCAAGGCCAGTGACAGCAGCGCCCGATCAGTCAGGCTGTCGACTTTCTGGGGTTCTGCTGGTGGTTTGGGCACGGTGAACAGCAGGGTGTCCGGGTCTATTTCAAACTCTTTGCGTAGCTCGTCGCGGATCACCCACAAAACTTTTGGCGCGCGCGCTATCAGCCTTCCAAGCACCTTTATTACCTCGACGCAGCGCAGTTCGGCAAAAGCAATCTGATTGATCAGGCGGCTTGGATGGGCGTGAGCGTTGATTCGCCGGGTCAGCTGGCTGCGCATACCCTGAAGCGTTGCTTGAGCAGCGATCTCCGGATCTTCTGGGTCGGGGATGTGGTTGAGTGAGGCCATGATGTTTTCTTGATTGAGGAAAACACCGAGCCTAGGCAACGCACAGGCACTTAAGGCTTTAGATAGTTGAACGCAGCACGCGCAAAAAAAGCCCGCAGTGTGCGCGGGCGAAACCAACGAAGAGCATTTTTTGGGGGGGGTGTGAAGCGAGGTGACGACTCAGCTACCGCGATAGGTGGAGTAGCTGTAAGGCGAAATCAGCAGTGGCACATGGTAATGGTCTTGTTCGGCGCTGATGCCGAAACGCAATACCACCACGTCGAGAAAAGCCTGCTCCGGCAGTTGCACACTGCGGGCGCGGTAGTAGTCGCCAGCGCTGAATTGCAATTGGTAGACACCGCTGCGGTAGTCATCGCCTTGCAGCAGCGGCGCGTCGCAACGGCCGTCGCTATTAGTCACGGCGCTACCCACCAGTTCAAGCTGCGCGCCTTCGACGCGATACAACTCGACCTTGATCGCGCTGCCGGGGCAGCCGTGTGCGGCGTCCAAAACGTGTGTGGTCAAACGTCCCATGGCTTTTATGCGCCTCCCGAAGTCAGTCATAGAGAAACCCGCACTCTTTCAGGGCAGTGAAAGAGCCGGCGATGGCCGATTAAGACACTTTTATAAAAAATTGTACACAATAAATTTCACAGCGCTTCCACCCTCCTGTAGGAGCGAGCTTGCTCGCGAAAAACGCCAACGATGACGCGGGCTCTCAGAATGAAAAGTGGCGCCCTCAGGGTTTTCGCGAGCAAGCTCGCTCCTGCAGTGGGCTTTTTCATTTTAACCTGACCACTTAGGCAAGTTTCTTGCAGACAGACCGTTCAGAAAAAATGCAGAAATGCAGGCTTACAAAGTTTGCGATAAGTTGTATACAATCACTCATCGCTGTGACGCCACCCAGTCTTTCCACTGCCCGGCCGCCACGCACCTAGCTACCACGAACAAGAAGGAAGACTGCAGTGAGCGCTGACTACCCACGCGACCTGATCGGTTACGGCAGTAACCCTCCTCACCCTCACTGGCCGGGCAACGCACGCATTGCGCTGTCGTTCGTACTCAACTACGAAGAAGGCGGCGAGCGCAATATCCTGCATGGCGACAAAGAGTCTGAAGCCTTCCTTTCGGAAATGGTCTCGGCCCAGCCGCTGCAAGGCGAGCGCAACATGAGCATGGAGTCGCTGTACGAATACGGCAGCCGTGCCGGGGTGTGGCGCATCCTCAAGTTGTTCAAAGAATTCGACATACCGCTGACTATCTTCGCCGTGGCGATGGCTGCCCAGCGTCATCCGGATGTAATCCGCGCCATGGTCGCCGCCGGCCACGAGATTTGCAGCCACGGCTACCGCTGGATCGACTACCAGTACATGGACGAGGCCCAGGAGCGCGAGCACATGCTCGAAGCCATCCGCATCCTCACCGAGCTGACCGGCGAACGCCCGCTGGGTTGGTACACCGGTCGTACCGGCCCCAACACCCGCCGCCTGGTGATGGAGGAAGGCGGTTTCCTGTATGACTGCGACACCTATGACGACGACCTGCCCTACTGGGAACCCAATACCCCTAACGGCAAGCCGCACCTGGTGATCCCCTACACCCTGGACACCAACGACATGCGCTTCACCCAGGTGCAGGGTTTCAACAAGGGTGACGACTTTTTCGAATACCTCAAGGATGCCTTCGACGTGCTGTATGCCGAAGGTGCCGAAGCGCCGAAGATGCTTTCGATCGGCCTGCATTGCCGCCTGATCGGCCGCCCGGCACGCCTGGCCTCGCTCAAGCGCTTCATTGAATACGTTAAAGGCCATGATCAGGTGTGGTTCACCCGCCGCGTGGACATCGCCCGTCACTGGCACCAAACCCACCCCTGCACGGGAGCGGCGAAATGACTGCGTTCCAGACCTTGCAACCGTCGACCCTGAGCCGCGACGCCTTCGTCGCAGCCTTTGCCGATATTTACGAACACTCGCCATGGGTAGCCGAAAAGGCCTTCGAGCTGGGCCAGGATGCGTCGATCGACCAGATCGAAATCCTGCACCAGCGCATGAGCGATATCCTGTTGAGCGCTGATCATCAAAGCCAGTTGGCTCTGATCAACGCCCACCCGGACCTGGCCGGTAAAGCCGCCGTCCAGGGCCAACTGACCGAAGCCAGCACCAATGAACAGGCTGGCGCCGGTATCCACCAATGCACGGCCGAAGAGTTTTCTCGCTTCACCGAGCTGAATGACGCCTACAAGGCCAAGTTCAAGTTTCCCTTCATCATGGCGGTAAAAGGCAGCAACCGGCACCAGATTCTCGCCGCGTTCGAAACGCGCATCCATAACTCGACAGACACCGAGTTCAAGTGCGCGCTGGACGAGATCAACAAGATCGCGTTGTTCCGTTTATTGACCCTCTAAACGACCATCCCCAGCCACTCTATCCAAGGCAGACAAGAAGAATGAAAGCTTACGCCGTACCTTTCGAAAAGTTCGTCAACCTGGCCGACGCCCGCCTGGGCACCAAGATCATCTCGGTGACCGATGACTGGTTCGCCGACGCCAACCGCCTGTTCCAGCCGACCCCGGCCGTGTGGAAGGAGGGCGTTTTCGATGACAACGGCAAGTGGATGGACGGCTGGGAGTCACGCCGCAAGCGCTTCGAAGGCTACGACAGCGCGGTGATCCGCCTGGGCGTGCCGGGTTCGATCAAAGGCGTGGACATCGACACTTCATTCTTCACCGGCAACTTCCCGCCGTCGGCCTCACTGGAAGCCTGCTTCCTGGCCTCGGGCGAGCCGGACGCCAATACCCAATGGGTTGAAGTGCTGTCGGCGGTAGAGCTGCAAGGCAACAGTCACCACTACCACGAGATCAACAACGACCAGGCGTTCAGCCACCTGCGCTTCAACATCTACCCGGATGGCGGCGTCGCCCGTCTGCGTGTGTATGGCGTGCCGTTCCGCGATTGGTCTTCGGTGGGCGACAACGAACAGGTCGACCTGGCTGCCGCGCTCAATGGCGGTCGTGCCCTGGCCTGCTCCGATGAACACTTCGGCCGCATGAGCAACATCCTCAACCCGGGCCGTGGCATCAACATGGGTGATGGCTGGGAAACCGCGCGTCGTCGTACACCGGGCAATGACTGGGTGATCGTCGCGTTGGGCCACCCGGGCGAGATCGAAAAGATCATCGTCGACACCCTGCACTTCAAGGGCAACTACCCGGACACCTGCTCGATCCAGGGCGCCTTCGTCAAAGGCGGAACCGACAGCCAGATCGAAACCCAATCGCTGTTCTGGCGTGAACTGTTGCCGGCGCAGAAACTGGAAATGCACGCAGAACACACCTTCGCCGAGCAGATCAAGGCGCTGGGGCCGATTACCCATATCCGCCTGAATGTGTTCCCGGATGGCGGTGTGAGTCGCCTGCGCGTCCTGGGCAAAGTGTCGAAATAAGCGGTGATGCCATCGCAGGCAAGCCAGTTCCCACAGGGGAATGCATTCCAAATGTGGGAGCGGGCTTGCCCGCGATAGCAATAGACCAAACAACACAGTATTCGGATAAGAGACAGCCATGCGCACACTGATGATCGAACCCCTGACCAAAGAAGCCTTCGCCCCTTTCGGAGACGTTATCGAAACCGATGGCAGCGATCACTTCATGATCAACAACGGGTCGACCATGCGCTTTCACAAACTGGCAACGGTCGAAACAGCACAGCCTGAAGACCACGCCATCATCAGCATCTTCCGCGCCGATGCGCAGGACATGCCGTTGACCGTGTGCATGCTGGAGAGACACCCGCTGGGCAGCCAGGCGTTCATACCGCTGCTCGGCAACCCCTTTCTGATCGTGGTCGCGCCACTTGGCGATGCACCTGTATCAGGCTTGGTCCGCGCCTTCGTTACCAACGGCAGGCAGGGCATCAATTACCATCGCGGCGTCTGGCACCACCCGGTGCTGACGATCGAAAAGCGGGATGACTTCCTGGTGGTTGATCGCAGTGGCACAGGCAATAACTGCGATGAGCATTTTTTCAAAGAGGATGAGCGGTTGATCCTCGCCCCCCACCAATAAGAGAAGGCCGGATCACCCGACAACAAGGGTGACAGGCGAGAGGTAAAGACTGTGGAAGCACATCTGTTGGAATGGCTGAACCTGAGCGTGCGCTGGGTTCACATGATCACTGGCGTCGCCTGGATCGGCGCTTCGTTCTACTTTGTCTGGCTGGAAAACAACCTCAATCGCGTCAACCCCAAGAACGGCCTGGCCGGTGACTTGTGGGCGATCCACGGTGGCGGTATCTACCACCTGGAAAAATACAAACTGGCTCCGCCGACCATGCCGGACAACCTGCACTGGTTCAAATGGGAAGCCTACTTCACCTGGATGTCGGGCGTCGCGCTGCTCTGCGTGGTGTTCTACCTCAACCCCACGCTGTACCTGCTCGCCCCCGGCAGCAGCCTCAGCGGCACCGAAGGCGTATTGCTGGGCATCGGCTCACTGTTCGCCGGCTGGTTCATCTACTCCTTCCTCTGCGACTCGGCCCTGGGCAAGCGCCCTGCCCTGCTCGGCTTGATCCTGTTCGTGCTGCTGATTGCGGCGGCGTATGGCTTCAGCAAGGTGTTCAGCGGCCGTGGCGCCTACCTGCACGTGGGTGCGGTGATCGGTACGATCATGGTCGGTAACGTGTTCCGCATCATCATGCCCGCCCAGCGTGCACTGGTGGCAGCCATCGCCGAGAACCGCACACCGGATCCGGCGCTGCCGGCCAAGGGCTTGCTGCGTTCACGCCACAACAACTACTTCACCTTGCCGGTGCTGTTCATCATGATCAGCAACCACTTCCCGAGTACCTACGGCAGCCAATACAACTGGCTGATCCTGGCCGGGATCGCAGTGGCGGCGGTGCTGGTAAGGCACTACTTCAACACCCGGCATGACAGCCAGAAGTATGCGTGGACCTTGCCGGTGGGCGCGTTGGCGATGATCAGCCTGGCGTATGTAACCGGGCCCAAACCTGCAGAACCGATTGCCAAGGCACCTGCTGCGATCGAGTACCAGCCGCTGCCGGAAACCGCCCTGGGCGGTGGCTTGAAACCCGCAGCGCCTGCCGCCCCCGCCGCTGAACCGGCACCGGCCCAGGCCGCGACCGACTTCGGCCAGGTGCACCATGTGATCGAGCAACGCTGCACCGTGTGCCATTCGGCCAAGCCCACCAGCCCGTTGTTCAGCACCGCTCCGGCTGGGGTGATGTTCGACACACCGGCACAGATCCAGCAGCAGGCCGCGCGTATTCAAGCGCAGGCCGTGGCCAGCCAGATCATGCCGTTGGGCAATATTACCCAGATGACCCAGCAGGAAAGAGACCTGATCGGCACCTGGATCAATCAGGGGGCCCGCACCAACTGACTGTTTCACACGGGACCAATGTGGGAGCTGGCTTGCCTGCGATAGCAGTGTGTCAGTCACCGGATGAGTTGCCGACCCTGCGCTATCGCAGGCAAGCCAGCTCCCACAATTGAGATCTGCCGTGTTTTGAAAATTGCTTTGCAAACAACACAAAAATAAAAAGATTCGAGGTGTTGCATGTCCCAGTTAGAAACGCAGACTCCTGCCGCACCCGCCATGGTGCGGCTGCCCCTCTTGCAACTGATTCTGGTTGGCTTGCAACACGTCTTGCTGATGTACGGCGGCGCCGTCGCCGTCCCCCTGATCATTGGCCAGGCCGCAGGCTTGAGCCGTGAAGAAATCGCCTTCCTGATCAACGCCGACCTGCTGGTGGCCGGTATCGCCACCATGGTGCAGTCGTTCGGCATCGGCCCGGTAGGTATCCGTATGCCGGTGATGATGGGTGCCAGCTTCGCCGCCGTCGGCAGCATGGTCGCCATGGCCGGTATGCCCGGTATCGGTTTGCAAGGCATCTTCGGCGCGACTATCGCCGCCGGGTTCTTCGGCATCCTTATCGCGCCATTCATGTCCAAGGTTGTGCGCTTTTTCCCGCCGCTGGTAACCGGTACCGTCATTACCGCCATCGGTCTCTCGCTGTTTCCCGTGGCCGTGAACTGGGCCGGTGGCGGCAGCGCTGCCGCCACGTTCGGCTCGCCGGTGTATCTGGCGATTGCCGCCCTGGTGCTGGCGACCATCCTGCTGATCAACCGCTTCATGCGCGGCTTCTGGGTGAATATCTCGGTGCTGATCGGCATGGGCCTGGGTTACGGGTTGTGCGGCGTTATCGGCATGGTCGACCTCAGTGGCCTGGCCCAGGCGCCCTGGGTGCAGGTGGTCACGCCGTTGCACTTCGGTATGCCCAAGTTCGAGTTGGCGCCGATCCTGTCGATGTGCCTGGTGGTGGTGATTATCTTTGTCGAGTCCACCGGCATGTTCCTCGCCCTGGGCAAGATCACCGGCCAGGAGGTCACCCCGAAAATGCTGCGCCGCGGCCTGTTGTGTGACGCCGGCGCGTCGTTCTTTGCCGGTTTCTTCAACACCTTTACCCACTCCTCCTTCGCGCAGAATATCGGCCTGGTACAAATGACCGGCGTGCGCTGCCGCTCGGTCACGATCATGGCCGGGGCCTTTCTGATTGTGCTGAGCCTGTTGCCCAAGGCCGCCTATCTGGTCGCGTCGATTCCGCCGGCAGTACTCGGTGGCGCGGCGATAGCCATGTTCGGCATGGTGGCGGCGACCGGGATCAAGATCCTGCAGGAAGCCGACATCGCCGACCGTCGCAACCAGCTATTGGTAGCGGTGAGCATCGGCATGGGCCTGATCCCCGTGGTACGGCCGGAGTTCTTCGCGCAACTGCCACTGTGGATGAGCCCGATTACCCACAGCGGGATCGCCATGGCCACACTCAGCGCGTTGTCGCTGAACATCCTGTTCAACATCCTCGGCGGCGCTGAACGCCCCGAAGTCGCCCATACGCATTGATTCCTTTGTTAGTACAAAAATAACAACAAACAGGGAACAGCCACATGCACAGCCTTCAACCGGGGCCGGCCACACGCCGCGCCCCATTCTCGCCCCTCGCGCTCTGTTACAGCGCACTTGAGCCCAGGCCTGGGAGCCAGTATTCTCCGCGCCCGCTCGAATCGACTCAAAAAAAAACAGCGAATGTAAAAGCTGACTTCAAGGCCAACTTATCCCGGCCTGATGTTGGCTGCCAAAGTGCGCAAAAGTCCTCTGAATTCGACTGCATCCGCTGCAGCCGACGGGGATTTTTTGGCTTTTCAAACACCTTGGCGCAGCTCTTGCTAACAGCATTAAAGCTGACCGAACAGACGATTTTTGCAGCGAACCAAAAGGCGCCATACCAGAGCGCCTGCGTAGAAGAAAAAAAACCATAAAACTTTAACTCGGGAGCAACCGAATGAAACCCATGTTCAAAGGCCTGATGCTGGCGGGATCCCTGCTGGCTGGTGGCCAGGCCGTCGCCGGTGACTTGTTGCAGTGGCAGAACAACAGCCTGACTTACCTGTGGGGCAAGAGCTTTACCGTCAACCCGCAGATCCAGCAAACCGTCACCTTCGAACATGCCGACGCATGGAAGTACGGCGACAACTTCTTCTTCCTCGACCGTATCTTTTACAACGGCAAGGAAGACGGCAATGTCGGCCCGAACACTTACTACGGCGAGTTCAGCCCGCGTTTGTCGTTCGGCAAGATTTTCGACAAGGACCTGTCGTTCGGCCCGATCAAGGACGTGCTGCTGGCCTTCACCTACGAGTTCGGCGAGGGCGATAACGAGTCCTACCTGCTGGGCCCGGCATTCGACTTGAACATCCCCGGTTTCGACTACTTCCAGTTGAATTTCTACCAGCGCCAGACCGAGGGCAATCGCCCGGGTGACGGTGTGTGGCAGATCACTCCGGTGTGGTCGTACACCATCCCCGTGGGCAACTCCGACGTGCTGATCGACGGTTTCATGGACTGGGTGGTGGATAACGACAAGAACGCCCGTGGCACTTATCACGCCAACCTGCACTTCAACCCGCAGGTCAAATACGACTTGGGCAAGGCGCTGCACTGGGGCGACAAGCAGTTGTATGTAGGTTTTGAATACGACTACTGGAAGAACAAGTACGGGATTGAAGACAGCGGCGCGTTCAAGACGACTCAGGACACCGCAAGCTTCCTGGTCAAGTACCACTTCTAAAGGTTGATCGCGGTTCCCTGTGGGAGCTGGCTTGCCTGCGATCGCGGTGTGTCTGTGCCAGCAGTGTTGGCTGGCATACCGCTATCGCAGGCAAGCCAGCTCCCACATTCAGTTAGGCGTCAGGCCGAGGAATCGGGTGATTTCGTCGCGCTTGGCCAGCGCATCCTTGCGCCCCAACTCGATCAACTCGCTGCAATACCCCGCCTCGAACAGCAAATAACTCAACACCCCCGCCCCACTGGTCTTGGTCGCCCCCGGTCCGCGCAAGAACAAGCGCAACGCCGCCGGTAATTCCTGGCGATGTCGCGCCGCGATTTCATCGATAGGCTGGCTGGGCGCAATCACCAGCACGTCTACCGGCGCCAGGCCCTGCACCGCGGCGTCGACAGGGACAACCCGACTAAACTGGTTCAAGCGCTCCAGCAGTTCGATATCGCTTTCCAGGCTGTCAATGAAGGTGCTGTTGAGCATATGCCCACCGATTTGCGCCAGGGTCGGTTGCTGGCCGGTGTAGGTACGTTGCGTCGACGCTTCATTGCCCCTGGGATTGCCGCTCACGCCGACCACCAACACGCGGCTGGCGCCCAGGTGCAAAGCCGGGCTGATGGGCGCTGACTGCCGCACCGCGCCATCGCCAAAGTACTCTTCGTCGAGTTTGACCGGAGCAAACAACAGCGGAATCGCCGAACTCGCCAGCAAGTGCTCCACCGTCAGTTGGGTCGGCACGCCGATACGCCGATGGCGCAGCCATGCATCGATGGTGCCGCCGCCCTGGTAGAAAGTCACCGCTTGCCCGGACTCATAGCCAAACGCCGTCACCGCCACTGCCTGCAAGTGCTTGCGGCGAATAGCCTCGTCGATGCCGTCCAGGTTCAAGCGTTCTTGCAGCAAGTCGCGCAGTGGCGAGCTGTTGAGCAGCGCCACGGGCACCTGGGCGCCCAGGCCCAATAGGCTGTGGATGAGGAAACGGCTGGCCTGGCGTATTACCCCAGGCCAGTCGCTGCGCAGCACCTGGTGGCTGCGAAAGCCCTGCCAGAATGCCGTCAGCCGTTGGATCGCTGCCGAGAAATCGGTAGCGCCACTGGCCAGGCTCACTGCATTGATCGCGCCGGCGGAGGTGCCGACAATCACCGGAAATGGATTCGGCGCCCCCGGTGGCAGCAACTCGGCAATCGCCGCCAACACCCCCACCTGATACGCCGCTCGCGCCCCGCCGCCGGAAAGAATCAAGCCTGTGACCGGTTCAACTGAGCGCATTGCGTCACTCCGTGTGGTAAAAATCAGCGTTATCGACGGCGCTTTTCATACAGTTTGGGCTCACCCGGCGGCCGGCTCTTGAAACGGCGATGGGTCCACAGGTATTGCTCGGGGCAATCGCGTACCGAGGCTTCGACCCATTGGTTGATGCGCAGGCAGTCGATTTCGTCGGTTTCACCCGGAAAATCGGTCAACGGTGGATGGATCACCAATCGGTAACCGCTGCCATCGGCCAGGCGCTCCTGGGTGAACGGCACCACCAACGCCTTGCCCAGGCGTGCGAACTTGCTGGTAGCGGTGACGGTAGCTGCCTGGATACCGAACAGCGGCACGAAGATGCTTTGCTTGGCGCCGTAATCCTGGTCCGGTGCGTACCAGATGGCCCGGCCGGCACGCAGCAGCTTGAGCATACCGCGCACGTCGTCGCGCTCCACGGCCAGGGAATCGAGGTTATGGCGCTCACGACCACGGCGCTGGATAAAATCGAACAGCGGGTTGCCATGCTCGCGGTACATGCCATCGATGGTGTGTTTCTGCCCCAGCAGCGCCGCGCCGATTTCCAGGGTGGTGAAGTGCAGGGCCATCAGGATCACGCCCTTGCCTTCCAAGTGTGCCTGCTTGAGGTGTTCCAGCCCTTCGACATGGGCCAGTCGCGCCAGGCGCGGCTTGGGCCACCACCAGCTCATGGCCATTTCAAAAAAGGCGATACCGGTGGAGGCAAAGTTTTCCTTGAGCAGGCGTTTGCGCTCCTGCACGGATTTTTCCGGGAAGCACAGCTCAAGGTTACGCGCCGCGATACGGCGGCGATCGCCAGCCACGCGGTACATCCCCGCACCCAGCAGGCGACCAATGGTCAACAACGCCCGGTACGGCAACTGGGTGACCAGCCACAGCAGGCCGAGCCCCAGCCATAGCAGCCAAAAACGCGGGTGAAGAAATACAGCTCGAAAACGCGGGCGATCCATTACAGATTCCGGTAAAGACAAGGGCCGCGCATTCTACAACGGTTCGACTCGGCTTGCGGCGGGTGAGTGTTCTCGTTATAAGTCTCGACACTTTTCGTGACAAGCCGCTTTCGCCGACCATGAGCCAAACCGAACCGCTAGACCAAGATCCCGTGTTCCAGCTAAAAGGCAGCATGCTCGCCATTACCGTGCTGGAACTGGCGCGCAATGACCTTGATGCCCTGGACCGCCAACTGGCCGCCAAGGTTGCCCTGGCGCCAAACTTTTTCAACAACGCCCCGCTGGTGCTGGCGCTGGACAAGCTGCCGGCCGGCCAGGGCGTGATTGATTTGCCCGGGCTGATGCGCGTGTGCCGCTCCCATGGCCTGCGCACCCTGGCGATTCGTGCCAGCCGCATCGAAGACATTGCCGCCGCCATCGCCATTGAACTGCCAGTACTGCCTCCATCCGGTGCCCGCGAGCGTCCCTTGGAACCGCTGGTCGGTGAAGAGAAGAAAAAACCGGAAAAACCACCCGAGCCTGCGATCAAGCCGACAAAGATCATCACCTCGCCGGTACGCGGCGGGCAGCAGATTTACGCCCAGGGCGGCGACCTGGTGGTGATCTCCTCGGTCAGCCCGGGGGCGGAACTTCTCGCCGATGGCAACATCCATGTATACGGCCCGATGCGCGGGCGTGCCCTCGCCGGCATCAAGGGTGATACCAGAGCGCGGATTTTCTGCCAGCAGTTGACCGCTGAGCTGGTTTCCATCGCGGGTCAGTACAAGGTTTCCGAAGATTTGCGCCGTGATCCGCTGTGGGGGGCTTCGGTACAGGTCAACCTGTCGGGCGATGTGTTGAACATCATCCGGCTTTAACGGATACTGCCGCATTTTCCAAGCATCTCTAGACTCTGATAGCAAAGCGAAACCGGCAAGACTTGTGTAGGACTTTTTGGAAGTTGGTGTTTCTCCATGGAAACTCCTTCTTTTTCCTGCAAAGGCTGTCCGCCTGCAGCGAGTTTCAAGAGATGTTTTTCAGGGACCGAAAGTCCTTTTTCCTTAGGGGTGAAACACCTTGGCCAAGATTCTCGTGGTTACATCCGGCAAGGGTGGTGTGGGTAAGACCACCACCAGCGCCGCTATCGGTACCGGCCTCGCTCTGCGCGGCCACAAGACAGTCATCGTCGACTTCGACGTCGGTTTGCGTAACCTCGACCTGATCATGGGCTGCGAACGCCGCGTGGTGTACGACTTCGTCAACGTGGTGAACGGCGAAGCCAACCTGCAACAGGCCCTGATCAAGGACAAGCGCCTTGAGAACCTGTATGTACTGGCCGCCAGCCAGACCCGCGACAAAGACGCGCTGACCAAGGAAGGCGTGGGCAAGGTTCTCGCCGAGCTCAAGGAAACCTTCGAATACGTGGTGTGCGATTCTCCGGCCGGTATTGAAACCGGTGCTCACCTGGCGATGTACTTCGCTGATGAAGCCATCGTGGTGACCAACCCGGAAGTTTCCTCGGTACGTGACTCGGACCGTATGCTGGGCCTCTTGGCCAGCAAGTCCAAGCGCGCTGAAGAAGGCCAGGACGCGATCAAGGAGCACCTGTTGCTCACCCGCTACAACCCGGAGCGCGTCAACAATGGCGAGATGCTCGGCGTTGAAGACGTGAAGGAAATCCTCGCCGTGACCCTGCTGGGCGTGATTCCGGAGTCCCAGGCCGTACTGAAGGCATCCAACCAGGGCGTGCCGGTGATTCTTGACGACCAGAGCGACGCCGGCCAGGCGTACAGCGATGCAGTCGATCGCTTGCTGGGCAAGACCGTGGAACACCGCTTCCTCGATGTTAAGAAGAAGGGATTCTTCGAGCGTATCTTTGGAGGCAACTAAACAATGAAATTTCTCGACTTCTTTCGCGCCAACAAAAAGCCAAGTACCGCGTCGGTAGCGAAAGAGCGTCTACAGATCATCGTGGCGCACGAACGCGGCCAACGCAGCACGCCGGATTACCTGCCAGCCTTGCAGAAGGAACTGGTCGAGGTGATCCGCAAGTACGTCAATATCGGCAACGATGACGTGCATGTCGCTCTGGAAAATGACGGCAGCTGCTCGATTCTGGAACTCAATATCACCCTGCCCGATCGTTGATCGAAAGGGCGGTCGCCACGGCGGCTCGATCACCTTGATCCTTCGGGAACCAGGTGGGCGAGCCGCCGTTGGCGTTTGTTACGAGGCTGTTTAATGCCGCTGTCCAATATACATATCCTGCATCAGGACGACGCTGTCCTGGTGGTGAACAAGCCGACCCTGCTGCTCTCGGTGCCTGGTCGCGCCGACGACAACAAGGATTGCCTGATTACCCGCCTGCAGGAAAACGGCTACCCCGAAGCCCGTATCGTCCATCGGCTTGACTGGGAAACCTCGGGGATCATCCTGCTGGCCCGGGATGCCGACACCCATCGCGAACTGTCCCGCCAGTTTCACGACCGCGAAACAGAAAAAGCCTACACCGCCCTGGCCTGGGGCCAGCCGGAACTGGACAGCGGCAGCATCGACCTGCCCCTGCGCTACGACCCGCCGACCAAGCCACGCCATGTGGTGGACCACGAGTTCGGCAAGCACGCCCTGACCTTCTGGAAAGTGCTGGAGCGTTGTGGCGACTGGTGCCGCGTGGAGCTGACGCCGATCACCGGGCGTTCGCACCAGTTGCGTGTGCATATGCTGTCCATCGGGCATCCGTTGCTGGGTGATGGTTTGTATGCTCATGAACAAGCCTTGGCTGCCTGGCCGCGGCTGTGCCTGCACGCAAGCATGCTCAGTTTCACCCATCCACAAAGCGGCGAGCGCTTGCGCTTCGAGTGCCCTGCCCCCTTTTAAGCTGCGAACACGGGTAAATGTGGGAGGAGGCTTGCCCCCGATGGCGGAGTGTCAGTCACTGTATTTGCTCACTGACACACCGCAATCGGGAGCAAGCCCCCTCCCACATTTGTTCTGTGCACTTCTGGCCATCGAACGGTAAACTCCGCGCATTGCTGTCTGGAGCTATTTATGCGCGAAGCGTTGAATCAAGGCCTGATCGACTTCCTCAAGGCCTCCCCTACTCCTTTTCATGCCACTGCGGCCCTCGCCCAGCGCCTGGAAGCGGCCGGTTACCAGCGTCTCGACGAGCGCGACACCTGGACCACCGAGGCCAATGGTCGCTACTACGTGACCCGCAACGACTCCTCGATCATCGCCTTCAAGCTCGGTCGCCACTCGCCGTTGCAGGGCGGCATCCGCCTGGTCGGCGCCCACACCGACAGCCCGTGCCTGCGGGTCAAACCCCAGCCTGAGCTGCAACGCCAGGGTTTCTGGCAGTTGGGCGTGGAAGTCTACGGCGGTGCGCTGCTCGCGCCGTGGTTCGACCGCGACCTGTCCCTGGCTGGCCGCGTCACCTTCCGCCGCGACGGTAAGGTCGAAAGCCAATTGATCGACTTCAAGCTGCCGATCGCCATCATTCCCAACCTGGCCATTCACCTGAACCGTGAGGCCAACCAGGGTTGGGCGATCAATGCCCAGACCGAGCTGCCGCCGATCCTTGCGCAATTTGCCGGTGACGAACGCGTGGACTTTCGCGCCGTGCTCACCGAACAGTTGGCCCGCGAGCATGGGTTGAACGCTGATGTGGTGCTCGACTACGAGCTGAGCTTCTACGACACCCAAAGCGCGGCGGTCATCGGCCTCAATGGCGATTTCATCGCCGGTGCGCGCCTGGACAATCTGCTGTCGTGCTACGCCGGCCTGCAAGCCTTGCTGACCAGCGAGACCGACGAAACCTGCGTGCTGGTGTGCAACGACCACGAAGAAGTCGGCTCCTGCTCGGCCTGCGGCGCCGATGGCCCGATGCTGGAGCAGACCCTGCGCCGCCTGTTGCCTGAAGGTGATGAGTTCGTACGCACCATTCAGAAATCACTGCTGGTATCGGCGGACAACGCCCACGGCGTGCACCCCAACTACGCCGAGAAGCACGACGCCAACCACGGTCCGAAACTCAATGCCGGGCCGGTGATCAAGGTCAACAGCAACCAGCGCTACGCCACCAACAGCGAAACCGCCGGGTTCTTCCGTCACCTGTGCATGGCCGAAGAAGTGCCGGTACAAAGCTTTGTGGTGCGCAGTGACATGGGCTGCGGCTCGACCATCGGCCCGATCACCGCCAGCCACCTGGGTGTACGCACCGTGGATATCGGCTTGCCGACGTTTGCCATGCACTCCATTCGAGAGCTGTGCGGCAGCCATGACCTGGCGCATCTGGTGAAGGTGCTGGGGGCGTTTTACGCGAGCCGCGACCTGCCCTGATTTGACGGGCAAAATGTGATCGAAATGTGGGAGGGGGCTTGCTCCCTCCCACATTTGGTTCGATGTACTGCCAAACTGACTTGTATCACCTGCACTTCCTGCAATCGCGCCTAGACTTGTCAAAACTTCCACTGCGACAAGGCTATTGCTCCCATGATTTCAATGTCCTCATTCCACGCCATGCTCATCCCCATCGTGATCGGCATGATCATGCTCGCGGTCGGCTTCAACTTTCGCGACAAGCCCCTCGGCGTGTTCGGCATGTGGATTGGTATGCTGCTGATCCTGGGCACCGTGGTCTACAAGATCCTCGCCAAACTGGCGCAATGACAAATGCGCTCGCATTGGGCATAGCGGCCTCGTACACTCGGTCAATTCGTTGCTTTGAAGGTTGACCGCCTCGTGCTTTCCCGTCTGTTTGCCCTGCCCTGCTACCTGCTGATCGCCCTGCTCACGCTGCTGCCGCTGTCATCCGCCCAAGCCGTAGGCTTGCCCGGAATGCTGGGTGGTTCCAGCAAGACCCAACCCCAGGCTGAAGTGCCCCTGGGGCAGTCGCTGGACGAGGTGATCAAGACCCTCGAAAACGACCAACAGCGCACCCAGCTGCTGAGCGACCTGAAAAAGCTGCGCGCCGCCACGCAAAAGGCCCAACCCGCTACAGAGCAAGGTGTGCTCGGGTTGATCGGCAGCACGCTGTCGGGCTTTGAACAGCAGTTTTCCGGCGCCGACAGCCCATTGGGGCGCTGGTCCAATGAAGTCGACCTGGCCAAGGATGAACTGGGCGCGCTGATGCTGCCGGCCAACGAATGGCTGCCGATCATCTTTGGTTTTGCCGTGATCCTGGCAGTGTGGAGCCTGCTGGCCGCCGCGCTGATCTGGCTCAGCCACCGGGTACGCGAGCGTTTCGGCCTGCCCGAAGAGTTGCCGCAACACCCGCGCACCTGGGACATGCTGCGCTTTGCCCTGCGCAAGCTGGGTCCCTGGTTGATCGCCCTGGTGATCACGGTTTACCTGAGCTACGCCCTGCCTTCCTCCCTGGGCAAATCCCTGGCGATGGTGCTGGCCTATGCCTTGGTAGTCGGCACCTGTTTTTCGGCAATCTGCGTAATTGCCTTCTCCGTACTTGACGGCCCGCACCGCCACCGCGCCCTGTATATCCTGCGCCATCAGGCGTTCCGCCCGCTGTGGTGGATCGGCAGCTTTGCCGCCTTCGGTGAAGCCTTGAGCGATCCGCGCCTGGTCGAGGCGCTCGGCCAGCACCTGGCCCACACCGCCGCAACCGTGGCCAATGTAATGGCGGCGCTGTCCACCGGCGTGTTTATCCTGCGTTTCCGCCGACCGATTGCACACCTGATCCGCAACCAGCCGCTGTCGCGCCGCCTGACCCGCCGCGCCCTCACCGACACCCTGTCGATCATCGGTACCTTCTGGTACATCCCGGCCTTGCTGCTGGTAGGTATCTCACTGTTCGCGACCTTCCTGTCGGCCGGCGACACCAGCACCGCCCTGCGCCAGTCGCTGCTGTGCACGGTGCTGCTGGTGTTGTGCATGGTGATCAACGGCCTGGTGCGCCGCCACGCCCTCAAGCCGCAGCGCGGGCACAAACGCCACGCGCTGTACTCCGAACGCCTCAAAGGGTTTGTCTACACCCTGGTGCACCTGGTGGTGTGGCTGGCGTTTATCGAGTTGGGGCTGCGGGTGTGGGGCCTGTCGATGATTCGCTTTACCGAAGGTGACGGCCATGAAATAGCCGTGAAGCTGTTTGGCCTCGGTGGGACCTTGCTGTTTGCCTGGCTGATCTGGATCCTCAGCGACACCGCCATCCACCACGCCCTGACCCGCTCACGCAAAGGCCTGGCCAACGCGCGTGCGCAAACCATGATGCCGCTGATCCGCAACGTGCTGTTCGTGACCATCTTCATCATCGCCGCCATTGTGGCGCTGGCGAACATGGGCATGAATGTCACCCCATTGCTGGCCGGTGCGGGTGTAATCGGTATCGCTATCGGCTTTGGTGCGCAGTCGCTGGTAGCGGACTTGATCACCGGCTTGTTCATCATCATCGAAGACTCCCTGGCCATCGACGACTACGTAGACGTCGGCGGCCACCTGGGTACGGTGGAGGGCCTGACCATCCGCACCGTGCGCCTGCGCGATATCGACGGCATCGTGCACACCATCCCGTTCAGCGAGATCAAGAGCATCAAGAACTACTCCCGAGAGTTCGGCTACGCGATCTTCCGGGTGGCAATCCCCTACAACATGGAAATTGACGACGCAATCAAGCTGATGCGCGATGTCGGCCACGCCATGCGCAATGACCCGCTGCAACGCCGCAATATCTGGTCGCCGCTGGAAATCCAGGGCGTGGAGAGTTTCGAATCCGGCAGCGCGATCCTGCGCGCACGCTTCAAGACCGCGCCAATCAAGCAGTGGGAAGTCTCGCGAGCGTTCAACCTCTCGCTCAAGCGGCACCTGGATGAAGCCGGCCTCGACCTGGCAACGCCGCGCTTGAGCGTGCAGGTAGTGACAGCAGGCAGCGTGCAGGAGAAAGATCCACAACAATAAGCAAGCAGAGGTTGGTATGCGAATGAACGGTCTGACACACCAATGGGTTTTGGGTTTGCTCTGCGCGGTCACGAGCAGTGCAGTGATTGCCGCCAGCAGCGGCCAGGACGGTGCCAGGGAAACCATTGCCTCCCAGGCAAAAATACTCGAACCCAGCCTGTTGGAAACCCGCCGCGACATCCACGCCCATCCGGAACTGGGCAATACCGAAACCCGCACCGCCGAGTTGGTCGCCAAACAATTGCGCGAACTCGGCCTTGAGGTGAAGACCGGGATAGCCCGCACCGGCGTCGTCGCCATATTGAAAGGCGCCCTGCCCGGCCCGACCGTGGCCCTGCGCGCCGACATGGATGCGCTGCCGGTCAAGGAAGTCGCCGACCTGCCCTTCGCCTCCAAAGCCAAGGGCACCTACCTGGGCAAGGAAGTCGATGTGATGCACGCCTGCGGTCACGACGCCCATACCGCCATCCTGCTGAGCACTGCGAAGATTCTTACCGGGATGCGCGACCGCCTGCCCGGCACCGTGGTGTTTTATTTCCAACCGGCCGAAGAAGGCCCCAGCGATTTTATCCCCGACGGCAAGAACACCTGGGGCGCGAAGATGATGGTGCAGGAAGGCGTGATGAAAGCGCCCAAGCCTGACGCGGTGTTCGGCCTGCATGTGTGGGCCGGTGTGCCTGCCGGGCAAATCGCCTACCGCCCAGGCCCGACCCTGGCCAGCTCCGACGACCTGCGCATCAGGATCCTCGGCAAACAGACCCACGCCGGCCGCCCCTGGGACGGTATCGACCCGATCACCGTTGGCGCGCAAACCATTGTCGGCCTGCAGACCGTGGTCAGCCGCCGTACCGATATTTCGTCATTCCCCTCTGTCGTGAGCATCGGCACCATCAACGGTGGTACCCGCTACAACATCATCCCCGAGTCGGTAGACATGAGCGGCACCATTCGCTCCTACGACTACGGCATTCGCCAGAAGCTGCATGCAGACGTGCGTCAAACCGTAGAGAAAATCGCCGAAAGCGGTGGCGCCAAGGCCGAAGTGACGATCATCGAGAAGTACGACCCCACCATCAACAACCCGGCGCTGACCGAGAAAATGCTGCCGAGCCTGCGCTGGGCGGCTCAGGGTGATGTGGTGCAAGGCCCGTTGGTGGGTGGCGCCGAAGACTTCTCGTTCTATGCCAAAGAGGCACCGGGGCTGTTTGTCTTCCTGGGGGTGACACCGAGGGACCAGGACATGAGCAAGGCGGCGCCGAATCACAACCCTGGGTTCTTTGTGGATGAGTCGGCGTTGGTGGTGGGCGTGAGGACGCTGGCGTCGTTGGCGACGGATTACCTCTACACCCACACCCCGCACTAATGCTTGATGTGGGAGGGGGCTTGCTCCCGATAGCAGTGTTTCAGTTGAACATTGGCTGACTGATACACCGCTATCGGGAGCAAGCCCCCTCCCACAGTCGGGCCCAAGTGAATCAGTTGGCGAGGGCGGCGCCGTCCATCTTCTGGCGCAAGCTCAACGGACGCATATCCGTCCACACTTCCTCGATATACGCCAGGCACTCCTTCTTCATGCCACTCTTGCCCACGGTTCGCCAGCCTTCAGGCACAGCCTTGTAGTCAGGCCAGATCGAATACTGCTCTTCGTGGTTGACCACTACCTGAAACAGGATGTCGTCGCGGTCAAATACTGAGGTCATTGCTGTTCTCCATCGCTCAAAGGCTGGCTGCGCACCACGCGCAGCGCTGATATCTGTAGAAACGTACCAGGCACCGCAAAAATTAAACGCCGGCAACCGCCGCCGCCAAGGCGCGCCCGAAGATCTCGGCCACCTGGTCGACTTCGGCCGCGGTGATCACCAGCGGTGGCAGAAAGCGCACCACGCCGCCATGGCGCCCGCCCATCTCCAGGATCAGCCCGCGCTTGAGGCACTCACGCTGCACCAGCGGTGCCAACAGGCGATGCACCGGCGGGTGCCCCAGGCTATCAAGCGGGCCCGTCGGATCCACCAGCTCGACCCCCAGCATCAGCCCACGACCACGGATATCCCCCAACTGCGGGAAGTCGCGCTGCAGGATGCGCAGGTGCTCGCACAGACGCTCACC
The DNA here is from genome assembly GCF_020790195.1 of Pseudomonas sp. HN8-3. Lineage (NCBI taxonomy): Bacteria > Pseudomonadati > Pseudomonadota > Gammaproteobacteria > Pseudomonadales > Pseudomonadaceae > Pseudomonas > Pseudomonas sp. HN8-3. The sequence continues at coordinate 4,136,481 of NZ_CP086206.1, forward strand.
CATGGCCGCCGCATGACTGGCCAAGTCGTGATCCTTGAGGTAGCGCATCACCGCCGAGCCCGCCGCCATCGCCATCTGGTTGCCGCGGAACGTCCCGGCATGGGCACCCGGCAGCCAGGTGTCGAGCCAGTCGCGATACACCACCACCGCCAGCGGCAGGCTGCCGCCAATGGCCTTGGACATCACCACCACATCCGGAATGATGCCGGCGTGTTCGAAGGCAAACATCTTGCCGGTACGCCCAAAGCCGCTCTGGATTTCATCGACGATCAGCGCCACCCCCGCTTGCGCGGTGATACGCCTTAAGCCACGCAACCAATCGAGGTCGGCAGGGATCACGCCGCCTTCACCCTGAATCACTTCGACAATCACCGCCGCCGGCAGCACCACCCCGGCTTCGGGATCGTTGAGCAGGTTTTCCAGGTAGTGCAGGTTGGCCCGCACACCCTGGGCGCCGCCCAGCCCGAACGGGCAGCGGTAGTCATACGGAAATGGCAGGAACTGCACGCCATTGCCCAACAACGCCCCCAGCGGCTTCTTCGGCCCCAGGCTGCCCATCAAACTCAACGCCCCCTGGCTCATGCCGTGATAAGCGCCCTGGAACGACAGCACAGTGCTGCACCCGGTTGCGGTGCGCACCAGCTTCAACGCGGCTTCCACCGCATCGGTGCCAGTGGGGCCGCAGAACTGGATTTTCGCTTCCCGCGCCAGTTCCGATGGCAGCAAGCCGAACAGGTCCTGCACGAACTGATCCTTGACCGGTGTGGTCAGGTCCAGAGTGTGCAGCGGCAACTCGTCGCTCAAGACTTGCTGGATCGCCTGGATCACCACCGGATGGTTATGCCCCAGCGCCAGGGTGCCGGCGCCGGCCAGGCAGTCGATGAAACGCCGCCCCTCGACGTCTTCCACATACAGGCCCTTGGCGCGTTTGAGCGCCAGGGGGATACGGCGCGGGTAGCTGCGGGCGTTGGACTCCTGCTGGCGCTGGCGGGCCAGCAGCGGGGTTTCGTCAAACTGGTAGAGCGTTTCCGCAGGCGCCAGGGCGTCTTCGATACGGCTGGTAGCGACTGACATCTCTCGATCCCTCAATACGCTGATGATGACCAAACTGCCGATCCGTTGGCGGCTGGCCCAAGGGCATGCGCACGGATTTCCTGTTCTGGAAACGCATCAGCTAGAACAGGATTTAGGGGGCGGCGATCGATAACTGATGAATGAAGATGCAAATGTGGGAGCAAGCCCCCTCCCACACTTCATAGCCCGCGGTATTTGTCGTTCAGTGCATACAAGATCGCGCAAGTCTCTGCATCCAGGAACCCGCAATAATCCCTAGCCCGAAAGTGCATCTGGAACGCCCGGGTGCGCTGTTCAAAGGCTCGGCGATTCTGCGCGGGCTTATAGCCGTAGCGCTGAAACGCCCGCTCTACCTCAACCTCTGGTGGCAAGCCGACACAAAAGCGGCGCTGGTACATCGCCCGTGTTGGCTCATCAAACCAGGCCCCAATACCGGCCTCATGCAGAACACGCCAGGGCAGCCGCGGCCCCGGATCACTCTTGCGCCAATAGGCCACATCCGAATGCCCGATCAGGTCAGTCGGGCCGACCTGCGGATAACGTGCAAGCACGTCGCGGACTATTGCAATCAACGCATCGATCTGTGCCGGGGAGTATTCGGGAAAGGTAAATACCCCCGCGTCATCCCGCGCCAGGTTGACGATTTCAACGCCAATCGAGCGGCTGTTGAGGTCGTCCCTCCCCGCCCAATGGCTCACTCCCGCGTGCCAGGCGCGTTTGTCCTCCTCCACCAGGCGAAACACGCGCAACTCTTCATAACCCGCGGCGCGGTAGCTGGAGTCATCGGGGTCGGGCAGCAGATAGTGAGCGCTGACGCCGTGTTGCGTAAGGGTACGCAGGGACGAAGCAAAAGGCGCCGCGGTGTAGTGCAGAATAACCTGCTGCACGGATTCACCTTGGCGGTCGTTGAAATCCCTGGCTGGGAAACTGGTGTCGATAACCAACATAAGAACCGTCCTTTTCATTTCAGGCCGAATCATTCGGCCCGTTCAAGCGCAAAAAAATTACCGCCATCCTGAAGGGTTGAATGTCAGGCGGGCGGTAATTACTTGGCACATGAAAAGCAAGGTTCAGCGGCGCAGCGGCATACCCAGCTCAACCCGCAAGCCGTCCGGCTGGCTGTCGAACTCAAGCGAGCAGGCGCAGCGCTGCACAATCGCCTGCACGATCGCCAGGCCCAGGCCGCAGCCTTCGCTGTTGCCATTACGCCAGAAGCGCTGGGTAAGGTATTGCAGGTCTTCGCTGGAGATCTGCTTGCCATGGTCACGCACGCGGAACACCACGTTATCCGGGGTAGAAAACACGTGCAGTTCCACGCGGGTATCGGCGGGGGTATGGCGCAAGGCGTTGTCCAGCAGGTTACGCAAGGCCGCGACGGCGAGGCCTACGGGCATTTCTACCGGAACGTGGGAGAGGTCCGGCGCAAGAATAAGATCGATACGGGAATTGTCACCGGCATTGGCGTCCTGGATCGCCAACCTGGCGACTTCTTCGGCACTGGACTGCAAGCCATCGTCAAACGACAAGCTGCCCTCCACCCGCGCCAACAGCAACAATTGCTCCAGCGTGCGATGCAAGCGGTCGGCTCCCTCCTCGGCGTGCGCCAGCGACTGGTCGCGCGCCGCACCTTCGGTCATGCGCGCCACTTGCAGGTGGGTCTTGATTGCCGTCAACGGGCTGCGCAGTTCATGGGCCGCGTCACCGGTCAGGCGGCGCTCGCGCTCGATGGTCTTGGCGATGCGCTGCAACAGTTGGTTCTGGGTGTCGAGCAACGGCTTGAGCTCGCTGGGCAACGGGTGAATCTGCAAGGGTTCGAGAGAGTCGGCGCTGCGGCGCATCAAGGCGTCGCGCATACGATTGAGCGGCACCAGGCTCTGGCCGATGCCCAGCCACAACAGGCACAGGCAACCGAGCAATGCCACGCCGACCGGTACCGATGCCGCCAGCAGGATCGACAGGTTGAGTGCCTCACGCTCCACCTGGCGGTCTGCGGTGGTGATCAGCAGGTCGCCCCGGGACAGGGTGAAACTGCGCCAACCCACGCCATCGATCATCTGGTCACGAAAACCACTCCTGCGCGACTCCAGACCTTCATCCGGGGTCGTGTGGCTGCGTGCCAGGATCTCGCCGCGCAAAGAGCTGACCTGACAGGCCATGCCCCCCGGCACGTTCAATTGTTCGGTGCGCAAATGTGCACCACCGCTGACGCTGGCCAAACCCGGCATCTGCTCGGTGAGCCCGGCTACCATGCGCGCCGAGGCCACCAGGCGCTGGTCGAGGGAGAACATCATCTGGTTGCGCAAATCGTTGAGCATCCAGGCGGCCGCCAGCACCCAGATCAGCACAAAAGCGGCGCCCAGCTTGAACGTCAGGCGCAGGCGCAAGCTCATCACTGAATGTTCTCTCCTGCATCAGCCGGCCCCAGGCGATAGCCCAAGCCCCTGACGGTCTCGACGATGCCATTGCCCAACTTGCGCCGCAGGTGATGGATATGCACGTTGAGCGCGTTGCTTTCCAGCTCATCACTGAACCCGTAGATGCTGTCCTTGAGCTGCTCGCTGGACAACACACGGCCCTTGTTGTGCAGCAGCGCCTGCAACAGCGCCTGTTCGCGACGGGACAGGTCCACCGGCTGGCCATCCAGGAAGGTCTCGCGGCTGCTGGGGTCGTAGGCCAGGCGGCCGTGCTCGATCAGGTTGACACTGCGCCCCGCCACCCGGCGCAACAGGGTTTGCAGGCGGGCGGCGAGTTCGCGCAGGTCGAAGGGCTTGAGCAGGTAGTCATCGGCGCCAGCTTGCAGGCCGTCGACGCGGTTGGTCACCGAGTCCCGCGCGGTGAGGATCAGCACGGGAATTTCCAGGCCCTGGCTGCGCTGTTGTTGCAGCAGCTTGAGGCCATCTTCGTCAGGCAGGCCGAGGTCGAGCACCATGATGTCGAACGCTGCAGCCTTGAGCATCGCCCTGGCGGCTGCGGCCGTGGCCACGCGCTCGACCGTAAAGCCCTGGGCACCGAGGCCGGCCACGATACCGCTGGCGATCAGTTCGTCGTCTTCACAGACCAGTACGTGCATGCTGAACCCTTCATGAAAGATGGGGGTGATTAGAAAAGCGCCAGATTAAGCGCGCATTATGCCGCTAAAGTTCACAACATCAGATTATCCCTACACTCTAGAATAGCGTCCGGTTAATCATCGGTTAATCAGCGCCACACATTGTGTGCCTCACTTGCATCGAACTAAGGCTTGACCATGCGGCATCTGTTTACCTTTCTGCTGGTGTTGTTCGCGGGATTCGCCCAGGCAGCGCCGGGCAACCCCTTCGAAACCAAACCCGACTTTCTCCCGGTGGGCAAAGCCTTCACCTTTACCTCCGAACGTCTTGAAAGTGGCGAAACCCAACTGTATTGGCAGATAGCCGACGGTTACTACCTGTACCAGCAACGCATGAAGTTCGACGGCCTGGCCGAACAACCCGTGCTGCCCCAGGGTGAAGCCCATAGCGATGAGTTCTTCGGCGAACAGCAAGTGTATCGCCAGGGCCTGGAAGTGAAGATCCCGGCCGGCGCCACCGGCAAGGTCAAGCTGGGCTGGCAGGGCTGTGCCGATGCGGGCCTGTGTTATCCACCGCAGTCGATCACCGTGGACCTGGGCGGCAACCCGGCCGTAGCCGCTACCGCGCAGGCCCAGGACCAAAGCCTGGCCAGCGGCCTGCAACAACGCAGCCTGGGCTGGAGCCTGCTGATCTTCTTTGGCCTGGGCCTGTTGTTGGCGTTTGCGCCCTGCTCGCTGCCGATGCTGCCGATTCTCGCCGGCCTGGTAGTCGGCAGTGGCGCCAGCCCGCGCCGTGGTTTTGCCTTGGCCGGTAGCTACGTGGTGTGCATGGCACTGGTGTATGCGGGCCTGGGTGTGATGGCCGCGCTGCTTGGCGCCAACCTCGCCGCGCTGCTGCAAACCCCGTGGATCCTTGGCAGCTTTGCCGCGCTGTTCGTGCTGCTGGCCCTGCCGATGTTCGGCTTCTTTGAATTGCAGTTGCCCGCCTTCCTGCGCGACCGTCTCGATAACGTCAGCCGCCAGCAAAGCGGTGGCAGCCTGGTGGGTGCTGGTGTGCTCGGCGCGCTGTCCGGCCTGCTGGTGGGCCCGTGCATGACCGCGCCCCTGGCCGGCGCCCTGCTGTATATCGCCCAGAGCGGCAATGCGCTGCACGGTGGCCTGATCCTGTTCGCCATGGGCATCGGTATCGGCATTCCGCTGTTGCTGCTGGTGACCGTGGGCAATCGCTTCCTGCCCAAGCCGGGCACCTGGATGAACGTGCTCAAGGGTATCTTCGGCTTCCTGTTCCTGGGCACCGCCGTGCTGATGATTCGCCCAGTGGTCGGCGACAGCCTGTGGATCGGCCTGTGGGGTGCGTTGGCGCTGGTGATGGCGTACTGCGGCTGGACACTGGCCCGTGAGTTCGGCCTGGCCGCCAAGGTGTTCGGCGCAGGTTCCCTGGTGCTGGGCCTGTGGGGCGCGATACTGGTGGTGGGCGCAGCCGGTGGCAGCGATGAGCTGTGGCAACCGTTGAAGGTTTACAGCGGCTCTAAGGTCGCCGGTGCACCGAGCGCTCACGATGCCTTCACCACCATCAATGACCCGGCCGTGCTGCAAAGCCAGCTCGACAGCGCCAAGGCCCAGGGCCAATGGGTGCTGCTGGATTACTACGCTGACTGGTGCGTGTCGTGCAAGATCATGGAAAAACAGGTGTTCGGCAAACCCGAGGTGATGGACGCGCTCAAAGACGTGCGCCTGCTACGCCTGGACGTCACGGCCGACAACGCTGCCAGCCGCGAACTGCTGGGCCGCTACAAGGTGCCGGGGCCACCGAGCTTCGTGTGGATCGGCCCGGACGGTGATGAACGTCGCGCCCAACGCATCACCGGCGAAGTGGATGCCGCCGCCTTCCTGCAACGCTGGACGCAAACCCGAGACGCGCGCTGATGTTGACCCTGACCATCGGCACATTCGCCATCGCCCTGAATCACATCCTGCTGATCAGCGCGCTGATTCTCGCCACCCTGGTGGGCTGGCGCGTGGCCAAGCGTGGCGGTGAGAACCCCGAATCGGTGCTGTTCAGCCTGTTCCTGCTGGGCATGTTGGCCGCCCGCGTCAGCTTCGTGCTGATGTACTGGAGTTATTACAGCAACGACTGGGTCGAGATGGTCGACCTGCGTGACGGTGGCTTCCTCGCCTGGCCCGGCATCATCGCACTGGTGCTCGGCGCGCTGGCGTATGGCTGGCGTCGCCCGGCCCTGCGCAAGCCGCTCAGCGCCGGGGTGATCACCGGTCTGTTGTTCTGGGGCATGGCCAGCCTGTCCCTCAGCCTGTATGAAAAAGGCACGCGCCTGCCGGACATCACCCTGCGCAACGCCAATGGCGAGGTGGTGCAACTGGCGGATTACCAGGGTGGCCCGCTGGTGATCAACCTGTGGGCCACCTGGTGCCCGCCGTGCCGGCGCGAAATGCCCGTGCTGGAAAACGCCCAGCGTATGCGCCCCGACGTGACCTTTCTGTTCGTCAACCAGGCCGAGAGCATGCAAAGCGTCAGCACCTACCTGGCCACCCAGGGCCTGAACCTGGACAACGTGCTGTTCGACGCCAGCGGCCGCCTCGGCCAGGCCGTGGGCTCCATGGCCCTGCCGACCACGCTGTTCTACCAAGCCGATGGGCGCCTGATCAACAGCCACCTGGGCGAACTCTCCGAAGCCAGCCTGGCCCGGGCCATGGAACCCTTCGATGACACCACGACAAGGAAACCGACATGCCTCGCCTCCGCCACCTGCTGACCCTGCTGCCCTTGACGCTCGCCGCCTCCCTGGCCCAGGCCGAAGACTGGCCGGCGCCGATCAAACAGATCGAAGCCAAGGGCGCCAGGATCATCGGTAAATTCGATGCCCCCAGCGGCCTCACCGGCTACGCCGCCCAGTACCAGAACCGTGGCATGGCCCTGTACCTGACCGCCGACGGCAAAAACGTGATCGCCGGCAACCTGTACGACGCCCAGGGCAATGACCTGAGCACCGCGCCCCTGGAAAAACTGGTGTACGCACCCATGGCCAAGGAAGTCTGGGCCAAGATGGAAAAAAGCAGCTGGATCCAGGACGGTGATAAAAACGCCCCGCGCACCGTGTACCTGTTCAGCGACCCTAACTGCCCCTACTGCAACATGTTCTGGGAACAGGCGCGGCCGTGGGTCAAGGCCGGCAAGGTGCAGTTGCGCCACATCATGGTCGGCATCATCCGCGAAGACAGCCCAGGCAAGTCCGCCGCCCTGCTCGCCGCCAAAGACCCGCAAAAAGCCCTGCAAGAACACGAAGCCGCCGGCAAGGGCAGTAAGCTCAAGGCGCTGGAGAAGATCCCGGCCGAGGTCGAGGCCAAGCTCGATGCCAATATGAAGTTGATGGATGAACTGGAGTTGTCAGCAACGCCGGCGATTTTCTATCTGGATGACAAGGGTGGATTGCAGCAGCAACAGGGGGCGCCGTCGCCGGAGAAGTTGGTGAAGATTTTGGGGCCGAAGTAAGTTGATAAAAACGATGTGCATAAAGCGCCCACCCTAAGCAGGTGGGCGTTTAGTCAAGCTGACTGAAGCTACAACCAGAAGGTAAAGAAATCAAAGTACATCCAATCGCCAGACGATATCTCTATGTAGCCTATTACCGAACCTATCGGTGCAGAAAAATCGATCCAACTATTCAAAGGACTCCCATTTAAATTTACTGCACCTAAATATCCGCCAGACGGACTGTAAAAACTCACTGTCGTAGGATAGTGATTCCAGGTATATGCACACTTCACACGCTTACATGTAAAGGTTAAATCAAGGCGCACTCTTTGATGACTCGGTGCCTGGCCTAATCCATCAGCAAAAACAAGTGCCTGCCCCTCTAGCATCCCTGGTGTCGATGGATACGTTGAGATACCCATTTTTCCTGGCCCAGATAGAAAACGTATGTTCATCGTCGGGATGCTAATACTTGCGCCTGCAGAAATCAGTCGGGTCGGCTGACCAGTAAAGTTTTCATAGCGAATTTTGGGGGGCACAATGACTGTCAATTCCAATGATGGGAACCGCACTGCGCCCGTCGCACTTGAACTCCCGTCAGTCGTGACCTCGCAAAAAACAGTCAACGGGCTGTGATCTTTCAATTTTTCCAATTCAGATCGCAGCAGTACTGCCGATAACCCGTTATCGACTTCCTCTGAAATTACGCGTGGGTCCATACGCACGTTGATTGTATGGGGGGCACCGGATTCGAGAGTCCCGACAACACGTAGCCAAGCATTTTGCCCTTCAAAAGCAAACCACCACGCTTTGTCGAAGTTTGCGTCATACACGGTGATATGCGCATCACCGGTAAAAGTCTGCAGATCTAAAATCCCGCCTTGAGTAGCAGGTGGCGTAGCCTCTGGCACAACGGGTGTCGGCAACCGGGTCGGCACACTGATCTTCAGCCCAAGCGTCTTCGACGGCGCCAACTTACAAGTACTGGTCACTATGTAGTTGATCAGGATGGTTTTACCTGCGCCCTGAATCACCGCTTCACTCGGGATCGCAAAATCAACATAGCCCGGATCACTGTTGCCCGGTTTTGATTCCAACGGCAGGCTCGTACCGTCCGCCTTGATCCACTTTACCTGAATCGTCTGATGAGGGCTGATCCGCTCATACTCCACCCGCACCGTTACACCGTCCCGGCCATTCCAGATGGTCAGTTGATCATCCACTGCTTCACATACCCTGGGAGGGGGCAGTGTCAAAGCTTCCTGCTCGATGCTGAAAGTCCGAACCGGGAACTCGACGGCAGTCTCCCACGTACACTGGCCATCGAAGTTCGCGGCAAAATGCAGCTCAAACGCTTTGCAATCCGCCAGCTTTTGCAGCTTGGCCCTGGAGATCGGTGTATCGACCCCATCGTGTAACCAGGCGGCTTTAAGCGGCTCGGCCTCCAACACATAAAAACAATAGTCGCTGCCATCCTCAAGCGTACCGGTTACCCACATCCAGCAGCAGTCCAGCTCAATGGCATAACTCCAAATGGGCACCACGCCCTTTGCGTCGCCACGAAAGGTATTGAGGTCCAGACGGTTGCCTGTGGACTGTTCAATATTCGATTTTGGCAAGCCCGTGATGCCCAGCACTTTCACCCTGCGTTCGGGTGAAGACCATTGGCTGCCGTCGCAACGCGTGACGCCGTAAGTCAAGGTAATGGTTTGCTCAAAGTTGGCACGAATCGCTAAAGGCGATACTGCAAACACCAGGCTGGTTTCACCTTCAACCGGTTGGCGACACTCCAGCACCGGCGTTCCTGGCCCCGGCGTCCCGGAAGACTTCGGGCATACCGTATCACCGCTGCATATGCCCTCATACCCCACAGTGATATGCGCACCGTTAACCGTGTTTATGGGGTTGACCACCCAGCCGTCGAACTCGGTGTGTGCAGCTTCCTTGAGGTCAGGTGGCGACAGTTCCAGGTGAGGCTCGGTGAGCAATGTCAACACTAGCGAGGGGAACGATCTATAGGGAGTGGCCCGGCTGAAGCGCACGGAGGCCAAAACAAACAGTTCGCTGTCATGTTTAAGTTGTTGGAACAACTCCCGAGGGATTGCTCGACGCCAGCCCAGGCGTATGTCTTCGTCGGTAACCGGTTCATCCTCGAATGGGTAGAGTCTGGCCTTGGACCCATCGGGATAGATGCCGCCTATATAGCAGTCGATCGTCTGGATTGTGTCGGCAAATGCCCAGGATGGGATGTAAAGAATCGGATCTTTACAGCACAACAAAGAAAGATCCAGTTTGCCATCGGTTGCTTTGAGAATTTGCACCTGAGGCAGGTTCGAGGGCAGGCTGATCCATACTTGACCTTGTAAGGACGTTTGATCATCCCCGTTTCGGGTAACGGTGTAAGTGAACAACACGTAATTGTCCAACCATAGTGCTATGTATTCGGCAGGGATATAAATGTTGATACAACCAGCGTCGTTGCCATTCTGGGGTGGTATCGGCGGATAAGCGCTGCCCGCCAGTGGCCAATTCAGAGTGATGCTGTCAGTTGCCTGCATGTCGTCGTAGCAGACGCTGACATTGCCTCCGTCTAGCAGAGTGAGTGAATCGACACGGCCATTTTCGTCAGCCTCAACCAGCGTTGGCTCGGGCAGATCCAGCAATAATTTGGGCATGAGGAGAGGTCCTTTTTCAATTGACAGGAAATGCCGAGGTACAGGTGTAAGTCCTGATCGACACCGTCCTATCACATCGAAAAAACGCCTCTTTTCCTACTGTCAGAATTCACAGTTATCAGCTGGAGAACGTATTCTCCGACCATCGGACAGTACCCACTACGCCTGAAGATCCCTGCAACTCCACAGTAGGTGCAAAAACGCTCCCGCCAATGGCGGGAGCGTTTTCAATCGGCTGTTATCAAGGTCATGCGTCCTCGATCAAAAGGTCCGTCATCGCGAAATCATTACCGCTAGCTCCCGAAGCGAGGTGAGACACAACTTGCATCTGCATCGACGAGCTGGAAGCGACGAAGACCCCCTCTATTCTTTTCCACGCCATGGCTGTGAACAGCGTTGCCGCAGTAACGGCACCTGCATTCGTACGTAGCGACAACTGTGGGAACGGGGCAGCCCCGTTATAAGTACAGCCAAGCATACTGAAGCGATAACTACGCCCCACCTCAAGCCCAGTCACATTTTTGTATAGAATGACGCCAGCGGTGCCTGAACTGGCAGTACCGTTGGCGATGCAAGACTTTCCAAAAAACGAGGCGTATCTGTTTTCCCCCTGAGAGGCCGCCCCATCGAGCCAACCATTCCGACTGCCGCCTGTAAACGATGTGAAATCCCGGTACTCAGAACGGAAAATCAACCTTAACGATGGGAACATGACCTCGTAACCTTGGTCAGAACGCGGGTTGGGCCTGGCAAAAAATGTAAACGTCAGCGCAGAGTTATTCTTCAAAACCGCCAAGTCAGATCGCTTCACGATATCTGATAATCCTGCGCTGGTATCTGTCACTGGCTTTTTCAGATACACATCAAAGGCGTAGAGACCACCGTTTTGTCGAGTGCCTTCCGCCCGCATCCTGCCTTTCTGCTGCAGCAGGATAAACCACCACTTCTCTACGTCGATATCAGCGTTGCCGGCAAACGCACTTAGGTTCAGAACACCATCCTGAGTAGCGACCGGTGTCGCTTGCCGTACCACAGGAGTCGGTAAACGGTGGGGCACGAGGACTTTCAACAGCAGACTTTCGGACGTTTTAATCCCACAGCGGGTGGTCACTGTGTATTTGATTTCCACGGAGCTACCGATGGAAGCAATCACCGCTGGCGCTGGCAAACGGAAGGTGACAGAGCCTGTTCTGTCACCGGTTTGAGGATCCAACGGCCAACAATTGTCTTCATCATCCTTCCAGCAAAGCTCGATGGTTTGCCTGTCGCTCATACGTAGATAACTCACCACCACGTCTACGCCATCTCGCGCATTCCAGGGTTCCAATTCATCACCCTCAGCCTTGTCGACTTCGGGCGTGGGCAGCACCAGGTCTTCCTGGACGATATGGAAAGTCGCCGCCGGAGCCTCGATAGCTTCTGATCGGTCAGAGGCCTCGCAGAAACTCACGGCAAAATGCAGTTCAAAATCACTGCAATCAGCCAGTTGTTGCAGCTTGTCTCTCGAGATAAACGTCTCAACACCTTTATTCTTCCAGTCCTCAGTAACAGGCGCCTTCGTCAAAATTTCCGATTGGTAGCTACTTCCGTCCTCATGTTCACCGGTGATCCACATCCAGCAGAACGTTGAGCATGTGGCATAGTCGCCAATATGAACAAACGCCGATGCGTCCTCATCGAAAATATTGAGGTTAACCTTGCCGTGAGTGGCCTCTGCAATTTCCGACTTGGAAAGTCTAGGCTTCAGCACATCGACCACCCGCTCCGGCGACTGAGGCTCTGGACCCATCAGATTAGGAAATTGAACGGTATAGCTCAGCGTCATCGGCTTATTAAAGAAACAAGCAATCACACAGCGCGGTAACTTGACGGACGCCGGGTCCCCATCGCTTTCAATATCCACACAACCCAGTAACTTCGATCCGTAGCCGGGACCGCTTACGTAGAAGCAGATCTGATCACCGGCATAAGTGTCCAGCTCCGGCGCATCTATATCTCCCCCATTTTTAGTGAGCTCCGGATTGAGGCACCACTTATCATCGAAAAACGCAGACTGCCGCAAATGGGGAGGCAGCAAATTCTCCAGGCCTTGATCCCCAATGAAAGCAGCGGTACGACGATGTTGGATTTGAAGAGCGTTCCTGGGAAGACGGGTCTCTTCATCAGGGTTTTCAACTTCAGCCGGCGGTTGGGGCTCCTCGCCACTGGTGATCCAGGCAGCCTGACAAGTAATTGATTCGTAACGTGGCTTTTGACGTGCCAGCCAACCACGAGGAATCGGAAATTCAAGTTTTTCGCCTGATGCTATATCTTCGAGCGTTAATGCATACCCGTAAGCCACGATATAGAAAACGGGTTTTCCACTGAATTGCTCAATAACGACACTGCAATAAATTTTATCTCCAACCTGGGCAAGTGGAGGAATAGGTATTTCAACTATCTCATCGCCTTTGTGATCGTGCATGTCATAGGTTGGCGTATTTTGGAATATCTTTTCATCTCTTAATCGAGGCGCTAGCGCTTTACTTTGTTCTGCAGAGTAAAAAGTCACCCCCACTTCCTTGGTCAGTGAAACGGCTGGTTTACCGCTCACTGTGCCCTCGTACCATACGATCAGCGTGTACCCCATGGACGTGGTCAGGTATTTCTGAGGAATCAGGATTTCCCTGGCACCCGGCTGCCCGCTTGAGTCAACAACATCATTCAAGCGGATCTCTGGCGCCTCCTTTATGCTGAACTTTACGGTAATGTCCAACCTGTCCATGCGCGAGTCGACAGTCAGGTATGAGTCCTTCTCCATCGCTTCTGCCGTAATCGTCCCGTACAGCTCACTGGAGATGATGGGCGCGTCGACTTCTAGCGCCTGCGGCTGTGGCGTAATTGAAGGCGTTGACGCATTGTCGGTATTTGAGGGGGTTTCAGGAATGGATGTTTGCTTGGCCACTTTCAGAACTCCGTGTTCAAGAGAGGTAGGTATCCTCGACCAGCCCAGTCCGGCCAAGGCACTCCCTTAAGTGAGTCCTATTTTTTCGCCCCCGCCTACTGTCAGAATTGACAGTCCGCGCTAAAAAAAAAACGCTGCCCGACCAACGGACAGCGCCCTTTGCGCCTTAGAGCCCCTCCAACTCCGCCATCAAATCACTCAACCGATCCACCTTCTCGGCACTGATTTCATTGGCGGCCAACCCGTGGATATACGCGGCCAACTCCGCCACCGTGCTGCACTCGAACATCGCCCGCAGCGGCACATCGCGCTGCAACGTTTTCTGCACCCGCGAAGCGATCTGCGTAGCCAGCAGCGAGTGCCCACCCAGTTCGAAGAAATTGTCCTGCACCCCTACCCGCTCGACTTTCAGCACTTCGGCCCAGATAGCCGTCAACGTGGCTTCCAGTTCAGTGCGCGGCGCCACATAGTCCTGGCTGTGCAACTGGCCGATCTCCAAAGCCGGCAGGGCCTTGCGGTCGAGTTTGCCGTTGGCATTCAGGGGCAGGCGATCAAGCCATAGCCAATGCAGCGGCACCATGTATTCGGGCAGTTCGGCACGCAGGCGTTGCTTGATGCGCTCCAAGTGTTCGCTCGGGTCCAGCGTGGCGTCGGCAGCCACCAGGTAGCCAATCAGATGTTTGCCATTGACGCCCTCTTGCACACCCACCGCCGCGTCGCGCACCTGCGGTTGCTCGTGCAGGCGCGCTTCGATTTCACCCAGTTCGATGCGGTAGCCGCGAATCTTCACCTGGTGGTCAATACGACCGACATACTCCAGCACACCATCGCTGCGACGCCGCGCCAGGTCGCCGGTACGGTAGAGGCGCTCGCCGGGCGCGCCAAAGGGGTTGGGTACAAACACCTGGGCGGTGCGCAGCGGATCGCTGACGTAGCCGCGACCGACACCGGTGCCGGCGACGCACAATTCGCCGACAGCTCCTTGTGGCACCAACTCCAAGGCGCCATCGAGCAGGTACAAACGGTTGTTGTCGGTCGGCGTACCAATCGGCAGGTAAGTGCCACGGGTCGAGGCCAGGTCGACGCGGAAGAACGCCACATCATCCGAGCACTCCGCCGGGCCATAAGCGTTAACCAGACCAATCTGCGGATAGCGCAGTAACCACTGGTGCGCCAGTTCCGGAGGCATTGCCTCACCCGTCGGCAACATCCAGCGCAAACCATCCAGGCCGATACGCTCCTGGGCCAACATGCCCTGGATCAGCGACGGCACACTCTCCAGCACAGTGATGCCCTGTGCTTGAACGTGCGCCAGCAACCCCTGCGGATCATGAGCAATGGTGTTCGGCACAATATCTACCCGCGCACCAAACAGCGGCGCGGCGAGGAACTGCCAGACGGAAATATCAAAGCTTTGCGAAGCGGTCTGGGCGATCACATCCGCGTCGCTCAGACCCAGATACGGCAACTTGCTCAACTGGTTGTTGAGCATCCCGCGCTGTTCAACCATCACGCCCTTGGGCAAGCCGGTGGAGCCCGAGGTATAGATCACGTAGGCGAGGTTGTCCGGGGCGCTATAGAAGCCTGGGTTTTCGCCACGGGCAGGGATTTCCTCCCACACCAGCAGTTGGCAATCGACCCCTTCGAGCAGTTCGATGGCCTGTTCCCGGCACGCCTCGGTGCACACCAGCAAGGGCGTGCGGCTCAGGTCGATGATGCGGCTAAGGCGCGGACCCGGCAGCCCCGGATCCAGCGGCAGGTAGCCGGCACCGGCCTTGAAACTGCCGATGATCATGCCCAGCAGATCCAACCCACGTTCAGCCAGCAACGCCACCGGTTGGTCCAGGCCCACACCCGCCGCAATCAGCGCGTGGCCCAGGCCATTGCTGCGGCGGTTCAGCTCGTCATAGCTCCATTGCTGGTCGAGGCAACTGGCGGCGATACGCTGCGGATGCTGCGCCACCTGTTGCTCGAACAACTCGATGTAGCTGCGCTCCAGCGGGTAGGCATGTGCGCTCTGGTTACAGCCTTCCACCAGGAATTCACGTTCCTGCTCGCCCATCAGCGGCAGCTCGGCCATGTCGCCATGGAAGCCCTGCACCAGCGCCAGCAGCAGGCGCTTGAACTCACTGAGCATGCCTTGCACGGTGCTTTCGTCGAAATAACGCTGGTCGTAAGACAGGTGCAAACCGAGATCATCGCCCGGATAACACACGGCTGTCAGTGGGAAGTTGGTGTGGGTACGCCCGGAATCCGAGGTGGCATTCAGGCTTTGCGCACGGTCCAGCACCGAGACTTCCACCGGGGCGTTTTCGAACACAAACAGGCTGTCGAACAATGGCTGGCCCTTGGGCAATTCGCTGTGCTCCTGGATGGTCACCAGCGGCAGGTATTCGTACTCGCGCAGCTGCATATTGCTGTCGAGCAAACCGCTCAACCACTGGCGCACGCTGCAAGGCTGGCCGTCCTCGGGCAGTTTCACCCGCAGTGCGATGCTGTTGATAAACAGGCCGACGGTACGTTGCATCTCAGGCATCTCTACCGGGCGCCCGGCCACGGTGACACCGAACAACACATCGCGATCGCCACTCAAGCGACGCAGCACCAATGCCCATGCCGCCTGGGCAAAGGTGTTGACGGTGAGCTGGTGCGCCTGCGCCAGTTCACGCAGTTGCGCACCGTCACGGGCATCGAGGCGGGTGTAGCAGTCGCCCACCACCATGCCGCCGCTGCCGCCGGCATGTTCGCGCAGGAACGGGCGATCGCTCGGGATCGGCGTGGTGCGTTCGAAGCCTTGCAGGTTTTGTTGCCACCACTGGCGCGCTTCATTGAGGTTCTGGCGTTGCAGCCAGGCGATGTAGTCGCGGTAGCGCGGCGGCGTCGCCAGTTGCGCGTCGCGACCCTCGCCCAGGGCCATGTAGATATCGAAGAAGTCATTCATCAACAGCGAACGGCACCATGCATCGATGAGGATGTGGTGGTTGCTCATCATGAACCAGTAACGTGCCTCCCCCACGCGGATCAGGCGCAAGTGGAACGGGGCCTGGTTGAGCAGATCGAATCCTGCTTCGCGCTCGGCCTTGAGCAACGCTTGCAGGCGCGGTTCCTGCTCATCCTGCGGGTCGGCGCTCCAGTCCAGGTATTCAATCGGCGTGCTGCCGGGCTTGTGGATCACTTGCAGCATGTCTTCGCCGACGTTCCAGCAGAACGAGGCGCGCAAGGCTTCATGGCGGGCGATCACCGCTTGCCAGGCCTGGGCGAAACGCTCGGGGTCCAGGGCACTGTTGATGCGGTAACGGTCCTGCATGTAATACAGGCCGGTGCCCGGTTCCAGCAAGGTATGCAGCAACAGGCCCTCTTGCATCGGGGTCAGCGGATAGACGTCTTCGATGGCGCTGGCCGGAACCGGCAAGGCATCCAGTTGCGCCTGGGTCAGGTGCGCCAAGGGGAAATCGGACGGTGTGAGGCCACCGGCATCGTCCTGCAGGCAATGGGCGATCAGGCTGCGCAGTTCGGCCAGGTAGGCGTCGGCCAGATTGCGGATGGTGTGCGCATCGTGGCGCTCACGGCTGAAGGTCCAGCGCAGCACCAGCTCACCGCCGTAGACCTGGCTGTCGACACTCAGCTCATTGGGCAGCGGTGCGTCCGGATCATGGGCCAGGCCGGCGGACTCATCCAGCGGGTGGAACAGCGCCTCGGCGCCAAAGCTCTGGTCGAACTGACCGAGGTAGTTGAAGGTGATGTCGGCGCCTGGCAATGCCGCCATGCTGCGTTTGCACAGGTCGTCCGCCAGGTAGCGCAGCACGCCGTAGCCCAAGCCCTTGTGCGGCACGCCGCGCAGTTGCTCCTTGATCGCCTTGATCGAGGCGCCCTGCTCGGCCAGCGGGGTCAGACGCAACGGGTAGGCGCTGGTGAACCAACCGACGCTGCGCGTCAGGTCGATCTCATCGAACAACGGTTCGCGGCCGTGGCCTTCCAGCTGAATCAACGCCGAGTCGTGGCCGCTCCAGCGGCACAGCACGCGGGCCAGGGCCGTCAACAACAAGTCGTTGACCTGGGTGCGGTAGGCGCTCGGCGCTTGCTGCAACAGTTGGCGCGTGGTCTCTGCGTCCAGGCGCACGCTGACCGTCTCGGCGTCACGATTGCGCAAGCTGCCTTGCGCGCGTGCCACCGGCAGTGTCACGGCCGGGCCGGCCAACTGGTCCTGCCACAGGCTTAACTCTTCGCGCAGGGATTCGCTGCCGGCGTACGCCTGCAAACGCGCGGCCCAATCGCGCAACGCGCTGGTCTTGGCCGGCAGGCTGACAGACTGGCCGTCACTGAGTTGGCGATAAACGTTTTGCAGATCCTCCAGCAATACACGCCACGACACGCCATCGACCACCAGGTGATGGATCGCGATCAGCAAGCGCTGCTGGCCCTGCGGCCCGTCCACCAGCAACGCACGCAACAGCGGCCCGTGCTCAAGGTCGAGGCTGCGCTGGGTATCGGTGAACAGCGCGGTGCATTGCTCCATGTCGCGCACCTGCGCCTGCATCAGCACGCCGCCTTCCGGCACGGCCAGGTGTTCGGCATGCCACTGCGCGTCGCGCCGGGTGAAGCTCAGGCGCAGCGCGTCGTGATGTTCCAGCACCGCCAGCAACGCTTGCTCCAGGCGATGGGGGTCGAGCAGTTGCAATGGCTTGAGCACCAGCGCCTGGTTCCAGTGCTGGCGCGCCGTAATATCGGTGTCGAAGAACCAATGCTGGATCGGCGTAAGCCCAGAGCTGCCGGTCAATACACCTTGCTCGGCGGTGACCTGCTGCGAACGGGTGGCGACAGCGGCCAGGGTTTGCACGGTCTGGTGCTGGAACAGGTCACGGGGGCTGAAATGGATCCCGGCCTGGCGCGCCCGGCTGACCACCTGGATCGACAGGATCGAGTCACCGCCCAGCTCAAAGAAGTTATCGTCGAGGCCGACTTGCTGCACATTCAACACCGCGCACCAGATGGCGGCCAGGCTGTGTTCCAGCTCACTGCGGGGCGCCACGTAGGCTTGGCGATTGGCCTCAGGGTCCGGCTCAGGCAAGGCGCGGCGGTCGAGCTTGCCGTTGGCGGTCAGCGGCATACTGTCCAGCACGATCAAATGCGCAGGCACCATGTAGTCCGGCAGTTGCGCCTTGAGGTGCGCCTTCAGCGCCTCGCGCAAGGTGACAGGCTCGGCATCGCTGACCAGGTACGCCACCAGTTGCTTGCCGCTCGGTGCATCCAGGGCCAGCACTACCGCTTCGCGCACGGCGGCATGTTCGAGCAAGCGCGTTTCAATCTCGCCCAACTCGATACGGAAACCGCGAATCTTCACCTGGTGGTCGATACGCCCCAGGTATTCCACCAGGCCATCGGCGCGTTGACGCACCAGGTCGCCGGTGCGGTACAGGCGCCCGCCCTTGGCGGCAAACGGATCGGCGACAAACCGCTCCGCCGTCATCCCTGGCCGGCGGTGGTAGCCCTGGGCCAGGCCGGCACCGCCGATATACAACTCACCACTGGCGCCTTGGGGCACCAGCGCCAGGTCGGCGTCGAGAATGTAGGCCACGCGCTCACCGATGATGCTGCCAATCGGCACGCTGCCGGCGCCCTCCTCCAACTGCTGCGGCGCCAGGCTGGCCAGCGGCATCACCACGGTTTCGGTGGGGCCATAGGCGTTGAAGAACACCTCAGGCATGAACGCCGCACGAATACGTTGCAGGTGCTCGCCGGTCAAGGCTTCGCCACCGGTGATGCACATGCGCACCGGCAAGGTCTGCTGCCGGGTCGCCAGCCACTGCGCCAACTGGCTGCCATAGCTGGGGGTAAAGCCAAGGATATTGATGCGATGGGTACGAATCAGCGCGCAGATTTCTTCGGCATCCCACTGGCCCTGGGCGCGCAATACCACGTGGGCACCGCTGAGCAGCGGCACCAGCAAACGCTCGGTGGCGGCGTCGAAGTTGATCGAATAAAAGTGCAGCTCGCAGTCATCCGGACGCATACCGAACCGTTCGATCACCGCCTGACAATGCATGGCGATTTCACCGTGGGACACCACCACGCCCTTGGGCTTGCCAGTGGAGCCGGAGGTATAGATCAGGTACGCCTGGTGTTGCGCCAGGCTCACAAACGGCAGCGCATCGGCAGGGTAATTCTCCAGCACCGGCAGGTCGTCTTCCAGGCACCAGCACGCCACGGTCGTCGGTAATTCGCCGAGGGCTTCGAACATCGCCGCATCGCTGAGCAGCAGGCCGATGTCGCTGTCCTCGATCATGTAATGCAGGCGGTCCAACGGGTATTCCGGGTCCAGCGGCACGTAGGCGCCACCGGCCTTGAGGATCGCCAGCAGGCCGATGACCATTTCCAGCGAGCGCGGCAGTGCCAGGCCGACCCGTACCTGCGGGCCCACCCCGCGCTCGCGCAGCATCCAGGCCAGGCGGTTGGCGCGGGCGTCCAGCTCTGCATAAGTGAGGGTCATACCGGCAAAGGTCAGCGCTGGGGCATCGGCACGCTGGCTGGCTTGATGGCTGAACAGCTGATGGATGCATTGGTCGAGGCGATGCTCGCCCTTCTCAACCCCGAGGCTGTCCTTCAATGCGCGCTGTTCATCTGCGCTCAGCAACGGCAATTCGCTGAGACGCTGCTGCGGGTTGGCGATCAAGGCGTGCAACAGGTTGCGCCAATGTTCGGCCATGCGCGCAATGCGCGGTTCATCAAACAGGTCGGTGCTGTAGGTCAGGCAGCAACCCAGGCGATGGTCGAGGTCGGTGACTTCCAGGTTAAGGTCGAACTTGGTCGCCCGCGCATCGTTGGCCAGGTACTCGACGGTCATGCCCGCCAGTTGGCGGCTCTGCTGGAACTCCCAGCGCTGCACGTTGCACATCACCTGGAACAGTGGGTTATACGCGGCACTTCGCGCCGGTTGCAGGGCTTCCACCAGATGATCGAACGGCAGGTCCTGGTGAGACTGGCCCTCGATCACCGTATGACGGACTTGCTCGAACAGCTGGGCGACACTCATCTGCCCATCGAGCTGGCAACGCAGCACCTGGGTGTTGAGGAACGCGCCGATCAGCCCTTCGCTTTCCGGACGAATGCGGTTGGCGACCGGCGCGCCGATGCGCAGGTCGGTCTGGCCGCTGTAGCGGTAGAGCAACACGGCCAGGGTGGCGGTCATGGTCATGAACAGCGTGAGGCCGCGCTCGGCATTGAAGGCGCGCACGCGGGCCGCCAACTCATCGCTCAGGTCAAAGCGGTACAGCTCGCCCTGGTGGCTTTGTACCGCAGGCCGTGGGCGATCACCGGGCAGTTCCAGCAGAGGATGTTCAGTGCCCAGTTGCGCGGTCCAGTAATCCAGCTGGCGTTGGCGCTCGCCGGACTCCAGCCACTGGCGCTGCCACACGCTGTAGTCGAGGTACTGCACCGGCAGCGGCACCAGCGGCGAATCGCGTTCGTCGATAAAAGCTTCGTACAAGGCGCTGAGTTCACGGGCAAAGATGTCCATGGCCCAGCCTTCGGTGACGATATGGTGCAGGGTCAGCACCAGGTAGTGTTCCTGCTCGCCGGCCTTGACCAGGCAGGCCCGCAGCAGCGGCCCGGTTTCCAGGTTGAACGGCGTGTGCGCTTCTTGATCCGCCAGTTGCTGCAAACCCAGCTGGCGTTCAGCTTCACTAAGCGCTGAGAAATCCTGCCAGTCCATGCGTACGCCGGTCTGCGGTGCGACCTTCTGGCGCGCCACGCCGTCGACGCTCGGGAAGGTGGTACGCAGGGTTTCGTGACGCATGATCAATGCCTGCAACGCCGCCTCGAATCGTTGCACATCCAGCACGCCGCGCAGGCGCGCCATGCCGCCGACGTTGTAGGCCGGGCTGTCCGGTTCCATCTGCCAGAGGAACCACATGCGCTGCTGGGAATAGGACAAGGGCACGGGCGCGCTACGGTCGACTTTGGCGATTGCGCTTTGTTGGTTGCGCTGCCCCGCCGCCTGGATCAGCCCGACCTGCTCGACAAAGGCGCCCAACTCACTGGCTTCGAACAGGGTGCGCAACGGCAGCTCGACGTCACACGCCTGGCGGGTGCGCGAGATGATTTGCGTGGCCAGCAACGAGTGCCCGCCCAAGGCGAAGAAGTCATCGCGCAGGCCAATGCGCGGCAGGCCCAAGACCTCGCGCCAGATCGCGGCGATTTGCAGCTGCAAAGGCGTGTGCGGTTCGACGTGTTCGCGGGTTTGCCAGACCGGCTCGGGCAAGGCGCGCCGGTCGAGCTTGCCGCTGGGGCTCAGCGGCATGGCGTCCAGGCGCATCAGCAGCGCGGGCACCATGTATTCCGGCAATTGGGCGGCCAGGGCGGTTTTGACCTGTTGCTCATCCAGTTCGGTGTGGGCGGTGTAATAGCCGATCAACTGCGCGTCGCGCACCAGCACCACGGCTTGGGCGATACCGTCCTGGGCCAGCAGGCGTGCTTCGATTTCTTCCGGTTCCACCCGGAACCCACGCAGTTTGACCTGCTGGTCCAGGCGCCCGAGGTATTCAAGCACGCCATCGGCACTCCAGCGCGCCCGGTCACCGGTGCGATACAGGCGTGCGCCCGCCGCACCCAAGGGGTCCGCAACAAAGCGTTCGGCCGTCAGCCCGGCACGACCAAGATAACCACGCGCCAGGCCGATGCCGCCGATGCACAACTCGCCCGGCACCCCGGCCGGCAGCGGGTTGAGCTGCTCGTCGAGCACGTGGCAGATCACATTGCCCAACGGCCGACCAATCGGCGAGCGCTCACCATCAGTGGCGGAGCAATGCCAATGGGTGACGTTGATTGCGGTTTCGGTCGGGCCATAACGGTTGTGCAACTGCACTGCCGGCAACTGCGCCAACACGCGGTTGCGCAACTCGGCGGGCAAGGCTTCGCCACCAGAGAACAGGCGGCGCAGGCTGGTGCATTCGGCTGCCAGCGGTTCATCGATAAACAGCT
The DNA here is from genome assembly GCF_020790195.1 of Pseudomonas sp. HN8-3. Lineage (NCBI taxonomy): Bacteria > Pseudomonadati > Pseudomonadota > Gammaproteobacteria > Pseudomonadales > Pseudomonadaceae > Pseudomonas > Pseudomonas sp. HN8-3. The sequence goes on from NZ_CP086206.1 coordinate 4,158,689, forward strand.
GTAACAACGGTGGCACGAAGTGCAGCGTGGTCACGCTATGTTCCTGCACCAACTGCGCGATGCGGTGCGGGTCGCGGTGTTCACCCGGCCCCGCGAGCACCAGGCGGCAACCGGTGATCAGCGGCCAGAAACACTCCCACACCGACACGTCAAAACTGATCGGCGCCTTTTGCATCAGTACATCGGTTTCATTCAATTGATAGGTGGCCTGCATCCACTGCAAACGTTCTGCCAGCGCGCCATGGGTGTTGCCCACGCCCTTGGGTTGGCCGGTGGAACCGGAGGTATAAATCACGTAGGCAAGGTTGTCGCCATGCAGGTGCAAGCCCGGTGCCTGGGTTGGCCAGCTGTCGAGGTGCAGGCTGTCCATGGCGATCACGCACACGCCTTCGGCAGTCGGCAACTGCTCCAGCAACGCGGTTTGGGTCAGCAGCAGGTGTACGCCACTGTCCTTGAGCATGTAGGCCAGGCGCTCGGCAGGGTAATCCGGATCGAGCGGCACGTAGGCGCCACCGGCCTTGATGATGGCCAGCAGGCCGATCAGCAGTTGCGGCGAACGCTCGGCGGCGATGGCCACACACACGTCCGGGCCGACGCCTTTGTCGCGCAGGTAGTGAGCCAGGCGGTTGGCCTGGGTATGCAGTTGGGCGAAGGTCAGGCTGCCGTGCTGCCAGACCAGCGCAGTGGCGTCCGAATTCTGTTGGCTGAGCAACTCAGGCAACCACTGCCGGGCCGGCTCGCAGGGCGCTTCGCCCCAGGGTTGCTGCTGGCCGGGCGACATCAACGGCAGGTCGCCGATGGCCTGTTGCGGTTGCTCGCAGACCGCTTGCAACACGCTGACGTAGTGCTCGGCCAGGCGCTGGATAGTCGCGCTTTCGAACAGCTCATCGGCGTAGTCGAACGACAGGCTGAAGCGCCCGTTGTGATCTTCCTCGCTATGCAGTTGCAGGTCGAACTTGGCTTCGCGGCTGTGCCATGGCAGTTCATCGGCCAACAGCCCCGGCAAGCGGCGCAAGGCACTCAGGTCACGTTGCTGGTGGTTGAACATCACCTGGAACAGGCCCTGTTCACGGGCCTGGGGGAAGGCTTCCAGCAATTGTTCGAAGGGCAAGTCCTGATGGGCCTGGGCCCCCAACGCACTGTGGCGGGTGGCGGCCAGCAGTTGGTCGAACGGCAGGCGCCCGTCCAGCTCGGCACGCAGTACCAGGGTGTTGATAAAGAAACCGATCAGGCCCTGGGTTTCCTGGCGCGGGCGGTTGGCATTGGGCACGCCGATGCGAATATCGCGCTGGCCGCTGTAGCGATGAAGCAAGGTCTGGAACGCCGCCAGCAACAGCATGAACGGGGTCGACTCATGAGCCTGAGCGGTTTGGCGAATCGCGGCGCTGAGGCGTGTATCCAGACGCAGACTGTGGCGCGAGGCGCTGTGCCGATGCTGGGCCGAACGCGGATGATCGGTGGCCAGGTTCAAGGCCGGATGCTCCTCACCCAACTGCGCCGTCCAGTACGCCAACTGGCGCGAGCCTTCGCCTTCGGCCAGCCATTGGCGCTGCCAGCTGCCGTAGTCGGCGTAGTGCAGGGCCAGCGGCAGCAGCTCAAGGGGCTGGCCCTGGACGGCAGCGGCGTACAGGCGCGAGAACTCGTCGATCAGGATATTCAGCGACCAGCCGTCGGCGATGATGTGGTGCAGCGTCACCAGCAGTTGGTGGTCTTCATCGTCCAGGCGCACCAGGGTAACCCACAGCAGCGGGCCTTTCTCCAGGTCGAATTGGGTACGCGCTTCATCTTCGCGAATCTGCTGCGCACGCGCTTGGCGCTCGGCAGCGGGCAAGTCACTGAGGTCGATGACTTGCAGCGCAAAATCCGTCGCGGCCTCGACACGCTGAAAGCCCTGACCCTCGCGCTCGTAAAAACGCGTACGCAGGGCTTCGTGGCGTTGGATCAGTTGCTGGAAGCTTGCGCGCAACGCCTCTTCATCCAGCTCGCCACGCAGGTGCAAGGCGCCGGGAATGGTGTAGGCGCTGCTGTGCGGGTCCAACTGCCAGGTGATCCACAGGCGGTTCTGTGCCAGCGACTGGGGCAGCTCTTCCTGGCGCGACAACGCGTGAATCACGCCCTGGGCAACGCCGCCGTCCTGTTGCAATTGCGCCACGCCCGCCGCAAAGGCAGACAGCGTCGGTGCCTCGAACAGCAGGCGCAGGTTCAGTTCCAGGCCCAGGGTTTCACGCAGGCGGGCGACCACTTGGGTGGCGCTGATGGAGTTGCCACCCAGCAGGAAGAAATGGTCATCGGCGGCCACGCTGGGCAGTTGCAGTTGCTCGCACCAGATCGCCGCGATCTGTTGTTGCACATCAGACGCCAGCGCCGCCCCGCTCGCAGCCTCTTGTACTCCGGGGAATTGCGCATAGCTATCGAGGCTGCCATCGGCGTGGCGAATCGCACAGGCTGCGCGCTGTACCTTACCGCTGGACGTCTTCGGCAGCGCACCGGGGTTAAGCAGCACCACCACGCTCGGGGCTTGCTGGCAGGACTCGGCCACCGCTTGGCGGATCGCTTTGATCAGTGCTTCTGGCGGCAGGATTTTCTGCACGCTGCGGCTGATTTCCGCAGCAATGCCGATGCCCTCCAGGCCCTGGTCATTCACGGCAAAGGCGGCGACGCGACCTTTGCGCACCACCTCCACTTCACGCTCGATGGTCTGTTCAATGTCCTGGGGGTAGAGGTTGTGGCCGCGCACGATCAGCAGGTCTTTGAGGCGACCGGTGATATACACCTCGCCGTCGCGGATGAAACCCAGGTCACCGGTGCGCAACCAGGTGCGGCCGGCGTGCTGAACGAAGGTCTTGGCGCTGGCTTCGGGGTTGCGCCAGTAACCGTGGGCGATACTCGGCCCCGTGGCCCAGAGTTCGCCGACACAGTTGTCGGCAAGCTCGGTGAGGGTATGCGGGTCGGCGATCAGCACAGCGTGGTCCGGCTGGCTGGTGCCGCAACTCATGATCGCACTGCCCTGGCCCGGTTCGGCACGGTTGGCGGCCAGCGCTTGCTCGTCCATGTGCATCGCGGGAATCCCGCAACCACGGGTGCCGCCGGCAACAAACAGGGTCGCTTCGGCCAAACCGTAGGAGGCGAAGAAGTTGTTCGGAGTGAAACCGCAGACGGCGAATTTTTCCGCGAAGCGCTCCAGGGTATCGAGGCGAATCGGCTCGGAGCCGGAATAGGCCACGCGCCAGCGGCTCAAATCCAGGCGTTCGAGGGCCGACTCGCTGACCCGCTCGCTGCACAGGCGGTAGGCGAAATCCGGACCGCCACTGATGGTGCCGCCGTATTCGCTGATCGCTTCCAGCCAACGCAACGGTCGGCCGAGAAAATAGGCCGGCGACATCAACACACAGGGCACGCCGCTGAAAATCGGTTGCAGCAGGCCACCGATCAGGCCCATGTCGTGATACAGCGGCAACCAGCTGACGATCACATCATCGGGGTTGAGGTCGATACCGAAGCCACGACGGATCAGCACTTCGTTGGCCACCAGGTTGCCATGGCTGACTTGCACGCCCTTGGGCAAGGCGGTGGAGCCCGAGGTGTATTGCAGGAAGGCGATGTCGTCGGCCTGCAATTGGGGCTCGACCCAGTGCTCGGCAAGCTGCGCCTCCAGGGTGTCCACGCTCAGGACCGGCGGCGCATTTTCAATCTGCGCCAGGTCCTCGCTGAGGCTGGCAATCGTCAACAACAGGCGCGGCTCGGCATCGCTGATGATCGATAGCAGGCGCTCCTGGTGATGGCGGCGCGTGGACTCCGGCGGATACGCCGGCACCGCGATCACCCCGGCGTACAGGCACCCAAAGAACGCTGCGACGTAGTCCGGGCCGCTGGGGAACAGCAGCACCGCCCGTTCGCCCAGGCCGGCATTGGCTTGCAAGGCGGCGGCGATGGTGCGGGCGCGTTGGTCCAGGTCGCGGTAGCTGAGTACCACACTCTGCTCGGCGCTGTCGGCGAGGAAGCGCAACGCGACCTGATCCGGTGTCTGCGCAGCGCGGCGTTGAAGGGACTGGGCCAGGGTGCGGGGGAGTTCGAAGGCGTCCATCATGGGGTTCCTGCCTGAAATCGGCTTACGGGAAATTCGGGAAATCGGTGAGGTTCAGCCGGCGGCAAGTTGCCGTGCCGCGCCAATGCGCCAGCGCGCCAAGTGCTCGTCGGCATAGCGCCGCAGGCAGCGCAATACGGCGCTTTCGTGCTGTACGAGAAAGAAGTGATGGCCGTCGAACATATCCAGGGAGAAACCGCTGGCGGCGTCGAGTTGCCAGTCGAGCAACTGGTCGGCGCGTACGCTGTCCTGCTTGCCGCCAAACACATGGATTGGCAGGCCAAGCGGCTCGCGCTCGCCGTAGATGAAACTGCCGCACAGCAGAAAGTCGGCGCGCAGGATCGGCAACATCAACTGCATCAACTCGGGGCTGGCCAGGGCTTCTTCGGCAGTGCCCTGCAATTCGCGCAGGCGGGCGATGAGTTGGGCATCGGTCTTCTCGATAGCGTATTCGCTGACATCGCGCCGCGCCGGGCCAGCCGTGCCTGAAGCAAATAACGCCAGGGGCGCAGGCACATTGCGCGCGCTCAAGGCATGGGCCAACTCAAACGCCAACAGCCCACCCAGGCTGTGACCGAACAAGGCATAAGGACCGTCGAGATCACGGCTGATTTCCTCAGCCAATTGCGCCGCCAGAGCCTTGATATCGCGCTGCAACGGCTCGTCCATGCGCCTGCCGCGCCCGGGTAATTCCAGCGGGCATACCTGCAACCAATCCGGCAGGACGCGGCGCCAGCGAGCATAGACCGAGGCGCTGGCGCCTGAGTGGGGCAGGCAAAACAGACGCAGCCGGGCGGGCGTATTCATCACGCAAGCACTCCAAACTGACACATGCCCAATGCACGATAAAAACCCATCTGCTCCTCCTGCGGGTGCTGATCCTTGGCCGTTTGTTAACAAGCCTGTCACCCAGAAGAACGGACGGCCCCGGCAAATAATTAGTCGCAGGCGGCGAGCGAGACGTAGTTCACACCTTCCACAAAGGCATAAGATTAGTTCGCCTTCTCATTTGACAATCATTATCATTCAGCATAATTTGTTGCCCGATGTGTAGGAGGCCTCAGCAAGGACGCCCTCCCCTAACCTCTTTTGCGACAAGGTGATTTCCATGACGGAACAAGTATCCACAGGCAGGTGCGACTCACCCCTTCTGCAGGCGTTCGTCGATAATCGACTGATATTGGTAAAGATCGCCGCACGCATTACCGGGTGCCGCTCCCGTGCCGAAGACGTGGTACAGGACGCCTACTTCCGATTGCAGTCAGCGCCGACGATCACTTCATCGTTCAAAGCCCAACTGAGTTACCTGTTCCAGATCGTGCGTAACCTGGCGATCGATCATTACCGCAAGCAGGCCCTGGAGCTCAAATACTCCGGGACCGAAGAGGAAGGCTTGAATGTGGTTATTCACGGCGCTTCACCGGAAACGTCGCACATCAATTTCAACACCCTGGAAAACATCGCCGACGCCCTGACGGAATTGCCCCAGCGCACTCGCTATGCGTTCGAGATGTACCGCCTGCATGGCGTGCCGCAAAAGGATATCGCCAAGGAGTTGGGGGTTTCGCCGACATTGGTGAACTTCATGATTCGCGATGCGCTGGTGCATTGCCGCAAGGTGTCGGGCAGCCACAGCGATACGTTTGCGCGCAGGGTTTGAGCGCGGCATAAACATATAGTGTGGAAGGAGCGGCGCGGGCAATCGGTAACCACGATGCGAAGCGAGCCGCTCTTGATCTGCTTTTGATCTTGATCTTAGGCGCCCCGTCAAACCACGCTGGCCGTAATCCGCCATCGGGGGCAAGCCCCCTCCCACATTTGGATCTTGGCGTGTCAGGTAGATATGCGCCAGCTATCCGACCGTCACGGGAGCCAGCTCCCTCGGCCCCATCAAAAAGGTTTCAAATCCCCCTCAGGGCACTGGCGTCAGATCAATACGATACGGCTCGAAAATCTTCAGCATCTGCCCATTGTCCCGCAAGCCCTTGAGCAATGCGGAAAACGCCTCTGCCGTGATCGGTGCCTTGGGCCGCAGCAACGCGTAATGGTGATACACCTGGTCAATGCGCTCGGACACCAGAAATTGCCTGGCCATGTCCACATTGCGCACCAGAAAATCACTCAGGTACGAACGCGTCACCAAGGCAATATCAGCCCGCCCACGCGCGACCATCAACAGGTTGCTGTCATGGGAATAAGTCAAGGTGGCGTTGAAGTGCTGGGCCATGTTCCTGGGATCCGGGTTGAAACCCGCAAAGGCGTAGTGATAGCCGCTGAAGACTGCCAGGCGCTTGCCGGCAAGGTCGGCAAAATAGCTTTCGTCGCGACCGGGCTGACGTTGGGCGACGAAGATTTCTGCGTCTTCCAGGCCCATGTCGACGCTGGTATGGGCAATATCCCGCCAGCCCCAGGACGGATTCTCGAAAATCGCCATGTCGACCCGGCCTTGCTCGAAATCACGGAAACGCCGGGGAATAGATGTGGGTACCAAGACAAACTGGTAGTCGGTTTGCGCAGCGTTCAGGGCCTCGATCAATTGCGGCAGCAAACCGGTATCGGCACCTTGTTCAGGACGTACGGTGTAAGGCGGAAAGTGCGCCGCGCCGATCCTCACCAATTGCGCAGCGCCCGCCTGCGTCCACGCGGCGCTGCCCAGTGCCCATAATGCAAGTCCTGCAGCCAGCCGCCATGGCGAAAACATCGAGGCACACACCGTTGAATATTCTGATGGCGCTAAGCTAGGCGTTTTTATCGGGGGAGACAACGTTCGCCCTCAAATTAATAACGTGCACCTCAATCCGCCTTTAACACCATCAGCAGGGCCTCTTCGGCCAATTCTTCAAGGGTCAGGCTGCCCTGGGTACGGAACCAGGTAGTGGTCCAGGACAACGCGCCCGTCAGGAAGCGCCGAGTAATAAACACGTCACCGCGGATATACCCGGCGGTCTTGGCCTCACCCAATACCTGCAACCAGATATCTTCATAAACGTCGCGCAAGGCCAGCACCTGGGCCTGGCCCTCGGCCGACAGCGAACGCCATTCGTAGACCAGCACCGCCATGGCCTCGCCGCTGCCGCCCATGATCGACTGCAACTCGCAGCGAATCAGCGCCAGCACACGCTCGCGCACAGTGCTCGCCTCTTCCAGCGCGGCGCGCATCATTGCGGTGTTGTAGTGGATGGTTTCTTCCATCACCGCCCGCAGAATCTCGTCCTTGCTCTTGAAATGATGAAAGATGCTGCCCGACTGTATGCCCACGGCGCTGGCGAGGTCACGCACGGTCGTGCGCTCAAAACCCTTGTTGCGAAACAGGTGAGCCGCGGTTTGCAGCAATTTGCCCCGGGCGCTCTCGGGGTCGGTCAATCGGCCACCGGCGACCATGGCGCGCATCACCCCCAGGGCTTTGTGCTCATCCATGCTGCTCTCCTTCACTTGTGCTGACATCTTGGGCGGCAATTTAGGCCGTGGCCGCCACCCAAGCAAGCGCTTGGGTAAAACTTGTGCGCACAGTTTACAAACCAAGCGCTTGCTTGGTAGTCTCGACGCCAGCCCCTGGAGGACGGATTTCTCATGAGCAAAACGGTTCGTATCGGCTGCGCCAGCGCCTTCTGGGGCGACACCTGCACGGCGGCCGCTCAATTGGTGCACGGCGGCGCCCTGGATTACCTGGTGTTCGACTACCTGGCGGAAGTCACCATGTCGATTCTCGCCGGAGCACGCATGAAAGACCCCAAGGCCGGTTACGCCACGGACTTTGTCGAGGTCCTCACGCCCTTGCTGGCGGATCTCCAACGCCAGGGCATCCGCGTGATCAGCAATGCCGGCGGCATCAACCCCCAGGCCTGCGCCTCCGCCCTGCAAGCGGCCTGCGACCAGGCCGGCATTGCGCTGAAAATCGCGGTGCTGCTCGGCGATGACCTGCACCCCCAACTCAAACACCTGCCCAACGTCACCGACATGTTCAATGGCGCCCCGCTGCCACCTTTGTGCGTGTCCGCCAATGCCTACCTCGGCGCGCCGGGGATTGCCCAGGCCCTGGGGCTTGGCGCCGATATCGTCATCACCGGCCGAGTGGTCGACAGCGCGGTGGTCAGCGCGGCCTTGGTGCACGAGTTCAACTGGTCATGGCAAAACTACGATCATCTGGCCCAGGCCGCCCTGGCCGGGCATATCATCGAATGCGGTGCCCAGTGCACCGGCGGCAATTTCACCGATTGGCGCGACGTACCGGACTACGAGCACATCGGCTTCCCCATCGTCGAAGTCAGCGCCGACGGCCAGTTCACCGTCAACAAAGTCGAAGGCAGCGGCGGCCTGATCAGTGAACTCAGCGTGGCCGAACAGCTGCTGTATGAAATCGCTGATCCGCGCGCCTATCTGCTGCCGGATGTGATCTGCGATTTCAGCCAGGTCAAGTTGCAGCAGCAAGGCAAGCATTCAGTGCGCGTGCACGGCGCCAAGGGGCTGCCACCCACCGATCAGTACAAGGTCAGCGCCACCTATCCTGATGGTTTCCGCTGTACCGCCAGTTGCCTGCTTGCCGGGATCGACGCGGTGGCCAAGGCCGAGCGGGTCAGCCAGGCGATCATCAACAAGACCGAGCAACTGTTCAGCCAACGCGGTTGGGCGCCCTACACCGACGTGAACATTGAGCTGCTGGGCAGCGAAGCCACCTACGGCGCCCATGCCCGGCGTGAGGATTGCCGCGAAGTGGTGATGAAACTGGCCGTGAGGCACCCGAGCAAACAGGCCCTGGTGCTGTTCGCCCGCGAGATCGCGCAAGCGGCCACCGGCATGGCGCCGGGGCTCACCGGCATCGTCGGCGGGCGGCCTACGGTCTACCCGTTGATTCGGCTGTTTTCGTTTCTGATCGACAAGGCGGCCTGTGCACTGAGCATCGATTATCAAGGCCAACGCCATGCCGTCGAACTGCCCGCCGCGCTCCCCCTACGCACGCCCGCTGCCCCCATCGAACCGCCCAAACCCCAAGGCCGCGCCGACGCCAGCGTGCCCCTGGTGAAACTTGCCGTGGCGCGCTCCGGTGACAAGGGCAACCACAGCAATATCGGCGTGATCGCCCGCCACCCCGACTACCTGCCATGGATCGCCGAAACGCTGACCCGGGAGGTGATCGTCGATTGGATGAGCCACGTGCTCGACCCCCTTCACGGCCGCGTCGAGCGCTGGTATCTACCCGGCAGCCACAGCCTGAATTTCCTGCTGGAAAATGCCCTGGGCGGCGGTGGTATCGCCAGCCTGCGCATCGACCCGCAAGGCAAAGCCTTTGCCCAGCAACTGCTGGAAATCCCCATCGCCGTGCCGCAACACATTGCCGACCAACTCACCTAAAGGACCGTCGCCGTGGCCTTCGACTCGATCTTCAAAGCCGACCTGTTCCAGGGGCAAACCGTGATTGTCACCGGAGGCGGCAGTGGCATTGGCCGCTGCACCGCCCATGAGCTGGCGGCCTTGGGCGCTCGCGTGATCCTGGTGGGTCGCAAGCCGGAAAAACTGCAGAAGGTCGCAGCGGAAATTGTCGAAGATGGCGGCGTCGCCCATTGGCATGTCTGTGATATTCGTGATGAAGAGGCGGTGAAGGCGCTGGTCACGCAGATTCTGCACGACCATGGACCCATCCATGGCCTGGTCAATAACGCCGGCGGCCAATACCCCTCGCCCCTGGCCGCCATCAACCAAAAGGGCTTTGAAACCGTACTGCGCACCAACCTGGTGGGTGGTTTCCTGGTGGCGCGGGAAGTGTTCAACCAGTCGATGAGCAAGCACGGTGGATCAATCGTCAACATGCTCGCCGACATGTGGGGCGGTATGCCCGGCATGGGCCATTCCGGCGCAGCGCGCGCGGGCATGGATAATTTCACCAAGACCGCCGCGTTTGAATGGGGCTATGCCGGGGTGCGCGTCAACGCCGTGGCGCCCGGCTGGATTGCCTCCAGCGGCATGGACACCTATGAAGGCGCGTTCAAGGCCGTGATCCCCACCTTGCGCGAGCATGTGCCGCTCAAACGCATCGGCACCGAGTCGGAAGTCAGCGCGGCCATCGTTTTTCTACTCAGCCCGGCCGCGGCCTTTGTCAGCGGCAGCACGCTGCGCATCGACGGTGCCGCCAGCCTGGGCAGTCGGGCATGGCCGCTGCACAAGGCGCAGGCGCCGAGCCAACCCTTCAATGGGTTCCACCGCGCCTATCTGCCGGATGTGCTCAAGACGGAGCAATAACACGATGCCGACGATTGAAACCCTGGTCGATCCCCACAGCCCACAGTTCGCACAGAATCGCGCCGCCATGCTGGCCGCCATTGCCCAGTTGCACCAACTGGAACACAACCTGCTGGCCAAGGCTGAGGAGGCCAGGCCCAAGTTCGACAAGCGCGGCCAATTGCTGCCCCGCGAGCGCCTCAACCTGCTGCTCGACCCGGGCGCGCCGTTTCTGGAACTGGCCAGCCTGGCCGGCTACAAACTCCACGACGACAAGGACGGCAGCGCCGCCGGTGGCGGGCTGATCGCCGGCATCGGCTATGTCAGCGGCGTGCGTATGTTGGTGGTGGCCAACAACAGCGCGATCAAGGGCGGCACCATTTCCCCCTCGGGCCTGAAGAAATCTCTGCGCCTGCAACAGATCGCCATGGAGAACAAACTGCCGGTGGTGACCCTCGCCGAAAGCGGCGGCGCCAACCTCAATTATGCCGCCGATATTTTCGTCGAAGGCGCGCGCAGCTTTGCCAACCAGGCGCGCATGTCGGCGATGGGCCTGCCGCAGATCACCGTGGTGCATGGCTCGGCCACGGCAGGCGGTGCCTATCAGCCGGGCTTGTCGGATTACGTGGTGGTGGTGCGCGGCAAGGCCAAGCTGTTCCTTGCCGGGCCACCACTGCTCAAGGCCGCCACCGGCGAAGTCGCCAGCGACGAAGATTTGGGCGGTGCGCAGATGCACGCGCAAACCGCCGGCACCGCTGAATACCTGGCGGAAAATGATGCCGATGGCGTGCGTATCGTGCGAGAAATTGTCGGCCTGCTGCCGTGGAATGACCGGCAGCCGCCAGCGGTAAAAAACGCCTATACCGAGCCGCTGTACCCCATCGACGAGTTGCTGGGGCTGATCCCCGATGATCCGAAAAAGCCCTACGACGTGCGCGAAATCCTCGCGCGCCTGGCCGACGCCTCTCATTTCCTGGAGTTCAAAAGCGAGTTCGACGCCCATACCGTCTGCGGCCATCTGCATATCCAGGGCCGTGCCGTTGGTGTGATCGGCAACAACGGCCCCATCACGCCGAAAGGCGCCAGCAAGGCCGCGCAGTTTATCCAGCTGTGTGATCAGAGCCGTACGCCGCTGCTGTTCCTGCACAACACCACCGGCTTCATGGTTGGCACCGAGTCCGAACAGCAAGGGGTGATCAAGCACGGTGCAAAGATGATTCAGGCGGTGGCCAACGCCCGCGTGCCCAAGCTCACGGTGGTGGTCGGTGGCTCCTACGGTGCCGGTAACTATGCGATGTGCGGGCGCGGCCTTGACCCCCGCTTTATATTCGCCTGGCCCAACAGCCGCACAGCGGTCATGGGCGGCGCGCAAGCCGGCAAGGTGCTGCGCATCGTCACCGAGGCCAAGCAGTTGAAGGACGGCCTGGTGCCCGACCCAAAGGTGCTGGACATGCTCGAACAGGTCACCGCGCAGAAGCTCGACAGCCAGTCCACGGCGCTCTACGGCAGCGCCAATCTGTGGGATGACGGGTTGATCGATCCACGGGATACCCGCACCTTGCTTGGGTTCCTGCTGGATATCTGCCATGAGGCTGAACTAAGGCAACTGCAACCGAACAGCTTTGGTGTGGCGCGATTCTAATCAGGAGAACAATAAAAATGATCTTCACCCAGGAACACCAGGAACTGCGCCGCACCGTGCGCGCCTTCGTCGACCGCGAGATCAACCCCCATGTCGACGAGTGGGAAAAAGCCGGGCGCTTTCCCATCCACGAGATCTTCCGCAAGGCCGGCGACCTGGGCCTGCTGGGCATTTCCAAGCCGCAGCAGTTCGGCGGCATGGGCCTGGACTACAGCTACTCCATCGTCGCCGCCGAAGCGTTCGGCAGCATCCGCTGTGGCGGCATCCCCATGTCCATCGGCGTGCAGACCGACATGTGCACCCCGGCCCTGGCCCGCTTCGGCTCCGATGAATTGCGCGAGGAGTTCCTGCGCCCGGCCATCAGCGGTGAACAGGTCGGCTGCATCGGCGTGTCGGAAACCGGCGCCGGCTCCGACGTGGCCGGGCTCAAGACCCATGCGCGTAAAGACGGCGACGACTATGTGATCAACGGCAGCAAGATGTGGATCACCAACTCGCCCAGCGCCGACTTTATCTGCCTGCTCGCCAACACCTCCGATGACAAGCCGCATATCAACAAGTCGCTGATCATGGTGCCGATGAACACGCCGGGCATCAGCGTCAGCCCGCCCCTGGAAAAGCTCGGCATGCACAGCTCCGAAACCGCCCAGGTGTTCTTCGACGACGTGCGTGTGCCGCAGCGCAACCGCATCGGCCATGAAGGCGCAGGCTTCATGATGCAGATGCTGCAGTTCCAGGAAGAACGCCTATTTGGCGCGGCCAATATGATCAAGGGCCTGGAGTACTGCATCGACAGCACCATCGAATACTGCAAAGAGCGCCAGACCTTCGGCAAGGCGCTGATCGACAACCAGGTGATCCACTTCCGCCTGGCCGAACTGGCCACCGAAATCGAGTGTCTGCGTGCGTTGGTCTACCAGGCTACCGAGCAGTACATCAAAGGCCAGGACGTGACTCGCCTGGCGTCCATGGCCAAGCTCAAGGCCGGACGCCTGGGCCGTGAGGTCAGCGACAGTTGCCTGCAATATTGGGGCGGCATGGGCTTCATGTGGGACAACCCGGTGGCCCGCGCCTACCGCGACGTGCGCCTGGTATCGATTGGCGGCGGTGCCGACGAAATCATGCTGGGCATCATCTGCAAACTGATGGGCACCCTGCCCGGTAAAAAACCATGAGTACCCTGCTGCTGGAAGCCCATAACGGCGTGCTGCATATCACCCTCAACCGGCCCGAATGCCGCAATGCAATGAGCCTGGCCATGGTCAAGGAACTGCGTGCAGTACTGGCGCAATTGGACAGACAGGTACGCGCCGTGGTGATCAGCGGTGCGGGGGGGCATTTCTGCGCGGGGGCCGATGTGAAGGACCTGGTCGGCGCGGGGGATCAGTTACACGCGTTGAACCGCGCGTTTGGCACCTTGCTACAAGAGGTGCAAGCGCTGCCGCAGGTGGTGATCGTAGTGCTGCAAGGCGCGGTGCTGGGCGGTGGGTTTGGGTTGGCCTGTGTGAGCGATATTGCGATCGCCGAACACAAGGCGCAGTTCGGCTTGCCGGAGACCACCCTGGGGTTGTTGCCGGCGCAGATAGCGCCGTTTGTGGTCAAGCGCATCGGCTTGACCCAGGCACGGCGGCTGGCGCTGACGGCGGCGCGGTTTGATGGGGTCGAGGCTGGCCGTTTGGGCGTGGTGCATTTTGTCGAGCACGATGCCCAGGCACTGGCGCAGCGGCTGGATGAAGTGTTGGGGCAGGTATTGCAGTGCGCGCCGGGGGCCAATGCGCGAACCAAATCCCTGTTGCTGGCAAGCGTGGATGAGCCGCTTGATGCAGTACTGGACCGCGGGGCGCAGTGGTTTGCCGAGGCGGTGAGAAGCGAGGAAGGGATTGAGGGGACGCAGGCGTTTGTGCAGAAGCGAAAGCCGGGTTGGTCTCGATGACGCCATCGCAGGCAAGCCAGCTCCCACAGGGAACACATTTCAAATGTGGGAGCTGGCTTGCCTGCGAAGAGGCCCCAACACACGCCACATCCAGTAAGGGATAACCCAATGCCCGCCTTCACCAAAATCCTGATCGCCAACCGCGGCGAAATCGCCTGTCGTATCCAGCGCACTGCCCAAGCCCTGGGCTACCGCACCGTGGCCGTGTACAGCGACGCCGACGCCCATGCCCTGCACGTGCAGATGGCCGACGAAGCCGTGAATATCGGCCCGGCTCCCGTACAACAGTCATACCTGAACATCGCCGCCATCCTCGACGCCGCCCGACGCACCGGCGCCGACGCCATCCACCCCGGCTACGGCTTCCTTTCGGAAAACCCCGACTTCGCCCGCGCCTGTCAGAACGCCCATATCGTTTTCATCGGCCCCAGCAGCGAAGCCATCGAGCTGATGGGCAGCAAGCGCCTGTCGAAGATCGCCATGCTCGACGCCGGTGTGCCCTGTATCGCCGGTTACCAAGGCAGCGCCCAGGACGACGCCACGCTGCAACAGGAAGCCGAGCGCATCGGCTTCCCGCTGATGATCAAGGCCAGCGCCGGTGGCGGCGGGCGTGGCATGCGCCTGGTACACCAACCTGAACAGCTGCTGGAGCAACTGCGCACTGCGCGCTCCGAGGCAATGAACGCTTTTGGCAGCGACGAACTGATTCTTGAGCAGGCCCTGATCGACCCGCGCCACGTTGAGGTGCAAGTGTTCGGCGACCGCCATGGCAACCTGATCTACCTGGGCGAGCGCGACTGCTCGATCCAGCGCCGCCATCAGAAAGTCATCGAAGAAGCGCCCTGCCCCGTGATGACGCCCGAACTGCGCCAGGCCATGGGCGACGCGGCGCTCAAGGCCGGGCGGGCGGTGAGCTACGTCGGCGCCGGTACCGTGGAGTTTCTGCTCGATCGCAATGGTCGGTTTTATTTCCTGGAAATGAACACGCGCCTGCAAGTCGAACACCCGGTGACCGAGCTGATCACCGGCCTCGATCTGGTGGCCTGGCAACTGCACATCGCCGCCGGCCAGCCTCTGCCGCTGGCACAAGCCGATGTGGTGCTGAGCGGCCACGCCATGGAAGTACGCCTGTACGCCGAAGACCCGGCCCAGGGCTTCCTGCCGCAAACCGGTGAGGTGCTGCGCTGGGAGCCTGCCGCCTGCGTGCGCATCGACCATGGCCTACGCGAAGGCGAAACCATCAGCCCGTTCTACGACCCGATGCTGGGCAAGATCATCGCCCACGGCGCCACTCGCGAAGAAGCTCGCCGAAAGTTGCTGCGGGCAGTGGAAGACAACGTGCTACTGGGTGTCACCACCAATCAGCGGTTTTTGGTTGATTTGCTCAAGCAGCCGGATTTTATCGCCGGCGAGTTCAGCACCGCCTTTATCGCCGAACGCTTCGGCCAGCTACTGCCCCAAGCGCCATCGACTGAACAGCTCAGCCTGGCCGCAGCGCTGTTTTACCGGCACAGCGCCGACCAGCATCCCCAAGGCCTGGCGGGATGGCGCAACACCGCCAATGTGCCGTGCACCTACCGCCTGGAGGTCAATGGCCAAACCCACAACGTGAGTGCCGACGACCTGCAACTCACCATCGACGGTCGCTGGGCCACCTGGGTGCTCAACGGCATCCGGCGGCGTACCGCCTACTACATCGACGATACCCAACTGTGGCTGCCCGGCGTGAAGGTGACCAACCGCACCCAGCAGGTCGCCAGCCGTCAGGTGGATGCCAGCAGTGGCACGGTCAAGGCGCCGATGGATGGCGCCATTGTCGATATCCAGGTCAGCGTCGGCGACACAGTCACCAAAGGCCAACTGTTGCTGGTGCTCGAAGCGATGAAAATGGAGCACCCGTTGAAGGCCGGGATCGACGGCATCGTCAAAGCGGTGCAGGTCATGGCGGGCGATCAGGTGCGCAATCGTCAGGTTTTGCTACAGATCGAATAACGCCCTAGGCGGAACTACAGGGCCGGGCTACGCTCTATCCCCATCAGAAAGGGACGAGTACGGGAACCTGCACCATGCCTCATTGGCTGATTATTGACCTTGAAGCCACAACGGATGACGGCGGTTGGCCCGTGACGGAGATGGAAGTCATCGAGATCGGCGCCAGCCTGGTCAACCGCCAGGGCCGCGAACTGGATCACTTTCAGCGCTTTGTGCGGCCACTGCGACGGCCGTTGCTGACGCCCTTTTGCCGCAAGCTGACCCATATCACCCAAGCCAATATCGACGCAGCCACACCGATCACCGAGGTGTGGCCGCTGTTCGAGCGCTGGCTGGGCCAGCACCAGGCACGCCTGGAAGGCTGGGCCAGCTGGGGTGATTACGATCGCGTGCAACTTGAACTCGAATGGCAGCGCCATGGCCTGTCCAGCGCCCTGGGGCAAACGCCCCATGTGAACCTCAAGCAACGCTTTGCCAAGGCCCGGCGCCTGGACAAACCACTGGGGCTCAATGGTGCGCTGCAATTGGCGGGGATGCAGTTCAATGGCCAACAGCATCGCGCCCTGGAAGACGCGCGTAACACCGCACGCCTGTTACCGTTGATTTTGCCGGTCTAGGCAGCTCCCGTGGGCTTGGGCATACTGGCCGACCTTTCCAGACCCTTTTTCCGAGGATTCACCCATGTTCAAAGTCAACGAGTACTTCGACGGCACCGTCAAGTCGATCGCTTTCGGCACTGCAGAAGGTCCGGCGACCATCGGCGTGATGGCTCCGGGTGAATACGAATTCGGTACCGCCCAGCGTGAAATCATGCATGTGGTCTGCGGCGCACTGATTGTCAAACTGCCCGACGCCGAGTGGGAAACCTTCGCCGCCGGCAGCCAGTTCAACGTACCGGCCAACAGCAAGTTCCAGTTGAAGGTCGCCGTAGACACCGCTTACCTGTGTGAATACCGCGGCTAAGTATCACCGGTAAACAAAAATGCCCGTCTCCAGCGAGACGGGCATTTTTTATTCCAGGACCGTCACCGGCATCCCGACTTCCAAGTGGCCGATGCCATCGTTGACCAGGTTCTGGCCGAACATCGCGCCCTTCTCGGTCTTGCGATAGGTCTCCAGCGTCGCGAAGGGTTCGCGGTCGGGGCTGCGCTCGCCGGTGCGGGGATCAATGGTGGTGAGGATGCAACGCGAGCACGGCTTGACCACCCGGAACTCCACATCGCCGATGCGCAAGCGCTTCCAGCCATCCTCGGCAAAGGCTTGGGCGCCTTCGATCACCAGGTTGGGACGAAAACGCAGCATCTCCATCGGGCGGCCGATCTTCTCACACAAGTCATCCAGGGAGCCTTGGCCGATCAGTAACAGCGGGTAGCCGTCGGCAAAGCCGACCTTGTCGTCATCCTTGCCGTAGCCGGCTTCGGTGGTGCGCGCACGTTCCAGGGGAAGCTGCACCAGGCGCGTAGGCTTGCCGATAAACTCGCTGACCCAGGCGGCCGCCTCATCGCCAGCATCGGGTACGCGCAGGGTGTCGCGCCAGATGGTCACGCCGCGCAGTTCACTGGCACCCTCCGGCAACGCCACCTCCAACGATGAGTAGCCCGGCGAACTCAAGGTCAGGCCGCCCGCGTCGTTCCACAGCGCCGACAGTTGGCTCATCTTCGCCACCGCCCGCTGCGTCAGGAACCGCCCACTGGCTTCGTCCACCAGCATCCAACGTCGATCCCCTTGCAGGCCGAGTTTATCCAGGCCGATGTGCTGCAAGGCTTCGGCCTTGCCGGATTTGAGGGGGTAACGGTACAACGCGCTGAGACGAAGCATGGGCCTGCCTTCCTGGGAAACAAAGTGTCATCCTAAAGTCAGGCGGGCACTTCGTCCAACATCAGTCGCTCGCGCACCACATCCACCAGCTTGTCCGGCTGGAATTTGGAGAGGAAATTGTCGCAGCCGACCTTTTTCACCATTGACTCATTGAAGCTGCCCGACAGCGAGGTGTGCAGCACCACATAGAGGCCGCGCAGGCGCGGGTCGTTGCGGATTTCGGTGGTGAGGCGGTAGCCGTCCATCTCGGGCATTTCGGCGTCGGTGAAGATCATCAGCAGCTTGTCGGTCATCACCTGGCCGCTGTCGGCCCAGGCTTTGAGCATGTTCAACGCCTTGAGACCGTCGCTGGCGATGTGCATCTTCACCCCCAACTGTCCCAGGGTATCGCGCAACTGCGACAGGGCCACGTTGGAGTCGTCCACCAGCAGCACTTCGCGACCACGGGCACGTTCGAGCACCGGGTCTTCGAGTTTTTCCCGCGAGACCTTGGCGTTATAGGGCACGATCTCGGCGAGGACTTTTTCCACGTCGATGATTTCCACCAACTGGTCATCGACCTTGCTGATGGCAGTAAGGTAGTGCTGGCGACCGGCGCTGGTCGGCGGCGGCAGGATGGCTTCCCAGTTCATGTTGACGATGCGGTCAACGCCGCCCACCAGAAACGCCTGCACCGAACGGTTGTATTCGGTGACGATGATGGTGCTGTTGGGCCCCGGCACCAAAGGGCGCATACCGATGGCCTGGGACAAGTCGATCACCGGCAAGGTCTGGCCCCGCAGGTTGACCACCCCGCACACGAATGGGTGGCGCTGGGGCATCAGGGTCAGCTTGGGTAACTGCAGCACTTCCTGCACTTTGAACACGTTGATCGCGAACAACTGCCGACCGAAGAGGCGGAACATGAGAATTTCCAGGCGATTCTCACCCACCAATTGCGTGCGTTGATCTACCGTGTCGAGAATGCCGGCCATTAAAAGCTCCTGGTGTACACGCCGCAGGCGCGTTGAGAGGGTGTGCAGTCGTATAGGTACATTATCGGCGGCAAGCGCCGGACCTTGACCCCAATAAAATGCCATGTAAATCCATTGATGTCACACTGACATCATGCTTTACTGCTTCGGCCCTTAATACTGTTTCAAGGCGCCGTGCGCGACAGTCGAACCGACGTGCAGTTCCACCATATAGGGGGTTCCCCTATACGCAATCAGGCCCAACCTGATATTCGCGATATCTAATAGCCATTAATGTGACGCCATTCTCATTGCATGAATGGAGTCAGGCTTTTGTTTGCCATCCCCAGCCCTTGGCCCACGGGCCTTTCAGGCACTCACGTATCGGCAACTGAAGTCGTGTCATCCCGCACCCCAGGGGCTACATACGACTTTCGTGAGCATTTCAATAAACGTCCTACTGAAACATCGGAAGCGACCTACAAGTCCAAGTCGTATTTCAGCGCTAGTTTTAAGCCATTCACCCGGTGCGACATCTCATCACCCGACCTTACGTTGCGGAGACTTGCATGATGAATAGCGCAAACGAATGGCAAACAGCACTTCTCGCGTTTCTGGGCGAGGCTCAACTGCTTCTGGGCAAATCCGAAGAGTGTTTGAGCCATCTGCATTTGATCCGCAACGACAGCGACGCCATCGACTGCATGAAAGCCAGCTTGGCCAAACTGGCTGAAAAAGCCGATGGCCTGGCGCTGCAGGCAATCAGCGAGTTCTCGGGGCATCTGCAAAATCTGATCGCCAATGCCCAAAGCCCTCTGCAGTTGCATGACGAGGCGCTGGACGCGCTGCATGACTGCCTGACCCTGCTGGCCTGGCAACTGGAACTGATCGACACCCGCACCGGTGAACTGAGCCTGGATGACAGCGAGCAAACTTCATTGATCGCAACGGTTGCCTTGCAGATCCCGCAAAAGGATTTGAGCCGTACACCGCCGCAGCATCTGCATCATGGGTCGTGAGCGTCGTGCAGGTCGTATTTAACTGCCGAGTTATCTAAAAACGACCGGCTTGGACGCAATGGGAAAATATCAATTAGCCATCAATGTAATAATTATACAAACCAACTTCGTTAATACAACTTTCCGCTTTCAACTCTGGGATTAACGGCCAGAGTATTTGTGTGGGCCATAAACCAATCAGGCGACCAACGGTAAGCGGGGTGGTACTATGCCCCGCTCGAAGTGATTTAACTTCAACATGCTTAAAGACGATTTGGCAGCGCACTCCAAACAGAGCCCGGTCAACCGGCCTCACCGCAGTGAACCCTCATTGGCTCCATCCGCTATGTACGCGAGTTTCAAGTCACTTATCGCCAGGTCCGTGTCCCGCAGCCATGTGCGCCGACTCACCCTTGCGCTGTGCCTGTGCTCATTGCTGGCAAGCCTGTGGGCCTATCTGCAGGACGCGCCGCTGCCGTTGCCGATCCTGCTGCTCAACTTCGCCACGCTGGTGGTGGTGGGGCTGCAACAGTGGAATTCGCGCAAAGCCATCAAGTTCGAGCCCCAGGAGCTGGCCGACCGCTTGCTGCAAGTGCAGGAGAACGAACGCCACCGGCTCAGCCGCGAACTGCATGACGATATCGGCCAACTGCTGACCGCCGCCAAACTGCAAAGCGAATGGTTGCAGCGCCGCCTGCCCCCGGACCTGAACACCCATTGCACGGTGCTGTGCAATACGCTCAATGAAACCCTGGCCAAGGTGCGCGACGTCTGCGCCATCCTCAACCCCCGCCAACTGACCAGCCTGGGCCTGGAAGCCAGCCTGCGCGCGCACCTGCTCAAGACCCTGGAAAACACCCAGGTGTGCTGGAGCCTGGAGTGTCAGCAACGGCTCACCGGCATCCCCGAAGAAGTGGCCGTGGCGGCCTTTCGCATCACCCAGGAAGCGGTGACCAACATGCTTCGCCATGCAAAGGCGCGCAACCTGCTGGTGCGCCTGCAACGCCTGCCTGAAGGCCTGTCGCTGATGATCTGCGATGACGGCCAGGGGTTCTCGCCTGCCCCCGACCCGGGCCGGGAAGGCCAACGGGGCATGGCCGGTATGTGCGAACGGACACACCAGCTGGGGGGCACCTTTTCCATCAGCAGCCAGCCTGGCAACGGCACCCGTATCAACGCACTTTTCCCCTGGGCGCCCCGCGCTCTCGAACGGGCCAGCGCCCCTAAGGTTCTCGAGTGACCTGCAATTTACTCCTGGTGGATGACCACGCACTGATTCGCGCCGGTGTGCGTGCGCTGATTCTGGATATTCCCGGCTACAGCGTCATCGGCGAAGCCAGCGATGGCGCACAACTGCTGGCGCAATACAGCGCCTTGCAGCCGGATATCGTGCTGCTCGATCTGTCGATGCGGCACACCGGTGGGCTGGATGCCTTGCAGCAACTCAAGCGCTTTTACCCCAACTGCAAGGTGCTGATTCTGTCGATGCACACTGAACCAGACCTGATCATGCGCGCGCTGGAGTCCGGAGCCCACGGCTACCTGCTCAAGGACACCACCGCCAACGAGCTGGAACATGCCCTGCTGGCCCTGCGTAACAACGAACGCTACCTGAGCCCCGCCATCGCCCACACGGTGATCAACCAGGCGCTGATCCGCAGCCAGAGCCCCAGCACCCCCGTTGCCCACAGCCATAATCTGACGGCGCGGCAACTGGAGATTTTGCGTTTGATCGTACGTGGCAAGTCCACCCGGGAAATTGCCCATGGCCTGGGCTTGAGCATCAAGACAGTGGAGGCCCATCGCTCGCAGATCATGAAGCGCTTGCAGATTTTCGACGTGGCGGGCCTGGTGTTATTCGCCGTGCGTGAGCAAATCATCAGCCTGGACGACTAACGGCGAACCCAGCGGCAGATGCACGCGAAGCGCCTTGGGCAACGCTTCGAAATGCAGGTCGTCGCCTTCCAGCGGCTCGCCATCGAGGTTGATGTACAAGCCTTGGGCGACCTTGATATTGACCCATGGCAGACGTGCGCGAACGAACATGGTGTCCAGCCCCCAGCCATTGTTCATCAATTCACGCAGGGTGCCGACCACTTCCTGGGGGGCTGGCAGGATGCTGACGTCGAGCAATCCATCATCGGCCAATGCGCCGGGGCACAGGACATGCCCGCCACCGGCCTGGCGACCGTTGCCGATACCCAGCGCGAGCAGCTCGCCTTTCCAGTGGAAATCCGGGCCTTCCAGCTCCCCGTAGGCGGCCTTCAATTCACTGAAGCGCGACAAACCGGTGAACAGGTAGGCGGCGCCGCCTAGGACTTTCTTCAGGTCTTCGGAGGTGTTGGCCGTGACCTGGCTACCGAAACCGCCGGTGGCCATGTTCAGGAAGATCTGCCCGCCCACCTGGCCGAGGTCGATGGCCTTGGGCTCGACGTCAAGCAACGCCAGGGCGCCGGCCGGTTCCAACGGCACGCCCGCGGCCTTGGCAAAGTCATTGGCGGTGCCCAGGGGCATCAACACCAGGCTGGCGTCGGCCTTGGCCAGCGCCATGGCCTCGGCCACATCGCGCAGCGTACCGTCGCCGCCGCCGGCGATGATATGGGTGTAGCCGTCAGCCAGGGCTTCATCGACCAGCCGCTGGGCATCACCACCCTCCCACGTCACCCGCACCGCCAACTCCCAACCCTGCTCACGTCGGGCCAGCACGGCGGCACGCACGTCCTCGTTCAGGGCTTGTTTGCCGTGAAGGATCAACAGGGCTTTGGGGGTGGTCATTTGAGGGTATCTCCTGGGTCAAGGTGCTTGAAGGATGTTGACCCTTGGAGAACGGGAAAAGTCTGTGGATGGAGAAAATTGATTGATGTACGCAGATCAAACTGTGGGAGCTGGCTTGCCTGCGATGGCGGCGGCTCAATCGACAGAGATGTCCAATCTGCCGCCCAAAGGTAACCACGATGCGAAGCGAGACGCCCTTGATCTTGATCTGCTTTTGATCTTAGGCGCCCCGTTAAACCACGCTGGCTGGAATTTGGCTGGGCCGGCATTCCGGGCTCTTTTCCAAAAGTGACCCGCTGTAAAAGCGGAACCCTAAGTGGCCGTTACCGCAGGAATGGATATGTACTCGGTATAACTGTGTCAGCTGTAAGGCCGTCATCGCAGGCAAGCCAGCTCCCACATTTGGACTGAGGGGTGTCAGGTAGATAAATGTCGGCTATCAGGCCGCCATCGCAGGCAAGCCAGCTCCCACAGTTTGGTCGCAGGGTGTCAGGCAGAGAAGCGTCGGTTGCCAGGCCGCTATCGAGGGCAAGCCCCTCCCACATGAACCCAGCAAGCGCAGCCGAATCAGCTCTTGTGCAATTTGCTCATCAACTGCGCCTCGGCCTGGGTCAAGCCGCACGACTGGGTCAGTTCGTCCACCGTCGCCCCCATCCCCACCAGCTTGGCCGCCTGGGCAAAGGACAGGTTCGAAGGGTCGCGCTGTTCCAATTGCACCAACTTATCCGGCAAAGGCCCGAGAATCGCGCGCAGTTCATGCACTTCATCGCCGACCCGCACCGCACTCTGCTGGTAATGATCCACGCGCTTGACCAGCTCCAGAATGCGCCGATCACGCACGGCATCGCGTTCGGCCTGTTGCAAGGCCAATTCCCGTTGCTGACGCATATAGCGCAGTACAAACGCCAAGGTCCCGGCCCACAACAGGGCCAGGACAATCACCGCTGCCTCAAGGAACAATCAGATGCTCTCCAGTTCCGACCACTCTTCTTCGCTCATCATCTTGTCCAGCTCAACCAGGATCAGCAGTTCGTTGTTCTTGTTGCACACGCCCTGGATGAACTTGGCCGATTCTTCGTTACCGACATTCGGTGCGGTTTCCACTTCCGATTGGCGCAGGTAAACCACTTCGGCCACGCTGTCGACCATGATCCCGACCACTTGCTTGTCGGCTTCGATGATCACAATACGGGTGTTGTCGCTGACTTCAACCGTGTCCAGGCCAAAACGCTGGCGGGTGTCGATGACTGTCACCACATTGCCACGCAGATTGATGATGCCCAGCACATAGCTCGGTGCACCCGGTACCGGAGCGATCTCGGTGTAGCGCAGCACTTCCTGCACGCGCATCACGTTGATGCCGTAGGTCTCGTTGTCGAGTTTGAAGGTAACCCATTGCAGGATCGGATCATCCAAACCTTGTGCGGACGCTGACTTGTTCATTCGTGTAACCCCTTCAAATGCCGCTATCGACGGCGTGTATGCTATTGCGCCGCGCAACCGCACGGCCCTTATTGTTCAATCAACTACGTTTGTTCTGTGGCATCGCCTTGACCGCACCGCTGGCAATCAACTCGGCCAGTTCAGCGACATCCAGCAATGCGCACATGTGCTCAATCACGGTGCCCGCCAGCCAGGGGCGCTGGCCGCGGTGGCTGCGCCATTTGATTTCATTGGGGTCCAGGCGCAACGAGCGGCTGACTTGATGCACCGCCAGCCCCCATTCGTAGCCCTGCACCGAAATCACGTATTGCAGGCCCTGGCGGAAATCGTCGCGGTAGCGGTCGGGCATCACCCAGCGCGCGGTGTCCAGCACCTTGAGGTTGCCGGCCTGGCTGGGCAGGATGCCGAGAAACCACTCCGGCTGACCAAACAGCGGTGTCAGCTCCTGGCCTTCCAAAGAATAGATCGAGCCCAGGCACACCAGCGGCACTGCCAGGGTCAAGCCGGCGACGTCGAACAGCAGGCACTCGAACGGCTCGGCCGCCCACGCCGGGCGGCCGTCACCGGTTACCGGCGGTGGCGTGATACTCGGCGGCAGGTGCACGTCCACCACCGGTTCGACCACCATCGGCGCCACCACCGCAGGGGTGATCGGCACCACGACTGGAGCCTCCACCACCTGCGCATCGCGCGCCTGCTCTTCCATGACGGCCTGCTGGAAATCGTCCAGCGTAGTGTCAGGCTCGACAGCAGGCTCAAGTACCAGAATCGGTTCCGGCAGCGCTTCGTCAGTCGCATCCTGCAGCAGCGCGTCCAGGTAGGATTCCAGCGCCAGCTGCGGCCGGGTCTTGTATTCAACAGGACGGTTCATCACGCCACCTGCGCCACAAGCTGCTGCGACAGCAGATGCTTGAGCAACGCACGGTAGGCCAGCACACCACGGCTCTTGCCATCGAACTGCGACGGCGTGAGCCCCGCACGGCTGGCATCACGCAGGCGCGTATCCACGGGGATGTAGCCGTTCCAGATGGTGTCCGGATAGGCATCGCGCAATACACGCAAAGTGCTGAGGGATGCCTGGGTACGGCGGTCGAACAACGTCGGCACGATGCTGAACGGCAGCGCCTGTTTGCGCGAACGGTTGATCATCGCCAGGGTGCTGACCATGCGTTCCAGGCCCTTGACCGCCAGGTGCTCGGTTTGTACCGGGATCACCAATTGTTGGCTGGCCGCCAGGGCGTTGACCATCAGCACGCCCAGCAACGGCGGGCTGTCGATGATCGCGTAGTCGAAATCCTGCCACAGCTGCGCCAGGGTCTTGGCGATCACCAGGCCCAGGCCGCTCTGCCCCGGCGACTGGCGCTCAAGGGTGGCCAGCGCGGTGCTCGACGGCAACAGCGAAATGCTCTCGTTGCTGGTGGGCAGCAGCAATTGCCCGGGCAAATCCGCCGGCACGCTGCCCTTGTGCAGGAACAGGTCATAGCAGCTGTGTTCCAGCGCATCCGGGTCGTAACCGAAATAGCTGGTCATGGAACCGTGGGGGTCGAGGTCGACCACGACCACACGCTTGCCCGCTTCGGCCAGCAAGCCGGCTAAGGCGATGGAGGTGGTGGTCTTGCCGACTCCACCCTTTTGATTGGCAACTGCCCAGACTCTCATTCGGTTGGTTCCTCCCGGTGGGCACAGGCGCGACCGAGACATGGCATAAGGTTATTGAGCCGGTGACGGAGAATTGACGGCGCTTGCCCGAACCGGCGACTTTACAGGGGCCGGTGCAGTTTGTGTGCCAGCGCGCTTCAACGCCGCATCCGGTGTTGCATTGGCCGTGCCGGTGCCGGTCAGGCTGCGACGTACATCCAGGTTGCGCGACACCACCAGCACCACCCGGCGGTTGCGTGCCCGCCCTTCCACCGTGGCGTTATTGGCCACCGGCTGGAATTCACCATAGCCCACCGACGCCAGTCGCTGAGGGTTCACACCCTGCATGGCCAACATGCGCACGATGCTCGATGCACGGGCCGATGACAGTTCCCAGTTGGTCGGGTACTGCGCGGTGCTGATGGGAAAATTGTCGGTGAAGCCTTCCACATGGATCGGGTTTTCAAACGGTTTAAGGATCGCCGCCACCTTGTCGATGATGGTGAACGCCTGGTCACTGGGCAACGCATCGGCACTGGCAAACAACAGGCTGGAGTTGAGTTCGATCTCCACCCACAACTCGTTGCCGCGTACGGTCATCTGATTGGAACTGATCAGGTCACCAAAGGCGGCACTGATGTCATCGGCGATGCTTTTGAGCGGGTCACTGGTGCCGCCGACACCGGCAGCGATCTCATCGCTGTCGTTAACCAGCGGCTTGGCCGGGGTGACGGTCTTGGGCCGCTCGTCACCGATGGGAATCGGCTTGAGCGCACGCTCGGTATCGTTGAACACGCCCACCAGCGCCTGGGAAATGATCTTGTACTTGCCTTCGTTGACCGACGAAATCGAATACATCACCACGAAAAACGCAAACAACAAGGTGATGAAGTCCGCGTAGGACACCAGCCAGCGCTCGTGGTTGACATGTTCTTCAGGCTCGCGACGGCGACGGCTCACAGGCGGTTCCTCCCCATCAATCCATGAAGCCCTGGAGCTTCAATTCGATGGAGCGCGGGTTCTCGCCCTCGGCAATCGAGAGGATGCCTTCGAGCAGCATTTCGCGATAACGCGACTGGCGCATGGCAATTGACTTGAGCTTGCTGGCCACCGGCAACAGCACCAGGTTGGCACTGGCCACGCCGTAGATGGTCGCCACAAACGCCACGGCAATACCGCTGCCCAGTTGCGAAGGATCAGCCAGGTTACCCATCACGTGGATCAGGCCCATCACCGCGCCGATGATGCCGATGGTCGGCGCGTAGCCGCCCATGCTTTCAAAGACTTTGGCCGCATTGATGTCACGGCTTTCCTGGGTGTAGAAATCCACCTCCAGGATGCTGCGGATCGCTTCCGGCTCAGCGCCGTCCACCAGCAATTGCAGGCCCTTGCGTGCGTAGCTGTCGGGCTCGGCATCGGCCACGCCTTCCAGGCCCAGCAAACCTTCCTTGCGGGCAGTGAGGCTCCAGTTGACCACGCGGTCGATGCCGCCGGGCAGGTCGACTCGTGGCGGGAAAATGATCCACACCAGGATCTGCATGGCCCGCTTGAACGAGCTCAGCGGCGACTGCAACAGCGCCGCGCCCACGGTGCCACCAATCACGATCAGCGCTGCCGGGCCATTGGCCAGGGCGCCGAGGTGGCCGCCTTCGAGGTAGTTGCCGCCGATGATGGCGACAAACGCCATGGTGATCCCGATCAGGCTCAAGACATCCATCAGAGGCAGGCCTCCACCAGATGCTTGCCGATGTCGTCCAGGCTGTAGACCGCGTCAGCCAGGTCAGCCTTGACGATGGCCATGGGCATGCCATAGATCACACAGCTGGCTTCGTCCTGGGCCCAGATGGCGCTGCCACCTTGCTTGAGCAGGCGTGCGCCTTCACGGCCATCGGCGCCCATGCCGGTGAGCACCACCGCCAGAACTTTGTCACCGTAGGACTTGGCCGCCGAACCGAAGGTGATATCCACACACGGCTTGTAGTTCAAGCGCTCGTCGCCCGGCAGGATTTTGATCGCACCACGGCCGTCCACCATCATCTGCTTGCCACCCGGCGCCAGCAGCGCCAGGCCAGGACGCAGGATGTCGCCATCCTCGGCTTCCTTGACGGTGATTCGGCACAGCTTGTCCAGGCGCTCGGCGAACGCCTTGGTGAACGCCGCGGGCATGTGCTGCACCAGCACAATCGGCGCCGGGAAGTTGGCCGGCAGCTGGGTCAACACCCGCTGCAAGGCCACCGGGCCACCGGTGGAGGTACCAATGGCAACCAGCTTGTAAGCCTTGCGCTTGGGCGCTGGCGAATGGGCACTCGGTGCAGCGGCGGCACGTACCGGCGCCACCGCAGGCCGAGCCACCGGCGCAGGGGCCGGGCGTGCAAACGATGAGGTTGGTGCAGCCGCTACTGGCGCAGGCGCAGGTGCCGGCGCAGGTGCACTGAACAGGCTACGACGGTTACTGCGGGAAATGCTGTGCACCTTCTCGCACAGCATCTGCTTGACCTTGTCGGGGTTGCGCGAGATGTCTTCGAAATTCTTCGGCAGAAAGTCCACCGCGCCGGCATCCAGCGCGTCGAGGGTCACCCGTGCGCCTTCGTGAGTCAGCGACGAGAACATCAATACCGGGGTGGGGCAGCGCTGCATGATGTGACGCACGGCGGTAATGCCGTCCATCATTGGCATCTCGTAGTCCATGGTGATCACGTCCGGCTTCAACGCGATGGCCTGATCGATCGCCTCTTTACCGTTGGTGGCCGTGCCGACCACCTGGATCGTTGGATCGGCGGAAAGAATTTCCGAGACGCGGCGGCGGAAGAAACCCGAATCGTCCACCACCAGGACCTTGACTGCCATAAACACTCCGTTAGGTGGGGCGGGCATGACCGCCCTGCCCCACCAGAATCAAATACGCCGTGCGGCGTAACGCTTGAGCATGCTTGGAACATCGAGAATCAACGCGATCCGACCGTCACCGGTAATGGTCGCGCCCGACATGCCCGGGGTGCCCTGCAGCATCTTGCCCAAAGGCTTGATCACCACTTCTTCCTGGCCCACCAGTTGATCGACCACAAAGCCGATGCGCTGGGTGCCCACGGACAGAATCACCACATGGCCTTCACGCTGCTCTTCATGCTTGGCCGACGCCACCAGCCAACGCTTGAGGTAGAACAATGGCAATGCCTTGTCGCGCACGATCACCACTTCCTGGCCGTCCACCACGTTGGTGCGCGACAGGTCGAGGTGGAAAATTTCGTTAACGTTGACCAGCGGGAAAGCGAACGCCTGGTTGCCCAGCATCACCATCAGGGTCGGCATGATCGCCAGGGTCAACGGCACCTTGATGACGATCTTGGAGCCCTGGCCCTTGGTCGAGTAGATGTTGATCGAGCCGTTGAGCTGGCTGATCTTGGTTTTCACCACGTCCATGCCGACGCCACGGCCGGACACGTCGGAAATCTCGGTCTTGGTCGAGAAGCCCGGGGCGAAGATCAGGTTGTAGCACTCGGTGTCGGTCAGGCGGTCGGCGGCGTCCTTGTCCATCACGCCGCGCTTGACCGCGATATTGCGCAAGATGGTCGGGTCCATGCCTTTGCCGTCATCGGTGATCGACAGCAGGATGTGGTCGCCCTCTTGCTCTGCAGCCAGGATCACCTTGCCGTTACGCGACTTGCCGGCGGCTTCGCGTTCTTCCGGGGTTTCTACCCCATGGTCGACCGCGTTGCGCACCAAGTGGACCAGCGGGTCGGCGAGGGCCTCGACCAGGTTTTTATCCAGGTCGGTTTCTTCGCCCACCAGTTCCAGGTTGATTTCTTTCTTGAGCTGGCGCGCCAGATCGCGGACCAGGCGCGGGAAGCGGCCAAAGACTTTCTTGATCGGCTGCATCCGCGTTTTCATCACGGCGGTTTGCAAGTCGGCGGTGACCACATCGAGGTTCGACACGGCCTTTTGCATGGCTTCGTCGCCGCTGTTCAGGCCCAGGCGCACCAGGCGGTTACGCACCAGCACCAGTTCGCCGACCATGTTCATGATGTCGTCCAGGCGTGCGGTATCGACGCGCACGGTGGTTTCGGCTTCACTGGCGGGTTTTTCCGCCGCGGCCGGTGCCGCTGCACGGGCAGGTGCCGGCGCGGGTGCTGGCTTGGCGACTGGCGCAGGCGCTTTGGCAGCCGCCGGTGCGGCAGTGGCGACCGCTGCGGCGGCAGCCGGGGCCACTTCGGTGAACTTGCCTTTACCGTGCAGCTCGTCCAACAGGGCTTCGAACTCGTGATCGGAGATCAGCCCGTCGTCGGCAGGCCCGGCCTTGGTGGTCGGGGCGGCAGCCGTGGCCGCGACTTCCGGCAGGGCTTCGGCCACAAAGGTGCCTTTGCCATGCAGTTGGTCGAGCAGTGCTTCGAACTCATCGTCGGTAATGTCGGTGCTGGCATTGGCATCCGGCACTTGCGGCGGCGCCACAGGGGCCACGGCATCGGCCGCGAACTGGCCCTTGCCATGCAACTGGTCGAGCAAGGATTCGAATTCTGCGTCGGTAATGTCTTCGCTGGTCGGCGTGGCGACAGGCGCCGCCGGGCCTTCGGCTTCGGCCTTGACCGCATTGAGCGAGTCGAGCAGCTGTTCGAACTCGCTGTCGGTCACGTCCGGCTCGGCTTCTACCACCGGCTCAGGCGCCGCTTGCGCAACCGGCGCAGCGGCAGCCGGTTCAGCCAGGCGCGCCAGGGCGGCCAGCAGTTCCGGGGTAGCCGCCGTGATCGGCGCACGTTCACGCACCTGGCTGAACATGCCGTTGACCGCATCCAGTGCTTCGAGAATCACGTCCATCAATTCCGAATCAACGTGACGCTCACCCTTGCGCAGGATGTCGAACACGTTCTCGGCGATGTGGCAGCACTCCACCAGTTCATGGAGCTGGAGGAAGCCGGCGCCCCCTTTTACAGTGTGAAAACCGCGAAAAATTGCATTGAGCAGGTTCGCATCATCCGGTCGGCTTTCCAGCTCGACCAGTTGCTCGGACAGTTGCTCTAGAATTTCGCCGGCCTCTACAAGGAAATCCTGAAGGATTTCTTCATCGGCGCCGAAGCTCATGGGTGTGCTCCTTAGAAGCCTAAACTGGATAACAGGTCATCTACGTCATCCTGACCTGACATAACGTCTTCACGTTTATCGGCATGAATCTGCGGACCTTCACCCTTGGCGAGATGTTTTTGTGGATCTTTTTCCGAGAGGATCGCTTCGCGGTCGTGTTCGATGCCGGCAAAACGGTCGACCTGGCCGGCCATCAGCACCAATTTGAGCAAGTTGCTTTCCACTTCGGTGACCAACTGGGTCACGCGCTTGATCACCTGGCCGGTGAGGTCCTGGTAATCCTGGGCCAGCAGGATGTCGTTGAGGTTGCTGGCCACCGTGCGGTTCTCTTGCTCGCTGCGCGACAGGAAACCGTCGACCCGACGCGCCAACTCACGAAATTCCTCAGCGCCCACTTCACGGCGCATGAAGCGGCCCCAGTCAAGGCTCAGGGCCTGGGCTTCGCTGGCCATGCCGTTGACCAGAGGCGTGGCGTTTTCCACCAGGTCCATGGTGCGGTTGGCAGCGGCCTCGGTCAGCCTGACCACATACGACAGGCGTTCAGTGGCGTCGGTGATCTGGGAAATTTCTTCGGCCTGGGGCATGCGCGGGTCAATCTGGAAATTGACGATCGCACTGTGCAGCTCGCGTGTGAGCTTGCCCACTTCCTGGTACAGGCCGCGGTCACGGGTCTGGTTAAGCTCATGGATCAACTGCACCGCATCGGCGAACTGGCCTTTTTCCAGGCTGTCGACCAACTGGTGAGCATGTTTTTTCAGGGTCGACTCAAAGTCGCCCTGTGACGTTTCGTTATGCTCCATAGCTCCCCCGTGGCGACATCAATGACCGATGCGTTCGAAGATTTTTTCAATCTTCTCTTTCAAGGCCAGCGCCGTGAATGGCTTGACCACGTAACCGTTGACCCCGGCTTGGGCGGCTTCGATGATCTGTTCACGCTTGGCTTCGGCGGTCACCATCAGCACAGGCAGGCTGCGCAACTTTTCATCGGCGCGCACGTGGCGCAGCAGGTCGATACCGGTCATACCCGGCATGTTCCAGTCGGTTACCAGAAAGTCGATGCTGCCACTGTTGAGGATCGGAATCGCCGTAATGCCGTCATCCGCCTCGACCGTGTTGGTGAACCCAAGGTCACGCAACAGGTTTTTAATGATCCGCCGCATCGTTGAGAAGTCATCAACGATGAGGATTTTCATGTTCTTGTCCAATTCGACCTCCAAGCAGTCTTAAACGCGCCCAGCACCTGGACGCGCCATTTCAATCAACAGGCGTTACACAAAAAGGACTGCCCAGGGCACCACGGTACTCACCCGCAAAACCCTGCGGTTTCGCGGTAGCGTCTGCAGTGTCCCCACACTGCCTGTCAGCGCGCGCGCCACTCTCCCAATCGCCCCCGCAAGCGGGCTGCGCACTGGCTATGCAATTGGCTGACACGCGACTCGCTGACCCCCAGGACCTCACCGATTTCCTTGAGGTTCAGCTCTTCGTCGTAGTACAGCGCCAGCACCAGGCGCTCACGCTCCGGCAAGTTGGCAATCGCGTCCGCCAACGCTTTCTGGAAACGTTCATCTTCCAGATCGCGCGACGGTTCAAGATGTGCACTCGCGCCGTCCTCGTGCAGCCCTTCGTGTTCGCCGTCCTGTAAAAGGTCGTCGAAACTGAACAGGCGGCTGCCCAAGGTATCGTTCAAAATCCCGTAGTAATCGTCGAGACTCAATTGGAGTTCGGCCGCAACTTCATGATCTTTAGCGTCACGACCGGTTTTTGCTTCAATTGCACGAATTGCATCACTGACCATGCGGGTATTGCGGTGTACCGAACGCGGCGCCCAATCGCCTTTACGCACCTCGTCGAGCATTGCGCCACGAATACGGATACCCGCATACGTCTCGAAACTCGCACCCTTGCTCGCGTCGTATTTGGTCGACACTTCAAGCAGGCCGATCATGCCGGCCTGGATCAAGTCTTCGACCTGCACGCTGGCCGGCAGGCGCGCCAACAGGTGATAGGCAATGCGCTTGACCAGAGGCGCATAGCGCTCGATCAATTCGCCCTGGCTGTCACGTGCCGACTTTTTGTAAAGGTTGTAGCCGCTGGATGTCATAGCACCGGTCCCGCACTCGTCTGATGCACCAAACGCTCGACGAAAAACTCCAGATGCCCACGCGGATTGGCGGGCAACGGCCAGGTATCGACCTTCTGGGCAATGGCCTTGAACGCCAGTGCGCATTTCGAACGAGGGAACGCTTCGTAGACCGCACGCTGCTTTTGCACGGCCTTGCGCACACACTCGTCATAGGGAACTGCGCCGACGTATTGTAAAGCCACATCGAGGAAGCGATCCGTGACCTTGGTCAACTTGGCGAACAGGTTGCGCCCTTCCTGCGGGCTCTGGGCCATGTTGGCCAGCACGCGAAAGCGGTTCATGCCGTAGTCACGGTTAAGCAGTTTGATCAGCGCATAGGCGTCGGTGATGGAAGTAGGTTCGTCGCACACCACCAGCAGCACCTCCTGCGCGGCGCGCACAAAGCTGACCACCGATTCGCCGATCCCGGCGGCGGTGTCGATCACCAGCACGTCGAGGTTGTCGCCGATATCACTGAAGGCCTGAATCAGCCCGGCATGTTGCGCGGGGCTCAGGTGCACCATGCTCTGGGTGCCCGAGGCAGCCGGCACGATACGAATGCCACCGGGCCCCTGGAGCAGCACATCGCGCAGCTCACAGCGGCCCTCGATCACATCGGCAAGGGTATGTTTGGGTGTCAGCCCCAGCAGAACGTCCACGTTCGCCAAGCCCAAATCAGCATCCAGCAGCATGACGCGACGGCCAAGCTCTGCCAGGGCCAGGGACAAATTCACTGACACGTTAGTTTTGCCGACGCCACCTTTGCCGCCGGTCACCGCGATCACCTGTACGGGATGCATGCTGCCCATTTTATTTCTTTACCTTGTCTTGCTTAGACGCAGGCTACATGGCTTGGCCGCTTGAAACGCTTGCAGACCATCGATGTAGGTACATTTCACGGTGTTCATCCTGCCTCAACCGACCCGTTTTGCCGGGTGGTGGTAAAGGTCGGCGAACATATCGGCCATCGCTTCCTCGCTAGGCTCTTCTTGCATTTGCACACTGACGGCACGGCTGACCAACTGATGACGGCGCGGCAGATGCAGATCATCCGGGATCCGCGGCCCGTCGGTCAGGTAGGCGACCGGTAATTCATGACTGATGGCCAGGCTCAACACTTCGCCCAGACTCGCGGTTTCGTCGAGCTTGGTGAGGATGCAGCCGGCCAGACCGCAGCGTTTGTAACTATGGTACGCAGCGGTAAGAACCTGTTTCTGGCTGGTGGTTGCAAGCACCAGGTAATTTTTCGACTTGATGCCACGCCCGGCCAGGCTTTCGAGTTGCATGCGCAGCGCCGGGTCGCTGGCTTGCAGGCCGGCGGTATCGATCAGCACCACGCGCTTGCGCAGCAGCGGGTCGAGGGCATTGGCCAGGGACTGGCCCGGGTCGACGTGCGTCACCGGCACATTGAGGATGCGGCCCAGGGTCTTGAGCTGCTCTTGAGCGCCGATGCGGTAGCTGTCCATGCTCACCAGGGCGATATTCTGTGCGCCGTACTTGAGTACGTAGCGTGCGGCCAGCTTGGCCAGGGTGGTGGTCTTGCCCATGCCGGCGGGGCCGACCATGGCAATCACACCGCCCTCTTCCAGGGGTTCGATTTCCGGGGTGGCGATCATGCGCGCCAAGTGCGCCAGCAACATGCGCCAGGCCTGACGCGGCTCTTCGACTTCGGCGGTCAAGGCCAGCAGGTCGCGGGACAAAGGGCCGGACAAGCCGATGCGTTGCAGGCGGCGCCACAGGTTGGCTTGCTGGGGCTTGCTGCCTTGCAGTTGCGTCCAGGCCAACGAGCCCAGCTGCACTTCCAGCAGTTCACGCAGGCCATTGAGTTCAAAGCGCATCGAATCGAACACACGCTGGTCGACAGCAGCAGCCGGGGCGGGCGCGGCTGGACGCGGCGGTTCGACAAATGTCGGCTCTACCAGCGGCTCGGCGGCGGTCAACGGCAGGCCGGCGAACAATTGGCGATTGGTGCTGGCATCGCTGTCGCCACGCATACTCAGTTCAGCCTGGGCCGATACAATGCGCGAGGCGGTCTTGCGCAGCTCGTCTTCGAGTTCCATGTTCGGCACGCGCGGGGCCAGCGCCTGGGGGGTGTAATCCAGGGCAGCCGTCAGCTCGACACCGCCGGCAATCCGACGGTTACCGATAATCGCGGCATCGGCGCCCAGCTCATCACGGACCAGTTTCATGGCCTGACGCATATCGGCGGCGAAAAAACGCTTAACTTGCATAACCCACTACCTCAGCCATTGGGCCCAACTGTCGCGACGATAGTCACTTGCTTATTGTCAGGAATTTCCTGGTAAGCCAACACGTGCAAATTCGGTACAGCCAGGCGTCCAAACCGCGACAACATCGCCCGAACCGGGCCGGCCACCAGCAGGATCACCGGGTTGCCTTGCATTTCCTGGCGCTGTGCGGCGTCGATCAACGAACGCTGCAGCTTTTCAGCCATGCTCGGCTCCAGCAAAACGCCCTCTTCCTGGCCTTGCCCTGCCTTCTGAATACTATTGAGCAATATTTGTTCCAACCTGGGTTCCAGGGTGATCACAGGCAGCTCGGACTCAATGCCTACAATGCTTTGCACGATTGCACGGGACAATCCGACGCGCACCGCCGCCACCAGAGCGGCAGTATCTTGACTCTTGGCGGCATTGTTGGCGATGGCCTCGGCAATGCTGCGAATGTCACGTACCGGCACCTGCTCGGCCAACAGCGCTTGCAGCACCTTGAGCAACTGCGACAGTGTCAGGACACCCGGCACCAGCTCTTCGGCCAGTTTCGGTGAGGATTTGGCCAGCAAGCCCATCAATTGCTGGACTTCCTCATGACCGATCAGCTCGTGGGAGTGCTTGTAGAGAATCTGGTTGAGGTGCGTGGCAACCACGGTGCTGGCATCCACCACGGTGTAACCCAGCGATTGAGCCTGACTGCGCTGGCTGACTTCGATCCACACCGCTTCCAGGCCAAAAGCCGGATCTTTGGCGGTAATGCCGTTGAGCGTGCCGAACACCTGCCCGGGGTTGATCGCCAGCTCGCGATCCGGGTAGATCTCGGCTTCGGCCAGGATCACGCCCATCAGGGTCAGGCGGTAGGCACTGGGGGCCAGGTCGAGGTTGTCGCGGATATGCACGGTGGGCATCAAGAAGCCCAGGTCCTGGGACAGCTTCTTGCGCACGCCCTTGATCCGCGCCAGCAATTGCCCGCCCTGGTTGCGGTCCACCAGCGGGATCAGGCGGTAGCCGACCTCCAGGCCGATCATGTCGATCGGGGTCACATCGTCCCAGCCCAGCTCCTTGGTTTCCTGGGCGCGGGCCGGGGATGGCAGCAGATCCTGCTGGCGGGCAATCTCTTGCTGGGCCTGGACCTTGACCGCGTTCTGCTTTTTCCAGAACAGGTAAGCTGCGCCGCCGGCCAGGGCCGCCATGCTCAGGAACGAGAAGTGGGGCATACCCGGCACGATGCCCATGATCGCCATGATGCCCGCCGCCACGGCCAGGGCCTTGGGCGAGGCGAACATCTGGCGGCTGATCTGCTTGCCCATGTCTTCGGAGCCCGAAGCGCGGGTAACCATGATGGCCGCAGCTGTCGATAACAACAGTGATGGCAATTGCGCCACTAAACCGTCACCGATGGTCAGCAAGGCGTACACCTTGCCCGCATCACCGAAGGTCATGCCGTGCTGGAAGATACCGACGGCCATGCCGCCGATCAGGTTGATAAACAGAATCAGCAGGCCGGCGATGGCGTCACCGCGCACAAATTTGCTGGCACCGTCCATGGAGCCGTAGAACTCGGCTTCCTGGGCGACTTCCGCCCGGCGCGACTTGGCCTGGTTCTGGTCGATCAGGCCGGCGTTGAGGTCGGCGTCGATGGCCATCTGCTTACCGGGCATAGCGTCGAGGGTAAACCGCGCGCTCACCTCGGAAATCCGCCCGGCGCCCTTGGTCACCACCACGAAGTTAATGATCATCAGGATCGCGAACACGACGATACCGACCACGTAGTTGCCGCCGATCACCACCTCGCCGAACGCCTGGATCACCTTGCCGGCGGCAGCGTGGCCGTCCTGGCCGTGAAGCATCACCACCCGCGTGGACGCCACGTTCAGCGCCAGGCGCAGCAGGGTCGCCACCAGCAGAATGGTCGGGAATACCGCGAAATCCAGCGGCCGCAGCGCGTACACGCAGACCAGCAGCACGACGACAGACAGGGCAATGTTGAAGGTGAAGAACACATCGAGCAGGAACGGCGGCATCGGCAACATCATCATTGCCAGCATCACCAGCAACAACAACGGCACACCCAGATTGCCCCGCGACAGGTCAGTCAGGGTGCCACGGGCCGTGTTGAGCATTTGAGAGCGATCTACCACCGGTATTCCTCGTGTCCTTGAAGCAAAGTTTTGACGCTGGGAGGCGACTTGGAGGCGGGGTTGCAAGAAGCCTTCCAACTTTGCTTTTGGGCCCGGAGAACCTCACAAACACCCCGGGCCACCGGGTGTAAATCAATCCAAATGTGGGAGGGGGCTTGCTCCCGATTGCTGAGTGTCAGGCACTGATGTTTGGCTGATTCACCGCTATCGGGAGCAAGCCCCCTCCCACATTTGATCTGTGTACAGCCGGGGCTATCGAGGAAATTTCTGACAAGGATTTGGGGTTGCCCCTAGGAAACCGGCTCTCTAGTCTCCGTACACCACTGGTGTTGCGCAGTTGATCGAACTGGCGCAATTACTGGCTGATCGCCTGCACCTTGGCGCCACAATGGCGGGCAAAGCAAGCAGCGGATAATACGGACAAGGGTGGGAGCTGGCTTGCCTGCGATTGCGGTGTGTCAGCCACTGGGATATTGGCTGTGAGTCAGCCATCGCAGGCAAGCCAGCTCCCACCTGTGATTCAGTTTCTAAACTGGCCGTATATTCTCAGCCTGTGGGCCTTTTGGACCTTGCGTGATGTCAAACTCTACTTTTTGATTCTCCTCCAGGCTTTTGTACCCAGCCGTCGCAATTGCCGAGTAATGGGCAAACACATCGGACCCTCCATCATCTTGGGTAATAAAACCAAACCCCTTCTCCGCGTTAAACCACTTCACCGTGCCAGTTGCCATTACCATTCTCCCTACACTTCACTTGAGACCCGGTTCACCTGGGTTGCACAGTTTGACGGGCAACGCATAAATACCCTCGGGTCGATGGACCATTTGGAACTCCATGCGCTTGCCAAACCACAGCGCAGTGCAACGCCAGTCTCTGCCATTGATAAACACATCCTCTCCCCCGCCATCGGGCTTGATCAACCAATCGCCTCTGAGCCAGACGTAATACCTGACCGTACCCGTAACCACCTTCACAACCGCTCTCCCTGCATCTCGTTTACTACATACGCGCAGTGCATGGAGGGTAATAAAACAGCGGGCAACGCCCTTTGGCTACTGTCAAAGTTGACAGGTAGACGCGGGCTTCCAGTGAGTGTAGGCATGGCAATGTTGCGGATCATGCATCCCCTGACTTTTTGCGTTTGCGGGGTTTGCGCTGCTCGGCAGGCGCTTGCGGGGGTTCGGCGCATTTGACATTCGTCGATTGGACGGCAACCGCATTGCCATCGCGATCCCGAGCAATAAAACCAATGCCCTTGACCGCATCGAACCACCTGACCGTGCCCCTATCCATCACCGCCTCCCGAGCCGCGCATGGCTGCGCGCCTCATCGCTGTATCAAACAGTGAAGGCGGCGTAATGGCTACTGTCAAAGTTGACAGGTCAGAGAAGAATCAGGTGTCGCGACGCAAATCCGGTGGTATCGGCAAATCCTTGAGCGGATCAGGCCGCTTGCCCTTGCCGGCGCGGTATTGGCGGATCTGGTAAACGTAGGCCAGTACCTGTGCAACGGCCAGGTACAACCCGGCGGGGATTTCCTGGTCGAGGTCGGTGGAATAGAAAATCGAGCGCGCCAGCGCCGGCGATTCCAGCAGCAGAATGTCGTTGGCCACGGCGATTTCGCGGATTTTCAGGGCGGTGAAGTCGCTGCCCTTGGCCAACAGCATCGGTGCGCCACCCTTCTCCGGGTCGTACTTGAGGGCCACGGCGTAGT
Organism: Pseudomonas sp. HN8-3; assembly: GCF_020790195.1. NCBI lineage: Bacteria > Pseudomonadati > Pseudomonadota > Gammaproteobacteria > Pseudomonadales > Pseudomonadaceae > Pseudomonas > Pseudomonas sp. HN8-3. The sequence continues at coordinate 4,197,461 of NZ_CP086206.1, forward strand.
GGGTCGGGTTGGTGATGATCACGTCGGCGTCGGGTACCGAAGCCATCATCTTGCGCTGGGACATTTCGCGCTGCAGTTGGCGAATGCGTTGCTTGACCTCTGGGCGCCCTTCTTGATCCTTGTGTTCGTCACGCACTTCCTGCTTGGTCATCAGCAGTTTCTTGTGGCTTTCCCACAGCTGGATCGGCGCATCCACGGCGGCAATCAGGATCAGGCCGAGGGCCATCCACAAGGCGCTCCAGCCCACCACCTGCACACTGTGGATGATCGCCGACTCCAGTGGCTCATGGGCAATGCGCTGCAAATCGTCGATGTCAGACGACAACACCGCCAGCGCCACGAACAGAATCAGGAAAAACTTGGCCAGGGCCTTGAGCAATTCAATCAAGGCCTTGGCGGAGAACATGCGCTTGAGCCCCGCGCCCGGGTTCATGCGGCTGAACTTGGGCGCCATGCTGCCCGCAGCGAACAACCAGCCGCCGAGGGCAACGGGGCCGATCAGCGCGGCGAGCAGCAAGGTGATCAAGATCGGCTGCACCGCCAATAGGGCGATTTTGCCTGAGTGCAGCAGGTACTGGCCCATGGCGTCGGGGTTGAGCAACACTTCGCGAGGCAAGCTGAAGTTGTGTTTCATCATCTCCAGCAAGTCCAGCGCCAGGCCCCCGCCGTAGATCAGCAAGGCACCGGCACCGGCGATCATGGTGGCAAAGGTGTTGAGCTCTTTGGAGCGCGCGATTTCGCCCTTTTCCCTGGAGTCCTTTTTACGTTTCTCCGTGGGGTCTTCTGTTTTGTCCTGACCACTCTCGCTCTCGGCCATGGCTCAGCGCGCCCGTGCCAGATCACGTAAGAACTGCAAGGCGTCGGTAGCCAGCGGTTGATACTGATTGAGAATGTCGGCCAGGCCGACCCAGAAAATCCCCATGCCCAACACCAGGGTCAGGGGGAAACCAATCGAGAAGATGTTCAGTTGCGGCGCCGCACGGGTCATCACCCCAAACGCGATATTGACCACCAGCAGCGCCGTGATCGCCGGTAACACCAGCAACAGCGCCGCGCCGAGTACCCAACCGAGGCGCCCCACCAGTTCCCAGAAGTGGTTGACCACCAAGCCTGCGCCCACCGGCAAGGTGGTGAAACTCTCGGTCAGCACCTCGAACGCCACCAGGTGTCCGTTCATGGCCAAGAACAGCAAGGTCACCAGCATGGTCAGAAATTGCCCGATCACTGCCGCCGACACGCCGTTGGTGGGGTCGACCATGGACGCGAAGCCCATGCCCATCTGGATCGAGATGATTTGCCCGGCCACCACGAAAGCCTGGAAAAACAGGGTCAGGGAAAACCCGAGCATGGCGCCGATCAGGATCTGTTCGGCGATCAACAGCAAGGCGCTGAGGTCCAGCGCGTTGACCGGCGGCATCGGTGGCAGGCCCGGCACAATCACCACGGTGATCGCCACGGCAAAGTACAAACGCACGCGACGCGGAACCAGGGTGGTGCCGAACACCGGCATGGCCATCAACATCGCCGTGACGCGGAACAACGGCAGGATAAACGAGGCCACCCAGGTGCTGATCTGAGTGTCGGTCAACGCCAGCAAGGACTGCATCGGCTCAGCCGATCAACTGCGGAATACTGCCGTACAACTGCAGGATGTATTCCATGAAGGTTTGCACCAGCCAAGGGCCGGCGACGATCAGGGTCACCAGCATCACCAGCAGACGCGGCAGGAAGCTCAGGGTTTGTTCGTTGATCTGGGTGGCCGCCTGGAACATCGCCACCAGCAGGCCGACCAACAGGCTCGGCACCACCAGCACGGCGACCATCAGGGTGGTCAGCCACAGCGCTTCTCGGAACAGGTCGACGGCGACTTCTGGGGTCATGGCCCTATATCCCTCCGAAACTGCCGGCCAGGGTGCCAATAATCAGCGCCCAACCGTCCACCAGCACAAACAGCATGATCTTGAACGGCAACGAGATGATCAACGGCGACAGCATCATCATACCCATGGCCATCAGCACGCTCGCCACCACCAGGTCGATGATCAAAAACGGGATAAAGATCATGAAGCCGATCTGGAACGCGGTCTTCAATTCGGAGGTGACGAACGCCGGCACCAGAATGGTCAACGGTGCCTGGTCCGGAGTGGCGATGTCGGTACGCTTGGACAGGCGCATGAACAGTTCAAGGTCGCTGGAGCGGGTTTGCGACAACATGAAGTCCTTGATCGGGCCCTGGGCTTTGTCGATGGCGTCCTGGGCGTTGAGCTTTTCCGCGAGGTAGGGTTGCAGGGCTTGCTGGTTCACCTTGTCGAACACCGGCGCCATGATGAACAGCGTCAGGAACAAGGCCATGCCGGTGAGGATCTGGTTCGACGGCGTCTGTTGCAGGCCCAGGGCCTGGCGCAGGATCGAGAACACGATGATGATCCGCGTAAAGCTGGTCATCAACATCACGAAGGCCGGGATAAAACTCAGCGCGGTCATGATCAGCAGGATCTGCAAACTGACCGAATATTCCTGCGCGCCGGCCGCGTTGGTGCCCAGGGTGATCGCCGGGATCGACAACGGGTCGGCGCCCAGGGCCAGCGGCGCGGCCAGCAACAGCATGAGCGTCAGCAAAACGCGCATTACTTCTTATCCTTCTGATCCTTGCCCAGCAACTCCATCAGGCGCTGGGCGAATTCTGGCGTGGCGGTCTCGGTCTTGGCCGCGTCCACCGGAGTCTTGAGTACATGCAGCGGGGTGATGCGTCCGGGGGTGATGCCAAGCAGGATCTGCTCCTCGCCGACTTGCACCAGCACCAGCCGATCACGCGGGCCGAGGGTGCGCGAACCGACCAGCTCGATCACCTGGCCATTGCCCGGGCCGATGCGCTGTACGCGGCGCATCAGCCAGGCCAGCACAAAGATCAAGCCGATCACCAGCAACAGGCCCAGCACCAGCTGCGTCAATTGCCCGCCGACGCTGCCGACCACCGGTGCCGCAGCCGCTTGCGCGACCGGCTCCACCGCCCAGGCGCTCAATGGCAGCGCCAGCAACAGTCCCGCCATCGAGTACTTCATCTCAGCGCAACTTCTTGATGCGTTCGCTCGGGCTGATCACGTCCGTCAGGCGGATGCCGAACTTCTCATTGACCACCACCACTTCGCCGTGGGCGATCAGCGTGCCGTTGACCAGCACGTCCAGTGGCTCACCGGCCAGGCGGTCCAACTCGATCACCGAGCCCTGGTTGAGTTGCAGCAAGTTGCGGATATTGATTTCGGTGCTGCCCACTTCCATGGAAATCGACACGGGGATGTCAAGAATCACATCCAGGTTCGGGCCGTCGAGGGTCACCGGCTCATTGTTCTTCGGCACGCTGCCAAATTCTTCCATCGGCAGGCGCTTGCCGGCAGGCGCAGTGGCGGCGTCGGCGGCCAGCAGTGCGTCGATGTCGTCCTGGCCGACATCGCCGGTTTCTTCCAGGGCCGCGGCCCACTCGTCAGCCAGGGCCTGGTCTTCGGCGGAAGTGTTTTCGTGTTCGGTAGCCATTACATGTCCTCGGCGCAGCAAACAATCATGAATTAGGGTTGAATCAGCGTCGGTTGATCGGCTCAACCACTTGCAACGCCAGGTTGCCTTTGTGGGAACCGAGCTTGACCTTGAACGACGGCACGCCATTGGCGCGCATGATCAGTTCTTCCGGCAGGTCGACAGGGATCACATCCCCGGGCTGCATGTGCAAAATATCGCGCAGGCGCAACTGCCGACGGGCCACGGTGGCGCTCAGGGGCACGTCGACATCCAGCAGGTCTTCGCGCAGGGCCTTGACCCAGCGCTCGTCCTGATCGTCGAGGTCGGACTGGAAACCGGCGTCGAGCATTTCGCGCACCGGCTCGATCATCGAGTACGGCATGGTCACGTGCAGGTCACCGCCACCGCCATCGAGCTCGATGTGGAAGGTCGACACCACAATCGCCTCGCTGGGGCCGACGATGTTGGCCATGGCTGGGTTCACTTCCGAGTTGATGTACTCGAAATTGACTTCCATGATCGCTTGCCACGCTTCCTTCAAGTCGATGAAGGCTTGCTCCAGCACCATGCGCACGACACGCAGTTCGGTGGGGGTGAATTCACGCCCTTCGATCTTGGCGTGACGGCCGTCGCCGCCGAAGAAGTTGTCCACCAGCTTGAACACCAGTTTGGCGTCGAGGATGAACAGCGCGGTGCCGCGCAGCGGCTTGATCTTGACCAGGTTGAGGCTGGTGGGCACGTACAGCGAGTGCACGTATTCACCGAACTTCATCACCTGCACGCCGCCCACCGCCACGTCCGCCGAACGGCGCAGCATGTTGAACATGCTGATACGGGTGTAGCGGGCGAAACGCTCGTTGATCATTTCCAGGGTCGGCATGCGTCCACGAACGATGCGATCCTGGCTGGTCAGGTCATAACTTTTGACGCTGCCGGGTTCGGCAGCCATTTCGGTCTGTACCAGACCATCGTCCACGCCGTGCAACAGCGCGTCGATTTCATCCTGGGACAGCAGGTCTTGCACGGCCATGTCGTGATCCTACTGCAATACGAAGTTAGTGAAGAGCGCCTGCTCGACCACGACTTTGCCGAGCTCTTTCTGGGCCACTTCCTGCACGCTGGCAGTGACCTTCTGGCGTAGCATTTCCTGGCCGACCGGCGTGGCCAGGCTGTCGAAGCTCTGCCCGGAGAACAGCATCACCAGGTTGTTGCGGATCACCGGCATATGCACCTTGAGGGCATCCAGGTCCGCCTGGTTGCGCGCCAGCAAGGTAATGCTCACTTGCAGGTAGCGCTGGCGACCGTTGACGTTGTAATTGGCAACAAACGCCGGGAGCATCTGCTCGAAGATTGCCGGTTGCTTGACGTTGGTGGCGGCATCGGCGGCGGGTGCCGGCTTGCTTGCACTGCTGTGCATGATGTACCAGGTGCCGCCAATCGAGGCACCGATAGCCAAAAGCAGGCCCAGCACAATCAACAGGATCAGCTTGAGCTTGCCTTTGCCTGCTGCGGGGGGAGTTGCTGCGTCGTCGCTCTTCGCCATGCCAATAATCCGTCACTATTCGGGAATTCATAGATCTACGGGAAGGCAAGAGCAAGTGTTATGCCAGAGTTGTCTGGCGCGAAGGCAACCCAAATCAAATGTGGGAGCTGGCTTGCCTGCGATGGCGGTGGGTCAGTTCACATATGTGTCACTGATACACCGCCATCGCAGGCAAGCCAGCTCCCACACTGACCGGGTTTGGACAGGAAGTCAGGCGTAGTAGTCGACCGCGCTGGAGCCGATCACGCTCTGGCTCACGGGCCCCGCCACTTCGGCCAAGTCCACAGGGCCACCAGCGTCGCCGCTGTCAGCACGCCTGCCGCTGCCGCTCACCCCCCGCGCCTGGCCCTGCTGTTGCTGCTGGTCCTGCCCACGGGACTGGTCGGACACATTCACATCCACCTGCCCCATCCCCTGCTGGGCAAACATCTCACGCAAGCGGCCAGACTGGCTTTCCAGCGCTTCACGCACCACCGCATGGCCGCTCATGAAATTGACCTGGGCCTGCTGGTCCGCCGTCATGTTGACCTTGATATCCAGACGTCCCAGCTCAGCCGGCTGCAACTGGATCTCGGCCGACTTGAGGTTGGCGCTGGAGAGGTACATCACGCGGTTGACGACCTCTTCGGTCCAGCCGCTCTGGTGCATGGCCAGCGGTGCATTGGCAACCGGCGGCAAGGCGTTGGCGGTTTTGGGCGTGGCGGCCTGGGTCAGCGCGGCGAGGCGGTTGGCGAAATCGTCCACGCGGGTGTCGCTGCTGGCGTTCTTGAGGTCCTTGAGGCCGTCATCGATCAACGCACCAAACGCCTTGTCGCCACCCTGGTCGGTGCTGTCCTTGGTGGCTTGCTGGTCGACCATCGTGGCCAGGCCAGCGGCAAAGCTCTGCGCGGCGGTCGGTTGATCCGTAGGGGCGGCTGCGCTTTTCTGCGGTGTCTGGCTGCTGGCCGACACATGACCGCCCTGCTCCATCGCCAGGCGTACGGCCGGCATCGCATCCAGGGGATCAGCCTGCGGGTCGAAGGCCTCCTCGACCACAGCGACCACCGGCTGGGCCTTGGCGTCCTCGTCAACCGCCGACACTTGTACAGGCACCGCCACCGGCGTCGCGGCGGCGATTACCGCAGGGTCGACAACAGGGTCTACCGCAGGTGACTGCGCCAAAACTGGATCGCTGGGTTTATCGCCCTCGGTGCCGGCGCTGTCATCGGGCTTGGCCGACGGCTTGGCAGGCAAGGGATTGCCGCTATCGGCAACCGCCGGCTTGCTGGCGGCAGGCTTGTCGCTGCCGGCAGCCGGTTTGGCGCCGGTATCGGAAGGCTTGTCACGCGTGACCTTATTGGGGGTGTCGTCGCCCTTCAGCGTCGGCTTGGCGCCCTGGTTGGCAAACACTTGAGCAAAGCCTGCGCCCTTGTCTCGCGGGGCCGCAACCGCTACCGGCGGGTTAGCGGCAGGCGCTGACGGCTTGGCCGCAGGGGCAGCCTGAAGGAGCGAATTGGGGGCGACTGGCATGGGTAAGGTTCTCCACTGCATGGGGTCGGGGATGCAGTCTGTGGAGATAGAGCAAGAGTCGGGCCAGGTTTAGCGCGATGATTCAGAAACTGAACGTTGGCGCTCCGACTCATACAGCGGCCGGACCAACGCGAACTCATGATCGATCTGGTCAACCAATTCGCCCAGATCCGATGATGGCTTGACGGACTCAGCCTCCAGGCGCTGACACAGCTGCGCCAGCCGCACCGCCCCAAGGTGGCCACTGCTGCCTTTGAAACTGTGCGCAATCTGTCCCAATGCCTTGGCATCGTCGCGCGCGTCGCGCAGCGCTTCGATGCGCTTTTGCGAGTCATCGAGGAAGGTGTCGAGCAGTTTGGGATACTCACCCTCCATGACGTCCTGCAAACCCGACAACACGTCGGGGTCCAGATGAATCTCAGCCACTTGCTCGCTCCTTGATCAAGAATCAGCGGATTATGCCAGAGCTTCCCAGCAAAACTCCACGCAGACACGGCGCCCGCCCTCGGACCAGCGTACAGCGCTGCTCAGTTGACGCACCAGGTTCAGCCCTCGGCCAGACAGACGGTCAACTTCCAAGGGCCGCGCCAGCTCCTGTTCGACATCAAAACCCGGCCCGCTGTCTTCGATGCACAGGGTCATCTTGCCGCCCTTGTCGGTCGGTACCACCTGCACATCCACGCGCACGTAGCCACTGCTCAGCTGCGCCAGACGCTCATTGCGCTGATGATAATACTGCGCAAAACCTTGCGCATCGCGCTTGAGCCGTGAGTCCAGGCCCAGCACACCATGTTCCAGGGCATTGGAATACAACTCCGCCATCACGCTGTACAGCGCGCCGCTCTGCTCGCGCAACCCATGGATCTCCAGCAGCAGTTGCAGCAGGTACGGCAGCGGGTTGTAGCGCTGCAGCGTCTGGGCGCGAAACTCAAAACCCACCGACCAATCCAGCGGGCACGACTGGCCGCTGTCGGCATACATCGGCTCGGCCACTCGCAGCGCCTGGCCGGAGAGCAAAGTGATCTCGACCATGCTGACGTCATCGCGCGCCAGCCCCCGAAACGTAGCCAGGGCGTGCTCGATATCCTCAAACAGGCGGTCAGGCTCGCGGTTGGCAGCGAACACCTGTTGCAACCGCTCGGCGCCGAACAGTTGATCATTGGCGTCAGCCGTATCCAGCACGCCATCGGAGAGCAGAAACACCCGGTCGCCCAAGGCCATGGGCCAGACCTCGGTGCTGTCATCAAAGCTTTCCGCCGACAGCACGCCCAGGGGCAGATGCCGCGACATCAGCGGCGTGCGCTTGCCAGTGGCGACTTCATGCACATAGCCTTCGGGCATACCGCCGTTCCACACCTCGACCGCACGCCGCTGGGCGCTCAGGCACAACAAGGTGGCGCAACAGAACATGTCCACCGGCAGGATGCGCTTGAGCTTGGCGTTCATCTCCCGCAAGGTCTGCGTAAGGCCGTAGCCCTTGGCAGTCATGCCGTAGAACACTTCGGCCAACGGCATGGCGCCAATGGCGGCCGGCAAGCCATGGCCGGTGAAATCGCCGAGCAACACGTGCATGTCACCGGACGGCGTGTAGGCCGCCAGCAGCAAATCACCGTTGAACAAGGCATAGGGCGATTGCAGGTAGCGGATATTGGGTGCGGCATTGATACAGCCGGAGTGGGCAACCTTGTCGAACACCGCCTTGGCTGCCCGCTGCTCATGCATCAGGTGCTCGTGGTGCCTGGCGATCAGGTCGCGTTGTTGCAAGACCGTGGCCTGCAGGCGGCGCAGGCGATCCATGGCGTTGATCTTCGCTGCCAATATCAGGGGGTTGTAAGGTTTGGGCAAGAAGTCATCGCCGCCGGCGTCCAGGCATTGGGCCAGCGCTTCGCTTTCGCGCAGGGAGGTGAGGAAGATGATCGGCACCAGCGCCTCCCCCGCCAACTGCTTGATCTGCCGGGCGGCTTCAAAGCCGTCCATCACCGGCATCAGCGCATCCATCAGCACCAGTTGCGGGCGCTCATGACGGAAGATCTCCACCGCCTCGGCACCGTTGCTGGCAGTCAGCACCTGATGGCCCTGGCGGCGGATGATGGTCGACAGCAACAGCCGATCGGCGGCGCTGTCTTCGGCGATCAGGATAGTCAGCGCCTCAAGGACCGGGGCCAAGGCGCTCAACTGATATCGAACAGTTTGTCGAAGTTGGAAATGGCGAGGATCTTGCGCACGTCGGGGTTGCTATTAACCACGCGAATATCGGACGTATCGCCACCCGTGTGGTCACGCAGCAACAAGAGCATGCCCAGGGCCGAACTGTCCATGTAGGTGGTCCTCCTCAAGTCCACCACAACAGTCTCCGGCTTGGGGTAAACATGCTCGTAGACATTGCGAAAGTCTTGGTGGCTGCCGAAATCGAACCGGCCCTTGATTGCGATCGTCAACTTCTTCCCATCCAGGGATACATCGGACTCGATTGACATGTGACTGCTTCCTTGTCATTGGCACTGTGCAACAAGGTTTAGCAGGCGAACCGGATCTGAGCAACACATCGAATCAAATGTGGGAGGGGGCTTGCTCCCGATAGCGATGTGTCAGCAATGGATTTGCTGGCTGACACACCGCTATCGGGAGCAAGCCCCCTCCCACATTTACCCTGCGTCGTTAGTTAGAATTGTTCCTGGCGGGGCAGGCGTTGGGACAATTCATCAAGCAGCTTTTGCTCGCGCTTATCTTCAATCGCCCGCGCTTCGTCGATATAGCGCTGCACCAGCTTGCGCAAACCTTCCACGCGGGCAAACGCCTGCTGCCAGCTTTCCCGGGCTTTATCGAGGTTGTTCTGGTGCCAGGCCAGGCTCTGGCGCTGCTGGCCGACGGCTGTTTCAAGCTGATTGAGAAAGCCCTGATAACCCATCAACCACTGGCCCGACACGCCCTTGCTGCCGCGCTCGATCCACTGTTGTTGGTATTCCAGGCGAAAGCGCTCCAGGTCGCCCAGCTTGCTCTCTGCCAGGCGCACCTGGCCTTGAAAGTAACCCAGGCGTTGCACGGCGGTTTTCTCGGCCTTTTCGGCCATTTCCACCACCGGGGCCAGGCGCGCGGCGCGGCTGTTGGCCATGGCTTAACCGCCTGGCGCGGGGGCGAAGATGGACTGCAGATGCGCTTCGCTTTCGCCCATGCTGATCTTGTCATTGAGGCCCTGGCGCAGGTAGTTCACCAGCTGTGGTTGCAAGGCAATGGCCAGGTCGGTGTCGCGATCGCCGCCGGCCACATAGGCGCCGACGCTGATCAGGTCGCGGCTCTGCTGGTAACGCGACCACAGTTGCTTGAACTGCTGCGCACGGGCCATATGCTCAGGGGTGACCACCGCCGGCATCACCCGGCTGATGGACGCTTCGATGTCGATGGCCGGGTAGTGCCCTTCTTCTGCCAGGCGTCGCGACAGCACAATGTGGCCGTCGAGCACGCCCCGCGCCGAGTCGGCAATCGGATCTTGCTGGTCGTCGCCTTCGGACAACACGGTATAAAACGCAGTGATCGAGCCACCGCCGGCCTCGGCATTACCGGCGCGCTCCACCAGCTTGGGCAGTTTGGCGAACACCGACGGCGGATAGCCTTTGGTGGCCGGTGGCTCACCAATGGCCAAGGCGATTTCCCGCTGGGCCTGGGCGAAACGCGTGAGCGAATCCATCAGCAGCAGCACATTCTTGCCCTTGTCACGGAAATACTCGGCGATGCGTGTGCAGTACATGGCTGCGCGCAGGCGCATCAGTGGCGCATCGTCCGCAGGCGACGCTACCACCACCGAGCGCTTGAGCCCTTCTTCACCGAGACTGTGCTCGATGAACTCCTTGACCTCACGGCCCCGCTCACCGATCAGCCCAACCACGATGATGTCGGCCTCGGTAAAGCGCGTCATCATGCCCAGCAACACCGACTTACCCACGCCGGTACCGGCGAACAGGCCCAGGCGCTGGCCGCGGCCGACCGTCAATAAACCGTTGATGCTGCGAATGCCCACATCCAGCGGCACGCTGATGGGGTTGCGGTTGAGCGGGTTGATGGTGGGGCCGTCCATCGGCACCCAGTCTTCGGCCTTCATGCCGCCCTTGCCATCCAGCGCACGCCCGGCGCCGTCGAGTACGCGGCCGAGCATACTCATGCCCATGGGCAGGCGGCCCGTGTCGGCCAGCGGCACCACGCGAGCACCCGGGGCAATACCGGCCAGGCTGCCCACCGGCATCAGGAAAATCTTGTTGCCGGAAAAACCCATCACCTCGGCTTCGACCTGCACCGGGTGGTAGCTGTCGTCATTGATCACCAGGCAGCGGCTGCCCATGGCGGCGCGCAAGCCCTCGGCTTCAAGGGTCAGGCCAACCATGCGCAACAAGCGCCCTTCAAGGATCGGCTGGCCAGGCAATTCGGTTGCCTCGGCGTAGCTGCTCAGGCGCTTGGCAAAGCTGGTGCGATCAAGGCGCATCGGGAGCGTCCAGGTCAACGCTCACGTCAGGCGCTGCCGGATGCAGGGCTTGCTCATGCAGTTGATCCAACAATTTGGCCATGATCTGGCTGATGCGGGTTTCCACCGTGGCATCGATGCGGCTGTGTTCGGTTTCGACACGGCACCCACCGGGTTGCAACGAAGCGTCCTCGACGATGCGCCAGGTTTCTTCATGGCGCTCGCGCAAGGCTTTGACCTGCTCGAAATCCTGGGGGTTGATGTACAGCCGCACATTGCCGACGCCCAGGGGCAGCAACTTGAGGGCTTCACGCATCACGCTTTCGATCTGGCTGGAGTCCAGCACCAGTTCACGCTGGATCACCTGGCGGGCAATGTGCTGCACCAGGTCGACCATGGATTTTTCCAGTTGGGTGTCCTGCTCGGCAATCGGGTCGAACAGGTTGCCCATCAGGCGTTCCAGGCTGGCCAGCTGGGTGCCCAGCGCTGCCTCGGCTTCCTGGCGGACCTTGAGGGTGGTGCTGCGAAAACCGTCTTTCTCACCCGCCGCAAAGCCTTCGTTGTAGGCTTCCTGGCGGATGGCTTCAAGCTCTTCGAGGGTCAGTGGCTGGACTTCATCCAGCGGCACTTCTTCCATTTCCACCGGAAGCTCTTCGACCGGCTCAGGCTCGGGCTCCGGCACATGGGGGTCGAAGCTGGGCAACGACCAGATGTCGAACCCGCCGACATCCCGCGCGCGAATCAGATCGCTGGGCGTCTCATCTTTGTTCGACATGCAAGGCGCCTTAGATCATTTCTTCGCCGCCCTTCCCGCCGAGAACGATTTCTCCGGCTTCGGCCATACGGCGGGCAATGGTGAGGATTTCCTTCTGCGCGGTTTCCACATCGCTGACGCGCACCGGGCCCTTGGCTTCCAGGTCGTCACGCAACAGTTCGGATGCGCGCTTGGACATGTTCTTGAAAATTTTCTCTTTGACGTTTTCGTCCGAGCCCTTGAGGGCCAGCACCAACACGTCGGAGGAGACTTCACGCAACAGCGCCTGGATGCCACGGTCGTCGACATCGGCAAGGTTGTTGAACACGAACATCAGGTCTTCGATCTGACCGGACAGGGTGTCGTCGATCTCGCGGATCGAGTCCATCAGTTGGCCTTCGACCGAGCTGTCGAGGAAGTTCATGATGTCGGCCGCGCGCTTGATGCCACCCAGGGTGGTGCGCGAGGCATTCGAGTTGCCGGAGAACTGCTTCTCCAGAATCGTGTTGAGTTCCTTGAGGGCCGCCGGTTGTACGGTGTTGAGCGACGACACGCGCAGGATGATGTCCAGGCGCACTTTGTGGTCGAAGTGGCCAAGCACTTCACCGGCCTGGTCCGGGTCCAGGTAAGCCACAACGATCGCCTGGATCTGCGGGTGTTCGTAGCGGATCACGTCGGCGACCGCACGTGGTTCCATCCACTTGAGGCTGTCCAGGCCACTGGTGTTGCCGCCCAGCAGGATGCGGTCGATCAGGCCGTTGGCCTTGTCTTCGCCCAGCGCCGAGGTGAGCATCTTGCGAATGTAGCTGTCGGAGCCGACGCCCAGGCTGGTCTGGTCGCCGACGATCTCGACGAACTCGCTCATCACCTGCTCGACTTGCTCGCGGTGCACGTTGCGCATCTGCGCCATCGCCACGCCGACACGCTGGACCTCTTTGGGGCCCATGTGGCGCAGCACTTGGGCAGCGTCGGTTTCACCCAGGGACAGCAGCAACACGGCGGCTTTGTCGACCCGAGAGAGCTTGGCCACAGCGGCTCGATCATTCATCAGCGTTAATCCACTCTTTCACGACCTGGGCCACACGGCCCGGGTCTTCTGCCACCAGACTCTTGATTGCGTTCAACTGAGCGTCATAGCCTTCGCTCGGGCTTGGCAACAGGATGCTTTGCGGGCCGCCAAGGCTGACGCGGTCGTTGGCCAGTTCGCCATCCAGGCCGCCCATGCCACCCAACTCGACGTCGCCACCTGCGAGCGCAAGCTGTTTCTTGCCGCCGCCGGTGATGTTGTTGAGCACCGGGCGCAGCACGCCGAACACCAGCACCAAGATGAACAACACCCCCAGCACTTGCTTGACGATGTCCCAGAACCACGGCTGGGTGTAGAACGCAGGGTCGCTGATCACTTCAGCGCGCTCGGCGGAGAACGGCATGTTGATCACACTGACGCTGTCGCCACGGCTGGCGTCGAAACCGACGGCGTCCTGTACCAGGCGGGTGAAGCGCGCCAATTCGTCGGCGGTCCAGGGCGCACGGGTCACGGCGCCATCGGCTGGGTTGACCTTGACCTGGTCATCGACCACCACCGACACCGACAGGCGATTGATCTTGCCCTGTTGCTGCTTGGTGTGGCTGATAGAGCGATCGAGTTCGAAGTTCTTGGTGGACTGGTTACGCTTGTCCGCCGGGTACGGTGCGAGCATCGGCTGGCCGGTGGCCGGGTCCATGATCTGCTGGCCGTTGGCATCCAGCAGCGGCTGGCCAGGCTGGATCGCGCCAGCAGTGGCAGCGGCGCCGCCAGTGGTCTGCGGTGCCGAGGCGGCCGACGGTGGCTGGTTGCTCAAGGCCCCCGGCACACCTTGCGGGCCATTGGCGGCGGTGCGCTGCTCGCTGGTGGACTGCTCGCTGCGCAGGGCCGGCTGGTCAGGGTTGAACTGTTCGGAGGTCGATTCGACAGCGCTGAAGTCTACGTCGGCGGACACTTCAGCCTTGTAGCGGTCGTTGCCCAGCACCGGTTGCAGGATGTTGTGCACGCGCTGGGTGAGCATGCTTTCCATGCGGCGGCTGTAGTCGAATTGCTTGCCGGCCTGGGTCAGCGCGGAGTTTTCGGCCATGTCGGAGAGCAGGTTGCCCTTCTGATCGACCACGGTGATTTGCGACTTGCTCAATTCGGGAACGCTGGTGGCCACCAGGTTGACGATCGCCAGCACCTGGCCAGGCTCCAGGGAGCGGCCGGCAAACAGTTCGACCAGTACCGAAGCGCTGGGCTTGCGTTCATCACGCACGAACACCGAGCTTTTCGGAATCGCCAGGTGCACACGGGCACCCTTGACGTTATTCAGGCTGGAGATGGTGCGCGCCAGTTCGCCTTCCAGGCCACGGCGATAACGGGTGGCTTCCATGAACTGGCTGGTGCCCAGGCCCTGGTCCTTGTCGAGAATCTCGAAACCGATATTGCTGTCGGACGGCGCCACGCCAGCGGCGGCCAGTTTCATCCGTGCACGGGCCACGTCATCAGACTTGACCAGCAAGGCGCCGGAGTTGGGCTCCACGGTGTAAGCGATGTCGGCAGCGGCGAGGGTTTCCATGATCTGCTTGGAATCCATGCCCGACAGGCTGCCGTACAGTGGGCGGTAATCGGGTTGTTGCGACCACAACACCACGGCAAAACCAATCGCCACGCTGGCCGCCAGGCCGACCATCAGGCCCACCTGACGCAGCATGGTCATTTGCGAGAGGTTTTCCAGGAACGACAGGCCAAACAACGGCGGCTTGCCGTCTGCCTTGGCGGGGAGGTTGTCGGAGAGTGCTTCTGCCATGACTTAAATCTCGTCCTTAAACCGGCATCTGCATGATGTCTTGATAAGCCTGAACCAGCTTGTTACGCACTTGAGTCAAGGCCTGGAAGGACACACTGGCCTTTTGCGAGGCGACCATCACATCGGTGAGGTCCACGCCGCTTTTACCGATCTCGAACGCCGTTGCCAACTGGCTGGAGGCCTGTTGGGTATCACTGACTTTATTGATTGCCTGACCGAGCATGTCGGCAAAACTGCTTTGGCCCAATTCCGGCGCTGGCGCGACGGATTTCGGTTGAGCCATGGCATCCATTTGCATGGCGCGCATATCCAACATCAACCGATTGAACTCAATACCCTGGCTCATGACCTTCTCTCTCCGACGACCCGCAATTTTTTGACACTACGCAGCGGTTACTAGGGGTGGTAGCAACAAGGGTGCCAGCTCTGGAGCAACTCGTAAGAAAAGGCGACAAAGCTTGTAGAACTTGTTACCGGTCATGTGGCGAAAAGATAAGCTTCCACATCCATACCAGCATCGCGCATCTGCGCCAGCTTGTAGCGCAAGGTGCGCGGGCTGATGCCGAGGCGCTCGGCCGCTTCTTTGCGGCGGCCACGCTCAGCGCGCAGGGTGTCGATGATCATCTGGAATTCACGGCGGCGCAGGTCATCGCCCAGGGCACCGGCCGATTCTGCCTCGGCAACCACCGGCGCTGGCGCCAGGCTGGGCAACGGCGCAGCACCATTGCCCATGGCCAGGCAAAAATCCTGGGGCTGGATCAACCCGCCCTGCTGCAAAATCAGCGCGCGCTGGATGGCATTGTCCAGCTCGCGCACGTTGCCCGGCCACGGATAGCTGACCAGGCACGCCTGAGCCTGCGGCGATAACCGCGCCTGGGCATGCTTCATTTTTTTGACGTGGTTGTTCAGCAGGCGCTCGGCCAACGGAATGATATCCGCCGGGCGCTCGCGCAACGGGCGCCAGGCCAGGGGGAACACCGAGAGCCGGTAGAACAGGTCCTCCCGGAAGCGCCCCGCCGCCACTTCGCCGGCCAGGTCGCGGTTGGTGGTGGCAACCACGCGGATATCCAGCTGGATCGGCTTGCGTGCCCCCACGCGCTCCACTTCACGCTCCTGCAACACACGCAGCAACTTGGCTTGCAGGCCCAGGGGCATTTCCGAGATTTCGTCGAGCAGGATGGTACCGCCGTCGGCCTGTTCGAACTTGCCGGCCTGGGCCGCGATGGCGCCGGTGAACGAGCCCTTTTCATGGCCGAACAACGTCGCTTCGAGCATGTTGTCGGGGATCGCCGCACAGTTGATCGCAATGAACGGTTGCTGGGCACGGCTGGACTGCTGGTGGATGTAGCGTGCCAACACTTCTTTACCGGTGCCGGATTCGCCGGAAATCAGCACAGTGGAATCACTGCGCGCCACCCGCGCTGCCAGTTCCAGCAATTGCGCGCTGGCCGGTTCAAAGGCTATCGGGCCGTCACCCTCGCCCGCCGACATCACACCCAGGGCATGTCGGGCGACCAGCTCGATCAACGCCTTGGGCTCGAACGGTTTGACCAGGTAATCCGCCGCACCCTGGCGCATGGCGTCCACCGCCCGCTCCACGGCGCCATGGGCAGTCATCAGCAGCACCGGCAGCTGCGGCTGGCGCGCACGCAGCAGGCCGAGCAACTGGTGGCCGTCCATGCCGGGCATGTTCACATCGCTGACCACCAGGCTGAAGGCTTCCTGCTCGACCGCCGCCAAGGCCTCCTCGGCAGAGCCGACCGCACGGTAGTCATGGCCCGCCAACAGCAGCGTGTCAGCCAATGCTTCACGCAGGGCGCGATCGTCTTCCACCAATAAAACCTTGATAGCCATAATCCTTTTACTCCGCGCTCGCCGCGCTGGAAAACAGCGGCAAGGTCATCAATGCACAGGTGCCGCGCCCCAACCGGGAGCGCAACTGCAATTCTCCCTGATGGGCGCGTGCCACTGCCTTGACCACGGTCAGGCCCAGGCCAGTGCCGTTAGTCTTGGTGGTAAAAAACGGCTCGCCCAGGCGCTGCAGCACCTGGGGGTCGATGCCGCTGCCGCTGTCGCTGATACACAGGCGCAGGGTTTGTTCGCGGGCGTAGAGGTGCACTTTAAGACGTGCATCCG
Source organism: Pseudomonas sp. HN8-3 (assembly GCF_020790195.1). Classification (NCBI taxonomy): domain Bacteria; kingdom Pseudomonadati; phylum Pseudomonadota; class Gammaproteobacteria; order Pseudomonadales; family Pseudomonadaceae; genus Pseudomonas; species Pseudomonas sp. HN8-3. The sequence continues at coordinate 4,214,185 of NZ_CP086206.1, forward strand.
GGCCGCTGGCCTGAGTGGCGTTTTCGATCAGGTTGAGCAAGGCGCCGACCAGGGTGTCGCGGTTGCACAGCAACTCGCCTTGGTGGCTATCACATTGCCAACGCAGGTTGGCGCCCTGTACATGGGTCGCCGCCGCTGCTTGCAAGGCCTGCATCAACCCGGCAGGCGTGACACGGTCGGTCAGCGGCAATTCGCCGCGGGCAAACACCAGCATGTCGCGCACCTGGTGCTCCAATTCATGCAAGCGCTCCTTGAGGCGCCCGGCAAATCGTTGCTGAGTGGCTACAGGCAATTGCTCATCAGTCAAATGACTGGCGTAGATCAACGCCGCCGACAAGGGCGTGCGGATCTGATGCGCCAACGAGGCGACCATCCTGCCCAACGACGACAGCCGCTCATGACGGGCCAACTGGTCTTGCAGGTGACGGGTTTGCGTCAGGTCATTGAGCAGCACCAATTGGCCTGGCTCGGCATCCAGGGAGCGAGTGGCGATAGACAGGCGGCGTCCGTCCTTGAGGGAGACTTCGTGACCGTCATCTTCTCGCGGCGCAAAGCAGCGGGTGATGACATGGCGCCACAGCTCGCCTTCCAGCGGTAGGCCCAGCAGGTCGCAGGCCGCCGGGTTGGCTTCGCGCACACGGCCCTGGTCGTCGATGACGATCACGCCGCCGGGCAACAGGTCCAGAAGATTTTGCAGACGGTTGGCCAGGCGTTCTTTTTCCGCCAGCTCTTGCATGCGCTGGGCGCTGACCACCGCCAGCTCGCCCTTGAGCTCGGAAACACGAGCCTCAAGCAGGCTGTAGGAGTCGGTCAGTTGGCTCGACATCTGGTTGAACTGCGAGAACGCTTGTTCCAGGCCCTGGCGGGTCGGTGGCTCTACAGGCGAAACCAGCCCCTGAATAGCAGGGGCCGAAGATAGTTGGGCGGCGTGGGGCATGATGCTCTCTCGCTTGGCTGACCGTCAGTTAAACGGAACGTTGCGAGGGCTGTAGCAATACCCGTGCCGAAAAAAATCTACCTATAAATCAGCTAGTTGAAAAACAGGCGTCAATCATCCGCCTGTTCATCACCTTCTTTGCGGCTCATACCGTACTTGCGCATCTTCTCCACCAGGGTGGTGCGGCGGATGCGCAGACGCTCGGCGGCGCGGGCAACGATGCCATGCGCATCGTCCAGGGCCTGCTGGATCAACCCTTGTTCCAAGTTGCCGAGGTAGTCCTTGAGGTCAAGGCCTTCGGGCGGCAGCATGGCGGTGGCACCGAAGTCCGGGGTATGACCGTTGATGGCCACGCGCTCTTCCATGTCACTGCGCAGGCTGTCCATCTGCTCGTCTTCATCATCGACGTAGCGGAATTTCTTCGGCAACTCGACCACGCCGATCACCCCGTACGGATGCATGATCGCCATGCGCTCCACCAGGTTGGCCAGCTCACGCACGTTACCCGGCCAGCCGTGGCGGCACAGGGACATGATCGCAGCGGAGTTGAAACGAATGGAGCCGCGTTTTTCGTGCTCCATGCGCGAGATCAGCTCGTTCATCAGCAACGGGATGTCTTCCACGCGCTCGCGCAGCGGGGCCATCTCGATGGGGAATACGTTGAGGCGGTAGTACAGGTCTTCGCGGAAGCTGCCGACCTCGATCATGCTTTCGAGGTTCTTGTGGGTGGCGGCAATGATGCGCACGTCCACGCTCTGGGTCTTGTTGCTGCCCACGCGCTCGAAGGTGCGCTCCTGCAACACACGCAGCAACTTGACCTGCATCGGCAGTGGCATGTCGCCGATTTCGTCAAGGAACAGCGTGCCGCCATTGGCCAGCTCGAAACGCCCGGCACGGCTGGTGATCGCCCCGGTAAAGGCGCCCTTCTCGTGGCCGAACAGCTCGCTTTCCAGCAGCTCTGCCGGGATCGCCCCGCAGTTGACCGGCACAAAAGGCCCGTCGCGACGCTTGGAGTGATAGTGCAGGTTGCGCGCGACCACTTCCTTGCCGGTGCCCGACTCGCCGAGGATCAGCACGCTGGCGTCGGTGTCGGCCACTTGCTGCATCATCTGGCGCACGTGCTGGATCGCCCGGCTGGTGCCGACGAGGCTGCGAAACAGGTTGGGTTCACGGTGACGGCCACGTTCGCGGGCCTGGTCGTACATCTCGCGATAGACCTGGGCGCGGTGCAGCGAATCGAGCAATTTGCTGTAGCTGGGCGGCATTTCCAGGGTGGAAAGCACGCGGCGGCGCTGGTCTTCCGGCAGGTCCACAGAAGAAATATCGCCCATCAGCAACACCGGAAGGAACTCATCCCAGGTTGACAGTGTCTTTAACAGGCCCAGAACTGCGCCAGGAGCGTTTACCGTCCCGATCAATACACAGATGACTTCACGGCTCGACGCCAACGAGCTGACCGCCTGCTGCCAATCGTGGCTGCCGCAGGGTAAATTTTCTTCACCAAGAAAATTTAAAATCACCGCTAAATCGCGGCGGCGGACGCTATCGTCATCGATCAGCAGAATTTTGGTTTCACGCCACATGCAATAGCAACTTCCCTAGTAAAACTTCCTGCCCCGGAATGAGGGCAATCAAGACGCCTGTAAGATTTGTTACCTACTAGACGTCTGAAATCTGAAAACAGCACTAGTTAAGTCAAAAATGCTGGCACAGTCAAATATATGACGCGCCGTGCGGATTAACTGCGCCCGTTCAACCGAAGAGATGGTAAACCTTTGACGCATTTTTCGCTTGGTTGATCTGCGACATCTCTTCGAAAATCGCCTGGCGCTCGCCGGTCGTGACCTCCAGCAACTGCTGATACACCACCAACAGGCTTTCCAGTTTCTCGCGCAAGGCGCCCTCGTCCACCGGCGCTTCGCTGAGCACCTCATCAATCACCGCGCGGCAACCCAAGTCCAACTCGCCCACGGCTTCCCAATTGCGCTCAGCCAGCGCGCCGAGAAGGGCTTCGCGGGTTTCGTCGATGCGTTGCAGTGCATGGCTCATGATGTGTCCCTCAAGGCGATCGGCCTTATTGTGGAGCGATGGCATCCCAGCCGGTCTTGACGGTGATCAGCAGGCGGGCAACTTCGTCGATTATCTCGGCGTCATTCACCTGGTTGGCCTCGACCAAACGATTGCTCATATAGCCATACAAGGCGTCCAACTGGTGCACTGCCGCCGGATCTTCGGCCTTTTCTGGCTCCAGGCCGTCACGCAGGCCAGAGATAATTTCAATCGCCTTGCCCAGCATCAGCCCTTTCTGGGCAATATCCCCACGGTTCAATGCGCCCTTGGCCTGCGCCATGCGATCAAGGCCTCCTTCCATCAGCATCTGCACCAGGCGGTGCGGGCTGGCTTCGGAGACCTGGGCATGGGAACTGACCTTCTGGTATTGGCGAAGGGCTCTCATCGGGTTCATGTTGCTACCTCGTTACTGGCGACAATCGAATAGGTTTGCTTAACCAGTTTTTCGACCGTGGCGACGAAAACTTTAATTCCCAACCATACGCCAAGGCCCTGAATCAGGGCCTGAAAGCGCGCCGCCCATCAGTTCGATTTCGGATTGTTCAGCGAGTTGAGGGTGGTCAGGATGCTGGAGCTGCTGGCGTTGATCTGCGCGATCATGGTGTCCATGGCCGTGTACTTGGCGGTCAGGGATTTTTGCAAGGCGTCCATACGTCGTGTCAGGTCGGCCGTCTCTTTGGTCAAGTCGGTCAACTTGTTGTTGAGATCCGTCGCCCGGGTTGCCAGGGTGCCGGTGGTGCCCACGTAGCTCTTCGTCGCCTTGTTCATGCGCGTGATCAAACCAGTGTCGCCGGTGAACAGCTTGGCAATATCGCCAGCGCCTTTGACTACCGCCTTGTCCCACGTCTTGTCATCCAGGCTCAGCAGGCCGGTTTTCTGATCGGTGGTGATACCCATCTGGGCCAGGCTGGTCATGGTGCCCGCGCCGGAGCCGCTGACCAGTTCGGAGCGCAGGCTGTTCACCAATTGACGCATTGATGCATCGCCGGTCAACGCACCGGCAGTGGTAGTCGACGCGTCACCGGTTGCAGTAACTTTGGTCTGGGTATTGATGGCGGTCATCAGCGTGTTGTACGCACTGACGAAGGACTGTACCGAGGTTTTCAACGTGTCAGTGTTACTGGCCACGGTAATGGTCGTCGGTTTTTTCACATCAATGGTGTCCAACAGCTCCAACGTGACGCCACTGATCGCCGACGTGATTTTGTTGCTGCTGGATGACATTGCAATGCCGTCGATGGAGTACTTGGCGTTGGTCGGCGGCGTGCCTTTGTCATACCCGCTGGCCAGTTGCGAATCACCGCTGAGGGTGATGTCGGTGCCTTCGCCCATATTGGTCGAGGTCAGTACCAGTCGCGCACCATTGGAGTCGCTCAATACGTTGGCACTGATACCCTGCGACGAGAGCTGGGTATTGATTGACTCTCGCACCTGTTGCAGGGTCGCGCCACCTGGAATCACCACATCGAAGCTTTTACCCGACTGGTTGATGGTCAGCGTTTGGTCTTCGTCTGTAGTGTTGGCCTTGCCCGAGGCACCCTCAGCATTCACCGCAGTGGTAACTTTTGAAGCGGTTGCCAGGTTATCGACTTGCAACACGTACTTGCCACTGGATGCTCCGTCACCCAACGTCACCTTGGCGTTTTTCTCTTCCGAAGAACTTGCCGCCAGCCCATTGAACGCGGAGGGGTTATTCAACTTGGTGATCGCCGCCTGATAGGCCTCCAACGCCGTCTTGATCGAACCAACTGCCGACAACTGGACGGTGGCAGTTTTCTGCTCGTTGGTGATCTGCTGTTGTTTAGGCGCTTGTTCAGCCCCCACCAACGCCTTGACGATAGCTTGCGTGTCGTAGCCCGAACCAGGGCCGGAAATCGTTGAACTAGCCATTTTTCATTCTCCTTGTCCTGCGGCGGCCGTTTTTTTGGCGCTTAAACGCCTAGACCGCAATCAGAAACATGTTTCGTGCCAACTCAAGCCTTGCTATCAAACAACAGGCTGCCGGCATCGCTCAGGTTCTGCGCCAGTTTCAGCGCGGTCTCCGATGGAATCTGTCGAATCACTTCACCACTGTCGGTGGCGATCACCTTGACCACTACCTTGCCGGTAGAGTCATCGATGGAAAAATCCAGGTTGCGCTGTGAAGCCTGCACAAACTCACGCATATCGGTAACAGCCTTCTCCAGCGCCACGCGCTGAGGCTCTTCACTCTTGATCGGCTCATTGCTGGCCACAGGCTTGGCCTGGGTCACCACTGCGCCAAGGTTGGCCGGGGCCGTGCCTGCGGGGTAAGACGAGGTCAGCTTGATGCTCATGTCCATGTCACCACCTCCAAACTGAAAAAACGGAAGGGCACGTCGTCAAACGCACCCTCCCGTTATTTAACCGCTAGCGCTATTACTGAAGCAGCTTCAGTACAGCGGATGGCAGTTGGTTGGCCTGGGACAGGATCGCAGTGGAAGCCTGTTGCAGGGTTTGTTGCTTGGTCAGCTCAGCGGCTTCAGAAGCGAAGTCAGCGTCTTCTACGCGGCCTTTGGCAGCGGAGGAGTTCTGCGAAATGCTCTGCAGGTTGGCCACGGTGCTGGTGAAGCGGTTTTGTACGGCACCCAGCTGCGAACGCTGGCTGTCGATCTGCTGCATGGCATCGTCCAGAGCCTGGGTAGCTTGTTGCGAAGCAGCGGCAGTCAGGATGTTCAGGTCAGAAACGCTGGTTTCCATGGTGACGGCGGTTTTGGTGCCGGCCGCTGCAACAGCGGTCAGACCCAGTGCAGCCAGGCCAGTACCGGCGCTACCATCCTTGATGGTGATGTCTTTGTCAGCGAACAGGTTCAGGGTGCCGTCAGCGTTTTTGCTGGCTTGAACACCGGTGCTGGCGCTGTTGATCGAAGAAACGATCGCGTCAGCGGTGTCACCTTTCTTGAACTTGACTTCAACGCCGTTCACGTCGATGGAGGTGTCAGCGGTCAACTTGGCTTGAGTAGTACCAGCCGACAGACCCAACTGCGTCAGAGAACCACTGGAGGTGTTGGACAGTTTAATGTCTGCGCCATTACCCGAAGTCAGCTTGACACGGCCGTCAGTAAAAGTGGCCGAAGCACCAGCAGCTGCGCCGCCTGCCGCGTTTTCTAGCTTGGTCAGCACAGCTGCCATGGTGTCGTTAGCAGCCCAAGTCACGGCAGTGCCATTAACCGAGACAGCACCGGCAGACTTGAGGTTGTTGTTCGAAGGAACGGTGCCCGCTGCACCCAGATTGAGCTTGGCCAGGCCGTCTGTTGCACCACCGGTTGCCGAGGCACCCAGAACGATGGCATTTTTCGAGGTCAGGCTTACGACGCCCGCAGCATCGGCAGTAGCAGTAACGCCAGTGGTTGCGGTTTGAGCGTTGATGGCGTTCAGTGCAGCGGTAGCTGCTGGAACACCGGCAGCGGCAACACCGAGGGCAATTTCAGTGCCGTTGATGGTGAATGCGTCGGTAGCAACAGTCGCCCCTGCAGCGGCTGTACCAGTTCTTTGGGCGCTATTGCCCAATACGGAACCGGTAGCAGTAGCAGCCAGGCCAGTCATCGCAGCACCGTCGACAGCAGCTTCTTTGTAGTTACCCTTCAGCGCAGTCGAGCTGATGTCGGTCATACCGAACGAGATAGTCTCGTTGGCGTTGGCGCCGATCTGGAAGGCTACGTTGCTGAACGAGCCGTCGAGCAGGTTACGACCACCGAAGGTGGTGGTGCTGGCGATACGGTTCAGCTCGCCCACTTTAGCGGTGAATTCCTGCTGCAGGGAAACACGGTCAGCGTCGCTTTTGTCACCGTTGGACGCTTGCAGGGCGAGTTCACGCAGACGCTGCAGGGTGTTGGTGGATTCTTGCATCGCGCCTTCAGCGGTCTGGGCAATCGACACGCCGTTGTTGGCGTTGGCGATGGCAACGTTCAGGCCTTTGACCTGGTTGTTCAGACGGTTGGCGATCTGCATGCCGGCAGCGTCGTCTTTGGCGCTGTTGATTTTCAGGCCGGAGGACAGACGGTTCATCGACTGGCTCAGGGCGTCGGAAGCTTTGTTCAGGTTCTTCTGGACACCCAGGGAGGTGATGTTGGTGTTTACTGATAATGCCATGACGAAATCCTCGTGGTTTGGATACTGCGGCTTCCGGCCCTGGCGACCGCCGGGTGTGGCCTAGAGAACCTACGTAATAGTTATCGTCGTGGCAGCCGGTTGCTTGAGGATTTTTTTGATTTTTTTTAGTAGCCCTGTGCCAGCCCTTGTATTTCAAGGGCTTATGCAGGCACAGAAGCCCGGTTTCATTGGCTTTTCTGGCGCCAATAAAAAAACGCCGATGATCGAAGGATCATCGGCGTTTTTTATGCAGCGGCTAAAACATCACGGGCGATAGAGAATCGCCGAGCCCCACGACAGGCCCACACCAAACCCGCTGATTGCCACGCGCTTCCAGGTAGCGTCCATCACGTGCTTTTCCAGCAGCAGCGGGATGCTCGACGACACGGTGTTGCCGGTCTCGACCATGTCCTTGATGAACTTGTCCACCGGCGCCTCTTCAAAGCGACGCGCCACGGCATCGACGATGGCCGCACTGCCCTGGTGGATGCAGAACGCATCGATGTCATCGGCCTTGAGGTCCGACTCGGCGAGCAGTTCATGCAAGTGCGCAGGCACTTTCAGCAGTGCGAAATTGAATACCTGGCGGCCGTTCATGAAGAACACGCCGTCGCTGACTTTGAGGTGCGGCGCGCCGGAACCGTCGGTGCCGAACTTGGATTTGCCGAGCAACCACGGCGCATCTTCGCCCATCCAGGTGGCGGTGGCGGCATCGCCGAACAGCATGGTGGTGTTGCGGTCTTCCGGGTCGACGATCTTCGAGTACGGGTCTGCAGTGATCAGCAGGCCGTTTTTCAGGCCGGCGGCTTCCATGAAGCCCTTCATCGCGTAGATGCCGTAGACGTAGCCGGAGCAGCCCAGGGAAATATCGAAGGCGGCAACGTGGGTAGGCAGGCCCAGTTTGTCCTGAACGATGGCGGCGGTATGAGGCAGGCCCTCTTCATCGCCGTTCTGGGTGACGACGATCAGCGCGTCGATGGACTCACGCTTCAATTCGGGGTTGTTGGCAAACAAGGCGTTGACTGCTTCGACGCACAGATCGGAAGTCTCCTGTGCAGCTTCCTTGCGCGGCAGGAACGCCGAGCCGATCTTGCCAATGATGAATTCTTCATCCTTGGCGAACTTGGCACCCTGGGCGTAGTTATCGATCCCGTCCGCCGGCACGTAACTGGCGATGCTTTTTATGCCAATCATTGTGGCTTCCCAATACTAAATAGCTGGAGAACACCCCTCGGGCTATGCCGGAAGTGCTGACAATAAAGGGGATAACCCCATAAAAATCCCGGTGAAAGCCGCCCGATGAAGGCCCTGTGACGACTTATCCTTTTCACACGATACAGTGAAGATGCGCTTTATGACTCACAGGTCACTCAATTTTGCGTGGTTTATGCAAAACGTTTCAACAATTGCGCCACGGAAACGACGACGGCCCAGCCTGTTTCCAGGCTGGGCCGTCGTGCACAGCGCCGATCACATCTTGTTGAACAGGCTCAACTGCGAGATTTTCACAAAGGCCAACTGCGAAGCCTGCAACATGGTCTGCTGCAAGCTCAGGTTGATGGCGGCCTCGGCGAAGTCGACATTGCCCAGGGCATTCATGGTGGTGGTATTGGCCAGGTCCAGGCTGACGTTTTCCTTGGACTGAATATCCAGGCCATTGAGGCGCGCACCCAGGGAACCGCGCGCCTGGTCGATCTGACTGTAGGCATTGGTCAGGTTGCCAATGGACTTGGCCACCACATCCTTGAGCTCCTTTTGCGCCGCCGGGTTGCCGTCTGACGGCGTTTCCAGGATTTTGCGCAAATGGCTCAAGGTGTCGAGGACATTCTCGTTCTTGTTGCTGGTGGCACTGATCGAAAACTGGTCGCCGGCTGCCGGCGCCGGTGCGGTGGTGACATCGAAGGTCACGCCCGCCGCCGTGATTGACGTTGCACCAGCTGCCAGGGTGCCACTGGCAATGGATTTACTGTCTGCGGTATACGGCTGCGCATACAGATCATAGGCACCGGCCGCGCCAAACTTGACGACGACACCCGAGTTGGGAAAGGTGCTGGCGTATGCCGCCGGATCGCTCACCGTGCCGCCGCTCAGTTGCGCAGTGGACGGATTGCTCGGAGTGCGCGAAACACTGAAGGTGTCCGGCTTTACCGACAGGCTGAACTCGCGATCCTTGACGATGGCGTCCGATGGCGCGCCGGGCAGTATGTCTTTGCCCAGTGCGTCCTTGCCCAGGTTCAAGCCGATGTCAAACTTGACCCCGCGCAGATTGATACTCGAACCGCCTTCCTTGGTGGCATCGAAAGTGCCGTTGCCCGGAATCTCCGAGGTGATGTCCTTGCCGGCATTGTCCGTTACGACATATTGGGTGCTGCTGGTGAAGGTCAGCTTGTACGGCTGGCCGTCGGAAAAACTGCTGTTATAGCTGGTGTTGGCCGCGATCAACCCGGCAGACACGGTGACCTTGCCATCATCGATCGCTGGCGGCACGAGGATCGGCGCCGTTTGCGTACGACCTGTATTCGCCGAGCTTTCCAGCATGCTCTTGGCGGTATTGCCCATGGCGACCGACAGGTTCTCAGCCACCTTCAGGCTCAACGGCGTGTCATCGCCCTGGTAGCTATAGGTGCCGTCATTGTTGCGGGTGTAGGGAGGCGTGTCGGTCTTGCTCCCGGAGAACAGGTAATTACCGCTGGCGTCCTTGGTATTGAGCAGGCCCAGGACCTGATCTTCAATGGCGCCGATCTCGGCGGCAGTCGATTTGCGGTCAGCGTCGCTGATACCAACGTTACCCGCCTTCAACGCCAGCTCACTGGCCCGCTGAATCGCGATATTGATGTTTTCCAGCACGCCGTCCTGGGTGGTCAGCGAGTTCTTCAACGTGTCGATATTGCCGTTGAATTGCGCCAGCATATCTTTCTGCTGTTGCAGCATCAGCAACCGCGCCGCCGCTACCGGATCATCCGCGGCGGTTTGCACACGGACACCGGTGCTGGCCTGGTCCTGGGCCTTGACCACGCTGGAATAGTTGCTCTGGTACTTGGCAGAGCTGGTCTCGAAATACTGCTGTGTAGAAATACGCATCGTCCCAGCCTCCCTTAAAGAGCATTCATCAGTGTGGTGAAGGTTTCCTGCGCAGCCTTGATGATCTGCGACGACGCGGTGTAGTACTGCTGGAACTTGATCATGTCGCCGGCTTCGTCATCCAGGTTGACCCCGGACACCGAGTTGCGCGCATCTTTATTGGCGCTCAGCAACGCACCGGTGGCGGCGCTGTCGACCCCGGCCTGGCTGGCCTTGGCGCCGACAGTGGAGACCAGCTTGCTATTGGCCCCCACCAGGCTGGTGCCCCCGTTGCCCTCGCCCATGCCAACGGTGGCCTTGGTTTGCAGGTTCAGCAGTTCCTGGGCGTTTCGGCCATCGGATTTGCCGCCGCTGTTGAAGGCGAAGGTAGTGCTGTCGCCGTCTGCCGGGGAGCCATTGACGGTGGTGTCGAACTTGAAGCTCTTGCCGGGGATGGCTGCACCGCTGGCGTCGCGCATCGGTACGTCGACGGTGATCTTGTTGCCCTGCCCCGGGATGATTGAGCCAGTGCCAATCGGGTTGCCCTTGGAATCGCTGATCGTATACGACTGCGTGCCGTCAGCGGCGGGCTTGCCAAACACCATCTTCACCGGCATCGAGTTTTCAATACCGGCGCGCAACTGTGCGGTGTCGGTGCCGCCATGGATGTCCAGCGGCACCGTCAACGACGGCTGGGTAAATGTGCCTGTGCCGCTGTTGGTCTTGCTGCTGGTACCCGCCAGCGGGCCGGCAAACGCCAGCTTGTTGGCATCGGTGAGCGCTACACCCATACCGCTTGCGCCGGTGGCGGTCGGGCTGACTTTGAAGCTGTCGCCAAACGCCATGGCGCCCTTGCCGTCCAGCGCCAGGGTAAAGCCATCCATGGTCGGCGGCGGTGTGGAGCCCATGTCAAAGGTGCCCATTGCCTTGCCGTCCGAACGCAGTACCGTGACCTTGTTGGGGTCGGTCTTGTCGCTGAAGGTCACGGTGTAGTCAAACGTGGACAACTTACTGCTGTCCTTGATCGTCACATTCAGGTTGCCGGCCCCGGCACTGTTGCCCGAGGCGCCCTGGCTGCGCGAAGCAATGGCGGCGGCACTGTTGATGTCTTTGAACAGCGAAACGCCAAAGTCACCATTGAGGTCCAGGCCTTGGCCCAGTTGGTTATTGATGGTGTCTGCGGTTGCGATGGCGATACGGCCCAGGTCGTTGATAGCGGGCATCAAGGCATCACTGCGATAACGCAACAGGCCGCCGATGCTGCCGCCACTGATGACGCCGCCCAGGTCCATGGTGGTGCCGTTCATGTCCAGCTGAATGGTGTACTGGCTGTTATCGGTTTTGCTCGGCACTGCGGAAATCGTATTGGAGATCCCGCCCTCCACCAGGGACTGGCCGCTGCCGGTGGTCACGCTGAACTGGCCGTTCTTCTCGGTGGCCGTTACGCCGATCAGCTCATTGAGCGAGCGTACCGCCTCGTTACGCGAGTCCAGCAGGTTGGCCGGTGCATTGCCAGACGCGCCTTGCACTTGGGAGATCTGCTTGTTGAGCGAGGCAATCGAGGCGGTCAATTGATTGACCTGCTCACTCATGCTGCTCAGTTGGTTGTTGATAGTCTCTTTCTGCTGGGTCAACTGCGTCGAGATCGCGTTGAAACGGCTGCTCAGGGTCTGGGCGTTGGTCACCAGCAGTTGGCGGGCCGACAGGTCGCTGGGGTTGGACGCTGCAGTTTGCAGGGTAGCGAAGAACGAGCTGAGCACCGATGACAGACCGGTGGTCTTGTCCGACAGCACTTTGTCGACGGCGCCGACCTGATCCAGATACGCCTTGGCATCGTTGTTCAGGGCCGTGCTGTTCTGGTAGGCAGTGTCCAGGTATTCGTTGTACACCCGGCGCACGTCGGCCAGGGTGGTACCAGTGCCGATGAACACACCGCCGAACGGGTTCGACGCGTTGGTATTCTGCGTGGTCTGCTGACGCGAATACCCCGGGGTGTTCACGTTGGCGATGTTGTTACTCAAGACCGACAGCGATCCTTGAGCGGCGTTGAGCCCTGACATCCCGATACTGAGCAAACTCATGGTTCAGACCTTATAAATGTGTGGTTGCGCCAGCGGCAGCGTAGTTCTGGTAACTGTTCATGGTTTTTGCGATCTGCGAAATCTTGCTGGCGTAATCCGGGTCGGTTGCATAACCGGCTTTTTGCAACTCGCGTACAAACTGTTCCGGGTTGTCGGCTGATTTCACAACTTCTTTATAGCGATCATGGCTTTGCAGCAGGGTCACGAGGTCGTGGAAGCTGTCCTGGTAGGAGCTGTAGGAACGGAACTGCGCCGTTTCCTTGACCATCGCCCCATCGCGAAACTCGCTGGTGATCGCACGGGCCTGGCCGCCCTGCCAACTCTGGCCGGCCTTGATGCCGAACAGGTTGTGGCTGCTGCTGCCGTCTTCGGCACGCATGACCGATTTGCCCCAACCGGTTTCCAGCGCTGCCTGGGCCACCAGGTACTTGGGATCGATGCCAATCCGTGCGGCGGCGGCCTTGGCCATCGGCAGCATGGTGGCAACGAATTCGTCCTGGGAGCTGAAGGCTTTCTTCGCCGGTGCCAGCGGTGGCTGGGCAATGGCGCGGCCATACACCTGCATGCGCCCGCTCGGTATGGCAAAGGTGCGCGCACTGCTGTTGATGACGTTGTCATCGGCGGCACTGTTGCGCAGCGGCGCGGCCTTGGCCTCGACCTGGGTACTGGGCACGATGCCGGCAAGCAAACGGTCAGTCAGCTTGCTGGGCAAGGCGATACGGCGCTGGTTCATCAGCTCCATGTCGTTGCTGTGAGACGCAACGGCCCCGGCCTGCGGCTCGGCCACGCGATAGGCCCACAATGGACGCTGCCCATTGGAGCGCCCCAACGGGCCCTCAGCCTGGGTACCGGCAGCAATCTCGGTCGGCACATCGACTTTCCTCACCGGCCCATCCGCTGCCGGGCCTTGCAAGGTGGCGGCCTGGGCCTCCACCGGTTTGTTCTTTTGCATCTGGCGCATCAGCACGTCGGCCAGGCCGATACCACCGCCCTCGCGGGACATCGACACCGCCAGTTGCTGGTCGTACATTTCCTGGTACTGCTTGGCCGCCGGGGTGTTCAACGGGTTGTCCTTGCCCAGGGCATCGGTGGCCGAGCGCATGGACTTGAGCATCTCGTTCAAGAACAGCGATTCGAATTCCTGCGCCACCTTGCGCATGTTGCCTTCGCTGTTCTTGTCATCACCGACCTTCAGCTGGTTAAGCCGATTCAGGTCGGAGTAAGACCCCGAGTCCGCCGTGCTGCTGATGCCGCTCTTGCGCATATCCATGGCCATGGCCTCAGATCACGATCAGGTCGGCTTGCAAGGCGCCGGCCTGTTTCAAAGCTTCGAGGATGGCCATCAAGTCGCCGGGCGCTGCGCCCACCTGGTTCACCGCACGGACAATCTCGTCCAGGGTGGTGCCGGGGCCGAACTTGAACATCGGCTTGGCTTCTTGCTGGGCATTGACCCGCGAGCGCGGGACCACGGCGGTCTGGCCGTTGGACAGCGGGCCCGGCTGGCTGACGATCGGGTCTTCGGTGATGGTCACCGTCAGGCTGCCGTGGGTCACCGCTGCCGGCGAGACCTTGACGTTCTGACCGATCACGATAGTGCCGGTACGCGAGTTGATGATGACTTTTGCCACCGCCTGGCCAGGGTCGACCTCCAGGTTTTCCAGGATCGACAGGTAGTCCACACGCTGGCTGGGGTCCAGTGGTGCGGTGACGCGAATCGAACCGCCGTCGATGGCCTGGGCCACACCTGGGCCGAGCATGTCGTTGATCTTGTCGACCACGCGCTTGGCAGTGGTGAAGTCGGAGCGATTGAGGTTCAGGGTCAGGCTGTTGCCCTGGTTGAAACCGCTCGGCACGGTGCGTTCAACCGTCGCGCCACCGGGAATGCGCCCGGCCGACGGTACGTTGACAGTGATCTTCGAACCATCGCGGCCTTCAGCGTCAAACCCGCCGACCACCAGGTTGCCCTGAGCAATGGCGTAGACGTTGCCGTCGATACCTTTGAGCGGCGTCATCAGCAAGGTGCCGCCACGCAGGCTTTTGGAGTTGCCCATGGACGAAACGGTAATGTCCACCACCTGGCCCGGCTTGGCGAATGGCGGCAAATCGGCACTGATCGACACCGCGGCAACGTTCTTCAATTGCACGTTGCCCGAGCCTGGCGGCACCTTGATACCGAACTGGGACAGCATGTTGTTGAAGGTCTGCAGGGTGAACGGCGTCTGGGTGGTCTGGTCACCCGTGCCATTGAGCCCCACCACCAGGCCATAGCCGATCAACTGGTTGGAGCGCACGCCGGAAATACTGGCGATATCTTTGAGCCGCTCGGCCTGGGCCACAGTGCTCAAGGCCAGCAAGAGCGCCGTCGCCATCAGCTGTTTGAAATTCAAAATGGCCACCTAGAAAGGGAACAGCGGGCTAAGGAAGAAACGATCGAACCAGCCCGGCTGGCTTGCATCAGCAAACGAACCCGTCCCCGAGTAGGTGATGCGCGCATCGGCAATGCGCGTCGACGGCACGGTATTGTCGGTGGAAATATCATCGGCACGGACCATCCCGGCAATGCGCACCAGCTCGTCGCCGGTGTTGAGGGTCATCCACTTTTCACCGCGTATGGCGATGATGCCGTTGGGCAATACGTCGGCCACGGTCACGGTGATCGAACCGGTCAGGCTGTTGCCCTGCCCCGCCGCACTCTTGCCGTTGGTGGCACGGTCGCCGCTGTAGCCGGCGTCCAGGCTCAGGTCACCACCGCCCAGCGGGTTGTTGGTGTTCAGGCCACCGCCGAACAGCGACGTCAGGCCGATGCTGGTCTTGCTGTTCTTGCCGATCTGCGAGTTGGCGTTCTTGCTGGCCTGGGTCTTCTCGTTGAGGGTGATGGTGATGATGTCACCGACCCGGAAGGCCTTGCGGTCGCTGTACAGGTTCTGTTCGAAACCAGCCTGGTAGATCGAGCCGTTATTGGCCGCCGCCGGCAGCGGCGTGCGTGGCAACACCGGCGCGTAGTACGGGTCATTGGGCTTTGGCGTTGGGGCAACACAGCCCGCGAGCACGGCGATCCCACTCAATGCCAAAACGGAAACATAGCGATTCATGACCCTTACCTCATGGTGTTGCAGGCGCCGTCAAGAGCGCCCCATAGACGTGATTACAGATTTTGCGTGACGAACGAGAGCATCTGGTCGGCGGTGGAAATCACCTTGGAGTTCATCTCGTAGGCGCGCTGGGTGGTGATCATGTTGACCATCTCCTCAACGGTGCTGACGTTGGAGGTTTCCAGGGTGCTTTGCAGCGTGGTGCCAAACCCGTTCAGGCCCGGGGTGCCGATTTGCGGCGCGCCGCTGGAGGCAGTTTCCAGGAACAGGTTATTGCCCATCGCTTGCAAGCCGGCCGGGTTGATGAAGTCGGCGGTTTGCAGGTTGCCGATCACTTGCGACGCCGGGTTGCCGGCCACAGTGATAGACACGGTGCCGTCGTTGCCCACGGTAAAGGTCTTGGCATCCGCCGGAACCACCACGGCCGGTTCCAGGGCGAAACCGTTGGCGGTGACGATCTGGCCGTTGGAGTCCAGGTGGAAAGTACCGTCGCGGGTGTATGAGGTAGTCCCATCCGGTTGCAGGATCTGGAAGAAGCCACGGCCATTGATGGCCATGTCCAGCGGCTGGCCGGTTTGCTGCAGGTTACCGGCGCTGAAGTTTTTCTGGGTGCCGACGATCTGCACACCAGTACCCAATTGCAGGCCCGACGGCAATTCGCTGTCCTGGGTCGATTGGGCACCTGGCTGCTTCTTGATCTGATAGAGCAGGTCCTGGAACTCGGCGCGATCACGTTTGAAGCCCGTGGTCGACACGTTCGCCAGGTTGTTGGAAATGGTCGTCAGGTTGGTGTCCTGGGCGGACAGGCCTGTCTTGGCAACCCATAGAGCCGGAAGCATGCTGTTCTCCTTCGTGCGCCGGGTGGTGGGCGCTACGTTGCAAATTAGTTAATGGGCTTGAATCAGCTCATCTGCATGACGCGCGTCATGGCCTGGTCGTCTTCTTTAGCGCTGTTCATCATCTTGATGTGCAGCTCGAACTGCTTGGAAAGCGCCAGCACCGCGGTCATTTCTTCCACGGCATTGACGTTGCTCGCCTGCAGGAAGCCCGAAGTCAGCTTGACGTTCGCATCGGCCTGGGCTGGCTGGCCATCCTTGGTGTGGATGGTGCCGTCCAGGCCTTTGGTCATGTTCTTGAGGTCGGGCTGGACCATCTTGATCCGGTCCACTTCCGCCATCACCCGCGGGCCTTCGCCCATGGCGCGGATGCTGATGGTGCCGTCGGCACCGACTTCGATTTTCTGCTGGGGCGGCACGGCAATCGGGCCACCGTTACCCATGATCGGCATACCATTGCCGGCACGCAGCACCCCCAGCGCATCCACGTTCATGCTCGCGCTGCGTACGTAGGCTTCGCCGCCATCGGGGGTTTGCACGGCCATCCAGCCGTCGCCGCTGACGGCCACATCCAGGTCGCGACCGGTTTCGATCATCGCGCCCGGGGAGAAGTCAGTGGCCGGCCGCTCGGTCATGGCAAATGCCCGCGCCGGAAAGCTGTCACCGAACACCGGCATCGAACGCGCCTGCTCCAGGTCGCGCTGGAAACCGTTGGTGGAAATGTTCGCCAGGTTGTTGGCATGGGCCTTCTGCGCCAGTGCATTCTGGCTGGCGCCGGTCATTGCCACATAAAGGTACTTGTCCACGCTCTTTCCTCTTTCTGACGGACGCTTGCCGCCCACCGCTGTACTGAGGAGGCTTAAGCAATTTGCGAACCAACTTTAAAAAAAACGAAGGAGCCCCCTGAATACGGGGGGTTGAGGGCTGGAGCGTCGAGCAGACCCACTCTCAAGAGTCGAAAAAACGGCGGACTTATGCCGCTTGCGGCAAGACCTGACGCCCGAAGCCTTCCCCATGCCTGAATTACGCCGGTGCGTCGCCATTTCAGCTTCCTGGGCCGCTCTTATCGAGGGAAATGTTGCGATGGGTTATTAATACACACGCGGTGACTACCAGACTTATTATTTCAAATTCACGTACAGCGAGTGAAACCCATCTTTATCAGGCGCTTGAGCATTTAGTTAATACATGTTTTTACGCTTGCTTTCTCGGACATCTCACGACACTTACACCAAATTAAAACGTCTCGACACACGCTTACAATTACTAAACAACGACAACTTGAACACACCCTACTGCGTGCGTAAATTCTGCCCATCGCAACATCACCACCCCGAGTATTTAAAGTTGCGTGTTTGCGACACACCTATCACTAACTACAGGATCAGTATCATGTCCACTACTTCACAAGTACCCACCCTGCCTTTCAGTGTTCCTTACTTCCCTACAAGAGCGGGTGGCAGACCGGACCATGATGTATACCGACCTAACTACCCATCGGCCGCGCCCCATTATCACGCGTGCACCCACGAGCACAGGGCCGATGTTTCAGACTATCGTCCTGACCGATACTTTCCAGAGATGCACCGTGCCAGGGACTATTACCCCGACCGACGCATCTCGGACATGCAACCAGACTGGGACTATCGCCCTGGCCGGGATTTGCCGCAAATGCGTCGCGACTGGGACTACCTTCCCGAGCGGCGCGTACCAGACATGCGCCGTGACTGGAGCTACCCTACTGACAGGTATGCTGATCAGCGGCCAAGTTATCTTGTCTCTCCAAGGCTCGCAGACGAATTCGCACCAATAAATCAACATTGGAACCCGGCCGTAAAGGCGCTGGATAAACTTATCGACACACTGCCACAGGCCATGATCCGTATGGACATGGATATCACCACCAAGGATCTGCTTGGCGGCAAATATGGGCCACTCTCCCCCAGTATTACCAAGGAACTGGGGAAACTGGATGAACATAGGGACTACCGGATGGTGACTCAGTTTAACGGATACGCATTGACCTACCTCTGGGCACCCGTCGACGGTGGCAGGCCTGTATTTATTGAACAGCCAGAAAACGGCTATATGACGCCAACGAGCGGTACGGATTTATTAAAGCTGTTGAATTCTAATTCCGAAGCCCAACAATTCAAGGATTACGGCGTAACTGCCAAGGACCTGAAAAACGGCAAGTACGGAAAACTCTCTCCCGAGATTCAAAAAAGTTTGAGCAACTTGGAACATGACAAGAACTACAGCCTGATTGAGCTCTTTAAAATTGACAACGAAAACACAACGCTGGCCTGGAGGGACAAAAGTACAGGCAAGATTGAAGAAATAGGCCAGTACAACATTGTCTACGGCTGACACACTGGACAGTTGTCAGATCGGACACTGCGTTCACAAGACGCAGTGTCCAGCATCGCGATACCCTTACTTGATCACCTTATAGTCGCGCAACTTATTCGCAATGGTGGTGTGCGATACACCCAAGCGCTTACCCAGTTGCCGGCTGCTTGGGTGCTCGGCGTACAGGCTTTCCAACACGGCCTTTTCGAACCGCCCCACGATATCCTCCAAACCGCCTTCCAACGAAAAATCCCCAAGCGGCTGACGCACGCCGTAATCCGGCAGACGAATATGCTCGACCTTGACCGTGCCGCCCTCACACAACGATACCGCCTGAAACAACACGTTTTCCAACTGCCGCACATTGCCTGGCCAGTGGTAGTGGCTAAGACGCTCCATGGCAGCGGGCGCCAACTTGGGCAGCGGGCAACCGATCTGCCGACTGGCTTGGTCAAGAAAATGCTCGACCAAGGGCGCCAGGCCGTCCAGGCATTCACGCAAGGGTGGAATGTGCAGCGACAGCACGTTCAGTCGGTGATAGAGATCCTGGCGAAACTCACCCCGGGCGCAGAGTTCCGACAAGTCCACCTGGGTCGCACAGATCACCCGCACATCCAGATACACCTCTTCATCACTGCCGACCCGACGGAAACACCCATCCTGCAAGAAGCGCAGCAACTTCACCTGCAATCTCGCGCTCATTTCACCAACGCCATCAAGAAACAAGGTACCGCCCGCCGTCAACTCCAGCAGCCCGAGCTTGCCCTCCGCTCGCGCCCCCTCAAAAGCACCGGGGCCGTAGCCGAATAGTTCAGTCTCAGCCATCGACTCGGGCAACCCCGCACAATTGAGGGCCATCAAAGGCGACTGCCCTCGCGGGCTGGCCAGGTGACACGCACGGGCCAGCAGTTCTTTGCCGGTGCCGGTTTCGCCTTCTATTAATAGCGGCGCATCCAGCGGTGCCATGCGCCGTGCTTCGCGGACCACCGCAGCCATCACTTTGGAGCTTTGAAAGATGCTGTCAAAGCCGCGCAGCTCTTGCTTGCGCACGTTGTAGATGCGCTCACCCACACGGTCAGCGCGATGCAAGGTCAGCACGGCACCGGCCATGGCCTCACTGTCGTCATGCTCGCTGGATTGCAGTGGGGCGATATCCGCCAAAAACACGTCACCTTTGACCTTGACCCGCAAGCCGTTGATCCGCGATTTGCTGGCACGCACCAGTTCCGGCAAATCGAAGTCCTCGGCATAGCGCGACAGTGGAATACCCGGCACCTCATCCACCCGCACACCGAGTAACTGTGCCGCTGCACGATTGGCAGCGACGATAGAACCGCCCATGTCGATGGACAGCACCGGAAATTCAAGGGCGCCGAGCAGCGCATTGAGTTCCATATGCCGCCGCTCGCTCGGCATCAGCCCCACCCTTTTGACGCCGAATACGCCGGCAATCGCCTCGAACTGCGGGCGCAATGCCTGGAATTGCATGTTCACCAGGTTCGGGCAAAACAGGTAGATGGCATTGCCATGCTCACCGCCGACCTCGCCCTTGGCGACGTTGACGCCGTACTCCACCAACAGGTTGAGGATGTCCCGCAGGATGCCGATGCGGTTCTGGCAGTGCACTTTGATACGCATGGAAAGGCTCGAAAAGTAGGGAGGCACCGCGTCTTTTTGCCGCTGGGCGCAGATAGTCGTCAAGATTATGTGACAGCGCGTCACCTTTTCACAGCCCAAGACACAGATAAGGCCTACACCCGTAACGAATACTTTACGAAAACGGGTAGTTTTTCCTACGCACCCAGGCAAGACCGCGATGGAATCCGGCGCTGTTCGGGTTATCAATAGGTGCATCGCAGGACATAACAAGAACGAATGCCTAGCAGGAGAGCCGTATGAAGCAGACGCACTACGTGGCCCGCGAGCCCGATGCGCAAGGTTTTATCCATTACCCGCCAGAAGAACACGCGGTATGGAACACGCTGATCACTCGCCAACTCAAAGTGATCGAAGGCCGTGCCTGCCAGGAATACCTGGACGGCATCGACAAGCTCGGCCTGCCGTTGGATCGCATCCCCCAGTTGGGCGAAATCAACAAGGTGCTGGCCGAAACCACCGGCTGGCAAGTCGCGCGTGTACCCGCACTGATTCCCTTCCAGACCTTTTTTGAATTGCTCGCCAGCAAGCAATTTCCGGTGGCGACCTTTATTCGTACCCGTGAAGAGCTGGACTACCTGCAAGAACCGGATATTTTCCACGAGATATTTGGCCACTGCCCGCTGCTGACCAACCCGTGGTTCGCCGAATTCACCCACACCTACGGCAAGCTCGGCCTGGCGGCCACCAAGGAGCAACGGGTGTACCTGGCGCGCCTGTACTGGATGACCATCGAGTTCGGCCTGGTGGACACGCCCCAAGGGCGCCGCATCTACGGTGGCGGCATTCTGTCTTCGCCTAAAGAAAGCGTGTATTGCTTGTCGGATGAGCCCGAGCACCAAGCCTTCGATCCGCTGGAAGCGATGCGCACCCCTTATCGTATCGACATCCTGCAACCGCTGTACTTCGTATTGCCCGAACTCAAGCGCCTGTTCGACGTGGCGCAGGAAGACATCATGGGCATGGTCGAGCGCGGTATGGAATTGGGCTTGCACGCACCGAAATTCCCGCCAAAGCCCAAGGCTGCTTGAGCTGTGCCTTTTTAGGCCAGGTGAGTCTGTTCCCTGGCCGCGCGTTGCTTTAGGGTAACGCCACTGACCTTCAAACATTCGAATTCAGGACACCTCCCATGACCACCTTGAACCAAGCCCACTGCGAAGCCTGCCGCGCCGATGCCCCGCAAGTCAGCGATGAAGAACTGCCGGTGCTGCTCAAGCAGATCCCTGACTGGAACATCGAAGTGCGCGACGGCGTCATGCAGCTGGAAAAGGTCTTCCTGTTCAAGAACTTCAAGTTCGCCATGGCCTTCACCAACGCCATGGGTGAAATCTCCGAAGCCGAAGGCCATCACCCTGGCCTGCTCACCGAATGGGGCAAAGTCACCGTGACCTGGTGGAGCCACTCCATCAAGGGCCTGCACCGCAACGACTTCATCATGGCTGCGCGCACCGACGAAGTGGCCAAGACTGCCGAGGGCCGCAAGTAATGCACTTCGATGCGATTGGCCGCGTGCCCGGTGACCCGATCCTCGGGCTGATGGACCTGTATGCCCAGGATGCCAACCCGAACAAGTTCGACCTGGGCGTGGGCGTGTATAAGGACGACCAGGGCCTGACGCCGATTCCCCACTCGGTGAAGCTGGCGGAACAGCGCCTGGTTGATACCCAGGTGACCAAGACCTACATCGGTGGCCATGGTGACGCGGCTTTCGGCCCCCTGATCAGTGAGCTGGTGCTCGGTGCCGATTCGGCCTTGTTGCGCGAACGCCGCGCCGGCGCCACCCAGACCCCAGGCGGTACCGGCGCCCTGCGCCTGAGCGCTGACTTTATCGCCCAGAGCCTGCCTGGCCGTGGCGTGTGGTTGAGCAACCCGACCTGGCCAATCCACGAGACCATTTTTGCCAAGGCCGGGCTTAAGGTCAGTCACTACCCTTACGTAGGCAGCGACAATCGCCTGGATGTGGCGGCGATGCTTGCGACCCTGTCCACGGTACCCAAGGGTGACGTGGTGCTGCTGCATGCCTGCTGCCATAACCCGACCGGCTTCGACCTGACCCAGGATGACTGGCGCCAGGTGTTGCAGATTGTGCGGGAACGCCAGTTGCTGCCGCTGATCGACTTTGCTTACCAGGGCTTTGGTGATGGCCTGGAGCAGGACGCGTGGGCGGTGCGCCTGTTTGCAGCCGAGTTGCCGGAAGTGCTGGTCACCAGTTCCTGCTCGAAGAACTTCGGTCTGTATCGCGACCGGGTCGGCGCACTGATCCTGTGTGCTGCGGATGCCGAAAAGCTCACCGATGTGCGCAGCCAACTGGCGAATATCGCCCGCAACCTGTGGTCGACGCCGCCGGATCATGGCGCTGCCGTGGTGGCGACCATCCTCGGTGATACCGAGCTGAAAAAACTGTGGAGCGAGGAAGTCGAGGCCATGCGCTCGCGGATCGCGCACTTGCGCTCCGGGTTGGTGGAAGCCTTGAAGCCCCATGGCTTGGCCGAGAAGTTTGCCCATATCGGCGCGCAGCGCGGGATGTTTTCCTATACCGGTTTGAGTGCCGAGCAGGTCAAGCAACTGCGCGAGGAGCACAGCGTGTATATGGTCAGTTCAGGCCGGGCCAACGTGGCCGGGGTGGATGCGACACGTTTGACGCTGCTGGCCCAAGCTATCGCCGACGTTTCCAACTGAAAACTGCGGGATCAAAAATGTGAGAGGGGGCACGCCCCCTCCCACATTTTTACCGAGGCGAGGCTTTTAGCCAGCGACCATTTCAGCCTTGAGCTGCGCCTCCCTGGCCTGGACGTCCGCCAACCGATACAACTCGATATGCCCATCCCAGTGCTCGATCAGCGCGGTGCACGATTCCACCCAATCCCCGCAATTGAGGTAATCCACCTCGCCCACTTTGCGAATCTCGGCATGGTGGATATGCCCGCACACCACCCCATGCAGTTCGCGCCTGGTGACTTCGTGGGCAATCGCTTCTTCGAAATCGCTGATAAAGCTCACGGCGGTTTTCACCTTGTGTTTCAGGTACGCCGACAGCGACCAGTAGCCATAACCGTAGCGCGCGCGCCAATGGTTGAGCCAGCGGTTAAGCGTGAGGGTGAATTCGTAGGCCGAGTCGCCGAGGAACGCCAGCCAACGGTGATAACGGGTGATCACATCGAACTGGTCGCCATGGATCACCAATAGATGCCGACCGTCGGCGGTCACATGCACTGCCTCATCGACCAACTGGATATTGCCCAGGATCAGCTTGGAATAGCGTCGTAAAAATTCATCATGGTTGCCAGTGACGTAGATCACCTCGGTGCCGCGCTTGGCCATGGTCAGCAGTCGACGGATCACATTGGTGTGGGCCTGGGGCCAATACATGCCGCCACGCATTTTCCAACCATCGATAATATCGCCCACCAGGTAGACCTTGTCGGCGTGGTAGCCCTTGAGAAACTGCGACAAGTGCTCGGCCTGGCAATCCCGGGTGCCTAGATGCACGTCGGAAATCCACAGGGTTCGCACCCGTTGCTTGCGGCTGGGCTGGGTGAACTCGGCATGGGTCATGGGCATCCCTCGACGCTGTTTTCGCGAGCTTGCGCCTTGGCGATTAATAGCCCATGACAGCTGTGCGTCAGTCTGATGACAGCGCTCAATGCCCGCAAAGCGTTGTAGACTGGCGCCTTGCCGCCCTGGAGATTGCGATGAGCCCGAGCCTCACGCTACGCCACTACCTCGAAGCCCCCATCGCTCACAGCCATGATCATGCGCAGTTGGTGTTCGGCCTGTCCGGGCACCTGGAGCTGGAAGTCGATGGCCGTGGCAGCCAAGTGCGCGAGAGCAGTGTGATGGTGCTGCCCTTCTCCACTCACCATGCCTGTGGCAGCCGCGATGGCAGCCGCTGCCTGGTGCTGGATGTGCCGACCGAGCATTGGGTGGTGCAATCCCTGGGCGAGCATGCCGATGCCAGTCGCCGCTTGCTGGGGCAACCGGCGCGACTGACGCTGGATCCGCGGCAAAGCCAACTGGTGCAGTGGCTGGCGCACAGCCCGGTGGACGACCCGCTGATCGTCCAGCAAGGTGCGGTGCTGTTACTGGCCAGCCTCAATCATCCCCAGGCTAAATCGCAGCCTGGCCGGCGCCTGCCTTATGCAGCGTTCAATGCCCATATCCAGCGCCATGCTGCGCGCCCGTTGCAGGTGGCCGACCTGGCGCGCATCGCCGGGCTTTCCGTGGCGCGCCTGCATGCACGCTTCATGGCCGAATGCGGGCAAACGCCGATGGATTATCTTCGCAGTCGTCGCTTGCACATGGCGCTGGGGCTTTTGCGCGGCACACCGCTTGCCATTGGTGAGGTTGCCGAGCGCGTCGGCTACGCCTCGCAAAGCGCATTCAGTGCCGCCATGTTGCGCGAGTTTGGCGCCACGCCCAGCGCCCTGCGTCGGGCCGACTGACAAGAGCCCCACGCTAAAAATCGCGAGGCCGGCGACAGACGCCCGCAAACCATGCCTCTAGACTGCGAGGCTGTTACCCCCGTTGCTTCAAGGATCGCAATGACTCCCCGTTCAGCCCTCGGCGCCCTGCATATCGGCGCATTGATGTTTGGCCTCACCGGCGTATTCGGCAAGCTGGCGGCGGCCTCCCCTGCCATCATCGTGTTTGGTCGCGCCGCGTTTGCTGTGCTCGCCCTGGCGGTGTTTGCCCGCTTTGCCAGCAACGCGCCCTGGAAGACACTGGAGATGCGCGACTGGCGCCGCCTGCTGGTCAGCGGTGTGTTGCTGGCCGCGCATTGGGTGACGTTCTTTATTGCCGTCAAAGTCGCCGGCGTGGCCGTGGCGACCCTGGGGTTTACCGCCTTTCCGGCCTTTACCGTGATCCTTGAAGGGTTGATCTTCCGCGAGCGCATTCGCGCCAATGAAGTGCTGCTAGTGGCCCTGGTCACCGTTGGCCTGGTGCTGGTGACCCCGGATTTCAACCTCGCCAGCGAGGCCACCAGCGGCCTACTGTGGGGGATCGCCTCGGGGCTGTTGTTCTCGTTGTTATCGCTGAACAATCGCGCCAGCTCCGGGCGCATTCCTGCTGTACAGGCCGCGCTGTGCCAGAACGTGGTGGTCGCGGCCTGCCTGCTGCCGGTGGCCGCACCAGGGCTGGCGGATGTACGTGGGATTGACTGGCTATGGATCGGGTTGCTGGGAGTGTTTTGTACGGGTCTTGCCCATAGCCTGTTTGTCGCCAGCCTTGCCGTGATCAAGGCGCGCACTGCCTCGGTGGTGTTTGCCATGGAACCTGTCTACGGCATCACCGTGGCCTGGCTGTTGTTTGCCGAAACCCCGACCTTACGCATGTTGCTGGGCGGCGCCTTGATCATCCTCGCCATCGTGCTTTCCGGCCTGATGGGCAGCGCCAGCCAGGCCAAACAACCGGCAACCACAGCCTGATCTATACTTTAAACGTCCGCAACAGTCTGTAGTCGTTCAACGGATAAAGACTCCTCGACGACAGCCATGGTGCTTTCTGAAGTTGCTGCAAGCGAGTGGTCACCCCTCAATGCGATGCAGGAGTTTCATCATGGAAATGCTCATCAGCTTGCTGGTCCAGATCATCAGCGGTGCCGTCGGTGGCAACATCGCCGGCATGACCAAACAGAGCCTGGGGACAGGGCTCAATACCTTTCTCGGCGGAGTCGGCGGCTTGGTGCTGGGCCAGATTGTCGCCGCACTCACGGGCACCACCAGCGGCGAAGCGCTGGATGTTGCCGCGATCGGCAGCAATATTGTCGGCGGTGGCGTCGGTGGGTTGGTATTGACGTGGGCCGTCGGTTTTATCAAACAAAAGCTCGCTGCCAAGTAGCGGTAGGGTCACCGCCCCTCTGTGGCGGTGACTTTCATTGCGTACGATCGTTATGGCCCAGATCGCGCTGCGGGTCGATCTGGTCGCGTACCCGCTGTTTTAGTACCTTGGCCTCGGGAAAGCCGCCGTCGGCTTTGCGTTCCCAGATCTGCACGCCATCACAGGTGATGCGAAAGGC
Source organism: Pseudomonas sp. HN8-3 (assembly GCF_020790195.1). NCBI lineage: Bacteria > Pseudomonadati > Pseudomonadota > Gammaproteobacteria > Pseudomonadales > Pseudomonadaceae > Pseudomonas > Pseudomonas sp. HN8-3. Next base: position 4,240,395 of record NZ_CP086206.1, read on the forward strand.
GCCACCGGTGGCCGGCTCCAGCGCCACGCGCCCCAGATCATCGGCAAATGTACTGAGCAACTCCTGGGCCAGCCACGCGGCGCGCAGCAACCACTGGCACTGGGTGCAATAAGTGATAACGATCTCGGGTTTGCTTGCAGACATAATTTAAGCGGCTCCTGACATGACGGGCCCAGCGAATCGAGTGGCTATAATAGCGGCCTTTATCGCCCAGCCTCGAGATTGATGATGCGCCGCCTGCTGTCTTGCCTGTTCCTATGCCTAGTCCCCCTGCTTGCCGAAGCCTTGGAAGCACCCCGCCCTAAAATCGGCCTGGTGTTGTCCGGTGGTGCCGCCCGTGGCCTGGCGCATATCGGTGTGCTCAAAGCCCTTGAGGAACAGGGCATCCATATTGATGCGATTGCCGGCACCAGCATGGGTGCGGTAATTGGCGGGCTGTACGCATCGGGCTACAAAATCGACGAACTGGAGAAGCTGGCGCTGGGCATCGACTGGCAACAGGCCCTGTCGGACGCCCCACCACGCGAAGACGTACCGTTTCGGCGCAAACAGGACGACCGGGATTTCCTGGTCAAGCAGAAACTCAGTTTCCGCGACGACGGCAGCCTCGGCCTGCCACTGGGTGTGATCCAGGGCCAGAACCTGGCGCTGCTGCTGGAAAGCATGTTTGCCCACAGCAGCAACACGCGTAACTTCGACAAGCTGCCGATCCCGTTCCGCGCAGTGGCCACCGACATTACCACCGGCGAAAAAGTCGTGTTCAGCAAGGGCCACCTGCCCCAGGTGATACGCGCCAGCATGTCGATCCCCGCCGTGTTCGCCCCGGTGGAACTGGACGGCCGCCTGCTGGTGGACGGCGGTATGACCGACAACATCCCGTTGGATGTGGCGCGGGAGATGGGCGTCGATATTGCCATCGTGGTCGACATCGGCACCCCGCTGCGCTCGCGCAAGCAATTGGCGACCGTGGTGGACGTGCTCAACCAGTCCATCACCCTGATGACCCGGCGCAATTCCGAGGAGCAACTCAAGGCTCTGAACCCCAAGGATGTGCTGATCCAACCGCCTCTGGCCGCCTATGGCGTGACCGACTTCGGCCGCGCCAAAGACATGATCGACGCCGGTTACCGCGCCACCCGCGCTCTCGATGTGCGCCTGGCGAACCTGCGTCCGGTCGAGCCCATCGACGCGCAACTGGTGGCTGCACGCACGCCGGGCGAGCGCACCCCGGTGATCACCGCTATCAAGGTGGAGAACGACTCCAAAGTCAGCGACGACGTGATCCGCTATTACATCCGTCAGGGGCTGGGAGAACCGCTGAACCTGGGGCGCCTGCAATCGGACATGGGCACACTGTACGGCCTGGATTACTTCGAGCAGGTGCAATACCGCGTGGTCAAAAAGGGCCAGGACAACACCCTGGTGATCAGCGCGCGGGGCAAGCGCAGCGGCACCGACTACCTGCGCCTGGGCTTGAACCTGTCGGATGACATGCGCGGCGACAGCGCTTTCAACCTTGGCGCCAGCTATCGAGTGAACGGCATCAACCGCCTCGGCGCGGAATGGCTGACTCGGGTGCAGATCGGTGATCGACAGGAGCTGTACAGCGAGTTCTACCAACCGATGGACACCGGGTCGCGCTACTTCGTCGCGCCTTACATCAGAGCCGAGGCGCAGAACGTTGAGCTGATCCTGGACAACGACCCCATCTCCGAATATCGTTTGGAACGCTATGGCTTTGGCTTGAACGTAGGACGCCAGATCGGCAACAGCGGCGAGATCCGCTTCGGCGTAGGTGAGGCGTGGGGCAAGGCGGACGTGCGTATCGGCGAGCGCGACCTGCCGAGCGTGAGTTTCAGCGAAGGGTTCTATGAGCTTAAATATTCCTTCGACTCCCTCGACAACGTCTACTTCCCGCACAGCGGCGAAGACATAGGTCTGGCCTTTCGCGAATTCGAACCCGGACTGGGTTCGGACCAGCGCTACCGTCAATGGGAGTTCAAACTGGACAAGGCCATGAGCCATGGCCCGGACACTCTGATACTCGGCGGTCGCTATGGACGCACGCTGGATAATTCCGATGTGGTGATCTCCAGCTTCCTGCTGGGTGGGGCGCGGCAATTGTCGGGCTTTCGCCAGGATGCGATTTCGGGCCAGAACGTCAGCCTGATGCGCGCGGTGTACTTCCGCCGGCTGACCCCACGCTCGTACCTGCCACTGGACTTCCCGTTGTACCTGGGTGCCTCACTGGAACGGGGCCGGGCGTGGAACAACGACAACGAATTCGACAGCGGGTATATCAATGCCGCGAGTATTTTCCTGGGGTTTGATACGCCACTGGGGCCGCTGAATTTCAGCTATGGGTTCAATGATGATAATCAGAAGGCGGTGTACCTGAACCTGGGGCAGACCTTCTGACACAGCACAGAACTAATGTGGGAGGGGGCTTGCTTCCGATGGCGGGGTATCAGTCAACAATTCTGTAGCTGGCCCACCGCAATCGGGAGCAAGCCCCCTCCCACATTTGGTTCTCGGCGAATTGGGAGTCAGGACTTTTCCAGGTTCGCCAGAATGTGCTCGTGCACACGCATGCACACGCGCAGATCCTCTTCATTCACCCCAACGAACAGCTCATGGCGCAAGGCCGTGGCGATGGTCTCGATCTGGTCGATCAGCGGTTGAGCGGTATCACACAACAAAATGCGTTTGGCGCGGCGGTCTTCCACCACGGCCTGGCGTTGCACCAGGCCCTGGCCTTCCAGGCTGTCGAGCAGGCGCGCCAAGGTCGGCCCTTCGACGCCGACACTTTGTGCCAGTTCACGTTGGGTAGGTGCTTCGACAAAACGGGCCAGATGCAGCAGCACCAGCCAGCGCGCCTGGGACAACCCTAGCCCCGCCAAACGACGGTCCAGCTCAGCGCGCCAACCTCGGGACATTTGCGCCAACTGCATGCCAAAACGGTGTTGATCGGTTAACGGCATAAAAAACTCATGTTTAAGACTGAAAATAAAGTGTGGCTAATTATTAGTCAGCTAAGCATGAGCCATGCCAGTAGGCAAGGCCCGGTATGTACTGATTCGTTACATTGTCGTAATTGCCACACTAAATTTCGAATTCCGACTGCAAAGCGGCACGCACGCAGTACAAAACACCCTCGGGAACACGCCCGGTGAACAATGGAGCGATCTCCACTACAGGTGGCAATTCGCCTTCTCCGTCGAGGAAGGCATCCTGGATTTCGCCGAGTAAATCCTCAGGCAAATCAAGGGCCTGCTCCAGCGACAACTGTTGCTTGCCAATGGCTTCGGCGAGCAGGGTATACACATTTTTTTCCGAGCATTGCAGTTGGCCGGCGATCTGGATCGGGGTCATGCCAGCGCGGGCCAGGCTGATCAGTTCGTGGCGAATATCGGCGATTTCCTTCGGCGCTTCTGCCTGGCCGCCGAGCACTTCGAGGAAGGCCTGCCCGTAACGCTCCAGCTTGCGCGCACCCACGCCACTGACCCGAGCCATCTCGGCCATGGTGGTGGGTTGCTCGCGGAGCATTTCCAGCAAGGTGGAGTCGGGGAAGATAACGTAGGGCGGCACGCTGTGTTCCTGCGCCAATTTGCGCCGCAGGGTACGCAACGCCTCCCACTGCTCGCGCTCCTCGCCCCGCACCAACTGGCTGGCCTGGCTGGTGCTGCTGCTTTTGGCGCTGGCCTGCGGCTTTAGGTCGCGGCGCAGTTCCAGGCTGACTTCACCCTTGAGCAACGGCCGGCAACTGTCGTTCAGGCGCAGCCCGCCATAGCCTTCGATATCAATGTCGACGAGGCCACGGGCAACCATCTGGCGAAACAGCGAACGCCATTCGCCCTCGGCACGGGCCTTGCCGACGCCATAGACCGACAGTTTTTCGTGGCCGAAGCTACGAACTTTTTCATTGTCCTTGCCGAGCAACACATCCACCAGATGGCCCACGCCATAGCGCTGGCCAGTGCGATAGATCGTCGACAACGCCTGGCGCGCAGGCTCGGTAGCGTCCCAGGTTTGCACGCCGTCGATGCAGTTGTCGCAGTGACCGCAGGGTTGCGGCATGTCTTCGTCGAAATACGCCAGCAGCGTCTGACGGCGGCAGCGGGTTTCTTCGCACAACGAAAGCATGGCGTCGAGCTTGTGCTGCTCCAGACGCTTGTGACGCTCGTCACCTTCGGAGTTCTGCAGCATCTGCTTGAGCATCACCACGTCCTGCAGGCCGTAGACCATCCAGGCATCCGCCGGCAGGCCATCTCGGCCGGCACGACCGGTTTCCTGGTAATAGGCCTCAAGGGACTTGGGCAGGTCCATGTGCGCCACGAAACGCACGTTGGATTTGTCGATACCCATGCCGAAGGCGATGGTCGCCACCATGATCAGGCCTTCCTCGTTGAGGAAGCGTTTCTGGTGCGCAGAGCGCGTTTCATTGGGCAGGCCGGCGTGGTAAGGCAGCGCCGGGTAGCCTTGCTCGCACAGGAACGCAGCGACTTCATCGACCTTCTTGCGTGACAGGCAGTAGACAATACCCGCATCGCTGCGCCGCTCGGACAGGAACGCGAGCAACTGCTTGCGTGGCTGCTCCTTGGGTACGATGCGATAGAAGATATTCGGCCGGTCAAAGCTGGACAGGAAGCGCTCGGCATTCTGCAAATGCAGGCGCTCGACGATCTCTTCACGGGTACGTTTGTCGGCGGTGGCGGTCAGGGCGATGCGCGGCACGTCGGGGAACAGCTCCGCCAATTGACCAAGCTGCAGGTATTCGCGGCGGAAATCGTGGCCCCACTGCGATACACAGTGGGCTTCGTCGATGGCGAACAGGGCGATTTCCAGGCTCTGCAAAAAGGCCAACATGCGTGGCTGCACCAGACGCTCCGGCGCCAGGTACAACATCTTCACTTCACCGCGCTTGATTCGTGCGGCCAGGTCGCGCTGCTGCTCGGCGCTGAGAGTGGAGTTCAGGGAAGCGGCGGCGACGCCCAGTTCTTCGAGGGTGGCAACCTGATCGTCCATCAACGCGATCAGCGGCGACACCACCACCGCCAGGCCGTTGCGCAACAGCGCGGGTACCTGGAAGCACAGCGACTTGCCGCCACCGGTAGGCATCAGCACCAGGGCATCGCCGCCGCTGGCCACACGCTCAATGATCGCACCCTGGCGGCCACGAAAACTGTCGTAGCCGAAGATGTCCTTGAGGACGCGTTGAGCCTGCTCGAGCATGTAAAACTCCAAAATGGTGCCGAAATCCCTCTGTACAGGCTGGCCGAAAAAATACGCTTTCACGGAAAATAATCCGTAAGCGAAGTTTTCCCGGATTGGCGCTAAGCCTGCAGGGGCATCACAAAACGCGGCAGTATACCCGAGCGTCATCGGCCAAAGGGCGCGACTGACGAATAGACGCCTGCTCTAAAACCGGGCAAATATGCCGTGCGGCTGGCCTGGGCGCTCAAGAAAGCCTAGAATTCAGCATCGTTTATTCCCAAGGTAGCCCTTCAATGTCCTTCGCTGAGCAACTAACCCGCCTGCAAGCCTTCCTCGACGCCGATGAGCTGCATGACGAGGCGCTGGACTACGTGGCCGCCCACGGCTACCTGACCGCCCTGTCGATCTGCTCCGAAACCGTCCCGGACCGTGAATGGATCGACGCGCTGTTCGCTGAAGAGCCTCATTACAGCGACGCCGCCCAGCGCGAAGAAATCGAATCCACCCTGATCGCCCTCAAGGCCCACATTGCGCGCCAACTGGCCTCCGACGAAGAGTTCGAGCTGCCATGCGACCTCGACCTGGGCGACGACCCGGACGACTCCGACCTGCGCGGCTGGTGCATCGGTTTCATGGAAGGCGTGTTCCTGCGTGAAGCCGCCTGGTTCGAAACCGCCGAAGAAGAAGTCAGCGAAATGCTCCTGCCGATCATGGTTGGTTCGGGCCTGTTCGAAGAAGAAGCAGAGTTCTCCGACATCGCCGCCGATGCCAACCTGATGGACGACATGATCGTGCAGATCCCGGAAGCCCTGACCGCGCTGTACCTGCTGTGCAACGCGCCTGACGAAAAACCGGCGATCCTCAAGCCACGTCACCACTGAGTCGCTTGCCCGTGGCACCCATGGGCAACCGCTCACTGCTCCTGCGCTACGTACTACTGGCCATCGGCTGGCTGAGCGTAGCGCTGGGAGTGATTGGCATTTTCCTACCGGTATTGCCGACCACGCCCTTTCTACTGCTGGCCGCCGCCTGCTTCGCTCGAAGCTCCCCGCGGTTCTATCACTGGCTGGTGGAACACCCACGGCTGGGCCCATGGATTCGTGATTACCTGGATGGCAACGGCATTCCACTAAAGGGTAAGGTCTACGCCATCGGCCTGATGTGGCTGAGCATCGCGCTATCCTGTTACCTGGTGCCCTTGCCGTGGGCTCGCGGCTTCATGCTGACCAGCGCCGTGCTGGTGACGATCTACATCCTGCGCCAGAAAACCCTGCCCCCGCGCTGAATGCACCTGCGACATTAGATCCCACGCGACCTTGGTCGACACTGACTAACAACAGGCATCATGCGAGACTGTCCAACCGGGCCCGGAATGCCCGGGTGTTCTTATGCTCGGAGTTACCATGACGCTGTCCAGCGGGCTGATCGCCGCCGTTGCCCTGGCCTATATGGCCATTATGTTTGCCATCGCTTTTTACGGTGACCGCCGCCATGCGCCGCTGCCACCCCGGGTGCGTGCGTGGGTCTATAGCTTGTCGCTGGCGGTGTACTGCACCAGTTGGACGTTCTTTGGAGCGGTAGGCCAAGCCGCCGAGCAGCTGTGGGCATTTTTACCGATCTACCTGGGGCCGGTGCTGTTACTGGTGTTGGCGCCTTGGGTGCTGCAGAAGATGATCCTGATCAGCAAGCAGGAAAACATCACCTCCATCGCCGACTTTATCGCCGCTCGCTATGGCAAATCCCAATCCCTGGCGGTGGTGGTCGCGCTGATCTGTCTGGTCGGCGTGCTGCCCTATATCGCGCTGCAACTCAAAGGCATCGTGCTGGGCGTAAACCTGTTGATCGGCGCCGGCCCCGACACCACCGGTACCCGGGCTCAGGACACAGCCTTGATCGTGTCGCTGGTGCTGGCGCTGTTCACTATCGTGTTTGGTACGCGCAACCTCGATGCCACCGAACACCACCGGGGCATGGTGCTGGCGATTGCCTTTGAGTCTTTGGTCAAGCTGTTCGCATTTCTCGCGGTCGGCGCGTTTGTGACCTACGGCTTGTACGACGGTTTCGGCGATCTGTTCAGCCAGGCCATGCTCGCGCCGCGCCTGGAGGAATACTGGAAAGAAACGATCAACTGGCCATCAATGGTGGTGCAGACTGGCGTCGCCATGATGGCGATCATCTGCCTCCCCCGGCAATTCCATGTGACTGTCGTTGAGAACATTGACCCGCAGGACCTGCGCCTGGCCAAGTGGGTATTTCCGGCGTACTTGATCCTCGCCGCGTTGTTCGTGGTACCGATCGCCCTGGGCGGAAAAATGCTGTTGCCCGGTTCGGTGCTGCCCGACTCCTACGTGATCAGCCTGCCGATGGCCCAGGCCCACCCGGCCCTCGCCGTACTGGCGTTCATCGGCGGGGCTTCGGCAGCCACCGGCATGGTCATCGTGGCCAGCATCGCGTTGTCGACCATGGTCTCCAACGACATGCTGTTGCCGTGGTTGCTGCGCCGCTCCAGCGCCGAGCGGCCGTTCGAAGTGTTCCGCCACTGGATGCTCTCGGTACGCCGGGTGAGCATTGTGATCATTCTGCTGCTGGCGTATGTGAGCTACCGTCTGCTGGGCTCGACTGCCAGCCTGGCCACCATCGGCCAGATCGCTTTTGCCGCCGTGACCCAACTGGCCCCGGCGATGCTCGGTGCGCTCTACTGGAAGCAGGCCAACCGGCGCGGTGTATTTGCCGGCCTGGCCGCCGGTACATTCCTGTGGTTCTACACCTTGGTCCTACCGGTGACGGCGAAAAGCCTTGGCTGGTCGCTCAGCCTTTTCCCCGGCCTGACCTGGATGCACTCCCACCCATTCGGGCTGTCGGTGACGTCGCTGACCTTGGGTACAGTGTTCTCCCTGGCGGGTAACTTCACCCTCTTCGTCTGGGTATCGATGCTGTCGCGCACGCGAGTTTCCGAGCACTGGCAGGCCGGCCGGTTTATCGGCCAGGAAATCAACCAGCGCGCCAATGCTCGTTCCATGTTGTCGGTGCAGATCAGCGACCTGCTCAGCCTGGCTGCACGTTTCGTCGGCGAAGAACGTGCCCAGCAGAGCTTCATTCGCTTTGCCTATCGCCAGGGTAAAGGCTTCAACCCCAACCAGAATGCCGACAACGATTGGATCGCCCATACCGAGCGTTTGTTGGCCGGCGTACTCGGCGCCTCCTCGACGCGGGCAGTGGTGAAAGCCGCGATCGAAGGCCGGGAAATGCAGCTGGAGGACGTAGTACGCATCGCCGACGAAGCCTCCGAGGTGCTGCAATTCAACCGCGCCCTGCTGCAAGGCGCTATCGAGAACATTACCCAGGGCATCAGCGTGGTGGACCAGTCGCTCAAGCTGGTGGCCTGGAACCGGCGCTACCTGGAGCTGTTCAACTACCCGGACGGTTTGATCAGCGTCGGCCGGCCGATTGCCGACATTATTCGCTACAACGCCGAGCGCGGCCTGTGCGGGCCGGGTGAAGCCGAAGTGCACGTGGCGCGACGCCTGCACTGGATGCGCCAGGGCCGCGCGCACACCTCCGAGCGCCTGTTTCCCAATGGCCGGGTGATCGAGTTGATCGGCAACCCGATGCCCGGTGGCGGTTTTGTCATGAGTTTCACCGACATCACCGCGTTCCGCGAAGCCGAACAGGCACTGACCGAGGCAAACGAGGGCCTGGAACAACGAGTGACCGAGCGCACCCATGAGTTGTCGCAGCTCAACGTGGCGCTGACCGACGCCAAAGGCGTGGCCGAATCTGCCAGCCAGTCGAAGACCCGGTTCCTGGCGGCAGTCAGTCATGACCTGATGCAACCCTTGAACGCGGCGCGGCTGTTCTCCGCCGCCCTCTCCCACCAGCACGACGGCCTGTCCGACGAGGCGCGGCAACTGGTGCAGCATCTGGACAGCTCGTTGCGCTCAGCCGAAGACCTGATCAGCGACTTGCTGGACATATCGCGCCTGGAAAACGGCAAGATCAATCCACAACGCCAGCCCTTTGTACTCAATGAGCTATTTGACACCCTTGGCGCAGAATTCAAGGCGCTGGCCCATGAGCAAGGCTTGCGCTTCCGTTGGCGCGGCAGCCGCCTGCGAGTGGACAGCGACATCAAGTTGCTGAGGCGGGTGTTGCAGAACTTTCTGACCAATGCCTTCCGTTATGCCGACGGGCCCGTACTGCTGGGCGTACGTCGACGTCAGGGCGAACTGTGCCTGGAAGTATGGGACCGAGGCCCGGGCATTCCGCCGGACAAGCAAAAAGTGATCTTCGAAGAATTCAAGCGCCTGGACAGCCACCAGACCCGCGCCGAGAAGGGCCTGGGCCTGGGCTTGGCGATTGCCGACGGCCTGTGCCGCGTGTTGGGCCATCGCCTGAGCGTGCGCTCGTGGCCGGGCAAGGGCAGCGTGTTTAGCGTGTGCGTGCCGCTGGCGCGCAACCAGGCCAGCCCGCAGCCAAAAGCCGCCATGGAGAACGGCCTGCCCCTGAGCGGTGCGCGGGTGCTGTGCGTGGATAACGAGGAAAGCATCCTGATCGGTATGCGCAGCCTGCTGACACGCTGGGGCTGCGAAGTCTGGACCGCCACCGACCAGGCCCAGTGCGCAGCGCTGCTGGCCGACGGTATGCGACCGCAACTGGCGCTGGTGGATTATCACCTGGACCACGGCGAAACCGGCACCGAACTGATGGGCTGGCTGCGAGCGCAATTGGCCGAGCCTATTCCCGGCGTGGTGATCAGTGCCGACGGGCGCCCGGAGATGGTGGCGCAGGTGCATGGGGCGGGGCTGGACTACCTGGCCAAGCCGGTGAAGCCGGCGGCGTTGAGGGCACTGTTGAGCAGGCACCTGCCCTTGTAAAAGGGTCGTGCGTGGTCAAAATGTGGGAGTGGGCTTGCCCCCTCCCGCATTTGGCCCCAAGTCTATTCGGGGAGATGCGCCACGCCATCCGAATCTGTCATCGCTCGCTCCAGCAAATCCGCCGGAAGGCTCTTGCTGGCTCGGGCGCCGAGCAACCTTAACTGCTCGGTACGGCTGACCAGATTCCCACGCCCGTCCGTCAATTTGTTGCGCGCCGCACTGTAAGCCTTGTCCAACTGCTGCAGCCGGTTGCCCACTTCGTCCAGGTCCTGGATAAACAACACGAACTTGTCGTACAGCCAACCGGCACGCTCGGCGATTTCCCGGGCGTTCTGGCTCTGACGCTCCTGCTTCCACAGGCTATCGATCACCCGCAGGGTGGCGAGCAAGGTGGTGGGGCTGACAATCACGATATGGCGATCGAAGGCTTCCTGGAACAAATTCGGCTCAGCCTGCAAGGCCGCGGAAAAAGCCGCCTCGATCGGTACGAACAGCAGAACGAAATCCAGGCTGTGCAAACCTTCCAGGCGCTTGTAGTCCTTGCCGGCCAAGCCCTTGACGTGATTGCGCAAAGACAGCACATGCTGCTTCAACGCCGCCTGGCCAATCACTTCGTCATCCGCCGCGACGTACTGTTGATAGGCGGTCAAGCTGACCTTGGAGTCGACCACCACCTGCTTGTCACCCGGCAACATGATCAGCACGTCCGGCTGGAAGCGCTCGCCATCCGGGCCCTTGAGGCTGACCTGGGTCTGGTATTCGCGGCCTTTTTCCAGGCCTGCGTGTTCCAGCACCCGCTCAAGAATCAGTTCCCCCCAGTTGCCCTGGGTTTTCTGCCCCTTGAGGGCGCGGGTCAGGTTGGTGGCTTCGTCCGACAGGCGCAGGTTCAGTTGCTGCAGGCGCTCAAGCTCCTTGGCCAGGGAGAACCGCTCACGGGCTTCGTTTTGATAGCTTTCTTCAACGCGTTTCTCGAAGGACTGGATGCGCTCCTTGAGCGGGTCGAGCAACTGGCCCAGGCGTTCCTGGCTGGTTTCGGCGAAGCGCTGTTCACGCTCGTCGAAGATTTTACCGGCAAGCTCGGCGAATTGAGCACGCAGCTCGTCCCGTGAGCCTTGCAGGTCAGTGAGGCGCTGCTGATGGCTCTCCTGTTGCTCGCGCAATTCCGCGCTCAGGGCTGCGGCCAAGGCATCGAGACGGCGCAGTTCGGTCTCCTTGGCGCTGCGATCGAGGTTCCAGGCATGGGCGGCATCGCGGGCGTTATCGCGGTCGATCTGCAACAGTTCGACTTCGCGACCCAGTGCCGCCAGGTCGGCTTGTTTGGCGGCGTTGGCCTGGCTCAGGTCGCTGATTTCATCGCGACTGGCATCCAGCTGGGCGGCGAGCCCCTCTTGGGCCAGTTGCGCGTTTGCCAGGCGTTCTTCCAGCAGTTCCCACCCGGTGTTGCGCGCGTTCAAGCGCCGCTGAATCTGCCAGCACAGCGCCAGTAACGGTACGGCTGCGCCAACGAGCCCCAAGGCAATACTGGTCCAGTCAAAAACCATAGCCATTTCTGCCATCACCAAAAAAGATCAAGGGTAACCAAGCACAGGGCCCGAAGACAGCTCAGTCTTCGACCTGGCGCAGTTCACTCTGGGCGCGACGATCGCCGGCGCGAGCGGCCGAGCGTAATAGATCATGACCAATGCGCCGGTCACGTGCGTTTCCGCACTCGCGGCACATCAGCTGGCCGAGACGACTCTGTGCGGCCACCACGCCTTCCCGGGCAGGCTGCTTGAGCAAACGCCCAGCGAAGTGCTTGACGTTGCGGCTCTGGCCCAGACGCGGGCTGTCGAGCAGCCACAGAGCGACCTTCAAGGAAAAACGCTTGGGTGCGGTAACAGTTTGAGTAGTGTCGGTAACAGAAGGTGATACTGAGCGAAACTTCATAAAGCACTGTGGGACAGAACGGAAGGCGCGCCACTCTACTCTTTTTTTCGTACAGGTAAAGCTGAAAAAAACCTGCACGCCCGTCCTAGAGCAAGCGCTTGGGACAATCCACAGAAGCTGTGGATAACTCAGTGGACAACCCTCCTTGAACTCGCGCAAAGGCCCATGGAACGGGGCCCCCGGTCAAACTGACGATTTTTTCACCAATAAAAAAAAGCCAGATTTTTCATTGACTTAAATTTTGATTACAGGCAAATGGGCGCCCTTCGCGGTGAGTGGCAGGAGGGTTACACATGCCGCAACCAATGTGCACAAGTAACTATTCAAGGGTTATATCGCCGGCGTTTTTTGATTCAACACGCGTTAAACATGTTACTGCCAGGACAAACCCGGGGGCTTTTCAAATCTGTCCCGGCTCGCCACACTGCGCCACCGTCAACGCAACTCTGTAGGGCCGATGAAAGGAATTCTGCTTTTCGCCATGCTGCTGTTGGCCATCTGCGCGACATCGTTGGGAATCAATGCAGCGCTACCCTCTCCGGACGGCGCGTTGTTCGCTATCGCGATTTTGCTCTCGGCCGCCTTTACCGCCGCGAGCCTGTGCATCGAACTGAGTGACGGCCGGATCAATGATCTTCACGAGGTCATGAAACTGATCGAGACCGGCCAGTCCTTGCGCCTGACGCTCGCCGCTTACGCACTGGGCTGCGCCCTGGCTGCGTCTGTGACCGTATTGGTCTATCGTGGACTGCTCGGCGGCTGATTAAAGTTTTTTGCCAACCCCCTTCCCTTCCCTGCTTCATTCCGTTACTATCCGCGGCGTTAGTACCAAGCTGAAAGTCAATTCTGGTCGAACAAGTCCCCTGAACCACACGGGATCGACCACCTCGATGGTTTCCAGGTATCGCTTGCGACGACACTGCCTTTGAACAAGCAAAGGGTGTCGCGAAGTTTACATACTCTGACCGAACCAACCTGCAAATTGATCAGGATCTTCACCCCGGGCCCAGAACCTTTGCCCCTGTTGTGTTGCCTGCCCTCCTAAGTACCTACCTGCCAGCCCAAGCGCGCCTAAATTATTAGCGCTTCAAACTGGCTGCTTTGTTCCAGTCAGGTTCTTCGTTTGATCAATGGTGATCAGCGTTACTGGAACGTTTTAACGTTGCACGGTTCTTATCCGTGTCATTTGTAGGAACACCAATAATATGAACGCTCAAATCCACACTCAGGATGCCATTCGCACCCTCACTAACGCTTTTGCCCCAATGAACTGCCTGATCATGGCCGCTCGCAAAGGCTGCTTCAGCTTCACCCTGGTCAATGAACACGGTATCGCTCGTCACAGCGAACGCCTGTACCCCGATCAATACTCCAGCGCAGAACCGCTGCAGGCCGTGATCGAGCGTACCCGTCAGGCACTGACTGCCTGATCGACCGAGTCGCTGAAAACAAAAACCCTGTCTGAAAAACAGGGTTTTTTATTGCCTGAAATTTGGCGCGGGCCGGTATTTACTAAGCACCGATAGATATAAACGTTATAACTGAATAGATAAGATGTTTTAAAAACAGTCCTTTACATCATGAATATGACACTACACTTCAACTCAAGCGGCATCGTCCGCTTGCGACGGGCCTGAGATCCGATTCACCGCTGCCAAGCCCTCCTTCTCAGGCTCGTCAACCCCATTTATGGACTGAGGCTTGTATGGGTATTGCCGCCAGCGAATTGTGTCGTTATGTGATCAGGCCGACCTTGACCTACCTCGGCTGCCATAACCCAACAGCCGAGTCCTTGTTACTGGGGATCGCCGCCAGCCAGTCAGAACTGGGGTCGGCCCTGCATGATCGGCGCGGCCATGGCCTCTATAGCATCACTGAACCCCGCCACCGTGCCCTCTGGGACGAATACCTGGCGCTGGACCCGGAACGCGCAAGCCTGGTGCGCGGGCTGGCCAGCCAACATGCGTTTCTGAGTGCGCCCCAGTTGGAGTTGACGGTAAACCTGCGATACGCCACGGCAATCGCCTGGCTGCTGGTAGAACAACATCGCCCAGCACTCCCCGCCCCAGGCGACGTATTGGCCATGGCGCGTATCTGGAAAGAAATATTTCACCCTCAAGGGCGGCTGCGGGATTTTACCCAAGCCTGGCAAAGCTGCGTCCCAACCATAAAACAGGTGATCTGCTGACCGGGCAAATTGCAAGATTCGGCAAAAAACAGCGAATCTGGTCGGATTGTCCTACAAAACCGCTCTATCTCCTGCATTACACCCTATAGCGCGATCGCAAATTTATTGTTACTTTCCGCTGCGGTGATCACCTCGGAGTTCTAATAATGAAAAAAGTAATGCTCAAGACCACACTTAGCCTCGCCGTTGCCATGGCATCCTCCCAACTATTCGCCAGCGGCTTTGCCCTGAACGAACAGAGCGTCAGCGGGATGGGTACTGGTTTTGCAGGTCGATCTTCTTCTGCCGATGATGCAAGCACTGTGTTCGGCAACCCTGCCGGTATGGCACGCCTGGAAGGTCAACAGATCACCGGCGGCGTTGCAGCCATTGATGCTTCTACTGATATCAGCGACGTCAGCGGCCGCTCCCGCGGCAGCAACAAAGGCGACATGGTGCCATTCACCGCCGTCCCTTTCGGTTTCTACACCAATAAACTCAACGATCAGTGGGCTGTCGGCTTCGGTGTCTATGCACCGTTCGGCCTGGTAACCGACTACGAAAGCGGCTTCCAGGGCCGTGGCTTTGGCAGCAAGAGTGAAGTGAAAGTCATCACCTTCCAGCCAACGGTCAGCTACGCCTTCAACGACCGTGTTTCCGTTGGTTTTGGCCCGACCATCAACCGCATCGCCGGCACCCTGGAATCAGACCTGACGCTGAACGCTCTCGCGCCAGACACCAACATCAAGATCAAGGGTGACGACACCGCGCTGGGCTTCAACATCGGCGTGCTGGTACAAGCCACCGATACCACCCGCGTCGGCCTGACCTATCACTCCAAGGTCAGCTACAAGCTGGACGGCCACACCGAAGTCACCGCACCAGCCGCGACCGCTGCCGCCCTGCGCAGCAATCGCTACGATGCGTCGCTGAAGATCGATACGCCTGAGTCCTACGACCTGTCGGTGACCCAAGACCTGACCGACGCCTGGAAACTCTATGCAGGTGCAACCTGGACACGCTGGAGCCGCTTGAAAGACATCACCGTCAAGAACGACGGCGTGTCCGGCGCAACAGGCGGCGCGCTCGCCCCTGCCTTGGTAGGCACTATCAAGGAAGACCAGAACTGGCACGATACCTGGGCCTATGCCGTGGGTACTTCGTATCAGCTCACCAAGCAAGTGGTGTTGCGTACCGGCCTGACTTTCGACCAGTCGCCTACCAACAACACGGATCGTTCGCCACGCATCCCGACCGGCGACCGCACGATCTTCAGCCTGGGCCTGGGCTACGAGGTCATGCCGAACATGACCATCGACCTGGCCTACTCCTACCTGAAGGAAGAAGACGTCAAGGTTTCGCGCTCCAACCAATTGGCCAGCTACAACGCCAAGTATGAAAACAGTGCCAACGGTTTCGGCCTGGGCATGACCTACAAGTTCTAAACCGCGACCGTATAAAAAAGCCCCGCTCTCCTGTGAAGGAGGCGGGGCTTTTCAGTGGCTGGTTATCAGGGTTTGGATGCTATCGCCTGCTCGACCGCCTTGATCAACTCCGGGCTGTCCGGCTTGGTCAGGCTGGAAAAGCTGGCGACAACATTGCCCTGGCGGTCAACCACGTACTTGTAGAAGTTCCACTTCGGCGCCGCGTCGGCCTGCTCGGCAAGGACCTTGAACAGATGCACCGCATCCGGCCCCTTGACCTTCTGCGGCTCGGTCATGGTGAAGGTCACACCATAATTCACGTAGCAGACCTTGGCGGTCTCCTCCCCGGTCTTGGCTTCCTGCTTGAAGTCATCGGACGGCACGCCAATTACTTCCAGGCCTTCGCCCTTATAGCGTTGATATAAGCCTTCCAGGCCCTTGAACTGCGGGGCAAAGCCGCAGAAGCTCGCCGTATTGACGATCACCAAGGGTTTGCCAGCGAATTGCTGGCACAGGTCAATGGATTCCTTGGCCCGCAGTTTGGGCAATTGGCCCGTAAGCAGCGACGGGCAGCTGGCGGCCATGGCCACGCTGCCAACAGCCATGAGGACGGGTACAGCGAGCCAGCGCATCAACATGATCAAAGTCCTTGAGTCAGTTCAGGCATTGAACTTAACAGATCGCCATGCCCAGTTGCATCAACGCCAGGCCACCTTGCTGCCAACCCCACCAGGCCAGTAGCAACAGAAGCAACCCTGCCGCCATCACCATCAAGCGCACCGCTACCCACATGCCGCCTCCATCTGCGCCTGCACACGCGCCACCGGCCGCTCACGCACCGGCCAGTTCAAGGCCGCGGCGAGCAGGCTGAGCAGAATCGCCACCTGCCAGATCAAATCGTAGTTGCCGGTTCGATCATAGACTACCCCGCCCAGCCAACCGCCGAGGAACGAACCGAGTTGATGGAACAGGAACACAATCCCGCCGAGCATCGAAAGGTTGCGTACGCCAAACAACGTCGCGACGGTGCCGTTGGTCAGCGGCACGGTGGACAACCACAGAAACCCCATCGCCATGCCAAACAGATAGGCCGTCACTTCAGTGACTGGCGCCCACAGGAACAACACAATCACCACCGCCCGCAGCAGGTACAGGCCGGTCAGCAAGCGCGGCTTGGACATGCGCCCGCCCAGCCAGCCAGCGGTATAGGTGCCAAACACATTGAACAGACCGATCAGGGCCAGCACCGTGGTGCCCACCGTGGCCGGCAGATGTTGGTCGACCAGGTACGCCGGCAAGTGCACACCGATAAACACAACCTGGAACCCGCACACAAAAAAACCGAAAGACAGCAGCCAGAACCCGGAGTGAGAGCAGGCTTCCTTCAACGCTTCGCGCAGGGTTTGCTGACCGACCGTGACCGGCAACGGCCGGTCCTTGAGCATGGCAACCAGCGGCAGGATCAACGCCACCATCAAGCCCAACGCCAGCAACGCTGCGGACCAGCCCAGCCAACCGATCAAGCCGAGGGTGCCGGGCACCATGGCGAACTGGCCGAAGGACCCGGCGGCGCTGGCAATGCCCATGGCCATGCTGCGTTTTTCCGGCGGTACGGCGCGACCGACCACACCGAGAATCACTGAAAACGAGGTACCGGACAGGCCGATGCCAATCAGCAAGCCTGCACTCAGGGACAATGACCACGCGGAGTCGGACATCCCCATCAGCACCAGGCCCACGGCGTACAACACGCCGCCGACAAACACCGCTCTGGTTGCGCCGAAACGGTCGGCCAAGGCGCCGGTAAACGGCTGCGCCAAGCCCCAGATCAAGTTCTGCAAGGCAATGGCGAAGGCGAAGGTCTCACGCCCCCAGCCGAATTCGCTGCTCATCGGCGCCAGAAACAGGCCGAAGCCATGCCGTACGCCCAAGGACAACGCCAGGATCAGCGCACTCCCCACAAGGATCCAACCGCTGGCGCGCCACATCGAGGTCATTTTTTATTCTCCGCTCGCGGGTATATACCCGCTTGTAGTCGAACAAACTGCCGTTCAGGCGAGTTCATCCAGCAAGGCCAACAAGGTTTCGCGCTTTTCAGCGCCGAGCTTATCAATCAGTTTCTGTTGCGCCGCTTCCCATGCCGGCAACGCGGCGGCCAATCGCTGCTGGCCACTTTCAGTCAACAGCACAAGGCGGTTTCGCAGGTCATCGCCCTCGACCAATTGCACCAACCCCTCGCCCTCCAGAACACGCAGGTTGCGCCCCAGGGTGCTGCGATCCAGGCCCATGGCTTCGGCCAGGCTGGAAATGCTCGGTTGGTCGAGGCGCTGCAGGTTACACAGCAAAGAATACTGGGCGACGTTGATCCCGAAGCCGTCGAGAGCGCCGTCGTAATGCCTGCTGACGCCACGGGCGGCGCGTCGCAGGTTGGTGCATAAACATTGGGAAGCAAGCATAGAGCGTGTATATACCCGGAGTTAAGGAATTGCAAGAAAGCGTTACAGCACCAACCCGACCAGGACAGCGACTTCCAGTAGCTCCAATAGCGCGCCTGCCGTGTCGCCCGTGGTACCGCCAAGGCGCCTGATCATCAAGTGACGCAGCCCCATAAAGCACAGCGCCGCCAGCAACACCGCAATACCGCCGTTGAAACCACCGATCAGGATGCAGGTCAATCCGCTGAGGATCAGCACCTGCTGGCCGACAATCCGCGGTAAGTAGTCCGACAAGGCCTGGCCCAACCCTCCTGCCCGCACATAGCGCGTGGTAAGAAACAGCGCCAGCATCGAAGCCCGTCCGATCAACGGCGCCAGGATCAGGGCGGCGCCATTACGCTGCTCGATCAAGGCCACCAACGCGCTGAACTTGAGCAATAGCACCAAGCCCAGGGTAACCACCGCAATCGGCCCGCTGCGCGGATCTTTCATGATACTGAGCGTGCGTTCGCGATCACCAAAGCCACCCAACCAGGCATCGGCGCTGTCCGCCAGGCCATCCAGGTGCAGGCCACCGCTGAGCAGCACCCAGGCCGTCAGCAACAGCGCGGCGTGCAGCAGCAAGGGCGCGCCCATCAATACCAGGTTCAACCCCCACAGCAATAGACCGAACAGCAGTCCCACCAGCGGATAAAACAGTAACGAACGGCCTAGCTCCTGAGGCTGCGGCATACCCGGTAAGCGGATCGGCAGGCAGCTGAGAAATTGCAGGGCGATCCAGAACGGCAACATCGTCATGATCCTTCTTTCAGTACGCCGTCGGCACCGACCTGCAGGCTGAAAAGCGCGCCGTGGCCGACCTCGACGTTCAGCAGTTGCTCGCGCGGCATCCCACGCGCCCGGGCCAGCAGCAGGCGCATCACGCCGCCATGGCTGACCAACAACACGCGCTGGCCGGCGTAAGCCTGATGCAGGCGTGACACCGCGCCGAGCACCCGCTCGGAAAATGCACTGACAGACTCGCCTTGGGGCGGCGTGAACGCGTAGGGATCGGCCCAGAACAAACCCAGCCCTTCGGCATCGGTCTTCATCAGCGCCGCGGCGCTCTGGCCTTCCCAGGCACCGAAGTGGAGTTCTTGCAAAGCCGGCTCAAGGCTGACCGGCAGGCAGAGCTTTGCTCCCAGCTCCTGGGCAAACAAGGCGCAGCGTTGCAACGGTGAGCCGATCAACCTATCCCATGGCCCCTGCCCCACCACCGCGGCTCGCATCTGCGCCCAGCCCTTGGCGGTCAAGGCATCGTCCAGGCTGCCGCGCAGGCCGCCGCCCAGCTCGGTTTCGCCGTGGCGCAGCAGGTCCAGGTGCAAGGTCATGCGGGGCGATCTGCCACGGCCGCTTCGGCGAAGGTTGCCATCTGCCCGTGCAACGCACAGGCCAAACGCAACAACGGCACCGCTAGCGCCGCGCCGCTGCCTTCGCCCAGGCGCAAGCCCAGTTCCAGTAGCGGTTCGGCATCCAGGCTGTGCAACACATGGCGATGGCCCGGCTCGGCACCGCGATGCCCGAACACCAGCCATTCGCGGCACGCCGGGTTCAAGCGCACCGCCACCAGCGCGGCAACGCTGCAGATAAACCCATCCACCAGCACCACGATACCTGCCTGCGCACAGGCCAGGTAAGCGCCAACCAACGCGGCAATTTCAAAACCGCCGAGATTGAACAGCGTTTGCAACGCATCACCCCGTTGCCCGGCATGCAGCGCCAAAGCGCGCTCGATGACCGCGACCTTGTGGCTGACGCCCACTGCATTCAAACCTGTGCCCGGGCCAGTCAGGTCGCTCACCTGGCAATCCAGCAATGCACAGGCCAACGCGCTGGCCGCGGTGGTATTGCCGATACCCATCTCGCCGCCGATAAACACCTGCGCACCGCGTTCCAGAGCGCGGTGCGCGCTGTCTCGGCCGGCTTGCAATGCCAACAGCCCTTGAGCCTGGGTCATCGCCGGGCCATCGACGAAGTTGGCCGTGCCAGCGCCGATATTCACATGACGCACGCCGGGCAAATTCAGCGAGGGCGTCACCGTGCCAAGATCAATCACTTCCAGCTGCGCATCCAGTTGCCGCGCCAACACGCTGATCGCCGCACCACCGGTGACGAAGTTTTGCAGCATCTGCCCGGTGACCGCCTGGGGAAACGCCGATACGCCCTCAGCCACCACACCGTGATCGCCGGCAAAAATCGCGATCCACAGTTGCTCCACCGACGGCTTGACCTGGCCCTGCAAACCCGCCAGCTGCACCGCCAGCGCCTCCAGCTGGCCGAGGGAACCGGCGGGCTTGGTCAATTGCTGCTGACGCGCCAGCGCCTGTTCATGAGCAGCGGCATCGATGGCCTTGCAGGGGTTGAGCCACCAGGAGTCCGTCATAACGCAGTACCTTTCAAAGTCAGGGGCAGGCCGGCAACCGTCAACACCACACGCTGACACCGCTCGGCCAAGGCTTGATGCAGCCAACCGGCTTCATCCACATAGCGGCGAGTCAATTCGCCCAGCGGCACGACACCCAGACCGGTCTCGTTGCTGACAAAAATGATTTCACCCGGCAGCGAGGCCAGGGTTTGCAGCAGTTGATCGCGCTCGAACACCAGACGATCGCTATCGTCGAGCATCAGCAGATTGGTCAGCCATAACGTCAGGCAGTCCACCAACAGGCAGCGGTCGGTAGCGGCGTTTTCACGCAGCACATGCGCCAGCTCGATGGGTTCTTCAATCAGCCCCCAATGATCCGGGCGACGTTCGCGATGCAGCGCCACCCGCTGATTCATTTCACCATCCAGCGGTTGGCTGGTGGCGATATAAGTGACCGGCAAAGCGCTGTCGCAGGCGAGCTTTTCAGCCAGGCGACTCTTGCCCGACCGGGCACCACCGAGGATTAATTGATACATGAGCAAATACCTTTTCCAGCCAGCCGAAAAAATTGCGATTGACACCATCCATTGTGGAAGGGGGCTTGCTCCCGATTAAGGTGTATCAGTCGATGCCTCAGTGACTGTGAAGCACTTATCGGGAGCAAGCCCCCTCCCACATTTGCGTCCTATACATGCCGTCAAATCCCGCACAATCGACGCAATAAATCCGTATCCAGGTGGTTCTCCACCAAGTCCGCCAACCGCTCGATATCACGCTCGCGCAACCCGTGATAATCCACCTCTTGCACCTCCTGCAATCCGGCCCACCGCAGCAAGGCACTGCACGCCGCCGGTGTTTCGAACAGCCCGTGCAGGTAGGTGCCGAGAATCTGCCCATCAGCACTCAGCGCGCCATCGCTGCGACCATCGTCCAGCAGCACCGCAGCGCTGAGCAGGGCATCGCCTGATGTCACACCCGCGTGAATCTCATACCCACTCACTTCAGCATCTTCGAGCACCAAGCGTCCGCGCACATTGCGCAGCTGCTTGTGCTCCTCCAGCGTTGTGGTAAACGCCAGCAGCCCGAGGCCGGCACTGGACCCGGCCACACCCTCCAGCCCAAGCGGGTCATGCACCTGCTCACCCAGCATCTGCAAACCGCCGCAAATCCCCAGCACCTTGCCGCCATAACGCAGATGCCGCGCCACGGCCGCATCCCAGCCATTGGCGCGCAAGAAGGCCAGATCGCTGCGTACGCTTTTGGAGCCAGGCAGGATGATCAGGTCAGCCGCAGGCATCGCCTGGCCCGGCCCGACAAACTGCAAATCCACCTGAGGATGCAGGCGCAGCGGGTCAAAGTCAGTGTGATTGCTGATCCGCGGCAACACCGGCACCACCACCTTGAGCACGTGGGCGGCCTTGTCGATCTGGCGCTGGTCGATGCCGTCTTCCGCTTCCAGGTGCAGGTCCATCACATAGGGCAACACGCCGACAACCGGCTTGCCGGTGCGCGCCTCCAGCCAATCCAGGCCAGGCTGCAACAGCGCGATATCACCGCGAAAACGGTTGATGATGAAGCCCTTGACCCGTGCCTGCTCGCTGGGCGACAGCAATTCCAGGGTACCGACCAGATGGGCAAACACGCCGCCGCGATTGATATCGGCGATCAACAGCACCGGGCAATCCACCGCTTCGGCGAAACCCATGTTGGCGATGTCATTGGCGCGCAGGTTGATCTCGGCCGGGGAGCCCGCGCCTTCGACCATCACCACCGGGTAGGCTTGGCTCAAACGTGCGTGGGAAGCCAACACCGCCTGCATCGCAATGGCTTTGTAGTCGTGATAGGCCACGGCGTTCATGCTGGTCACGGCGCGACCGTGGATGATCACTTGCGAGCCGGTGTCGCTGTTGGGCTTGAGCAGCACCGGGTTCATATCGGTGTGGGGTGCCAGGTTGGCAGCCTGGGCCTGCACTGCCTGGGCGCGGCCGATCTCGCCGCCTTCGGCCGTCACCGCGCTGTTGAGCGCCATGTTCTGCGGCTTGAACGGCGCCACCGCGACACCCTGGCGCACCAGCCAACGGCACAGCGCGGTCACCAGGGTGCTCTTGCCGGCGTCGGAGGTAGTGCCCTGCACCATCAGCGTACTCATGTGGCTTCCTTGTATGCGGCCAAAGCCTCGTCCAGCCGCAACCAGTCGGCTTCGGTGTCGGGCAAGCCGAAACGCACGCTGCTGTCGTGCACAAACAGGCGCAGCAGGATGCCGCGCTGGGCCATGAATTCGTGCAGGCGCTCGGCATGAGGCGTGATCAACCACTGGAACAATGCGCAGCCGCCGTGAGGTTGAAAGCCTCTGCGCTCAAGCAGTTCGAACAAGCGCTGGCCCGCTTCGATGCATCGATTGCGCTGGCGGGTGTGCCCATCCGTATCGCGCAGGCACACTTGGCCCAATACCCGCGTCGGCCCGCTGACTGCCCAGGGCCCGACCTGTTCGGCCAGCAACTTGAGCAACTTGCGTTCGGCCAGCACAAAGCCCAGGCGTACACCCGCCAGGCCAAAAAACTTGCCGAACGAGCGCAGTACGATCAGACCGACCTGATCGGCATGGCTCGCCAGGCTTGAATCGGGGGTCACGTCCATAAACGCTTCGTCCACCACCAGCCAGCCACCGCGCTGGACCAGCCGCGCGTGCCAGTCCAGCAAGCGTTGCGGGGGCAGGCTCAGGCCCGTGGGGTTGTTGGGGTTGACCACCACCAGCACATCGAGGCTGTCGAGAAAGAAGTCGACCTCCTGCTCCTGCACTTCACGCACCACATAACCGGCGCGGCGCCAGGCTTCGGCGTGCTCGGCATAGCAAGGCGAAAGCACGCCGACCTTGCCGGAGCGGCGCAGGCGCGGCAGTAACTGGATCGCGGCCTGGGAGCCCGGCACCGGTAACAACTGGGCGGCGCCGTAATACTCGCAGGCGGCCTTCTCCAGGCCGTCATCGGTTTCCGGCAAGCGGGCCCAGGCACGCAGCGGGATCTCGGGAATCGGCCACGGCCAGGGCGCCAGGCCACTGGAGAGATCAAGCCAATCCGCTTCGGCAATCCCGTATTCAATCGCGGCCTTTCGCAGCCGACCACCGTGTTCAAGCATAGATTTGCGCCCCTACGCACAAGACCAGCAGCCACAACCATACGCCGCGCTGCACCAGGTGCCAGCCACGATCAATGGAGTCGGCATCGGCCGGCGGGCCTTCGCCCAACTGCGGGCGCTGATGCACCTCGCCGTGATAAATCGCTGCGCCACCGAGTTCGACGCCCAACGCACCGGCACCGGCAGCCATCACCGGACCGGCGTTAGGGCTGTCCCACGTCGGGCCCTGGGTGCGCCAGCATTTGAGAGACAGGCGGGTTTTGCCCAATAGCGCGTAGGTCAAGGCCACCAGCCGCGCAGGAATGTAGTTGAGCACATCGTCGATCTTTGCAGCCGCCCAGCCAAAACGCACAAAGCGCTCGTTGCGATAGCCCCACATGGCGTCGAGGGTGTTGCTCAGGCGATAAAGCACCACGCCTGGCACGCCTGCCACCACAAACCAGAACAACGCGGCGAATACCGCATCGCTGCCGTTCTCCAGCACCGACTCGGTTGCGGCGCGCGCAACTTCGGTGCGGTCCAGTTCGCTGGTCTGGCGACTGACCAGGTAACTCACGCGTTTGCGTGCCTCATCCAGATCATCGCTGCGCAGGGCCTGGGCCACCGGCGTCACATGCTCGCCCAGGCTGCGCATGCCCAAGGCGCAGTACAACGCCAGGATTTCCAGGAGCCAGCCGATATAAGGCGCCCACGATAACGCGGTGGTCAGCAAGGTCAGAGGCACTACTGCGATAAACCACGCGGTCACGCCATGGCTGCGCCAGCCACGCCCACCGCTATTGAAACGCTGCTCGATGCGCCCGGCGAAGTTGCCGAACGCCACCAGCGGATGCCAGCGCCTGGGTTCACCCAGCAGCGCATCCAGCGCCACCGCAGCGACACACAGCAAGGCCACACTCATTGACTCACTCCCCACTTGTTTTCATACAGCATGTCACTCAGCGGCCGTGGCTCGGTCCAGCCTTCGAGCTGCAACATCGGTGCCGGGTAGAACTCAGCCACCGGCCCCAGGCACAGTATGGCCAGGGGTTTCGCGCCGGCTGGCAAGCCAAGCAGTTCGGCCAACGCCAGGGGTTCGAACAGCGACACCCAGCCCATGCCCAGGCCTTCCACGCGCGCCGCCAGCCACAGGTTCTGGATTGCGCAAGATAGAGACGCCATGTCCATTTCCGGCAAGGTGCGGCGCCCGAAGATGTGGCGCTCGCGATCATCCATCAGTGCAGCCACCAGCACCTCGGCGCAGTCGCTGATGCCTTCGACCTTGAGCTTCATGAAGTCATCGGAGCGCTCGCCCAGGGCCTGCGCGGTGCGCGCGCGCTCTTCTTCCACCAACTGTTGAATCTGCCTGCGCAATGATCGGTCGCTGATGCGGATAAAACGCCACGGTTGCATCAGGCCTACACTGGGTGCCTGGTGCGCGGCCTGGAGCAGACGGTGCAACAGTTCCGGGGTGACGCTGCCGCCGGTGAAGTGGCGCATGTCGCGGCGTTCGGCGATGGCGCGGTATACGGCCTGGCGGTCGGCCTCGGGGAAGGCGTTGTCAGTCATGGCCTCATCGGGGGCAAGCCCCCTCCCACATTGGATTGGGTTTCAACTCGGTCAACTGTGGGAGCTGGCTTGCCTGCGATAGCGGTCTCAAGGTCTGGCGCGAACAACGCGGCCACCGCGCCAGGATTCGACGGAAAATAAAAGTGCACGTAGGAAGCGGTCAGCCGCCCTTGTCGGTAAACCGCTTCAGCCCCGCGCCCGCCGTTAGGGCTCAGGCCACGGGAGATCGGCGCCAATGCGGTGCTGGTCAAGGAGTGGTGATAAGTGTGCCCGCGCAACGTGCCTTCCGGCAATTCGACACTTTGCAGGGCCAGTGCCGCGAGTTTCTTTTGCATCACCGCATCGCCTGGCAGCACGCCAACCAGTTCGGCTCGGGCGCCCTCTACATCCGTCAGCGAATCGAGCAGATAGAGCATGCCGCCACATTCGGCGAGCAGTGGCTTGCCGGCGGCGTGATGAGCACGGATGGCCTCCAGCATCGAGGTGTTTGCCGACAGCGCCTGGTGGTGCAGTTCCGGATACCCGCCTGGCAGGTAAAGGCTGTCTGCCTGCGGCAGTTGGCGATCATGGATAGGTGAGAAAAACTCAAGCTCGGCCCCCATGGCCCGCAGCAAATCCAGGCTGGCGCCATAGGTAAAGGCAAAGGCTTCGTCACGGGCGACGGCGATACGCACACCGGCAAGTAACGGTTCGGCCTTGATCACTTCGGGCGCGGCAAAGGTCACGGGCGGCGGCAGGGCCACTTCGCAGCTACTGCCCAATGCCTGGGCGGCAGCATCCAGGCGTACATCGAGGTCATTGAGTTCGCTGGCTTGCACCAGGCCCAGGTGGCGGCTCGGCAGTTCGATACCGGTCTCGCGGGATAACGCGCCGTACCAACGCAAGCCCTCCGTGAGGCTGCCTTCGAGCAACTGGGCATGGCGCAGGGTGCCGACACGGTTGGCCAGCACGCCGGCGAACGGCAGGTCGGGCTGATAGCGCGCCAGGCCCAGGGCCAGGGCACCAAAGGTCTGGGCCATGGCAGTCCCGTCGATCACCCCCAGCACTGGCACGCCGAAGTGCCGCGCCAGATCGGCGCTGGAGGGGGTACCGTCGAACAGCCCCATCACGCCTTCGATCAGGATCAGGTCGGCCTCCCCCGCCGCCTCCCACAGCAAACGACGACTTTCCTGCTCGCCCACCATCCACATGTCCAATTGATACACCGGCGCACCGCTGGCGCGCTCGTGGATCATCGGGTCGAGAAAGTCCGGCCCGCATTTGAACACGCGCACCTTGCGCCCCAGGTTGCGATGCAAACGGGCCAGCGCAGCGGTGACCGTGGTTTTGCCTTGGCCGGACGCCGGAGCGGCGATCAAGACGGCTGGGCATTGGCGGGGCTGATTCAAAGTTCAACGCCCTTCTGTGCCTTGATACCGGCCTGGAACGCGTGCTTGAGCATGCCCATTTCGGTGACGGTGTCGCCCATTTCGATCAATTCAGGCTTGGCACCACGGCCAGTGACCACCACATGCTGCATCGGCGGGCGGGCTTGCAGGTCGCTTAGTACCTGGTCCAGGTCGAGGTAGCCGTGCTTGAGAGCGATGTTCAGTTCATCCAGCACCACCAGGCCAATGGAAGGGTCATTGAGCATTGCCCGCGACACCGCCCAAGCTGCTTCGGCGGCGGCGATATCGCGTTGACGATCCTGGGTTTCCCAGGTGAAGCCTTCGCCCATGACGTGGAAGCGAACTTGCTCGGGGAAGCGCCGGAAGAACAGCTCTTCGCCTGTGCTGTTGCGGCCCTTGATGAACTGCACCACACCGCACTGCATGCCGTGGCCCATGGCGCGGGCCAACATGCCGAAGGCCGAACTGCTCTTGCCTTTGCCGTTGCCGGTCAATACCAGCAACAAGCCGCACTCATTCGGCGAATTGGCGATGCGCTCGTCGATCACGGCTTTTTTGCGCAACATGCGCGCCAGGTGGCGTTCGTCGCGGTCGGGGGAATCGGTCATGGCAGCTCTCCGTTGGGGCTGGACAAAAACGGCGGGCAGGAAAAAGAAAAAACAGACAGCCAAGCATCGCCCACCGTGATGCTGTTGAATGTTCAAGGCCGGTCTCCGGACTCATGAGTGGCGCGTCTTGTCGAAGCAGCCGAGGGCGCGCCTTCCCATATCGCGGGCGATACAGTGGCAAACAGCACCGTCTTGACTCATTTACCGTTGCGGGGGCAGCGCCGGAATCGCGGCAGCACTGTGTACAAGTGCGCTCGCTCACCGGCTTCCCTGTTTCACCCTGTCGACGCGCACGCCACAGAGCACCTGGAACAAGCCGCGAAGGTTAGTGGGTTGGGGGTGGAGCGTCAATTAAAGCTGGCCTTGTACTTGAACCATCCGTACAGCGTGCTTCTCTACCCTTACAGGTATCAAGGAGAAAACCATGCCTAAAACCCGACTGGCCTTACTGATCATGCTCACCGGCAGCCTCGCCGCCTGCGGCGAAAGCTCTACCTTGCAAGTCTCCGATGGCACCGGGCCCTCGCCCAAACTGCCGGAGCCGAACAAGACGCTGATTCCCACCGTCAACATCGCCCCGGCGATCGGTTGGCCTGAAGGCGCCAAGCCAACGGCTGCCGCCGGCACCCAAGTGGCCGCATTCGCCGAGGGCCTGGAGCATCCACGCTGGCTCTACGTACTGCCCAACGACGACGTGTTGGTGGCCGAGACCAATGCGCCACCCAAGCCAGACGACACCAAAGGCGTGCGGGGTTGGGTGATGGAAAAAGTCATGGGCCGCGCCGGTGCCGGTGTGCCGAGCCCGAACCGCATTACGTTGTTGCGCGATGCCGATCATGACGGCGTGGCCGAAACGCGTACGGTATTTCTGCAAAATATGAATTCGCCGTTTGGCATGACACTGGTGGGCAACGACCTGTACGTGGCGGACTCGGACAAGTTGCTGCGTTTTCCTTATCAGCCAGGTGAAACCGCAATCACATCCCCAGGCACAACAGTCGTGGAGTTGCCAGGTGGCCCCTTGAACCACCACTGGACGAAAAACGTGGTGGCCAGCAAGGATGGCAGCAAGTTGTATGTGAGCGTCGGCTCCAACAGCAACGTCGGTGAAAATGGCCTGGACGTCGAGCAAGGCCGAGCTGCAATCTGGGAAGTCGATCGCGCCACCGGCCAACACCGCATTTTTGCCTCCGGTCTGCGTAACCCCAATGGCATGGCCTGGGAACCACAGAGCGGCAAGCTGTGGACGGCGGTCAATGAGCGCGATGAAATCGGCAGCGACCTGGTGCCGGACTACATCACCTCGGTCAAGGATGGCGGCTTCTATGGCTGGCCCTTCAGCTATTACGGCCAGCATGTGGATGTTCGCGTCACGCCGCAAAACCTGGACTTGGTTGCCAAAGCCATCGCGCCAGACTACGCGGTAGGCCCGCACACCGCTTCACTGGGGCTGACCTTCGCCGAGGGCAGCAAGTTGCCTGCGCAATTCAGCAACGGCGCGTTTATCGGCCAGCATGGTTCGTGGAATCGCAAGCCGCATAGTGGCTACAAGGTGATTTTTGTGCCGTTTGAAGAGGGCCAGCCGAAAGGACAGCCGGTGGATGTGCTGACGGGGTTTCTCAACAGCGACGAGAAAGCCATGGGCCGGCCGGTGGGCGTGGTGATTGATCAGCAGGGTGATTTGCTGGTGGCTGATGATGTGGGCAATAAGGTGTGGCGGGTTTCTGCAGCCAAGTAACCCATCTCAAGAGCATTGCAAATAATGTGGGAGGGGGCTTGCCCCCGATTGCGGTCTGTCAGCTGAGTATGTGCCGACTGTTACACCACTATCGGGGGCAAGCCCCCTCCCACACTGGATCTATGTACGACTCAAGGGTTGCGTGCCAGATTCCCCGGTAAAACCCGCTTGGCACTCAGGTAGGCATTCTGCCAATACGCTTTGGATAGCGTGTCGAGCTTAACCGTACCGCCGGTTTGCGGCGCATGCACAAAGCGCCCTTCCCCGACATAGATTCCCGCATGGCTGACCCGTGAACCACCGCCTGTGGCGAAGAACAGCAAGTCACCGGTTTGCAGGTTCTGCTCGCTGACGTCCTGGCCACGCATCACGATCAGTTCGCGGGTGGTGCGCGGCAGGGAAATGCCGGCGGCGTCGCGGAACACAAAGCCGATCAGGCCACTGCAATCAAACCCCGAATCCGGTGTGTTGCCGCCCCAGCGATAAGGCGTGCCGACCAGGCCCAGCGCACGGAAGAGCACGTCTTCGGCAGCAGGCGAAAAATTCTGGGTGGCGTAGTTGAATACCGGCTTGGGCTTGACCGCTACAGGCGCGGGCGGCGGTGGACGGCTGGCGCAGGCGCTGAGCAGCGCGGCGCAAACAATGAGCATCAGGCGGGCCGAGGTCGACATGTGCAGAACAATCCTGGTCTGGATGCGGCTTTCGCTGCCGAACGTTGAAAACCAGAACGCGCAAGCAAAGCTCGCGCGAACGGATAACAACAATGTCCAGGGATTCTAGCGCTTACACGTCAAACTTCAAGTATCACTTTAACTTTACTTACTAGCGGTAACCGTAGTCGGGGCCATGGCGAGTGCGCGCTTGGCTTCGATGAAGGTTTTGCTCCAGTAGCTGTCGCCCAGGTTATCGACCCGAACACCACCGCTGCGGCGGCTGCTGGAGTGGATAAACTGGTTATCGCCCAGGTAGATACCGGCGTGGCTGACACGACCACGACCACTGGTACTAAAGAAAAGCAGATCGCCCGGCTTGAGGTTGTTGCGTGCGACCAACGGTGCATCCACGTTGATCATTTCGCGGGTGGAGCGAGGCAGGTTCATGCCAGCTTCTTCACGAAACAGATAACCGATGAAACCGCTGCAATCGAAACCGGCTTCAGAGGTGCCGCCAAAACGGTAACGAGTACCGATCAGGGACTTGCCGCGTTCAAGAATGCTGTCGGCCAGAAGGGGCAGCTGGTAAGGCTTGCTGTCTGAAAACTCGGCGAGTTCTTTTTCGGTTGCCATCTCTTCTTCATAAACAGAAGCAGACTGTGCAGCAACGAACTTGGCCTGATTTTGAACCTGTGGTTTGGGCTGTTCTGCCACCTGTTGAGGGTGGGAGGCGCAACCAAACAATAGGGTAACGAGTGCGAGAGGCACGAGGGGTGCGAAGCGATTTAGCATGGGCACGACCGTGGCTGATGTGTAAAGAAGCCGAGACTATGCCCTCTATCACATCGATTTGCAAATTCAATCGTGATCTATGTGACTTATTGTTTGGACTATGCCATCTAAGCCGTAATTCCATTTATCACTGCACTTGCGTGGCCCGCTGGGCTCAAACGCAGGTTTTCTGGCGCCCGTAAAATGCCGATTAGTGGCAAATCAACGCCTTACCAACCCAGCGTTTCTTTCAGAAAAGGAATCGTCAATTTTCTTTGCGCCTGCAACGAAGCCTGGTCAAGCTGCTCAAGCAAATCGAACAGCGCGCTCATGCTGCGGGTGCCACGAGTCAGGATAAAGTGCCCGACTTCGTCGGTCAGGTGCAGGCCACGTCGGGAAGCACGCAGCTGCAGGGCACGCAACTTGTCCTCATCGGATAACGGGCGCATCTGGAAGATCAGCGCCAGGGTCAGGCGCGACTTGAGGTCGGCCAGCTTCACCGGCAGCTCACGAGGCGATGTGGAAGCGGCGATCAGCAAACGACGACCGCTGTCGCGCAGGCGGTTGAACAGGTGAAACAGCGCTTCTTCCCAATCCGCCTTGCCGGCCACCGCCTGCAAGTCGTCCAGGCACACCAGTTCGTATTGCTCAAGGTTGTCGAAGATGCCGATGCCGCGGTCCATCAACTCGGCCAGGGGCAAATACACTGCCGGCTCGCCCATCTGTTCGAAACGCAGGCACGCGGCCTGCAACAGGTGGGTACGCCCCACGCCATGCTTGCCCCACAGATAGATCAGGCTTTCAGTCCACCCGGCGTCGGCTTCGCAAAGCCGCTCCACATAGCCGAGTGCAGCGGCATTGGCGCCTGGGTAGTAATTGATAAAGGTAGCGTCATCACGCAGACGCACACCTAGGGGCAGCTGAATCGGTTTCATGCTGACTGAACGGCTCCCATCGAACCGTTAGTGGCCTCTGTGTAAAGTTTGCAAAGTTTATACCCGTGACGCCGGGTGCACAATGCAGCAGACCACAAGCAAAATCAAAGGTTTGCGTTAACTTGGCGGTTTCACGCGGATTGTTTGACGCACCACCGCCAGAAACAACAAACCCGGCCTTGGCCGGGTTTGTGACATTGCGATTACAACTCGGGCTCATCAACGCCCGTATACACGTCCGAATCCTTGTACAAGTCGTGAACATGACGCACCAGCACCATGATCACCGCCGCCACCGGCAGCGCCAGCAGAATGCCGGTAAACCCGAACAACTCGCCACCCGCCAGGATCGCAAAGATCACCGCCACCGGGTGCAGGCCAATCCGATCGCCTACCAGCAACGGCGTAAGTACCATGCCTTCCAATGCCTGGCCGACCATGAACACCGCGACAATCCCCAGCATTGGGTAGAGGTCGCCGCCAAACTGGAACAGTCCGGCCACCAGCGCCGCACCGATACCAATCACAAAGCCCATATACGGCACGATGGCTGCCAGGCCTGCGATCAAGCCGATCAACAGCCCCAGCTCCAGACCGATGGCCATCAAGCCAGCTGCGTAGATCACCCCCAACGCCAGCATCACCAGCAACTGACCGCGAACGAATGCCCCCAGTACTTCATGGCATTCTGCAGCAAGGGAGACGATGCGTTCTTCACGGTCACGGGGCAGCAGGCTGCGGATCTTGGCCATCATGATGTCCCAATCACGCAGCAGGTAAAACGCCACCACCGGGATCAGCACCAGGTTGGTCAACCAGCCGATCAGCGCCAGGCTCGAAGCGGTTGCCTGGCTGAGCACCACCGTGACGATATCGGTGGTCTTGTCCATATGCTCGCTGATGGCCGCCTTGACCTTGTCGAACTTCCAGAACCCATCCGCCAACCCGAACTTGGACTGGGCCCACGGCATTGCCGTGTGCTGCAACCAGTCGAGCATCTGCGGCGCCAGCTCGTAGAGGCGAAACAGCTGCTTGGCCAGCATCGGCACCAGTATCAACACCAGCGCCGTGATAATCAGCGTGAACAGTGCGAACACCGTGACCACGCCCAAAGTACGCGACATACCGGCTTTTTCCAGGCGATCCACCACGGGATCGAACAGATAGGCGAGCAACAGCGCCACCAGAAACGGCGTCAGGATCGAATGCAGCAAGAACACAAAACCGCACAGCAGGACTATCCCGCCAAGCCACACCCAACGACGCGTATCCGCCATAAACCACTCCATCTATTATCGACGCCCTTCTTCTATATAGAAGAAGGAACACTATTTACCAACGAAACCGCAGTTGCGCCTGAGGCTCAGGCACAGCAGCCGGTTGCGTGCCATCGACCACAGGTTGCTGGGCCGGGGTTTCACCTGCGGGAATTTCCTGCAACTTGGCCAGGCTCAATTGGGTACGCAGCTGCTCGGCACTGCCGTTGACGCGATACACAATGCGATTGCCATCCACTAACTGCGGCTGACCGCCAAAGGGTTCCAGCAACCGGCCCAGGGCGGCGTAGCGCTCCAGGTTCATGCCTTGCACTTCAAGCAGCTGCTCGCTGCTCACACCAGGCTTGACCGCAAAGCGCGGCGCCAGCTTTTGGCTGACCTCCATCAATACAGCATCTGCCAGTGCGGCAGTATCAGCGCCTTGGACGGTGCCTTGCTCAGACTTATCGCCCAGCCACAGACGCCATTTGGCCTGCCACTGATTACCTTCCTGGCGCGCATGCACAGCCAGCAACGCATCGGCTCCGTAGCGCTCGGAGGCTGCACGCAAGGGCGCAGCGTCCGCGCTTTCCAGATTCGGCGCAGTGGCAACCACTTGCTCATCCAGGTCGCCCAGCGGCAGGCGCAACGGCAAGCCACGGTGTTGCGCGGCCCGGCGCAGTGTCTGGGCAACCGCCTGGCCATCGCCGACCAGGCTGCTGCCTTCGGTGGAATCGTTCAGCCACCAACCGAGAATCGACGGCCGATTACTGCCCCAGATCGACAGGCCGGCATCACGCAAGGCGCGGTCGGTGCTGACCGGGTCGAAGTCCACTTGCAGGCTCTCGGGCGGGCCCGCGTCGTAGCCATATTGGGTGATGATTTGTTGCGGGTCCTTGCGGATTGCCGCCAGGCCCGGGCCATCGGCGGCCTTGGCGTCGCCGGTGAGGCGAATCACCAGAGTCTGCACGGCGCGCTGGGTGGCCTGGTCACGCTCCTGGGGCGACTGGCTGCTGACCGGTTCGAGCACTTGATAGAGGCCATTGAGGGTTTCGGCATGACTCGCCAGGCTGACCAACGACAAACAGCCCACAAAGAAGAATTTACACAGACGCATGGAAGATTCCCGAACGACAAATTTAGCGGCTGGAACAGACCGCGTGAATCGGTTTAGCCAGGCTGTGACCACAGCACCCGGCAAAACATTCACAGGGCCTCGGTAAGTTTTTGTACTGTCATAACGATAGCGGGTTCAAGGCTATACCTTAATACGCCGCTTGGCAGAGCCGATCAGCATTTTTTAACCGGCTTTTTTAATCTATATGGCCCTGCCCGTCGGCCCGAGGATGGCCGCTGCCCTTCAAGCCTGATAAAATCGCGCGCCTTCGCAGACCGTCAACGGCAGCGGCCTTTTTAAAAAGCGCCCGCCCGCTCGGTCGTTACCCCTGAATCCCCCCCTAAAGGCCTGGATCATGAGCAAGCAACCCTCCCTGAGCTACAAGGACGCCGGTGTAGACATCGACGCCGGTGAAGCATTGGTCGAACGCATCAAGAGCGTCGCCAAGCGCACTGCGCGCCCTGAAGTCATGGGCGGCCTGGGCGGTTTTGGCGCCCTCTGCGAAATCCCGGCCGGCTACAAGCAGCCTGTACTGGTGTCCGGCACCGACGGCGTAGGCACCAAGCTGCGCCTGGCCCTGAACCTGAACAAGCACGACAGCATCGGCATCGACCTGGTTGCCATGTGCGTCAACGACCTGGTGGTGTGCGGCGCCGAGCCGTTGTTCTTCCTCGACTACTACGCCACCGGCAAGCTCAATGTCGAAACCGCAACCCAGGTGGTCACCGGCATCGGCGCCGGCTGCGAACTGTCGGGGTGCTCGCTGGTCGGCGGCGAAACCGCTGAAATGCCAGGCATGTACGAAGGCGAAGATTACGACCTGGCCGGTTTCTGCGTCGGCGTCGTGGAAAAAGCCGAGATCATCGACGGCTCCAAAGTGGCTGCTGGCGACGCCCTGCTCGCCCTGCCATCGTCCGGCCCGCACTCCAACGGTTACTCGCTGATCCGCAAGATCATCGAAGTGTCCGGCGCCGACATCGAGAACATCCAGCTCGACGGCAAGCCTCTGACCGACCTGCTGATGGCCCCGACCCGCATTTACGTCAAGCCACTGCTCAAGCTGATCAAGGACACCGGCGCCGTCAAGGCCATGGCCCACATCACCGGCGGCGGTCTGCTGGACAACATCCCGCGCGTCCTGCCAAAAGGCGCCCAGGCGATTGTCGACGTGGCCAGTTGGCAGCGCCCGGCAGTCTTCGATTGGCTGCAAGAGAAAGGCAACGTCAACGAAACCGAGATGCACCGCGTGCTGAACTGCGGTGTGGGCATGGTCATCTGCGTGGCGCAAGAGCACGTTGAAACCGCGCTGAACGTATTGCGTGAAGCCGGCGAGCAACCTTGGGTCATCGGCCAGATCGCCACTGCTCCAGAAGGCGCAGCCCAGGTTGAACTGAAGAACCTTAAGGCGCACTGATGCCTGCAACCTGTGATGTCGTGGTGCTGCTCTCCGGCACCGGCAGTAACTTGCAGGCCCTGATCGATAGCACGCGCAGCGGTGACAGCCCGGTGCGCATCGCTGCGGTGATTTCCAACCGCAGCGACGCCTACGGCCTGCAACGCGCCAGGGATGCGGGTATCGACACCCGCTCGCTGGATCACAAGGCGTTCGACGGCCGCGAGGCCTTCGACCGCGCCCTGGTCGAACTGATCGACGCCTTCAAACCCAAGCTCGTCGTGCTTGCCGGCTTCATGCGCATCCTCAGTGCTGATTTCGTGCGGCACTACGAAGGGCGCCTGCTCAATATCCACCCTTCCCTGCTGCCCAAGTACAAAGGCATGCACACCCATCAGCGCGCCCTCGACGCCGGCGACAGCGAGCATGGCTGCAGCGTGCACTTTGTCACCGAGGAACTCGATGGCGGGCCTCTGGTCGTACAGGCAGTGGTTCCGGTAGAGTCAGGCGACTCGGCGCAGACGCTTGCGCAACGGGTTCATACCCAGGAACACAGGATTTACCCGCTGGCTGTTCGCTGGTTTGCCGAGGGACGGTTGATTCTTGGTGACCAGGGTGCATTATTGGACGGTCAGTTACTCGCGGCCAGCGGCCACTTGATTCGAACCTAGGAGATTTTATGCGTCGCGCCCTGCTCTTCGCTTTTGCGCTGTTCGCTTTGCCTGCCGTACAAGCGGCAGACCTTCACCCTTTCTCCGTCAGCTACACCGCCGACTGGAAGCAACTGCCCATGAGTGGTTCGGCTGAACGCAGCCTGACCAAAAACGGCGACGGCACCTGGACCTTGAACTTCAAGGCCTCGATGATGATTGCCAGCCTGACCGAAACCAGCGTGATCCTGTTCGACAAGGACACCCTGCAACCCAAGAGCTACAGCTTCGAGCGCGGCGGTTTGGGCAAGGCTAAGAAGATCAACCTGGATTTCGACCAGGCGAACAAGAAAATCACCGGCTTTGAAAACAAGGATCCGGTCAACGTCACCCTCGAAAGCGGCATGCTCGACAAGTCCACGTATCAGCTCGCCCTTCAGCGCGACGTGGCTGCCGGCAAGAAGAGCATGAGCTACCGAGTGGCCGAAGGTACTGATGTCGATACCTATGACTTCCGTGTGATTGGCCCGGAAAAGGTTCAGACCAAGGTAGGCTCCATTGACGCGATCAAGGTTGAACGCGTACGTGATCCCTCCCAGAGCAAGCGCATCACGCAGATGTGGTTTGCCAAGGACCAGGGCGGCATTCTGGTTGCCCTGCGCCAGGTTGAGACCGACGGCAAGGAATACAACATCATGCTGCAGGATGGCACCGTTGACGGTAAGGCCGTCAAAGGCAGCTGATTGCGCTGATGAGCTGGAAGAGAGCCTCGCTGAATGCGGGGCTTTTTTTTGCCTGGAAATTTTACTGTGAAGCTTATGGCGCTATCGGGAGCAAGCCCCCTCCCACAGTGGAATGCATTTCAAATGTGGGAGGGGGCTTGCTCCCGATAGCGGTGGTAGGGCCGACAAAGGTCTTATTGCTAGAAGCAAACATGAAACTTTTGTCATAAAACTCATGCCCCTGCGACCGAATGCCACGGGTTTAGCGGCCTGCGCGATTGTTGCGTTTTCTGCAATGAATTATTGCGCGCAAAATCAGTTTACTTAGCAAGCTAACAAATAATATAACAGAGGCCTGCGACGACTTGCCGCAGATCAACCAGAGATTGGAGCAAGCAGATGACTGTAAAAGTAACTGAACGCGACGATGAGCATATGTCCCACGAGGCGGTAGGCCACGGGATTCACATCTGGGATGTCCATCAGCAAGACGTATTGGTCGGCATGTTTCACAACGAGAGCGATGCCCACAATTATAAAAACGAGCTTGAAACTCTCGAATTGCAACGCCAGGCGAAAAGCTCCTGAAACTCTGAAATCAAGTCGACGCCCGGCCCACGCAGCCGGGCCGTCTACATCAAAAACCGCGCTTTTCGAGCGCGGTTTTTTTGTCAAAAATTCGATATGAATTAATGTAACAAAAGCACACACAAATAATGATTCTCGATATCATTCATGCGCCTTTCATTCAGGCTCACGATTAGGGAATCAATTAGATGCACGGAAATAGCAGGAAGCCGGAAAACGCGTTACTGGAACGCTGGAGCGAAGCGCTTGCCACTGCGCAATTCCAGGCCAGCCACATCAGCCTCGACGACTTGGTCAATACGCTGGCACCTGCCGCTGAACGTAGCTTCCAACGCCTGATCCAAGCATTGTTTCGTGAAAGCCTGCTGGACCCCAGCACCCTCATTTACGACGAACATGGGCAATGCTCGCTGACACTGCCTTGTCAGGCTCGCCTGCGCTTTGATCATTTGCGTCCTGGCCGCATGGCCAGCTGGGACCTGCGTGGCAAAGTCATCCTGTTGCGCGAAGGTCAGCTCGACCAGAAGATTCAGTTCCCATCACAGTTGTTGACGTTGCTTAACGCCAGCCTCACGTCACCTGCCGACCTGGAAGTGCTCAACCGCCTCAATGCCGAGATCGACGACAGCTTCATCAACGACACCTTGTGCCTCGCTTTCCATGAGCAATGGACGCTCAAGCTGCATGCGTCCATGGACCCAGTACATCAAGGCAACCTGCTGAGTCATCTCAAGCACGGTGCAGGCACGATCAATCCGACATCCGTACTTGAGCAGTGGGGAACATTGGGGCACCCGTGGCACCCCAACTACAAGACCAAGCTGGGCCTGGATACCAGCCAAGTCATCGACTATTCGCCGGAGTTCGAAGCACGCTTCCCCGTGCTGCTGTGCGCGCTGCATCGCCAGTTTGCCCATGTCGAAACGTTGGCCGGGACGGCAGATTACTGGCAGTGGTGGAGCAGTCACTTTCCACACGCGGCGCAGCAATTAACCGCGACACTTCAAGCACAAGGCCTTGAAGCAGGCGATTATCTGCCGGTGCCTGCCCATCCCTGGCAGGCACGTCAGGAGCTGCCCCAGCTGTTCGCCGATGCAATCGGCGACAAGCTGCTGGTGCTGACCGATATCGTCGCGTTTACCGCCCACCCCACCATGTCATTCAGGACCGTATTGCCTGACGGACGTTGCGATGCGCCCATGGTCAAACTGCCGGTGTCGCTGCGCCTGACCAGCGTGCAGCGCACCGTCTCACCGCGCTCGGCGCGCATGGGCCCACGGATCAGCCACCTGCTGCTGACCATCCTGGAGCGCGAGCCTGCGATTCAGAAAATCCTCAGCATCGTTCCCGAGCGTATCGGTGTGCATTTCAAGCCACAACCGGCCAATGACGAGCACTCCCGCCACCTGGCGGTGCTCTATCGCGACAATCCCCAGAGCCAGCTCAAGCCCGGGGAAATGGCCGTACCGGTGGGCAGCCTGTTTGCCATTGATCAACACGGCCAGCCGCTGCTGCGCCAATGGGTGCGCCTGAGCCAAGGCAAAGACGATGCGGCGGCCATGCTCGCGTTCTTCCATGAGTACGCGGCGATCAGTGTGCCGGCGCTGCTGGGCATGTATTTGCGTTACGGTGTCGCTTTCGAGGCCCATCAGCAGAACTCCTTCATGGTCATGACTGCAGATGGGCAATTGAGCCGCCTGCTGTTGCGCGATTTCGGCGATATCCGTATCGACCGCAAGACCTTGCACGCCCACGGCCTGGACGTCGAACTACACGACCCGAAGATGACGCTGTACGACGACGCAGGTTTCGTACGGGACAAACTGCTGCACACCGTATTCATGTGCCATCTGGGTGAGTTGATCCTGCTTGCTGCGCGCCACTTCGACATCCCCCAGGCGCTGCTCTGGAATGAACTGTCGGCACAGGTCAGCCAGTGTTTCGACAACCTGCGCTCACAGGTTGAACCGCAACGCTGGGCAGCCGAGCGCGAAGCACTGCTGGAGCAACCGTGGCCGGCCAAGTCGTTCATGCGCATGCGCCTGCTGGAGAGTCATGCCGATATCGTCGGACGCCTGCCCAACCCGTTGAGCGCGGCCGCCAATGCCGACTAACAACACAGCGCTGCGGCTGCTGGTGGTGATTCAGTTGGTGTCGATGGGGGCGATGGAGATGAGCGGGCCGTTTTGGCCGCTGCAAATCCAGAAGCTGCTGGGCGTCGCCAATGCCCAGTACACCGGCCTGCTGTCTTCGCTGGTATATGCTGGGCCGATGATGGCAGCGATGATCCTCACACCCATGTGGGGGAAACTGGGCGACCGTACCGGCCATAAGCCGATGATCATCCGGGCGTTGCTGGCATTGGCGGTGTGCCAGGCGCTGGCTGCGATGACGCCCGATCCGTGGTGGCTGGTGGTCATCCGCGTGGTGCAAGGTGCATTGGCCGGTTTCATTGCAGCTGCCCAAGCCTACGCGCTGGCCTGCTGCGGTGAGAGTGGACGCGGGCACATTCTTGCGCGACTGCAATCAGCCACCGCCGTAGGCTCCCTGGCCGGGCCGGTATTGGGCGGCTGGCTGATGGACATATCCGGTTTCGCATTGCTGTGCTACAGCGCCACCGCCGTCTGCCTGTTGTGCGCGATAATCAGCGCGTTCTTGCCCAGCGATTCACCACGATCCAGACCTGCCCGCCCATCGAAGCCTGTCGCACTGCCCAAAGGCTGGCTGGGCGCAATGTTGGGAATCATCGTATTGATCCAGGCGGCCAGGATGATGCCGCAACCGTTTTACGCCTTATATGTTGCCGAGGTTTTGCAGGCACCCGCGTGGCTGATCGGCGCCAGCTATGGCGCCAGCGCCTTGACCCTGGCACTGTCCGCGCCGTTATGGGGCCGCCTGTTCGATCGACATCAACCAGCGCATACGCTGCGCATCATCGAGTGGGTCACCTGGGCGTGCGCGCTCACACTGGCCGGCACGGCGCTGGCCAGTGAGTGGTTGGGGTTCATCGCCAGCCGGCTGCTATGGGGCGTGTGGCAGGGTGCTTTATTGCCCGTGGCCTACACGCTGATCGCCAATACCGTAGCGTCCAGCCAGCAGGGTTTCGCCCTGGGCATGGGCAACAGCGCCGCCAAAGCAGGTGCGCTGTGCGGCGCATTGATAGGCGGTATCAGCATGGGATGGGTGGGCCTGGCGCACAGCTTCTGGCTGGTCGCACTGACCTACGCATTGGCCGCCGTGAGTATCCGCGTCATCCGTTCATTTACGCGAGCGCCTGAGACATCCGATTTTTCTGTCAATACTTCTAATAACTCTGAGACAAACCCATGAACACATCGCAATTGGCCGTTCTGCTGCCACTTCTCGGCTCGATCAGTGCCCCCGCCTGGGCCGAACAGACAGAGCCGACCAGCCTGCAGTTGCAAGCGACCGTGGTGTCGGCGACGCGCAATGAAACCAGCATCGCGCAGATTCCAGGCTCTGTGCAGGTCATCAACGAAGAACAGATCCGCCAGCAAACGGGCGCGGGGCGTCGGGTCGCAGATATCCTCGGCCAACTGGTGCCTGGCATTGCGCCTTCCAGCGGCGGCATGAGCAACTTCGGCCAAACGCTTCGCG
The DNA here is from genome assembly GCF_020790195.1 of Pseudomonas sp. HN8-3. Classification (NCBI taxonomy): domain Bacteria; kingdom Pseudomonadati; phylum Pseudomonadota; class Gammaproteobacteria; order Pseudomonadales; family Pseudomonadaceae; genus Pseudomonas; species Pseudomonas sp. HN8-3. Next base: position 4,280,959 of record NZ_CP086206.1, read on the forward strand.
GGCGTAATACCCTGATCCTGATCGATGGGGTTTCACAAAACGCCGCGCGCGATAACTTCCGCCAGCTCAACAGCGTGGCACCGGAAAGCATCGAGCGCATCGAAGTGATCTCCGGCGCCAGCAGCGTCTACGGCGCAGGCGCATCGGGCGGCATCATCAACATCATCACCAAGCGCAACAAGGGTGAGGACCTGGCCTTCAGCAGCAAGATCGGCATGACCGCCGGCAATAACTTCAGCCACAAGGGGTTCGCTTACGAGGCGTTCCAAAGCGCTACCGGGCGCAAGGGTCCAGTGGACTGGTATCTGTCGGGCAATACCGTGCAGCGCAACGACCAGTTCGACGGTAACGGCAAGCGCATTCCCCAGGATACGTCCCAGGGCAGCAACATGGACACCGACACCTACGACCTGCAAGGTCGCTTCGGCTACGAGCTCGATGACGACAAGAAGATCAGCCTGTCGCTGCAAGACTATAAAGACGAACAAGACACCCGCTACACCAAGAACCCGCGCATCACCAGCAACGCAGTCGCGGTAAAAGGCCTGGACCTGGGCGACCAGCCCTACACCCATAACCAGGCGGTCAACCTTAACTACGCCGATAAGGATTTCTACGGCCAGGGCCTGCAGGTCGAAAGTTACTGGCGGCGGGCCGACGCCCTGTTCTTCCCGGACCTGTCCCGGGGTCGGGCAGGCGTGTCCGACAACAACAGCGTGCAGGATGTCTATGGCCTGCGTGCGGCGATCGATACGCAGATGCCGGACATCGGCCCGGCAACCGGCAACCTGGTGTGGGGGGCTGACTATGATCATGAAACCTCACGCCAGCGTGGCGACCAATACCGGGTCAATGGCCTGAGCTACAGCAAAACCGGGACCACGTTCGAACTGGGCCCGGATATTGAGACCACCACCAAAGCCATCTTTGGTCAGCTGTCCTACGACATCGATGACTGGACCTTACGCGGTGGAATACGTCGCGAGTGGATTGAGAGCAAAGTCTCCGACAGCATCGCCTACGGCGAAATCGTCCAGACCGGCAACCGCGCCACACTGCCCGGCGGCACGCTCAAATACGATGACACGCTGTATAACCTCGGGGCGGTGTATCACCTGACCGAAAACCAGGACGTGTTCGTCAACTTCAGCCAGGGCTTTTCCCTGCCGGATATCCAGCGCTTCCTGCGTGACGTGAACAGCAAATACGATATTCAGGACCTCAATGCCCAGGCTCTGAAAGTCGACAGTTACGAGCTGGGCTGGCGTGGCGACTGGGACAAGTGGCAGGCCAGTGTCACCGCGTATGAAAACACCTCGGATGTCACGCAGTTCTACGATGCCAACGACCGTGTATTGCGCCTGATCAATCAGAAAGAACGCGTGCGCGGTGCCGAAACCAGCCTGACTTATAACGTCAACGACCAGTGGTCCGTCGGCGGTACTTACGCTTACGCCAAGGGCGAGACCCAGCAGAACGGCAAATGGATCGACCTGCCCGCCACGCGTATTTCCCCCGCCAAGACCACCGCTTTTGTCGGCTATCAGCGTGACGACTACAGCCTGCGCTTGCAGGGGATGCGCCTGGCCGACTATGACGCGGCGGCCAAGGACAACAACGGTCGCGATATCCAGGGCTATACCTTGGTTGACCTGCTGGGCTCGGTAAGGCTACCGGTAGGTCGCCTCGAAGGTGCGGTGTACAACCTTACCAACCGCAACTACCAGAACATGTTCGCCCAGGCCAATGCCCGCGCACCGTACCCGAATGCCGAGGGCCGTACCTTCAGCCTGAGTTACGCAGTGGATTGGTAACCGGCTGACGCTGCACGCTTAAAACACAAACCCCGCCTTTTGGCGGGGTTTGTCGTTTCTAGCGGCTTACCACATCAGATCGTCAGGGATCTGGTAGGCGGCGTACGGATCATCCTCATCCGGCACCTGGCTTTCGGTGAGGATGTTGAGCTGCACGATGCGCTCCGGTGCACGTTCCTGAATCTTGAGCGCCGCTTCACGCGGGATCACCTCGTAGCCGCCACCGTGGTGCACGATAGCCAGAGAGCCGTTGCTCAGCTTGTTGCGCATCAAGGTGTTGACCGACAGGCGCTTGACCTTCTTGTCATCGACAAAGTTGTAGTAGTCCTCGGTGGTCAACTTGGGCAGGCGCGAGGTTTCGATCAACTGCTTGACCTGGGCGGTACGCGCCTTGGCCTCGGCTTTTTCCTGCTGCTGGCGGTTGAGCTCCTGGTCACGCTTGACCTTCTCGGCGTGTGCCTCAGCGGCCAGGCGTGCCTGGGTATCATCGACTTCGGCCTGGCCCTTGTGGACCAGACGCTGCTGCTTCTGCTTCTCTTTGCCGACCTGCTTGGCCTGCTTTTGGTTGACCAGACCTGCTTTGAGCAACTGGTCGCGAAGGGAAAGGCTCATGGTGCTTACTCACTTAGGCAGCTGCTCAACCGCAGCTGGACACATTCTTTTCCTGGCGTTTGGCTTCGCCCCACAGGGCGTCCAACTCTTCGAGGGTGCAATCTTCTATGGGTTGGTGCGTATCGCGCAATGCCTGTTCGATAAATCGGAAACGTCGTTCGAACTTGGCATTGGCACCGCGCAGTGCGGTTTCCGGGTCAACCTTGAGGTGACGGGCCAGGTTGACGGCGGCAAACAGCAGGTCACCGACTTCATCGGCAATGGCCTGCGGATCGTTATCGGCCATGGCTTCGAGCACTTCATCCAACTCTTCACGCACGTTGTCCACCACCGGCAAGGCGGCCGGCCAGTCGAAACCGACCTGGCTGGCGCGCTTTTGCAATTTGGCCGCACGGGACAACGAAGGTAAGGCGGTGGGCACATCATCGAGCAGGGAGAGTTGCTCGGGAGCGTCGGACTTTTCTGCGCGCTCCTCAGCTTTGATCTGCTCCCAGCGCTCCTTGACCTGTTCTTCGCTCAACTGCGGGATATCCAGCGGTGCGTACAGGTCGCCGGTTGGGAACACGTGAGGATGCCGGCGAATCAACTTACGGGTGATGCTGTCGATCACGCCGGCAAATTCGAAGCGCCCTTCTTCCCGCGCCAGTTGGCTGTAATACACCACTTGGAACAGCAGGTCGCCCAGCTCACCTTGCAGGTGATCGAAATCGCCGCGCTCGATGGCGTCGGCCACTTCATAGGCCTCCTCCAGCGTGTGCGGGACGATGGTCGCGTAGGTTTGCTTGATGTCCCACGGGCAGCCGTATTGCGGGTCGCGCAGGCGGTTCATCAGGTGCAGCAGGTCTTCGAGTGAATACATCGTATCTCTTTCCGCTGAAAATCCAATGTGGGAGCTGGCTTGCCTGCGATGCTCGCGACTCGGTGCTTCAGTTAAACCGAGGTGGTGCTATCGCAGGCAAGCCAGCTCCCACATGAAGCAGCTAACACAATTCAGTTCGCGTTCATCCAGCTATTCATGGGGTGCGGTTGCGCCGCGTCTCGATGATATTCGGCAACTGGGAAATCCTCCCAAGCAACCGTCCCAGTGCGTCCAACCCCGGAATCTCGATGGTCAGGGACATCAACGCCGTGTTGTCCTCTTTGTTCGAGCGGGTGTTGACCGCCAGCACGTTGATCCGCTCGTTGAGCAGCACTTGCGAGACGTCACGCAGCAAGCCGGAACGATCGTAGGCACGGATGATGATGTCCACCGGGTAAGTGAGCACCGGCACCGGCCCCCAACTGACCTGGATGATCCGCTCCGGCTCGCGCCCGCCCAGTTGCAGCACCGAGGCGCAGTCCTGGCGGTGAATGCTCACGCCACGGCCCTGGGTGATGTAGCCGACAATGGCGTCGCCCGGCAACGGCTGGCAGCAGCCGGCCATTTGCGTCATCAGGTTGCCCACGCCCTGGATCTGGATATCGCCACGCTTGCCCGGTTTGTAACCCGTGGCCTTGCGTGGGATGAGTTCCAGCTGTTCGTTGCCGCGCTCGGGCTCGACCAGTTGCTGGGCCAGGTTGACCAGTTGCGCCAGGCGCAGGTCACCGGCACCGAGGGCGGCGAACATGTCTTCGGCGATCTTCATGTTGGCCTTTTCGGCCAGCTTGTCGAAGTCCACCTGAGGCAGGCCCAGGCGCGCCAGTTCGCGTTCGAGCAGGGTCTTGCCGGCGGCGACGTTCTGGTCGCGCGCTTGCAATTTGAACCAGTGGACGATCTTCGCCCGTGCTCGCGAGGTGGTGATATAGCCCAGGTTCGGGTTCAGCCAGTCGCGGCTCGGCGTGCCGTGCTTGCTGGTGATGATCTCGACCTGTTCACCGGTTTGCAGGCTGTAGTTGAGCGGCACGATGCGCCCGTTGATCTTGGCGCCCCGGCAGTTATGGCCGATTTCGGTGTGCACGCGGTAGGCAAAATCCAGCGGCGTGGCGCCCTTGGGCAAGTCGATGGCATGGCCGTCGGGGGTGAAGATATAGACCCGGTCCGGCTCGATATCCACCCGCAGCTGTTCGGCCAGCCCGCCGATGTCGCCGAGTTCTTCGTGCCATTCCAGCACTTGGCGCAGCCAGGAGATTTTCTCTTCGTACTGGTTGGACCCGGCCTTGACGTCGGTGCCCTTGTAGCGCCAGTGCGCGCACACGCCCAGCTCGGCCTCCTCGTGCATCGCGTGGGTGCGGATCTGCACTTCCAGCACCTTGCCTTCAGGGCCGATCACCGCGGTGTGCAGCGAGCGGTAGCCGTTTTCCTTGGGGTTGGCGATGTAGTCGTCGAACTCCTTGGGGATGTGGCGCCACAGGGTGTGAACGATCCCCAGCGCGGTGTAGCAATCGCGCATTTCCGGCACCAGCACGCGCACCGCCCGCACGTCATAGATCTGGCTGAAGGCCAGGCCCTTGCGCTGCATTTTGCGCCAGATCGAGTAGATGTGCTTGGCGCGGCCGCTGATGTCGGCGTCTACGCCAGTTGCCTGCAGCTCGGAACGCAGCTGGCCCATCACGTCGCTGATAAAGCGCTCGCGATCCAGGCGCCGCTCGTGCAGCAATGTGGCGATCTGTTTGTATTGGTCCGGCTCCAGGTAGCGAAAGGACAGGTCCTCCAGCTCCCACTTGATGTGGCCGATGCCCAGGCGGTGGGCCAGCGGCGCGTAGATGTCGAAGACTTCGCGGGCGACGCGGTTGCGCTTTTCGTCGTCGGCGGTCTTCACCGCACGGATCGCGCAGGTACGCTCGGCCAGCTTGATCAGGGCGACGCGCACGTCGTCGACCATCGCCACCAGCATCTTGCGCAGGTTTTCCACCTGGCCCTGGGTGCCCAGCACCATCGACTGGCGCGGGCTGAGGCTGGCACTGATGGCCGCCATGCGCAGCACGCCGTCGATCAGCTTGGTCACCACCGAGCCGAAGCGCTGGCCAACGGTTGCCAACGGAATATGCCCCTCGCGCACGCCGCGATACAGCACGGCGGCGATCAGCGAATCCTGATCCAGCTTGAGATCGGCGAGGATCTCGGCGATTTCCAACCCGGTGCGAAAGCTTGAAGTGCCTTCGGCCCACAGGTTCTTGGCCGCATTGTCTTGCTGCTCAGACTCACGAGCGAACTCGCAGGCTGCTTTCAAGGCTTCACGGTCCAGTGCCGGGTCGACACTGACGGCATGATCCAGCCATGCCTCGAGATTGATACTGCCGTCGGTGTTGATCGGCTGGTGTGCTCTCACCTGTACCATCTTGCTTACCTTCCCTACGACGCACCTTTGATGCGCCAAAATCATCGCCGACTTTTACTGCGAGCTCCGTAGCAGTACCAAGGCCTTGGAGAACGCAGGCCAGTCGGATTAAACGGGCATCCTAGCCCGCTTCAAATAACGCCATGGCCTCGACATGCGCAGTCTGCGGAAACATGTCGAGAATCCCGGCACGCTTTAGCCGGTAGCCTTGCTTGACCAACTCAACCGTGTCCCGCGCCAGCGTAGCTGGGTTACAGGACACATACACCAGGCGCTTGGCTCCAAGGGTGGCGAGCTTGCGCACAACCTCTTGGGCACCATCGCGGGGTGGGTCCAAGAGTACCGCAGAAAAGCCCTGTTTGGCCCATGGCGCGTCAGTCAAAGGCTGAGACAGGTCGGCCTGAAAGAACTGCACGTTAGGCAAATGGTTGCTCGCGGCATTGAGTGCCGCACGGTCCACCATGGTCTGCACACCCTCTACCGCCACCACTTCGCGCACCTGGCGCGCCAGCGGCAAGGCGAAGTTGCCAAGGCCGCAAAACAGGTCCAACACCCGTTCGTCGGCTTGTGGCGCCAGCCACTCCAATGCCTGGGCAACCATCGCCTGATTGACCCCGGCGTTGACCTGCACAAAATCTCCCGGCCGATAAGCCAGTTCCAGATTCCAGGCATCCAGGCGAAACCCCAGGGCCTGGTCGGGCTCGGCAGGTTCCGGTTGGCCCTCGCCATGCAGCCACAATTGGGCCTCATGGAAGGTACAGAATTCTTTAAGGATCAGCAGGTCTGCTTCGGACAGCGGTGCCATATGCCGCAGCAAAACGGCGATGGACGAACCACTGAACAGCTCCACATGCCCCAGCGCCTGCGGTTTGCTCAGGCGACGCAGCATATTCGGCAAGCGCTGCATGATCGGTTGCAAGGCTTGTACCAGCACCGGGCAATCGTCGATAGCGACGATGTCCTGACTGGCCACGGCGCGAAAACCCACTTCGAGTTTCTTCGCCTTGGCGTCCCAACGTACGGCCACACGGGCGCGACGCCGGTAACCGAACTCCGGCCCGCTCAACGGCGGCGCCCACTCTTGCGGTTCGACACCTGCCACCCGCGACAACTGCTCGGCGAGCATGCGCTGTTTCAGGGCAAGTTGCTGATCATGGGGCAGATGCTGCACGCTGCAACCGCCGCAGCGGCCAACGTGGGCGCAGGGTGCCGGGCGCCGTAGCTCACTGGCCTTGAACACCCGCTCGGTGCGGGCCTCAACCACTTTGCCGTGGGCGCCCAACACCCGCGCTTCGACTTCTTCGCCGGCCAGCGCACCATTCACAAACCAGGTGCGGCCTTCAAAGAACACAATGCCACGGCCATCATTGGCCAGGCGCTCGATGGTCAGGCGCTGTTTCTTGCCCACCGGGATCTGCGGGGCCCGGCTGCCGCCTGTCGGCTGGAAGCGCAGGCCTCTCTCGTGCTTGGCCATCAGTTGGGTTCGTCGAAGATGCCGGTCGACAGGTAGCGGTCGCCTCGGTCACAGATGATCGCGACGATCACCGCGTTTTCCACTTCTTTGGACAAGCGCAACATACCGGCCACAGCGCCGCCGGAGGACACGCCGCAGAAGATGCCTTCTTCACGGGCCAGACGGCGCGTAGTGTCTTCGGCTTCGCGCTGGGCCATGTCGATGATGCGGTCTACTCGCGTCGCGTTGTAGATCTTCGGCAAGTACTCTTCGGGCCAGCGGCGGATACCGGGGATGGCCGCGCCTTCCATCGGTTGCAGACCGACGATCTGGATCGCAGGGTTCTGCTCCTTCAGGTAGCGCGAGTTGCCCATGATGGTGCCGGTGGTGCCCATGGAACTGACGAAATGGGTAATGGTGCCCTGGGTCTGGCGCCAGATTTCCGGGCCGGTGCTGGTGTAGTGCGCCTCGGGATTGTCACCGTTGGCGAACTGGTCCAGCACCACGCCACGGCCTTCGGCGGCCATACGCTCGGCGAGGTCACGGGCGCCTTCCATGCCTTCTTCCTGGGTGACCAGGATCAGCTGGGCACCGTAAGCGGTCATCGCCGCCTTGCGCTCGGCACTGCCGTTGTCGGGCATGATCAGCACCATCTTGTAGCCTTTGATCGCGGCGGCCATGGCCAGGGCGATCCCGGTGTTACCCGAGGTGGCTTCAATCAGGGTGTCGCCTGGCTTGATCTGCCCGCGCAACTCGGCGCGGGCGATCATCGACAGCGCCGGGCGGTCCTTGACGGAGCCGGCCGGGTTGTTGCCTTCGAGTTTGAGCAACAGGGTATTGCTGGTTTCACCCGCCATGCGTTGCAAGCGGACCAGGGGCGTGTTGCCGACGCAATCGGCGATTGTGGGGTACTGCAAGGTCATGGCGTATTCGCAATCCAGACTGCGGGGGCGGACATCATACCGGGAAAGGCCGGCGGGCCATATCACGCAAAGTGCGGTGCTTATGGCTTAAAGGCATAAGCCATTAAAGTGTTGACTGTGAGGGCTCCATCGGGGGCAAGCCTCGTCAAACCTGCTAATCCTTCTGCCCTTCACCATGATTTCTCTGGAATACCTCATCCCCCATCGCAGCAATCTGCCCTTCGATCAGCGCTTCAAAGGGTTTGAGCAGCGGATCGAACGATAGTGGCGCTTCCAATACCTGCAACGCTTGCGTGATTGCTTCAACCGTCGACAAGGCACCAGGCCCCGGCGCCTTGCGCAAGCGATAGCGGGAAACGCCGCCTAGGGCCAATGTCACCCGGGGCAACGCCGCCAGCAAAGGATTGAGGTGCAACAGCTTGCGCGCCTTGCGCCAGGTGCCATCGGGAACCACCAATAACAATGGCTGATCGTCAGGTGCATAAGCGCGCAGCGGCTCGGCGTCATCCGCCGGAAACAACAGCCGCGCCCGATAACCAGGCGGGTTTAATAACGTCGCCAGATCATCAAACACCTCCCCCACCACCAACTGCGCATTATTCAAGCCCAACGCCGCCAACCTCGCGGTATTGAGCGCATGGCCGACCTCGCTCGGGTGCTGCAACAGCAACACGCGAGTGCGGCTGTCGAGGGTCGGGATCAGTGCACAGAGGCAATGAGTGGTCGGCCGCAAGCATTGCGGGCATTGGGGTCTGGACATGGTTTTTTCAGGCCTGGTTAAGCTGGGTCTTGAGCAAGTCGCGGAAGGTCTGGATCAGCGGTTCACGGCTACGACCACGGCGCATGATCATCGAGAACGGCGCCTGGTAGCCGAAGGTCGCCGGCAGTAACACGCGCAGGTCACCCTTGTCGGCCCAGGCCTGGGCGTAGTGTTCGGGCAGGTAACCGATGTAGGCGCCAGACAATACCAGGATCAACTGCGCTTCCATACTTTCCACGGTCGCGGCGCTGTGTTTGAAGCCGTGGCGCGCCAGCTCGGCCTGGCTCCAGTAGCCGCGGCCGACCATGCGCTGCTGAGTGATGACCTGTTCGGGAATACGCCGCTCGCTGAACAGCGGGTGCCGGTTGCTGCAATACAGCCAGTGCTGTTCGCGGTACAGCGGCATATAGATCAGCCCGCTCATACGGTTGGAGAACGCACCGATTGCCAGGTCCAGGCGGTTGTCCTGTACGCCCAGTTGCAGTTCGTAGGGGCTCATCACCGACAGATTCAGGTGAACCGCCGGATGTTCCAGGCTGTAGGCGCCAATCACTTCGGCGAACGGCAGGGCCTTGTCGCTGACGGTGGAATCAAGCACGCCCAGCTTGAGCGTGCCGCGCAACTCGCCTTTGAGCGCGGCGGCGTATTGCTCGAAGCCCTCGAGCTCGCCCAACAGGCGCAGGGTTTCCTGATGAAACAGCTCGCCTTTGCTGGTCAGGCTGAAGCCGCCACGTCCTCGATGGCACAGCACCAGGCCCAGCGCGGATTCGAGTTGGCTCATATACGTGCTGATGGCCGACGTCGACAGGTTGAGTTCGTGCTGGGCATTGGCGAACCCCTGGTGGCGCACGACGCTGACGAAGATGCGCAGGAGTTTCAGGTCGGGCAAGGCGTTGGCCATGGTCGGCTCCGGACAGGGATGCGCACAGTCTACCTCCCTGCATTAGTTTAGAAAAATCTGAACTAAGTATTTGCCCCTGCCGATTCTTCCTGCCCCAGGCTTTTTGCAGAATCGGCCATCAATAAACAAAACAACGATGAGGCAATCCCGTGGACAAGATTTTCCACCAACCACTGGGCGGCAACGAAATGCCGCGCTTCGCCGGCATCGCCACCATGATGCGCCTTCCCCACCTGCAAACGGCCAAGGGTCTGGACGCTGCCTTTATCGGCGTGCCCCTGGATATTGGCACCTCGCTGCGCGCCGGCACACGCTTCGGGCCTCGGGAAATCCGCGCCGAGTCGGTGATGATCCGTCCCTACAACATGGCCACCGGCGCTGCACCGTTCGACTCACTGTCAGTGGCCGACATCGGCGACGTGGCGATCAACACCTTCAACCTGCTCGACGCCGTGCGCATCATCGAAGAAGCCTACGATGAAATCCTCGAGCACGACGTGATCCCCCTGACCCTGGGCGGCGACCACACCATCACCCTGCCGATCCTGCGGGCGATCCACAAGAAACACGGCAAGGTCGGGCTGGTGCACATCGATGCCCATGCCGACGTCAACGACCATATGTTCGGCGAAAAAATCGCCCACGGCACCACCTTCCGCCGCGCCGTGGAAGAAGGTTTGCTCGATTGCGACCGCGTGGTGCAGATCGGCCTGCGTGCCCAGGGCTACACCGCCGAAGATTTCAACTGGAGCCGCAAGCAAGGCTTTCGCGTGGTCCAGGCCGAAGAATGCTGGCACCAATCCCTGGCCCCGTTGATGGCCCAAGTGCGGGAAAAAGTCGGCGGCGGCCCGGTGTACCTCAGCTTCGATATCGACGGCATCGATCCCGCCTGGGCACCCGGCACCGGCACCCCGGAAATCGGCGGGCTGACCACCATCCAAGCGATCGAGATCATCCGTGGCTGCCAGGGCCTGGATCTGATTGGTTGTGATCTGGTGGAAGTTTCACCGCCCTATGACACCACAGGCAACACCTCGCTGCTGGGCGCCAACTTGCTGTACGAGATGCTCTGTGTATTGCCTGGCGTCGCGCATCGCTGATGCCTTCACGATAACAATCAAGGGGATCGCGCAGATCCCCATCCAACGATGTACCTGACCTTCGCTCGCGTATTGACCGAGCCGGCTGCCGCCTGATCGCCCATAAAAAAGATAATCGGAGAATCACCGTCATGGCTTTGGATTTATTCGTCGTACTCATCTACGCCGCCGGTATGCTCGTGCTTGGCTACTACGGTATGCGCCGCGCCAAAACCCACGAAGACTATCTGGTGGCGGGCCGTAACCTCGGCCCATCGCTGTACATGGGCACCATGGCCGCCACGGTATTGGGCGGCGCCTCCACCGTCGGCACCGTGCGCTTGGGTTATGTGCACGGCATTTCAGGTTTCTGGCTGTGCGCCGCGCTGGGCGCCGGGATCATTGCGCTGAACCTGTTCCTGGCCAAGCCGCTGCTGAAGCTGAAAATCTTCACCGTGACCCAGGTCCTGGAAAAACGCTACAACCCCATGGCGCGCCAGGCCAGCGCTGTGATCATGCTGGCCTATGCACTGATGATCGGCGTGACCTCGATCCTGGCAATCGGCACCGTATTGCAAGTGCTGTTCGACTTGCCGTTCTGGATGTCGGTGCTGGTAGGCGGCGGTGTGGTGGTGGTGTATTCAACCATCGGTGGCATGTGGTCGCTGACCCTGACCGATATCGTGCAATTTGTGATCAAGACCGTCGGCCTGATGTTCATCCTGCTGCCGATCTGCCTGTACCGCGTCGGCGGCTGGGATGAACTGGTGGCCAAGCTGCCGGCGTCGAACTTCAGCTTTACCGCGATCGGTTGGGACACGATCATCACTTACTTCATGATCTACTTCTTCGGCATCCTGATCGGCCAGGATATCTGGCAGCGAGTATTCACCGCCCGTGATGAAAAGGTCGCCCAGTACGCGGGCACTTTCGCCGGTTTCTACTGCATTCTCTACGGCCTGGCCTGCGCCCTGATTGGCATGGCGGCTCACGTGCTGATCCCGGACCTGGATAACGTCAACAATGCCTTTGCCGCCATCGTCAAAGCCTCGTTACCGGACGGTATTCGTGGCCTGGTGATTGCGGCTGCCCTGGCGGCGATGATGTCCACCGCCAGCGCCGGCCTGCTCGCTGCGTCCACCGTGTTGACCGAAGACCTGCTGCCACGGCTGCGCGGTGGCAAGCAATCGAGCCTGGGCATCAACCGCGTGTTCACCCTGATGACCGGTGTTGCCGTATTGGGCATCGCACTGGTGGTGAATGACGTGATCAGCGCGCTGACCCTGGCCTATAACCTGTTGGTGGGCGGTATGTTGGTACCTCTGATTGGCGCGATATTCTGGAAGCGAGCCACCACCTCGGGCGCGATCACGTCCATGGCGCTGGGTTTCGTAACCGCGCTGGTGTTTATGTTCAAGGATGGGTTGGATGCAAACACACCGATTTACTGCAGCCTGGCGGTAGCCCTGGTGAGTTTTGTGCTGGTGAGTATGTTGTCGCGCAAACCGGATACCGTGGCGGCTCGGGCGGCTTGAGCTATTAGGATAATTTCTTCAGCGGGTGCGACGTCGGTGTTCGCACCCGTTTTTTGCGCTGCACAAAATAATTGTGGGAGCGGGCTTGCTCGCGAAGGCGGTGTGTCATTCAACCATTTACTGGCTGATGCACCGTATTCGCGAGCAAGTCCGCTCCCACATTTCCCATATTGTTTGGGCCTGATACTCAGCGGCGACGGGGCCGGCGCTGCTCATCATCCGTGCGGATCGGCACCGGTTGCAGCGGGGGCTCGATCAAGCCCAGCGTAACGCCAAGATCGTGGAGCCAGTTCTGGATTTTCTCTTTCATGGTTGCCCCCTTTGAGGGTAGTGCTGGTCGGCGTGAGTTTTGTCGCCGTTTCCTACAGAGATAGTAGCCCTAAGTCCTAGGTAATGCTTGAACGAAACCACAACTAACTATTACTGGATTGATCCAAATCCTGACGGATCGCTCAAGCGATGGCGCGCGTATCTGCCAGGCTTGCCGGGCTGCCTTCGTGCTGCAGGTCGATCCATGCATTGAGGTTAGCGCCGAGCATACCCTTTCGCCACATCAGCCAGGTGGTCGCAGTGGCAAAAGGCCCGGTCAGCGGATGAACGGACACGCTGTCCTTGCCTGGCAGGCTGTCGAGCATCGATTGCGACATCAACGCCACCCCCGAACCGGCGATCACACACGCGAGCATCCCTTGATAGGACTCGATCTCGATAGCCCGCCCCATGGCCACATGCTCGTGGGAAAACCAGGTTTCCAGGCGCGTGCGATAGGCGCAGCTGCGTCGGAACGTGAACACAGATCGCCCGGCAACGTCCTGGGGACCGCGCACCGGTGGGTGATCGGCTTCGCAAATCAATACCAGGCGCTCTTCGCACAACGGTACGCCATCCAGGGTCGCGATGGTCAGCGGACCGTCCACAAACGCTGCGTCCAGCCGTCCGGTAATCAAACCTTCCAGCAGCTCCCCGCTGGGCGCCGACTGCACTTGCAGGTTCACCATGGGGTAAGTCCTGTGATAGCGCGCCAGCAGCTTGGGCAAATGCACCGCGGCGGTGCTGTACATGCTGCCCAGCACAAAATCACCAGCCGGTTGCCCGCCTTGTACGGCGCCGTGAGCTTCGTCATGCAGCGCCAGCAGCCGAGTGCTGTAGTCCAGCAGCACTTTACCCGCAGGAGAAAGCTGCAACCGCTGGCGCTCACGCACAAACAGCTCGACTCCCAGTTGCTCCTCCATCTGCTTGAGGCGGGTCGACAAGTTCGATGGCACGCGGTGCAAACGTTCAGCGGCGCGGGTGATGGAGCCCTCTTCCGCCACGGCCTGGAAAATCCGCAATTGACTGAACTCCATACCTTTCTCCAAAACTGAACAAGTTACTCACTATTATTCAATTTTACAGAAAGTCAATCCGCCTTAGCCTACAAGTCATTCGCTTTCCTGTAGGAAACCTAAGCATGTCACCGCAGATTCGTTTACTCGCCAGCTTTATCGCCCTGATGATGGCCATGGGCATTGGCCGCTTCGCCCTGACCCCGCAAATGCCGCATTTACTCAGCGAAGGTCAGGTCGACCTGGCGGATGCCGGGCTGATCGCGGCCGCCAATTACTTGGGCTACTTTGTGGGCGCGGTGGATTCGATCTTTGCTCGCAGCCATCATCATGTACGCGGCCGCCTTTATGGCGGGTTGTGGCTCTGCGTCCTGCTGACGCTGGCGTCGTACTGGGCCCATGGGTTCTGGCCGCACTTGCTGTTGCGCTTCGGAACCGGCGTGGCCAGCGCCTGGGCTCTGGTGATGATTACCAGCCTGAGCCAGCCGCTGGCGATCGCCGCCGGCCGGCCGCGTCTGGGTGCGCTGGTATTTGCCGGGCCGGGACTTGGGATTGCGCTGACGGGGCTGCTGGCGCTGGGCTCGAACTTGCTGGGGCAAGGCTCCGCCATGCTGTGGCTGGTCTACGGCATCGTTGCCCTGGTGATGCTGCTGGCGATCCTGCCCTTTTTACCCAAGCCAACCCTCACGGCGCCTGCTGAAACCCGTGCAAGCAACAACGGCAGCATCGCGCATCTGTGCTGGATCTATTTCCTGTTCGGCCTGGGCTACATCATCCCCGCGACCTTTCTGTCGCAGATGGCCAACGCACAGTTCAACGGAGCCTGGCAGGCCGATCTGTTCTGGCCCTGCTTCGGCCTGGCTGCCGCTGTAGGTGTGGTGGTGGCAAGTCTGCGCCGCAAGAGCCCGGACACCACGCGCCGATGGCTGATGGTGACCTTGTGGCTGCAAGCGGCCGGGGTCTTCGCCTGCCTGCTCGGTAACAGTTGGGGCCTTGCGCTGGGCGTGTTGTTGTGCGGCGCGCCCTTCCTGGCCTGCATGCAACTGGTAATGGCGCGCCTGCGCGAGGTTGCACCCAACGGCTACCAACGCAGCACAGGGCTACTGACCGCCAGCTTTGCCATCGGCCAACTGAGCGGTCCGCTACTGGCCTCGATGAGCAGTCACCTCAGTGGTGGTCTGCACCCGGCGTTGATCGTCGCCGGTGCCGGGTTGTTGGTGGCAGGCTCGGTCTTGATCAACCGCCAACTACCGATGCACACGCCGTGCACACAGGTGGCCGACGGTGCAGCACAGGGCGGTTAAACAGGTGCCCCACGCCATGTCCATCACCGCGAGCCCGGCGGACCAGCCCCGAAGCGTGGCCCAATTGCTCAAATCATAAGTGCCATAGGCCACCAGGCCCAGCAGTGCGCCCAACCGCGCAGCACGTTGCCAACTGGCACTGGGCAAGACCACGAACACCACACAACCGAGGACATACAGCAGATAGAACAACACCGCAGGCAACAGGCGCGGCTGATCAAGCATCAGCGGGCCGAGCAGGGATTTGTAGGTGGGGCCCATCAGCACGCCGAGCCAGAGGCCGTCGAGGACCAGGAAGGCGAGCAAGGTGCCGAGGTAGGCGAAGAGCGGTCTCTTGGACATGACACGAGCCTTTGTAGGAGCGAGCTTGCTCGCGAAAAACGTACATCCGACGCCACACTGCGCGTGGAATATTTTCGCGAGCAAGCTCGCTCCTACAAAGAGCCAGGCGCGATCAGCTTAGTTCAATGCGGTCAGCGTGAATCACGATCTGGCCTTGCTTGTAGAGCGCACCAATGGCCTTTTTAAAGTTGCCTTTGCTGACGCCGAACAAGTTGCTGATCACCGCCGGATCGCTTTTGTCGCTGACCGGCAGGGTGCCGTTGTTGTCACGCAACTTGGCGAGGATCTTGGAGTTGAGGCTGGAGGCCGCCTCCTGGCCGACCGGTTGCAGGCTCAGGCTGATGTTGCCATCGGCGCGAATCTCCTTGATGAAGCCTTTTTCTTCCTTGCCCGGGCGCAGGAACTTGAACACTTCGTTCTTGTGGATCAGGCCCCAGTGCTTGTTGTTGATGATTGCCTTGAAGCCCATGTCCGTGGCTTCAGCCACCAGCAGATCGACTTCCTGGCCCACCTGGTAGTTGGCTGGCGTCTTGTCCAGGTAACGGTCAAGACGTGCGGTGGCGGTGATGCGCTTGGTGTGCTTGTCGAGGTAGACGTGCACCACGCAATATTCACCCGCCGTCAGCTGGCGCTTTTCTTCCGAATACGGCAGCAGCAGATCCTTTGGCAGGCCCCAGTCGAGGAACACCCCGATACTGTTGACTTCCACAACTTTCAAACTGGCAAATTCGCCGACTTGAACTTTGGGTTTTTCAGTGGTGGCGATAAGTTTGTCATCGCTGTCCAAGTAAATGAAAACATTGAGCCAGTCTTCATCTTCACTGGGAATATCTTTAGGGATATACCGATTAGGCAAGAGGATTTCGCCGTCTTGCGCACCATCGAGGTACAAACCAAAGTTAGTGTGCTTGACCACTTGCAAGCTGTTGTAGCGCCCGACTAAAGCCATTTCCAATACCCTCATTGCGTGGGCGGCATTCTACCCGACTTGGGCCCTGCACGCGCGCGCGCCTGAAAAATCGCGGGCTGGCATGGCGTTCTATTGGCATCGCCCCGCTCGTCTGATCAATCGGTTGAATTTTTCCGGGCCGCCAACCTCGCACACGCCCATGGTTTCGAGCTAAAACAGTAAGTTAGCGGCTTATTTCATCATTAAACCTGGGCTCTTTCCCAGCCTGGCCTATATTCTCAGGGGATATTTGCCAAGCAATTGTCAAGTATTTCCTGTACGATGCCTGGCCAAGTTAATTCTCTACAGGTTAGTGGCCGCCATGCGTGTAAAAGCATCCAACAGCAAAGCAAAGCCAGCTCCCGCCGTTGAAACCAGCGAATCGATCAACAGCCAGATTGCTGCTTTCCTCAAGTCCGGCGGCGAAATCCAGCAAATTGCCAAGGGCGTGAGCGGCCAGACTTTCGGCCCGTCCAAGCAGATCAGCCTGGGCAAGAAGTAATCGTCCTACCTGCGCACTGCATCTGGTCCCTAAGCGTCTTGCCTTCAAGGCGCTAGGACTAGAGTTGGAAACACCCTCGTACACCCTTCAATACCAAGCTAATCGACGAACGGGCCTCAATGCCTGGCATTCGCCGGTATCCTTGCACACGTCTAGCACGGGCATCTGCTCGAACCCATCCGTTACTGCTCCTCGCTTTTCATGGAGTGAAGCATGCTTAAACGCTGTATTTTCCTGGTCAGCATTCTGATCGCCAGCCCTTTGGCCGAAGCGCAGATTTTTCAGCGTGAACTGGGCGACTTCGACCTGAAATTGGGCACTACCCCCAGCCGTAGCATGGCCCAGGGCCTGGTCAAGCCCACCTCCCCTGGCAGTGACTCGTTCCACGGAGGCCTGGACCTTACCCACGACAGCGGCCTGTATTTCGGCCAATTTTCACCGAATATGGGCCTGTCGTCGGCCAACAATCTCGAAGTTGACTCCTACCTGGGTTTCAAACGCCCTTTCGACCAGACCCTGGGCTATGAAGTGGGCTTGATTCACTACAGCTACCCCAAGGTCAGCCCCCTCGACAGCCAGGAGTTCTACGGCGGCCTGAACCTGTTGGGCAACCGCTTCGGCGTGTCCTTCAGCAACGACCCCGACCGTCAGGACAGCACCCTGTTCGCCGACCTCGGCGGCACCCAGCCGTTCGGTATCGGCGTCAGCATGAAATACACCACCCACCAATTGGGCACACCGGTGTCGGTGGAAAACGGCGCCATCAGCAGTTTCAGCGACTGGTCGGTGCAATTCTCCCGGGCCTGGAAAGGCATCGACCTGGATCTGATCTACAGCGACTCCAGCCTCAGCGGCGGTGACTGCTCGGCCTACTCCGGACACAACTCGCAATGCGACGGCCTGTTGACCTTGAAGGCCGTCCGGCCGTTTTATTGATGGGCTGAACTGTCGCACCCCGCGCAGGTTCACATGCATTAATCCCATCCGTGCAAGGACTCGCCCATGTTGCGCCGGCTCAAACTCCTGGTGGTACTGCTGACCCTGAGCCTGGTGCTCGCCGGCTGCAATCGCGTGGGCCTGGCCTACCGTAATCTCGACGTGATCATCCCCTGGACCCTCAACGACTACCTGGACATGAATGCCGGGCAGAAGAGCTGGTTCAACGACACCCTCAAGGAACACCTGGCCTGGCATTGCACCACGCAATTGCCGGGCTACCTGGACTGGCTCGACCGCCTGCAGCAGATGGTCGACAGCCAGCAAATCACTGACGCCGCGCTGCAAACCCGAACCGTGGAAGCCAAGCAGGCGATTGCCGAGATCGCGCGGGAGATCACCCCGTCCGCCGTGCAGTTGCTGCAGGGTCTGGATGATCAACAGGTCAAGGACATGAGCGACGCCCTGGCCAAAGACCTGCGCAAACGCCAGGATGAATACCTCAAACCGCCGCTGGCCCAGCAGATCAAGGAACGCGCCCAGCGCATGAGCAAGCGCCTGGATGCCTGGATCGGCCCGCTGAGCGCCAGCCAGCAAAACCGCGTAACGGCGTGGTCCAACGCTTTGGGCGAACAGAACCAGGCGTGGATCGGCAACCGCGCCCATTGGCAGGCGCAGTTTATCGAGGCCGTTGAACACCGCCACGACGCCGACTTCCCGCAGAAAATGCAACGTTTGCTGGTGGACAGGGAGAGCCTATGGACGCCTGAATACCGCGCTGCCTATGCCCAGACCGAAGCGGCGGCGCGCAGTCTGATCGTGGACCTGATGGCTGAGAGCACCGAGCAACAACGTCAGAAGCTGAGGCAAAAAATCGACGGCGTACGAGGCGATTTCAAAGCGCTTAAATGCCTCAAAGCCGGCGCAAATCAATAGGGAGGGGAGCAGGGCTCCCACCCACATTGGATTCAGGGGTTAGATAGCGCCACCGGCAATCGCAGCTTTGGAAGAGACTTGATCGAAGGTCGCCTCCTCCAGCGCGTCCTCCTGCTCGTTCATCACTTGACGGGGGTGCTCATGGCCAGGAATCGAACTGTCGATCAACGCCAACAGGCTTGCACCGCGCGCGGTCAAGATGAAGTTTTCACCATTGCCGCCTTCCTCTTCGGGGCGCGACTCAATAAACCCGCGCTTGAACAACAACGCCTCGTAGTCCGCAGCGGTTTTTTTCAGCGCGTCCAGGTTCCCGGTGTCCTCGCCAGCCGTAGCCTTATCAGCGGCTTCCTGCTCGGCGTATTTACGCGGGGCGAAGCTGCCCTCGCCGTTCTGCACTTCGTGCAGCAGACGTTCGATCAGATCCCAGTTGTAAGTCGTCATCCTGATTCCTCCTGCAGGCCGATGGAAAATTAGCCCGTCATAGGTAGTGACACGTGGGGGCACTGGCCGTTCACCCGGATAGACGGGCGTCATTTCTCTGAACTTTCCAGACGTTCGCCGCCTCAACTGCCTATACCGCCAAGGAGGTCCGACCATGAAAACCCTGATGAACCTGGCGATTGCCGCCACATTGTTAAGCGCCCTGCCCGCCTGGGCTTGCACGCCTGAAGAGGCCACGGCCAAACGCGAAGAACTGGCCAAGCAAGTGACCCAGCTAACGGAGCAGAATCCCCAGAAAGCCAAGGAGATGAATGCCCAGTTGCAGAAAATGGACCTGGACACCGAAAGCGCCGAGTTTCCCGACAAATGCCAACTGATCGACGCCCGGCTCAAAGAACTGAAAGAAGCCGCCTCCAAAGCCAAAAACTGATGGCGAAAAAAAACCGGACATTGTCCGGTTTTTTTCTGCCTGGCTGCTTATTCGGCAGCCGGTGCTTCTGGCTTGCGGCGCTTGAGCGGCGCCATGCCATCCTTGCTGACGAGCGACAGGTTGTCGGTCTTCGGCCGGTTGGCGATCTTGCGCTTGGTCGGCGATTTGGCGCCGGTTTTCTTTTTGTCGCCCTTGGCGTCAGTCTTTTTCTTCTTCACGCCAACGGCCTTGCCCGACGCCTTGACCTTCTTCGGCCCGGTGTAAGTGCCTTTGACTTCCTTGATGGTACGGCGCTCGAACGACTGCTTGAGGTAGCGTTCAATGCTCGACATCAGGTTCCAGTCGCCGTGGCAGATCAGCGAGATGGCCAGGCCATCGTTGCCGGCACGCCCGGTACGGCCGATACGGTGCACGTATTCGTCGCCGCTGCGGGGCATGTCGAAGTTGATCACCAGATCCAGGCCATCAACGTCCAGGCCACGCGCTGCGACGTCGGTGGCTACCAGGATCTTCACGCCGCCAGCCTTGAGGCGGTCGATGGCCAGCTTGCGGTCCTTCTGGTCTTTCTCGCCGTGCAGCACGAACGCCTTGTATTCCTGCGCGACCAGACGCCCGTAGATACGGTCGGCGGCGGCACGGGTGTTGGTGAACACGATGGCCTTCTGGTAGGTCTCGTTGGCCAGCAACCAGTTGAGGATCTGTTCTTTGTGCACGTTATGGTCAGCGGTCACGATCTGCTGACGCGTGGTGGCGTTCAGGTCACTGACGTTGTTGACCTGCAAGTGCTCAGGGTTGTTCAGCACCTTGGCAACCATGTCGCGCAGGGTTGAACCGCCGGTGGTGGCGGAGAACAACATGGTCTGCTGGCGATTGACGCATTCAGCAACCAGGCGCTGCACGTCATCGGCAAAGCCCATGTCGAGCATACGGTCGGCTTCGTCGAGCACCAGTACTTCGACTTCCTTGAGGTCGAGGTTGCCGGCGTTGAGTTGCTCGATCATGCGCCCCGGGGTACCGATCAGGATGTCCGGCACCTTGCGCAGCATGGCAGCCTGGACCTTGAAGTCTTCGCCGCCGGTAATGATGCCGGACTTGATGAAGGTGAATTGCGAGAAGCGCTCGACTTCCTTGAGGGTCTGCTGGGCCAGCTCACGGGTCGGCAGCAGGATCAGGGTCTTGATGCTGACGCGGACCTTGGCCGGGCCAATCAGACGATTCAGAACCGGCAAGACGAAAGCGGCGGTCTTGCCGCTGCCGGTTTGAGCCGTCACCCGCAGGTCACGCCCTTGGAGCGCGAGCGGGATGGCCGCTGCTTGCACAGGCGTAGGCTCGACAAATTTAAGCTCGGCCACGGCTTTGAGCAGGCGTTCGTGCAGGGCGAATTGGGAAAACACGGGTGCTACCTCGAAGAAATACAAAATATCAGCGCCATAGGTTACCGGTTTCGGGCGGCCAAACCGAGTTTCTTTACGCGAACAGGGCTAATCAGCTGCTTTTTTGTGAGCGATTTTGTCCAGAGCGTCAACTTTGTTGCACTTAAATGCTCTAATCGCCCCGTGTTGTCTTACAGAAGAATCGGTTCACTCATGGATATCAAACAGCTCTGGCTCAACGTCCAAGACCTTTGGGGCGCCCTCGATGAACACCCGGTCCTGCATTCCAGCCTCGGCTTGCTGGTGCTGCTGGTGGTGGCATTGCTGGTTGGACGGGTAGCGCGTTACCTCATCCTGCACGCAGTCAAATTGCTTGGCCGGCAACCGGCCCTGCACTGGCTGAACGATCTGCGACATAACAAAGTCTTCCATCGGCTGGCGCAAATGACGCCGTCCCTGGTGATCCAGTTCGGCCTGTACCTGGTACCTGACCTGAGCAAGACCGCCATTCTGTTTATCGGCAATGTGGCCCTGGCGATCACCATTCTGTTTATGGTGCTGGCCATGAGTGCCCTGCTCAATGCGCTGCTGGATATCTACGCACGCACCGAACACGCACGCACCCGCTCGATCAAGGGTTATGTGCAGTTGGCAAAAATGGTGTTGTTCGTGTTTGGCGCAATCATCATCGTCGCCACCCTGATCGACCGTTCGCCGCTGCTGCTGCTGTCGGGCCTGGGTGCGATGTCGGCGGTGATTCTGTTGGTGTACAAGGACACGCTGCTGTCGTTCGTCGCCAGTGTGCAATTGACCAGCAACGACATGCTGCGGGTCGGTGACTGGATCGAAATGCCCCAGGTCGGCGCCGACGGCGATGTGGTGGACATCACCCTGCATACGGTCAAGGTGCAGAATTTCGACAAGACCATCGTTTCCATCCCGACCTGGCGCTTGATGTCCGAGTCGTTCAAAAACTGGCGCGGTATGCAGGCCTCCGGCGGGCGGCGCATCAAGCGCAGCCTGTACATCGATGCCAGCGGCGTGCGCTTTTTGCGCGATGACGAAGAAGTGCGCATGACCCAGGTGCACCTGCTCACCGGCTACATCGGTCGCAAACAGGCCGAACTCAAGGCCTGGAACGAGGCCCAGGGCCACAGCGCGCAACTGTCGGCCAACCGCCGGCGCATGACCAACCTCGGCACGTTCCGCGCCTATGCCCTGGCGTATCTGCAAAGCCACCCGGACATCCAGCCGAACATGACCTGCATGGTGCGCCAGATGCAAACCACCGCCCAAGGCGTGCCGCTGGAGATCTACTGCTTTACCCGCACCACCGCGTGGGCGGATTACGAGCGGATCCAGGGGGATATTTTCGATTATCTACTGGCAGTGTTGCCGGAGTTCGGGCTGAGCCTGTATCAGCAGCCAAGCGGTAATGACCTGCGCGCCGGCGTACTGCCGGCGTTGGCCGGGGCCGCGCAACTACCCGCCATCGAAACGGCGTGAAGTGATCCGAACGGGATTACGGCAGTGATGCCGTAATCTCCCGGCGGCAAACCTCAAGCACTTCATCAGCCAAAGCGGAATCATCCGGGCACGCCCGCGATAACAAGATTGCGCCAATGGCATGGGCCATCCTGTTGAGCATTTTCGCGCGCACGTCTTGCTGTGGCTCGTCCTGCGTCGTGTTGTACTTTGCCTCCAGGGCTTGCAGCGTGTTTTCCAGCCCGTTGGCGAAAGTCTCCTTAAGCGTGTCCGATTGACGCGCAGCGTCTGCACACAACGCCGCCAACGTGCACCCGCCGCCGCGATGATCGCGGTGCTGCCTGGACAGGTAAACCTCGAAAAACTCCCCCGCCTCCATCTCCACGCTGCTGGCGAGCGACTGCGCCAGGCCATTGGCGGCCGCTTCTGCCATCAAATCCGCCTTGGAGCCGAAGTGCTTGTAGAAGCCGCCCTGGGTAAAACCAGCGGCAGCCATCAATTCGGCCACACCCACCCCATCGAAACCACGTTCACGAAACAGCGCGGAAGCCGTCGCGACGATATGCGCTCGATTGTTCTGTGATTGCGTCTTGGTGATCTTCATTTCTATGCGCTCCTGCTGCCCTGCGATAGAGGGATCTTACTATGATGTCGATCATAATCAAAACCGTTGACAGCTTTGATTATGATCGACATCATAAAACCTCCCTGCACTCACTGAGCATCACACCATGAGCACTTCCAAGACCGTTCTCATCACTGGCGCCTCGACCGGCATTGGTGCCGCCTACGCCGAACGTTTTGCCCAGCGTGGTCACGACCTGGTTCTGGTCGCCCGCGATACCAAGCGCCTGGAAGCGCTCGCTGCACGTCTGCGTGAAGAGCACGCCATCACTGTTGATATCCTCCCCGCTGACCTGACCCAGATCGCTGACCTGGCAGCGGTCGAAGCACGTCTGCGCGAAGATTCCAGCATCGGCACGCTGGTCAACAACGCCGGCGCCGCACAGTCCGGCAGCTTCATCGAACAGTCCACCGACAGTGTCGCTCAGTTGGTCGCGCTCAACACCACCGCGCTGGTACGGCTTGCCAGCGCCATTGCCCCACGCCTGGCGGCAGCCGGCAACGGCGCTATCATCAACATTGGCTCGGTGGTGGGCCTGGCGCCGGAGTTCGGCATGACCGTATATGGCGCGACCAAGGCATTCGTACTGTTCCTGTCCCAGGGCATGAGCCTTGAGTTGGGCGCCAAAGGTGTCTATGTGCAAGCCGTGCTACCGGCCGCTACGCGTACCGAGATCTGGGACCGGGCGGGCATTGACATCAACACTCTCACAGATGTGATGGAGGTAGGTGACCTGGTCGATGCGGCGCTGGTCGGTTTCGACCGTCGTGAGCCCGTGACCATCCCGCCCTTGCAGGACGGCGCACGCTGGGATGCCTTGCAGGCAGCCCGACAAGGCTTGCTGTCGCAGATCAAGCAGTCCGACGTTGCCGAGCGGTACCTGACCCAAGCCTGATCAACCGGTTGCAGGCGCGCTCTATGCGCCTGCCCTTCCTCTCGAAGCGATGAGCGTTGAACCATGAAGGCATTTTCCATCGAACGTTACGGCAAACAGACCGGTCGCATCACCGAAGCGCCAACACCAGTGGTGGGTGAGCATGACGTGCTGGTTCAAGTACATGCCAGCAGCGTCAACGTTCTGGATGCAAAAATCGCCAAGGGCGAATTCAAACTGATTCTGCCGTATGCATTGCCGTTGATACTGGGCAATGACCTGGCTGGCGTGGTGCTCAGCGTCGGGGCCGCGGTGCGACGCTTCAAGCCGGGTGACGAAGTGTATGGCCGCCCTCCACAGCAGCGTATCGGCACGTTCGCCGAGCTGATTGCGGTACGCGAGGACGCACTGGCACGCAAACCTGCAAACATCACGATGGAGCAGGCCGCCTCCCTGCCTCTGGTCGCATTGACGGCATGGCAAGTACTGGTTGAAACAGCGAGGCTGAAAAAAGGCCAGAAGGTCTTCATTCATGCCGGTTCCGGCGGAGTCGGCAGTATCGCCATCCAGCTTGCCAAGCATTTGGGCGCATTTGTCGCAACGACGACCAGCACCGCCAATGTCGAGTGGGTCAAGGCACTGGGCGCCGATGTAGTGATCGACTACAAGCAGCAAAACTTCGAAACCCTGCTCAATGATTATGACGTCGTCTTGAACAGTCTCGGTCCGGACGCACTGGCAAAGTCACTCGACATTCTCAAACCGGGCGGTCAACTCATCTCCATCTCCGGGCCACCGACGCAGGCGTTTGCTCGCGAGCAGCAGCTGTCGTGGCTATTGGGCCTGGTCATGGGTGTGTTGAGCAGCGGTATACGCCGCAAAGCGCGCAAACAAGGCGTGCGTTATGACTTCCTCTTCATGCGCGCCAGCGGCGCCCAATTGGATGAACTGACCGCGCTGGTGGAAGCCGGCATTATCAAGCCGGTGATCGACCGCACCTTCCCTTTCGAGTCCACAGCCCAAGCCCTGAGCTATGTCGAACAAGGCCGCGCCAAAGGCAAAGTGGTGATCACGATGACGCCGCCTGGCGCGCGCCGAGCCGACTAATCCACACCGCGCCCAGAATCACCAGGCCGCCCAGGGCCAGACGGCCCAGCGGCTCATGCTGATTCCAGATCAGCAGGTTCAACAGCAGCCCCACCGGTACATGCAGGTTGTTCATCACCGCCAGGGTACCGCCATTGACCAGACAGGCGCCCTTGTTCCACCAGTACATGCCCAGCGCGGTGCTGACCAAACCAAGGAACACCAGCACGCCCCATTGCAGCGGCGCTTGCGGCAAGAAGTCAGCCTTGCCGAACAGCAGGAACGCCGGCAACACCACCAGCAAGGCGCCCAAGTAGAAATAACCGAAACGCCGGAAGTGCGGTTGGTCAATGGGATAACGCGCCACCAGATGCTTGTACATGACTTGCCCGGCGGCGTAGGTGAAGTTGGCCAATTGCAGCAGCAAGAATCCCATCAGGAAGTGCGGGGTGATCTGATCGAAACGAATCACCGCCGCACCGCCCACCGCCACCAGGGCCGCGACCAGTGCCCAAGGATTGAAGCGCCGATTAAGCGCGTCCTCGATCAGGGTCACATGCAGCGGTGTGAGGATGGTGAACAGCAGCACTTCCGGCACCGTCAGCACGCGAAAGCTCAAGTACAGGCATACGTAGGTCACACCGAACTGCAATGCACCGATCACCAACATGCCGCGCATGAACGCAGGCTCCACCGAGCGCCAGCGCGTCAGCGGGATAAAGATCAGCCCGGCCAGCACCACGCGCACTAGCACTGCGAAGTAGCTGTCGACGTGACCGGCGAGGTATTCGCCGATCAAGCTGAAGGAAAATGCCTGAATCAGGGTGACAACCAGTAAATAGCCCATGCGCGCCTCGTTTCGAATGGGCGCGACATTAAAGCTTTTCCAGCCTTGAAGAAACTCAAGGCAAAAAAAACCCGACCTCGCTAAAGCGGCAGTCGGGCAGGAGCACTCAGGAGCAACAAGTGCAAAGGGAGGTTCGATACGCGTACTTGAAGGGTTGGCGTGGCGTTATATAAACAGCCCGCGATTATCTGGCGATTAACGGATCACGCCACCTGTGCGAGCAGGGCTTTGGCATGGTTGATGCCTTTTTCCTGAAAGTCGCTGCTCAGGTTCACCCCTTCGGCGTGAATGAAGGTCACGTCGTGAATGCCGATAAAGGCCATCACCTGGCGCAGGTAGGGTTCCTGGTGGTCCGAGGTGGCCCCGGTGTGAATGCCGCCACGGGCGGTAAGCACAATGGCACGTTTGCCGGTCAGCAAGCCCTGCGGCCCGGTGGCGGTGTACTTGAACGTTACGCCGGCGCGCAGGACGTGATCCAGCCAGGCTTTGAGGGTGCTGGGGATGGCGAAGTTGTACATCGGTGCAGCCATTACCAACACATCGGCGGCGAGCAATTCGTCGGTCAATGCGTTGGAACGCTCCAGGGACACCTGCTCGCTGTCGTTACGCTGATCTTCAGGTTTCATCCAGCCGCCAAGGAGGTTGGCGTCCAGGTGTGGAACCGGGTTGAGTGCCACGTCGCGCACGGTGATCTGATCGGCTGGGTGGGCAGCCCGCCATTGGCTGATGAACTGTTGCGTGAGCTGGCGAGAGATAGAATCCTGCTGGCGCGCACTGCTTTCGATGATCAGAACGTTGGACATGGCTATGTAGGCTCCATCGGTGAATGTTGTAAGTCGATGGAGAAAAGATTAACCAGGGCTCATTCGATAAAAAAGCGCAAAAAACTGCTATAACCCATCTATAAATTTGTTTATAAGCGGAGTACTCCTGTAGAAAGGCTCCGCTATCGCTTTATTTGGGGCTGCAGTCCAAGGCAATGCGCATCTTGATGATGGAGCGGTTGAACTTGACCGTGGTGTTGGTGCTTTTGCCTGCTGGCACGCTCACGGTGCGACGGCGCGGCGATTCCGGGCCGTTGGTGAAGATTACCGAACACACAGCATCCTGGGTGCCGTAGTTGTTCAGCTGAATCGAGCTGATGTCTGCGTCCACGTCGGAGGCGGTGTAATCAATGCTGACGCCATCGATCTTTTTCGTCACGTCGATAGGGTAGGCAAATACGCTCATCGGCAGCAGCGCCAGCAACACACAACACAATTTTCTCATTCGGCAGTCTCCAATAAGGACTGCCAGCTTAGGACAAGAGGAGCTCATGTTGAAAGCGCCCCGCGTTACCCTCGATCAATGGCGCACGTTGCAGGCCGTGGTTGACCATGGCGGCTTCGCCCAGGCGGCTGAAGCGCTGCACCGTTCGCAATCCTCGGTGAGCTACACCGTGGCTCGTATGCAGGATCAACTCGGCGTGCCGCTGCTGCGCATCGACGGGCGCAAGGCGGTGCTGACCGAGGCCGGTGAAGTGCTGCTGCGTCGCTCCCGGCAGTTGGTGAAGAACGCCAGTCAACTTGAGGACCTTGCCCATCATATGGAACAGGGATGGGAGGCCGAAGTGCGCCTGGTAGTGGATGCGGCCTATCCCAATGCGCGCCTGGTGCGCGCCCTGACTGCGTTTATGCCGCAAAGTCGCGGCTGCCGCGTGCGCTTGCGTGAAGAGGTGTTGTCCGGCGTCGAAGAACTGCTGATCGAAGGCGTAGCCGACCTGGCAATTTGCGGTTTCAGTATCCCCGGTTACCTGGGCACCGAAATGAGCGATGTGGAATTTATCGCCGTGGCCCACCCCGAACATGCGTTGCACCGCATGAATCGCGAGCTGAGTTTCCAGGACCTGGAAAGCCAGATGCAGGTGGTCATCCGCGACTCCGGCCGCCAGCAACCGCGCGACGTGGGTTGGCTGGGCGCCGAACAGCGCTGGACCGTCGGCAGCCTGGCTACCGCCGCCGCCTTCGTGGGCAGCGGCCTGGGCTTTGCCTGGCTGCCACGGCACATGATCGAGCGCGAACTGGCCGAAGGTGTACTCAAGCAACTGCCCCTGGAACAAGGCGGCAGCCGTCACCCGACGTTCTATCTCTACTCCAACAAAGACAAACCCCTGGGGCCGGCGACGCAGATTCTCGTGGAGCTGCTGCGCACGTTTGACACCGCTCCCCTGGACGCGCCTTTCGCCGCTCCCCGACAAGCCTGAAACGGAGTTCATCCATGGCCTGGTTCGACCACGAAGGCTCCAGCCTGCACTACGAGGAATACGGCCACGGCACGCCGCTGATCCTGATCCACGGCCTGGGCTCCAGTAGCCAGGATTGGGAGCTGCAAGTGCCGGTACTGGCTCGGCACTATCGCCTGATCGTGGTCGACGTGCGTGGGCATGGCCGCTCCGATAAGCCCCGCGAGCGCTACAGCATCCAGGGCTTCACGTTCGACCTGCTCGCCCTGATCGAGCACCTGGACCTGCCGCCCGCCCACGTTGTGGGTTTATCCATGGGCGGCATGATCGCCTTCCAACTGGCGGTGGACGACCCTGCGCGAGTCAGAAGCCTGTGCATCGTCAACAGCGCGCCCGAAGTCAAGGTGCACAGCGCAAGTGACTATTGGCAGTGGGCCAAACGCTGGACCCTGGCCCGCGTACTCAGCCTGCGCACCATCGGCAACGCCCTGGGCGAACGACTGTTTCCCAAACCTGCCCAGGCCGACCTGCGCCGCAAGATGGCCGAACGCTGGGCAAGCAACGACAAACGTGCTTATCTCGCCAGCTTCGACGCGATTGTGGGCTGGGGCGTGCAGGAACAACTTTCGCGAATTACCTGTCCAACCCTGGTCATCAGCGCCGACCACGACTACACCCCCGTGGCGCAGAAAGAAATCTATGTAAAACTGCTGCCCGATGCGCGACTGGTGGTGATCGAAGATTCCCGCCATGCCACGCCCTTGGATCAACCCGAAGTCTTTAACGCGACCTTGCTCGATTTTCTAAAGACAGTCGAAACCACTACCCAGGATCACTGACCCATGCTGAAAAAAATCGCCTTCTTTGCCGGTTCTGTTCTGTTCGCTGCCAACCTGATGGCGGCCGAACCGGCCAAGGCGCCCCACGTATTGATCTCCACCACCAATGGCGACATTGAAATCGAACTGGACCCGGTCAAGGCGCCGATCAGCACCAAGAACTTCCTCGCCTATGTCGACAAGGGTTTCTATACCAACACGATTTTCCACCGCGTGATCCCGGGCTTCATGGTCCAGGGCGGCGGGTTCACCCAGCAGATGTCGCAAAAACCGACTGAAGCACCGATCAAGAACGAAGCCAGTAATGGCCTGCATAACGTGCGCGGCACGCTGTCCATGGCCCGCACCAATGACCCGAACTCGGCCACCAGCCAGTTCTTCATCAACGTAGCCGACAATGCCTTCCTCGACCCGGGCCGCGATGCCGGTTACGCCGTGTTCGCCAAAGTGGTCAAGGGCATGGATGTGGTCGACATCATCGTCAACTCCCAGACCACCACCAAACAAGGCATGCAGAACGTGCCAATCGATCCTGTGTTGATCAAGTCGGCCAAGCGCATCGACTGAGGTCTGCAGGTAGCTTCGCGTGGTGCCCACACGGCACCGCGCGCATTTGAAAGGAGAGCCCGCCCGGCGGGCGTCAAACCCAATGCTCTATCGTCGCTTTGAACAACTGATCGATATTTTCCGCGACGCTCCCAGCGCGGCCCCTCCCGAAAAAGTCCTGCCCTTCTATCTCTATTACCTGCGCCAGGTCTGGCCCTGCTTCGCCGCACTGTTGGTGGTGGGGCTGGTCGGTGCGCTTATCGAAGTGGCGCTGTTCAGCTATCTGAGCCGCATCATCGACCTGGCCCAGGGCACACCACCGGCGAATTTCTTCCAGATCCACAGCGCCGAGCTGATCTGGATGGCCGTGGTCGCCCTGCTGCTGCGCCCGGTTTTCAACGGCCTGCATGACTTGCTGGTGCACCAGACCATCAACCCAGGCATGACCAGCCTGATTCGCTGGCAGAACCACAGCTACGTGCTCAAGCAGAGCCTGAACTTTTTCCAGAACGATTTCGCCGGGCGCATCGCCCAGCGGATCATGCAAACCGGCAACTCCTTGCGTGATTCGGCAGTGGCGACGGCAGAAGCCATCTGGCACGTGTCGATCTATGCCATCAGTGCCCTGGTGCTGTTTGCCGAGGCCGACTGGCGGCTGATGATCCCGCTGATCACCTGGATCATCTGCTACAGCCTGGCCCTGCGTTACTTCGTACCGCGCGTGAAGGAGCGCTCGGTGATTTCCTCGGAGGCGCGCTCCAAATTGATGGGCCGAATTGTCGACGGCTATACCAATATCACCACCTTGAAACTGTTCGCCCATACGCAGAATGAACAGGAATACGCCAAGCAAGCGATCATCGAGCAGACCGAAAAAACCCAACTGGCCGCCCGTGTGCTCACCAGCATGGACACCGTGATCTGTATCTTGAACGGCCTGCTGATTGTGACCACCACCGGCCTGGCCCTGTGGTTGTGGACGCAGTCGCTGATTTCCGTCGGTGCGATTGCCTTGGCCACTGGCTTGGTTATCCGCATCGTCAACATGTCCGGTTGGATCATGTGGGTGGTCAATGGCATCTTCGAAAATATCGGCATCGTGCAGGACGGCCTGAAAACCATCGCCCAGCCACTGGCCGTGACCGACCGTGAAAACGCCCCGCGCCTGAAAGTCCCCAATGCCCAAGTGCACTTTGAGCAGGTGGATTTCCACTACGGCAAGAAGAGCGGGATCATTGGCGGCCTCAACCTCAACATCAAGGCCGGGGAAAAGATCGGTTTGATCGGCCCGTCCGGCGCGGGCAAGTCGACCCTGGTCAACCTGCTGCTGCGCCTCTACGACCTGCAAGGCGGCCGCATCCTGATCGACGGCCAGAACATCGCCGAAGTGGCCCAGGAAAGCCTGCGTGCACAGATCGGCATGATCACCCAGGACACATCGCTTCTGCACCGTTCGATCCGTGACAACCTGCTGTATGGCAAGCCCGACGCAACTGAGGAAGAACTCTGGGCTGCGGTGCACAAGGCTCGCGCCGATGAGTTCATCCCGCTGTTGTCGGATTCCGAGGGCCGCACCGGGCTGGACGCCCATGTTGGTGAGCGCGGGGTGAAACTCTCTGGCGGTCAACGTCAACGTATCGCCATCGCCCGCGTGCTGCTCAAGGACGCACCGATCCTGATCATGGACGAAGCCACCTCGGCATTGGACTCGGAAGTGGAAGCGGCAATCCAGGAGAGCCTGGAAACTCTGATGCAGGGCAAGACCGTGATTGCGATCGCCCACCGGTTGTCGACCATCGCACGAATGGACCGCTTGGTAGTGCTGGAGAAAGGCCAGATTGCCGAAAGCGGCAGCCATGCCGAGTTGCTGGCGCAGGGCGGGCTTTATTCGCGGTTATGGCAGCACCAGACCGGCGGATTCGTCGGAATAGACTGATTTCATTGGATAGGTGCCCGGGCAATTCCGAACAATTCTGACAGTTTTCTCTATCGAACTGGTCTTGCGACACAATCCTGCTGTACTGCAATCAGGCCCCAGGAGGGCCCTGATTTAGGCGGCAGGGAAGCTTCACAGACCGTTAATCAGATAGAGCAATCTAAGGAAGTGTTCATGTCACTGTTCAAACGTTCCGTAACGGAAGGGCTGGGTACGTTTTGGCTGGTGTTGGGCGGTTGCGGGAGTGCGGTGCTGGCCGCAGCGTTCCCCAATGTCGGAATCGGCCTGCTCGGCGTGGCCCTGGCCTTCGGGCTCACAGTGCTGACCATGGCGTTTGCCATCGGGCACATCAGCGGCTGTCACCTCAACCCGGCCGTTTCGGTGGGGCTGGTAGTGGGCGGAAGATTTCCGGCCAGAGAGTTGCCGGCCTACATCGTGTCTCAGGTGATCGGTGCCACCATCGCCGCTGCGCTGCTGTACTTTATTGCCAGCGGCAAACCCGGCTTTGAACTGGCGAGTGGCCTGGCCTCCAACGGCTATGGAGAACACTCACCCGGTGGTTACTCGATGGCAGCAGGATTGGTCTGTGAGCTGGTGATGACGGCGATGTTCGTGCTGATCATCCTGGGCGCTACCGACCGCCGTGCCCCCGCGGGCTTTGCCCCCATCGCCATTGGCCTGGGGCTGACGCTGATCCACCTGATCTCGATCCCGGTCACCAACACCTCGGTCAACCCGGCCCGCAGCACGGGGCCCGCGTTGATTGTCGGCGGCTGGGCGCTCGAACAGTTGTGGCTGTTCTGGCTTGCGCCGATCCTGGGCGCGGTGATCGGTGGCATTACGTACCGATGGTTGGGCGCAGAAAAGCCTGCCTGACCAAACCCCTCTAGGAGCGAGCTTGCTCGCGAAAAACGTCAACGATGACGCAGGCTTCCAGATGCAGCCCGCTTCGCCTAAGCGTTCTTCGCGAGCAAGCTCGCTCCTACAAGGTGTTTCACTTGCTGTCAGGTTGCCGATAAGGCAAAGCCGCCCTCGCCTCTTCGGCATACGCCAGAATCCCCACCCGTTCACGTTCAAGAAAGTCGTGCACGGCACTCTTGAGCCCCGGATGGCGCAGGTAGTGCCAGGACCGCGTGATCACCGGCTCAAACCCGCGAATCAATTTGTGCTCGCCCTGGGCCCCCGCATCGAAGCGTTGCAGGCCGTGGGCGATGGCGTAGTCCATGCCCTGGTAGAAACAGGTTTCGAAATGCAGCCGGTCGAACTCCCCCAGGCAGCCCCAGTAGCGGCCGTAGAAGCTGTCGCCACCGATCAAGCTGAACGCCATGGCCACCGGACGCGGGCCTTGCTTGGCCAGCACCACGCGGATCGCCTCGGGCATACGTTCGGCCAACAGGCTGAAAAACGCCCGTGTCAGATAGGGCGCTTGGCGGCGCACCGCATAGGTGTTGGCATAGCAGGCATAAACAAAATCCCATTGGGCCTCGCTCAATTGATGACCTTGCAGCCACTCGAACTCGATGCCCTGCCCGGCCACTTGTTCACGCTCTTTGCGCATCTGCTTGCGCTTGCGTGAACTCAAGGCATCAAGGAAGTCCTGGAAGTCGCGATAGCCACGGTTCTGCCAATGAAACTGGCAGCCCAGGCGTTGCATCCAGTCGGGCTGCCGGGCCAAGGCGTCGTCGGCCAAAGCGTCGGTGAAATTGATATGGGCGCTGGAGAGCCCTTCGATTTCCAGGTAACCCGGCAAACTTTTGAGCAACTCAAAGCCGTCTTCGGCACTGGCGGCCAATAAACGCGGCCCGCTGACCGGACTGAACGGCACGGCTGTCAGCAGCTTCGGGTAGTAATCAATGCCGGCACGCTCGCAGGCGTCGGCCCAGCCATGGTCGAACACGTACTCGCCATAAGAGTGCCACTTGCGGTAACTGGGTAATGCCGCCACCAAACGCGGGCCTTCCCAGTGCAGCAGATGTTCCGGCTGCCAGCCTGTTTGCGGGCCCAGGCTGGCGCTGTCTTCCAGCGCGCTCAAAAACCCATGCCGCACAAAAGGCTGGGCCTGCGGCACCAGGGCATCCCAAGTGTGAGCAGCGATTGCGGACAGGCTGTCCAGGCGTTGCAGTGGCATCGACATCCTCATTGTTTCGCGGCATGAAAGCCTGGGCAGTATCGCTTATCGCAGCCTGGCGTACATCTGCAAAACGCGCCGACAGAACGCCCAAGCGTTAGTTCCTTCCCGTTACAAGCTGTCATCTACATGAAATCACTTAGCCACTACTCCGTCATAAACGGCCGCGATACTGACGCCAGTTTTTAGAGCGTCCGGATCTACCGGGCGACATTTTTTCCGTCCGTCATGGGTCGGTTGTGTCCTGGATGGTTTGCCATCCCTCCTCACTTTCGGAGATTGATATGCGTCTTGCTTCCACTAAAACTGCGGCGCTCCTGTGTGGCGGCCTGTTGCTGGCCCTGAGCGTACCGGCCAGCGCTGCAGTCGACGCTAAATTGCTCGACATGCTCAAGGCCAACGGCCAGATCACCGCGTCGCAGTACACAGAACTGCAAGCGGAACTGGCCAAGGACCAGAAAGAACAGCAGATCGCACGCCAAGCTCAGCAAGAGACCAACGAGCAGATCGCAGCCACTGCGAAAAAAACCAACGAGCTGAGCAGCTTCGACCAAAAGCTGGCCTGGGCCGCCAAGACTCAATTCAAGGGTGATGTACGCTTCCGCCAGGAAACCATCAAGATCGATGGCGAACCCAACAACGGTGGGCGTGACAAAGACCGTCAACGTATCCGCGCCCGCCTGGGTGCCTACACCGAAATCAACCCGCAGGTGGACACCGGTATCCGTATCGCCACCGGCGGTGGTGACGATGCGCGTTCTACCAACCAGGATCAGGACGGCTACTTCGATAAAAAATCGATCTGGCTGGACCTCGGTTACATCGACTACCACCCGGACCAGATCAAGAACCTGCACGTGATCGGCGGCAAGATGCTTCAGCCTTGGGTAAACATGGGCGACGTGATCTGGGATAGCGATATCAACCCTGAAGGCCTGGCCGTCACCTACAAATACCCACTGGGCAGCAGCGCCGAACTGTTCGGCAGCCTGGGTAACTACAACCTCAAGGACAACGTCGACGGCGACGGCGTGCAGTTCCGCCACGACCTGCGCCTGACGTCCGGCCAGTTGGGTACGCGTTTCTCGGTCACCGACAACCTGAAAATGACCCTGGGCGGCAGCGTCTACGCCTACAAAAATGACGAGGACAGCCGCTGCACAACCACTACCACACCTTGCGCGTTGGCGGTCAACGGCAACTCGGCCAACAACGAGTTCCGCCTGTACGAAGGTTTTGCCCAGGCAGACATCGGCGGCCTGGCAGTGCCACTGTCGTTCTACGGCCAATACGTGAAAAACAATGATGCCGTGACCGACCAGGACACCGCGTGGTTGCTGGGTGCCAAGTCCAAGGTGTTCGGTTTCAACCTGGACTACAACTACCGCGATGTTCAGCGTAATGCCGTCGTAGGCGCGTTCACCGATTCGGACTTCGCCAACGGTACCACCGGTTCGCGCGGCCACAAGATGAAGGTCAGCTACGACATCGACAAGAACTTCGCCCTGGGCGCCACCTACTTCCTGACCAAGGCGGACTACGCCAGCCGTACCCAGCGGGATGCCAACACCAACACCCTGCAACTGGATGCTGAAGCCAAGTTCTAACCGTTACTGTAGGAGCGAGCTTGGTGAGCTCGCTCTTACATATCCTTACGGCGCTCGGCTGCCATCTGTTCAGCCAGCGCATCAGCACCGTCCACCGGCTCCTGCGGCATACGCTTGAGCGTCGCCTGCAACAGGCGCATCTGCCGGATAAACCGTCGGCAGTTCGGGCAGAACATCAAGTGATGACGCACCATCAGACGTTCACGGAAGGTCAATTGACCATCCAGATAGTCACTGGAGCGCGCTACTTGCTCTTTACAGGTCAACATTCGCCCGTCTCCTCAAAATGCTCCACCGTAGCAAAGACTTTAAGCCGTGCTCGATGCAGGAGCACACGAACGTTGGAGAGCGAAAGGCTCAGAAGATTACAGATTTCCTCCAGTTCCAGACCCTGGCGTTCACGCAACACCAGCACGCTGCTTTGCAGTTCGGACAAACTCAGAATCGTATGCTCCAGGCATTTGCGCAGTTCATCTTCGGTCAGCAGCGCTTCAGGGGTGTCCTGGTGCCAGGCATACGGGGCGACAGCCCAATGGCCATCATCCGGGCTGAAGCGATCATCACCAATGGTGCCGTGGGGCGAAGGCAAATCGTCGAGTAGCACTTCCCGACGATTCTGTTTGTAACGTCCCTTGGCGGCGTTGGCGGTAATGGTCAATAACCATGTCTTGAGGCTCGATCGCCCTTGGAATCTGGCCAGGTTGCGTACGACCGAAACCCAGGCGTCTTGCACGATTTCGTCGGCGTGGCGCTGACCGACGATGGCGTAGGCCACCGCCCGCATTGCGCTCTGGTAAGTGGTGACCAATTCCTTGTAGGCCCGCTGCTCACCCTTGAGCAGGCGTTCAAGCAGGTGCGCGTCGTCCGCTGCTGCCATTCAAACCTCTATTTAAAAGTGCACACCCGGTCCTGTGGGAGCTGGCTTGCCTGCGATGCAGACACCTCGGTGTATCAGTCACACCACAGTGATGCCATCGCACGCAAGCCAGCCCCCACACAATCAGCGTTTGCGCAGGATCACACTGCCAATCGAATACCCGGCGCCAAAGGAGCTGAGTACGGCAACCGAGCCCTTGGGCAAGTCATCCTGGTAAGTGTGAAACGCAATCACCGAGCCGGCCGAGCTGGTATTGGCGTAAGTATCGAGGATCACTGGCGCTTCTTCCACCGACGCGTCGCGCCCCAGCAGCTTTTTCACGATCAGGTGGTTCATGCTCAGGTTGGCCTGGTGCAGCCAGAAGCGCTTCACATCGGTCACACTCAACTGATTTTCCGCCAGGTGCGCGCCGATCAATTCGGCCACCATCGGGCAGACATCGCGAAACACCTTGCGGCCTTCCTGCACGAACAGCTTGTCGGGGGCACCGACACCTTCTTCCGCCGTGCGATTGAGGAAGCCGAAATTGTTGCGGATGTTGTTGGAGAACTTGGTCAGCAGCTTTGTACTCACCACATCGAACTGGTGCTCGGACGTCGCCAGGTCAGCGCGTTCCAGGATCACCGCAGTGGCGGCGTCACCGAAGATGAAGTGGCTGTCGCGATCGCGGAAGTTCAGGTGGCCGGTGCAGACTTCCGGGTTGACCATCAGGATCGCCCGGGCCTGGCCCAACTGGATGCTGTTGGCCGCGTTCTGGATGCCGAAGGTGGCCGAAGAACACGCCACGTTCATGTCAAAACCGAAGCCCTGGATACCCAAGGCTTCCTGGACTTCAATGGCAATCGCCGGGTAGGCACGTTGCAGGTTGGAACAGGCAACGATCACGCCATCAATGTCGGCGGCGGTCTTGCCGGCGCGTTGCAGGGCTTGTTCGGCGGCACCGACCGCCATCTGGCAGAGCACCGACCATTCGTCGTTGCTACGCTCGGGCAGGCGTGGCGCCATGCGCTGCGGATCGAGGATGCCGTCCTTGTCCATCACAAAACGGCTCTTGATGCCGGATGCCTTTTCGATGAATGCCGCGCTCGACTCCGTCAGCGCCTGCACCTCGCCACGCTCGATGGCGGCGGCGTTGTCTGCGTTGAACTGTTGCACATAGGCATTGAAAGACTGCACCAGCTCTTCGTTGGAGATGCTGTTGGCCGGGGTGTACAGGCCAGTGCCGCTGATGACGACGTTATGCACGGTCGTTCCTCTAAATCTGTCAGGCAGAAGATATTGGTACCGTCGTACCAAACTTAAAGTCGTTTGATTCCGTCCAGCAGGCATCAAACTGGCGACGCTTTATTCAATCTTGTAACCGCGAAGTTTGCCACAACCCTGGAGATTTGGCGCTATAGGCCAGACAAACACCTTGAATGCGGGAGGGGCGGTGCGACGATTCGACTTGCTCCCTCCCACATTTGGCCCTGCCCGGATCGGGAAACCGGGAAAGGTTCAGGGCTCTACCTGGCTCCACTGCTTGCTCAAGCGTTTATCGGAAATCGGTACCTTGGTGCCCAACTGCTGGGCAAACAACGACACCCGGTATTCCTCCAGCCACCAGCGGTACAGCTCCAACTGTGGGTCACGCTTGCCTTCCTGGGCGTGTTTGTTCAAGCGGTTCTGGTATTGCGTCCACAGGCCGCCCAATTCGCTGCTCCACACGCGGTCCTTTTGCACCTGGCTCGGCAGTTTTTCCAGGCGCAGTTCAATAGCCTTGAGATAGCGCGGCAGCTCCTTGAACCATTGCGCCGGGGTTTCGCGCACAAAACCTGGGTACACCAGGTTGCTAAGTTGCTGCTTGATATCATTCAAGGCCACCGCCTGGGCCAGGTCGATCTTGCCTTTGAAGCGCTTTTGCAGGCCGTGCCAGAGTTTCAGCACCTCCAGGGTCAGGCGTGCCAGGCGCTCGGCGTGTTCGGTCCAACCGCCACGCTTGCGCTCGGCCAGGGCAGCCAGGCCCGCGCCATCACGCGGCAGGCTTTCTTCGCCCTCAAGTACACAGGTGTCGAGGCTGGCCAGCAGAATGTCTTCCACCAACGCGTCGATACGCCCCAGTTCGCGGTACATCAAGCCCAGCTCGGTCAGGCCCGGCAATTTGCCGCGCAGGAATTTCGCCGGTTCCGCCAGTTGTTGCATCAGCAGGCGCTGCAACGCGCGGCGATGCTGGAACTCGGCTTCGGCGGCGGTGGAGAAACGCCCTTCCTTGACCGTGCCGTTCTCTTCCACCAGCGCCGGGTACACCGTCATCGACAGGCCGGCGATGTTTTGCTGGGTCTTTTCAGCCACCGCCGCGAACACCTTGGCTTCTACCGGCTGTTGGCTTTTCGCGGTTTGCGGTACGGCCAACGCGGCCTGGCTGGCCTCTGCAAAACGTGCGGTCAGTTCGGCCAGGTCGCGACCTTCGCCAAGGAACTTGCCTTGGCCGTCGACCACTTCCAGGTTCATCTTCAGGTGGCTTTCTACCTGCTGCGCCGCTTCAGCCCAGGCTTCATCGCTGACCCGCGCACCGGTCATGCGCAGCAACTCGCGCCCCAGCGCCTGGGGCAGCGAGCCCTGGCCGAATTCGATGCGTTGCAGCGCCGCCTTGACGAAGTCCGGCACCGGCACGAAGTTCTTGCGCAATGCCTTGGGCAGGTTGCGTACCAACGCGATGCATTTGGCTTCGATCACGCCCGGCACCAGCCACTCCAGGCGCTCGGCCGGCAACGCCGGCAGCAACGGCGCAGGTACACGCAGGGTGACGCCATCGCGAGGGTGGTTGGGTTCGAAGTGGTAGCTCAAGGCCAACGCCAGGTCACCCAGGTGCAAGGTGTCCGGATAATGCGCAGCGGTAACCTCACTGGCCTCGCGGGCCAGCACATCTTCTTCGCGCATGATCAGCAGTTGCGGGTCTTTCTGGCTGTTGACCTTGTACCAGCTGTCGAACGTGGCGGTCTGGTGAATCTCCGCTGGCAGGCGCGCATCGTAGAACGCGTAGAGGGTTTCTTCGTCGGCGAGGATGTCGCGGCGGCGTGCCTTTGCCTCCAGTTCGTCGAGCTGCTCCAGCAATAGCTGGTTGGCCGCCAGGCACTTGGCACGGGATTGAATCTCACCGCGCACCAGGCCCTCACGAATAAACAACTCGCGAGACACCACCGGGTCAATCGGCCCGTAATGCACCGGCCGGCGCCCGACCACAATCAGCCCGAACAGGGTGATCTGCTCAAACGCCACCACCTGGCCGCGCTTCTTCTCCCAATGGGGTTCGAAGTGGTTTTTCTTGATCAGGTGCCCGGCCAGCGGCTCGATCCAGTCGGCATCGATCTTCGCCACCATGCGCGCATAGAGCTTGGTGGTTTCCACCAGTTCGGCGGTCATCAGCCATTGCGGGCGCTTCTTGCCGATACCGGACGAGGGGTGGATCCAGAAACGCCGCTGCCGCGCACCGAGGTAATCGCCGTCTTCGGTCTTCTGGCCGATCTGGCTGAGCAGGCCGGACAGCACCGCCTTGTGCAGTTTGGGGAAGTCCGCAGGCTCTTTATTGATGTTCAGCTGCATGTCGCGGCAGATCAGGCTCAACTGGCGATGGGAGTCGCGCCACTCGCGCAGGCGCAGGTAGTTGAGGAAGTTCTTGCGACACCAGTTGCGCAGCGGGCTGGCGGTCAGTTCCTGGCGCTGCTCTTCAAAGCCACGCCACAGGTTGACCAGCCCGGCGAAGTCCGAATCCGGATCTTTCCACTGAGCGTGGGCCTGGTCGGCGGCTTGTTGACGCTCCGGTGGCCGCTCGCGCGGGTCCTGGATAGACATGGCGCTGGCCACGATCAACACTTCCTGCAAGCTGCCCAGCTTGGCCGCTTCGAGCAACATGCGGCCCATGCGCGGGTCCACCGGCAAGCGTGCAAGCTGGCGGCCCAACGGCGTGAGTTGGCTGTTACGGTCCACCGCCGAGAGTTCCTGCAGCAGGTTGAAACCGTCGCTGATCGCCTTGCCATCCGGCGGTTCGATAAACGGGAAATCGGTGATTTCGCCCAGGCGCAGGTGCAGCATCTGCAGGATTACGGCGGCGAGGTTGGTACGCAGGATTTCCGGGTCGGTGAATTCCGGGCGCCCGATAAAATCTTCTTCGCTGTACAGGCGCACGCAAATGCCCGGCTCAACCCGGCCGCAACGGCCTTTACGCTGGTTGGCGCTGGCCTGGGAGATCGCCTCGATCGGCAGGCGCTGCACCTTGGCGCGGTAGCTGTAGCGGCTGATGCGCGCCGTGCCGCTGTCGATCACATAGCGAATGCCCGGCACCGTCAGCGAGGTTTCCGCAACGTTGGTCGCCAGTACCACGCGCCGGCCTGGGTGGGATTGGAAAATGCGCTGTTGCTCGGCCGGTGACAGCCGTGCGTACAACGGCAAAATCTCGGTGTGCTTGAGCTGGGCCTTGCGCAGCATGTCGGCGGCATCACGAATCTCGCGCTCTCCGGGCAGAAACACCAGCACATCGCCGGGGCTGCGTCGCTCGCTGCGCTCATAGGCGGCGATTTCATCGAGGGTGGCGAGGATCGCCTGGTCGACGGTCAAGTCATCCTCGACGCGGTTGCCCTCTTCGTCCTGTTCCAGGGTCAGTGGGCGATACCAGGTGTCCACCGGGAAAGTACGGCCCGAGACCTCGACAATCGGCGCATCGTCGAAGTGCTTGGAAAAGCGCTCCAGGTCGATGGTCGCCGAGGTGATGATGACTTTCAGGTCAGGGCGACGCGGCAGCAGGGTCTTGAGGTAGCCGAGCAGGAAGTCGATGTTCAGGCTGCGTTCATGGGCCTCGTCGACGATGATCGTGTCGTAGCGTTCCAGATAACGGTCGTTCTGGGTTTCGGCCAGCAGGATGCCGTCGGTCATCAGTTTGATCAGGGTGTTGGAATCACTCTGGTCTTCGAAACGCACCTGATAGCCGACCAAGGCGCCCAATGGCGTGGCCAGCTCTTCAGCGACACGGCTGGCGACGCTGCGCGCTGCGATCCGGCGCGGCTGGGTGTGGCCGATCAGGCCGTACTGGCCGCGGCCGATTTCCAGGCAGATTTTCGGCAACTGGGTGGTCTTGCCCGAGCCGGTCTCGCCGGCAATGATCAACACCTGGTGTTTGAGCAGCGCGTCCTTGATCTCATCGCGCTTGGCGGCAATCGGCAGGCTGTCGTCGTAGCGAATCACCGGCAGGCTGGCGCGCCGCGCCGTGACCTGGGCACAGGATGCCTGCATCCGCGCCACCCACTGCGCCAGCTTGTCCTCATCGGGTTTCTTGCGCAGCTCAAGCAACTGCCGGCGCAAGCGGTGGCGGTCGGCGAGCATGGCGTGATCGAGGGTTTTGAGCAGTTGGTCGATGGTGGGTGCTTGGTCAGTCATCAGCTACTTCGACGGTCATCTATGTTATGCGCGGCCGGCAAGTGTGGCAGAAAATCGACTTATCTGGCAGGTCAAACATGTGGGAGGGGGCTTGCTCCCGATGAAGGTGGGTCAGCCAATGAAGGTGTTGACTGATTCACCGTCATCGGGAGCAAGCCCCCTCCCACAAGAGAAAGCGTTATAGCGGGTCTTTTCGGCGATAGGGGAATACGTCGATAACCTTGCCGGCGCGAATCGCGTCCTGCAGGCCCTTCCAGTAATCGGCGTTGTACAGCTCGCCATGCAGCTCGTCGAACAACTTGCGCTGGCCAGCGTCGGCAAACAGGAACGGCGGGAATTCTTCGGGGAACACATCCAGCGGGCCGATGGAGTACCAGGGCTCTGAGGCCATTTCGTCCTCGGGGGTGCGCGGTGCGGGAATATGGCGGAAGTTGGCTTCGGTCAGAAAGCAGATTTCATCGTAGTCGTAGAACACCACGCGGCCATGACGGGTGACGCCGAAGTTTTTCAGCAGCATGTCGCCGGGGAAGATATTCGCCGCCGCCAGTTGCTTGATTGCCAGGCCGTAGTCTTCCAGGGCTTCGCGCACCTGGGCGGGGTTGGCGTTGTCGAGGTAGAGGTTGAGCGGGGTCATGCGCCGCTCGGTCCAGCAGTGGCGGATCAGCACGCTGTCGCCTTCCACTTCGACCGTGCCGGCCGCGACTTCCAGCAACTCGGCCAGGCACTCGGGCTCGAACTTGCTCAAGGGGAAACGAAAGTCGGCGAATTCCTGGGTGTCAGCCATGCGCCCTACCCGGTCGACACTCTTAACCAGCCGGTACTTCTCGATCACCGTGGCGCGGTTGACGTTTTTCGACGGTGAAAAACGGTCCTTGATGATCTTGAACACGGTGTTGAATCCCGGCAGCGTGAACACGCTCATGACCATGCCGCGCACGCCGGGGGCCATGATGAACTGGTCGTCGGTGGTGGCCAGGTGGTTGATGAGTGCGCGGTAGAATTCGGACTTGCCGTGCTTGTAGAAACCAATGGAGGTGTACAGCTCGGCAATGTGCTTGCCCGGCAGGATGCGCTTGAGAAAACCGATGAATTCGGCAGGCACCGGTACGTCGACCATGAAATAGGAGCGGGTGAACGAAAAGATGATCGACACGTCGGCTTCGTCGGTGATCAACGCATCGATCTGGATGCCGCGCCCTTCGCGGTGCAGCAACGGGATGACCAACGGCCACTGTTCGTCGCGGGTATAAATGCGCCCCACGAGATAGGCGCCTTTGTTGCGGTAGAGCACGGAGGAAAACAGCTCGACCTTGAGGTCCGGGTCCTTGCACACCCAATCCGGCAGGTTTTCCCGCAGCTGGGCTTCGAGGCGACGCAGGTCGGCAGGAAGGTCGGCGTAAGGCTCGCTGAAGCTGTAGTCAGAGAAAATCTGCGCCAGCATGTCTGATATTTTACCGGCCGGCGTGTAGACCCGGGTTTGCGCCGCCCGCGCCCGGCGCAGGCTCGGCCGGGTGGTGTGGATGAACATGCAGCCGTCGCTGATCAGGTCATGGCTGAACAGGCCGCAGAAGATCGAGTTGTACCAGGTCTCGGACAATTCATCGTCAAAGCGCAGGTCGATCA
Source organism: Pseudomonas sp. HN8-3 (assembly GCF_020790195.1). Taxonomy (NCBI): domain Bacteria; kingdom Pseudomonadati; phylum Pseudomonadota; class Gammaproteobacteria; order Pseudomonadales; family Pseudomonadaceae; genus Pseudomonas; species Pseudomonas sp. HN8-3. The sequence continues at coordinate 4,323,934 of NZ_CP086206.1, forward strand.
GGCCGATATAAGCGCTTTTCACCAGGGGCCACAGCTCGATGTCCTGCAACGCACTCGCTTCGAAACCGGCGCGCAGGCGGGCAGTGACCTCGGCAACTTTCTCTTCATACAGGTTGATGCGTGCCGCAGACGCCGCCTGCCCTTGCTGCCACTGGGCCTTCTCGAAACGCTCGCGGGCCCCATCGGTGATCTGGCGAAAGTGCTCACGGTAATCGTCGAAACCGTCGAGGATCATCCGGGCGATAGCGAGGGCGGGCTGCGACATGCGGGAAACCTCGAACGGGTAGCGGGAAGCTCAGAGCTTAGCCAGTGAACGCTGGCAGGAGAAGGAGGATTTTTAAGGGGCCTTCGTAGTTAGCGATTGTGTCGGCCTGAGCACTGGGCAACACTCCCCGCCTGATTGGCGTAGGAGTTTTCCGTGAGACCTGTTGACACCCTCTACTTGCTGGGACTGGCTGCCATCTGGGGCGCGAGTTTCCTGTTCATGCGCATCATAGCGCCGGAAATCGGCACAGTGCCGACTGCGTTTTTCCGCGTGTCGATCGCCGCCGCCGGGTTGCTGGTGATTCTGGCGATGCTGCGCGTGAGCTGGGATTTCCAGGGCAAGTTCAAGACCGTTTTGCTGTTGGGGGTGATCAACTCCGGGATTCCGGCGACCATGTATTCAGTGGCAGCGCAGGTACTGCCGGCGGGTTATTCGGCGATTTTCAACGCCACCACGCCGCTGATGGGCGTGCTGATTGGCGGGTTGTTTTTCAGCGAGCGTCTGACACCGTCAAAAATAGCGGGGGTTGCCTTGGGGCTGTTTGGCGTCGCCGTGCTCACGCGCGCGGGGCCGGTGGCCTTTGATCTGCAATTGTTGATGGGCGCGCTGGCGTGCCTGCTGGCAACCACCTGCTACGGGTTTGCCGGTTTCCTGGCACGACGCTGGCTGGATCAGCGCGGCGGGCTGGACAGTCGCCTGTCGGCCTTGGGCAGTATGCTCGGCGCTACCTTGTTTCTCTTGCCGCTCTTTGCCTACAGCGCCATCAGCCATCCACCGGCAAGCTGGGGCGGCTGGCAGGTGTGGGCGTCGCTGCTGGGCCTGGGGCTGGTGTGTACGGCGTTCGCCTACATTTTGTACTTCCGCCTGCTGTCATCCATTGGCCCGGTCAAGTCGATGACCGTGACCTTTATGATTCCGCCGTTCGGCGTGCTGTGGGGGGCGTTGCTGCTGGATGAGCCGCTGTCCATGGCTCACCTGTATGGCGGGGTGCTGATTGCCGGGGCGTTGTGGTTGGTGCTGCGCCCGCAAAAACTATAGGAGCGTCCCCCTGCTCCTGGGGGTGCTTCGCCCCCCAGCGCAAGCAAGCTTGCTCGCCACAGCAAGCTTGCTCCTATAGGGATAGGTTTTAGTTTTTACGGAATACAAACACCAAGCCGACGATGATCAACGCCATTCCCAGCACGCTTAACAGCGCCAGGCGATTGCCGAAGATCAGGTAGTCCATCACCGCGGTCACCGCCGGCACCAGGTAGAACAGGCTGGTGACATTCACCAGGTTGCCGCGGGCGATCAGCCGATACAGCAACAGCGTCGCCAGCACTGACACCACCAATCCCATCCACAGCACCGGCAGGTAAAAGCCCCAACTGTGCTCGAAATGGAAGGGCTGGAACGGCACGAACACCGCACACAACAGCATCCCGGCCAGGTATTGCAACGGCAACGTGCCCAAGGGGTTGTCGGTGATGCGCTTTTGCATGATCGAGCCAAACGTCATGCTCGCCAGCGCCAGCAGCCCGAACAGCATCCCGGCCAGGGACATGCCCGCCAGCCCGATGCCCTGGTACACCACCATGATCAACCCGGCCAGGCCCAACCCCAGGCCGAACAGCCGGCGTAACGAGCGCTGACGCTCCATCAGCACCACGGTGAGGATCGGCTGGACGCCCATGATGGTCGCCATCACCCCGGGGGTGACTTTGAGGTCCAGGGCCAGCAGATAGAAAATCTGGTAGGCCCCCAACAACACCAGGCCCGTCGCCGCCGCATACAGCATGGGCTTGCCGGGACGTGGCAGCTTCAACTTGAGGATCGGCACCAGCACCACCAACCCCATCAGGGCGATGGCAAAGCGGATCAGCAGAAAGGCAAAGGGCGAAGCATGGGCCAGGCCCAACTTGGAGAAGATCGCCCCGCTGCTCCACAGCAAGACAAACAAGCTCGTCGAGGCCGCCGCGGCCACGGATTGTTTCGAAAGAACAGACATGAGTTACCACCTGTTATCAGGCAAAAAAGCCGATTCAGTAAGGACTGAATTTCAGTAGGTTTTTTTCAGGCAGGCACAGGGGAACAGCAAACAGCTGATCAGCCCGAAATGCCAACGCCCGGCGGTGATACGACTGCGTACACCGGCGTGCTACTGACAGGTGGGGGGTAGTGACTGATCTGCGCAGGCTGCTTTGCGCCGCACGGCACGACCACAGCGTTGACCGCTGAATCGACTACCGCTATGCGCTGGGAAGCTGGCATGTGCTGATCTTTTTGAAGGGAGAAAGACGCGACGACTATAACCAGCCGCAAACATACTTTGCAATCCTTTCCCCCTTGCCTCGTACGTGGAGGCGTTTTCATGCCCTCGAACCAGACCACTCGCTATAATGCCGCCCGGTTTTTGTTAAGGATTTCACATGATTGCTCTGCCCTGGCTGTACCTCACACTACTTTGCATTGGCTATGTCACGGCCTTGATCTACGGCCAACTGGGCATACTGGCGGCGGTGTCAGTGGCGCTGTTGCTGGTGGCCGGCTACGCCGTACGCCAGCAACGCACTCCTTGGGCACGCTACCTGGGCCACGGCTTGTTTATCGTCCTGGCCCTGGGGCTGGCGATGCACTGGCTGCCGGGTTTCTACAATGGCCGAGGTATTGCACCCCAGCGTTTTACCCCGGACTCAGTGCCCTTCTCGATGTACCTGAACCAGGACAAACCCCTGATCGGCTTCTGGCTGTTGCTGGCGTGCCCATGGATTGTGGCGCGACGCTCATTGCGCCTGTCGATCTGCGTCACCGCTTTGGCACTGACCCTGACCGCCATCGCAGCCCTGGGTGGCGCGGCCCTGATGGGGATGATCAGTTGGGCCCCCAAATGGCCGGACCAGGCATGGCTGTGGGTACTCAATAACCTGCTGCTGGTGACGCTGGTGGAAGAAGCGCTGTTTCGTGGCTATGTTCAGGGCGGCCTGAGCCAGCGTTTCAAACACCTGCCCTACGGCGAGAACCTCGCGCTGCTGCTGGCTTCGCTGTTATTCGGCCTGGCGCATTTTGGTGCGGGTTGGCAATGGGTAATGCTGGCGAGTATTGCCGGGGTCGGTTACGGCCTGGCGTATCGCTTTGGCGGGCTCGGCGCAGCGATTGCCACGCACTTTGGCTTGAATCTGCTGCACTTCGGGCTGTTCACCTACCCGATGCTGGCCGGCTGAGCCTTTCTTGCTGTAGGAGCGAGTTGTTGTGGCGAGGGAGCTTGCTCCCTCACCACAGCCAGCCCACTGCTCCCAGAATTGTTGCAAAAATAAGTTAAATAAATGCCCGCCATGGCCGATACCCCCTGAAAGCCTTGCGGATTGAACAATCATGCGTAATAACCAACCCGTTACCCAGCGCGAACGTACCTTCCCCGCTCAGCAACGGTTGATCTCCACCACAGATGCCAAGGGTGTCATTACCTACTGCAACGACGCGTTTGTCGAAATCAGTGGGTTCACCCGCGACGAACTGATCCGTGCCCCGCACAACCTGGTGCGCCACCCGGATGTGCCCTCGGCCGTGTTCGCGCACATGTGGTCCACGCTCAAACAAGGCTTGCCATGGATGGGCATTGTCAAGAATCGCTGCAAGACCGGTGACCATTACTGGGTTAACGCCTATGTGACTCCGGTGTTCGACGGCAACCAGGTGATCGGCTACGAATCGGTGCGCATCAAGCCCACCGCCGAGCAGATCCGCCGGGCCGAGGCGCTCTATCAACGCATCAACCAGGGCAAGTCGGCCATCCCCCAGCGCGACAAATGGCTGCCGGTGCTACAGGACTGGCTGCCGTTTATCCTGGTCAGCCAACTGAGCTTCATGATCGGCGCCACCCTCACCTCCCAGTGGGGCTTTGCCCTGGCGGCAGCGCTGTCGGTGCCGTTGGGCCTGCTGGGCCTGAGCTGGCAGCAGCGCGGCCTCAAGCGCTTGCTGCGGCTGGCCGAGCAGACCACCTCCGATCCGTTGATCGCGCAGATGTACACCGACAGCCGTGGCGCCCAGGCCCGACTGGAAATGTCGATCCTCAGCCAGGAAGCGCGCCTGAAGACCTGCCTGACCCGTCTGCAGGACACCGCCGAGCACCTCAACGACCAAGCGGCGCAGTCCAACACCCTGGCGCACAGCAGCTCCAGCGGCCTGGAACGTCAGCGCGTGGAAACCGAACAGGTAGCCACCGCCGTCAACCAGATGGCCGCGACCACCCAGGAAGTCGCCAGCCATGTGCAGCGCACCGCCGATGCCACCCAGGAAGCCAACCGCCTGACCGGTCGCGGCCGCGATATCGCCGGGGAAACCCGCGAGGCGATCCAGCGACTGTCGGTGGCCGTGGGCGAGACGGGCGTGACCGTCACCCAACTGGCCAAGGACAGCGATGAAATCGGCGGTGTGGTCGATGTGATCAAAGGCATCGCCGACCAGACCAACCTGCTGGCGCTCAATGCCGCTATCGAAGCCGCGCGTGCCGGTGAGATGGGCCGTGGATTTGCGGTGGTCGCCGATGAAGTGCGCCAACTGGCGCAGCGTACGGCCGAATCCACCGGGCAGATCCATACCCTGATCGCCAAGCTGCAACACACGGCGGCTGCGGCTGTGCAAACCATGGACGCCGGGCATCGCCAGGCTGAAGAGGGTGTAGCGCGGGTGATGGAAGCGGATCAGGCGTTGGTGGGCATCAGTGAGGCGGTGGCCAATATCACCGACATGACCACCCAGATTGCCGCTGCTACCGAAGAGCAAAGCGCCGTGGCCGAGGAGATCAGCCGCAATATCAGCACCATCGCGCTGTTGGCAGATCAAACTTCAGAGCAGGCGATGAACTCGGCGCAGTTGAGTGAGGAGTTGACGCATACCGCCAATACCCAGTACTCGCTGGTGGAGCGTTTTAACCGATAAACCGCTATCGCAGGCAAGCCAGCTCCCACACTGGACGGTATTCACCGATAGAAATAGGTGAACCCAGTCCAATGTGGGAGCTGGCTTGCCCCCGATAGGGCCCTAACAGGCCCTGAGAAACTCAGCCACCTGCACCGCCGCCGCCTCCAAGTGCTGCTCATGGCTGAACCCCGAAGCCTTCAACGGCTTCAAGTCATGATCGCCCGCCACCAACCACATCACTTCAATACTCTCTGACAACTCATAATCCTGCACCGCTGCCCGATTGCCCAAGGCATCACGCTCGCCCTGCACAATCAACGTTGGCGTCGTAAGCGCAGCCAAGTGCTCCACCCGGGGTTTCTCTGGCTTGCCCACCGCATAGAACGGATAGCCCAGGCACACCAACCCATCGGCGCCCAGTTCATCGGCCAGTAAACTGGCCATCCGCCCACCCATGGACTTGCCGCCAACTGCCAGTTTCCCAGCGACATGACGTCGCACCTCGCCATACACCTCGCGCCAGCACTCCAGCAGTTTCGGCGCCGGATTCGGCGGGCGCTTGCCGCCATCCATACGGCGCTGGGCCATGTACGGGAACTCGAAGCGCACCACGTTCACGCCATGCCCGGCAAGGCGTGCCGCCATGTCGTTCATGAACGCCGAGTCCATCGGTGCCCCGGCGCCGTGGGCCAGAATCAGCGTGACCGGCTCGCCCGAAGCCGTGCCCGTGGCGACATCCCACAGCCAGCCGCGTTCGCGCACACACTGCGCCCATTGATCCCCGTCAATACTGGCCTTGTGCTCTTTGCCCATGCTTGCCTCGCTTTTTAGTCTGCCTATAACTCCAGCCCAAGTGCCGCACTTGCTTGGGTTGAACCGTGGATGGGGAACCATGAACACTACTTTAAGTACCGCCTATAACTACAAGGTGGTCCGCCAATTCGCCATTATGACGGTGGTGTGGGGCATCGTCGGCATGGGGCTCGGGGTTTTTCTCGCCGCCCAATTGGTTTGGCCTGCGCTCAACTTCGATTTACCCTGGACCAGCTTCGGCCGCCTGCGCCCGTTGCACACCAATGCGGTGATTTTCGCCTTCGGTGGCTGCGCGCTGTTCGCCAGCTCCTTCTACTCGGTACAACGCACCTGCCAGACTCAGCTGTTCGCACCAAAAGTGGCTGCGTTCTGCTTCTGGGGCTGGCAGCTGGTAATTTTGCTGGCCGCAATCAGCCTGCCGCTGGGCTACACCAGTTCCAAGGAATACGCCGAGCTGGAATGGCCGATCGATATCCTGATCACCATCGTCTGGGTCGCCTATGCCATCGTGTTCTTCGGCACGATCATGAAGCGCAAGACCAAGCACATCTACGTCGGTAACTGGTTCTTCGGTGCGTTCATTATCACCGTGGCCATCCTGCATATCGTCAATAACCTGGAAATCCCGGTCAGCCTGACCAAGTCCTACTCGCTGTACGGCGGTGCGACGGATGCCATGGTGCAATGGTGGTATGGGCACAACGCGGTAGGCTTTTTCCTCACCGCAGGCTTCCTGGGGATGATGTACTACTTCGTACCCAAGCAGGCCGAGCGTCCGGTGTATTCCTATCGCTTGTCGATCGTGCACTTCTGGGCGCTGATCACCCTGTACATCTGGGCCGGCCCTCACCACTTGCACTACACCGCCTTGCCGGACTGGGCGCAGTCCCTGGGCATGGTGATGTCACTGGTGCTGCTGGCGCCAAGCTGGGGCGGCATGATCAACGGCATGATGACCCTCTCGGGTGCCTGGCATAAGTTGCGCAGCGACCCGATCCTGCGCTTCCTCGTTGTGTCCCTGGCCTTCTACGGCATGTCGACCTTCGAAGGTCCGATGATGGCGATCAAGACCGTCAACGCCCTCTCCCACTACACCGACTGGACCATCGGCCACGTACACGCCGGGGCGCTGGGCTGGGTGGCGATGATCTCCATCGGCGCGCTGTACCACATGATCCCGAAAGTCTTCGGTCGCGAGCAGATGTACAGCCTCGGCCTGATCAACGCGCACTTCTGGCTGGCCACCATCGGTACCGTGCTCTACATCGCCTCGATGTGGGTCAATGGCATCGCCCAGGGCCTGATGTGGCGTGCGGTCAACGAAGACGGCACCTTGACCTACTCCTTCGTCGAAACCCTGGTGGCCAGCCACCCTGGCTTCATCGTGCGGCTGGTGGGCGGTGCGATCTTCCTCACCGGCATGTTGCTGATGGCTTACAACACGTGGCGCACCGTGCGTTCGGCGCAGCCAGCCGAAATCAGCGCCGCAGCGCAGATGGCCTGAGGAGTCGATGATGAAACACGAAACGATTGAAAAAAACGTCGGCCTGCTGATGCTGCTGATGGTGCTCGCCGTGAGCATCGGCGGCCTGACCCAGATCGTCCCGCTGTTCTTCCAGGACGTGACCAACAAGCCGGTGGAAGGCATGAAGCCCTACACCGCGCTGCAGCTGGAGGGCCGCGACATCTACATCCGCGAAGGCTGCGTGCAGTGCCACTCGCAGATGATCCGCCCGTTCCGCGCCGAGACCGAGCGCTACGGTCACTACTCGGTGGCCGGCGAAAGCGTGTGGGACCACCCGTTTCTGTGGGGCTCCAAGCGCACCGGGCCGGACCTGGCCCGCGTCGGCGCGCGCTACTCGGACGACTGGCACCGCGCGCACTTGTACAACCCGCGCAACGTGGTGCCGGAGTCGAAAATGCCGGCCTATCCGTGGTTGGTCACCGCCGCCGTGGACAGCAGCCACACCGAGACCAAATTGAAAGTGATGCGCACCCTCGGCGTGCCGTACACCGACGACGACATCAACGGCGCGGTCGCCAACCTCAAGGGCAAGACCGAGATGGACGCGCTGGTTTCCTACTTGCAAGTGCTCGGCACTGCCATCAAGAGCAAGAGGTGAGCCATGGGATTTGAATTCGATGCGGGCACCATCCGCGGCCTCGGCACGCTGGTGGTCGCCATCGCCTTTATCGGCCTGTCGCTGTGGGTGTTCAGCCCACGGCGCAAGTCGGAGTTTGACGATGCGACCATGCTGCCGTTTGCCGATGAGCCCTCCCCAACCGACGCTCAAGCAGAGCCAGTAACAAGGAGCACTCGGCCATGACTACTTTTTGGAGTACATGGATCTGCGTATTGACCCTCGGCAGCCTGATTGGCCTGACCTGGCTGTTGGTCGGCACCCGCAAGGGCGAAACCAAGGGCAGCGTCGACCAGACCATGGGCCACGCCTTCGACGGTATCGAGGAGTACGACAACCCGCTGCCTCAGTGGTGGTTCATGCTGTTCGCCGGCACGCTGATATTTGCCGTCGGCTACCTGATTCTCTACCCGGGCCTGGGCAACTGGAAAGGCGTGCTGCCGGGCTATGAAGATGGCTGGACCCAGACCAAGGAATGGGACAAGGAAATGGCCAAGGCCGACGCCAGGTTCGGGCCGATCTTCGCCAAGTTCGCGGCGATGCCCGTGGAAGAAGTCGCCAAGGACCCACAAGCGTTGAAGATGGGCGGTCGCCTGTTCGCCTCCAACTGCGCGGTGTGCCACGGCTCGGATGCCAAGGGCGCCTATGGCTTCCCGAACCTGGCAGACAGCAACTGGCGCTGGGGTGGTTCGGCCGAAGCGATCAAGGCTACCATCATGGCCGGTCGCCACGCGGCCATGCCGGCCTGGGGTGAAGTGCTGGGCGAGGACGGGGTGAAAAACGTCGCCGCCTATGTGCGCCACGACCTGGCCAAGCTGCCCTTGCCGGCGGACAACACCGCTGACCTGGCCGCGGGCCAAGCCGCATTCAGCACCACCTGCGTGGCTTGCCATGGCCCACAAGGCCACGGCGTGGAAGCCATGGGCGCGCCGAACCTGACCGAACCAAGCGGGTTTATCTACGGCACCAGCCTGGCGCAGTTGCAGCAGACCATCCGCCATGGTCGCCAGGGCCAGATGCCGGCCCAGGAAGTGCTGCAGGGTAATGACAAGGTGCATCTGCTGGCGGCGTACGTGTATAGCCTGTCCCATAATGCTGATGGTGCAACGCCAGACAGCCAACCGCAGTAAAAGCTCTACCTGTGGCGAGGGAGCTTGCTCCCGCTGGAGTGCGAAGCGCTCCCAAGATTTTGGGGCCGCTGCGCAGCCCAGCGGGAGCAAGCTCCCTCGCCACAGGCATAAGTCGCGACCAAGTGTCGCACCCTCGCAACACCCAACTTTCCCCCCCTCCCATTCGGGTCTACGCTTGTTCCCACAGTGGAGCAATTCTGGCGTAGGCGACGGTATCCGTTGCGCCCCCTAAAATTCCTGTCCACTTGATCAGCTTTCTATTTCGGATTTAATCCTTACGCCAAACATGGAAAGGGCGCAGAATCTGGCGTGGAACGCATTGATACAGGTCAGCCATTGCGTTGCAATGGCCCCTCGCTTTCTACATACTTGCGACCGATTTTACCTATAAAAAAACCTAAACCGTGGAACCTTAGAATGAGCACAGCAATCAGTCCGACTGCTTATAACTATAAGGTAGTCCGCCAGTTCGCCATCATGACGGTGGTCTGGGGGATCCTTGGCATGGGGCTCGGGGTGTTCATCGCCTCGCAACTGGTCTGGCCGCAATTGAATTTCGACCTGCCCTGGACGACCTTCGGTCGTTTGCGCCCGCTGCACACCAACCTGGTGATCTTCGCCTTCGGTGGCTGTGCACTGTTTGCCACCTCCTACTACGTGGTGCAACGCACCTGCCAGACGCGATTGATCTCGGATAGCCTGGCCGCGTTCACTTTCTGGGGCTGGCAGGCGGTTATCGTCGGCGCCATCATCAGCCTGCCGCTGGGCTACACCACCACCAAGGAATACGCCGAGCTGGAATGGCCGATCGCGATTCTGCTCGCCATCGTCTGGGTGACCTACGCGGTGGTGTTCTTCGGCACCATCGTCAAGCGCAAGACCAAGCACATTTATGTGGGCAACTGGTTCTACGGGGCGTTCATCCTGGTCACGGCGATGCTGCACATCGTCAACCACGCGTCCTTGCCGGTCAGCCTGTTCAAGTCCTACTCGGCCTACTCTGGCGCGACGGACGCGATGATTCAATGGTGGTACGGCCACAACGCCGTAGGCTTTTTCCTCACCACCGGCTTCCTGGGGATGATGTATTACTTCGTGCCCAAGCAGGCCGAGCGCCCGATCTACTCCTATCGCCTGTCCATCGTGCACTTCTGGGCGCTGATCACCCTGTACATCTGGGCCGGCCCCCACCACCTGCACTACACCGCCTTGCCGGATTGGGCACAGTCCCTGGGCATGGCGATGTCGATCATCCTGCTGGCACCAAGCTGGGGCGGCATGATCAACGGCATGATGACCCTGTCGGGCGCCTGGCATAAGCTGCGCACCGACCCGATCCTGCGCTTTCTGGTGGTGTCGCTGGCGTTCTACGGCATGTCGACCTTTGAAGGGCCGATGATGGCGATCAAGACCGTCAACTCGCTGTCCCACTACACCGACTGGACCATCGGCCACGTACATGCCGGCGCACTGGGCTGGGTAGCGATGATCTCCATCGGCGCGCTGTACCACATGATCCCCAAACTGTTCGGCCGCGCTCAGATGCACAGCGTCGGGCTGATCAATGCGCACTTCTGGCTGGCGACCATCGGCACCGTGCTCTACATCGCTTCGATGTGGGTCAACGGCATCACCCAGGGCCTGATGTGGCGTGCGATCAATGATGACGGCACCCTCACCTACTCCTTCGTCGAAGCGCTGCAAGCCAGCCACCCGGGCTTTATCGTGCGTGCCCTGGGCGGTGCATTCTTTGCCAGCGGCATGTTGTTGATGGCCTACAACGTCTGGCGCACCGTACGTGCCTCCGACCCGGCGCAAGCCGAAGCCGCCGCCAAGATCGCCGTTGTGGGAGCCCACTGATGAAGCATGAAGTAGTCGAGAAGAATATCGGCCTGCTGGCCTTCTTCATGGTCATCGCCGTGAGTATCGGCGGCCTGACCCAGATCGTGCCGCTGTTTTTCCAGGACGTGACCAACAAGCCGGTCGAAGGCATGAAGCCGCGTACCGCCCTTGAACTGGAAGGCCGCGACGTCTACATCGCCAACGGTTGCGTGGGCTGCCACTCGCAGATGATCCGCCCGTTCCGCGCCGAAACCGAACGCTACGGCCACTATTCGGTCGCCGGTGAAAGCGTGTGGGACCACCCGTTCCTGTGGGGTTCCAAGCGCACCGGCCCGGACCTGGCCCGGGTCGGCGGGCGTTACTCCGATGACTGGCAGCGTGCGCACTTGTACAACCCGCGTAACGTGGTGCCGGAGTCGAAAATGCCGGCGTACCCGTTCCTCGTGGAAAACAAGCTCGACGGCAAGGACACCGCGAAGAAGATGGAAGTCTTGCGCACCCTGGGCGTGCCCTACACCGACGAAGACATCGCCGGTGCAGCGGCCGCTGTGAAGGGCAAGACCGAAATGGACGCACTGGTGGCCTACCTGCAGGGCCTTGGCACCATCATCAAAAGCAAACGGTGACCTACATGGATATCGGGATGATTCGTGGCCTGGGCACCGTTGTGGTGATGGTGGCCTTTGTCGGCCTGGCGCTGTGGGTGTTCAGCCCGCGGCGCAAGTCGGAGTTTGACGACGCGACCATGCTGCCCTTTGCAGATGATCCCGAAGCCATCAAGCACGTCGAGCAAGCTTCTAGGAGTAACAAAGAATGACTACGTTCTGGAGTCTGTACGTCACAGTCCTCAGTCTGGGTACCATCTTCGCCCTGACCTGGCTGCTGCTGTCGACCCGCAAGGGCCAGCGCACCGAGCAGACGGACGAGACCGTCGGCCACTCCTTCGATGGCATCGAGGAGTACGACAACCCACTGCCCAAATGGTGGTTCATGCTGTTTGTCGGCACCATCGTCTTCGCCCTCGGCTACCTGGTGCTCTACCCCGGCCTGGGTAACTGGAAGGGCCTGCTGCCGGGCTATAACTACCTGGACAACGACAAGCAAACCGCCTTTGCCAACGGCCAGACCGGCTGGACCGGCGTGCACGAATGGGAAAAGGAAATGGCCAGATCGGAAGCCAAGTTCGGGCCGATCTTCGCCAAATTCGCATCGATGCCCATTGAAGAGGTGGCCAAGGACCCGCAAGCCCTGAAGATGGGCGGCCGGCTGTTTGCCTCCAACTGCTCGGTGTGCCACGGCTCCGACGCCAAGGGCGCCTACGGTTTCCCTAACCTGACCGACGCTGACTGGCGCTGGGGCGGCGAGCCGGAGACCATCAAGCAAACCATCATGCAAGGCCGCCACGCAGTAATGCCAGGCTGGGCCGAAGTCATCGGCGAGCAAGGCGTGGCTGACGTAGCAGGCTTTGTGGTGACCAACCTCGATGGCCGCAAGCTGCCCGAAGGCGCCAAGGCAGATGTAGCCAACGGCGAGAAACTCTTCGCCGCCAACTGCGTGGCGTGCCACGGCCCGGCCGGTAAAGGCACGCCAGCCATGGGCGCCCCCGACCTGACGCACCCGGGCGCATTCATCTACGGCTCAAGCTTCGCGCAATTGCAACAGACCATTCGTTATGGCCGCCAAGGTCAGATGCCAGCGCAGGAGTTGCTGCAAGGCAATGACAAAGTGCACTTGCTGGCGGCGTACGTGTACAGCCTGTCCCATGGGGATAAGAAGGCAGAAGAGCAATAAATCCTCGCACACAAAAAAGCCCCGCCCAGCGAAAACTGGCGGGGCTATTTTGTTTCTGGCTTGCGAGTGACTCGTCGATTGCCGCAACCGCTCTGGTTCATGGGCTTACCGTGGTCACACGCAACGTCAGCGACTTCAAGTCCAGCGGCGTTGCGCTGATCAATCCATGGGGCGAATGACCGTCTTGCGAGCAAAAACCGTCCGTACTTCACAAGTCAATTGATCCAGACAAAGTCCCCCAACTGCAACAGATCATTCGCTCTGGTCGCTGAGATTAATACTTAAACATCTTATTAAATTCCCGTCGGCGATTACGCAACGGCGCATGAAAATTATCCAGCCGTTCCAAATCAAACTTATCAATACTGCCCTCCGATGAGGGAGCACCTACTTTATCAACACCATGGGCACTACAAAGCTTATTCAAAAGTCCGGGCATTAGAAAAATCATCTTAACCAACTCGACGTTCCTTTCCGACACCTCAGGCTTAAACCCGCAAAGCACTTCAACCAAACTCCCAACCGTAATGCGTCCTGGAGAACCTGGATCTTCAAACACGTTGAAATTTTGCAGCAGTCGTTCCACCACCTCGCCCTCTATCACCTTCGAGTCATCAGGCACTCGATTGCCAGAAAAGGATGGTTGAACGGCAAAACTACGCAACGTCATCGCGCCCGCGGGTACAGCATGATCTGAAGGTGGCAGACCCAAGATAGAGCGCAGATTAAAAACCTCGAAATCTGAAGCATTAAAAACATTATCACTTATCATCTAACACCTCGAAAAAATAGATAAGACCAGCAAAAAAAACCACACACCCATTAGTGAATACCACTTACCAGACAGTTCAATCCGCAGAGCAAAAACATGTAAATGCATGCATACATACTTGGCGACTGGCCACCAGTGAAAACTTCATGCGCAGCAAGTAGTAAACAACCAATCGCACTTGATGCTTGCCTATATATTTACAGCTTATGCCATGGCTATAAAACAGCCGAGCCAGCCTGACACGGCAATATAAAAATATCGCCAAACTTGAATCTGCGCTTTTCCGTGACTCACCCTGCTCACGCCACATCAGCGACTTCTGGCCCAGCGGCGCGCCACTGATTGACCCGAGGGACGAATGACCGGCACACCCACCAAAACCGTCCATACTTCACAAGTCAATTGATCCAGGTCACGTACACCATCATTTGATTTCTCCCAACGCGACCAAAGGTCGCACCCTTTGCACAACATCGGGGGCGTATCATTAGGCCACTGCAACACCCCCCATTTGACCCTGGCTGGCACGTACTGGCCGAGGCAAATCTCCACCGCCGTGGGATGCAATGATGAGCAACCAGATACCGGTACATGACGTTACCCCGCCTGCCAAAAACGCGAGCAATAGCGTCGACCTCTACGCCTCGCGAGAGAAAATCTATACCCGTGCCTTCACCGGCCTGTTCCGCAATTTGCGCATGCTCGGTGGCGCCGGCCTGTTCCTGCTTTACTTCGGCACCGTGTGGCTGAACTGGGGCGGCCACCAGGCGGTGTGGTGGAACCTGCCGGAGCGTAAGTTCTTCATTTTTGGCGCCACCTTCTGGCCCCAGGATTTCATCCTGCTCTCGGGCATTCTCATTGTTGCGGCCTTTGGCCTGTTCTTTATCACCGTGTACGCCGGACGGGTGTGGTGCGGTTATACCTGCCCGCAAAGCGTGTGGACGTGGATCTTCATGTGGTGCGAAAAGGTCACCGAAGGCGACCGCAACCAGCGCATCAAGCTGGACAAGGCGCCCATGGGCGCCAACAAGTTCCTGCGCAAGTTCAGCAAACACACGCTGTGGCTGTTGATCGGTTTCGCCACCGGCATGACCTTCGTCGGCTACTTTTCGCCGATCCGCGAGCTGGTGTTCGATTTCTTCACCGGCCAGGCCGACGGCTGGTCGTATTTCTGGGTCGGCTTCTTCACCCTCGCCACCTACGGCAACGCCGGCTGGCTGCGCGAGCAGGTGTGTATCTACATGTGCCCTTACGCGCGCTTCCAGAGCGTAATGTTCGACAAAGACACCCTGATCGTTTCCTATGACCCGCGCCGTGGCGAAGTGCGCGGCCCGCGTAAAAAGGGCGTCGACTACAAGGCCCAGGGCCTGGGAGACTGCATCGATTGCACCATGTGCGTGCAGGTGTGCCCGACCGGCATCGATATCCGCGACGGCCTGCAAATCGAGTGCATCGGCTGCGCCGCCTGTATCGATGCCTGCGATAACATCATGGACAAGATGGACTACCCACGCGGCCTGATCAGCTATACCACCGAGCACAATCTGTCCGGTCAGAAGACCCATAAGTTACGCCCACGGCTGATCGGCTATGCGCTGGTGCTGCTGACCATGATCGGCTTGCTGGTCGGCGCATTCTTCATGCGCTCGCTGGTGGGTTTCGATGTCAGCAAGGACCGCGTGCTGTACCGGGAAAACGCCGAAGGGCGCATCGAAAACGTCTACAGCCTGAAGATCATGAACAAGGACCAGCACGACCACACCTACGTGCTCGACGCCGCCGGCCTGCCGGACCTCAAGTTGCAGGGGCGACGCGAAATCAAGGTGGCCGCCGGCGATATCGTCAGTATGCCGGTGGAGTTGTCGAGTGCGCCGGAGCAACTGCCGTCGAGCACCAACGAGGTGACTTTCATCCTCAAAGATGCCGATGACACCAGCGTTCATATTGAAGCCAAGAGCCGATTCATCGGCCCACAAGTTCGTTAAACAGGGAACACAAGAATGCCCGCAACCACTGCTGCAAGCCCTTGGTACAAGCACCTCTGGCCCTGGATCATCATCGCGATCCTGGCCTGCTCGGTGACGCTGACCCTGTCCATGGTGACCATCGCGGTCAACAACCCGGACAATCTGGTCAACGACAATTACTACGAGGCCGGCAAAGGCATCAACCGCTCCCTGGACCGTGAACGCCTGGCCCAGACGCTGCAACTGCGTGCCAAGTTGCACCTGGATGAACTGACCGGCGAAGTCGAGTTGCACCTGACCGGTAACAGCGGCCCTGCAACCCTGGAACTGAACCTGATTTCCCCGACCCAGCCGGAGAAGGATCGCAAGATCGTCCTGGCCCGCAGTGATAGCGAGCAGGGCCGCTACATCGGCCAGGTCACCGACAAGGTTGAAGGCCGGCGTTTCGTGGAACTGCTTGGCGTGGAAGGCAGCAACACCTGGAGGATGTTCGAGGAAGAAGAGGTCAGCCACGACAAAGACTTGCTGTTGGGTGACGAACCATTGCAGGGTGCCGAAGACCTGAAAAAATAGCAGCGCCCATGACCAGCCCAATCCCCTGCTACCACTGCGCCCTGCCCGTCCCATCCGGCAGCCGGTTCACCGCCCGGATCCTCGGCGAACGCCGCGAACTCTGCTGCCCCGGCTGCCAGGCCGTGGCCGAAGCGATTGTGGCCGGTGGGCTGGAAAGCTATTACCAGCACCGCAGCGAAGCCTCGGCCAACCCCGAGGCGCTCCCGGTGCAACTGGTGGATGAGCTGGCGCTGTACGACCGCGCCGATGTGCAAAAACCCTTTGTGCGCCATCAAGGCGACTTGGCCGAAACCACTCTGTTGATGGAAGGCATCAGCTGCGCCGCCTGCGGCTGGTTGATCGAGAAACACCTGCGCAGCCTGCCCGCGGTGGCCGAGGCGCGCCTGAACCTGTCCAACCATCGCTTGCACGTGCGCTGGGCCGATGGGCAACTGCCGTTGAGCCAACTGCTCAGCGAACTGCGCCATATCGGCTACGCCGCCCACCCCTATCATGCCGACCGCGCCGCCGAACAATTGGCCAGCGAAAATCGCCTGGCCCTGCGTCAACTGGGGGTTGCCGGCTTGCTGTGGTTCCAGGCGATGATGGCAACCATGGCGACCTGGCCGGAATTCAATATCGACCTGAGCCCGGAGTTGCACGTGATCCTGCGCTGGGTTGCGATGTTTCTCACCACACCCATCGTGTTCTATAGCTGCGCGCCGTTCTTCAAAGGGGCGCTGCGTGACATACGCACGCGACACCTGACCATGGACGTATCGGTATCCCTGGCAATTGGCGGTGCGTACCTGGCGGGCATCTGGACCGCGATCACTGGCGTGGGCGAATTGTATTTCGATGCCGTGGGCATGTTTGCGCTGTTCCTGCTGGCCGGGCGTTACCTTGAGCGCCGCGCCCGGGAGCGCACCGCAGCGGCCACCGCTCAATTGGTCAACCTGTTGCCCGCCTCCTGCTTGCGCCTCCAAGGTGATGGTCAGAGCGAACGCATCCTGCTCAGTGAACTGGCATTGGGTGATCGTGTCCTGGTGCATCCCGGCGCGGTGCTGCCGGCGGATGGCGTGATCCTCGACGGCCAATCCAGCATCGATGAATCCCTGCTGACCGGCGAGTACCTGCCACAGCCGCGGCGGGTCGGCGACAGCGTTACGGCTGGCACGCTGAATGTCGAGGGCGCACTGACGGTCGAGGTGCGCGCCCTGGGCCACGACACGCGTCTGTCCGCCATTGTGCGCCTGCTGGAGCGCGCCCAGGCCGAGAAACCACGCCTGGCGCAAATCGCCGACCGTGCCGCGCAGTGGTTCCTGCTCTGCTCGCTGATCGCCGCCGTGCTGATCGGCCTGCTGTGGTGGGAACTGGACCCGTCACGCGCATTCTGGATTGTGTTGGCGATGCTGGTGGCGACTTGCCCGTGTGCACTGTCCTTGGCCACCCCAACCGCCCTGACCGCTGCCACCGGCACCTTGCACACCCTGGGGTTGCTACTGACCCGCGGCCATGTGCTTGAAGGCCTGAACCAGATCGACACGGTGATTTTCGACAAGACCGGCACCCTCACCGAAGGACGCCTGGCGTTGCGCGCCATCCAGCCCCTGGGCGCGCTGGACAGCGACCAGTGCCTGGGCCTCGCCGCCGCCCTGGAGAACCGCTCGGAACACCCGATTGCTCGTGCCTTTGGGCGTGCGCCACTGGCCGCTGATGAAGTGTTGAGCACCCCTGGCCTGGGCCTGGAGGGTCGGGTGGGGGACCGCCTGTTGCGTATTGGCCAACCGGGTTTTGTCTGCGAACTCAGTGGCTGCGCGATTCCCGCCTCACCGGACGAAGCCGGGCAATGGCTGCTGTTGGGTGACAACAGCGGCGCCCTCGCCTGGTTCGTACTCGACGACCGCCTGCGCAGCGACGCCCCTGCCCTGCTCGCAGCGTGCAAGGCACGCGGCTGGCGTACGCTGCTGCTCTCGGGCGACAGCTCACCGATGGTCGCCAGTGTGGCCCTTGAGCTGGGCATCGACGAAGCCCACGGCGGCCTGCGCCCTGATGACAAGTTGCAGGTGCTGCAAAACCTGCACAGGCAAGGCCGCAAGGTGCTGATGTTGGGCGATGGCGTCAATGATGTGCCGGTGCTGGCCGCCGCCGATATCAGCGTGGCCATGGGCTCGGCCACTGACCTGGCGAAAACCAGCGCCGACGCGGTGCTGTTGTCCAACCGCCTGGATGCCTTGGTGCAGGCCTTCAGCCTGGCGCGGCGCACCCGTCGAGTGATCATTGAAAACCTGCTGTGG
Source organism: Pseudomonas sp. HN8-3 (assembly GCF_020790195.1). Lineage (NCBI taxonomy): Bacteria > Pseudomonadati > Pseudomonadota > Gammaproteobacteria > Pseudomonadales > Pseudomonadaceae > Pseudomonas > Pseudomonas sp. HN8-3. The sequence goes on from NZ_CP086206.1 coordinate 4,342,403, forward strand.
GCCGGGCTGTACAATGGCCTTATGCTGCCGTTTGCCGCCCTGGGCTGGATCACACCAATCTGGGCAGCCATCGGTATGTCCCTCAGTTCGTTGACCGTGGTCCTTAACGCATTGCGCCTGACTCGCCTGCCGAGCGCGCACGCTAAAGGTACCGCCCCAGTAACCCGCCCGCTGCCGGCCTGAGCCGCGTGGGCATGGAGTGCAGATGCCAGCTCTATACGTGATGATTCCGGCGGCGCTGCTGTTAGTGGGTGTGGCGATCTACATCTTCTTCTGGGCCGTGGACAGCGGCCAGTACGAGGATCTCGACGGCCCCGCCCACAGCGTGTTGTTCGACGACCAGGACCCGAACCACCTGGCCGCCATCGACCAAGCCAACAGCCCCGAACAACCGCCCAAAGATCCACCCCATGCTTGAGCTGGCGCCCCTGCTGGTCTCGGCGCTGATCCTCGGCCTGCTGGGCGGCGGCCATTGCCTGGGCATGTGTGGCGGACTGATGGGCGCCCTGACCCTGGCGATCCCCAAGGAGCAACGCAGCCGCCGCTTTCGCCTGCTGCTGGCGTACAACCTGGGGCGCATCCTCAGCTATGCCACGGCCGGCTTGCTGATTGGCCTTGCCGGCTGGGCGGTGGCCAACAGCCCGGCGGCGATGTTCATGCGCGTACTCGCCGGGTTACTGCTGATTTGCATGGGCCTGTACCTGGCCGGTTGGTGGAGCGGCCTGACCCGCATCGAAAGCCTCGGACGCGGCCTGTGGCGGCATATACAGCCCGTTGCCAACCGTTTGCTGCCGGTGTCGAGCCTGCCGCGCGCCTTGCTGCTGGGCGCGCTGTGGGGCTGGTTGCCGTGCGGCTTGGTCTACAGCACCCTGCTGTGGGCCGCGAGCCAGGGCAATGCGCTGGACAGCGCGTTGCTGATGCTCGCGTTCGGCCTCGGCACCTGGCCGGTGCTGCTGGCCACCGGGCTGGCGGCGGAGCGTGTCACCGCGCTCTTGCGTAAACGCAGCGTGCGCATGGCCGGCGGCCTGTTGGTGATCATCTTCGGTATCTGGACCTTGCCGGGCCCGCATCAGCACTGGCTCATGGGTCATTGAAAGCCCCTGTGGCATAGCGCCGCTCCCCGTTGATGCAAATCAACATGCCTTGCCAGCCCTGCCCCTAGACTCGGCCCACTAGCCAATCCGGGGGACCGCCCGCATGCTCGACGCCATTCGTTGGGACACAGATCTGATTCACCGCTACGACTTGGCGGGGCCGCGCTACACGTCCTACCCTACCGCCGTCCAATTGGACAGCCAGGTCGGCACCTTCGACCTGCTCCATGCCCTGCGCGAAAGCCGCAAGGCGGTACGGCCGTTATCGGTGTATGTGCACGTACCGTTCTGCGCCAACATTTGCTACTACTGCGCCTGCAACAAGGTGGTCACCAAGGACCGTGGTCGCGCCCAGGCCTACTTGCAGCGCCTGCAGCAGGAAATCCAGCTGGTGGCCTGCCACCTCGATCCGAAGCAGCCAGTGGAGCAATTGCACTTTGGCGGCGGCACACCGACTTTTCTCAGCCACGACGAACTGCGCCAGGTGATGAATTGCCTGCGCCAGCATTTCAATTTGCTCGATGATGATTCGGGCGACTATGGCATCGAAATCGACCCTCGCGAAGCCGACTGGGCCACCATGGGCCTGCTGCGCGAGCTGGGTTTCAACCGCGTAAGCATCGGCCTGCAAGACCTTGACCCCGAGGTGCAACGAGCGGTCAATCGCCTGCAAAGCCTGGAAGAGACCCGCGCAGTGATCGATGCGGCACGTACCCTGCAATTTCGCTCGATCAATATCGATTTGATCTACGGCTTGCCCAAGCAATCACCGCTGAACTTTGCGCGCACTGTGGAAGAAGTCATCCGCTTGCAGCCGGACCGCTTGTCCGTATTCAACTACGCCCATCTGCCGGAACGTTTCATGCCCCAACGGCGGATCAACACCGACGAGCTGCCCTCGCCGGCCGAAAAACTGCTGATGCTGCAAACCACCATTGAACAACTGACCCAGGCCGGCTACCGCTATATCGGCATGGATCACTTCGCCCTGCCGGACGACGAACTGGCCATCGCCCAGGAGGAAGGCAAGCTGCAGCGCAACTTCCAGGGCTATACCACCCACGGGCATTGCGATCTGATTGGGTTGGGCGTTTCGGCGATCAGCCAGATTGGCGACTTGTATTGCCAGAACAGCAGCGACCTCACCCACTACCAGAACGCCTTGGCGGGCGCACAACTGGCAACCAGCCGTGGTTTGGTCTGCACCACTGACGATCGTCTGCGACGGGAAGTGATCCAGCAGTTGATCTGCAATTTCAGCCTGGGGTTCGAGGCGATCGAACAGGCGTACAACATCGACTTTCGCGGCTACTTCGCCGAGCTATGGCCGCAATTGGAGACGATGGCCACCGATGGCCTGATCGAGTTGGACGCCCGGGGCATTCGTGTGCTGCCGGCCGGGCGCTTGCTGGTGCGTTCAGTGTGCATGGTGTTCGATGCCTATCTGGAGCACCAGAACAGGCAACGATTTTCGCGGGTCATCTAGACGTTCTTACTTCATGGCCAGGCTCGCGGCCTTGACCGCATCACCCGCGCTCATGTCTTTCATCGCCTTGGTCAGGGATGCCTGGGCGCTGGTCAAGCTGGCTTGCAGCGCGCTCAACGCTGACTGCAGCCCGGAGAGCCGGGCACGGGCCTGTTCAGGGCTGAGACTTCTGTCGGCCATTACCGCTGCCATCTCAGCCTGCTTCTCGGCAATCTGCTTTTTGATCTCACGAATCATCTTGAGCAGATTCTTGACGTTGTCCGCCAGGCCGCTTTCGTCGATGTCACTGTTTGAGGTTTTTTCCGCCGCGGCAGCTTTCATCGCGGCGCCGGAAATGGTCACCGAAACGGCAGGCTTGGCTTCATCCGCTGTCGGAATCGCGGCAACATCGGAATCGGCAGCTTTCTTGGTTTCGGGCTGTGCCTGGATCTGAGTACGCGAAGCGAGTTGAGTACTGAGGGCTAACATGTTTTGAGTCGCCGTATTTGTAGTCGATAGCAGTACTATCGGCGGTTTTAGCCAGATCTTTATATACCGACAGGTTTTTTGTACACGCTGGCCTCCATACCCCCCAGTGCGTTACCCTTACGTCTTATGTGTGTTTTCCCACAAGGATTTAAGAAATGTCCGAGCCAGTTAAACTGCGCGCTCACAGCCAGGCCCATTGCAAGGATTGCAGCCTGGCTCCCCTCTGCCTGCCACTTTCGTTGAATCTGGAAGACATGGATGCGCTGGACGACATCGTCAAACGCGGCCGCCCATTGAAAAAAGGCGAATTTTTGTTTCGCCAGGGCGACAAGTTTGATTCCGTCTATGCAGTACGTTCGGGCGCATTGAAGACGTTCAGCCTCAGCGACGGCGGCGAAGAACAAATCACCGGCTTCCACCTGCCCAGCGAGTTGGTCGGGCTGTCGGGAATGGACACCGAGATTCACCCGGTGTCGGCCCAGGCCCTGGAGACGACGTCGGTGTGCGAAATTCCTTTCGAGCGCCTGGACGAATTGGCCCTGCAACTGCCGCAACTGCGCCGCCAATTGATGCGCGTGATGAGCCGCGAGATTCGTGACGACCAGCAAATGATGCTGCTGCTGTCGAAGAAAACCGCCGACGAGCGCATCGCGACATTCCTGGTCAACCTGTCGGCGCGCTTCCGTGCCCGTGGTTTCTCGGCCAACCAGTTCCGCCTGAGCATGTCGCGTAATGAAATCGGCAATTACCTGGGCCTGGCAGTTGAGACCGTGTCCCGCGTGTTTACCCGCTTCCAGCAGAACCAGTTGATTGCTGCCGAGGGCAAGGAAGTGCATATCCTCGACCCGATCCAGCTTTGCGCATTGGCCGGGGGCTCACTGGAGGTCTGATCCAGACACTGCGGCCGCGCCAATCGGCAAGGCCGCAGGTATACTTCGAGTCCGTTTTCCGCCCAGGACTCTGCGACGATGACCTTCGATTCGTTCGACATCAAATCCCTGATTCGCCCTGTCATCGACTTCCCCAAGCCTGGGGTTATCTTTCGTGACATCACCCCGCTGTTCCAATCACCCCGCGCCCTGCGCCTGGTAGCCGACAGCTTTGCCCAGCGCTATGTCGAAGCCGATTTCACGCATATCGGTGCGATGGATGCCCGCGGTTTCCTGATCGGTTCGATCATCGCCTACCAGCTCAACAAGCCGCTGATCCTGTTTCGCAAGCAAGGCAAGCTGCCGGCGGATGTGCTGGCCGAGGGTTACCAGACCGAGTACGGCGAAGCCTTCCTGGAAGTACACGCCGACAGCCTGTGCGAAGGTGATTCGGTGCTGATATTCGATGACCTGATCGCCACGGGTGGCACCCTGATTGCTGCGGCCAACCTGGTACGGCGCATGGGCGCGCAGATCTTTGAAGCGGCGGCGATTATTGATTTACCGGAACTGGGTGGTTCGCAGCGGTTGGAAGACATGGGGATTCCCACGTTTTGCCTGACGCAGTTTGGGCTGACTGAAAGGTAAGGGTCGTCAGTACTGCAGTCATCGCGGGCAAGCCCGGCTCCCACCTTGGAATGCATTCCCCTGTGGGAGCCGGGCTTGCCCGCGATGAGGCCCGAGAGAACACCCCGGTTCACAACCCCATCTGCTTGCTGATGATTTCGTTCATCACTTCGCGCGTCCCGCCCCCGATCGACAGAATCCGGTTATCGCGATACAGCCGCTCCACCAGGCTACCCCGCATGTACCCCTGCCCGCCCAACATCTGCACCGCGTCATAGGTCACCCGGTCAGCTGTATCCGTGGCCAGGTTCTTGGCCATGGAAATCTCCTTGATCACGCTCTTGCCAGCGGCCATCTTCGCCGCCTGACGGTAAGTGAACTCGCGGGACACTTCCACGGCAGTGGCCATTTCCGCCAGGCGGTGCTTGAGCACCTGGAACTTGCCGATGGGTTTACCGAACGCTTCGCGCTGGGCGGCCCACTTGAGGCTTTCTTCCAGGGCCAGTTGCGCGGTCATGTTGGCCATCAGCGCCAGCGCCAGGCGCTCGCTCTGGAAGTTGCCCATGATGCAGGCAAACCCCATGTTTTCAGCGCCGATGAGGTTGCCGACGGGCACGTGGCAGTCGTCGAAAAATAACTCGGCCGTGTCCGACGCCCACCAGCCCATCTTCTTCAGCGGCTGGCCAACGGTGAAACCGGGGGTGTCTTTTTCAATCAGCAACAGGCTGATACCGCCGAAGCCCGGCCCGCCGGTGCGCACCGCCACAGTATAGAAATCCGCCCGAATGCCGCTGGTGATAAAGGTCTTGGCACCGCTCACACGGTAGTGCTCACCGTCACGCACGGCGCGGGTGTGCAGGTTGGCGACATCAGAGCCGCCACTCGGTTCGGTAACCGCCAGGGCGATGATTTTCTCGCCGGCCAGCACCAGGGGCGCTATACGCTCCCGCACGTCAGGCCGGGCCCATTTGACGATGGGCGGCAGGCCGATATCCAGGGAGCCGAGCCCGGCCACCACACCACCGGAACCGCAACGCATCAGTTCTTCGCTGGCGGCGACCTTGGCGAACAGATCGCCTTCGTGGCTTCCACCCAATGCCTCGGGGTAGCCGATCCCAAGAATGCCCGCCGCTCCGGCTTTGAGGTAAAGCTCACGAGGAAAGCTCTCAGCCTCCTCCCAGTGCTCGATCCCCGGCAACATCTCGCGCTCGACAAACCGGCGCACGCTATCGCGGACCAATTGGTGGCTGGGGTCGAAGTATTCCTGATAGGCAGACATCGGCAAGCTCCATGGCGAGATGGAACGAACTTACCAAGCGCTTGCTTGGTTATCAAGCCGTACACGATTTTCACCGACACCACAAAACCAATGTGGGAGCCGGGCTTGCCCGCGATGCAAGCGCCTCGGTTTTTCAGTTACACCGTGGTGATGCTATCGCAGGCAAGCCAGCTCCCACATTGGGGGCTGCAATGGGCGTTAGAGGGCGATCGGCTTGCGGCCTGCGAACGAGTGCGCCAAGGTACCGCCATCCACCAACTCCAACTCGCCCCCCAACGGCACGCCATGGGCAATCCGAGAAGTGATCAAGCCCTTGTTGGTCAGCAGTTGGGCGATGTAATGCGCCGTGGCTTCACCTTCCACCGTCGGGTTGGTCGCCAGGATCACTTCGCTAAAGGTGCCCTGCTCTTCAATGCGCGCGACCAGTTGCGGGATACCGATGGCTTCCGGCCCCAAACCGTCGAGCGGCGACAGGTGGCCCTTGAGCACAAAGTAGCGGCCGCGATAACCGGTCTGCTCCACTGCATACACATCCATCGGCCCCTCCACCACGCAGAGCAACGTGTCGTCGCGACGGGGGTCGGCGCATTGCGGGCAAAGTTCTTCTTCGGTGAGGGTGCGGCACTGACGGCAGTGGCCCACGCCTTCCATGGCCTGGCTCAGAGCCTGGGCCAGGCGGGTGCCGCCACTGCGATCACGCTCCAGCAGTTGCAGCGCCATGCGCTGGGCAGTTTTCTGGCCAACACCTGGCAAGGTGCGCAGAGCGTCGATCAGTTGGCGAATCAGGGGGCTGAAGCTCATGGGCGAAGGGTCCGACAAAACAACGAGACGCGGTTTATACCCGCGCCCCGGATTAGCGTCAAATACTCAATCTTGCGCGACGCGCACCACCAACTTGCCGAAGTTGCGTCCCTCCAGCAAGCCGATAAAGGCTTCAGGCGCTTGCTCCAGGCCATCGACCACATCCTCGCGGAACTTGATCTTGCCATCGCGCACCCACGGCGCCATGGCGCTGAGGAATTCCGGCTGGCGGTCGCCATAGTCGTCGAACACGATAAAGCCCTGGATACGCACACGCTTGGTCAGCAAGGTGCGTTGCAGTGCCGGCAAGCGATCAGGGCCGCTGGGGGTTTCATGGGCGTTATAGCCGGCGATCAACCCGCACAGCGGCACGCGCGCCTTGGCATTGAGCAGCGGCAGCACCGCATCGAAGACCTTACCGCCGACGTTTTCGAAATAAATGTCCACGCCTTTGAAACAGGCCAGGGCCAACTCATGGGCGAAGTCTGCGCTCTTGTGATCGATACAGGCGTCAAAGCCCAGCTCATCCACCACATAGCGGCACTTGTCGGCACCGCCAGCAACCCCCACCACGCGCAAGCCCTTGAGCTTGGCCACCTGCCCCACCACCGAGCCCACCGCGCCGGACGCAGCCGCCACCACCAGGGTTTCCCCGGCCTTCGGCTGGCCAATATCCATCAGGCCCATGTAAGCGGTCATGCCTGGCATACCCAACACGCCCAGAGCCATCGACGGGCTCGCAAGCCCCTTGGGCAATGGCATCAGGTTCTTGCCGTCGCAGATACTGTGGCTCTGCCAGCCGGTGGCACCGACCACCAGATCACCTACCTCGAATTTCGGGTTGCGTGATTGCTCGACACGGCTGACAGCACCGCCGGTCATCACTTCGCCGATTTCCACGGGCGCGGCGTAGGACGGCGCGTCACTCATGCGTCCACGCATGTAGGGGTCCAAAGACAGGTACAGCGTCTTGAGCAGCACCTGACCGTCTGCCAGATCCGGCAGGCTTACACGTTCCAGGCGGAAGTTTTCCGGCGTGGGTGCGCCTTGAGGGCGTGAGACCAGAACGATGCGTTGGTTGAGCGTCATTTCTTGAGGCATCAGCGGGGCTCCTTTTATCGATGAGAATTCAGCGGTATAGGGTGCAGACCATAGGCAACGGGCCGGGGTTCGATGTTTCGTGCGCGCAAAAAAAATGCCAGGCGCAATGCCCGGCATTTGAGTCTAGCCAACGTTTGTATCAGAACGGCAGTTTCATGCCCGGTGGCAGCTGCATGCCAGCCGTCACGCCGGACATTTTGTCCTGGCTATTGGCTTCGATCTTGCGCACAGCATCGTTGACGGCTGCGGCGAACAACGCTTCGAGCATTTCCAGGTCATCTTCGCCCACGCCAGGCAACACGCTAGGGTCGATGCTGACACGCTTGATGTCGTGACGACCGGTCATCACCACGCTGACCATATCGCCACCGGCTTTACCGGTGACTTCGGCGTTGGCCAGTTCTTCCTGCATCTTGGCCATTTTTTCCTGCATCTGCTGTGCCTGCTTCATCAGGCCGGCCATGCCACCTTTCATCATGGGAATCACCTCAAAAGTACGTGGATCAATAAATAGCCCGGTGTCATGACGCTTGGGGCACCGGGGCTTCGACAGGTTCAATAGTATCGTGGCGGACGACCGCACCGAACTGTTGCATCATTTGTTGGATAAGCGGATCAGCGTGGATCGAATCCTCAGCCTCGCGCTGGCGGTTCAGACGCCGACGGGTCGCGGCCTGGGCCGGGGTTTCCTGCTCGGGCTTGATCAGTTCGATGGCGATGGTCAGCGTGCGCCCATGGTATTGGTTGAGCGCATCGTTGAGCCGACGCTGCTGGGTCGCATTGAACAAGGCGCTGTGGGCCGGATCCAGGTGCAGCAGCCAATGGTCGCCCTCGATGGAGATCAGTGTGCAGTTGGCGGCGATACTCCCGGTCATGCCGGAGATCGGCAATTTCGGAAACAATTCCAGCCATTGCAGGGCCAGGCCGGTGGCCGGGGCCGCAGCCGGTTCTGCCTCGGGCTCGGGCGCTGGCTCGGCGGTGTGCTCGCTGGCCAATTCGTCCAGGTAGCTGTAGGCCGAATCCATGTCCGGCTCGATGTAGTCTTCGTCCAGCGGCGGTTCGTCGTCCAGGTCGATGCCGGGCGTCGCGGCCTCGACCTGGGCTACCGTCGGCTCGGGAACCGGCGCCGATACCCACTCAGGGGCATCCGGCACCACGCTGTCCGGGGTCGGCGCAGGCATCGGCGTCAGCTCCGGCTGCTCGCCGGCAGTTTCCAGTACGGGTTCTACGGCGGGCTGTTGCTCAGCCTCGGGCTCAGTCTCTGCTTCGACCGGATCGTTCCAGGGCAGGTCGACCACGGGGGCGGGCTCGATAACCGGCTCGGGCTCAACCACAGGTGCCACTGCAGCCGGCGCAGGTTCGGGCTCAGGTGCCGGCGCCACCGGCGCAGACACTACTGGCGCGACAACGGCCGCGCCAGCCACTGGTTTGGCGGAATCAACTGTGGCCTGGCTGATCCCCACTGGCTTTAGCGGCTGTCTCGGCGCGTCTGCCGAATCCGCCGGCCGGAACGCCAGCATCCGCAGCAGCACCATTTCAAAGCCACCTCGCGGGTCCGGCGCCAGGGGCAGGTCGCGGCGGCCGATCAGGCCCATCTGGTAGTAAAACTGCACATCCTCGGCCGGTAATGCCTGGGCCAGGGCCAACACGCGGTCGCGATCGCCATGGCCGTTATCCACGCCTTCCGGCAGGGCCTGGGCGATAGCGACGCGGTGCAGCACATTGAGGATTTCCGAGAGCACGCCATTCCAGTCCGGGCCTTGCTCCGACAGGTGGCGCACGGCCTCAAGCAATGCCTTGGCGTCGCCCTCGATCAGCGCGTGCAGCACGTCGAAGACCTGGCCGTGGTCCAGGGTACCGAGCATGGCGCGCACATCGGCAGCCATCACCTTGCCTTCGCCAAAAGCGATGGCCTGGTCGGTGAGGCTCATGGCGTCGCGCATCGAACCGTCGGCAGCGCGGCCCAGCAACCACAGGGCGTCGTCTTCGAACGGTACGTTCTCGACACCCAGCACATGGGTCAAATGCTCGACCACGCGCTCGGGCGTCATGTTCTTCAGCGAGAACTGCAGGCACCGCGACAAAATGGTTGCAGGAAGTTTCTGCGGGTCGGTGGTGGCCAGGATGAACTTAACGTAGGGCGGCGGCTCTTCCAGGGTTTTCAACAGCGCATTGAAGGAGTGGCTGGACAGCATGTGCACTTCGTCGATCAGGTAGACCTTGAAGCGCCCACGGCTCGGCGCGTACTGCACGTTGTCGAGCAGCTCGCGGGTATCTTCGACCTTGGTGCGGCTTGCGGCGTCGATCTCGATCAGGTCGACGAAACGCCCTTCGTCGATCTCGCGGCAGACCGAACAGGTGCCGCAAGGCGTTGACGTGATACCGGTCTCACAGTTCAGGCACTTGGCGATGATGCGCGCAATGGTGGTCTTGCCCACCCCGCGAGTACCGGTGAACAGATAGGCGTGGTGCAGCCGCTGGCTGTCCAAGGCATTGATCAGAGCCTTGAGCACATGGGTCTGGCCGACCATTTCGCGGAACGAGCGCGGGCGCCATTTACGTGCAAGAACCTGATAACTCATCGAAAACCGTCGCAACTGGGAAGCGGAAGCCGGTAATGCTAGCGGAGCAGGGGGGAAATTGCATCCGGCACGCTCGTCTAATCTGACGAAGCTGGCTTGATTGCCCGTCCAGATGGCGTCTGCGGGTGTGCCGGCCGCACGATTGAGCGCCAGCGTCCCTCCAGGCTGATAGCGGCGACGCTGGTCAGCACGATCACCGCACCCAGCATCACCTGCAGGGTCACCTGTTCACCGAGCAGCGTGGCGGCCATCACCATGGCAACCGGCGGAATCAGGTACATCGCCACCGAAGCGCGGCTGACTTCGACGTGCTTGAGCACATAACCCCAGGCCAGATAGGCCAACGCACTGGGAAAAATACCCAACACCAGCACCGCGAGGTTCTCCCGCAACGGCGCCTGCACGATAGCGGCAGGCAGGCCCGGCAGGTTCACGCACAGCATCAAGGTGCCGGACCAGACCATGTAGCACGCCATCGTCAATGGACTGTAGCGATGGGCGAAATGCCTCTGGATGGCGAAGTACACGCTCCATGAGCAGGCCGCCAGCAGGATCAACAAGCCGCGCGGGTCGATATCGCCTACACCATGATCGCCCCAGATCACCACCAGCACGCCGGCCAACCCCAACAGTACACAGCTCCAACGCCAGATGCTGACGCGCTCCTGCAAACAGAAAAAAGCGATCAACACACTGAACAGCGGCGCCGACTGTGCCAACACACTCGACGCCGCCGCTGTCACCCATTGCTGCCCGTGATTGAGGCTGGTGTGGTGCAGGAACACCCCGAAGAAACCCAGCACCAGCAGCCACGGCAGGTCGCGCACCTGGGGCCGGCCAATGCCGACTACCCAGGCCACAGCCGCCATGAATAGCGACGCAATCAAGAAACGCAGCAGCGCCAATTGGCCAGGGCTGTAGCTGTGCAGCCCCATATGCACGCCTATGGGTGAATAAGCCCAACAGAGGATGACGCTGGCAATGACTAGCGTAAGCTTGAGCGGTGACGGGGTACTCATCGATGGCATCCATAAAAGAAGGAGTGCCGTCAGTCTTGGCCCGGGCCAGGCGTAGGACAATTAAGCGTTTCTGACTTCTGAAATCACTGGAACTGAGCAATGGAACTGGCCCAACTGAAAATGGTGCGAGCCGTGGCGCAAACCGGCAGCGTGGCCCAGGCCGCCCTGCAACTGCACTGTGTGCCGTCCAACATCACCACCCGCATCAAGCAGCTGGAAAGTGAGTTGGGCACACCGTTGTTTATCCGCGCCGGCCGCGGGCTGGCGATCAGTGCTGCGGGTGAGATCTTCCTGGATTACTGCGAGCGCATCCTGGCGTTGGTGGATGAGTCCAAGCGTGCGGTGGATGCCAGCGCGATTCCCCGTGGCACCTTGCGCATCGGCGCGGTGGAATCCAGCGCCAGCGGCCGCCTGCCGCCGCTGTTGGCGGAGTATCACCGGCGTTATCCCGAGGTCAGCCTGGAGTTGGTGACCGGCGCCTGGGCGCAACTGCTGGACGACCTGCAACACCATCGTCTGGATGTGGCCCTCGTGGCCGCCAGTGGCAAACACACAAAGCTGGTGCACAGCGTGGTCTACAGCGAACGCCTGGTGCTGATCGCCAGCGCGTGCAGCGCGCCCATCCACAGCCCCGAAGACCTGGCTGGCCGCACATTATTGGTGTGGCCGCCCGGCTGCCCCTACCGCGCAGCACTGGAAAACTGGCTCAAGCCCCAGGACTTCAAGCCAGCGATTGCCAGCTATACCAGCTGGGGCACGATCATCGGCTGCGTCAGCGCGGGGATTGGCGTGGCTTTGGCGCCGGAGGGCATCCTGGCGCGTTATGAGCAGGCCAATCAGCTGGCATCGTATAGGTTCGACGAACTGGCAGCGGTAGACAACTTGCTGTTCTGGCACAAAGATACCCAGCGGCATCTGGCACGGGATGCATTCTCCGGGCTACTGCGCGAAACCTTCGGCTAACACCGCCAAAATGTGGGAGGGGGCTTGCTCCCGATAGCGGTGGGTCAATCAATATAGGTGCTAGCTGACCCTTCCTCATCGGGAGCAAGCCCCCTCCCACATTTCAGAGCTTCTCAGAGCTTCGGTGCAGCCAACCGTGTGTACTGGCCCTGGCTGATCCAGCCCGTGAAGGAACGGTCGTGCGCATTGATAAACTCCACCTGCGCCCAGCCGTCCTTGAACGCCAGCACACCCACTACATCACCCTTGACGATATAGGGACGCTTGACCGCCTTGGCCCCCGGAGTTTTCAGCAGGTAAGCCTTGTCGGCAGACACCGTCACCAGCCCGATCCACTTTTTGCTGGCAGTCTGGGTCAGGTCCAGACCCGTGGCGATTTCCGGCATCAACACGTTGATGCAGCCGGGGTGTTGCCGGCCCTGCTCCACTGTCAGGACCACACCGTCGGACGCCACTGCCACACTCCCAGGGTAGGCAGCATCCAGCCAGGTGGTAAGCGTCTCTGGCTTGCCTTGCAGGTAGAAGGTGCAACGGCGGCTAACGCCCTCGCCCATCGCTTCGGAATAAAAGCCTTCAACCTGGTTACCGGGCGTCACCGCCAGCATCAACCCTTCGTACTTGCCTGAATGCAAAGCGGCCGAACCAGCAAACGCGGGGGCCACGGCGCACAACGACAGCATTCCCATCGCCAGAAAACGAATCATCTTATTTCTTCCCTTCAAAGGCTTCGTAGGCTTGTTTCATCAGCACGTCATAGTTGCCGTAGTCCTCGCCGTTATAGTTACGAGCCATGGCTGTGAAATCCTTGTTTTTCATCGCACTCATCAGCGCCGTGCTCTTGCTGCAAAAACTGAGGTAGGCCTTGAGTTGATTACCGGCGTTTACTTTTAACGCCGCTGCAAACTCGAACACCGTCTTGAACCCGCACGACGCGAAGTTGAACCCCATGACCTGAAACATCCCCCAGGACGCCGACATCAGTGCCGCTTCTTGGTCGAGAGCAAAAGCGGTGGCCATGGTTTCCCAGGCCTTGACCTGGTCCTTGTTGTTGGTCTGCCACTGCGGCCCGGCTTTTTTCTTGTAGACGTACGACAGCAGCGGGTGCGACTGGTCGTAGATATGCTTGGTGTACTTGCGAAAGTGATGACCTTCGAAGGCGATGATCGGCAGCTTGGCCGGCCCGAACCCCACCTTCCCGCCCGACTCGATGGTGGCGAACGCCTTGACCACATTCACCGAGATGCCGTTTCCCAATTGCTTGGCAGCATTCTGGAAGTCCGTATCGCTCAGCGTCGTGCCGCCGTCGCAGGTGGCCTGCAGCATTAATTGGCGGTTGCGCCGCTCAGCCTCGATCACCGCACGCACCTGGTTCAGGTAGACGTTGACCGTGGCTTGCACCGCATCGACGTTGTTATTGCCCAATGCGTTGAGAAAGCTCGGAATACGCATGGTCGGGAAGGCCCGTACCGGGACTTTCACCGCCTCCTCGATCAAGCTGTTGAACGTACGCCCCGTGGGGTCGATCACCCCATCGGGATGAGCATATTTGAGATGGCGGAATTGATACTGGCTGATGCACTGCACCAACTGGCCATCGCACTTGCCGTTTTCCAGCAAGGCAAAGCCCATTTTGGGAATGATCAGGTTGAATAAATATTGGATGCACTGCACATCGGCGGGCAAGTTGCGGGCTTTGCCGGGAGCGCCGACTGAGGCACTGATAAGTCGAGGCAACCCTTGCAGGCTTTTCATGACAGACATCCTTGTAAGTTAGAGAAGCGATAGCACTTCAATATCAAGTCCATGCCCTTGTCATGCTCTGAAACAAGTGGCCGGCGCAAGCTAACAAGGCGGTCTAGGGGTTGTCCAGAGGGCTTTTCCAAAGTTGTGAAACAGCTGGATTAAATCCTTCAGTAACCGTGTAATTCGCGGGTTTTCTGATACTTGTGATAGTCGAGCCACTCAACCACATCGTAGGGCAGATAGAGCTGCTGGGTTGCTCGCGAAATTGCGATATACACCGCACACAGTCGCTGGTCGAACGCGTAGGCATCCTGGAACTTTACGTTGGTCAACAACGCTGGTGTGAGCAACACCCGGTTGAACTCCATGCCACCGGCGTCTTGCGCCAACATCAAGAGGCAGCGCTCATCCGGATGACCGCTTTGCCTGTTCAAGCGCGTGACATCCGCCAGATTAAAGCCTTTTTGCAGCTCAGCTTCGACCCAGAGAAACGCCTCATCGAACTGGCAGGCCTCGCGTACTTGCTGCCAATCGGCCATATCGCTGAAAAACGGGTGGGGCCCGCTGTCATTGAACTCGCTGCTGTAGAAGTCAGGCTTGAACAACGCGACCACGGTGTCCATAAAATACTTGAGCGACTGCTGCGCTTCTTTACCGGCCAGGCTGAACGCACAACGGGCTTCGCTCAACTGGATGGCCCACTTCATTGTGTCCCAGTGGGATGCGGTCAATACCACGCAGCCTTGCGGCGGTACAAAGCCCAGCGGATAAAACTCGATACCGACGTCGGCATCCCGAGCCCCCTCGAAAAGCACTTTGCTCTTATCCGAATGCTGGCTGATCAAGGGATTGACCAGGCGCTCGACATTGCGTCCGGAGCGCACGGAGTAACACACATCCGTATGGCGCACCTCACGGGCGCGCCTGACCATGACTCCACTGGCCTGCTGATACTCATCCCCCAGGGTTATCAGCACCTGCCGGCCCCGCTCGATGATTTGCAGCAGCGGCGCCGGAATATCCTGGCTCTCGTCGATAAGGACGTGGGTATAACGCTCGGGCACCACGCAGCCGGCGAGGCTGGCGCGCTTGATCATCAGCAAGGCTTCAAACCCAGTCTGGCTGCCCCAGGCCGGATTCGCTTCGAGATAGCTCCATAGCCGGCTGGCATATTCGAGCAGTGCCCTGGCATCAACGCTGGACAGCGGCTGTTTGAAATGCGGCAAGTGCTTCGCCGACAGGCTGTATTCCCAGGAGCGGCAGTAGGCTTGCAATACGTTGAGGCAAACGTCGACCACAGCCTGCCCTTGCAGGCCACGAAAGCCGAAGATATTCAGCTCCTGAGCCAGTGCCTGCTTGCTCGGCGCCCTCACCTGCGCAGTCAGCGGCTTGGGCCTGGGCCCCTGCATCAAGGCGTGGGCGAATGCATGGAAGGTGTGCCCGGCCTTTCGCTCGCGTACGCCCACCATACGGGCACGCAGGGTTTCCAGCTTTGCCGGGGTACGCGCCAGCAACAAAGTCTTTTCCGGACGCAAGTGCTCCATCAAGGCCACCAGCAGGTGACTCTTGCCGATACCTGCATAGCCCTGAACATGCAGGTCTTCGTTCAAGTTGGCGCGGAAGGTTCTGACCAACTTGTCTTGCTCGGCACTCAACCAGCGCTCGCGATGCCTGGGCGTGACCATCTGCTTGCTGAAGGGATCATTGGTCTTGAGATGGCGGACTTTGTACTCTACGTCCCACTTGCCGCTGGGCAACAGATAGTCGCGCGCCTGCACTTCCTCCGCTAACAGAAAACGCAGCTTCAGGCTTTTGACCACATTGAGGCCGAAGTACAGCTTCCTTTGGTCGAACAGCCGCTGCGCCTCGGAGAGTAGGGAGACGCTTGCCGAATGGCTGGCCTCTACCGCCCAGTCAATCAGCTTGGCCAACACTTTTTCGGCACCATTGGCGCTCAGGTCGCTTTCGGGCACCTGCGCCAGGTTCTGGATCACCAGCACCGCCGCCAACTCCGGCTCACTCAGGGCTACCAGCGCTGCTGCACCGTCACCGCTCAGCAAACCCGCACAGGCTTGCTCGGTGATCGGCAAGAACACAGGGCTGGACAAATCAAAATGTTCCGAGTGCATACAGCCTCGTAGCCAGGGGAAAGACACGCTTGGGAGTATGCCACTAGTCGTGGAGTGGCCGTCGTGCACTGTGCGATAAGGGTCACAGATGACTGGCTGACTATATGGATTCAGGAATAGGTAAAACAGAAGGGAGCGTTATGGAGGCAACCCCACCAGCCACACCCCGGCACACAATGTTCCCGCTGTGGCTGCTGCCTTCCGGCTCTGACCAGGTTCACGGGTAATCGTTGCGGGGGGACCGATGGGGTCACCATAACGACGCAAGCCTCTCGGCAAGCCGCGCCATTGTACCGATCTGATCGGAAGTTACAACCGTAAAAAATGAGAAGCTTCAAGTACTTGCCATGGCCCTCTGCAATTACCCCTCCCACAGGGGCAATCACTGAGCCTGCAGAACCTCGTCCGCTCTGCCACCCTCTTCCTGGATGACCAGGTGGATAAAGTGCAACTTGGCTATCACCCCCGGCGGCAGCACGAAGGGGTAGAAATCCGGCTGGCCCATGGCACGGGACAGTTCGTTGAGCATACCGGCCAGCTCGATCCAGGCATTGACGAACGAGAGGAACGCCGGGCCGCCGGGGTGTGCCGGGTCATACAGAGTTGTCAGCGGGAACGGCTGGTAGTCCAGGTCCATCTCGCGGGCGCTCATGCCAAAGCCCAACGCGGTGTCCACCGCGTCCATCATGTGCAGGTAATGGGCCCAGGTTTCAGCCCAGTCTTCCCAGGGATGCATGGTGGCGTAGGCGCTGACGCAGGTTTGCTGCCAATCCGGACGCGGGCCGTTCTGATAATGCTGGTCGAGCGCTTCGGCGTAACTGGCGCGCTCATCGCCGAACAAGGTGCGAAAAGCGTCAAGCCAGTGGCTGTTGGCAATCAGCCGATCCCAGTAATAGTGGCCGACTTCATGGCGAAAATGACCGAGCAAGGTGCGGTAAGGCTCACGCATCTGTACGCGGACTTTTTCGCGGTGAGCATCGTCGGCTTCCTTGATATCGAGGGTGATCAGGCCGTTGGCATGGCCAGTGGTCGGCGCATTGCCTGCCAGGTCAGTCCCGATGAAGTCGAAGGCCAGCCCGGTGTCTTCGTCAACGCTCTTGGGCACCACCTGCAGGCCCAGGCTGATCAGTTGTGCCACCAGCCGACGCTTGGCAGTTTCGACCTTGCGCCAGCGTTCGGGGTTTTCCGGGATGGATAGATCAGGAATTGTGCGATTCAGGCTACAGGCCACGCACAGCGACGCAGTGCTGTGGGCGGGGATCAGCCAGTTGCACGCGGCCGGTGAGTCGAGGTTGGCGCAGCGACGCCAGGTGCCGGCATCGGGCGCGTCATCCGCCAGCCAAGTGTCAACGACAGGGCCGGGTTGCAGGGAAGACAGACGGCTTTGCTGCGGCAGATAACCCAGCACCGCCTGGCAGGCCAGACATTGGCTGTTGCGAAAGAATAAAGACTGGCCGCAGCGGCATTGCCACACCTTGCTGTTGCGCGAGGTTTGAGCCATGAACGGGGCGGCGATGCGCGAACTGAGTTGCTCGAAGTAACGGAACATGGCGGGCTCTCCCTGGGGTGACAGAGACTAGATCATTTCTCGCTCGAGATCGTTCCGCTTTCTTGAGGGGCTGCTGCGCAGCCCGACAGGAGCAAGCTCCCTCGCCACAGGAAGAGGTCAGACGCTGATGTTGTGGCTGGCCAGGAAGGCGACGAAGGCCTCCTCATCCAGCACTTTAAGGCCCAGCTCGCTGGCCTTGGCCAATTTGGAACCGGCTCCCGGCCCGGCGACCACGCAGTGGGTTTTCGCCGAGACGGAACCGGCCACCTTGGCGCCCAGGCTTTCGAGCTTGTCCTTGGCGACGTCGCGGCTCATCAACTCCAGGGAGCCGGTGAGTACCCAGGTGTGCCCGGCTTCGGGCAAGCCTTCAACGACCTTTTTCTCGCTCTGCCAGTGCATGCCGAAGTCCTTGAGCTGCTGCTCGATGGCCAGGGCATGATGGGCGTTGTCAGGGTTGTCGAAGAATTCGCGCACGGCCTTGGCTTGCTTCTCGGGCAGGGCCTGGCGCATATCCAGCCAATCGGCCTTGATCACGCCTTCCAGCGAACCGAACTTGTCTGCCAGTTTCTGCGCAGCTCCCGGCCCGACGGAAGGTACATGCAGCTTGTCGAGCAAGCCGCCCAAGGTGGTGCTGGCGGCGAATTCTGCGCTGAGTTCGCCTTGCTCCTGCAATTGCAGGCCGCATTCGTCCGGCGACAACAGTGCACCGATCACATCCTGGTTATGGCTGTCTTCAAAGAAGCTATGAATCTCGTGCGCCACTTCCAGGCCGACGTCGGGCAAGTAGGTCAGCACTTCAGGCAAAGCCTTCTGCACACGCTCCAGGGACGCCAGCGAGCGTGCCAGCACCTTGGCGGTCTCTTCGCCCACATCGGGAATACCCAGGGCGTAGATAAAACGCGCCAGGGTCGGGGTCTTGCTGTTTTCGATGGCGCTGATCAGCTTCTTGCTGGAGATATCGGCAAAGCCTTCCAGGTCGATGATCTGTTCGTACTTGAGCTTGTAGAGGTCTGCCGGCGAACCGATGAGTTTCTCATCCACCAATTGCTCGATGGTCTTGTCGCCCAGGCCGTCGATGTCCATGGCACGCCGCGAGACGAAATGGATGATCGCCTGCTTGAGCTGCGCGCCACAGGCCAGGCGCCCGACGCAACGGTACACCGCGCCTTCGCTGACGGTTTCCTTGCCTTTGCTGCGCTTGACCAGTTGCGTGCGCTCCACATGGGAGCCGCACACCGGGCAGTTCTCGGGGATCTGCACCGCACGGGCGTGCTCCGGGCGACGCTCGGTGACCACCGAGACCACCTGCGGAATCACATCACCGGCGCGGCGGATGATCACCGTGTCACCGATCATCAGCCCCAGGCGCGCCACTTCGTCCATGTTGTGCAGGGTCGCGTTGGACACCGTCACGCCAGCCACCTTGACCGGCTTCAAGCGCGCCACCGGGGTCACAGCACCGGTACGGCCGACCTGGAATTCCACGTCGAGCAACTCGGTCAGCTCTTCCATCGCCGGAAATTTATGCGCAATCGCCCAACGCGGCTCGCGGGCGCGGAAGCCCAGTTCACGCTGGGACGCGATGCTGTTGACCTTGAACACCACGCCGTCGATTTCATAGCCCAGCGCATTACGGCGCTCGCCAATGTCGCGGTAGTAGTCCAGGCACTCCTGGATACCCTTGGCCAACTTCAGTTCGTGGCTGATCGGCATGCCCCACTTCTGCAACTGCTTGAGGTTGCCGATATGGGTATCGCTGATATCCGCGGTCACCTGGCCGATGCCATAGCAGCAGAATTCCAGCGGGCGGCTGGCAGTGATCTTCGAGTCCAGTTGGCGCAGGCTGCCCGCCGCGGCGTTGCGCGGGTTGGCGAAGGTCTTGCCGCCAACTTCCAGCTGCGAGGCATTCAGGCGTTCGAACCCGGCCTTGGACATGAACACTTCGCCACGGACTTCCAGAGTGGCCGGCCAGCCGCTGCCGTGCAGCTTGAGCGGAATATTGCGCACGGTGCGCACGTTGACGCTGATGTCCTCACCGGTAGTGCCGTCACCCCGGGTAGCGCCGCGTACCAGTTCGCCGTCCTGATACAGCAGGCTGACCGCCAGGCCATCGAGCTTTGGCTCGCAGCTGTACTCCACTGCCGCACCCGCGCCAAACAGATCGCCTACCGGCAGGTCGAGGCCCTCGGTCACCCGGCGATCAAACTCCAGCATGGTGGTTTCATCAAAGGCGTTGCCCAGGCTGAGCATCGGGATCTCATGCTTGACCTGGGTGAATGCCGACAGCGCCGCACTGCCGACCCGCTGTGTCGGTGAATCACGCGTCACCAGCTCCGGATGCTCGGCTTCCAGGGCCTTGAGCTCGTGGAACAAGCGATCGTACTCGGCGTCCGGAATGCTCGGCTCGTCAAGCACGTGGTAGCGATAGTTGTGCTGATCCAGTTCAGCGCGCAGTTCGAGAATGCGGGTGTGGGCGGCGGTCATGGGTGTTCTCTCATAAAGCAAAAGAGCAGCCGAAGCTGCTCAATATGTTAGTGCATGGATTCTACAGACAACGCTTATGATCGAACCTCAGCGTTTCTGTGTCAGGGCACGACGCTCGAACTCGACGATGCGCTGACGATAATGCTCGATGGTCTGGGCGGTCAGGACGCTGCGCTGGTCGTCCTTGAGCTCGCCGTTCAATTCCTGGGACAGCTTGCGAGCTGCGGCCACCATCACATCAAACGCTTGCTTGGGGTGACGCGGGCCTGGCAAACCGAGGAAGAAACTCACCGCCGGGGTGCTGAACAGGTCGATATCGTCCAGATCGAAAGTGCCGGGTTTGACCGCATTGGCCATGGAGAACAGCACTTCGCCATTACCGGCCATGCTCTCGTGACGGTGGAATATATCCATCTCGCCAAAGCGCAGGCCGCTCTCAAGGATGTTCTGCAACAGCGCAGGGCCCTTGAAGCCACCGGCATCGCGGCAGATCACACTGATAACCAGGACTTCCTCGGCGGCCGGCTGATCGTTTACCGATTGGCGTGGCGCGCTTTTGGTCGGAGTCTCGTCGGGGAAGTCGTCATCACGGCTGCTGAAGCTCGGGCCGTCATCGACGTCGAGGTTCAGGTCACCTTGATGCGGCTCGGCAACCGCCGCGCCACCACGCTTGCCGCGCTTGGAGGACGGCTCGCGGGCTTCCCGCAACGGCGCAATCATTGACGGCAAATCATGCTCGTCCAGTTGCGGCTCTTTGTGGGTATCCAGCACACGGGGCGGCCCCAGCAGCTCGGCGGCGCCGTCGTCGTCAGGCAAGTTGGACAGGTTTCGGTCCAAGCGGAACTTGAGCTTGCCCTTGCCACCGCGCATGCGGCGCCAGCCATCGAAAAGAATACCGGCAATGACAATGATGCCGATGACGATCAGCCACTCGCGCAGACCGATTTCCATGTAATCCCGTGCCTCTAATAAAAAATGCTGAAAAATAAGGGGTTTAGCACCGTGCAAACCGCTTTAAAACGTGGCGCCAACTCTATGTTCTGACTGACGTTTTGCCCACGCATACGAAAAATTGACATTAAACTAGCACGACCAAAGATAACTTTACACCGTCTGTCAAAATGCCTTGAACAAATATGTCCATTTGCCACTTTCGCCAGACCGGTAAATCGCCCTACGACGTGCCGTAAATTCTCTCTCCTGGCATGGTTCAGGATTCCACCATTGCCATCGCCTCTTCCACATCCACTGCGACCAAACGCGAACAGCCCGGCTCGTGCATCGTGACCCCCATCAACTGGTCCGCCATTTCCATGGCGATCTTGTTGTGGGTGATGTAGATGAACTGCACAGTCTGGGACATCTCTTTGACCAACCGAGCGTAGCGTCCAACGTTAGCGTCATCCAGCGGCGCGTCAACTTCGTCGAGCATACAGAACGGCGCCGGGTTCAACTTGAAGATGGCAAATACCAGGGCCAATGCGGTCAGGGCTTTTTCGCCACCGGACAACAAATGGATGGTGCTGTTCTTCTTGCCCGGAGGCCGCGCCATGATCGTTACCCCTGTATCGAGTAGATCTTCGCCCGTCAGTTCCAAGTAGGCACTGCCACCACCGAAAACTTTTGGGAATAACGCCTGTAAACCGCCATTAATCTGATCAAAGGTATCTTTGAAGCGGTTGCGGGTTTCCTTGTCGATCTTGCGGATCACGTTTTCCAGGGTGTCCAGGGCTTCGACCAGATCGGCATCCTGAGCATCCAGATAACGTTTGCGCTCGGACTGCTGCTGGTACTCATCGATCGCCGCAAGGTTGATGGCGCCAAGGCGTTGAATGCGCGCGGCAATCCGCTCAAGTTCTTCTTCGGCGTCCTTCTCGTTGGCCTGGGCGGTCAGGGTGTTGAGCACGCCATGCAGGTCATAACCGTCTTCGAGCAACTGGTCCTGCAAGGTCTTGCGGCGCACGGTGAGGGCTTGCCACTCCATGCGCTGTTGTTCGAGTTGGCCGCGGATCAATTGGGATTGCTGCTCGGCCATCGTACGGCGCTTTTCAGCGTCACGCAGTTCGCGGTCGGCATCTTCCAGGGCGATCTGCGCGGTCTTGAGCTCTACGTCGACGGTCATGCGCTTGTCGAGCAGTTCCTCAAGCTTGAGGCGCAGCTCTTCCAACGGCGCCTCGCCCTCCTCCAGGTTGAGGCTCAGTTGCTCACGTTTTTCGGTGAGGCGTTCGGACTGCATCTCCAGGCGCTCAAGGGCCTGGCGCGTGGAATCATGCTGGGCCCGCAGAGAGCCCAGGCGCACCGCCAACTGGTGAGCGTGATCCTTGTGCTGGCGAGCTTCCTGGCGCACGCGGTCGAGGCGTTCGCGCAGGCTGTCACGCTGGGCCAGCAGCAACTCGCGCTGCTCGGTATCCAGCGCCATGCTGTCGAGGGCTTCCTGCAATTGCAGGCGCGCTTCGCCAACCTGCTCATGTTCAAGGGCGCGCTGTTCGCCCATCTCGGCCACTTCTTCGTCAAGGCGGGTGCGGCGCAGGGTCAGTTGTTCGACCTTGGCTTTGCTCGCCGACAGTTGGGCTTTCAATTCGCCTTGCTGGCGCGCTTCGTCTTGCAACAAGCGGCGCAGGTGTTCGCGGCCGGTCTCTTGCTGGCGCTGGGTGGCGCGCAGGGTTTGCAGTTCGGTTTCCAGGCTTTCGAGGGTGGCTTCGCGCTCTTCGCGTTCGGCGATCAGGTTGACGATTTCCTGGCCGCGGGCCAATACGCCACTTTCCGCTTCGCTGGCACGGCGCACGCGCAGGAAATGTCGGCCGATCCAATAACCGTCGCGACTGATCAGGCTTTCGCCGGCGCTCAGTTGACCGCGCTGGGCCAGGGCCTGTTCAAGTGACTCAACCGGCTTGACCTGGCCCAGCCATGGCGACAAATCAATCGCCGCCTCGACCTTGTCCAGCAGGCTGCCCGGTACCCGCGTGCCGTCGGCCGCCGGGCTGAGCAAACGCAAATCGCCCTGGGCGAAACCGGCCAGGTCGAAGCCGCCAAAATCGTCCACCAGCACCGCTTGCAGATCGGCGCCGAGCACGGTTTCCACCGCCAGCTCCCAACCGGCTTCTACCTTCAAGCCTTCGGCCAGGCGCGGGCGCTCAGCCAGATGCTGGTCGCGCAGCCACTCGGCGGTGCCGGTGCCAGGGTCCAGCGCAGCTTGCTGCAAGGCTTCAAGAGATGCCAGGCGCCCATTGAGCCGTTGCAGATCGCCCTGGGCCTGCTGCTGCGCCTGGGTTGCCGTATGCAGTTGCTGACGCAATTGCTCCAGGCGTTCCACCTGTTGTTCCTCGCTGGCTTCCAACTCTTCCAGCGTCATTTCGCTTTCGGCCAGTTGCTCGCTCAGCGCCATGATCGCCGCGTCTTCGGGGTCGGCGGCGAGCAATACACGTTCTTCCTGCAGGCGACGCTGGCGTTCGGCCAGGCGCTCCATGCTGGTATCCAGTTGCTGAATGCGCGACTGCTGCACCTCGGCCTGGCGACGCGGCTCGGCCGATCGCAGGTTGAAGGTATCCCACTGCTCCTGCCAGGCGTGCATGGTGGTTTCGGATTCTTCCAGCGCGGCGGCGGCCTCTTCGGCGGCGGCGTTGGTGATTTCCTGCTCGGGGGTGAGCATGTCCAGCTCTTCGCCGAGGGTCAGCAGCAAGGTGCGGTCATGACCCAGGTGCGACTCGGTTTCCAGGCGAGCGCGCTCGGCCTCCTTCAAGTCATCCTGCAACTGGCGCAAACGCTGCTGGCCGTGCTGGATGCTCTGCTCGACCCGAGCGATATCGCCCCCCACCGAATAGAAGCGGCCCTGCACCAGATTGAAGCGTTCGGACAGTTCATGGTGCCCGTCACGCAAGCGTTCGATGCTGGCGTCAGCATTGCGTTGCTCGGCCACCAGCGCCTCAAAGCTGACCTCCTGGGTGCCAATGATCGCTTCGCGCTGGCCCACTTGATCGTTCAGTGCCTGCCAACGCAGGGCCGACAGTTGCGCCTTGAGCTGGCGCTCTTCGCCCTTGTATTCCTGATACTTCTCGGCGGCCTGGGCCTGGCGGTGCAGACGCTCCAACTGGCGCTCCAGCTCTTCGCGCAGGTCGGTCAGGCGGGCGAGGTTTTCATGGGTACGGCGGATGCGGTTTTCAGTTTCGCGGCGGCGCTCCTTGTACTTGGAGATGCCGGCTGCTTCTTCGATAAAGTTGCGCAGGTCTTCGGGCTTGGCTTCGATCAGCTTGGAGATCATGCCCTGTTCGATGATCGAATAGCTGCGCGGGCCCAAACCTGTGCCGAGGAAAATATCGGTGATGTCCCGGCGGCGACACTTGGTGCCGTTGAGGAAGTAACTGTTCTGGCTGTCGCGCGTCACTTTGCGGCGAATGGAGATCTCTGCGTAGGCGGCGTATTCGCCGACCAGGGTACCATCAGAGTTGTCGAACACCAGTTCGATGCTGGCCTGGCTCACCGGCTTGCGGCTGGTGGAGCCGTTAAAGATGACATCGGTCATCGACTCGCCAC
The DNA here is from genome assembly GCF_020790195.1 of Pseudomonas sp. HN8-3. NCBI lineage: Bacteria > Pseudomonadati > Pseudomonadota > Gammaproteobacteria > Pseudomonadales > Pseudomonadaceae > Pseudomonas > Pseudomonas sp. HN8-3. Next base: position 4,367,127 of record NZ_CP086206.1, read on the forward strand.
GCAGGTTCTTCGCCGAGCTCTCGCCCATCACCCAGCGTACGGCGTCGATGATGTTCGACTTGCCGCAGCCATTGGGTCCCACTACCGCTGCCATGTTGCTGGGGAAGTTCACGGTAGTCGGGTCGACGAAGGATTTGAACCCCGCCAACTTGATGCACTTGAGCCGCACGCTTAGGCGTCCGCCAACGCAGCGATGACCAGCGAGCTACTGCGCTGGCAGTAGGCCGACAGCACCAGGCGAATCTGCACCAGATCACGGGCGAGCACCGCGGCGAGCAATTGCTCGAACAGTGCCTGGAACTCGCTCATGGACGCCTTGCGCTGATCCAGGGCCAGGTAATAAGCGCGGTTCATCGCCGGCTGCAGGTTTTCAACGGTTTCCTGCAAATACGGGTTGTTGGCGAAGGGATACGCGGCGCGCATCACGCTGAAGCTTTCTTCGACGAAGGCGCGGATGTCCTCGCGCTCCAAGCTCAGCTGCAGGCGTTGCTGGATCTGCAGGAACGGCGCCATATCGGCCTGGGTCTGCCAGCCTTCGGCCACTGCATTGCCGAGCAGGATGTACATCTCGCCCATCAACGTACACAGGCTCTGCACCTTGTGCGCGGTGAGCTCGGTAACGTGGGCGCCACGGCGCGGCAGGATCGCGATCAGATGGCGGCGTTCGAGGATCAGCAAGGCTTCGCGCACGGAACCGCGACTGACGTTGAGCGCCAGCGTGACCTTCTGTTCCTGGATCCGCTCCCCAGGCTTGAGTTCGCCGCGAATGATACGTTCGGCGAGGTGGTGAGCGATTTGCTCGGCGAGACTGTCCGGCGCCTTGAACGTCATGTTTTCCCTTCAAAATCTTCTATCGGTACAAGCGCGGCAGTGTAGCGCATTGGCCCGCTGATGGCGCTACGCCCACCGTGGCGAATTTGGCATGAAATAAGCAACGTTAACAGCCCACACGCCGCCAAAAACACCGGTTCCAGAAGACTGAACCATAATTGAAAGTGTTGCGATCGCATTTTCTTGACCCTTAGGTCAGAAAACCATTGACCGAAAAGTCAGACATGACTAGATTCGGCGCAAAGCGGTTAACAACAATAATGAGTCTGCGAGGCCTTCCGTGATCCAGTTTTTACTCAACCAGGAACTCCGTAGCGAGCACGCCCTGGACCCCAACCTGACCGTGCTCAACTATCTGCGTGAGCATGTGGGCAAATCCGGTACCAAGGAAGGCTGCGCCAGCGGCGACTGCGGTGCGTGCACGGTGGTGGTCGGTGAGCTGCATACCGATGACCAAGGCGCCGAGCAGATTCGTTACCGCAGCCTCAATTCCTGCCTGACGTTCGTGTCGTCCCTGCACGGCAAACAACTGATCAGCGTTGAAGACCTCAAGCACCAGGGCCAACTGCACAGCGTGCAACAGGCCATGGTCGAGTGCCATGGCTCGCAGTGCGGCTTTTGCACCCCGGGTTTCGTGATGTCGTTGTTTGCCCTGCAAAAAAACAGTGACGCCCCCGACAGCCACAGAGCCCATGAAGCCCTGGCCGGCAACCTGTGCCGCTGCACAGGTTATCGCCCGATCCTGGCCGCCGCCGAACAAGCCTGCTGCAACAAGCCTCAGGATCAGTTCGACAGCCGCGAGGCCGACACCATCGCCCGCCTTAAAAGCATCGCGCCCACCCAGACCGGCGAGCTCAACAGCGGTGACAAACGCTGCCTGGTGCCCTTGACCGTCGCCGACCTGGCCGACCTCTACGACGCCTATCCGCAAGCCCGCCTGCTGGCCGGCGGCACCGACCTGGCGCTGGAAGTGACCCAGTTCCACCGCACCCTGCCAGTGATGATCTACGTCGGCAACATTGAAGACATGAAGCGCATCGAGCATTTCGACGACCGCCTGGAGATCGGCGCGGCCACCGTTCTCTCCGATTGCTACACCGCGCTACACCATGAATACCCGGACTTCGGCGAACTGCTGCAGCGCTTCGCCTCCCTGCAAATCCGCAACCAGGGCACCCTGGGCGGCAATATCGGCAACGCCTCACCGATTGGGGATTCGCCGCCACTGTTGATTGCGCTCGGCGCCCAGATCGTACTGTGCAAAGGCAACACCCGCCGCACGCTGGCGCTGGAAGACTATTTCATCGATTACCGTGTCACCGCCCGCCAGGACAGCGAGTTCATCGAGAAGATCATCGTGCCCAAGGGCCACGCACTGTTCCGTGCCTATAAGGTGTCCAAGCGCCTGGACGATGATATTTCAGCCGTGTGCGCGGCGTTCAACCTGAACATCGACAACGGTGTGATCAGCGCGGCGCGCGTTGCCTTCGGCGGCATGGCTGCCACACCAAAACGCGCAAAAAGTTGCGAGGCCGCGCTGGTGGGCGCCATCTGGAACTCGGCCACGGTCGAGAAAGCCTGCGCCGCCCTGGCACAGGACTTCACCCCGCTGTCGGACTTCCGCGCCAGCAAGGAGTATCGCCTGCTCAGCGCGCAGAACCTGCTGCGCAAATACTTCATCGAACTGCAAACGCCGCACATCGAGACTCGGGTGACCGCTTATGTCTAACCATCACGCCGTCGTAAAGACCCAGGCCGAACTTGCCGAACTGTTTGCCCGGGATCTCACCTCCGGGGTCGGGCGCAGCGTCAAGCATGACAGCGCCGCCAAGCACGTCAGCGGCGAAGCGCAGTACATCGATGACCGCCTGGAATTTCCCAACCAGTTGCACCTGTATGCGCGCCTGTCCGACCGTGCCCACGCCCGCATTCTCAGTATCGACACTGCGCCCTGCTACGCCTTCGACGGCGTGCGCATTGCGATTACCCACGAAGATGTACCGGGCCTGAAAGACATCGGGCCGTTGATGCCCGGCGACCCATTGCTGGCCATCGACACTGTGCAGTTCGTCGGCCAGGTGGTGCTGGCCGTGGCGGCCCGTGACCTGGAGACCGCGCGCAAGGCAGCGATGGCGGCAGTGATCGAATACGAAGACCTGGAGCCAGTGCTGGATGTGGTCGAGGCCTTTCGCAACAAGCATTTCGTGCTCGACAGCCACACGCACCAACGCGGCGATTCGGCGTCTGCGCTGGCGAGTGCCAAGCACCGTATCCAGGGGACCCTGCATATCGGCGGCCAGGAACACTTCTATCTGGAAACCCAGATCTCTTCGGTAATGCCCACCGAAGACGGCGGCATGATCGTCTATTGCTCTACGCAAAACCCCACCGAAGTGCAGAAGCTGGTGGCCGAAGTGCTTGACGTGTCGATGAACAAGATTGTCGTGGACATGCGTCGCATGGGCGGCGGGTTCGGCGGCAAGGAAACCCAGGCCGCCAGCCCCGCCTGCCTGTGCGCGGTGGTAGCACGCTTGACCGGCCAGCCGACCAAGATGCGTTTGCCGCGGGTTGAAGACATGCTGATGACGGGCAAGCGTCACCCGTTCTATATCGAGTACGACGTGGGCTTCGACGACAACGGTCGCCTGCACGGGATCAACCTGGAACTGGCGGGTAACTGCGGCTGCTCGCCAGACCTGTCCAACTCGATTGTCGACCGCGCGATGTTCCACGCCGACAATTCGTATTACCTGGGCGATGCGACGGTCAACGGCCATCGCTGCAAGACCAACACGGCCTCCAACACCGCCTATCGCGGCTTCGGCGGCCCCCAAGGCATGGTCGCCATCGAGGAAGTGATGGACGCCATCGCCCGCCATTTAGGCCAAGACCCACTGGCGGTACGCAAGGCCAACTACTACGGCAAGACCGAGCGCAACGTCACCCACTACTACCAGACCGTCGAGCACAACATGCTCGAAGAGATGACCGCCGAACTCGAAGCCAGCAGCCAATATGCCGAACGCCGCGAAGCGATCCGTCTGTATAACGCCCACAGCCCGATCCTGAAAAAGGGCCTGGCGCTGACCCCGGTGAAATTCGGCATTTCTTTCACCGCAAGCTTCCTGAATCAGGCCGGCGCGCTGATTCATATCTACACAGACGGCAGCATCCACCTGAACCACGGTGGCACCGAGATGGGCCAGGGCCTGAATACCAAGGTCGCGCAAGTAGTGGCGGAAGTGTTCCAGGTGGACATCGACCGCGTGCAGATCACCGCCACCAACACCGACAAGGTGCCCAACACCTCGCCCACTGCGGCTTCCAGCGGTGCCGACCTGAACGGCAAGGCGGCACAGAATGCCGCCGAGACCATCAAGCAGCGCCTGGTGGAGTTCGCTGCGCGCAAGTACGACGTCAGTGAAGCGGACGTAGAGTTCCGCAACGGCCATGTGCGTGTACGCGAGCAGATCCTGACGTTCGAAGCGTTGATCCAGCAGGCGTATTTCGGCCAGGTCTCGCTGTCGAGTACCGGTTTCTACAAGACCCCGAAAATCTTTTACGACCGCAGCCAGTCGCGCGGACGACCGTTCTACTACTACGCGTTCGGCGCCGCGTGTTGCGAAGTGATCGTCGACACCCTGACCGGCGAATACAAGATGCTGCGCACCGACATCCTCCACGATGTGGGCGCTTCGTTGAACCCGGCCATCGACATCGGCCAGGTCGAAGGCGGCTTTATCCAGGGCATGGGTTGGCTGACCATGGAAGAACTGGTGTGGAACAACAAGGGCAAGCTCATGACTAACGGCCCGGCCAGCTACAAGATCCCGGCCGTAGCGGACATGCCGCTGGACCTGCGGGTGAAACTGGTGGAGAACCGCAAGAACCCGGAGGACACAGTATTCCATTCCAAGGCCGTGGGTGAGCCGCCGTTCATGCTCGGGATTGCTTCGTGGTGCGCGATCAAAGATGCGGTGGCGAGTTTGGCTGACTATCGCCAGCAACCAAAGATCGATGCGCCGGCCACGCCCGAGCGGGTGTTGTGGGGGTGTGAGCAGATGCGGCAATTGCGCGCGGCGAAGGCTGTCGAGGCTGACACTGAATTGGCTTCGCTCTAGACCCAGGCGCTGCCATCGCGGGCAAGCCCGGCTCCCACATTTTGAGGTGCTAACCCGATCAAATGTGGGAGCTGGCTTGCCTGCGATAGCGGCCGAACTAACAGCAGAAATGTTGAGGTAGACATGGACAACTGGATCAGCGCCCTCGCCACCCTGCAAAACCAGGGCGAACCCTGCGTACTGGTGACCATCATCGAAGAGCTGGGCTCCACGCCACGTAATGCCGGTTCCAAGATGGTGATCAGTACCGCGCGCACCTTCGACACCATCGGCGGCGGGCACCTGGAATACAAGGCAATGCAGCTCGCTCGCGACATGCTCGTGCGCGGCCAGCAAACCACTCATCTGGAGCGCTTCAGCCTCGGCGCGAGCCTGGGCCAGTGCTGCGGTGGCGTGGCGGTATTGCTGTTCGAACCCATGGGCCAGGTGCAGGCGCAGATCGCGGTGTTTGGCGCCGGCCATGTCGGGCGTGCGCTGGTGCCGTTACTGGCAAGCTTGCCCTGCCGCGTACGCTGGATCGATTCCCGTGAGCAGGAGTTTCCGGAGCACATCCCGCAAGGCGTGCGTAAAATCGTCAGTGAAGAACCGGTCGATGAAATTGCCGACCTGCCCGCGGGCAGTTACTGCATCGTCATGACCCACAATCACGCGCTGGACCTGGAACTCACCGCCGCCCTGCTCAAGCGCAATGACTTCGCCTACTTCGGCCTGATCGGCTCGAAAACCAAACGCGTCAAATTCGAACACCGCCTGCGTGACCGCGGCTTCGACACCGCACGGTTGCAACGCATGCGCTGCCCCATGGGCCTCACCGAGGTGAAGGGCAAGTTGCCGGTAGAGATCGCCATCTCCATCGCCGGCGAAATCATCGCCACCTATAACGCCAATTTCGGCCAGCACACTGCCGGCGCCGAACCCATTGCCAAACTGCTGCCGGCTTCGCGCCGCAGCCAAGCTATCAATTGAGATAACCATGCCTTTGACTCGCAAAGCCTACCGCGCCGCCATCCTGCACAGCATCGACGACCCTGCCATCGTTGGCATCGACGCCTCCTACGAGTATTTCGAAGACGGCCTGCTGGTGATCGATAACGGCCAGATCAGTGCGCTCGGCCACGCCAGCGACCTGCTGCCGACGCTGCCCGCCGACATCGACATCACGCACTACCAGGACGCATTGATCACCCCCGGCCTGATCGACACCCATATCCATCTGCCGCAAACCGGCATGGTCGGCGCCTACGGCGAGCAATTGCTGGATTGGCTCAACACCTACACCTTCCCCTGTGAACGCCAGTTCGCCGACAAGGCCCACGCCGATAACGTCGCGGATATCTTCATCAAAGAGTTGCTGCGCAACGGCACCACCACCGCACTGGTCTTCGGCAGCGTACACCCGCAATCGGTGAACTCGTTTTTTGAAGCGGCCGAGAAACTCGACCTGCGCATGATCGCCGGCAAAGTGATGATGGACCGCAACGCGCCGGACTACCTGACCGACACACCTGAATCCGGCTATCAGGAAAGCAAGGCGTTGATCGAACGCTGGCACGGCAAAGGCCGCCTGCATTATGCCGTTACGCCACGCTTCGCCCCCACCAGCACGCCTGAGCAACTGGCGCTGGCCGGGCAATTGCTGGGCGAATACCCAGATCTGTACATGCAGACCCACATCAGTGAGAACAAGCAGGAAGTCGAGTGGGTAAACGAGCTGTTTCCCGAGCGCAACGGCTACCTGGACGTGTACGACCATTACAAACTGCTCGGCGAGCGCTCGGTGTTTGCCCACGGCGTGCACCTGTGTGACGACGAATGCGCACGGCTGGCGGAGACCGGCTCGGCGGTGGCGTTCTGCCCAACGTCGAACTTCTTCCTCGGCAGTGGGTTGTTCAACTTGCCGATGGCCGAGAAACACAAATTGAACGTAGGCCTGGGCACCGACGTGGGCGGCGGCACCAGCTTCTCGCTCCTGCAAACACTGAATGAAGCCTATAAGGTCATGCAGTTGCAGGGAGCGCGGTTGAGCCCGTTCAAGTCGCTCTATCTGGCGACCCTGGGCGGTGCGCGCGCGTTGCGTCTGGAAGACAGGATCGGCACATTGCAGCCGGGGACGGATGCGGACTTCCTGGTGCTGGACTACAACGCCACGCCACTGCTCAACTATCGCTTGAAGCAGGCCAATAACATTGCCGAGACGTTGTTTGTGCTGATGACGCTGGGGGATGATCGGGCAGTGTTGCAAACCTATGCAGCCGGCCAGTTGGTGCACCAGCGCTGATCTCAGAGACACCACAAAACCAATGTGGGAGGGGCTTGTGTGGGAGCCGGGCTTGCCCGCGATGCAGGCACCGCGGTATGTCAGTTACACTGCGGTGATGCTATCGCAGGCAAGCCAGCTCCCACACAAGCTCGCTCCCACATTTGATTGGGTTTACAACTTTACAGACGTGCGCCCAGGTTTTTTAGTCTGTAGAAGGTGCGAAAACACCGCATGCAAATCATCCGACGCGCTCTCTTCATCGAGGTTGAGCTTGCTGTCGATATGATCCATGTGGTGCATCATCAAGTTCACCGCCAGCACCGCATCGCGGGCTTCGATCGCGTCGATCAACTGGGTGTGCTCATCGTAGGAACAGTGCGAGCGGTTGCCGCTTTCGTACTGGGCGATGATCAATGAGGTCTGGGACACCAGGCTGCGCTGGAAGCTGATCAACGGCGCGTTCTTGGCCGCTTCGGCCAGTTTCAGGTGGAACTCGCCCGAAAGACGGATACCGGCACCGCGATCACCGCGGGAGAAACTGTCGCGCTCGTCATTGACCATCTGGCGCAACTCGGCCAATTGCTCAGCGGTAGCGTGCTGCACCGCCAACTCCGTGATCGCTCGCTCCACCAGACGCCGGGCCATGAACACCTGGCGCGCTTCTTCCACACTGGGGCTGGCAACCACTGCGCCGCGATTGGGCCGCAGCAGTACCACGCCTTCATGGGCCAGGCGCGACAGTGCGCGGCGAATGATGGTGCGGCTAACGCCAAAGATCTCGCCCAGTGCCTCTTCACTCAATTTGGTTCCGGGTGCCAGGCGTTGTTCGAGGATCGCCTCGAAGATATGCGCGTAGACGATATCGTCCTGGGTTCCGCTGCGACCGGTCTTGCCGGCTCGCGGTTGTTTCTTGAGAGGTTGCAACTGTTCGTTCATGGGCACTCGGGTAGGGAGAACGGCGGCGAATTAACGGTAATACGGCAAATTCAAGGTAATACGGCAACTACGGGTCGCTGGCAAGTATCACCTAAAAACAGCGCACATTGTACACAACCCAATGCGCCAACACACTGTACGGCTGTTTGCGGCCCCGGCTGTATTGCAATGACTCGTTACGTTTGAGTTTAGGCTTGAATCTGCGCCGTCACCGGCAAATCCCAGGTAAAAGGAACACCCTTCCATGACCGACGCCACCCAAGCGCCCTTGCGCCCGCTGGCCGACACCTCCCCCTCGGCCATCGTCGCCGGTTTTATCGCCATGATGACCGGCTACACCAGCTCCCTGGTGCTGATGTTCCAGGCCGGCCAAGCCGCCGGTTTGACCACCGCACAGATTTCTTCGTGGATCTGGGCGATTTCCATCGGCATGGCGGTATGCAGCATCGGCCTGTCCCTGCGCTATCGCACACCCATCACCATCGCCTGGTCCACACCCGGCGCGGCGCTGTTGATCACCAGTTTAGGCGGCGTGAGTTATGGCGAAGCCATCGGCGCCTACATCACCTGCGCAGTGCTGGTGACCCTATGCGGGATGACCGGCAGCTTTGAAAAACTGGTCAAGCGCATCCCTGCATCGCTGGCGGCGGCGTTGCTGGCGGGGATCCTGTTCAAGATCGGCAGCGAAATCTTCGTCGCTGCGCAGCATCGCACCGGTCTGGTACTGGGGATGTTTTTCACCTACCTGATCATCAAGCGCCTGTCGCCGCGCTATGCCGTGCTTGCCGCGCTACTGATAGGCACCGCGCTGTCGGGGCTGATGGGGTTGCTGGACTTCAGCGGTTTTCATCTGGAAGTGGCGACGCCCGTATGGACCACGCCGCATTTCTCACTGGCGGCGACCATCAGCATCGGTATCCCGCTGTTTGTGGTGGCCATGACCTCGCAGAACATGCCCGGGGTCGCCGTGCTGCGGGCCGACGGCTACACCGTGCCGGCTTCGCCGCTGATCACCACCACCGGCCTGGCCTCGCTGGTGTTGGCACCGTTCGGCTCCCACGGCATCAACCTGGCGGCGATCAGCGCGGCGATCTGCACCGGGCCGCACGCCCATGAAGACCGCAACAAGCGCTACACCGCTGCGGTGTGGTGTGGGGTGTTCTATGGGATTGCCGGGGTATTCGGCGCCACGCTGGCAGCATTGTTCGCAGCCCTGCCCAAGGAACTGGTGCTATCGATTGCGGCGCTGGCGTTGTTTGGCTCGATCATCAACGGCCTGAGCATTGCCATGAATGAGCCGAAGGAGCGGGAAGCGGCGCTGATCACCTTTATGGTCACCGCGTCAGGCTTGACGTTGTTTTCCATCGGGTCGGCGTTCTGGGGGATTGTGGCGGGGGTGTTGACGCTGTTGATTCTGAATTGGCGCAAGGCATAAAAAAACGGCGACCCTCAGGTCGCCGTTTTGTTTAGTATCACTTAGCCGCGTTGATCGGCTTTTCCGGATACCACACGTCCAGCAACGGGCTGACTTCAGCCTTGGTCAGCTCGGAACGGGTTTTCAGCCAGGCTTCGACAGCAGCGCGCTGCTCTTCGGACACCGAGCCACGCTTCTGCAGGCAAACCAGACCGTAGTCATCGCCGCCGACATAGCCCAGACCATTGGCTTCCATGGCTTCTTTGATGAATGCTTCGAGGAAAGCGTCGATAGCTTCTTCACTCAGGCCTTCGTTGAAGTCCAGGTTCAGTTCGAAACCCAGCTCTTGAAATTCATCAACGCACAGTTTTTTGCGCAGACGCTGGGAACGGTTAGTCGCCATTGGAACAATCCTCATAAGTAATAACGGGCGGCACTTTAGCAGTTTAAGGCGGCAATTGCCCGACTCTCTGGGACGGGCGGCGCATCGGCCGTTAAAAAAACCTGATTAGCGGCTATCGTTCAGCTACAAGTGAAGCCACCTTGGGGCATAATGCCGACACTTTCGTGACCATTGAGGGATTTTCTTATATACCCCTCGCCTTTTTCACCCTTCTCAGCAGTAGGGTTTTATTTCTTATGATCAAATCGTTGCGTTCTGTATTACTTGCCAGTGTCCTTTTGCCTTTGGCCCTTTCGGCCACTGCCGCCCCCATCAATACTGCCCTGCCCCCCAGCGTCGCGCAGGCCTTGCAGAAAGCCAAACTGCCCAATACCGCGTTGTCCCTGGTGATGCTGCCTCTGAACGGCCCCGGTACGCCAACCGTATTCAATGCCGACGTATCGGTGAACCCGGCCTCTACCATGAAGCTGGTGACCACTTACGCGGCCCTGGAGATGCTCGGTCCCAACCACCAGTGGAAGACCGAGTTCTACACCGACGGTACCCTCAGCGGTGGCGTGTTGCGCGGCAACCTGTACCTCAAGGGCGGCGGCGATCCCAAGCTGAACATGGAAAAGCTCTGGCTGCTGATGCGCGACCTGCGTGCCAATGGCGTGCAGCAGGTCACCGGCGACCTGGTACTGGATCGCAACTTCTTCAACCAGCCGCTGTTGCCTGATTTCAATGACGACGGCAACGACGAGAACAAGCCGTTCCTGGTCAAGCCCGATGCCTTGCTGGTCAACCTCAAGGCCCTACGCTTCGTGACCCGTAATGATTCGGGACGCGTGATCGTGTCGGTCGAACCGCCGATTGCCAGCATTCGCATCGACAACCAGGTGAAAGTCACCAACGCCAAGCAGTGCACCGGTGACGTGCGTTACAACCCGGTGACCGCCGCCGACGGCAGTGTGACCGTGACTGTCAGCGGCCAACTGGCCGATGGCTGCAGCTCGCAGACTTACCTGTCACTGCTCGACCACGCCACCTACACCGCCGGCGCCGTGCGTGCGATCTGGAAGGAGCTGGGCGGCACCATCCAGGGCCGCGATATCCAGGCGCCAGTGCCCAAGGATGCCAAGGTGCTGGCCCGCGCATTCTCGCCGGACCTGGCGGAAATCATTCGCGACATCAACAAATACAGCAACAACACCATGGCCCAGCAACTGTTCCTGAGCCTGGGCGCGCAATTTCGCAACGATGCCGATGGCGACGATGCCAAGGCCGCGCAACGCGTCGTGCGCCAATGGCTGGCCAAAAAAGGCATCACCGCACCGCACCTGGTAATGGAGAACGGCTCCGGCCTGTCCCGCGCCGAACGGGTCAGCGCTCGCGAAATGGCGGCCATGCTGCAAGCCGCCTGGAAAAGCCCCTACGCGGCGGAGTACATCAGCTCGATGCCAATCGCCGGCACTGACGGCACCATGCGTAAACGCCTGAAGACCACAGCGATGCGCGGCGAAGCTCATGTGAAGACCGGTACCCTGAACACCGTGCGCGCCATCGCCGGGTTCAGCCGTGACAACAATGGCAACACTTGGGCGGTGGTGGCGATTCTCAACGACTCCAAGCCTTGGGGCGCGTCATCGGTGTTGGACCAGGTGCTCCTGGACCTGTATCGCCAGCCGAAGGCCGTTGCAGCCGCGCCGGTTCTGTAAAGCATCACACTACCCTGCAGGAGCGAGCTTGCTCGCGAAAAACGTCAACGATCACGCGTGTTTCCTGAGTACACGCGGCGTCTATGGTTTTTTCGCGAGCAAGCTCGCTCCTACAGTCAGTAGGGCTTGCTCGCTCCCACACGCCTCGACCCGGTCCCTGCCCGCCTGCTTGGCCACATACACTGCCGAATCAGCGCGCAGCAGCAACCCATCGATATCTTCATCGGTCCGCCAACTGGCTACGCCAAAGCTGGCAGTGACGATGCCCACCGGTTCCATCGGCGTATCGCGCAACGACTGCCACAACTGAGTTGCCAGGCTATAGGCCTGGGCACCATTGGTACTTGGGCACAGCACCACGAATTCTTCCCCACCCAGGCGGCAAAACACGTCGGTACGGCGCAAGCGCTGGCCTATGCGCTTGCACAACTCCTGCAACACCCCGTCGCCCACGGCGTGACCATGCTGGTCGTTGATGCGCTTGAAGTGATCGATATCGAGCATGATCAACGACAGTGCACCCGAGGTGCGGTTGATCCGCAGCATCTCGCCCTTGAGCCGATCCTGAAAATAACGCCGGTTATAGATGCCCGTCAGAGAGTCAGTGATGGAAAGCGCGCGCAGTTCTTCCTCGACCCGTTTGAGATCGGAAATATCCGACACATAACCGTGCCAAAGCGTACCGCCTCCAGGTAACTCTTCAGGTGTCGCTTCGCCGCGAATCCAGCGCAAGCCTCGCTGAGGCAACTGCACGCGATATTCTTCGCGCCAATGGCTCAGTTGCAACGCCGACAAACGTATCGAGGCACGCACTCGCTCAATGTCCAAGGGGTGAATGCGTTCCAGCACCTTGCCTGCATCCTGCTGTAATGCGCCAAGTTCGATTTCATAGATATCGCGCATACCTTCGCTGGCGTAAATGAAACGCCCATTGCCCTGCAGGTCCTGGGTGAACTGGAAAATCCCGCCAGGCACATGAGCACTGAGTTTTTTCAGCAGACGGTCCCGGGCGGCCAGGGCTTCATAGGCGCGCTTTTGCTCGGTGATATCCAGGTAAATTGCCAAGTGCCCGACCCACAGGCCAAAGTCGTCCAGGAGCACGGTGGCCAGCATGTTGACCGTCAGTTGGGTACCGTCCTTGCGCACCAGCGTCCACTCGCGAGCTTCATGCAGGCTGTCAGGGCTCTCCACCAGCATTGCCTGGCTCGGCGCAATACGCTTGCCTAGCGCCAGGCTCAACGGCGCAGCCCGCGCTTCGAGTTCCACCGCCAGGTGCAGGCTTTCCAGGGTCAGGCGACCCAGCGCCTCTTCGGCCTTGAAACCCAACATCTGTTCGGCGCCAGCATTGAAGGTGTTGATAACACCGCGCAAATCGGTGGCGATGATCGCGACCTGAGTCGCCGCATTCAGCACACTGCGTAATTGCCCGTGAGCCCCACGCAACTCTTGCTCACGCAAGCGCAACTGCACGGTGCGCTGTTCCACCAGTTTCAGCGCACGCTGGCGCTGGCTGACCAGCACGTAGAGCAAGGCACTGAGCAAGGCGCTGAGCAGCACACCCATGCCCAGAATGGTATTCATCGAGGAATGATTGGCCTTGTCGAACACCTCGCTGGCACGCAGGCTCAGGGCATAGACGTGATCGCCAAGGGTGAGGCGGCGTGTCGCCGTCAGGTCGCTGTTGCCCACCGTATTGCTGGATGCATACAACACCCGTTGCTGCGTATCGGAGGTGTCGACGATCTGCATGACCAGATTATCGCGATTCGGTTTGGGCAACCCATCGGCCACCAGTTGGCGCATGCTGAGCACCGCCATGACAAATCCGTAGGGCTCGCTGCCAACAGCTTTGCTCACTGGCGCCACCAGCAGCACGCCGGCCGCGTAGGCAGGCTCCACGCCCACCAATTGCATGGGCTGTGACACTGCCGGCCTGGCGTTTTTTTGCGCACGCTCCAGGGCTGAACGGCGCAAGGGCTGGGCCAGCAGGTCAAACCCCAAGGGCGAACCCAGCAAGCTCTGCGTCTGGCTGTACAACACCGGTACGTATTCATCGCGCTCGGGCGCGGGCGCCAACTCACCCAAGCCATTGAGTTCACGGATGCTGAAAGGGATGCCACGCTGACGGGAAATCTCTCGCTCGAACGCCCTGCGCTGCTCACGAAATATGCGCGGTGCCCAGGCGTAGGCACGCGCATTGAGCAACAGAGGCTGGGCGAAGCCGTCGAACTCGGCACGGGAGACATCGCCAGAGTTGATGAAGAAACGCTGCAGGCTACCCAGGCGCAACTCCTGATCCTCAAAACGCTCCTGGATGCGGGTGTAGCGCTCATTGACCAGCAACTGGAAACGCTGGCGCACCTGTTGCTGATACAGGTCGGCAGTCGCCCACGCGACAACCATCGTCAACGCGCTGCCAGCCAACAACACCACCAATGCCACCAGCCAAGCCGACGCCTGTTCACTGATAAAACCAAGGATTTTCGGGCGGACAGCTTGCATCGGCATAGGCAACACTCACAACGCCAGTGTGCGGGGGTGTCACGTTGGCTGGGGTTTAAGTTATAGCCATTGGTCGGGTGTTTGACCAGCCTAAAAACTGCAGGGGCTTAATGTGGGAGGGGGCTTGCTCCCGATAGCGGTGGATCAGCCATTCCATTGGTGACTGATACTCTGCTATCGGGAGCAAGCCCCCTCCCACACTGGATACTCGGCGCATTCAGAACTGCTGATATTAATCAGCGAGCAGTGATTTTCCAGGCCCGGTGGATCTTCGCATTGCGCGCAAAATCCGGGTCGATGGTCTTGTCGCTGATCTCTTCGACCGCATAGCGTTCGCTGAGGTTGTCTTCCAACTGGAACTTGCGGAAGTTGTTGGAGAAGTACAGCACGCCACCCGGCGCCAGGCGCGCCATGGCCAGGTCGAGCAACTGCACGTGGTCACGCTGCACGTCGAAGATACCTTCCATGCGCTTGGAGTTGGAGAAGGTCGGCGGATCGATGAAAATCATATCGAACTCATCGCGACTGGCCTCCAGCCACGCCATGACATCACTCTGCTCCAGGCGGTTCTTGTCGGAGAAACCATTGAGGGAGAAGTTGCGACGCGCCCAGTCCAGATAGGTTTTGGACAGGTCGACGCTGGTGGTGCTGCGCGCTCCACCCTTGGCAGCATGGACGCTGGCGGTGGCGGTGTAGCAATACAGGTTGAGGAAGCGCTTGCCGGCCGCTTCTTTCTGGATGCGCATACGCATCGGGCGGTGGTCGAGGAACAGGCCGGTATCCAGGTAGTCGGTGAGGTTGACCAGCAGCTTCACGCCACCTTCGCTGACCTCGGTGAACTTGCCCTGGGCGCTCTGGCGTTCGTATTGCTTGGTGCCGCTCTGACGCTCGCGACGCTTGACCACCACGCGGCTCTTGTCGACGTTCAGGGCCTGGGGAATCGCTGCCAGGGCGTCGAACATGCGCGCCGAGGCTTTTTCCGGGTCGATGGATTTTGGTGCCGCGTATTCCTGTACGTGAACCCAATCGTGGTACAGGTCGATGGCCATGGAGTACTCGGGCATGTCGGCGTCATACACACGGTAGCAATCCACGCCTTCACGCTTGGCCCATTTGCCCAGCAGCTTGAGGTTCTTTTGCAGGCGGTTGGCAAACATCTGCCCGCCTTCGCTCAAGCGCGCCTGTTCGACCACCGGGGCCGGGGCTGGCTTGATCGGGTTGCCGTTCTTGTTGTACTGGCGCTCAACGGGCTCGGTCGGCGCCTGGTCGTAAGCCGCTTGCTCACGCTCAGCCTGGCGCTGCTCCGGCGTGCGACGTTCGCCGGTGACGAACTGATCCGGGTTGACCTTGATCAGCAGCAATTTGCACGGCAACGCGCCGTTCCAGAACGAATACTGTTTGTGGCTGCGGATGCCCATGCGCTTGCCCAGGTCCGGCGCGCCGGTGAACACCGCAGCTTCCCAGCCCATGCAGGCCTGGCGCAGGCGCTCGCCGAGGTTCTGGTAGAGGTACAACAGGCTGGCTTCGTCACCCAGGCGCTCACCGTAGGGTGGGTTGCAGATCACCAGGCCTTTCTGGTTCTGGTCCGGGCGCGGCTCGAACGTGCCCACTTCGCCTTGGTACACCTTGATCCAGTGGCTCAGGCCGGCGCGTTCGATGTTATTGCGGGCGGGTTGAATCAGGCGCGGGTCGGCTTCGTAACCGCGGACCCACAGCGGTGGCTTGTTCATACCAATGGCCGCACGCTCGCTGGCCTCGGTGTGCAGCTTTTTCCACAGCGCCGGGACGTGGCCCAGCCACGTGGTGAAACCCCACAGCTCGCGATTGAGGTTGGGGGCCATGTCGGCGGCGATCATCGCGCCTTCAACCAGGAAGGTGCCGACGCCGCACATCGGGTCGGTCAGCGCACCGCCTTCGGCTGCAATGCGTGGCCAGCCGGCACGAATCAGGATCGCCGCTGCCAGGTTTTCCTTCAGCGGTGCCGCGCCCTGCTGCAGGCGGTAGCCACGCTGGTGCAGGCTGTGGCCGGAAAGATCCAGGGACAGGATCGCTTCGCCACGGTCCAGGCGCAGGTGAATGCGCAGATCCGGGTTGATCTTGTCGATGGATGGACGCTCGCCGGTTGGGGTGCGCAGCTTGTCGACGATCGCATCCTTGACCTTCAGCGCGCCGAAGTGAGTGTTGTCGATGCCCGAGCCGTGACCGCTGAACTCGACCGCCAGGGTACCGTCGGGAACCATGTGGTCGGCCCATTCGATATCCAGCACGCCGTGGTAGAGGTCTTCGGCGTCCTTCATCGGGAAGCGCTTGAGTACCAGCAGCACACGGTTGGCCAAGCGTGACCACAGGCACAGGCGGTAGGCGGTTTCCATGTCGGCCATGCCGCGAACGGCCGAGGTGTGCTCGCGGGCGTCCTCAAGGCCAAGCCCGACGGCTTCCTCGATCAGCAGGCCTTCGAGGCCCTTGGGGCAAGTGAGGAAGAGTTCAAAACGGTCCGACATGGGGCATTCCAGGCTTTTCAGCAATAAATGAACGGGCGACGCATCGCCGGCTCGGTTTTCAATCAAGCACTTTTCTTGAAGAGTGCTCGCGTGGCACGAATGTGCCGTCCCACCCCGCTTTCCGGGCCGTTGAGCCTTGTTTGACGGGGCAGAGAAACAATGTGAAGCAACAAAAGGAAATATTCAGACCCTTCGTCGAATAATAACCGACTGCAACAGGCGGGCATTCTCACTAAAGGATTAACCCGCTTCGCTGTGCAGGGCACATCATAGCTGGCTTTGCTGCATAAAAGGGGCGAAAAACCATCCCAGCTTATGGCTATAGCATCGTTATCGTTACGTGCTTATGACAAAACGATCATTGAATACATGTGACCTATTGGTTAGAACTCAACACAGGTTGGCGCCGTAACGACGCCGACACATCGGCTCGCCACGCCGGCAGCGAGCCCACCAACGGCAGAAAAACTCTGCCCGGCCTTGGACAAGGCCGAAGGATATCTAGACAGTCAACAAGTGAGGGAAACACCCTATGAGAAGACTTAAGCGTGATCCGTTGGAAAGAGCATTTTTACGCGGATATCAATATGGCGTTCATGGAAAATCCCGTGAGCTTTGCCCATTTACTCTACCGTCGGTACGCCAAGCCTGGATCAACGGCTGGCGAGAAGGACGCGGCGACAACTGGGACGGTATGACTGGCACTGCGGGCATCCACAGACTCAACGAACTTCACGCCGTCGGCTAATCAGGGGCATTTTATTCCGACACACATCTTTGAATGAGTAACGACTTAACCACGCGCGCCCCATCCGGGCGGCGGGCTTCGGCCCAGGGGCTCCTTTATGGAGCCCTTTTTATTGCCTGGCAGATTGTCAGCGCAGGGCAGCGATGGCATCCACCGACTCGCGAATCAACGCCGGCCCCTTATAGATAAAGCCGGAGTACAACTGCACCAGGCTGGCGCCAGCCGCGATCTTCTCGGCCGCGTGCTTGCCTTCGGTAATACCGCCCACCGCGATGATCGGCAAACGCCCGGCCAACTCGGCCGCCAGCACCTTGACGATATGGGTGCTCTTGTCCCGTACCGGCGCGCCGGACAGGCCGCCCGCCTCGTCGCCATGGGCCAGCCCCTCGACGCCCACGCGGCTGAGGGTGGTGTTGGTCGCAATCACTGCGTCCATGCCCGCATCCACCAGGGCCTGGGCCACCAGTACGGTTTCTTCATCGCTCATGTCCGGGGCGATCTTGATTGCCAGGGGTACGCGCTTGCCATGACGCACGGCCAAGTCTTCCTGACGCTGGCGCAAGGCTTCGAGCAGTTGTTTGAGGGAGTCACCGAATTGCAGGCTACGCAGGCCCGGGGTATTGGGCGAGCTGACGTTGACGGTGACGTAGCTGGCGTGGGCGTAAACCTTGTCCAGGCAGATCAGGTAATCGTCCACTGCACGCTCTACCGGCGTGTCAAAGTTCTTGCCGATATTGATCCCGAGGATGCCTGTGTATTTTGCCGCTTGAACCCGCGATAACAGGTGATCGACGCCGAGGTTGTTGAAACCCATGCGATTGATGATCGCCTCTGCGTCCGGCAGGCGGAAAATGCGTGGCTTGGGATTTCCCGGCTGTGGCCGTGGCGTCACGGTGCCGATTTCAACGAAGCCGAACCCCAACTGTGCAAACCCGTCGATGGCCGCGCCGTTTTTGTCCAGGCCGGCTGCCAGGCCGACCGGATTGGGAAAATCCAGGCCCATCACCGACACCGGCACTTTCGCCGCAGCCTTGCATACCAGGCCATTGAGCCCCAGGCGGCCACCGGCACCGATCAAGTCCAGGGACAGATCGTGGGAGGTTTCCGGGGAGAGTTTGAACAACAGCTGGCGGG
Organism: Pseudomonas sp. HN8-3; assembly: GCF_020790195.1. Classification (NCBI taxonomy): domain Bacteria; kingdom Pseudomonadati; phylum Pseudomonadota; class Gammaproteobacteria; order Pseudomonadales; family Pseudomonadaceae; genus Pseudomonas; species Pseudomonas sp. HN8-3. The sequence goes on from NZ_CP086206.1 coordinate 4,385,674, forward strand.
CCAAGGTATACATGGGCGGGCTAGACTCGGATGGCGGCAAAAGGTGACGCGATTATAGCCGGGGTGGCGGGCCTCATGCGAGGCGTGCTGCGCTCATCGGCGCTGAGCAATCAACGCCTGATAACGCACCCAGATCCTTTCGGCGTAGCGCTGGCGCAACGCCTCACGCTGCGAGCCAGGGCCCGGTCCAACATTGTAGGAACCCACCGCCATCCAGTTGTAGCCGAAACGCTGAATAAACTCGGCCAGAATCGAAGCACCGACTTGCACCGACAAACAAGGTTCGCTCAACAACCGCTCCTCGGTAATGCCCTGTTTGAGCAAACGCGGCAGGTGGATGCTGTTGATCTGCATCAAGCCGATATCACGCGTGCCATTGCGGTTGGCGTAGTTGATCGCCTGCGCACGCGAACCCGATTCGACATCAGCGATAGCCTGCAACAGTTCCGGTTCGAGATCGTACCGGCTGGCCGCCTCGTCCCAGCAATAGGCCAGTACCTGGTGACTGCCCATCAGCCCACTGAGCAGCAGTACCACGCTCCAAACCTTAAGCATTGCTGGCCTGGCCACACACAGAGCACACATGCACGACACCCCGTGGTGGTTCCCCCACCCGCACCGGGCACGTAAAGCGATACCCCTTGCCATAAATCGTCTTGATAAACCCTTTGTCGGCCCTCAAATGTTTGCGCAGGGAATAGATACAGCGCGTCAGTGACTCATCGGCCACCTCTCCCCGGGGCCAGGCCAGCTCCAGCAGGCGATCCTTGGTCATCAGCGTGCCACCGGAGGCCAGCAACAATCGCAGCACATGCCACTCCTTGGGCGGCAACTGAATATCCGCATCGCCGCCCGTCAACCGGCCATCGCCATGCAAGGTCCAACGAGCGAAGACCAGGGAGGTCGTCGATTCATCAATCACGACGGCCATACGCACCTCTGCTTTTTACTACTGACATTCACATCCTTAGTTTCCGTACCGGCTCACCTGCCAATGTCACGACTATAAAAAACCGGCCTACGGCTCGCGCTAGGACAAAGCCCATTCGGGCGCCCTTTTTTGGAAACTTTCGGTCAGACAATTCTCCTGACGCACTTATTGGGGTAGCCATTCCTGATACGTCTCCTGCAACTCAACCCCCAGCCGATCCTCCAGTTGCACCAGCTCACCCAACGCCATCAGTTGCCCATTGACCCGTACCTCCACACTTCGAGTCGCCCCTGGATCCAGAGGCAGCACCTTCCCCGGTGCGAACGCAGCCAAACGCTTGCGGCTGATCAATTGCTCCTGCAGCAGTATTTCCAGGTGCATGGACAAACGCCTTTTTCATGGGGAAAACTCACGATCGGTGCGCAGGAACGCACGCTGCACACGCTCATGTTGTGCTGTGCTCAATTGCGCAGGCGCGGGAGGTGGCGGTAATGGGTCAGGGCCTGACGAAACGTCATCCTGGACCGTGGCGCTATCCAGCTCCGCCACCAGTTTTTCGATAAGACTCACCTGGGCAGGCTGGCCCTTGATCAACAAACTGTTGGTATCCGAATAGGCCACCAACACCAGGCTACCGTCTGCCAATTGGCCTTTCTGCTCAGGGGATAGCCGGGCTTCGATCATGGCAGCCATACCCGGTACGCGGACCTTATTGGCACCCTCTCCTTGCTGGCGGTCCTGAACAGCTGCATTGATCACCTGGACAACGCCGAATGCCGTTGCGCCTTCGGGCTGCTTGCGGCGTGGCTGGTCCATCAGGCTGGTCAGCCGCAAGACATGATCGACATAGCTCGGTGGCCCGTAAACGTAGAACGTACGTGCCCCGATCTCACGCAATGGGTAGCGCGGCTCATCCAGCCCCGCACGCCGCATGATGCCGCGCAGCCGATTGACTGAGATATGCCGCAGCACGACCGCAGAACTACGCACCTCATCGGCGGTGTAGAGATGCACCACTTGCCCGCTGCGGTGCCAGATCAGGTCTTGCTGCTCAGCGAGGGTTTCCAGGACCCGTTGCGGCGCTGCAAAGTCGAAGGTTCCGCTGATGCGCCTGCGCGCCACCGCACGGCTGGTGACCACAGGCAGGCCCAATGGCCCCGACAGCGCGGTAAAGAAAGTATGCAAACTTTCATCCTGTGCCTGGTACGCCTGGCCCCAGGCTGCGCGGCTACCCAGCAACAGGGCGGCACACAGTAACCCGCAGTGCAGCCAGCGGCAGTTCATGGGGTTCGGGGAATCAGTGTGCACCGTGGGTATTCCTGGGCGATCTGGCCTGAAGAAGCGGCCATACTGCGAGGCGCAAGAGGTTCAATCATGATGGAAAGTTGACGGCAGACTGCACCACGCCCCCGTGGCATGTGCCTTGCTTCGCACTTTGTATCAGGCCCGCACCAAAGGCGGCGCGGGCCTACGGACAAAGGCGTCGTTACCCGGCAATGGCCTGTCACGCCAAGCCGGGAAACGACGCTTTTTTTTCAGAAAAGGCAGGTATTGATGAACGATCCGCTGGCTTGGGTAAACGGCAGCGATGCCCCGGAAAAGAGCAGCCTTGACCTGGGGTTCATGGCCCTGACCGATTGCGCGTCGTTGGTGGTCGCTGCCACCCAGGGCTTCGCCCAGCCCTACGGCCTCACACTGAACCTCAAGCGCCAATCATCCTGGGCCAACCTGCGGGACAAGCTGGTCAGTGGCGAGCTGGACGCCGCCCACGGTCTGTACGGGCTGATCTATGCCGTGCATCTGGGCATCGGCGGCGTTGCGCCTACCGACATGGCCGTACTGATGGGCCTCAACCAGAACGGTCAGAGCATCAACCTGTCCCACGGCCTGCAACACCAGGGAGTGGTCACTCCTGAAGCGCTGGAACGCCACGTGCACCAAAGCCGGACAAAACTGACCTTCGCCCAGACATTTCCCACGGGCACCCACGCCATGTGGTTGTATTACTGGCTGGCGAGCCAAGGCATTCATCCATTGCAGGATGTGAACAGCGTGGTGGTGCCGCCGCCGCAAATGGTGGCGCACCTGCAGGCCGGACGCATCGACGGTTTTTGTGTCGGCGAGCCTTGGAGTGCCAGTGCAGTGCAACATCATCAAGGCTTTACTCTGGCGACCACCCAGGCGATCTGGCCCAATCATCCGGAAAAGGTCCTGGGCTGCACCCAGGCGTTCGTCGACGCGTTTCCCAATACCGCCCGCCTATTGGTCATGGCGATCCTCGAGGCCAGCCGGTTTATCGAACAGAGCATTGAAAACCGCCGTTCCACCGCGCAGTTGCTCAGCGCTCGCGACTACCTCGACGCCCCGTTGGACTGCATCGAGCCGCGTCTGCTGGGTCATTACGAGGACGGCTTGGGTAACCAGTGGCAGGATCCCCATGCTTTGCGCTTTTTCGCCGGTGGCGAGGTGAATTTGCCCTACCTCAGCGACGGCATGTGGTTCATGACCCAGTTCCGGCGTTGGGGCTTGTTGCGTGAAGACCCTGACTACCTCGGCGTCGCCTGCCAGGTCCAGCAATTGGCACTGTATCGCCAGGCCGCCGATGCGCTGGGCCTCAGCCTTGGCGACGCGCCGATGCGCAGCAGTCAATTGATCGACGGCAAAATCTGGGACGGCTCCGACCCCGCCGGTTACGCCCGCAGCTTCCGCCTCAATGCCCTGGGCGATGACAACCACCGTCAAGCGCTGCGCTGACAGGAGCTCAATGATGCTACGAATCCTGTTGATCAATGACACCCCGCGCAAGGTCGGGCGCCTCAAGGCCGCCCTGACCGAAGCCGGCTTCGAGGTGATCGATGAATCCGGCCTGACCATCGACCTGCCCGCACGCGTCGAAACAGTGCGCCCGGACGTGATCCTGATCGATACCGAGTCACCCGGCCGCGATGTGATGGAGCAAGTGGTGTTGGTCAGCCGCGACCAGCCCCGGCCTATCGTGATGTTTACCGATGAGCATGACCCGAATGTGATGCGCCAGGCAATCAAGTCCGGCGTCAGTGCCTATATCGTCGAAGGCATTCAGGCCCAACGCCTGCAACCGATCCTTGATGTGGCCATGGCCCGCTTCGAGAGTGACCAGGCCCTGCGCGCGCAGTTGCAGGCCCGCGACCTGCAATTGGCCGAACGTAAACGCATCGAGTTGGCCAAGGGCCTGCTGATGAAAATGAAGAGCTGTAATGAAGAAGAGGCGTACACCCTGATGCGCCGTCAGGCCATGAGTCGCCAGCAGAAACTGATCCAGGTGGCAGAGCAGATTATTGCCATGAGCGAGTTGCTCGGCTGATCTGGCTCAGCTCTTGCTAAAGAATCCTCACAGGTAACCAACGGCGGTTGCCCCTCCACGACAAAGACGTCGCCCACCCGGTTTGCCCTCGCGAACCCGGTGGCGGCGTTTTTTCGTTTCAGACCCCCAACCGTTGAGGTGCGTGATGAAATCAAGCTTCTGGAAATCCGGGCATACCCCGACCCTGTTTGCCGCGTTCCTGTATTTCGACCTGAGTTTCATGGTCTGGTACCTGTTGGGCCCGCTGGCGGTGCAAATTGCCGCCGACCTGCACCTGACCACCCAGCAGCGCGGCCTGGTGGTGGCCACGCCGATCCTGGCGGGCGCGGTCCTGCGTTTTCTGATGGGCATGTTGGCCGACAAGCTGTCACCCAAGACCGCTGGGCTGATAGGCCAAGTGATTGTGATCGTGGCGCTGTTCTGCGCCTGGAAGCTGGGGATCCACAGTTACGAGCAAGCCTTGCTGCTGGGCGTGTTTCTGGGCATGGCCGGTGCCTCCTTTGCCGTAGCTCTGCCCCTGGCATCGCAGTGGTATCCCGCAGAGCACCAGGGCAAGGCCATGGGCATCGCCGGTGCCGGTAATTCCGGCACCGTATTTGCCGCCTTGCTGGCACCGGTGCTGGCGGCTGCGTTCGGCTGGAGCAATGTGTTCGGCTTTGCGCTGATTCCGCTGGTCCTTACCCTGATCGTATTCGCCTGGCTCGCACGCAACGCGCCACAACGTCCGAAAGCCAAGTCCATGGCCGACTACTTCAAGGCCCTGGGCGACCGCGACAGCTGGTGGTTCATGTTCTTCTACAGCGTGACCTTTGGTGGCTTCATCGGCCTGGCCAGCGCCCTGCCCGGCTACTTCAACGACCAATACGGCCTGAGCCCGGTGACCGCCGGTTACTACACCGCGGCCTGCGTGTTCGGTGGCAGCCTGATGCGCCCGCTGGGCGGCGCCCTGGCCGACCGTTTTGGCGGGATCAAGACCCTGCTCGGCATGTACAGCGTGGCGGTGATCTGTATTGCCGCAGTGGGTTTCAACCTGCCCAGCTCCTACGCGGCGCTGGCGCTTTTCGTCTGCACCATGCTCGGCCTGGGTGCCGGAAATGGCGCGGTATTCCAATTGGTGCCGCAGCGTTTTCGCAGTGAGATCGGCGTAATGACCGGCTTGATCGGCATGGCCGGTGGCATCGGCGGCTTCGCCCTCGCCGCCGGCATGGGCGCGATCAAACAGAGCACCGGCAGTTACCAGTTGGCGCTGTGGTTGTTCGCCAGCCTCGGAGTGCTGGCCTGGTTTGGCCTGCATGGCGTCAAGCGCCGCTGGAGAACCACCTGGGGCTCGGCTGCGGTCACCGCTGCCCGCGTCTGATGAGCCTTCGACTGAGCGTCGCCCAGGCCAGCGCCATTGGCCCACGCAGTGAAAACCAGGATGCGCTGCGGGTGGTCACACCGATGGCGGAACTGGCGGCGAGCAAAGGCTACCTGTGCGCATTGGCCGATGGCGTCAGCCAATGCGCCGACGGTGGCCTGGCCGCGCGCTCGACCTTGCAGGCGCTGGCGCTGGACTACTACGCCACGCCGCAGACCTGGGGGGTGGCCCAGGCGCTCGAACGTCTGTTGGTCGCGCAAAATCGCTGGCTGCAAGCCAACGGTGGTGGGCAACCGTTGCTCACCACCCTCAGCGCCCTGGTGTTTCGCGGCCAACGCTTCACGCTGGCCCATGTCGGTGATTGCCGTGCATATCGCTGGTTCGACGGCGAGTTGCAACGCCTCAGCGAAGACCATGTGTGGGAACAGCCGGGTATGCAGCACGTACTCAAACGCGCCCTTGGCCTGGATCAGCACCTGGTGCTGGACTTCCTCGACGGCCAATTGCGCGAGGGCGAATGTTTCCTCTTGCTCAGCGACGGGGTGTGGGCGACGTTGGGCGATCACAGCATTGGCGCGATTCTGCGTGAGCAAGACGACCTCGACCTGGCCGTCAGCACCCTGGTCAGCGCCGCCCACCTGGCCGGCAGCCAAGACAACGCCAGCGCCTTGCTGGTGCGCATCGACCAACTCGGCGCCGCCACCCTCGGCGACGCCTTGGTGCAGTTGCAGCAATGGCCAACGCCGCCGCCGCTGAAGGTTGGGCAGATCTTTGAAGGCTGGGAGGTGCAAAGCGTGCTCGCGCAGAGTCGGCAATCGTTGCTGTACCGCGTGCACGATGCGCAGCGGCAACCCTGGCTGCTCAAGACCTTGCCCTTGCGCCACGATGACACCGACGCCGCCCAAGCCTTGTTATCGGAGGAATGGTTTCTGCGCCGCGTCGCTGGCCGTGCCTTTCCGGAGGTGCATACCGCCAGTGGTCGTCAGCATTTGTACTACGTGATGCGCGAATACCCCGGGCAGACCCTCGCCCAGCTGTTTCAACAACAAGGCCCGCTGCCGCTGGCGCAATGGCAGTCAATCGCCGAACGCTTGCTGCGCGCCGTGGGCCTGCTGCATCGCCGACAGATTCTGCACCGCGACATCAAGCCGGAAAACCTGCTGCTGGGCGATGACGGGGAACTGCGGGTGCTGGACTTTGGCCTGGCCTACTGCCCTGGCCTTTCTGAAGACCGTGCCCACTTACTGCCCGGCACCCCGAGTTTTATCGCGCCCGAAGCTTTCGCAGGCGAGCATCCTACTGCGCAACAGGATTTGTATAGTGTCGGTGTGACCTTGTATTACCTGCTGACTGGGCATTACCCCTACGGCGAAATCGAAGCCTTCCAACGCCCGCGTTTCAACCAGCCTGTCAGCGCCAGCCGCTATCGCCCCGACCTGCCGGATTGGTTGCCCCACAGCCTGGAGCGCGCCGTGGCCGCCCTGCCCGCACAGCGCTATGAAACTGCCGAAGAATGGCTGCTGGTACTGGAACAGGCCGACCGCCGCGAACTGAGCGTACGGCCACGGCCGCTGCTGGAGCGCGAGCCGCTGAAGGTCTGGCAAACCCTGGCAGTGGCCTCACTGTTGATCAATCTGGTGCTGCTGTACTGGCTGCTGCACCACTAACGAGCAAAATCCACATCTCTCCTGTTTAAACGCCCAATAAAACTGGGGGTATGCAACTTGGCACAGCTGCTGCATTAGGTCTTCCAACAACCCACATATAGCCGCCCCTTCAACGTCGAAGGGTCGAGCTTCCCGAGAGAACGGGACCAGGACAAAGGCGTCCTCGCTAGCTGACTAGCGGGGACGCCTTTTTTTGTTTGCGCATGATTTGTCGAGCCATTGCGGAGAACGACATGAAAAAACTCAAACTGGTGATGATCGGCAACGGCATGGCCGGGGTTCGCACCCTTGAAGAATTGCTCAAGCTGAGCAGCGAGCTGTACGACATCACCGTATTCGGCGCCGAGCCCCACACCAACTACAACCGCATCCTGCTGTCGCCGGTGCTGGCCGGTGAGCAAACCTTCGAAGAGATCGTGCTCAACGACCTCGACTGGTACCTGGATAACAACGTCAAGCTACTGCTCAACCGCAAGGTGGTGCAGATCGACCGGGTCAAGCGCAAAGTCATCGCCGAAGACGGCACCGAGGCCGAGTACGATCGCCTGCTGATCGCCACCGGTTCTACGCCGTTTATCCTGCCGATTCCCGGCAACACCTTGCAGGGCGTGATTGGCTACCGAGACATTGCCGATACCCAGGCGATGATCGACACCGCCAAGACCCACAAGCACGCGGTGGTGATCGGTGGTGGCCTGCTCGGCCTGGAAGCGGCCAACGGCCTGATGCTGCGCGGTATGCACGTGACGGTGGTGCATCTCGGTGAATGGCTGCTGGAACGCCAACTGGACAAGACCAGCGGCCAGTTGCTGCAAACCGAACTGGAAAGCCGTGGCCTGGTGTTTCGCCTGTGCGAGCAGACCCAGGCCCTGCACGATGCCGGCAATGGTCGCGTCGGCTCGGTGCAGTTCAAGAATGGCGACATCATCCCCGCCGACCTGGTGGTGATGGCCGCCGGTATCCGCCCCAACACCGAACTGGCGGAGAAGTCCGGCATCCCCTGCAACCGTGGGATCCTGGTCAACGACACGATGCAAACCTACGACCCGCGCATCTACGCGATCGGCGAATGCGCCAGCCATCGCGGGATCGCCTATGGCCTGGTGGCGCCGCTGTTCGAACAAGCCAAGGTCTGCGCCAACCACTTGGCCCAACTGGGCTTTGCCACTTACAAAGGCTCGGTGACCTCGACCAAGCTGAAGGTGACCGGCATCGACCTCTTTTCTGCCGGCGACTTCATGGGCGGTGAAGGCACCGAGACCATCACCCTCTCCGACCCGATCGGCGGCGTATACAAGAAGCTGGTAATCAAGGACGACATCCTGGTCGGTGCGTGCCTGTACGGCGATACCGCGGATGGTGGTTGGTACTTCCGCCAGATCCGTGAGAACCATGCAATTGGCGAGATCCGCGATCACCTGATGTTCGGTGAGAACGCCTTGGGCGATGTGGGCCATCAAGGCCAGGACAAAGCCATGAGCATGGCCGACAGCGCCGAGGTCTGCGGCTGCAACGGCGTGTGCAAAGGCACCATCGTCAAGGCAATCCAGGAACAAGGGCTGTTCAGCGTCGATGAGGTGAAAAAACACACCAAGGCCGCCAGCTCCTGCGGTTCCTGTGCCGGGCTGGTTGAGCAGATCCTGATCAACACCGTGGGCGGCGCGGCTGACGTCAAACCCAAAAGCGAAAAGGCCATCTGTGGGTGCAGCGACCTTAATCACGGGCAGATCCGTCAGGCTATCCGCGAGCAGCACTTGCTGACTATCGATAGCACCATGCGCTACCTGAACTGGCGTACCCCCAATGGCTGCGCCACCTGCCGCCCCGCTCTCAACTACTACCTGATTTCAACCTGGCCGGGCGAGGCCAAGGACGACCCGCAATCACGACTGATCAACGAACGGGCCCACGCCAATATTCAGAAAGACGGCACCTACTCTGTAGTCCCACGGATGTGGGGCGGCGTGACCAATCCTTCGGAGCTGCGCCGCATCGCCGATGTGGCCGACAAGTACAACGTGCCGATGGTCAAGGTCACCGGCGGCCAGCGCATCGACTTGCTCGGCATCAAGAAGCAGGACTTGCCAGGGGTGTGGAAGGACCTGGACATGCCGTCCGGCCATGCCTACGGCAAATCCATCCGCACCGTGAAAACCTGCGTGGGCAGCGAGTTCTGCCGTTTCGGCACGCAGAATTCCACCCAACTGGGCATCGAACTGGAGCATGACCTGTTCAATATGTGGTCACCGCACAAGGTCAAGCTGGCGGTGTCCGGTTGCCCACGCAACTGTTCGGAAGCGGGCATCAAGGACGTGGGAATTATCGGTGTCGACTCCGGTTGGGAGATGTATATCGGTGGCAACGGCGGCATCAAGACCGAAGTCGCGGAGTTTTTCGTCAAGCTCAAGACCGCCGATGAAGTGCGCGAATACAACGGCGCATTTCTGCAGCTGTACCGCGAAGAAGCGTTCTACCTGGAACGCACGGTGCACTACCTGCAACGGGTGGGCATGGAGCACATCAAGAAGGCCGTTCTGGAAGACCCGGCCCGCCGCCAGGCGCTCAATGAGCGTTTGCAGTTCTCGCTGTCATTCGAACAGGACCCGTGGAAGGAACGCCTGGAACAGCCGCTGCTGAAAAAGGAGTTCGACGTTATCCCGGTCAAACAACTGGAGGTGTCGCTATGAACTGGCTGGATATCTGCGCCCTTGATGAAATCAATACCCTGGGCTCGCGCATCATCAGTGGGCCCAAAGGCGACATCGCGATTTTTCGTACCAGTGACGACGAAGTCTTCGCCCTTGACGACCGTTGCCCGCACAAGGGCGGCCCGCTCTCCCAAGGTTTGATCTACGGTAAGCGCGTCGCCTGCCCGCTGCACAACTGGCAGATCGACCTGGCGTCCGGCGAAGCCCAGGCCCCGGATATCGGCTGTGCCCACCATCATCAGGCCCGGGTAGAAAACGGCCGGGTGATGCTGGCCCTGCGGGACGCGGGTTGATGAACCGCCAGACCACCGCGTCCACCTGCTGTTATTGCGGCGTGGGCTGCGGCGTGCTGATCGAGCATGACGGCGAGCAGATCCTGGGGGTGCAAGGCGATCCGAGCCATCCGGCCAACTTCGGCAAATTGTGCAGCAAAGGCGCCAGCCTGCACCTGACCGGCGACGTGAGCGCACGCGCCCTGTATCCGGAGTTGCGCCTGGGCAAAGGTTTGGCCCGTGCCCGCACCGACTGGGACACCGCCCTGGATCACGCCGCCAACGTATTCGCCGAGACCATCGCCGAGCACGGCCCGGACAGCGTGGCGTTCTATATCTCTGGGCAACTGTTGACCGAGGATTACTACAGCTTCAACAAGCTGGCCCGGGCGTTGGTGGGCACCAACAATATCGACAGCAATTCTCGGCTGTGCATGTCATCGGCGGTGGTCGGCTACAAACGCAGCCTGGGCGCCGATGCGCCGCCATGCAGTTATGAAGACCTGGAAAACAGCGACTGCGTGATGATCGTCGGCAGTAATATGGCCTACGCCCACCCGGTATTGTTCCGACGCCTGGAGCAGGCCAAGGCGCAGCGCCCGCAGATGAAAGTGCTGGTGATTGATCCTCGGCGTACAGACACCTGCGATTTGGCTGACCTGCACCTGGCAATCTTGCCGGGGACGGACGTGGCGTTGTTTCACGGGATTTTGCATTTGCTGCTGTGGGAAGACTGGATTGATCGTGCGTTCATCCAGGCCCACACCGATGGCCTGGCCGAGCTCAAACGCCTGGTGCATGACTACACGCCGCAGATGGTCACGCAGTTGTGCGGGATCAGCGTCGAACAACTGCGCCTATGTGCGCAGTGGGTCGGCACATCCAGCAGCTTCTTGTCGCTATGGTGCATGGGCCTCAACCAATCCACTGCCGGCAGCGCAAAAAACAGCGCGTTGATCAACCTGCACTTGGCCACGGGCACCATTGGCAGGCCGGGGTGCGGGCCGTTTTCCCTGACCGGTCAACCGAATGCCATGGGCGGTCGCGAAACCGGCAGCCTGTCCAACCTGCTGCCGGGCCACCGCGAGGCGTCCAACCCGGCACATCGCGCTGAAGTGGCCACCTATTGGGGTGTGGAGCAACTGCCTGCACCCGCCGGCCTTACCGCGATCGAACTGTTTGAACAGATGCAGGCAGGCAAGATCAAGGCCCTGTGGATCGCCTGCACCAACCCTGCACAATCCTTGCCCGACCAGAACGCCGTGCGTGCGGCCTTGGCGGCGTGCCCGTTCGTGGTGTTGCAGGAGGCTTTTCGCACCACCGAAACCGCCACTTATGCCGACCTGCTGTTGCCTGCCGCCAGTTGGGGCGAAAAAGACGGCACGGTCACCAACTCCGAGCGGCGTATTTCCCACGTACGCCGCGCCATCAGCCCACCGGGAGAGGCGCGGGCGGACTGGGCAATTACCGTAGATTTCGCACAGCGCCTGGAGCGTCGCCTACGGCCAGGGTTGCCCAGCCTGTTCGCCTTTGCACAGCCGGCGCAGCTGTTTGACGAGTTCAAGGGGCTCACTCAAGGGCGTGACCTCGACTTGTCCGGTATCAGCCATGGCCTGCTCGACCAACTCGGCCCGCAGCAATGGCCGTTTCCTACAGGCGCACAGGCAGGCACAGCGCGCTTGTACACCGACGGCATCTTCCCCACCGACAATGGCCGGGCGCGGTTTGTGGCCGACCCTTACCGCGCGGCCAAGGAACAACGGGACGCGCGCTTCCCCCTGACCTTGATCACCGGCCGTCTGCGTGACCAGTGGCACGGTATGAGCCGCACCGGCACGGCCGCACAGTTGTTCGGGCATGTCAGTGAAGCGCTGTTGAGCCTGCACCCGGACGAGCTTCGCCGCCACCGCCTCCAGGAAGGTGACCTGGTCAGCCTGAAAAGCCGTCGCGGCAGCGTGATCGTCGCTGTCAGCAGCGATGACAGCGTACGGCCCGGCCAGGCATTTCTGCCGATGCATTGGGGCGACCGCTTTCTCAAGGGCGGCGTCAATGTGATCACCCAACCGGCGTTTGACCCACTGTCCAAACAGCCTGAACTCAAGCACAGCGGGGTGCGTCTGGAAGCCGTGCAACTGCCGTGGCAGCTGTTCGCGTTGATCGAGGGCAATGTGCAGCAGCATTTCGAAGCGCTGCGCCCGCTGTGTGAGGAATTTGCCTACGTCAGCCTTAGCCTGGCCGGCCGTGAACGCCCTGCGTTGCTGGTACGGGCAGCCCATACCGAGGCGCCGGACCTGCATTTGTTGACTCGGATTGACCACTTGCTGGGCCTGAACGACGGTCCGGTCATGGCCTACGACGACCCGCGCCGCTCGATCGGCAAGCGCGTGAAAATCGAAAAAGGCCGTATCACCGCCCTGCGCCTGGCCGGCGAAACCCTGGCCCGCCACTGGTTGCAAAGCCTGTGGCTGGAAGGCCGCGCCGACGAGCAACTGCGACGCTGGCTGTTGGCACCTTTAAGCGCGCCACCCGGTGCCGCAACGGCCAGCAACAAGATTGTGTGCAACTGCAAGAACGTCAGCGAAAACGCCGTGTGTGCGGGCGTTGGACGTGGCCTGGACCTGGATGGACTTAAACGGGAACTGGGTTGCGGCACCCAATGCGGCTCCTGCGTGCCGGAAATCAAACGTCTTTTGGCCAGCAAACCGCAGCCAATCGCCATCAGTGTGTAAGGGGAACAACATGAGCGCAAAAGTGTGGCTGGTAGGCGCTGGGCCCGGTGATCCGGAGTTGCTGACCCTCAAGGCAGTCAGAGCCCTGCATGAAGCGGACGTGGTGCTGATTGATGACCTGGTCAACCCGGCCGTGCTCGAACACTGCGGCGATGCACGCGTGATTACCGTCGGTAAACGCGGTGGCTGCCGCTCCACGCCCCAGGATTTTATCCATCGCCTGATGCTGCGTTATGCCCGCCAGGGCAAATGCGTGGTGCGGCTCAAGGGCGGCGACCCGTGCATTTTTGGTCGCGGTGGCGAAGAGGCGCTGTGGCTGCGCGAACGTGGCATTGAGGTGGAGTTGGTCAACGGCATCACGTCGGGGTTAGCCGGGGCGACGAGCTGCGATATTCCCCTGACGTTACGCGGTGTGAGCCGTGGGGTGACGCTGGTCACTGCTCATACTCAGGACGACAGCGCGTTGAACTGGCGCGCACTGGCGGAAAGTGGAACCACACTGGTGGTGTACATGGGCGTGGCGAAGCTGGAGGAGATTCGTCAGCAGTTGCTCGAAGGCGGCATGGCCCCGGACATGCCCGTGGTGATGATCGAAAATGCTTCGCTGCCCCAGCAGCGCGAATGCCGCAGTGATCTGGCGCGGATGCATGAGGATGCGCAAGCGTTCGCCCTGAAAAGCCCGGCTATCCTGGTGATTGGTAGCGTTGCTGGTGCTGCGCAGGCGGCTTGCCTGGCGACGGCGGCCAGTGCCTGAGGCAAATTCCAGGCGAAAAAAACCCGGCCTAAGCCGGGTTTTTTTGTAAAGCCAGGCTAATTACTTAGCGGTGGCTTCAACAGCTGCTTCTACGCGACGGTTAACAGCGCGGCCAGCTTCAGTTGCGTTGTCAGCAACTGGGCGGGACTCACCGTAACCAACGGAAGTGATGCGGCTAGGAGCTACGCCATCTTTAACCAGGACTTGCTTAACAGCGTCAGCACGACGCTGGGACAGCTTCTGGTTGTAAGCGTCTGGACCGACGGAGTCAGTGTGACCAGCAACTTCTACGTTGGTGTCTGGGTACTGAGCCATGAAGTCGGCCAGGTTTTTCACGTCGCCGTAGCTGTTAGGCTTAACAACCGACTTGTCGAAGTCGAACTTAACGTCCAGCTCAACACGAACAACCTGAGCAACCGGAGCTTCTGGCTCTGGAACTGGCTCTGGAGCTGGTGCTGGGGTAGGAGCTGGAGCAGCTGCGCCAGCGTTACCGCCGAAGTTCACGCCCAGGCCAACCAGTGCGGAGTAGTCCCACTTGCCGTTGTCCAGACCGTAGTCAGCTTCAACACCAGCACGAGCGTACAGGTTGTTGGTGAAGTAGTACTTCACGCCAGTACCGATGGTGGCGAAAGTGGTCTGGTCGCGACCGCTGTGGCCGTCAGCCTTGACGTTGGTACGGCTCTGGTGGCCGAAACCGCCTTCAACGTATGGACGCAGGCTATCAACGCCAGCCTGACCGAAGTGGTACTGAGCAACGAGGCTGCCAGTGTCACCTTTGATCTTCTGGTTGCCAGTGCCGTCGTTCGAACGGGTGTGGTTGGTCTTGTCGTACGACAGATTCAACGACAGATCGTCGGTCAGGAAGTAACCAATGCGAGCGCCTGGGTTGAAGCCGTCTTCGATGTGCTTAACGCTATCGTTGTACTGCTTCTTGTAGAACAGCTCGCCTTCAACTGCGCCTTGGCCTTGTGCCAGAACGCCGAAAGAAGTAGCGGCAATAAGAGAACCAATGGCCAAGCCCAAGGTGTTTTTCAGTTTCATCCGTTAAATCCCCATCTGGTGATTGTAAAGCAGTCCCACAAACCGGGGGACAACTCGGCGACAAGTCTAACAGAACTTGCCTACACGTAAGAGATATTTGCTACGCACTAAGTTTCAGTCTCGCCCGCAAATTTCTCACGTAATTTATCAAGAGCACGTTTGTACCGCATTTTTGTAGCACTCAAGCCCATATGCATGATGTCAGCGATTTCCTGGAATTCCAGCTCTGCGACAAAGCGAAGCACCAGAATTTCCCGGTCAATCGGGTTCACATGCACCAACCAGCGATCAAGTCCGCCCTTCTCCTCGGGTGCCGGCGCCTTTTCTTCAGACGCCTCCTCAAGGGGGTCCAGACTCAAAGCGTCCATCAAGCGACGCTTTCGCCGTTCCTTCCGATACTGCGTGATGCACTCGTTGTACGTGATGCTGTACAGCCAGGTCTTGAACTTCGATTTGCCCTCGAAGTTCTTCAGGCCATATAGCACCTTGAGCATCACTTCCTGACAGACATCGTCCGCGTCTCTATCGTTCCCCAAATACCTTGAACAAACGTTGAACAGAGTGCGTTGATACCTGCGCATCAATTCTTCGTACGCGCGTGTTACGTGAAACAGCTCCGTGTGCGAGCGCGCGACCAACTCCTCATCAGAGAGCTCACGGGGGTCATAGCGCGTGGACAGCGTTTGGGCTTTATTCAAAACAAGTCGTGCCGGCAGTCAGGTCAATGTCCGTTGCAACCCGGTCACCCGGGTTTGCGGCGGCGTACATTAGCAGGGTTTGCCGGATTAGCGGCTACTGACCTGCTGCTCCAGGAGAATCCGGTTGGACAGCGAAACCAGTTCTCCGTCATCGGTCAGCACTGTCGTCTTGACCGTGCCGATCTCCTCGATCTGCCCTTCAACCTCGCCCACACGCACTTGTTGCCCAACCTGATATAGCTCACGCACATAGATTCCCGCAAGAATCTGACCGGCAATTTCCCGGCTTCCCAAACCCATGGCCAGTGCAACGGCCAGACCAACGGTAATCAAAACAATCACAATAACGTGGTTCAGCAGGTCAGTCTTGACTTCCAACTGGCTGATCGCGACGGAAATACTGATGATGATCACCAGCCCCTGTGCGATTCGCCCCAAGCCTGCCGCGTAGTCCAACCCCACGCCTTCAGCGGCCCCGCGCACCAGCCCATTGGCCAATTGCGCGAGTAAAACACCTACCAGCAACACCAGCGCGCCGCCGAAAACTTTCGGCAAATACAGTGCCAGCATGTCGAGCGTAGCTGAAACTCGCTCAAGTCCAAGGGATTGCGCTGCAGAAACCAGAAAAATAAGTAGAACAAACCAGTAGACGATCTTGCCGATCAAGGTAGAAATCGGCACCTGCAGCCCGGCGCGACCCAGCAATTTGGTCAAACCGGTGCCGGCCATCAGGCGATCCAGCCCGAGTTTGGCGAGCAGCTTGGACAACAGGGTGTCGAGCAACTTGGCCACGACAAAGCCCAGCAACACCAGGACCAGGGCACCAAACAGGTTGGGAATGAAATTCGCAACCTTGGTCCACAATGCGGTCATCGCGGTGACCAGGCTCTGGGTCCAGAGATCAAGTTCCATATTCAATCAGCCTTATCAGCAGTGCGAGCAAGAGGTTTACGGCGCGAAACCGGTGACACATGGGCCGAACCGTTGTTCAGGGCCATCATCAATGCCGGCAACCAACGCCCGAGCAGCCCGAACAGATCACCCGCACCGACCTGACGGTTGGCGGTTTTCAATACGCGACCCAGGCAAGCATCGTCATCACGGTTGGATGGCGAAGCATTGAGCATGTCACGCAAAGACTGTTCGAACGGATCGTGCATAGAGACCTCTCGCAAGTGATTTAAAAGACGAGGGTAAAATTCATCGGGTCACATCGACCCTTTCTTACGTTCAGGTCATATTCAGCTCAAACCCATCGTAATCGTCGAAATAGCCACCATTGTCCCAGGGCCACCGAGACCATCAACAGGCACGCAATCATGAATCCGTAGGGGCTCTCGGAGAACGGAATGCCACCCACATTTATACCGAGCAAACCGGTGAGAAAACTCATCGGCAAGAAGATCCCGGTGATGATCCCGAAGCGATACATGGTGCGGTTCATGCGCAGGCTCAAGCGCCGGTCTTCGGCCTCAAGCACAAGCCCCACGCGCTCTCTGGCCAGTTCCAGCTCTTCCAGGTAACGGGTCAGACTGTTGTGCAACTCGTTCCAATAGTCAGCATCGTCATCGCAAAACCATGCCAATTTTATTCGCGTCAGCTGGGCAAAAATATCCCGCTGTGGTGCCAAAAACCGCTTGAGCCCGGCCGCGCGCCGACGGATCTGCAAAACGCTGCCGTGCTCTGGGGTATACCGTTCGTCGGCATCGAGTTTTTCTTCCTCGGAATCGACGATTTCAGACAACCCTGTAACCAGATCCTGCACTTTGTTGGTCAGGTACTGAGCCATATAAAGGATGAGTTCAGACGCCGTTTTAGGGCCTTTGCCGTCCGCCAGTTGCACCAATAGCTCATCGGTGGCGCGCAACGGGCGCAAACGCAGGGAGATCACACGATTGGCGGCGGCGAAGATACGCACCGAAACCATGTCCTCCGGCTCTGCCCCGGGGTTGAGATTGATCCCGCGCAGAAACAACAGCAATTCGGCGTCGGGCAACGGCAACAACCGTGGGCGGGTGTTCTCCTCCAGCAGCAGGTCGCAGGCAAATTCGCTCAGGCCGCTGGATTTGCGCAGCCAGGTCTGGGTCTGGGGATGGCTGCGATCCCAATGCAGCCACAGGCTTTCCTGGGGTTGCAACTGCAGATCGTCGAGCTCAGTCCGGGCAATCGAACGCGCACCGCCTTTACCATCCAGCACCAGGGCATGTACCAGCCCCCATTGCGCGTTCTCTTCCTCGAACATCCAGACTCCTTGGGTTTATTCAGGCATTTTCAGCGGGCTGGGCGACACGATCACGCCGTTATTGTCGGCGTAGATGTACTCACCCGGACGGAACGTCACACCCGCGAACGTCACAACGACGTTCAGGTCACCGAGGCCACGCTTGTCGGTTTTCATCGGGTGGGAGGCCAGTGCCTGCACACCCAGGTCGGTCTGGGCGAGAACATCCACATCCCGGACGCAACCATAGATCACCAGCCCTTCCCAGCCATTTTTCGCAGCTTTATCGGCAATCAGATCGCCCAGCAACGCGCGGCGCAGTGAGCCTCCGCCGTCAACGACCATCACTTTGCCAGCGCCCGGCTGGTCAGCCTGTTCCTTTACCAGGGAATTATCTTCGAAGCATTTGATGGTGACGATCTCACCCCCAAAAGAATCTCGGCCACCGAAGTTGCTGAACATCGGCTCCACTACCTGCACCAGTTCCGGGTAGGCGTCACACAGGTCGGGGGTCACGTAATGGTTCATCGAGAAGCTCCTGTCGTCAAAGAAGAGATCGAACATCCACGGTGTACATCAGAAAAACGCGCCGCGACAGGCATTCTTTAAGTGCCTGCCAGTGGTGAGCCGCCATGATCGGACCCGCATCAGCGCAACGCAATACACGTTGCGCGACTGAATATGACCAGAAGCGCCCAGCGCGTCATATCTTAGCCGCAACCACTCAAGAGTGAAACGCCCTTGGTAGAGCGTTTGCTCAAACTGCTGCGGCCACTTGGGGTCGAGTCCCGAATAATGGTGTCAGTGGGTCGTTCAACCACCGTTCCACCAATGGCCATACTTCGGCCTGCGCGGCTTTGTTGACCAGCATCTGCACATGCCCGAAGTCCTCGCTGAAACCCTGCTCGCGCCCCAGGCACAGATACTGGCGATGCTCGCTGCCGACCTGCTCGAAGAGCTTGCGACACGCCCAGTCCGGGTCTTGCCGATCGCCCGCCGCGCTGACCGCGAGCAACGGCACATCGATCTGCGCCAAGCCCTTCCACCAGTCACATTCGGCATCGCCGAAGCGGCCGAACAGGCCATTCCAGCGCATCGCTTCGATCATCACTCCCGCCGGCTCATCCTCGGGGCCGCGCTTGAAGCGTGGGCCAGACACATGGGCAAGGCGCTTGAGGATCAACCGAGTACCCCACTCCACGGGTGGAATTTTCAACGGCCAATGGGTGCGGCTGACCTGGCAGCCGAACAATGCCACCGAAGCCACCTCAGGCGCCCCCAAATGTTGCCCGCCCAGGGCCGCAGCCAAGGTCGTGGCACCGAGGGAATGCCCGATCCAGTGCGGGACCTGCCCGCTTTGCTCACGCACAAAGGCCCCCATGGCCGGCAAATCGTAGCGGGCGTAATCGGCGACGCGGTTTCTGGCGTACTCATGGTTGCGCTTGGACAGCCCATGGCCGCGCATTTCCGGGATCCACACATCAAAACCCCGGCGCGCCAGGTACGCGCCCAGGCCGATCCCCTTGGGCGAGTACCAGAAGCGCCGATTGGAAAAGCTGCCATGCAACAAAATAATCGGCGTGCCCCGGTTTTCCGGGACATCGGCCAGGCCCAAACGGGTAACCGCCAGCTCGACGGTGCCATCAGGGCTATTGCCGGGCTTGAGCCGGTAGACGTCTTCACTCAGGTCGCCACG
The DNA here is from genome assembly GCF_020790195.1 of Pseudomonas sp. HN8-3. Taxonomy (NCBI): domain Bacteria; kingdom Pseudomonadati; phylum Pseudomonadota; class Gammaproteobacteria; order Pseudomonadales; family Pseudomonadaceae; genus Pseudomonas; species Pseudomonas sp. HN8-3. The sequence goes on from NZ_CP086206.1 coordinate 4,405,091, forward strand.
ACGTTCAGCGCTGATCAAGGCGACGGGAAACAGGTTGCTGCTGCTTTGCATAATGCTCTTGCACAAAAAAGGGCGGCGTCCGCAAGGAGTTCCCGCCCAGTACAGATAAGAATGCCGGTCACCCTCACGAGTGACCGGCACTTTTGACGTTGCGACTTTAAGCGGACGCTTGGCCTTCCGCCAGGAAGAACCAGGTTTCCAGCACAGAGTCCGGGTTCAGCGAGACGCTTTCAATGCCCTGCTCCATCAGCCATTTAGCCAGGTCAGGGTGGTCGGAAGGGCCTTGGCCACAGATACCAATGTACTTGCCGGCCTTGTTACACGCCTGGATGGCATTGGCCAGCAGCTTTTTGACCGCTGGGTTACGCTCGTCGAACAGGTGAGCGATGATCCCGGAGTCGCGGTCCAGGCCCAGGGTCAGCTGGGTCAGGTCGTTGGAGCCGATGGAGAAACCGTCGAAGAACTCCAGGAACTCTTCGGCGAGGATGGCGTTGGACGGCAATTCGCACATCATGATCACGCGCAGGCCGTTCTCGCCACGGGTCAAGCCGTTTTCGGCCAGCAGGTCGACCACTTGGCTCGCTTCGCCCAGGGTGCGCACGAACGGCACCATGATCTCGACGTTGGTCAGGCCCATCTCGTTGCGCACGCGCTTGAGGGCACGGCACTCAAGCTCGAAGCAGTCACGGAACGCTTCGCTGATGTAACGCGAGGCGCCACGGAAGCCCAGCATCGGGTTTTCTTCTTCCGGCTCGTAGAGCTTGCCGCCGATCAGGTTGGCGTACTCGTTGGACTTGAAGTCCGACAGGCGCACGATGACCTTTTTCGGGTAGAACGCCGCGGCCAGCGTACTGATGCCTTCCACCAGCTTCTCGACATAGAAGCCTACCGGGTCGTTGTAGCCGGCGATGCGCTTGTCGACGCTTTCCTTGATATCCAGCGGCAGGCCGTCATAGTTCAACAAGGCCTTTGGGTGCACGCCGATCATGCGATTGATGATGAACTCCAGGCGGGCCAGGCCCACCCCGGCGTTCGGCAACTGCGCGAAATCGAAGGCGCGGTCCGGGTTGCCGACGTTCATCATGATCTTGAACGGCAGGTCGGGCATGGCGTCGATGGAATTTTGCTTGATATCGAAGCCCAGCTCACCTTCGAAGATGAAACCGGTATCGCCTTCGGCGCAAGACACGGTGACACCCTGGCCCTCCTTGAGCAGTTGGGTGGCGTTGCCGCAACCGACTACCGCCGGGATCCCCAGTTCACGGGCGATGATCGCCGCGTGGCAAGTACGCCCGCCTCGGTTGGTGACGATGGCGCTGGCGCGCTTCATCACCGGCTCCCAGTCCGGGTCGGTCATGTCGGAAACCAGCACGTCGCCGGGCTGGACCTTGTCCATTTCCGACACGTCCTTGATGATCCGCACCTTGCCAGCACCGATGCGCTGACCAATGGCACGGCCTTCCACCAGTACGGTGCCGGTTTCCTTGAGCAGGTAACGCTCCATGACATTGGCCGAAGTGCGGCTCTTCACGGTTTCCGGACGCGCTTGCACGATATATAGCTTGCCGTCGTCACCGTCCTTGGCCCACTCGATGTCCATCGGGCACTTGTAGTGCTTCTCGATGATCATCGCCTGTTTGGCCAGTTCGCTGACTTCAGCATCGGTCAGGCAGAAACGCGCGCGCTCGGCCTTGTCGACGTCAACGGTTTTCACCGAGCGACCGGCCTTGGCTTCGTCGCCGTAGATCATCTTGATCGCCTTGCTGCCCAGGTTGCGGCGCAGGATGGCCGGGCGGCCGGCCTCAAGGGTGTGCTTGTGCACGTAGAATTCGTCAGGGTTGACCGCGCCTTGTACGACGGTTTCGCCCAGGCCGTAGGCACCGGTAATGAATACCACATCACGGAAGCCCGACTCAGTGTCCAGGGTGAACATCACGCCAGCAGTGCCGGTTTCCGAACGCACCATGCGCTGCACACCAGCAGACAAGGCCACCAGCTTGTGGTCGAAACCCTGGTGTACACGGTAGGAAATAGCGCGGTCGTTGAACAGCGAGGCGAATACTTCCTTGGCCGCGCGAATGACGTTTTCCACGCCACGGATATTCAGGAAGGTTTCCTGCTGGCCGGCAAAGGAAGCGTCCGGCAAGTCTTCGGCGGTGGCCGAGGAGCGTACGGCGACAGCCATGTCCGGGTTGCCGGCGGACAGGGTGGCGAAGGCGGTGCGAATTTCTTCGTTGAGCTTCTCGGGGAACTCGGCTTCCATGATCCACTGACGGATCTGGGCGCCGGTCTTGGCCAGGGCGTTGACGTCGTCGACGTCCAAGGCATCCAGCGCGGCGTGGATCTGGGCGTTGAGGCCGCTCAGCTCGAGGAAGTCGCGGTAAGCCTGGGCCGTGGTGGCGAAACCACCGGGCACCGAGACACCAGCGCCTGCAAGATTACTGATCATCTCGCCGAGGGATGCGTTCTTGCCCCCCACATGCTCTACATCATGGACGCCGAGCTTATCGAGGGAAACTACGTACTCTACCAAGGTGATCTCTCCACTTTCTGTGTTGGAAAAGCTCAGGACGCGGGTTGCTCAGTAGGAGCTAACGCCAGCGCTTGTGGCCTGGACCTGGAAAATAAGTGAGAATGCGGCCCACTGCGGGACGGCAAAATCGCGCCTATCATATCCAAGATTCGCCATCAGCTTAAGGCCCAGGGCTCAAATGAAACGATCTGCTTTCTTTATTTCCGACGGCACCGGCATCACAGCCGAAACACTGGGCCAGAGCCTGCTTGCGCAGTTCGAAAACATTACCTTCGCCAAATTCACCCGGCCTTATATAGACAGCGTGGATAAAGCGCGGGCCATGGTACAACAAATCAATCTGGCGGCTGAAAAAGACGGTTTTCGCCCGATCATTTTCGACACCATCGTCAATCAAGACATTCGTGAGATTCTCGCAACGTCGAATGGTTTCATGATCGACATTTTCTCGACCTTCCTGGCGCCATTGGAACAGGAGTTGAGTGAGCATTCTTCATACTCTGTCGGAAAGTCCCATTCCATCGGGCATAACTCCAACTATATGGAGCGCATCGAGGCGGTGAACTTTGCCCTCGACAACGATGATGGCGCCCGCACCCACTACTACGACAAGGCCGACCTGATCCTGGTGGGCGTGTCGCGTTGCGGCAAGACCCCGACCTGTCTGTACATGGCCATGCAATTCGGTATCCGTGCGGCCAACTACCCGCTGACCGAAGACGATATGGAGCACCTGACGCTGCCCGCCGCCCTGCGCGCCCACTCGCACAAACTGTTCGGCCTGACCATCGACCCGGACCGCCTGACCGCCATCCGTAACGAACGCAAGCCCAACAGCCGCTACTCCAGCTATGCGCAGTGCGAGTTCGAAGTGCGTGAAGTGGAAAATCTGTTCCGTCGCGAGAATATTGCACACATCAATTCCACGCATTTTTCGGTGGAAGAGATTTCGGCAAAGATTTTGGTTGAGAAGGGTGTGGAGCGGCGCTTCAAGTGATCTCTGTCGCCTGATCTGACGCTATCGCAGGCAAGCCAGCTCCCACAGTTGGAATGCGTTCCCCTGTGGGAGCTGGCTTGCCTGCGATGAACGGTAACGCGGATTTACAGATGAAACCGCCCCCCCCCCTGCCCCAACGCCGTCGCCAGCGCATCAAACCCCTCGCGCAGTAACTGATCATCGCCAGACGTATTGCAGATACTCGCCCGAATAAACTGCGGCACCGCCGTCTGCCCCACGGCAAACGCCTCGGCGGTGGCGATCAGGTAATTGTTCTGCCTGAGCTCTGCCTCGATTTCCGACGCACGCCATGGCTCCGGCACCTCGATCCAGAAATGCGGGCTGTTGAGGTGGGTGCGATACGCCAGCCCGGTCAATAAATCCTCGACCAAGGTCTTGCGGCGGCTGATTTCGTTGATTTGTTGGCGCAACAGATATTCCGCCGTGCCGTTTTCAATCCACTGGGTGGCCAGTTCCAGGGTCACAGGCGTCGCCATCCAGCAGGTCGAGCGCAGTGCCGCCGAGATGCGGCTGACCAGTGCCGGTGGCGCGTGCACGTAGCCTACCCGCAACCCTGCCGACACCGCTTTGCTCAGACTGCTGATCAAAATCGTACGCTCAGGCGCGAAATAGCTGAGGGGCGGCGGGCGATCCTCAACCAGCACGCCGTGGGCTTCGTCCTCGAGAATCAGCAGGTTGTGCTCACGACACACCTTGGCCAAGGCTTCGCGACGCGCCACCGACAACACCGCCGTCGTGGGATTCTGAATAGTCGGCGTGCAGTACAACGCCGAAATGCGGTGATTACGACAGACCTCATCCAGCGCCGTGGGCAACACGCCTTCTTCATCCATTTCCAGGCCAATCAGGCGCACGCCCAACATGCGCGCAGCCGTAATCAGCCCAGGATAAGTCAGTTGCTCGGTGACTACCGTATCGCCAGCACGCAGCAGCGCCATCATCGCGCACAGCAAACCGTGCTGGCCGCCGTTGACGCAGATGACCTGCTCTGGAATCGGATGAAAATCGCGCTGCACCAGCCATTGCGCCCCGGCTTCACGGTAACGCGGCAAGCCGGCGTCGGGGGTATAGGCGCTGATGTCCTGCAGGAACTTGGCGTTGGTCGACAGCGTTTGGAAGCTCTGGGCAAGAAACACCGTTTCCTGCCCCGGAATGTGCATGTTGCGACTCATGTCGAAGTACTGGCGCGGCTCCTCGCTGAAATTGCGAAAGCCTTCATCACGCTGACGCTCCATCCCACGCTTGCGCACGAAGGTTCCGTCACCGACCCGTGCAACCACCAAGCCCAGGCGCTCCAGCTCACCGTAGGCCCGGCTGATGGTGCCAATGGTCACCCCCAGGTTGTCGGACAGCACCCGATGGGGCGGCAGTTTTCGTCCCGGTTCAATCAAGCCTTCGAGGATGCCCCGCTCCATCACATCAGACAGGCGCTTGTACTTCACGCCCTGCCCGTTGGACAGGCCCTCACGCATAATTGACACCATGTCAATATTTGTTTTGACAGCCATCTTTCGCCCTAATAGTGTGCTTTTACGGGTTCAATCGCCGATAAACATAACTCATTACAAGTTCAATATAGAGTTCAATTCCGGCTCAGGGAAGCAATAAAAGATGCCAATGTCCGCCGTTCTCGAAAACACTGCAAAAACAAAAACTCAAAAACAGTGGCTCGCCGGGCTGGTGACCAGCTTGATGTTTCTGATCGTGTGCCTGAGTTGGGGCACTACATGGCTGGGCATCAAGATCGCCGTAGAGAGCGTGCCGCCGCTGACATCCGCCGGGCTGCGCTTTCTGATCGCGTTTCCGCTGTTCCTGTGTTTTGCCATGGTGCGTCGCGAGCCGATCCTGTTCCCACGGGAAAGCCGCTGGTTCTTTGTGTTTGTGACCCTGTCGTACTTCAGCGTTCCCTACTACCTGCTCAACTATGGCGAGATGCACGTGTCATCCGGCCTGACGGCCCTGCTGTTCAGCTGCATGCCGGTATTCATCCTGATCTTTTCGGCGCTGTTCCTGCGTGAGCGCATCTACTTCTCCCAGGTCGTTGGCATCGGTATCGGGTTTGGCAGCCTCTACATGATCATCAAGAGCCAGGGCCTGCACCTGGACCACGCCGAGTTCTTCGGGGTGTTGGCGATACTGAGCGCCGCGATCATGCACGCGTTGTGCTACGTGATTACCAAGCAGAAAGGCAGTGCCATCAGTGTGATTACCTACAACACCCTGCCCATCGGCATCGCCGGGCTGATGTTGTTCGTCGCCGGCCTGTGGTTTGAAACGCCAGCCTTCAATGACATCACCCTGCGCTCCTGGACTGCACTGTTCTACCTCGGGCTGGTGGCCTCGGTAGGCGGGTTTATTGTGTATTTCATGCTGCTCAAGCGCCTGAGCCCGATCATCCTGTCGTTCGTCTTCATCATCTTCCCGGTGTTCGCGGTGATCATCGGTGCCTGGTACGAAGGCGTGGAAATTTCCCGCGACCTTATGCTGTATTCGGCGATTCTGCTGGCCGGCTTTGCGATCACCAAGCTGCCGGTTGAAAAACTCCTGGCCAAGAAAAAATGACCCTCAACCAACGCGAGAGAAACATGGAAGTCCTCCGCCCCACCGCCCTGGAACAGATCTACGCCCACGCCAGCCGCAGCTACCCAGAAGAGTGCTGCGGCTTCGTCTTCGCCGACGGCAGTGTGTACCTGGGCAGCAATATCCAGAACGAGCTGCACCACAAGAACTCCCAGATGTACCCCCGCAGCGCGGCCAACGGCTACACCTTCTCGGTGGCCGATACCCTGCTGCTGAACAAGGCGTTTCGCAGCGACAATCCGGTGGTGGTGATCTATCACTCCCACCCGGATGTCGGCGCCTATTTCAGTGATGAAGACCAGGACAAGGCGCTGTTCATGGGGGAGCCGATCTACCCAGTCAGCTATCTGGTGGTGGATGTTCGCCAGAGCCAGGTCCTGGGCTCAAAACTGTTTGCCTGGGATGGCAAGCATTTCGCACCTCAACCCTTCAACGACCTGCACACGGAGTTGTCCATGAACGCTGTCTCTTTCCCCGACATTCTGGTTCGCGTGGCCAAGCTGCCGGAATCGACCCTTGAGGGCGCCGGATCGACATTGCGCGAAGTCATTGAAAATCTCTGCACCAATCACCCCCAATTGCGTCAGTACCTGTTCCATGAAAAGAACAACCAGCTCAAGGAACACTTCCTGTTTACCGCCGAGGAGGCGCTGATCGAAGCCGATGAAGTCCTGCCGCCAAAATCCCGGATCGAAGTGTTGCTCGCCACCTCAGGCGGCATGGACATCGACACCCTGAGCAACGAAGAAGTGCAGCGCTACGTGCGCCACATCACCCTGCCGGGCGTCGGCCGCGAAGGCCAATTGAACCTGAAGAAAGCCAAAGTTCTGGTCATCGGCACCGGGGGCCTGGGCTCGCCCATCAGCCTGTACCTGGCAGCGGCAGGCATCGGCACCCTGGGGCTGGTGGATTTTGACGTGGTGGAAAGCAGCAACCTGCAGCGCCAGATTGTCCATGGCAACAGCACACTGGGAATGCCCAAGGTCGAGTCCGCCAAGCAACGCCTGCTGGACCTCAACCCTCATATCCGGATCAATGCGCACAACACCGCGCTTGACACCGACAACGCTCTGGAACTGGTGGGCGCCTATGACCTGGTGATCGACGGTACCGATAATTTCGATACCCGCTACCTGGTCAACGATGCTTGCGTACAGTTGGGCAAACCTTTGGTCTATGGCGCCATCTACCGTTTCGACGGGCAGATCAGCGTGCTCAACTACAAAGGCGGGCCGTGCTATCGCTGCCTGTTTCCCAAGGCCCCGCCCGCAGAACTGGCGCCCAATTGCAGCGCCGGCGGCGTGATCGGCGTGCTGCCGGGTGTGGTAGGAATGATCCAGGCCACCGAGGCGATCAAATTGCTGATCGGCATTGGCGAACCTTTATCCGGCCGCTTGATGCGCTTTGACGCGCTGGCGATGAAGTTCAGCGAGATCCGCTTCAAGCGCCGCCTCGACTGCCCCTGCTGCTCGGAGCTGCGCAGCAGCGAAAGCGCCGCCCCCACGGCGTGTGCCGATGCCGTACCGAGCCAACCGTCGCTGGCGGCAGAACGCTACATCAAGCCTCAGAACCTCAAGCAGGTGCTTGAGCACCCCAACAGCGCCGATGTATTGCTGGACGTGCGCGACGCCAGCGAATTGGAAGTGTGCAAGCTGCCAGGCGTGTTGCACATTCCCCTAGCCGAACTGGATGGGCAACTCGACAACCTCAGCCGAGACAACACCCATTACCTGATCTGCTACGCGGGCACCCGAGCCGAACAAGCCGCCAGCACCCTGCTGGCAGCCGGGTTCGCGAACACCAAAGTCCTGCAGGGCGGCATGAAGCACTGGGTTCGCGACGTCGAACCCGACATGCCTCTGTACTGATCGTGGAGACTTGCTGATGCTGCATAACTCCATTCTCGACGTCATCGGCCAAACGCCTATCGTGCGCCTGGCCCAGTTTTCCGAAGACCTCGGCATCGAAGTCTACGCCAAGCTGGAATCCCTCAACCCCGGTGGCAGCCACAAGGCGCGCATCGCCCTGGGCATGATCCTCGATGCCGAGTGCCGTGGCGTACTGATCCGCGACTCCGGGCAAACCATCATCGAACCCAGCGGCGGCAACACCGGCATTGGCCTGGTGATGGCCGGCAATGTCCTGGGCTATAAAGTGGTGCTGGTGATCCCTGACAACTACAGCCCCGAAAAGCAGAAATTGCTACGCCTGTATGGTGCCAAAGTGGTGCTGTCAGACAGCCGCCTGGGCAACAACTCCCACGGCGAAAAGTGCATGGAACTGCAGTTGGAAAACCCCAACTTCGTGATGCTCAACCAGCAGCGCAACGGCGCCAACCCGCAGACCCACCGCGACACCACCGCGCCGGAGATCATCCGCGCCTTCGGTGATCAGCGCGTGGACTACTTCGTCAGCGGCATCGGCACAGGTGGCCATATCACCGGCATTGGCGAAACCCTCAAGGCCGCCTGGCCAGCGATCCGCGTGATGGGCGTGGAGCCGCAGGAATGCGACCTGCTCAAAGACCAGCACGCTGCGCACGCAATCCAGGGCCTGTCGATTGGCCTGATCCCGAGCATCCTCAACCTGGACGTGATCGACGGCATGCTCAAGGTGTCGCACTCGGCGTGCCTGGACATGATCAAACGCATCATGCGCACCGACGCCATCAGCCTGGGGCTGTCCTCCGCCGCCAACATGGTTGCCATCGCCCAACTCGCCCCCGAACTGCCGCCTGAAACGGTGGTGCTGACCATGGTCTACGACAATGCCGACAGTTACCTGCCCAGTTTCGAGTAACGGGTTTTTCAATCATCCAGAATGCGGGGGTGCCTCCATGGGGGGCTTTATCGACATGCAACTGCTGCACGATGAGTTGCTTACCCATCTCATCACGACCCTGACGCCCGGGCAGATGAAGCAGTTGGAACCACACCTGGCGCCACTGATCCAGAACGCCGCCCAAGCAGTGGCCGAGGACCTGATCGCCTACGCCTATCGAGATCCGGCATCGCGTGGGCGCGGTGAGTTGATCCTGGAATCCTATGCCTCGTTCAAGGCAGTGCTGTTCTATCGTCTTGCGCACCAGGTGTGGAATTTCCCCGACCCGGGCCATGGGATGTTTTCGCGCATGGCGCTCAAGCTCAGCAACCAGGGCAAGATTCTCTCCGGTGCCGAGATTCATCCGGCGGCGTGTATCGGCCGGCGCTTTGTACTGGACCATGGCTATGGCACCGTCATCGGCGAAACCTGCGTGATCGGCAACGACTGCTACATCCTGTGCGGCGTGACCCTGGGAGCCCGCGGCATCGCCAACAATCCGGACGGCAAACGCCACCCGCGCCTGGGCAACAACGTCGAGGTGGGCGCCGGTGCCCGGGTGCTGGGCTACGTGTCGATCGGCGACAACGTATTTATCAGCCCCTCCTGCGTGATCACCCAGGACGTACCGGCAGGCACCAAGGTCAAAGTAGTCAACCAGATCCAGTTGCAAAAAAACGACGAATCGGACCGCAGCAATTACCTAGGCGCCTTTGCCCTGGATGAGCGCTTGCACGTCGTCGGTGAGGTGAGTGCCGGTCATAAGGTCACGGTGCTGGATGCCGACTTTCATCCGCTGCAAGGGTTAATGCTCGAACCCACGGTGAAAGAGCGCCACCACCTGCAATTTCGCCTGCACCGTGTCGATACCGGCGAACAACTGCCGCGCTTGCCGCTGAACCTGAAAGTCTGCGGGCCGGAATTTGAAATCACCCTGCTCTCTCCCCCTGGCTTGAGCGCGATGGTGCGCCATCTCTTGCAAGCCAGCCCACTGATCGTTGGAGGTTGAACATGTCCGTGCATACCATGGAAACCCTGGCGCTGTTCGACAGCGCGCCCTATCAGAACGCGTTCAGCGCCCGGGTTATTGCGGTCAGTGAACACGGCATCGCCCTGGAGCACACACTGTTCTACCCCACCGGCGGCGGGCAACCGGGCGATACCGGCCATTTCACCCTGCCCGATGGCACGCGGGTCGAGGTGACAGGTACCGTGCGCGATCCGGTGTTGCGCTCGATCATCTGGCATCAGGTGGACCATTGCCCCGAGCAGTTGACGGCGGGCATCCAGGTAGACGCCGGCCTGGATTGGGAGCGGCGCTACCAGCACATGAAAATGCACACCTGCCTGCACTTGTTGTGCTCGCTCATCGACGCGCCCGTGACCGGTTGCAGCATCAGTGCGGATAAAGGCCGACTGGATTTCGACCTGCCGGAAATGACCCTGGACAAAGACGGTCTAACCCGTGACCTCAACGCCCTGATCGAGCAGGCCCATGCGGTGAAGACCCTGTCGATGCCCGCCACCGAATACGCGACCTTGCTACAGATCACCCGCACCCAGGCGGTTGCGCCACCGGTGGTGTCGGGCTCGGTACGGGTGATTGAAATCCCCGGCATCGATATCCAGCCATGCGGCGGCACCCATGTGCTCAACACCGAAGAAATCGGCCGGGTGTTCTGCGAGAAAATCGAAAAGAAGAGCAAGCACAACCGCAGGGTGATACTACGGTTTGAACAAGCTTGCGCCTGACCCGATAGTTGCCCCAATGGAGGACAAATGTGAGAGGGGGCTTGCTCCCTCCCACATTGGCCGCGTTGTTTTTTAGATCACCAACAGATCCATGAAACGGTTCACAGCCGTCGCCTCAAGCCGTGCCTGATCCTTGCACAACGCAACAATCTCGGCGCTGCGCTGCGCAGTGAACCGCGTCGCCAGGTTGGCTTTGAACTTGTCTTCCAGCAATGGGATACCGTCCACCCGACGGCGGCGATGGCCAATCGGGTATTCCACCGCTACCTGCTCAGTGCAGGTGCCATCCATAAAGAACACCTGCACCGCATTGGCAATGGAACGCTTGTCCGCCTCCAGGTATTCGCGGCTATAGCGTGGGTCTTCAACGATGACCATCTTGTCGCGCAGCTCGTCGATGATCGGGTGGGCCGCGTGGAAATCATCTTCGTAGTGCTCGGCCACCAGATTGCCGAACACCAAGGGCACGGCGGTCATGTATTGCAGGCAGTGGTCGCGATCGGCAGCGTTGGCCAATTGGCCAACCTTGGAAATAATCCGAATCGCCGACTCATGGGTGGTGATCACGATACGTTCGATTTCATGCAGACGATGCTTGACCTGCGGGTGCAAGGTCACCGCCGCCTCGCAGGCGGTTTGCGCGTGGAACTCCGCCGGGAAACTGATCTTGAACAGCACGTTTTCCATCACGTAGGTGCCGTAGGCCTGAGGCAGGCTGAAGGCGCGCTTGTCTGTGGGCTTGAGCGCCAGGTCCTTGTTGGTGTGGCTGAACAACACGTCGTAGAACCCCCACTGCGGCGCACTCAACACACCGGGGATGCCCATTTCGCCACGCAGGGCGATATCCGCCAGGCGCACACCACGGCTCGATGCATCGCCTGCGGCCCAGGATTTGCGCGAGCCGGCATTCGGTGCATGGCGATAGGTGCGCAACGCCTGCCCATCAACGAAAGCGTGAGACAAGGCCGACAGCAGTTGTTCACGATTGGCGCCCATCAGCTTGGCGGTGACCGCGGTGGAGGCGACTTTGACCAGCAGCACGTGGTCAAGGCCGACGCGGTTGAAAGAGTTTTCCAGGGCGATCACCCCCTGGATTTCGTGGGCCATGATCATCGCTTCCAGCACCGCACGTACGGTGAGCGGCGCCTCGCCATTGGCCACGCGTTTTTGCGAAAGGTGATCGGCCACGGCGAGAATGCCCCCGAGGTTGTCCGAAGGGTGGCCCCATTCAGCAGCGAGCCAGGTGTCGTTGTAGTCGAGCCAGCGCACGATGCAGCCAATGTCCCAGGCGGCCTTGACCGGGTCGAGGCGAAACGAAGTGCCCGGCACGCGCGCGCCGAACGGCACCACGGTGCCCTCCACTATCGGCCCCAGGTGCTTGGTGCACTCGGGGAACCGCAGGGCCAGCAGGCCACAGCCAAGGGTGTCCATCAGGCAATTGCGGGCGGTGTCCAGTGCATCCCGGGATTCGATGCGGTAGTTGAGGACATAGTCGGCGATGTCCTGCAAAAACTGGTCGTAGTCGGGGCGGTTGTTCTGGTCGACGTTGGCGCTCATGGCAGTTCTCCTAAAAGTTGGGTTGTTCCATCCTCAGGGTCAGGGTTAATCGTTGCGCAGGTCTGATTGCCTGCTTGTATCCCTGTGGGAGGGGGCTTGCTCCCGATGCCGGTGGGTCAGTTAATGAATGGGGCGACTGACACCCTGCTATCGGGAGCAAGCCCCCTCCCACATAAAGCTAAAAAGCGTCACCGGGGACGCGCACGAAACCTTCCATTAACACCCGCGCACTGCGGCTCATGATGGCTTTCTTCACCACCCATTCACCGTTCACTTGGCTGGCTTCGGCACCGACGCGCAAGGTGCCGGACGGATGCCCGAAGCGCACGGCATTGCGCTCCACGCCGCCCGCCGCCAGGTTGACCAGGGTGCCGGAGATCGCCGCCGCCGTGCCGATCGCTACCGCCGCCGTGCCCATCATGGCGTGGTGCAGTTTGCCCATGGACAGGGCACGCACCAGCAGATCCACATCGCCGGCCTTGATTGCCTTGCCGCTGGAGGCCACGTAATCCGCAGGCTTGGCCACGAAGGCGACCTTGGGTGTGTGCTGGCGCTGGGCGGCCTCGTCCAGGTGCTTGATCAGGCCCATGCGCAACGCGCCATAGGCCCGTACCGTCTCGAACATGGCCAGGGCCTTGGGGTCGCTGTTGATCGCGCCCTGCAGTTCGGTGCCGGTGTAGCCGAGGTCCTGGGCGTTGATGAAAATGGTCGGAATACCGGCGTTGATCAACGTGGCCTTGAAGGTGCCGACGCCCGGTACTTCCAGGTCGTCGATGAGGTTGCCGGTGGGGAACATCGAACCACCACCGCCCTCTTCTTCCGCCGCCGGGTCGATGAATTCCAGCTGGACTTCGGCGGCCGGGAAGGTCACACCGTCCAGTTCGAAGTCGCCGGTTTCCTGTACCGCGCCGTTGGTGATCGGCACATGGGCGATGATGCTCTTGCCAATATTGGCCTGCCATATCCGCACCACCGCCACCCCGTTCTCGGGCACGCGGGCCGGATCAACCAGGCCAGCGCTGATGGCGAACGAGCCCACTGCTGCCGACAGGTTGCCGCAGTTGCCACTCCAATCGACAAACGGCTTGTCGATGGAGACTTGGCCGAACAGATAGTCCACGTCGTGATCGGCGCGGGTGCTTTTGGCCAGGATCACGGTTTTGCTGGTACTTGAAGTGGCACCGCCCATGCCGTCGATCTGCTTGTCGTAAGGGTCGGGGCTGCCGATGACCCGCAGCAACACGGCATCGCGGGCCGCCCCCGGCACCTGCGCGACTTCGGGCAGGTCCTTGAGGCTGAAGAACACGCCCTTGCTGGTGCCGCCACGCATGTAGGTGGCTGGGATCTTGATTTGCGCTACGTGTGCCATGGTAGTCCTCTTCAGGCGGTGGCCGCCGATTCCAGGAAATCCTGGGCAAAACGTTGCAACACGCCGCCCGCCTCGTAGATCGACACTTCTTCGGCGGTATCCAGGCGGCACGTCACCGGCACCTCGACACGTTCGCCATTCCTGCGGTTGATCACCAGGGTCAGTTGCGCGCGCGGGGTGCGCTCGCCGATCACGTCATAGGTTTCACTGCCGTCGATCTTGAGGGTGTGGCGGTCGGTGCCCGGCAGGAATTCCAGCGGCAACACGCCCATGCCCACCAGGTTGGTGCGGTGAATGCGCTCGAAGCCTTCGGCGGCAATCGCTTCCACACCGGCCAGGCGCACGCCCTTGGCGGCCCAGTCGCGGGACGAGCCCTGGCCGTAGTCGGCACCGGCGATGATGATCAGCGGTTGCTTGCGCTCCATGTAGGTTTCAATCGCTTCCCACATCCGCGTGACCTTGCCTTCCGGCTCGATTCGCGCCAGCGAGCCCTGCTTGACCTTGCCGTTTTCCTGCACCATTTCGTTGAACAGTTTCGGGTTGGCGAAGGTGGCGCGCTGCGCCGTCAGATGGTCACCGCGATGGGTCGCGTAGGAGTTGAAGTCGACTTCCGGCAAGCCCATCTTCGCCAGGTATTCCCCGGCGGCACTGCCCGGCATGATCGCGTTGGACGGCGACAGGTGGTCGGTGGTGATGTTGTCCGGCAGCACCGCCAGCGGGCGCATACCCTTGAGCGGCCGCGCGCCGGCCAGCGCGCCTTCCCAGTACGGCGGGCGACGGATGTAGGTGCTCTGCGGGCGCCAGTCATACAGCGGGGTGACTTTGGGGCCGGTGTCTTCGTGAATCGCGAACATGGGGATGTACACCGCACGGAACTGCTCGGGCTTGACCGATGCTTTGACCACCGCGTCGATCTCTTCGTCGCTCGGCCAGATATCCTGCAGGCGAATTTCCTTGCCGTCGGCATCCAGGCCTAGCACGTCCTTCTCGATATCGAAACGGATGGTGCCGGCAATCGCATAGGCCACCACCAGCGGCGGCGAAGCCAGGAAGGCTTGCTTGGCGTAAGGGTGAATGCGCCCGTCGAAGTTGCGGTTGCCCGACAACACGGCGGTGGCGTACAGGTCGCGGTCGATGATTTCCTGCTGGATCACCGGGTCGAGCGCGCCGGACATGCCGTTGCAGGTGGTGCAAGCAAAGGCCACCACGCCGAAACCGAGCTTTTCCAGCTCACGGCCCAGACCGGCCTCTTCCAGGTACATGGCCACGGTTTTCGAGCCCGGCGCCAGCGACGACTTGACCCACGGCTTGCGGGCCAAGCCAAGCTTGTTGGCGTTACGTGCCAGAAGCCCCGCGGCGATGACGTTGCGCGGGTTACTGGTGTTGGTGCAACTGGTGATGGCCGCAATGATCACCGCCCCGTCGGGCATTTGCCCTGGCACTTCGTCCCATTGGCCGCTGATGCCTTTGGACGCCAGGTCGCGGGTGGCAACACGGGCGTGTGGGTTGCTGGGCCCGGCCATGTTGCGCACGACGCTGGACAGGTCGAAGGTCAGGCCACGCTCGTACTGAGCCCCCTTGAGGTCATCGGCCCACAGACCAGTGTGGCGTGCGTACTGTTCGACCAGGGCGACTTGTTCGTCTTCTCGGCCAGTGAGTTTGAGGTAGGCGATGGTCTGCTGATCGATATAGAACATCGCTGCGGTGGCGCCGTATTCAGGGGCCATGTTGGAGATGGTCGCACGGTCGCCCAGGGTCAGTGCACTAGCCCCTTCGCCGAAGAACTCCAGCCAGGCGCCGACCACTTTCTGCTGGCGCAGGAACTCGGTGAGTGCCAGCACCATATCGGTGGCGGTGATGCCCGGTTGCAGCTTGCCGGTCAGTTCCACGCCGACGCTTTCCGGCAGGCGCATCCACGACGCACGGCCGAGCATCACGCTCTCGGCCTCCAGGCCGCCGACGCCAATGGCGATCACGCCCAGGGCATCGACGTGGGGAGTATGACTGTCAGTACCGACGCAGGTATCCGGGAAGGCTACGCCGTCACGGACCTGAATCACCGGCGACATTTTCTCCAGGTTGATCTGGTGCATGATGCCGTTGCCCGGCGGGATGACATCGACGTTCTTGAAGGCTTTTTTGGTCCACTCGATAAAGTGGAAGCGGTCTTCATTGCGACGGTCTTCAATGGCGCGGTTTTTCTCGAACGCCTGTGGGTCAAAGCCGCCAGCCTCGACAGCCAGGGAGTGGTCGACGATCAGTTGGGTCGGCACCACCGGGTTGACCTGCGCCGGGTCGCCGCCTTGCAGGGCGATGGCATCGCGCAGACCAGCGAGGTCCACCAGGGCGGTCTGGCCGAGGATGTCATGGCACACCACGCGCGCCGGGAACCAGGGGAAATCGAGATCACGTTTGCGCTCGATCAGTTGGCTCAGGGATGCGTTGAGGGTGGCCGGGTCGCAACGGCGCACCAGGTTTTCGGCAAGCACGCGCGAGGTGTAAGGCAAGGTGGCGTAGGCGCCGGGGGTGATTGCTTCGACAGCCGCACGGGCGTCGAAGAAATCCAGGCGGCTGCCGGGGAGCGGTTTGCGAAATTCAGTGTTCATCGTCAGGACTCGGTCACGGTAAGTTCGAAAGGTGAACTGTCGACACTGGCTTTGTTTCCTGTGGGAGCTGGCTTGCCTGCGATTGCATCACTGCGGTGTGACAGGTACACCAAGGTGATGCCATCGCAGGCAAGCCAGCTCCCACAAAAAAGCACATTAGCCAGCGAACACAGCCCATCCCATTCAGCGACGTTCGATTGGCACGAACTTGCGCTGCTCAACGCCGATGTACTCGGCGCTTGGACGGATGATGCGGTTGTTGGCGCGCTGTTCGAACACGTGCGCGGCCCAGCCAGTCAGGCGCGAGCACACGAAGATCGGTGTGAACAATTTGGTCGGGATGCCCATGAAGTGGTAAGCCGAGGCATGGTAGAAGTCGGCGTTGGGGAACAGCTTTTTCTGCTCCCACATGGTCTTGTCGATGGCTTCAGACACCGGGAACAACACCGTGTCGCCCACTTCATCAGCGAGTTTTTTCGACCAGCCCTTGATCACTTCATTACGCGGGTCGCTGTCTTTATAGATCGCGTGGCCGAAGCCCATGATCTTGTCCTTGCGCGCCAACATGCCAAGGGTGCCTTCGACCGCTTCTTCGGCCGAGGAAAAGCGCTCGATCATTTCCATCGCCGCTTCGTTGGCACCGCCGTGCAGCGGGCCGCGCAGGGAACCGATGGCGGCGGTGACGCAGGAATACAGGTCGGACAGGGTCGAGGCGCACACCCGGGCAGTGAAGGTCGAGGCGTTGAATTCGTGCTCGGCGTAGAGAATCAGCGACACATTCATGACTTTGACGTGCAGCTCGCTGGGTTTCTTGCCGTGCAGCAGGTGCAGGAAGTGGCCGCCGATACTCGGCTCGTCGGTCACGCAGTCGATGCGCTTGCCGTCGTGGCTGAAGCGGTACCAGTAGCACATGATCGCCGGGAATGCAGCAAGCAGGCGGTCAGTGACATCGCGCTGTACGCTGAAATCTTTTTCCGGCTCGATATTGCCCAAAAACGAGCAACCGGTGCGCATCACGTCCATCGGGTGGGCGTCGGCGGGGATGCGTTCGAGCACTTCTTTCAATGCCTGGGGCAAGTCACGCAGCTTGCTCAGCTTGGCGCTGTAGGCGGCCAGTTCGGTCTTGGTCGGCAACTCGCCGTACAGCAACAGGTAGGCGACTTCTTCAAACTGCGCATCGGCGGCCAGTTCACGCACATCGTAGCCACGATAGGTCAAGCCTGCACCAGCCTGGCCCACGGTCGACAGTGCGGTCTGCCCGGCAACCTGGCCACGCAGGCCGGCGCCACTCAATACTTTTGCTTCAGCCATGTTCGTTCTCCAATCTTGAATTTATTAGGGAGGCGCACCGCATTATTTTTTCGCGGCAAACAGCGCGTCGAGCTTCTGCTCGAAGGTGTGGTAGTCGATGCGATCGTAGAGCTCCATGCGCGTTTGCATGGTGTCGATCACGTTCTGTTGGGTGCCGTCGCGACGGATCGCGGTGTAGACGTTCTCGGCGGCCTTGTTCATGGCACGGAAGGCCGAGAGCGGGTACAGCACAATGGAAACATCCGCAGATTTCAACTGTTCGGTGGTGTACAGCGGCGTCGCACCGAACTCGGTAATGTTAGCCAGGATCGGCGCCTTTACGCGGGAAGCGAACAGCTTGTACATCTCGAGCTCGGTGATGGCTTCCGGGAAGACCATGTCGGCACCGGCTTCGATACACGCGGCGGCACGTTCAAGGGCAGACTCCAGGCCCTCGACCGCCAAGGCGTCGGTGCGCGCCATGATCACGAAGCTGTCATCGGTACGCGCATCCACGGCAGCCTTGATGCGGTCGACCATTTCCTGCTGCGACACGATCTCTTTATTGGGGCGATGCCCGCAGCGCTTGGCGCCGACCTGGTCTTCGATATGGATGGCGGCGGCGCCGAACTTGATCATCGACTTGACGGTGCGCGCCACATTGAACGCCGAGGAGCCGAAACCGGTGTCCACGTCCACCAGCAGCGGCAGGTCGCAGACGTCGGTAATGCGGCGCACGTCGGTGAGTACGTCATCCAACCCGGTAATACCCAGGTCCGGCACGCCGAGCGAGCCGGCGGCGACACCGCCACCCGACAGGTAAATAGCCTTGAAGCCGGCGCGCTTGGCCAGCAACGCGTGGTTGGCATTGATTGCACCAACAACTTGCAAAGGCTGTTCGCTGGCGACTGCGTCACGGAAACGCTGGCCGGGAGTGCTGTTGTTATGGGAACTCATGACTCACCTCGTGATGAAGGAGCACCGTCCGGGAAGTGACGGGCGATGTTGCGTTTGGAGGCGCCGATATGCCGGCGCATCAACAGTTCGGCCAATTCACCATCGCGATCGGCAATCGCGTCGAGAATGCGGTGGTGTTCGGCAAAGGCCTGGCGTGGACGATTGGGGGTGGCGGAAAACTGGATGCGGTACATGCGCACCAGTTGGTACAGCTCGCCGCAGAGCATTTGGGTCAGGGTGCGGTTACCGGCGCCCTGGATGATCCGGTAATGAAAGTCGAAGTCGCCTTCCTGCTGGTAGTAGCCAACACCGGCCTGGAACGCGGCATCGCGCTCATGGGTGTGCAATACCTGGCGCAGCTCTTCGATTTCTGCGTCGGTCATGCGCTCGGCAGCGAGGCGGCAGGCCATGCCTTCCAGGGACTCGCGGATCTCATAGAGTTCGATCAGCTCGGCATGACTCAACGACACAACCCGTGCGCCGACGTGGGGCACGCGCACCAGCAGGCGCTGGCCTTCCAGGCGGTGGATCGCCTCGCGCAGCGGGCCGCGGCTGATGCCGTAGGTACGCGCCAGTTCCGGCTCGGAAATCTTGCTGCCGGGGGCGATTTCACCTTTGACGATGGCGGCCTGGATACGCCGAAAAACGTTCTCGGACATGGTTTGGGAATCGTCTGACGCCGCTATCGGAATTTCCGCCTGACCCAGCATATTGTCGACACCTTTAAAAGCAATGCCGCAAAAACTAGCTAATTACCCCTTAACAGTCAAAGAATAAATACACATTGTCGACAATCGTCTAATACGCCTGAATAATCCATCCAAGGCATGGCCGCCTGCCAGCGCTGGCGCCAAAAAAGCATCATGTTAGAATGCCCGGCGTATTTGCCTGACATCCCTGGATGAAACGGCGCACGAGGGAGTTTGCGCAGCAATGCCAGTCGCCTTGAATTGAACATCGCACGGCACCGCCTCAGGATTTATGAGACTCAAGCCCTTCCCCCTGTTTGTTTGCCTACTGTTGCTACCCAGCCTTGGCTTCACCGCCGAGAAAACGGTGTATGGCCTCAATGAATACGCCAAGCTGGACGGTATCGACCTGGAAGTCGCGGCCAAGCTCGACACCGGCGCCAAGACCGCCTCGTTGAGCGCCCGCGATATCAAGCGCTTCAAGCGCAACGGCGAAACCTGGGTACGCTTCTACCTGGCCATCGACACCGCCCACTCCCACCCCATCGAACTGCCCCTGGCCCGCGTCAGCAAGATCAAGCGCCGCGCCGGCGACTACGACCCCGATGAGGACAAGAACTACACCGCCCGTCCGGTGGTTGCCCTGGATATCTGCATGGGCACTGCTTTACGCAGCATCGAAGTGAACTTGACTGACCGCAGCAGCTTCCAATACCCGCTGCTGATCGGCTCCGAAGCGCTGAAACGCTTTGATGCGCTGGTCGACCCCAGTCTTAAATATGCAGCAGGCAAACCCGCCTGCGTCGCCGACGCTCATACCGCCGAGTAAACCGAATGCGCTCTCTGACCCTGCACCTGAAAATCCTGATCACCTTCCTGGTGGTGCTCGGCATTTCGGTCACCGCCTATCAGATTTTCGTGCTGGGGATTCCCGTGACCGAGGATGCCACCGACGACTTGTGGAACATCGACGCCAAGGTCGAGTTCGTCGCCAACCCCAAGGACCCGGTCAAGATCCAGATGTTCGTGCCGCCACTGAGCCGCGACTTCGTCAGCCTTAATGAAAGCTTTATCTCCAACAACTACGGAGTCAGCGTCAACCGCATCGACGGCAACCGCAAGGTCACCTGGTCAGCGCGCCGGGCCAAGGGCAACCAGACCCTGTATTACCGCCTGGTGCTGACCAAGCGTTACAGCGGCGAAAAGGTCAAGATCAAAGGCCCGACCTTCCGCGACAGCATCGCCGTGGAAGGCCCGGAAAAAATCGCCGCCGAAGCCTTGCTGGCGCCGATCCGCCAGCACTCGGCCGACGTCGAGACCTTTATCAGCGAAGCCATCAAGCGCACCAACAACCTCAACGACGACAATGTGAAGCTGCTGCTGGCCGGCGACCCGTCGACGCCGCACAAGGCCAGGATCGTCGAGCTGCTGCTGTCCATCGCCCATGTGCCGGTGGAGAAAGTCCACACCATCCGCCTGGTGGCCGACCAGCCGCAAACCCCGGAACTGTGGCTGCGCAGCTTCAACGGCAACGACTGGCTGTACTTCAACCCGGAGACCGGTGAACAGGGCCTGCCCGCCGACCGCCTGCTGTGGTGGACCGGCGATGAAAACCTGATCACGGTCGATGGCGGCAAGAAGGCCATGGTGACCTTCAGCCTCAACAACAGCGAAATGAACGCGATTCGCCTGGCCAAGCTGACCGACGAAAACACCGACGCCAACTTCCTCGAATACTCGCTGTACGGCCTGCCGCTGCAAACCCAGCAGACCTTCATGATCATGGTGATGATCCCGATTGGCGTGCTGGTGATTCTGATCCTGCGCAACCTGATCGGCCTGCAGACCCTGGGCACCTTCACGCCGGTGCTGATCGCCCTGGCGTTCCGCGAGACGCAATTGGGCTTCGGCATTGTGCTGTTCACGATCATCACGGCACTGGGGCTGTCACTCAGGTCGTATCTGGAACATTTGAAACTGCAGATGCTGCCGAGGCTGTCGGTGGTGCTGACCTTCGTGGTGGTGCTGATCGCCGCCATCAGCCTGTTCAGCCATAAGCTGGGGCTGGAGCGTGGCTTGTCGGTGGCGCTGTTCCCGATGGTGATCCTGACCATGACCATCGAACGCCTGTCGATTACCTGGGAAGAGCGCGGCGCCAACCATGCACTGAAAGTGGCGATTGGCACCCTGTTCGCCGCCTCGTTGGCCCACCTCATCATGAGCGTGCCGGAGTTGGTTTACTTCGTGTTTACCTTCCCGGCGATCCTGCTGATTCTGGTGGGCTTCATGCTGGCCATGGGTCGTTATCGCGGCTATCGCCTCACCGAGCTGGTGCGTTTCAAGGCATTCCTGAAGGCTGACTCCTGATGTTTGGCTTCTGGAAAACCTGGAAGGCCCTGGAAGCGCGCGGGATCATGGGCATCAATCGGCGTAACGCCGACTACGTGCTCAAGTACAACAAACGCAGCCTGTACCCGATTGTGGATGACAAGATCATCACCAAGGAACGGGCGCTGGCCGCCGGTATCCATGTGCCGGAAATGTACGGGGTGATCTCCACCGAGAAGGAAATCGACAAGCTCGACGAGATCATCGGTGGGCGCAGCGATTTCGTGATCAAGCCCGCCCAGGGTGCCGGCGGCGACGGCATCCTGGTGGTGGCAGACCGTTTTGAAGGGCGCTATCGCACGGTGTCCGGCAAGATCATCAGCCATGAAGAGATCGAGCACCAGATTTCCAGCATCCTCACTGGCCTGTATTCACTGGGTGGCCACCGCGACCGCGCACTGATCGAGTACCGTGTGGTGCCCGACCAGATCTTCAAAAGCATCAGCTACGAGGGTGTGCCGGATATTCGCATTATCGTACTGATGGGCTACCCGGTGATGGCCATGCTGCGCTTGCCGACCCGCCAGTCCGGCGGCAAGGCCAACCTGCACCAGGGCGCGATTGGCGTAGGCGTCGACCTTGCCACCGGCCTGACCCTGCGCGGTACCTGGCTGAACAACATCATCACCAAGCACCCTGACACCACCAATGCGGTCGATGGTGTGCAACTGCCCAACTGGGACGGTTTCATGCAGCTTGCGGCCGGCTGCTATGAGCTGTGCGGGCTGGGCTATATCGGCGTGGACATGGTACTGGACCAGGAAAAAGGCCCGCTGATCCTTGAATTGAATGCACGGCCGGGGCTGAATATCCAGATCGCCAATGACTGCGGGCTGACCTTGCGCACCCATGCGGTGGAGGCGCGACTGGAGGAACTCAAAGCTGCCGGCGTGACGGAAACCCCGCAAGAGCGGGTGAAGTTCGTGCAGGAGATGTTTGGGCATATACCGCCCGTGGAAGGCTGATCCGGTCTTCAAACTGTCTATCCCCGACATCCCCTCTAGGAGCAAATCCTACAGGGGACTACAATCCCCCTCCCCCGCGCCATTGGCTGATCCAACCCCGCATGTTGACCTGCTCCGTACACCCATTGCCCTACCGGGCCAACCCCGCCGAGTATTTTGCGGCGATTCGCCGTGCTCCAGGCGCGGTACTGCTCGACAGCGGCCGGCCGACGGCTGAGCGCGGCCGGTATGACCTGCTCAGTGCCTGGCCGGAAGCGACATTGACGGTAGAGCCGGACGAAAGCGGCAGTGATTTCCTGCAACGCTTACGGGAAAACCTCACGCGATTGGGTGAAGCCGCAATCCCCGCCGATTTACCGTTGCCGTTCGCCGGAGGCTTGATAGGCTACCTGAGCTACGACTTCGGCCGGCACCTTGAGAACATGCCGCACCTGGCGGTGGATGACCTGCACCTGCCGGACGCGCGCTTCGGGCTGTACGCCTGGGCGCTGATCAGCGACCACCAGGCCCGGAGCAGCCAACTGGTGTTTCATCCCACGTTGGCCGATAGCGAACGACAACGGTTGATCGCGCTGTTCAGCCACGGGACTGTCGACACCTCTGCGACGTTCAAACTCCAGGGCCCGATGGCACCAGACCTCACCGCAGAGGCCTACCGCCAAACCATCGCGCGTATCCAGGATTACATCCAGGCCGGCGACTGCTATCAGGTCAACTTTGCCCAGCGCTTTCGCGCACCCTGCATGGGGGATCCCTGGGCAGCCTATTGCGCCCTGCGCGAAGCCTGCCCCACGCCGTTTTCCGGGTTCCAGAGCTTGCCCGATGACGGTGCGGTACTGAGCCTGTCACCGGAACGCTTTGTGCGCATCAGCGAACGCCAGGTCGAGACCCGCCCGATCAAGGGCACCCGCCCTCGCGGCGTAACACCTGCAGAAGATGCCGCCAACGCCGCCGAGTTGCTCGCCAGCCCCAAGGACCGCGCAGAAAACCTGATGATCGTCGACCTGCTGCGCAACGATCTCGGTCGCAATTGCCGCATCGGCTCAGTGAAAGTGCCAGAGCTGTTCAGCCTGGAAAGCTACCCCAACGTGCACCACCTGGTGAGCAGTGTCACCGGCATATTGGCCGACGATAAAGACGCCCTCGACCTGATCGCCGGCAGCTTCCCCGGCGGCTCCATCACCGGCGCGCCGAAGATCCGTGCGATGCAGATCATCGACGAACTTGAGCCAACCCGCCGCGGGCTTTACTGCGGCTCGCTGGTGTACCTGGACGTGCGCGGCGAGATGGACAGCTCCATTGCCATCCGCAGTTTGCTGGTCAAGGACGGGCAGGTGTGTTGCTGGGGTGGCGGTGGGATTGTGGCGGATTCGCAGTGGCAGGCTGAGTATCAGGAGTCGCTGACGAAGGTGCGGGTGTTGTTACAGACTTTGGAAAGTTTGTAGGGCCTGTACCGGCCCTATCGGGGGCAAGCCCCCTCCCACCTTCGACCGCGCCGCGATCAAAGGTGGGAGCTGGCTTGCCTGCGATGGGGCAATCAGTCGCGTCGCATAACTTACAGGCTCAACTGCCGATTCGACGCCTTGATAAACTCTTTCTTCAAGTCTTCAAACGTATGCACCGCCGGGAACTGCGGGAATTCGCGAATCACATTCTCCGGCGCATGGAACAGAATCCCACGGTCCGCTTCCCCCAGCATGGTGGTGTCGTTGTACGAATCACCGGCAGCGATCACGCGGTAGTAGAGGCTTTTGAACGCCAATACCGACTGGCGCTTGGGGTCTTTCTGGCGCAACTGGTAGCTTACCACCCGATCATTTTCATCAGTGATCAAGCGGTGGCACAGCAAGGTCGGGAAACCCAGCTGGCGCATCAGCGGTTGGGAGAATTCGTAGAAGGTGTCGGACAGGATCACCACCTGGAAGCGTTCGCGCAGCCAGTTGACGAACTCGACGGCCCCGTCCAACGGTTTGAGCGTAGCAATCACCGCCTGGATATCGGCCAGTTTGAGCCCGTGCTCGTCGAGGATGCGCAGGCGCTGCTGCATCAGCACGTCATAGTCGGGAATGTCGCGTGTGGTGGCGCGCAGGGATTCAATACCGGTTTTTTCGGCGAAGGCGATCCAGATTTCCGGAACCAGCACCCCTTCCAGGTCAAGACAGGCAATTTCCACAAGACACTCCATTGGATTTATTAGTTGAGCGGGCAAAAGGACTGCCGAACTCTAGCGACTCAAGCACGCCGCCGCAACGCACGGCAGATTTTGATACCATCGCCGCCTATAGAGCGCTCAGCGCCACTGACCTGTAGGAACCGTCCTGATGAACCAAGCCTTCGACGTCGCTGAACTCGCCGCGACTTATGCCAACAAGTCTGCACAGGATATTCTCAAGCTGGCGTTCAGCCAGTTCGGCGATGACCTGTGGATTTCCTTCAGCGGTGCCGAGGATGTGGTGCTGGTGGACATGGCCTGGAAGCTGAACAAGAACGTCAAGGTATTCAGCCTCGACACTGGCCGTCTGCACCCGGAAACCTACCGGTTTATCGAGCAGGTGCGCGAGTTCTACAAGATCGACATCGAACTGATCTCGCCGGACCAGAGCAAGCTGGAACCCTTCGTCAAGGAAAAGGGCCTGTTCAGCTTCTATAAGGACGGCCATGGCGAATGCTGCGGCATCCGCAAGATCGAACCGCTGCGCCGCAAGCTCGCAAGTGTAAGTGCCTGGGCCACCGGCCAGCGCCGCGACCAGAGCCCCGGCACCCGCAGCCAGGTGGCTGCGCTGGAAATCGACACGGCTTTCTCCACCCCCGAACGTACCCTGTACAAGTTCAACCCGCTGGCGCAGATGACCAGCGAAGAGGTGTGGGGTTACATCCGCATGTTGGAGTTGCCTTACAACAGCCTGCATGAGCGCGGCTTTATCAGCATCGGCTGCGAGCCCTGCACCCGCCCGGTATTGCCGAACCAGCATGAGCGCGAAGGTCGCTGGTGGTGGGAAGAAGCCACGCAGAAGGAATGCGGGCTGCATGCGGGGAATATCATCAGCAAGGCCTGAGGCCTGGCAAACTGGTGAGGTAAAAATGTGGGAGGGGGCTTGCTCCCGATAGCGGTGGGTCAGTTGCAGATTTTCTGACTGATATACCGCTATCGGGAGCAAGCCCCCTCCCACATTTTGTTTTGTGCGCAGCATAAAATGTACACAACCTTGTAACCATCGGTGCCATTTTTGTGTGCAACTCATATTCGAGCGCACCAAAACGTAACATTCATCTCTGCTAGTCCCCACACCCCCGAATCACGCTACTCCCAATCAAAAATAAATACCTGTTCAAACGGTCAATTTATATTGCTTTCAATTCAGTAGTTTATTTAAAAATACTATAAAAAAGAAATTATCCCCGTTTTTCATATAACGAAAACTGGCACGCATGTGGCTTAGTGAAAAGTACGCCTTGTATACAATCAATACAAAACCTACATACACTTTGCCATCCGCCGCTTTGCTGCCGATGCGCTGGAGCCTGCCGGAATGCGTACAAGTCTTTCGAGCAATATCGCGCTGGATCTGCCCTCCTCCACCCTCCACCCCGAGGCTGCAAGCCCCGGCCTCCTGGTCCTCAGCCCGCGCCTGCACAACAAGGACCTGGCCCCCACCAAAATCGAGGGCCGACGCTGGGGGCGCTATAGCATCTTTGCGCTGTGGACCAATGACGTGCACAACATCGCCAACTATTCGTTTGCCATCGGCTTATATGCATTGGGCTTGGGCGGCTGGCAAATATTGCTGTCCCTGGGGATCGGCGCGGCGCTGGTGTACTTCTTCATGAACTTGTCGGGGTACATGGGACAGAAGACCGGTGTGCCGTTTCCCGTGATCAGCCGCATCAGTTTCGGTATCCACGGGGCGCAGATTCCAGCATTGATCCGGGCGGTGATTGCGATTGCCTGGTTTGGTATCCAGACGTACCTGGCGTCGGTGGTTTTCCGTGTATTGCTGACGGCGATTCATCCGGGCTTTGCCGACTATGACCACAACTCGATCCTGGGCCTGTCGAGCCTGGGCTGGGCGTGTTTTGTCGCGATCTGGCTGGTGCAGTTGGTGATCCTCGCCTATGGCATGGAAATGGTACGCCGCTATGAAGGCTTCGCCGGGCCGGTGATTTTGCTTACGGTGGCTGCGTTGGCCGGCTGGATGTACTTCCAGGCGGGCGGGCATATCGCCTGGTCGATCCGTGAACCGCTGAGCGGCGGCGAGATGTGGCGCAATATCTTTGCCGGTGGCGCGCTGTGGCTGGCGATCTACGGCACCTTGATCCTCAACTTTTGCGACTTCGCCCGCTCTTCGCCCTGCCGCAAGACCATCCAGGTCGGCAATTTCTGGGGCCTGCCGGTGAATATCCTGGTGTTCGCCGCCATTACCGTGCTGCTGTGCGGCGGCCAGTTCCAGCTCAATGGCCGAGTGATCGAGAGCCCGACCGAAATCATCGCGGCAATCCCCAATACCTTCTTCCTGGTGCTCGGTTGCCTGGCCTTCCTGATCGTCACCGTGGCGGTGAACATCATGGCCAACTTCGTCGCCCCGGCCTTTGTGCTGAGCAACCTGGCGCCCAAGTACCTGAACTTTCGCCGCGCCGGGTTGATCAGCGCCTTCGTGGCGGTGCTGATACTGCCGTGGAATCTCTACAACAGCCCGCTGGTGATTGTGTACTTCCTTTCTGGCCTGGGCGCGCTGCTGGGGCCGTTGTACGGGGTGATCATGGTCGATTACTGGCTGATCCGTAAAAGCCAGGTGGACGTGCCGCAGCTGTATAGCGAAGACCCCAATGGCGTTTATTACTACAGCCGGGGGGTGAATATGCGCGCCGTGGCGGCGTTTATTCCTGCGGCGGTGATCGCCATCCTGCTGGCGCTGTTGCCAGGGTTTGCCAGCGTTTCACCGTTCTCCTGGCTGTTCGGCGCCGGCATCGCAGGGTTGCTGTACCTGCTGATCGCCAAGCGTCAGCCGCACTACGCCGATGTCAGCGGCGAAAGCATTGCCGTCGATAACGTCAGTCATTAAACAAGGACTCTCCATGCGTATCCTCGTGGTCAACGTCAACACCACCGAATCCATCACCGACACCATTGCCCAGCAAGCACGGGCCGTGGCTTCACCGGGCACCGAGATTGTCGGGCTCACCCCGTACTTCGGCGCAGAATCGGTGGAAGGCAATTTTGAAAGCTATCTGGCAGCCATCGCCGTGATGGATCGGGTAATGGCCTACGACCAGCCCTTTGATGCGGTGATCCAGGCCGGCTATGGCGAACATGGCCGTGAAGGCCTGCAGGAGCTGCTCAATGTGCCGGTGGTGGATATCACCGAGGCGGCAGCCAGCATCGCGATGTTCCTGGGGCACGCCTACTCGGTGGTGACGACCCTGGACCGCACTGTGCCGCTGATTGAAGACCGGCTGAAACTCGCCGGCCTCTACCAGCGTTGCGCTTCGGTGCGCGCCAGCGGCATGGCAGTGCTGGAGCTGGAAGAAGACCCGCTGGGCGCCATGGAAGCCATCGTGCACCAGGCGGAACTGGCCATTCGCGACGACAAGGCCGAGGTGATCTGCCTGGGCTGCGGCGGCATGGCCGGGCTGGATGAGCAGATTCGCAAACGCACCGGAGTGCCGGTGGTGGACGGGGTGACGGCGGCGGTGATGGTTGCCGAGTCGTTGGTGAGGTTGGGGTTGTCGACGTCCAAAGTCAGGACGTATGCGGCACCCAGGCCTAAGAAAGTCATAGGTTGGCCCGGTAAGTTCGGCCACTGAAGATCAAATGTGGGAGGGGGCTTGCTCCCGATAGCGGTGTATCAGCCAGCTTATCTATAGCTGGCCCACCGCAATCGGGAGCAAGCCCCCTCCCACATTTTGATCACTACAAGGTGTTAGATGGCACTGAATCTTTGGCCTAACTGCTGCTCGGCAAACTGCTCGATGATGAAATCCACAAACGCCCGAGTCTTGCCTGGCAGCAGTTTATGTTCGGCGTAGTAGATGCAAATATTGCCGTCGTTCACATACCAGTCCGGCAATACCCGCAGCAACTTGCCGCTCGCCAGCCAGGGTACGGCAAACGGCATGCTCACCAGCGCAACGCCCAAGCCCTGTTCGGCGCAGATGCAGGCGGCCTGCGAGTCGCTCATGGTCATGCGCGGTTTGAGACTCAGCGGGCCGTGCTCGCCATTGCGATGAGTCAGTTGCCAGGAGCGCACTCGCCCGGTTTGCGGTGAGCGAATCAGGATGCCGTCGCAGTGCTCCAGGTCTTCTGGCTGCAACACCGCTGGGCGTGCCGCCAGATAGTCAGGCGATGCCACCAGCACGCGGTGAGCCGGCGTCAGCTTGCGTGCCACCACGCCTTGGGGCAACTCAAAGCCGCCGCCAAGGGCCGCGTCAAAGCCCTGGCCAATCAGATCGACCTGGCGATTGTCGAAATGCCAATCCGGGCTGATATCGGGGTAGCGTTTCAGAAACTCCCCCAGCAGCGGCACGATATACAAACAGCCGACCACCGTGCCCATGCTGACCTTGAGCGTGCCCACCGGTCGCCCTTCGGCGCTGGCCAGGTTGGCCACAGCATTCTGGATAGTGGTGAGGCTGGCGCTGACCTCTTCCAGGAATAACTTGCCGGCTTCAGTCAACGTAAGCCGCCGAGTGCTGCGCTGAAACAGCCGCACACCCAGGCGCGCTTCCAGTTTGGCGACACTTTTGCCCACGGCTGCGGGCGTCAGGCTCAGGTGCCGGGCCGCCTCGGCAAAGCTGCCACCCTCGGCGCTGCGCACAAAGCATTCGATACTGCCAAAGCTCTCCATATCGGCCACTCTAAACTTTTGGTTTACACAGACTATAGCAATCACGGTCTACCGGCGTACCGGAGGCAGGTCGATACTCAGCCCATCAACTACTTGGAGATCGACATGACCACACAAAACCTCACCGGCAAAGTCGCCCTGATTCAAGGCGGTTCCCGCGGCATCGGCGCCGCCATCGTCAAGCGCCTCGCCGCGCAGGGTGCTGCAGTCGCCTTTACCTACGTCAGTTCGGCCGCCAAGGCCCAAGCGTTGCAGCACGACGTGATCAGCGAAGGCGGCAAAGCCCTGGCGATTCAAGCCGACAGCGCCGATGCCACGGCAATTCGCAATGCCGTCAACGCCACGGTCGATGCGTTTGGGCGCCTGGATATCCTGGTGAACAACGCAGGCGTGCTGGCCATCGCGCCGCTGGAAGACTTCAAGCTGGAGGACTTCGACCAGACCCTGGCAATCAACGTGCGCAGCGTATTTATCGCCACCCAGGAAGCCGCCAGGCACATGGGCGAAGGTGGCCGCGTAATCAATATCGGCAGCACCAACGCCGAGCGTATGCCCTTCGGTGGTGGCGGGCCTTATGCCATGAGCAAGGCGGCGCTGGTGGGGTTGACCAAGGGTTTGGCGCGGGATCTGGGGCCACGGGGTATCACCATCAACAACGTGCAGCCCGGGCCGGTGGATACCGATATGAACCCGGCGAACAGTGAGTTTGCCGAAAGCTTGATCGGGTTGATGGCGGTGGGCAGGTATGGGCACGTGGAGGAGATTGCCAGCTTTGTGGCGTATCTGGCCGGGCCGGAAGCCGGGTATATCACGGGCGCCAGCCTGACCATCGATGGTGGTTTCAGCGCCTGATTTTGCAAAACCGCAAACCAAATGTGGGAGCGGGCTTGCCCGCGAAGGCGGTGTGTCAGTGCCACATCTGTCACTGCACTACCGCTTTCGCAGGCAAGCCAGCTCCCACATTTTTGACCGCGCGGGGTCAGGCCATGGGGGGCAAGCCGTAGGCGGCCAAATCAAAGTCGGCGAGCTTGCGAATAATCTGGTCAGCATGTTGGTACTTGCTGTCCGCCATGGCCTCATCGGGCACGGCGATGGCGGTCATGTTGGCAGCCTTCGCCGCAGTCACGCCGAACGGCGAATCTTCGAACACCAGGCAATCCTCAGGCGCCACACCCAGACGGCGCGCAGCCGTGAGGAAGATATCCGGCGCCGGCTTGGCCGCACCGACTTCCGGGTCGTCGGCAGTGACGATGGTGTCGAACAGGCCAAACCATTCGCGGTGCAAGGTGGTCTTGTGGCCAAACGAGTTACGCGATGAACTGGTGCCCACCGCAATCGGGATATTGTGCGCCTTCAGATGCCGCACCAACGCTTCAGCGCCCGGCATACCCAGGGCCTTGGGAAAGCGCTCGCTCATCAACGGCTCGCGAATTTCCAGAAACTGCGCGGGCGTGATCGGCAAATCCAGCGCCTTGACCACGTAATCGGCCAGATCCTGAGCGCCTCGCCCGATGATGTGCTGCTTGATACCCCAGTCATAGGTACGGCCATAGCGCTCGGCGATGATCTGCGTGACTTCGGTGTAGATGCCTTCGGTATCCAGCAACAACCCGTCCATATCGAAAATCACGGCTTTGATCGGGACAGCGGTACGCGGTGCATTCATCACGATACAACCTTGGGGCAAGGACTAAATGGATTCAGCACAATAACGGCCACCCTTGCCGGCGAGCAACCCTTTAGACTGTTTGCCCCTCCTTTCGAAGTGCCCACAATGCTCTACCGACTCGTCGCCGACGGCCTCGTGCTGTTTCACCTGACCTTTATCCTGTTCGTACTGTTCGGTGGCCTGCTCGCCCTGAAATGGCCCAGGGTAATGTGGCTGCACTTGCCCGCCGTGGCCTGGGGGATCGCGGTAGAGGTGCTGCACCTGCCCTGCCCCCTCACCCGCTGGGAAAACCTGTTTCGTCACCTGGCCGGGCAAGACGGTTATGGCGGTGGGTTTATCGAGCACTACATCCTGACGCTGATCTACCCCGCCGGGCTGACGGCGAATATTCAACTGGTGCTGGGGGCGGTGGTGATATTGATCAACGCCGTGGTGTATGGGCGGTTGATCCGGAGTTTGCTAACACGCAGACGCGCATGACTTTCAGCTCCGAGCTTGATCGCCTGGGCGCACGCACAAGCCTGAGCATGAAACCTGGGCAGATTGTTTTCAATCTGCCAACCGAGCGCTTAAAGCGTCGCCCCCTCGGGAATTGAATCTCGAGGTTGAGTCCATGGAGTTTCAAGTGAAATACGTCAGTAAAGCAGTTGCAGCAGCGGTTCTTGGTTTCACCCTGGCAGGTTGCACCGGCACCGCCATGAAAACCCAGCAATACGACGCCAGCCAATACACCGTCCTCGGCCACAGCGAAGCCAGCGCCACCGGCATCATGCTGTTGGGCGTCATCCCAATCGGCCAGAACAACCGCTTCGTACGCGCTCAGGATGCAGCCATCAAAGCCAAAGGCGGCGACGCGCTGATCAACACCCAAGTGCAAGAAAAGTGGTTCTGGGCCTGGGTATTGAACGGCTACACCACCAAGATTTCCGGTGATGTGATCAAGCTGAAAACCGCGCAATAAAGTATGAAACTGCCAGGGCGCTGACCCCGGCAAGCGACGTATCATGGGCCTGACCTTCGAGGATGGCCCATGAACATCAGCATCATTTACGCCCTCGTGGCCGCCGCCCTGTTCGGCGCCAGCACTCCGCTCGCCAAAAGCCTCGGCCTGGGCCTCTCGCCTATATTGCTGGCCGGCCTGCTTTACCTGGGCAGCGGCATTGGCCTTGCCGGCGTACGTCTGATCCGTGATCGCGGCTGGGAACCTACCGGGCTGACCCCATCGCAATGGCCCTGGCTGCTCGGCGCCATAGCCTTCGGCGGCATCCTCGGCCCCGTCGCCCTCATGTTCGGCCTGATTCGCACCGCCGGCGCCACCGCCTCCTTGATGCTCAACCTCGAATCAGTGCTCACCGCCGTGATCGCCTGGGTCGTATTCAGAGAAAACGCAGATCGGCGCATCGTGCTCGGCATGGTCGCCATTGTGCTGGGCGGCGTGGTGTTGTCATGGACAGGCGCCGGCGGCGGCAGCCAGGACTGGACCGGGCCGCTCGCCATTGCGCTGGCGTGTTTGTGCTGGGGGATAGATAACAACCTGACGCGCAAGGTGTCGGCGTCTGACGCGCTCTTTATCGCCGGTGCCAAAGGTTTGATTGCGGGGCTGGTGAATTGCAGTTTGGCGCTTTACCTCGGGACGCAGATTCCGGGGGTGTCGCAATTGGCGCCGATCCTGGTGGTGGGGTTCCTCGGCTATGGCATCAGCCTGGTGATGTTCGTACTGGCGCTACGCGGGCTGGGCAGTGCGCGCACCGGGGCTTATTTCTCCACGGCACCCTTCCTCGGTGCCGCAGTGGCGCTGCTGGTATTTGGCGAGTCGGTGACCGTGGCGTTCTGGATTGCTTCGGCGCTGATGGCCGCGGGCGTGTGGCTTCACCTGACGGAGCGCCATGCCCATGAGCATGTGCATGAGGCAACGGAACATGGGCATTGGCATGTGCATGATGAGCATCATCAGCATGAGCATGGGTTTGAGTGGGATCCGGCGCAGCCTCATAGCCATGTGCATGTGCATGCGGTGATGAAGCACAGCCATGCGCATTTTCCGGATGTGCATCATCGGCATAGGCATTGAGCGCGGTGCGGATGTATCAGGGCGGCTCTATTGGCCGCCCTGGTGGAGAACAGGCCCGTTTAAGCGTGGTGGCCCGTGTAACCTTTATGCTCATACTCCCACCCCCTACATGCCAACCCGACATGCTTGGGAATAAGCGCAGCACCACTGCTGTACGCGGTGATAGTCCTACGAGAAAAGCCCAGTTGAACAGCAGCTGCGGAAAGGGATAAATTGTTACTGAGCATCCACTTTCTGAAATCCTGGGTCAGCATGACCTCACCAGATTGCTCCAACGCCAGACGGTGCAACGTGACAGCGGACAGTTCTAGGTTATTACCCCATGTCACATCAAAGCCCCACTCACCAACTTCCACTTGGCTGAATAGCGCCAAATCCAAGAGTGGTGTGAGGACAGGAAAAGTATTTATATGATCGGTGAGGTCAACAGTGTGTCGCTTACCGTTGCTCCATTCGATCTCTAAGGCATGCTTGCCGGCAACTGGTTGCACAGCAGAAATACGAAGTTTGCTGGTCATATGTCAGTCCCTCCGGTTTTGTTCATCCCATACCCGCTTAAGATCAGCGATATGAGCTTTTGCCCAAAGCAGGGCAGCTTTCAAGGCTTTCTTCTCGGCGCCTGCGCCGGGCACAACAAGCCCTTCTAGCAGAAATGTGGGGCTCCCGTTTCAAAATCGCAATGTCTATAGTCACCCGGTCGCCCATACGGCGGCCGGGTTTGGCGACTCGAAAACAAGACGGAACGTAGACGACGTTATTTTCATGCGGCTGCCATTTTTGGCGGTTTAGCGTGAAAAGAGCTCATTGTTTTTATATTTGTCTTGTGGAGTTACACATGAACCAATACATAGCCCTCACCAGCAACGACAGCGCCACACCTGCCCTTTTTGTCGATACCACCGTGCCATTGGAAATACTCCTCGACGCTGCGACCTATCGAGTTCGTGCCGTTACACAAGTCCTTGAGAACCTCGCACTACGCAGTGAGATCAGTAGTGATGCGGTTGTACTCAGTGATTTTGCGTTGCTTTGTTCCATCTCTTTGCGCGACGGCTGCGATTTGCTGGACGTCATAGGAAGGCGAATGGATATGCCAAGCGCGTGATCTGATAAAGCTGGACTTTTCAAACCCTAGAAATCACAAAACCCCTGGTTTCTCTCGAAACCAGGGGTTTTGTTTACATCGAATTTGGCGGTGAAGGAGAGATTCGAACTCTCGATACAATTTCTTGTATACACACTTTCCAGGCGTGCTCCTTAAGCCACTCGGACACTTCACCGTATCTCGGCAAACCAGTTCAGTCTGTCGAGGCGCGCTAATGTAGTCGAAAGCCTTTCTGATGGCAAAGGTTTTTTTCAGAATTTTCATGCGGTTAGACCGTTATGCCATTCCCCGCCCGGCAAGGGGTGATGATTGTGCCATTCTCGGGCACCGGCGGCAGGCGTCTGGGACGGTTGCTGCGCCCTGCTGCGGGCCGTCTACCCTTGGGGATGCAGGAAAAGCCTGACTGGGTAGTCAGTCACGGCGCTTTACCAGCGCGGGCGTGGTGAGTAACGTCTGCGCATCTACCTCTATAACAAACCCTACAAGGAACCGCGTCATGAGTGAGTTGATTGCCTACCACTTCGAAGACGGTATCGCGACCCTGACCTTGAGCAACGGCAAGGTGAATGCCATTTCTCCGGCAGTGGTCAGTGAGTTTAATGCTGCGCTGGATCAGGCCGAGAAGGATCGGGCGGTGGTGATCATTACGGGCACGCCGGGGATTTTGTCGGGTGGTTATGATTTGAAGGTGATGACTGCCGGCCCTAAAGAAGCGATCAGCCTGGTGACGTCGGGCTCGACCCTGGCACGGCGCTTGTTGGCGCACCCGTTCCCGGTGATTGTGGCTTGCCCGGGCCATGCGGTAGCCAAGGGCGCGTTCCTGTTGTTGTCGGGCGATTACCGTATCGGCGTCGAAGGCCCGTTCAGCATTGGTTTGAATGAGGTGGCGATCGGCATGACCATGCACCATGCCGGTATCGAGTTGGCGCGGGATCGTCTGCGCAAGTCGGCGTTCCATCGGTCGGTGATCAATGCCGAGATGTTTGACCCGCAAGGCGCCTTGCAAGCGGGCTTCCTCGATAAGGTGGTGGCACCGGAGGAATTGCACGCAGCCGCCCTGGAAGCGGCACGTCAGTTGAAGAAGATCAATATGAATGCCCACAAGCACACCAAGTTGAAAGTGCGCCGCGCACTGCTGGAAGCCCTGGATGATGCGATCATCCAGGATCAGGGCCACAATCTGAGTTAACACCTACATCCGTCTTACCCGAGCCCGACCTAGTGTCGGGCTTTTTCTTACAAATGAATCCGACATATCCGTAGCCGCTCTAGCCGGCCTTTGTGGGCATATGTGGAAACATGCGCTTAAACATCGCCTATCTCCCACCTCTGTAGGGGCAATTGCCGAATACAGTGCACATCCGTACACTGCGCCACCTTTTGTCCCGATGGGCCGCTTCGATGCTTTTTCTGTTACGTATGTTGTTGATGGGCCTGCACTTTATGATCGCAGGGGTATTGGGCGTACTTTTAGGGGTATGCCGGCCATTCAATCCGGACAACAGCCGCCTCTGCGCCCGTCTTTACGCATTGCCAGCCATGTGGATCTTGCGCCTGAAGGTGAAGACGGATGTCGACTCGCTGCGCAACAAGCCCGGCACCTGTGTGGTGATCGCCAACCACCAGTCCAACTACGACCTGTTTGTACTTGGCAATGTAGTGCCGCACCGCACCGTATGCATCGCCAAGAAAAGCTTGAAATGGGTGCCGCTGTTCGGCCAGTTGTTCTGGCTGGCGGGCAATGTGCTGATCGACCGCGGTAATGCGCACAAGGCCCGACGCGCCATGCTCACCACCACCCAGACCTTGCAACACAAGGACACGTCGATCTGGGTGTTCCCGGAAGGTACGCGCAACCTGGGTAAAGGGCTGTTGCCGTTCAAGAAAGGTGCGTTTCATATGGCGA
This sequence comes from Pseudomonas sp. HN8-3, assembly GCF_020790195.1. Classification (NCBI taxonomy): domain Bacteria; kingdom Pseudomonadati; phylum Pseudomonadota; class Gammaproteobacteria; order Pseudomonadales; family Pseudomonadaceae; genus Pseudomonas; species Pseudomonas sp. HN8-3. The sequence goes on from NZ_CP086206.1 coordinate 4,441,208, forward strand.
TTGCGGCCGGCGTGCCTATCGTGCAGGTGTGTGTCAGCAATTATGTAACGCAGATGCAGCTCAACCGCTGGAACAGCGGGGAAGTGCTGATACGGTCGTTGCCGCCGATTCCTACCACTGGCATGACGGTGGATGACATCCCTCAATTGATGCTGGACTGTCATGCGCAAATGACCGCATGCATTGAAACAATGGACCGTGAACTTGCAGGAGCGAGCTTGCTCGCGAAAACCGTGTAAGCGCCGCGGGTCATCTGATAGCGCTGCGTCATCGTTGATGATCTTCGCGAGCAAGCTCGCTCCTGCAAGGGAATGGGCAATGTCAGTCAGCAACAACGGAACGCCATTCAGGCTAAGCTGCCCAATATCTGTCCTCTTAATAAGAAGTGATCAGCACCATGGGTAGAGTTGTTGCGGCCGCCGTCTACAGCGCCGGAAAGAAAGTCTCGGATATCACCCTCGATGAAGGCGCGGCCTGGGCCGCCAAACCCGGACACTTTGTGTGGATCGGCCTGGAAGAGCCCAGCGCCCAGGAGTTGAACAACCTGCAACGCCAGTTCAACCTGCATGAACTGGCCATCGAAGACGCCATGGAAAAGCACAGCCGGCCGAAGCTGGAAACCTTCGGTGACGCGCTGTTTATCGTCACCTACTCACCGGTGCGCGAGAACGGCAAGCTGGAGTTTATCGAAACCCATATCTTTGCCGGCAACGGCTACATCATCACTGCACGCAACGGTCACTCGGCGTCCTACGGTTTTGTGCGCCAACGCTGTGAGGCGCGGCCGCTGTTGCTGGAGCATGGGGAAGACTTCGTACTCTATGCGCTGCTGGATTTCGTCACCGAGAACTACCAGCCGGTCAGCGAGGCGATTCACGCCGAAATCGATGAGCTGGAGCGCAATGTGCTGTGCAGTTCACTCAATGAGCGAGATATCCAGCACCTCCACGGCCTGCGTCGTGATGTGCTGCGGCTCAAGCGTCATGTGGCGCCGATGGTGGAAATCAGCCAAGAGTTGCAGAAGCTGAGCTTTCCGTTTATCGACAAAAACATGCGCCCGTATTTCCGCGACGTGCAGATCCACGTCACCCGGCAGATGGAAGACCTCACCACCTTGCGCGACATTGCCAGCCAGACCATCGAGATCGGTGTGTTGCTGGAGGCGTCGCGCCAGAGCGTGGTGCAGCGCAAGTTCGCCGCGTGGGCGGCGATCCTGGCGTTCCCCACGGCGGTGGCGGGGATCTACGGGATGAACTTTCAGAACATGCCCGAGCTGCAATGGCATTACGGCTATTTTGCGGTGCTCGGGTTTATTGCTGTGGGCTGTGGCGGTTTGTGGGCCAGCTTCAAGCGTTCAGGCTGGCTTTAGGCCGCGGTATCCGGCTTGTGTGCGACAAAGCGCATCATCCACTCCGCCACGGTTACGCCGTGGTGGTCGCGATCCAGGCTGGCCACGCCGTTGGTGTAGACCTTCTCACCCAGGGTTGTCTGAAGAATCTCCAGCAACTCGCGGGAATAATCATGGATAAATTCCGGATGGCCCTGGAAGCACAGCACCTGATCGCCGATGTGGTAAGCGGCGAACGGGCAGAACTCGCTGGAAGCGATGACCGTGGCATTGTCCGGCAACGTGGTGACTTGATCCTGGTGGCTGATCAATAGCGTCAGCTCCGGCACCTCGGGGCTCATCCATGGCGTCTTGGCATCCAGCTTGTAGGCGTGGGTGCCCATGCCCCAACCCTGGCTGGCACGCTCGGCCTTGCCGCCCAGTAGCAGGGCGAGCAACTGATGGCCAAAGCACACACCCAGCAACTTGTCGCCACGCTCGTACCGTGTGAGCAAATAAGCCTTGAGAGTCTGGATCCAGGGGTCAGTGCCGAACGAGTCGGCCTTGCTGCCGGTGATCAGGTACGCGTCAAACACCTCGTCATCCGGCGGGTATTCGCCCTGCACCACGTTGTAGACGACAAATTCGGCGGCAATCGGTTGCTTGGCGAACAGGCGCTTGAACATCTGCCCGTAACCTTGGTACTGATCGATCAAGCCTGGACGCAGGATATCGGTTTCCAGGATGCAGACGCGTAGCGACATAAAAAATACCTGACACGGCGATGGGAATATTGCACACCCCAGAGCCTGCCTTGAAATACACCCTCAAGGCAAGCTCCGCTCCCACATTTTGCTCAGCCGAACACTTCGCCCTGTGCCGCTTTCTCCAGCAACAACGCCGGTGGTGAGAAGCGCTCCCCATACTCTTCGGCCAAATAACGAGCGCGGGCGACAAAATCGTTCAGCCCGTATTGGTTGATAAACTGCAGCGCGCCGCCACTCCACGCGGCAAAGCCGATGCCGAAGATCGAACCGACGTTGGCGTCAGCCGTGGACATCAACACGCCCTCCTCCACGCAGCGCACGGTTTCGATGGCCTGGATAAACAGCAAGCGGTCGCGCACGTCCTGGGGTGAAATTCGATTGCCGGGCCGTTCGAACCGGTTTTTCAACTCTGGCCACAGGTGCTTCTGGCCACCGGCGGGGTAATCGTAAAAACCGCCGCCCGCCGCCTTGCCGGTGCGCTTGTATTCATTCACCAGCAAATCAATCACCGCTGTCGCCGGATGATTCGGCAATGCCTTGCCTTCGGCCTGCAGATCCTTGGCGGTTTGCTGTCGGATATGGCTCATCAGGCTGAGGGACACTTCATCGGACACCGCCAGCGGCCCCACCGGCATCCCGGCCTTGCGCGCTTCGGTCTCGATCATCGGCGCGGCCACGCCTTCGCCGAGCATGGCAATGCCTTCGTTGGTGAAGGTACCAAAGACCCGCGAGGTGAAGAAGCCACGGCTGTCGTTGACCACAATCGGGGTTTTCTTGATTTGCAGGACGAAATCGAAACCGCGGGCCAGGGTCTCATCGCTGGTGTGGGTGCCTTTGATGATTTCCACCAGGGGCATCTTGTCCACGGGGCTGAAGAAGTGCAGACCGATAAACCTGGTTTGGTCCGGCACCGCCGTGGCCAGGCCGCTGATGGGCAAGGTGGAAGTGTTGGAGGCGATCACCGCATCGGCACCGACCACGCTTTGTGCGGCGGCCGAGACCCTGGCCTTGAGTTCGCGGTCTTCGAACACGGCCTCGATGATCAGGTCGCAACCGGCCAGGTCAGCGTCATCCTGCGTAGGGTGAATGCGCGCCAGGGTGGCCTCGCGCTGTTCGGCGGTCAATTGCCCACGGCTGACTTTCTTGTCCAGCAAGGCAGCGCTATGGGCTTTGCCCTTTTCGGCGGCGGCGAGATTGATGTCTTTGAGCACCACCTCGACCCCCGCACAGGCACTGACATAGGCGATGCCCGCACCCATCATCCCGGCGCCGAGCACACCGACCTTACGGGTGACGTGAGGGGCAAAACCCTGTGGGCGTGAGCTGCCGGCATTGATTTCATTAAGCTGAAACCAGAAGGTGCCGATCATGTTTTTCGCCACCTGCCCGGTCACCAGTTCGGTGAAGTAGCGGGTTTCGATCAGGTGTGCGGTGTCGAAATCCACTTGGGCACCTTCAACGGCGGCGCAGAGGATTTTCTCCGGTGCCGGGAAACAGCCATTGGTTTTGCTGCGCAACATCGACGGGGCAATGGCGAGCATCTGCGCGACTTTGGGGTTGGACGGCGTGCCGCCAGGGATCTGATACCCCTTGTTGTCCCAGGGTTGCCTGGCCTCGGGATTGGCGAGAATCCAGGCGCGGGACTTGGCCAGCAGCTCATCGCGATCAGCCGCCAATTGATCAATCAAGCCTGCTTGCAGTGCCTGGGCGGGCCGGACTTTTTTGCCTTCGAGCAAATACGGCAGGGCTTTTTCCAGACCCAGCATCCGCACCATGCGCACCACCCCGCCGCCGCCCGGCAACAGGCCAAGGGTGACTTCGGGCAGGCCCAACTGCACGGACTTGTCGTCCAGCGCGACCCGATGATGGCAGGCCAGGCAAATTTCCCAGCCACCGCCCAAGGCCGCGCCATTGATCGCGGCCACCACCGGCTTGCCGAGGGTTTCCAGGCGGCGTAACTGCGCTTTCAGCACCCGTACGCTGTCATGGAAATCCTTGGCTTGGGCCTTGTCGACCTTGATCAGCTCATTGAGGTCGCCACCGGCAAAAAAGGTCTTCTTGGCCGAGGTGATCACCACCCCGGCAATCTGGTCCTTTTCTGCTTCCAGGCGCGTGACGGTGGCCGCCATCGCTTCGCGGTAGACGGCGTTCATGGTGTTGGCGCTCTGGCCGGGCATGTCCAGGGTCAGTACCACGATCTGGTCCTGGCCTTTTTCGTAACGAATGGCATCGGTCATGACAAATTCCTTGGGCTCAGAGGCGTTCGATGATGGTGGCGATTCCCATGCCACCGCCGACACACAGGGTGGCCAGGCCGTAGCGTTGCTGGCGCACTTCCAGCTCGTCGAGCAAGGTGCCGAGGATTGCGCAACCGGTGGCGCCCAACGGGTGGCCCATGGCTATAGAGCCGCCGTTGACGTTGACCCGTGCGGCGTCGATGCCCATGTCTTTGATGAACTTGAGCACCACCGAGGCAAACGCTTCGTTGACTTCGAACAGGTCGATGTCTTCTACCCGCAGGCCGGCCTTGGCCAGCGCCTTGCGGGTGGCGGGTGCGGGGCCGGTGAGCATGATGGTCGGGTCGGTGCTGGTGACTGCCGTGGCGACAATGCGCGCCCGCGGTTGCAGGCCCAACTCGCGCCCCTTGGCCTCGGAGCCGATCAACATCAATGCCGCGCCATCAACGATGCCGGAGCTGTTGCCCGGCGTGTGCACATGGTCAATGCGTTCCACATGGCTGTAGACCCGCAGCGCGGTAGCATCAAAGCCCATCTGGCCCATCATTTCGAAGCTGGGCTTGAGCTTGCCCAAGCCTTCGAGGGTCGAGTCGCCGCGGATAAATTCGTCATGATCCAGCAGCACGATGCCGTTCTGATCCTGCACCGCGATCAACGACTTGTTGAAGGAACCGTCCGCCCGCGCCCTGGCGGCCTTCTGTTGTGACTGCAGGGCAAAGCTGTCCACATCCTGGCGAGTGAACCCTTCCAGCGTGGCAATCAGGTCAGCGCCAATACCTTGAGGGGTGAAGTGGCTGTGCATATTGGTTTGCGGGTCGAGCACCCAGGCGCCGCCATCGCTGCCCATGGGCACGCGGGACATGGATTCGACGCCACCCACCACGACCAGATCTTCGAAGCCGGAACGCACTTTCATTGCCCCCAGGTTGACTGCTTCCAGCCCCGAGGCGCAGAAGCGATTGACCTGGACGCCGGCGACGCTGATGTCCCAGTCCGCCACCAGGGCGGCGGTCTTGGCGATATCGGCGCCCTGGTCGCCCACCGGCGTGACGCAGCCCAGGACGATGTCATCCACTTGGCGGGTGTCGAGGTCGCTGCGTTGTGCCAGCGCCGTGAGCAAGCCGGCCACCAGGTTTACCGGTTTGACGCTGTGCAAGGCACCATCGGCCTTGCCTTTGCCCCGGGGCGTGCGTATCGCATCAAAGATCAAAGCTTGGGTCATGACATCCTCGAACCGCTGTGGGTGTATGCCCCCTACCTTAGGCCCGATTGACACGGTTTCAATGACGGATGCGCTCATTGCTTTTGACCCCCTCGCTCGGACGAACGGTAGGTAGCTACGGGAATTACCTGATTAATCGTTTTAGCTGTCTAGCCCTAGGGCTCGCGCCAAGATGGCAATAAGCCTCATGCCGTTTTTAGCGCAAATGCTGATTAGCTGATATGAAATGGATCTAAGCGAAGAAGATCGGGCGCTCTAAGGTTGAACCTGTAGGACACTGCTGCCGGGTTTTGCTGGAGCAGTTGTAAGAAAAGTGCAATGTCATCTCGCGATACTGAAAGAAACCGGCACGCATTTGACGCTCAGGAATAACAACAAATAGGCAGTCAGCCATGTTCAAACATTCGAAAGTACGTCAGGCGGGACTTATTCTGTTCGCCACCACACTGATTCTGATCTTGCCCAATTTAACCAAGGTTATCGGGTGACGATCCAGCACCCGGTCTTCGTGCTCACACAGCACCGGACCAGCAGCGTTTGGCAGCACCTGCCGGGATACTGCGCTTAGCGCTACCGTTGCGGGCGCTGTCTTTTTACCTGTGCGTTTCGGGTATCTTGTGCGCTATCGCCATTTATCGTCGGGCCTGTGCCTTGAAACTGATCCTCGCTTTTTTTACTGCTTTGCTGAGCCTACCCGCTGCGGCTGCGCAATTGACCATTGAGCTGGACCACGCCAGCAAGACCTGGCAGACCGCGCAGTTGCTCAAGCACCCCGAGGCGCAGGACGTACAAATCGTCGACGACGTGTCTTACAAGCGCGACATGACCTATCGCGCGGTGCCCCTGGCGGTACTCCTGCCGGGCCTGAAGCCTGCGAACCACCTGCAAGCCGTTGCCCTTGATGGCTTTGCCGCCGAACTCACCGCCGCGCCCTTGTTGGAAAAAACCGGTGCACGCGCCTGGCTGGCCGTGGAAGACCCGGCCCATCCGTGGCCGGCGCTGGCGCAAGGAAAACCCAGCGCCGGGCCGTTCTACCTGGTGTGGACCAACCCCCAAGCCGGGCATATCAGCCCGGAACAATGGCCCTTCCAGATTTCCACGATCAAGCAATTGCAGACGGTCGCCGAGCGCTTTCCAGCGTTGCTGCCCGACCCGAAGCTGGCGGCGGATGACCCGGTGAACCAAGGCTTTGCGTTATTCCAGAAGAACTGCCTGGCTTGCCATCGCCTCAATGGTGCCGGCGATGCGCAAATGGGGCCGGACCTGAATATTCCCTATAACCCGACCGAGTATTTCGGTGGCGATTTCCTCAAGCGCTACATCCGCGACCCACAAAGCCTGAGGCACTGGCCACAGGCCAAGATGCCGGCGTTTGCCGCCAGCGTGTTGCCAGACCACGAACTGGATTTGCTGGTGGGGTATTTGCAGCATATGGCGGGGCGTAAACAGCAACCTTAAGCCTCCCACATCTGGCCCGCTGTGCTCAGGAAGTTTATTGCTGCTGCACGGAAACCAAGGTCGGGGCTACAAATACCTTGGCATGCATCTGCTCATGCCCGCCGCCACGGCGCATACCGCGTACCGGGCAGGCGTCGAGGTAGTCCAGGCCCACGGCGAGCTTCAAATGCCGCTCCGGACGGGCCAGTTGGTTGGTCACGTCAAAGCTGTACCAGGCGCCATCCAGCCAGGCTTCGGCCCAGGCATGGCTGGCCAGGTGCGCGCTGTCTTCGGTGTACAAATACCCCGACACATACCGCGCAGCAATCCCCAGGCTGCGCGCGCAGGCCAGGAACGCATGGGTGTGGTCCTGGCACACGCCCGCCGCGCCCGCGAAGGCTTGGGCGGCGCAGGTATCGACGGCAGTCGCACCTGGCGTGTAGATCATCGCTTGGTTGAGGGCCTGCATCAGGTCGATCAACGCAGTGCGGTCGCGACGCTGATGGCAGTGTTGTTCGGCAAACCGGCGCAAGGCTTCGTCGGGCTCGGTGAGGCGCGTGCTGCGCAGGAACGGAAAGGGCGACTGGCTTTCGTGCTCGGCCTCGCGCAACTCATCAATTTCTACCTGGCCGCGGGCTCCGATGATGATGGCGTCGTGGGGTTCATCCAGGGTCAGCACATGCAGGATGTTGCCGAAGGGGTCTACTTGGGCGCGCACCGGGCGCGGCAGGTCGAGTTGCCAGCTGAGCACGTGCTGGCGCTCACTGTCGTGGGGTGTAAGGCGCAGGTATTGAATGCTGGCACGTACCTGGTCTTCGTAGTGGTAGGTGGTTTCGTGGCTGATGGAGAGTCTCATGCCGCCTCCAGGTAGGAACTGTAGATGGCGTCGCCCAACTGGCGGACCAAGGGGATAAAGTCGGTCAGCCAGGCGTGCAGGCCTTCCTCAAGGATTTCGTCGATGGCGGTGAAGCGCAGGCGCGCATCCATCTCGGCGGCCAGGCGCTGGGCCGGGCGGCCGTTAAGACCGGGCAGGCTGGCGAGGATCTGGTCGATCTCTTCACTGCACGCCCGCAGTGAACGCGGGACATCAGCACGTAACAGCAGCAGCTCGGCAACCTGCCGGGCACCTGGGGCATCACGATAAATTTCGGTGTACGCCTCGAATGACGACAGCGCACGCAGCAATGCGCTCCACTGGTAATACGCGTGAGCAGTGCCATCGCTGACCGCCGCCTGGTCGCCGGCCATTTCATAGCGGGCATCCAGCAGGCGCAGGGTGTTATCGGCGCGCTCGATAAAGGTACCCAGGCGGATAAAGCGGAAGGCATCGTTACGCATGATGGTGCCGTAGGTGGCGCCGCGGAACAGGTGGGAACGCTCCTTGACCCACTCACAAAACCGGCTCATACCGTAGTGGCTCAGCCCTTGCTGGGCGATGTCACGAATGTCCAGCCAGGTGGCGTTGATGTTTTCCCACATGTCGGCGGTAATACGCCCACGCACCGCATGGGCGCTGGCCCGCGCGGCGCCAAGGCAGCTGTAGATGCTGGCCGGGTTGGCCGCATCCAGCGCGAAAAAATGCAGCAGCCGTTCGGCATGAAGTTCGCCATGACGCTCGTGATAATCCTCCAGCGTGCCAGTGATCAACAACGGCATGGCCAGTTCGTGCAGGCCATCGCCGCGCCCATCCTGGGGCATCAGCGACAGCGAATAGCTGACATCCAGCATACGCGCGAGGTTTTCTGCGCGTTCCAGATAGCGAGACATCCAGTACAAATCCGAGGCAGTTCTACTCAGCATGGCATCAGTCCTCGACCACCCAGGTATCTTTGGTGCCGCCGCCCTGGGACGAGTTGACCACCAGCGAACCTTCGCGCAGCGCCACGCGGGTCAGGCCGCCAGGCACCACCCGGGTTTCCTTGCCGGACAACACGAACGGGCGCAGGTCGATATGCCGGGGCGCGATACCGTTTTCGACGAAGGTCGGGCAGGTGGATAAGCACAGGGTCGGCTGTGCGATATAGGCGTGGGGCTTGGCCTTGATACGCGCACGGAACGCTTCGATTTCGGCCGTCGTGGACGCCGGGCCAACCAACATGCCGTAGCCACCGGAGCCCTGGGTTTCCTTGACCACCAGGTCGGGCAGATTAGCCAGTACGTGGGACAGTTCGTCAGGCTTGCGGCATTGAAAAGTCGGAACGTTCTGCAGGATCGGTTCTTCATCCAGATAGAAACGGATCATTTCTGTCACGAACGGATACACCGATTTATCGTCCGCGACCCCGGTGCCGATGGCATTGGCCAGCACCACATTGCCACAGCGATAGGCCGCAAGCAGGCCAGGGACACCGAGCATCGAGTCGGGGTTGAATGCCAAGGGGTCGAGGAAAGCATCGTCGAGGCGGCGGTAGATCACATCGACAGCCTTGGGGCCGTCGGTGGTGCGCATGAACACGCGATCATCACGCACAAACAAATCCGCGCCCTCCACCAGTTCCACACCCATTTCCCGGGCCAGGAAGGCATGCTCAAAGAACGCACTGTTGAAGCGCCCCGGGGTCAGCACCACCACGCTGGGGTTATCCAGAGGGCTGGCGCTTTTGAGGGTATCGAGCAGCAGGTTGGGGTAATGGTCGATGGGCGCGATGCGCTGGGCGGCGAACAACTCGGGGAACAGACGCATCATCATCTTGCGGTCTTCGAGCATGTAGCTGACACCGCTGGGCGTGCGCAGGTTGTCTTCCAGCACGTAGTAGGTGCCATCGCCATCACGTACGAGGTCTACCCCAGAGATGTGGGAATACAGATCGCGGTGCAGATCCAGCCCCTGCATTGCCAACTGGTATTGCTCGTTGGCCAGCACCTGTTCGGCGGGCACGATACCGGCCTTGATGATGCGCTGTTCGTGATACAGGTCGGCGAGGAACATGTTCAACGCCTTGACCCGCTGGATACATCCACGTTCGACGATCCGCCATTCACTGGCGGGAATACTGCGCGGGATGGTGTCGAAGGGGATCAGGCGTTCGGTGCCCTGCTCGTCTCCGTAGAGGGTGAAGGTGATGCCGGCGCGGTGGAACAGCAAATCGGCTTCGCGCCGACGCTGGGCCAGCAGTTCGGCAGGGGTATCGGCGAGCCAGCGGGCGAACTCGCGGTAATGGGCGCGCACCTGCCCTGCCCCATCGTACATTTCATCGTAATAAGTGCGGATCATGCCGTACTCCTTGTCACTGGGACGCAAGAACCTTCGCAAGGCCCGTGCCATCGACATAAACACTTGGTTATCAATGAGTTGAATAAACCAAGCGGCTTCGCCGCACCGTCCTGGTGCGCAGAACGCCCGCTGTGATGTGGGGTGCTTCATTGCAACGCGCGCTTTGACTATCAACAGCATAGTCAGAGTTGATTTCACGGCTCGGCGGACACCGCACATAATCGCTTCCATCAGCTGATCAGGAGATGTCCTACAGCCAACGCTTTTGCGCAATCGGTAATGTGTTACCTGTTGTACTGATTTACTCCTCAAGGTTCCCTTTCCGCCACCCTATCCGGGTGGTTTTTTTTGCGCGCAAGACTGCGATGTGCAGCCCTGCAAACAAAAACGGCCGACCCAAAGGTCAGCCGATACGCTGCGCTGCTCATAACACTTGCTACATGGGTAACCCACGCACCTCCTGCTTGACGCCCCATCCTTCGATGATGCCGCCGAGCGGTTCGACCACCGCTTCAAAGTCTTGCTCAAAGTCTCCTATACCGTCGTAGGTGGCGAACATGACCTTGCTCAGCTCCAGGTACCAGGCGCCGTCATCGCGCGCACTGACCTGGGCATTCAGGGACTCTCCACGAAATCGACCCGCAGCCCTGCGCGCCCGTTCCTCATCCGGGAAAATGGCGTAGAACTCGATGGGGTGAAAACGCGAAAAATCAAAACCGCCTTCTTTCATGCGGCGCAGAACGTTGGTGCTGATGTCTTCTTGATAGGCTGTGCTCATGAAAAGTGCTCCTCAAATGATGGATAGACTTTCCGTGCTTCCCGAAGCTCGCGCCCTGCTGGCGCGAGTACTACGGCAGGAACAACACCGCTGGAAAACAAGCATGTAGCTGACAAGACCAGACCTTAGCGATTCATTCGCTGATCTCGATTGCAGAGTAGCGCGAAGCTATCACCTCCACCAGAGGTGCTTGAAAGGCAGACAGGGAATATTCAGGCCGCGGGTTCGACCTTGAGATTTTTGATACCGTTTTGATCATGCAGGCTCTTGACCGTGGGGTCGGGAACACGATCGGCAAGATCGTTAAGGTCCAGCTTTTCCAACACCGGCGACACACGCACGCGCACCATCTGTGCGGCTTCTTCCAGCGTCGGCTCATGCTCGCACTCGAATTGCTCGACTACCGGCTCGCCGCGGTCATTGATGAAAGAAACATTCCACTTCGGCATCGGTGCCTCCTCGATAAAACCCATTGGTGGGCTTACATTTATCTGGACCTTGAGGGCTCGCCAAACGTTCCACTCAAGCCCGGAGGCACCTGATCAACAGCGCTTATTTTTCAGCGTGTTCCTTCAAGGCTTTCAAGGTGTTGAACGGCGCGTCCACCACGAACTTGTTGGCCAACCACGACGGCACGCTGCCGCCTGGTTCGGTGTGTACCTGGTAGGTCACTTCGGTTTCGTTGGCACCTTTGGGCACCAGTTTCCAGAAGCCATCAACCTGGGCCACTCGCACGTAGCCTTTTTCTTCAGGCTTGTAAGTCGGCACGCCTACCAGCTTGCGCGTAACGCTACCGTCAGCGGCTTTGGTGGTGGTGACGTGGATATACGAATCACGATCCGTCACAGGGAACGGCGCCTTGAACTGGGTGTAGGTCCATGCCTCGTCGCCTTTCTTGTCGACGAGTTTCTGGGATTTGCATTCATGGATCCACGCGCAGGCCCCCGCGACGTCTTCCTGCAAAGCCTGGATTTTGGCGACAGGCGCCTTGATTACTGTGACACCGCGATAGGCTTTGTACTTGGAGCCGGCCATTTCGCTCAGCGAAATCTTGATGCCGTCTTCGTCCTTGGCAACTTGCCAATCCTCAGCCTGGGCAGTGGCCGCGAACATCATCGTAAAACCGCACACCACAGCCATTCGTTTCAGCGAACCCATCGTTGTATTCCTTGTTGTTGAAGTTCCGATAGTAAAGCCCATCAAGCCGCCGTCATTTGCTCCCACCAGCCGATCAAGCGAATCGCATCGGCCTGGTCGTTACCGCAGACCTCGATATCCGCCTTGAAATCACTGCACACCGCCGGACGTTCCGGTTGACCGAACAGCTGGCACAGTTGTTCCACCGACAGGTGCAGACAACGCACGCCTGCAGGTTTGCCCTGGGGCATTCCCGGCAGCGGTGAACTGATGGAGGGGGCGATGCAGCATGCGCCACAGCCTTCACGGCATTTCATGACCAGCAGGTCCTCGACGACTCAATAGGATGGCCGGGCTAGAGTACGCCCTTAAACAGCCGTTTTAAAATGGTCCAACAGGGGTTTTTCGCACAAAACAAAGATGACCGACCAGTCTACGACAGATGGTCGGCAACCCGGGTCACCTGTGACTGAACAGTTTATTGCTTGAATTCGAAATCCAGCGCGGCGCCTTCTACATCGCGACGCTCATCGTTACGCAGTTGCAGCTTCATCTCATTGCTGAGCAAGCGGCCGTTGATCTGGAACGCGCTGTTATCGGTGGGCTTTTCGCCGAACATCGGCGGCAGCAAGGGCACGCTCTTGGGTTTGGGCATGGTGCCGATCGGCTGCAAGTGCCTGACCATGTCCGAAGGCAGGGACAGGTCCAACTGTGCCGGTGGCAGTTTGGTCTGGGCCACTTCATGGGCCGACTTGGACTTACTCGCCACAGGTGCGCGCTTTTTGGTCTTCACCGCTTTTTTCACGGTGGCTGGGGCTTTTTTTGCGGGCGTTGGCTGCTTGGCCGACGTTTTCTGCTCGGCACTTGCGGCGGGCTTAACGTCAGCCACCGGCGTTGCAGCCAGCACAGTGCAGACGTTGCACAGGCTTAACAGGCCAATCACCAAAGTTACACGAAAAATAGACGTCATATCGCCAACAGCATTAACGGCAGAAGGCCATATGCTCGCTTGTTGTGCGTGGCATGACAAGGGCGCAGATCAATGTTGTCCCCTCTGCCCCCCTCAAAAACCTGCTGCAGTTTCCTGGCACAGCTGGCTGGCAAGCATGCCCAGGGTCATCAACGCCCGCTCTGCCTCGCGGTTCCACGGGGTGCCGCAATTGAGACGGATGCAGTGGTTGAACTGTTCGGTATTACTGAAGATCAGCCCTGGTGCAATGCTGATGCCCTGTTGCAGGGCACGCACGTGCAGCTCCTGGGTATTGACCCGCCCCGGCAAACTGACCCACAGGATAAAGCCGCCGGTCGGACGGGTCATCTGGGTGCCTTCGGGGAAATATTGCTGCACCGCCAGCTGGAAGGCGCTGAGGTTCTTGCGGTATTCCTGGCGAATGTAACGCAGGTGACGGTCGTAGCCGCCGTTTTCCAGGTACGCCGCCACGCCCATCTGCGTGACGCTGCAGGCGGAGTGAGTGCTGAACATTTGCAGGCGCTGAATCTCCTGCTGGTACTTGCCGGCGATCATCCAGCCGATGCGTACGCCCGGGGACAAGGTCTTGGAAAAACTCGAACAATAGATGACCCGGTCAAGACGGTCATAGGCTTTCAGGGCCTTGGTGCGGCCCAGTTCGAACATCAGCTCGCCATAGATATCGTCCTCGACGATCTGGATATCGAAATCCGACGCCAGGCGCAGCAATTGCTTCTGCCGCTCCTCCGGCATGGTGCCGCCCAAGGGGTTGCTCAGGCGCGTAGTCAGCACCAACGCTTTGATCGACCATTGGTTGGCCGCCAATTGCAGGGCTTCCAGGCTCATGCCTGTGGCGGGGTCGCTGGGGATCTCGATGACTTTGAGGCCGAGCAAATCGGCCAGTTGCAGCAAGCCGTAGTAAGTCGGTGATTCGGCGGCGATCAAGTCGCCGGGCCGGGTCAGCACGCGCAAGGACATCTGCAACGCATCGACGCAACCGTGGGTGATCACCACTTCGGACGGATCCACGACTACGCCGGCATCACGCATTCTGATCGCCACCTGGCGACGCAACGGTTCAAAGCCGGGGCTGAACATGTAGCTGAAGGCCCGTGGGCTCTGGAACCGCGTGACCTTGGCCAACTGCTGGTGCAGCGCCCGTACCGGCAGGTAGTCCACACTCGGCACCGCAGCGCCCAGGGGGAATACGCCTTCACGGCGTGACTCGACCAACACCTGCTGGATGATGCTGCTGCGGGTGACCAGCCCCGGGCGCTCGACCCGGGCGATGTCTGGCGTCGGCGCCGTGAGTGCCGGGGTCTGGTGCACGTAATAACCCGATTGCGGCCGCGCCCGAATCAACCCCTGGTCTTCCAGGTTGGCGTAGGCCTGCAACACCGTGGCATGGCTCACATTGAGCTGGGAGCTCATCTTGCGCACAGAGGGCACGCGCTCTCCCGGTTGGTAGACACCGCGCCGGATATCCTCAGCCAGTTGCTGGGCAATACGTTGGTAAAGCAACAGATTGGTCATGACGCAGCACTCGATTTCACGGCTATTTTATTTTTGTGTGAAACATACCAGCACAGTTTAGAAGTGTACGGGGACAGTTAACACAATAATCGAGCGCGAACCGTAGTGACAGCAAAAACTGTGAAGGGAGTACGCGTGACAAAATGTGGGAGGGGGCTTGCTCCCGATGACGGTGTATCAGTCGAAGATGTTGCAACTGAACTACCGCTATCGGGAGCAAGCCCCCTCCCACATGCAATTGCGTCAGACTTTAGCGAGCGGCACCCAGTTGGCCCTTCTCGTCAGAGAACACGATTTCCACCCGGCGGTTCTGCGCGCGGCCACGCTCGGAGGCATTGGCTTCCACCGGGTATTGATCACCGTAACCCTGGACTTCGATACGCTTGTCGTCGACACCCAGGTCCATCAACAGGTCTGCCACCGATTGGGCGCGGTCACGAGACAGTTTGAGGTTCTCCTGCTCGCCCCCGGTGTTGTCGGTGTAGCCCTCGATACGCACCCGACGCTTGGGGTTCAGTTGCAGAAACTGCACGATCTTGAGCACGGTGCGGCTGGCCGAGTTTTGCAGTTCGGCTTCGCCGGTATCGAACAACACATCCCCCAGGGTCATCACCAGGCCTCGGTCGGTCTGGGTGGTGAGGCTGGCGATCTGCGCTTCAACCCACTTGCCCTGCTGCTGCACACTGGCCAGCTTGTTTTCGCGCAGGGCCAGTTGCAGGCGCTGACGCTCCAACTCGAGCTGGGTGCCGCGCTCGGCATTGAGGCCCTGCTCGGTGTGTTCGCGGGCGATGGCACTGTAGCGCTGGCTCAGGTAGGCGTAATGCACCACGTCGGAGCCGCTGCCCCAGTAGCTGGACAGGCGATCGGCACGGGCCAGGGACTCGCCGGCGCGGATCACATCCTTGGGCGCAAAGCGCAGCACATTGGAGTCTTCCTTGACCTTCTGGAAGTCATCGCCCGCCTGTTGCAATGCCTGCTCGCTGCTGGGCTGGCTGGCGCATCCGCCCAGTGCCGCACTGCCCAAGAGCAACGCACAGCTCAAACCACGGATCATCGGGCTCATTGCGCGTCTCCCAATTGCAGTTGCTTGCGCAGGCGAGTGATACGGGTATTAAGCACGTTCAATTGTTCCTGGCTCTTGGCGGTCAGCACTTTTGCCTCGGCCAGGCGCGCATCCAGCTCGGCCTGCTCGGCCCGCATACGCGCGCGCTTGTAGGATTGGTCGGCCATGTTGGACTTGGCCCTGGCGAATTTTTCTTCGGCCAGTTTCAGTTCGGGCGATTCATCGGCGTTGACCCCGACCGCGTTGGCTTGCTCCAGGGCTTGCTGGGTCAGGCGCATTTGTTCATTCGGCGCAGGATCGGTTGCACATCCCGCCAGAGCGACAACGGCGAGGGCCGCGAAAAGAGGTCGAAAAATCACTGTAAATCCCTACTTTGTTGGGGTGCCGACGGGTTGTTGCAATTGCGCTTTCCAGCGCTCCAGATTGCGCTGCAGCGCGGCTTGCGCGACACCGGACGCGGGCAATTCTGTCATCTTTTTGGTCAGCTGTCCGCGCAGCCAAGGATCATTGCACGCCGAGTTATGG
Source organism: Pseudomonas sp. HN8-3 (assembly GCF_020790195.1). Taxonomy (NCBI): domain Bacteria; kingdom Pseudomonadati; phylum Pseudomonadota; class Gammaproteobacteria; order Pseudomonadales; family Pseudomonadaceae; genus Pseudomonas; species Pseudomonas sp. HN8-3. Next base: position 4,457,418 of record NZ_CP086206.1, read on the forward strand.
GAAATCGCCAGGTACAACCCGGGCTGATCGACAGGCACCTCATGGGCAACCAAGTCGTTACTCATGCCCAAAGTCTGGGCCATGGCCATGCCGGAATAGCGTCCCGCCAGCACGTAGTCCACCTCCCCCAGTAACAGTTTCTGGAACGCCGGCGTGAGATTCGGCAGGCGTTGCAGGCTGAGCTGTCGGCCGGCGAAGGTTTCGAATTCAGCGCTCAAACGGGCGCGCTCCGATACCGCACCCTTGTGGCCGTGCAGGTCAGCCGCCGTGGTATAGGCCAGCGGCGACTCCCTGCGCGTCCAGACCAGGTAGTCGGTCTGCATCAACGCCGGATGGATGTAGTCGAAGTTGTCCAGCTCACCGAGATTCAGTGGAGCATCAGCGAGAATATCCATGCGCCCGCTGCGCGCCTCATCCAAGGCCAGGGAGCGTTTGCCGCCGTAGAGCAGGTCGATTTTCAACCCAAGGTCCTTGCCCACTTGTTGCAACACGTCGGCGGTAGCGCCGATCAGGTGCGTGGGGTCCTGGGGGTCGCGCCACAGCAAGGGCGGTGCGTCCGGGCTGCCGGTGATCACCAGGCGTTCGCATTTGCCGGCGGCGAATGACAGGCTCGGCAGCAGCGTGAGGCCCAGCAGTAAAGTCCAGGGGCGCAACTCCATGGCAAGGTTCTCCTGATAAGTAAAAAAAAACCCGGTCATAAGACCGGGCTCTTTATAAGTGAAGCAGCTGGATTAGACCAGCTTCGAAAGCTCTGGTACGGCTTCGAACAAGTCCGCCACCAGGCCGTAATCGGCCACCTGGAAGATCGGTGCTTCTTCGTCCTTGTTGATCGCAACGATCACCTTGGAGTCTTTCATGCCGGCCAAGTGCTGGATCGCACCGGAAATACCGACGGCAACGTACAGCTGTGGCGCAACGATCTTGCCGGTCTGGCCGACCTGCATGTCGTTGGGTACAAAGCCTGCGTCCACGGCTGCGCGAGAAGCGCCGACCGCAGCGCCCAGCTTGTCGGCCAGGGCGTACAGGTGTTTGAAGTTGTCACCATTCTGCATGCCACGCCCGCCGGAAACGACGATCTTGGCGGCGGTCAGTTCAGGACGGTCCGACTTGGCCAGCTCTTCGCCAACAAAGCTGGAAGTACCCGCGTCGTGGGCAGCGGAGACGGCTTCAACGGCGGCTGAACCACCTTCGGCGGCAACCGGGTCGAAACCGGTGGCGCGTACGGTGATGACCTTGACCGAGGCGTTGGACTGCACGGTAGCGATGGCGTTACCGGCGTAGATCGGGCGCTTGAAGGTGTCAGCGCTTTCTACCGAGATGATCTCGGAGATCTGGTCAACGTCCAGCTGCGCGGCAACGCGTGGCAGGATGTTTTTGCCGTTGGAAGTAGCGGCAGCCAGGATGTGGCTGTAGCTTTTGCCCAGCTCTGCAACCAGAGGAGCCACGTTTTCCGGCAACTGATGCGCGTAAGCGGCATTGTCAGCGTTCAGGACTTTGCTCACGCCTGCAATTTTTGCAGCCGCTTCAGCCACGGCGCCAGCGCCTTGGCCTGCAACCAGTACGTGGATGTCACCACCGATTTTAGCGGCGGCAGCCACGGTGTTCAGGGTGGCAGGGGCCAGCACCTTGTTGTCGTGTTCAGCGATTACGAGGATAGCCATGATCAGATCACCTTCGCTTCGTTTTTCAGTTTCTCGACCAGTTCAGCCACCGACTTGACCTTGATGCCCGCGCTGCGTGCAGCCGGCGCTTCAACTTTGATGGTCTTGTTGGTGGAGGCGGTGGAAACGCCCAAAGCATCCGGAGTCACCGATTCAAGCGGCTTCTTCTTGGCTTTCATGATGTTTGGCAGGGACGCATAGCGCGGCTCGTTCAAACGCAGGTCGGTGGTGACGATGGCCGGCAGTTTCAGGGAAACCGTCTGGGCGCCGCCGTCGATTTCACGGGTGACCGCAACACTGTCGCCACTCACTTCGACTTTCGAAGCAAAGGTACCCTGGCCGTAACCGGTCAGTGCAGCCAGCATCTGGCCAGTCTGGTTGTTGTCGCTGTCGATGGCTTGTTTGCCCAGGATCACCAGCTGAGGCTGTTCCTTGTCGACAACGGCCTTGAGCAGTTTGGCAACGGCCAGGGAAGTCAGTTCTTCAGCGGACTCCACCAGAATGGCGCGGTCGGCGCCCAGGGCCAGAGCGGTACGCAGCTGCTCTTGGGCAGTGGTCGGACCGATGGACACCACGACGATTTCAGTCGCAACGCCTTTCTCTTTCAGGCGTACGGCTTCTTCCACAGCGATTTCGCAGAAAGGGTTCATCGACATCTTGACGTTAGCAAGGTCGACGCCGGAATTGTCCGCCTTGACGCGAACTTTCACGTTGTAATCGACAACGCGTTTGACAGCTACAAGAACCTTCATGGATTCCTCGTTACTCTCCGGTGAAAAGAAAGTCGCCTAGGCGAACCTGGCGGTTGATGCTCATCGGCACACAAGGGCACCTCCAAAGACCTCGGCAGTGGCCTTGCACACGGGAAAATGATGACCGTTCGTCAGCGGTGACTGAGAGGTCATTCTTTATCGCGGCGTGTAAACTGCACACCAGCTTACCTTTGGACGTGCTCTTGAAACCTGCAGTCTGCCTACGGGAAGCGCGAAACCGACCGTATCTTGACCGGAACGCCTATTCTGGTCAATACGGCAAAATGGTCAGTCATAAGCCCCGTTGCTTTGATTTACCTAGGCTGCGGGCAATTCAAACAAACGTTTGTATTGGACGCTGCCAGTGGTCTATATATAATGCGCCACCTAGAGAGACAGGTGGGTCGTGCCGTTGTGCATGACGCTACCGAACCTCCACCCATTAGAAAAAAAAGCCTGTTGAGCCTTGAGTAGGAGATAGCCTGTGGAACGCGAATACATGGAATTCGACGTGGTCATCGTCGGCGCCGGCCCGGCTGGCCTGTCTGCCGCCTGCCGACTGAAGCAGAAGGCCGCCGAAGCCGGTAAGGAAATCAGCGTCTGCGTGGTCGAGAAAGGCTCCGAAGTCGGCGCCCACATCCTCTCCGGTGCCGTGTTTGAACCCCGCGCCCTGAACGAACTGTTCCCGGACTGGAAAGCGCTCGGCGCCCCGCTCAACACCCCGGTGGTGCGCGATGACATCTATGTACTGCGCAGCGGCGATACTTCCACCAAGGTTCCCGACTTCTTTGTGCCCAAGACCATGCACAACGAAGGCAACTACATCATTTCCCTGGGCAACCTGTGCCGCTGGCTGGCCCAGCAGGCCGAAAACCTGGGCGTGGAAATCTACCCAGGCTTCGCCGCCCAGGAAGCCCTGTTCGATGAAAACGGCGTGGTGCGCGGGATCATCACTGGCGACCTCGGCGTCGACCGCGAAGGCAAGCCCAAAGACGGCCTGTATACCCCAGGTATGGAGCTGCGTGGCAAATACACTCTGTTCGCCGAGGGTTGCCGTGGACACATCGGCAAGCAACTGATCCAGCGCTTCAACCTGGACAGCGACGCCGACGCCCAGCACTACGGCATCGGCCTCAAGGAAATCTGGGAAATCGATCCAGCCAAGCACCAGCCAGGCCTGGTGGTGCACACCGCCGGTTGGCCGCTGGACATCATGGGTAACGAGAACACCGGTGGCTCGTTCCTCTATCACCTGGAAAACAATCAAGTCGTGGTCGGTCTGATCGTCGACCTGTCCTACAGCAATACCTTCCTTTCGCCCTTCGATGAATTCCAGCGCCTCAAGCACCACCCGGTGCTGGCCCAATACCTGGAAGGCGGCAAGCGGGTCAGCTACGGCGCCCGCGCGATCTGCAAAGGCGGGTTGAACTCGTTGCCAAAGATGGTCTTCAAGGGCGGTGCACTGATCGGTTGCGACCTCGGCACCCTGAACTTCGCCAAGATCAAGGGCAGCCACACCGCCATGAAGTCCGGCATGCTCGCCGCCGACGCCGTGGCCGACCGCCTGTTTGCCGAATCCGAAGGGGGTGATGAACTGACCGCGTATGTCGACAGCTTCAAAGCCAGCTGGCTGTACGAAGAACTGTTCGCCAGCCGCAATTTCGGCCCGGCCGTGCACAAGTTCGGCGCGATCATCGGCGGCGGTTTCAACTGGCTCGACCAGAACATTTTCGGCGGCAAGATTCCTTTCACCCTGCACGACACCAAGCCGGACTACGCCTGCCTGAAGCTGGCCAAAGACAGCCAGAAGATCGCCTACCCCAAACCCGACGGCAAGCTGAGCTTCGACAAACTGAGCTCGGTGTTCATCTCCGGTACCAACCATGAAGAAGAACAGCCGTGCCACCTGAAGCTCAAAGACCCGAGCATCCCGATCGGCACCAACTTGCCGCTCTACGATGAACCGGCACAGCGTTACTGCCCGGCCGGCGTGTATGAGGTGGTGACCAAGGAGGACGGCGAGAAGCGCTTCCAGATCAACGCCCAGAACTGCGTGCACTGCAAGACCTGTGACATCAAGGACCCTTCGCAGAACATTACCTGGGTGACGCCGGAAGGTGCGGGCGGGCCGACTTACCCGAATATGTAAGGCCGCTCGAATAGTGGTTCTACGATCAGGCTGCACCGGCTGAATCAATGGCTTCTTCGATTCAGCCGGTGGACGCGCTGTCAGCGGTGTTGAAATCGCTGATCGGCTCAACTGACGGCATTGGTTTTCAACGACTCCAACAATTCGACCATTTCTTCAAAAGATTGGTTATCCGGTTGAATCTGTTCCCTGAGCTCCCAAATACTGTAGCGGTCATCGGACTGTGCCAGGTTAACCCCTGCCGTCTTCGCCGAACCAAAATCCACCGGATAACACTTGCGAGTATTGGCGTCGTAAAGAATATTCCTTGCGGCCAAATCATTGTGAGCAATGCCGGCGTTTTCCAATTCGACCAGCATATTCAACACGCTGGCTGATAAGCCCTCTGGCAAGGCTTTATCCCCGGCCATCAGTTGCTCAAGCGATTCTCCCGGCACTTTGGGCATACGCATATAGGAAACGGTGTCAGCAGCATTGCTGCCAAGGAACGTCGCACGCTGTTCTCCATAATATCGGTTAAATAACGCCACCTCATTTTTCATATCGGCAATGCGCTTGGCAGCCGGTAAAGGGAACGTTACTTTGATCACATAGTCAGCACCGTCCGGGTCGGCATACACCATCGCATGGGAGCCAAACCCGACGGGGTATTTCAATCGTCCCTCAAGTTCATCCAGCCCACCGCCCGTGACTCCTCTTCGACGCCAAACACCCTGAGCATCGGGCTTGGCAACAATGGCGCTACTGGCCAACTGGTCGGGGTCATGTGGATCGACTACACGCAAAATGTAATGCGTGCCGTCCCCGGCATCAGGGGCATTGGCGACGTAATAGGGTCTGCCACCTAACTCGATTTCCCGCATACCTGGAAAAGAAGCGCCAGCATTGGGCGCTCTCATCAATTGCAGGTCGTTTGTCTGTGAGTCAAGTTCCCAGCGGTAGTGTTGGGCGGCAGTGCTATTGGTTAACGAGGGTTCTCCCAACTCTACATTTGCCTTCGCCATGGCAATTTCATGGGCCAGTTGCAAACCTGAGATCACCGCTGCGGCACCGCCGGCTACTCGATCATTTTGCGTCATGCCATCAACGGCGTCATGAACCCCGAAGACAATGTTGCCGGTGTTACCGATGATGGGCAGGTAACCGAAGGTATTGCCCCAAAATTCTTTCGCGGCTTTCCAGTTCTGCTGCGACGCACCAAAGACCTCAGTCTGGTCGGCCCACCTTGCGTCTTTTGCGTTAACAGCCTGAAAGTGAGAGGCAATGCCGCTCTTCAGATCGCCAAACTTCAGGTAATAATCGCTGTCTCTCGATTGGGTGTAATTGAATGTCTCCCGAACGGGTACGGCCCTATCCGCAAGCAGATTTTTTCTGCCTGGGAAGGTGGCGCTATTACCGTGAATAAGCGCCCCCAGAACATAGTCTGCCCTTGGCCAATGCGCGTCTGTGCCGCCTTGCCGGTCACGGGCGTTGAAACTGTTCTGCACATGAGCACGATTTCTTTCAGCCCATTTGGCAAAGTCATCATCCCCGTGCAATTCACTGACAGTGCCGCGTCTCAAATCGACCATTAAGCCTTTATCAGGTCGATGGTCATAATCACCGTGATAATGGACATAAGGAACAAAGGCATAACCTGCCAGAGAGTAACCGTATATATTTGGAACAACGACGTTTCCATTGTCCTCAAGTGTACGAATGATGGCTTTCTGGCCCGCCGGCGTAAGCTGACTGAACGTAGCCTTGTCGTCATGCAGACCTTGCAATGTCCCCTTGAGCACATAGGCGTCCGCTTTCCCCGAGCGCTCTGCTAGCTTGCCCTCAGGGTCGCGCATCGGCTTGGCTATTTCTTGCTCCCAATGACGTTGAAGTACGCTGCCCAGGGCCTCAAGTTCGTTGATCATATCCTTGGCCTGCGCATTGATATGCATGCCTTGGGCGTTCAACTGCCCCCCCGGCGCCACTTTATCGTGCTTCAACGCACCGGCTGCAATTTGCCATGCCAAGTAGGTGCGTTCATCCTGATTAGTCAGATGCGAGACACCATTGAGTTCCTTGACGTAAGACTGGAACGTCACCGTGATTTTTTGATGTGGGTCGTACCCCGCCGCCAGCAATCCACCGCTGAAATAACCTGCAGGCTCCAAGAACGGACGCAGGTGCTGGAATCTGATATTGCGTTGGCCTTCGTCGCCAGTTTCCATAGTCCGTATCTGCGCAACAACGCGACTAGCATAGGCATTGATTCGCCGTTCACGCTCGCCAAACGTATACCTTGCGGTAGGCGGTGTTACATCGAGCGAGCCGTAAATTACACCCTTGGAAAAATCAAGTTCGTGACTCGGGTCAGGGGCGACTGTCGTGTTGTTGACAACACTCACTTTCATGCCTGCCGAACCGTTAACCTCACCTGCGGTTACAGGGTTTGCAGGCAGTGCAGAAACGGATTGCTGAGTGCTGATAAGCATCGTATGAGTGAGGGGCTGAACTTTCACGCGCACTACCTCCTTGGTCCCAGACGCTAATTCGCCTGGTGCAATCGTGAGTGCATAACGAGCCAGAGCAGTTCCGTTGCCACCGCGCTGAAACAGTTATCAGGTATTGCCTCCCTATTCGATGTTCATGCAAGCAAGGCTTATCTGGCAGGCGTACCTGGCAGACTCAGGCGGCTCGCTCTTCACCAGGGTTACGCAAAAAGTAACGCTTATATTCGCGACTGAACTGCGACGTACTCTGGTACCCCACGCTGTGCGCCGCCTGCGCCACGCTCATGCCCTCCACCAGCAGCAACTGTTGGGCCTTCAATAGTCGCAGGCGCTTGAGGTACTGCACCGGCGACAACAAGGTGCAACGCTTGAAATGTTCATGAAAGGTCGACGCACTCATGTGCGCATACCCGGCCAGCGTCTCGATATTCAGCGGTTCGGCATAATGGGCATGCAGGTGATTCAATGAGGTGGCGATGCGCGAAAACTGCCCCTGTTGTTCCACCAATGCACGCAGCACATCCGCCTGCGGCCCGCGCAAGGCGGTGAACAACAATTCGCGCACCCGCGCCGGGCCCATGATCCGGCTTTCCAGCGGATCGTGCAGGCACTGCAACAGCCGTTCGACGCATCCACGCATGACGTCATCGAGCACCACCGAACTCATCGACTCCAACGTCTGCGCCGTAGGCGGCGGCCCGGCCTGCATACCCATCGCAATCACCAACTCGCCCAACACCACCCGGTCGATGCCCACCGTCACGCCATACAGCGGCGCATCGGGCGCCATGGCAAAAGTCTCGCACTCGAACGGCACCGGCATCGCCTGGATCAGATAGTGCCCGGCGCCATACTCCAGGGTACGCGGGCCCAGGTACGCGACTTTGCTGCCTTGGGCCACGAACATCAGGCTCGGCTCGTAGATCTGTGGCCCACGCGCCACATCGCAACTGGCGCGCAATACCTTTACACCGGGCAGATGAGTCGGGGAAAAACCGTCGCGGGATGCAAGGCCCTCAATCAAGGCGACCAGGGTGGCATTGGCATCGAGATGGCGGGTCAGCAACATGGCAAAAAACTTCGCGAATTAGGGATGAGAGCATCATCGCAGGTCTGGCGACCAATACATCCAAACTTGAGGCAGTGTCGGACGAATAGGCATGAGACTCGGAGCAATCGCCATGGCCGCCGGTGCGCTCGGTACGCAGAATGGCTCGCCTCACTTGTCATTGCTTTTTTGCGAGGTTTCTTCATGTACACCGCCATCGGTTATGCCGCCCAGTCGGCCACCACTCCCCTCGCCCCTATGTCGTTTGAACGCCGCAGCCCGCGTGTCGATGACGTGGCCATCGAGATCCTCTACTGCGGCGTGTGCCACTCCGATATCCACCAGGCTCGCAACGAGTGGGGCATTGCCGTGTACCCGCTGATGCCGGGCCATGAAATTGTCGGTAAGGTCACCGCCGTCGGCGGCAACGTCACCGCGCATAAAGTCGGTGATCTGGTTGGCGTGGGCTGCATGGTGGATTCGTGCCGCCACTGCGAAGCCTGCCAGTCAGACCTTGAGCAATACTGCCTCGAAGGCCCGACCATGACCTACGCCACCCCGGACCGCGTGGATGGCAGCAACACCATGGGCGGCTACTCCGACAGCATCGTAGTCAGCGAACACTTCGTGGTGAAGATCCCGGCCAAGCTCGACCTGGCCAGCGCTGCGCCGATCCTGTGTGCAGGCATCACCACGTACTCGCCGCTCAAGCACTACGGTGTGAAGGCCGGCGACAAAGTCGGGATTCTCGGCATGGGCGGCCTGGGCCATATGGGCATCAAGTTCGCCAAGGCCATGGGCGCCGAGGTGACGCTGTTCACACGCTCGGCGAGCAAGGCTGAGGAAGGCCGCCGTCAGGGCGCCGACCATGTGATCGTGTCCACCGATGCCGAGCAGATGAAAGCCGCTGCCGGGCACTTCGACTTCCTGCTCGACACCATCCCGGTGCAGCACGACCTGAACCCCTACCTCGATGTACTGCGCTTTGACGGCGTGCATATCCTGGTCGGCCTGATCGAGCCGGTAGACCCGCCCGTCAACGCCGCGAAACTGGTGCTGGGCCGTAAAGTGCTGGCCGGTTCGCTCATCGGCGGCATTGCCGAAACCCAGGAAGTCCTGGATTTCTGCGCCGAGCACAACATCACCTGCGACATCGAAATGCTCGACATCCGCCAGATCAACGAGGCTTACACGCGCATGATCGCCGGTGACGTGAAGTACCGCTTCGTTATCGACATGGCGAGCCTCAAAGCCTGATCAGGCTTTGGCGCCCAACTCCGCTGACAGCCGGGCTGCGACCTGTTTGATCACAGGGATCAGCTCGGCCATTTTCTCCAGCGGCATGTAGGGCACGGTACTGGCGATGCTGATGCCGGCGACAATTCGCCCGCCGGCATCGCGCACCGGTGCGGCCACACAGCGGATCGACGGTTCGTTGTCTTCCAGGTCGAACGCATACCCGCCCGCTACATACTCGCCCATGCGCTGTTCGAACTGCGCCCAGGATTGCTCCGGGTGCTGCGGCCATTGCAGGCTTTTGCCCGTCGCCGGCAAGCTGGCGTGGTACAGGCGCTGCCACTCCTGCGGCGAATCATCCAGCAACAACGCCTTACCGATACCGGTGCGCGCCAGCGGCATACGGTGGCCGACCCGCGAGCGCATTTCCGGGCCATTGCGGCCAGGGTTCTTGTGCAGGTAAAGCACATCGTCGTATTCACGGATCGCCAGGTGGATGGTGTCGCCGGTGAGCGCCGACAGCTCGTCCAGATAGGGTACCGCCAGGCTTACCAACGGTAGCTCTTCGCGGGCCTGGAAGCCCAGCTCGATCAACTTTGGCCCCAGCAGGTAACCAACCTGCGGCACCACGCGCAGGTAACGCTCCTCGACCAGGCAACTGGCCAGGCGGTGGGTAGTGCTACGGGTAGTGCCGATACGCCGGGCAATCTCTTTCAGATCCCGCGCACCAGCCGCCACCGCGTGCACCACGCCCAGGCCACGCAACAGGGTTTGGGTACCGGTGGGGGCGGCGTCTTTGACGAGGGTGTGGGCGTTTTCCTGCATATCGGGCCTATGTGGTAGTACGAAAACGAGCGGCATTATGGCAAATACCGCCCTCCTGAACACAGGAGATCCAAGGTGGGAGCTGGCTTGCCTGCGATGGCGGTGGGTCAGTTAAAGATAGGCTGGCTGACAGCCCGCTATCGCAGGCAAGCCAGCTCCCACAGTTTAATCTTCACAGGGCGAACATTAGCGTTGCTTCATGCGGTCGATGATGACCGCCAGCAGCAGGATCGAACCCCGGATCACATACTGGTAAAACGTGTCGATGTTCTTCAGGTTCATCGCGTTCTCGATGATCGCCAGGATCAGCACCCCGGCAATCACATGGCGAATCATGCCGATGCCGCCGCTCAGCGATACCCCGCCCAGCACGCACGCAGAGATCACCGTCAGCTCGAAACCCTGGCCGATCATCGGCTGGCCCGAGGTCATGCGCGACGCGAGAATCACCCCGGCCAATGCGCCGATCAAACCGTGCACGGCAAAGATGATGATCTTGGTGCGATCGACATTCACCCCGGCCAGCAGCGCGGCTTCCTGATTACCACCAATGGCCATGGTGTTGCGCCCATAGGTGGTGTAATTGAGCAGCCAACCGAAGAACACGAAACACAGCACAGTGATGATGATTGGCACCGGTACGCCCATCAGTTGGCCATTGCCGAATACGAAGAAATCTTCATTCATCACCCCCACTGCCTTGCCGTTGGAGAAGATGTACGCCAGGCCGCGCACGATCTGCATGGTCGCCAAGGTGGCAATCAACGCATTGATGCGCAGCTTGGCAATCACGATGCCGTTGATCAGCCCCACCACCAGCCCCATGGCCAGTGCCGCCGACACGCCGAGTACTACGCTGTCGGTGTCACGGATCACGATGCCCGCCACCACCCCGGCACAAGCGATCACCGACCCCACTGACAAGTCGAAGTGCCCCGACGCCAGGCAGAACAGCATGGTGCACGCGGCGATGCCCACCGTGGATATCGCCAGCCCCAGGCCGCGCATGTTCAGTGGCGAAAGGAAGTTGTCGATAAATACCGCGCTGAGTACAAAGATGCTCAACGCTGCCAGCAGCATCACCCAGTCGTCGAGAAACTTGCGCTGGTTGAACCCCGGCCAGAAACCCTTTGCAGTTTTAACTTCAGACATAGCCAACCCCTCTTATTTCTTCAAGCCCGCGAACGCGGGAGCGCCAGTTGCAACAGGCGCGCTTCATCCGCTTGGGCGCGGGGCAGTTCACCGCTCAGGGCGCCTTCGCTCATCACCAGGATGCGGTCGGAAATGCCCATCACCTCCATCAGGTCGCTGGACACCACGATCACCGCTATGCCGCTGGCCGCCAGGTTATGGATGATCTGGTAAATCTCCGACTTGGCACCGATGTCGATACCGCGGGTGGGCTCGTCCAGCAGCAGGACCTTCATCGGCATCGACAGCCAGCGGCCAAGAATGGCTTTCTGCTGGTTGCCGCCGGAGAGGTACAGGATCTTCTGCGCCGCGTTCGGGGTTTTGACCCGCATCGCCTGGATCTGCCGGTCGGCGTTAGCTTTCTCCCAGCCGTCGCGCAACAGCCAGCCAAAGGTGGAGTGCGCATCCCGGGCACTGATGTTGATGTTTTCGGCGACGCTGCCCAGCGGGATGATGCCTTCCTTTTTGCGATCCTCCGGGCACAGCAAGATACCGGCGGCGATGGCGTCGCGGGGTGAGCGCAATTGCAGGGCTTGCCCGCACAGCTGCAGGCTGCCGGCGCTGGCGCGCTCCAGGCCACTGAGCAGGCGAAACAGCTCGGTGCGCCCTGCCCCCACCAGCCCGAACAGCCCAAGGACCTCGCCCTTGCGCACCTCAAAGCTGATCGGCTCGCGCAGGCCCGGGCCGAGCAGGCCGTCTACCTTGAGCGCCACTTCGCCGTGCTCGCGCGGGCGGTAGTCGTAGATGTCCTGGATATCGCGACCGACCATGCAGGTCACCAACTGGTCGTGGGTCAGCGTGCTCATGTCCTCGAACGTGCGCACGTAGCGACCGTCCTTGAACACCGTCACCGCATCGCAGATACGGAACACTTCTTCCATGCGGTGCGACACGTAGAGCACCACTTTGCCCTCGTCGCGCAGGCGCGCAATGATTGCCATCAGCCGGTCGATTTCCCGCGCCGACAAACTGCTGGTGGGCTCATCGAAGGCGATCACGTTGGCACCGCGGGACAACGCCTTGGCGATTTCCACCAGTTGGCGCTGGCCCAGGGACAGGCGCCCGAGCTTCTCGTCGGGGTCGATCTCATCGGCCAGGCCCTTGAGACATGCCAGCGCCTGCTGGCGCAGCACGCCGCGGTTGACCACACCCAAACGCGTCGGCAAGTGCCCGAGGAACAGGTTCTCGGCCACGCTCATTTCCGGCACCAAATGCAGTTCCTGGTGGATCACCGCGACACCGTTGGCGATGCTGTCGGCAGCGCTCTTGAACGCCATGACCTGCGCGCCGATCTGCACGCTGCCGCTGCTGGGAATGTAGGCGCCGCCGAGGATTTTCAGCAGCGTCGACTTGCCCGCACCGTTCTCGCCCATCAGGGCATGCACCTGCCCGGGGTGGGCAGTGAAGCTGATGCCGTCCAGCGCCTTGACCCCGGGAAAGGTTTTGCCGATAGCGTCAAAACGCAGGGCCGCAGCGGTCATTTCCACAACCCGATTTTGGTCAACTCTTCCTTGAAGTTCTCGCGGGTGATCAGGGTGACTTCGTCCATGGCGGTGTACTTCGGTGGTTCAGTGCCTTTGGTGACCCACTCGTACATCATCAGTGCGGTGTTATAGCCCTCGATGTGCGGGCTCGGCAGCATGGAGCCGAAGAAACCGCTGTCGGCTTTCTTCAATTCGCCGATGGCGTCGGTGCCATTAATGCCGATGCCGATCACGTTGGCGGCCTTGAAGCCGGCGCTTTCAGTGGCGCGCACGCCGCCGAGCACGGTGTTGTCGTTCATGCCGCCGATGATCAGGTTTTTAGCGCCGCCGGGCAGCTTGACCAGGGCCGAGTTGGTGGCGTCCATGCTGCCAGGCACGTCAAGAGTCTTGAGGGCAGCGGTGAGGATGTGATCCTTGGGGATGCCGGCTTCTTCCAGGGACTTGATCGAGCCGTCAGTGCGCTTTTTACCGGTATCGAGCTCGTTGAAGGTGTTGATCACCGCGTAAGTGTCCTTCCAGTCCCAACCGCGTTTTTTCGCTTCGGCGGCCATGGCGGCCCCTTGTTTCTGGCCCACTTCAAACGCGGCCATGCCCAGGTACGGCACGTCTTCCATGAAGTTGCCCTTGGCATCGACAAAGCGGTCATCCACGGCCATGACTTTCAGGCCATTGACCTTGGCCTTGGCGACAATGGCCGGGCCCAGGGACACGTCCGGTGGGCAGATCACAAAGCCCTTGGCACCGTTGGCGGCGAGGCTGTCGATGGCCGAGAGGGTTTTCTCGCCGTCGGGCACGGCGATCTTGATCACGGTGAAGCCATGCTCCTTGCCGGCTTTTTCGGCGAAGGCCCATTCAGTCTGGAACCACGGCTCTTCGGCCTGCTTGACCAAAAAACCGATCTTCACTTCTTCAGCCGATACAAAGCCGCTGAACACCATCGCCAGCGCTACAGCGCCAAGAGTCTTCTTGAACATGAACCACCTCTTTCTTGTTATTGGAAAACGATTTAGTCGTGGTACATCACCGAACGCCCGCCATCGATCATCAGGCACGTGGCATTGATAAAGGGTGCCTCGTCGGTCGCCAGGAACAGCGCGGTCATCGCCACCTCAATGGGTTGGCCGATGCGCTTGGGCGGGTGCAGGTCAAACGCGCGCTGGCGTTCGGCGTGGGGGTCGGGGAAGCCGTTCCAGTAGTCGACGTTAAGCTGGGTTTCGATATAGCCCGGGGCGATAGCGTTTACGCGGATACCCTTGGGCGCGTATTCGATGCCCAGGGCACGAGTGAGGCCGAGCAGGCCATGCTTGGCGACAGGATAAGGAAAGCAGCCGGGGATGATGTGGCTGGAATGGGTGGAGGCAATATTGATGATGTTGCCGATGCCCTGCTCGATCATGTGCGGCAGCACCGCACGGCAACCGTACCAGGCGCCATCAAGGTCGATGGCGAAACAGCGGCGCCAATCCTCGTCGGTCATTTCCAGCGGGTCGCGAAACACATTGACCCCGGCGCAGTTGACCAGTACGTCCACCCGGCCAAAGCGCTCGATGGCGAGATTGACCAGCGCCTGCCATTGCTCTTTGGAGGTGATATCTACAGGTTGTGCGCAAATCTCGGCGCCACGTTCGCGCCAACAAGCGGCTACTTTCTCGACTTTTTCACCCTGGATGTCCGCAATCACCAGTCGCGCCTGCTGGGCCTGGAAGCAAGCCACGATCGCCTCGCCAATACCTTGCGCAGCGCCGGTGATGATCACCACCTTGTTCTTCAGCCGCTCGCCGTAAGTCGGCTCGGGCACGGCAGGTAGGGACAACGGTTGTGCCTGCATCGCTTCACCTGTTTTATTTTTGGTAGTGAGTGCTGATGCAGGCGACTATAAACCCAGACCTTGAAATATCTCAATATATAAATTTGCATCCCATATTGTGAGCGAAAGCAAAAAAAAACCGGCCATTGATAGCCGGTTTGGAATGTCGGTCAGCCTTGGGCAAAATCCCTCAGTGCATCGCCTTCCATGCGATAGCGCACCCACTCCTCCTGAGGCTGGGCACCGATGGATTTGTAGAAGGCAATCGCTGGTTCATTCCAGTCCAGCACGCTCCACTCGAAACGCCCACAGCCGTTATCGCAGGCGATCTTCGCCAGGTGGCGCAACAGCTTCTTGCCCGCTCCGCCGCCGCGTTGTTCCGGGTTGATATACAAGTCTTCCAGGTACAGGCAGTTGCTGCCCAGCCAGGTGGAGTAGCTGAAAAAGAACACGGCAAAACCAATCGGCAAACCGTCGCGCAGGCAGATCAGGCCATGGGCGGTAGCGCCCTCGCTGAACAGGCTGCGCTCGATATCCACCACGCTGGCGATCACTTCGTGCCGGGCTTTCTCATATTCGGCAAGCTCGGTGATGAAACTCAGGATCTGCGCAGCATCGCTGGGTACGGCGGGGCGAATCTCGATGGTCATGGGCGCGCCTTGGGCAATTTCAAAGCCCACATACTAAGGCGGTTTGATGACCGATTGCAGCGCAATTTCATGCCGACCGAAGTGTTTTTACTCCGCCCCAGAGTAATGCCAGCACCAGTAATCACAGAACAATCCCCATGAGCGCCCATGGTAAACAAGCGGCATAATTCCAACATTCAGGTCCTGCTCATGCCCGCCACGTCTCCAGTTGGCGCGAAGACATTCGCGCTGTTCTGCCTCGCCAGTTTCTTATTGTCGCTGTCCTACGGCTCGACCTTTTTGCTGTCGCTGCTGATTCATTCACGCGGCGGCAACGAGCACGACGCCGGCAGTATCATTGCCACGGCAATGCTCAGCACTTTTGTGGCGGTGGTCGTTTCCGGGCACCTGGCGGATGCGCTGGGCGCAGCGCGAGCGATTGCGGGCACGGGTGTAATGCTGGTGGTGGCCTGCCTCGGGTTTGCCCTGTCCCCCGGGTTTGGCCAGGGCCTGATGCTGTTCGGGTTATCCCTGGGCTTGGGCTGGGGCGTGTTCTATACCCTGGGGCCGATCATCGTGACGCTGCTGGTGCAACCCCAGCAGCGCGCCAAGTATTTTGCCCTGCTGTCCGGCAGCATGTTGAGCGGGATCGGTTCCGGCCCGTTGCTCGGGCGCGCCGCCACCGCGCTGGGCTTGCCCCTGACGACAGCGTTCTACATTGCCGGGTTGGCCAGCCTTGCCGGGGTTGTGATGTTCTGGCGCATGGGCGCGCAGTTCAAACAGCATGCAAACGTGCCGGCGTCGAAGATTACCTGGACAGCAAGCCGCCGCGTGCTGACGTCCAAGGCAGCGTTCGCGATCTTGATGGTCGGCCTGGGTGGCTGCGTGTTTGGTGGGTTGTCGTCATTCCAGACCAGCTATGCGCTGGCCCATCAGCTGGATTATTCACTGTTCTTCGCAGGTTTCCTGACTGCTGCGATTACCAGCCGGCTATTGATCGCCGGCTTTGTGGTCAAGCGTGATGCCTATCAGGCTGCGTGCGTATTGTCCGGCGTCATGTTTGGCGCGGTTGCGCTATTCGCGTTCGGGGTGAGCGGTAACTTCAGCTATCTGGTGGCTGCCGCCACGCTGGGGGTCGGGTATGGCCTGACGTACTCGGTGATCAATGGGCTGGTGGCCAGTGAAGCACCCAGCGGCACCATGTCCCAGGCGTTATTGCTGTTCAGCCTGGCGTACTTTATCGGCGTCTTCGGGTTTCCATGGCTCGCGGGCAAAATGATTGTCGAATTCGGCCTGTCGACGATGCTGTTGAGCGTACTGGTCATCGCCGCACTGAACTGGTCGATCACCGTGGCGCGACTGATCGTGCGGCGAGTATCGATACATAAAGTGATACAGGTGAGCTGATACCGTTCGTCGCCATCAAGGCACGAACAGCAAAGGGTGGCTGACCAATAAAGGGTAAGGACATTAATCATATGGAGACACCCTCATGAAAAATTCCAAATTTGCTGCCCTCGCCCTCACCGGCCTGCTGTCCGCTGCGTCCTTGAGCGCCTTTGCGGCGACTTCGTCGACCGGCCCCACCGACCCGACGCCCGACGCGACGACTGAATCGCAGAAATCCATGGGCACTGGCCTGGATACCAACGGCGGCGCGATCATCGACAACACCAACGGCGCCGACCCTCACACCCAGGGCCATGATACCCAGCGCCAGGCCCCGGCTGCGGTCGGTAACGGCAAAATGGGCCCCTCGGTCAATGAGCCGAAGATCAATAAAGGCGACGACTCGAATCTGCCAGGTGCACCGAAACAGCCAGCGCCTTGATACATCCCTGGCAACACCGACACCCGATCATTTCCCAGTGAAGAGGTACGCATGAACGTCGATAGAAACCTTGAAAAAGAAGTCCTCACCCGCCTGCTGCACGCTCATCCCCAGGGCTTGGGCAAGGAGGTACTGGACAACTACCGCGGTGAGAAAGAAGTCGCCAGTGTCTTGGCGTTTCTGCAAGACCGCGGGCTGATCAAGGATGGGCATGTGACCACCGACGACGCCGGTGAATACTCGTTGAACCTGCCGATCAAGCTCACCGCCTCGGGTGTGGATGAGGCCCGCAAGCTCGACGGTGCAGGCCCTCGGTAAGTCATTTCTGGTCTGGCCCTGCGACCGGGGCCAGAAGGAGTTTTAGCGATGCCTCGTGGAAGCAAAGCCAAATACACCGCCGAACAGAAACGCAAGGCCGCTCATATCGAAGACAGTTATGAGCACAAGGGATTGTCCAAGGAAGAAGCCGAAGCCCGGGCCTGGGCCACCGTCAACAAGCAGTCCGGCGGCGGTGAAAAGGCCGGCGGCTCGGGCCAGCATAAAGCGCCGGCGAAGAAATCCCAGGACCGGCAGGAGTCGGCCAAGCGTGCGGCAGCTAGCCGTGAGGGGCACCCGCGCAGCAGTGGGGCTTCGTTGGGTACGCAAACCAAGGAGGGCCTGATGAAGGAGGCGCGAGCCAAGAACATTCCGGGCCGCTCGACCATGCGTAAACATGAATTGATCCAGGCGTTGAAAAAAGCAGGCTAAACATAGATTCAAAATGTGGGAGGGGGCTTGCCCCCGATTGCGGTGGGCCAGCTATAGATAAGCTGGCTGATACACCGCTATCGGGAGCAAGCCCCCTCCCACATTTTGACGTGTGTTTATTCCCTGAGTAGTGCATCGACCTCGGCAGTGGCAGGTGATGTGGCCGGCCCCCAACGTGTCACCGCCAACGCCGCCGCAGCATTCGCTCGACGCGCCGCCTCGACAGGTTTCAAGCCCTGCGCCAAGCCGGCAATAAACACCCCTGCGTGCGCATCCCCCGCACCGTTGCTGTCGACCGCTTGCACCTTGAAACCGGGTACATGTTCAATTTCAGCCGTGCGCCCTACCCAGCAACCATTGGGCCCATCACGTACGACCAGCAAGGTTTGCGCAGGCAGATGTCGACTCAACTCAGGCAACGCCGCGGCGATCTCAGGGGCACCGGTAAACGCCAGAGCTTCCGGGCCATTGCTGGTCCAGATATCGATACGTGGCAACAACGCACGCATCAAGACTGAATCCGGCGCCTTGACCAGCGGTCCAGGATCGAACACCACTACGATCTCTCGCGGCAGCGCCAGCAGCCAGTCGATCAACGGCTGCGCCTTGCCCTCAAGGAGCAGGCTGTAGCCACTGACGTACACGTAGTCATCGGCGAGCGGGACGATCCTGGCCAAATCTTCGGCACTCAATTCGCCTTCGGCGCCGATATGGGAAATGAACGTACGCTCAGTGGTGGCCTCGGTCAGGGACACACACAAACCAGTGTCCTTCTCGTTGCTCGCAGTCAATGCCATTTCAATCTTTTCAGCCTGCATCGCGGCGCGAGCCAAGTCACCAAACCGGCCATTGCCGTGGCGCCCAAGGTAGACCACCGACATCCCATTGCGCCGCGCCGCCGCCATGACGTTGAAGCCACCGCCCGCTTCGAAACTGGCAGATTTGGCCAGTACGTCACCGCCAGTTGCCGGCAGGGTGTCGAGGGCCATGACCAGGTCGACAATGACCTGGCCGGTATGCAGCAATCTAGGCATGGGTACCCTCTACCAAAGCCGGGCGACGATCAGCCGCGCCGCCCAGTACCGCATAAAGGCCGCCTGCGACCAGGAAGGTGACGACCCAGCCCAGGCCGTTGTGGCCCAACCAGGAGTCGGACAGCGGCCCGGCGAACCAGATATTTTGCGCGGTGGTGCCGATGGTGGTGAAGCAGAACCCCAGCACGATAGCCACGGCCCAGGCGCCGAAGGCACGCCACTCCACACCGCCGCGATACCAGTAAGCGCTGCTCGGACTGACATCCAGCAAGTCCTTGGGGCTGTAGTAATGCCGGTGTATCAGGTCGACCACGAAGATCCCGACCCACGCCGTAATCGGCACCGCCAGCAACGAAATGAAGGTGATGAACGGGCCATAGAAGCTGTCGGCGATCAGCATGAAATAGATGGAACCGGCGAAGATCGCCACGATATCGACAATCACCGCGTGCACGCGCTTGACCTTCAGACCCAGGGTCAGGGTGGTAAGGCCGGCCGAATATACCGACAGATTGTTCGACAGCAACAGCCCGCCGAATGCGGTGATCAGGTAAGGCACCGCCATCCAGGTGGGCAGCATGTCGCGGATCGCGATGATGGGGTCGGTGGCCGACGCCAGGTCGTCGTTACCCACCGACAGCAGGCCACCAAGGGTAATCAGCAACACCAGCGGGATGCCCGCGCCAAAGGCGGCGCTGGCCACCAGGCGCACAGCCTTGACGCTGCGGTGCTGGTAGCGCGACATATCGGCACCGGCGTTGGCCCACCCAATGCCGGTGCCGGCGGCCATGGTGCCGACGCCGATGATCATCGCGCTCAACGGCGCAGGTGTGGCATTGAACACCGCGCTCCAGTCGATAGTGGCACACAGAAAGCCGCCCACCAGGATATTCAAACCGCCAAATACATAGGTGGCCCACTTCTGGATCACCAGCAGCGTGGCGTGGCCGAGGCCGGATACCGCCAGGGTCAGCAGTACAAAGATGGCGATGAAGATCAACGTGAGTACGGGGGCGCTTTTCGCCTCTACCGCCGAACCGAACAGGATCGAACACAAGGACAGCAACACAAAGGCGGCCGTGGTGGTGTTGACGGTTTCCCAACCCAGGCGCGACATCAGCGAGACCACCGTCGGGCCGATATTGCCGCGTACGCCAAAGATAGCGCGGGATAACGTCAGGCTGGGCGCGCGACCACGACGGCCGGCGATGGAGATGATGCCCACTACCGCGAAGGAACCCGCTGCGCCAAGGATTGCGACGATGATCGCCTGCCAGATGGCCAGGCCCCGAAACGCGACCAACGTCGCACCGAGCGGCAAGCCGAGGATGCTGATATTGGCGGCAAACCATACCCAGAACAGTTGCAGCGGATGGCCGTTGCACTCGCCTTCCGGGACCGGCTCGATGCCGCGTGTTTCCAACTGCCCGGCGCTTTGGCCACTAGAGGTGCTGCTCATGAAGGGGTGCTCCTGGTGCCTGTATTGTTGTGGTTGTGGCAGCGAGTCGAATCTTTATGCAGTCTTCCTGACTCAACGCTTTTTAATGTGGGAGCTGGCTTGCCTGCGATTGGGGTGTGTCAACCAGCCCAGCAGCCACTGGAAAACCGCTGTCGCAGGCAAGCCAGCTCCCACATTTAGTTCCGTGTTTATCGCAAGGCCAATAACGCTTGGACCAGCGGCTGCAAGTCCAGGCCATTGACCTGCTTGACCTGCTCGATCAGCGCCTCTGGCCAGCACTGCATCCCCAGGCACGCGCCGAGCATGGCCCCCAGGATCGCGGCGATCGTGTCGGTGTCGCCCCCCAGGCTGGCGGCCAGGCACAGTGCTTCGAAGGCATTCATATCGCCGGACGCGACTTGCTGCGCCAGGGCGAACGACACCACCACCGACTCCTGCGAGGCAACAGACGTCCCGATCAATTCGTAGAGCAAATCGGCAAACAGGGCCTTGTCATCGCTGCCGACACTCAGGGTGCGGGCCCAGCTGATGCGGGTGGAAATGCGTCCACCGGCCACCCAGTGGCCATGGCTTTCAGCCTGCTGGGCAATCTGAATGCCGATGTTCAAGGCTTCGCCGAGGTCCACGCCATTGATGCCGGCGGAGACCACCGCCGCCACGGCCGCGGCACTGGAGATACCCAGGCTGGTGTTATGGGTGACCTGGCAAGCCTGGATCACCGCCTGGATAAACGAGGCTGTCTCGCTGACATCGGCGGCGATGCCCACCGGGGTGATGCGCATGGCCGCACCATTGGTGGTGCCGTAGCGTCCGGACTCTTGCGGCGTATGGCCAGCAAGGATCATATCGATCGCCCGTTTGGTCGACGGCCCGAGCAGGTCCTGGGAACCCTTGGCGCGCATTCCCGCTTCCCAGTCGATCAGGCGCTGGGCAAGCACGGCAGGTTCGATCCGGCCTTGGCCTTGCACCAGCAACTCAGCGACCAGGATGGCCTGCTCGGTGTCATCGGTAATGGAACCGGCGGGCATGTTCGGTGCGATAGGCTGGTCGGCGTCGGCGTCTTCCAGGGCGGTGATGGTGCCGAAGCGCGCTTTCACCTGTTCGCGGCTCAAGGATTGTGTGGGCATACCCAGGGCGTCGCCCAGGGCCAAGCCGTAGAAGGCACCGAGTGCGCGGTCTTCCCGGGTCATTTGGCAGCTCCAAACTGCAGATGCAGGCGAAAGTGCAGCGGGTCGAGCAAACTTTCGACATGCTCCATGAAGCGTTCGCGACGGTCGTAGGTGGTGCGCGAAGCCTTGAGAAATACCGTGCCGGCAGCGCGCCCGAGCAATTGAGCATCTTCATCGCTCAGGGGCTCGGCGCCGATCCACTGGTCACCTTCGGCGCCCACATAACCGTAGGCCGCCAAGGTGATGGTCAGGGAATCATCGATCAGGCCAATGCGGGGCAGGCTTTCCAGGCCGCCCACTGCTGGCATCAACGAACGCTCCAGAGACACCGCAGCGCCATCGGCCGTGTTCCGGCGGCGATCCAGGGCAATAAATTGATCGGTGCCGAAACGGCTGAACAGGTCCGGGCGCATCACCGCTTCGAAACGCAGCACGTCGGTGCTCACCTGAGCCCCCGTGTCTGCCAGGGCCTGGGCCCAACCGCTGCGTTGGTCGAGGACCATGCCATCAAAGGTGACGATGGAGCCGACGCCACTCTGGGTGGCGATATAGTTACGGCGCTTGAGCTCGGCCAGCGCTTCGCGCAGCGTGCCACGGCTGACCGCAAACTCCTCGGCCAACTGGTGCTCACCTGGCAATAGCAAACCGTCGGCCATGACCCCACCTTCGATACGGCGGATGAGCTCGTCGACGACGCGTTTTTTCTTATCAAATCGAACATGTCTAATCATGTACAAATTGATAACCGAAAGCGGGCATTTACAGCAAGGAAATTATTTCAGGATGAAGGCAGAATCAGCCTCAGGGTTCCAGGCCGATGGGGAAAAACTCCCCTGCACTCCATACGCCAAGCCAGTTCTGACCGTTGATCGGACGAGTCACCGCCAGCTCCACCAATTGGTAGAACACGTTGCGATGCACGAGGGCTTCAAGGTTGGTGCGAACTCGCACGTAGGGTGCAGGTTCCTGGGTGACAGGGTCCGTCACCACCCGCAAGGGGTGTTCGAGGCCGGCCTCGACCTGCTCGTCGACGTTGGTGGTAAAGCGCAATACCTGGCTTTCGCCCTGCCCTTGCACGTCCAGGGTTACCGCCACAAATGGCGCATCATCGACGCTGATGCCGACTTTCTCTACCGGCGTCACCAGGAAATAATCATCGCCGTCTCGGCGCAGGATATTGGAAAACAGTTTGACCATCGGCTTTCGCCCGATAGGCGTGCCCTGGTAAAACCAGGTGCCGTCGCGGGCAATGCGCATGTCGATGTTGCCGCAAAAATCCGGATTCCACAGATGCACCGGTGCCGGCCCCTTGCCCTTGGGCAGTTGGGCCAATAGGTCATTGGCCTTGGCGGAATCGGTCATGGGGGTTCTCCTCAGGTCTACTGATTGCTCATGCCCAGCAAGCCTCGGGCGTATTGCGCCAGGGGGCGGGCAATCAGATCTTGTGGCGATGTGTCGTGGAACGTCAGTAAACCGCCACGACTGCGAATACGTGCAGTATCAATCAAATACTGGGTGCTGGTCTCGATCAACATGACCTGGATCACACCGCTGTCCAGCCCCAGGCGGTCCAGAGCTTGCTGGTCGGTCCACTCATCGGCATTGCCGATACGGTCATCGGCTGCCGCAAAACGGCAATACAGCAGGTAGTGAGCCCCCGCCTCGCGGGCTTCGGCCATGGCCTGCTCGAGACCTTCGGGTTGGCGGGCACGACGGACCATGGGGAAATATTCGACGAAACCGTTGAACGCTTCCTCGGCGACCACGTTGGGTCGCGGGTACGCGCTGCCCGGCGGCACGAAGGCGCCCTGGGCGATAAATACAAAGGAATCCGGCTGTATGCGCACCGAGGCCGTACGCCGGGTGTCGCTATGGTCCAGCAGCCCGGCATCGCTCATCTGATAGCGAGTGCCTTCGGCCATATCGCTGACGGTCATACAACCACTCAGGGCCAACGCCGCCAGCAGTAAAACCAGACTACGCATCCTAATCCTCCAGAAGCCGGTGACGGAAAACCGGCGAATGGGCGTGAGATGCAGGTTCTGCGCCAGCTTGAAGGACAACACATTGAGGCATGCGCGACCTTAGCCGCCAATGATCTTCATGATCGTCGCGCCGCCCGAAAACGCCACTTCCTGCTTGTCGCCCAGCGCCTTCATCAACAAGCCCTGCAAGGCCGGCAGTGCCTGGTGGCGCGGTTGATCAAGCAAGTCACCGACGTAGTGGCGATTGCTTGAGGACAAGCAACCATGCAGCCAGCCCGTGGAGGACAACCGCAACCGCGAACACGTACGACAGAACGGTACACTTTCGTTGGCGATCACGCCGAAGAAGCCTTTGCCCGGTACTTCGTAGCGTACGGCGGTAGCGTCAACGGGCGCGTTGGCTTGCAGGTATTCGTGGCGCTCACCGATCAGGCTGAGCAATTGCTGCAAGCTGACAAATTGCTGGAGGAACGCGTTGGAGTCTTTCGCCAGGTGCCCCATGCGCATCAATTCGATAAAGCGCAACTCGTAGCCACGCTCCAGGCAGTAATCGAGCAGAGGCATCACCTGATCCAGGTTCTGGCCACGCAATGGCACCATATTGACCTTGATCTTCATGCCGGCCGCGCTGGCCTGGTCCATGCCATCGAGCACGGTGGCCAGGTCGCCGCCACGGGCGATGCTGCGAAAGGCATCGGCATCCAGGGTATCGAGGGAGACATTGATACGCCGAATGCCGGCATCCACCAGCAACGGCAGTTTGCGCGCCAGCAATTGGCCGTTGGTCGTGAGGCTGATGTCGCTGAGGCCCATCTGCCCTACCGCGTCCATGAACGCTTCCAGCTTGGGGCTCACCAGCGGTTCGCCGCCAGTGATGCGCAGGCGTTCGATGCCCGCCGCTTCAATCAGGTAAGCCACGCCCCGGGCCATGGCCGCGGCCGAGAGTTCGTCCTGGGCAGCCACCAGCCGCTTGCCGTCAGGCACGCAGTAGGTACACGCGTAATTGCAGGCTGAGGTCAGGCTGATCCGCAAATTGCGAAAACGCCTGCCTTGACGATCAACGATCATGGATCACTCCGGCAGAAGATAATTCGGGCGCACTAAAAACTGACTCATAAATCAGCTTTTAGCAAGGTCCTTGCCTGAGTATATTCCTGGGTTAATACCCCTGGCAGTAAATCATTGCCCCATCACTGCAGCGAATAACTTACGTAGCCGGGGTCTCATCACCTTTTTCAGGGCCAGGCAGTTCAGTGCTGTGCTTGCGCTTGTTGCCCATGCGCACGCCGATGTCCATCAGGAACTGGAAGAAACCTTCCTGGTCCTCCAGCACATTGCTCCAGAACGGCGAGTGATACAGCGCCACGGCGCCATGCACCAGGGCCCAGGCGGCGCAGTAGTGGAAATACGGCGGCACGTCTTCAAGCTTGCCTTCACTGATGCGCCCCTTGATCAGCAGGGTCAGGCGTTCGAAGTTCGAGGCGCGGATCTTGTGCAGCTCCTCGACCATTTCCGGCACCTGGTGCCCCTTGACCACCTTCTCTTCCAGGCGGTCGAACAGGCGGTAGCGCTGCGGGTCACGCATACGGAACTCGAAGTAAGCGCGAGACAGCGCTTCCTTGTCCTTGTCGACATCGGCCGAGTGCAGCAGCTCGTTCAAGTCGCGCTCGTAGTCGAGCATCAGACGCAAGTAGATCTCGGCCTTGGATTTGAAGTGCTTGTAGATGGTGCCCTTGCCGATACCCACGGCATCCGCAATCATCTCTACCGTGACGCTGTCTTCGCCCTGTTCGAGGAATAACTTGAGTGCGGTGTCGAGAATTTCCTGCTCACGGCGGCGAAACTCACGGACCTTACGGGGTTCTTTGTGCATGAGGAAGAAGTCTGCAAAGGTCGGAATAGGGAGGGTTGCGCAGGGCCACAGATACGTGGCGATACGATTTACCCGATGCGAGGGATTATCCCGACTGAACGGTCGTTGGGCAATGTCTATGTGAACCCGCGATGCACTTAACTTTCAATACGCCAACGTTTTTATCGATATCAGTCAGAAATAGACGCACCACCTGAAGCTGCCCACCTGCTCAATGAGAACTCAAGCTAAGCGGGCGTATTCCAAATCTGTTTAAAAAACGATCAGATCTGACTGGACTGAATCGGATACTGATCAATACTTCAACTGTCGCCGCGACATCTCCCCCAAGTGACGCGACGACCTGGGTACCGACGGACTGCGTGCCCTTGTTTTACTCCTAATGGTCTTAGCCCGGATTCACCCCCCAGAACCCGGGTTTTTTTTGCCTGCGATTCAGCCGTGCTATCCGGCTACATGGGCCAACGGAAACAGGCGTTTGAAGTTTTCGGTGGTCTGCTCGGCGAAGCGCTCGTACGACTCGCCGCGCAGCATCGCCAAGTAATCGGCCACGTCACGCACATATTCAGGCAGGTTTGGCTTGCCGCGATGGGGGATAGGCGCCAGGTACGGCGAGTCGGTTTCCACCAGCAGGCGATCGGCTGGCACTTGGCGAGCCACGTCGCGCAGCGCGTCGGCGTTGCGAAAGGTGACGATACCCGACAGGGAAATATAGAACCCCAGGTCCAGAGCAGCCTTGGCCATGTCCCAATCTTCGGTAAAACAATGCAACACACCGGCCTGCGGCAGCGCAGCTTCGCGCAGCAAGGTCAGGGTATCGGCGCGGGCACCTCGGGTGTGGACGATCACCGGCTTGCCGGTCTGCCGGGCGGCTTGCAAGTGCAGGCGGAAAGAGGCCTGCTGCAACTCGGCGGCTTCAGGCTCGTAGTGGTAGTCCAGGCCGGTTTCGCCAATGGCCACCACCCGTGGATGGTTCAGTTCGCCCAATAGCCAATCCAGAGCCGGGGCTTCGCCGGGTTTGAGGTCCAGCGGGTGGATGCCCACCGAGCAATCCACATCGGCGTAGCGATCAGCCAGGGCTTTGACGTCACCGGCGTTTTCAGCGCTGACGCCGATGCACAGAAAGTGCCCTACCCCACGCTGGCGTGCAGCTTCAAGGGCGGCGTCGAGGGAACCGCCGTGCTGGGCAAGGTCAAGGCGATCAAGATGGCAATGGGAATCTACGAGCATAGGGAGTCAGGGCTTAATTCACGAAAAGGGTCTGGCCAACCATACACCTGTCGGCCCCGGAAATTAACGGCGCCCGAGCAGGCCAACCCACTGCACCAGCAGCGCCTCAAGCAACAGCACGCGGTTGAGGTTGGCCTTGCCGAGTACCTTCTGGCGCTGAGCAAGAATCCAGTCCTGGATGTTCAGCACTTTGTCCTGGGCACTTTTCTGCGCGAGGTATTGCACCACCTTGCGCATATCCGCCAGGCCAAGGCCGTTTTCATCCTGGGTCAGTTGGTAGCGCAGGATCAGGCTGGACCAGTCGCAGAACCAATCGAACAACAGCAGCAGGGGAATATCCTTCCAGGCGCTTTCGGCCAGTTGCGTGGCGGACAGCTCCTGCTTGAGCAGCTTCTTCACACCCTCCACAACCAGTGCTCGTTGCTCACGCACGCCCTGGGCTTGCAGCTTCACGGCTGCCAGGGGTGAACCGGCCGCCAGGGTCAACAACTCGACCCGTTCCTGCTCGGTGCACTCCGGCAACGCCTGCGCCAGCCATTGCAGGCTCATGGCCTCGCTCGGCAACGGGCACGCCTGCTGTACGCAGCGGCTGCGAATCGTCGGCAACAAACGGCTGGACTGATGGCTCACCAGCAAGAGCACGGTGTCGCCGGACGGTTCTTCAAGGCTTTTGAGCAAGGCGTTGGCGGCGTTGATGTTCATCGCCTCGACTGGCTCGATCAGCACCACTTTGCGCCCGCCCATCTGCGCGGTCTGCACTACGAAGCTGACGAGGTCGCGTACCTGGTCGACCTTGATCGCCTTGTCGGCTTCCTCGGGCTCCAGCACATAGTTGTCCGGGTGACTGCCAGCCTTGAGCAGCAGGCAGGATTTGCACTCGCCACACGCCTGCAGATTGACCGGGCGCTGGCACAACAGGCTAGCCATCAAGCGCTCGGCGAGGTGACGTTTACCGATGCCCACGGGCCCATGCAGCAAATAGGCATGGGCGTGCTGGGCACGACCGGCCAGTTGCTGCCACAGGCTGTCCTGCCACGGGTAGGACTCAGCCACGAGTGCGCTCCAGCAGAGTCGGCAACAGCGCATCAATGGCCTGTTGCACCTGGTTCAACGGCTGCGCCGCATCGAGCAGGTAATAACGCGCCGGCTCAGCCTTGGCGCGCTGCAGGAAAGCGCTGCGCACCGCGTCGAAAAATACCGGGCCTTCCAGTTCGAAACGATCCAGGCGACCGCGAGCGCTGGCGCGGGCCATGCCCACTTCCACGGGCAGATCGAACAGCAGGGTCAAATCCGGACGCACATCGCCCTGTACGAAGGTTTCAAGGGTGGCGATACGCTCTACTGACAAGCCTCGGCCACCGCCCTGGTAGGCGTAGGTGGAATCCGTGAACCGATCACAAATCACCACGGCGCCGCGTGCCAGCGCGGGGCGAATCACTTCGGCCAGGTGTTGGGCTCGGGCGGCAAATACCAGCAGCAGCTCGGTGTCCGGGTTCATTGGCTCATCACCCGGGGCCAACAGCACTTCGCGTATACGCTCGGCCAGCGGCGTACCGCCCGGCTCGCGGGTCAGCACCACTTCGACGCCCTGCGCACGCAGGCGCTCGGCCAGGTAGTCGCGGTTCGTGCTTTTACCGGCACCTTCCGGGCCTTCCAGGGTAATAAACAAGCCAGTCACAGGCAGTCCTTAGTCAGAGTCATTGCGGGCTTTGCGGCGCGGTACTGTCCGGCGCGGGCTCAATCGGTGCCTCGGCAGGTGCGGTTGCATCTTCCAGCGGTTTCACCACCGGCGCCGGGCTGGAGCGGTAATCGCCACGCCGCTTGAGCTGGAACTCGCGCACGGCGGCATTATGGGCATCCAGGTTATCCGAGAAAATATGGCTACCGTCGCCACGGGCGACAAAATACAGGCTGCTGCCCGGCACCGGGTTCAGCGCTGCATGGATCGCCTCGCGACCGACCATCGCAATAGGCGTGGGCGGCAGGCCGGCGATCATATAGGTGTTGTAGGGGTTGGCTTCCTTGAGGTGGGCGCGGGTCAACTTGCCGTTGTAGCGCTCACCCAGGCCGTAAATCACGGTGGGATCAGTCTGCAGCATCATGCCGATCTTCATGCGGCGCACGAACACACCGGCAATCTGCCCACGCTCTTGCGGCACGCCGGTCTCCTTTTCCACCAGGGACGCCATGATCAGTGCCTGATAAGGGTCGGTGTACGGCGCATCGTCGGCACGCTTGCTCCACTCCTGGGCGAGCACATCGTCCAGGCGGTTGTAGGCTTTTTTCAGGAATTCGACATCGGTCATGCCGCGTACAAAACGGTAGGTGTCAGGGAAGAAACGCCCTTCCGGAAACTCACCCGCATGGCCGAGCTTGTCCATCACTTCGCTGTCAGTCAGGCCAGGAAGGGTCTGAACGATTTTTTCATGCTTGGCCAGGGCGGTGCGCACCTGGCGGAAATTCCAGCCCTCCACCAGGGTCAGGCTGTATTGCACCACCTCGCCGCGCTGCCACAGGCCGATCAAGCCTTCGGCAGTGAGGCCGGGTGTCATGCGGTATTCGCCGCTGTGCAGTGGCTGGCCTTCAAGGTTGAAGCGCCAGTACAGGCGTAACCAGAATGCATCGTCGAGTACACCGTCGGCTTCCAGACGATTGAAAGTACCCGTCGGGGTAGCGCCAGCCGGCACGTCGAGCAACTGCTCCTGGGGCAGCTTCAGGGGCTGCTTGAGGGCAGAGTCGAGTTTCCAGGCCGAAAAGCCCACGAGCAACGCTGCCGAGACCAGGCTGATCTGCAGCAGTAACACCAGTTTTCGTATCAACTCAAATATCCAATAGCGCGCGAACAATACCCTGCAGTTTACGGGTGAGCGGCCCAACCGGCCAGCTCATCGCAGCGCATCCACGCACCGGCCAAATGCCATATACGCTGTTGCAGACAAAGACTTCATCGGCCTGCTGCAACTGCTCAATATTGATGTCGGCCACGACCACCGGGACGCCCAGCGCATGTGCCTGGGCCAGCAGTTCGGCGCGCATCACCCCGGCCACGCCGCAACGGGTCAGATCAGCGGTTAGTAACAAGCCGTTGCGCACCAGGAACAGGTTGCTGAACACGCCTTCGATCACCCGCCCGGACATATCCAGCATCAGGCCTTCGGCATGTTCGGTATCTTGCCATTCGGCACGGGCGATCACTTGCTCCAGGCGGTTGAGGTGCTTGAGACCGGCCAGCAGCGGCTGCTCAGCCAAGCGCGTGGTACAGGGGAACAGGCGGATGCCTTCGATTGCATGGGCGGGCGGGTAAATAGCGGGCGCACTGCCCTGCAAGATACGACGCACCGGGGCGCCAGGGTTGATGCCATAACCGCGCAGGCTGTCGCCACGGGTGAGGATCAACTTGAGGACACCGTCACCCAGCGCAGCGGCGAAGCCAAGCACTTCGTTGCGAATCAACCCGTGATCGGCCACCAGTGCCAAGCGCCTGCAACCCTCTTCCAGGCGTTGCAGGTGACGGTCGAGCAGCAACGGCTGCCCGGCCTTGACGGCGATGGTCTCGAATATCCCATCGCCATACGCCAGGCCACGATCTTTCAGGGGCACGCTGCCCGCCGGCTGACCGTCGACCCAGCTGTGCATCACTCGGCAAACCGGCGGAACACCAGGGAGCCGTTGGTGCCACCAAACCCGAACGAGTTGGAGATCACCACGTCGATCGGCATCGGTTGCGCTTCGTGGGGCACGAAGTTCAGGTCGCAGCCTTCGTCCGGCTCATCAAGGTTGATGGTCGGCGGAGCGACCTGATCCTTGATCGCCATTACACTGAAGATCGCCTCGACCGCGCCCGCCGCACCCAACAGGTGGCCGGTCATGGACTTGGTGGAACTGACCGCCAGCTTGTAGGCATGTTCACCGAACACCGACTTGATGGCTTCGGCTTCCGCCAGGTCGCCGGTCGGCGTCGAAGTACCATGGGCGTTGATGTACTGCACCTGGTCAGGGTTGACCTTCGCATCGCGCAGTGCATTGGTGATGCAGCGCGCAGCACCGGCACCGTCGGACGGTGGCGACGTCATGTGATAGGCATCGCCGCTCATGCCAAAGCCGATCAACTCGGCGTAGATGGTGGCGCCACGCGCCTTGGCGTGCTCCAACTCTTCCAGCACCAGGGCACCGGCGCCGTCAGACAGCACGAAGCCATCACGGCCCTTGTCCCACGGACGGCTGGCTCGGGTGGGCTCGTCATTGCGGGTCGACAACGCACGGGATGCACCGAAGCCACCCATGCCCAGGCCGCAGGCGGCCATTTCAGCGCCACCGGCGATCATCACATCCGCTTCGTCATAAGCGATGTTGCGCGCCGCCATGCCGATGCAGTGGGTGCCCGTGGTGCACGCCGTTGCGATGGCGTAGTTAGGCCCTTGTGCACCCAGGTGGATGGACAGGAAGCCGGAAATCATATTGATGATCGAGCCGGGCACGAAGAACGGTGAAATTCGACGCGGGCCGGAATCGTGCAGCGTGCGGCTGGTTTCTTCGATATTGGTCAAACCGCCAATCCCCGAACCCATGGCCACGCCGATGCGGTCACGGTTGGCGTCGGTGACTTCCAGGCCGGCGTTGCGCACCGCCTGAAAACCGGCTGCCAAGCCGTATTGAATGAACAGGTCGAGCTTGCGGGATTCTTTGATCGAGAGATATTCCTCGACATTGAAGCCCTTTACCGAGCCGCCAAAACGGGTGGAATAGGCAGAAAGGTCCGTGTGTTCGATCAGACCAATACCACTGCGGCCAGCCAGAATGCCCTGCCAACTGCTCGGCACATCCGTACCCAGTGGCGACAACATACCCATACCGGTGACTACGACGCGTCTACGCGACACAGCACTCTCCTTTTTCTAATGACGACACTTCGATTCGCAGCTTACTTTTCATCACCGCCTAAAGAAAAAACCGCACGCCGTTACAGCAGTGCGGTTTTTCCCTGACAGCAAGCGACGACTACAAACTATTACGCCTGGTGGCTGGTAACGTAGTCGATGGCAGCTTGAACAGTAGTGATTTTTTCAGCTTCTTCGTCCGGGATTTCGGTCTCGAATTCCTCTTCCAGAGCCATCACCAGCTCAACGGTGTCAAGGGAATCGGCACCCAAGTCTTCTACGAAGGAAGCAGTGTTGACCACTTCTTCTTCCTTAACGCCCAGTTGCTCGGCAACGATTTTCTTGACGCGCTCTTCGATGGTGCTCATACCTTGTTTAACTCCTAATGGACAAATTCAGGCAGCTGGCCAGTGGGTAAGTGTATAGAAAGCCATTTCAGCTTTTCAACTGAAAGCTTCACCCTGTACCCGGTCGGCCACCTGCCTATAAATTAAGTTGCAGCTTTATAACGGATTTTAGACAGCTCGTATGACATTTTTTTGAAGCGATCCGTCACAATTTAACTCATGTACATCCCGCCGTTCACCGGGATTGTAGCCCCAGTCACGTATGCCGCACCGTCGGATGCCAGGAAAGTGACCACATTCGCGATCTCTTGAGCCTGGCCCAGACGGCCCAGCGGAATCTGCGTCAGCAACGCTTCACGCTGTGCTTCCGGCAGTTCGCGGGTCATATCGGTGTCGATGAACCCTGGGGCCACCGAGTTGACCGTAATCGACCGCGAACCGACTTCACGTGCCAGTGCACGGCTGAAACCTTCCAGACCGGCCTTGGCGGAAGCGTAGTTTACTTGGCCTGCGTTGCCCATGGCACCCACTACGGAGCCAATATTGATAATTCGGCCCCAACGCGCCTTGGTCATGCCGCGCAAAACACCCTTGGACAGGCGGAACAGACTGTTCAGGTTGGTATCGACCACGTCGTACCACTCGTCGTCTTTCATGCGCATCATCAGGTTGTCACGGGTGATACCGGCGTTGTTCACCAGAATCGCCGGCGCACCGAACTGTGCAGTGATCTCGGCCAATACGGCAGCCACGGACTCATCGCTGGTCACATTCAGCTCAAGGCCGGTACCCTGCACGCCGTTTTCCTTCAGGGTCGCGGCGATACGCTCGGCGCCCGAGGCGGAAGTGGCGGTGCCGATCACAACGGCGCCCTGACGGCCCAGCTCCAGGGCGATGGCCTGGCCAATGCCACGGCTAGCGCCGGTAACCAGTGCAACTTTACCTTGCAGACTCATGCAGGCTTCTCCTAAGTACGGGATTCAGGCCAGTGCCGCGCGAGCGGCAGCGAAGGCTTCAGGGGTATTGAGGTTGGCGGTCGACACACCGTCGGCGCAGCGCTTGTTCAGGCCGGCCAGGACTTTGCCCGGGCCGCACTCGACCAACTCGTTGGCGCCGTTGGCAGCCAGGGTCTGGACCGATTCAACCCAGCGCACCGGCTTGTACAGTTGCTCCAGCAGGTCGCGCTTGAGGGTGTCGAGGTCGGCAGCCACGGCCGCGCTGACGTTCTGCACCAGCGGGATCTGCGGCGCCTGCCAGTTGATGGCCGCGATAGACTCGGCAAAGCGCTCGGCAGCCGGGCGCATCAGTTCGCAGTGGGACGGCACGCTCACCGGCAACGGCAGTGCACGCTTGGCACCCCGGGCCTTGCAGCCTTCGATGGCGCGCTCAACAGCCGCCTTGGCGCCGGCGATCACCACCTGCCCCGGGGAGTTGAAGTTCACCGCGCTGACCACCTCACCTTGCGCCGCTTCGGCGCAGGCCTCGATTACCACCGCATCATCCAGGCCCAGGATCGCGGCCATGCCGCCCTGCCCGGCCGGAACGGCTTCTTGCATCAACTGGCCACGACGCTCGACCAGCTTGACCGCTTCACCAAGGGTCAGACTGCCCGCCGCCACCAGGGCGCTGTATTCGCCCAGGCTGTGCCCGGCAACAAATGCCGGACGCGCCCCACCTTCTGCCAGCCACAAGCGCCACAGGGCGATCGAAGCGGTCAGAATGGCCGGCTGGGTTTTATCGGTTTGATTGAGCTGCTCTTCCGGCCCCTGCTGGGTCAGCGCCCACAGGTCGTAACCCAGGGCATCGGAAGCTTCCTTGAAGGTATCCAGGACCAGCGGGTATTGCGCGCCCAGCTCGGCCAACATGCCGAGGGACTGCGAACCCTGCCCTGGAAAGACGAATGCGAGGGATGTAGACATGTAACAAGCCCCTAATGATCTGGTCGTCAAAAATGCGCACTCCAACGGTGGGAGCGCGCGAAACTGACAGATTGGATGGTCAATTGAACTGGCCGGTCACATTTAAGCACTCCCGGACCAATTCGCCTAAGGCAACAGATCCTCAAGACGGCCGTGCAGGCGTTGCGGCAGGTTTTCCTGTATCTCGATCAACGCCCGCGCAATCGCACTTTGAAACCCCTGCACGCCGGCCGAGCCGTGGCTTTTGACCACAATGCCCTGCAAGCCGAGAAAGCTCGCTCCGTTGTGCCGTGCCGGTGCCAGGTCGGCCTGCAAGCGGCGCATCAACGGCAGCGCCAGAGCACCGACCATGCGCGATACCAGGCTCTGCTTGAACAAGGCTTCGATACGCGTGGCAATCATGGTTGCCAAGCCCTCGCTCGACTTGAGCAGGATGTTGCCGACAAACCCGTCACACACCACCACGTCGGCTTCACCACGGTACAAGCCGTCACCTTCGACAAAACCTATGTAGTTCAAGCCCGGCGCGCCTTGCAACAACGTGGCGGCCAGCTTGACCTGCTGGTTGCCCTTGATGTCCTCGGTGCCGATATTCAGCAGGGCGACCCTTGGCCGGGCTACGCCCAGCGCTTCAGCGGCCACCGAGCCCATCACGGCGAACTGCAACAGGTGCTCGGCACTGCAATCGACATTGGCGCCCAGGTCCAGCAACTGGCAATAGCCCTTCTGCGTCGGGATCGCCGCCACCATCGCCGGGCGGTCGATACCCGGCAAGGTCTTGAGCAAATGCCGCGACAAGGCCATCAACGCCCCTGTATTACCGGCACTGACACAGGCTTGCACCTTGCCATCACGCAGCAGCTCAAGAGCCACACGCATTGAAGAGTCGGGCTTGCCGCGCAAGGCTGCGGCCGGCTTTTCATCCATGCTGATGGTTTCGCTGGCGGGCGTAATGGTCAGGCGCGCACGATCCACCGCCGGATGGCTGGCAATCAGTTCTTCAAGAAGGGTAGGTTGACCGACGAGGGTCAGGTGCAGCGAGGGCGTAGCAGACAGGCTGGCAATGCAGGCCTGAACAATGCTGCGGGGACCGAAGTCCCCGCCCATTGCGTCAATCGCGATGACTTGGGCAGACAAGTGATTACTCGTCAGCGCCCTTGTCGATCACTTTACGGCCACGGTATACGCCTTCTGGCGATACGTGGTGACGCAGGTGAACTTCACCAGTGGTCTTTTCCACGGACAGGGTGCTAGCCTCGAGAGCGTCGTGCGAACGGCGCATGTCACGGGCGGAGCGGGATTTTTTGTTCTGCTGAACAGCCATAATTGATTAACTCCTAAACGTTTGGGTCACGCTTTAACTGCGCCAATACACTGAACGGGTTGGACCGCGTTACCTCGTCCTCGCTCGGCTCGGCCTCGTCATCGAGACCCTCCGGCTGCTGGCATTCTTCCGGATGATGAGCAGGCACAATGGGCAAGGCGAGCAAAAGCTCCTCCTCGATCAGTGCATGCAGATCCAATGGATCTTCGCCCAGTTCCAGCACGTCATAACCTTTCGGCAACGACTGGGTATTCGCACCCTCTTTCACCACAGCATAACTGCATTCGCTGTGGATCGGCAGGGTGACCAGCTCAAGACAACGCTGGCAAACCATTTTGACTTCGGTGTCGATAAAGCTGTGGATTACCACAGACTTACGTTCATCTCGTTCAAAAACGAATTTAGCCTGCACCGTACCGACAGTGTCGGAAAGCGGGTCGCAGAGTCTCTCCAAATCGGCCAGCAGCACTTCACCTTGAAGGGTGGTGCCACGATCAGCCAATTTGCGCGGGTCAACGTGAGGTGGAATCGGGTCATTCAACATAGGCGCAGCATTATAGGGATGCACCCAGCCATGTCAAAGGAAATTCAGCCCTGTGCGTCAGCCGGTCGCGTCGCTAGAATCGGTGACTGCCTTGAGGAGACGTATATGCTGCCTTTATTACTCGCGTCCAGCTCGGTTTATCGCCGGGAATTACTGAGCCGCCTGCACCTGCCTTTCACCTGCAGCTCGCCGGATATCGACGAAAGCCACCGCCCGGACGAATCCGCCATCGAACTGGTAAAGCGCCTGGCCGAAGAAAAAGCCCGCGCCCTCGCCGCCAGCCATCCTGGCCATTTAATCATTGGCTCTGACCAGGTCGCTGCACTGGAAGGCCGGATCATCGGCAAGCCTCACACCTTTGAAAACGCCCGCGAACAGTTGTTGGCGGCCAGTGGCAAGCGTGTGAGCTTTCTTACCGGGCTGGCACTACTCAACAGCAACACAGGGCATTGCCAGGTCGACTGCGTGCCTTTCACGGTAACCATGCGCGAGCTGGATGCAGAGCGTATTGAGCGCTACCTGCGGATCGAGCAGCCCTATGACTGCGCGGGCAGCTTCAAGGCCGAGGGGCTGGGCGTGAGCCTGTTCCAAAGCACCGAAGGGCCGGATGCGACCAGCCTTGTCGGGCTGCCGCTGATTCGGCTGGTGGATATGCTGCTCGCTGAGGGCGTGCAAATCCCTTAAATACACCACCGGCCAAATGTGGGAGGGAGAAAGCCCCCCTCCCACCTTTTGATCTACAGCAGGCTCGGGGTATCAGCGTAGCGTCGGGCCTTGGAAGCCCATGTACAGCGCAAGCTTCTCAGCCACGCTGGCGCCGAGCTTTTTGGAGAAGCGATCAAACGGCGATTCCTCGACCGTAAAATCCACCAACTCCTTCTCGCCAACCACATCCCGCGCCACCGAGCTGGCACTACCCAATCCGTCAATCAAGCCCAGCGGCAATGCCTGCTCGCCCGACCACACCAACCCGGAGAACAACTCCGGATGATCCTTATCCTTCAACCGGTCACCACGGCCCTGCTTGACGCTGGCAATGAACTGGCGATGAGTGGTATCGAGCACGCTCTGCCAAAACGCGGTTTCATCCGCCTTTTGCGGCTGGAAAGGATCCAGGAACGCCTTGTGCTCACCCGAGGTGTAGGTGCGACGCTCCACCCCCAGCTTCTCCATGGTGCCGACAAAACCGTAACCGGCCGCCGTCACACCAATGGAGCCCACCAGGCTGGCCTTATCGGCATAGATCTGGTCAGCGGCACTGGCGATGTAATAAGCCCCCGAGGCGCCCAGGTCGGAAATTACCGCGTAGAGCTTGGTATCCGGATGGAGTGCGCGCAGCCGGCGAATCTCGTCATACACATAGCCCGACTGCACAGGGCTGCCGCCAGGACTGTTGATACGCAGGATCACGCCCTTGACCTTGGGGTCTTCGAAGGCGGCGCGCAGGCTGGTGACGATATTGTCGGCACTCGCGGGCTCGTTGTCGGCAATCACACCGCGCACCTCAATCAGGGCGGTGTAGTGACTACCGCGGGTAGCGCTTTTTTCCATATCCATCAGCGGACTGAACAGCGCCAGCATCCCAAGCAGATAAACAAAGGTCAGCAGCTTGAAAAAAATCCCCCAGCGCCGCGAACGACGCTGTTCCTGGACACTGGCCAGGAGGGTCTTCTCCAGCAGCTTCCAGCTTTTATCATCACTGCTTTCGGCCTTTTCGGGCGCTTTCCACTCGTCACTCATGCCATCAACCCCAGCAAAGACTTATCGGGCCCGGCTGAGCCAGGCCTGCAATTCAGAAAAAT
Organism: Pseudomonas sp. HN8-3; assembly: GCF_020790195.1. Taxonomy (NCBI): domain Bacteria; kingdom Pseudomonadati; phylum Pseudomonadota; class Gammaproteobacteria; order Pseudomonadales; family Pseudomonadaceae; genus Pseudomonas; species Pseudomonas sp. HN8-3. The sequence continues at coordinate 4,494,827 of NZ_CP086206.1, forward strand.
GATCAATCGTGAGCCTCGGCTCGTATTGCTGCAACGCCTCGGCAGCCTGGGCGCCATAGCTGACCGCCACGCTGTCCATGCCAGCATTGCGCGCCATCATCAGGTCGAAAGACGCATCACCCACCATCAATGCCTGGCGCGGCGATACACCGCAATGATCCAGGATCTGCTCCAGCATCAGAGGATGGGGCTTGCTGGCGGTTTCATCAGCCGCACGGGTAATGTCGAAATAGTCTTCCCAGCCATGCGCCTTGAGCACCCGATCCAGCCCGCGACGGGCTTTTCCGGTGGCGACCGCCAGCTGATAGCCCTCGGCACACAAGGCCTCCAGCGACTGCACCACACCGTCGAACAGCGGCGAAGGCTCGGCCTCCAGCGCAATGTAGTGATCGGCATAGTGCTCGCGGAACGCTATCAGCTCGTCGTCGGCAATTTGCGGGTAAAGCGTGCGGATTGCTTCAGGCAAGCCCAGGCCAATGATGCCCTTGACCGCGATGTCGCTGCACAACTCAAAACCCGAGCGAGTCGAAGCCATATGCATCGACTCGACAATCCGACCAATGGAATCGCACAGCGTCCCATCCCAATCGAAGATCAGCAGTTTGTAGTCAGGGTGCGACACTCAAACGCTCCACGGTCTTGGCCCACATCTCGTCGACCGGCGCCTGCAATTTCAGCTCGCCACCATCGGGCAGCGGCACAGTGAGCATGTAGGCGTGCAGGAACAGACGTTTACCGCCCAGATCGCGGATCTCCTTGGAGAAACCTTCATCACCGTACTTGGTGTCACCGGCAATGCAGTGCCCTGCGTGCAGGGTGTGCACGCGTATCTGGTGAGTACGACCAGTGACCGGTTTGGCTTCGACCATGGTGGCGAAGTCGCCGAAGCGGCGCAGTACCTTGAACAGGGTCAGGGCTTCTTTGCCCTCCTCGTCCACCTCGACCATACGCTCACCGGAACGCAGGTTGCTCTTTTGCAGCGGTGCACGAACGCTCTTGATCGAGCTGGCCCAATTGCCACGCACCAGCGCCATGTAGCGCTTGTCCACACCGTCGCCACGCAGGGCGGTGTGCAGGTGGCGCAACATGCTGCGCTTCTTGGCGATCATCAACAGGCCGGAGGTGTCACGGTCCAGGCGATGGACCAGCTCCAGCTCCTTGGCATCCGGGCGCAACTGGCGAAAGGCTTCGATCACGCCGAAGTTCAGGCCACTGCCGCCGTGAACTGCGATGCCGCACGGCTTGTTTATCACGATCAGTTTGTTGTCTTCGAAGACAATCGAGGCTTCCAGGCGCTGCAACAGCCCCTGGGCCAAGGGCACAGGCTCGTCGCGCTCAGGCACGCGCACGGGCGGCACACGGACGATATCGCCCGCCTGCAACTTGTACTCAGGCTTGATCCGCCCCTTGTTCACGCGCACTTCGCCTTTACGCAAAATGCGGTAAATCAAGGTCTTGGGCACGCCTTTGAGCCGGGCCAGGAGAAAATTGTCGATGCGTTGGCCGGCATATTCCGGCGAGACCTCAAGCAGCTGGACGCTGGGGGTCGGGGGGGTGGTAGTCGTCATGGCCGCGATGATAACAATTTTTTATGGAATTGAAGCACTTAATCATTGCTGCTATAGTCGCGAACGCCGCCAAAAGCGGCCTGGGCAGAGGACATGCGGCAAATTGCCGGCCCTGACCATCGCAATTCATCAGGACGCGAGGCCGTCCTACGGGGCTTCGGCCACCTTGGAAGGCTCGGGATTGTAACAAGCGCAGGTGACATGAGGCCTGAAGCGAGTGCAAAAAGCAGAGTGAATACTCGCGTTTTGCGCCGATATTTACGGCCAGTTCACAAAGTGCAGTCAGTCTTGAGCCAGACCATGGCAGATGCTTCGGAAACAACGCCTGTTAAGAGCTGAGTGAGAGCGCAGTCGCCCACACCTAGTCTTGTTTAGCCATGAGCGTGGACTCCCCATTGGAGCCCACGGTAAATGCCAACCCGCTGCGGATTCTGCGCGCGGCAGCACCCGAATTATCAGGGATACGTGTAGGGTGGAGATGCACAACCGTCGGACTGTGTAGCACTAGGCTTGTTTTAGACGCTTCATCTCGTCCACAGTCGCCGGTTGATTCCTCCTCCTGACCTTAGCTTTTGTTGAAGTGGTGCCTTTGTCACCACCGCTAACGAGCAGGACGCGTCCGTCGCGATACCGGCCCAATTGGCAGGTTTTGCTGGACACTGGAGTGGCCAACCACTCTTGACGCACCTGACACCGACCGTGAGAAGTCGTGTGTGCCGAACGCCGTTTCCGGCAGCCCGGAAACCGACGGTACAACATGAAAAGAATGCTGATTAACGCGACTCAACCCGAAGAGTTGCGTGTTGCACTGGTAGATGGCCAACGCCTCTACGACCTGGACATCGAATCCGGTGCACGCGAGCAAAAGAAGGCCAACATCTATAAAGGCCGTATTACTCGCATCGAACCAAGCCTTGAGGCTGCCTTTGTCGATTTCGGCTCCGAGCGCCACGGCTTCCTGCCCCTCAAAGAAATCTCCCGCGAATACTTCAAGAAAGCCCCCGAAGGCCGCGTGAACATCAAGGACGTCCTGAGCGAAGGCCAGGAAGTCATCGTCCAGGTCGAGAAAGAAGAACGTGGCAACAAGGGCGCCGCCCTGACCACCTTCATCAGCCTCGCTGGCCGTTACCTGGTCCTGATGCCGAACAACCCGCGTGCCGGCGGTATTTCCCGTCGCATCGAAGGCGAAGAGCGCAACGAACTGCGCGAAGCGCTGAACGGCCTGATCGCACCGGCCGACATGGGCCTGATCGTTCGCACTGCAGGCCTGGGCCGCAGCAGCGAAGAAATGCAGTGGGACCTCGACTACCTGCTGCAACTGTGGACCGCTATCAAGGAAGCGTCCCTGGATCGTTCCGCGCCATTCCTGATCTACCAGGAAAGCAACGTGATCATCCGCGCCATCCGCGACTACCTGCGCCAGGACATCGGCGAAGTGCTGATCGACAGCGTTGAAGCCCAGGACGAAGCCCTGACCTTCATCCGCCAGGTGATGCCGCAGTACGCCAGCAAGATCAAGCTGTACGAAGACAGCGTTCCGCTGTTCAACCGTTTCCAGATCGAAAGCCAGATCGAGACCGCCTTCCAGCGCGTGGTCGAACTGCCTTCCGGCGGCTCCATCGTCATCGACCCGACCGAAGCCCTGGTGTCCATCGACATCAACTCGGCGCGCGCCACCAAAGGCAGCGACATCGAAGAAACCGCCCTGCAGACCAACCTGGAAGCGGCTGAAGAAATCGCCCGCCAGCTGCGCCTGCGTGACATCGGCGGCCTGATCGTGATCGACTTCATCGACATGACCCCTGCCAAGAACCAGCGCGCCGTGGAAGAGAAAGTCCGCGAGTGCCTGGAAGCCGACCGTGCCCGCGTACAAGTGGGCCGTATCTCGCGCTTCGGCCTGCTGGAAATGTCCCGTCAGCGCCTGCGCCCGTCCCTGGGTGAGAGCAGCGGTATCGTGTGCCCGCGTTGCAACGGCACCGGCATCATCCGTGACGTTGAATCGCTGTCCCTGGCAATCCTGCGCCTGATCGAAGAAGAAGCCCTGAAAGACCGCACCGCCGAAGTTCGCGCACAAGTGCCGATTCCGGTTGCCGCCTTCCTGCTCAACGAAAAACGCAACTCGATCACCAAGATCGAACTGCGCACCCGTGCTCGTATCGTCATCCTGCCGAACGATCACCTCGAGACGCCGCACTTCGAAGTACAGCGCCTGCGTGATGACAGCCCGGAAGCCCATAGCGGGCAGTCCAGCTATGAAATCGCTGCTGCCGCGGCCGAAGTGGAAGAAGTTCAGCCAGCGGCCGCGACCCGCACCCTGGTTCGCCAGGAAGCCGCCGTCAAGACTGCACCGGCACGTGCCAACGCACCGGTCCCGACCGAAGCTGCCGCACCGGTTGCCGCACCGGCCGCCCTGCCTGAGCCAAGCCTGTTCAAGGGCCTGGTGAAGTCGCTGGTCAGCCTGTTCGCCACCAAGGAAGAGCCTGCCGCCCCGGTTGTGGTTGAAAAGCCTGCCACCGAGCGCCCGGCGCGCAACGAAGAGCGTCGCAACGGCCGCCAGCAGAGCCGCAACCGCAACGGCCGCCGTGACGAAGAACGCAAGCCACGCGAAGAACGTGCACCGCGTGAAGAACGCGCCCCCCGTGAAGAGCGCGCTCCTCGCGAAGCCCGTGAAGAAGCCCCGGCCGTAGCCCGTGAAGAACGTGCACCGCGTGAAGAGCGCGCACCACGTACCCCGCGTGCTCCGCGCGAAGATCGCAAGCCGCGTGGCGAGCGTGAAGAGCGTGTGCGTGAACTGCGCGAGCCGCTGGATGCGGCACCTGCCGTCGCTGCTGCCACTGCCGCAACCACCGAAGAACGCCCGGCGCGCCAGCCGCGTGAAGAGCGTGCCCCACGTGAAGAGCGCCAGCCGCGCCCGCCGCGTGAAGAGCGTCAACCACGCGCCGAGCAAGCCGCTGCCGCCAGCGAAGAAGAAGTACTGACCGGCGAAGAGCAACTGCAGGAAGACGGCCAGGACAACGCCGAAGGCGATCGTCCACGCCGCCGCTCCCGTGGCCAGCGTCGTCGCAGCAACCGTCGTGAGCGTCAGCGTGACGCCAACGGCAACGTGATCGAAGGCTCGGAAGAAGCCGGCGAAAACGCAGAAGCGGCCAGCAACGAACCAACGGGCGCCGAACTGGCTGCCGGCTTGGCCGTTACCGCTGCCGTCGCCAGCTCGGTCATCAGCGCACCTGCTGAAGCCCAGGCTCACGAGCAAGCCGAGCGTGCTACCGCCGCTGTCGAAGAAACTGCTGCCGTAGAAACACCCGTTGTCCAGACCCCAGTGGTTGAAGCGCCGGTTGTGGAAGCGCCAGTTGTTGAAGCCACGACCCCTATCGAAGCCCCAGTGGTTGCGCAAGTGGAAGTTGCTCCGGTTCGCGACGCACAGCCAGAAACCGAAGTGGTTGCTGTTGAGCCCGCACCGGTTATCGAGCCTGCGCCAGTGGTTGAAGTGGCTGTAGAAACACCGGTTGCCGAAGAAGCCGCCCCGGTTGTGCGTGAAGTTCGCGAAGAACAGACCGCCTTCCAGTGGACCGCTGAGCCAGCTGCCCCGGTTGAAGCGCCAACGCCTGCCCCTGCGGTAGAAGAAGCGCCGACGCCGGTTGCTGAAGTCGTCGCCGAGCCAGCCCCAGTGGTTGAGCCGACGCCGGTTGTGGAGCCCGCACCCGTGGTTGAAGTTGAAGCCCCAGTGGTTGCCGAAGTGGCTGCCCCAGTGGTTGAAGCTGCACCTGCCAGCGCCCTTACCGAAAATGGCCGTGCGCCGAACGACCCGCGTGAAGTGCGTCGTCGTCGCAAGGAAGCCGAAGCAGCTGCCGCAGCGGCTGCCCAGGCGGTAGAGCACAAGGCCGTGGAAGAAGAGCCTAAACCCCTCGTCTGATTCCATCCGCCACTAAAAAGCCCCGCCTGAGCAATCAGGCGGGGCTTTTTTATGGCTACTTGGAATGCCAGCTCCCACACTTAACCTGCAGTAAAACTCAACCGTTGCGGCACATCGACATCCCAAAGCACACCAGGATCATCTACCTGCACCTCTCGCACCTGTGTTTGTGCAAACAACGGCTTGGCCCCACGATCCCCACTCAGAGCCATCAGCGCCGGCCCAAACGTGTGATCGAAAGCCACCGGGTGCCCATACTGCCCGGCAGATACCGGCACAGTGATGCCCTCCACGCTGGCAATAAGCCGCTCGATACTCGATGACTGGATAAACGGCATATCCCCCAACACCACCAGCCACCCATCCGCTGCACCGCTGGCCTTGACCGCGGCCGCAATGCTGTCGCCCATCCCGCTGGAGTCCAGCAGTACAACCTGACAGCCATAAGCCTCTGCCAGGCGGATAACCTCCCCGCGCCCCGGCGACGTCACCAGCCAGCGCGTTACAACACGCTCAGGCAAGTTGCGCAGCACCTGCTCGATGACCGGCCGGATAACGCCATCCGGCCCCACGCAAGCAGCCAGTAACTTGTCTTGATCCGCCCCGGCTTCGGCGCGAAAGCGACTGCCCTGCCCCGCTGCCAGCACAATCGCTGTAACGGTCACTGCGCCGCTACCGCCAGGGGCTTTTTCTGCATCGGTGCCACGCCGTTCTTGATCGCGACAATTTCCGCCATCAACGACAGGGCTATCTCCGCCGGTGTATGGCTGCCGATATGCAAACCAATCGGCCCGTGCAAGCGCGCAATCGCATCCGCCGACAAGCCCAGCGCCGCCAGGTTCTCCCGGCGCTTCTGGGTATTGACCCGCGAACCCAGGGCGCCGATGTAGAACGCAGCGGAGTTCAGCGCCGTCAGCAGCGCCATATCATCCAAACGCGGATCATGGGTCAGGCAAACGATGGCCGTGCGCTCATCGGTGTGGATGTTCAACACCGCCTCGTCGGGCATACCAGGTACAAAGCGGCCATGTTGCTCTTCCCAGCCGTAGACGAACTCTTCGCGGGGGTCGCAAATCAGCACTTCGAAATCCAGCAAGCGCGCCATTTCGGCGACGTAGCGCGACAGTTGCCCGGCGCCGATCAGCAGCAGCCGCCAGCGCGGGCCGTAAATGGCGCGCAGGCGTTCGCCGTCGAAGCTCACCACATCAGTCTTGCTCGCAGCGCTCAGGGTTACCGCGCCCGTGGCCAGGTTCAATTCACGTGCGACGACCTGGTGGTCTTCACAGCGCGCCAACAGTTGCTCGACCCAGGCCCAATCATCCACCCGCTCTTCGGTCAGGCGCAGCGTGCCGCCACACGGCAAGCCAAAACGTGCCGCTTCGTCGCGGGTGACGCCGTAGGTCACCAGCTGCACTGGTGGTCCGTCGTCCGCCAGCCGCCCGTCCTGCAGGCGTGCGATCAAGTCATCTTCGATGCAGCCTCCGGACACAGAACCAATGACCACACCGTCGCCACGCAAGGCCAGCATCGCCCCCGGAGGGCGCGGCGCGCTGCCCCAGGTCTGTACCACGCTGTACAGCACCACGCGCTGCCCGGCGCGGCGCCATTCCAGGACGCTACGCAGGACATTCAAATCCACACTGTCCATCAAACCTTCCTGCCAGCGTTGAAAAATCGTCGTTTACTGTAAAGCAAAATAATCAAAAAGTGGCCGCGCACAAACGCAAACGCCCCGAACCAGTCGGGGCGTTTGCCAATTGCCTAAGCGTCAGATCACGCCATCAGCGGCTTACTTGACCACAGGAGCAGGGCCTTCGGCCACACCCAGGTCATCGAGCTCGCGAGTTTCGGAGATACCGGTACCACCGGATGCCAGCTCGCTTTGCAGCTTGTCGGTGTCCAGCTCCTTGACCCACTTGGCCACAACGATGGTGGCTACGGCGTTACCCACCAGGTTGGTCAGGGCACGGGCTTCGGACATGAAGCGGTCGATACCCAGGATCAGCGCCAGGCCGGCAACCGGCAGGTGGCCGACAGCCGACAGGGTGGCAGCCAGGACAATAAAGCCCGAGCCAGTCACACCTGCAGCGCCTTTGGAGGACAGCAGCAGCACCAGCAGCAGGGTGATCTGGTGGGTGATGTCCATGTGGGTGTCGGTCGCCTGAGCGATGAACACGGCAGCCATGGTCAGGTAGATCGACGTACCGTCGAGGTTGAAGGAGTAACCGGTTGGGATCACCAGGCCGACGACGGACTTCTTCGCACCCAGGCGCTCCATCTTGATCAGCATACGCGGCAGTGCGGATTCGGAAGACGAAGTACCCAGTACGATCAGCAGCTCTTCACGGATGTAGCGAATCAGTTTCAACACGCTGAAACCGTGAGCGCGGCAGATTGCGCCCAGCACCAGCACGACGAACAGGATGCAGGTGATGTAGAAGCAGATCATCAACTGGCCCAGCTGCACCAGCGAACCCACACCGTAGGCACCGATGGTGAACGCCATGGCGCCCAGGGCACCGATTGGCGCGAGCTTCATGATCATGTTGATGATGTTGAACATCACGTGGGCGAAGCGATCGATGAAGTCCAGCACCGGCTTGCCGTAGGCACCCAGGCGGTGCAGGGCGAAACCGAAGATCACCGAGAACATCAGCACTTGCAGGATGTCGCCGTTGGCAAAGGCGCCGACGATGGTGTTCGGGATGACGTTGAGGATAAAGCCGACAATGCTCTGGTCTTTACCGGCGGTGACGTAGGCCGCCACTTTGGAAGCGTCCAGGGTGGCGACGTCGATGTGCATGCCGGCGCCCGGCTGCACAACGTTGACCACGACCAGGCCGATCAGCAAGGCGATGGTGGACACGATTTCGAAGTACAGCAGTGCGTAGCCACCGGTTTTGCCGACCGATTTCATGCTTTGCATGCCAGCGATACCGCTGACAACGGTGCAGAAGATGATGGGGGCGATGACCATTTTGATCAGCTTGATAAAGCCGTCACCCAGTGGCTTGAGGGCCACGCCGGTCTGCGGGTAGAAGTGGCCGAGCAAAATACCGATAACGATTGCAACGATCACCTGGAAATACAGGGATTTGTAGATTGGCTGACGAGTCGTCATTGCAAAGTTCCTCAATCGTCCCGTGTGGCAAATATCCGCCATTGCCCACGACACTTGAATTGCGAACCCTCCTGCACTGGAGGGATTTGTTGTTTGCGAAGCCTGTAGGAGAGAGCCTGCGCTGCAATCCCTATCGCAAACAGCGTGCCACTTTGCTTAAACACCCTGAAGGCCCTTCAACATCGGGGCTTGGCGTTTATTGACGCGCTTGAGCCGTGGAACAAGGTGGCGGATTTCCGCCCGCCCACCCCGTCTCGTCCTACAATTTGGCGGATATCCGCCTTGCCGTCGCGCCGGGGTCTGACTACCATCCGCCACTCCATGGATGAGGCCCTTTCATGCGTGAACGTACCATCGCCAGTCACTACGCCCGAGCCGCCCTCGGCGGTGCGCGTCGTGTGGGTTACGACTACTCAGGGCTGTTGCAGCAGGTGGGCATCAGCCCCGAACTGCTGACCGAGCCCCGCGCCCGTATCGCTCCGGAGCAATTTACGCGGTTGCTGCAAATGCTCTGGCTGGGGCTGGATGACGAATACCTGGGGTTCGCCGAAGGCCCGAGCAAGCGTGGCACCTTCGCCATGATGTGCCACGCCCTGATCCACTGCCGCACGCTGGAAAAGGCTCTGGAACGCGGCTTATTGTTTTATAGCCTATTCCCACAGGGCCCGCGCTGGCAGCTGACGAAAGAAGGCGATATGGCGCGGCTGAGCCTGGATGACTCGCAGCTATGGGACCCGGATCACTTCCTCAGTGAATGCCTGCTGGTGATCTGGCATCGCCTGGGCAGTTGGCTGATTGGCCAGCGAATCCGGCTGCAACAGGCCACCTTCAGTTACCCGATGCCGGACCATGCTGGCGAGTACGACCTGCTGTTCCCCTGCCCCTTGGTGTTCGGTGCGCCGACCAGCAGCCTGGTGTTTCCCAGCCGCTACCTGAGCCTGCCGTTGTTGCAGGATGAACGCACTCTCAAGCATTTTTTGCAGCGCTCCCCTGCCGACTTGCTGTCGCGGCCGGATGAAGGCGACAGCCTGAGCAGCCAGTTGCGCCGCTTGCTCAGCCGCGACCGCACGCCCTGGCCGGACCTGGAAGCCGTCGCCCAGCATTTGCACATCAGCCCGCAAACCCTGCGCCGGCATCTGCGCGAAGAAGGCAGCAGCTTTCAGGCTCTGAAGGATGAGTTACGGCGAGACATCGCCATCTACCACCTGGGGCGGGCGGATTTGTCTTTGCAGGAAATTGCCGAACAGTTGGGGTTCTCCGAACCGTCGGCGTTTCATCGGGCGTTCAAGAAGTGGACGGGGTTGACGCCGGGGGCCTACAGGGCGCAGGAGAGTTAAAGGTATAGCGCCTGGGAGGGCCTCTTCGCAGGCAAGCCAGCTCCCACAGTTGATCGGGTTTACAAAATCTGATGTGTGAATACATTCAGAGGCCAGTGCAGATCACAAGGCCGGAAAATGAATCCTGAACGCAGCCCCCCCTAACGCTGAATCCCCCAACGTCAAACGCGCGTGATAGCTTTCGATGATGTCCTTGACCACCGCCAACCCGATGCCCTGCCCCGGGTGCTGGCGGTCCAGACGTTCGCCTCTTTGCAGGATCCGGGCGCGCTGGTCCGGTGGCACGCCTGGGCCATCATCTTCGATACACAGCTCAAGGCCGTCCAGGTTTTCCACCAAGCTGATTCGCACTTGCTTGAGGCACAGGCGATAGGCGTTTTCCAGCAGGTTGCCGAGCATTTCGAGCAGCGCGCCTTTCTCGATGGGCACGTCGCACTCAGGTGGCAGATCAAAGGTGACGGTGACACGCTTGTCGCGGTAAACCTTCTCCAATGTATCGCACAGGCTTTGCAGCACGGGCTCCAGACGTACCTGGTGACGCACCAGTCCGCTTTTACGCAGACTCGCACGCTGCAATTGGTAGCCGATCTGCTGGCTCATGCGCTCAATCTGCGATTGCAATACCCACGCCTGGCTGCGCTCTTCGGGACGCTGGGCCATGTCTTCGCTCACCCCCTGCAAGACCGCCAGCGGGGTTTTCAAACTGTGGGCCAAGTCGTCAAGGGAGTCACGGTAGCGCGTACGCTGTTCGCGCTCGCTGTGCAGCAAACGGTTGAGCGAGCCGGTCAGGCGCAACAGTTCGCGGGGGTGTTCTTCACTGAGGCTTTCGCGGGTACCGCCTTCGATCTGGTCAAGTTCCTGACTCAGGCGCCGCAAGGCTTGCAGGCCCCAGGTCAGGCCCAGCCACAGCAGCGTCAACAGCACCAGCAGGGCCGCGCCGAATCCAAGGTAAAGGTTCTCGCGCAAGCCTTCGAGGGTCAGTTGGTACTCACGCACCGGTTGCAGGGCGACGATACTGAAGGCGGCGCTCTTGCCCCCCAGCAACCTGACCTCAACGTCATACACGAAGAATTCCTGGCCATTGGCCTCGCGGATGCGCGCAAACTCATTACCGCGCCCGTCGTAACGCGGTTTGTAGTTGATGTTTTCTTCCTGGGTCGCCCGCGAACGCCACACCAGATGGCCTTCGCGGTCGTAGATATAGCCGAGCAGGCGGCTGTCGGTAAGGTTGAAACGTTCGTCAGGCAACTGCGCCGGCATCAGCAGGCGGTTATTTTCCACCCGCGCCGCAGAAATCAGGGTGGTCACATCCGACGCCAGACGCTGCTCGATGGAATCCTGCAGGGCCAGGCTGAAGGCGCCTTGCATGGCCGGCAACAGGCCGAGCATAAACAGCACGGCCAGGGTGGCGGCCGCCAGCATCAGGCGCACACGTAGCGAGCGAATCAACGGCAGCGCTCATTGAACAGGTAACCCAAGCCGCGCACGGTATCGATCGGCTTGAACCCGGCGGGGCCTTCCAGCTTGCGGCGCAGGCGACCGACCAGCACTTCGATCACGTTCGGATCGCGCTCGTCATCATCAGGGTAGAGCTGCTCCATCAAGCGATCCTTGGCCACCACCTGTTGATGATGACGCATCAAGTACTCAAGGATCCGATATTCGTAGGCGGTCAACGCCAGCGGCTGTTCATCCAGGGAGGCCTGCTTGCGGTTGAGGTCCAGCAGCAACGGCCCGGCGATGATAGTGGACTGGGTAAAGCCGCTGGAGCGGCGCAGCAAGGCATTCATGCGCGCCTCCAGCTCTTCGAACTGGAAGGGTTTGACCACGTAGTCGTCGGCACCGGCCGCCAGGCCTTCGACCTTGTCCTGCCAGTTGCCGCGAGCGGTCAGGATCAGGATCGGGAAAGTCTTGGCCTGGGTACGCAATTGGCGGATCAGGTCCAGGCCACCCATGCCGGGCAGGCCAAGGTCGATGATCGCCAGGTCATGGTTGAACTGGCCGGTCTGGTACAGGGCTTCCTCGGCATTGGCCACAGCTTCGACCACATGCCCACTGTCGGTCAGGCGGGTAAACAGGTGATGACGCAGCAGCGCCTCATCTTCCACCACCAGCAATTTCATAAGGCTCTCCAAGGCAATTCAACTGTCCGACAGAGGGATATCATAGCGGCCCTGCACGTCTTGCGGGCGCAGTTTAATGCCATTGTACTGGCCCGTCAGGTGCGTGTAGCCGCTGCGATAGTCGGGTTGCGCAGCGGTAACGCCCAGGGCCTGACCCCACGGCGCGGCCTGGGTGCCGACGTCTTCGAAGCTGACACGATGGATCAGGTTGCCGGATTTCCTGGTTTTTTCGCCGCCAAAGGCCGCAAAGGCGCCATCGCTGGCCTGCACGCCCGCGGTGGCACCGAGCATGGTTAACGCCAACATCAGCTTCTTGATCGCAGTCATGGTCATTACCTCATATGCGTTTGGCCTGTGAGGTCCAGACTACGCAGGCGCCCCTGAACTCCCCCTGAACAGGCTCTTAACCACACCTGAACCGCGCCGGACTATCCACTGGCGCGCCAACTCGGCAAAATACCGCGCATGACTCCCCTACCCTCTTGCTGCACCCCGCTCGATGCCCGTTGGCCGCTGCCTGTCGCCTTACCTGGCACTGTGTTTTTGAGCACCCGATTCGATCCGGCCTTATTGGACGCAGGCGATTTCCAACGCAGCGCTGTGCCGCCGCCGGCGAGCATCCAGCGCTCGGTTGCCAAGCGTCAGGCGGAGTTTCTCGCAGGGCGCCTGTGCGCCCGCGAAGCACTGCAACGCCTGGATAACCTCAACTGCATTCCAGCCATCGGTGAAGACCGCGCGCCTGTCTGGCCAGGGCATATCAGTGGTTCCATCACCCACAGCACCGGGCACGCCGCAGCGATTGTCGGGCATAAGGCGCAATGGCGCGGGCTGGGCATGGACCTGGAGAATGTGCTGACTCTGGAGCGGGCGGAGCGCCTGGCCGGGGAAATTCTGACAGCCAACGAGCTGCAGCGTATGGCGACCATACCGCGTGAGCTGCATGGGTTGCTGGTGACGCTGACGTTTTCGATTAAGGAGAGTCTGTTCAAGGCGCTCTACCCCATCGTGCAAAAGCGCTTTTACTTTGAACATGCCGAGCTGTTGGAGTGGTCACAGGCGGGCCATGTGCGGCTGCGGTTGCTCACGGATCTTTCTGAAGAATGGGGTGATGGCAAAGAGTTGGAGGGGCAGTTTGGGGTGGAAGGGGAGCAGTTGTTGAGCCTGGTGGCCATCGGCGCTAGATAGACTTGGTCCCGATAGCGGTGTCAGGGTGTGTCTTGATCCCTTGGCCAACTCAGGCTGAAGCACGCCCCGCCCAGGTTGTTGCTCTTGCTGATCAACGCCCGCCCGCCGTGCCAATAGATGATCCGCCGCACAATCGACAGGCCCAGGCCATGGCCCCCCGAGGCGCGGGTACGGCTGTCGTCCAAGCGCAGGAACGGCGTGAAAATTCGCTCCCAGGCACTCTCCGGCACGCCGGGGCCATCGTCTTCCACATCAATACGGCAGCGCAGCTGGCCGACCTGATAACTGATCAGCACCTGGCCCTTGGCGTGGCGCATGGCGTTACTGACAAGGTTTTGCAGGGCGCGGTGCAGGTAACGCGGCTCAGCGTCGACCCAGGCGTCCTCCCAGTGGGCCGATGACAGGCAGACACCGCGAGTCACGGTGACCTGCGGGCGCAGTGGCGACAATTCGCCAATGACTTGGTCAAGCAGCGCATCGAGGTCCACTCGCTGGAAATTCAACTCCGGCGCGCCCTGCTCCAGGCGCGCATAGGTGAGCATTTCATCCACCAGGCCATCGAGGTCCTGGATATCGCCGTCCATGCCTTCCAGGTATTTACGCCGCGCCTCGGGAGTGGCGGCGTCACCAATCATCTCCAGGCCAAAACGCAGGCGCGCTACCGGCGTGCGCAGCTCATGGGACACCGCACGCACCAGTTCGCGCTGAATCGCCAGCAATTGCTGCAAGTGCTCGGCCATGCCATTGAACGCGGCAGCCAGGCGCCCTACCGAATCGGCGCCCCGGGCCGGCACGCGCACCTCCAGGTTGCCCTTGGCGATCCGCGTTGCTGCCGCCTCCAGGCCTTTGAGCCGGCGCTCCAGCTGGCGCACCAGCAGATAAACGATCAAGCCGATCAGGGTCAGGCCGATCAAGGTGATCAGAATCAGCCACTGCGCCGGATAGGGGTTCATTTGATAGAGCGGGCCGATTTCCAGCACCCACGGCGTACCGACCATGCCGGCAAATACGCGGATCGAATCGCCACCCTTGCCCAGGGCCATCACCGTATCGCCCTCCGCCACGCGACGGCGCTGGTCGTCGTCCATATCGGCCTGGTCGAGGGCCATCAAGTGCATCTCAAAACCAAAGCCCTTGGCCTGCTTGATGTCGGCCAGGCGTTGTGGCTGCTCAGCCACCGGAAAACGCACCAGTTCGTCGGCCAGCAGGTAGATAGTCGCACGGGCCAATTGCTCGCTGATCTGCTGCACTTCACCGGTGAGCACCAGCTGTTCCTGCTCGCTGACCAGTCGCAGTACCCGCGCCGCATGAGGGCCGGTCTGTTCCACCAGCACCTGGCCGCGTTGCAAGCGGTTGCGCTGGCCCAGGTCCAGTTGCGCCTCTGTAAACGTGCGCAGCTCCAGCGGAATGCCCAGCAAACGCTCCCATACCGCCAAGGCACGCAGCCGTTCGATGGCGTTCATGGCTTGCAGGTTATCGCCCATCAAGGCAAAGGTGCCGTGGGCCAGGCTTTCGCGGTATTGGCCGCTGCGTACGTCGTTGAGCAGATGCAACGCCAGGGCGCCGAGCAACGCCACCAGGATCAGCGCCGCGCACATGCCGCCGTAGATGCGCAGGAAGATCGAATTCACAGCGGCATGTCGGCAGCGGCTTCGGGGACGAACAGGTAGCCTTTGCTGCGGATGGTCTTGATCAGGCGCGGGTGGATCGGGTCGTCGCCGATTTTCGGCCGAATGCGCGAGATGCGCACATCAATGGAGCGGTCCTGGCCGTCGTAGCCAATGCCGCGCAGGGCAATGAAGATTTCTTCCCGGGACAGGATGCGCCCGGCATTTGCGACCAATAGCCACAGCAGGTCGAATTCGGCGCTGGTCAGTTCGATCCCGCCATCGTGCAGCCAGGCTTCGCGCAGCGCGTTGTCCACCACTAGCGGGCCGAACTGCAGGCGGCGCTGGTTTTCCCCCGCCGCCGGTAACGCCGGCTCGCTGCGCCGCAATAGCGCCTGGATACGCGCCAGCAACAGGCGCGGGCGCACGGGCTTGCACACATAGTCGTCAGCGCCCATGTCCAGGCCCTGCACCTGGTCCATGTCGTCGGTACGCGCGGTAAGCATCAGGATCACGCCCTCATAGCGCTCGCGAACTTTGCGACAGATGCTCAGGCCATCTTCGCCGGGCAGCATCAGGTCGAGGATCACCAGGTCCGGCTGCTCGGCGATGATGCGCGCCGCAGCCTGGGCGCCATCGCTTTCCACCGACACGCGCAGGCCGTTGCTTTCCAGGTACTCACGGGTCAACTCGGCGAGTCGCTCGTCGTCCTCGATGATCAGTATCTGCCAGGCATCTTGCTCCACGCGCCACCTCATTATTATTAGAAATTCTTTGGCTCACGCGGCCTCCACCGCCCATACCCTGTTTGTCATGTTTTAAGGGCATAACAAAGCCCGATTGTAGCCATGCCCCAACCCTTAAATACAAGCCAGGAATTCCATTCGGTGATGGCGTTTTTTTGTGATAGGGTTCGCGCCCTCAAAATTCCAACCAACGGTTTGCACCTCGGAATATTCGGTGACAAACGGTGTGATCCAGTAGTAATGCGGCCTACACGGGTGTTCCACGATTCATACACATTTTACTCACAGCGTTATCCACAGGTAGTGCGTTGCTAACCCCCCAAAAACGCATTATCTTGTACCTCGGCGCTAAAAAAACCCTACATGTAGGGTTTTAAGCGAAAAAACCAAACACAAGTCAGACCAGAAACTCAAGCGCTTTCTTGCTCACGTTTGGTTGAACCAAAGCATTTTTTCAAAGCCCAAACCGCGCACGCGGATGGCAGCCGTTTTCAAGCCCGCTTGGCTGAAGACGGTACGGGTGTTGCAGGGCTTGAACCAGGCCACTGTCACCCAGCAGGAATACGGCGAAGGGCTCCCGGCCCCAAGCCAAAGACTTCGGCATGGAAGCGGCGCGATGAGCTCCCTTCCTCCTGTCCCGAAGTTGTTATGCCAGGCCCTGGCCTGCTGTAAGTGCTTCAGGACGGAACGGTGGGCACCTTGATGGTGCCCAAATAAATATAGAATGTGGAGACAACCCCCCATGCAAACCGACACAACTCGCGAGAACCCGCAAGGCTCCGTGCCGCAGGCCGCTGATTCGAATCTGGATCTGTCCGCCACCGCACCTGGCCAACTGCGCGTGATCAAGCGTAACGGCACTGTCGTTCCTTATACCGATGACAAAATCACCGTCGCCATCACCAAAGCGTTTCTTGCAGTTGAAGGCGGCACCGCTGCTGCCTCGTCGCGCATCCACGACACCGTTGCCCGCCTGACCGAACAGGTCACCGCGACCTTCAAGCGTCGCATGCCTTCGGGCGGCACCATCCACATCGAAGAAATCCAGGACCAGGTTGAACTGGCCCTGATGCGTGCCGGCGAGCAGAAAGTCGCACGCGACTACGTGATCTACCGTGATTCGCGCGCCAAGGAACGTGCCGTACGCTCCCCGGCCGAAGAAGCTGCCGTACAAGCGCACCCGTCGATCCGCATCACCCTGGCTGACGGCAGCTTTGCCCCGTTGGACCTGGGCCGCCTGAACACCATCATCACCGAGGCCTGCGAAGGTCTGGAAGAAGTCGACGGTGACCTGATCCAGCGCGAAACCCTGAAGAACCTGTACGACGGCGTGGCCCTGACCGACGTCAACACCGCGCTGGTGATGACCGCCCGTACCCTGGTTGAACGCGAGCCGAACTACTCGTTCGTGACCGCGCGCCTGTTGATGGACACCCTGCGTGCCGAAGGCCTGGGCTTCCTGAAAGTCGCCGACAGCGCCACTCACCACGAGATGGCTGACCTGTACGCCAAAGCCCTGCCGGCCTATATCGCCAAGGGTATCGAGTTCGAATTGCTGAACCCGATCCTGGCCACCTTCGACCTGGAAAAACTCGGCAAGGCGATCAACCACGAGCGCGATCAGCAGTTCACCTACCTGGGCCTGCAAACCCTGTACGACCGTTACTTCATCCACAAGGACGGTATCCGCTTCGAACTGCCGCAAGTGTTCTTCATGCGCGTGGCCATGGGCCTGGCGATTGAAGAGAAGAACAAAGAAGACCGTGCGATCGAGTTCTACAACCTGCTGTCGTCCTTCGACTACATGTCGTCGACCCCGACCCTGTTCAACGCCGGCACCCTGCGTCCTCAGCTGTCGAGCTGCTACCTGACCACCGTGCCGGATGACCTGTCGGGCATCTACCACGCGATCCACGACAACGCCATGCTGTCCAAATTCGCCGGCGGCCTGGGTAACGACTGGACCCCGGTGCGCGCACTGGGTTCTTACATCAAGGGCACCAACGGCAAGTCCCAGGGCGTTGTACCGTTCCTGAAAGTGGTGAACGACACCGCCGTCGCCGTTAACCAGGGTGGCAAGCGCAAAGGCGCTGTGTGTGCCTACCTGGAAACCTGGCACATGGACATTGAAGAGTTCATCGAGCTGCGCAAGAACACCGGTGATGACCGTCGTCGTACCCACGACATGAACACCGCCAACTGGATCCCTGACCTGTTCATGAAGCGCGTCTTCGATGACGGCAAGTGGACCCTGTTCTCGCCATCCGAAGTACCGGACCTGCACGACCTGACCGGCAAGGCTTTCGAGGAGCGCTACGAGTACTACGAAGCCCTCACCGAGTACCCAGGCAAGGTCAAGCTGTTCAAGACCATCCAGGCTAAAGACCTGTGGCGCAAAATGCTGTCCATGCTGTTCGAAACCGGCCACCCATGGTTGACCTTCAAGGACCCATGCAACCTGCGCAGCCCGCAGCAGCACGTGGGCGTGGTCCACAGTTCGAACCTGTGCACCGAGATCACCTTGAACACCAACAAGGACGAGATCGCCGTTTGCAACCTGGGCTCGATCAACCTGCCGAACCATATCGTCAACGGCAAGCTGGACACCGCCAAGCTGGAACGCACCGTCAACACCGCAGTACGCATGCTCGATAACGTGATCGACATCAACTACTACTCGGTGCCACAGGCGCAGAACTCCAACTTCAAGCACCGTCCAGTGGGCCTGGGTATCATGGGCTTCCAGGACGCGCTGTACCTGCAGCACATTCCTTACGGTTCGGATGCTGCGGTCGAGTTCGCCGACAAATCCATGGAAGCGGTGAGCTACTATGCGATCCAGGCGTCCTGCGACCTGGCCGACGAGCGCGGCGCCTACGAGACGTTCCAGGGTTCGCTGTGGTCCAAGGGCATCCTGCCGCTGGATTCGCAACAGATCCTGATCGAAGCCCGTGGCCAGAAGTACATCGACGTTGATCTGAACGAAACCCTGGACTGGGCGCCGGTTCGTGCCCGCGTGCAAAAAGGTATTCGTAACTCCAACATCATGGCCATCGCACCGACCGCCACCATCGCCAACATCACTGGCGTGTCGCAGTCGATCGAACCGACCTACCAGAACCTGTATGTGAAATCGAACCTGTCGGGCGAATTCACCGTGATCAACCCATACCTGGTTCGCGACCTGAAAGCCCGCGGCCTGTGGGACTCGGTCATGATCAACGACCTGAAGTACTACGACGGTTCCGTGCAGCAGATCGAACGCATCCCGCAAGAACTCAAAGAGCTCTACGCGACCGCCTTCGAAGTGGATACCAAGTGGATCGTTGACGCCGCCAGCCGCCGTCAGAAGTGGATCGACCAGGCTCAGTCGCTGAACCTCTACATCGCCGGCGCTTCGGGCAAGAAGCTGGATGTGACCTACCGCATGGCCTGGTACCGTGGCCTGAAAACCACTTACTACCTCCGTGCCCTGGCCGCGACCAGCACCGAGAAGTCGACCATCAACACCGGTAAGTTGAACGCTGTTTCCAGCGGCAACCATGGTGATGATTCGGTTCTCGCAGCTCCTGCCGGTCCGGCACCTGTGCCAAAGGCCTGCGCGATTGACGAGCCGGATTGCGAAGCTTGCCAATAAGCTGAACCTGCCGAGGGTTTAACCACTTAAGGCAGAAAAGCCCCCGATACACCTAGGGTGTATCGGGGGCTTTTTCTTGGGCGGGCATAAAGCCCTTGTTGCGGTACTGCGGTTCGGTCAATAACTGGATTGGCAGCGTGAAGCAGATGCAAATGTGGGAGGGGGCTTGCCCCCGATAGGGTGGTGTCAGTCAATGGATACTTGGCTGATACACCGCTATCGGGGGCAAGCCCCCTCCCACATTTTGAAGCACTAACCTATCAGGTCATCTGGATGATGGTCTGCATGATGGTGCTTTGGGTGGAGATGGTCTTGGCGTTCGCCTGGTAGTTGCTCTGGGCCTTGATCAGGTCAACCAGCTCGTTGGTCAGGTTGACGTTGGAGTTCTCCAGGGAGGTGGCCTTGATCGACCCCAGAGTGCCAGATTCCGGTGCGTCGAAGCCCGGCTGACCCGACGCGAAGGTCTCTTTCCAGGTCGTACCGCCGGCGGGCTGCAGGCCCTGCTCATTGTTGAAGCTGGCCAGAGAAATCTGGCCGATGGCCTTGCTCTGCTGGTTACTGAAGGTGGCGAAGAGCACACCGCTGCCATCGATCTTCAAGCCGGTGATCTGGCCGGTGGCGTAACCATCTGTGACCGGCGGGTTACGGTAGCTGGCCGAGTTGTACTGGGTGACGGTGCCCATGTTGATGGCGATGCCGTCCTTGTTCGCCGTCGCATCGTTAGCCTTCCATACGCCATCGGTCACCGTGCCAGGTACCCAATCCTTGATGGTCAAGGTGTTACCGGCAACACCGCCGGTCACGATGCTCTTGAGGTTACCAGCACCATCGAAGCTCAACGTCGACGGCACAGGCGCCTTCACGTCAGCACCGGTACCGGTAGGCGCCGAACCATCAGGATTGCGGCCATCGATCAAGGTGTAGGCCTGCCACTGGTTGGCATCGGTTTTCACCAGGTACTGCACCATCGGGTGCGCGTTGCCCTGGGAGTCGTACAAGGTGGTGCTGTATTGCGTGGTGAAGGTTTCGGATTTGGTTGGATCAAACGGGTTCTTGGACTGATCGATCACCGGCGACGAGGAGTTCAGGTTGCTGGAAGAGTCCACCTTGGTAGACGCCTTCGGGGGCAGGTTGGCCAGGTTCAGCTGCAGGTCGACCAGGCCACCCTTGGTGATCTTGCCATTCTCGTCCGCGGCATAGCCTTGCAGGCGCGAGGTGCCGGTATTGTTGGTGATATAGCCGTCTTTGTCCGCGCGGAAGGCACCGCTACGGGTGTATTCCAGCGAGCCGTCGCTGCCCTTCTGCACGAAGAAGCCACCGCCCTGGATCGCCATGTCGAGGATGCCACCGCTACCATTGACATCGCCTTGGGTGAACTGCTGGGACACTGCCGCCAGGTTCACACCGTTGCCGATACTGTTCTGGCCGGTGCCCAACTTGGAAGCCGCGTAGATATCGGCGAATTCCGCACGGGATGACTTGAAGCCAGTGGTCGCGACGTTGGCGATGTTGTTGCCGGTCACGTCCAGTTGTTTGTTGGCCGCATAGAGGCCGCTAAGGCCGATATTAAAAGACATGTTTCTCTCCCTCTGCCGTATTTAGCCGGCTCTATGTACCGATAGTCTGAATTTGCGACAGCTTGACGCTGCCCATGCCGCCTGCAAGGTTGAGCAGCATTTCGCCGCCGGTCTTGCTCAAGGTCACGCTGGTGACCGTGGCCGGTAGCGAGGTGGCCAGGGCCACCGCGTCACCTTTGTCGTTCTTGGTGGAGGCATTGAAGGTGTAGGTGCCGGCTGGGGCGACCTCGCCCTTGTCATTCTTGCCGTCCCAAATAAAGCTCTGGCTGCCGGCACTCTGCGCGCCCATATCCACGGTGCGCACGACGTTGCCGTCCTTGTCGGTGATTTTGACGGAAACGTTACCCGCCGCCGATGGCACCTCTACCGAACCGTTCATGCTCTTGCTGGTATCAACCATGGCTTTGTCGGTCTGGATAATGATCGACCGCCCCACCAGCGATGAAGCCTGCAGCGCTTGCGAAGAGCTGAAGTTGCTGGAGATGTTATTCACCGAGTCGTTCAGGGTGTTGAT
Source organism: Pseudomonas sp. HN8-3 (assembly GCF_020790195.1). Lineage (NCBI taxonomy): Bacteria > Pseudomonadati > Pseudomonadota > Gammaproteobacteria > Pseudomonadales > Pseudomonadaceae > Pseudomonas > Pseudomonas sp. HN8-3. The sequence continues at coordinate 4,516,155 of NZ_CP086206.1, forward strand.
GCCTTCCAGGCTGCTGAACTGGGCAAGTTGGGCCACGAACGCGCCGTTGTCCTGGGGCGACAGCGGGTTCTGGTTTTTCAGCTGGGTTACCAGCAACTGCAGGAATGCGTCCTTGCCCAGCGACTGGTTGCCAGTGGCCGCTTTGGAAACATTCGAGACATTGTTCGAAGCGTCCTTGACCTTGGAATTGAACAGGTCCTGGACTGCCGTGTTGTTTGACGTATCAACGATGGCCATTATTTGGCGCCCCTTATTACTGACCCAGGGTCAGGACCTTCTGCATCATGGCTTTGGCGGTGTTCATCATTTCCGCATTGGTCTGGAACGAACGACTGGCGGAGATCATGTCAGCCATTTCCTCGACCACGTTGACGTTGGGGTAGTAGACGTAACCCTTTTCGTTCGCGGCCGGATGGTTGGGCTCGTAACGGGCCTCCAGGTTGCTCTGGTCTTCGACCACACCCAGCACCTGCACGCCGGAGCCGGCTGCGTCCTGGTTCTGGAACAACGAATCGCTGCCACCGGCCTGGCCACCCTGGAACATGGTGGCAAACACCGGGTGACGGGCACGGTAAGTCTGGTCAATGCTCGAAGAGACGGTCTCGGCGTTGGCGATGTTACTGGCGACGGTGTTCAAACGCGTGGTCTGCGCGCTCATGCCACTGCCGGCAATATTGAAAACACTGGACAGGGACATGGCTTATTCTCCACGCAGGGCTGACATCAGCCCTTTGAATTTGCTGTTGAGCAGGGTAAAGCTGGCCTGGAAGTTCACCGAGTTCTCGGCGTAGTTCGATTGCTCCAACTGCGCGTCGACGGTGTTCTGGTCGATCGACGGCTGCATCGGCGTGCGATACAGCAACGACTCGTCACCCTTGCTCAGGCCTTGCGCTTCGATATGACGGCTGTTGGTCATGTTCAAGGCGAAGGTGCCGCTCTTGGTCTTGTCTTGCTGTGCGGCGAGCACGGCAGAGAAGTCCAGGTCCCGAGCCTTGTAGTTCGGGGTATCGGCGTTGGCAATGTTATTGGCCAGGACTTCGGCACGCTGGGCGCGAAAGCCCAGGGCTTGTTCATGGATACCGAGCGCTTTATCGAAGCTGATGCTCATGGCGGAAACCTTTAGGCTGACCTGCTGTTCGTTAGCAGGGTTATAGCAAGGTGCGTGCCAGTCTTGCGGAGGCCCGTATATCAAGGGTTTCGAGGGTAGGTGCCGGCGACTATGCCAGAAAAGCGGCAACGGGTTTCCGCGTGGCGCCAGTAAAGCGGCAATGGGGAGTTGCCGCTTTCTTCAACGTTGCCGCAGAAACAAATGTGGGAGGGGGCTTGCTCCCGATAGCGGTGTATCAGTGATAAAGACATCAACTGAACCACCGCTATCGGGAGCAAGCCCCCTCCCACACTTTAACTGCGTGCGACTTACTTGGCCTGGTAGATGATCCCCGGGCTGCACTGCACCATCTGGTAATGGTCCGGCAGGCCATTCAACGCTTCGGAAGCACCGAGGAACAGGTAACCGCCGCGCTTGAGCGTGCCGTGGATACGCAACAGGATGTCTTTCTTCACTTCGGCCGAGAAATAGATCAGCACGTTGCGGCAGAACACCATGTCGAACTTGCCCAGGCTGGCGTAGCTGTCGAGCAGGTTGAACGAGCGGAACTCCACGCGATTCTTGATCGGTGCCTTGATCGCCCAGCGCCCGGCGCCTTTGGGGTCGAAGTAACGCTGCAGGCGCTCCTGGGATAAACCGCGGCCCAGGGCCAGGCTGTCGTACTCACCGGTCTTGCAGTTGGTGAGCATGGTGCCGGACAAGTCGGTAGCAACAATTTGCGCGCCGGCTTTCAACTGGCCCATGTTGGTTCGCTCGAACTCGTCGATGGACATCGAGATCGAGTACGGCTCCTGCCCCGAGGAACAAGCCGCCGACCAGATACGCAGGCGCTGGCCAGGACTGGCCTTGATGGCTTCCGGCAACACTTTGTTCTTGAGCACTTCAAAGGGGTAGGTATCTCGAAACCACAGGGTTTCGTTGGTGGTCATGGCATCGACCACCATTTCCTTGAGCCCGCTGCGCGGCTGCCCCTGGATCCGCTGGACCAACTCACCCAGGGACTTGATGCCCTGCTGTTCCATCAGTTTGTTGAGACGGCTGGATACCAGGTACTGCTTGTTTTCACCGAGCAATATGCCACAGGCTTTTTCCAGGAAGACCCGGAACTGTTCGAAATCCAAATTACCCGTAGACAATGATACCGCCTCTTAAATCGTGTGATCGCCGGGGGAAATCCCCTAGCCGTGATCTGCTGCCTTGATCCGGTCGACTACCCGGGATGCGAGGTCATCAGGACGGAATTTGGCCAGAAAGTCATCAGCACCAACCTTCTTGACCATTGCCTGATTGAATACCCCCGACAACGAAGTATGCAGGATGATATGCAGTTTTTGCATGCGTGGATCGTTGCGTATCTCGGCCGTGAGCGTGTAGCCGTCCATTTCCGGCATCTCGATGTCGGAGATCATCATCAGGAATTCTTCTTCGGGCTTCTTGCCTTCGTCCACCAGCTTGCGCAGGTAATCCAAGGCCTGACGACCATCATTGAGGGCCACCACGTCTACACCAACGGTCTGCAGGCAGCGTGTGACCTGCTTGCGCGCCACTGAGGAGTCGTCCACGGTCAATACGCGCAGAGACACCGCCTTGTGTGCAGTCTCGGCATCCACCACACCCACAGAGATGGTTTCCGAGGTGGGCGCCACTTCGGCGAGGATTTTCTCCACGTCGATGATTTCGACCAACTGGTTATCGACCCGTGTCACCGCCGTCAGGTAGTGATCGCGCCCAGTGCCCTTGGGCGGCGGGTGGATCTCTTCCCAGTTCATATTGACGATACGCTCCACCGAGCGCACCAGGAAACCCTGGGTCTTGGTGTTGTACTCGGTGATGATCACAAAGGGGTTCTGGCGGTCTTGCAAACCCGCCGAGCCCGTGGCCATCGCCAGGTCAAGAATGGGAATAGTTGCACCACGGATGTTGGCTACGCCACACACCACTGGGCTGGACTTGGGCATGATCGTCAGCTTGGGGCATTGCAGCACTTCCCGCACTTTGAATACGTTGATGCCGTACAACTGCTTGCCATCCAGGCGAAAAAGCAACAACTCCAGGCGATTCTGCCCTACCAGCTGTGTGCGCTGGTTTACTGAATCCATTACACCTGCCATGCCCTGACTCCTAAATCCTGGGGGTACGACGCGCACCCAACACTAAACGGCACGAGCTTTGCTATTTATTAAACATGGATATTAAAACGACAGTTTCCCGACGCCCTAGCCACCGCAGGCTGTTCAGCACCGTGATGGCGCTGCTTGCCTTGAGCATTGGCGCTACCGCACGCGCCGACAATGTCACCCTGCCTGATCTCCTTATCGGCGTCACCCAGGGTTTTCTTGAATTCACTGTAGAAGATTATCTGGCGACCACGCAGACCCCGGGACGTTATGAAATTCAGGTCAGCCAGTTGGACCCGCGCTTGCGCATGCCGATGTGCGACAAGGAATTGACAGCCACGCTGGAAAGCCCTGCCCAGCCCATCGGACGCGTAACGGTAAAAGTTCGCTGTGAAGGCGCCTCGCCCTGGACGGTATTCGTGCCGGCTCAGGTCAAGCTGTTCCGCGATGTGGTAGTAGTCGCGCGGCCGTTGAAACGCACCGGCATCATCGGCTACGAGGATGTGGCCCTGCGCGAGCGCGATATCAGCCTGATCAACCAGGGCTACCTGACCTCAGTGGACCAGGCTATCGGGCAGAGACTCACCCGACCAATGGTCACCGATCAAGTCATCACACTGGTTCATCTGGAACAGGCCGAAGTGATTCGCAAGGGTGACCAGGTGGTGATTTCTGCCAGCAGTGGCGGGCTGAACGTAAGGATGCCAGGGGAGGCACTGTCCAACGGCGGCATGAGCGAACAGATTCGCGTCAAGAACCTCAACTCCAATCGCGTGATCAAGGCGCGGGTCACGGCGCCAGGTCAGGTCGAAGTTGCTTTATAGATCACTGGAATCACAGCCCGGCTTTTCCTACACTGTGTATTGGATGTCGAGCGGTACAGGTTTATTGTCAATCGAGCCTAAAGTTTGCCCGGGTATGGCCGAAAACATGGCAAGCGTCCAAATACCCAGAGGTTTTTTTCACCATGGTCATTGATTTCAGTCGTTTGAATAGCACCCAGGCTTTGCCGGGCAATACGCGCACCAACGGTGCCAAGGACAGCGTAGAAGCCAAGTCCCAGCCCCTGCCCGCCAAGGCAGAGCAGGCCAGCGCCAGCCAGAGCGGGGAATCGGTACACCTGAGCAATGAGGCTCAACAGTTGCAGAAGGTCACTGACTCGCTGCGTGATCAGCCGGTTGTCAATAAAGCTCGCGTGGCTGAGTTGAAACAGGCCATCGCCGACGGCAGCTATAAAGTCGACAGCAGCCGTGTAGCCAGTAAGCTGCTTAACTTCGAAGCCGAGCGCTAGGCAAAAGCCTGCGCAGGGCTTTTGGACGCTTAAAACCCAAGGCCAGCCATGCACCACGACGAACATCTGCTTCAACTGATCATTGATGATCTGGCGCCCACGCACCAGTTGCTTGAGCTGCTCAAGGAAGAATCCCTGGCCCTGTACGGCCGGGACATGCCCTTGCTCGAAGAAATCCTGGCGCGCAAGCAGTCGCTGATTGTGTTGCTCGAACAACACGGCAAGAAGCGCAGCCAGATACTCATCAGCCTGGGCCTGCCTGCCGATCACGAAGGCCTGGCACAACTGGCCAGCCATTCCTCGGTCGGTGATCAATTACTGGCGCAAAGCAAAGAACTCAATCAATTGCTTGCCCAGTGCCAGGAAGCCAACCTGCTCAACGGCCAATCAATCCAGCTTCAGCAAGCCACGACCGCCAATCAGTTGCGCATACTGCACGGTGGTGAGCCTCCGGCCCTGTACAACGCCCAAGGCTCCACCTCTCGCCTGGTCAAGCCAAGTACCCGCAGCCAAGCCTGACACCGGTTTACAGCGCGACCTATCCAAGGAGCGCTACATACTGGCAAAATGCCGGTTCTTGCGTGTAGTCGTACTTTGTCTGGAGATGGAAGAACCGTGTTCAACGCCCCTAATGCGGAAGATGCACCGCAGCCACCGAAGGTGCTCACTACGCCTCTGGAAGTCGCCAGCACATTACGGATGCTGCAAGAAAGCCATGATCCGCTGATCATCACTTTCCACGAACGCAGCCAGCGCTTTCAAAGCTATTTGGTGGATATTGATCGGGACAGCAAAACGCTGGCCCTGGATGAAATGATCCCCCGAGACGGTGAGCGCTACCTCGAGAACGGCGAACCCTTTCGTATCGAAGGCTTCCATGAAGGTGTACGGGTTGCCTGGGAAAGCAATGGCACGCTGAACATCAGCGAAAAAGACGGCCACCGTATCTATAGCGGCAGCATGCCTGATGAAGTGGTTTACCATCAGCGGCGCAATGCATTTCGCGCCGCGCTGAAACTTGCGCAATTGGTGAATATCGAACTGGGCGGCGAGAAGCTCAAGGCACCGATCAGCGGCAAACTTCTGGACATTTCCGCCACCGGCTGCAAATTGCGCTTTGAGGGCGATATCTCCGAGCGCCTGCAGTTGGGCCAGGTCTATGACCGCTTTATCGCCGCCCTGCCCTTTGGCAGCATGACCACCTCCGTCGAACTGCGCTACCTGCACTTCGAAGACAAGATCAACACGACCTTTGCTGGCGTGCGCTTTCACAACATGAGTGGTTTGGTGCAGCGCCAGGTGGAGCGTTTTGTCTACCAGCTGCAGCGTGAGGCTCGGCGCTTCGACAAGGACGATGATCTTTAAGGTTTGGACGCTGAAATAAAAAACGGGCAGTTCCTGATAGGAACTGCCCGTTTTCATTCAGGGGCGTGCCCTGCTCAAGTCATGGGGATGTTCATCCGGGTCCACCGGCTCCTGCGGCTCTTCATTGGCTGGCTCATCAGTTACCGGGTCTGGCTCGGGTTCCGGGTCAGGGACAGTGACCTGCATCTGCTCCTGTACCACTTGCTCATCCACCCGTGGGTCTAGCGCTGCTACCAGCGGTGAACTGGACATGCTGTCAGGCATCGCCACGTGATGCAGCGGGGCGTCGTCGACCTGGTGCAGGTTGGTCACTGCTTTGGGGCGGATGCGCCATACCAGGATCAACGCACACAAACTGAAAAACGCGTAGAGCATCTGGCTGCCGAACAACTTCATCACTACGCCCGCCAGCAGTGGGCCGATACTGGCGCCTATGCCGTAGGTCACCAACAACATGGCCGTCAGCGAAACCCGACGATCACCTTCTACATGATCGTTGGAAAAAGCCACTGCCAATGGGTAAAGGCAGAACTGCACCAGCGAACAGAAGAAGCCTGCCACAAACAGCACTTCCAGCGGTACTTGAGTCATGATCGCCAGCGGCAACGCTGTTACGGCCAGGCACAACGCAAAGCAGCGAATCAACAGCGCGCGGTCATAGCGGTCCGATAGCCATCCCAGCGGCCACTGAACGACCAAGCCGGCAAAAATGCAGCTCCCCATGAACAAGCCGACTTGCTCAGTCGTCAGCCCCTGCTGAGACGCGTAGAGCGGCGCCAAACCGTAGAACGACCCAACGATCAAGCCCGCGCCCAGCACCGTACTAAGAGACTGTGGCACACGCTTTATAAAAAAACGGGGCTCCATCGGGGCCGGGTGCAGGGGCGCGGGGTGAATGCGTCGGGTCATGGCCACAGGCACCAGGCACAACGCAAAACACAGCGCGACCAACATCAGCAGTTCAAGCCCAAGGTGAGGATGCATAACCAGGATCAACTGCCCCAGTACCAACCCGAGGTAGGACGCGATCATGTAGCCGCTGAACACTACGCCACGCTGCTTGGCATCCGCCTGTTCATTGAGCCAGCTTTCGATAACCATGTACTGGCACATCATCCCCAGGCCGACGATTATCCGCAGCACGATCCAGGCAGGTAGCCAATCAATCAAGCCATGACCCAGCACTGCCGCGCCGACGATTCCGGCGCAAGTCGCGTAGGCACGAATATGTCCAACGCGGGCAATCAGGCGATGCCCGATCTTGCCGCCCAGTACCAAGCCAAAATAGTTGGCGGCCATCAGCGCACCGACCCACAAACTGTCGACATTGTCTGCCGCCAGGCGCAAGGCCAGGTAAGTACTGAGCAGGCCGGAGCCAATCAGCATCATCAAAGAGGCGAAATAAAGGGCTCGAAAAGATTTCCAGATCTGGCGCATCGGCGTTCCGAGCGGCTCCTTGCGGTAAGGGATTGGGCTATCGGCATGATAGTCCGGGTGGTCGGGTCCGGACAGGCGGTGCGGCCTGTTTCCGGGGATTATTTTGCATAAGAGCTCAGACGTTGCACCTGTGTCTGTAGGTACACAACGATAGAGATAAATACATGACGCCCCTGCTGTGAACCCTGAAGCGCTGCAAGGTTCGACTGATCTTTGAGGCTTTGCAAAAAGCTGTGGGTATTGAATAGCTCGGTACTTTTCGACCGCCCAAAACAAAACCCCTGTCTGCGTTAGCAAACAGGGGTTCTGGAATTTAATCTTGACGATGACCTACTCTCACATGGGGAAACCCCACACTACCATCGGCGATGCATCGTTTCACTGCTGAGTTCGGGATGGGATCAGGTGGTTCCAATGCTCTATGGTCGTCAAGAAATTCGGGTACTGAGTCGCGACCAGTTGGTCTCGCTTCAGCAAATTGGGTATGTGATAGTTTTCGGTGTTTTGTGAGCGTCGAACTTTCGGTTCATCTTCGTCTTCACACACCGCAATCTGATGCTCGTTAGAGTAGTCAAATTGCTTGGGTGTTATATGGTCAAGCCTCACGGGCAATTAGTATTGGTTAGCTCAACGCCTCACAGCGCTTACACACCCAACCTATCAACGTCGTAGTCTTCGACGGCCCTTCAGGGAACTCAAGGTTCCAGTGAGATCTCATCTTGAGGCTAGTTTCCCGCTTAGATGCTTTCAGCGGTTATCTATTCCGAACATAGCTACCCGGCAATGCCACTGGCGTGACAACCGGAACACCAGAGGTTCGTCCACTCCGGTCCTCTCGTACTAGGAGCAGCCCCTCTCAAATCTCAAACGTCCACGGCAGATAGGGACCGAACTGTCTCACGACGTTCTAAACCCAGCTCGCGTACCACTTTAAATGGCGAACAGCCATACCCTTGGGACCGGCTTCAGCCCCAGGATGTGATGAGCCGACATCGAGGTGCCAAACACCGCCGTCGATATGAACTCTTGGGCGGTATCAGCCTGTTATCCCCGGAGTACCTTTTATCCGTTGAGCGATGGCCCTTCCATACAGAACCACCGGATCACTAAGACCTACTTTCGTACCTGCTCGACGTGTCTGTCTCGCAGTCAAGCGCGCTTTTGCCTTTATACTCTACGACCGATTTCCGACCGGTCTGAGCGCACCTTCGTACTCCTCCGTTACTCTTTAGGAGGAGACCGCCCCAGTCAAACTACCCACCATACACTGTCCTCGATCCGGATAACGGACCTGAGTTAGAACCTCAAAGTTGCCAGGGTGGTATTTCAAGGTTGGCTCCACGCAGACTGGCGTCCACGCTTCAAAGCCTCCCACCTATCCTACACAAGCAAATTCAAAGTCCAGTGCAAAGCTATAGTAAAGGTTCACGGGGTCTTTCCGTCTAGCCGCGGATACACTGCATCTTCACAGCGATTTCAATTTCACTGAGTCTCGGGTGGAGACAGCGCCGCCATCGTTACGCCATTCGTGCAGGTCGGAACTTACCCGACAAGGAATTTCGCTACCTTAGGACCGTTATAGTTACGGCCGCCGTTTACCGGGGCTTCGATCAAGAGCTTCGCGTTAGCTAACCCCATCAATTAACCTTCCGGCACCGGGCAGGCGTCACACCCTATACGTCCACTTTCGTGTTTGCAGAGTGCTGTGTTTTTAATAAACAGTCGCAGCGGCCTGGTATCTTCGACCGGCATGAGCTTACGGAGCAAGTCCTTCACCCTCACCGGCGCACCTTCTCCCGAAGTTACGGTGCCATTTTGCCTAGTTCCTTCACCCGAGTTCTCTCAAGCGCCTTGGTATTCTCTACCCAACCACCTGTGTCGGTTTGGGGTACGGTTCCTGGTTACCTGAAGCTTAGAAGCTTTTCTTGGAAGCATGGCATCAACCACTTCGTTAACTAAAAGTTAACTCGTCATCAGCTCTCGGCCTTAGAATCCCGGATTTACCTAAGATTCCAGCCTACCACCTTAAACTTGGACAACCAACGCCAAGCTGGCCTAGCCTTCTCCGTCCCTCCATCGCAATAACCAGAAGTACAGGAATATTAACCTGTTTTCCATCGACTACGCTTTTCAGCCTCGCCTTAGGGACCGACTAACCCTGCGTCGATTAACGTTGCGCAGGAAACCTTGGTCTTTCGGCGTGGGTGTTTTTCACACCCATTGTCGTTACTCATGTCAGCATTCGCACTTCTGATACCTCCAGCAAGCTTCTCAACTCACCTTCACAGGCTTACAGAACGCTCCTCTACCGCATCACTTACGTGATACCCGTAGCTTCGGTGTATGGTTTGAGCCCCGTTACATCTTCCGCGCAGGCCGACTCGACTAGTGAGCTATTACGCTTTCTTTAAAGGGTGGCTGCTTCTAAGCCAACCTCCTAGCTGTCTAAGCCTTCCCACATCGTTTCCCACTTAACCATAACTTTGGGACCTTAGCTGACGGTCTGGGTTGTTTCCCTTTTCACGACGGACGTTAGCACCCGCCGTGTGTCTCCCATGCTCGGCACTTGTAGGTATTCGGAGTTTGCATCGGTTTGGTAAGTCGGGATGACCCCCTAGCCGAAACAGTGCTCTACCCCCTACAGTGATACATGAGGCGCTACCTAAATAGCTTTCGAGGAGAACCAGCTATCTCCGAGCTTGATTAGCCTTTCACTCCGATCCACAGGTCATCCGCTAACTTTTCAACGGTAGTCGGTTCGGTCCTCCAGTTAGTGTTACCCAACCTTCAACCTGCCCATGGATAGATCGCCCGGTTTCGGGTCTATTCCCAGCGACTAGACGCCCTATTAAGACTCGCTTTCGCTACGCCTCCCCTATTCGGTTAAGCTCGCCACTGAAAATAAGTCGCTGACCCATTATACAAAAGGTACGCAGTCACCCAACAAAGTGGGCTCCCACTGCTTGTACGCATACGGTTTCAGGATCTATTTCACTCCCCTCTCCGGGGTTCTTTTCGCCTTTCCCTCACGGTACTAGTTCACTATCGGTCAGTCAGTAGTATTTAGCCTTGGAGGATGGTCCCCCCATATTCAGACAAAGTTTCTCGTGCTCCGTCCTACTCGATTTCATGACTAAGAGATTTTCGCGTACAGGGCTATCACCCACTATGGCCGCACTTTCCAGAGCGTTCCGCTAATCTCAAAGCCACTTAAGGGCTAGTCCCCGTTCGCTCGCCACTACTAAGGGAATCTCGGTTGATTTCTTTTCCTCAGGGTACTTAGATGTTTCAGTTCCCCTGGTTCGCCTCTTGCACCTATGTATTCAGTACAAGATAACCATCTTATGATGGCTGGGTTCCCCCATTCAGACATCTCCGGATCAAAGTCTGTTTGCCGACTCCCCGAAGCTTTTCGCAGGCTACCACGTCTTTCATCGCCTCTGACTGCCAAGGCATCCACCGTATGCGCTTCTTCACTTGATCATATAACCCCAAGCAATCTGGTTATACTGTGAAGACAACATTCGCCGAAAATTCGAATTTCTCGATTATGAGAACTCACAAATTTTACCTTAGCCTGATCCGTTACCAGTGAAAGTAACGTTCAGTCTATCTTTCTATCACATACCCAAATTTTTAAAGAACGAACTAGTCAAAGACTAGAAATCAACATTCACCATCACAACGATGGAATGCTCATTTCTAAGCTTTATACAAACAGAAGCAGTAGTGGTGGAGCCAAACGGGATCGAACCGTTGACCTCCTGCGTGCAAGGCAGGCGCTCTCCCAGCTGAGCTATGGCCCCGTATTTCTACAGGCGTTTCCCACACAAAATTGGTGGGTCTGGGCAGATTCGAACTGCCGACCTCACCCTTATCAGGGGTGCGCTCTAACCAACTGAGCTACAGACCCAATTTCGGGCTGCTTCTTTTCGTCTTCTTCAATGAATCAAGCAATTCGTGTGGGAACTTATGGAGCAGCTGATGTCGTCGATTAAGGAGGTGATCCAGCCGCAGGTTCCCCTACGGCTACCTTGTTACGACTTCACCCCAGTCATGAATCACACCGTGGTAACCGTCCTCCCGAAGGTTAGACTAGCTACTTCTGGTGCAACCCACTCCCATGGTGTGACGGGCGGTGTGTACAAGGCCCGGGAACGTATTCACCGCGACATTCTGATTCGCGATTACTAGCGATTCCGACTTCACGCAGTCGAGTTGCAGACTGCGATCCGGACTACGATCGGTTTTATGGGATTAGCTCCACCTCGCGGCTTGGCAACCCTCTGTACCGACCATTGTAGCACGTGTGTAGCCCAGGCCGTAAGGGCCATGATGACTTGACGTCATCCCCACCTTCCTCCGGTTTGTCACCGGCAGTCTCCTTAGAGTGCCCACCATGACGTGCTGGTAACTAAGGACAAGGGTTGCGCTCGTTACGGGACTTAACCCAACATCTCACGACACGAGCTGACGACAGCCATGCAGCACCTGTCTCAATGTTCCCGAAGGCACCAATCCATCTCTGGAAAGTTCATTGGATGTCAAGGCCTGGTAAGGTTCTTCGCGTTGCTTCGAATTAAACCACATGCTCCACCGCTTGTGCGGGCCCCCGTCAATTCATTTGAGTTTTAACCTTGCGGCCGTACTCCCCAGGCGGTCAACTTAATGCGTTAGCTGCGCCACTAAAAGCTCAAGGCTTCCAACGGCTAGTTGACATCGTTTACGGCGTGGACTACCAGGGTATCTAATCCTGTTTGCTCCCCACGCTTTCGCACCTCAGTGTCAGTATTAGTCCAGGTGGTCGCCTTCGCCACTGGTGTTCCTTCCTATATCTACGCATTTCACCGCTACACAGGAAATTCCACCACCCTCTACCATACTCTAGTCAGTCAGTTTTGAATGCAGTTCCCAGGTTGAGCCCGGGGATTTCACATCCAACTTAACAAACCACCTACGCGCGCTTTACGCCCAGTAATTCCGATTAACGCTTGCACCCTCTGTATTACCGCGGCTGCTGGCACAGAGTTAGCCGGTGCTTATTCTGTCGGTAACGTCAAAATTGCAGAGTATTAATCTACAACCCTTCCTCCCAACTTAAAGTGCTTTACAATCCGAAGACCTTCTTCACACACGCGGCATGGCTGGATCAGGCTTTCGCCCATTGTCCAATATTCCCCACTGCTGCCTCCCGTAGGAGTCTGGACCGTGTCTCAGTTCCAGTGTGACTGATCATCCTCTCAGACCAGTTACGGATCGTCGCCTTGGTGAGCCATTACCCCACCAACTAGCTAATCCGACCTAGGCTCATCTGATAGCGCAAGGCCCGAAGGTCCCCTGCTTTCTCCCGTAGGACGTATGCGGTATTAGCGTCCGTTTCCGAACGTTATCCCCCACTACCAGGCAGATTCCTAGGCATTACTCACCCGTCCGCCGCTCTCAAGAGAAGCAAGCTTCTCTCTACCGCTCGACTTGCATGTGTTAGGCCTGCCGCCAGCGTTCAATCTGAGCCATGATCAAACTCTTCAGTTCAAACATCTTTGGGTTTTTAAGAAACCCTAAACTTGGCTCAGCAATCGTTGGTTACATCTTTGATTTCTCGCGGAGTAACTTGTGATGCTGATAATCTTGTTGACTATCAGTCTGACTCCACAAGCACCCACACGAATTGCTTGATTCAGTTGTTAAAGAGCGGTTGGTTAAGACCTTTCGTCTCAACCGAGGCGCGCATTCTACAGCAGCCTCATTTGCTGTCAAGTGATTATTTTCAGAAGCTTTCGAAGATTTCTTCAACAACTTCAACCACTTGCGCTTAAGATCTCTCCGAAGCGGGAGGCGAATTCTACAGGGATTTGCATGTGCGTCAACCCCATTAAATCAAAAAACTCAAAACTCCCATTTGACCTGCCGTGCACCAGGCCTGGAGCCTCTGTGAATCTCTATATATAGAGAAGGGAGCCAGCGCATTGCCCGCACTGGATCCTCCTGACGCAAAAAACAACCTGCAACAAATGCCAGGCTATCAACAGATAGCAGGATTCAGATCGAAGGAAATGCAGCAGAGAGAAAAGCGGATGTCTTGTAGATAGCACTAAACGCCATGGCAGGCGTTCAGTCTATAAAGATGGTGTCCCAGGGCCGGTTCGAACGGCCAACCTTCCCCTTAGGAGGGGGATGCTCTATCCAATTGAGCTACTGGGACAAATGACAAGCGCGTCGCGGATGAGACCAGCGACAGACGGCGTGCATATTAACGGTCGAGGTAGTTTTTGTCATGTCGTCCTTAGGCATTTTGCTTGTAGGGCGATCCTTGCACATATCTTTATAGCTTCACCCAGTAAACACGGGGACTTGCAGTGATCGTGCAAATTGCATCACCTCAAAATGCCATCATTGCAAACTGCAACCCGAAACCACCACATAGGCAAATCAACTAATTGATTTTAAAGGGAAAATAGTTTGGCACGGCATCTGCAATGTTCTTTGCATAAACCAAGCGAACCAAGCACCGCGGAGAACATGACCATGAATAGCATCCTACTATTAGCTCTCAATGCCGTAGCCCTGGCCGCACTGGTGATATTTCATTTCCAGCCAGTCAATACTCAAGATGCCGCACTGGCCAGCCAAGCAGTTCCCCATCATCTGCAACAACGCCCCCAGCTGGCGGTAGTCACTGCTACCGAGCAGTCACCCGTTCTCCTGACCCAAGAAACACAAGCAGCACCTACATCCGAGCACTGGGTTTTCTGAGATAACTATCAATGTCCAAACCTGCCTGGCTTTTTCTATGCTTGACCCTCATGGCAGGCTTTCTGGCCCTCGCTACTGACTCCTCTGGAGTTCAAGCCACCGCCTTCATCGTCAGCGCCGTGTTTGGTAGCCTATTGATATTGGCCCTCATCGCCGGTCGCCGAATCAAGTTCGATCCATTGCTGCGCTAACCCCCTCCCCCCCTACCTTATGTCGAATCACCCTAGCAAATCGGCAAACTGCCACTAGGCTTAAGACTGAGGGCAAAAGGCCATATTGCGCTGCGCCCTTCAACCCAGATGCGCCGTAGCCCTGCGCGTTGATGGACTAGCACTGCATCAGCGCCGAAGTTTTCAAACCAGTCCGCAAAAATGCAATTCAGTACTGGCACAAAGCCTTTAGGCGGTTCAATATTTGTCACAGAATTGACGCCAATGAAATGGCAAATCTGAGGCATGATGCGGCCTCTTTGCAATTCGGGTTGAACTTTGGTCGTGAGCCTTGTCTTAACACTCATCTTGCGGCCAATTCCAGAAACCGCTCCCCTGAACTAACCGGTTAAATATATGCGCCCATTGAAACAGGCAATTTATTCCAGCCGTACGGCTGACAAATTCGTCGTACGTCTGCCAGACGGAATGCGGGAACGCATTGCCGAGGTGGCTCGCAATCATCACCGCAGCATGAACTCTGAAATCATCGCACGCCTGGAACAAAGCCTTATTCAGGAAGGTGCCTTGGGTGAAGAGTTGAGCATGCGCCTGGATAGCCCTGAGCTGTCACTGCACGAACGCGAACTGCTGCAGCGTTTTCGTCAGCTCTCCCACCGCCAGCAAAACGCCCTCGTCTCGCTTATCGCTCACGATGTTGAGGCGGCCGCAGAAGCCAATTGATTGACACTGAAAGCCGAAGCCAGCCATGTGCTGGCTTTTTTTTGCCTGAATTTTGGAGACGGGGAGCAAAGCGGGGGCAGACATGCCCCCGCAGAAAGGATCAGAGCAGGAAGATCGTTGCCAGGCCCAGGAAGATGAAGAAGCCACCACTGTCAGTCATGGCAGTAATCATCACGCTGGCTCCCATGGCGGGATCGCGACCAAGGCGCGCGAGCGTCATAGGGATCAATACCCCCATCAAGGCAGCCAGCAGCAGGTTGAGGGTCATGGCGGCCGTCATCACTACACCCAAGGACCAACTGCCATAAAGGAGATAGGCCACCACACCAATCACTCCACCCCACACCAGGCCGTTGATAAGGCCCACAGCCAGCTCCTTGCGCAGTAGGCGTGAAGAGTTGGCCGTACTCACCTGATCCAGCGCCATGGCCCGCACGATCATGGTGATGGTCTGGTTACCGGAGTTACCGCCGATACCCGCCACAATCGGCATCAACGCAGCCAATGCCACCAGCTTTTCGATTGAACCTTCAAACAACCCGATGACACGAGACGCGATAAATGCCGTGATCAGGTTAACCGCCAGCCAGGCCCAGCGGTTATGCAGAGAACGCCAGACTGACGCAAAAATGTCTTCCTCTTCACGCAAACCCGCCATGTTGAGGACTTCGGTTTCACTCTCTTCACGGATCAAGTCAACGATTTCATCGATGGTCAGACGACCGATCAACTTGCCGTTCTTGTCGACTACCGGAGCCGAGATCAAGTCGTAACGCTCAAAGGCCTGGGCCGCGTCGTAGGCATCTTCGTCAGGATGGAAGCTGACGGTATCGCTGGCCATCAGGTCAGCTACTTTCTTCTCTGGATCATTTACCAGCAGGCGCTTGATCGGCAATACGCCTTTGAGAATTCCCTCGTAGTCGACCACGAACAGCTTGTCGGTATGGCCCGGCAGCTCTTTGAGGCGACGCAAGTAACGCAGTACCACTTCCAGACTGACGTCTTCGCGGATGGTGACCATCTCGAAATCCATCAGCGCACCGACCTGGTCCTCGTCATAGGACAGCGCCGATCGCACGCGCTCACGCTGCTGCGTATCGAGCGCCTCCATCAACTCATGGACAACATCCCGGGGCAGCTCAGGTGCCAGGTCGGCCAGTTCGTCCGCATCCATCTCCTTGGCGGCGGCCAGGAGCTCATGATCATCCATGTCGGCGATCAGCGTTTCACGGACCGAGTCAGACACCTCCAGGAGGATGTCACCGTCGCGATCGGCCTTGACCAACTGCCAAAGGGTCAGTCGATCATCCAGCGGCAAAGCTTCGAGGATGTAGGCAACGTCGGCGGAGTGCAGGTCATCGAGCTTGCGTTGTAACTCGACGAGGTTTTGCCGGTGAACCAGGTTTTCAACGCGGTCGTGGTTCGGACCTTCCTGGCGGTGCGTGAGGTCTTCGACCACGCGCTGGCGCTGCAGCAGCTCGATGACTTGAGCCAGACGATCCTGCAGGCTTTCTTGTGTTTTCTTTACTTCTACTTCGGTCATAGGCGAACTCCACTCCCAGCAGCGGGGCACGCCGGAAGGATCAATCAGTCAATTCATGATTGGTAAAACGGGGTACTGAGTCACTACTGGGTAAGTCCATGGAGGTATTCCACAAGCCCCGACGGGGCTGACGGGCGCATGATACACCGCCCGGCCGTTTTAAACGTTAAAAAACTGGAAAGAACAAGCGCTTGCGAGCCAATGTTCAGTATTGGCTGCACCTATAGAAATGCGACGACACGCAGGAGAGGGAAAACACATGGGAAAGATAAAAATACCCACACCAGGATAAAACCTACATAAACCCCAGACGGCAAAAAGCCCGCACTAGGCGGGCTTTTTGTTTGTATGGTGCACTCGACAGGATTCGAACCTGTGACCGCTCGGTTCGTAGCCGAGTACTCTATCCAGCTGAGCTACGAGTGCAGATTGTGTTTTTAGACCAGATCACAACTGGTTGAAGCCGAGCTACCTGCATCGCTGCAACTAACTCTTAAATGGTGCACTCGACAGGATTCGAACCTGTGACCGCTCGGTTCGTAGCCGAGTACTCTATCCAGCTGAGCTACGAGTGCATTTGTTGCCGCGCATTATAGGCCGTTCAATCTCTATGTAAAGCTATTTTTTCGAGTATTTTCAACAACTTACCGAAAAAACCAGATTGCAACGTACTAAGCAAATAATGGCGGAGAACGGGGGATTCGAACCCCCGACACCCTTTTGAGGTGTACTCCCTTAGCAGGGGAGCGCCTTCGGCCACTCGGCCAGCTCTCCGCAACACGGGGCGTATATTAACCACGTTCATCCCCGTTTGCAAACATAAAAAACGATAAAAATTAAAGGCTTGGTTCTTCGTCCTTCTCTTTCTTGATCCGCAGGTAGATTTCCTCGCGGTGAACCGCTACCTCTTTTGGAGCGTTAACCCCAATACGCACTTGATTGCCTTTGACGCCGAGCACGGTCACGGTGATTTCGCCATCACCGATAATCAGGCTTTCTGCGCAACGACGAGTCAGAATCAGCATGCCTTTCTCCTCACGCATTTCAGTTCAGGAACAACAGTCTGCAAAAAAAAGGCATTCGACCTACAACCCAAAAGCCGTAGCCCTACACACCTAAGTATTGTCGAGCCCACGCAAAAGAACATGCGCCCCACAAAAAAATGAAAGGCGCGGTAAACCGCGCCTTCCTGGCAACACATCACTCGCCCTGTCGGGCCGGAGCGTCAAGCTCAAAAGCGGTATGCAGCGCGCGTACAGCCAGTTCCAGGTACTTCTCTTCGAGCACTACCGAGACTTTGATTTCCGAAGTGGAAATCATCTGGATGTTGATACCCTCCTTGGCGAGGGCCCCGAACATACGGCTGGCAACGCCGGCATGGGAACGCATGCCCACCCCTACGATCGATACCTTGGCAATCTTGGTATCGCCGACCACTTCACGGGCGCCAATCTCGCTCGCTGTGTTCTGCAGGATTTTCAATGCCGCATCGTATTCGTTGCGGTGCACGGTGAAGGTGAAATCGGTGGTGTTATCGTGCGAAACGTTCTGCACGATCATGTCGACTTCAACATTCGCATCGCTGACAGGACCCAGAATCTTGAAAGCCACGCCCGGGGTGTCTGGCACGCCACGGATCGTCAGCTTGGCTTCATCGCGGTTGAAAGCGATGCCGGAAATGATCGGCTGTTCCATGGATTCCTCTTCATCAATAGTAATGAGGGTGCCCGGACCCTCCTTGAAGCTGTGCAATACGCGCAGCGGAACGTTGTACTTGCCGGCGAACTCCACCGCGCGAATCTGCAGCACCTTGGAACCAAGGCTGGCCATTTCCAGCATTTCTTCAAAGGTGATCTTGTCCAGGCGCTGGGCCACTGGCACGACGCGCGGGTCAGTGGTGTAGACGCCATCCACGTCGGTATAGATCTGGCATTCGTCAGCCTTGAGCGCTGCCGCCAGTGCCACACCCGTGGTGTCAGAACCGCCACGCCCGAGGGTGGTGATGTTGCCTTGCTCGTCCACACCTTGGAAACCCGCTACAACTACCACGCGCCCAGCCTTCAGATCAGTACGAATTTTCTGATCATCAATCTGCAGGATACGCGCCTTGGTGTGCGCGCTGTCGGTGAGAATGCGCACCTGGCTGCCCGTGTAGGACACCGCCGGCACGCCACGCTTGTTCAGAGCCATGGCCAACAGCGCAATGGTTACCTGCTCGCCCGTGGACACAATCACATCCAGCTCACGTGGCAACGGCTGTTGATCCCCACTGATAGCCTTGGCCAGGTCGATCAGGCGATTGGTCTCGCCGCTCATGGCTGACAGCACCACAACCAGGTCATCGCCGGCATCGCGGAATTTCTTAACCTTGTCGGCGACCTGCTCGATTCTTTCTACAGAGCCGACCGAGGTGCCTCCAAATTTCTGTACGATCAAAGCCATTTCCAAGCCGCCTCAGCCCGTAAAGGGGCGCCTAATATCCAATCCACCCGCACTGAACAAGCCCGTGACTAGACCACGGGCCGATTAACAGTGCCTTAAATACCTGCCTCGACAAACGGCACGGTCAAGGCCAGGGCCGCATCCAGGGCACCGGCATCTACACCACCGCCTTGTGCCATGTCCGGACGACCACCGCCCTTGCCGCCCACTGCCGCAGCGGCTTGCTTCATCAAATCACCGGCCTTGAGTTGGCCAGTCAGGTCTTTGGTTACACCGGCAACCAGAACGACCTTATCCTCATGGACACTGCCGAGCAGGATCACTGCGCGGCCGAGCTTGTTCTTCAACTGATCGACCAAGGCCAACAACGCCTTGCCGTCCTGACCGTCCAGGCGCGCCGCCAGAACTTTCACATCCTTGACGTCAACCGCCGAGGCCGACAGATCATCGCCCGCAGCGCTGGCCGCCTTGGCCTGCAACTGCTCCAGCTGTTTCTCCAGCGCACGGTTGCGCTCCAGCACGGCAGACAGTTTGTCGATCAGATTGTCACGGCTGCCCTTGACCAGGCTGGCCGCTTCCTTGAGTTGTTCTTCGGCGGCATTGAGGTAAGCCAGGGCCGCAGCACCGGTCACCGCCTCGATACGACGCACACCGGACGCCACACCACCTTCGCTGATGATTTTCAGCAGGCCGATATCGCCGGTACGGTTAGCGTGGATACCACCACACAGCTCGACCGAGAAGCTACCACCCATGCTCAGCACGCGAACTTCGTCGCCGTACTTCTCGCCAAACAACGCCATGGCGCCCTTGGCCTTGGCGGTTTCGATATCAGTTTCTTCAGTTTCTACCGGCGTGTTCTTGCGCACCTCGGCATTGACAATATCTTCCAGCGCCTTGATCTGCTCAGGCTTGATTGCTTCAAAGTGGCTGAAGTCAAACCGCAGGCGCTGGCTGTCGACCAACGAGCCCTTTTGCTGAACATGCTCGCCCAGCACTTGACGCAAGGCAGCGTGAAGCAGGTGAGTGGCCGAGTGGTTCAACGCAGTTGCGTGCCGTACGTCGGCATCGACCTGGGTATCCACTGGTGCGCCGACGGTCAGGCTGCCCAGCACCAACACACCGTGATGCAGGAAAGCACCGCCGGTCTTGGTGGTGTCGCGCACCTCGAAACGGCCGGACGTCGAGCTGAGGAAACCACAATCACCAATCTGGCCACCTGACTCGGCGTAGAACGGGGTCTGGTCCAGCACCACCACGGCTTCTTCGCCTTCGCTCAATACATCGACCGACTTGCCGTCTTTATAGATGGCAACGATCTTGGCCGAGCCGGCGGTAGCCTTGTAGCCGATGAACTCGGTGGGCACGTCAACCTTGACCAGGGTGTTGTAGTCCAGGCCAAAGGAGCTGGCGGAACGCGCACGCACACGCTGGGCTTCCATCTCACGCTCAAACCCGGCTTCATCGATGGTCAGCTCGCGTTCACGGGCGATATCGGCGGTCAGGTCCATCGGGAAACCGTAGGTGTCGTAAAGCTTGAACACCACGTCGCCCGGTACCACAGAGCCTTTGAGCTCAGCCAGGTCCTGCTCGAGAATCTTCAGGCCGTGCTCCAGTGTCTTGGAGAACTGCTCCTCCTCGGCCTTGAGTACGCGCTCGATATTGCTCTGCTGCTGCTTGAGTTCCGGGAAGGCATCGCCCATCTCGGCAACCAGTGCAGCCACGATTTTGTAGAAGAAGCTGCCGGTGGCACCCAGCTTGTTACCGTGACGGCAGGCGCGACGGATGATGCGACGCAGCACGTAGCCACGCCCTTCATTGGACGGCAACACACCATCGGCAATCAGGAAGCCACAGGAACGGATGTGGTCCGATACCACTTTGAGCGACGACTGGCCTTCATTGGTGCAACCAATGGCCGCAGCCGAAGCGCTCAGCAGGTTGGTGAACAGGTCGATTTCATAGTTGGAATGAACGTGCTGCATGACCGCACTGATCCGCTCCAGGCCCATGCCGGTGTCCACCGACGGCGCCGGCAGCGGATGCAACACGCCATCGGCGGTGCGATTGAACTGCATGAACACGTTGTTCCAGATTTCGATGTAACGGTCACCGTCTTCATCCGGCGAGCCGGGTGGGCCACCCCAGATGTCCGCACCGTGATCGTAGAAGATCTCGGTGCAAGGGCCGCACGGGCCGGTATCGCCCATGGTCCAGAAGTTATCGGAAGCGTAAGGCGCACCCTTGTTGTCGCCGATGCGAATCATGCGCTCGGCAGGTACACCGATTTGCTGGGTCCAGATGTCATAGGCTTCGTCGTCCGTCGCGTAGACGGTAACCCAGAGTTTTTCCTTGGGCAGTTTCAGCACGCCGGTGAGGAAGGTCCAGGCGAAGGTAATCGCATCCTTCTTGAAATAGTCGCCGAAACTGAAGTTACCCAGCATTTCGAAGAACGTGTGGTGACGCGCGGTGTAACCGACGTTTTCCAGGTCGCTGTTCTTGCCGCCGGCGCGTACGCACTTCTGGCTGCTGGTGGCGCGAGTATAGGCGCGCTTTTCCTGGCCCAGGAAACAGTCCTTGAACTGGTTCATCCCCGCGTTAGTGAACAGCAGGGTGGGGTCATTGCCTGGGATCAAGGAGCTGGAGGCTACACGGGTGTGACCTTGCTCTTCGAAGAAGCGAAGGAAGGCTTCACGGATTTCTGCGCTTTTCATTAGGTTCTTCCACGGAGGCTGCGGCCAAAGGCCAGTGCGCAACATCATCAGACGGAGCGACGGCAAAGGGCCGCATTATATCGGCCCTTCGCCGGTGGTACAGCGTGTTTATGTGATAGAAACAGTCAATTAGACGGTCTGCACTGTCATTTCTGCGAAAATGCGACGAATGTCTGCACGACTTGCTCGATCTGTGCCCGGCTGACATCCAGATGCGTGACCATACGCAGGCGCGGCGCGGCACTCAACTTGATCCCGCGCTCTGCGGCAAAGGCTTTCAACGCCTGCGCCTGCTCGCCAATGTGCACATAGACCATGTTGGTCTGCACCGGCTCCACCGTGTAACCGACCTTGCGCAGCTCATCACCCAGCCACTGCGCGTTGGCGTGGTCCTCGGCCAGGCGCTGTACCTGATGATCCAGGGCATACAGCCCCGCTGCCGCCAACGAACCTGCCTGACGCATTCCGCCACCGACCATCTTGCGCAGGCGCCGGGCCTTGGCGATCAACGCCGTGGAACCGCACAGCACCGAGCCGACCGGTGCACCAAGGCCCTTGGACAGGCACACCGACACCGAATCGAAATGCTTGGCGATGTCACGCGCATCCACCCCCAGCTTGACCGCTGCGTTGTAGATCCGCGCCCCGTCCAGGTGCAAGGCCAGGCCATGCTCACGGGTAAACGCACGCGCCTTGGCCAGGTACTCCATCGGCAGGACCTTGCCTTGCATGGTGTTTTCCAGCGCCAGCAAGCGCGTGCGGGCAAAGTGGAAATCGTCAGGCTTGATCGCCGCCAGCACGTGGTCAAGGTCCAGGGAACCGTCCGCTTGCACTTCCAGCGGCTGCGGCTGGATCGAACCCAGCACGGCCGCCCCGCCGCCTTCGTATTTGTAGGTATGGGCCTGCTGGCCGACGATATATTCCTCGCCGCGCTCACAGTGGGCCATCAATGCCAGCAAATTGCTCATGGTGCCAGTGGGCACGAACAGCGCGGCGGCGAAGCCCAGACGCTTGGCCAGTTCCGCCTCCAGCTTGTTGACGCTGGGGTCTTCGCCATAGACGTCATCACCGCTGACGGCGCCGGCCATCGCGTCGAGCATACCGGGGGTGGGTTGGGTCACGGTGTCGCTGCGCAGGTCAATCACGGTCATGAAGGGGGCCTCTAACGGAATGGATAAATCCTTTTGTGTGTGATTACTGCGGGCAAAGCCACGCAATATCAAGCCCCCACTGCATTCAATCGAATACCAACCAAACAAACCGATATAGCTTATCGATACGGCAACCGTGCAGTTTTTGAAAAACCGTGTTAAAAACTCTCCGCCGCCAGGGTTCTGGCGGCAACGTTCTCAGGGCGGGGTGCAATTCCCCACCGGCGGTAATTGCACGCAATGTGCATAGCCCGCGAGCGCTTGGCGCCTCGAACTGCTCCGGCAGGACGGCGACAAGGTCAGCAGACCCGGTGTGATCCCGGGGCCGACGGTCATAGTCCGGATGAAGAGAGAACGGGATTGGCACCTAAGGGCCGCGCACTGACCTCATGCTTGCATGACGCCGTTGTGCATACCCTTAAATCCCATTCGATTCATAACGCCCTGTTTTTTTCTTAAACAGGAGTCAGAACATGCAACCCACCGCAATCGACAGCAAAAGCAAAAACCATCACGGCGAGCGCATCGCGTTTGTCCAGGCCTGCTGGCACAAGGATATCGTCGACCAATCGCGCAAAGGCTTTCTTGCCGAAATGATCGCCCAGGGCTATCAGGAATCGGACATCGACTTCTTTGAAGTCGGCGGTGCCTTTGAATTGCCCCTGCACGCCAAGTTGCTGGCCAAGACCGGTCGCTATGCCGGCATCGTCGCCGCCGCACTGGTGGTGGATGGTGGCATCTACCGGCACGAATTCGTGGCCCAGTCAGTGGTCAGCGGTTTGATGCAGGTTCAACTGGAAACTGAAGTGCCGGTGTTCTCGGTGTCCCTGACGCCGCACCACTTCCACGCCGGCAGCGAGCACACTACGTTCTTCTATGAGCACTTCGTGCACAAGGGTCAGGAAGCTGCGCGTACCTGCGCCGATACCCTGCACAAGGTGCGGGCGATCCGCCGTAGTGAGCCGCGCGCCGTAGCGGTATAAACAACACCGCAAAACAAATATGGGAGGGGGCTTGCCCCCTCCCATATTTGTATCCAGGTAAGGTTTACGAGCTAGGCCAGGCCGGAATCCGTGGTCGGCACGATCAATATCCCCGCCCGCAAACCATTTTTCACCTTGGGGTTGGGAAAGATGATCCGCGCACCCTCCTCCTCGATCACCCAGCGCGTCTTGGCCACGTCTTCGGCCAGCAGATAACCCTTTTCCAATTGCGAAAAGTTTTCCACATCCGCCGGCAGGTGCATCAGGAAGGCGTCGCTGTGCTTGATGACCTCGCGAGAGACGGCAAACAGTTGCAGGCCGTCCAGGCTTTCTGTCGGCGGCTCATCGCCTTCAATGATGTGCTTGAGGCGCGCCTCCAGCCGGGACACGTCCACGCTCTGGTTCTGCCCGAACGGCCGGGCCTTGCCCAGTTCCAGGGTGAAGGCTTCGGCTTCCAACTGTTCGTAGGTAAACGCAGTGAAAGTGATCGAGGTTTTGTTCTGCAGCAATACCGCTTGCATACCGCCGGCGTTCAGGCGCGCCAGTTCACGGCGCGAATGCTGACGCCCCTCCTTCCACGGGTAGAGGGCAAACTGCTCGATCTTAGAGCCACGAATCGCGGTGTGCAGGTCGTAGTGCAGGCGTGATCGACCGGGCTGGCTGAAAAAACTGCGCGCCAGTTGCTCGAGTTCGGCAGCGCGCATGGCCTCGGGGCCGATGTTGCTTTCATGCCGGCCGTTGAACAGCCGGTTGATGTCCAGTTCGAGATAACGCTCGCCGCGGCGCATGGCCTCGGGGTTGCCGAACAGGAACAGAATACGGGAGCGGGGTTTGATTTCCCCACGGGCGATGCCATGCAACAGGCGGTCGAGCAGTTCGATCGGCGCGGTTTCGTTGCCATGGATGCCGGACGACAGCAGCAGGTCGCTGCCATTGTCCCGAGCCTCAGGGGGGCGCACTTCGAGCGCGCCCTCGCTGAGCCAGCGCATCTGCACGCCGTCGACAGTCAGTTGAATTTTTTGCGCCGGTTCGCGACCGGCGAGGGTCAGTTCAAGCAGTTTGCCGAGGGCGAGCATAAGCAGCTTCCTTAGTGGTTGCAGCCAGGACCATGGACGTGATCGTCGTCATCACCCTCAACGTCGGCCGGTTCCATTTCCAGTTGCAGGCTCATAAGGTTGGTCGCCAAGGGACGCATCAGCAGGTTGGCGTACTCGGCGTCGCCCTCTTCCACGTCCACACCAATCAGAAGTTGGCCACGGCCGTCGTGCTGGATCCAGATCTCCTTGCCCTGCCAGACCACGGCAACGCGGGTGCAGGAAGTTTCAAGCTGGGTGCCGTCGGTGTCTTCAAGGATCAGCTTCAGGGTGTCGGTCATAAATAAAATATCTCAGCCGTATGGCGTTAATTGATCTGGAAAGGATAAACCGAGCCCAGTTTAAGGATTTGCGTCAGTTCATCCAGTGCCGTCCGGCACTCAAGCAACAACTGCGGGTCAGCCAGGTCGGTTTCGCGCAGGCTGTCGCGGTAGTGCTTGCCAACCCATTGGGTCAGGGTTTCGTACAGTGGCGCGGTCATGATAACGCCTGGATTCACCGCCGCCAGTTCGGTTTCGTTCAAGGCGACGCGCAAACGCAGGCACGCCGGGCCGCCGCCGTTCTGCATACTTTGCTTGAGGTCGAACACTTTGACTTCGCGGATCAGCCCACCGGAGCTGGTCAGGCCCTGCAGGTAGTGCCACACACGCTCATTGCTGCGGCACTCTTCCGGCACAATCAGCAGCATCGAACCGTCAGGGCGGGTCAGCAACTGGCTGTTGAACAGGTAGGAACGCACCGCGTCCTCGACACTGACCTGGGCACGGGGTACGCAGACGGATTGGAAGTTGCCGCCCAGCTTGCCCAACTTGGCTTGCAGCTCGGCGAGCATCTGTTCGGTGTTGAGGAATGCGTCCTCGTGGTAGAACAGCATCTCGCCGTTGCCCACCGCGATTACATCGTTGTGGAACACGCCGGCATCGATCACCGCCGGGTTCTGCTGGGCGTAGACCACACCGTCATCCTTCAAGCCGTGCAGGCGCGCGACTGCCTGGGATGCTTCAAGGGTCTGGCGCGCCGGGTACTTCTGCGGGGCCGGGTAACGGCTGTCGAAGGCACTGCGGCCAAACACGAAGAACTCAACACCGGCCTCACCGTACTCACGGCAAAAGCGCGTGTGGTTGGCCGCGCCCTCATCACCGAACTGCGCCACCGCCGGCAAGGCGGCGTGGTGGGCAAAGTGCTTTGCATCGGCGAACATCGCGCCCAGCACGCGGCTGGTGGTGGGGTGTTCGATGCTGCGATGGTACTTGCAGTTGAGGTTGGCGGCGGTGAAATGCACGCGACCGTCTGCGGTATCAGCGCTCGGGCTGACAGTGGCCGCGTTGGCTACCCACATGCTGGAAGCCGAGCAGCTCGCTACCAGCAACGGCATGGCCTGCTTGGCCGCTTGCTGAATTACCTGGGCGTCGGTTCCGCTGAAACCCAGGTTGCGCAAAGCAGCCACATCCGGGCGTTCCTGGGGCGCCAACACACCTTGCACAAAGCCCATGTCCATCAGGGCTTTCATTTTCTGCAGGCCCTGCAACGCCGCTTCCTTGGGGTTGGAATGTTGCTGGCTGTTGCTTTGGGATGCGACGTTGCCGAAAGACAAACCGCCGTAGTTATGGGTCGGCCCCACTAGACCGTCAAAATTGACTTCACAGGATTTCATCGGCGAGGCTCCACGAACATCTGTTTTTATAGGCATCAAATTACTGAATACACCACAGTTCAAATGTGGGAGGGCGCTTGCTCCCGATAGCAGGGTGTCAGTTGACTAATTAGGTGACTGACACACCGCCATCGGGAGCAAGCCCCTCCCACGTTCAGATCAGTGTAATGCCAGGGGTCAACGTGGCTGGCACCACCAGACTCGGCGTTTCCAGCGACGCCACCGGATACGCACAATAATCGGCCGCGTAATACGCACTGGCCCGATGGTTACCCGAGGCCCCTACCCCGCCAAACGGTGCGGTACTGGCGGCGCCGGTCAACTGCTTGTTCCAGTTGACGATACCGGCACGGCTTTCCAGCCAGAACTGCTGGTAACGCGCTTCGCTATCCGACAACAGGCCAGCGGCCAGGCCGTATTGGGTGTTGTTGGCCTCTGCGATTGCCTCGGCGAAATCCGCGTAGCGAATCACCTGCAACAGCGGGCCGAACAGTTCTTCGTCTTCGCGCTCGGTTACGCCGGTCACGTCGATGATGCCTGGGGTCAGCAATGCGGCCTGATCCTGTGGCTGGGTCATTTCCAGCAGCGCTACGGCGCCATTGGCCAACATCAATTCCTGGGCGTCCATCAAGGCTTTCGCCGCGCCAAGGGAGATTACCGAGCCCATGAACGGCGGTGGTTGCTGGTCGAACGCACCGACTTCAATCGTTGCGCTCACCGCCACCAACCGCGCCAGCAATGCATCGCCCCAGGCGCCTTCCGGCACCAACAAGCGACGGGCGCAGGTGCAACGCTGACCAGCCGAGATAAACGCAGACTGGATGATGGTGTAGACCGCCGCATCCACATCGGCCACTTCATCCACGACCAGCGGGTTGTTGCCGCCCATTTCCAGGGCGAGGATTTTGTCCGGGCGTCCCGAAAACTGCTGATGCAGATGATTGCCGGTGCGGCTGGACCCGGTGAAGAACAAGCCGTCTATGCCGGGGTTGGCGGCCAGGGCGATGCCGGTTTCCCGCGCGCCTTGCAGCAGGTTCAACACGCCCGCCGGCAGCCCGGCTTCGATCCAGCATTGCACAGTCAGCTCGGCAACTTTCGGGGTCAGCTCGCTGGGTTTGAACAGCACGGTATTACCCGCCAGCAAGGCCGGGACGATATGGCCGTTGGGCAAATGCCCGGGGAAGTTGTACGGGCCGAACACCGCCACCACGCCGTGAGGCTTGTGACGCAATACCGCGGTGGCGTCACCCAATGGGCCGCTCTTTTCGCCGGTGCGCTCACGATAACTCTGCACCGAGATGGCGATCTTGTTGGCCATGCTGGTGACTTCGGTAGCCGATTCCCACAAGGGTTTACCGGTTTCCTCACCAATGCAGCGGGCAATTTCATCGGCACGGCTTTTCAGGGTGCTGGCAAAAGCTTCCAGCACGCTGATGCGTTCTTCCAACGGCAGACGAGCCCACGCGGGGAATGCCTGGCGTGCCGCCTGCACGGCGGACTCGACCTGCTCGGCGGTGGCGCCGTTGCCGGCCCACAATACCTGCTGGGTCACCGGGTTGCGCGATTCGAACAACTCACCCTGGCCGGCCAGCCAGCTACCTGCGATATACAGCGAATTCATTACTTGGACTCCCGAGCAGCAGACAACGGTACGGCACGCACTTGATCACCCACCACCAGCTGCAGGCGCTTGGCGGTCTGCGGATCAACCACCAGGGTACCTGCCGCCAGCCGGGCCGGAGCAGCAGTGATACGGCACTCCTCGCGCTTGCGGTTATGGATCAGGAACGGCGTGGCGTCGTCCCCCGGCGTGCCGATGGCCAACACCAGCGACTGGCTGTCGCGCACCGCACGGATTTTGCTGGTTTCACACTCTACCGCTGGGCCTGCATCGAAGATATCGACATAGCCCTGATAGCTGAACCCTTCGCTCTTGAGCATACTCAGGGCCGGCTCGGTGTCCGGATGGACCTTGCCGATCACGTTGCGCGCATCCTCGGACAGGAAGCAGCTGTACAGCGGAAACTTCGGCATCAGCTCGGCGATAAACGCCTTGTTGCCCACACCGGTAAGGTAGTCGGCCTGGCTGAACTCCATTTTGAAGAAGTGTCGACCCAGGCTTTCCCAGAACGGCGAACGCCCGGCGTCGTTGGATACGCCGCGCATCTCGGCAATGATCTTGTTGCCGAACAATTGCGGGAACTCCGCGATAAACAACATGCGCGCCTTGGCCAACATGCGGCCGTTAAGACCGTTGCGATAATCGGCATGCAAAAACAACGAGCACAATTCGGAATTGCCGGTGAGGTCGTTGGCCAGAAACAGCGTCGGAATCTCGCGGTAGATATTCAGCTCCTGGGAGGCGCTGACGGTCAGCCCGACCCGGAAGTTGTACCAGGGCTCACGCAAGCCCACGGCACCGGCAATGGCAGAAATGCCGACCACGCGGCCTTCATCGTTTTCCAGCACGAACAGGTAGTCGGCATCGCCGCGCCCGGCTTCGCAGCGAAAGGTTTTTTCCGCCCAGCCAACCCGGTGGGTCAGGCGCTCTTCGTTGGCCGGCAAAGTGGTGAGGCCGGTGCCGGTGCTGCGCGCCAGATCAATCAGGGCCGGTAAATCGCTGCTGCGTACGGGACGAACGATCATGCTATCTCCTCGAACGGGCCGCTGTTGTCAGCCACCCGCGAAACTCTGTTTTTATACCGCAACCAAACGCACGCTCGCGCCTTCGCCAACGCCCAGGGCTTCGGCGGCCGCCAGGTCCAGGGTTACTGGCTTGCCTGGCGCATAGTCCAGCTCCAGCATCACCGCGCGGTAATCCTGCAACTGCGCGTTACTCACCAGGTACTGGCGACCGACGCCCTTGACCATCTCGCCGATCTTCACCGGTACCACGCGGCTCTGGGCGATCGAGCGAATACCCGAAACCCGTGCATGTAGCGTCGGGCCACCGTCGAAGATGTCGATGTAGTGATCGGTCTCGAAACCTTCGCGCATCAGGATATCGAAGGTGATCTGCGCACGCGGGTGCACCTGGCCCATGGCTTCCTGGGCTTCGTCCGGCAACAGCGGCACGTAGATCGGGTAATGCGGCATTAGCTCGGCGAGGAAGGTGCGGCTTTTCAGCCCGCACAGGCGCTCGGCGGCAGCATAGTTGAGGTCGAAGAAGTTGCGACCGATGGCGTCCCAGAACGGCGAATCACCGTTTTCGTCGCTGTAGCCGACAATCTCGGTTACCACCGAATCGGCAAAGCGCTCGGGGTGGCTGGCAACGAACAACAGGCGGCCACGGGAGTTAAGTTCCGACCAGGGCGATCCGACCAATTCCGGCACCACGTAGAAACTGGTGAGCAGGCTGTTCCCGGTCAGGTCATGGCACTGGGAAAGCACGTGGATCTTGTTATGGATCTTCAGCTCTCGGGAGGCGTGCACGAAGGTTTCGTTACGGAAACTGTAGAACGGCTCGGAGTAGCCGGCTGAAGCAACGATGGCCGAGCAACCGGCGAGCTTGCCGGTATCGGTGTCTTCAAGCACGAAGAAATAGCTCTCTTCACCGTTGAAGCTTACCTCGGCCGCGAAAGAAGCTTCGCTGGCGGCGATTTTGTCGCTCAGGCGTTCCACATCGTCTGGCAAGGACGTAACACCAATCGGGCTGTCTGCAGCCAGACGCTGTACCTCGCCCAGATCAGCCATTTGCGCGGGGCGCATCACCAGCATGGTGTTACTCCTTAACTCGAAAAACTCATAGAAAAAAATACCGGACAGGTCAGGAACAACACTGTTCCTAATGTGGGAGGGGGCAAACCCCCTCCCACATTTGATCCGGTCCGGCAGATAGATTTGTATCAGGCTTGGGTCAACGTCTTCACAGCACGCTCAAAACGATCCAGCCCTTCGTTGATATCCGCCTCTTCCACCACCAGGCTCGGCGCAAAACGCACCACGTCCGGGCCAGCTTGCAGGATCATCAGATTCTCTTTTTCGGCCGCGTTGAACACGTCCTTGGCCTTGCCTTTGAAGGCATCGCTGAGCACGCAACCGATCAGCAGGCCCATGCCACGCACCTCGGTGAAGATGCCGTATTGCGTGCCGATCTGCTCCAGGCGCGCCTTGAACAAGTCATGCTTGGCGTTAACGCCGGCCAATACTTCTGGCGTGTTGATCACGTCGATCACCGCTTCGGCCACTGCGCACGCCAGCGGGTTGCCGCCGTAGGTGGTGCCGTGGGTGCCGACCACCAGGTGCTTGGCCAAGTCTTCACGGGTAAGCATCGCCGCAATCGGGAAACCGCCGCCCAGGCTCTTGGCGCTGGTAAGGATGTCCGGCGTCACACCGTAATGCTGGTAGGCAAACAGGTGGCCGCTGCGGCCCATGCCGGTTTGCACTTCGTCGAACACCAGCAGCGCGTCGTTCGCGTCGCACAGTTCGCGGGCACCTTGCAGGTAAGCCAGTTCAGCCGGCAGTACGCCGCCTTCACCCTGGATCGGTTCCAGCACTACGGCGCAGGTCTTGCCCGACACAGCGGCCTTCAGCGCAGCCAGATCGTTATAAGGAACGTGGGTGATGCCGGTGATTTTAGGCCCGAAACCATCGGAGTACTTGGACTGGCCGCCGACGTTGACGGTGAACAGGGTACGGCCGTGGAAGCTGTTCAGCGCGGCGATGATCTCGTATTTCTCGCTGCCGAAACGGTCAAAGGCCACACGACGGGCCAGCTTGAACGCAGCCTCATTGGCCTCGGCGCCGGAGTTGCAGAAGAACACGCGATCGGCAAAGGTGGCGTCGATCAGCTTGTGGGCCAGGCGCAGCGCCGGCTCGTTAGTAAAGACGTTGGACACATGCCACAACTTGTTGGCCTGTTCGGTCAGTGCACCGACCAGCGCCGGGTGGGCGTGGCCCAACACGTTGACCGCGATGCCGCCGGCAAAGTCGATCAGCTCACGACCTGCTTGATCCCACACGCGCGAACCTTGGCCACGCACAGGGATAAAGGCGGCAGGTGCATAGTTAGGCACCATTACTTGGTCGAAATCGGCACGTTGCACCGGGGCTTGCTCAACGGACATCGGAGTCTCCTGAAGAGGAACGCCTGCCTGGAACTGGCGGGCGATGCAGGGATTGTAAGGACAGTTTTCAGTAGGGCCTTGCCGCCAAGCGACAACTTCTTATAGCGCCAACCCGCGTTTTTAGCGGGTTTACGCCAATGCGACAAATAGCGTCGCAATGGCGCAGTTTAAACGCTGCGCCAGGTTTGCGTCAGGGTTATCCAGTGAAAGGGTTGCGCCCCCTAACTATCTAAAGTCCCCCCTCTGCAACCGGCTGGTTTACTGCGGGCTTCATGACTTGCACGGACCCGCTCCATGACGAACCTCGATTATTCCGATACCCGCCTGCCCGACAGCCACTATCAATTGTTGACCGACACCCTGCCCTCCTGGCTCGGCAATGCCTGCGCCGACAAACGCCAGGCACTTGCCGCCACCCAGCCACAACAGCTGCCGGGCAGTGCCGAACAACGCGCCGCGCTCGCGCGACTGACCGGTGCCCACTGGGAGGCACAGAACAGCGTAGATCGGGCATTGCAGCACCTGCAGGACGCCAAGGCGTTCGCCAAGCCGATCCTCGAACAGGCATTGAAAGCCGATTACGGCCTGGACCTGAACGTCGAGACAACCTATTTACGCCTGTATATCCCTGATCGTACCCCCTGGTTCCCGATACGCTCCGGCGCAGCGCGCACCTGGACGGTTTCGCTGCTCGACGCCGCCCTGCATAACTTTGAGCTCAAGGAAACCCTGGCCGACGCCTACGAGCCGGCCTCGACCTTTATCACGCAGCCTTCGGCCAGCGGGCAATTCGACACTTTGCCGCAGATCAAACGTGTGCTATCGATACAGGCATTCGCCAGCCTGTGCCGTGACCTGGACATGGGTGCCCGCTACGCCCGCTACCTCAACGATGAGCTGGGCATGTCCAACCCGGTTGCCGCTGCGGTATTGCGCCTGAAGGTCGACGCCAGCCAGAAAGCCGCCCTGCATGCAGCCGTGCAACTGGCACGTATCAAGGACGATATCAGCGACGACTATGCTGACTTGATCGAAGGGCTGGTAGCTGGCACGCCCAACCTCAAGCTCAACGACCAACCGTTGCGCTGTCAGGAGCTGCGCATGATGGACATTGCGCTGACTGGCATTCAACTGTTCTCTCCCGACCTTGAGAGTCCGCGCTCGCCGCAACGCCTGGTGGCATACGTTCCAGATGATCCGCAGCACCCGCTCAAGGAATACGCCTCGCCTTTGGCATTCAAACAGGAACTGACCCGGCAACTACGCGACCGCGATTACCAGACCTTCTTCAGCCGCTTTGTACCCCACGCCCAACGCGGGGTGTTTTTTTCCGGCTTGAGCCAGCGCCTGGCGCGCATCACCTGGCACCCGCCGGTCAGGGGCAGCGGCCAATCGCCCTGGCGCAGCACCCCCATCGAAGACCCCAAGCTACAGTTTGATGCGCAGCCTGTCTGGGGCGACCCCTGGTTGCATCTGTACCGTCGCAAACTCGACAAGATTCTCAACGACGCCCGCACACTGGCCGTCTCCACCGCCAGCGTCGATCGTGAGGCGCGCTGGCGGCTTTGGGACTCTTTCGTCGATGTGGCTTCCTCTATCCTCAACGCCGCACTGATGGTGGTCGCCCCCTTCGTGCCGGGCCTGGGCGAATTGATGCTGGGCTACATGGCTTATCAACTGCTCGATGACGTGTTCGAAGGGGTGATCGACTGGGCCGAAGGCCTGGGCAAGGAAGCCTTCGGTCATCTGATGAGCGTGCTGGAATCCCTGGTGCAGATGGGTGCTTTCGCTGCGGGCACCCAAATTGGCCCGACCGAACTGCGTAAAGTGCTGCCCGAAAACGTCCTCGCGTACATTGACAGCTTCAAACCGGTGAGCCTGGCCAACGGCGCCAAACGCTACTGGAAACCGGACCTGGCGCCCTATGAGTACCCATCATCGTTGCCAACGCGCCTGGGTATCAACGAGCTGGGCCTGCACGAGGTACGCAAGGAAACAATCCTGCCACTGGAAAACAAGCTGTACACCGTGGAAGAAAGTCCGGACAGTGATTTTTACTACATCAAACACCCCAGCCGCCCTGACGCCTATCGCCCGATTGTGCGACACAACGGCGCCGGCGCGTGGCACACCGAACTCGAACAGCCCTTGCAGTGGGACAAGCACACGTTGCTGCGCAGACTGGGGCACAGCGTGCAGGATTTAAGCGAAGCGGACCGGGAACTGGGCTTGCACATCAGCGGCGTGGATGAGGGTGTCGTGCGCAAAATGCACCTCAACAGCGAGCCTCTATCGCCGCTACTGGACGATACCTTGAGTCGTCTGCGCATCGACCGCAGCATCCAGCGGCTGATCGATCAGCTACGCAGCGACGATCCGGCGGTGTACCACCTGATTGACCCACAAGACACCTTGCAAGTGTTGACCACCCACGGCTCGTGGCCGCCCACCAAAGCCTTGCGCATCGTCGACGACAAGGGGCAAACAGCCTGGGAGTTCGGTGATGAACGCATGCCAGTGATTCAGGTATTTGAGGCCCAACTGGAGAACGGCGACTTGCTGAAAACCGTCCTGCGTGGGATGAGCAGCGAAGAAATCCGCGCGCAGTTCGGTGAGCGCGCCAGCGATCCCGAACTCAGCCTGGATCGCCGCGCCCATCTGCTACGCCATAAGCTGGCGGACATTGCCGATAGCCAGCGCAGCGCGTTGTTCGACTCGCGTTATGCGACGTTGCAAGCCACCACCGAACCGCTTACCCAGCAATTGCTCACCACCACGCCTGAACTGCCTATAAGCGTTGCGAAAACACTTGTGAGCGAGGCCAGCGGTGCAGAACTTGAAGCACTGCATGAACGAAACACGCCCCCGCGCCTGGCCGAACTGGCACGCACCGCGTTGAATGAAGTACGGATCAACCGTGCCTATGAGGGTCAGCACTTGAATACGCCGCCCTCCCTGGACACTGATCGCCTGGCACTGAACTCCCTGCGCACACTGCCAGGCTGGTCTGGCGAGGTACAGCTAGAGGCTCGTCACCACTCGCAAACCGGACCGAGCTGGCTGCGGATCGGTCCAGATGACGCCCCGATCCAGCGCACGTTGGTGCGTACTGAAGCCGGCCGCTACCAGCCCCACAATGAACAGGGTGCCCTCTCCAGCGAGACCGACCTGTACTCAGCCGTTTTAAGTGCCCTACCCGATAAACAGCGTGACCAGCTCGGCCTTCGCATCCACGACGGCGCACAACTCAAGCAGCGCCTGCGGCAAGCGCCGCTGCCACGCAGTGAACTGCGCACACTACTCACCCCTGATAGCAAGCCGGAAAGTGTCACTGAAGCCCTGCGCCTGCTGGGCAGCGACAACGGCTATCGTGCCCAGGCGCCGGCGCCATTAAGACCTGTGAACTTGCTTCAACGCGCGCACGACCTGTACCCCAGACTTCGCGAACGCCAATTGACTACCCTGGTGAACCACTTGCACTCACAGCCTGGCGGTGCACTCGCGGGCCTTGAGGCGCTGCGCATCGAATACAACCAACTGGAACATGACCTGAATGCCTGGCAACGCGACATTCCGCTTCGGCCCCCCGGAAACGGCGCCCTACTCAGCGCACACCAGCGTCTGTACGAGCAACGCAATCGCAGACTCATTGCCCGCGAACTCAAACGCTGCTGGCGCAGGGAGTTACCCCTCGATGACTACTTCGAAGACCCGGCGCGCGACGGCTACCGAATGAACCTGCGTTACCCTATTCGTGGCGAACTGCCGCGACTGTCCGCCAACTTCGATCACGTATCAATGCTGACGCTGTCAGGCAGCAACCACACGCAAGGAGCCGCCGCGTTCCTGGGCAACTTTCCCCGATTGCGTCACTTGACCGTTGACAGTATTCCCTTGGGCAACCTGCCCCCAGCCGTACTTCAGATGCGCAGCTTGAACACATTGAGCCTGAGCGACTGCGCAATTACCCTGACGCCGCACAGCCAAACCCAGCTCGCCTCGATGACCCAATTGCAAACCCTGGACCTGCATAAAAACCCCTTGGGTCGGGTGCCCACTGTGGAAGCGATGACCGAGCTGAACACACTGGACCTGTCCGAAACCGGCATCGATCGCCTCCCTCCCGGTTTGCTCACCCGCAACGACCTTAGCGCAGCCTTTCTCAGCGGCAACCAGATCGGAGAATTACCGGAAGCACTGTTCGATCTTCCGTCACATACCAGCGCTGCCTTCGACCTATCTGACAACCCACTGTCATCGGCCACCCTCGAGCGCGTTAAAGCCTATTACCAGCAGCATGGCACCTACTGGGAGGCCGATGCTCCGGCAGTGGATGTGCGCGACGCAAAAATGCTGTATCCCTCACTGGACACCGACCAGATCAACCAGTTTATCTACAGCCTCCCAGGCGACCTGGAAGCGGGTAGGCGCGAGCTGGCAAGGTTGGCCGGTGAATTGGATACGCTAAAGTCCGAGCTCAACCACTGGACGCAACAGCCGCAGTTGCAGCCATCGGAAGCCACCCGGCGAAGCGAGCTCAGCACATTACTTGAGCAAAGCTGGCGCAGGGAAACACCCCAGGACACTCAATTCGTCCATTTGCTGGAAATCCCCGCGACGCTCGCAGGCGAGCTGCCCACGCTGAGCGCGCACTTCAAGCATGTTGGCTCACTGACCATCAAAGGCAATGGTAGCCCGATGGGGTCGACCGCCTTTATCGACAGCTTCCCGGCCCTAAGTATCCTGGACATCAACAACGTGAGGCTCGGCGACATCCCTGCCCAAGTGCTCAACCGGCAGGCACTATCCATTCTGGGGCTGCCACGCTGCTCAATAGAACTCAGCCCTACCAGCGTAGCGGGCTTGCAAGGCATGACCAGCCTCGAATATTTATACCTGGACCACAACCCGCTGGGCCGTACTCCGGATTTCAGTCACCTGCCCAATCTGAGCACAATCTCGCTGAAAGACACCGGTTTGACACAGCTACCCCCTAGCCTGCTGGGCGACCCGCCACGCCAGTCGGTCAACTTGAGCAAAAACGCCATTGAGCAACTGCCCGAGGCACTTTTTTCCATGCCGGCCTCAACCACCAGTGGCCTGGTCCTTTCCGCAAACCCCTTGACACCCCAAACCCTGGAGTCGATCAAACGCTACTGCCAGCGCACCGGGGAGAGTTTCGCCGCCCAGGCATCCGAATCACAACGCATGCGCACGCAGCGGCTATACCCCTCGTTTCTGGATAACGAGGCAGACCGTTTCATCTTCCGCCTCCCCGGCGACATGGCGGCAATCGAACCGACGTTGACGCGCCTGGAAGCTGAATACGAGCGACTGAACAACGACCTGCAGGTGTGGGTGCAGGCTGTACCGGATCGGCACCCCATCCTGGATGTGCCTATTGACGAACAAACCCGCGCCCAGGACCAACTGAGGCGGCGCAACTTCAAGACACTGCTGGAGCAGGCGTGGCGACGAGAAGCCCCCGAAGATGAAGAAAGCCTGGACGATGAGCTGACCCACCAGGTCTTACTCGACACACCAGTGTTGGGCGACTTGCCGGAATTGAACGCCAACTTCGACCACGTGACCTCGTTCCAACTGGACGGCAGCGGCACCACGACTGGTGTCGACGGTACGTTGCGCAACTTCAGCCATTTGCAAACCCTCAAACTGAGCAAGTGCTCCCTGGGCACCCTGCCTGAGGCGATCCAGCACATGCCCAAACTGTCCACATTGGATATAACGGAATGCGCAATCCGGCTGACACCCGAAACCCGAGGCGTGCTGACGGGGTTGACCGAACTTGAGTTTGTTAATTTGAGCAACAACCCCCTGGGTCACGCCCCTGACGTCGGCTCGCTGAACCAACTGGTTGCGCTGTATCTGAGCAACGCGGCACTGAGCGAAGTTCCAGAGGGCGTATTTGGCCTGGATCAACTGCAAACGCTGGACTTAAGCAATAACGCGATCCGGGAGATACCGCAGGACTTGCTGGAGACGTCAGCAACCTTCAATGGCGACAGCGACTTGAGCGGCAACCCACTGTCGGCGCAAAGCATGGAGCGCTTGCGTCAGTACTACCAACGCACAGGTGTGGACTTCCAGGTCGCGGCCGCCACCGTGGACTCCCAAGGCACGCCGCTGGTGGCAGCTCTGCCAGTACCAGAAGAAGACTAACTGTTGAATCAGCCGCGCTCTGAGGGCACCGACGACAACTCGAAGGGACTGCTGCTGCGCCGCTGGTTGCGGTCTTCGCGCGGCGTGGCGCCAAAGAAATTGCGGTAAGCGCTGGAGAAATGCGGCCCCGAGGAGAAGCCGCACGACAGGCCGATCTGGATGATCGACTTGCTGGTTTGCATCAACATCTGGCGCGCCTTGTTCAGGCGCAGTTCCAGGTAGTACTGGCTGGGGACGCGATTGAGGTATTGCTTGAAGATCCGTTCCAGTTGTCGTCGCGACACGCACACGTGCTGGGCGATCTCGTCGGTGGTCAGCGGCTCTTCGATATTGGCTTCCATCAACAGCACCGCCTGGGTCAGCTTGGGATGGCTGGAGCCCAGGCGGTTTTGCAGTGGAATACGTTGGCGCTCACCGCCTTCGCGGATGCGCTCCACCACCAATTCCTCGGACACAGCACCGGCCAACTCCGCGCCGTGATCGCGGGCCAGCACCGCCAGCAGCAGGTCGAGTACCGACATGCCGCCACAAGCGGTCAGGCGATCACGGTCCCAGTCGAACAAATGGCTGGTGGCGATGACCTTGGGGAAGCGCTCGGCAAAGTCATCCTGCCAGCGCCAATGCACGGCAGCACGATAACCATCCAACAGACCAAGCTGGGCCAACGGGTACACACCCGCCGATAACCCACCGATCACGCACCCGGCCCGAACCAGCTGCTTGAGCGCAGTGCTGAGCTGCGACGCAATGACGGTAGGCGGTTCATCCGCCAGCAGGAACAGTTTCTGAAAGCCTTCCAACTTGCCGGCCCACGGCTCGCCCGGCAACTGCCAGGCCCCCTCGGTTTGCGGCTCGGCCTGCAGAAAAGACAACTCGTAGACCACATCCGGATGCACCCGCTGAGCAACGCGCAAGGCCTCCTCAGCCAGCGCAAGCGTGAGTGCTTTTGTGCTGGGCCAAATCAGGAAACCAATTTTGTGGGCGGTCATGGAGTGCTATCCGGAGCGAAAACAGTGAAAGAAGCCGTGGGCCAATGCTAGCCCGTAATCAACTACAAATCCCAAAACAAACAGAGATCAAAAGTGGGAGCTGGCTTGCCTGCGATGACGATGGGTCAGTTAACACATCATTGACTGATGCATCGCTATCGCGGGCAAGCCAGCTCCCACAAGAGATCGGGGCTAACCTCAAGACTGCGGAGCATGCACTATCCCGGTGCACAAAAGCAGCCTTGATTATTTCAAACTGCCAGAGAGGAACTGCTGCAACCGTTCGGACTGCGGGTTCACCAACACTTCCCGCGGATTACCACGCTCTTCAACAATGCCTTTGTGCAAAAACACCAACTGGTTCGACACTTCACGGGCAAAGCCCATTTCGTGGGTCACCACTACCATGGTGCGGCCTTCCTGGGCCAGGTCCTGCATGACCTTGAGCACTTCGCCCACCAGCTCCGGATCCAGCGCCGAAGTAGGCTCATCGAACAGCATCACCTCGGGTTCCATCGCCAAGGCACGGGCAATCGCCACGCGCTGCTGCTCGCCACCGGACATGTGGCCGGGGAACGCATCCTTACGATGGCCCACGCCGACCTTGGCCAGGTAATGCTCGGCCTTTTCACGGGCCTCTTTCTTCGACATGCCCAGCACGTGCACCGGGGCTTCCATCACGTTTTCAAGCGCGGTCATATGCGACCACAGGTTGAAATGCTGGAACACCATGGACAGGCGTGAACGCATACGTTGCAGTTGCTTGGGGTCGGCAGCCTTCATGGCGCCATCCTTGTTGGCCACCAGTTTCAGCTCTTCGTTATTGAGCAGAATCTTGCCGGCGTGGGGCTGCTCCAGCAGGTTGATGCAGCGCAAAAAGGTACTTTTGCCCGAACCGCTGGAACCGATGATGCTGATCACATCACCGGCCGCTGCGGCCAAGGACACACCTTTGAGCACTTCATGACTGCCATAGCGTTTATGCAGGTCTTGGACTTCAAGCTTGTACATGCGGTCGGTTCTCACAAAAACAGGTGGTCAGTCGTTGAGCAAGCGCCCGTGACGCAGCGCTTCGCGCCCCGCCACCTTGGCCAGCCAGAAACCCGCTTGGGCATAACGTAGCCGTTCAACGGCAAACAACACCCCCGAGGTGCCCGCACAAATGGTACTTACGCGGTCGGTCAGGGGGTCAATCACTTCAAAAATCTCGTCGCCGGTTTCTACCCAGTCGCCAGCTTTACGCAGGTAACTGATCACACCGGCATGGGGGGCGAACAGCAACTCGGTGCCTTCGAAGGGCATGCCTTCACAAGGTTCATGTTGCGGTGCGGGCCATTGGCCCCTGATCAAGCCCTGTTCGGCGAGAAATGCCAGAATGCCTTCGGCGTGGAAGATCGCTTCATCACGGCCGGTGTCGGCCTGGCCGCCCAACTCCAACGTTGTCGCCAGACAGGCCAACGGAATCTGGGCCTCGGGGAACAGGCGCGATAAACGCAGCCACGGCAACGAGCACGCCTCGTCAAACGAACTGCCGCCGGAATCTTCCGCCAGCAGGCCGACCTTCACATTCAAATGCGCTGACAGCGACCGCCACTGCGGCCAGTGCTGCGGCAGCGCATACATGTGCAGCGCGGCTTCGGCATCGCAATGCAGGTCCAGCACCACATCGGCGGTGCAGGCATGGCTCAGCAGAATGCGCTGCATGCCTTGCAACTGGCTGCTCGGCTCGGGCAAGGCGGTGAGCGTATCGCTCATGGCCTGGCGAATCATGCGCACATTGGCGTGCGGGTCATCGCTCAGTTTGTCTTGCAGCAACGCGGCGACCGGCTCGCTCAACTCAACGAAGTCGCGATTGAAATTCTTGCCGCTGCCCACTTCGAAACGCCCCTGATGGCTGCCTTGCAACAGCTGGCCAAGGCCCATCGGGTTGGCTACCGGCACCAGCTCGATCACGCCGTTGAGGGCGCCCTGCTGTTCCAGCTCGGTGAGGCGTTTTTTCAGTTCCCATGCGGCACGCATACCCGGCAACTCATCAGCGTGCAGGCTGGCCTGGATATAGGCCTTGCGCTCGCCGCTGCCGAAGCGAAATACGCTCAGTTGGCGCTCACAGCCCAGGTGCCCCCAGGGCAGCAGATGATCGATACGTTCCATATCAGTGCTTCCGTGGAGCCAGATAGCTCAGCCAGCGGCGCTCGGCCAACTTGAACAGGCGCACCAGAATGAAGGTCAGGCACAGGTAGAACACGCCGGCGGTGATATAGGCTTCGAACGGCAGGTAATACTGGGCATTGACCGTACGCGCGGCACCGGTGATGTCGATCAGCGTGACGATGGACGCCAGGCTGGTGGTCTGCAGCATCATGATCACTTCATTGCTGTACTGCGGCAGTGCGCGGCGCAGGGCCGATGGCAACAGGATGCGGCGGTACAGCTTGTAGCGCGACATGCCCATGGCCTTGGCCGCTTCGATCTCACCGTTAGGCGTGGCCTTGAGGCTACCGGCGATAATCTCGGCGGTGTAGGCGCTGGTATTGATCGCAAAGGCCAGGCAGGCGCAGAAGGTCGCGCTGGACAGCAGTGGCCACAGGAAGCTCTCGCGTACTGTTTCGAACTGCGCCAGGCCGTAGTAGATCAAAAACAGCTGCACCAGCATCGGCGTGCCGCGGATCACGTAGGTGTAGAGCCAGGCCACGCCATTGACGACCGGCTGCTTGGACACCCGCATCAAGCCTAAAGGCAAGGCCGCGAGCAGGCCGAAGAACAGCGAAATGGCAAGCAGTTTCAGGGTGGTCAGCAGGCCGCCAAGGTACAGCGGCATGGCCTCCCAGATGACGTTGTAGTCGAAGATCATAGATCAGCCGCCCTTACGCCTACCGAGTAGCGCTTCTCAAGATGACGCAAGGCCAGCAACGACACACTGGTGATCACCAGGTACATCGCCGCCACTGCGAGGAAGAAGGTAAAAGGTTCGCGGGTGGCATCGGCCGCCTGCTTGGCCTTGAACATCATGTCTTGCAAACCCACCACCGAAATCAGCGCGGTGGCCTTGGTCAATACCAGCCAGTTGTTGGTAAACCCGGGGATCGCCAGCCGAATCATCTGCGGCACCATCACCCGGAAAAACACCTGGAAGCTGCTCATGCCATACGCCAGGCCGGCTTCAGCCTGGCCCTTGGGAATGGCCATGAAGGCGCCACGGAAAGTTTCCGAAAGGTAGGCGCCAAAGATGAAACCCAGGGTGCCGATACCGGCGGCCAAGGGGTTCAAGTCGATATAGTCGTCAAAGCCCAATAGCGGCGCGACGCGGTTGAGCAAGTCCTGGCCGCCATAGAAAATCAGCAGGATCAGCACCAGGTCGGGGATCCCGCGGATCACCGTGGAGTACAAGTCACCCAGCCAAGCCAACCAGCGCACCGGCGACAGGCGTAACGCGACCCCGATCAGACCCAGAACAATGGCCAAGGCCATGGACGACAAGGCGAGCTGAAGCGTCAACCATGCGCCATCGAGGATAACGGCCCCGTAGCCTTTCAACATGATTCAGGTCCTCGAAAAGGGGGATGAAAAAATGGCGCAAACTTCAGAATGACTGGTGCTTGCGCCATTTCGGACAGACAGCTGCGACTATTTACTTGGC
Organism: Pseudomonas sp. HN8-3; assembly: GCF_020790195.1. Taxonomy (NCBI): domain Bacteria; kingdom Pseudomonadati; phylum Pseudomonadota; class Gammaproteobacteria; order Pseudomonadales; family Pseudomonadaceae; genus Pseudomonas; species Pseudomonas sp. HN8-3. The sequence continues at coordinate 4,558,572 of NZ_CP086206.1, forward strand.
ATCAGCGCCGTAGATATCGAAGTCGAAGTATTTGTCTTGGATTTTCTTGTATTCGCCGTTGGCACGAATCGCGGTAATCGCTGCGTTGATGCGCTCAAGGTTTTCCTTGTCGCCTTTGCGCACTGCGATACCAATGCCGTCGCCAAAGTATTTGGCTTCGGTGAACGACGGGCCTACAAAAGCGTAGCCTTTGCCGGCGTCGGTTTTCAGGAAGCCGTCCTGCAGCAGGGTAGCGTCAGCCACGGTACCGTCGAGACGACCGGCGGCCACGTCCAGGTAGATTTCGTTCTGGGTGCTGTAACCCTTGATATCCGCACCTTTTGGCGCCAGGACTTCACGAGCGAAACGGTCGTGGATCGAACCGCGCTGCACACCGATCTTCTTGCCCTTCAATTCATCCAGGCTGTCACTGACGGTGGTGCCTTCCTTCATCACCAGGCGCGCTGGGGACAGGTAGTAGCGAGTGGTGAAGTCCACGGACTTCTTGCGGTCTTCGGTGATGGACATGGACGACAGGATCGCGTCGATCTTGCGCACTTTCAGTGCAGGGATCAGGCCGTCGAACTCTTGCTCGACCCAAGTGCACTTGACGTCCATCTGCTTGCACAGCGCATTGCCGATGTCGTAGTCAAACCCGACGATGCTGCCGTCCGGTGCCTTCGAAGCAAACGGAGGGTAAGCTGCTTCGATACCAATTTTCAGTGGCTTGCCTTCGGCGAAAGCCTGCATGGACAGCACGGACAGCGCCAGGGCGCCCAACAGCACGAGTTTCTTCATCTTGGGACTCCATCGGTATAGGGCAAAAACAGCAGTATGAGCCATGGCCCACGATGCGCGAAGGTGTAACCGAATAGCGGGGCTGCGTCCTGCGCGGGCGACACCTGCGACGACGAGCGAGTGATCGGCATTCTAACGACAGGCCGGAAGCCGATATTTCCTCAATGCGACAACAATTTACAGAAGCACTGAGAAAGCGGTTCCAGCTCATTGACAGCCTCTGAGATTTATGCAGAGACAAAAGATATTAAACCTGATGATGCTGCAAATTGCGGGCCTATTATTCGCAAACCCTTCTAGCACGGCAAGTGTGGCGTTTAATCTAATTTATCAGGGGGTCTAAAACGCGGTTTTCAGGGGCGCAAGCGTGGTCCATCGCCTCAGGTTTTGATGCGGGGTTACACATTTGCACCAGCCGGTAACATTCTGAAACGTCCCACAGCAAAAACCGATATTTATTGGCTTGGTGGTTAAAATGCGCTCCAAATGTGAGAGGGGGCTTGCTCCCGATAGCGGCGGGTCAGCCAGTATATTTGGCACAGACCTGATGCTATCGGGAGCAAGCCCCCTCCCACACTGGATATCTGGTGATTGTTAGATCCTGTAGAAAAGCCCCATCCGGCTTAAACCGGATGGGGCTTTATTTGACTATCCGCGCTTACGCGACGTTCATGGTCTTGTGCGTCTCAATCAAATGCGCCACCACACTTGGATCCGCCAGGGTGGAAATATCCCCCAGCCCATCGTATTCAGCCGTAGCGATCTTGCGCAAAATGCGGCGCATGATTTTCCCCGACCGTGTCTTCGGCAGCCCCGGCGCCCACTGGATCACATCCGGTGAAGCAATCGGGCCGATTTCCTTGCGCACCCAGTTTTTCAGCTCCAGGCGCAGCGCTTCGTTGGGCTCTTCGCCATTCTTGAGCGTGACATACACATAGATGCCCTGCCCCTTGATGTCGTGCGGCACACCCACCACCGCGGCTTCGGCGACTTTCGGGTGGGCAACCATGGCGCTTTCAATCTCGGCAGTGCCCATGCGGTGGCCGGACACGTTCAACACATCATCCACACGACCGGTGATCCACCAGTAGCCATCTTCATCGCGACGGGCGCCATCGCCAGTGAAGTACATGCCGCGGAAGGTCTTGAAATAGGTATCGACAAAACGGTCATGGTCGCCGTACAGGGTACGCGCCTGGCCAGGCCACGAATCGAGGATCACCAGATTGCCTTCGGCAGCGCCTTCAATAATGTTACCGAGGTTGTCCACCAGCGCCGGCACTACACCAAAGAAAGGCCGCGCGGCCGAGCCTGGCTTGAGCGCGTGGGCGCCCGGCAATGGGCTCATCAGGGTCGCGCCGGTTTCAGTCTGCCACCAGGTATCGACAATCGGGCAACGGGATTGGCCGACATTCTTGTAGTACCAGTCCCAGGCTTCCGGGTTGATCGGCTCGCCCACCGAGCCGAGCAGGCGCAGGCTGCTGCCGTCGGCGCCTTCGCAGGCGGCAGTGCCGGAGGCCATCATGGCGCGGATCGCAGTGGGTGCGGTGTAGAGGATGTTGACCTTGTGCTTGTCGACGATCTTCGCCACCCGGGTGATGTCCGGGTAGTTCGGCACGCCTTCGAACAGCAGCGTAGTCGCGCCATTGGCCAACGGGCCGTAGACGATATAGGTGTGGCCGGTGACCCAGCCAACGTCGGCGGTGCACCAGTAGATTTCGCCGGGACGGTAGTCGAATACTCGCTCGTGGGTCAGGGCGGCATACAGCAAGTAGCCGCCGGTGGTGTGCTGCACGCCTTTAGGCTTGCCGGTAGAGCCGGAGGTATAGAGGATAAACAGCGCTTCTTCGGCGCCCATCTCTTTTGGCGCACACACGGTGCCCGCCACTTTCATCAAGTCTTCGTACCAGATGTCGCGATGCTGGTTCCACTTGATCGCGCCATTGGTGCGCTTGCACACAATAACCTTCTGGATGCTGCTGGTTTCCGGGTTGGTCAGCGCATCGTCGACGTTAGCCTTAAGCGGAATCTTCTTACCGGCGCGGATGCCTTCGTCAGCGGTGATCACCACTTTCGACTTACAGTCGATAATCCGACCGGCCAGGGCTTCCGGGGAAAAGCCGCCGAACACCACCGAATGGATCGCACCGATGCGGGTACAGGCCAGCATGGCGACCACGGCTTCGGGAATCATCGGCATATAGATAGTCACCACGTCACCGCGGTGCACATCCTGGCCACGCAAGGCGTTGGCGAACTTGCAGACTTCTTCATGCAGTTCGCGGTAGGTGATATTGCGGCTCTCGGCAGGGTCATCGCCCTCCCAGATGATCGCGATCTGATCACCACGTTCGGCAAGGTGACGGTCCAGGCAGTTGTAGGAAACGTTCAAGGTGCCATCGGCAAACCATTTGATGTCGACATGGTGGTCGTCGAACGAGGTCTGCTTCACCGCGGTGAAAGGCTTGACCCAGTCAAGGCGTTTGGCTTGCTCACGCCAGAAGCCATCGGGGTTGACCACCGACTGCTGGTACATGGCCTTGTAGGTTGCCTCGTCGGTCAGCGTGTTGGCTGCTACTTCGGGGCGAACAGGGTACAGGGAAGCCGCACTCATCTTTCTTACCTCGGTGACATAGTTGTTGTTGTATGGCCCCTGTTGTAGCCGGGGTGGGCCTATAGAACCATTCGACGATGGTAGTAACAAGACCCTACAAATTACCCTGCTATGCCGGGTAACCGCTCTGGCCCACAGCCTGTGGCGCTTTGCGGGTGGCTGAAAAAACTTTGATCGACCGATTGTTACAAAAACCGCCAAAGGTGTTTATCAAAAGCACGGGTATATGAATATAACGCGCAGGCTTAGAATCACTTCCGCCAACCAAGGCACCGTGATTAACACCGTAACAGCCCCCACGAAGGCACGTTAATCCGAACTTCCCAACTTTTAAGTTACACACGCGGCCTCACAAGGGCCCCGTGACCCCTTTCGCCCTGAAGAAGGTAATGAAGAAATGAAAGCTCTATTAGTTATGGCCCTCAGCAGCTTGTGCGCCACCGCCGCCCTGGCCGACGAAGCCCCGACTGAGCTGGCCGGCCACAACGCCCCGATCGTTGAGGACTACACCTACAGCACTCACTTGGATGTGGCTAAAGTATTGTCCATGAGCAGTATTCCGGAAGTCTGTGAAGTTGTTCCGGTAAAGATGGAATATGAAGACTCCCAAGGTCAACGACACATCCTCAACTATCAAGTGATGGGCAATGGTTGCTCTAACGGATAACAACTTGGTTATTTAGATTCAACCCGGATCTTGGTCGCCGCAAGAAATCAATCTTGCGGCCAAGAACCCACCTCGAATACACCGCAAATCAAATGTGGGAGCTGGCTTGCCTGCGATGGCGGTTTCAGCCACGACGTCCCATACAGCCCTTCTCACCTGCTCCCTCCCCTCCCCATAAAATTTCTCCCAACACCCGCCAGAAATTTCCATCCCCAGCAAAGCCTTGCAAACACTCGCTCTGGCCGAAAACCACGTCATTTTGGCGCGCTCAAGTGACCATCCGCCGCAACACAAACCCAATTTTTTCCCTATAATGCGCGGGTAAATCGGGCCTGCAATATCCCTTTACACTGGGACGAAGAGCCAGACCTGAGGCATCCCGCGCGAGCTTGCACCTACCGCTGCGCACCTCAAGCCTCACGCAGAGCACCCGTAGCCCTATTCCGTTTAATGCGTGCGCTAGCTGCAACAAACGATTCCTTAAGATCCACCGCGGCCATTGGGCCGTGTGAACACCCAACCATCCGGTTTCACACGGGCACCTTTGAGCCCTCACGCAGGAGACGACACGTCATGCTGAGCTGGGACGAATTCGACAAAGAAGAAGAAGGCGAAGTAGCCGCTAAAGGCGCCAACGCCGGCCACGCCACCGAAGCCAACATGGACCGCCTCGACGGTGCCGGCGCCGCTGCCGCCATCGAAGCCCGCGCCGTCACCGCCAGTGATTCGGCCGCCATCGTGCGCGCCAAGGCCGCCCTGGACAAACTCGACGTCGCCGAAGGCCTCGCTGAGCTGGAAGGCTCCGCCGCCCGCGTCGCCGTTGACGAAAAACGCATGATCAACTGCCGCGCCGACCTCAACCAACTCGTACCCTTCAAGTACGACTGGGCCTGGCAGAAGTACCTCGACGGCTGCGCCAACCACTGGATGCCGCAAGAGGTCAACATGACCGCCGACATCGCCCTGTGGAAAAACCCTGAAGGCCTGACCGACGACGAACGCCGCATCGTCATGCGCAACCTCGGATTCTTCTCCACCGCCGACTCCCTGGTTGCCAACAACCTGGTGCTGGCCGTGTACCGCCTGATCACCAACCCGGAATGCCGCCAGTACATCCTGCGCCAGGCATTCGAAGAAGCGATCCACACCCACGCCTACCAGTACTGCATCGAATCGCTGGCCATGGATGAAGGCGAGATCTTCAACATGTACCACGAGATTCCATCGGTCGCCAAAAAGGCAGCCTGGGGCCTCAAGTACACCCGCTCGATCTCCGATCCGAAGTTCGAAACCGGCACCGTCGAGACCGACAAGGAACTGCTGCGTAACCTGGTCGCCTACTACTGCGTACTGGAAGGCATCTTCTTCTACTGCGGTTTCACCCAGATTTTGTCCATGGGCCGCCGCAACAAAATGACCGGCGTGGCCGAGCAGTTCCAGTACATCCTGCGCGACGAGTCGATGCACCTGAACTTCGGTATCGATGTGATCAACCAGATCAAAATCGAAAACCCGCACTTGTGGGATGCCGAGATGAAGGAAGAAGCGACCCAGATGATTCTGCAGGGGACGCAGCTGGAGATTGAATACGCTCGCGACACCATGCCTCGCGGTGTGTTGGGCATGAATGCGGCGATGATGGAGGACTATCTCAAGTTCATCGCCAACCGTCGCCTGTCGCAGATTGGCTTGAAGGAAGAGTACCCAGGCACGACTAACCCGTTCCCGTGGATGAGCGAGATCATGGACTTGAAGAAAGAGAAGAATTTCTTCGAGACCCGTGTGATCGAGTATCAAACTGGCGGCGCGTTGAGCTGGGATTGATTCCTACGCCAGGTAACATTCAAGAGCCCTGACTTGTTCAGGGCTTTTTTATACTCAATGAATAGAACAAGCCCCTTCCTACAAGAAGATCATCCATGGAATGGTTGATGCAAATTTCGATGTTATCTAGGCTCATCAGCCGGTGCCTAAGAAACGCCCAACGTAGAAGCAAGCCTTAATCACACAGCAAAAATCCCGTTCGGTCTCAGTCGTGCGGAATTAACGCGGTAATGAAGGTTCGCTGGTTGGAGTTTCTTAAACTGCACTCTCTACGCTGGGTTGGCCCTTCAAAAATCACGTAGAGGTCATAGGGAATGTCCAGTCAACATCTATCCAACTTGCCGGCCGCCACAGAAATAGCCGCACCCGAACCGTTTATCGCCGTCGTCTTCACTCGTCACAATCTTCATTTACATACTCTTCTCCTAGAAAACCAACCCTGGTTCTGCGCTCGAGAACTTGGGCGTTTGATGGGGTGGCATTTGGATGAGCGAACTACTCGTAAGCTCGATGAAGATCAAAAGAGAACCGTAAAACTGCTGTTCCACGGCCAACCGGAAGAGATGCTGATGATTAGTGAGTCCGGCGCCTATGCGTTGCTGGTCTATCACTACGTACCAGGAAACCGTCTGTTGCGAAGCTGGCTGACTCACGAAGTGGTTCCGGCCTTACGCGACCAGCGTCAGCTCCGTGCAGTGGAACGCCCCCTTGTTGAGCATGTTGGACTGGCCAGAAATGTCACTGAATTTGCTGCATTGGCAGGATGAAGGCTGGATACGCCTGCGGGATATGCCGTATTTGCTGGTGAATAGAACCTACCGGAGACAGTCAGCTAAGACGCCGTGGTGGCGCAAGCTCATACAATTTTTCCGAATCAAGCAGCGAATTTACTAACGAAGACGACCGCCATCTCCGACCGATCCGTAGGAAATTTCGTAGACGCAATAATGGCTACTCAGTATCGTCCGAGGGTTTTCTACCCTCGGCGGCTGTATGGATATTACGAAAGACAAAACGGATTGGAGCGACTCGGAGCTGGCAGCGGCGGTCGAGGCTTACCTAAAGATGTTGGCCTTGGAAAAGAGCGGCCAACCTTTCAACAAAGCCCTCGAAAACCGCCTTCTACGCGAAGGCCCGGTGGCAGGCCGTGCAAAGGGCTCCATCGAATTCCGCATGCAAAATATCTCCACCGTGCTCGTCCGCATGGGCTGGGACCGTATCGAAGGCTATAAACCTGCAAAGAACGTGGGCACAGGCGTCGAACAACGCATCCGCCAAGCCCTAGCCGCGCAGGGTGTATTCGAATCCGAAGACGCAGCCCAAACAGCAGACGAGCAAACGCTTATCCGCCGCGCGTCCAAACTGCAGCAACAACCTTTCCCTAAGCTACCGGACGGCATTGCCCAGCCGCAGAAAGTCTCGATCGTCAGCACCGCTTTTGTCCGCGACCCAAAGGTACGTGCTTGGGTGCTCAAAGAAGCCAACGGCATCTGCGAAGGCTGTGGCTCAAACGCGCCGTTCGAGGTCGACGGTTTGCCATTTCTTGAAGTACATCACGTCAAGCACCTGGCCCAGAAGGGTTCGGATCGCACCACCAATGCTGTAGCCTTGTGCCCCAACTGCCATCAGCGTTGTCACCGGTCGAGTGATCGGGACGCTTTCACCGAAGGGCTTTACGCCAAAATCGGAAGATTGGCACGGGAGTAGACTCCTGCTGTCACACCTGATGCACGCACAAAAAATACTAGATAGGACCGAGGCCAACCCGTGAACCCAGACATGCTCGAAGCCGGCCCCATCGACGCCAAAGTACTCTCCGTCTTTGACTTCGACGGCACCCTCACCCACCACGACAGTTTCGTGCCCTTCCTCAAGTTTGCCTTTGGCCCCGGTGAGTTTTATGGCCGGATGGTCAAGCTGGCGGTGCCTGGGCTGCGCTTCTTGGTGCGGCAGATCAGCCGGGATGAGTTGAAGGCGCAGTTGATTCGCACCTTTATGACCGGGGTGCAGAAGACGTGGGTGCAGCAGAAGGCCGAGGAGTATTGCCAGCGTAATTGGGCGCGGTTGATGCGCCCGGCTGGGGTGTTGTCGGTGGAGCAGGAGTTGGGCTCGGGGGCGGTGGTGACGTTGTGCTCGGCGTCGCCGGCGTTGGTGTTGCAGCCATTTGCCGATCGGCTTGGGATCAAGTTGATCGGGACTGAGCTTGAGGTGGTCGACGGGGTGTTGACCGGCAAGCTCACCGGGAATAATTGCCGTTGTGAGAACAAGGTGCTGCGGCTTGAGGCGGTGTATGGGGATTTGGGCGAGTATCGGCTGCGGGCCTGGGGCGATACGCGGGGGGATAGGGAATTGTTGGCGGCGGCGCAGGATGCGCATTTTCGGCACTTTCATGCGAAGAAGAAACGGCGGGCTCGGTTGCAGCGGTGATGCGGGTGGGTGGGGTTGGCGGAGGGGACCGAGGCGATCCCTTCGCAGCCTCGCAGGGGCTCGACAGCTCCCACATTTGATCCGTGCATCTCAGTGGAATGGTGTTTACGTTGTGGTTTTGGGGTCTACGCCGAGAGCCGTTGCAGACGCTTTTACCGTCAGGCTTCTTGAGCGGACGACGCGTTGCAGGTTCTTGCTGATATTTACACAGGATCCGGCTATTAATAGCCAAATTCCCACGGACCGAGCCCCATGAAATTCGACACGGCCTACAGCCTGGCTCTCGATGACAAGTTGTCGATCTACGACGTACGAGAGCTGAATTTCGACGAAACCGCTGACTTCGATTCCGACAAGGACCGCTTCCTCTGCCCCAACGACGCGTGCCGCGCAGCGTTCGACGCCGGCAATGTGTTGAGCACCTTCAACGCCAAGAACGTCAATTACCTGCGCACCCCACACTTCAAGAACAAACCCGGCACCCGGCATATCGAAGGCTGTCGCTATGCCAGCAGCCAAAAGACCGCGGCCGGTGAAAGTGAGGACGAGCGCGAGGACAACTTCCCATCGGAATTGGTACTGACACGCCGTCAGTACGAACGTAAAACACCTGCTGCCGGCATCGATGGAGGCGCCCCACAAGAGCCAACGAAAACGCCTTCAAATCGCGTTGAGAAATCCCATGTCAGCAGCGACACAACCCCGGACAAAACCAGCGTGTTCGCCCATCCGGTGGAATGCTATGTGTCGAACATCGATGACAAGGACAAGCTCAAGGCCATGCCCTTGAAGATTGGTGAGCACACGGCGACTTACTGGTCGTTCTTCAAGAAAATCGAATACTTGCAAGACAACAAGGGCCTGATCTACTGGGGCAAGATCAAGGAAATCAAAGACTACACCAGCAGCTTTCGCATCGATTTCGAAAAGAAAGTGTGGCTCGACAAGAAGCCTTATTCGGTCAACGTCTACCTGAACAAAAAGCTCATCGAAAGCTACCGCAAGCGCACGGTTTTCCTGGAGCAGATCAAGGCAGCGGCCAGCAGCGAGCGACCGCTGTATTGTTTCTTCTACGGAGTGACACCGGAACTCAAGCAGGTGCCCAGCAAGAAAAACCCCGAGCAAACGTTCGGGGTATTCAGTGCGAATATCGAGAACCTGGATCACCTGATTATCCGGGAGGCGTCGGGGATGGAATAACTGGGCGTTGAAACAGCGACGAAAAAATCCAGATGATGAGCGGTACAAACAACTGTACAAAAACACAGTATAGTTGCGCCTCCCCCGTCGAACCTGGAGAACCCCCATGTCCTCTCTGGCAATGAGCTCTTTCGTAGAACAGCAGATCGTCCTGCACCAATTCACCGCCAAACACTGCGCACAGGCCCGCGTTATGCTGGGCTGGAGCCGCGAACATTTGGCTCGCCAGGCGGGCGTGGCGGTAGAGGCGATTCAACAATTGGAGGCCCACGGCGAAGTCGACGATGAAACTCGCCTGATCCTGGCGTTTTGCCTGGAGGCGCAAGGGCTGGTGTTCTTCCCGGGGTTTGCGCCGGGGTGGGGCATGAGTGTGCGCCGGTTTGACACCGTAACCGCCGAGCCCACAGCACCAGGCCTCATTTCTCGGTTGATGGGTTCAACAACGGCGTCAGTTGATTCACCAACTCCTCAACCGAATGGTGCGTAGCGTCCAGCCGGATCACCGGGCAGCTCAACGGTTTCAACCAGGTTTCATGCCGACGCAGGCTACGTAGGCTGTGATTGCCAGTATCGTAGCGTGCGGCCCAGGTGAGAAAGGCGACACTGTTTTGATGGCGGCTGCCACCTTCCAGGATCTGTTCCCCGTAGCGCTGCGCTTCTCGCAGGCGCAGGCGTTGCAGGCGCACTTGCGGTTCTACGCGCAGGAACACCACATGGGTGAATAGCGGGATCATCGCGTCGCCCCAGCCGCAGAGTGCCCCCGACAATACCCAGCCTTGATGGCCGGCGGTGTGTTCCTGCAGCAGGCGGAGGCGTTCGTCCCGGAGCCGGGCGATGGAAAAGGGTTCGAGGGTTTGCTGCCAGTAATAGAAATCGGAGTCGAAACAGGCAATATTCAGGTGCTCGGCCAATACCTTGCCCAAGGTAGTGCAACCGGTGCCCGCTGCGCCGAGGATATGAATTCTGTATGCCATGGCGTCCCTCCATGGCATTGAGTGTAAACCGTGAAGTTTCAGGCCGGCAGGTTCAGTGCCCGGCACTCCTTTTGCGATGCAAAATGACCTGACCGATCAAAGCCCAGGCTTGGTTGCCGTTTGTGCGGCCTGCTCATACCCGTGGGCCACCGCCAACAACGTGGGCTCGCTCCAACGGGTGCCGAAGAAGTGGGCGGCCGTGGGTAAACCGTCTTCGTTCGTGCCGGAGGGTACGGTGATACCTGGGTAGCCGGCCGCTGCTACGCCGAAGTAACTGTTGGTATCAAAATCCGACACTATGGCGTCCAGTTTATAAGTCTTGATCGGCTCATCCACGCTGCTGCGAAAATCCTCGATCAGTTTTTCCCACGCCCTTTCGCGCTGTTCTGGCGCCAGTGTGGAGGCATTGATCTGCTTGAGCAGGGGCTGATGATCGGTATCCGTGCCGTCACGGTCTTCGTTGAACTTGATCAGCTCAGCCAGTGACTTGACTGGCAATCCCGTGCGCTTGGCCAAGTAGCCATTCAACTCTTCGTTTACATCCGATAACAACAGTTCTTCATAGCGTGACTCATCTGCCATACGCAGGTTAATCGGCACTAAAACCGCCCCTTGTGCCTCAAGCACCTCCAGTGCTTTGCTGAATTGCGCACTATTTTCCACAGCCTGAACTTCACCGTTTGCAGAAAACGTCTTGGGATATCCAATACGCTTGCCCTTCAACGCACCAGGTACCAATAACTGCGTGTAATCAACCCCTTCTGGAGCGCCCACGCTCGCCGGATCGTGGAGGTCGCGGCCAGACATGGCGTTGAGCATCAGCGCCGCATCGAACACCGACCGTGCCATCGGGCCCGGTGTGTCCTGGTGCTGGCTAGCCGGGATAATGCCATTGCGGTCCAACAAACCGACGCTGGGCTTGAGCCCAACCACACCATTGAATGCTGCGGGCACGATGATCGAGCCGTTGGTTTCGGCCCCCACCGCCAAGGGGGCCAACCCTGCGGCGACGGCTGCGGCCGAGCCGGAACTGGAGCCACCCACCTGCGCGTCCGGATGATGTGGGTTGCGAGTCTGACCACCGCGGGTACTCCAGCCATCGGGAGCGCCGCGAAAACCGGCCAGCTCCGTCATGTTGGTTTTACCGAGAATCACGGCGCCCTGGCTGATCAGGTATTCAACTAATGGAGCGTTTTTACCCGCCGCCTCCCCTACCAGAGCAAAGGCACCTGCACTGGTTTGCATGCCTGCAGTCTCAATGGTGTCTTTGAGCAAGATAGGTATTCCGTGCAGTGGTCCGCGCACCTTGCCATTGGCCCGTTCCTGGTCCAGCGTGCGGGCGCTTTCAAGCGCTTGCGGGTTGAGTTCAATAACAGAACTCAGCTGCGGATCCAGCGTGCGGATGCGCTCCTGAAAATAATTGACCAGCCCTTGCGAGGTGATGCCTCCCGGTCGCGACATCTGCTCAGCCAGTTCGCGCACACTGGCATATTCCGTCCCGGCGGGGATAGGTTTTGAAATCGCTGGCGACGATTGAACAGGCAAAGTGTTATGTGCGTAGTTAACAAAAAAACTTACACCAGAGCCGATACCAAACATGAAATATCTCCTGCGAGAGGAAGAAATGGCGAAGGATCCCGATTGACCCAGGTGCCAGTCTAAAAACTCCCCTCCCGCCAAGAAGCGCGACATCGGTAGTTCATCCTGTTGGATTGTTCAGCACCTCCTGTACTCCCAGACGTCGAGCACTGCGGTATCCCAGTACGAGTGCCGTAAGGGAATCCTTCGACCACCGCGCACCGTAGAACCACAACACTGCACCATCCTCAAGCGGTTCGTTAAGCCTTGGGTAGCCACTCCAGCATGCGTCGTGGAAGGCGGCGTTCTGGCTATCGGCCACCAGAGCGTCCAGTTGGTACGCGCGCACAAGCTCATCGATTTCATTGCCGCCAGGGCGCGGGTCATCGGCGTGGCGCGCAGGCACCGGGACCAAGTTGGTTCCGGCCCGGCGCAGAACATCCAACGCGCGCAAGAATGCCACCCCGTGTCCGATCGGTGTTTGATCATGCCCCCACCGCTGGGCGAACCCCACGCGCCTGCCGCTCAACGTCGAGGCAGCGCTGAAAGTGCTATTGTTCTGTACCAGAGGCACCTCGACCATCACCGGCCCTGAGGGCTCCAGGCCGCTCAAGGCAATCAACGACAACGAGGGATCGCGCGTAGGTTTCAGGGGAAGAGCCGGTGCGTTATAGCCGGGGATTGGTATGCTGGTGGCCAAAGCAGGATCGGCACCAAAAGCGATGCTGCGTGAGTTTGTAGGGCCAGTAGCAGGATGGATACTCGCAGCGGGCTCCTCGAGCCCCGGCGCCAATTGCTTGGATGGGCACGCCATGCCGACTCGCCAATATTTGCTACATTCACTTTCCATCGGAACTACCCCGAAAATAGATTCTCGGAGATCATCGCACCCTTGACTGGCGCCTGTCGCAGCCTTGAAACAGCTTGAAAACTCCTTTTTGCGCGGCCATCGCTGTCAGCTGGCGAGGCGCTCCTGCGTACCCTCAGTCTCCACCTCCAACCACCACGCATGGCCGCGCTCGGGCTGGTTCAAGCGAAACGCCTGCCCCATCGCCGGGGTGGTGATCGATACATTGCGCTCCCAGGCCAGGGCCATGATGCGGTCGAAGGGTTCGTGCCAGGCATGGAATGCCAGATCGAAGGTGCCGTTGTGAATGGGCAACAACCAGCGCCCTTTGAGATCGATATGCGCCTGCAAGGTTTGCTCCGGTTGCATGTGCACATGGGGCCAATCGACGTTGTAGGCGCCGGTCTCCATCAGGGTCAGGTCAAACGGGCCATACTGCTCGCCAATGCGCTTGAAACCATCGAAATAGCCAGTGTCGCCACTGAAGAAGATGCGCCGCGCATCGTCGATCATCACCCAGGAACACCACAGGGTCTGGTTGCTATCAAACAGGCCGCGTCCGGAAAAATGCTGTGCCGGGGTAGCGATAAAACGAATGCCATCGACTTCCGTGCCCTGCCACCAATCCAGCTGACGGACTTTATTGGCATCGATCCCCCATTTGATCAGCGTCTCGCCCACGCCCAGGGGCGCCAGGAAGTAGCGGGTCTTACCAGCCAGTTGCACCACAGCCTCGTGGTCAAGATGGTCATAGTGGTTGTGGGAAAGAATCACCGCCTCCAGCGGTGGCAACGCTTCAAGGCTGATAGGTGGGGCGTGGAAACGCTTGGGGCCTGCCCAACTGAACGGTGACGCGCGCTCGGCGAATACCGGATCGGTGACCCAGAATTTACCGCGCATCTTCAGCAGTACCGTCGAATGCCCAAGGCGGAACACCGTGTGGTCGGGTGCCGCCAACAACTGCTCGCGTGTCAGTGGCTGCACCGGGATCGGCCCCACTGGCCGCGTAGTGCGTGGTTTGTTGAACAGCATGTTCCAGAAAATGCGCAAGGTTTTGCCAAAACCGCCGTGTTGCACCGGGGCGTCATTGGTGAAGTGCCCCTGGTCCTGCCCGGCAGGCTGGAGCGCTGCAGGCGCAGGGTCGACACGGGTTGAAATCGTGGCCATTACCGAGTGACTCCTACAGTACGAAGAAGAATTACACTGCACAGTGTAGTTTCTAGATTGCAACAAAATCCGGAGCAAGTAAACTGCTGAGTGTAATTTCCTGATTGAGTCGAATGCCATCCATGACTGCCCCCAAGCGCCTCACCGAGCGTAAACGCGACGCCATCGTGGCGGCGGCGATTGCCGAATTTCGCGAGAACGGTTTCGAGGTCACCAGCATGGACAAAGTTGCCGCCACCGCCGGCGTTTCCAAGCGCACGGTGTACAACCACTTTCCCAGCAAGGAAGAGCTGTTCGCCGAGATCCTGAGCCAACTGTGGGCCAGCAGCGTTGCCCAACTGGACGTGAACTACGCCAGCGACCAGCCGCTGCGCGATCAACTGCGCAAGTTGCTGGAAGCAAAAATGAAGATGATGTCGGACGCCAACTTCCTCGACCTGGCGCGCGTGGCCATTGCTGCCACCATCCATTCGCCCGAACGTGCGCAAGATATGGTCAATCGCCTCAGCGCACGGGAAGAAGGTTTTACCCAATGGGTGCGCGCTGCCCAGGAAGACGGCCGCCTCAACTGTACCGATCCAGCTTTCGCGGCTCACCAGATCCAGAGCCTGCTCAAGGCCTTTGCCTTCTGGCCGCAAATCACGCTCGGCCAGCCCACCCTCGATGTGGCCGCCCAGGCCAACGTCATCGAATCTGCAATCGACCTGTTCCTCGCCGGCTACGAAGTGCGCACCCCGCCCCTGCATCAGGACCTGTTGCCGGGGCGACATTAAAGGTCGCTTTTGGCGCATTCACCCGCTGTTTTGCGCAAATGGCCTGAAAGGACACTGATTATTCCTACAGGAATAATCGACAATATCGGCCGCTATTATCCGATCATCGACGCCGACCGTTGACGCACGCTGTCGCACCTGCAAAAAACAGCTGACCCAGGACACTATGGAAAACAGACGAGGCAAAGGGCTTTCATTTGCCAGACGTATCTACAAGCCAAGGATCATCGGCCTGGGTATCGGTAGCATCAGCGTAATCGGCGCGTTGTATCCCTTGTCAATGCCAGGCTGGGTATGGGCGTTGTTGTTGTTCAATGGCCTTGCCTGGCCGCACGTGGCTTATCTGATCTCGACCCATTCGCCGTTTCCCTATCAGGCCGAACGGCGCAACCTGCTGCATGACTCATTGTCGGGCGGTTTCTGGGCAGCGGCCACCCAGTTTTCGCCACTGACGGCCGTCACCATTCTTTCGATGATGGCCATGAATAACGTCGCTGCCGGTGGCACACGCTTGCTCCTGCATGGGCTGCTCGCACAAGCCGCCGGCATCGCGATAGCCTGGAGCCTGTTCGGGGTCAAGTTCGATTCCAGCGTCAGCCTTTCCGAGGTCTACACCTGCTTGCCGATGCTGACGCTCTACCCGATGGCCATCGGCATGGTCTGTTATCAGTTGGCAATCAAACTGTCGCAACATAAACGCGCCCTCAGCGCCCTGAGCCGTATCGACAGCCTGACCGGCCTGCTCAACCATGGCTCATGGAAAGACCTGCTGAACCTCAAGTTCCATAAGTGCCAACAGCAACAAAGCCAGGCGACCATTGCCCTGATCGATATCGACCACTTCAAGCGTATCAACGATATGCACGGCCATACCGTCGGGGATGCGGTACTGCGCCAGTTGAGCCAGGAATTACGCCAGCACCTGCGCGAAGAAGACCTCGCCGGCCGCTACGGAGGTGACGAGTTCTGTGTGATCCTTCCGAAAATGCCCTTGCAAGATGCTGCGCGACTCATGGAACAGATGCGCGAAAAGTTCAGTAACTACCGCACTGCGCAGATCCCCGAATTACGCGTGAGCCTGAGCATCGGCCTGGCGGATTTTCAACCGGCCTTCAAGGATGCGGTCATGTGGCTCAACGCTGCGGATCGCGCGCTGTACGCTGCCAAGAACAGCGGCCGCAACCGCGTCAGGACCAGCGATCGAAGATCGCCTGTTCAGCCGCAGTTGTCTGATAACACCTCGTCCGAATCTTCGTCGGCGGGCCTGCCGCAATAGCATAATGCCGCCATTGGTCGGCTACCCGAAAATGCCCCTGCTCAAGCAGCGAACTTCTGGGCCGGCCGATCACTCTGAACCCCTTGTTCCACCCCCTCTGTCAGCATCAGGAAGCTGGCAATGAGCAAGTCAACCGTAAGGCCTGGGGCCCTACGGGGTCAGGCGCAAATACATGGATACCGCATATGCTTGCATGCCCGAGCCCACTAACATGCTATTTAACACCCACAAGAAAACCATCAGCACCCTGCAACACAGCATTGCCCAACAGGCCAGCCTGCTGGATGCCATCGAGCGCTCCATGGCCGTCATCGAATTCGACCTGCAAGGCACCGTGCTGCGGGCCAATGAGAACTTCTTCAAGACCATGGGTTACCGCGCCGAACAGGTCCTGGGCCAGTCCCACCGGATGTTCTGCACCCCCGCGTTCGCCCGCAGCGCCGAGTACAACCAACTGTGGACGCATCTGCGCAACGGCCAATTTCAGTCGGGCACGTTTGAGCGGGTGGGTGCCAACGGTGACTCGGTGTGGTTGGAAGCCAGCTACAACCCGGTACGCGATGAAGCCGGTCACGTGACCAAAGTGGTGAAGTACGCCATGGATGTCACCCCACGCCTGCAAGCCGAAAGTGAAGCCAACGCCAAGCTGCAAGCCATCGACCGCGCCATGGCGATGATCGAGTTCAATCTCGATGGCACCATCATCACCGCCAACACGAACTTCCTGCAGCGCATGGGGTACAGTCTGGCGCAGATCCAGGGCAAGCATCACCGCCTGTTCTGCACACCCGAACTGGCCAACAGTGCAGCCTACAGCGAGTTCTGGAAACGCTTGAACCAGGGCGAGTTGTTCAATGGCCAGTTCGAGCGGGTGGATAAAAACGGCCAGGTGGTGTGGCTGGAAGCCAACTACAACCCGGTGTACGACGCCAGCGGGCGCCTGTGCAAAGTGGTGAAGTTCGCCTCCGATGTTACCGCCCGGGTCCAACAACATGCCACCGAGGCACAGAGCGCGGCCCAGGCTTATCACCTGTCATTGAGCACCCAGGAGATGGCCGAAAAAGGCGCCGAGGTGATCCAGAAAACCGCTACCGGTATGCGCGAAATTGCTCGGGATATCGACACATCCTCGCAACTGATCGCCAAGCTCGGCGAGCGCTCGCAGCAGATCACCGCCATCGTCAACACCATTCGCGGCATCGCCGACCAGACCAACCTGCTGGCCCTCAACGCCGCCATCGAAGCCGCACGCGCCGGCGAGCAGGGCCGTGGCTTTGCCGTGGTTGCCGATGAAGTGCGGCAGTTGGCGGCGCGCACCAGCGGATCCACCGCCGAAATTTCCGGCATGATCGCCATGATCCAGGACGAAACCCGCCAAGCCATCGACAGCATGGACGCCACCCGCGACCGTGCCGCCCACGGCGTAGAACTGGCCAACCAGGCGGGCACGGTGATCCTGCAGATTCGCGAAGGCACCGGCGAAGCGGTCCAGGCGGTGAGCGCGTTTGCCAATGACCGGGGCAATCGCTGACCGGTTCTTCATGTCGGTGGCTGGTGGGCTCGGTCTATAGTGTTGGTTGTCTTTACGCTAAGCACTCGAGCCCGCCATGACCCCAGACAAACCCGAATCCGCCCCCACTGACCACTTGCGTTTCCACCGCGGTCACGCGCACCTGGCGCCGACCTTTGGCAACGACACCTTTGCCCTCAAAGCCGAGGCCTTCGCACGCTTTTTTGGTACCCCGACCTTCCTGGGCGCACAAACCGCGATCGTCGTTTTGTGGGTGGTGCTGAATGTGACCGGCGTCACCCACTTCGACGTCTACCCGTTCATCCTGCTCAACCTGGCCTTCAGCCTGCAATCGGCTTATGCCGCGCCGCTGATCCTGCTGGCCCAGACGCGCCAGGCGGCGCGGGATAAAGCTCAGTCCGACGCCGACGCACAGCACCGCGAAGCCCTCGCCACCGCCAACACCGAACGCCAGGCCCAGGCGGCCCAGACCACCAAGCAATTGATGGAACTGCTGGAGCAGAATACCCGGCTGACGGAAATAACCAAGCAACTGACCGAGCGCATCGAGACCCTGACGTGCGAAATGCATGCGCAGTTTGTGCGTAAAGCCTAACTTCGCCGCCCGCGCACATGCCGCCCCAGTTCATCAAACAGCGTGACCACCGAGCGCAATGCCCGGCAATCAGGCCGTGTCAACAGCCACAGCGCGGTGTCGTGCCCTACCAATGCAGGGCTCAGTGCTTGCAAGCCTTCGCCCATTAGAAAATCCGGCAACGCCGCCACACCCAACCCGGCGCGCACCAGTTCAGTCACCGACTGCATGCTGTTGCAGCAATAACTGGGACGCACACCTGGCAAATGTTCACGGCGCCAGGCTACCGTGGGGTGGTCGGGCAAAAAGTCGTCCGGAGCGATCCAGGCCAGGTCGGCCAGCGCCTGGCCTGCATGCCGATGAGCATAGTCGGCACTGGCGTACACTTGGTACGCAACAGTTCCCAGGCAACGTCCGACCAGATGCTCCGGCGGTTTGCTGGTCAGGCGCAGGGCAATATCCGCATCACGACGGCTGAGGTTGGCGAAGTCATTGGACGTGCTCAGTTCCAGCACCAGTGCTGGATAGGCCGGCATGAACTGCGCCAGGGCCGGCAGCAGCAACCCTTGCAACACCGAGTCGGAGCAGGTCAGGCGCACGGTGCCGCTGATCACTTCTCCACCCTGCTCCACACCAATGCGCGCAGCCTCCAATGCGAGTTCTGCGCGTTCGGCCTGTTGCGCCAGGTTGCTCGCCAGGCTGGTGGGCAAGTATCCGGCGCGGCTTTTTTCAAATAAGGTCTGGCCCAGGGCCGACTCCAACCGCCGCACCGCACGGAACACCGTAGACACGTCCACCCGCAGCAACGCTGCCGCCCGTGCCAGGGTGCCGCCACGCACCAGGGCAAGGATCAATGACAGGTCGGGGTAGTCAAGTTGATAGTGCGTGGCTGCATTGAGCATGTGCGTAAATGCCAATATTGATTGCGCGAACGCCAATTTATAGTGGGTATCAGCCCACCACAAGCCATGGGACATACATGATGACAGCCCCCGCCCTGCACCTCGCCCTGGTCGGCGACTACAACCCTGATGTGATCGCCCACCAGGCTATCCCGCTGGCGCTACAGCAGGCCGCCGCCGCCCTGGGTCTGAGCGTCCAGGTGCAATGGCTCGACACCGACACACTCACCTGCACCTCTGCCCTGCACGGTTTTGACGGATTCTGGTGCGTCCCCGCCAGCCCCTATCGCGACACCGAGGGCGCACTGCGGGCAATCCGTTTTGCTCGCGAGCAAAGACGCCCTTTCCTCGGCACATGCGGTGGTTTTCAACATGCTGTATTGGAATATGCCCGCAACGTACTGGGTTGGGCCGATGCAGAGCATGGCGAGTTGGCTCCAGACGCTGAACGCGCCGTCATCACGCCCCTGAGCTGCTCCCTGGTAGAAGTGAACGACACCGTGCGCCTGGCCCCTTACACCCGTATTGCCCAAGCCTACGCCAGCGTGGATATCCACGAAGGCTATCGATGCCGCTACGGCATCAACCCCACGTTTGCTGGCGCACTGCTTGAAGGCAACCTGATTCCCACCGGCCACGATTCAGCGGGCGATCTGCGCGCCGTGGAGTTGCTCGACCATCCGTTCTTCGTCGCCACCCTGTTCCAGCCTGAACGCGCTGCGCTGAACGGCATCACCCCGCCCTTGGCACTGGCCCTGCTCAAAGCGTGTCGAGGGGCATTGGTATGATCGCCAAGACACCGGCCCCGCCTTATTACGCGGTGATTTTCAGCTCACTGCGTACCGATGGCGACCAGGGTTATGGCGAGGCCGCCTCGCGGATGCTGGCACTGGCGGCGGAACAACCTGGGTTTCTCGGGGTGGAGTCGGCGCGAGAAGATGGGTTGGGGATCACAGTGTCCTACTGGACCAGCGAAGCGGCGATCCTGGCCTGGAAACAGCAGGCCGAGCATCGGCAGGCGCGTGAGCGAGGGCGGGCCACTTGGTACACAGCGTTTCACACGCGGGTATGCAAGGTAGAGCGGGCGTACACCTACCCTCGTTGAAACACTACCCCTCATTTGACCCTCACCGACCAGAAAAAGCTGCGGGCTAGCTCACCAAACTGCGCAACGCACTGATCTGCGGGATCTCCACCCGGCGCATATACACCCGCAACGGTTCGGTGATGTTGATGCGGTCATCGATGTTCTGGTCCAGCAGCAACTGTATGCGTTCGCGGCACAGGGTCATGGTGTGGTCGGCGGCCGGTAGCCAGACGAATTCGGCGGTGGGAATGATGCCGTCATCGGCCACGTCCATGCCGAAGGCATCTTCGCTGAAACGCACGATGTACTGGCCGGTCTTGCGATTGAGGCCGACAAAACCCTGGAGTTGGTCGGCGGCCTGGCAGATAAGTTCTGAAGTGATGCGCATGGTAAACCTCACTGAAAAGTCCCATAGGGACTGGAAAGATGGTTTACACGCGTGGCAAAAAATACTGCCCTCTGACGGGGCAGCTATGGCCAAGAATACTGCAATGCAGCACAAAAAAACCGACAAAATTGGCTCGCGCGCACGTTAATGTCGGTTTGGTGATAGCGCCTTTCGCAATCAATTGTTAAAAAGGACACCTTCTCAAAGTTACCTCCACGAAAGGACTTCGCATATGCCTGTCACGTTTACCAAGAGCGCCTTGCTGCTGGCGTTGATGCTCGGCCTTGGCCAGGCACAGGCTGCCGACCCGGTCAGCCCGGCTGAATTGGCAACAAACGAAGGCATACCCTACCCTGCCGTGATCGCTCACCGTGGTGCTTCCTACGACGCACCTGAATCCACCGCCGCCGCCTATAAGGTTGCACGCGACCTGGGGGCCGACTACCTGGAACTGGACCTGCAACGCAGCAAGGACGGCGTGCTGTTCGCCCTGCACGACAACAACCTGCAGCGCACCACCGACGTGGCCACCAAGTTCCCCGAGCGCAAAGACGCGCCTGCCAACGAGTTCACCTGGAAAGAACTGCAAACCCTCGACGCCGGCAGCTGGTTCAACGCCGCCTACCCGGACCGCGCGCGCCCAGGCTTCGTTGGCCTGAAGATCCTGAGCCTGGACGACATCATCAAGATCGCCGAAGGCAACCCCTCGCACAAACCCGGCCTGTACATCGAGACCAAGGAGCCCAAGCAGTTCCCGGGGATCGAAGCCGACCTGAAAAACAAGCTGCTGGACAAGGGCTGGCTGAGTTCCGCCGGCTCCAAGCTGGGCAAGAGCAACACCGGCGTCGGCCAAGGCCGTGGCCGCGTGGTGCTGCAAACCTTTGAAGTTGCAAGCCTGCAAGAGTTGCAGAAAGAAATGCCCAACACACCGAAGATCCTGCTGTTGTGGGTGGGTGAAGGCAGTATCGAGCCCAAATCCAAAGTCACCTTCGCCGAGTCCGGTGAAACAACCAAGGCTGCCTACTACGCCAAGCAAGAACCGAAAGACGCCGCCGAATTCGAAAAATGGGTCGACCAGGCCAAAAGCCTTGGCGCCATCGGCACCGGCCCGTCGGCTGAACTGACCGACCACGGCGACCAGAGCTACACCGACCTGGTGAAGCCTGAAATGAACAAGCTGACCCACGACAAGGGCCTGTTGGTGCATGTGTACACCGTGGATGAGCCGGTGGATTTCGAGAAAGTCATGAAGGCCGGCGTCGATGGCATCTTCACCAACCGTGCCGCCGAGCTGCTGAAGTTCTACAAACGCTGGCCGTCGTCCAGTGTTCAGGACCTGCTCAACGACCATAAGTACTAAGGGCATTGGTGTCAGTGAGCCATTAAGGATGAGTTAAGTTGCGCCGGTTAATCTGGCGCCACTTAAACAGTTCACCCAAGAGGACACACCATGAAAACTTTGACTGCCCTGTTCGCTGCCACCGCCCTGACCCTGACTGCCGGTCTGGCCCAGGCGGATGTTCGTCCGGATCACATTGAAGGCCTGCTCAAGTCCGGCGCTGTGATGTCTTTCGACAAGCTCAACGCAGCAGCCGTGGCAACTCACCCTGGTGCTTCGATCACTGACACCGAACTGGACACCAAACACGGCGTCGCCGACCAGTATGTCTACGAAGTGGACCTGACCGATACCACCGGCAAGCGCTTTGAAGTGAAGCTCGACGCCAAGACCGGTGCTGTACTGGAAAACAAGCAAGACACCTGAGTTGCATCCCCAAAAAACGCGCCACCTTCGAGTGGCGCGTTTTTTTATGCGCGCCTCAAACCGTCACATAACCGTCATACCGCCTTGCAATGATT
The DNA here is from genome assembly GCF_020790195.1 of Pseudomonas sp. HN8-3. NCBI lineage: Bacteria > Pseudomonadati > Pseudomonadota > Gammaproteobacteria > Pseudomonadales > Pseudomonadaceae > Pseudomonas > Pseudomonas sp. HN8-3. The sequence continues at coordinate 4,581,038 of NZ_CP086206.1, forward strand.
CGCCTAGGAACCTGTGAAACGTCCTACAGGCCCTTTCTCTGCGAGCCGCCATGAATCACAGCATCGACCACGCCCATCAGGACCCCGACCTGTTTGGCCTGCTTTACGGTTTCCGCTTTCGCCCCGGCGAAAAAGGCCAGCAGATTGACTCAGCCACCGCCCTCGCCGCCTTGCAGCAGCCACAAGATCCGGAAGAGTTTCTGTGGCTGCACTTGAACCTCGCCCACGCCGCGTGCGAGCGCTGGATGCAGGCGCATTTGTCGCTGCCGGAGGAATTTTTTGAAGCGCTGCATGAAGGCTCGCGCTCCACACGCATCGAACATGTGGACTCGGCCTTGTTGGCGGTGGTCAACGATGTGGTGTTCAACTTCAGCAGCATGGTGTCGTCGGATATTTCCACACTGTGGGTATGCGCGCGCAGCCGCTTGCTGATCAGTGCGCGCCTGCAACCACTGCATTCGGTGGATAAATTGCGCTCGTCGGTAAAAGCCGGTGAACACTTTCGCTCGCCCCTGGAACTGCTGGTGCATTTGCTGCGCGACCAGGGCGAAGTGCTGACCCAGATCGTGCGCAAGACCAGTATCAGCGTCGACCATATCGAAGATCAGTTGCTGTCTTCGCGCCTATCCACCAATCGCGCCGAACTGGGCGCTGCACGCCGTGTATTGGTGCGCCTGCAACGCCTGCTGGCGCTGGAACCGGGCTCGCTGCTGCGCCTGCTCAACCGTCCGCCGCAATGGCTACAAAAGGAAGACGTGAAGGAGTTGCGCAAATCCACCGAGGAGTTTGCGCTGATCATCAACGACCTGACGGCCCTGGGCGAACGCATCAAGCTGTTGCAGGAGGAAATCGCCGCCAACCTCAATGAACAAAGTAACCGCACGTTGTTCACCCTGACGGTGGTAACGGTGCTGGCGCTGCCGATCAATATCATCGCCGGCTTTTTTGGCATGAATGTGGGTGGGGTGCCGCTGTCCCAAGACCCGGAAGGTTTCTGGATATTGGTGGCGCTGGTCGCGACTTTTACCTTGATTGCTGGGCGGTGGGCGTTCCGAAAGCGCAAGGACTACTAACATTGAAATGCAATCAAACTGTGGGAGGGGGCTTGCTCCCGATAGCGGTGGGTCAGCCAAAAACTCTCTGACTGATGCACCGCTATCGGGAGCAAGCCCCCTCCCACATTTAAACCGCACTGATTTGTAGACCGGCGGCACACGAGATTGCGCCAAACACTGATCTGTCGCAGCACCCTTGTAACATTCTGCAATGATCATTAAGGCCATCCTCCTCACACTGGATGCTCCGGCATGGCCACCCCTTCCCTGACTGCCTCCCCCCACGCTTCACCCTCCTCCCAACCCCGGCTGGACACAAAACCAGGCTTGTTGACGGTGATCATGTTCTTCGCCGTACTTGCGATGGGCCTGCTGTTCACCGCCTACAGCCTGATGCACGACATGCACGAAATGGGCGCCCAGCTCACCACCTGGACGCCATTCCTATTGCTCGGCGTGGCGTTGTTGATCGCTCTGGGGTTTGAGTTTGTCAACGGCTTCCATGACACCGCCAACGCAGTGGCGACGGTGATCTACACCAACTCGCTGCCACCGCATTTTGCGGTGGTGTGGTCGGGCTTTTTCAATTTCCTCGGCGTGTTGCTTTCCAGTGGCGCGGTGGCGTTCGGCATCATTGCCCTGCTACCGGTGGAGCTGATTTTGCAGGTCGGTTCATCGGCCGGGTTCTCCATGATCTTCGCCTTGCTGATCGCCGCGATCCTGTGGAACCTGGGCACCTGGTGGCTGGGCTTGCCAGCCTCGTCGTCTCATACCCTGATCGGCTCGATCATTGGCGTAGGCGTAGCCAATGCCCTGATGCACGGACGTGACGGCACCAGCGGTGTGGATTGGAGCCAGGCGATCAAGATTGGTTATGCCTTGTTGCTGTCGCCGCTGATTGGCTTTGCGTTTGCCGCCTTGCTGTTGCTGGCCCTGCGCGTCTTTGTCAAAAACCGCGCGCTGTACAAGGCACCCAAAGGCGACACGCCGCCGCCCTGGTGGATTCGCGGGATGCTGATTGTTACTTGCACCGGCGTGTCGTTCGCCCACGGTTCCAACGATGGGCAAAAGGGCATGGGCCTGATCATGCTGATCCTGGTGGGCACCTTGCCGATGGCCTACGCGCTGAACCGCACCATGCCTGCCGATCAGTCGCTGCAATTTGCCGCCGTCGCTGAAGTGACCCAGGCTGCCTTGGTCAAAGCAGCGCCGCAGCCGGCACCGGGCGATTCACGTGCCACCTTGTCGACCTACGTTCGCACCAAAGAGGCCACGCCGGAACTGGTGCCCGCACTCGCCGCCATCACCGGCCATATCGGCGAAGAAGTGAAAAGCTATGGTTCCCTCGCCGCCGTACCGGCCGAAGCCGTCGGCAACGTGCGTAACGACATGTACCTGACCAGCGAAACCATCCGCCTGATGGACAAAGGCAAGGTCGGCAACTTCGACGCCGACACCCAGGGCAAGCTGCAACTGTTCAAGCAACAGATCGACAACGCCACGCGCTTTATACCGCTGTGGGTGAAGATCGCCGTGGCCATTGCCCTTGGCCTGGGCACCATGGTCGGCTGGAAGCGCATCGTGGTGACGGTGGGCGAAAAAATCGGCAAGACTCACCTGACTTACGCTCAAGGCGCTTCGGCCGAAACGGTGGCGATGCTGACCATCGGCGCGGCGGATATGTTCGGGCTGCCGGTGTCGACCACCCATGTATTGTCCTCGGGTGTAGCCGGGACCATGGTCGCCAATGGCGGGGGGTTGCAGATGAGGACCATCCGCAATTTGTTGATGGCGTGGGTGTTGACCTTGCCGGCGGCGATTTTACTGTCGGGTAGCCTCTACTGGCTTTTTACCCAATTGTTCTGACACACAGAAAATCAAAATGTGGGAGCAAGCCCCCTCCCACATTTGGTTTTATGTTTCTTCAGGGTGTGAAGAGTCCGGCCATGGCCTTCAGGCGCTTTTTGTAGACCCGCCGCGCCTCCAGCGCTTGCTCCAATGTCACCGCCACGAACCCCGCTCGCTGATTGGGCTGCATCTGCCCGATCAAGTCCAGGTCGGCGCTGATCACCGTGCCGATCATCGCGTAGCCACCGCCCGACACCGCATCGCGATGCAGCACAATCGGTTCCAACCCCGCCGGTACCTGAATCGAGCCAATCGGGTAGCAACTGTCGACGATGTTGGAGGGGTCGGAGCCCGCGCCAAACGGCTGTTCCCGCGGCTGGAAGCTCAATGCGCTGCCGCCCTTGAAGCGATAGCCGATGCGATCGGCCTCGGAGCCCACCGTCCACGGCTCGGCAAAAAAGCTGCTTTTCGCCGCGTCAGTCAGGCGCTCGTAGTACAGCCCCGGCACTACGCGCAACGTGATATCTCCGCCCACCGAACGACGCAACGCCATCGGCAAGCTGTTGCCCGCACGCCCCGCACCGCTGGCCGTGCCGATAGGCAACAGATCGCCCTCCTGCAAGCGCCGCCCGTGAAACCCACCGAGAGCACCAAGGGTGTAGGTGGAGCGGCTGCCAAGCACCAACGGCACGTCGATGCCCCCGGCAACGGCGAGGTAAGTCCGCGCGCCGGCCACGGGAAACTCAAAGCGCAGCACCTGCCCGGCGCGCACGGCGAAGGCGGTGTCCTGATGCACCACTTCGCCGTCCAGGCGCGGCGACATCAAGGCGCCGCTCAACGCTATCAGCGCGTCGTGCTGGAACTCCAGCTCAGGCCCGATCAGCGTGCATTCCAGGCCAGCCACGCCCACTGGATTGCCGACCAGATGGTTGGCTGCACTCAGCGCGTATTGGTCCAGCGCCCCCGATGGCGGAATGCCCAGGTGGTAATAACCTTCGCGCCCCAGGTCCTGCACGGAGGTGGCGAGGCCGGGTTTGAGCACCTTGATCATGCCAGCGCCTCCTGCAGGGTTTGCGGATAGCCAATGGGATCGGCGAGAAAGGCATCGAGGGAAAATTCGACCGGGCGAATGCGCAAGTCGAAACGCCCGGCTTCCACCTCGGCGACGGCCAGGTCGTAAGCCTCCCGGTCCATCGGCGTGAACTGCACGATGTCGCCAGGACGGAAGAACACCATGTGCTCCTTGAGGTAGGCCAACTGCTGCTGCGGGTCGTAGATCGGTGCCGGGGTCACGCCGAACATCTGGTAACCGCCGGCACCGCGAACCGAATAGATACAACCAAAACAGCCGCCATGGCCCAGGGTCAGTTTCGGCGTGTCGGTGCGCGGCCGCAGGTACTTGGGCACCTGCAATTGCCGTTCGCGCTCGACCATCTGGAACATGAACGGCAGCCCCGCGACAAAGCCGACCATCGACACAAACCACGGTGCGCCACTGTGAGCGGCGATAAACGCATCCACATCGGCCAGGCCATTGATGCGTGCGGCGTATTCCAGGTCAGTGCCGCTGGGGTCTTGGTGGCGGTCACGAAAACGCATCAGGGTTTCGTGGGTCCAAGGGTCGTTATAGAGCACCGGGATCTCGATGATGCGCGTGTGCAGCGTGCGCTCGGCCACCGCCTGGGCTTCGGCGCTTTGCACCGCGTCGAGCAGCACGTGGGGCGCGATGCGGTCGGGGTCGAAGCGAATCTGGAAGGATGCATTGGCCAGGCACACATCCAGCACGCCTTCCAGCGCCAGGCGTTCCACGGCGCGGGTCACCGCCATGCCCTTGAAAAAAGCCTCCAGGGACATGCTGTCGCTGACCTCGGCAAACAGGTGTTCATCACCGCCGAAGCTGTAGCGGATGGGGGACGTTTCAGCCATGTCTGTTCCTCTTGGAATCATTGTAGAAAGGCAGGCAAAAAAGTGAGGTACCGCTCTTATTGGGGGGGCCGGACTTCAATACCGGCCTGGTCCAACGCTTCGCGGGTGGCTTGCACCAAGTCCAGGGCACCAGGGGTATCGCTGTGCAGGCAGATGGAATCGAATTCAATCACCAGGTCTTCGCCTTCCACGGTACGTACCAGCCCGCTCTGACAAGCGCGCAGGACACGGGCTGCAACGGTGTCAGCGTCCAGTGCACGCACATTGCGGGTGAACACGATGGAGCCGCTCAGATCGTACTCACGGTCGGCATAGAACTCGCGCACGACCGGCTGTCCCAGTTCCTTGGCAATGCGCCAGATCACCGAATTGGGCATGCAGTACAGCAACAGCGTCGGCTCGATGATTTGCAGGTTTTGCACCAATAGCCGCGCAGCCTCTTCATCGCGGGCCAGGTGCATGTAGAGCGCGCCGTGGGGCTTGATATGTTGCAAGGTCAGGCCTTGGGCGCGGGCCATTTCACGCAGCGCGCCAAGCTGGTAGAGCATATCGTCCACCAGCTCTTGGGCCGGTGCATGGATATGCCGACGACCGAAGCCCACCAGGTCGCGAAAACCCGGATGAGCGCCGATAGCCACCCCCAATTGCTTGGCGCGCTCGACAGTGCGGCGCATGGTGCCGGGGTCGCCGGCGTGAAAGCCGGTGGCGATATTGGCCGAGCTGATGTGAGCCATCAGCTCTGCGTCGACGCCGTCGCCGATAGTCCAGGGGCCGAAGCTTTCGCCCATGTCCGAATTGAAATCCACTGCCCGCATCAAGATTGCTCCGCCATAAGTGATGCCAGGAAAGTAGGCTCGGGCTTGACCCCTTGGGAAGATCTATTATCAGATGGCCTATCTTCTGAAAATCAGATACTGACCATGTCCCTTACCTTGCGCCAGGTTCGCTACTTCGTTGCCACCGCTGAAATCGGCCAGATTTCCCAGGCAGCGATTCACCTGAATATTTCCCAGTCGGCGGTGACCACGGCGATCAAGGAGCTGGAAGCCATGCTCGGCGTGCAGTTGTTCGTGCGCTCGGCCCAGGGCATGAACCTCACCGACGCCGGTCGACATTTTCTCAACCGCGCCTATGTGGTTGTGCGCAGCGTGGAAGACGCCCTGAACAGCCCGCTGCCGGATTACCGCGCCAGCGGCGTGCTACGGGTGGCGGCGAGCTACACAGTGCTGGGTTATTTCCTGCCGCACCATTTGCAGCGCATGGAGCATTGGCATCCGGACGTGACTATCGAGGTGTTCGAGCAGGAACGTCAGGCCATCGAACAGGGCCTGCTCGATGGCCAGTTCGACATGGCCGTGGTGCTTACCGCCAACCTCACCCACGCGGATATCGTCTCTGAAATCCTGTTCAACTCCGAACGCCGCCTGTGGCTGCCCAGCCATCATCCATTGTGTGAACGCGGTGCCGTCAGCCTGGCGGACGTGGCGCAAGAGCCCTACATCCTGCTCACCGTCGATGAAGCCGAACACAGTGCCATGCGCTACTGGGAGCAGGCCGGGCAAACCCCCAAGGTGCGGCTGCGCACCAGCTCGGTGGAGGCGGTGCGCAGCATGGTTGCCAACGGTAGCGGCGTGGCGATTCTGTCGGATCTGGTGCACCGGCCCTGGTCGCTGGAAGGCAAGCGCATCGAAACCCTGACCGTGACCGACCCGGTCACGCCCATGAGCGTCGGCCTGGCCTGGCACCGCGAGCGCGCGTTTACCCCGGCGATGCAAGCGTTCCGCGATTACTTCCACGATGCGTTCCTGGCGCCGCAGCAGTTGTCGGCGCGCCGTTAAAGATGGGCTTGCAGGGTGGCGGTCAACCAGTCCATGAACACCCGCACCCGCAGCGGTAAATGCCGCTGGCCGGCGTACAGTAAATACACGTCCAGAGGCGGTGCCTGGTAATCCGGCAGCACCGCTACCAACTCGCCACTGGCCAATAAATCGCGGATCCCGAGTTGGGGCACTTGGGTAATGCCAAAACCCGCCAGGCACGCCGACTGATACGCATCGGTGCTGTTGACGGTCACCCTTCCTGCCATCGGCAAATGTTGCACCTTGTTGCCCACCAGGTATTCGAACCCTGCCGAGCGTGCGCCCAGGGGCCGCACGTAATGTACCAATTGGTGATTCGCCAGGTCAGCCAATGTCGCAGGCATACCGCAGCGTTGCAGATACGCCGGGCTCACGCAGTTGACCATCGGCATGCTGCACACCCGTCGCGCCACCACCGTTTGGTCGGGCTGGGCACCGACGCGCACGACGCAATCAAACCCTTCGGCGATCAGGTCCACCTGGCGGTCCGAGCCGCTGATCTCGATGTCGATCAGAGGATGGCGCGTCATGAACGTGGGCAAGTTCGGCACGATCAAACCCCGCGCCATGACATTGGGCATATCCACCCGTATGCGCCCGGCCAGTTGGGTTTCATCCTGGCGAAACAACCCTTCCAGTTCTTCCATATGCGCCAGCAGATCCTTGCTGCGCTCATACAACACACGCCCGTCTTGGGTCGCCTGCACCTTGCGCGTGGTGCGTTGCAACAGCCGTGCGCCGAGCAACTCCTCCAACGCCTGCACATGCTCGGATACCGTAGAGCGTGGCAAACCCAGGCTTTGGCCGGCCTGGGTAAAGCTCGATAACTCAGTGACGCGTACGAAGGTGCGCAGCAGCTCAAGCTTGTTCATTAGATTGTTCGTCTTATCCGGCCAGTGATTCCGATATCAGCCTGTTTATCACGTAATGACCGGACAAATACACTCAGTTCCACTAACTATCACTGAGGACTGCACCATGACCCGTAAAATCGCACTCATCACCGGCGCCAGCCGTGGCCTGGGCAAAAGCGCTGCGCTGCACCTGGCTGCGCAAGGCGTAGACATTATCGGCACCTACCACAGCGCCGCAGGCGAGGCCCAAGCCGTAGTTGCCCAAGTGGAGGCATTGGGTGGCCGCGCCGCCATGCTGCAACTGGACGTGAGCCAGAGCGCAAGCTTCGATGGGTTCGTCGGCCAGGTCGGCGCGTTGCTCAAGGATATTTTCGCTCAGGATCATTTCAATTTTCTGATCAATAACGCAGGCATCGCTGCCCACGCCAGCTTCGCCGAGACCACCGAAGCCCAGTTCGACCAGTTGGTGGCGATCCACGTCAAGGCGCCGTTTTTTCTCACGCAAAAACTGCTGCCGTTGATCAGCGATGGCGGACGCATCATTAACATATCCAGCGGCCTGGCGCGGTTCAGCCTGCCGGGGTATGCAGCCTATGCGTCGATGAAGGGAGCGGTCGAAGTGCTGTCGCGCTACCAGGCCAAAGAGCTGGGCCCACGCGGTATTACCGTGAACACCCTGGCACCGGGCGCGATTGCCACCGACTTCGGCGGCGGCGCGGTGCGCGACAACAGCGATGTGAATGCCATGGTCGCCAATAACACGGCCTTGGGCCGCGCCGGTTTGCCGGACGACATTGGCGGGGCGATTTCGACATTGCTGGCCGATGGCAGCCATTGGATCACCGGCCAGCGGATCGAGGCGTCGGGCGGGATGTTCCTGTAGGCGCCCACCTACAGGGCTACTGGGGTTTTATCGACGATTTTCTCGCGCAACACGTCATAACCCCAGTGGTACACATAGGTGTACGGCAGGAAGAACAGCAGCACACCAATGTCGAGGATGAACGCCTCCAACAGGCTGATCTTCATCAAGGTCGCAATCAACGGCACTGCCAGCAGGATCAGGCCGCCCTCGAACAACAGCGCGTGCAGCACCCGGGTCCAGCCACTGTTGGCCAGTTGCAGGTGTGTTTTGAGGCGGTCGAACAGGCTGTTGAAAACCACGTTCCAGCTCAGGGCCAGCAGGCTGATGCCCAGGGTCACTGCGCCCATCTCCAGTGCCGGCCTGCCGGTGATCCACACCAACAGCGGCGTACAGATCAACAAGGCCAAGCCTTCAAAACCCAGGGCTTGGAAAACACGTTCAGTAATCGACTTGGTAGGGTTCATGACCCGGCTCCGTGAATGACGATGGTTGCCATGATCAGGCTTTGTCTCGATACTTCATAACCAATAACCATCGAGCAAGGCGATAGTATGGCCTCCCACGAAGTGCTCCAGGCGTTTGTCCAGGCCGCTACCCAAGGCTCGTTTTCCGCCGCTGCGCGCAAGCTGGGCAAAAGCCAGTCGACTGTCAGCGCGGCGGTGGCCAGCCTTGAGATTGACTTGAACGTTGTGCTGTTTGATCGCAGCAGCCGCAAACCCACCTTGACTGCGGCGGGGCAGGTACTGCTGCAACGGGCCGAACAGGTGCTGGAGGCCAGCAGTCGCCTGGAGTTGGCCGCCAGTCAGCTATCCCAAGGGTTGGAGCCGAAGTTGAGTATCGCCATGTCCGATACTTACCAATCGGATCGATTCGAAATCGCCCTCACAGCCTTCGAGCAACGCTATCCGGACCTTGAGCTGGAATGCCTGATCGCCGAATGCGAAGACCTGATCGCGCTGGTACAAAGCGGCCGGGCACAGATTGCGTTTATCGAGAAACAAGAGATTTACCCGCCGGATCTAACCTTCTCCTGCGTGGAAGAACGCACGGAAATCGCGCTGTTCGTTTCGCCTAAACACCCATTGGCTGGCCTGGACAGGGTGCTTGCGCACGTCTTGCAGCAACACCGGGAACTGCGCTTGGCGAGCATCATCAACCCCAATGAAAACCGCAGCACTCAGCGTGTGTGGTCGGCACCGAGTTACCTGATGTTGATGGAGATGGCGCAACTGGGTTTTGGCTGGGCACCGATTCCACGCTGGCTGGTGGAACGTTTTGGCGGCAATCAGTTGGTCGAACTCAAGGTTCGCAGTTGGCCGCGCTCGGTGGCGGTGGATGCGTTGTGGTCACGCCAACACCCACCGGGGCCTGCTGGGAGTTGGTTGCTGGGCAAGATGCTCGACTGAGCCCCTCCCACATTTGGATAGTCATTGTCTGGGGGGATTGAGTTCGGCGAGGCGGCGCATGATGAAGCGCTTTTCCGGGACTTGTTGGGTCAGCGACAGAGCTTTTTCGTACGCTGCACGGGCCTCTTCAAGCCGTCCCAACTGCCGGCAAAACTCCCCGCGGGCCGAATGCGCCAAGTGGTAATCGTGCAAGTCACCGCGTTGCAAAATGCCCTCCACCAGCGCCAACCCCACCAATGGCCCCTGCTCCATCGCCACCGCAACTGCCCGGTTCAATTCGATCACCGGCGAGGGTACCGCTCTGAGCAGTACATCGTAGAGCCCGATAATCTGTCGCCAATCGGTTTCCCCGGCGCAGGCAGCCTCGGCGTGCACCGCCGCAATCGCCGCCTGCAAGCAATAGGGCCCGAAGCGCCGGGTGCTCAGCGCCTGCTCCACCAGGTTGCAGCCTTCAGCTATCAGAGATCTATCCCACAGCCCACGGTCCTGAGCATCCAGCAGCACCAGTTCGCCGTTGGCCGAGGTGCGTGCGGGCCTTCGCGACTCATGCAACAGCATCAACGCCAACAAGCCCATCACCTCCGGCTCCGGCAGCAATTGCATCAGCAAACGGCACAGGCGAATGGCCTCCAGGGTCAAGTCTTCGCACGTCAGGTCCGCCCCAGTGGAGGCCGTGTAGCCCTCGTTGAACACCAGGTAAATCACGCGCAACACGCTGTCCAATCGCTCGGGCAATTCGGCTCGGGACGGCACTTGGTAAGGAATTTTCGCATCGCGGATCTTGCCCTTGGCGCGCACGATGCGCTGGGCGATGGTGGCAGGTGTGGCCAGGAACGCGTGGGCGATTTGCTCGGTGCTGAGGTCGCAGATCTCACGCAGGGTCAGCGCGGCCTGGGCATCAGGGGCCAGCGCCGGATGGCAGCAGGTGAAGATCAGGCGCAGGCGGTCATCTTCCACGTCGTCATCGCTCCAGTCAGCTGCCTGCAGCGTGTCGGCCTGCTCTTGCAGCAACGGGGTAAACCGCGCCTGGCGACGCAGGCGATCGATGGCTTTGAAGCGGCCGGTCGATACCAGCCAGGCCCGTGGGTTATCCGGTATGCCGTCCTCGGGCCAGCGCTGCACGGCGACAAAAAACGCCTCGTGCAGCGCCTCCTCGGCCAGGTCGAAATCACCCAGCACGCGAATCAGCGTGGCAAGCACACGCCGTGACTCGCTGCGGTAAATGGCTTCGACCTGACCACTGAGCGTCATTGCGGCAGGTTCAGTTCGCGCACCGGGCGCACTTCCACACTGCCGACCCGGGCCGCCGGAATGCCACCCGCCACCTGGATCGCTTCGTTAAGGTCCCTGGCGTCGATCAGGTAGAACCCGGCGAGCTGCTCCTTGGTTTCGGCAAACGGCCCGTCGGTGATCGACAACTTGCCATTGCGCATACGCACGGTGGTGGCGGTGGCCACCGGCTCCAGCGGCTCGGCGGCCAGCATTCGTCCGCTGGCCTGGATCGCTTCGGCGTAAGCAAAACACTCCGAGTCGTGCGGGCTGTCGGCCGAGGTGTGCAACACCTGTTCGTCGCTGTAGATCAGGCACAGGTATTTCATGGCGTTCTCCGTGTTCGGATGACTGACTATAGTTCGCGGCGCTCAGGGTTCCAGGTCAAACAGCGCCGTGCCGCTTTGCATATCAAAGGGCGCCGACCAGTGTTCATGCACCACTTTCCATTGGCCATTGATGCGCTGGTACCCAGCGGTCACGCGCATCCAGCAGGCTTTCACCTCACCATCGGGCCCGGCACCGCCGCAGTGGGCCAGCCAGTGAGCGAACGCGCTGTCTGGCGCTTGGACGATATGCAGTTCATGAAACTCGAAGATACCGGGGCCGGGGCAATGCTTCATGCATTCTTCCCAGTGCGCGCGGTAGGCCGCCCTGCCTTTGAATTGCAAAGCGGTTACGGCATCGAACGAGACGATATCGTCGGCGTAAAAGCTGACAATCTTGTCGATATCGCGACTGACGACGGCTTGTTTCCATTGTTCGATCAGGCGGTTGATGGCAGTGCTCATGGCGATGACTCCTTGGGGTGGAAAATCACGTAGGACACTCTTAGTCGAATGGCCTTCGTGCCAATCGACACACCACGGAAAAATAATTTCCCATAGGTCAAACCCGATAAACTGAGCCCTTCTTTGCAGCCGTTCGGATAGCCCGATGCAAACCCGCCTTGTTGCCTACGAGGCGCTCAATGCTGTGCAACAACAGCAAGTGGGCGCCATCGAAGTTCATCCTGAACAATTGCCGTTTAGCGGAGATATCTACTGCGCCCTTAATACCTTGCTGGCCAACCCAAGCCCTGGGGTCAAAGGCTTTGCGTTTTTGGCAGACGACATTCCCGTGGCCTTCCTGCTGCTCAAGCGCCCCCCCTGCCTGCCCCATTGGGCCGATGAACACAGCGCCACGCTGCATGCGTTGCAGGTGGATCGCAGTCAGCAGGGGCTTGGGTTCGGCAAGGCGTGTTTACAGGCACTACCGGCCATCGCGCTCGCGGCATGGCCGCAGATCAAAGGGTTGGAGTTGTCTGTGGACACGCACAACCTGGCGGCGATGGGGCTGTATCTCGGGGCGGGATGGGTGGACAGCGGCGAGGCCTACAAGGGACGGGTCGGGTATGAGCGCCGGTTGCGCTGGATATTCAGTTCATAACGGTAATGTCACGTAAACAGGACTTTCACGCGCGCCTGTCGTGTTTACGTGACATCGAATGCGGAGTCAGCCCCGCTCTCCAACCGGTAGCCAGATTTCCACCGTCCCCGTGCCCTTCCTCCCATCGAAATCTGCGCTATAGCGCTCGAAATCCGCCCCCATCACCTTGTAGCCCGAATGCGGCAGCCATTCGAACATGATGCGTTCGTAGGTTTGCTCAAGTGCCTGCACCGGCCCGTAATGGGGGAACACGGCATAGTTGAGCGGGGGGATTTCGATGAACTCGAAGTTGCTGGGCACGTCGCCCTTGGTCGGGACTTCAACCCCCGCCATGTAATCGAATTCGCCTTGATGGGGGTTGTGGCATACCCCATAGGTCACCCCACCCACGCGCTTCTTGATGTCCTTGATGCAGGTGTCGAACAACTCCCACAACCGTGGGATATCGCCCACGGTGGCCTTCGAATAACGCCCTTGCACACCGGCGATCACCAGCGCTTTGCCGGCTTCCATGCGTGGCTCCAACGGTTGTTTTGTCTGCTGATCCATACGAACAGTCTCCTTCTTATGAGGGAACAAACCCGCATCGAGTATAGGGGCATATCCGCGCCACACTCCATGTAGAAATTTTTCCTACGCATCTGGACAACTTGCCATCATCGCCCGTATTGTCTGCTTCGCAGGCCACCGCAGTGGCCGACGTCGCTCGGACGGTTCCGGGCGCTTACGTACTCTCGAGGCAACAATGGCCGACCAAGGTTCGCCGCGCCGCTTTGCGCGCATAGATCGACTCCCCCCTTACGTTTTCAATATCACTGCCGAGCTGAAGATGGCTGCGCGTCGGCGCGGCGAAGACATCATCGACTTGAGCATGGGTAACCCCGACGGCGCCACGCCACCGCACATTGTGGAAAAAATGGTCACCGTCGCCCAGCGTGAAGACACCCACGGCTACTCCACCTCCAAAGGCATTCCACGCCTGCGCCGGGCGATTTCGCGCTGGTACAAGGACCGTTATGAAGTGGATATCGACCCCGAGTCGGAAGCCATCGTCACCATCGGTTCCAAAGAGGGTCTGGCGCACCTGATGCTGGCCACCCTGGACCAGGGCGACACCGTGCTGGTGCCCAACCCCAGCTACCCGATTCACATCTACGGTGCGGTGATTGCCGGTGCCCAGGTACGTTCGGTGCCGCTGGTGCCGGGCGTGGACTTTTTCGCCGAGCTGGAACGGGCAATTCGCGGCTCGATCCCCAAGCCAAAAATGATGATCCTCGGCTTCCCGTCCAACCCCACTGCGCAGTGCGTGGAGCTGGATTTCTTCGAGCGAGTGATCGCCCTGGCCAAGCAATACGACGTGCTGGTGGTGCACGACCTGGCCTACGCCGATATCGTCTACGACGGCTGGAAAGCCCCCTCGATCATGCAGGTACCCGGCGCCAAGGACATCGCGGTGGAGTTTTTTACCCTGTCCAAGAGCTACAACATGGCCGGCTGGCGCATCGGGTTCATGGTGGGCAACCCCGAACTGGTCAACGCCCTGGCGCGGATCAAGAGCTACCACGACTACGGCACGTTCACACCGCTGCAAGTCGCAGCGATTGCTGCGCTGGAAGGCGATCAGCAGTGCGTCAAAGACATCGCCGAGCAGTACCGCCAACGCCGCAACGTGCTGGTCAAGGGCTTGCATGAGCTGGGCTGGATGGTGGAGAACCCCAAGGCGTCGATGTACGTCTGGGCAAAAATCCCCGAACAGTATGCCGCCATGGGCTCGCTGGAATTTGCCAAGAAGTTGCTGCTGGAGGCGAAGGTGTGTGTGTCGCCGGGGATTGGTTTTGGCGAGTATGGCGATGATCACGTACGCTTTGCGCTGATCGAGAACCAGGACCGGATCCGCCAGGCGGTGCGCGGGATTCGCGGGATGTTCAGGGCCGATGGGCTAGTACCCAAAGCCAGCGTCTAACTCGGTCAAAATGTGGGAGGGGGCTTGCTCCCGATGGCGGTGGTTCAGTCGATACATCTGGTGACTGATCCACCGCCATCGGGAGCAAGCCCCCTCCCACATTTGATTGGGTTTTCACCCCAGACTGTGCGGTGTGGCTTACACCACCAACGACAGCAACATGATGAAGATCAGAGCCACGATCGACAGGATGGTCTCCATCGCCGTCCAGGTCTTGAACGTCTCGGCCACGGTCATGTTGAAGTACTGCTTGACCAGCCAGAACCCCGCATCGTTGACGTGCGACAAGATCAACGAACCCGCGCCCGTCGCCAGCACCAGCAACTCGCGGTTGACGCCCGGAATCATGCCGACCACCGGCACCACAATGCCTGCACCGGTAATGGTCGCGACCGTCGCTGAACCGGTGGCGATACGAATCACCGCCGCCACCAACCACGCCAGCAGGATCGGGTTGATCTGTGCGTTCACTGCCATATGACCGATCACATCACCCACGCCGCTGGTCACCAGCATCTGCTTGAAGCCACCACCGGCACCGATGATCAGGATGATCGCGGCGGTCGGCGCCAGGCTGGCGTCGAGCAGCTTGAGGATCTGCTTGGAATGGATGCCCTGGCGATGGCCAAAGGTGTAGAGCGACAGCAACAAAGCCAGCAGCAAGGCGGTGATCGGGTGGCCGATCATGTCCATCCAGTTGCGCACCACGTTGCCTTCGGCAAAGGCGATGTCAGCAAAGGTTTTCAGCAGCATCAGGAACACCGGCAGCAACACGGTAACCAGGGTAATGCTGAAGCTCGGCAGGTCTTTGTTTTCAGGCTCGCGGGCCAGTTGATCGACCAGTTCCTGGGACGGGTTGCCCGGAATGTACTTGGCGATAAACGTACCGAAGATCGGGCCGGCGATGATGGCGGTCGGCAGTGCGACGATCAGGCCGTACAGAATGGTCTTGCCGATATCCGCGCCGAACACGCCAATCGCCAGCAGCGGGCCCGGGTGCGGTGGCACCAGGCCGTGTACCGCCGACAGGCCGGCCAGCAGCGGGATGCCGATCTTGATCAGCGATACACCGGTACGCCGTGCCACGATGAACACCAGCGGGATCAGCAGCACAAAGCCGATTTCAAAGAACAGCGGGATGCCCACCAGGAACGCGGCGAACATCATGGCCCACTGGACCTTCTCTTTGCCGAAGGCGCGGATCAGGGTCTGGGCGATCTGATCGGCACCGCCGGATTCGGCCATCATCTTGCCGAGCATCGTGCCCAGCGCGAGGATAATGCCGACAAAGCCGAGCACGCCGCCGAAACCGTCTTGGAACGCCTTGATGATCTTGTCCACGGGCATGCCCGAGGTCAGGCCGAGGAAACCGGCCGCGATGATCAGTGCAATGAACGGGTGCACCTTGAACTTGGTGATCAGAACGATCAACCCGATGATAGTGACCACTGCATCTAGCAGCAGGTAAGACTCGTGGGACATGCCAAACATGGGGGGTCTCTCCTGTTTGTTGTTGTTATTAAAGCGGGTGTTGAATTTCCTGCCGGGGATAGCGCTATCTTTTCCGGCAAAAAATTAATGAGTTGGTTCAAAGCCGTGCTTGAGCCACCAGGCGTTGGTCTGCTCGGCCAGTTCCTCAACGCTGTCTTCACTGGCGTTGAGCGCCAGGGTCAGCGGCTCGCCCTTGGGCGACTCCAGGGTGGCGAACTGGCTGTCGATCAGGCTGGCCGGCATGAAATGGCCGGGGCGGTGGGACACGCGGTCGGCGGCCACTTCGCGGGTCAGCTCCAGGAAGACAAAGCCCAGGCCCGGCGCGGCTTCGCGAAGGTGGTCGCGGTATTTCTTTTTCAGGGCTGAACAGGTGAGCACAGGATGCTCGCCCGCTGTGAGCGACCGGCGCAGTTCATCGCACAGGATGTCGAGCCAGCCGGCGCGATCGTCGTCGTTAAGGGGGTGGCCGGCGCTCATCTTTTCGATGTTGGCGGCGGGGTGAAAGCTGTCGCCTTCAATGGCAGTGGCGCCGTTCAGGCGGCACAGGGCTTCGCTGACGCTGGACTTGCCACAGCCGGAAACACCCATGATGACCAGGGCGGTAACAGGTTGACTCATGAAACACCTCAGGACGCAGATAGCGCTACCTTTGCACAGCATAAGGCTAGTGCAAAAACAGGCTTTTCCCGCGCCGACTTGTCATTTTTATGGAGTGACGCGTGCATCTGCTCCAATCATTCGAACCGGATCAGGCAACCCTAGGTTCAATAATTTGCAGCCCTTTGGAGACAGCGCTACCTTAGTGCCTCGATTTTTGTTTGGCAAGCCGCCTGATGACCTCCAAGAACGATAAAAATACCCGCACGACGGGCCGCCCTACCCTCAATGAAGTTGCACGCCTGGCCGGGGTCAGCCCAATCACCGCCTCCCGCGCCTTGCGCGGTATCAGCACCGTGGCCACCGAACTGGTGGAAAAAGTCCAGCAGGCCGCCGCCGAACTCAGCTACGTGGTCAACCCCGCCGCTCGCGCCCTGGCGTCGGCCCAGAGCCAATCGGTGGTGGTGCTGGTGCCGTCGCTGTCCAACTTGTTGTTTATCGAAACACTGGAAGCCATCCATCAGGTACTGCGGCCCAAGGGCTTTGAAGTGCTGATCGGCAACTCCCATTATTCGCGCGATGAAGAAGAAAACCTGTTGCGCAACTACATGTCTTACCAGCCACGGGGGTTGCTGTTGACCGGATTCGACCGCACCGAAAGCGCGCGACGAATGGTCGAGACCAGCAATGTGCCGTGCGTGTACATGATGGATCTGGACCCCAATGCCGGGGTGAACTGCGTGGGTTTCTCACAGTTGGCAGCAGGCGAGACGGCAGCGGCACATTTACTGTCCCGGGGGCGCAAGCGCCTGGCCTACATCGGCGCACAGCTGGATCAGCGCACGTTGTTGCGCGGTGAAGGTTTCCGCCGCGCCTTGCAGCAGGCGGGCATGTACGACCCAGCGCTGGAACTATTGACGCCACGGCCCTCTTCCGTGGGCCTGGGCGGCGAACTGTTCCTGCAATTGCTGGCAGCGCATCCGGATGTGGATGCGATCTTCTTCGGCAACGATGACCTGGCCCAGGGCGCACTGCTTGAAGCCATGCGTCACGGCATCAAGGTGCCGGAGCGTGTCGCGGTGCTGGGCTTCAACGACTTGCCCGCGTCGGCATTCATGGTGCCGCGCCTGAGCAGCATCAGCACGCCACGAGAAGCCATTGGCCGCAGGGCGGCGGAGCATTTGTTGACCATCATGGCGGGCAACAAGATCGCCAAGCCGGTGGTGGATATGGGGTTTGAGTTGCAGGTGCGGGAGAGCACCTGACCCGCTCGTTCCCACGCTCTGCGTGGGAACGATCAGAAGTCTGCCTGTGTTAATGGCGGCTGTGCGTAGGACACTTTCGGGTGCGCCGGCTTTGAGTGTCCACCGGTCTACTAACCTGCGTACAGCTGCCACCCTCATTTAACTCGCTGCTCGGCAAGGCCATGGACCAGCACACACCACGCTGCTGAGACCTTACTCGGTCCAAATGTGGGAGGGGGCTTGCTCCCGATAGCGGTGGGTCAGCTATCTGTAAGTTGACTGACCCACCGCTATCGGGAGCAAGCCCCCTCCCACATTTTTTAACCGTGCCCACTTTACCCCTGCTAGATTGACCACTTTCCATCGCCAGGGAAGCACCATGGGACATTCACTGAAAATCTTGGGCCGCACGTCCTCCATCAACGTGCGCAAAGTGTTGTGGACCTGCCAGGAACTGGGCATCGACTACGTGCGTGAAGACTGGGGCATCGGCTTCAAGCCCACCCAGTCCACCGAGTTCCTCGCTCTGAACCCCAACGCGCAGATACCTGTGCTGATCGACGACCACGGCGTGCTGTGGGAGTCCAACACCATCTGTCGCTACCTCGTCGGCCTGTACCAACGCCACGACCTGCTGCCTGTCGAGCCCGCCCCCCGGGCGCGTGTCGAGCAATGGATCGACTGGCAAGCCGTGGAACTCAATCGCGCCTGGAGCGACGCTTTCACCGCATTGGTACGCAACAACCCCGACGGCCTCGACGCGGCGCAAATCGCCGCCGCGGTGCAGCTATGGAACGACAAGATGGGCATTCTCGAACAGCAACTGACCAAGACCGGTGCCTATGTGGCCGGCGAGGAATTCACCCTCGCCGATATCTTGATCGGCCTCTCGGTACACCGCTGGCAGGCAACGCCCATGCACCGTCCGCCCTACCCAGCCATTGCCGCCTACTATCAGCGGCTTAGCCAGCACGCCGGTTTCAAGACCTTCGCCCTCGACGGCCACAACTAAGCACAGGGACCCCACGTGAACGGACTCAACGTACTACTCACCGGCGCCTGCGGCAGAATCGGCAAGACATTTTTCCAGGCCTCGCAAGACCGCTACCGCTTCACGCTCACTGACCGCATCGCGCCGGATTTCGACCTGGGTGGACACCGTTTCGTACACGCCGACCTCAGCGATAAATCCAGCCTGGCGACCCTGCTCGAAGGCATCGACGTAATCGTGCACCTGTCGGGTATCCCCCACGCCAGTGCCTCATTCAACGAATTGCTGCCCAACAACATACTCGCTACCACCTACCTGTTCGAAGCCGCCGTGGCCGCCGGCGTGCTGCGCCTGGTGTTCGCCAGCAGCGCACAAACCATCGAAGGCTACCCGGTGGACCGGCAGATCACCCCTGGTATGCAGGTGATGCCCGCCAATATGTATGGCGTGAGCAAATGCTATGGCGAGGCGTTGTGTGGCTACTACGCAGCCAAGACGCCGCTGTCGACCATCGCCCTGCGCATCGGCGCTTTTGAATTCCCCGAAACCCACGACCTGAACAACGCCCGCGACCTCAGCGCATGGCTCAGCCCGCGGGATGCCGTGCAACTGCTGCAACGCTCAGTGGAAACCGTCGGCGTGAAGCACCTGATCGCCCACGGCATCTCCAACAACCGCTTCAAGCGTCTGGATTTGAGCGAAACCACACGTGTGCTGGGCTACCAACCGCTGGATGATGCGTTCCAGGTATTTGAAATCCCCATCACTTACTGAGTTTTCACCATGCCCGCCCAATCCACCACCGACGGTATCGACCCGCTCCGCGCCGCCCATATCAGCGCGCGCATCGATCGCCTGCCCGCCGTGTCCACCATCTGGCGCCTGGTGGCGCTGCTGTCCATCGGTGGTTTTTTCGAGCTGTATGACCTGTTCCAGACCGCCTATATCAGCCCCGGCCTGATCAGCGACGGCATTTTTAATACCGGCAGCCAGGGCGTGTTTGGCTTCTCGGACCAGGCTGCGTTCGCCTCGGCAACCTTCCTCGGCCTGTTCCTCGGCGCCAGCCTGCTCAGCCCCATCGCCGACCGCTACGGGCGCCGGGCGATCTTCACCTTTGCATTGATCTGGTACACCGTCGCCACAGTGCTGATGGGTATTCAAACCTCCGCCCTGGGCATTATCTGCATGCGCTTTGTGGTGGGCATCGGCCTGGGCATCGAACTGGTGACTATCGATGCCTACCTCTCGGAACTGGTGCCCAAGCGCATGCGCAGTTCGGCGTTTGCCTTTGCGTTTTTCATTCAGTTTCTGTCGGTGCCCGCCGTGGCCTTGATGTCGTGGTGGCTGGTGCCCCAGGCGCCGTTCGGCATCTCCGGCTGGCGCTGGGTGGTGTTGAGCAGCGCGGTGTTTGCGCTGTTTATCTGGCAATTGCGCAAGCGCCTGCCTGAATCGCCGCGTTGGCTGGCACAGAAGGGCCGTTTCGAAGAAGCCGGTGCGATCATGGACAACCTGGAAACACGCTGCCTGAAAGATCACGGCAAGCCCTTGGATGAGCCGCAACCCGAAGCCGTCAGCGTTCAAGGCAGCGGCCGTTTTGCCGATATCTGGCAACCGCCCTACCGTCGCCGCGCCTTGATGCTGATAGTGTTCCATGTGTTCCAGGCCATCGGTTTTTTCGGCTTCGGCAATTGGTTGCCGGCGCTGCTGTCGGGCCAGGGTGTCAGCGTGACCCACAGCTTGATGTACGCCTTTATCATCACCCTCGCCTACCCGCTGGGGCCGTTGCTGTTTGTGAAGGTGGCCAACCGCTTTGAAAACAAATGGCAGATTGTCGGTTCCGCCATGGGCGCGGTGATTTTCGGTAGCCTGTTCGCCCTGCAAACCAGCGCACTGGGGCTGATTTTCTGCGGGGTGATGATCACCTTCTGCAATGCCTGGCTGAGTTTCAGTTATCACTCGTACCAGAGCGAATTGTTCCCCACCAATATCCGCGCACGGGCCGTGGGGTTCTGCTATTCGTTCAGCCGCCTATCTACGGTGTTCAGCAGCCTGTTGATCGGCTTTATCCTCGAACACCTGGGCACGCCAGGGGTGTTGGCGTTTATCGCCAGCAGCATGCTGATCGTGATGATTACCATCAGCTGGTTCGGGCCGCGTACGCGTAACCTCGCGCTGGAAAATATCGCCCACTGACGGCAATGCTTGGCCGCCTGCGGCAGCATGCTTGCCGCGGCAGCCAAGCCATTCTCAGTAAACCTTGGGGTTTGCACACACGGCACGCTATTTGCTCCAGCTGTGGCACCGACCATTTGCACAGGTGACCGATCATGCTGGTTAACAACAATACCCAAGCCATGTCGACCGTCCAACAGATCAAGCGACCCGACATGGACCCCGCCAACGCCGCCGCCAGCGCGCTATACAGCGGCGCCCTGCAGACCGCGCAGCAGAACGTTACGGTACCGGTCGCGCAGAAGGCATTGGATAAGGCCGGCGATCGAATTGATGAGGCGTTCGCCAAGACTCGCGTGCAGTTGCAGGCCACAGCGTCGAACAGCAATGTGCCAGCGACCAGCGTCGCCGGTTCAGCACGCAGTGAGTTCACCGATTACATGACCAAGACCCCGGCCGAGCGCATCCGCGACCAGTTGCTCAAGGAACGGGGCCTGACGTTGGAAGAACTGAACGCCCTGCCGGTGGAAGAGCAAAACGCCTTTGCCAAGCAAGTGTCCGAGCGGCTTCAGCAGCAGCAACAGCAGCAGGTAGCAGCAAAGACGGTTGACCCACAGGCGCAGACGGTGAAAGAGACCCTGGCTGCTATCTAAGCTGCACAGTAGACCAATGTGGGAAGGGGCTTGCCCCTGATGGCATTGGGTCAGTCACCCAATGCAGTGACTGACACTCCGTCATCGGGGGCAAGCCCCCTCCCACATTTGGATCTCCTTTGACATGGGATCAGCAGAGTTTTCGACTATTGCAGTTGCAGCGTCGAATTGAACTGACTGATTGCATCCACCACATGCCGCGAGCCTTCCTGAATTTCAAGAATCACCTGCCCCGCTTCGTTGGCCAGTTCCACCCCAAGCCCCGTGCGGCTCAAGCTCGACTGCATGCTCGTCACCGCACTCAATGACAGGTCGTGGTTCTTGCGCACCACATCCACTATCTCCACCGTCGCCTGGCTGGTGCGGGCCGCGAGGCTGCGCACTTCATCGGCCACCACTGCGAACCCACGTCCATGCTAACCGGCTCGCGCCGCTTCAATCGCGGCGTTGAGCGCCAGCATATTGGTTTGTTCGGCAATGCTGCGGATGGTCTGCACGATGGCGCCGATGATGTCGGACTGTTTGTTGACCGCATCGATGCTGTGGGCAGCCTGGTTCAAGTCGCTGGAGATGGCCTCGATGATCTGTACCGTTTGCTGCACCACCTGCGAGCCCTTGCGGGCGCAGGCGTCGTTTTGTACGGAGGTGGCGTGGGCCGAATCAGCGGCGGTGCGCAGGGTGGTGACCTGGTCGGTGATGTCGCTGGCAAATTTCACCACTTTGTACAGGCGCCCATTGGTATCGAAGATCGGGTTGTAGGACGCCTCCAGAAACAAGGTCTTGCCGTATTTGTTTTTACGCTCGAAGCGATGGGAGTGGTATTCGCCGCGATTGAGGGAGGCCCAGAATGCCTTGTAGGCCGGCGACTCCACTTCACTGCGATGACAGAACATGCTGTGGTGCTGGCCGATGATTTCCTCCCGTGAGTACTGCACGGTGCGCAGGAAATTGTCGTTGGCATTCAGGATCTGGCCCTGGGGCGTGAACTCGATTACCGCCATGGAACGGCCAATGGCGTCGATCAGGCTCTGGTTTTCGTGTTCATGGTGCACCCGTGCAGAAATATCCGACGCCACTTTGATCACACTGCGTACCTGGTTGTCGCTGTCCAGCACCGGCATGTAGCTGGCTTCAAGCCATACCTCTTCACCGCGCTTGTTCAAACGCATGAAGGTGCCACTGAGCGCCTCGCCCCGCGCCAGGTCACGCCACAACTTGCTGTATTCGTCGGTGTGGGTGTAGGCCTCATCGCAGAAAATGCGGTGATGTTTACCGCGGATCTCATCGACGCTGTAACCCATGCTCTTGCAGAAATTTTCGTTGGCTTCGAGGATCACGCCTGTGCGATCAAACTCGATCATCGCCATGGAACGGCTGATGGCTGCGAGCTTGGCATTGGCTTCGGTGAGGGCACAGGAAAAACGCTGGATTTCTTGCAGGTCGGATTTGTGATGGCGGTTGAACATGGTCAGATCACCCTTGAGTCCCGGCGCCTGAACGGCGCATTCCATTCTTGTGTTGGTAAACCTTCACGGGGAAATAACCATTCAAAACGCTTTATAGGCCAAGCATCATTAACGGTCCTGGGTGAGCATAGACAGGGGTTGGCGCTATGCAAGGCCACTAATCAGCCAGCATTGCCAACCGGGCGCTGGCGGCGCGCACCCCATGTTCTGAAATGCGCTCAATCGATGAGAGGGGCTTATTCGGGCTTGAAGACAATCTGCTGCACGTCGACCTTTCTAGGGATCAGGCCGTTGGCAAAAAACAGGTCCGCCGTGCGCTGCTGATTGGCGACGTCGATCGCCTGCAACGGACGGATCGGCGCGGGCGAGCGATGCTCGAAGTAGCTTTTGACCACCGCCGGTGGCAGGCCAAGGGTGCCGGCCATCAATGCGATGCTTTCATCGGGTTGGTCGAGTGATAGTCGCTGCGCCTTGCCGAGGGTCTGGATAATGGTGGCGATGGCCTGGGGATGTTGCTGGGCGAACGGGCCGTTGACCACAAAAAAACTGCCGGCAGGGTTAAGGCCCTGGCCATCACCCAGCACGCGAGCAGAGCCGTCGACTACGGCGGCCGAGTAGTACGGGTCCCAGACCACCCAGGCATCGACCTTGCCTTGTTCGAAGGCCGCACGGCCGTCAGAAGGCGACAGGTACACCACGTTCACGTCCTTCCATTGCAAACCGGCGCGCAGCAGGCTCTTGAGGAACAGGTTGTGTGCACTGGAGCCCTTGAGCAACGCCACGCGCTTGCCCTTGAGCTCCGCGACGTTCTGCACGGTGCTGGCCTTGGGCACCAGCACGGCTTCGGTCTTGCCGTCGTTGGGCTCGACGGCAAAGTACTGCAAGTCGATGCCGGCCGCCTGGGCAAAGATCGGCGGGATGTCGCCGATATTGCCGATGTCCAGGCTGCCGGCGTTGAGTGCCTCGATCAGCGGCGGGCCGCCGAGGAATTCGGTCCATTGCACCTGGGTGCCGGGCAGCGCAGCTTCGAAGAGCTTGTGCTCACGGGCGAGCACCATACTCACCGAGCTTTTCTGGTAGCCGATGCGCAGGGTGGGAGGTTCGGCGGCGAGCGCAGGCTGGGCCAGGACGGTGAGCGCCAGCAGCGAACCCCCTAGTAGTTTTTTCAGTTTTTTCATGGGTTGCCTCATGGTCGTGATCGTGAGCGGATTGGCCGTGCGCAGTGAGTCAGGCGTGGTGTTCATTCCAGGCACAACCGCAGGCGGCCGTTAAGGGCGCGGGCCATGTAATCACTGACCGAGCGCTGGGAAACTCCTAGTTCGGCCGCGATCGCGGGGTACGTCAGGCCATTGAGTCGGGACAACAGGAACGTCGCCCTGACCTTGGCCGGCAGGCCGTCGAGCCACTGGTCGACGGCCTGCAGCGCCTCGCACGTCTGGGCCAGGTTTTCGGGGGACGGCACGCTAAAGGCTTCATCGTTATCCAGGGCGTCGAGATAGGCGCGCTCCAGGTCACGTCGCCGCCACAGCTGATACATCAGGCGCTGGGCAATGGTGGTGAGCAAGGCGCGAGGCTGACGGATCGGGGCGACGTCGAGTGCGCTCAGGAGCTGGACAAAGGTGTCGGCGGCGATGTCTTCGGCGTGTGCACGGGAATCGAGTTGACGATACAAGCGGCTGCACAACCAGGCGTAATGGCTGCGGAACAGTGCGCCCACGTAGGCGGGGTGAGAGGTGTCGGCGCCGGACATAGTGGCTCCTGTCGAGTAGGGTGCGCGTTATGTCCGGTGTTCCGGTAGAGCGATCCTAGCAAGGCCTCTTATTCTTTAATAATATTTAAAATGCATTTTTATATAGCTTTATTGAATATCCGTATAGCCAAGGCTGGCGGCTTGCCGTTGGTAATCCAACAGCACCTGATAGTCGTCTTCGCTAGCGGGGAGCACGGCTTGCACACCAAGGGTTTGCACCACCTGCGGCAGGTCTTGCAACGCCAGGTTCATCGCTTCGCGGACCTGCTTCAGCTGCACATCGCTCAAGCCCGGCGGGCCGATATAGGGCAAGGTCGGGCTCGGCGCGCTGCGGGTAACCATGCGCAAACCCGCGACCTCTTCGGGCACGAAACGCGCCAGGTAGTCGTAGGTCACGCTGTCGATGGCAGCGAGGTCCGCGCGATCTTCACGCAGCCAGCGCAGGCTCTCACGGTGGGCACCGCTGACGGCGACGCTGGCGAAGAAACGCCCGTCGCGCTGCAACGGTGCCAGGCAGTGGCGCAGTAGGTTCATGCCACTGTTGGAGTCGTGGCCGTTGATCACCCCGCGGCTGTTGTAGAACTGCGCCAGGATAGTACGTGGGTTGTCAACGCGGCTCAGCAACAGGCTGCAGTGTTCGCCATTGCTGCTATGGGGCAGCTCGTAGCGGGGGCGACCGACGACGCGAACCTGGCCACGCAGTTGGGTCATCAGCGGGTAGCCGCAGGTTTGGGTGACGAGCAATTCTGGCGCCAGCCACAGGCCGGGCAAGTCGAGGTGGTCGGCGTTACGCCGATGCAGGCCCAAGCGCTCAAGGATGCGCGCAAGCCACTGTTGATTGGCTTGCTCGATGGGCTCCGGGGCGACATACATGCGCAACTCGGCATAGCGCTCACTCATGGGCATCTCTCAGGCAAAAGGGTGCCGGGGGCTGTCGATGGCCTTGAGGCCGTGGCGGCTGATCAACTGGCCGTAGCCCTTCACCAGGAACCCACCGCTGCGCGCGAGCCACTGTTCGCGACGGGCGCGATATACCGTAGGTAGCAGGTACCAGGGTAGTTTCGGCAGGTCGTGGTGCACCAGGTGCAGGTTGTTGTTGAGGAACAGCCAGCGCCAGGGCCAGTACGCTTCGTTGAGCACCGTGCGCTGTTCCGGCCGCGGATGCGGGCGATGTTCATAGTAGGAACGGATCGACGCCAAGGACAAGGCCGGCACGCTCACCAGCAGCAGGTAATGCCACACCGGCAAGGCACTGTAATGGGCGATAAAACCCAGCATCAACAGGGTCACGGCGCCGTGGGCCAGCCACATCGGCCAAACCTCTGGCAGGCGTTGCCATTGATCGCGCAGTAAGCGGCTGATGGCCAGGGGTGCCGCCAGCAGCAAGCGACCGAATACGGTCTTGGTCAGCCAATGCACGCTGCGTTGCAAGCGCGAGCTGGCGTCCCACTGCTGTTGGTTAAGGTAGCGGCTTTCCGGGTCGATGCCGGGCAGGGTCAGGTCTTCGTCGTGATGATGCAACAGGTGGCTGTCGCGATACAGGGTGTAGGGGTACCACACGGCAAACGGCGCGTAACCGAGCAGTTTGTTCACCAACGGCAAACGGGTGGGATGGCCGTGCAGCAACTCGTGTTGCAGCGACAGCCAGAGGGTCACCAACGGGATCAGCAACAAGGTGCTGCACCACAGGCCCAGCCAGTGGCTGGCAAGCAACACACCGAACCAGCCGGCATACACGCCGAGCAACAGCAGCCAGGTCGGCCATTCGGTCTTCGCGGTAAAACTTGCAGCCAGGGCTTGAATTTCCCGGCGGTGGCTCAGGTCAAGGTAGTTGGCCATCGGCAGCTCAGAGCAGGTGTTTCCTACTCTGTGCCGCGAGACGCGCCAATCTTGCAGATCCTTTGGTTCTAAGCTTGTAACTCAGTGACCGAACAGCCCAGTCTCGGACTTCTTGGCTTTCTTGTCCGCACGCTTTTCATCGGCGGTCTTTGCCGGTTTTTTCTTCGCGGCTTTCTTTGAATCCATACCTTTGGCCATGATGCATGCTCAACTTAAGGGGATGTAGCACTGGGTATACCACCTATTGCCCGGCAGAAGGCGCTTATAATCCCCGGCCCTGACCCCGCTGGCCCAAAGACCATGCCCGAACTGCACATCGAACCGCTGGCAGAGCCTCTGTGGCCACTGTTGAACAAGTTTTACCGCAGCCACAACTCTTCGATGAAGGCCCTCAAGGGCGGCCGTTTGTGGGTAGCTCGCGACGGCGAGATCGTGGCTGGGTTGTGCTTGAGCCCGGTGGTGGGTGGGCAGTGGCTGACGGGGGTGTTTGTCGATCCGGCCTATCGCGGCCAGGGGTTGGCGGCACGCTTGATTGAGCAGGCGGTAGCCGCAGTGGAGGGTACGGTGTGGCTGCTGTGCCATCCGGATCTGGAGGGGTTGTATCAGCGTATGGGGTTCAGTCAGGACACGCTGCTGCCGCAGTCCCTCAGCGAGCGGTTGGTGCGCTACAAACGGAACAAGCCGATGATTGCGATGGGGTTCTCAATCACCTGAATGATGCCGGATAAAAATGTGGGAGGGGGCTTGCTCCCGATGGCGGAGTGTCCGTCGCTGAAATGTCGACCGGTCCACCGCTATCGGGAGCAAGCCCCCTCCCACATTGGGACCTCAGGTAGCCTGGTGTTTATTCGTCAGCTGTCGGATCCAATTCCGGAAACATCACTTCGATAAACCCGAACTTGCTGAAATCAGTGATCCGCGACGGGTACAGCCGACCGATCAAGTGGTCGCATTCATGCTGCACCACCCGTGCATGAAAGCCGTCGGCAAAACGCACAATCGGCTCGCCCTTGGGGTCGAAACCTTCGTAGCGAATCTGCTGATAACGGTTCACGGCGCCGCGCAAACCCGGCACCGACAGGCAGCCTTCGAAGCCCTCTTCCAGCACCGGGCTCAGGGGCGTGATAAGCGGGTTGATCAGGATGGTCTGCGGTACAGGCGGCGCCTCCGGGTAGCGTTCGCTGGCCTCGAAACCAAAAATCACCAGTTGCAGGTCGACACCAATCTGCGGTGCAGCCAGGCCAACACCGCCCACGTGTTCCATGGTCTGGAACATGTCGTCGATCAGTTGCCACAACTCGGGGCTGTCGAACATTTCCGGCGGTACCGGTGGGGCGATACGCAGCAGGCGTTCGTCGCCCATTTTCAGGATTTCACGGATCATCGCGGCACTTCTTCAGGAGTGGGCTTGGAGTGGTCCCGGCCTAGGCCCGAGACGTGCTGTTTTTCATCGGTGTGACCGGGTTCGTCAAACTCCTTTTCACCTGGGTCCTTGCCTTCGGCCGACATGTGTTCGATCACGGCATTCATCTCCGCACCCAGCAGTAACACGGCGGAGGAAATATAGAAGTACAGGAGCAGGACAATGATCGCGCCGATGCTGCCATACATGGCGTTGTAGTCGGCGAAGGTCTTGACGTAATAACCAAAGCCCAGGGAAGCCACGATCCACACCACCACGGCCAACACCGAGCCTGGGGTAATGAAGCGGAATTTCTGCTCGACGTCCGGCATCACGTAATACATGAGTGCCACGGCGAACATCAGCAGGATCACGATCAATGGCCAGCGCAGGATGGTCCACAGGGTGACGACGAACTCCTGCATGCCGATCTGCCCGGCCAGCCACTCCATGACCTGCGGGCCAAGCACCATCAGCGCAGCGGCGGCCAGCAACATGCCGGCAATGCCGACGGTGTAGAAAATCGACAGGGGGAAGCGCTTCCAGATCGGCCGGCCTTCGACGACGTCATAGGCCGCGTTCATCGCACTCATCATCAGGCGTACGCCCGCAGAGGCGGTCCACAGCGCGATGACGATACCAACCGAAAGCAGGCCGCCCTTGGACTGTTGCAACTGGTCGATGACCGGGTTGACCTGCTCCAGCGCCTGGGGCGGCAACACCAGCTCCGACTGCAGGCGCAGCCAGGTGAAGAAGTCCGGCAGATGCAGGAAACCGATCAGGGCAATCAGGAAAAGCAGGAAGGGAAACAAGGAGAACAGCATCTGGTAAGCCAGTGCCGAAGCGTAGGTAGGCATCTCGTCATCGACGAATTCCTTGACGGTGCGTATCAGCACCTTGTGCAGCTTGAGACCATCGAGTACCGGAAAAATCATAGCGTCTCCTTTCGCCGCAAAGAGGTTGAGTTCGTGGGCGACTCAGGGGCCGTTTTCTACATCAAAGTAGCCCATTTGGCGACTTTGAAACAATTTCCAAAATTTAGTTGCAACAGTTCACACAAAAACGGCCATCCGTGGATGGCCGCCATACTGCTGGGCAAACCCAGGAGAACGCCTTATTCGGTGGCTTTTTTCACCGCGTCCTTGGTTTTCCCGACTGCTTGCTGCGCTTCACCTTTTTTCTCTTGGATCACGCCTTCAGCACGCAGCTTGTCGTTGTCTGTGACTTTGCCGACACCCTGCTTGATGTTGCCGACCGCTTCGTTCGCCAAACCTTTTGCCTTATCCGATGTGCTGCTCATGGTATTTCTCCTGGAACAATCGAGGGTTTTGGTCATTACGTAGAGGTTGACCCAGGGCGCTTCGGCAGAGTTTCAATTATTTTCGCGAGGCATTTTATCGCCTGCCGCAGGTTTGGCTTTATGTTTTGCGGCCAACCCACGAGAATGCCCGGCACATTCAGGCTGCAACGCTGAATAACAGATCCCGTAGGAAGGTTATGAAACTCAATAAAGCACAGGCTATCGCCCGCAGAAACCAGGAACTGGGCGGTGCCGTACTCGGCGTCAACAACTGCCATTTCACCGACCTGGACCACAAGCGCAACATCTGGTGGTTCGACCTGCCCGTTGCGCGGATTGCCGTGGGCCAGTACGAGTGGATCCATCTGCTGATGCATAACGCCGAGACGGACCAGTTGTTGCACCTGAAGGTGCCGACTGTGTTTCTGCGCGAAAAGCTGGAAGGGTTGGTGGTACGCAATGCGGGCAAGCGCAAGCCGGAGATAACCCTGGAACTGAGCGCCGACAAGGACTCGTTCCTCAAGGATGTACGCCCGGCGGGTGCCGGCGTGAGCTTTGCCCAGTTCACTCTGTAACCATCGCCCCTAACCGGCGAGAGCGTGACTGCTGTGCCAGCAGTCACGCTCTCGCGCACTTTCAGGCGGTTGCCACTGACCGACCGGCAATACGCTGAGCCAGGGCGATGGCAAACAGGCAAAACAGCGACATGACCAGAATCCCCATCATCAGCCCCATGGCGGTGCTGGTGTGCCCCTCAGAGAAAAAGAACAGCGCCACTGCCGCGCCCGCCATCTTGATCGCGCCTTGCAGCGCACTCCCGGTACCGGCATGTTTTGCCTGGCCATGCAGACTGATCCCCAACAACAAGGGTGAGGACAGGCCACAGCCGAGAGCGACCAAAAAGCCATACGCCACCAACGCCGGGGCCGTGACCAGCTTGAATGCCTGGAGAACCAGCGGAGCGAGCGCCGCCAACACCGTCAGCGCCACCAGGGACGTCATCAGGATGCGCTCAGGCGAGTAACGATTCAAAAACCGCTTGGTCAGGTAAGAACCCAAGACGATACCCGCAGAGTAGCCAACGAACAGCAGGCCGTTTTCCTGGCTCTGCAGATGGAACTGCAATTGATAGATGAATGGGCTCGCGGTGAAGTAGCCGATGGTGATCGCAAACAGTACCGCAGAGACCAGGCTGTAAACCATGAAGTTGAAGTCGCGCAGCAGTACTTTGAAACCCTCAAGCCGTTTGGAAGGCACGCCCTGCAGCGGAGCTGTTTCAACCAGTGTGGCCTTGATAAATACGGCGCCGAGCAGCGTGATCAGGGTCAGTGCGTAGAAATTATATTGCCAAGGAAGTGCAGCAGTAATAAAACCACCCAGCACCGGCGCAAGCGCAGGCGAGACCTGGGACGCCATGGAGAACACCGTCAGCGATTTGGACAACTCGGTTTTATCTTTGAACGTATCGCTCAATATTGCCCGGCTTATCACGGGGCAACCGCCAGCACCGATACCTGTTAACAAACGAAACAGATAGAGCGCCTGAATACTGTCCGCCGTCGACGTCAGGTAATTGCCCAAGGCGCCGAGGGCAAGGGAGACCATAATCACCGGTACCCGCCCTTTTCTATCGGAGATCGGCCCATACACCAACTGGGACAGTGCAAAGCCTGCCAGATAGAAGACCACCAGGTTTTGGGACTGCGCGTCAGTTACCGAAAATACCCGTGCAATCTCCGGCAAGGCGGGGTTGTACAAGTCAATGGAAAACAACCCCAATACCAGGATCAGGCAGGAGTTGGTGATCACCATTCTAGAATTCACGACAGGCTCCTTACAGTAATGGATGGTCTTTCAAGCGTGTGCCGTATTCGCTATTGGGCGTGGTATGTCGCCCGTCGCATTTGATTTCAATCAGATGAGGTGCGGCGGTGCTCATGATGCTTTCAATACAATCTTGCAAGGCCTGTGGGGAGTCCACGCACGTCGCGCTCACGCCCAGGCTCTGGGCAAACAGGCACCAGTTGTAATCGGGAATTTGCGTCAGCGCGGCTAAGTTGTCTTTGTTATTGAAGTAACTTGCCGAATAGGACCGGTTATTGAAAACGACGAAGACGATATTCAACCCATGTTTCGCGGCGGTCGATAGCTCAAGGCCCTGCATCAGCATGCAGCCATCACCGGTAATCACCATGGTTTTGCCATCGGGGCGGGCGAAACTTGCACCGATGCCTGCCGGGATACTCCAGCCCATCGGGCCTAATGTGGTTGCCGATAAATAGGCCGCCGCCCCCCGCGCGGTCCAGTAGTGGCCGAAGAAGGATCGATGGGAGCCCGAATCGACACACACCACGCCATCACTGGGGAAAAACGCTTGCAGCACCGGGATATAGGCGGCGGGATGGTCGGCAAGATTGCCCGTAGCTTTGGCATCGACCGGGTAATGCAGCGGCACCCGTTGAAGATCATTCGACCATCTGGAGCGACTCTCCTGGCTGGCCTCCAGCTCTTGTGCGTGAACCTCGCTGACCAGCCTCAGGAAACCCTCCCCCGTCGCCACCACACCGTGATCAATATCAAGATACCGTCCCAGATAATCTGGGTTCTCATCCACCTGGATCGCGCCAAATTGAGGCCTTAGCTCATGGGACCAGAGCATGGTGCTCCATTGAGTGGTATCGAGCCCAAGGAGAATCACACCGTCCACACCGCCCTTGAACGCCTCGATAGCGCGCTTGTTTCCCGAATAACCGTAAACGCCCAAAGCGTTGGGATGGTCCTCCGGGAACAGCCCTTTGGCGCTCAAGGTGGTCGCGACCGGAATCGAAAAGCGCTCGGAAAATGCCAGGAGCGCAGCGCCAACCTTGGAGTTTTTGCAACGTAGCCCCGCGAGAATGACGAGATTGGTCGAGCGCTTGAACACGGCCTTGATCGCCGCGCTTTTGATCTTTTCAACGGCAAGCGCTTGGTTGCTCCACGACTCCAGTACGTTGGCGGCGATATCGGCGCGGCTCGTGGATTTCTCGTACAGTGCTTCCTTGCTGACGGCCAAGTAGGTCGGGCCTTTTTCCAGGCCTTTCAACAACCGCACCGATTCGCGCAAAAACGCCGACAAGGGTTGCCCTGCCTTGACCTCGAGGGCACTGCGGGTGATGGGTTTGAATACATCACACAGATTCACGCCGGTTTGGCTCCCGTCCTGCAGCACGTTTTGCATTTCCAGCGATGACGCAATCTGGCCCGACAAGAGCAAGACCGACTGGTGGTCCGTGTAAGCGGAAGCGATCCCGGTCAGCGCGTTGGTAACACCGGGCCCGCCTATCACCAGGCACACCCCGAATGTTTCACTGGCACGCGCATAGCCTTCGGCCATATAGGACGCGCCTGTTTCACACGCTGTAACCACCGGTTCAATGTCAAGCGTTGTAGAGCCATCACTGGGATAACAACGCATAAACGCATTGATCAACTTGCCAGGCACCATGAAGAAGTGCGTAACCCCCAAAGACTGAAGTTGGCGAAGAATGTAATGTGCACCGGTTTCGCCAGTACTTTGCAATTCCATTGCAAATCCCCTGTTCAGATCTCGATAAATGTGATGTTCTCGCCCTTCATCTTCAACACGGCATCTTGTGAAAAAGAAGAGGGGTAGCGCACATTGGGCATATCGGCAAAATATGGCTTGGGGCTGTTGGGCAAATAGTCCGAAACATGCAGGCTGCGCTCAGCCCGGGCACGCAGGTAGGTAATGTAGGATGCGTTATGTTTGGTCGAAGCAGAAACAGTCCATTGAATGGCCAGCTTTGTTTCCACAGGCGTCTGATCCGGCGCACTGCTGCGATGAGTTACTCGATTATCCCAAATAACCAGATCGCCGGCCTTACTCATGATCGTGCGCTCGAATTTTACCGGTTCGGCGAGCCTGATCTTGACTTCATCTTTACTGAGCTTGTGCGATCCCGGCAGTAAGGTGATGCCGCCGCCCGACACAGGATCATTATCTTGAAGATAATAAGCACACTGTAAGAATTCGGGAAATGCGCTAGGCGAAATCACTTCGTCGGGAAGAAAGTACGCATCATTGTGCCATGGTATATAAACGCTCTCGCGCACCGTAAAATTCGGTAACAGCGAAAAATCCGACTGAAAAATATCCTTTATCGCCTGAATAGCACCAGGATGGAGCAGTGCATTGACCATATCACTAAATTGCAGAAACGCCGTTGGCAA
Organism: Pseudomonas sp. HN8-3; assembly: GCF_020790195.1. Taxonomy (NCBI): domain Bacteria; kingdom Pseudomonadati; phylum Pseudomonadota; class Gammaproteobacteria; order Pseudomonadales; family Pseudomonadaceae; genus Pseudomonas; species Pseudomonas sp. HN8-3. The sequence goes on from NZ_CP086206.1 coordinate 4,614,646, forward strand.
CAGCGTGCTCTGCTCGGTCTCTGCCAAACTATGGACATACGTTTTACGCAACTTTTCCACCTGCTCGCTGCAGAGTACTCCTGGAATAACGACGTACCCATCCCGCTCAAGCTTTTCTCGAAAGTTCATGATCTATAATCCGTTATATAGAGGGTGACCCAGGCCACCCTCCCTTTAATTCAAAGATAAAAAGTCAGACTTCAACATGCTTGGCAGCTGTCGAGCTTTCTTCAAACGACACGCCCAGACGTTCAAACTCCTGGAAGAAATCCGGAAAGGAACAATGAACGTCCTGATAACCATCCAACTCATTAAGCTGCTGGCACCGCAAGGAAGCCACAAACAATGACATGAAAATTCGATGGTCACCCCAGGCTGACAACACTGCATCACCGGCGTAACTCGGTTCACCACGAATAACGAAGCCATCGTAGACGCCGTTTTTAAACAACGGCTGTATGTCCACACCCATTTTCACCAGCTCGGTCACCATCGCCTCAATGCGTGGCGACTTGTGCAAGCGCGTAATGGAGCCGCCGGTCACTTTGAACTCACCCTGCACATAAGCACCGATCGCCGCCAGTGTCGGCACAATATTGGGGTAATCACTCGCATCGAAATGATACTTGCCTTTTAACTCAGCCAACTTATTAACAATGCGTACTTCATTGGCAGCGTCATTGAACTCAACATTGACGCCCAGCGCCTCGGCCACTTTGAGAATCGCACGCTCGCCCTGCAAACTCTTGCTGTTCATGTTCTTGAGCGTCAACTCGCCCGGAAAGATGATGCCGGCCGCGATCAAATAGGACGATGAGGTGTAGTCACCGACGATCGTATAGTTCGCGCTGCGATAGTGGCCGGGATACACCGTAATTTGTGAATAGTCAGCGTTCACCTCATAGCTGATCCCCGCGGTGCTGAGGGTTTCCAAAGTCTGCTTGATATACGAAAGCGACAGAATTTCACCGCGGATATTCACCACCGTAGGTTGTTTGGCGAGGGGGGCGCAGAACAGAATCGCAGTGATGAATTGCGAGCTGATATTGCCCTCAATCGTACACTCTCCCCCTTTATAACCCCCCCAGTTCACAATCGGGGCCTTGCCACTGTGGTTGATGCATGAAATATGGGCCCCCAGCCCTTCCAGGGCGACAAACAAAGGCTCCATGACACGCCCCCGCAGAACTTCATCACCGGTAATAACCGCCGGCGTCGTTGTAAAGCACGTCAACGCAGCAAACACTCGAAATACCAACCCGGAGCCTAGAGCGTCGATCACCTTCTTTTCGGGCTTGATCAAGCCGCCTGTGCCAGTTACCACTAATCTGCCTGGTTGCTCCTCAATAATTGCACCAATACTACGACATGCCTTTTTCATTGTTTCGGTTTCAAGGCAACGAAGGTCGTTGTAAATATAAGAAGTTCCCGAGGCGAGGCTGGCGGCAATAATTGCCCGTTGTGTTTCAGGTTTTGAGGACGGGATGGTGGCGATAGTGCCGATCGATGAGGTAGGAAAGACTTTCAAGCGTTTTTGGGTCGACATGCATTGCTCCCTAAGACAGTAGATCCAATGTGATCGGCGAGCGGGCATTACGCTCACCGACGCGACAGAAATATCTTGTTACAACCACTAAAAACCTATCCTAGGGTTTAACGCGTTTCAAATAACAAAATGGAATAAGATTGGATCCAATCTATGACTCATTGAATTTTTTCGTTTTACTTCAGTCCGTTACGGCACACAAGAAAAAGCAAAACCCATAAAAAAACCGCCATCGCTGGCGGTTTAAATTTTAAAAACTCTACTATTTCATATGGCACAACGACATCTTTGGCTATCCATTAGAAGATACCCGGGTAGGCGCCGCCATCGATAAGGATGTTCTGACCGGTCACATAGGCAGCCTGATGACTGCATAAAAAAGCGCACAATGCAGCGAACTCAGCCGGGTCACCAAAGCGCCCCGCCGGAATGGTTGCCAGTCGACTTTCAGCCATAGCGTTCACTGTTTTTCCTGAACGCTCTGCCGCCACTTGAAAGGTATTTTCCAATCGCTCGGTTTTGAACGCACCGGGGAGAATATTATTGATCGTGGTGTTTCTCGACGCGAAGTCTTTCTGACGCGCCAAGCCCGCCACAAAACCGGTAAGCCCACATCGGACTGAGGTTGAAAGCCCCAATGCATCCAGGGGCGCTTTAACCGCGCCGGAAGTTATATTGATTATCCGGCCGAAGCCTCGACCTGCCATGGAATCGATCACTGACTTGATGAGTTCGATAGGTGCCAACATATTGGTATCAATCGCTGCACGCCACTCTTGATCGGTCCACTCACGAAAGTTCCCAGGCTTGGGCCCCCCGGCATTATTGATCAATATATCAACTTGCGGGGCAGCATCGACCAATGCCTGGCGAATCGAAGGGTCAGTAATATCACCTACCACCGTGATGACTTCTCCCTCAGGGTTTCTGAGTTTCAAACGCTGTTCGGCAGCCTCTAAGTCAGGCACGCCCCGTGCGTTAATCACGATGTTTACCCCCTCGTCCGCAAGCGCCTGGGCACAGCTATAACCCAACCCTTTACTGGCAGCGCAGACGACAGCCCATTTACCTCTAATCCCTAAGTCCATCATCACTCCTCGATCAGCCGTCAACTTGCAAGCGTCGCGTATTTAGCGAGCGTGCGTCGTTATTAGTCGATATCACACAAGCCCGTGGAGTGACAAGCCGGGCATTACGCCGCGCCAGAGGCAAAAAAATACCCCTCAGCGAGGGGTACTTTTCAATTCACGCTTTACCGGGCTATTTCTTCACACCCAGCTTTTTCAGTTCTTCATCACGCAATTCACGCCGCAGAATCTTGCCGACGTTAGTTGTAGGCAACGTATCACGGAACTCAACAGCCTTGGGCACCTTGTAGCCGGTGACGTTGGCGCGCATGTGCTCCATCACCTGGTCCTTGGTGAGGGTGGCGCCTGGCTTGACCACGATGAAGATCTTGATGTGCTCTCCGGACTTCTCGTCCGGCACACCGATGGCTGCGCACTGCAACACGCCCGGCAGGCCTGCCAGTACGTCTTCCAGTTCGTTGGGGTAGACGTTGAAGCCGGAGACCAGAATCATGTCTTTCTTGCGGTCGACAATGCGCATATAGCCGTCTGGCTGGATGATCGCGATGTCACCGGTTTTCAGCCAACCTTCGCTGTCGAGCATCTCGGCGGTGGCGTCTTCGCGCTGCCAGTAGCCCTTCATGACTTGCGGGCCCTTGACGCACAGCTCGCCGGTTTCACCCAGCGCCAACTCGGTACCGTCGTCGGCGATGACTTTACACACTGTGGACGGTACCGGAATGCCAATGGTGCCGATCTGGATATGCTGGATCGGGTTCACCGTGGCCACCGGGCTGGTTTCGGTCATGCCGTAGCCTTCGCAGATACCACAGCCGGTCACGGCCTTCCAACGCTCGGCGGCCGCCAATTGCAGGGCCATGCCGCCCGACAGGGTGACTTTGAGCGCGGAGAAATCGAGTTTGCGGAAGGCTTCGTTGTTGCACAGCGCCACGAACAGGGTATTCAAGCCGACGAACCCGCTGAACTTCCACTTCGACAGTTCCTTGACCATCGCCGGCAGGTCACGCGGGTTGCTGATCAGGATGTTGTGGTTGCCGATCAGCATCATCGCCATGCAGTGAAAGGTGAAGGCATAGATGTGGTACAGCGGCAGCGGTGTGATCAGGATCTCGCAGCCTTCGTTGAGGTTGGACCCCATCAACGCCTTGCATTGCAGCATGTTGGCGACGAGGTTGCGGTGGGTCAGCATCGCGCCCTTGGCCACACCGGTGGTACCGCCGGTATATTGCAACACCGCCACATCGCTGCTGGCCGGGCTGACATCATTCACCGGCTGGCCATGGCCCTTGGCAAGCACGTTATTGAACGTGATGGCCTGGGGCAAGTGATAGGCCGGGACCATCTTCTTCACGTACTTGATCACGCTGTTGATCAGCAGGCGCTTGAACGGCGACAGCAGGTCGGCGACTTCAGTGACGATCACATGCTTGACGGCGGTCTTGGGCACGACTTTTTCAGCCAGGTGCGCCATGTTGGCCAGGCAAACCAGGGCCTTGGCCCCGGAATCATTGAATTGATGTTCCATTTCCCGCGCGGTGTACAGCGGGTTGGTGTTGACCACGATCAGGCCGGCACGAATGGCGCCGAACACGGCGACCGGGTATTGCAGGACGTTGGGCAGTTGCACGGCGATTCGATCGCCAGGCTTCAAGTCGGTATGCTGTTGCAGATACGCGGCAAATGCCCCGGACAATTCGTAGAGTTCACCGTAGGTGATGGTCTTGCCCAGGTTGCTGAAAGCCGGTTTGTTGGCGAAGCGCTGGCAGGACTGCTTCAGTACCGCCTGAATATTCGGATACTCGTCTGGATTGATCTGTGCAGCAATCCCGGCGGGGTACTTATCCTTCCAAAAGTCTTCATTCATGGAAGCCCACTCCTCAGCGACGCGAATTCATCATCGCATTTGATGCGATTATTATTGGTGTATGTTTTTAGGTGAATCTGGCGCTTTCAAGCAGGCCGAGACGTCACAAAGCGCGCCGAGAGTAGCAGCTTTGCCGAGGGCCGCCTAGAGCCAAAAGAGGGCCCTACAGTCATAAACATGACTCAAGAATATCCAATGGTCACTTTTAGAGCAAAAATTCTATATCAATGAAATACGCTCTGGAATGGGCTTTCCTGGGCGACGGATAACAAATGTGGGAGGGGGCTTGCTCCCGATAGCGGTGGATCAGCCAAAGACTCTGTTGACTGACACACTGCTATCGGGAGCAAGCCCCCTCCCACATTTTGACCCTATTTCAATTCAGGCGATGTCGCGAAGCTCGCGCCGCAGAATTTTCCCCACCGGCGTCATCGGCAAAGACTCCCTCAGCACAATGTGCTTGGGCACCTTGTACCCCGTGAAGTTGGCCTTGCAGTACGCCTTCAGCTCCTCAAGGCTCACCCCTTGGGCCCGCGCTACCACGAACAGCTTCACCGCCTCCCCCGTGCGCTCGTCCGGCACGCCGATCACCGCGCAGCTGGCTACGGCCGGGTGGGCCATCACCACATCTTCGATTTCGTTGGGATAGACATTGAAGCCGGAGACGATAATCAGGTCTTTCTTGCGATCAACAATGCTGACATAGCCGTCGGTGTCGATCACGGCAATGTCACCGGTCTTGAGCCAGCCTTCAGCGTCCAGGGTTTCGGCGGTGGCCTGGGGTTGCTGCCAGTACCCCTTCATCACCTGCGGGCCCTGGATGCATAACTCGCCGCGCTCACCCAACGGCAGTTCGTGCCCTTGATCATCAACCACTTTCATGGCGGTGCCCGGCACCGGAATGCCCACGGTCCCCAGGCGCGACAGGCCGCCGTACGGGTTGGTGCTGGCCACCGGTGAAGTTTCGGTGAGGCCGTAGCCTTCGCCGATGGAGCAACCGGTCAGCGCCTTCCACCGTTCCGCCGTGGCCTTGACCAGAGCTGTGCCGCCGGAGTTGGTGATCTTGAGATGGGAGAAATCCAGGCTCTTGAAATCCGGGTGATCCATCAACGCCACAAACAGGGTGTTGAGCCCCAGCAGCCCGGTGAAGCGCCACTGCTTGAGCTCCTTGATAAAGCCGCCAATGTCCCGTGGGTTGGTGATCAGCACGTTGTGGTTGCCGGACACCATCATGCACATGCAGTTCGCCGTGAATGCATAGATATGGTACAGCGGCAGCGGTGCGATCATGACCTCCTGCCCTTCCTTGATCAGCGGGTGGCCGTCTTCACCCAGTTGCGACATGCACGCCCGCACCTGCTGCATGTTCGCCACCAGGTTGCCATGGGTGAGCATCGCGCCCTTGGCCAGGCCGGTGGTGCCGCCGGTGTATTGCAGCACGGCAATATCGTCCAGGGTTACCGGATGGCGCGTCACCCCAAGGCCCGCGCCCATGCGCAACGCACGCTTGAACGACACAGCCCGTGGCAGGTGGTAGGCCGGGACCATCTTCTTCACCTTGTCGACCACGGTGTTGACCAGCCAGCCTTTGGCGGCGGGCATGAAGTCGCCCATCCTGGCTTCGATCAAGTAGTCGATCTCGGTGTCGGTGCAGACCTCCTGCACCCGCGAACCGAACAGGTTGAGGTACACCAGCGCCCGCACACCTGCGTCCTTGAACTGGTGGCGCATCTCGCGGGGGGTGTACAGCGGGTTGGTATTGACCACGATCAGCCCGGCGCGCAATGCGCCGAATACCGCAACCGGATAATGCAGCACATTAGGCATTTGCACCGCGATGCGCTCGCCAGGCTTGAGGTCGGTGTGCTGTTGAAGGTAACCGGCGAACGCCGCACTCTGGCGTTCAAGCTCGGCGTAGGTCAGGGTAATGCCCATGTTGCTGAACGCCGGACGGTCGGCAAAGGTCTTGCAGGAACGCTCGAAAACTTCGATCACCGACTTGTAGGTTGTGAGGTCGATGTCATTGGGAACGCCCGCTGCGCGTTTGTCATTCCAGAAATCAGGTTGCATTATTCTTGTCCTCTTACCTGAGTATGTCCGGCCGCTTTAAGCGTTTATAAAAAGCGGAGCTTTGGGGACGTTAGCAGCTATGAGCAAACAGGCAAATACGCTAAATCGTGTCATTGATTGTATGAATCTTGCGTCTAACGTGTAGGCAGATACCCCGCAACTCTGCGAATGAGCTATACACTGCAACGACCCTGAGCAAAGGAAGCCGCCATGACCCACAGCACCTTCTGGCTGACCGCGAATGACCACAGCCGCCTGTACGTCAATCAATGGCTGCCAGACACCCCGCCCAAGGCGGTGGTGATGCTCTCCCACGGCATGGCCGAACACAGTGGTCGTTATGCTCGCCTGGCCGACGCCTTGTGCAGCGCCGGCTACGGGGTGTATGCGCTGGACCAGCGCGGTCATGGGCGTACTGCCGATGAGGGCACCCTGGGGCTGTACGCTGAAAAGGATGGCTGGAACAAAGTGGTCGGCGACCTGGCCAGCCTCAACCAGCATATCGGCCAGCAAAAACCGGGCCTGCCGATTATTTTGCTCGGCCACAGCATGGGCAGCTACATCGCCCAGGGCTATTTGCTGCACCACAGCGCCAGCCTGCATGGCGCGATTCTCAGCGGTTCGAATTTCCAGCCGGTAGCGTTGTATAGCGCGGCACGCCTGATCGCACGTATCGAACGCATGCGCCAGGGGTTGCGCGGCCGCAGTGCGTTGATCGAGTTCCTGTCATTCGGCTCGTTCAACAAAGCGTTCAAACCCAATCGCACCGCCTGCGACTGGCTGAGCCGCGACCCGGACGAAGTCGACAAGTACATCAACGACCCGCTCTGCGGTTTTCGCTGCACCAACCAGTTATGGGTCGACCTGCTGGGCGGCTTGCAGCAAATCAGCAAAGCGTCCAATCTCGCGCAGATCGACCCGGGCTTGCCGATCCTGGTGATGGGCGGCGAATGTGATCCGGTAAGTGAAGGCAAGCGTCTCAAGGACCTGGCCCATGCCCTGCGTGAGGCCGGCTGCCAGAACATACAATTGAACCTCTACCCGCAGGCGCGGCATGAAGTATTCAACGAAACCAACCGTGATGAAGTCACCGCCGACCTTCTGAGCTGGCTGGAACAGGCGCTGACGTTGCGCAGGCCAGCCCGCTGCGAATAGTTTTTGCTTTAAAATCAGCCGATTAATTACCGATAAGCCACAGGATGCACCTTTAGATGACCCAGGTAACCAACACCCCGTACGAGGCGCTCGAAGTGGGCCAGACCGCCAGCTTCAGCAAGACCGTCGAAGAGCGTGATATCCAGTTGTTTGCCGCCATGTCCGGCGACCACAACCCGGTGCACCTGGATGCCGAATACGCCAAGGCAACCATGTTCAAGGAGCGCATTGCCCACGGCATGTTCAGCGGTGCGCTGATCAGTGCGGCCGTAGCCTGCGAGCTGCCTGGGCCGGGCACTATCTACATCGGCCAGCAAATGACCTTCCAGAAGCCGGTCAAGATTGGCGATACCCTTACCGTGCGTTTGGAAATCCTTGAAAAACTGCCGAAGTTTCGCGTACGCATCGCTACACGCGTATTCAACCAGCGTGATGAGTTGGTGGTAGATGGCGAGGCAGAGATTCTGGCGCCGCGCAAGCAGCAGGTGGTGACGTTGACCGAGTTGCCGCCGATCAGTATTGGCTGAGGCTGACTGCAATCTCTGCATTTACACAATACAAATGTGGGAGGGGGCTTGCCCCCGATGGCGGTGAGTCAGTCACTGAATAGGTCGACTGATTCACCGCCATCGGGAGCAAGCCCCCTCCCACAGTTGCTACAGTGCAGGTCTTACGACTGAGCACGAGCCTGGTTACGCAGGGCTTTTACCTGGTCGTGGTTGCGCTGTACGCCGTGGTACTGACGCTCCACCAGGTCACGAATGCCCAGCAGGTTGTGCTTGTTGATCTTCTCGATCGCTTCACGGTAAGCCTTCAGTGCGTGGTCTTCACCGCGCTCGGCTTCGTTCAGTACCGCTTCTTCATCCTTGCCAGTGACCATCGACTTCACGTCGACCCAGCCACGGTGCAGAGCACCCGCTACGCTGCCGGAATCTTCCGGATCGCCACCCAGGGCACGCACGGCGGTTTTCAATTCAGCGGCGGCAGTGGCGCAATCAGCAGAGCGCTTGGCAAACAGAGCCTTGAGTTCCGGATGCTTGATATCTTCAGCGCATTCCTTGAAACCCTTTTGGCCGTCGATGCTGGTTTCGATCAGGTCGTTCAGTACGGAGATCGATTCTTTATTGATGTCAGTCATTTTTCAATTCCTTGTACGGGTTAGAAGGGTGTCTTGGTTATTGCAGCGCCCGTGCCAGGTTTTTAAGAATTAACTTATCCTTTAATTTCAATAACTTATGAAATATTGAACCATCTGTATGTGCGTTATTTGCATGATCTGTCATTTGGCCTTCATGCAGAATGCCTGTATTTTCGAAGACCTCGCCTCAATCCCGCGAAGCTTATGAATCCTGAAAAACTCGAACTGCTGATCACCCGCGAAATGCCCTTCGGCAAATACAAGGGCCGGATCATCGCCGACCTGCCTGGCCCCTACCTGAACTGGTTTGCCCGTGAAGGTTTCCCCCACGGCGAATTGGGCGGTCTGCTGGCCTTGATGCAGGAAATCGACCACAACGGCCTGGCCGAACTGCTCGAACCACTGCGTGCCAAACACGGCAAACCCGCCCCCCGCCATTAAGAGACTCGCCATGCCAAGGAATGCCGACAACGAACGCCACTGGCACACCATCGCCCAGTGCTATGACCTGCAACCCGGGCCGATCAACCTGGAAAACGGCTACTTCGGGCGTATGAGCCGTGCAGTGCAGGCGCAATACCTTGAGCACATCAGCTTTATCAACCGCAGCAACTCGGTGCATGTGCGCCAACGTTTCGAGCAAGGTGAAAACGTCGAGATTCGCCGCACGCTGGCGGCATTGATTGACGTCGACCCCGAGTCGATCGCCTTCACGCGCAACGCTACCGAAGCCTTACAGTCGCTGATCCGCAACTACAACCGCCTGCAACCCGGCGACCAGGTGCTGATCAGCGATTTGGAGTACGACACGGTCAAGGGCGCCATGCGCTGGCTTGCCGATGTTCGCGGCGTGGAGGTGATCGAGGTGTCACACACCCACCCGGCCAGTTTCGACAGCCTGGTGCAGACGTATAACAAGGCGTTCGCGCAGTATCCGCGTCTTAAACTGATGGCCCTGACGCATGTCACTCACCGCACCGGCCTGGTGATGCCCGTTGCGGCCATTGCCAAGGCCGCACGCGAACAGCATATCGACGTGATCCTCGACGGCGCCCACGCCCTGGGCCAGTTCGAGTTCAACCTGGCTGAACTAGGCATCCAATTCGCGGGGTTCAACCTGCACAAATGGATGGGTGCACCGCTGACCCTGGGCTTTTTATATATCGCCCCCGAGCGCCTAGCCGATATCGACCCGGACATGGGCGAGTTTCACTACCCGGCCACGGATGTGCGCGCTCGTACGTCCTACAGCACACCGAACTTTCCCGCGCTGATGACCTTGCCGTTGGTGTTTGAAGAACATCGGCAATTGGGTGGCGCCGCGGCCAAGGGTGCGCGGGTCAATTACCTGCGGGATCTGTGGGTAAACCAGGTGCGCCCCTTGCCGGGTATTGAAGTGCTGACCTCGGATGATCCGCGGCTGTATTGCGGGATCACCGCGTTCAAGTTCCTCGGGCGGGATCAGCAGGTGATGGTGGATCGTATGCTCAGGGACTACGACTTGTTTACCACCACGCGTGTGGGTGCGTCGTTTGGCACCTGTATTCGGGTGACACCAGGGTTGGTGACATCGGCAGCGGACATCGACGTGCTAGTCAACGCCATTAACCAGTTGAGCACAGATTAAACATGTGGGAGCTGGCTTGCCTGCGATGGCGGTGTATCAGCGCAAGAGATGTCAGCTGACCCACCGCTATCGCAGGCAAGCCAGCTCCCACAGTTGAACATCGGTGTTCTTGAGGTTTCTGCAGACAAAAAAAAGCGGCACACCGACCAAGTGCACCGCAAAAATGCCGTTAAGCACAGCAACAACGATTCTGTAAATCCGCTCAGTCCAGCAGCGCCAGCGCCTGTGCGGTAACTTCCTGAATGCGTGCCCAGTCGCCGTTCCTGACCCACTCAGGATCAAGCATCCAGCTACCGCCCACGCACATCACGTTTTTCAACGCCATGTAGCTTTTGATATTGGCCGGGCCAACGCCGCCGGTCGGGCAGAATTTCACTTCGCCAAACGGGCCGCCCAGGGCCTTGATGGCCGCGACGCCGCCGCTGACTTCGGCCGGGAACAACTTGAAGCGGCGGTAACCCAGGCCGTAGCCTTCCATGATACCGGAGGCATTGCTGATGCCCGGCAGCAGCGGGATCGGGCTGTGTACCGAGGCTTCCAGCAGGTCGCGGGTAATGCCAGGGGTAACGATAAATTGCGAACCTGCCACTTCGGCCGCTTCGAGCATGTGACGATCAAGCACGGTACCGGCACCGGTGCACAGTTCAGGACGTTGCTCGCGCAAGACCTGAATGGCCTTGAGGCCGAACTCGGAACGCAGGGTCACCTCCAACGCGGTCAAACCGCCGGCTGCCAGGGCGTCGGCCAACGGCAGGATGTCCTGCTCGCGGGCGATGGTGATCACCGGCAGGATCCGCGCCTTGGCGCAGAGGCTGTCGATCAAGGCAACTTTATCCGCCATGGACACGGTCGGTTGAGGGCTTTTCATAGCGGCTGATCCTTGGCTCATGGGCACCAGTAAATCTCTAGAGTAGGTTGCAAAAACGCGCGAATCGGCATGGCAGCAACATCGTCGCTGGCCAGCGCGGCGCTCAAGGTGGTCAATTTCGAACTGCCGGAAATCGACAGCACGGTGTAGTTGGCCGTCGCCAGCAGCGCACGACTCATGGTCAGGCGCTGGTGCGGCACGGTTGGCGCCAGCATCGGCCAGCAACGGCGAGTACCGTCGGCCTTCAGTGCGTCAGACAGGTTGGGGCTGTTGGGGAACAGCGAGGCGGTGTGGCCGTCATCGCCCATGCCCAGCACCAGCACATCAATGCCGGGCAGTTCGGCCAGCAGGCGATCGGCCTGCTCGGCAGCGTCTTCAAGGTTGGCGGCGGCACTGTACAGACTGAGGAACCTGGCCGCGGCTGCCGGGCCTTGCAGCAGGTGCTGCTTCAACAGGCCGGCATTGCTGTCGGCGTGTTCGACCGGTACCCAGCGTTCATCGGCCAGGGTGACAGTGACCCTGGACCAGTCCAGCCCCTGCTTGGCCAGGTTCTGGAAAAACGCCACGGGGCTGCGTCCACCGGACACCACCAGCGTCGCCTCGCCACGGGCGCTGATGGCAGCGCGCAGTTGTTCGGCCACGTCATGGGCCAGGCCATCGGCCAGCAGCGTGGGCGTACGGTACTCATGGGCAGTAACGCCCTGAGGCAGTTTCAATTCAGATATCGCCATACCACGACCTCCCATCCCGCGTAATCAGTGCAATCGAGCTCATCGGCCCCCAGGACCCCGCCGCATACGGCTTGGGTGCATCACCGGACTTTTTCCAGCCGGCGATCAACTGGTCACACCACTTCCACGCAGCTTCGATTTCATCTTTGCGAACAAACAGGTTCTGATTGCCGCGCATCACTTCCAGCAACAACCGCTCGTAGGCATCCGGGATGCGTGCGCTGCGATAGGTGTCGGAAAAATTCAGTTGCAGTGGCCCGCTGCGCAGTTGCATGCCCTTGTCCAGGCCCTGCTCTTTGGTCATCACGCGCAAGGAAATACCTTCGTCCGGTTGCAGGCGAATGATCAGCTTGTTGCTGATCTGCAGGCGCTGCTCGGGGGCGAAGATGTAGTGGGACGGTTCCTTGAAATGGATGACAATCTGCGACAGCTTTTGCGGCATACGTTTGCCAGTACGCAGGTAGAACGGCACCCCGGCCCAACGCCAGTTGCGAATATCGGCACGCAGGGCGACGAAGGTTTCGGTGTCGCTCTGGGTGTTGGAATTGTCTTCTTCCAGATAACCCGGCACGGCTTTGCCCGCACTGTAGCCGGCAATGTATTGGCCGCGTACCACCTGGGTGGTCAGGCCCTCGGGGCTGATCGGCGCCAGGGCCTTGAGCACCTTGACCTTCTCGTCGCGGATACTGTCGGCGGACAGGTCGGCCGGCGGGTCCATGGCGATCAGGCACAGCAACTGCAGCAGGTGGTTCTGGATCATGTCACGCAGCTGGCCGGCCTTGTCGAAGTAGCCCCAACGGCCTTCGATGCCGACCTGCTCGGCCACGGTGATTTCCACGTGGGAAATGTAGTTCTGGTTCCACTGGGTTTCGAACAAACTGTTGGCGAAACGCAGGGCGATCAGGTTCTGGACGGTTTCTTTGCCCAGATAGTGGTCGATACGGTAGGTGCGGTTTTCCGGGAAAAACTGCGCCACCGCATCGTTGACCTTGCGCGAGGATTCCAGGTCAGAACCGATGGGCTTTTCCAGGACCACGCGGGTGTTTTCCGCCAGGCCCACCTTGGACAGGTTCTCGCAGATAGCCCCGTACACCGCCGCGGGGGTAGCGAAGTAGGCGATCAGGCGTTGTTCGCCGCCGACCTTCTCGGCAAGGGCGACGTAGTCGTCAGCCTTCATGAAGTCGACATGCACGTAGGCCAGGCGCGCAAGGAAGCGCGCGGCCACGGCCTCGTCGAGTTCCTTGCCGACGTATTTACGCAATTCTTTTTCGATATGGGCCAGGTGTTGCTGCTCGCTGCCGGCTTCACGGGCCAGGGCCAGGATGCGTGTATCGTCGTGCAGCAGCCCGGCGCCATCGAGTTGATAGAGGGCAGGAAATAACTTGCGCAGCGCCAGATCACCCAAGGCGCCAAACAGGGCAAAGGTGCAGGGTTCTACGGTTATCGAAGGCATGATGTTTGTTCTTTTATCAAGTTAAGCTACAAATACCTTTTTTCAAGGCATCACTCAAGGAAAAATGTAGTAATAACCACAACATTTTCCGGAAATACGCATTGCGAGTGGTGGTGTTCAGCTACCCTCAGTAGGATAGGCCACCGCGAAAAGCCAGTCGTCGATTGGTTGCCGCCCTTTATTTGCATCGTCGCCCGAAGGAAAGACTGAATGGACCGCGTGCGAAATCTTCTGGAACAGATCCGGAACCGCCTCGAAGAATTAAACAAGGCCGAGCGCAAAGTCGCTGAAGTCATCCTGCTCAACCCGCAGCAGGCTACACGCTTCTCGATCGCCGCCCTCGCCCAGGCCGCCTCGGTCAGCGAACCGACGGTCAACCGCTTCTGCCGTTCGTTCGGCGTCAGCGGTTACCCTGAACTTAAATTGCAGCTGGCGCAAAGCCTGGCCAGTGGCGCCGCGTATGTCAGCCGTGCCGTGGAGGCCGATGATAACCCCGAGGCCTACACCCAGAAGATCTTTGGCAGCGCCATTGCGTCCCTGGACAGCGCTTGCCAGGCCCTGGACCCGGCGCTGATCAGCAAGGCGGTGGACTTGTTGATCCAGGCGCGCCAGATCCACTTCTTCGGCCTGGGCGCCTCGGCGCCGGTGGCCATGGATGCGCTGCACAAATTTTTCCGCTTCAACCTGGCAGTGACCGCTCATGCGGACGTGCTGATGCAGCGCATGATCGCTTCGGTAGCGCATACCGGCGAGCTGTTCGTGATCATTTCCTACACCGGACGCACACGCGAACTGGTGGAAGTGGCGCGTATCGCCAGGGAAAACGGTGCGTCAGTGTTGGGCGTGACCGCCGAAAACTCGCCGCTTGCCAAGGCCAGTACAGTAAGCCTGAACATCCCGTTGCCGGAAGACACCGATATCTACATGCCGATGACTTCTCGGATCATCCAATTGACCGTGCTGGATGTGCTGGCGACCGGCATGACCCTGCGTCGCGGGGTGGATTTCCAGCCGCATTTGCGCAAGATCAAAGAGAGTTTGAATGACAGCCGGTATCCGGTGGGGGATGAGTTCAACTAAGCCTGGACCTGTGTTGGCTGCACTGGCCTCATCGGGAGCAAGCCCCCTCCCACAGTTTGATGTGTGAATACCTTCAAATGTGGGAGCTGGCTTGCCTGCGATAGCGCCATCAGCCACACCGCTAAGCTCCAGCCCGAGCCTGCAGACTCAAATGCGCCCTCTCCCCCGGCGCCAGGCTCGCACCGGCCATCGCCGACTCCACGCACACAAACCCCGACGCCTCGTTAAAGCTCACGCCCAACAGCGGTCGGCTACCTGGATGCCACACCACCGTGTCGGCGCTGTCGCCGGTGTCGATGCACAATTCACGCTGCCAGGCGTGGTCCTTGAGCTGTAGTTCGCCCTCATGCTGGAACACCCGCTGGCAACCGCCATCGACCCGCAGTTCACCTTCCTGCTGGCAGACCTGACGGTTGAGCTGATCATAACCTTGCGCGCCGTCGAGCCCAGACAGCGCTACCTCGTCAACGTGACCAATACGCCAGTAAGCGTGCAAAGCATGGCTCAACTGGCACGGCAACTCGTCCTGGTGCTCGGTGCTCAGGCGCAGTTCCAGGGTTTCGCCCAAGTGCGCGTGCAAGTCCACCTGCCAGTCGCACAATTGCAATTGCCAGTGCAGGCGCACGCCATCGTCATCGGTGCTGCTGTCGAGCAGCTTCCAGTCAATCAGGCGCGCCCAGCCATGGGACGGCCACGCGTTTTCGCTGGGGTGACGGCCATACCACGGCCAGCAC
Source organism: Pseudomonas sp. HN8-3 (assembly GCF_020790195.1). Taxonomy (NCBI): domain Bacteria; kingdom Pseudomonadati; phylum Pseudomonadota; class Gammaproteobacteria; order Pseudomonadales; family Pseudomonadaceae; genus Pseudomonas; species Pseudomonas sp. HN8-3. The sequence goes on from NZ_CP086206.1 coordinate 4,630,000, forward strand.
ACCGGTACGCCACCACGGATAGCCCCGACTTGCGGCCATTTGGCGGCACACCACAGCCACGGCTTCTGGCCCGTCGGTTGAAAGTGCAGCAATTGCGCACCCTGGCGACTGAACACCGCCTGGCACAGGGGGTGGTCGATCACCAACACATCGCGCATCTGAAAGCGCTCCCAGGCGAACACCGGTCGCTCGCGCAGGGATTTGAAAAAGCGTTGCAGCGGTTGCTCATGCATGTGCACAGGTTCCGAATATCACAGTGCAAGCCAAAAAAAAGCGGATAGCCATGGCTACCCGCAAATGCGCACAGAGAGAGGAGCTTATCGCAACAGCGTTAGAAGGTAGACTGAATTTTCAGGCCGGCGACCAAGGCGTTGTCGACTTGATCCACACCACCTGGGTGGGTGATGTATTGCAGGTTAGGGCGTACGGTCAGCCAATTGGTGACATGGAAGCCGTAGTTGATTTCGTAGTTGTATTCGGTACCTTGCAGCGGCATGTAACCGGCCTGGCTGTAGTCAGTAAAACCACCTGCCGCGTTACGCAGCTCTGCGGTTTTCTTCACGTCATCGTTGACATGGATACGGGCAAAACCGATGCCGATGTCATCCTTTGGACGCGCATCGAACGGGCCCTTGTACACAAACATCAGCGACTGATAGTTGTCGATGAAGTTGGTGTCCTTGTCGTGGAAGGTGACGTTAGCCGCAACGTTCAGACCACGGGAGGCATCACCATTGTGAGTGGTGAGTTGCTGTTGCACCACGCCCCAGTAGCCGCTTTTGCTGTTGCGAACGCGCAGGGCATCGCCAGTGGCGCCAGCGTCGCCGCCATTGACGTCTTCGCGCACATCATCAGCGTCAGCCGTGCTCTTGTAGTAACCCACGCGGTACTCGCCCGGCAGGCCATTGACCTTCGGCGACCACACCAATTCAACTGGCAACACGGTGCCCTTGGTACCGCTGCCGCTGAGCTTGAAGCCGTTGCCCATTTCGGTTTGCGATGGGTTCTGGTTGTACGCGCCAATTTGCGCATACAGTTCAGGCGTGATGTGGTATTTCACACGCAGAGCGGCCTGGCTGACGGGCCAGTTGTACCAGATGTTGGTGGCCCAGTTACCCACTTGGGAACCGCAGAACGCCAGGTTCTGGAACTCGCAGGGGAAGGTGTTGAAGTCTTCGCCTTCACCGAAGTAACCGGCTTTGACGTCCAGCTTGCCGTCGAGGAACTGATGCTGGATCCACAGTTGGGTCAGACGCACCATGTGGCCACGGCCATACACTTCCTGCGATGAACTCAAGGTGCCAGCACGCGGGTCACCAACACGGTCGTTGGAGATGTTCTCGCCATTACGATTGGTCAACTGGATCTTGGCCTGGGTGTTATCCCAGCCCCACAGTTTTTGCAGGTCCAGTGCCACGCCAAGACCAAACTGGTCAGAGTAGCGACCGGTCTTGTCGTCGTTATAACCGCCGTGGGCGTTGTAGCCCATCTCCCCAACGTAGTCGGCCTTGATGTCGATACCTTGCTCGATCAGCTTGGTACGCTCACCGCCCCAATCGCCGGTCATCCATTTGGAATCGGCACTGAAGGCTTCATCCGCCATCGCATTGGCGGACAAAACCAGGACTGCTACCGCTGACAGCTGGCAGATCAGCCGGGTGTTGTTGTGTTGCTTTTTCATCCCTACATCCTCGTCTTTATTGTTATTAAACTGTTTTTATCTAACGCGGGTTACATTTTTTAACTAAAACAACTGGTTATCTTCTTTTTCCTGTGGGAACCGGGCTTGCCCGCGATGCAGGCGCCTCGGTCCTGCAGTTACAACGCGGTGACGCCATCGCGGGCAAGCCCGGCTCCCACAGATGCCCCCAGTGAGCCAGCAGTCCCCAATCGCTCACCGGTCTTGGCGTCAAACAGCAACACCTTGGCCGGGTCGAATTGCAGCGTCAGTGTCTCACCCACCTGCGGCGCGACGTCCGGCGCCAAACGGCAGCAGACCTTGGTGTCGTTGAGCTGCACAAACACCAGCGTGTCCGGGCCGGTCGGCTCGGTCACCTGCACTTCGGCACGAATACTCGACGAGCCATTGCCCTCGCCCGCCGCCAACACGATCTGCTCCGGGCGCAGGCCGAGGATCACATCGCGGTCTTCAAGCCCGGCGTCATTCATGCTCAGCGGCAACTCGCAACGGGCCTGGCCGCTGTCCAGCAGCGCGACCAGGCGACCGTCCTTGCGTTGCAGGCGCAAAGGCACGAAGTTCATCGGTGGTGAACCGATAAAGCTTGCCACAAACAGGTTGGCCGGGTCGTTATAGATTTCTTTCGGCGTGCCGAATTGTTGGATGATGCCGTCCTTCATCACCGCCACTTTGTCGCCCAGGGTCATTGCTTCGATCTGGTCGTGGGTGACGTAGACGGTGGTGGTTTTCAGACGCTGGTGCATCAGCTTCATTTCGGTGCGCATCTCGACGCGCAATTTGGCGTCGAGGTTGGACAGCGGTTCGTCGAACAGGTAGATCTTCGGCCGGCGCGCCAGCGCTCGGCCCATGGCCACACGCTGCTGCTGGCCACCGGACAGTTGGCCCGGCTTGCGGTTGAGCAGGTGTTCGATCTGCAGCAGCTTGGCCACGCGTGCGACTTCGGCGTCGATGTCGGCTTGCGGCATCTTGCGAATCTTCAGGCCGAACTCGATGTTCTCGCGCACGCTCATGGTCGGGTACAGCGCATAGGACTGGAACACCATGGCGATGTCGCGATCCTTGGGGCTCATGCCGCTGACATCCTGGTCGCCGATCATGATCGCGCCGCCGGTGATGGTCTCAAGGCCGGCGATGCAGTTCATCAGCGTGGACTTGCCGCACCCCGAAGGGCCGACCAGGATCAGGAATTCGCCTTCCTTGATCGACAGTTCGATGTTCTTCAAGGTGTCGGGCAGGCCGGCGCCGTAGGTTTTGTTTACATTGCGAAGTTCAAGCGTAGCCATGATTACCCCTTGACCGCGCCGGCCGTGAGGCCGCGCACGAAATACTTGCCTGCGATCACATAGACCAGCAGGGTCGGCAGCCCGGCGATCATCGCCGCCGCCATATCCACGTTATATTCCTTGGCCCCGGTGCTGGTGTTGACCAGGTTGTTCAGCGCCACCGTGATGGGCTGCGAGTCGCCACTGGAGAACACCACGCCGAACAGGAAGTCGTTCCAGATCTGTGTGAACTGCCAGATCAGGCAGACCATGATGATCGGCGTCGACATCGGCAGAATGATCTGCCGGAAGATGGTGAAGAAACCCGCACCGTCCAGGCGTGCCGCCTTGATCAGCGCATCCGGGATGCTGACGTAGTAGTTACGGAAAAACAGCGTGGTGAACGCCAGGCCGTAGACCACGTGGATAAACACCAGGCCGGTGGTGGTGCTGGCCAGGCCCATCTTGCCGAGGGTGAACGACGCGGGCAGCAGCACGGTCTGGAACGGCAGGAAGCAGCCGAACAGCAACAATCCAAAGAACAGTTGCGAGCCTCGGAAGCGCCAGAACGACAACACATAGCCATTCAAGGCCCCGATGGCGGTGGAAATCAGCACGGCTGGAACGGTGATCTTGATCGAGTTCCAGAAGTAACCATCCACAGTGGCCCAGGCCTTGACCCAGCCGATGCCACTGACCACGGTCGGCCAGCTCAGCAGGTTGCCGCTGCTGATGTCTTCGGGAGTCTTGAAGCTGGTGAGCAGCATCACCACCAGCGGCACCAGGTACAGCAGCACGGCGAGGATCAGCACCGCATAGATCGCGATACGACTCAGGCTGATGGCGGGTTTGGAGGCGAGACTAGTCATTACGTTTGGTCCTCAGCTCGGAGTAGAGGTACGGCACGATGATCGCGAGGATCGCACCGAGCATCAGGATTGCACTGGCCGAGCCCATGCCCATCTGGCCACGGCTGAAGGTGAACGAGTACATGAACATCGCCGGCAGATCGGACGAATAGCCCGGGCCACCCGCGGTCATCGCCGCCACCAGGTCGAAGCTCTTGATCGCAATGTGCGCCAGGATCATCACTGCACTGAAGAACACCGGACGCAGGCTTGGCAGCACCACGCTCCAATAGATGCGCGGCAGGCTGGCACCGTCGATCTGGGCGGCGCGGATGATCGATTGATCAACCCCACGCAGGCCAGCCAGGAACATCGCCATGATAAAGCCCGAGGCTTGCCACACAGCGGCGATCACCAAGCAGTAGACCACGCGGTCGGGGTCGATCAGCCAGTCGAGACGGAAGCCTTCCCAGCCCCAATCCCGCAGAAGTTTGTCCAGGCCCATGCCCGGGTTGAGCAGCCATTTCCAGGCGGTACCGGTGACGATCATCGAAAGCGCCATCGGGTACAGGTAAATGGTGCGGATAAAGCCTTCGCGGCGGATTTTCTGGTCGAGGAAAATCGCCAGCAGCACACCGATCACCAGGGTGATGCCGATGAACATGCCGCCGAATACGGCCAGGTTCTTGCTCGCCACCCACCAGCGGTCGTTGTCGAACAGCCGCTGATACTGCGCCAGGCCCGCCCATTTGTAGCTGGGCAGGAACGTGGAAGTGGTGAACGACAGCACGAACGTCCACAGGATGTAGCCGTAAAAGCCTACCAGCACGATGAACATGCTCGGCGCCAGCACCAGTTTGGGTAGCCAGCGTTGCAGCACATCGAACGGCGAGGCCTTGCTGAACACAGCAACAGAACTCATGGGAAAATCCACTACAGGGAAAAAGGACTACAAGGTGAGTCTCTTGTCGAACGCGGTTTGTGTGGGAGCTGGCTCGCCTGCGATGGCATCACCTCGGTGTCACCGGTACACCGAGTTGTCTGCATCGCGGGCAAGCCCGGCTCCCACAAAAATCCGCTACCAAGTGTTACTTGGCCGACTTGATCGCAGCACCCAGCTTCTTGGCGGTGTCGGCCGGGTCGGCTTTCGGGTCGTTGATGTAGTTGGTCACTACGTCAAAGAACGCACCTTGCACCGCCAGGGTAGTGGCCATGTTGTGCGCCATGCTTGGCTGCAAGCCGCCCGTCTTGGCGTCGGTCAGGAAGTCCTTGGCGGCGGTCTGGGCGCAGGAGTCGAAGCCGTAGGAATCCATCTTGGTCAGCATGTCGTTACGCACAGGGATCGAGCCCTTGTTGATGCTGAACACTTTCTGGAAGTTTTCACCCAGCACGACTTTGGCGATGTCCTGCTGGCCAGCAGCAGTGCCTTTGTCTTTCTGCTTGAACACCGCCAGGGAGTCGATGTTGTAGGTGAAAGCTTTGTCGGTGCCCGGGAACGCTACGCACTCGTAGTCCTTGCCGGCGACTTTCTTGGCCGCGGTCCACTCGGACTTGGCCCAGTCACCCATGATCTGCATGCCGGCCTTGCCGTTGATGACCTTGCCTGCTTCGAGGTTCCAGTCCTGGCCTTTGCCGTCGACATCCATGTAGGTCGCGACTTTCTTCAGCTCGGTGAGTGCCTTGACCATTTCCGGGCCGGTCAGCGCGCCGTTATCCAGGTCGACCAGGGCTTTCTTGTAGCCATCAGCCCCCATGACCGAGAGCACTACCGCTTCGAAAACGGTGCTGTCCTGCCAAGGCTGGCCGCCGTGGGCAAGCGCAATGAAACCTGCAGCTTTGAGCTTGTCGCCGGCTGCGTAGAATTCTTCGAGGGTGGTTGGGTTCTTGGTGATACCGGCTTTCTTGAAGACTTCCGGGTTGATCCACAGCCAGTTCACGCGGTGAATATTCACCGGTACGGCTACGTAGTCACCGTCGTACTTCACGGTATCGGAGACTTTCTTGTCGAGCAGGGAATCCCACTTTTCTTCTTTGGCGACGTCTTTGAGCACGTCGGTGTCGAGCAGGCCAGTGGACGCCCATTCCTGGATGTCGGGGCCTTTGATCTGGGCTACGCCCGGTGGGTTGCCGGCAACTGCACGGCTTTTCAGCACGGTCATGGCCGTGGCGCCACCGCCACCTGCAACGGCACCGTCTTTCCAGGTGAAGCCATCTTTCTCAACTTGGGCCTTCAGGACATCCACAGCCGCTTTTTCACCACCGGAAGTCCACCAATGCACCACTTCCACCGTACCTTTGGAGTCGGCGGCAAATGCACTGAGGGGAAACAACGAGGCAATGGAAATAGCAACGGCGAGGCGATTAATCGCGTTCATCTGAGTACCTTTTCTTGTTGTTATGCATGCAAGTCTAGAGCTTGCGCTGCACGGAGTTTAAACAGGGATTTTCCAGGCGCAGGTAACAAAGGGACGCACAAATGTCACCACTTGGTGACATAACGCCCGTTGCCCAATGCACTGGCCAGGCTGGGTGCCAAGGGTAACGCCGGCAGCACGACCGCTTGCCAGGCATGGTACAGATCAGGTTTGCCGCCCCATATTTTGCTGCTGGGTTGGTTGTGCGGGCTGAGTTCGTGGTGCCAACTGCCATGGAGCCGATCGATGAAGTGGGTTTCACAAAACTCCCAGATGCGTCGATACCAGATCTCGTAATGCAGTTCACCGGTACGTTTGAGCAGTGCCTGAGCAGCGGCGCTGGCTTCTGCGTGGGTCCAGTGCAAGCGCTCGCGTACAACCGGGCGCCGACTCCAATCCAAAGTGTAGACAATGCCCGGTGCACCATCCACGGCCCAGGCATATTCACAGGCGCTGGCAAACAGCCCTTTGGCGTCGTCAACCAACCAAGCCGGCGTATCCAGCCCGGCCTGCAGGCGCGCAGCTTCCAGGTGCAGTAGCAGCCGCGCCCATTCGAAACCGTGCCCAGGGGTGATGCCGTAGGGGCGAAACCCATCAGCGGGGTTATCTTCGTTGTAGCCCAGTAGAGGTTTCCACTGCGCGTCAAAGTGCTCGATCACCATGAACTGGTTGCTGGCGGCGTGGGTGTGGATCACCCGCTCGACGATGCGCAGCGCACGGTCCAGCCAACGGCTGTCAGCAGTGACATCGGCCAGGGCCAGGAAGGCTTCGGTGGCGTGCATGTTGCTGTTGGCGCCGCGATAGCCTTCGACACCACTCCAGTCTTGGGCGAAAGATTCAAGCATGACGCCCTCCTCCTCGCTCCAGAAGAACTGGTCGATGATATGAATGGCGTCGTTCAACAAGGTTTGCGCACCCGGCGCGCCAGCCACCACCGCAGAGCTGGCGGCCAGGGCCACGAATGCATGCAGGTACGCTGCTTTGCCGGTGTTGCCATCCAGGGCTTGGGGCGCGGCGAACCAGCCACCGTGCTCACTGTCGCGCAGCGGGCCGCTGAGAGCCGTCACGCCATGCGCCACCAGCTCGGCATAACCGGGCAGCCCCATCGCATGGGCCATGGCGAAGCTGTGGGTCATACGGGCGGTGTTCATGGTTTCGGCGCGGGCATCGGCGGGCAACTGGCCTTTATCGTCGAGGTTGCCGAACCCGTCCGGCAGGCGCGATGCCTTGGCGAACGCCAACAGGCGCTGGCCTTCAGCGGCGAGCCAGGCGTGGTGGGCAGGTGCGTTCAGCCAACTGCTGGCAGGCAGTGGATGGGTGGTCATGGGTGGCCCTTATTGTTTTTTGTGGGATGACCGGAGTCTAAACAAGGGCGCGGTAGGGGCAAGTAACGAAGGGGAGAAGAAATGTCACTATCTGGTGACAATCAATCTCCAAGTGAAAATCCAAAATGTGGGAGGGGGCTTGCTCCCTCCTACATTTAGATCTCATTCAAAGGCCATAACTTCGTTCATTGACCCAGCGGTGTGGCCGCAGCAGGCGCATTGAGGCGCTGGTTCAGATTCTGCACCTGGCTCTGCAAGGTGGTGATATTGCGCGTGGTCTGGATGCGGAACACATCAAACTCCTTGTTGGTCGGCGCATCGACGTTGGCAGGCTGGTTTTCCTGGGCACTCTTGAGTACCAGCAAATCCTGCTCAAGACGGGCGATGGCGGCGCCTGGATTGCCCTGCTTCTTCAAGGCTGCCACATCAGTGGACAAGTCCTTGATCTCACCTTGGGCCGCCTTGAGGCTGGCGACAGCGTCGGTCAGGGCCTGCACCTGGCCTTGCAGCTTGGCATTGGCAGCCGTCAGTTCGGTGGTACTGGCGCTCATCTGGGCCAGGCGACTATCCAGCTCGGTGGCTTGGCCGGCGACGCCCAACTGTTGCTTGCCCTGCTCCTGCAACTGGGCTTGCAACTGCTTGATCTGCAATTTCAGCGCCTCGCTGCCGTTGTTCACGCTGGCTTCGCTGGCCACGACCTTGCCGGAAATATCCTGCAGGCGCCCCGCCGCTTCCTCGCTGATGCGGGCGAAGCTTTCCTGGGTGGCGACCAGTTGCTGGCCCATCAGGGAAATCTGCTGGAAGCTCCACCAGGCCAGGCCGGCGAAAGCAATCAGCAATGCGCCTACCAACGCCCACAACGGGCCGGTGCTGGCACTTTTAACTTTGACCACTGGTGTGGTTCGCGAGCGCACCGAAGTGGCGGCAGTCGGCACGAAATCATCGTCGTCCCCGAGGTCTGCCCGCAGGCTGGGCACGTTGTCGAAGTCGTCTTTTGCATCGTTACGCATGAATCTACCTTGAATCAATGAGGTGGCTGCTCAGAGGCCGAGCGGCGCAAGTATAAACCGTGCCCCAGACGCATAGGTCGACACGGTCCGGCGAATTCGGTTCCCGATGTGTTGCTGGTTATGAACTTACTTGAGGCCCGGATCCTGGGCTTTCCACCAACTGCAGAACTCATCGAGCGCGGCCCACAGGGTGACCTTGGGGTCGTAGTCCAGATAATGCCTGGCACGGCTGATGTCGAGGGTGAAATCTTTGTTCATCACCTGCATGCCCAAACGCGATAACGAAGGCTCCGGCCGCCCCGGCCACATCGCACAGAACGCCTCATTCAAGGCCGCCACGCTGTAGGACAAACCGTAAGACCGATAACGGGTCACTTGGGGCAGCTCCATTTGCCGCATCACATAATTGACCACATCCCATATAGGCACCGGTGCGCCGTTGCTGATGTTGTACGCCTTGCCCAGCGCCGAGCCGGGTGCGAGCAGGCTGCTGAGCAGCGCTTCATTGAGGTTGTGCACGCTGGTGAAGTCGACCTTGTTCAGGCCGTCGCCGACAATGGCCAGGCGGTTCTTGCGCTGCATCTTCAACAGCCGCGGGAAGATGCTCATGTCGCCGGCACCGGTGACAAAACGCGGGCGCAACGCCAACACCTCAAGACCGAACTCCTGGGCACCGAAGACCTTCTGCTCGGCCAGGTATTTGGTGGCGGCATAAGGATGCTTGAAACGTTTGGGCACCTGCTCTTCGGTGATGCCTGAATGGTCGCGGCCGTCGAAGTAGATCGACGGCGACGACAGGTGCACCAGGCGCCCCACGCGCTGCTTGAGGCAGGCTTCAACCACATTTTCAGTCACCAGCACATTGCCTTGGTGAAAGTCCTGATACTTGCCCCACAACCCGACGGCGCCGGCGCAATGCACCACGGCTTCAACGTCGCGGCACAGGTCACGCACCAGGTCGGCATCATTCAAGTCACCCTGGATAAACTCGGCACCGCGCCGAACCAGGTGTTCGACACCCTCGGCGCGTCGCCCGTTGACCCGCACATCCAGGCCCTGTTCAAGGGCAAAACGCGCAAAGCGCCCGCCGATGAAGCCGCTTGCGCCGGTGACCAGAATTTTCATGTAGTACTCCGTGTTCTTTCGTTTTTCATCGCTGTGGCCTTGACGCCCGCCATCACTTCAACGGCACCAACCAGTGGCCACAAACCTGGGCCAGATGGTCGGTCAACAAGCCCAACAGTTGCCCGCCACTGCGCCAATGATGCCAGTACAGCGGCACATCGATGGGCTTATCTGGCAATAACTCCACCAATACGCCGGTTTCCATCTGGTCGCGCACCTGTAACTCGGGCACCAGGCCCCACCCAAGACCGGCTTCCGTCAGGCGAATAAAACCTTCGGACGACGGGCATAGATGGTGCTCAAAACCTCCGTTCACCCCGAGGGAAGCCAGGTAACGGTGTTGCAGGAAATCATCCGGGCCGAACACCAGCGCCGGCGTGCGCGCCAATTGATCGGCGCGCACGCCCGCCGGGAAATGCCGGGCAATAAACGCCGGGCTGGCCAGCGCCCGATAACGCATGGCGCCCAGTAACAGGCTGCGAGCACCGGCCACCGGGCGCTCGCTGGCACAGATACAGGCCGCAACCTCACCGGCACGCATACGCTTGAGGCCCACGGTCTGGTCTTCGACCACCAGGTCCAGCAGCAAGTGCTGTTCGGCGCAGAAGTCGCTGATGGCCTCGGCCCACCATGTGGCCAGGCTGTCGGCATTCAGGGCGATGCGCAAGCGCTCGGGCATACCCTCCTCGTCCAGCGCCGGCACCTGGCTTTGCAGGTCACGCTCCAGCAAACGCACCTGTTGCACATGGTTGAGCAGGCGTCGGCCGATGTCGGTCGGGGTTGGGGGCGAGGCCCGTACCAGCACCGGCTGCCCGATACGCGCCTCCAGCAGCTTGATGCGCTGGGAGATCGCCGACTGCGACAGCCCCAGCACCTGGGCACCGCGCTCGAAGCCGGCTTGTTCCACCACCGCCGCCAGGGCGGAAAGCAACTTATAGTCGAACATCAGTTTTCCTAATGAGCGATCAGCAATATTGGTTTTTCTTATACAGGTCCGACCCGCACCATAGCCAGCATCGTTTAAGCATCAACAAGGATCCTTCAGTATGTGGCAGAGCTATATGAACGGCTTGCTGGTGGCCCTCGGGCTGATCATGGCAATCGGCACCCAGAACGCGTTCGTCCTCGCGCAAAGCCTGCGCCGCGAGCATCACTTGCCCGTCGCGGCCTTGTGCGTGATCTGCGATGCGCTGCTGGTGGCCGCCGGGGTGTTCGGCCTGGCCACCGTGCTGGCCCAGAGCCCGATACTGCTTGCGGTGGCACGCTGGGGCGGCGCGGCGTTCCTGCTGTGGTATGGCGCATGTGCGCTGCGCCGGGCCTGTTCGAAACAGAGCCTGGATCAGGATGCCAGTCTCAAGACCCGCTCATTGCGCGCGGTCCTGTTGAGCGCGCTGGCGGTGACCCTGCTAAATCCCCATGTGTACCTGGACACCGTGCTGCTGATCGGTTCCCTGGGCGCGCAACAAACGCAGCCGGGGGCTTACGTGGCCGGTGCCGCCAGCGCTTCGTTCCTGTGGTTCACCACCCTGGCACTCGGCGCGGCGTGGCTGGCACCCTGGCTCGCACGCCCGGCCACCTGGCGCCTGCTGGACTTGCTGGTGGCGGTGATGATGTTCTCGGTGGCCTACCAATTGATCAGCGCCTGACCAATAGTTGAAAACGCGCTGGAACCTCTATCCCACACAGTTGTTGCGTGGTTATGCCGCACCCCCGGTGCTATGATCGGACCCCTGCGCCGCAAAGAGTACAAACTCCCCGGCGCATGTTTGGCCGCCCGTGATCGGCCTTGCGCTCACCGCAACTGACCTGATTAGGAGAATCATCATGGCTTTCGAATTGCCGCCGCTGCCCTACGCACACGATGCCCTGCAGCCGCACATCTCCAAGGAAACCTTGGAATACCACCACGACAAGCACCACAACACCTATGTCGTGAACCTGAACAACCTGGTGCCTGGCACCGAGTTCGAAGGCAAGACCCTGGAAGAAATCGTCAAGTCTTCCTCGGGCGGCATCTTCAACAACGCCGCTCAGGTCTGGAACCACACCTTCTACTGGAACTGCCTGGCGCCAAACGCCGGCGGCCAACCAACCGGCGCACTGGCTGAGGCCATCAACGCCGCGTTCGGTTCGTTCGACAAGTTCAAGGAAGAGTTCACCAAGACGTCCGTCGGCACCTTCGGTTCCGGTTGGGGCTGGCTGGTGAAAAAGGCTGACGGTTCCCTGGCCCTGGCCAGCACCATCGGCGCCGGCAACCCGCTGACCAGCGGCGACACCCCGCTGCTGACCTGCGACGTATGGGAACACGCCTACTACATCGACTACCGCAACGTGCGTCCAAAGTATGTGGAAGCGTTCTGGAACCTGGTCAACTGGAAGTTCGTGGCTGAGCAGTTCGAAGGCAAGACCTTCACTGCCTAAGCAGCGCGTTCAGTAAAAAGAGCCCGGCGATTGCCGGGCTTTTTTGTGCTCGCCAGGCAGACCGCCCAGAAATAGCGGAACTCAACAGTAACAATTCACCACACAAACGCCAGGAGGAATAAACCTCCTAAACCAATGTGGAGAATGACGATGGATCCTATTTCGATGGCAGCAGGGGTTATGGGTGCAATCCCAATGGTGGCGGGTATTGCTGATAAAGGGATGGATCTGGCAAACGGCGCAATGGGCGCGGGACACAAAGTCCTGGACATGGCAAACAAAGTCCTGGACATGGTCGGTGAAGGCGCCAGGATCGGTGGGGAACAGCCAAAGCCCCAGGGTCAGATCAATTTTTCTTAAATCGTCACCCACTCGAAGGCGGATCTCCTCCGCCTTCTCTCCTGCCGAGCGTGCAGCCCCTAGCCTTTCCTGTTTACGACAAGCCCGAATATCCGCGGGCGCCCACCTGCGTTTATCCAGCTCAAACCTCAATTGAGCTCAGCCCCCAATGTCCCTTTGACTGCCATCCTCAGATTGCCAATACTCATGGCATATTGACGGCCACCCGCATGAGACAAGGAATGCCCCTTTGAAGCTGGAACTCAAAAACAGCTTGTCGGTGAAGTTGCTACGGGTTGTGCTGCTGTCGGCCTTGATCGTCGGCGTGGCGTTGAGCGTGGCGCAGATTGTTTTTGATGCCTACAAGACGCGCCAGGCTGTGGCTGGCGATGCGCAACGTATCCTCGACATGTTTCGCGACCCCTCGACCCAGGCCGTCTACAGCCTGGACCGCGAGATGGGTATGCAAGTGATCGAAGGGTTGTTCCAGGACGACGCCGTGCGCATGGCCTCCATCGGTCATCCCAACGAGACCATGCTGGCGGAAAAAAGCCGCGCGTTACAGCAATCCCCCAGCCGCTGGTTGACCGACCTGATTCTTGGCCAGGAACGCTCCTTTACCACCGCATTGGTCGGCAAAGGCCCCTACAGCGAATATTACGGCGACCTCAGTATCACCCTGGATACCGCCACCTATGGCAGAGGTTTTCTGGTCAGCTCGGTCATCATCTTTATCTCGGGCGTATTGCGCGCCCTGGCCATGGGGCTGGTGCTGTACCTGGTGTATCACTGGATGCTGACCAAACCGCTTTCACGGATTATCCAGCACCTGACATCGATCAACCCGGACCGCCCCAGCGCACACAAGATCCCTCAGCTCAAGGGCCACGAACGCAACGAACTGGGGCAGTGGATAAACACCGCCAACCAGTTGCTCGAGTCCATCGAGCGCAATACCCACCTGCGCCACGAGGCCGAATCCAGCCTGTTGCGCATGGCCCAATATGACTTCCTGACCGGCCTGCCCAACCGCCAGAAGCTGCAGGAACAGCTGGACAAGATCCTCACTGACGCCGGCCGCAGGCAGCGCCGGGTGGCGGTCTTGTGCGTTGGGCTGGATGATTTCAAGAGCGTCAACGAACAATTCACCTACCAGGCCGGCGACAAACTGCTACTGGCCCTGGCCGATCGCCTGCGCGCCCACAGCGGACGCCTCGGCACGCTTGCCCGCTTGGGAGGCGACCAGTTCGCCCTGGTGCAGGCCGATATCGACCAGCCTTACGAAGCCGCCGAACTGGCGCAAAGCATTTTGGATGACCTGGAGGCGGAGTTCGCACTTGAGCATGACCTGATCAGGCTGCGTGCCACCATCGGCATCACGCTGTTCCCTGAAGATGGCGACAGCACCGAGAAGTTGCTGCAAAAAGCCGAGCAGACCATGACCCTGGCCAAGAGCCGCTCGCGCAACCGCTATCAGTTCTACATCGCCAGCGTCGACAGCGAAATGCGCCGGCGCCGCGAATTGGAAAAGGACCTGCGCGATGCGCTGAGCCGCGACCAGTTCCACCTGGTGTACCAGCCGCAAATCAGCTACCGCGACCATCGCGTAGTCGGCGTAGAGGCCCTGTTGCGCTGGCAACACCCGGAACACGGCCTGGTACCGCCGGATCTGTTTATTCCGCTGGCGGAACAGAACGGCACCATCATCCCGATCGGCGAATGGGTGCTGGACCAGGCGTGCCGGCAACTGCGCGAATGGCACGATCAGGGCTTCACCACGCTGCGCATCGCCGTCAACCTGTCCACCGTGCAACTGCATCACACCGAGTTGCCGCGGGTGGTCAACAACCTGATGCAGATCTATCGCTTGCCGCCCCGCAGCCTGGAACTGGAAGTGACCGAGACCGGCCTGATGGAAGACATCAGCACCGCCGCCCAGCACCTGCTGAGCCTGCGTCGCTCCGGGGCGCTGATCGCCATTGATGACTTCGGCACCGGTTATTCATCCCTGAGCTACCTGAAAAGCTTGCCGCTGGACAAGATCAAGATCGACAAAAGCTTCGTCCAGGACCTGCAGGATGATGACGATGACGCAACGATCGTGCGCGCCATTATCCAACTGGGCAAAAGCCTGGGTATGCAAGTAATTGCCGAAGGCGTGGAGACCGCCGAACAAGAGGCGTACATCATCTCCGAAGGCTGCCATGAGGGTCAGGGTTATCACTACAGCAAACCGCTGCAGGCGCGGGAGTTGGCGGCTTATTTGAAGCAGTCCGAGCGCAATAGCGCGGTGAGTCTGTGAATTAACCAACCAATACCAAATATTTCCCGCGTATAAGCCTTTACACAAAATGCAAATCTTTCGCATTATGTCGCAGCTTTTGCGCTCCCCGCGCGCCCTATTCACACTCGAAGCAGGATGTTCGCCATGATTCGTATGCCCCTGGCCACCGCCAGTCTGCTGGCCATTGCCATTTCTCTCGCCGGTTGTGGCGAAGGTAAAGACAAGGCCGCCGCGCCTCAAGCACCCGCCGCAGCCAGCACAACCGCACCGGCTGCCGGCCAGGTCGACGAAGCAGCCGCCAAGGCGGTTGTCGCGCACTACGCAGACATGGTGTTTGCGGTATACAGCGATGCCGAATCCACCGCGAAAACCCTGCAGACAGCGGTCGACACCTTCCTCGCCAACCCGAACGACGAAACCCTGAAAGCGGCCCGTACCGCCTGGATCGCCGCGCGCGTCCCGTACCTGCAAAGTGAAGTGTTCCGCTTCGGCAACACCATCATCGACGACTGGGAAGGTCAAGTGAACGCCTGGCCCCTGGACGAAGGCTTGATCGACTACGTCGACAAGTCCTACGAGCACGCCCTGGGTAACCCGGGCGCCAACGCCAACATCATTGCCAACAGCGAGATCCAGGTCGGCGAAGACAAGATCGACGTCAAGGAAATCACCCCGGAAAAACTCGCCAGCCTCAATGAGCTGGGCGGTTCCGAGGCGAACGTTGCCACCGGCTACCACGCCATCGAATTCCTGCTCTGGGGCCAGGACCTCAACGGCACCGGCCCAGGCGCGGGCAACCGTCCGGCCTCGGACTACCTGACGGGTGACGGTGCCACCGGCGGTCACAATGAGCGCCGCCGCACTTACCTGCGCGCAGTGACTCAACTGCTGGTCAGCGACCTGGAAGAAATGGTCGGCAACTGGAAACCCAACGTCGAAGACAACTACCGCGCCACCCTGGAGTCGGATCCGGCTACCGACGGCCTGCGTAAAATGCTGTTCGGCATGGGCAGCCTGTCTTTGGGCGAGCTGGCCGGCGAGCGCATGAAGGTGTCCCTGGAAGCCAATTCGCCGGAAGACGAACATGATTGCTTCAGCGACAACACCCACAACTCGCAGTTCTACGACGCCAAGGGCATCCGCAACGTTTATCTGGGTGAATACACCCGCGTTGACGGCACCAAGCTGACCGGCGCCAGCCTGTCGTCCCTGGTAGCCAAGGCCGATCCGGCTGCCGATGCCGCCCTCAAGGCGGACCTGGCGGCAACCGAAGCGAAGATCCAGGTCATGGTCGACCGCGCCAACGCCGGCGAGCACTACGACCAGTTGATCGCCGCAGGCAACGACAAGGGCAACCAGATCGTACGCGACGCGATTGCCGCCCTGGTCAAGCAGACCGGTTCGATCGAGGCCGCTGCCGGCAAGCTGGGCATCGGTGACCTGAACCCGGACAGCGCTGATCACGAGTTCTGATCCCTGCGGTACTGAAAAAGGCGACCTTGTGGGAGGGGCGGTGCGACGGTTCGACTTGCTCCCGATAGCGGTGGATCAGCAGATACATTCTGCGCTGATCAGCTGCTATCGGGAGCAAGTCCCTCCCACATTTTGCTCCGGGTAACCTCAAGCACTCTGGTTTACATGCCCAGCACCGTCGGTAGAATGGCGCCTCTGCCCAATCACCCGAGCGAACTTCATGGCGTTGCCGACCCTACGTATCATCGGTTTCATCATCGGCATCTTCCTGATCACCCTTGCCGTCGCCATGGTCATCCCGATGGCCACCCTGGTGATCTTCGAACGCACCAGCGACCTGCCCTCATTCCTGTGGGCCAGCCTGATCACCTTTATCGCCGGGTTGGCCCTGGTCATCCCCGGTCGCCCGGAGCATGTGCACTTGCGCCCCCGGGACATGTACCTGCTGACCGTCAGCAGTTGGGTGGTGGTGTGCATCTTCGCCGCCCTGCCCTTTTTGCTGACCCAGCACATCAGCTACACCGACTCGTTCTTTGAAAGCATGTCCGGCATCACCGCCACCGGCTCCACCGTGCTGAGCGGCCTGGACAGCATGTCGCCGGGCATCCTGATGTGGCGTTCGCTGCTGCACTGGCTCGGCGGTATCGGCTTTATCGGCATGGCGGTGGCGATCCTGCCGCTGCTGCGTATTGGTGGTATGCGCCTGTTCCAGACCGAATCCTCGGACCGCTCGGAAAAGGTCATGCCCCGCTCGCACATGGTGGCGCGGCTGATCGTGGCGGCGTATGTGGGCATCACCATCCTCGGCAGCCTGGCATTCTGGTGGGCCGGAATGGGTTTGTTCGATGCGATCAACCACGCAATGTCGGCGATTTCCACCGGCGGGTTCTCCACCTCGGATGAGTCCCTCGCGCACTGGAAACAACCGGCCGTGCACTGGGTCGCGGTGGTGGTGATGATCCTCGGCAGCTTGCCGTTCGCCCTGTATGTGGCCACGTTGCGCGGCAACCGTCGAGCGCTGATCAAGGACCAGCAGGTGCAAGGCTTGCTCGGCCTATTGCTCGTGACCTGGCTGGTGCTCGGCACCTGGTACTGGTGGACCACCGACCTGCATTGGCTCGATGCCTTGCGCCATGTGGCGCTGAATGTGACTTCGGTAATGACGACCACCGGATTTGCACTGGGGGACTACAGCCTGTGGGGCAACTTCTCACTGATGCTGT
Organism: Pseudomonas sp. HN8-3; assembly: GCF_020790195.1. Taxonomy (NCBI): domain Bacteria; kingdom Pseudomonadati; phylum Pseudomonadota; class Gammaproteobacteria; order Pseudomonadales; family Pseudomonadaceae; genus Pseudomonas; species Pseudomonas sp. HN8-3. The sequence continues at coordinate 4,647,423 of NZ_CP086206.1, forward strand.
TCTTTTACCTGGGCTTTATCGGCGGCTGCTCGGGCTCCACGGCCGGCGGCATCAAGATCTTCCGTTTCCAGGTCGCCTATATCCTGCTCAAGGCCAACTTGAACCAGTTGATCCACCCACGTGCGGTGATCAAGCAAAAGTACAACGGTCATCGCCTCGACGAAGAAATTGTGCGGTCGATCCTGACCTTTTCATTTTTCTTTGCCATTACCATCTGCACCATCGCCCTGGCCTTGTCACTGCTGGGCGTGGACTGGATGACCGCGCTGACCGGTGCCGCCAGCACCGTGTCCGGCGTCGGCCCGGGCCTGGGTGAAACCATCGGCCCGGCCGGCAACTTCGCCACCCTGCCGGATGCAGCCAAGTGGATTCTGTCGCTGGGCATGCTGCTGGGTCGACTGGAGATCATTACCGTGTTTGTGCTGTGTATTCCGGCATTTTGGCGCCACTGACCGACGACATTTCCTGCAGCCGTGCCCGGTACTCGCCGGGCGTGGCATTGAACCAGCGGCGAAACGCGCGGAAGAAGTTGCTCGGGTCGGCGAACCCCAGCAGGTAGGCAATTTCCAGCAAGGTCATGTTTGGCTGCGCCAGGTATTGCTCGGCCAGCTCGCGGCGGGTGTCATCGAGCAAGGCCTGGAAACTGGTGCCCTCCTCCTGCAAACGTCTTTGCAAGGTACGTTGGGACAGATGCAGTGTCTGGGCCACCGCTTCGCGCTTGGGCTCCCCCTGGGGCAGCAGGCGGCACAACACCTGTCGCGCGTTGTGGGTGACGCGACTTTCAGAAAAACGCGCCAGGTATTCACCGGCAAAACGATCATGCAATAGCGCCATGGCCTCGTTGGCCGTGGGCAGCGGTGCATCCATGTCGGCTTGCTCGAAGATCAGCGCGTCATAGGGCGCATTGAATTGCAGCGGCGCATGGAAGGCCTGTTTGTACGGCGCCAGGTCCGCTGGTTGATCGCCCTGCAGCAGCACTTTGCGCGGTTGCAGGGTGCGCCCGGTAAGCCAGCCGCACAGCGCCAGCGCACTGGCCAGCGAGGCTTCGGCGCTTTGCCGGGTCGGCGGCAGATGATCGCCATGCACTGTCAGAATCAACGCATAGCCTTCGGGTAAGAGTCGGAAGCTCAAGTCGGCGCTTTCGGCGATGATGCGCTGGTAGCGCACCAATCGCATAAAGCCTTCAGCCAGAGTGTTGCTGGACATCAGTGCATAACCGGCAACATGGAACGAGGCCGGCCGCACCACCTTGCCCATGTTCAAGCCAATCGCCGGGTTGCCTGACACCTCCACCGCCCGCTGCCACAGGCGGGTCATGGAATCCTGGGGAAAACGCGCGTCCGGGTCACTGAGGGCGGCATAGTCCAGGCCCAGTTGCTTGAACAACGCACGGCAATCCAGGCCGTCCATTTCCAACGCCTTGACTATCCCCATCGCCCAGCTTGCAGAAGTTGTTCGTTCGCTCATGGCGTCTTCTTATTGAAAGCAGGCTCAAACGGCAGCCAGGAAGCCAAGGATACTAAAGTGGCATCTATTGTCACTGGCTGATACCACTGATCACTCTAGACTCAAATAAGCTCCCCGCCGAACACCTGTTGGGCGGCACAACAACCAGAGGGCCGGCCACCGTGGAAAACACCAGGAAATTCAACAGCTTTGCCGAGTTTTACCCGTACTACCTGAGCGAACATGGCAACAGCACCTGCCGGCGCTTGCATTTCATCGGCACCACCCTGGTGATCGGTATCCTCGCGTACGCCATAGGCCGGGGGTCACTGCTCCTGTTGCTGGCCTTGCCAATCGCTGGCTACACCTTTGCCTGGATTGGCCACTTCTTTTTCGAAAAGAACCGTCCGGCGACCTTTCAGCACCCGTTCTATAGCTTGCTGGGGGATTTCGTGATGTACCGCGACATGATCCTGGGCAAGGTACCGTTCTAGGGGGCGTTCTCAATTAGTTTCCCCGTCGCGCCGGGCGACAACGCGGCGGGGAAACTAATTGAGAACGCCCCTAGGTGTGACCTCATGTCACTTGCGTCGCAAGTATGAAAAATTGTGCATCCGCCGAGATAAAAGTCTTTTTGTCATTTACGGTGCTGTATCCTGCCAAGGCTTTTTGAGAGCGCGCAATCACCTGCGATTGAAAACAGACCTTGCGAGGAGCGACGACGATGCACGAGATACCTAATCTCCCCTTCCCAAGCCTGCACCCAACCGAGCAGCCAACACCGCAGCAGGCCAGCAACAAGCAGCCTGCGACCAAAGAAGCAAAACCAGTCGACAGCAAACGCCAAGACTGACGCCGTACCAGACCGTGTGGAAAGCGCACCTTTGAGCGCTTTCCACACTGCCTGAATCATTCGAGACGCTCATCATGACCACAACCCTTCCCGATACGCCGGATGCCGCCGTGCTCGACGCTGCCTTGCAGATGGTCGAAGTCTGGAACCGCCTCAGTGCAGACAAGCAAGCCGCACTGCTCAAGCGCTTCGGCACCCAGGAAAATGCCCTGGCAGCCCTGGTGACGACTCAATTGCTGGCTCCCGCCCAAGCCTGATGCATCTTTGATCCGAGGTTTTACATTTTTGCCGCCCTGCCCGGCCTGCGCGCCGGTATCATTAGCAGCCTATCTTTACCTGCTGCGACAGTGGACCTCTCCCATGCCAGATACCCAGCGACCCATGGCCGTCACGCTGCAAGTCGTTTCCATCGTGCTGTTTACCTTTATCGGCTACCTGAATATCGGCATCCCCCTGGCTGTACTGCCGGGCTATGTGCATAGCCAATTGGGCTATGGCGCCGTGATCGCCGGGCTGGTCATCAGCGTGCAATACCTGGCGACCCTGTTGAGCCGCCCCTATGCCGGCAAGATTATCGACAACCTGGGCAGCAAGCGCGCCGTGCTGATTGGCCTGGTGGGCTGCGGTTCAAGTGGCGTGTTCATGTTGCTGGCGGCGTGGTTTTCCAGCCTGCCGGCAGTGAGCCTGGGCAGCCTGTTGATCGGTCGACTGGTGCTGGGCAGCGCCGAAAGCCTGGTGGGTTCAGGCGCGATCGGCTGGGGCATCGGCCGCGTTGGCGCGGCGAACACCGCCAAAGTCATCTCCTGGAACGGTATCGCCAGCTACGGCGCGCTGGCGGTCGGCGCACCATTGGGGGTGCTGTTGGTCAGCCGGTTCGGGCTGTGGAGCATGGGCGTGAGCATCATTCTGCTCGCCGTGCTGGGCGTGTTGTTGGCCTGGAAAAAACAAGCCGCGCCGATTGTACCCGGCGTACGTCTGCCGTTCATGAATGTGCTGGGCCGCGTGTTGCCACACGGTTGCGCGCTGGCGCTGGGCTCCATCGGCTTTGGGACCATCGCCACCTTTATCACCCTGTATTACACCACCCAGCACTGGGATAACGCGGTGTGGGCCTTGAGCCTGTTCGGCGCCAGTTTTATCGGCGCACGCTTGCTGTTTGGCAATTTGATCAACCGCATTGGCGGCTTTCGCGTCGCGATTGCCTGCCTGTCGGTGGAAGTCCTCGGCCTGCTGTTGCTGTGGCTGGCGCCGGATGCCCAACTGGCGCTGGCTGGCGCGGCGTTGAGCGGCTTCGGCTTTTCCCTGGTATTTCCGGCGCTGGGCGTGGAGGCGGTCAACCTGGTGCCCGCCTCCAGCCGTGGCTCGGCGGTAGGCGCCTATTCGCTGTTTATCGACTTGTCCCTGGGCATCACCGGGCCACTGGCGGGCGCCGTGGCAGCAGGTTTCGGCTTTGCATCGATCTTCCTGTTCGCCGCCCTCGCCGCCGCCGCCGGTTTGCTGCTGAGTCTGTACCTGTACCGCCAGGCACCCAAGGCCCGGGAAACGCGCGACGCCTAGAAGTCGACCTTGCCTCGCCCGGCCTTGATGCTGCCGCGCTTGGTCTTGGACTCCAGGCGGCGCTTCTTGGACCCCAGGGTGGGCTTGGTCGGACGGCGCTTTTTCTCGACCTTGGTGGCGCTCTGGATCAACTCCACCAGGCGCTCCAACGCATCGGCACGATTCTGCTCCTGGGTACGGTATTGCTGGGCCTTGAGCACCAGCACACCTTCGCTGGTAATACGGCTGTCGCGCAGCGCCAGTAGGCGCTCCTTGTAGAACTCCGGCAAGGACGAGGCAGGAATGTCAAAACGCAGGTGCACTGCGCTCGACACCTTGTTGACGTTCTGACCACCGGCACCCTGGGCGCGAATGGCGGTCAGCTCGATCTCGGCATCGGGCAGCTGTACGTTATTGGAAATCACCAGCATGAGTAACACGGTCCTCCGGAAGAAGCCCTAGGATACGCGAATGCACCTTGGCCATCCCCTCAAACAACAAACCCGGCACAAGGCCGGGTCTGCTTAACAACATTGACGCTTACTTCACCGCGGGGACCGCCATATCCATGGACTGCTGCGCCCGCTTGTTCTTGATCCAGTAACACACCCCCATGAACGCCACCCACACCGGGATCGCGTACACCGAGCGGTCAATGCCCGGAATCATCAACATGGTGCCCAGGATAAACACCACGAACGCCACGCAGATAATGTTGCCATACGGATACCACAGCGCCTTGAACAGCGGCACCTGGCCGGTGCGGTTCATGTGCTGGCGGAACTTGAAGTGCGAGAAGCTGATCATCGCCCAGTTGATCACCAGCGTGGCCACCACCAGCGACATCAGCAGTTCCAGCGCGTTATGGGGCATCAGGTAGTTCATCAGCACCGCCACCAGGGTTATCGCCGCCGAGGCCAGGATCGACCGCACCGGCACGCCACGCTTGTCGATCTTCGCCAGGGCCTTGGGCGCGTCGCCCTGCTCGGCCATGCCCAGCAACATACGGCTATTGCAGTAGGTGCCGCTGTTGTACACCGACAGCGCTGCCGTCAGCACCACGAAGTTGAGAATATGCGCGGCGGTATTACTTCCCAGCATCGAGAACACCTGCACGAACGGGCTGCCACTGTAGGCATCGCCGGAGGCGTTGAGGGTCGCCAGCAGGCTGTCCCACGGCGTCAGCGACAACAGCACCACCAGGGCGCCGATGTAGAAAATCAGGATACGGTAGATCACCTGATTGATCGCCTTGGGGATCACGGTGCGTGGTTGATCGGCTTCGGCGGCGGTAAAACCGAGCATTTCCAGGCCGCCGAACGAGAACATGATGATCGCCATGGCCATCACCAACCCGCCAACACCATGGGGGAAAAACCCGCCGTGGTCCCACAGGTTGCTCACCGAGGCTTGCGGGCCGCCGCTGCCACTGACCAGCAGGTAGCTGCCCAAGGCAATCATGCCGACAATTGCCACCACCTTGATGATGGCAAACCAGAACTCGGCTTCACCGAAGACCTTGACGTTGGCCAGGTTGATCACGTTGATCAGTACGAAGAAGGCCGCCGCAGACACCCAGGTCGGGATCTCCGGCCACCAGTAGTGCACGTATTTGCCGACAGCGGTCAGCTCCGACATGCCCACCAGAATGTAAAGAATCCAGCAGTTCCAGCCCGACAGAAAGCCGGCGAAACCGCCCCAGTATTTGTGGGCAAAATGGCTGAACGAACCGGCTACCGGCTCCTCGACGATCATTTCGCCAAGCTGGCGCATGATCATGAAGGCGATAAAGCCGCAGATGGCATAGCCTAGGATCATCGACGGGCCGGCGGATTTGAGCACCCCGGCCGAGCCCAGGAACAGACCGGTGCCGATGGCGCCACCGAGGGCGATCAACTGGATATGCCGATTTTTCAGGCCGCGTTTCAGCTCGCCTGAAGAGGAATGGGTTCCACTCATGAAAGGGTCTCACGCAAGGTTTGAGGATATGAATGCAGGTTGCTGCCTTGAATTACCAACTCAAGCAGCGCCGTTCAAACCCCAGCGCAGGCACCAGGAGTACAGCGTCTTTCTAATGGTCATACGTCACCTGCTTGTTTTTATCTGTGACGAAATCGAACCCGTCCGGCTCGTGGCCAGGCGGAATGATCAGGGGGATCGAACCCTGAGGTCTTGGCCTTTTGCGTGGGTACGCAAGGGGGGTCACAGTAAAACGCGGCGCATTGTACACCGCTCGACAGCTTCGGCACGCCCCAACAGAGTGCACGCGACAAACTGTCAGCCAATCCTTACAGCTACAGGTCACCCAAGACTTTCGGGGCAAATTCGTAAACTTATCGTTACGATACGGAAATACTGCGTTACAGCCAGGTTTTACGGCCAGCCAACGGAAAATTGTCAGTGGGGATTTTCTGAATAAACGGTTCAGCCAATACGCTGTTTTTTCTGAATAAAAAATAGCTCGCCAAAAACAGAAGAAAAGATCCAAATGAAACCGTGTCAATAAATTTTTTGCATTTTGAAACACTCTCTTCTAGGTTCTTTCCACTTGCCCACGAAGCCCGCGGGCAAGCCGTTCTCAATCAACGTCCTCTAGGAGATACACCATGCAAGCACTGGAAAAAGACCTGGAAACCGAACTGCAACTCGACGATTGGTTTGAAGCGCCGACCCATGAGGCCGCCGTTGAAATGATGCAAGCCGATGCCGTTGTGCCTTTCGGCACCGCGATGTGGCCTTTCTAATACCCGGCAGGCATCCGGCAGGTGCTGTGCACGGCACCTGCCCCCTTACCCAAGGCACAGAAGGACACCCGTCATGGACAAGGCCCGCGCCGTCGAACACTTTCTCTACTACCTCGCACACCACCCAGCCCTCAGCGGCCTGAGTCGCCCCACCGTGCTGCTGGGCCATACCGAACGCTACGACGCCATCGCCCAGGCAATCACCCACGGCAGCGCCGCCCGCTTCAACTTCCAGTTGCAACGCCTGGACCTGGCTCCCAGCGAAGCCCTGGTGCAAGCCATCGAAGACTGTGACCTGTACCTGTTTCTCTACGACTCCTCCACCCTGCCCAACCCACGCGCCGAAGGCCCGGACTTTATCCGCGCCCTGCACGGCGTGATGGCCGAGCACTGGAAGAAATCCCTGCTATTCAAGGATTATGGTGATTACTTCTACGACACCTTCAGCGTCGAGCCACAGCGTATTGCCGACCTTAACGCCACGCTGATCCGACGCATGTCCCAGGCCAATGTACTGAGCTTTACCGACAAGCACGGTTCACGTCTTGAAGCGCCGATGAGCAGCATCAAGAAGTGGACCAATATCAACGGCGTCGGCAACCACGACCTGGCCCCCGGCGAAATCGCCACCCACAGTGAAGCCATCAACGGCCAGGTGCGGTTTGTCGGTACCTTCCTCAGCACTATTCCGTTTGCGCGCAAATACGGCGTGCTGCAATCACCGCTGGAATTGTGGATCGAGAACTCGACCATTTGCAGCGTGGCCAGCGACGTGCCGGGGCTGGCGGATGATTTCAACAAGTACCTGAATGCCAACCCGTCCAACCGTCGGGTGGAGGAGCTAGGGATTGGCACCAACGAAGGGGTCAAGGATCTGTATGCGCGCAATGCCGGGTTCGAGGAGCGCCATTGCGGGCTGCACCTGGGCCTGGGCGGCGGGCAGAAAGGCAGTCATCACTTGGATTTGATCTTTGCCAGTGGGGTGTTGGCGCTGGATGACAAGCCGGTGTTTGATGGCTCCTTTGCCTTTTAAAAGATCATCAGACGTGTAGATATCCCTGTGGGAGCCGGGCTTGCCCGCGATAGCGGTGGGTCAGTTAGCACAAAGGTGACTGGCACACCGCTATCGCAGGCAAGCCAGCTCCCACAGTTGATTGCATTTCAAATTCAGATCAAAAAAAACGCCAACCCTAGGGTTGGCGTTTTTATGCAGCGCTTAACGCATCACTGCGGCTTCTTGCGACCAAAACCAGGACGCTGACCCGAACCTGCCGGGGCGCCACGGCGCTTGCCCGACGGCTCATCAGCTACCAGTTTCGGGCCAGGGCGCTTGTTCGCCGCTGGCTTGGCTGGACGCTTGGTACTGGCATTGTCGGCCGGGCGATCGGCTTCACCACGGTTGCTGCGACCGCCGCTTGGCGCTTCGCCACGGGCCGGGCGCGGTGTGCGTGGTGCACGATCACCTTCCTGGCGGGACGGTGCGGTTGGGCGACGCTCACCTTCGATCTGCGGCTCGCGAGAAATACGACCGCCGGTTGCCGGTGCATTCAGCGCCGGGCGCAGGGTGCGAGCCACGCGCTCGGTACGCGCAACAGGGCGCGACGATTTACGCTGCATACGCTCAAGCTTGTCTTTGCTCTTGGCGTTCATCTGCGGCATGGCGACCGGCGTCAGGCCAACTTCGGCGCTGAGGATGTCGACTTCGTACTGGCTCATTTCGCGCCAGCGGCCCATCGGCAGGTCGGAGTTCAGGAACACCGGGCCAAAACGCACGCGTTTCAAGCGGCTGACCACCAGCCCTTGGGACTCCCACAGGCGACGCACTTCACGGTTACGCCCTTCCATCACCACGCAGTGGTACCAGTGGTTGAAACCTTCGCCGCCTGGCGCCTGCTTGATGTCGGTGAACTTGGCCGGGCCGTCTTCCAGCACCACGCCGGCCTTGAGGCGTTCGATCATCTCGTCATCGACTTCACCGCGTACACGCACGGCGTATTCACGATCCATCTCGTAGGACGGGTGCATCAGGCGGTTGGCCAGTTCGCCGTCAGTGGTGAACATCAGCAAGCCGGTGGTGTTGATGTCCAGACGACCGATGTTGATCCAGCGGCCTTCCTTGGGCTTGGGCATCTTGTCGAACACGGTCGGACGGCCTTCCGGGTCGTCACGGGTGCAGATTTCGCCATCGGGCTTGTTGTACATGATCACGCGGCGCACCGATTCGGCGGCCTCTTCACGCTTGATGACCTTGCCATCAATGGTGATTGCATCGTGCAGGTCGACGCGCTGGCCGAGGGTAGCCTCGACGCCGTTGACCTTGATGCGCTTCTGGGTAATCCAGGCTTCGACGTCGCGGCGCGAGCCCACGCCGATACGCGCCAGCACTTTTTGCAGCTTTTCGCCTGCTGGGCCGATTTCCTGGTCTTTCTGGTCTTGGTCATTCATCGTAAGCACCTCCCGGTGGGTCGATTCAGGCGTGGCCTGAGGGGTCTTGAAAGCGGGGCCTTGGCCGAATAGGTCGGCAAGGGGTCGCGAATCATACGCGCATGGCGCGTGTTGCGCATCACAGACTAGTCGATAACGTCCAAGTCATTTGCTTTTCCGCCGACCGGTGGCACCCAGCGCCAGCAATCGCAGCTCGGCTTCAGCCAGCACCGTGCGCTTGTCGACTTTGTCGAGCTTCTTCCAGGCACGGATTTCGCGCTTGCTGCGGCCACAGCCGATGCAGATGTCGTCGGCGAACTTGCAGATGCTGATGCACGGGTCTTTGGTGGAACTCATGTTTTCTCCCAGACAATCCAGACCAATGGAGACAATGGAGATCCAATGTGGGAGGGGGCTTGCTCCCGATAGCAGTGGATCAGTTGATGCATCTGCTGCCTGACACTCCGCTATCGGGAGCAAGCCCCCTCCCACAGTTTTTATTGCGTCAGTCTTCGAGTTGGCGGCGTTCGTTTTCGATGGCTTCGGCCAGCGCCCGGGCTTCGTCTTCTTCGTCGCTCAGCGGCGGCTGTTCCAGGGCGGCGACGGCGGCCAGCAGTTTTTCCCGGGCATCGGCGACGCCGAGGATGTCTTCTTCGACTTCGGGCTCGGGTTCAACGTTCACCTCGGTCTGCGGCTCGTCGGCAGCATCACGCAACAGGTCGTCAAAATCAGTCTTGATCCCTTGCTCCATATCATCGAGCTCCAACAACAGCGTATGGAAGCTGGTTTCGTCCTTGGGCTCCTCCGGCTCGGCGCTGGCATCGGCCAGTTCCTGCAGGCTTTGCGGCACCGGCGCATCGTCGAAGTCGAGCACCGGCTCGGCCTCCATTTCGCGCAGTTCAGCCAGGGGCGGCAGGTCGTCGAGGTTCTTCAGGTTGAAATGATCGAGGAACACCTTGGTGGTGGCGAACATCGCCGGTTTGCCGGGCACGTCGCGGTAACCCACGATGCGGATCCACTCGCGCTCCAGCAGGGTCTTGACGATATGGCTGTTGACCGCCACACCACGCACGTCCTCGATTTCGCCACGGGTAATCGGCTGGCGATAGGCGATCAGCGCCATGGTCTCCAGCATTGCCCGCGAATAACGCTGCGGCCGCTCTTCCCACAAGCGCCCCACCCACGGCGAAAACTTCTCACGGATCTGCAGGCGATAACCCGACGCCACTTCGCGCAACTCAAAGGCACGGCCGTCGCAGGACTTGCGCAGGATCTCCAGCGCCTTCTTGAATACCGGCGGCTCCGGGCGTTCAGCTTCTTCAAAGAGTTCGAACAGGCGCTCCAGGGATTGCGGTTTGCCCGAGGCCAGGAGAAAGGCCTCCAGCAAGGGTGCCAGTTCGCGGGGTTCAGTCAGATTCATCGATTCAGCTCGTTATTCGGCTCGCGCCCGCACGTGGATAGCCGCAAAAGGCTCATTCTGCACCAGCTCGACCAAGGATTCCTTGACCAGTTCGAGGATCGCCATAAAGGTCACCACCACACCTAGTCGGCCTTCTTCGGCGGTGAACAGCTCGACAAACGGCACAAACCCACCACCCTTGAGGCGCTCCAGCACATCACTCATGCGCTCGCGGGTAGACAGCGCTTCGCGGCTGACCTGGTGGCTTTCAAACATATCGCCACGGCGCAGCACCTCGGCCATGGACATCAGCAATTCTTCCAGGCTCACGTCCGGCAGCAATTTGCGCGCACGGGCCTCGGGTGCGTCGAGCTTGGGCACCACCACATCACGGCCCACGCGGCTCAGGCCGTCAATGCCTTCGGCGGCGGCCTTGAAGCGTTCGTACTCCTGCAAGCGGCGGATCAGTTCGGCGCGCGGGTCATCCTCTTCGGCTTCGACGGTCTCCGAACGCGGCAACAACATGCGCGACTTGATCTCGGCGAGCATGGCGGCCATCACCAGGTACTCGGCGGCCAGCTCCAGGCGCACCGACTGCATCAGCTCGACGTAGCCCATGTACTGACGGGTGATTTCTGCCACCGGGATGTCGAGGATATTGATGTTCTGCTTGCGAATCAGGTACAGCAGCAAGTCCAGCGGGCCTTCGAAGGCTTCCAGGAAGACCTCCAGGGCATCCGGTGGAATGTACAGGTCCAGGGGCATTTCCATGACCGCCTGGCCATAGACCATGGCGAACGGCAGTTCCTGCTGGGCGCCGGCCTGGGGATCAGCGGTTTCCACGGCCGCCATTCAGGCCTCGACCATAAATGGCGCCGGATCGCCACAGCCCACACGCACCACTTCAGGCTCGCCGTCAGCCAGGTTGATCACCGTCGAGGCTTTGTTGCCGCCGTAGCCGCCATCGATGATCAGGTCGACATGCTTTTCCAGCAGGCGCCGCATTTCGTAAGGGTCGTACAACGGTTCGGTTTCACCGGGCAGGATCAACGACACGCTCATCAGCGGCTCACCCAGCTCGGCCAACAGCGCCAGGGCTATCGGGTGTTCCGGCACGCGCAGGCCGATGGTGCGCTTCTTGGGGTGCAATAACAGGCGCGGCACTTCGCGGGTGGCATTGAGAATGAAGGTATAAGGCCCCGGCGTATGGGCCTTGAGCAGGCGGAACGTACCGGTGTCGACCTTGGCGAACAGGCCCAGTTGAGACAAGTCGCTGCAAATCAGTGCGAAGTTGTGCTTGTCGTCCAGCTGGCGCAGGCGCCTTACACGCTCGACCGCGCCTTTGTCGCCGATCTGGCAACCGATGGCGTAGGACGAATCAGTTGGATAGATCACCACGCCGCCGGCTCGGATGATCTCCACGGCCTGTTTAATCAGGCGCGCCTGAGGGTTTTCCGGATGAATCTGGAAGAATTGACTCACGTGCTCTACCTGTTCAGACGGTGGCAATAATGGGGTCATGCTTGAATCGCCCCCACAACAGCGGCAGATCTTCCGGGACCTGGCGATACTCGCCAATCTCGGACCAGCCGCCTGGGCCATGAAAATCACTGCCGGCACTGACCAGCAGACCAAATTCGCGAGCAAGGATCGCCAGGCTGCCGACCTGTTCCGCCGGTTGATGCCCGTTGACCACCTCGATCGCGTGGCCACCCGCACCAATATAGTCGCTGATCAGCTTGCGGCGCTTGCTGCGGGTGAAATCGTAATGCCAGGGATGCGCCAGGCTGACCCAGGCCCCGGAAGCCCGCAAGGTCTGGACGGTGTCTTCCAGGGTCGGCCAATGCAGCTTCACATCGCCCAACTTGCCGGCCCCCAGCCATTTGCGAAAGGCTTCGGCGCGATCCTTGACATAGCCTTCGCGCACCATCCAGTCGGCAAAGTGCGGACGGGCCGGTGCGTTGCCGCTGTCACCCAGTTCCTGCTGGATGGCACGGGCGCCGTCGAGGGCGCCGGGCATACCTTTAAGGCTGAGCTTGCGGCTTATTTCTTCGGACCGCAGCCAGCGGCCATCGTGCAATTGGGCAATGGCCGCCACCAACGGCGGGGCATTCTGATCGAAACCGTAGCCAAGTACATGAATGGTGGCGCCGCCCCAGGTGCAGGACAATTCCACCCCGTTGACCAGTTGCATGCCCAAAGAACGCGCGGCTTCGCGGGCTTCATCGAGACCCTCGAGGGTGTCGTGGTCGGTCAACGCCAGCACTTGCACGCCTTTTTCAAACGCACGCGCAACCAGTACCGCGGGCGCCAGGGCGCCGTCGGAGGCCGTGCTGTGGCAGTGCAAATCAACATTCACGTGGGTATGTAACCTCAAGTCAGCTGGCGCTATCGCAACCAAGGATGTTTGTTATTATGCCGCCACATCCAGCTTCTGGCTCTTACTGTGAAACAATTCATCGACTTCATCCCGCTGTTGCTGTTTTTCATCGTTACCAAACTCGACCCCAGGGTCATCGAAATCGCCGGTCACGAGCTGTCGTTCGGGGGTATCTACAGTGCCACTGCCGTACTGATCATCAGCTCCATCGTGGTCTACGGCGCCATCTTCATCTCCCAGCGCAAGCTGGAAAAAAGCCAATGGCTGACCCTTATCGCCTGCCTGGTCTTTGGCGGACTGACCCTGGCCTTCCACAGCGAAACCTTCCTTAAATGGAAAGCCCCGGTGGTCAACTGGCTGTTTGCCCTGGTCTTTATCGGCAGCCACTTCATCGGTGACCGCCTGCTGATCAAGCGGATCATGGGCCACGCGCTGACCTTGCCGGAACCGGTGTGGGTGCGCCTGAACGTGGCCTGGATCGTGTTTTTCCTGTTCTGCGGTGCCGCCAACCTGTTCGTGGCCTTTACCTTCCAGGACTACTGGGTCGACTTCAAGGTGTTCGGCAGCCTGGGCATGACCGTATTGTTCCTGATCGGCCAGGGGATCTACCTGTCGCGTCACCTGCATGACACCGCGCCTACCACGCCGAAAACCGAGGACTGACATGCTCTACGCCATCATTGCCACCGATATTGCCAACTCGCTGGAAAAACGCCTGAGCGTACGTCCTGCCCACGTCGAGCGCCTTAAACAGCTGCAAGCCGAAGGCCGTATCGTACTGGCCGGCCCGCACCCGGCGGTCGACAGCAATGACCCGGGCGACGCCGGTTTCACCGGCAGCCTGATTGTCGCCGAGTTCGCCTCCCTGGCCGACGCCCAGGCCTGGGCCAAGGCCGACCCCTATGTCGCAGCAGGCGTCTACGCTGATGTGGTGATCAAGCCGTTCAAGCAAGTCCTGCCTTGAACCCGGCTGCGTCGAACCTAATCGTTTCGGCGCACTCCTAATGGCTCACGGCGGCACCGGTGGGGTCGTCGCCGTCGACAATGGCTAAATCGAGTGAGTCATGAGCGAGCTGTTACTGATAGATGATGACCAGGAGCTCTGTGAGCTGCTGAACAGTTGGTTGAGCCAGGAAGGCTTCCAGGTGCGCGCCTGCCACGATGGCCTGAGCGCCCGCAAAGCCTTGGCCGAAGCCGCCCCGGCGGCGGTGGTGCTCGACGTGATGCTGCCCGACGGCAGCGGCCTGGAGCTGCTCAAGCAACTGCGCAACGACCACCCGGAACTGCCGGTGCTGATGCTCTCGGCGCGGGGCGAACCCCTGGACCGCATCCTCGGCCTGGAGCTGGGCGCCGACGACTACCTGGCCAAGCCTTGCGATCCGCGCGAACTGACCGCCCGCCTGCGTGCCGTATTGCGCCGCAGCCACCCGACCGCGGTCTCGACCCAGCTTGAGCTGGGCGACCTGTGCTTCAGCCCGGTGCGCGGCGTGGTGAGCATCGATGACCAGGAGTTCACCCTGACCGTCTCCGAAAGCCGCCTGCTCGAAGCCTTGCTGCGCCAGCCCGGCGAGCCCCTCGATAAACAGGAACTGGCGCAGATCGCCCTGGGCCGCAAGTTGACCCTTTACGATCGCAGCCTGGACATGCACGTCAGCAACCTGCGCAAAAAGATCGGCCCGCACCCGGATGGCCGGCCGCGGATCGTGGCGCTGCGCAGTCGCGGCTACTACTACAGCCTCTAGAGGCAGCCTTACCAAATCTTTACCCTCCGCTGACGGCGGCTGACCTTGCGCTGCGTAACCTACTCACATCCGGACTCACCGGAATAGAGACAGGAGAATCACCATGCGCAAGACCCTTATCGCTTTGATGCTCGCCGCTGCACTGCCTACCGTTGCCATGGCCATGCCTGAAGGCCCAGGCCCGATGGGCGGCCACGAAGGCCACATGATGGGCGGCCCGGGCCACGGTGAACACGGCCCGCGTGGTAAAGGCGGCCCGTTCAGCCAGCTGGACTTGAGCAAGGAACAGCGTGAGCAGATCCGCAAGCTGATGGGTGACCAATGGCACGCTCGCAAAGACCTGACCCAAAAGTACCTGGACAAACTCCCGGCCGCTGACCAGAAAGCCATGCAGGACGAGATCGCCGCCGGCAAGCAGAAAACCCAGGCCAATATCCGCGCCGTGCTCAAGCCTGACCAGCAGAAGCAATACGACGAGATCGTCAAAAAGCAAGCCGAGCGCCGCGCCGAGTGGAAGCAATTCCAGGAATGGAAAGCCCAGCAAGCGCAAAAAGCGCAATAATGCAAACGTAATGCCTACGGCCCAGTGGTTCACACCACTGGGCTTTTCCTGTTTGAGGGTTTCCTGTGCGTTCATTGTTCTGGCGTATCCTGGCGAGTTTCTGGCTGGCCATCGCCCTGGTTGGCGGGTTGTCGATTCTGCTTGGGCATATGCTCAACCAGGACGCCTGGATTCTCAGCCGCCACCCAGGCCTGAACAACCTGGCGCAAGAGTGGACGCAACTCTACGAAGCCCAGGGTGAGGACGCCGCCCAGGACTTGCTGCAACAGCGCAAACGCCAGTACCACATCGATGTGCAAGTGCTTAACGAGAGCGGTGAGCCGGTGGTGCGCGGTACCTTCCCGCGTCGCGCCGCCGCCTTTGAAGCCCGGCAGAATGACAGCCAGGACGGCCACCTGCCCTGGCGGCGCCTGACCGCCGAGTACACCAGCGACAAAACCGGCGACACCTACCTGCTGATCTACCGCATTCCCCACCCGGAGTTGGAAGCCTGGCACCGCAGTAGCCTGCTGTGGCCGCTCAGTGCCCTGGCAATCACCCTGGTGGTGTTGACCCTGTTCAGCCTGCTGGTGACCTTGTCCATCACCCGCCCACTCAGCCGCCTGCGCGGCGCGGTGCATGACCTGGGGCAAACCACCTATCAACAAAACAGCTTGGCGCAACTGGCCAACAGGCGCGACGAATTCGGTGTGTTGGCCAATGACTTCAACCGCATGGGCGCGCGCCTGCAAAGCCTGATCGGTAGCCAGCGCCAGTTGCTGCGCGACGTGTCCCACGAACTGCGCTCGCCCCTGGCACGCTTGCGTATCGCCCTGGCCCTGGCCGAGCGCGCCAGCCCCGAAGAGCGGGAAAAACTCTGGCCGCGCCTGACCCGCGAATGCGACCGCCTGGAAGCCTTGATCAGCGAAATCCTGGTCCTGGCGCGGGTCGACGCCGACAACGCCAGCGCCGAAGACATTGACCTCAACCCATTGCTCAAGACCCTGCAAAAGGACGCCCAGCTCGGCGCGCCCGAGCAAGTGGTGCACCTCAGCACCGACGTCGACCTGCGGCTCAAGGGCTGGCCGACCATGATCGAGCGCGCCGTGGATAACCTTCTGCGCAATGCCCAACGCTTCAACCCGGCCGGCCAACCGATTCAATTGCAGGCCCAGCATCAAAACGGGCGCATTCTGATCAGCGTACGCGACCACGGCCCCGGCGTTGAAACCGAACACCTGGGCCAACTGGGCGAGCCGTTTTACCGTGCGCCGGGCCAGACTGCGCAAGGTCATGGCCTGGGCCTGGCCATCGCCCGCCGTGCTGCCGAGCGCCATGGCGGCACCCTGATCCTGGCCAATCATCCCGACGGCGGTTTTGTCGCCAGCATCGAACTGCCCTTGGTCCCAGGGGCTGCCACACCGGTGTGATGTTCTTCTATAGTGGCCCTTCTCTTACGGAGGGCCTTAGATGACTGACCTGCTGACTCCCATCCAAGCTGCACTCGATTTACCGCACATTGCGCTGCCCGAGACCTCGGCAGGCGCGCTGCCCTCGTCCTTCGCCGTGACCGACCTGGCCGTCGCCAGCATCGGCGCCGCTGGCCAGGCTGTTGCCCAGTTGATCCAGCAACAGACCGGGCGGCTGCCCAGCGTCAGCGTGGATCGGCGTCTCGCCTCGCTGTGGTTTTCTTCGTCGATTCGCCCAGTGGGTTGGCAAGTACCGCCGCTGTGGGACCCAGTGGCCGGTGACTACGCCAGCGCCGAGGGCTGGATTCGTCTGCACACCAACGCACCCCATCACCGTGCAGCGGCCGAACGGGTGCTTGGGCCTGTGGCCGACCGCGCCGAGATGGCGACCAAAGTCGCTACATGGAACGCTGCAGAACTGGAACAGGCCATTGTCGACGCCGGCGGTTGTGCGGCGCAGATGCGTACGTGGCAAGCCTGGCAGCAGCATCCGCAAGGCTTGGCGGTGAATGCCGAAGAGTTGATACAGCGTCAGGTCTTCGACACTGGTATCGACAAACCCTGGCTTGGCTCACCTGCGCGCCCGCTGGCCGGTATCAAGGTGCTGGACTTGACCCGCGTATTGGCCGGCCCCGTGGCCAGTCGTTTCCTCGCCGGATTGGGTGCAGATGTACTGCGCATTGATTCGCCAACCTGGAACGAACCGGGCGTGGTACCGGAGATGACCCTGGGCAAGCGCTGTGCCCGCCTCGACCTGAAAAGCCCTGAAGGCCGGCAGGTATTCGAAGCCTTGCTCAAGCACGCTGACGTACTGTTCCATGGTTACCGCGCCGATGCACTGGAACAGCTGGGTTACACCCTCGGCGAGCGCCAACATATCGCCCCCGGCCTGATTGACGTCAGCCTCAATGCCTATGGCTGGAGTGGCCCGTGGCGTAACCGTCGCGGTTTTGACAGCCTGGTGCAGATGAGCAGCGGGATCGCCGAGGCGGGCATGGCCTGGAAGCAGGCGGATAAGCCCGTGCCGCTGCCGGTGCAGGCGCTGGATCACGCTACCGGTTACCTGATGGCCGCCAGTGCGATCCAGACCTTGAGCGAGCGGTTTGTGTCAGGTCGGGGCGGTTCGGCGCGGTTGTCACTGGCGCGCACGGCCAAGTTGCTGGTGGACGCAGGACAGGTGCCGCAGCAGGCAGCGTTGCGCGGCGAAGACATCAATGATCAAGGCTTGGTGGTAGAGCAGACCACCTGGGGCCAGGCCCATCGGTTACTGGCGCCGCTGAGCATCAGTGGCACGCCGTTGCAGTGGGATTTGCCGGCAGGGGAATTGGGCGCGCACCGGCCTCAGTGGTGAACTGAAGACCGCCATCGGGGGCAAGCCCCCTCCCACTTTTGAATGTATTCACACATCAAATGTGGGAGGGGCTTGCCCCCGATGAGCATGGGTATCTACACAACTTCGTAGCAGTCACCAGTAACCACGATGCGAAGCGAGCCGCTCTTGATCTGTTTTTGATCTTGGGCGCCCCGTTAAACCACGCTGGCCGGAATTCGACAGGGATTTGGGGGGTAAACCGGCGGGGATGCCGGTTTAGCCGCCCCGCGCCATGGATGGCGCGTGGCGGCGGCCCCCCAAATCCCTGTCGGATTACGGGCACACCGAGCCTGAGCGAGGTGCCGAGTGGTGGGGCGAGGACCTTTTGCTTACTTTTGGGTCCTTCCAAAAGTGAGCCGCTGTAAGAGCGGAACCCTAAGTGGCCGTTACCTAAATAACGGATATGTACTCGGTTTGATCCGGCATCCTGGTCGGCCCTAAGGCCGCCATCGGGAGCAAGTCGAATCGTCGCACCGCCCCTCCCACAGCTACAGCGCCATACCAGAAGTTGTGTAGATACCCATGTCCCGATGAGGCCAGTACAGCCCCCATCAATCCCCGCGATTCAACGACGTCCACAAATGCTGCGCCGCATACGCCCTCAACGGCCGCCACGCCTCTGCCCGCGCCAGCAACTGCCGTGCCGACACCGGCCCGCCTTCCAGCGCCGCCAGCGCATTGATCAAGCCGATGTCCCCCGATGCAAAGGCATCCGCCTCGCGCAACTGGCGCATGGCGATGTACTGCGCGGTCCAATCGCCAATCCCCGGCAATGCCACCAAGCGTGCAACACCGTCCTTGAGACTGGCCTTGGGCTCGAAAATCCGAGGGTCATCCAACAACGCCTGGGCCACACCGGACAAGGTGCGGCCTCGCGCCTTGGGCATGCCCAGGGCCGCCAGGTCCGCCGCCGCCAGCACCTCGGGTGCCGGGAACAGGTGAGTGATACCGGCGTGGGGGGTTTGCAGCGGCTGGCCATACTGAGCCACCAGCTTGCCCGCCAACCGGATCGCCGCCACCACCGTGATCTGCTGGCCCAGCACCGCGCGAATGGCCAACTCCAGGCCGTCCCAGGTACCCGGCAACCGCAGCCCTGGTCGAGCCGCAACCAGTTGCGCCATCAACGGGTCCCTGGCTAATTGCAGATTGATCACGGCGGGCACGGCGTCCAGATCAAACATCCTGCGCAGGCGCCGCTCGATCTCCGGCAGCGCGACCGGCTCGGGAAAGTCGACCGTCACCTCCAGCCAATCCCCCGCCCCCGGCGCGACGCTGATCCAGCCATGTCGCCCGCCCACACTGATGCTGCGTCGATACACTCCGGCCACCACGGTTTCCAACCCGGTGATTGCCCGGGCCGATAAGAACTCCACCATCGCCGCCCAGTCGTAAGGCGGTTGATAGGCCAACCTCACAGCGACAATACCCCGCTATACAGCCCGTACGCAGCCAACCCGGCGCCCGCGATCACACAACCGAAAATGCCTTTTTCAAGCGAGGTAAACAACGGGCGGCCCTGCTCCCGCTTGGCCAGGGCAAACAGGATCACACCCGGTGCATACAGCAGCGCCGACAGCAGCAAATATTTCAAACCGCCCGCATACAACAGCCACACCGCATAACCGAGGGCAATCAAGCCTACCAGCAGATCTTTCATGCGTCGGCGCTGAGCGCCTTGATAGGTTTCGCCGCGCGCGCTCAACAGCACCGCATAGGCCGCCGACCACAGGTACGGCACCAGAATCATCGAAGACGCCAGGTAGATCAGGGTGGTATAGGTACTGGCCGAAAACAGCGTGATCACCAGAAATGCCTGGATCATCACATTGGTCAGCCACAACGCGTTAACCGGCACCTGATTGGCATTTTCCTTTTTCAGGAACGCCGGCATGGTCTTGTCATGGGCAGTGGCATAGAGGATTTCCGCGCAGAGCAACGCCCACGAAAGCAATGCCCCGAGCAGCGAAACGGCCAGGCCGATGCTGATCAATACTGCGCCCCAGGGCCCGACAATGTGTTCCAGCACGCCCGCCAGGGACGGGTTCTGCAACTGCGCCAGTTCCGGCTGGCCCATGATGCCCAACGACAGCACATTCACCAGCACCAGAAGCGCCAGCACGCCCAGGAAACCAATCACCGTCGCGCGCCCCACATCCGAGCGTTTCTCGGCCCGCGCCGAGTACACACTGGCGCCTTCGATACCGATAAACACAAACACCGTGACCAGCATCATGTGGCGCACCTGCTCGACCACGCTGCCCATCTGCGGATTGCCCAGGCCCCAGATATCACGGGTGAAGATGTCGGCCTTGAACGCCACGGCGGCAATCACGATAAACATCAGCAGCGGCACGATCTTCGCCACGGTGGTGATCTGGTTGATGAACGCCGCTTCCTTGATCCCGCGCATCACCAGAAAATGCACCGCCCACAGCAACAGCGATGCACAACCGATGGCCAGTGGTGTATTGCCCTGACCGAACGCCGGGAAAAAGTAACCCAGGGTGCTGAACAGCAACACGAAATAGCCGACGTTGCCCATCCACGCACTGATCCAGTAGCCCCAGGCCGAGGAGAACCCCATGTAATCGCCGAAGCCGGCCTTGGCGTAGGCGTACACCCCGGAATCCAGTTCCGGTTTGCGGTTGGCCAGGGTCTGGAACACAAACGCCAGGGTCAACATGCCAACCGCGGTAATGGCCCAACCGATCAGCACTGCGCCCACTTCGGCGCGGGCTGCCATGTTTTGCGGGAGCGAGAAGATCCCGCCGCCGATCATCGAACCTACTACCAGGGCGATCAGGGCACTGAGCCGAAGTTTCTGGGCTGGTTGGGACATGCAGGTTCCTCGCAATAAATGTTTGAGCCGACCACCGCGCACTCAACTAATTCAATTTAATGACGCTAGCGTTTCATAACATAAGGGTATGTAAACGCCGGAAGTTTAGGCTTATTTAGAATTTAAATACGGCAATTATGAAGCGCTCGTCAGGCAACATACAAAAAGTTTGCACATTCGCAAATACGAACTAGCGTCAACACCCATGCCCCGGACCAAATGATTAACCACATTGTAGGAGACCGCTCTAGCGAGCGCCTTTGCACAGGCCGTGTCGCCCCGCAACTGCCACCCTAAGTCGTTAATTCACAATGGAATGTGCCAATGAACTGATCTGAGTCAGCTGTTTTATTAGCGCACGGAATTATTCTGTGATCTCTCTTCTCCTGCATTGGAGTCACGCAATGTCTGATTCTCCCGGAAAACTTAGGCTTGGTGCGCTGGTTGCACTTGTCGTGGGCTCAATGATTGGCGGCGGGATCTTTTCACTCCCGCAAAACATGGCCGCCAGTGCCGACGTAGGCGCCGTGTTGATTGGTTGGGTGATCACCGCCATCGGCATGTTGACCCTCGCATTCGTGTTCCAGACCCTTGCCAACCGCAAGCCCGATCTCGACGGCGGGGTGTACGCCTACGCCAAGGCCGGTTTTGGCGATTACATGGGGTTCTCATCGGCCTGGGGTTACTGGATCAGTGCCTGGCTGGGCAACGTCGGGTACTTCGTACTCTTGTTCAGCACCCTGGGTTACTTCTTCCCGATCTTTGGCGAAGGCAACACGCCAGCGGCGGTGATAGGTGCCTCGGTACTGCTGTGGGCGGTGCACTTTCTGGTGCTGCGCGGCATCAAGGAAGCAGCGTTCATCAACCTGGTGACCACCGTTGCCAAGGTGGTGCCGCTGCTGCTGTTCGTGCTCATCGCCCTATTCGCGTTCAAGCTGGACATCTTCACCGCAGACATCTGGGGGGTAAAAAACCCTGACCTGGGCAGCGTGATGAACCAGGTGCGCAACATGATGCTGGTCACTGTGTGGGTGTTCATCGGCATCGAAGGCGCGAGCATCTTTTCCTCGCGTGCCGAGAAACGCAGCGACGTGGGCAAGGCCACCGTGATCGGTTTTATCACCGTGCTGCTGTTCCTGATGCTGGTGAACGTGCTGTCTTTGGGGATCATGACCCAACCGGAACTGGCCAAGTTGCAGAACCCGTCGATGGCTGCCGTGCTTGAGCATGTGGTGGGCCACTGGGGTGCGGTGCTGATCAGCGTCGGCTTGATCATCTCGCTGCTGGGCGCGTTGCTGTCGTGGGTGCTGCTGTGTGCGGAGATCATGTTTGCCGCCGCCAAGGACCACACCATGCCGGAGTTCTTGCGCAAGGAAAACGCCAACCATGTGCCGGTCAATGCCCTGTGGCTGACCAACGCGATGGTTCAGATATTCCTGGTGATCACCCTGTTTTCCGCGAGCACCTACCTGTCGCTGATCTACCTCGCCACCTCGATGATCCTGGTGCCTTACCTGTGGTCAGCGGCCTACGCCCTGCTGCTGGCGGTGCGCGGCGAGACCTACGAAAACGCGCTCAAGGAGCGCAAGAAAGACCTGTTCATCGGCGCCGTCGCCCTGATCTACGCGATCTGGCTGCTCTATGCCGGCGGCACCAAGTACCTGCTGCTCTCCGCCCTGCTCTACGCCCCCGGCGCGATCCTGTTCGCCAAGGCCAAGCGTGAACTGGGCAAACCGATTTTCACCAACGTCGAGAAGCTGATTTTCGCCGCAGTGGTCATTGGCGCCCTGGTGGCGGCCTATGGGCTCTACGACGGCTTCCTGACTCTGTAATTGTATGTTCACTGGAGGATCTGTAATGACCACGGAAAAAGTTAAGTACGGCGTACATTCCGAAGCCGGCAAACTGCGCAAAGTCATGGTGTGCTCCCCAGGTTTGGCCCACCAGCGGCTGACCCCCAACAACTGCGACGAGCTGCTGTTCGATGACGTGCTGTGGGTGGCCCAGGCCAAACGCGACCACTTCGACTTCGTGACCAAGATGCGCGAGCGGGATATTGATGTGCTGGAAATGCACAACCTGCTCACCGATATCGTCGCCATCCCCGAAGCGCTGGACTGGATCCTGCAACGCAAGATCACCGCCAACACCGTGGGCCTGGGCCTGGTCGACGAAGTCGGCTCGTGGCTGCGTAGCCTGGAGCCGCGCAAGATCAGCGAGTATTTGATCGGTGGCGTATCGGCCGATGACCTGCCGAGCAGCTTTGGTGGCAAGACCATCGAGATGTTCCGCGACTTCCTCGGCCACGCCAGCTTCATCCTGCCGCCGCTGCCCAACACCCAGTTCACCCGCGACACCACCTGCTGGATCTACGGCGGTGTAACGCTCAACCCGATGTACTGGCCGGCGCGACGCCAGGAAACCCTGCTGGCCTCCGCCATCTACAAGTTCCACCCGGAATTCACCAACGCGGACTTCCAGATCTGGTACGGCGACCCCGACCAGGAGCACGGCGCTGCCACACTGGAAGGCGGCGACGTGATGCCGATTGGCAATGGCGTGGTGTTAATCGGCATGGGCGAGCGCTCGTCCCACCAAGCCATCGGCCAACTGGCGCGCAACCTGTTCAAGAACAAAGCGGTGGAGCGCGTCATCGTGGCCGGCCTGCCCAAATCCCGCGCAGCGATGCACCTGGACACCGTGTTCAGCTTCTGCGACCGCGACCTGGTCACCGTCTTCCCGGAAGTGGTCAACCAGATCGTGCCGTTCACCCTGCGCCCTGACGAAAGCAAGCCTCACGGTATCGACATTCAACGGGAGAAAACCAACTTCCTCGAAACCGTCGCCGCAGCGCTCAACCTCAAGGCCCTGCGCGTGGTCGAGACCGGCGGCAACAGCTTCGCCGCCGAACGCGAGCAGTGGGATGACGGCAACAACGTAGTGGCCGTGGAACCCGGCGTGGTGATCGGTTACGACCGCAACACCTACACCAACACCTTGCTGCGCAAGGCCGGTGTGGAAGTCATCACCATCAGCGCCGGTGAGCTCGGCCGTGGCCGTGGCGGCGGCCACTGCATGACCTGCCCGATCATCCGCGACCCTATCGACTATTAAGGAGATTCCATCATGGCTTTCAATATGCGCAACCGCAGCCTGCTGTCGCTGATGCACCACACTACTCGCGAACTGAACTACCTGCTGGACCTGTCCCGCGACCTCAAACGCGCCAAATACACCGGCACCGAGCGTCCGCACCTGCAAGGCAAGAACATCGCGTTGATCTTCGAAAAAACCTCGACCCGCACCCGCTGCGCCTTCGAAGTCGCGGCCCATGACCAGGGCGCCCACGTCACCTATATCGACCCGGTGTCGTCGCAGATCGGCCACAAAGAAAGCATGAAAGACACCGCCCGCGTCCTGGGCCGGATGTTCGATGCCATCGAGTACCGTGGCTTTGAACAGGAAATCGTCGAAGAGCTGGCCAAGTTCGCCGGTGTGCCGGTGTTCAACGGCCTCACCGCCGAATTCCACCCGACCCAAATGATCGCCGACACCCTGACCATGCGCGAACACAGCGACAAGCCGCTGCATGACATCAGCTACGCCTACCTGGGGGACGCCCGCTACAACATGGGCAACTCGCTGCTGATGATCGGCGCCAAGCTCGGCATGGACGTGCGCATCGGCGCGCCGAAAGCGCTGTGGCCCCATGAAGATTTCATCAAACAGTGCCAGGCCTTTGCCGAGGAAAGCGGCGCGCGCATCACCATCACCGAAGACCCGAAAGAAGCAGTGAAGGGCGTGGACTTCATCCACACCGATATCTGGGTGTCCATGGGCGAGCCGGTGGAAGCGTGGGACGAGCGTATCGAGCAACTGCTGCCGTACCAGGTCAACGCGAAGATGATGAAAGCCTCGGGCAACCCCCGGGTGAAATTCATGCACTGCTTGCCGGCGTTCCATAACAGCGAAACCAAGGTCGGCAAGGACATCGCTGCGCGCTATCCGCATCTGGCCAATGGTGTGGAAGTGACCGAGGAAGTCTTCGAGTCGCCGGCCAATATCGCGTTTGAGCAGGCGGAAAACCGCATGCATACCATCAAGGCGATCCTGGTGTCGGCGTTGGCGGATATCTAACTCTCACTGTCGGAACAGGGTTCAAAAATGTGGGAGGGGGCTTGCTCCCGATAGCGGTGGCTCAGCTATAGATAGATTGACTGTCCTGCCGCCATCGGGAGCAAGCCCCCTCCCACATTGGGCTCTGCTCACACCCTAAAAGGATTGCATTATGCGCATCGTCGTAGCCCTGGGCGGCAACGCCCTCCTGCGCCGTGGTGAACCCATGACCGCGGACAACCAACGCGCCAATATCCGCATCGCTACCGAACAGATCGCCAAGATCCACGCCGGCAACGAACTGGTGATCGCCCACGGCAATGGCCCGCAAGTCGGCCTGCTGTCGTTGCAGGCGGCGGCCTACACCAGCGTCTCACCCTACCCGCTGGACGTACTGGGCGCTGAAACCGAAGGCATGATCGGCTACATCATCGAACAGGAACTGGGCAACCTGCTGGACTTTGAAGTGCCGTTCGCCACCCTGCTCACCCAGGTGGAAGTGGACGCCAAGGACCCGGCCTTCCAGAACCCCACCAAGCCTATCGGCCCGGTGTATGCCAAAGCCGAGGCGGAACAACTCGCCGCCGAAAAAGGCTGGGCCATCGCACCCGATGGCGACAAATACCGCCGTGTGGTTGCCAGCCCGCGCCCTAAACGCATCTTTGAAATCCGCCCGATCAAGTGGCTGCTGGAGAAAAAAGCCATCGTGATCTGCGCCGGCGGCGGCGGCATCCCGACGATGTATGGCGAAGACGGCAAGCTGCGCGGCATTGAAGCGGTGATCGACAAAGACCTGTGCTCCTCCTTGCTGGCCGCGCAACTGGACGCCGACCTGCTGGTAATCGCCACCGACGTCAATGCCGCTTTTATCGACTTCGGCAAGCCAACCCAGAAGGCCATCGGCCAGGCCCACCCGGACGACATGGAAAAACTCGGCTTCGCCGCGGGCTCCATGGGCCCCAAGGTACAGGCAGCCTGCGAGTTCGCCCGCCAGACTGGCAAAACCGCGGTGATCGGTTCACTCTCGGACATCGAAGCCATCGTCCAGGGCAGCGCCGGCACCCGCATCAGCACGGCCACACCTGGCATCACCTATCTGTGAAGTAGAGGAGAAACGCCTATGGCTATCTTTGAACCCGGTCACTTGCACGTCGAACGTCACGCGCTCAACAAGGACGACTACAGCTACAACCTGTGCATCGACTATGAAGTCAGCCAGGACCCCAAGGAAGGCAAAGGCATGTTATTCAAACTGCACGGTTCGGTGCAGGGCAAGGACCTCAAGGAGGAGTTCTTCCTGCCCAAGGACCAGGCATTCGACTTTGCGCGGCATGCGATGAACATTGCGCAGAAATACGGCATGCCGAAAGTCGCGGTGTTGAACGGCTCGATGCACAAGCAGTACGACTTGATGTTTGAGGACGTGCGGCATCAGTTGGATGTGAAGCCAGGCGACCCGGTCAAACCCGAACACCTGGAGTAAGTTCAAAATGTGGGAGGGGGCTTGCTCCCGATAGCAGTGTGTCAGCCACAGGTTGATTGGCTGATCCAACTATATCGGGAGCAAGCCCCCTCCCACATTTTGATCTCCATCATTTGTCAGATTTCACCTGCGCCCCGCGCCAAGGCATACTTGCCGCCTCTGCTCTCCAGAATTGCTAGCACCCCATGCGTATCCACGTCAGCTTCATCGACCGCGTCGGCATCACCCAGGAAGTCCTGGCCTTGCTCGGTGGGCGCAATCTCAACCTGGATGCGGTGGAGATGGTGCCGCCCAACGTCTATATCGACGCACCCACCCTCAGCGCCGAGGTGCTTGAAGAACTGCGCGATGCGTTGTTCAGCGTGCACGGCGTGCAAGCGGTGAAGGTGGTCGACATCCTTCCGGGCCAACGCCGCCACCTGCAACTGGACGCCCTGCTGGCAGCCATGACCGACCCGGTGCTGGCCCTGGACAGCGCGGGCAAGATTTTGCTGGCCAACCCGGCATTAATCGCGCTGTACGGGCGCGAACCGGCCGGCGAAAGCATCGCCGAGCTGTTCAACGACCCTGCGCTGCTGGAGACCTTGCTGGAGCATGGCTTTCGCTTGCCGTTGCGCGAGATCAGCGTCAATGGCCAGACCCTGCTGCTGGACGCCACGCCGATCACCGACGCCGGAGCCCTGCTCACCCTCTACCAGCCCAACCGCATCGGCGAACAGCTATCGGCGCTGCACCACGACCATGCCGAAGGTTTTGATGCGCTGCTGGGCGAATCCCCGGCGATCCGCACCCTCAAGGCACGGGCACAACGGGTGGCGGCGCTGGATGCACCACTGCTGATCCAGGGCGAAACCGGCACCGGCAAGGAGCTGGTGGCCCGAGCCTGCCACGCGATCAGCACGCGCCACAGTGCACCATTTTTGGCGTTGAACTGCGCGGCGCTGCCGGAAAACCTCGCCGAAAGCGAGTTGTTCGGTTACGCCCCGGGCGCCTTTACCGGCGCCCAGCGCGGTGGCAAGCCAGGGCTGATGGAACTGGCGAACCAGGGCACGGTGTTTCTCGATGAGATCGGCGAGATGTCGCCGTACCTGCAAGCCAAGTTGCTGCGTTTTCTCAACGACGGCAGCTTTCGCCGGGTGGGCGGTGACCGTGAGGTGAAGGTCAATGTGCGCATCCTCAGCGCTACCCACCGCGATCTGGAAAAAATGGTCAGCGAAGGCACCTTCCGCGAAGACCTGTTCTACCGCCTCAACGTGCTTAACGTTGAAGTGCCGCCGCTGCGCGAACGCGGCCAGGACATCCTGCTGCTGGCCCGCTATTTCATGCAGCAAGCCTGCGCGCAGATCCAGCGCCCGGTCTGCCGCCTGGCCCCCGGCACTTACCCGGCGCTGCTGGGCAACCGCTGGCCGGGGAATGTGCGCCAGCTGCAAAACGTGATCTTCCGCGCCGCCGCCATCTGCGAGGGCAGCCTGGTAGACATCGGCGACCTGGACATCGCCGGTACGTCGGTGGCGCGCCAGAGCGATGGCGAAGTCGACAGCCTGGAACAGGCGGTGGAAGACTTCGAGCGCGATCTGCTGGAAAAGCTCTACGCCAGCTACCCCTCGACGCGCCAACTGGCCAGCCGGTTGCAGACTTCCCACACGGCGATTGCCCATCGCTTGCGCAAATACGGCATCCCCAACAAACCCTGACTCAAGTTGGAATACAAACAAATGTGGGAGGGGGCTTGCTCCCGATAGCGGTGTGTCAGCAATAAATCTTTGACTGATACACCGCTATCGGGAGCAAGCCCCCTCCCAGATTTTGAAATGTATTCCGAGTTTTGGTCTGAGAACGACATTCCGTGTACTGAAAGCGCTACAGCGTAACGATATCGCTACAACCCTGTTTTTTACGCGCCATGCAAGGCTTTGATCCACATAGGCTTTTTTTCAAGCACTCGACTGTAGCGAAATCGCTACAGCCAAATGCACTAACGTCATAACCGATTTTATTAACCTGTTGATTTATAACGAATTAATAACCTTGGCCGCAATATTGCTAAGCAACTCCCCATTATTCCAATCCCGTCCACCAGACGATTCTGGCCCTGAGGAGTTTCCATGAGCGAGTTGCGTTTCACTGAAGATCACGAATGGCTGCGCGCCGAAGCCGATGGCAGCGTCACCGTGGGTATCACCGCTTTTGCGCAGAACGCGCTGGGTGATGTGGTTTTCGTGCAACTGCCGGAGTTGCAGGCTTACGACAAGGGCGCCGAAGCCTCCACCGTGGAATCGGTCAAAGCCGCCAGCGGCGTCTACATGCCGCTGGACGGTGAAGTGCTGGAAGTTAACGACAAACTCGATGGCAGCCCGGAACTGGTCAACGAAGACCCGATGGGCGAAGGCTGGTTCTTCCGCTTTAAACCCGCCGACGCCGAGGCAGTGGCTAAGCTGTTGGATCAGGATGCGTACGACCGCCTGATCAAAGCCAACGCTGAAGCTTGAGGAGCGCGCCATGACCGTTAATCTGACCACCGCCAACGAATTCATCGCCCGCCACATCGGCCCGCGTCAGGAAGATGAGCAGCAAATGCTCGCCAGCCTGGGCTTTGATTCCCTCGAAGCCCTCAGCGCCAGCGTGATCCCGGAAAGCATCAAGGGCACCAGCGTGCTCGGCCTGGAAGACGGCTTGAGCGAAGCCGAGGCCCTGGCGAAGATCAAGGCCATTGCCGGGCAGAACCAACTGTTCAAAACCTACATCGGCCAGGGCTACTACAACTGCCATACACCGTCGCCGATCCTGCGCAACCTGCTGGAAAACCCGGCCTGGTACACCGCTTACACGCCATATCAACCCGAGATATCCCAGGGCCGCCTGGAAGCGCTGCTCAATTTCCAGACCCTGATCAGCGACCTTACCGGCCTGCCGATCGCCAACGCCTCCCTGCTCGACGAAGCCACCGCCGCCGCCGAAGCCATGACCTTCTGCAAGCGCCTGAGCAAGAACAAAGGCAGCAACGCGTTCTTCGCCTCGGTGCACAGCCACCCGCAAACCCTCGACGTATTGCGCACCCGTGCCGAACCCTTGGGCATCGAGGTGGTGGTCGGCGATGAGCGCGAGTTGACCGATGTCAGCGCGTTCTTTGGCGCCCTGCTGCAATACCCGGCCAGCAACGGCGATGTATTCGACTACCGCGAACTGACCGAGCGCTTCCACGCCGCCAACGCACTGGTAGCCGTGGCCGCCGACCTGCTGGCCCTGACCCTGCTGACCCCGCCGGGTGAATTCGGCGCCGACGTCGCCATTGGCAGCGCACAACGCTTCGGCGTGCCGCTGGGCTTCGGTGGCCCGCACGCGGCGTACTTCTCCACCAAGGATGCATTCAAGCGTGATATGCCAGGGCGCCTGGTCGGTGTTTCCGTCGACCGCTTCGGCAAGCCGGCCCTGCGCCTGGCGATGCAGACCCGCGAGCAACATATCCGCCGCGAGAAAGCCACCAGCAACATCTGCACCGCCCAAGTGCTGCTCGCCAACATCGCCAGCATGTACGCCGTGTACCACGGCCCCAAGGGCCTGACCCAGATCGCCCAGCGCATTCACCAACTGACCGCGATCCTGGCCAAGGGCTTGACGGCCCTGGGCTTGAAAGTCGAGCAGCAACACTTCTTCGACACCCTGACAATCAACACCGGCACCCACACCGCCGCCCTGCATGACAAGGCCCGCGCCCAGCGCATCAACCTGCGCGTCGTGGACGCCGAGCGTGTTGGCCTGTCGGTCGACGAAACCACCACCCAGGCTGATATCCAGGCCTTGTGGGCCATCTTCGCCGACGGCAAAACCCTGCCGGCCTTTGCTGCAACCCAAAGCACCCTGCCGAGCGCCCTGCTGCGCCAGTCGCCGATCCTCAGCCACCCGGTGTTCAACCGTTATCACTCGGAAACCGAGCTGATGCGCTACCTGCGCAAGCTGGCCGACAAGGACCTGGCCCTGGACCGCACCATGATCCCGCTGGGCTCGTGCACCATGAAACTCAACGCCGCCAGCGAAATGATCCCGGTGACCTGGGCCGAGTTCGGTGCCCTGCACCCTTTCGCCCCCGCCGCGCAAAGCGCCGGCTACCTGCAACTGACCACCGAACTGGAAGCCATGCTCTGCGCGGCCACCGGCTACGATGCGATCTCCTTGCAGCCCAACGCTGGTTCCCAGGGTGAATACGCAGGCCTCCTGGCCATCCGCGCCTATCACCAGAGCCGTGGCGAAGAACGTCGCGACATCTGCCTGATCCCGTCGTCGGCCCACGGCACCAACCCCGCCACCGCCAACATGGCCGGTATGCGCGTAGTGGTGACCGCTTGCGATGCGCGCGGCAACGTGGACATCGAAGACCTGCGCGCCAAGGCCATCGAACACCGTGAGCACCTCGCCGCGCTGATGATCACCTACCCGTCCACTCACGGTGTGTTCGAGGAAGGCATCCGCGAAATCTGCGGGATCATCCACGACAACGGCGGCCAGGTGTACATCGACGGCGCCAACATGAACGCCATGGTCGGCCTCTGCGCACCGGGCAAGTTCGGCGGCGACGTGTCCCACCTGAACCTGCACAAGACCTTCTGCATCCCCCATGGCGGTGGCGGCCCGGGTGTTGGCCCGATTGGCGTCAAGTCGCACCTCACGCCGTTCCTGCCCGGCCACGCGGCCATGGAACGCAAGGAAGGCGCGGTATGCGCCGCACCGTTCGGCAGCGCGAGCATTTTGCCGATCACCTGGATGTACATCAGCATGATGGGCGGCGCCGGCCTCAAGCGCGCGTCGCAGTTGGCGATCCTGAATGCCAACTACATTTCCCGTCGCCTCGAAGAGCATTACCCCGTGCTCTATACCGGGAGCAACGGCCTGGTGGCCCACGAATGCATCCTCGACCTGCGTCCGTTGAAAGACAGCAGCGGCATCAGTGTGGACGACGTGGCCAAGCGCCTGATCGATTTTGGTTTCCATGCGCCGACCATGTCGTTCCCGGTGGCCGGCACCTTGATGATCGAGCCGACCGAAAGTGAATCCAAGGAAGAACTGGACCGCTTCTGCGATGCCATGATCGCCATCCGCGAAGAGATCCGTGCAGTGGAAAACGGCACGTTGGACAAGGACGACAACCCGCTGAAAAACGCACCACACACCGCGGCTGAATTGGTGAGCGAGTGGACGCATCCATACACCCGCGAACAAGCGGTGTACCCGGTGCCGTCATTGATCGAAGGCAAATACTGGCCACCGGTTGGCCGGGTCGACAACGTGTTTGGCGATCGCAACCTGGTGTGTGCGTGCCCGTCGATCGAGAGCTATGCATAACTGAAGAGGTACTCAGTCTAAATGTGGGAGGGGGCTTGCTCCCGATAGCGGAGGGTCAGTTATTAGATCTGGTGACTGACGCACCGCCATCGGGAGCAAGCCCCCTCCCACACTTGACCGAGTACGGCCTCAAGAATAATAAGAAACCGGAGAACAACCATGTCCCTTAGCGTGTTCGACCTGTTCAAGATTGGCATCGGCCCCTCCAGCTCCCACACCGTCGGCCCGATGCGTGCGGCGGCTCGATTCGTCGAGGGCCTCAAGCGTGACAACCTGCTGAGCGCCACCACCGGCATCAAAGTGGAACTCTATGGCTCGCTCGGCGCCACCGGCAAAGGCCACGGCAGCGACAAGGCCGTACTGCTGGGCCTGGAAGGCGAACACCCGGACACCGTCAATACCGAAACCGTAGCTGCCCGCCTGGCGCAGATGCGCAGTGACGGGCGCCTCAACCTGCTCGGTGAACACAGCATTGCGTTCAACGAGAAAGAACACCTGGCGATGATTCGCAAACCCCTCGCCTATCATCCCAACGGCATGATCTTCCGCGCCTTTGACGCCGCCGGTATCCAGATTCGCAGCCGCGAGTACTACTCGGTCGGTGGTGGGTTTGTGGTGGATGAAGACGCTGCCGGCGCCGACCGGATCGTCGAAGACGCCACGCCCTTGACCTTCCCGTTCAAGCACGCCAAGGACCTGCTCGGCCATTGCACCACCTATGGCCTGTCTATCAGCCAGGTGATGCTGACCAATGAAAGCGCCTGGCGCCCTGAAGCCGAAACCCGCAGCGGCCTGTTGAAAATCTGGCAGGTCATGCAGGACTGCGTCGACGCCGGCTGTCGCAACGAAGGCATCTTGCCCGGAGGCTTGAAGGTCAAGCGCCGGGCGGCGGCGCTGCACAGGCAGTTGTGCAAGAACCCCGAGTCCGCCCTGCGCGACCCGCTGTCGGTGTTGGACTGGGTCAACCTCTACGCCCTGGCGGTCAACGAAGAAAATGCCAATGGCGGGCGCGTGGTCACCGCGCCCACCAACGGTGCAGCGGGGATCGTGCCGGCGGTGCTGCATTACTACATGCGCTTTATCCCGGGCGCTAACGAAGACGGCGTGGTGCGCTTCCTGCTCACCGCCGCCGCCATCGGCATCCTGTACAAGGAAAACGCCTCGATCTCGGGCGCCGAAGTCGGCTGCCAGGGTGAAGTGGGCGTGGCCTGTTCCATGGCCGCGGGCGCCCTGTGCGAAGTGCTGGGCGGCAGCGTGTCCCAAGTGGAAAACGCCGCCGAGATCGGCATGGAACACAACCTCGGCCTGACCTGCGACCCGATTGGCGGGCTGGTGCAGGTGCCGTGCATCGAGCGCAATGCCATGGGCTCGGTGAAGGCGATCAATGCCGTGCGCATGGCCCTGCGCGGCGACGGCCAGCACTTTGTGTCCCTCGACAAGGTCATCCGCACCATGCGCCAGACCGGCGCCGATATGAAAAGCAAATACAAGGAAACCGCCCGTGGCGGTTTGGCGGTCAACATTATCGAGTGCTGACGCCCACAAGCGCGTCGGCACGTTTTTCAGGAGCTGAATATGTCCACCGAAACCCTGTTGAAAACCCCTCTGCACGCCCTGCACCTCGAACTGGGCGCACGCATGGTGCCCTTCGCCGGCTACGACATGCCGGTGCAGTACCCGCTGGGTGTGATGAAGGAACACCAGCACACCCGTGATCAGGCCGGGTTGTTCGACGTGTCGCACATGGGCCAGATCCGCCTGACCGGTGCCAATGCCGCCAAGGCCCTGGAAACCCTGGTGCCGGTCGACATCATCGACCTGCCGGTGGGCATGCAGCGCTACGCCATGTTCACCAACGAGCAAGGCGGCATCCTCGACGACTTGATGGTGGCCAACCTGGGCAACGACGAACTGTTCCTGGTGGTCAATGCCGCCTGCAAGGACCAGGACCTGGCACACCTGCGTCAACACATCGGCGACCAATGCACCATCGAACCGCTGTTCGAAGAACGCGCCCTGCTGGCCCTGCAAGGCCCGGCTGCGGTGAAGGTGCTGGCGCGGTTGGCACCTGAAGTCACCCGGATGACCTTTATGCAATTCGCCACCCTGCGTTTGCTGGGCGTGGACTGCTATGTCAGCCGCTCCGGCTATACCGGTGAAGACGGCTTCGAAATCTCCGTGCCGGCTGAAAATGCCGAAAGCCTCGCACGCAGCCTGCTGGCCGAAGCCGAAGTACAGGCTATCGGCCTGGGCGCCCGCGATTCGCTGCGCCTGGAAGCCGGCCTGTGCCTGTACGGCCACGACATGAACACCGACACCACCCCGATCGAAGCCAGCCTGTTGTGGGCGATCTCCAAGGCCCGGCGTGCCGATGGCCCGCGTGCCGGCGCTTTCCCCGGCGCCGACCGGATCTTCACTCAGCAACAAGCTGGCGTCAGCCGCAAGCGCGTGGGCCTGCTGCCTCAGGAGCGCACCCCGGTGCGTGAAGGTGCAGAGATTGTCGACGAACACGGCACCGTGATCGGCACCGTGTGCAGCGGCGGTTTTGGCCCGAGCCTGGGGGGCCCGCTGGCCATGGGTTACCTGGACACGGCCTTCACTGCGCTGGATACCGAAGTGTCTGCGTTGGTGCGTGGGAAAAAGGTGCCACTACGTGTAAGTAAAATGCCATTTGTGCCGCAACGTTACTATCGCGGCTGACGGATTGTTTCCATAAGTAACGCGGTTGCGTTAACGTGCACTAAACTGTAACGCAACCGCCATAAAACAGTGCATTTGCGATAGTCATTTTATAGGAATAGCCCTATAACAAGTGAACTACTCTATCGAATAAGTCAGCTGCTCAGCATTCAACAAAGTGTCATGCACCCCAGTAAAAACGGGGCCTTGCGCAGGGCTTGTTTTTTTCATATTAGTTGGCGTAGAGTTTGCTCACTGTGTTTGCATGGGTCGCTTGGAACCTGGACCTGGGCAGTAGCTGAAGTAGTTGCTACAACCCGTTCGACGTCTCTTAACTTTCCTGCAACCCAGCCCAGTACTCTTTCGTGTGAAAGGGGCTGTCATTAATTTTTAGCGTCAAAGGAAAGAAGAAAATGTCGGATAAAGGTGGACGTCAGAGCGGTACCGTCAAGTGGTTCAACGACGAAAAAGGTTTTGGTTTTATCACTCCTGAAAGCGGCCCGGATCTGTTCGTGCATTTCCGCGCTATTCAGGGCAATGGCTTCAAGAGCCTGAAGGAAGGCCAGAAGGTCACCTTCGTTTCAGTTCAGGGCCAGAAAGGCCTGCAAGCTGACGAAGTTCAAGCAGAAGGCTGATCCTTGCTGCGACAAAAAGCCCCTGATATGACATCAGGGGCTTTTTTATGGGCGCCATTGCGTAAACTGCGTGCTTTCTCCAGAGAGCCCTGCCATGTCCAAACCCCTGTTGAGCCCCCAGGGCGAATTCCCCGCCGTTGGCCTGGGCCGCCGCCTGGCAGCGATGTTCTATGACTTCCTGTTGTGCACCGCCCTGCTGATCGTCACGGCGTTCATCTACAAGCTGGTGTGGATCGCCTTCATCGGCGAAGCGAAGATGCGCACACTCACCGAGTCCGGCGCGCTGGACGGTGACCCGTTGTTGTCGACGATCCTGTTGTTTGTGCTGTTTGGTTTCTTCGCCAAGTTCTGGACCCATTCGGGGCAAACCCTGGGCATGCAGGTGTGGGGCGTACGCGTGCAAAACGCCGACGGCTCGCGGATCAGCCTGTGGCAGGCGTTACTGCGTTTTGTGGTGTCGATTGCGTCGTGGTTGTGCGTGGGGTTGGGGTTTATCTGGTCGTTGTTCGATAAACACAAACGCAGTTGGCATGACATCTATTCGGATACGCAGCTGGTGCGGATCCCGAAGCAAAAGAAGTAACTCAAGCACATCGCCGATCAACTGTGGGAGCTGGCTTGCCTGCGATAGCGGTCTTGCAGCCAAACACCTGTGACTGTTACTCCGCTATCGCAGGCAAGCCAGCTCCCACATTTTGATTTGTGTTCAGGCGTTGCCGGCCAGCTTCAACCGCGCAGCCTGGGTGAAGTCCAACATCCGCTTGAGCGGCCGCACCGCCTGCGGAATCACCGACGGCTCGACGAAAATCTCGTTACTGCCCTCACGCAAACACTGCAATGTACGCTCCAGCGTATTCATCGCCATCCACGGGCAGTGCGCGCAGCTGCGGCACGCGGCGCCGTTGCCGGCGGTGGGTGCTTCGATGAAGACCTTGTCCGGACACAGCTGTTGCATCTTGTAGAAGATGCCGCGATCAGTCGCCACGATAAAGGTCTTGTTCGGCAAGCGTTGCGCCGCAGCGATCAGTTGGCTGGTGGAACCCACCGCGTCCGCCAATTCGATCACCGAAGTCGGTGACTCCGGATGCACCAGGATCGCCGCATCCGGGTACAGCGCCTTCATGTCTTCCAGCTGCTTGGACTTGAACTCTTCGTGCACGATGCAGGCACCGTCCCACAGCAGCATGTCGGCGCCGGTCTGGCGCTGGATGTAGGTGCCCAGGTGTTTGTCAGGGCCCCAGATAATGGTCTCGCCGTTGTCCATCAGGCTCTCGACGATTTCCAGTGCGCAGCTGGAGGTCACCACCCAATCGGCACGGGCTTTGACCGCGGCCGAGGTGTTGGCGTACACCACCACGGTGCGCTCGGGATGCTGATCACAAAATGCGGAAAACTCATCCACCGGGCACCCCAGGTCCAGGGAGCACGTCGCTTCCAGGGTAGGCATCAGGATGCGTTTTTCCGGGGTGAGGATCTTGGCGGTCTCCCCCATGAATCGCACACCGGCCACCAGCACGGTCTTGGCTGGGTGGGCAGCGCCGAAGCGGGCCATTTCCAGGGAGTCGGAAACACAGCCGCCGGTTTCTTCGGCCAGGGCCTGAATCACCGGGTCGCAATAAAAGTGGGCGACCAGCACCGCGTCCTGAGCCTTGAGCTCGGCGGCGATGGCAGTACGCAAGCTTGCCTCTTCAGCAACGCTGAGAACCTTGGGCTGTTTGGCGTCGAGGTGGGCTTGAACCAGTAGGCGTTCGGAAATGTGCGTCATGTTCGCAAGACCTGCAGGCGCAGTAGCGCGAAAGTCGAGTGTACCACCGGCTCGGGAGCCCTTCGGGCGCCGCCGGACGAAGTGTTTTTGTTCATCAAGCACGGGTAAAGCTGAAGCTGCGCAAGGCTACAGAATATCCAATGGATTCAAAAGCCTAATCTGGCAACGAGGCAAGCTGCCGTCCCTTGATCGGGCCCAGCCGATTAGGCGAAGTCTTGACAACAATCCAAACCATCCCTCTGCCACTTACACGCCTTTAAGCGCAGGAATGACGGGCCTGCACACCTCAGTCCGCACCAAAAATGTGCATAAAAGCACTTAATTACGCGACCTTTCTTACGTATTGTGTGATAAATCCTACAGAGATGTAACAAACCGTCTACCACTCACTCAAGTGTGGCAAGTCCCGCTGAGTTCACTATTTGGCTCGGGCGGATGCATCGCGTGTATTTCTACGTTTAAGGAAGTCGAGTGCCACATCAGCTCTCAACCGCACACCTGTGTTGTACCCGGAAACTGGGCATCGCCCTGCTCTGCCTGTGGGCGCTGCCGGTGGCTGCCGCCGATGGCCCACAGCCCGGCCAGGAAGCCCTGCGCTTGCAGCAGCAACAGCAGCGCGATTTGCAGCAATTACAATTGGAGCAACGCCAGCGCCAAATGCAGCGCGGCAGTTTCGGCACGCAACCGGCCACGCCGGCCATGCCAAAAGAGACTGCCAAGGATGAAGGTTGCTGGCCCCTGAGCGGTACGCGTCTGGCCGGAGTTACGCTGTTCACCCGCAGCGAGCTGGACAAACACATCGAACCCTACGTGGCCCCGTGCATGGGTGTCACGCAGATCAACCGCCTGCTGGCGCAGATTACCCAGCTGTACGTCGAGGCCGGTTACATCGCCAGCCGCCCGTACCTGATCAGTGCGCCGGCCGCCGGGCAGCCGTTGGATATTCATGTCGAAGAAGGCTACCTGGAGGCCATCGAGTTGGCCGATCAGAGCCTGCCGGTGGCGCTGGGCGGGGCATTCCCCGGGATGCTCGGCAAACCACTGAACCTGCGCGACCTGGAGCAGGGCCTGGACCAGCTCAACCGCCTGCGCTCGGTGGACCTGACCGCCGACATCGCCCCCGGCAGCACACCCGGCGCCTCACGCATCATCCTGCGCTCGCGCAGCAGTGCCTCGCGCTGGGCGCTCGGGCTTGGGGTGGATAACCTCGGCAGCGCCGGCACCGGGCGTGATCGCAACGCCATCAGCGTGAGCCTGGACAGCCCGTTGCAAATCAACGACTCGCTCAACCTGAGCTTCAGTGACACGCTCAACCATGGGCCACGCTACAGCCGCAGCCACAGCCTGTTCTATTCCATCCCTTACGGTTACTGGACCTACAGCCTGTTCGCCAGCCATGCCGAATACCGCTCACCGTTCAAGCTCAGCCGCACGACGCTTTACAACAGTGGCCGCACCGATCAGCTCAGCCTGCGCAGCGACCGCGTGCTGTGGCGCGACCAGAGCCACCAACTGAGCGCCAACCTGCAACTGGCCTACAAGGACGTCGACAGTTACCTGCAAAAGGTCCGTCTGGACATTCAGAGCCCGACGCTGACGGTGGCCGAAGCGGGCCTCAACCTGTTCTGGCTCAATAGTGCGGTATGGAACCTGGACGTCAATTACGCCCAGGGCCTGACGTGGTTCGGCGCCGATCGGGATGCCGACCAGGTGCAAAAAAAACACCCCAAGGCACAGTTCCACAAGTACCGCGCCAACCTCACCCAATGGCGCAACGGCCAATGGTCGGCGCAGCCATGGCAGTGGCAAAGCCAGCTGTCGGTGCAGTACAGCGAGGATGCATTGCCTGCCATCGAACAACTGCTGATCACCGATGACTCGGCCGTGCGTGGCTACCGCGAAAACAGCAGCTCCGGCGCCATGGGTGCGGTATGGCGCAACACCTTGCGCCTGCCGCTCAACACGGGCTTGCCGGTGAAGCTCACCCCGCGCCTGGGCCTGGACAATGCGTGGGTCAAGCACGAACACGGCGCCCAGAGCCAACGCCTGAGCGGTGCCAGTGCTGGGCTCAACCTGAGCTGGAAGAACGTGCAACTGGACATCGATTACCAACGCAACCTCAACACCCCCACAGGCTTTCGCCAGGAGCCGGAGGTCTGGCTGACACGCCTGAGCCTGCAAATATGAACCACCGCTGTTTTTAGCCTGAGACAACCGCCGTACCTGACCACCACAGCAGCGTTGCAACGAACAACGCACGTCGCGGATCAGCCAACACAGAGCGAAATTATTTATGCCGACTACTTCACACAGCTTTCACCTTTCTCCCCAGGGCAAACTGCGCTGGGCCATTGCCAGCCTGTTTCTGCTGCCACAGTTGGTACTGGCTGGCGGCGTGACCGTCGTCACAGGCCCCGGCGGCACGCCGCAACTGCAAGACCAGGGCGGTGTGCCCATCGTCAACATTGTCGCGCCGAATGCCGGCGGCCTGTCCCACAACCAGTTTCTGGACTACAACGTCGACCGCCAGGGCCTGGTGTTGAACAACGCCTTGCAGGCCGGCCAATCCCAACTGGCCGGGCAACTGGCGGCCAACCCGCAGTTCCAGGGCCAGGCGGCGAGCGTGATCCTCAACGAAGTGATCAGCCGCAATGCCTCGGCCCTCAACGGCGCCCAGGAGATTTTCGGCCAGGCCGCCGATTATGTGCTGGCCAACCCCAACGGCATTTCGGTCAATGGCGGCAGCTTCATCAACACCCCGAACGCCAACCTGGTGGTGGGCCGTCCGGAACTCAACGACGGCAAGCTGCAAGCCTTGAACACCCGCGATGCCAACGGCCAACTGACGATCCAGGGCCAGGGCCTGCACAACCGCGAGGGCTCCATCAAGCTGATCGCGCCACGCATCGACAGCGAGGGTCGCCTCAGTGCCCGTGATCAATTGAACCTCACGGTCGGTCGCAACCAGGTGGATTTCGCCAGCGGCGAAGTACGCCAGGTCGACCCGGCCGGCAAGGCCCAGGAGCAACGCATCGACGCACGCCTGTTCGGCGCGATGCAGGCCGGGCGCATCAATATCATCAGCACCGCCGAAGGGGCCGGGGTACGTGTGGGTGGTGTGCAGGTGCAAGGCACTGACGGTGTAAAGATCAGCTCGGCCGGTGACCTCGATGTCAGCGGCCAAGTTCACGCCAACAGCCTCGACGCCACCCGCGCCGGGGTGCAGAGCCGCCAGGGCGACGTCGACTTGCACAGCGCCAAGGACTTGAACCTGGCCGCCACTGACGTAGGCGGGCGCAACGTCAAGCTGGATGCCGGGCGCAACCTGACCCTCAGCAGCCTGGAAAGCCGCAAGCTTCAGGAAAAGCGTGAACAGTGGGACAACAGCAACTTGCTGTTCACCTACGAAACCTACGACCGCACCACCACCGACAAGGATTCCCGCCAGCACGGCAACACGCTCGTCGCCCAACAGGACGCGGCATTGTCTTCCGGCGCCAAGGCCGACATCAAAGCCAGCCACGTCGAAGCGGGCCACGCCTTGCGCGTCAACAGCGGCGCCGACCTGCAGGTGACCGCCGCTACCGAAACCCATGAGACCCGCGACCAGGGCAACCATCGCAAGCACCTGTGGAAAGCCAACTGGGACAAATCCAGCAGCGAACAGCGCAGCATCACCAGCAGCCTCAAGGCCGGCCACACGCTGGAGCTGACCAGTAAACAGAAACTGCAATTGCAGGGCGCCGAGCTGAAAACCCCAGGGGACATCCAATTGGCAGGCCGCCAAGTGGACATCACCAGCGCCAGCCGCACCCAAAGCAGCAGCGACAACACCTACGCAGGCGACCTCACCGGCGGCAGCTTCTTCGGCAAGAACGGCGACGGCAACCAGGGCAAGACCTTGAACACCGCCAGCAAGGTGAATGCCGACGGCAAGCTGATCGTCCAGGCAGACGACGTGCGCATCAGCGGCAGCCAGGCCCGAGGCGGCAAGCAGGCCAGTGTGATCAGCGACAAAGGCTCGCTGGTGATCGACGGCGTACAAGACACCTCCCACGACAACCGCTACAGCAACGACAGTAAGTTCTTCGGCATCTCCAAGGATGAAAGCCGCAAGAACCTCAAGGACAGCACCGTGGTTGCCAGTAACCTGCGCTCGGACAGCAACCTCAAGCTGCAAAGCGCCAAGGACATCACGGTGAGTGGCTCCCAGGTGTCTGCCGCGGGTGAGCTGCAAGCGAATGCCAAGGGCGATATCAAGGTCGTTGCGGCGCAGAACACCGCCCACGACACCACCAGTACCCATACCCGCGGCTTCGATGGCTACGCCAAGGAAACTGAAGGTGTCAGCCGCCAGTACCGTGCGGGCCTGAGCTATGAAGACCAGCAGCAAACCCGCCAGACCGACACCACCCGACAGCAGGCTTCAAGCATCAACGGCGCCAGTGTGGCGATTAACGCCGGTGGTGACGTCAGCATCAGCGGCTCCAACCTCCAGGCAACCAAAGGCGATGCAAGCCTGAGCGGCAAAAACGTCGAGCTGTTGGCCGCCCATGACCAGCGCACCGAAGCCGTCGACAAGACCACCACCGGCGGCAGTTTCTACTACACCGGCGGCATTGATCGGGCAGGCAATGGTGCTCAGTTCAGCCACCAGAGCAGCCACGACACCGCTGAAAAAACTACCGCGCAAACCAGCACCGTGGCCGCGACCGGCAAGCTGACCATCAATGCTGGCAACACCTTCACCAGCGAGGGTGCCCAGGCCAAGGCCGGCACCGAGCTGCGAGTCAACGCGGGCCACATCGACAACCTGGCCGCCCATTCCACCGAGACCAGTACCCACAAGCAAAACGGCTGGACCGCCGATGTCGGCGCCAATGTGGAATACAAAGGCATTACCCGCCCGATCGAAAAAGCTGTTGAAGGCGTGGCCCAGGCCAAGTTCCATCAGCCGGGTTTGCTGGATGCATTCGAACAACCCAATGTCGGGCTGGACGTGGAAGTCGGGCATACCCACAGCACCCGCACACAACAGGACAACACCGCCGTGGTCAGCCAATTCAGTGGCGCCACGGTGCAGGTCGATAGCGTCGGCAAGTTGCAGGATGAGGGCACGCAGTACCGCGCCACCGAGGGCGGACTGACCATCAATGCCGGCGAGCATATCGCCAAGGCGGCAGCCAATACCCACAGCAGCAGCGAGCAAGGCGTGGACGCCAAGGTCGGCGTGCGGGTCTACACCACCACCGGCGAGGACGTGAATGTACGCGGCAGCGGCAGTGGCGGCAGCCGTGATGTACGCCAAGCCAGCAGCACGGCAGTGGTCGGCAGCTACGCGGGCACCCAGGGCGTGAGCCTCCAGACCAAGGGCGATGCAAGTTATGAAGGCAGCCAGTTCAACGGCGGCCAGGCAGGCGTCAACCTCAAGACCGGCGGTGAGTTGGCGCTCAACCAGGCTAACGACACCCAGAGCAACACCAGCAGCACGTTGCGCGGTAACGCGTCATTGACCGTGGGCACAGCGCCCGGCGCCAATGGCACCAACATCAACCTCGGTGCCGGTGTGCAATTGGATAACCAGCGCCTCGACACCCAGGACAGCCAGGCACGCGTCGCGACGCTCCAGGGCAACGGGCCGATCCAACTCGGCAGCGGCGGCGACATGACCCTGCAAGGTACGCAGATCGGCTCCGGCACCGCCAAGACCGGCGATATCAGCCTCAATGCCGGCGGCAAGCTGGACCTGCAAGCCGCCACCCACCGCCACGTCAGCAACGGCAGTAACCTGGGCGGCGGCCTGACCCTTGGCGCTGGCAAAACCAGCAGCGCCGAAAGCAGCAGCAAGACCGGCAACCTCAGCGCCAATTTCAACATCGGCAAGGTGGCCGAAGATGACCAGGGCGTAGTCGTCGGGCAACTGCACAGCAACGGCAAGGTCAGCCTCGCCAGCGGTGCCGATGCAGCCGATGCCATTCACTTGCAGGGTACTCAGGTCAGCGCGGCCAGCGTCAACCTCGACGCACAAAACGGCGGCGTCCTGCAGGAGTCGGCACAATCCACCCTGGCTCATGACAGCTGGGGCGTGACCCTGGGCGCGGGCGCCAGTGTGGGCAAGACCACCTTGGCCGACGCCGGTGAGCACGAGACACCCAAGACCCAACGCGGCATCAATGCGCGGGCCAAGGTCGATGTGGATCACGTGCAAGGCACCACCCAGCACGACAGCCTGATCAAGGCCGATACCGTGGTCATCAACAGTGCCGGCGATACCCGTCTGGCGGGCGCACGCATCGACGCCGAGCAGGTGAGCGGCAAGGTGGGCGGCGACCTCGTTGTCGAAAGCCGCAAGGACCAGGTCAACAGCACCCAGGTTCATGTCGATGCCAAACTGGATGTCGAGAAAAACCAGCCTGGCGTGGTCGATAAACTCGCCAAGGCCAGCGGCCCGCTCAAGGACACCGTAAAAGCCAAGGCCGAAGGCGCGTTCGACAAGCATCGCGACAAATTGGAGAACGTGGTCGACAAGGGCACCGGGCACCTGGCTGCGGCCAAGGACAAAGTGCTCGACAGCGTGGTCAACGCCAAGGAACGCCTGGAAGAAAAACTCACCCGCAGCGCCAGTTACGACGTGAACCCCGAGCCCCGCGGCGCGTTCGGCACCCGCGTGGACAAGGCCAAGGCTTACCTGGCAGACAAGAAGGATGCGCTGGGCACGCGCCTGTCGGGCTTCAAGGACAAGGTCTGGCCAAAAACCAGCGACAGCTACGTTGTCAGCGGCAAGAACACCACCGGCAGCAAGGTGGCCGATACGGCTGAAAGCGTGTTGTTCGGTGACAAGAGTGGCAACACCAACTACACCCCGACCCTGAACCTGGACGTCAGCCATGTGATCAAGGACAGCGTCGCTCAGGCGTCAGGCATTCGCGGCAGCCAGGGCGTCAGTCTGCAGGTCGGTGGTGATACGCGCCTCACGGGTGCGCGGATCAGTGCCGAGCATGGCAAGGT
Organism: Pseudomonas sp. HN8-3; assembly: GCF_020790195.1. Taxonomy (NCBI): domain Bacteria; kingdom Pseudomonadati; phylum Pseudomonadota; class Gammaproteobacteria; order Pseudomonadales; family Pseudomonadaceae; genus Pseudomonas; species Pseudomonas sp. HN8-3. The sequence goes on from NZ_CP086206.1 coordinate 4,691,191, forward strand.
CGAGCTGGGCGGTTCCAGGGTCACCGCAACCACACTGGCAGGCAGCGACTACCGCGCCGATGTCGGGCTGAATGTCTCCAAATCACCGGTCAACCTCGCACTCGGGGCCAAGGACGAACTGACCCAGAAACAGGACGACGCTACGCGCAAGGATCAAGCCTTGAACCTGGGCCTTCTGCGCGCCGGTGGCCATCGAGAGAGCCAGGCCTTGCAGGCGGGGATTGATCAGACCGTCAACTAACGCTTAAAACAGCAGAATGCTTCTGTGGCGAGGGAGCTTGCTCCCGCTGGACTGCGCAGCAGTCCTATTCTCAGGGCCGCTTCGCGCCCCAACGGGAGCAAGCTCCCTCGCCACGGAATCAGCCACTGCCTGCTCGTTCTATGTCAGTTGAACAGCGCCTGCAGGTTCTTCATCGCATCATCGGCAAAGCCTTGCAGGAACGCTTCGAACGCCGGCAGATCCACCTTGCCGCCAGTGCAGGGCTGGCCAATGATGGTCCAGGTCACCAGGCTCTGGTTAGGGCCTTGCGGCGCCACTTCCATCAGCGCCCACAGGTTGCCGATATTCAGTGAGGTGTAAATCAGTGACCAGGTCATCGTCATGGCTTGGTCGTCACGGGTGTTGAGTTGCTCAATCACCACATTGCCGTCCTTGAACAGTTTCTTGCGGACCGAACGCACGCCCTCGCCCGTCATTTCGATATGGGACAACGCCGGAATGAATTTCGCGAAACCCGCAAAATCTCCGACGATACTCCACACGCTGCGCGCATCGCCATTCACGGTGACGCGGGCGACTACAGGGTTGCCGAGCGGGTTACGGACCAGGGTATCGGGTTGTTGCATGAGAGAGCTCCTCTTTTCCGGGGGGCAGATAGTGGGCTCCAACCAAACGCAGTGGGCTGTACAAGTTCAACACCTCCTTGGCGTGGTTAAGCGTTCTTGGTTGACTGCCGTAATGCCAAGGCCGCGACACCACACAAGATCAACGCGATACAGGACACATAGAACGCATCGCTATAGGCCATCAGGTACGCCTCGCGACGCACGGTGTGGATCAAGCCCTCGATAACCTGCTGTTGAGCGGGCAACAGTTGGTTGAAGATAAAACCCTCGCTGTCAGCCATGCTGGCGCGCAGGCGTTCCTGCAAGGACGGGGAAAACAGTGTGATCGACTCCCCTACCCGCTCGGAGTGAAAGCGTTCGCGCAGGGCGACGATCTGCGTCAGGCCCGCCGTACCCACGGCACCGCCAAGGTTACGCAGCATGGAGAACAACGCCGAGGCAGAGCCGGCTTCGTCTTTGGCCAGCCCGGACACCGCCAGTACCGAAAGCGCCACCATGATCAGCGGCTGCCCGATGCCCCGTACCACGGTAGAAGGAATAATCACGTTGGCAGCGCTGTCCACGTCCAGGTGCGCACCGAGGTAACACCCCAGGGCCATGATGAAAAAGCCACTGGCGACCATCAGTTTCGGATTGAGCCACTTCATCAGGCGCGGCATGAACGGCGCCAGTACCAGTTGCACCATGCCGTAGGCGATCAGACTGATGCCAATCTCCCGGGCGTTGTAGCCCTGCAACTGGGAGAGGTAATTGGGCACCAGGAACACCAGGCCGAACGTGGCCCCGCCGAAGATGAACATCGCCGCGCTGGCTACTCCGAAGTTGTAGCTCTTGAGCAGACGCAGGTTGATAAAGGAGCGGCTGCCATACAGCTGCGACAGTACGAAGTACACCAGGGCAACGCCTGCGACCAGCGACATCCACACAATGAAATCGGAGCCGAACCAGTCCTTACGCCCGCCTTCTTCCAGCACAATCTGCAAGCCCCCCAGGCCGACGATCATGGCGATGATGCCGCCCCAGTCGCCGCGCTTGAGCAGGCTCAACTGCATGGGTCTGGCATCGATGGACCATGCCACCGCCAGCAGCAAAAGAATGCCGGGAGCCAGTTGCAAGTAGAAGATCCAACGCCAGGAATAGGCATCGGTCAGCCAGCCGCCGATGGACGGCCCGGCAGCTTGGGCGACGCTGTTGGACAGGGCGAACAGGGCCATGCCCATCGCGATCTTGCTGGGCGGCAACTCGGTGATAATCAACTGGAATGACAACGGGATCAGCACCGCGCCGGCTGCGCCCTGGATCACCCGAATGATGATCATCACTTCCAGGTTAGGCGCCCATGAACAGGCTATGGACGCCACCAGAAACACAAACGAGCCCACGAGCATCACACGCCGCAGAGAGAACACCTGCACCAGCCACGCGGTAAGCGGGATCATCACAATCTCCGCGACCAGGTAGGCGGTGGAGATCCACGAGCCTTCCTCGAACGTCGCCCCCAGGGAACCCTCGATCTCCGGCAGCGCGGCGCTGGTCACGTGCACGTTCATGCCGGCCATGAAACAGCCGAACAGCCCCCCGATTACCGCCACCCAGGCGCGAAAGGAGACGCTCTTTTCAGCCGCTTCAGTCATGTGCAGCGCCCTGCTTATCTGGGCGAGTGTCCACCGTGGTGATCACCGACATGCCCGGCAGAATAGGTCCGCCTTCGTCATGCTCATCAATGACGATCTTCACTGGAAAGCGTTGCACGATCTTGGTGAAATTGCCGGTGGCGTTGTCCGACGGCAACAGCGCGAACACTGCCCCGGAACCTGGCGAGAAACTCATCACATGGCCCTTGAGCTTGCGTCCTGAATAGCTGTCGATGCTGATGTCCACGGGTTGGCCGGCACGCATGTCGCGCAACTGGGTTTCCTTGTAGTTGGCCACCACGTAGGCCTGCTGCAAGGGCACCACTGCCAGCAGCGGCAAGCCTGGCGCGACGTACTGGCGGGTGCGCACTTTGCGCTGCCCCACCACGCCGTCGATGGGCGAGCGAATCAAAGTGTCTTCCAGGGCATGGGTCGCCAGGTTCAACTGCGCCTGGGCCTGACTGCGCCGGGCAATCTGCTGCTGGAGCGAAGCTTCGGCCAATTGGCGTCGGGTGACGGCCACGGTCAAGCGGGTTTCCTGTTGGCGTTGCATGGCCTTGGCAATTTCTACCGCGGCATTGGCCTGGGTGTAGCTGGCGGCGGCCGTTTCCAGACGCTGGGCGCTGGCGGCGTGGTCGCGCACCAACTCTTCGTAGCGGCGCTGGTCGAGGCTTGCGCGGCGCAATTCTGCGGCCACACTGCGGGCGTGAGCCTCAGCCTGGGCAACCCCGGCCTTTTGCTGGGCGATCAGGCTATCGGTGACGTGCAGGTTGGCCTCTTGCGCTGCCACCGAGGCCTGGGTCTCGGCCAGTTCTGCACGAGCTTGTGCCAAGCGCGCCTGGTAGTCACGGTCCTCGATGCGCACCAGCACGTCACCGGCCTTGACGGGCTGATCGTCCTCTACCACCACCTCGGCCACATAGCCTGAGACCTTCGGGCTGATGGGAATCCAGTCGGCCCGCACATAAGCATCATCGGTCTGTTCCAGATACCGGCCGACCGTCATCCAGTACACGCCGAACACCACTGCAGCGATCAACAGCGCGGCGCCGCCCAGCAGGAGCAGATGCCTTTTGCGGCGTGGGCTGCGCGTATGCGCCTGTTCATCCTGGACAGCAGTTTTTTCATCAACGGCGATATTCATGGTTGGGTACCGGAAAAAGTGGTGTGAGCGTGGGTGGGCGCTGAAGGCTGCCAACCACCGCCAAGCGCCTGAAACAGGCTGATCTGGCGTTGCAGCAACTGGCCGTCGGCGTCGGCGCGAGTGGCCTGCAAGCGGATCAGTTCACGCTCGCTGTCCAGCACGTCCAGAAAGTCGATAGACCCGGCGTCATAGTTGAATTGGGCCAACCTGTAGGCGTGGCGGCTGCTGTCCAGTGCCTGGCTCAAGGCCGCGTGGCGCTGGCGTTCGCCGTCATACAAGGCCAGGGCCTGGCGCACCTCCTTGAGCGCCTTGAGTACGCTGGCCTCGAATTGCGCCACCTCCACCTGCTCAAGCGCCCGCGCCTGGTTGACCCGTGCGCGGTTGGCGCGCCAATTGGGGAACTGCCAGGTGATCAGCGGGCCGATGCCGAACATCACCGCGCTGCTGTCGCCCAGCTCATGGGGCCTGTTGGCCGATAAAGACACCGAGGCGCCGAAGGTCACCTTCGGGTACAGGTCGGCCTGGACGATATCCACTTGCAGCGTGGCCGCCTGCAACGCTCGCTCGGCCTGAAGGATATCGGGGCGGCGCGCCAATAATTGCCAGCCATCGCCCACCGGCAGTTCGGCATTGAGGTGTGGAACCACCTCACAGCTCGCAGCGCCAGCGCCTTGTTGCAGATCAGCCACGCCGGTCAGCATTGCCAATTCGTACAGCGCATCCTGTCGACGCGCCTCCAGCATCGGCAGCAAGGCCTGGGTTTCGCCCTGCAAGGCTTGCATACGCGTGTATTCAAGGTCCGTCACCACACCGGCCTGGCGCTGGCGATCGATCAACGCCAGGCTGCGCCCGACCACGTCCAACGAATGACGCTGGACCTTGGCACGAGCACCGAGGGCACAAGCATTCACATAGGCGCGGGTGGTTTGCGCCACGACCGTGATGCGCAACAGGTCCTCGGCGTCCTGCGCCGCCGCGGCTTGCACCTGGGCTCGTTCGATGCTGCGCTGGACCTGGCCCCACACATCCACTTGATAAGCCAGTTCAAAGCCCGGGTTGAACGCCCACTGTGACGGCGCATGGCTATCGGTGGCCTTGGCCAGGGTCTGATCATCGGCGGTCTTGCCATAAGCCGCCCCCAGTGACGCCTGGGTGGCCGGCCAGCGCTCGGCATCAGCCTGCATGATCCCGGCCAGCATCGCTTGCAAATGGGCCTGGGCCGCCGCCAGGTCACGGTTGTGCAGCAATGCCTGCTGCACCAGCCCATCGAGCTGTGGATCGTTGTACAACTGCCACCAGCGCTCGGGTAATGCCCGGGCCGAAACACCTTGCGGCAAGTGGCTCAGGGCATTGATGCGCTCTGGATGTGACTGTGCAGGCGAGTGAGCAACCCAGGACGAACAACCCGCCGACAACGCCAGCGCAATGCCCAGCAGCGCAACACGGCCATGCCATGGGGGAAAAGAAGGCGAACCCATCGAAGAAATCCAGAAGGCCAAGTAGAGACCCAGGGTAAGAGCGCAACGAGGTACGAATCTCTCGAGTTCCGGACAACCATCGTTTTGATTGGGACAAGGTGCGGGGTGGCTTGGCAGTACTCGGGGCAAATGTGGGAGGGGGCTTGCTCCCGATGAGGGAGTATCAGTTAGCAAATCTGTAACTGACCTACCGCCATCGGGGGCAAGCCCCCTCCCACATTTGAACCGAGGCTGACAGGGAAGCCTATCGCCAAGTCAAATCACACCAATCGACAGTTACTCGGGGGGTAACCCATAGTGCGCTTGAACATCGCAGTAAACGCACTCGGGCTCTGATAACCATGCTCCAGCGCCACTTCCAGGATCGACACACCACAGGCCAGCCGCTGCATGCTGAGCAACAGCCGCGTGCGCTTGCGCCATTCGCCGTAACTCATGCCCAACTCCTTCCGGAACAGCCGCGCCAAGGTGCGCGAACTCATATTGAGCTGTAGCGCCCAACTCTCCAGTGTCGATTCCTGGGAAGGGTTGTCGATAAAGCCCGCACACAACAACTTGAGCCTCGGCTCATCCGGAATCGGCACATGCGCCAGCACCCTTTGTGCCCTGTCGAGCTCCGAGAAAATCAACTCGACAATCTGTGCGTGGCGCATCAATGCCGCCTCACTGTCGAGCTTATCCCCGGCAGCGATAATCAGCTCACGCAACAGCGGCGAAACCCTGATGACCTCGCACTCCGTCGTCAAGCCACGATGCGCCCCCGGCGAGATCAACAAGGTGCGCATACGCACTTCACCGGTCATGCGGATCTGATGCTCCAGCCCAGAGGGCACCCACAGTGCATGCCCGGAAGGCACCACCCAGGCGGTCGCCTCCACCGACACCAGCATCACACCGTTGATGGCATAAACGAGCTGGCCCTCGTCATGTCGATGGGGCGCCACGATGTGGCCGTGTCCATAGTTAGCGGCGAGCGCAGCTAATGCGGTAGGCGCGTTCATTTCAGTAGGCCATCGCGGCGTTTGCTCGTTTTGAGAGAAGCGCGCTATGTCGGCAGTTGCAGGAAGAGGCTGTGGGCATCATATCGTTTTCTCCTTTCTAGGGCAGACCGCCAGGAGCGTTCGGCGCGTCTTGAGTGCGGAAATAACCCGTACATCAGAAAAAATGCACAAATGCATATTTTCGCCTTGAAAATATCACTGTATGGATACACAGTATCAGCAGGCCTCATCTTATGCCGATTCATCGCTACCGACGAGCAGCGCGGAGAGGCTGAGCCAGAGGGGTAATTCCCAGCAATTGACCGAAATATATATCGATAAGGATATCGACTCATGACTATCGTTCTTCCACCCATCGTCGTCACTGCCACCGAGCCCGGTTACCCGGCAAATCCTGGAGGCCTGCCGTTTCCCGCGCCGAACCCGGCAGTTGTGTTCCAAGGGCAGATGCTGGAACGCTTTGCTTATTATCGCCAGGGGTTGTGGCGCGAGATGCTAATCAAAATCGCCAACGAACAGGTCACCTGGGGAATGACAGGGGGGCCAGCGCCAGGGATCGTCCATGATTTGCAATCGGTGCCGTTTGCAGATAGCTACCTTTACTTTAATCCGGGCCTGACTTCTGGCCATGGTTTGAATTACGCCCAGCAATATTTCCAATCAGGTGGCGTAACCTCCTCTCCAGGCCTCTCGGGCGGAGACCTGACTCCGGTCGCAGCCGTTGGGCACTTCCTTTACGGCAAAGGTACTCCAACCGAAACCTCAATCAACCTATTCGGGCTGAACTCATCGAGCATCTCAAGCGCTGTGTTCAATGATGTTCTAGCCTCAGCGCCAATTGGAACGTCGCCGATTTCCATTGGCAACATTCCTTTTACGCCAGACGCCACGTCCTGGCAGCTTGCAACATGGATAGACAATCTTTCCCTGACCTTGCAAGGCACCCTCAATAAGGGTCAGGACGGTAGTTATCAATTTAACGGCGCCGTATCCGCCGCCAACCACACCTACGATTCGATGCCTGCCGGTTTTAAAGCGGCCATCGGCGAAGCGGCTGCAAATACGCTTCAAAGCGTATTTGACGCTCATGGCGCTATGCCCTTTGAGGTCGTGATCAAAGGCGAAACCGCAGTTACCGTTACCAAAGAGCTCACACCCGATGAAAAGGCTGCCTATACAGACGCTGTCAGCTTCGTATCGACTGCCAATGAACAAATGCTTCAAAAATATGGTGCCAACTTGAGCAAAGTTGCCCAAGACATGCAGGCTGAGATCGCTGGCAAGAAAGTCAGAAGTTATGCAGAAGCAATGGCGACCTTTGAGAAAATCAGCGCTAACCCCGCTATGAAACTGAATGCGTTGGACACCCAAGCAGTGGTCGATGCGCTGAATGCACTGGATAAGGCGACCTTTGCGGATAACATCACCCGTTTGGGCAAAGCATTCGGTGTGGTCGGTAAAGTCGTACAAGCAGAAGCCATCCGCGAGAAAACCGTTTCCGGTTTTCAAACCGGCGACTGGAAGCCTCTGATGCTTGAACTTGAAGCGATGGCAGTCGGCACAGGTGCTGGAATTTTGCTCGCCACCAGCATGGCGTTCTTCTTTCCTGTTTTTGCGTCGGCTGCCGCTGGAGTCGTCGTCGTGGCCTTGATGATGGCAGCCACCGCTGCCTATTTTGATGCAGCCAAAGTCGATGAGATCAACAACCTGATTCTTAACTAAAACAAAGGGTCCGGGCGAGCCGAGTCTTGTCCGGGCCCAGCGTGTTAGGATTAAAAATCGTACAACAGGATTTCCGAGCAATGAACAAGTCAATCAAACAGTGCATACCTCTGCCCTATTTATTCATTGCAATGACCATGGCACCTATATTTTTCATAGCTTTTTTATTTCCTGCAAAGGCCACATCCGCGCCCTATACAAATATTGAAAGCTTCATAAACACCTACCTGCTCGGCGTGGTAGGGTTTTGGTCGTCTAACTTCCCTTTCAGCTCCACAGTCATAACAAACTACATTGGCTTGCTCGGACCGATATTTGCGGTGATCTTTTTCTTGAAGGTCCGCAAGGGGATGATCATCGATGCCGATCAATATGCAAACATGACCATCAGCAAATATCTGTTCGGCTTGATAGTTTTATCGAGCTTTATCTATATGATCGTATCCGTGAGCTATTTTTACCCGCATGATCTGGCGGCTCACAACTTGAAATGGCGATTGTTTGGCACACACCTATTCACATATGCAATATTCTCTTCGGGCGTGCTATTTATTATTTACTTTATTACCTTGATCTCATACTTCTCTTTATTATACATACCGAGACTTTTAATAAAAAAGAATAAACAGCGCTAGCTTCACGCCATATAGCAAGATGACGGATAAAAGGATATTTAGTCCCGAAACAGGTGTAAGCCTATTTCGGATTGGAGACCATATCCCCTTCTCCCACTGCCACACCAATACTAGTGCCTTTTGCTGTCTTTACGGCTTTTCAGCCCCAGCAACCACCCCCACCACCCAGACTCGGCACTTGAATTAGGTGTTGGTATCACTTTCTCATTGGGATGTAGCAAATCACCCGGATAGTGCTCGTGCCCAATGCAATCGCTGTCCTCAAGCCCAAATACTTTCACGGCGGCGACCGCCTCAAAACACCAGCGGCCGAAGTAGCTTCCCATCTCAAGTGGGTGCATTACCGGATCACCATAAATGTACCACCACGGTTGCTGTTTACCGCGCCTGTTCAGCTCTGGATACCAATGCTCCACGAACGCCAGCAGTAGAGTTGCTTGCTGCGCCTGTTGCGCATCAATTGCCTTGAGCAGTCTCACATATGGCTTGGCATGTAGCAGCTTCTCCCCAATTTCCCGCTCTGGTTGGCGGTATGCAATGATCCGATCCAGCAGAATGTCCTGCCCCCCATCACCTATTAACGCAACCAATCGAAGCCACTGCTCATCGGGAATCTCCAGAGTAAGCGCTAGCCCCACCAACCAGAAACAATAGATGTAATGGTTTAAATCGGTTAGTTCGAAGGTCCAGTCTCGGCAAGTCTTAAGATCATTTTCAGCGCATATTTTGTCGGACTCTCGGTTGGAAATTTCCCATGCATCCAGAACGCCGGGGAAGAATGTTGCAATCGTCGTAATATTTCCACCACTCGAGTAGCCCCGTATAGCCGCACGCAAATTATCTTTGGCAAAGTCGAATGTAAATTGCGCTCTATATACGGGATTAGCCGAAGGCTCCGACAGAATCTTACTGACACGCTCAATCCATTGCAGATCTTTTGCCTCATGATCATCCCAATACTGCTTATTTCCCCAAGGTGCACGAATCATGGAAAAACTCCATTCAACGCCGCCTTTTTACAGGCGGCGCCTTTATTTACAAGGCAAACCCGGACAGTGTCCGGTGATTACCTAAGGGTTGATCAACTGCCCAACAGTCCACTGGTGTCCGCGTCGAAGCGCTTGCGGGCCTGATCAGCCGTCGGTTTGAGCAGCATGAGCAGCGCCGCCTCACTGTACAACTGAGTGACCGCCAGTTCCTTGGGGGTCGGCTCAATCGGGATCAGCACATCTTCGCTGTCTGCGTGCAGCCAGATTGCCACAACGTGCAATGCCGAGATGAACAGCACTCGCAGCTCAACGGTTTTACCTTGCAATTGCGCGGACTGTTCCGCCAGTTTCAGCGCATCCACCGTCGCCGCAGCCAGGGGCCCGTGGTTGAGCGAAGCGAACTCGACATGCCCGCCTACGTCGGCCAATTGCGCATCCGCAATCGTCACGCCATCGGCAAACACCAAGTAATGCCAATCGCCGACCTCAGCGTCTTTCAGACCTTTACCCTGAGTCAAATCCTCGAGGGTGAGCGAGTAGCCACGATAGGCTTCGCTCAGCCTGATGTTGCCCGGTGCGGCGGCCGCGAATGAGTGATTGCGCCCCAGGCCCTGGGTTTGCAGCGCGGCTTGCAACGCCGGACGCAGTGTCTGTACGCCGTTTGAGGGCGCCTTTGGATAAATCAGTTGCATGATGCAGCCCTCCTCAGTTTTTTACGGTGAAGTAAGTGTTGGTCCAATTGCCGCCGCCGTTGTACGAACCAGGGAACGCGTTCAACGCACGGGTCGAGTAACCGTAGATCGAATCTGCGATCAACAGGTAGTTGCCGTTGGTCCCATAGATCACCAAAAAGTGCGCACCGCCACCGTACCAGGCACAACGCAAACCGATGGGGCGGCCCCTGTTGATCTGGCTCTGGATGGCCGACATTTGCAACGAGCCTTGATTCATGCCGTTGTAGCTGCGCGTGGTTCGTAAGGCGGAATCCAGATAGCCGTAGACGTTGCACGGTCCAGGTTGATTGCAGCAGTTGCGGTCAAGCTCGCTGCTGGCTACACCGCACTGGGTCCAGGACCCGGTGCCGTAGTAGTTGCCGACCGAGGCAGAGAGCGCCGCCCAGCACCAATTGCTCTGGGTTTGTCTCTGCATGCTGAAATTGAGACTGGCGGCAGCCATTGCTTGGGGCTGAGCAGTCGCTTTGACTTCGACCAGTTGCGGATCGAGCAGATGGCCGACCAGGCAATTGGGCGGTGTGTCGCCGGTGAGTCGGGTTGTTTCAGTGGATAACATTTTTCAATCCTCCATGAGTGAAAACCAGCGTCCTGCTGGTAAACGTGTAGCGGTGTTGCTGAGCTATCGACGTTCAAGATGGCCCATATTTGATGGGGGCGTTGCGATCTGACTCGGGGTAACCCTAGGCGTTAGTATGCATATACGCAAATATGTAAATGCATTGGCGCATATTTTTGATGAGTGCGCGGAGTTTGTCTGGCAGGGTGAACCTATTTCAGGACTAGACATGGAAAAAAAAATCTGTCCCGAATGGCACTTACTTAACAGCTAACTAGCTGATTCAGCTGCAAAAAAATGAAAAAAAGGCCGTCCTTAGTCTACGGTGATAGTTGCGAACACACACCACCCGAACAAGGACAGCCCGCGTGAATCGTAGACGTCAAATCGTCAGGCATCAACAGCAGCGCGCTCATCAGCACGCAAAAAACAGCAATGCCCATGCATTCTTCAAGCTGCTCGCCGATCCAGAGCTGCTTCAGCGTGTCGAGTCAATGATGCCCAAGCATCGTCAACGGCTGTTCCCGCCCACCGAAACACTGTCGATGTTTCTAGCCCAGGCCATGAATGCAGACCGCTCTTGCCAGAATGCCGTGAACGACTTTTCAATCAAACGCTCTTGCAATGGGTTAAAGCCCAGCAGCGTACACACCGGCGCTTATTGCAAAGCTCGGGCGCGGTTGCCGGTAGAGATGGTGTCAACATTGTTGCGCTCCACGGGATCTGCGATGAGTCACAACGCGCCAGCGGCATGGCGCTGGATGGGTCGCCCGGTGCGCCTCGTGGATGGCACCACGGTGACCCTGCCGGACACCGCCGCCAACCAAGAGGCTTATCCGCAATCTCGTGGTCAGAAGCCCGGGCTGGGTTTCCCCATCTGCCGTTTGGTTGGGATTATTTGCCTGGCCAGCGGTTCCGTTTTAGACGCCTCGCTGGGACGCTTTCGAGGCAAAGGTGGTGATGAACAAACACTTCTCAGAACGATGCTCGACACGCTGAACCGAGGCGACATTGTGCTGGGTGATGCCTACTACGCGACTACGCGACGTACTTTTTGCTGTGCGAACTGCAACGTCGCGGGATCGATGGTGTGTTCGAACAATACGGCGCCAGGCGGCGCAGTACCGACTTTCAACTTGGGCAATCGTTGGGTCCGGAAGATCATTTGGTTGAGCTGAAAAAGCCCCCACAACGACCCTCCTGGATGAGCCAGACATACTACGACGATGCACCGCAAACACTGACAGTACGTGAACTGAAAACCGGTGGAAAAATCCTGGTGACCACCTTGAACTGCCCACAGCAAGCGCCCAAGGCTGGGCTGAAATCTCTGTACAAGGACCGTTGGCATGCTGAGTTGGATCTGCGCAATCTCAAGACAACGCTGAGGCTTGAAACGCTGAGCTGCAAGACGCCTGCCATGGCCGTCAAAGAGTTATGGGTGTATCTGCTGGCGCATAATCTGATTCGGATGATCATGGCCCAATCGGCGCTATTGGCGGATTGTTTACCGCGAGAGCTGAGCTTCAAACATAGCCTTCAGCTATGCCTTGCACTGAGGCATTACGGAGCGGGAGAAGACGACGAGGACGTGTTGAGCCTGCTCAAATTGATTGCCCGAAAACGTGTTGGAAATCGACCCGGTAGAATCGAGCCCCGCGCTGTAAAACGAAGACCCAAGCCTTACCCCATGCTGATGCAGGCACGAAGGCTGGCAAGGGCCGAGGTACGCGAGAATGGGCATCCGAAGAAGGTTAAGTAAGTGCCATTCAAATCTGTCCCCTTTTTTTCCAAGTCTTCTTTAGCTCTCACTTCCAGAACCTCAAACAAAAAAACATTTCCTTTTACTTTCTTAACAACCCATAAACTCCTGGACTGAAGCCTTCTGGCCACTTAGTTAAATTATTATATACCCCCCCCTGAAGCTTACACGCTTCCAACCCAACAACACTGACATCTGCCCCGGAAAAATCAGCGCCTCGAAAGTCGCAACCATCTACATTAGCGCCCTTTAAATTTGCCAAGCCTAAATCCACATTAGAAAAATCAGAATACATTAGTAACGCCCCAGACAAATTACTCCCCCTCATTCTAGACCCTGTCAATATTGCATTAACCATTGAAACATTTTCCATGCACACATGATCTAACACAGAAAAATAAAAAACGGAATTCCTCAGATCACCACCTGTAAAATCAGCCCGACTAAAATCCAGATACTCAAATATAGCACGATGAAAATCTATCCCCTTAAGATCCGCTCCGACAAAGCTTTCAATAGGAAGCTGTAAATTGTCACCCGTCTCAAACCTTACAGTAATCATCTGTTATCCCAATCTAAAGGTGAAATCTCAAGATTAACGGTTGGCCTTTTCTTACTAGCTTTGTAGCTAGTCAACACACCAGGATCTATCTCAGGCTCCTTACCAAGTATTTTAGCTGCAATATATCTATGATTCCCATCCACAATAACACTGCCATCCATTTTAATTGGTGGAGCAACATCCCCTTTAAGGAGCCTATCAACGTACCGTTGAATCATTGGCAGAGAAACACCATCTTGCGCACTAATAGTTTTGTCATCCCTCAGTGCTTTCTGGATAATTTCTGGAGTTACATCGCTTCCTTTAGTTACCAGTGGCTTTGCATTTGCACCGCCCGCTTTTTTAACTCCAAACAGCATAGCTGTCCACTTGGAAAGCATACCCACCGTCTCAGGGGCTATGTCAACGCCTACCTCTCCTGCCGCATTACTTGCTGCCTGTAATCCACCGTCGACAATTCCTACACCGACCACCTTCAACCGGGAGTTGACGTTCAGCAAGTCAACTGCCCCTAGCATGCGATCCACCTCACCAGGTAGGTCGCCATGGGCCCGTACTTGGGAAATCATCTCATGGGTTTTGTCATAGCTCGCCACCCAGTCGCCATAAGCTTCCTTGCACTTAGCAGGATCGCTTTCACAAATAGCATTCAGGCGTTTTTCGTTAGCCTCATTCAAATCAGCATATTTATTGATGACATCTCTGCAGCTGTCTGTGGCGGTACAGGTCTTGGCTTCGCCAATGAGTGCTTCAACCTCCTTGTGCTGCAACTCGTTGTAAATTGTTCCCTGCTGAGCCACCCACCCCGCCACTTCCTGGTCTTTTGCACTTCCACCCACACCTGCCGCAACCGTCATTCCGATTAACTGAGAGGTCATGGCCAACACGCGATCATGGGCCTCGCCAGGGAATAACTTCTCACCAAACGTTTGTATCAGGGCCTTATTCGCGCCAGCAGCAATAGCACCAGAAGCGAAATCCCCTCCTGCCGCTTCGGCGATTAATCCTCCGACAATCGCATGCACTGCCACCTTAGTGGAAAGGTTGGAACCAACGAGTTCGGTCCCCACACGCTCGTAAATCATTCCAGACAGGACGCTGGCAGTCAGATCAATAGCTGCTTGACCAATATTCTTAGTAAAACTGCCGCCATTGGTGACAGTTCTCAGCGCCGAGTTGACCGCCAATTGCCTCCCAAGGTCTGCGGCAGTGAATTCACCGGTGACGCCGGCAAACTTCGCTATCGCCCCACTGAGCCCTGCGATTGCATAGCCTTTCAGGCTATCGCCCGACGTCACATCCTTGGCAATATCGCCTAAGTTCCCTTTGTTGTTGATGGTACTTGTCGCGCCTTTGACTGCGACCGCAGTAACCACCGAGTTCGCAACGAGACCGGTTGTTGTAGTAGACGCCGCTCCGACAAGACCCGCTCCAGCGCCCCAGGTGAAGTAAGTGACAATGATGGCGATGACCAACGCCGCACCACCACCCAGGCTTGAGTTGTTGTACTTGAAGCTATCGTGAACCTCTTGGACCTTGCGCCAATCCACGTCCCCGCGCTGCTCGGCTTCTTTCAACCAAGCCAGTTGCGGGTCGGCCTTAACCATCACATCAATGGTCTGGCTTACGGTGCGCTGGTCGATCTGCTTGACATCAATCTTCAAACCATCGACCGCTTTGATCACGACGCTACCTTGCGCAATCATCTGCGTTTGGCGCAACGTCTCGTCGGTCTTGCCTTTGCCTTTGGAGCTCGTCCACACCATGTCACTCTTGCTCTTGGTGTGGCTCTCGTCATGCAGATCCTTCACTGCCTCAAACGTCACCGCCCCACCACTGACAATCGCAATATCCCCACCACTCTCAAGCTTCGCCGCCTGATACTTCTGATCACCTCCACTCTCCAGCGTCAAATCCCCCCCAGTCTTGATCTCGCTCCCGACATTCTTCACATCGGTCACTTCATCACGCTGAGTCTTCTTGCTGCCCCAACTGCCCTTCTTGCTCATGTCATACAGCGAGTAGTGGCTGTCCTGCGCCGCCAGCATTTGCAGTTCGTTATCCGCATGCACATAGGCTTCATTGCCCGCGCTGATTTTGCTGGCGACTAGCGTGAGGTCGGTGCCAGCAATGGCGATCAGGTCGCCGCCGGCTTTGAGTTCGGCGCTTTGTTGGGTGACGTCGTCCAGTTGAGTAGTGGTTTTGGTACCGCCTTTTTTGCCTTTGGAGTAATCGTGCTGTTCGTTGGCGGCGGCGGCCAGGGTCAGGTTTTCGCCGGCTTTGACGCTAAGGTCTTTGGCAGCGCTGACGGTGCTGGCGACCACTGCAACGTCGCGGCGGGCGTCGATGGCGAGGTTGCCGCCCACGTCCACACCGGAGACGTGTTGCAGGATGGTTTGCTCGGTGCCGCTAATGCGGCGGCGTTGGTAGGCGTAGTCGTCCTGTTCGGTCTGGCTGGCGATCAGCACATCACGCCCGGCGGTCACGCTGGCGTTGCCACCGGCTTTCAGGTTGCTGCCGAGGTTGAGCACGTCGCGGCCCGCGTTCAGCTTGAGCGTGTCGGTGGCTTCGAAGCGTGAGGCTTCGCTGGCCACGTCGTTGCGCAGTTGATAGCCCTGCCCGTCCTGTTTGAAGGTGGTGACGGTGCGCTCGTTGATGACATCGCCAGTCACGGCAGTGGCGCTGATGTCGCGACCATTGACGATGCCGCCACGGCTGTTGCGGATCGAGTCGGTGGCGAGCATTTCCAGGCGGTTGCCGGCTTGCATCAGGCCGCTGTTGTCGATGTTCCCGGCGACCATGTTCAGGTTGTTGGTGGCACGCAGGGTGCCGCTGTTGTGCAGGTCGCCGCCGGTGATCAGGCTCACGTCCTGGCCCTGGATCAGCGCGCCGTTGGGGGCCAGGCGGTTGTTGGCCTGGGCCAGGTAGAGCACGGGGGTCAGGACTTTTTCGCCGTTGACCTCGGCTTCTTCCATCCACACGATGTCGTGGGTCAGCGCGGCGACTTGTTCGGCGGTGAGGGACACGCCCAGTTGCAGGTTGACCGAGTCCTTGTAGGCGATGGCGTTGTCCATCAGGTAACGGAACAGCGCGTCATCGCTGGCGATGCCATCGATGTAGCGTTGGCCGGTGCGGGCCATCACGGCTTCGCGGATCAGGCGTTGCTCGTACAGGCCGTCGCCCAGGCGCTTCCAGCTGGCATCGGGGTTATAGCCGAGTTTGCCGAGCAGGTAGTCGGAGCTCATGAACTGCTTGAGGTCGGTGAGCGCCGGGTTGGTTTCGATCAGGTATTTGTGGCTGTTATCTACCGGAGTAATGTCCGGCAGGCCTTGCACGCGGGTGATCGAGGGGGAGCGATTGTCCAGAGCCAACGGGCCCTGGCCGTTGACTGCGCCGCTGACGGGCTGGCCGTCGAGGTTGAAACCGCGTTCTTGCACGGCGGTGTAGTCGAGGGTTTTCTCGCTACGACCACTTAGAGTTGTTACAAGGACAGCTTGGCGACTTGCACCCTTTCATGCCGCAGGCTTATAGTCCGCCGGTCGCCCACATGGCGATTCAGGTTTGGCGACCTGACGGTAGAGAATGCGCAAGCTGATGGCTTTTTTGCAGCCACTTGCGCGCCTGCAAAGTCGTCTTATGACGGCTGTGCGCGGGAGACCTTCGGGTCTGCCGGTTTTCTCTACTGCCGGTTCGCCAACCTGCGTACAGCTGTCACCCATTCGTTTGGCGACGTTTGAGTGATCGCATTTATCACTTAAGTAGAGAGCTTAAACATGAACCGATACATGCCATTAACAGGCCACGACTCAACCATTCCCGCGCTGGTGATCGACTCCCAAGCTCCCCTTGATGTCCTCTATGATGCAGCCGCATATCGTATTCAAGCGGTGACTCAGTTTTTAGAAAACCTGGCATTTCGGGAGCAGATTAGTAGTGATGCGGTTGTGCTTCACGATTTTGCATTGCTGCTGGCCATCCCTCTGAGGGATGGGTGTGATTTGTTGGACGTGATTGGTCGAAAACTGAATTCACAAGTCTTATAAAAAACATGGGCGGTTTAGTGCCGCCCAACTTAACTTAGTCACCGTCAAGTAAAAAAATAAAATCAATTATTAAAGAGCCCTTATCACCTGTCAGCGAAAACGCGCAACCAGAGGGCCTAACATTTCGCCAGTAAAGTATCGGGTATCTAAGTCTTTGGCAGGCTCCACCCCTCCGTAATACTCCTTCATACGAACTCTATCAGAAATCTCTTTTATATATTTCTGCAGCAGAAGCATGACTTTATCAACATCACTAAAAATAGAATCATCAAAGCACAATTCCACATCAACATCCTCCCCATACTTTATAACTCTAAGCAACACAAAAAAATCGGAGGAGGCAGATACAATGTCAAAACCATACAATTTAGCAGACACACAAACATCACCTTCAAAATGACAAAGCTCCGCAATCATAATTTGATCAAGGCCCAAGCAACTCACAATGCCGAGTACTTCTGAGGCTGTCACATCGTCAACGCGCTCCGAATGACTCTCGAGGTCCTTCAGGAGAACAATAATATCTTCTTTAACCACGCCACCTAGAACAACCTCATATGATTCTTTCATAAATTAGTCGATAAACCCTTTAAATGTCCCATCTAGATTCAACCGTATGCCACGCCCGTCACCAAGACGTTTCTCTATAAATGGAATTCCCTTATCTGTTGTCACCGATTTGAACTCGCCGGGAGCACGTATTATTTCACGTAACTGCGTCATAGCCTGCTCATTCCAAGTAGCCATAGACCCTGTAGTCTTACCCCAAATATCAGGATTTCTACCCGCGTGCTTCGATAGTGCATGACCGATAACGGTGGAACCTTTGTAAGGTAATTGGGCCGACTCCAGTACCGTTTTAGCCTCACTAAATGAAGCAGTTTTTTTCGCACTGATTGAGAGCTCAGGCAATAATTGAACTACCTTAGCTCCCCCATCTTGAACCGCACCTCCAGCTACCGTCAACGCCCCACCGCCAAACACACCAAGCGCCGTACCACCGAGAGCAGCATCTCCGCCCGCCACTTCTGCAACGGCTAACGCAGCCTGATTACACATCACCGGTGCAAGTGCGCAGCCCATCGCCAGTTCAGCTGACGCAACCCCTAGCCCAATGGCGCCAGGCACCAAGACCCAACCAGCAACATAATCATGGCCTGGCCCCTCATACCCATCGCTTCTGGCCAAGGATCTGAACGCCTCAGAGATCTGATCCGGTGTCTTGCCTTGCTCGATCATTTCAGCGCCGAGACTGGATGCAGCAGCTCCCCAATTCCCCCCCATATGTAGGAAATCGTTGTAGCGCTGGGCATTCCCCGCTACCCAACTGGCTGTCTCGGGATCACCGTTACCCAAAGCCCCCGCCAACACCCCAATAACCTGAGCGGTGGCGACTTTGAACTGGCCATTCGTAGAAAGCTGTGTATCTAGGTATTTGCCAAGATTTTCTGCCGCAACAGACGTCAATCCTTCCGTAGCAGCGCCTGCCAGCGCTCCGGTTTTAAAATCACCGCCCCTAGCGGATGAAAGTGCTCCACCCAGCACAGCATGCATGAAGATTTTCGAAGCTGTGCCAGGGCTGACATCCAAATAATCGGCCAAATCACCGACTTGTTTATTTCCAAAAGCAGCGGTGAGATCAAGGCCTTCCGAAATGGCAGCAGTACCGAGGTTATCTTTTAAACTACCGCCGTTGATCGCTGTGTTAACGCTACCTGCGACCAAAGCATGCGTACTGCTTCGAAGTACGTTCTCACTAACCGTATTCCAATCCAGCATACTTGAGCTATAGCCTGGATTGTTGACACCATTGGCATTCAGGATTAATGGTCCGTCGGGACTCCAGCCGGCGACAGCAGTATCTATACCGGCCAAAATACCGCTCGTGACCATCTGTGTCGCATACCCCTTAATCGCATTCTTATTGGTGGCAGCCTTAAAACCTGCACCAATATCTCCCCCGCCATTAATCGTACCTACAGCAAAATTACTCGCCATGGCTCCAGCAAGAGGCCCAAGGTAAAAGCTGGCAACGATTGAAATAATCAGCGCAGGCGCGGCCCCCAGCCCGGAGTTTTTGTAATCCCAACTGTCATGAATTTCCTTCACGACTCGCCAATCGACTTGCCCGTTGGCTTCAGCTTGCTTAATCCACGCTAATTTAGGTTCCGCTTTAACCATCGCATCGATTGTTTGGCTAACCGTCTGTTGATCAACTTGTCTAATATCTATATTAATCTTGCCAGCAGCCCGAATAGCTAACTGACCTTGGGCCACCATTTCCGTCTGACGCAGAGTTTCATCGGTATTTCCCTTACCCTTGGCACTGTTCCACGCCAAATCGCTTTTGCTCTTCTCATGACTCTCCTGATGCAGATCCTTCACCGCCTCAAACGTCACCGCCCCACCGCTGACAATCGCAATATCCCCGCCACTCTCAAGCTTCGCCGCCTGATACTTCTGATCCCCACCGCTCTCCAGCGTCAGATCCCCCCCAGTCTTGATCTCGCTCCCGACATTCTTCACATCGGTCACTTCATCACGCTGAGTCTTCTTGCTGCCCCAACTGCCCTTCTTGCTCATGTCATACAGCGAGTAATGACTGTCTTGCGCCGCCAACATTTGCAATTCGTTATCAGCGTGCACATAGGCTTCGTTACCCGCGCTGATCTTGCTGGCAACCAAAGTCAGGTCGGTGCCGGCGACAGCGATCAGGTCGCCGCCGGCTTTGAGTTCGGCGCTTTGTTGGGTGACGTCGTCCAGTTGAGTAGTGGTTTTGGTACCGCCTTTTTTGCCTTTGGAGTAGTCGTGCTGTTCGTTGGCGGCGGCGGCCAGGGTCAGGTTTTCGCCGGCCTTGACGCTGAGGTCTTTGGCGGCGCTGACGGTGCTGGCGACCACGGCGATGTCGCGGCGGGCGTCGATGGCGAGGTTGCCGCCCACGTCCACAGCAGAGGTGTGTTGCAGGATGGTTTGCTCGGTGCCGCTGATGCGCCGCCGCTGATAGGCGTAGTCGTCCTGTTCGGTCTGGCTGGCGATCAGCACGTCCCGCCCTGCGCTCACGCTGGCGTTGCCACCGGCCTTGAGGTTGCTACCAACGTTGAACACATCGCGGCCCGCGTTCAGCTTGAGCGTGTCGGTGGCTTCGAAGCGTGAGGCTTCGCTGGCCACGTCGTTGCGCAGTTGGTAGCCCTGGCCGTCCTGTTTGAAGGTGGTGACGGTGCGCTCGTTGATGATGTCGCCGGTCACGGCGGTGGCGCTGATGTCGCGGCCATTGATGATGCCGCCACGGCTGTTGCGGATCGAGTCGGTGGCGAGCATTTCCAGGCGGTTGCCGGCTTGCATCAGGCCGCTGTTGTCGATGTTGCCTGCGACCATGTTCAGGTTGTTGGTAGCGCGCAGGGTGCCGCTGTTGTGCAGGTCGCCGCCGGTGATCAGGCTCACGTCCTGGCCCTGGATCAGCGCGCCGTTGGGGGCCAGGCGGTTATTGGCCTGGGCCAGGTAGAGCACGGGGGTCAGGACTTTCTGGCCGTTGACCTCGGCTTCTTCCATCCACACGATGTCGTGGGTCAGCGCCGCGACTTGCTCGGCGGTGAGGGATACGCCCAGTTGCAGGTTGAGTGAGTCCTTGTAGGAGATGGCGTTGTCCATCAGGTAGCGGAACAGTTGGTCATCGCTGGCGATGCCGTTGATGTAGCGCTGGCCGGTGCGGGCCACCACGGCTTCGCGGATCAGGCGTTGCTCGTACAGGCCGTCGCCCAGGCGCTTCCAGCTGGCATCGGGGTTATAGCCGAGTTTGCCGAGCAGGTAGTCGGAGCTCATGAACTGCTTGAGGTCGGTGAGCGCCGGGTTGGTTTCGATCAGGTATTTGTGGCTGTTATCTACCGGAGTAATGTCCGGCAGGCCTTGCACGCGGGTGATCGAGGGGGAGCGATTGTCCAGAGCCAACGGGCCCTGGCCGTTGACTGCGCCGCTGACGGGCTGGCCGTCGAGGTTGAAACCGCGTTCTTGCACGGCGGTGTAGTCGAGGGTTTTCTCGCGGTCAGCGGCGGTGATGACACGCCCGTTGACGCTAAAGTCCCCGGTGGCGGTGTCCGCTTTACTCGCTGCGCCGCCTTTCGCTGCCTGGCCGCTGAGACGGAACAGGCCGTTCTGGCTGGTCGGCAAACTGAAGCCGGGTAAGGTCACCGGGTTGACTTGGCGTTGGGCCAGGTCCGGAGGAAGTTGCGCGGTGATTGCCGGTTTTACCGTGGAGGCAAATACGTCGGAGTTGGTGTTGCGGTTGGCCGCCGGGGTGTCGATATTGGTAGCGTTCGGGCGGATGACGCTGTTGTTGATTTCTTTGGTTGCGTTAACGGTGACCGAACCGGCTGCCTGGATCACCGCTTGGGCGATCACGCTGCCAGCGGTGGGGACGGTGTAGTCGATAGGTGATGTGAAGAAGGTGTCCGAGAACCTCGTCTTCTCAATGAACTGGTCGAACGTGTACTGACCCGGCTTATAGTCACTTGAGCTGGGATCGTTGCTACGGTTGAACTGTTCGACTTCGCTCATCAGCAATGAGTAAGCCGACCGGTTACGCGTGTAGTAGGCGTAACCGAAATTACGCTGCTCACCGCCGGCAGCGCCGGTGTTGTTCAGCACGTCGGTGTTGATCAGGATGTTTTTAGCGGCCGATACCGAGCTGTAGAGGTTATCGAACGTCTGGCTGCCTACCGTGAGATCACCACCGGCATTGATGAACGCGGAGGCGGAGCTGCCTTTGATGACGTCCTCATAGGTTTCGACGCCGCTGAAACTCAGCTCGCAGCCTTTACCTTTGCAGTAATCGTTGCCGTAAACACCGATGCTCCCGGAAACCAGGCTTTTCTCCGTGGTGAACTGGTCACGTCGGTTGCTCAGGGTATCCGCCAGCAAACGCATGTTGCCGTCGCTTTCCAAGGTACCGGAGACGTTTTCAATCAGTGCACTGCGCCCATTGGCATCATCGCGTGCGATGTCGAGGCCACCCAGGCTGTAGACATCACCAAAACGGTTGCTGAAGTCATTGACGCGCAAGGTCATGTCCTTGCCGCTGAACAACAGGCCTTTTTCATTGAGCAGATGCGTGGCGTTGAGGCGAACATTCTCGGAGCCGCCCAGGGTGCCGTAGTTGTTCAGGGTGGCAGCATCGACAGTCAGGTCACCCAGCGACGTCAGGCGGCCACGGTTGTTCAGGACGTTGTTGCTGGTGACCTGGGTAACTGCGCCACCGGTAATACGAGCGCTTTCGCCCAGGTCCATGTTGGCGGCGGATAGGCTCATGTCGCCCAGGCTGCTGACCCGGCCGTTACCGCTATAGCCGCCGGTGAGGGTCAACTTGAGGGTGCCGTCACTGGCCAGCAGGCCGTCGTTGGTCCAGGTGTCGCCCGTGCCGGTGAGGCTTTGTGCGCCGAGCAATTGGCCGCTGGCGGTCTGGGTGAATTGGCCAATGTCCAAGTTCAGTCGTCCGGCCTGGATCACACTGCTGTTGGTCCAGCTTGCTGCCTTGATATCCAGTTGGCCGTTGGTGACGAAGCTGCCACCGGCACGGGCGACCTGGTCGGAGGTCAGGTCAAACGTGCCAGTGCCGGTATGCACGACGCGCCCACCGTTGTTGTCCAGGCTGGCGGTTTGCAGGTTGAGGGTTTCGTTGGCGCTTTCCAGCGCGCCGAAGCGGTTATCGAACAGGCCCGTGGTACGAATATCGGTGGTGCCAACCCGGCCCATGGCGCGCAGGTTGCCGCTGACGTTGTTGATGGTTTGCGCGGCGAGGCGCAGGGTGTCGTCGCTTTCAATCAGGCCATAGCTGTTGCTCAGCGTGCCCGTCAGGCCGAAATCAATTGCGCGGGCGCCGACCTTGCCACCATTACCGACCTCAGTGCCCTGGTTATCGAAGTTCGCGGCCGTGACTTTGAGCAAGGTGTCGGCATACATACCGCCGCCCTGGTTATTCAGGGTGGTGGTGACGATCTGGCTGTCACCGCCAAGGGCCGACAGATGCCCCAACTGGTTGAGCAGGCCGCCTTTGGCTTCAATGTTCAACGACTGTGCCTGGGTGATGCCGCTGCCGTTATCGAACAGGCCGGTGACCAGTTTGATCCAGCCTTTGCTGCTGTTGAGGATGCCACCTGCGGTATTGGCGACGCTGGCGGTTTCCAGGTCCAGGTTGCCACTGAGGCTGTCGACGCGGCCGCCCTGGTTATTCAGGGCGCCACTGAGGCGCAGGCGGTTATCGGTCTGGCTTTGCAGCGTGCCTTGATAGTTGGTGAGGCTGCGGGCGGTAAGGTCGAGCTTGCCCTTCTGGCTGAACATCAGGCCGTCTTGCTGGTTGTGAACGTCACCGGCCAACAGCCTGATCACCAGGTCTTTCTGGCTGGCGAGTGTGCCTTTGGCGCTGTTATCCAGGTCGCCATTGGCGAGGGTCAGATCAAGGCGGTCCTGGCTGACCAGTTGGCCCCCTCGGTTGTCCAGGCTGGCGGCGCTCAGCAACAGTGCTGCGCCACTGGCCAGGCGGGCGTTGTTGGCGTTGATCAGCGCACCACTGAGGGTGCCTTCCAGGGTGCCCTGGCTGATCAGTTGCCCGCCGCTGTTGTCCAGGCTTTGACCGGTCAGGGAAATATTGGCCGCGCTGATCTGGCCGCCACGGTTGAGGATTTCACTCTGGGCGTTGTTGAAGTCCAGCTGTTGACCGGCAGAAATCAAGCCGCTGTTGCCGTTGTCCAGGCGACCGGCAACGGTGAGGTCAACATCGGCCTGGCCGGAGATGATCCCTTGGTCATTGTTCAGGCTGGCCGCGCTGAGGGTTTGTTTGCCCTGGCTGACCAGAGCGCCCGCTGCGTGGTTATCCAACGCGCCGGTGAGGCTGGTTTGCAGGGTGCCGCTCTTGCTCGACAACGTACCTTCGGCACTGTTGTCCAGGCTGCCGCCCACTACCGCCAGGCCATTCCAACCGGAGATCAAGCCCTTGTTGGCGTTGACCACTGTATCCGCTTCAAGGCGCAGTTGATCGGCACTGAGGATGACCCCGCGATCACCGTTGTCGATGCGCTTGGCGGCGACGGTGAACGCCGTCTGGCTGGAGATTTCGCCTTGTTCGCGGTTGGTCAGGTTAGCCAGGCGCGCGAAGGTCAGCGGGCCTTTGGCGCTGATCAAGCCTGCGCTGTTATCGAGATTGCCGCCTTGCAGGTCGAGGGTTACGGCGCGTTCGCCGATCAAGCGGCCCTGACGCTGGATCAGCTGTTGGACGATGAGCTTCAAGTCGCCCTTGGCTGAGATTTCGCCATCCAGGCTTGAGTCGACTGTTTGCCCGGTCAGGGTCAGGTCCGCCTGGCTGTTGATCAACCCGGCAGTGTTATCGAGGTTGGCAGTGGTCAGGTTCAGCGCCTGTTGACTGCCGATCACACCCGCACGGTTATCCACATTGGCGGCAGTGACGGTCTGGCTACCGTCGCTGACGATTCGTCCGCCCTGGTGATTGTCCAGCGCGCCGGTGTTGAGCGTCTGTAGCGTGCCGGCCGAGAGGCTACCTTTGTCGCTGTTGTTCAAGGAGCCTGAGGTGGTAGTCAAAACCGTAGCGGCGGATATCTGCCCCTGGTTATGGTTATCCAGCACACCGGTGACCTTCAGGTCCAGCGCACCACGGCTGGCGAGCGCGCCACGGGCCTGGTTGTCCAGGCTGTCGGCTGCCACTTGCAGAACGCTCTTGGCGGACAGTACACCTTCCACGCTGTTATCCAGCGCCTTGGCGATACGTACCTGCAGGCTGTCGCCACTGATGACTTTGCCGCCGCGGTTGTTCAGCGCATCGGCCATCAACAGGAATGACTGGGTGCTGGAGATTTCACCGCCCTGACTGTTGTCGACGTTGCCCAGGTTGTTCAGCAGCAGTTGGCCCGGTGTCGCGATCAGGCCGTGGTCGCGGTTGATCAGTTGCCCATGGTTCAAGTCCAGTTCGATGTTGGTGTTGCTGACCAGCTCACCACGGTCATGCTGGTCTAGCCCATTCAGGGTTGCCTTGACCGTTGACTTGGCGAAGATCGACCCTTGTTGGCTGTTGTCCAGTTGCCCTGCGTTGAGGGTGATACCAGCGTCACTGCTGATACTGCCTCGCTGGCTGTTATTCAGGCCGGCACTGCGCACATCAACCTGCTGCTTGGCGCTGATCACACCGCCCTGGCTGTTGTTCAGCGCAGCGCTGACCAGCGTGGCTGTGCCATCGGCGAGTAGTTTGCCTGCCTGGTTGTTCAACTGGCCCTGAGTGGTGATCGACAGCGCATTGGCTGCGGACAAAATGCCGCCCTGGCTGTTGTCCAGCGTACCTGCCTGGATGGTTAACGCGCCCTCGCTGAGCAGCGTGCCCTGCCCTTGGTTGAGCAAGTCGCCGGTCAGGGTGATATTCAGGTCTTTTTGGCTGCTGATACGACCACCCTGGCTGTTGTCCAGTTGGGCGCCGTTCAACACAAGGCTCTCACGCCCCGCCAGCAAGCCTTTGCTCTGGTTGAGCAGGCGTTGGACCGTGAGCGTCAGGCCGCTGTCGCCGATCACCTTGCCAGTGGTGTTGTTCAGTTGATCGGCGACCATCAGCACCTTTGCCTGGCTGGATATCTCGCCTTGCTGGTTAAGGATGGTCTGGCTGCGCAGGTCCACGCCGTGGGTGGCAGCGATAAGGCCGCCGTTGCGGTTATCCAGGAATGTGCCGGTCAGGTTCAGCGCACCGTCGCTGACGAGTTCGCCCGCTTGTTGATTGAGCACACCGACCGTTGCCTGCAAGTCGCCCTTGGCGCTGATGCGACCGGCGCTGTTTTCGAGCCGGTCGGCGTTGAGGGTCAGCGCACCATCGCTGCCCAACTTGCCACCGTTGCTGTTGTTCAACTGATTCAGTTGCACGTGCGCTACGGCCTTGGTGCTGATCACGCCCGCTTGGCTGTTATCCAGATCGCCGCCGGTGAGGGTCAGCGCGCCGTCGGCAATGACCAGGCCACCCTGGTTGATCAGGCTGTCGCCGTGCAACGCCAGGGTAGTTTTGCTGGACACCAGGCCGCCCTGGCTGTTGTTCAACTGCCCTGCGGTTATTTGATGAGCCCCCTGGCTGACGAGGTTGCCTTCATTGCGATTGTCCAGCAGCCCGGCGACGGTCAGGTTCATCACGCCCTGGCTGGCGATGGAACCTTTGTCGCGGTTATCCAGGCTGGCCGCCTGTGCCGTCAGGCTGGTGGCGGAGAAAATCCCCAGGCGGTTATCGATGGCACCGCTGGCGGTCACGTTGAGGTTGCTGCCCAACAATTTGCCGGAACGGTTATCCAGGTTCGTGGCAATCACGGTGGTCTGGCTGGCAGAGATTTCACCCGCCTGGTTACTCAACTGCCCGGCGGTTACACGGGCCTGCGCCTGGCTGGCGACCAGGCCGTTATCGTTAGTCAGTTGGCCGGCGTTGAGCGTCAGGTTCTTGAGGCCGATTACGCGACCGCTCTGGTTATCCAGTGCAGCGGTTACCGTAACGTCGGTGCTGTTTTCACTGTGCAGCAGACCGTTGGTGCGGTTATCCAGGGCGGTAGCCGTGACCTTGAGCGAGTCCTTCCCCAATACACGACCGCCACGGTTGTCGAGTTGGCCGGCGTTAACCACGGCGTCTATACCGCTCAATGTGCCACCTTGATTGTTCAAGGTTTGGTTGGCTGTCGCGGTGAGGGTTCGGCTGGCAACCACGCTGCCACTATTGCTCAGGTTCGCTGCGCCCAGGCTGATATCGCCGCTGGCATTGCGGCTTTCATCAGCGTTGACACCGGCTTCGATGATGCCGCTGTTGACCACCGCGCCACCGCTGGTAACGGTGATACTGTCGCGGGCCGCCAGGCTTTTCTGGTTGTTCAGGCCCGCTGCGGTTTGCAGATCGATTCGCGTGCCGGCATACACAGCCCCAGCAGCGTCTAATTGACCGGCCTTGACCACCACCGCTTCGCTGGCTTTGGCATTAGCCATGCTCAAGCGTCCATTGGCATCGAGCTGAATATCCCCCCCACTGGCCATCAACGCACCGTCGAGCTTAACGCCCACACCGGCTTCAGTCCCCACCAGCTTGATCGCCCCGGCATACATCCCGCCCAACGCCGTCGAGTCAATCGCCAGCTCCGGCTTGGCACTGCCGTCATCGGCGCGGGCGGTGGCGTTCAAGGTCTGCGCATTTACATCATTGCGCCCAGCAACCACGCTCAAGTTGCGCGCATTGATCTGCGCATTGATCTTGGCCGAGCGGGTGATGATTTCGAAGCGGTCGACGTTGCTGGCGTTCAAGCCCTGGCCGTCGATAGTCACGGCACCGCCATCGACCTGGTAACGGTCCAGGCGGCCGTTATCGAGGATGGGTTTGCCGGTGGTCAGGGTAACGTTGGGGGTGTTGATGAAGCCGCAGCCACTGCAGGTGATGCCGTAGGGGTTGGCGACGATGACCTTGGCCGACTGGCCCGCCACTTCGGTGTAGCCGCGCAATTGGCTCGGGCTGCCACCGTTGACTTCGTTGAGGATGATATTGGCAGCGCGGCCCTGCAGGTTCGGGTTGCCCAGGATGATGCCGCCCAGTTGCGTCGATTGAGTGCGTTCGGTGGCGTTGTTGAGGATCACGCCGTTGGTGCCGACGTTGTAGTCCTTGAACTGGTTGTGGGACAAGCCACTGCCATTGGGGGTGGCGATGTTCACTACCGGCACGCCATTGCCCGCCGCGCCCACTGTGGTGCCGGGGGCGCTGACCACGATGCCTTCGGCCTGGGCCAGCAGCGGTTGCCAGAACAGCGCATTGGCCAGGATCAGCGCCAGGCCACGTTTGGGCAGGCCGAGGAACGCGTCACGGCTTTTCAGGGCAGCAGAAGGCTGGCGAGCCAGGAAGGCAAATTGGCGAACATCCATTTCAAATTCTCGTTGCAACTGGGCGTTGAATTACAGGAAGAAATCCATGCGGAAGTAGATCGGTGCTTCACGCTCAAACAGCGCGGCCGGTCGTTCCAGCGAGTGGGCAAAGGTCACGCTGGTACTGACGTGTTTGCCGCGGGCGAACAGCTCAAGCGAGTTGCTTGAGACGCGGCCGTGCACTTCGCCGTTGTAGCGACCGTTGCGGATCACGCCCTGGTCGTAGCCCACGCTGGCACCGTATTCACCGAACACCGGGCGCAGCCAACCGAGGGTCACCGGGCGGCTCCAGCGCAGGTCATTGCGCCAGTAGCCGCCACTGTCGCCGGTCAGTTGCTGGTCCTTGTAGCCACGTATCGACGCCGAGCCGCCGAGGCTCATGCGCTGGGGGCTGAACAGCACGTCTTCACTGCGCTGGCCGGTGGCCAGGCTGGTGAAACTGAACGACTCGCCCCACAGCGTGAACGGTTGCAGGTAGCTGACGGTGGCGGTGTATTTGCGGTAGCGGGAGTTGGCCAGTCGATTGCCGTTCTGATCGCGCTCATGTTGGGCCTGGGCATCAAGCAAACCAATGCCGTCCTGCATACCGAGGTCAATGTTGACAAAAGCACTGCCAACTCGCCGACCGTGGTTGATGCCCCACTGCAACTCGCTGAGCCGATTGCTGCTGACGGCCAAGCGGCTGTCTTCGATGTAATTGTTGGTACGCAGGTGGGACAGGCCGACGTTGAGCGAGGTTTTGCTCACGGCATCACGGTGGATCACCCGCTCAGCGCGCAACTGATGGTTTTCACTGTCCCCGGTTTGCTTGAAGTCGAAACCATCGCCCTGGACGACCGAACGGTAGTCGCTCTGGTTGTAGCTGTAGCTGAAGTTCCACCAGCCCCAGGGCACGTTGTAGTACAGCATCGCGTTCTTGGAGGTTTTCTGGTGATCGCTGACGGCGTCGTGGCCGCCGCGCAGAATCAGTTGATCGGCCAGGCCCAGCGGGCTGTCCCATTCAAAGCCGGTACCCCACTGTTGTTCGCCGGTGCTTTTCTGGCCATCGTTGTTACGCGACAGGCTGGCACGCCATGGCTTTTGCGGGTTGTTTTTGACCATTACCGAGCTGCCGCCCACGGCCTCGCCCGGCGTCAGCTCCATCTGTGCCTGATTGGACGGTAAACGGTTGAGTTGATCGACAGCCTGCTCGATTTCTCGCAGGTTCAATATCTCGCCGCTTTTGCCGGGAAAGGCCATGGCCAGTTCGCGGTCCGACAGCTTGCTGCTGTCGGCGCCCTTCAGGCCTTCAAGCTTGCCTTCCACCACCAGGACTTGCAGATGCCCTTTGGACATATCCTGCTGCGGCAAGTAGGCGCGGCTGGTCACCAGGCCTTTGTCGATGTAGTAGTTGGTGATGTCTTTGAGCAGGGCGTTGAGTTGTGCAACGCCTAGGCACTGAGCCGCGTACGGCTTGAGTAGACGCTCGCGTTCAACGGCAGGCAGGTGGTCGGCACCCTGGAGTTCAATGGTCTGGATCGGGAAGCAACGACTGTCCACCGGGGCTGCCGGCGCTTCGGGCCTGGCCGCTTTGCCGGGCAGTTCCTTGAGCTGCTCAAGACGGCGCTGCTGATCTTCCAACAGGCGGTTTTGCCGCTCGCGGATCAGGTCCTGATCACCCGGCAGGGTTGCCGCCATCACGCAGTGGGAAGCGAGGCAGGCAAGCAGGGCAATGCTCAGTGAATACCGAGTCCGTGGCAGTGAGGCAGACATGTTCGATCCATCGAATTTACGAAGGGTGGCAAATTAACATCGACCACCTTTCTCGCCAATAATCTGACCAAACTTTAGGAAAAGCCCTAAAAAACACGTAACCACCTGATGGCTAACGAAAAAAATCAAATAGGAACAGATCTCGCTTGAAGTTTCTGGTTGTTTTCCGACCAGCGGTATCAAATTTGATACACATTGAAGACGCACACGAACGACCGGACTATTCGGCCAACGCCGGTCCGCGTATGAGTATTTGATTGATTTAAGGAATGTCTGGACGACAACGGAAATCTGAGCAGACGTTGACCCAACGTCGACTCGGACAGGCCAAATGGCAGGCAAAAAAAAACCCGGAAATCCTCACTTGCGTGGGCCTTCCGGATTTTCTAAACCGCCAAAAATGGTGGGTCGTGTGGGATTCGAACCTACGACCAATTGGTTAAAAGCCAACTGCTCTACCAACTGAGCTAACGACCCGCTGTGTGGTGGCGCGTATAATACTGATTTCTAAGGATTATTCAACACCTTATTTGAAATAAATCAGAAAAAACGCATTTGAACGGTAATTCGGTGGGCAGAACGTCTCTCGCAGCAGCCGGATCAGCGCCCCGGCTCGTCGTTCCACAGGTACTTATGCAGCTGCAATTGCAGGCGCACCGGCAGGTTGTCTGCCACTACCCAGTCCGCCAACTCACGTGCATTCAGGTCGTGATGGCTGGGCGAGAACAGCACCTCGCCCGCGCGGCGCTCCAGGCCATACTGGATCAGTTTGGAAGTCGCCCAGTCATAATCGTCGCGGGAACAGATGACGAACTTGACCTGATCGTTGGCCGTCAGCAAGTCGATGTTCTCGTAGCGGTTGCGGTGGGCTTCCTTGGAGTCGGGGGTCTTGAGGTCGACCACCCGGCTTACACGCGGGTCGACCGCAGAGATGTCCAGGGCGCCGCTGGTTTCCAGTGAGACCTCGTAGCCGGCGTCACACAGCCGTTTGAGCAGTGGGATGGCATTGGGTTGCGCCAATGGCTCACCGCCCGTCACGCAGACGTAGCGCGGCCGGTAGCCGGCAACCTGTTCCAGGATGTCGTCGAGGGTGCGCACGGTGCCGCCGCTGAAGGCGTAGGCGCTGTCGCAGTATTGGCAGCGCAATGGGCAGCCGGTGAGCCGTACAAATACGGTGGGCAGGCCAGCAGTGCGCGTTTCACCCTGCAACGAGTAAAAGACTTCGGTAATACGTAATGTGTCTTGCATAGTCGCCACGGGCGTAACAGCTAAACAGGCTGTCCGCCTCCGTCAGGCACTTCAAGGGATTGCGCCAACGCGCCAACCCCAGGAAGCGTGTTTCATAAAAGGGCGTGGATTCTAACGAAAAAACCCGCGCCAGGCGCGGGTTTCTTCTAAACGGGCGGTATTGCTTACAAGCGTTGCAGATCGCGCTGGGCCAACTGCGCGGCGGAGGTACCCGGATACTGGGCAACCACCTGTTGCAGAATGCCTTTGACCTTGTCGGTATGACCCAGGCGGCGCTCTACGTCAGCGAGCTTGTACAGCGAGTCCGGCACCTTGGCGTGCTTGGGGTACAGCTGGCTGACCTTGGCAAAAGCCTGGCCTGCCCCCTGCAAATCACCCTTTGCCAGGTTGACCTCGCCCAACCAGTACTGGGCATTGCCCGCGTACTGGCTGTTGGGGTACTTGCGCAGGAATGCGGTAAAGGCCTGGCTGGCCTTATCGAAATCCTTGGCCTTGATCAGGTCGAAGGCTGCATCGTAATACAGCTTTTCCTTCGCCGGATCACCCGGTTCATTGCTGGCGGCAGGGGCAGCCGCGGCGGCCCCAGCTGCAGCGCCACCGGCAGCAGCGCTTGGCGCGCCACCGGCAGCAGAATTATCAGGAGTAGCGGCAGGTGCAACACCGGCTCCAATACGACGATCAAGATCCTGGTAACGCTCCAGGCCTTCTTGCTTGAGCTGGTTCACCTGGTTCTGCAGCACTTCAATTGCGCCTTGTTGCTGCGCCAATTGATCCTGCATGCGTTGCAGCTGGTTAAACAGCTCGCCCTGTGCCGAGGGAGCGGACGTAGCCGCTCCCCCCGCATAGGCGCCGTTCGTGCCATAACCTGCTGGCGGATAACTGCTCCCGCTATTGTTATAGCCTGAGTTGCTATCCGTTACAGGAACCGCAGCCCACACCGCAAGCGGGGCGAGGCTGAGAGCCAATACAGTCAGAGCACGACGGCACGTTCGCATGACGAATTACTTACGCAGTTCGACGCGACGGTTCTGAGCCCACGACTGTTCGTCGTTGCCAGTTGCAACCGGACGCTCTTTACCGTAGGAAACCAGTTCCAGTTGGCCTGGAGCAACACCTTGCAGTACCAGGTAGCGCTGAACGGCTTTCGCACGACGCTCGCCCAGTGCCATGTTGTACTCACGAGTACCACGGGCGTCAGTGTTACCTTCCAGAACAACGCGAGCGCCGTTAGCTTTCAGGTCCTTGGCGTGAACGTCCAGAGCGCGCATGGCTTCTGGCTTCAGGTCCGAACTGTCGTATTCGAAGTAGAAAGTGGTGATAGCGCGCAGAGCAGCTTCTTCGCTCAGGGAGCCGTCGACCGCACCAGTGTTAGCGCCGTAACCAGCGTTTGGATCAACAGCTGCGCCTTCACCGGCATTGTCGCCGCCTTTAGAGGAGCAACCAACGGCTACGGACAGAGCCAGAGCCAGAGCAGCAAACTTACCAAACTTCAGCATTTCCATCGTGAAACTCCTAATGAACCCCAGTGTGTTAAGTACTTCTTTTTGTAGCGCCGCGTCAGTTCAGGTAAGGGGACCAGGATGGTTCTCTGACTTCGCCTTGTGCGGTAGGAAGTGGGAGCCTTACGCGTCCATTGATGGACACGAGCATCAAGACTCCCCGGCCCTGCTGGCGGGTGGCGTAGATTACCATGGTGCCGTTGGGCGCAACAGTGGCTGACTCATCAAGGTTGGTATCTGTAAGGATTTTAACGGTTCCGCGCTGCAAATCCTGGGCCGCAACCCGGAAATTAGTGAAACCATCCTGACGGTGAATCATCACCAACGTCTTTTCATCGGCCGAAAGCTTGGGGTTGGCGTTGTAGTTACCGATAAAGGTCACACGCTCAGCACCGCCACCGTTCACGTTTGCCTTGTAGACCTGAGGCTTGCCGCCACGGTCGGAGGTGAAGTAGATGGTCGAACCATCCTTACCCCAGAACGGTTCGGTGTTGATGCCCGGGCCGCTGGTCACGCGACTCAGTTGGCGCGAGGCCATGTTCATCACGTAGATATCCGGATTGCCGTCCTTGGAGAGCACGAAAGCCAGGCGCGAACCATCCGGCGACCAGGCTGGCGCACCGTTGAGGCCTTCAAAGTTGGTGATCTGCTCGCGACGACCCGTATCAATGTGCTGCACGAAGATGCGCGGGCGACGCTGTTCGAACGATACGTAGGCAATACGCTTGCCGTCCGGCGCGAAGCGCGGCGACAGGATTGGCTCGCGGGACTGCAGCAAGGTCACTGCACGTGCGCCGTCGTAGTCCGAACGTTGCAGGGTGTAGCGGGTGTTGTCTACCGAGAAACGCTCAGCCGTGACATACAGCAGGCGCGTCGAGAACGCCCCTTTGATACCGGTGAGCTTTTCAAACGACTGGTCCGAGATGTAGTGGGCCATGTCGCGCAGTTGCTCGGCGGTACCCGATACGCTGCCGGTCAATACCTGCTGCTCGGTAGCCACGTTGAACAACGTGTACTGGATCTGCAGGCGACCACCGGCCGGCGTGATGTTGCCGACCATCACGTACTGCGCGCCCACGGCTTTCCAGTCACGGAACACGACTTCGCTGGCCTGGTTGGGCTGGCTGATCATGTTGCCTTTGGGGATCGGCGCGTAGTAACCGGAGTTACGCAGGTCGTCGCTGACGATCTGGGCCATGTCGTCCGGCAGCACGCTGCCGCCCTGCCAACCGAAGGGTACGACTGCAATCGGAGTAGCCCGATCGCTGCCGCTGGTTACCAGGATGTTCTTTTCATCCGCCGCCGCTATCCCTGCCATACAGCAAATAACGACAAGCATTCCTCGAAGAAGGTTTCTCACAAGGCTAGATCCTCAGGTGTGAATGTCATCTTGAATGAACGATAGGGAGCGAAGTCACTTGGTTTCATTCCCTGCATCTCGGTCAACCGGCCAATATTCTTGACTGCGGCAACCGCTGAACTGTCGAACGTACCGTCACCACTGGACTTGGCCACGCTGACCGAAGTCACCGTACCGTCCGGCAACATGCCGATCTGCAGCACTACTGTCATGCCTTTGCGTGCCGAAGGTGGACGTGTCCAGCCTTCCGCTGCCCGCGCTCGAATCAGATCGTCGAAACTGCCCGCGACTTCATCACCACGTTCATCGGCCAGGGCTTGCTGACGCTGCGGCGTGTCGGAAAGCAAATCTGCCAGGGCCTGGGCCTTTTTCTCTTCGGCGGATTTGCGTGCTGCTTCCTGGGCCTTTTTCTTGGAGGCGTCGGCGGCAGCTTTCTTCTTCGCTTCGTCGGCGACTTTCTTCTTCGCCTCGTCTGCTTCAGCTTTTTTCTTGGCGTCTTCGGCGGCTTTCTTCTTCGCGTCTTCGACTATCTTTTTCTTGGCTTCTTCAGCGGCCTTTTTCTTGGCCTCTTCCTCGGCAGCCTTCTTGGCTTCTTCTTCAGATTTCTTCTTGGCTATATCAGCCAATTGTTTCTCTTCAGCCTTTTTGGCTTCGGCAGCTTTCTCGGCTTTCTTGGCTTCATCAGCCTTTTTCGCCTCGTCGGCTTTCTTGGCTTCGTCGGCCTTTTTCGATTCCTCGGCCTTTTGAGCCGCCTCTTCTTTCTTTTGTTCCGCAGCAGCCTTCACCGCTTCCTGCTCGACCTTCTTCTGTTCCATCTGCTCGACTTCAGTCTGGCGCGCAGCCGACTTCTGGGCCTCACCTGCAATCTTCTGATTGGTCTGGGTGGTGGCCTGGCTTTTCGATTTCAGCTGATACAGGGTCGCCTGCACGATCGGCTTGGCTGGCGGCAGGTCCGGGGTCATGGCAAAGCTGACAAACAGCATGCCGAACACCAGGACGTGCAGGGCTATCGCCCACACGCCAGGCCAGAAGTAGCTTTCCGAGGCGGACGGCTCTCGCTGTTGCTGCATCAGGGCGCCTCGGTAATCAAGCCAACGTTACCGACGCCGGCTTTCTGCAGCCCGCCCATGGCACCCATGACGGAGCCGTAGTCGACCGATTTGTCGCCGCGGATAAATACCTGAGTGTGCTTGCCGCCTTCGTTGCCGGAGCGAATGATCTTGGTCACCGCATCGGTCATCGCCGGCAAAGTCAGGGCCTTGTCCTGCTGCTTCTGGGTGTCGACTTCGCTGCCAAGGTTCCAGTAATAGGTCTTGTCAGCCTTGATCGAAATGGTCAGGACCTGCGTGTTGTTGTCCTGCGGCAAGGCTTCACTGGAAACCTTGGGCAGATCAACCTTCACGCCCTGGTTGAGCATCGGCGCGGTCACCATGAAGATCACCAGCAGCACCAGCATCACGTCGATGTAGGGCACTACGTTCATCTCGGCGACCGGCTTGCGCTTTTTGCGAGCTCGAGCGATTAAAGCCATTGGGAATTACCTGCTTATTCTTCGCTGGTGTGCACTTTACGGTGCAGGATCGCCTGGAATTCATCGGCGAAGGTGTAGTAACGGCCGATCAAGGTTTCGCTGGTTGCGGCAAAACGGTTGTAGGCGATTACTGCGGGGATAGCGGCAAACAGGCCGATCGCGGTGGCGATCAGGGCTTCGGCAATACCCGGGGCCACGGTGGCCAGCGTGGCTTGCTGGGCCTGGGCCAGGCCGCGGAAGGAGTTCATGATCCCCCATACGGTACCGAACAGGCCGATGTACGGGCTGACGGAACCGACGGTGGCGAGGAACGGCAGGCCCTGCTCGAGTTTCTCTTCTTCGCGGGAGATGGCCACGCGCATGGCACGGGCCACGCCTTCCATCACCGCTTCAGGGTCGACACCCGGCTGCTGGCGCAGGCGCGAGAATTCCTTGAAACCGGCACGGAAGATCTGCTCGACGCCCGAATCCGGGTCCGGGTTGCTGCCGGCCTGGCGGTACAGTTTGGACAGGTCGATACCCGACCAGAAGCGCTCTTCGAAGCTCTCCAGGGCACGTCGACCGGCGCGCAGCATGTTGCTGCGCTGAAAAATCATGACCCAAGAGGTAACCGATGCGGCTACCAGGGTCAGCATGACCAGTTGAACCACGACACTGGCATTGCTGACCAGGCTCCACATGGAGGAATGGTCGACGACGGTAGGTTCCACGCTAAATCTCCTGCTTTGATTGTTTACCCGCGCCGCTCACGGCGGCAAAGGCCGCGCGTAGAGTTTCGGGAATGGCCCGAGGTTTCAAACTGTTGGTGCGTACACATGCCACCAGGAACTGCCCCTCACAGAGCAGCGTTGCATCCGTTGCCCGCCTGACCTGCTGTTTGAATCGCAGGCTGGCACGGTTCAATTCGATGACCTCAGCGCTGACCAGCAATTCATCGTCCAGTCGCGCCGGTGCGTGATAACGCGCCTCGCTGGAATGCACGACGAATAACAGGTCCTCCCCTGCCAGCGTGGATTGGGCAAAGCCCAGCTCCCGTAGCCGCTCGGTTCGAGCCCGCTCCATGAATTTCAGGTAGTTGACGTAATACACGATGCCGCCGGCATCGGTGTCCTCGTAATAAACGCGACAGCGATGTGCGAACGACTGATCCCCGTTTTGCGCGCGCATACTCTAGTGCTTACTCCTCAGGTTGCCAATCCGGCTGGACAACTGTTTTTTCATTCCTGAACGCTTTTGCAGTGACTCAAATGACGACGCCAGACACTGGGACAGCACAAAGCTCAGATAAATCGTCCGGCGTCAGCTTTTTAATCGTCCACTGCATCAAGGAATTCGTCTACCGCAGGCATCTCGCCCAATCGTGACGGAATGTTTAGCCCAAAGTGCAAATAGGCATGGCGCGTCACCACCCGGCCCCTCGGTGTACGCATGATATAGCCTTGCTGGATCAGGTACGGCTCCAGCACATCCTCAATGGTATGGCGCTCTTCACTGATAGCCGCCGCCAGGCTGTCCACGCCGACCGGGCCACCGTCGAACTTCTCGATCATGGTCAAGAGTAGACGTCGATCCTGGTGATCGAAGCCGTGCTCGTCCACGTCCAGCAGGTTCAAGGCCAGGTCCGCGACCGCCTTGGTGATGTGCCCTTTGGCACGCACTTCGGCAAAATCGCGCACGCGGCGCAGCAAACGGTTGGCGATACGTGGCGTGCCGCGGGCGCGCCGGGCGATTTCAAAGGCGCCTTCCGGGTCCAGGGGCAAGCCAAGGATGCTCGCCGAACGGCTGACGATGGTCGCCAGATCAGCGGTGCTATAGAACTCCAGACGTTGAACAATGCCGAAACGGTCTCGCAACGGGTTGGTCAGCATACCCGCACGCGTGGTCGCGCCCACCAGAGTGAAAGGTGGCAGGTCGAGCTTGATCGAACGGGCTGCCGGGCCTTCGCCGATCATGATGTCGAGCTGGAAGTCTTCCATCGCCGGGTACAGCACTTCTTCGACAATCGGTGATAACCGATGGATCTCGTCGATAAACAGTACGTCATGGGGTTCAAGATTGGTCAGCAGCGCTGCCAGGTCACCGGGACGCTCCAGCACCGGGCCGGAGGTGGACTTGATCGACACGCCCATTTCCTGGGCGATGATATTGGCCAGGGTAGTCTTGCCCAAACCCGGCGGGCCGAAGATCAGGGTGTGGTCCAGGGACTCACTGCGCCCGCGCGCGGCCTGGATAAACAGCTCCATCTGCTCGCGCACGGTAGGCTGGCCGATGTATTCGGCCAGGCTCAGGGGGCGGATGGCCCGGTCCTGGACTTCTTCACGGTCACGCGGGCCGGTGGCCGCGATCAGACGATCAGCTTCAATCACTTAAATCATTCCCTTCAGGGCTCGGCGGATCATGTCTTCGCTGCTCAGGTTCTTGTCCTTGATGGCCGATACCGCCTTGCTGGCTTCCTGAGGCTTGTAGCCCAGGGAGATCAACGCACTGACGGCATCGCTTTCGGCACTGGCGATCTGGCCTGCCGGCATATCCGGCTGGTTCGGTACCAGGGCGAACATGCTCGGCACCACTTCCCAGGCCTTGAAGCGGTCCTTGAGCTCCACCAACAGGCGCTCGGCGGTTTTCTTGCCCACTCCCGGCACCTTGGTCAGGGCCGAGGTATCCTGGGCGGATACCGCACGCACCAATTCATCCACTTCCAGGCTCGACATCAACGCCAGGGCCAACTTGGGCCCCACGCCATTGAGACGAATCAGCTCGCGGAAGAAATCGCGGTCGCGCTTGCCGATGAAACCATAGAGCAGTTGCGCGTCTTCACGCACCACCAAATGCGTGTGCAAGGTTATCGGCTCGCCGACCGACGGCAAGCGGTACAACGTGGTCATGGGCACTTCCAGCTCATAACCCAACCCATTCACATCCAGAATCAGGTGCGGCGGCTGTTTTTCGGCCAGGGTGCCGCGCAAGCGTCCAATCACGGTTCAGATCCTTAAAGCTTGGGGGTCAGATCAGGGCCTGACCGCAAATAACCAATGCGCTGATGCTATCAGAGACGCAGCCGCCCGCCACGACTACGTGCCGTTCCCAAGCCGTGAGGCAGCAGGCTGGAACGGGTATGTGCATGGCAAATGGCGATGGCCAGGGCGTCGGAGGCGTCGATCTGCGGTTTTGAAGTGAGCTTGAGCATGTGCATGACCATCATCTGCACCTGCTCCTTGTTGGCTGCACCGGTGCCGACCACGGCCTGTTTGACCTGGGTCGCGGTGTATTCGGCGATTTCCATGCCCTCTTCGGCGCCTGCCACGATAGCTGCACCCCGGGCCTGGCCAAGCTTGAGCGCCGAATCGGCGTTCTTGGCCATGAAGACCTTTTCGATGCCCATGGTGACCGGGCCGTAGGTCTGGATGACTTCACGTACGCCGCGATAGACGATCTGCAGCCGCTCGGCCAATTCCCCTGCGCCGGTGCGGATGCAGCCCGAGGCAACATAGATGCAGCCGCGCGGGGTCTGCTGCACCACGCCAAAACCGGTGATGCGCGAACCGGGGTCGATACCTAGGATTAAAGTCATAACGCCTGCGGGTTGGATAAACACATTTTTTGATACACAGAGACTCTAATGTGGGAGGGGGCTTGCTCCCGATGAGGGAGTGTCAGTAAGTACATTTGTGACTGACCCACCGCCATCGGGAGCAAGCCCCCTCCCACACAAGCCCCTCCCACATTGGGATATTCATCGTTCTTAAGTGAGCTGTTCGGCCACAGACTCAGGGATGTCGGCATTCGAATACACATTCTGCACATCATCCAGGTCTTCAAGCATATCCAGCATCTTCAACACCTTCTGCGCCCCCTCCAGGTCCAGCTCGGCACTGGTGGTCGGCAGCATCACGATTTCCGCGTCGGTGCCGCTGAAACCAGCAGCTTGCAGGGCATTACGCACGGAGTAGAAGCTGGCGAACGAGGTAAACACATCGATAGAGCCGTCTTCGTTGGTGACCACGTCGTCGGCGTCCGCTTCCATCGCGGCTTCCATCAGCGCGTCTTCATCGGTGCCAGGAGCGAAGGTGATCTGCCCTTTGCGTTCGAACAGGTAGGCCACCGAACCATCCGTGCCGAGGTTGCCACCGCATTTGCTGAACGCGTGGCGCACGGCTGCGGCGGTGCGGTTGCGGTTATCGGTCATGCACTCGACCATCACCGCCACGCCGCCCGGGCCGTAGCCTTCATAGGTCAGTTCGACCATATCGTCGGTGTCGGCCGCACCGGCACCACGAGCCACGGCGCGGTCAATGATGTCGCGGCTCATGTTGGCACCCAGCGCCTTGTCCAGCGCCAGGCGCAGACGCGGGTTAGAGCCCGGGTCACCGCCGCCCTGACGGGCTGCGACGGTCAGTTCGCGAATCCACTTGGTGAAGATCTTGCCCTTCTTGGCATCCTGACGCTCTTTGCGGTGCTTGATGTTCGCCCACTTGGAATGGCCAGCCATAACACAACTCCGAAATTCTCTAGAAACCTTATCAATCCCGCCCCCGGCGGGATTTCCCTCTTTTAAACGCAAAGGCGCATCCGAAGATGCGCCTTTTTGACTGCGTACAACCTTATCGCGCTTTCACGCTGCAGCCTTACTCAGCCTTCGGCGTCTCGCGCAGACGGATGTGCAGTTCGCGCAACGCCTTGGCATCCACCACACCCGGGGCCTGGGTCATGACGTCCGCAGCGCTCTGGGTTTTCGGGAAGGCGATCACTTCACGGATCGACTGGGCGCCGGTCATCAGCATCACCAGACGGTCCAGGCCGAACGCCAAACCACCGTGCGGTGGCGCGCCGTATTTCAGGGCGTCGAGCAGGAAGCCGAACTTCTCTTCCTGTTCCGCTTCGTTGATGCCCAGCAGGCGGAACACCGCTTGTTGCATCTCTTTGCGGTGGATACGGATCGAACCGCCACCCAGCTCAGTACCGTTGAGCACCATGTCGTAGGCACGGGACAGTGCGCCTGCCGGGTTGGCTTCCAACTCCTGCGGGGAGCACTTCGGCGCGGTGAACGGGTGGTGCAACGCGCTGAAGCTGCCGTCGTCGTTCTCTTCGAACATCGGGAAGTCGACGACCCACATCGGTGCCCATTCGCAGGTCAGCAGGTTCAGGTCGTGACCGAGCTTGATACGCAGCGCGCCCAGGGCTTCGCTGACGATCTTGGCCTTGTCGGCGCCGAAGAACACGATGTCGCCGTCAACGGCACCGACGCGATCGAGGATCGTGTTCAGGTTGGCTTCAGGGATGTTTTTCACGATCGGCGATTGCAGGCCGTCAACGCCGTTAGCGCGCTCGTTGACCTTGATGTACGCCAGGCCCTTGGCACCATAGATGCCGACAAACTTGGTGTAGTCGTCGATCTGCTTGCGCGGCATGCTCGCGCCGCCAGGTACGCGCAGGGCAGCAATGCGGCATTTAGGGTCGTTGGCCGGGCCGCTGAACACCTTGAAGTCGACATCCTTGAGCTGGTCGGCCACGTCCACCAGTTCCAGCGGGTTACGCAGGTCTGGCTTGTCGGAACCGTAGCGGCGCATGGCTTCTTCGAAGGTCATGTGCGGGAATTCGCCGAACTCCAGGTCCAGCACTTCCTTGAACAGGTTGCGGATCATCTGCTCGGTCAGGCCCATGATCTCTTTTTCATCGAGGAAGCTGGTCTCGATGTCGATCTGGGTGAATTCCGGCTGGCGGTCAGCGCGCAGGTCTTCGTCACGGAAGCACTTGGCGATCTGGTAGTAACGGTCGAAGCCGGCCACCATCAGCAGTTGCTTGAACAGCTGCGGCGATTGCGGCAAGGCGAAGAAGCTGCCGGCGTGGGTACGGCTAGGCACCAGGTAGTCGCGCGCGCCTTCCGGGGTAGCCCGGGTGAGGATCGGCGTTTCGACGTCGAGGAAGCCGTTCTCGTCCAGGAAGCGACGGATGCTGGTGGTCATGCGCGAACGCAGGCGCAGCTTCTCGGCCATTTCCGGACGACGCAGGTCCAGGAAGCGGTAGCGCAGGCGGGTTTCTTCGCCCACGTCGGAGTATTCGTTGAGTGGGAACGGCGGGGTTTCCGACTCGTTCAGCACTTCCAGCTCATAGCCCAGCACTTCAATGCCGCCGGACGCCATGTTCTTGTTCACGGCACCGGCCGGACGCAGGCGTACCTTGCCGGTGATCTTGACGACGTATTCGCTGCGCACGCGGTCGGCGGCGGCGAAGCTCTCGGCGCGGTCCGGGTCGAACACTACCTGGGCCAGACCATCGCGATCACGGATATCGAGGAAGATCACCCCGCCGTGGTCGCGGCGACGGTGAACCCATCCGCAAAGGGTGATTTCCTGACCTTCCAGGGTCTCGTTCAGTTGGCCGCAATAGTGGCTGCGCATCATGGTCGTGGTTTCACTTCTCGTAATTCGAAATTCGGTGGCAGGCCCGCCTCGTCACCGTACATTAAAGCAGGGGACGGATAATGCAGGAGCCTGCGCGTAGAGTTCAACTCAGTCTGCTTTGTCGCCGCCGGCCAGGTTCTTCTTGGCACCGGTCTTGAAATCAGTCTCGTACCAGCCGCTGCCGCTCAGGCGGAAGCCCGGCATGGACAACATCTTCTTCAACTCAGGTGCCTGGCAGGCAGGGCAATCGACCAGCGGCGCTGCGCTGATCTTCTGAATGGCTTCCAACTGGTGACCACAGGAAGCGCATTGATAGTCGTACATGGGCATGGAGATGTCTCGGCGATCAGATCGTTACAGCGCCACGCCCTGCCCTGTGCATAAAGCCCCGGCATGCGCAGCAAAGCGCGGGATTATATCTGGTAAATCGACACAGCGCAGCCGGCTTTCTGCCCCGGGGCCGGCCCACAAGGATGAAGGCCGGGCCCAGGGCCGCCGGGCTACGACGCGAAGGTGCCCTCAGCGGCGGGAGCAACCCGGCCCTTGAGCACGTGAACCACGCACACCACCCTCACCAGCCCACTGAAGTTCTTCACGCCTCCGTAACGCAAATGCACTTCCCGATCGACATAGGACAACAAGGCACTGACCGAACAGGCATTGATCCTGGCGATCTCCGTCAGGATGTTCCAGTAGATCTGCTCAAGCCGCAGGCAGGTCGAAAACCCATTGAGCCTGACCGACCGCGACAAGGGCTTGGCCAGCCCCATATCGAACCCTTTTGCAAAAGGGTCGACCTTTATCTTGTGAAAACCACAGGTTTCCATCACTCCTTTACCCATTCCACGTGACATACACCCGACACTCCATTGCCAAACAGCAGCCAATGGGCTTCTCCCATTGAACGATGGGCCTATAAAACAGCACCCAGCGTGCAGCAGCCAGAAGACGGGGAGTCGTTAGTCGTAGGACAACGCCAGGAAGCGCAGGGAAACAAGCAGGCAGCGCTGAAACAGCGCCGCCCGGGTTTGACGGTTACTGGTTTTCGAGCAGCGAACGCAGCATCCACGCGGTTTTCTCGTGTACCTGCATACGCTGGGTCAACAGGTCGGCCGTCGGCTCATCGCTGACCTTGTCCAGCAGCGGGAAGATGCCTCGGGCGGTACGCGTAACCGCTTCCTGACCGGCCACCAGTTGCTTGATCATCTCTTCGGCGCTCGGCACACCCTCCTCTTCCTTGATCGAAGACAGGCGGGCGTAGATTGAATAGGCGCCCGGCGCCGGGAAGCCCAGGGCACGGATGCGCTCGGCAATGGAGTCCACCGCCAGCGCCAATTCGTTGTACTGCTCCTCGAACATCAAGTGCAGCGTACGAAACATGGGGCCTGTGACGTTCCAATGGAAGTTGTGGGTCTTCAGATACAGAACATAGGTATCGGACAGCAGTCGTGAAAGTCCGTCGACGATGGACTTACGGTCTTCTTCACTGATACCAATATCGATTGCCATGTTTTTCCCCTTCAATTGACGAGTATTCATTGATCAGGTGCAGGACCACTCTAGCAAGAGAGCGAGCCGCATGCAGCCCGTCACGCCCAGGCGACCTGCGGCAAATCGCCCCGCATCGCTTGCAACTCGCGAATTGGCAAGCCTTTTTAGCCGTAGGAACGGTCTCGCAACGCCCGCCAAAAAATCCTGCACCTGTCTAGGACAAGCGTTTGCTGCACAAATGCCGTTGCCGTCGCAACACCCCGAAATGCTTGATTTGAGTAGGCACAGCCTTTGCTGTTAAATAGACGCCGTGTGGCTGCCGTTTATTCCTGCGGCACTTCACATAGGCTGATACCCGTGCACGTGCTCAACGCCTCCCATTGTTCAGAAGCGAACCGTGCCAGTCAGCTCTTCCTTGTGATCCGTCTTAACGTGAGTTAATCAAAATGTTGAAAATCGTCCACCTGCTAACGGGCGTTGCAGCTTTGCTGCTGTCCTTTATCCCGAGCCTGCAGCCTGAAAGCCTGCCCTACCTGCAACAACATGACGCTCTGTACCTGGCCTTGTTCGGCCTTCTTAACCTGACGCTCGCACCGGTAATCCCTTACTGGAACAAAGGCACGCGTCATCAACTGCAAAACCTGGTCAGTGCGCTGCTGGTGCTGACTGTTGTTGTTCAAACCCTCACCCTTTTGGCGCCTATGCCTGAAGTGGGTGGCCATCCGGCTATCCTGCTCAGCCTGGTGATTGCTGTGGTTGCCATTGTTCTTCACCTGGCCATCAGCTTCTACCGTTCGTCTCCGGCGGCCGCGTCGCAAAACTACGACATGACCAACCGGGATACCGGTACCGTCAAGTGGTTCAACACCTCCAAAGGCTTCGGCTTCATTTCCCGCGATTCGGGCGACGATATCTTCGTCCACTTCCGGGCTATCCGTGGCGAAGGCCATCGCGTGCTGGTCGAAGGCCAGCGCGTGGAGTTCTCGGTGATGAACCGTGACAAGGGCCTGCAAGCCGAAGACGTCATCGCTGCCCTGCCGCGTCGCTGATCCCAAGCCTTCGCAGCAAAAAAAACCGCGATCCGGCGTT
The DNA here is from genome assembly GCF_020790195.1 of Pseudomonas sp. HN8-3. Classification (NCBI taxonomy): domain Bacteria; kingdom Pseudomonadati; phylum Pseudomonadota; class Gammaproteobacteria; order Pseudomonadales; family Pseudomonadaceae; genus Pseudomonas; species Pseudomonas sp. HN8-3. Next base: position 4,735,585 of record NZ_CP086206.1, read on the forward strand.
GGCTGGATCGCGGTTTTTTATGGCCTGTGCATTTCAATAGTGCGGCGGCGGCGCTTCTTCTTCAGATGACTCGAACTGGCCGCCCATTTCTTCCTGGCGCTTGAGCAAGGCCGTCATTTGCAATTGCAGGCGTTCAACCGCCCGCTGCTGTGTGACCAGGATGTCGTTGAGGGTCTCGATGGTGTCGTCCTGGAAGGCCAGGCGGCTTTCCAGGTCGGTAACGCGCTCTTGCAGGTCCATGATTCAGTCCTGGGTAAAGATGAAGTCGGCAGGCAACAGCGCACGCAATCGAGCGCGAATCGCCGCCACTTGCTCTTGGGTATAGGGCCGGGCCGGATGCTTGCCCCACACCGGCGCCGGCCAGGCCGCGTCATCGCGTTTGCGCACGATCACATGCACATGCAATTGGCTGACGACGTTACCCAGCGCACCGATGTTCATCTTGTCAGCGGCCAGCCCCTCGTTAAGCAGTTGCGCCAGGGCCGTCGTTTCTTGCCACAAGGTTTGTTGATCTGCGACATCCAGTTGAAACACTTCGCTGATACCGTCGATGCGTGGCACCAGAATGAACCAGGGGTAATTGGCGTCATTGGACAGCAGCAGGCGACAGAGCGGGAAGTCCCCAATGGCCAAGGTATCTTGTTGCAGGCGTTGATCTAAGGCGAACACGTGGGCACTCCGTTCGGCAGGTCGGGACAGGCGCCCAGCATACCTTTGAACGCCCAAGGCTTCACGGCCAATCCTGGCACTGTTGAGGCGGGCGGGTGAAAAAATGCACCTTTTGGAGGCAGAAAAACAGTTGATCTACGCTAGACCGGGCCTCAACGGCACGCACCAAAATGACCCACTCGTGCGTCAAAGGGATCCGCCAATTACCCACTGATGGGGTTAACCGGTAACGTTTTACTCAGGTGCAGGTATTGCGTAGCACCGAACAGCGGTAACACCCTGGGAGTCAAGCCCAAACCAAACGGCGTAAAAGGCCCGTGCTTATGCGGTTTTTACACTCCCATCACGCTTTTCACGAAAAAATGACATTCGCTCACCGGTTTGAGCACGCTTGTTGCATTCACCCCGGTATCGTCGGCAACGGCACCGGCCTGGAAGCAGGTGTTTCGCGATAAACAACAACAGCGTTTCAATGTGCTTCATGGACGAGTTCAAACTTTTAAAGAAGTATGAAAACAGCATTGAAGTTGTCAGCCTTGTTACATTTGGGCTGTGAATTTGCGACACGGATCTAGCGATTTACGACAGCCTCGTAAAGAAGCTGAAAGGAAAGTTGGACAAGTATCGTCATAAGGGCCTGCGTGATATAGCTTTACGCCGGCACCCATAAAGAAAGAGCCGCCCAGATAAAAATACAGGTGGGACGGCAGTACTCTTCCTAAAACCAAAGGAGCAAATCACGATGCGCGTGATGAAGTGGAGCATGATCGCCCTGGCTGTTTCAGCAGGCACCTCGCAGTTCGCAATGGCGTCCGCCCAGGACGATTCCAAGGGCTTTGTTGAAGACAGTACTTTCAGCATCAATACTCGCGCTCTGTACTTCAGCCGCGACTTCCGTAACAACCCGTCGGGCCCAGGCTCCAAAAGCCGCGCCGAAGAAACCGGCCTGGGCTTCAATGCCCTGTACGAATCGGGCTTCACCCAGGGCACCATTGGTGTCGGTGTGGACGTGATCGGCCTGATGGGCCTCAAGCTCGACAGCGGCAAGGGTCGCGCCGGCACAGGTCTGTTCCCTACCGGTTCCGACGGTCGCTCCCAGGACGACTACTCCAAAGGCGGCGGCGCAGTTAAGTTCCGCATCTCCAATACCGTGTTGAAAGTGGGTGACCAATACACCACCGCACCGGTGTTCGCCTCTGATGACAGCCGTCTGTTGCCGGAGCTGCCACAAGGTATCTCGATCACCAGCAACGAGATCAAGGGCCTGAAGCTTGAGGGCGGCCACTTCACCTCAAGCGTCGCGCAAAACCAGACCTACCATGACAGCCTGGGCCTGACCAAAACCGACTTTGTCGGCGGCGTCTATGCCTTCACTCCAGAAGTCACCGGTAGCCTGTACTACGCGAAAACCGAAGATTACTTCCGCAAGTACTACAGCAACCTGAACTGGACCCACGCCCTGAGCGATGACCAGTCGTTCGCGCTGGACTTCAACATCTACGATACCAAGAGCGATGGCGCCGGCCTGCAACGTGCAGAGAAGGATGGTGTGACCAAGCTCGACAACCGCGCGTTCAGCTTGCAGGGTGCCTACACCATCGGCGCACACACCTTCACCCTGGCAGCCCAGAAGGTTACCGGTGACGGCGACTACGGCTACGGCGTAGACGGCGGCGGCACGGTGTTCCTGGCCAACTCCATCGCCCGTTCCGACTTCAACGCCGAAGGCGAGAAGTCCTACCAGGCGCGCTATGACATCAACATGGCAACCTTCGGCATTCCTGGCCTGAGCTTCATGACGCGTTACGTTACCGGTAGCGGCGCCAACACCGGCACTACCAGCAACGGCAAAGAATGGGAACGCGACATCGAAGCCAAGTACGTGATCCAGAGCGGCCCGGCAAAAAACCTGAGCCTGCGCCTGCGTCAAGCGACTTATCGTTCCGGGGATGGCGTTTACTACGGTTCGCCTTCGATCGACGAACTGCGCCTGATCGCGAACTACCCGCTGAACATCTTGTAATTGCCGGTTTAATTACAACGATGGCTTGAGGCTTCGGCCTTAAACAAAAAGCCGCTCCTCTGTTTAACAGGGAGCGGCTTTTTTATTGCAGTTTTGTTTCAAACAACAAAACAACTAGCAAGCTAAGTAACTAGTTTATCAAAGCTGACCTTTCGGCCAACTTCGATAGCAGTACGCCAAGTTATTTCGGCGCACTTTCCTGCATCACGCGAATAACCCGTTGTGGAAACGGAATATCAATCCCTGCCGTTTTCAAACGGTCACGTGCCAGTTCATTAAACATAAACACCACGTCCCAATAATCCGGGGTGTTGGTCCAGCAGCGCAGCGAAACGGTGATGGAGCTGTCGCCCAGGGTCGATACCACCGCTACAGGCGCAGGATCAGCCAGCACGCGGGGATCTTTGGCCAGCTCCAGCAACACTTCACGGGCTTTTTGCAGGTCGGCCTCGTAGTCCACGCCCACATCAAAAACCACCTTGCGGGTCGGCTGGCGGTTGGTATTGGTGATGATGCCGTTGGACAGGATGCCGTTCGGCACGATCACTGTCTTGTTGTCACCGGTACGGATCACGGTGTGGAAGATCTGGATGCTATCGACGGTACCCGAGGTGCCCTGCGCTTCGATCCAGTCACCGATGCGGAACGGACGAAACAGCAGAATCAGCACACCACCAGCGAAGTTCGCCAGGCTGCCCTGCAATGCCAGGCCGATCGCCAGGGTTGCCGCACCGATGGCGGCGACGAACGAGGTGGTTGCCACGCCGATCATCGAGGCCACGCTGACGATCAGCATGACTTTCAGCGCAATGTTCGCCAGGCTGGTGACGAAGTGCTGCAGCGCCAGGTCGGCGTTGCGCACGGCCAGCAAACGGCCTACACGATGGGTAAAGACATTGATCAGCCACCAGCCAATGGCCAGGGTGATCACTGCCAGTAATACCCGGCTGCCATATTCCATGATCATGGGGATCCAAGACTGGGAGGTCTTGATCAGGTGATCCATTTCAGCGTTCAAATCCATCTACTTTCTCCTGTGGTGCGGCGATAGGGCTCTATTGACTGCCTGAAAACGCAATTGAGCCCCGAAGGGCTCAATTGTAGGCACTGATTCTGGGGCGTGGGACGTCAAAAACACCCACAGGTTCCCCAAAGTGCCATCAGTCGCGGAAGTTATTGAACTGCAGCGGCATATCGAAAGTCTTGGCACGCAGGGCCGCAATAGCCTCTTGCAGATCATCGCGCTTCTTGCCGGTGACGCGAACCTGCTCGCCCTGAATGGCGGCCTGGACCTTGAGCTTGGCGTCCTTGATGTGGGCGACGATCTTCTTCGCCAGTTCCTTGTCGATGCCTTCCTTGAGCACGGCTTCCTGCTTCATCAGCTTGCCGGAAGCATAGGCGTCCTTGACTTCAAGGCACTGCACGTCGATCTTGCGCTTGACCAGGGCCAGCTTGAGGATCTCGATCATCGCTTCCAGCTGGAAATCGGCTTCAGCGGTCAGGTTGACGGTCAGTTCCTTTTCCTTGAATTCGAAGCTGCCCTTGCCTTTCAGGTCATAGCGACGGTCCAGTTCCTTGACGGCGTTCTCGACGGCGTTGGTGACTTCGTGTTTGTCCAGTTCAGATACCACGTCGAACGAAGGCATGTGATTTCTCCAATATGAGGGGCGGGCTCAGTAGAGATGGAGCGCGCCCGAGCTAAAATTCCGGGGCATTATAGCGGTTCTTTCGCGCCGTTCACCGCTGGCGACCTTATGGAGCACACACTGATGTCGACCCCCTGGCATATTCTTGGCGCCGGCAGCCTGGGCACCCTCTGGGCCACGCGACTGGCGCGCGCCGGCGTGCCCGTCAGGCTGATTCTTCGTAACCAGGCGCGCCTGGCCAGCTATCGCGCCAGCCAAGGGCTGACCTTGGTGGAACGCGGTGTGGAACACACTTATCCGGTCATCGGCGAAACGCCTGACAACCCGGAGCCGATTCGGCGTCTGCTAGTAGCATGCAAAGCCTACGACGCTCAAAGCGCCATCGCCCAGTTGCAGCATCGGCTGGCGCCGGACGCCGAATTGATCCTGCTGCAAAACGGCCTCGGCAGCCAGGACGCGGTGGCTGCGCAATGGCCGTCGGCGCGCTGCATCTTTGCCTCCAGCACTGAAGGTGCATTTCGCGATGGCGATTGGCGCGTGGTATTCGCCGGCCATGGCTACACTTGGCTGGGTGACGCGAGCCATCCCACCCCACCGCTGTGGCTGGATGATCTGCAAGCGGCGGGCATTCCCCATGAATGGGCCACCGATATCCTGACGCGCCTGTGGCGCAAGCTCGCGCTCAATTGCGCCATCAACCCACTGACCGTGCTGTACCACTGCCGCAACGGCGGTTTAAGCGCCCACCACTGCGAGGTCGCCACGCTCTGCGCCGAGCTGGCCGAACTGCTGGAGCGCTGCGGCCAGCCTGCGGCTGCACAGGACTTGCACAGCGAAGTCGAGCGAGTGATCCAGGCCACCGCCGCCAACTATTCCTCCATGTACCAGGACGTCGCCAACGCCCGACGCACCGAGATCAGTTACCTGCTGGGCTACGCTTGCCAGGCCGCGGCCCGCCATCAGTTGGCAGTGCCGCATCTGCAACAGGTGCACACGCGCCTGGTGACGCATTTGCTCGCACGCGGATTGGCCAGCGACTGAGGCACGCGCTACCCTGCCTACCTGTCTATCACCTGGGAAAACCCTGATGCCACTGCGCCAGCGTCTTGAAAATCTACCGGTAGGGCAGAAACTGCTGGCGGCCCTGCTAGTACTGTTGACCACCGTATTGCTGGTGGCCAACCTGACGTTTATCAGCGCTGCTTACTGGATCTCCCAGGAAAGCATGGCCCCCCAGGCCCTGCAGGCCATCGGTCGGCTGGTGTCCAACCCGTCGCTCGCCGCACAGGCGCTTGAATCCCCGGCCAAGGCCGAGGCACTGCTCAACGAACTGACCAGCTATTCACCGTTGCGCGCCGCCGCCCTTTATGACGGCGAAGGCAACCGCCTGGCGCAGATGCAACACGGCGACCGCCTGCACCTGCCGGACCACTACCGGCATATTGAAGCGTGGCGTGTTACCGAGTTTCGCAGCAACCAGGTCATCACCCTGCCCCGTGGCAACCAGCCTTCCGGGCATTTGTTGCTGGTGGCCACAAGTGAGCTGCCGGTGGCCTTCTATACCGGCACGCTGACCGCGAGCCTGGGCATCCTGATCTTCAGTGTGTTGCTGTGGCTGGTCATCGCCCGGCAGATCAAACGCCTGATTACCCGCCCCATCCATGAACTGGAAGAGCTTTCGCGCCAGGTCACCCGCGAAGAGAACTACGCCCTGCGCGCAGGGCCTGGCAACCATGATGAAATCGGCAGCCTGGCCGAAGCCTTCAACACCATGCTGTCGCGTATCGAAGCCCGCGAGCAGCAACTCAAGCGCGCCCGCGACGACTCCCAGGCCGCCTACGACCAGGCCCAGGGTTTGGCCGAAGAAACCCGGCATACCAACCGCAAGCTCGAACTGGAAGTTCAGGTGCGCAGCAAGATCGAGAAAAAACTCACCGGTTTCCAGAACTACCTCAACAGCATCATCGACTCGATGCCCTCGGCGCTGATCGCACTGGATGAACAGCTCTACGTCACTCAGTGGAACCAGGAAGCCACTGCTCTCTCCGGCACGCGCCTGGACGAAGCCCTGAACCAGCCGATCTTTCTGGCCTTCCAGCCGCTCAAGCCGTACCTGCCACAAATCAAGGCAACGGTGGAGCAACACTCGGTGGAGCGGATAGAACGGGTCACCTGGATCAAGGACGACGAGCCCAAGCATTACGCCCTGACGTTCTATCCATTGATGGGCGGTGCCGGGCGCGGCGTGGTGATCCGGATCGACGACATCACCCAGCGCCTGTCCCTGGAAGAAATGATGGTGCAATCTGAGAAGATGCTCTCGGTCGGCGGCCTCGCGGCCGGTATGGCCCATGAGATCAACAACCCTCTGGGCGCTATCCTGCATAACGTGCAGAACATTCGCCGCCGCCTGTCCCCCGACCTGCCCAAGAACCTGGAGCTCGCCGAACAAGTGGGGATTGAACTGGACACGGTCAATCGCTACCTGCAAGGCCGCGAAGTCCCGCAGTTGCTCGACGGCATCCAGCAAGCTGGCGCCCGCGCCGCGAAAATCGTCACCCACATGCTCAGCTTCAGCCGGCGCAGTAATCGTCAGATGGCCCCCTGCGACTTGCCGGCCTTGATCGACCAGGCCGTGGAAATTGCCGGCAACGATTTTGACCTCACCATCGGCTTCGACTTCAAGGGCCAAGCGATCATCCGCCAGTTCGACCCGCAACTGGGCCCCGTGCCCGGCACCGCCAACGAGCTGGAACAAGTGCTGCTCAATTTGCTGAAGAACGCCGCCCAGGCCATTCACCTGCGTGAAGACGACAGCGAACCGGGGCGCATTATCCTGCGCACCCGCCTCAACCCGCCGTGGGCAGAAATCCAGGTGGAAGACAACGGCATCGGCATGAGCGAAAACGTGCGCAAACGCACGTTCGAGCCGTTCTTCACCACCAAGGAAATCGGCCAGGGCACCGGGCTTGGGCTGTCGGTGTCGTATTTCATCATTACCAACAACCACAAGGGCCAGATGGAAGTGCATTCCACCCTGGGCCAGGGCACTTGCTTTACCTTGCGCCTGCCGCTTGCCGGCAGCCAATTGCCCCCCACTGAACTCACCCAACTGGAGCACTGACCATGGGCTTTCGCCTGTCGAAGATCTACACCCGTACCGGCGACAAGGGCGAGACCGGCCTCGGCGACGGCCGCCGCGTACCCAAGGACCACCCACGCGTGGAGGCGATTGGCGAGGTGGATACGCTGAACAGCCAGTTGGGCTTACTGCTGGCCAACCTTGAAGAGCAAAGCGGCAAGCACCCGGCGCTAATGGATGTGATTGAGGTGCTCACACCTTGCCAACATCGCCTGTTCGACCTGGGCGGCGAGCTGGCGATGCCGGTGTACAAGGCATTGAATGCGGCGGAAGTGGATCGGCTGGAAGCGGCGATTGATCGCTGGAATGAGGAGGTTGGGCCGCTGGAGAACTTCATCCTGCCTGGCGGCTCGGCGTTGATCGCCCAAGCCCATGTGTGTCGTAGCCTGGCGCGCAGTGCGGAGCGGCGGTGTCAGCACCTGAATGCGCTGGAGCCGCTGGAAGGCGTGGGGTTGGCGTATATCAATCGGTTGTCGGACTTGCTGTTTGTGGCGGCCAGGGTGATTGCCCGGCGCCAAGGTGTTGCTGAAGTGTTGTGGCAGGCGGCTGCCAAGCCACACTGAGATTTATCGGGTGACTGGCAAGACCTCATCGGGAGCAAGCCCCCTCCCACATTTTGAATTGTGAATACATTCAAGTGTGGGAGGGGGCTTGCTCCCGATAGGGCCCGTCAGCGCAACATCAAACCTGCGGCCAGAACGCCCGAATCCCAGCCACGCCTTGCGCCCCGGCTTCCCAGGCCTGCTCCCGCTGCGCAGGCCCAACCCCGCCCAGCAGAAACACCGGCTTACTGAACCCGGCGATCAACTGCGCCGCCTGCTCCCAACCTAAAGGCTGCGCATCCGGATGCGTCTGGGTCGGCTGTACCGGCGACAGCGTGACAAAGTCCACGTCCATCATCTCTGCCAGTGCCAGCTCTTCGGCGTTGTGGCAAGAAGCCGCCAACCAGCGATCCTTCGGCAGCGGTCGGCCTTTGCTCGCATACTTACGCAGTTGCGTCGAGGTCATGTGCCAGCCGGCGGCAGGGAAATCCCCCAGCCATTCGAACGGCCCTTTAAGCATCAGTTGTGCCTTGCCGGCACACAAGCCAACCGCATCCACCGCCAGATCGCGGTATTTGGGGTCATAGCCGTTGGGCGCACGCAGTTGAACCAGCTTGATGCCACCAGCGATGGCCTTCTGGATACCACGCAACAACATCGGGGTTTCCAGCTCACCGGGGGTGATCAGGTACTCGGCGGGCAGGCGCGCAGCAGCAACAATCGGCGCATTCGCCGCCGGGAACTCATAGTTGAGCAAGTCCCGCGGCGACACCCATTCCAACGGCTGCCCTTCGGCCCCATGAGGCTCGCCGGTAAAAGCCGAGACTTCCCAGACATCCAGCAATACCTGCTTGTCCGGGTAGTCGTGCTGCACCTTGATCAGCGGCCGCGCCGTGGTGACCTGGATGCCCAGCTCTTCCTGCAATTCACGGGACAAGGCCGTGGCGACCGACTCATCGGCCTCCACCTTGCCGCCGGGAAATTCCCAGAGGCCGCCTTGATGCTGTGTATCGGCACGGCGCGCCAACAGGATCCTGCCGTCGACACCGCGGATCACCGCTGCTGCTACATGCACTCGTTTCACCACCAGTTTCCTCTTGGTATCAGGTACGGTATTCCGCGTTGATCTTCACGTACTCGTGGGACAGGTCGGTAGTCCAGATGGTTTCGCTGCACTCGCCGCGGCCCAGTTCGATGCGGATGGTGATTTCTTCCTGCTGCATCACAGCCGAGCCCTGGGCTTCGGTGTAGGTTTCGGCACGGGCACCGCGGCTGGCGATGCATACGTCGCCCAGGAACACGTCGATCTTGCTCACGTCCAGGTCCGGCACGCCGGCACGGCCAACGGCGGCCAGGATACGCCCCCAGTTAGGGTCCGATGCAAACAGTGCGGTCTTGATCAGCGGCGAGTGAGCCACGGTGTAACCCACATCCAGGCATTCCTGATGGTTGCCGCCGCCATTGACTTCAACCGTGACGAACTTGGTCGCGCCCTCGCCGTCGCGCACGATGGCCTGGGCCACCTCCATGCACACTTCAAACACGGCCTGTTTCAACGCCGCAAACAGCGGGCCTTCGGTGGACGTGATTTCCGGCAAGTTGGCCTGGCCAGTGGCGATCAGCATGCAGCAGTCGTTGGTGGAAGTGTCGCCGTCGATGGTGATGCGGTTGAACGACTTGTTGGCGCCATCGAGCATCAGGCGCTGCAGCACATCGCGGGAGACTTTGGCGTCGGTGGCGATATAACCGAGCATGGTGGCCATGTTCGGACGGATCATGCCTGCGCCCTTGCTGATACCGGTCACGGTGACGGTCACGCCGTCATGCACGAACTGGCGGCTCGCGCCTTTTGGCAAGGTGTCCGTGGTCATGATGCCGGTGGCCGCAGCCGCCCAGTTATCCACAGACAGGTCATCCAGCGCAGCCTGAAGGGCGCCTTCGATTTTTTCCACTGGCAGCGGCTCACCGATCACGCCGGTGGAGTACGGCAGCACTTGGCTGGCGTCCACGCCGGCCAGTTGCGCCAGCTTGGCGCAGGTGCGCGCAGCCGCCACCAGGCCAGGCTCGCCGGTGCCGGCGTTGGCGTTGCCGGTATTGGTCAGCAGGTAGCGAATCGACCCGGCCACCCGCTGCTTGGCCAGGATCACTGGCGCGGCGCAAAACGCGTTGAGGGTGAATACACCTGCCACGGTCGAGCCTTCGGCACAGCGCATCACTACCACATCCTTGCGCCCCGGGCGCTTGATGCCGGCCGAAGCGATACCGAGTTCAAAACCGGCGACCGGGTGCAATGTGGGCAAAGGACCAAGACCAACAGCCATGTATGCGCTCCTTGAAATAGATGATGTCTGTGCCGTCGCTATCGACGGTGGGAATTAATGGCAAAACGCCGCGACGGCTGGTGCCGGTCGCGGCGCGGGGGCGTTGCAGCGTCAGGCGAAAATCTTATTCGATCTGGCCGTGGCAGTGTTTGTATTTCTTGCCCGAACCGCAGAAGCACAGCTCGTTGCGGCCCAGTTTCTGATCATTGCGAACCGGGCTTTGAGCCAGGGCCACGTCGACCTCTTCACCCAACGCTTCAGGCGCTTCCAGGCCCGGAGCCTCGTCATGCTGGAACTGCATGCGCGCAGCCAGCGCCTCGGCTTCCTGACGCAGGCGTGCCTCTTCCTCGATCGGGTCTTCGCGACGCACTTGAACGTGGGACAGCACGCGAATCGAATCGCGCTTGATCGAATCCAGCAGCTCGGAGAACAGCGTGAACGACTCGCGCTTGTACTCCTGCTTCGGGTTCTTCTGGGCGTAACCGCGCAGGTGGATGCCGTGACGCAGGTGGTCCATGGTCGACAGGTGGTCTTTCCACAGGTCGTCCAGCACGCGCAGCACGATTTGCTTCTCGAAGGTGCGCAGTGCTTCGGCACTCGCCTGCTCTTCTTTCTCGTTGTACGCGGCCAGCAGTTCGGCCATCAGTTTTTCGCGCAGGGTTTCTTCGTACAGGTGGTCGTCTTCGTCCAGCCATTGCTGAACCGGCAAGTCGACACCGAAGTCGCTCTTCAACGCGGCTTCCAGGCCGGCAACATCCCACTGTTCAGGCAGGGACTGTGGCGGGATATGGGCGCTGACGGTGGCGTTGAGCACGTCCTGACGGAAGTCAGCGATGGTCTCGCCAATATTGTCGGCGGCCAGCAACGTGTTACGCATGTGATAGATCACTTTACGCTGTTCGTTGTTGACGTCATCGAACTCGAGCAGTTGCTTGCGAATGTCGAAGTTGCGGCCTTCGACCTTGCGCTGGGCTTTCTCGATGGCGTTGGTCACCATGCGGTGCTCGATCGCTTCACCGGACTGCATGCCCAGGGCCTTCATGAAGTTCTTCACCCGATCAGAGGCGAAGATGCGCATCAGGCTGTCTTCCAGCGACAGGTAGAAACGGCTGGAACCGGCGTCCCCCTGACGGCCGGCACGGCCACGCAGCTGATTGTCGATACGGCGCGATTCGTGACGCTCGGAGGCGATCACCTGCAAGCCACCGGATTCCAGCACGGCCTGGTGGCGCTTCTGCCAGTCAGCCTTGATCTGGGCGATCTGCTCAGGGGTCGGGTTGTCGAGCGAGGCCACTTCCACTTCCCAGTTGCCGCCCAACAGGATGTCGGTACCACGACCGGCCATGTTGGTAGCGATGGTCAGCGCGCCAGGGCGACCGGCCTGGGCAATGATCTCGGCTTCCTTTTCGTGGAACTTGGCGTTGAGTACCTTGTGCTCGATGCCTTCCTTGTTAAGCAGGTTGGACACGTGCTCGGAAGTTTCGATAGTGGCGGTACCCACCAGGATCGGGCGGCCCTTGGCCATGCCGTCCTTGATATCGTTGATGATCGCCGCGTATTTCTCTTCGGCAGTCAGGAACACCAGGTCGTTGTAGTCTTTACGCGCCAACGGTTTGTTCGGCGGAATGACCATCACGGCCAGGTTGTAGATCTGGTGGAATTCGAACGCTTCGGTGTCGGCCGTACCGGTCATGCCGGACAGTTTGTTGTACAGACGGAAGTAGTTCTGGAAGGTGGTGGACGCCAACGTCTGGCTTTCGGCCTGGATGTTGAGGTGTTCCTTCGCTTCGATGGCCTGGTGCAGGCCTTCGGACAGACGGCGACCGGGCATGGTACGACCGGTGTGTTCGTCAACCAGCACGACCTGGCCGTCCTGCACGATGTATTCGACGTTGCGATGGAACAGCTTGTGGGCGCGCAGGCCGGCGTACACGTGGGTCAACAGGCCCAGGTTGTGCGCGGAGTACAGGCTTTCACCCTCGGCCAGTTCGCCGATCTGGGTCAGCATCTCTTCGACGAACTGGTGACCGGCTTCGTTGAGTTCGACCTGGCGGGTCTTCTCGTCGATGGTGAAGTGACCTTCTTTGGTCACCACGCCTTCGACTTCCTCGATGTGCTGCTCCAGGCGCGGGATCAACTTGTTGATCTCGGTGTACAGGCGCGAGCTGTCTTCGGCCTGACCGGAGATGATCAGCGGCGTACGGGCTTCGTCGATGAGGATGGAGTCGACTTCGTCGATCACGGCAAAGTTGAGTTCACGCTGGAATTTTTCTTCCATGCTGAACGCCATGTTGTCGCGCAGGTAGTCGAAACCGAATTCGTTGTTGGTGCCGTAGGTGATATCGGCGGCGTAGGCAGCGCGCTTCTCTTCCGGCGGCTGGAACGGCGTTACCACGCCGACGGTCAGGCCGAGGAATTCATACAGCGGGCGCATCCAGTTGGCGTCCCGGCGGGCCAGGTAGTCGTTCACCGTCACAACGTGCACGCCCTTGCCGGACAGTGCGTTGAGGTAAACGCCCAGGGTTGCCACCAGGGTCTTGCCTTCACCGGTACGCATTTCGGCAATCATGCCTTCATGCAAGGTCATACCGCCGATCAACTGGACGTCGAAGTGGCGCATGCCCATAACGCGCTTACCGGCTTCGCGGGCGACCGCGAAGGCTTCGGGCAGCAGCTTGTCGAGGGTTTCACCTTTGGCTATGCGGGCCTTGAACTCTTGGGTCTTGGCGCGCAATTGCTCGTCCGACAGAGCAACCATCTGCTCCTCGAAGGCATTGACCAGCTGCACCGTCTTGAGCATGCGTTTGACTTCGCGCTCATTCTTGCTTCCAAAAAGTTTCTTTAACAAAGGCGCAAACATATCGGCAGGTTCTTCCACACATAGGGATGGAGGGCGCACCGTGAGTGGCCCGAGCAGCCCTCACGGCCGCATTGCGAACGCGCATTCTACCCGGAATCGTGGGTGAGGAAAGTAACGTTGTTTCCCGATGCAGGCGCGGCGCTATGAGAGGGCTTGTTTAAAATAAGGGCTTTTGCGCGAACTTCAACCCATAGAGCGCAGAAGTTACTTATTGATTTCATGGGTAAAGCCCAGCCAAGGCATGGCCGCGGGGCGTACCGGCGCTTTCTGGTAAGATAACCGCTCTGTTACCTAAGGTGTCTAAACATGGCATTTCGCCCTCTTACAGCCCGCGCTCCCGGCGTGTTGCTTCGCGAAGCCAAGCCGTTGAAAGCCATCTTTGGCCATGCGCAACGCTTGGGTCGTTTGCAGCGCCTGCTTGAAAGCCAGTTGCAACCGGCCGCACGTGAGCATTGTCATGTGGCGTCCTGGCGAGAAGGCAATCTGCTATTAATTGTCACTGATGGCCATTGGGCCACACGCTTGCGCTATCAGCAAAAACGCTTGCAGCGCCAGTTGATGGTCTTTGACGAGTTCGCCGGTTTGACGCGCATTCAGTTCAAGGTACAGCCGCCCACCGTGCCGCAAGGCGCAGTGGGGCATACGATGGACCTGTCGGAAAATGCGGCCGAAACCCTGCAGGCAACGGCCGAAGGGATCAGCGACCCAGGCTTGCGCGCAGCCCTGGAACGGCTGGCCGCCCATGCCCGGCCCAAAGCCTGAACACTACTTGCGTTTGCTGCCGCCCAGCAACGAGCCCAACAGGCCACGCACCAACTGGCGCCCCATTTGATTGGCCGCCTGCTGCATGGCTGACTTCAGCGCCTTGCCGGCAGTAGTCCCCAGGAATGCACCGGCCTTGTCGGTAAAGCTCGGTTCTTCGGCGGTCGGTGCGGTTTCCTCGGTGGGCCCAAGTTCCTTGCGAGCCATCAGCACTTCATAGGCCGACTCCCGGTCAACCGGCTTGTCATAGCGGCCCAACAGCGGCGAACTGGCGACCAACGCCGCACGCTCTGCTGTGCTGAGCGGTCCGATCCGCGATTGCGGGGGAGCAACCAGTACGCGCTGGACGACTTCCGGGGTGCCCTTTTCCTGCAAGGTTCCCACCAACGCCTCACCCGTCCCCAACTCTGTGAGCACCGACAAGGTATCGAAGGTCGGGCTGGGCCGGAAACCGTCGGCCACCGCCCGCAGGGATTTCTGCTCTTTGGCGGTGAACGCGCGCAAACCATGCTGAATGCGCAAACCCAGTTGCGCCAGCACCGTATCCGGCAAGTCGCCCGGCGATTGGGTGACAAAGTACACGCCGACGCCTTTGGAGCGGATCAAGCGTACGACTTGCTCCAGACGTTCCTGCAAGGCTTTTGGCGTATCCGCGAACAGCAAATGCGCCTCGTCGAAAAACAGCGCCAGCAGCGGTTTGTCGGCATCGCCACGCTCCGGCAACTGCTCAAACAACTCTGCCAGCAGCCACAACAGGAAGGTCGCGTAGACCTTCGGCGCTTCATGCACCAGCCGGCTGGCATCGAGCAGATGAATGCGCCCGCGGCCATCGCTGGCCGGTTGCAGAATATCTTCAAGTTGCAGGGCCGGCTCGCCAAACAAGGCTTCGGCGCCCTGCTGCTCCAGCACAGCCAGGCGTCGCAACAGCGCCTGGCTGGAACCGGTGGTCATCAACGCCGCGTCTTCACCCAGCAGCTCCGGGTGATAGCGCAGGTGATTGAGCAGTGCCTTGAGATCCTTGAGGTCCAGCAGCAACAGACCTTCGCGGTCGGCCACCTTGAAGGTCGCATAGAGCGCCGATTGCTGGCTGTCAGTCAGCTCCAACAAGCTGCCGAGCAACAACGGGCCCATTTCGCTGATGGTGGTGCGCAGCGGATGACCGGACTGCCCGTGGATATCCCACAGGGTGACCGGATACGCCTGGGCCGTGTAATCCAGGAACGGCATACCGGCAATGCGCTCGGCCACTTTGCCCTGAGGGTTGGCGGCGGCGCCCAGGCCACAGAGGTCGCCCTTGATGTCAGCGGCGAACACCGCCACGCCCGCATCACTGAAGGCTTCGGCCAGGCGCTGCAAGGTGACGGTCTTGCCGGTGCCGGTGGCGCCGGCGATCAACCCGTGACGGTTGGCCAGGCGCATGGACTGGGCGATGGGCTGGCCGTCAAGGCCGGCACCGATAAGCAGTTGTGTGGAGTCAGGCATTTCGTCACCTATGGTTAATCTTTAGTGCCGCGAGGTCGATATAGACGGATGTAAGCCCGACAAAGACTAAAAAATGGTCAGATAATTCCGATATGGACCAACGGAGCTATCACCAGAAATACCACACCTTTTTTAACGCTGCCATTTTGCGCCTCCCCTATAGGACGCGCCTCGGATATTAAGACCTTAGCGGACCCTACAAGCCATGAATAAAAATCTGCGCTTCAGCCACAAGATCCTGCTTGCAGCCTCCCTTATCGTCATCGCCGCCTTCGCGTTGTTTACCCTTTACAACGACTACCTGCAGCGCAATGCGATTCGTGACGACCTCAATAACTACCTGCACGAAATGGGCGACGTTACCGCCAGCAATATCCAGACCTGGCTCACCGGGCGTATCGCCCTGGTGGAAAACGCTGCGCAAAACATTGCCATCAATCCTGAACCGTCCGTGGTTGCCAGCCTGCTGGAACAGAAAGCGCTGACGTCTTCGTTCATGGCGACCTACGTGGGTGACAGCCAGGGCACCTTCACCATTCGCCCTGACACCAAGATGCCCGACGGCTTCGACCCGCGTGTTCGCCCCTGGTACAAGGGCGCCCAGGCCAGCAATGGCTCAACCCTGACCGAACCTTATATAGACGCGGCCACCGGGCAACTGATCATCTCCGTGGCCACCCCCAGCGCCAAGGGCGGCCAAAGTATCGGTGTGGTAGGCGGCGACCTGAGCCTGCAAACCCTGGTGGATAACATTGGCGCGCTGGATTTCGGCGGCATGGGTTATGCCTTCCTGGTCAGTGCCGACGGCAAGGTGCTGGTGCACCCGGACAAAACCCTGGTGATGAAGACCCTGGCTGACGTGTATCCAAAGGACACGCCGAAGATCAGCAGCGACTTCAGCGAAGTACAAGCCAACGGCAAAACCAACATCGTGACCTTCACCCCGATCAAGGGCCTGCCATCGGTGAACTGGTACCTGGGTGTGTCGGTGGATAAAGCCAAATCGTTCGCCATGCTCAGTGAGTTCCGTACATCAGCCGTGATCGCCACGATCATCGCGGTGGTGATCATCATCGCCTTGCTGGGCATGTTGATCCGCGTGCTGCTGCAACCGCTGCACCTGATGACCCGGGCCATGCAGGACATCGCCGACGGCGAGGGTGACCTGACACGGCGCCTGATCATCCAGAACAACGATGAGTTCGGCACCCTGGGTACGGCCTTCAACCGCTTCGTCGAGCGCATCCACACCTCGATTCGCGAAGTGTCGTCAGCCACCGAGCAGGTCAATGAAGTGGCGCTGCGCGTGGTCAGCGCCTCCAATTCGTCGATGGTCAACTCCGACGAACAAGCCAACCGCACCAACAGCGTCGCCGCCGCCATCAACCAACTGGGTGCCGCCGCCCAAGAGATCGCGCGCAACGCTGCGCAAGCCTCCAATCAGGCCAGCGACGCCCGGCATTTGGCTGAAGACGGCCAGCAAGTGGTTGAGCGCAATATCAAGGCAATGACGCAGTTATCGAGCATGATCAGCGCCTCCAGCAGCAATATCGAAGCACTTAACAACAAAACAGTGAATATCGGCCAGATTCTGGAAGTGATCACCAGCATTTCCCAGCAAACCAACCTGTTGGCGCTCAACGCCGCCATCGAAGCGGCGCGCGCCGGGGAAGCCGGGCGTGGCTTTGCGGTGGTGGCCGATGAAGTGCGCAACCTGGCCCATCGCACTCAGGAATCGGCGCAACAGGTGCAAACGATGATCGAGGAGCTACAAGTGGGCGCGCGCGATTCGGTCAGTACCATGAGTGAAAGCCAGCGTCACAGCCTGGACAGCGTTGAAATCGCCAACCTGGCCGGTGAGCGCTTGAACAGCGTGACCCAGCGCATTGGCGAGATCGACGGCATGAACCAGTCGGTCGCCACCGCCACTGAAGAACAGACCTCGGTAGTGGAGTCGATCAACATGGACATCACCGAGATCAACACCCTCAATCAGGAAGGGGTGGAAAACCTGCAATCAACGCTGCGCGCCTGCTCGGACCTGGAACAACAGGCCTCGCGCCTGAAGCAATTGGTGGGTAGCTTCCGGATCTGAGGTCCCCCACCTTAATCCACCTGTAGGAGCGAGCAAGCTCGCTCCTACACAGTGCATTTGTCCGCTCCCGCCACCTTCATCCTGCGAATCTAAACCGAACATCTATCCTTACCTCAGGTCCATCTAGGGAGAGCAATGGATCGGAGGGATGTTCATCGTGCATATCGCTGACATAACCATGTTCTACGCCCCGGCAAGCGGTGGCGTACGCACTTACCTCGATGCCAAGCATCGACGTCTGGCGCTCAAGCCCGGGATTCGCCATAGCCTGTTGATCCCCGGCGCGCACTTGAGCGAACAGGACGGGGTCTTCAAAGTACCGGCCCCTGCCCTGCCCTTTGGCAAGGGTTACCGCTTCCCCCTTCGCCTGGCGCCCTGGCGAAATGTCCTGCACGATTTACAGCCCGATCTGATCGAGGTCGGCGATCCATACCTGACTGCCTGGGCCGCGCTGGATGCCCGGCGTCAGTTGGATGTGCCGGTCATCGGCTTCTACCACTCCGACCTGCCGCTGCTGGTGAGCAACCGCATGGGTCCCTGGTTTACTCCCAACGTTGAAGCCTATGTCAGCAAACTCTATGGGAATTTTGACCGGGTGCTCGCCCCCAGCCAGGTAATGGCCGACAAACTCAGTGGACTCGGGGTAAAAAACGTCTTCGTCCAACCCCTGGGGGTTGACCTGCACACCTTCACCCCGGATGTGCGCGACCCCGGCCTGCGCGCCGAACTGGGGATTGGCGAGGATACGCGGCTGTTGATCTTCGCCGGACGCGGTTCCAAGGAGAAGAACCTGCCGGTACTGCTCAACTGCATGAAGCGCCTGGGCGAGGGCTACCACTTGTTGCTGGTGGGCTCCGGTATGCCAGCCAGCGTGCCGGACAATGTCACTGTGATAGATGGTTTCCGCCCCGCTCACCATGTCGCCCGGCTGATGGCCAGCGCCGACGCTTTGTTGCATGGCGGCGACCAGGAAACCTTCGGCCTGGTGATTCTGGAAGCCATGGCCAGTGGCATCCCGGTCGTCGCCGTCGCGGCCGGGGCCTTTACCGAGATTGTCGATGAGCGCTGTGGCCTGCTGTGTGCCCCCAACGATCCCAAGGCGATGGCCGATTCGGTGCGCGAACTGTTCAGCACCGACAGCCGGCGTTTGGGCGCCCAGGCTCGGCGCCATGTCGAGCAGCATTACGCGTGGGACACGGTGGTCGACAGCCTGCTGGGGCATTACCACGCGGTGCTGGGCAGTCACAAGCCGATGCTCGCCCATGGCTGAACCTGCGCTGATGCTGGTGCTGCACGACGTGGCACCGAGCACCTGGGCCGACTACCGGCCCTTTGTCGAGGCCGTCGATGCCTTGGGCAACGTGCCCATCACCTGGCTGGTGGTGCCGGACTTCCATCACCATGATGCCCTGGCAGCCCACCGCGATTTTCGCCAGCTGCTCGACAGCCGCGTCGCCAAGGGCGACGAACTCGCCTTGCACGGCTATTACCACTGCGACGACCAACCTGCGCCGCGTTCGCCGAAAGAGTGGTTCATGCGGCGCATCTACACCCATGAAGGCGAGTTTTACCAGTTGTCCGAGGCCGAGGCGTTACGGCGTCTTACTGCCGGCATCGAAATATTCCAGCGCAATGACTGGCCGTTGCACGGCTTTGTCGCCCCGGCCTGGTTGATGAGCGAAGGCACCCGCCAGGCGTTGCGCCAGTTACCGCTTTGCTACACCAGCGACCCGCAGCATCTTTATCGCCTGCCTGACTTCACTCCTATCGATGCCCCGGGTCTGGTCTGGAGCGCCCGCAGCGCCTGGCGCCGCAGGCTGTCCAAAGTGCTCAGCGACCGGCGCGAACAGCGCTGGCGCGAGGCCCCGCTGATCCGATTGGGATTGCACCCGGTGGACATGCGCCACGAGTTTTCCCGTCGTTATTGGCTGCAAACCCTGCAACGCCTGCTCAACGCGGGTCGTCGCCCCCACACCAAGGCCGCCTGGCTGAAGACGCTGTCATGAGCCGACTGATCTGGCTGCTGCTGGCCCTCTTGGTCGCGCTGTTGATACCCGTATGGCTGGGCGGCGGCGAAACGGTTGCGCGCCTGCGGCAGTTTCCCTTACCCCAACTAGTGGGGATGTTTGCCATGATTATCGGCTGCTGGCTGATCAACAGCCTGCGTCTGCGCCTGTTGCTGGGCGAGCAAGGCAGCCAACTGGGACGGCTCAAAAGCCTGGGGGCAGTGATATCGACCGAGTTCGCCATGTGCGCCACGCCCGGCGGCAGCGGCGGACCGCTGACCCTGATGGCGTTGTTGGCGCGCAATGGCATACGCCCTGCCCGTGCGAGCGCGGTATTCGCCATGGACCAGTTGAGCGATTTGCTGTTTTTTCTGTGCGCCTTGGCGGGAATCGTTTTGTATGCGCTGTTCCATAGCCTCAACCCGCGCCTGGAATGGTTGCTGGGGCTCAGTGTCATATCGATGATCGGCGGGATCATCAGTGGCCTGGCGGTGGTGCGTTTTCATCGTCGGCTGATGCGCCTGGCCGGCGCGATGCTCAAGGCCATTAGGGTAAGGGCCCCCACCCGTCGGCGCTGGGCTCGCAGGTTGCTGCGTTTTCTCGCGGCGTTCACTGCCACACTGAAATTACCCTGGCCCTTGTTGCTCGGAGTGTTCGCGCTGACCAGCCTGCATTGGTTGTTGCGCTACAGCGTGTTGTACCTGGCGCTGCGCGGTTTGGGCGGGGATGTGCAGTGGGCCTTGAGCTTCCTGATCCAGATGCTGTCCCTGACGGCGGGGCAGTTCAGTCTGTTGCCGGGCGGGGCGGGTGCAGCAGAGCTGACATCAGCGGCCTTACTGGCCCCCATGGTCGGCAAGTCCACTGCGGCAGCGGCAATCCTGATCTGGCGGGCGGTCACCTATTACTTCTATCTGCTGGCCGGCGCCCCGGTCTTTGTGCTGATGGTCGGCAAACCGCTGTTCAAGCGTCTTTTACAGGGTCGAGAGGCGGCTCGTCCTGCGCCTGCAGCTGTTCCCACAAACGGGCCGCATCGGGAAACTCAGTACCATCCTCGGCGCCCAGTGCCTGCGGGTCGTAGCGACTCAGACAACCCTCGCCCACCGTAGCGGGCGCGCTGGAGGTGGCTTTATCGAGTGGATCGGTCATAGAGGCCTCCTTGATAGCAGGAATAAAAAAGGGCCTGAGGAGTTTTACTCCCAGGCCCCTGCTTATTCAACCAAACCCGAACGATCAGAACACCACGGTCTTGTTGCCGTGTACCAATACCCGATCTTCCAGGTGGTAACGCAGGCCACGGGCCAGCACCATCTTCTCGACGTCCCGGCCAAACCGCACCATGTCTTCGATGCTGTCACTGTGGCTGACACGCACCACGTCCTGTTCGATGATCGGGCCGGCGTCCAGCTCTTCGGTGACGTAGTGGCACGTCGCGCCAATCAATTTCACGCCGCGCAGGGAAGCCTGGTGATACGGCTTGGCCCCAACAAACGATGGCAAGAAACTGTGATGGATATTGATCACCTTGCCGGCGTATTCGCGGCACAGTTCAGGTGGCAGGATCTGCATATAGCGCGCCAGCACCACCACATCCGCTTCGTGCTGCTTGACCAGGCGCGACACCTCGGCGAATGCCGGCTCCTTGTCCTGCGGGTTGACCGGTACGTGGTAGTACGGGATGCCATGCCACTCGACCATGCTGCGCAGGTCGTCATGGTTGGAGATCACGCAGGCGATCTCGCAGTCCAGCTCGTCGCTGTGCCAACGGTGCAGTAGATCTGCCAGGCAGTGGGATTCGCGGCTGGCCATCAGCACCACGCGTTTTTTCTGTTCCGTGTCGGTGATGTGCCAGGTCATCGAAAACTCTTCAGCGATGGGCGCAAACGCCTCGCGGAAAGCTTCCAGGCCAAAGGGCAGCGTATCGGCACGAATTTCGTGACGCATGAAAAACCAACCGCTGAGATCGTCCGAGTGATGGCTCGCCTCGGTGATCCAACCATTGTGGGAAGCCAGAAAGTTACTGACCTTGGCAACGATGCCAACCCGGTCCGGGCAAGCAATCACCAGCCGAAAAGTGCGCATTAGGGGGAAACTCCAGAACTTCGCAAAGGCCGCTATTCTAGCGATTGCGCAGAAAAACTGCAGTATTCCTTGCGCCTTATTCTGCAGCCGCCTGGTGGCAACAGCCCTTAATAGCGTAAGGCTTTACCATCGCTATATGACCGTACAACGGCACGCCCAGACAGTTAGCGAAAAATTAAGGTATTTATCTTTCGGCGTAACGGCTGCCAATTAACACTTTTGCATCGCTTTGCCACAAACATTCAATCTGCTTCACATAAATATTTTCTTAAATGTTTACTTGGTGAAATTGCCTGACTATTATTAGGCCACTCACCCTGTCAATCAGCGTTCTACATAAGGTAGTCCACATGTCCCTGATCAACGAATACCGCGCCACCGAAGAAGCAATCAAAGAGCTGCAAGCCCGTTTGAAGAACCTGTCCCAAGACGACAAGCTGCAAACCGAGCTGGAATTCGAAGGCAAACTGCGCACCCTGATGGGTGAATACTCCAAATCCCTGCGTGACATCATCGCGCTGCTGGATCCAGAGTCGAAAGTTAAAGCGCCGCGCGGCGCTGTAAAAACTACCGGCACCAAGCGTGCTCGCAAAGTCAAGCAATACAAAAACCCGCACAACGGCGAAGTGATTGAAACCAAAGGTGGCAACCACAAAACTCTGAAAGAGTGGAAAGCCAAGTGGGGCGGTGACGTAGTTGAAGGTTGGGCGACTCTGCTGGGCTAAGCCTGGTCGGACGTTCACCCGATACGCTACACATTAAAAACGCCAGCTTGCTGGCGTTTTTTATTGTCTGAATACTCAGCAATTACCGGCCTACAGGCTCAGGCGGGCCGCTAAAGAATCGGCATACTCCTGCCATTGATCCAGCACCTGGCACTGAAATGAGGTGGCACTAAGCGCCAACTCCTCGCGCGCCTGCTTAAATGCCATCAGGGTATTCGGTGCTCCCCACTGCGGATCTGACAAACGTTGCCGACAGAAAAGTCTCCAGCGTTGTTGTTCCTCTGTATTCAAGGTTTCAGGGAAGTTACGTGCGCGATAGCGAAATAATAATTCCGGCAAACGATGATCATCGAACGGCCACGATTGATGTGCTAATTGGGCGGGCTCTGCCATGCGAACTTGTTCACATAACCGGCGATCCCGATCGCCAATAAAACCATCGTAGAGCTGCTGCTCCGGGTCTGCATTCGAGGCAAAGTCTTCCTCGGCGTAAATGGCCGCCAACTTGTCGCGCCAAACTTCCTGTGCGTCAGTTAGCCGCAGCGCCCGCGCCTGATAGGTGTTCATATCCAGTTGCAGACGCTCGCGGTCTTGCGCACGCAACACCTTCAACGGTGCTACCACCGGGCAGCGGTTGATATGCAACAACTTGAGGGGCACCGGCAGTTCACCGTCCGCCAACTCATCACGGCGCGTATAGAGGCGCTCGCGCAAGGTCTGTGCATCCAGGTCCAACAACCCCTGTGGGTCGAGCCCAAGGTCGCAGACGATCAACGCATTGCGGTTGCGCGGGTGCCAGGCCAGGGGCAAGACCACGCCCAGGTAATGGCGCTCGGCGGAAAAACGCCCGGAGATATGCACCATTGGTTGCAACAACCGCACCTCATCCATAACTCGCTGCTTGCTGCGCAGTTGAAATAACCACTCGTACAGCCTGGGCTGCTTTTGCCGAACCAATCGCGCCAGGGCGATGGTTGCACGTACATCCGATAACGCATCGTGTGCCTGACCATGGTCGATACCATTGGCGTGGGTCAGCCGCTCCAGCTTGAGCGTCACGCGCCCGTCCTGCTCAGGCCAGATAATGCCCTCCGGCCGCAGCGCATAGGCAGTGCGCATCACGTCGATCAAATCCCAACGGCTGTTACCGCCCTGCCACTCGCGCGCGTAAGGGTCGAAAAAATTGCGGTACAGGCTGTAGCGCGTCATTTCATCGTCAAACCGCAGCGTGTTGTAACCGGCGCCGCAGGTGCCTGGCGCGGCCAACTCGGCGTGCACCCGGGTCATGAAGTCGGCTTCGGCAAGGCCCTTCTGTGCCAGGACGCCTGGCGTGATACCGGTGATCGCGCACGCAGCCGGATGGGGCAGAATATCGTCGCCGGGCTGACAATAAAGATTGATCGGCGCACCGACCTCGTTGAGTTCGAGATCGGTGCGAATACCGGCTACCTGGAGCGGGCGATCGTTGCGCGGGTTGATACCGGTGGTTTCATAGTCGTACCAGAAAATCGAGGTCACGGGCTATTCCTGTGCTGAAGACCGACAAAGTCTAGGCGCTGCAAGGTGCCTGGGGCCAGCGATACCTTTACTGTATAAATATCCAGCAAAACCTTGAGTGGTTGCTTCCAGCGTCGACACTGCTAGCATCCGTGTCTCCTAACCACTTTGCACTGCCAGGGATCGCAATGCCGCCAGCTCCTTTGGATACCCATTACCAAATCGAGACCCCGGAGGGGATCGACCTGCCCTTGCGCCCTGCCGGCCTGCCATCCCGGGCATTGGCTTTTGCATTCGACCTGGGTGTGCGTGGCATCATCATGGGCATCCTGCTGGTGCCCCTGGCGCTGCTGGGCAATATTGGCATCGGGCTGGGGTCGCTGCTGCTGTTCCTGGTGAGCTGGTGGTACATGGTGCTGTTTGAAGTGCTCAACCAGGGCTGCTCGCCGGGCAAGCAGGTCATGGGCCTGCGGGTGGTGCAGGATGACGGCACCCCGATTGGCTGGTCGGCGTCGCTGATCCGCAACCTGCTGCGCTTTGTCGACATGCTGCCTTTTGGTTATTTCCTCGGTGCGATCAGTTGCCTGCAACACCCGCACTTCAAGCGTCTGGGCGATCTGGCCGCCGGTACACTGGTGGTCTACCGCGAACTACCGCTGGTGCGCCCGCGTATCCCTCAAGCCGCCGCGCTGCGGCTGCCCTTTGCACTGGAGTTGAGCGAACAGCGGGCCATCCTCGGTTTTGCCGAGCGCCAGGCCGAGCTGTCTGCCGAACGCGTTCATGAACTGGCGGCGATCCTCGCCACGCCCCTGCAAGTGCCTCCGGCACGCGCCGTGGAGCAACTCAACGGTGTGGCCCGTGGCTTATTGGGGCCGACATGAAGCAGAGTCTTTTTGAAAGCCGCCACCAGCAGCAATGGCAAACCTTCGCGCAGCAACTTGAGCAGTTGGAGCAAGGCAAAGCCAAGGCTGGCGGAGTGGCTGACTTCCCTCACCAGTATCGACGCCTGTGCCAACACCTGGCCCTGGCCCAACAGCGTGGCTACAGCAGCTACCTGGTAGACCGGCTGCAGCAACTGGCGCTGCGCGGCCATCAACAGTTGTATCGTCATCGCAGCCAACTGGCGGCCAAGATGCTGGCGTTCCTGCTCGCCGATTTCCCATGCCTGGTACGCGAACAGTGGCGCTTCGTACTGATCGCCGGTCTGCTGTTCTTCGGCAGCCTGGTGGGCATTGCACTGCTGGTCTACCTGTTCCCCGACCTGATCTACAGCATCGTCAGCGCCCAACAGGTGGCCGAGATGCAGGGCATGTACGACCCCGCCGCCAGTCGTCTGGGGCGCGCTGCCGAGCGTGCAGCCAGCGAGGACTGGATGATGTTTGGCTATTACGTGATGCACAACATCGGCATCGCCTTCCAGACGTTTGCCGCCGGCCTGTTGTTTGGCCTGGGCAGCGTGTTCTTCCTGATTTTCAACGGCTTGGTCATCGGCGCTGTCTCAGGGCACCTGACCGACATTGGCTATGGTCAAACCTTCTGGTCATTCGTCATCGGTCATGGCGCATTCGAATTGAGCGCCATTGCGCTGGCCGGTGCCGCGGGTTTGCAATTGGGTTGGTCACTGATCGCTCCCGGGCGGCTGGCACGCAGCGAGGCCTTGCGCCTGGCAGCCCACAAAAGTGTGCGGATACTCTGCGGCGTCATGGTGTTTCTGCTGATCGCGGCGTTCATCGAAGCCTATTGGTCCTCCACCACCCACATCGAGCCCTGGCTCAAATACCTGGTAGGCACCGCGCTCTGGCTGCTGGTGGCCGTTTATCTGATCTTCGCCGGACGGACTCGCCATGCGCCTGACTGACGCCAGCGTGGTGATTCGCCCGCGTACTTCCTGGGAAGCCATGGACCTGGGCGTACTGATGGCCAGGGAACATCGTTTGCTGCTGATGGGCAGTTGGGCAATGGTGAGCCTGCCGGTGTTTATCTCGCTGACCGTGCTGCTGTGGAATTACCCGTCGCTGGCCATGTTTCTGTTCTGGTGGCTCAAGCCGGCCTTTGACCGCTTGCCGCTGTACATTCTTTCCAAAGCCCTGTTTGGCGAGCCCCCCCGTCTCAAACAGGCCGTTCGCCAGTGGCCGCAACTGCTCAAGGGCCAACTGTTCGCCAGCCTGACCTGGCGACGCCTGAGCATGAGCCGCAGCTTTACGTTGCCGGTAGGTCAACTTGAAGGCCTCGAGGGTCAGGCGCGGCAACAGCGCCTGGGGATATTGCTGCAACGTAACGCTGGTGCCGCCCGCTGGCTGACCATTATCGGCGTACACCTGGAAATCGGCCTGTGGTTCGGCGCCATGGCGCTGTTCTATTTATTCATCCCGCAGCAGCTGGAAATGGATTGGGACTGGCAACGCCTGGCACTGGCAACCAGCCCGAACGTGCTGTGGCTGGAGCACCTGGGCAATGCCTTTTACGCGCTGATCCTGGTGTTCTGGGAACCCATCTACGTTGCCTGTGGTTTCAGCCTGTACCTCAATCGTCGTACGGCTCTGGAAGCCTGGGACCTGGAGTTGGTATTGCGCCGTTTGCGTCAGCGCCTGAGCAGTGCTGCGTCGCTGTTGTTGCTGGTCGTCGGGCTGACGCTCATACCGTTCAGCCCACCCGCCATGGCCGATGAATCAACGGGCCATAAGCCACTCAATACCCAGGCTGCCAGTCAGTCCATCAAGGCACTGCTGGACAAGCCGCCCTTCAAGAATCCGGAAACCGTCACCCGTTATCGGTTTGGTGAAGAAAAAACACCGGTTAAAAGCACAGCCCGTGGCGACGGTAAATTACCTGGTTGGCTCCAGGCCTTACTCGACAACCTCAACAGCGATACCTTCAAGCCCCTCGCCAAAACCCTGGAAATACTATTGTGGAGCCTGGTGATTGGTGGGCTGGCCCTGGTGGTGTGGCGTTACCGTGAGTGGCTACGCACCTTTGTCAGCCGCAGCCGGCGCGCCCGCCCTGCGACCGCCACACCTACCCCCGCTCAGTTGTTCGGGCTTGAGCTGGGGCTCGATACATTGCCGCAAGACATCGCCAGCGCCGCCGAACAACTATGGCCCACTCAGCCAAGGCAAGCCCTTGGCCTGCTGTATCGCGGCCTGCTCAGCCGGCTGCTGCATGAATTCGACCTGCCGCTCAAAAGCGCCGACACCGAAGGCCAGGTGCTGGAGCGCGTTCGACACTTGCAACAACCGCAGTTGCTGGCGTTCAGTGATGAACTGACGCGTCACTGGCAAAACCTCGCCTATGGTCATCGCCTGCCGCCCTCCTCGACCCAACAAAAGCTGTGCAGCGATTGGCGCGCCCTGTTCAATGACGGAGCCAGCCAATGAACCGGCCATTATTGTGGGTGGCGCTGCTGCTGGTGTGCCTGCTGGGCATGGGTGGCTTGTACGCCTGGCACAAGGCAATCCCCTATGACGAAGTGGTGGATCGCGGCCCATCGCCGGATGCACTCGCCAATCCTTATCTGGCCGCCGAGCATTTCCTGCACCAACAAGGCCTGGTGGTGGAACGCGCCAACGGCCTTGAACGGCTCGCGGACCTACCCGCCAAAGGTCATAGCCTGTTGCTGCTGGGGGAACGCAGCAGCATGACCCCGCGCCAGGTCGAGCAACTGCTGGGCTGGACAAACGCCGGCGGGCACTTGCTGCTGGTCGCCGAGGCATTGTGGGACGAGGAGACCAGCAAGAGCGGCGACCTGCTGCTTGATCGCCTTGATATCCACCAGGCTTTGAGCGAAACCTTCGACGAATCGGCGCCTGCCCGTAAACAGCCTGCAGCAGACCTGACCAGGCTTTATGTCGACAACGAAACCGCCCCGGCGTATTTCAGTTTTGACACCGACTTCAACCTCATCGACCCCAAACACCTGGCGCAGTTTTCCGCCAACAGCGCCCATTCAAGCCACCTGATGCAACTCAACCTGGGGCACGGCCGCGTCACTGTGATTACCGATAGCGACCTGTGGAAAACCCCGAGCATCGGCCAACACGATAACGCCTGGTTACTGTGGTACCTGACCCAGGAGACTGACGTCACCTTGCTGTTCAACAGTGAAACGGACGATCTGTTTACCCTGTTGATTCGATATTTCCCACAGGCCCTCGTCGCCCTTGCGGCACTGGTTGCCCTGGCGCTATGGCAGGCCGCCTTGCGCCAGGGCCCGATCCAGGCACCGGCGCCCAAGGCACGTCGGCAGCTCCAGGAACATTTGAAGGCCAGCGCCGATTTCCTGCTGCGCCGCAGCGGCCAGGGCACCTTGCTGCAAGCCTTGCAGCACGACATCCTGCGCGCCGCCCGGCGACGCCATCCAGGCTTTGAGCATCTCGATACAGCAGAGCAGTGGCAGGTGCTGGAACACCTGACGCGACAACCCCCTCACATCATCAGCCAGGCACTCGAACCACTGACGCAGAAACGGCTCTCCAGCGCCGACTTCAGCCGACAGGTTGCGTGCCTGCAAACCCTCAGGAACCAATGAGCGACTCTCCAATGGCCACCGCCCTGACCACCGAGAACCTGCAACGTGCCAGCCAGCAAGCCCAGGCCCTGCGTGTGGAATTGCGCAAGGCAGTGATTGGCCAGGATCAGGTGATTGACGATGTGCTCACCGCCTTGATCGCAGGCGGCCATGTACTGCTCGAAGGCGTACCCGGGCTCGGCAAGACCTTGCTGGTACGTGCCCTGGCCCGATGCTTTGGCGGTGATTTCGCCCGTATCCAGTTCACCCCGGACCTGATGCCCAGCGATGTCACCGGCCACGCCGTGTACGACCTGCAGACCGAACAGTTCAAACTGCGCAAGGGGCCATTGTTTACCCACCTGTTGCTGGCCGACGAAATCAATCGCGCCCCGGCCAAGACCCAGGCAGCGTTGCTCGAAGCCATGCAGGAACGCCAAGTCACCCTTGAGGGCGAGGCATTGCCCATCGGCGAGCCGTTCATGGTGCTGGCGACCCAGAACCCCATCGAGCAGGAAGGCACCTACCCGTTGCCCGAGGCCGAGTTGGACCGGTTCATGCTCAAGGTCCGCATGGACTACCCCGACGCCCAACAAGAACTGGACATGGTCCGCGAAGTGACGCGCTCATCCAGGGCAGACATGCTGGATGTGCAGCCGTTGCGCACTGTGCTGCAGGCCGAGGATGTGGTGCTGATGCAGCAGATCGCCAGTGACGTGCCCCTGGATGAACAGGTGCTCGATTACGCTGTGCGCCTGGCGCGCGCCACACGCAGTTGGCCAGGACTGACCATCGGTGCCGGGCCCAGGGCCTCTATCGCCCTGGTACGCGGCGGCCGGGCTCGGGCGCTGTTGCGTGGTGCAGAATTCGTGACACCCGATGACATCAAGGGCTGTGCCCTGGCAGTGCTGCGGCATAGGGTACGCATCGCGCCGGAACTGGACATCGACGGCCTGGAGGTGGATCAGGTGCTCAAGCAGTTGCTGGATCAAGTAGCGGCGCCAAGGCAATGACACGCCCATGAAACCGACCCGTCTGCTCCTGATCTGGTTGGGTGTGCTGCTTGGCCTGAACACCTTGTTGGGCGCTTCGGTCGCGTTGCAGCTCAAGGTACCTGAAACCTTGTATTCAGTGGCCTGGGGCCTGCTGCTGGCTTTGCTGCTGCTGGCGCTGCTGGATGCCGTACGCTTGCACCGTCGCCCCACGGCGCGCGTCCACAGGAAACTGCCCGGCAGCCTGGCGCTGGGGCGCTGGGAAGAAGTGCGCCTGTGTCTGGAGCACGACTTTCCTCAGCCACTGACCGTGCAGGTATTCGATCACGTGCCCGATGGCCTGAGTGTGGATAACCTGCCTCAATCCATTGAATTGCGCCCCGGCGAGCGCGGCGAGTTGGGCTATCGCGTTCGTCCCTTGCGACGCGGGCATTTCAGCTTCAGTCGCTGCGAACTTTGGCTGCCCAGCCCATTGGGGCTGTGGTCGGCACGGCGATGCATCGAAACCCACGACGCCACCCGGGTCTACCCGGATTTCGCCCGCTTGTATGGCGCGCAGTTGCTGGGTGTGGATAACTGGCTGAGCCAGTTGGGCGTGCGCCAACATCAACGCCGGGGATTAGGCCTGGAATTTCATCAACTGCGCGAGTTTCGTGAAGGCGACAGCCTGCGCCAGATCGACTGGAAAGCCACCGCCCGTCAACGCACACCGATCGCCCGGGAATACCAGGACGAGCGCGACCAGCAAATCGTATTCATGCTCGATTGCGGCCAGCGCATGCGCAGCCAGGATGCCGAGCTATCTCATTTCGACCACGCCCTCAACGCCTGCCTGCTCTTGAGCTACGTCGCCCTGAGACAGGGCGACGCCGTGGGGTTGTGCACCTTTGCCAGCGACCAACCGCGCTACCTGAAGCCGGTCAAGGGCAGTGGCCAGTTGAACACTTTGCTCAATGCTGTCTACGATCTGGAGGCCACCCGAAACACCGCCGACTATGAGGCTGCCGCCCATCAATTGCTGGCACGCCAAAAACGCCGGGCACTGGTGATCATCATTACCAACCTGCGGGACGAGGATGATGAAGCGCTGATGAGCGCCGTCAAACGAATCGGTAGGCAACACCGCGTACTGGTAGCCAGCCTGCGAGAGGAAATCCTCGATCAACTGCGCCAGGCCCCTGTGCAAACATTGCCCGAAGCACTGGCCTACAGTGGCACCGTCGATTACCTCAACAGCCGAAACCAACTCCATGATCGCTTGAGCGCTCATGGGCTTTCAGTATTGGACACGTTGCCTTCAGAAATGGGCGCCACGCTGGTGACGCGCTACCTGGGATGGAAAAAAGCCGGGGTTTTCTAACTGCTGTGTTCAGACGGAGGCCTGTTGAGGATCAAAGCTGAAGTACTGCAACAGGGCATCAATCAATTGCCTGTACTCTTCGGATGCATTCTGCACCCGGAACCCGGAGTCATAGTGCTGAGGATTGACATCCTCATGACTCCATAAACAGGTCGCTGTGAGATCAATCGTCTGAAATTCGCCTTGTGCCGTTGGTACTTTCAGGCACAGCTCAAAATCCACATTGATCATCATGGGTAATTGGCTGATCAACATCAGCCCGTTTTCAGACACATTGCCCAAAAAACCTATTGGTTTGTCGGTGATACGGTTGAACACCTGCAAAAAGTAAGGCAATTGATGCCGTTCGATCCGTCGCGCAGTAAACATGATGAAAGTCGCCATCCAATAGCCAAGAGTCTGACTGTGCCAGTGATTCGGAACGAGCAACCGCTCGCTCTCCCTGGATCCCGGTTTGACAACAGGTACCGCTTGTCACCAGACAGCTGCCGAATCCGGGCCTTGCATCCGTTCGAATGAAAACCTATACAAACAGACCTCCAAAGAATAGCCCAAGACTGGCAACGGGCCAGCTATGAAATGACAAATATCATTACAACGACGCGGGCCGTGGTTTTACGGCGCTCCCGCCCTGGTAATGCCCCAACTGCTGCAAGGTATCGAGCCGGGCGCGAGCGCGGTAGGCATACTCGCTCGACGGGTATTGGCTGATGATGAACTGATAGGTTTGTGCGGCATCGACAAACAGTTTCTGCCGCTCCAGGCACTGCCCGCGCAACATCGAAACCTCCGGTTGCACATAGCGACGGGTACGGCTTTCGCGATCGACCTGGGACAACTCCAGGGTGACACGTGCGCAGTCGCCCACCCCATAGGCACGGTAGGCGTTGTTCAAGTGGTGGTCCATCGACCAGCGGGTACAGCCGACAACACTGACGGCCAGGGCAGCAACAAGCAAAATTCGCATGGGGGTTCTCCTGTCTTGTGCAGTGTATCGACCCCCGGGCGAAAATCTTCAAGGCTGTTTGCCCATCCAACTGCAGCAAAAACAAAGGCAATCGTCGATAAGTAGTGCAAACGAACAATGACTACAACGAAAGAGCATAGTAGCCTTCCCCAGCGCTTGAACTCAGGAGTCTGTGCATGTCCGTCCGTCGTACCAAAATCGTCGCCACCCTTGGCCCGGCCAGCAACTCGCCGGAAGTCCTCGAACAGCTGATTCTGGCTGGTTTGGACGTCGCCCGTCTGAACTTCTCCCACGGCACCCCGGACGAGCACAAGGCTCGCGCCAAGCTGGTGCGTGACCTTGCCGCCAAGCATGGCCGCTTCGTCGCATTGCTGGGTGACCTGCAAGGCCCGAAAATCCGTATCGCCAAATTCGCCAACAAGCGGATCGAGCTGAAGATCGGTGACAAGTTCACCTTCTCCACCAGCCACCCGCTGACCGAAGGCACCCAGGACGTTGTCGGTATCGACTACCCCGACCTGGTCAAGGATTGCGGCGTCGGTGACGAACTGCTGCTGGACGACGGTCGCGTGGTCATGCGCGTCGACACTGCGACCCCGACCGAGCTGCACTGCACCGTGATCATCGGTGGCCCGCTGTCCGACCATAAAGGCATCAACCGCCGCGGTGGCGGCCTGACAGCGCCGGCCCTGACTGAAAAAGACAAGGCCGACATCAAGCTCGCCGCCGAAATGGAAGTCGACTACCTCGCGGTGTCCTTCCCTCGCGACGCCGCCGACATGGAATACGCCCGTAAACTGCGCGACGAAGCCGGCGGTACCGCCTGGCTGGTAGCGAAGATCGAACGTGCCGAAGCCGTGGCCGACGACGAAACCCTCGACGGTCTGATCAAGGCATCCGACGCCGTGATGGTTGCCCGTGGCGACCTGGGTGTGGAAATCGGTGACGCCGAGCTGATCGGTATCCAGAAGAAGATCATCCTGCACGCACGCCGCCACAACAAGGCCGTGATCGTCGCGACCCAGATGATGGAGTCGATGATCCAGAACCCGATGCCGACCCGCGCCGAAGTGTCCGACGTGGCCAACGCCGTGCTCGACTACACCGACGCCGTGATGCTCTCGGCTGAAAGTGCCGCCGGCCCGTACCCGCTGGAAGCCGTCCAGGCCATGGCACGCATCTGCGTCGGCGCCGAAAAGCACCCGACCAGCAAGACCTCCAGCCACCGCATTGGCAAGGTCTTCGAAAGCTGCGACCAGAGCATCGCCCTGGCAGCCATGTACACCGCCAACCACTTCCCGGGCGTTAAAGCGATCATCGCCTTGACCGAAAGTGGCTACACGCCGTTGATCATGTCGCGCATTCGCTCCTCGGTGCCAATCTACGCGTTCACCCCGCACCGCGAAGCCCAGGCCCGCGCAGCCATGTTCCGTGGCGTATACACCATCCCGTTCGACCCGGCGTCGCTGGCACCGAACGAAGTCAGCCAGAAGGCTATCGACGAATTGGTCAAGCGCGGCGTCGTGGAGAAAGGCGACTGGGTCATCCTGACCAAGGGCGACAGCTACCACACCACCGGTGGCACCAATGGCATGAAGATCCTGCATGTGGGCGACCCACAGGTCTGAGTGACAGGCTGAAAAATTAAAAGCCCCGCCATGAGAATGGCGGGGCTTTTTGCATTTCAAATACCGGCTCAGGTGTTAAACCGTCGGGCCTCATCGGGAGCAAGCCCCCTCTCACAGTTAATCGCGTACACCCGCAAAGCCTGTACTCGACAGTCAGCACTCAACCACGGGGCAGGAACACATCGGCCAACAGTTGATTACGCGGCAGCCCCGCCAGAAACAAGCGCTTGGAAAAGGCTTCGACACTGGCAGGATGCCCGCAGACCAAGGCCAGGGTTTGTCGCGAAGCAAGCCGCAGTTGCCCCAATGCCTGGGCCAACTCATCTGCAGTCCATAACTCCACCACAAGGTTCTGATGCTGCGCGGTCAGCGCCGCCAGGGGTTCGGCCAGGTAGTGAGCCTGGGCATCATGGGCCAGGTGAATGACGCGGATGGCACCCTGGTGATCCTGGCGCAGCGCTTCGCGCAATACCCCCCACAACGGACCCAGCCCAGTGCCGGAGGCCAGCAGCCACAAGGGCCGGGCTTGCCAGTCAGGGTCGTAGTGCAACGCCCCGCCGCGCAACTCGCCCAAGCGTAACGGCTCACCGACCTTGAAGTGGCGAGCAGCATCGCTGAATTCCCCGGGTTGACGGCAATCGATATGAAACTCCAGGTACGGGTCCTGCTGGGGCACGCTCGCCAGGGAATAGGGGCGTGCCACCTGCCCTGCCCACAACACCAGATGCTGCCCGGCGCGGTACCGCAGGCCACGCTCGGGTTGAAGGCGCAGGCGCAGCACCGTCGGACTCAGCCAATCGGCACCCTCCACCCGCGCAGGCAGGCCATCACGCAACGGATCAAACGCCTCGACCCTCAGATCAGCGCTGATCCGGCACTGACACGCCAGGCGCCACCCGTCCTGGCGTTGCGCCGAGCTCAGCGCGTCAGGCTGCTGGTCGTCGACTTCGCCCTGGCAACGCACCAGGCACGCATGGCAACTGCCGGCCCGGCAACTGTAGGGCACGGCCACACCTGCCTGATTCAAGGCATCCAGCAGGTTGCTGCCGGTGGTGACCGGCCAGTGGCGTTCGCCGACGTACAGTTCAGGCATATCAGGGTCTCAAGCATAAGGAGCGCGCACAGGGAATCATGCCTGCGACAGTTTGACCATAGTCGGGTGTATCGGCCACCGTGCCGGGTTATACTGCCGCGCCTTTTTAGCGTCGCGCCTGCACCACTTTGGCGTGCCTTGGAAAGGTGGGCTCAGCCGACCGATGCAGCACTGAACCCACCTTTATTGAATGTTCCCTTATAGAGGAGCGCGACTCATGACCGTGATCAAGCAAGACGACCTGATTCAGAGCGTTGCCGACGCCCTGCAATTCATTTCCTACTACCACCCCGTTGATTTCATCCAGGCCATGCACGAAGCCTACCTGCGCGAAGAATCGCCGGCGGCCCGTGACTCCATCGCCCAGATCCTGATCAACTCGCGCATGTGTGCCACCGGCCATCGCCCGATCTGCCAGGACACCGGTATCGTCACCGTGTTCGTGCGCGTAGGCATGGATGTGCGCTGGGACGGCGCCACCATGGGCCTGGACGACATGATCAACGAAGGCGTGCGTCGCGCCTACAACCTGCCGGAAAACGTTCTGCGTGCCTCGATCCTCGCCGACCCGGCAGGCGCGCGCAAGAACACCAAGGACAACACCCCTGCGGTGATCCACTACTCCATCGTCCCGGGTAACACCGTGGAAGTGGACGTGGCGGCCAAGGGCGGCGGCTCCGAAAACAAGTCGAAAATGGCTATGCTCAACCCGTCCGACTCGATCGTCGACTGGGTGCTCAAGACCGTTCCGACCATGGGTGCCGGCTGGTGCCCACCAGGTATGCTCGGCATCGGCATCGGCGGCACTGCCGAGAAAGCCGCGGTAATGGCCAAGGAAGTGTTGATGGAATCCATCGACATCCACGAGCTGAAAAAGCGCGGCCCGCAGAACCGTATCGAAGAGATGCGCCTGGAGCTGTTCGAGAAGGTCAACCAACTGGGCATCGGCGCCCAGGGCCTGGGTGGCCTGACCACCGTGCTCGACGTGAAGATCATGGACTACCCGACTCACGCCGCGTCCCTGCCGGTGTGCATGATCCCCAACTGCGCCGCCACCCGTCACGCGCACTTCGTGCTCGACGGTTCGGGCCCGGCGTCGCTGGAAGCGCCATCGCTGGACGCCTACCCGGAAATCGTCTGGGAAGCCGGCCCATCGGCCCGCCGCGTCAACCTCGATACCCTGACCCCGGAAGAAGTGCAGAGCTGGAAGCCGGGCGAAACCGTATTGCTCAACGGCAAGATGCTCACCGGTCGCGACGCGGCGCACAAGCGCATGGTCGAGATGCTGAACAAGGGCGAAACCCTGCCGGTGGACCTCAAGGGCCGCTTTATCTACTACGTCGGCCCGGTTGATCCGGTGCGCGAGGAAGTGGTTGGCCCAGCGGGCCCGACCACCGCGACGCGGATGGACAAGTTCACCCGTCAGATCCTCGAGCAGACCGGCCTGTTGGGCATGATCGGCAAGTCCGAGCGCGGCCCTACCGCTATCGAAGCGATCAAGGACCACAAGGCCGTGTACCTGATGGCCGTGGGCGGCGCCGCCTACCTGGTGGCCCAAGCGATCAAGAAGTCCCGCGTGGTGGCGTTCGCCGAGCTGGGCATGGAAGCCATCTACGAGTTCGACGTGAAAGACATGCCGGTCACCGTTGCAGTCGATAGCAACGGCGAATCGGTACACATCACCGGTCCTGCCATCTGGCAGAAAAAGATCAGTGAGAGCCTGGCGGTGGAAGTGCAGTAAGCGCTTTCTCCACAAGCATAAAGGCGACTGCGGCCCATGGCCCAGTCGCCTTTTTTATACCTGAAGCGATTGCCATGGCGAACTCTGTCAAATGTGGGAGCTGGCTTGCCTGCGATGACATCAATTCGGTGTGACTGAAGCACCGAGGTGTCTGCATCGCAGGCAAGCCAGCTCCCACACAAGCTCGTTCGCCACAAGATCCAGACAGCTCATGCTATGGTGCTCGCCCCTCACTGTGCCTGCTCATCATCGTATGATCGTGATCCCTCGCCCTCTGCGTCTGACGTTTTACTCGTTGCTGATCATCGCCGGCGCAGTGCTGGCCGCCGCCTTGGCCACCCGCCATGCCGAGCGCCAGGCCCTGGTGGATGAAGCCGCTCGAGCCAATCAACAGCTGGCGTTGTATGCCAACTCGCTGCATACCTTGATCGAACGCTACCGCGCCCTCCCCGCCGTGCTGGCGCTGGATTCGGAAATGATCAGCGCGCTGAAGGGCCCACTCGATAGCGCCACCCAGGATGTACTCAATCGCAAGCTCGAACGCATCAACGGCGCCGCCCAGTCCTCCACGCTGGAGCTGATGGACCGCACCGGCCTGGCGGTGGCCGCCAGCAACTGGAATTTGCCCAGCAGCTATGTCGGCCACAATTACGCGTTCCGTCCGTATTTCAGCCAGACCTTGAGCCAAGGCACCGGGCGCTTTTACGCGGTGGGGGTGACGACCGGCATTCCGGGGTATTTCCTGTCCAGCGCGGTGGTCGATGAACACGAGCAGTTCCTCGGCGCCATGGTGGTCAAGCTGGAGTTTCCCGAACTGGAACGCGAATGGGCTCAGGGCAATGACTTGCTGCTGGTCAGCGATGCACGCGGCATTGTGTTTATCGCCAACCAGCCGGGCTGGCGTTATCGCAACCTGCGGCCGCTATCAGAGAGTGACCTGGCGGAACTCAAGGCCACTCGCCAATACGACAAGAAGCAGCTGCAACCATTGGAGACTCAGACCCTGCAGCGCTTCGACGACAACAGCCACCTGATGCGCGTCAACGGCCCGGACGGCAGCGCCAACTACATCTGGGAATCCCTGCCGCTGAAAGCCGAAGGCTGGACCCTGCACCTGCTGCGCAAACCGCAGTTCCCGTTTGAAGACCAACGCAATGCCGGCCTCGCCGCCGCCGGGTCCTGGCTGGCGCTGGTGTTTCTTGTGCTGTTCCTGAGTCAACGCTGGCGCCTGGCTCGTCTTCGCCAACGCAGCCGCGAAGAACTCGAACACTTGGTAGAAGAACGCACCCAGGCCCTGCGCACCGCCCAGGATGGCCTGGTTCAATCAGCCAAACTGGCGGCGCTGGGGCAGATGTCCGCCGCCCTTGCCCATGAGATCAATCAACCGCTGACCGCACAACGTATGCAGCTGGCCACCCTGCGGCTGTTGCTCGACCATGGCCGTGTGGACGACGCCTACAAGGCGCTCACGCCGTTGGATGACATGCTGACGCGCATGGCCGCGCTGACCGGCCACCTCAAGACCTTCGCACGCAAAAGCCCCAGCGGCCTGCGCGAACGCCTGGATCTGGCCACCGTGGTCGACCAGTCCCTGCACCTGCTTGACGCGCGCCTACGCGATGAGGCCATCGGCGTGGTGCTGGACCTGGCCCGCCCGGCTTGGGTACGCGGCGATGCGATTCGCTTGGAACAGGTGCTGATCAACCTGCTGCGCAACGCCCTGGATGCCATGGCCGACAAGCCGCGCAAACGCCTGGAAATCCGTCTGCACGCCGATCAGCAGCTGTGGCAGTTGAGCGTCAGCGACAGCGGTGGCGGGATTGCCGAAGAACATTTGAACAACGTATTCGACCCGTTCTTCACCACCAAACCGGTGGGTGACGGGCTCGGCTTGGGCCTGGCGGTGTCCTACGCTATCGTGCATGAATTGGGCGGGCGCCTGATCGCCGGCAATCGTGGCGACGGCGCAGTCTTTACCCTGACCCTGCCCGTCGCGCTGGAGACACCTGACCTATGTTGAACGCAGTGATTGTGGTGGATGACGAAGCCAGCATTCGTACGGCCGTCGAGCAGTGGCTGAGCCTGTCGGGGTTTGACGTTCAGTTGTACAGCCGTGCCGAGGAATGCCTGGCGCACCTGCCGAAGGACTTCCCCGGGGTGATCTTGAGCGATGTGCGTATGCCCGGGCTCAGTGGCCTTGAATTGCTGGCCGAGGTACAGCGGCGCGATGCT
The DNA here is from genome assembly GCF_020790195.1 of Pseudomonas sp. HN8-3. Classification (NCBI taxonomy): domain Bacteria; kingdom Pseudomonadati; phylum Pseudomonadota; class Gammaproteobacteria; order Pseudomonadales; family Pseudomonadaceae; genus Pseudomonas; species Pseudomonas sp. HN8-3. Next base: position 4,773,951 of record NZ_CP086206.1, read on the forward strand.
GACTTGCCGGTGATTTTGCTCACCGGCCATGGTGACGTGCCGATGGCCGTCGAAGCCATGCGCGACGGCGCCTACGACTTCCTGGAAAAACCCTTCAGCCCGGATGCCCTGCTCAACAGCCTGCGTCGGGCGCTGGACAAGCGCGGCCTGATCCTGGAAAACCGTCGCCTGCACCAACAGGCCGATCACCGTGCACAACTGGAATCCAGCTTGTTGGGGGTGTCCAAGGGCCTGCAAACCCTGCGTCGCCAGGTGCTGGACCTGGCGACACTGCCGGTCAATGTGTTGATCCGTGGCGAGACCGGCAGCGGTAAAGAACTGGTTGCCCGCTGCCTGCATGATTTCGGCCCACGAGCCAAAAAGCCGTTTGTGGCGCTCAATTGCGCGGCTATCCCCGAGCAATTATTTGAAGCCGAGCTGTTCGGCCACGAAAGCGGCGCCTTCACCGGCGCCCAGGGCAAGCGTATCGGCAAGCTGGAGTACGCCCATGGCGGCACCGTGTTCCTCGACGAAATTGAAAGCATGCCCCTGGCGCAACAGGTAAAACTGCTGCGCGTGTTGCAAGAGCAGAAGTTGGAGCGATTGGGTTCCAACCAGAGCATCAATGTCGACCTGCGCATCATCGCCGCTACCAAGCCGGACCTGCTCGAAGAAGCACGCGCCGGGCGTTTTCGCGAGGACCTGGCTTATCGCCTGAACGTCGCACAACTGCGCCTGCCGCCCCTGCGCGAGCGTCGCGAAGACATTCCGTTGTTGTATGAGCATTTCGCCCAAAGCGCTGCCGAACGTTTGGGCCGCCATCTTGAGCCATTGAGTGGGCCGCAGCTGAGTCGCCTGCTCAGCCATGACTGGCCGGGCAACGTACGTGAACTGGCCAACGTCGCCGAGCGCCAGGTGCTGGGGCTTGGAGAGCCTGAACCTGAAGGTATTGAACCTGGGCAATCGCTGGCCGCGCAGCAGGAGGCTTTCGAGGCGCATTGCCTGAAAGCCGCGCTGACCCGGCATAAAGGCGATATCAAAGCGGTGCTGGCCGAGCTGCAACTGCCGCGTCGGACCTTTAATGAAAAGATGCAGCGGCATGGGCTGGTGCGGGAAATGTTCCTCTGATCCTGCTTATGTAGCTCGCGAAGGGTCCAGCAGCCATAAGCGGATTTCCGCTCACCCCGCAAAAATAATCGGCAACTTTCCGCTCAAAAAAACCTCGCAACCCTTCTATTCCGGGCCTTCATCCACTTGGCACAGCTTCTGCTATAGCCCAAGCCAGGCAGTGCTCAAGCACGCTCCATAAAAACAACTAGATGAAGGATCCTTCAATGGATAACTCCAACTCCCTGCCTCTGGGATCGGCGTCTGCGCCGGCAAAAGAACGCACCACTTCCAGCCGCATCAAGTCGATCTTCAGTGGATCGGTCGGCAACATGGTCGAGTGGTACGACTGGTACGTCTACGCCGCCTTCTCGCTGTACTTCGCCAAGACGTTCTTCCCCAAAGGCGACACCACCGCCCAACTGCTCAACACCGCCGCGATCTTCGCCGTGGGCTTCCTGATGCGCCCTATCGGTGGTTGGCTGATGGGCCTGTATGCCGACAAGGTCGGGCGTAAAAAAGCCCTGATGGCCTCGGTCTACCTGATGTGCTTCGGCTCGCTGCTGATTGCCCTGAGCCCTGGCTATGAACTCATCGGTATCGGTGCGCCGATCCTGCTGGTGTTTGCCCGTTTGCTGCAGGGCCTGTCGGTCGGTGGCGAATACGGCACTTCCGCCACTTACCTCAGCGAGATGGCGACCAAGGAACGTCGTGGTTTCTACTCCAGCTTCCAATACGTGACCCTGATCTCCGGCCAACTCATCGCGCTGGCGGTGCTGATCGTGCTGCAACAACTGCTGACTACCGAACAGTTGTACGCATGGGGCTGGCGTATCCCGTTCGCCATCGGCGCCTTGTGTGCAGTGGTCGCGCTCTATCTGCGTCGTGGCATGGAAGAAACCGAGTCGTTCACCAAGAAGGAAAAGGCCAAGGAAAGCGCAATGCGCACCTTGATGCGCCACCCCAAGGAACTGATGACCGTGGTCGGCCTGACCATGGGCGGCACCCTGGCGTTCTACACCTACACCACCTATATGCAGAAATACCTGGTGAACACGGTCGGCATGAGCATCTCCGACTCCACCACCATTTCGGCAGCCACGCTGTTTCTGTTCATGTGCCTGCAGCCGATCATCGGCGGGCTTTCGGATAAAGTCGGTCGTCGCCCGATCCTGATTGCCTTCGGTGTCCTGGGTACCCTGTTCACCGTGCCGATCCTCACCACCCTGCACACCATCCAGAGCTGGTGGGGCGCGTTCTTCCTGATCATGGCAGCGCTGATCATCGTCAGCGGCTATACCTCGATCAACGCCGTGGTGAAAGCCGAACTGTTCCCCACCGAAATCCGCGCCCTGGGCGTGGGCCTGCCGTATGCGCTGACGGTGTCGATCTTCGGCGGTACCGCTGAATACATCGCGCTGTGGTTCAAGAGCATCGGTATGGAAACTGGCTACTACTGGTACGTGACCGCGTGTATCGCAGTGTCGCTGATGGTCTACGTGACCATGAAAGACACCCGCAAGCACTCGCGGATTACCACGGACTAAAAAATGTGGGAGGGGACAACCCCCCTCCCACATTGGATATGATGTGGGCCCCAGAATCGAGAGCAGAACAGGTCATGTCCGACGATATTCACTTCTACGAACCCGCCAACGGCCACGGCCTGCCCCATGACCCGTTCAATGCCATCGTCGGCCCACGCCCGATTGGCTGGATCTCCTCGCACGACAGCGAAGGCCGCCTGAACCTGGCGCCTTACAGCTTCTTCAATGCATTCAACTACATCCCACCGATCATTGGGTTTTCCAGCGTGGGGCGCAAAGACAGCTTGAATAACATTGAGCAGACCGGCGAGTTTGTGTGGAACCTGGCCACTCGCCCGTTGGCCGAGCAGATGAACCAGAGTTGCGCGGCGGTCTCACCGGATGTGAATGAATTCGAGTTGTCCGGCCTGACGCCGGTGGCTTCGAAAGTCGTCGCTGTACCCCGCGTCGGCGAGAGCCCGGTGTCGTTTGAATGCAAAGTGACGCAGATCATCCAACTGCAACGCGCCGACAAGGAGCTGGTGCCGAGTTGGCTGGTACTGGGCGAAGTGGTTGCGGTGCACATCGCCGAGTGGTTACTAAAGGATGGGATCTACGACACTGCTGCCGCCGAGCCGATTTTGCGCGGCGGCGGCCCGGCGGATTACTTCCAGTTGGGGCCGCAAGCGCTGTTCAAGATGTACCGCCCAGGCGCCACAAAACCCTGACTGACATACAGTCAAATTGTGGGAGGGGGCTTGCTCCCGATGGCTATGTATCAGCTAAAAATTTGCTGGCTGATACACCGCTATAGGGAGCAAGCCCCCTCCCACATTTGATCGGCAGCGTTCGTTAGTTGGAAGCCGTTGCCCAAGTCAGTTGACCTTCCGCGTCCACGTCGACCAGGTCCTCTAGCTGCACAGTGGCCGCATCATCGGCATCCGAAGCCGTCTTGAACTTCTGCCCGTCAAGGATCTTGTGGAACTTGGGGGCGCCCATGCCATCCAGTGCCTTGACGGCGATGGCAGCGCTATAGCCACCCTCTTCTTCACGCATCAAGGCGGAAACGGCTTCGTGGTGGGCAAATTGTTTACGTGCCATGTTGCAGGTCCTGGCCAATGGAAAAGTCGGCCATTGTAAACCGGTTCAACCGGCCAGTTGCAGGTACTCGCCGTAGGCGTTGACGGCAGATGCATCGGTGAAGGTCTGGAAGTCCATGCTGCGCACGACCATGTCGTTGAGCAACTCCGTAAAAATCATCAAGGTCGGTGAGCTGAAGTAGGCACTCATGGCCTCCTCGCTGCTCCAAAAACCTGATACCAGCCATATATCAGGATCGACCTGGGAATGCTGCAACGAAAATTGCAGGCAACCTGGGGCTTGGCGGCCCGGTTCGATCAAACTGCTCAAGCGTGCACCGAGTTCGGTGCTGCACCCGCTACGGGCGCGGATAAAGGCCATGTGGCTCGCGGGAATGGGGGTGGACATGTTCGACTCTCCCGTTGAGAAGTGATGCTCGGCAAGCACGGTGAGGGTGTGTTGCCACAGGATCAAAGATAGCGGCCCGGCTGTGGATGCGGTTAGTCGATTCCTGCAGGCTTATTGCACAATCCTGCGAGAAACATAGAGAGGACATTTGGCCCCCGGGATTTATTCCATGCACCGGCCCAGTGTTTCAGGGAGATGACAGGCGGCCTGCTTGCCTGATTCACTACCTATCGCAGGATCAGGCAAGGATCCTGCAGAATCGACGTAACACTTTTTGAAAAGCTGCCGCTAAGCTGAGCCCATCAAAGCAGCGTGTAGAGGACGCCCCATGTCGTCGCCCGAACCAAAGCCCATCCCCGTCGATGCCGAGATGGAGAAACAACGCGCCGAGCTGGCCAGTATCGTGCACCGCCACACCTGGGAAGATGGCTCCTACGGCACGGCGATCACCTCGCTGTATCTGAACCGCCACAACACGCCACGGGATTTCATGCCGGTGCTGGTGGAACCTGCGCTGTGCATCCTCGCCAGCGGCAGCAAGGAAGTGCGCCTGGCCGACGAAATCTTTGCCTACGACCCGCTCAATTATCTGGTGTTCTCGGTCGCCATGCCGGTAGCCGGCAGAATCATCGATGCCACCCCGCAAGACCCCAACCTGTCGGTCCGCATCAATATCGATCCGGCCCAGCTCACCGCGCTGATTGCCGAAGCCGGGCCTATGGGGGTGCCGTCGCGTCCCACCTCTCGCGGCATGTATGTGGACCGCATCGACACCCCGTTGCTCGACGCCGTGCTGCGCCTGGCCCGCCTGCTGGACACGCCCAAAGACATCGCCATGCTCGCGCCGTTGATCAACCGTGAAATTCTCTATCGCTTGCTGCGGGGCCCACAGGGTTATCGCCTGTATGAAATTGCCGTGGCCAACAGCCAGAGCCATCGCGTCAGCCAGGCGATCAAGTGGTTGAACGGCAACTACGAACAACCGTTGCGCATCGACGACCTGGCCAAGGAAGTGAACCTGAGCGTCTCGACCTTGCACCATCGCTTCAAGGCGATTACAGCCATGAGCCCGCTGCAGTACCAGAAGCAGCTGCGCTTGCAGGAAGCCCGGCGCTTGATGATTGCCGAAGGACTGGAAGCCTCGGCCGCGGGGTATCGGGTGGGGTATGAAAGCCCGTCGCAATTCAGCCGGGAATACAGTCGGTTGTTTGGAGCGCCACCGCTGCGCGACCTGGCCCGGTTGCGCCAAAGCATCTGATGTACGCAGCTCAGGTGTTTGTTAGTCCAAGGTTCTTGGTAGTTGCAGGGTGACGCGCAGGCCGCCTTCGCGCAGGTTCTGCAAACTCACTTCACCCCCATGGCTATGGGCAATGTTGCGCGCGATCCCCAGCCCCAGGCCATACCCCTGCTGCTGGCCGGCCAGGCGAAAGTGCGGTTCGAACACCTGCTCCAGACGCTGCTCCGGCACACCGGGGCCTTCGTCATCCACATGCAGGACGAACTGCACACCATCGTCCTCGATATGCAGATGCGCGTTCTGCCCGTACTTCAAGGCGTTGTCGATCAGGTTACCGATGCAACGCTTGAGCGCCAGCGGCTTGCCCGGGTAGGCCGCCAGGGCCGCGCCTTCAAGGGTTACCCGCCCGTTGCCGTTGGGCGCCAGGTACGGTTCCACCAGGCATTCGAGTACATGATTGAGGTCAACCGGCTGGATGTTTTCGTGGATGTCGGTGTCTTTCACGCATTGCAGCGCGCCTTTGACCAGCAGTTCCAGCTCATCCAGGTCGCGGCCGAATTTGGTTTGCAGGTTCTCGTCTTCGAGCAATTCCACACGCAACCGCAGGCGGGTAATCGGGGTGCGCAAGTCGTGGGAAATTGCGCTGAACAACTGGCTGCGTTCGGTCAGGTAACGGCTGATGCGTTCGCGCATTGCGTTGAATGCGCGGCCCACCTCCACCACTTCACTGCCGCCGCCTTCGGCCACCGGTTCTACATCGGCGCCCAGCGACATATCCCGCGCCGCCCGCGCCAGGCGCTTGAGCGGCCGGCTTTGCCAATGCACCAGCAAACCGATAAACAGCAGCAAAAAACCACTGGTCAGCACGATAAACCACACCTGCTGGGACGGCAGGCCCTGTTCTTCAAGGCTGGTGTACGGCTCTGGCAACAGCGAGGCGATGTACAGCCATTCGCCGGGAGCCAGTTGAATCTGGGTGACCAATACCGGTGGGTTAACCGGCTCCAGGGTTAACGCGTAATGGGCCCAGGAGCGTGGCAGTTCGTCGAGCTTGAGGCCGGCATTGAAGATGCGCAGGTCTTCGGCGCTGACGAACTCCACCGAGATATGTACATCGGCGCCCAGGGTTTGGCGTAGCACCTCATCGACCGCCTCCAGCACCGCTTGCTTGCGTGGCGTCTGCGGCAGGATCGCCATATCCAGCGGGCGATCATTGAGGGTCACTACAAAGCGGGTACCGCCCATGCTGCGCAACTGATCAAGGACCAAAGGTCGATAGGCCACCGGCAGCGAACGGAAATAACTCACGCTGGCGGTCATCGAGTGCGCCAGGCTGCGGGCGCTGGTCACCAGGCCCTCAAGCTGGGTGGCGCGCAATTGCGACACCCAGATCACGCTGGACAGCGCCTGGGCGAACAGCACGGCGAGCAAGGTCAGCAGCAACATGCGCCCCAGCAGCGAGCGTGGCACCGGAAAGCGGCGGCGGCGCTCGGTCAAAGGTTCAGTGGGCATTGCCGGCAACCACGCTGGCTGCCAGTTGATAACCGCTGCCGCGCACGGTGCGGATCAGCCTCGGGGGTTTTTCGGTATCGCGCAGGCGTTGGCGCAGACGGCTGACGGCCATATCGACGATACGGTCAAGCGGCATCAGGTCACGGCCACGGGTAGCGTTGCCGATAGTGTCGCGGTCGAGGATCTGTTGCGGGTGATCAAGAAACAACTTGAGCAAGGCAAAGTCCGCGCCGGAAAGGATGACCTCTTCGCCATCAACGTGAAACAAGCGGTGGCTGATCATGTCCAGGCGCCATTCATCGAAGACCAGCACATCACCGCCAGTGCTGCGCTCCTGGCCGAATTGGCAACGGCGCAGCAGTGCCTTGATCCGCGCCTGCAACTCGCGAGGGCTGAACGGTTTGCCGATATAGTCGTCAGCGCCCAGTTCCAGGCCGATCACACGGTCGGCTTCGTCGGAACTGGCGGTGAGCATGATGATCGGTACCTGCGCCTGGCGCGGGTGCTGGCGGATCCAGCGGCACAGACTGAACCCGTCTTCATCCGGCAACATCACATCGAGGATGACCAGGTCGCACGGCGCCTCGTTCATCGCCTGGCGGAACCCCGCACCATCGGCCACGCCACGGACCTGGAAGCCGGCGCGACTGAGGTAGGTTTGCAGCAATTCGCGGATCTCCTGATCGTCGTCGACGAGGAGAATGGATTTACTGATTACGCTCACGGGGGCCTCCTTGTTGTTATGGGGTGTTCTGTAGGGCCTCATCAGGGGCAAGCCCCCTCCCACATTTGCCTGCATTCCAGAGTTGGAACGCGGTCAAATGTGGAAGCGGGCTTGCTCGCTAAGAGGCCATCACAGCCTATGCAAAAGCCTGCTCAAGCGCCACGCCAGCCCCGGTCAGCCCCGAATACGGCGCTGTCACCAACCACACCGGAATACCTTTGAAGTAGTCGCTCATGCAGCCTTTATCCGCAAAACTTTTGGCGAAACCGCTGGCGATAAAGAAGTCGGCAAACCTGGGTATCACCCCACCCACGATGTACACGCCACCGCGCCCACCGGTGGTCAAGACGTTATTGCCCGCGACCCGCCCCAGCCAGATGCTGAACTGGTCCAGCACTTCCATGGCTACCGCGTCGCCGGCCAGGCCCGCTGCGGTGATGGCTTCGGGCGTATCCAGCACCGGCTCGTGCCCGTCCACCGCACAAATAGCGCGATACAGACGCGGCAACCCGCCGCCGCTCAATACGGTCTCGGCGCTGACATGGCCGATCTCCGTGTAAATATGCTGCCACAGCTGGGTTTCCCGCGGGCTGCTCAGGGGCAGGTCGACGTGCCCGCCCTCCCCCGGCAATGCCGCGAAACGCCCGGCGCCAAGGTCCAGCAAGGTGCCAACGCCCAGGCCAGTGCCCGGGCCGATCACCACCGCTGGGCGCAAAGGCTCCGGCGTGCCTTCGCAGACCACGCGGAACTCGTCGGGCTTAAGACGCGTCATGCCCAGGGCCATGGCCGAGAAATCATTGACCAGCAGCAGTTCATCCACTTGCAGGGCTTGGCAAAACGCCGTCTTGCTCAGGCGCCAGTGATTGTTGGTGAACTTGAACTCCTCGCCACTCACCGGCCCGGCCACCGACAGGCACACCGCACCGATGTCCCCGATTTCCAGGCCTTCCTCTGCGAGATAGACCTTGATCGCTTCTTCAGGGCTTTGGTGATCCGCTGTGGCATGCACGCGGATCGAATGCAGCTCCTGATCTCGCCATAACGCAAAACGGGCGTTGGTACCCCCGATATCACCGACCAGCGCAAGCTTCACTTAAGCGTCTCCAAGGCAGAGGTAAAGGCGCTGGCGCCCTGCTCTGCGGAGCTTGCGGCCAAGCGCATGAATGCAAACAGCTCGCGACCTGCTCCCACGTTATTGCCCAACAGGCCCGTGGCAGGCGCGCGCGCTGCAAATACTTCGGCGTCCACTTTAAGCTCCAGGGTGCCGGTGACGCCATCGACGCGGATGATATCGCCATCCTGCACCCGCGCCAGCGGCCCGCCGCTCTGGGCTTCGGGGTTGACGTGGATCGCGGCAGGGATCTTACCCGAGGCGCCGGACATTCGCCCATCTGTTACCAACGCCACTTTGAAACCACGGTCCTGCAACACGCCGAGAAACGGGGTCATCTTGTGCAATTCCGGCATACCGTTGGAACGTGGCCCCTGAAAGCGCATCACCGCAACGAAGTCTTTTTCCAGCTGGCCCGCCTTGAAGGCGTCGGCCAGGTCTTGCTGGTCCTGGAACACCACCGCCGGCGCTTCAACCACCTGATGCTCGGGCGCGACAGCCGAAACTTTCATCACGCCACGGCCAAGGTTGCCTTCCATCACGCGCAAGCCGCCTTCCGGCGAGAACGCACGGGCCACGGGGCGCAGGATGGTTTCGTCGAGGCTCTCGATCGGGCCATCGCGCCAGACCAGCTCGCCGTCCACCAGGAACGGCTCCTGGATATAGCGGCTCAAGCCCTTGCCGGCCACGGTGTTGACGTCTTCGTGGAGCAGGCCGGCTTCGAGCAGTTCGCGGATCAGGAACGACATGCCACCCGCCGCCTGGAAGTGGTTGATGTCGGCCTTGCCGTTTGGGTACACGTGGGACAGGGTCGGCACCACCTCGGAGAGGTCGGCCATGTCTTGCCAAGTCAGGATGATGCCCGCCGACATGGCGATGGCCGGCATGTGCAGCGTATGGTTGGTGGAACCGCCGGTAGCGTTTAGCGCAACGATGGAGTTGACGATGGATTTCTCGTCGACGATCTCGCCGATCGGCGTGAAGTTGCCATTGGCCTTGGTCAAGCGCGTGACCTGGTGCGCCGCTTCGCGGGTCAACGCGTCACGCAGTGGCGTGTACGGATTGACGAATGACGCGCCCGGCAAATGCAGGCCCATCACTTCCATCAACAACTGGTTGGTGTTGGCGGTGCCGTAGAAGGTACAGGTGCCGGGGCTGTGGTAGGACTTCATCTCCGATTCCAGCAGCTCTTCGCGGCTGGCCTTGCCTTCGGCGTAGCGCTGGCGCACATCGGCTTTCTGCTTGTTGGAGATACCCGACGGCATCGGGCCGCCGGGCACGAAGATCATCGGCAGATGGCCGTAGCGCAGCGCGCCCATCATCAGGCCCGGGACGATCTTGTCGCAGATCCCCAGCATCAGCGCGGCGTCGAACATGTTGTGGGACAGCGCTACCGCCGTGGACATGGCGATGACTTCACGGCTGAGCAGGCTCAGTTCCATGCCCGGCTCGCCCTGGGTCACACCGTCGCACATGGCGGGGGTGCCGCCGGCGAACTGGCCGACCGAGCCCACTTCACGCAGGGCTTTCTTTATTTGTTCAGGAAAATGTTCGTAGGGCTGATGCGCCGAGAGCATGTCGTTATAAGAAGAAACAATTGCCACGTTGGCGGCATTCATCATGCGCAGGCTGTTTTTGTCTTCGGTGCCGCAACCGGCCACGCCGTGGGCGAAGTTGGCGCATTGCAGCTTGCCACGCATCGGACCGTCGCTGGCTGCGCCGCGGATGAGCGCAAGGTAAGCCTCGCGGGTGGCGCGGCTGCGGGCGATAAGCCGTTCGGTGACCTCAAGAACGCGGGGATGCATGTATAGAACTCCAGGCTAACGGATGTGGCGACCTGAGTGTCTATGCTGATCAAACGCCCACGGCTCATGGGATGGCAGGGGGTCGTTTGGATCATCGGACCAGTTGATTCAGGTCACTCGTTGTAGATTGAACAAAATATTGCCACTAAAAAGGCTTGTTTTCTATTTTTATGCGAATAATCTTGTAATTCTTACAACAAATCGACGACAGGCACTTTTCCAATGACTCTACGTATCGCAATCAATGGTTTTGGCCGTATCGGCCGTAATGTCCTGCGCGCACTGTATACCCAAGGCTATCGCCAGGATTTGCAGATCGTCGCCATCAATGATTTGGGCGACAGTTCGATCAACGCCCACCTGCTCAAGTACGACACCGTACACGGCACTTTCGATGCAGAGGTCGCCCACGATCAGGAAAGCCTGACCGTCAATGGTGACCGGATTGCCGTCAGTGCCATTCGCAACCCCGCCGACCTGCCGTGGGCTGCGCACAAGATCGACGTGGTGTTCGAATGCACCGGCCTGTTCACCGACCGTGACAAGGCTGCCGCCCATATTACCGCCGGCGCGCGCAAGGTGATCATCTCGGCTCCGGCCAAGGGCGCGGATGCCACTGTGGTTTATGGCGTAAACCATGACATTTTGCGTCAGTCCCACCAGATCATCTCCAACGCGTCGTGCACCACCAACTGCCTGGCGCCGGTCGCGCAGGTGCTGCACCGTGAGCTGGGTATCGAAAGCGGCCTGATGACCACCATTCACGCCTACACCAACGACCAGAACCTGACCGACGTCTACCACACCGACCCGTACCGCGCGCGCTCGGCCACCCAGAACATGATCCCGAGCAAAACCGGCGCGGCTGAAGCCGTTGGCCTGGTGCTGCCGGAACTGGCGGGCAAGCTGACCGGCATGGCGGTGCGGGTACCGGTGATCAACGTGTCTCTGGTGGACCTGACTGTGCAGTTGAAGAAAGAAGCCACGGCCGATGAAGTCAACGCCCTGCTGAAACAGGCCAGCCAGCACTCGAAGATCCTCGGTTACAACACCCTGCCGCTGGTTTCCAGTGACTTCAACCATAACCCGCTGTCGTCGATCTTCGATGCCAATCACACCAAGGTCAGCGGCAAGCTGCTCAAGGTGCTGGCCTGGTACGACAACGAGTGGGGCTTCTCCAACCGTATGCTGGATAACTGCCTGGCGCTGTGCAACGCCGAGTAATCCCACCTGTGGGAGGGAGCAAGCCCCCTCCCACAGTTACATTTTGTCCAGCGTAGGTTCAGGGAAATAGCCACTTGCCATTTCGGTTGATGATAAGCATTATCATTCGCTGCAAATCGATCTGGTATCACTGTGAGCCAATCTCGCTTCAACCAAGTCTTTCTCACCCAACGGGTGATTCTGCTACGCACCTTGCAGCGGATGGTGAATAACCACAGCACTGCCGAGGACCTGTTGCAGGAAACCTACCTGCGCGTCACTCGGGCCCTGAGCGAGCGGCCGATCGACCACCTTGAACCCTTTGTGTACCAGACCGCGCGCAACCTGGCGCTGGATCACCTGCGCTCGCGCCGGATCCAGGCCCGCACGTTGCAGGAAGACGTCCCGCTGGACGTGCTGCAAAGCGTCGCCGCCCCTGCCAGCACGCCTGAAGAAGCCATTCAGGCCGAGCAACTGCTGGAGCATCTGAGCGTCAGCCTCGGCCAGCTGAGCGCTCGTCAGCAGCGGATTTTCATCCTCAGCCGCCTGCACGGTTGCAGCTACCAGGAGATTGCCGATCAGTTGAACGTGTCCTTGAGCACCGTACAAAAGGAACTGAAATTGATCATGGCCATCTGTGTAGGTGTGGCCGAACGGCTGGATCAGCCTTAAGCTCCATCCGACAGAGCTATCGATCCACGCTGTACGAAAAAATGAATAGAACGTGGCGAAGACCCGAGGAACACCGTGACGGACCCGAATAAACTGCGCCCCCATGCGTTGGCTCATGAGGTGCTGCAAGACACGGCCATGGACCAAGCCCTCGATTGGCTGATCGCCTTGCAGTGCCCGCAACCCGGGCAGCAGGCCGAGTTCGACGCCTGGCTGGCCGAGGACCCGGCGCATGTCCACGCGTTCAGCAAGGCCCAGGCGGCCTGGGCAGGTGCACCGGTACACAGCGCCGCCGTGGCCCTGGCGGTGCCACGCAAGCCAAGCGGCTGGCGCCGGATCAAACCGCACTGGAAGCCCTTGGCCACCGCGGCCGTGCTGTTGATCGGTCTGTTCAGCTTCAGCAACTTGCCGGTGCGCTTGCAGGCCGATCACCTCACCGTGGTCGGCGAGCGCCAGCGCCTGCAACTGGACGATGGGTCCAAGGTGCTGCTCAACACCAACTCGGCATTTTCCAGCCGCATCACCGACCACCAGCGCATTGCGCGCCTGTACCAGGGCGAAGCGTTCTTCGACATAGCCCCCAGCCGTGGCCTGGCCCTGGAAATCGACGCCGGCCCCGTGCGTGCCAGCGTGCGCGACACCGCCTTCGCCGTGCGCTACCTCGATGGCGAGGCCCAGGTACAGGTGCAGCGTGGCGATGTCGACCTGAGCAACACCTACGACGATGCCCGCGTACGCCTGAGTGCCGGGCAAAGCATCCGCATCGGCCCCAAGGGTTTCGGCCAACCGGCCAAGCTCGATGTCGGCAAGGATCTGGCGTGGGTGCAGGGTCGTCTGGTGTTCGAAAATTGCCCGCTGAGCGAAGTCCTGGCTGAACTGCGCCGCTATTACCCTGGCTGGATCGTCAACAACAATGAGCAACTGGCCAGCGTCGCCGTCACCGGCAACTATCGTCTCGACCAGCCGCTTGACGTGGTGCGCTCCCTGGCCCATATCACCTCGGCCAAGCTGTCGGAATACCCGGCGCTGGTGATCCTGAACTAAATGAGAATTATTTTTACTCGATGTTAACCGGCGATACGTCTCGTTATAGCCAATGCAACTGATTCCTATTTGGTTCAGTTCGCAACTATAAGATTCGTATCCCGGAGCGCTCTCGATGTCCTCTCGTTTCAACCGCCGGTGTTCTTCGCCCGTTTTGTCTTTGCTGACCGCTGCGATCCTGCTGGCTGGCGCGCCCGTCATGAGCGCCACCGCCGCCGAACCCGCCCCTCGCAGCCACGGTAATTACAACTTCAGCATCGAGCAGCAACCGCTGGTGTCGGCGCTCAACGCCTTTACCGCGGTGACCGGCTGGCAAGTCGGCCTGCCGGCAGAGCTGGGCCAGGGAGTGTCGTCCCCTGGCGTGCGCGGCCCGCTGTCGCCGGAAAAAGCCCTGGAGCGGTTGTTGGTGGGGACCAACCTGAGCTACCGCAAACTGGGTAATAACAATATCGTGCTGGAGAAACGCGCCGCGGGCGGCGCCCTCGCCCTGCAACAGGTGACCATCAGCGCCACCCGTAACGAACAGGATGTGAACAGCGTACCCAGCACCGTCAGCGTGCACGACCGCGAGGAACTGGACCGCCAGAACACCAACAACATCCGCGAACTGGTGCGCTACGAGCCCGGTGTCTCCGTCGGCGGCGCCGGCACCCGCTCAGGCAACGCGGGCTATAACATCCGTGGTATCGACGGCGACCGCATCCTCACCCAGGTGGACGGCGTCGAAGTGCCCAACAACTTCTTCAACGGCCCCTACGCCAAGACCCGTCGCAACTACGTCGACCCGGAAATCGTCAAGCGCGTGGAGATCCTGCGCGGCCCGGCCTCGGCCCTGTACGGCAGCAACGCCATCGGCGGCGCGGTGAGCTATTTCACCCTCGACCCGGACGATATCATCAAGCCCGGCAAGGACGTCGGCGCCCGCCTCAAGACCGGCTACAGCTCCGCCGACGAGAGCTGGCTGACCTCCGGCACCTTCGCAGGACGGGTACAGGACTTCGATGGCTTGCTGCACCTGAGCCAGCGCAATGGTCATGAAACCGAATCCTACGACGGCAACAACGCCACCGGCCTGGCCCGCACCGGCGCCAACCCGGAAGACGCGCGCACCACCAACGTGCTGGCCAAGCTGGGCTGGAACTATGGTGATGAAAACCGCCTGGGCCTGACCTACGAGAAGTTCAAGGATGACCGCGACGTCAACCTGAAGAATGCCGTAGGCGGCCCGTTCATCGGCGGTCGAGGCATGAACCTCTACCGTGCCCGCTCGGGCAACGACACCATCACCCGCGAGCGCTTCGGCCTGGAAAACACTTTTGCCCTGGAGTCGCCGATCGCTGATCGCATCAAGACCAGCCTCAACTACCAGATCGCCAAGACCGACCAGACCACCGCCGAGATCTACCAGGCTGGTCGCCGCGTACTGCGTACCCGCGACACCCTTTACGAAGAAAAACAGTGGGTCTTCGACGCTCAACTGGACAAGGCGTTCAGCGTCGGCGAAACCGACCACCAGGTGACCTACGGCACCACCCTCAAGCAGCAGAAAGTCACCGGCTCGCGCGAAGGCTCCGCCTCGTGCCTGGCCATTGGTGGCGGCTGCACCGCCATCGGCGCGCCCAGCCCGCAAGCAAGCGACAGCGTGAAGAAGGCGAGCGACTTCCCCGACCCGACCATCAACACTTACTCGTTGTTTGCCCAGGACCAGATCAGCTGGGATAAATGGACCTTCCTGCCCGCCGTGCGGTATGACTACACCCGGCTCAAGCCCAAGCTGACCCAGGAGTTCCTCAACACCGTCAACCCGACCGGCGAATATGCCGTCGATGGCAAGGACAAAACCTGGCACCGCGTCACGCCAAAGTTCGGCCTGACCTACGCCCTGACCGATAACTACACCTGGTTCGGCCAATACGCCGAAGGCTTCCGCACCCCCTCGGCGAAGGCCCTGTATGGCCGCTTCGAAAACCTCAACATTGGCTACACCGTCGAACCCAACCCCGACCTCAAGCCGGAGACCAGCAAAGGCATCGAGACCGGGATACGCGGCAAGTTTGACGAAGGCTCCTTCGACATCGCGGTGTACTACAACAAGTACCGCGACTTTATCGACGAAGACAACGCCGTGGTCGGCGGCACCGTGGAGCAGTTCCAGGCCGTCAATATCAAGCGCGCCACCATCAAGGGCATGGAAGCCAAGGGCCGCCTGAACCTGGATGCGTTCGGCGCGCCGAAGGGACTGTACACCCAGGGTTCGATTGCCTACGCCCACGGTCGCAACGACGACAATGGCGAACCATTGAACAGCGTCAACCCGCTCAAGGGCGTGTTTGGCCTGGGCTACGACCAGGACAATTACGGCGGCCTGCTGAGCTGGACCCTGGTGAAAAAACAGAACCGCGTCGACAGCACCACCTTCCACGCTCCCGACGGCAGCACCGACGGCCCGTTCAAGACCCCGGGCTTCGGCATCCTCGACCTGACCGCCTACTACAAGGTCACCAACGACGTGACCATCAACGGTGGCCTCTACAACCTCACCGACAAGAAGTACTGGAACTGGGATGACGTGCGCAGTTACGACAGCGTCGGCGAAGCTGGCGTAACCGGCCCGGCCAACCTGGACCGCCTGACCCAGCCCGGTCGCAACTTTGCGATCAACCTGATCTGGGACATCTGATCCACCCGCCTCACCTCGCCGGAATCCATCAGCGGCGGGGTGAGGATTTTTTACTGTGCCACGTCTTCTTGTTCGTCTAGTTGATAACAGCTCTCTTTAAGGGCACCCAGGCGCTCCCTCTTTCAAGGACTTTTTACATGACCGCTTCTCCTACCGCAGAACGCCCAAGCCTGCGCTCCCAGCGCCTGAACCAGATCACCAATGAACCGCACACCAAGCTGGATGCGTTGGTGAAGGCTCATGCGCCGTTCGAAACCCAAGCCAACTTCGCCCGCTTCGTGGTGGCCCAGTACCTGTTCCAGTCGGAACTGGTGGCGCTGTACAACGATGCCGCGCTGAACACGATCATTCCCGACCTGGCCGCCCGCTGCCGCGCCGAAGCCGCCAAGCTCGACCTGGCTGACCTGGACACCGACGTTCCGGCTCCGGTCGCCGGCGCGGTGAAAAACCCAAGCCAGGCCGAAGCCCTGGGTTGGCTGTTCGTGTCCGAAGGCTCCAAGCTGGGCGCCGCGTTTCTGATCAAGCGCGCCGTGGGCCTGGGCCTGAGCGAAACCTTCGGGGCCCGCCACCTGGGCGAACCGGCCGGTGGCCGCGCCGAAGGCTGGAAAAGCTTCACCCGCACCCTCGACAGCCTGGAGTTCAGCGCCGAAGAAGAAGCTGCGGTAGAAAAAGGCGCGATCGATGCGTTTGTGCGCTTCACCGTGTTGCTGGAACAGGCGTACGCTAGCGCCCCAGAAATGGCGTAAATGTTCCGGTAGACATCGGTTCAATGTGGGAGCAGGCAAGCCAGCTCCCACATTTGAGTGCATTTCATGGCAGATCATGTGTAAACCCTCCCACCAGAAAATTGCAGCATGACCGGCAAAACCCAATCCTCCTCAAAGATCGCCCAACTTCTCTATGGCCTGCTGGCCTACGTCAGCCTGGGGATCGGTTTGGTCGCGATTGTCATACCGGGTTTGCCGACCACCGAATTCATCCTGCTGGCCGCCTGGGCCGCCACCAAAAGCTCACCGCGCTTAAGCGCCTGGCTGGAAAACCACCGCCTGTTCGGGCCGATCCTGTTCAACTGGCGCAACGGCAAGATCATTGCACGCCGGGCCAAGGTCAGCGCCACCGTAAGCATGTTGCTGTGTGCCCTGCTGATGCTGGTGATGCTTGATCATGGCTGGCCGGTGTACCTGGCAATCGCCGGGATGAGCCTGGGCAACCTGTGGATCTGGTCCCGCCCCGAGCAGCTCGCACGGCCCGTATAACGCCCGGCGTAGGCATTTTCCTACCGCTCATCGCCTATTACTCATGAATTGATTTGTGACGCCGATGTTTCAGGAACGGCGCCGAATGGACTTGGCTCTGCTGCGTGCATACCCACAAGTCCATTCGTGAGTGAACCTATGTTCGACACCCTTTCTATCCGCTTGAAAATCGTGCTGCTGTCCGGCCTCTGCCTGCTGGGAGTGATCGCACTGGTGGTCGGCATCAATATCTACAACACCAACCAGAACGATCGGTTGGTCAGTGATTCAAGCTCACGAATGCTCACCGCCAGCGTGGAACAGCTGCTGCAAGCCAAGGCCGCTGAACAGGCCGTACAGTTACAAAAGACCTTCGGTGAAAACCTGCTGGCGGTTACCGCCCTCGCCGACCAGATCAAGGACCTGCGTCAGTTGGGGACCAAGCGCTCCATTGAAGCCGGCGCCCTGCGCGAAGAAATCAACCAGAGCGTGAAAACCGCGTTCGAGCGCAACACCAAGGTGCTGGGCATCTGGCTGTCGTTCGAGCCCAACGGCCTGGATGGCAAGGACAGTGAATTCGTTGACGACAAGGCTCGCGTCTCCAACGAAAAAGGTCGCTTTTCCAGCTACTGGAGCCGTGCCGGCGGCGAAAGCCTGAACACCATCATGGTCGAGGATGACCTGACCAAGACCACCCTCAACCTCAGCGGTACGCCTTACAACATTTGGTATACCTGCCCACGGGACACCCGCAGCACCTGCCTGCTGGACCCGTATGAAGACACGGTGGCCGGCAAACCTGTGCTGATGACCACCATTTCCCTGCCCCTGATCGTCGACGGCAAAGTCATCGGCGTTGTGGGTGTCGACATCGCCCTCACCGCCCTGCAAGCCACCACCGATGCGGCACAAAAGGACGTGTTCAACGGTGCTGCTCACCTGGAAATCCTGTCCAGCACCGGCCTGATTGCAGCCTACAGCGGCGAACCGGCCAGGGTCGGCAAGAACCTGGTCGACACCCTCGGCGCCGAAGGCAAGGAGATCGTGCAACTGCTGGGCAATGATCGGCCCATGATCCGCGAACAGGACGACACGATTCGCGCCGTGTACCCGGTCAAGCCGATTGCCGATGCCAAATCCTGGGGTGTGGTGATCAAACTGCCTAAAAGTGTGATGCTGGCTGATAACGAAAAGCTGCAAGCCGTGCTCGACGAAGCCCAGGCTACCGGCACCCTCAAAGCCTTGCTGGTGGCAGCCGCCGCCGGCTTGCTGGGCTTGTTGCTGATCTGGCTGACCGCCACCGGCGTGACCCGTCCGATCAACAGCGTGGCGGCCATGCTCAAGGACATTGCCAGCGGCGACGGCGACCTCACCCAACGCCTGGCCTACACCAAGAAAGACGAACTGGGCGAGCTGGTGAACTGGTTCAACCGCTTCCTCGACAAGCTGCAGCCGACCATCGCCCAGATCAAACAAAGCATCACCGAAGCCCGAGGTACGGCGGATCAATCCTCGGCCATTGCACGCCAGACCAGCGAAGGTATGCAGGTGCAGTTCCGTGAAATCGACCAGGTCGCCACCGCGTCGAATGAAATGAGCGCCACCGCCCACGACGTCGCCAACAGCGCCTCCAATGCCGCCAGCGCGGCACGCGGCGCCGATCAGTCGGCCCGCGAAGGCATGTCGATCATCGAGCAGAGCACCCGCGACATCACCACCCTTGCCGAGGAAGTCAGCAAGGCCGTGACCGAAGTTGAAGCCCTGGCAGTCAACAGCGAGCAAATCGGTTCAGTCCTGGAAGTGATCCGCAGCATTGCCGAACAGACCAACCTGCTGGCATTGAACGCCGCGATCGAAGCAGCACGCGCCGGCGAAAGCGGGCGCGGGTTTGCGGTAGTGGCCGACGAAGTACGCAACCTGGCCAAACGCACCCAGGATTCGGTCGAGGAAATCCGCGTGGTGATCGAGCGCATCCAAAGCGGTACCCGTGGGGTAGTGGCGACCATGCACTCCAGTCAGCACCAGGCCCAGAGCAATGCCGGGCAGATCCATCAGGCGGTGCAGGCGCTGGGCAAGATCAGTGACGCGGTCACGGTGATCAGCGACATGAACCTGCAAATCGCCAGCGCTGCCGAAGAGCAGAGCGCGGTGGCCGAAGAGGTCAACCGCAACGTCTCGGCGATTCGCACCGTGACCGAAACCCTCACCGGCCAGGCTACCGAGTCGGCGGCGATCAGCAGCCAGCTCAATGCCCTGGCCAGCCAGCAGATGAAGTTGATGGATCAGTTCAGGGTGTAATTCACACCACAGGTCCAATGTGGGAGGGGGCTGCGCGACAGCCCCACGTTGACGATGTGACCGGGTGGTTGGGTGGTTGGGTGGTTGGGTGGTTGGGTGGTTGGGCCGAGTACATATCCGTTATTTAGGGAACGGCCACTATAGGTTCCGCTCTTACAGCGGGTCACTTTCGAAAAGCGCGAAAGTAACCAAAGCGCTCTTGCCCCACCACTCGGCACCTCGCTTAGGCTCGGTGTGCCCGTAATCCGACATTGATTTGGGGGGCCGCCGCCACGCGCCATCCATGGCGCGGGGCGGCTAAACCGGCATCCCTGCCGGTTTACCCCCCAAATCCATGTCGAATTCCGGCCAGCGTGGTTTAACGGGGCGCCTAAGATCAAGATCAAAAGCACAGCGAGGCGGCCTTATAGCCGACCTGATCGTTGAAGCGTGCGCGTACCCCTGTGGGAGCGGGCTTGCTCGCGAAGGTCGTTAACGATGACGGGGGAAATCAGAATGAGCGCGGCGCCCTCAGGTTTTTCGCGAGCAAGCTCGCTCCTACAGAAAAGCAGAAGCGCCGCCAGCGTATCTACGATGCGAAGCGAGCCGCTCTTGATCTTGCTTTTGATCTCAAGCGCCCCGTTAAACCACGCTGGCCGAACGCAGGCTTGAATCCGTGGGTAACCCGGCAGGACGCCGGGTTAGCCGCACTGGGCCAGGGATGGCCCATTGCGGCGGCCCACGGATTCAAGCCTTCGTTCGGGCACACCGAGCCTAGGCGAGGTGCCGAGTGGTGGGGCGAGGACCTTTTGCTTACTTTTGGCTGGGCCGGCATTCCGGTCCTTCCAAAAGTGAGCCGCTGTAAGAGCGGAACCCTAAGTGGCCGTTACCGCAGCAATGGATATGTACTCGCCCCCCCCAACATCCTAGTTAGCTGTCAAGCCCCCTCCCACATTTTGACCGCACACCGCTTAGCGTCCGCTCCAGGCCTGGACAAACGGCGTCAGGTCTTCCTTCGGCGCCGTACGCGGCGGGTTCTGCGGCGTGCCCAGGTAAAGGAAGCCAATCACTTCTTCACCCGCCGTCAGCCCCAAGCCTTTGGCCACATGGGCCGAATAGGACAACTCCCCGGTCCGCCACACCGCACCAATCCCCTGGGCATACGCCGCCAGCAGGATGCCGTGGGCCGCACAGGCCGCCGCCAGCAATTGCTCGGACTTGGGCACTTTGAAGTGCTCCTGCAAACGCGCAATCACCACAACTACCAACGGCGCACGCAGCGGGCCGTTCTGCGCCTTGTCGATGACGGCTTGCGGTGCGTCGGCGTCCTGCAGCCGGGCGGCTTCAGCCAACAGCGTGCCCATTTGCTCACGGGCTGCGCCTTCTACGGTGAGGAAACGCCAAGGGCGCAATTGACCGTGATCGGGCGCCCGCATGGCGGCAGCGAACAACAGGTCGCGCTGCTCCTGGGTCGGTGCCGGGTCGAGTAAACGCGGCACGGAAACACGGTTGAGCAAAGCGTCGAGAGCCTGCATTGGCCACCTCCAAAAAAAATGTGTGGTCATTCTAGCGGGAAAGAATCGCGATGCCACCAAACGATAATTGCTCTTATTCAAACCGCCCGGCCCTGTTAGACTTTGCGACCAGATTTTGCCCCCTCGTCCAGGAATCTCGATGTTCCGTTCGCTTTCCTACCTGTCTGCAGCGTTGCTGGCTCTATGCCTGACTGCTTGCGACGACGCCCCTCGCTTCACCAAGGCCGAGCCGGGTGAATCGCGATCCGGTGGCGCGACAACGGTAAACAAGCGCGACCAGAACGCCTTTTCCCTGCCCTCGGCCAACCTGGCACCCAGCCGTCGCCTGGATTTCAGCGTCGGTAACAGCTTCTTTCGCAACCCCTGGGTGATCGCGCCGGCCACCACCACGGCACGGGATGGCCTGGGCCCGCTGTTCAATACCAACGCCTGCCAGAACTGCCATATCAAGGACGGCCGTGGCCACCCGCCGCTGCCTGATGCGCCCAATGCCGTGTCGATGCTGGTACGCCTCTCAATTCCTCTCTCCATTACAGAGCAGCCCCCCTACGCCAAGCTGATCGAACAGCTCGGCGTGGTGCCCGAGCCGGTGTATGGCGGGCAGTTGCAAGACATGTCCGTGCCGGGCGTCGTTCCGGAAGGCAAGGTGCGGGTCGACTACAGCCCTGTCCAGGTCAGCTTCAAGGACGGCACCGTCCTCGAACTGCGCAAACCCGACCTGAAAATTACCCAGCTCGGCTACGGCCCGATGCACCCCGACACACGCTTCTCGGCACGCATCGCGCCGCCGATGATCGGCCTGGGCCTGCTCGAAGCAATCAGCGACGCCGATATCCTGCGCAACACCGACCCCAAGACCGCCGACAAAGACGCAATCGTCGGCCGCGCCAATTGGGTCTGGGATGACGCCCAGCATAAAACCGTACTTGGGCGTTTTGGCTGGAAAGCCGGGCAACCCAACCTCAACCAACAAAATGTTCACGCGTTTTCGGGTGATATGGGTCTCACGACCTCCCTGAGACCCTTTGATGACTGCACCGACGCCCAAGTGGCGTGCAAGCAGGCTCCAAACGGCAATGGCCCTGACGGCGAGCCGGA
This sequence comes from Pseudomonas sp. HN8-3, assembly GCF_020790195.1. Classification (NCBI taxonomy): domain Bacteria; kingdom Pseudomonadati; phylum Pseudomonadota; class Gammaproteobacteria; order Pseudomonadales; family Pseudomonadaceae; genus Pseudomonas; species Pseudomonas sp. HN8-3. The sequence continues at coordinate 4,796,184 of NZ_CP086206.1, forward strand.
AGTCAGCGACAACATCCTGCGCCTGGTGCTGTTTTACACCCGCAACCTCGCGGTGCCTGCGCGCCGAGACGTCAACACGCCTCAAGTGTTGGCCGGCAAGAACCTGTTCTACGAGGCCGGTTGCCAGGGCTGTCACAAGCCGACATTCACCACGGCCGCCAACGCCGCCGAACCCGAGCTGGCCAATCAGGTGATACGCCCCTACAGCGACCTGTTGTTGCACGATATGGGCGAAGGCCTGGCCGACAACCGTACCGAATTCAACGCCACTGGCCGTGAGTGGCGCACCCCGCCGCTGTGGGGCATTGGCCTGACGCAAACCGTCAGTGGTCACACCCAGTTCTTGCATGACGGCCGCGCCCGCAACCTGCTTGAGGCCGTGCTGTGGCACGGCGGGCAAGCACAAGCGGCGCAACAACATGTGTTGTCATTTAACGCCGAACAGCGGGCCGCGTTGCTGGCGTTCCTGAATTCTTTATAAGCTTCGCCCCACTCACAGAAGGGAGCTCGACATGTTTCGTCCCAAGTTGTTGTTCACCAGCCTCGCCGCCCTTGCCCTGGGCGCGTGCTCGCCCCAGGACCCGCAAGCGGTGACCTCGGCGGCTATCGCCAAGCAGGTGATCCTGCCGACCTACAGCCGCTGGGTTGAAGCCGACCGCCAGTTGGCCGTAAGCGCCCTGGCCTACTGCCAGGGCAAGGAAAGCCTGGACACTGCCCGCGCCGACTTCCTGCACGCCCAAAAAGCCTGGGCCGAGTTGCAACCGTTGCTGATCGGCCCACTGGCCGAAGGCAACCGCGCCTGGCAGGTGCAGTTCTGGCCGGACAAGAAGAACCTGGTAGGTCGCCAGGTCGAGCAACTGGTCAGCGCCCAGCCGCAGATCGATGCGGCCGCCCTGGCCAAATCGAGCGTGGTGGTGCAGGGCCTGTCGGCCTACGAATACATCCTCTACGACGCCAAGCCCGACGTTGCCGACGAAACCCAGAAAGCCCGCTACTGCCCGCTGCTGATGGCCATCGGCGAGCGTCAGAAGGCCCTGGCTGAAGAGATCCTCGCCAGTTGGAACAGCACCGACGGTATGCTCGCGCAGATGACCAAGTTTCCGAACCAGCGCTACGCTGATTCCCACGAAGCCATTGCCGATCTGCTGCGCGTGCAAGTAACCGCACTGGACACCCTGAAGAAAAAACTCGGCACGCCGATGGGCCGCCAGACCAAGGGCATCCCGCAACCCTTCCAGGCCGATGCATGGCGCAGCCAGTCCTCCCTGCAAAGCCTGGAGGCCAGCCTCGCCGCCGCCCAGACCGTATGGGTCGGTGTCGACAACAAAGGCCTGCGCGGCCTGCTGCCGAGCGATCAGAAGCCGTTGGCCGAGAAGATCGACGCCGCCTATGCTGCGTCCCTGAAACTGTTCGCCAGCAACCAGCGCTCCCTCAACGAACTGTTGAACGATGACGCCGGGCGCCAGCAACTCAACGATATCTACGACAGCCTCAATGTGGTCCATCGCCTTCACGAGGGCGAGCTGGCCAAAGCATTGGGCGTCCAACTGGGCTTCAACGCCAACGACGGTGACTGATGATGCTCAGGCGACAGGCTTTGGCGCTGGGTAGCGTGCTGCTCAGCGCCCTCACGTTGGGCGGCTGGACGCTGTTCAAAGGCAAAGACAAGGGACCGCTGCTGCTCTCGGCACGCGATGATGCCGACGGCAAGCACTACGCTGTCGGCTATCGCCTGGACGGCAAGCCCGTCTTTGCCACCCAGGTCGGCCAGCGCTGTCACGACATCATCAACCACCCCACACTGCCAATTGCGTTGTTCGTCGCCCGTCGTCCGGGCACCGAGAGCTACCTGATCGACCTGCGCGATGGCACGCTGCTGCAAACCATCACCTCAAAGGCCAACCGGCACTTTTACGGCCATGCGGTGATCCACAAGAGCGGCGACTGGCTGTACGCCACCGAGAACGACACCTCAGATCCCGGTCGTGGGTTGTTGGGGGTGTATAAGTTCGAAGGCGAGCGGCTGGTACACAGCGGCGAGATTTCCACCCAAGGCATCGGCCCGCACCAGGTCTCCTGGATGCCCGACGGCGAAACCCTGGTGGTGGCCAACGGCGGCATTCGCACCGAAGCCGAAAGCCGCGTGGAGATGAACCTCAACGCCATGGAACCGAGCCTGGTGCTGATGCAGCGCGATGGCACCTTGATCAGCAAGGAAACGTTGGGCCAGCAAATGAACAGCGTGCGCCATATGGGGATCGCCAGCGATGGCACCATCCTCACCGGGCAGCAGTTCATGGGGCCGTCCCAGGAGCGTTCCGAGTTGCTCGCAATCAAGCGCCCGGGCCAGCCTTTTATGGCGTTCCCGGTAGCCGATGAGCAACTGCAAGCGATAGGGCACTACACCGCCAGCGTGGCGGTGCACAGCGAACTGCGCCTAGTAGCGCTCACGGCGCCGCGTGGCAATCGTTTCTTCATCTGGGATATGGACAGCGCCGAGCTGCGCCTGGATGGGCCGTTGCCCGACTGCGCCGGTGTGGGTGCAGTGGCGGACGGGTTTGTGGTTACGTCGGGACAGGGACGTTGCCGCTTCTATGATTGTCGTCAGGAACGACTGATGGCCAAGCCATTGGAATTACCGGCGGGGTTTTGGGATAACCACCTGCACCTGATCTGAAAATCGCCCCTCTGCAGGAGCGAGCTTGCTCCTACCGTTAAAGCGTCAGGCGTAAAAAAAGGGCCTCGCATCGCAAGGCCCTTTCCAGGAGTTTTACTCGTTTCAACTTTGCGGCCTCATTGCTTGAGACATCCCGAACATGAATAGCAGCAAATCATGATCAGGCCTGGCCGCCACACTTGCCTTGGCAATCCGCGGCAGCAGGCATTGCCCGCCACCGTCTACCGCACTGAGCACTTGTGTGCGAGGTTGTTCCCACGCTGCCAGGGCAAGGGCTGAAATGCCCAACGCCCCGACCAAAAACAAACCTCGTGCTATTTCTAGCTTCATCTGGTTAAACCCTTGATAGCGCTGCCAAACGCCGTCTCGTAAAAGTAGCTGAGTTTTTTCCAGTCGGTATCGTTCCACGACGAATGGCGGCGCAATTGCAGCATGTCATGGGACGCCGCCCGATAAGCGGTCAAACGCTGGCGACATTTTTCAAAGTCCAGCAGGGCCACTTCCACAATCGCCGCATCAGGCTCACCGGTTACCCGCACGAAAATGTGCTTGATATACAAGCAACCGTGCTGCCAGCGGCCCTTGTGCATACGGGCCAGGGTGCCGGCCAGCTCCTGGAGCAAACGCTCGTGGACCGCCTCGCCGTACTGCTCACGGCCACCGGCGGCGTACCAGTTTTCGATCTCGTCGAAACCGTCCAATGACGCGGTCACCAACAGGGCTTTCCATTGATGCTCCGGGTCGCGTCGCGCCTCGCAAAACACCAACTCCGGCACGCGCACATCCAGCAAACGCAGGCCCTTCAAGGCATCACGTTCACGCAGCACGGTCGGACGCCCGAATGGATGCAACCAACTGCGGTAGATGTGCCCGGTCTGACGCTTGCAATACAGCAAACGCCCATTAGGGCTGACCACTCGCTGCACACCACTTTCACCGCCACGCCGGCGATTGGGTTCTTCGACCCACTCACCCTTCTGGCGCCAGAAATAATCAAACCGCTCCTCGGGAGCTACATGACTGCCTGCTACGCACTCAACTGCCATCTGTTACCTCTTGCGCAATACATACACTCGCCACATGGCGTAGAGCGGTATGAAGTCCAGGGACTCCTGAACACGGAAACCGGCCTGCTCGAAT